>NZ_JBQOSO010000001.1:0-339131 GCF_052216645.1 Mesorhizobium sp. PUT5
CAGCATGGCGCGATCGGCTTCGTAGAGGCGTTTCAGGTCCTGTGTGCGGTGGCGGCCGCTGAGCGAATCGGCGCGCACCACCGCGCCATAGCCGCAGCCATGCACGATCTTGTAGCGTGCGCCCCTGAGCAGTGCCCGCGCATAGAGGTCGTAATCCTCGCCGAGGCGCAGGGCCTCGTCGTAGCCCAGGCCATGCCGGTCGAGGAAAACGCGCCGCATCACCGGTTTCAGGAAGCCGATCTCGCCGCGCGAGGCGCCGCGCCGGGAAATATTGCCGTCGACGAAGCCCTCGACGGTGAGGAAACGCGGGGCCGCCTCGAAGCTGGGCACCTGCGGTTCGGCGCCGGATGCGCTGCGTTCGTCGATGAAGACGATATTGTCGGCGACGAAATCCCAGTCCTGCCCGTCCACCATGGCGTCGAAACGGCCGCGCAGGAAGAAATCGTCCGCATCCAGTATGGCAATGAGCGGCGCGCGTGAGTTGGCGATGGCCCGGTTCCTGGCCCGGGCCGGCCCCTGGTTGCGGTCGAACCGGATGATCTGGAGCCGGCCGCTGCCGTCATCGGCGGCCAGGGACGCTTCGGCCGTGGCATCGTCCGACGCGTCGTCCACCACGACGACCTCGCTGACGCGCATCTCGCGCAAGGCCGAGGCGACCGCCCGCGAAATCGTCGCCTGGGCGTTTCTGGCTGCGATGACGACGCAGACGGTAGAAGATGCCATGCCGGGCTCCTGCTTGCAGCATTCAAGATCGGCCGCCTCGCTGCGGCCGCCACATGCCCCTCGCCCACCGGTCGATGGGACGACCGGCGGGAGCCCATTCCCAGCTTCGCAAGGCGATTTGATGACGAGGGGCCGTCAGGCCGCAAGCCGCGTCGCGGTCAGGGCAGGCGGGAGCGTCCGACACCCGGCATGGAGGAGGTCTTGCCTTCCTGCTCTCCGCTCACTTCCGTTACAGCCCCCTTGCCGCTGGAAGCGCGGTCGCCGTGCCTTCCGGGCGCGCCGGAACGCCAGAGCATGAACAGCACCGCCATGAAATAGCCGATCTGGATGAGCACGCCGCAGATGACCGTGTTGAGGACGGTCGTCCAAGCGGATTGCGTTATCGCGTAGCTTGCAATGGCAAAGGCGAGCATTGCGATGACGAAGCCACGGAGGAACAGCGGAAATGACATGCTATGTCTCTAGGGTCGCCATAGCTGTAGTTTCTTTGCGCAAATCGCACTCCCGCCCCGCCGGGCATAGATTTAACTTGTCCATCGGCATATTCAGACTCGCTAATTTCAGGGTCTGAAGCCTCAAATTCCCCATCGCCCGTGCATTGGACAATATAAGATTTCCGGCAACTGGGCGCAACACGGTGCGCACCGCCGCCCGCATCAATGCCTGATCATCGGATCTAGCTCGGATGATCGATCCGATGCCGAATGGATTTTTCCGATCGCCGGAGCTTCGACTGCCTTTCAAAAAACCGCTTCGCTTCCACTCGCGCAAAAGCGGTATAGCGAAGATAGATATGGAAAATTTAAGCCAAGGACGACTCCGAAATTCGCATCCCGGCGTTAAAATACAAATACTCTCTACGATAATATCGAATAATACATAGTTCAGATTAATATATATGCAAATTATCCCAAAATATTTCCGGCATTTATAAAATATGACCAAAATATAGACTGGCCTGCCGAATTTTATCACAAACGCGACATATCCAGCGCCAATTGTTTGCTCGCTGCGGCGCAGCATTCAATCACATGACTAATTTCGCGGAGCAGCAAGACATGAGGTACGCCGCCAGATTGGCCAGCAGATTCTCGCCCCGATCCCGGGCGGACAGCCCTCCGGTGGTGGGTGGGCCCTTCAAGCGTGGTTTCGACATTGCCGGCGCGCTGGTCGGCATCGTGCTTTTCAGCCCGCTGCTGCTGATGCTGGCGGCGCTGGTGAAACTCTCCGACGGCGGCAGCGTGGTCTACGGCCATCGCCGCATCGGCCACAACGGCACGGTGTTCCGATGCTGGAAATTCCGCACGATGGTGGCGAACGGCGACGAGGTGCTGGCCGCGCATCTGGTCGCCAATCCACGCGACCGGGAGGAATGGAACGCAACCCGGAAGCTGCAGAACGATCCGCGCGTCACCCGGGTCGGTGCCGTGCTGCGCAAGCTCTCGCTCGACGAACTGCCGCAGATCGTCAACATATTGCGCGGCGAGATGAGCTTCGTCGGGCCCCGTCCGGTGGTGAAGGACGAGCTGGAGCTTTATGGCAAGGCCGCCGCGATCTACCTGCGGTCCCGGCCCGGGCTGACAGGGCTGTGGCAGGTGAGCGGGCGCAACGATGTGTCCTACGAAACCCGCGTGGCCTTCGACAGCCATTATGTCGAGAACTGGTCCCTGGGGGCCGACCTCAAGATCCTCGTCCGCACCGTGCCGGCCGTGTTCTCCTCGCGCGGAAGCTATTGACACCCCCGCTGTTGACCCCCGCTGGCACGGAAGTCCGCAACGCAAAAGGAGGGTGGGCCGTTGAAGTTCCTCCCCGGCATTCGTCTTTCCCCATTGTCCATCCGAAGCCTAGTCGGAGCCGCCATCCTGCTGCTGGCGGCGCTCGTCGCGCCGGCGGCGGCGGCCGACGACGACTACAGGCTGGACACGATGGACCGGCTGCGCGTGCGCGTTGCCGAATGGCAGAGCGCCGAGGGCGCCTTGCGCGACTGGACGGCCTTGAACGGCGACTATGCCGTGGGCCCCTCGGGCGACATCTCCATGCCCTTCGTCGGCCAACTGGCCGCGCGCGGCAGGACGACGGCGGAACTCGCTTCGGCCATAGGCGAGCAGCTCCAGCAGAAGCTCGGCCTGCCCGATCGGCCGGAGGCGTCGGTGGAGATCGCGGAATTCCGGCCGATCTTCATCGCCGGCGACGTGCAGACGCCGGGAAAATATCCCTATGATCCGCAACTCACCGTGCTGAAGGCGCTGAGCCTGGCGGGTGGCCTGCGCCATTCCGAATCCGGAGGGCTGGGCGGCCCGCGCGACTTCGTCAACGCCCAGGGCAACTACGGCGTGCTGGTGGCGCAGCGCGACGGCCTGCTCGCCCGCCGCGCCCGACTGGCCGCCGAAGCGCAGGGCAGGAGCGACATCCAGTTTCCCGACGAGCTGAACAAGAGCGACGGCGGGCGCAAGCTGATGAACGACGAGAAGGCGCTGATGGCGGCGCGGGACAAGCGGCTGCGGCTGCAGCTTTCCGGGCTCGACGACCTCAAGAAGCTGCTTCAGTCCGAAATCGAATCGCTCCAGCAGAAGATCGCCACGCAGAACCGCCAGCTCGATCTCGCCCGCAACGAACTGAAGAGCATCGGCAATCTGCAGCAAAAGGGGCTGGTGGTGAACCAGCGCATCCTGACGCTCGAGCAGAGCAACGCCGAGCTGGAAGGCAAGATTCTCGACATGGAAACGGCAAGCCTGCGCGCCAAGCAGGACATCGCCAAGGCGACCCAGGACGCGACCAGCCTGCAGAACGACCGCGAAACCGGGATCGCGCAGGATCGCCAGCAGACCGAATCCGACCTGAACGAGTTGAACCTGAAGATGGGCATGTATGCGGGGCTAATGACCGAAGCGCTCAGCCGGGCGCCGCAGGCGGCCGCCAGCGCGGCCTCTCCTGGCTCGACGCCGACCGTGCGCTACAGGATCGTGCGCAGCGCGAACGGCAAGTCGGCCGAAGCGGATGCGCAGGAAGACACCCCCGTTCTGCCCGGAGACGTGGTCAAGGTTGAGGTCGCCGCCCCGCAGGCGGACTCCAACTGAGACCGGCCGCGCCTTGCCGGCGCGGCGCGAACGCGCGATGAAGATTCCCAAGGCCCTTCTGGTCGATCCCGAGCGCAATCAATGGTACGGCTGCGCTGCGGTTGCGCTGTCCATCTTCGTCTTCGCCTATTCGACGCGGTTCGGACAGGTCTCCATCCTCGCCTACTATGCCTGCTGGCTGCCGCTTCTGCTGGTAGACCACCGGCGCATGCTCGACCGCTGCTGGCGCTTCGGCTGGATCATGGGCTTCGCGGCGCTCGCCTGCCTTTCCGTGTTCTGGTCGGCTGCGCCTGCGGTCACCGCGCGCGCCGGCCTGCAATTGCTCTCGCATGTCGTCTGCGCGCTGATCGCAGCGCGCACGGTCGGCGTGCGCTCCCTGTGCCGGGGCGCCGTCGCCGGCATCTGCGTCGTGCTTTTGTATTCCTTCGCGTTCGGGCAATACAATTACGATCCGCTTGACGGCACCTACAGCTTCGTCGGTGCTTTCTCGTCGAAGAACCAGATCGGGCTCTACGCCTCGCTCGGCATCTATTTCGCCTTTTCCAGCCTGTTTATCCTGCGCGAGCGCACGGCATGGCGGCTTTTGGCGCTCGTCTGCGGCACGGTTTCGGCCGTGGCGCTGGCCAAGGCACAGTCCGCCACCTCGGTCCTGGCAATCGCGGCGACCCTGGGCGTGGTCGCCTGCCTCATCTTCGCCATGCGGTTCCCGCCCCCGATCCGCAAGGGCGCGCTGGTCGCGGCTGCGATGACGGCGTTGGTCGCTGTTTTCGCGGCGGCCAATTTCGGTGCATTCGATCTCGTGCTCGGCGCATTCGGCAAGGATTCGACGCTCACCGGCCGCACCTATCTGTGGTCGCAGGGCTGGGCCGCCGCAGCGCAGGCACCGGTTTTCGGCGTCGGCTACCAGGCCTACTGGGTGCAGGGCTTTTCCGAGGCCGAGCGCCTGTGGGAAGAGTTCTACATCGGCTCGCGCAGCGGCTTCCATTTCCACAACACCTATATCGAGGTGCTGGTCGAACTGGGAGCGGCAGGGGTGGCGCTCATCGCCCTGCCCATGATCCGCGTTCCGCTCGGGTTCCTTTCGCGCCTGGCCAGCACGCGCCGGGACCCGGCCTCGCTGGTCGCGTTCGGTATCGCCTGGATGTTCCTCATACGCTCGTTCGTCGAGGTCAACGTCATCAATCCCTATGTCGTGGGCAGTTTCCTGCTCTACTATGCGGCCGGACTGCTTGCCTCGCCCATGCGCGACCGGCATGCCCTTGCCGCCGCCGCACAGCATGATCGGCTGCGAAGGGCCGCCGCATGAACAGGCTGTTCGGGGTGCAGTACCTTCGGGTGATCGCGGCGCTGGGCGTGGTGGCCTTCCATGCCGCCGAACGCGCGGGCGGCCATTTCGTGATCGGCGCCGCCGGCGTCGACATCTTCTTCGTCGTCAGCGGTTTCATCATGTGGGTCATCGCCGAGGTCCGGCATCCGTCGCCCGCCGCGTTCCTGCGCGACCGGGTCGAACGCATCGCGCCCGCCTACTGGTTCGCGACCGGCGTGATGGTGGCGGGAGGGCTTGCCGGCCTGTTCCCCAACATGCGGCTCACCGCCCTGCATGTCTTCGGCTCGCTGGCTTTCCTGCCGCACAGATCGCCCAGCGACGGGCAGATCTGGCCCGTGCTCGTGCAGGGGTGGACGCTGAACTACGAGATGTTCTTCTATGCCCTGTTTGCCCTGGCGCTGGCGCTCGCGGCAGATAGGCGCCTGCTGGTCCTGGCATGCCTGTTTGCAAGCCTGGTCGCGATCGGGCTTGTGTTTCAGCCGCAGGGCGCCCTTCTCAAGACCTATACCAGCCCGTTGCTGCTGGAGTTCCTCATGGGCTGCTGCATCGGCAGATTGTGGCTGGAGGGCAGGATGCCGCCCGCCGTGGCGGCAGGTGCGCTCGTCTTCGCCGCCGTCGCGGGCTTCGCAATCGTCGGCATCACCTATGCGGGCTTCAACGCCTTTGTACTCGGCCCGCTGGCCGGCGCGGTTCTGATCGGCGTTCTGGCATTGGAAAAATGCGGCCTCATGCCGCGCTGGGCCATGGCCGGATATCTCGGCGATGCGTCCTATTCGATCTATCTGTGGCACACGATGGCGATCTCGGTGGTTGCCAAGCTGGGCGGCCTGCTTTCCTGGTCGCCGGCGCTCGTCTTCGGGGTAGCCGTGATCTGCGGCACCGCGGTCGGGCTGGCAGCCTACGAGTTCCTGGAAAAACCCATCGCCGGTTTTCTCAAATTGCGCAGGATCGCGGCTTGAGCTGCGGCGGCGTCATCGACGACTTCAAGAATTTCGGCGGGCCGGATCCGTTCTGTGCCGAGATATGCCGGTGCCGGTTTGTTGCCTTACGTTTCCAGCCGCAGTTCCACCCGGTCGGCCGGAAAACGCGTCACGGAACAGTGCACCGGCACGCCTTGGAGATCCGCATTCACCGAGCGCGCGACCAGCACGATCGCGCCCGGCGCCAGCTTGAGGTCGCCGGTCTCGACCTCGTCGGCATGGCGGGCCTCGACCGTGGTTGAAACGCGCCGGTAATCCGCGATACCCGCAAGCGCCAATGCGTGCGTGATGGAACCGGTCTGCGAAAGCTGGTCGGCGATGTCGGGAAAGCACGCCGCGCCGAACCATAGGGTCGCGCGGGAAACCGGGATGCCGTTCGCCATCCCCAGCATCTCGATCCGCACCAGGGGAGCGCCGGCGGAAAGGCCGAGCGCCGCGGCGATCGCCGCCGGAGCGGCCTCCTGTGCGTGATGCAGGAGCTTGCTGTTCACCTCGCGGGCCTGGCCTTCCAGGCCGGCGGAAAACCGCGTCCGCTCGCTGATCGGATAGACGAGCCGGTCCGGGCTGCGCACATAGGTGCCGCGTCCTTGCTCGGAATGCAGCACACCTTCATAGGCCAGCACCGAAATCGCGGCCCGCACCGTGTGGCGATTGACGCCGAAGCGCTGCGCCAGTTCCGTTTCGGGCGGCAGCCGCCCCTGTTCGTCCGCAAGGCCCGAGCCGATGCCGCTGCGGATCCGGTCGGCAATCTGCCGCCATAGCGCAACGCCGACGCCCCGCTGCAATCGAACCGGCTGATGCATTCTTGCTTCCTCTTTCCCGCAGGCTGTCATGCCGCCGTCATGCAGACGCGGTAGCAAGAAGGCATATCATCTACTTGTCTAGATTAATAGACAAATAAGGAGCTGAGGATGCACCAGGAGCCGGATGCCTCACGCCGGGAAAGGATGGCGGTGCTGTCGCGCTGCGATGCCGCCAGCCTGCACAGGCTGTGGGGCCGGATGGGCATGGGAGCCGTCCACAAGCCGCTGCGCGGCCCCGAATCCGGACTGGTCATGCTGCGCGGCCGCATCGGCGGCACCGGCGAGCCATTCAACATCGGCGAGGCGACCGTCACCCGCGCCAGCGTCCAGCTCGAGGACGGTTCGGTCGGCCATGCCGTGGCGCTGGGGCGTGACAAGGGCAGGGCGAGCCTTGCCGCCGTCATCGACGCGTTTTGCCGTGACGCCGCGACCGCAGCCCGCATCGATGCCGAGATGATCGCGCCGCTGCGGCGCGAACTCGATGAAGCGGATGAAAAGCGGCGGGAGCAGACGGCTGCGACCCGCGTCGACTTCTTCACCATGGTGCGCGGAGAAGACTGATGCCTGCCGAAGCGATTGTCCTGGAGGGCGGATTTGCCGACCCTGTGCTGGATGCCCAGTCCTCGTTCCGCACGCTGATGGACGCGATGGCCCGGCCGGCCACCACCTTCAAGCTCCAGCCCCGTGCCAAGCCCCCCCTGCCGCTTTCGCCGGCGGCAGGCGCCATTGCCTGCACGCTGATCGACGCCGACACGCCGTTCTGGCTCGATGCCGCGCTTGAAGGCGACGCCCTGCGCGCCTGGCTGGCTTTCCACGCCGGTGCCGCGCCGGCCCCGGGGATGGCGCAGGCCGCCTTCGCCCTGATCGGCGACCCCGCCTCGATGCCGCCGCTTGAGCGCTTCGGGCAGGGCACGCAGGACTACCCCGACCGCTCCGCGACGCTGATCCTGCAGCTCGACGACCTCGAAGGCGGCGTGCCGCTGGTCTTCGAGGGACCCGGCATCGACGGCCGCGCCGTCATCGCGCCGCGCGGCCTGCCGGAGGGTTTCGCCGCGCAATGGGCCGAAAACCGCGCCCGCTTCCCGCGCGGCGTCGACCTGATCCTGACGGCGGGCGACGCCATCGCCTGCCTGCCGCGCTCGGCGCGTCTCATTCCGGCGGAGGGCTGACCCCCATGTATGTCGCAGTGAAGGGCGGCGAGGCCGCCATCGACAATGCCCATCGGCTTCTGGCGGACCGCCGCCGCGGCGACCGTTCCGTGCCGGCGCTCACCCTCGACCAGATCGCCGGACAGCTCGCGCTCGGCGTGGACAGGGTGATGGGCGAAGGCTCGCTCTACGACCGCAGGCTGGCGGCGTTGGCCATCAAGCAGGCGCGTGGCGACCTGATCGAGGCCATCTTCCTCGTGCGCGCCTATCGCACCACCCTGCCGCGCTTCGGGGCCAGCGAGCCGGTCGATACCGGTGCCATGTTGGTCGAGCGTCGCATCTCCGCCTGCTACAAGGACCTGCCGGGGGGGCAACTGCTCGGGCCGACATTCGACTACACCCACCGCCTGCTGGACGACGAACTGGAGGGCGACCCGTTCGTGGCCTGTGGCGAGACGCGGTCGGGCGCGGCCGAACAAGTCACGCGGGTGGCCGACATTCTGGGTCGGGAAGGCCTGATCGAGGACGACGCCTCGGTCGATCCCGCGGCCGAGCCGGGCGACATCAACCAGACGCCGACCTCCTTTCCGCTGCCGCGCGCCATGCGGCTGCAATCCCTGGCGCGCGGCGACGAAGGCTTCCTGCTCGCGCTCGGCTATTCCACCCAGCGCGGCTATGCGCGCTCGCATCCCTTCGCCGGCGAAATCCGCATCGGCGAGGTCGATGTCGAGATGTTCGTTCCCGAACTCGGCTTTTCGGTGCCCATCGGCCGCGTGCAGATCACCGAATGCCAGATGGTCAACCAGTTCAAGGGTTCGGCCAAGGCCCCGCCCCAGTTCACGCGCGGCTACGGGCTGGTGTTCGGCCAGTCCGAGCGCAAGGCCATGGCGATGTCGTTGTGCGACCGGGCGCTGCGCGCCGAGGAGCTGGGCGAGGACATCGTCGCCCCGCCGCAGGACCAGGAATTCGTCATCTCGCATTGCGACAACGTGCAGGCGACCGGCTTCGTGGAGCATCTGAAGCTGCCCCACTATGTCGATTTCCAGGCCGAACTCGGGCTCGTGCGCACCATGCGCGCCGAATATGAGCAACGCGCGCGGGACGCGGCGTTCGAAGCGAAGGAAGCCGCGGAATGAACGCGCATCACACACAGGCGTCCGGCTACAATTTCGCGTATCTGGACGAGCAGACCAAGCGCATGATCCGCCGCGCGATCCTGAAAGCGATCGCCGTGCCGGGCTACCAGGTGCCCTTCGCCAGCCGCGAGATGCCGATGCCCTACGGCTGGGGCACCGGCGGCGTGCAGGTGACGGCGGCGATACTGGGGCCGCACGACGTGCTCAAGGTCATCGACCAGGGCGCGGACGACACCACCAACGCCGTCTCCATCCGCAAGTTCTTCGAGCGCGTGGCCGGCGTGCGGACCACCACCCGCACGGCTGAGGCGTCCATCATCCAGACGCGCCACCGCATTCCCGAAACGCCGCTCGGACAGGGGCAGGTGCTGGTCTACCAGGTGCCAATTCCGGAGCCGCTGCGCTTCCTCGAACCGCGCGAGACCGAAACCCGCAAGATGCATGCGCTGGAGGAATACGGGCTGATGCATGTCAAGCTCTACGAGGACATCGCCCGCAACGGCCACATCGCCACCACCTACGCCTATCCCGTCAAGGTCGAGGGCCGCTACGTGATGGACCCTTCGCCGACGCCGAAATTCGACAATCCGAAGATGCACATGTCGCCTGCGCTGCAGCTTTTCGGGGCCGGGCGCGAGCGGCGCATCTATGCGGTGCCGCCGCATACAAAGGTCGTCAGCCTCGATTTCGAGGACCATCCCTTCGAAGTCCAGCGCTTCGAAAAGCCCTGCGCCCTGTGCGGCGCCGAGCAGGTCTATCTGGACGAGGTCGTGCTCGACGACCGCGGCGGACGCATGTTCGTCTGCTCCGATACCGATCATTGCGAAAGCCGACAGGCCGAGGGCCATCGCGGCGAACTGGCCGGGGAAGCCGCGTGATGACCATCGCCGCTCCCCTCCAGCATGCCGAGGCAGGCACCGGCGAGCTGCCGCTTCTGTCGGTCAGGTCGGTGACGAAGCACTATGGCGACCGCATCGGCTGCGCCGATGTCGGCTTCGACATCTGGCCGGGCGAGGTGTTGGCCATCGTCGGCGAATCCGGTTCCGGCAAGACGACGCTGCTCAACTGCATCTCCACGCGCCTCGCCCCGAGCGCGGGCACGGTTTCCTACCGCATGCGCGACGGCGTGATGCGCGACCTCGACCGCCTCGGCGAGGCGGAGCGCCGCTTCCTGCTGCGCACCGACTGGGGCTTCGTCCACCAGAACCCGGCGGACGGGCTGCGCATGACGGTTTCGGCCGGCGCCAATGTCGGCGAACGGCTGATGGCGGTGGGCGAGCGCCACTACGGCCGCATCCGCGCCACCGCCACCGACTGGCTGGGGCGGGTGGAGATCGCCGAAGACCGCATCGACGACCAGCCGCGGGCCTTTTCCGGCGGCATGCGGCAGCGCCTCCAGATCGCGCGCAACCTCGTCACCGCGCCGCGCCTCGTCTTCATGGACGAGCCGACCGGCGGGCTGGACGTCTCGGTGCAGGCGCGCCTGCTCGACCTGCTGCGCGGGCTGGTGGCCGACCTTGACCTTGCCGTCGTCATCGTCACCCACGACCTCGCCGTGGCGCGGCTTCTGTCGCACCGCATGCTGGTGATGAAGGACGGGCGCGTGGTCGAGCACGGCCTGACCGACCGCGTGCTGGACGACCCGCAGGCGCCCTACACCCAGCTTCTCGTCTCCTCGATCCTGCAAGCCTGAGGTCCGGCCATGTCTCCCGTTCTCATCGTTTCCGGCATGGCGAAGACCTTCACCATGCATCTGCGCGGCGGCGTCGAGCTGCCGGTGATCGGCGGCGCGTCCTTCGCGCTGGACCCCGGCACATGCGCCGTGCTCGGCGGCCCTTCCGGCGCCGGCAAGAGCTCGATCCTCAAGATGGTCTACGGCAACTATGCCGCCAGCGCCGGGCAGATCCTGGTGCGGCATCGCGGCCGGCAGGTCGATCTCGCCGCCGCCGCGCCGCGCACGGTGCTGGACATCCGCCGAGAGACCATCGGCTATGTCAGCCAGTTCCTGCGCGTGGTGCCGCGCGTCGGCGCGCTCGACATCGTCGCCGAGCCGCTGGTCGAGCGCGGCATGGACAGGGAAGGGGCGGCGCAGCGGGCCGGCGAGCTGCTGGCGCGCCTCAACCTGCCGCAGCGCTTGTGGAACCTGCCCCCGGCCACCTTCTCCGGCGGCGAGCAGCAGCGCGTCAACATCGCGCGCGGCTTCATCACCGATCATCCGATCCTGCTTCTGGACGAGCCGACCGCCTCGCTCGACGCCGCCAACCGTGCCGTCGTCGTCGAGATGATCGAAGAGAAGAAGCGGGCCGGCACGGCGCTGCTCGGCATCTTCCACGATGCCGACGTTCGCGGCCGGGTCGCCGACACCGTCATCGACGTCACCGGCTTCGCGCCGGCCAGAAAGGCGGCCTGACCATGCCGCGCCTGTCCGAAACGCCGCTGGTCGATCCGACCGCGCTTGTCGAGAACTGCACGCTCGGCCGCTACACCGAGGTGGCGGAATTCTGCCGTCTCGCGGAGACGGAACTCGGCGACTATTCCTACATCATGCCGAACGGCCAGACCTGGTGCGCGACCATCGGCAAGTTCGCCAACATCGCGGCTTGCGTGCGCATCAACGCGACGCATCACCCGATGGGACGCGCCACGCTCCATCACATCACCTACCGCGCCGGCGATTATTTCGACGACGCCTCGGACGAGGAAGGGTTCTTCGCCGCGCGGCGGGCCCGGCGCGTGACCATCGGCCACGATACGTGGATCGGCCACGGCGCCACCATCCTGCCCGGCGTGACCATAGGCGACGGCGCCGTGGTCGGCTCCGGCGCCGTCGTCACCAGGGACGTCGCGCCCTACACGATCGTCGCCGGCGTTCCGGCCCGGCCGATACGCGAACGGTTCCCGGCCGCGATCGCCGCGCGCATGCGGGCGCTGGCCTGGTGGGACTGGGACCATGCGCGGCTGCGCGCAGCCCTCGAGGATTTCCGCGACCTCGAGGCGGAGGCCTTCCTCGATCGCCATGAGGCGACCCCGGCCACCGTCGAGCTGTGAACCGTCACGGATCTGACATGAACCCTACATCTGGCCGTCATCCGCCGGCGCTAACCGGTCGGTGAATTCCTGGAAGCCGGGGCGCGGGACCAGAACCGGTCCGGGTCCAAACGAGGGAGCGATCTCGTGAACGCCATTTCGATACGGAACCTGTCGAAGACCTTCGGCAAGAAGCGCGCGCTCGACGATGTCAGCGTCAACATCGCCAAGGGCGAGATGGTTGCCCTGATCGGCGCATCGGGTTCGGGCAAGAGCACGCTGCTGCGCCACATCTGCGGCCTGGATACTGCCCAGCCCGGCCAGAGCCAGGTCCATATCCTTGGTCAGTCCATCCAGAGCCACGGCAAGCTGGCGCGCGGCGCCCGCCTGCTTCGCCGCAACATCGGCGTCGTGTTCCAGCAGTTCAATCTGGTCGGCCGCTTGTCCGTGCTCTCCAACGTCCTGCTCGGCAATCTCGGCGGCATCTCCGCCTGGCGCGGCACGCTCGGCCTGTTCAATGCCGAGGAAAGGCGCCTGGCGCGCGAGGCGCTGGCGCGCGTCGGCATAGCGGAGGTGGCCTGGCAGCGCGCCTCGACGCTGTCGGGCGGCCAGCAGCAGCGCGCGGCGATCGCCCGCACGCTGGTCCAGCGCTCCGAGATCCTGCTGGCCGACGAGCCGATCGCCTCGCTCGATCCTTCTTCCGCG
The DNA here is from genome assembly GCF_052216645.1 of Mesorhizobium sp. PUT5. Classification (NCBI taxonomy): domain Bacteria; kingdom Pseudomonadati; phylum Pseudomonadota; class Alphaproteobacteria; order Hyphomicrobiales; family Phyllobacteriaceae; genus Mesorhizobium; species Mesorhizobium sp. PUT5. The sequence goes on from NZ_JBQOSO010000001.1 coordinate 12,927, forward strand.
CGCCGCGTCATGGAGGTCCTTGCCGCCGTCAACCGCGACGGCATCACCTGTGTGGTCTCGCTGCATCAGGTGGAATACGCCCGCCGCTACTGCCCGCGCACCATCGCCCTGCGCGACGGCCGCATCGTCTTCGACGGCCCGTCCGTCCAGCTCACCAACGACATGCTGGTCGAACTCTACGGCGCCAATTCCGAGGAGCTGATTTTGCCGGATGCCCCGATGCAGCCGGCAAAGACCGGCCGGGTCGCCAGGCCCCGCCTTACCCCTGCCTTTGCCTGAACCCGAACTCCAACAGGGAAGTCTTGTCATGAACGCCTTCTTCAAGTCCGCCGCGGCCGCCGCAATCGCCCTGATGCTGACCGGCACCGCCTATGCCGAGGAAATCAACTTCGGCATCATCTCCACCGAATCCCAGCAGAACCTGAAGCCGAAATGGGAGCCCTTCCTGGCCGATTTCGCCAAGGCCACCGGCCTGGAGGTGAAGCCGTTCTTCGCCTCCGACTATGCCGGCGTGATCGAGGGCATGCGCTTCGGCAAGATGCAGATGGCCTGGTACGGCAACAAGTCCGCCATGGAGGCCGTCGACCGCGCCGACGGCGAGGTCTTCACCCAGTCGGTCAATGTGGACGGCAATCCCGGCTACTGGTCGGTCATCCTGGCGCCCAAGGACAGCAAGCTCAACTCGGTCGAGGACCTGCTGAAGTGCGACAAGTCGCTCAACTTCGGCCTGGGCGACCCGAACTCCACCTCCGGCTTCCTGGTGCCGACCACGTTCGTCTTCGCCGCCAACAATGTCGACCCGAAGACCTGCTTCAAGAACGTCACCAATTCCAATCATGAGACCAACGCCATGGCGGTGGCCAACGGCCAGCTCGACGCGGCGGCCAACAACACCGAAAACCTCGCCATCCTGGAAAAGAACAATCCGGACGCCTTCGCCAAGGTGAAGGTCATCTGGAAGTCGCCGCTGATCGCGTCCGACCCGATCGTCTGGCGCAAGGATTTGCCGGAAGAGACCAAGGCCAAGATCAAGGATTTCTTCCTGAGCTACGGCACCGGCAAGACGAAGGGCGACGAGGCCACCGAGAAGAAGGTGCTCGCCGGCCTCGACTGGGCGCCGTTCAAGCCGTCGAACGACGACCAGCTCCTGCCCATCCGCATCATGGAACTGACCAAGCAGATCGCCAAGGTCCAGGCCGACGACAAGCTCTCCGAGGCCGAGAAGAAGGCCGAGATCGAGAAGCTCGAGGCCGAGAAGGCCGATTTCGAGAAGAAGCTCAAGTCGATCCAGAGCTGATCGCCCCGGCCCGCCGGGCTGATATCGCGCACTGGCCGCACTTCGAATGGGAGTGCGGCCGGCTTGCCGCAGCCGAGAAAATGTCATGACCGGAACAGCCAAATCGAACGCCGCAGGGCAGATGCGCCCGGAAGTCGAACGCGACTGGACGCGCAGCATCTGGAACGCGGTGACCTGGACGGGGCTGGCGCTCCTGCTGGCCTGGAGCTGGGCGCCCGCGGATATGTCGCGCTGGACCTTCCTGTTCAGCGACGCCGGCAACATGGCCACCTACGCCCGCGGCTTCCTGCGGCCGGACTTCGCCGAATGGCGCTACTATCTGCAGGAGATGGCGATCACCATCCAGATCGCGCTGTGGGGCACCTTCCTCGCCGCAGTGCTGGCGATCCCCTTCGGCATCCTGTCGGCGCGCAATATCGCGCCGTGGTACGTCGTCCAGCCGGTGCGCCGGCTGATGGACGCCTGCCGCTCGATCCATGAACTGGTGTTCGCCGTGCTGTTCGTGGTGGCGGTCGGCCTCGGGCCCTTCGCCGGGGTAATGGCGCTGTTCGTCCACACCACCGGAATTCTCGCCAAGCTGTTTTCGGAGGCCGTCGAGGCGATCGACGCCCGTCCGGTGGAGGCGATCCGCGCAACCGGCGCCTCGCGCCTGCAGGAAGTGGTGTTCGGCGTGGTGCCGCAGGTGCTGCCGCTGTGGATGTCCTTTGCGCTGTACCGGTTCGAATCCAACGTGCGGGCCGCAACGGTGCTCGGCGTCATCGGCGCGGGCGGCATCGGCCAGGTCCTGTTCGAGGCGATCCGCGGCTTCTACTACCCGCAGGCCTCCGCGATGCTCATCATCATGCTGCTGGCGGTCTCCCTGCTGGACCTCTTGTCCCAGCAATTGCGCAAGCTGTTCCTGTGATGCGGTACGCGCTCTACTTCACTCCGCACCACGACCATCCGCTGACCCTCGCCGCGGCTGCCTGGCTCGGCCGCGACGCCTTCAGCGGCGAGGAGACGCAACTCGCCGATATCGGGGACCTTGCTGCCGCTGACCTGTCCCGCTGGACCGCCGAACCGCGCCGATACGGATTTCACGCCACGCTCGTCGCCCCGTTCCGTCTGGAAACCGGTCTGGCGCAGGAGGATGTCCTGCGCGCCGCCGCCTCGCTTGCCGGACGTTGCGCGGCGTTCGCCATTTCGCGCCTGGAAATCGCCCGGCTTGAAAATTTCCTGGCGCTGGTGCCCGCGCAGGCGAATGCGGATGTCGAAGCGCTGGCAGATGCCGCCGTCGACCATTTGCAGCCTTTGCGCGCCCCCTTGAGCGAATGCGAGATCGCGCGCCGCAACCCCGCCCGGCTCTCGGCGCGCCAGCGCACCTATCTGGAGCGCCACGGCTATCCTTACGTGAAGGAAGAGTTCCGCTTCCACATGACGCTGAGCGGCCCGCTCGCGCCGGTCGAGGTTGGCCGGATCGAGCCGGTCCTGAAGGCGCTGCTGGCGCCGGTGCTGGCATCGCCGGTCGCCGTCGGTTCCGTCTCGCTGTTCGTCGAGCCGGCGCCCGGCGCCCCGTTCACCGTTCTTGCCACCCATCGTTTGGGCTCCGCCGGAGCCGGAAAGCATGCCTGACATGACCAGAGAAACCATCCTCACCAATGCGCGCATCGTGCTGGAAAACGAGGTCGTCGCCGGCTCCGTGCTGTTGCGCGACGGGCTGATCGCGGCCATCGACAGCGGCCGCTCCGCAACCGGCGAGGACATGGAAGGCGACTATGTGATCCCCGGCCTTGTCGAGCTTCACACCGACCATCTGGAGCAGCACTACGCGCCGCGCCCCGGCGTCCTGTGGGACAGCATCGCCGCATTGCAGGCGCATGACGCGCAGGTCGCCGGCTCCGGCATCACCACCGTCTTCGACTGCCTGCGGCTTGGCTCCGACGAGGATGGCGGCTTCAAGAAGGGTGAAATGCGCGCCATCGCCGACGCCTTGGAGACGGCCGCCGCGCAGGACAGGCTGCGCGCCAGCCATCTCATCCACCTGCGCTGCGAGGTGTCCGCCGCAGACGTGCTCGAGCATTTCGAGGATTTCCGCGAGGACCCTCACGTCAGGCTCGCCTCGCTGATGGATCACGCGCCCGGGCAGCGCCAGTTCCAGACGCTCGACCAGTACACGCTCTACTACAAGAAGAAGCGCGGCCTGAGCGACGACGATTTCGAGCAGTTCATCGCCAGGCGGCTGCGGGATTCGGCGCGCTATTCCGCACCTCACCGCAGGGCCATCGTCGAGGCCTGCACCGAGCGCGGCATCGCGCTCGCCAGCCACGACGACGCGACGCTGGAACATGTCGACGAATCGAAGGCCTTCGGCGTTCGCCTGGCCGAATTCCCGACCAGCATGGAAGCTGCCCAGGCGTCGCACGAGGCGGGCATGGCCGTGCTGATGGGGGCGCCGAACGTGGTGCGCGGCAAGTCGCATTCCGGCAATATTTCGGCCAAGGCGCTGGCCGATGCGGGCGTGCTCGACGTGCTGTCCTCCGACTACGTGCCGTTCAGCCTGATCCATGCGCCGTTCGTGCTCGCCGACGGCGAGAGCGGCATGAGCCTGCCGCAAGCCATCCGGCTGGTCAGTGCGACCCCGGCGCGCGCCGTCGGGCTCGATGACCGCGGCCGCATCGCCGAAGGCCTGCGCGCCGACGTCGTGCAGGTGCGGCGCGCCAGCGGCGTGCCCGTGGTGCGGTCGGTCTGGCGCGAGGGACGCCGCGTTGCCTGAAGCGGGCGTCCGCCAGGGCAGCGGAACCGTGCTGGTAGTCGTCGGGCCGAGCGGAGCCGGCAAGGACAGCCTCATCGGCCATGCCCGGCAGGAACTGGCGGAAGACCCGGCCGTGCTGTTCGTGCGCCGCACGGTGACCCGCACAGCCGTGGCCGCCGCGGAGGATCACGACTGTCTGTCCGTCGACGAATTTGCCGCCGCGCTCGAGGCAGGGCGTTTCGCGGTGAGCTGGGACGCGCACGGCCTGCGCTACGGCATACCGTCCTGCGTGCGCCGGCATCTGGGGCAGGGTGGCGTCGCCGTCGTCAACGGCTCGCGCGCGGCGCTGCCGGACATATGCTCCGCCTTCGGCAGGGTCACGGTCGTGCACGTCACCGCCCGGCCCGAAATCCTGGCCGCCCGCCTTGCGGGGCGCGGACGCGAATCCGAGGCCGAAATATTGCGCCGCCTGCGCCGCAGCGCCATCGACCTGCCGCATTGCCCAGAGCGGCTGGAGATCGACAACAGCGGCGCGTTCGAGGTGGCGGCCCAAGCCTTCGTGGCGGCGATCCGCAAAGCCGCGGCCGGAGGACGCATTAGGGATCGATAGCCGGTGTGATTGACGTGCTGGCGAACAGCCCCCACAATTATACCGACGCACGGGCTCGCTCGGCGGACAGCACCTTGCGGCCAGGATTCCATGAGACACCAGACAAGCCTGATCGATCGCCTGCGCGTGGAACGGCACCAGTTCAACCGTGCCGATCGTGCCGTGGCCGACGTGGTGCTGGACGACATCGAGGCGGCAACGCGCATTTCGATCAAGGACCTGTCGTCGCGGGCGCAGGTCAGCGAGCCGACCGTCATCCGCTTCTCGCGCCGCATGGGCTGCGACGGCTTTTCCGATTTCAAGATCCGTCTCGCCCAGGACTATGCCATCGGGCGCATGTACATCAAAGCTGAACGAACCACGCCGGCCGAGACAGGCAGCGACGTCGCCGACCAGGTGTATGAAGCAACCACCCAGGCGCTCGCCAGCGCCTTCGCGCAGCGCGATACCGCAGCGCTGGAAAAGGCCGCGGAGATCCTTCATCGCGGCCGGCGCATTTTCTGCTTCGGCGTGGGCGGCAGCTCGGCCAATGTCGCCCTCGAGGCCGAGAACCGGTTTTTCCGCCTGGACATGGCGGTCTCGGCAACGGCCGATTCCTACAAGCATCGGGTTATCGCGTCGACCGTGGACCCGCAGGACGTGCTGCTGATCTTTTCCGTCACGGGCCGGCCGCGCTCCCTGGTCGACGGCGCCGAGATCGCCACTTCGCTCGGGGCTTCCGTGATCGCCGTGACCGACCCTTCGAGCCCGCTGGCCGCCAAGGCGTCGATCGTCGTGCCCTTGATCGCCTTCGACGAGGAGAAGTTCTTCTACATGCCCAATCGCGGGCGCTACGGGCAACTCTTCGTCCTGGACTGCCTCGCGACGCTGGTCGGGGCCTGGCGGCGCAACACCGTCGGAAAGAAGCTCTGGCGTGCGCGCTCGAACCTGGTCTCGCTGCACGGCACGACGGACAGCCAGCCCGTCGGCGACTAGGTATTTTTACTACATTTTTCTGAGGCTATTCCGCGCCGCGGCGACTCGCATCGCCGTCGAGCGCCTTGCGACGTGTGCGGGCGCAGCCGGTTGCCCTGAATGTTGGCGAAGAAAACGCCTGAAAACGGCCGTTCCGACGCAGAAGCAACCGCTTCGCATGCGTGTGGCAGGGGTGTTGACAGGCGCGTAGGAAAACTACATCCTTGCGGGCGAAACCCTCTCCTCAGGATCGCCGGAAAATGCCGATTGCAGATAACACCATCGTATCGTTTCGCTTCGACGAGGTGGTCGTTCCCGCCCATCCGGGCGTCATCAATTCCGACAGTCTCGCCAAGCCGCTGCACATGCTGCCCGTCGGCGGCAAGGCGAGTTGGAGCGTCCAGTTCGACGAGCTTCCCAAGCTCATCCTGCGCATGACGCTGGCCGACGGCACGGTCGGCATCGGCGAATTCTACCGCGACCATGAGTGGCCGCGGATCGAGGCGATCTGCGCCAATCTCCTGGGCCAGAAGCTCACCGACTTCCCGCTGCAGAAGCTGCCGCTGCCGCTCTGCCGCGAATATGACGGTTTCGAATGCGCCATCTGGGATGCCTATGCGAAGTCGCTCGGCGTTCCCATGCATCACCTGCTGGGCGGCGCGGTGCGCGATCGCGTCGCCGTCAGCGCCTGGTCGAGCCACCGCACGATGGACGAGGTCGGTCCGTGGGTGCGCCGCTATCGCGAGCAGGGCTACGACGTCATCAAGTTCAAGTGCGACCTGGAGGACGACGTCGCCGGCTGGTGCGCCCAGATCAAGCAGCACGCGCCGGGCATGAAGGTCATCTTCGACCCGAACCAGCGCTGGGAGAATTCCGGCAATGCGCGGCCGATCATCCGCGAACTGGAGGCCGTGGGCAATGTCCTGCTGCTGGAAGACCCGCTGCCGCGCTGGATGATGCTGGATTTCGCCGAGCTGCGCCGTTTTTCCTCGATCCCGATCGTCCTTCATGTCTCGCTGCCTTACGTCTATCAGGGACAGCGGCCCTACGAAGCGATCAACGCGCTGGCGCACAACGCCGTCGACGGGTTCAATTTCAACGGCGGGCTGGCCGGCTTCCAGTCGCTCGACCACATCGCCGCCACCGCCGGGCTCTATTGCTGGCACGGCTCCGAGGTCGACCTCGGCATCCTGGAGGCCATGTATGTGCATCAGTCGGCCGCGGCGCGGAGCTGCGTGTGGCCGGGCGACATCTTCGGGCGGATGATCCGCTCGCACGACCTGCTGGAAACCCCGCTCGCTTTCGAGCCTCCGCATGTCCGCATTCCCGGCGACGGCCCGGGGCTCGGCGTCAAGCTCGACGAGGCGGCGCTCGATCGCTTCCGCGTCGGCGAACGCACCATTTCCTGACGGGGCCGAGAATGCGCTGGGAAAAACTTACAACCGCAGAGTTCGCGACGATCGACAGGTCGACGCCGGTCGTGCTCAACGTCGCCGCCATCGAGCAGCACGGCCCGCACCTCGCGATCGAGACCGACGCCGTCATCGGCGGCTATTTCCTCGACAAGGCGGAGGAGCGGCTGGGCGACGAGGTCCTCATCCTGCCGGCCGTCAAGGTCTGCTGTTCCGAGCACCACATGGAGTTCGCGGGCACGCTCAGCGTGCGCCACGAAACCTTCCTCGCCTATGTCGGCGACATTCTGGAGAGCGTGGTCAGGCACGGTTTCCGCAACATCGTCCTGTTCAACAGCCATGGCGGCAACCAGGCGGTCGGGCAGGTCCTGCTGGAAACGTTCGGGTCGCGCCATCGCGAGTGCCGCGTGGCGTTCCTCACCTGGTGGCGGCTGGCCGGGCCGGAGCTGGAGAAGATCCGCGAAAGCGGCTTTGCCGGCGTCAACCACGCATGCGAGTTCGAAACCTCGCTGATGCTCGTTGCCGCACCCGGCGACGTCCGGGTCGACAAGATCGGCCCGATGTCCTATGCGCCAACCCTGGAATGGGCGAATGCCGACATGATCCGCGCCAATCGCGGGTCGCTCTTTCGCACCATGCACGCCATGTCCAATGGAACCGGCGTCGTCGGCGATCCCTCGCTGGGAAGCGCCGAGAAGGGCGAACGCATCACGCACGCTGTGGTGGAAGAACTCGTCAGGGTCGTCCGGACGTTGTCCGCGCAGGCGTGATCGATCGCAACATCAACTGACCACAACGCAAAGGGGAAGAGGTCATGTGGGAAAGAATTACTGCGGCTGCACTTGGTGGCGCGGCCATCCTTGTCGGAGCATTTTCGCCCGCCTTCGCGCAGGAACGCGGCGGCGTCGTCAATGTCGCGACGATCGGCGAGCTGAACACGCTTGATCCGATGATCGCCACGGGCGACCTGCTCGGCATGGTCACCCAGCATTTCTTCGAAACGCTCTACACGTTCGACGCGGACTGGAACGTGACGCCGCTGCTGGCAGCGGAACTGCCGGAGGTCACCGAGGGCGGCAAGGTCCACACGATCAAGCTGCGCCAGGGCGTGACCTTCCACGACGGCACGGACATGACGGCCGAGGACGTGGTCGCCTCGCTGAAGCGCTGGTTCAGCGTCGCATCCCGCGGGCAGCTCGTGGCGGCCAAGCTCGACAAGGTCGAGGCCGTGGACGACTACACCGTGCGCATCACGCTGACCGAGCCCTTTGCGGCGCTGAACTCGCTGCTGGCCTTCAACAACTCGGCGGCCGTCATCCTGCCGTCGGAGAAGATCGCCGACACGCTGACCGAATATGTCGGCACCGGGCCCTACATGATCAAGGAACGCCGGGTCGACCAGTACCTGCAGCTCGTGCGCTTTGACGGCTATGCCGCCCGCGAGGGCGAGCCGGACGGCTTCGGCGGCGCGCGCAAGCAATATCTCGACGAAATCCGCTTCGTGCCCGTGCCGGACGCCAACACGCGCGTGGAAGGCGCCATCGCCGGCCAGTACGACTATGCCGACCTGCTTCCGGTCGAAGCCTTCGACAGGCTCCAGGGCCAGGCCAAGACCGAGCCGCTGGTGCTGGACTCCTTCGGCTGGCCGATGTTCATCATGAACAACAAGGAAGGGGTGATGACCAACCCGGGCGTGCGCAAGGCCGTGCAGGCCGCGCTCAACGCCGAGGACATGCTGGCGGCCGCCTTCGGCAAGCCGGAATTCTACAAGGTCGACGGCGCGATGTATCCGGAAGGATATCCGTGGCGCAACGATGCCGGCGTCGAAGCCTACAATCAGGGCGACCCGGAAAAGGCCATGGCGCTGGCCAAGGAGGCGGGCTACGACGGCTCTCCGATCCGCATCCTGACCAGCCGGCAGTATGAGTTCCACTACAAGATGGCGCAGGTCGCCGCCGAATACCTGAAGGCCGCCGGCTTCACCGTCGACCTCGGCGTGTTCGACTGGGCGACGCTGGTCCAGCGCCGCGCCGAGCCGGGCCTGTGGGACATCTTCATCACCCACAGCCCGTTCCTGCCCGACCCGACGCTGATCGCGCCGCTGCCGGCGTCCTATCCCGGCTGGTGGGCGAGCGAGGAGAAGGAAAAGCTCCTCGGCGCCCTCAACACCGAAGTGGAGATGGACAAGCGCCTGGCCATCTGGGCGGATCTGCAGAAGCGGATCTACGAGGAGGTGCCGTTCTACAAGGTCGGCGACTTCAGCTCGCTGTCGGCCAAGTCGCCGAAGCTGAAGGGCTTCTCCGGCTCGGCATGGCCCTACTTCTGGAACGCGTATCTCGAGCAGTAGATCCCGGGCATCGGAAGCCGGGGACGCGCGGCGTCCCCGGTTCATCTTGGCGACGAACAGGAGACGATCGATGGCACGATACGTTCTGCAGCGCTTTCTCGGCATGCTGAGCGTCATGTTCGTCGTGGTCACGATCGTCTTCGTGATCGTGCGAGTTGCGCCCGGCGATCCGGCGGCCGTCATGCTTGGACCCGACGCCACACCCGCCGACATCGAGGCGCTGCGCGTGCGGCTGGGCATTGATCAGCCGCTCGTCATGCAATATCTGTTCTTTCTCGGCCAGCTTCTGCGGGGCGATCTCGGCCAGTCCATATTCCTCGACATGTCGGTGACCAGCGCGCTTCTCGATCGCGCGGAGCCCACCACGTTCCTCACGCTGTTCTCGATCCTGATCGCCAGCGCCATCGCGCTGCCCGTCGGCATCCTGGCGGCCTATCGCAGGGGCACGTTCTTCGACCAGGCCGTCACCACATTGACCATGCTGGCGGCCAGCATCCCCAGCTTCTGGCTCGGCCTGATCCTGATACAGGCCTTTTCCGTCCGGCTGGGCTGGTTTCCCGTTGCCGGCTATGGCGGCCCGGACGCGTCCTTCCTGACGCGCCTGCACCATCTCGTCCTGCCGGCGGTGGCGCTCGGCGTCGTGTCCTCGGCGCTCATCACGCGCTTCACCCGGGCCTCGATGCTCGACGTGCTGAACGACGACTATGTGCGGACCGCCCGTTCCAAGGGCATGAGCGAATTCCGCGTCGTGCTGAAACATGCGTTCAAGAATGCGCTGATCCCCGTCCTCACCGTCATCGGGCTGACGGCCGCCCTGCTGGTTTCGGGCGCCGTGGTCACCGAGACGGTCTTCAGCCTTCCCGGCGTCGGCAATCTCGTCGTCTCGGCGGTTCTGCGGCGCGACTATCCGGTGATACAGGGCGCGCTGCTGGTCATCGCCGCGATCTATGTTCTCATCAATTTCGGCATCGACATGCTCTACCTGCTGATCGATCCGCGGGTGCGCTACTGATGGCCACGCAAGAGACACAAGCCGCACCGCGGCTTCACACGCTGATCCTCCAGCGCAAGACGCTGGCCATCGGCCTTTTCGTCCTGTTCGTCATCGCGCTCCTGGCGGTGCTCGCGCCCTGGGTCGCGCCGCATTCGCCAAGCCGCCTCTCGATCGTCAACCGGCTTCGGCCGCCGGGGGGAGCATGGCTGTTCGGGACCGACGAGTTCGGCCGGGATGTCCTCAGCCGCACGATCTATGCGGGGCAACTGTCGCTGGTCGTCGGCGCGGCGGCCACGGCGTTCGCCTGCATCGTCGGAATCACGCTCGGCATCGTCGCAGGCTTCTTCCGCAAGGCCGATGCGGTGATGTCGCGGCTGGTCGACGCGATGATGGCGTTTCCCGATATCCTGCTCGCCATCGCCCTTGTGGCCGCGCTCGGTCCTTCGCTGGCCACCGTCATCGTCGCGCTCGGCATCGTCTATGCGCCGCGCCTGGCGCGGATCGTGCGCGCCTCCACGCTGGTCATCCGCGAATTGCCCTATGTGGAGGCCGCCCGTGCGCTCGGCGTCCCGACATGGCGCATCATGACCCGGCACGTGCTGCGCAACCTCATCTCGCCGATCCTCGTGCAGGCGACGTTCATCTTCGCCTACGCCATGCTGGCCGAAGCCGGCCTTTCCTTCCTCGGTGTCGGCGTCAGCCCCGAAATCCCCACCTGGGGCACGATGATCGCCTCGGGGCGGCAATATATCGGCCAGGCGGACTGGATGACCGTCTTTCCGGGCGTCGCCATCGTTTTGACGGTGCTGTCGCTGCAGCTCGTCGGCGACGGCCTGCGCGATCTGCTGGATCCCCGGCTGCGAAAGGATCTTTGATCATGCTGGCCGAAAACCGATCGGAAGCATCGCTCGACAAGGACACGATCCTGAAGGTGGAGGATCTGCGCACCCATTTCGTCATGGGAAAGCGCACGGCCAAGTCGGTGGATGGCGTGACCCTGACGGTGAGGCGCGGCGAGACGCTGGCGGTGGTCGGCGAGTCCGGCTCCGGCAAGTCGGTGACCAGCCTGTCCGTCATGCGGCTTCTGGCCGATCCGGGCCGCATCGTCGGCGGCAGCATCCTCTACCGGATGCGCGACGGGTCGGTCGTCAACATCGCCACGCTGAGCGCCAGGCGCATGCGCCGCATACGCGGCAAGGAGATCGCGATGATCTTCCAGGAGCCGATGACATCGCTCAACCCGCTCTACACGGTGGGCGACCAGATCATGGAAATGGTGCGGCTGCACGAGCCGGTGTCGCGCAGCCAGGCCCGGGCGCGCGCCCTGGAAATGCTGGAGCTGGTCGAAATTCCGGCGGCGGCGAAGCGGCTGGACCAGTATCCGCACGAAATGTCGGGCGGAATGCGCCAGCGCGTGATGATCGCCCTGGCGCTGGCCTGCCGCCCGGCGCTGCTCATCGCCGACGAGCCCACCACGGCGCTCGATGTCACCATCCAGTCGCAGATCCTCGACCTCATGCGCCGTCTCCAGCGCGAGATCGGCATGAGCATCCTCTTCGTCACGCACAATCTCGGCGTGGTCGCCGAAACCGCCCATGAGGTGGCGGTGATGTATGCCGGGCGCGTGGTCGAGCAGGCGCGCGTGCAGGAGCTGTTCGCCCGGCCGCGGCACCCCTACACGAAGGGGCTGCTGGCCTGCATTCCCGATGCCAAGCGCGACCGGGCACCTGACGGAACCCGCCGCATGCTTGACCCGATACCCGGCAGCGTGCCGAGCGTGCTCTCGCTGCCGGCCGGCTGCTCCTTTGCCGCGCGATGCCCGCTGGTCGAACCGGCCTGCGAAATCGAGCCGCCGGCGCTGCGCGAAGCGGCTGCGAATCACCTGACACGCTGCCGGAGGCACGAACTCCTGTGAGCTCTTCCATGCATCCCCCGACAGAAAAGCCCGACGTGCTGCTGGCTGTCCGCGGACTTGAAAAGCAGTTCGCCACGAAGAGCGGCACCGTCAAGGCGGTCGACGATGTGTCCTTCGAGGTCCGGCGCGGCGAAATCCTCGGCATCGTCGGCGAATCGGGCTCGGGCAAGACGACGGCCGGCCGCGCCATCCTGCGTCTCGTGGAGCCGACTTCCGGCGAAGCGATCTTCGACGGCGTCGATCTGTTCAAGCTCTCGGAAAAGGAGCTGCGCGCCTATCGCCGGCGCTTGCAGATCATCTTCCAGGACCCCTATTCGAGCCTCAATCCGCGCATGCGCGTGGGAGACATCATCGGCGAGGCGATCGATACGCACGCGCTGGCCAAGGGCCAGGCACGCAAGGCCAGGATCGAGGAGCTGCTGGTGCGCGTCGGCCTTTCGGCAGAGCATGCACGGCGCTACCCCAATGAATTCTCGGGCGGCCAGCGGCAGCGCATCGGCATTGCGCGGGCGCTTGCGGTGGAACCGGAACTCATCATCGCCGACGAACCGGTCTCCGCCCTCGACGTCTCGGTGCAGGCGCAGGTGTTGAACCTGATCCAGCAGTTGCAGCGGGATCTGGGGCTGACGATGGTGTTCATTTCGCACGATCTGACCGTCGTGGAGTATCTCTGCGACCAGATCGTCGTGCTCTATCTCGGCAGGGTGATGGAGAAGGGGCCGGCGCAATCGCTCTACGCGGCTCCGCGCCATCCCTATACGCGCGCGCTGCTGGCCACCGCGCCCGTTCCCGATCCGGCCGCCAGGCGCGAGCGGGTCATCCTGCATGGCGACATACCGAGCCCGCTCAATCCGCCTTCGGGTTGCGTCTTCCGCACCCGCTGCCCGCATGCCATTGATGCCTGCGCGCAAACGGTGCCGGCCAGCGAAGAGGTCGGACCCGGCCACAGCGTCGCCTGCATCCGGCAGGCGGAACTCGCCAACTGAAAGGTTCCCAAGAGATGACGCCATCCGCCCGGCTCGAAGCGCTCGGTCTCGTCCTGCCGCCGCCGCCCGTGCCGGTGGCGAATTATGTTCCCTATGTCATCGACAAGGGCCTCTTGTATCTTTCGGGCCAGGGTCCGCGCGAGACCGATGGAACCCTGCGCACCGGCAAGGTCGGCGGCGATGTCGGGATCGAGCGCGCCTATGACGATGCCCGCCTGACCGGGCTGAACCTGATTGCCGTGATCCAGTCGGCGCTGGGCGACCTCGACCGCGTGGGGCGCGTCGTCAAGCTGCTCGGCATGGTGAACGCGACGCCCGACTTCGCGCACCATCCGAAAGTCATCAACGGCTGTTCCGATCTGCTGGTCGACGTCTTCGGCGACCGGGGGCGCCATGCCCGCTCCGCTGTCGGCTTCGGTTCGCTGCCGGACAACATCACCGTGGAAATCGAAGCCATCGTCGCCATCCGGGCATAGATTCGGCGTCCCGGCCCGGCGTCGTCGGCGCCGGCAGGCGAATGGCGCGAAAGCCCATCCGAAGCGCAGGGGGCCGGGGCCCCTGACGTGATATTTTAGCGATAGCTGCTGGAATATCTAACCAATTGATATGAAGGAATGTTTCCGTCGCCAGCCCAATTTCGGGGGCCGTGTTTTTCCGTGCCCGGGCTTCGGAAATTAACCTTTTGTTAACTATTTCCTCGATACACCGTAGGAACCGAAAATTAACCAAGATGAACGACGTGTTAACTCAACCCAGGCCGATCCGCCTCAAGGGGCGATCCTTCCTTGCGCTCGCGCTGACGCCGGAACTTCCCTTCGAGGACTGGCTGGCACGTCTCGATGACCTGGCCGCCCGCTCGGCCGGCTTCTTCCTGCGGCGCCCGGTTGTGCTCGACGTCGACGGGCTGGACATCGATCGCGCGCAACTGCGCGAACTGGTCGATCAGCTCGGCCGGCGCAATGTGCGAATCATGGGCATCGAAGGCGCGCGCCCCTCATGGCTCGGCGCGGATCTGCCCCCGGCCATGACCGACGGGCGTCCCGCCTCCGATTTCGAGGCGCCGGTCGCAGAGGAAAGCGACGGCATCGACGATGTCGCCAGCCTCGCGCCCTGCGAAGGGCAGCCGGCCAGGGCGGTGCCCTCCCTCGTCGTTACCGAGCCCGTGCGCTCGGGGCAGTCGCTTTTCTTCCCCGAAGGCGACGTGACCGTGGTCGGGTCGGTGGCATCCGGCGCGGAAGTCGTCGCCGGCGGGTCGATCCACATATACGGCACGCTGCGGGGCCGGGCGATGGCCGGCACGACGGGCAACGCCTCCGCGCGCATCTTCTGCCGCAAGCTCGAAGCGGAACTGATCGCCATCGACGGTTTCTACAAGACCGCCGAGGACATGGAGCCCGACCTGCGCGGCAGGGCGGTCCAGATCTGGCTCGAAGGCGAAGCGATCAAGGCAGGGACGCTCGGCTGAGCCGAGGCGTATCCGGACAAACAGGAGAGGTGAATGGGCAAGGTCATCGTGGTCACATCGGGCAAGGGCGGCGTCGGCAAGACGACGTCGTCCGCGGCGCTTGGCGCCGCCCTTGCGCAGAATGGCGAGAAGGTCGCGGTCGTGGATTTCGACGTGGGCCTGCGCAATCTCGACCTCGTCATGGGGGCCGAAAGGCGCGTGGTCTACGACCTCGTCAACGTGATCCAGGGCGAAGCCAAGCTTACGCAGGCGCTGATCCGCGACAAGCGGCTGGAGACGCTCTACCTGCTGCCGGCCTCGCAGACGCGCGACAAGGAAAACCTCACGCCGGAAGGCGTCGAGAAGGTCATCGGCGCCCTGAAGAAGGCGTTCGACTGGGTCATCTGCGACAGCCCGGCCGGCATCGAGCGCGGCGCGACGCTGGCCATGCGCCATGCCGACGTGGCCATCGTCGTCACCAACCCGGAAGTCTCGTCGGTGCGCGATTCCGACCGCATCATCGGCCTGCTCGATTCCAAGACGCTGAAGGCGGAGAACGGCGAGCGCATGGAGAAGCACCTGCTTCTCACCCGCTACGACCCGGCCCGCGCCGAGCGCGGCGACATGCTGAAGGTGGACGATGTCCTCGAAATCCTGTCGATCCCGCTGCTCGGCATCATTCCGGAAAGCACGGACGTGCTGCGCGCCTCCAATGTCGGCGCTCCCGTCACGCTGGCGGACAGCCGCAGCGCGCCGGCGGTCGCCTATTTCGACGCCGCGCGCCGGCTCAAGGGCGAAGAGCTGCCGGTCGCGATTCCGGGCGAAAAGCGGGGCTTCTTCGGCAAGATTTTCGGAAGGAAAGCGGCATGAAGTTCTTCCAGCTCTTTTCCCGGCCCCAGTCGGCCCCTGCCGCGCGCGAGCGCCTGCAGGTTCTGCTGGCCCATGAGCGCGCCTCGGTGGGCGATTCGGACCTCGTCAACAAGCTCCGCGACGAGATCATGCGCGTCATCTCCAAGCACATGAAGATCGACGACGAAAAGGTCAGCGTGAAGATGGAGCGCGGTGCGCAGGTCTCGACGCTCGCCGTCGACATCGAGATCCCGTTCGATGCAAGCAAGAAGAAGGCGGCCTGAAGGCCGCCTCACACCTGGCCGGGGCTAATCCCCGACCATGACGACCGGTTCGCAGGCGACCGGGAAATTCACCGAGCGGGCGATGAAGCACATTTCATGCGCCTTGTGGTGCAGGTCCAGGGCCTTTTGGAGGCCGTCCTGCGCCGTGATCGTCACGCGCGGACGCAGCGTCACCGCGGTGAACTGGCCAGCCCCGCCGGTCTCTTCCGCCATCACGCCTTCGGCCGCGTCCTCATAGGCGGTGACGACGATGCCGGCCTGCGCGCACAGGCCGAGATACCACAATTTGTGACAGGCCGAGAGCGAGGCGACCAGAAGCTCCTCGGGGTTCCAGCGCGCCGGATCGCCGCGGAAGGCGGGATCCGACGAGCCGTCGATCGCCGGCTTGCCCGCCGCCCGGATCTCGTGGTCGCGGCGATAGCCGCGCCAGGAGGCGGTGCCGTCTCCCGCATTGCCGGTCCACACGACCTGTACTTCGTAACGATGCTGTTTCGTGCCCAACTCGCCCTCCCGCGTGATTGCGGCCGCGTCCCGTCCCGCCTGGAGCGAAGTGTCCGGAACAGGGACGGCTTGACAGAACCTTGAGATCATATCATTGGTAAAGCGCTTTAGTAAAACGCTTTACAAGCGCTTCAACCAAGGGAGGAGGCAGCGTGAGCGACAAAGCTGCCAGCCTCAAGGACGTCGCGGGGGCCGCCGGGGTTTCGGTGACCACGGTGTCGCGCCTGCTCAACGGCTCGCTTGCCCTGCCGGAGGAAACCCGCAGGCGGATCGAGGACGCCATCCGCGACCTCAACTACCAGCCCAACCCGCACGCCCGCCGCCTCAGCCGCGGCCGCTCCGACACGATCGGCCTCGTCGTGCCCGACATCGCCAACCCCTTCTTCGCCACCTTCGTCGCCGCCGTCGAGGAGGAAGCCGACAGCCGCGGGCTCGCCGTCTCGCTGTTCGCCACCCTCAACCGCACCGGGCGCGAGGTGGCCTATCTGGAAATGATCGGGCGCAAGCATGTCGACGGGCTGATCTTCGTCACCAACCATCCCGACGACGGGCAACTCGCGGCGCTCATCAACGCGGCCGGCCGGGTGGTGGTGACGGACGAGGACGTGCCGGGCGCGGATGCGCCGAAGCTTTTCTGCGACAACGATCAGGGCGGCTATCTGGCGGGCCGTCATCTGGCCGGCCACGGCCATAGCCGGGTGCTCTTCGTCGGCTGCGTGGAGGACATGATCAGCGGCCGCCGCCGTTTCGACGGGCTGCGCCGCGCGCTGTGTGAATTCTGGCAGGCGGACATCGTGCCGGCGAGCTATCGGGGCTCCTACACGATAGAGTTCGGCCGCGAGGCGGCCCGCCGCTTCATCGCCGAGGGCATGCCGGCTACCGCCATATTCGCGACCTCGGACGAGATTACCATCGGCATGATGGAGGTGTTCCGCGCCGAGGGCGTGTCGGTTCCCGGCGATGTCTCCCTCGTCGGCTTCGACGACGTCGCGCCCTTCCATTTGTTTGCGACGCCGGTGACGGCGGTGCGCCAGCCCGTCAGCGCCATAGGCCGGCGGTCGCTGGGGCTGCTTGTGGAAACGGACTGGCAGAAGCTTGCGGCGCCCGCGCCGCAGGAACTGATGCCGGTCGAACTCGTCGTGCGGGAATCCGTTGCCCCGCCCGCGAAACGATAAGCCGGCAATGGAAAAAACCCTACGGAGGAAACCGACCATGACCTGGACTACGACACGCAGAACCTTCGCAGCCGCTCTCGGCTTCACCGCGCTCACCCTCTTCGCCGGCACGGTGTCGCCCGCCGCCGCGCAGGACCAGAAGACCTACGCGCTGGTGCAGATCAATCAGCAGGCCATCTTCTTCAACCAGATCAACGAAGGCGCCCAGAAGGCGGCCGACGCAGCCGGCGCCAAGCTGGTGATCTTCAATGCCAACAACGAGCCTTCCGCCCAGAACAGCGCGATCGAGACCTATATCCAGGAGAAGGTGAACGGTCTCATCGTCGTGGCCATCGACGTCAACGGCATCATGCCGGCGGTCAAGGAAGCAGCCGACGCCAACATCCCCGTCGTGGCCATCGACGCCATCCTGCCGGAGGGCCCGCAGAAGGCGCAGATCGGCGTGGACAACGCCAAGGCCGGCGCCGACATGGGCGCCCACTTCCTCGACTACGTGAAGGCCAACATGGACGGCAAGGCCAAGATCGGCGTCGTCGGCGCGCTCAACTCCTACATCCAGAACGTGCGCCAGAAGGGCTTCGAGGACGCCATCAAGGACAAGGACGGCATCGAGACGGTGGCCGTGGTCAACGGGCAGAACGTGCAGGACACCGCGCTCGCGGCGGCCGAGAACCTCATCACCGGCAATCCCGACATGAACGCCATCTACGCCACCGGCGAGCCGGCGCTGCTGGGCGCCATCGCCGCCGTCGAGAGCCAGGGCAAGCAGGACCAGATCAAGATCTTCGGCTGGGACCTGACCGCGCAGGCCATCTCGGGCATCGACAAGGGCTATGTCGCCGCCGTCGTCCAGCAGGACCCGGCCGGCATGGGCGAGGCCGCCGTCAAGGCGCTCGACACCCTCACCAAGGGCGGTGAGGTCGGCAAGGAAATCGCCGTGCCGGTGACCATCGTCACCAAGGACAACGTCGAACCGTACCGGGCCGTCTTCAAATGACCGGAAACCACGCAGCAATGCCTGCCGCGGCCGGGGGGATTTCCCCCCGGCCTGCCGGCGGGGAAGCCGGCAACGCCGTGCCGCGCATCTCGCTGCGCGGCATCGTCAAGACCTTCGGCTCGCATCAGGCGCTGCGCGGCGTCAACCTCGACATCTTTCCCGGGGAATGCCTGGGCCTTGTCGGCGACAACGCCGCCGGCAAGTCGACGCTGACGAAGATCATCTCCGGCACCTACATCCCCGACGGCGGCACCATCGCCATAGAGGGCCAGCCGGTGGTGCTGTCCGGCCCCGCCGACGCGCGCGCCCGGAACATCGAGATGGTGTTCCAGGACCTTTCGCTTTGCGACCATATCGACGTGGTGGGCAATCTCTACCTCGGGCGCGAGCGCACCAGGGGGCCGTTCCTCGACCACCAGGCCATGCTCGACGGCGCGCGGCACATGCTCGAGGCACTCGAGATCCGCATCCCGCGCCTGACCGCCAAGGTCGAGAAGCTGTCCGGCGGCCAGCGGCAGGCCATCGCCATCGCCCGCGCCGCCGCCTTCGAGCCCAAGGTGCTCATCATGGACGAGCCGACCTCGGCGCTCGCCGTGGCCGAAGTGGAGGCCGTGCTCGCGCTGATCAACCGCGTCAAGGCGCGCGGCGTCTCCGTCATCCTCATCACCCACCGCCTCCAGGATCTGTTCCGCGTCTGCGACCGCATCGCCGTCATGTATGAAGGCACCAAGGTCGCGGAACGCCGGATCGGGGAAACGAACCTCGAGGACATCGTGAAGCTCATCGTCGGAGAAGGCGCACAGAAATGACCGTCTACACCGAACGGGCGAAAGGCTCGGCGCTCGCCGACATCCTCGCCGAGAACGCCCAGATCCTGTCCATTGCCATCTTCTTCGTCGCCTGCATCGTCTTTTTCGCCGTCGGCTCGAGCACGTTTCTCACCACCGGCAACATTTTGAACATCCTGCGGCAGGCGGCCCCCATCCTGATCGTGGCCGTGGCCATGACGCTGGTCATCATAACCGCCGGCATCGACCTGTCGGTCGGCTCGCAGATCGCGCTGGTCAACGCGCTCGTGGCCATCCTCATCGCCGCCGGCATTCCCTGGCCCATGGCGGTGCTGGCCATGCTGGTGCTCGGCGCGCTGCTCGGGCTGGCCCAGGGCTGGTTCGTCGCCTATCAGGACGTCCCCTCCTTCATCGTCACGCTGGCGGGCCTGTCCATCCTGCGCGGCCTGGCGCTCTATCTGACCAAGGGCTATTCGATCCCCATCGAAAACGTGCCCGGCTTCTTCGTGCTGGGGCGCGGCGAACTGCTCGGCATTCCGGTCCCCGCCCTGATCGCCGTGGTTGTCGCCGTCATCGGCTATGTGGCGATCCGCTCGACGCGCTACGGGCGCCAGGTGGTGGCGGTCGGCTCCAACATGGAGGCCGCGCGCCGCGTCGGCATGCCGGCGCGCTGGATCGTCGCCTCGGTCTACATGGTGTCCGGCATCTCCTGCGCCGTCGCCGGCCTGCTGATCGCAGCGCGCCTCGGTTCCGGCTCGTCCAACGCGGCCGTCGGCTTCGAGCTGCAGGTCATCGCGGCCGTGGTGCTCGGCGGCACCTCGCTGATGGGCGGGCGCGGCACCATCCTCGGCACCGTGCTGGGCACGCTCACCATCGCGGTGATCGGCAACGGCCTCATCCTCATGCACATCTCGCCCTTCTTCACCCAGATCGTCACCGGCGCCATCATCCTGATCGCCATCTGGCTGAACACGCGCATCTTCAACGCCAAGTTCCGGCTGCCGGGCAGGGCGGGAGGCAAGGCGAAATGACCGCCGCTCCGCTCTCGCAAGCGCATGTCCGCTCGGGCAAGGTGATGACGGTCGCCGGGCTGGCCGCCGCGTCCGATCTCGGCATGACGCTGATGCACGAGCATGTGCTGAACGACTGCCTGTGCTGGTGGCACAGGCCGAAGGAGCCGGAGCGGCAATATCTGGCGGGCGGCTTCGTGTGCATGGAGATCCTGTCGGAGCTGCGCCAGGATCCCTTCGTCAACAAGCACAACATCACGCTCGACGACGAGGCGCTGGCAGTCAAGGAACTGAAGCAGTTCGCGGCGGTCGGCGGGCGCACGCTGGTCGAGCCGACCTGCCAGGGCATCGGCCGCGACCCGCTGGCCATGCGCCGCGTGTCGGCGGCCACCGGGCTGAACATCATCATGGGCGCCGGCTACTACCTCGCATCCTCCCACCCGGCGAAAGTGGCGGCGATGTCTGCAGACGACATCGCCGCCGAGATCGTGCGCGAGGCGGTGGACGGCGTGGACGGCACCGACGTCAGGATCGGGCTGATCGGCGAGATCGGCGTCTCCGCCGACTTCACCAAGAGCGAAGAGAAGTCGCTGCGGGGCGCCGCCCGCGCGCAGAAGCTGACCGGCCTGCCGCTGATGGTGCATCTGCCCGGCTGGTTCCGTTTCGGCCACAAGGTGCTCGATATCGTCGAGGAGGAGGGGGCCGAACTGCGCCACACGGTGCTGTGCCACATGAACCCCTCGCATGACGATTTCGCCTACCAGTCGTCGCTGGCGGCGCGCGGCGCCTTCATCGAATACGACATGATCGGCATGGATTTCTTCTATGCCGACCAGCAGGTGCAGTGCCCCAGCGACGACGAGGCGGCGCGCGGCATCGTGCGCCTGATCGACGCCGGCTATCTCGACCGCATCCTGCTGTCGCACGACGTCTTCCTGAAGATGATGCTCACCCAATATGGCGGCAACGGCTATGCCTTCGTGCCGAAGCACTTCCTGCCGCGGCTGAAGCGCCACGGGGTGGCGGATGCAGCGCTCGCGAGGCTGATGCACGACAATCCGCGCTCGGTGTTCGACGCCACGGCCTGAGAAAGCCCTTTCCCCCAACTACAGAAAGCGAATGTAAAAATGACAAAAAAGGTTCTTCTCGTCGGCGAAAGCTGGATCAGCTCGGCCACGCACTTCAAGGGCTTCGACCAGTTCGGCTCCGTGACCTTCCACCTCGGCGCCGAGCCGCTGGTGAAGGCGCTGAAGGGCTCCGAATACGAGCTCACCTACATGCCCGCGCACGAGGCGGCCGAGCAGTTCCCCTTCGAGATGGCGGGGCTCGATGCCTATGACGCCGTCATCCTGTCCGACATCGGCGCGAACACGCTGCTCCTGCCGCCGGAAGTCTGGCTGCGCTCGCGCACCGTGCCGAACAGGCTGAAGCTGCTCAAGGCATGGGTGGAGAAGGGCGGCGGCCTGCTGATGGTCGGCGGCTATTTCTCCTTCCAGGGCATCGACGGCAAGGCGCGCTGGCGCCGCACCCCGGTGGAGGACACGCTGCCCGTCACTTGCCTGCCCTATGACGACCGCGTCGAGATTCCCGAGGGCACGGCGGCCGAGATCGTGGCCGAGGAGCATCCGGTGATGGCCGGGCTGACCGGCCAGGCATGGCCGCCGCTGCTGGGCGTCAACGAGGTGGAACTGCGCCCGGGCGCCGAACTGGTCGCACGCCTTCCGCAGGACCAGGGCGGCTTCCCGCTGCTGGCGCTGGGCAGCCACGGCAAGGGCCGCACCGCCGCCTGGACCTCCGACATCGGCCCGCACTGGCTGTCGCCGGAATTCTGCGACTGGGAGGGCTATGGCCGTCTGTGGAAGAACATCCTCGGCTGGCTGACGACCGAACAGCGCTAGGCTTCGTCACGCTTGCGCCAGGATCGCGCTCATCTCCCCGATGCTCGGAAAGGCGCCAAGCGTGCCTTTCCGCGACACGGTGAGCGCGCTCGCCCGTGCCGCGTGCACAAGCGCCAGTTCGTCCAGCCGGGTGCCGCGCAGCGCCGCCGAGGCAAGGGCGGCGCCCATGAAGGTGTCGCCCGCGCCGGTGGTGTCCACGGCATTGGCGGATATGGCCGCCACGCGCACCGCAATGCCGCCGCTGCTCAGCAGCGCGCCGTCGGCGCCGAGCGTCAGCACCACGTCGCGCACGCCGCGCGCATGCAGCGCCGCGGCTGCCGCCTCGCCGGAAGCGCCGGTCAGCGCCAGCGCCTCGCCGACATTGAGGAAGGCTATGTCCACCAGCGGCCACAGCTCCCCGAAGCAAGGCCTGAGCGGCGAGGGATTGAAGGCGGTGACCATGCCGCGCCGGCGCGCTTCGCCGAGCAGCGCACTGGTGGTCTCCCCGCTCAGATTGCCTTGCAGCACGGCAAGGTCGCCGGGCCTCGCCTGCCCGAGAGCGGGCAGCGCATCCTCCGGCGCAAGGTTCTGCGCCGCGTCGGTGGTGGTGACTATGGCGTTTTCCCCGTCGGGCCTCGTGAATATGATGGAGAAGTCGGTGGCCCGGCCTTCGAGCCGCACCAGCCGGCATTCCAGCGGCTCCGCCTCCAGCCGCTCGGCGATGCTGCGGGCGCGGAAACCCTCGCCGACCGGGGCGATCAGCGTCGTCGGCAGGCCGCAGCGGGCCATCACCACCGCCTGGTTGGCGCCCTTGCCGCCGATGTCGGTGGAGCCGTGGCCGCCGAAGATCGAGGCGCCGGCCGTGGGCCATTGATCGACCCGGACTGTCTCGTCCACCGCCACATTGCCGATGACATAAGCGTGCATGACCACTCTACCAAAGGACCCTGAGATGCAGGAAATTTCGGACAACAGCGCGAGCGCCATAAGGGAAATATTCGGGCGCGACAAGGCGCTGATCGGCATGATCCATTGCCCCGCCTTCCCCGGCGCGCCGCGCTACCGGGGCGCGCAGATGGACACCATCTACGATGCCTGCATGCGCGATGCCGAAGCCCTGATCGAGGGCGGCATGCACGGGCTGATGATCGAGAACCATGGCGACGTGCCCTTTTCCAAGCCGCAGGACATAGGCTGCGAGACGGCCGCTTTCATGTCGGTCGTCACCGACCGCATCGCGCGCGCCATCGGCGTGCCGCTCGGCGTCAACGTGCTGGCCAACGCCCCGATCCCGGCCTTCGCCATCGCCATGGCGGGCGGCGCGAAATTCATCCGCGTCAACCAGTGGGCCAACGCCTATGTCGCCAATGAGGGGTTCATGGAAGGCCGCGCGGCCGAAGCCATGCGCTACCGTTCGGCACTTCGGGCCGAGTACATCAAGGTCTTCGCCGACAGCCATGTCAAGCATGGCAGCCACGCCATCGTCGCCGACCGCTCCATCGCCGAGCTGACGCGTGACCTCGCCTTCTTCGACGCCGACGGCATCATCGCCACCGGCCAGCGCACCGGCAATGCCGCCACCGTCGAGGAGATCGAGGAGATCGCCGCCGCCACGCATCTGCCGCTGCTCGTCGGCTCCGGCGTGGACAAGGACAATGTCGTGGAGATACTCAAGCGCACCAGCGGCGTCATCGTCGCGTCCTCGCTGAAGGTGGGCGGGGTGTGGTGGAACCCGGTCAACATCGAGCGCGTGCGCGCCTTCCGCGCCGCAGCGGAGCCGGCGCTGGGCGCCTGAGCGCAAGCCGGGCGGGATGCGGCCGGACTGGTGTCACGCCGCCCATGGAGAAGACGCGATGAGAGAAGCTTACATCGATGCCGGACGGTTCCTGGGCAGGCTGGAGGCCTTCGCCGGGATCGGCGCCACGCCAAAGGGGGGCGTCAACCGCCAGGCGCTCTCCTTGCAGGACCGCCGCGCCCGGGCTCTGCTGGCGCAGCTCGGGCAGGCGCGCGGCTTTGGCGTGCATCAGGACGCCATCGCCAACCTGTTCGTGCGTCGTGAGGGCAGAAACGCTTCGCTGCCGCCTTTCCTGATCGGCAGCCATCTCGACAGCCAGTTGACGGGCGGCCGTTTCGACGGGGCGCTGGGCGTGCTGGCCGCCTTCGAGGTTCTGGAGGCGCTGGAGGATGCCGGTATCGAGACCCCGGTCCCGGTGGAGGCCGTGGCCTGGACCAACGAGGAGGGCAGCCACTACCAGCCCGGCTGCATGGGCTCCATGGCCTTCGCCGCCGGCGCGATTCCGGAACGGTGGTCCGCTCTGCGCGGCCACGACGGTTCCTCGTTCTCCGAGGAATTGCGGGACACACTGGCAGCCCTGCCCGAAGCGGCGATGCGGCCGCTCGGCTTCCCCATCGGGGGCTACCTGGAGTTGCATATCGAGCAAGGCCCCTCGCTCGAACGCGAGGGAATTCCGATCGGGATCGTGGAGGGCATCCAGGGCACGCGCTGGCTGGAGGTCGAGATCACCGGCCAGGCGGCCCATGCCGGCACCACGGCGCTCGCATTCCGCCGCGACGCCATGGCCGCGGCCGTGCGCGCACTGGACAGGCTCTATGCCGCGATCATGCCGCACGACGCGCGCGCCCGCTTCACGGTGGGAAAGCTGACGCTCGAACCAGGCGCGGTCAATGCCATTCCCGAAAAGACCGCGCTCACCATCGACCTGCGCCATCCCGAAAGTGCCGAACTCGACCGCCTGGAAGCCCTGATCGCGGATGCATTCGCCGAGGCAGCGGCCGCCGGCGGCTGCGCCGCGACGCTGCGCCGCATCTTCGACATGCCGCCGGCGGAATTCTCTCCGTCGCTGCTCGACTGCCTGGGCGCGGCGGCGAAGGGGCTCGGCCTTGCCTCGAAGCCGATGCTTTCCGGCGCCTTCCACGACGCGCTCTTCATCAACCGGGTCGCGCCCGCGGCGATGATCTTCGTGCCGTGCCGCGACGGGCTCAGCCACAACGAGGCCGAATATGTCGAGCCGGACCAGGCCGTTGCCGGCGCGCAGATGCTGCTTGCCTCGACGTTGAAGGCGCTGGAGGCGCAAGGGCGCGGCCCGCTGCCGGTCACCGGACCCGCATAGGCGGTTTCGCTGCCCTCTATCCTTTCGCGCCGGGCATGACAGGTTCGACGCAGCCGTCGAGCTGCGCCAGGATGGCTTCGAAGGGCAGGGGCGCACCGAAGCCGATCAGCACGAGGACATTGTCGGCGTCGATGCCTTCCGGCGCCTGTGCCATCTGCTCGAACGAAAGGCGCGTGCCGACGAGATGCAAGGCAAGGCACCGGCCATCCTTCGCGCGCAAAAAACCCTTGGCGCGGTAGATGCCGGAGGGCAGGGCGGCCAGCACCTGCTGCAGGCGCTTCAGATCGACCGCGCCGTCTTGCCGCCAGATCGCGCTGACCGCCTGCTCGTGGGCAGGCTCAGCAGCGAAGGTCGAGGCGACCCCGCGCGACAAAATTTCGCCGGCGAAGAGGATGTCGAAGGGCACGCGCGCATTCGTCGTCTCAACGATACGCGAGTCCGGAAAGGTCCAGCGGGCGCGCCAGGCGTCGAGCTTTTCGCGCCCGACCAGATCGGTCTTGTTGAGGACGACAAGGTCGGCAGAGCCGGTCTGCGCTTCGGCGAGGCCGGGTGCGGCGGCGATGGCATCGTCGAAGCCCGCGGCATCGACCACCACCACGATGGCATCCGCGCGCAGGCGTGAGGCGAAGCGCGCATAGCGCACCGTATCCATGATGCGGGCGGGATCGGCCACGCCGCTGGCCTCGATGACGATGTGGTCGATGTCGGCGCGGGCGGCCAGCAGATCCTCGAGCTGCTCGACAAAACCCTGGTTCAGCCCGCAGCACACGCAGCCGTTGGACAGGCTGTAGAGCCCGCCCTCGGTGGAGGCGATCAGCGCGGCGTCGATGTTGACGGCGCCGAAATCGTTGACCAGCACGGCGACCTTGAGCCCATGTCCGCCGCTCAATATGTGATTGACCAGCGTCGTCTTGCCCGCGCCCAGAAAACCGCCGATCACCGTGACCGGGACGGGCGCGGCGCTCCTCGTCACCACAGGACCGGCGCCTCGCCGTGCCAGACGGCGTCGGACCTGTCGTTCAGCCGGTCGTGCACGAGCTGGCCCTGCATGAAGGTCAGGTCCACTTTGGTGGAGTGGATGTTGCCCTGCGGCTCGACCTCGAACAGGTCGCGGTCGAGCACGATGATATCGGCCGACTTGCCGACCTCCAGCGAGCCCGCCTCGTGCTCGATGCCCATCGACCAGGCGCCGTTCTTCGTCATGACGTCGATGGCCTGCTTGAGCGAGATCGGCTCGCCGAAGCGGCCCTCCGCCTCGCCCCACGGATTGGCGCGGGTGACCATGGTTTCCAGCGCGATCCACGGATCGAGCGGGCTGACCGGCCAGTCGGTGCCGATGACGGCGACGCCCCCGGCCTCCAGAACGCCCTTGATGTTGTAGGCGCGCTTGAGCCGCTCGGGGCCATAGCCGGAACGGGCGCCGGAGACGAATTTCGACGGATACCACGACACCGGCGAGAACTCGGCGGTGACGTTGAGATCACGGAAGCGCCTGAGATTGCCGCCGTGCAGGATGGTCGAGTGCGCGCATTGATGGCGCACGCCGAGCCCGCCCGGCCGCCGGCGCGCTTCCTCGACCGCGTCGAGGAAGGTGTCGGAAGCCCCGTCGCCCGTGCAGTGGGCGATGACGCGGATGCCCTGGCGGTCCATGTCCCAGATCATGTCGGCAAGATGCTCGGGCGTCAGGTTGATCTTGCCGCTCCAGGCCGCGTTGCCGCCGTCCCACGGCGTGATGAGATAGGACGAGCGCGGCTCGACCGTGCCGTCGAAGTGGAATTTCACGGCGTTGGCGTTGAGCCGGGCGGAGCGGTAGTAATGGCGCTCGCCGGCCAGCAGCTCCCAGCGCCGGCGCACCGGAAAGATGTCGTCCTGCCAGCTTATCGCGGCCTCGACGCGCAAGGTCAGCTCGCCGGCCTGGTCGAGCGATTGCAGCGCATTCAGCCGGTTCTCGCAGACATGGACATATTTGGTGGAGACCACGCCGCGCGCAGACTGGTAGCGCACGCCGTCGCGATAGGCGGCCTGCAGCACCGGCACCGGGGTAGGGGGCATGGCCGCATGGATCAGCGCATAGGCGCCGTCGATCAGCAGGCCGGTCGGCTCGCCGCTTGCCGGATCGCGTTCCAGATAGCCGTTGGCCGGGTCGGGGGTGCCGGCCTCGATGCCGGCGCGGCGCAGCGCCTCGGAATTGACCATCATGGTGCCCCACATGCGGTCGAGCAGCGCCACGGGCCGGTCGGGCATCACCGTGTCCAGCCAGTCCCGGCCGGGCACAAGGCCCGCCTGCCGGAAGGTGTAGCGCACGAAATACTGGCCGTAGATCCATTCGCGGTCCGGGTGCCGGGCGGCGTAGGCCTGCACAGCGTCGCGCACCTGATCCGGCGTCGGGTCGACGATGCCGATGTCGAGGTCCTGCGCATAGCGCGGCGCCAGTGCAAGGTCGGGATGGGTGTGCATGTCGTAGAGGCCCGGCATGACGAAGCGTCCGGCGAGATCCATCACCTTGGTCTGCGCGCCGATCAGGTGCTCCACGTCCGCGCGCTCGCCGCGCGCGACAATGCGTCCGCGCGCCACAGCGAGCGCGGAACACCAGGGCAGGCCCGGATCGCCGGTATAGATGCGGCCGTTGACGAGCACGAGGTCGGCAAAGGCGCTGCGGGCCGCGTGGCTCGGGCGGTGGTCGTAGAGAACGCGCATTCGCTTCACCTGTCGGGCTTGGGCCGCTGCCTCAGTAGCCGGTGCTCGGAATCCACCATTCGCGGCCGCGCACCGTGGTGACATATTCGGGCCAGCGCAGGCCGACCGGCGCCTCGTAATCGGCCAGCGGCGCGATCCACTTCGTGCCGCCGATGCCGCCTCCGGTACGCTCCTCGAACTCCCGGCGGGCGGCAGCGCGCAATTCGGCGTTCTGCATCAGCTCCAGCATCGAATGGGCGATGGTCTTCGACGCGCAGACAACCATCGGGTCGATGGTTTCGGGAATGCCGCCCAGCGCGTTCATCACCCAGTCCGGATAGGCGTAGCCGGCCGGGCCGGTCAGCATCGGGCGGGCGATGTAGAGGCGCGCGGTGGGGGCGTGCCAGCACATGTCTGTATAGTCGTCGGAGGTGTAGTTGACCTGCGAGGGCGGCAGGTCCCGGCGCAGGATGCGCTCGGCCTCCTGCGGCTCGACCAGCTTCTCGCAGTCGGGCAGGAAGGGCTCGGCCATCGGCTCCAGACCGAGATTGGCCTGGATCTCGCGGGCGATGTTCTTGGCATTCTCGCCCCATTTCGGCGCGCCGACCGCGGCGAGCTTGCCATAGACCAGCTCGGCCATGGCATGGTTGGCCAGGCCGGGGCGCGACTTCGACACCCAGATCCTTTCCACGCGGCAGTGGGCGAGCCTTGCGGCGGCCTCGGCGTTGCGGTCGAGGATCAGCGCCGCCTGCTCGGCCATCTCCACCGTCGGCACGCGGATGATGTACTGGATCTCGGCAAGCCGCGCCGGCAAATTGTCGGCGGTAGCCTGCCCGGCCGTCAGGATCGCCTCGCTGATCGACCAGCCGCCCATATGCGGCAGCATGGAATCGCGCAGCGCCTTGGAGGTGCTGTACATCAGGAACAGCGCGTCGTTGGCGCCCGGCGCGCGCACGGCGCTGTGCGCCTGCGGGATGGGCAGGCCGTCGGCGCGCTTCAGCCACGTCTCCGGCTCGTCGCAGACGAAGCGGTAGACCATCGCATAGGCCGCGCCGCAATGCGTGTCCCAGTTCACCGTGTTGCACAGCGGCAGCATGTAGCAGGGGTGGAAGCTGATCATGGCGTCGAGGCCGTCATAATAGCCCTTGGCCGCGTGGATCGGCTTGGAGCCGCGCACCTTCTCGGCCGGCTCGCCGAAGAACTTCAGCGTGCCGGGAATGTCGTGGGCCTGCATGGCCGCCTTGGCGGCGAGCAGGCCGCCGAAGGCGCTCATGCCCAGCGCCGAGTGCGGGTCGGTGTGGCCGCCGGCATGTTCGTTGAGGCCGGCGCGCGGCGCCCTGACGGTGCCGGCCGCCTGGCAGTTGCCGGGCACGGCGTCATATTCGGCGTATGAGGCTATGACCGGGCCGCCCTTGCCGTTGGACCATGATGCGGCGAAAGCGGTCGGCATGCCGCCGGAGCCTTCCTCGACGACAAAACCTTCGGCGCGCAGGCGCTTCACATACCAGGCAGCGGATTCGTATTCGCGCCAGGCGGTCTCGCCCTTGTGCCAGATCTCGCTGGTCCACTTCGACAGCTCGGCGGCGTTCTTGTCCACCCAGTGCGTGGCGCTTTCCTCGGCAGCTTTGCGCGTCATCGTCGGCTCGTCGTTTCCAGGCGCCCGGGCGAGCGGCTCCCGCGCACATAGGGATGGCCCGTCGGGGATGACCCGTGGCGTCCGCTCGGTCTGCGAGCAAACCAGTGAAACGCTTGCGCAAAAAGTGATATGTTTTATCGTTTCGTGAAAATTCCATTCACGCGTCCGGGCAGGAGAGGGGCGGTTGCGGGTTCCATCGACACAGGCGCTGCGCGCACTCGACAGCTTCGCCCGGCACGGCAGCGTGTGGCGGGCGGCGGAGGAGCTGCACCTGACGCGCAGCGCCGTCAGCCACCAGTTGCGGCTTCTGGAGCGCGACCTCGGCTTCGACCTGCTGGAGCGCGTCGGCAAGGGCGTGGCGCTTACCTCGCGCGGCCGGCGCTACGCGCACGACGTGCACAAGGCGCTGACCATGCTGGGCGAGGCGGGCGCGCAACATGGCGACGGCATCGGCGGTTCGTTCCGGGTAAGCTGCACGCCGGGCTTCGCCTCGCTATGGCTGTGCACCCACATTGCCGCCTTCCAGGAAATGTATCGGGACGTGTCGCTGTCCATTCTGACGCCGCGGCGGCTGGACGATGTGAGCAGCCCGGAAGCCGACGCCTTCATCGCCTTCGGCGACGGCAATTGGCCGAACCGCAGCGTCGAGATCCTGTGCGACGTGCATTTCACGCCGCTATGCAGCCCCGCCTTGCTCAACAAGCTCGGCGGCCTGTCCAGGCCGGCGGACGTGCTGCGCACCAACCTCCTGCATCTCGGCGACCATGAGGACTGGGCGCGCTGGCTGTCGCTGACCAAGGTGGAGAACGCCGATCCGGCCGGCGGCATCGTCTTTTCCGACATGAACCTGGTGTTCTCGGCGGCGATCGCCGGCCAGGGCATCGCCATGGGCGACGAACTGACCGGGCGCAAGGCGCTGAGCGAGGGCCGGTTGGTGCGCCCCTTCGACGTCGCCATCCGCTCGCTGCGGTCCTATTATCTGGTTGTCGATCTGGTGAAGTCCGATCATCCGGTGCTGCCCGCCTTTCGTGACTGGCTCCGCTCCAGCCTGGCGGACGCGGCAGCGGAAGTGCGTGGCGCCTATGGATAGGTGCGACCATAGGTGAAGCGAATTTGCCGATAAGGCGAATATAATTCGGTTGCCGTGAGGTGACTGCGCGCATACGCTTTTCACACGCAGGTGAGGTCGTACGCATGCAGCACGCCGCGCGGGCAGCCGAGATCAAGGCAACAGGGATCGGCAAGAACTTCGGCTCGTTCCGGGCATTGAAGAATCTCTCGCTCGATATCGGCCGCGGCGAATTCGTGACGCTGCTCGGCCCTTCCGGCTCCGGCAAGACGACTTTTCTCATGATCCTGGCCGGTTTCGAGGCGCCCAGCGAGGGGCGCCTGTTCAGCGACGGCGTCAACATCACCGACCGCCCGGCCGAGCAGCGCTCTTCGGGCATGGTCTTCCAGGGCTATGCGCTGTTTCCGCATATGAGCGTGGCGGACAACATCGCCTTTGCGCTCAGGGTGCGCCGCAAATCCGAAGCCGAGATCAGGCGGCGCGTGGCCGAGATGGTCGAGCGGGTCGGCCTGCAGGGCCATGAGCGCAAGAGGCCGGCGCAGCTTTCCGGCGGCCAGCAGCAGCGCGTCGCGCTGGCGCGTGCGCTGGCCTTCGAGCCGGGCGTGCTCTTGCTCGACGAACCCTTCTCGGCGCTGGACAAGAGCCTGCGCGGCCAGATGCAGGCGGAGATGAAGCGCCTGCACCAGGAGACGGGCACGACCTTCGTCTTCGTCACCCACGACCAGAGCGAGGCGCTGGCGCTGTCGTCGCGCGTGGCAATCTTCAACCATGGCGAGCTGCTGCAGGTGGGCACGCCGCAGGAGGTCTACGAGCGTCCCGGCAATCGCTTCGTGGCCGAGTTCCTGGGCGAGATCAACATGTTGCCGCTGCGCGACGTGCGCCCCGACCGGGACGGGGTGAGGGGCCTGTGCGAGGACCGGGAGGTCGCGCTGCGCTGCGCCGAGCGCGACGTGGCGGGCGAGGCCCTGCTGGCGATCCGCCCCGAGCATATGTCGATCGCGCGCGAGCCCGGGCCGCAGGAAAACGGCATCGCCGCGACCGCGACGGCCTCGACCTATCTGGGCGCGGCGACGCGGCTGGAGCTGACGACGCGCGGCGGCGCCAGGGTGACGGTCTCCGTGCCCACCGAAACCGCCCGGCTCGCGCTGGGCGATGGCAGCGCCGTGTGGCTGACCTGGCCGGCAGACCGCGGCTTCCTGTTGCCGGGCACTGCATAGGAGACCGCCGGAGGGGTCTTGGACGACAGCCGCATCAACGACGACAAACGACAAAAAGGGGAAACGCCATGAACGACGCCTTTCAGAAAGACTGCCTCGAAATCCTCGCCGAGAAGGTGAAGCGGGGCGAGATCACGCGCCGCCGCTTCACCCAGCTTGCCGCCATGCTGCTGGCCGGCGCGCCGCTGGCGTTCAGGACCACGCAGGCTTCCGCGCAGGCCAAGCAACTCGTCTTCGTCAACTGGGGTGGCGATGCGGTGACGGCCTACGACAAGGCCTACGGCCAGCCCTTCGAGAAGGAGACCGGCATTCCGGTCAAGCAGGACGGCTCGGGGCCGACGGAGGGCGCCATCACCGCCCAGTTCAAGAGCGGCGCGCCGAGCTGGGACATCGTCGATGCCGATCCGTTCTCGGCCATCACGCTGGGCAAGCAGGGCATGATCGAGGAGATCGACTATCAGGTCGTCGACAAGAACAAGATGCGCCCGGGCTTCGGCTGGGACTACGCCGCCTCCAGCTATTTCTACTCCTACGTCATCGCCTACGATTCGGAAAAATACGGCGACCAGGCGCCGACGGGCATGGCCGACTTCTTCGACGTCAAGAAGTTTCCCGGCAAGCGGGCGCTCTACAAATGGGGCAGCGCCATGTGGGAGGCAGCCCTTCTCGCCGACGGCGTGGAGCCGGAGAAGCTCTACCCGCTCGACCTCAAGCGCGCCCATGACAAGATCGCCGCCTTCAAGGACAATGTCATCGCCTATTGGGGCGGCGGCTCGGAAAGCCAGTCGCTGCTGCTGGACGGCGAGGCGTCCATGGCGATCATCTGGTCCACTCGCGGCTCGCTGATCGAGGAGGATTCGGGCGGCCGCATCAAGTTCATCTGGGACCAGGGGCTGCTGTCGCCCGGCGCCATGGCCGTCATCAAGGGCAACCCCGCAGGCCGTGACACGGCGATGAAGTTCATCGCCAGCGCGCAGGACCCGCAGAAGCAACTGGTGATGTTCGACATGCTCGGGCAGGGGCCGGCCAATCCCGCCGCCGACGCGCTGGTCCCGCAGGACAGGCAGCGCTTCAATCCGGTCGATCCCGCCAATGCGAGCAAGCAGATCGCGCTCGATATGGAGTGGTACTCCGAGCATTACGGGCCGGCGCTCGACGAATACACCAAGATCATCTCGGCCTGAGCGCCAGGCGCATGCGGGCCCGCTTCCTCCACCCCGGCGCGGCGCTGTTTCTGGCGCCGCTGCTGGTCTTCCTCGGGCTCGCCTACGCCGTTCCCTTTCTCGGCGTGGTGAAGTGGAGCTTCACCCTGCCCGATCCGGGCCTGGGGCAATACCGCGCGCTGCTCACCGATCCGCTGGTGCAGTCCGTGTTCGTGCGCACCTTCCGCATCTGCGGGCTGGTGACGCTGGCCTCGGTGGCCGGCGCCTACGCCATCGCCTATGTGTGGGTGCGCGGCACGCCCGGCCAGCGGCTGGCGGCGGAATATTGCATCCTGGTGCCGTTCTGGATTTCGGTGCTGACGCGCGCCTTCGGCTGGGTGGCGCTCCTGTCCAACCAGGGGCTCATCAACACCTGGCTGCGGGCCACCGGCATGCTGAGCGAGCCGCTTCCCATGGTGCGCAACGAATTCGGCGTCATCGTCGGCATGACGCATTTCCTCATCCCGTTTGCCGTGTTTCCCATCGCCTCGGCGATGCGCGCCCTCGACGAGCGCGTG
This sequence comes from Mesorhizobium sp. PUT5, assembly GCF_052216645.1. NCBI lineage: Bacteria > Pseudomonadati > Pseudomonadota > Alphaproteobacteria > Hyphomicrobiales > Phyllobacteriaceae > Mesorhizobium > Mesorhizobium sp. PUT5. The sequence goes on from NZ_JBQOSO010000001.1 coordinate 46,547, forward strand.
CTTTTGGCGGCCCGTGGCCTGGGGGCCGGGCGCACGCGCATCTTCTGGTCGGTGTTCGTGCCGATGACCATGCCCGGCGTCATCGGGGCCGCGCTCATCGTGTTCGTCTTTGCCCTCGGCTTCTTCATCACGCCGGCGATCCTCGGCGGCGGCCGCAGCGTCATGGTGGCCGAACTCGTCTATTTGCGCATCTTCCAGAGCCCGGACTGGGGTTTGGGGGCAGCCATCAGCATCACCCTGGTCGTCATCGTGGGGGCGCTTTCGGCGGCGCTGTTCCGCTACCTGCGGCCCTCGCAGATGGCGGGCTGAGATGAACGGCTATCGTCCCGGCCCCGTCGCGCTGCTCTGCGCCCTGGTGGTGGCGGTCTTCCTGCTGATGCCGCTGCTCGCGGTGGTGCCGGTCTCGTTCACGCCCTCGCGCATGCTGTCCATGCCGACGGGGGCGCTATCGCTGCGTCACTATCGCACGCTGATCAACGATCCCCGCTGGCTGGACAGCATCCTGCTCTCCTTGCGCGTCGGCGTCGTCTCCAGCACGCTGGCGACGCTGTTGGCGCTTGCCTTCAGTCTCGGCATCTGGATGTTCAGGCCGCGCTTTGCCGCCGCGCTGGTCGGCTTCGTTTTGCTGCCCATGATCGTGCCGCCGGTGGTGTCGGCCATCACGCTCTACTTCCTCCTGACCTGGCTTTCCGGCGTCGGCGGCTTCGCCGGCTACGACACCTGGCCGGGCGTTGTGCTGGCGCATGTCGTGGTCACGGTGCCCTTCGCGGTGGTGCTGATCCTGGTGTCGCTCAGCCAGGTGGACCGGCGCATCGACCTCGCCGCGCGCGGCCTCGGCGCCTCCACCTGGGAGCGGGCCACGAAGGTCATCGTTCCCAACATCAAGTTCGGCATATTGACCGCATGGCTCCTGTCCTTCGTGCTGTCTTGGGAAGAGATCGGCGTCACGCTGTTCATCACCAGCGTCAACGCCATCACGCTGCCGCGCCTGATATGGATGGGCCTGCGCGACAATATCGATCCGGCGATCGCGGCCATCTCCGTGATCCTGATCCTGATTACCGTGACGGTGCTGACGGCCCGCATCGTCCACAGGCGGGCCCGCGGGCGGGAATGATTTCCGGCCGCTATTTGTCCCTGCCAGTCTCCCGGAAATATGCTAGCGTGCCGGCGCGTTTTATGGCTGTCCGGTATCATTCCGTTTTCGTTTGAGGGCGATCCGCCAAGGAGGATTGCGAGCGTCGGTGCCATCCATCGGCCGAGCGCCTGGCGCAGCGGACTCCGTCAGGCGGAGCCGTCCCCGACGGAATGTCTCCGCGCAGTCATGATGCGCGCCAAATCATGGGAGGATGACATGAAAGCTTCGTCGATTTGCTATCCGGCAGCGGTTCTTCTGGTTCTCGTCGGCATGGTGTGGGGAATTCAGATGGCGATGTCACAGGACCATTCGGCCATGCCCGCGCACGCCCACCTGAATCTGCTCGGCTGGGTTTCGCTTTTCCTCTTCGGAATATTCTATCAATCCCATCCGGCCATTGACCGGAGCGGGCTTGCCCGCGCCCAGGTCTATGTGTGGATTCTGGGAACGGTGGTCCTGACGGTCGGGGTCGGTCTCGTCCATACCGATCACCCTGTCGGCGATCCGATCGCCGCGGTCGGCTCGCTGATCGTGCTTCTCGGAATGCTTCTGTTCGGATGGCTCGTGCTGAAGGGCCGGAGCGATGAGCAGACGGCCGGCAGGCGCCTGACGCCTGCCGAATAGAAGCGGCCTTCATCCAGGACCGGTCTTGTCTGCGGTTGCCGGACCGGCAGCCGCAGGATCGGCTTTGCGTTCCGGAACGCCCTGTCGATCCTGCTCCGGTGCTCGCCGGGTCCGTGCGGAGCTTACCCTGCGTTACCACGAAGGACGTTGAAAATTGGAATATGCACGCTACTGTCAACGCATGCTGCGGCCGGGCCGCATGCCCGGCGGCGGCCGCAGAAGGAGAAAACTCCCTGCGGATTTCAACGCAAATGCGGCGCCATGCGCCGGGAGGAGGGCAGGAATGCTGAAATCCATGCTGAAGGCGACCGTGTTCGCCACGACCCTGGCGCTGGGCGCGGGCGCGTTCCACGTCGCGGCCCATGCCGAGACTGTGTACAATCGCGGCAGTTCCGCCGAGCCGGAATCGCTCGACCCGCACAAGACCTCCACCGTCTACGAGGCCCATGTCCTGCGCGACCTGTTCCAGGGGCTGGTGATGCAGGACGTCAAGGCCAACCTCATTCCGGGCGCGGCGGAAAGCTGGACGGTTTCCGATGACGGCACCGTCTACACGTTCAAGCTGCGCAAGGACGGCCAGTGGTCGGACGGCAGCCCGGTAACGGCCGCCGACTTCGTCTATGCCTTCCAGCGGCTGGAAGATCCGGCCACCGGCGCTGAATACGCCTCGATGCTCTATCCGATCAAGAATGCCGAGGCGGTGAACTCGAAGGGCGCAAAGCCTGAGGAGATGGGCGTCAAGGCCATCGACGACCACACGCTCGAAGTGACGCTGAATGCGCCCACGCCCTATTTCCTGGAGATGCTGACCCACCAGGCGACCTATCCGGTCAACAAGGCCGCCATGGACAAGCTGGGCGCCGACTGGGTCAAGCCCGGCAACCTGGTTTCCAACGGCGCCTACACGCTGGCCGAATGGGTGCCCAACGACCACATCAAGCTGGTGAAGAACCCCAAGTTCTGGGATGCCGACACGGTCAAGATCGATGTCGTCAACTACATCCCCACCGAAGACCGCTCCTCGGCCATGAAGCGCTTCGAGGCCGGCGAGATGGACAGCTATGACGACCTGCCGACCGAACAGCTTGCCGATCTGCAGAGCAAGTTCGGCGACCAGATCCGCGTCGGACCCTATCTCGGCACCTATTATTTCTCGATCAAGACCGACAAGGCGCCATGGGACGATGTCGAGTTGCGCAACGCCATTTCCATGGCCATCGACCGCGACTTCATCGCCGAGAAGGTGTGGCAGAACTCCATGCTGCCCGGCTATTCCATGGTGCCCCCCGGCATCGAGGGCTATACGCCGGCCATGGCAAAATATGCCGACATGCCGCAGATCGACCGCGAGGACGAGGCCAGGAAGATCCTGGAGAAGCTCGGCTACACGCCCGAGAAGCCGCTGAAGATGGAAATCCGCTACAACACGTCGGAAAACCACAAGAACACGGCGGTGGCCATCCAGGAGCAGCTCAAGCCGCTCGGCGTCGAGGTCAGCCTGCTCAATACCGATACCAAGACCCACTATGCCTTCCTCCAGGAGAAGGGCGATTACGACGTGGCGCGCGCCGGCTGGATCGCCGACTACAAGGACCCGGAAACCTTCCTCGGCATCTCGCGCAAGGCGAGCGGCAACAACTATTCAAATTATGACAGTCCCGCTTTCGAGACGGCCATGGACAAGGCGGCCGCCGCCGGCGGCAAGCCGGAAGAGCGCATGAAGGACCTGGCGGATGCCGAGCGTATCCTTGTGGACGAGGTCGGCAACATCCCGATCCTCTACTACAGCTACCACGACATCGTCTCCAAGAAGCTGCACGGCTTCGAGGACAATGTGATGGACGTGCATCCCTCCCGCTTCATCAGCAAGGACTGACGGGAAGGCCGCCGCTTCCCAGGCGAGGCGGCGGCCCGACCGCGCAAGCGGGACAGTTTAGAGCCTTTCATGGCTACACGGGATCATTCTGTTTCTCGTTTGGCGCGCCGATCCACCAGGAAGGGCGCGAAGGTCGATGTGGTGCATCGACCGAGCGGCCTGACGCCGTGGGCGGCCGCCAAACGGAAACCCGAAGGGCCGGGCCGCTTCGGGCCAAATCCTTCGGGCTTCGGCCTCGGCCGATGCACCACATCGACCTCGCCGAATCCCTCGCCCTTGGCCCAAACCCGCTCCGGCAGAATGTTTCCGTCTAGCCATGAAAGGCTCTAGATGCTGCGCTTCGTATTGCGGCGGCTCTTGACCGCCATTCCGACGCTTTTCGTCATCGTGACGCTGGCGTTCTTTCTCATCCGCATCGCTCCTGGCGGGCCCTTCAACCAGGAACGCGGGCTGAACGCCCAGGTCAAGGCCAATCTGGAGGCGCAGTTCGGCCTGGATGAGCCGCTCTGGCTGCAATATGTCAACTATCTGAAGAACCTGCTGCACGGCAATTTCGGCCCCAGCTACAATCTGCCCGACTTCACGGTGGGCGAACTGTTCGCCAAGGGGCTGCCGATCTCGGTGCAGCTCGGCGCCTCGGCGCTGGTGCTGGCGCTGCTGGTGGGCAGCCTTCTCGGCACCTTGGCCGCGCTGAACCAGAACAAGGCGGGCGACTATGCGGTGATCGCGCTGGCCACCGCCGGCGCCACCATTCCCACATTCGTCACTGCGCCGCTGATCCAGCTCGTCTTCGGGCTTTCCTGGAAGCTTCTGCCGATCGGCGGCTGGGGCGACGGCGCCCTCGTCAACAAGATCGGGCCGGTGATCACGCTGGCCCTGCCGCAGATCGCCATCGTGGCGCGGCTGATGCGCGGCTCCATGATCGAGGCGCTGCGCTCGCACCACATCCGCACCGCCCGCGCGCTCGGCCTTTCGGACTGGTCGGTGGTGGTGCGGCACGCGCTGCGTGGCGCGGTCCTGCCCATCGTCTCCTACACCGGCCCCGCGGCGGCGGCGCTGCTGACCGGCTCCATCATCGTGGAGACCATCTTCGCCATTCCGGGCGTCGGCCGCTATTTCGTCGATGCCGCGCTCAACCGCGACTACACGCTCGTGATGGGCACGGTGGTGGTGATCGCGCTCTTCACCATCGTCTTCAACCTCATCGTCGACGTCATGTATGCGGTGCTGGACCCGAGGGTGCGCTATGACTGACGCCACGGTCGAGGCGGCGGCCATGCCGCATGTGGTGGGACGATCGCTCTGGGGTGACGCCTGGGCGCGGCTCAAGGCCAACAGGGCCGCGATGGTGAGCCTGTTCTATCTGCTGGCCATGGCCTGCGCCTGCATTGTCGGCCCGTATTTCGTGCCGCACACATACACCACCATCTATTCGGACTATGTGCGCATCCCGCCCAGCCTGTCGGCCTATCCCAAGGCCGACATGATCCAGAGCGCGCTCGACGATGTGCTCAAGCGCATGCGCGTGGAATTGAAGGAATGGCACCAGGACGGCGACCAGGTCCATGTGACCGTCGCCGCGCAAAGGCCGATCGACGAGCGCTACCTGCGCTATATCGACCGCTCCGACACATTCGACGCCGCAAGGGTGGAAAGCAAGACGGACGACGGCCTGGAGATGACCTTCGCCACCACGGTCAAGCGGCAATATTTCTTCTTCGGCACCGACAATACCGGCCGCGACCAGCTTTCGCGCACGCTTGTCGCGGGGCGGGTTTCGCTGGCCATCGGCCTGCTGGCCGGCGTGGTGGCCGTCTCCATCGGCGTGCTCTACGGCGCCACGGCCGGCTTCATGGGCGGGCGCGTCGACGAGGTGATGATGCGCATCGTCAACGTGCTCTATTCGCTGCCCTTCATCTTCTTCGTCATCATGCTGGTGGTGTTCTTCGGCCGCAATTTCGTGCTGATGTTCCTGGCGGTGGGCGCGGTGATGTGGCTGGACATGGCTCGCATCGTGCGCGGGCAGGCGATCTCGCTTCGCCGGCAGGAATATGTCCACGCCGCCGAGGCGCTTGGGGTCGGCCCGCGCGGCATCCTTTTGCGCCATGTCATCCCCAATCTGCTCGGCCCGGTGGTGATCTACATGACGCTGCTGGTGCCGCAGGTCATCATCCTGGAGAGCTTCCTGTCCTTCCTGGGGCTCGGCGTGCAGGAACCGATGACGAGCTGGGGCGTGCTGATCTCGGTCGGCGCCAAGAACATCGGCACCGCCGACTGGCTGCTTCTGTTCCCGGCCGTGTTCCTCGTCACCACCCTTTTCGCGCTGAACTTCGTGGGCGACGGCCTGCGCGACGCGCTCGACCCGAAGGATCGCTGACATGGAAGCCGCGGCCGTGGACGGCGCCGGCATGGTGCTGGACGTGAAGGACCTCAAGGTGCGCTTCCGCACCCTCGACGGCGTGGTCGAGGCGGTGAAGGGCATCAGCCTGCACGTCAAGGCGGGCGAGACGGTGGCGGTGGTGGGCGAGTCCGGCTCCGGCAAGAGCCAGACCATGATGGCGGCGATGCGCCTGCTCGCCTCCAACGGCGAAGCCAGCGGCGAGGTGAACTATCGCGGCCGCAACCTGCTCGACCTCGCCAAGGCCGAGCTCAACCGCATACGCGGCCGCAGGATCGGCATGATCTTCCAGGAGCCGATGACCTCGCTGGACCCGCTCTACACCATTGGCGACCAGCTCATGGAGCCGATCCGGCGGCATCGCGGCCTCGGTGCCGCCGCGGCGCGCGAAAAGGCGCTGGAGCTGCTGCGGCGCGTGCGCATCTCCGAGCCGGAGCGGCGGATGAAATCCTATCCGCACGAGATGTCGGGGGGGCAGCGCCAGCGCGTCATGATCGCCATGGCGCTCGCCAACGATCCCGACATACTGATCGCCGACGAGCCGACGACGGCGCTCGACGTCACCATCCAGGCACAGATACTCGGCCTGCTGGCCGACCTCCAGCGCCAGCTCGGCATGGCCATCGTCTTCATCACGCATGATCTCGGCATCGTGCGCCGCTTCGCCGATCGCGTCTATGTCATGCGCGCGGGCGAGGTGGTGGAGGAAGGCGCCTGCACGGCGCTGTTTTCCGATCCCCGCCATCCCTACACGAAGATGCTGCTGGCGGCCGAACCGGAGGGAAGCAAGGCGCCGCCGCCGTCCGATGCGCCGGTCGTCATGGAAGGGCGTGACGTCGAGGTCACCTTCCGCACCGGCGGCGGCCTGCTGTCGGGCGAGCCCATGGTGCTGCGCGCGGTGGACAGGATCAGCCTTCGGCTCAGACGCAACCAGACCATCGGCGTCGTCGGCGAGTCGGGCTCCGGCAAGTCCACGCTCGGGCGCGCGCTGCTCAGGCTCCTGCCGGGCACGGGCGTGATCCGCTTCGAGGGTCGCGACATCTCGGACGCCGGCCGCGACGAGATGCGGCCGCTGCGCAGGCAGATGCAGCTCGTCTTCCAGGACCCGTTCGGCTCGCTCTCGCCGCGCATGACGGTGGGCCAGATCGTCACCGAGGGGCTTCTGGTACATGAGCCCGGCCTGGCGGCCAGGGAGCGCGACCGCCGCGCGGTGGAGGCGCTGGCCGAGGTGGGGCTCGATCCCAATGCGCGCAACCGCTATCCGCACGAATTCTCCGGCGGCCAGCGCCAGCGCATCGCCGTGGCCAGGGCCATGATCCTCAAGCCCAGGCTGGTGGTGCTGGACGAACCGACCTCGGCGCTCGACCGCTCGGTGCAGAAGCAGATCGTGGAATTGCTGCGCAGGCTGCAGGCCGACTACGGTCTTTCCTACCTGTTCATCAGCCACGACCTTGCCGTGGTGCGGGCGCTTGCCGACTATATCGTGGTCATGAGGCAGGGGCGCGTGGTGGAGGAGGGGCCGACCCGCCAGATCTTCGAGGCGCCGCGCGAGGCCTATACGCAGGCGCTGATGGAGGCGGCGATCAACCAGACCCGTTTCCGCCCCGAAACGGACGTTTCCGCAGGCGATGCGGATGACCCTTGCCGCGTTCCCCCGTGAATGTGCGAGCGCGCCGGGCCGGAACCCGGCGCGATGAACGAGCCGGCGCAAGGGGTAACGCCCCGAGGGTCAGTGTCCTGAAGGCTTCGCGGCCGGCCTTTCCTCGCCGGCCTCGCGGGCGCGCCTTGCCTCCTGCTCGGCTTCGCTGCGGCGGATGAGTTCGTCGGAGAGCAGGATGACCGGGCGGCCGGCCTTGGCCAGCACGGCGGTTGCCGTTTCGCCGAACATCAATTCGTCGCCCGAGCGCCGGGCCACGCCCATGACGATCATCGACACGTTGCGCGCGGCCTGCCGGCTGATGGCGTCGGCCGGCGCCCCCCTTGCCTGCACGGAGGTTTCGATCGCCACGCCGTAGCGCTCCGCAAGCTGCACGATATCCTTCAGCACGCCTTCCTCGCGAAGATGCGAGATCGTCTCGGCCCGGCTCTTGCCTATGTTGCGCGACACATAGAGCACTCTCACCCGCGCGCGTTCGGTCCGGGCGATGGTCAATGCCAGTTCCGCCCCCCGGCGCGCGATCTCGGTGCCATTGACAGGGACCAGGATCACCGAGTTCGGCCCCAGCCTGGGAATGCCGCTGCGCGCGGCCTTGAGGACGAGGCAGAGCGGGCCGTCGAAGCCGGCGGCGATGTCGTTGAGCCGCCTGGTGAAGCCGGCCTGGGGCGTGAGCGAACGCGCCAGCCCCAGCACGAGGAGGTCGTATCCCTTGCGCGCCTCCTCCGCGACCGTCCTGCCGCAGACCGCGACCTCCTGGCGCGTGGTCAGGTGTACCCGCTCGACCCGCGCGTCTTCCTTCTCCTCCACCGCCTCGGCACTGGCCTTGGCGCCGCGCTTGACCTCGTCCAGATGGTGTTCCGCGCCGCCGTTCTCCGGTTCCTTGCGCTCGTCGGCGGCATGCAGAACCGTGGTTGGCAGGCCGCCGCCGCCGCCGATCAGACCGGCCAGATAGGAGGCGAATTTTCCGGTGGCGCTGTCGTCGACCACCACCAGCAGACGCTGCAGCCTCGCCACGAAGCCGCGCTGGTCGACCTCCTCGCGCTCCAGGCGCTCCTTCTCCGCCGCGCCCATCGGCAGGCGGCCGAGCGCCCAGCGCAGGGTTGGCGGCATCGCCAGCGTGGTGATGACCGCCATGGTCAGGATCATCGTATAGAGCGTGTGCGAAAGCACGCCCATGGAAAGGCCGATGGTGGCGACGATGACCTCGGTGGAGCCGCGCGCATTCATGCCGCAGCCGATGGCGACCGCTTCGCTTCGCGACAGGCCCGCCAGCCTGCCGCCAAGGAACGCGCCGCCGAACTTGCCCAGGCTGGCGATGAGCACGAGCCCGAGGGTGAGCAGCGCCAGCATCGGATCGGCCAGCACGGTAAGGTCGGCCGACAGGCCTGCCATGCCGAAGAACACCGGCATGAACAATGCCGTGATGATACCGCGCAACTGGCCTTCTATATGGTCCGACAGGATGGGGGATTCTCCGACCAATATGCCGGCCACGAAGGCGCCCAGAACCGTGTGCACGCCGATGAGGTCGGTGACCAGCGCCATCACCCCCATCACCAGGAGGATCACCGTGATGACGGCGAACTCGCTGCGGAAGGTGTCGTTCGTCCAGCGGATCAGCGCGAACACGATGCGCCGGCCGAGCGTCAGGCTGAACAGCATGAAGGCCGCCACGCCGAGCACGTTGCCGGCGAGATGCGTCATTTCCAGCCGGCCCTGGCTGGCGATGCCCAGCGTGATCGCGATGATGACCCAGCCGATCGTGTCCTCGATGATCGCCGAGGAGACGATCACCTGCCCCAGGTTGCGGCGCATGAAGCCCATCTCGCGCACCACCATCGCCACGATCTTGACCGAGGAGATCGACAGCGCCGTGCCGAGGAAAAGCCCGGCCACCAAACGCTGGCCCTGCTCGGGCAGGAGCGATTGCGGCAGGAACTGCGCCGTTGCGTAGCCAAGCACGAACGGCAGCAGCACGCCCGAAAAGGAGATGGAAAAGCAGGCGGCGCCCACCTTGCGCACCAGCTTGAGGTCGGTTTCCATGCCGGTGAGCAGCAGAAGAAGCAGGATTCCGAGCTGGGACACCGCGTCGATCATGCTCTTCTGGGCCGGATCGGCCGGGAAAAGCATGTGCTGCGCCGACGGCCACAGCCAGCCGAACAGCGAGGGGCCGAGCAGGATGCCGGCGATGAGCTGGCCCATCACCGCAGGCTGGCCCAGGCGCTCGAAAAGTTCTCCCAGCCCGCGTCCGGCCAGCAGCAGGCAGACGAGTTCGGCAATGAATATGCCCTCGCTCGATCCGCCTGCCTCGGCTCCGGCGGCCCATGCGAGCGCCGGACACAGGATCGCCGCCACGGCAGCGGCCATTGCCGCGCCGCTCCGATGCCGCCTGTTCCGAAAAGAAATGCTCATTGACCCTTTCGCTCGCCGGATGGCCTGCGCCATAACGGCCGGGGCACGACTTGCGTTGCAATGCCGTATTTCAAGAACGCCGAAATCGAGGGTTTGAGCGGGCGGAGGTACGGGCTCACGGGCGGTCCGACCATTCCAGCCAAATTAACAGGTTCTGACCCTAGGTCGTGAGCTGGGCGCGCTGCCCGTGCCGGCGTTCGAGGATGATCTCCGACAGGATCGACAGCGCGATCTCCTCAGGCGTGATGGCGCCGATGTCGAGGCCGGCCGGCGCCTTGACATGGTCGATCCTTGCGGCTGCAAGGCCGTCCGCGACAAGCTTCTCGCGCAGCGAGGCCATCTTGCGCCGGCTGCCGACAAAGCCGTGATAATCGGCCTCGATGGCCAGCGCGGCTTTCAGCGCGGCCTCGTCGCCCTTGCCCTGCGTGGACACCACGACGAAGCGGCGCACGCCCGGCGATGCTTCGATGCCGAAGCCGTCAACCAGGTCGTCGGCCTGCGGCAGGGTGTCGAATTCGGCGAAGGGCGCCGCCAGCGTGACGTGGAAGCCGAGAGGCTGGGCCTGTTCGACCAGCGCCACGGCAACGGGGCTGGAGCCGAGCACCACGAGCGCAGGGTGCGGCAGCACGGGCTCGATGAAGATATCCATCGTTCCCCTGGACGGGCACATGTTCTTGGCGAATTCGATGCCGTCGCGGTCGTCGCCCGGCTTCACGCCCAGTTCCGCCAGCAGGTTCTCCGGCTGGATCGAGATCAGCCGCGACCGGCCATCGGCAAGGGCCTGGCGCGCGGCCTTCAAGGTGGCGCCGCGCGCGCAGCCGCCGCCGATCCAGCCTGCCTCGATGCGGCCGTCCGGCCGGATGAGGGCCTTGGCGCCGGCCTTGGCCGCCGTCACCGAAACGGTACGAACCACGGTTGCCAGCACGAAGGGCTCTTCCGCCGCCTTCAGGCGGGAAACGAGGTCCAGCACATCGACATGGGCGGTCATTTTCGCCTCCGTCACAATTTGGCCAGGTAAGGTTCGAGCGCCGCGAGGCTTTTGAGCGTATGCGCCGGCGCCAGCAGATCGACATGGGGAAGCGCGGCCTTCATGCCGGCCGCTTCCGGGGCATAGCCCTCCCAGCCCATCATCGGGTTCAGCCACACGATGCGGCGGCAGCGCCGCGCAAGCTGCGCCATCTCGCGGCCGAGCAGGCCGGCGTCGCCCGTCTCGTAGCCGTCGGAAACGATCATCACGCAGGTGCGCGAATGGATGACGCGCGCGGCATGCCAGCGGTTGAAGGTGGCAAGGCTTTCGCCGATCTTCGTGCCGCCGCCTGCGCCCTGCGCCATCACCGAAAGACGGTCGAGCGCGCGGGCGGCGTCCTTCTCCTTCATCGCGTCAGAGACATGGGCAAGCCGCGTGTGGAAAAGGAAGGCCTCGGCCTCGCGGAATTCGTCCAGGACGCCATGGATGAAGCGCAGGAAGACGCCGGTATACATGCTCATGGAGCCGGAGGCGTCCAGCAGGACGATGAGCCTCAGCGGCTTCTGCTTGCGCCGGCGCATCACCAGCGAGACCGGCACGCCGCCATGGCTGACATTGCGGTGGATGGTGCGGCGCAGGTCCAGCCGCCAGCCGCGGCGGCGGGCAAGGTCGCGCCGGGTGAGGCGCGTGCGCATGACGCGGGCGAGCCGGGCGGCGACGGCGTGGGCTTCCGCAACATCGGCCGGGTCGTAGAACCTGCGGAAATCCGTGGTCGCGATGTTTTCCGCGCGCGAAGCCCCCTCCGCGCGGCCCTCGCCGGTCCGCTGCTGCGGGTCCGCTTCGTCGGCGGATGGGATCTGGTCGAGGGCGCCGCCAGCGGAGGCAGCCGCGTCCTGGAGCGTCCTGACCGACGGATTGCGCGCATTTTCCGCCGAACCGCCTGCCGCCGCGATGCGCGAACGCACGCGCCGGCGCAGCCAGAAGGCGTCGAAGATCCCGTCGAACTTCTCCCAGTCGGACTTGCGGGCGCTGAAAAGATGCTTGAAGGCGGAGCGCAGCAGGCCGGGCCTTCCGCCGTAGCCGGCCGCCAGAAGCGCCGCCGCGTCCTGCCCCTCGCGCAGGCCCACCGCAAAGGCATTGGCGCGCAGCGTCTTCAGGAAGGCCGCGAGCCTGCCCGAAAGGAGGCGGGAGACCTCGTCCATCTCGTCAAGCGTGGGAGGCGTGCCGCAGCAGCTCATGCCACCCTCCCCAGCAGCCGCTCGGTGACCTCGCGCGTCATGCGGGCGCTGTCCTCGCGGGTCTTCAGGAGGCACATCAGCGTTTCGTGCACGGTCTCCGGCTGCTCGTGCAGGTCGCGCACGTCGAGGCCGACGAGCGCGGCGGCCCAGTCCAGCGTCTCGGCCACGCCCGGCACCTTGCGCAGGTCCTCCTTGCGGATGCGCTCCACCATGCGCGCGATCTGGAGCGAGAGCGAAGCCCCGGCACCAGGAATGCGCGCCATGATGATGCGCGCCTCGCGCTCGGTATCGGGATAGTCGACATAGTGGTAGAGGCAGCGGCGGCGCAGCGCGTCCGACAGTTCGCGCGTGCCGTTGGAGGTCAGCACCACATGCGGGACGGCGGTGGCCTTCACCGTGCCCATTTCGGGGATCGTGACCTGGAAATCCGACAGCAGCTCCAGCAGGAAGGCCTCGAACTCCTCGTCGGCCCGGTCGACCTCGTCGATGAGCAGGACCGGCGGACGCTGGCGGCGGATGGCGGCCAGCAGCGGCCGCTCCAGCAGGTATTTTTCCGAAAACACCTCGTCCTCTATGCGGTCCGGATCGCTGGTGTCCTTATGAGCCTCGATGGCGAGAAGCTGCCGCTGGTAGTTCCATTCGTAGAGCGCGGCCGACTGGTCCAGGCCCTCGTAGCATTGCAGGCGGATCAGCTCGGCGTCGTGCACATGGGCGAGCGCCTTGGCCACTTCCGTCTTGCCGACGCCGGCCTCGCCTTCGAGCAGCAGCGGCCGCTTCAGGAGCTGCTGCATGGCGATGGCGGTGGCAAGCTCCGCATCGGCGATATAGCCGGCTTCGGCGAGGCGCGCGGCGATGTCATCGCGGGAGAGGGTCATGGGAGCACCGCGCTCCTTCGCACTGGACGAGCCCGCCTATCCCACCACGCCCAGCTCCTTGGCCGCCTTCCAGTTGCGCCAGAAGTCGTGCGGCATCTGGATATGGGTCGAGCCGAGGAAGGAGAAGGCGTCGTTGACGGCGTTGGAGAAGCATGGCACGCCGCCGACATTGGGACTTTCGCCGACACCCTTGGCGCCGATCGGGTGATGCGGCGAGGGCGTCACGGTGAAGTCCGTTTCCCAATGCGGCGTTTCCACCGCCGTCGGCAGGAAGAAATCCATGAACGAGCCGGTGGTAACGTTGCCGACATCGTCGTAGTGGATCTCCTGGCCCATGGCGATGGCGAAGGCTTCCGTCAGCCCGCCATGCACCTGGCCCTCGATGATCATCGGGTTGATGCGGGTGCCGCAATCGTCCAGCGCGTAGAAGCGGCGGACGTTGTAGACGCCGGTGTCGACGTCGATGTCCATGACGCAGATATAGGCGCCGAAGGGGTAGGTCATGTTGGGCGGGTCGTAGTAGCTCACGGCCTCCAGCCCCGGCTCCATGCCGGGCGGCGGCGAATTGTAGGCGATCCAGCAGATATCCTTCATGCCGAGGAATTTTTCCGGCAGGCCCTTCACGCGGAAGCCGTCGATATCCCATTCCAGGTCGTCCTCGTGGACTTCCAGCTTGTAGGCCGCGATCATCTGCGCCTTGGCCTTGATCTTGCGCGCGGCCATGGCGATCGCCGCGCCCGCCACGGGCGTGGAGCGCGAGCCGTAGGTGCCGAGCCCGTAGGGCGCGGTGTCGGTGTTGCCTTCCTCCACCATGATGTCGTCGGCCGGGATGCCGATCTCCGAGGCGATGATCTGCGCCCAGGTTGTCTCGTGGCCCTGGCCCTGGCTCTTGGTGCCCATGCGGGCGATCCCGGCGCCGGTCGGGTGCAGCCTGATCTCGCAGGAATCGAACATGGCGATGCCGAGGATGTCGCAATTCTTCGATGGCCCCGCGCCGACGATCTCGGTGAAGAAGGACACGCCGATGCCCATGATCTCGCGCGTCTCGCCGCGCCTGAAAGCTTCGCGCTTCTCGGCTTGCTCCTTGCGCAGCTCGGCATATTCTACGCTTTCCATCGCCTTCTTCATGGCGGTGGCGTAGTCGCCGGAATCATATTCCCAGCCCAGCGCCGAGTGATACGGAAACTGCTCGGGGCGGACAAAATTCTTCAGCCGCAGTTCGGCCGGGTCCATGCCCAGCTTCTGGGCGAGGATGTCCATGGCGCGCTCGATGCAATAGGCGGCTTCCGTCACGCGGAAGGAGCAGCGATAGGCCACGCCGCCCGGCGCCTTGTTGGTGTAGACGCCGTCCACTGCCAGATGCGCGACCGGAATGTCGTAGGAGCCGGTGACGATGTTGAAGAAGCCGGCCGGCCATTTCGACGGGTCGGCGCAGGCGTCGAAGGCGCCGTGGTCAGCCAGCACATGCACGCGCAGGCCGGTGAGCTTGCCTTGCTTCGTCGAGGCGAGTTCCACCGTCATGTGATAGTCGCGCGCGAAGGAGGTGGAGGTGAGGTTTTCGATGCGGTCCTCCACCCATTTGACCGGCTTGCCGGTGACGATGGAGGCGACCGCCGCGCAGATATAGCCCGGATAGGCGCCGACCTTGTTGCCGAAGCCGCCGCCGATGTCGGGCGAGATGACGTGGATCTTCTGTTCCGGCAGCTTGGCGATCAGCGACACCACGGTGCGGATGACATGCGGCGCCTGGAAGGTGCCCCAGATGGTCAGCTCGCCCTTGACCTTGTCGAAGGAGCAGACGCACTGGCAGGTTTCCAGCGGCGAGGGGTGCACGCGCTGGTAGGAGATCGTCTCCTTGATGGTCACCTCCGCCTTGCGGAGCGCCGCGTCGGTGAGGTCCTTGTCGCCGACCGTCCACTCGAAGATATGGTTGTAGTGCTTGCGCGGGCCGTGCGCGCCGTCCTTCTTGTCCTTGATGTCCTCGCGCAGCACCGGGGCATCCGGCTCCAGCGCCTTGAAGGGATCGACCAGCACCGGCAGCGCCTCATATTCGACCTCGACGGCGTTGATGCCGTCGTCGGCCGCATAGCGGTCGGTGGCCACGACGAAGGCGACCTCCTGGCCCTGGAACAGCACCTTGCCGTCAGCCAGCACCATCTGCACGTCGCCGGCCAGCGTCGGCATCCAGGCGAGGTTGACGCCCTTCAGGTCCTCCGCCGTCAGGACGGCGAGCACGCCGGGTATCTTGAGCGCCGCGTCCTTGTCGATCGACTTCACCCGCGCATGGGCATAGGGCGAGCGCACGAAGTCGCCATGCAGCATGCCCGGCAGCTTCAGGTCGTCCACATAATTGCCGCGCCCCTGCGTGAAGCGGATGTCCTCCACCCGCTTCCTCCGGCAGCCGAGACCTTCCAGCTTCGCTTCGCGCTGTTCGCGCGTGGGGGTCATGTCGTTCATTCCGCGGCCTCCTTGAATTCGACGCCGTTCATCTTGGCCGCCGCGTACTGGATGGCCTTGACGATGTTCTGGTAGCCGGTGCAGCGGCACAGATTGCCGGAAATGCCGAGGCGGATCTCCGCTTCGGTCGGGTTGGGGTTTTCCTTGAGCAGGCGGTGGGCGCGCATGATCATGCCCGGCGTGCAGAAGCCGCATTGCAGGCCGTGCATCTGGCGGAAGCCTTCCTGCAGCGCCGACAGGGTGCCGTCGGGATTGGCCATGCCCTCGATGGTGTTGATCTCGGCGCCTTCGGCCTGCACGGCGAAGATCGTGCAGCTCTTCACCGACATGCCGTCCATATCCACGGTGCAGGCGCCGCAATGCGTCGTCTCGCAGCCGATATGGGTGCCGGTGAGCTGCAAATTCTCGCGGATGAAATGGACCAGCAATGTGCGCGGCTCGACCAGCCCTTCGACCTCGACGCCGTTCACCTTCATGCTGACCTGGGTCTTTTTTGCCTGGGCCATATGCTTTCCTCCCTTACGCGGCGCGGTCGGCGGCGCGCTTCAGCGCACGCGCCACCATGATGCCGCCGACATAAGTGCGGTATTCGACGGGGCCGCGCCCGTCGCCGGCCGGTTCCATGATCGCCCGGGCGGCGTCGGCGGCCTTCTTCAGCGCGGCGTCGTCGAGGCTGGTGCCGACCGCCGCCTGTGCGGCGTCCTCGGCCAGCAGCGGCGTTTCGGAAAGGTTGGTGAGGCCGATCGCGCAGGACGCGACCTTGCCGCCGCTCATGGTCAGCACCACGGCGGCGGCCGCCGTGGCGTAGTCGCCGACCTTGCGTTTCAGCTTCTCATAGGCGTAGCCGTGGCCGGCGGGCGGCACCGGCACGGAAACCGAGGTCAGGATTTCACCCGGCTCCAGCGCGGTGAAATAGGCGCCCTGGTAGAAGTCGCGGGCGGCGACCGTGCGGGCGCCGTCCGGCCCCTGCAGCTCGTAGTCGGCGCCCAGCGTCATCATCAGCGCGGGCATGTCGTTGCCCGGGTCGCCATTGGCGACATTGCCGCCGACCGTGCCGCGATAGCGCACTTGCGGGTCGGCCACCTGCAGGGCCGCCTCGTGCAGGATCGGCAGGGAGGATGCGATCTCTTGCGAGGCCAGCAGTTCCTGTTGGGTGGTCATGGCGCGGATGACGATGCGGTCGCCCTGCCGCTCGATACCCTTCAACTCACCGATGGCGTGCAGATCGACCAGATGGTCCGGCGTCGCCAGCCTCAGCTTCATCATCGGAACGAGGCTGTGTCCGCCGGCAAGCGGCCTCGCCGCATCGCCGAAATCGGCCAGCAGCTTGACCGCATCGGCCACGCTGCCCGGACGATGATAGGTAAACGGTCCCGGAATCATGTCTTCTCCTCCGCGTCCGCCGGCACATTTTCTTTTGTTTCCAGGCCGTTCGGACATGCGGAGGAAAGCGTGTTCCTGCCGTGCGGCACATGCAAGTCCGCCCCCGCGCACGCGGCACGAACAGCGCGATTTCACACCAAACGCGGCTTTTCGGGCATGAACTGCGTCAGCTTGCCTGACCTTCCGCTGTCCTGTTCGACTGCTTTTGCCGCATTTGCGCGGCGCCCGGCATCCGTCGGGTGCAGGAGGCTAGGAAACGTGGTGGTGCCTGGGCAGGAGGCCGAGCCGCACGCGCAGTTCGGCGATCTTGGCACGGCTGACGGGCACCAGGTGCCGGACCGCGCCGTCCAGCTCGACCACCGCGCCGTCGCCCTCCTTCCGCATCAGCGCGACATGCGGGATGGCGACGATGTGCGAGCGGTGCACGCGGAGGAAGACGGCGGGGTCGAGCTGCGTCTCGGCCTGCGAGATCGACCATGCGCACATGCGCTCGCGGGTGCCGTCGTGCACCTGCGTGTAGTGGGCGTCGGCGCGGATGCTCCTCACCTGCGCGACGTCGATGAAATGGATGCCGTCGGCGGCTTCCACCGGTATGCGCGGCACGGGCACGATGCGCGGCAGGCCGAGCCCGCGCAGAGGCAGGGGGCGTTGCGCCTGCGGGGCGCTCGGGCGGGCCGGCGCCTCGGTCTCCGGCATCGCCTCGGTTTCCAATGCAAAGGCGTCGCCTTCCTCGACGGGATCGGCAGGAAGGGGGCCGCCGCGCGCGCGTGGCTCGGGCACGAGGAACAGCAGAAAGCCTGCGGCGATGAGGAAGCACAGCAGCACCACGATCAACGCCAGCATCTGCGGCGAGGCCACCGGCCCCATGGCGATATGCAGGTCGTGGCCGCTGCCGCCGGGCACGAAATGCATGCCGTACATGGCCGTGTAGTGCATGCCGGAGACCGCGATGCCGAAGGCGACGGCGCTGAGCACGAGCCGCGTGCCGCCGTGGCGGGCGAGGAAGATGCGCAGGCCGCCATAGCCGGCGCCCACGGCGATCAGCACCGAGAGCGCCACGATCGCCGGGTCATGCTCGACATGGAAGTCGCCTGCCAGGCCATGCACGCCGACATAGTGCATGGACACGATGCCGGCACCGAGCAGCAGGGCCGAGGCAATGACGCGCGGGGTGGAAGGTTCGCCGACGGAAACGAAGAACAGAGACAGGCCCACCACCAGCGCGCAGATCAGGAACGAGGTGATGGTGGGCAGCACGAGATAGACCGCGTCCGGCGGAATGGGGGCGGCAAGGACTCCGATGAAATGCATCGTCCAGATGCTGACCGCGAGGAAAAGCGCGGCCCCGGCCAGCAGCAGGCGACGCCTCGCGCCCGGCGTGTCGCGCACGCGGGCCGCAAGCCCGAAACCCGTATACCCTCCCAGAATCGCGATCGCCACCGATAGCGCGACCAGGTAAGGATTGTGCCCTGTGAACATGGCGATACCCGCCGGCGGGCATTCGCTGTCCGCCGGGCTCCTCCCTGGCCGCAAGTCTACAAGCCGAAACCGCTTTTGCAACGTGCGGCCGCGGATCACATCATGAAGAGGCGGGAAGCCGGCTGGGCTGCCGGATCTAGAGCATGTTGCAGCCAAGTGGAGTCACCTGGCGTCGCACACATGCGGAAAAACCAATCAGATAGACCATGGTGTCGTCCGAAAACCGCTTCACACTTTTCGACATCATGGTCTAATGCGCGCCCGAGCAAAGATCCGCCAGCGAGACGCATGCGCGCGCTATCTCGCCCGTCACCCTCAGCCTTTCAGCAGCCATTCGTGTTCGGGGGCGTTGTGGAACTTCCACGTCCGCTTCGGCCCGGCCATGACGTTGAGGTAATAGAGGTCGTAGCCATGACAGGCGGCACAGGGGTGATAGCCCTTCGGCACCAGCACCACGTCGCCGTCCTCCACCGCCATCGCCTCGTCCAGCGCGCGCACGCCCTCGTCGCCGGCATCGGTGTAGACGCGCTGGAAAGCGAACCCCTGCGGCGGGTTGATGCGGTGGTAGTAGGTCTCTTCCAAATAGGATTCGGCCGGCAGGGCGTCGCGGTCGTGCTTGTGCGGCGGATAGGAGGAGGTATGCCCGCCCGGCGTCATGACTTCGACCACGAGCAGCGAATCCGCCGGCTCTGCCTCGGGCAGGATGTTGGTGACGTAGCGCGTGTTCGTGCCTTTGCCGCGCACCTCCTGGCCGAGATCGTCCGGGCCGATGACGCGCGCCGGCAATCCGCCGCCGAGGCCGGGCGCCGAGCAGACCGCCAGTTCCAGTCCGGTCTCGGCCGTAACCGCCCAATCCGTGCCCTGCGGAACGTAGAGCGACCAGGGCTTGCCGTCGAAGGGCGACATGCGCCCGCCCAGCAGGCCGAAATCCCTGCCGGCGGCGCTTGCCCTGCCGGTGCCGGCGATGAAGACGAGGCAGGCCTCGCGCTCGCCGGTGCCGGCCGTCACGGTCTCGCCCGGCCGCAGCCGGTGGAGGTCGAAACCGACATAGGTCCAGCCGGCGCTTTCCGGCGTCACATGGGCGACGCGGCCATGGCCGCGGTCTGCCTTCAGGAGAAGTTTCGACATCGTCTCGTCCTTTCTCGCCTCAGCCGGCAGGAAAGCCGCGCGCCTCGACCGTGTAGCCGGCCTCGGCCATCACCCGCATCAGTTCCCTGTGGCCCACCTGCGCCATCCTCAGAGGCGGGTTCTTCCTCGGATCCTGCTCGGCCTCGACCACGAACCAGCCTTCGTAGCCATGATCGGCGAACCTCTGCACGATCGCACCGAAATCCAGCGAGCCGTCGCCGGGCACGGTGAAGGCGCCCAGCGCCACCGCGTCGAGGAAGGATTGCGTGCCGCGGTCGAGGCCGTCGATCACTTCCATGCGCACGTCCTTGACATGCACATGGTTGATGCGGCGGTGGTGGTTGTCGATGGCCCGCAGCACGTCGCCGCCGGCGAAGGCGAGGTGCCCGGCGTCGAGCAGCAGCGGGATAGCTTCGCCCGAATGGCGCATGAAGGCATCCAGCTCCGGCTCGGTTTCCACCACCGCGCCCATGTGGTGGTGATAGGAAAGCGGCATGCCCTGCCCGGCGCACCATTCGCCGAAAGCGGTCACCTTCCTTGCATAGGCCGGCATCTCGTCGTCGGAGAGCCTCGGCTTGGTGGCGAGCGGCCTGGCGCGGTCGCCCTGGATGGAGCGGCCGACTTCGCCATAGACGATACAGGGCGCGTCCACCGCCTTGAACAGCTCGATCATCGGCAGGATGCGGTCCTTGTTGGCCGCGAGGTCCTCGTCGACCAGCGTGCCGGAGAACCAGCCGCCGCACAGCGTCACGTCCGCCGCCTTCAGGATCGGCAGCATCACGGCGGGGTCCGTGGGGAAGCGGCGACCCATCTCCATGCCGGTGAAGCCCGCCGAGCGCGACTGGCGCAGGCACTCCTCCAGCGACACGTCGTCGCTCAGTTCGGCGAGGTCGTCGTTCCACCACGCGATCGGCGACATTCCCAGCCTGGCTTTCACGTCATTGCTCCAGTTTCAAATCGTCCGGCAGGCGGCGTCTTTTCCGGACGGGCTCAATCGCCCACTCTCTGCATGCGCCGTCTTGCCTCATACTCCCTGCGCGCCGCATTGACCTCTCGGCGCGGGCTGACCTCCGGCACCGCCACGTCCCACCAGTGGCCGCCCGCCCCGGTGCTGGCCAGCGGGTCCGTCTCGATGACGACCACGGTGGTGCGGTCGTTGCTTCTTGCCGCCTCGAGCGCCGATTTCAGCTCGGGGATGGACGAGACCTTGCGCGAGACGGCGCCGAGGCTGGCGGCATGGGCGGCGAAATCGACGGCAGGCAGCGTCGCGTGGCGGGCGTCCTTCAGAAGATTGTTGAAGGAGGCGCCGCCGGTCGCAACCTGCAGCCGGTTGATGCAGCCGAAGCCGCGATTGTCGAGCAGGACGATCACGAGCTTCAGCCCGAGCATGACGGAGGTGGCGATCTCGGAGTTCATCATCAGGTAGGAGCCGTCGCCGACCATGACGACGATCTCCTGCTCCGGCCGCGCCATCTTGGCGCCGAGGCCGCCGGCGATCTCGTAGCCCATGGCCGAGAAGCCGTATTCGGAATGGTAGGAGCCAGGTGCGCCGGCCTGCCACAGCTTGTGCATCTCGCCGGGCAGGCCGCCGGCTGCATGCAGCACCGTGGCCTCGGCGCCCATGACGCGCTGCACGGCGCCGATGACCTGCGCGTCGGAGGGGAGGGCGGCGTTGGTGGAGGCGGTCGCCTTCGCCGCTTCGGCCCGCCATGCGCGCTTGCCTTCTTCGGCGTTCGCCGTCCAGTCGGCGGGCGCCGTCCAGCCCGCCAGCGCGGCGGAGAGTTCGGCCAGCGCTTCGCGTGCATCGGCCACCAGCGGCAGGGCGCGGTGCTTGCCGGCGTCGAAGGGCTGGACGTTGAGCCCGATGATCGTCTTGTCCCGGTTGCGGAACAGGGCCCACGAGCCGGTGGTGAAGTCCTGCAGGCGGGTGCCGACGGCCAGGATCACGTCTGCGTCCGCGGCCAGGCGGTTGGCGGCCGAGGTGCCGGTGACGCCGATGGCCGCCATGTTGAGCGGGTGGTCGTCGGGCAGGGCGGACTTGCCCCCTTGCGTCTCGCAGACCGGGATGCCGGTGGCGTCCGCGAAGGCCGCCAGTTCGGCGCAGGCCTGCGAATAGAGCACGCCGCCGCCGGCCACGATTAGCGGCTTGTTCGCCGCCTTGAGCACCTGCGTCGCCGCAGCAAGCTCGCCGCGGTCGGGCCGCGCCCGGCGCGGCAGCCATAGCCGCTCGGCGAAGAAGCTTTCGGGATAGTCGTAGGCCTCGGCCTGCACGTCCTGGCAGAACGCCAGCGTCACCGGCCCGCATTCGGCCGGATCGGTCAGCACCTGCATGGCGCGGGAAAGGGCCGGAACCACCTGCTCCGGCCGGGTGATGCGGTCGAAATAGCGGGAGACCGGGCGGAAGCAATCATTGGCCGAAACGGTGCCGTCGCCGAAATCCTCCACCTGTTGCAGCACCGGCTCCGGCACGCGGCTGGCGAACACATCGCCGGGCAGCAGCAGCACGGGCAGGCGGTTGACATGGGCAAGGGCGGCCGCCGTCACCATGTTCGTCGCGCCCGGGCCTATGGAACTGGTGGCCGCCATGAAGCGGCGGCGGAAGCTTGCCTTGGCGAAGGCGATGGCCGCATGCGCCATGGCCTGCTCGTTATGGGCGCGGAAGGTGGGCAGCGCCTCGCGCACGCCGTACAGCGCCTCGCCCAGGCCCGCCACGTTGCCGTGGCCGAAGATCGCCCATACGCCGCCGAAGATCGGCACCTTCGTTCCGTCGATCTGGGTCATTTGGCGCGTCATGAAGCGGGTGAGCGCCTGCGCCGCGGTCAGGCGGATCGTCTCGGTCATGGTCGTCTCCTGCGCTGTCTCATGCCGCCCTGCCGCGTCGCCCGCCAAGCCAGGCTTCGGTGAGCTTCCCGAAGCGCGCGGCCATGTCGGTCACGGCCGCCTCGTCGCTCATCCGGCCGGCGAACCATTCCTCGGCGGCATGACTGAAGATGGTGCGCCCGACCGCGAAACCCTTGACGACGGACGCCTGCGCCGTGGCGGCAAAGGCGGCTTCCAGCTCGTCCTGCGGGGCTTCCAGGCCGAGCAGGACGACGCCGCGGCACCAGGGATCGTGCCTGCGGATGGTGGCTTCGATATCGGCCCATGCCGCCGCCGAGGCCTGGGGTTCCAGCTTCCACCAGTCGGGCCTGATGCCCATCGCGTAAAGCTCCTCCAGCGCGCGCGGCACGGTCGTGGCGTCGAGCCGTCCGTGCTTGCCGGCGATGATCTCGATCAACAGCTCCCGTCCCACCCTGCGGGCGGCCTCGAACAGGGCGCGCAGCTTTTCCCGTTGCTCCGCCTTCAGCTCCGGCGGATCGTCGGGATGATAGAAGCACAGGCATTTGATGCAATGGCCGACCGGCCATTCCACGAGCTGCGAGCCGATGTCCTGCGAGAATTCGAAGCGCAGCGGCCGCGAGCCCGGCAGTTCTACGGGGCGGCCCAGCCACGAAAAGGAATGCCGGGCAAATTCGAACACGGCTTCGCGGCCGTATCTCTCGTCGACCAGCATGCCGTAGCCTTCGCGGCCGGCAGCCACCTGCGCGGCGGCTTTCACGGCCAATATCTTGAAGGCGTTGATGCGGGAGACATCCGTTCCCGCCTTCCGTGCCAGGGCCTCGAACTGGACCCGGTGGTCGCAGGCGAACGCCATCAGAAGGGGAATGCGCCCGCGCCGCGTCGTCGCCCAGTGAACGTGGTTGACGGCTTCGTCCTTGCGCAGGGCGTGGTGCGGGCTGCCATTGTCGAGGAAGAACCGCAATTCCTCGAAGGTCGGGTATTCCGGCGAGCACAGCAGGCGCGACACGGCAAACGCCCCGCACGCATTGGCCCAGGTGGCGGCGGTGCCGAGGCTTTCGCCGCCCAGCCAGCCGCGCAGGAAGCCGGACATGAAGGCGTCGCCCGCGCCGAGCACGTTGTAGACCTCGATCGGAAAGCCGTCGCCGACGATGCCGTCCTCCAGGTCGTCGCTGATCGGCCCGTCATAGACGATGCAGCCCATCGCCCCCCGCTTCAGCACGATGGTCGCCTGCGACAGCGCCCGGATCGCCTTCAGCGCCGCCGGCAGGTCCGTCTCGCCGGAGGCGATCAGCACCTCCTCCTCGGTGCCGACGATGAGGTCGCAGTCGGGCAGCACCGTCCTCATTTCCGACGAAACGCGGTCGGACCGGACGTAGCGCCCGAAACCCTCGGCATGGCCGGCCAGCCCCCACAGGTTGGGCCGGTAGTCGATGTCGAACACCACCTTCCCGCCATTGGCCTTCATGATCCGCATGGCCTTGCGCTGGGCGGCGGCGGGGCCGGGCCGGGAAAAATGCGTGCCGGTGACGACCACGGCGCGCGCGGACGCGACGAAAGCCTCGTCCACGTCCTCTTCCGACAGCGCCATGTCGGCGCAGTCGCTGCGATAGAAGATCATCGGCGACACGCCCTCGGCCTCCACCGACAGCAGCACCAGCGCGGTAAGGCGCTCGGGGTCGGTCCCGAGGCCCTCGACCGACACGCCTTCGCGCACGAGTTGCTCGCGGACGAAGCGCCCCATCTGCTCGTCGCCGACGCGGGAGAGCAGCGCCGAGCGCAGGCCCAGCCGCGCCGTGCCGATGGCGATATTGGCGGGGCAGCCGCCGACCGACTTGGCGAAGGAGGCGACGTCCTCCAGGCGGGAGCCGATCTGCTGCCCGTAGAGGTCGACGGAGCTGCGGCCGATAGCGATGACGTCAAGCGGCGCGGTGATCGTTCCTGCGGCTTCGCTCATGCGCAACTCCCGGCAACCCGGGTCAGGACCTGCTGGAGGGTCGGGACCCTGTCGTTTGGATGTCGGACGGCCCGGAGGCATACCCGCAGATATGAAATATTAATTCCAAAATATAGTCAAGATAGAACGAATATTCATTTCTGGAACGGGGAGGCGGCCGTCAGGGACGGCCGCCGCTGCGGCGTTTTTCCGCCACGCCGACGCTCAGCGCCATGGCCAGAGCCATCGTGGCCGAGAGCGAGCGGAAGCCGGCGAAGTCGGCCTCGGCCACTTCGAACCAGATCGAGGCGAATTGCGCGAGCGGCGAGAAGGCGCTGTCGGTGATGGCCACGATGGGAACGCCCTGTTCCGACAGGGCCCGGGCCTCTTCCACCGTGGTCGGCGCGTAGGGCGAGAAGCTGACGACGATGGCCGCGTCCTGCGCCGTGGCGAAGCCGATCATCTCGGCGCTCAGCCCGGCCGCGGATTCGATGAGCTGGTTCCTGATGCGCAGCTTGCCGAGCGCATAGGCGATATAGGACGCGACCGGATAGGACCGGCGCCTGGCCAGCACATGGATCGTTCCCGCCTGCGCCAGCAGCGCGATCGCCTTTTCCAGGCGTTTCTCGTCCAGTGCGCGCGAGACGTCCTCCAGCGAGGTGACGGCGGCGGTGACGAAACCTTCGAGGATGGCGCGGTGCCCGCCTTCGCCCTCCGCCTTCTCGCGCAGCGCCGCCAGCCGCTCGTCATAGGAGGAGTTGCGCTCGCGCAGGCGTTCCCGGAATACGGACTGCAGGCTGGTGAAGCCGTCGAAGCCGAACTGCTGGGCGAAGCGGACCAGCGTGGACGGCTGCACGCCGGCGGCGGCGGCGATGCTCGCCGCCGTGCCGAAGGCGATGTCGTCGGGATTGTCCAGCGCGTAGGCGGCGATCTGCGCGATGCGCCTGGGCAGGACCTCCCGCCGCTCGAGGATGGTCGCGCGCAGCGTATCGAATTCGCGGGGCACCCGTTCTTCCATATTCGTTCCGCTCGATCCTCAACCCGCGCCTCTGTGCCCGATCATAGGGGGCTCGCGCAAGAATGCCATAAAAAATGAGCCATACATTCCAATTGGAATGAAAATGGACTAATCAATCCATGTCGAGTCTGCGGAACGGGGGAGGCGCGCATGGTCGGGGTCGGACTCATCGGCTCGGGCTTCATGGGCAAGTGCCACGCGATCGCCTGGAGCGCCGTCGGCGCGGTGTTTCCGGAAGCCGGCCGGCCGAGGCTGGTGCATCTCGGCGAGGTCGACGCGCATCTCGCGCGCCGCCGTGCCGAGGAATTCGGATTCGCCAGGGCGTCGGGCGACTGGCGCGCGGTGATCGCCGACCCGGAGGTCAACGTCGTTTCGCTCACCGCGCCCAACCAGTTCCATGCGGAGATGGCGATCGCCGCGCTTCGGGCCGGCAAGCATGTGTGGTGCGAAAAGCCGATGGCACCCGGCTTCGCCGACGCCGAAGCCATGGCGCGGGCGGCCGAAGCGTCGGACCGGGTCGCCGTGCTCGGCTACAACTATATCCAGAGCCCGGCCGTCCGCCACATCGGCGCGCTGCTGGAGGAGGGCGCCATCGGCGAGGTGAACCACCTGCGCATCGAGATGGACGAGGACTTCATGGCCGATCCCGACGCGCCGTTCTTCTGGAAGCACGAGGCTGCCTCGGGCTATGGCGCGCTCGACGATTTCGCCGTGCACCCGCTGTCGCTGATCTCGGTGCTGTTCGGCCGGGTCGCGCGCGTTATCTGCGACATGGCCATGCCCTATGCGGACCGCCGGGCTCCCGACGGTACCCGGCGGGCTGTGGAGACCTACGATGTCGCCAGCGTGCTGATGCGGCTGGAAAACGGCATGCCGGCCACCTTGCAGGTCAACCGCGCCGCCTGGGGGCGCAAGGGTCGCATCGCTGTCCAGATATTCGGCTCGCGCGGGTCGATCCTGTTCGACCAGGAGCGCTTCAACGAATTGCGCCTCTATGTCACCTCCGACAGGCCGACCGAACAGGGCTACCGCACCATCCTCATCGGCCCGCAGCACCAGCCCTACGGCGTCTTCGTGCCGGCGCCGGGGCACGGGCTCGGCTTCAACGACCTCAAGATCATCGAATGCCGCGAATTGCTGTCGCGCATCGCCGGGCGCCCGGCGCGCCTGATCGGCTTCGCGGAGGGGCTGGAGATCGAACGCACCGTGCACGCCATGGCGCGCTCGTTCCAAGAGGGCAGGTGGGCCAAGGTCAGGTGATCCTCGCCGGCGGCCGCCGACAGGTCCCGATTATTCCCCGACGACGCCGGCGACGTTCTGGTCGTAATCGACCAGCGAGCCGGTCATGACGCCGGAATGCGGGCTCAGCATATAGGTGATCAGCCGCGCGAGCTGCGCCGGCTTGGCAAGCTGGCCCATCGGCTGCGCGGCCTCCGCTTTCTCCAGCCAGTCGGCCGGCGCGTCATGAAACGTCGCCTGCACGATCGCTTCCCCTTCCGTGTCCATCCAGCCGGGCAGCACGGCGTTGCAGCGGATGCGGTTGCGCCGGTAGGCGTTGGCGACGTTTTTGGTGAGCGTCATCAGCGCGCCCTTGCTGGCCGAGTAGGGCGCCAGGAAGGACTGGCCGGCATGGGCCGACATGGACAGCACGTTGACGATCGCGCCAGGCGCCCCGCGCTCCAGCAAATGCCGCACCACGCCCTGCATGAGGAAGAAGGGCCCGCGCACATTGGTGGCGAAGATGCGGTCGAAAAGCTCATCGCCGGTATCCGTCAGCGAGCCCCGCGCGGAGGTGGCCCCGGCGTTCACCAGCGCGTTGACGGTGCCGAAATGCGCCAGCGCCATGTCCACCGCGCGCCGGCAATCGGCAACGCTGGAGACGTCGGCGGCAATGAAGATGGCGTCCACGCCCTTTTCGGCCAGCGCCGCCGCCGCCCGCTCCCCCTTCTCCCGCGAGCGCCCGACGAGCGCCAGCGCCTTGCAGCCCTCGTCGGCCAGCGCCTCGGCCACGGCAAAGCCGACGCCCTGCGCGCCGCCGGTGACGATGGCGCGCGTTTCGGCATTGCGATCGGTCAGTCCATTCATCGTCCGGTCCCTCTTCTCGGGCGTCAGTCGAGGCGCACGGCCATGCCGGTGCGCACGGATCGCAGCGCGGCGTCGGCCAGCTTCAGCGCCGCCAGGCCGTCCTCGCCTCCGGGCGACGGCCGGGTCCCGGTCGCCAGCGCCTCGATGAAGGAAGCGATCTCGTTGGCATAGGCCTCGATGTAGCGGGTCATGAAGAAGTCGTGCAGGGGCGGGCGCGTATAGCCCGCCTCGCTGGCGAGTTCGATGGAGACCGGCCGCTGGTTCTCCGCCGCCACCATGCCCCTGGAGCCGTGGACCTCGATGCGCTGGTCGTAGCCATAGGTGGCCCGGCGCGAATTGGAGATCAGGCACTGCCTGCCGGATGCCGTTTCGAGGATGACGCTGGCGCTGTCGAAATCGCCGGCCTCGCCGATCTTGCCGTCGACCAGCACCGAGGCATGGGCGCTGACCGCCACCGGCTCCTCGCCCAGCAGGAAGCGCGCCATGTCGAAATCATGGATGGTCATGTCGCGGAAGATGCCGCCGGAGCGCGCGATATAGTCGAGCGGCGGCGGCCCGGGATCGCGCGAGGTGATCGTGACCATCTCGACCGTGCCGATCGCGCCGTCGTCGATCGCCTTGCGCACGGCCCGGAAGTGCGGGTCGAAGCGGCGGTTGAAGCCGACCATGAGGGGCGCCCCGGTGTCGGCCACCACGGCAAGGCATCTTTCCACGCGCGCCACGTCAAGGTCGATCGGCTTTTCGCAGAAGACCGCCTTGCCGGCCCGCGCGAAGCGCTCGATCAGGTCGGCATGGGTGTCGGTCGGCGTGCAGACGACGACCGCGTCGATGTCGGACGCCTTCTCTATGGCCTCGATCGTGCGCATGTCGGCGCCATAGGCGGCCGAGATGTCCTTCGCCGCCTGCTCGACGGCGTCGGCCACGGCGGCGAGCCGCGCCCTGGCGTTGGAGGCAACGGCGCGCGCATGCACCTTGCCGATGCGACCAGCGCCGAGCAGACCGAAGCGAACTGTCATGTCGAACCTCTTTTCTCCGGCCTGTCTCCGGCATTCTCTGGATCATTTCGTCCCGTCTGCCTGCGGGCGCCCAGTTCCGTCCATTGCGGGCTCAGGCGTAGTTCGGCTCGTCCACGCCGGCCTTCACGCCGGTGATGAGCGAGACGATCTCGTTGCCGTCGGTCTTGTCGCGGTCCACGGCGCCGACGATGCGGCCGCGGCGGAACACCCAGATGCGGTCGACGAGGTCCAACACCTGCCGCAGATTGTGGCTGATGAGGATGAGCGGGATGCCGCGGCGCTTCAGGGTGCGGATGATGTTCTCCACCTGCGCGGTCTCCTGCACGCCGAGCGCCGCCGTCGGCTCGTCCATGATGATGAGCTTGGAGGCGAAGCTGGCGGCCCGGCTGATGGCCACGCATTGCCGCTGGCCGCCGGACATGTTGCGGATCTTGTTGCGCAGGTCGGGGATCTTCACGCCCGTGGTGCGCAGCGCCTCCTGGGCGGCCGACAGCATCTTGCGCTCGTTCAGGATGCTGAACGGCCCCAGGTTGAAGTAGCGCTCCTCGCGGCCGAGGAACAGGTTGGAGGGCACGTCGAGATCGTCGGCCAGCGCCAGGTTCTGGAACACGGTCTCGATGCCGTGGTCGCGCGCCTCGATCGGGCTTTTGAACTCCACCTTGCTGCCGTCGAAGAAGATCTCGCCCGCGCTCGGTTGCTCGACCCCGGTGATCTGCCGCACGAAGGTGGATTTTCCCGCGCCGTTATCGCCGACAATGGCGACATGCTCGCCCGCCCGCAGCTCGAAGTCGGCGTCCTCCAGCGCATGCACGCCGCCATAGCGCTTGGCCAGGCCCGTCGTCCTGAGGATTATGCCCGCTTGCGCGTCGCCCATGTCCTGTCCTCCCGCAAGATGCCTGCGCGAAACCGGCCGCCGCCTTCAGCCCCGGCCCCGATAGCGCTGGCGGTAGACGTCGAGCACCACCGCGCCGACGATGATGCCGCCCTTCAGCATCTCCTGATAGTAGGCGTCGATGCGCAGGAAGGTGAAGCCTGAGATGATGACGCCGAAGATCAGCATGCCGAGCGTGGTGCCGACGACGGAGCCGCGCCCGCCGGCGAGCGACGTGCCGCCGATGACCGCCATGGCGATGGCGTCCAGTTCGTACATGACGCCCATGCCCGATTGCGCGGTGAGCCCCCGCGCCGAAAGCACGACGCCGGCCAGCCCGGCCAGCAGGCCCGCGATCACATAGACCAGTATGAGGTGCCGCTCGACATTGATGCCGGAAACGCGGGCGGCCTCTTCGTTGGAGCCGATGGCATAGGTGCGGCGGCCATAGACCGTGTAGCGCAGGATAAGCTGGAAGGCGATCGCCACGGCGATGAAGATGAGCACCGGCGTCATGCCCGCGCCGATCGCCGCATAGCTGTCGGTGGGGAAGGAGACCGGCTGGCCCTTGGTATACCACTTGGCGATGCCGCGGGCCGTGACCATCATGCCCAGCGTGGCGATGAAGGGCGGGATCTTGGTGTAGGCGATGAGGAGCCCGTTCACGAGGCCGGCAAGCAACCCGCAGCCGAGGCCGACGGCGATCGGCACGATCACCGGCAGGTCGGTCAGTTCGGGAAACACGGCCCGCGGATAGGTGCTGACCTGGGCGAAGCTCATGGCGATCATGGCGGTGGCGCCGACCACGGAGCCGGACGACAGGTCGATGCCTCCGGTGATGATGACCTGGGTGACGCCGACGGCGATGATGCCCACCACAGACACCTGCAGGATCATGATGCGCAGCCGCTCGGCGTTGACCAGGAAGCTCTGGCCCTGGACCAGCCAGCCCAGCGCCTCGAAGATGAGCGCGATGACGACGAGGCCGATGAGCACGTTGATCTCGGCCGGGCGGTGGTGACGAGAGGAACGCGCCTCGGCAACCTTGCTCGTCGCGTCTGCCGCCTGTGTCATGATGCTGCCTCGTGCTCGGTCATGCCATGGTCGGCCCGGCGGGCGCCCGGCGAGGTGTCGCCGTTATCGTGCGGGGGCGGCGGCCGGCGCCGCCCCGTGAATGCCGGACGCGTCAGTTCTTGGACAAATACTCATCCAGATTGGCCGGCGTTACCAGCTTGAACGGGATGTAGACCTTGGTGTCCACCTTCTCGCCCTTGGCGATCTTCAGCGCCGCGTCGACCGCGCCCTTGCCCTGGCCGGCCGCATCCTGGAACACGGTGACCTTGAGGTCGCCGGCCTTCATGGAGGCGAGCGCGTCCTGCGTGGCGTCGACGCCGCCGATGATCTCCTTGGTCGTGTCCTTGCCGGCGGCCTTGAGCGCCTGGATCGCGCCGATGGCCATCTCGTCGTTGTTGGACACGACGGCGTCGAACTGCACGCCGGCCGACAGCCAGTTGGTCATCAGGTCGGAGGCCTGGGTGCGCTGCCAGTTGGCGGTCTGCTCCTCCACGATCTTCATGAAGGAGCAGTCCGGCGTGGCGATCACGTCGTGAACGTCCTGGGTGCGCTGGCGCGCCGCCTGGTTGGACAGTTCGCCCATCATGACGACGATGTTGGCCTGCGTCTTGCCCGCTTCCTTGAGCAGCCGGCAGACCTCCTTCGTTTCCAGCGTTCCGGATTCGCGCTCGTCGGAGGCCACGAAGGCCTGCTTGGCCGGAAGCTCGTTCACGTTCACCGGCTCGCGGTTGACGTAGACGAGAGGGATGCCGGCATCGGCGGCGATCTTCGACAGGGCGACGGTGGCGTCCGTGTCGACCGGGTTGACGATGATGGCGTCGACGCCGCTGGCGATGAAGTTCTGCACCTGGCTCTGCTGCTTGGCCACGTCGTTCTGCGCGTCCTCCACCTGCAGGTTCACGCCGTCGAGCGTCTTGGCGTATTCGATCATGCCATTGCGCAGCACGGTGAGGAAATTGTCGTCGAAAAGCGCCATCGACACGCCGACATTGGCCGCGAAGGCGGAGCCGGTCATCAGCGCCGACAAGGCTGCGCCCAAAAGCAGTTTCTTCATGTCACGTCTCCTCCACATTCGGTGTCCGGCAGCACCCTTGTTCCCGGAATCCCCCGTAGCCCGGAGGAATTTCTCCCTTTCCTGCGCCCGCATGGCCACGACCGGCGGACGGAGCGTGTTGCGGAACGTAAAAACCAACATGTACCTTTATTGAAATATTTATTCCATTTTTGGGACGAACGTCAAGCTGGATTCCGGCGAGCCCGGGCGGCCGGTGCCGGTGCCGGCGAAGGCGGTTTGGGTAAACGCGCCTGGGTCGCTTCCAACCGAACCTTTACCATGCGGCCGGTTCCGCCCTCGCGAGTCCGCGGGGCGCGTGCTATCGTGCTGCGTTCTTCAAGCACAAGCAGCCCTTCCGACTTCATCGTGCCGGTGACCCAAAAGGAGTCTACTGCGATGGCGGGCCTGAATCCGATTGTGATCGAAAACCAGAAGACGGGGAATCCCCAGAGCGAATGGGACCTCGACGGGCCGTCGTCCAGCACCATCCAGGGCTTCGCCACGAGCATCAGCGCCAATCAGGGCGCGACGGTTTCCTTCAAGATCAACACCGATTCCGCCAATTACCGGATCGACATCTACCGCCTCGGCTACTACGCCGGCCTCGGCGCGCGCCTAGTCGCGACGCTGCAGCAGAACACGGCCTCCGTGCAGCCGGCGCCCGTGGGCGATCCGGCGATCGGCCTGGTGGACGCCGGCAACTGGTCGGTCACGGCGACTTGGCCGGTGCCGTCGGACGCGGTTTCCGGCGTCTACATCGCAAAGCTCGTGCGGCAGGACGCAACCGCCGGCGCCAGCCACATTCCATTCATCGTGCGCGGTGACGGCGTGCCGCGCGACGTCGTCTTCCAGACCTCCGACACGACCTGGCATGCCTATAATGGCTGGGGGGGCGCCAGCCTCTATGGCGGCAACGCCACGGCAAGCCCGGACGGCCGCGCCTACAAGGTCAGCTACAACCGGCCTTTCGTGACCCGCGACGGCATCGGCACCTATGCCGGCCCCCAGGACTTCGTGTTCAGCGGCGAATATGCGGCGATCCGCTGGCTGGAGCGCAACGGCTTCGACGTCGCCTACATCGCCGGGGTCGATACCGGGCCGGGCGGGCATCCGCTCACCGACTACAAGGTCTTCATGTCGGTCGGCCACGACGAATACTGGTCCGGAGACCAGCGCGCCAATGTGGAGGCCGCGCGCGACGCCGGCGTGCATCTGATCTTCATCAGCGGAAACGAGGTCTACTGGAAGACGCGCTGGGAAGCCGACGCGGCCGGCGCCCCGAACAGGACGCTCGTGACCTACAAGGAGACACACGCAGTCGCCAAGATCGACCCGTCCAGCCAATGGACGGGCACATGGCGCGACCCGAGCTTCAGTCCGCCATCCGACGGCGGGCGCCCGGAGAACGCGCTCACCGGCACCATATTCCAGGTGGATTCCTTCCGGGCCGACACGATCACCGTTCCTTACGGTCCGTCGCTGCTGAGGCCCTGGCGCAACACGGCCGTGGCCTCCATCCAGCCCGGCCAGGTGGCCTCCCTGGCGCAGGGCATGCTGGGTTACGAATGGGACGAATCGCCGGACAACGGCTTCCGGCCGGCCGCCCTGGTGCATCTGTCCGAAACCACCCTGGAGGTCGACACCTATCTCATCGACTACGGCAACACGGTCGGATCGGCCGAAGCCACCCACCGGCTTTCACTCTACCGTGCGCCCAGCGGCGCGCTGGTCTTCGGCGCCGGCACCGTGTTCTGGTCGTTCGGGCTGGACACCGTCCACGACTATGCGAATGACGGGCCTGTCGTCCCGACGCCGGAAGACCCGAACGTCCAGCAGTTCATGGTCAACCTGTTCGCCGACATGGGCGTGCAGCCGCAGACGCTGCAGGCCAATCTGGTGACGGCCTCGCCGCCCTCGGACCTGACGCCGCCGGTATGCACCATCACCGCGCCGACGGCGGGCGCCAGCCTCGTCCAGCAGCAGCAGGTGACGGTGAGCGGCACGGCCGCGGACGCCGCAGGGCTGGTCGCGCTGGTCGAGGTCTCCACCGACGGCGGCGCGACCTGGCAGCCCGCGACCGGCACGACGGCCTGGACCTTCACCTGGCAGCCGCTGCTTCCCGGCAGCTACACCATCCTGGCCCGCGCCGTCGACGACAGCATGAATGTCGAGACGCCCGGCACGGGCGTGGCCGTCACCGTCACGCCCGCCGCGACGGTCAGCCTGTTCACGTTGCGCGACGCGCCCTTCACCTATTCAAGCGACGACGGCAACGCGATCGAACTGGGGCTTCGGTTCAAGGCGACCACGGGCGGCAGCGTCAGCGCGATCCGGTTCTACAAGAACCCGAACAATGTCGGCACGCATGTCGGCCACCTGTGGGATGCGGCCGGAACCCTGCTGGGCACCGCCAGTTTTTCCGGCGAGACGGCCAGCGGCTGGCAACAGGCCAGCCTCGCGTCCCCCGTGACGCTGACCGCGGGCCAGAGCTACGTCGTTTCCTATTCCAGCAACGGCTTCTTTTCGGCCGACTACAATTATTTCTATAGCCAGCGCAGCATCGGCTCCCTTGTCGCCCCGTCCGGTCCGAGCGCCGGCAACGGCGTGTTCGTCTATGGCCCGGCCGGCAATTTCCCGACGAGTTCGTTCCTCAATTCCGGCTATTGGGTCAACGTCGTGTTCAACAGGGCGGGCGGCGCGGGAAACCTTCCGCCCACCGCCAGCGATATAGGCGGGTTCGAGACCACCGCGAACACGCCGCTGGCCATCCCGGCAACGGCGCTTCTGGCCGGCGGCAGCGACCCCAACGGCTACAGCCTTTCGGTGAGCGGCGTATCCAGCCCGTCGCACGGCACGGTGGCCTACGACGCCGGAACCCTCACCGCGACATTCACGCCGGCAACGGACTATGTCGGCGATGCCTCCTTCGTCTATTCGCTCAGCAACGGCCATGGCGGCACGGCTTCGGCGAATGCCGGGCTGGTCGTCATTCCGAGCGGGCAGACCACGGTGAGCCTGTTCAGCCCGTCCGACGTTCCGGCAACCGTCACGGTCGACGACAATGTCGCGGTGGAACTGGGCGTCCAGTTCGAATCCTCCGTCGACGGGCAGTTGACCGGCATCCTCTTCTACAAGGGGCCGCAGAACACCGGCACCCATGTCGCCAATCTGTGGAGCAGCACGGGAACGCTGCTGGCCAGCGCCACCTTCAGCGGCGAAACGGCCAGCGGCTGGCAACTGGCGACCTTGCAGCAGGCGGTCGCCATCAGTGCCGGCAGCGTCTATGTCGCCTCCTACCATGCGCCCGCGGGCTACTACTCGGCCACCGCCGGCTATTTCGCCACCAGCCACACCAGCGGGGTGCTGACGGCGCCCGCGACCGGCCCTGCCGGCGGCAACGGCCTCTACGCCTACGGCACGTCCAGCAGCTTTCCCGTCAACAGCTACAACGCCACCAACTACTGGGTCGATGTCGTTTTCGTGCCGGCCGGCCAGAGCACCTACAGCCTGTTCAGCCTCGGCGACGTGCCGGCCACGGTGACCGAGGACGATTCGAACGCCGTGGAGCTCGGCGTCAAGTTCCAGAGCAGCAGCGATGCGCAGGTCCTCGGCATCCGCTTCTACAAGGGACCGCAGAACACCGGCACCCATGTCGCCAATCTGTGGAGCAGCGCGGGAACGCTGCTGGCCAGCGCCACCTTCACCGGCGAGACCGCGAGCGGCTGGCAGACGGTGACCTTCGCGAGCCCCGTGGCGATATCGGCGAACACGGTCTACGTGGCCTCCTACCACACCGGCACCGGCTACTATTCCGCCGATCCCGGATATTTCGCCACCGCCCATGCCAGCGGCATATTGCTGGCGCCCGACAGCGCGAGCGCCGGCGGAAACGGGGTCTACAGCTACGGCGCCGGCGGCTTCCCGACAAATACTTTCAACGAATGCAACTACTGGGTCGACGTGATCGTCTCGGACCAGGGCACGGCCTGATCCCGGCGGCAGGGCAGGTCTCCCTCGCCTGCCGCCGGCTTCACAGCAGCGCGTCGGAAATTTCCCGGCAGGCCGCCGCCAGCCTGTCGCGAATGGCCTCGAATTCCTGTTCGCGGCCGAGCTTCTGCAGGCAGGGCATGACGATGCTGGCAATCCCGTGGCCTGATTTGTCGAGGACCGGTGCGCAGATGTCGGTGACGCCGATGAAATGATGGCTCGCGGAGATGAGGGAGCCCGCGTCGACGATGCGGTCCAGCAGTCCGTCCAGTTCCGTGCGCGACGGCTTGTCGGCCACCAGCGTCAGGCTTTCCTCGATCATCGCGCGCCGGCGCTCCGGGGTCTGAAAGGCGATGATGGTCAGGCCCGAGGCGGCATCGGTGGCGGGCCGGCTGTAGCCGAGCTGGAGCGAAAAGTTGAACTCGGCGCGCGCCGCGGCATTGGCGATCACGACCGTCTCGCCCCGATTGATGACCACCAGATGGGCTGCGTATCCGACAGTGCCGGCCAGACGTTCCATCGCCGGCAGCGCCACCTCGACCAGGGTGCGCGAGCGCGGCGTGCGCATGCCCAGCTCGAACAGGCGGTTGCTCAGCGCGAGCTGGTCGGTGGCGCCGTCGCGGTGGAGATAGCCGCGCTCGACCAGCACGTAGACCATGCGGAATATCTCGTTCTTCGAGCGGCCCAGCCGCTCGCCGATCTGGCGGGCGGACATCGGCTCGGCTTCCGAGGCCAGAAGCTCAAGGATGTCCAGCCCCTTTTCCAGCGCTGGCGCCGTATAGCCCGCCCGCTCCTCGCCTGTGGAATCTCCGGCCATTGCGCGATCTCTCTCAAAAGTTTCATTAGTAGCACTTGACTTCATATACAAAACTCCTGCCTAATGGCAACCGCCGTCGAGAGCCGCACCTTCGGCACGGGGAAGCATAGCGGCAAGGCGCTGCGGGCAGCAGGCCAAGGGAGGACGATCATGGACGAAACTGTAAAGACTTTCCTGGATGCCAGGCTCAATGCCGATGTCAGTCGCCGCCGCTTCATTCAGGGCGCGGCCGGGCTGGCGGCGGTCACGGTTCTGGGCTTGCCCGAGATTGCGGCGGCCGAGGGCGGCAAGCTTGGCGGCGAGCTGAATTTCCTCGGCTGGGACGGCGAGAACGGCGCCAATGTCGCAAAGCCGTTTCTGGAATCCAACAAGATCAGGATGAACGCCTCGTTCCAGTCCGCGGCGGACGAGGCTTTGACCCGCTTCAACACCGGCGGACGGGGCGCGATGGACATCCTGACCCCGAACAAGGATTTCCAGACGGCGATCCTGAAGTCGGAGACCGAACTTTTCCAGCCTCTCGATCTTGCCCGCATTCCCACGGCCGCCGGCCTTTTCCCGGCGTTCAAGGACGCTCCGTGGCTGGTGAAAGACGGAAAGACCTATGGCATCCCTATCATCTGGGGCGACGAGCCATGCGTCTACAACCCGGCGAAATGGGATGCGATGCCGCAGAGATATACCGATTTCGCCGATCCGAAATACAAGGGCCAGCTCGTGCTGCTCGACGATCCGTTCGGCAATATCTGGCTGTGGGCCAAGTCGCTGGACATGCCCGAGCCGAACCGCCTGACCGCCGACCAGCTCCAGAAGGTGCTGGAAGCGATGTTGAAGGCCAAGCCCAACGTGGTGACGATCGGCGCCTCGCATGGCGACATGGCCGACGTGCTGGTGCGCGGGGATGCTTCGATCGGCATCGGCGGCTGGGCCTATCAGGTGCTGATCGCCAAGGAGAAGGGCGTCGAACTGACAGTGGGCTCGCCCACGGTCGACGGCACCTTCTTCTGGTCGGACTCCTACGCCATTGCCGTGGATGCGCCCAATCTCGACAACGCCTATGCCTATATCGACTTCATGACCAAACCCGAATCCAACGCCGCGCTGGCCACCGAACTGGCGTCGGGCTGCACTGTGGAAGCCGCCTTCGATCTGATGAAGGAGGACATCCGCGGCATGTTCCCTTACGAGAACGTTCGCCAGCCGGGCGGCGGCATCCTGGGCACGCAGATCGTGGTGCCGCCGCAGGATGCCGACGGCGAGGTGGTCGGCGCCGCCGCCTGGGTCGAAGCCTGGCAGACCTTCAAGGTTTCCTGAACGCGCCAAAGCCCGGACCGTCGCGCGACGCAGCCGTGCGGCCACGGTCCGGGCCCCATCCTTCCTTTCCCAATCAGATCGCGGCAATGCCTGATCCCGTGACAGCCTCATCGCAGCAAGCCCGGCGCATCCTCGCCCCCATGCTTCCGGCCGGCACGTTCTATGCGGTATTCTTTGCCGCCCCGATGGTGTGTCTGTTCGTGCTGTCGTTCTGGACCACCAAGGGCTTCGAGCTGATCCCCGGCTTCACGCTCGCGAACTATGTGAAGATCTTCACCTCGCCGCTGCATCAGGCGTTGATGCGCCGCACTGTCGGCGTGGCCTTCGTCACCACCGCCATCGTCGTGCCGGTCGCCTTCGCGCTGGCCTATTGCATGCGCTTCGTCTTCGAGCGCCGGGGGCAGTTCATCCTGCAGGTCGTGCTTCTGTCGCTCTTCAGCGGCTATCTGGTGCGCATCTATGCCTGGCGCACCATCCTGGGCAAGCAGGGCCTGCTGAACTCCACGCTGGAATGGACAGGGTTGATCGACGCGCCGCTGGAGTTCCTCATCTACAGCAACATCGCCGTGGTCATCACGCTGGGCGGGCTGCTGCTGCCGCTGGCGGTGCTGCCGCTCTGTTCGGCGATGCTCAATGTCTCGCGCGACTATCTGGAGGCCTCCCGCGACCTCGGCGCCGGCCGCCTGCATGTGCTGCGCACCGTGCTTTTGCCCATGGTGCTGCCCGGCCTGCGCACCGCCTTCGCCTTCTCCTTCCTGCTGGCGGCGGGAGACTTCGTCACGCCCACGCTGGTGGGCGGCTCGCAGAGCCTTCTCATCGGCAACGTCATCGCCGACCAGTTCCGCGGCATCGGCTCCAACTGGCCGCTCGGCGCGGCCATGGCCTTCGTCGTGGTGTCGGTGATGTTGCTGTCCTACCTGGCCGTGATGCGCATCATCAAATGGGTGACCCGGTGGTGAAGTTGTCGCGCGGCCTGCCGTTTCTCTTTCTCGCGCTGGTGCTGGTCTATCTCTATGCGCCCGTGGTGGTGATCGTGCTGTTTTCCTTCACCACCTCGCCGCGGCTCAGCATGCCGATCGATGGGCTGACGCTCGATTGGTACGCAAACGCGCTGTCCAATCCGCTGATGTCGGCGGCGCTCGCCAACAGTCTCACCCTCGCCGCGGTCTCGGCCGTGCTCTGCGGCATCGTGGGGGCGGCGTTCGCCTTCGGCCTCGTGGCGCTGAAGCGGCCGGGGCTGCGCGCCGCGCTGCTCGGGGCCAGCCTGCTGCCGGCCATCGTGCCGCTGCTGGTCATCGGCATCTCGCTTGCCGTGTTCTTCCGCGCGCTGGGATTTCCGCAAGGCATGCTCAACGCGGCCATCGGACACATACTGGTCAGCCTGCCCTTCGTCGTGCTGACGATGAACGCGCGGCTGGAAACCTTCGATTTCAGCACGCTGGAGGCCGCGCGCGACCTCGGCGCGACGCCGCTTCGGGCCTTCCGCGACGTGACCCTGCCGCTTATCCGGCCCTCGATCATCGGCGCGGCGCTGCTGGCGGCGGCGCTGTCGCTCGATGAGTTCGTGGTCACCTGGTTTAACATCGGCAACCAGCTCAGCGTGCCGGTGCTGGTCTGGGGCCTGATGCGCCGCGGCGTCGACCCCTCCATCAACGCCATCGCCACGATCCTGCTGACCGCGCTGGTCTGCCTCGTGGTCGCCTCCAACCTGCTCAACCGGAAGAAGACATCGTGACCTTGCCTGCCGTCGACATCGTTGGTGTGCGAAAGCGGTTCGGCGCGCTGACGGCGCTGGACAGTATCGATTTCCGTATTGGCGACGGCGAGTTCGTGTCGCTGCTTGGCGCCAGCGGCTGCGGGAAGTCGACGCTGCTGCGCATCATCGCCGGCTTCGAGCAGGCCAGTTCCGGAACGGTGCGCATCTATGGCGACGACGTCACCGGCCGGCCGCCGGAAAGGCGTCCGACCAATCTGGTCTTCCAGCGCGGGGCGCTGTTTCCGCATATGAACGTGCGGGAGAATATCGGCTACAGCCTCAGGCTGCGGCGTTGGGAACCCGCACGCATCAGGGCCCGGGTCGACGAGATGCTGGCGCTGGTGCGCCTGGAAGGGCTTGGCGAGCGTGAGCCCTCGCAGCTCAGCGGCGGCCAGGCACAGCGCGTCGCGCTCGCCCGTGCGCTGGCGGGGGAACCGCGCGTGCTGTTGCTGGACGAGCCGCTGTCGGCGCTGGACCTGAAGCTGCGCCAGCAGATGCAGCTCGAATTGCGCGCGATCCAGAAGCGGCTCGGCGCCACCTTCGTGTTCGTGACCCATGACCAGACCGAGGCGCTGGTCATGTCCGACCGCATCGCCATCATGAACGGCGGACGCATCGTCCAGTACGGCACGCCGCGCGAGATCTATCGCCGGCCGAACTCCGTGTTCGTGTCCGATTTCGTCGGGGCCACGAACCTGCTCGACGGCGAGATCGCCGGCGTCGAGCCGGGCCGGGTGGTGCTGGCCGCCGCCTCCGGCCGGTATGCGGCGCCGCATCCGGGCCTGGCGCTGTCGGCCGGCGACCGGGCGTCTCTGTCGGTGCGCCCGGAGGCCATCCGCCTGCATCGCGGCGGCGAGGCCCTGCCCGAAGGGCGCGGCGCGTCGGGCACGGTGAGCGAGATCATCTACCTGGGCAGCAGCGTGCGCGTGGGCACGCGCATTGCCGGCGGCACGCTGATCTGGGCGGACCTGCGCGACGAGGAGGCCGAAGGCCTTTGCGCGGGAGACGCCGTGGGGCTGATGTGGGCCGAAAGCGCGGCCGCGATCGTGAAGGAGAACGCACAATGACGGCACAGCGCGAAAAGGCCAGCCTCCTGATCCGAAACGGCTATGTCATCACCATGGACGACGCCGGCACGATCTTTGCCACCGGCGCCGTTGCGGTAGGCGCCGACGGAGGCATCCTGGCCGTCGGCGACGACGGCGCCATCGCGGCGCGCTACGAGGCGGCCCGCATCATCGATGCGGAGGGCGCGCCGGTGCATCCCGGCTTCGTCGAATGCCATATCCATGCCTCCTACCACCTGTTCCGCGGCGCCCTGCCGGATCAACTGGTGGAAAGCGAGTCCTTCGACAGCTTCGAGAGCCGCTTCTACAACACCGTGACCGACGAAGACGAATATCTCTCGGTGCTGCTTGCCTGCATGGAGATGGTGCGCAACGGCACCACCTGCTTCATGGAGGCAGGCACGGTGCTGACGCCGGAGATGGCCGCGCGGGCTGCGCGCGAGGTGGGCGTGCGCGCCATCCTGGGCGACGCCTTCATCTGGGACCAGCCGCAGGGCTTCGCGCAAGGCAAAATGGATCAGGAGGGCTGCGCGACCTGCGCCGCGCAGGCGCGCGCCCATGCCGAACTGGCGCGGGCGCCGAAGAACCGGGCCGAGGCGCTGGCCACGCTGGGAACGCAGCTCGAGCGCAATGCCGATCCCGACGCGCTCGTCACGGGACATGTCGCGGTGCTCGGCCTGGGCACCGCCAGCGAAGAGCTCATGATGGAGGCCAAGGCGCGCGCCGACGCGGCATCCGTCACGCTCAACATCCACCAGTCCTACAGCCCTGCCGACACCGATGCCGACCGCAGGCGTTTCGGCAAGGATCCGCTCGTCCATCTGCATGAGACGGGCTTCCTCGGCCGCAACGTCACCTTCGGCCATGCCAATCATCTGACCGATGCCGAGTGCGAGGCTCTGCTGGACCGCGGCGCGTCCATCGCCTGGGCGCCGGCCGCCTCGATGATGTGGGGTCACGGCAGTTCCCTGCATGGCCGCCATGCGGAGTTGTGGCGGCGCGGCGCCAACATCGCGCTCGGCTCGGATTCGCCCAACTGGTCGAACGATTTCGACCTTTGGCGGCAGGCCAGCCTCGCCGTGATGGCGGCGCGGGACGTCCACATGGACCGGACCTATCTGATCGCGGAGGACGGCATCCATATGGCCACGCGCGCCGGCGCGCGGGCCGTGGGGATGGAAGGCCGCATAGGTTCGCTGGAGCCGGGCAAGCGAGCCGATATCGTCGTCCACACGCTCGACCGTCCCGAAATGGTGCCCAGCACCAACATGATCCGCAACCTGTTCTACGCCTCGCGCTCCAAGTCGGTGCACACGGTGGTCATCGACGGGCGCGTCGTGCTGGAGGCCGGCCGTTTCACTGCGCTGGACGAGCGCGCCATCTATGCGGAGCTGCGCAAGGCGTCGGCGGCGCTGTTCAGGCGCATGGGCCACACCGTCGAACCCAACGCGGTGGCGCGTGCGCCCCGGCTCCGCTGAGCCAAGCGGGAAGGATCATCATGCCTGTACCTGTCACCATCGAGCTGCATCCATCCTTGTTCGGCGAGGCCCGGCGCACCGTTGCCGAAAGCGGGCGGCTGCGCGTGGCGGCGTACCGCTATCGCTCCGGGGTCGCCGCGCTTGCCGTGGAGAACGGCGCAGGCGCCGCAATCCTGCTGCCTTTCCAGGGCCAGCAAATCTGGGACGCGCATTTCCTCGGGCGCTCCCTCACCATGCGTTCGATGTTCGACGAGCCGCGCCCGACGCGCGACTATCTGGCGAACTACGGTGCGTTCTTCATTCATTGCGGCGGCACCTCGATGGGCAATCCCGGCCCGGCCGACATGCATCCGTTGCACGGCGAACTGCCCAACCTGCCCTATGACGGGGCGCAACTGGCCTTCGGCGAAGACGAGACCGGCGCCTACGTGGAACTGACCGGCACGGCGCGCGACACCTTGGCCTTCCATCACGATTTCACCGTCCGGCCACGGCTGCGCCTACGCGAGGGGGCGACCGCGTTCGAGGCAGCGGTCGAGGTGGTGAACCGGGCCGGCAGGCCGATGCCTTTCCTCTACCTCGCCCATGTCAATTTCCGGCCCGCGGACGGTGGCGCGCTTGTCGACGCCGTGCGCGACGACCGGGCCGATATCGCCGTGCGGCCGGCCGTGCCCGACGCGCAGGAGAGCGAAGCCGTGCGCGCCTATCACCGCGCCGTGGCGCAGGATCCCTCCTCGCACCGCCGCCTCGCAGCCGGCGTGCCCGTGCAGCCCGAACTGGTGCTGACCATGAAGGCGGCCAGCGGCGCCGACGGCTGGACGCATGCCTTGCACCGGCACCCCGACGGTACCGCCGATTTCGTCAGCCACCGCCCCGATGAATTGCCTTATGCGGTGCGCTGGCTCACGCGCGGCCCGGATCAGGACGCGCTGGGGCTGGTTCTGCCGGCCACCGCGCCGCCCGACGGCCTCGCCGCCGCGACGGCGAACGGCCAGCTTGTCTGGATCGCGCCCGGCGGCAGCTGGCGGGCCGAAATGCGTTTCGGCGCGCTGGAGGCCGCCGCCGCGCGAAGCCTCGAAGACACCATCATTTCAATTCGCGACCGCTGAGACGGGTGGCCGAACATGACGGATACCATGCCAGACGATTTGAGCTCTCTTGCCGGCAATGCCTTCACCGACATCGATTTCGACGGAAAGGGCCGCCAGCTCGGCTTCATCAATGTTCCCCATTCGCCGCACAGCGATGCCTGGGGGGTCACGCAGGTGCCCATCTGCGTCATCGCCAACGGAACCGGGCCCACCGTGGTGATCGAGGGCGGCAACCACGGCGACGAATATGAAGGGCCGATCGTCATCGGCGAGCTTGCGCGCGAACTCGACCCCGGCGCCATCCAGGGTCGCCTGATCCTGATGCCGGCCAACAACGTGCACGCGGTGCGTGCCGCCACGCGCACCTCTCCGGTGGACGGGCTGAACTTCAATCGCGTCTGGCCTGGCGACGCGATGGGCTCGATCACCGAGCAGATCGCCGCCTACATGACGCATCGCATCTTCCCGATGGCCGACGCCTTTCTCGACCTGCATTCAGGCGGGTCGTCGCTGGACATATTGCCCAGCGCCATCATCGAGCCGTCGAACGATGCCGACCTGCACCGCCGCAACATAGCCGCCGTGCAGGCCTTCGATGCGCCCTATACGGTGGTGATCTCCAACCTGGGCGACCAGCGCACCGCGACCGCCACGGCCTGTCGGGCGGGGCTCGTCACCGTGGGCACGGAGATGCGCGGCTGCGGCACGGTTTCGCTCGATGCGCTGGCCATCTGCCGGCAGGGCGTGCGCAACGTGCTCAGGCATCTCGGGGTGATGGAGGGCAAGGCGCCGCCGGCACGTGCCGACAGCCCGATCCTGGAGCTGCGCGGTCCTCCGGCCTATGTCTATGCGTCGGCGGACGGCATCTTCGAGCCCTTCCATTCCAACGGAGAACAGGTATCGGCCGGCCAGCCGGCGGGCCGCATCCACCGCATCTGGGATGTTTCGGCAGAACCGGTCATGTTGCATTATGGAGTGGACGGCATCGTCT
This sequence comes from Mesorhizobium sp. PUT5, assembly GCF_052216645.1. Classification (NCBI taxonomy): domain Bacteria; kingdom Pseudomonadati; phylum Pseudomonadota; class Alphaproteobacteria; order Hyphomicrobiales; family Phyllobacteriaceae; genus Mesorhizobium; species Mesorhizobium sp. PUT5. Next base: position 90,572 of record NZ_JBQOSO010000001.1, read on the forward strand.
ACAGCCGCCGGCATCCGGGGCGCGTCATGCCGGGAAACTGCTGCCTGGTGGTTGCGACCCCCTATGGAGGACGACTGTGATCGACATCGCCGACATCGAAGCCGCGCGCGAGCGCATCGCGCCTTATGTGCGGCGCACGCCCGTCATGGAGGCATGTCTCGCCCGCGAGGCCCTGCCCGTCTCCGCCAGCGTGACCTTCAAGCTCGAACTGCTGCAGGTCACCGGATCCTTCAAGGCCCGGGGAGCGATGAACCGGCTGCTTGGTGCCCCGGGAGGCCTGGGCGCGGCCGGCATCGTGACGGCGTCGGGCGGCAATCACGGCCTGGCCGTGGCGCGCACGGCCAAGGTCGCCGGAGTGCCGGCAGCCGTCTTCGTGCCCGAGACCGTCTCGCCAGCCAAGGTCGCCAAGATGCGGTCATGGGACGCGGACGTGCATATCGCCGGCGCGGAATGGTCGGCCTCGAACGACGCCGCGCTGGCGTATGTGCAGGAAACGGGAGCCACCTATTTCCATCCCTTCGCCGATCCGCTCGTGGTCGCCGGCCAGGGCACGCTGGGGCTGGAACTGCTCGAGCAGATCGACGATCTCGACACCGTCGTAGTCGCCGTGGGCGGCGGCGGGCTCGTCTCGGGGCTGTCGACGGCGGTCAGGGCGCGGCGGCCGGACGTTCGGGTCGTGGCCGTGGAGCCGGTCGGTTCGCCCACGCTCAAGGCCAGCCTGCAGGCCGGCGAGGTCGTCACGCTCGCGGAGGTGACCAGCAAAGTGGCGACCATGTCCTGCCGGCGCACCGACGAACGTCTGTTCGAGATCGTGCGCGGAAACGTCGCCGAAATCGTGCTGGTCTCGGACGAGGAGATGCTGGCGGCCGCGCAATGGCTGTGGTTCGAGTTCGGCATCGCCGCGGACCTGTCGGGTGCGGCATCGGTCGCCGCGCTGCGCAGCGGCCACCCGGCCTTTGCCGAAAGCCGCAGGATCTGCGCGGTGGTCTGCGGCGCCGGCACGGAAGGGGCCTCGGCGTGAAGATAATGGTGGCCGGCGGAGGCGCCTTCGGCAAGGAGCACCTGACGACGCTCGCCGCGATGGGCGGTGTTGCCCTGGCCGTTGCGGAGACGCGCGCCGACGAGCTGGCTCGACTGGCCGCCATGTTCGCCCTCGCCGACCGCGATGCCGATGGCTTCGCATTGCTGGAGCGCTTCGCGCCGGACGGGGTGATCGTGGCGACGCCGGCGGCGGCGCATGCGCCGCTGGCGGCAAGGGCGCTCGAACGGGGCATCCCGGTGCTGGTGGAAAAGCCGGTCGCGCCCGATGCAGCCACCATGCGCGGCCTGTGCGATCTGGCCGCTTCGAGCCGCGCCTTCCTCCAGCCGGGCCATATCCTGCGCTTCTCCGCGGGCCACCGGCAACTGCTCGACGTGCTCCGGCAGGGCGAGATCGGGGAACTGGCCGGCTTTTCCTCGCGCCGCCATCGCGACGCCAGCCATGCCGCGCGCTACCGCGACATCGATCCCGTGCTGATGACGATGATCCACGACATCGACCTGGCGCTGTGGTTCGGCGGCGGAACCGCGGTTTCGGCGCGCGCATCGAGGCAGCCGCCGGGCACGGCCCGTTCGCTGACGCAGGCCTGGCTCGAAAGCTCGACGGGGATGGCATGGAACCTCGCCACGGCCTGGCTGCATCCTGGTTCCGTCTGCCCGCCCGACCGCGTCGAGATCGTCGGCGCCGCCGGCAGCGCCGAGCTTCATGCCGGCAGCCACATCGACATATTCGGCCGGAGCCACCGGCGCGTCGCCATCGATGCCGCAGACGATCCGCTGCGCGCCGAGCTCGACTGCTTCCTGGCCGGCATCCGCGCCGGGACCTGCCTGGCGCCGGTGTCGCCGCAGGACGCGCTCAACGGGCTGGTTGCCGCCGAAATGGTGCTCGCCGCGCTGCAGGCGCCATGATCGTCGACGCGCATCTTCACCTGTTCCGCAACGGCTACGGCAGGTTCCGCGGCGCTTCGCCGCTCGGCGGCGCGACCGACCTGGAAGCCTATGCGAAGCTGATGCACGCCCATGGCATCTCGGCAGGGCTGGTGGTCTGCTACGAGGGCGAGGACATCGACCCTGCCAACAATGCCTATGTGCGCGAAATCGCTGCCGCGAACGGCTGGATCAGCAGTGTCGCCTATCTGGCGCCCGGCCCTGCGCCGTCGGCCGAACGGATCGACGCGCTGCTTGGCGCAGGCCATTGCGGGGTGGCGCTCTATTTGCCGGATGCCGCCGCCGCCGGCATGCTCCGCGACTGGCCGCCCGAGGTGTGGCGCCATCTCGATCGGGCCTGTGCCGTCGTCTCCTTCAACGCGCGCATGCCTGCCATCGCGCAACTCGGGCCGCTGGTCGAGCGGGCGCCGGACTGCGCCTTCCTGTTTTCCCATCTCGGATTGCTCGGAAAATGGGACAGCACGCCGACACGGGCCGAGGCTGCGGCGCGGCTTGCCCCGCTGCTGCGGCTGGCCGGCTGCGCCAATGTCGGCGTCAAGCTTTCCGGCCTCTATGCCGTCGATCCGGTTCCTCCGCACGAGGGCGCGCGGTTATATGTGGAACTGCTGACGGAGCACTTTGCGCCGGCCGATCTTCATTGGGGATCGGACTTCAGCCCGGTGCTCGACTTTGCTTCCTTCCAGGCCGCGATGGCGGTTCCGGGACTGGAGCCGCTGTCCGCCGCCGATCGCGACCTGGTGTTCGGCGCCGGGCTGGCGCGCAAGATCGGCGCCGCCGCCGGAGCGAAACCTGACCGCGCCTAAAACAAGCGCGGGTCGAGCACGAACGGCGTCATGTGCGCGATCCTGATCGCGGCGGCGTCGGCATGGGCGTGGTTGATGAGCATGTTGACGTCCGGCGATCCGGGAAGCGGCACCACCGCCGAGGGCACCTGCAGCAGGGGCGAAGTTCGCGCTTCGTGCCAGGCGTCGCCCCTTTGCTGGGTCCACGCCTCCTGCCGCCGCCAGTCCTGCGGCAGATCCTCAAGCGCGACGGTTTCGGCAGGAAGATCGTCCGGCACCTCGTAGGTCACCATGACCAGCTTCGGCATGAGGGCCGGGTCTTCGACATGAACCAGCTTTTCCAGGACACAGAGCGACGGCGAGGTCGCGCAATAGGTCACGGCATGGCCGACCGTGTTCCAGCGGCCGTCGAAAAACAGCCCGTATCCGCCGTTCATGGTGCGTGCATGCTGCTCGCCCGACAGGCGCCACAGCAGCATCAGGCGGCCGCGCCCCAGGCGATCTTTCCGAGAATGGTTTCGATCACGCGCGCGCCCGCTTCCGTCTGCGCGACCACCAGCGGAGCCTCGCCGCCAAGCTCCGTCAGCGGCCGGCGCAGCCAGCGGTTGGCCTTGTCCCTGTCGGCGAAGGTTTCCTCCGCCAGCGTCTGCACGCGCAGCAGCCGCACCGCCCGGTCGGATTCCTCGACGGTCAGGGGCTGCCTCTTTTCGGCCCGGTGGCGGCGTGTCCGCTGCGGGATCACGAACCGCTCGACCTCCTGCTCGCTGAGGCCGGCAAGCGTCAGCCCCTTGAGCGCCGCCAGAGGCAGGCGGTTCTGCACGGCCCGCGCCAAGTCGGCCTGGGAGCGGACAACCGTTCCCAGAATGGACGATCCGCCCAATTTGCGGGCGACTTCCTCGACGACGATGTTGGCCATGGTCGGTTTCCTATACGGCAATATGCCTTAAAAATAGGCGGCAGATTGCCGTTCGTCAAGGAGCGCCCGTCACGCCAGCGCGGCGGCGGCGCGGGCGGCCTGGTCGTAGTAGCCGGACAGGGCGCGCAGCACGGCGGCGATGTCCGAAAGGCCGTTCTCGCCATAGCCGGCCGAGGTCACCCCCGCCACCAGCAATTGCTCGCGCAGCTCGGCATATTTCGCGCAGACCTCCACGCCGGCCCGGGTCGCGCTGACGATCTTCTCCTTGCCCTGCCTGCCGACCTGCACCAGCCCGGCCTTCTCCAGCTTGCGCACGGCATAGGTGACGACATGCATGTCTTCCATGCCCAGCACCAGGCAGATGTCGGCGAAGCGCTTGGGCCGGTCGCGATGGCGCACGGTGTGCAGGATCATCACCTCCGTGGGCTGCATGCCGGGCATGCCGGCCGCCGCCATGCCGCGGCTCATCCAGCGCGAGAAGGCGTGGCCGGCCACGATCAGGCCGTATTCGATCTCCGAAAGCGCCGGCGAGCGACCCGCCGCGAGATGCTCGGACGAAACCACCGGGCGCGCGCGGGCGCCTTTGCCGCCCCGCTCCGCCGAGGTTTCGTCCCCTTGTGCGACGTCACGGAATCTCATGGCGGGCCCTTTCAATCCGTTGCGGATATGATATCGATAAAATATCGACGATTTATCGATATTGCGCAAGAGACAACGGATGACGACCGCAGCGAGGCAGACCGTGGGCACCTGGGACTTCTGGATCGATCGTGGCGGCACCTTCACCGACGTGGTGGCCCGCGCGCCCGACGGCCGCCTGCATGCCCGCAAGCTCCTGTCGGAAAACCCGCTGGCCTATTCCGACGCGGCCGTTCAGGGCATCCGCGACCATCTGGGTCTTGCACCCGGCGAACGAATTCCCGCCGGCATCATCGGCGACGTGCGCATGGGCACCACCGTTGCCACCAATGCGCTGCTGGAGCGCAAGGGCGAGCGCACGCTTCTGGTGACGACACGCGGTTTCCGCGATGCGCTGCGCATCGGCTACCAGGCGCGCGCCGACATCTTCGCCAAGGCGATCGTCAAGCCGGAGGAACTGTACAGCAAGGTCGTGGAGGTCGCCGAGCGGGTTCTGGCCGACGGCACGGTCGAGACGCCGCTCGACGCGCCGGCCCTGCGCGCAGCCCTCATGGAGGCGCGCGCCGAAGGCTTCGACGCCGTGGCGATCGCCTTCATGCACGCCTACCGCCATCCCGAGCACGAACGGGAGGCGGGAGCCATCGCGCGCGAGATCGGCTTCGCGCAAGTGTCGGTGTCGCACGAGGTCAGCCCGCTCATCAAGCTGGTCGGGCGCGGCGACACCACCGTCGTGGACGCCTATCTGTCGCCGATTCTCAAGCGCTACGTCGCCCAGGTCGAGCGCGAACTGGAGCCGGCGCGCACGGGTGCGCGGCTCATGTTCATGACCTCTGCCGGCGGCCTCACCGCGGCCGATCTCTTCAAGGGCAAGGATGCCATCCTGTCCGGCCCGGCCGGCGGCGTCGTCGGCATGGTGCGCACGGGCATCGAGGCGGGCTTCGACCGGGTCATCGGGTTCGACATGGGAGGAACCTCCACGGACGTCGCCCATTTCGCCGGGGCGTTCGAGCGCGAGTTCGAGACGGAGGTGGCCGGCGTGCGCATGCGCGCGCCGATGATGCTCATCCACACCGTCGCCGCCGGCGGCGGTTCCATCCTGCATTTCGACGGCGCCCGCTTCCGCGTCGGGCCGGATTCGGCCGGGGCCAATCCCGGGCCGAAATGCTATCGGCTGGGCGGCCCGCTGGCCGTCACCGACGCCAATGTGATGGTCGGCAAGCTGATGCCGGAATTCTTCCCGCACATCTTCGGCCCCCATCAGGACCAGCCCATCGACGTGGAGACCGTTCGCGTCGCCTTCGCCGGGATCGCGCAGGAGATCGGCGACGGCCGCAGCCCCGAGGAGGTTGCCGACGGCTTCCTGCAGGTGGCGGTCGCCAACATGGCCAGCGCCATCAAGAAGATCTCCGTGCAGCGCGGCTATGACGTGACGCGCTATGCGCTCAACTGTTTCGGCGGCGCCGGCGGCCAGCATGCCTGCCTCGTCGCCGATGCGCTGGGCATGACGCGGGTGCTGATCCACCCCTTCTCCGGGCTGCTTTCGGCCTACGGCATGGGGCTGGCCGACATCAGCGCCGGGCGCCAGAGCGCGCTGGACCTGGCGCTGGGGGACGCCAGGGACGCGATCGCTCAAACCGGCCTCGCCCTTGGCGAGCAGTGCCACGCGGAGGTGCTGGCGCAGGGCGTGCGCGCCGGCGACATCGAAATCCACGTCCATGCCCATATCCGCTATCAGGGCACGGATACCGCGCTCGACATTCCCGCCTTCGTGACCCGGTCGGGCGACGTTCCCGAATTCGACTTCGCCGCGCTGAAACCGGCCTTCGAGCAGGCGCACCGGCGCCGCTTCGGCTTCATCGACGCCAGCAAGGCCATCGTGGTGGAGGCCGTGTCGGTCGAGGCGATCGGCAAGGCGGCCAGGCACGTGGCGGCGCCGGTGGATGCGGCCGTCGAAGGCGATCCCGCGCCGGCCGGCGGCACGCGCATGTTCTCCGGCGGCACCTGGCACGACACGCGCGTCTATCTGCGCGAAGCCATGCGGCCCGGACAGGCGCTGACGGGCCCCGCGATCATCATCGAGCCCAACCAGACCATCGTGGTGGAAGACGGCTGGAAAGCCACGCTGACCGAGCACGACCACCTGGTGCTGGAGCGCTGCGTCGCCCTGCCCTCGCGCGTCGCCGTCGGCACCGATGTCGATCCGATCATGCTGGAGATCTTCAACAATCTGTTCATGTCGATCGCCGAGCAGATGGGCACGACATTGCAGAACACCGCCTATTCGGTGAACATCAAGGAGCGGCTGGATTTCTCCTGCGCCGTTTTCGATCATCAGGGCCGGCTGGTCGCCAACGCACCGCACATGCCGGTGCATCTGGGCTCCATGGACCGTTCCGTCGAGACCGTCATCCAGCAGAACAGGACCATCCGCCCCGGCGACGTCTTTGCGCTGAACGCGCCTTACAATGGCGGCACGCACCTGCCCGACATCACCGTGTGCAGCCCCGTTTTCGACGAGGCCGGTGAGCACATTGTGTTCTGGGTGGCCAGCCGCGGCCACCATGCCGATGTCGGCGGCGTGGCGCCCGGCTCCATGTCGCCCCGCGCCACCCGCATAGAGGAGGAAGGCGTCTATATCGACAATCTCAAGCTCGTCGACCGGGGGCGCTTCTGCGAGCGGGAGCTGGTCGAGGTGCTGACCGGCGGCCCGTATCCGGTGCGCAACGTCGTGCAGAACGTGAACGATCTGAAGGCGCAGATCGCCGCCAACGAAATGGGCATTTCGGCGCTGCGCGGCATGATCGACCAGTTCGGCCTGGAGGTCGTGCGCGCCTATATGGGCCACGTGCAGGACAATGCGGCCGAAAATGTCCGGCGCGTGCTGGACCGCCTCGCGGATTGCGCCTTCGACTACGAGATGGACCAGGGCTGCCGCATCAAGGTGAAGATTTCCGTCGACAAGGAAAGGCGCAAGGTCACGGTCGACTTCACCGGCACCTCGGAGCAGCGCGCGGACAATTTCAATGCGCCGGAGCCGGTTACGCGGGCGGCGGTGCTCTATGTGTTCCGGGTCATGGTGGAGGACAACATCCCCATGAACGCCGGCTGCCTGGAGCCTGTCGAGATCATCATCCCTGACGGCTCGATGCTCAAGCCTCGCTATCCGGCCGCCGTGGTGGCCGGCAATGTGGAGGTGAGCCAGGCCGTCACCAACTGCCTGTTCGGGGCGCTGGGCGCGCTCGGCTCCTCGCAGGGCACGATGAACAACCTGACCTTCGGCAACGATGCCTACCAATATTACGAGACCATCTGTTCCGGCTCGCCAGCGGGCCCCGGCTTCGACGGAACCTCGGCCGTGCATGTCCACATGACCAATTCGCGGCTGACCGATCCCGAGATCCTTGAAACACGCTTTCCCGTGGTGCTTGAGGATTTCCACATCCGCCGCGGCTCCGGCGGCAGGGGCAGGTGGAGCGCCGGCGACGGCACCAGCCGCACCATCCGCTTCCGCGAGAGAATGGACTGCGCCATCCTCTCCTCCCACCGGCGCGTGCCGCCTTTCGGCGTGGATGGCGGCGAGCCCGGCGAGGTGGGCCAGACGCTGATCCGCCGCAACGACGGGGCCGTCGTGGCCCTTGGCGGCTGCGACCAGGTGCTGCTGGAGGCGGGAGAGGCCGTGACGGTCATCACGCCGACCGGCGGCGGCTTCGGTGCGCGCACGGATCGCCGGGCGTCCTGAAGCGCGCCGCGCCGGCGATCCGCCTTTGCTGCAATGTTTGCGCGCGCGCAAAGACGTGCCATGTCCGGACGCGCCATGGGTTTTCTTCCTGCAGACTGGAGCAGGCGCGGGAGGAAAGGGCATGCGAGCGCCGGCAGCGGAAAGGCACGGCGTCCTCGAGGACGCGTTCGCATTGCTGCTCGGCACGCTCATGGTGGCGCTGGGCATGACCCTCTACGCCAAGGCGACGCTGCTGGTCGGCGGCATGGCCGGCATGGCCCTGCTCGTCCAGTATACGGCCGGCATGAATTTCTGGCTGGCCTTCTGGCTGATCAACCTGCCCTTCTACCTGCTGGGGCTGAAGCGGCTGGGCCGGGCCTTCGTGCTGCGGACCTTCCTGGCGGTCAGCCTGGTGTCGCTGTTCTCGCGCCTGACTGCGCAATGGGTCGACTTCTCGCGATTGAACCCCGTCTATGCCGCCGTCATGGCCGGCACCCTGTGCGGCATCGGCCTCCTGATGCTGTTCCGCCACCGCACCGGCCTCGGCGGCGTCAACATCCTGGCCATCTTCCTTCAGGAAAGCTTCGGCGTGCGCGCGGGCTATTTCCAGCTCGGGGTGGACCTCGCCATCCTGTGCATCGCTTTCCTCGTCCTGGCGCCCGATCGCCTGCTCCTGTCGGTCGTAAGCGCGACGATCCTCAACATGATCCTCGCCGTCAACCACCGGCCTGGCCGCTATCTGGGCGTGAGCTGATTCGCGCAAGGGTTGAAATGGCGGGGCCGCCGCCGGAGCCCGGGCATGGCCCGGATGCGCCGCCGGTTCCGGGCCCGGTGTCCTCTACGACCAAGGGCGGCTTGATTTAACTGCCGATTTGGCCTGGGATGGCCGCCGCGACAAGTCCGGAGGTTCGGGGATTCCGGCGACGACCGCATTGCCCGGAGCGGCAAAACCGTACACGGCCTTGGGAGGGGCTGCTGTGATGACGGATATTCTTATCGTCGAAGACGAGCCGGCGATCCTGGATTCGCTTGAATTCATCCTCACCCGCTGCGGGTGGTCGGTGGATGTGGCGCGCGACGGCGAGGCGGCGCTGGAGGCCGCGCTCAGGATCCGCCCGCGAATGGTGCTTCTCGACATCATGCTGCCGAAGCGCGGCGGCCTCGACGTGCTCAAGGCGCTGCGCGCGACCGAGGCGATGGCCGCCACCTCGGTGGTGATCCTGACCGCGCGCGGCCAGCAATATGATCGCCAGGCCGCGCTCGACCTCAAGGCGGACGGCTTCATCACCAAGCCCTATGCGAATGGCGACGTGGTGAACGCCGTCCGCCGCATCCTCGAAAGCCAGCCTGCCGCCCATGCCTAGGCCGCCCGCGCCGTCACGCGAGGAACGCGGGGACCGTCACGACGTCGCCTTCCTGGCGCCCTTCTTTGGGGTCCTGCTGCTCACCCCGCCGCTTCTCAACCTGTTCGAGGGGTTGAGGCTGCCCTTCGGGGTGCCGCTGGAAGTGCTCTATCTGTTCACCGTCTGGGTGCTGCTGATCGTCAGCGCCGTCATGCTGTCGCTTCACCGCCAGTTCCGCGAAAGCGCACCCAAGGCCGATGCGGAAGGCGTCGATCCGCCCGCGGCCGAGCCGCCCGGGCAAGCCTGATGCTTTCGCCGGATTTCGTCATCCTGACCGCGGTCGGCTATGTCGGCCTCCTGTTCCTGCTCGCCTATCTGTCGGATGCGCGCGCCAAGAGCGGCAGCGTCGGCTTCCTGCGCTCGCCGATCGTCTACACCCTGTCGATCTCCGTCTACTGCACGAGCTGGACGTTCTACGGCGCCGTCGGCACCGCCGCCCGCAACGGGCTGGAATTCGCTGCGATCTACATGGGGCCGACCCTGGTCTTCGTCGGCTGGTGGTTCCTGCTGCGCAAACTGATCCGCATCGCCCACACCCAGCACATCACCTCCATCGCCGACTTCCTGTCCTCGCGCTTCGGCAAGTCGAGCCGGCTCGCGGTGCTGGTCACGCTGATCGCCGTGGTCAGCATCGCCCCCTATATCGCGCTCCAGCTCAAGGCCATCACGACCTCCATCCAGGCCGTTTCGGTGGCCAAGGGCGCCGGCACGGATCATCTGGCCACGCTGGACGAGGTGACGCTGGCGCTCGGCGTGGCCATCGGCATGGCCCTGTTCACCATCCTGTTCGGCACCCGCAACGTCAACGCGCGCGAGCAGCATCCGGGGGTCGTGGCGGCCATCGCCTTCGAGGCGGTGGTGAAGCTGCTGGCGCTGGTGGCGGTCGGCCTGTTCGTGATCTTCGGCGTCAGCGACGGCATCGCCGACATCTATGCGCGCGCCGTGGAGGCGGGCGTGCGCATCCACGAGGCCGAGCCGTTCGGCAGCCGCTGGGTGGCGGTGCTGTTCCTGTCGGCCTGCGCCGTCATCTGCCTGCCGCGCCAGTTCCAGATCGCGGTGGTGGAGAATTCGGACGAGGACCACCTGCGCACGGCGAGCTGGGCCTTCCCCTGCTACATGCTGGCCATGAGCGTGTTCATCCTGCCCATCGCGCTCTACGGGCTGTCCACCATGCCGGCGGGCTCGAACCCGGACATGTTCGTGCTCACCCTGCCGATGAGGACGGGCCATGACGCGCTGGCGCTTTTCGCCTTTATCGGCGGCTTTTCCAGCGCCACCTCGATGATCATCGTGGCCTCGATCGCGCTGTCGATCATGGTGTCCAATCACATCGTGGTGCCGCTGGCCCTGCGCACCGCGTCGCTTGGCGAGGAGACCGGCGAGCGCGACATCGCCCGCCTGCTGCTGCGCAGCCGCCGCATCTCCATCGCCGGCATGCTGCTGCTCGGCTTCCTCTATTTCTGGCTCACCCAGGGCTCCGACGCGCTGGCGCCCATCGGCCTGATCTCCTTCGGCGGCGTCGCCCAGTTCCTGCCGGCCATGCTGGCTGCGCTCTACTGGCGCACCGCCACGATGAAGGGCGCTTTCTGGGGCATATCCGCCGGCTTCGTCGTCTGGGCGTGGACGCTGTTCCTGCCTTCCTTCGGCTCGTTCAGCCCCACGGTCGCCGAACTGGTCGCCGGCGGCCCATGGGGCATACGGGCGCTGCGCCCGGAAGCGCTGTTCGGCATGGCAGGCATGGACCCGCTCGTCCATTCGGTGTTCTGGAGCATGCTTGCCAACATCTCGGTGCTGCTGTGCGTCTCGGCGGCAACCGGCCAGAACGCGCTGGAGCGCATCCAGGCGCCGCTGTTCGTGGACGTGTTCCGCCGGGCGGCCTCATTCCAGCCCCGCATCATCCGCGGCTCGGCCACCAACAGCGAGCTGTTCTTCGTGGCCGAGCGGGTGCTGGGGTGGAGCCGGGCGCGGGCGCTGTTCGATTCCGCCGGCGTGCCGCACCGGCAGACCGCCACCCAGCAGGGGGTGTCGGCCGAGTTCATCGCCCGGCTGGAGCGGGAACTGGCCGGATCGATCGGCTCGGCCTCGGCGCATATCCTGCTCACCAAGGCGGTGGCGGGCGATGCCATCTCGCTGGAGGAGGTCATGCAGATCGCCGACGAGACCCAGCAGGCGATCGAATATTCGCATGCGCTGGAGGTGAAGTCGCAGGAGCTTCATTCCACCGCCCAGCAATTGCAGGAGGCGAACGCGCAACTGCAGGACCTGCACCGCCAGAAGGACGAATTCCTGTCCCAGGTCAGCCACGAAGTGCGCACGCCGATGACCTCCATCCGCTCCTTCGCCGAGATCCTGATGGCGCCGGAGGACCTGACCGGCGAGCAGAGGGTGCGCTTCATCGCCACCATCCACAACGAGAGCGTGCGGCTCACCCGGCTGCTCGACGAGATCCTCGACCTCAGCGCGCTGGAGCATGGCGAGCGCGGCTGGGAAAACGTTCCCGTCGATGCCGAGGACGTGCTCGACCAGGCCATCGCCGTGTGCGAGGCGCTGGCGCGCAAGCGGCTGGTCTCGATCGAAAGCGGCGCGCGAGCCGGAAGCTGCCTCGTCCTGGCCGACACGGGGCGGCTCAGCCAGGTGTTCATCAACATCATCGCCAATGCCATCTCGCACAACGATTCGCAGGCCCCGGCCGTCCACGTCACCTCCTATCTGGCGCAAGAAGGCTACGTGGTCGAGATTTCCGACAACGGGCCCGGCATTCCGCGTCAGTATCACAGCACGATCTTCGACAAGTTCGTGCGCGCGGAGCCCGACACCGCGCCCGACTCGCAAGGGCTGGGGCTCGGCCTCAACATCAGCCGCAAGATCGTCGCCAAGCTGAACGGCCGGCTCGAATTGACGCGCGGGGCCCTGCCCGGCGCCTGCTTCCGCATCGTGCTGCCGGCCTGGCAGGGCGCGGAGGAAGCGATGGCTTAGAGCAATTCCAGCAAAAGTGCGAAGCGGTTTTGCGTTCGGAATTGCGTCAAAACAAAGGGTTAGAGCAATTCCGCGATTCGGAGAAAAGCGGAAACGCTCTGGGCCTCGGGCAAAGGTGAACTCAGGCGGGGATTTCCTGCCGGTGGCTGCAATTCAGGCGCGGACAGGGCGCGCAGGACGGACCCACCTCGACCGGCCTGGCGCCGAGATCGATGCCGTCGCCATAGACGGTGCGGTCGGCATGCACGATGTCGCAGGCCAGCATCACCGAGAACACCAGCGGCTTCTCGCGGAAGCTCGCGGCCTGCTTCGACACGGCCCTGGCCAGCAGCAGGAAGCGGCCGCCGCCGGGAAAGACCGAGACCTGCCGCACCACGCCGCCGGCGGCGAACGCGTCGTAGATGGGCCACAGCAGGCAGCCGTGGCCGAAACCCGGGATCGTCAGGCCGGGCAAGGGAAACCGCTTGGTCAGGCGGCCCGAGCGGTCGGTGCGCAGGAAGCCGAAAGGCACGCCCTCGCGCCCCTTGCGGCGCAACGTCACCAGGCGGTGCGCGGCCTGCTCGAAGCTGACGCCGGCAAGATCGGCCAGCAGTTCGACGTCGTAGCGCCTCTCCTCGGCCAGGGACAGAAAATCGTCGTAGGGCATCATCATCGCGCCGGCGACGTAGGAGGAAAGCGCACGCCGGGCCAGAGCCTTCGCCTCGTCGGTCGAAAGGTCGAACGGGGCGGCCGTGCCGGCAAGGCCGGAGGAAGCCGCCTGCGCGGCGTAGGTCCGCAGCATGCGGAACAGGCGCGCGGGGCGGGCCATGGTTTCCGCGAACCAGAGCGCGTCGCCGCCGTCTTCCGGCGGAACGCCCGAAGCCGGCAGCATGCGGCAGGCGATGCCGAAGCGCGCCTCCAGCGCGGCGGCGAGCGCGGCCTCCTCCAGCCTTCCGCCCACGGCCACTTCCCGCCGCAGGTCCTGCGCCGCCTGTTCGAGCGCGGGGAAATGGTTGTTGTGGGCGATGATCGCCTCGTCCACCTCGCGGATGGGGGAGACATGCCGCTGGCGGGCCGCCGCCTGGTCGAAATAGTCGACCAGGTTGCGGGTGGTGGGCACCAGGTCGCGCGCTTCCGAATTGATGGTGGCGATGAAGCGGGCACGCTCGGCTTCGGTGAGGTCGGGAATGTCGGCCAGGATCTCGGCGCCGGACTTGATGCCGGCGATGCGGTTGAGGATTTCGTGCAGGAGTTGCGACAGCAGCGGGTCCGACTTCAGCCGATGCCGCAGCACCTCGATCTCGACCGTGGCGTCGGCGTTGGCGCGGTGCAGGCGGGCAAGGGCCGTCGCCGCTTCGGGGAAGCGGGCGACGAGATCGCGGATCGCGGCCGGCCCGATCTCGATGCCGGTCATCACCGGCTCGGCCATCAACTCGCCGATGGCGGCGATGGTGCGTGCCTCGCTCTCGCCCGACAGGTGCTCCAGGTCGATGCCCAGCCGCTCGCCGATGCGCAGCAGCAGCTTGCCGCCGATATCGCGCTTGTTGTTCTCGATCAGGTTCAGGTAGCTGGCCGAGATGCCGAGGGCCCGCGCCAGCGCGACCTGCGACAGCCCTGCGGCGATGCGCTTGCGCCGGATGCGGGCGCCGATCGGGGTCCGGACCTTTGCCATTGTAAATTCTTTACAGAAGTGAATTGACTGTTTTTCGATTTTTGACAAAAAACACTTTTAATGTCAAATACTTATTGAGATAATGACTTTTTGTGCCAGTCTCTGCGCGCGGAACCGAAGCGTCGGCCGCATGGAGGAGACGACATGACGAATTTCCGGACCAACAGGCGAAACCTGCTCAAGGGCGCGGGCGCCGGCATTGCCGCGCTCGGCATGCCCCACATCTTCATCAAGGGCGCGTGGGCCCAGGACTTCTGCAACGATCCGGCCAACGGCAGGATCGTGCTCGGCTTCAACGTGCCGCAGACCGGCTCCTATGCCGAGGAGGGCCTGGAGCAGCTCAAGGGCTACGAACTGGCCGTCAAGCACATCAACGGCGAGGGCGACGGCGGCCTGCTGAAGACCCTGAAGCCGGTGGCGCTGAAGGGCAATGGCGTGCTCGGCCGCAAGGTCGAATATGTCACCGGCGACACCCAGACCAACACCGACGCCGCGCGCGACGGCGCCCGCCGCATGATCGAGCGCGACAAGGCCATCATGGTCACCGGCTCGGTGACCTCCGGCGAGGCGATCGCGCAGCAGAGCCTGTGCCAGGAAATGGGCGTGATCTACATGTCCGGCCTGACCCATTCCAACGACACCACCGGCAAGGACAAGCGCCGCTACGGCTTCCGGCATTTCTTCAACGCCTACCAGTCGGGCGTGGCCATCGCGCCGTTCCTGGCCAAGGAGTACGGCACCGAGCGGCGGGCCTATCACCTGACCGCCGACTACACCTGGGGCTGGACCCAGGAGGAATCGATCAAGAACGCCACCGAGGCGCTCGGCTGGGAGACCGTGGCCACCGTGCGCACGCCGCTCGGCCTCGGCGACTATTCGCAATATCTCACCCCGGTGCTGAACTCCGGCGCCGACGTGCTCATCCTCAACCACTACGGCCACGACATGGTCAACTCGCTGCCGCAGGCCGTGCAGTTCGGCCTGCGCGAGCGCCAGGCCAACGGCAAGAATTTCGAGATCGTCGTGCCGATGTTCTCCGAATTGATGGCCGTGGGCGCCGGCGAGGCGGTCAAGGGCATCATCGGCACCTCCAACTGGCAATGGTCGCTGGACGACGAGGGCACCAAGGCCTTCACCAAGTCTTATGGCGAAGCCTATGGCGAACCGCCCTCGCAGTCGGCCCATACCGGCTACGTGCAGACCATCCTTTATGCCGACGCCGTGGAACGGGCCGGCACCTTCTACCCGCCCGAGGTCATCAAGGCGCTGGAAGGCTTCGAGTTCGACGGCATGGGCAACGGCCACACCGTCTATCGCGACAGCGACCATCAGTGCTTCAAGGAAGTGCTGGTCGTGCGCGGCAACGAGAACCCCTCCAGCCGCTTCGACGTGCTCAACGTCATCGGCAAGACGACGCGCGACGACGTCACCTACGACGCCTCGATCTTCGGCGGCGAGTTGGGACCCTACGAACCCAACAAGTGCTGACGGCAGCCTAGGCCTTTGTCCCGCCTGCCCCGCGCAGGCGGGGCAAGGGCCGCTTGCCGCCTTTCTCGCCCGGTGCCCGCACCGTCCCGCATCGAGGGGTTGTCCTGATGAACGTGTTCTTGGCCCAGTTGCTCAACGGGCTGGACAAGGGTGGCGCCTATGCGCTGATCGCCCTTGGCCTCACACTGGTTTTCGGCACGCTTGGCGTGGTGAACTTCGCCCATGGCGCGCTGTTCATGCTCGGCTGCTTCTGCGCCGTCACCTTCCGCTATCTCATCACCCTGGAAACGGTGACGGTCGACCCCGAGAAGCTGTCGCCCTGGGGCGCGCCGGTGGAGGTGCGCACGCCCCTGGTGCAGAACTGGTTCGGCGATTTCGGCGCCGTGCTGGTCGACTATTCGGTGCCGATCTCCATTCTGCTCGCCGTTCCGGTGATGCTGGCCATCGGCATCGCCATGGAACGCGGCATCATCAAGCATTTCTACAAGCGCAGCCATGCCGAGCAGATCCTCGTCACCTTCGGCCTGGCCATCGTGCTGCAGGAGATCGTCAAGAGCTTCTTCGGCGCCAATCCGGTGCCGCAGCCCATCCCCACCGACCTGCGCGGCGCGGCCGACATCGGCGCCTGGTTCGGCATGGCTCCGCACGTGCTGACCTATCCGTGGTGGCGGCTGATCTACCTCTTGTTCTCGGGCCTGGTCATCGGCGGCGTTTTCGCCTTCCTGCAGTTCACCACCTTCGGCATGGTCGTCCGCGCCGGCATGGCCGATCGCGAAACCGTCGGGCTGATGGGCATCGACATCGACCGGCGCTTCACCATCGTCTTCGGGCTCGCGGCCGTGGTCGCCGGCGTGGCCGGCGTCATGTACACGCCGCTGCTGGCGCCCAACTATCACCTTGGCATGGATTTCCTGGTGCTGAGCTTCGTCGTCGTCGTGGTCGGCGGCATGGGTTCGCTGTCGGGCGCGGTGGCCGCCGGCTTCCTGCTCGGCATCCTGCAGTCCTTCGCCTCGATGACCGAGGTGAAATCCCTCATCCCCGGCATCGACCAGGTCATCATTTACCTCGTCGCAGTCGTCATCCTGCTCGTGCGGCCGCGCGGCCTGATGGGACGGCGCGGAATCATGGAGAGCTGACCGGCCATGTTCTCGCTTTCTCGCAAGGACCTCGTTGCACTCGCGGCATTTTCCGTCGTGGTGCTGACCATGCCGATCTGGCTGGCGCCGCTGGGCGCCGCCTATCCCGGCCTGATGCAGAAATTCGCGATCTATGCGATCTTCGCCATCGGCTTCAACATCCTGTTCGGCCTCACCGGCTATCTCTCCTTCGGCCATGCCGCCTTCGTCGGCGTCGGCTCCTACACGACGGTGTGGTCGTTCAAGCTGCTGACCATGGACATATTGCCGGCCATGGTGTTCGCCGTCATCGTCACCGGCGTGTTCGCGCTCGTCATCGGCTATTTCAGCCTGCGCCGCACCGGCATCTATTTTTCCATCCTCACGCTGGCCTTCGCCCAGATGTGCTACAGCCTCGCCTATTCGGTGCTGACGCCGATCACCAACGGCGAGACCGGCCTGTTGCTGGCGCGCGACGACCCGCGCTACATCGACGCCCTCTTCGGCGCCCAGGCCAATGTCGCCGGCCTGCCGCAGCCGACCCTGCTGGGCGGCCCGGTCACCGGCTATGCGGGCTTCTACCTGTGCGCGGTGATCCTGATCCTGGCCTTCTACGTGTCGCAGAAGATCTTCGCCTCGCCCTTCGGCATGGCGCTGCGCGGCATCAAGTCCAACCAGACCCGCATGAACTATACCGGCTTCAACACCCGGCCCTACATGCTGGCCGCCTTCGTCATCTCCGGCATGTTCGCCGGCCTGGCGGGAGGGCTTCTTTCGATCACCGATCCGCTGGCGGGCGCGGAGCGCATGAAGTGGACCGAATCCGGCAATGTCGTGCTGATGACCATCCTCGGCGGCGTCGGCACGCTGTTCGGGCCGGTCATCGGCGCCTGGCTGATCAAGTATTTCGAGAACATCTTCTCGGCCATCAACACCAACATGCTCAACAGCTTCTTCTCCTTCCTGCCGGACGGCGTGCAGGGCTTCGTGGTGACGGTGCTGTCCAAGTTCGTGGGCGAGGGCTGGCATCTGACGCTCGGCCTGATGTTCGTGCTGATCGTGGTGTTCCTGCCGGGCGGGTTGGTGGAAGGGTTCAACCGCTTCGCGGCACGCCTGAAGCGGCGGAAAGATGCGCCCGGGCGCCTCGCCGCCACCCAGCCGGCGGAATAGGAGGAAAACCTCATGAGCGCCACACCGCCCAACATCATCCTGCACGCAGCCGACGTCCACAAGAACTTCGCCGGCCTGCGCGCCCTCTCCGACATCGACCTGCAGGTCGAGGAAGGCAAGACCCACGCCATCATCGGTCCCAACGGCGCCGGCAAGTCGACCCTGCTCAACGTCGTCATCGGCCGCATCCCGCCCACCAGCGGCGCCGTCATCTTCGACGGCACCGTGCTGACGGGCAAGGCGCCCCACGAGATCAACCAGCTCGGCATCTCGCGGGTGTTCCAGACGCCGGAGATCTTCCCGGACCTGCCGGTGCTGCACAATGTCATGGCTCCCGCCTTTGCCCGGCGCGACGGCGCGTTCCGCATCAACATGCTGCGCAGCGTCGGCTCCGAGAGCGAAATCCGCGACGAGGCCGAGGCCATCCTCAACGACATCGGCCTGCATGGCAGGCGAGAGGACCATGCCGGCGCGCTGTCGCGCGGCGACAAGCGGCGGCTGGAGCTCGCGATGTGCCTCATCCAGCGGCCGCGCCTGCTGCTGCTCGACGAGCCCACGGCCGGCATGAGCCGGCACGACACCAACACCACCATCGAGCTGCTGCGCAAGATCAAGTCCGGCGGCATGACCAAGGTCATCATCGAGCACGACATGCATGTCGTCTTCTCGCTGGCAGACAGGATCTCGGTCCTGGCGCAGGGGCGCATCATTGCGTCGGGCCTGCCGCAGGAGATCAAGGAGGACCCGCGCGTGCAGGAAGCCTATCTGGGCGGGAGCGTGCAATGACCGTCGTGACCATGAAACGGGAAGCGATTTCGGCTGCAAGCCAGGCCGATCCGGCGACGGCCTTCTTCGCGGTGCGCGATATCCACGCCTATTACGGCGAGAGCTATATCGTGCAGGGGGTGTCGCTCGACGTGCACAAGGGCGAGATCCTGGCGCTGCTCGGCCGCAACGGCGCGGGCAAGACCTCCACCTTGCGCACCATCGCGCGCATGGACGATCCGCAACTGCGTTCGGGCGAAATCTGGCTGGAGGGCAAGCCGCTCCACGCCATGAAATCCTGGCAGGCCTCGCGCGCGGGCATCCAGCTCGTGCCGGAGGACCGGCGCATCATCCCCGGCATGACTGTGGAGGAGAACCTGGTCCTGGCGCAGGTGGCGCCCGGACACGGCATGTCGCTCGATGAACTCTACGACCACTTTCCGCGGCTGGCGGAACGCCGCAAGCAGGAAGCGGTGACCATGTCGGGCGGCGAGCAGCAGATGCTGGCGGTGGCGCGGGCGCTGGCGCGGGAGGTGAAGCTGCTGCTGCTGGACGAGCCCTATGAGGGGCTGGCGCCGGTCATCGTGCAGGAGATCGAGCGCATCGTCTTTCGCATCAAGGAACGCGGCATCACCACCATCATCGTGGAGCAGAACGCGGTGGCCGCGCTCAGGCTGGCCGATCGCGCCGTCATCCTCGACACGGGCGAACTGGTCTTCGCCGGCGCGGCGCGGGAGCTTCTCGAGAGCGAGGACCTGCGCAACGAATATCTGGCGATCTGACGGCGTCCCGCCCTCCCCCTCCCCCTGCCCTTGCCCTCGGCAAACAGTCTCCGCCCTATCGGCGGCGGGGGCTGCCCGCGCGCGTCAGAATGTGCGGCCAGGCCACCTTCCTGCACGCAAGTTACATTTTGGAAGAACCTGTTAACCATCGGTTCCTATTGCTCGGAGGACGTTCAACCGGCGAGTCTTGAGTATGACATCCATGCGTTTTCCTCGGGCAAATTTATCGGGCGCGGCCGCGTACGAGGACAGCGGGCACTCCAGCCCGCAGGATGCGCGCGGCCATGCCGCAAAGCCGGCCGCCTCCGGCCAGGTCGTCAACCTTCGCGGGGCGGCCTATATGCAGCCCAAGGCCGGCGACGCAGCAAATTCCGACCAGGGCGGATTCGTCGGGCCCACATGGCAGGAGTATTTTTTCCTCGCTCCCAACGTCCGCTTCACCCGCACGCCCGAATACGATCGCGTGACCCGGCGTTCGCCGCAGGGCGACGACGGCAAGGGTGTGCAAGGCACGGTCGAAGCCAGGGCTGACGCCGCCCCGGCCCCCGCGGCGGCACCCTCTTCCAGTCATGCCCCTGCCCGCCCTGCCCCTTCCAGCCCTGTTCCGGCCGCAGCCATGCCGGCGCGGCCTGCCGTCGGAGAGCCGGCGGGAATCGCGCGACAGGCACCGTCTGCGATCCAACGCGCGCCGGAGGCTGCGCGCCCGGCTGCGCAGCCCGTCGCCGCGCCGGTGGAAAGGCCGCGGCCCGGCGGCGCGCGCTGGTCCTACCTCTCCGACCATGCCTTTTTCGAGTTCGGCATGCCCTTCCTGGCCGAGCGCCTGGCGCGGGTGCGCCCGGCCGATGTCGTCCACCGGGCTGTCGCCGTGCCCGCGCAGCCGCTACGCGCCGCTTCCGTGCCTGCGCAGCCGGCATCCCCTGCCCTGCCCGTTGCCGAGATCACCGCGCGATACCGCATCATCGAATGTCACGCGAACGCAGCGCCCGCGCCCGTGCCACCGGTCGCGGCGGCCGCTTTGCCCCGACAGGCCGAGGCGGCCTGCGAACCCCCTGCCGCGGAGACCGTGGCGGCCGATGCTGCACCGCAAGATGCGCGCGCCGGCAGCCCCGCACCGGCGGCTGAAGCCGCGCCGCCGGCGCCGGCCAGAAGCGTCGAGATCACCATGCCGCCGCCCCGCGCGCCGTCGCTTCCCATGGCGGGCAAGGTCGCGGCGGTGGCGTCGGCCGACGGTTACGAACTGCCCTCGGAGGAACTGCTGCAGCTTCCGCCCGACGGGCAGGGCTTCTACATGTCGCAGGAGCGGCTGGAGCAGAACGCCGATCTTCTGGAAAGCGTGCTGGAGGATTTCGGCGTGCGCGGCGAGATCATCCATGTGCGCCCCGGCCCGGTCGTCACGCTCTACGAGTTCGAGCCGGCGCCGGGCGTGAAGTCCTCGCGCGTCATCGGCCTGGCCGACGACATCGCGCGGTCCATGTCGGCCATTTCCGCGCGCGTCGCGGTGGTGCCGGGCCGCAACGTCATCGGCATCGAGCTGCCGAACGAGACGCGCGAGACGGTCTATTTCCGCGAGCTGATCTGTTCGGACGGCTTCCGCAACAGCAGCGCCAAGCTGGCGCTCGGCCTCGGCAAGACCATCGGCGGCGAGCCTGTCATCGCCGAGCTTGCCAAGATGCCCCATCTGCTGGTGGCCGGCACCACCGGCTCGGGCAAGTCGGTGGCCATCAACACCATGATCCTGTCCCTGCTCTACCGGCTGAAGCCGGAGGAATGCCGCCTCATCATGGTCGACCCGAAGATGCTGGAACTGTCGATCTACGACGGCATCCCGCACCTGCTCACCCCCGTCGTCACCGATCCGAAGAAGGCGGTCACGGCGCTGAAATGGGCGGTGCGCGAGATGGAGGACCGCTATCGCAAGATGGCGCGGCTGGGGGTGCGCAACATCGACGGCTACAACCAGCGCGCCGCCGCCGCCCGCGACAAGGGCGAAGTCGTGGTCATGCAGGTGCAGACCGGCTTCGAGAAGGGCACCGGCGAGCCGTTGTTCGAGGAGCAGGAGATCGACCTGACGCCGATGCCCTACATCGTCGTCATCGTCAACGAGATGGCCGACCTGATGATGGTGGCCGGCAAGGAGATCGAGGGCGCCATCCAGCGCCTGGCCCAGATGGCGCGCGCCGCCGGCATCCACCTCATCATGGCGACCCAGCGCCCCTCGGTCGACGTCATCACCGGCACCATCAAGGCCAATTTCCCGACGCGCATCTCCTTCCAGGTGACGTCGAAGATCGACAGCCGCACCATTCTGGGCGAGCAGGGCGCCGAACAGTTGCTCGGCCAGGGCGACATGCTGCACATGGCCGGCGGCGGCCGCATCATGCGTGTCCACGGCCCCTTCGTCTCCGACGAGGAAGTCGAGCAGGTGGTGGCGCATCTGAAGGCGCAGGGCCGCCCCGAATATCTGGAGACGGTTACCGCCGACGAGGACGAGCAGGAGCCGGAGGTCGACGACGGCCCGGTCTTCGACAAGGGCGCTGTCGCGGCCGACGACCCCGACGCCCTCTACGAGGAGGCGGTCAAGGTGGTCATGCGCGACAAGAAATGCTCGACCTCCTACATCCAGCGCCGTCTCGGCGTGGGCTACAACCGCGCCGCCTCGCTGGTCGAGCGCATGGAAAAGGAGGGTCTCGTCGGGGCGCCCAACCATGTCGGCAAGCGCGAGATCCTGCTCGGCAAGCGCGACCATTCGCCCGATCGCGAAGAGCTCGACTGAGCGGGCGGCGCCTGTAATCAGCGGTGCGGTTGACCAGGGAAAAATCGCCACAAGCGCACCGATGCGCTAGGCTCGGCGTCATGATTCTGCCAGCCGCACCCCTGTCCGAGCCGCCTGCCCCGGCATCGCCGCCGCGCCGCGCGGCCCGGGCGAAAATTGCCGCCGCGCCGGCGCCGGCGCCCGAGCCGCCCATGGTGCCCGGCTGGGCGCTTCCGGCCGCGCCGGTGGCCGACGCCGCGCAAGCCGCCTTCCTTGCCGGTGCGGCGTTGAACTCCCTCGATGCGCTGGTGCGCGGCCAGCCGGCCTGGGCCGGCGCCTGGCACCAGCGGCTGGCCTTGCGATGTGCGGCCTCCGCCTGCCGGCTGGCCGGGCGCGCCGAAGCCGAGGCGGCGCTGCGCGATGCCTGGGCGCTGCGGCCGGCGGGGGTTTTTCTGCCGCTCGACGGTCCGCCGTCCGCGCCGGGCACGTCCGCCGTGGTGATCGGCCCGGCCGGCGCGCTGCTCGCAGCCTGGCGGCTGCTGGCCTCACGCGCGCCGGGGCTGGATGCGGCCACGCTGGCCGCCGTTGCCGAACTGCTCGGCCTTGCCCGCGACGAGGCGCTGGAGGAGATCGCCCAATCCGTCTCCGCGCCGACGGCTTCACGGGACGGAAAACCGGCGCCCTTTGCCGCCGCTGCGGCAGCCGCGCAGGTCATGGCGCTGCGCCCCGACGCCGAACTGCTGGCCTGGTGGCTGGCCGATCTGGCCATGGCGCAAAGCCTGCACTGGCCGCGGCCGGTGCCGCTTTTGATGGCGCAGGCTTTTGGCCCGGCCTTCCGTGTCGAGGGCGGGCGCGGCCGGGGGGCCAGGCTGCGGCCGGGCGACGACGGCTTCGTGCGGGCGCTGAACCTGGCGCTGGCCGAGGGCGCGGCCGAAGCCTGCCGGCTGGCCGGCGAGATTTCGCGGCGCGCGGCGCGGCTTTGCGAGGTGACGCCGAAGCTGCGCGCCAAGGGCGCCCCGGATGCCGTCCGCCTGCTGCTGGACGACGATGCCGTGCCGGGCACGCTGACCACGAAGCGGCTGTCGCGCTTCGCCTCGCGGCGCCTGTTCGAGCGGCTGGAAGGGTTCGGCGCGGTGCGCGAGCTGACCGGCCGCACCAGCTTCCGGCTCTACGGGCTGTGACCATGGCCGGGCAGCAGGCGGAACCGGCAGCGGACGGGCAGGATCGGGCCCGGCGCGCCCGCGAGGCGGCGCAGCCGCATCTCATCGACACCGAACTGGAGCATCTGCCGCCGGAACTGCGCTGGCGCGAATGGATGGCCAGGGTGGAGGCGGTCATCTTCGCGGCCAGCGAGCCGGTGCCGCGCGAGGTGCTGGCCAGGGTGGTGGGCAAGGACTGCAACCTCGACCTGATCGTCGACGACATCCGCGCCGAACTGGCGGGGCGCCCCTACGAGCTAGTCTCGGTGGCCGGCGGCTGGCAGCACCGCACCCGCAAGGCCTATGCCGACATCATCCGCGTCGCGGCCGGGCAGGCAGCGGCGGAAAAAGCCCGGCCGTTGTCGCAGACCGAGGCGCTGGTGCTGCTGTGCATCGCCTATTTCCAGCCGATCACCCGCGCCGAACTGTCTTCCTTCTTCGGCAGGGAGGTCAGCCGCGACCTGATCGGCGCCCTGCGTTCCAACGACTTCATCGCCTCCGGCCCGCGCAGCCCTACCCCGGGCGCACCCTACACCTATGTCACCACCAGGACCTTCCTGTCGCATTTCGGCCTCGACACGCTGCGCGACCTGCCCAATTTCGAGGCGCTGGAGGATGCGGGCCTGCTGTCGAGGGAAAAGCTGCTGGCGGGAGACATCCCGGCCGGCCTGGCGGGCGGGGAAGACGAAGGCTGAACCCGTCGCAGCGGATTCGGCTTGGAGCGGGTGATCTCCGGAATCCCCGTTCCGATCCAAGCCTTTGTTTCTGGAGCACGATCTTGCCCGAAAAGCCTGCGGCTTTTCGGGGTCAGCCGCCTAAAACAGGAAAGACGCCGTCGCCGGGTCGGAACCGATGCGTCCGCCGGGGCTGTCCATGGCGGCGATCGTGCGCATGTCCTCGTCGTCAAGGGTAAAGTCGAACACGTCGAAATTCGCCGCGATACGGTCCTTGTGGACCGATTTCGGGATCACGATCAGGCCCTCCTGCAGGTGCCAGCGGATGATGGCCTGGGCCACGCTCTTGCCGTGCTTTGCGGCGATGGCCTCGAGCGTCGGGTCCTGAAGCAGGCGGCCGCTGCCGAGCGGGCTCCAGCTTTCGATCCGGATGCCGTGCCGGGCGTGGAACTCGCGCTTGTCGCGCTGCTGGAAGCGGGGGTGCAGCTCGATCTGGTTGACGACGGGCACGACCCCGGTTTCGCCGATGATCCGCTCCAGGTGATCCTGGTTGAAATTGGAGACGCCAATCGACCTGACGCGGCCCTGCGCACGCAGCTCGACCAGCGTTTTCCACGCTTCCACATATTTGTCCCGGCTCGGCACGGGCCAATGGATGAGAAACAGATCAAGCTGCTCGATGCCGAGGTTCTTCATCGTCTCGTCGAAGCTTGCAAGCGCCTTGTCACGCTCATGCGCGCCGTTGCGGAGCTTGGAGGTGATGAACAGCTCGGGGCGCGGCACGCCGGCCTCGCGGACCGCCTGGCCGACGCCCTGCTCGTTGTTGTAGCCTTCCGCGGTGTCGATCGACCGGTAGCCTGCCCGGATACCGTCGGTGACGACACGGGCGGTGATGCCGGGGTCAACCTGCCAGACCCCGAGACCGAGTTGGGGGATGCCGGCGCCGTCGTTGAGCTTGATCTGATCTACCATCGTTCTTCCTTTCAGTGCGGCAGCTTGTCCGCCAGGATTTCGATCTTGTGAATCTGCGGAGCCTTGGCGAACAGGTCGCCCCCCTTTGCCTTTTCCATGAGGGCGGCCGCCACCTTTCCGCTGAGGTGCGCCTCGCGGCCCGCTTCCTCGTCGAATGTGTCGAAAATGGCAAATTTCGACGGGCCTTCCTGCAGGGCGAACCAGGACACCGTGCCGGGTTCGGCATCGACCACCGGCACCGCCGAGCGCAGGAAGTCCGCCACCTCCTTTTCCTTGCCGGGCTTGGCTTCCAGCGGAACGTAAAGCGCGTATCTGGACATCTTCTTCTCCCTTGGCCGACGGCCGAATTGCCGATTGCATGCGCATAATAGCTAGGACGCCGTCGGGGCACAGAAAGACCCGCCCGCGCCGCCGCCCCTGGGGCGTGGCCTTTCCCGCATGCGAGGGCCGGATGGCGGCTTTGACGATTCGCGAAAGTCGAGGCTGGACAGAAATGCAGTTTTTTGCAAATCTGCACAAAATTACAACTTCGTCGGCTCGGCGGCCAGGCGACCAAGGGGAACATAAAAGGGTTCGCGCCTGGGCCAGGAGCGGTTTCTCAGACGGGCATGCGCGTGGCGACACCATGCGCCTGTCGGGGCGTTGGCGGCTGCCTGCAGGGCGGGCGCCGCGGCAGACGGCAGCCTGGCTGTGGCCGGGTCGATGTCGGGATTGGCACCAAAGGGGAGGAAGACATGAAGAAATTGGCAGGTTTCACCGCTGCCGCCGGCTTGCTGGCGGCATTTGCGGCCACCGCGCATGCGGGTTCGGTCACCGTCTACACCGCGCTCGAGGACGACGAGATCAGCGCCTACATGAAGGACGCCAAGGAAGCGCTACCCGACGTCGACATCAATGTCCTGCGCCTGTCGACCGGCGACCTCGGCGCGCGGCTTCTGGCCGAGGCGTCGAACCCCCAGGCCGATGTCGTCTGGGGCTTTGCCGTCACCAACATGCTCGATCCGCGCATCGAGGACCAACTCACCGCCTATGAGGCCAAGGACGAGGACAAGCTGCCGGCGCAATATCGCGATGCCGGCGGCAAGTGGTTCGCCGCCACCGGCTATATGGCGGCCTTCTGTGTCAACACCGAGCGGCTGGCTTCCAAGAACCTGCCCATGCCGGCCTCGTGGGAGGACCTGACTAAGCCCGAATACAAGGGCGAGGTGGTGATGCCGAGCCCGGCCTCGTCCGGCACGGGCTACCTTCAGATCGCCGCCATCCTGCAGGGCCTTGGCGACGAGAAGGGCTGGGACCTGCTCAAGCGCCTCAACGAGAACATCGCCCAATACACCGAATCCGGCTCCAAGCCCTGCAAGCAGGCGCGCGGCGGCGAATACACGATCGGCGTTTCCTTCGCCTTCCCGGCCATGCAGTCGATCGAGGCCGGCTATCCGATCAAGATGGTGATCCCGTCCGACTGGGTCGGCTACGAGCTGGAAGCGTCGGGCCTGATGAAGACGGCCAAGAGCCCCGACGACGCCAAGCGCTTCCTCGACTGGACGCTGTCGCCGGGCGTGGCCAAGATCTACGGCACCTACAAGGAGATCGTCACCATTCCGGGGACGGAGCCGTCCAAGGCCTCGATCGAGGCGGGCCTGCCGGCGGACCTGACCAAGGTTCTCTACCCGCTCGACTTCCCGGCCTCGGCCAAGACGCGCGGCGATACCCTCAAGACCTGGCAGGAGATGACCAAGCGCTGACGGGCAACCGGACGGGCGGCCGCGGCAGCGGCCGCCTCGATCCGGCCGCGGCCGGGACGGCCGGGCGTGCCCGGCCGCCGCCGTCACAGTTCACGTAAAGGGCATGGAACCGGCATGTATCTGAATATCGAGGGTATCCGCAAAACCTTCGGCGAGTTCGTCGCGCTCGACGATATCGACCTGGCCGTCGGCGAGCATGAGTTCGTGTGCCTGCTGGGGCCGAGCGGATGCGGCAAGACCACGCTTCTGCGCATCGTAGCCGGCCTGCTGGAGGCCGATGGCGGGCGCATGATGATGGGCGGCCGCGACCTTGCCGCCTTGCCGGCGCGCAAGCGCGGCTTCGGCATTGTCTTCCAGTCCTATTCGCTGTTTCCCAACATGACGGTGGCGCGCAACATCGGCTACGGCCTGAAGATCCGCGGCGAGGCGCCCGGCCGCATCGCCGAGCGCGTGGGCCATCTGCTGGAGCTGATCAGGCTGTCGCACCTGGCCGAGCGCTATCCGTGGCAATTGTCCGGCGGCCAGCAGCAGCGCGTGGCGCTGGCGCGCGCGCTCGCCGTGGACCCGGCGCTGATCCTGCTCGACGAGCCGCTGTCGGCGCTTGACGCGCGGGTGCGCGTGGAGATGCGGGCCGAAATCCACGAGGTGCAGCGCCGGCTCGCCATCCCCACCATCATGGTCACGCACGATCAGGAGGAGGCGCTGACGCTGGCCGACAAGATCGTGTGCATGAACGAGGGGCGCATCGTCCAGGTCGGCACGCCGAAGGACCTTTATCTGCGCCCGCGCACGCGGTTCGTCGCCGATTTCGTCGGCGTTAGCAACCTTCTGCCCACGCAATGGGTGCGCGAGGCGATGCCGCATCTTCTGGCCGGCAGACCGGACGGCGAGGAGGCCGGCTACGAGGCCTGCATCCGCCCGGAAAACCTCACCGTCAGCCGTGATGCCGGCGCCGACGGGCGTGTCCTGGACGTGACCTTCCTCGGCAATCTCAGCCAATTCCGCGTCGAGTGGCGCGGGCGTCAGCTCGTCGCCGAATGCCATCGCCTGGCCGACCTCAACCCCGGTGACGCCGTGCGCGTGGAGGCCGATGCGCGCGATTGCGCCTGGGTGGCGGCATGAGGGGCGAGGCATGAGGGGCGGGGCATGAGCGCGATAGAGGCTTCCGGCCGGCCGGCGGGCGGCGCCGAATGGCTGTCGGCGCGGGCTGCGCAGAAGCTGCTCACCACGGTCTCGGTCGTGGTGCCCATGGCGGGGCTGGTCCTGTTCTTCGGCTATCCGCTGCTGATGATCGCCTGGCAGAGCCTGCTGGCCAAGGACGGCACGGTGGGCCTTGCCAACTACGCGGCGATCGCCACCACGCCCGGCCTCATCACCGCCACCGTCAACAGCCTCGTCGTTTCCGCCGCCACCATGCTGGTCAGCGTCGTGCTCGGCTTCGTCATCGCCTATGCGCTGGAGCGCTCGGCGCTGCGCACCAAGAACCTGATGCGCGCCGCCCTGGTGCTGCCGCTGCTGGCGCCCTCGCTGGTGCAGGCGCTGGGCCTTTTGTTCATTCTCGGCCGCAACGGCCTGGTGCACAAATGGACCGGCTGGGACATCGACATCTACGGCTTCTGGGGCCTGCTCATCGCCAATGTGTTCTACGCCCTGCCGCAGGCGGTGATGATCCTGCAGGCGGCGCTGCGCAACGCCGATTCGCGCTACTACGACGCGGCCGAGGTGATGGGCGCCTCGGGCTGGCGCCAGTTCGTCGACATCACCTTGCCCAACACCAAGTTCGGCCTGCTCTCCGCCGCCTTCGTGGTCTTCGTCATCACCATCACCGATTTCGGCAACGCCATCGTCATCGGCGGCAACTACCGGGTGCTGGCCACCGAGATCTACAGCCAGGTTTCCGGCCAGATGGATTTCGGCATGGGCTCGGTGGTGGGCATGCTGCTGCTGCTTCCCTCGCTGGTGTCTATCTATATCGAGCGCGTCGCCTCGCAGCGCCAGTTCGGCGGCAGCTCGGAGAACCTGATCCCGGTAAGCCCGAAGCGCGCGCCGCTCAGGGATGCGCTGGTCGGCGGCGTGTGCCTGCTGGTCGCGGCGGCCATCGTCGCCATCGTGGCCGTGGTGGTGTTCGCCTCCTTCGTGAAGCTGTGGCCCTACAATCTGAGCTTCACGCTGAAGAACTACAATGTCGACACCAGCGACGGCTACGCTTCGCTGTGGACCACCCTGAAGATCTCGCTCATCGCGGCCGCCTTCGGCGTGGTGTCGCTGTTCATGCTGACCTTCGGGGTCAGGCGGCTGGGCGGCGGCATGGCCAAGGCCGTCTACCTGGTGGCGGTGCTGCCGGTCGGCGTGCCGGGGCTGGTGCTCGGCCTGTCCTACATCTTCGCCTTCAACATGCCCAATTCGCCGCTCTACATCCTGTATGGCAGCGCGATCCTCATCGCCATCTGCAACTTCTACCACTACCACACGCAGGGGTTCCTCACGATGATGACGGGCATGCGGGCCGTGCCGGCCGCGCTGGAGGAGGCGGTGAGCTGCTTCGGCGGCAACCTGCGCTGCGTGCTGCGCGATGCGGTGCTGCCCTTCATGGCGCCGACGGTGCTGTCGGTGTTCTTCTTCCTGTTCATGCGCTCCATGGTCACGCTGTCGGCGGTCATCTTCCTCGTCACGCCCAAGGTCAACGTCGCCTCGGTGGCGGTGATGCGGCTGGACCAGGCCGGCTTCGTCTCGCAGGCCGCCGCCTTCTCGACCTGGATCATGCTGATCGTCGGCGGCGCGCTGCTGGCCATGCGGCTGATCCTCGGCCGCGTTTCCCGGCGCCTCGGCTATCTCGGGCAATCGTGATGTGGCAGGAGGACCGGCACCAGCGCATCCGCGGCCTGCTGTCGACCTTCAAGCGGGTGACGACGGACCGCATCGCCGACGAACTCGGTGTGTCGCGCGAGACGGTGCGGCGCGACCTGATCGAGTTGGAGACGCTGGGCGAGCTGCGGCGGGTGCATGGCGGGGCGGTGAAGGTGCATGACGAGCCGCCGCTCGACAAGCGCTCGCATCTGCGCGTGCAGGCCAAGCGCGCGCTGGCGCGTGCGGCCGTGCGCGAGGTGGAAAGCGGCCAGATGCTGTTCATCGACGCCGGCAGCACCACCGCCATACTGGCCGACGAGCTTGCCCGGCTTTCCGGGCTCACCGTCATCACCAATTCCTTCGACGTGGCATTGCGCATGAACGGCGGCGCGCGCGCCAACCGCGTCGTCGTGCTGGGCGGCGAGCCGGGCGCCGACCTGCCAGCCACCTTCGGCGAGATCACCGTGGCGGAAATCCAGCGCTACCGCGCCGACCTGGCGCTGCTGTCGCCCGTCGGCATCGACGCCGTGCACGGCGCCACCAGCTTCGACCAGGGAGAGGCGGAGGTGGCGCGCGCCATGGTGGCGGGCGCGCGGCGCGTCGTCATCCTGGCCGACCACGGCAAGATCGGCATCGCCAGCCGGGTGAGCTATTGCCCGGTCTCGCGCATCGACCGGCTGGTGACCGACGCCAAGGCGGCCGCCAGTCCGGCCTTCGGCGAATTGCGCGCGTGCGTCGCCGACATCGTGCTGGCGGAATAGAGCCGCTTCGGAGGTCAGCGCAGGATCTCGTCCAGCCTGAGCGCGATGTGAAGCTCCAGCGCCTTGACGGGGTGGTCCCATCCGCCGGTGATCCCGCGCAGCGTTTCGAGCCGCTGGCGAACCGTGTTGATGTGCAGGCCGAGGCTTTCGGCCACGCGTTTGAGGTTGTGCTGGTTGTCGAAGTAGCAGAGCAGGGTCCGCTTCAGCTCGATCGCCTTCTTCGGCGTCTCGTCGTCGATCGGCCCCAGCGTCTCTTGCAAATAGCGCGCCAGCCGGGCGGAATCCCCCGCTTCGAAAATCTTTGCGAAGAGATTGACCTCGGACTGCTCGAGGAAACGGTCGAGCGGCTTCATCTTCCGTACGACCTGCATCGCCTTGCTGATGCGGGCGAACTGGCCCGGCGCCGCGTTCAGGTCGGCGAAGGGCTCGGACAATATGCCTCCGGCCACCCAGCCCGACCGGGCCTGGGCCAGGTCGCGCAGGAAGGCTCGCAACGCCGCTTCCGGGCCGATGAAGAGATAGGTGTCGTCGAACAGGTCGACCAGCAGGTCGAGCCCGGAAGCGCATTCGCGGATGGTCGCCGTCTGTGCCGCGCGGTCGAGCCCGGAAATCGCCGCCAGGCCCATCATGACGGGCTGCTCCACGCCCAGGTCCAGCCGGTCGCGGATGGCCGAGATCGTCGCCGGATCGGGCGGGGCGACCAGCGCGAGATGACGCAGCAGGGTGGACGAGGCGATCAGCTTTTCGGCTTCCCGCTTTTCGTTCCACAGCTTGGCGATCGAGAGCGCGACGGCGTTGCGCTCCAGATTGCGGATCTCTATGGCGTCGAGTTCGCCCTGGTGGCAGATGACCAGGCTTTCGCCCCGGCCGGTTCCGCCATGGAGCGTGATGGTGCGGCACTGTTCGTTGCGGGCGCTCACCATCACCACCGACCTGCCCGTGTGCCTGGATTGTGAGTTGGCCGTGATGAGCAGCGCCGGGTCGAGCCGGGCTGCCTTCAGCTCGTCGGCGAGCCTGCCGCGATACCGGTCGGAGGTGAATTCCTCGCGTATCCTCAACTCGTGGTCGTAGAGGAAGATCGCGCCGCTGATCTGATTGGCCATGCGCTGGAGGAAGTGCTGCAGCCGGGCGCCGGATGCGAGCAGCGAGGTCATTTCGTCGTGCGCGGCGGCCGAGGCCTCGACGCGCTGGATATGGTCGATCAGAGCCTTGCGGTTGCGCTGCGCCTCGTCCAGCGCTTCGGAGAGCAGCTTGAAGGCGTTGGCGTTGCGCATGGCCACGCCCGCATGGAGCGCGAACGAGCCGAGCACGGAAATCTCGCGGCCGCTCAGCTTGCGGCTGTAGCGGTCCGCCACGAACAGGAAGCCGTGGACAGCACCGTCGGCAAGCATGGGAAAGCCCGCCAGCGAGACGATGTTCTCGGTCTGGAAGACCCGGTCCAGATCCGGCAGGTGCCGGAAGCGCTTGTCGTTCAGATAGTCCTGGGTCGCGAAGAAGCTCTTCGACTTCATTATGAGGCTGACCGCGCCGTGATCGATATGGCTTTTCATGGTCGCAGTCTCGGGCGAGAGATAGCCTTGCGCCGTGACGGTGGTGAACTGCCCGCTCTCGTCGTCCAGTATGGTGACCCAGGCGACGTTGGCGCCCACCAGGTTCCTGGCGCGGGTGACGATGGTCTGCAGCAGATCGCTCAGTTGCAGGGTGCTCGACAGATCGTGCGTGGTGTCGATGAGCAGGTTCAGGCCCCTCTCCGCCACAGCGCTGCCTTGCATGCGCCGGGATATCTCGTCGACCTGTTGCCTGAACCGGGCGAGGCCCTCGTCGTCTTTCACCGCGTGCGGGATCGCCTCGACGGCCGCGATGGCGTCCTGCACCTCGCTGTCGCCGGCGCCCTGGGCGATCTTGCGCAGGACCGCGGTGGCGGCGGAGAGAACGTCTTGCGGCAAGGTCGGCCTCCTTCGCGGTCGCTGTGTCCGGACCCGTGCGGACGACGGCCGCCTGTTTGCGCGCCGGCTCCCCGTCCGGGAAGCGGCCCATCCTATCAGAGCTTTCGCCGGTGCGTATCTTGCCGTTCCGAAGGCCCCGGCAGGGCCCGCATCAATGGATCGCCGCGTGGAGGATCCTGGTGGCGCTTGCCTCCGACCGGGTGAAGTCGGCAACGATGGTTCCACTCTTGGCGACGAGGATGCGGTCCGAAAGGCTCAATATCTCGGGCAGGTAGGACGAGATCAGGATGACGCCTGCGCCGCTGTCGGCGAAGTCGCGGATGATCTGCCGGATTTCGGCGATCGCGCCGACGTCGACCCCGCGCGTTGGTTCGTCGAAGATCACCAACCTTGGCTTCTGCGCCAGCGACTTGGCGATGACGACCTTCTGCTGGTTGCCGCCGGAAAGGTAGAGCACCGACTGGTCGGCGCCGATGCGGCGGATCGACAGGGCCTCCTCCCATTCCTTCGCCACGTCGTGCATCTTGCGCCGCGGCGCCCACAACCGCCGCCTGCCGAATTTGGCGAGCCAGCCCAGGCCGATATTCTCGGCTATGCCGAGCGTGTCGAAGAAGCCGTCGAGCTTGCGGTCCTCGCTGACATAGGCGATGCCGTCGGCTACGGCTTGCGCAGGCAGGCCGTAGCGGATCTCACGGCCATCGAGCCAGATGCGGCCGCCGCCGAAATTGCGCTTGGTATGGCCCATGATGACCCTGGCCACCTCGCTGCGGCCGGAACCGATCAGCCCGGCCATGCCGGTGATCTCGCCCGGGAAGATCGAGAAGGACATGTTGTTGACCATGCTGCCCATGCGGATGTTCTCCACGCGAAGCACCGGCCGCGCCGATTTCGGCACCCGCCTAGCCGCGGCAGCGTCGGCCTGCTCCTTGAGATCCTCGCCGATCATGTGATGGATCAGCCGGGCGCGGTCGAAATCCTGCGCGGGTCCCGTCGTCATGATGCGGCCGTTGCGCAGCACGGTGATGCGGTCGGCGTGGTTGAGGGCCTCCTCCAGCGCATGGGAGATGAAGATCATGGCCACGCCGCTCTGCCGCAGCGACCGCATCAGGTCGAACAGGTGGTCGGTCTCCTCCGGGGTGAGCGCTGCGGTTGGCTCGTCGAAAATGATGACCCTGGCGCGGTTCAGCACCGCGCGGGCAATCTCCACCATCTGACGCTTGGCCGCCGAGAGCGATCCGGCGAGCTGCGAGGGGTCCACCTTGAAGTTCAGGCGCTGGAGCACCTGGCGGGCGGCGCTGCGCACCCGCCGGACCGAGTTGAACGCCCGCTCGTGGCCGAGCACGATGTTTTGCGCCACCGTGAGCTGCGGCACCAGGCTGGTTTCCTGGTAGACCATGGAGATGCCGTGCCGGCTGGCATCCTTGGGGGCCGAAAGCACCACCGGCTCGCCGTCGATCTTCAGCACTCCTTCCGAAATCGGGATGACGCCGGCGATCAGTTTGCACAGTGTGGACTTGCCCGCGCCGTTCTCGCCCACCAGTGCATGGATCTCGCCCGGATAGAGTTCGAAATCGGCCCCGGCGAGCGCCGGCACCCCGCTGTAGCGCTTCGTCACCTTCTCCAGGCCGATGATCGGCTGCACCGTCATGCCAGGCTCCCGCAACCCAGGTTCAGGATCTCGTGGCTGGCCGTGCTGACCGCCACCAGCGTGCCGTTCCACAGGACGATATCGCTTGCCGCATGCCGCCGGCCATTGGCGCGCGAGTGGGCCGAGCCGACAGGCGCCAGGTCATCGTCCAGTTCGATCGCGAGCCCGTAGGAGAAGGACGGCGCCCAGGGCTTGATCTCGCCGAACAGTCGCGTCGCGCCCAGCTCGATGGGAAAGTCGTGGCTGAACTCGGGCGTGCGGCGCGGCGAAATCCAGTGGTGCGGCTCGATCGTCGCCTTCATTTCCTCTACGAAGGCCCGCTCCGTCTTCAGGAATTCGATCAGCGGGTCGCGCCGCGCAAGGCATGCCATGACGTAGCCGGCCGCACCTTTGCGGATGCGGCCGAGATATCCCGGGTAGCCGGTCTGCCGCACCCCGCCCGACGCATCGACGATGCGCGCCTCTTCCATCTCGGTCACGATCAGGCTGCCGTCCGCGTGAAGGCACAGGCCCATGGGGCAGTTCAGGCCGCGCGCCAGGCTGCGCGAGGCGCCCGACCGCGTCACGGCGACGAGCTGGCCCTGCCCGTTCTTCTCCCAGGTGGCTCTGGCGAGCGCGTCCTCTTTCGAGGCATAGCCGCAGTCGAGGATGACCAACTGCTCGCCCGGGAGGAAGACGCAGTCCGCCACCGACTGGATATGGATGCCGGTGGGCGCCGCCCATCCCTCCACGGCCAGTCCGGCCGCGTCGAACACGGCAAGGCCGCCGCCGGCAAGGCCGGCAGCGACGAGGCCGCCCCCGCTGCAGAGCGCGGTCACCGGTCTTTCGCAGGCGGCCCACAATTGCGGCGTCTTTCCCCAGCCGTCGAGGCTGAATATCCGGTTTGCACTGGAGTAGAGCAGGCGCCCGTCGGCGGCCGCGCATAGCGCGTCGGGTGCCTCCACATGCATGCCTTCGGCGTCGTCGAGGCGGCTGTTGGCCGCCAGCACGCCTTCCAGCGTCATGCCCGGCGATTCCTGCGGCTTCGACCTGAACAGCGACTTCAACAGCATCGCCTACCTGTTCCACCAATAGCTGCGAGGCCCGCTCCAGCTCCTGTCCGCGCCGGTGAGCGCAAGCCGCCCGATCTTGTTGTTGGTGACGCCGCCGAGATAGAGGAACCCCTCGTGTTCGCGCATCGAGGTGATCATGTAGAGCGGCCCGTCCGGCGCATCCCACAGCGCGTCTGCGATCCTGCCCGAGCCGTCGATCTTGAGCACGCCGCCGATGTTGAGGTTGCCGAACAGCCAGTTCGTCGGCGGCACCTGCCGGGTCATGCGCCGCCGCAGGCCCGGATGCCGCATGGCCTGGTCGAACACGGGATTGCGCATGCCGGCAAGCGCCACCCAATAGCCTCCGTCGGAAGCCCGGTTGATGTTGTCGGGATAGCCCGGCAGGCCGCTCGCAAGGACGCGCGGCCCCGCCGACAGATTGGCGAGATCGAAGATCAGGATCGAGCAGTTCCAGGTGCTGGCCACCAGCAGGTGTCTTGCATCGTGCGCCAGGCAGACGCCGTTGGGAAATACGAGGTTGTCGCACACGGTGCGGGTCTTGCCCGCCTTCGGGTCGTAGCTCAGCAGCCGGCCGTTGGGGCGCCCCTCCAGCAGGTCCATCCCCCAGTTCTCGATGTCGTAGCGCTTGGTCGCGTCGGTGAAGAAGATCGTCCCGTCGGGCGCGATGTCGAGGTCGTCGGCCATGCGGATCGTGGTGTCGTCCTGGACGCTGAAGACGCTGCGCGCGGTCTGGTCGGTCAGTAGCTCGACGGCGCCGTCCATCGTCACCCGCAGCAGGCCCATGCCGGCAACGCAGGTCACGAGGCGTCCCTGCGGGTCGAATGCGAGGCCGAGCGGGCGCCCGCCGATCTTGGCCAGGACGCCGACCTGCCGGTAATCGGGGGCGGCGATGCGCAGGATACGCCCGTCGCGGTTGCCGCAGTAGAGATTGCCCTCCGCGTCGAGAATGACGTCCTCTGGCCCGTCGACCTGGCCTGCCGCCAGGATCTCCGCCTCGCTCAGCCTGGGCGGCGTTTCGCCGGGCATGAGGCCGGCCATGCCTTCGACCTTGCCGGCGTCGAGCCGGACCGGATCGACATAGGTGGATGCCAGCAGCCGGTGGCGGTTCTTGCGGAATTTCACGTCGATCGCCAGGATCACGACGATGATCGCGCCCAGGCTTAGCTGGACGAAATCGCCGCGATAGCCGGCGTTTATCAGCGCGTTGTTCAGAATGTAGATCGTGGCGAAGCCGATGAGGGCGGCCACCACCGCCCCGCGTCCCGGCACGAAGCCGCCAAGCCCGACCACCAGCGCGGTGAGCGCGAAGAACTCCATGCCGATGCCGGTATCGGCGCTGATGCTGTTCTGGCGGGCGGCGAAGAGAAAGCCGGCGATGCCGACGATCACCCCGGCAAGCACATAGGCCAGGAACACGGTCAGCTTGACGTGGATGCCGCCATGGCGGGCCGCCTTGCGGTTGCCGCCCACGGCAAGGATATGCCACCCGAACCGGGTCTGGCGGAACATGAAAAACACCGAGACGGCCACGGCCGCCAGTGCCCAGAAGCCGATCGGCAGCGTCAGCAGCCGCTCGAAGCCGATCCAGTCCCACAATTCGTCGGCGCGGGTGCTTGCCGATATCTCGACGAGCTGGGCCTGCGAGGCCAGCGTGAACAGGCCCCGCACCGTGATCA
Source organism: Mesorhizobium sp. PUT5 (assembly GCF_052216645.1). Classification (NCBI taxonomy): domain Bacteria; kingdom Pseudomonadati; phylum Pseudomonadota; class Alphaproteobacteria; order Hyphomicrobiales; family Phyllobacteriaceae; genus Mesorhizobium; species Mesorhizobium sp. PUT5. Next base: position 127,232 of record NZ_JBQOSO010000001.1, read on the forward strand.
TGGTGCCCAGCGTGGTCAGCAGCGCGCCGCAGCCGAACAGGCCGGCAAGCGTGCCGTTCACGACGCCGACCACCGCTCCGGTGGCGACGGTGAGGGCGAATACCGCAGGCACCGGCAGGCCCAGTATGTGGAAACAGTAGAGGGCGGCCAGGGCCGACATGGCGAAGTTGGAGCCGACCGACAGGTCGATGCCGCCCACCGCCACCACGATGAGGAGAGCCAGCACCACCAGACCGCCGTCGGTCGCATAGGCGGCCAGGTTGCGCAAATTGTCGACGCCGAAATAGCCTTCCGTCGTCAGCAGGATTCCGATCACCACGCAGACGAATGCGAGGAACGGGATCGTGCTTTCGACCCATCCCCTGGACAATATGTCAGCCAGGACCCGGCGCGGCGAAAGCACCAGAAGCGGGACGCGCTGCCTGCGCAGGCTGTTGAAATCGATCTCGGCCGACATGTCGAACTTCCAGATTCCGAAGCCCGCGGGGCCGGATCGCCCCGCGGATCATCGCATCACCTGCACCAGGGGCTGCCGGTCACATCTTCCAGCAGAGGCTCGCATCGTAGGAGGGGCCGGCCTTGATGATCTTCAACGGCGATTCGACCATCAACATCGAGTCGTCCGACGACTTCGCGCCCTGCAGCAGCAGGTCGATCATGGTGGCGGCGTCGCGGCCCTGGCCGTCCGCGTCGTAGCTCCAGACGCGGTCGAGCACCTTGTCCTCGACGGCCTTGCAGGTGACGGTGTCGCCGCCGCCGGTGGCGTAGACGAGCACCTTGTCTTCCGCGCCCGCATCCTTGACCGCGTTGCCCGCGCCGATCGTGTGCACGTCCCAGTGGCCGAAGATGGCGCACAGGTCGGGGTTCTGCTGCAGCACGGTCGCCGTGATCTGGCGCGCCTTCTCCGGCTCCCAGTCCGAGGCCTGGTTCGAGACGACGTTGATCTCGGGGTGCTCATTGAACACCTTGAAGGCGGCGTCGTTCATCATGACGCTGTCGGCCGCGGTCAACTGGCCGGGGATGATGGCCACCTTGCCGGACTTGCCGCTGCCGGCGCCGCATTCCTTGACGATGTCCTCGGCGATCTCGGTGCCGATCCGCTCCCAATTGGCGCCGACAAAGGCGCTGGAGGGCTGGTTGGACTGCAGATTGAGCTGAAGCACCTTGATGCCCTGTGACTCGGCCTGCTTGATCTGCCGCGCAAGCAACTGCACCGTGGGGTTGTGGACGACCAGCACGTCCGGCTTCTCGCTGATGGCCTTGGCCAGCAGTTCGGCCATGGAGCCGGTGTTGAAGGCGGCGTCGCGCACGTCGAAGCTGTAGCCGAACGTCGCTGCATGCTCCTTCATGCGGCGTGCCCAGCCCTCCGTCAGCGAAATGCCCATGGAAATCGGCACGAAGACCACCTTCTTGCCGGCAATGTCGCTGTTGGCCTGCGCCGGGGCGCCTAGGCCCGTCAGGCAGGCGCCCGCCACGATGACCTTCGCCAGATTGCGAAGCTTGCCCCCGATTGCATTCGTCATGTTCTCCTCCTTGGTTGTTGTCAGGGTGGTGTCAGAGATCGCCGACCGTGTCTGTTTCGGTGTCCCTGGGATTGAGGTAGTTGTCGGCCACGATAGCCAGGACCAGCACGAGGCCCTTGATCACGTCCTGGGTCTGCGTGGTGAAATCGAGCAGCGTCATGCCGTTGCGCAGCACCGCGATCAGCGCCACGCCGACGACGATATTGCGCAGGCCGCCGCGGCCGCCCCTGAGTGGAATGCCGCCGAGCACCACGACGAGGATCACCTCGAACAGGAGCGTGCCGTTGGTTACGGTGCGGAAGTCGACCGTGCCGCTGGCAGCCGACATGACCAGCCCGGCAAGCAGCGCGGTGAGGGCGGCAAATACGTAGACCAGGATCGTGGTGGTCCGCACCGGAAGGCCGGTCAGCCGGGCCGCCTGGAAATTGTCGCCCATCGCATAGATGACGCGGCCGGCGGTGGAGAGGTTGAGCAGGAGCCATGTTACCGCCAGCGTCGCCACCATCAGCGCGACCGGCACGCTCAGCCCCGCAACGACGTTGCCCGACAGGAAGACCACGGCCGGGTTCGTCTTGGGCAGCAGCAGCAGGAACTCGCCGCGCAGGATGGCGAAGCGGAACAGGCCGGTTATGAGCATGGCCGAGGCAAGCGTGGCCAGCATCGCCGGTATTTCGGCATAGGCGATGAGCCAGCCGTTGACGAAGCCGACCAGGACCATCACGGCCACCGTAAGAAGCAGCGCGGCCGGCGCCGGCATGCCGGCCCCGATCAGGATGCTGAAGGTCGTTGCGCCGGCGACCATCCCGGCGATGATCGACAGGTCGAGGCCGCGCGAGATGATCACCACGGCCATGCCGCAGCTCAGCATGACCAGAGACGTCGAATTGGACAGGACGACCTTGAGGTTCCCGAGGCTCGCGAAACCGTCGATGGTAACGGAAAAGACCACGATCATGGCAATCGTCACCGCCATGACGATCAGTTCGAGCAGGTTCTTCCTGCCCCGCCGCGACTGCGGTTTGCGGACGTGGTCAGCCGTCGAAGCCAACTTTTCCGGCTCCCTTGGTTTGCAGGATCTCACGCGCCTCGGCGGGGCTGGCGATCTCCAGCGACAGCTCTTCGAGGATCCTGCGGATCTTCAGCACCTGCGCCGAGCATGAAGTGGCCAGCAGGCCGCGGCCGAGGAACAGGCTGTCCTCCAGGCCGACCCGGACGTGGCCGCCCATGATGGCGCCCATGGTCACCAGCGGCATCTGGTGCCGCCCGGCGCCCAGCACGGAGAACTCGTAGTTCTCCCGGCCGAACAGGCGGTCGGCCGTGCTGCGCATGAGATGAAGGTTTTCGGGATCGGCGCTCAGCCCGCCCAATATGCCGAGCACGCATTGCAGGAAGAGCGGCCCCTTGACGAGCCCTTCCTCGACGAAATGCGCCAGGTTGTAGAGATGGCCGACATCGTAGCACTCGAATTCGAAGCGGGTGCCGTGGGCATCGCCCAGGCTCGAAAGCACGCTCCTGATATCGCTGAACGTGTTGCGGAAGATCAGGTTCTCCGATCCCTCGACGTGAGGCTTCTCCCAGGCGTGCTTCCATTCCTTGATGCCGCGCCCGGCCCGATGGAAGGAGAAGTTCATGGAGCCCATGTTGAGCGAGCAAAGCTCCGGCCGCGCCTTCAGGGGATAGGCCAGCCGCTCCTCCAGCGTCATGCCGGCGCTGCCGCCGGTGGTGATGTTGATGATGGCGTCGGTTTCGGCCGCGATCCGCGGCACGAAGCGGTCGAAGACGGCCGGATCGGGTGTCGGGCGGCCGTCGTCGGGATGGCGCGCATGAAGATGCAGCACCGCCGCCCCCGCGCGGGCGGCCTCGATGGCCTGCTCCGCGATCTGCGCGGGCGTCACCGGCAGATATTCCGACATGGACGGCGTGTGCACCGAGCCCGTCACCGCGCAGGTGATGATGACTTTGCGCTTTCCGGTCTTCGTCCGCACAGATTCCTGCTCCCGCATCACAGATACTCCACGTTGCCGTCGACGCTGATGGCCTGGCCGTTGATGTTGCGGGCCCAGTCGGAGCTGAGAAAAAGGGCGAGGTTGGCGACGTCCTGCGGGTCGACCATGCGCCGCAGCGAGATCCTGGACAGGTAGGAGTCGCGCATCTCGTCGAAGCCGACGCCCATGGCCCTGGCCCGGTCGGCGATAACCTTGTCCATGCGCGGGCTCTTCACCGCCCCTGGCAGGATCGCATTGGCCCGGATGCCATGCGGCCCGAGTTCGCTCGCCAGCGACTTCACCAGGCCGACGATCGCCCATTTCGTGGCCGAATAGGGCGTGCGGAACCCGTAACCGAGCCGCCCGGCCACGGAACCTATCGCCAGTACGGACGGGTTGGAGGCGGAAGCCTTGAGCAGCGGCATGCAGCGCTTGAGGAAGTAGAAATGCGATTTCAGATTGGTGTCGATGGTCCGCTCGACATCGGCGTCGGCATAGCTTTCCACAGGCCCGGTCGGGCCGGCGATGCCGACATTGTTGACGAGCACGTCCAGGCCCTGGAACCGCTCCGACATGTCGGCGACGACCCGGTCCACGTCATGCGCGGCCGCGGCGTCGCCCTGGCTGCCCGTGAGGCCGGGCACTTCCTTGCAGGCCAGTTCCAGCGCTGCGGCCGACACGTCGGTGATGTGCACCCGGGCGCCGGCCTCTATCAGCCTTTCGGCGATGGCACGGCCGATGCCGCTGCCGCCGGCCGTGACCAGCACTTTGAGATCACGCACGTCGACCGTGCACGATAGCGCGTCAGCTTTCACCAGGCATCCTCCCGAGGCGCGGTGGAAAGCTCCGCAACCCCCCGGACAGTTGGATACCTCATCTGGCGGGCGCGTGGATATATATTCAAGATCTATATTTATCGATATTTTAAGTGCTTATCACACATATCGCGCGCATTGGGCGGGGCGGACGCGCGGATGGGCTCGTCATGCACCAGGGCGAGGCCCGTGCCGCGCCTGTTTTCCGCCGGATGCGGGTCCGGGGCGTCGCCGGATCAGCGGCCGGCGGGCGAAAGACGTTCGCCCACCCGTTCGGCGATGGCAAGGCAGGCGGTGAGGCCGGGGCTTTCGATGCCGAAAAGGTTCACCAGGCCGGGGATGCCATGGTCCGACGCGTCCTGGATGACGAAATCGGCGTCGGGTTCGCCCGATCCCGAAAGCTTTGGCCGGATGCCGCTATAGGCCGGCCGCAGGCTGCCGTCCTCAAGCGCGGGCCAGTAGCGGCGGATGGCGTGGTAGAAGCGTCCGGCGCGGGCCGGATCGACATGGTAGTCGAGCGCGCCGGTCCACTCCACGTCCGGACCGAAGCGGGCGACGCCGCCGAGGTCGAGCGTCAGGTGCACGCCCAGCCCGCCGGGTTCCGGCACCGGATAGACCAGGTGCCGGAAGGGCGTTCGGCCGGCCACGGAAAAATAGTTGCCCTTGGCGTAACGCAAGGCCGGGACGAAACGCGGGTCGAGCCCCGAAATGGAGGCGGCCAGCGCCGCCGCGCCCAGCCCCGCCGCGTTGACGAAGCGGCGGGCGGCGATCTCGAATTCTTCACCGCCGGCACCGTCCCGCGTGGCCAGCACGATGCGGCCGGCCTCGGCACGGGCGGCGACCACGCGCGTGTCGAGGCACAGCACCGCGCCGCGCGCCTGGGCGTCGCCGAGCAGGGCCAGCATCAGGCCGTGGCTGTCGATGATGCCCGTGGCGGGCGAGAACAGCGCGCCCGTGCAGCGCAGCGCCGGCTCCAGCGCCAGCGCCTCGGCGGCGGAAAGTCGCGCCAGTTCGCCGGCGCCGCAGGCGCGAGCCTTGGCGGCGATCGCGTCGAGCGCGGCTTCCTGGCCGGGGGCGGTGGCCACGATCAGCTTGCCGCAGCGCGCATGCGCGATGCCGCGCGCGGCGCAATAGGCGTAGAGCCTGTCGCGGCCGGCCACGCAGAGCCGGGCCTTCAGCGAGCCGGGAGCATAATAGAGGCCGGCATGGATGACCTCGGAATTGCGCGAGGAGGTGTGGGTGCCGATGGCGCTTTCGGCTTCGAGCACCAGCACGTCATGGCCGCGGCCGGCCAGTTCGCGGGCGATCGCCAGGCCGACGACGCCGGCGCCGGCGACGATGCAATCGACTTCCTCCATGTCAGCCCCCGCCGCGCTCGGTATCCTGCCTGGCGCACAGGCGCTCGAGGATGACCTTGCCGGCCTCGCCGATGTCGCGGCCGATGGCGCGCTCGGCAGCGTCGGGGTCGGCCGCCTCGATCGCCCGCAGCACGGCGTGATGGTGGTCGATCATGACACGGCCGCCAGCCTGGTAGGATTCGGCGATCAGCGGCCCCATCTGCAGCCACAGGCGATGCAGGATGCCGCGCAGCACGACCATGTCGGCAATGTCGGCCAGCGCGAAATGGAAAGTCTGGTTGAGTTCGAGCGCGGCGGCCCAGTCATGGCGCGCGATCGCTTCCTCGTTGCGTGCCACCAGGTCGCGCAGGCGCTCGAGGTCGGCCGGCTGCGCCTTCACGGCCGCCTCGCGGGCGGCGAGGCCCTCGAGCTTGAGCCGGATCTGGCGGATTTCGCGGTAGCGCGCCGGCGTTATCACCGGCACGCGCACCTCGCGCGCCGATTTCTGCACCAGCGCCTCGTCCTGGATCAGGCGCAGAATGGCGTCGCGCACCGGCGTGACGCTGGTGCCCAGCGACTGGGCGAGGTCGCGGATGGTGAGCCGGGCGTCGGGGGCGAAGCGGCCCTTCATCAGCGCCTCGGAAAGCCGCGAATAGATCGTCTGGTTCAGGTTCTCCCGTTCCAGCGCGTCGAGGCGGAAAGCCGGCCGGCTGCGGTCGTCCATGTCGCTCCCCCCGGATCTGCCGTGCCTTGACAAGGCATCATGCAAGAAACATGATGCATCATAACACAAATTGCAAGCACCCTCCCCTGCCCCGCGCCCGCCGGGCAGAGCCGGAAAAGCGACAGGAACCTCCCGATGGACGCCCAGCCCAATTCTCCCGAAGCCCGCGACATTCGCTACCACCTTCACCCCTACACCAATGCGCGCGCGCTTCAGCAGGCCGGGCCGCTGATCATCGAGAAGGGCGACGGCATCTATGTGGAAGACAATGCCGGCAACCGCTACATCGAGGCGATGGCGGGCCTGTGGAGCGTGGCGGTGGGCTTTTCCGAGCCGCGACTGGTCGAGGCCGCGACCCGGCAGATGGCGAAGCTGCCCTTCTACCACAATTTCTCCTCCAAGGCGCATTCGCCGCTGATCGACCTTGCCGAAAGGCTGGTCGGCATGGCGCCGGTGCCGATGAGCAAGGCCTTCTTCACCAATTCCGGCTCCGAGGCCAACGACACCGTCGTCAAGATGCTGTGGTACCGCTCCAACGCGCTCGGCCAGCCGCAGAAGAAGAAGATCATCAGCCGCAAGCGCGGCTACCATGGCGTGACCGTCGCCTCGGCGAGCATGACCGGCCTGCCCAACAACCACATCTCCTTCGACCTGCCCATCGCCAACATCCTGCATACCGCTTCGCCGCATCATTGGCGCGACGCCCTGCCCGGCGAAAGCGAGGAGCAGTTCTCCACGCGCCTTGCCGGGGAGCTGGAGCAGATGATCCTAGCCGAGGGCCCCGACACCGTGGCCGCCTTCATCGGCGAGCCGCTGATGGGCGCGGGCGGGGTGATCGTGCCGCCTGCCGGCTATTGGGAGAAGATCCAGGCCGTGCTTGCCAGATACGACATCCTGCTGGTCGCCGACGAGGTCATCTGCGGCTTCGGCCGCACCGGCAACATGTTCGGCTCGCAGACATTCGGGCTCAGACCCGACATCATGGTGATGTCGAAGCAGCTTTCCTCCTCCTACCTGCCGATTTCGGCCTTGCTGATCAACGACAAGGTGTTCGAGCCGCTGGCCGACGAGAGCAACCGCATCGGCACCTTCGGCCACGGCTTCACCGCCGGCGGTCACCCGGTGGCGGCGGCCGTGGCGCTGGAGAACCTGAAGCTGATCGAGGAGCGCGATCTGGTCGGCAATGCGCGCAGCGTCGGCGCGCGCATGCAGGCGCGCCTGCGCGAACTGGCCGGCCATGAGCTGGTGGGCGAGGTGCGCGGCGTCGGCCTGATCGCCGCGGTCGAGCTGGTCGCCGACAAGGCCGGCAAGGCGCCCTGGGGCAAGGCGGGCGCGCTGGGCACGCTGGTCAACGGGCTGCTGCAGAACAACGGCGTGATCTCGCGCAACATGGGCGACGCGCTCGCCTTCTGCCCGCCGCTCATCATCACCGAAGCTCAGGTCGACACCATGGTGGACGCCCTGCGCCGCGCGCTGGATGCGGCCCTCCCGCAGGTGCGCGGCTGACCGGCAGTCCCCTGCCCCGGCGGCGCGGCGCGCGACGGACCCGACCCGGGCGCCGCCTCTTCACCCCGGGAGCCGGGAGGCCGGCAGGACCTCCCCTCCCCTCGCCTTTCCGAAGCCGGCGTATGAGGAACGCGGCTGCCCGAATACGGCCGCGTGTCGCCTATGCGTCGTATGGACATATGCACAGGCGCCGCCGCTTCGGCCGTTTATGGGCAGGGGAACTGCGGCAGCGCGCGGCGGTCATCAGCGAGGAGCGGCAGGCACGAAAAGCGCAACCTGTCCCAGCGCCCGCCGGAACTCTCCGGGCTGCCTCTGCACTTTGCCGGGTCGCGCCATCGCGATGGCCTGCCGCCATGACGGCCTGAAGGTGGTCGCGATGCGTCGTCACCTGCTGCCGGCGACCCTATCGAGGGTCGGCGGCCTGGCGCACCAGCTCCAAAACCTCGGCCTGCGAGAGGATGATGTCGTAGCGGTAGCTGGAATTGTCTCGATAGCGCGACTTCTTGTGAAGCGCCTCGGCCGTGATCGAAATGGCGATCCCGGCGTCAGGATCCAGGCGTATTTCCTGGCGGCTCAGTTCCTGGTCGAAAATCACCCGGTCGGCGCCCTCGCGCTTTGCCGGTCTAACTCTTACGCGCATGCGTGCCCCCATCAATAGTGCACGGGAACGGATACTGGACGAAGCGGGGTCGGATCTATTCGGCGAGCCGAGCCTGCGCAAATGAACGACATTTGCGTCCAGGCCCAGGCCGGATGAACTGCCTCGCCGCAGCAAGGCCCACGTACATCTGAGCGGCTTGATCTTCCACCTTTTCCGGGAAGAAGTCAATCTGCGGTTGTTTCGAGATGCATCCCGGCAAGTCTGCGCGCGAGGTCGCGCCTCGCCTGCGCCCGCCCGGGGCAGCGGCCGTTGCGCCGGCGCGCGCCGCCGTTTTCCCGCCCGCGCTCCCTCCCCCTTTGTTCCTCTGCTCTCCCCTGCTCCCGGTTGCATGAAGGCGCGCCGGCCCCGCGCGGGCGCCTATTCCACGTTGCGATAGCCGCGCCGGCGCTTGGATGCCTCCAGCCGCTCCAGTGCCGCCCTGGCGGCGCCCTCGGACGTGTGGAACTCGACCAGGCAGCGGCCGCCCGTGCCGATGCGGCCCCAATTGCGTGCCACCGAGACCTCCCCGAACAGCGTCGGCTGCAGCGACAGAAGGTAGAAGCGCGCCATGTTGCGGGCGGGATCGATGCGGTGGAGGATGTGCTGGGTCATGGCGCGATTCTGGACGCTCCTGCTCCGCGCCGTCCAACGCTTCTTTTGAATCGATGATGCCGCACCGATTCACGAAGCTGATGGCTGGGCGTCCGGTTCGGTTGACAGGTGTCAACAACCCCGGCGGGGACGGCGGAGAACGAGATATATCTAAATGAGATCAAGCGCCTGGCGACGCTGTCTCTTGTTCGGGGGAGCCCGGCGCGGTGGCGCGAAAAGGTTAATGCGCGTTAACCATAAAGTGCTTGACGCGACTCGCCCTCTCGCCGATCCTTACGGAAGTTTTCGTACAAAAGCGGGCTGGGCGTAACTGGTCGCCGCGGACGTTAGTTCCGGGCGACGCCGTTATGAACAGGCTCGCCGTTAGCCGGATTCGGAGATCGCGGCGAATCGGCGCATATATGCACAGGGTGCGGACCTCCATGGGTCTGCGGAGAGAGGTTTTGCGGTGTCGGCAGCGGCTGCGGAGAGAGACGGGGGCGAGCGGGACGTGGCATGGTCGACCGACCGGGCCATCGCGCAGGACGCCGAGATGCTGTCGGCGCAGCTTCAGGCGATGCGCGACCGGCTCTATGCGCCGGCTTCGCGCAAGGTGCTGCGCCGCTTCTCCAGCGGCGAGGCGGCGCGTCTGATCGGCGTTTCGGACGGCTATCTGCGCCAGCTTTCCATTGCCGGCGAAGGGCCGCAACCGGACACCGGTGCCGGTGGGCGCCGCTATTATTCGCTGGAGGACATCAACGGGCTGCGCCGGCATCTGGCCGAGCAGAACCCGGCCAAGGCGCGCATCTACCTGCCCCGCCGCGACGAAGCGAAGGCCGAGCACCTGCAGGTCATCGCCGTCACCAATTTCAAGGGCGGCTCCGGCAAGACCACGACCAGCGTGCATCTGGCCCAGCATCTGGCGCTTGCCGGCTACCGGGTGCTGGCCGTCGATCTCGACCCGCAGGCGTCGCTGTCGGCGCTTTTCGGTTACCAGCCCGAACTCGACCTCGACGGCAACGACACGCTCTATGCGGCGATCCGCTACGACGACGCCAGCCGGCCGCTGGCCGAGGTGATCCGCCCCACCTATTTCGACGGGCTGGACCTGGTGCCCGGCAATCTCGAGCTGCAGGAGTTCGAGCACACCACCCCGCAGATGCTGGCCACGCGCCAGGGCGCTGCCGGCGAGGGCATGTTCTTCGCCCGCGTGCAGACGGCGCTGGCAAGCGTGGCCGACCGCTACGACGTGGTCGTCATGGACTGCCCGCCCCAGCTCGGCTTCCTCACGCTTTCGGCGCTGTGCGCGGCGACCTCGGTGCTGGTGACCATCCATCCGCAGATGCTGGACGTGGCCTCCATGAGCCAGTTCCTGTTCATGACGGCCGACCTGCTGTCGGTGGTGCGGGAGGCGGGCGGGGCGCTGAACTTCGACTTCATGCGCTATCTCGTCACCCGCTACGAGCCGAATGACGGGCCGCAGACGCAGATCGTCGGCTTCCTGCGCTCGCTGTTCGGCGAGAGGGTGCTGACGGCGCCGCTGGTCAAGTCCACCGCCTTTTCCGACGCCGGCCTGACCAAGCAGACGCTTTACGAGGTGACGCGAGAGAGCTTCAGCCGCGCAACCTACGACCGGGCGCTGGATTCGTTGACAGCTGTCAACAGCGAGATCGAGGGCCTTATCCTGAAAGCCTGGAACAGGCAGGCGTAAAGGAGACCGCCATGGCAGCACCCAACCGCAAGGACCAGCTCAGGGCACTTTTCGGGACGATCGATCCGGCGGCGGACGCCCGGCCCGCCGAACCGCCCTCCCCGGCCCCGGCCCCGGCTCCGACCTCGACCTCGGCCCCGGCGGTTGCCGACGCCGCCGCGCCGCAGCCTGCACCGGCGCCGCGCAGCCGCAGCGCATCCGGCGCGGTCAAGGCCATGGGGCTGTCGCTGGGTGGCCTGTCGCGCGAGATCGAGGAAGCGCGCCGGCTGAAGGAAAGCCTCGGCGCGGGCGAGCGTGTGCTGGATGTCGAGCCGGATCTGATCGATTCCTCTTTCGTCGCCGACCGGCTCGGCCGCGACGAGGCCGACGAGAGCCTGGACGAGCTGGTGCGCAGCATCGAGGCCAGCGGCCAGCAGGTGCCGGTGCTGCTGCGACCTCATCCGGAACGCCCCGGCCGCTACCAGACTGCCTACGGACATCGCCGCGTCCGCGCTTCCGCGCGGCTTGGCCGCCCGGTGCGCGCCATCGTGCGCGAGCTTTCGGACACCGAGCTGGTGCTGGCGCAAGGCAAGGAAAACACCGAGCGCCGCGACCTGTCCTTCATCGAGCGCGCCTTCTTTGCCCACGCGCTGATCGCACGCGGCTTCGAGCGCGGCGTGGTGCAGGACGCACTGTCGTTGCACAAGGCGGAGATGACGCGCTATCTGCAGGTGGCCGAGGCCGTGCCGCGCCACATCGCCAACGCCGTCGGCCCGGCGCCCAAGGTGGGCCGTCCGCGCTGGATGGCGCTGGCCGAGCTGCTGAAGAGCGAGGCGGCGCAGGTGAAGGCGCAGGACGAGATCACCAGCGGCCGCTTTCGCGCCGTCGGCAGCAACGAGCGCTTCAACCTTCTGTTTTCGCGGCTGAACCGCAAGCCGAAGCCGGCGGGGCCGCTTGCCGTGCATGACGGGCAGGGCCGGCCGGTGGCGCATATCGCGGCCGTGCGCGGCCGCGCGCGGGTGGAATTCGTGGATGAGATGGGCGACGCCTTCGCCGAATATCTGCAGGCGGAGCTGCCCAAGCTGTTGGAAAGCTTCGTCCGGCGCGGCGGGGAGGGGACATGAGACGGAAATTCTGTCCACAGCCCCTGCCGATGGGCGGAACATGAGTGAGACGGCGGCACCGGGGCGAATCGAACCGCTCCCGGTTTCGCCGGGGCAACGGGCCGGAGGCGCGTAGCGGCTTTCGGAGGCTCCCGGTGCCTGAACAAGGAGACGGGCCGCCGCTGCGTGCGTGAGCACGTGCGAAGGCCGCAAACAGGAACCAGGACGAAAGGAAAACCGGCAAGAAAAAAGAAGGCCCCCGAAACGTCGCCATTCCGGAAGCCCTCGTCAATGTAGCGATTGGGAGAGAATCACTTCCGGGCCGAGAAGTCAAGACCGGCACGTTCCGGCACGGGCTCTGCTTGCCTCTGAGAGAGGTTGAAGTGATGATCGAGCATATGACGACGACGCCCTTTGGGCGGCGGCAGCTTTCTGCTGCCATGATCGCGGGCCAGAAGGCGGCTCGCAGCGTGGCCGCCGACGCCAGCGCCGACAAATGGCACATCTTCCGCGCCGTCTGCGAGGCGCGGGATCGCATCGGCGCGAGCGACCGGTCGCTCGCCGTGCTGGGCGCGCTGCTGTCCTTTCACCCCCAGGGCGAGCTGGCGGCCGGCGAAAAGCTGGTGGTGTTCCCCTCCAACGCCCAGCTTGCGCTGCGGGCGCACGGCATGGCGCCGGCCACGCTGCGCCGGCATCTGGCCGTTCTGGTGGATTGCGGCCTGGTCGTGCGCCGCGACAGCCCCAATGGCAAGCGCTATGCGCGCCGCGGGCAGGGCGGCGAGATCGAGCAGGCCTTCGGCTTCGACTTGACCCCGCTGCTGGCCCGGGCGGCCGAGTTCGAGCGCCTGGCCGAAGAGGTGCAGGCCGAACGCCTGGCCCTGCGGCTTCTGCGCGAACGGCTGACGCTGCTGCGGCGCGACATCGTCAAGATGATCGCCTTCGGCGCGGAGGAGGGGGTCTGCGGCGACTGGCATGCGTTCCAGGCCGAATATCGGGCAATCATAGGCCAGCTTCCGCGCACGCCGGATCCGGTGATGATGGCAGAGGCGGAGGCGGGGCTGCTGCGCCTTGCGGCACTGCTGCGCAAGCTGCTGGAAACGCATGCGGATTCGACAGATTCAAGCGCCAATGAGTCTCAAAACGAGCGCCATATACAGAATTCAAAACCCGACTCTCATGAATTTGAACCTCGCTCCGAAAAAGAGCAGGGGGCAAGGGCCGCACCCAAACTGGAAACCAAGAGCGCCCCGCCGGGCTATCCGCTTGGCCTGGTGCTGCGGGCCTGCCCCGACATCGCCGAATACGCCCCCGACGGCATTCGCGACTGGCGCGATTTCGTGGCGACGACCGCGCAGGTGCGGGGCTATCTGGGGGTTTCGCCCTCGGCCTATGCCGATGCGCTCGACGTTCTGGGGCAGGAAGACACGGCCATCGTCATCGCCTGCATCCTGCAGCGCATGCAGGAAATCCAGTCTGCCGGCGGCTATCTGCGGGCGCTGACGGAGAAGGCGAGGGCAGGGGCGTTTTCGGTCGGGCCGATGCTGATGGCCGCGCTGAAAACCAATGCCCCGGCCGGCAGGAAGGCAGGGTAGGGGCCTTGGCTGCCGGCGCGGGGAAGATGAGAAGGCGGGCCGGACGGCCTCGCGGCTCAGCGCCAGCCGAGCGCGGGGGCGACGTGGGTCAGGATCGCCTCGATGACATGGGCGTTGTAGTCGACGCCGAGCTGGTTGGGCACGGTCAGGAGCAGCGTGTCGGCCTCGGCGATCGCCTCGTCGCCCTTCAACTGCTCGACGAGCACATCCGGCTCGGCGGCATAGCTGCGGCCGAACACGGCGCGCGTGTCCGCCTCGATATAGCCGAAATGGTCCTGGCTGTCGTCGCCGCCGAAATAGGCGCGGTCGCGGTCGTCGACCAGGGCGAAGATCGAGCGGCTGACCGACACGCGCGGCTGGCGCTGGTGGCCGGCTGCCGTCCAGGCGGCGCGGTAGGCGCGGATCTGCTCGGCCTGCTGCACATGGAAGGGCTTGCCGCCCTCGTCGAACTTGAGCGTGGAGCTTTGCAGGTTCATGCCCAGCCTGGCCGCCCATTCGGCGGTGGCGTTGGTGGCCGCCCCCCACCAGATGCGCTCGCGCAGGCCTTCCGAATGCGGCTCCAGCCGCAACAGGCCCGGCGGGTTGGGAAACATCGGCCGCGGGTTGGGCTGCGCAAAGCCCCGGCCGCGCAACACCTCCAGCAGCACTTCGGCGTGCCGGCGGGCCATGTCGGCATCGGTCTGGCCTTCCTGGGGCACATGGCCGAAATAGCGCCAGCCGTCGATCACCTGCTCGGGCGAGCCGCGGCTGATGCCGAGCTGCAGGCGGCCGCCGGCGATGAGGTCGGCGGCTCCCGCGTCCTCGGCCATGTAGAGCGGATTCTCGTAGCGCATGTCGATGACCGCGGTGCCGATCTCTATGCGGCTGGTCCTGGCGCCGATCGCTGCCAGAAGCGGGAAGGGAGAGCCGAGCTGGCGTGCGAAATGATGCACCCGGAAATAGGCGCCGTCCGCCCCCAGTTGCTCGGCCGCCACGGCCAGCTCTATGGATTGCAACAGCGCGTCCGAAGCCGAGCGGGTCTGCGATTGGGGCGAGGGCGTCCAGTGCCCGAACGACAGGAAACCGATTTTCTTCACGAGCATGGCCCCGGTTGGTGCAAACCGGTCATATATGGGCCGGGCCGGCAGCCATGCAATGGGAGAGGGTCCGCGGACCGATCTGCCGCCGTCGGCGAAACCGTCGGTCGCGCCCGCGAAGCCGTCTGCGGGGCCGAGCGAGGCAGCCGCGCGCCAGGCGGGGCAGGGGGCTTTTCTGCGTGGGTCGAATGAAAACCCGGTCGTTGCGGGTTCCGCCGTGTGCCTATTCCGAGACCTTTTTGACGAACTGGGATTTCAGGCCGATCTGGCCGAAGCCCGGGACCTTGCAGTCGATGTCGTGGTCGCCGTCGACGAGACGAATGCCGCGAACCTTGGTTCCGACCTTGATCGTCGAAGACGAGCCCTTGAGCTTCAGATCCTTGATCACGGTCACGGTGTCGCCGTCCGCAAGGACGTTGCCGACGCTGTCACGAACCTGATGCGCGTCGTCGGCCTGCGTTCCGGGGGACCATTCGTGGCCGCATTCGGGACAATTGAGAAGCGCATCCACCTGATAGGCGTAGGCGGAGGAACAGGCGGGGCAGGGAGGCAGGCTGTCGGTCATGGCTTCAGCCTATAGCCCGTCGGCCGCTTGCGAGCTACCGCAAGCGTGGGCGACATTCTGCCTCCCTCGGACGCGCCGACCTGGAGCGGGATGCCTTGTCCCGGGCCTTTCGTCTCGCGCCGGCATGTTGTTCATGGCGCATGGCTCGTCGAAAAGATCTGCAGCGTTTCGCGATCAGGTCCCGCTCTACAGCCCGCTTGCCTTGGTCAGATTCACCCGGAAGCGGTCGCGGCGGCGCTGGTATTTGCGCGTCATCTCGGCGCTGGCGTGGCCGAGCTGCTTCTGCACGTAGCGCTCGTCGACCTCGGCCGAGGAGGCGAGGCCGGCGCGCAGCGAATGGCCGGCAAACAGCCTGCCACGTTCGCCCTCGGCCAGGTCGCCGCGCACGCCGGCGGCGAGCGCCGTGCGCTTGACCAGGCGGGCGACCTCCTGGGCGTTGAGGCGCTCGGGGCCGACATTCTTTCCCTGGCCGGTGACGCGGCGGAACAGCGGCCCATGTCCGATCTTCGCGAGCTTCAGCCAGGTCTGCAGCGCGACGACGGGGCAGGTCGCGTCCGCGGACCCCCGGCCGACCTCGACCTCGCGCCAGCCGGTCTTGCCGCGCACGGTCACCAGCACGCCCTTGCCGGGGAAGACTTCGATCCAGCCGCTGCCGTCCCCGGTCTGGTCTCGGCCGACATCGAGCCCGACGAGCTCGGAGCGGCGCAAGGCCCCGGCAAAGCCGAGCAGCAGCATGGCGCGGTCGCGCAGGCCGCGCAGCGTGCCGCGGTTCAAGGTCTCCAGCATGGCGATCAGGTCCTGCGGCAGGATCGCCTCCTTCTGCCGCGGCGGCGCGGCGTGGGTATTGCGGATGCCGGCCATGACGGTGGCGATGGCGCGGTCCTGCCGGTCCAGCCGCTGGCCGCGCTGGGCAAAATTCCAGGCCAGTGCCGACAGCCGCCGCTCGATCGTCGCCACGGATTTTTTGGCCCCCGAAGCCGCGGCCGCGGCACTGCCGGAGGCGAGCGCGGTGATGTAGAGCCCGACCACCTGCGGATCGGGCGGCAGCGGATCAAAACCCTGGCGCCGGCACCAGCCGGCAAAATGCTTCCAGTCGGCGGCGTAGGCGCGCCGCGTGTTGGCGGAACTGGCCGCCTCGACATAGGCGCGCGCCTGCTCGGCCAGGCCGTCGAGATGGGCGGGCAAGGCAGGCTGGACCGGCGCAGGGACAGCGCCGCCGGGCCGGCCCTCGCCGGCGGCAAGTCGATGATCTGGCCGATGGTTTGGCCAATGGTCTGGCGTATCGCGTGCCGAACGCGGCGCAGCCGGACCGCCTTCGGGCGCAGCGGAAGCCGCGCCGGAGCTTTCGAAGGATGGCGAAGGCCCGACGGGCCGGGCGCCGGAGCCGCGGGCTTCGGTTGCCGGCGCCTGCGGCGCCCGGCCCATGTCCAGCACCATGTCGACGATGTCGGGCAGGTCGGCGGCGCGCGGCGTATCGTGCCCGGCCGAGCCCGCCAGCGCTGTCTGGTCGACAGCCTGCCGATCGGCCGGGGGTGGCGTTTCCTGTGCTCGGGCGGAGCCGTGCCGAGCCCGCTTTTCGGGGTTTTGATCGACGAGAGAGGCCATTTTCCCTATAAAGCAGATAACGAACGATAAGGCAACATTATCGGTCGTTGTGTAGAAGCGACAGGACGTGCGGATAAGAGCGAAATATCTCGATTACACCGCACATCGCGTTGAGGCTGCACACGATGAATCGGCAGCTCCGCCCGCCTCCTACATCACCATCCCGGTCCCGCGCGTGCCGGCATCGGCGACGCCGCGCGCCAGGAACGGGGTGGGGGTCGAGGACCCAATCGAAGCCGCCTTCCTGGCCGGCAGCGCCTTGAATGCGCTGGACAATCTGGTGCAGGCCGATCCCGAATGGGGCGGCGCCTGGCGTCATGGCCGACCAGATCGTATTGTGATCGATGGTAGCCAGACAAACCGGGAGGCAATCATTGCCAGCGATGGCAAAGGCCCTCCGAGATCGATCACGGGGATCGCTGAAACCAATCAGCATTCGGCAGAGCCAGTACCTCAACAATCGCATCGAACAGGATCATCGACGTATCAAGCGCCGGATCCGATCCATGCTCTGCTTCAAACCGATGACCTGCGCCGCGACGATCCTGTCCGGCATCGAGATGGTTCACGTGATGCGCAAACGATAGGCAAAGTACTTCTGCAATCCGGCACCGTCACTTGCCGAGCAGTTCGATATCCTCGCTGCATAGCGGCATCGGGCATTGGGGTTAATCCGTCCCCCCGAAGATGAGTTTGCGACAGAACCCAAGCTGTCAATGACCGTGGAATCGGGACCCTGTATTTTCGTGCAAAAGGGACCCCGGTTTTGGGGTTGATGAAGGGCACGGCGGTTAGCGCCCGATCAGGCGAAGCTGGTCGGGGTTGCACAGCCTGATCGGGTGCGGTTCGTTGGTTTTTGGCTTTAGCTTTGAGAGCGGCTCTTGAAGCGCCAGGATTCGTTTCCGGTCTCGACGATCTCGCAGTGATGCGTCAGGCGATCGAGCAGCGCAGTGGTCATCTTGGCGTCGCCGAAGACGGTGGGCCATTCGCCGAACGCCAGATTGGTGGTGATGATGACGCTGGTGCGCTCGTAGAGTTTCGAGACGAGATGGAAGAGCAACTGCCCGCCGGCCTGGGCGAAGGGCAGATAGCCCAGTTCATCGAGCACGACGAAGTCGAGCCGGGTCAGGTGATCGGCAATGCGCCCCTGGCGGCCGGCACGGGTCTCGGTCTCCAGCCTGTTGACCAGGTCGACGACATTGAAGAAGCGGCCGCGCGCGCCGTTGCGGATAAGCGCCCGGGCAATGGCGATGGCTAGATGGGATTTGCCCGTGCCGGTGCCGCCGACCAGGACGACGTTACGCTGATCGGCGACAAAGGCTCCGCCGGCAAGATCGCGGATCAGGCTCTCGTTGACGGGCGTGCCGGTGAAGTCGAAGTCATCGACGTCCTTGGCCAATGGCAGCTTGGCGACGGTGAGCTGGTATTTGATGGAGCGGGCCTGCTTCTCCGATATCTCGGCCTGCAGCAGATCGCCGACGATCTTCGGAGGTTCGTGCTGCCGCTTGATGGCGACGCCCATGATCTCGTCATAGGCTGATCGCATCCCGTAGAGCTTCAGCGTGCCCATCAGTTCCAGAACCTCGGTGCGTTCCATGATTATCTGCTCTCCTTAGACGGTCATAGCGGGCGCAGTCGGCGATCGGCTCGTGAGCCAGCTTCAGCGCCTGGGGAATGGAAAGGATCGTGCCCGGCGCCGGGTCGCGGCGGCGGGCCAGGATGTTGAGGATCACCGCCGCCGACGAGACGCCGTGATCGAGCGCCTCCTGACAGGCCGCCTCGACCGCGTTCAATCCGTCGCTCAGCACACAGGTGAGGATCGACACCATCTGCCGGTCGCCGTCATCGGCGGCCTTGAGCTTGCGGCGCACCTTCTCCATGGCCGACGGCAGAACCCAATTCTTGAACGGTGCGCCGTTGCGCAGTCCACCGGGCTTGCGGGCCAGCACCGGGACGTAATGCCAAGGGTCGTAGATCACCTCGTTGCGGCCGAAGCAGCGGGCATGTTCGCCCACGACCACGCCGTCCTGGCGGATGACGATCCGATCGGCATAGGCATGGATCTCGACCGGCCGGCCGACGGCGCTCGACAGCACCGAGTATTTGTTGTTGTCGAAGCGCACCGTGCAGGTCTTCGACACCGAGGCGGGAATGCAGTGGAAGCCGTCGAAGCGCCCGGCATAGGGGATGAAGCTGCCGCGCTCCTCCTCGAACACCTCCCAGATCGTGCGGCCGTCCTGTTCGGGGTGCCGGTGCGCCTTGGCGTAGGAGACGCATTTGTCGGCCAGCCAGCCGTTCAGGTCCTCCAGCGTCTTGAAGCGCAGCCGCGGCGTGAAGAAGCGCTCGCGCACCAGCCCGACCTGGTTCTCGACCTGGCCCTTCTCCCAACCCGACGCCGGCGTGCAAGCTTCCGGTTCGACAAGGTAATGTCCGCACATCTGCGCGAAGCGGCGGTTGTAGCGGCGATCCTTGCCGATGAAGATCGCGTCCACCGCCGTCTTCATGTTGTCGTAGATGCCGCGCGTGCAGGTTCCGCGGAAGAAGGCGAAGGCCCGATCATGGGCGTCGAACACCATCTCCTGCGTCTCGCGCGGATACGCCCGAACAAAGAACATGCGGCTATGACAGAGCCGCATGTGCGCCACCTTCACCGTAACCGTCACGCCGTCCAGCAGGACGACCTCGTGACTCCAGTCGAACTGATAGGCTTCGCCGGGCGCAAAGCTCAGCGGGATATAGGCCTCGGCCGCGGCGCTGCCGCGTTGCTCTTCCCAATCCTGCGCATGCCGCCACACTGAGCTGTAGCTGCCGTCATAGCCGAGGCCGCGAAGCTCCTCGAAGATCCGGATCAGCGTCAGCCGTTCCCGCTGCGGCTTCGCTGCATTCGCCGACAGGAGCCCGTCCAGCTTCTCGCGCCAGGCCCCCATGCGAGGATAGGACTGATGCTTGCGCTCGTACCGGAACTCCGTCTCGTCCGAGCGCAGCACCTTGCGGACCACTTTCCGCGAGATCTTCAGCTCCCGGCAGATCGCCTTGATCGACTTCCCCTGCACCAGCGACAGCCGGCGTATCTTTGCAATCGTCTCCACAACCAACATCCAAAACACAAATGCCTCCGATCAAACCGGAGGCACTTTGATGACCCCACGTTAAGGGGTCCCGTTTGGACGAAAATTACCCCTCAAACAGGGTCCTCATTCCACGAAAAATCACAGGAAAGCCCGACGCACGCCGCACTACGTGAACTGCAGGAAGAACTCGGCACGAAACTGGTCGAGATCGTGACGAGCACCGGTTCCTGGCTTCAATATGAACTGCCTGACGACGTGGTGCGCGGCGCAACTCACGGCCGCTGGCGCGGACAACTGCAGAAATGGTTTCTCATGCGCTTCACGGGCCGGGACACGGATATCGACATCGCCACCGAACGTCCCGAATTCTCGGACTGGAAGTGGGTTTCTCCGGCGGAACTGGTTCGATTGATCGTACCTTTCAAACGCCCGCTCTACCTTGCCGTCCTTCAAGAGTTCGATGCCCAAATGCCGAGATAAGGTCCGGTTTGCCCCAAGCGTGAAAGGCATGTGCGGTTCATAGCCCGAACCTGGAGCACCTATGTCATGCCGGCGGTCCGTTGGCGCTCCCGAGCGCGCGCCAGCTCGATCTGGCGGCGCGGCAATGAGGCGGGGAGGGGGCTCCGGAACGGGCGATGGCGATTTGCCGCCTCACACGGCGCTTCGGTAGCGCGCGTGCGCTTCGGCGATCAGCTTCCGCGCCTCCGTCACACCGCCCCAGCCGATGATCTTCACCCATTTGCCGGGCTCGAGATCCTTGTAATGCTCGAAGAAGTGCCGGATCTGCTGCAAGGTGATCTCGGGCAACTGCCGCGCCTCTTCCACATGTTCGTAGCGGCGTGTGATCTTGTTCGTCGGCACCGCTATGATCTTCTCGTCGGGGCCGGCCTCGTCCTGCATCAGCAGAACGCCGATCGGTCTCACGGCGATCACCGCGCCTGGCACGAGCGCGCGGTTGTTTGCAAGAAGCACATCGCAAGGATCGCCGTCGGCCGACAGCGTCTTGGGAATGAAGCCGTAGTTCCCGGGGTAGCGCATCGGCGTGTACAGGAACCGGTCAACGACCAGCGCGCCCGATTCCTTGTCCATCTCGTATTTGATCGGCTCGCCGCCGATCGGAACCTCGATGATGACGTTCACCTCGTCGGGAAAACGGCTTCCAATCGAAATGGCGTCTATATTCATGACCTGCCTCGCTCGGTTGCCGGACCCGCGTCGCAAGACGCGATCCGCGGACAATCAGGATGCAGGAGTCATCAGCCGGGCGGCGGTTACGGGGGAACTCCATCCCCGCGGATATATTTGGCGCACATTCCGCCCGTCGGCAAGTGCGCAGGGCCCGGACGCGCAGCTGCGGAGAGACGATTGCCGCGCACCGCACGCACCCTATCTTCTGCGGGGGATGGAGTTCCCCCGTAACCGCCGCCCGGCTGATGACTCCTGCCGTTCAACGGGCGAACCGATGCCGGTCGCCGTGGCAGGGTGGTCGCTATGGATTTGCGCGAGTACGAGCAGGCCAAGTTCGGCTTGGCGGAGATTCTGCGGTCGGCGGCGCCGCTGGCGGGGGCGGATCGGGACGGCGGACAGAAGGATCGTTTCCAGGATCTGTTCGCTCGGCTGGCGGAAGACCGCTTCAACCTGGTCTTCATAGGCAGGTTCAACCGCGGCAAGTCGTCCCTGATGAACGCCATGCTCGGCACCGGCCGGCTGCCGACCGGCATCGTGCCGCTCACCTCCGTCATCACCACGGTCCGCTATGGCACCCATGAGAAGGTCACCCTCGCATATCGGGGGACGCATCTCGATATCGAGATCGCCATGGAGGATCTGGCCCGATATGTCACCCAGCAGGGCAACCCCGCAAATGCGCTCGGCATCGCCGCCGCCAACGTCGAGCTGCCCGCGCAGATCCTGCGCCGCGGCTTCTACTTCGTCGATACGCCCGGGCTGGGTTCGGCCATTGCCGAAAACACGCTGACGACGGAAACGTTCCTGCCGGAGGCCGACGCGCTGGTGCTGGTGACGAGCTATGAAAGCCCGCTTTCGGAGGAGGAGATCCGGCTTTGCCGGGCGGCGGCCGATACCGGCCTGCGCGTCTTCGTCGTCATCAACAAGCACGATATCGTGTCGGACGACGAACGGCGCGAGGTCGGGGACTTCGTGCGCGGACAATTGCGGGCGCGTTTCGGCGACGCCGTGCCGCCGGTCTTCTCCGTCTCGGCCCGCGACGGACTGGCGGCGAAGCTGGGGCACGATTCGTTCCTGCTCGCGTCGAGCTGCATGCCGGAATTCGAGGCGCACCTGACCAGCTTTCTTCTCGAGCACAAGCAGAGCCGGTTTCTGGCGCGGATGTGCGGCCGGATACGCGACCTGTTGGAGCCGCATGCGCACTCGCAGGGTATCGCAGACCTGCTTGGGCGGGTCGACTCGCTGGTCCGGAGGTTCGACCGGCGCAGCGACAGGGTGTCATGCGCGGATCCGCCGCTGGAAGCGGAGGAAACCGCTTTCACCTTACGGCAGCTCCGCTCCTGCGAGATCTGCGCGAAGGTTGACGATGCCATGTGGGAGTTTCTGCGGCGCTATCAGTACGACCTTGTCGCCGATGGCGCCCAACGGGCGAAATTCGCCGCACGATCGGGTTTCTGTGTGTTCCACACATGGGAATATCGATCGATCGCCTCGCCCTACGGCGCCTGCGTCGGCGTGCCGCCGCTGCTCGACCGGCTGGCGGAGCAGTTGCGGACGGTGGCAAACCCGGAACGGCGGCTCTCGACATCGAAGGGGATTGCGGCGGCGCAGCCCGCCTCGCATGACGAATGCGTTCTTTGCGGCGTGCGCGACAAGGCCGAGGCAAAGGCCATCGCGGCTCTGGCGGAGCGCATGCGCAACACCCCGGCCGAGACGCTTTCGCGGCTGTCGGCCATATGCCTGCCGCATCTTTCCATGCTCGCCGCCGCAAGCCAAGACGATCCTGTGGTGCTGCGCGCGCTGGCTGCGCATCATGCGGCCCTTCTGGAACGCGTCTCGGAAGACATGCGCAGCTTCACGCTGAAGCACAATGCGGTTCGCCACTATCTGGAGACGAAGGAGGAGCAAACTGCCGCCGAGCGCGCGTTCCTTTTGCTGGCCGGCTACCGAAACGTCAATTTCGAGACGGGGGCGATCGCTTCGAAAGCGCACCGCCCGAAGCCTGCGGCACGCCCCGCTATTATCGATGCCGACCATGTCGAGCCCGAGGCCTGACATCGAGGCCGCCATCGGCTTCTTGTGCCCGTTGCACGAGGGCGACAGCGGCGTGCCGGCAGCTTTCGCCTGTGGCCAGGAGCGCGTCCCCTCCAGTCATGGGAATTCGGCCATCTATGGCGGATCGTATGGATGGGCGAGCGCAGGCCGGTTCCGCCATGGAAGCTGCGATCAGGAAGTATGGCCTGACGCCGATCGCGCGCGTCATCGGCGGCGCCACCGCCGGCGTTGCCCCGCGCATCATGGGCATGGGCCCGGCCCCGGCGACCAGGAAGCTGTGCACGCGGCTGAACTGGGAGCGGCGATGCAATGTCCAACCCATATTACTGGCCAATCCGAAGACGCCCAGCGTCTCCGACCAAATACCGGAGTAAGCCCCCATACCGGAACTTCGCTCAGTGAACTCAAGGCTACAATATCAAAACTTAGCAACTTGACGAAGTTTTCTCTTGTGCTGTCGGCAAATCGTATGATAGTTAGCGACATGGCTAAGCATGATCCCGATCTCTCGCTGCTCTTCCACGCTCTGGCCGACCCGACCCGTCGATCGATCCTGACCCGGCTCGCCGAAGGGCCAGCGCGGGTGACCGATCTGGCCGGCCCCACGGGCCTGCGTCTGCCCACGGTGATGCGGCATCTTTCCGTGCTGGAGGAAGCAGGGTTGATCGCCACGTCCAAGGACGGGCGGATACGCACCTGCGCCGTCGTACCCGAGGCCCTGGACCCGGTGCGGACTTGGCTCGAGGAACAGCGGACCATCTGGGAAGCCCGGCTCGACCGGCTGGATGCATTCGTGATGAACGTGATGAAGGAACGCGCAGAATGACACCGAACCTGAATCCCGACAACATGCCTGCGGCGCGTGATCATGCGCAGGGCCGCTTTGCGACGCTGACTTTCGAGCGGGACGTGGCCGCGCCCTTGTCGACGCTGTGGCAGGCCTGGACTGCCCCGGCCGCACGCGCCGTCTGGGCCGCGCCGACGCCGTCGGTGAATGTGGAATTTCTGGAGGCCGATACCAGGATGGGCGGACGCGAGGTCTCGCTCTGCAAGGTCAAAGGCCAACCGGACATCCGTTGTGAATGCGGTTGGCTGGAGTTGCAACCGGCGGTGCGCAGCGTGAACTACGAGGTCATCTCGTCCGAGGGCGTGACCCAATCGGCGGCGCTGGTGACGGCCGACTTCTCGGGCACCAACGAGCGCAGCCGGCTGACCGTGACGGTGCAGCTTTCCTCGCTGGGCGAGGATATGGAGGCCGGCTATCGACAGGGCTTCGGCGCGGGACTGGACAATCTCGCCTCAGTCGCCGAGCGGACCATGGTGCTGCAGCGGGTGATTCAGGCGCCTCGGTCCATCGTGTGGGGCGCGTGGATGAACCCCGAGGCGCTGCCGCAATGGTGGGGGCCGGACGGATTCTCCTGCCGCACGAAGAGGATCGACCTGCGAACGGGCGGCGAGTGGGTATTCGACATGATCGCGCCTGACGGCACTGTCTTCCCGAACCATCATCTCTACGTCGAGGTCCGGCCGGAAGAAAAGATCGGCTATACGCTGCTATGGGGCGAGAACGGGCCGAAACATGCCGACGCCTGGGCCTCGCTGGAAGATCAGGACGGAGCGACGAAGGTCACGCTGGGCATGGTGCTCAACACGGCTGCCGAGTTCCAGGAGGCGAAGGGCTTCGGTGCCATCGAACTGGGTCTGCAAACCCTGGGCAAACTGGAGCGCTTCGTTACATCGCGCTGACGTGGTCAGGTTCGCGCCGGTTCGGAGAGAGACGCAGGCTTCCTCGAGTATGGCCGCGGCAGGCTTCCGCCGTATGAGAGGCCACCGCAGCGGGAGGCAACCTGCATCGATCAGGCTTCGGTAGACAAGAAACCATACGCCGACGTCTTGCCGGGGATGCCGAACTTTGGAGGGCTGGGATCGGGCCGGCCAAGACGTCAACATAACGGAAATCGCAGAATTGCCCGAAATAGCGGTATTTTCTATCGAAGACAAAAATTGCTATAATCGAAAATTCATGTTGTGGCTTTGCATTTAGCAGCCTAACCTCTTTCGACAAACATCCGGCGTACAGCCGGAGCTTTTGGGGAACGAGGAGATCGGGCGTGCTGTCCGCTACGGGGATCGAGAAGGCATTTGGCGGGGTGCGTGCCCTTTCCGGCGCGACGCTGGAATGCTCTGCCGGCGAAATCGTCGGCCTGATCGGACCCAACGGCGCCGGCAAGTCGACCCTCGTCAATGTCGTCACCGGCTTTCTCAAGCCAGACATGGGCAGCATCGTGCTGGATGGGCGCGAGATCGCGGGTCGCGATCCGCAGCGGATTTCCGATGCCGGCATCGCCAGGACGTTTCAGAACCTGCGCGTCTTTCGCGAACTCACCGTCCGCCAGAATGTCGAGGTGGCATTCCTGCGCTGCCGCCAGTTGCGCCCGCAAAAGGCTGCCAATGTAGATGTCGACGTCCTGCTCGCCGAGTTCGGGCTTGCCGAACTGGCCGACGCTGCGGCAGGCAGCCTGCCCTACGGCACCCAGCGCTGGATGGAAATCGCGCGCGCAATGGCGACCGCGCCCGACATCCTGATGCTGGACGAACCCGCAGCCGGCCTCAATGACGAGGAGACCAAGCGTCTGGGGCAGACGATTTCCGCCATTTGCGAAAGGACAGGGGCCGGTATCGTGGTGATCGACCACGATTTGCGCTTCATCAACAGCATCTGCGCACGGATTTTCGTGATGGATCAAGGGCGATCGATCGCCGTGGGCGAACCGGAGGCGGTCTGGAAGGACCCGAAGGTGATCGAGGTCTATGTGGGCCCGGAAGCGGCAGTGTGAAGACCAACAGCTTGGCTAGGGGAGATGAAGACATGAAACGCATTCCAACGATAGGCATGGCGCTGGGCGCTGCGCTGGTTTTGTGCGGCGGGGCTTTCGCTGACGACGCCGAGATCAAGATCGGCCTGGCTGCTTCGCTGACCGGGCCATACGCGCCATATGCCGAGGTCGAGGGCGCGCGCTGCATGGCCGACAAGCTGAACAAGGCCGGCGAGGGCCCGAAGATCACGCTGCTGGTGGAGGACACCCGCTCGGAGCCGCAGCTTTCCGTCTCCATCGCGCAGAAATTCCTCGATCAGGGCGCACAGGTCATCACCGGCATCCCGTTCCCGGATTCGCTCATTCCGCTGTCGCAACTCGCCGCGAATTACGGGGCGACCGTGTTCTCGACGCCGAACACGCAGGTCGAGATGCAGGTCGCCGGCTTCGACAATTTCCTGGCCGGTGCGGTTCCCGATCCGGTCAACGGCGCGGCCACGGCCGAAGCCGTCTACAAGGCGGGCGCACGCACGGCCGTCATCGTCACCTCGGCCGATGCGGGTTCCTGGTCCGAGATGCTGCCCCGCTGGTTCGGCCAGGCTTTCGAACATCATGGCGGCAAGGTGGTCGGCGAACTGACCCATTCGCTCGGCACCACGGACTGGTCGCCGCAGATCGCGCGGCTCAAGGCGATGGACCCCGTGCCTGACGTGTTCATGATTTCCTCGATGCTGCCGGATGTCGGCATCCTGATCCGCCAGTTGAAGGCCAACGGCTATGACGGCTGGATCGTGGGCACGGACGGTTTCGACGATCCCTCGCTGGAGGGCTCTGTCGGCGACGCTGCGGCGCTCGAAAAGGTGATCTTCGCCACCCATGGGCCCACCGGCCTGGACAGTGAAATCGATGCCTTCCTCGCCGGGTGCAAGGCGGCCGGCTTCAAGGTGCAGGGCATCTTCGATGCGTTGGGTGCCGACATGGTGCTGGAAACGCACGCTGCAGCGGTCAAGGCCGGTTCGGTCGATCCCGTGGAGATCCGCAAGGCCTTGCGGGCCGAAGGCGGCAATCCGGGCATAACCGCGCCGGTGATCTCCTATGCCGAGAATGGCGGTTTCCCGGTCAAGACCGTGCCCGTGATCGGATTCAAGGACGGCAAGCGCGTCCTTGTCTCGGACTCCAACCCGTCTTTCGTCCCCTCCTGGCGATAAGCGGATGAGCGCCTTGCTGCGGCTGGAAGGATTGACTGTCGACTACGGCCCCGTGCGGGCCGTGCACGGTCTCGACCTGACGGTCGCGGCAGGGGAGCTTGTTGCGCTGCTGGGGCCCAACGGCGCCGGCAAATCCTCGACCATCGGAGCGATCACCGGCCTGGTGCCGTGCAGCGGCAAGGTGATGTTCGACGGTGCGGACATAACGCGGATGCCGGCCGAAATGCGGGTCGAGCGCGGCATCGCCGCGTCGCCGGAAGGGCGCCGCGTGTTCGCCAACCTGTCGGTGGCCGAGAATTTGCGCCTCGGCGCGGCCACGCGGAAGGATTCGACCGCGATGCGCGCCGATATGGCGCGATATCTTGAGCTGTTTCCCGTACTTGCCGAACGCTACGACCAGCCGGCCGGCACGCTTTCCGGCGGTGAGCAGCAGATGCTCGCGATTGCGCGCGCCCTGATGAGCCGCCCGAAGCTCCTGCTCCTGGACGAACCTTCGCTCGGCCTCGCGCCGCTGATCGTCGCCCGTATCTTCGATTTCATCGGCCGCCTCAAGGCAGAGGGCATGACCGTGCTTCTTGTGGAACAGAACGCCGCGCAGGCGATGCGCTTCGCCGATCGCGTCTATGTGCTCGCCACGGGACAGACCTCCTATGCGGGGCCCGCGTCCGAACTTGTGGGGTCCGACCTCATGGCCATGTATCTGAGAAGTTGAGACCATGGAATATCTGGTCCAGCAACTGGTCAACGCGCTTGCCTTCGGCTCCGAATATGCGCTCGTCGCACTCGGCCTCGCAGTTGTCTTTTCCATCATGGGGCTCGTCAACTTTGCCCATGGCGAGGTCATCGGCGCCTCCGCCTACACGGTATTCCTGGCCGCGGGCCTCGGCTCGCCGGGCGCCGCCGTCGTGCTCGCGGTTCTGGCGGCGATGGTCGTCTCCGTCGCCCTTGAACGCGTCGCGTTCCGTCCCGTGCGCAACGCACCGACGACGACGGGCCTGCTGACCGCGTTTGGCGTCAGCATCTTCCTGCAGAACCTGTTCCAACTCCTGATCTCGCCGCGCCCGCAGGCATTCTCTCTGTTCAACGGGATGAGCACGACCTGGCATCTGGGCCCCTATGCCGTTTCCTCGTTGCAGGTGATGGAATTCGTGATCGCGGCCGTCGCTATGGCCGCTCTGGTGCTTTTCCTCAACCGCTCGACGCTGGGCATCGCGATGCGCGCGGCCTCGCGCGACTTCTCGACCGTGCGCCTCATGGGCATCCGCGCCAACCGCGTGATCGCCGCCGCCTTCGCCATTTCGGGCGCTCTGGCGGGCATTGCCTGCGTGTTCATACTGGCGCGGCGGGGCGGCGTAACGCCGGACATGGGTTTTTCACTGGTACTGAAGGCTTTCGTGGCCTGCGTCATCGGGGGTTTCGGCTCGCTTGTCGGCGCCGCCGCCGGCGGCATACTTCTGGGCTTTATCGAGGTCGGCCTGCTTGCGGCGCTCCCCCAGGAAATGGGCGGCCTGAAAGAGGCGCTCACCTACGTCATCGTGACGCTGATCCTGCTCTACAAGCCGGAGGGCCTGTTCGGCGCGCGGCGCGAATTGGGCGACAAGGAATTCTGAGCATGGTCGATGCGGTTTCCAGCATGTCCGGTCGGGCGGCGCCAAGAAGGCCATGGTGGCTGACGGGTTTTGGCGGCGGGCTTGTCACTGCGCTGCCGGTGCTCCTGATCGGCCTGGCCGTCATGATGCTTGCGCCGAACTACCATCAGAACCTTGCCGCGACCGCGGCCATCAACCTCATCATCGTGGTTGGCCTGCAGGTGTTCATGGGCAATTCGGGAGTCGCGCATCTCGGCCACAGCGCGTTTGTCGGGCTCGGCGCCTACGGCATGGCCATCTTGGCCACGCCCGTGATGATGAAGCGGCTTTCGATCCCGAATGCGCCGCTTGGGCTGGCGCAGGTGCAACTTCATCCGCTCCTCGCGGTCGCCGTTTCTCTCGCTATCGTCGCCATCGTGGCCATGGCTTCCGGACGGGTGATCGCGCGCCTGTCCGGTATTGCCGCGACCATCGTCAGCCTGGCCTTTCTCATCGTCGTGCATTCGATGTTCCTGCATTGGCCGGCCCTGTTCAAGGGCAATCAGGGTTTCTTCGGCATACCGCAGGTCGTCGGCCTGCCCGGCGTCCTGGGCTGCACGGTTGCCGTCATAGTCATCGCGCGTCTGTTCCGCGAAAGTCCCAACGGGCTGCAACTGCGCGCCACGGCGCAAAACGCGCAGGCGGCGGACGCGCTTGCCATCGATGCCAGGGCGCTGCGGCGGCAGGCTTGGCTCTTGTCGGCGCTGATCTGCGCCTTGGCGGGCGTGCTCTACGCGCTGCTCGCCGGCACGATCAGCCCGCGCATCTTCTACTTTCAGCAGGTGTTCATGACGCTGGCCATGCTGATCCTTGGCGGCATGGGTACGGTGACCGGCGCCGTCGCCGGCACGCTGATCCTGTCCATCGGGCTGGAGATGATCCGCAGCCTCGAAAGCGGCGTCACGGTGGCCGGCATCGAGCTGCCGGCAATGCTCGGCCTTTCCGGCGTCGCACTCGGCGCGGTGATCGTCTTGTGCATGTCGCTGCGCCCGCAAGGCATCTGCGGTCCCTATGAATTGGATGAAATGCTGACCAGAGCGCTCAGGCGCGTTCGCGGCGGCCGGTGACCGAACAGGAGAAAAGAAAGCATGAACCTAGCCGAGCAGGCGGCGGCCCACGCGGCCGCGTATGAAGCGCAATACAAGCGGCTCAAGGCGGCGGGGGTGAAGTTTTTGCAAGGTCACATGGTCGATATGGCCGGTGGCTTTCGTTCGAAGATCTCGCCGCTCAAGTTCTCCGCTTCCGGCGATGCGCTCAACGGCATTCTCTACTGCGTCTCGCATGGCGATGGCCAGCCGACCGGCGACACCGTCTTTGCCTCGCCGATCGCACATGAGGGCAACGGCTATCCCAACATCCAGGCCGTGGCCGACCCGGCGTCGATCCGGCACCATGGCTGGCGTCCGGACACCGCGTCGGTGATCTCCACCGGCTACATGCTGGACGGCACGCCCTGCGTGCTGGACCCGCGTTACATACTCCAGCAGGCGGATGCGCGCCTGCGTGCGCAGGGCTATACCGCCAAGGTGGCGCTCGAATACGAGTTCGGCATCTTCCATGTCGATGAACCGCTGATGCAGCACGGCCGCCACCGCGAGCTGAAGCCCTGGGGTCATTCGCTGGTGAACTACAACCTGGTGCGCGGCGGCGACTATCAGGATTTCGTGGCAGAGTTCATGAAACGCATGGAATCGCTGGGCATCGGCGTGGCTTCCTTCGTCACCGAATATGGCTACGGCATGTATGAATTCGCGCTGACGCCGAAGCCTGCGGTCGAGGCGGCCGACGACGCCGTGCGCGCCAAGGTGCATCTGCAGGAACTGTGCGCCGAGCGCGGCCTCGTGGCCACCTTCATGACCCGCTTCCAGCCGCCCGGCCGGGAAAGCGCCTGCGGCGCGCATCATCATCTCAGCCTGTGGCAGGACGAAAAGCCGGTCATGGCCGCCGGCGTCAACGCGCTTTCCACGGTCGGCGACCAGTTCCTTGCCGGCCTCCTGAGGCGCATGCGCGAGACGCATGTTTTCTTCCGCCCGACCATCAACTCCTATCGCCGCTTCGACCGTTTCGCCTGGTCGCCGACGGATGTGAGCTGGGGTTATGAGAACCGGACCGCGGCCATCCGCGCCATCACGACGCCTTCCCCCTCGGCCTGCCGTTTCGAGCACCGGGTCCCGGGAGCGGACGTCAACCCGTACCTGGCCATCGCCGCGATGCTGGCGGCCGGTGCGGAAGGCATCGAGGAGCGGATGACGCCGCCGCCGCCGCAGACCGGCATCGCGCCCGACGGCGCGGTGGAGCAGTTGCAGTCGACCTTGGCGGCGTCTGTCGAGGATTTCGCAGCCTCCGGCTTCTGCGCCGAGGCGTTCGGCGAAACGTTCCGCGACCACTACGCGGACAGCCGCCGCAACGAGGTTGTCGCATTCGAGACCTGGCAGTCCCAGCGGATCACCGATTTCGAGTGGCAGCGCTACTTCGTGTGACCTGAAAAGGGCCGGCGAAACTCGGCCCTTTCTGCGTTCAGCCGCGCGCGAAGGAAACGAAGCGCCGCAGCAGGTTCGGACCTTCCGGCGTGGGCCGCAACGTATCCCGCATTTCGGCATGGCCGTGCGGGTCGTCTTCGGTCGCCAGCGTGTCCATCAGCATTTCCATCATCGGCATGGTCAGTTCGGGATGGAACTGCACGCCCCAGGCGCGGGGAGCATGGCGCAGAACCTGGAACCTGTCCCGCTCGCTGCGCGCGAGCACCTGCGAGCCGGCGGGCGGTTCCAGGACCGTCTCGTAGTGGTGCACCTGTAAATCGGCGCGGCCGGGCATTGTCCCGAACAGCGGGTCCTCGCCTGTGTCGAACTCGACCTCCACCGTGCCGCCTTCGAGCCCGGCGGGGTTTTTTCCGACGATGCCGCCAAGGGCATGCGCCAGCAATTGATGACCGAAGCAGATGCCGAGAACCGGGACATCCTGCTCGATCGCCCGACGCAGCCACCTGCCGCTTTCGAGCATCCAGGGGGCCTCGGTGCTGACCATCGCCGCCGAGCCGGACACCATGATGCCGGCAAAGTCGTGCGGCGATGCGGGAAGCGCCGCACCGGCTTCGATGTCAACGGTACGGGCGGTGTGTTCAGTCAGTCCCGAACTGGACAGGAAAGTGTGCTCGGTATCGCCGAACATTTCCACGAACGATGGGCAAAGGGGCCTGAGCGAGCCCGCCTTGAGGATGAGGAACGGTTTGTCAGTTTTCATGAGGCACCGGAACATCCGCAGCGAGCGGTGAAATCATCGAATTGGACATGAGAAGGACGGCCGGATCGTCGCCGGCGCAGACATAGCCATGGTCCATCTCGCCATCGAACAGGATGCTGTCGCCCTTGTTCAGGATAAGCGGTTCGTAATAGCGGGTGTGAAGTTCGAGCGAGCCGGACAGCACCTGCAGGAATTCCTCGCCCGAATGCGAGCGCCACCCGCCGGTCTCGTCCAGGGTCCGGCCCGTGACCGTCACGGTCCAGAACAGATTGCTCTTGTCGCGGAAGTCGCTGCACAGGACCTCGAAGGTAAGGCCTCTGGTTTCGTGGAGCGTTCCGGTTCCCGCGCGGGTGATCGACCGGCGCGCCTGCGGGGTGGCGCGGGGCCGGGCCAGAAACGACGTGACCGGCACCTGCAGCACGCCGGCGATCTTCAGCGCGAGGTCGACGGAAATGCGCTGCTTGCCGTTTTCCAGTTTCGAAAGTTGTGAAACAGGAAGCCCGGAGCGCTCGCTCAGATCGCGCAAGGTCAGCTTCAGACGCTTGCGCGTCTGGCGTATGGCCTCACCCAGATCGTGCGTCATTCCACCTTCCGACATAGTTGCGATTCCAGAAACTACGTATGACAATCAAGAGCGTCCATCAATCGCGGAAGCTCTGCGCGTCCCCTCATAGGTCGTCGGCCAACGCAGCACGAAGCACTTCTCCAACGAGATCCGTTACCAATGCGGAAGTTTCCGGCCTGGAAAATAGCGCGTTGTTCACCTCCAGGTAGAAGCACGGTAGTCCGTGGTCGAGCGCATGCACCTGCAGGCTGTAGGCCGTGACGGCACGCCAGTCATAGGGTTCGTTGTCGCCGATGCGCAGGCCGGATACCGCGCCACGCGCCTTCAACTCCCGCAGCGCCGCACGAACGAACGGACCGTCCTCGCGCCACAGGAGGCCGATGTCGACCGGCCTGCGATGGCCGGCCATCACGGGGGTGAAGGAGTGGACCGACACCACGGCCTTGCGGCCGCGGACCAGCGGGGCGATCGCGTCGTCCAGCGGTTCCACGGCGATTTCCCGCCGCAACCTTCTCTCCGCTTGTGCGATGTCCATGTTGCCCGGCACCGGTACGCCGCCGAGGTCGGGGCGCATGTGGTCCCAGTCGCCGTCGAAGCGGTTGTAGTCGGCAAAGACGCGCGAATATCGCGCCAGCACCGCCGGCGCATCCAGACGCTCGGACAAGGCGCGCGTCAGGCCGTCGACACCGGGGTCGTAGGCATAATGCGTGTCCAGGAAGGGGGAGGGCAGGCCAAGGCCGTTCCACGGCGCGGGAACGATATTGCCGGCATGTTCGCACAGAAGCAGAAGCGGGCCCGTGGAGCCCGCCCGCAAAGTTTCCACC
The DNA here is from genome assembly GCF_052216645.1 of Mesorhizobium sp. PUT5. Classification (NCBI taxonomy): domain Bacteria; kingdom Pseudomonadati; phylum Pseudomonadota; class Alphaproteobacteria; order Hyphomicrobiales; family Phyllobacteriaceae; genus Mesorhizobium; species Mesorhizobium sp. PUT5. The sequence continues at coordinate 160,579 of NZ_JBQOSO010000001.1, forward strand.
GCGCCGGCCCTGAGCGCTGCGACCGTCTCGGCGCCGAGCCTCATCGCCCTATGCACCCAGGTCGCGGATGTGAAATGCCTTCGTCACCGTCGTTTCCAGCAGGCCGACCTGGCCGTTCGTGCGTCCCAGCCCGGAATCCTTGATGCCACCCCACGGCAGATAGAGATCGGCATGGTCGCAGCGGTTGAGATAGACCGTGCCTGCCTCGACTTCACCGAGCAACTCGACCCCGCGCTCGATGTCGCGCGTCCAGATGCTGGCCGAAAGACCGTATGCGCTGTCGTTCATCAGCGCTATGGCCTCCTCGTCGCCGGAAACGGCCTGCACGGCGGCCACGGGGCCGAAGAGTTCCTCGCGCATGATCGACATGGAGTGATCGAGCCCGGTCAGAACCTGCGCGGGAACGTAGGCCGCGCCCAGGCCGGCCTTCGATCCGGCATCGTGCACGACCTTCGCGCCTGCCGCCAAGGCGCGGTCGATCTGGCCGCGAATCCGGTCCGCGGCGCCTGCATTGACGACGGGGCCGATCATGGCCTTTTCCTCGAGCGGATGGCCGATGGTCCATTTCGCCGCCTCGGCGACCAGCGCATCCACGAAGCGATCGTGGACGGAGCGGTCGACATAGATGCGCTCGACGGAGCAGCAGCTTTGGCCGGCATTGGAAAAGCAGCCTTCCGCAATATCGGCGGCCAGCCTGTCGATGTCGGCATCGGCGCGGATATAGGCGGGGTCCTTGCCGCCAAGTTCGAGGTGCACGTTGGTCATCGTGCCACCTGCGGCCGCATGCACGCGCTTGCCGCCGGCAACGGAGCCGATGAAGTTCACCGCATGGAACGTGCCGGCGGAGATCAGCCGTTCCGCATCCGAATGCGACAAATGCAGGCTCTGGAAGACGCCGACGGGGCCGCCGGCCGCTCGCCACGCTTCCTCCGCCAACTCGGCGACCAGCGGGGTCTGCGGCGAATGCTTGAGGATCACGACATTGCCCGCGATCAGCGGCTGGCTGACGAGATAGCCTAGCATCGCCGTCGGATAGTTCCACGCGCAGATCGACAGGTGCAGGCCGCCGGAAACCGGACGGGTAAAGCGGCGGATTGTCTCGTCGCTCTCGAAAACGCGGTCGGCCAGCGTCTTGGTTGCGCCCTGGGCCAGCAGGTCGCCAACCATGGCCAGCCTCGGCGTTTCATCCGCTTGCCAACGCGGTCGGCCGATCGACCATGCAACGGTATCTCCCAGAGCGTCGGCGCGCGCCTTCATCTGTTCGCCGAACCGCTGCACAAGCGCGACGCGTTCGCTCAACGAGGTTCGTTGCCAAGGTTTCACGGCGGCGCGGGCCGCATCTATTTTCGATGTGATTTCAGTGGTTTCGGCATAAAGGCGAGTTAGATGGGTCAACCCGTCGACCGGTGAGACCACGTTGAAGCTGCTGTATGACATCTGCGCCTGACACTGAATGAGGGGATTTCGCCGACCTTATATAAATTTTCTATTCTAGCAACTTTTTTCCATTTGCGCTTGATGTTGGCATCCAGACGACTAGTCTTGGCCGGGATCGCGGGCCGCTGGTTCGCATGCCGCTTCACGAGGAAGGAAAATCCATGCTCACCTATGACTTTTCAGGGCGTCACGCCGTCGTTACCGGGGCCGGTGGTGGCATGGGCGAGTCCATCGCGCTGTCGCTGTTGAAAGCCGGCGCGGCCGTGACCGCGATCGACCTGAAGCCGCAGCCTGAGACCCTGAACGGTTTCGACGGCCGCCTTTCGTATCAGGTGGGCGACCTTTCGGATTCGGCCTTTATCGAACGGACGTTTTCGGATGCCGGCGAATCGCGCGGCGGCATCGATTATCTGGCGAATGTCGCGGGCGTTTTGTGGTTCGGCCGCGACAAGTCGATCATGGATATGGATATGGCCGTCTGGGACAAGGTGTTCGCCATCAACCTGCGCGCCGTGGCGCTGACATCGCGCGCGGCAGTGCCCTTTATGCGCAGGACCGGCCGGGGCGGCGCCATGGTGCATTTCTCGACGATCCAGTGGCTGCGCGGCGATCCGCAGCCGCAGGACGCCTATCAGGCTTCCAAGGCCGGCGTCTGCGCCCTTTCGAAATCCCTGGCCATGCAGCTTGCGGCGGAAGGCATCCGCTCGAACGCGATCTGTCCGGGCATGACGCTGACCCCGCTTCAGGCGCGATGGGATACGGACGAGGTCCGGCAGGCGGTGGCCAGCTACGCGCCGCTGGGGCGAATCGGCACGCCGCAGGAGATGGCGAACGCCGCCCTATTCCTTCTTTCGGATGCCGCCAGCTACATTACCGGCATCGAACTCGCCGTAGACGGCGGCCTGCTCATGCGCATGTGATGCGATAAGCCGGGCCCGGTCTTCCGGTCCCGGCTATTCGGAAGAGCCTGCGAGATTGCACTGCCTGCGAAAGTCTTCCGGCGCGTTGCGGCGGGCAGACTGAAGAAAGCCGACACCCACGCGGAACGTTAGGTGGGCATTAGCCTTCCATCGCGACATATTCGAACTATGGCCGATCCCAAGGCTGGATTTCCGATCGGGAGAGGCTGGGATCACCCCATTCCCCGACCATCGCTGCGACACGGCACCTAGAGCGGCGCCACGCGGGGATGAGATTGATGATTGATGCAAGCCGACCGGTAGATGCCAGTTCATGCGCTTGCGCTGCGCCGGCGGCAGCGACGAAGCGGTCTACGGGAAGGGCTGGTCGCGCCCAGCCTTAGCATATCAGGTCGGCGATATTTTATGCCGTGCTTGCTGGCGGGCAACGGCAATCGATCCCGGGGACTACTGTGCGACCGCACGGTATCTTTGGATACTGGCCCTCATTTATCTCGCGGGGACATCGACTCCCAGACTCCGGACGCGGTTCTTCGGGACTGGCGAATTGCTTTGAATCGCATCGTCGACGTCGGTGCTCCAAAATGCCCTAATCGGGCACCTTGAGCCGAGCCGCTTGACAAAAAATGCGACGGGGCCTTTGATACGTCAATCCAGTATTGAAGACCAATGTACGGTATATTGGATTTCGTTGGGAATCTTTCCAGGAGGGAATGTGTGATGAAAGCAACCGTCATGGCGGCCGTTGCCGCGCTGGCACTGATGCAGGCTGTGCCTGCGAGCGCCCAGCAGGCCCAAAGCAAGCTTGATGAGGTTCTGGCCAGGGGCCATCTCGTGCTCGGTACCGGCAGCACCAATGCGCCGTGGCACTTCAAGAGCGCCGACGACAAGCTTCAGGGCTTCGATGTCGATATGGGCAGGATCGTCGCCAAGGCGCTGTTCGGCGATCCCGACAAGATCGAATATGTCAACCAGTCTTCGGACGCACGCATCCCCAACATCACCACCAACAAGGTGGACCTGACCTGCCAGTTCATGACGGTCACCGGCGAGCGCGCGCAGCAGATCGCCTTCACCATTCCCTATTACCGCGAGGGCGTCGGGCTGATGCTCAAGGCCGACAGCAAGTATGCCGACTACGCGGCTCTCAAGGCGGCGGGCTCCGCCGTCACCATTTCCGTGCTGCAGAACGTCTATGCGGAATCGATGGTTCACGCCGCGCTGCCCGAGGCCAAGGTCGACCAGTATGATTCGGTGGACCTGATCTATCAGGCGCTGGAATCGGGCCGTTCCGATGCCGCCGCCACCGACCAGTCCTCGCTCGCCTGGTACATGAAGCAGAACCCCGACCGCTATAAGGATGCGGGCTATGGCTGGAACCCGCAGACCTACGCCTGCGGCGTCAAGCGTGGCGATCAGGATTGGCTGAACTTCGTCAACACCGCCCTGCATGAGGCCATGACCGGAGTCGAGTTCGATTTCTACGCCGACTCCTACAAGACCTGGTTCGGCAAGGACCTGGCTCCGCCCCAGATCGGCTTCCCGGTCGAATACAAGTAAGCTTCAGGACGGCGCGGCCACCGCATGGCGGACGCGCCGTCCTTTTCAGTCGGAGCCTTTCGGGACAATGGGCTACACCCTCAATTTTGCGGCTGTCTGGCGAAGTTTCCCTCTTCTGCTTGAAGGGCTGGCGCTCAGCCTGGCGCTTGCGGTGGTGGCGATCCTCATCGGCTGCGTGATCGGCCTGTTCACGGCGTTCGCGCTGATGTCGAAGTCGGGGTGGCTGCGCCATCCTGCGCGGCTCTATGTCACCGTCATCCGCAATACGCCGATCCTTGTGCTCATCCTCTTCACCTTCTTCGCGTTGCCGCAACTGGGCGTCAGGTTGGGCAAGATCGAAAGTTTCGTGGTCACGCTGGCCATCTATTCGGGCGCCTATCTCGCCGAGATTTTCCGGGGTGGCTTATTGTCGGTGCCGCATGGCCTGCGGGAAGCCGGCCTCGCGATCGGCCTCACCGAGATGCAGATCCGCAGCTCGATAATCGTGCCCCTGATGATCCGCAATGTGCTGCCGTCGCTGAGCAGTACCTTGATCTCCTTGTTCAAGGATACCTCGCTTGCCGCCGCCATCGCCGTGCCTGAACTCACCTTCGAGGCGCGCAAGATCAATGTGGAAACCTTCCGCGTCATCGAGACGTGGATCGTGGCCAGCTGTCTCTACGTCGCCACCTGCTCGGTTCTCGCTGCGCTGTTGCGCCAAGTCGAGCAGCGCCTGAACATTCCGCGGTGACGGCCATGGAGCTCCTTGCATTCTTCGATCAGCTTTGGCTCGCGCGCCTTCCTATTCTCAAGGGTATGGGCGTAACGGTCTCCATCTCGTTGCTGGCCATCTGCGCCGGATCCGTGCTCGGGCTCGGCGTCGGGCTGGCGCTGACCTATGGGGTGCGGCCCGTGCGTTGGCTGGTGCGCGCCTATACCGACTTCATCCGCGGCACGCCCGTTCTCGTTCTCGTGCTCGCCAGCTATTATGTGCTTAGTGCGGTAGGGCTCGACCTCGGCCCCTTCCAGGCCGGCGTTCTGGCTCTGGCCGTGTTCTGCAGTTCTCATGTCGGCGAGATCGTGCGCGGTGCGCTGCAATCCATTCCGAAGGGCCAGTCGGAAGCGGCCAAGGCGATCGGGCTCACTTTCTCTCAGACCTTCACTTCGGTGCTGGCGCCGCAGGCGTTGCGGCTGGCGCTGCCGGCCTGGGTCAACACCGCCGCCGAGATGGTTAAGGCATCGACGCTGTTGTCGATCATCGGCGTGGCCGAACTGCTGCTGCGCACGCAGGAGCTGATTTCGCGGACCTTCCTGAGTCTCGAGTTCTATTTCTTTGCCGGCTTTCTGTATTTCGTCATCAACTATGGCATCGAGCGTTTCGGCAAATATGTCGAGCGCAAAACGTCCACCCCATCGTGAGCCCGTCCATGTCCGGCAACCTTCTTGAAATACGCGATCTGCACAAACGATATGGCGCCACTGAAGTCCTCAAGGGCGTCGACTGCACCATGCGCCAGGGCGACGTCATCTCCATCATCGGCTCCAGCGGGTCGGGCAAGACGACCATGCTGCGCTGCATCAACATGCTGGAGGATTTCCAGGGCGGAACCATCCGCATCGACGGCGAGGAAATCGGCTACGAGACGGCGGGCGGGGTGCGTCGTCGCAAGAAGGAAACCGAAATCGCTCGCCAGCGTGCGATGACCGGCATGGCATTCCAGCAGTTCAATCTTTTTCCGCATCTGAGCGCGGCCCGCAACATCATGCTCGGACTGGTCAAGGTGAAGCGGATGGGACGCGACGAGGCGCGCGCGGTGGCCGAGAAATGGCTTGAGCGCGTCGGGTTGCGCGACCGGGCCGACCGCTTTCCCGGCCAGCTTTCGGGCGGTCAGCAGCAGCGCGTCGCCATCGCCCGCGCCATCGCCATGAACCCCAAGCTGATGCTGTTCGATGAAGTGACCTCTGCACTCGATCCCGAACTGGTCAGCGAGGTGTTGCAGGTCATCAAGGACCTGGCACGCGACGGAATGAGCATGCTTCTGGTCACCCATGAAATGCGCTTTGCCTACGAGGTTTCCTCGCGTGTCATTTTCATGAATCAGGGACGGATCGGCGAGGAAGGCGATCCGCGAGAAATGTTCCACAAGCCGCAAACCGAGCGGCTGGCGGAATTCCTCAAGACCTCCACTTTCAACTGACAGCATTCGGAGAATTCAGCATGTCCATCAAACGTTACGGCGCCGGCGAGACCGGAGCGGGCAAGCAGGCCCTGCCATTTGCACGTGCGGTGGAAGCGGACGGCTGGCTCTACGTGTCTGGCCAGGTCGCCATGGAAAATGGCGAGATCGTCGGCGGGGGCATCGTTGCGGAAACCCGCAAGGCGATCGAGAACATGATCGCTATCCTGAAGGAAGCGGGCTACGGCACGCAGGATCTGGTCCGAGTGGGAGTCTGGCTGGACGACCCGCGCGACTTCTGGACCTTCAACGGCATCTATGCCGAGTATTTCGGCGCAAACCCGCCGGCACGCGCTTGCGTCCAATCTTCGATGATGGTCGATTGCAAGATCGAAATCGACTGCATTGCCTACAAGGCGAAATGACTGGCAGCACAAGCGCCGGGAGGCACCTATGGACGACATTTCGATAGGCATCACCCGGCGCGAGCGCGGCCTTGACCGCGCTTTCGAAATCCTCAATTTCCTGCGTTTGAAGCGCCGGCCCATGCGTCCCAACGAGATCGCCTTGGCGGTCGGCGCACCGCGCTCCTCCGTCTACGATCTCGTCAACCTCATGGTGCGGCAAGGCATACTGGAATATCGCGGCGAAGACGGGCGCGTCTTTCTCGGCCGGAAGCTCTATTTCCTGGGCGTCGCCTATGCCGAGCAATTCGACCTGATGCGCGAATGCGACAAGCTGCTCGCAGCGATCGCCGAGGAAACGCGCGAGACGGCGCAGATGTGCATGCTGGAAGGCAACCGGTATACCGTCGCCCAGATGAAGGAAGGCCTGCGGCCATTTCGGATTTCCTCCAATATCGGCGAGCTTGTTTCCATTCCGTGGACGGCGTCAGGACGGCTTCTGGTGTCGCATATGAGCGATGCCGAGATCGTGGATTTCATCCCGGCTCAGGATTTCAAAATGCCGGATGGCCATTGGCTCGATCCGGCCGTCTTCATCGCCGAAGTGCGCGAGGCCGCTCGAGTCGGCTACTTCACGTTCAACAGTGTCGTCGAAACCTTCACCCATTGTTTCGCCGTGCCGGTCTATAGGGCCGATGGCATATGCGTGGCGACGCTTTGCCTGGTCACGCCCAAGGAAGACGGGTTGAAGAACCACGCGAGCTATCTGAAGACCTTGATCGATGCCGCGGCTGATCTGTCGAGCCGTCTCGGCCATATGCCCGAGGAAGACGACTGCCGTTTGGCGGATCAGCGGTAACGGCACCCGACGAAGCTTGTTCGGTTCGCGCTGCACCGCCGTTGGAATGGTGAACGTGGCGCTGGCGAGCATCTTTATGGGGTTGAAACAGGGCAGGGACGGGCAAAGCCCGGCTGCCCTATATCTGGAACGTCCCGATCCGGCGGAATCGGTGGGGGCTCATTCCGGTCCAATTCCGGAACGCGCGGGAAAAAGCCGACAACTCGGAATAGCCCAGGCACAGGGCCACGTCGGTGAGCGGCATATCGCTGTTCTTCATGTAGTGCAGTGCCAGCTCTTCGCGAGCGGAGCGCACTATGTCGTTGTAGGTAACGCCGATTTCCTTGAGTTGCCGCTGCAGCGCGGCGCTGCTCATGCCGAGGATCACGGCGATATCGGCGATGCCCGGCGTGCGTTCTCCGAGATGCATCTTAATCTGGTTGCGGAGCACTGAGACGATGTCCTGGGGGTCGCCCGTGAAATCGCGCCTCGACCGCAGCAGGGCCTCGATGATGGCGAACAGATAGGGGTCGGGCTCGGGCATTTTCGTGCCGAGAATGTCGCGGCGAAACGCAAAGGCGTTTGTGCGCCGGGCGAACTGGACCGGCGCGTTGAAATAGCGGGAGTGGTCGCTGGCCCCGTCCGGCTTGGCGTGCTCGAACCGGACCTCCAGCGGCGACCAGCTCTTTCCCAATGCGGTACGGAAGATGTTGCAGAACATGCCCAGCGACAGTTCCGCGTCCTGGCGGCGATCGGCGATGCGCGGATCGGTGATCTGGTAGCTCAGCCAGACGATGTCGCCTTCGGGGATGAAGCTGAATGTCAACTGGCCCTGATGAGCCGGGAAATAGGCCTCGACGTTGCGCAGCGCGGCGCCGAGCGTCGGCGACGAGGTTGCAGCATAGCCCAGCGGGCCGAGCTCCCTCGGCTGGAACTGCGCACCGAACTCCAGGCCGAAATTGTCGTTTCCCGTCTGCCGTGCGGCCTGCTCGAACAGGTTGCAATACTGGTGCAGGTTGAGCTCATTGGTCGGGCAGCCTACGTCCGACATGCGGATCGAAGCGCTGGCGAAGACGGCCTCGGCGCTTCCGCCCTTTCGCCGGATCATGTCGATGACGCCGTTGGCGGCCGATGCCAGGACCTTCGGCGGCGTGAATGAACGAGCCTCGCCAGCCTCTAGCATAATGCGGCCCCTCCCAAGTGTCGCAACTGCCATTGAAAAGTTGAGCCGATTGTTCGTCGGACTCCGGAATTTGCAAATCATGCAGACTTCACACGGCAACGCAAGACTTTGCCGACAACACTGCCCCGACGTCCCAGCTACGGACGCCATCGCTTTTTGTCGCTCTTTTGTCAAATCCGGGCTGGTCGATGTCAAGCACGGTTCTTGAAGTGAGGCGTAGGCTGCAGCCAAGACCCGGAGAGGTCGGTCGAAAATCCGTGGGAAAATGGGAGGAATTCGATGACGCTTTCGCGCAGGAAATTCAATGCGGGGCTTGCCGGCATTGCCGGAGCTGCCCTGCTCGGGCAGGGACGCCCCGCTTTCGCGGCCCGCGACACCGAGCTGAACATTCTGTGCTGGGAAGGCTACAACACGGACAATGTTCTCGGGCCGTTTCGGCAACTGCACCCAGGCGCGCGGGTTCGCGCCGAAAGCGGCACTTCCGATCCGGACATGATCAACCGGCTGCGTGCCGGCGAACTGAACGTCTGGGATGTGCTCAACGTCAACCAGCCCTGGGCGCGACGCCTGGCACCCGAAGGGCTGATCAAGCCGCTCGATAAGGCGCGGTTCATGCCGTATTTCGAAAAGATGAGCGGCGAGTTCGCCAAGCCCTATCCGCTGGCCTTCTCGGATGCCGGCGATCTGCTGGGCATGCCGCAGCGCTACGGCCCGTTCAGTTTTGTGGTCAATACCGACAAGATCAGCCGCGAGACGGCCGAAGACCAGGGCTGGAAGCTGTTCTTCGACCCGGCGATGAAGGACCGTTACGGCGTTCTCACCTATGGCGACTGGAACATCATGCACCTGTCCCTCGCCGGGGACCTCAACCCGTTCGAGGATATGGACGACGCCAAGCGCGCTACGTTCAAAAGCACGGCGGAAGCAATTTTCGGCAACGCCAAGCTTCTGACCGACGATCTGGTGGCGATGACGACTGCCCTCATCAACGGCGAGATCGATGCCTACTTCACCGGCGGCACCTATACGGCCTCGCCCGCCCGGCTCGACGGCGCCTCCAACGTCCGCGCCATCACCCCGCGCACGGGGCCGGTCAACGGCAAGGGCGGCCTGGTGTGGGTGGAACTGACCTCGCTGATCAACAACCCCGATCCTTCCGGGTTGGCCGAGGACTTCCTTGAGTTCGTGCAGCAGCCGGATGTGGCCAAGAGCGTCAGCTTTGCCGAGGGTACCTATAACCCGGTCACGCAGATGGGCGATCCGGACGTCTTCGCCAAATACTCGCCCGAGGAACTGGATGCCATCCAGTGGGACAGCCTGGAGGAAGAGCTGTCGCGTGCGACCCAGTACAACGTGATCAAGGACTATGACGCACTCAACGCCATCTACACGGCGGCGAAGCGTCGCTAGCTCGCCGCACGTCGGTCTCAGCCCGTAAGCACGGCGCCGGTTCTTGACAGCACAACGGAGCAAGCCGGTCGCACCCTCGGGCCGGTGCTCCAGATCAATGGCTGGAGCGCCCCGGCGCCGTAACGCCGGAGTGCATTTTGTTGCAGCAAGTCATGCCTCATCCTGAAGGAAAGTCGTCGAGCGATCCGATCCTGCGGCTCGAGAATATCGTGAAGCGCTTCGGTGCCGTCACCGTGCTGCGCGATATCAACCTTGACATCGTCGATGGAGAGTTCCTCACCATCGTGGGCCCTTCCGGCAGCGGAAAAACCACACTGATCCGGCTGCTGGTTGGCATGGACGAGCCGACTTCCGGAGCGATCTGGCTGCGGGACCGCCGCATCGAGCGGGTGCCGGCGAACAAGCGCCCGACCTGCATGGTGTTCCAGTCGCTGGCGCTGTTTCCGCACCGGAGCGTCGGCCAGAACATCGAATTCCCGCTGAAAATTCGCGGCGTTCCGGCGGCCGAACGCAAGGAGCGCGCCTTGGAGCTGATGGGCCTCCTGCGCCTGCAGAAGGACTATTACGGCAAGGCGGTCACGCAGATTTCGGGCGGCGAAAGGCAGCGGGTGGCGCTGGCGCGCGCGCTGGCCTTCGACCCCGAAATCCTTTTCTTCGACGAGCCTTTGTCCGCACTGGACTACCGCCTGCGCAAGACCCTGGAGAAAGAGCTGAAAGACCTGCATGCGCGCACCGGCAAGACCTTCGTCTACATAACCCATTCGCTGGAAGAGGCGATGGTGATGTCGGATCGCATCGCCATCATGCGTTCCGGCCGGTTCGAGCAGATTGCCGTCGCCGACGAAATCTATGCCCGTCCGAAGAGCCGCTTCGTCGCCAAATTCATGGGCGAGGTCAATCTTTTCGACATAGAAGGCGCGGCGCACGGCGGCTTGAAGGGCGACGATATCGAGATCAACCTTCCGGCGGATACAGCGCCCGTGTCCGTATCCCTCGCGCCGGGCGCCAAGGCGACCCTCATGGTCCGCCCGGAATTCATGCACTTCCTCGACAATCGTCATGTCAGCGACTTCCATCTGAGCGGTGTGATCCGGGCGGAATATTTGCTCGGCTCGCGCATCCACTACGAAGTCGAACGGCGCGACGGCACGATGGTCATCGTGGAAAAGCTGCGCGAAGACCGCTTTGCCGGAAAGCCGGGCGATGAGGTGCTGCTCGGCTGGGATGTGGAAAATTGCCATATCATCGCGGATGAGGCGCCATGAACGGGCGCGACCGCAAACTCGGATTGTGGTGCGCGGTACCGCTGGGCGTGCTTCTGGCGGGCGGGTTTCTCGCGCCGCTCCTGGTCATTTCCGGCTTCTCGATCATGCCCCAGGGCGTGTTCGACCTGGCGCATGTTCCCGACTTTTCCGCCTATGCGGTGTTTTTCAAACAGGGCTACTACAAGTCGCTCCTATGGTCTCTGGCCATGGCCTTCATGGCCACGGCGATCCTTTTCGTGCTGTGCTGGCCGCTGGCCTACGGCATGGCCAAGGTATTTGGCCGCTTCACCCTGTTCCTGACGGTGGCGGTCGCAGTCACCCTGTTCGTGTCGGAAAACATCCGGCTTTTCGGCTGGGTGGTCACGCTCATGAAGGGCGGATTGATCGACGGCTATCTGAACGCTTTGACGGGATGGCGCCTTGAAGGCGCGCTCTACAACATCCCCATCACCATTTTCGGTCTCGTCTACGTCTATTTCCCGTTCATGCTTTTTCCGCTGGCGCAAGGCATCGCCATGGTGCCGGATGACGCCCGCCAGGCGGCGGCGGATCTTGGTGCTTCCCGTTGGCGCATTCTGTGGGAGATCGATCTTCCGCTGGCCGCGCCCGGCATCATGGTCGGCTCTCTGCTGTGCTTCGTGCTCGTCGCCGGCGCGCTCGCCGAATCCAAGCTGCTGGGCGGGCAGTCCGTCATCGTCATCACGTCCGAGGTGGAGACCGCCTTTTCCTACGGGCAGAACTGGCCGCTGGGTTCGGCGCTGGCGATGAGCCTGATCGTCGTCATCGGCACGCTGGCGATCCTGGCGATCTCGCGCGTCGACCTCGACACCCTGATGGGGCGTAGACGCTGATGAGGACGTCGCGTGTCATGTCCGCCCTTCTCGTCTTCTACGGGTTGGTGGTCGTTGCCTTCCTCTATCTGCCGATCGTCTCGGTGGGCTTCGCATCGGTTTCTAAGGCGCGATACCTGTCCTTCCCGATCAGAAGCTACACGTTGCAGTGGTATGAAAGCGCGCTGACCAGCGCCACCGTCAGCGAACTTGTCACCACGTCGCTGACGATCGCGGTGCTGGTGACCGTCATATCGATGGTGCTCGGGTTTTTCGGCGCCTTGGCCTTCGCGCGCTACCAGTGGCGCTATCGGCCGCTCTTCCAGAAGCTGGTTCTGTTGCCGATCTTCTTCCCGCAGGCGGTTCTGGGTCTTGCCCTGCTGGTCTGGTTCAGCTCGCTCGGCATCGTGCCGACCTGGAAAACGGCGATCGTGGCGCATCTGGTGTGGATCGCCCCGATCGCCACGCTCGTCGTCGCCATCCAGGCCTACAGCTTCGATCCGATGCTCGAAGAGGCCGCGCGCGACATGGGAGCTTCCACCTGGCAGGTGTTGCGGGAGCTTACCATCCCGCTGCTGACGCCGGGCGTCATGAGTGCCGGCCTGTTCGCGTTCCTGCTCAGCTGGGGGAATTTTCCTCTCTCGCTGTTCACGACGGGCGCGGACTCGACACTGCCGAAATGGCTCTACGCCAAGATGGTCTCCGGCTATTCGCCGCAGGTTCCGGCGCTCGGCATGCTCGCCATCGCAAGCTCTGCCGCCATCGTCGTGATGGCAGTGCTCATCCCGTCGCTGCTGCGCGCGTCTCGCGCGCGCCGCGCCAGCAAGACTTGATTCAGAGGAGGACAAAAACATGTTGACGTCGATCAGGGGCAAGAGCGTCATCGTTACCGGTGGCTCGAAGGGCATCGGCCGCGGTATCGCCAGGGTTTTTGCCGCTCAGGGCGCCAAGGTAATGATTGCCGCGCGCGGCAAGGATGCCTCCGAAGCCGTGCTCGCCGAACTGCGCGGCGCAGGCGCAACAGCCGAGGCCGTCGCCTGCGACGTTTCCGACTGGGACTCCGTCCAGGAGATGGTCAAGGCCACGGAAGCGGCGTTCGGCGGCGTCGATATTCTGTGCGCCAATGCCGGCATCTTTCCCCAGGCGAAGATGATCGACCTCGATCCGGCCGAATGGGATCGCGTCATGGCGACCAATCTCAAGAGCGCCTTCCTGACGGTCAAGGCATGCATTCCCTATTTCGAGAAGGCGGGCAAGGGGCGCGTCATCCTCACCTCATCGATAACGGGGCCGGTCACCGGCTACCCCGGCTGGACCCATTATGGCGCTTCGAAAGCCGGCCAGCTCGGCTTCCTCAAGACCGCCTCGATGGAACTGGCGCGCTACAACACCACCATCAACGCGGTGATGCCCGGAAACATCGTGACCGAAGGTCTGGAAGGGCTTGGCCAGGCCTATCTCGACACGATGGCGGCATCGATCCCGCTCAAGCGCCTGGGTGCCGTCGAAGACATCGGCAATGCCGCCCTGTTCTTTGCGTCCGATGAGGCCGGCTACATCACCGGCCAGCAGATCATCGTGGACGGCGGCCAGATATTGCCGGAATCGCTCGAGGCGATCGCGAGTATCTGAGCCGCCGATCTCACGCCGATAAAACCCTGACGGGAGGTTTGCGATATGTCGCAAGAGGATACTCTTGAGCGGCTTCAAGGGCTGGTGCAGCAATCGCTGAGCCGCTGGGACATCCCGGCGGACACGTCTGCACGGCTGATCAATATTTCGGAAAATGCCACTTATCTGGTCGAGGCGCCGGGCGGGTTTCGCTCGATCCTGCGCGTGCACCGGGAAAACTACCACTCGCGCGAGGCCATAGCCTCCGAACTCGCATGGTCGCAGGCACTGGGACATGAGGGCGGCGTGGAGACGCCGGACTATTTCCTCGGCCGCGACGGCAGCGCCATCCAGACGGTGACAGCCGCCGGGCTGCCGACGCCACGTCACATGGTGATGTTCGCGTTCGTGGAGGGACATGAACCCGATCCCGATCACGATCTGGTCGCGCCGTTCGGCCAGTTGGGTCAGATCGCGGCGCGGGCGCATCTGCATTCGTCCTCCTGGCAGCGTCCGGCGGGATTCCAGCGAATGACCTGGGACGAAAGCACGGTCTTCGGCCCGTCCCCGACATGGGGGAACTGGCGCGACGGCCCCAATATCGATGCGCAGATCGCCGGCCAGCTCGAAAGGCTCGAGGCTCTGATCGTGCGGCGCCTGGCCAGGTTCGGCAAGGGTGCGGACCGCTACGGCTTGATCCATGCCGACATGCGTCTCGCCAATCTTCTCGTTCACCACGACAGGCCGCGCCTGATCGATTTCGACGACTGCGGCTTCGGTTGGTTCCTCTATGACTTCGCCACCGGCGTCTCCTTTATGGAAGACCACCCGCAGGTGCCCGCGCTCAAGCAGTCCTGGGTCGAGGGCTACCGCAAGGTGCGCGATCTGTCCGCGGCCGAGGAAGCGGAGATCGACACCTTCGTGATGATGCGGCGCATGGCTCTGCTGGCGTGGATCGGCTCGCATCGCGAGGTCGAAATCGCACGCGAGCTTGCGCCGGTCTACGCCGGCGGGACGGCGATCCTGGCGGAAAGCTACTTCAGCACGCACGGCTGAGCGCACGCTGTCAATCCGCACCCCGTCATTGTCAAGCGGCGGGGTGCAATAGCCCCTAACGTTCGGTGCAGCGGTTGCGATCAACTGGTCACCAGTAACAGGCGAGACTAAGCCGATGAGCCAGGAAAAGCTGGATTTTCTCGAGCGATCACGAGAATTTTGGAACCCGGGCAAGACCCAGGACTGGCAGGATATGGGCGTCGATCTCGTCATCGATCGCCGTGAGGCCTACTATCTCTACGACATGGACGGCCGCCGTCTCATCGACGCGCATCTCAATGGCGGCACCTACAATCTCGGCCATCGCCATCCCGAACTGGTGGAAGTGCTGAAGGCGGGCACGGACCGCTTCGACATGGGCAACCACCACTTTCCGGCACTGGCCCGCACCGCGCTGGCCGAGGCGCTCGCCGCCTGCGCGCCGGGGCCCGATTTCAAATACACCGCCTACGGATCCGGCGGCGGCGAGGCGATCGACATCGCCCTCAAGACCGCCCGCCACGCCATGCAGAAGAAGAAGATCGTTTCGATCGTCAAGGCGTATCACGGCCATACCGGCCTGGCGCTGAAGACAGGCGACGACCGTTTTTCCAAGCTGTTCCTGTCGGAGGATACCTCGGGCGAGTTCGTCCAGGTGCCCTTCAATGACCTCACCGCGATGGAGGATGCGCTGCGCAAGCGCGACGTGGCGGCCGTCATCATGGAGACCATCCCCGCCACCTACGGCTTCCCGATGCCGCATGAGGGCTACCTGCCGGCGGTCAAGAAGCTGTGCGAGCGCTATGACGCCCTCTACATCGCCGACGAGGTCCAGACGGGCCTGATGCGCTGCGGCGAGATGTGGGGCTGCATGCGCTACGGCGTGGTGCCGGACATCATGGTGACCGGCAAGGGCATTTCCGGCGGCATGTATCCGATCGCCTGCGTGCTCATTTCGGAAAAATGCGGCGGCTGGCTCAAGAAGGACGGCTTCGGCCACATATCGACCATGGGCGGCGCGGAGCTCGGCTGCATCGTGGCGATGAAGACGCTGGAGATCGTGCAGCGGCCCGAAGTGCGCAGCATGGTCAATTTCATCGCGGATTTCCTGCGCGCCGGCCTCGATCGGATCATGGCCGAATACGCGGATTTCTTCATCGGCATTCGCCAGCACGGCGTGGTCATGGGGCTTGAGTTCAATCATCCGCAAGGCGCCAAGCCGGTGATGAAGCATCTCTATCAGAACGGGGTGTGGGCGATCTTCTCGACCCTCGATCCGCGGGTGCTGCAGTTCAAGCCGGGCCTGTTGCTGACGCAGACGGATGCCGAGGATTTGCTGCGACGCGTCGAGATAGCCATCGACCTGGCGCGAACCGAGATCATGGGTGGACGGCGGGTGATCAACTGATGGAACCCCAGATCAGAACGCTCGTCGATATAGCCGGCACCAAGGCGGATCTGCGCGGCCGCGCCGACATGATGCTGGAGCGGGCCCGCTGGGCCGGCCAGGTCTTTCAACGCTACGACCGCCGCGCGACGATGGCGATCGTCGATGCGGTCGCCAAGGTTGCCCACGCAAATGCGGCGAAATATGCCGACTGGGCCGTCGAGGAGACGGGCTTCGGTGTCTCGGCTCACAAGAAGCTGAAGAACGAACTGTCCTCCACCGGGCTCGTCGACTTCTATCGCAATGACGATTACGTCAATCCCAGGGTCGACAGCGCGGCCAAGATGGTCAAGATTCCGCGCCCGGCCGGCGTGGTGTTCGCGCTCACCCCTTCCACCAATCCGGTGGCGACGCTCAACTACAAGATTCTTCTGGCGCTGATGACGCGCAACGCAATCGTCATCAGTCCGCATCCTGCCGCGCGCCATTGCTGCGTCGATGCCGCCCGCACTCTCATGGCTGCCGCGCTGGAGGCCGGGGCGCCGGATGCCATCATCCAGATCGTCGAGGAGCCGAACATTCCCCTCATCGAGGAATTCATGGCTTCGCCGAAGACCTCCGTGATCCTCGCCACCGGTGGCAATGCCGTCGTGCGCGCTGCCTATTCGTCGTCCAATCCGGCGATAGGCGTGGGGCCGGGCAACGCTCCGGTCTTTGTCGATACCTCGGCCGACATCGACAAGGCGGCCAGGCGCATCGTCGACGGAAAGAGCTTCGACAATTCCATCCTGTGCACCAATGAAAGTGTCGTCCTCACCCTGCCGGAGGTCGACAAGCAGTTGCGGCGCTCCATGCAGGCAGCCGGCGCCTATTTCTGCGACGCTGAAGAGACAGAACGTCTGCGCGCGCTGCTGTTTCATCCACGCGGCTTCAATATTGCCTGCGTCGGGCGTGACGCCGTGCTCATCGCTGCCGACGCGGGGATACGCGTTCCGCAGAACACCCGCATCCTGGTCACGCCCATCGACCAGATCGGGATTGAGGAGCGTCTTTCCAAGGAAAAGCTCTGCCCGGTGCTTGCCTACCACGTCGCCAAGAACAGGTCGCAGGCGATGGCGCATGCCCGCGCCATCCTTCGGATGACCGGCGCCGGTCATTCGGCGGCGATCCATGCCAACGATCCCGCCGTCATCATGACCTACGGAAGCACGGTCGAAGCCTATCGCATCGTCGTCAATTCTCCGTGCAGCCAGGGCGCGGCCGGCTTCGGCACCGGTCTGGCCCCCACCTTCACCGTCGGCACCGGCTATTTCGGCCGCAGTTCCATCGGCGAGAATGTCGGCCCCCAGCATCTCGTTCACTGGTCGCGCATCGCCTACAACACGGACGCCGACGTGCCGTTCGGAAATTTCGACAATCTGGGGCCGCGCTTTGAAGGGCCGCTACCGGCGGCGCCCGCCGACGGCATGCCGGGAAGCGCCGCGCCGCGTCGGCCGATGGCTACCACATCCTTCTCCGGGGGCAATTCAGCCTCGCCTTTGTCCGATGCCGCGCGAGACGAATTGCGCCGCCTGATCGCGGAGGAACTTCGCGCCGTGCTCAAGGAACGCTGATCCCATGGCTGAACTTCGCTCCTTCATCTTCATCGACCAGTTGCAGCCGCAGACGCTCGCCTATCTGGCGACCTGGATCAGAGGTTCGCTGCCGCGCCGGGCCATGGCCGCGCAGATCATCGAGGTCGCCCCGGGCATCGATATCGAGGCGCTGACCGACATTGCCCTGAAAGGGGCGGACGTGCGCGCGGGCATGCTGGTGGTGGAACGGCAGTACGGCTATCTGGAATTCCACTCCCGCTCGACGGCCGAGGTCAAGGCGGCGGCGCAGGCCGTGCTTTCGACGCTGGGTGCGGACGAAGCCGATGCCAAGCGTCCCGAAATCCTCGCCTCCAGGGTCGTCAACCGCGTCGATCCGCAACACGCCTTTCTGATCAACCGCAATCGGCTTGGGTCGATGATCGTGGGTGGGGAATCCCTCTACATCCTCGAATGCCAGCCGGCGTCCTACGCGATCCTGGCCTGCAACGAGGCCGAGAAGGCCGCGAACATCAAGCTCATCGACTACCGCATGATCGGGGCCAGCGGCAGGCTGTACCTGTCGGGCGACGAGGCCGAAATCCGCAATGCACGCGATGCCGCAGAAATGGCATTGCGCGCGCATGGCGCGCGATAGGGGCGGCGGCATGAGCGCTGACCTCCGGGCTATGATACGTGAAGTGCTGCGGGAAGAACTCGCCGCGCGTGGCGTCGGGCGTTCGTCAGGAACTCCCCAGATTCGCGAGGAGGCGGTTTCGATCGCTTCCGATGCCGATCTGGCCGCGTTCGCGCGCCGCATCCTGGCGCTGGCCGCGGACAGCAAGGCGCGCGCGGACATCGAAAGCGGACGGCATGTGTTCCGGCTGGCCGGACCGGGTGCCGGCAACCGGGCGGCAGCGTCCGCCGAGGCCTATGAGCGCCCGCAGCCGAAGCAGAATTTCTCGCCCGTCTCGTTCGAGCGCGGCCTCGTCAACGAGCGCGAGATCCGCAACCTTCCCGAAGGGATCACCGTGATCCGCATCGGCAAGACCGTTCGCCTCACACCTCTCGCGCAGGATGAACTGCGCCGGCAAGGCATCAAGATCGAAAGGGCTAAGTCATGATCCGCGGACGCGTAACTGGCCGTGTCTGGTCTTCCAAGGCGATAGACACACTGCCTGGCGGGGCGCTTCTGGAAGTCACGACCGAAGGCGGCGCAAGCCTGGTCGCTTTCGATCCGCTCGGCTGCGCGCAGGGCGAGGAGGTCCTGGTCACACAGGGGTCGGTGGCTGCCGCCTATTTCACCAAGATCAAGGCGCCGGTGGATGCCCTCATCATCGGTTCGATCGACGAAAATCAGGGCTGACGGCGTCGGCATCCATCCACTGAAACCAAGTTGAAATTCCAAACTCATCAGGAGACAAATCATGGCTAATCTGGCAATCGGAATGATCGAGACCCGCGGTTATGTGGCGGCGCTGGCAAGCGCGGACGCCATGGTCAAGGCGGCGAACGTCGAGATCGTGGCTCGCAACGAAGTCGGCGGCGGTCTCGTGTCCGTCGTGATCCGCGGCGATGTCGGCGCCGTCAAGGCGGCCACGGAAGCCGGCGCCGAGGCCGGAAACGCGGTTGGCGAGGTTGTCGCGGTCCATGTCATTCCGCGCCCGCATCAGGATCTGGGCAAGTATTTCACCGCTGCCGTCGTCGCCAAGTAAGGCGGCGTCCTGGAAATCAAGGTGGCCGGCGGCGTCGCCAGCGGCCATCGCCATCTGTTGCCGATAACCCCGGCGGGAGTGCCCGAGATGACGGAACTACGGGTCTATCTACCTGTTCACGACCTGCAGCCCCAGTTTGCCGCATATCTGAGCTCGCCCACCCGGGCCAGGGGCTATCCGCCGTTTGCCGGCCAGCACAGCCTCATCATCGAGGTTGCGCCGGCGCTGGCCATCCATCGGATCGCGGATCTGGCGCTGAAGGCCGCGCCCGACATGGAGCCGGGGATCTTGTACACCGAAAGGCAATTCGGACTGCTCGAATTGCACTCCTCGGACAGGGATGAACTGGAGGCCGCCGGCCAGGCGATCCTGAACGGGATCGGGGCAAAGGCGGAGGACCAGCTCGCTCCCAGCATCTACTATCACGACATCATCGAGGACCTGTCCGATCAGCATGCGATCATCCTGAACCGGTCGCGCGACGCTTCGATCCTTGTTCCTGGCCACAGCTTGCTGGTGTTCGAGCTCGCACCGGCATTGTTCGCCTGCGTGGCGGCAAACGAGGCGGAGCGCGCTGCGCCGGAAACAGTGATCAACGACGTTCAGATGATCGGCGCGACCGGCCGCATTTTCATGTCCGGCCGCACGTCCGATCTCGTGAAGGCACGCGATGCGATCATCCGAACCGTGGAGGCGGTGCAAGGCCGGCGCAAGTAAGCCGGGGGCAGAGGATTTCAGGCGATCCGGGAGGAGACGGCTTGCTCGAAGGGGATAAGCAGCCGGGATCGTGAAAGGCAACAAAGCTGGATCGTAGTTAGGCAGGTGGGCCGCGACTGACAAGCGGCCGGAGAGGGCACCTAGGTGAAGCTTCGAGTTTCTGACGTTTCCAAGCGCTTCGAAGGCGTGACCGCGGTGAACGGCGTATCGCTTGATTGCAGCGCCGGCGAGATCGTCGGCCTTATCGGGCCGAACGGCGCCGGCAAGACCACGCTGTTGAACATGATCTCGTCGCTTCTGGATGTCGACGAGGGCCAGATCACCATTGACGGCCGCGCCGTCCACAATATCGGGCCGCGACGGACCGCCATGGGCGGCATCGCCCGTACATTTCAGAACATCCGCCTGTTCGCGAACCTGACCGTCCGGCAGAACATCGAAGTTGCCTACACGACGGCGCGCCGGCATCGCGCCTCCGCCTTGGGTACGTTGACCATCGAACATCTGATGGAGCGGTGGGGCATCGCCGAGTTCGCGAACCGCAAGGCCAGCGAACTCGCCTATGGGACGCAACGTCGGGTCGAGATCGCCCGCGCTCTGGCCCTTGCGCCGGACTTCCTGCTTCTCGACGAGCCGACAGCGGGAATGGTGGAGGGAGAATCCAAGGACCTTGTCGAAGCCATCATGGCCATCCGCGAATGGAAGGGCTGCGGCGTGATCGTCATCGACCACGACCTGTCCTTCATCACCAGCGTGTGCGAGCGGATCTATGTGCTCGACATGGGCAGCCTGGTGGCGTCCGGGCCGCCGACGGTGCTGCGCGACGATCCGAAGGTCGCGGAAATCTACCTGGGAAGGAAGGCGCGCCGTCGCGCCGAACGGACCGCGAGCGAAAAACCGGGCCCGGCGCAACAATCAACTCAATAAGGGGAAGAGATATGACAACACGCATTCGCAACCGTTTTCTGGCCTCCGCCGCGATCGTCTCGCTCCTGGCCTTTCCCGGCTCGTCCTTCGCCGATGGCGACATCATCATCGGGCATGTCGCGGCCGCAACGGGCGAACTGGCTCCCTATGACAGCGTCACCGGCGTGCAGTGCATGGTCAACATCGTCAACGACAAGGGCGGGGTCCTCGGCGGCCGCAAGCTGAAGCTTCTGTCGCGCGACATGAAGAGCGATGCCGCGCTCGCCGGCACCGCCGCGCAGGAGCTGATCGACGCCGGTGCCAAGGTCCTGTTCGGGCCGCCGACCGACGACGGCCTGATTCCGGCGGGACAGATGGCCCTGCCGCACTCGATCCCCGTTCTTTCCGTGGGCTCCACCCAGGTGCAGTGGCCTGCGGCCATTCCGGGCATCGCCTACCTGACGGCCTATGGCGACAATGCCTCCGCTGCCGCCGCTGCGCAATTCGCCACCAAGCAGGGTTACAAGACTGCCCTGCTGATGATCTCGCACGACATCGGCAGCTATTCGATCGCCACGCCGCGCTATTTTGGCGAGACCTTCGAGCATCTGGGCGGCAAGGTCGTCGGCGAACTCAGCTGGAACTGGGGCACCACCGACTATTCGCCGCAGATCACGGAGATCGCAGCGATGAACCCGCGGCCGGACATGATCTTCTCGGCATTCGTGATGCCTGATGGCGGCGCCTTCATGCGCCAGGCCCAGGCGGCCGGCCTCGACATTCCCGTCTTCGGCACCGACACGTTCGACGATCCGGCCATGCTGACCGCCGCGGGGCCGGGCAGCTCGCTGATGAACCTGGGCTCTCATGGCTTTCCTTCGGAAGGCAGCGCGCTGAAGGCCTTTTACGATGATTGCACGGCGCGCGGCTACAAGATCGAGAACGTCTTCTTCGGGCTGGGCGGCGAAGCCGTCGAGATCGTCCGTCACGCGATCGAGACCGCAGGCTCCGACGATCCGGCCAAGATCAACGAGGCGATCAGCAACATCGAGGACATGAAAGGCATCACGGCCAACTCGATCACCTTCAAGGGTCGGGAAGGCGTGCCGCTGAAGGACGTCGTCATCATCCAGGCGAAAGACGGCAAATTCGAGCTTGCCGACCGGATCCTGCCCGATTGGGTCCCGGCCGGGAACTCGACCTGGAAGCCTGACAACGCGGTCGAGTGATGACCCGCGCGATGCTGGAGCTTGAATCCGTCTCCGTCGACTACGGGGCCGTCAAGGCGGTCCAGTCGGTGAACCTGCGGGTCGAGGAGGGCGAGGTCGTCGCTCTTCTCGGCCCCAACGGTGCGGGCAAGACGTCCCTGATCTCCGCGGTCATGGGCATTGTGCCGCTATCGGCTGGGACCGTCCGCTTTGAAGGACAGGACATTACGCTAGCATCGCCGGAGGAAAAAGTCCGCAAGGGGATCGGCATCTCCCCGGAAGGCCGCCGCGTGTTTGCCAATCTCACCGTGGCGGAGAACCTCCAGCTGGGCGCCAGCGCCCAACTGGACAAGGAGGTTCGCGCCGCGCAACTGGCGAAATACCTGGAGATGTTCCCGATCCTGAAGCAGCGCTACCGGCAGAAGGCCGGCACGCTCTCCGGCGGCGAACAGCAGCAGTTGGCGATCTCGCGGTGCCTGATGTCGCGACCGCGCATCGTCATGCTCGACGAGCCGTCGCTCGGCCTGGCGCCGGTGATCGTCGAGAAGATTTTCGACCTGATCGCGGAACTGAAGGCCTCGGGCCTGACGATCCTGCTTGTCGAGCAGAACGCCAACGAGGCGCTGAGCATCGCCGACCGGGCCTATCTGCTGCATTCCGGCCGCCTGCGTTTCGAGGGCGCCGCGCAGGAACTGTTCAATTCGGACGACCTGATGACCCATTACATGGGCGTGGGAGCCGCGCAATGAAATCATCTTACGCGAACGGCCAAAGGGCTTGCGCATGGAATATGTAGTCCAGCAGCTCCTGAACGCGCTGAGCATCGGCGGCAACTACGCTTTGCTCGCCCTCGGACTGGCCATCGTCTTCAGCGTCATCGGGCTGGTCAACTTCGCCTATGGCGAGGTCATCGCCGTGGCGGGCTATGTCATGTTCGCCGTCTTCACGGTCACCGGCATCGCCTATGGGTGGGTCCTGATGCCGATCGGCATCCTTGCCGCGGTGGTCATCTCGATCGCGCTGGAAAGGGTCGCCTTTCGCCCGGTGCGCTATGCGCCGGCGGCGACCGGTCTCCTGACGGCGTTCGGCGTCTCGATCCTCATCAAGAACTTTTTCATCACGGTCGTCGCGACCCGCTCGAAATCGGTGCCGACCCCGGCATGGCTGGGCCAGCAGATCGATATCGGCATCGCCCGGATCCAGGTCATCCAGCTACTTGAAACCGGGGTGACGGCCGTCGCGCTGCTGCTGCTGCTGCTTATTCTGCGCCGCACCAATATCGGATTGGCGATGCGTGCGGCGGCACGCGATTTCGACATGGTCCGCATGGTCGGCATCAACGCCAACAAGGTCATCGCCGCCGCGTTTGCCGTGTCGGGGTTCCTCGCCGGCCTTGCCGCGATCTTCATCATCGCCAGGCGCGGCGTCGTCAACCCCTTCATGGGCTTCACGCCGGTCCTCAAGGCGTTTGTTGCGGCGGTTCTGGGCGGCTTCGGCTCTCTCGGCGGCGCCGTGGTCGGCGGGTTCCTGCTCGGCGCTCTCGAAGTGTTCTTCCAACTCGTTCTGCCGCCAAGCGTTGCCGGCTATCGGGACGCCTTCGTGTTCGTTCTGGTCGCCGCGATTCTGGTTTGGCGGCCGCAGGGCCTGGTCGGAACCAAGCGTCAATTCGGAGACAAGGACGAATGACCGGATCGCTACGTTCCCTGAAAGGTGCCGCGCTGACGGCGATGCTGCCCATTGCGATCGCGCTGGTGGTGATTGCGCTGGGCGACGGCGCTCAGGTTCGCATCCTCAGCATATTCCTCATCAATCTGATCATTGTGGTCGGGCTGCAGATGTTCATGGGCAATTCGAACATCGTGAACCTCGGCCATGTCACCTTCATGGGCATAGCTGGCTACGCGGCCGCCATCCTGACCATCCCGACCACGATCAAGCAGACCATCATTCCCAATGCGCCCTTCGCGCTGGCCACGTTTCAGTTGGGGCCGATCGAAGCGGGACTTGTCGCGATCGCGGTCGCGATGGCGATTGCGCTTGTCGTCGGGGTCGTCATCACCCGTGAATCAGGAATATCGGCGACCATCCTGACGCTGGCGCTGCTCGTCATAACGCATACGGTGCTCGCCAACTGGGTCGATCTGACCAGGGGCATGCGTGCGCTCTACGGCGTGCCGATGACCGCCAATGTGTGGAGCCTTCTGGCGGCGGCGGTGGTGACGATCTTTTTCGGGCGCTGGTTCCGGGATTCGCCTTTCGGGGTTCAGTTGAGGGCAAGCGGCGAAAGCCGGGTCGCGGCCGAAAGCGCCGGCGTGAACGTGCGCCTTTTGCGGCTGGTGGCGTGGGTATTGGGATCGGGGATCGTTGCCCTGGGCGGCGTCCTGTATGTCTACCTGATCGGCTCGGTGAGCCCCAAGAGCTTCTATTTCGACACCACGCTCCTGACGCTGGCGATGCTCATTCTCGGCGGCATGCACAGCGTCTCGGGCGCGGTCATCGGCGTCGTCGTGGTGACGGCGGGCTTCGAGATCATGCGCTTCTTCGAGACGAGCCCCGTGATCTTGGGCGTCCAGCTTCCCGAATTCCTCGGCCTGACGGGCTTTTTCCTCGGCCTTATCATCGTCCTGTCGATGGCGCTGCGCCCGAAGGGGTTGGCTGGAACCGACGAGGTCGACGAAAGCTGGGAGCGACGGCGTAAGAAGCCGTAGCATGAGCGGTAAGAGGCGGATATCAGGCCCAGGGGCCGATGGATGCGATTTTACCGGGTCCGTGGCAAGGCGAGGCGGCCTTGGTGCTTCCGCATCATATGAACCATCTCAACGATGCATGTCGGCTCCGAAATTGGCCTGCGTCACCGGGTTGTGCGCGATGCCGGATGGATGGCCGCAAGGCGCGGATTTCGCCCTTTGGGAGAGCGACTGAGCCAGCGTGCGGAATGCGGATATCGCCTGGTCCCCTCAGCCGGGCTTGTCCTTCTTCAGGACCAGTTCGTCATATTCACGGCTGGAAATCAGAGCCTCGACGATCATCGGGCCACCGGCCGCGAAGGCCGTCTCCAGCGCCTGCCGCAGACCGTCCCTGTCGGTGGCGGTCAGGACCGGCACACCGAAGATGTTGTCGCCGCCGATGGTGCCCTTGGCGCGGATCGGGGTGCCGTAGATCGGGTTCTGCTTCTTCTGCTGCTTGATGCGGATAAGCGCCAGGTCGTTGTCGGTCAGCACCACGGTGACCATGGGAAGACCGAGCCGCACGGCGGTGGCCAGTTCCCCGGCGGACATGAGGAAGCCGCCGTCGCCGACCACGGCGCAGACATCGACTTGGGGGCGGCACAGCTTGGCTGCGATCGCGGCCGGAATGCCGAAGCCCATCGTCAACCAGCCATTGGTCATGATCTGCCGCCCGGCGGCCGGAGTCAGCCATTTCTGGCCGATCAAATGGGTGTGGGCGCCGACGTCGCAGGTCATGATGCCGTCTTCGGGCAGCACCTCGCGCAGCACGTCAAGCACCGCGCAGGGACCGAATTCGTCCGTGCCCCTGAGGCGCTCGAACATGGCCTGCCGGCGCCCCTTCAACGCCTGCATGTCCCAGTCCTTCGGCACCGTTTCGGTGGCGCACAAGGCGGCGACGCCGGAAGCGATGTCCCCGGTGACCTCGATCAGGTCCGGATAGGCGGCGCGATCGATGTCGGCCGGCTGGTCGTCGATATTGACCAGCTTCACCTGCGGTGCCCAGGATTCGACGTTGAACTCGACCGGATCGTAGCCGACCAGGATCACCAGGTCGCTCTGCTGGTGGGTTTTCCCGACCTCGTCGGAAAGGGCGTGGAAGAGCACACCGGCATAGCAGGGATGATCCTCCGCGATCAGGCCCTTGGCCATGGGCGTGATCACCACCGGCACATTGTGTTCCTGCGCGAACCGGCCGATCTCTTCACCCGCACCGGCCCGGACGGCTCCCAGGCCGAGCGCGATGACCGGCCTGCGCGCGGCCCGCAGCGCGGCCTGCATCTGGCCGATGGCGGCAGGCGGGGCATCGCCGGCGCGGCCGGCCCGGGGCAGCGGAAGTTCGGTTTGGGGCATGCTGTATTCGGCGCTCATGCCCACGGGCAGGCCGACATGGACCGAGCCCGGGCGACCGCCAAGCGCCACTTCTGCGGCGTCGAAGAGGATTTCGCGAACCCTGCCCGGCTCGAGACGCGTGGTCTTCTTGGTGATCGGAGCAAACACCGCCTGGTGGTCGATGCCCATCTGGGTGACGCGGCCGCGCATTCCCGCCGGCATCTCATCGGTCAGCGCAATCAGGGGAGACCGGTCGAGAAGCGCTCCGCCGACACCGGTCGACAGGTTCGTGGCGCCGGGCCCGAAAGTTCCGAAGCACACTCCCGGCACGCCGCTCAGCCGGCCGCAGACATCGGCCATGATGGCACCGGTGCCTTCATGGGTGGTCAGCACGAAGTCGATCCCATCGACGGTGCGCATCGCCTCCATGTAGTCGACCCAGCCGCCGCTGGGCACGCCGAACACGTGGCGCACGCCCATATCGCGCAGCGCGTCGACGACCTGTCTTGCGACCTTGGTCTTTTCCGGCGTGGTCGCGGCGGCCGCACTGGCTTCACTCATAGGCTGCGCAGACATATTTCAGCTCCATAAAATCGTGCATCCCGTAGGGACCGCCCTCGCGCCCGAGGCCCGACTGCTTGACGCCGCCGAACGGGATGGGAGCCCCCGTCATCTTCGATGTGTTGATGCCGACCATCCCGTAATCGAGACGGCGCGATACGCGCTCGGACCGGCCGAGATCGCGCGTGTGGACATAGGCCGCCAGGCCGTATTCGGTGGCGTTGGCCCGGCAAATTGCCTCGTCCTCGGTGGAAAAGCCGCAGATGCCGGCGACCGGGCCGAAGGTTTCCTCATGCATGATCAGCATGTCGTCGGCGACGTCGGACAGCACGGTCGGGGCGTAGAAATTGGGGCCGGCGGCATGCGCACCGCCGCCCAGGTGCAGTTGCGCGCCGCGCTGCAGCGCATCGCGGACCTGTGCATCGACCTTCTGCAGCGCCCTGGCGTTGATCATCGGGCCGATCGTCACGCCAGGGGCGAAGCCGTTGCCCACCTTGAGAGCCGCGGCGCGGGCTGCGAAGCCCTCGACGAAGCGCTCGTAGAACCGCTCGTGCACGAATATCCGGTTGGCGGCGAGGCAGTCCTGACCCGTGGTCTGGAACTTGGCGTTGACGGCATCCTCGATCGCGAGGTCGAGATCCGCGTCCTCGAACACCAGGAAAGGCGCATGGCCTCCGAGTTCGAGGCTGACATGCTTGATCGTCGGCGCGCACAGGCCCGCGATGATCCGTCCGACCTCGGTCGATCCGGTGAAGGAGACGGCGCGGATGCGCGTGTCCCCGCAAAGCAGCGGCACGATCCGGCGGGCATTGCCGGTGACGACCGAAAAGACGCCCGCCGGGCAGCCGGCCTCCTCGGCGAGCCGCGCCAATGCCAGCGCCGAAAAAGGCGTCTCCGAGGACGGCAGGCCGATGACGGAGCAGCCGGCGCCCAATGCCGCCGCAGCCTTGCGCGCCAGCATGGCGGAGGGAAAGTTCCACGGAGTGATGGCCGCCACGATGCCGATCGGCGACCGGTCGACATGCAGCCGCTTGCCCGGAAGATGACTGCGCAGAACCTCGCCGCCGTCGCGCTTGGTTTCTTCGGCGTACCACCGCACGAAGCTTGCCGCGTAGTCGATTTCGCCCAGCGATTCCGCCAGGGGCTTGCCCTGTTCCAGCGTGATGAGCTCGCCGAGCGCCTCGCGCCGGGCCAGCATCAGATCGCACCAGGCATGCAGGGTGCGGCTGCGTTCCAGCGGCAGCATAGTGCGCCAGCGCTGCAGGCCAGCTTCGGCCGCATCGATCGCCTCGCCCACCTGGCGGTCCGACAGGCTCGGGGCCCGGCCGATCTCGGCGCCGGTGGCAGGATCGGACACGGCAAAGCTCTCGCCCGTCTCGGACCCCTGCCAGCGGCCGCCGAAGCAGGCGCGGTCTTCGATCAGCGCCCTTGCCCGCTGCCGCGCATGCTCGAAATGGCTCACTGCCTGCTCCCGGACTTCCGATTGACCGCGCGGACTATCGGCCCGATCGCAGGCGGGAAACAAACGAATAGCGCTGTGTTCATGAATGAGCGGAATTCATGCATGAAGTCGGCCGACAATTGCCGCCGGGCTTCGACGGAGGAAAAAAAGCCCGGCGCGCGGCCGGGCTCATGCTGTCGATTCGATGGGGAAGGCGAAGATGCTGCCGGTCAGGTTCCGACCCGCAACGGTGCGCGTAATCTTTTGAGCGCCGCGATGACGGAAAGCGCGGTGATGCGCCCGGTCTTGGGGTTGTCGGTGGGCACGTTCTCGATGGACATCGAGAAGGAGGCGCTGTCGGAATCCACCTGGATATGGTGGGTGTTGCGGTTGATCCCGGGATCGGCCCAAATGTCGAGCTGGGTTTCGTCGGGGCCGGAACCCGCAAGCGACAGCGCCACCGCAACGTTGAGATTGGCGGGAAAGCCCACCGCCGCCTGGCGCGCGGTGCCGGAAAAAATCCGCAGGGGCTCGGTGATGTCCTCGATATCGATGTTGTTCGACACCAGATAGGGTGCGCCGACAAGGCCGCTCACCGGCTTGCGGGTGGTCATCCTGACGCTGCGGATCTCGCCCTCCGCGGCTGCGCTCACTGCATCCAGCCCGAGCAGCGCGCCCGAGGGAACGATGATCTGACCGCCGCTTTCCCGGGCCACGTCGACCAGATCCATATGGCGCAGCAGCGCCCCGCAGGACAGGACGATGGCCTTCTTGCCTACGTTCACGAAGGGCAGCACGATCTCGCGCAGCAGGGCCGCCGGCGCGCATTCCACGACGACATCGGCATAGGGCTCCAGTTCGTCGATGCCGACGATGGTGATTTGGCCGTGTTCGTCGCCAAGCTTGCGGCGCGCCGCGTCCTTGTCGCGAACCGCAACAGCTCCCAGGACGAAGCCCGGCAGGCCCTCTCTCAGCCGCTGCGCGACCTGCAGGCCCACGGCGCCCAGGCCGGCGACGGCAACGCGCAGTGGTTGACCGGGGCGTGTTTCGGGCAGGCTCGAAACGTTTGCCGATGCCATGGTCATGCCTTTCGGTTGGCGGACAGGGCCGCGTAGTGGTCGTGAACGCGGCCCGGCGTGGTGAACCAGATCTGGTCGCGATGCTCGTTCAGCTTGTCGAGCACCCGGCGGAATTGCCGAAGCCGAAAGGGCTGTCCCACGATGAAGGTGTGGATGGTTATTCCGTAGACCAGCGGCTGATCGCGGGATTGCAGCAGCATCTCTTCGAGATTGTCTATGGCCATGTCGGCAAAGGCGCTGCCGGTCCCGTCGTGCAGCACGATCATCGGTACGTCGTTCACTTCGTGGGGATAGGGAACGCTCATCAGCGGCCCGTGCTTCGTTTCGAGCCAGCAGGGCTGGTCGTCCATCGGCCAATCCAGGGTGTAGCGGTAGCCACGCTCCTTCAGCAGATCTTCGGTGTTGGCGCTGGGGTGCGCCCCGGGCGACATCCAGCCTTTCGGCGGAGAGCCCTCGTTCTCCCCGATCAGCCGCGTGACCCTGTCGATCACGGCGGCCTCCTCCTCACGGCTCATGCCGTTCGGGTGCTCGGAATTCGTATGTCCGTGCGCGACGAACTCGTCGCCGCGCTTGCGGAATACCTCCAGCAGTTCGGGACAGTGATCGTAGCAGGCCGTGTTGAGCAAAATGGCGAGCGGCAGGCCATAGTCGTCGAACAGCCGCGCCAGCCGGAAGCCGCCGACGCGATTGCCATATTCGCGCCAGCCCCAATTGTAGCTGTTGGGATGCTGCAGGCCCGGCGAATAGGGCAGCCCCATTCCCGAGCCGTATGAGAAATGCTCGACACAGAGCGCCACATAGACGGCCAGCCGCTTGCCTTCGGGCCAGGTGAAATCGGGCCGGTTTTCGATCGGCGAGTAGGTCAGCCGCGGATTCTGAAGGAATTCCATTATGTGGCCTCCGTGTCGGGCATGGTTGGGTCAGGGGCGATAGTCGTCCGGTGCGACGACGTCGCCGAGATCGACGCTGTCGATATTGCCGGCATCGATCAGCAAGGCGGGTGTCACGATCTCGGCGTCGACCGCGGCACCCTTCGAGGCGTCGACCGCCGCCTTCAGCGCGGCGCTGCCCTGGGCGACGATCTTCTGGATGGAGGTGCAACTCATCTTGCCGGACTTGATGAGGTCTCGCGCGGTCGGGCTGAGATTGGACGCGGTGAAGACCACGTCCTTGAGCCCCGCCGCGTCGAAGGCGCTGATTACGCCCGCGGCCATGTCGTCGGTCGCGGAGTAGATGCCGTTGACGTCCGGGAAGCGCTGTGTCCAGTCCTCCGCCACCCGGAGCGCATCGTTGCGATTGTCGGCAAGCCGCGACTCGGCCACGATCTTCACGTCCGGGAAACTGGCGGCGAGCGTTTCGCGGAAGCCGGCCGCTCGGCGGTCGGACCAGGTCTGGCCCTGCGGCCCCGCCATCATCGCCACGTCGCCCTTGCCGCCCAGCGCCTTGCCCATGCATTCGGCCTGCAGCTTGCCCATGTCGTAATGGTCGGCGCTGACGACGGCGCTCAGGTCCTTGTTGGCAGGCGGCGAAGAAATCCCCACCACCTTGATGCCGGCGGCGATGGCCTGCTCCACGACCGGGGCCACCGAGTCGCCGTTGGTCGCGCCGATGACGATGGCATCGACGCCGCGCTGTACCAGATCCTGGATCTGCGAGATCTGCTGCACCGCATTGGCGTCGCCGCCCGCGTCGACCACGACCAGCTCGACGCCGGCCTCCTTCGCGGCCTTCTGGACACCATAGGTGGCCGAGACCCAGAAGGACGAGGTAAGGCTCGGCACGGAGAAGCCGATGGTTTCGGCCTGCGCCGCGGTGGCGGCCGACATGGCAAGCAGCGCGACCGCCGCCATCAATTTCCTCTTGTAGCTCATCTTCTGCTCTCCCCTATTTTGTGAACGCGATTCTTGAGTCGGCTCACCAATTGTGGCGCAACGCTCACGCATGAGGCGGCGATGATCACCGCGCCGATCGCGATCTCCGCCGTAAAGGGTGAAATGCCGGACATGTTGAGGCCGCTGCCGAGCGACTGGATGAAGGCCGATCCCACCAGAGTTCCGAGTGGCGAGGCGACGCCGCCGGCCAGAGCGGTTCCGCCGATCACCGCCGAGGCGATGGACTGCAGCTCCATGCCGGCGCCGTCTGTCGGCAGGCCGGAGCCTGCCCGCGCCAGCATGGCCAGACCCGCCAGGCTGGCGAAGATTCCGGTCATCTGATAGGCCGCGATATGCACGCCCGTTGCGTTCATGCCGACGAGCCGGGCCGCATCGGGGTTGGAGCCCAGCATCAGCATCCTGCGGCCCAGCAGGGTGAAGCGGATGAGGCCAGCGGCGAGCACCACGCTGCCGATGGCAAGCCAGGCCAGCGGCGCCATCCCGAACCACTTGCCATAGGCAAGCTGCAGCATGGCCTGGGGCTCGACGATCGGGATGACCTGGCCGGAATCGCTGGCCAGCAGGCTCATGCCGCGGGCGCCGATCAGCATGCCCAGCGTGGCGATGATGGGCTGCACCTCGACGCGGGCGATCAGGAAGCCGTTGATGGTGCCCGCGACAAGCCCTGTCAGGACGCCGGCGAGAAGGCCGATCGGGCCGAACTGGTTCCACGCCAGCGCCGCAACCACACTCGAAAGAGCGGCAACCGCGCCAACCGAGATATCGAAGCCGCGCACCATGAGCGCGAACATCTGGCCGGTGGACAGAAGCACCAGCACGCTCATCTGGAGGGCGATGCTGGCCGCGTTGCCGAGCGTGAGATAGCGGCTGTTGATGACCCCGAAGACACACCACACGCCGATCAGGAACGCGAAGGCGACCGTCGCGCGGCCATGGAGCAGGGGTCGCATCACGGCGTTCATTGCCGCGATCCCCTGAACAGGATCTGCAGGTCGACGGCGATGCCCTTCGCCAGCCTCTGTGCGAGCACCGATCCGATGATGACGAGCGCGATGAGCAATTGCTGGACCGCGGCCGAATAGTTGAGCAGCACGACCGCATTGTTGAGCATGGCGATGATGAGCACGCCGGCGACGACCTGGACTGCCGATCCGCGACCGCCGGTGAGCGGGATGCCGCCGATGGCGCAGGCCGCGATCGTCTGGAACGGCAGGTCGGGCATGAGGTTCGGCTGGCCTGAGCCGACGCGGCTCGTCAGGATGACGCTTGCGAGGCCGGCAAACAGGCCGGCAAGCACATAGCCGGTGAAGATCGTCCGCTTGACGGCGATGCCGGAGAGGCGCGCGGCGCTGGAATTGGCGCCGACCAGATAGAAGCGGCGCCCCAGTTCCGTATATGCAAGCAGCGCTCCGAGGCTGAAAAGCGCCATGGCCGCGATCAGGACGGCCACCGGAATGCCGAAGACCTCGCCAACTGCCGGCCAGCGGAAGAGAGCGCTGGGAACGGCCTCGATGGGCAGACCCCCGGCCAGGCTGGCGGCCAGGCCGTGGCCGATCATAAGCGTGCCGAGCGTCACCACCACGGCCGGGAGGCCGGCGCCGGCCACGAGCGTGGCGTTGGTTACGCCGACCAGCATCACCACCAGAATGCCGGCTCCGAAGGCGACGATCGGCCCAGTCGCCGGCAGGAGCATCACCGTCACCACGGAAGCCAGCGCCACGGACGAGCCGAAGGAGAAGTCGATCCCGCCCAGGATCAGAACGATCGCCTGTCCGCAGGAAACGATCGCCAGGATGGAGGCGATGCGAGCCACGTTGCCGAGGTTTCCCGGATTGGAAAATCGCGGCACCAGCAGAGCGCAGAGCAGGAAGAAGCAGACCGCGATGACGACGGAGACGGGAACGCGCCGGAAAAGTCGAGCAAGGGCCGTCATGCCGCTGCTCCGGCCAGGGCGCCGATGATCTCTTGGCGCTCCACCCCTCGCGCGAATTCTCCGGTGACAGTGCCTTCCTGGACGATCAGCACGCGATGGCAGATGCTGAGAAGCTCATCGATGTCGCTGGAAGCGACGACGACTGCGGCGCCGGCGCCGGCGGCCTCCAGAATGATCTCGTGGATCGCCCGCCGGGCGGCGACGTCCACACCGCGAGTGGGCTCCGACATGACGAGCAGCCTGAGCCCGTCGATCAGGAGATTGCGCGCCACGACCAGCTTCTGCTGGTTGCCGCCGCTGAAATCGGCGGCTTCGAATTCTAGGCGGAATGGATGAAGGCCGATACGCTTCAGCATGTCGCGCGCCCGGGCCAGTTCGCGGCGCTTGCGCAGCATCCCCCAATGGACGATCCGGCCCAGGCTGGCGGCAGACGTATTGGAGACCGCGCCGAGAACGCTGAAGATCCCGTCGGCATGGCGATCGGTGGGAACGAAGCCGATGCCCCGGGCAACGGCGTCCCGGCGGCATCCGGCGGCGACCGCGACACCATCGATGGAGACTGTTCCCTTGAACGGCTTGACAGCACCGGCGATCGCCTCGGCGATCCTGTCCGCGCCGCTGCCGACAATGCCTGCAAGCCCGACGACCTCGCCCCTGGCAACCGTGAAGGAGATGGGCGTGGTGCTTTTGCGCAGGGCAAGGTCGGCAATGCCGGCGACAACCTTACGGCCATGCGGAGCGATCTCCGTGATAGGCGCCACATCCCTTCCCACCATCGCCAGAACGATGTCTTTGGCGAACATGTCGCGCATGGGTGCGCCGGAAATGGCGCAGATTCCGTCGCGTATGACCGTTATCCGGTCGGCGACCGCGACGACCTCCTCCAGATTGTGGCTGATGAACAGGATGGCGGTGTTGCGTGCACGCAGCTTCCGGATCGTTCTCAAAAGCACTTCCGATTCCGCCTGCGACAGCGCCGCCGTGGGTTCGTCCAGCACCAGCACCTTGGCGTTCTGGCCGATAGCCCGGGCGATTTCGAGAAGCTGCATCTCGCCGGTCGAAAGATCGCGGCAGGACATGTCCAGCGAAACCGACAACCCGACTTCGGCAAGCCAGCCGAGCAGCGTCTCGTCGGAGGGTATCGCCCTGTGCGCGAGAAAGCCGCGCGCCGTTCCCAGACTGAAGGCGGCAAGGTTTTCGCGAACCGTCAGGTCGGGAAATTGACTGAGATGTTGGTAGATCGGAAAGATGCCCCTGGAGATGGCATGCTTGACCGAGCGAAGCACGATCGGCTCGCCCTCCATCTCGATCCTGCCCCTGTCCGGCCGGAGCGCGCCGAGCATGATTTTGACGAGCGTGGACTTTCCCGCGCCATTCCCGCCCAGCAGGGCATGAATCTCGCCCCGGTTCAGAGAAAGATCGACCCGGCGGACGGCCTGCGTGGCACCGAACGACATCGCTATGTCGCGCACGCCCAGTATAGGCCCTTGCCCGGCGGTCACCTCCTCCGCTTCTCGTTCTGCGCGCGCCTGCGACATCCCGCTCGTTCAACAGTTCACAAGGCGACCATGATTACGATGAACCCGGGAGGTGACAAACGATTTGCTTTCCGGTCATGCATTAGCAATGCTCATGTATGAGTTCCGGAGTCCTTCATATGAAGAAGAGACCTTTGCCGCCGCTTTCCGCCCTGCACGGGTTCGAAGCCTCGGCACGCTGGCTGTCGTTCACGAAGGCGGCGGATGAACTCCACGTCACGCAGGGCGCCATCAGCCGCCAGGTGCGCCAGCTCGAGGAGTTCCTCGGCGTGGCATTGTTTCGACGATACACGCGCCGCATCGAACTGACCGATGCGGGCGCCGAGCTGCATACCGTCGTGGCCGACGTCCTGGATCAGCTTTCCAGCGTTGCCCAGCGTGTCAGGCGGCGTAACGAGACCGACATACTGACGGTGTCGGTGCTGCCCAGTTTCGCTTCGGCCTGGCTCATGCCGCGCCTGCATCTCTTCACCGAGAAGTATCCGGCAATCGAGGTCCGCCTGCACACGTCGATCGATCCCGTCAGCTTTGGAAGTTCCGGGCCGGACGTTGCCATCCGCGTGGGCCGCGTGCCCGGCAAGCATTACGAGCGGCGCCAGCCGCGCATCGAGCTGGAAATGGCCGAATCCTGGCGCGGCGTTCATGTCGATGAACTCCTGCCGGACAGGCTCGTCACCGTATGCAGCCCGGCTGCCCTGGGAGAACGCAGCAGCCTGAGCCCCCGGGAGATTGCCGATCGGCCGTTGATCCACACGACGAGCCGACGCTTTGCATGGCCCGACTGGCTGCACGCCCACGACGTCGCCTATCCGGCCAACGCCGCGAACGGGCCGGAACTGGGGCATTTCTTCATGTCGGTCCAGGCTGCCTCGCAGGGCCGCGGCATCGCCATCGTGCCCGACATCGTGGTGCGCGAGGATTTGAGGCTGGGACGGCTGGCGGTGGCCTGTGCAAGCGCGCTGAACAGCGCGGGCGACTATTGCCTGCTGATCCCCGACAACCATCTCGACCGATCGTCCGTCAGGTATTTTCGGGAGTGGCTGCTGGAGCAGATTGCCGTCGACTTTGCCAGGGCCGGGGAAGACATCTCAGGAACAAGTCCGCGTTCAGGCATCCCACCCGGGGCCTGCCGTTGAACGGCTCGATAAGTGCATTGTCCGTCCGCATCGCGGCACTGGAAAGCGATGCCGCGTCATGCCAACCTGCACGGGTGCCGATACCATGACAGCGAGGATGCCGATGACGCGCACCATCTCCGGAGTTGCCGTTTGAACAGCGCAGCCGCCGGCGGCATCCACCATGTCACGCTCATCACGCGCCATGTGCAGGCCAATGTCGATTTCTATGTCGGCTTCCTAGGCCTGCGCCTGGTCAAGCGCACAGGCGGCTATGAGGACGCCCTGCAACTCCATCTGTTCTACGGCGATCGCCTCGGCTCTCCCGGCTCGCTGGTTACCTTCCTTGTCTGGGAGGACGGGGCACCCGGACGGGTCGGCACCGGCCAGGTGGCGGAGATCGCGTTTGCGGTGCCGCCCGACAGCCTCGGCGAATGGATGACGCGCGCCCTGCGTGCCGGCGTGCCGTATGACGGTCCGTCGCGCGAGTTCGGCGAACCGGTGCTGCGGCTGAAGGACCCCGATGGGATCATCGTCAAGCTGGTGGGTGCCGATCTTGCCGCCGCGCAGCCCTGGGGCGACGCGGCGGTGGTGCCGCGTCGGCTGCGCGCGGCGACGATCCTGACCGAGACGCCGGAGGAGACGGCGGCCTTCGTCGGCCGGTTCGGCTATCGGCCGGGGCCGCGCAAGGACAATACCCTGCGCATGGTCTCCGCCACCGACGCCGTCGATATCCGCGACGTCTCCGGCTATGTGCCGGGCATACCGGGCACCGGCACTGCCGACCATATCGCCTTCCGGGCTTCGGACGCGGCGGCCTTGCGCGCCGAGGAGCAGGCCCTGGCGCACCTCAATTCGTCCGCGACCAACGTGCACGACCGGAAATATTTCACCTCGCTCTATGTGCGTGAGCCGGGAGGCACGCTGTTCGAACTCGCCACCGACGGGCCGGGCTTCACGGTCGACGAAGATGCGGAGCAGCTTGGCGAGACGCTGCTGGTGCCGCCGCACGACAAGGACAGGGCGCAGGACATCGCGGTGATGCTGCCGCAATTTTCCATGCCGGGCGAGCCGCGCATGGCGCCGCGCGATCTGCCCTTCGTGCATCGCTTTCACGTGCCGGACGATCCCGACGACAGCACGATCGTGCTGCTTCACGGCAGCGGCGGCAACGAGGCCGACCTGATGCCGCTGGCCCGGCGCATCGCCCCGCGCGCCACCCTGTTCGGCGTGCGCGGGCGCAGCCATGAGGAAGGAAACGCCCGCTGGTTCCGCCGGCTGACGGCGACCCGCTTCGACCAGGCCGACATTCGCGCCGAGGCCGAAGCCTTCGCGGCTTTCGTGGAGGGGGCGGTCGCGTCCTACCGGCTCGACGCCGCGCGCCTCACCTTCCTCGGTCATTCGAATGGCGCGAATTTTGCCGCCGCCGTCATGGCGCTTCATCCGCACGCCATCCGCCGGGCGGTGCTGCTGCGGGCCATACCTGTGCTGGAGCAGCTTCCGCCGGTCAGGCTGGACGGCGCCAGGGTGCTGATGGTGGCGGGCGCGCGCGACCCCTTCGGCAGGCACGCGCCGGCGCTGGCGGACTGGTTCAGGGCCAGCGGCGCGGCGCTGGACCTGCGCACCGTCGATGCCGGCCACGACATCGTTGCGGACGACGAGGCGCTGGCGAGGCAATGGTTCATGCACGAGAGCGGAGACGGAGATGGCTGAGATCGATATTTCCAAGGAGGACCGTGGCGAGCGCCACGGGCGCTACGTGGCCCGCATCGACGGCATCGAAGGCGAAGCGGAGATCACCTTCACCAGGCAGGGACCTGACCTCATCAGCGCCGACCACACCGGCGCGCCGGAATTGATGCGCGGCACCGGCGCCGCGGCCGCCCTCGTATCGTTCATGGTGGAAGATGCCCGGCAAAGCGGGTTCAGGATCATGCCTCTGTGCCCCTATGTGCGGGCGCAATACCGCAAACATCCCGACTGGCAGGACGTGATGGCGATCAAGCCCGGCGAAGCGGCGGCCGGCGCCTGAACGATAAAGCGGCGGCAGCCCGCAGGCTCCGCCGCTTTTGTCCGAAAGGCTCATTGGCCTTTCGGGATCGACAGAAGGCAGCGGGGCTTAGCGGCCCCAGATGCCCTGGCCCGATTCCTGGACCTTCACGTTGCTGCCGAGCAGGTTGCCGAGGGTGGCCTCGTCGCTGGAGATCGAGCTGGTCTTGACGCTGTCAACAGCCTGCTGGCGAGCGATATCGTTGATGTCGGCGCCGCCGACATGGGGGTTCTCGGCGAATGCGGCGCCGGCCGAGAGGACGAGGGCGGCAGCGGCCGAGAGAAGAATCCTGTTCATGTCAAACACTCCATGTTTTTCAATACCATGTCTTCAAGCGCGCCCCTGACGGGTGGTTGATGTCGCTTGGACAAGACGGAAATTGGTGAGCCGGAATGCCGATTGCCAGAGCGGTAGCTTGTACGCATTGTAAACGTATGTTGAACAATAACGAATTTTCATTCTTTATATTTTGAACGTTAGGCGGCGATGGAGCGCGACGGATAGAGCCCAACCGCTGGTGAGGCCGCCAAGCTGTTTGCCCAACATGGCAGCGGTGGTCGGCTCTCCCTGCCATAGTGACGCGCTGGGGGTGCCGCGCGAAATATCAAGGCTGGCTCTGCATTCATGCGCTTGCGATTGCTATTGACCATCTGCTGTCCAAAGCGTGTTATTGAATTCTAGGTCCCAACTCGAGCTACGAGGATTCAGCGGATATCGAAGCATGTTGCTCGGCTCGGCAATATGACCGACGGCCCGCCGCTATCCGCAGCCTGCAGGAGGTAATCCATGTCGGAACAACGCAACGCCCAGAACGAGCTGGCAACGGGCTCCACGACCGGTGCCGGCGCACCCGCGCCGAGCGACCGCAACTCGCTGACCGTCGGCGCCGACGGCCCGATCCTGCTGCACGACGTGCATTTCCTTGAGCAGATGGCGCATTTCAATCGCGAGAAGGTGCCCGAGCGCCAGCCGCACGCCAAGGGCGCCGGCGCCTTCGGCACCTTCGAGACCACCGAGGACGTGTCGGCCTACACCAAGGCGGCGCTGTTTCGGAAGGGCGCTTCCACCGAGATGCTGGCGCGCTTCTCCACCGTGGCCGGCGAGATGGGCAGCCCGGACACCTGGCGCGACGTGCGCGGCTTCTCGCTCAAGTTCTACACCGCTGAGGGCAACTACGACCTGGTCGGCAACAACACGCCGATCTTCTTCGTGCGCGACCCGATGAAGTTCCCGCATTTCATCCGCAGCCAGAAGCGCCTTCCCGATTCGGGCCTGCGCGACAACCACATGCAGTGGGACTTCTGGACCAACAATCCCGAGAGCGCGCATCAGGTGACCTATCTGATGGGCGAGCGCGGCTTGCCGCGCACCTGGCGGAACATGAACGGCTATGGTTCGCACACCTATATGTGGGTCAACGCCAGGGGCGAGAAATTCTGGGTCAAGTATCACTTCCATACCAATCAGGGCATGGCGTTCTTCTCCAACGAGGAAGCGGCCGCGATGGCCGGCGCCGACGCCGACTTCCACCGCCGCGACCTGTTCGAGGCCATCCAGCGCGGCGAGCATCCAAGCTGGACGCTGTCGGTCCAGGTCATGCCTTACCAGGAGGCCAGGACCTACCGCATCAACCCCTTCGACCTGACCAAGACCTGGCCGCACAAGGACTATCCGCTGGTCAAGGTCGGCAAGATGACGCTCAACCGCAATCCGGAGAACTTCTTCGCCCAGATCGAGCAGGCGGCGTTCTCGCCCGGCAACACCGTGCCCGGCATCGGCCTGTCGCCGGACAAGATGCTGCTCGGCCGCGCCTTCGCCTATAACGACGCGCAGCGAAACCGCATCGGCACCAACTTCCATCAACTGCCGGTGAACCAGCCCAAGGTTCCGGTGAGCAGCTACATGTTCGACGGCCAGATGGCCTATCACCATTCGGGCAATGCTCCGGTCTATGCGCCCAACAGCGGTGGCCGCGAGTGGGCCGACCAGACCGGCCCCGTCGCCGAGGGCTGGGAAGCCGACGGCGAGATGGTGCGCAGCGCCTACACGCTGCGCGGCAACGACGACGATTTCGGCCAGCCGGGCATACTGGTGCGCGAGGTGTTCAGCGACGCGCAGCGGGCCAGGCTCGTGGACCAGGTTGCCGGCAGCCTGCTGGGCGGCGTGCGCGAGCCGGTGCTGAGCCGCGCTTTCCAGTATTGGAAGAACATCGACGCCGAAGTGGGCGCCCGCATCGAGCAAAGGGTACGGGAAGGAAGCGCCGCCAAGCC
The DNA here is from genome assembly GCF_052216645.1 of Mesorhizobium sp. PUT5. Lineage (NCBI taxonomy): Bacteria > Pseudomonadati > Pseudomonadota > Alphaproteobacteria > Hyphomicrobiales > Phyllobacteriaceae > Mesorhizobium > Mesorhizobium sp. PUT5. The sequence goes on from NZ_JBQOSO010000001.1 coordinate 200,669, forward strand.
TGCAGAAGGCATGGGCGAAGGCTGAACTGCTGCTCGTCGATTCCACCGGGAGCGAAGGACGCCGGAAGTCAAAATCGCAACTGTGACGGCATCCTTAAACCAGCTGGCGCGGGATCTTCTTCTCCCATAGCCGTCCGGCCACTTTCTCCTCGCCCTCGAAGGCGTCGAGAGAAGCATTGATGACGAACTCCGTCGGCGTGCAGCTTACCCGCGTCGCGGTTTCGGTGCGGATGCGCCAGTCGCCCCGCGCCAGTTTCCAGGTCGAGCGGGTTTCGGCGCTGGCGGCCGAAGGATCGGCCTCGTTGATGCGGTAGTGCTCGCGCGTATCGGCGTCGAAGTCGAGATCGATGGCAGGCAGGTGATAGGAGGCGCGCTCGCGATACACCGTCACCGTGACGTCGCCGGTCATCGGGTCCTCGGTGACGGAACGGTTGCGCCCGCCGAGCTTGCGGATGGTATGGGGTTCGGGTGCGGCCTGCTCCGGCTCCGCGAAGTCCTGAAGTCCGGCATCGAGCGGCGAGGGCGCGCGCACCGGCAGCGCCAGGGTGCTTTTCTGGGTGAAGACGGTGAGCGCGCCAAGCTCCGGCGACGGCCAGGCGATCGGCCAGTGCGACGTGGCCAATGCCAGGCGGATGCGATGGCCGCGCGGGAATGCCTGGGCGATGTCGTTGAGCGTTACCGCCACGCGATAGGTCTGGCCCGGCACCAGTGGTTGCGGTTGCTCGTGGCTGTCGCGATGGGCCAGATTGAGCAACCCGTAGGTGACCAGCGTCGAGGCGCCGTCCGGGGCCACGTCCTCCAGCCGCACCGCGATCATCGCCGCCGGCTTTTGCGATGACAGGTCCAGCGTGACCACGGGCGCGCCGAAGATTTCGATCCGCTCCGCCAGCGGCTCGGTGTCGAAACAGACCGAGCGGCCGTCATCCGGGCGCTGGTCGGACGGCAGTTCCCCCGCCAGTCCATAGGGGCACCACTCGCCGAAGGTGACGCCGGTGGCAAGGCTCGATGCGACGATGACGGCTTCGCCTTCGCCCGGCCGGTCGGCCAGCCGGCGGGCGGAGAGATGGAGAATTGCCGGCCGGCGCCCCGCCGCAGGCCAGGCCGTTTCGGCGATCCAGCGGCCGGGACGTTCGGGATAGGTGGTGGCCGGCCTGGCACTTTCCTGCATCCAGGCGCGCAGCATCGGCTCGTCCATGATGCCGGTGTCTTTTCCCTTCAGCCAGAAATCCCACCAGCGCAGCGCCTCCTGCAAAAAGCCGATCCGCGGGCCGGGATTGGCCTCATGCGGATAGGCGTGCGCCCATGGGCCGATCAGCCCCTTCCTGGGCCCCGGCAGGTTGGCCAGCATGCGCGGGATGGCGTTGGAATAGCCGTCGGCCCAGCCGCCGACGGCGTAGACCGCCGCCGTAATGCGCGAATAATCCTCGCAGACCGAACCCTGCTTCCAGAATTCGTCGCGGTGCTGGTGCTCGATCCAGGACGCCGCCATCAGCGGATTGTTTTCCAGCCGCTCCAGCCATAGAGCGCGCCAACGCTCGCCGACGACGGCCGGATCCGGCGGCTGTGCGCCGAAGGCGAACATGGTGGAGGCCCAGGCGATGGAATTGTTGAGCAGGCAGCCGCCCATATAGTGGCAATCGTCGGCATAGCGGTCGTCGGTGGAGCAGGCGGTGATGATGGCCTTCAGCGCCGGCGGCCGGTGGCTCGCCACCTGCAGCGAGTTGAAGCCGCCCCAGGATATGCCCATCATGCCCACCGTGCCGCTGCACCAGGGCTGCGCGGCCAGCCAGGCGATGACCTCGACGGCATCCGCCTGTTCCTGCGGCAGGTACTCGTCCAGAAGCAGGCCGTCCGAATCGCCCGAGCCACGCATGTCGACGCGCACCGAAGCATAGCCATGCCCGGCGAAATAGGCATGCATCTGCCGGTCGCGCAGCACGGTCCCGTCGCGCCGCCGGTAGGGCAGGTATTCGAGGATGGCCGGCACCGGGGATTGCACGGCGTCTTCCGGCAGCCAGATCTTCGCCGCCAGCCGCGTGCCGTCGCCAAGCACGATCCATTCGGTGTCGACCACGCGCACGCGCCGCGGAAACTCGGTGACTGTCTTGATGCTCATGGAACTGCTCCCGGGAACTCGCGCGGACATTGCCCGAGCGTTCGGGAAAAAAGCAACCCTGCCGACCTGGCATGTCGGAAAACCGATGCCGGAAATCCGTTTCCCGCTGCACTGGCTCGAAGAAAGTTCATTCGCCGGGGATTGCGGCTTGCCGTCGCCCTTTTCTTGTGAACGATATGCGATCTTCGTACGATCCTGCCCGATCGAGTGAAACGGGCAGCCGCACGAAGCGCCGGATGGAACGGCAGGCTGGGCTTGGAGGAGAAGTGAGCATGGGTTACGAACTGACGCGCAGGGGCTTTCTCGCAGGCGCAGCCACCGCAGGGGTCACGGTGCTGGGCATGCCCTGGTCGAACGTGGTCCATGCCGCCGACGGGCGCATCGTCGTGCGCGTCGAGGAAGACCTGAAGAACCTCGATCCGGCGAACCGCACCGGCACCATCGAGGTCAATGTCATCCTCGCCATCAACCAGGGGCTGGTGAAGTTCAAGCCGGGTTCGACCGAGTGGGAAAACGATGCCGCGGAAGAGATCAAGCAGGTCAGCGACACGCTGATCGAGTTCAAGCTCAAGGAAGGCCTGAAGTTCACCGGCGGCTATGGCGACCTGACCGCCGAGGACGTGAAGTTCTCGTTCGAGCGCTTCAAGCCCGCTCCTGACGGCACCAAGGTCAACTATGCCGACGACTGGGCGGCACTGGATTCGGTCGAGGTTACCGGCAAGCTGACCGGCAAGATCCACCTGAAGAACCCTTCGCCGGCCGTCTGGCTGATCGCGCTCGCCGACGGCTCCGGCGCGATCATCTCGAAAAAGGCGTTCGAGGAACTGGGCGACAAGTTCAAGACGACGCCGATCGGCTCCGGCCCCTACATGCTGAAGGAATGGGTGCCGCGCGACCATTTCACGCTCGTTGCCAATCCCGACTATACCGGGGAAAAGCCGACCTTCACCGAGATCGTCGGCAGGCCGATTTCCGATGACAAAACCGCGCAGATCGCCCTGCAGGCCGGCGAGATCGATTTCGGCCGCATCGACCCCGCCGTCGCCACGGACATCGGTGCGACGCCGGGCATCAAGGTGGAGAAGATTTCGGCCATCGACTATGTCTGGATCGGGCCGAACATCGAAAAGAAGCCGTTCGACGACGTGCGCGTCCGTCAGGCGGTGCGGCTGGCGCTCGACGTGCCGGCGATCATCGCCGCCGCCTATAATGGATCGGTCGAGCCGGCCTATGCGCTGGAGGCCCCCGGCATCCTCGGCTACTGGGCCGACGCGCCGAGATATACGCGCGACGTGGAGGCCGCCAAGAAGTTGCTAGAGGAAGCGGGCCAGGGCGGCGGTTTTTCGACCAGGCTCACCGTCCTCAGCAAGGCCGTGGCGCAGGCGACGGCAGCGGTCGTGCAGGCCAACCTGGCGGAGATCGGCATCGACGTGCAGATCGACGCGCTCGATCCGGGCGCCTACTGGGCCTATGGCGAAAACGACGCCAGCAAGGACCTCGAACTGGTGCTGGTGGAGTATCACGGCAAATTCGACCCCGGCTTCCAGACGCAGTGGTTCACCTCTGACCAGATCGGCACCTGGAACTGGCAGCGCTGGTCGAACAAGGAGTTCGACGACCTTCACAAGAAGGGCAGCGTCGAATCCGATCCCAAGAAACGCGAGCAGATCTATATCGACGCGCAGAAGCTGATGGACGAATCCGCCGCCTTCTGGTGGATCACCCACAACGCCTACACCTACGCCTTCAAGGACACGCTGAAACCCGGCATCCTGCCCAATGGCAGCCAGATGCAATACGCGGCCTTCAAGCAGGCCTGACGCCCGTTGGCGAAAGGCGCAGAGGAAGGCCTCTGGGGCCGAAACAGCCTTGTCCGCTATGGCGCCGTGCGGCTCGGCACGGCGGTCCTGGTGTTGATCGGCTCCATGGCGTTGTTGTGCGCGCTGACCCTGATCGTGCCGGGCGACCCCGCCACCATCCTGCTGGGGCCGCGCGCCACGCCGCAGACGGTCGCGGTTTTTCGCGAGCAGATGGGGCTGAACCTGCCGCTCTATGAGCGCGTGTTCGTGTTCTTCTTCCGGGCGCTGCGAGGCGACCTCGGCGTCGACGTGCTGACCGGCCGGCCGGTAGCCGGGCTGGTGATGGCGGCGCTGCCCAACACCATGCTGCTCGCCCTGTCGGCCATCGGGCTGGCGGTGGCGATCGGCGTTCCGATCGGCTGTTATGCGGCGGTCCGCCCCGGCAGCCTGCTCGACCAGGCGCTGGCCGTGCTCAGCGTCAGCCTGGTCGCCACCCCGAGCTATGTCGTGGCGATCCTGCTGCTCTATTTCTTCTCGCTCAGGCTGGGCTGGTTCCCGGTGCTCGGCGCCGGCACGCCCGGCCATGTGCTCGACCAGTTGCATCATCTGGTATTGCCGGCGTTGGCCCTCGCCGTCGGCTGGATCGGCTACATCGCTCGGCTGGTGCGCTCCTCGCTGCTCGAGGTGCTGGGCGAGCCCTTCATCCGCACGGCGCGCGCCTACGGCCAGCCGGAAACGCGCGTGGTGATGAAATACGCCCTCAAGCTCGCCTGCATCCCGACGGTCGCCATCCTCGGCGTCGGCATCGGCGAATTGATGGGCGGTGCCGTTTTCGTCGAGATCATCTTCAACCGGCCCGGCCTCGGCTCCCTGATCTTCGACGCCATCAAGAACCGCAACTACCCGATCGTGCAGGGCGGCATCCTGGTCGTGGTGGCGATCTTCGTTCTGGCCAACCTGCTCGTCAACCTGTCCTATGCCTGGCTCGATCCGCGCGTGCGCGAAAACCTCGGTCGGACGCGCGCCGGGGGAGCCGGTTGATGCGCGAGGTGCTGTGGCGGGTGTGGAAGAGCCCGAGCGGACGGCTGGGCATGATCGCCGCGCTGATCGTCGTCTTCAGCGGTATTGCCGCGCCGCTGATCGCCAGCCACCTGCCCAACCAGATCGATGTCGCGTCGAGATTGACGCCGCCCTCGGCAAGCCATTGGCTCGGCACCGACCATCTGGGGCGCGATCTTTATTCGCGCAGCCTCTACGGTACCCGCATCGCCGTCAGCGTAGCGCTCGCGGTAACAACCACGGCTTTGGTGCTGGGCGTGATCCTCGGCGTTGTCGCCGCCTATGCGCCGCCGGCGATCGAGCGCACCATCCTGGCCTGTTTCGACATCATCAGCTCCTTCCCGAGCCTCATTCTGGCGCTGGCGCTTGTGGCCGTGCTCGGCCCAGGACTGTTCAACATCATCCTTCTGGTCACCGTTGTGTTCATTCCGCAATTCGGGCGCGTGGCGCGCGCCCAGACGCTGACGGTCAAGGAGAGGCCCTTTCTTGAAGCCGAACGGGCGCTTGGCGCCTCCGGCCCGCGCATCATGCTCGCCCATGTGCTGCCCAACATCATCGGGCCGATCGTCGTGCTCGCCTCGATGAACGTGCCGGTGGTGATTACCTTGGAGGCGGGCCTGTCCTTTCTCGGCGTCGGCATTCGCCCGCCGCTGGCAAGCTGGGGTTCCATGCTGTTCGACGGCTTCACCTATCTCAACCAGTCCGTCTGGCCCGTTCTGGTGGCCGGCGGCCTGCTGACCTTGGCCACCCTCGGCTTCACGCTGTTCGGCGAGGCGCTGCGCGACGCCATCGACCCCAAGTTGAGGCGCTAGGCATGGAAATGGACGGCCTGGTCGAGATCCGCAACCTCAACGTCGATTTCGGCACCGACAACGGCACCGTGCATGCGTTGCGCGACGTCAACCTGACCATCGGCAGGCGCAGCACGATAGGGCTGGTGGGCGAAAGCGGCAGCGGCAAGTCGACCCTGGCTCTGGCGCTGCTCGGGCTCTTGCCCGAAAATGCCGAAAGCGTTTCAGGCCAGATCACCTTCGGCGGCGAAAACCTTCTGGCGCTGAAGCCGAAGGAATTGCAGCGGCTGCGCGGCACCCGCATCGCCATGATCTTCCAGGACCCGATGACGGCGCTCAACCCGGTGTTCACCCTGGGTACCCAGCTTGTCGATGCCCAGCGCAGCCGCCATCCCAGGCTTGGCCGCCGCGAATTGCTGGCGCGGGCGGCCCGCATGCTCGCCCGCGTCGGCATCTCCGATCCCGAGGCGCGGCTTTCGGCCTATCCGCACCAGTTTTCAGGCGGCATGCGCCAGCGCGTGATGATCGCCATGGCGCTGTTGTGCGAGCCGGACATCCTGATCGCCGACGAGCCGACGACGGCGCTCGACGTCACCATCGAGGCGCAGATCGTGCGGCTGTTGAAGGACCTGCACGCCGAGTTCCACGGCTCCATCGTCTTCGTGTCGCACAGCCTCGGGCTGATCTCGGAAATCTGCGACGAGGTGGCCGTCATGTATGCCGGCAAGATCGTGGAGAGCGGCCCCGTCAAGAGCCTGTTCTCGAACCCCAGCCATCCCTACACGCTGGCGCTGCTGGCCTGCGAGATCGACCCGGCCGACGAACCCGGCGAGCGGCTGGTGACCATTCCGGGCGGCCTGCCCGACCTCGTCAATGTGCCCGCCGGTTGCATCTTTGCCGACCGCTGCCCGTCGCGTTTCGCCAAATGCGCCGAGGAGCCGCCGCCGCGAACGGTCGCATCCGGCCACAGTGCCGCCTGCTGGCTGGTGCCGTGATGGCGGCAGCGGACACCATCGAGATCGAGGACCTGCGCGTCACCTTTGCCGGCGGCGTGCAGGCCGTCGCCGGCATCGATCTGACATTGACCGTCGGCGAAACGCTCGGCCTCGTCGGCGAAAGCGGCAGCGGCAAGACCACGCTGGCCAAGGCGCTGATCGGCCTCAACCGGCCGACATCGGGAACGGTGCGTGTCGGGGGACGCGACCTGACGGTTCTGACACGCGCCGACCGCCTTTGGCTCAGACGGCGCGTGCAGATGATCTTCCAGGATTCGCTGTCCTCGCTGTCGCCGCGCTTCACGGTCAGAAAGCTGCTCGCCGAGCCGATTGCCATACATGGGCTGGATAAGGCGGAGCGCTGGCCGAAAGTGCTGGACCTGATGGCGCGGCTCGGCCTCGCCGAAGCCCAGCTTGGAAAATTCCCGCACCAGATCAGCGGCGGGCAGGCGCGCCGGGTGGCGATCGCGCGGGCGCTGGTGTGCGAGCCCTCCTTCCTCATCGCCGACGAGCCGACGGCGGGGCTCGACGTATCGGTGCAGGGTGAGCTGCTCAATCTGCTTGCCGACCTGCAAAGACGTTTTTCGCTGGGCATCCTGATGGTGAGCCACAACCTGAACGTCATCGGACGCGTGACCGACCGCGTCGCCATCATGTATCTCGGCAAAGTAATGGAGGAGGGGCCCACGCGCCGTGTGTTCGGCAGCCCGAGGCATCCCTATACGGCGGCGCTGCTGTCGGCCAATCCGGTGATCGATCCCGAGCACAAGCGGGAAAAGCTGGTGCTGGCGGGGGAAATCCCCAGCCCCTCCAATCCGCCTTCCGGCTGCCGTTTCCACACCCGCTGCCCGCGCGCGCAGGACCGTTGCCGGCGTGAGGAGCCCCAACTGACCCCCGCAGAAAACGGCGCGCGCTACGCCTGCCATTTCCCGCTGGAAAGCGCCTCGTAAAGCCGGTCCGCATCCGTGCCCAGCGGCCGATCCTCATGCAGCGGCCGGATCAGCTTGCGCACCTGCGCATGGACCTTCGCCGTGCCGGGCGCGAGCCTTACGTCTTCGCCGAGATCGACCGCCTGCGCCGCGGCCATCAGTTCGAAGGCGACCAGGCGCCGCCACAGGGCGATCATCGCGGCGCATTTGGCGACCGCCAGCGGCGTCTGCGTGGCATGGTCCTCGACACCTTCCGAAACCGGCAGGAAGTCCAGCACCACCGGATTGGCCTTGTGCCGGATCGCCGCGAGCATGGCGCCGACCGCCTTTTGCAGCGGGACGAAACCGGCCGAAGCGCCGCCGACCGGCGACAGGTATTTCGGCAATCCGTTGCGGCCGGTGCCGGTAAGCTGGACGAAGCGGGCGGCGCTGGCCGCCGCAGCCTGCGCAATTGCCAGCCCCAGCCCCTCGAAGGCGAGCGCCAACGCCGCCGTATGGAAGTTTCCCGTAGAGAGCACAGCGCCGTCTTCGACCAGAACCAGCGGATTGTCGGCGGCGGCGTTGAGTTCCGTCTCGACCGCCTTTCGCGCCTCGCCGATGGCATGAAACAGCGCGCCGTGGATCGGCGCCATGCACCGGATGGACAGCGGATCCTGCAAGGTCTTGGGCGCTGCCGGCCCTTCACCGGACAGCAGGGTGCGCAGCCCCTCGGCTGCCAGTTCCTGGCCGAAAGCCGGGCGCGCCCGCTGCAGGCGCGGGTCTAGGCCGTCGCGGTTGGCGCCGATGCCTTCCATGGTCAGCGCGCCGGCCTGCTGCTGCTGGTAAAAAACCGTCAACGCATCGGCCACCGCCAAGGCGCCGTGGCCGACCGAGACCGCCGAGGCGCTGATCAGGGACAGCCCATCCTTGGGCGCAAGTTCCACCGGCTCGAGCCCGGCCCGGCTCAAGGCTTCGGCGGTCGGCAGCCGCTCGCCCTGAAATTCCGCTTCGCCCTCGCCGATCAGCAGGCGCGCCATTGCCGCCATGACGAGCAGGTCGCTGGCGCCGATCGAACCCAGCGACGGCATCACCGGATGGACCGCGGCATTGAGGACGTCCACAAGGGCCGCAAACACATGGGGCGAAATGCCCGAACCGCCGACCGCCAGCGTCGCGGCGCGGACAAACATCGCCGCCCGCACGACTTCAGCCGGCAGCGGTTCGCCGACCGCGCCGCTGCGTCCTTCGATAAGCTGGCGCTGGAAGGCGCCGGCGTCGTCGCTGACGGCGGTGCCGAGATTGGCGCCGAGCCCGGTATTCAACCCGTAAATCTTCTGGCCCGACCCCGCTACCCGGTCGAGCACCCGGCGCGCCTGCTCCAGTCTTTCGGCGACGGCCTGCACGGCTGTTACAGCTGCACGCCCGCGGGCAACCGCCACCACGTCCTCGACAGTGGCGCCTGCCCCTGCCAGAACCACGCGCGTCATGAAAAGCGCAACCGCTGGCCGATGCCGTTCGCCTGCGCCTTGGTCAGCATCGCCTTGCCGAGCGCGATGTCGGACAGCGACAGGCCGCGATGCCAGAACAGGATGGTCTCCTCCTCGCTTTCGCGGCCGGCTTTCAGCCCCGCGGCAATCTGGCCGAGTTCGGCGTGCAGCGTCTGCTCGCTGAGGCGGCCGGTTTCGACATGGGCCCGCAGCGAACCGAGCTTGCCGCCCTTGCACTGGCCCCAATCGTCGACGACGATCTTTGCCATGATGTCGGTCAGCGACAGTTCGACCGCGCTCATCGTGCCGTACGGCATGACCAGCGCACCGGACTTGATCCATTCGGTCTCGAGCAGCGGTTCGGGCTCCGGCAGGCGCGAGGCCTCCACGACGATGTCGGCGCCATCGACGCAACTTCGCCAGTCGCCAACCGCCCGGACCGGCTTGCCAAGGTCGGCGGAAAGCTTTTCGGCAAAGCCGTTGCGGCTTTCGGGGCGGCGCGAATGCACCCGGATTTCATCGAAATCGAACAGATGGTCGAGCAGCCGCACGTTCCAGTAGGCGGTGCCGCGCGAACCGATGTGGCCGAGGATTTTCGACCCCTTGCGCGCCAGATACTTGCCGCCGAGCGCGGTGACGGCGCCGGTGCGCATATCGGTGATCGCCGTGGCGTCGAGCATGGCGCGGGGGGTGCCGGTGCGCGGATCGAACAGGTTGAGGATACCGAATTCGGACGGCAGGCCGAGCTTGTAGTTGTCGACATAGTCGCCGACGATCTTTACGCCGGCGGCGTCGAGCGGCGCGACATAGCCGCGAAGCACGTTGAAATGGCCGCGAAAGGCCGGGTCTGGCTCGAGATGGACGCGCGGCTCGATGACCGTCTCGCCCTTGCCCTGCGCAACCAGCGCCGCTTCGACCGCGCCGATGATTTCGTCGTCGGTCATCGCCAGGGCGTCGATGTCGAGCCCATTGAGATAGTCGATGTAGATTGCCGCCATGCCTGCCGCCTCGAAATCCTGTACTTCTCGACTCTAGAACATGTGATCTCAAAGAGGGACCCCATTTCGGGGGTATCGTCGCCTTGACGCGGCTGAACCAGCCCGGCGAAATTTATCCGCCATGCGGTGTGGCTCTGCTGCCCGAAGGCACGAACGGGGTTTCGGCCCCGACAGCCGGCCAGGGGGCGGCAAATAGCAGCAAGGGGCCTGTTGCAAAAACGGAAGGGGAACGATAGGAAAATCGAGCGCTCGCTCGTTTTATCAGATATGTCGCTGATGCTGGGCCACCCCTAGCCTTGTCACCATGTGCATTGATGGAGGCAGGGCATCGCGCCGATCCCCGGAGGAGGGGCAGGCGCTCCTGAATGGCCTTGGAGCGGGCGGTCCCGAAAGGGAGGCCGGCTTTGACATGAGGACATGCGCCGGAACGGAACTGGCGAAGCGCTTTGATCGGGCATCGATCAGGCATTGTTTTGGAGGAGGAGCAGGATGCGTATCGAAAGCCATCTCAAGGCGCGCGTAGCCAATCATCGTCCGCTGACACCGCTGGACTTTCTTGACCGGGCGGTTTTGGCGTTTCCCGAGCGCCCGGCCGTCGCATGGCGCGACGATGTGTGGACCTATCGGGAGTTTTCGAGGATCGTCGCGCGGTTTGTCGCTTTCCTGCGTCGCGAGGGCGTGAAGCCCGGCGAGGTCGTCTCCGTGATGGCGCAAAACCGCCCGGAAATGCTGGCCGCCCACTACGCCGTCCCGATGGTCGGCGCCGTGCTCAACACCATCAATACGAGGCTGGATGCCCCCACCGTCGGCTACATATTGGAGCATTCCGAAAGCCGCTTCGTGATTGCGGACGCGGCCTGTCTGGCCGCCGCCCGCGAGGCGGCATCGGCGGCGGCGGTGCCGCTTTTCGTTCTTGGCGAACCGGGCGGCCGTGGCGGGGAGGGGAAACTCGACTTTCTCGAAGGGGGAGACGCAGCGGCATCGCCTTATGATGCCGCGGTGCTTGCAGACGAATGGCAGCCGATTTGCCTCAACTACACGTCGGGGACCACCGGCAAGCCGAAGGGCGTCGTCTATCACCATCGAGGCGCCTACCTGAATGCGCTGGGCAATGTGCTGGCGCTGGGACTGACCCATCAGTCCGTCTATCTCTGGACACTGCCGATGTTCCATTGCAACGGATGGTGCCACACCTGGGCGGTGACGGCGGCGGGCGGCCTGCATGTGTGTCTTGACCGGGTCGATCCGGAACTGATTTTCGCGGCGATCGCACGCCATGGCGTGACGCATATGAGCTGCGCGCCGGTGGTGCTTTACATGATGATCAATCATCCCGCGGCTGCGACCAAGGACGCCTCGCGCAGACTGACAGTGGTGACGGGGGGGGCGTCGCCGACCAGTGCGCTGATCGCCCAACTGGATTCGCTGGGGTTCGATCTCATTCATCTTTATGGCCTGACCGAATCCTATGGGCCGGCAACGCTTTGCATCCTCGACGAGAAAGATGCGGGCAAGGCCGCACAGGACAAGGCGCGGCTTCTCGCCCGCCAGGGCATTCGCCATGTCACCGCAAGCAATCTCCGGGTGGTCGATGAACAGGGCGCCGACGTAGCCCGCGACGGAACCGCGCTGGGGGAAATCGTGCTGCGGGGAAATACGCTGATGGCAGGCTACTATCGAGACGAAGAGGCTACCGAAGCGGCGTTTGCCGGCGGCGTGTTCCACACCGGCGACATCGCCGTCATGCATGCCGACGGCTATGTGGAGATCAAGGACCGGTCCAAGGACGTGATCATTTCGGGTGGAGAAAACATCTCCAGCCTCGAGATCGAGAGCGTGTTGCACCAGCATCCGGCGGTGCTTCTGGCGGCCGTGGTTGCCGCTCCCGATGACAAATGGGGCGAGATTCCCTGCGCCTTCATCGAGTTCAAGCCGGGTGCATCGGCGACTGCGGAGGAACTCCTGTCATTCAGCCGCCAGCATCTGGCCGGCTTCAAGGTGCCCCGGCGCTTCGAATTCCGGGAGTTGCCCAAGACGGCGACGGGCAAGATCCAGAAGTTCGTCCTGCGCCAGGCAGTGCAGAACCCCGCATAGCCCGCCTGCATCGAAGGTGCCGTATTCATGGCGGTTCAGGCCTCCTGCGCCTTCGCCGAACCGAGCCGGAGGCACCTGCCTGCTTCGCCGACGACCGCGGCCATCAAAGGGGCGGCGGCACATACACCATCAACGCGACTGCCGGCTGGTTCTTCAACGGGTTTGTCAGCAGGCGCTTCCGGCGCGGATCGAAGGTCAGGGCATCGCCTTCGGCCATCTCGATGTCCTCGTCCTCGAAGCGGACAGTGATGGCACCCTTGAGCACCAGGATAAGTTCCTCGTCCGCGTCGAGCGAGTAGAAGTCGTCGCCGGCGGTGGCCCCCGGCGCAAACTCGGTCCAGGTGACCAGCATGTGCTTCGAATTGCGCGGCGTCAGGGCATAGTCGACGAAGCCGTGCCCGCCGAGATCGACCTGGCGGCGTTCGGCCTTGCGGATCAGCGCTGTCGGCTTCTCATCGAACAGGTCGCGAAGCCCAAGCCCCAATGCGCGGCACAATTTGAGCAATGAGGCGATCGAGGGCGACACCATGTCCCGCTCGATCTCGCTGACGAAACTGCGGCCGAGACCGCTCTTTTCCGCCACCTCGGCGAGGGTCATCCGGAGTTCCTGGCGCCGAGCGCGAACCTTGCGCCCGAATGCCGCCTCGGGCGGTATCGTCTCATTTTTGCGCTCGCGTGAAATGTCCATTCCCAGATCCGCCTCCTGTATGTCGCCCGTCTCCATATAGCTCGAACTTATAAAAAGTTGTACGCCATGGACAGAAAAATGTTGCCAATAACGGAATTGATGATAACAATCTTTCTATGCCGGCATGTTGGATCACATCGCGCATGCGGCACAAAGCAAAAAGAGGCGGATGCCCCAGGTCGGCCCGAGGCCGGTAAATTTTTTGCTGAGTCGTTGAAGGCTGAATGGCTGGGCCTGCGCCTGAAGGCGCGGGAAGGAGGGCGCTCGCTCTGCGCAGCGCTGAGGTTGGAAACCGGAGCCGGGAAGCTCCTAACGGGAGGGGAATATGTTTGGATCAAGACAGGTATCGCTCGTCATCGCCCTGGCCGGGAGCATTGCCGCTGCCGACGGCACGGCAAGTGCTGCCGACAAGCCGGCCTTCGTTTCGGGCGGCAAGTTCGTGGTATGCACGGACGCGTCATTTCCGCCGATGGAGTATTTCGAGAAGAGCGGCGACAAATCGCCGGTCGGCTTCGATGTCGATTTCATGAACGAGATAGCGGCGGGTTGGGGTGTTTCGCTCGAAATCCTGCCGATGGACTTTTCCGGCTTACTGCCCTCGCTCGAGGCAAAACGCTGTGACGCCGTGATCAGCGGCATGTTCGTCACCGACGAGCGCAAGCAGAAATTCGATGCGGTAACCTATCTCGACACCGTTTCCGTTCTCGCCGCCAAGGCCGGCACTGGGCATGTCGGTTCGCTGGAGGAACTGGCAGGCAAGACCATAGCCGTGCAGACCGGCACGACCTTCGTGAAGCAGCTCGAGAAGGTCAACGAGGAGTTCGCGGCCAAGGGGCTCGAGCCGATCAAGGTCCAGCTCTATCCAAAAGCTTCCGACGCGATCCAGCAGGTTCTCATAGGCCGCGCCTACGCCGCCACGACGCAGGACACCGAACTTGCCTACCGCGATCTGCAGGTTCCCGGCTCGCTGGCCTCGATCTACGAATTTGAAGATCCGCAGGCGTTCGGCGTCTTCGTTCGCAGGGAAGACGACAACGCCTCGGCGGTCATGGCGACCATCATCGGCCTCAAGGACAACGGCGCGCTTGCCAAGATCGCCGAGCGCTGGCGGCTCGATCCGAAGAAGCTGGCGATCAGGCAATAGCCGTCCGGTCGGAACGCGCAGATGTCCTTCAATCTCGATGTGTTCTGGGCGGCATTGACGTCCTGGGTCTTTTTTGAAGCCGCATTGATCTCCGTGGCGCTGGCGGTGTTGTCGCACGCATCCGCGATCGCGATCTCCATGCCCCTCGCGCTCGGACTGGATTCGCGCAGCAAGGTCGTCCGCATCGCTATCCGCCTCTATGTGGGAGTGTTCCGGGCGATCCCGACGCTGCTGTGGTTGCTGTTCTTCTGGAATGCGCTGCCGCAGTTCAGCCCGGTGTTCCGCGAAGCCTGGTACACGCCGTTCATTGCGGCATGGGTTGCGCTCACCGTCAATGAGGCGGCCTACCAGGTCGAGATCAACCGGGCGGCCCTGAGTTCGGTCGACAAGGGGCAGACATCCGCGGCCACGGCCTTCGGCTTCACGCCTTGGCAGGTTTTCCGACTGGTGACCCTGCCGCAGGCAGCGCGCGTGGCGCTGCCTCCCTCGGTCAACGAGTTCATCACGCTGCTCAAGGCGACGTCTCTCGCCTCGGTCATCTCGCTGCAGGAACTGATGACAGTGACCAACCAGGCCGTTGCGACGTCGTTCCAGTTCCAGGAGTATTACGCCGTCGCAGCCCTGTACTACCTGCTTATTGTCGGTCTGCTCACGCTTCTTCAAAGCAGGGTCGAACGCCGGTTCGATTGGACCGTGGAACGCCGCGCGCGGCGTGGCTGGCTGGGCAGGTTCACGGAGCAGCGGCAATGAACATCGTCAATCCCGTTTCCGGCGCGGCATCCTTCGACACGCCGCGCATCGCGGTCCGCGACCTGAAGAAGTCGTTCGGCAAGCTCCAGGTTCTCCACGGTGTCTCCCTGACCGCGCCGCAGGGCAGCGTCATCTCCCTGGTCGGCTCTTCAGGCTCGGGCAAGAGCACGCTGCTGCGATGCCTCAATCTGCTTGAGATACCCGACAGCGGCGACATCCAGATCGACGGCGAGACGCTCCATTTCGATCCGGCGAAGCCGTCCGGCGGCGTTCAACCCCGCCAGATCCGCCGCATCCGCTCCTCGCTCGGCATGGTGTTCCAAAGCTTCAATCTTTGGGGCCACATGACAATTCTGGAGAACGTCATCGCGGCGCCCGTGCATGTGCTGGGCGTTCCCCGCGCGCAGGCCGCCGAACGTGCGCACGAATTGCTTAAGCGCGTGGGCATCGCCGACAAGCACAACTTCTTCCCGGCGCAGTTGTCGGGTGGGCAGCAGCAGCGGGCGGCGATCGCAAGGGCGCTGGCGATCGATCCGAAGGCCCTGCTCCTGGACGAGCCAACCTCGGCCCTCGATCCCGAACTTGTCGCCGAAGTGCTTCAGGTCATCAAGGATCTGGCGATCGCGGGCACGACGATGATCCTCGTCACCCACGAGATGCGCTTTGCGCGAGAGGTCTCCTCCTCGGTCGTGTTTCTGCATCGCGGGGTCGTGGGCGAGATGGGGCCGCCGGATCAGATTTTCGACGCCCCCCAGACGGAAGCCTGCAGGCGCTTTGTCCGCTCTGAATTCGGGGTCTGAACCTTACATCTTCATATCGGGAGTTTCTATCATGACCAATCCGTATCCGGTCTCCGGCATGGTCTTGCCGCGCTATTCCGGGCTGTCGACCTTCATGCGCCTGCCCTATATCCCGGCCAGCGAAATGCAGGACATAGACATTGCGCTGATGGGACTGTCCTGGGACGGCGGAACGACCACGCGCAACGGCTCGCGCTATGGCCCGCGCCAGATCCGCGAAATGTCGACGCTGTTGCGCAGCGTGCACCCCGCAACCGGCATCGACCCCTACAAGCTCGTTCGCTGCGCGGATATCGGCGATGCGCCGACCAATCCGGTGGACCCCATGCGCTCGCTGGAGATGCTGCAGGATTTCGTGCAGCAGGCCTTCGACAAGGGCGCGCGACCGCTGGTCTTCGGCGGCGACCATCTGGTCTCGTTGCCGGTGCTGCGCGTCGTCGGCAAGCAACAGCCGCTCGGCATGATCCATTTCGATGCCCACACCGACATGTACGACTTCTACTACGAGAATTCCCGCTTCACGCATGGGACGCCGTTCCGTCGCGCCATCGAGGAGGGGCTGCTCGATCCGAAGCGCGTCGTTCAGATCGGCATCCGCGGCACCATGTTCGCCGAAGACGAATATGAATGGTGCATGGAACAAGGCATCACCCATATCGGCATGGACTTCATCCGCGAGCGTGGCGTCGATGCGGTGGTTGCCGAGGCCCGGCGCATCGTGGGCGACGCGCCGACCTATCTCACCTTCGATATCGACTGCATCGATCCCTCCTATGCGCCCGGCACCGGCGTGCCGGAAATCGCCGGCGTCACCACCTACGAAGCCCAGCGCATGTTGCGCGGCCTGCGCGGGCTCGATCTGGCCGGGGCCGACATGGTCGAGGTTTCCCCGCCGATCGACCCGACCGGCAACACCGCCCTCGTTGCGGCCAATCTCAGCTTCGAGATCCTGTGCCTGCTCGCAGAGCGCGTCGCACGGCGGTAATTCCCTGTGCGTGGCGGCCCTAGGCCGCCATGCCCCCCTGTCTGTAATCCGAACGAGCTGTCGGGCTTTCCGGAGAAGGAAATATGATGGGTAGGAACGGCTCGGTTGCCCAGCGGGACATTGAGTTCCACATGCACCCAAATACCGATCTGTCGATGCATGCCTCGGTCGGGCCGCACGTCATCGCAGGTGGCGAGGGAATATTTGTACACGATCTCGACGGACGAACATTTCTCGAAGGCATGTCCGGTCTGTGGTGTACTTCTCTCGGTTTCAGCGAAAGCCGACTGATCGAAGCAGCCAGCCGACAGTTGGCTGCGCTGCCCTATACCCACAATTTCGCGCATCGATCATCACAGGCCTCGGCAGATCTTGCCGAAAAGCTGGTTGCCCTCTCCCCGTCGGGGCTGAACAAAGCCTTCTTCGTCGGTTCGGGTTCGGAGGCAAACGAGACGGTAGTCAAGATCGTTTGGCACTACAACAACGTCCTGGGCAGGCCCGGCAAGAAGAAGATTATTTCCCGGCACTGGGCATATCACGGCTCGACAATAGTTGCCGCAAGCCTTTCCGGCATTCCGAGCATGCACAAGCTGTACGATCTTCCGGTAGACAGGATCCTGCATGCCGAGGCTCCCCATTTCTACAGGAATGGCGGCGAGAACGAGACGGAAGAAGAATATGCAAGCCGGCTGGCGGGCGAACTGGAGGACCTCATCCGCGCCGAAGGGCCGGACACCATCGCCGCCTTCTTCGCCGAACCCATCATGGGTGCCGGCGGCGTCATCTTGCCGCCGGAAACCTATTTCGAGAAGGTGCAGGCAGTCCTGCGCAAGCATGACATACTGTTTGTCGCGGATGAGGTGATCACCGGTTTCGGCCGCACCGGTGAGTGGTTCGGTTCGGATCTCTACAAGCTGAAGCCGGACCTCATGAGCATCGCAAAGGGTCTGTCATCCGCATATCAGCCCATCGGTGCCGTGTTGCTGAGCGATTCGATCCATCAGGTCCTTGCCGACGGCAGCAGGGAGACCGGCTACTTCGCCACCGGCTTCACCAATGGCGGCCACCCGGTCGCGTGCGCCGTTGCCCTCGAGACAATCCGGCTTTACGAGGAACGCGATGTCATCGGCCAGGTCCGCAAGGCGAGCCGCCGTTTCCGCGGCCGCCTGGAGCGCCTGAAGGATGCATTCGAAATTGTCGGCGATGCCCGTGGCGTAGGGTTGATAGGCGGAATCGAACTGGTGGAACGGCGTCACCCGCTGCAAAAGTTCGATCCCGCGCGAAAAATCGCCGGTTCGGTGGTCAAGGCCGCGCTCGACAAGGGGCTTATTCTGCGGGAGCTGCCGAACGATGTCGTTGCCATCTGCCCCCCTCTGATAATCACCGAGGAGCAGATCGACCTGCTTTTTGATCGACTCGAAGGCGCGCTTGCGAACGTCGAATCGGCACTTCTTGCCAAGTGAAGCTGCCGGAAAAAGGCCATCCCGATCGAGGTCGTCCGAAAGGCGCCATGCAAAATCACTGAGCCGGGGAAGGCCAATGATGCCGCGTTGCGCATTGGTTATGCCCTTGCGGTCTTCATCTGCTCCAGGTCCGCCCGCAGCAGGTCGAAGCCGCCCGACAGCAGGCGAAGCATCGCCTCGCGCGATTTGAAGGCGGCGTGGGACGTCAGGGTCACGTTGTCGAGCGCCTTCAAGGCATGTCCCGCCGGCAGCGGTTCCTGCTCGAACACGTCGAGCGCGGCATGCGCAATGCGGCCCTGCCGCAGCAGGTCGACCAGCGCGGTTTCGTCGACCAGGGCTCCTCGGGCCACGTTCACCAGGATCGCGTCCGGACGCAATTTTTCGAGGCGCGTGCGGTCGAGGATGTGGCGCGTCGCCTCGTTGAGGGCCAGGTGCAGCGACACGACGTGCGACGTTTCGACAAGCTCGTCGAGCGGCACCGCCTTGCAGGGCAGGTCGTGGGGCACGCCGCTGCGGTTCCACGCCACGACCTCCATGCCGAAGCCGGAGGCCAGCCGGATAAGTTCGCTTCCGATGCCGCCGGTGCCGATCACGCCCAGGCGCTTGCCGCCCAGATCGACGGCCACGGGAAGGGTCCACTCGTCGCGCCGTATCGCCCGATCCATCATGGCGATGTTGCGCGCGGCCGCCGTCATCAGGGCGAAGGCATGTTCGGCGATGGTGCGGTCTCCATAGCCGCGTACCGTGCGCACCTTGATGCCGAGCCGCTCGGCCGCGGCGACATCGATATAGGTGGAGGCGCCTGTGCCGAGGAACACGATGGTGCGCAGGTCGGGGAATTTGCGCAGCAGCGCCTCGTCCATAATGGTGTGGCCGTTGATCACGCCCGCCGCCCCGGCCATCAGCCTTGCAAGGGTCTCGGCGTCGGGATCGCCGACAAAGATTTCGAGGTCGGGGACTCTTGAGAGAATTTCAGGCGTCAGAACGGAATGACCGAACTCGGTGCAGTCGATGTAGGCGCATTTCATTGTTTGATACCGAATTTCGAGGGGGAAGACCGCTCAGCCCAGCATCTCGATCGGCTGCTGGGGCAGGCCGAGATGAAGCCGGGCGAAACTGTTTATGTGGTAGCGCATCTCGGCGTCGGCGACCGCCACGTCGCGGCGATGCAGGGCGCTCAGGATCCGCCTGTGCTCGACGATGGCACGCTCCACCCAGCCGGGCTTCACCGCTTCGCGGCCCCGCACCAGCCGAACCTTGTCATGCGTGGAAACCAGCTGGCGCAGCAGGAAGGCGTTTTGCGCAGCCGCGGCGATGGTCAGGTGGAACATCCCGTCAAGAGCCGCAAAGGCAGGGGTGTCGTCGCGCGCCAGCGCGTCGGCCTGTTTGTCCACGATGGCCGATAGTTTTGCCATCGCCTCGTCGTCGGCGCGCTCGATGCAGAACCGGACAGCCGTCGTCTCGAGCGCTTCGCGCACTTCGTAGATGTCGCGTATGTCGGTGGGGGTGAGTTCCGTCACCCGGTAGAAACGGCCGTCGCGCTGCACGAGGCCTTCGTCCAGAAGATGCCTCAATGCCTCACGCACGGGCGTCCGGCTGACGCCGTAGCGCTCGCCTAGCTCGATCTCCTGCAGCGCCGCCTTCGGCTTGAAACTGAGCGAAAGGATATCGGCCTTGAGGCGTTCATATACGGTGCTGCCGAGCGCCAGCCCTGGACCAAATCCATCGTTCGCCACCGCCTCAATATCCAGCATCGCTCTGCCTCTCCCGTGTCAGTATACGCAAATGCCTCTGTTTGCCTGAAAATTCAAGATGGCAGCATTTGCGTAGCCGATATTCTTCATTTATGTATACCGAAATTCGAGCCAGCGCGCTGCCTTCGAGGCTCGCCATCGCGGCTTGACCTGCATTCTGCGCTTTCCGTGGTTTGCCGCGGACATCGGCGACGAAAACCGAAGGGGAGGGATTCCGTGCGACCTTACACGGCCTATGACAGCGTAAGCGGATGGAACCAGATCCAAAAGGAAGGCCCGCGTTGCCATGACGAGCAACTGAGAGGGGGCCGGCGCGCGAAATTCGCCGTGGTCGGCGCCGGTTTCGCCGGCGTCGCGGCGGCGCGGCGATTGGCCGAATTCTATCCCGGGCAGGAGATCGTCCTCCTGGACGCCCTTCCGGCCGGCGAGGGCGCGGCAGGGAGAAGCTCCGGTTTCATGCTGGATCGGGTCGAGACCAAGATCGACGCCCGCAACACCGGACCGCAAGCCGATTGGCAAACTGCCATCCTTCAATCCGGGCTGGCATGGCTGCACGATACGATTTCGGCCCGCGGCATCGATTGCGACTGGCAGGACATCGGGCACTACAAGACATCCACGACGCTGCAGGGCGCGCGCGAGCTTGACCATTTGCTGGCAAGGCTGGACGGGAAGGGGATCTCCTACCGCCGCCTTTCCCGCCTCGACATCTCCGCCGAGATCGGCGCCGCGCAGTGCACGAATGCCGTATGGCTCCCCAACTGCGTGCTCGTTCAGCCGGCCCGGCTCATACAGGGCCTGCTGGCCACGTTGCCGGAGCAGGTCAAGGTCTACACCAATTCCGCGGTCGACCGCTTCGACATCGGGAACCCTCACGCGCTCGGTGTCGGGCCTCACGAAATCAAGGCGGATGTCGTCGTCTTCTGCAACAACGTCACCCTGCCGTTTTTCGGCTACGGTGGCCAGCGGCAGCTTACGGTATACACCTATGCCGGCATGACGCCGGAGCTTGACGACCAGGAACTGGCAAAATTCGGAACGGCGGCCGCCTGGGGCGTGACCCCGGTGGAGAGACTCGGCCCCACCACCCGCAAGCTGGTTTCGCGGCGGTTTCTGTTCAGGGCCGGGTTCTCGTACAAGAAGGAACTGCCTTTCGCGCATATGGAGCCCTATCTTCGCCATATGTATTCTCAAAGGTATCCCCAACTGAAATCCCACGCCTTCGAATATGTCTGGGGCGGCGCGCTGAGCATGACCAGGAACGGTGCTCCGATCTTCGGCAGGATGGCCCGGAACATTTATGCGCTGTCCGGCTGCAATGCGTCCGGTATCCTGAAAATGACCGCGCTGGGCAAGCTTCTGGCCGAAGAGATAGCGGATGCTGACAGCCCTTTGCTGAGCGATACCCGACGTTTTGCCACGCCTCAGTGGATACCGCCAGAACCGCTGCGCAGCCTGGCGGTCAGCTACAACGTCGCACGCATGAAGAAGGCCATGCGCAACTGACGCATCGTCTGCAGGCGGCTTGTCCGGACCCGGCTCCATCTGGCGTTTCCGCCATGCTTGCCCTCGTCGGTATACCTAAATTCAGGTATGCCGGAAAAATATCCATTGATCGCCCTTCGATTCTTTGATTAGGTATACCGAATGGTGATGGTGGTGCGCATATGCACCTTCAGGGAGGATTACGAATGACCGATCATGAACGAGATTTCCATGCTGCGCGCATGGCCGCCGGCCGCAGCGATTTCACGCGCCGCCAATTCGGCGGGTTGCTGCTCGGCAGCGCTGCGGCCGCGCTCGGGGCGGGCAGTCTTCTGGCCGGCGTCCGCCCGGCCGAAAGCGCGCCGGTTCGCGGGGGGCAGCTTAGGATCGCTCTGTTCTCGCAGAGCACGAACGACAATTTCGATTCGGCAAAGGCCCTCTATCCCGGCGACTTCATCCGCTGCACCAGCCTCTACAGCTATCTGACGCGGCTGGACGAGCGCGGCCGGGCGCAGCCGGAGGTGGCGGAATCCTTCGAGCCCAATTCCGATGCCACGGAGTGGCGGTTCAACATCCGCAAGGGCATTGTCTTCCATGACGGTTCGGCGCTGACCATGGACGACATCATCTTCTCCGTCCTGCGCCACAGGGAGGAGCGTGTCGCATCGAGCGCCAAGCCGCTTGTGCAGAACATAAAGGAAGTCGTCGCCGACGGCCCGGAGACGATCGTCGTCAAGCTCGTCGAGCCGGATGCGGATCTGCCGGAACTGATCGGCACCCTCCAGTTCGCGATCATCAAGAACGGCACCTACGACTTTTCCTCGCCGGTCGGCACGGGTCCCTTCAAGGTCAAGGAATTCAGCCCCGGGGTGCGCACGATTTGCGAGCGCAATGACGACTACTGGAAGCCGGGGCAGCCCTATATCGACGGCTTCGAGATGTTTTCCATCGTCGATCATGTGGCGCGCGCCAGTGCCCTTCTGTCGGGCGATGTGCACATGATCGCCGACCTGCGCGGCCCCGGCATCGACGAGGTGGCCAAGTCGGGGGTGGCGAGCCCGTTCATCACCAATGCCCCGCGCTACACGTCCATCCAGGCGGCGGTCGACATTCCGCCCGGCGACCGCAAGGATCTCGGCCTGGCCCTGTCTTACCTCATCGACCGCGAGCGCATGCTGAAGACCGTGCTGCGGGGCAACGGCGTGATCGCCAACGATCATCCCATCATGCGCGGCTCCCCCTACTATGACGAGGGGCTGCCGCAGCGAGCCCTCGATCGCGACAAGGCCAAGTTCCATCTGGCGAAGGCCGGCATCGGCAACAGCCGCATCGAACTGCATGTCAGCGATGCGTCGGCCTTCAGCGTCGAAATCGGCCAGTTGCTTCAGCGGGAGGCAGCCGGCATCGGGCTGAACCTCGACCTGCGCCGCGAGCCGGCCGACAGCTACTGGAGCAATATCGCGGGCAAGCGGGCTTTGTTTGCGGCCACCTTCAATCCGCGCCCGACCGAAAACATGCTGCTCAACCTTGCCTGGAAGTCCGGCGCGGCGTGGAACTTCTCGCATTACAGCGACCCGCAGCTCGACGGCTTGATCGACAATGCGCGGTCGGAGCTTGACGAGGCAAAGCGCAAGCAGATTTATGGCGACATCCAGGCCAAGATCCACAACTCCGGTGCGTTGATCCTGCCGAACTTCATCAGCTTCGTGGACGGCGTATCGAACAAGGTGAAGGGCCTGACTCCCATTCCGGTCGGCGCGCTCGGCGGT
The DNA here is from genome assembly GCF_052216645.1 of Mesorhizobium sp. PUT5. Classification (NCBI taxonomy): domain Bacteria; kingdom Pseudomonadati; phylum Pseudomonadota; class Alphaproteobacteria; order Hyphomicrobiales; family Phyllobacteriaceae; genus Mesorhizobium; species Mesorhizobium sp. PUT5. The sequence continues at coordinate 223,754 of NZ_JBQOSO010000001.1, forward strand.
TTCAATTTCACCGACCGCGTCTGGCTGACAGACTGAGCGAGCCCGGTCGGTCGGCCGGACCTGGCGTCGCCCTGCCGCCGACATGTGGCCGGCAGGGCTTCACGCCGAATTTTCGGAATGCGCGGATGATGAAGCTTTTCGGACGTTATATGTCTCCCTTCGTAAGGCGTGCTGCGGTGACCGCCCGGCACTACGGCCTTGCCTATGAGAATGTCGCACTGTCCACGATCGATGACCGCGACGGCATCCGGACGGTCAATCCGGTGACGCGGGTTCCGGCTCTCGAACTTCCGGACGGCACCGTGATCGTCGATTCCAGCGTCATCATCGATCATTTCGACCGGCAGGTGGAGCCGGATCGGCGCCTCGTTCCCGCATCCGGACACAGGCGCACCGAGATCCTTTCCCTCACCGCCATCGCGCTGGGCGCGGCGGAAAAGATGATATTGCGGTTTTACGAGCAGCATCGGCGCCCGGCGGAATTCGTCTATCGGCCCTGGGTGGATGCCTGCCTGGACCAGATGAACGACGGCCTGGCGCATCTGGAGGCGCGGCTGACCGGTCCGTGGATCGCGGGCGGGGCCTTCTCGCACGCAGACATCGCCGCCGCCGTGACCTTGTCGACCCTGCACAGGATCGACGCTGACATCGGCGCCGCGACGGCCGGCCGCTTCCCGCGCCTGTCTGGCCTGACGGACCGTTGCGAGGAAATGCCGGCGTTCCTGGCTGCCCCGCTGCCGGCAAACTGATGGTAGGCCCGATGACCCGCTTCCTGCTGCAACGTGTGCTGCTCGCCTGCCTGGTGCTCTGGCTGGTCTCGCTGCTGGTCTTCGCCGGCTGCGAGCTTCTTCCCGGCGACGTGGCGCAGATCGCGCTCGGGCAGTTCGCCACACCGGAGAACGTGGCAGCGCTGCGGCTGGAACTGGGGCTCGATAAACCCGCCCTCCAGCGCTACCTGAACTGGCTCTTCGGCATGGTTCAGGGCGACTGGGGCCAATCCATCATGACGCGCACGCCCGTTGCCGCCATGCTTGCCGAGCGCATGTCCAACACTGCGCTGCTGGCGGGAGCCACGACCGTCATCGCCGTGCCCCTTTCCATCGGTCTCGGGCTGGTTCTGAGCCTTGGCAATGGCGGCCGGCTGGACAGGCTTGGCTCGGTGGTCGTGCTTGCCCTGTCGGCGACGCCGGAGTTCCTGATCGCCACGCTGGCGGTGTTGATGTTCGCGGTCAAGCTGCACTGGTTCCCGGCGGTTGCCTATCTGACCCCCGGCGCAGGCTTCTGGCAGACCGTACAGGCATTGTTCCTGCCCGTCGCGACGCTGGTCGTCGTCGTCACCGCCCAGATCGCGCGCATGACCCGCGCCATCATCGGCAACCTTCTCGGCCTGCCCTTCGCAGAGATGGCCATGCTGAAGGGGGTGCCGCGCCACAGGATCGTCGGGCAGCACGCGCTGATCATGGCCGTGGGGCCGCTTGCCAACGTGGTGGCGCTCAATGTCGCCTATCTGGTCAGCGGCGTGGTGATCGTGGAAACGATCTTTGCCTATCCGGGGCTTGCCCGTCTGATGACGGACGCCGTCCAGGCGCGCGACATGCCCGTCGTCCAGGCCTGCGCGATGCTGTTCAGCTCGGTCTATGTCGTCCTCATCCTGCTGGCCGACACGCTGGCCAACATTTTCGACCCACGCCTGTCCGCCACGCGAGCCGGAAAGGTTGCCGCATGACTGCCGCTCCGAAGATCGCACCCGATATGCTTGCCCCCCTGCCGCGGCGCAAGCTTCCGCTGACCCTGTGGGGAAGCTGCGGGGTCATCGTCGCCTGCGTTCTGGTCGGCATCTTTGCGCCGTATCTGACGCCGCACGACCCCACCGAGTTCGTCTCCGACGTCGCCTTCCAGGGCAGCGATCAGGTCGCCTGGCTGGGCACCGACTATCTCGGGCGCGATCTTCTGTCCCGTCTGATAGACGGCACCAGGCTCACCCTGCTCATGGGATTGGCGGCCACCGTTCTGGCACATGTCGTGGGCGATGTGCTCGGCCTCTTCGCCGCCGCGCGGGGCGGCATCGTCGACATCGTCCTGTGCCGCATCGTCGATGTTTCGCTGTCCATGCCCAAGATCATCGTCGGCCTCGTCGTGGTGGCCGCGCTCGGCTCGTCAATCACCGTCATCGTCGTGGTCGCGGGGCTGGTCTATGCGGCGAGCGTCTTCCGCATCGCCCGGGCGCTGGGGCGCGATCTCGTCGCCCAGGACTTCGTCCAGGTGGCGCGGGCGCGCGGCGAAGGGCTCGGCTGGATCCTGTTCGGCGAGATGTTGCCGCATGTCGTGCGGCCGCTGGCCGCCGACTTCGCCATCCGCATGAGCTTCGCAATCCTGTTCATGAGCGGCCTGAGCTTTCTCGGGCTCGGCGTGCAGCCGCCGCTCGCCGATTGGGGCGGCCTGGTGCGCGAAAACCTCCAGGGACTGGCAGGCGGCTCGTGGGCCCCCCTCTATCCGGCCGCCGCCATTGCCATGGTCTCCATAGCCCTCAATCTCCTCGTCGATGCGCTGGGCGAGCGCAGCGACGCAGCCGTGGCACAACAATGAACGTCTCTTCTCCTCCATTGCTCGACATCAACGGCCTTGTGGTCACGCCGGCTTTCGGCGGGCGGCCGGTCGTCAACGGCATCTCGCTGCAGGTGGCCAGGGGCGAAGTGCTGGCCCTGATCGGCGAATCCGGCTCGGGCAAGACCACCTTGGCGCTCACCGCGCTCGGGCGCGTTCGCCCCGGTCTCGCCATACGCCACGGCGCCGTGAGGCTCGACGACCGCGACATGCTGACGGCGTCGTCGCGCGAGTTGCGCCGGCTGCGGGGCAGCAAGGTGGCCTACATTGCCCAGAGCGCGGCCATGTCGTTCAACCAGCGCATGCGGCTCGACCGTCAGGTGACCGAGCCCGCGCGGATGCATGACGCCATGCCCTCCGTGCAGGCGTTGCGCCAGGCCCATGAGCTTTACCGCAAGCTCGGCCTGCCGTCGCCGGAGATCATCGGCTCCCGCTATCCGCACCAGGTCTCGGGAGGACAGTTGCAGCGTTTCATGATCGCCATGGGCCTGCTGCTGAATCCCAATCTGGTCGTCTGCGACGAGCCCACCAGCGCGTTGGACGTCACCACCCAGGTGGACGTGCTGCGCGCGCTCAAGGCCGGCATCAGGGAAAACGACACCGCCGCGCTCTTCGTCAGTCACGACCTTGCCGTGGTGGCGCAGGTCGCCGACCGCATTGCGGTGCTGAAGAAGGGCGAACTGGTCGAATGCGGAACCACCGCCGAAATCCTCCACGATCCCAAGGCCGACTATACGCGTGAGCTGATCGCCGCCTGCCGGCGCTGGCCGGCGGCCGATAAGCCGGCGCGCGTGCAGGCTTGCGACGGCGACCTGCATCTCGAGGCATCCGGTATCGTCGCGGGCTATGGGGCGGGCAGCGCGGGCCAGCCCGCGATCCGCATCCTCGACGAGGTTTCACTCAAGGTGAAACGGGGCCAGGTGGTGGCGGTGATCGGCGAATCCGGTTCCGGCAAGAGCACGCTGGCCAGGGTGATCGCCGGCCTGCTTCCCCAATCGGCCGGCACGGTCCGCCTTGCAGGGGCCGATCTGCCGCGGGGCGTATCCAGGCGCTCGCGCGACCAGTTGCGGCGTGTTCAGATGGTGTTCCAGTCGGCCGATACGGCCCTGAACGCCAAGCACACGGTCGGTCATATCCTCGATCGCGTGCTGCGCTTCTTTGGCGATGTCGCGCCTTCCCGGCGTCAGGCTCGCGTCGCCGAACTGCTGGAGATGGTACGGTTGCCGGCCGAATATGCGCGCCGCCGCCCGAGCCAGCTTTCGGGAGGCGAGAAGCAGCGCGTCAACCTGGCCCGCGCCCTGGCGGCCGGACCTGAAGTCCTGCTGTGCGACGAGATCACCTCGGCGCTCGACACCGTGGTCGCGGCCTCGATCGTGGCGCTGATCGAGGACCTGCGCGACCGGCTCAACCTGGCCATCGTCTTCATCAGCCACGACATGGCGACCGTCGCTTCGCTTGCCGACCAGGTCGTCGTGCTGAAGCAGGGCACCGTCGTGGAAACCGGCGACACCTTCGAGGTGCTGTCGACGCCGTCCTCGGCCTACACCCGGCTGTTGCTGCATTCCGTGCCGGAACTGCGCATCGGCTGGCTCGAAGATGCCGCGCCGGGCGCCGGCGACCGTCGGTGTGGCGAGCAGTCCGAGATGGAAAAAGGCGGTGGCGATCCGATCGCCGCCGGCCTGCCGCGCACGCATTCGGCTTGAGCCGAAATCAGAATTCGTGAGCCTGGAGCAACGTAGTGAGCACGCATTTATCGGGGATCGACAACCGGGCCTATGACGTCGTCGTGATCGGCGGCGGCGCGGCGGGCGCCAGCACCGCCCAGAACCTTGCGGCTGCCGGCTACAAGACGCTTCTGGTCGACAAGGGCGATTTCGGCAGCGGCACCAGCAGCCGCTCCAGCCGCCTGCTTTACTGCGGGTTGGCGCATCTGTCGCCGGACTATCCGATCTGGAAATTCATCATCCATCCGCGCGACCTGCTGCGGCGTCTGTGGATGGCGAGCCTCGCCATGAAATGCCGGGCACAGCTCGTCAGGACGATGCCCGAGCGGCTCAAGCCGCTGACCTTCTTCTTCCCGGTCTATCGGGGCGGCCAGTATCCGGGCTGGAAGGTGGATCTGGGCTTCCGCATGCTCGAACTGCTCGGCCTGCGCCGGGTCAGCCTCAACTACCGCCGCCTGTCGATCCGGAAGGCCGCCCGCAAATACGGCATGGTCGGGCTCATGGCCGAGCACAAGGACCTGTCGAGCATCGCCGTCTATACGGAATACCAGTACAACTGGGCCGAGCGGATCTGCGTCGATACGGTCCTGGACGCCGAGCGGCTGGGCGCCGACATCCGCAATTATGCCCGCGTGACGAAGCTGGAATCGCGCGGAAGCGACGGCTGGGTCGTAACCGTCGAAGACGCGCTTTCGTCCGGCGAGACGGCGACGGTGACCGGCAAGATGATCGTCAACACGGCAGGCCCGTGGGTCGACCGCGTCAACGCCGCTTCCGGCAAGCCCTCGCGCAAGCATCTGGTCGGCATCAAGGGCGTCAACGTGGTGGTGAAGCTGCCTCCGCAATGCGAGGGGCAGGGACTGGAAACGATCAGCAGCATCGACCAGCCCTTCTACTGCATGCCCTGGGGGAAGTATCACTTCTTCGGACCGACCGAGACGATCTTCGAAGGCGATCCGGACGATGCGCGCGTGCTGCCCGAGGAGATCGACTTCATCCTCGATCAGGCCAACCGGCTTTTCCCGACGCTGAAGCTCAAGCGCAGCGACGTGGTCTATTCGTGGTGCGGCATCCGTCCGCGCACCTCGAGCACCGCGAAGGAAGGCATCAAGGCGCTGACGATCCACGACATGGGTGAAGAGGGCATGCCCAACATGCTGGCGCTGACCGGCACGCCGATCATGAACCACCGCTACGCGGGCTCCAAAATCACCGAGCAGGTCGGCGCCACCCTGAAGCCGACCCTGCCGGCGCGCGCCCTGTCGCATGCGGCCAAGCTGTTTCCGCAGAACCATGGTTCGCCTGCGGTGGACGCGGACCATCCCGGCGTCTCGCTGGCCGACCTGCGCCATGCCGCCGGCAATGAACATGTCCGCACTCTCTCCGACTTGCTGTTCCGTCGCACCGACCTCGGCTGGAGCCCGTCCATGGGGCTCGGCGCCGCACGTCGGGCTGCCTCGGAAGTCGCCGACATTCTCGGCTGGGACGCGGCGCGCATCGACCGCGAGGTCGAGCAGTACGAGAAATTCGTGCGCGAGAATTTCGACCCCGCCATCGCTTCCGAAAAGGTGCCGGGATGACAACCGTGGAGACTTTGGCCGGACGCGGCCCGGAAGCGCCGGACGTCGCCCGGCGCGGCAGCGGCATCTTCCATCCCGATTTCGCCGTGCGGCCCTACTGGTGGGACATCGCGCCGCCGCCGGAAAGCCGCAATCCTTTGCCGGCCAAGGTGGACGTGGCCATCGTCGGCAGCGGCTATTGCGGGCTTTCCGCAGGGATCGAGCTGGCCCGATCCGGGCTCTCGGTGGCGATCCTCGATGCGGGCCGCCCGGGCGAGGGCGCCAGCACGCGCAATGGCGGCATGGTCAGCGGCGGGCTGAAGCTGCCGGCGGCGATGCGCGCCAAGCTGGGCACCGAGCGGTTCGCGCGGGTGATGAAGGAGGCGGTCGCTTCCTTCCACAATCTCGAAGACTTTCTGGCGCAGGAAAATTTCGATGCCGACTATGCGCGCTGCGGCCGCTTCACCGGCGCCCACTCCGGCGGTGCCTACAAGCGGCTGGCGCGCAGTGCGGAGGTGCTGACCGAAGAAACGGGGTTCACCTTTTCCATGGTGCCGAAGGCGCGCCAGCGCGAGGAGATCGGCAGCGATTTCTACCATGGCGGCATGGTGGTCGAGGAGAGCGGCGGCCTGAACCCCGCAAAATTCCATCAGGCACTGCGGCAGGCCTTCGAAAGGGCTGGCGGCAGCCTGCACGGCTTTTCCGAGGTGCGGAAGATCGAGCGGCAGGCCGGCGGTTTCCGCCTGGTCACGGCTTCGGGCGAATTGCGGGCCGAACAGGTTTTCGTCGCCACCAACGGCTATAGCGGCCGGGTCCTGCCCTATCTCCAGCGGCGGCTGATCCCCATAGCGAGCTTCATCATCGCCACGGAGGAATTGCCGGGCGACCTCGTGCGGGAACTCAACCCCAAGGCGCGCATGCTCGTCGATACCAAGCGCATTCTCTATTATTTCCGGCTGTCGCCGGACGGCAAGCGCATCATTTTCGGCGGGCGGGCCAGTTTCCGCGACTCGGCCGAGGCCGAGACGGGCCAAACCCTCTACCGCTTCATGTGCGATGTGTGGCCGCAATTGCGCGGCACCCGGATAACGCATGCCTGGAAAGGCAACGTCGCCTTCTCCTTCGACATGCTGCCGCATATGGGCAGCCGCGACGGCGTTCATTTTGCCGGCGGGTGCCAGGGCACCGGCGTGGCAATGGCCACATATCTGGGGCAGCAGACGGCGCGCAAGCTGCTGGACCGCAAGGGCGAGCCTTCCGTCTTCGGGGAATTGACGTTCCCCGCAAATCCGCTCTACCGCGGCAAACCCTGGTTTCTCCCCATCGTGGGAAATTACTACCGCACACGCGACAGGATCGAGCAGTCGCTGGGCCTGTGAGGGCGGTTTTCGGGTCGGCGACATCAGGGGATTTTCTTTGAACATGGACGAAATATCCACGCCTTCGCAGGAGTGGCTGGCAGCGCGTTTGTCCGAGGCCTTGGGCTCCGGCCGCGTCGTCACGGCGCCGGCAGACCTCGAACCGTTCCTGCATGAGGAGCGCGGCCTCTATCGCAGCCGTTCCGGCATCGTCGTGCTGCCGCGTTCCACCGAAGAGGTCGCCGCAGCGGTGTCGATCTGCGCGGAAGCCGGGGTGTCGATCGTGCCGCAGGGCGGCAATTCCGGGCTGGTCGGCGGCGCGGTCGCCGGCGAGGGCGAGGTGCTGATCTCGCTTGCCCGCATGAACCGCATCCTGTCCATCGACCCGGTCAACTTCACCATGACCGTCGAGGCCGGCGCGATCCTCGAAACCATCCAGGACGCGGCCGAAGCTGCCGGGTGCCTGTTTCCGCTGAGCCTGGGCGCGCAGGGTAGCTGCCAGATCGGCGGCAACATCGCCACCAATGCCGGCGGCATCAACGTGCTGCGCTACGGCAATACGCGCGATCTCGTCCTCGGCCTGGAGGCGGTGCTTCCCGACGGCCGGATCTGGAACGGGTTGCGTGCCCTGCACAAGGACAATACCGGATATGCGTTGAAGCACCTCTTCATCGGTTCGGAAGGCACGCTGGGCATCGTCACCAAGGCCGTGCTGAAGCTGTTTCCGCTGCCGCAGGAGCAGCAGCTCGCGCTTTGCGCCCTCGGCACGATCGACGACGCACTGACCCTGCTTTCACGCCTGAAGGCGCGGGCGGGTGACTCGGTCACGGCCTTCGAGCTGATTTCGGGATTTGCCCTCGATCTGGCATGCGGCCACAGCGGCGCAGCCAGGCCGATCGCCGAGGCGCATCCCTGGTTCGTCCTGCTCGAGCTTTCCGGCTCGCAGGGCGGAAGCGCCCTGCGCGACACGCTGGAGGAAAGCCTCGGCGAGGCACTCGAACAGTCGATCATCGGCGATGCCGTGATCGCCGAAAGCCTCGATCAGGCGGCGTCTTTCTGGCGCCTGCGCGAACGTATCCCGGAAGGCCAGAAATCGATCGGTGCAAGCATCAAGCACGATGTCTCGGTGCCTGTCTCGCGTATTCCGCAGTTCGTCTCGGAAGCCGGTGCCGCGGTGGTCGAGGCGCTGCCCGGCACGCGCATTTGCGTCTTCGGCCATCTGGGCGACGGCAACCTCCACTACAACCTGTCGCCGCCGGCCGACGCTTCCGATGCGGCCTTCATGGCGCGCTACAAGGAACTGAATGTGATCGTGCATGACATCGCGCACCGCCTCGACGGTTCGTTCTCCGCCGAGCACGGCGTCGGGCTGCTGAAGGCGGCGGAGCTTCGCCGTTACAAGGACCCGCTCGAAATCGAGCTGATGCAGCGGGTCAAGGCCGCATTCGATCCGCAGGGCAGGATGAACCCCGGAAAACTGCTGGGCACGATCTGAGCCTTGACCTGCCCGAACGCAATCCCGACCGCGCAAGAGCCGGCAGCCGAGCCGGCAAGACATTCAAGGTAACCAACATGCAGGACAACAGACTGATCCCGGCCGACGATATCCGGGCCGCCTTCTCGGCGGCCATGTCGGCGATGTATCGTGAGGAAGTTCCCGCCTATGGCGAATTGCTGTCGCTCGTGGCCGAGGTCAACCACGCCACGCTCGAACGCGACCCGTCGATGCGCGACCGGCTGGAACGGACGGATTCGCTCGACCGCATTTCAGAGGAACGCCATGGAGCGATCCGCCTGGGAACGGCGGACGAACTGGTCATGATGCGGCGCATCTTTGCCGTCATGGGCATGCATGCGGTCGGCTATTACGACCTCAGCGTTGCAGGTGTCCCGGTGCATTCGACGGCGTTCCGCCCGGTTGCGGACGCCTCTCTCAGGCGCAACCCGTTCCGCGTCTTCACGTCGCTGCTGAGGCTCGACCTGCTCGCCGACGAGCAATTGCGCGAGGAGGCCCGCAGCGCCCTGGCCGAGCGCGATATCTTCACCCCCGAGGCGCGCCGCCTGGTCGAGGTCGCCGAGCTGCAGGGCGGGCTGGACGAGAACGATGCCGCGCGCTTCGTGCGCGAGGTGCTCGAAACCTTCCGCTGGCACGAGAAGGCCAGGGTCGATGCCGATCTCTATCGCCGCCTGCACGACGCCCACAGGCTCGTTGCCGACGTGGTTTCTTTCCGAGGGCCGCACATCAACCATCTTACGCCGCGCACGCTCGATATCGACGCCGTGCAGATCGGCATGCCGGAACGCGGCATCCGGCCGAAAGCCGTCGTCGAAGGCCCGCCGACGCGCAAATGCCCGATCCTGTTGCGGCAGACCTCGTTCAAGGCACTGGAGGAAAGCATCCTGTTCTGCGGGGCCGACGGCATCTGGACCAGCGGTTCCCACACGGCGCGCTTCGGGGAAATCGAGCAACGCGGGATCGCCCTGACGCCGAAGGGACGGGCCCTCTACGACCAACTGCTCGAAGCGGCGCGAAGCAGCGTCTCACCCGGGGCACAGGGCGAGAACGCGGGCGCCTATGTCGCCGCGCTGGAGCAGGCCTTTGTCGCCTTCCCCGACGATTGGGAAGCCATCCGCCGCCAGGGACTGGGCTATTTCCGCTATTCACTTGCCGCCGGTGGCGGACAAGCGGCCAAGCAGGCGGCGGAGAACGAGGACATCGACCGCCTCGTCGAAGCGGGCATCCTGACCTATGACGCGATCGTCTACGAGGACTTCCTGCCGGTCAGCGCCGCCGGCATCTTCCGCTCCAATCTGGGCGACGAGGAAGCGCAGAATTTCGTCGAAAGCCCCAACCAGAAGCTTTTCGAGCAGCAACTGGGCGGCGCCGTGATCGACGCCTTCGAGCACTACGCCTTGCTCGAGCAGGCTTCCATCCGCGAATGCCTGGCCGCGCTTTCCATCACCCGTGCGGCCTGACCGGAGAATTCGATGAGCATCGTCCGCCTCAACACGCGCCCGCGCTCCAGTTCGGTCGTCATCCATGGCAAGACCGTATATCTGGCGGGGCAGGTCGGAACCCCCGGCGACGATGTCGCCGGCCAGACCAGAACCATCCTTGCCGCCATAGACCGGCTGCTGGCGGAAGCAGGCACGGACAAGAGCCGGCTGCTTCAGGCCACCATCTGGCTGGCCGACATGGACGACTTCGGCGCGATGAACGCCGTCTGGGATGCCTGGGTTGCTCCGGGCGAAGCGCCCGCGCGGGCAACCGGCCAATCGCGCCTGGCGCTGCCGGACTACAAGGTCGAGATCGTCTGCGTGGCGGCCTTGCCCTGAAAAATGGAAAGGAAACATCTCATGACCGATACCCCAGTCATTTCATTCGCCGGGGCACCTTTGAAGGACCAGGCCGGCGCTCCGGATCCGAAGCAGGTGGTGGAGGGAAATCCCCAGAACCGGACCAAACTGTTCTTCGCCAGTGCCGATGGCGAATTCGTCTCGGGCACCTGGAAAAGCACGCCGGGCAAATGGCGGGCGCTCTCGGGAAAGGATGAATTCTGCTACATCGTCCAGGGTCATGTGCGGCTGATTTCGGATTCCGGCGAGATTGCCGAATTCCGGGCAGGCGATTCCTTCGTCGTGCCCAACGGTTTTTCGGGGTTCTGGGAGATCGTGGAAGAAACCGTCAAGCACTACGCCATCCGGAAATATTCGTGACGGCCGGTGGAATGACATGCACCGCGGCCGCCTGACGGCGGCCCGGAGCCCCTGCGGCTGGATGCCGGGCGAATGCCAGGGGAAAGATCTACTCGCGCGGCAATATGTGCGTCGCCTCCGGCGACCAGGACACCCAGACCTTCGTGCCCGGCTCGAGGTCCAGTTCGCCAAGTTCGTCATGGCTCTTCTGCGCCTTGATCTCGGTGCGTTCGGCGCCCTCCAGATGGATGATGGCGGTGGCGCCTACGAATTCCTCGCCGACCACTGACGTTTCCAGCCGGTTCAACCCGTTCACGGGCGGGCTGTTGCTCAGATGCATCCTGTCGTCGGACACCACGAACGTGGCTTTGTCGCCCTTTGCGAGCGGCCTGGCGGCGTTGGGCGCCACCTCGAATTCGCCAGCCGGTGTCGAAATCGTGACCGCATGGCTGCTCACGTTCGACACGTTGCCTGCGAATATGTTCGACGATCCGAGGAACTCGGCGACGAATCTGGTGCGCGGCGTGCGGTAGATTTCCTGCGCATTGCCGATCTGCTCGACGCGGCCGCGGCTCATGATGACGACCCGGTCGGCCATCGAGAAAGCCTCCGATTGGCTGTGCGTGACGTAGACGAAGGTGATGCCCAATTCCCGCTGCAGATTAGACAGCACGGTCTGCATACGCACCTTCAGATGTGCATCCAGTGCCGACAGAGGCTCGTCGAGAAGGAGGATTTCGGGCTCGGTCACCAGCGAACGGGCCAGCGCCACGCGCTGGCGCTGACCGCCCGATAGATGCGCAACGTTCCGGTCGGCGAATTCGGCGATCTGCATGCGTTCCAGCCATGTGTCGACGCGCTTGCGACGCTCCGTCCTTTCCACGCCACGCATCCGCAGGCTGAATTCGACATTCTCCCTTACCGTCAGGAAGGGAAAGAGCGCCAGACTTTGCCACACCATCGGCGTGTCGCGCCGCCAGGTCGGCAGGTCGTTGATGCGTTTGCCTCCAAGACGGATCTCGCCTTCGGTGGGCGCTTCGAGACCGGCCAGCATGCGCAGCGTCGTCGTCTTGCCGCAGCCGCTGGAACCCATGATGGCCAGGAATTCCCCCTTGCGTATATCAAGGTCGAGTTTGTCGACCGCAACGAAGCTGCCGAAACGTTTGACGACGCCGTCGAAGACGACAAGAGGCTGGTCGGTCATGGCGTGACTGCTCCGGTTTCTTTCGCGCCGCCGGCGGGTGCTGCGCTGCGCTTCATCAGCAGAATCTGGGCGAGGATCACCAGCGTCATGGACGCGATGAAGACAAAGGTGCCGATAACGTTGATGCGCGGGCTGACCTGACCCTGCAGGAAGCCGAGCACCTTGACCGGAAGGGTCTCGTTCAGGCCGGAGACGAACCAGGCCACGGCGAATTCGTCGAAGGACACGGCCATGGTGATGAACAGGGCGGAAAAGATCGCCGGCTTGCAGAACGGGATGATGACGTGCCGCATGGCCATCCATTCCGTCGCGCCGAGATTCCAGGCCGCGGCCTCGAGCGACGGGTCCATCTGCGACAGGCGCAGCCGGCAGATCGCCATCGCGAACGGGGCGCACATGACCACATGGGCGATCATGACCGAGTAGATGGCTCCGGAAAGATGGGTGCTGGACAGGAAGGCAAGCATGGCGAGACCCAGGATCACCACCGGGATGGTCGGCGGCAGCAGGGCGAGCGCGACGTAGACGGTCTTGCCGAAGAACCTGTAGCGGAAATCGGTATAGGCGGCGCCGAAGCCGATGACCGTGGCCAGCACCGAAACCACAATGCCGGCGATCAGCGTGTTGCGAAGCCCTTCCCATACCAGCGGATCATTCCATACGGCTTCATACCAGACCGTGGAGAAGCCGCCGAGCGGGAGCGAGGGAAAGCGGTCGGCATTGAAGGAGAACACGAAGCTTGCTGCGATCGGTGCGAAAATGAAGCCGAACGACAGCGCCACATAGAGTTTCAGCGCCCAGTCAACCAGCCTGTTGCGGTTGAAGTCGTTCATCGTCCGCGCTCCCTGTAGGCGAAGCTCACCGCCGCGAAGGCTATCGCCAGCAGCGTCGCGATCATGGTGAGAGCGATCACCGCGGCGCGCGGCCATTGCTGGCCCGACTTGGTGGTGTCCGTAATGAGAATGGAGAGCGTCGGCGGGTCGCCGCCTCCGAGATAAAGCGGGCTGACGAAATCGCCGAAGGTGAGGATGAAGCAGAACAAGGCGGCGATGACGAGGCCCACCTTCGAAGCCGGAACGACCACTTCGAACACCGTGCGCAGGCGGCCGCAGCGCAGGTTGTGCGCAGCTTCGATCAGCGTCTTGTCGACGAAAACCAGGCTGAACAGTTGCAGCAGCACCACGAGCGGGAAGCTCAATGTCAGATAGCCGATCATCATGCCGAAGACCGAGTTCAGCATGGCGAACGGCCCCAGTCCGACCTTGGCGAGCAGCGCGTTGATGATGCCGTTGTCGGACAGGAATATCTGCCAGGAATAGATCCGCACCAGATAGGAGGTGAAGAAGGGGATGACCATCAGGAAGATCGCCCAGCGCCGCGCCGTATCCGACAGTTTGAAGGCGATGCCATAGGCGCAGGGAAATGCCAGCGCACTGGTTATGACGGCAGCCGAGGCCGACAGGAGCAGGGTGCGCAAATATGTCTGCCAGAAGACGGCGCGGCCCAGCATCCTTGTCCAGTTTTCCAGGTTGAAGTCGGGCTCCATGCGGAAGTTCCGCACGGACCAGAAGCTGAGCGCGATCAGGAAGAGCAGCGGGGCCAGGAAGAACGCGGCTTGCCACACGAACATCGGCAACGAGAAGGTCAGTCCATATAGGGTAATCGATTTCCGCATCGCGCAGTCCCGATATCAGGGGCTCGTCGTTGGCCGCCATTTCCTGGCGCCGGAATGGACGGGCGGGCACGTCGGCCCGCCCGAACTTTCAAACTTCAATGGCCACTATTTCAAGGCCGAATGCATGGAGCGGAGCCGGCTCCGCAGGTCCGCAGCCGTCGCTAGGGCCGGACGACTTTTCCTCGAACCGTCATCTTGCCCGCCCCCTTTGCTGGACCATGCTCTAGGCGCCCTTGTATTCGGACCAGAAATCGTTCCAGTCCTCCAGGCTCTGCTGGACCGGAAGCTGGCGATATTTGATCCGGCCGGAGCGGATCAGTTCCATGGCATTGTTGCTCTGGTCGAGCAGCATTCCCTGCCGCTTGGCTTCGTCGGGCGTTTCCTTGGCCAGCAGCTTCCAGCCCTTCTCGTTCGGGATCAGGCATGGATAGGCGGCCATGTTGGCCGACTTCACCTGCCCCTTGGGCGAGGTGATGTACTGGATCCACTTCTTGGCCAGATCGGCCTTTTTCGTGCCCTTGCCGATCGAGAAGGATTCGGTGAACTGCAGGCCGCCTTCCTCGGGAATGGTGCTGCGCACCTTGGCGCCGTTCTTTTCCAGCACGCCGGTGATCCAGTCGCCTATGCCGGCCATGGCCAGCATCTGGCCGTTCTTGAGCGAGGAGAAGGTGCCGCCATAGTCGAAGAAACCGCCGATCTGCGGGCGCAGCGTCATCGTCTTGTCCTGCACGGCCTTCCAGGCCGCTTCATTGATGTCATAGGGTGCGGCGTTGCCATTGAGCAGGCTGATCTGCCCGAGATTGGGCAGGTGCCAGTCGAAGTGGCCGACCTTGCCTTTCAGTTTCTTGTCCCAGTAGACGTTGTAGGTCGAGGCCTCCTTCTCGGTGACCGCCTCGGTATTGTAGGCAACGCCGAGGAAGCCGAAGCGGGTGATGACCGAATAGAGGTCGTTGCCTTCCCAGTGCCCCGGGAAATGCTGGAATTCCGGGAAGAAATCGTCGAACGGATAGTCCGCCGCATCGAGCTTCTCGATGTAGCCGGCAGCGTTGAGCTGCTGGACGTATTCGGCGTCGGACAGGATCAGGTCGAACGTGCCGGGAGGGGACTGGGAGATCAGGCCCAGCATGTTGTCGCCGCCGGTATAGTATTTCGGCTTGAATTTGACGTTGTTCTCGGCTTCGAATTCACCGACCACGTCGGGCTCGGCGTGGCCGTACCAGGCCAACATGGTCAGTTCGACCGGCTCGGCAAAGGCAAGTCGGCTCAGGAACGGCGTGGCCAGAACTCCGCCACCCAGAGCGCCTGCGCGTTTAAGCATCTCACGACGGGTATGCACGCCCGCCAGCGTCTTCTTGATGGTCATCGCATTCCCCTTCTTGCTTATTATTGACCCAACGCTATGCAGTGCAGATGCATTTGGAAAATTAATTCTAATAATTTCAGCATTTGCGGCCCTTATTGACGATCCAGTTCGCCGCTGCGCCGGACGGGATCGCCGGAAACGCCCGCCTCGTCCAATTGCGCAATGATGTGATTGACGAGGCGGATACCGGCATCCGACAGGCGCGGATGCTTGTAGAACAGGCCGACGCGAATTTCGGCCAGCGGCGGGAGCCCGTCGATCTCGTCAAGAACCCTCATGCCGGGCAAGATCGTGTAGCGGGTCAGCGCGCTGACCCCCAGACCGTTGATCACCGCGTTCTGCAGGCCGGAGATGCCGGATCCGGTGTAGGCGACACGCCAGCGCAGTTGCGCCGAGTCGAGCGACTGGATCATGCGTGCCCGGTAGGCGCAGCCCTCCGGGTGGGCCGCGAGGGGGATGCCCGCCGCGAGGTCGAAACGCGTGCCTTCCGCGGCGGCCCAGATCGGCCGCTCGATCCATGAGCGGGACAGATATTGGGCCCGCTCGTCATTGGCCATGGCAATCGCCAGGTCGAGTTCGTCCGCCCGCAGGCGATCGAGGATCTCCGCGCTCCATCCGCAGTAGATTTCCAGCGATATCTCGGGATGCTGGCGCGTGTATCCGGTGATCACGCCTTGCAGGAAGGCCACCGCATAGTCGTTTGGCAGTCCGATGCGCAGGACGCCGGCGATCTTGGCGCGGTTGAAGTAAGAGGCCGCCTCGTCGTTCAATCTCAGTATCTCGCGGGCGTAGCTCAGCAGCATCTCGCCCTCGCCGGTCAGCATCAGCGAGCGCCCAACATGCTTGATGATGGGCGCGCCCACCAGTTCCTCAAGTCGCTTGATCTGCAGCGAAATGGCCGGCTGGGTGCGGCCCAGAATGTCGCCGGCCTTCGTGTAGGCGCCGAGGTCGATCACCGACACGAAGGTGCGGAGAAGGTCGGTCTGGAAATTGACGATGTTGCGCATGGATTTCCATTCCTCATACGAAGATGACAATTATAAATTTCTCATATCTCTGCAATGGCTCCAATTGTTGGCTGCAAGCCAAAATGGGAGGTCACCATGCCTGAGCAATCCGTCTTTGCCGCCGAGCTTTCCTGGCCCGACTATGATGCCAGGGTCCGGAACGGCGGCACGCCGATGCTGCTGCCGATCGGTTCCATGGAACAGCACGGCCACCACATGCCGATGAATGTCGACGTGCTGCTGCCGGTGGAGTTCGCGCGCCGCGTTGCCGGCCGCATCGGCGCGCTGGTCGCCCCGCCGTTCACCTATGGCTACAAGTCGCACCAGAAGTCAGGCGGCGGCAACCACCTGCCGGGCACCACCAGCCTGGACGGCGCGACGCTGGTTGCGGCGCTGCGCGACGTCATCAAGGAATTCGCCCGCCATGGCGTCCGCCGCATCTGCCTGGTGAACGGTCATTTCGAGAATTCCTGGTTCATCATCGAGGGCATCGACCTGGCGCTGCGCGAGCTCAGATGGAGCGGTATCGACGACATGAAGATCGTCGTGCTCTCCTATTGGGACTTCGTCGACAAGGACACGATCGCCCGGCTCTACCCCAAGGGCTTTCCCGGCTGGGACATCGAGCATGGCGGCGTGCTCGAAACCTCGCTGATGCTGGCGCTCCATCCCGGCCAGGTGCGCCTGGAGCGCGCGATCGATCATGCGCCGGCAAGCTTTCCGCCCTACGACGTCTACCCTCCCAAACCGGAGTGGACGCCCGCCAGCGGCACGCTGTCATCGCCGAGGGAAGCGTCTGCCGAGAAGGGCGAGATCCTGCTTCAGGTTTGCACCGACGGGATCGTGAAAGCCCTGGAGGCGGAATTCCCGCGTTGAGAACAAGTCTTCCGGCCGACAAAAAAGCCGCGGCGTTCCGCGGCTTTTTTCTTGCCGGTCAGAAGGGGCGCCGCGGCATGGCAAGCCCCTGCCGCCGCTCGGCCTTGCGCCCGCCGCCCGGCCCTGAAGCGCGTACCGGCATTGGAAGGCGCTTGAGCGTCGCGGCAACGGTGCGCGCGACGAAGGACAGAAGATGTGCCGCGCCCCGGGCCGGCGGCGGAGAATGGTGGACGGACGGGTCGTCCGTCCACGGGTGCGGCCAGTCGTGGGGGATATGGAAGCCCACAAGGACCCTCCCGCCCGGTCAGTTCCTGATGACGTTGTGCTCCGGGCCGAAGGGGAAGCCGGTGATGTTTTCGGCGCCGTCCTCCTTGACGATCAGGATGTCGTGCTCGCGATAGCCGCCGGCGCCCGGCATGCCCTGCGGCAGCATCACCATCGGCTCCATCGACACCACCATGCCGGGCTCCAGCACGGTGTCGATGTCCTCGCGCAGTTCCACCCCGGCCTCGCGGCCGTAATAGTGGCACAGCACGCCGAAGGAGTGGCCGTAGCCGAAGGAGCGGTATTTCAGCAGGCCCCATTGGCGGTACATGTCGTTCAGTTCGATGGCGATGTCCTTGCAGCGGGCGCCCGGCTTGATCAGCTCCAGGCCACGGCGATGGACCGCCACGTTCTTCTCCCAGATGTCGAGGCTGGCGTCGTCGACATGGTCGCAGAACAGCGTGCGCTCGAGCGCGGTGTAATAGCCGAAGATCATCGGGAAGGTGTTGAGCGACAGGATGTCGCCCGGCTGCACGATGCGGTTGGTGACGGGATTGTGGGCGCCGTCGGTGTTGATGCCCGACTGGAACCAGGTCCAGGTGTCCATCAATTCCACGAAGGGGAACGACCTGGCGATTTCGCGGACCATGGCGTTGGTGGTGGCGATGGCCACCTCGTGCTCGGGCACGCCGGCCTTGACCGCCGCCACGCAGGCGGCGCCGCCGACGTCGCAGACGCGGGCGCCTTCGCGGATCAGCTTGTGCTCCTCGGCCGACTTGACGGTGCGCATCCACATGGAGGGCTGGCCGACATCGATGAACTCGACACCGGGAAGCGCGGCTTCGAGCTGCCGGCGGAAGTCGAGCGAGACGTGGTCGAACTCGATGCCGATGCGCTTGGCGCCCGGCGTCAGCTGGCGCACGGCCTGGTAGAAGTTGTCGCGGCGCCAGTCGGTGTAGGTGACGTTGTCGCCATAGCTGCGGCGCCAGGGCTGGCCGCCGTCGATGCCGGCGGAGATGGTGGTGGCATTGTCGTGGTCGATGACCATGCCGTATTTGCGGCCGAAATAGCAGTAGAGCCAGCCGGAATAATAGGTGATGCAATGGTAGGACGTGAACAGCGCGGCATCGACATTGTTCTTCGCCATCCAGCCGCGCACGTCGTTCTGGCGGCGTGCCATTTCGGCATCGGAAAACGGCGAGAAGCTCTTATCGCCATTATGCCATTTCATCACATGAAGCATGTCGTCCGTCATCAGGTCGTCCTCCCGGAAAATAGATCCTTGTAAGACGAAGCTAGAATGAGAGCGGTCATTACGAAAATTTATTCAATTAATGTTCGGATAAACACTATTTATCTGAAGCGGCACGTGATCCGGGTGCCGGCATTTTCGCTGCCCGGAAGCTGCGAAGCTTGGCGACGGCTAGCCGGCCTCGAAGGTCAGCGAGGTGCTCGGGTTACGATCAGCGCCGCATGCGCGCAAGCCGCCGCGGGCTCCTCGGTACGAAAGATCGTCCGCGGCAAGGCCGTTGTTCAGACCTCCCGGGGCAGGACCTGCAGGACGCGGGTGATGAAGGTGGCGAATTCGGACATGTAATTGCGCAGGAATTCCTCGGTG
Organism: Mesorhizobium sp. PUT5; assembly: GCF_052216645.1. NCBI lineage: Bacteria > Pseudomonadati > Pseudomonadota > Alphaproteobacteria > Hyphomicrobiales > Phyllobacteriaceae > Mesorhizobium > Mesorhizobium sp. PUT5. Next base: position 242,702 of record NZ_JBQOSO010000001.1, read on the forward strand.
GATTCGACGGTGACCTCGCCGTCGTCGGTGATCAGGCCCGGTGTGAACTGGATATAGGCTTCAGGCGCATTCATCTGAGGCGAATTGCAGAAGCTCAGCACGCTTCGCAGGCTTTGCTGGGCGACGGCGGTTCCGATCGCTCCCGGCGACGTGCCGATGACGGCGGAAGGCTTGCGCGCAAATGAATTCTTGCCGTAAGGCCTGCTGGCCCAGTCGATGGCGTTCTTCAGGCCGCCTGGGATCGAACGATTGTATTCGGGCGTGATGAACAGGACCGCGTCGACCGCCGCGATCGCTTCCTTGAATTTTCGGGCGACCGGCGGGAAATCGGCATCGTAGTCGTAGCTGTAGAGCGGAAGCTGCGCGAAGGAGATTTCCTGCATCTGGAGGTGCGCGGGCGCAAGTTGCACAAGTGCCTTGGAGAGCTTGCGGTTGATGGAGTTCTTGGCAAGGCTGCCGATGAGGTAGCCGACTTGATGCGTGGTCATTTTCTACTCCCACGGTTTTGTCGTGCTGATGGCGATGGTCGGGCGCCAATTCCGAAGACCATCTGGAAAATCAGCACCACTTAATGGCCGAAATCGGACGATGGAAACGTCGCGTAAAGGCTGTGAGCGCCAGGTGCCGCGGGTGGGCGGTTGAGAACGGCGGCGGGAAGGGGTAGCCCGGAGGCACTGGTCGAAAATTCGGAGAAGTGGTGTGGCAGAGCGTTCGCGTTTCCTCAGGTTCTTCTGGCCGGCGTTCCTCTTCATCCTCTCGATCGCCGCCTATGTTTTTCACGATCTGGCCTTCCAAAGATTGGCGCCGGATGCCGACCCGAACGCCGCGCGGCATCTGAGCGCGGCGGCAGCCTATTATTCCGGCGCCTGGCTGATGGCACGGATCATCGGCACGGCTCTGAAAAGAACGGGAAGCGGCCGCCGCAAGGTGCCCAAGCTGCTGCGGGAGCTCGTTACCGCCGCATTGTTTCTGGCCGCGACCGTGGCGACCGTGGCCATGCTGCTCGGCCAGTCGGCGGGCGGGGCTCTCGCCAGTTCGGGCCTCATCATCGCCATCCTCGGCTTTGCCATCCGCAACGTGCTCGCCGACGTGCTCTCCGGAATTGCGCTGGGCCTGGAAGCGCCGTTCAGGATCGGCGACTGGGTGGAGATCGACGGAGCCATTCGCGGCCGGGTCATCGAAATCGGATGGCGCACCACGCGCCTGCAGACGCGCAACGACACCTATATGATCCTGCCCAACAGCCAGATTTCGCGCCAGAGAATGACCAACTACAGCGCGCCGCGAAAGCAGTATCGCGCCAGTCTGGAGATCGTGCTCGGTCACGACATTCCGGTCAGCCAGGGCAAGGAACTGCTGGCGGCGGCGGCGGCATCGACCGACATCATCCTCAAGTCGCCGAAGCCGGATGTGCGGGCGCTGTCCTACGATGCCGAAGGGGTGAGGTTTGCCGTGCGCTACTGGGTGCCAAGCTTCATCGACGACATCGACTGCCGCGACGGCATGCTCGTCGCCGTCGATGCGGCGATCCGGGAGCGCGGGCTGCCGCCGCCATACAGCCGGGTCAAGCTGGTGGCGGCAACGCCCGATCGCCAGAAGAGCGATGGCCCGCAAGGCAGCGAAGCGGCCGACTGATCAGCCCCCGGGGGGCGGGCTCGCCGGCGCACGGCGTTGCAGCCATCTCCCGAACTATGCGCAGGCCACGACATAGTCCGATGCGCGGCAGGCCTTGCCCATTTCCTCGTCGAACAGGTCGAGGAACTCCTGTGCGGCCATGGAAAGCGGCGCCTCCGGAGACGACACGACGCACATCTCGAAAGGAACGTTCTCCGCCAGCGGTCGGATCACGATGCCCCGCGGCTCGCAATGCATTGCGGTAAACGGGTCCACGATGGCGACACCGACCCCCTCGGCGACGAGTGCGCAGGCCGTGATGGACTGATGCACCTGGATCCGCAACGTGGCCGCGATATCGTCGTAAAGCGCGGCGCCGGACGCATAACGCGACAGGAACTCGCGTTCCAGTCCGATCACGCTTTCGCCCGCCAGGCTGGCTGCCGAGACGGTGCCGCTTGCTGCCAGCGGATGCCCCGCAGGCACGGCGCACACGCATCGGAACTGCCATCGCCGTTCGACGCGGACTGCGCTGGTGACCGCGATCGGATCGACGATTCCGAGGTCGGCGAAGCGTGAGGCGACGAGATCGACGATCTGCCGGGACTGGGCCGTGGTGCACGAGATGTGCATCTGCGGATGGGCTGCGTTGAACGCCTTGATCACCGCGGGCGTGACGGCGATCGAAAGCGCTATGAAGGAACCGAGCCGCAACTGGCCACGCGCAAGCGCGCGAATGTCGGCCGCCGTATGCGCCAGCCGCAGCATGTTCCGGAAATATTTCTGGATCTCGTCGTAGAACAGCATGGCTTCGGGCGTGGCCACCAGGCGGCCCTTTCTGCGCTCGAACAGGTCGAAACCGATGCTCTCCTCCAGGCTGCGCAGCAGCCGGCTCACGCTCGGCTGCGAGACATGCATGCTGGCAGCGGCCGCAGTGACCGACGCGGTCTCCACGATCGCCTTGAAGGCTTCGATCTGGCGCGGGCTGATCGTATCCAGCCTTGCCGCCTTGTGCATGCTGATCTCCTTGTCAGCCCCATAGCATTTATGCATGGGTTGCGTAAATCTTGTTCTTTGACTTTATGGAATCGCATTCCGATACTCTCCCCAAAGAGTTCAAGAAAAAGGGGAGAAGCGACCAATGATACAGTTCAAGATTCTGGCCCCGGCGCGGCTGCTATGCGCGGCGCTGGCGGTGTCCGGCTCCGTCGGCTTCGGCACCTGGGATGCGCAGGCCGAGGAACTGACCGTCTACAGCGCCATGGCCAAGGAGCATTTCGCGGAACTGATCGCCGCATTCCAGGAACGCGAGCCGGACCTCAAGATCAACCAGTTGCTGGACTCCAACGGGCCGATCATGGCGCGTCTGCTGGCCGAACAGGAGAATCCGCGCGCCGACATCATCCTTGGTGCCTCGGTGCCCGGACTGGTGATGCTGGAGGAAAAGGGCATGTTGGCGCCCTACGCGCCTGCCGGCCTCGACCAGATCAAGGATCGCTTCTACGATCACAAGAGCGAAACACCGCATTGGGTGGGCACCGATGCCTGGGCCTCGGCCGTGTGTTTCAACAAGGTCGAGGGCGCCAATCATGGCGTCGAGGAGCCGAAGAGCTGGAAGGACCTGGTCAAGCCCGAATACAGGGGCATGATCACCATGCCCAATCCCAATTCGTCCGCCACCGGCCTGCTTGCGATTGTCGGCTGGATGAAGATCTTCGGCGAGGACCAGGCATGGACCTACATGGACGCGCTGCATGAGAACATCGCGCAATATGTCCATTCCGGCAGCAAGCCATGCCGCATGGCCGCCACGGGCGAGGCGGTGATCGGCATCGCCTATCCTGCCCCGGGCGTAAAGGCGATCAACGACGGCGCGCCGCTCAGCGTGGTGATTCCCGAGGAAGGCGTCGGCTCCGAAGTCGAAGGCGTAGCCATCGTCGCAGGCGCTAAGCACCCGGACGCGGCCAAGAAACTCGCCGATTTCGCCGCCAGCCAGGAAGGCAACCAGATCCACAACAAGTATTACGCGCTGGTTGCGCGCAAGGGCGTCTCCACCTCTGTGCCGAACTATCCCGAGGGCGAGGAAAAAGCCCTGGTGGACATGGACTTCTATTGGGTGGCCGCCAATCGGGATCGCATCCTGGCCGAATGGCAGAAGCGCTACGGCGCGAAGGACGAGCCGAAATAGTCCTTTGCGCGCGGACGCGGGTGGTGGGAACGGGCCTGTCCTCGGCGGGCCCGCCCTTTCCGACATGGCGAAGGACGACTGGCAGATGATCAATCAGGTTTCGGCAGTGCCGGCATACGCACGGAAAACTCGCATCGGCCTCGGCGGCGAGGACGTTCTTCTGCGCCTGTGCCTGGCGGGACTCGGCCTGTTCCTGCTCTTCGGCCTGCTGCTGCCGGTCTATACGCTGCTGTCGAAGGGGTTGCAGGACGCCGATGGCAATTTCGTCGGCCTGCAGAACTTCGTCAGCTATTTCCGCGAGCCGAGCGTATCGGTCGTCTTCTGGAACAGCCTGCGCATTTCGGTTCTCTCCACGCTGCTGACGCTGGCGATCGCCGGCGTCTATGCTTTCGCGCTGACCCATTCGCGGATGCCGGGGCGCGCATTCTTCCGCGGGGTAGCGCTGGTGCCGCTGCTGACGCCGTCGCTGTTGCCCGGCATCGCGCTGATCTACCTGTTCGGCAATCAGGGCTTTTTCCGCAGTGCCCTGTTCGGTCACAGCCTCTACGGTCCGATCGGCATCGTCATCGGCGAAGTGTTCTTCACCTTTCCTGTCGCCCTGCTGATCGTTCTCACCTCGCTTCTGACCGTCGACCGCAGGCTTTACGAGGCGGCGACCGCGCTGCGGGCGGGGAGGGTGCGTATCTTCTTCACCGTGACGCTGCCCGCCATGCGCTTCGGCCTCGGAGCGGCGTTCTTCGCCACCTTCACCAAGGTGTTCACCGATTTCGGCGTGCCGGTGGTGGTCGGTGGATCCTATCCGGTGCTGGCCACCGACCTCTACCAGAAGGTGATCGGCGGCTTCGATTTCCAGATGGGGGCCGTGGTCGGCATCCTGCTGTTCATCCCCGCGGCCATCGCCTTTCTCGCCGGCCAACTGCTCCAGCGCGGTCGAAGCGGCGGCATCGACGGGCGTGCGGTGATCTATGTGCCGGCAAGGAGCAAAATGCGCGATCTCGCCTGCTTCGGCTTCTGCTCGGCGGTCGCCCTGGCGATCCTGGCTGTGCTGGTGATGGCGGTGCTGGGCTCGCTGTTCAAGCTGTGGCCCTACAATCTCAGCCTATCGCTTGCCAGCTACAATTTCGCCGAGCACGAGCCGAGCGGCTGGGGTGCCTATCGCAACAGCCTGCGCCTTGCCGCCGGGGTGGCTATTTTCGGAACCGCAGTGGTGTTCTTCGGCGCCTATCTGCTGGAGCGCGTGCCGGGCGCTGCCTGGCTGCGCGGGGCGATCAATTTCTGCTGCATGATCCCCCTGGCGCTGCCCGGCATGGTGCTGGGCCTTTCCTACATCTTCTTCTTCAACAGCCCCTCCAACCCGTTAGGGGGCATCTACGGCACAATGGCGATCCTCATTTTGAGCACGGTCGTCCATCTCTACACGGTGCCGCATCTGACCGCGCTGACCGCGCTCAAGCAGCTCGATCCCGGGCTCGAGGCTGTCGGCTCGTCGCTCAAGGTGTCGCGCTTCGTCACTTTCGGCCGGATCGTCGTGCCGGTGTGCCTGCCGACGATCCTGCGCATCGCCAGCTATCTGTTCATGAACTCCATGACGACGATCTCGGCCCTGGTGTTCCTCTATTCCGCCAACACCAAGGTCGCCACCGTCAGCATCGTGTTGCTGAACGACAACGCCATGCTCGGGCCGGCCGCGGCGATGAGCGTGCTGATCGTGGCGACGTCGGCCACGGTCGTCGCCCTGCAATGGCTGCTCATGCACGGCCTCTTGCGCCGCACCCAGGCCTGGCGCGGAACAGAAAGCTGAAGACACAACCGGCCGCGCCCGGCGGCCGCCCAACCCAAGGACAATCCATGACCGTTTCGTCAGCCACCACCACGCCAACGGAATTCATCCGCTTCGCCGAGGAACTCGCCGACGCCAGCCGCGCGCTCATCCGCAGCCGGTTCCGCCGCAACGCCGATGTCGAGATGAAGCCGGACAACACCCCGGTGACGCCGACCGACCTGGAGGTCGAGACGCTGATCCGCGGCATGATCGCCGACCGCTACCCGGCCCATGGCATAATCGGCGAGGAGCATCCGGCCAGCGCGGCCTCGGCCGAATGCGTCTGGGTGATCGATCCGATCGACGGCACCCGCTCCTTCATCGCCGGCCGTCCGGTGTTCGGGACCCTGATTGCGTTGACCGTCGACACCGTTCCCGTGCTCGGCGTGGTGGACATACCGATCACGCAGGAGCGCTGGGTGGGCGCGAAAGGCCACGCGACGCGGCTCAACGGCAAGATCGCCGGCACGCGCAAATGCCCTTTCGCCGCGGGCGCGATCCTGCTTGCCACCTCGCCGGAATATCTCGACGGGGATGCCGCGCAGCCCTTCCGCAATGTCGCCGAGGCTTCCCGTTTCACGATCTACGACGCCGGCACGCAAGCGTACGGTCTGGTGGCCAGCGGCCATGCCGACATCATGATCGCGGCGCGCTACGGCATCGTCAACTATCTCGCCGCCGTCCCGGTCATCGAGGGCGCGGGCGGCGTCATGCGGGACTGGAACGGCGCGCCGCTGACGTTGCACTCCGGCGACCGCTTCGTGGCGGTCGGCGATGCCGGGCTTCTGCCCGAGGCTCTGGCGCTTCTCGGACGCGCCGAAACGAAAGGCTGGGCCCATGCTGAACGTGCCTGAACCCGTCGCGAACCACGTGCCGCCGAAGCCGGACGGCAAGGACGGCGGCACGCCGGCGCTGCGGATCAGAAGCCTGTCGAAATCCTTCGGCAAGTTCGTGGCGCTCGACGGCATCGATCTCGACATTGAGCCGGGCGAGTTCGTCTGCTTCCTCGGTCCTTCGGGCTGCGGCAAGACCACCTTGCTGCGCGCCATTGCCGGCCTCGACCCGCAAGACCGCGGCACGATCCATCAGAACGGCCGCGACATCTCCCGTCTGCCCGTGGGCCGGCGCGATTTCGGCATCGTGTTCCAATCCTACGCGCTGTTTCCCAACCTCACGGTCGAACGCAATGTCGGCTACGGCCTGCATGCGGCCGGCCTGTCCGGGCAGCAGAGGAAGCAACGTGTCCACGAGCTCCTCGAACTTGTCGGCCTGCAAAACCAGGCTGCGAAATATCCCGCCCAGCTTTCCGGCGGCCAGCAGCAGCGCGTGGCGCTGGCCCGCGCGCTGGCGCCGTCGCCCGGCCTCCTGCTGCTGGACGAGCCGTTGAGCGCACTCGACGCACAGGTGCGGCTGCATCTGCGCGACCAGCTCAGGCAGTTGCAGCGCAGTCTCGGCGTCACCACCATCATGGTCACGCACGACCAGGACGAAGCGCTGGCCACGGCAGATCTCATCGTGGTGATGAACCAGGGCGAGATCGAGCAGGTCGGCACGCCGGAGGAGGTGTTTTCGCGGCCCGCATCGCCCTTCGTGGCGGGCTTCCTCGGCGACATGAATTTTATTCCCGCGATCGCAGCTACCGGCAACAGCGTGACGGTGGCGGGAATGACCTTCGCGGTCCCGGATATGGAAGGCCTTGCCCCCGACACTCAAGTCAGCCTGTGCATCAGGCCTGCCGACATCGCGGTAGGGATGGTGACCGCCAATAGGCCCGGCGGCCTCGAAGCGGTGGTCGAGACGGTGTCGTTTCGTGGAAATTTCTACCGGCTTTCGGTGAATTGCCGGCAGATCGGACAGACTTTGGATGTCGAGATAATGCGCAGCGCCTGGGAAGATCGCGGGCTTGCGAGCGGATCGAAGATCGTGGTTACCTTTCCTGCAACAAACCTGCGTGTCTTCCCAAGAAGGGCCTGATTGGGAATCATGCCGATTTCCGAGGAGACCAGCCGTGACCGCATATCCGATCAGCCGCTTTGCCGTTCCCGAGATCAAGGACCTTCCCAGCGATATTGCCGAGCGCATCCTCGCCGTGCAGGAGAAGTCGGGCTTCGTGCCCAACGTGTTCCTGGTGCTCGCCCGTCGGCCGGACGAGTTCCGCGCCTTCTTCGCCTATCACGACGCGCTGATGGACAAGCCCGGCGACATCACCAAGGCCGAGCGCGAAATGATCGTCGTCGCCACCAGCAACGCCAACCAGTGCCAGTATTGCGTTGTGGCGCACGGCGCGATCCTGCGCATCCGCGCCAAGAACCCGCTTGTTGCCGATCAGGTCGCCATCAACTACCGCAAGGCCGACATCACGCCGCGCCAGAAGGCGATGCTCGATTTCGCCATGAAGGTTTCGGCGCGCGCCTATGATGTCGGCGATGACGACATGGAGACGCTCAGGGCGCACGGCTTCTCGGAAGAGGACATCTGGGACATCGCCGCCATCGCTGCCTTCTTCGGCATGTCCAACCGCCTCGCCAATGCCACCAGCATGCGGCCCAACGACGAGTTCTACTCGCTGGGGCGCTGACCATGGCGGCACGCCACTCGCCATCGATGCTCCGCGCGTGATCCTGGCAGCCTGAGCGCGGTCCGGCCCGCGTTGAAGCGGTGTCTCGCCGCAGCATTGCGGTCAATGCCCATTTTATGACTGGGGGCAGAACCTCCGGCACGCGGTTGCCTCGGCGGTCGGGCACGATCGCCAGCGGAACATGTTGAGCCGGCCAAAAACATGATATAAATTGTCAAGATAATGGCAGGCCGGCGACGCCGATCAACGAAAGAGGGCGCCTGTGAACTTCATTCCGCGCATGGAAAGCCGCATCCAGGGCTTTTCTGTCCAAGGCGGCCTGAAATGGCGCGTCTGGGATGGCGTTGTCGCCGATCTTTGGGACGTGTCATGCTCCAAACATGCCGAAGGCCGCTACATCTCTCCCGATCCCAGGCTGTTCATCGTGCTGGAACTGGATGGCGACGGGGCCTTCGACCTCAGGGAAGAGGCGTCCGGCAAGTTCAGGCAGCATCAGCGTCCATTCTCGATGAGCTATATTCCGGCGGGACTGCCGGTGAACAGCCGGGTCGAGGGCCTGCACCGCATCAAGCATCTCGATCTGCATTTCGACGAGGCCGCCTTGACGCGGCGCTTCGGCAGGGGCTTCGAGCGTGACGCTCTCCACGAAACACGCCTGCAATTCCATGACGACACGGTCGCCGCCTTTGGCGGCCTGATTGCGGCCGAATGCGGCAGCAGCAATCCGACCCACGACCTGTACGGCGAAAGCCTCGTGAACGCCCTGTTCGCCAAGCTTTTCAGCGTGAAGCGGCCGAGCGAACCGCGCCGCCGCATGGCGCTGCCGTCCCGCAGACTGCGCCTGCTCACCGACTACATCGACGCACATTGCCTGGAGACGATACGCCTCGCCGATCTGGCCAATCTCGCCGGCCTGTCGGAATCGGCCACCAGCCACGCCTTCAAGGCGGCAACCGGCATGCCTCCGCATCGCTGGCAGATGTATGCCCGCACCAGGAGGGTCCAGGACATGATGCTTCGCAATGCGGGATCGCTGGCCGATATCGCCGAGGCGGCGGGGTTCTTCGACCAGGCGCACATGACGCGCGTCTTCAAGTCGTTCGTCGGGCTGACCCCGGCGGCCTGGAAGAAGGGGCGCGCCGGGCTCGGGTGACATTTCCGCAACATGAGATGGAAACCATCCCTTTTTGGACAAAAACCGACAACCCGCGCAAATCGGTCCAATGACCAATAAATAAGTTGATATAAGCACTCAGGTATACGAGTAACGGACGACCTGGGGTTTTGGCATGGATCGCATTCGAGTGACAAAGTGGCTTCTGGCGGGAGGAACAAGCATCATCGCGCTGGTCCAGCCGTTCGGCGCTCTTGCACAGGATGCCCAGGAACGCATCCAGCTCGAAACGGTCGTGGTCGAGGGGCAGGGCGGCGGAACCGCGGGCGATGCGGCCACCGGCCCGGTCAAGGGGGTCGTGGCGAAGAAGACGCTGACCGGCTCGAAGACCGCGACCGACATCAAGGAAATCCCGCAATCCGTTTCGGTCGTCGGCCGCCAGGAGATCGACGACCAGGGCGCGCAGAAGGTGGATGAGGCGCTGCGCTACACGGCCGGCGTCTTCGCGCAGCCTTTCGGCCCCGACAGCGACACCAACTGGCTGTTCATCCGCGGCTTCCAGGCCACCGCGACCGGCGCCTACCTGGACGGGCTGCAACTGTTCAGCTACGGGTTCGGCGGCTTCTACGTGGATTCCTTCGGGCTGGAGCGCATCGAGGTCCTGAAGGGCCCGGCTTCGGTGCTCTACGGCGGCAGCAATCCGGGCGGGCTCGTCAACTACGTCAGCAAACGCCCGGATGGCCGCCTGCGCTATCTCGAAACCGGCGTCAACGACGCGGGCAATGCTTATCTCGGCTTCGACATCGGCGACATCGCCAATGAGGGCGTGGTCAGCTATCGCGTCAACGGCCGCGTGGCCGGAGGCGACACCTACAGCGATCTCCAGTACGGCTGGCGCGGCTTCGTCTCGCCCAGCATCACCTGGAAGCCGGACGAGCAGACCAGCCTGACGCTTCTGGCCAACTATTCCCATATCGACGAGAACCATGGCGGCGGCAGTTTCCTGCCCTATGAAGGCACCGTCGTGGATCGCGTCGTGGACGGCGTGAACTATGGCCGCATTCCGCGTGACGCCAACTACACCGAGACGAGCGTCGATCTCTACAAGCGCCAGCAGGGATCGCTCGGCTATGAGTTCGAGCACACGTTCGACAATAACTGGACGGTTCGCTCGAATGCCCGCTTCGGCGCCGCCGGCATCAGGGAAGTGAGCGTCTATCCGAACGGCTGGATAAGCCCGACGGAACTGGACCGCATCAATTTCGGCCATGACACCGACATCACGACCTTCCTGTCCGATACCCGGATCGAGGGTAAAGCGGACACCGGCCCGGTCGAGCATACGCTGCTGGCCGGCATCGACTACAAATACTACAACATCGATCAGGTTCAGTCGTCCGCCCTCTACGGCACGACGCCGCCGATCGATGCGTTCAACCCGATCTACGGCGCGCCGCTGACGCCGCGCGTCAGCTACCTCAACGAGGACCTCACGCAAAGGCAGCTCGGCATCTATGCGCAGGATCAGCTACGTTTTGCCGATGGCTGGCTGGTGACGCTGAACGGGCGCTACGACAGGGGCTGGCTCAGCGCTCACGAACGCCCGACCTTCTACGCGCCCGACCAGGATTTCGTGGACAAGCGCAGCGACGGCCAGTGGTCGGGCCGCGCCGGGCTGGCTTACGAGTTCGACAGCGGGATCACCCCTTATGTCAGCGTGGCGACCTTCTTCAACCCGATTATCGGCACGGATGCGAACGGCGCTCTGTTCGAGCCGGAAGAGGGCGTGCAATATGAAGCCGGAGTCAAATACACCCCGACCTTCATCGACGGCCTTTTCACGCTTTCGGTTTTTGACCTCACCCGCAGGAACGTGCCGGTGGCGAGCCCCAGCAATCCCTTTGCCCAGGTGCAGCTCGGGGAGGTGCGTTCGCGCGGCGTCGAGCTTGAAGGCAAGGTCAACGTCACCGAAGACTTCCGGCTGACGGCGGCCCTGACGGCCTACGACCTCGACATCACCAGGGACACGGACCCGACGGTGATCGGCAAGACGCCCTTCATCGTCCCAGAAGTCATGGCCTCCGCATCGGTCGACTATACGTTCCGGGGCGGCTGGTACGACGGCATCTCGCTCGGTGCCGGCGTGCGCTATATCGGCTCCTCCTGGGCCGACAACCAGAATACGCTGAAGGTGCCGGCCGCCGCGCTGGCCGACGTGAAGATCGGCTACGAGAAGGAGAACTGGGGCGTCAACCTCAACGTCACCAACCTCTTCGACAAGAACTATGTGGCGAGTTGCCAGACGGCGTTGACCTGCAGCTATGGCGAAGGGCGATCGTTCAAGCTGAGGGTCCACACGACTTGGTAGTTTTGCGGCTCACTATCGGCGCGGCATGGCGGGAGGGCGTGATCGCGCTCCCGCATCGCCTTGGGAAGCCGCCGTGAACGCCGGGGCTCGGGATATGCCGCTCTACCGGATCGACGGGGCGACGCTTTCCATCGGCGGGCGCCTGATCGTCGAGCCGACGAACCTGACGCTTGCGCCGGCGCGCATCTACGGCCTCGTCGGGCCGAACGGTTCGGGAAAGAGCTCGCTCGTCAAGATGCTGGCCCGCCAGCAGCAGCCGAGCGGCGGGGCGATCAGCCTTCTCGGCCGGCAGCTTGCCGGGTTCGCTGATCGCGACTTCGCCCGCCACGTCGCCTATATGCCGCAATTCACGCCGCCGGCCGAAAGCCTGACGGTGCGCGAACTGGTCGCGCTGGGGCGGTTCCCATGGCACGGAACGCTGGGGCGCTTCTCCGCCGCCGACCATGCAAAGGTCGAACAGGCCCTGGCGCAGGCCGACCTGCAGGCTTTCTCCGGCCGCCTGGTCGACAGCCTCTCCGGCGGCGAACGCCAGCGCGCCTGGCTTGCCATGATGCTGGCGCAGGATACGCGCTGCCTCCTGCTCGACGAGCCGACATCGGCGCTGGATGTCGCCCATCAGGTCGAAATGCTGTCGCTGGTGCGCAAGCTCAGCCGCGAGCGCGAGATCGGCGTGCTCATCGTGCTGCACGACATCAACATGGCCGCGCGCTATTGCGACGAGATCATCGCGCTGCGTGGCGGGAAGGTGGTCGCGCAAGGCGTACCGGAAGAGATTTTTCACGGCGACGTGCTTGCCGAGATCTACGGGCTCGCCATGGGCATCATCCCCCACCCGGTCACCGGCGGCCCGATCGGCTACGTGCTCTGACAATGAAGCTTTGGCCCAATCGACGCCATGTGCTCGGGCTTGCGGCCGCCGCGCTGCTGGCGCCCGTCACGGCCGGATCGGCGACGCCGGTCCGCGTCGCCGCGATCGACTGGGGCATGCTGGAGACCCTGATTGCGCTGGGTCTGGAGCCGGTTGCGGCGACCGAACTCGTCCAGTTCCGCAAGATGGCGGTGGAACCGGTGGTGCCGCAGGCCGTCTCCGATCTCGGATTGCGCGGCACGCCGAATTACGAACTGCTGCGCATCATTGCGCCCGACCTCATCGTCATCTCCAATTTCTACGAGTATCAGCGCGGCCTCCTGGAGCGGATCGCGCCGGTCTTTTCGCACACCGTCTACCAGCCCGGAACGCCGCCCTATGCTCTGGCCGAGCAAGCCACGCTCGCGCTCGGTGAAAAGCTCTCGCGGCGGACCGAGGCGGGCAACTACGTCGCCGGGACGGCGGCCGAAATGGAGCGGCTGCATGCCCGGCTGTCCGCCGGCGCCAAAAGGCCCGTCTTCGTCATCAGCCTCGGAGATTCGCGCCATTTCCGCGCCTTCGGCCGGGATTCGATGTTCGGCGACGTGCTTTCGCGGCTCGGCGTGGCCAATGCGTGGATCGACGAGACCAGCTACAGTGCCGCCGCCCCGGTCGGACTGGAGGCGCTGGCGCTTGTGCCCGACGCCTCTATCCTGATCGTGGCGCCGCTGCCGGCCGATGTCGGACGGACGCTGCCCGAAAACGCCTTGTGGAACGCCTTGCCGGCCGTGCGCGAGGGGCGGGTCTCCATTCTGGAGCCGGTCAATCATTTCGGCTGCCTGCCGTCGGCGCGGCGTTTCGCGCGCCTTGCCGCGGCGGCCTTGCGCGAGCAGGCCGATGGCTGAACGCGTTTCTCCGCCTCTTGCTCTGTGGAGCGCGATGGCGTTTGCCGCCGCCCTCTTGTTTGCCTGGCACATGAGGATGCCGCCGAGCGTTCCGACCGGCGGGTTGGAACTCGACCGGGTCATCCTGCTCTACAGCACGTTGCCGCGCGCGGCGGTGGCGGTGCTGGCCGGTGCGGTGCTCGGCCTGTCGGGGCTTCTTTTGCAGCGCGTGCTGCGCAACCCGCTGGCGGAACCCTCGACGCTCGGCATTTCGGCCGGCGCCCAACTGGCCATGGCCGCGGCGACGCTCCATGCGCCCGCGCTGATGGCGTGGTCGCAGGGGATGGTGGCGTTTGCCGGCGGCATTGCGGCGGTGGCGCTGGTGCTGTCGCTGACATGGCGGCGCGGGCTGGAGCCGGTGTCCGTCGTGCTCGCCGGAATGATGGTGGCCCTGACCGCCAGTTCCGTCAGCGCCGCGCTCATCCTGGCCAATGGCGACTATCTGTTCTCGCTGTTCATCTGGGGCGGCGGCTCGCTGGTGCAGCAGGGCTGGGGGCCGAGCGTGGCGCTGGCGGTACGGCTGCTGATCGGTGCCGGCGGTGCCATGCTGCTGTTGCGCCCGCTGACCATTCTGGGCCTCGACGACGCCTCGGCGCGCAACCTCGGCGTGGGGCGCCACGCCAGCCGGTTCCTCATCATCGCGCTGGCTGTCTGGATGGCGACCACGGTCGTCGCCGAAGTCGGCGTCATCGGCTTCGTCGGCCTTGCCGCACCCGCGCTGGCCACGCTTTCGGGCGCGCGCTCGCTGCGGCAGAAGCTGTTGGCGGCGCCGCTGATTGGCGCCATCCTGCTATGGCTGACCGACGGGCTGGTTCAACTCGCGGCCGGCGCCGGCGGCGAACGCATCCCGACCGGCGCCGGCACGGCGCTTCTGGGCGGCCCCGTGCTGCTCTGGCTCCTGCCGCGGCTGCGCATGTTCGAATGGCCGAGCCTGAGCGCCGCCGCCACGCCGCTGCGCAAGCTGGGCAGGCCCTGGCCGGTCATCGCCCTGATGCTGGCGGTGGCGTTTTTCGCGGCAGCGGCCGCCCTTCTTCTCGGGCGTGGGCCGGGAGGCTGGACGGTCGCGCATGGCGCCGCGCTCGCCGACCTTGCCACCTGGCGCGCGCCGCGCATCGGCGTGGCTGCGGCAGCCGGCGCCATGCTTGCCGCGGCCGGCGTGGCGATCCAGCGCATCACCGGCAATCCGCTGGCAAGCCCGGAGGTGCTGGGCGTCGGCACCGCCGCCGGCGCCGGCCTTGCGGCGGTGCTCACCGTCAGTGCCACCGCCGGGCTCGGCTGGCAGCTTGCCGGCTCCGCCCTCGGTGCGCTTGTGGCGCTCATCGCCATGCTGGCCGTCGCCGCGCGGGCGCAATTCGGCCCCGAGCGCCTGCTGCTGGCCGGCATCGCCATGAGCGCGCTGTGCAGCGCCCTCGTCACTGCCGCGATCGCCATGGGCAACATGCAATCCTATATGCTGCTGCGCTGGCTGAGCGGTTCCACCAGCCAGGCATCCGGCATGGACGCATGGACGGCCTTTGGCGCGCTGGCCGTGCTGACCGTGCCGCTGTTTGCGGTCGCCCGCTGGCTCGACATCCTTCCGCTCGGCAGCGCCGCGGCGCGGGCGCTGGGTGTTCCGGTCGCCGGCGCGCGCCTTATGCTGGTGGTTCTGTGCGCAGTATTGACGGCGATCGCGGCGATGTTCGTCGGACCGTTGAGCTTCATCGGCCTGATCGCCCCCCATCTGGCCCGGCTGATCGGCTTCGGGCGCGCCCGTGCCCACCTGGCCGGCGCGGCGCTGGCCGGCGCGGTCCTCATGATCGTGTCGGACTGGCTCTCGCGCATGGCCGCCTTTCCATACGAATTGCCGGTCGGCCTGTTCGCCTCGCTGATCGGCGGCCCCTACCTGGTTTACCTGCTTGCAAAAGGAATACCGCGCCATGGCTGACATGCCGAGGAATTTCAAGGCTTCCGCCGAAATCGTGCTGTCCTGCCCGCAGGACATCATGAAGCGGCTTTGCGCACACTTTGCCGAGCATGGCGACGTTTCCGTCCAGGGGGCCTGCAGCCGCATCGACACCGGTTTCGGCTCGGCCAGCCTGGAGGCCTGCGAACGCTGCCTGAAGGTTTTTGCCGAGAGCAGGGACGACGCCTCCCTCGCCTATGTCAAGCTCGCCATAGCAGAGCACCTGCTTCATTTCGCTTCGGCCGAAAGCCCCCGCATCGTCTGGCAGGGCGATGGCGCCGCCGGGCAACCGCTGCCATATTTCCGTGAGATGCGGGTCGTGCGCGCCGTCTCCGTCACGCCGCGCATGCGGCGCCTGACACTTTCGGGCAACGATCTCGGCCGCTTCGCCAGCGGCGGGCTTCACGTCCGCCTGCTGCTGCCGAAGGCAGGCGCCGCTCCCGCATGGCCGGTGACCGGCGAGGACGGCAGGCCGGCATGGCCGCAGGGAGAACTGCGGCCGGACGTGCGCATCTATACGATACGCCGCCTCGACGTGGACAAGGGAGAGGTCGACATCGATTTCGTGCTGCATGAAGGCGATCACATGCCGGGTGCGCGCTTCGCGGCCTGCGCGTCCGCCGGCGACGTCGTGGGCATGACCGGTCCCGGTGGCGGAACCGTGGGGGAAGCCGACTGGTATCTGCTGGCCGGCGACGAAACCGCCCTGCCGGCGATCGGCCGCATAGTGGAAAGCCTGCCGGCCCATGCGCAGGCCGTGGTTCGCATCGAGGTCGCCGACCGCGACGAGGAACAACATCTGGCGTCGGCGGCAGCGCTCGACATCCAGTGGCTGCATAGAAATGGCGTGGAACCCGGCAAGTCGACCTTGTTGGAGGATGCGGTCAGGCAGGTCCGCTGGCCCGGGGACGAGCGTCGCGTCTTTGCCTGGGCGGGGTGCGAACACAAGAGTTTCCGTGCCATCCGCGCCTATCTGCGCAAGGACAGGGAGCTGGCGCGCGAACAGCACCTGGCGGTCGCCTACTGGCGTTTCGGCTTCGAGGGTGATACCGCGCGCCGTAACGACGGTTGATCGGACGCCGTTTCCGCAACGCATACACAGCCGAAAGCCATGCTTAGCCGTTTCATCGAATATTACCGGCCCTGGAAGGGGCTTTTTCTGCTCGACTTCAGTTGCGCGGTGCTTGCGGGCCTGCTCGAGCTCGGCTTTCCCATGGCCGTCAAGCTGTTCATCGACCGTCTCTTGCCGACACAGCAATGGGTGACCATCCTGCTGGCGACGATAGGATTGCTTGTCGTCTATCTGGTCAATACCGGCCTCATGGCGGTGGTGGTCTATTGGGGCCACAAGCTCGGCATCAACATCGAGACCGAGATGCGCCGCAAGAGCTTCGACCATCTGCAGAAGCTCTCGTTCCGCTTCTACGACAACAACAAGACCGGCCATCTGCTGGCGCGCGTGACCAAGGATCTGGAGGAGATCGGCGAGGTCGCGCATCATGGTCCCGAAGACCTGTTCATCGCGGTCATGACGTTCCTGGGCGCCTTCGTGCTGATGTTCATGGTCAATCCGAAGCTGGCGCTGATAACCGCTGCCATCGTGCCGATGGTGGCGTGGGTCACCAGCCGCTACGGCGCACGCATGACGCGCAATTGGCAGGCGCTCTACAGGCGCGTCGGCGATTTCAACGTGCGGCTGGAAGAGAATCTCGGCGGCATGCGCGTCGTGCAGGCCTTCGGCAACGAAGACCATGAGCGCGACCTTTTCGCCCGGGACAATGCGGGCTATCGCCGGACCAAGCTCGCGGCCTATCGGATTATGGCCGCCAGCACCTCGCTCAGCTATATGAGCATGCGCCTGATCCAGCTCGTGGTGATGATCGCGGGCAGCTATTTCGTGTTGAACGGCGAGCTTTCGAACGGCGGTTTCGTCGGCTTCCTGCTGCTCGTCAACGTCTTCTTCCGGCCGATCGACAAGATAAACTCGGTGATCGAAACCTATCCCAAGGGGATCGCCGGCTTCCAGCGTTATCTGGAACTGCTCGACATGGAGCCGGACATCGCCGACAGGCCGGGTGCGAAGACCGTGAGCCGCCTGCATGGTGATATCGCCTATCGCGACGTGTCCTTCGGCTATTCCGGCGAGCGCCGGGTGCTGGAGCATGTCAACCTGGAGATTTCGGCTGGCGACACGGTGGCGTTCGTCGGTCCTTCGGGTGCCGGCAAGACGACGATATGTTCGCTGCTGCCGCGCTTCTACGAAATCGAGTCGGGCGCGCTGACGATCGACGGTATCGACATCCGCGACATGACGCTGGCCTCGCTGCGCGCGCAGATCGGCATCGTGCAGCAGGACGTGTTTCTGTTCGGCGGAACCCTGCGCGAGAACATCGCCTATGGGCGGCTCGACGCCTCCGAGGCCGAGATTCGCGAGGCCGCCCGCCGCGCCCGGCTCGAACAGGTCATCGACAGCCTGCCGGAAGGGCTCGACACCATCATCGGCGAGCGCGGCGTGAAGCTGTCCGGCGGCCAGAAGCAGCGCCTTTCGATCGCCCGCATATTCCTGAAGAATCCGCCTATCCTGATCCTCGACGAGGCGACGTCCTCGCTCGACACCGAAACGGAGCGTGAGATTCAGCGGTCGCTCTCGGAACTGTCGAAAGGGCGCACGACGCTGGTGATCGCGCACCGGCTGGCGACGATACGCCACGCGGATCATATCGTCGTCATCGACAGATCGGGCATCGTCGAGCAGGGCTCTCACGACCAGCTGCTGCTCTCCGACGGCTTGTACAAGCGATTGTACGCCACTCAATTCGACCACTCCGCCGCCACGGAAAAGACGGCGTCCGACCCGAGGTCCAAGCTGCTGAACTGAGCCGCCGCTCTCCAAAACCGTCATACAGCGCGTGCCGCTTTATTCTTGATAAAAATAGTCATGAATGGTACCGGATGCCGCGGCCGCTGTTGGCCGGCCGTCGAGAAGGCTTGTCGGCGGCTGGCGTCCCGGCTCGCCCTTGCGGCGCAGAGAGGAAGAGAGACGGTGCACTGTTTGAGAATGCTGAAGATATCCGGCGGCATGGCAACGTTGCTGCTGGCTGCGATCCCGATCTTGCCGGCGGGCGGCGCATCGGCTCAGGAGGGTGCGGCGCCGCCGTCCTTGTCGGAAAACTCCGCTTCCCGGCCGTCGGAGAATGCGCCTGCGCCGGCCGCCGAGCCTGCTCCCTCCGCTGCGGGCGGCACGTCGCTGCAATCGGATGCCGCGCCTTCCGCGACTGCAGACGGCGTCGGCGCGCCGACCGTCCTTTCCCAGCCGGAGCAGGAAGCCTCGGCAGCCGCTCGCATCGAGGAAGGGGCCTCGCAGCTACCCCGCAATTTGTCGCCATGGGGCATGTTCATGGCAGCCGACTGGGTGGTGAAGGCGGTGATGATCGGGCTGGTCTTCGCCTCGCTGGTCACCTGGACCGTCTGGCTGGCCAAGTCGCTTGAACTGGCGGGCGCGAAGCTTCGGCTGCGCGGCGCCCTGCGCACCATCCTGCACGCACGTTCGCTCGACGAAGCCGTGGAGCAACTGGGTCGGCGCACCGGCCCCGCGGCCCTGTTCGTGCGTGCCGCCGCGGACGAAATGCATGTCTCCGCCCCGAGCCTCGACCATGCGGAACCGTCGGGCGTCAAGGAGCGTGTCGAGTCCCGTCTCGCCCGCCTTCAGGTCCAGACCGGCAGAAGGTTGGGCATGGGCACGGGCGTTCTCGCCACCATCGGCTCGACTGCGCCCTTCGTCGGCCTGTTCGGCACGGTATGGGGCATCATGAACGCGTTCATCGGGATATCGGAGGCGCAGACCACGAACCTGGCCGTGGTCGCGCCCGGCATTGCGGAGGCGCTTCTGGCAACGGCGCTCGGCCTCGTCGCCGCCATTCCGGCGGTGGTCATCTACAATGTCTTTGCCCGCTCCATTGCCGGCTATCGGCAAGTCCTTGGCGACGCTGCAGCCGGCGTCCAGCGTCTGGTCAGCCGCGATCTCGATCGGCGGCGGGCGCCGGCGTCGCCGGCCGTCATGGCGGGGCAATAGGAGCGGATATGGCTGGCGGCATAAGGGACGGGTTCGGCGAGGACGACCTTCAGGAAAGCCACGAGATCAACGTGACCCCGTTCATCGACGTGATGCTCGTGCTCCTGATCATCTTCATGGTGGCGGCGCCGCTGGCGACGGTGGACGTGAATGTGGACCTTCCGGCCTCGACGGCCACGCCGGCGCCGAAACCCGACAAGCCGCTCTATGTCACCGTCAAGGACGACCTGTCGCTGGCGATCGGTCAGGATGCGGTTGCCCGCACGGCATTCCAGCAGGCGCTGACCCGGGCCACCGACGGCGATACCGAGCAGCGCATCTTCCTGCGCGCCGACCGGGCGGTCGCCTACGGCGACCTGATGGATGTCATGAACCTGCTCAGGGGCGCAGGCTATCTCAAGGTCGCCCTTGTCGGACTGGAAACGGTTCCCGACGCTGGCAGCGCTTCGCCGGTTCGATGACCATGGCGGCTTCATATGCGCAAAAGCCCTCTCCCGAGTTTGGAGGGTCGGACGCGATCCTCTGGTCGGCGGCGGCAGCGCTGGTCGTTGCCGCACATGCCGCCATCGGATGGTACGCCTACAATCGCGCGCCAGAGCCTTTCGCATCGGAACCGCCCGCCTCGGCGGTTATGATCGACCTTGCGCCGATGGCGGTCGCGCCCGAAGCGGTGCCGCTCGACGAAGCCGATCTGGTCGACAGCGCGGAGTCCGAGGCCGTGGAGGAAACCGAAACAGCGGAGCCGGTGCCCCAACCGGAGGCCGTCGAGGCCCAGCAGGCCGAGACAGAGGCGGCCGATACGGTCGAGACAGAGGTGGCCGAGCAGGCCGTCGCCGAAGCGCCGGTGCACGACCCCGTGGTCGAAGATGTCGCCGAGAGCGTTCCGGTCGACCAGGAAGAGATTGCCGAAGTCGTTCCCGATCCGGTCAACGTGCCGCTGCCCGAAGTGGCGATGGCGGTTCCGCAGCCGCGCCCCAGGCCGGCCGAACCTGCCCGGGTGAAAGAGCGCGATCCGGTCGAAAAGCCGGTCGTCAAGCCGGTCAGAAAGCCGCCGCCCGCGGCTGCGGCGCAGAAGGCAGCCGAGGCAGCCCCGCGCGCCGCCGCGCCGGCACCCAGCGCAGGCGCAGGGCGCTCGGTTTCTCCGGCCAGGTGGCAGGCGCGGGTCAACGCGCATCTCAACCGCTACAAGCGTTTTCCGACCGGCGCCAGGGCCGGCGGTATCGCCATGGTCCAGTTCACCATCAACCCGACCGGCGCCGTCACCGGCGCATCGCTTGTCCAGTCGTCCGGAGATGCCGCGCTCGACACCGCCGCCGTGGCGCTGGTGCAGCGGGCGTCGCCCATCCCCGCGCCGCCGCCGGAGATCGCCAAGGCCTCGATGCGGCTGACGGTGCCGATCCAGTTCTCGCGCCGCTGACCGGCCGGCGGGTCATGCCCCGGCGCCGTCAGCGGTAATAGATGCCGATGCGCTGGCCATCCATCAGCTCGACCCGGATGTCGAGGTCGTAGACGTCCCTCAGTATCTCGGGCCGGATCAGCGCTTCCGGCGGGCCCTGGTGGACGACCTTGCCGTTGCGCATGGCCACGATGTGGTCGGAGTAGCAGGAGGCGAAATTGATGTCGTGCAGCACCAGCATCACCGTCTTGCCCAGTTCGTCGGCGGCGCGGCGCAAGAGCTTCATCATGGTCACGGCATGCTTCATGTCGAGATTGTTGAGCGGCTCGTCGAGCAGCACGCAGTCGGTGTCCTGGCACAGGACCATGGCCACGAAGGCGCGCTGGCGCTGGCCGCCCGACAATTCGTCGAGGAAGCGTTCCGACAGGTCCTCCAGCCCCAGATAGGCGATGGCCCGCTCGACATGGCCGCGGTCGTCCGGCGTCATGCGGCCCTTCGAATAGGGGTAGCGGCCGAAGGTGACGAGGTCGTGCACCGTCAGCCGCGAAGCGATGGAATTGTCCTGGCGCAGGATGGAGAGCCGGCGCGCCAGCACGTCGCCGGGCGTCGTGGCGACGTCGAGCCCGTCGACCAGCACGCGGCCGCGGTCCATCGGCAACAGCCGGCTTATCATCGACAGGAGCGTCGACTTGCCTGCGCCGTTCGGACCGATGATTGAGGTGATGCCGCATGCCGGCAGGGCGAGCGTCACCGAATCCACCACCACGGTCTCGCCATAGGCCTTGGTGACGTCGCTTGCCTCGATCAACGCACGGTCCTCCGCAGGATGAGGGCGATGAAGGTGATGCCGCCCAGGAACTCGATGATGATGGAGAGCGCGGTATTGAAGGAGAACACCCGCTCCAGCACGAGCTGCCCGCCCACCAGGCAGATCACCGCCAGCAGCACGGCAACCGGCAGCACCACCGCATGGCGCGATGTGCCGGCAAGCTGGTAGGCGAGATTGGCCACCAGCAGGCCGAAGAAGGTGACGGGTCCGACCAGCGCCGTCGACACCGAGACCAGCACGGTGACCAGCACCAGTATGGCGGTGACGGTGCGCTTATGCGCCAGCCCGAGGTTTATCGCCGTCTCGCGCCCCAGGGCCAGCACGTCGAAGGTGTGGAACAGGCGCCAGGCGGCCAGCGAGGCGGCCAGCACGAGCACGGCCGCGATCAGCAGAAGCTCGCCATGGATGGTGTTGAAATTGGCGAAGAAGCGGTCTTGGAGCACCGCGAACTCGTTGGGATCGATCATGCGCTGCATCAGGTTCGACAGGCTGCGGAACAGCACCCCGAAGATGATGCCGACCAGCATCAACAGGTGCAGGCTGCGCAGTTCGCCCGACAGCATCCAGCGGTAGAGCATGGCCGAGAAGCCGACCATGGCGGCGGCTTCGACCACGAACATGACGCTGGGCCCGGCCTGGGCGAGCTGCGCCGAGCCGAACAGAAACACCACCAGCGTCTGGATCAGCATGTAGAGCGCGTCGAAGCCCATGATGGAGGGGGTGAGGATGCGGTTGCCGGTGATCGTCTGGAACAGCACCGTGGAGACGGCGATGGAATAGGCCACCAGCAGCATCGCCGCCAGCTTGGTGCCGCGGAACGGCAGCACGAAGTCCCACCTTCCCTTCACGCCAACCGTCATGAAGGCGACCGCCAGCGCGGCGGCCAGCAGCGCAAGCAGCGCCAGCACCGCGGCCGGACGCGAACGCAGTGCCATCGTCCTAACCAAGCTGCCTGCGCCTTCCGAGCAGCAGATAGAGGAACAGCCCGCTGCCCACCACGCCCATCATCGTGCCGATCGGGATTTCGTAGGGGTAGCGCACCAGGCGTCCGACAATGTCGCAGGCCAGCACCAGACCTGCGCCCAGCATGGCCACCCAGGGCAGGGAACGGCGCATGTTGTCGCCCATGGCCAGGCTGACCACGTTCGGCACGACCAGGCCGAGGAAGGGGATCATGCCCACGGTCACGACGACGGCGGCCGTGACCATGGAGACCACGGCCATGCCGAAGGCGAGCACCCGCCGGTATCCGAGACCCAGATTGGTGGAAAAATCTTCGCCGAGGCCGGCGACGGTGAGGCGATGCGCGGCGGCATAGGTCAGCGCCGTCAGCCCCGCCGACAGCCACAGCAGCTCGTAGCGGCCGCGCAGCACGCCGGAGAAGTCGCCCGTGGTCCACGCGTTCAGCGATTGCAGCAGTTCGAAGCGGTAGGCGATGAAGGTGGTCACCGCATTGACGACGCCGCCCAGCATGATGCCGATCAGCGGCACCACCAGCACGGAACGCAGCGGCACGGCCTTCAGGATGCGCAGGAACAGCGCCGTGCCGGCCATGGCGAAGGCCGAGGCCACCAGCATCTTGCCGAAGACCGGCGTCTGCGGCGCCACCAGCATGACGGCGAGGATGCCGAGCCCGGCCGATTCGGTGGTGCCGGCCGTCGACGGCTCCACGAAGCGGTTGCGCACCAGCATCTGCATGATCATGCCGGCCACAGCCAGCGACATGCCGGCCAGCAGCAGGGCGAGCGTGCGCGGCACGCGGCTGGCCAGGACGATCTGGGCGGCACGCCCGTCGGCGCCGGCGCCGAACAGCGTGTCGAGCGACACGTCGCTGACGCCGACGAAGACGCTGACCAGCGCCAGCAAGGCAAGGACGGCGGCTGCGGCGAGAGCTTTCAAGGGACGGAACCGTTTCCTGAACCGGCGCGGCCGCCCGTCTGGACGGGCGGCCCGCGAAGCTTGCGTGTGAGGCTGGCGGCGGCTCGATCGACTGTTTCGATCAGGACGACTTGTCGAAGGCCTGCCCAATCTGGTCGATAGACTGGTGCAGGCCGGTCAGGCCGCCGCCGACCAGATACCAGTTGGCGGGATTGAGGTAGACGACCTGCCCCTTCTGCCATGCGGTGGTCTGGCGCACCAGTTCGTTGTCCAGAAATTGCTGTGCGGATTGGCCCTCGCGGCCGACGGCGGCGTCGCGGTCGATGACGAACAGCCAGTCGGGATTGGTCTCCAGGATGAACTCGAACGATGCCGGCTGGCCGTGATTGCCGATGCTGAGATCGGGCGCTGCCGGCTCGACGCCGAGAGCGTCGTGCAGCACGCCGAAGCGCGAGCCCGGGCCGTAGGCGCTGATCTTGCCGCCGGTGGTGAGAACGAGCAGGCCCTTGCCCTTTCCTTCAGCCTTCTGCTTCAGCGCGGCTATCGAGGCATCGAGCTTTTCGATCTCGGCGGCGGCTTCCGTTTCCTTGCCGAAGATGCGGCCGAGCGTGGTCACGTTGCGCTCCACCGAGCCGATGAAGTCCTTGGCGTCGCCGGTCAGGTCGATGGTCGGCGCAATCTTCGAAAGTTCGCCATATTTGGCTGCCGAGCGTCCGCCGATGACGATGAGGTCGGGCTCCGCCGCGCTGACCGCCTCGTAGTCCGGCTCGAACAGGGTGCCGATCTTGGCGTAGTCGTCCCCGCCATATTTCTTGAGATAGTCCGGCTTGACGCCGCCCGGCACGCCGGCCACCGCAACATCCAGCCGGTCGAGTATGTCGAGCGCGCCGAGATCGAAGACGAGCACCTTGCCCGGGTTCTGGGGCACGGCGGTTTCGCCCTGCGCATGCTTGACGATGACGTTGTCGGCCAGGGCCGGAGCGCCCGCCAGGCCCAGCGCGCCGGCGAGGGCGAAGGCGGTTGCGAATTTGCGGATTGTCGGGGTCATGATCTGCCTTTCGATGTTGATGTCGACGGTGCTGCGCCCGTCTGCTCAGTCGGGTTTTCCTGCTGCCGCCGCAGGCGGGTCCTGTCCAAGCAGCGCAAAGCGCAGAGCGTCGGCAACCGTCAGCGGGATCATGCTGCCGTGGCTCTCCTCGGGGAAGGTGCGGAAGGCGCGCTGAAGTCCGGGAACGGTACCCAGCGCCTCGTGGACGGCGCGGCCGCCCGGCCCGCCGCGCACTGACTTGAGCCGCTCGGCCTCGGAGGTGCCGGCTCCGGGACGGACGGCCTTCTTCCCGCTGGTCTCGATCAGCAGCCGCAGGCCGGCCGCCTTTCCCTGCCGTTCCCGGAGGAAGGCGGCCTGCTCCTCCAGGATCGAGCGGCCGTTCCACCAGATCGAGGGATCCGCCGCGACATAGGTCTGGAAGGCGTCCGGCCGGGCAAACAGCACATGCAGCGCAAAAAGGCCGCCGAGCGAATGGCCGAAAAGGGTCTGCCGCGTCCGGTCGACCGGAAAGGCGCGCTCGATGCGCGGCCTCAACTCATTGTCGATGAAGGAGAGAAAGGCGTCGCGGTTGCCCGTCTTCGGCGGGCTGGCGCCGGGTGCCAGCGGAATGAGGCCGGCGGGCGTCTCCGGCGTCAGGTCGAAATAGCGCCGGGCGACGATCTCGTCGCGCTCTTCGGTCGGATAGCCGATGCCGACAAGAACGGCGGCCATGGCCGGATCGGCGGCCATGAGGTCGCGCGCGATCGGCAGCATCCTGTTGCCGTCGATCAGGTACACCGCCGGCAGGCCCGCCGCCGGCGCCTCGCCCGCCGGCATCGCGGTGAAGATGCGGTAGGAGACGCCGCTTGCCGAGGTCATGTCGAAGGCGTCGGTCACGATCGGCCTTTCCTGGCTTGCGGCGGAAGCGGACAGCGCCGCGAGCACCAGGCCGGCGGCGACCAGCAGCCGGCGAAACGCCGGCCGCCGGGTGCTTCCCGCTAGAATTTGGACGTCAGCGAGACCCAAAGCCTGCGTCCTTCCACGACGGTGTTGAAGTCATCGACGCCGACACTCTTGTCGAACAGGTTGTAGACGGCGGCGTTGAGCGTGGCGTTCTCGTTGAAGTCGTAGGTCAGGCCGAAGTCCACCGTGGCGTAGGGATCGTATTTACGCGCCACGACCGTGCCCGCCGCATTGTAGACCGGCTTGCCGGCGGAGCCGATGCGAAGGCCGGCATTGGTTTCGGAGCCGTGATAATTGGCTGCCGCCCAGGCGCTCAGGCCGTCCAGCGGCGTGATCCAGTCGGCCCGGAGATTGGCCATGTGCGCCGGTGTGCGGGTCAGCGGGAAGCCGGCATAGTCGCCCGTCTTCTGCTCCGAGTCGGTGTAGGTGTAGCTGGCGCGCAGGGTGATGGTGTCGGTGGCCTCCCAGTCGGCGGTCAGTTCCACGCCCTGCATCACGGCCGCATCGATGTTGTAGCTGTACCAGAGCCGGTAGTTGCGGTCCTCGCTCCAGCGCGCGATGCTGCCGTCGGCATTGTAGACCAGCGCGTTGGAGATCTTGTCCTTGAAATCGGTGTAGAAATAGGTGGCTCCGGCGCGGAAGCCGGAAAGGCTGTCCCACAGTGCGCTGACCTCGTAGCTGGTGCTCGTTTCCGGCCTGATGTCGGGGTCGCCGATGATGACGCCGCAGGTGCCTTCCGGACCGTAGCTGCAGCCCTTGCCGCCGGTGGTGTAGGCATAGCCCGGCGCCACGGTGCGAATCTCCGGCGCCCGGAAGCCGGTCGAACACGCCGCCCTTCAGGGTGATCTGGTCGGTGGCGTGCCAGACGGCATAGCCGCGCGGGCTGAAATGCGTTCCGTAGATTTGATGGTCGTCCATGCGGATGCCGCCGGTGAAGGCGAGGTCCGGCGTGACCCACCATTCGTCCTCGGCAAACAGCGCCCACTGCCGGACGCCGAATTTCTCGTCGAGGTCGGTGCGCCGGCCGGGGTTCTGGTCGGTCAGGCTGGCGTCGATGAACTGGCCGCCGGTCACCAGCGTGTGCCGGCCGAGCAGTTCAAACGGCGTGGTGAACTTGCCGTCCACCACCGTATTGCGGATCTCGGGCGAGCGCAGGTTCTCGGAGAAAGCCGAGCTGGCGTTGTCCCAGTTGAAGTTGGTCCGCTGCGCCACCTCCTGGGAGACGGAGAGCTCTGACGTCGTCCAGCCCCAGCGGCCGGTATGGCTGAGCGACCAGTGGTCGCGGTCGTTGTAGTTGTAGGTGTCGCCGCCCGCCTCGGCCACGGTGTTGCCGTAGGTGGACTCGCGCCGCAGCCGCGTGTGCCCCGCTTCCAGCACGATGTCGTGGTCTTCATTGGGCGTAAAGGTCAGGCGGCCGGTCAGGTCCATGTCCTGCCACGCCGGCGTGCCGGTGACGATGGCGTCTTCCTGCCGCTTCAGGCCGCGGCCCCACAGTTGCACATTCAGCAATTCCGGGATGAACGGTCCGCTGGCGTAGAACGAGGCTTGCCCGGAATTGCCGTACCGGGAATGCTGCTGGAGCGTCCCGTCCACGGTGAAGGAGCCGGTCCAGCGATCGGCGCCCTTCCGGGTGATGATGTTGATGACGCCGCCCATGGCATCCGAACCGTAGAGCGAGGACATCGGCCCGCGCACCACCTCGATGCGCTCGATGGCCGAGAGCGGCGGCAGGAAGCTCTGCTCGAAGCCGGAGCTGCCGTTTGTGCGCGCATCGCGCGTGTTCTGGCGCTTGCCGTCGACCAGGATGAGCGTGTAGGTGCCGGGCAGGCCGCGGATGAAGATGTCTTGCTCGCCCGCGGCGCCGGTCACCGTCACGCCCTGGACGCTGCGCAGGGCATCGGTCAGGTCGCGGTAGGAGCCCTTTTCCAGTTCCTCGCGCGGCACGACCGTGATGCTGGCCGGGGCATCGGTCACGTTCTGCTCGAAGCCGGTGGCCGTCACCACGATCCGCTCCAGCACGGTGTCGCCCGCCTGCTGGGCCGCGGCATCGCGCGCCTGAGCGACCACGCAAGCCGAGAGCGCGACTGCGCCGAGCAGGGCGGCAGGACCCACGCGTTTGGGGTCGGCCGGCCGCTGGGCCGCGGCGCCTTGCGCCTGTGCGAGATCGGCAGGGCGCGCGCCCGATCCGGATATCATTCCATCTACCCCCGATAAAAGTTGAGATTTCCACTCCTCTTATTTATCAGGATAAGT
This sequence comes from Mesorhizobium sp. PUT5, assembly GCF_052216645.1. Lineage (NCBI taxonomy): Bacteria > Pseudomonadati > Pseudomonadota > Alphaproteobacteria > Hyphomicrobiales > Phyllobacteriaceae > Mesorhizobium > Mesorhizobium sp. PUT5. The sequence goes on from NZ_JBQOSO010000001.1 coordinate 270,537, forward strand.
TGAGGTCAACATTCATGTTTAAGAACGATTCCAAATTGCGGAAAATGCAAACCGGGACTGCGCCCGCAGCCGGCCTGCCGGAGGCGGGCGGGCAGGCGCCGGACGAGGCGCCGAAGCGCCATTTGGCGGGGCGCGGGGCGGCAGAGCAAAGCGGCCGGTACCCTGCGGTCGAGGACGCAAGCGCGGCGCCCGCATCCTATCTCGGCCGGCTGCGGCTTCTGGTCGCGCTCGATTGCCTGCTTGTGGAAGGCAGCGTCGGCAAGGCGGCCGCGCGCATGGGTCTGAGCGCTGCCGCCATGAGCCGGATGCTCGCCCAGGCGCGGGGCATGTTCGGCGACAAGCTCCTCGTCCGCTCGGCGCGCGGGCTGATACCGACCCCGCGCGCGGAAACGCTGCGCGGCCGCCTGCGGGCGCTGGCCGCCGAGGCCGAGGCGCTGCTCGACGCCGAGAGCCCGCGCGTGGCGGGCAATGCCGCGGCGGTGGCCGAAAGCTGGAAGCGGCGCCCGCTGGTCGAGGCCCCGCCGCTTGCGATCCGGCCGTCGCTTCTGCTCGACGACCAGCCCTCTCCGGAAGAGCTTGCCCGCCAGTTGGCAAGGCTGGACGCCGAGAACGACCCGCGCCGCCGTCTGGCGAAATACATCGCCATCATCGGCCGCAAGGCCGGCAATTCGCGTCCGCTTTCGCTTGAAGAGGCGCAAGACGCCTTCTCGCTGATCCTGCAGGGCGAGGCTGATCCCATGCAGATCGGTGCCTTGCTGCGCCTGTTGAGCTATCGCGGCGAGACGGCGCCGGAAATGGCCGGCATCGTCAGGGCTGCACGAGGCGAGGTGCAGGCCGCCACGCCAGCCGCGCCCCTGGCCGACCTCGACTGGCCCGCCTATCTGTCGCCGCGGTCATTGCGCACGCCCTGGTTCCTGCAGGCCGCCTGCCTCGTCGCCATGGCCGGGCACCGCGTGGTGCTGCATGGAAGCTATGCCGACGACGCCAGCGGCAAGCTGGAACTCGCCTGCGAGGCGCTGCGCATTCCCGTCTGCCTCTCGCTGTCCGAGGCCGAGGCTGCCCTGCAGCATAGAAGGATCGCCTTCCTGCCTCTGCCGGCCTTCTCTCCGAAGATGGCCGGGCTGCTTTCGCTCTATGCGCTGTTCGAGGCGCGTTCGGCGGTCAACGGCGCGGTACACCTCCTGAACCCTTTGAATGCGCCGGCCGCCCTGTTGGGCGTGGCCCAGCCCGCCTATAGCGAACTGCACCGCGACACCGCCATGCTGCTCGGCTACGGGGAACTGTCGGTGATCGGCAGCAGCCGGGACGTTGCCGAATGGATTCCCCATCGCTCCGTCACCATCCACAGGCTGGTGGGCGGGGAGCCGGGCGACATGCGCCTCAAGCCCTTTGGCGCGCCGCGACCGCAGCCGCGGCTGCCGCTTTCCTCGCATGAATATTGGCGGGCCGTCTGGAACGGCACCGCCGATGACGACCGGGCCGTGCAGATCGTCGAGGCAACCGCGGCACTGGCGCTGATGACGATTGCGAAGGCCGGGCCGGACCGGTTCGGATACTGGCACGACAAGGCCGGGCAGCTCTGGAAGAACCGCGTCCAGTGGCACTGAACCACTCCGTGGCCGCCGCGCCGTCGCCGGCTCCTGCCGAGGCAGCAATGCCGCCTGATCACTGGTCCGGGCCGCTCCATCCGGGCAGATAGCCGGCGGCGCCGCGCCTGGCCAGTTGCAGGGCCTCTCCGGCCGCCTTGTCGAAATCGTCCTTCAGGTCGCGCGCGTCCATGCGGCGGCGGAAGAAGTCGGCCCACAGGAATTCGGCGAAGGGCGTCGTGTCCTTGGCATAGCCGCCCAGGCGCCTCACTTCGCCGGCGAGGCTGCGGAAGGGGTCGTCGCTGAGCTTGTCGAGGGTCTTGGGAATCTCGCCATAGGGCCTGCGCTTGCCGGAGGCGTCGAACGGATGCATCCAGGCGCGGTTGTCGAGCACGGTGAGAAAGGCGTCCTTGTCGAGCGCGGAAAGATCGCAGATGACCGTGACGAGGACCTGCTCGATGCTCTCCTGGCGCAGAGCGAGCGCCAGGTGATGGTGGTCGACGATATGGTAGCGGCCCTTCGGCCCGATGACGGCGGGGAGGGAATGGCCGCCCAGGAACGTGCCGGTCCTGCCGGTCGTCATCTTCTGCAGGTCCTTGCGCTTCAGCGCCACCTCGCGCATGCCGACGGTCATCTGGGTCGGGCGCAGGGCCTTTACGGAAACGGTGTGCAGGATGGGGAGGACGTTCGTTGACATGGCTCATTCCTTGCTGCCGGCGGCCGGCGTCGCGGCGGCCGTCAATGCGCGCACGGCGTCGTCGACGCTGCGATAGACACCGGCCTGGCCCAGCATGGCCGTGATGCCGTAGCGCCGCAACGCCTTCTGCGCCCTAACCGATTCCAGCCGCGCGATCGAGAAAGTGATCCCGGCACCGCGGCAATAGGCGATGATGTCGCGCAGCGTCTGGGCCGCCGTATAGTCGATGTCGATGACGCTGCTGGCCTCGAACACGACATGCTTCAGACTGCCGGCGCGCTCGCTCACCATGGCGCGGAAATCCTGGCCGAAGCGGCCTGCGTTGACGAAGGACAGCGGCGCCTGGAACGCCGCCACCAGCACGCCGCCGACGCGCTCGCCCCGCGGCTCCCCGTCGGGCGGCCACCATATGGAGGTGCCCGGCACGTGCTCGAACTCGATCGCCCTGGCCTGCGTGATCGTCCACAGGCCGTGCAGCAGCGACAGGCCGATGCCGATGGCTACGCCGATCTCGACCGGCAACGCCACGATGGCGAGTGCGGTGACGACGATCAGCAGGAATTCGGTGGGAGCCTGACGCAGCGTTGCCGTAAAGGTCTGCCAGCGCAAAATGCGCATGGCGATGAAGAACAGGATGCCGGCGAGCCCTGCCTGCGGCACGTTCTTGAGAAGGTCGGCGCCGAACAGGATCAGCGCCAGCACGATGGCTGCGGCAAGCAGGGCGGCGGCCTGCGAGCGCCCGCCCGTCTCGACCGCGATGGCGGTGCGCGGCGGGCTTGCATTGACCGGGAAGGCGCCGACGAGGCCGCAAAGCAGGCTTCCGGCGCCGACGCCGACGAAATCGCGGTTGACGTCGTCCGCGCCCGAAGCTTTTGCGCCGGCGAAGGAGCGCGTGGTGGCCGCCGTCTGCACCATGACGACGATGGCGACCAGCAGCGCCAGCGGCACCAGCGTGCGCATGTCCCCGAACGTCACCTGCGGCGGATGCAGCCCCGGCGCCGCAGCCGGAAGCGTGCCGAGGACCGCGACGCCGCGCGCCGGCAGGTCGAGGGCGCCGACCGCCAGCGTCGCCGCCGCCAGCGCCACCAGCGCGCCGGGAATGCGCGCGCTGATGCGCTCGCTCAGCGCCACGACGGCGAACACCGAAATGCCGATGGCGGCGCTGAAGGGATTGATGCCGCCAAGCTTCTCATAGACCGCGGCGAGGCGATGGAAGACGTCGCCGCTCCCGGCGGGAAGGCCGAGCAGTTCCGGCAATTGTGAGACGACGATATGGACGGATATGCCGGCGAGGAAGCCGGCCGTCACCGGCACGGAGAGCAGGTCGGCGACCCAGCCGAGCCGCAGCAGCCCGGCGGCCGTCACCGTGGCGCCCACCATCAGCGCCAGCAGCGCCGCCAGTGCGGCGTAATGCGGCGATCCCGAGGCGGCCAGGAGCACCAGGCCGGCCGCGAATATCGGGGTGATGGTGGAATCCGCTCCCACCGACATGTGCCGGCTCGCGCCGAACAGCACGAAGGCCATGGTGCCGGCCAGGAAGGCCAGGAAACCGGCCTGCGGGGAAAGGTCGCCGAGACGCGCGGTGGCCATCTGCTCGGGAATGGCGATGGCCGCCAGCGTCAGGCCGGCGAAGGCGTCGCCGCCCAGGTCCTTGCCGCTCCAGCCGCGAATGGAGGCAAACAGCAAGGGCTGTTTCGCCTCTGCTTCCCGCATCGGTCCCGTCCGCGCTTCCTGCATAACCGCGACCTTTCCGATTTCACCGGAAACGCCTCCGGATGACGCGCATCACGCGCTCGCCCGCAGAACGGACCCGCCCGAAAGGAACGGTAGCCTAGCACAAATCGCAATGCCCGGCCCATCCATAGCAAGGCTGGCGAGGCGTCTTCGCGGACGGGGATCGTCACGCCATCGAGCGCGACAATGGCGAGGGTGATTTCCTGGCCAGGCGCTGATATCCCAAGCGGTAACAGGCGGCCACGGCCGCCTTTCCACTCCTGCACCGGGCGCAGCTAGGCGGCAATCGGATTGGTCCGCGCCGGCAGGAAAGCGCCCGAAAGCCGGCGGGTCATGTACTGTTCGATCAGGGCTGAAAGGCCCGGCGAGGTGACGAGGGAAAGCGCAGTCGTAAGATCGCAGCTTTGCACCGATCGCTGGCCGGCCTCCGCCCAGCGCCGCAATTGCCGTTCAACGAGGAGCGGGTAGACCTCGACACGACAGATTATGTCCGACCTCTGGCGGCGGTCGAATACAAATGTTCCGATGCAGTCGCGAAGAACATGGCCGACAAGGCCTGCCTCTTCCAGGGCCTCGCGCGCAGCGACCTTATGCGGGGCAAGGCCGCGGATGGGATTGCCCTTCGGGATGATCCACCGGCCGCTTCCCCGAGACGTAACGAGATAGACGTGGGGGGTACCATCTCGCTCGAAATGAAGCGGCAAGGCGCCGAACTGGCGAAGTTCCTGTTTCAGCGAGGCCATGGCGCCGCGTATCTCAAATCAGTGACATCCAAGTGACACTCATTCACGCTAGGGTCGCGCAGCTGCGAGGATCATTGGCGGCAGGCCTTGCGGTTCGACGAAAGGCTCATGGGCCGCGGCCGCAACATGAAGGCGGGTTCGCTGGAGGTTTTCCCGGATGAATGAGGAATCGGATCCCGATCCCGATCAGGATGAGGGCGGCGCGAGCCGCGAGGCGGAGGTCAGGTTCCGGACGGATCCGGACGGTCTGAAGCAGATGCTGGCCTCGCCGCGCTTCGCCCCGCCCGCCACCGTCCGCAGCGAGACGCTGCGCACCATCTATTTCGATACCGGCTCCGGCGACCTGCGCAAAGGCGATATCGCGCTGAGCGTTCGCAAGCGGGGACGCGGCGGTACGATCCTCGGCATGAAGGCAGGGCGCGCCGCGACGACGGGTCTCTTCCCACGCGCCGAGATCGCGGTCCGCTCGCGCGGCCCGCAGCCCGATCTTGCCCTGTTCGGCGCGGACACGGCCGCCGGACTCGCCCGCCTTGTCGGCCAGAGGCCGCTCGAGGCGCAGTTCGAAACCAGGATCAGGCGACGGAGAGTCCTGCTTCAGCAGGGTCGTTCGCAAATCGAACTGGTCTTCGACGAGGGCGGCATCGTTGCCGGAGACCGGACCGTCGCCCTCGCGGACGTGGAACTCAACCTCAAGGCCGGCGAGGAGGGCGATCTCTACGACCTCGCAATGCAACTCGCGGAAGAATTCCCGCTGCGCCTCGATTTCGTCAGCAAGGCGGAACGAGGCTTCGGCCTCGTGTCCGGCGAAGGCCCGCCGGCGGCCAAGGCGGCTTCGCTCGAATACGAAGCCGACACAACGCTCGACGACGCCGTGGTCGCGATCGTCTCGAACGCGCTTGAGCAGTTCGCCGGCAACTGGGCCGCCTTGCGTGCGACGGAGCAGCCGGAGGCCGTCCATCAGGCGCGGGTGGCATTGCGGCGTCTGCGCGCGGCGTTGGGCATATTCGGGCACGCCCTGCCATGCGCGCAATTCGATGCGTTGCGCAACGAGGCCCGGCGGATCGCCTCCATTTTCGGCCCGACGCGGGAATGCGATGTCTTTCTCAAATCCCTGGCCGAAGGGCCTTTCGCCCATGCGGATCGACCGGCAGGCTGGGAGATGCTGCTGGCCTCCGTTGAGCAGCGCCGCGCCGGGGCCTCTCGCGACGTCCGCGCACTTGTCGAGGATATCGATACCACCCGTTTCGTTCTCGACGTCCGCAAACTTCTGGCGTGCCGCGCCTGGCGCAACGGGCTCGACAGCGCCGAACTTGCTTTGCTTTCCGGCCCCGCCAGGGCTTTCGCGCGAGAGGCTCTGGGCAGGCTGCATGCCCGGGCCTTGAAGCGCGGGAAGCGCCTTGCCGAACTGCCCGACGCGGCGCGCCACGAGCTCAGGATCGCCCTCAAGAACCTGCGCTACGGCGCCGAGTTCTTCGGGACGTTGTTCGGCGGCCGCCGCAAGGTCAGGCGCTACGTCGCGACCGTGTCCGCCCTTCAGGACCTGCTGGGCGCGCACAACGACGTGGTCGGTGCCCGACAGCTACTCGACGCATTGCCTGCGGGAATGGAGAAGACCTCGGGTTTCGTGCTGGGCTGGCTTGCCCGGCAATCGTCCATTGCCGATGCGGAACTCGGCGAAGCCTGGAAAGCCTTCAAGAAGGCCGACCGGTTCTGGCGGTGAAGGATGGCGGCGGCCGGGCAGCCGCCGCTCGCTTCATGTCGACGGTGCACGGGCACGCCATCCACCTCGGGACAGGTTCCCGAGACTATTGGCAACCACGATATGAACCGTCTCGATATTTAATTTTCAAATTTGGATTTCCCGTCCTATCTGGACGCGGTAGCCACAGCACCAGGACCTTCACGCAGCCGGGCCGATCGCGGCCATTGACAAGGGAGCCCAATCTGCTTCGTCGTTCGATCCTTGCAGGGGCCGCCTGCCTGCTGCTGGTGGCAGCGCCCTTCGTCGCAGCGGGAACAACCATGGACGGAACGGAATTGCACAAGGCGGCCGACAAAAACGATGCCGCCCTTGTCATCCTGCTATTGGCCGAAGGCGCGGAAATCGACGCGCGCGACGGCACCGGGGCGACGGCGCTGCTGATCGCCGCACATGCCAATGCGGTCGAGGCGGCCCGCGCCCTCATCGAGGCCGGTGCCGATGTCAACGCCAAGGACAAGATCAACGACAGCCCCTATCTCTACGCCGGCGCGCGCGGCCATCTGGAAATTCTCAAGATGACGCTGGAGCATGGGGCCGACCTGAAGAGCACCAACCGCTACGGCGGCACGGCGCTGATCCCGGCTTCGGAACGCGGCCATGTCGAGACTGTGAAAACGCTGATCGAGGCCGGCGTCGATGTCGATCACGTCAACAATCTCGGCTGGACCGCGCTGCTGGAGGCGATCATCCTCGGCGATGGCGGTCCGCGCCACCGGCAGATCGTCGACCTGCTGGTCAAGGCCGGTGCCAACGTCAATCTGGCGGACGGGGACGGCGTGACGCCGCTCCAGCACGCCCGCACCCGCGGCTATGGCGAAATCGAGCAAGTTCTCGTCGCCGCCGGCGCCCGCTAAAACAATGGAGATTTCGATGGACGATGCAAACCGTTTCCTGTGCCAGGCGATCGAGCTTGCGCACGCCAATATCGCAGCAGGCGGCCGGCCCTTCGGGGCCGTGGTGGTCGGCAACGGCCAGGTGCTCGCGACCGCCGTCAACGAGATGCATCTCAGCCATGACGTCACCGACCATGCCGAGCTTGTGGCCATCCGCGCCGCGGCGCGCGCGCATGGGCCGGAGGCGCTCAAGGGCAGCACGGTCTATGCCAGCGGCCATCCCTGCCCGATGTGCCTGGCCGCCATGCGGCTGGCCGGGGTGGGCACGGTCGCCTATGCCTATTCCAACGAGGACGGCGCGCCTTTCGGCCTGTCCACGGCGGAGATCTATGCCGAGCTCAGGCGGCCGTTCGCCGAACAGTCGATGGCGATCGGCCATGTGCCGGTGGAGCGCAAATCCGGCCGGCACCTTTACGAAGAGTGGGCGCAAGCCCGCGAAGGGCAGAAGTAAGGCGATGCAAGGCACCGCCGCACCGGCGTCAAGCCGTTTGCTGCTGCTCGCGGCCATCGTTCTGGTCGGGCTCAATCTTCGGCCCTTCATCACCGGCATCGGCCCGCTCGCATCCGATATCGGCGCGCAAACCGGCCTTGGCCTGCAAGGCATCGCACTGTTGACGCTGGTGCCGATGTTTCTGATGGGCGTGCTGGCATTTGCCGGCCCCTCGTTGCAGGCGCGGGTGGGAGCGCGACATTCGATCATCGCCGCGCTCGCCATCCTGGCGATTGCTTCGTTTTCTCGCCTGTTCGTGTCGACCGGCTGGCAGATGGTGGCCACGGCCGCCCTGCTCGGGTTGGGCGCGGCGGTGGTGCAGGCCATGTTTCCCGGCGTCATCAAGCGGCATTTCCCCCGCCATGTCGGCGTGGTGATGGGGCTCTACTCCGCCATGCTGATGGGCGGCGGCGCGCTGGGCGCGCAATTGGCGCCGCTGATCGCCACCGCCGCCGGAGGCTGGCATGCCGGGCTTGCCTGGATGGCGTTGCCGGCCGTGCTGGCGCTGTGGCTGGTCGCGCGAAGCCTGCCCGAAGACACGCAGGGCAGGGCAGGCGCAAACACGGCGCTCGCCTTTCTCAGGCGCCCGCGGACCTGGCTTCTGATGGCCTGTTTCGGTCTCGTCAATGGCGGCTATTCGACCGTGGTGGCATGGCTTGCCCCCTTTTATCGGGATCTGGGCTGGACCGCCGCCGCCAGCGGCAGCCTGCTGGCGATCATGGCCGTGTCCCAGGCCCTTGCCGCCTTGCTCTTGCCGGTGCTGGCCGGCCGGCGGGAAGATCGCCGGCCCTGGCTGTGGCTGACCCTTGCCATGCAGGCAATCGGCTTTGCGGCGCTGGTGCTGCGGCCCGAGGCTGCGCCTCTGCTGTGGGCGGCCGTTCTGGGCGCGGGGCTGGGCGGCTGCTTTGCGCTTTCCATGATCGTGGCGCTCGATCATCTGCCCGACCCGGCCGAGGCCGGCGCGCTCTCGGCGCTCATGCAGGGAGGCGGGTTCCTGCTCGCGGCGCTGCCGCCTTGGATCGTCGCCGTCCTCCACGATCTGACCGGCACCTTCGCGGCCGGCTGGATGCTTCACCTCTTCTGCGTCGCCCTCGTCACGATCCTCTACTGGCAGGTCTCGCCGGCAGGTTATGCGCGCGCAATGGGCGTCGAGGCGGCAGCATCGCGTGCCGACATGGCTGACGGTACGTGCGCCCCCGAAACGTCGTGACGGCGCCCGCCACTTTTCTTCCTTGGCGCCGGAACTGACAGGCAGGGAAGCCCCAAGGCGGACGGATAAAACGGTACAAACGTACAATTAATATCGACAGAGGCGGTGCGCTGCGCTATTGGAGCGTCGTCGTCACTCAGGGGAGGCAGCCATGTCGATGGTCGTCGATCGGCGCGAACTGGACTTCGTTCTGTTTGAACTGCTCGACGTCGGGCGGCTGCAGGCCCATCCGCGATATGCCTCCTACGATCGCGATGCGATGCGCCAGATGCTGGATACGGCGCAGGGCATCGCCGAGACGGAGTTCCTTCCGATAGCCGCCGCGGTGGACGCCGACGAGCCTCGCTTTGTCGACGGCGGCGTCGTGCTGCCCGCAGGCATCGGCCAGGCGCTCGGCGCCTATGCGCAGGCGGGCTTCTTCGCCTTGCCCTTCGAGGCGGAACTCGGCGGCCTGCAGGCGCCATGGGTGCTCCACACCGCCGCCAGCGGCATGTTCAGTTGCGCCAACACGGCGGTCACGAACTACGCCTTCCTGACCATCGCCGCCGCGAACCTTTTGAGCGCATTCGGATCGGCGGAACTGAAAGGCCGCTTCCTGCCGCCAATGCTCGAAGGCCGATGGTTCGGCACCATGTGCCTTTCCGAGCCGCAGGCCGGCTCCTCGCTGGGCGACATCCACACCACTGCCACGCCCGGCGCGGACGGCCTCTACCGCATTCGCGGCAGCAAGATGTGGATTTCGGGCGGCGAGCACGAGATCTCGGAAAACATTGTCCACATGGTGCTCGCCAGGATTCCCGGCGGCCCCGCCGGCAGCAAGGGCATCTCGCTGTTCCTCGTGCCGAAGCGCCGCGTGCGGGCCGACGGCTCCATCGCGGAGACGAACAACATCGCTCTCGCCGGGCTCAACCACAAGATGGGCCAGCGCGGCACCACCAACTGCCTCCTCAATTTCGGCGAGGCCGGAGAAACGCTGGGCTATCTTATCGGCGAGCCGCATCGCGGTCTCGAATATATGTTCCATATGATGAACGAGGCGCGCATCGGCGTCGGCCATGCCTCGGTCATGGCGGCTCTCGGCGGCTATCTCTACGCCTCGGACTACGCCAGGACACGGACGCAGGGTCGGCGGATCGACCAGAAAAGCCCGCTCGCGGAGCCGGTGCCGATCATCGAGCACGCCGACATACGCCGCATGCTGATGGCGCAGAAAGCGGCGGTGGAAGGGGCCCAGGCGTTGTGCCTCTATTGCGCGACGCTCGTCGACGAACTGGCGGTGGCCGAGGATCCAGAAAGCGCCGCATGGCTGGGCGCGCTGCTCGGGCTGCTCACGCCCGTCGTCAAATCATGGCCGGCCGAACATTGCCTCGAGGCCAACAAATGGGCGATGCAGGTGCTCGGCGGCTACGGCTACACGCGCGACTATCCGCTGGAGCGGCTCTATCGCGACAACCGGCTCAACCATATCCACGAAGGCACCTTCGGCATCCAGGGCATCGATCTCGTCGGGCGCAAGCTCGGCGCCGACAAGGGCCGGACGATGCGGCGCTTCATCGGCGTGGCGCGCGAGACCGTGGCGGCAGGGAGCAGGATCGAGCGCCTCGCCAAGGATGCCGCGATCCTGTCCGAGTGCCTTGCCGCTCTTTCGGAGGCGACCGACACCCTGCTCGGCTGCAGCGAGCCGGAGGTCCGGCTTGCCAACGCCACCCTTTATCTCGACGCGTTCGGCCATGTCGTCGTGGGCTGGATGTGGCTGAGGCAGGCTATCGTGGCGGCCGGGAGCCTCGCGCAGGACGACGGTCCGGAAGCGGAGCGCGGATTCTACGAAGGCAAGATGACGACATGCCGATATTTCGGCCGCTACGAACTGCCGCTGGCGATCACGCGGCTGAGGCTGTGCGCTGCGCTCGACAGGACCTGTCTCGACGCGCCGCCGGCAATGTTCGGCTGCTAGGCTTGTCCGCCGGACTGGGCTATCCAGTCGGGCGATGGAGATCGAAAGGCCCGCAACGAGAGACATGCGCGACAGCGGCACGGCGATGAAGCGCGCGGTGCAGGGGAGAACCCTGACAACGCGCCGGAAGATCGCGGAAGGCGCGATCAAGGTGCTGGCATCGCACGGCGTCCCCGGTTTGACCCACCGGGCGGTCGCCCATGCCGGCGGGGTCAGCCTGGCCGCGACGACCTATCATTTCGCGACCAAGCAGGACATCCTTGCCGAGACCTCGCGAACCCTCATGGAGGGCTATCTCGATGCCTTCCGGCGTCTGCGGCAACGCCTGCTCGCCAATGAGGAAACCGCGATCCGGTCGCTGGACGATCTCGTCGCCCGCGTGGTCGCCACCGCCCTTGGCCGCGAGCGAACACGTTCCCTGGCCTGGTGCGAGCTGATGCTGCATGGCGGCCGCCACGACGAGGGGCGGGCAATGGCGCGGCGCTGGTATTCGGAGCTGGATGCGATCTGGGCCGGGATCGCCGAAGCCTTCCCGGGCCCTTCGCCGTTGCGCGCCGCCGCCGCGATCGACATCACCGTCGGCTTCACGGTCCTGCTACACCCTTTGATGCTGGATCAGGAAACCGTCTTCGACCTGCTCTGCGGTCGCGTCGGCATCGATCAACTGCCGGGGATCAAGGCCCTGGCCGAGACGAGCGTGCCCCGGGCGCCTTCGCCCGAAGCGCTTCGCCCGCGGCAATTGGAGACGCGCCAAAGGCTGATCGAAGCGACGATCGACATGCTTGTCGCCGAGGGGGCGGCGGCCGTCTCCCACGCCAGCATAGCCGAGCGGGCCGGAATGGTGCGCAGCGGTCCAAGTTATTATTTCCCGACGATCGGCAGCCTGCTGGAGGCTGCCCAGACGACCATGTTCGAACGCGCCAAGGCCCGCTACCGGGCGGGCATCGAGGCCGTCGCGGTGGCGGACATGGATCGGGACCGGCTCGTCGACCTCACCACGACAATCTTCTTTCGCGAGGTGCTCGAATTCGCGCGTGAAAATGTCGGCTACTATTCGGTCTGGATGAGCGCCGTCCAGGATGCGGAGCTTCGCGGCGCGGTGAGCAGCGCCCTGCTCGACCAGCAAAATGCATGGAGGCGACGGCTGGTCGTCTGCGCCGCCGTGGCCGGGTCGCCCTTGCAATTGCAGGCGCTGTTCGTCGGAAAACTGATCCGCGGCATCGTCTCCCAACTCGACACGACGGATCTTTCACATTCCCGCGAGGATTTTGCCGTTGCCGTCGGCAAGAGCATCGCGGGGTCTGGTGAATAACCGTACATTCGTACAAATTTCCTTGCCATCATGGCCGGCACGTCGTATCAGGCGGCACGCGGCCATCCAGTTGGGAGAGACATCGTGCTGGACATCGCATCACTCTTTTCGCTGGAAGGGCGCGTCGCGCTGATCACCGGCGGGTCGCGCGGCATCGGCAGGATGATCGCGGAGGGTTTCCTGGCTCAGGGCGCGCGCGTCTATATCTCGGCCAGAAAGGCCGACCAGTGCGAGGCGGCCGCCAAGGAGATGGGGCCGAACTGCCTCGCGCTGCCTGCCGACGTCTCCTCAGTCGCCGGCGCCCAGGCGCTGGCCGCCGCGCTCATGGATCGCGAGCCTGCCCTCGACATTCTCGTGAACAATGCCGGCGCGGCATGGGGCTCCGAGTTCGAGACCTTCCCGGAAAGCGGCTGGGACAAGGTCTTCAACCTCAACGTCAAGGCGCCGTTCTTCCTCGCGCAGGCGCTGTACCCGGCGCTCAAGGCCGCAGCCCGGCCGGACCGGCCGGCGAAGCTGATCTCCATCGGGTCGATCGACGGCTTGCGCATCAGCCCCTGGGAGACCTACAGCTACCAGGCCTCGAAGGCGGCCGTTCATCATCTGGTTCGCCGGATGGCCGCCCGGCTGATCCGCGACAACATCGTCGCCACGGCGATCGCGCCCGGCGCCTTCCCGTCGGAGATGAACAGGGCGGCCCGCGATCACGGCGAGGACTACATCGCCTCCATACCGGCGGGCCGTGTCGGCCGGCCGGAGGATATGGCGGCGGCGGCGGTCTATCTGGCCAGCCGCGCCGGGGACTATGTCGTGGGCGAAGTGCTGACGGTCGACGGCGGCGTGGTGCACGCCTGCCCGCCCGAGATGATCGATCCGTGACGGACGGCGCCGCAGGACATCAAGAGCAACACAGCGAGAATTGAGGGCAAGATGATCGATCTTTCGGGCAGAGTGGCCATTGTAACCGGCGCGGGCTCGGGGCTGGGGCGCGAGCATGCGCTGCTTCTGGCTGCGCGCGGGGCGAAGGTCGTCGTCAACGACCTGTCCGAAGCCGCCGCGCAAGGCGTGGCGGAAGACATCCGCAAGGCTGGCGGCGAAGCGATGGGCGTCGGCGCATCGGTGACCGATTTCGACGCCGTGCAGGCGATGGTCGCCCGCACCGTGGAGCGCTGGTCCAGGGTCGACATACTGGTCAACAACGCCGGCATCCTGCGCGACAAGACCTTCGCCAAGATGGATCTTGCGGACTTCCGGTTGATCATCGACGTGCATCTCATGGGCTCGGTCAATTGCACCAAGGCCGTGTGGGAGCATATGCGGGCGCAGAATTACGGCCGCATCGTCATGACCACGTCGTCGTCGGGCCTCTATGGCAATTTCGGCCAGTCAAACTACGGCGCTGCGAAGATGGCGCTGGTCGGGCTGATGCAGACGCTTGCGCTGGAAGGCGCGCGCAACGATATCCGCGTCAACTGCATCGCCCCGACGGCGGCAACGCAGATGCTGGAAGGCCTGTTGCCGCAGGCGGAACTGGATCTTTTGCAGCCTGCCCGCGTCAGCCCGGCGGTTCTGGCTCTCGTGCGCGAGGACGCGCCGACGCGGACGATCCTGTGCGCCGGCGCCGGCTCGTTCGAAACGGCCCATGTCACCCTGACGTCCGGCGTCTATCTCGGCGGCGGCGCGCAGGCGGCGGACGAGATCGTGGACAGATGGAGCGAGATCGCCGATCGCGGGAGCGAAACGGTGCCCGATTCCGGCGAGCGGCAGGGCCGGCTGGAACTCGCCAATGCCGGCTACCAACGCACACCGAAGGGCTGAGGACCGACGTGGTCGCGACAACGCAAATCACGACGAGCCTCGCCGACTATCTGGCGCGTGTCGGCCAGGAGGTCGGCGTCTCGGATTGGATCGAGATCGACCAGCATCGCATCGACGCCTTCGCCGACACCACCCTCGACGATCAGTATATCCATGTCGACACGGAACGGGCGGCGTCCGGCCCTTTCGGCGTGACGATCGCGCACGGCTTCCTGACGCTGTCGCTGCTCAGCCGCATGTCGTTCGACGCGCTGCCGCAGATCGAGAACACCAGGATGGCCGTCAACTACGGCATGAACAGCCTGCGTTTCCTGGCGCCCGTCAAATCCGGCCAGAGGGTGCGCGGGCGTTTCCTGCTGCGCGAACTGTCCCGCAAGGCCGACGACAGGCTCCTGATCACCCATGACGTCACCGTCGAGATTGAGAACGAACCCAAACCGGCGCTCGCGGCGCAGTGGCTGACCATGGCGATGTTCTGACGCCACGCGGCACCGCAATGGTGCTCCCGCCCAACCATCCGACAAAACCCTGGAAAGGCATGCCATATGAGAGAAGCTGTTATCGTTTCGACGGCGCGGACGCCGATCGGCAAGGCGTATCGGGGCGCCTTCAACGACACCCAGGCCCAGGCTCTTGCCGGCCACGCGATCGCGAAGGCGGTGGAGCGGGCCGGTGTCGCGCCGGCGGAAGTGGACGACGTGGTGATCGGGGCGGCCCTGCAGCAGGGTTCCACCCATATGAACGTCGCGCGGCAAGCGCTGGTGAGGGCGGGGCTGCCGACCAGCGTGGCCGGCATGACGCTCGACCGCCAGTGCGCCTCGGGCCTGATGGCGATTGCAACCGCGGCCAAGCAGATCGTGCATGACGGCATGACGGTGGCCGTGGGCGGCGGGGTGGAATCCATCTCGCTGGTGCAGACGCCAAAGATGAACCTCGACCGGTTCGAGGACCCGTGGCTGGTGGCGCATCAGCCCGACATCTACATGTCGATGCTGGAAACCGCCGAGGTGGTGGCGGCCCGCTACGGCATTTCGCGCGAGGCGCAGGACGAGTACGCCCTGTCTTCGCAACTGCGCACGGCAAAAGCCCAGGCCGAAGGCCGTTTCGACGCCGAGATCGTGCCGCTGAAGAGCGTCATGAAGGTCAAGGACAAGGCCACCGGCGAAGAAAAGAGCGTCGAGGTGACGCTGGACCGCGACGAGGGCAATCGCCCCGAAACCACGCTCGACGGTCTTTCCGGTCTGAAGCCGGTGTTCGCCGGAGGCCAGTCGATCGCGGAAGGCCGCTACATCACCGCGGGCAACGCCTCGCAGCTTTCCGACGGGGCCTCGGCAAGCCTGCTCATGGAGGCGCGGGAGGCGGAGAAGCGGGGCCTCCGGCCGCTGGGAATCTATCGCGGCATGGCGGTGGCGGGCTGCGCGCCCGACGAAATGGGCATCGGCCCGGTGTTCGCGGTTCCGAAGCTGCTGAAGGCGCATGCGCTGACGGTCGATGACATCGGCTTGTGGGAACTCAACGAGGCGTTCGCGGTGCAGGTTCTCTACTGCCGGGACCGGCTTGGTATCGACCCGGACAGGCTGAACGTCAATGGCGGCGCGATTGCCGTCGGTCATCCCTACGGCATGTCGGGGGCCCGGCTGGTCGGGCATGCGCTGATCGAGGGCAAACGCCGCGGCGCCCGCTACGTCGTGGTGACCATGTGCGTCGGCGGCGGCATGGGCGCTGCCGGCCTGTTCGAGGTCAACTGATCCTGCCGCCGAAGGCGGCTTCGATTGAAGCCGCCTTCGGCATGCGTCAAAAATTCCGTCCGAGGGCTGGGATTTGCCGGTGCGGGCGCCTGCCGGCCGCCGATCCGGTTAGCTCCGCCGGCCCACATCGCGCGGCGAGGCTCCGTATTTGCGGCGGAACATCGTGGAGAAATGCGCCGAACTGCTGAAGCCGTGATCGAAGGCGACGGAGGTGATCGAGCGCCGGTCGCCGCGCGCCAGGCAGTCATATGCGAGCTGGAGGCGGCGGTTCCATATCCATTCCGACGCCGACATCTCGCAACCTTCGAAAAGGACGTGCAGGTAGCGCAGCGATATGCCGTTGGCGGCCGCCACCTTCTCCAGCGACAGGTCGGGATCGTCGACATGATTTTCGATCCAATGCTGGATCGACCTCAGGCGCGCCTTCTTCACCGAGCCTTCCGCCGCCGGCATGTCGCCTTCCGAAGTCAGCATGGTGAAGGCCAGCATGTCCATCAACTGGTTGCCGAGACCCGCCCGCACGTCTGCGTCGAGCCTGGAGCCTTCGGTGGCCAATGTCGCGCAGAACTCCGTCGCGATCCGGCCCAGCCCCTGGGTCGTGTTGAGGACGGCCGATACCGGGATGCGCTCGCGGGGGAAACGCTGCGCAAAATCGTCACGCGGAATCTCCAGGTAGAACGAGCGCACCTCGCCGTGGCCGTAGAGCACGTATTGCTCGGTGGCCGAGAAGATGGCGCCGCGGGCCGTGTTGGAATTATGCGTCTCCCCCCGCTGGAGCACGCTGATGCGCCCCTTGAGCAATAGCTGCAGGTAGTAGCAATCCTTGTCGAGCCGCGCGATGTGCCTGTTGTTGCGCTGGATACGCTGCTCGGACAGCAGGATGTCCGTCAGCACGACCTCGCCGAACTTCGCCTCGCGGATGAAACCGCGATAGCGTTCGGGATCCGCCGCCTTGACGTCGACATTGACATAGACATTGCAGATCGCGTCGCGCCAGGCACGATAGCGATCCGACGGCGGAAGATTCTCCGTCGAAAAAACAAGGTCCATGGGCCCCTCCAACCCGTGGCAACGCTTCCGCCTGCTAGAGGCGGACCTCTCCTTCGCGTTCCCGGCCATTCACATTCGCATGGATGATAGTGGCGGCGGGGCAGGCAGTCCAGCAGCGCCGCATCGAGTGCGCTCTCACTCAAAAGCGGTGCACCCACACGCAAGAAACAGGCGGCCGTCACCGCTAGTTACAGGTTGCGGCCGGCGGAATCACTTCGGACGGCCGTATGGCAGGGAGGCCGATATGCCGTTTTGGGGACGCATGAGCCAGGAGCAGATCGTCTTCGGTCTGGCCCTGCTGCTGTGCCTTGGTTTCGCGCTGGCTCTCCCGGGCTTTCTCACGGGGAACAATCTGGTCAACCTCGTGCGCAGCGTCTCCGTCCTCGGCATCCTCGGCGTTGCGATGGGCATCGTGGTGATCGGCCGCGGCATCGACCTGTCGCTGGTCGCGCTGATGGCCATTTCCGTGGCGTGGACGCTCAGCCTGATCTCGGGCGGCATGCCCATGCCGCAGGCGCTGGCGTTCGGACTGGCCTTCGCCCTGGCGATCGGGGCGCTCAACGGCTGGCTGGTCGCCTATGCGGAAATCCCGGCGATCTTCGCCACGCTCGCAATGGGAACGCTCGTTTACGGCATAGGCCGCTACTTCCTCTTCAATCTGGAAGTTGCCTACATGCCCAAGGCGGCGGACACGCTGCTGTGGGTCGGGCAGGGTTCGCTTGTCGGCATTCCCGTGCCGATCTTCCTGTTCGCCGCGGTGTGCCTCGCCGGTCATCTATTCCTGCGCTATGCCAAGTCGGGCCGGTACCTGCGGGCGGTGGGCGACAACATCCTCGCCGCGCGGATAACCGGAATTCCGGTCCGGCCCGTGATCGTGCAGCAATATGTCATGTCGGCGCTGATAGGATATGTGGCCGGCATCATAACCGCCGCGTCCGTGGCGAGCATGAACACGCGGCTTGCGCTGTCCACCTACATCTACGACGTGATCCTGGTGGTCGTTCTCGGGGGAATAGGTCTCTCGGGCGGACGTGGCGGCATCCGCAACGTCATCGTCGGCACCCTGCTGATCGGCGTCCTGCTCAACGGCATGACGATCATGGACATCCAGTACACCGTCCAGAACGTCATCAAGGGCGTTCTTCTTCTTACGGCGATCGTGATCGACACGGTCCTCAACCCGCGCGACGAGCAGACCGCGCAGCAGGGTGACATCTAGCCTTATTCTTAACGGAGGAGAGACATGAAACTGTTCAAGACCGGCATCATCGCCGCAGCATTTGCCCTGTGCGCGGGCGCTGCGGTGGCGCAGGAGGGCATCGATGACCCGACCCGGGCGCCGTACTACGATTCCTTCAAGGGCAAGCGGGTGGCGTTCGTGCCCGTGGCCATGGGCATCGACCTCACGGAAGGCTGGGCCGCGGGCCTCAAGGAGGCCCTCGAGCCGCTCGGCGTGACGGTCGACATCCGCGACCCGAATTTCAACACAGACGCGGGCGCGCAGGCGCTCACCGCGCTGATCACCGAGAAGCCGGACGTCATCGTCGTGCACAATCCCGACGTCCAGTCCTATGCACGCCTGCTCAAGAAGGCCGAGGAAGCCGGCATCTACGTCGTGCAGGTGAACATGCGTTCCGCCTACTCGACCGACGTGTTCGTGGGCGCCGACTATGTCGCCATGGGCGAACAGATCGGCCAGCGCCTCGTGGACAAGTGTTCCCCGGCCAATGGCGGAAGCGGCAAGGTGGCGATCACGCAGGGCGTGCTGACGGCCGCGGCGAGCGTCTACCAGATGCAGGGCATCAACAATGTGCTGTCGCAGCATCCCGACATGCAGATCGTCTCGAACCAGGCGGCAGACTGGGATTCGACGAAGGCGAGGAACATCACCGCGACCGTCCTCCAGCAGCACTCCGACCTCTGCGGCATCACCGGGTTCTGGGACGTCATGGACATCGGCACCGCGGCGGCCATCAAGGAATCCGGCAAGGACGTCTACATGCTGACCCAGGGCGGCGGCAGCCGCCTGGCCTGCGACGGGCTCACCAACGGGAGCTATTCCGAGGTCGCCGTCTTCTTCGTGCCGGGACAGGCGCGCGACATGGCGACCATGATCAAGCACCTGCTGCAGCAGGGCCAGGCGCCCGGCACCACCAGGACGACGCTGTTCACGCCGCTGACCTTCCTGACGAAGGACAACATGACACCGGCTTCCTGCTGGGACATGCCCGAAAAAGGCTGATCTTTGGCAACGGCACCGGCGGCGCATGCCGTCGGCGCCGCATCCTTCAATCCGAGCATAGACCATGGCTTTTTCAGACAGCGTGGTGCGCTGGCGCTACCGCCTCGTGCCCGATCACCTTCTCGGCGAGATACTCACCAAGCGCTGGGTCGACAACGCGATCCCGCTCCTGATCCTGGCGGCGGTGGTTGCCGTCTTCGGATCGGTGATCCCGGATTTCTTCGGGGCCGCCAGCGTTTCGAACCTGATGCGGCAGTGGGGCGAGTTCGGGCTCATCGTGCTGGCGCTGACGGTCGTGATCGTGGCGGGCGGGATCGACCTGAGCGTCGGTTCGATCTTCGCGCTCGGCAACATCGTCGCGCTTGCGCTGTTCAGCGTGGCGGGGTTGCCTGTCGCGGCGGTGGTCGTGGCGACGCTCGCCTGCGGCGCGGCCGTCGGCCTCGTGAACGGCCTGCTCATCGGCTATCTGCGGCTGCGCGCGTTTCTCACCACGCTGGTCACGCTGATCATCGTGCGCGCGGTGGTCGACATGCTGTTGCTGAAATATGCGGTGGCGATCGCGGCGGCGTTTCCGGATTCCGACCTCTGGTACTGGTTTGGCGAGGGCTATCTGCTCGGCCTGCCGTTCAGCGTCGTCGTCGTCCTGGTCGTGGCCCTTGTCGCCCATCTCGTGTTGAGCCGCACCAGCGCCGGCTGGCATGTGCTCGCCGTCGGCGGGTCACGGCGCTCGGCGCACAATGTCGGCATTCCGGTGCGCAGGGTGGTCTGCGCGACCTATGTGGTGTCCGGCACGCTGGCCGCACTCGCCGGCGTACTCTTCGCCTCGCGGCTGGGCGCCGCCGGCTCCGACATCGGCAACGGCCTCGAGATCGCGGCGCTGACGGCGGCCGTGCTCGGCGGCAACAGCCTCGGCGGCGGCCGCGGCTCCGCCGCCAAGGCGATCATCGGCTCGATCACCGTCATGATCATGGTCAACAGCCTGGTGCGAATGGGCGTCACGAGCGGCGCCAACTCGTTGCTGCTCGGCATGGTGCTTTTGGCCGCCGTGGCGGTCGACGTGCGCTGGGTGAAGAACCGCCACAAGTTCCTGTCGAAAGTCTATGTGTCGCCGACCTATGCCGAACTGCCTCCCGCGCCGGCGACGGACGGCGCGTCGCCCTATGCCCTGAACGACCGGCTGCACCCGGTCGAGGCGATCGGGCTCGGCCGTATCGACGGGCCGGAGGACGTCATTCTCGACGAGGACGACAACATCTATGTCGGCAACCGGACGGGCGACATCGTTCGCTTCCTGGCGCCGGACTACCGGCGGCAGGAGGTCTTCGCCCATGTCGGAGGAAGGCCGCTCGGCCTGGCCATGGCGCGCGACGGCTCGCTGATCTGCTGCATCGGCGGCATGGGCCTCTATCGCGTCACCCGCGACCGGAAGATCGAGAGGCTCACCGACGAGACCAACCGCTCCTGGTTCTCGGTCGTCGACGATTCCCGCCTGCGGCTGGCCGACGATCTCGATATCGCGCCGGACGGACGCATCTTCTTCAGCGAGGCCACCGTTCGCTACGACATGCACGAATGGCCGGTCGATTGCCTGGAATCGCGCGGCAACGGGCGCATCATCTGCTTCGATCCGAACGCGGGCACGACGCGCACGGTGCTGAGGAACCTGGTCTTCCCGAACGGCATCTGCATGACCCATGACGGGCAGTCCTTCCTGTTCGCCGAAACCTGGGCATGCCGGATCAGCCGCTACTGGTTCGACGGACCCAAGAAGGGGACCGTCGAGCCGGTGATCTCCGATCTGCCGGGCTATCCCGACAACATCAACCGGGCTTCGGACGGCACGTACTGGCTGGCCCTGGTCGGTATCCGCACGCCGGCATTCGACCTTGCCCTGAAGATGCCGAGCTTCCGCCGGCGCATGGCCCGGCGCGTCGCGCCCGACGAATGGCTCTATCCCAACATCAACACCGGCTGCGTGCTGCGCTTCGATGAAACGGGCCGCATCATCGAGACGCTTTGGGACCGCGGCGGCGAAAACCATCCGATGATCACCTCCATGCGCGAGCACAAGGGTCATCTCTATATCGGCGGCATCGTCAACAACCGCGTCGGGCGCCTGAAACTCGAAGGCGTCGACCCGGACTGGACGGCGCAGCGATCCTACTGGGGGAAGGCATGATCCGCGGCCTGACGCGTGCATTGGACAATCTGTTCGGTCGCGGCGACGCAGCCGTCACCGTGCCGCCGCTCGACGGTGCGCTTCGCCCCAACCGTGTGCTGGACGAGGCCACCTCGCGCTGGGCGCTCGAGGGCGCAGACTGCCTCGCCGCGTGCGGCGGAACGCTTTTCGCCTCGGCCGGGGAGAGCCTTTATGCGCTAGGCCCCGACGGCGCGTGGGAGCACCGCTCTTCCCATCCCGAAACGATTGCGGGCTTGTGTGCGGTCGGTGAAGACGGTCTGGCGATCGCGCGCGCCGACGGCCGCATCCTCATCGAAGGCGGCAGCTTCGACGGGCGCAGCTATCGCGTCGGCGAGGGGATCGCCTGCATCACCGCGCTGGCCGCGCATGGTTCCATGCTCTATGTCGCCAACGGCTCGGCCGCGAATGCGGCGGACGACTGGCAGCGCGATCTGCTCGAACGCAATGCCTCGGGAAGCGTATGGTGCATCGACCTGGCGGGCGGTGCCGTCACCCGGATTGCCGATGGCCTCGCCTGGCCCGCTGGCCTGGTCGTCGACGGCAAGGGGCTCGTCGTTTCCGAGGCTTGGAAACACCGGCTGGTGAGGATCGATCCATCGCGGCCGGGCGGCAATGCGGTCCTGCATGGCGATTTGCCGGGCTATCCCGGTCGCATCGTGCCTGCGAAGGACGGCTATTGGCTGGCGATGTTCGCGCCGCGCAGCCAATTGGTCGAGTTCGTGCTGCGCGAGGACGCCTATCGAAAGCGCATGATGGCGGAGGTGCCGCAGCACTATTGGGTTGCGCCCAAGCTCCGGTCCGGCCGCAGCTTCTATGAGTCGCTCCAGGGCGGCGGCGTGAAGCAGCTCGGCATGCTGAAGCCGTGGGCGCCGACCATGTCGGCCGGCCTGTGCGTCAAGCTCGACCGCGGGTTCCAGCCGCGCTCCAGCCTGCAAAGCCGCGCGGACGGAAGGACGCACGGCGTGACATGCGCGGCCGAGCATGAGGGGCAGGTCTTCGTGGCCGCGCGCGGCGACGGCGTGATCGTATCGCTTGCGATCGCGGACATGACGGCGGGCGGAGGAGAGACGCAATGAGGCCGATCGTCGAACTGCGCAACGCGACCAAGCAGTATCGGGGCATTCCCGCCGTCAAGGATGTCTCCTTCTGCCTTCGTCGCGGCGAGGTGCATGCGCTTCTGGGCGAGAACGGCGCCGGCAAGTCGACGCTGACGAAGATGATCGCCGGTGTCGTCGAGCCCACCTCCGGCGAAGTCTGGATCGATGGCGCCAGGGTCGAGCTGGCGTCGCCGTCGGACGCGCTGCGCCGGGGCATTGCCATGGTCTACCAGGAAACCAGCCTGGTGCCGTCCCTGACCGTGGCGCAGAACATCTATCTCACCGACGCGAAAAGGTTCCACAGGCTGCGCGGCATCTATATCGCCGGCCAGCAGTTCCTTCAGTCGCTCAACTTCCATGTCGACCCCACCGCGATGGTGTCGGGGCTGGGCGCGGGCCAGAAGCAGATGGTCGAGATCGCCCGGGCCGTGCACCACAACGCCCAGGTCATCATCTTCGACGAACCGACGGCGACGCTGACGCCCGAGGAAAAGCATCAGTTCTTCGCTCTCGTCGAACGCCTGAAGCAGCGCAGCGTCTCGATCATCTTCATCTCGCACGCGCTGGAGGAGGCGTTGGCGATCGCCGACCGCATCACCGTGATGCGCGACGGCGAGCACGTCGTCACCGACGACGTGGAAAAATTCGATCGTGAAAAGATCGTGCGGGCCATGGTCGGCCGCACGCTGACGGGGGAACTCTACGGCTCGTCCAGGGACCGCACCGTGCGGCAGCCGAGCGATAAGGTGCTGAGTGTGCAGAACCTGTCCATGGGCAACCTCGTGCGCAACACGTCCTTCTCCATATTCGCCGGACAGATCACCGGCGTTTTCGGCCTGATCGGCTCCGGCCGCACCGAAGCCGCGAAGGTCGTGGCCGGCGTGCTGAAGCGCGACATGTTCCATGGCGGACAGATCCGCCTCGGCGACCGCCCGGTGCGCTACCGGGTGCCGCGCACGGCCGTCGGCGACGGCATCGTCTACGTGACCGAGGATCGCAAGGTCGAAGGCTTCTTCGAAACGATGTCGATCGCCGAAAACATCCACATTGCCGCGCTGGCCGGCGGCCGCACGAGATCGGCCACCGTGAGCATGAGCGAGATGCGTGCGCTGGCAGGCGAGTGGATCGAGGCGCTGAACGTCAAGGCGATCAACGCCGATGCCCGCGTCATCGAGCTGTCGGGCGGCAATCAGCAGAAGGTGGTCGTGGCCAAGGCGCTGGTGCAGAAGCCCCGGCTGGTCATCTTCGACGAACCGACGCGCGGCGTGGACGTGGGCGCCATCGCGGAGATCCACGCCCTCATCAACAGGCTGGCGGACGAGGGGATCGCCGTGATGGTCATCTCGTCCTACCTGCCGGAAGTCCTGCAACTGTCCGACCGGATCCTGGTGTGCCGGCAGGGCCGCATCGTCGAGGAATTCGAGGGCAACAGGGCGGACGAGGAAACCATCATGTATGCGGCGGTGCACTGATGGAACGGCAGTTGAAGACGACGCGCCCCGTTCGCGAGGTGCGCACGATCGAAGATGTCGAGGCTATCGAGAGCCGGCCCTATGAGGAGCTGGTGACGGCGCGCAACCTCTATGACCTGTTCCTTGCGACCGCCCGGCACGGCGGCGACCGCAAGGCGCTGACCGTGCTGCGCTCTCCCGATCCCGCCGACGTCGGCGTCGCTTTCACGCACGAACAGCTTCTGGAGGAAATCACGCGCGCGGCGAACATGTTCAGGCGGCTGGGCCTTGCGCCGGGCCGCGGGGTCGCCGCCTTCCTGACGCCGACGCTGCCGCAGCTTCCGGCACTGCTGCTCGGCGCGCAGGTGGCGGGCGTGGCCAGCACGCTGAATTACCTGCTGAGCCGCGAGGCCATCGTCGACCTGCTGAATGCGGAGAAGGCGACCATCCTCGTGCTGCCGGCGCAGGAGCTTGACGAAGACTGCTGGATGAAGGCCGAGCGCATCGCCGACGCGGTGCCGAGCCTGAGGCACGTGATCGTGATAGGCGGCAGCGGGCCTTTGCCGGCCGGGTATTCGGCGCTGAGCGAAGTGCTGGCAGGGAGCCGGGGCGACGGTCTCGATTTCGAGCCGACCAGCGATCCCGACACGGTCTGCGCCCTGTTCCACACCGGCGGCACGACGGGCCGGCCGAAGCTGGTGCAGCTTACCCATGGCAACCAGATTCACGCAGCCTTCGGCTTCGGCCAGGTGTTCGCCTACAACGAGGACGATACCGTCATCAACGGCTTTCCGTTCTTCCACGTCGGCGGCACGATGACGGTCGGCCTGTCCGTGCTCGCCGCCGGCGGGCACATGGTGGTGCCGTCGGCCTATGGGCTGCGGCCGCCCGCGGTGGTGGAAAACTACTGGCGCATCGTGCAGCATTTCCGCGCCACCGTCATCGGCGGCGTGCCGACCTCGATCACGGCGCTGACCGGCAGCTTCGATCCCAAATACGACGTCTCGACCGTGCGCATGGCGGGCACGGGCGGCGCGGTGCTGCCGAAGGAGATCGGCGCCAGGTTCGAGGCCGCCACGGGTATCCGGCTGTTCGAGACCTACGGCATGACGGAGACTGCGGCGGCGATCGCCTTCAACCCCGGCCGCGGCGAGCCTCTGGCGGGCAGCGTCGGCTTTCGCGCGCCTTTCTCGCAAATCCGTATCGTGCGGCTGGGAACGGACGGGGAGTTGTGCGGGCCGGGCGAGAGCGGCTCGGTGGAGGTGCGCGGGCCGCAGGTGTTCCCCGGCTATGTGGACCCGAAGCACAATGTCGGCACGCTCGGCGATGACGGCTGGCTGACGACGGGCGATGTCGGCTACCTGACGACCGATGAGCGCCTGGTGCTGACCGGCCGCGAGAAGGACCTCATCGTCCGCAGTGGCCACAACATCGATCCGGCGGCGATAGAGGACGTGGCGAACAGGTTTCCGGGCGTGCAGATCAGCGCTGCCGTCGGCATGCCCGATCAATACGCCGGAGAGGTGCCGGCATTGTTCGTCGTGCCGGCGCCGGGCGCCCGCATCGATGTCCAGGCGCTGAAGACATATCTGGAGGCGAACGTCCATGAGCCGCCGGCACGGCCGCGCAGCGTGCTCGTCATCGACGCCCTGCCGGTGACGGCGGTGGGCAAGGTGTTCAAGCCGGCGTTGCGCGACCTCGCGATCAAGGAGAAGGTGCGCCTGGAAGTGGAACGGATCTGCGGGCCCGACGCTTCCGCGACGGTCGAGGTCTCCCTCGATGGCCTCAAGCGCACCCTGGCCGAGATCGCCCTTTCAGGGGCCGGCGCGGAACAGGCGGCGCAACTCGAGGCCGCGCTCCGGCCGCTGCCGCAGAGCTATGTTGTGCGAGGCGCCGAAAGGCAGGAGGCCGAATGCGTCCGTCTCGACGTCGAGGACGGGATAGCCACGCTCACATTCGACCGTCCCGAGAGCCTGAATGCCGCCTCGGAGGCGATGATGCGCTCGCTCGAGCGCCGGCTTCGCGCCCTCGGCGAGATGCCGGGGTTGCGCGTGGTGATCGTGACCGGCGCCGGCCGGGCCTTTTGCGCCGGCGGCGACCTCGTCGAATTCGAGGCGGCCTTGAAGGCCGGCGGCACCAGGCTCGTCGATACGCTGAGATACAATCAGGACGTCATCCAGATGGTCGAGGACCTGCCCGTGCCGGTGGTCGCCGCGGTCAATGGCGTGGCGGTCGCCGGCGGGCTCGAGATGCTGCTGGCCTGCGACATCGTCATCGCCGCGGAGGGCGCGAAGATCGGCGACGGACATGCGCGATACGGCGTCGTTCCCGCCGGAGGCGCGACGGTGCGCCTGGCCGAGAAGATCGGCCCGCTGCGCGCGTCCCAGCTCTTCTTCACCGCGTCTCTGATCGATGCCGGGACCGCGGCCGCGTGGGGTCTCGTCAATGAAACCGTGCCCGGGGAACGGCTGATGGAGCGGGCAAGGGAGCTGGCGCGCGAGATCTGCCGGTGCAGCCCGCAGGCGCTGCGGCACATCAAGCAGTTGACCGGCCCCGAGGCGCGCGACGAGCAGCGCGCCCGGCGGCTGCGCGCCGAAATCGAGCATTTCGTCGGCCACGTCCATGGGGCCGATCTCGCCGAAGGGCTCGCCGCCTTCGGAAGCAAGAGACAACCTGTGTATCGGGATGCCGGATGAGGCCCGGTCGGCAGGCCGCTGCCGGCATTCGTCTGAGGGCCGGCGGCGGCAAGGCCGAGCAGGAAGCAATAGCCTGCCTGGGGGCCGCATACCGCCCGCAGGATCACGGTCTTTCATCCGTCGGATCGATGGGGCCGCAACCATCCCTTACCTCCCTTGGTCGGGAGGTAAGGGATACCGCGGTCGTCGATTTCCAAACGCGCCTTGAAAAGTCTGCGACTTTTCGGGATCACGTTTTTAGAACTTGCTCGTCTCGTCGTAATATTTGACGGCGTTGTCGCCGGTGATGATCGGCGAGGGCAGGGCGGTTTCCTTTTCAGGCTGGCCGCCGGCGATGATCGCCATGGCTCGGTTGAAGCCGGCGCGCCCGATCTGGTCGGACGAATTGCGGCCGGTGGCGCCGTAATTGCTGCCCTGCTTCATGATCTCCTTCAGCGTCCCCATCTCGCCGTCGACCGAGGCGATGAAGATCTGGTCGCTTTTGCCGGCGTCGGTGATCGCCTTCTGCGCGCCGAGGCACATGGAATCGTTCTCGCAGAAGACGGCGTCGAGGTCGCCGTTCTTGGACAGCAGGTCCTCCATCTGGCTGAAGCCGCCATCGGCGCTCCACTCGCCCCAGCCGGGCGCCACGACGGCCTCGATCTTGGTGCCTTCCAGCTTCGCCTTGACGCCGTCGGTGCGGTTGGAGCCGATGGTGTTGTCGGCCGGGCCGCCGCGGATGATGGCGACCTTGCCCTCGCCATTCAGCCGCTTGGCGATGTAGTCGCCGATGCCCTCGCCGATGGCGCGGTTGTCCGGGCCGACCCAGGCGGTGTGGTCGCCGCCCTTCAGCAGCCGGTCGACCATCACCACCGGCACGCCGGCCTGATTGATCGCCTCCAGCGCCGCCGGCGCGGCCTCGATCCAGGCGCCGGAGACGATGAAGACGTCCACGTTCTGGTTGAGCAGGTCCTCCACGTCGGAGGTCAGCTTGGCCACGTCGCCCTTGGCGTCGGTGGACAGGACCTGGACGTTGGAGAAGTGAGACGCCTCGTCCTTCACGGCGGCGTCCATGCCCACGAAATAGGCGCAGCAGAGCGACAGGTTGACCATGCCGATCTTGATGTCCTTGGCGGCGGCCGGCTGCGTGGCCAGCGCCATCCCGGCGATGCCCGCCATCGCGGCGAACCGCAGCTTTCTTGCAATACCCATTTTCTTCCTCCCTTTGACAACCGGCCACATGCCGGCGGCTTTCAAGCTTTCTTGCGCCTGGCGAGCACCGCCACCAGGATGATCAGCCCCTTCAGAAGCTGCTGGTAGTAGGAATCGACGTTGAAGAGGTTGAGCACATTGTCGACCACGGCCAGCGCCAGCACGCCGCCCAGCACGCCGAGCGTGGTGCCGCCGCCGCCGCCCAGCACGCCGCCGCCGATCACCACGGCGGCGATGGCGTCCAGCTCATAGCCGATGCCGACGCTGGGCTGGGCGATGCCGAGCCGCGAAGCCAGCAGCACGCCGGCGATCGCCGCGAACAGGCCGCAGGCGACATAGGCGAAGATAAGATGCTTGCGCACGTCCACGCCGGCCAGCCGCACCGCTTCCATGTTGACGCCGAGCGCGAAGGCGGCGCGGCCAGACACCGTGTGGTTGAGGTAGAACCACACCGCCGGCACGGCGAGCGCGAAGACGATGAAGGTGACCGGCACCGGCCCCGCGAAGGCGCCGCCGATCACGGCGCGGAACATCTCGTCGGCCGGATAGCGGGGCGTGTCGGCGTAGACATAGACCAGCCCGCGCAGGCTGCCCATAGTGGCCAGCGTGACGATGAAGGATTCCAGCTTGAACTTCGCCACCAGCCAGCCGTTGATGAAGCCCACCCCCGCGCCCATCGCCAGCGCGACCAGGATCGCCAGCGAGAAATGCATATGGGCCTGCAGGCCGGTGGCGAGCAGGCCGGCGAAGGCCAGCACAGAGCCGACGGACAGGTCGATGCCGCCGGTGCGCACCACCATCAGCATGCCGAGGCTCAGGAAGCCGTTGGTGACGAGCTGGCGCGAGACGTTGACGATGTTGCGCTGGGTAAGGAAGGCATCCGAAGCGAAGGCGGCGAACACCACCAGTACGACGATGGCCGCCGCGAACAGCAGGTCGGCGCGCTGCATGCGCTGCCAAAAGGCGGGCCTCGGGCGGGCGGCGTAGGCGGTGTCGGTCAATGCGGGTGCTCCGATGGCGTGGGCTGTACGGCAAGACCGGCGGCATGGGCGAACACGATTTCCGGCCGGAAGGTTTCGGGCGCGAGTTCGGCCGCGATCCGGCCCTTGCGCACGATGAGCAGCCGGTCGGCCAGGCCCAGCACTTCCGGCATTTCCGACGAGATCAGCAGCACCGCGGCGCCCTCGGTCGCGAGGTCGCGGATCATCTGGTAGATTTCCACCTTCGTGGCGATGTCGACGCCACGCGTCGGCTCGTCGAAGATGAACAGTTGCGTATTCTCGACCAGCAGCCACTTGGCGAGCACCACTTTCTGCTGGTTGCCGCCGGAAAGCTGGCGCACGGGGCTGTCGGTATCGCGCAGCCGGATGGAAAGTTCGCGCACCTTGGCATCGACCAGTTCACCGCGCCTGGCGTGATCGATGATGCCTTTGGGCGCGTAGCGGGCGAAGCTGGCCAGCCCGGCATTGTCGACGATGCTGCAGTCGAGCGCGAGCCCGTCGCCCTTGCGATCCTCCGTCAGCATCGCCACGCCGCTGCGAACGGCCGCCCGCGGCGTGGCGAAAATCGTGCGTTCGCCGTTCAGCCTGATTTCTCCGCTGTCCGCCGGCCGCGCCCCGAAGATCGCCTTGCCGATTTCCGTCCGGCCGCTGCCGACGAGGCCGAACATGCCGACGATTTCGCCGGCATGGATCGAGAAGGAGACATCCTCGAAGGCGCCGGCCAGCGTCAACCCGGCGACATCGAGCACCGCCGCGCCCGTCTTGCCGGTCCTGGGCGGGAAGATGGCCGACAGCGGCCGCCCGACCATGGCGTGGATCAGCCTTTCCTGGTCGATGTCGCGCAAGGAGCTGGAAAGCACGCTGCGGCCGTCCTTCAACACCACGACCTCGTCGGCGATGGCGAAGATCTCTTCCAGACGGTGGGAGATGTAGAGCACCGTGGTTCCGGCCTGCGCCAGCGCGCGCACCTTGCCGAACAGCATGTCGGTCTCCGAGGCCGAAAGCACGGCGGTCGGCTCGTCGAGGATGAGGACCCTGGGTTTCGTGACGAGCGCCTTGGCGATCTCGACGATCTGCTGCTGCGCGACGCTGAGCGTTCCCACCAGCGCGCGCGGATCGATGTCCTGGAATCCGAGCTCGCCGAGCACGGTCGCGGCGACGCGCTCGGCCTCCGCCCAATCGATGACGAAGGGCAGGGCTCGCGTCGGCATGCGGCCGAGCAGGATGTTCTCGGCGACCGAAAGATGGTGCAGCAGGCTGAGTTCCTGGTAGACGGTGCTGATGCCGAGCGCCATGGCGTCGGCCGGACGCGCGATGCGCGCCGGCTGCCCGTCGATCAGGATACAGCCGCTGTCGGGCAGCACCGCACCGGACAGCATCTTCATCAGCGTCGATTTGCCGGCGCCGTTCTCGCCGCACAGCGCCAGCACGCGGCCGGGCTCGACCGCGAAGGAAATGTCGCGCACGGCCGGGTTGCCGTCATAGCTCTTGGCGACCTGGCTGACGGCGAGGTGCGGCATCAGCGCGCCCCGAAGACTTCATGCAGCAGCAGCGTCTTTTCCTTGCTCATTTCGTGGAGCGTGTCGTGGATGCCCTCGCGGCCGTTGCCACTGCCCTTGTTGCCGCCGAAAGGCAGGGTCTCGACCCGCACCGCCGTCGTGTGGTTGACGACGACCGTACCGACGTCGAGGACCTGGTAGGCACGCATGACGCGGCCGAGGTCGCGGGTGAAGATCGCCGCCTGCAGGCCGAACGGGCTGTCGTTGGCCAGCGCCAGAGCCTGTTCGAAGTCGTCATAGGGGATGAGCGGCAGCACCGGCCCGAACGTCTCCTCGGCGAAGGCCGGGGTGCCGGGCGCAACGCCGGTCAGGATGGTCGGCTCGAAGAAGTTGCCGCGCCTCTTGCCGCCGGCGACGATGCCGGCCCCATCGGCCACGGCCTGCCGCACCTGCGCCTCGACGCGCTCGGCGCCGCGCAGGTTGATCAGGGGACCGACATCGGTGGCAGGGTCCATAGGATCGCCGACCCGCAGCTTCCTTGTCCGTGCCGCCACCGCATCGAGCAGCGGCCCGTAGGCCGTCCGCTCGACCAGGACGCGCTTGACCGCACAGCAGATCTGGCCGTTGCCGGAAGTGAAGCGGCCCGCCACCAGGGCGTCCGCGGTGGCTTCGATGTCGGCATCGGCGCACACGATGGTGGCGTCGTTGCCGCCGAGCTCCAGATGCACCTTCTTCAGCGTCCGAGCCGCGACTTCGAGGATACGCCGGCCTGCCGCCGTCGAGCCGGTCATGGCGATCATCTGCACGCCTTCGGCCCGGACCAGCGCCTCGCCGACCTCGCGCCCGCCTGTCAGAACCTGATGCGCGCCGCGCGGCAGGCCGGCGTCCTCCATGTAGCGGCTGACCTCGATGATGGCGAGCGGGCAATCCTCCGGCGGCTTGGTGATGACCGCGTTGCCGGCGGCCAGCCCGCCCGCGACCTTGTGGCTCCACAATTCGACGGGGTAGTTGAAGGGCACGATGGCGGCGACCACGCCGAGCGGCTGGCGCATGGTCAGCGCCAGCGACTTCTCCCGGCCCGGTATGGAATCCAGCGGCACCGACCTGCCGAAGACGCGCTTGGCCTCCTCGGCATAGCCGCGGAAGATGCGCGCGGCGACCCCGATCTCGCTGGTGGTCTCGCCGATGCGCTTGCCGTTCTCCCTGCACAGAAGCCGGCCCAGCTCGGCCTGGTTTTCCTCGATACGGCGCGCCACGGCCTCAAGGATTTCGTAGCGGCGCCAGGCGGGCATGGCGGCCATTGCCGTGCTGCCGCGCTGGGCGGCGTCGACCGCCCGCTCGACGTCGGCGGCGCTCGCGCGCGGAACCGCGGCGATTTCTTCGCCATTTGCAGGATTGAGGACCGGGTCCGTGCCGCCATCCGATGCGGAGGTCCACAAACCGTCGATCAGCATGTTCATGGCTCGGTTCCTCCCGCAAGCGGCTGTCGCCCGCTTAGTCGTATTTCAGCTAAAGAACCAAGTCAACGAATAGTGAACTTGAATTCAAGTTATCTATGCCGTATACGAATATTGAACAAAGGAGCCGAATCCTTGACCACGACCGAGCCCGGCAGCGGCATCGATTCGAATGTCAGCATCACCGCGCTGAAGGCGCTGGGCGTGCTGGATTTCCTCGGGGAGCAGCGGCGGCCGGTGACGGTCTCGGAGGTCGCGGCCGGCGTCGCCGCCGACAGGGCGACCGCCTACCGCATGCTCATGACGCTGGTTCATTCCGGCTATGTGCAGAAGGAGGCCGATGCCAAGCACTATCGGCTGACGTTCAAGGTGCTTTCCCTGGCGCGCCACCTGATGGGCGAGGACGAGAGGGCGCGCCGCATCCTCGCCTGCCTGCGCCGGATTTCCGACGAGACCGGGGAGACGGTCCATTATTCCGTTCTCGAGCGCGACGCAGCCGTGCTCGTATACCGCGCCAAGGGCACCCAGCGCGTCGCTGTGGATTTCCAGATCGGGGACCGCTCGCCCCTGCATTGCTCCTCGATCGGGAAGGTGCTTCTGGCGTTCCAGGACATGCGGCTGACAGAGGCGGTGATCGCCCGCGGCCTGGTAAAGGTTGCTCCCAAAACGATCACCGAACCGGATGAACTGCGCCGGTCACTCGTTCGCATACGCGCCGAAGGCTACGCTTTCGACGACCTGGAATTTGCGCCCGACATGCGCTGCGTCGCCCTGCCGGTGTTCGAGAACGGCGGCGAGGTGCCGGGCGGCATTGCCATTTCCGGGCCTGCGAGCCGGTTCGATATCGGCAAGCTCGAGTCTCTTCGCGATGTGGCCATGCAGCACGCCACGCTGCTTTCCCGAGAGCTCGGCGGCCTTCCGTGACCGGGCCACAGTGGTGATTGCGGACTGGGACGAGTTGGCGGCTTCCTGCCTCAGATCGACCAGCCGCCGTCGATATTGTAGGCTTGGCCCGTCGTGTAGGTGGCTCCGGCCAGGTATACGGCGAGATCGGCGATTTCCTCGGCCGTGCCGAGCCGCCCCATGGGCTGGCGCGCTATGAAGGCTGCGCGCGCCGTCTCGTAATCGCCCTGGGCCCGCATACGGGCCTCCAGCGAGGGGCTTTCCACCGTGCCGGGGCAGATGGCGTTGCAGCGGATGCCCCTGGTCACGTAGTCGGCCGCCACCGCCTTGGTCAGCCCCACCACCGCCGCCTTGGTGAGGCCGTAGACGAAGCGGTTGGGCACGCCCTTGGGCGCGCCGGCCAGCGACGCCATGTTGATGATCGATCCGTCGCGGCGCTCCAGCATGCCTGGCAGCACGGCGCGAATGGTGCGCACCATGGCGCGCACATTGAGGTTCAGGGCGAAATCGAGATCGCCATCCTTCATCTCCAGTATGGAGCCGGAATGGACGAAGCCGGCGCAGTTGAACAGCACGTCCACGGGGCCGATGGCGACGAACGTCGCCTGGACCGCGTCCTCGTCGAGCACGTCCAGCCTGCTGGTCACGATGCCGGGCGCGCCGGAAAGCCCGGCCAGCGCCGCTTCGTTGACGTCGGTGGCGTGCACCTTGGCGCCTGCGGCCGCGAAGGCCAGCGCGCTCGCCCGGCCTATGCCCTGCGCTGCTGCCGTCACCACCACTGTCTTACCCTGGAGAGTCTGCATCATGTCACTTTCGGCTTGAAGGCACTTATGGCCGCAACGGTGCGCAACCTAATCGATGTTGCCGGTGATTGGCGAGCCCGGGAAACGGCTTCGCCGGAATATGGTTTCTGCGAACCGAAGCGGTTCACGGGATGTCCTCGAATTTCCGCCAGCGGGGAAGTTCCACCGCTTCGTCCAGCGCCTCGCGGATCGTGCCCCACGCGTTCAGGGGCTGAAGCAACTCGACATCGTCGGCATGCCGTCTTATCGCGGCGAGGCTTTCGCGCATGGTCGCGACGACCCTGAAAATCAGGCTTGCGGGAAACGAAACCTGGCTGAAGCCCATTGCACCAAGATCGGACGGGCTGAGCCAAGGTGTGTTGCCGCCTTCAAACATCGCCGCAGACAGGAAGCATCCCTTGAACGCGGCGCCGACGCGCACGTAGTCGGCTTCGCTTCTCAATCCGGCGATGAATATCCCGTCCACACCTAGCGCAAGAAAGCGCTCGGCCCGGCTCATTGCCGCGTCGAGGCCGAGCGGCCCGTAGGCGTCGGTGCGGCCGATGATGAAGGTACCGGGGTTGTTTCGGGCAGAAAGGGCCACGCGCAGCTTGGCTTCGATCACCGCAATGTCCGCGACGGCGACGGCTCCGTCCGCCCGCTGCCTCTTGCGGTCCCGATCCTGATCCTCGAACAGCATTCCTCCGACGCCGATGGCTTCATACGCGGCCACGGTACGTGCCACGCTTTTCACGTCGCCATAGCCATCGTCGGCATCGGCAAAAAACGGGATCGTCGAAGCGGCCGCGATATCTGCGATGCCCTGAGCCATGTCGGTCAGGCCCACCAGGCCGATATCCGGATAGGCATGGCGTGCGGCCAGCATGGCCGAGCCGCCAATCGCGAATGCCTTGAAGCCCGCCTGTTCGATAAGCCGGGCCGACAGGGCGTCATGGGCGAGCGGGGTGATCAGGGGACGTTCGCTGGCCAGCGCATCCCGGATGGTCGGCCTGCTCATGAAAGTCCTCCTCTCTCGCCGGTCTCGGCGAAAAGCCAGGCGCGTTCGGCCGTGGCCGCCTTGTAGTGGGCATCGATGTCGCCCGCGTGCCGCATCGTCATGTCGATTTCGTCATAGCCGTTGATGAGCGCCTCGGCGCGCAATGGCGGGACCCGGAAATCGTACTGGCGATGGTTCGGGCCGGTGATCTGCAAGCTTCTCAAGTCGACATGGAAAACGGGGTTGGAGCCGTGATCCTGAACGCAGCCGGCAAGACCGTGCATCGTGTCGACATCGATCAGCCCCGGAACCAGGGCGTTCCTGAAGGCATTCTCGTAAAAGATGTCCGCAAAGCTCGGAGCCAGCACGCATTGGATGCCGAACTGCACAAGCGCCCAAACGGCGGCCTCGCGCGACGAACCGCAGCCGAAATTCTCGTCGGCGAGCAAGATTCTGGCGCCACGGAAGACGGGCTGGTTGAGGATGAAGTCGGATCGCTCTTTGCCCGCGGCGTCATAGCGCTGTCCTCCGAAGAGACCCTTGGCCAGATCGGCGTTCGCCGTCCGCAGCCATGAGGAAGGAATGATGGCGTCGGTGTTGATGTTGGCAGCCGTCATGACCGCCATGACGCCGCTGATCTCCGAAACGGCTTTTCTCATGCCGGCCAGCCCTTGCGTATGTCGGTAATCCGCCCCGCGACGGCCGCGGCCGCCACCATCGCCGGGCTTGCCAGATGCGTGCGGCTCCGGGGTCCCTGGCGGTTTTCGAAGTTGCGGTTCGATGTCGAAATGCTGCGCGCGCCGGCCGGAACGATATCCTCATTGATGCTGACGCACATGGAGCAGCCGGCGTCGCGCCATTCGAAGCCGCTTTCGCGGAAGATGTGGTGAAGGCCCAGCTCTTCGGCCTGGCGTTTGACCGACATGGAGCCGGGCACCACAAGCGCCCGGACGTTTGCCGCGACTCTGCGTCCGCGGACAAGCGCCGCCGCGGCCTGCAGGTCGGCGAGCCTTCCGTTGGTGCAGGAGCCGACAAAGGCGACATCGATCGGAATGCCCTCCAGCGGGGTGCCGGGCTCAAGTTCCATGTAGCGAAGGGCCGCCGCCACACGCTCACGGCTCCTGCCGTCGGCGAACGACGCCGGATCCGGGACCCGCTCATTGATTCCGGCGACGTCCTGCGGGGTCGTGCCCCAGGTGACCTGGGGTGCCAGTTGGGCACAATCGATGACCAGTTCGCGGTCGAAACTGGCTTGCGGATCGGTCGCTAGCGACCGCCATTCCGCCATGGCGCGCTCGAAAGCCGAACCGGCAGGCGCGTATTCGCGCCCCCTTATGTAGGCGAATGTCGTTTCATCGGGGGCGATCAGGCCCAGACGTGCCCCGAACTCGATTGACATGTTGCAGAGCGTCAGCCGGGCCTCCACGGGAAGCGCCCGAATTGCGGGCCCCGCATATTCGATCGCATGGCCGCGCCCGGCGGCGATGCCGAATTTGCCGATCACGGCCAGGATCATGTCCTTTGCCGTGACGCCAGGCAGGACGTCGCCCTCGAATCTGACCCGCATGTTTCGAGGCCTGTCCAGGGCCAGGGTCTGCGTGGCGAGCACATGTTCCACCTCGCTCGTTCCGACGCCGATCCCGATCGCGCCCAGCCCGCCGACGGTGGACGTGTGGCTGTCACCGCAGGCAAGCACGCAGCCCGGCAAGGCCAGGCCGAGCTCGGGGCCGATCACGTGGACGATGCCTTGGCGCCGGTCGTCCACGCCGAAATGACGAATGCTGCTTGCCTTGGCATTCGAGCGCATCAGGTCGAGCAGTTCGCGTCCGGCAGGATTGCTCAACTCATTCCTGCCTGGCATCGTGGAGACGATATGGTCCTGCGTCGCCACGGTAAGCTCGGGATATCGCACCGCGCGCCCGGAGTTGCGCAGGCCTTCGAATGCCCGCGCGCTGGTCGTCTCCTGGAGGACATGCCGGTCGACGAATATCAGATCGCGACCGTCATACAGCCGCTTGATCAGATGCGCGTTCCAGATCTTGTCGAAGACGGTGGACGGCGCGCGAGCGGACTTTGCCAAATCATCCGCCATGATGACGGCTCGTTGCCTTCGGCCGCGAAAAAGGCGCCGCCTTGGTGCCGGACCTTTTCACCGCATGTTGGCTTCGTGGCATTGAATATCCTTCCATGCGGTCCGAACCCGGCTGCCCGGTTCGGCTCGTCGTCTTGCGTGAAATAGGCAGAAAGCCGCTTCGCTCCGGCCGCCCAGGCAAAAAGGCTAGCGTTTCGCCTCATGACGGCAAAGCCACAATTTCCTCATGAAATCAGCAGGAAAACTCAGTCCAAGGCCGGCGCGAGCGGGCAATGCCAGGAACGTCAGTCGCTTTGCTCAATCTCCTGGAGCAGCCACTTTTCGAAGGCCAGGGTAAGCGGGGGCGGCTTTCGTGAGCCGGGATATACGAGATAATACGCACTTGTGGTGCGAACCCTCAGATCGAGGGGCGCCATCAGCCGCCCGCTGCGAAGATCGTCCTCGACGAAGGCCAACTGGGCCATGACGATGCCTACCTCGTCGATCGCGGCCTGGTAGGCGAGCGCCGAGTTGTCGAACTTCAAGCCGCCATGCCCGTCGACGGTTTCCACATTGGCCGCGTTCAGCCAAGTCGGCCAGTCTTCGGATCTGTGCGTCGAGCTGAGCAGGACATGGTTTGCAAGGTCGCTCGGCCTGGCGGGGGGCGCGACCGTCTTGAACAGACCGGGGCTGCAGACGGGCAGCAGCACCTCGCCGAACAGGCGCCTGCATGTCAAACCCGGCAGGGGCATGGCCCCGGAATGGATGCAGACGTCGATATCCTCACGGTCGAAGTCGATCGTTTGATGGGAAGTGGTGATCTGAACGTCGATATGGCGGTGCAGCGCATGGAAGCGGGCCAGCCGGGGCACCAGCCATCGAATTGCGAAAGTGGGCGGCAGCTTGACCCTAAGCGTGTTCTTGTCGGGACTGCTCCAAAGCTGCCGCGTCTGCTCCTCGATCTGGTCGAACGCCACGCGCAGAGCCATCGCATAGGCTGCGCCTCCGGGGGTCATTTCAATGCCGCGGCGCGTGCGGACGCACAACTGAACGCCGAGCCAGTTCTCAAGCTGCAGAACGTGGCGGCTCACCGCGCCCTGGGTGACGAGCAACTCCTGTGCGGCGCGCGTCAGGCTGCCGTTCCGCGCCGTTGCCTCGAAGGCGCGAAGTGCGTTAAGCGGAGGAAGGCGGCGGGCCATCTGATCTGAGTTTTCCTGCGGTAATTATGAGAAAATTATAGCTTTGCGATTCTCGTGTACGCCACTAGCATGGCATATAACCTGAGGATTTTGTAAGTGTTTCAACTATGAAGATTTTCCGGGTCCAAACGAAGCGTCAACCGGGAATATGATTTATTTCAAAGAAAAACTGATGCCAGCGCGAGGACGCCAGCAGGTTGCGCATCGAACTTTGAACAGGGAGCAGCGATCACAACCTGATTAATATGGTCCTCGGAAATTGCAGGTTTTCGGACAGGGTCACGCTGCGGAAGCAAAACCCAAGGCGTGACGATCGAAAGCTGGCAACGGTCTCGGATCAGACAGCATGCACAGGGTCACGGACCGATGAGCCCGGCGGGACTGCGTTGCGGGCCCGGAAGGTGCATCTTTCGGACATGGTCGAGGGGTGGCCTGCGAAACCGGCGCGGCCATCGAGAAAAGTTCCGATAAGCGACAACCGGTAGAAATAGGGAAAGAGGGAGATTTCCAATGTTCAGGGTGGTACAAAACTTCAAGCGGGCCCTCAAGGCGGTCGCGCTCGCGTGTTGCGTCGTCGGCGCGAGTTCGCCGGCCTTTGCGGACCTTCAGGATATCCTGGCCTCGGGGAAGGTTCGCATCGGCGTGCCGCTTGACGTGCCGCCTTTCGGTTTCGTTGATGAGAACCAGCAACCTGTCGGGCTGGATGTCGATGTCGCCCACATGGTGGCCGATGCCCTCGGGGTGGAACTCGAACTGCAGCAACTCACCGGGGCCAACCGTATCCCCTTCTTGCTTACCGACAAGATCGACATCATCGTTTCCGGCCTGGGAGCGACGCCGGAGCGCGCCAAGCAGGTCGCGTTCAGCGCCCCCTACTCCACGATCTATATCGGCGTCTTCGGTCCCAAGGACATCGACGTCAAATCGGCGGACGAAATCACCACCCAGACGGTCGGCGTGCAGCGCGGTTCTTCGTCCGACCTGGTATTGACCGAACTTCTCGACCCTGCCCGGATCAAGCGGTTCGAGGACGATGCGACGCTGAACGCGGCCTATATCGCGAAGCAGATCGACCTTATCGGCACGGCGAGCATCATCCTGAAGCACGTAGCAAAGCAGAATCCGGGCCTCGACGTCGACACCAAGTTTGTGATCCGGCACTCGCCGCCTCATATGGCGGTGCGCTACGGCAACCCGGATCTGCTGCGCTGGCTCGATACATTCGTGTTCTACAATCTGGTCAACGGTGAGTTGAACAGGCTGGCGGTGAAATGGCTCGACGAGCCGCTGCCGGAACCCTTCCCCAACCTGTAGAGCGTCGGTTTAATCCACGACAATGCCGGACCCTGTCGGCCGCGAGGCCGGCGGGGTCCCATCTGCCAGATCGCGCAAGCGGAAACTGAGTGAGAACGGTATGCAAGAACGTGTATGGGATCAATTTCTTACCGCCCGCGACAGGGATGTATTCGCCGCCGCCGGCTACGGGGTTCGGCAGGGCTTCGGCGCCAGGCCTGCCCTGCTGATCATTGATGTCAGTTATGGGTTTTGCGGCGACAGGCCGGAGCCGATACTGACGTCCATTAAGCGCTGGAGCAATTCCTGCGGCGAAGAGGCGTGGCATGCCATCGGGGTTATCGCGAAGCTGGTCGAGATCGCGCGCCGGAAAGGCCTGCCCATCATATACACGACCGCGCATTATCGTGACGACCGGTGGGATATCGGCATGGGCAACCTGAAAAATGGCCGGGCCGTCGAGTGGGGAGGTGGCGTGGAGGGAGCGGGCGATCCCAATCTCTTCGTGAAGGAGATCGAGCCGTCCCCGGCGGACATCGTCGTGGTCAAGCCCAAGCCCAGCGCCTTTTTCGGCACGCCCTTGTCGTCTCACCTGACGCTGCTCGGCGCCGACAGCCTGATCGTGACCGGCACCACGACCAGCGGCTGTGTTCGCGCGTCCGTCGTCAACGCATTCAGCCACAATTATCGTGTCACGGTTGTCGAGGACGGGTGTTTCGATCGATCGCAATCCAGTCATGCTCTCAGCCTGTGCGACATGAACGCGAAATATGCCGACGTCGTCCCGGGCGCGGAGGTGTGCGAGCATCTCGAGGCGCTTCCTCCGGGCCTGTTCGCTCTGCCGCAGGGTGCAGGCGCCGATGCGGCTCCATAGGGTGCCCGGCCATCCGCGCATGGCGTCCAGGCCGGACGCGGCGCGCCGGAGCCTCGTGAATAAACCCGGTTCGTTCGAGTGCTGACATGACTGGTTTCAGCTTTCGCCAGATCCTGCAATATCAGGGCCTGTTCGTGCAGGGCATGGAGATCACCCTGCTTCTGGCAGGCATCGCGGCGTTTTTCGGTGTCATCATCGGCGTGTTGGGGGCGGTTGGCGTTCGATGGGGGCCGAGGCCTCTCCGGTGGATCATCCGCATATATGTCGAACTCATTCGGAACACGCCGGGGCTGATCCAGCTCTTTATCGTCTTCTTCGTGCTTCCCTCGTTCGGGCTGCGGCTGCCGCCGCTCCAGGCGGCGGCCATTGCGTTCAGCATCTATTTCGGCGCCTACGCGATCGAGATCATCCGGGCCGGACTGGACTCCATCCCGCGTAGCCAGATCGAGGCGGGGCAGTGCCTGGGCATTACCCGCTGGCAGATATTCCGCCACGTAATATTCATGCCGGCGCTGCGTAACATCTATCCGTCATTCACCAGCCAGCTTGTCCTGTTGTTTCTTGGAACGTCCATCGCTTCGCAGATTTCCGCCGAAGAGCTTTTTTATATGGGATCGTTTGTGGAAAGCCGGACATATCGCAGCTTCGAGGTCTACGCGCTCATCTGTGCGATCTACCTCGTCTCCGTGTTGATATTGAAGGTCATTTTTGCGCTCGGCGGAAGAATCCTGTTCCGTTGGCCTGCCCAGCATTGATGCAGCCAGGAGTTGCGGATGCGTACATTCTCTAGCACCGACATGATGTACCTCCTCCAGGCTTTGCAGTGGACGGTGGTTCTGGTCGTCATCGCGCTGGCATTTGGGGCGCCGCTGGGGCTCGGCCTGGCGCTGATGCGCACAAGCCGCCGCAGGATACTGCGCTATGTCGCGATGGCTTTTATCGAAGTTGTTCAGGGCGTCCCGCTTCTCGGGCTGCTGGTCTTCTTTTACTTCGGCTTCCCTCTGCTCCTCGGACAGGAGGTGGCGCCGCTGATTGCCGTGTCCGTGGCCTTCACCGCCTATTCGGCGTCCTTTCTCGGCCAGATCTGGCGCGGCGGGATCGAAGCCGTGAAAGGCACGCAATGGGATGCCGCCGAATGCCTGGGGATCACCAAGTGGCAGCAGTTCCGCTATGTCATCGGGCCGCAGGCGTTGCGAATGTCGCTTCCACCCACGGTGGGCCTCCTGGTCCAGCTTATCAAGGGAACGTCGCTGGCATCGATCGTGGGGTTCGTCGAATTGACCCGTGCCGGACAGATCATCGGCGCGGCGACATTTCAGCCGTTGCTTGTTTATTCATGCGTGGCTGCAATCTACTTCATGGTGTGCTTGCCGCTCACCCACTGGGCACGTTCATTGGAGGGACGGTTGAATGGCGCTTCTTGAAATCGCGGACGTGCGGAAGAAATTCGGCGCCCTTGAAGTTCTCAAGGGAATCTCCCTCAGCGTCGAAGAAGGGGAAATCATCGCCATAGTCGGACGAAGCGGCTCGGGCAAAAGCACGCTGCTGCGCTGCGTCAACGCGCTTGAAAGCATCGACGAAGGAACGATCCTCTTCGACGGGCTTCCTGTTCGACGCGATATGAAGAACTTGCGGCTTCTTCGCCAGCGAATGGGCATTGTGTTTCAGTCCTTCAACCTGTTCCCGCACATGAACGTGGAGCGGAATGTGACGCTGGCACCCATCCTGACCGGGAAGGTGGAAAAATCCGGCGCCCGGGAACTGGCCTTGGAGGTTCTCAACCGGGTGGGCCTTTCGGAGAAGATCGATGTGTATCCGGGCCAGCTCTCCGGCGGGCAGCAGCAACGTGTCGCAATCGCCAGGTGCCTGGCGATGTCCCCGGAGTTGATGCTTTTCGATGAAGCCACTTCGGCGCTCGACCCGGAACTTGTCGGGGAAGTGTTGCATGTGATCGAGGACATGGCCCGGAACGGCTTGACGATGATCTTGGTCACACACGAAATGGGATTTGCCCGTAACGTGTCGACGAGGGTGGTCTTCATGAACGAAGGCATGGTCTGGGAACAAGGCCCCCCGGCCGAACTGTTCGCCAATCCCAAAACGCCGGAATTTGCGAGCTTCATCCGCTCATCGGGACAGAGTTAGGGGGCTATTCCGTCAACGAAGCTTCGCCTCCTTTGGCCGCCAGACCTTGCGGAGAGCCTGCCCGCACCCGGCACTGGCCCGTTCAGCCCGCGAACGCTTTCAGCGCGATCCAAAGGCCGAGAACCAGGACGACCCCCATCCACAGGTGGAAGTAGCGCTCCAGGCCCATGGATCTATACGCGTTCGCCATGATCTGCGGCGGCACGAACAGCAGCGACAGCCCCTTGAGCAGCGCGACCCATCCGACAAGCGTGACGGCGACAGCGAGCGCGCCGCCGCTCCAGACATTGTGCCCGATCACGACCGCAAGGCCCGCTGCGGTGGCGACCATGCCGGAAAACAGCATCCATGGCCCGCTGTTGGCCATTTCGTCCAGCGTATCCAGAGTACGCCGTTTGGCGACGAGCATCGCGACGGAAATCGCGATCAGATAGAGACCGAGGAGCTTGCCGAGAAAGATCGTAGTCGCGGACATGGTGAGCATCCTCCCCAACGCCAGGAGATGGGACCACAGACCAGCGCTCGACACCAGAGGTTTTTAAGGGCCTTCCGGCCTGCGGAAAACCTGATGGGGCCATCGCGAAGCCATATCATCGGCGAAAATGCTGGCGCCAGCGATGCGGCGTCATGCCGGTGGACTGCTTCAGCGCGGTGGTGAAATGGCTCTGGCTGGAAAAGCCGCAGTTTTCCGCGATCTCGCAGATGGAGACGTTGCTGCCGGCCAGCAATTCCTTCGCTTTTTCCAAGCGCTCCTGCATGAGCCAACGGTGCGGCGTTTTGCCAAGTTCCTGATAGAAGCTGCGAGCGAAATGCCTGCGGCTGAGACCTGCGGCGTCGGCCAGATGCTCCAGGCCGATCTCCTTGCCGAGATTGTTGTCGACGAATTCCTTGACGCGCTTCAGCCGCCATTGCGGCAGCGCTATCGCCGTATCCGGCTGAAGATCCGTCCCGGCCCGGATCAGCAATTGCGAAAGGATCGAGGTCAGCAACCCGTCCGCCAGATAGTCGTGGGCGACCTCATGGCCGGCGGCGCTTTCCCAAAGCCGGTTCATCAGCACCTCGATGAAGGGGTCGGCCCATGTGTGTTGGCACAGCTTCCAGAACGCCGTCCCGATCTGCCGCGGACATGCGGGGCCCAGAACGCTGCGGACGGTATCGTTGGGCACGGCGAGAACCAGGATCTTGCGGCTGCCGTCCACATTCCATCTGCTCTCGATTTCGGCCGGGACGACGAGCATCCGCCCGGCCTCCGCCTTCTGGCGATGACGGTGCTCGCCGATCGTCCAGCCCCAGTTGCAATCGTTCTGGACTTCGAGGGGAAGCGCCAGGATCGTCTCGGCAAATGCCGGATCGACAAAATCGTGCGGTCCCTGCTCGACCAGTATCATGCGAAACGCCAGCCGCCCCCCGGGCCGGCGATGCTCCTGGGGAAACGTCCCGTACCCAGATCCCCGGTAGAAATCCGAATAGTTGCCCCACTCGATGTTCGACATTGGATGCCTCGCTGCAATTGGCGCTTTGCTGTCAAAAATGGCTCGATGGCGCAAGCGCAGCCGCGCTCATGCGGCTAGCCTGGGGAAAAATTATGGAAGCTCCGGCATCGGCCGCGCCCCGGGAGGGCGGGTCCGATGCCGGCACGCCGGGAAAGAAGCGGAATGCCGAAGATAAAGTCAGCGATAATCGGCTCGGGCAATATCGGGACCGACCTGATGATGAAGATCATGCGCAATTCCGCAACTCTGGAGGTTGCGGCGCTGATCGGCGTCGAGCCTGCTTCCGACGGCCTGGCGCGTGCGGCGCGCCTTGGCGTCGCGACAAGCCACGACGGCGTGGACGGCCTGCTGCGCATGCCCGAATTTCAGGATATCCGCATCGTATTCGACGCCACTTCGGCTGCCGCGCACGCCAGGCACGATGCCATATTGCGCCGGCACGGCAAGCAGGTCATCGACCTTACCCCTGCCGCCATAGGCCCCTATGTCGTGCCGCCGGTGAACCTGGACAGCCATCTCGATGCGCAAAACGTCAATATGGTCACCTGCGGCGGGCAGGCGACGATCCCGATCGTGGCGGCGGTGAGCCGCGTTGCGAAGGTGCATTATGCCGAGATCGTGGCTTCCATCGCTTCGAAGTCGGCCGGTCCCGGCACGCGCGCGAATATCGACGAGTTCACCCAGACGACGTCGCGCGCATTGGAAAGCATCGGAGGCGCCGTTCGGGGGAAGGCGGTCATCGTGCTCAACCCCGCCGAGCCCCCGCTGATCATGCGGGACACCGTGTATTGTCTGTGCGATGTCGCCGATGCGGGGGAGATAAAGGCGTCCGTCGAGAACATGGTCCGGTCGGTACGGGAATATGTTCCCGGCTACCGGCTGAAACAGGAAGTCCAGATCGAGCGCGTCGGCGCGGATGCCCCGCTGCGCATGCCGCAGGGCGATGCACCGTTCACAGGCCTGAAAGTTTCCGTTTTCCTGGAGGTGGAAGGGGCTGGGCACTATCTGCCGGCCTATGCCGGCAATCTCGATATCA
This sequence comes from Mesorhizobium sp. PUT5, assembly GCF_052216645.1. Lineage (NCBI taxonomy): Bacteria > Pseudomonadati > Pseudomonadota > Alphaproteobacteria > Hyphomicrobiales > Phyllobacteriaceae > Mesorhizobium > Mesorhizobium sp. PUT5. The sequence continues at coordinate 315,158 of NZ_JBQOSO010000001.1, forward strand.
TGACGTCCGCGGCGCTGCGGACCGCCGAGCGCCTCGCCGAACTCCGCAACTGGAATTGACCGATGCCAAGACTGTTCATCCTCGACGTGACGCTGCGTGACGGCATGCATGCCGTCCGCCACCAATACGATCTCGGCCATATCCGCGAAATAGCCGGCGCGCTCGATGAGGCGGGCGTCGACGGCATCGAAGTCGGCCATGGCGACGGGCTCGACGGCTCCAGCATCGCCTACGGGTTCAGCCGCCATACCGATATCGCCTATATCGAAGAAGCCGCCAAAGTCTGCAAACGTGCAAAGCTGACCACGGTGCTGCTTCCCGGCATCGGCACGATCGACGACCTGAAAAGGGCGCGCGACGCAGGCATTCAGTCGATCCGCATCGCCACCCACAGCACGGAGGCGGACGTCTCCGCGCAGCATATTGCGGCGGCCAAGGAGATGGGCCTCGACGTCTCGGGGTTTTTGATGATGTCCTCGGCCAACTCTCCCGACGGGTTGGCGCAGCAGGCGCGGAAGATGGAAAGCTATGGAGCGGACTGCATCTATGTCGCGGATTCGGCGGGCGGCCTGACCATGCGCTCCATCGCCGAGCGTTTCCAGGCCTTCGACGCCATGCTCGCCGCGGACACGCAGCGCGCCATCCATGCCCATGAAAATCTTTCCCTGTCGGTGGCCAACTCGGTCACCGCCGTGGAAAACGGCGCGACCAGGGTCGATGCCTCGCTCGCCGGCATGGGCGCCGGCGCCGGCAATTGTCCGATCGAGGCGTTCGTGGCCGTGGCCAATCTTTATGGATGGGAACACGGCTGCGACCTGTTCAAGCTGCAGGATGCGGCGGACGACCTCGTGCGGCCGATCCAGGATCGTCCGGTTCGCGTGGATCGCGAGACGCTCACGCTCGGATACGGCAGCGTCTATTCCAGCTTTCTGCGCCATGCGGAGAAGGCGGCCGTGCAATACGGTCTCGACCCGCGCGCGATCCTGATCGAGATCGGCCGCCGGCGCCTGATCGGCGGGCAGGAGGATATGATCGTGGATGTGGCGCTCGATCTGGCCGGGCGGGCCGATGCCTGAGGTGGCGGGGGGAGGGACGAAGGCGGCGACGTTTTCACGCGGTGGCCTGCCGGTGATATTTCTGGCCTTTTGAAAGAAATCCGCCGATAGAAAGTTTTTGGAGTCTTTTGCAAATTGACGGCAAAGGGGCAGCCGCCGCTGTGAGCGCCAGGGCGGCATGCGAGGGGAAGACGTGGAACCATGACGATGCTGCATGCAGAAGGGGCAGGCCGCCTTGTCGAGGGCGGTTCGCCGTTGAGCCGGCCGGAAAGCGGAAGACCGGCCCCTGCCGGGGCGATTTGTCGTGCATTTGCCGGGCGCGCTCGTTTTTGCGGAGCCCGCAACACATTGTGACGAACGCATCGCCGATACTTTCCTGCGAGAATCTGACAATGGACTTCGGCTCTTTCCGGGCCGTCGACGGCTGTTCGTTTTCCGTTGCGAAAGGTTCCATCACCGGTCTCGTCGGACCCAACGGAGCCGGCAAGACCACCGTTTTCAACATGATTGCCGGCGCCCTGCGTCCGAGCGGCGGCCGGATCGTCTATCGCGGCGAGGACATAACGGCGCTGGCCCCCGACCGGCGGTTTCACAAAGGGGTGGTGCGCACCTTCCAGATACCCCATGAATTCCATCATCTGTCCGTCATCGAAAATCTGATGGTGGTGGCTCCGGCGCAGCCGGGGGAATCGCTGCTGAGCAACTGGGTCAGCCCCGGCAGGGTGAGGCAAGCCGAGGCGCAGACCTCGCGGCGGGCGTGGGAGGCGCTGGAGTTCCTGGAACTGACCCATGTCGCCCACCAGCGCGCGGGCCAGATATCGGGCGGCCAGAAGAAGCTGCTCGAACTGGGGCGGACGATCATGACCGATGCGGAGCTGGTGCTGCTCGACGAGCCGGCTGCCGGCGTCAACCGCACCCTGCTCCGGAAGCTGGAAGAGAAGATAGAATATCTCAACCGCGAGCGCGGCTACACCTTCATCCTCATCGAGCACGACATGGAAATGATCGAGCGGCTGTGCGACCCCGTCATCTGCATGGCCGAGGGCAAGGTGCTCATCGAGGGAAGTTTCCAGACGGTGCGCTCCGACCCGCGTGTTCTGGAGGCCTATCTGGGAGAGAGGCAGGGGGCCGCCACATGACCGCCCTGCTGACCATGAAGAACCTGCGCGCCGGCTATGGCGACGCCGACATCCTTTTCGACCTGTCCATCGAGGTCGCCAAGGGCGAGATCGTGGCCATCGTCGGACCGAACGGAGCAGGCAAGTCCACGGCCATGAAGTCGATCTTCGGCCTGCTCGACATCCGCGCGGGATCGATTTCCATCGGCGGAACCGACATCACCGGCTGGGCTCCGAACCGCATCGTCCAGGCCGGCATCTGCTACGTTCCGCAAGTGAAGAACATCTTCAGCGAAATGACCGTGCACGAGAATTTCGAGATGGGGGCCTTTCTTCGCAAGGGCGACTACAGCGCGGCCCTCGAGCGCGTCTATCATCTTTTCCCCGACCTCAGGGCGAAGCGGAAGACGACGGCCGGCAGCCTGTCGGGCGGGCAGCGCCAGATGGTCGCCATGGGCCGTGCGCTGATGCTGGACCCGCAGGTCCTGCTGCTGGACGAGCCGACCGCCGGCCTTTCGCCGAAATACATGGAGCAGATCTTCCAGATCAGCCGCGACGTCCGCGACAGCGGCGTGGCGATCCTTCTCGTCGAACAGCACGCAAAGCAGGCCCTGGCCTTCGCCGACCGCGGCTATGTGCTCGCTGCCGGCCGCAACCGGCATGAAGGCGCGGCCTCCGAGCTTCTGGCGGACCGTCACATCGCCGAAATGTTCCTGGGCGGATAGGCGGCACTCGCATGGACATACAAAGCTTCGTCAACTTCTTCCTGCTTCCCGGCATCGTGCAGGGCTCCATCTACGCGCTGGGCGCGATAGGCATCACGCTTGTCTTCGCCATCATGCGCTACGGCCACTTCGCCCATGGCGACCTCGCCACCTTCGGCGCCTTCATAGCGCTGGCCTTCACCACCATGCTCGGCGTGTCGCCCTATGTGGCGCTGCCTCTTGCAGTGCTGGCGACCGGCGCCTTCGCCATCGCCATAGACCGGCTGTTCTACGCGCATCTGCGTGCCCTGCCCAAGATCATCACCACGATCGCGTCCTTCGGCGTGGCGCTGATGCTGCGCTCCTTCGTCCAGGTCGTGTGGGGCGTGAACACGACCAGCTACACGCGCGGCATCACCCGGCCCGAAAACTGGTTCGGAATCCGAGTCAAGAGCCATGAGATCGTGACGCTTCTCGTGGCCATTGCCCTGGTCGTCGCGCTGCACCTGTTCCTGACCAGGAACAAATGGGGCAAGGCGATGCGCGCCATGTCCGACAATCCGGAACTCGCCCTGTTTTCCGGCGTCGACAATGGCAAGGTCATCTCGCTCACATGGATCATCGCCGGCGGCCTGTGCGCGGCCTCGGGCTTTTTCCTGGGCCTGAACACCGAACTCAAGTCGCTGATGGGCTGGAACATCCTGCTGCCTACCTTCGCCGCCGCCATCCTGGGCGGTGTCGGGCGCATCGAGGGCGCCATCGTCGGCGGGTTGATCGTCGGCATCGCGGAGGAACTCTCCGTGCTGGTCATTCCCGGCGAGTACAAGGTGATGAGCGCGTTCGGGATCCTGCTGCTCGTGCTTCTGTTCCGGCCCACCGGCCTGTTCCGCGGCAAGATTCTCTAGGGGAGGGGGCGTCTCATGGAATGGATCACCGTCCTCAACTACCCGATCTATCTGGCGATATTCATCTGCATCTACGGCTGCCTCGCCATCGGGCTGAACATCCAATGGGGCTATGCCGGCCTTTTCAACGCGGGAGTGGCCGGGTTCTTCGCCATCGGCGCCTATACGTCGGCGATCCTTACCTCTCCCTGGGCCGAGGGCCGGCTCGGCGGCTTCGACCTGCCGTTTCCTGTCGGCCTCGTCGGGGCGATGCTGCTGGCCGGGCTGCTCGCATGGCCGATCGGCAAGATATGCCTGCGTTTCCAGTCCGACTATCTGGCGATCGTCACGATCGGCGTGGCCGAAGGGATCCGCCTCGTGGCGCGCTCCGAGGAGTGGCTGACCAACTCCGCCCGCGGCATCACCGCCATCCCCCGGCCGTTCGGCGACCTGCCCTACGGGCAGGCGCAGATGGTCTATCTGGGCATCACCGCGCTGATCCTGCTCGTGGCCTACGTGCTTGTCGAACGCCAGGCCGTCTCGCCCTGGGGCCGGATGATGCGTGCCATCCGCGACAACGAGAGCGCGGCCCGGGCCATGGGCAAGGACGTGCCCTACCGCCGTCTCGAAGCCTTCATCCTGGGCTCGGCGCTGATGGGCCTGGCGGGCGCACTGTACGTGCATCTCGCCCGTACCATCACGCCGGACGCCATCGATCCGATGCTTGTCACCTTCCTGGTGTGGATCATGGTCATTCTGGGCGGGTCGGGAAACAACCGGGGCGTGCTTCTCGGCGCGATCATCGTCTGGATCATCTGGTCGACGTCCGAGATCATCACCGACCAGTTGCCGTCGGAATACGCCCTGAAGGCCAAGTATGGCCGCATGTTCCTGATCGGCCTGCTGCTGCAACTCGTGCTCCGCTTCCGGCCCGCAGGGCTGCTGCCCGAGAGATTGCGCAAGGAACCGCGGGACCGGGAGCGGCCGGTGGACGAGGATAGCGCCGCTGCTTCGGCAACCGGCAAGATCGCCAATTGACTTTATCCGGAAAGGCGAATGGATCGCCGAACCGACAACGACGGAGGATGGAATGAAAATGAAGCTTGCTGTGGCGGCCTCGATGTTGCTGGGGGCCAGCGCCCTGGCGACGCCGACGCTTGCCGACGTCAATATCGGCCTGCTGAACGGCATCACCGGCGGCGCCGCCGCGATGGCCCCTGAAATTACCAAGTCGCTCCAGTTCGCGGTCGATCAGATCAACGAACAGGGCGGCGTCCTTCAGGGCGAAAAGCTGGTCGGCATCATGGCCGACGACGGGTGCAGCCCGCAGGTCGCCGCCGACGCGGCCACCAAGCTCGTCAACGTCTCCCAGGTCATCGGCATTGTCGGGCCCCTGTGCTCGGGCGCGCTGATGGCGGCCACCAGTTCGGCCACGATCCCGGCCGGCGTCATCCTGATCTCGCAGGCCGCCACGTCGCCCGAAATCAGCACGCTCAAGGACAACGACCTGGTGTTCCGGACGATCCCGTCGGACGAATATCAGGGCCAGGCGCTGGCGCGGACGCTTCTCGACCGCGGCACCAAGAAAGTGGCCGTTTCCTTCATCAACAACGACTACGGCAAGGGCATTGCCGAAGCGTTCAAGAAGGAATTCGAAGCCAAGGGCGGCGAGATCGCCGGCTACGAGGCGCATGAGGAAAACAAGTCGTCCTATCGCGCCGACCTTGCCGGGCTGGCCCAGGGCGGCGCCGATACGCTGGTCCTGCTCGACTACGGCGACACGTCCGGCCTGACCGTGCTGCGCGAAGCGATCGAGAACGGTTTCTTCGAGAATTTCGTCGGCGCCGAGGGCATGAAGACGTCCGCTCCGATCAAGGCGATCGGCGGCGACAATCTGACGACCTTCACGGCCTCCGCGCCGGTCAGCGTGAAGTCCGAAGCGCTCGACATCTTCAACAAGGGCTTTGCCGAATCCGGCGGCGACATCAATGCCAGCTATGTCGGCCCTTCCTACGACGCCGTGTTCCTGCTGGCGCTGGCCATCGAGAAAGCCGGCGGCGATAAGGCCAAGTTGCCGGAAGCGCTGCGTGCCGTCTCGAATGGCGAGGGCGAGCCGATTCTGCCCGGCGAATGGAAGAAGGCCAAGGAACTGATCGCTGCCGGCAAGGCGGTCGACTACAGGGGCGCCTCCGGTGAACTCAACTTCGACGCCAATGGCGACGTCCCGGGCAGCTACGCCCTGTTCAAGGTCGTCGGCGACGATTGGGAAGTCGAAACCGAAATGAAGTGACCGTGCCGGCGCGGCGGGTCCGGGCCCGCCGCGCCGCCATCGTTGCGCGTTGCGGCGCGTGCTTCCGGCAGCGCCGGCACCGTGCCTTTTCCATGAAGTGAGATTGCAAATGAACATCCGGCTCGCCGACCGCATGTCGCAAGTGAAGCCATCCGCCATCCGCGAGCTTCTGCAACTCGGGGCGGACCCCAGCATCATCTCCTTCGGCGGAGGCTACCCGGATGCGTCGTTGTTCCCGCTGGAGCATCTGGAGGCCGTCTTCCGCTCCGTGATCGCCGACAACGGCCACGAAGCGCTGCAATATACCGTTTCGAACGGCAGTCCGAAGCTGCGCGGGCAGATCGCCGCCAGGATGAGCCGCGATGGCATCGACTGCGGCGCCGACAACGTGCTGGTCCTGCAAGGCGCCCAGCAAGGGCTGGATCTGGTCGCCAAGATGCTGATCGACAAGGGCGACGTCATCATCACGGAAAACCCGACCTTCCTCGGTGCGCTCATCGCCTTCAATCCCTGCGAACCGCGCTATGCCACCGTGCGGATTGACGACGACGGCATGGACATGGACGACCTGGAGCGGACGCTTGCACGCAATCCGGGGGCAAAACTTCTCTACACCGTGCCCGACTTCCAGAACCCGACCGGCGTGACGCTCAGCCTGGAGCGCCGCAGGAAGCTGGTCGAGCTGGCCAACAGGTTCGATTTCGTCATCCTGGAAGACACGCCCTATCGCGAGATCCGCTATCAGGGCGAGCCGCTTGCGCCCATCAAGAGCTTCGACACGGAAGGCCGCGTCATCTATCTCGGCAGCTTCTCCAAGATCCTCGCGCCCGGCCTGCGGTTGGGCTGGGCAGTGGCTTCCGAGCAGATCATCCAGCAGCTCGGCCTGCTGAAGCTCGCCGCCGACACCCAGTGCAGCACGCTGAACATGGCAGCGGTCTCGTTGTTTCTCGACACCTACGACATCGATGCGCATATCGCGACCATCCGCCGGACCTATCGCCGCAAGAAGGACCTGATGCTCGACACCATCAGGCGCACCTTCCCCCAGGACGTCGCCTTCACCGAACCCAGCGGCGGCCTGTTCACCTGGCTGACCTTTCCGGAAGGCTTCGACACCACCCGCTTCATGGCCGACCACGCATTGCCCGAAGCCAAGGTCGCCTACGTCCCCGGCGCGACGTTTTTCCCGCTCCGGCAGGAGGCCAATCATGCTCGCGTCAGCTATTCGACGCAATCGGACGAGGCCATCGTCAAGGGGATCACTGCGCTGGGCCAGTTGCTGACCGCAAGGCTCCAGGCATAACGCCGGCCGCAAGAGGAAGTCCGAATCGACTGCCGGAACGAAGGGAACAGGGATTTGACAGAGATCATCGAAGGGATCGCCGGGACGCTGGTCGCCGAACATCGCGGCGGCACCAAATTCCACAGGCTGGACGGGATCAATGATCTGGCGGAAGCCTACCGCGTGCAGGACGCCTATATCGGCGCGATCATCGGCGACAACGGCACGGCCGGCTACAAGATCGGCCTGACTTCGAAGCGCATGCAGGAGATGTGCGGCATCGACCAGCCGATCAGGGGAACGATCTTCAGCAACCGCGTCGCCGGCTCCGGCGCGCATCTGTCGCTGGCCGATTATCACCATCTCGGCCTCGAATTCGAGATCTGCGTCCGGCTCGGCCGCGATCTGGCGCCGACCGGGGTTCCGTTCACGCCGGAAAGCGCGGGCGAAGCCGTCGATGCCGTCGCCGCCGCCATCGAACTGGTGGACGACCGCCACGCCGACTACAGCGTGCTTCATTGCGAAACGCTGGTGGCCGACAACTCCTGGAATGCCGGCATCGTGGTGGGAGCCTTCGTGCCGCCGCCGGCCCGCCTTGACGAGGTGGAGGGCATCGCCTTTCAGGACGGGGTCGAACTGGCGCGCGGCCGGGGCGCCGACGCGCTCGGCCATCCGTTCGTTCCGCTTGCCTGGCTGGCCAACCACCTGGCCGGTTCCGGGCGGATGCTGCGCAAGGGCGATCTCGTCATGACCGGCAGCATCGTCACCACGCGGTTTCCCGCCGGAGCGTTCAACTATCGTTTCGACGTCTCCGGGATCGGCAGCGTCGAACTCAGCGGCGCGTGATCCCGGCCTCAGGGCCCGACGGTGAAGGTAGGAAGGAGGCTATGTCATGGACCTCGGATTGAAAGGCAAGTCCGCCCTCGTCATGGGCGCGTCGAAGGGACTCGGCTTTGCCGTGGCCAGGGAACTGGCCGCCGAGGGCGTGAAGATCGCCATTTGCGCGCGCGACGAAGCCCGGCTCAGCAATGCCGCCGAAACGCTCGGGGCGACCGCGCTGGCGGGCGATTTGAGACAGCCCCAAGAGGGCCGTCGTCTGGTCGAGCAGGCGATCTCCGCGCTTGGCGCGGTCGATATTCTCGTCGTCAACACGGGCGGTCCGCCGACCATGCCTTTCGAAAACATCTCGTCCGACGATTGGCGCAATGCGTTCGACGGGCTGTTCATGAGCGCGACCGACGCCATTCGCGCCGCCATACCCGGCATGCGCGAGCGCAACTGGGGCCGCATCCTGCTGGTGACGTCGATCGCCGCCAAGGAACCGATCAACAATTTCACCATCTCCAACGCCTTGCGGGCGGGCCTCCACGGCCTGACGAAGACGCTGAGCCGTGAATTCGCCGCCAGCGGCATCACCGTCAATGCCCTGATGCCGGGTTACACGATGACGGAGAGGCTGGCGGAGGCGAAGCTCGATCTCCAGAAGGTCGCCGGGATGATCCCCATGGGCCGCATCGGCCAGCCGGAAGAGTTCGCGGCGCTTGCCTCGTTCCTGGCCTCTGCCAGGGCAGGCTACATCACCGGGCAGGCGATTGCCTGCGACGGCGGCGCGCTGTGGTCGATATGAGCTGACGACGGCCGCGGCCCGATCAGTTTCGGCGCACGGCCTTCGCTTCGTTCCCGTCATATCGCCTTGGCAGGGTCGCCCCTGTCTTCAGGGGCGGCGCGCCATGCCCCGCATTGAAGAGGAACAGCAGCGCCGGGCTTGCGCCGATGACGCGCAGGCCGAGAACGGCGCAGATGACGGCAATGACCGGCAGCGAGAAAAAGGTGAGCGGGAACAGGTCCGACCCGTAATTGCCGAAAAAGCGCCGGAAGGCGATGCCGAGAAAATTGAACAGGATGGCGTGGCTGCAGAACAGGAAGAACGCATAGGGTTCCAGCCGCGTGCACAGCTTCGCCAGCGTTGAATGGCGTATCGCGCCCGTCAGCAGCCAGAAGCCGCCGGCCATGGTGATGCGCAGCAGGGTGTCGAGCGCAAGCCGCAGGGTCGGATCCATCTCGCTCAGCAGCACCCGCTGGACCCGGAGCGTCAGGAAGACGGCGACCATGATCGCAAGCCCCGCCGTCAGCACCCGCGCCATCCGGTCGATCGTCCGGCTGTCGGGCCCGGCAATGCGCAGCCACATGCCAAGACCGAAAAACAGCAGAAGCTGTGGCCGCTGCATGATGAGCAGGTCGTCGCCGAACACCATGAAGGCGACCAGTCCGAGCAGGGTTGCGAGCGGCGCTCGCGTCAGACCGGCAAGGAGCGCCGGTGAAAGCACGCAGCAGACGAAGAGGTCCCGCAGGAACCACAGCGGCACGTCGAGCGGCCATGTCGTAAGCGCAAGCAGCGCGTTCGCCATGCCGGCCGCAGAAAATTCCGGCATGTCGTGCCAGTTGCCGCTGATCAGGCCGTAGATCGCCAGCAGCGCCAGCATCAAGATGTTCCAGGCGGCCAGCGGCACGACGAGCGTGCGCAGCTTGGATTTGACCAGCTTCCAGCTACCCGCCTTCCGCAGGCTGGCGACCACGAAGTAGCCGGAGACGATGCTGAGCAGCGACACCGAGCTGAGGCCCAGGAGCCGCGAAAAGATGAAATAGACGATGTCGAATGCCCCGGCATCGCGGTCGTAGACGTTTTCGGCGATTCCCGGCTGGACGTGGACGAACATCATGAGGAAGATGCACAAGAAGCGCGCGATGCTCACACGTTCCGACACGTCCGGCGGGACGCGGGAGGTCGAAGCGGGCCTGAAAGGGTCGTTACTGGTCTTCAAGTTTCATCTCCTTGAAGAAGGGGATCGGTCCCGGCACCCGGGCCTCGTCGGGCACGGCCTTTCCGGAAGCGGGGGCGCACGGGAAGCGGTGGCGCTTCCCCGGCAGGGGACAGGCGCGGAAACCATGGGAACCACCACCTGTTGCAGAGCCGACGAATGCAGACCTGGCTAGCATGCGGCCATTTCCCTGAGGCAGGCGGGCGATGAAGACGGTCGCGCGCCTGTTCGGACGGGGCAGGAGAGCCGCCCGGGAACCGCGCCCCCGCCTGCGGCTCGACCCGGGCGACACGCCCATCTATGCGATCGGGGACGTGCATGGCTGCCTCGACGAATTGCGGGCGCTCGAACGCCATATCGAGGAGGACGCCAGCGCCTTGCCCGGGCGCAAGCTGATCGTGATGCTGGGCGATTATGTCGACAGGGGGCCATCCTCGGCACAGGTCCTCGACCATCTGATCGCGCCGGCGCCGGCCGGCTTCGAGCGCATCTGTCTTGCAGGCAATCACGATCTTGCCATGCTGGACTACCTGGAAGGCCGCGCCGGCCTGCGGTCATGGCTCGCCATCGGCGCCGAGCCGACGCTGTTTTCCTACGGCATCGACCACAACCGCCTGCGCGACCTGCACCGAGGTGCAGGACAGCTCGACGACGCCATCCGCGATGCCATTCCCCCCGCGCATCGGGACTTCCTGTGCTCCCTGCCGATCCTGGTCGAGGCGGACAGATATCTCTTCGTCCACGCGGGTATCCGCCCCGGCGTGGAACTGGCGAAACAGAGCGACCACGATCTTGTCTTCATCCGCTCGGATTTTTTCGATCATGCCGATCTGCTCACCCGCTACGTCGTTCACGGGCATACGCCCGTCGAGGAGGCGAAGCGCGAAGGCATGCGGGTCAATATCGACACCGGCGCTTTCTTCAGCGGCAGGCTCTCGGCGCTGCGCATATGGCGCGGCAAGGGGCGATACCTGACCAACTGAAGGCCCTGCGCCCCGTCCTGGCATGGCCGTGGTCAAGCCTTTTCCTTCCGGCCGGTCCTGGCCGCGGGCGAAACCTCTTCCACGTAGTAGGAGACGTAGCGGTCGAGATATTGCTCGGCGCCGCCGAACTGCCCGTAGCGCGCGAGCTTCTTCATGTCGGTCTTGTTGAGCACGATGCCGAGCGTCCTGGCGGCGATCTGCCGCTCGGTCTGCAATATGGAACGCACCAGAAGCCGGGGCGTGGCGCCCCATTCGGCCACCATCACCAGGCCGTCGGCCAGCGGCGCGAACGCCTTGGCGTCGACCACCGGCCCCAGCGGCGGCAGGTCCACCACGATATAGTCGAAGCAGGCACGCATCTCCTCGAGCAGATCGGCCATGCCCGGCCCCGAAATCAGTTCGCTGGTGTGGGACAGGCGCCTGCGTCCGACGGTGGGCAGGATCGCGAGCTGGGTCTTGCGGTCGGTAAGGCAGGCATTCTGCCAGCGCACGTCGCCGACGATCGCTTCCACCAGCCCTTTTTCCGGCTGCGGCAGGCTGCGGCTCAGGCCCGGATTGCGCAGATCGGCATCGATGAGCAGCGTCCTTGCGCCATTGGCCGCCAGGAGGCCGGCGAAATTCGCGGCCACCGTCGTCTTGCCTTCCCTGGGCAGCACCGACACGAAGCCGATGACCTTGCAGGGGCTGTGATGCAGGACGACGTCGCCGGCCAGCTTGACGTTGCGCAGCGTCTCGGCAAACGACGAACTGGGCGCATTGATCGCCACCCGCAGCATGCGCGGCGTGACCGTTTCCGAACTGTGCGGGCGCGCCTTCTCCCCGTTTGCGGCCGCGCCGCCCGCTTCGATCAGCCTGTTGCCGATCTGTGGCAGGTAGCCGAGGAAATTCACGCCCAGCGAATCGCGAACGTCGTCGCCGGTGCGGAAGAAGCGCTCGCGGAATTCCTGCACCGTGCCTGCGGCCGCGCCGGCGAAGAGGCCGAGCACGAGCGACAGTCCCAGCACCATGGTCTTGCGCGGGCTGGATGCGGTCGTCGGATTGTCGGCCTGCGAGATGATGCGGGCCTGCGCGATCGGGAAGGAACGCTGCTGGGCCGCTTCCTCGTAGCGGGCGAGGAATGCCTGATAGAGCGCCGCGAGCGCCTGCGATTTCTGCTCGAGATTGCGCAGCTCGACCTGATCCTTGCCGGTCATGGAGTTCCGGCCCGAAAGATCCTGGACGTTCGTCCGCAAGGACTCCTCTCGCGACCTGGCCACCTGGTATTCGTTGCGATAGCTCTCCGTCAGGCGCTGGAGCTCGGCGAAGATCTGCCGGGTCAGGTCCGCCTCCTCACGCCGCAGCGCAACCGCCTGGGGGTGGTCCTCGCCGAAACGGCTCGAAATATCCTGCTCGCGCTTGGAAATGCTCAGATAGCGCGACTTCATCTCGTTGATGGCGTTGGTGTTGTTGCCGCTGGTGCCCTTTTCCGCCGGGATCGTGGCGTTCCTGACGGCATTGTCCGGGCCGCTGTCGACGATGGCCTTGAACTGGTTGTAACGGGCGGACGCGTTGGCCGTGTCCGCCTGGGCGAGGATGAGCTGGCTGTTGAGGTCGGAAAGCTGCTGCTCGGACATGAGTTCGCCGCGCGCCGCCGTCAGCCCGGTCCTGGCCCGGAATTGCTCGACGGCGAGCGCGGCCTCCTGAGAGCTTTCGCGCAGGTCGTCTAGGCGCCCCTGCAACCATACCGTGGCCCGCTGGGTGGCGTCGAAATTCGCGTCGAGATGGTCGGCGAGATAGGCGTCCGCATAGGCGCGCGTGATCGCGCCCGCCAGTTTCGGATCCTGATTTTCGAAGGAAAGCTCGATGACCAGGCTGCGCCCGACACGCTCGGCGTTAAGGCCGGACTGGAGCAGGGCGACCGCCTTGCCGATCCTGGCATTCTCCGCCGACCTGTCCGACGATGCCGGGGAGGACGAGAACAGCCCGGCGAGCGACTTGACCGCGGCCTTGAGCCAGCCGGACGGCGAGCGCGGCGGGTTCAGGAAGGCGTCGTTGTCCTGGAGCTTCTGGTCCATCACCACCGACCGGGCAAGCCGGCTGGATTTCAGGATCTCGACCTGGCTGAGAACCATCGCATCGGCCTGCGGCCCGGCGGGCGGCGCCTGCTTGTCCTCGGCGAATTTGGTCAGGCTGTCGTCGAGCAGGATGCGGGTGGAGGCCGTGTAAAGCGACGGCGTGAAGGCAAGGTAGAGCGCGCCGACAAGAACCCCCAGGGCGGCAAACAGGCCGACCAGCCTCATCTGCCGGCGCGCGGCGGCCACGAGCATATCGAGATCGATGAAATTGTCCGCATCCGTGGCGGACATGAGACCTCGGTTCTTCAATGGGAAACTTCCATGGTTCATGAGCTTGCCTGCCGCCCGCCGCGTCATCACGCGCAGATGCCGGCCGCGGCTGCGCGCCGCGGCCATTCTTCTGCGCCGTTGTTCTCAAGCCGCCTGCGAAAGACGCCTGCGGGAAACGAGCATCTTCTCGATCGGTCCCAGCACCGTGTCGCGGATGTCGTCGCGAGCGAGCGCGAAGGCGACGTTTGCCTGGATGAAGCCATCCTTGGAGCCGCAGTCGAACATGCGGCCCTCGAAGGGCGCGGCGAAGAATTGCTGGCGTTGCGCCAGCCGCACCATGGCGTCGGTGAGCTGGATCTCGTTGCCGGCGCCGCGCTCCTGCGTGTCGAGGATGTCGAAGATGTCGGGCTGCAGCACATAGCGGCCGTTGATGTAGTGGTTCGACGGCGCGGCCTCCGGCGCCGGCTTCTCGACCATGCTGGTGATGGTGAAGCCGGAACCCGTCCGGGCGCCCTTGCCGACGATGCCGTAGCTGGCGGTCTCCCTGGGATCGCACTGCTCGACGGCGATCACATTGCCGCCGGTCTGCCGGTAGAGTTCCATCACGCCGGACAGGCAGCCCTTGTCGCCGTAGGACACCATGTCGGGCAGCAGCAGGGCAAAAGGCTCGTCGCCGATGATATCGCGCGCGCACCATACCGCATGACCGAGCCCATGCGGTGCCTGCTGGCGGGTGAAGCTGATCGTGCCCGGCATCGGCTGAAGCCGGCCGAGCGAAGCAAGCTGCTCGTTCTTGCCCGCGCGGGTCAGCGTGTCGAGCAGTTCGGGCTGGATGTCGAAATAGTCCTCGATGACATGCTTGTTGCGCCCGGTGACGAAGACGATGTGCTCGATGCCTGCTTCAAGCGCCTCGTCGACCGCATATTGCACGACCGGGCGGTCGACCACGGTCAGCATCTCCTTGGGCATGGCCTTCGTCGCCGGGAGAAACCGCGTTCCCAGCCCCGCGACCGGAATCACCGCTTTTCTGACTTTCTTCATCGCATCTTCCCTCTTTGAGATCGGGTCCCCCGCCGATTCGAACGGTTCCGTCATCTGATCCGCGCTGCGGTGCCTGCCGGCCGGAGCGTCGACGCCAGCCGGCGCAGCCGCGCCGCCACCGGCATCCTGAGATGCCTGAGCGCGGCCGGATCGCGCAGCGCCGTGCCTGCCGCCCTGAGCGGTGCGCCATCCTTCAGATGGCGGACCAGAAGCAGGAAGGAGGCCGCCTGCCGCAGGGAGCGCGTGCGCCGCGCCTGCGCTGCCTGCGCCTGGCGGTTCAATTCATGGGCGTGAACGAAATCGGCATCCGCCTTCAGCAGCGCCTCGAGATGATGCAGTTCCAGCACGCGCGAAATGGAACCGCCGCGAATGTGGTAGCTGTAGCCGACCAGCGGCTCGACGACGCAGCGCCCGCCGCGCGCCAGCGCCGAGGCCAGCAGCAGATAGTCTTCGCCGATGCGCAAGGCCTCGACATAGCGAAGGCCTGGGCGCTGGATGAAGGCGCGTTCAAAAAGCGGCTTCACATAGCCGAAGGAGAACCGCCCCTCGAACATCAGGTTGCCGGCGATGAAGTCGGCGAGACCGAGTTCGGGGCGCGCTTGGAGGAAATCCGCGTCGAACATGGCCTGCGGGGCGCCCGCGCCGTTTTCCACCACTTCGAGATTGTCGATGGCTATCTGCGCTTGTGCCGCCTCGGCGCGGTCGATCAGGCGCCGCAGCCGATCGGGACGGACGGTATCGTCCGAATCGAGGATCGCGATCCAGCGTCCGCTCGCCGCGTCGAAGCCGGCATTGCGGGCGCCGCCGGGGCCGCGGTTCTCATCGAGCGCGATCACCTTGACCTGCCCGGGCGGAAAGGCCCGTGCGACCTCGAGGGTGCGGTCGTTCGAGCAATCGTCGACGACGACCACTTCGACGTTCACGTCCCGCTGGGCCAGCGCGCTTTCGACTGCGCGGGCGATGCCTTGTTCGGCATTGTAGGCGGCGATGACGAAGCTGACGTCAGGCTGCATGGGTCTGCTCCCTGGCCGGCTCATCGCCATAGAGCCGGATTTCGCGCAAGCCGAGCAAGCCGCTGACCACGCCGACATGCATCACACCCCGCAGGACCTGCCGGTTGCGCCGGTCGGGTATCGCAACGAAGACGAGTGCGGCGCCGAGGCTGAATGCCGCCTTGGCGGCCGCCAGTCCTGCCTGTGTCAGGCGGAGGTGTCTCTGTGCCAGAAGCCGGCCGTGGGTCTGGCCCGAGCGGAACCGCCGCTTCGCCAGCCAGGAAAAACATGCCCGTCCGGCAATCACCGGCTCGTCCACGACGGCATCGCGCGCATAGGCGATCCGTCCGCCGGAGCGATGAAGCTGCGAGAAATATTCGGTGTCCTCGCCGCCTGTGCGTCCCAGCGCCGGATCGAAGCATCGACCCTCCACATGGGGCGATGCGCGCCGCAGCAGCACATTGCCGCTGTAGCCGGTGCGGATTTCGCCGTCGACCCAGGCCGGCTTCGTTGAGTGAAAGTCGCCGCGCCGCATCCACGCCGGTGCGGAAGGCGGATAGATCGCCCGCACCGGCCCCAGCACCGCATCGGCGCCGGTATCCCTTGCCGTTTCGACCAGCCTGGACAGCCACTGCGGCGAGACGGTGGAATCGTCGTCCACGAAAGCGAGGAAATCGCCCTCCGCTGCATCGAGGCAGGCATTGCGGGCCAGCGAGATGTTGGAGGCGGGGCAATGGATGTAGCGCAGCCTGAACGGCAGGTCCGGCGACACCGTCTCGACCAGTTCGCGGGCGCTCGGCTGCGTGTCGTTGTCGGCCACCACGACGCTCACGACCGACCCGTCCGGCAGGTCGAGCGCGCAGAGCGAGCGCAGCGTCTGCGCCAGATGGGGCCGGCGATAGGTGCATATGCAGATATCGATCCGCGTCGGGGATTTGGACGGATTGCTCATGGCGCCCGTGCCCCGCGCTGCTTCCAGGGCTGTTGCCGCCAGGCTTTCAGATATTCCAGCCAGAAGCCGGTGGACCAGGCCAGGTGCATGATCATGGCCGACACGCCCGCCAGGGGGCCGTGGCGGTTGCGCCGGCTCGCAGCCAGCCAGGCGCCGTATCCGATGCAGGCGGCAACCCACAGAAAGACCGGGACGAGGGCGGTCGTGCTGAGCACGGCCAGCGCCATGCCGGCCACCGCCGGCAGCACGAGCAGCGGAATGGCTTGCCGAGGCTTGAGCCGGGTGCCATGCTTGAGGACGTTTCTGGCCCGGCCGCGGCCGTAGCCGAGATATTGCCGGAACAGGGCGCGCGGCGTCGCGCGCGGATAGTAGGTCATGAAGGTCCTGTCGGTCATCCAGATGCGGTAGCCGGCAGCCATGAGCCGGTGATCGAGTTCCGCATCCTCGTTATGGCTGAAGCTTTCGTCATAACCGCCCACGGCGCGGAAGGCCTCCACGCGCATCAGCGCGTGATGTCCGTGGTCGGTCCAGTGGCCCGGCACGCCTTCGCGATGCGGCGATCCGCCATTGCCGAGCCTGGAATTCTGCGCCATGGCCGTGGCCTTCTGGAACGGCCCGAAGCCGATCGTGGCCATCGAGACGACGACCGAATCCGCGCCTGTCTCGCGCGCCTCCTCCAGAAGCATCTCGCAATAGCCGTCCGGATAGCCGCCATGGGCGTCGACGCGGATGAAGTAATCGACGTCATGGCCGAATTCGGCCACGGCGAGATTGATGGCGGCGCTCTGCAGACGGCGTTCGTTGTCGAGCAGCAGGACGCACGGTTGCGCCGAAGCGATCTCGCGCACCGTCGCGCGCGTGCCGTCGGTGCTGCCGCCGTCGGCCACCACGATCCTCATGCCGAGCCGCTCGGCCGGTTCCAGAAGCTGGTCTACCAGATCGCCGATATGGTCGACCTCGTTGAGGCAGGGGATCACGATCATGCAGCGGCCGGAGGTGGCCGGTTTCGTCGGGCTCTCTGGCCTGTCGAGGATTTCTCCGCTCATGCCGCCAACTCCACAAGGGCGTCGGGGTGGCGATAGCCGGCGATTCGATGGAGCTGTTCGACCAGACTGCGGCACTCGCCGGGGCCGCAGACCCATGTCCGGCGGTCCTGCGCTTCTATTGCAGCCCGCTGGGCTTCATATCCGTCGGCGGTTACGCCTCCGAGCAACGCGGCGAGGCTCTTTGCCGATGGCTCGTCAAGCAGCAACCCGAGACGCCGCTCGGCCAGGAAGCGGGCGGTTTCCGTGCCTTTCATCGCCAGCGGAACCGCGCCGAACCGGCAGCCTTCGTAAAGCCGGTTGGGCAGCAGCCAGCTCGAATTCATGCCTTCTTCGAAGAAGTCGATGGCCCAGGAGAAGTGCACCTCGCCGTAGATGGCGGGCAGATCCTCCGGATTCCGATAGGCGCCCTCGAAGCGCATATGCGGCTCGGTCCCGACAAAACCGTCGAAGTCGTCGAACTCGACATGGGCGGGCCGGCCGCGCAGCACCACCTCGAAACGGCCGTCCATGGCGCGCGTGAATTCCGCCAGCAGCTTCAGCGATCTGGCGCATCGCAGCGCGCCGAACCATCCGATCCGCCATGGCTCGCCGGCCTGCGGCGGCGGCGCCGGGCGGACGGCACCCTGCGTACCGGAAAGTTCCAGCATCTTGTTCTGGAGCAGGAGCACAGGCGCGCGCGACTGGCCGTAGGCTTCGAAGTAATCGCGCGTGAAGGCCGGCGAGCTGGTCAGAAGCAGCGCTGCGTTGCGGCCCAAAAACCTTTCCGCGCCGCGCATGGCCCTGGCCACGCCGCCGCGCCCGAGCAGCAGACGATGGATGTCCAGGCATTCATAGACGATCGGGATGTCGGCCCCGAACAAGGCGCGGGCCCTGTTGGCCAGCGCCAGCATTTCGAGATTGCGGCCGATGACGATGTCGGGCCGGCCCATGTCCTTCAGCTTCGCGGCGAGCGTCAGCGCGGCCTTCGCCACCGCAGCCAGGCGCTGGCCGAATGCGCGGTTCTGCGTCATGCCGAGATCGATCGGCACGATGCCGGCGAAACCGGGCAGGGCTTCGCGCCGCCGGAAGCCGGCCAGCGTCACCCGGGCGCCGCCGGCCTGCAACATCGAGACGCGCCGACCGACCGCCGGGTCGCACAGATCATGGACCAGGTACAAGACATGCAGCATTGCTTGCTTCACCGGCGATCGGTTCGCCGGCCCGCATGCAGACAGGTGACGGTCTTCATTGCGTACCCTGTTTCAGCTTGCAGACGATGGATTCGGGGAACTGGCAGGGATCGTCCGGCGCGGTGTAGGAAACGCGCTCCACCTCGGCCGCGACGGGCCGGCCCGGATCCTGGAAGGGGCCCATCCAGGACGTCAGCGTGTCGCTGCCCCACACGCTGAGGAATATTTTGGAGGCGTGACTGGGCAGCTTCGCCGGGTCGGTGACCTCGTCGACGAGCTTGCCGTCGACATACCAGGCGATCCGGTCCTTCTGCCAGACGAAGGCGTAGTCGTGGAAACCCTTGTCGGCGCTGCCGGGAACCTCCGCCAGCTTGGCGCTGCCGACGCTCTTGGCGTTGACATACTGGTTGACCTGCACCTTCGACGGGTCCTTGCCGAGCACCTCGAAGTCGATCTCGTCATGGGGCTGCTTGTCGATCGGGCCGATATAGCTGAAGAAGCCGGTGTTGAGGCCGGAGCCGGCCATCGCCTTCATCCGCACCTCGAAGGTGCCGTAACCGTAGCGCTCCCTGGTCTGCACCTCGCCGCAGACATGGCTGCGCTCCTTGTAATCCTGCCTGGCGAAACCGATCCTGAGCCTGCCGTCGGCAACGCTCACCTGCTTGGCGGACCAGGTGCAGTTCTGATGGTCGCCGTTCGACCACCCGTCGGAAACGTACCAGCGCTGCGTGTCGAGCCGGTCGAACTCGTCCACGAAGGACTTGCCGGACGCCCGACCCGCATCTTGCGCCTGCGCCGGAAGCAGTGCCGACAGGGCGAGGATGCCCGACACAACATACAGCGCGGGGGTCCGCACCTGCGTTTTCAACATTGTAACCGTCCTACTTTCTGTTCGGAGCCGACAAGGATCCGCTTCAATTTCGAGCCAATGCGGCAATGCAGATAGGACGGTGAGGGGATGGTAATGTGGCACCCGGCCGGATTTGCGGGGAGCCGGCGGTCACTTTTTATGAGTGCGGGTTAATATGCCTCCCGCCGGCAAAATGCTCGTCCTCGCGGACCGCTTCCGTTTCAAGGGGAAACCGATCCGCATGCGCGCGCATTTCGGTAACGAAAGCCATCTGCCGCTCGAGCGCCTTCAGGCGGGTATCGTAGCGCATCATCGCGCCGGTCAGTTGATCGACGGTCGAGGACAGGCCGGGATCGGGCTGATCGTCTTCCAGGGATTGCTGCGAGAAGGCCGCGCGCTCCGTCGCGGTGGCATGGCGCGCGCGAAGCCCTTCATGTTCCTTTGCGATGGCCGCATGGAAATCGTCCAGGAAGGCGAACAGCTTGGCAAGGCGCACTGCATCGGCTTCGCCGTCCCTCTGGCGACTCCTGACCCGGAACGGGCCGGCCGAGCGGAATTTGAACAATGCCATGGCGAGGCACCCTCCCTTGATTGATTCGCGATTCCATTCTGCGGTCTCGCGGCCGCTTTGCGAATGCCGTCTTGCGACCGGCCGGTCTCAGCAGTTCGCGCCGGCTGCTCCGGCCTTGCGCTGGCGCAGCAGTTCGAGCAGCTTCCGCAACAGGTCGCGCTCGGTGAGCAGCAGCAGGAGGCCATAGATGGCCGCGCCGGCGGCGGCGCCCACCGCCACCTGCGAAAGCGCGTTCCACCACACGCCGCCGGGCAGGCCGGCCTTCACGTGATCGAGCAGGAAACGCACCGCGACCGCCATGATGACGGAAGCGATCATCGGCCGCGTCGTCACGTAGAAGCTGGAGAAAAACGCCGTGCCGTTGGTCCGGAAGACGGCCCACGAATAGAAGACCAGCGTGACCACATTGGCCAGGCACAACCATACCATGGCGGCGAAGAGGCCGCCGGTCATGGCGCCGTAACTGATAAGGCCGTAGACGAGCGCGGCACGCAGCATCGCCACCCACCACAGCACGTCGGACCGGCCTGCGCCCTTGAGGAACGGAATGTAGGTGCTGCAGGGCGACATGATGCCTTTGGAGACCGCAAGCAGGCCGAGCACCGGCCAGGCATGCACCCATTGCGGCCCGAAGATCAGGAACATGCCCGGCTCCGCCACCGCCCACAGGCCGAACATCATCGGCGCCAGGGCGACCGTCGTGACCTGCGTGCTCAGCATCAGGGCATCCGTGCGGCGGCGGGCATCGCCGTTCATATGGCTGAAGACGGGAAACAGAACACCCATCAGCCCCGCCAGCAGCACCTGGTTGGGGATGCTGGAAAAGCGGTTCGCGGCCGCATAGGCGCCGGCGTCGGCAAGCCCCAGATGCCGCGACACCACCACCAGCGGCGACTGGAAGGTGATGAAGTTGAACAGCTCCGAGACCATGATGCCGAGGCTGTACCGGGTGAGCGCGCCGAGCTTGCCCAGCGACAGGACGAATCGCGGCCGGTAGCCGGTGGCGTGGAAAAGCCCGCCCAGCCGCACGACGGCCGACACGAAAAGCTGGGCCACCAGCGACCACACGCCGACGCCCGCCAGGGCGAGGCCGACGGCCGTGACCGCACCCACCGATTCGGAGAAAACGCTCCAGGCCGCATCCTTCCGGAACGCCATGCGCCGCGCCAGCAGCGAATAGGCGACGTCGCCGCTCAGTTGCAGCGGCACCAGAAGCGCCATGACCCGCAAAAGGGAGGCGGCGTCCTCCGCGCCCAGCCAGCCGGCAAAGGGCAGGGCGCATATATAGATGCAGGCCGACATCGCCAGGGCGACGGCCAGATTGACCCAGAAGACGGAGTGCACCGTCTCCTCGTCCTCCTCCCGTTCGAGCACGAGGGAGGCCGAAAGCCCCGCGCTGCCGATCATGGTCAGGAACATCACCACCGTCTGGGCCACGGCAACCACGCCGAACTCCTGGGGGGTGAGGATGCGCGCCAGGATCGGGACGGTGACAAATTTCAGCCCGAATGTGCTGGTCTTGGAAATCACGCTCCAGCCGACACTGTTCGTCACGGTTCTGAGGTTGACTGTTGTCGGCATGGACGGGCGCCGTTCCTTTCGAGATCGGACCCAGTTCGTCAGCGAGCCCTGCGGGGGGCACCGACTGGAACTCATCGGGCCTTTGGCGGCCCCCTAGACTCCCGAAGGCGCGAAAAAATGACGAAGTGCACTGTCATCATACCCTACTACCAGCGGGAGCCCGGAATCCTGGCCCGCGCGCTGCGATCCGTGCTTGCGCAAACCCATCCGGATTTCGACGTGATCGTCGTCGACGACGCCTCGCCCTTGCCGGCAGAAACCGACCTGCAGGAATTTCCTTTGGAAGATCGGGCTCGAATTACCGTTATAAAACAACCCAATGCCGGCCCAGGCGGGGCGCGCAACATGGGGCTGGATCATGTGCCGGCCGATACGGCCTATGTCGCCTTCCTCGATTCCGACGACGAGTGGATGCCTGGCCACCTCGGCGATGCGGTAGCCGCGTTGTCACTTTTTGATGCAGACTGTTACTGGGCTTCGATCCGCGGCGGCGAGGAATTCTACTATCATTTCGGCGTGGCCGATCTCGCGGGCACCACGGAAATGCTGCGCCTGAGCGACGATCCGCCCGTCGTCGAGCTTCCCGATCTCGCCAGTACGATGCTGAGGAACTGGAGCTTTCTGCATCTGTCCTGCATGGTCATCGGCAAGGCGCTGTTCAGCAGGATCCGCTTCGAGGCGGCGCTCAGGCTGGCGGCGGAAGATGTGCTGTTCTTCTATGACTGCGTGCGGAGCGCGCGCCGCACCGTGCTGTCGGAGGCTGTCGGCGCCGCACGCGGCGAAGGCATCAACATCTTCCATGGCATGGGCAGCGATTCGCCGCTGTTCCTGAAACAGCAGTTCAACACCTGGGTGGCGCTGGACCGTCTGGAAAGCCGCTTTCCCCATCGCGCCGAGGACAGGGCCTCGATCGAGGCCTACAAGCAGACGGCGCGCAACCAGGCGCTGTGGGGGCAGGCGCGGCTGGTGAAGGCCCGCAAGGTTCCGCAATTCAGGCAACTTGCGCAATGGGCGTGGCGCGATCCGAAACTATTGCGTAGCGCCGTCCAACTCGCCGTCGGCAAGATCGCCGGATAGGGAGAGCGCCATGCATCCCTTCCATTGGGAATCCGCCCACGGCAATTTCGGCGACGACCTCAACCTGTGGCTCTGGGACTTCCTCCTGCCCGGGCTGCGCGACGTTCATGCACAAACGCTGCTCGTGGGCGTCGGCACGGTGCTGAACGAAGCGCTGTTGCCGGCGGGCGTGAAGAAACTCGTCGTCGGCAGCGGCTTCGGCTATGGCAGCGCGCCGGACCTCTCCGATCCTGCCGAATGGGACGTGCGCGCCGTGCGCGGCCCGCTGACGGCGCGCAGGCTCGGACTGGACGAGCGGCTCGGCATCGTCGACCCGGCCGTCATGGTGGCCGACATGCCGGAATTCCGCGACCTGCCGAAAAGCGGTGGCGCGATCTTCGTGCCGCATTGGGAATCGACGGTGGGCGGCATCTGGCCGACGGTGTGCGGCGAGGCCGGGCTGGGCTACGTCGACCCCTGCGGCGAGGCGAGGAGCGTGATCGGCAAAATCGCGCAAGCCGAACTGGTGGTGGCCGAATCGATGCACGCCGCCATTTTGGCCGATGCGTTCCGCGTGCCCTGGGTTGCGGTCACGACCTCGCAGGGCATCAACAGCTTCAAATGGCAGGACTGGGCGGCATCGCTCGGCGTCCGCTACGCGCCGAGGCGTATCCCGATCTCTTCGCGCGCAGAGGCGATCACGAAAGGGGGCCGCTTCTGGGGCATCAGCTTCGAGGGACGCACGCATGAGGCCGAGGCCCCTTCCGGGCCGGGCACACCGGAAACCATGCTCATGGAAAGGCAGGCGGAGCCTGTCTCGGTGCTGCGTGCGGCGGCAAAGAAGATGCTGGCCGCTCCGTCCATCCTGGCGCTGCGGCAGGCGCGCAAGGCGGAACCGCAGCTCAGCGCCGACCGCGCCCTTGCCGAAAAAAAGGATCGCTTCCGCGAGGTGCTCGCGGGCATTCGCAGGGACTATTTCTGAGCCGCGACACGGGCCGGAAGCAGGTAGCGATGCGGCATCGGGCCTGGTTCGGCCCGGCCGCTCCGCCTGTTGCGCAGGGTTTCCAGCTTGTCGGCGGCCACGCCGCCGACAATTGCCGGCAGGGCTGACGGGCGCATCAGCGCACCGAGACCGGCGCGCAGCAGGCCGGTTTCCGCCTTGCGATCGAGGAAATGGCGCAGTTCGTAGCGACCGCGCACATGCCGTTCATGGCGCATGAGCGCCGCACGCGTGGCGCCCGGCATGGCTGTCGACCC
>NZ_JBQOSO010000003.1:0-4002500 GCF_052216645.1 Mesorhizobium sp. PUT5
GCCTGGCGGCATAGCCGACCTTGGCCACCGTATCGATCAGGGCATTGACGTCGCTGAGCGATGGGTCGTGTTCAATCTCGATGCGGCCGCTGGAGAATTTTACTTCGGCCTTCATTACGCCGGGCAGCGCCAGCAGCGACTTTTCGATCTTGGGCACGCAAGAGGGACAGGACAGCTCATCGCTGCGCAGCAGGGTGCGGATGGTTGTCGTGGTCATGGTTCGATCCTTTCGGTTGATCGGCGTCGTTTCCGAGGTAGAGATAAGTGAGCAATCTGCGCACAGGGATTGGCGAAACCCGGAAGGAGTCCTTGCATGAATGGACAGGGCCAGGATTGGGACGACCTTCGGCTATTCCTGGCCGTGGCGCGGGCAGGATCGCTGGCGGGCGCAGCGCGCATGCTGGGTGTGACCCATTCGACTGTTTTCCGGCGCATCGGCGCCTTTGAGGCGCGATTGGGGGCGAGGCTATTCAATCGGTTGCCCAGCGGCTACGCGCTGACAGCAGCGGGCGAGGAAATGCGCGATTCCGTTCTTCGCATCGAAGAGGAAATCGCAGCGCTGGCACTGAAGGTCACCGGGCAGGACCAGCGGCCGAGCGGGACGATCCGCATCACCGCGACCGACCTGCTGGCCGTGGCGGTGCTTCCCCGCCATATTGCCGCGTTCCGGGCCGAATGGCCTGGAATCGAAATCGAGGTGGTGGTGGCGGACACGATGCTGGACCTGGCGCGGCGCGAGGCGGACGTGGCGCTGAGGATCGGCAATCCGGTGCAGGAAACGCTGGTCGGGCGACGAGTTGGCCGACTGGCCTTTGCCGTCTACGCAGCTGTGCACACTGGCCTACGGGGGCCGGGCGATCCAGCCCACGGTGACTGGATCGGCTATGGCTCAGCCCACGGCCCACTGAGCCGCAGCCTGGCGCGCTGGTGGCCGCAGATGCGGCAGGTCTATCGGACGAATTCGATCATCGCCGCTCATGCCGCGGCGCGAGCCGGGATCGGCCTTGCCGCCTTGCCCTGCGTGCTTGCCGATTGCGATCCTGAGCTGGTTCGCGCTACGTCGCTTCCCGAAGAGTTCATGCTGGATCTGTGGCTTCTGACCCATGAGGATCTGCGCAATACCGCGCGTGTCCGCAACTTTCTGGATTTCATGGCTGCGGCGCTAACCACCGATGCCGATCTGCTGGAAGGGCGCTGCCCCTGCAAGACGAAACCGGCGGAGGCATGACGCCCCCGCCGGACCCATCCTTCGGGCTGACACCCGACCTGTATCAGTTGAACGCCTGCCAGCCGGGATGCTCGAAATGCTCGCCATAGGCGTTGAGCGCCTGGACGATCGTCACCGCGCCTGTTTCCACCTCGCCTTCCTCCAGCGCCGAGATGCCGTTCATGACTTCACCCAGGACGACGTGGAACTGTTCGTCGACCTTGGGTTCGAGCACGCAGTTCTCGACCATGAAATCGAGCTGCTTTTGAATGTCGGCGGCCATCACCTTGCCGGCATCGGCCGGCAGCGTGCCGGCATGAATCGCCTCCAGATTGGCGGCCATCGTGCCGTGGATCGCGGTCATGCCGGTGATCATGTTCTGATCGCCCTGCCATTTGGCGCCATTGTTCAGCGTGATCTCGATTGCCGCTTCGCCGGCGCCGTCATGGGCATGGGTTTGCGCGGCGGCGATCCCCGGCGCGCCCAGCGCCAGGGCAAGCGCCAGGGCGAAAGCGGTAAAAGGTCTTGCAGTCTGCATAGTCGTCTCCTGTGGTTGATACGTTGCTTCCGGCCGCGACGGGCGGTCAAGGCAATGCCGTTGGGGTTGAGATGAAGATAGACTGTCCGTTTTCGAATAGGTATTGGCGAAGCGTGCAAGAAGTCCTTGCATCAATAGACAGGCGTCAGGTGGCAACCAAACCCTCCCCGCCTGCCCCCGACGACGCCCCGCAGACGAACAGCGAGCCGACGGCGCGGGTCTGGACACCATCGGCGTCACGCATGAGGAAGAGCGCATCAAGGCCACATCGCATCGCCAGCTCACGACCTGCCTCGACACCCAGCACCATCAGCGCCGTTGCCCAGGCATCAGCCTCGGCACAGGTGCGGGCGACCACGGTAACGGAGGCAGGCGGCTCTATCAGAGGGGCGCCGCGCCGCGGGTCCATCGTGTGCGACAGATGGCGGCCGCTGGCGACAAGCCTGTGTCGGTAATCGCCCGACGTGGCGACAGCGGCGTCCTGCAAGGCCAGCAGCGAATGCGGCGCGCGGCGATCAGGGTCGGGCGCTTCGATGGCAATGGTCCAAGGCTGACCATCGGAGCGCAGGCCGCACGCCCGCATCTCGCCGTCGACACCCACCAGCCCGGATGAAATGCCAAAGTCATGCAGCGTCTCGGCCAGCCGATCCACACCGTAACCCTTCGCGATGCCGTTGAGGTCGAGGGTGATCGGCGCCGCCTTGCGTACCCTTGCGCTTGTCGAATCCAGTTCCAGCATCGCGTGGGCGGGCCGGCGCGGCGCATCGAGGGCGTTGCGGATAAGGTGCTGGTCGGCCGCTGCTGGGCCGAAGCCCCAGGCTGCCACTGCATCGCCCATGCCGATGTCGAACGCGCCGCCCGAGGCGCGGCCGATATCGAGCGCAAGGGTGAGCACCTCCATCAAACGCTTCGGCACCTCCACCCAGGCGCCGGGCGGCGCCGCGTTGAGACGCATCAGGTCGCTGTCGGGCTTCCAGGTGGACATCTGCGCATCCACCTCGTCCACCGCCGCCTGAAGTGCGTCACGGACCGGCCCAGGATCGAACGCTTCAGCCGCATAAAACAGCGCCGTCCAGCGCGTGCCCATGGTGGGGCCGTTCAGTGCATGGCGCTTCGCTTCAATAGACATCTTCGACATAGCGTCCCTGAGCCTTGAGCAGGGCCGGCGTCAGCCCCGCAGGTGCGAGGATATCGGTGAGCGCGGCAGAGACGCCGGCCGCCATGTCGCGTCCGCCGCAGACCATGATCCGCGCGCCCCTGGTGATCAGGCGCGTGATCTCGGCAGCTTCCTCGCGCAACGCATCTTGCACGTAGCGGGGCATGCGCCCGCGCGAGCAGGCGGTGGCAAGATGGCGCAGATGGCCTTGCCGCTGCCAGTCTGCCAGTTCCGCGTCGTAGAGGAAGTCGCTGGTGGGGTGGCGCATGCCGAAGAACAGGTGGATCGGGCGCCGCCGCGTATTGGCGCGCACGAAGCCGGCCAGCGGCCCGATTCCTGTGCCGGCACCGATCAGGATCAGCGGTGTGTGGCCGCGCCCAGGGTAGAAGCCGAGGTTGTGGCGCAGGAAGGCGCTGACGGTATCGCCGGGCTCCAGTCCGAAAAGCTGGCTCGAGCACAGGCCGCCGGGGTGCTTCTTCACGACGATTTCAATGAAGCTGTCGCGAAGCCCGGAGGCGAGCGAATAGAACCGGGGAGCGGCCGAGCCTTCCGGCACGATGCCGATGAGGTCGCCCGCGCGGAAGCGGCCAAAGCCATGGCCGGCCAGCCGCCGCCAAAGCGCAATTTCAGGCAGGGCAAAGCGCAGGATGGTCGTCGGGGCCTGAACATCGGCACCGTAATCGCGGCGCGAAAGCAGCGTCAGCGACAGGGCGGCCGGCGGGACTGACTGGTGTTCGAGCACCAGGTCGATGCCCATCGCCCTGCCCAGCGCGCGGCCCCAGCGGGCAAAATCCTGCGGCGACTGGCGGTCTACCGTGTCGAAGGGGATGAGCAGGTGCCAACCTTTGGCTGCTGCCGTCTCCGCCACCGCGTGTGCGAAGGCGCAATAGGCGGCAAAGCCGCGGTCGCCGAAGCCAAGCACCGCCAGCGGTGCGGAAGGGGCCGTGGGCAGGGTCTGCAGCCGGTCGAGGAAAGCCCTCGCCGAGGCCGGCGCATCGCCGTCACCATAGGTGGCGGCGAGAATCAGGATGCGCCGCGCCTGCCGGTAGCGCGCCGGGTCAAAGGCCGACATCGGCGCGGCATGCACCGTCTGGCCCGCACGTGTCAGCGCGCCATGCAAGGTCGCGGCGAAACCCCAGCTGCTGCCGCCTTCGCTGCCGACTAGAATGATCGTCTCGGCATGCCCTGCGGCGACATTGCCGCGGATGCGCGGCCGCCCGCGCCGGCCCGCGAGCCACAGGACAAGGCCCGTGCCCGCCATGGCCGGCACGCCAAGCGCCATGAGCCCGAGGACCAGCCCGAGCGTGGCTGCTCCCTGTCCGGTGTGGAGCATGTAGATGGTTTCCGAGATACGCTGCCACACGCCCAGGTCGCTCCACGCCAAGACCGCGCCGGTGCCCTGATCAAGATAGCCGGTGCCGCGATCGGTCTTGAGGGTGAAGACGTCTACCGCGTCGCCGGGGTCGGGGAATGACAGGCTGCGCAGCTCCGCAACGGGCGTTTTCTTCAGCCTGTCGATCACCGCGACGGACGCCCCGGTCTGGCCGCTGGCCTCGTTGAGGAAGGCTGGCGATGTCGGCCTGTCGGGCAAAAGATCGAAGGTCGAGGCCGTCATCCAGAGGGCCGTGGCCGAGGACAACAGGAGGCCGGCGACCGCGACGCGCGCAATCTCGACATGCAGGCGGCCGGCAAGCGGCCCACGCAGCGGCGCGAACCAGCGCCGCCAGCCGCCGGCCCGGCGCGCCACCAGCCCCGCGCCGGACAGGGTCAATACCAGCATGGCGGCAGCGCCGACAGCCATCGCCAGGCGGCCGCCGTCACCGAGAAGCATCGAGCGATGCAGGTTGGTCAGCCACCGTTGGGACGGGTTGGGGTCAGCGGCAGCGATGTCTTGGCCGGTGGCGGGATCGACTATCGCCGCCTGCGGCGCACCATCCTCGAACCAGTAGGCGGTGATCCGGCCCGAAGGAGCCCGTCGGATCTGCTCTACTTGCGGGTGAGCGGCCTCGATGCGTGCCGCCAGATCGGCGACGGACAGCATCGCCGCCGCCTGCGGCGAAGTCAGCCGCTCGGCGGCAGGAAACAGCGACAGGGCCGCTCCGCTCAGGCTGAGTACCACCAGCAGAAACGCGGCCAGAAGGCCCGGCCAGCGGTGAAGGGCGCGCATCATGGCCGCCTCCGGCTACATGGCGTAGGAGAAATCGGCGATGTAGCGCCGGCCGGGCAGCGTGGTGCCAGCGCCAGCCGCCGTCAGCGGCACGGCCACTTCGTTGGGGCTGTCGCGCATATCCTCGACAGCGGCATCGACATGCAGCGTATAGCCGGCGTCGAACAGCGCGTCGGCAAGATCGAGCGTGATTTCCAGTGTGCGGCCCGCCCCGACGCTGGCGCCGGTGATGCCGTCGATCTCCGCGACATTGCCGCCGGTGGCGCGATACCAGCCGGACAGGTGCTCGTAATATTTGGACTTGGCCCCGGCCATCCACAGGCTTCCGACATAGGCGCCCTGCGCGTCGGTGACATAGAGCGCCAGATAGGCGCCGTCGCCGCCGTAGTTGCTCAGCGTCGTGGTCAGGGTGACGGGCCGGGCCATGGCGAGGCCGGGAAGCGTAAGCGCCGTCGTGATGGCAAGGATTGCAAGAAGGGATTTCATGTCGATGGTACCTTCTCCGAAGCCGCGAGCCAGTGGTGCCTTGTGCTCGCCGGTGCGTTCAATCTGGAGAAGGTGCCTGAGCGCTTGCTGACGGCCTCGCGATTTTTGCTTCAGCTTATCGTCAGAAATCCATTGGCGTGTCGCCATCGTGCGCGGCTTTCGTCGGGTCGCGTTCCAAAAGCTGGACGACGCCCGTACGAGAAAACCCGGAACGGGTCGTGCAGATCTGAAAAGCCACGACCCGCCCCGGGCTCGATATCTCTTTTCAGCTTGCCTGTTGAAGGTCAGGAGCGGTCAATCATGCGTCTTTCCGCCCGCATCGAATTGCTTCAGATAGGCGATCAGGTCTGAGATTTTTTGCTCGTCCTTCAAGCCTGCATAGATCATCTTCGTGCCGGGGATGGTGGCCTTCGGATTCTTGATATATTCGCGGAACGTCTCCTCGTCCCAGACGATCCCGGAATCCTTGTTTGCCGGTGAATACTTATACCCTTCGACCGAACCTGAGTGCCGGCCGATCAGGCCATTGAGCTCCGGCCCGACACCGTTCTTGGCCTTTTCCCCAATCTGGTGACAAGCCCTGCATGCGGCAAACACCTTCTTGCCGGCCTCGGCGTCGTCTGCCGAAGCTGTCGCCGTTGCGAAAAATACCGTCGCCACGGACATCATGGCAGCGTAAAGACAGGCCTTCATGCGATATTCCTCCTACAGTGAGCCGCTTTGGATGCGGCACGACGAATGAAATTCAATAGGGTGGATGGGTGCTTCCGCCCACGGGACGATATGAAGCTCTCCGTCCGCCACTTCCGGTAGCTTGCAGTTGGCATCGATGCCGGCGCCTACGATTATCTGACCGAGCGTAGCCTCCCTCAACTGAAGCTCGATATGATATCCTGATATGGTATTCTAACATGGGCTGTACTTGGCAGGCTAACCGCCGGGTAGACCAAAGGAAACGCATATTCGGAGGAGTGGCATGGACGAGGAAACCGCAATTTCCACAACACCTCGACGCAGCGTTATCGTAAATGGCTTCACCAATAGTGTCCTCGATCCGAATGCACCGATGCTCGGGCCGGTCGAGAACGGCGGCACCATCATCGCCAACACGGCGCCGGGCTGCTGGGGGCCGATGATCACACCGCGCCTGCGCGGCGGCCACGAGGTCACCCAGCCCGTCTATGTCGACGGTGCCGAGCCGGGCGACGGTATCGCAATCCGCATCCGCGACATCACTGTCACTTCCATCGCCACCGCCTCCGGCCACGATTCGTCTCCGGAAGGATTCTGTCTCGGCGACCCTTACGTTGCTGCCCGCTGTCCGACCTGCGACGAGATTTGGCCGGAGACGCATCTGGAAGGAATAGGCCAGGATGCCGTCAGATGCGACAAGTGCGGGAATGCGGTCAAGCCGTTCGAGATTGTTCATGGCTACACCGTCGTCTTCGACGAGACACGTCAGGTCGGAGTGACCGTGTCGAAGGAGGTGGCGGAGAACATCGCCCGCAACGCCCATCATTATGCAGCCTTGCCGGACGAGTCGGTGCAGCATCCGATTCTGGCCTTCGCGCCATCGGATATGCCCGGCGTCATGGTGCGCATGCGCCCCTTCCTCGGGCAACTCGGCACGACACCGTCATGCCCGATGCCGGATTCGCATAATGCCGGTGATTTCGGCTCTTTCCTTGTCGGCGCCCCGCACCCCTACGCCCTGACCGCCGAACAACTCGCCGAACACAAGACCGACGGCCACATGGACATCGACGCCGTACGGCCGGGCGCCATACTGATCGCGCCGGTCAAGGTGAAGGGAGCAGGCGTCTACATGGGCGACATGCACGCCGCCCAGGGCGACGGCGAGATCGCCGGCCACACGATGGATGTTGCGGGCAGCGTCACCCTGCAGGTTGAAGTGGTAAAGAACTTTCCCATAGACGGTCCGGTCCTGTTCCCCCTGCTCGAAGACCTTCCACCGTTGGCGCGTCCGTTCAGCGCCGATGAACGCGCCAGGGCTGAGCGGCTGGCTCATTCGTGGGGCATGGATCGTCTTGAAGAGTTGGCGCCCATCTCGATTATCGGAACTGCCGCCAACATGAATGCGGCTATCGACAACGGGCTTGCGCGGGCGGCAAAGCTTCTCGGCATGACGGTTCCGGAGGTGCGCAATCGAGCCACGATAAACGGCGCGATCGAGATCGGTCGCGCACCGGGCGTCATCCAGGTGACCTTCCTCGCGTCGATGAACCAGCTCGACGCCGCAGGTTTGGGTGATTATGCGCGCGAACAATACAATCTGTGAGCGCCGTACATGGTCATAAGGCGAGCTCTCAGGGGCACGCTCCCTCAAACCACCGTGCCGAACAGGCTGCCGATTCCCGCTGTGATCGCCATGGCCATCGCGCCCCAGAAGGTCACGCGCACCACGGCCTTGCCAATTTTCGCGCCGCCGGCGCGTGCGCCAATTGCGCCGAGCAATGCGAGGAACAGGAGAGATGCGACGGATACACCGGCGACAATCATGGAATACGGCATCAGGACAGCAGCCAGCAACGGCATCGCGGCGCCGGCTGCGAAGGTAGCTGCCGAGGTGAATGCCGCCTGGATCGGTCGCGCCGCCGTCACCTCGGACATGCCAAATTCGTCGCGCGCGTGCGCGCCGAGCGCATCCTTGGCCATGAGTTGATCCGCGACCTGGAATGCGAGCGCTCGGTCAAGGCCGCGCTGCATGTAGATCTGCGCTAACTCCTCGCGTTCAAAGTCCGGCTGGCTTGCAAGCTCCTGCCTTTCGCGTGCGAGGTCGGCCTGTTCTGTGTCGGACTGGGAACTGACTGAGACATATTCGCCGGCGGCCATGGACATGGCGCCGGCAACCAGGCCGGCAATGCCGGCAACGAGCACTTCGGATGTTGAGGCAGAGGCCGCCGCGACGCCCACGATCAGGCTGGCAGTCGAGACGATTCCGTCATTCGCGCCGAGAACCGCCGCGCGCAGCCAGCCGATGCGCGCGACCAGATGGGTTTCCGGATGCAGATGCGCGTGCACCAAAGCCTCCCTGCGGTTTTGCCCTGCCTTGCCCGGACCCATTCCCGCCGCCGTGGTATCCCGCGGGCCGACTATGGCTGGCCGCACCGGCGAGCTGAAGCCCCTCTGTTCAGCGCAGACTCATGCGCTGGAGCGTTCCGTCACGCAGCACGAACTGGTGCCAGATAGCCATCAGCGCGTGCAAGCCAGCAAGGATCAGGATGAATGTGCCGGCATTCTCGTGCAGATTGGCGATCAGGCCGGGGCGTCCCTGGACCGCTGCGGTGAGCGCCGGAAGCTCGATGCCGAGAAAAGACACCGGCACTCCCATGCGCGATGCAGCGTACCAGCCGGTGATCGGCAGGCCGACCATGAGTAGATAAAGCAGGCCGTGGCCGGTTTTTGCGGCGGTTGCGAGCCAGCTGCTCCCGCCATTCGCCTCAGGTGCGGCGCCGGCCAGCCGCAGGATCAGGCGGGGCACAATGAGGGCCAACACCGCCAGGCCCAGCGTGAAATGCAGCAGGGGCGGGTTGTCGACTATTTCGCGGCCGCCCTCTGCCGTCAGCCAGGCGCCGAGCACCAGAAGGGCGGTCAGCCAGTGAATGATGATCATGGTTTTCGAATAGCGGAAGGAGGTGCTCGGCATGGTGGCTTTTCCTGCGATGGAAAGGGTTGGGTGTGCCGGACCGACGCCGGCGTGGCCTGCCGGTCATGTCACCTTACTTGACGACGCTTTTCGGCAGCTTGCCCGTCTCGAAAAGCTTGTTCGCCGGGGCTGCGCCGGAAGTATCGCTCGCGCCGGATTCGGAAGATCGCCGCCGTTCGCGCATGGTCTCGTCATCGTCCCGGTCTTTGTACTTCATCTTCACGACCGAAAGCGTTGCCGGGTCGATCTTGGCCTTGAACGACTGTCCGGCCCCGTCGATGCCCCTGATCTGGTAACAGCCGTCATCGATCTTGAGCCTGCTCACCTGCCAGCCGCGCGCTTTGGCCATTGCCTCAACCGCTTCGCGAGACTGCCACTGATCCATCGGCACGTGACAATCATCGTCGGCCATCGCCGTACCGGCTCCAACCATGATGAGGAAAAGCGAGGCTGCCACGATATGTTTCATCATGTCATTTGTCCTGCATCAGCGTTTACATGAAGAAATGCTGGCACCCATTCCTGACGGGTAGCTGAAGCCGAATCGACTTTTGCGTCAGGCGGCTGACAGGTTCGGCGGCCAGAGATCAGGAACAGGCGCGGTGATACCTTCATGAGAGTCCTTCTGGTGGAAGACGACACGATCCTCGGCGCAGCGGTGCGTGATCACATCGCGGCCGACAGTCATTCGGTCGATTGGGTCACCCGCCTCGACGCAGCGATCGACCATCTGGACAGCGCCGCCTACGACCTTGTCCTTCTCGACCTCATGCTTCCCGATGGGCAGGGCATCGCCTTCCTGCGCGATCTGCGCCGCAAAGGCAGCGTAACGCCGGTCATCATCCTGACGGCGCTGGATCAGATTTCGGACCGCATCAATGGGCTCAATGCGGGTGCGGATGACTACATGACCAAGCCCTTCGATCTGTCCGAGCTGTCGGCGCGGCTGAATGCGGTGGCACGTCGTTACAGTGGCAACCCCAACCCGCTCGTCAGGCTCGGGGATCTCCAGGTCGACCTCGCCGCCAGGACCGTCATGCGCAATGGCCGCTCCATCGATCTGACGGCGCGCGAGTGGGCGCTGTTCGAGGCTTTCGTCCAGCGCCCCGGCCAGGTGGTTTCAAAGACGCAACTGGAAGAGCGGCTCTATACCTTCGGCGCCGAGGTGGAGAGCAACACGATCGAGGTCCATGTCAGCCGTCTGCGCAAGAAACTCGGGCATTCGGTGATCGATACGGTGCGCGGGATCGGCTATCGGCTGGGTGGTGCTCGGTGATTGCGCCTCGAAGCCTGCAATGGCGTCTGTCGCTCTGGCTGGGGCTGGGCATGACCCTGCTCTGGGTGGCGACGGCCGCGGTGACCGCCCAAAAACTTCGCCACGAGATGGACGAGGTCTTCGACAGCGCCCTCGAGGAAACCGGCCAGCGCCTTCTGCCGCTGGCCGTTCGCGACGTCATCGGCCGGGACAGCGACGACGAACCCGACCAGAGCGTCGCGACGATGCGCGAGCACAATGAATACTTCACCTATGTGGTGCGAGACGCGGAAGGTCGGGTACTGCTGCGCTCGCACAAGGCCGATTTGTCGGTCTTTCCGCCGTTCATCGGCATGGGATTTGCGAATACTCCCACCCACCGCATCTATTCCGACGCAGCACTTCAGGGCACAGTCACCATTTCCGTCGCCGAGCCGCTGGCGCGGCGGCGCGCGGTGGCATGGCAGACGTTGCTCGGACTGGCGCTTCCGCTCGGCCTGCTCGTTCCTGTCAGCCTGATCGGGGTATGGGCGGTCGTGCGCCTGTCGATGGGGCCGCTCCGGCGCTTCCGCTCGGACATCGAGGTCCGGGGTGCAGGCGATCTGACACCCATTTCCGCGGAAGGCCTGCCTTCGGAGATCCAGCCGAATGCGCTGGCAGTGAACCGCTTGCTTGAGCGTCTCAGCCGCACGCTGGAGGCCGAGCGCAGCTTTACCGCCAATTCCGCGCATGAACTGCGTACACCGGTCGCGGCGGCGCTTGCGCAAACGCAAAGGCTGATCATCGAAACATCGGACAAGGCCGCGCGCGACCGCGCCCGCGAAATCGAGGCGGCCTTGCACCGGCTTTCCAGGCTGTCGGAAAAGCTGATGCAACTGGCGAGAGCCGAAGGGGCGCGGCTTCGGACAACCGAGCCGACCGACCTCGCCGCCATCCTGAAGATGCTCGTGGGCGAAATGGCGGAAACCGCCGACGGCACCGACCGTATCAAACTGACGCTGCCCGATGGCCCCATGCTGTCGCGGATCGATCCCGATGCCTTCGCGATCCTGGCGCGCAATCTGATCGAGAACGCGCTGAAGCACGGTTGTCGGCAGGAGCCGGTGCGTGTGGCGCTGTCGGCGGACGGCGTGCTGTGCGTCGCCAATGCCGGACCGGCCGTAGCGCCGGATCTGCTTGCCCGCCTGTCCGAGCCGTTCGAACGGGGACAGGCGCAGGCGGATGGCGCCGGTCTCGGCTTGGCTATCGCCAAGACCATCGCCGCCGGCACCGGCGGCAGGATCGAGCTGCGGTCGCCGCGGGAGGGGCGGCAGGACGGTTTCGAAGCCCGGTTCTTCATCGGCGGATGACGGTGTGATCCGCCTGGAGGCGGCAAATGTGCGAAGATGATGTCGGTGGCCGCCCGCTGCGCGACCGAAACGATCGAGAGGACGACGTGAAGCGATCTGTATCGTTGGATTTTCCGATGGCCTTGTCCCTGGCAACCGTTCTGGGGATGGTTCTGGCCATCGCCGGCAGGTGGCTTTTCGGCGGGGAGCTGGCTTTCCTCGGCCCGCCGGGCCTGACACTCGTCTATCTTGCCGGCGGGATGCCGGCCGCATGGCGGGCCCTGGCCGCGCTCTGGCGCGAACGCATCCTCGACATCGACCTGCTGATGGTCGTCGCGGCGATCGCCGCCGCCGTGGTCGGCGCGCCTTTCGAGGGCGCCGTGCTTTTGACGCTCTTCAGCATTTCCACCACGCTGGAGCATCGGGCTCTGGGGCGCGCGCGCCGCGCGATCGAGGCGCTGATGGCGCTTCGGCCGGAAACGGCGCTGCGCAAGGGCACGGACGGAAGGGTCGAGGAGGTTCCGGCGGCCGAACTTGCCGTCGGCGATGTGGTGGTGCTGCGCCCCGGCGCACGGGTACCTACCGACGGCGTGATCCTGAGCGGGCGCGGCGGCATCGACGAGGCCAACATCACCGGCGAATCCATGCCCGTCTCCAAGGAGCCCGGCGAGCAGGTGTTCGAGGCCACCGTCAATCTCGACGGCGTGCTGGAGGTGTCGGTCACCAGGACGGTCGGCGACAGCACCATTGCGCGCATGATCCTGCTGGTGACCGAGGCGCAGGCCGCAAAGGCTCCCTCCGAGCGGTTCAGCTCCTGGTTCGGGCAGCGCTACACCGTTGCGGTCCTGGCGGGCGCGATGCTCGCCTTCGCCGCCTTCTACTGGCTGGGGCGAGACTGGGAGCAGGCGCTCTACAAGGCCGCCACGCTGCTGGTCGCGGCCAGCCCCTGCGCCATCGTCATATCCGTTCCGGCCGCCATCCTGTCGGCGCTGTCGGCCGCCGCGCGAGGCGGCGTGCTGTTCAAGGGGGGCGCCGCTCTCGAAACGCTCGCGGCCGTCGACACGTTTGCGTTCGACAAGACGGGAACCCTGACGACCGGCCGCGCCGCGGTGACGCAGGTGGTCGCGCTGGATGGCGACGAGGAGCGCTTCCTATCGCTGCTCGGCGGCCTCGAAGCGCATTCGGAGCACCATATCGCCGCCGCGATCCGCAGGGAGGTGGCGACCCGTGATCTCAACATAGCAGATGTCGTTGACGTGAACGCGCGACCAGGTGTCGGAATAGAAGGATTCGATGCGCTCGGCCCAGTGTGGGCGGGCAACTCGTATCTGGTTGAGGAAATGGGCGCGCGTATCGATCGCCCCGAGTTGCAAAAGATTGCCGGCAACGCCCAAACGGTGATTTATCTCGGGCGCGGCGCCACTGTGCTGGGCGCCGTCAGCGTGGCGGACGAGGCCAGGGCCAGCTCCGCTGCGGCGTTGGCCGCCCTGCGCGACAGTGGCGTGCACAGGATCGTCATGATGACGGGAGACCGTAAGCCTGTAGCGCTGCGCATCGGCGCCGAGCTTGGGCTGAAGCCCGAGGAGATCCATGCCGGGATGCTGCCTCATGACAAGGTGCGCGAAGTCGGAGAACTGGCGGCAAGCGGCAAGATCGCCTTCGTCGGTGATGGCGTCAACGACGCCGCCGCCCTTGCCCGCGCCGACGTCGGCATCGCCATGGGAGCGGCCGGCTCGGAGGTCGCGCTCCAGGCCGCCGACGTGGCCCTGCTTTCGGAAGACTTGGAAACGCTTGCCCACGCACACCGGCTGGCCCGCCGCTCGGCCGCCATCATCCGGCAGAACCTCGTCGTCGCCATCGGAGCGATGGTGGTTCTGGTCACCGGCGGCTTGTTCTTCAACCTGCCCCTGCCGCTGGCGGTCGTCGGCCATGAAGGTGGAACCGTCCTTGTCGTGCTGAATGGCCTGCGGTTGCTGTCGGATCCGATCCGCCGTGCCACGGCCGGGTCAGCTGCCGGCCAATTGTCGACAGTCGTGCAGTCTTCGGCGCCTGCGAAACCGGCCACCGACCACGAGATCCCGGAGCATGCAGGTTAGGTTCAGGACCTATTAAAATGGTTGCGGATGTGACGATCAGTTGATTCATTGTGGCGCGAGGAGGCGCTGCAATGAGTGATTTGATCTGGCTGTCGGACGCGCAGATGCGACGGATCGAGCGACATTTTCCACGGTCTCACGGTGTGCCGAGGGTCGATGATCGTCGGATCGTCAGTGGCATCATCTTCGTGATCAGGAACGGGCTGCGGTGGCGTGACGCGCCCCGGGAATACGGTCCCCACAAGACGATCTACAACCGCTTCATCCGCTGGAGCCGGCTCGGCGTCTTCAACCGGATATTTGCCGAATTGGCGGCAAAAGGCGGCAAGCCCGATCAACTGATGATCGACGCCACCCATTTGAAGGCGCATCGAACGGCCGCAAGCCTGCTTAAAAAGGGGCTGTTCCCCGACGCATCGGGCGAACCAGGGGCGGCCTGAACTCCAAGCTGCATGCTGTGTGCGATGGTCTTGGTCGACCGCTCATCATGCTGCTCAGCGAAGGGCAGATGAGCGACTACAAAGGCGCGGCGCTGATGATCGATGCTTTCCCGAAAGCCGCAGCCTTGCTCGGCGACAAGGGCTACGACGCCGACTGGTTCCGCACGGCCCTGGCCGATCGAGGCATCGCCGCCTGCATCCCGTCCAGAGCCAACCGCAACGTGCCGATCCCGCACGACACCGTCCTCTACCGCCGTCGCCACAAGATCGAGAACATGTTCGGCAGGCTCAAGGACTGGCGCCGCATCCACACCCGCTATGACCGCTGCGCCCACACCTTCATGTCCGCCATCTGTATCGCAGCAGCCGTAATCTTCTGGCTCTGATCAACGAGTCCTGAGCCTAGTGGGTGGCTTCCGGGTTCTCGGGAATTTTCTGGAAACACGAAGCGCATGGTATCGAGAAGGTAGTGAGAGGGAGCAAGAAATTCATGGCACACGGCAATCGGCTGACAAGCCTTTTGGTCGCGGTTTCCGCTGACGAGGAGCACACACATGACCCGACGCTGGATTATGCGTTCGGTCTGGCTCAAGAGAACCAGTCCAGATTGACAGTCTATGTGTTTGCGCCTGCTTTGTTACAGCCTTTTCCGTTGACGCTCGGTTCGTCGTCTGTGTGGATCGCGCAGGAAAAAGATCGTATCGAGACCCTGTCCGGACGAGTTGCCAAGGCGATCCGGCAGCGTGCGGATGAACTGGGTATGCCCGTCGACATCGAATACGCGCGGTCGCCGTTCGAAGGCCGATACGCCCGCTTCATTGCCCTGGCGCGGCTGCATGACATGACGATCCTGGAGACGGCCGGCACGCACGACGCCGGCGCGCGCCGCTCGGCAATCGAACATGCGCTGTTCGATACCGGCCGCCCGGTGCTGATTGTCTCACACGGAAAGTTTAAGGTGCCCAAAAAGGGTACGCATCCGACGGCGGCCGCCTTGAGGGCGTGATGTGAATCTGTCGTTTTGTCCTTATGGATAGGCATAAGGACAGTTTCCGGACACCGGTGAGCCGGTTGGAGATCGTCGACACGGGACGCCGTCGCCGTTTTACCGATGAGGCGAAGCTTCGGCTTCTCGAAGAAGCCTTTTCCGGGGACGGTCGCCAGGTCTCCGCGACGACGGCGCGGCACGGGGTTTCCCGTTCCCAGCTCTATCGCTGGCGTCAGTTGGCGCAGGCCGGCAAGCTTGGCAGCATTCGGATCGAGGGCTTCGTGCCGGCTTTGATTGCGCCGGAAACCCTTGCGCCCGCGCCGGCTCCATCGAATTCGGTGGTCAGTAGCGGTCGCATGGAGGTGCTGAGCGCGAACGGCCGGCGCGTGATCGTTGATCGCGAAGTCGACGTCGATGTCCTGCTGCGGATCGTGCGCGGACTGGAGACGCTGCGATGATGCCTATCCCGACAGGCGTTCGGGTGTGGCTGGCGACGGGCTATACGGATATGCGGTGCGGGTTCCCGTCGCTTGCGCTGCGGGTGCAGGAGGTGCTGAAGCATGACCCGCTGGGCGGCCATCTGTTTTGCTTCAGGGGTAAAAGGGGCGATCTGATCAAGGTCGTTTGGCACGATGGCCAGGGGGCCTGCCTGTTCACGAAAAAATTGGAACGAGGAAAGTTCATCTGGCCCACCGCGGAAGGTGGCGCGGTAGCGATCTCGTCGGCGCAGCTTTCTTATTTGTTGTCCGGAATCGACTGGCGCGCGCCGCAGGAAACTTGGCGTCCGACACGGGTTTGACGGCATTTAGGCATTGAGATTGCTGGGAAATCTGATTCAATGTCGTCATGACGTTGCCGCCGCTTTCCCTGCCATCGGACCTTGCCAGCGCCCATGATGCGCTGCTGGCCGAACGCGCGGCGCGGCTCCAGGCTGAGGCACGGCTGTCGAGCATCGAGGCGCTGAATGCGCATTTGCAATTGCTGATCGGCAAGCTGGAGCGCGAGAAGCACGGGCCAAGCCGTGAACGCACACAGCGGCTGATCGACCAGTTGGAATTGCAGTTCGAAGAGCTCGTGGCATCGGCCGCCGAGGACGAACTTGCGGCGCAAGAGGCTGCGGCCAAAACACAGTCCGTGCGCGCCTTCGCCCGCAAACGGCTGGTGCGCAAGCCGTGGTCCGAAGACGTCGAGCGCGAACGGATCGTCATCGAAGCGCCGTCGGCATGCGCCTGCTGCGGTGGCTCGCGGCTGTCGAAGCTGGGCGAGGACGTGACGGAAACGCTGGAGGAAATCCCGCGCCGCTTCAAGGTGATCGAGACGGTACGAGAAAAGTTCACATGTCGCGATTGTGAGGCGATCAGCCAAGCTCCCGCTCCATTCCATGCCACGCCGCGCGGCTTCATCGGCCCGAACCTTCTAGCAACGATCGTCTTCGATAAGTTCGGGCAGCACATGCCGCTCAACCGCCAGAGCACGCGGTTCAAATGCGAGGGCATAGACCTGTCGACCCAGACGCTGGCCGATCAGGTCGGCCACGTCACCTTCGCCGTCAAGCCGCTCTTCGATCTGATCGAGGCGCATGTGTTCCAGGCCGAGCGGCTTCACGGCGATGATACGACGATCCCGATCCTGGCCAAGGGCCAATGCACGACCGGGCGAATATGGGTTTACGTGCGCGACGATCAGCCGTTCGCTGGCCCTGCGCCGCCGGCGGCGGTCTTCTACGCCTCCAGTGATCGGCGTGGTGAGCACCCGCAAAGGCATCTGGCCGAGTTCAGCGGTATCCTTCAGGCGGACTGCTACAACGGCTTCAATCCGCTGTTCGACCGGACGAAGAAACAGATGCCGGCGACGCCTGCATTCTGTTTTGCCCATGCACGTCGAAAGTTCTTCGAGCTGGCCGATGTGGCTCGCAATGCGCGGCGCGGCAAAGGCGCCAAACCGGTCTCGCCGGTGGCCCTGGAAGCTGTGAAGCGCATCGATGCCCTGTTCGTCATCGAGCGGGAGATCAACGGCCTGAGCGCGGCCGAGCGGCTAGCTGTCCGGCAGGAGAAGAGCAGGCCGCTACTGGTCGAGATGGAGGAATGGCTGCGCACCGAGCGGGCCAGCCTCTCGCGCTCATCGCCGGTGGCTGGGCCGATCGACTACATGCTGTCGCGCTGGGTTTACTTCGCCGGCTATGCCGGCGACGGGAGGATCTGCATGACGAACAATGCGGCGGAAAGAGCGCTACGCGGCGTGGCCTGCGGCAGAAAATCCTGGCTCTTCGCTGGTTCCGACCGAGGCGCTGATCGGGCCGCCGTCATGCTTACCCTCATCATGACCGCACGGCTGAACGACGTGGACCCCAAGGTCTGGCTCGCCGATGTCCTGGCCCGTATCGCAGAGCTGCCTGCTTCCCGCCTCCCAGAGCTACTGCCGTGGGAATGGAAGCGCCGTTGCCAGCCCGAGACAGCGCCTCATCAGCAGGCCGCCTGAAACCCAATCCCTGCATCATAGCTCAGGTCAACATCACGCGCGCGTCTCTCAGCCGCGTGCCCGCTCGGGTGCTTACCAAAAAGGTAGCAATTGCATGGGACGGAAGCGCGCGAGCAGCGCGTGCGATTCGCGACGGGCTGGACCTGCTTGGCAAGGCCGATCACGTCGCCATCGCCACCGTTGTCGGCATGAAGGGGTCCGAGGGGCTCCAGTCCGCCGACGAATTGATGAAGTACTTGGCTCTTTACGGGATCAGGTCGGACATCGCGGTCCTAACGAACAGCCCTGGAGATGATGAAGGCCTGCCGCTTCGTCAGTTTGCCGCCAGTCAGCAGGTGGATTTGCTGGTCATGGGCGCGTTCGTCCATTCGCGACTGCGCCAGGCAATCCTGGGAGGAATAACGCATTCTCTGCTCGCAGACTGCCCAGTCCCCATCGTCATGTCGCATTAGGTCGTGGTGACGAGATCGGAGCATAGCGCCAAAATCTTTACTTGCGTCGTCACCAGCGGCGTTCATTGAGGTTGTTACGGATCGTTCCCTACCGATCAGACACCATTTGCCTATTTCCGCGTCGGAATGGCAAGAACATCGCATGGAAGCGTCATAAGGAAACGTTCGGCGACGCTACCGATGGTGTCGTACTCGATCTCGCTGCGACCGTGCGTGCCGGCAACAACCAGATCAGGCCAGTTCCTGGCGACATAGTCGCTCAGTACGGCCTCGGGTTCACCTTCCAAGATAGTCGACCCGATAGCAGGCGCCCCGGCTGCGGTGATGAGGTCCTCCATATGGTGCTCAGCTTCCTTTATGGCCCTTTCGCGCTCTTCGGATTCTATAATATCAAGAGTGCGCTCAGCGTTGGGGCCACTCCAGTTTGGCTTGATCTGGTAGGCATGCAACGCGGTCAAGCGCGCGGAGGGAAACAGTGCATGTCCGCCAAGAAGAGCACACCTTGATGGCCCCGAGAAATCGACCGCTACGACGATGCTGCCATACGGGCCTTCAGGGCGACGCCGCACGGCTAGCACGGGTACATTCGCCCGACGCACTATGCGGGCGGCCGTACTTCCCAGATACTTCTCGCCTATAATCTTGCCATGCGCCGGTCCGGTGATCAGGAAATCGCATCCAAATTCATGTGCATGCGCAAGTGTGCGGTCCGCTGGGTCGCCGATAACTGTGTGGCGTACGATTTTACATGTTTGTTTGGCAGAGCGCACAAGTGCTTCCATCTCTGTCTCGGCATTGCGGATACGACGATCCATTCCCCATGGCCGTGCAGAATTCGATTCAGCGACATGCAAGACAACGAGTTCGGCATTCCACTCCGAAGCAAGTTCGACAGCGCGGTCGAAGGCTCGGTCCCCCGCTGGAGTAAGGTCGGTTGCGAGCATGATCTTGCGCGGTACTGATATCGTCATTGTCGGCTTGCCTCATTAGCGTAGTTCACAATATGCCAGAACTCGTTGACCAGCCCCGAGCTATAGCCACTTCCCTGTCAAAGCCTGCCAGCCGGGAGACTGTCCGCCGTTGCGCTGCCATCAGGCGCCGCGGAGAGTTAGCGCGATCCGATCCTTGATTGCCAGGCGCTGCTTACGTAGCGTCGTCTCGTGGTCCTACGAGACCGGAGCGACATTCGTCTCGGCAAGGTGAATCTTATCGTTCACCACATCGTGCTCTCGCAACAGGTCCGCAAAGATCGGATCAGAGATCTTCAGCGCGTGAATCTGCTCCATCTGACCGGGGAATTCTTCTTCGAGGGTATGAGGTGTATTTGACACAAACATCTCCTATGGTCATTGCAAGGTAAGGATACAGACGCCTGGATTTCCATCCTTGATCCTGGTCAATGAGGAGCGTGACCGCTCACCTTTCGGCGAGTCCTCTGACATTCTCCGCATAGTACAAACGCTTCGCGTGTTTCATGGAATGAAGTTCGCCCCCATCAAGCAGTCGGGCAATTTCGGCCGAGACTTGATCGGCAGCGATCACCAATGCGGCATCGAGGTGGACGTAACGTTGTGTCACACCCCTTGGTCCATGTCCGAGTAGCCCCGATATCGTGAGCTCGCTAAACCCGAGCGATGCCGCAATGCTGGCGAAGGTGTGGCGCATGACGTGAGGCGTCACATTTTCCAGACCGGCGCGGCCACACACCCGATCAAGCACGCGCACGACGCCGATGAAATGGCCGTCGCCCCAATCGGCCGGAAAAACGTAGGGGGACGCGCTGCGCTGCCCCTGGCTCATCAATTCCATGATCGCAGCATCGCCGACCGCCCTGATCTGCGCACCGGACTTGGTATCGGGAAACGCCACGCAATTGTCGTCAGGCTCAACCCACTCCTTCCGCATTGACAGCACTTCCATGCGCCGGAAGCCAGTCAGCAGCATGACGCGGATGGCCACAAGCCCTGTCGGATGCTCGCCCTCGCGCTCCATCTGCTTCATGATCTTGCCGAGATGCCTGACTTCGCCGGCGCTGAGACGCCGCTTCAGCTTGTTTGAGGCGATGACCCGCACTCCGTTCGCCGGGCTCTGCTCGATGATCCCGAGCCTGCGCGCGTGATTGAGCAGGCTGCGCAACGTGCTGATTGCACGGCCCGCGACGCCGGCCCCGCCCGAGGTCTGCCCGCCACGTCCGACCCGGCGCACCCGCGCCGACCTTCCGGCGGCGATGTCGGCCTGGAGGCTCTCAATATCGGCCAACCTCAAATGCG
Organism: Mesorhizobium sp. PUT5; assembly: GCF_052216645.1. Classification (NCBI taxonomy): domain Bacteria; kingdom Pseudomonadati; phylum Pseudomonadota; class Alphaproteobacteria; order Hyphomicrobiales; family Phyllobacteriaceae; genus Mesorhizobium; species Mesorhizobium sp. PUT5. The sequence goes on from NZ_JBQOSO010000003.1 coordinate 20,529, forward strand.
CCACGACACGCGTGCCGATCAACGGCTTGATGTGCTGCTCAATGCGACTACGATCGCCGGAAACCGACGATGCCTTGATAGGGCGCCGGTTCCTGCCGAGCAGGCGACCGGCTTCCGCTTCTTCCAGATACCAGTCGCAGACTTCCGCAACCGTCATCCCCTTGCGGGCCGACCGCCGCTCCTGCGAGGGATCGGCACCGTCAATGACCGACGCCAGCTTCTTCTTGGCGAGGTCGCGCGCGACCTCGACCGTGAGACCGCCATACTGCCCGATCACGAACCGGCGCGTGCGACGCTCCACATTCCGATACTGAATGATGAACGTCTTCGTCCCCGAAGGCTTCACCCGCACGCCAAACCCGCGCACGTCCGCATCCCAAACGAACACGTCGCGGTTGGGATTGCGCTCCAGGGCTTCAACGGTTCTCTTTGTCAACTTCGGCATCATATAACTCCTTCGGATCTCGCCTCCCTTTTCCTTCGACCGGGCTAGGGAGGGGGTGCGCGAGATCCGCCAGATCTGCTTCCCCGCGCAGGTGCAGCATGGCCGGGGAAGCAGGGGGGAAGCAGCAGAACGGAAATCCACGGCGTTTCCAGCGTATGGACGCGGAAGGGGGTGTCAACGTAAGTTATTGACGTATAGGGATTTTTCGTAGTTTTGCGCGTTAATACTTGCTGGAGCGGAAACCGCCCTGACGGGTTGCCAAGGTTGGGGTCGAGCGTTCGAATCGCTTCACCCGCTCCAGTTTCCTTCGGGAGATCAAGCATCGAAAAGCCGCGGTTTTCCGCGGCTTTTTCGCGTTTTGGGGGCCGGTTGGAATCGCAATCGGCCGAAACCTCCAAAATGGTCGCGGTTGCCAGTTCGCAGACTCGACGGGACGTGAAGTCGCAGCGTCGCGAAGGTTTCGCGGAGGTCAGCCGAGAGACGCCCTCAACTCGTTGCCGAACGTCTGCAAGGGGGTGGATTGCGGACGGGCAGCTTAGGGCGCGACTTGAGAAAATCGGACGTTAGGTGACAGCCCGCCACATAATGCTACAAGCGAAGTGGGCCTTCTCTTAAGAAGTCAAATATGGTTATGCCATTTCATTTAAGGAGACGACATGGCAAAGAATCAACCCTACGATTTGCCGGAAAAATTCTACGACTTCGCAATGATGCCGAAGTTTAACGACGACATAGATGCGTTGTCCAACTTAGCCGAAAATGAGGACTGGGAGTACAGGTTCACGGCCTCGCCGCAGGCTAAACCTATTCTTCGTAACTACATATTTCATACGTATTCGCGAATCGCCGAAGAGAAGAAGGTCGCGGTTAGCGCCGACGAAAATTTCTGCTGCTGGAACACGGGCTTGATCACTCCGACACAAGAGCCGATCTACATGTTGTTGAGCCGAAACAAGATCGACAGCCTCGACCCGTACTGGCATTTTTCGAAATGGGTTCGTCGCGGCGAATGGGATCTGAATAGATTTGCCTCTCTACCCGACATGGCCCATTATTTTGAGGACCCGTCAGTCCTTGTGCTCGACCCACGCAAGGAATTGCGAATGAATGTTGAGCATGTCGTTGCTGACAACGTGGAGCGATTTCCTGAGGCACTCCAATCGATGAGCCCGTTCGGCTTGCAGAATTTGGTAAGTGGAGCGCGGGACGCTGCTTGGCAGCGGGTTCGGAGAAACTACAAGACGGCCATCCCTCAATACTACCAAGCGCAGGTCCAGTTGTTAGTGCCCCTTGCACTGACTGACCCTAGTCGAGCAGACTTAGCGTTGGTCGTTGAGCGATATTCGGACTTTTATCGCGCTGCCACCTGCCTAACTTTAGATATGGCCTACAATAATGCGCGTCAGCTGGCGCGCCCTGACAGGGACTGGTTGGTGCCGTAGTAAAAATGTAGTTTTTATCAACGCGTACTGCCCGTTCTGGTAAGCAAACGTCTGGTTTTAGGCTCTCTCGAAAGACCACCGAATGTCTGAAAAGAGGTCGTTCTCTGCCAGCAGCGGCAAATTCCGCAATGTCGATAACACAAGCGCCAGCGCAAGGTCCGTCGCTTCAATGAGCCGAAAGGCCGCGGAATTCCGCGGCTTTTTCGCGTTTCGGGGCTGGGTCGGGCGGGAGTGCGCCCCAACCCTCACGCGGTGCGGGCCGAGGCGAGACCGTGCGGCACATCGCGCTGGCGCTTTTTCATCATGGCCAGCCATTCCAAAAAATAGGCGACGGCGAACTGCAGGCCGATACCGGTCGCCACCAGCAGGAAATCCTGCATCCGGCTCGGCCCGCCCTGCAGCTTCAATGCCTGGGCCAGCATGGCGAAAATGGTGCCGGCGACGAACACCGGCAGCGAATGCCGGCCGAGGATCGCCAGCCCGTTGCCGGGCGCGACGCGCAGCAGGCGCGAGACGGCCGGAACCGTGGCGACCAGATAGCCCATGGCCAGCACGTCCAGCAGCCGCGACAGCGACATGAACGTCTTGTCGAAGCCGCCGACCACCGGCGGCAGGCCGAGCCAGGTCACATGGCCCCACAGCGGCGAGCGGATCCACAGGAAGGCGGCGGCCAGATAGATCGCCGCCAGCCAGGCGAGGCGGGGGCTCGACGGAAGGCTGCCGCCGGCCCGCACATGCATCATGCCGGCGATGCCGATGACGAAAAGCAACTGCCACGACAGCGGGTTCAGGAACCAGAAGCCTTGCGTGGGGTAGTTCGGCGGCGCGATCTGCCAGATGCCCGCCGCCAGCCAGAGGGCGGCCGAGCCGGCCAGCGTCCAGCGCAGGCTGCGGCCGAGGCACCACAGCATGAGCGGGGCAAACAGCAGCAGCACCGCATAGAGCGACAGGATGTTGTTGTAGCCGAGCTGGTGGCCCAGCAGCCCCACGCCGACGAACGCCTCCGGCGCGTTCTGGATCAGGGCGGGAATGTTGTTCTGCTCCAGAAACAGCGTGTTGCCGGTGAGCACGGCCGCCCCGCAGAAAATGGTCAGCGTGGCCACCGTGGTCATGATATGGGCGCAATAGAGCACGCCGGCGCGCTTCCACATCTTCACCGTCGAAAGCAGCCGCTGGCCCGCCGCGAATTTCGGCGCATAGGCCAGGCCGACGGACGCCCCCGAGATCAGCACGAACACTTCGGCCGCGTCGGCAAACCCCCAGTTGCGGACGGTGAACCGCTCGTAGACCGTCCCGGGAATGTGATCGATGAAGATCGTCAGCAGGGCCAGCGCCCGCAGGACGTCGATGCGTGTATCTCTATGCTGCGTCATGTCTGCCGCTTGAGCCGGCGCTTCCTTGTGTTGCAAGATGGCGAGGGAAAAAGCGTCGTTTCGCTCCGCCAAGCTTCTTGGAGGATGATAAGGGCGAAATTGCATTCGTTCCCCATTGCAGGATCGAATCGTGGCTTGCAATTCACAATTGCACCATGGGAGGCAACATGTCCGACAGCAACGACAGCGCGGTCATGGCCATCGGCGGATTCGCCTGCCGGCGGCTGGTCGGCCGGGGCCCGGCGATCATCGCCCTGCACGGTTCGGGCGCGGACGAGACGACGATGCTGCCGCTGGCCAGGGCGATCGCGCCGCACGCCCCGGTGATCGCGCCGCGCGGGCGCATCGACCAGGACGGCGAGCGGCGCTGGTTCCGCAAACTGACGCCGACGCGGTTCGACCAGGCGGACATAAGCCGGGAGGCCGCCGCCTTCGCGGCATTCCTGCGCGAACTGGAGCAGACCGGCGGCGCGGACCTGCGCACCGCCCTGTTCCTGGGCTATTCCAACGGCGGCAACCTCGTGCACGCCACCATGACGCTGCATCCCGGCCTGATCTTCAGGGCCGCGCTGCTGCGCTGCATGCCGGTGCTGGCCCGCGCGCCGCGGCCGGACCTCTCTGGCGCCGAGATACTGGTCGTTTCCGGCGACGTCAACCAGACCTACGGGCCGTTCGCCGGCAGGCTGGTGCGCCAGCTGCGGCGGCGCGGCGCCCGTGTCGAGGCGCGCATGGCGGCCGGCGGCCATCTGTTCGGCGACGAGGATGCGCGTCTGGTTCGCGATTGGTGGCGCCCGCCGCAGGCCGCCGCCGACGGCTAAGCAGCCCCGCCCTGCCGCTCAGGGCGACGCGGGCTGCTGCTTGGCGCGGGCGACGATCTGCGTGGGATTGACGAAGCGCAGCGCGATCAGCAGCCAGACCAGCGTGGTGATCATGTAGATGACCGCCATGGCGTCGATCGACTGCACGGCGCGCACGCCGGAGGCGAACACCGAATAATAGAGCGCCACCACCAGCGTCTGGCTCGTCGGCCCGGCGGTCAGGAAGGTCAGCTCGAACATGCCCACCGTGCGCACCAGCACCAAAAGCAGCGCCGCCAGGATGCCCGGCACCAGCATGGGCAGCAGCACATGGAGGAAGAGCCGGAAGGTGCCAGCGCCGAAGACGCGCGCCGCCGCCTCGATCTTGGGGTCGATCTGCTCGATGAAGGGGATCATCACCAGGATGACGAAGGGCACGGTCGGCACGAGATTGGCGATCACCACGCCCCAGAAGGTTCCGCCCACGCCGGCCTGGTAGAGCACGGTGGCCAGCGGAATGCCGAAGGTGATGGGCGGCACCAGCAGCGGCAGCAGGAACAGAAGCATCACCAGCTTCTTGCCGGGGAAGTCGCGCCGGGCCAGCGCATAGGCGGCGGTGACGCCGAGCAGGCCGGACAGGGCCACGACCAGGAAGGCGATCTGGAAGGTGACGATCAGCACGTCGTAGAGCTGGAATTCCGACCAGGCGGCGAAATACCAGCGCGTGGTGAAGCCGGCGGGAAGCCAGGTGCCGAGCCAGCGCGTGCCGAAGGAGGACAGGATCACGGTGGCGATCATGGCCGCCAGATTGAGCACGAAGAAGGCCACCACCGCCCACACGGCGGTGACCCACAGCTTGGCGCCGACGCTGGTGTCGCGGATCATCTCAGCCTTTCCCTCCGGTCGTCGAACCGCGATAGAACAGGTTGCGGAACATCAGGATCGCCACCACGATGACCATCTGCACGGCGGCCATGATCATGGCGATGGCCGAGGCCATCGAATAGTCGTACTGCTCGAAGGCGGCCTGGTAGGCGGCGATCGAGATGACGCGCGTGGGCCCGGCCGGCGCGCCGAGCAGCACCGCGGACGGAAACACCGCGAAGGCCTGCACGAAGGACAGGGCGGCCGCAATGGCCAGGCCCGGCGCCAGCAGCGGCAGGAACACGTGGCGGAAGCGCTGCCAGGCGCGCGCGCCATGGGTGGCGGCCGCGTGTTCCAGCGCGGGGTCGATGCCGGTCACGTAGGACAGCGTCAGCAGGAAGGTGAACGGGAAGCCGGTGATGATGAGGGAGGCGAACACGCCCCAATAATTGTTGGTGAGCTTCAGCGGCTTCTCGATCAGGCCGAACAGGATCAGCGTGCGGCTGAACCAGCCCTGCGGCCCCAGATAGTTGAGCAGGCCCTCGGCCACCAGCACGGTGCCCAGCGTCACCGGCAGAACCAGGATGGTGGTGAGCAGGCGCTGGCGGGTCATGAGGCGCACGCGCAACGCGATCGGCACCGACAGCACCAGGCTGATGATGGTGACGGGCACGGCCAGCCACAGCGTCGTGGCGATGGTGTTGTACAGGAACGGATCGGAGAAGAAGCGGCTGTAGTTGGCCAGCATGCCCCCTTCCTTCGGCTCGAAGGAAAGCAGCAGCCCATAGGCGAAGGGATAGATGAAGACGGCAAGCACGAACAGCACCGCGGGCAGCACCAAGAGCGTGACGCCGTCGAACCCCTTCAGCGCCAGGCGCTGGCGCAGCGAGGTGGTGGGCCGGATCGTCTCCATTGCGGCCTCACGCGCCATAGATCAGCGCGCGGGCGGCATCGACCGACAGCGAGACCGTGCTTCCGGCCGACACCGGCCGGACCGTATGGAACACCACCTCCAGCCCCTCGACGGTCCGCGCCGTGCCGACGAACTCGCGGCCCCGGTACTCGATCGTCTCCACCGTCGCCGTCAGCGCATTCGCGCCGTTTTCGATCACGGTGACGTCGTCGGGCCGCGCCACCAGGACGGCCTTGCCATCCGCGATGTCGCCGCGCAGGGCGCCGGACAGGGCAACGCCGCCCACCTCGACGGTGCCGCGCGCGCCGTCGCGCCGCACGAGCCTGCCGGCGAGCCGGTTGCGGTAGCCCATGAACTCGGCGACGTCGAGATGGTCGGGGCTTTCATAAAGGTCGCGCGGCGTGCCCACCTGCCGGATGACGCCGTCGCGCAGCACCACGATGCGGTCGGCCAGCGACAGCGCCTCGTCCTGGTCGTGGGTGACGTAGATCGTGGTGGCGCCGAGCTGGTTGTGGATGCGCCGGATCTCGGCGCGCATTTCCAGCCGCAGCTTGGCGTCAAGGTTGGAAAGCGGCTCGTCCATCAGCACCAGCGGCGGCTCGATGACGATGGCGCGCGCGATCGCCACGCGCTGCTGCTGGCCGCCGGACAATTGCCCCGGCAGCTTGTGGCCCTGCCCTTCCAGGCGCACCAGCCCCAGCGCCTCGTCGACCCGCCGGGCCGCCTCGGCCTTGGCCATGCCGCGCATCTTGAGCCCGAAGCCGATATTGGCCCGCACCGTCATGTGCGGGAACAGCGCATAGTTCTGGAAGACCATGCCGAAGCCGCGATCCTCCGGCTTCAACTGGTCGAGCCGCCGGTCGTCGAGATAGATGCTGCCGCCGGTCGTCGTCAGCAGGCCGGCGATGCAGTTGAGCGCCGTCAACTTGCCGCAGCCGGAAGGCCCCAGCAGCGCGATGAATTCGCCCTTGCGGATGGTCAACGAAACATCCCGGAGCGCGTTCACGTTTCCGAACGAACGGCTCATGTGATCGAGACGGAGTTCGTCGAATTTCGACGAGGCAAGCAGCATCCGTCGTGGGCTCCATTTGGCTGGCGCCCCGGCCGCAATGCAGCCGGGGCGCGGGGGAAAAGACTTCAGCGGGCGGCCGTCACTTCGGCGTGGCGGCGACCTGTTCGTCCCAGATCCTGAACGCGGTGACCATGGCCGAGGGCTCCAGCGGCAGCTCGATCGGATTGTCCTCGATCAGCTTGGCATATTCCTCGCGGCCGAATTCGGCGATCGCATCCTGGCTTTCCTGCGGCGCCATGTCGAGCGTCACGCCCTTCACGGCGGGGCCGGGATAGAAATAGCCCTCGTCATAGGTGTAGGCCTGCTGCTGCGGCGTCAGCAGGAACGCCATCAGGTCCATCAGCACGGCCAGCTTCTCGTCGCTGACGCCCTTCGGTACGCACATGTAGTGGGCGTCGGCGACCCAGTGGAAGCCTTTCAGCGGCGCGACCTTGGCCTCCTTGGGCACGACGCCGAGCACGCGCGGATTGATGTCCCAGCCGGTGGTGGTCACCGTCATGTCGCGGGTGCCCTCGCCGAGCTCCTTCATCAGCGCGCCGGTGCCGGTCGGGTAATATTCGATGTATTTGTGCAGTTCCTTCAGATAGGCCCAGGTCTTGTCCCAGCCCTTGACCGGGTCCTTGGGGTCGGCGTCGCCGAGCAGATAGGGCAGGCCCATCAGGAAGGTGCGGCCGGGACCTGAATTGGCCGGGCGGGCGTAGAGGAACCGGTTGGGGTTCTCCTTGGCCCAGGCCAGCAGATCTTCGGCCGAGCCGGGCACGGACTTCACATTGTCGGGCATGTATTCCAGCAGCGGCCCGGAAGGGTAGTAGGTGACGACGACGCCGTGGTCCTGCGCCAGCGACTGCATGCGCGCCGCCGGTTCCAGATAGACGTCTTCCAGCTTGGGCAGCGTGCCGGTGGAGTCGGGCACCAGCTTGACCCACAGCCCCATTTCCAGACCCGCCGAAAGCGCGTCGGTGCCGGTCAGCACCATGTCGATGTCGATGCGGCCGGCGTCCTGCTGGGCCTTGATCTTGCCGGGAAGCTCCGGCGCCGGCGCCTTGGTGAAGGTGATGCTGGACACCAACTCGGGCTTGGCCTGCTTGTAGTTCTCGATCGCCTTCTGCGTCAGCGCCAGATTGCCGGCGACGTCGACGATGTTGAGCGCCACCGGCGACGTGGGAAGCTTGGCGGACTGGGCGAAAGCGCCGAACGCGGGCAGAACCGCGATGCCGGCCATGCCCCCCAGCGCCTGTCTGCGCGTGATCTTGTGCATGTCATCTCCTCCCTGGAGTGGTGTCCCGCCTCTCCCCCTCGGGGGGCGGGAGTTCAATTGTAATATATTAGTCTACCAGTTTTCAAGCACAACCCTTTTCTGCCGCCCGAAAACCGGTCAGGACGCCGCCACGCGCACCACGGTCGCGGCGGCGCCGTCGCGCAACAGGCCGGCCAGCGCCGTCTCGACGGTTCGGGCGAAGACGGGCTCCGCCGCAAGGTCGGTGCCGAAAACCTGTTCCAGGCGCAGGAAGGCGGCTACGAGGCCGCCCGCGGTGTCGGCATCCCGTGCCCGCTCGCGCATGGTGGCGGCGAGCGGGTCGCGCACGTCGATCGGCGCGCCCTTCTCGTCGGTTCCGGAGGCGTAGCGGATCCATGCCGCCACCCCCAGCGCCAGCCGCGCGAACGGCGCGCCGGAGGCGATCCGGTCGCGGATCGTTCCGAGCAGCCGCTGCGGCAGCTTCTGCGAGCCGTCCATGGCGATCTGCCAGGTGCGGTGGCGCAGCGCCGGGTTGCGGAAGCGGGCAACGAGATCGTCCTTGTAGGCGCCGAGATCGACGCCTTCGAGGCCGGCGAGCGTCGGCGTGGCCTCCTCGTCCATCATATCCCGCACCAGCTTCGCGAAGCCAGGCGCGGCCATCGCCGCGGCGACCGTCTCGTGGCCGGCCAGATAGCCGAGATAGGCCAGCGTCGAATGGCTGCCGTTGAGAAGCCGCAGCTTCATCAGCTCGTAGGGATCGACATCCTTCACGAAGGTGACGCCCGACCGCTCCCATTCGGGGCGGCCGGCGCCGAAATCGTCCTCGACCACCCATTGCGAGAAGGGTTCCGTCACCACCGGCCACGCGTCTTCCACGCCCAGCGCCCCGGCGATCGCCGTGTGGTCGGCATCGGTGGTGGCCGGCACGATCCGGTCGACCATGGTGGACGGGCAGGCGATCTCGTCGGCCACGAAACGGCCGAGATCGGCGTCGCGCAGCCGCGCGAAACGGCTGACGACCCGCTTCAGCGTGCGGCCGTTGGCCGGCAGGTTGTCGCATGACAGAAGCGTGAAGGGCCGCGCCCCGGCCGCGCGCCGGCGGGCGATGGCCTCGACGATGAAGCCGACGGCGCTGCGCGGCGCATTCGGCGCGCCGAGATCGTGGACGATGTCGGGATGCGCCTCGTCCAGCTCGCCGCTTGCCGGCGAATGGCAATAGCCCTTTTCGGTCACCGTCAGCGACACGATCCTGACCTGCGGATCGGCCATGGCGGCAAGCAGGGCCTGCGGGTCTTCCGGCGCCACCAGCAGGCCGGCGCCGCTGCCGATCACGCGCAGGCGCTCGCCCGCGCCGTCCCGCGAGGCCAGCGTGTACAGCCCGTCCTGGGGCGCCAGCGCGTCGCGCGTGTCGGGACTGCGCAGCGAGGCCCCGACAATGCCCCAGCCGAGATCGCCGGCGCCCAGAACGTCATCCGTATAGACAGCCTGGTGCGCGCGATGGAAGGCGCCGACGCCGAGATGCACGATGCCGGGGCGCACGAGCCCGCGGTCGTAGGCCGGCCTGGCGACGGCCGCAGGCAGGCCGCCCAGCACGGCGTTGGAAAGACGGCGCGGCGCGCTCACAGCCGGTAGGCCCGCTTGGCCAGCCCGTAGGCGAGGTCGTGGGCGACCTCATGCGCCTCGTCCTCGTCGAGCCGGTGGTCGGCGACCAGTTCGGCCAGATAGGCGCAGTCGACGCGGCGGGCCATGTCGTGGCGGGCCGGAATCGAGCAGAAGGCGCGGGTGTCGTCGTTGAAGCCGACGGTGTTGTAGAAGCCGGCCGTCTCCGTGGTCAGCTCGCGGAACCGGCGCATGCCCTCCGGGCTGTCGAAGAACCACCAGGGCGGCCCGAGCCGCAGCGCCGGATAATGGCCGGCCAGCGGCGCGAGCTCGCGCCCGTAGCTGGTCTCGTCCAGCGTGAACAGGATGAGGGTGAGCCGCGGATCGTTGCCGAAGGCGTCGAGCAGCGGCTTGAGGTCGTGCACATAGTCGGTGCGGGCGGGGATGTCGGCGCCCATGTCGGGGCCGAACGCGGCGAAGACCTCCGGATTGTGGTTGCGGAACGAGCCGGGATGGATCTGCATGACCAGCCCGTCCTCCACGCTCATACGCGCCATCTCGGTCAGCATCTGGGCGCGGAACAGCTCGGCATCCGCCGCCGCGACGTCCGGCTCCAGCACGCGCCGGAACAGCGCCTCGGCCTCGGCCGGCGCGAGGTTCGCGGTGCGCGCGGATGCGTGGCCGTGGTCGGTGGCGGTGGCGCCGCGCGCCTTGAAATAGGCGCGCCGCTGCCGGTGGGCGTCCAGATAGCCGGCGAAGGTGGTGGGCGCGCCGGCAAGGCCGAGCAGCTTGTCCACCTCGGCGCGAAACCCCTTGCGCTCGGGATCGACCGCGGCGTCGGGCCGGTAGGTCGGCAGCACCCTGCCCTGCCAGCCGGAGGCGCGGATCTCGTCATGCGCGGCAAGCTGGTCGGTCGCGGCGTCGGTGGTGGAGATGGCCTCGATGTTGAAACGCTCGTAGAGCGCGCGCGGCCGCATGTCCGGTTCGCCGAGCCGTTCCGATATGAGGTCGTAGAGGCGGTCGGCATTGCCGGCGCCGAGCCGCTCGTCGATGCCGAACACCATCTCCAGCGAATGCTCGAACCACAGGCGCGAGGGCGTGCCGCGGAAGAGATGGTAGTTCTCGGCGAACAGCCGCCAGATGCGGCGCCCGTCCGTCTCCACCGGCGCGCCGTCGAGCCGCGCCACGCCGAGCGCTTCCAGCCTGACGCCCTGGGAATAGAGCATGCGGAAGATATAATGGTCGGGCTTCACGAACAGCGTCGCCGGATCGGGAAACGGCATGTCCCCGGCATACCATTGCGGGTCGGTGTGGCCGTGCGGCGACAGGATCGGCAGGCCGCGCACGCCCTCGTAAAGCCGCCTGGCGATGGAACGCCGCGTGGGTTCGGGCGAAAACAGCCTGTCGGGATGAAGCGGCATGATCGGCGTCCTTCGGTCGGGACAATGGAGGCGCGGCCGGAGCGGTTCGACCGGCTGGAAGGCCGGCGCGCCGTCATATTTTTGTCGACTGAGCGCATCCGGTGTTGGCTAAGGGTAAGGAATAATATATTAGTATGTCAACTGGGTTGGATGCAGGAATTCGGCACATGGGCACGACAAGGGCCAGACGAGCCCTGGAAGGCGACGGCGCGGCCGGCGCCCGTCCGACGGCCCGCAAGGCTCCGGCGGCGGGCATCGTGCGCACCACCGCGGCGGACGCGATCTACCGCGACCTGCACGGGGCGATCGTCTCCATGCAGCTCAAGCCCGGCACCTCGCTGAACGAGAAGGCGCTGACGGAGCGCTTCGGGGTCAGCCGCACCCCGGTGCGCGAGGCCCTTATCCGCCTCGTCGAGGACGGGCTCGTCAACATCTATCCGCAATCGGGCACCTTCGTGGCGCCGATCCCCACCTCGCGCATCCCCGAGGCCGTGGTCATCCGCAAGGCGCTGGAAGGCGCCACCGTGGAGAAGGCGGCCGAATGCGCGACGGCGCAGGACGTGGGCCGGCTGGACGACATCCTGGCCCGCCAGCGCTTCCTGGCCGAGCGCCAGGACACCAACGGCTTCCACGAGGCGGACGAGGCCTTCCACGAGGCGATCGCCGGCATCGCCGGCTATCCCGGCATCTGGGACTATCTGCGGCCCGTCAAGGTGCAGATCGACCGCGCCCGGCGCATGACGCTGCCGGCGCTGGGGCGCATGCAGCACGTCATCGGCGAGCACCAGACCATCCGCGACGCCATCGCCGCCCATGACGTGGCCGCCGCCTGCGCCGGCATGAAGATCCACCTCGGCGCCGTCATCCCCGACGTCGAGGAATTGCGCGAAACCTATCCGGACTGCTTCGTCTGAGACGAACGGCTTCCGGAGCATCCAGCGGAGTAGGACAAAAGATGCGCCAGGCATGGAGATGGTTCGGACCCAACGCGGGCGTGCCGCTCGACGCGGTGCGGCAGGCCGGGGCGACGGACATCGTATCGGCCCTGCACGAAGTGCCGATCGGCCAGGCATGGACGACGCAACAGGTGGCCGCGCGCAAGGCGCTGATCGAGGACACCCCGGCCGGCCGCACGCCGCTGGTCTGGTCGGTGGTGGAAAGCATCCCCGTCCCCGACGCGGTGAAGCGGCAGGGCAAGGCGGCGAAGGCCGACATCGAGGCCTGGATCGCCAGCCTTGAAGCGGTCGCCGAAAACGGCATCCGCATCATCTGCTTCAACTTCATGCCGGTGGTGGACTGGACCCGCACCGACCTCGACTACGAGCTGCCCACCGGCGCGACCGCCATGCGCTTCGACCAGGACAGGTTCGCCGCCTTCGATCTGCACATCCTCGAACGCAAGGGCGCGGAGGCGGACTATTCGCAGGAAGACCGCGCCCGCGCCAGGGCGACGTTCGAGGCGATGGACGACGGCGACGTCGCGGCCCTCGTCACCAACATCGCCAGCGCCCTGCCCGGCTCCACCACCGAGCCGCTGACGATCCCGCAGTTCCGCGACCGCCTCGAACTCTATGACGGCATCGATGCGGGCATGGTGCAACGCCATCTGGCCGAGTTCCTGGCGGCCGTCGCGCCGGCGGCCGAGGCGCGCGGCGTGCGGCTTGCGCTGCATCCCGACGATCCGCCGCGCCCGCTTTTCGGCCTGCCGCGCGTGGCCTCCACGGCCGGCGACTACGCCGCCCTGTTCGACGCCGTGCCGTCGCCCGCGGTCGGCATGTGCTTCTGCACCGGCAGCCTGGGCGTGCGCGCCGACAACGACCTCCCGGCGATCGCGCGCCGCTTCGCCGCGCGCATTCCCTTCGTGCATCTGCGGGCCACGCGGCGCGAAGGCGACGGCCGCAGCTTCCACGAGGCCGCCCATCTCGAGGGCGACGTCAACATGGTGGCGGTGCTGCGCGAGCTGCTGGCCGAGGACCGCCGGCGCGCCCCGCACGACACCATCGTCTTCCGCCCCGACCATGGCCACCGCATGCTCGACGACCTGACCAAGAAGGTGCACCCCGGCTATCCGGCGATCGGGCGCCTGCGCGGCCTGGCCGAGCTGCGCGGCATCATCCATGCGCTGGACGCCGGCGCCTGACGGCAGGGGAAAGGCTGAGCCGCAGCCGCCTTCCCGTCAGGCGGGCGCGTGCTCGGGAAACAGCACCGCCAGCCCCCGCCGCGACGCCTCGGCGACGCCGCGCTCGGTGATGAGACCGGTGACCAGCCGCGCCGGGGTGACGTCGAAGGCCGGGTTGGCGGCCGGCGTGGCATCGGGCGAAACCCGCACCTGCACGATCTCGCCCGAGGGCGCGCGCCCCCACACCAGCGACACCTCGTCGCCGGAACGCTCCTCGATCGGGATTTCCGCCAGCCCGTCGGCCACGGTCCAGTCGATGGTCGGCGACGGCAGGGCGACATAGAAGGGCACGCCGTTGTCCCTGGCGGCCAGCGCCTTGAGATAGGTGCCGATCTTGTTGCAGACATCGCCATTGGCCGTGGTGCGGTCGGTGCCGACGATGACGATGTCGACGTCGCCATGCTGCATCAGGTGGCCGCCGGCATTGTCCACCACCAGCGTGTGCGGCACGCCGTGCCCCGCCATCTCCCAGGCGGTGAGGTAGGCGCCCTGGTTGCGCGGGCGCGTCTCGTCGACGAAGACATGCACGGGAATGCCGGCTTCCACGGCAAGGTAGATCGGCGCGGTGGCGGTGCCGTAGTCGACGGTGGCCAGCCAGCCGGCGTTGCAATGGGTGAGGATGTTGACCGGCTCGCCGGGCTTCTTGCCGGCCGCGATGCGGCGGATGACGGCCAGGCCGTTCTCGCCGATGGCGCGGTTCAGTTCCACGTCCTCGTCGGCGATGGCGGCGGCGCGCTCGTAGGCGGCCCGCGCGCGCGTTTCCGGCGGCAGGGGCGCCAGCAGCCGGCGCATGTCGTCCAGCGCCCAGCGCAGGTTGATGGCGGTGGGGCGCGTGGCATGAAGCCGATCCCACGTCGCATCGAGCGCCGCGTCGGAGGCATCCGCCGCCATGGCGATCGCCATGCCGTAGGCGGCGCTGACGCCGATCAGCGGCGCGCCGCGCACCCACATGTCGCTTATGGCGACCGCGACGTCCTCGACCGTGCGCAGCGTCACGACGCGGAATTCGTGCGGCAGCCAGCGCTGGTCGATGATGTCGACGGACCTTTCGTCCTCGTTGAGCCAGATGGTGCGGTAGTGACGGTCGCCGACATTCACGCGCGCGTCTCCTTTTCGATCAGCAAGGCGAGGCCGTTCACCTCCTCCATGCCCTGGATGCGATGCCGGTTGACGACGAGATGGCGGCCGAAGCGCAGCGCCGGCGCCTCGCAGCGGGCCCGCAGCGCCTCGTCGCCGATGGTTTCGAAATCGGCATTGTGGGCAAGGCCGAGGATGCGCCGGTGGATCTCAACGCCGGCAAAGCCCAGCATGTCCTGCCACAGCGAATGCAGCACGGCGTCGAGCGCCTGCTCGGCGCCGAGCGGATCGCCGCGGTTCTCGAACAGGCTCCCGGCATAGAGCATGCCCGTGCGCTCCGTGCGCCACAGGCGCCGGAATTCGGCGCAAAACGTCGCCCAGGTTCCGGCCGCCACGCGCAGCAGATAGGCGCGCATCGCATCGCGCGAGCCGTTTTCCTCGTGCCCGGCCTGCGAGAAGAAGGACATCCAGAAATTGGCGATCAACATGCCCACGTCGAAGGCCATCGGCCCGTAGAAGGCGAATTCGGGGTCGATGACGCGGGTTTCCTGCTCCGTCACCATCACGGAGCCGGTGTGCAGGTCGCCATGCAGCAGCGTCTCGGCATTGGCCGCGAACAGGTGCTTGAGCCGCTGCGCCTCCACCTTGAGGTCGCGGTCGGCGCGCAGTTCGGCCACCAGAGGGGAGAGCCGCGGGGTGTGGCGGTTCAGCTCCGCCTCGAAATAGGGATCGGTGAAGACCAGGTTCTCGGTGATGTCGCACAGTTCGACATTGTCGGCGAACAGCGCCAGGTCCGCCTTGCGCGCGCGGGCCGGCATGGCCAGATCCGAGCCGCGGAACAGGGTGCGCGCCAGGAACAGGCCGAGGTCCTGCGCCACGCGCGGCAATTCGCGGCCGTCGATCAGCGCCTTCCTGAGGATGACGTGCGGCGACAGATATTCCATGACGATCAGCGCCTGCGCCTCGTCGAAATGCAGCACCTGCGGCACCGCGCCGGGCGCCCGCGCCTGCTGCCGGGTCAGGGCGTGATATTCGAAGAAGGAGCGCTTCAGCGGCAGCGGCCAGCTTTCGCCGACCAGCCTGACATAGGGCAGCGCCTGCTTGACCACCACCGCCCCTTGCGGCCCCTCCACGATGAAGACGAGGTTGAGGTTGCCGTCGCCGACCTCGCGCACCTGCCAGGCAAGGGCGTTGGGCCCCACCCGCCCGGCGAGCGCCTCCAGATGGCCGAGCCTGGCCGGCAGCGTGTCTATGGCCAGGGCCTCGAAGGACGCGGGCTTGGTCGCATCGGCTGTCAATTGGGCCTCCCCATCGGCGTTGAAGCGCACCTTGCACGGACAGTCGTTGTCCGGGAAGGCTAGAGGCGCCTCTGTCAATTGTCAATCGTGTTGACAATTGCTGGAGTTGCCCATAGCGTCGGCTTCATGGGAGGATGAAATGGCTGCACCGGCCGTGTTCCGCATCGCGGATGTGAGGAAATCCTTCGGACCGAACCAGGTGCTCGGCGGCGTCGATCTCGAGCTTCGCGCCGGCGAGGTGACCGTGCTGATGGGCGCCAACGGCGCCGGCAAGTCGACGCTGGTGAAGATCGTCAGCGGTGTCCATTCCCACGATGCCGGCGCCATGATCCTTGCGGACGCGGCCTATGCGCCGAAGTCGCCGGCGGAGGCGATCCGGGCCGGCGTCGTCACCGTGCACCAGAACATCGACGACGGGGTTGTGGCCGCCCTCAATGTCGCCACCAACCTGACGCTCGACCGGCTGAGCGGCAGGGGCGCGCCGATCGTGCTCAATCCCAGGCGCATGCAGCGCGAGGCGCGCGCCGTGGCCGAGCGCATGGGCCTCGACATCGACCTCAACGCCGCCGTCACCGACCTTGCGCTGGCCGACCGGCAGATGGTGGCGATCGCCCGCGCCATGGCGCACGAGCCCAAGGTGCTGATCCTGGACGAGCCGACCTCGTCGCTGTCCATCGCCGAGGCGGCGCGGCTGTTCGCGCTGATCGAGCGGCTGAAGGCGCGCGGCGTCGCCATCCTCTACATCTCCCACCGAATGTCCGACATCCGCCGGCTGGCCGACCGCATCGTGTCGCTGCGCGACGGCGCCGTCGCCGGCGTCTTCGAGGACCGGCCGCTCGACTACGAAGGCGCCGTCAACGCCATGCTGGGGCAGGCGATCGCCGGGGGCGCCGTCGAAGCCCGCGACGGCGGCGCCACCCTTTTCCGCGCCGAGGGCCTCGTCGTCGCCGACGGCGCCCTGCCGCTTTCGCTCGCCCTCGGCGACGGCGAGATCGTGGCCGTCACCGGCCTGGTGGGCGCGGGCAAGACGGCGCTGGCCGAGACCCTGTTCGGCCTGCGCCGGCCGGTGGCGGGCGCCATGCGGCTCGGCGGCCGCCCTTACGCGCCGCAGTCGCCGCGCCAGGCCATCGAAGCCGGCGTCTTCCTCGTCGCCAAGGATCGCGCCGCCAGCGGCATCGTCGGCACCTTCAACGTCTACGAGAACATGAGCCTGCCGTTCCTGAAGCGCCTCTCGGCCCTTTCCGTGTCGCGGCGGGGCGCCGAGCGCGCCGTGGCGCGCGGCCAGATCCGGGAACTCGGCATCGTGTGCCGCAGCGAAAGGGACGAGATGCCGACGCTGTCGGGCGGCAACCAGCAGAAGGTGATGGTGGCGCGCTGGATGACCCAGCCGGCGGCGCTGTTCATGCTGGACGAGCCGTTCCAGGGCGTCGACATCGCCGCCCGCCGCGACATCGCCGCCAAGCTGCGCGCCAGTGCCGCCGGCCGCGCGACGCTGATTTTCGTGACCGAGCTGGACGAGGCGCTGGAGACGGCGGACCGTATCCTGGTGATGTCGGAGCACACCATCGCCGGCGAGCACCGCAACGGCGAAATCGACATGGACAGGCTGCTGGCCCAGGTCGCCGGCCGGGCCCTGCACGGCGCGGTTCCGCCGCAGGCCGGCATGAGCTGAGGCGCGCGAAGGGGGGAGGCGACGATGGATCGGCAGCGCAACCGTGCGGCAGCGGCAGCCATGCCCGGCGCAGCCCTGCGCAATTTCGCCGTCCGCTACGGGTTCCTCGTGCTGTTCGCCGCCCTCGTGGTCTATTTCGCCGTCGCCGCCGACGGCTTCGTGTCGCCGCAGAGCGCGGTCTTCATCTTCCAGTCGGTGGCCATCACCGGCGTGCTGGCGCTCGGCGTCACCGCCACGCTGGTCGTCGGCGGCTTCGACCTGTCGATCGGCTCGGTCGCCACCAGCGCCATGATGGCCGCCGCCTACGTCATGGTGGTGCTGGACCAGAACGCCCTCGTTGCGGTGCTGGCGTGCCTGGCCATCGGCGTGGCGGTGGGCCTCATCAACGGCTTCCTCATCGTCTACATGCGCGTGCCCGACCTGCTCGCCACGCTCGGCATGATGTTCCTTTTGGTGGGCCTGCAGCGCATTCCCACCGAAGGCCGCTCGATCGCGGCCGGCATGACCATGCCGGACGGCTCCGTCGCCCCCGGCAAGTTCAGCGACGCCTTCCTGGCGCTCGGCCGCTACCGCTTCGACTTCTTCATCCCCAACCTGGTGCCGGTCTCGGTGGTGGTTCTGATCGTGCTGGCGGTGCTGATCTGGTTCTTCCTGGAATACACCCGCTTCGGCCGCATGATGTATGCCGTCGGCTCCAACGAAAGGGCGGCGGAACTGGCGGGCGCGCCGGTCAGGGCCTACAAGATCTGGGCCTATGTGATCTCCGGCGTCTTCGCCTCGATCGGCGGCATCCTGCTGGCCGCGCGGCTGGGCCGCGGCGACATCGCCTCGGGCAACAACCTGCTTCTGGACGCGGTGGCCGCGGCGCTGATCGGCTTTGCCGTGCTCGGCGCCTCCAAGCCCAACGGCTTCGGCACGGCGGTGGGCGCGCTGTTCGTGGGCGTGCTGCTGCAGGGCCTGACGATGATGAACGCGCCTTACTACACGCAGGATTTCGTCAAGGGCGGCGTGCTCGTCGTGGCCCTTGTCTTCACCTTCGCCCTGTCGGCCAAGGGCAGGCGATAGGACCGGCAACGTCATCGGCCAAAACCGTGGAGGAGCAGAAATGAACTTCGATCGCAGGACATTCGGCAAGCTGACGCTCGCACTTGCGGGCGCCATCGCATTGGCACCGGCATCCGGCTTCGCGCAGGACCGGCCCGCCCCCTTCGACAAGCCGGGCGACGTCAAGATCGCGCTCGTGCGCTATCTTTCGACGGGCGACTTCTTCCAGGCCTATCTCGCCGGCGTGCAGGCGCAGGCGAAGGCGCTCGGCGTGGATTTGCGCGTCTTCGACAGCCAGCAGGACGCGGCCCTCCAGTCCGACATGGTCGACCAGGCCATCGCGCTCGGCGTGCAGGGCATCATCATCCAGCACGGGCTGACGGAATCGATGAAGGACGCGGCCCAGCGCGCCGTGGATGCCGGCATCAAGGTCGTGGCCTTCGACGTCAATGTCGAGAACGACAAGATCCCCCAGATCGAGCAGTCGGACCGCGACCTCGCCCGGCTGGCGCTGGAGCAGGCGGTCGAGGACAATGGCGAGAGCTGGAAGGCCGGCTATGTCTATGTCGCCGGCATCGCCCCGCTGGATCGCCGCAACGAGACCTGGCTGGACTTCAAGAAGAAATATCCGGGCATAGACGAGGTCGCCCAGTTCGGCACGCTGGACAACCCGATCGCCAACTCCGTCGCCAACCAGGCGCGCTCGGTGCTGTCGGCCAATCCCGACATCAAGGTGATGTTCGCGCCCTATGACGAGTTCGCCAAGGGCGTGAAGATCGCCGTCGACGAGGCCGGCAAGAACAAGGACATCAAGATCTATTCGGCCGACATCTCCACCGCCGACATCTCGGCCATGCGCGAGGCCGACAGCGCCTGGGCCGCCACCGCCGCCACCAACCCGGCCGTCGTCGGCCAGGTGTCGGTGCGGGCGCTGGCGCAGCTTCTGGCCGGCGAGGACCCGGGCCACAGCGTCATCGTGCCGCCCACCCTCATCACCCAGAAGGACCTCGTCGAAAAGGACATCAAGAACATGGAGGAGCTGTCGGCGAAGCTTCCGCAATTCGCCCATGCCGATGTCGCCATGCCGGCCTGGATGCCCAATCCGAACGCCAAGTGAGGGTGTGAGGAGCGCAGGGTCCGAAAGGCTCTACGGGGTTGCGCCGCGATGCTCGCCGAGCAGGCGGCGCGCCATCGCCGACGTCACCACCAGATGCGAGCAGAAGCCGCCGGCGAGCGCCGCTTGCAGCGGCTTCAGCTTGCTGTCCTCCTGCACCACCACCATGCGCCGGGGAATGCCGCGGATCGAGCCGAGATCGGCGGAGATGACGCGGCGGTTGTAGCCGCAGTCGAGCAGCCTGCCGCCGCCGTCGATGACCTGCCCGGCGACGACGCCGGCCGCGCCCTCTCCGCGCAGCGCTTCCATTTCCGCCGGGCTCAGCGCGCCGCAGGTGACGATGTGGCTTTCCTGGTCGACCGTGCCGACGGAAAACAGCGCCAGGCTGCAGGCCTCGACGCTGGCAAGCTGCTCGCCGATCACCGGCTCGCGCCGCAACTGCTCGGCCAGCCCCTCGCTGGTCAGCACCAGCGGCGCATAGAAATTCAGGCCCTTGGCGTTGAGGCGGCGGGCGATCTCCGTCGTGCACTGGTCCGGCCGGTAGCTGTAGGGCGCGCCGAGATTGCCGCAGAGCTGCACCACGGCGACGTCCTGCAGGTCGGCGAAGGCCATCTCGTCGGCCATGGCGTAGACGGTGCGCCCCCAGGCGACGCCGACCCGGTCGCCGCGGCGCACCAGGCCCAGAAAGACGCTGGCCGCAAGCGCGGCGACTTCGGCCGGCTGCGGCACCACCCACACGCCCGTCAGCCCGAACGCGTCCTCCAGCTCGCGCGCCAGGACGTCCTGCGAAAAGAGCTGGGTCGAGATCGAGATGTTGACGATGCCGGTCTCGCGCGCCTTGCGCAGATACATGGCCACGGAGGCGCGCGAAATGTCGAGCCGCCTGGCCACTTCGTCCTGGCGCAGCCCGTGCGTGTAGTATAGCCAGGCCGCCTTGTGGATGAGCTGGTCGGAAACCGCGAGCGCCATGTGCCGAAAATCTCGTTTTCGACATTGTTCACGAGCGCTGACAAAAGTCAAATCCGCAGCATCGGCGCCGGATTCCGCGCCCGCCTTCCGGGCACCGCCTACCGGCTCTTGCGCCGGAACTGGATGCCGTTGGCCACCATGACCAGCAGCAGCAGGGCGCCCCAGATCAGCTCCTTGGCGAAGTTCGACACCTGCAGCATGTTGAGCCCGCTGGACAGGAACTGCAGCGACAACACCGCCAGCACCAGGCCGGCGACGCGGCCGAAGCCGCCATAGGGATTGATGCCCCCCAATACGCAGATCAGGATGGACAGGAGCAGGTAGCTGGAGCCGTAGTCGGCCTTGGCCGAATTGGCCCGGCTCATGATGACCAGCCCGGCGCAGGCGGCGAACAGGCCCGACAGCACATAGGTGCGCAGCGTCACGGCAAGGTCGTCGATGCCGGCGAAGCGGGCGGCGAGCGGGTTGGTGCCGAGCATCTGGATCCTGAGCCCGAGCGCCGTGCGTTCCAGCACCAGCCACACGATCGCGGCGATGGCCACGAAGATGACGAGCGGCATGGGCACGCCGAAAACGGCGCCGTTGCCGAGGAAGGCGAATGCGGCGGGAAAGCCGAGCACCGCGCTGCCGCCGGTGACCGCCACGGCAAGGCCGGTGAAGACCAGGCCCGAGCCCAGCGTGGCCAGAATGGGCGGCAGGCCGAAGATGCCGATGGCGATGCCGTTGAAGAGCCCGCAGGCGGCGCCGACCAGAAGGGCGGCCGCCACCGCGAGCGCGATGGTGCCGCCGGCGGCCAGCCCCGCCGCCTGCGGACCGGCCAGCGCCGACAGGATGAGCGCCGCCACGATGGCCGCCAGGTTGGACACGCCGACGATGGACAGGTCGATGCCGCCGGTCATCATCGACAGCATCATGGCCAGCGACAGGATGGCGAATTCGGGGAACTGGAACGCCATCGAGCTGAAATTGCCCAGCGTGAGGAAGCGCGACGGGTCGAGCACCGCCATCACCACGAAGATGATCAGGGTGAGCGCCGAAAGCTGGCCGATCTGAGACGACAGCAGCGAACGCGGGGGACGCGGCCGGCTGGCGGGGCGCGGGGCGGCGGGCTTGTGCATGTCGGTGTCCATATCCGGTCAGCCCGCCCGCATCGCCGCACGCTTGGCCTGGAAGGCCGGCAGGCCGGTGCCGAGCAGGATCAGCGCGCCGATGACCACGCTCTGCCATGTGGAGGGGATGCCGAGCAGGATCAGGCTGTTGGAGACCAGCACGATCAGCGCCACGCCGAGCAGCGTGCCGGTGATGGTGCCGTAGCCGCCGGTGAGCCGCGCGCCGCCCAGCACCACGGCCGCGATCACCGAAAGCTCCAGCCCGACCAGGTCGAAGGGATTGGCCACGCGCGCCAGCGAGGCATGGATGATGCCCGCCAGCCCCGACAGCGCGCCCACATAGGCATAGACGAAGACCTGCACGCCGCGCACGCCCACCCCGATGCGGCGCGCGCTTTCGGCCGAGCCGCCGATGGCGAAGATCTTGCGGCCGAGCAGCGTCTTGTAGAGCAGGAACCAGGTTCCCGCCACGACCAGCACCAGGGCGGCGAACGCCCAGGGCAGCGAGTAGAAATATCCCTCGCCGGTGGTGCCGCGCAGCATGACGAGGCGCGAGAAGTCGCGCATGCCCGGCGGCACGTTGGAGATGAGCTGGCTGCCGACGAAGGTGAGCAGGAAGCCGCGGATCGCCGAGAGCGTGCCCAGCGTGACGATCAGCGTCGGCAGCCGGAAGCCGGCGATGAAGACGGCATTGACGAGGCCGAGGCCGGTGCCGATCAGGACGGAGAGCGCGAAGGCGCCGTACCAGGGCACGTCGATGCCGAGCTTCACCAGGGTCAGGGTGGTGGAATACATGGCGAATGCGGCGATCGCCGTGAAGGAGACGTCGATGCCGCCCGAGATCAGCACCAGGAGCACGCCGATGGCGAAGATGCCGGTGACGATGGAATTGCGCAGCAGGTCGAACAGCGTGGGCAGCGACAGGAACGACGGATCGACCGCCGTCGTCAGCGCGCAGAAGGCCACCACCACCAGGAAGACCAGCGTCTCGTTGCGCGTCCAGTCGATCTTCATGACGCCCCTTTTCTCCTAGGATGCCAGCCTGGCCGCGAGTTCGCCGGCGTCGATGCTGCCGCCGGCGATCTCCTCCACGATCCGGCCGCCCTTCATGACCAGGATGCGATGGCAGCAGGCGATGAGTTCGGGCAGGTCGTCGGAAATGACGATGACGCCGAGCCGGCGCGCCGCAAGGTCGGCGATGATGTCGTGGATGTCGGCCTTGGAGCCGATGTCCACGCCGACAGTGGGACCGTTGAGCACCAGGATGCGCGGGCCGCCGGCCAGCCAGCGCGCCAGCACCACGCGCTGCTGGTTGCCGCCGGAGAGCGATTTCACCGGCACCTCCGCATTCGGCGCGGCGACGCTGAGCCGCTCCAGCCAGTCGTCCGCCTCGGCCGCCAGGCCCGCCCGGTCGAGCCAGCCGAGCGGCCCGGAAAAGGCGTCGAGCCGGCCGATCGCGATGTTGCGGGCGATGGACTGCGACAGGAACAACCCCTCCGTCAGCCGGTCCTCGGGCACGTAGCCGATGCCGGCGGCGATCGCGTCCAGCGGGCTCGCCAGAGCCACCGCCGCTCCGTCCAGCCGGATTTCGCCGCGGTCCACCGGCAACAGGCCGAACAGGGCCTTGGCGAGCGCCGTGCGGCCCGAGCCGAGCAGGCCGGCGATGCCCAGCACCTCTCCCGGCCGCAGCGCGAAGCCGATGTCGTCCAGCGCGCCGTCGCGGCCGAGCCCTTCCACCTCCAGCAGCGCCGGCGCCTCGGGATCGAAGGGGCGGGCGACGCTTGCGGAGAAATGCCGCCCGGTCATGTGGTAGGCGAGCGAATCGAGGTCGAATTCGGAGGCCGGCTTGTCCGACACCACCTCGCCGTTGCGGATGACCACGATCTTCTCGCAGACCTCGAACACCTCGGCCAGCTTGTGGCTGACGAACAGCACGGCCACGCCCGCCGCCTTCAGCCGGCGGATGATGGCGAGCAGCGACTGCACCTCCCTTTCGGTCAGCGCCGTGGTCGGCTCGTCCATGATGACCAGGCGCGCGTCGAGCGCCAGGGCCCGCGCGATCGCCACGAGCTGCTTGTCGGCCACGGCGAGCGTCTCGACGCGGGCGTCGAGCGGGATCTCCACCGCGATGCGCTTCAGCACGTCCTGCGCCAGCGCCCGGACGCGCCTGCGGTTCACCAGCCTGTGCCCGGAGGTCAGCTCGGCGCTGAAGGCGATGTTCTCGGCCACCGTCAGGTTCGGAAACAGCGAGAAGTCCTGGAAGATGACCTGGATGCCCCGCGCCACGGAATTGCGCGGATCGAGCGCGGCGAAGCTTTCGCCGTCCACAACCACCTGGCCGCGGTCGGGCTTTTCCACGCCGGCCAGGATCTTGATGAGCGTGGATTTGCCGCTGCCGTTCTCGCCCGCCAGGCACACCGCCTCGCCGGCCTCGATGGAGAAGGAGACCCCGCTCAACGCCTGAACGCCGGCAAATGACTTGGAGACGGCGTCGAGCCGGATGAGCGGAGTTTCGGTCATCGAACGATCAGCAACCCAATGGGCTCCTCCGGTGGCAGGCCGCCGGAGGAGAACCGTATCGCATCGGCCGTGCGCCGCAAGGCCCGGCGGTCAGAAGGGATAGTCCTTCGCGTTGTCCTTGGTCACGTCGACCCAGGCCTGGCCGTAGATGACCTTGCCGTCGAAGGAGACCTTCTCGTAGCCTGGAATGCCGAGGTCCATGCCGTCGGTCGGCTCCTTGCCGTCGAGCAGCATGACCGCGACCTTGTTCATCGCATAGCCGGCCAGCGAAGGATCCCAGAACGAGATCATGTCGACGGAACCGGTGTCGAGATACTGGGCCGCGATCGACGGCAGGCTGGTGCCCACCACGCAGGTGTCGGCGCCCATGCCGCGTTCCTCCAGCGCCAGCCCGATGCCGGCGACGTCGGTGGAGGCGCTGCCTTCGAAGCCGCGCACGTTGGGGAATGCCCTGAGCAGTTCCTGGGTCTTGGCGTAGGCCTGCTGCTGGTCGTCGTTGGTCTCGTTCTTGGAGCCGACCATCTTCATGTCGGGGAAGTTGGCCTTCTGGTAGGCGATCGCGGCGTCCACCCATTCGTTGTGCGACTTGGAGGTCAGCGAGCCGACGAAGACCGCATATTCGCCCTTGCCGCCCATGCACTCGCCCAGCTTCTTCATGAAGTGCTCGCCATAGGCCGCGTTCTTGAAGGCCTCGATGTCCCAGTCGACGTTCTGGATGGTCGAGGCCTCGTGGGAGACGACCTTGATGCCTGCGTCCATCGCCTTCTTCAGCACCGGCTCCAGCGCCTCCGGGGCGAAGGGCACCACCGTGATGGCGTCGACCTTCTGCGCGATCGCGTCCTCGATGAGCTGCACCTGCAACTGCGCGTCGGCCTTGGCGGGGCCGACCTGGTAGGCGTTGTTGCCGGTGTCGGCTGCGAATTTCTTGACGCCTTCCTCCATGCGGTTGAACCACTGGATACCGCTGATCTTAACCACGGTGACGATGTTGTATTTCTTGTCCTGCGCATGGGCGCCGGCGAAGGCACCCATCAGCAGGGCGGCGGCTGCAGCGCCCGCGACATATCTGGACTTGAGCGACATTCATTCCTCCCTTGGGTTGGTCGTCCTTCCTCCGCCCCGCGCCGGAGAGGAGGGATGGGCTGGCTCTCTTCCCGGCGCCTATTTCACCTCGACTCCGGAAAGCTCGAACTGCAATTTGTGCAGGGCCGAGGCGTTCAATTCGCCATAGCCCTTGTTGAGCGCGGCCTGGTACAGCTCCGCCGCCATGCCCGAGGCGGGCGCGGCAACGCCGAGGCCGCGGGCATAGGTCCCGATCAGGCGCGCGTCCTTGAGCATGTGCCTGAGATAGAAGTTGGGCTCGAAATCGCCCGAAAGCGTGGCCCGGCCGACGCCGCGTATCAGGCCGGAGGAAAAATCCGTGACGTCGAGATAGCTCATCAGCGTATCCGCCTCGAGCCCGGCCTTCCTGGCCATGCACAGCGCCTCGCCGAGCGAGACCATCTGCGCCGCCACCAGCAGGTTGCCGACCAGCTTGGCCGCCGCGCCCTTGCCGCTGGAGCCGAGATGATGGACCGTGGCCGCCATGCAGTCGAGAACGGGTTTCACCGCATCGAAGGTGGCGCGCTCGCCGCCGCAGACGAAATCGAGCCGGCCTTCCCAGGCCTCGTTGCGCGAGCCGAACACCGGCGCGTCCAGATAGCGCAGGCCGCGCCCCTGCGCCTGGCCGGCCAGTTCCGCGGCCAGGACCGGATCGGTGGTCGTGGTGTCGACGACGGCGGCGCCGGCCTCGGCCACGGCGAAGAGGCCGTCATCGCCCAGGAGCACGTCGCGCTGGGCGTCCGGGCCGGTCAGCGAGACGACGACGGTCTTCCGGCCCTTCGCCGCTTCGGCGATGGTGGAGACGATGCGGGCCCCGGAAAGGTCCGCCGGCAGGTCGCGCGCCGTGCGGTTCCACGCCGTCACGCCGTGCCCGGCCTTGAGCAGGTTGCGGACCATGCCGCTGCCCATGATGCCGAGCCCCAGAAAGCCGATTTCGCTCATCACACGCTCCATCCCTTCACTCGGCGGCCGAAGAGGCCGCCGTTCAGTCGCCCATCGCCTCCAGGATCCGCACCAGCGCGAGCTGGCCGGGATCGTAGAGGCCGATGCTGCCTTCGCCGAACATGCGCGCGCGGCCGAGCTTGTTCGGCTTGCCCTTGAAGTCTTCCAGCGTCGCCCGGGCGGCGGCGAGGCCGCGCCCGTAGAGCGCGTCCGCCGGCGCGCCCTGCATGGCCCTGGCCATGGCGTCGAATATGTCCAATACGGTCTTGTCGCCGAGCGAGCCCTTGCCGCGCGCCATCATGGCGGCGAGCGCCGCTTCGATCAGCCCCGGTATCTGGACGGCGTCCAGCCGCGCCTGCCCCTTCGTCGCCTTGGCCGCCGCCATGGCGGCCGTGGCCAGCAGCGTGCCGTAGGAGGAGGAGGACACGCGCTGCATGGCCTTGGCGCATTCCATGAAGGCGAGGCCGAGATCGTCCGGCAGCTCGGCCGCGGCCGCCTCGGCGAAGCCGCGCGAGACGGTGATGCCGAGATCGCCGTCGCCCAGCGCGCCGTCGGCCGCGTTCAGCTCGGCCGCGCCCGTCTCCATGGCGGCGGCGACGCGCGCCAGCGCTTCGTGGATGTCCTTCGCGGTGATGTCGGCCGGGGCCGCGCTTGCCGCACGGCCAGGTTCCTGCGGCATCAGTTCCTCCAGAACGGGCAGTCGCACGGCGCGCCGAGCAGGCGCTCGATCTCGCTGTCCAGCCGGCACATGGTGAGCGTGACGCCGGCCATCTCCATCGAGGTGGCATAGCGCCCGACCAGCGGCGACACGACATCGATGCCGCGCTCGCCGAGCCGGGCATGGACCCGCCGGTAGACGATATAGAGCTCCTCCAGCGGCGTCGCGCCCAGCGAATTGACCAGCAGGGAAACCCGCTCGCCCCTGCCGGCGCCGCTGTCCTCCAGCAGCCGGTCGAGCATCTCGTCGGCGATGGCGTCGGCCGGCTTGACCTTGTCGCGCCAGATGCCGGGCTCGCCATGGATGCCCATGCCCATCTCCATCTCGTCTTCGGCGAGGGTGAAGGTGGGCTTGCCCGCCTGCGGCACGATGCAGGGGGTCAGCGCGAAGCCGATCGAGCGGCAGGCGTCGGCGGTCTTCTGGGCCGCCGCCGTCACCTCCGCGAGGTCGCCGCGCTCCTCGGCGCGCGCACCGGCCGCCTTGAAGGCGAAGACCATGCCGGCCACCCCGCGCCGCTTGGCGGCTTCGGCCGGCGGCGCCGAGGCGACGTCGTCGGCCAGCACAACGGTGGTGGAGACGACATCCTCCATCTCCAGCATCTCGCCGGCCATGTCGAAGTTCATGACGTCGCCGCCATAGTTGCCATAGAGCCTGAGCACGCCCGCCCCGCCATTGGCATGGCGCATGGCGCTCGCCATCTGCTCGGCGGAGGGCGAGGCGAACACGTCGCCGATGGCCGCCGCGTCCAGCAGTCCGGGCCCGATATAGCCGGTGAAGATCGGCAGGTGGCCGGAACCGCCGCCCGTCACGATGCCCACCTTTCCGGGCACCGCCCCGCCGGTGCGCACGATCACCCGCTTCTGCGGCTGGCTGAAATGGCGCGGATGCGCCGCGCACAGGCCATCGAGCATCTCATCGACATAGTCGACGGGCTTGTTCATGACCTTTTTCATCATCCCTCCCTTGGATCACCGGCCCGGTCATCCGGCAGAATGCGGATTCCCGGCACATTTGCGCGGGTCTCAGTCATTTGCGCATCGTCTGCATTTTTGCGCAGCGAAAATCCTGCGGTCAA
Source organism: Mesorhizobium sp. PUT5 (assembly GCF_052216645.1). Taxonomy (NCBI): domain Bacteria; kingdom Pseudomonadati; phylum Pseudomonadota; class Alphaproteobacteria; order Hyphomicrobiales; family Phyllobacteriaceae; genus Mesorhizobium; species Mesorhizobium sp. PUT5. The sequence continues at coordinate 48,510 of NZ_JBQOSO010000003.1, forward strand.
GAGCGAGAATGCCGCATCCACGCCGAAGACGGGCCGGAAATCCGTTGGGCCACGGATAAAGCGGCGGCAAAAGGGAGTCCATCCGCGCGCCTTATGCGCAGATGTTCATCCCGAACGTGTTCTCCGCCTGCCCGCGGCTCAGGAAGCGCGGCTTTTCAGCCCGGCCTCGCCGGCCTTCGTCTGCTCGTCGATCTCGATGATGGAGCGGACATTGGCGGCGCTGGTCGCCAGCGTGCCGATGATGCCGGAGCGCAGCGAGCCCAGCAGCGAAAGCGCCTTGTTGCGCTCGCTCGCCACCGCGATGACGTTGGGGATGCGCCGGAAATCGTCGTGCGAGAGCCCGATGACCCGGTGCTGCAGTTCGGGCGCCGAAGGCCGCCCGTCGATGTCGAGGAAATCATAGCCGGAAACGTCGGCCACCGTGCCGTTCATGCGGGCGCGCGCCACTTCCAGCGCCGTGTACCAGCCCATCTTGACGAGATAGCTCGTCTCGCTGAAGTCGCCGATGCCGATCAGCGCGACATCCGCGCGCCTGGCCCTGTTCAAGGTCTGCTGGACCGTCTCGTCCTTCAGCAGAAGCTCGCGCAGCTTCGGATCGTCGACATGCGCCGGCGCGTAGAGGGTTTCGCTGCGGCCGTTGAAGGCGGCGGCGAAACGGCGCGCGATGTGATCGGAATTCAGCCCCTCGCCGGCGCGCAGCGAGCCGCCGATGGAACTGACGAAGGTGCAGTTGCGCGGCTTTTGCGAGCCGAGATGGGCGGTGACGGCGCCGAGGTTGCGGCCCATGCCGACCGCCACCGCCATGCCGTCGGCGAGGATGTCGGTGAGATTGTCCGAAACGAGCTGCGCCACGGCCGCCCGCTGCAGGTCCTCGTCCTCATGGTCGACGGCGATCAGCGCCCGCCGGATGCCGAAGCGCGACTTCAGCTCCTGCTCCAGATTGAAGAACTCGACCGGGCTGAGATTGATGCGGATGGTGACGAGGCCGAGGTCGCGCGCCTGCCGCAGCATGCGGCCGATCTTGGTGCGCGACAGGTTCTGCGACTGCGAGATCTCGTCCTGGGTCTTGCCCTCGTAATAATACTGCTTGGCCACGAGCGTAATCAGGCTGAGTTCCTGGTCGTCGATGTTCATCGCGGATCCTGAGGCGGCCGCCGGCGGGCGGGCGGGACAAAATGGATACGCCGATTTTACATGCGCCATGCGCTTTTTGCGACCCGTCTTGGCGCGGGGTTCCGGCCGGCAGCAGATTTCCGTTTAAGACGCGGCCCGCATTGTGCCAAACTCGCCCGGATTCGGACGATATGCGAGAAAGGAAGACGACATGGCCGGGACAAGAGTGGCGATGGTGACGGCCGGCGGCAGCGGCATGGGCGCGGCGGCGGCGCGCAGGCTGGCGGCCGACGGCTACAAGGTGGCGATCCTGTCCTCCTCGGGGAAGGGCGAGGCCCTTGCCGGGCAACTCGGCGGCATCGGCGTCACCGGCTCCAACCAGTCGAACGACGACCTCAAGACGCTGGTCGACCGCACCGTCTCGGCCTGGGGGCGCATCGACGTGCTGGTCAACAGCGCCGGCCACGGCCCGCGCGCGCAGATCGTGGAGATCACCGACGAGCAGTGGCACGCCGGGCTCGACACCTACCTGATGAATGTGATCCGCGCGGTGCGGCTGGTCACGCCGGTCATGCAGAAGCAGCGTTCCGGCGCGATCGTCAACATCTCCACCGCCTGGGCGTTCGAGCCGTCGGAGATGTTCCCAACCTCGGCCGTGTTCAGGGCGGGCCTTGCCGCCTACACCAAGATCTTCGCCGACACCTATGCGGCGGACAACATCCGCATCAACAACGTGCTTCCCGGCTGGATCGACAGCCTGCCGGCGGTGGAGGAGCGCCGCGACAGCGTGCCGATGAAGCGCTACGGCCGCAGCGAGGAGGTCGCGGCCACCGCGGCCTTCCTGGCCTCCGAGGGTGCCGGCTACATCACCGGCCAGAACATCCGCGTCGACGGCGGCCTCACCCGCTCGGTCTGATCCTAGAGCGCCTCGGCCTTGGCCAGGCTGTGGACGGCATCGACGCGGGCGGCGTCGAGGTCGGCCTCGGTCAGGCCGAAGCCCTGCCCCATCAGCGTCTCGATGCCGCCGACCAGCGCCATGGCGTCGAGCCCGTAATAGCGCATCAGGTAGGCGCGCGAGCCGCCGTGGGCGTAGGTGTCCTTCAGGCCCAGCCGCACCAGCCGCTTGCCGACGCCGGCATCGGCCATCGTCTCGGCCACCAGCGAGCCGACGCCGCCCTCCGTGACGTGGTTTTCCAGCGTGACGACGCCGTGCTTCACCGAGCCGATATGGTCGAGCAACTGCTTGTGGTCGAACGGCTTGATCGTGTGCAGATGCAGGTGGCGGATCGAGACGCCGGCACCGGCCAGCGCCGAGCGCGCGCGCAGCGCCTCCTCGGTGGTGATGCCGCAGGTGACGACCAGCACGTCGGTGCCTTCGGAAAGCACGCGCATCTGGCCCACCTTGATCGGCGTGTCGAACAGGCGCGGCACCGAACCGCGCAGCACGCGGCACCAGACCGGGCCGTCGATGCCGTCGGCCGCCTCGCAGATGCTCTCCACCTCGGTGGCGTCGCCGGTCTCGAGAATGGTCATGTTGGGGATGGAGCGCATCACCGCAATGTCCTCGATCGACTGGTGCGTCATGCCGCCGGGCGTGGTGATGCCCGGCAGGAAGCCCATCAGCCGCACCTTGCGGCGCGGATAGGCGACGGAGGCCATGAGCTGGTCGTAGGGGCGGCGATACATGAAGACGCCGAACGTGTGGATGAACGGCCGGAACCCGGCCAGCGCCAGACCGCCCGCAAAGCTCATCATGTTCTGCTCGGCCATGCCCATCGACAGGAACTGGTCCGGGTGCCGGTCGCGGAAGCCGTCGACCTCGCAGGACGAGGTCAGGTCCGCCGACAGACAAAGGATATCGGGGTTGCCGGCCGCGAACTTCTCGAAGGCGGCGGCATAGGGGCGGTTCACCATCTCGACCATCTGCGGGCCTCCTTCAGTGGGCGTAGTCGACGGGGTCGACGCCGAGGGCGCCGGCGATCGAGACGTTCATGCGTGCGCGCTCTTCTTCCGACTTGAAGCGCACATAGTGCAGGCGCGGGAAGCGCTCCTGCAAGATCGGCATGGCGTGGAACGGGCTGGTGCGCGCCAGGATGATCAGCGGCTTGCCCTCGTGCGGCTCCTGGACGGCGGCGCGCATGGCGTCTAGGTCGTGGCCGTCGATCTCCACGCAATGGGCGCCGAACTCGATGAACTTGCGGCGGATGTCGCCGACTTCCATGACGGAGTCCATGGCGCCGTCGCACTGCTGGTCGTTGACGTCCATGATCGCGCACAGATTGTCGATGCGATGGAAGGCGGCGGCCTGCACGGCCTCCCAGGTCTGGCCTTCCTGCACCTCGCCGTCCGACATGAACACCCAGGTGCGGCCGGTGTCGCCCCGGCGGCGGCGGCCATAGGCAAGGCCGGCGGCGGTGGAAAGGCCGATGCCGAGCGTGCCGTTGTGCACCTCCATGCCGGGCGAATGCTCCGCGCCGATCATCTCGACCGAGGAGCCGTCCTGGTTGAACATCTCCAGCCCCTCGGGCGCCATGCGGCCGACCTCGACCAGCGTGGCATAGGCCACCAGCGCATAATGGGCAGGCGCGATGAACAGGCGGTCGTGCTCGGACGTCGCCGGCCCGTTATAGCCCGCCCCGGTGTGGTAGTCGGGGTTCGACGCAGAGGGGACGCCGCCGAACGGCTTCGGGATCATCGGCAGGGTCGGCGCGCCGAGGTTGAGTTCCTCGTGGTAGAGCCAGGCAAGCTGCTCGGCCGCGGAACAGGCCTGGGAAAGATAACCGCCATTGTTGCGGATCGTGTGCTCGAACACCCGCTTGCGGATGCCCAGAGCCACGTCCTCGGTGCTTTTCACATTGCGCATTGCGTGCTCCGTCCACTTTACAAAAGTAACTATAATAGGCAAATGTAAAAGACAAGCGTGCATCCGCAATGCTGGACCCGATGCGGGTTGCCGCTGTAGGACAGGGTGGAAACGGAACCCGCCGGCAGGGGGGCCGACAGGGGGCCGACAGGGAGAAAGCATGATGAAGGCTGTGCGCTGCTTCGGCTTCGGAAGGCAGCATCGTCTGGTGGACGACATGAAGATGCCGGCGCCCGGCCCCGGCGAAGTGCTGGTCCGCGTCGACGCCAGCGGCATCTGCGCCGCCGACCGGGCGATGTGGGACGCCACCGGCCCGTGGCAACTGAATTTCCCCTTCACACCGGGGCATGAATTCACCGGCACGGTGATCGAGCTTGGCGAGGGCGCCGGCGAGCGGCACGGGGTCAAGCTCGGCGACCGCGCCGTGGCGGAACTCAACGTCACGCTCGGCAACGACTTCTTCCGCCAGCGCGGCCTCTATCATCTGGCCGACCGCATGGAGGTGATCGGCGCCACCCGCGACGGCGGCTGGGCGCAATACATGATCTACCCGGCCGACGCGGTGGTGCACAAGGTGCCCGACGCCGTTTCGGACAGGGCCGCCTGCTATGCCGAGCCGCTGGCCAACGCCATCCACGGCGTGCAGCGCGCCGACATCCAGTTCGAGGACGTCGTCGTCGTCTCCGGCGCCGGGCCGATCGGCATGGGCATGCTGCAGGCCGCCAGGCTGAAGACGCCGCGCAAGCTCGTCCTCGTCAATCCCGGCGCCGAAAAGCGCGCGCTCGGCCTCAAGCTGGGCGCGGACCTCGCCTTCCATCCCGACGATCCGCAGTTGCGCACCGCCATCGCCGACCTGACCGGCGGGCGCGGCGCCGACGTCTTCCTCGAGGCATCGGGCCAGACGCAGGCGTTCCAGGCCGGGCTGGAGCTTGTGCGCAAGCGCGGCACGCTGGTCGTCTTCGGCGTCTACAAGAAGAAGGCCGAGGTCGATCTCAACGTTTTCGGCGAGTTCAAGGAACTGAATATCCTCGGCGGGCATCTCGCGCCCTTCACCTACGCGGTCGCGCTCGACCTGATGGCGCGCGGACTGATCGACGGCGACGCCTGCGTCACCCATGTCTATCCGCTGGAGGATTTCGCCGAGGCGCTCGACCGCAAGCCGGCCGACGGCGAGGTGCAGATCAAGGTGATCCTCGATCCCCGGCTCTGAGAGGCTGCGATGACCTATACGGCGGCACATTGGGGCGCATACCGCGTGGTGGACGGCGGCGCGGTGCTGGCGCCGCTGGAGGGCGACCCGCAACCCTCGCGCATCGGGCGCGGCTGGCTGTCGGCGGCCACCGACCGGCACAGCCGCATCCTGCGCCCGGCCGTGCGCAAGGGCTGGCTGGCGGGCGACCGCGGCGTCGGACGCTCGGGCGACGCCTATGTCGAGATGGGCTGGGACGAGGTGCTCGACCTTGCCGCCTCGGAACTCGACCGCGTGCGCAGCGCATTCGGCAACGGCGCGATCTTCGCCGGCTCCTATGGCTGGGCGAGCGCCGGCCGCTTCCACCATGCCCAGAGCCAGCTTCGCCGCTTCCTCAACCTCGCCGGCGGCTATGTCGCCGCGCGCGACACCTATTCGCATGCCGCGGCCGAAGTGATGTTCCCGCACCTGCTCGGCCTGACCAACCGGCAGTTCCAGGACGCGGTGACGAGCTTCTCGCAGGTGCGCGAGCATTGCGAACTGGTGCTCGCCTTCGGCGGCATCTCGCCGCGCACCGCGCAGGTGGCCTCGTCCGGGACCTCGCGGCACGAGGTCGGCGCCTGGCTCGACGAGCTTGCCGCCGGGCGCATGCGCCTGGTCAACGTGTCGCCGCGCCGCGGCGACCTGAAGGGCGCCGAATGGCTGCCCGTGCGCCCCGGCACCGACGTGGCGCTGATGCTGGCGCTGGCGCATGAGATCGTGGCGGCGGGCCGCGAGGACCGCGATTTCCTTGCCCGCTGCACCGCGGGCTGGGAGACTCTGCGCGCCTATCTGATGGGCCAGGCCGACGGCCAGCCCAAATCGGCAGAATGGGCGGCGGCGATCTGCGACATCGACGCCGCAACGATCAGGGAACTTGCGCGGGCGCTGACCGAAAAGCGCTCCATGGTGTCGCTGGCCTGGGGCATGCAGCGCGCCGACCATGGCGAGCAGCCGCTGTGGGCCGGGCTGGCGCTGGCCTGCGTCATCGGCCAGATCGGCAGGCCGGGCGGCGGCTTCGCCTTCGGCTACGGCAGCACCACGCCGGTCGGCCGCGACGCGCCGCTGGTCGACTGGCCCTCGCTGCCGCAGGGGCGCAACGAGGTGGAAGACTACATTCCCGTGGCGCGCATCGCCGACATGCTGCTGCATCCCGGCCGGGCCTATACCTACGATCTCCAGAACCGCACCTATCCCGACATCAGGCTGGTGTGGTGGGTGGGCGGCAATCCGTTCCACCACCATCAGGACCTGAGGCGGCTGGACGAGGCCTGGAAGCGCCCCGAGACGGTGATCGTCAACGAGCACAGCTGGACGGCGACCGCACGGCGCGCCGACATCGTGCTGCCGGCGACCACGCCCTTCGAGCGCGAGGACATCATGGTCAACCGCCGCGATCCGGTGCTGTTGTGGATGTCGAGGATCCGCGCGCCGATGGGCGAGGCGCGCGACGATTTCGACATCTTCCGCGGCCTGGCGCAACGGCTCGGCTTCCGCGACGCCTTCACGGAAGGGCGCGACGCGGAAGGCTGGCTGCGATATCTGTGGGCGCGCTCGCAAGGGGTGGCGCAGCGGGAAGGCTTCGCGCTGCCCGATTTCGAGACCTTCCGCCGCGAAGGCCGCTTCGACGTGCCGCTGGCGGCCGAGCCGAAGAACGCGCTGGCGGATTTCGTCGGCGACCCGCTGGCCAGCCCGCTGGCCACGGAATCGGGGAAGATCACGCTCGCCAGCGCGCGCATCGCGGCCTTCGCCATGCCCGACTGCCCGCACCACCCGGCATGGCTTGCCCCGGCCGAAAGCCTGCTCGATGCCGCGCCCGACGAATTGCACCTCGTCTCCAACCAGCCCGACACGCGCCTGCACGCCCAGAACGACCGGGGATCCGAAGCGCGCGCCGACAAGGTGGCGCAGTGCGAGGCCGCCTATCTGCACCCGGACACGGCCCGGCGCTTCGGGCTGGAGGAGGGCTGCGTGGCGCGGCTGTGGAACGCGCGCGGCGCCTGCCTCGCCGGCGTGCGGCTCGATGCCGGGCTGCGGCCGGATTGCGTGGTGCTGCCCACGGGCGCCTGGTACGACCCGCAGCTCGTCGACGGCGCCTGGCTCGAGGTGCACGGCAACCCGAACGCGCTGACGCTGGACAAGGGCACCTCGGGCATGGCGCAGGGCAACATCGCGCACACCACGCTCGTGCGCATCGAGCGCTGGACCGGCCCGCTGCCGGCGCTTTCAGTGGACCGCCCGCCGGCAGGCATCGACAACGGCGAGGCGTAGACGGTTCGCGTTCAGCCCTGCAGGCGGCGCTGCAGGACCGCCAGGGTGAGCGCCAGCACGAGGATGATGCCCGAAAGCGCGTCCTTGGTGTTGAAGTCCAGCCCCATCAGGTTCAGCCCGTTCTGGACCATGCCGAGGAAGAGCACGCCCACCAGGGTGCCGGGAATATTGGGCCGGCCGCGCGGATGCAGCGCCGCGCCGATGAAGACGGCGGCGATGGCGTCCATCAGGTAGGAAAAGCCCGAAAGCGGGGTGAACATGCGGATGCTGGCGGCCGAGATCAGGCCGGCCGCGGCGCAGGTGACCGCGGCCGCGACGAAGCAGAAGACCAAGATGGCGTTGACCCGGATGCCGGCCACGACCGCGGCGGAGCGCTGCATGCCGATGGCATGGATGCGGCGGCCCAGCGTGGAGCGCTCCAGAAGCACGTAGTAGATCGCCAGCAGCGCGAGCGCGATCAGCACCATGGTGGGGATGCCGAGATCCTTGCCCATCGCCAGCGCGCGAAAACCCTCCGGCATCTGGCGGAAGGAGATCGGCCCGCCGCCATTGGTGAAGATGCGCTGCACCGACGAGCCGATGAAGAAGGTGCACAGCGTGGCCATGAACGGGCTGACGCGCAGGCCCACCACCAGTGCGGCGTTGAACAGCCCCACCAGGCCGCCGCCGGCGAGGCCGGCCAGGCAGGCCATGAACCAGCCGGCGCCGAAGTCCTTCATCGCCACCACCGCGAACGCCGCGCCGAAGTCGAGCGCGATGCCGATGGAAAGGTCGATGCCGCCGGTGGCGACGATCAGCGTCATGCCGAGCGCCAGGATCAGCAGCACCGAGGAGTTCTGCACGATGTTCAGCAGGTTCTGGCCCTGGACGAAGACCGGGTTCCAGGTCGCGAAGAAGGCGAAGAACAGCGCGAAGACGACGAGGAAGCCGAAGCGCAGCACAAGGGCGCGCAGCGGCAGGCCGGGAGCGGCGGACGAGATGCTCATCGGCGCACCCTCTGATGCACGGTGGACATGGTGACGACCACGACGATGAGCGTGCCCTTGATGAGGCCGGTCCAGAAGACGTTGACCCCCATCGTCTTGAAGCCGACCGAGATGGCGGTGACGAACAGCGCGCCGATGACCGCGCCCCACATGGTCACCACGCGCCGCGGCGAGAAGGCGGCGCCGAGGAAGGTGGCCAGCACCATTTCCAGCAGCAGGTTGTCCTCCACCCCCGGCGAGGAGCCGGAGCCGCGCGCCAGCACGAAGAAGGCGCACACGAAGCCCATGACCGACGCCAGCAGGAAGGACTGCGCCACGAGCCGGTCGGCCTTCAGCCCCGAAACCTCGGCGGCGTCGCGGCTGCCGCCGACCGCCTGCAGGTTCAGCCCCCATTTCGTGCGATGCAGCAGGTGGAAGCAGACGAGCGCGACCGCCAGCACGATGACGATGCCGGTCGGCACGCCGAGGATGCGGCCGGAGGCGAGGTCCATGATCCACGGATCGCGCACGTTGATGCGCCGGCTTTGCGTGACGACGTTGTTGATGCCGATGACGGCGACCATCATCGTCAGCGTGGCCAGAAGCGGGGTCATGCGCACGCGCGTGACCAGCAGCGCGTTGATCGCGCCCACCGCCAGCGCCGCCGCGAGCGCGGCGCCCGCGCACAGAAGGAGCGGATAGCCCATGCCCAGCATCTGCGCGATGATGCCGCCGGCCAGCACCGCCGTCGCCGGGATCGACAGGTCGATGCCGCCGGACACGACGTCGTCGCCGCCGGCCATGACCACAGCTGACAGGCCGATGCACAGCAGCACCGTGGGCAGGGATTGCGCGAGCACCAGCTCCAGATTGGTGCGGGTGAGGAAGTTCGGCGCGTAGAGGCTGATATAGGCCAGCACGCCGACGAACACGATCACCGGCAGCAGCCCGATGACGTCCGAAGCGACATTGCGGCGCACAGGCTCAACCCGCATGGCCGTCCTCCCCGATCTTCACCGCGCCGGTGGTGATGGCCACGAGGCGATCGACGCTGAGCCCGTCCGTGGCGATCTCGGCGAGGATGCGGCCGCGCATCATCACCAGGATGCGGTCGCACAGGCCGATCAGCTCCGCCGGGTCGCCCGACGAGACCAGCACCGGCGCGCCCTCGCGGGCGAGGCCGTCGATCAGCGCGTAGATCTCGGATTTGGCGCCCACGTCCACGCCCACGGTCGGTTCGTCGAACAGATAGGCGCGCGCCTTCTTCGCCAGCCAGCGGCCGAGCACCACCTTCTGCTGGTTGCCGCCGCTGAGATAGCGCGTCACCGCGCCGGCATTGGGCGGGCGGATGTCGAGATTGCCGATCTGGGCCTCGGCGCTTCGGCGCTGCCGGCCGCCATGCACGAGGCCCGCCACCGCCGTGTCGCCGAGCGTGGCGAGCGTGACGTTCTCGGCCACCGTCATCGGTAGCACCAGGCCGTCGTTGCGGCGGTCGCGCGGGACCAGCACGATGCCCGCCCTGACCGCGTCGGCGGCGGAGCGGATGCGCACGGGCTGGCCTTCGAGCCGCACTTCGCCCTGGCGCGCGCGCCGCAGGCCGTAGAGCGTGTCGATCAGCTCCTCGCGACCCGAGCCGAGCAGGCCGGCGAGGCCGACGATCTCGCCCCGCCCCACCTTGAAGGAAACCGGCGAAAAGCCGCGCCCGTCGGACAGGGCGGAAATGTCGAGCCCGGGACCGGCCGCGCCGCGCCCCTCCCTGGGGGGATAGAGGTCGGAAAGCTCGCGCCCCACCATGGCGGCGACCAGTTCCGGCCCGCTGCCTTCATGGATCTCGTCGAAGACGGCGACGTCGCGGCCCAGCCGGAACACGGTGGCGCGGTCGCAGATGTCGGTGATCTCGTTGAGGTAGTGGGACACGTAGAGGATGGCGATGCCCTGCGTCTTCAGGGCCTCGATGGCGCGCAGCACCGTGTCGGTGTCCTCGCTGGCCAGCGGCGCGGTCGGCTCGTCGAACACCACCACGCGCGCCTGCCCGTCGATGAGCGCGCGGGCGATCTGCACCAGCTTGCGCTCGGCCGTGCCGAGGTCGCGGATCAGCCGGCTGCCGGGAATCTCGGCCTTCAGCCGCTCGCGCAGGAACGTTTCGGCACGCCGCCGCATGCCCTTGCGGTCCAGCCCCGGCAGGCCGCCGGCCTCCTGGCCCATGAAGACCGATTCCGCCACCGTGAAATGCGGCACCAGGTGCAGTTCCTGGTGGATGAAGCGCACGCCCGCCGCATGCACCGCCTTCGGCGTGACGGCATCGAGCGCACGCCCGCCGATCGAGACCGTGCCGGAATCGGGCTGGTAGATGCCGGCCAGGACCTTGATGACGGTGGATTTGCCGGCGCCGTTCTCGCCCACCAGGCCGTGCACCTCGCCGGCCCGCACGTCGAGGCTGGCGCCGTCGAGGGCGCGCACGCCCGGGAAGGTCTTGACGATGTCGCGCAGGCTGAATGCGTTCTCGGCCATGGTGCGCCTGTCCTACCTCATTCGAACCGGCGCGCCCGTGATGCCGGCCGGCGTCACGGGCGCCCAGGTCGATGAATGCCGCCTAGTCGAGCGAGCCGTAGCCAAGGTCCTTGTAGGTCTTCTTGGCCTCTTCCCGGCCCGAGACCGGAACGACGTCGACATAGGTCTGCGGCAGCAGGGTCTCGCCGGCGAAGTAGCGGGCGACGTTGGTGGCGGAGGTCTTGCCGATCTTGAACGGCTGCTGGGCGACGTTGGCGACGAAGGGCGAGCCCTCCTCGGCCATGATTTCCAGCGTGTCGGGGCCGGCGTCGAGCGCCGTCACCTTGATTTCGGTGCGGCCGGCTTCCTCCAGCGCCTGCACCACGCCGATGGCGGGCTGGTCCCAGCAGGCGACATGGATGGCGTCCAGCGTGCCCTTGGGGTGCTGGCTGAGCAGGTCGAGCGTCTTGCGGCGCGCGTCTTCCGGCGCGTTGGCGAATTCCTCGGCCAGCTCCGGCTGGACGATCTCGATGCCCGGATAGTCCTGCATCACGAATTTCCACAGGCCGGCGCGGATGCCGCAGATGCGCAGCGCGCCCTCGAAGGCGTTGAAGACCGCGACCTTGCCCTTGCCGCCGACCGCGTCGGCCATCAGCCGGCCGATGGTCGAGCCCATGTAATAGTTGTCGGAGGTGGAGTTGTTGACGGAGTTGACCGAGGGATGGTTGACCGTGAAGACGGGGATGCCCTTGTCGCGCAGCGCCTTGAACTTCGGCTCGACCGCATCGTCGCCGAGGATCGAGATGACCGCGTCGACATTGCTGTTGAGGAGGATGTCGTGGTTGTCGGCATGGACCTGATTGTCGCGGCCGCCGTCGACCGGCACCACGGTGCCGCCGAGTTCCTCGACCGTCTTGGTCGCGCCGTTGAAGGCCTCGCGGTCCCAGAAATGCTGCGTGCCGACGACGGCCACGCCGATCTTCTTGCCTTCCAGCGACAGCTTCTCCTCGGCATGGGCCGAGAACGCCAGGATGGATCCGGCGCATGCAAGCGCCACCGCCAGTTTGCTTTTAAATGTCATGTCAGGCCTCCCTGTTGCCCGTTGCATCCACGATCGGCCTGAACCAGCAGGCGCCCCGCACGAATGATTATCGTTCGGCAACCCGCCCGAGGGCGAGGTTGACGATTATCGTTCTTTGAGCCGTTTTAGGCATAGAATTCTTTACATTTGTCAAAAATGAAGTCAATTGTGTTTTGCAACGCAGGAGGTGTGTGTGACTGATCTCTGGCTTGGCGTCGACGTGGGCACGACGGCCATCAAGGCTGCCGCCTATGAATCGAACGGCCGGATCGTCTCGGTCGCGGAGCGCGCCACCGAGGTGTCGCGGCCGGCCCCGGGTTACAGCGAACAGGACATGGGCGCAGTGTGGCGCGCCGTCGCGGACTGCCTGAAGGAACTGACGGGCCGCTGCGCCGGTCGGCGCTTCCGCTCGCTCGGCCTGTGCGGCCAGGGCGACGGCTTCTGGGCGGTCGACAAGGACGGCAGGCCGGCGCATGCGGCCATGCTGTGGAACGACACGCGCGCCAGCGCCGACCTGGAAGCGCTGGTGGCCAGCGGCGCGGCCGCGTCGGTCGGCCATGGCTGCCACACCTCGCTGTGGGCCGGCACCTCGGCGGTGCTGTGGCGATGGCTGCGCGATGCCGCGCCCGAGGCGGCGGCGCGCACCGCCCATGTCGTCACCTGCGCCGACTGGATCGGCCTCTGCCTCACCGGGTCGCTGGCGACGGACCGCTCCAACGGCACCATCCCGTTCACCGACTTTTCGACCAGAGCCTATGGCGCGGCCGTCCGGGCGCTCGGCTGCGACGACCTCGCGCACCGGCTGGTGCCGCCGCGCCGCGCCGGCGAGGTGCTCGGCGAAATCACCGCCGAGGCGGCGCGGGCGACCGGTCTGCCGCAGGGCCTGCCGGTCTCGGTGGCGACCCTCGACCTTGCCGCGATGATCGTCGGCATGGGCCTCGACCGGCCCGGCCAGGCGATGATGATCATGGGCACGACGGCGGTGGTGAACATCCTCACCGACCGCGTCGCCCCGCAGGACATGCCGGTCGGCGCCAGCGTGCTCCACCCGACCTCCGAGGCCATCATCCGCGTCTTCGCCCCCACCACCGGTGCGGCCGCCTTCGACTGGTTCGCCTCGCTCCTGTCCACGACGGGCGACAAGGAAGCGGTCGCCGAGCTGAGCGCGCTGGCCGGCGCCGTGCCGCCGGGGGCGAACGGCGCGACCTTCATGCCCTACCTCAACGGCGAGCGCGCGCCTTTCGTCTCGGCGGATCTGCGGGCAGCCTTCCACGGCATGTCCTCCGCCACCACCAAGGCCGACCTGGCCCGCGCCGTGATGGAAGGCACCGCGCTGAGCCTGCGCCATTGCTGCGAGGCAGAGGGCGGGCTTGCCGATGCGCCTATCCAGCTCACCGGCGGCGGTTCGCGCAGCGACGTCTGGTGCCAGATCATCGCCGACGTGGTCGGCCGTCCGGTCGTCACCAATTCCGCCTTCGACCAGGGGCTCTGGGGCGCGGCATGCTTCGGCGCCGCGGCTACCGGCCTCGGCGGTCCGGTCGAGCTGGCGCGGCGCGAGGAGACCACGCGGCTCTACGAGCCGGACCTGGACCGCCGCCGCCGCTACGACCTGGTCTGGCGCCGCTACGAAATGCTGTCGCGCGGCATGCGTGCGCTGCACGAGCAGTTGAAATCCCTTTCGGAGAAGGACTGATGAGAAACACCATGAGGGCGGCCGTCTACCACGCGCTCGACGACATCCGCCTTGAGGACCGGCCGGTGCCGGAGATCGGCCCCGGCGAGCTGCTGCTCAAGACGCTGGCCTGCGGCCTGTGCGGCGGCGAGACCATGGCCTGGTACAAGAAGGCCGAGCCGAAGGTGCTCGGCCACGAGCCGATCGGCGAGGTGGTCGAGGTGGGCGCCGGCGTCACCGACTTCAAGCGCGGCGACCGCCTCTTCATCAATCACCATGTCGGGCGCGTCAATTCGCACTGGTCGCGGCGCGGCCACTTCACGCGCGACCCGTTCTATTCGAAGATGAAGCTCGATCCCGGCGGCGTGTGCGAATATTACCGGGTCACCGCCCAGCATCTGGCCATGGACGCCCATGTCCTGCCCGATTCGATCTCGACGGAAGCCGCCGTCACCATCGAGCCGTGGTCCTGCGTGCTTTCCGGCCTCAAGGTCTGCAACATCCAGCCCGGCGACACCGTCGCGGTGGTGGGGGCCGGCTTCATGGGCCAGGGCTTCGTCCATCTGGCGCCGCTGTTCGGCGCGGGCAAGGTCGTGGCCCTCGACTTCTCCGACTGGCGGCTGGAGAAGGCTCGCGAGTTCGGCGCCACCCATACCATCAACCCGAAGAAGCAGGACGCGGTGGAGGCCATGCGCGCCCTCAACAACGGCCGCCTTGCCGATACCGTGGTCGTGATCGCGCCCTTCCCCTCGGCCTGGAAGCAGGCCATGGACCTCGTGGAAGTCGGCGGCTGCCTGCATCTCGGCGCGCCGCTGCCGCCCGGTGCCGACTGGGTGCAGGACGGCAACAAGGCCTATTTCGACCAGATCACGGTGACTTCCCGCTACAGTTCCGACCACACCGACACCTACAGCTACATCCGCCTGCTGGAAGCCGGCCGCATCAAGGCCGACCAGGCCATCTCGCACCGCTTCGGCATCGAGGATGCAGCGGAAGCCTTCCGGCTTCTGGTCGAGGCGGAAAAGTCGCTCAAGATCGTCGTCTATCCGCACGGCGTTCCCGCCGACAAGGCCAGGGGGGCGCGGTGATGCTGGAACGGCTCAAGCAGGAAGTCTGCGACCAGAATCTGGAACTGCCCAGGGCCGGCCTCGTCGTCGGCTCCGGCGGCAACGTCTCGGGGCGCGATCCCGAGACCGGGCTGGTGGTCATCAAGCCTTCGGGCGTGAAGTTCTCGAAGCTGACGCCGGAGACGATGGTCGTCGTCGATCTCGACGGCAACATCGTCGAGGGCGAGATGAAGCCCTCGGTCGACACCGGCATCCATCTCTACATCTACCGGCACCGCGAAGACGTGCTCGGCATCGCCCACACGCATTCGCCCTATGCCACCAGCTTCGCGGCGCGCGGCGAGCGCATTCCCGCCGTGCTGACGCCGATCACCCACATGCTCGGCCGCGACGTGCCCTGCTCTCGCTATGCCACGCCGGGCGAGGTCGACACCGGGCAGGCCATAATCGAGGCGGCACAAGGCGGCTGGGCGGTCCTGGTCAAGGCCCACGGCGTCTTCACCATGGGCAAATCCGCGACCGAGGCGACGAACATCGCCATGTATCTGGAGGAAGCCGCCTTCACCACGCATCTTGCAATGCTGCGCGGACCTGTGGAAGAGCTGTCGCAGGAAGAGATCGACCGCTGCTACAACTGGTTCCGCAAGAACTACGGGCAGTCCGGCGGCAAGAAGGTGAACGCCTGAACATGAACCTGCACTCCGGGCTGGCCAAGACGCAAGCCGACAAGGATGCCTTCCTGGCCAATGTGGCGTTGCTCTACTACGGCGAGGGGCTGACCCAGAGCGACATCGCCCGGCGCATGAAGGTTTCGCGCGCCACCATCGTCAACATGCTGCGCGAGGCGCGAGAGCGCGGCATCGTCAACATCCGCGTGGACGGGCGCTCGCTCGCCACCTCGGGCATGGCGCGCGAATTGCGCGAGCGCTTCGACCTTGCCGATGTCTACGTGTCGCGCACCGGCGAGGGCGGGCCCGCCGACCCGGCGCTCGAACTCGCCCAACTGGCGCGCGTCGCCGCGACCGCCTTCTGCGACATCATCGAGCCGGGCGACCGGATCGGCGTCGAGTGGAGCCGCACCGTCCACGAGATGGCGATGCAGTTGCCGCGCCTGGCCGTCGACGGCGTGGAGGTGTGCCAGATGGTCGGGTCGATGGTGTCGAGCCATCTGCCGGCCTCCGAAAGCTGCGCCATCCTCATCGCCAACAGCCTGTCGGCGCGCTGCTACACGCTGCATGCCCCGGCGCTGGTCGCCAATCCCGAGCTGGCCGCGACCTTCCTGTCCGAGCCGACCATCCGCGCCCAGCTCGAGCGCCTCTCGCAGCTCGACATGGTCGTCACCTCCATCGGCAACCTTTCGGCCGACACCCATCTCGTCGCCGCCGGCATGGCCACGGCAGACGACCTGGCCGCGGCCGCGGCCACCGGCGCGCGCGGCATCATGTGCTGCCGCTACATAACGGCCGAAGGCAAGGCCTGCCGCATGCCCCCCGACGACCGGCTGATCGCGGTCGAGATCGAGATGCTGCGCCGCGCCCGCAAGCGCCTGCTGATCGTGCGCGGCGCCGACCGCGCGCAGGCCACGCTTGCGGCGATCCGCGGCGGGCTGGCCACGCATCTGTGCGTCAACCAGCCGCTGGCGGAGGCCCTGCTGCGCGCCTGAGGCGGCCGCTGTCAGCCGCCCATATAGGTATTGGTGTAATAGCGCGAGAAATCCGGCCGCTGCCCGACCGGGTTGCCGCCGGCATCGCGCAGGATGCCCGCCTCGAACAGGAAATCGCCGATCGCCTGCATCTTGGCAGGGTCGATCGTGCCGACGACGCCGGCGGCGGTTTGCAGGTAATGCCCGTCGACCAGTTCCCGCATCGACGCGCGCACCAGCGCGCGGTCGGTCAGGGCGTCGCTGTTTGCGGCGACGAGCAGGTCGGCCGCCTCTTCCGGGTGGGCGACCGCATAGGCGTAGCCGCGCCGGGTGGCGGCCGTGAAGTCGGAGGCGATGCCGCCATTGCCCTCCAGATAGGCGCCGCTGGAGGCGATGAGGCTGGTGTGCTCGTCCGGCACGCCGTAGTCGGCATAGCGGAAGGCGCGCTGCTCCCGGCCTTGCAGTTTGGCAGCGACGCCCTCCCAGGTGTAGACCTCCAGCGTGAAGTCCACCGTGCCATCGGCCAGCGCCTGGTAGGCGGAGGTGCCGAGCGTCACAGTCTTGAACTCGCCCTTGCCGCCGTCATGGCGGATGATCGTGCCGATCAGCGCGTTTTCCCAGGCGCTGCCGAAGCCGCCATAGGTCAGGCCGTCGAGGTCGCGCGGGCGGGTGATGTCGGCGCGGTCGGCGTTGACCACCAGCCGCCCGGTCTCGGTCTGGGTCACGGCATAGGTGGCCACCAGATCGGCGCCGGCCGTGCGCTGGGTGAACAGCGCGATGGAGCCGGTGATGCCGAAATCGGCGACCCGGTTGGCCACCAGCGTCGAGGCCGAGCTGTCGGTGTAGGGCAGGATCTGCACGGCAAGGCCGGCCTCGGCGTAGAAGCCCTTGGCCTGGGCGACGAAGAGGCCGACATGGTTGGTGTTGGGCGTCCAGTCGAGCGCGATGCTCACCGGGCGCGCCGCGGCCGAAGCGGCGCGGGCGGAGAAGGCGGCGCCGATGGCGGCGGCAAGCAGAAGCTGGCGGCGGGTAAGCATGGTCATGTCCTGTCTTGGGATTGCGGGTTGAGGAGGGCCTGGAGCAGGCGGGATTCGACGGCCGCCGCCTCGGGCGTGCCGAAATCGGGGCGGGGATGGCCGAGCGGCACCGCGATCTCGGCCAGCACGCGCGCCGGGCGGGCGCTCAGCACATAGATGCGGTCGGAGAGGAACACCGCCTCGCGCACGTCATGGGTGATCAGCAGCGCCGTCCAGCGGTGCCGCTCCCATATCCCCAGCAGCCAGCGCTGCATGGCCGCGCGGGTCAGCGCGTCCAGCGCGCCGAAGGGTTCGTCCAGCAGCAGCATGTCGCGCTGCTGCACCACGGTGCGCAGCAGCGCGGCTCGCTGGCGCATGCCGCCGGAAAGCTGCGCCGGATAGTGGCGCTCGAACCCGTCGAGCCCGAATTCGGCGAACAGCGGCGCCACGCGCTGGCGCGCGGCCTTGCGCGGCACGCCCTGCACTTCGAGGCCCAGCGTGGTGTTGTCGACGATGCGCCGCCAGGGCATCAGCGCATCGCGCTGCGGCATGAAGGCGAAGGGCCGCCGGCCGGGGGCGAGCGCGGCCCCGTCGAACAGGATGTCGCCGCCGTCGGCGCGCAGGCCGCCGGTCAGCAGCTTGAAGATCGTGGACTTGCCGGCGCCGGAGGGCCCGAGGATCGAGACAAACTCGCCCGGGCGCACGAAAAGCGAGATGTCGGCCAGCACATCCAGGCCGTCGAAGCGCTTGCGCAGGCCGCGCAATTCCAGCCGCGGCGCGCTCATGGCCGGCGCCTTTCGCCGAGCCGCTCCCAGGGCAGGGCCAGGCGTTCGATCAGCACCACCGCGCCGAACAGGACAAGCGTGAGCGTGGCGCTGACCAGCACGGCGGCGAGCACCAGGTCGGGGCGGAAATTGTTCTTGGCGTTGAGGATGTAGATGCCGAGCCCCTTCGCGGCGCCGGCATATTCGGCGAAGATCGCCCCCACCACGGCATAGGTGATGGAGATGCGCAGGCCGGCGAAGAAAAAGGGCAGCGCCGAGGGCAGGCGGCCGAGCATGAACATGCTGAGCCGCGAGGCCCCCATGGAGGCCAGCAGCGCCTCGATGTCGGGATCGGTGGCCTCGTAGCCGCGCGCCAGCGCCACCATCATCGGGAAGAAGGTGACGAGCGCCACCAGCACGATCTTCGGCGCCAGGCCGAAGCCGAACCACAGCACGACGAGCGGCGCGATCGCCACCAGCGGCAGGGTCTGGCTGATGATGAAGACCGGAAACAGCGCCCGCCGCAGCGGCCGGAAGAAATCCACCAGCACCGAGAAGACGAAGGCCGCCGTCAGCGAGCAGGCGAAGCCGAAAAGCGTGGCGCGCAGGGTGGGCAGGGTGTTGTCCAGCAGCGCCTGCCGGTTCTGCACAGCCTGGACGAGCACGCGCGAAGGCGCCGGCAAGGTGGTGGGCGAGACGCCCGACAGGCGGGCGTAAAGCTCCCAGGCGACCAGCAGCGCGCCGACCGAAAGAAGGGCCGGGCCGGCCCTGGCCGAAAGGGCCGCGAGCGAACGCGCGAAGACGACGGGTCTGGACATGTCGAACCTGTGACGCAAATGCGCTTCAGCGCGGCGTCGGGCTGTTGGCGGATGCCGTCAGGTCGATGGTGACATGGCCTTCGGGCGGGCCGAACCGGCAGAATGCGGCTTCGATCGCGGCGAAGACGGCGCCGGCGTCGCCGTCGAGCCTCGTGCAGAAATTCTTGGAGCGGCCGAACACGCCCGAGCGCTTCAGAAAATCGATGCAGCCATAGATCTCGTCCATATGGTCGCCGGTGCCCATCACGTAGAGCGAGAACTGCGCGGCGGTCGGCGTGGCCTTGTCGGGCGCGCGCGCCACCTCGGCCAGGGCCGCGTCCTTGCGCGTTTCCAGCGGCTCGCGCGGGCCGCCCAGCAGCGGCGTGGCGCAGATCTCGTCGTCCGGCTCGCCGGGGCATCCGCGCGAGATGGCGGCCGACAGCACGCAGTGCCGGCCGGTAGCCGCCGCCGCCGAAAAGAGGTCGCGCAAGGCGGGAAACAGCACTTCCGGCGGCCCCACGATCAGCGTGGAGATATCGTCGGTCTCGATGCGCAGCCGCTCGCGATAGGGATCGAGCGCGGCGAGCGCGCCGGTGATGACGCCGACGAAATCGTCGGTCATGGGATAAAGGGAAACCTGTGCGCCTGAAAACATCGCCCGCCTCGCTCCGCTGGTATTACCCAGATCAGCTTCTAGGGTTTGAAGGCTTGGCGCCTTGGTCTCAGCCCCGGCAATACGGAGCACCCCTGTGGATGGGTGCAATCAATCAGATTCCCCGGCGCGGGGCAAGCCGCTTGTCGAGCGCGCTTCCGATGGGCCGGCAGGATTGACACGCGTTGCCTTCCCGGGAAACTATGGGGCCGCCGCCGGGCGCGCGGCCAACCACAAGCGGAAATCGGGGAACGGACAATGGAAACACGTTGGAACCGGGCGGCCGTATTGGGCGGCCTGCTTATGTCGGCCGTCTTCGCGATGGCGGTTCCGTTGCCGGCCGCCGCGGCCGACGACGCGGTGCTGGTGATCGGCAAATCCGGCGATCCGGACAATATCGACCCGGCCGTCACCGTCACCAACAACAGTTGGACCGCCAGCTATCCGGCCTATGAGCGGCTGGTGCGCTTCGACGGCGGCTCGACCGACATCGCCCCGGAAGTCGCGACCTCCTGGACCAACAGCCCCGACATGAAGACCTGGACCTTCACGCTCGGCGACGGCCACACCTTCGCCGACGGCAAGCCGGTCGATGCCGAAGCCGTGAAGTTCAGCTTCGACCGCATGATCAAGATCGCCAAGGGGCCGTTCGGCTCGTTCGAGGCGATCGAGGCGGTGGACGTCGTCGATCCGAAGACCGTGAAGTTCACGCTGAAGGAGCCGTTCGCGCCCTTCCTGTCGACGCTGGCCACCAGCGGCGGCAGCATCGTGAACCCGGCCGTCATGGACAAGGCCTCCGGCGACGACCTGGCGCAGGGCTATCTCGCCGACCACACGATGGGCTCGGGCCCCTACCAGGTGAAGAGCTGGGAAAAGGGCCAGCGCCTTGTCATGGAGCCCAATCCGCACTGGACCGGCAGCAAGCTGGCGCTCAAGGAAATCGACATCAAGATCATCAAGGAGGCTTCGGCCCGCCGGCTGCAGCTCGAGCGCGGCGACGTCAACATCGCCGAGGACATTCCGATCGACCAGCTCAACGCGCTGAAGGGCAAGGAGGGCATCAAGGTCGTCGACGAGCCCAGCCTCTATGTCACCTATCTCTATCTGAACAACGAGAAGCCGCCGCTCGACAACGTCAAGGTGCGGCAGGCGCTGTCCTACGCCATCGACTACAAGGGCATCATCGACGGCATCATGCTCGGCCAGGCCGAACAGATGCGCGGACCCATCCCGAAGGGCCTGTGGGGGCATGACGACAATGCCATGCAGTATTCCTACGACCCGGCAAAGGCCAAGGACCTGCTCAAGGAAGCCGGCGTCTCGGACCTGTCGCTGAACTATCTCTATGCCAAGACCGACCCGGCCTGGGAGCAGATCGGCCTGGTGCTGCAGCAGAACCTCGCCGATATCGGCGTCAAGGTGAAGCTGCAGGACTTCGCCTATCCGACGATGCGCGACAAGCTCAACACGGGCGACTTCGACATCGCCGCCGGCAACTGGTCGCCCGACTACGGCGATCCCTACATGTTCATGAATTTCTGGTTCGACTCCAACCTGAAGGGCCTGCCGGGCGACAGGGCGTTCTACTCCAACCCCAAGGTCGACGAACTGATCCGCAAGGCGGCGAGCGAAACCGACCAGAAACAGCGCGAGACGCTCTACCAGGAAGCGCAGAAGATCGTCGTGGAGGAGGCGCCCTATATCCTCCTGTTCCAGCGCAACTACCAGTTCGCCATGCGCGACGACGTGAAGGGCTACGTCTACAACCCCATGCTGGTGCAGATCTTCAACTTCGCCGACATGTCGAAAGCGCCGTGACCCGGCGCGACGGAGGGGGTCCCGCCGTCCATGAGCCCCGCTTCGCCGCGGCAGCGGCGGGCGGCGGCAGTTGCAAGGTAAGCGACAGGTGTCCTTCGTCAGCATCGTCAGGCGGCGCCTGATCTTCCTCGTTTTCGTGGTGTTCGGGGTGACGGTCGTCACCTTCGTCATCTCGCACATGATCCCCGGCGACCCCGCGCGCATGATGGCGGGCGACCGGGCCACGAACGAGATCGTGGAGAACATGCGCCGCCAGCTCGGCCTCGACCAGCCGCTGTGGAGGCAATATCTCACCTATATCGGCCAGATCGCCCAGGGCGATTTCGGCATCTCGATCCGCACCCAGCGGCCGGTCATCGACGACATCAAGCGCTTCTTCCCGGCGACCATCGAGCTGGCGCTCGCGGCCCTCCTCTTCGCCGTCGCCGCCGGCATTCCGCTGGGCGTCGTCTCGGCCGTCGCCAAGGACAGGTGGATCGACCAGATCTCGCGCACCATCTCGGTCACCGGCATCTCCACGCCCGCCTTCTGGCTCGGCCTGCTGCTCATCTATATCTTCTACGGCCGCCTCGGCATCCTGCCCGGCTCGGGGCGCCTCGCCAGCGGGATCGCCCCGCCGCCCACGATCACCGGGCTCTACACGGTCGATGCGCTGCTCGCCCTCGACTGGACGGCCCTGCGCAGCGCTCTGCAGCATCTGCTCCTTCCGGCGTTGACGCTGGGCTTCGTCCATCTCGGCATCGTCACAAGGCAGATAAGGTCGGCCATGCTGGAGGTGCTGCAGGAGGACTATGTGCGCACCGCCCGGGCAAGCGGCCTTTCGCGGCGGTCGGTGCTGTTCGGCCACGCGCTGCGGAATGCGCTGATCCCGTCGGTGACCATGATCGGCCTGGCCTTCGGCGACCTGCTCTACGGCGCCGTGCTCACCGAAACGGTCTTTGCCTGGCCGGGCATGGGCAACTACGTCGTCCAGTCTATCACCGCGCTGGATTTCCCGGCCATCATGGGCTTCACCGTCGTGGCCTCGACCGCCTATGTCCTTCTCAACCTGGCGGTCGACCTCGTCTATATGTGGCTCGATCCGCAGATCAGGGAGGTCAACTGATGAGCCTCGGGCGCGTCGAGGCCGAAGAGGCGCCGCCGCAGGGCGATTTCGGCGGCAGCCATCTCTGGTACCAGCTCCGCCGCAGCCCGCTCACCCTGGCGGGCCTGGCCATCATCGTGATCGTCGCCTTCGTCATGGCCACGGCGCCCTGGATCGCGCCCTACGATCCGGACCGGCTCGACCTGCTCCACCGCCTGGCGCCGCCGAGCCTCGCGCATTTCTTCGGCACCGACGAGGTCGGGCGCGACATCTTCTCGCGCGTCCTGTGGGGCGCGCGCACCTCCGTCACCGTCGGCCTGGCGATCGTGGCCATATCCATGGGCTTCGGCACCGTCATCGGCGCCTTCTCGGGCCTGGTGGGCGGCCGCGTCAACACGGCGATCATGCGCATCATGGACGTGGTGCTTTCGTTCCCGTCCTTCGTCATGGCCATGGCGCTGGCGGCGGCGCTCGGCCCCAACCTCATCAACGCCATGCTGGCGATCGCCGTGGTGCGCATTCCCTTCTACGTGCGGCTGGCGCGCGGCCAGGCGCTCAGCCTGCGCTCGCGGCCCTATGTGAAGGCGGCCATGAGCTTCGGCGCGCCCCGCGTGCAGATCGTGCGCCGCCACATCATGCCCAACGCCATGGCGCCCATCATCGTGCAGGCGACGCTGGACATCGGCCTGGCCATCCTGACGGCTTCCGCGCTGAGCTTCATCGGCCTCGGCGCCCAGCAGCCGACCGCCGAATGGGGCGCCATGGTCGCCACCGGCCGCGACTATCTGCTGGACCAGTGGTGGTATCCGACCTTCCCCGGCCTCGCGATCCTGGTGACGGCGGTGGGCTTCAACCTGCTCGGCGACGGCCTGCGCGACATGTTCGACCCGCGATTGAGGGGACGCTGATGCAGGCCGAAAACCGCAGCGTCGTCTCGATCGACGACCTCAGCCTGGTCTTCCCGACCTTTCACGGCGACGTGCGCGCGCTCTCCGGCGTCACGCTCGATGTCCGCCCCGGAGAGATCGTCGGGCTGGTGGGCGAGTCCGGCTCGGGCAAGTCGGTGACCGCCATGTCCGTGATCCGGCTGCTGCCGAAGGGCGTGGCGCGCTTCACCGGCGGCAGGCTGACCCTGCTCGGCCACGACATGCTGGCCATCGGCGAGCGCGCGCTCGAAGACGTGCGCGGCAAGGAAGCCTCGATGATCTTCCAGGAGCCGATGTCGGCCCTCAACCCGACGATCCGCATCGGCCGGCAGATCACCGAGGTCATCCGCCGGCACGAAGGGGTCGGCCGCGAGGAGGCGCGAAGGCGCGCCCAGGCGCTGCTTGCCGAAATGCAGGTTCCCGACGCCGCGCGGGTGATGCGCAACTACCCGTTCGAGCTGTCTGGCGGCATGCGCCAGCGCGTGCTGATCGCCATGGCCTTCTCCTGCAACCCGTCCGTGCTGATCTGCGACGAGCCGACGACGGCGCTCGACGTGACCGTGCAGGCGCAGGTGCTGGCGCTGATCCGCGAGCGGGCGCGGGCGCGCGGCACTGCGGTGCTGTTCATCACCCACGACCTGGCGGTGGTGCGGCAGCTCTGCGACCGCGTCTATGTCATGTATGCCGGGCGCGTGGTGGAGGAGGGGCGCACCGCCGACCTTCTGGCCGGGCCGCTGCACCCCTACACGCAGGCGCTGCTGCGCTCGCTGCCCGAACTCGCCGAGCCGAAGCAGCCGCTGGCCGCCATTCCCGGCACGGTGCCGACGCTTCTGGGCGCCATCAGCGGCTGCGCGTTCCGCTGGCGTTGCGCGCACGCGCAGGAGCGCTGCGTCGAGACCCCGCCCTTCGTCGAGGCCGGAGCGGGCGGCCACCGCGCCGCTTGCTGGTTTGCCGGAGAGATCGCGGCGCTGCCGCGGGCCGGTGCGCAAGCGCCTGTCCCGCCGGCTCGCGCACCGGCCGGCCCGGCCGCCGGCGAGGCGCTGGTGCGGCTGGAAAATGTCGAGGTCGGCTTTCCGCTCGGCCGCTCCTGGCTCGGCCGGCCCAAGGCTGTCGTCCACGCCCTCAACGGCGTCGACCTGGACATCCGCGCCGGCGAGACGCTCGGCATCGTCGGCGAATCGGGCTGCGGGAAATCGACGCTGGCCGAGGTGGTCATGGCGCTGCAACAGCCGAGCGCCGGGCGCATCAGCTTCGACGGCGTCGATCTCGCCTCGCTCGACGCGGCCGGGCTGCGCACCGTGCGGCGCAACTTCCAGGTCGTCTTCCAGGACCCGCAATCCTCGCTCGATCCGCGCATGACGGTCTGGCGCCTGATCTCCGAGCCGCTCTATGTCGCCGGCGAGCGCTCCACGCGCAAGCTCAAGGCGCGCGCCGAGGAGCTGATGCGGCAGGTGGGGCTCAGGGCCGAGCAGATCGGGCGCTATCCGCACGAATTCTCCGGCGGCCAGCGCCAGCGCATCGCCATCGCCCGCGCCCTGGCGCTGCATCCCAAGCTGGTGGTGCTGGACGAGCCGACCTCGGCGCTCGACGTGTCGGTGCAGGCGCAGGTGCTCAACATCCTCATGGAGCTGCAGCAGCGGCTCGGCCTCACCTATCTCTTCATCTCGCACAACGTCGCCGTGGTGCGGCACATCGCCGACCGCGTGGCGGTGATGTATCTGGGCCAGATCGTCGAGCTTGGAACGGCCGCGCAGGTGCTCGACCATCCCCGCCATCCCTATACGCGCACCCTGATCGGGGCGGTGCCGAAGCTGAACGCCGAAGCGCCGATCGCCGCCCCCGCGGCGGCCGACCTGCCCAGCAACATCCACCTGCCGCAAGGCTGCTTCTTCCGCGAGCGCTGCGCCTATCGCGCCGAGGGCTGCGAAAGGCCGCAGGCGCTGGCCACATGGCAGGATGAGGGCGGCGGCCATCTGGTGCGCTGCCACCGCGCGGGCGCGCTTCCGGCGTGGACGGATATGGGCCAGCGGCGACCAAGGGCTGACGGAGCAACCTCAAGATGACGACACTTGTCTCCATGGAAACGCCGCTCGGCGCGCGCATGCGGATCGACGGCCGCGAGGTCGACTATTTCTGCGGCACCAGCTACTTCTGCCTGCACGGCCATCCGGAAGTGATCGAGGCCGCCTGCGCGGCCACGCGCGAATTCGGGCTCGGCTCCGGCACGCTGGCCCGCATGCGGGTCTATGACGAGCTGCAGGAGCGGCTCTGCCGCTGGTTCGACGCCGAGCAGGTGGTGACGATGATCTCGGGCTACACCAGCCCGATGGCGATGCTGCAGGGCCTGCAGGACGATTTCGACCTGATCGTCGTCGACGCCGCCACCCACTATGCCGCCCGCGACGCGATCGCCACGCTGGAAAAGCCGGTCCATCGCTTCCGCCACCTCGACCCGGCCAGCCTCGCCGAGGAACTGGCGCGCCATGTCGCGCCGGGCAAGCGGGCGGCGGTGGTGAGCGACGGCGTCTTCCCGTCCACCGGGGGCCTGGCGCCGCTCGCCGAATACCGCAAGGCCATGGAGCCCTATGAGGGGGCGATCCTGTGCATCGACGATTCGCACGGCGTCGGCGTGCTGGGCGAAAGCGGGCGCGGCTCGCTGCAGCATGCCGGGCTGGAGCGCGCGGGAAACTACATGGCCGGCACGCTCAGCAAGGCGCTGGGGGCGCTTGGGGGCATCGTTCCCGGCAGCGCCGCCCTTGCGCAGAAGATCAACGACAACGCCATGATCCTGCGCGGCGCCTCGCCGCCGCCGCCGGCCGCCGCCGCCGCGGCGATCGCGGCCATGCGCATCCTGGAAACGACGCCGCAGATGTTCGCCGACCTTCGGCGCAACGTCAGCCACATGCGCGCCGGCCTGCGCAGGCTGGGCTTCGACATCGTGGAAACGCCGGTTCCGATCGTCTCCGTGCGCGGCGATGTCGATTTCGACCGGCTGCGGGCGGAACTCGATGCGCGCGACATCGTCGTCAAGGTCACGGCCGCCTCCGGCTATTCCGACGCGCCGGACGTGCCGACGCTGCGGCTGGCGGTGTTTTCGCAGCACACGCCAGAGCAGATCGACAGGCTGCTGTCGTCGATCGGCGAGCTTGCCTGAAAACCGATGGCTCAGGCGGCCTGGGCCTCCGGCTCCAGGGCCGGGCGGCTGGTGTCGATCAGCAGCGAGATGCAGGCCGCGATGATGCCGGTCATGCCGGCGATGAGGAAGGCGGTGGCATAGTCGCCCTGCATCTGGCGCAGCACGCCGCCGAAGAAGGCCGCCGCCGCGGCGCCCACCTGATGGCCGGCCACGATCCAGCCGAACACGATCGGCCCGCTGCGGTCGCCGAAGGCCTCGTTGGTCAGCCGCAGCGTCGGCGGCACCGTGGCGATCCAGTCCAGCCCGTAGAGCACGGCGAAGATGGTCAGGCTGGTGGCGGAGAAGCCGGAATAGGGCAGGTACATCAGCGACAGGCCGCGCACCGCATAGTAGAAGCCGAGCAGCTTGCGCGGGTCGAAGCGGTCGGTCAGCCAGCCCGAAAGCGTGGTGCCGATCAGGTCGAAAACGCCCATCATGGCCAGCAGGCCGGCGGCCTGCACTTCTGGAATGCCCATGTCGCCGCAGAAGGCGATCAGATGCGTGCCGACCAGCCCGTTGGTGGTGAAGCCGCAGACGAAGAAGGTGGCGAACAGGTACCAGAAGGTGCGCGTGCCGGCGGCGCGGCGCAGCGTGCCCAGCGTGTGGGCGATGAAATTGCCCTGCGAAGCCGGCGACGAAGGCGGCACGTCGCCCGGTTCGGCCCCGTAGCGCAACTGGCCGATGGAGGCCGGCCGCTCCGGCACCAGCAGCCACACCAGCGGTATCAGCAAGGCGATGGCGACGGCCACCGCCATGGCCACCGGGCGCCAGCCGCCGGACTGGGCCAGCGAGGCCATCACCGGCAGGAAGATCAGCATGCCGGTGGCGCTGGAGGCCGACATCAGTCCCATCACCAGCCCGCGATTGGTCTTGAACCAGCGGTTGACGATCGTCGCGCCCAGCACCGTCGCCACCGCGCCCGACCCGATGCCGGACAAGACGCCCCAGGTGGCGATCAATTGCCATGGGGCGGTCATGGCGAGGCTGGCCAGCGTCGAGCCCGACATCAGGGCAAGGGCAGCGAGCAGCGTGCGCCGCAAACCGATGCGCTCCATCAGCGCCGCCGCGAACGGCCCGGCCAGCCCGTAGAGGAAGATGCCGATGGCCGCCGCCAGCGAGATGACGTCGCGGCGCCAGCCGAAGCTTTCCTCCAGCGGCACCATCATCACCGAGGGCGCGGACCGCAGGCCGGCCGCCGCAAGCAGCGCAAGGAAGATGACGGCGACCACGACGAAGGCGTAGCGCTGGCCAAACGGGCGGGATTGGACTATCATGTTACTGACCGGTACGTTGTCGTGCGCCTATTAGGTACCGATCGGTAACATTGTCAAGCGAGTGCCGGAATGCCGAGCGCCAAAAATATTGATGCCAGGATCACGCATGATGATGCGACCCGGCCGCGCGCGGCCGAAAAGATCCTCGGCGTGGCGCGCGAACTGTTCTACCGGCAGGGTATCCGCGCCATCGGCGTGGACGAGATCGTCCGGCGCGCCGGCGTGACCAAGCCCAGCCTCTACCGGTCCTTCCCGTCGAAGGACGAATTGGCGGCGTCCTACCTTCGCCACTACGACCGCGAGTTCTGGGGCCGCTTCGACGAGGCTGTCGCCGCCCATCCGGACGATCCGCGCGCGCAGATCATCGCCTTCCTGACCCGTGTGGGCAAGCGCACCCAGATGCCGGGCTATCGCGGCTGCGGCATGACCAACGCGGTGGTGGAATATCCGCAAGAAGGCCATCCGGCGCGGGTGGTGAGCGAGGACAACAAGCGCGAGCTGCGCCGGCGCCTGCGCGCCATGGCGGCCGGGATGGGAGCGGCCGACCCCGACACGCTGGGCGACGGGCTGCTACTGCTGATCGAGGGCGCCTATATTTCCGGCCAGCTCTTCGGCGCCGGCGGTCCGGCGCAATCGGTGGCCCGCAACGCCGACCTGCTGATCCAGGCCAGCCTGGCGAAATAGCCAGCCTGCCTTTCGCCCATGGGGATGTGAAGCCATGCAGATGCGGGCAGAGATTCCTACGCCAGCCCGCGCTTGACCATCATCGCCTCCGGCGACGGCATCTTGCCGCGGAAGGCCTTGTAGAGCTCTTCCGGGTCCCTCGATCCGCCGGCCGCATAGATATTGTCCCTCAGCCGCCGGGCCAGCGCCGGGTCGAAGGGATCACTCGTCTCCTCGAAGGCGGAGAAGGCGTCGGCGTCCAGCACCTCCGACCACATGTAGGAATAATAGCCGGCGGAATAGCCGTCGCCGGCGAAGATGTGGCCGAAATGCGGGGTGCGGTGCCGCATGGCGATCGTATCCGGCATATGCAGCCTGCCCAGCGTTTCGGCCTCGAAACGAAGAGGTTCGTCCGGTGCGTCCGGCCGGGCATGATAGGCCATGTCGACCAGCGCCGAGGCGGTGAACTCGACCGTGGCAAAGCCGGCGTCGAAATTGCGCGCGGCCAGCATCTTGTCCAGCAGCGCCTTCGGCATGGGCCGGCCGCTTTCATGGTGCAGGGCGTGCTTTTCCAGCACCTGCGGCACCGTCAGCCAATGCTCGTAGAGCTGCGAGGGCAGCTCTACGAAATCGCGGCTGACCGAGGTTCCCGAAACGGAGGGCCAGGTGACCTCGGTGAGCATGCCGTGCAGCGCATGGCCGAATTCGTGGAACAGGGTCCTGGCCTCGTCCACCGACAGAAGCGCTGCCTCCCCGGCCGGCGGCTTGGCGAAATTCATAACGTTGTAGATGACCGGCCGCGAGCCCCCGCCCAGGCGGTAGCCGGAGCGCAGCGCGCTCATCCACGCGCCCGAGCGCTTAGAAGGCCGCGCGAAATAATCGGCCAGGAACAGGCCGCGCTCGGAGCCGTCGGCATTCTTCACCACGAAGGCGCGCACGTCCGGATGCCAGGCGGCAATGCCCTTCTTCTCCTCCAGCGTGATGCCGAACAGGCGCGTGGCCACGTCGAAGCAGGCCTCGATGACGCGGTCGAGCTGGAGATAGGGCTTCAGTTCGGCCTCGTCGAAGGCGAATTTTTCGGCGCGCAGCTTCTCCTGGTAGAAGCGCCAGTCCCAGGCGGCGAACTTGTCGTTGCTGCCGGCCCGCGCCGCCAGTTGCTCCAGCTCGGCCTGGTCGGCGGACGCCTTTTCCAGCGCCTTCGCCCAGACGGGATCGAGCAGGCCGTGCACCGCCTCCGGCGTCTTGGCCATGGTGTCGTCCAGCTTCAGCGCGGCATAGGAGCCGTAGCCCAGCAACCCGGCCTTTTCCGCGCGCAGCTTCAGCAGGTCGCGCACCACGGCGCCGTTGTCGTGGGCGCCGCCGTTCTGGCCGCGCATGGTGAAGGCGCGGAAAGCCGTCTCGCGCAGGTCGCGCCGCTCCGAAAAGGTGGCGAAGGGCTCGTAGATGGAGCGCGACAGCGTCACCGCATAGCGACCCTTCTGGCCGCGCATCTCGGCCGCCTCGGCCATTGCGCTCTTCAGGAAATCCGGCAGGCCGGCAAGATCGGCCGCATCCAGGAACAGCGCCCATTCCGCTTCGTCGGCCAGCACGTTCTGGCCGAATTTCGTGCCCAGCGACGAAAGTTCCTCGTTGATGGCGGCGAGCCGCTCCTTGCCCGCCGCGTCCAGCTTCGCGCCGGAGCGGACGAAACGCTTCCAGGTCCTTTCCAGCACGCGCAGCGTCTCGGGGTCGAGCCCGAGCGCGTCGCGCCGCCGGTAGAGGTCGTCGATGCGGGAAAACAGCTTCTCGTTCATCGAGATCGCGGAGAAATGGCGGGACATCTTCGGCGACACCTCGCGCTCCATCGCCTGGATCGCCTCGTTGGTGTGGGCGCCGGCCCGGCACCAGAAGATGGAGGAGACCCGGTCCAGCGCATCGCCCGAAAGCTCCAGCGCGGCCAGGGTGTTTTCGATCGTCGGCGCCGCCGCATCGTCCGCGATCGCGGCGATCTCGCGCTCATGCGCCTCGAGCGCGGCATCGAAGACCGGTCCGAAATCGCCGTCGCCGATGCGGGTGAAGTCGGGCAGGCCGAGCCGCCCGGTCCAGGCGGTGAGCGGATGGGCGGGGAGGTCGACGGGCTTGGACGAGGACATTGGGGGACTTTCGCTTCGGCTGTGAGGGGCAAACCACCCCGATGTAGGGCAGCGGCCGCGCCGGCGCAAACGGCGCGCCGCCCGCGCGAAGCGAAAAAACCGCCCGGCCGGAAATCGGCGGGCGGTTTCGATGTCGGGCCGGAACCCTTTCGGTCCGGCGAAGGTCCTACTTGGTGGCGAAGGTCCTACTTGGTGTAGAGCGGCTCCGGCGGCGGCTCGTAGGCCACGGCCTGCGCCGGCGTGCAGTCGGAATTGCCGAACTGGTAGCGCAGGCCGGCGCGCACCTCGTGGTTGTTGAAGCCCTTGTCGAAGCCCGGCCCGCCGCCATTGGTGTATTCGAACATGCGCCCGCCCTTGATGTGGCTGAAGCGGTAGCCGAGGTCCAGCTTGGCGCGGTCGGTCAGGCAATAGGAGGCGCCCGCCATCAGCGCGTAGGCGAAGCGCCAGCCCTTGGCGCCGTCATGTTCGAAGCTGCCGTCGCCGTCGTCGTTGACCAGCTTGTCCCACTTGACATGCGCCCCGCCGATGCCGGCGCCGACATAAGGCGTGATGCCGTGCCAGGTGCCGAGATCCGCATAGGCGTTGGCCAGCAGCAGGAAGGCGGAGAAGTTGGACGCGTCGTTGGACGTGCACGGCTCGCCCGAACCGCAGGTGCCGGTGGTGTGGCCCTCGAATTTCGACTTGAACCAGTAGTCGCCCGTCACGTCGGTGCGGAAGTGCCGGGTGACCTGATAGCCGACGCCGGCGCCGAGCGAGAAGGCGCCGCGCAGCTTGCCCGAACTGAAGCTGTTGCTGCCGGGCGGCGGGCCGTAGGTGATGTAGTCGGCCCCGCGCCAGTTGGACTTGTGGTAATCGACGTCGCCGCGGATGTACCAGCCGCCGAACTCGGCTTCTTGATAGACCGGCGCGGCCGGAGCCATTTCGACCGGCGGCTCGTACATATCGGCCGCCAGCGCCGGGAACGCGAGCCCCGCGACCATGCCGGCAAGTGCCACGTTCCTTGCAAGACTGAGCATGCTTCTACCCCTGGTTTGCGGGGCCGGCCTCCACGCGCGGGCGCCGGATTTCACCCGTTTTCGGGGTGGATAATGAATTGCAAAGGTTAAAGGGCGTTTAACCCTGCCGGTTAACCAAGAACCGGCAGGGTTTTATCTTTCGGATCGAGCCCAGTACCGGGCGGGACCGGCCTCAACGCGGCTTTTGCGGATGCTCCACCGCCTGGCGGCCGAAGTCGGGCGCGTCGATGTCCTGGCCGGCCTCGATGATCGAGCGGCGCACCGCGCGCGTGCGGGTGAACAGGTCGAACAGCTTGTCGCCGTCGCCCCAGCGGATCGCCCGCTGCAGCGAGGCGAGGTCTTCCGAGAAGCGCGCCAGCATCTCCAGGATCGCGTCCTTGTTGTGCAGGCAGACATCGCGCCACATGGTGGGGTCGGACGCCGCCAGGCGCGTGAAGTCGCGAAAACCGGAGGCCGAGTATTTGATGACCTCGGACTTGGTCACCGTCTGCAGGTCGTCGGCCGTGCCGACGATGTTGTAGGCGATGATGTGCGGCAGGTGGGAGACGATCGCCAGCGTCATGTCGTGGTGGGCCGGGTCCATCGTGTCGATATTGGCGCCGCAGCGCCGCCAGAATTCGGCGAGCCGCTCCAGCGCCGCCGGGTCGGTTTCCTCCAGCGGGGTGAAGATGCACCAGCGGTTCTCGAACAGCTCCGCGAAGCCGGAATCGGGTCCGGACTTCTCGGTGCCGGCCAGGGGATGGCCGGGGATGAAGTGCACGCCCTGCGGCACGTGCGGCGACATCTGCGCGATCACCGACGCCTTGGTGGAGCCGACATCGGTGAGGATGGCGCCCGTCTTCAGCGCTGGCGCGATCTCCCTGGCCACCTCGCCCGAGGCGCCCACCGGCACCGAGACGACGACGAGGTCGGCGTCCTTGACGGCTTCCTTCAGATCGGTCGTGTAGCTGTCGCCCAGGCCCAGCTCCTCGGCGCGCTTCAGCGTGGAGGCGCTGCGCGTGGCGATGGCGACATGGCGGGCAAGGGTTTCGCGGCGGATGACGCGCGCCAGCGACGAGCCGATCAGGCCGATGCCGATCAGCGCGATTTTCTCAAACATGGGTTCGGACATTTCTTCAGCTTTTCAGGAATTCGGTGAGTGCGGCGACCACGCCGCGATTGGCTTCTTCGGTTCCGACCGTCATCCGCAGCGCGTTGGGAAAACCGTAGCCTGCAACGCGCCGCAGGATATACCCCCGCGCGGTGAGATAGTCGTCGGCCGCAGACGCCGAATGCCTGCCGTCGTCCGGAAAGTGAATGAGGATGAAATTGCAGACGCTGGGCGTGACCCTGAGGCCGAGCGCGGCGAGCTCCTCGGTCAGCCAGGGCAGCCAGGTGTCGTTGTGGGCGAGGCTCGCCTCGACATGGGCGCGGTCGCGCATCGCCGCCACGCCGGCCTCGATTGCGGTCGCCGTGACGTTGAAGGGGTCGCGCACGCGCTCCAGCGCTTCCACCACATGGGCAGGCGCATAGCACCAGCCGATGCGTGCGCCGCCGAGGCCGTGCACCTTGGAGAAGGTGCGGGTCATCACCACGTTCTGGTTCGCCGCGACCAGTTCGACGCCGGCCTCGTAGTCGTTGCGGCGCACGAATTCGGCATAGGCCGCGTCCAGCACCAGGAGCACGTTCCTCGGCAGGCCGGCATGCAGGCGCCGCACCTCCTCGAAGGGGATGTAGGTGCCGGTCGGGTTGTTCGGATTGGCGAGGAAGACCAGCTTCGTGCGCGCGGTGACGGCGGCCAGGATGGCGTCGACATCGACGCGCTCGTCCCGCTCTTTGGCCACGACGGGCGTCGCGCCCGCCGCCTTCGTGTAGATCGGATAGGCGAGGAAGCCGTGCTCGGTGTGGATGGCCTCGTCGCCCGGCTCCAGATAGATGCGCGACAGCAGCGCCAGCGCCTCGTCCGAGCCGTTGAAGCAGACGATGTTGGCCGCGTTCAGCCCGTGCGCGTCGGCGATCGCCTGCCGCAGGCGCATGGCCGTGCCGTCCGGATAGAGCGCAAGCGTCGCGGCCGCCTCGCGCGCGGCCTCGACCGCCTTGGGCGAGGGGCCGAGCGGGTTCTCGTTGGACGACAGCTTGTGGAGCCGGACGCCGGCGGGCGCCGCGCTCTTGCCGGGCACATAGGCCTCGATATCCATGATGCCCGCGCGCGGGCGAGGACGTGCCTGGTCTGTCGTGTTTTCCATGTCGAAGGGTCCGTCGAGAAGCTTGGAGCCTGGAGCCGCTGGGGAAATACAGGCCACGGGCGGCGATGTCGAGGGGCGAGGGCGTCCGGGCGCGGCGTTTGCGACTTTCCATTGACGCCGCCACCCGGCAGGCATAGATACGGACCTGTTCGTGGTGATTTGCCGGTCGGCTTGCAGCCACGTAAAAGAAGTCGCTAAAAAGGCCGATTGAGATGAGCCCGTTGGGACCGGCCGCGATTTCGCCGCCGGTCTTTTTGTTTTTGGAGCTTGTACCATGCCGATCAAGATCCCCGATCAACTCCCCGCCCATGAAGTGCTGGTGCGCGAGGGCGTGTCCGTGATGGACGAGCGGACGGCGCGGCGGCAGGACATCCGTCCGCTGCAGATCGGGCTCCTCAACCTCATGCCGAACAAGATTCGCACCGAAACCCAGTTCGCGCGGCTGATCGGCGCCACGCCGCTGCAGGTCGAGCTGACGCTGGTGCGCATCGGCAACCACAAGGCCAAGAACACGCCGGAAGAGCATCTCATCACCTTCTACCAGACATGGGAGGAGGTGAAGGATCGCAGGTTCGACGGCTTCATCGTCACCGGGGCGCCCATCGAACTGCTGCCGTATGAGGAGGTGACCTACTGGGAGGAGCTGACGCGCATCCTCGACTGGACGGCCACCAACGTCCACTCCTCGTTCTACATCTGCTGGGGAGCGATGGCGGCCGCCCGGCATTTCCACCAGGTCCCGAAATACACGCTGGACAAGAAGGCCTTCGGCGTGTTCCGCCACCGCAACAATGCGCCCGCCTCGCCCTATCTCGCCGGCTTTTCCGACGATTTCGCCATTCCCGTCTCGCGCTGGACGGAGGTGCGCAAAGCCGACATTCCCGGCGACGCCGGCCTCGACCTGCTCATGGAATCGGACGTGACCGGCCCCTGCCTGCTGGCCGAAGCGACCGGCAACCGGCTCTATATGTTCAACCACATCGAATATGATTCCACCTCGCTCAAGGAGGAATACGACCGCGACGTGGCCGCCGGAACGGCGATCGAGGTGCCGCACGGCTATTATCCCGACGACGATCCGTCGCGAAAGCCGCTGAACCGCTGGCGCTCGCACGCCCATCTGCTCTTCGGCAACTGGATCAACCAGGTCTACCAGACCACGCCCTACGATCTGGAAGAGGTCGGCAGGGACCTCCGGCTGGCTTCGTAGAGCATGGTCCCGAAAGGTTGCGGACTTTTCGGGCAAGACCACGCTCCGGAAAAACCGGGCCGGCTGCGCGGGCGGCGGATCAGGCCCGGCGTTGCGCCCGCGGCGGCGGCTCGATGGCGCCGGCGCGGATGCGCGGCGGCCTGAGCGCCTTGCCGGGCGTGCCCTTCTCGATGCACAGGGCGCGCGGGAAGAACTCGTAATTGTGCTGGCCGCGCCCGATATTGACGACCGCCGCCTCGGGCAGGTGCTTGCCCAACAGCGCCAGCACGCGCTTGGCGGTGGCGCCGTCGAACGTGTCCAGCGCCTCGTCGATGACCACCCAGCGCGGCTTGGCAAGCACCACGGCGGCGAAGGCCAGCAGGCGCTGCTCGTCATCGCTCAGTTCGTGCTCCCAGCGCGCGTTGCGGTCGAGCGAGGAGGAAAGATGGTCCAGCCCGACCTCTGCAAGCACGCCCTTCAGCACGTCGTCGTCCGGCTTCCTGCCGTCGCCGTCGGGGTCGCCCAGCACCTCGCGCAGGGTGCCCGGCGCGAAATAGGGCGTGCGCGGCACGAAGACGGGCGCCGTGCCGGCAGGCAGGCCGATGCGCCCGCTGCCCCAGGGCCACAGGCCGGCGACGGCGCGGAAGAACAGGGTCTTGCCCGTGCCGGGATCGCCGGTGATCAGCACGTGCTCGCCTGGCGCGATGGCGGCATGCGGCTCGGACAGCGTGGTGCACCCCGCCGGCGAGACGATCTCCAGCG
This sequence comes from Mesorhizobium sp. PUT5, assembly GCF_052216645.1. Classification (NCBI taxonomy): domain Bacteria; kingdom Pseudomonadati; phylum Pseudomonadota; class Alphaproteobacteria; order Hyphomicrobiales; family Phyllobacteriaceae; genus Mesorhizobium; species Mesorhizobium sp. PUT5. The sequence goes on from NZ_JBQOSO010000003.1 coordinate 84,395, forward strand.
CGTCGAAGGTCATGCGCCCGTCGGCGTTCTCGACGAAGGCGATGCGCTGCTCCTGGCCGTGCAGCCTGTCGGCCTCGTCCAGCGCCAGGCGGAAATCGGCGACCCGCATCAGCGTGGCGCGCCAGTCGGCGATCGAGCCGATATTGTCGATGAACCAGCGCAGCGACGTGTGCACCTGGTTGAAGGCGCCGACCGCCATCATCAGCCCGCCGAAGGAGATGTCGCCGGCGAAATAGACCGGGGACGCGACCAGGATGGGCGCCACGACGGTGATCCAGCCATAGGTGTCGGTCACCCAGGCCAGGTTGATCTGGGCGGTATAGATGCGCAGCATCGCCGAAAGCAGCGAGCCGAGGTCGGCTTCCAGCCGGCGCCTTTCGCCCGTCTCGCCGCGGGCGAGGGCGATGGCGTCGACATGCTCGTTGACCCGCACCATGGAAAAGCGCAGCTCCGCCTCGCGCGCGTAGCGTTCGCTGTTGAGCCCGATCAGCGGCCGCCCCACCAGCCAGCTCAGCCAGGAGGCGGTGCCGGCATAGAGGATCGCCGCCCACACCATGTAGCCGGGAATGGCGATCGAATGGCCGCCGACATGGAACACGAAGCCCGAGGAGAGCTGCCACAGCACCCCGACGAAGGACACCAGCAGGATGAAGGATTGCAGCAGGCCGACGCCGAGGTCGGTGCACAGGTCCGACAGGTGTGCCGCGTCCTGCTGCATGCGCTGGTCGGGGTTGACCCCGATGGCGCCCGCATGCGCCACCCGGAAGGCACGGCCCGGCTGCATCCACTGGTCGATCAGGTCGAGCGTCAGCGCCTCGCGCAGGCGCAGCCGGAAGCGCTGGTTCAGCCATTGCTGGCCGATGTTGAGGGCCAGCAGCCCGCCGGCGATGCCAGAAAAGACCACGAGCTGGTGCAGGAATTCCGGCAGGTCGCGCCGCTGCAGCGCGTCGTAGAAGGGCTGGTTCCAGCGGTTGAGCATGAGCTGGCCCGCCGCCGTGGCCACCACGACGGCGCAGATGCCGGCCGTAAGCCACAAAAGCACCCGGCGCAGCGGCGAGCCCGCCAGCGCCTCGCGCATGGTGGCAAGCTGGTCGCGAAGGCTGCTGGCCTGGATCTCGGCGGCAGCGGGTGGCTCGTTCATCGCCCTTGCGTCTCCGGCTCCGCGCGCGTGGTGCGGCGCAGCCCGGCCGCGCCCTGCGGCGCCAGCACCGGCACGAAGACGCGGCGCGAGGCACGCTGCACGGCCGGTATGCCCTGGTAGAGCCGCTTCTGCGCCTCCACCGCCACGACGCCCGAGAAGATCGGCCACAGGCGCCGGCCCGCACGCTCCAGCACGGAGTGGAAGCGCATGAGCAGGCGGCTGTCGGTGGGCGGAAAATGCAGCGCGTCGGACCAGGCGGCCGGCGTGAAGTTGGCCTCGCGCAGCAGTTCGGCGAGCTGCGCGCGCGAATAGGGCCGCCCGGTGCCGAAGGGCGTGTTCTCGAAACGGGCCCACACGCCGCGCCGGTTCGGCACCACGACGATGACGCGGCCGGCCGGCGACAGCACCCGCCAGATCTCGTTCAGCGTCTCGCGCGGGTTTTCGGCATGCTCGAGCGAATGCACCAGGAGGATGCGGTCGATGGAGGAATCGACGAGAGGCAGTTCCTCGTCGAAGACCAGGGCCGTCGCCGCAGGTCCGGTCGCCGGCCACACCACCGCGCCCTGCGTGGCCGGCATGAAGGCGAAGACCCGCTCCGCGTCGGCCCCGAACCGTTCCAGCCAGGGCAGTGTGTAGCCCAGCCCCACCAGCCGCTCGTTGGGCACGCTGGCCCAGATCGACGACAGCGCCATGGCGATCGAACGCTCCGCCAGCTTGCCGAGCGGGCTGGCATAGAAGGATCGAAGATCGACGATGTCCGAATGCATGCGCGGACGCTAGCTGCGATGGGGAGCGGAATCAACAAAGGCGGGGGCGACGGGATCGCAATGCTCAAGCAGGCGCCCGGCGCGGCGCGCAAAAGCAAAGGGCGCGGCTTTCGCCGCACCCTTTGCTGCTGGAACTCCTGCGGCACCCACCGGGACCGGCGGGCGCGCAGGGAAAGGGATAGATTATTTCATCGTCGGCATGGCGAATTCGGCGCCTTCCTTGACGCCGGACGGCCAGCGCGAGGTGACCGTCTTGGTCTTGGTGTAGAAGCGCACGGCGTCGGGCCCGTACTGGTTGAGGTCGCCGAAGCCGGATTTCTTCCAGCCGCCGAAGGTGTAGTAGGAGACCGGCACCGGGATCGGCACATTGATGCCGACCATGCCGACATTGACGCGGGCGGCGAATTCGCGCGCGGCGTCGCCGTCGCGGGTGAAGATGGCCACGCCATTGCCGTATTCGTGGTCGGAAGGCAGGCGCACCGCCTCCTCGAAGTCATGCGCGCGCACCACCGACAGCACCGGGCCGAAGATTTCCTCCTTGTAGATGCGCATGTCCGGCGTCACCTCGTCGAACAGGCAGCCGCCCATGTAGAAACCGTTCTCATAGCCCTGCATCTTGAAGCCGCGGCCGTCGACGACGAGCTTGGCGCCCTCTTCGATGCCGAGGTCGACATAGCCGCGCACGCGCTCCAGCGCCTGTTTCGTCACCAGCGGGCCGAAATCGGCGGAGGGATCGGTCGAGGGGCCGATCTTCAGGCTCTCCACGCGCGGGATCAGCTTTTCCACCAGAGCGTCGGCGGTCGCCTTGCCGACCGGAACGGCGACCGAGACCGCCATGCAGCGCTCGCCCGCCGCGCCGTAGCCGGCGCCGATCAGCGCGTCCACGGCCTGGTCCATGTCGGCGTCGGGCATGATGATCATGTGGTTCTTGGCGCCGCCGAAGCACTGCACGCGCTTGCCGTTGGCACAGCCGCGCGCATAGATGTACTGGGCGATCGAGGACGAGCCGACGAAGCCGACGGCCGAGATGTCGTGATGGTCGAGGATGGCGTCGACCACCTCCTTGTCGCCGTTGACGACGTTGAGGATGCCGGCCGGCAGCCCGGCCTCGATCATCAGTTCGGCGAGCTTCATCGGCACGCCCGGGTCGCGCTCGGAGGGTTTCAGGATGAAGGCGTTGCCGCAGGCGATGGCCGGGGCGAACTTCCACATCGGGATCATGGCGGGAAAGTTGAACGGCGTGATGCCGGCCACCACGCCGAGCGGCTGGCGGATCGAGTAGAGGTCGATGCCGGGGCCGGCGCCCTCGGTGTACTCGCCCTTCATCAGATGCGGCACGCCCAGCATGAATTCCACGACCTCGACGCCGCGCTGGATGTCGCCTTTGGCGTCGGGAATGGTCTTGCCGTGCTCGCGGGCGAGCAGCTCGGCCAGCGCGTCGTTGTCGCGCGCCACCAGTTCGAGGAACTTCATCAGCACGCGGGCGCGGCGCTGCGGGTTGGTGGCGGCCCATTCCGGCTGGGCCGCCTTGGCGTTGGCCACGGCCGCGTCGAGATCGGCCTTGGAGCCCAGCGCCACCTTGGCGCGCACGCTGCCGTCGAGCGGCTGGAAGACGTCGGCGTCGCGTCCCGAGGTGCTCTTGACGTGCTTGCCGCCGATGAAATGACCGTATTCGACCATGGTCTGCTCCCTTGATAATCCGATGCCGCATTGTCCGCCTTCGCCGACCGGAAGGCAACGCGAGCGTGAACGCAACCGTTGTGCATGAAATAGAGTCCATGTTGCTGGCGATGTGTTTTTCTGCATAGATGGCGGCGATGCGGGGCTGACGAGGACTTGCCCATGAACTGGGACGACGTGCGCATCTTTCTGGCGGTCGCCCGCGCCGGCCAGATCCTGGGCGCGGCGCGGCGGCTGGAGCTGAACCACGCCACGGTTTCGCGCCGCGTCGCCGCCCTGGAGGAGGCGATGCGGACCAAGCTGTTCCGGCGGCTGACCACCGGCAGCGAGCTGACGGCGGCGGGCGAGCGCTTCCTGGAGATCGCCGAGCGCATGGAGGCCGACATGATCGCCGCCCGCGCTGCCGTGTCGGGCGAGGGCGACGAGGTGTCTGGCACGGTCCGCATCGGCGCGCCGGACGGCTTCGGCGTGGCCTTCCTGGCCAAGCGCCTGGGCGCGCTGACGGCGCAGCACCGGGAGCTGACCATCCAGCTCGTGCCGGTTCCGCGCTCATTCTCCCTGTCGCGGCGCGAGGCCGACATCGCCATCACCGTGGACCGGCCGACGGAGGGCCGCCTGGTGGCCGGCAAGCTGGTGGACTACACGCTCGGCCTGTTCGCCTCGCGCGCCTATGCCGAGGCGCGCGGCCTGCCGCAAACGCCGGCGGAGCTTTGCGCCCACACGCTGATCGGCTACGTGCCCGACCTGATCGTCAGCCCCTCGCTGGACTATGCCGCCGAGTTCAGTCCCGGCTGGCGCTCCAGCTTCGCCATCTCTTCCGCCCTCGGCCAGGCGGAGGCGGTGCGGGCCGGCGCCGGCATCGGCATCCTGCACACCTTCGTCGGCCGCGCCATGCCGGAACTGGTGCCGGTGGACATCGTGGCGCCCATCCGCAGGGCCTACTGGCTGGTCTATCATGAATCGGTGCGGCCGCTGCGCCGCGTCCAGGCGGTGGCGAACTTCATCACCCGCGCCGTCGAGCGCGAGCGGGCGCTGTTTCTCTGACGAAGGGATGAGGTCGCCGGCGCGACGATCATGTGGCGTTGGCGGCCATGAGCGCTATAGTCGGGCGAAGGTCCGGCACCGTGCCGGCCCAACCGCCGAAGGGAGATCGTCATGAATCGCCATGCCACCGCCGTCTGGAAAGGCTCGCTGACCGAGGGAAGCGGCACGCTCGACACGCAGAGCGGCGCGTTTTCCAAGCAGCCCTATTCCTTCAAGGGCCGTTTCCAGGACGAGAGCGGCAAGTCCGGCACCAATCCGGAGGAGTTGATCGCGGCCGCCCATGCCGGATGCTTCGCCATGCAGCTTTCGCACTTCCTGGCCGAGAACGGCACGCCCGCGGCCGAATTGAACGCCGAGGCTGTCGTCACCTACGGGCCGGCGGCCGGCGGCGGTTTCGAGATCACCGAAAGCGCGCTGAAGCTCACCGGCAAGGTGCCGGGCATCGATCAGGCCAAGTTCAAGGAACTGGCCGAGCAGGCCAAGGCCGGCTGCCCGGTGTCGAAGGCGCTCGGCGCCATCAAGGTGTCGCTGGACGCCAGGCTGGCATAGGCCGGCGAAAGCATGACGGCGGAAAGCGCGTGGCGATTTTTCGAAGGGATCGTGCCCCCACAGGCGAACGGAGCAGGATGACGGTTCACGAAGTCGCCCTGCTCTATGCCGGCGCCGCTTCCGCCTCCGGCTTGTGCCGTTCGGCCCATGCCTCCAGCCAATCGCGGCTCTGCATCTCCATCAGCCGCGAGACGGTGCGGTCGAACTCGAACGCCTCGGTGCCGCGTCCGCCGGCATAGAGCGTGGCGGGCGGCGCGGCGGCGCTGACCACCAGCCGCGCGTGGTGGTCGTAGAGCGTGTCGATCAGCAGGATGAAGCGCTTGACCTCGTTGCGGTGGGCCTCGCCCAGCACCGGCACGTGGTCGATGAAGACGGTGGAGAAGCGGCCGGCGATCGCCAGGAAGTCGCGCGCGCCGAGCGGCTTTACGCACAGGTCCGAAAACGAGAAGCGCGCCGCATCGCCCGCGGCGCGCGGCACCGCAACCTGCCGGCCCTTGACCGTGATCGTCGCCGCGGCTTCCGGCCTGCCCCTGGTGACTGCCGCCCAGGCCGCATCGAGCGCCCGGTCGGCGGTGGCGTCGGCGGGCGTGACATAGACCGGCGTGCCGTTCAGCCTGTCGAGCCGGTAGTCGCGCTCGGCATCGAGCGTGACCACATCGGCATGGCGCTCCAATATGCCGATGAAGGGCAGGAAGAGCTGGCGGTTGAGCCCGTCGCGGTAAAGGTCTTGCGGCGCCACGTTGGAGGTGGCCACCAGCACCACGCCGGCGTCGAACAGTGCCGAGAACAGCCGCGACAGGATCATGGCGTCGGCGATGTCGGTGACGGTGAATTCGTCGAAGCACAGCACCCAGGCCTGCTCGGCCAGCGCGCGCGCCACCGGCGGGATCGGGTCGTCCTCCTTGACCGTGCCCTCCTTGCGCGCCTGCCGGTGCTTCTGGATGCGGTCCTGCACCTCGGCCATGAAATCGTTGAAGTGGACGCGGCGCTTGGCGCGCGCCGGGACCAGCTCGAAGAACAGGTCCATCAGCATGGTCTTGCCGCGGCCGACGCTGCCATGGATGTAGAGGCCCTTCACCGGCGCGCGGGTCTCGCGCCTGCGGGCCAGCAGCCAGCCCAGCGCGCTCGACTTGCGCGCCAGCCGCTTGGCGGAGATCTCGTCGATCAGCCGGTCGAGGCGGTCGGCGATGCGCTCCTGCGCCGGGTCGCGTTCGATCGCGCCGCTGTCCACCAGATGGTCGTAACGCTGGCGGACGCTGACACGGGTCTGGAGGCCGTCGCGCAGATGCATGATGATGGTGCGGCTACCTGGCTGCTCAGCGCGTCAGCGCGATCGGCTGGCCATTGGAGGTCTGGCCGTCGAACCTGCCCTCGCCCGAGGAATAGAGCCGGGCCAGCGTGCCGCCGTCCTGATCGTAGAGGGTGAGCTGCTTGCCCGCCACGTTCCACGACTTCACGCCGTCGATCGGCGCGGGGCAGCGCAGCGGCCCGGCGCGGAAGCCCTGGCCGAACTTGGTCTGCGGCGTCGCCACCTTGCAGCTCTGGCCCGAGACGTTGACGTTCCACACGCCGGCGACGCTTGCGGCGGTGAGGTCGGCCGCGCCGGCCGGAGCGCTGCCGTCCGGCGGCAGCGACGCGACCTGCGAGTTCTGCGGCGCGGCGGGGAAGGCGGAGGAATCGGCCGTGCCGGGGGCGGCAGGCGGCGGAAGCTGGCTCGACGAGATGGTGCCCGAAGGCGCCGCCGGCAGCGGCTCCGGCCGGGCGGAGTCCATGTTGGAGAAGCGCGTGCTGGAACAGCCGCTTGCCAGCAGGGCAGCCAGGGATACGGCCGCCAGGCCGGCTCTCGAAAACGTCATTGCAACCTCCGCGGGCCCGCAACGGGCGCCGTACCACAAACGCGTTTCCCCACCAAATCGGCGAAGACGGCAGAATTTCAACCGGATATGGTTAAAATAGGGTTTTCGGACGGGAATGTTGTATTTTTGCCGCTGCCGGTATCCCGCCGGGTGCTTGGCGCCTGCTTCCGTCCCGCCTATCCTGAGGCCGCCGCAGCCCGGAGACCGACGTGCCCGCCAGGAAGAAAGCCGCCAACCGCTATTATGACGGCCCTGCAAGCGATCATTTCGACGGCAGGCTTTTCTTCAATCCCCAGGGCCTCTCGCCCGCTCGCCTCGTCGACCTGCTGAAGTGGAAACTGGCCAACCGCCGGCCGAAATGGCCGCCGGCCGCGCCGAGCCCGTTCCCGCAGGCAAGGCCCGATCCGCGCGTCGACGGCAGCGGGCTGCGGCTGACCATGGTCGGCCACTCCTCGCTTCTGGTGCAGATGGCGGGGCTCAACATCCTCACCGATCCGGTCTGGTCGCCGCGCGTCTCGCCTCTGGCCTTTGCCGGGCCCAGGCGGGTCAACGCCCCCGGCATCGCATTCGCCGACCTGCCGCCGATCGATCTCGTTCTGCTCAGCCACAACCACTACGATCATCTCGATCTCGCCACGCTCGCGCTCCTGAAGAAGCAGCACGACCCGCTGGTGGTGACGCCGCTCGGCAACGACGCGGTCATCCATGCCGCCGTGCCGGACATGCGCGTGTCGGCGCACGACTGGGGCGGCCGCAAGAAGGTGGGCACGCAAGCGGTCGTCCATGTCGAGCCCGCGCATCACTGGTCGGCGCGCGGCGCGCGCGACCGCTGCATGGCGCTGTGGGGCAGCTTCGTGGTGGAGACGGCGGCCGGCAAGCTCTATTTCGGCGGCGACACCGGCTTCCACGGCGGCCTCCACTACCGGCTGCTGGCCGCCAGGCACGGCGGCTTCCGCCTGGCCATCCTGCCCATCGGCGCCTATGAGCCGCGCTGGTTCATGGAGCCGCACCACCAGAACCCGGAAGAAGCGGTGGCGGGCATGGCGCTGTGCCGGGCGGCCTTCGCCGCCGGCTGCCACTGGGGCACGTTCCGCCTCACCGACGAGCCGCTGGAGGAGCCCGCGCTGCGGCTCGGCCAGGCGCTGCGCGCCGCCGGCATCGCGGCCGGGCGGTTCCGTGCGCTTCGCCCGGGCGAGGTCTGGGACGTGCCGGAAGCGGCGGCCGGCCGGGACGGCGCGGAACCGCAGCCCGGCGGCAGGCGTTTACCGGGTCCCAGCCCCGCCACCCCGAGGGAGCCTTCATGATCAAGTGGATCGTCATTCTCCTGATCGTCGCCGCCGCGGCGAGCCTGCTCGGCATGCCGGCGCTCGCAGGAGCCGCCGCCACCGGCGCACGCATCCTCATCGGCATCGTGCTGATCCTGTTCCTGCTGATCGTGCTGGGCGTGTTCGCGGTGACGTGACGCGTTGCGGGCCGCCGTCGCACTGGTAATTTCCGGCCGTTTCCGCCATATAGCGCCGCATGGACATGCAAACGTCGCGTGCGGCCCCCTTCGCCCGGATGAACGGCGTCGGCAACGAGATCATCGTTGCCGACATGCGCGGCCGTGCCGACCGGGTGACGCCGGCGGCGGCCCTCGCGCTCGACGCCGATCCGGCGACCCGCTTCGACCAGATCATGGCGATCCACGACGCCAGGACCCACGGCACCGACTACTACATCTCCATCCTGAATTCCGACGGCACGCCCGCACAGGCCTGCGGCAACGGCACACGCTGCGTGGTGCAGGCGCTCAGCGCGGAAACCGGCCGCAGCAGCTTCACCTTCGAAACCCTGGCCGGCATCCTGAATGCCCAGGTGCATGAAGACGGGCTGATCTCGGTCGACATGGGCAAGCCGCGCTTCGGCTGGCAGGACATCCCGCTGGCGGAGGAATTCCGCGACACGCGCATGATCGAACTGCAGATCGGACCCATCGACGCGCCGGTGCTGCATTCGCCCTCGGTCGTCTCCATGGGCAACCCCCATGCGATCTTCTGGGTGGATCGCGACGTCTGGTCCTACGAGCTGGAGCGCTTCGGGCCGCTGCTCGAAAACCATCCGATCTTTCCCGAGCGCGCCAACATCACCATCGCCCAGGTGACGTCGCCGACCGGCATGACGATCCGCACCTGGGAGCGCGGCGCCGGCCTGACCAGGGCCTGCGGCTCGGCGGCATGCGCGGCGGCGGTCGCCGGCGCGCGCACGAAGCGCACGGGCCGCAGCGTCAACCTGACCGCGCCGGGTGGCCCGCTGCATGTCGAGTGGCGCGACGACGACCACGTCGTGCTGACGGGCGCGGCCGAATGGGAGTTTTCCGGCACGTTCGACCCGGCCACCGGCGCCTGGGCGCGCGACACGGAAAGCCTCGCCTGATGGGCATCGAGGTCGTCACCTTCGGCTGCCGGCTCAACACCTACGAGTCGGAGGTGATGCGCCGCGAGGCCGAGGCCGCCGGCCTCGGCGAGCTGAAGGACGGCGCCATCATCATCAACACCTGCGCCGTCACCGGCGAGGCGGTGCGGCAGGCCAAGCAGTCGATCCGCAAGGCGCGCCGCGAGAACCCGGGCGCGCGCATCATCGTCACCGGCTGCGCCGCCCAGACCGCGCCGCAGGATTTCGTCGCCATGGACGAGGTCGACCTCGTGCTCGGCAACGAGGAGAAATTGAAGGCGCACAATTACCGCGCGCTGCCGGATTTCGGCGTCAACGACTTCGAGAAGGCCCGCGTCAACGACATATTTTCGGTGCGCGAGACGGCCGGCCACATGGTCGACGCCATCGAGGGCCGGGCGCGCGCCTTCGTGCAGGTGCAGAATGGCTGCGACCATCGCTGCACCTTCTGCATCATCCCCTACGGGCGCGGCAATTCCCGCTCCGTGCCGATGGGCGCGGTGGTGGAGCAGATCAGGCGGCTGGCCGAAAACGGCTATGCCGAGGTGGTGCTCTCGGGCGTCGACATGACCAGCTACGGTGGCGACCTGCCCGGCGCGCCGAAGCTCGGGCGGCTGGTGAAGACCATCCTGCGCCAGGTGCCGGAGGTGCGGCGGCTGCGCCTGTCCTCCATCGATTCCATCGAGGCCGACGACGACCTGCTCGACGCCATCGCCACAGAGGAGCGGCTGATGCCGCATCTGCATCTTTCGCTGCAATCGGGCGACGACATGATCCTCAAGCGCATGAAGCGCCGGCATCTGCGCGGCGATTCCATCCGCTTCTGCGCAGAGGTGCGCAGGCTTCGCCCCGACATCGTCTTCGGCGCCGACATCATCGCCGGCTTCCCGACCGAGACGGACGCGATGTTCGAGAATTCGTTGCGGATCGTCGAGGAATGCGGCCTCACCCACCTGCATGTCTTCCCCTTCAGCCCGCGCGAGGGCACGCCCGCCGCGCGCATGCCGCAGGTGCAGCGCCAGATGGTTAAGGAACGCGCCGCGCGCCTGCGTGCCGCCGGCGAGGCCGCCTATGCCCGCCATCTCGATTCGCTGGTGGGGAGCACCCAGCGCCTGCTGGTCGAGCGCGAGGGCATCGCCCGCACCGAAGGTTTCACCATGGCCGCCATCGATGCCGGCAGGCCCGGCGACATCGTCGCGGCCGCCGTCACCGGTCACGACGGCGGCAAGCTGATCGCGGCGGCGCTTGCCGCGCAGGCGGCCTGAGGGCGAGCGGACGAAAATGGCATTCGGCTTCATCAAAAAGGTCTTTTCCTTCGGCAGGAAGGAAGTGGTGGAGGAGCGGCCCGACCAGAAGGCGCCGCTGCCGGCGCCGGAAACCGGCACGGACATCGCTCCCGAGGCTCTGGCTCTGGCGCCGGCGCCGCAACCTCTTCCGGAAGAACCTGCGCCGGCCCCGACGCCGGCCGAGCCCGAGCCGGCGGAACCCGTTCCCTCCGTGCCGGAGGTTCCGGCAACGCCTGAAGTCCCGGCCGAACCGGAGGAGGTTCCGGCGCCCGCACCTGCCGAGGTCCCCGCCCCATCCACGCCGCAGGAAGTGCCGACCGAACCGCAGGATGTTCCCGAACCGCTGCCGGAAGCGGAGCAGGTTGCGCCGCCTTTCCCCTCCCCCTCGAGGGGAGGGTCGGCCGACGCAGTCGACCGGGGTGGGGTCTCCGGATCGCCTGACGCGACTGAAGCGATCACGGTCGCCGACGCGCCGCTTGCTCCGGAAGCGCCGGTCGTCGCGGAGGCGCCGGCGGCGGCGGAAATGACCCCCTCAAGCCCTGCGGACCATCGCCCCCTCAAGGGGGGAGAGGCGGTTGCGCCGGCGCCAAAGCCAGCCGCCGGCAAGGTGACGGTGGCGAAAAAGGTCGAGCAGAGGGCCGAGCCCAAGGAAGCGCCCGCGCCTGCCGCGCCGAAGCGCTCCTGGTTCCAGCGCATGCGCGAGGGCCTGTCGCGCTCCTCGCGCGAGCTTTCCGGCAACATCGCCGGCGTCTTCACCAAGCGCAAGCTGGACGAGGACACGCTGCAGGACCTGGAGGACGTGCTGATCCGCGCCGATCTCGGCGTGGAGACCGCCCTGCGCGTCACCGACGCGCTGTCCGCCAGCCGCTACGGCAAGGACGTCTCCGACGCGGAAGTGCGCGAGGTGATGGCGGCCGAGGTGGAGAAGGTGCTGAAGCCGGTGGCGCTGCCGCTGGAGCTGGACCTCTCGCACAAGCCGCATGTCGTGCTGGTGGTCGGCGTCAACGGCACCGGCAAGACCACCACCATCGGCAAGCTTGCCGCCAAGCTGACCGCGGGCGGGCTTTCCGTGATGCTGGCGGCGGGCGACACCTTCCGCGCGGCGGCGATCGAGCAGCTCAAGATCTGGGGCGAGCGCACCGGCTCGCCGGTCGTCGCCACCAAGCTGGGCGCCGATGCCGCCGGCCTCGCCTACGACGCCTTCGAAAAGGCGAAGGCGGCCGGCTCCGACGTGCTCATCATCGACACCGCCGGCCGGCTGCAGAACAAGGCCGAGCTGATGGACGAGCTGGAGAAGATCGTGCGCGTGCTGGGCAAGCTCGATCCGGAGGCGCCGCACACCGTGCTGCAGACCGTAGACGCCACCACCGGGCAGAACGCGCTGAACCAGGTCGAGATCTTCCGCAACGTGGCCGGGGTCAACGGGCTGGTGATGACCAAGCTGGACGGCACGGCGCGCGGCGGCATCCTCGTGGCGATCGCCGCCAAACACCGGCTGCCGGTCTATTTCATCGGCGTCGGCGAGCAGGTGGACGACCTGGAGCCGTTTTCCGCCGGTGAATTCGCCAAGGCGATCGCCGGTGTGGCGTAGCGATCATGGCCGGCGTTCCGCGCATCCCTTCAAACCCAGCGAGCCACCGAGCGAGCCAGCATGACACCACCCATCATCGAACGTGATCCCTCCGACCCGCAGAAGGCGAAGAAGGAAGCGATCAACCCGGCGCTGAAGCTGGTGCTCGAACTCGGGCCGCTGATGGTGTTCTTCTTCGCCAACACGCGCGGCGAGTGGCTGGCGCAGAAATTTCCCGTCCTGGCGGATTTCGGCGGCCCCATCTTCATCGCCACCGGCCTGTTCATGGCGGCGACCGTCATCGCCCTTGCCGTGTCGTGGGCGCTGGTGCGCAGCCTGCCGATCATGCCGCTGGTGTCGGGCGTCGTCGTGCTGGTCTTCGGCGCGCTGACGCTCTACCTGCAGGACGACGTCTTCATCAAGATGAAGCCCACCATCGTCAACACGCTGTTCGGCGTCGTGCTGCTCGGCGGGCTCGCCTTCGGCAAGTCGCTGCTGGGCTATGTCTTCGATTCCGCCTTCCGCCTCGACGCCGAGGGCTGGAGGAAGCTGACCCTGCGCTGGGGCCTGTTCTTCCTGTTCCTGGCCGTGCTCAACGAAGTGGTCTGGCGCAATTTCTCGACCGATTTCTGGGTGGCCTTCAAGGTGTGGGCGACGATCCCCATCACCATCCTGTTCACGGCCAGCCAGATGCCGCTCATCATGCGCCACTCGCTCGATGGGAAGCTCGGCAAGTAGGCCCGGCGAGTGGACCCGGCATGCGCGGGGCGCAATGCTGCATTGCACACATTTATTTTGCAATGCACACTTCCTATGTCATGCTGCGTACGCCCAGGGAGGAACAATCGCCGCGCCGATGACGCGGCCCACGAACCTCGAAGGGAAACGCCATGTTGTTCGACAATCTCGTCTCGCGCGCCCGCAACAGCCTCGACAAGCGCCGCCGCTACAACCGGCTCGTCGCCGAAATCCAGAACATGAGCGATCGCGACCTGGCCGACATCCGCGCCAGCCGCTCCGAGATGCTCTACCAGGTGCGCAAGCAGATCTACGGCTGAGCCGCCGCTACGGCTGCGGCGCGGCCAGCGCCTTCTCCACTTCCGGCAGCAACAGGGTCCTGACCGAGTCCGGCGTCAGCGGCCCGACATGCTTGTAGGCGATCCTGCCGTCCTTGCCGATGAGAAAGGTTTCCGGCACGCCGTAGACCCCCCAGTCGATCGCCGTGCGGCCCGCCTCGTCGGCGCCGACGGCCTGGAAGGGGTTGCCGAGGTCGCCGAGGAAGCGCCGTGCGTTCTCGGGCTTGTCCTTGTAGTTCAGGGCGGCCAGCGTATAGCGCTTGTCCTGCGCCAGCGCCATCAGCACCGGGTGCTCCTGCCGGCAGGGCACGCACCATGACGCAAAGACGTTGAGCAGCGTCACCCGGCCGGCGAAATCCTTCGAATCCAGTCCCGGCAGGTTCATGCCGTCGACCGGCGGAAGTTCGGTCGCCGGCGCCGGCTGGCCGATCAGCGCCGACGGCACGGCCGACAGGTCCCGTCCGGACATGAGCTGGGCCAGGAATATCCCGGCAAGGCCCAGAAACACCATCAGCGGCAGCAGGATCAGCACGCGGCGACGGCGCGGAGCGGCAACCTCTCCGCTCATGGCTTGCCTGCCCCCAGTCTTCCGGCCTTGTCGGAGCGGCGGCGCACGCCTGAGGCTTCCAGCTCCGCCAGTTCCTTCACGCGTGCGCGCTGGTCGAGCAGCACCCAGCCGATCAGCCCGGCCAGCGCCACGGCGGTGATGGCGTAGGCGGCCGCGACATAGAGCGTGTGCGGGCTCATGCGCAGCGCCCCGTTGCGGTGCCTGATGTGCTTGCCTCGTCGATCATCGCCTTCCTTAACCCCGTGCAGGCGCCTCCGCAATCAGCCGCCACGCCGCACCCCTTCTCTTCTCGAAGCCGCGTCAGTCGCCGCCGTGGCGCAGCGCCAGCGCCGCCGCAGCCGGGCCGATCACGGCAAGAAACAGCGTCAGCGCGGCGAGAATGAGGAAGGGCTGCAGGAAAGGCTCCGGATCGTGGACGGCGCCATAGCAGGCCGACACGCCGAAGATCAGCACCGGAATGGTGAGCGGCAGCACCAGAACCGAGATCAGCAGGCCGCCGCGCGGCAGCGACACCGCCACGGCCGCGCCCGCCGCGCCGATGAAGGTGATGGCCGGCGTGCCCACGAAAAGGGTGAGCGTGGCTGCGCCGATGCCGGCAGGCTCCATGTTCATGAACAGGCCGAGCAGGGGCGCGGCCACCACCAGCGGCAGCACGCTGCCGGTCCAGTGCGCCAGGCATTTGGTCAGCACCGTCAGCGGCGTCATGTGGCGGTCGCCGGCCAGCAGCAGCAAGTCGAGCGAGCCGTCCTCGCGGTCGGCCTGGAACAGCCGGTCGAGCCCGAGCAGGCAGGACAGCAGCGCGCCGATCCACAATATGGCCGGGCCGATGCGCGAAAGCAGGTTGAGGTCGGGCCCGACGCCGAAGGGGATGGTGGCGATCACCGCCAGGAAGAAGATGACGCCGGTCAGCGCCCCGCCTCCGGCGCGGACGGAAAGCCTGACGTCGCGGATGTAGAGGGCTAGCATCGGCCGTCCCCCGCCGTCCGCCCCTTGCCCTTTTCCCCTTGCGGGGAGCGGTGAGGGGCGGGGGTCGTTTCATGGCGCCGGGAGGCGGACACTTCACCCATATGCCGGCTTCCCCATCCTCAGTTCCCCCGCCTCGATGCCGAGCGGCAGATGCGTCGCCGCCACGATGATGCCGCCCGCCGCGCGATGGGCCGTCATCAGCTCCGTCAGCCGCGCCTCGGAGGCCTTGTCCAGCCCCGAGGTCGGCTCGTCGAGCAGCCAGACGGGACGATGGCTGACCAGAAGCCTGGCGATGGCCGCGCGCCGGCGCTGGCCGGTGGACAGATAGCCGAACGGCAAATGGCCGATATCGCCGAGCCCGACCTCGTCCAGCGCCTCGGCCACCTCGAGGCCGCGCGCGCCGGGCCCGAGGAAGCTGCGCCAGAAGACGAGGTTTTCCGTCGCCGTCAGCCCCGCCTTCATTGCGTTCTGGTGGCCGAGATAGTGGCAGGCGGCGGCAACCGTCGGAAACTCCTCGCCGCCGCCTTCGAAAATCGCCCTGCCCTGCGCGGCCGGCAGCAGCGCGCACAGCACCCGCAGCAGCGTCGATTTGCCCGAGCCGTTGGGGCCGGTGACGACCATGGCCTCGCCGCCGCCGAGCGCGAAATCGACGCTTGCGAACACCGGCTCGCCGCCGCGCTCGCCCCCGAGATTTTCGGCGATCAGCCGCATCGCACTCCCTTTTCCCCGACCTTTCCGGCTCGCCCCGCTACGGCCGGAGCGCATGCACCAAGTTGCCTACAGCCTCTAGAACTATTCCAGAAATTTCTCTATATGCGGGTTACCAACCCCAGCGGTCGGGGAAGGCAACCTTTATTGCGCCGGACCAGCGCACGCGCCGCCGAAAAGGCGGCCGGGCGTGGGGAGCGGACAGCGGAAATGGCCGTACCCGCACCTTTGCGCGTGATGAGCATGCCATCGGAGTCCGTTCCCTTGAGAAGGCAACAGACTAGATGGGGTCCAACGTGTCCAAATCACTCGACAGTTTCAATTGCCGCCGCACTCTGACCGCAGGCGGTTCCGACTATGTCTATTACGATCTGGTCGAGGCCGAAAAGAACGGCCTGACCGGCATTTCCCAGCTTCCCTATTCCATGAAGGTGCTGCTGGAGAACCTGCTGCGCAACGAGGACGGCCGCTCCGTCACCAAGGAGAGCATCCAGGCCGTGGCCGGCTGGCTCACCGACAAGGGCACCGCCGGCGTGGAGATCGCCTACCGCCCGGCCCGCGTGCTGATGCAGGATTTCACCGGCGTCCCGGCCGTGGTGGACCTCGCCGCCATGCGCGACGGCCTCGCCTCGCTGGGCGGCGATCCGGAAAAGATCAACCCGCTGGTGCCGGTCAACCTGGTCATCGACCATTCCGTCATCGTCGACGAATTCGGAACCCCGCGCGCCTTTGCCCGCAATGTCGAATTGGAATATCAGCGCAACGAAGAGCGCTACAAGTTCCTGAAATGGGGCCAGCAGGCGTTCCGCAACTTCCGCGTGGTGCCGCCCGGCACCGGCATCTGCCATCAGGTCAACCTCGAATATCTCGGCCAGGTGGTCTGGACCAACAGCGAGAGCGGCGAGACCGTCGCCTATCCCGATACCTGCGTCGGCACCGATTCGCACACCACCATGATCAACGGCCTGGGCGTGCTCGGCTGGGGCGTGGGCGGCATCGAGGCCGAGGCCGCCATGCTCGGCCAGCCGGTCTCCATGCTTCTGCCCGAGGTGATCGGCTTCCGCCTCACCGGCAAGCTGAAGGAAGGCGTCACCGCCACCGACCTGGTGCTGACCGTCACCCAGATGCTGCGCAAGAAGGGCGTGGTGGGCAAATTCGTCGAGTTCTTCGGCCCCGGCCTGTCCAACATGACGCTGGCCGACCGCGCCACCATCGGCAACATGGCGCCGGAATATGGCGCGACCTGCGGCTTCTTCCCCGTCGACGACGAAACGCTGCGCTATCTCACCATGTCCGGCCGCCACGAGGATCGCATCGCTCTGGTCGAGGCCTATTCCAAGGCCCAGGGCATGTGGCGCGACGACGGCTCGGCCGATCCGGTGTTCACCGACATGCTGGAGCTCGACCTCGGCGCGGTGGTGCCGTCCATGGCCGGGCCGAAGCGCCCCGAAGGCCGCCAGGCGCTGGAGGACATTCCGGCCGGCTTCGCCAAGGCGATGGACACCGAGTACAAGAAGGCCGCCGAGATTTCCAAGCGCTACGCCGTCGAAGGCGCGGACTTCGACCTGGGCCATGGCGACGTGGTGATCGCGGCGATCACCTCCTGCACCAACACCTCCAACCCCTCGGTGCTGATCGGCGCCGGCCTGCTGGCGCGCAACGCCAACCGCCTCGGCCTTAAGCAGAAGCCGTGGGTGAAGACGTCGCTGGCGCCCGGCTCGCAGGTCGTGGCCGAATATCTGGAGAAATCCGGCCTGCAGAAGGAGCTGGACCAGATCGGCTTCAACCTGGTCGGCTTCGGCTGCACCACCTGCATCGGCAATTCCGGCCCGCTGCCGGGCCCGATCTCCAGGACCATCAACGAAAAGGGCCTGATCGGAGCGGCCGTGCTTTCGGGCAACCGCAACTTCGAGGGCCGCGTCTCGCCGGACGTGCAGGCCAACTACCTGGCCTCGCCGCCGCTGGTGGTGGCGCATGCCCTGGCCGGCACGGTGACCAAGGACCTCACCAAGGAGCCGATCGGCGAGGACCGCGACGGCAATCCGGTGATGCTGAAGGACATCTGGCCGACCACCGCCGAGATCCAGGAGTTCATCGAGAAGAACGTCACCCGCGAGCTGTTCGCCCGCAAATATGCCGACGTCTTCAAGGGCGACGAGAACTGGCAGAAGGTGCAGGCGCCCGGAGGCCAGACCTATGCGTGGGACGACAAGTCGACCTATGTGCAGAACCCGCCCTATTTCGCGGGCATGCGCCAGGGCCTGGGCAAGATCTCCGACATCAAGGGCGCGCGCGTGCTCGGCCTGTTCGGCGACAAGATCACCACCGACCACATCTCGCCGGCCGGCTCGATCAAGGCGGCTTCGCCGGCAGGAAAGTATCTTACCGACAATGGCGTGGCCGTCGCCGACTTCAACCAGTACGGCACGCGCCGCGGCAACCATGAGGTGATGATGCGCGGCACCTTCGCCAATATCCGCATCCGCAACCACATGCTGGGCGAGAACGGCAAGGAGGGCGGCTACACGATCCACTATCCTTCGAAGGAGCAGATGTCGATCTACGACGCTGCCATGGAGTACAAGAAGGAGGGCGTGCCGCTGGTCATCTTCGCCGGCGTCGAATACGGCAACGGCTCCTCACGCGACTGGGCGGCCAAGGGCACCAACCTGCTCGGCGTGCGCGCCGTCATCGCCCAGTCCTTCGAGCGCATCCACCGCTCGAACCTGGTCGGCATGGGCGTCATCCCCTTCGTCTTCGAGGAAGGCACCTCCTGGGCCACGCTCAACCTCAAGGGCGACGAGACGGTCGAGATCGACGGGCTGGAGACCATCAAGCCGCGCCAGAAGATGGCGGCCAGGATCACCTATGCCGACGGCACGGTGAAGAGCGTGCCGATCCTGTGCCGCATCGATACGCTGGACGAGCTGGACTACTTCAAGAACGGCGGCATCCTGCAATACGTGCTGCGCGACCTGGCGGCATAGGTCCGCAGGCTTCGCCGAAATTGCGGCCGCCGGGGCTTTGTCCCCGGCGGCCTCGTCTTTTGCCCGCCCGAAAATTTCACCGCAACGTGACTTCACGTTGACGGCCGCTTCTGCCAATTATTCGAGCAAACCGGGAAAGAAGCCGGCGTACCGGCGGGATTCGGACGGTCATGACCCTTTGCAGATTTTCGTGGCTGGCGCTGGCGCTGGCCACATCGGTACTGGCCGGTCCGTGCCTGGCGGACGAAGCGAAGAAGCCCCTGGGCGTGGTGGAGCTGTTCACCAGCCAGGGCTGCAGTTCCTGTCCGCCCGCCGACGCGCTTTTCGGCGAACTGGCCGCCCGCGACGACCTCGTCGCACTCGCCTATCACGTCGACTACTGGGACTATCTCGGCTGGCAGGACACGCTGGGCCGCAGGGAGAACACCGAGCGGCAGTACGACTACATGCGCGCCTTCGGCAGCCGCTCCGTCTACACGCCCCAGGCGGTGCTGAACGGCCGCGTCCATGTCAACGGCGCCAACCGCGAGGCCGTTTCCGATGCGCTGGCGTCGATGAACAAGGCCGGCGACGGCATGCGCGTCAACGTGACCGTCAGCCGGGACGGCGACGACGACGTGATGATCGACACGGGCGATGCCGTCACCGGGCCGGACGGCGCCCCGGCCACGCAGAACGCGCATGTCGTGATCGTCTATTTCGACCCGCCGCAGACGGTCGCGATCGCCAAGGGCGAGAACGACGGCCGCAAGCTCACCTACTGGAACGCGGTCTCCGGCATCCAGACAGCGGGCATGTGGCACGGCCGGGCGCAGCGATACGAACTGCCGGCGACCGAAGTGTCGAAGAAAGGCGGCTGCGCCGTGCTCCTGCAGGCGGTCGGGCGCGACGGGCTGCCCGGTCCCATCCTCGGCGCGGCCTTCATCCACAAGCCGTCGCGGTAGAGTAGCCCCGCATAAGAAAAAGGCCGGCATCGGCTTTTCCCCGGCACCGGCCACTCAGGATTTTGGGATCGTCGCACTCGGTCTTCCGATGGGAGCCGAGGTTGGTTCGATCCGACGCTGACCCGTGGGCGGGGGGCTTGGGGTTTACGAGCCGGTGCCGGACCGAACCGTCTCAGGCAACGGGGCTAAGTTCGTCGGACATTGGGGCGCGAGCGCGGATAAAAGACGGCAGCAATGTGGCGCCGCATCACCAATTCCAACAGGGCGTTCTCAAATGTGAGGGTGCCGCCCGCCACAGGGCTCCTTTTTACGGCGCCGCTTATCCGGCTTGCAATTGCCGGACGAAAGCGCGAACCTCGACCGGCAACAGATTTTTCCGAGGATCGCGGCATGACCGATCATAGCGGGGGAGCGGAGGATGGGGAGGCATCCGCAATATTGATCCCCCTGCACGAGGCCCGGCGCGAGCGCGCCGGCATGCCGGTGCGTTTCGAGCGGCGCGAGCTTGACGAGATATTGCGGGTCTATGGACGCATGGTGGCGGCCAACGAATGGCGCGACTACGCCATCGATCATCTGAGCGATCGCGCCATCTTCTCGGTGTTCCGCCGCACCAGCGAGGTGCCGCTCTACCAGATCGTCAAGGATCCCAGGATGGCACGCCGCCAGGGCGCCTTCGCCGTCATCGCCACCGGGGGCCGCGTGCTGAAGCGCGGCCACGAACTGGGCCGCGTGCTCGGCGTGTTCGACAGCAAGCTGCGGCTGGTGCAGGCATAGGCGAGCCGAACCGGCGGGGATTGCCCGGCCGCTCAGCCGCCCCTGAACCGCCGCTCGGGCAGGGAGCCGGGGTCGGGCGGCGAGGCCGTGCCGCCGTTCAGCTCGAGCTGCATGAAAATGGTGTCCAGCCAGCGGCCGTGCTTGTAGCCGGACCCGGAAAGCTGGCCGCAATGGCAAAAGCCTAGCTTTTCGTGCAGGCGCACGGAAGCGCTGCCGGGTCCGCCGTCGCCGATCACGGCGACGATCTGCCGGAAACCGAGCGTGCGCACCGCTGCGATCAGCGCCCGCAGGAGCGCCTCGCCGACGCCGCGCCCCCTGGCTTCCGGCGCGACATAGACCGAATCCTCGACGATGAAGCGATAGGCCGGGCGCGTGCGGAAGGCGCCCGCATAGGCATAGCCTGCAACGCTGGCGTCGGCTTCGGCCACGAGATAGGGAAAGCCCTCCTCCCTCAGCGCCGCGAAGCGTGCCGCCATCTCGGCGCGGCCCGGCGGCTCCAGCTCGTAGCTCGCGGTGCCGCGGGCCACGGCGTCGGCGTAGATTTCGGTGATGCGGTCGAGATCGGCCGGTTCTGCCTGGCGTATGTTCAACATCTGGCGATCCGTGCGATTCCGCGCCGCCTCCGCCGGCAACCACGGCATGTGCGACTACAGCAAATGTCGCGGCGAAAGAAAAGGGCGGCCGATCGGCCGCCCCGTTCAGATCAGTCTCATGCTGCCGGTCAGCGGCGGTCGCCCATGAACTGCAGCAGGAACATGAACAGGTTGATGAAGTCGAGATACAGCGTCAGCGCGCCCATGATGGACTTGCGGCCGGCCACGAGCTGGTCGTCGCCCTCGAAATACATCTCCTTGATCTTCTGGGTGTCGTAGGCGGTGAGGCCGGCGAACACCAGCACGCCGATCGCCGACACGGCGAAGGACAGCGCCGAGGACTGCAGGAAGATGTTGATGACCATGGCGATGATCAGGCCGAACACGCCCATGATCAGGAACGAGCCCATGGCGGTCAGGTCGCGCTTGGTGGTGTAGCCGTAGAGCGACAGTGCGCCGAAGGCGGCCGCGGTGGCGAAGAATGTCTGCGAGATCGATGCCGTGGTGTAGACCAGGAAGATCGACGACAGCGACAGGCCGACCAGGCCGGCATAGACCCAGAAGGTCGTCTGCGCGGCCGACACGCTCATCGACTGCACGCGGAACGACAGGAAGAACACGGCGGCCAGCGGCGCCAGGATCACCACCCAGCGCAGCGGCGAGGCGAAGATGGCATAGCCGAAGGAAGTCAGCATGTCGCCATTCGGCAGCGTCGCGACCGCGGCGGCCGGGTTGTTGGTCGTGGCGAACATGACCGTGGCGATGGCGGCAAGGCCGGTTATGAGGAGGCCAAGTCCCATCAGGTTGTAGACGCGGATCATGTAGGCGCGCAGGCCCTCGTCGATGGCCGCGTCCGTGCGGGCCCCGACGGGCACGGATCGCGTTTGATAGTTGCGGAAGTCGGACATAGGTTCCTCTGTTGCTTCTGCCCCGTCGGGTGTCGGACCCCTCGATGGGTCCAGGCGCCGCTGGCGGGGCTCCAGCATGCCTGCGCGAAATATGATGTCTTTCCCCGGCAAGAACAAGACGTAACCATCCGCAACGTCTCGTGATTCGCGCGGCGAAGCCGCAGCACGGGGCCTTTTGGCCGCCTCATGACAAAAATTTTATCCGGCGCCGCCGATTCTCCCCTCGGCCGGCGGCGGCGGCCGGAACCGTTTCGGCCGCTCGCGCCTTTTGGTTGGCAGGTTCCGACAATACCCCTTGCCCCCGCCGTCCATCGATGATTCGCTATGCATCAGGGGTTCGATTCGAGGAAGGGAGGCTTTCCATGCCGCGTCTTTTCACCGCCCTCGAAATTCCGCGCGAAGCTGCGTTGTCGCTGTCCCTGCTCCGCGGGGGCCTGCCCGGCGCGCGCTGGATCGACGTGGAGAACTACCACCTGACGCTGCGCTTCATCGGCGACGTCGAAGGCCATGTGGCCGACGAGATCGCCAACGCGCTCGACCGGGTGCGCCGGCCTTCCTTCATGCTCACCCTGTCGGGTGTCGGCGCCTTCGGCCAGAAGAAGCCCCATGCGGTGTGGGCGGGCGTGTCCCCGTCCCCGGACCTCAATGCGCTGCAGGCGGAGATCGACCGCATCTGCCAGCGGCTCGGCGTGGCCTCCGACCCGCGCAAGTTCATGCCGCATGTCACGCTGGCGCGGCTGCGCAATTCCAGCCCGCTGGACGTGGCGCGATATCTGTCGGCGCGCGGAAACTTCTCCGCCCTGCCGTTCCGGGTCGGCCGCTTCGTGCTGATGTCCTCGCGTGATTCGGTCGGCGGCGGGCCCTATATCGTGGAGGAGGCGTGGCCGCTGGCGGGGCCAGGGGTCGGCCGCTTCGCCGACGCGGCCGAGAGCGCCCGGTTCATGAGGTAGAAGCCATGGCAAGGAACAGGCTGGACGACGCGGCGATCACGACGGCCCTGGCCGGCGCGGCGGGCTGGACGCTGGCCGCCGACAAGAGCGCGATTGCCCGCACCTTCGAGTTCCGCAATTTCTCCGAAGCCTTCGGCTTCATGAGCCGCGTGGCGCTGGCGGCGGAGAAGATGGACCACCATCCCGACTGGTCCAATGTCTACAGGACGGTCGAGATCCGGCTGAACACCCATGACGCCGGCGGCCTGACGGCGCTCGACTTCGAGCTGGCGCGCAAGATCGACCGGATCTTCGGCGCCTGATCTTCTCCATCGGCGGCGGCGCGAGGCCGCCGGGCTTGCAGGGGGCGCCGGCTTTCCCCACATGTGCGTTCGCGGCCGGTTTTCGGCATTCTTCGAAACGGCAGGGCGAACCAGGAGCAGGCGATGGCGCGAAAATCCGGTTTCGACTTCAGCGGCTTCGGCGGCAGGCCGGGCGACGAAGGCGAGGTGCGCGCGAAATTCTGGCGCACGGCCAGGAAGGCGGCCCGCCACATCCCCTTCATGGAGGACCTGGTGGCGGCCTATTATTGCGCGCTGGACAAGGACACGCCGTTGCGCGCCAAGGGCATCCTGCTTGCCGCGCTCGGCTACTTCATCCTGCCGGCCGACGCCATTCCCGACGTGCTGTTCGGCATCGGCTTCACCGACGACATCGCCGTGCTGACGGCTGCGATCGCGGCCGTGCGCGCCCACATCACCCCTGCGCACCGGCTCGCCGCGCGCGAGGCGCTGGCTGCGGCCGACTGATCCTTCCATCCGCCTTTCGCCGCGCAAACTGCCCGTAACGGCCGGAAACAGGCCGTCACGGAGCGTGAAAAGTCAAACTCTTGCCGTTTTCCTGTCATCCAAGTCCGCGCAGGGACATCGTGGCGGCCGCAGCCCGGCCACCGCGGAGACGACGGCGGTTTCCCGAGGGAAGTCTCCTTTTGCGGCGAGGCTTCATCCTTTGGTAACCCAGATTAAATCAAAATGAAGCGAACGGGCGGGTCGCGGGCGGCCTGCCTTTGCCCCCATTCGGAATACAGGAAGAACGATGCGCGGACTGATTGCCACGATTTCAAGCTTGGTCCTCCTCGCCGCGGCGGGACCGGCACTCGCCCAGCAGGCCACCAAGATCGGCCAGCACAATGCCTGGGGCACCTACAGCTACCAGGCGGGAAACGGCAAGGTATGCTATGTGCTGACAGTGCCCACGGACAAGCAGCCGCCGTCGCTCGATCACGGCGACATGTTCTTCTTCGTCAGCCAGCGGCCCGGCCAGCAGGTTTCCTACGAGCCGCAGTTCATCGCCGGCTATAGTTTCCAGGAGAATTCCAAGGTCACCGTCTCCATCGGCGACAAGAGCTTCACCATGTTCACGCGCGGCAAGTCGGCCTGGGTCGAGAACGCCGCCGAGGAGCCGGTGCTGATCGCCGCCATGAAGGGCGGCGCCGACATGAAGGTGCAGGCCAAGTCGGGCCGCGGCAACACCACCAGCTATGTCTTCTCGCTGAAGGGGATTTCGGCGGCGCTGTCGTCCATAGCGAGCTGCAAGTAGAGGCTCGCGCTCCGGCAGGCGCCGGCTTGGGACGGGCAAGGCCATGCGGACCGGGGCCCGCGCGGGGCATGACCCGATGGCATGACTCGGGGGCCATCCTGTGCTATGCGCCTCGCTTTGCCGCACGCATGACGCTGAAATCGGCCGCAAACCGACTATATTGGGCCTGCCATGAGCCTTTCTCTCGATCTCACCGCCGCAGGCGCACGCGAGGCGCTGCGCCCTGCACCGGCCCCTGAAAAACCGTCGCTGATCGGCCTTGCCCGCGAGGAGATGGCGCAGGCGCTGGTTGCCGCCGGCCTCGTGCCGGAAAAACAGGCCAGGATGCGGGTGCAGCAACTGTGGCACTGGCTCTATGTGCGCGGCGTCTCCGACTTCGCGCATATGTTCAACATCTCCAAGGACCTGCGCGCCGGACTGGAACGGCATTTTTCCATCGCCCGGCCCGAGATCGTCGAAGAGCAGATCTCGTCCGACGGCACCCGCAAATGGCTGTTCCGCTTTCCGCCGCGCGGCGCCGGGCGCCCGGTGGAGATCGAAACGGTCTATATTCCGGAAGAGGGGCGCGGAACGCTGTGCATCTCCAGCCAGGTCGGCTGCACGCTGACCTGCTCGTTCTGCCACACCGGCACGCAGAAGCTGGTGCGCAACCTCACCGCCGAGGAGATCCTGGCGCAGCTTCTTTCCGCGCGGGATCGGCTGGGCGATTTCCCCGACCGCGACACGCCGGCCGGCGCCATCGTGCCCGCCGAAGGCCGCAAGGTGTCCAACATCGTCATGATGGGCATGGGCGAGCCGCTCTACAATTTCGAGGCGGTGAAGAAGGCGCTGCTGATCGCCTCCGACGGCGACGGGCTGGCGCTGTCGAAGCGCCGCATCACGCTCTCCACCTCCGGCGTGGTGCCGGAGATCTACCGCACCGGCGAGGAGATCGGCGTCATGCTGGCCATCTCGCTGCACGCCACCAACGACGATCTGCGCGACCTCCTGGTGCCGATCAACAAGAAGTTCCCGCTGAAGGAACTGATGGAGGCCTGCCGCAAATATCCGGGCCTTTCCAACGCCCGCCGCATCACCTTCGAATATGTGATGCTGAAGGACGTCAACGATTCGCTTGACGATGCCCGCGCGCTGGTGAAGCTGCTGAAGGGCATTCCGGCCAAGATCAACCTGATCCCGTTCAATCCCTGGCCCGGCACCAACTACCAGTGCTCGGACTGGGAGGCGATCGAGCGCTTCGCCGACTTCATCAACAACGCCGGCTACGCCTCGCCGATCCGCACGCCGCGCGGGCGCGACATCCTCGCCGCCTGCGGCCAGTTGAAGTCGGAATCGGAGCGCATGCGCAAGGTGGACCGGCTGGCGCTCGAGGCGATGATGATCGCCGGCCACGGCGAGGCCTGAGCCCGCCGCATTCGGGATCGGCCGCAGGCGTCCTACTTGGCCTGCGCCGTCAGGATCTTCAGCGCGAAGGCCGAGAACACGCCCGCAAACAGATAGTCCGTCACCCGCGTCACCCTGGGATTGCGCTTCAAAAGCGCCGCGAATCGGTCGGCCGCGATCACCATGGCCGAGGTGAGCGGCAGCGACAGCACGATGAACATCACGCCGAGGAAGAACAGCTTGCCCGGCGCATGCGGGTCGTGCGCGGAGACGAACTGCGGCAGGAAGGTCATGAAGAACAGGATGATCTTCGGGTTGAGCAGGTTGATGCCCAGCCCGGTCGCCCAGTTCTGGACGAGCGAGCGCGGCGCGCGCTGGGCTGTGTCCGGCGAGAAGGCCGAACCGTTGCGGATCGCCTGCCAGGCCAGCCACACCAGATAGGCCGCGCCCGCCATCTTCAGCACCATGAAGGCCTGCGGCGAGGCGACGATCAGCGCCGAAAGGCCGAGCGCCACCAGCGCGGTGTGGAGCACGATTCCGCTCATCGCCCCCGCCATGCAGGCGAAGCCCGCCGACCGCCCCTCCGCCAGCGCGCGGCCGACGAACAGCGTCATGTCCGGCCCGGGCGTGATGGCGAGGATGAGGGTTGCGACGGCGAATTGCGCCAGCGTGGTGATATCGGGAACGAAGGACAGCATGCCGTGGCGCCCCGCAGGTTACGGAACGGGGCGCCGCCGTTCGCGGCGCCCCGTCCGGCTCAACTGATGAAGTAGTTCTGCGTGCCGTGCGCCTCGATGGCCTCGGCCAGCCGGCTCAGCGCGTGCACATAGGCGGCCGTGCGCATGGTGATGCCGCGCGAGCTCGACTGCTCCCAGATCGCCCGGCCCTCGCGCTCCATGATGGTGCGCAGCTTGGCGTGGATCTCCTCCAGCTCCCAGTAGTAGCCCTGCTTGTTCTGCACCCACTCGAAATAGGAGACCGTGACGCCGCCGGCATTGGCCAGGATGTCGGGGAGCACCACGACGCCCCGCGAGGCCAGGATTTCGTCGGCTTCCGGCGTCACCGGGCCGTTTGCCAGCTCCAGGATCAGGCGGGCCTTCACGGAATTGGCGTTGTCGGTGTGGATCATGTTTTCCAGCGCCGCCGGCACCAGCACGTCGCAGTCCACGCCCACGAGCGCGGCCGCGCTCAGTGCTTCATGGCCGCTCTTGCCGACGGTGGCCGTCACCGAAAGCCCGTCCCGCTTGGCGGCCAGAAGCGCCTCCAGGTCGAGGCCGTCCGCCGCCTGAACCGCGCCGCCGGAATCCGAGACGGCCACGATCTTGTGGCCGTCGGCGGCCAGCAGCGAGGCGATGTACTGGCCGGCATTGCCGAAGCCCTGGATGGCGACGCGCAACTGCCCGTCCAGGCCGAGGTCGCCAGCCAGGTGCCGCACCAGGTAATAGCCGCCGCGCGCCGTGGCGTCGCCGCGTCCCAGCGAGCCGCCGAGGGCGATCGGCTTGCCGGTGATGACGGCCGGCGACGTCTGGCCCACGATCTGGGCATATTCGTCGGCCATCCAGCCCATGATCATGGAGTTGGTGTAGACGTCAGGCGCCGGTATGTCCCGGTCAGGCCCGATGATGCGGGAAAACGCCTGGATATAGGAACGCGACAGCCGCTCCAGCTCGGCCTTGGACAGGGTCCGCGCGTCGACCTGCACGGCACCCTTGCCGCCCCCGTAGGGGAGGTTCATCACCGCGCATTTGAAGGTCATCCAGAAGGCCAGCATCTCGACCTCCTCCTCCGTGGCGTCGGGATGGAAGCGGATTCCGCCCTTGGTCGGGCCGCGGGTGTCGTCGTAGCGGCATCGCCAGGCCAGGAAGGATTTTCGCGAGCCGTCGTCCATGCGGATCATCAGCCGGACTTTCGTGGTCTCGCGGGCGAATTTCAGCTTCTCGATCACATCGGCGTCGACATTGATGTGTTTGGCTGCGTCGTCGAGACGAACGAGAGCGCTTTCGAGAAGGTTGTTTTCCGACATCGTCAAATCCTGTCTGGTTTCCCGTCTTTTGCTGGCGAGGATTGGGGAGGGCCGAAAGGCCGGCGCACTGCATTGCACAAAACGACCTCGCACCACAATCGCCGAATCGTCATTTTGGTCTCCCACGCGTAATTTTCTGACGATTTTCCGCTCATGATCGCAATTTTCGGCTTCGCTCCGCTTGGCCGAAAGCTTGTCGCGCGGCGCTTTCCTGCTATGAGTGCGCTCGCTGGAGCTGAACCAACGACAACGGAATTCCCATGCCAAAGCTCAAAGACGTCAAGAAGGTGGTGCTCGCCTATTCGGGCGGCCTCGACACCTCCATCATCCTGAAATGGCTGCAGACGGAACTCGGCGCGGAGGTGGTCACCTTCACCGCCGACCTCGGCCAGGGCGGCGAGCTTGAGCCGGCGCGACGCAAAGCCGAGATGCTGGGCATCAAGGACATCCGCGTCATGGACGTGCGCGAGGAGTTCGTGCGCGACTTCGTCTTCCCCATGTTCCGCGCCAACGCGCTCTACGAGGGCACCTATCTGCTCGGCACCTCGATCGCGCGGCCGCTGATCTCCAAGCATCTGGTGGAGATCGCCAAGGAGACCGGCGCCGACGCCGTCGCGCATGGCGCGACCGGCAAGGGCAACGACCAGGTGCGCTTCGAGCTTTCCGCCTATGCGCTCAATCCCGACATCAAGGTCATCGCGCCGTGGCGCGACTGGGACTTCAAGTCGCGCACCGACCTTCTCAACTTCGCCCAGGCCCACCAGATCCCGGTGCCGAAGGACAAGCAGGGCGAGGCGCCCTTCTCCGTGGACGCAAACCTGCTGCACTCCTCCTCCGAGGGCAAGGTGCTGGAGGACCCGTGGAGCGAGCCGCCGGAATATGTGCACCAGCGCAGCGTTTCGCCGATGGACGCGCCCGACCGCGTCACCGAGATCGAGATCGAATTCCTCAAGGGCGACCCGATTGCGCTGAACGGGGAGAAGAAATCGCCGGCCGAGATGCTGGCGGCGCTCAACGATCTGGGCCGCGACAACGGCATCGGCCGCATCGACCTGGTCGAGAACCGATTCGTCGGCATGAAGAGCCGCGGCGTGTACGAGACCCCCGGCGGCACCATCCTCATCGCCGCCCACCGGGCGATCGAGTCGATCACGCTGGACCGCGGCGCCGCCCACCTCAAGGACGAGCTGATGCCGCGCTATGCCGAGCTGATCTACAACGGCTTCTGGTTCGCGCCCGAGCGCGTCATGCTGCAGGCGCTGATCGACAAGAGCCAGGAGGACGTGGAAGGCACCGTCAGGCTCAAGCTCTACAAGGGCAACGTCATCGTCACCGGCCGCAAGTCGAGGAAGACGCTTTATTCCGACGCGCTGGTGACCTTCGAGGACGACCGCGGCGCCTACGACCAGAAGGACGCCGAGGGCTTCATCCGGCTCAACGCGCTGCGGCTGAGGACGCTGGCGGCGCGCGACCGCAAGGGGTGATCCGCTTTCCGCCTGTCACAGGTTGCAGGAACAAAAAAACCCGGCCAGGCGCCGGGTTTTTCCTTCAGGGGCCGGCGGCTAGTTGGCGATCCGGCGCGCGAATTCGGCCAGGGCCTGCTGGTAGATCGAGGCGCGGTTCCAGTCGTTCCACACGCGGTAGTTGACCTGGCCGGGCCCGTAGCCGCCGCCCGGCTGCCAGCCGTGGCCGCGCAGGAAATTGGCGGTCGATGCCAGCACGTCGGCGCGCGAATGGATCAGGTCGCGGCGTCCGTCGCCCTCGAAATCCACCGCGAATTGCAGATATTTCGACGGCAGGAACTGAGTCTGGCCCAGCTCGCCGAAACCGGCGCCGCGCATCTGCGAAGCCGAGATGTAGCCCTTCTGGGCGATCTCCAGCGCGGCATCGAGCTCGTTGGTGAAGAAGGCGGAACGCCGGCAGTCATAGGCCAGCGTCGCCAGCGGGCTGAACACGCTCTTGTTGCCGGAATTGGCGCCGAAGCCGGTCTCCATGCCCCAGATCGCCAGCAGCACTTCCGGCTGGACGCCGAAGCGCTGCTCGATCTTGCGCAGCAGCCCGGCCTCCGACTTCATGTAGCCCTTGGCCTTCTTGACGTAGGAGGCGGGCGCGCGCCGCGCCATGAACTCTTCCAGCGAGCCGCGGAAGGCCTTGTGCTGGGCCCGGTCGATCTTGATGACGCCGGTGTCGTATTTGACCCCGGCCAGCGGCCCGGTGTCGATGCCGCGCGCCCTGGCGTCGGCCTTGTAGGCCTCGACCCATGCCGCGAAACCCCTGCCGTCGTTGCCGCATTGGCCGGCCGCCTGCGCGCCGGTAGCCGCCGCGAGCCCAACCGCGAGCGCAGCGCCGAAAATCCTTCCCTTGGCAAGAAATGCCATTCTTCTTTTCTCCTGATGCCTGAATCACGTCCCACGGCAAAACTTGCCAGCGAAACGCGCGCTTGTCACCGCAGAAGCCGGCAATTCAAGGGCAGCGGCCACGATGGCGCGATCATCGTCGCGGCCCGGCGTTCCCGGCCATGCGCCGCGCAGCCATTCAACTTTAACGGATCATGCGCTACGCATGCCCCTCACCCCATGGGAGATCGCGTTTGAGCATCGATCCGGCCGCCTTCGAGATGTACCGGCAAATCCCGTCCGGCCGGACCGGCCTTCCGCGGCTGCTGGCGGGCTCGGCGATCGTCGCCGCCTTCTGGATGGCGGGGACGGTGGCGGCCCTGATGGGCGGCAGCTATGTCCATGCGCACTGGCTGGCCGCGTCGGGCGCCGACCTGCCCGCCGGGGGCATCGCGCAGGATTTCATCGCCACGCCGGCCGGAGTGCTGACGGCGCTGGCCTCCTTCGCCGGCATCTGGATCGGCGTATGGGTCGCCATGCGCCTGGTGCATCGCGAGCCGTTGGCGGCGCTCCTCGGCAACGCCAGGCGCGTTTCCTGGAACGGCTTCGCCAAGGGGCTCGCGGCGGTGGCGATCACCTCGCTGCTGTCGGAGGTCGCGCTCTATGTGCTCAGTCCCGGCATCGGGCGCGGCACGATTTCGCTGTCGTCCTGGCTTGTCTTCCTGGTGCCGATCGTGCTTCTGACCCTGCTGCAGACCTCGTCGGAGGAACTGCTGTTCCGCGGCTACCTGACGCGCGGCCTGGCCGCGCGCTTCCGCAGTCCGCTCGTGTGGGGCCTGCTGCCGCTGCTCCTGTTCACCTCGATGCACTGGAGCCCGGCTTCCGGTCTTGCCATCAACCTTTCCGTGCTGGTCTCCATCTTCGCCTTTGCGCTGGTGCTGCTGGCCACCGTCTATGCCACCGGCAATCTGGGCGCGGCCTTCGGCGCGCATCTGGCCAACAATCTGTTCGGCTTCCTCCTGATCTCGCATCAGGAAAGCTATGACGCATTCGCTCTCTTCACGGCCCCTGCGCTGGAGGCGGAGGGCTGGACCGGCAGCGACGCGCTGTTCATCGGCGCCATCGGCATCGCGGCCAGCGGCCTGACGGCGCTGCTGCTGCTGCATCCGCGCTCGCCGCTACGGGTGGGACCGGACCTCGGCCGGCGCCCCTTGCCGGGCGGCACCGCGTCGCCGGCTTGACTCTTTGCGCCTTTTCCTGTCTACACGTGGCGGATTTCCGCGACGAATGTCTTCGCGAAAGCCGACCGGGACGCAGAAGGCCGCATGAGGCCGGTGCCGTAAACAGATCCCGGAGGCCAACACCCGGCAGCGCGATGCGCCCCCGGGTGCTTTTCGGCTTTGGCTTTTTGGGTTGGCGCTTCGCCGTGCAGGCACTACCTCTCGGATCGAACCAGCCGACCCCGGGACCGAAGGAAGAAACATGTTTGAATCGCTGCAGGAACGCCTTGGCTCGATCCTGAACGGCCTGACCGGCCGGGGCGCGCTGTCGGAGGCCGACGTCGCGGCCGCGCTGCGCGAGGTGCGCCGCGCGCTGCTGGAAGCCGACGTGGCGCTCGAAGTGGTGCGTTCCTTCATCGACAAGGTGCGCGAGAAGGCCGTCGGCGCGGCGGTGCTGAAATCGATCAAGCCCGGCCAGATGGTGGTCAAGATCGTCCATGACGAGCTGGTCGCCATGCTGGGCGACGAGGGCGTCGCCATCGACCTCAACGCGCCGGCGCCGGTGGTCGTCATGATGGTCGGCCTGCAGGGCTCCGGCAAGACCACCACCACGGGCAAGATCGCCAAGCGGCTGACCGAGCGCCAGAACAAGAAGGTGCTGATGGCGTCGCTCGACACGCGGCGGCCCGCCGCGCAGGAGCAGTTGCGCCAGCTCGGCGAGCAGACCGGGATCGCCACGCTGCCCGTCATCGCCGGCCAGACGCCGGTCAACATCGCCAAGCGCGCCGTGCAGGCGGCCAAGCTCGGCGGGCATGACGTGGTCATCCTCGATACCGCCGGCCGCACCCATATCGACGAGCCGCTGATGGTCGAGATGGCCGACATTAGGCAGGCCTCGAAGCCGCACGAGATCCTGCTCGTGGCCGACTCGCTGACCGGCCAGGACGCCGTCAACCTGGCCAAGAACTTCGACGAGCGCGTCGGCATCACCGGCCTGGTGCTCACCCGCATGGACGGCGACGGCCGCGGCGGCGCGGCCCTTTCGATGCGCGCCGTCACCGGCAAGCCGATCAAGCTGATCGGCACCGGCGAGAAGATGGACGCGCTGGAGGAATTTTATCCCAAGCGCATCGCCGACCGCATTCTCGGCATGGGCGACATCGTCAGCCTGGTCGAGAAGGCGGCCGAGAACATCGACGCGGAAAAGGCCGCGGCGATGGCCAGGAAGATGCAGTCGGGCAAGTTCGACCTGAACGACCTCGCCGACCAGCTTGGCCAGATGCAGAAGATGGGCGGCATGGGCGGCATCATGGGCATGATGCCGGGCATGGGCAAGATGAAGGACCAGATGGCTGCCGCCGGGCTGGACGACCGCATGTTCAAGCGCCAGCTCGCCATCATCTCCTCCATGACCAGGCAGGAGCGGGCCAACCCCGATCTTCTCAAACATTCCCGCAAGAAGCGCATCGCCGCCGGCTCGGGCACGGATGCGGCCGAGATCAACAAGCTGCTCAAGATGCATCGCGGCATGGCCGACATGATGAAGGCCATGGGCGGCAAGGGCAAGGGCGGCGGCATGATGCGCGGCCTGATGGGAGGTCTCGCTTCGAAGATGGGCCTCGGCGGCATGATGCCCGGCATGGGCGGGATGGGCGGCATGCCGGACCTGTCCAAGATGGACCCCAAGCAGCTCGAGGCGCTGAAGAAGCAGGCGGAAGCCGCCGGTCTGGGCAAGGGTCTCCCCGGGGTCTGCCCGGAGGGCTTCCTGGCGGCCTTCCCGGCCTCGGCGGCGGCGGGTTTCCCGGCCTGCCGGGCGGCATGAAGCTTCCCGGACTTGGCGGCGCCGGCGGGCTGCCCGGTTCGACCAAGAAGAAGTGAGGGCGCAATGAGCGAAGACCGCAACACGGACGAGGCCCGCAGGATGCTGTCCGGCTACCGCGCTTCGATCGACAATATCGACGCCGCGCTGATCCACATGCTGGCCGAGCGCTTCCGCTGCACCAAGGCCGTCGGCGTGCTGAAGGCCACGCATGGCCTGCCGCCGGCCGACCCGGCGCGCGAGGCCGAGCAGATCGCGCGGCTGCGCCGGCTGGCCGACGAGGCCCATCTGGACCCGGACTTCGCGGAGAAGTTCTTGAATTTCGTGGTGCGCGAGGTGATCCGCCACCACGAGCAGATCGCCGCTGAAAACGGCGCTGGCAAGACCGGCTGACCATCTGCCGCAGACACATCAACGAGACTCAGAGCTTTAGGAGAAAAAAATGGCACTGAAGATCAGACTGGCCCGCGCGGGCTCCAAGAAGCGTCCCTACTACCACATCGTGGTGGCCGACTCGCGCAGCCCGCGCGACGGCCGCTTCATCGAGGCCGTGGGTGCCTGGAACCCGCTTCTGCCCAAGGACGGCGAGCGCGTGAAGGTGGACGCCGACCGCGTCAAGCACTGGCTCGGCCACGGCGCGCTGCCGACCGACCGCGTCGCGCGCTTCCTCGACCAGGCCGGCCTAGTGAAGCGCGAAACCCGCAACAACCCCAACAAGGCCGAGCCCGGCAAGAAGGCGCAGGAGCGCGCCGCTCTGATGGCCAAGGCGCAGGAAGAAGCAGCCGCCGCCGCTGCGGCTGCCGCGGCTCCGGTCGAGGCAAGCGCGGAATAGTCATACCGGATTTCGGGCCGGATTTCGGACAAGGCGGCGGGCTTCATGCCCGCCGCCTTTCCTTTTGCCCTTGCCTCTTCCGGCGACGGTCAATAGCCGCGCGGGCAGCGGGCCACGTAGACGCGGCCGTAGCGGTCGCGGTAGCGGCACTGGCCGCGCTCGCTGGCCTGGCCGATCAGCGCGCCGGCGACCGTGCCGACGGCACCGCCGATCGCCGCACCCTCCCAGGGATTGCCCGCGACCGCCGCACCCACGGCAGCACCGCCGAGACCGCCCACCGCCGCACCCTTCTCGGTCTGCGAACAGGCACCCAGCGGCACCAGCAACGCGGCCAAAATGATCATATTCTTCATGTCGGTTCCTCTCAGCAACCAGGTGTCCGTCCTCACCGCCCCGCATTTCAACGGTCGAACGGCGTTTTCGATCCCGAAAACGTGAGATCGCGGACGGGCAACATGGCGCCGTCGGTGCGGCGGGCGCCCCGTTTTTCGGCAGGCTGAAGCGGTTCAGCGGTCGATGCGCGTGGACAGAATGATCGACGACAGCGTGCGCTCCACGCCTTCCATCGCGCCGATCCGGTCGATGAGCACGTCGAGATCGCCGATCGAGGGCGATTCGACGATGACGATCATGTCGAAGCTGCCGCTTACCGAATGCAGGGTGCGCACCTGCGCCAGCGCTTTCAGCTCGCGCACCACCCGGTCAGCCAGCTTGGGCGTGACGGTGAGCAGCACATGCGCGCGCACCAGCCCCCGCTCATGGTCGGGCGACAGCCGCACGCCGTAGCCGGCGATGATGCCGCGCGCCTCCAGCCGCTCGATGCGGCTCTGCACCGTGGTGCGCGACACGCCGAGCCGCCGCGCCAGCTCGGCGGTGGAGGCGCGTGCGTTCTCGCGCAGCAGCGCGATCAGGTTCTGGTCGGCCTGGCTGAGCATTATGACGTTTGGCCTCGGCATAACGACGAAAAACGGGCGTCGATACGACCAATCGCATGCTTTCATTCGTCCGGCAAGGTGCCATGCTGGCGGCATGAAATTCGGGCTTCGGGAGATCGCCATGATGAAGGACATCGTCATCGTCGGTGCCGGCAAGATCGGCTCCACCATCGCCGCCATGCTTGCCGAGACCGGCGACTATCGCGTCACCGTCGTGGATCGCTCGGCCGCCCAGCTCGGCGGGCTCGACCTGCCGGCCGGCGTCGCCACATGCGAGCTGGACATCGCCGAGCCCGGCGCGCTCGAAGCGGTTCTGTCGGGGAAATTCGCGGTGCTGAGCGCCGCGCCCTTCCATCTCACCACCCGCATCGCCGAGGCGGCGAGCACGTCGGGCGTGCACTATCTCGACCTCACCGAGGACGTCGCCTCCACCCGTCGCGTCAAGGAGCTGGCCAGGGACGCGCAATGCGCCTTCATCCCGCAATGCGGCCTGGCGCCGGGCTTCATCTCCATCGTCGCCGCCGACCTCGCCGGCCGCTTCGACACGCTGGACAGCGTGCGCATGCGCGTCGGCGCGTTGCCGCAATATCCTTCCAACGCGCTCAACTACAACCTGACCTGGAGCACCGACGGCGTCATCAACGAATATTGCGAGCCCTGCGAGGCCATCGTCGAAGGCGAGCTGGTCGAAGTGCCGCCGCTGGAGGAGCGCGAGGAATTCTCGCTCGACGGCGTCACCTACGAGGCCTTCAACACCTCCGGCGGGCTCGGCACGCTGGCCGAGACGCTGAAGGGCAAGGTGCGCACGCTGAACTACCGCACCATCCGCTACCCGGGCCATGCCGCGATCATGAAGGCGCTGCTCAACGATCTGGGCCTGCGCCACCGCCGCGACGTGCTGAAGGACATCTTCGAAAGCGCCCTGCCGGCGACCATGCAGGACGTCGTCATCGTGTTCGTCACCGTTTCCGGCCGCAAGGGCGGCCGCCTGATGCAGGAAACCTACGCCAACAAGGTCTATGCCCGGCGCGTGGGCGAAACCGTGCGCAGCGCCATCCAGATCACCACGGCCTCCGGCATCTGCGCCGTGCTGGACATGCTGGCGAACGGGACCTTGCCGGCCAGGGGCTTCGTGCGGCAGGAGGACATCGCGCTGGACGCCTTCCTCGCCAACCGCTTCGGCAGCGCCTACGCGCTGCACGAGATGGCCACCCGGCTGGCAAGCTGAACCGGCCGGCCGAGCCTTAGCCTTAGCCGCGGCGGCGACCGAGCCGGGCGCTTTCCACGGCGATGCCGAGCAGCGCCTGGCGGGCGAGCGGCACGGCAAGTTCGGGGC
The DNA here is from genome assembly GCF_052216645.1 of Mesorhizobium sp. PUT5. Classification (NCBI taxonomy): domain Bacteria; kingdom Pseudomonadati; phylum Pseudomonadota; class Alphaproteobacteria; order Hyphomicrobiales; family Phyllobacteriaceae; genus Mesorhizobium; species Mesorhizobium sp. PUT5. The sequence continues at coordinate 120,660 of NZ_JBQOSO010000003.1, forward strand.
GGCGCCGCGTTTGCAGCACGGCCGCCTGCAGGCGCGCCAGCGCGCGGCCGATCGCTTCCGCGCTCCAGCGCTCCAGCGTCTTCTCGACCAGCTTGCGGCGCGCGAAGAACACCGGCGGCCGGTGCGAGGCGACGACCGAAGCGGCGTTGCGGCCGCCCTGGTCCATGGCCCCGCGCATGAACTGGAGCGCCTGGAACTGGCGCATGGCGGCGGCCAGCGCCAGGAAAGGCTGGCCGCCGGCCTGGCATTGCCGGGTGAAGGCGGCGTCGAAATCGTCGACGCGGCCGTCCAGCGCCGCGTCGATCGCGTCGTCGAAGGACTGACCCGAGACATCTCCCGACGATGCTTTCACGTCGTCCAGCGTGATCTCGCTCTTGCCTTGGGCATAGAGCACCAGCTTTTCCATCTCGCCGCGCGAGGCGAGCCGGTCGCCGCCCAGGCTCCGGCGCAGCGCCTGGCGCGCGTCGAGCGCCATGGTCATGCCCGCCTTGCCGAGTTCGTCGTCGATGACGCCGTCGAGGTCGCGGGCCTCGTCGGCATAGCAGGGCAGCGCCATGGCCGCAGGCGCCGCTTCCACCACGGCGCGCAGGCCGGCTCCCTTCTTCAGCTCGCCCGCCTCGATGAGCACGACGGCATCGCGCGGCGGCTCGGCCAGCAGCGCCTTGACGTCGTCGGCCAGGCTCTTCTGGGCGCCGGCATTGCGCACCCACAACAGCCGGCGGTCGGAAAACATCGGCACCGTGCGCGCCTCGCCGACCAGCCGGCCCTCGTCCTTCTCCACGTCGCCCGCGTCGAGCTTGACCACGGAAAAGGGATCGTCGAGCGGCAGGCCGGTGCGCTGAGCGAAGGCGCGCGCACGCTCGGCCACCAGCCCGCGGTCGGGCCCGTAGAGCAGCACGACCGCGACCTTCGGGTCCGGCCGCGCCAGCCATGCGTCCACTTCGAATGCTTTCTTCTGCGCCATGGCGCCTGCCTAGCACGAGCCGACACGCAAGCGGTAGCCTCGCAGCATTCATCCGCGGGCGATGCTTCCGCCATCGCGTTTGTTGCCGCGCGCCCGTCATCAAAGACGGGATATTACGCGCGTTTCCTGCCACAGTCGCCGCACTGGGGAGGTTGCCTGCGCCATTGCCCGAACCTTTGTCTCCGTCTTGGCGGCGGCGGCGAAGATGTGCAAACATCGCCTGGCAACATTGGAGGATGAAGGTCATGGCCGATGCTGGGATGTTGCGTTTCCACGTTCCCGAGCCGGAGGTGCGGCCGGGCGGCACGCCGGATTTCTCCAACGTGCCCATCCCCAGGGCCGGCTCCGTGCCGCGGCCCGAGATCGACGTTGATCCGCGCGAGATCCGCGACCTCGCCTTCTCCATCATCCGGGTGCTGAACCGTTCCGGCGAAGCGGTCGGGCCGTGGGCCGGCCTGCTGACGCACGAGGAACTGCTGGAAGGGCTGCGCCACATGATGACGCTGCGCATCTTCGACGCGCGCATGCAGATGGCGCAGCGGCAGGGAAAAACCTCGTTCTACATGCAGCATCTGGGCGAGGAGGCGGTTGCCTGCGCCTTCCGCAAGGCGCTGTCGCCCGGCGACATGAACTTCCCGACCTATCGGCAGGCCGGCCTGCTCATCGCCGACGGCTACCCGATGGTCACGATGATGAACCAGATCTATTCCAACGAAGCCGACCCGCTGAAGGGCCGGCAACTGCCGATCATGTATTCCTCGAAGGAACACGGCTTCTTCTCCATCTCCGGCAATCTGGCCACGCAATATGTGCAGGCAGTGGGCTGGGCCATGGCCTCGGCCATCAAGGGAGACACCCGCATCGCCGCCGGCTGGATCGGCGACGGCTCCACCGCGGAGTCGGATTTCCATTCCGCTCTGGTGTTCGCCTCCACCTACAAGGCGCCGGTGGTGCTCAACGTGGTCAACAACCAGTGGGCGATCTCCACCTTCCAGGGCATCGCGCGCGGCGGCTCCGGCACCTTCGCCGCACGAGGGCTGGGCTTCGGCATTCCTTCGCTGCGCGTCGACGGCAACGACTATCTGGCGGTGTACGCGGTGGCGAAATGGGCGATCGAACGCGCGCGCCGCAACCTCGGGCCGACGCTGGTGGAATATGTCACCTACCGCGCCGGCGCGCATTCCACCTCCGACGATCCGTCCGCCTACCGGCCCAAGGCCGAATCGGACGCCTGGCCGCTCGGCGACCCGGTCATCCGGCTGAAGAACCACCTCATCCATCGCGGCGTGTGGTCCGACGAGCGCCACGCCCAGGCCGAGGCCGAGATACTCGACACGGTGATCGCCGCCCAGAAGGAGGCCGAGGCGCACGGCACGCTGCATTCCGGCAACAAGCCCTCGATGCGCGACATGTTCGAAGGCGTCTACGAGACCATGCCGCCGCACCTGCGGCGCCAGCGCCAACAGGCGGGGGTGTGACGATGCCGAGAAAGACAATGATCGAGGCGATCCGCGACGCCATGGACGTGTCGATGGGGCGCGACGACAACGTCGTCGTCTATGGCGAGGACGTCGGCTTCTTCGGCGGCGTGTTCCGCTGCACGCAGGGCCTGCAGGCCAGATACGGCAAGAACCGCTGTTTCGATGCCCCGATCAACGAAAGCGGCATCGTCGGCACGGCCATCGGCATGGCCGCCTACGGCCTGCGCCCCTGTGTGGAGGTGCAGTTCGCCGACTATGTCTATCCCGCCTACGACCAGATCGTTTCGGAAGCGGCACGGTTGCGCTACCGCTCCAACGGCGACTTCACCTGTCCCATCGTCGTGCGCATGCCGACCGGCGGCGGCATCTTCGGCGGCCAGACCCACAGCCAGAGCCCGGAAGCGCTGTTCACCCACGTCTCCGGCCTGAAGGTGGTGGTTCCCTCCAACCCGCACGACGCCAAGGGCCTGCTGATCGCTTCGATCGAGGACCCCGACCCTGTCATCTTCCTGGAGCCGAAGCGGCTCTACAACGGCCCCTTCGACGGCCATCACGAGCGGCCGGTGACGCCCTGGTCGAAGCACGAGCTAGGCGAGGTGCCCGACGGCCATTTCGTCACCCCGCTGGGCAAGGCCGCGGTCCGGCGAGAGGGTTCTGCCGTCACCGTGCTCGCCTACGGCACCATGGTCTATGTCGCCGAGGCGGCGGCGGACGAGACCGGCATCGACGCCGAGATCGTCGATTTGCGGACCCTGCTGCCGCTGGACCTCGACACGATCGTGGCTTCGGTGAGGAAGACCGGCCGGTGCGTTGTCGTGCACGAGGCCACGCTCACCTCCGGCTTCGGCGCGGAGCTTTCGGCACTGGTTCAGGAAACCTGCTTCTATCATCTGGAAGCGCCGGTGAAGCGGGTGGCGGGCTGGGACACGCCCTATCCGCATGCGCAGGAATGGGACTATTTTCCGGGGCCGGCGCGGGTCGGGCGCGCGCTCGCCGAGACGATGGAGGCCTGAGCGATGGGTGAATACGTCATCAAGCTTCCCGATGTCGGCGAAGGCGTGGCCGAGGCCGAACTGGTGGAATGGCACGTCAAGGTCGGCGATCCGGTGCGCGAGGATTCCGTCCTCGCCGCCGTCATGACCGACAAGGCAACCGTCGAGATCCCCTCGCCGACCGATGGCAAGGTGCTGTGGCTGGGGGCGGAGGTGGGCGACACGGTCGCCGTCGGCTCGCCGATCCTGCGGCTGGAGGTGGCCGGCGACGGCAATGTTTCGGCTTCCGCCAAAGCGGAAAAAACCCCCACCCCTAGCCCCTCCCCACAAGGGGGAGGGGAACCTGTCGCGGCTTCGTCAACGTCCTCTCCCAGCCTCGGCGCACCTGCATCCGAAGATGCGGGGCTGTCGAACGACGTCTCGCCGAGGAACTTGCGGCCGGCGGGGAGGGAATCCCCCTCCCCCTTGTGGGGAGGGGTTAGGGGTGGGGGTGCCACCGCGCATCCCCCGGCGATACGGCCCGCCACCCCCCGCCCCGAAGGCGAAAAGCCGCTGGCTTCCCCGGCGGTGCGGCTCAGGGCAAAGGAAGCCGGCATCGACCTGCGGCAGGTTCCGGGCAGCGGCCCGGCCGGCCGCATCGGCCATGAGGACCTCGACGCCTTCCTGCGGCATGGCGCGCCGGTTGCGCGACCGGCGGTCGGGCTGGCGCCCAACGAGGCGGTCGAGGAGATCAGGGTCGTCGGGCTGCGCCGCAAGATCGCCGAGAAGATGCAGCTTTCCAAATCGCGCATCCCGCACATCACCTATGTCGAGGAAGTGGACGTCACCGCGCTGGAAGACCTGCGCGCCGCGCTCAACAGGCAGAAGCAGGGGGCCGGCGGCACGGAAAGGCCGAAGCTGACGCTGCTGCCCTTCCTGATCCGGGCCATGGTCAGGGCGATTGCCGAGCAGCCGCAGGTGAACGCGCTGTTCGACGACGAAGCCGGCATCATCCACCGGCATGGCGGCGTCCATGTCGGCATAGCCGCGCAGACGCCGAACGGGCTGGTTGTGCCCGTTGTCAGGCATGCCGAGGCACGCGACCTGTGGGGCTGCGCGGCCGAGGTCAACCGCCTGGCCGAAGCCGCCAAGGCCGGCACGGCGACGCGCGAGGAACTGTCCGGCTCCACCATCACCGTCACCTCGCTGGGCGCTCTGGGCGGCGTGGTGACCACGCCGGTCATCAACCATCCGGAAGTGGCCATCATCGGCGTCAACAAGATGATGGTGCGGCCGATGTGGGACGGCACGCAATTCGTGCCGCGCAAGATGATGAACCTGTCCTCCTCGTTCGACCATCGCGTCATCGACGGCTGGGACGCCGCCGTCTTCGTCCAGCGCATCAAGACGCTGCTGGAGACGCCGACGCTGATCTTCGTCGAGGGGTAGGATCATGAAGGAAATCTCCTGCAAGCTGCTCGTCGTCGGCGCCGGCCCGGGCGGCTATGTCTGTGCCATCCGCGCCGGCCAGCTCGGCGTCGACACCGTCATCGTCGAGGCGGGCAAGCCCGGCGGCACCTGTCTCAATGTCGGCTGTATCCCCTCCAAGGCGCTGATCCACGCCGCGCAGGAGTTTGAAAAGGCCGGCCATTGGGCGGCCCGATCCGACGTCCTCGGCATTGGCGTGGAAAATCCGTCGCTCGACTTCGCCGCCACAATCGCCTGGAAGGACGGGATCGTAAGCCGGCTGAACAGCGGCATCGCCGGGCTGCTGAAGAAGGCGAAGGTCAAATATGTGCAGGGCTGGGCCACCTTCCGCGACGGCAAGACCGTTTCGGTGGAAACCGAGACCGGCGAGCAGGTCATCAGGGCCGAGACCGTGGTGATCGCGACGGGCTCGGCACCGGTCGAGCTGCCGTTCCTGCCATTCGGCGGCCCGGTCGTCTCCTCCACCGAGGCACTGGCGCTGCGCCAGGTGCCACAGCATCTGGCCGTGGTGGGCGGCGGCTATATCGGGCTGGAACTGGGCATCGCCTTCGCCAAGCTGGGCGCCAGGGTCACCGTGGTGGAGGCGCTGGCGCGCGTGCTGCCGCAATATGACGCCGAGCTTGTGCGGCCGGTCACCAAGCGGCTTTCGGCCCTCGGCATCGAGGTGCTGACCGGCGCCAAGGCCAAGGGGCTTTCGGCCAAGGGCGACGCGCTGCTGGTCGAAACCTCCGACGGCCGGGACAAGAGGATCGCCGCCGATCGCGTGCTGGTCACGGTCGGGCGCAAGCCGGTGACGGCAGGCTGGGGCCTCGACCAGATCGACCTGGACATGGCCGGCCGCTTCATTCGCATCGACGAGCAGTGCCGCACTTCCATGCGCGGCATCTACGCCATAGGCGACGTGACCGGCGAGCCCATGCTGGCGCACCGCGCCATGGCGCAGGGCGAGATGGTGGCCGAGATCGTCGCCGGCCAGCGGCGAAGCTGGGACAAGCGCGCCGTTCCCGCCGTCTGTTTCACCGATCCCGAGATCGTTTCGGTCGGCCTCTCGCCGGACGAGGCGAAGGCGCTGGGGGAAACCAGGATCGGGATTTTCCCGTTCAGCGCCAACGGCCGCGCCATGACCATGCAGGGCGAGGACGGCTTCGTCCGCGTCGTGGCCCGCGCCGACAATCATCTGGTGCTGGGCATCCAGGCGGTCGGACAGGGCGTGTCGGAACTGTCGGCCGCCTTCTCGCTGGCGCTGGAGATGGGCGCGCGGCTGGAGGACATCGCCGGCACCATCCATGCGCATCCGACGCAGAGCGAGGCCTTTGCAGAGGCCGCGCTGAAGGCGCTGGGCCACGCGCTGCATATCTGACCCGGCGCGGCGCGGCGCGGCCTCTTCCGGCCCTCGCCCTAACCCTCTGTCGCGATTGAATATATCACGGTCAGTGCCCGGGCGGAAAACGTTTCGCTACCGTTCCAGTTTAAGGCGGCGGCACAGCTCGTCGAGCTGTTCCAGGGTGCGGTAGGCAACGCGCAGCTCGCCGCCGCGATCCTTGTGCGCGATTGTCACCTTCATGCCGGTGGCGTCCGACAGCAGCTTTTCCAGCGCCAGCATGTCGGCATCCTTCTGTGCGGCAGCCGCGGGCCGAGGCTCGCGCTGCTGCGCCGGCGGCATCTGCGCCAGCGCTTCGGCCTGCCGCACCGACAGCCCATCCTCGACAATGCGCTTGGCCAGCCCCGCAGGGTCCTGCGCCGTCACCAGCGTGCGCGCATGGCCGGCGGACAGGGCGCCGTCGACCAGCATGTCGCGGATCACGTCGGGCAGACGCAGCAGGCGCAGCGTGTTGGCGACATGGCTGCGGCTCTTGCCGATGACCTGGCCGAGGTCGGCCTGGCTGTAGCCGTGCTCGTCGATGAGCTGCTGGTAGCCCTGCGCCTCCTCGATCGGATTGAGGTCGGCGCGCTGCACGTTCTCGATAATGGCCAGTTCGAGCGCGGTCCGGTCGTCCACTTCGCGCACGATGACGGGAATTTCGGCCAGCCCCGCGCGCTGCGAGGCGCGCCAGCGCCGTTCGCCGGCGATGATCTCGTAGCGGCCGTCCTGCCCCGGCGCCGGCCGCACCACCACCGGCTGCACGACGCCGTGCTCGCGGATCGACTGCGCCAGATCGGTGAGGTCCGCATCGCCGAACTGGCGCCGCGGGTTCCTCGGATTGGGAGAAATGAACTCGATCGGCACCTTGCCGTCCGCCGCGGTGCGCGGCTTCTCGGCGGCCGGCGCGACAGTGTCCATCTCGCCGATCAGTGCGGCCAGGCCCCGTCCCAGGCGTCTTCTAGAGGGGTCGTCGTTCATGATGAATCCCGGTCGTTTCGCTAGCGGATTGGTCAGGCGGCGCGCAATCGGCGCTCGCGGCGGATCACTTCGGAGGCGAGTTGCAGATAGGCCTGGCTGCCCGTGCATTTCAGGTCGTAGAGGATGGCCGGCTTGCCATAGGAAGGCGCCTCCGAAACCCGGACATTGCGCGGGATGACCGTCTCGTAGACCTTGTCGCCCATATGGGCGCGCACGTCCTGCACCACCTGGTTGGCCAGGTTGTTGCGGCCGTCGAACATGGTCAGCACGATGCCCTGAATGGTGAGGTGGGGATTGATGGAGCCGCGCACCTGCTCCACCGTTTCCAGCAGTTGCGACAGGCCTTCCAGCGCGAAGAACTCGCATTGCAGCGGCACCAGCACCGAATCGGCGGCAGCCATGGAATTCAGCGTCAGAAGGTTGAGCGACGGCGGGCAGTCGATCAGCACATAGCTGTAGTTCACGCTCTGCCGCAGCGCGTTGCGCAGCCGCAGCACCCGGTCGGGTGCGGCGGCGATTTCCATCTCGATGCCGAGCAAGTCGAGCGTCGACGGCACGATCGAAAGGCCTGGCACCGCCGTGGCCACGGCGGCGGACTCCAGATCGAGCCCGTCGGCTAGAACGTCGTAGGACGAAACGATGCGCTCGCGGCGGTCTATGCCGAGCCCGGTCAACGCATTGCCCTGCGGGTCGAGGTCCACGATCAGCACGCGCTCGCCGATCGCGGCCAGCGCGGTGGCGAGGTTGATGGCGGTGGTGGTCTTGCCGACGCCGCCCTTCTGGTTGGCGACCGTTATGATTCTCGGTCCAGTCTGGGTCATCATATCCGCCGAAAAGTCATTGTGATAGCCGGACTGTCTGCATCAAGCCTTCCGCAGATCGCGCAACTCGAGAATCACGCTTTGCGGATCGACGATGCTCTGGTGTTCTACCAGATCGAATCGCCAGCGAAGAGCGCTTTCTTCGACTTCGCGCCGGTAATCCCGGCCTTTGTGGAACAATCCCCTCGCCCCGGCCAGCAGCCAGGGCGCCGACAGATCGAGCAGAATGCCGAGCGGAGCCAGCGCGCGGGCGGTGACGATCTCCGGCTGGGCAACGATTGCATGCGCCTCCTCGATCCGGCGCGCGATCACCCTGGCCGGCAGGCCGAACTGACCTATCATGGCCTGCAGAAACCCGGCCTTCTTGCGGTTGCTCTCGACCAGGTCGATGGAGCCACCGCTTTCTGCGAGCAGGAACGCCATGACCAGGCCCGGAAAACCGCCGCCGGAACCGAGATCGACCCAACGCCGGGCGGAAGGCACGATCCGCTCCAGTTGGGCACTGTCCACGATGTGCCGTCGCCAGATGTCGTCCTGTGTCGACGCGGCGACCAGATTGATGCTGCGGTTCCATTTGCGGAAATGCGTTTCGAACTCGCGCAGGCGATCGAATGTTTCACGTGAAACCGCGCCCGCGGCGGCCCGAAGCTCCTCGAACTCGCTTTCCTTCACGCCGCGCCCGCCTGCTTCGAGGCCCTGCCCTCATGGTTGCGGACATGCGCCACGATCAGTGCCAAGGCGGCCGGCGTCATGCCGTCCAGGCGCTGGGCGTCGGCGATTGAGCGGGGCCGGCGCTCGCGCATCTTCTGCTTGAGCTCGTTAGAAAGGCCGGCCACCTGGGCGAAATCCAGTTCATCGGGAATCAGCCTGCCCTCCTCGCGCCGGATCTGCTCGACATCCGCCCGTTGCCGATCCAGGTAGACGGCATATTTGGCCTCGGTTTCTAGCGCCTCGGCAGTCTTCGCATCAAGTTCGCCGAATCGGGGATCGACGCGAACGAGCCAGGCCACGTCCACCTCCGGATGCGCCAGGAGGTCATAGGCCGAGCGGCGCACTCCGTCCCTGTTGATCTCCAGCCCGTGGCGCGCTGCCTCGTTCGGCGTCAGCTTCGTGTTCAGCGCCAGGGCCCGCGCCTGGGCCACCCGCTCCTGCATCTTCCCGAACTTCGCGGCGCGCTCCGGCGATACGATGCCCAGGGCCATCGCCCTGGGGGTAAGCCGTTCGTCCGCATTGTCGGCACGCAGCGACAGGCGGAATTCGGCGCGCGACGTGAACATGCGATAGGGTTCCCGGATGCCGCGGCGGGTAAGGTCGTCGATCATTACGCCCAGATAGGCTTCCGTGCGGCTCACCGTCACCTGCTCCGCCCCGCATGCGCGCCGCGCCGCATTCAGTCCGGCGAGCAGGCCCTGTGCACCGGCTTCCTCGTAGCCGGTCGTGCCATTGATCTGCCCGGCAAGGAACAGGCCTTGAAGACGCCGCGCCTCCAGCGTCGACTCCAGCTCGCGCGGGTCGATGTGATCATATTCGATCGCATAGCCCGGCTGCATCATGATTGCCCGCTCAAGCCCCGGAATGGTCTTCAATATATCAAGCTGCACATCACGCGGCAGCGAGGTGGAAATGCCGTTCGGATAGACGGTATGGTCGTCCAGCCCTTCCGGCTCCAGGAAAATCTGGTGGCCGTCCCGATCGCCGAACTTGACGATCTTGTCCTCGATGGACGGGCAGTAGCGCGGCCCGATCCCCTCGATCGAACCCGAATACATGGCCGACCTGCCGAGATTCCGGCGTATGAGATCATGGGTTTCGGGCGTGGTGCGGGTGATGCCGCAGTCGATCTGCGGATTGACGATGCGCTCGGTCATCAGGGAAAACGGCAGCGGCTCGTCGTCGGCGGGCTGGCTGTCCAGCGCCTTCCAGTCGATGGTGCGGCCGTCGAGCCGCGGCGGCGTGCCGGTCTTCAGGCGGCCGAGTTCGAAGCCCACGCGCACCATGGTCGCCGAGAGACCCGTGGACGCCTTTTCGTTCATGCGGCCTGCGACGATCTTCTCCTCGCCGATATGGATCAGCCCGCGCAGGAAGGTGCCGGTTGTCAGCACCACGGCGCCGCACGCCAGCCGGCGCCCGGAGCCGAGCAGCACGCCCTGCACGCGGCCGTCCCGGACGTCGAGATCCACCACCTCGTCCTCGATCACCTCGAGGCCGGCCTGGGCGCGGATCGCATCCTGCATCGCAAGCCTGTAAAGCTTGCGGTCGGCCTGCGCGCGCGGCCCGCGCACGGCCGGACCCTTGCGGCGGTTCAGCAGGCGAAACTGGATGCCGGCGGCGTCCGCGACCCGACCCATCAGACCGTCCATGGCGTCGATCTCGCGCACGAGATGCCCTTTGCCCAGCCCGCCGATGGCGGGATTGCACGACATCACGCCGACCGTGTCGAAACGCAGGGTCACCATTGCAGTCGCAGCACCGGAGCGGGCGGCAGCGGCGGCCGCCTCGCACCCGGCGTGCCCGCCCCCGACGACGACGACGTCGTAGTTGTCCTTCATCCTCGGCCCTTTCATGTAGATGCGGCAGAGATGTTCCGTTGGCGGCGCGCTGTCAAGTTCATGCCTGTTTCACGTGAAACTTATTTGCCGCGACCTGCCGGCCGACAGAGCATGTTTCACGTGAGTCACCCGCAGCGACGCAGATTGAGCCCTCGCCAGTGTCGTATTTGTGTTTCACGTGAATCACTTGCCGATGCAGAACTGCGAAAAGATCACGTCCAGCAGATCCTCGACGTCCACGGCACCAAGAATCCGCCCCAGCCTGTCGGCTGCCAGCCGCAGATCCTCCGCGCGCAGCTCCGTCATCGTCGCGTCCGCAGCCACGGCCCGCTCCAGCAGTTCCCTGGCCTCGCCGAGCAATTCGACATGGCGCAGGCGGGACGGCAATATATCGCCCGCCTGTCGTGTCGCGTCATCGGCACGGCGTCCGATCTCGCCAACCAGCCTCTCCAGCCCCGTGCCGGTCATTGTTGAAATCTCGAACGCATAGTGACGCTCCCCCGCCCCCTCCGGCCCAAGCAGATCGGATTTGGTGCCCACGCGAAGAAGCGGAGCGTCGATGTCGCGCAAATCGGTTTCCACCGGACCCGCCATGTCTTCCAACAGCAACACAAGCTCCGCCGAACGCGCGCGCGCCTTGGCGCGCTCCATACCGATCGCCTCCACCTTGCCGGCTGCGCGGCGCAGGCCCGCCGTGTCGGTCACCCGAACCAGAACGCCTTGCAGATCGAGCGACACTTCCAGCAGGTCGCGCGTCGTGCCGGGCTCGTCGGTGACGATGGCCGCCTCGCGCCTTGCCAGCGCATTGAACAGGCTCGACTTGCCGGCATTGGGCGCGCCGAGAATGACGACATCGAAGCCGTCGCGGATGATCTCCGCCGCATGATAGCCCCGGACATGGCGTTCGATCTCCTGCGCCAGGGCGGCCACGTCGGCCCAGACCACATCCGAGACCGAGCCGGGAACGTCGCTTTCGTCGGCGAAGTCGATTTCCGTCTCGATCATGGCCCGCGCATGGATAAGACGGCGGCGCCAGTCCGCGTAAAGCCTGCTTTGCACGCCGCCGGCATTCCGCACGGCAAAGCGCCGCTGCGCTTCCGTCTCGGCGCCGATCATGTCGGCCAGGGCTTCGGTCTCGACCAGATCGAGCTTGCCGTTCAGGAACGCCCGGCGCGTGAATTCGCCGGAGTCGGCCTGGCGCACGCCTTCGATCGCGGTCAAAGTCCGCAGCAAGGCGGCCACCACGGCCCGGCCGCCATGGGAATGGAATTCCGCCACGTCTTCGCCGGTGAAGCTGTTCGGCCCGGGGAAGAAGAGCACCAGCGCCGTGTCGATGACCGAACCGTCGGCGGATCTGAGCCGCCGCAGCGCGGCCTTGCGTGCCTCGGGCACATCGCCGGCGATCGTTTCGAGGGCGAATCGAACCCGCGGCCCGCTCAGCCTTACGACGGCAACGCCCGACGGCAGCCTGCCGCTCGACAGCGCGACGATGGAATCCTGGAAATGCATTTGCCCGTCCACGAAAACCGCCCTAGCCTTATGGCCGTGAAAACAACGGCCAGGAACCCATTGGCCGGGAACGCAGGGCCTACGCCGTGACCTCTTTGCCCGACCCTCAGTTGCCACCCGAGAACCTGCTCGGACAGGAAGCGAGCCCCTATCTGCGCCAGCATGCCGAAAACCCGGTGCACTGGCGCGCCTGGTCGCCGGCCGCGCTGGCGGAAGCCGCAGCGCTGGACAGGCCGATCCTGCTTTCGATCGGCTACGCCGCGTGCCACTGGTGCCATGTCATGGCGCACGAAAGCTTCGAAAGCCCCGAGATCGCGGCCGTCATGAACCGTCTCTTCGTCAATATCAAGGTCGATCGCGAGGAACGGCCGGATATCGACCAGGTCTACATGGCAGCCCTTTCGGCAATGGGCGAACAGGGCGGCTGGCCGCTCACCATGTTCCTGACCCCGCAAGGCAAGCCGTTCTGGGGAGGGACCTATTTTCCCCCGCAAGCGCGCTACGGGCGGCCCGGCTTCGTGCAGGTGCTGGAAGCCGTGGACCGGGCCTGGCGGGAAAAGAAGGAAAGCCTTAACCATAGCGCCGACGGCCTGAGCGCGCATGTCGAGACCCGCCTTTCCGGCAGCCGGCCGAAAACCCCGCTCGATCCGTCCACGCTGCCGGCCCTTGCCGAAGGCATTTTCGGCATGGTCAACATGCAGGGCGGCGGCCTGCGCGGCGCGCCCAAATTCCCCAACGCCCCGTTCGTGCATACGCTGTGGCTGTCCTGGCTCGGCGATCGCAACGAGGCCCACCGCGACGCCGTTCTGGCCAGCCTGCAAAAGATGCTGGCCGGCGGCATATACGACCATGTCGGCGGCGGCCTGAGCCGCTATTCCACCGACGCGGAATGGACGATCCCGCATTTCGAAAAGATGCTCTACGACAATGCCCAGCTCCTGCGGCTGTGCAATTGGGCCTTCGCCGAGACCGGCAACGATTTGTTCCGGGTCCGAATCGAGGAAACCGTCGCTTGGATGCTGCGCGAGATGCGCAGCGAGGGCGGCGGTTTCGCCGCCAGCCTCGACGCCGACAGCGAAGGCGAGGAAGGGCTTTTCTATTGCTGGAGCCAAGAAGAGGTCGACGCCGCGCTGGGAACGGACGCCGCCCTCTTCCGGCGCTGGTTCCTGCTCGACCGTCCAGCGGCATGGGAGGGCAAGCCGGTCATCCGCCAGTCCGATGCCCAACAGGCCGCGGAACTCGCCGATCTCGACAAGGTTGCCACGCTTAAGCGCGCCCTGCTGGCCGACCGCGAAAGCCGTATCCGGCCCGGACGCGACGGCAAGGTGCTGACCGACTGGAACGGGCTGGCGATCGCCGCGCTTGCCGAATGCGGGCGTGCATTTTCCCGCCGCGACTGGATCGAGGCGGCGGCTTCCGCCTTCCGTCACATCGATTCGGCCGCGCGGGAAGGCCGCCTCTCCCACTCCATGCTTGACGGGCAAAAGCTGTTCCCGGCGCTTTCCAGCGACTATGCCGCCTTCGCCAACGCCGCTATTTCCCTGCACGAAGCGACGAGCGACCCCGTCTATGCCGCCAAGGCGCGGCACTATCTCGAGCAACTCGACAGCTGGCATGCGGACGAGACCAGCGAAAGCCATTTTCTGACCGCCTCCGATGCCGGAGATGTCCCCATCCGCATCCGTGGCGACGTGGACGAGGCCATCCCCTCGGCCTCCGCCCAGATCGTCGAGGCGTTCGTGCGCCTGGCCGCGCTGACCGGCGACGAGGAATTGCAAAAAAGGGCCTGGGCGGTCGCCGAGAGTGCTGCGGGGCGCGCTGTCCATCAACCCTACGGCCAGGCGGGAATCGTCAATTCCTGCGCGCTCGCTTTGCAGGCGATGAAGCTTGTGGTGATCGACGAAGCCGGCACGCCAGGCCTCGTTCCGGTGGCGAATCGAAATCCCGACCCGCGCCGCGTCGATATTTTTGTCCCCATAGGCTCAGCCGACGGCCCATCTGTTTTGCCGGGCGGTGCCTTGCCGAGAACCGACCGGGCCGGCGCCTATCTGTGCACCGGCCAGACCTGCCTGCCGCCGATCGCCGATCCGCTTGAACTGGAGGAAAGGCTGCGCAGTGGTGGAGGCGAACACAACACGATCCGCTGATCGGCTTTGTCGGGAAAGCCTCGCGGACCCCTGCCGCACGACAAAAAACGGCGCCCGTCATGCGGGCGCCGGTAACAGACCAGTATCGATGAAGCCATGCCGCCGATGGCGGCGCGGCCTGACGATCAGGTGTTCATGGAATCGAAGAAGTCGGAATTGGTCTTGGTCTGCTTCAGCTTGTCGATGAGGAACTCGATCGCGTCGGTCGTGCCCATCGGCGCCAGGATGCGGCGCAGGACAAAGATCTTCTGCAGGTCGGAACGCTGCACCAGCAGGTCTTCCTTGCGGGTGCCGGACTTGAGGATATCCATGGCCGGATAGATGCGCTTGTCCGCCACCTTGCGGTCGAGCACGATCTCGGAGTTGCCGGTGCCCTTGAACTCCTCGAAGATCACCTCGTCCATGCGGCTGCCGGTGTCGATCAGCGCGGTGGCGATGATGGTCAGCGAACCGCCCTCCTCGATGTTGCGCGCTGCGCCGAAGAAGCGTTTCGGCCGCTGCAGGGCGTTGGCGTCGACACCGCCGGTCAGCACCTTGCCGGAAGACGGCACCACGGTGTTGTAGGCGCGGCCGAGGCGGGTGATGGAATCCAGCAGGATGACCACGTCGCGGCCATGCTCGACCAGGCGCTTGGCCTTCTCGATCACCATCTCGGCCACCTGCACGTGGCGCACGGCCGGCTCGTCGAAGGTCGAGGACACCACCTCGCCCTTCACCGAACGCTGCATGTCGGTGACTTCCTCCGGCCGCTCGTCGATCAGCAGCACGATGAGGTAGCATTCGGGGTGGTTGGCGGTGATCGAATGGGCGATGTTCTGCAGCAGCACCGTCTTGCCGGTGCGCGGCGGCGCCACGATCAGGCCGCGCTGGCCCTTGCCCAGCGGCGCCACCAGGTCGATGACGCGCGCCGACAGGTCCTTGGTCGGCGCCTCGATCTCCATCTTCAGCCGCTCGTTCGGATAGAGCGGCGTCAGGTTGTCGAAATGGATCTTGTGCCGGATCTTTTCCGGATCGTCGAAATTGATGGTGTTGACCTTGAGCAGCGCGAAATAGCGCTCGCCTTCCTTCGGGCTGCGGATCGGCCCTTCCACCGTGTCGCCGGTCTTGAGCGAGAAACGCCGGATCTGCGAGGGGGAGATGTAGATGTCGTCCGGCCCCGGCAGATAGTTGGCATTGGCCGAGCGCAGGAAACCGAACCCGTCCTGCAACACCTCGACCACGCCGTCGCCGATGATCTCCACGTCCTGGGCCGCCAGCTTCTTCAGGATGGCGAACATCAGCTCCTGCTTGCGCATCACGCTGGCGTTCTCGACCTCGAGCGATTCGGCGAACGCGATCAGATCGGTCGGCTTCTTGTTCTTGAATTCCTGGAGTTTCATTTCCTGCATGGATAGACTCTGAGATCCGCTGGGGAGAAGGTATCGGCGGTAGGCGACAGATGCCGGGGGGCGCGGCCGGGACTTGATCCTAGGAACGGCGGCGCTTGACGGGAAGGAAGACCCGTCTTTTATCTTTGCTCCCGATAAAGAGCAAGACGCCTTTTGGCGCCGAACCCTTCGTCAGAACGGCTTGACGATCACCAGCACGACGATGACGATCATCAGCAATGTGGGTATCTCGTTGACGATCCGCCAGTGCCTGGCGGGCTTTTCGTTGCGATCCTCGGCGAATTTCCGCACGCCGGCCGAAAGGTAGCCGTGCACGG
Organism: Mesorhizobium sp. PUT5; assembly: GCF_052216645.1. NCBI lineage: Bacteria > Pseudomonadati > Pseudomonadota > Alphaproteobacteria > Hyphomicrobiales > Phyllobacteriaceae > Mesorhizobium > Mesorhizobium sp. PUT5. Next base: position 136,636 of record NZ_JBQOSO010000003.1, read on the forward strand.
CCGACATCGCCACGACCAGGGCGATCTTGGCGTGCAGCCAGCCGCCGGAAAAAGCGAAGCCCTTCCAGGCCAGCCACAGGCCGAAAGTCCAGGTCACGATCATCGCCGGATTGATGATGCCGCGCAACAGGCGCCGCTCCATCACCTTGAAGGTCTCGGACTGCACGGAGCCCTTCTCGGCATCGGCATGATAGACGAAGAGCCGCGGCAGATAGAGCATGCCCGCCATCCAGGAGATGACGGCGATCACATGGATCGCCTTGGCCCACGGGTAGAAGCCGTTCGGCGCCAGCCAGAACAGCAACCCCGCCAGAACGAGGAATATCGCGATGGCTGCGATCGCCCGTTTCAGCGCATTCGCGCCGCTGCCCCGCGTTTCGGCTGCCGTCATCCCTGTATGCTCCTCACCTGCCTCACCATCGCCTCGACATGGGCGATCGGCGTCTCCGGCGTTATGCCGTGGCCCAGATTGAAGATCAGCGGACCGTCGCCGAGCGCGCGCAGGATCGCATCCACGCCCTCGCTCAGCGCCTTGCCGCCGGCGACCAGCCGCAGGGGATCGAGATTGCCCTGCACGGCACCGCCGCGCTGCAGGTCGCGCGCGGCGGCGAGCGGTACGGTCCAGTCCAGGCCCAGTCCCTGGATGCCCGTCTTTTGCCGATAGCCGGAATAGCGGTGCCCCGCTCCCTTGGGAAAGCCGATGACCGGCACATTGGGATGCACCGCATGCACCCGCCGCACGATCTCGGCCACCGGCTCGACGCAGAACGCTTCGAAGCACGCCTCGTCCAGCACGCCCGACCAACTGTCGAAAATCTGCACCGCGTCGGCGCCGGCCTCGATCTGGCGGATGAGATAGGCGGCGGATTGTTCGGCCAGTATCCGGAGCAACCGCGCGAACGCCTGCGGCTCGCGATAGGCGAACAGCCGCGCCGGCGCCTGGTCGGGCGTGCCGTGCCCGGCGATCATGTAGGTGGCCACGGTCCAGGGCGCGCCGCAGAAGCCGATCAGCGTCGTCTCGTCCGGCAGCTTCTTCCGCAGCCTGCGCACCGTCTCGTAGACCGGCGCCAGATTCACGTGAAACGCCTCGGCGTCCAGTTCCCCCACCTCGGCTGCCGTGATCGGGGTCAGGACCGGCCCGCGTCCTTCCTCGAAGGCGACCCCGCGCCCCAGCGCGTGCGGCACGACGAGGATATCGGAGAACAGGATCGAGGCGTCGAAGCCGAAGCGCTCGATCGGCTGCAGGGTCACCTCCACCGCAAGGTCGGGATTATAGCACAGGTCGAGGAAGCCGCCGGCCCGCTTGCGGGTCTCGCGGTACTCCGGCAGGTAGCGGCCTGCCTGACGCATCATCCAGATCGGCGGCGGAAACACCGTCTCGCCTCCCAGCACGTCGAGCATGATCCTTTTGCCAGTCATGACCTCGCCTTCACTGCCCATCTCTTAAAACAAATAGAGATTCAAAAAGAGTCTTCTGATTCTATGACTCTGTTTGAATCGGGAATGCCCGTCTGTCCATCTTCGGGCTGCAAAGCGCCAGCCGCCATAGTGTCGCGTCCTTTTCTCTCCCGAGGGGAAAACTCTGCGGAAATTCCGGATTCACCCATGTGAATCAGCAATTTGCACTCGTTCCGCGGAAAAGCCGTCCTGTGGATGGCAGCGTGGCTTTGTCGCTCTCCACGATCTTGTCCCCAGCTGTGGGAAAACTTCTACAGCACCCCGAATTGTGGACAAAGCGGCTTCTGATACAGTCGCTCCCGGCAGGTCCGTCCTTTCCTCCCGGCTTGTCCACATCAGCCCACAGGCAGCGAAGAATCCCGTGAACAAACCCCAGAGCTTCTTTCATCTGCATCTGATTTCGGATGCGACCGGCGAAACCCTGCTGGCGGCGGGCCGTGCCGCGTCCGCGCAATACAAGGACGCGCGCGCCATCGAGCATATCTATCCGCTGATCCGCACGGAAAAGCAGCTCATGAAGGTGTTCGAGGATATAGAGGAGGAGCCGGGCATCATCCTCTACACGGTGGTGGACCAGACGCTGGCGCGGCGCATCGACGAGCGCTGCGCTTCCATGGGCCTGCCCTGCGTGTCGGTGCTGGAGCCGGTGCTGGCCGTGTTCCAGTCCTATCTCGGCGCGCCGGCCGGCCGCCGCGTCGGCGCCCAGCATGTGCTCGATGCCGAATATTTCCGCCGCATCGACGCGCTGAATTTCACCATGGAGCACGACGACGGCCAGCTTCCTGCGGATATGGAAGAGGCCGATATCGTGCTGATCGGCATTTCGCGCACCTCCAAGACGCCGACCAGCATCTATCTGGCCAATCGCGGCATCAAGACCGCCAACATCCCGATCGTGCTCGGCGTGCCGATCCCCGAAAGCCTGATCGCGTCGCACAAACCGCTCGTCGTCGGCCTGGTGGCCACCGCCGAGCGCATCTCGCAGGTGCGCCAGAACCGCGTGCTGGGCACCACCACCGGCTATGATTCGGCCGGCTATGTCGACCGCGCGTCGATCAGCGAGGAACTGACCTATGCCCGCCAGATCTGCACCCGCCACGGCTGGCCGATGATCGACGTCAGCCGCCGCTCCATCGAGGAGACGGCCGCGGCCATCGTTGCCCTGCGCAACAAGTCGCGATAGAGCATGGCCCGGAAAAGCGTCCCTCGGTTTTCGTATGAAAACCGGGCTCCAGCGACGTGACGGAACGCAACCAAACGCAAGGAACGTGGTTTTGCGCTAAGGTCGCCCTGCGACCCTCAAGCTACAGAAAAGGACAGGCGGCCATGGCTGAAAAACTCATCCTCGCTTCTGCAAGCCCGTTCCGGAAGGCGCTGCTGGCCAACGCCGGCATCGACGTCGAGGCCGTTCCGGCCCAGGTCGACGAACGGGCGCTGGAAGCGCCCTTGAAGGACAGCGGTACCTCGCCGGAGGACGTGGCGCTCATTCTGGCGGAAGCCAAGGCCTTGGATGTCAGCGAGCGCCGGCCGGGCGCGCTCGTGCTCGGCTGCGACCAGACGCTGTCGCTGGGCGACGAGATCTTCCACAAGCCGGCCGACATGGAAGGCGCGCGGCGCCACCTGCTGGCCCTTTCCGGCAGGACGCATCAGTTGAACAGCGCCGTCGTCCTGGCGCGCGACGGCCAGGTCCTGTGGCGTCATGTCGGCGTTGCCAGCCTGACCATGCGCAAGCTCGATCCCGCCTTCATCGGCCGTCATCTGGCCCGCGTCGGCGACAAGGCGCTGCAGAGCGTCGGCGCCTACCAGATCGAGGGCGAGGGCATCCAGCTCTTCGACAGGATCGAGGGCGACCATTTCACCATTGTCGGCCTGCCGCTGCTCGCATTGCTGGCCGAACTGCGCAAGCTGGGGGCTCTGGATGGCTGAATCGGCAAGCAAGGCGTTCGTCGTCGGCCACCCCATCGCCCATTCGCGCTCGCCGAAGATCCACGGCTATTGGCTGAAGCAATATGGGATTGCGGGAAGCTACGAACCGGTGGACGTGGCGCCGGCCGATTTTCCCGCCTTTCTGTCAGGGCTTCGCCAGGCCGGTTTTGCCGGCGGCAACGTCACCATTCCGCACAAGGAAGCGGCCTGGGCCTTGGCCGAGCTTCGCGACGAGGCTGCCGAGGCGATCGGCGCGGTCAATACGCTGTGGTTCGAAGGCGGCCGCCTTGCCGGCGGCAATACCGACGCGCACGGCTTTGCCGCCAATCTGGACGAATATGCGCCGGGCTGGGCCCGGAACGGCCCGGTAATGGTGCTGGGCGCCGGCGGCGCCGCGCGCGCGGTGATCCATGCCTGCCTGCAACGCGGCGTTCGCGAGGTCCGCATCCTCAATCGCACCCCGGCGCGCGCGCAGGAACTGGCTGACCGCTTCGGCGCCGGCGTTTCGGCGCATCCTCTGGCGGCGGCGGCCGAGTTCCTGCCCGGGACCGGCCTGCTCGTCAACACGACCTCGCTCGGCATGCACGGCAATTCCGAGATTCCGGTCGATCCTTCCGTCATGCCCGACCAGGCGATCGTCACCGACATCGTCTATGTGCCGCTGGAAACGCCGCTTCTGGCGGCGGCCCGCACGCGCGGGCTGAAGACGGTGGACGGGCTGGGCATGCTGCTGCACCAGGCCGTGCCCGGTTTCGAGCGCTGGTTCGGCATCCGCCCGCAGGTCACCCCGGAACTACGCGCCCTCGTCGTGGCCGACCTGGACGCCGGCGCGTGATCGTCGTTGGCCTCACCGGCTCGATCGGCATGGGCAAGTCGGCCACCGCCCGCATGTTCGCCGAAGCCGGCGTGCCGGTGCATGATTCCGATGAGGCCGTTCATCGCCTCTATGCCGGCGCGGCCGTCCCTCTGGTGGAAGCCGCCTTCCCCGGAACCGCCGTCGACGGCGTGGTCGACCGGGCAAGGCTTGGCGGCCATGTCCTCGGCGATCCTGCGGCATTGAAGAAGCTGGAAGCGATCATCCATCCGCTGGTGCGCGCCGATGCGGATGCTTTCCTGCTCCGTCATCGCACTGCTGGCGCGCCGCTTGTCCTGCTCGACATCCCGCTGCTGTTCGAGACCGGGGGACGCGGGCGTGTCGACAAGGTCGTGGTCGTCAGTGCCCCGGCCGACATCCAGCGTACGCGCGTGCTGGCGCGCCCGGGCATGACGGCGGAAAAGTTCGAGCAGATCCTGGCTAGGCAGGTGCCGGATGCGCAGAAGCGGCGGATGGCCGATTTCGTCATCGACACTGGCCACAGCTTCGACCAGACGCGCGCCGCCGTCGCGACGGTGATCGCCGAGCTCCTGAAAGGCGTCCCTGGCGGGGACAACGCCGCCGCGCCGCCGCCCTGAGCTTGCGCCGGCCTTCGCCAGGCTACATGCTGGGGCGAACGGAGCGAATCGATGCGCGAGATCATTTTCGATACGGAAACCACGGGCCTCGATGCGCGCGAGGACCGCATCATCGAGCTGGGCTGCATCGAACTGGTCAACCGGTTTCCGACCGGGCGCACGTTCCACCACTACATCGACCCGCAGGGCCGCCAGATCCATGCCGACGCCCAGGCCGTTCACGGCATCGGCGCCGCCGATCTGGTCGGCAAGCCCAAGTTCGGCGACCTTGCCGAGGAGTTCCTGGAATTCATCGACGGCGCCAAGCTCGTCGCCCACAATGCCGGCTTCGACATGGGCTTCATCAACGCCGAGTTCGCCCGCCTGGGCCATCCCGCCGTCGGGCCGGAACGGGTGGTGGACACGCTGGCGCTGGCCAGGCGCAAGCACCCCATGGGGCCGAATTCGCTGGATGCGCTGTGCCGGCGCTACGGCATCGACAACAGCCATCGCAGCAAGCACGGGGCGCTGCTCGATTCCGAGCTTCTGGCCGAGGTCTATATCGAACTGATCGGCGGCAAGCAGGCCGCGCTTATCCTGGACAGCATCGCGCTTCCGGTCGCCGCCGATGGCGTGGCGGAAGCGACGGCGGTCGCCCTTTCCGTGCGGCCCTCCCCCCTGCCGCCGCGGCTTACCGACGCCGAACTGGCTGCGCATGCCCGCCTGGTGGAATCGCTCGGCGAAAAGGCGCTGTGGGCGCAGATGCGGTCGCAATAGGATAAGAAAAACCCGGCGGGAGCCGGGTTTGTCGTCGGGAAGATTTCGGCGGGAGCGTTCAGCTCACCTTCGTCTTGGCCTGGTCCTCGGCCAGCTTCTGCTGGAACATCTGGGCGAAGTCGATCGGGTCGAGCATCAGCGGCGGGAAACCGCCGTTGCGCGTGGCGTCGGCGATGATCTGGCGCGCGAAGGGGAACAGCAGTCGCGGGCATTCGATGAACAGGAGCGGCAGCATGTGCTCCTGCGGGAAGCCGGCGATGTTGAACACCCCGCCATAGACCAGCTCGACATTGAACAGCACGTCGTTTTCGAAGGACGCCTTGGCGTTCAGCGTCAGGTTGACGTCGAACTGGCTTTCGGAAAGCGGATTGGCGTTGACGTTGACATTGATGGCGATGCCGGGCGCCTTGTCGCGGCCGCGCAGCGAATTCGGCGCGCCTGGGCTTTCGAAGGACAGGTCCTTCACATATTGGGCCAGCACGTTGAGCGTCGGCTGCGCGCCGTTGCCGTTGGTTGCGCCGCCGGGCGCTTCGTTGTTCTCGGCCATCAGCCCTGTTCCCTGGTGCGGGCCGCGCGGGCCCGAATTGAAATCGGCCGTTGGCTATCACGGCCTGCGGGCCAAGACAAGGTTTTGCACCGCTTCAGTCGCCGCCGCCCAGGCGGCGCCAGGGCGAATCCGGATCGGGACGGCCGTTGCGGTCCTGGCGCGAAAAATCCTCGTCATCAAGATCGATGGTCGGGCCGCGCCGGCGCCGGGCGAATCCGGCGGCGCCGAAATCGGTCATGACCGTCACGCGGGTTTTCACGAAGCCCCAGGCAAGGTTCCGCACCGGCGGCAGCAGCAGGAGAAGCGCGGCGATATCGGTGATGAAGCCCGGCACGATCAGCAGCAGCGCCGCGATCACGATCATGGCGCCATGGGCGAGCTGGCGGCTGGGATCGTGCCCGGCGTCGATCTCGCGGCGCACCTTCTGCATCACGCCGAAGCCCTGGTGGCGCAGCAGCATGGCGCCGCCGATGCTGGAAGCCACCACGAGGCCCACCGTGGCCAGGGCGCCGATCTGGCGCCCGACCACGACGAAACCGGCGATTTCCGCCAGCGGAAGCGCGAGCAGGAGAAGAGGCAGGATCGAAATGCGCAAGCGGCAGTTCCTTCTTGGCCGTGATCGAACGGACGGCGGGGCGTATCTGCTCAGATAGGCATGCTTGCCTTTGATTTGAATGATTGCGCGGCGCGTTCTATATGGTTTGATGATTGGGCGCCATGCGGCGGCATGGCCGGTGGCCGGACAGGAACCTAATGGCGCAGGATATGGCATTTTTTGACTTGGGCACGATATTCTTCCTGGTCGCGGCGGTGGTGATCTTCTACCAGTTGCGCAACGTGCTTGGTCGCCGCACCGGCAGCGAGCGCCCGCCCTTCGATCCCTATTCGGCCAACCGCTCCCGCGACAAGGATGCGCCGCAGGCGCCGGAAAACGTCGTCGCCTTGCCGCGCAAGCGCGCCCCGGGCGAACCCGCTTCCGACGTATATGCGGCGATCGACGCCTTCGCCAAGCCCGATACCGACCTCAACAAGGGCCTGCGCGCGGTCAAGGACAACGATCCGGCCTTCGATCCCAAGGGCTTCGTCAACGGCGCCAAGATGGCCTACGAGATGATCGTGATGGCCTATGCCGACGGCGACCGCAAGACGCTGAAGAACCTTCTGTCGCGCGAGGTCTATGACGGCTTCGTCGCCGCGATCGCCGAGCGCGAGGCGAAGTCCGAGAAGATCCAGTCCTCCTTCGTCGGCATCGACAAGGCCGACATCACCGCGGCCGAGATGAAGGGGTCGGAAGCCCATGTCACGCTGCGCATCGTCAGCGAGCTGATCTCCGCCACGCGCGACAAGGCGGGCGCCGTGATCGACGGCGATCCCGAGACCGTCGCCGAGGTCAAGGACGTGTGGACCTTCGCCCGCGACACGCGCTCGCGCGATCCGAACTGGAAGCTGGTCGCCACCGAAGCCGAAGACTGAGCGCATCCGGCGAGGGATCACGGGGGGTGCCGGTCGTGCCGCTTTCGCCATTGTTCCGGCAAGCCGCCTTCGCCGATCTGCCCGGCTGGGCCGACGACGACCATCTGGCCGCCTTCGCAGCCTTTCGCCGCTCGGCCCTGCATGTGCCGGCAAAACCCTATCGCACCGGCAGCCTGGGCGTCGACTTTTCCGCCTTCGCCGAAGCCTACGCGGCCGCGCGCACCGTTTCATCGGCGAAGCCGTGTGAGGCTCGCGCCTTCTTCGAGACCTTTTTTGTCCCCGCGCGCGTCTCCTCGGAAGATGGCGGCCCGGGCCTCGTCACCGGCTTCTACGAGCCGGAGGCCGAGGCCTCGCCTATGCGGACGGAAAAATTTCGGGTCCCGCTGCTTTCCCGCCCCGCCGACCTGATCGACATCGACGACGCCAACCGCCCCCCTGGCATGGACCCATATCTCGCCTTCGGGCGCGAGACGCCGCAGGGTCCGGTCGAATATTTCGACCGCGGCCAGATCGAGCGCGGCGCGCTGGCGGGCAAGGGGCTGGAGATCGCCTGGCTGGCCGACAAGGTCGATGCCTTCTTCATCCATGTGCAGGGCGCGGCGCGCCTGCGCCTGCCCGACGGTGCCTTGCGGCGCGTCACCTATGCCGCCAAGTCCGGCCAGCGCTTTTCCGGGCCGGGCCGGATGCTCGCAGACCTCGGCGAGATTCCGCTGGAAAAGGTCACCATGCAGTCGATCCGCGCCTGGCTCGCGGCTCATCCGCGGCGGGTGGACGAGATCCTGTGGCGGAACCGCTCCTATATCTTCTTCCGCGACGCGCCGGTGGACGATCCCGCCCTGGGGCCGATCGCGGCCGCCAAGGTGCCGCTGACGCCCGGCCGCTCGCTGGCCGTGGACCGGCTGCTGCACACTTTCGGCACGCCCTTCTACATCGTAGCCCCCACGCTTGATGCCTTCGGCGGCGAAAATGGTTTCCGGCGGCTGATGGTCGTGCAGGACACCGGCTCCGCCATCACCGGGCCGGCCCGCGGCGACCTCTTCGCCGGTTCGGGAGACGCGGCCGGCGAGATCGCCGGCGTGGTGCGCCACGTCGCGGATTTCTTCGCCTTGCTGCCGCGGACATTGCTCGTTTCGGGGCCGAATCGGTGACCCGGCGGGCAGACAACAGGCTCAGCGACGAGGACCGCGTCCTGTGGAGCCTCGTTGCCCGCACGGCCATGCCGTTGAAGGGCAAGGCGGCGGTCGAGGCGCCGCGGATCGCGCCCGAACTGAAGGCGCCGGTCCCCGAGCCGTCGCGGGTCCCGGTTGCGCCATTGGCGCCCAAGCCGAAGCCGCGCCATCCCCTCCATCCGATGGACGAACCGACGCTGGACAAGCTGGCCAAGGGGCGCCTGCCCATCGAGGGTCGGGTCGACCTGCACGGCATGACCCAGGACGAGGCCTATTCGCTGCTCTATTCCTTCCTGAACCGGGCGCATGCCGGCGGCATCCGCTACGTGCTGGTCATCACCGGCAAGGGCTCTTCCTCGGGCGGCGACGGGGTCTTGCGGCGCGCGGTGCCGGCCTGGCTCGCCACGCCGGCCTTCCGGGTCCTGGTTTCCAGCCACGAGCATGCCGCGCGCAAGCATGGCGGCGCCGGTGCGATCTATGTGCGCCTGAGGCGGACGCGGCCGTGACGCGGAGGGCGCCATGACCCCGCTCGGCGAGCGCATCCGCGCGCTGCGGCGCGAGCGCGGCGTCAGCCAGAAGCAGATGGCCGCCGCCATCGGGGTCAGCGCCGCCTATCTCTCCGCGCTTGAGCATGGCCGCCGCGGCGTGCCCACCTGGTCGATGATCCAGAAGATCATCGGCTATTTCAACATCATCTGGGACGATGCGGAGGAACTGCAACGCCTGGCGGAGACCTCGCATCCGCGGGTCAGGATCGACACATCCGGCCTCTCCCCGGCCGCGACCGAACTGGCCAACCTGCTCGGCGAAAGCATCGGCCGGCTGGAGGAAGACGACATAGACCGAATCGCCGCGCTGGTCCGCGCCGCACTCGGCCGCCGGTGACCGCCGGTTCAGACGGCGGATCAGAAATCCGTGGCGAGGCCCTTCACTTCCCAGTCGCCGTAGCGGCCGGGCTCCTTGCCGCCGCGCCCGCCGATCTCCTTCGGCAGCGCCGCTTCCCGGCTCAGGTAGTCGCGGCGGCGTGCCTCGGCTTCGGCCAGCGCGCGCCGTGCGGCCGGCGAAAGGTCGCGCGCCGGCACGGCTTCGCCGGCTTTCGTATCGTGCTCGCTCATTCGACATCCTTCCAGCGGATTGAAACGACGGTAACGGTTTCCCATCATATAGCGAAGTTGCGGCAGGGGAACGAGCCCCCGCCGGACGCGGCAACAGGGTCGGATACGGATCGGACGATGAACACTTTGCGCACCGCCATGCTTCTCGCCGTCATGACGGCGCTGTTCATGGGCGTCGGCTATCTGCTGGGCGGCACCGGCGGCATGGGCATCGCCTTCCTTGTCGCCGCAGGCATGAATTTCTTCAGCTACTGGAACGCCGACAAGATGGTGCTGGCCATGAACCACGCCGTCGAGGTCGATGAGAGGAGCGCGCCCGAATATTATCGCATCGTGCGCGACCTGGCCGCGCGCGCCGGCCTGCCCATGCCCAGGGTCTATCTGATCGAGGCCGACCAGCCCAACGCCTTTGCCACCGGCCGCAACCCGGAAAACGCCGCCGTCGCCGCCTCCACCGGCCTTTTGCAGCGCCTGTCGCGCGAGGAGGTGGCCGGCGTCATGGCTCATGAGCTTGCCCATGTGAAGCATCGCGACACGCTGACCATGACCATCGTGGCCACGCTTGCCGGCGCCATCTCCATGCTCGGCAATTTCGCCTTCTTTCTCGGCGGCAACCGCGACAACAACAACCCGCTCGGCTTTGTCGGCGTGCTGGTGGCGATGATCGTGGCGCCCTTCGCCGCCATGCTGGTGCAGATGGCGGTCAGCCGCACGCGCGAATACGAGGCGGACAAGGGCGGCGCCGAGATCTGCGGCCAGCCGCTGTGGCTGGCGTCTGCGCTGGGCAAGATCGCACACTCGGCCGAGCGCATTCCCAATCCGGATGCCGAGCGCAACCCGGCCATGGCGCATCTGTTCATCATCAACCCGCTGTCGGGCGAGCGGATGGACAATCTCTTCTCCACCCACCCCGACACGGAAAACCGCATCGCCGCGCTGCAGGCCATGGCCGCGCATATGGGCTCCGGCGGGAGTGCGGGTTTCTCGCCCGAGGCGGCCGCCAGGCCGGCCGGGCCGTGGGACAGGGCCGGGCAATCCGCGCCGCCGCCGCGTCCGGCGCAGCCCTCCCCCGCCAATCCCTGGGGCCGCAGTCCGACCGGGCCGAAAAACCCGCCGAAGGGTCCCTGGTCGTGAGGCGGGGCGCGGGCCCAGCCGGCAGGTCAGCGACTTCGCAATCGAAAGACACCGGGCAATCGAAAGACACCGTCGCGGCGCCTGCGCCGGGCCTGGCGGCGCGCAAGGCCGCGGCCCGGCTGCTCGCAGCCGTGGTGGATGCCAGGACGTCGCTCGACGGGCTGACCGACAACGAGCATGGCCATCCGCAATATCGCGCCCTGGACGCGCGCGACCGCGCGCTGGTGCGGGCCGTCCTGGCAAGCGCGCTGCGCCACCGCATGACCATCTCCGCCCTGCTGGCGCGCCGGCTGGAACGGCCGCTGCCGGCCAACGCCACGGCGCTCTCGCATATCCTGCACGTCGCCGCCGCGCAGATCCTGTTCCTCGACGTTCCCGACAGCGCGGCCGTCGACCTTGCCGTCACCCACGCCAAGTCCGACCCGCGCACGGCGCGGTTCTCGAACCTGGTCAACGCCGTGCTGCGCGGGCTGGCGCGCGCCAAGGCTGCGGAGCTGGAGCCGGTGCTTGCCGCCACCGACGACGCGCCGGAATGGTTCTCGCGGCGCCTGGCCGAAGCCTACGGGCCGGAAGCGGCGAAGAAAATCCTCGCCATGCACCGGCTGGAGGCGCCGGTCAACTTCACCGTCAAGGCCGATCCGGCCTTGTGGGCCGAACGGCTGGGCGGCATCGTGCTGCCCACCGGCTCGGTGCGTGTCGAAAGGCTTGCCGCTCCCGTTGCCGAACTGCCCGGCTTCGCCGAGGGCGCCTGGTGGGTGCAGGACGCCGCCGCGAGCCTGCCCGCAAGGCTGCTGGGCGACGTCGCGGGCCTGCATGTCGCGGACCTGTGTGCCGCGCCCGGCGGCAAGACCGCGCAGCTCATCCTGGCAGGGGCCAGGGTGACCGCTGTCGAACGCTTCGAAGAACCGGCTGGCGCGGCTCCGGCAGAACCTCGACCGGCTCGGCCTGCAGGCGGAAGCGGTCGTGCAGTCCGACCTGCTGGAGTTTGTCCCGGCGCGGCCTTTCGATGCCGTTCTGCTCGATGCGCCCTGTTCGTCCACCGGCACGGTGCGCCGGCACCCCGACGTGCCGTGGACCAAGACCCCGGCAGACATCGACAAGCTCGCCGACCTGCAGCAGCGCCTGCTTGCCAGGGCAGTCACCTTGGTCAAGCCGGGCGGCCGCATCGTCTTTTCCAATTGCTCGCTCGACCCGCTGGAGGGCGAGGACCTGCATCGCGCCTTCCTCGCCTCGACCGCCGCCGTGGCGTCCGATCCGATCCGGCCGGGCGAGGTCGAAGGCATCGAGCCCTTCGTGACCCCGCAAGGCGCGGTGCGCACCACGCCGGCCGGACTGGAGCTGGAGACGCCGCGGCTTTCCGGGCTCGACGGCTTCTATGCCGCCCGCTTTCGCGCCCCATAAGGTTGCCGGCAAAATCTGTCTTCGCATAAGTTCTTGAATCATATACATTGTCGCCGGGTGCGGGCCCAGTGAGGGACATGACGATCGTTGCCGACCATACGGCGCGCATATGGGCGCTCGTGGCGAAGGAATATTGGCGCAAGGCGCGGCGGCGCCTGCGTGCCGGGCCCGCATATCGCTGGCGCTATTCCGGCCGCACGCCCGAGCGCGTGCTGATTGCGCCGCCGGACCTGCGCCTTGCCGACCCGCAGATCGCGCTGGAGATCTATCACGGCCGCTTCCCGCTGGCCGGCCACATGGTGGAGACCGGCGGCGAATCGCCGTTCCAGCTCGACGTGCCCAACCGGGGCTGGCGGAAATCGCTGCACGGCTTTCGCTGGCTGCGCCACATGCGCGCCGCCGGCACCGACCTTGCCGCCGCCAATGCGCGCGCGCTGGTGAGCGACTGGATCGCCTCGCACGGCAGCCATATCGCCGGCGTGGCCTGGGACCCGGGCACGACCGCCAAGCGGGTCATCGCCTGGCTGCAGCATTCGTCCGTGGTGCTGCAGGGCGCGGAGTTTCCCTTCTACCGCGCGTTCCTGAAGTCGCTGGCCGTGCAGATCCGCTACCTGCGCTCGGTGGTGCGCGAGATGGCCGACGGCAAGGAGCGGCTGCGCGCGCGCATCGCGCTGGCCTTCGCCGCGCTCTCCCTGCCGGCGCCGCCTTCGGCGCTGCGCACGGCCACGCGCAACCTGGCCGAAGAGCTCGACCACCAGATCCTGCCGGATGGCGGCCACATCTCGCGCAACCCGCTCGCCGTGCTGGAGATCCTGGCCGACCTGTTGCCGCTGAAGCAGACCTACGCCAACCAGGCCGAGGCGCCGCCTGCCGCGCTGATGGGCGCCATCGACCGGATGCTGCCGGCGCTACGCTTCTTCCGCCACGAGGACGGCAGCCTTGCCCGCTTCAACGGCATGGGCGCGACCATCCACGACCGCATCGCGGCCGTGCTCCACCATGATGACACCGCCGGCGCGCCGCTGCTGCATGCGCCGCATTCGGGCTATGAGCGCCTGACGATGGGCGGCGTCACCGTGATCGCCGACACCGGCGGGTCGCCGCCGGTCGAGGTGGCCGAGGCCGCGCATGCCGGCTGCCTGTCCTTCGAGCTGTCCTGCGGCCGCCAGCACTACGTCGTCAATGCGGGGGTCGACACCTATGGCGCGCCCGAGTTCCGGCCGCTGGCGCGCGCCACCGCGGCCCATTCGACCGCCACGCTCAACGATTGCTCCTCGGCCCGCGTCAGCCATTCGCTGCGGCTGGGCGAGCCGTCGAGCCTGCCGCTGATCGGCGGGCCGCGGCATGTGTCGTGCAGGCGCATCGACGGCGACGGCACGCAAGGCTTCGTCGCCCGCCACGACGGCTACGCGCAGCGCTTCGGCATCGTGCATGAGCGCGAGCTGACGCTTTCCGCGCATGGCGAGGCGCTGGTCGGCCGCGACCGCTTCCTGGCCGCCGGCGGCGGGGCGATCGCCGACGACGGCCGCGACCTTGTGACGGTGCGCTTCCACCTGCATCCCGACATCAGCCTGTTCCGGGACGAGCAGGGCCGCTTCGTGCTGGCCGCCCCCGGCGCGGAACGGTGGAGCTTCACCTGTGCGGAGGTGCAGCCGGACGTGGAGGAATCGATCTATTTCGCGGCTCTCGGCGGCCCGCGCCGCAGCCGGCAGATCGTCCTGACCTTCAAGGCGTCCGAGGTGCCCGAGCTGCGCTGGCTCCTGCTGCGCAGCGGCCTTTCGAACCGGTATCGCGGGCATTGAAGCCGGCGGATCGGTTGATTTCCCTCCCACATGTGGTAGGCCGCAGCCTCGCTTCCCGATACCCCCGGCTCCCAGCTTGAGAAAGGCCGCCCCCATGGCCGTCCCGTCCAAGAACATTCCCGCTCCCGACCTCGTGCCCGTCCGGCGCGCGCTGCTTTCGGTGTCCGACAAGGCCGGCCTGGTCGATTTCGCCCGCGCGCTCGCCGGCGCCGGCGTCGAGCTGGTGTCCACGGGCGGCACGGCCAAGGCCATTGCCGATGCCGGCATCGCGGTGCGCGACGTGTCCGACCTCACCGGCTTTCCCGAGATCATGGACGGCCGCGTCAAGACCCTGCATCCGTCCGTGCATGGCGCGCTGCTCGGCGTGCGCGGCGACCCCGATCACGCCGAGGCCATGCGGGCCCACGACATCGAGCCGATCGATCTCGTGGTGGTCAACCTCTATCCGTTCGAGGCGGTGCGCGCGGCGGGCGGCGACTATGCGGCGATCGTGGAGAACATCGACATCGGCGGCCCGGCCATGGTGCGGGCCTCGGCCAAGAACCACGCCTATGTCGCCATCGTCACCGATCCGGAAGACTATGGCGCCGTGCTCAACGCGCTGGAGATGAATCTCGGCTCGCTGTCGCTGGATTTCCGCAAGAAGCTGGCCGCCAAGGCGTTCGCCCGCACCGCCGCCTACGACGCGGCGATCTCCGGCTGGTTCGCCGAGGCGCTCGCCATCGAGCATCCGGCGTGGCGCGCCTTCGGCGGCAAGCTCGAAAACGTCATGCGCTATGGCGAGAACCCGCACCAGCAGGCCGGCTTCTACGTCACCGGCGAAAGGCGGCCGGGCGTCGCCACGGCCCGCCAGTTGCAGGGCAAGCAGCTCTCCTACAACAACATCAACGACACCGATGCCGCCTTCGAGCTGGTCGGCGAGTTCGATCCGGCGCGCGCGGCGGCCGTCGCCATCATCAAGCACGCCAATCCCTGCGGCGTGGCCGAGGCCGGCACGCTGAAGGACGCCTATCTGAAGGCGCTGGCCTGCGATCCCGTCTCCGCCTTCGGCGGCATCGTGGCCGTCAACCGCCTGCTCGACGCGGAAGCGGCGGAAGAGATCGTGAAGACCTTCACCGAGGTCATCATCGCGCCGGAGGCGAGCGCGGAAGCGCAGGTCGTCATCGCCGCGAAAAAGAATCTGCGCCTGCTGGTGACGGGCGGCCTGCCCGATCCGCGCGCCGCGGGCATGCTGGCGAAGTCGGTCGCCGGCGGCCTGCTCGTGCAGTCGCGCGACAATGCGGTGGTGGACGATCTCGACCTCAAGGTGGTGACGAAGCGCGGGCCGAGCGAAGCCGAGATGGCCGACCTGAAATTCGCCTTCCGCGTGGCCAAGCACGTCAAGTCCAACGCCATCGTCTATGCCAGGGGCGGTGCCACGGTCGGCATCGGCGCCGGCCAGATGAGCCGGGTGGATTCCTCGCGCATCGCCGCGCGCAAGGCGCTAGACGCCGCCGAGGCGGCCGGCAATGCCGAACCGCTGACCAAGGGCTCCGTCGTCGCCTCCGACGCGTTCTTCCCCTTTGCCGACGGCCTGCTGGCCGCGGTGGAGGCGGGCGCCACCGCCGTCGTCCAGCCGGGCGGCTCGATGCGCGACGACGATGTCATCGCCGCTGCCGACGCGCACGGCATCGCCATGGTGTTCACCGGCGTGCGGCATTTCCGGCATTGAGCCCTTCCTCCCCTTCGGGGAAGAGCGGCTCTCACTTCTGCGGCCGGTCCGCCGGATAGGGCGTTCCGGCAAGCAGCCACATGCCGCCGGCCAGGAACAGGATGATGACCGCCATGCCGAGCCGCGCCGAGCCTGTCAGGGCCGTGACGGTGGCGACCAGAAACGGCGCGGCGAAGCTCGTCGCCCGCCCCGCCAGGGCGTAGATGCCGAAATAGCGGCCGGATTCCTCGGCCGTGACGCTGCGCGCCATATAGGAGCGCGACGACGCCTGCACCGGCCCGAAGGCCAGTCCTATCAGCAGCCCGTAGAGGATGTATGCCTTCTCCGCGGCGGTGGCGAACAGGCCGCCCGTGTCGGTCGTTGGCAGTTGCAGGGCTCCGAACAGCGTGTAGCCCGGCCCGGTGGAGACGATGCCGACCGTGGCCACCGACAGCATGACCAGCGCGATGGCGACCACCGTCTTGGAACCGAGCGCCGTATCCAGCCGCGCCGCATACCAGCAGCCGAAGATGGCCACGACGTTGAGGATGATGCCGAACACGCCGATCTCCGTGATCGACCAGTCGAACATGGCGGCCGCGAACGTCCCGCCCAGCGCCAGCAGCGCGTTGACCCCGTCCTGGTAGGTCATGCGCGCAACGAGGAAGCGGAAGATGCCGGAGCGCCGCCGCACCTCGCCGAGCGTCGCTTTCAGCTCGGCCAGGCCGGCGCGCACGGCCGGCCGCGCCGGCAGCCCGCGCTTGGCGTCGGGCGTGAAGAGGAACATCGGCAGGATGAAGACGAAATACCACAGCGCCGACAGAGGGCCGGTGGCGCGTGCGTCCTCGCCAAGGGCCGGGTCGAGGCCGAAGAGCGGATCGGCGCCGATGATGGTCTTGCCCGTCTGCGGGGAGCCGGCCAGGAAGGCGACGACGAAGATCAGCGCCAGCATGCCGCCGAGATAGCCGAGCCCCCAGGCGAGGTTCGAGATGCGGCCGATCTCCGCCTTCGGCACCAGCCGGGGCATCATGGAATCGTTGAACACGGTGGAGAATTCGGCGGCCACCGAGGCCAGCGAGAAGAACAGCACCACCATGAAGAGACTGGATCCGGGCGCGGCGAACCACAGCATCGAAAGGCTGGCGATCTTGATGGCGGCGAAGAAGGCGATCCACGGCTTGCGCGGCCCCGTCTGGTCGGCGATCGAGCCGAGCACCGGTGACAGGACGGCGATGACGAAGCCCGCCGCGGCGATGCCGTAGCCCCAGGCCGCCTGGCCGGTTGCCGGATCGCTGGCCATGCGCGAGACGAAATAGGGACCGAAGATGAAGGTGGTGACGACGGTGAAGAAGGGCTGGGCGGCCCAGTCGAAGAACATCCACCCCCAGATGCCGCGCCCGGAGGCACGCTGAACCACCGTCTCGGTCATGAAGCCTCCTTGATCGCCCGTTCGCGGCCGCGCCATGTCTGCATGTTTTCCGACCGGGTGCAAACGGCGATGCGCGGTATATTTCGCAATAAAATTGCACCGTGATCGGGCCGCTTCACGGTTTTGTGTGATGGCGCGACTGGAACCGCCCCCGCCGTGGCCCGTTGGCGCAAGTTGCGGCGTGGAACGCCGATATTGTTCGGAGGTCGGCATGCGCTTGGTCCTGGCGTGCGCGTTCCTGCTGGCGGGCGGGTCGGCCGCCTTTGCCGGCATGAGCCTCGGCTTCCGCTGGGGGCCGACCGGTCAGTGCTTCGATCCCAACTCGCCGCCCATCACGCTTGCGGACGTTCCCGACGGCACGGTGAAGCTGCGTTTCAGGATGACGGACCTGGACGCCACCGGCTTCAACCACGGCGGTGGCGAGGTTGCGTTCAACGGGCAGGAGACACTTGGCTACGGCGCCTTCCACTACAAGGGACCGTGCCCGCCCGATCCTTCCAGGCCCCACCACTACGAGCTTTCGATGCAGGCGCTCGACGCGGGCGGCAAGGTTCTGGCCAGCGCCAAGGCGGAAAGGCGCTTTCCGTGACCCTCCGGAGCCGGAGCCTTCACGGCGGCGGGGTCCCGCGAGCGTAAGGAGCAGGGTTTTCAACCATGGTCAGGCGCAGGACGATCATCAAGCGCATGGTGATCATGCTGGTGGCGATCGGCGTGATCCTGGGCGGAATCTTCGGCTTCCAGGCGTTCAAGGCCCGCATGATCGCCTCCTATCTGGCCGGTCTCAAATCGCCGCCGCAAACGGTGTCGACCATGACCGCGACAACCAGCTCCTGGCATACCGCGCTGCAATCGGTCGGCTCCTTCAACGCCGTCGAGGGCGCCAACCTGTCGGCGCAGGTTCCCGGCATCGTCCAGAAGATCGGCTTCCAGGACGGCCAGGACGTGAAGAAGGGCGATCTGCTGGTCCAGCTTCTCGCCGACCAGGAGATCGCGACATTGCAGCAATTCCAGGCGTCTGCGGCCAATGCCCAGATCACCTACGATCGTGACGCCAAGCTGCTCACCACCCGCATCATCCCTCCGTCGCAACTCGACGCCGACCAGGCCACGCTGAAGGCGGCGCAGGCGCAGGTGGTGGCCCAGCAGGCGCTCATCGACCAGTACGCGATCCGCGCGCCGTTCGACGGCAGGCTCGGTGTCAGGCTGGTCAGCCTCGGCCAGTATCTTGCGGCTGGCACCCCCGTCGTCACCCTGCAGTCGCTCGATCCGATCCAGTTCGACTTCACCATGCCGCAGCAGGCGCTGTCGCAAATGAAGGTCGGGCAGGCGGTGAGCGCCACGATCGATGCCTATGACGGCCAGAGCTTCGACGGCAAGATCACCGCCGTCAGCCCGCTCATCGACAGCCAGAGCCGCAGCCTGACGGTGCGGGCCAGCTTTGCGAATCCCGACCACAGGCTGCTGCCCGGCATGTTCGCCAATGTGTCGATCACCGTCGGCGAGCCCAAGGATTACGTCACGCTGCCGCAGGCGGCGGTCACCATCAACCCCTATGGCAACGTCGTCTATGTCGTCACCGACAAGGGCAAGGGGCCGGACGGCAAGCCGCAGCTCGTCGCCGACCAGACTTTCGTGACCACCGGACCGACCCGCGGTGACCAGATCGCCGTGCTCAAGGGCCTCACGCCGGGCCAGGTCGTGGTGACATCGGGTCAGCTCAAGCTGTCCAACGGCGCTCCCCTCGTCGTCAACAATGCGGTGCAGCCTTCGGACAACCCCAACGCCGCCCCGCCGAATCCGAACTGAGGTGCGGCGATGAACTTCACCGACATCTTCATCCGCCGGCCGGTGCTCGCCCTGGTCATCAGCGCGCTCATCATGGTGATCGGCTACCAGTCGTTCCGCACGCTGCCGGTGCGGCAATATCCCAAGACCCAGAACGCCGTCGTCACCGTCACGACCATCTATCCCGGGGCGGCCCCCGACGTGATCGCCGGCTTCATCACCACGCCGCTGGAGAACGCCATCGCGCAGGCCAACGGCATCGACTACATGACGTCCTCCAGCACCAGCGGCGTTTCGGTCATCACCGTCAATCTGCGCCTCAACTACGATGCCGACGCGGCCATGACCGAGATAAGCGCCAAGGTCTCGTCGGTCATCAATCAGCTTCCCTCGGGCACCCAGCAGCCGACCATGGCGGTTTCGGTGGGCCAGACCACGGACGCCATGTATCTGGGTTTCCGCAGCCAGGTTCTCGCCAGCAACCAGATCACCGACTATCTGACGCGCGTCGTCCAGCCGAAGCTGCAGGCGGTCAAGGGCGTGCAGACCGCGGAAATCCTGGGCGGCAAGACCTTCGCGCTCCGCGCCTGGCTGAAACCCGACAAGCTGGCTTCCTACGGCCTGACGGCCGGCGACGTGTGGACCGCGCTGGCGACCAACAACGTCATTTCCGGCATCGGCACCACCGAAGGCCAGATGACCCAGACCGTGCTGACGGCGCAGACCGACCTGCACTCCCCGCAGCAGTTCGCCGATATGGTGGTCAAGCAGATCGGCACCGCCGTCATCCGCCTGAAGGATGTCGCGACCGTGGCGCTGGGCTCGCAGAACCCGGACGTGCAGGTCGCCTTCGACGGCCAGACCGGCGTGTTCATCGGCATCCAGGTGGCGCCGACCGCCAACCTGCTCGACGTGGTCTCCGGCGTGAGGGCGGTGTTTCCCGAAATCCAGGCGCAACTGCCGCACGGCCTCGAGGCCTATATCGTCTACGACACCTCCACCTTCGTCATCCGCTCGATCCAGGAGGTGGTCAAGAGCCTCATCGAGGCGCTGGTCATCGTCATCTTCGTCGTCTTCGCCTTCCTGGGCTCGCCGCGCTCGGTGGCCATCCCGATCGTCGCCATTCCGCTGTCGCTGGTCGGCGCCTTCGCGATGATGCTGGTTCTCGGCTTCTCGATCAACCTGCTGACGCTGCTTGCGCTGGTGCTTGCCATCGGTCTGGTCGTCGATGACGCCATCATCGTGGTGGAGAACGTCAACCGCCACATCGAGGAAGGCGCACCGCCGATGGAGGCCGCGATTGCCGCGGCGCGCGAGCTGGCCGGGCCAATCCTGGCCATGACGGTGGTGCTAGTCGCCGTCTATGTGCCCATCGGCTTCCAGAAAGGGCTGACGGGCGCCCTGTTCACCGAGTTCGCCTTCACCCTGGTCGGCGCGGTCACCGTGTCGATGATCATCGCCTTGACGCTGACGCCGATGATGTGCTCGCGCATCCTCAAGCCGCATCTGGTCGACCGCAGCGGCTGGGAGGAGCGCATCTCCGACTTCATCGACCGCCGCTTCTCGGAGATCCACCGGCCCTATATGCGCATGCTGCACGGCAGCCTGGACAGCATTGCGGTGACGCTCGTCTTCGCCGCCATAGTTCTCGGCAGCATCTATTTCCTCTATGCCGGCGCAAAGAGCGAACTGGCGCCGAACGAGGACCAGGGCGCCATTCCGGCGGTGGTGACCGACCCGCCCAATGCCACGCTGCAGCAGAAGCTGCTCAACTCCGACCAGATCGCCAGAATCTTCCGCAGCTTCCCGGAAACCGACAAGGCGCTGCAGATCGAGGCGCCCGGCACCTCCTTCGACATCATGGTGCTGAAGCCGTGGGACGAGCGGAGCAGGACGGCCGACGTGCTTCAGCCGCTGGTGCAGAACGAGTTGAACAAGATCGCGGGCGGCCAGGCCGTGGCCTTCCAGTTCCCGTCGCTGCCGGGTGCCAGCGGCTTGCCGGTGCAGTTCGCCATCGGCAGCACGGGCGACTTCAACCAGTTGAACGAAGTGTCGGACGCCTTCATGCAGGAAGCGCAGAAATCCGGCGATTTCATCTTCGTGTCCAAGGACCTGCACGTCGACAATCCGCAATATTCGATCGAGATCGACCGCGACAAGGCCTCGGCTCTCGGCCTGTCGATGAACACGGTCGGCGCCTCGCTGGCGGCCATGCTGGGCGGCGGCTATGTCAACTATTTCAGCATCGAGAACCGCTCCTACCAGGTCATCCCACAGGTGCAGCAGCGCTCGCGCCAGAACATCGACCAGATCATGAACTATCCCATCGCCACTCTGAACGGCGCCGAAATCCCGCTCTCGGCGATCGCCACGGTGAAGCAGGAGGCGACGCCGCGCGCGGTGGCGCATTTCCAGCAGCTCAATTCGGCCACCATCTCCGGCGTGCCCGCTCCCGGCGTCTCGCTCGGCGAGGCCCTGGACACGCTGGACGCGATCGCCGCGCGCACCCTGCCCCAGGGCTATTCGGTCGACTATGGCGGCCAGTCCCGCCAGTTCGTGCAGGAGGCCAGCGGCATGGCCACGACCTTCGCGCTGGCCCTCATCATCGTCTTCCTGGCGCTGTCGGCCCTGTTCAACAGCTTCCGCGATCCGCTGATCATCCTGGTTTCCGTGCCGATGTCGATCGCCGGCGCGCTCGCCTTCATCAGTGTCGGCGTCGGCGGCGCGTCCATGAACATCTACACCCAGGTGGGCCTGGTCACGCTGATGGGCCTCATCAGCAAGCACGGCATCCTGATCGTGGAGGTTGCCAACAATTTGCAGGCTTCCGGCCAATCCAAGCGCGAAGCCATCGAGGGCGCCTGCGGCATCCGGCTGCGCCCGATCCTGATGACGACCGGCGCCATGGTGCTGGGCGTGGCGCCGCTCATCCTGGCGACGGGCGCGGGTGCGGCCGCGCGCTTCAACATGGGGCTGGTCATCGCGGCGGGGCTGGCGATCGGAACCTTGTTCACGCTCTTCGTGGTGCCGGCCGTCTACATGCTGATCGCCGCGGACCATCGCCGGCGCAGCGCGTCGCTGGCCGCGCCCGAGCCGTCGCACCGGCCGGCGGAGTAGGTCCGGCCCGAGCCCGACCAACGGGCGGAAATCATAGATGAAATTGCCGCAGCGGCAGCCTGATATATCGCTTTGACAAGGTTGGGCCAGCGGCTATGATCCCGCGCAACCGCCGCCAAGCGCATGGCGGGTTGTTCAGTCTGGAGGGGAAAGTACATGTTCAGGTCGAAAACCGGCTGGCTCGCGGGCCTTGCCACAGCCGGGGCGCTTGTCGCCGGCATCGTTGCGGCTGCGGCCGATCCGATCAAGATCGGCATCGCCAATTTCGGCGAGCACCCGCAGCTCAACGCCTCGATCGCCGGCTTCAAGAAGGCGCTGGCCGACAACGGCTTCGTGGAAGGCACCGATGTCGTCTACACCGAGAGCCATACCAATTTCGACGCCTCCCTGGTGCCGCAGATGATCGCCAAGCTGCAGGCCGAGAATCCGAAGCTGATCTACACCGTCACCACGCCGGTCTCGCAGATCGCGCAGAAGGCGCTGGCGGGCTCCGGCATCCCGATCGTCTTCACCGCCGTCACCGATCCGGTCGCGGCCAAGCTGACGCCTTCGTGGGACGAGGGCGGCGACGGCATCACCGGCTCCAGCGACCTGCAGGACGTGGCCGCCGTCATGACCTTCGCCAAGAAGCTCCTGCCCGACGCCACGCGCTTCGGCCTGCCCTACAATCCGGGCGAGGCCAACGACCTGGCCCTGCTCGAAAAGGTCAAGGAAGCGGCCCCGGCGGCCGGGTTCGAGGTGGTCGAGGTCGGCGTCGACAACGTCAACGACATCCAGCAGCGCATCGCTTCGCTTGCCGGCAAGGCCGACGTGATCTACACGCCCGCCTCCAACCTGCTGCAGCCGGCGATCGCCGCCGTGTCGGCGGCCGCGCGCCAGGCCGGCATCCCCATCGTCAATTCCGACGACGGCGCGGTGCGCGACGGCGTGGTGCCGGCGAGCTTCGCGGTGAACTACGTTCAGGTCGGCGAGAATGCGGGCAAGATCGCGGCGCAGATTCTCAAGGGGGCGGACCCCAAGACCATCGCTCCGGCCAGGCCCGCCTATGAGGATCACTCGCCGCTGATCTCGAAGAAGGTGGCCAAGGAGTTCGGCATCGAGATCCCCGCCTCCCTTGACGACTGCAACTGCTTCGTGGATTGAGCAGGCCCGGTTGCGGGCACGACATGGCGGCGCGATGGCGCCGCCATTTTCTTAAGGGATATCGGGATGCTGGAGATCCGCTCCGCGCGCAAGGTCTTCTACAAGGGACAGGCCGACGAGAAGGTGGCGCTGGACGGGCTCGGCCTGTCGCTGCCCACGGGCGGCTTCGCCGTGGTCATCGGCTCCAACGGCGCCGGCAAGAGCAGCATGCTCAACGCCATTTCCGGCGCGCTCCCGCTGGATTCGGGCCAGATCCTCATCAATGGCGACGACGTCACCTCCGTGCCGGTGCACAGGCGCGCCATGCGGCTGGCCCGCGTCTTCCAGGACCCGATGCGCGGCACCGCCGCCTCCATGACGGTGGCCGAAAACATGCTGCTGGCCGAGCTGCGCGCCAGCAGGCGGACCTTGCGGCGCGGGTTGCACGCAGCGCGCATCGCCGCCTATCGCGAGCGGCTCGCCGTGCTGGGGCTGGGCCTCGAGAACCGGCTGGACACCAAGGTCGAGCTTCTTTCGGGCGGCCAGCGCCAGTCGCTGTCGCTCATCATGGCCGTCGGCGGCTCTCCGGAGCTTCTGCTGCTCGACGAGCATACGGCGGCCCTCGACCCGCGCACGGCCGACATCGTCATGAAGGCCACCGTGCGCGCCGTGGAGGCGCTGAAGCTGACCACGCTGATGGTCACCCACAACATGCAGCATGCCGTGGACTATGGCGATCGGGTGGTGATGCTGGATGCCGGGCGCGTGCGGCTGGAGATCGCCGGCGAGGAGAAGGCCAGCGTCACCGTGGCCGACCTGATCGGCCATTTCTCGGTCAAGACCGACCGCATGCTTCTGGCGAGCTGAGACGGGAATTTTTGCCACATGGGCTTCATCGAAACCACCGTCGCCAGCTTCGTCCAGCTCATTCCGGTCACGCTGGCGCAAAGCCTGATCCTGTCCTTCGTGGTGCTGGGCATCATGATCCCCTTCCGCATGCTGAGCTTCCCGGACCTCACCAGCGAGGGCGCCTTCCCGCTGGGCGGCTGCGTGTGCGGCGTGCTGCTGACCGCCGGCGCCTCGCCGCTCACCGCCATCGCCGTGGCGCTGGTCGCCGGCTTCGTCGCCGGCTGCTGCACGGCCTTCATCCATCTGCGCTTCCGTATCCACACGCTTCTGGCCGGCATCCTGATGATGACCATGCTCTACAGCGTGAACCTGCGCATCATGGGGCGTTCCAATCTCTCCGTCTTCGGCACCTCTTCCGTGTTCGACTGGGTGCCGGGGCTCCAGGCCGGCTTCCCGGCCAGCAAGATCGTGGTCGCGGGCATCGTCGTGGTGATCGTGTTCGTGCTGCTTGACCTGTTCTTCACCACCGAGAAGGGCACGGCCATGCGCGCCGTCGGCGCCAATCCCGACATGGCCGAGGCGCAGGGCATCAATGTGTGGGCCGCCACCATCGGCGGGGTCGGCATGGCCAGCGCTTTCACCGCCACGGGCGGCGCGCTGATGGTGCAAAGCCAGGGCTTCGCCGACGTAAATATGGGGCTCGGCATCCTCATCAACGGCCTGGCCGCGCTGATGATCGGCGAGGCCATCACCGGCAAGCAGACCGTGCTGCGGCAGTTGCTCGCGCCCTTCGTCGGCGCCGTCGTCTACTACCAGCTCGTCTCGCTGTGCCTGGCGGCCGGCATGCCGCCGCCCGACCTCAAGCTCGCCACCGGCCTGTTCGTGCTGGCCATGCTGGCGCTGCCCAGCCTGAAGCGCAGCCGCGGCCCGGCCATGGCGCGCGAGAGCTTTCGCGAATAAGGGCGGGCGATGACGAGGCTTGCCGATCTCGCCGAAGCCGAGGCGCTCGACGCCGCCGACCCGCTGCGCGGCTTCCGCGCCCGTTTCGCGCTGCCGGAAGGCGTCGTCTATCTCGACGGCAATTCGCTGGGCGCGGCCTCGCCCGCCGTCTTTGACGAATTGCGCAGGGCGGCAGAGGAGGAATGGGGCCAGGGCCTGATCCGGAGCTGGAACATTGCCGGCTGGTTCGACCTGCCCCTGCAGCTCGGCGACCGCATCGGCCGCCTGGTCGGCGCGGCGGCCGGCCAGACCGTGGTGGCCGACACCACCTCGATCAATATCTACAAGGCGTTGCATGCCGCGCTCGCGCTGCGCCCCGACCGCAGCGTCATCGTCGCGGAGGCCGGCTCCTTCCCCACCGACCTCTATATGGCCGAAGGCGTCGTCTCCACGCGTCCCGGCATGGAACTCAGGCTGGAAGGGCGGGACGCGCCGATCATCGAAGACCTGATCGATGAGGACACGGCGGTCGTTCTGGTCAACCACGTCAACTACAAGTCCGGCGCGCTGCGCGACATGGAGGCGCTGACGGCACGGGCGCACCGGGCCGGCGCGCTCGTTGTGTGGGACCTTTGCCACAGCGCCGGCGCCCTGCCGGTCGAGCTTGACCGCTGCGGCGCCGACTTCGCCGTCGGCTGCACCTACAAATATCTGAACGGCGGTCCCGGCGCGCCGGCCTTCGTCTACGCAGCCCACCGCCACCATGACGGCATGGCGCAGCCGCTCAGCGGCTGGTGGGGCCATGCGCGGCCCTTCGCCTTCGAGACCGGCTTTGCCGGTGCCGAAGGCATACGCCGCTTCCAGTGCGGCACGCAGCCCGTCCTGTCGCTGCGCGCGCTGAAGGCCGCGCTCGACCTGTGGGACGAGGTCGACATGGAAGCGCTGCGGCAAAAAAGCATCGCGCTGACCGACCTGTTCATCGCGCTGGTGGAGCAGAAATGCGGCCGCCACGGCGTGGCGCTGGAAACGCCGCGCCAGCCGCAGCGGCGCGGCAGCCAGGTCTCCTTCGCCCACGAAAATGCCTACGCGGTCATGCAGGCGCTGATTTCGCGCGGCGTCATCGGCGATTTCCGTGCGCCCGCCACGCTGCGCTTCGGCTTTGCGCCGCTCTATGTCGGCTATGCCGATGTCTGGCGCGCGGCGGCGGCGCTGGAGGAGATCCTCGACACCGGCGCCTGGCGCGATCCGCGCTTTGCCGTGCGCGCCGCGGTGACGTGAGGGGCCGCATGCCGCATTTTGCCGTTGCCGACTGGGATGACGCCTACAGCAACGGCGCCCACATCGCCGGGGGCGAGCGCTGGCCGGCTGCCTGGGACGGCCCTGCCAGAGTTTTGCGCGCGCGGCTGGCGCAGGAAGGGCGGGCGCGGCTCGACCTGCCTTACGGGCCGGCGCCGCGCAACCGCTTCGACCTGTTCCTGCCGCGGGAGAAAAACCCCAAAGGCCTCGTGGTGTTCATCCACGGCGGCTACTGGATGGAAACCGGCAAGAGCACCTGGTCGCATCTGGCCGCCGGGCCGCTGGCGCATGGCTACGCCGTCGCCTTGCCTTCCTATACCCAGTGTCCGGACATCCGCGTCTCCGGCATCGTGCGCGAGGTCGCGGCGGCCACGGAAGCGGCGGCTTCCATGGTGGACGGCCCGCTGATGCTGAGCGGGCATTCGGCCGGCGGGCACCTGGCCTGCCGCATGGTCTGCGCCGCTTCGCCGCTGGCGGCCGCCATGCAGGCGCGGGTGCGCCATGTCGTGTCCGTCTCCGGCCTGCACGATCTGCGGCCGCTGCTGCGCACGTCGATGAATGCGCAGCTCCGTCTCGACGCCGCCGAGGCCGCGGCCGAAAGCCCGGCACTGCTGGAGCCGATGGCGGGTGCGCACCTGACCTGCTGGGCGGGCAGCGCCGAACGCGCGGAATTCGTGCGCCAGAACGCGCTCCTTGCAAATGTCTGGACCGGGCTGGGTGCCGCCACGCAAGCGGTTCTGGAGCCGGACCGGCACCATTTCTCCGTCATAGACGGGCTGGCCGATCCGGCGCACCCGCTGACGCTGGCCCTCGTCGCCGAGGGGCCGGCGCCGGCGTAATCCCGCGCGGTCAGGCGGCCGGCTGCGTGTCGATCTCGGCGCCCAGGCCCCGCATCAGGTCCATGAATTCGGGGAAGCTGGTGGCGATCATGGCCTGGTCGTCCACTGTCACCGGCTTGTCCGCGGCCAGCCCCATGACCAGAAAGCTCATGGCGATGCGGTGGTCGAGATGGGTTTTCACCGCATCCTTGCCGCCGGCCTGCCCGCCCAGTCCCCTACCACCCAGTCCCTTGCCGCCGGGCACGCCGCGCACGGCGAGCGTGGCCTCGCCTTCCGTGCAGTCGACGCCGTTGAGCTTCAGCCCGGCCGCCACCGCAGCCAGCCGGTCCGATTCCTTGACGCGCAGCTCCTCCAGTCCTTGCATCAGCGTCTCGCCCTCGGCGAAGGCGGCCGCCACGGCCAGCACCGGATATTCGTCGATCATGGACGGCGCGCGCTCCGGCGGCACGGCCACGCCCTTCAGCTCGGAATGGCGCACGCGCAGATCCGCCACGTCCTCGCCGCCGGCGCTGCGCGCATTGAGAATGTCGATGCGCGCGCCCATCTCCAGCAGCGTGGCGATGAGGCCGGTGCGGGTCGGGTTCATCAGCACGTTCTCGATGGTGATGTCGGAGCCCGGCACGATCAGCGCCGCCACCAGCGGGAAGGCGGCGGAGGAGGGGTCTCCGGGCACGGCGATGACCTGCCCGGTCAGCCTGCCCTGCCCCTCGATGAAGATGTGGCGTCCGCCGCGCTCGTCCGTCTCCACCTCGATATTGGCGCCGAAACCCTTCAGCATCTTTTCTGTGTGGTCGCGCGTCATCACCGGCTCGATCACCGTGGTGACGCCCGGCGTGTTGAGGCCGGCCAGCAGCACCGCCGATTTCACCTGTGCGGAGGCCATCGGCACGCGGTAGGCGATGGGCGCGGCATGCTTCGGCCCGCGCAGGGTCAGCGGCATGCGGTCGCCGGGAGCGCTTTTCAGCACCTGCACGCCCATCTGGCGCAGCGGGTCGAGCACGCGGCCCATGGGCCGTCCCGAGAGCGACGCATCGCCGATGAAGGTCGTTTCCATATCGTAGGTGCCGACCAGCCCCATGGTGAGGCGCGAGCCGGTGCCGGCATTGCCGAAATCGAGCGGGCCTTCCGGTTGCAGCAGGGCGCCGTTGCCGGTGCCGCGGATGACCCATTCGGCGCCGCGCTTCTCGATATGCGCGCCCATGGCCTTCATGGCCTGCCCGGTGCGCAGCACGTCCTCGCCTTCCAGCAGGCCGGTGATGCGGGTCTCGCCGGAGGCGAGGCCGCCGAACATGAAGGAACGGTGGGAGATCGACTTGTCGCCCGGCACGCGCGCGGTGCCGGAAAGCGGCGGCGAGCGCCGCGCGGACGCGGGATTTGGCTTGGCGTCGTGCGCCATGTTCGAATGTCCTGGGTTTGTGTGGCCGAGCGCCTGCTCAAAGCCGCGGTGGTCGTTCTTGCGAGAATGTTCCTAACATGCGAAGACCCGGTCGTCATCCCCGAAAAAGGCCGCAAATGCGGCCTGTCCGGCCCGCGGCATTTGGCTTTGACACCGCCGCAAACAGCGATTAAGGGGACCAGACTTTTTCGCAAGAGGCTTGCCATGGCAAAACCCGAACTTGGCACGAAACGAGTGGATCCCGAAACGGGCCGCAAGTTCTACGACCTGAACAAGGACCCGATCGTCTCTCCCTATACGGGCAAGAGCTATCCGCGCTCCTATTTCGAGGACAGCAAGGCGGCTGTGCTCGAAGAGGAGGAGGAGGTCGAGGAGAAGGAGCTGGACACCGAGGAAGAGGGTGCCGAGCTGGTTTCGCTCGAGGATGCCGACGAGGAGACCAAGGGCGACGACCTGCCCGACCTCGGCGACGACGACGACGATGTCGATCTGGGCGACGATGACGACGACACCTTCCTGGAAGACGAGGAAGAGGGCGACGACGACGTCTCCAACATGATCGGCGTGGGCGACGACGAGGACGAAATCTGACGCGCCGGCGGCCGGCTTGCGGCCGGGACGAAAGGTTCCGGTAGAAAGCCGTCTTTTAAGGCTTGCCATTGGACGAAGGCGGCGCTAGAAGCCGCCTGCATCGACGGCGGAAACCCAAATCCGCCGACATTCGCCGGAAACGGCGCCGGCCACCGGCCGGGAGTGGGGCCATAGCTCAGTTGGGAGAGCGCTTGAATGGCATTCAAGAGGTCGTCGGTTCGATTCCGATTGGCTCCACCAAAATTCCCTAGCGATAACAGCGGGTTACGAAAGCACCCTTTCTTTCCGGCTTTCATCCGATTTGTCAGGGCACCCCGAGAGCACCCCGAAAAACAATTTCGGCGAAATGTCGAGCGGACTTGGGCTTTCCCTCATTTCAAGGAAAAGCCGTTTAGCCCCTACCTGCCACGTTTCCACCTGTGACCAGGCTTCAACATCTCGAACCGGCGGTAGATCGCACTCGTGGCCGAGACATCGAGCGCATAGGCCACGGCGGCCAGGGTCGCCCCGCTCCTCCACATCTGGACTATCTTCCGATTGACCTCCGTCGTTATCGGCAGCCGTCCGCGCCCGCGCTTTCGGCTTGCGGCCGCTTTCTCCGCGAGCATTTGCAGCCGGCGGGCGATTTCCTCCTGGCGCACACGGTGGGCTTCAATCGCGGCCTCTACCGTGGGCCACGGCTGGCCGGTTTCTAGATCGATCCCGGAAACGCCCGGCGGAATGTAGCGCACGGCGCCGGCAGCGATAGCTTGGTCGATCAGCGCGCGGTCGTGAGCGGTGATGGCATACATTACGCGTCTCCCCTTTTCCTTGCCCGGCCCTCGTGCGCGGCCCGGTAGTGCAATGCCCTGGCCGCGAAGTCCGCCGCGCTCGAAGCCGGGATGGCGAGCATCCGCCTTTCAAGCTCCCGGCATTCATCGAGAACGCGGTCCACTTCCGAATACGGCAGGGTCGGGGCGCAAGCCTGTTCATATTTCGCCTGCCATTCGCGGAACATGCCCATGATTGGGCTGGGCGACGGCAGCAGGCGACCGGAGAACGAACCGCTGCGCGGGAGGGCGCCTGCGGTTGAGGTAGAGGACACTGGCCAGACGTCGCGTTTGCATTGAGCGTCGTGCGGTGGCGGCAGAGCATGACGGGCTTCTTCAACAAGGAGCCTGACGATGCCTCATCCCGTTCTCGATGCACCCACCAGCCCGCTGCGCCAACGGCTGATCGACGACATGAACCTGCGGCGTTTCTCAGGGGAGACGCAGCGCAACTACCTCCGTGACGTCGGGCGCTTCGCGTCCTTCCTTGGCCGAGCGCCGGATACGGCTACGGCCGACGACCTGCGCCGATTCCAGATCGAGCAGCAGGAGGATGGCGTTCCTGTTCCGACCATGAACGGCATCGTGTCGGCGCTGCGTTTCTTCTTCACCCACACGCTCGACCGCCCGGACCTGGCTCGCCGGCTCGTCCGGCTGGCGCATCCGCGCAGGCTCCCCGTGGTGCTGAGCCGCGACGAGGTGGCCCGGCTCCTCAACGCCACGACCTGCCTCAAGCACCAGGCCGCGCTGTCGGTCGCCTACGGCGCGGGCTTACGGGTCGCGGAGGTGTCGATGCTGAAGGTCGCCGACGTCGACAGCGAGCGCATGCTGCTGCGCGTCGAACGCGGCAAGGGCGGGCGGCACCGCAATGCCATGCTGTCGCAGGATCTGCTCACCCTTCTGCGCCAGTGGTGGAAGGTAGGACACCAGCAGGGCGTAATGCATCGCGACGGCTGGCTGTTCCCGGGGCAGCATGCGATGAAGCCGATCAGCACGCGGCAGCTCTATCGTATCGTCGTCGAAGCGGCTCAGGCCGCCGACATCGCCAAGCGCGTCGGGCCGCACACGCTGCGTCACAGCTTCGCCACCCACCTTCTGGAAGATGGCGTCGACATCCGGGTCATCCAGGTCCTGCTTGGGCACGCCAAGCTGAACAGCACTGCTTTCTATACCAAGGTCGCGACCAGGACGGTGCGCACCGTCACAAGCCCGCTCGACAAGCTCGGCCTGTTCAAGGGAGAAGAATCACCCGACGACTGAGGCGTGCGCGCCTGGGTCGAGGTCGCCGACATCTTCCGTGCTGCCGGGCCTGCCTATCGGGCCGCCCATGCCGGACATCTGAGCTTACATCAGCTCAAGGTCATGTCGGCGATCGAGCATTGCCGCACCGCGGCCCTCGGCGGTCATGTCGAGGCCTGCGAGGACTGCGGCCAGTGGCGCATCGCCTACAACTCCTGCCGCAATCGGCACTGCCCGAAGTGTCAGGGCGCGGCCGCGCGGACGTGGCTCGCCGAGCGCGAGGCCGACCTGTTGCCCGTCGGCTACTTCCACGTGGTGTTCACGTTGCCGGCCGAGATCGCCGCGATCGCTTTCCAGAACAAGGCGCTCGTCTACGACCTGCTGTTCAAGGCGGCATCGGAGACGATGCTGACGATCGCCGCCGATCCCAAGCACCTGGCGCGCGCATCGGCATCACCGCCGTGCTCCATACCTGGGGCTCGGCGATGACCCACCATCCGCACGTCCATATGATCGTGCCGGGCGGCGGCATCGCGCCGGGAGGGACCCGGTGGATCTCGTCGCGACCGGCCTTCCTGCTTCCGGTGAGGGTACTCGGCAAGCTATTCCGCCGGCTCTTCCTGACCCGTCTAATCGCGCTGCACGACGCCGGCCGGCTTAGCTTCTTCGGATCGATGGCGCACCTCAGCGACCGGCGGGCATTCCTGGGCCACATGTCTCCCGTCAGGAGGAAGCGCTGGGTGGTCTACGCCAAGGCGCCGTTCGCCGGGCCGAAGGCGGTGCTCGCCTATCTGTCGCGCTACACCCACCGGGTCGCCATCTCGAACCGCCGCCTGATCGCCTTCGACGATCGCAGCGTCACCTTCCGCTACAAGGATTATCGCCGCCCTGGCGCCGAGCGGCAGCAGGTCATGACGCTTGCCACCCACGAGTTCATCCGCCGCTTCCTGCTGCACGTCCTGCCGCGCGGCTTCCACCGCATCAGGCATTACGGCTTGCTCGCCGGCTCCGCTCGCAAGGCCAGCCTCGCACGCGCCCGCGAACTGCTGAACGTCGCCGCGCCGGCCGATGACGACACGCCAGGCCAACCGGAGAACTTCCGGCCGCCATGCTCCTGCTGCGGCGGACGCATGATCATCATCGAGACGTTCGAACGGTGGAGGCAACCGCGCGGACCGCCCGGCACAACGGCAACGAACCGGGAGAACTGTCCATGACTCGGCATGGCATGCTCCAGCCTCCAACCGCAGGCCCTCAGCCTCCGGCATCGAACCCACACGTGCCCATGGTGATCATCAACGCCGACAGAGCCGCGTCCAGCCGCGCGCCGGGCCGACAAAACCGCGCGGAGGCGCAACGAAGCGGCCTGTCCGCATTCACCCCAGAGCTTCACGACACCGGCCGCGCCACCGCCGACATCTGCCAAAAATCGAAATCCCCATAGCCATCGCCTGTGGCCCGCGGGTTCCTTCCTCGGGGAGTTTCGTACGCCTGCCGGCGCCCGAAACTCTTCACGGCAGCAGCCGGCATGAGAGCGGCAAGCCCAACGGCGGGCGCGGATTGCAGGACCGAACGACGAGTGAGCTTTTCCATCACACAGCCTCCCGCAGATCGGACGGCTTGATAGTAGGATCGTTGCCATCAAGACGGCGGACGATAGCGACCAGCCCGACATCGTGCTCGATCTGAATGCGGAAGCTGCCGCCGTGCAGTTCCTCCATGAACTGCGCGACGGTGCGGCACAGCAGGTCGATTCCCTGCTTCTTGCCGTCCACTTCTTTGAGAGCATCGGTGATAAGCGAAGCCATGTTCTTCATTGTCGCCTCCCTCACGCCGCCAGCGCCGACAGCTCGGCCTCAAGCCGGAGCTTGGTCGGGAAAATGTCATAGCGGGCAGGCTTGTAGGCCAGCGCCGCGATTTCAGCCTTGATCGCCTCGGCCCGGCGCTGCGCCGGGGTCAGCCCCTCCTTCGCCACCGCCCAGGCATTCTTGAGCCCGTGTTTCAGCAGGTAGGCATAGGAGCAGTCGCGGCCCCGATACATCTGGGCGTAGCGGTGCGCGGCCTTCATGATTTCCACGCGGTTGTAGCTGGGCCGGGGCATAGCTTCGCCGGCGGCCGGAACAGGGGTGTTCGGCATTGGGTTGCTCCAAATCAGTCTTTAAGTGACTGATAACTTCTTATCACTAGACAGTTGGTGATAGCAAGTGCATCAGTGATAAAAATTACTCAGTGAGGAACGATGAAGGGACTTATCAAGGCCGGCCGGGATTTGCTGGGCATCACCCAGGCGGAGTTGTGCGATATGGCAGGGGTGCCCCTCATCACGTTGCGGCGAATTGAGGGAAAGCCGGACCACGCAGGACTCGTTTCGCAAGAGACCGTCGAAAGGATAAAGGCTGCGCTTGAGAAGGCCGGCATCCAGTTCCTTGAAAAAGGCAGTGCGGCGGGCGGCTCCGGTGTAGCACTGCGCAAGGGCGCGGCCGGTGACGGCGGCGGCCGATAGAAGCCGAGGCCGCTTACCCCCTCCCGACAAAACCCCTTTCCGGCTCTCCCGACTCGACTCCTGTTTTGCGATCTGGTTTGCTCCCCGGTGGGAGGGGTTGTTGATGAAGGGGCTGCTTTCTGTCGCGCTCATAAGCTCCGCTGCCTGCATCGCCAGCCAGGCCCGAGCGGATGCCTTCGACTTCTCGGATTTCCTTGGGGTGTTTGAGACATGCACGCCATCGAGCGAACTAGCCTACCTGCAATATCGGGACGCAAGGGTCTACACGCTCAATGATGAGCGCTACCGATCCGCGAAGCTTGCCGACCACGTCGAGCAAGTCCTTTCGTTCCGGTCGGTCGCTCCGGCCGAGGACAGTGTTGTCGTAACCTACGGGCTCTCAGGCACATATGTGAATGTGCCGGTTACTGCCTTGATCCTTATGCTCGGGGTGGAGAACGGCATTCAGGCCGCTCAACTGGTTTTCGACGCGCCCCGCTCCGTAGTCGCTTCCTATTTCGAGAAAGGGCTGTCGGAGGACTACGGCGCCATTCCGGCCGAGGAACCGGGATCGATTGTCTGCGACTGGTCCACATGAAGTATCCGGCCTTACCCCACCTCGCCATCAGCGCATGCATGGCACTGTCGGCACCGTCGTTCGCCAGCGGTTGCGAAAACAAGGATGCTATCTGGTCTGCATCGACCGACAAGGCCCGCTACGTCATCTATGGCACAGACGGGCTCAACATGTTCAGCGACGTGACGCTGGAGCAATGGCGAAACCAGAAGCTGGCGTGGCGCACCGCCGGCAAGGTGACTTGCTCAAACGGGGTTGTCGTTTGCTATCTCGCGTTGACGAACAACCTCGACGCGCCCGACAACGGAACGTCTGCCATCATCGAGAAGATTGACGAGAACGGCGACGGCGTAGGCGATTGGGTTGTCTTCGCCGGCCTGGATAGCGAGCTATGGTATGCGGGCGGCGCAAAGGTCGAATGGTTCAACGGCTATGCCCCGGAAGATGAGGACGACCGCCAGACCGCGCCGAATATTTTCCGGCTTGATAGTTGCCGGTCCAATACCCCACCGACCTCAATGGTGCTGGCGCCGAACGTCACCCTGCCGCCGATCACCGTTGGCCCCGTTTATGCCGATCCGGCTATCTGCAAAGCCTTCCGCCGCACCAACGGTTTCGCGCCTCCTGTCCAGAACGACGGGTTTTGGTGGATGGACGATGAGCGGGTTGTCGGCATGGAATGGGAATGCAGGATAACAAAGCGAACCGCCGCCACCCTTGAGATGGGATGCTCTGGCGAGGGTTTGACATGGAATGAAGTGAGACCCTTCCGAACCGGCGACGGATGGGTGGAGATTGAGGGCACCCGCCTTGACCGATGCCTGAAATGATCGTCACTCAGCGCTCGGAGCAGCGCCTTCATATACTCTCAGAACACCCCCAAATAAGCGTCACAAGCGTCATCAAGTGTCACGTCATTGATTTCATTAGTCTTTTTTGTGACACTTAGAGATGCCGTGACACTTGCAAGCGTCATACTGCCCTTTCGGGCGAGGACGCAGACCAGTTCCGCGATTGCCGGCCGGTGCCGACCGGGGCGAGGGATGATCATGAGAAAACTGGCGTTGGTAACGGCGACCGGAATGACATGGATCGAGTTCGGGCAGATGGCGGGCGAGGATCAGGCTCGGCTGCGGGTTGCATAGGTTAAGCCGGCCAACTAGGTTTCCCAGAAAGGAGACTTCATGCCCCGTACACCGAATTACAATTTCGAGCGCAATGAGCGTGATCGCGCCAAGGCTGCAAAGAAAGCCGAAAAGCTGGCCGCCAAAGAGGCTAAAAAACTCTCAGACCAGAATGAAAAAACGGAACCCGCGCCAGATCAGGGTGGCGATTGAGGCGACGCGCTTGCGCCGACTGGCGTAATCGCCTACGTATGCATGATCGATTTTGCTTGTTGATCTCGTTTCGCGCCGAGGCGCTTCTCCGGTCTTTCCTCTCAAATTCGACGACTACGGCGTTTGGCATTCGGTCAGACGGCGAATTTCTCTGCCGATTGAAAGGAAATCGTCATGGCTATCGGAACGGTTAAGTTCTTCAATTCCACCAAGGGCTTCGGCTTTATCGCCCCGGACGACGGTGGCGCGGATGTGTTTGTGCACATCTCCGCTGTCGAGCGCGCCGGTATGCGTACTATCGTTGAGGGCCAAAAGCTCTCGTTCGATGTTGTGCAGGACCCGCGTAAGGGCAAATCCTCAGCTGAGAATTTGCAGGCGGCATAAAGACCTCGCCTCTGGTCTTTGACCATGGATGTACTGGCACTGGCCATCGAGGCGAACAGGAGAAGGTCGGGGTAAACCCCGGCCTTTTTCGTTTAAGGAAGGACAGTCGATGAAAAATGTTCCCGACGGAATCTTTAAGCCAAAGGCTACTATCGGCGAAAATAAGCAAGACGCCACGGACATGGCGGTCAAATCCATTATCGATGGCGAGATTGCTAGGCTGAATCGACATTCAGCACCAGAAGGCGATTGCAGCGAGATATAGGGTTGCGAGGTAGTTGAGGGGCAATCGATCGTATCGGGTTGCGATGCGGCGCAGTTGCTTGAGCTTGCCGATGGTTCGCTCGACGCGGTTGCGCAGTTTGTACTTGCTGGGATCGAAGGCCCTCTTGCGGGGCATGCATGTGCGCCGGGGAATGATGGGCCTGAACCGCCCCGGGTTTGCCGGAGGCTCCAACTTCCCAATAGGATGGAGCCATGATGAGCAAAACGACGAACAAGTTTTCCCCTGAGGTGCGCGAGCGTGCGGTGCGGTTGGTATTCGATCACGAGGCTGATCATTCTTCGCGCTGGACTGCCTGCCAGTCGATAGCGGCAAAGATCGGCTGCTCGGCGCACACGCTGCTGGATTGGGTGAAGAAGGCCGAGATTAATGCTGGCAAGCGAGCCGGCGTTCCGACAGACATGGCCGAGAAGATGAAGGCTCTTGAGCGGGAGAACCGGGAGCTTCGGCAGGCCAACGAGATACTGCGCAAGGCGAGCGCTTATTTTGCCCAGGCGGAGCTCGACCGCCCATTCAAACGATGATCGCGTTCATCGACGATCACCGCGAGGCGCATGGGGTCGAGCCGATCTGCAGGGTGCTGCCGGTCGCCCCGTCGACCTACCACGATCATGTCGCCAAGCGCGCCGATCCCGAGAAGCTGTCGACGCGGGCGAAGCGGGACCTCGCGCTGAAGCCGGAGATCGAGCGCGTCTTCGCCGAGAACTTCGAGGTCTACGGCGCGAGGAAGGTCTGGCGGCAGATGCTGCGCGAGGGCTTTGATGTCGCGCGCTGCACGGTCGAGCGGTTGATGGCCGACCTCGGCCTTCACGGCGTCATTCGCGGCAAGCCGATCCGCACCACGGTGCAGGACAAGGCCGCGCCGTGCCCGCTTGACCGCGTGAACCGGGTCTTCCACGCGCCGGCCCCGAACATGCTCTGGCTTTCGGATTTCACCTATGTCAGCACCTGGTCGGGCTTCGTTTACGTGGCCTTCGTCATCGACGCCTACGCCCGTCGTATTGTCGGCTGGCGGGTGAGCAGGACCGCCCATGCGAGCTTTGTGCTCGACGCTCTCGAACAGGCCTTGCACGAACGCCGACCCGTTCATCGCGGTGGTCTGGTTCATCATTCGGACCGCGGATCGCAATATGTCAGCATCCGCTACACCGAGCGTCTCGCCGAAGCCGGCATCGAACCGTCTGTGGGCAGTGTCGGCGACAGCTACGACAACGCACTGGCCGAGACGATCAACGGCCTCCACAAGGCCGAGGTCATCCATCGCCGGGGACCATGGCGAAGCTTCGAGGCGGTCGAGTTCGCCACGCTGACCTGGGTCGACTGGTTCAACAATCGCCGGCTGCTGGAACCCATCGGCAACATCCCGCCGGCCGAAGCCGAGGAACGCTACTACGCCATGCTGGAAGAACCGGCCATCGCGGCATAACTTAAACCAGAAGGCCTCCGGCAAACCCGGGGCGGTTCACATGGCGATCTCATCCGTGAGTGCAAGGTCGAGACCGAGCCGACTGTGATCGGCACCGCACTTCACGCAGTTGGCGGTCCCTACAAGCGCGTCGGCCTAGAGGCCGGTCCACTCTCGCAATGGCTCTACAGCGGCCTCGCGGCCGCAGGCTATCCAGTGATCTGTGTTGAGACGCGGCACATGAAGGCCGCGCTCTCAGCTCAGATCAACAAGACCGATCGCAATGATGCCCGAGGCATCGCGCAGATGATGCGGGTCGGGCTCTACAAGCCGGTCCATGTCAAGACCGTTCGGAGCCAGGAGATTCGGATGCTGCTCACTGCGCGCAAGTTCGTGCAGGCGAAGATTGTCGATGCGGAGAACAACCTACGCGGCCTGCTGCGCAACTTCGGCCTCAAGGTTGGAGTCGTGACCAGGTTGCAGTTTGAGCGGCGCATTATCGAATTGCTCGAACAGTCCCCGCATCTTCACCTGGTGATCGATCCTCTCCTGGAAGTGCGCCGCGTGCTGAGAGAGCAGTTTCAGCGATTGCAAAAGGCGATGGAACGGCTGGCTGAGAACGACGACATCTGCAAACTCCTCATGACGGCACCGGGAGTTGGGCCGGTGGTTGCCCTAAGCTTTCGGGCTGGCGTCGACGAACCGGCGCGCTTCAGTCGATCTCGGTCCGTTCCAGCCCACTTCGGATTGACGCCTTCACGCTATCAATCCGGCGAGATCGACCGGGATAGAGGCATCTCCAAGTGCGGCGATGCAGGAATCCGCTGGGTAATGGTAGAAGCCGCCGGAATCTTGCTGCGGCTCACGAAGCGCAGCTCTCCGCTGAAGACGTGGGGACTATCCATTGCGCGTCGGCGAGGTATGGCAAAGGCTACCGTGGCGGTGGCTCGACGCCTGGCAGTCATCCTGCATCGGATGTGGATGGACAATACGCCATATCGCTGGGAGGCCAAGACCGCCTGAGTGATCGATCGAATAGAGAATTCCGCGACGCTGCGCGGATAGAGGTCCCGTTCAGGGACGAGTGGGTAGGCAATCTCGCGGGCGGGCTGGACGTCAGTTAAGACTGGCAGCTTCGGAAAAAAGAGTGGGATGCCTCTCCATCCGACCCGATCATGGAGCGGTCAAGCGCCGACTTCGAAGAGAAGCCAGACCCCTGGCGGGCAACCATCACGTCCTGCAGCTCAGATCCTTTGCGTGCCAGTGCTTCAGCACTACTTCGCCGGGCCTCACCTGGGGCCGGAGACAGTATCCTTTGCTTGACAAGCCCTGCCCCAAAAGAGAAGCCCGCCCCGGCGAGCCGGAGCGGGCGGCACAGTGTCAGCACAAATCGCTACTTGCAGGAGGACATTGACTTCATCGCTTTCTCAGCAGCGGCCTTGTCGGCAAACATCTTGTGGCCGGCATCCATCATTTTCTTTCCGTCCGGCTTCATGCTCACCACTGAACACTTGTATGTCGATGCGTCCTGGCCGACCCAATATTCTGTCGCCGCAAACGCCGGGGCCCCTGCGACGGTGACAATGGCCATCGCAACCAAAACCTTGCCGATCATGATCTTCTCCCTGGCGCGAAAATGCGCCTTAACGTCCCTTGCACTTTGGATCGTCTGCGCCCTCATGGGCTGATCTGTGGCGGAGAATGTGGTTCACGGCGATTTGATGCATGCGTGAGAGGGTACAAACGCGAAAGCCCAGCCGCCTCCCTCGGGAGAGAATGCGACCATGATAATCAAACTTCCGACGGGGGAATTGCCCGCCGCAGTGAACCGGAACGGGCGATGTCACCGGGTCTGCGCACCGAACGACAACCCCTCTTGCAGCTTTGCGCCTAGCGCGCGATGTTGTTCAGGCTTCTGGGGAGGGGCTGGGGATGGCAGAGCGAGACCCGCGCATCGACGCCATAGCCGCCAGCGACCTTTCGTCAGCGGCAATCCTCGCTGCCCTCATCGGGACGCTGGGCGCGAAGGGGGTGTTATCCGACGGTGAGGTCCGCGAGGTGTACGAGCAAGCGCTCTATCTCCTCGAATCGCACCAAGGCAGCGAGCCCGAGGTCAAACCGATCTACGAGGCAGCGCGGGAGATCATCGAGGCGCAGTTGCGGCCGGATGAGGGGTGAGACAGGGCGATTCCCGGGTGGCGCGCGCATCTGCGGCCGGGTTGAAGGGGAAGGGGCGCGAGGGGCGCGCCGGAAACAGGAGCGGCGCGCGATAAAGGCGACGACTGATAAGGATTCTCAGAGCCATGTTGGATATCACGGGGAGGCATAGCCGAGAGTCAAGTCGGGTTGCCTTTGCTCAACGATAGCCAACCCCTGTTGACTATCGAATACCGCCAAATGCGATAGACAACGCCTCTTCACCACCCTATACGATAATCAACGAACGTTGATTATCGTATAGGGCAGGAAGCGATACCCAAAATGGCTAACGCGTCATTAAATCTCGATTTTTCTGAAGCCGTGAACTACCACTACGATCAATTTCCACCAAAATTGCTCGCCTATGATCGATTAGAGCGGTTTTCGATCAGTCTGGCTCATAACCACATGAAGTGAAGTAGTTGGCGCATTCGTTAGGCTGGAAGATATCGACGAGCTTGCCGATCAGGCTCCAGAGGCCGCCGACGGTTCGCTCTCCCGCCTTGCGC
The DNA here is from genome assembly GCF_052216645.1 of Mesorhizobium sp. PUT5. Lineage (NCBI taxonomy): Bacteria > Pseudomonadati > Pseudomonadota > Alphaproteobacteria > Hyphomicrobiales > Phyllobacteriaceae > Mesorhizobium > Mesorhizobium sp. PUT5. The sequence continues at coordinate 177,146 of NZ_JBQOSO010000003.1, forward strand.
AGCATGGCCTTGAGGCGGGAGAAGGCTTTCTCAATGGGGTTGAAGTCCGGGCTGTAGGGCGGAAGGAAGCGCAGTGTCGCGCCCGCTGCCTGGATGTGTTCGCGCACCGAGGCCCGCTTGTGGCTCGACAGATTATCCATGACGACAACGTCACCGGGGCGCAGTTCCGGCACGAGAACCTGAGTGACATAGGCTTCAAACCAGTCGCCGTTGATCGGCCGATCCAGCACCATCGGTGCGACCATGCCACTCATGCGCAGCCCGGCCACGAGCGTGGTGGTCTTGCGGTGGCCATGCGGGAAGCCCATCCGCAGCCGCTCGCCTTTTGGGCAGCGTCCATGGCTGCGGGTCATGTTGGTGGTGGTCCATGTTTCGTCGATGAACACAAGACGCTCCGGTTCCAGATCGATCTGGCCGTCGAACCAGGCCCGGCGCTGCTTCAGGATATCGGGACGGTCTTGCTCGACGGCATGGCCAGTCTTTTTTTGCGCGTCATGCCACGGCGCGCGAAGAAGCGGTGGAGCCCGGCGATCGAGACGTGCAAGCCGATCTCGATCAGCGCCAGGCGCAGTTCCTCAAGCGAGGTGTCCCTGCGCGCTTCCCAAATCGCCAGGATGTCCGCCCCACGCTCCTCGATCCGGCGTGACCGCATATCGCCGCCCTGTGGTTTGGGAGAAAAGTCGCCAGTTTCCCGGCGCTGCGCCTGCCAGCGGATCGCCGTCGATGGTGCAACGCCAAAGCGAGCGGCTGCCGCACGGCAGCTCATACCATCATCAACCGCCGCCAGAAGCCGCGAACGCAAATCCATCGAAAGAGGTTGGCCCATCCATGCCGGCCTCCATCACCAGCACGGATCCTGAATCAGAAATTACGCTCCGAGGGAATCCACTCTCGATTCATAACGGTCGAAATCCGCTCTAACTGGCCACGCTCCCGGACTTTCGGAGAGCAGGGTGCAGGCCGCTTGCTTCGTCACTATTTGGCCGGCTGATCTCCGTTCCTGATCAATCCGCTCCTTCGTGTCAGGTCGGCCCCCATCCTGTGGGAAAGCCGTGTGGCGATACGTTGGACGTTCGAGATCACGCGCTCTCGTTGAACATCTGGAATGGATTCCGCCGGTAGGCTGACCGCTACACCCGCGATAGGCCGGTTACGGGAATCGAGAACCGATGCCCCAAAACAGACGATCCCCTCGGCTACCTGCTCATTATCGCAGCTATAGCCGTTTTTGCGGACTTCATTGAGCTCCTGGAGCAGTGCTTCGATGTTCCGAACACTTTTCGGGGTTCGCGGCGGCGGTAGCCCGTCTGCCAAAAGCTTTCGCACATCGAAATCGCTCATATGGCTGAGGAAGGCCTTTCCTGTGGCCGTGAAGGCGGCCGGCATCCGCATTCCGGCCCGGAATTCGACGCGGGAAAAGCAGGCATCGGAATTGCGGGCCGCGATATAGACCACCTCGTCGCCTTCCAGGACCGAGAGCGTGATCGTGGCGCCGGGCAATTCGGTCTCCTGGTCCCACATGGTGGCAAATTCGACGGCGACATCCGACTGGGTGGTGAAGGCGTTCGACCACCGCATCACATGCGGCCCCATCTGGAATGTCTGGTCGTTGCGCCGGATGAGAAGCTCCAGGCTCACTAGCGTGTGACAGATGGTGTGTGCCGTGCTGCGCGCTATGTTCAGCTCCCGGGCGATGTCAGACAGACTGAGCTGGTGCCTGGATCGTGCCACGAGATCCATAATACGGGCGCCTCTCTCCAATGCCGGGACAAGCGGCGCCCGGATATTCCGGCTGAAGCCGGATCTGCCGTCCGGTCATGGCCCTGCGGCGCGGCTGTGGAATCGCCGCGCCGCAGGGCGCAAGACTCAGTTCTTGACCGTATCTTCCAGGAAGAAGCGGCCGAGCGGGTTCTGGTAGAAGTTCTCGATGTTCTTGCGCGTGACGTTGATGAAGGGGCTGTAATACAGGTCGATCCAGTGCACGTCGCTCTTGGCCGTCTTCTGGATTTCCATATACATCGCCTCGCGCTTGGCCGGATCCATCTCGATGCGCGCATCGGCGACGAGTTGCTTCACCTTCTCATTCTGATAGCGCGTCATGTAGTTCATGTTGGAATCGTGGCCCAGCACGAAGGTGGTCTTCTGGTCCGGGTCGATGACGTCATAGGTCCAGTACATGACCGAGAGGTCGTAGTCGCCGGCGATCAGCATGTCCCAGCTCTGGCTGGGGTCGACCTTCTGCAGGTTTGCGGTCACGCCCGCCTTGGCAAGCTGCTGCTGCAGCAGAACGGCGATCTGCTCGTCCACCTCGTTGCCGGCGTTCACGACATAGTTCAGCGTCAGGCCGGCCGCGCCGGCATCCGCCAGCATCTGCTTGGCCTTCTCCGGATCGTAGGGGCGCTGGAGCGCGTTGTCGTCGTGGTAGAGGGCACCCTTGGGAATGTAGGAATTGGCGACCTCGCCGAGGCCGAAGGTTACGGTGTCGACGATCGCCTGCTTGTCGATCGCCATGTCCAGCGCCTCGCGCACTTCCTTCTTGGCCAGCGGGCCGTGCTCGTGGTTGATCAGAAGATGATCTTCACGGGTCGAGGTGTCCTGCGTGACGACCAGCTCCGGATCCTTCTTCAATTCGGCCACGCGGGAGAAGGGCACGAAGAGGGCGGCGTCCAATTGCCCCGCCTGCACGTTCAGCATGCGGGTATTGTCGTCAGGTACCGAAATCCATTCGACGCCATCCAGGCTGACGCGGGACGCTTCCCAGAAATTGGGGTTCTTCTCCAGGATGACGCGATCGCCGCGGCGCCACTCCTTCAGCGTGAAGGCGCCCGAGGCGATCGGGTTCTCGGCATAGGCGTCGGCGCCCATGGTTTCGAGCCCCTTCTTGGACAGGATCGAGGCGCCGGGCATGGCTAGCGAGGCCAGGAACGGCGCCGACAGCGTTTTCAGCTTCACCACCAGCGTGCGCGCGTCGTCACCCTGCGTCGCGGTATCGATCACCTGGTAGGAATCGCTCCACAGCGAGCCCTCGTCGTCGCGGATGCGCAGCAGGCTGTAGGCGGCATCGTCCGCGGTGATGGGCGAGCCGTCGGAGAACTTGGCGTCGCGCAGCTTGAAGGTATAGGTCAGCCCATCCTCGGAAACGGTCCAGCTTTCCGCCAGGCCCGGCTCCAGCACCTTGCCGGACTTGTCGACGCGGATCAGCACGTCGTAGACGTTGGAGAACACCCAGAAATCGATGTTCTGCGCCGTCTTGATCGGGTCGAAGGTCGTCGAATCCTCGCGCCGCCCGATGGTCAGGACGCCTGCCGCCTCGGCGATACCCCCTCCAAACGACAGGCCCGCCATCATGGCCACCAGGCCTATTTTCATCCATTTGTTCTTCATTGTCGTGTTCCCTTTCTGATTGGTCTGGATCTGACTGGTCGCCGCTATGCAACTTCCCGCGCCGCCTGCGGCAGAAGCGGCTTGTCCGGATCGATATCGGGAATGGCTCGTATCAGCGCCTGCGTATAGGGCTCTGCCGGATGCCCGAAGACCTGCGCCGAGGCTCCCTGCTCGACGATGCGCCCCCGGTGCATGACGACGACCCGGTCGCAGAGATTGCGCACGATGGCGAGATCATGCGCAATGAACAGCAGGGTCAGGTTCATCCTGCGCTTCAGCACTCGGAACAGATCGAGGATCTGCGCCTGGATGGTGACGTCGAGGGCCGCCGTGCTCTCGTCGGCGATGATGAGGCGGGGCTCCACCGCCAGCGCGCGGGCGATGCCGGCCCGCTGGCACTGGCCGCCGCTCATGCTGCGCGGACGCCGCGCAGCAAACTCGCGGCCGAGGTCGACAAGGTCGAGCAACTCGCCGACCCGCGCCGGAATATCGCCGGCCGGGATTCGGTCCTGCACCTTCAGCACCTCGGCCAGCATATCGCCGATCGAAAGGCGCGGGTTCAAGGCATTGTATGGGTCCTGGAACACCATCGCCGTCTCGCGGCGAAGCCGTGCGAGAAAGGCGACGCGGTCATCGCGCATGCTGGTTCCGTCGAAGATGACGTTACCCGACGCGATCGGCGCCAGCCCCAGGATCGCCCGCGCCAGGGTGCTCTTGCCGCTGCCCGATTCACCGACGATGCCGACCGTCTCGCCCGCCAGGATCCTGAGCGACACGCCCGCCACCGCCTGCACCGCGCCCGACCGCCCGCCGAACAGACTGCCGGAACCGGCGAAACGGACATTGACGTCGTCCACCTCGAGCAAGGGCTTGTCCGTCGCTGCCGCTGCATCCGGCGCGGGCGCCGCCCTCCTTTCGCCCGCCGAAGGCGGCATCGAGGGATGGCTGCCGATGAGCGCCTTCGTGTAGGGATGGGAAGGCGAACGCAGCAGGCCGCGCTTGTCGCCCTGTTCGACAAGCCTGCCCTCGCGCATGACGGCGATGCGGTCACAGGTCTGCGCCACGATCCCGAGATCGTGGGTGATCAGGATGATCGACAGGCCGCGTTCACGGCGTATGTCCATCAGCAATTGCAGGATCTGCGCCTGGATGGTGACGTCGAGCGCGGTCGTCGGTTCGTCGGCAATGAGGATCTCCGGATTGCACGACAGCGCGACGCCGATCATCGCGCGCTGGCGCATGCCGCCGGAAAACTCATGCGGATAGGCGTCGAACTGCCGCTCCGGCTCGGGAAAGCCGATCTGGCGCAGGATCGCTATCGCCTCCTTGCGTGCGGCGCGCGCATCGAGCCCCTGATGGTAGCGTATCCCTTCGGCCAGTTGGTCGCCGATGGTCATCACCGGGTCCAGATGGCTGGTCGGGTTCTGGAAGATCATCCCGATCCTGCCGCCGCGAACATCCAGCATCTCGGCCTCGCTCGCCCTGGCCAGGTCGCGCTCGCCGAGCATGATGCGGCCTTCCGCGATCCGCATGTTTTTGGACGGCAGCAGGCGGACCAGCGTGCGGCAGAACAGGCTCTTGCCGGAGCCGCTTTCGCCGACCAGCCCGAGCACTTCGCCCTTCCCGAGATCGAGCGAAACCTTGTCGAGCAGCATGCGCGGCTCGCCGCCCGGCACGTCCAGGGCGACGGTGAGGTCCCTGACGCTGAGGACGGGAGCGCTCATTCCTTCATCCCCAGCGCATCGCCGAGCGCGTCGCCGAACAGACTGAAGCCGAAGGCGAGCATCACGATGGAAAGGCCGGGAAACAGCGTGATCCACCAGGCGGTGGTGATGAAGGGCTGGCCTTCCGCGACCATGATGCCCCATTCCGCGATGGGCGGCTGGACGCCGAGCCCCAGATAGCTGATGGCCGCGCCGTTGAGCAGGACGAGCACCGCGTCCGACATCGAAAACACCACCGAGCCAGCGATCGCATTGGGCAAAAGATGCCGGAACATGATGCGCGACCGGCTGAACCCGAGACTTACGGCGGCGACGGCATAGTCGCTGTTCTTCAGCACCAGCACCTGCGCGCGGATCAGCCGCGCATAGGAAACCCAGCCCACCAGCGCCATGGCGATGTAGAAGCTGCTCAGGCCCGGCCCGAGTATGGCGATGATCGACAGGACCAGCACGAGGAAGGGAAACGCCAGGATGACATCGATGAGCCGCATGAACAGCGCGTCCACGATCCCGCCGAAAAATCCCGCCACCGTGCCGATCAGCGTGCCGATGATGAAGGGAAAGATCACCCCCAGTATGGCGATCTGGAGATCGATGCGCACGCCCCAGATGACCCGCGAAAGAATGTCGCGGCCGAAATTGTCCGTTCCGAACGGATGTGCCCAGGACGGGCCCAGCAGGCGGATGTCGGCATTCTGCGCGATGGGATCGTAGGGCGAGATATAGGGCGCGAGCAGCGCCGCCAGCACGAAGACGATCAGGATCGCCGCGCCGATCACCAGCGCCGTGTGCTGGCCGAGCCGCCACCGCCAGCCCATCCGCCCGCCGCCCAGGGCCCGCACGCTCATAGCTTCACCCGCGGATCGGCGGCGACGGTCAGGATGTCGGCGATGAGGTTGATGAGCACCGTGGCGCAGGCCAGTATCATCGCCACGCCCTGCACGACCATGTAGTCGCGCGAGAAGATCGCCCGCACCAGCAATTGCCCGATGCCGGGGATGGCGAACACGCTTTCGACGACCACCGTCCCGCCGATCAGCCAGCCTATGTTGATGGCGAGAAGGTTGATGGTCGGCACCATCGAGTTGGGAACGACGTGGCGCCAGAACACCACGCGCTCGGGCATGCCGCGTGCCCGTGCGGCGACGGCGACGTCGGAGCGCAGGCCTTCCACCATCGCCGCCCGCAGACTGCGCGTCAGCACGGTCGAAAGCGACAGCGCGATCGTCAGACTGGGCAAGGCCAGGTGGGCTACTTTCTCTCCCAGCGTCTCGCCATAGCCGGAAACCGGCAGCAGACCGAGATTGACGCTGAACAGGATGATCAGCATCAGCCCCAGCCAGAACGGCGGAAAGCCGATGCCCGCCGTCGAGACGACGCGCACCGCGTGATCGGCAAATCGGCCATGGTTGCGGGCGGCAAGTGCGGCCATTGGCACCGCGATCAGTACAGAGAGCACCACGCTCGCCAGCACCAACACCAGCGTCGGCTCGATACGGGTCATGATGAGTTTCAGCACGTCGATCTTGTAGAGGATCGACTTGCCCATCTCGCCGTTGAGCAGGTTTTTCACGAAGTAGAGATATTGAAGCCACATCGGCTCATCGAGGCCGTATTGACGGCGGATGTTGGCGATGGCCGTGGGCGTGGCCCGCGCGCCCAGCAGCACACGGGCGGGATCGCCGGGAATGAGCCGGACCAGCACGAAGGTTACGACGCTGATGCCGAACAGCACCGGCAGGAACTGGATCGGACGATAGAGGACGAACTTGTACCGGTGCATGCCTCAACGTCCCGGCGTTCGGTACTTCATGTGCCGGCTCCGTGGCGCGACAGGAAATCGACCAGCACGCGGTAATAGTCCCCAGGGTTCTCGTAGAACGGCATGTGGCTGGAATTGCGCATGATGGCCACTTGCGCTTCGGGCATCGCCGTTTTCATGCGCAAAGCGCAGGCGGGTGTCAACTCGTCGTGCTCGCCGTTGACGATGAGCACCGGCGCCTTGATTTTCGGCAGGTCCGGCACGCGGTTCCAGTCCTTGAGGTTGCCGGTATAGAGAAACTCGTTCGGCCCCTGCATGGTCACGTACGGACCCATGTTCCAGTCGTCCAGCGAGCGGCGCACGGGTGCCGGCCACTCCGGCAGGCGGCAGACGTGGCGGTAGTTGAGCAGTGTGATGGCCGCCATGTATTCGGGGTGGTCCAGCGTGCCTTCGGCCTCGTGCTTCTGCATCATGGCGACGGTTTCGGAGCCGAGCGCGGCACGCAGCCGCTCAAGCTCGGAAACCAGATGCGGTATGTCCGCGACGGTGTCGGCAAGGATGAGCGAGGCGAGGTTTTCGGGGTGCGTCAGCGCATAGTCGATGGCGAGCCAGCCTCCCCAGGAGTGCCCCAGCAGATGCACCTTGCCGAGGCCGAGCTCGCGCCGCACGGTTTCGGTTTCGGCGACATAGCGGCCGATCGTCCAAAGCGAGGCGTCGTCCGGCCGGTCCGAGGCGCCCGTGCCCAGCTGATCGAAGGCGACGACCCGATAGCCATGATCGATCAGGCAGGAATGGGCTTCACGCAGGTAGTCGCATGGAAGGCCGGGCCCGCCATTCAGGCACAGGACCGTGTTCGTCCCCTTGCCGAAGCTGTAGGCCCTTACCCGATGGCCATCGACGCGGATGTCGACCTGTTCGTCGGGGCTGATCTCACGCCACATGGTTCCCTCCCTGCCCTGGTGAAAGGCAGCGTCCCGAATCCGCCGCCCGGACCTGCCGGCGGTCCGCTGCCCTCGGCAAGTTTATTCGTCAGCCATGCTTTCGCCAGCTATAAGAAATGATAGGTTCGGGATCATTTCCACGGCGGCGAAGGAGACTGGCGGCAGGCATGCTCGACCGGATTGAGGCAATCAGGGACCAATTCGCCCGGCATCAGACCCTCGACGAGCGCATCGATCATGCCTTCGAGGCCATGAAGAAACTCGGCTTCGGCGCCATGATCTACGACTATACGCCGGTGCCCATGAAACCGAATGGTCATATCGCCATCCCGTCGCTGATGAAGCTGCGCAACATTGCCAGCGGCATGCACGAATACTGGTGCGACCGCGGCTATTTTCTCATAGACCCGGTGCAACTGCTCGCCGCACGCACGTCGGTGCCCTTCTTCTGGAACTACGAGCCGGGAGCCGACACGCGCATCCGCCATTTCGTGACGTCGGAAACCGAACCGGTGGCGCGCTATCTGCTCGACCACGACATGCCGGCCGGCGTGACCGTGCCGATCCATATGCCGCATGGCGGCTACGCCACCGTCACCGGCACGCTGGCGCCGGGCGCCACCGCGGGCGAGGCGCTGCACAACATTGCCGATTTCGGCCTGCTCGCGCAGGTTTTCCACGAGGCCGCATACCAGGCCTATGCCGATACGGTGCCGGGCCTTGCGTCGGCCCCTCTCACCGCGCGGGAAAGGCAGTGCCTGCGCTACTGTGCCGACGGCTACTCGGCCAAGGAGATTTCGCGCTTCATCGGCCGTTCGATCCCCACGGTCGTCCTCCATTTGAGCGCGGCGACGAAGAAACTGGGCGCCCGAAACCGCACCCAGGCGGCCGCGATGGCCGTACGCCACGGCCTGCTCGGCGAGCCCCGGGCCGCCCGCGAATATGCGGGGATCGCCACGACGAAAAATTGACTTCCGCTGCCGGGTATCTTCAATACCGGCTCCGTTCACGGCAACAGCACCGGGAGTCCCGCGTTGGCGAGCAAGGTCGATCTTCCATCCCTGAAGCGGGCGCTCGAAGCCCTTCCCGAGAAGTTCAAGGGGCCGGGCGGTGTCGCGGGCGTCGTGGCGAACGGCGAGGTGCTGGCGCGGCAGGCATGGGGATATGCCGACATGGCGAGCGGCCTGGCCATGACGACGGCTACCCGGCTGCCGATCTGCTCGATCAGCAAGCAGTTCACATGCGGCGTCCTCCTGGATCTGGTGGGCGACCCCGCCCGCCTCGACGGACGGGTGGCGGATTTCCTTCCCCGCCTCGAGGGCCGCCGCCCCACCATCGCCAATTTCTGCAACATGCAGTCGGGCCTGCGCGACTATTGGGCGCTGACCGTCGTTCAGGGCGCTGAGCCCGAAGGCGTGTTCGGGCGAGAGGACGCCAAGCCGCTTCTGGCCCGCATGCGCACCACCCACTTCGAGCCGGGCAGCAGCTATTCCTACTCCAACGGCAACTTCCGCATCCTGTCCGACCTGCTGGAGGATTTTTCGGGCCGTTCCCTTGCCGAGCTTTATGCCGAGCGGCTGTTCGGGCCCGCCGGCATGGAAACCGCGCTGCTGACCGCCGACACCAGCAAGCCTCTGGACGGCGTGATCGGCTACGAAGGCAACGACCAGGTCGGCTTCTTCCCCGCCGCCAACCGCATCTACTGGACGGGCGATGCCGGCATCTCGGCTTCGCTGGAAGACATGCTGGCGTGGGAACGCCATATCGATGCCACCCGCGACGACGCGGACGGTCTTTATCGGCGGCTGTCGCGGCCGCAGACATTCAGCGACGGCACATCCGCACGCTACGGCTACGGCCTTTCGCACGAGACGGTGGACGGCGTTGCCGTGACCGGGCACGGCGGGGCATTGCGCGGCTTTCGCCTGCACCGCATGCATGCCGCATCGCAGCGCTTGTCGGTGGTCGTCCTGCTCAACCATGAAGCGGATTCCCATGAGGCGGCGCGCATGTTGCTGCGCGCCGCCCTTGGCCACCGGGAAACGCCGGCGGCGGCCGGCGTGGCCGATCCGGCCTGGAACGGCCACTATCTGGACAAGGCCAACGGCCTTCTGCTCAGCGTGCGGGCGGATGGCGCGATGCTCGACGTGCGCTACGCCCACTCGCCCGAGCGGCTGCGCCTCAAGTCGGAGAGCACCGCGGAGGCGCCCTCGATGACGCTGGCGCGCGACGACGACGCCATGCGGTTGAGGCGCCCCAGCGAAAACCTGAGCGCGAGCGCGGTCCGCGTCGCCAGCGACGTCACCCAGGGGCTGGAAGGCAGATATTTCTCCAGCGAACTGGATGCCTGGCTGGAGATCGACAAGGCCGGCACGGCATTGTTCGGCCGCTTCGAGGGCTTGCTGGGCCGCGGTCCCATGCACGCGATCCATCCGGTGGGACGGGATGTGTTCGTGCTGTCCTGCCAGCGTTCGATGGATGCCCCCGCGCCCGGCGACTGGACCATCCAGGTCGAGCGCGACGCTGCCGCAGGCATTCGCGGTCTCGTCGTCGGCTGCTGGCTGGCCCGGAACATCGCCTACGAGAAAGTGGCCTGAAGGCCGGCTTCAATAGCCCGGCCTCGGAACCTCGACGCCCAGCCGGCGGTCGTTGGTGAAGATGGCAACGAGTTCATGCTGGTTTCTGTAGGAGCCGCCCATCGCCCCACTGGGCTTTACCCAGACGGCAGGATTGAAGAGTTGGCCGATCACGGCTTCGCCCAACCGGCTGACTCGGCCACGTCGCAATTTGCCAATTCGCTACGATTGACGATCTAAAACGGCCGAGAGGTTGCGGCGCAGGCCGGAAGAGGATTCCGAGCTTCCTGCGCTAAGTACTCTGCATGCCCATCCCATAATTCCCCTGGCTGGCTGAAATCGGTTCCCGCTATCAGCATAGTCCCGAATTTCCGCGGTTAGCGGCTTGTTTCGGCCAGTCCCTCCGGGCAGCCTGCCCCGGGGAACGCTCCGCGTTCCTTCGGCCATTCGTCTTGCCCAGATCCAGCCGCGAAGACTAAGATCGACCGCCGGCCCGGAGATCTCGCAAAGGATGGATTTCGCAAAGGGCGGTGGAGACAAGCCCATGACGAACTGGTCGTGGCGAGGCGTCGCCAGAATCGTTGCCGGCCGCCCTGGCGGGGTGCGCCGGCCGGCGGCCTTCCTGATCGCGGCCTCCGTCATCGCAAGTCTCGTCGCTCCCCCTTTCCTCACCGTGAGCAATCTCGCCGCCTTGTTGACGAGTTCGAGCTTCCTGGTCGTCGTCGCCGTCGGCGAGGCGTTCGTGATCATGGTGGGCATGATCGATCTGGGCGTCGAAAGCATGCTGGCCGCCGCCGGGATGTTCGTCGCGTGGCAGACCGTCTTCTACGCGGTGCCGGCGCCGCTGGCCGTGGCTGCGACCCTGGCTGCCGGCGCCGGCATCGGTGTCGTCGCCGGCCTGCTCGTGGCACGCGGCGGCATTCCCTCCTTCATCGTCACGCTTGCCGCCTATTGGGGAATCCGCGGCGTGGCCCTGCTCTTCAACGGCGGAAACTACATCAGCCCCTACGCCGCCACCCCTCCGCGGCCCTTCGGCTTCTCCGGAATTGCCGGCACCGTCGCCGGCTTTCCGGTCCTGATCCTCATCTCGCTTGTCATCGTCGTCGGCGCGCAACTGGTGATGTCGTTCACCCCGCTGGGAAACTGGATCCGGGCGACGGGCTCGAACGAGAATGCCGCGCGCGCCGTCGGCATCCGCACGAACATGGTCAAGGTGCTGGTGCTTGCCGTTTCCGGGTTCATGGCCGCTTTGGCCGGCATCATGATCACTGCCTGGCAGGACTCGATCTACCCGCTGACGGGCCAGGGCGATTCCCTGCAGGCGATCGCCGGCGTGATCCTCGGCGGCATTCCCTTCAATGGCGGCCGCGGCACGATCGTCGGCGCGGCTCTCGGCGTCCTGGTCATCGGCGTGATCAACGACGTCATCGTGCTGATCGGCCTGCCGGCGCTCTATGAATACATCTTCGTGGCGGCGATCCTGATCCTTGCCGGCCTGCAGGCCCGGATAGCTTCCGCGAAATAGATTCCTTGGCCGATTCCGGCCGCTCAGAACATGGCATGGACAAGATCGCCGACGCTGAGGTCGCGGTTTTCCAGCGTGCCGCTGACCCTGCCGTGACGGAAGACGACGATGCGGTCGCAGACCTCGATCAGGTCTTCCAGCCTGTGGCTGACCAGAAGCACCGTCTTGCCGGCGCCGCGCAGCCGCCGGATGAGCGCCAGCACATCTTCGACCTTCTGCACCGAAATGGCGGCCGTCGGCTCGTCCATGATGATGATCTGGCGGTCGAACAGGATGGCCCGGCCGATCGCCACCGCCTGCTGCTCGCCGCCCGAAAGTTCGCCCACGATGTCGTCGGGCGAGATCTTCGTGTTCAATTGCCTCAGCACTTCGCCCGCGCGGGCGCGCATGGTGCTGCGCGCCATGCCCAGCCCGAAACGGCGAAGCTCCTCGCCCAGGAACAGGTTCTGCCAGACCGTCAGGTCCGGCGCGAGCTCCAGCCGCTGATAGATCATCTCGATCTTCAGTTCGCTCCGCGCCGTGTGCGGCGAGCGTATCTGCACTTCGCTTCCCTGGTAGAGCACGCGGCCGGAATCGGGATGGTGGAAGCCGGTGAGCAGCGACAGGAAGGTCGATTTCCCGGCCCCGTTGTCGCCGATGATGCCGACCACCTCCTGCCGGTAGATGTCCAGGCTCACGCCGTCCACCGCCCGGACCGGCCCGAAGGTCTTGACCAGGTCGCGGACCGAGATGATCGGCCGGAGGTCCTCTGCGGGGGCCGCTTCGCTCACTTGTCGCTGGTCACCCTATAGGCCTGCGCCTTGCCGTAGGGCAGCGGCGCTATCTCCTCCGGCGTGCCCCAGGCCGAGATATTGTCGGCATTCGCCTGGGTCACGACCGTCATGGGGATGATGACATTGCCGTCGGGGAACTTGGAAGCCGGCGGCTTGGTGCCGTCCTGAAGGATGTTGGCCATCGCCTCGACCGCCCAGTAAGCCTCGACAAAGGGAGAATGCGTGACCGTGTCGAGCTGCGTGCCCTCCTTCACGGCCTGCAGGCTCTCCGGCTGCGCGTCGGCGCCGACCACGAGCGTCTGCTTGCCCGGTGTGATGTTATGCGTCTGCAGCGCCTTGACGACGCCGAGCGCCATCGCGTCGTTGCCGCAGACCACGAGTTGGATGTCCGTGGTCTTGGCAAGCTCCGTCGCGATCATCGCCTGCGCCTTGTCGGTGGCGAAATCCGCGGACTGGTTGAGGGAGATCTCGGCCTCCTTCTTGTCAACCAGGGGCTGCAGCACCTCCATTGCGCCGTTCAGGCGGCCGATCGAGACGCTGGCGCCGAGCGTGCCCTGAAGGATGACCACATGCCATGGTTTCTTGACCTTGTTCTTCTCCAGGGTATCCACCGCGAACTGCGTCTCCTCTTTTCCGAGCGTCACGTCATTGTCGCCGATGAAGGCGACGCGGGCCGACGGGTCGGCGACGTCGCGATCCACCGTGACGATGGGAATGCCTGCTTTCATGGCCTTCGCGGCGGTTCCGGTGACCGATTCCTGAATGGTGTTGAGGATGATGCCCTTGGCGCCCGCGGCAACCGCCTCGTTGAGATCGGCGATCTCGTCCGAGGGAGAATTGTTGGCGTTGACGATCTTGACCGCCATGTCCGGATGGTGCGTGGCGGCCTGCTTCACCGCCTCGGCCATCGGCGCGAAGTAGGGATAGGCGTAACCGGTGAAGATGAAATAGACCGGCTTCGGCGCATCCGCCGCGCCGGCGGGGATCACGCCGGCCGTCGTTGCAGCGAGGCCGGCAAGAAAGCAGGCCGCAAATTTGCCTTTCATATTTTCCTCCCTGGAAAACCGGAGCATCGATTGCGATCGCCGGTGCGATGCAAGCTAGGATTCGCTCCCGGCCCGTCAAGAACCGGCACCGGCGGCATCCCGGCCTTGTGAGCGCGCTGTTTCGCCGGGCCGGAAGCCGCGCCGCAGGCATGCCGCGCTTGCCGAAAACGCGGCGCTCGGCTACGCCGTCAGCCATGACCACGCACCGCTTTACCGCCACTGAATGGCAAAATGTCCTGGGCACCCTGCCTGCGGCGATCACCATCGCCTCGGGCGACACGGTGATCACCGAGACGATCGACGCCAACGGAGTCGACAAGGACGGGGTGCAGCGCGCCCCGGAGCCGAACCCGATGAACGGCCCGATCTTCGTGGCCGGCGCCGAGACCGGCGACGCGCTCAGGGTCGAGATCCTGCGCATGACGCCGATCCGCGAGACCGGCTGGACGCGTGCCGCGCTCGCCGGGAACGTCGTCGAGCCGGAATTCGTGCGCGGCCTGCCGCCGCGCGACAAGGTGCAGTGGCGCATCGACCGCCAGGCACAGACGGTGCTATTGGACCCCGCGGTCCCGGGCCTCGAGAATCTCGTGCTGCCGCTGGAGCCGATGATCGGCTGTTTCGGCGTGGCGCCGGCCATGGGGCAGGCCTTCTCCACTGCCACCTCCGCCGAGAATGGCGGCAACATGGACTACCGCGGTTTCCGCCCCGGCGCGACGGTGTGGTTTCCCGTCGCCGTGCCGGGCGCGCTGTTCTTCCTCGGCGACTGCCATGCCAGGCAGGGCGACGGCGAGATCGTCGGCACCGGCATCGAGACCTGCTTCGAGGTCGAATTGCGCCTGACGGTCGAAAAGGGCCGCAATCTCGTCTGGCCGCGCGGCGAGAACGCGACCGACATCTTTTCGGTCGGCAATGCAAGGCCGCTCGACCAGGCGCTGCAGCACGCCACCACCGACATGTTCAACTGGCTGACAGCCGACTTCGGCCTGAGCCCCGTGGCCGCGAGCCATCTCATGGGGCAGGCCGTCCGCTACGATGTGGGCAATGTCTTCGACCCCGCCTACACCATGGTCTGCCGCCTCGAAAAGAAGTGGCTACCGAAGCGGGTATAGACCGCCGCCCGTCCGGCGACCTCCTTCGACAATGGCGGCGCCGGCTCGTCGTGGCTCAAATCGACGGGCGGGTCGCCGAGATGGCCAAGGGCCGGCGCATCCGAATCGGCCGCAGTCGAACTGCCGGCATATTCCGCCCAGCCAAGACAAGAATGCTTGCCGTCATTTGCGCCGCGAGGCATCGGCACTTGTCTTTTTGTGTTTGAGCCACAGATGTTAACAAAAGTGCGAAAACGCACCGCATGCAAACTGCCATTGCTCAATCCGGAGGGTCAATTTCAAGCAAGACCGTTGCATGAATCATGGATTCTGCAATTTGGGAGAAGGTAATCATGAAATCGTGGCCTAGAAATCTCGTTCTCGTGAGTTATTCCCTGCTGGCAACGACCTTTTTTACGTTATCTGTAGTGTCGTTCTCCGATGCCGAAACGATCGGAAATTGCGAATTGACCGGCACGAAGGGCTCAATTCCTATCAAGCCGGCCATCCCTGGCCAACTGACCGTCGAGACCAACTTGCCGGCTCCCGGCTGGTGGAACGGCGATTCTCCCGATGCCATCAAGGACGGCTACGAATATTGCATGGCCGCCAACATCGCCTATCGGGCGGGTCTCGACAAGGTGAAGGTGGTCAACGTCTCCTTCGATGCTCTGGTCGCCGGCCAGACCAAGAACTTCGATCTTGCGCTCGCCGAAATCTCCATCACGCCGGAACGCGCGAAAGTCGTTGATTTTTCCACGCCGTATTTCGATTCCGACATCGGCGTCATGGTCAAGAAGGGCGAGCAGTTCGACGAAGCCAAGCTCAAGGACATGCGGGTCGCGGTGATGCAGGGGACGACCGGCGCCGCCTTCGTCGCCAAGCATCTGCATCCGAAGGAAGTGAAGGTCTTCCCCGACATGGGCGGCATGGATACGGCGCTGATGGCCAACCAGGTCGACGCGGTCATCCATGACACCTCGATCGTGCTGGGCGCCGTCTCGCAGTCGAACGGCGCCCTGGTGGTGCCGGATCAATATTCGACCGGCGAATCCTACGGCGCCCTCTATCCCAAGGGTTCACCGAACGAGGCAGCGTTGAACGAGAGCATCGAATCGCTGAAGAAGGACGGCACCCTGGACAAGCTGGCGACCAAATATCTGGCCGAGGCATGGGGTGCGGATCCGACCAAGATCCCTTACATCAAGCCTTGATCGCCGGGGCGGCATTCAGATGTTGTCGAACGATTACGACCGGGGAGGCGGGGCCGCGCCCAGCCTTTTCGGCGGCGAACGGCGCTGGAGCGCCGGAACGCCGCCCAGGGACGCGACCGGGTGGTCGATCACGGCTCTGTTCGTCGCCATCCTCGTCGTGTTCGCGACCTGGTCGACGCTGAACGGCATCTATTCCGCCCTGTCCTCCGTCGGTTCGCAAAACGTTGTCGCCGCGGCGATCCTCGTCGTCTGCGGCGTGGCTGCGCCGCTGCTGCTGTGGCCGGCGGTGCAGTCCTGGCGCCAGTCGCAGGTGGCGAAGGCCGCGCTGGCGACGGGCGACCTGGTGGCCGCCAGGGTGGCGACCGCGGCGTTGCGCGAATACGCCTTTTCAATGTTCGGCTATGCGGCGGTCGTGGTCATCATGCTGATCGCCGCGCAGTTCTTCATCGCCAACGACCTTGCGGTCAGCCGCACCTTCTTCCAAGTTCCGTTGATCGCCAGTTCCCTGGAACTGACCATCAAGGCCTTCTGGACAAACATCCGCATCTTCGTGGTGGCGGAAATCCTGGTCCTGATCTGGGGCCTCGTCGTGGCCATCGCACGCCTGCTGCCGGGCGACGCGGCGCGACCCGTCCGGCTGATATCGACGATCTATACGGATATGTTCCGCGGCCTGCCGGCGATCATCAACATCTACCTGATCGGCTTCGGCATCCCCCTGACCGGGCTTCCGGTGCTTAAGGACCTTGCGCCGGAATCCTATGCCATCCTAGCCTTGACGCTGACCTATGGCGCCTATGTCGCGGAAGTCTACCGCGCTGGCATCGAGAGCATCCACTGGAGTCAGGTGGCGGCCGCCCGCTCCCTCGGCCTGTCCTACATGCAGACCCTGCGCTATGTCGTCGTTCCGCAGGCGGTGCGCCGCATCATCCCGCCGCTGCTCAACGACTTCATCAGCCTGCAGAAGGATACCGCGCTGGTCAACGTCATCGGCTCGATAGACGCCTTCAACCAGGCCCGCATCATCGCCTCCAACCACTTCAACCTGTCGCCGGTCACCACGGTGGCGCTGCTCTTCATCCTGATCACCATACCACAGACCCGCCTGGTCGACAGGCTGATCGAACGCGACCAGCGCCGCATGCGCGCCGGAGGCAATTGAGGCTGCCCGCGCCATGGCGATGATCGAAATCCGCAACATCATCAAGAGCTACGGTGAGTTCAAGGTCCTCAACGGCCTCAGTCTCGAGGTCGAGGAGCATCAGGTCGTCTGCCTGATCGGCCCGTCGGGCTGCGGGAAGTCGACATTGCTGCGCTGCATGAACGGGCTCGAGACCATCCAGGGCGGCGAGATCCGCATCCATGGCGACCGCATGTCCGGGCCGGGCGTCGACGTCAACGCGCTGCGCCGCGACGTCGGCATCGTCTTTCAGAGCTACAACCTGTTCCCGCACATGACGGTTCTGGAAAACGTGACCCTCGCGCCCCTCAAGGTGCTGAATGAAAGGCCGTCCGCGGCGGAAGAAAAGGCGCTTCGCCTGCTGAAGCGCATCGGACTGGAGCACAAGGCCAAGGAATATCCCGACCGCCTGTCGGGCGGTCAGCAGCAGCGTGTCGCCATCGTGCGTGCCCTTGCAATGGGGCCGATGGTGCTGCTGCTCGACGAGATCACCTCGGCCCTCGATCCCGAACTGGTCTCCGAAGTGCTCAACATCGTGCGCGACCTCGCCGCCGAGGGCATGACCATGCTTCTGGCCACGCATGAGATGGGGTTCGCGCGCGAGGTCGCCAGCAAGGTGTGCTTTTTGTATGGCGGCAAGGTCCACGAGGAGGGTCCGCCATCGCAAATCTTCAGCAATCCCACCGACGAGCGCACCCGCGCCTTCCTGCAACGCATCATTGAAGCTGGCCGTTTGTGAGTTTGGAGCGGGACAGGGGGTCCGGAAGGGATCATCTCGCTCTAAAATCTCCGCATGGTGGCGAACCGTGCCGCCGTCAGCCGATCTTCGTCAGCGCGCCTTCCTTATGCGCGGCGACGTGATCGGTCCTATCGCTCTTGATCTCATATTGCGGATCGTCCTTCGAGGCATGATGGCGGTGCCCCTTGTAGTCGAAGTCTTCGTGATGGACCTTGATGATCCTGCCGCTGACCCGCCCGGCCTCCGAATTCCAGCTCACATGGTCGCCGATGGAATATTTCGTCATGATCTTCTCCAGTCATGGGCAAGAATGCTTTTTCCGCGGAGTCGTTCCGGCGCGGCGCCGAAGCGCCTTCACGCCGGTGCCGCCCGAACCGCCTTGTCGAATTCGCGCCGCCAGGCCTGCGCGGCGAGCATGATGGCATCGGACTGGGCCGGGTAGGTGTGGACCATCTCGGCCAGGGCCTTCATGCCGATGCCGGCGCTCATGATGACGGCCATCTCATTGATGAGCTCGCTGGCGCGCGAGGCGACGATGGTCGCGCCCAATATCCTATCGGTGCCCTCGGCGATGTGGATCTTGACGAAGCCGGTGTCCTCGCCGTCCGTGATCGCCCGGTCGACATCCTGCATCATCACGGTGAAGCTCTTGATCGCAATCCGCTGCCGGCGCGCCTCCCAAACCTGCAGGCCGATATGGGCGATCTCGGGATCGCAGAAGGTGCACCAGGGCGTCGCGATGTCGACATGCCTCTCGCGTGCCCGCATCAACGCGTTTCTCACGGCGGTCCGCGCCGAAGCCTGCGCGGCGTTGGTGAATTTCAGCGCCAGGCAGGCGTCGCCGGCCGCATAGACATGCGCATTGGTGCTGCGCAGGAAATCATCGACCTCGATCCCCTTTTCGCGATCGAAAGCGATGCCGGCCTGTTCCAGGCAGAGTTCCTCGACATTGGGCGTTCGCCCGACGCAGAGCAGGATTTCGTCGGCACGGACCTCGCCCTTCACATCGTAGTTCACGGTTTCCAGAACCTTGGCCGCGCCGTCGCGCCGGGCGCCGACCACGGTGGTGTTCAGGCGGATTTCCATGCCGTCGCGCGCCATGGCGCGCGACAGGATCTCGGCGGCGTCGCGCTCCTCGCGCGGCAGGAACTTGGCATTGTTCTGCACGATGATCACATGCGCGCCCAGCCGGCAAAACGCCTGCGCCAGTTCGCAGCCCAAGGGGCCGCCGCCGACGACGGCGAGGCGCTTCGGCAGCGCCGCCATCCCGAAGACCGTCGCGCTCGTATAGCAGCCCATCGCGTCGAGGCCGGCAACATCGAGCGTCCGGGGGCGAGCGCCGGTGGCGACCAGCGCCTTGCGGAAATGCAGGCGGGCATCGTTGACGGCAAGCGTGCGCGCATCCGTGAAGCGGGCGCTTCCGAAAAAGACGTCGACGCCGAGCGCGCCAAGATCGTCGGCCGAATGATAGGCCGCGATGCGCGTGCGGATCCGGTGCATGCGCGCCATCGCCTGGCTGAAATCGAGAGCGGGCTCATATGGCGCGGGCGCGCCATATTCGTCGGCATTGCGCATGGCGCCGTAAAGGCGCGCGGTTCGGATGATCGCCTTCGACGGCACCGATCCGGTATTCAGCGAGTTTCCGCCCAGATGGTCGCGCTCGACGAGGGCGACCGAAAAGCCCAGCCGGGCGGCATATTCGGCGGCCGCCACGCCCGCCGGTCCGGCTCCCACCACGGCCAGGTCGTAGGTACCGCGCGGCGCAGGGTTCGGCCGGTCGCGCGGCCGCACGCGCCGCAGATAGCTGGCGTCGTCCTCCGGCCCTGTCGCCGGCGCGATATTTTGCATGTCTACAGCCATCCGCCTTCGAAGCCGGCGCGCCGCAAGCCGTCGCGTATCCAGGCGCAGCGCCGCATGAGCTGCCAGATCAGGCCGGTGCGATGATTTTCGATCATCATCACCAGCAGGCCCTGGTCGAGCCCGTACCACCCATCGGAAAGCCAGCCGCCCGAACCTTCGCGCAGCGTCGGATTGAAGCCGCTTGAAAACCTGTCCGTGGTGCAGACCTGAGGCCAGGTTTCCAGAAGGCGCCTCGTGCCGGCCAGCGCGGCATCGGCGGCGAAGGGCAGCGACGCCAGCATCGCCCATGGCGCGATCGTGCCGTCGTCCGGCCCATAGGGCACGCCGCGCGACATATAGCCGAAGAAGCGGCGGTCCCGCCCGTCCTCGCGGATCTCGGGCGCGGACGGGCCGTCTCCCGCCGTGACGCCCCAGAAATCGCGGCTGTACGCGCTGAAACCATAGGGATTGCGCTCGCCATATTCGCGATGGATGGCGATGGCGCTTCTGGTGTTCTCGAAATAGTCGCTGGATTTTTCGCGCATGAAGGCATCGCGGATGCCGCGAAAATCGATCCATGCATGGGAAAACAGATGCGTGAACAGCGGGCCGGAATAAAGAACGTCGCGATCCAGCAGGTTCTCCCACTGATAGGTCAGGCTCCAGCGCTCGTAGCCGCCGGGCGTCAGCGCGAAAGTCGGCGAGCCGAGGCCGAGGACATAGAGGATGGTCGCTTCGTTATATCCTTCCCAGCCATAGTGGAGAAAGCCGCATTCGGGCTTCCACCCTTGCGTCAGGCCCGTGGTTCCGTTCTGGGCCCAGCGCCAGTCGACACGGCGATAGAGCGCATCGGCGCGCTCGCGGATCTCGGTTTCCTCGTTGCCGCCGTCGAAATAGCAACCGGCGACAAGGATGCCGGCGGTCAGCAGGGCGGTGTCGATCAGCGAAAGCTCGCATTGCCAGACGCGCCTGCCGGTTCGCATGTCGAGGAAGTGATAATAGAAGCCCTTGTAGCCGGTGGCGTCGGGCGCTTCGCTCTGCCGGCTTCGGGCAAGGAACCTGAGCGCCTTGAGCGTGCGCGCGGCGGCTTCCGCGCGCGGAAGCCAGCCGTTCTCGACGGCGACGGGATAGCAGGAGAGCGCGAAGCCGACCACGGCGATGCTGCAGGGCGATCCCTCGCGCGAGGTATCGGCGACGAGGCCGTTTTCCGCATCGGCATAGTCGAGGAAATAGGAAAAGGCGGCGCGCTGAAGCCGGGTGACCAGCGCATCGTCCGAGATCTGCGCCCAGCCGCCCATGTCACCTAGGCCGACATCGAAATGTCGCGGCCCTCGGGCGCGCCCCGGCCGGGCGTGATCGCGGCGCCCTGCCCGGCGCGCCGACCGGCCCCGACGACGATGGCTTCCTGCCGGGCCAAGGGCTTGTAGTCGGACATCGGGAAAACTCTTCCGGACATAGAAGACGACGGAAATTACAGGCGACAGGCACCACGCCGCTGCCGATCGGGCAGCCGTCAACATAACGCAGCCGGGAAGCGAAAGGTCCGGCCGGTTCGTCAATGTCCGGGAACAAGATCGTGATGGCCGGCTGCGGACCGTCCGGGCGCCGGCGGATCCGCAGACTATCCGATCCGCAGGGGCAACGCCGAAAACCCGCTGGCCGGATAGATGGCAAGCACCGGCTGGCGGCCGGGCGCCGGGGCGATCTCGCTTGTGCCTTTCAGCAGTTCCTCCATGACGACGCGCAGTTCCAGCCTGGCCAGTTGCGCGCCCGGACAGACATGGATGCCCCGGCCGTAAAGCAGGTTCTCGTCCGGGTCGCGGTCGAGGCGGAATTCGTCGGGATCGCCGAAGACCGCCTCGTCGCGGTTGGCCGAGGCCCATATCAGCGTGACGCGCTCGCCGGCGGCGATCCTGCGCCCGCCGATCTCGACCGGCTTCGTCGTCACCCGCCGGTTGGAAATCAGCGGCGCGTGCAGCCGCAATATCTCGTCGATGGCGGCCGGCAGCAGGCCGAGCTCCTTGCGAAGCTGCCGCTGAAGCTGCGGCTTCTGCGCCAGATAGTGGGCGAGGATGCCGACGCAGGCGGTGATGGTGCCCAGCTCGCCGACCGTCCAGTTGCGCAGGATGCTGACGATCTCCTCCTGGCTCAGCGGCCGCCCGCCGATCCGCTGGCGCAGAAGATCGGTGGTGATGTCGTCGGGCGCGGCTGTGCCGGCACGGCGCCGCGCCTCCAGCAATTGGCTGATATAGCCGTCGAATTCGAGCGCGATCGTCGCCATGGCGACGATATCCCTGGCCAGCGTGGCCTCGTGGTTCTTGCGAACCCATTCGAGCAGCGGCTCGTGCATGCTGTCCGGCCAGCCGAGGAAGGCGCACTGGATGCGCACGGCGAAGCGCCGGGCAAGCCGCGCCACCAGATCGATCTCCACGTTCCGTTCAAAAGAGGACACGAGATCGGCCGAGATCGCGCGGCACAGCGGCTCGAAGGCCTCGACGCGAGCAGGCTCGAAATGGCGCTCGATCAGTTGCCGGTAGGCCGTGTGCCGGGGCGGGTCCATGCCGCTCGGCACCGACAGATGGCGGGAACCGGCGCTGCTGAAGCTGTGGTGGTCGTCCAGCGCCCGCACCACGTCCTCGTGCCGCAACAGCGACCAGCCGAGATAGTCGCTATACGCCACCGGACAGCGGTGGCGCATTTCGTCATAGGCCTTGATCTGGTTGGAAAACACCGCGTCGGATCGGGGGTCCCAATCGGGTTCCGGCTTTTCCGGCGTCACGTCCATGGCAATCGTCAATGCGTCTCTCCGGCCTGGCAAGGATCCCGGAGCCAGGACGGCGGCAGCGGGAGCACAAACCTCCTGCTAGCCGCCTCTGCGGCCGAGAACTTTGCGCGCGCTCAAACATCGGGCGGGATCTCCCGGCGATCGCGATCCGGCATCGCGGTGTCGCCGACCCCGCCGCGCCGGCGGGTTGCCGCTGCCACGGCGCGCAGTTTGCACAATCTCGCGGCTGGACCATTGCGAATGGCCCCTGCTGGCCGTTTTCTTCAAGCCGGCGTGAGGATACGGTGCGGCGAGATCAAGCAAAAGCGTCGCACGGAACACCTCCCTCAAAATGAAGCAAGAGTTGAACCAGTTCGGTCCCTCCGTCACGCAGCCGCGCACCTATATGGCCGTGCTGGTCGTTCTTGGCCTGACGCATCTGCTCAACGATCTGATCCAGTCGCTCATTCCGGCCATCTATCCGATCATCAAGGACGCCTATGCGCTCGATTTCGTGCAGATCGGGCTCATCACCCTGACCTTCCAGATTGCCGGCTCGCTGCTGCAGCCGGTCGTGGGCTACGTGACCGACCGGCGCCCGATGCCGTATTCGACCATCGTGGGCATGACCTTCACCCTCGCAGGCCTGATCAGCCTCGGCTTCGCCCCGAGCTATGGCATAATCCTTGTTTCGGTCGCCTGCATCGGCATCGGCTCGGCGATCTTCCACCCCGAAGCGACCCGTTTGGCGCGCCAGGCTTCCGGCGGCCGGCAAGGGCTTGCCCAAGGCGTCTTCCAGGTCGGCGGCCAGGCCGGCGGCTCGCTCGGGCCGCTGTTTGCCGCCTTCATCATCGTGCCGCATGGCCAGGCGAGCCTTGCGTGGTTCACGTTGGCGGCGCTGCTCGCCATGGCGTTGATGGTCTGGACTGCCGGGCAACACGCGCTGATCCGCAAGCATATCGCGACCCTGAAGGCTTCGCTCCAAGGAAGCGCCGCAAACAGCCGGCTGCATTCGCGGGCGACCGTCATGACCGGCATGATCATTCTCACGCTGCTGATGTTTTCAAAGATCGCCTACACCGAGAGCTTCCGATCCTTCTACACCTTCTACCTGATCGAGCGTTTCGGCGTATCGATCCCGACCTCCCAGATCATGCTGTTCGTCTTCCTGGTAGCTCAGGCCGTGGGCGTGCTGATCGGCGGCATTGCCGGCGACAGGATCGGCCGCTATCGCATCATCTGGATTTCGGTCCTCGGCCCGCTGCCGTTCACACTTCTGCTGCCCTATGCCGATTTCTTCTGGACCGGTGTGCTGACCGTGGTGATCAGCCTGATCATCGCGAGCGCCTTCGCCTCGATCCTGATCTACGCCATCGAATTGCTGCCGGAGCGCGTCGGTCTGATCGGCGGGCTGTTCTATGGCCTCAACTTCGGGCTGGCGGGGATCGCGGCTGCCATTCTGGGCGGGCTGGCGGACAGCATCGGCATTGAAAGCGTCTATTGGCTGTGCGCCTTCCTGCCGCTGGCCGGCCTTCTGACCTGGTTCCTGCCGCGCATAGAAGACGGCGCCCGAAGCTAGGTCGCGGCGAGTTCCGCCACCGGCACGCCCGAATCGGCCATCCGAACGGCGAATGCGGGGCCAGCATCGGCAGTCATCCTTCGGTGCCGCCGGACCTGGCGTTCGGCTATGTCGCCGGGCGTGACGGCTTGCCCGACACCGGCCCGGGATAAGCGCATTCGGCGACGCTGGTCTTGTCCAGCTCGGCCAGGAAGGCCTCGCGCGCAGCGGCCAACTGCGGTTTCAGCCGGCAGCGCGGGGTGAGAAGGCACGCGCCGCCGTCGGCCCGAAAACATTCCACCATGTCGTAACGTTCTTCCAGGTGGCGAACGACCTCGCCAAGCGTGATCGTGTCGGCCGGCCGCGCCAGCCGGATGCCGCCGCCGGCGCCGCGCTGGGTTGTGACGAAGCCGCCGCGGGCGAGATCCTGCACGACCTTGGTGAGGTGGTTGTAGGGGATTTGGAACTCCTCCGCGATGCGGGCGGTGGTCGACGGCGCGTCCGGCGTGCCGGCAAGCCGCATCAGAATCCGCAGGCCGTAGTCGGTGAAGGCGGCAAGTCGCATGAGGTTCCCTTAATTAGTATTTACAATGCCTATTAACGGCGCTATGAATTGGCATCTAAAATACCTGTTTGGCCGGCGCCTGTCCAATCGGCGCCTGTCCAATCGGGGGCTGTCCAATCGGCGACGGGGCGAGGGCGCGAGGGGCGATCGGCGGGACGCGGCTCCGTCATGCCGGCAGCGATTGTGTCGATGGAGGGGATATGTCTGTGCAACGTATCATTCGATTGGGTGTGGCGATCGTGGCCAGCGGCGCAAGCCTTGCGCTGTCCTGGCCCTACTGGCGTGATTTCGGCTACTGGGCGGAATCGCATTTTATGTGGACCGCCTATTTCATCGTGGGGTTCATCCTCGCCGTCTATGTCTTTTATGCGTTCCTCGGCAGCCTGCGCACGCTGTTCGAGCACGACATGCTGGAGCGCGAAAAGCAATCCGCATGCTGTGCCGAAATTCCCTCCGGCAAGGCGGATAGGCCATGAGCTGCAAGCCGGGCGAACCGTGCCATGAGGGGGTGAAGCGCCGTCGCGCGCTCGCAGTCCTCGGCCTTATGGGCATCATCTTCCTGGCGCTGTCGGGCGTCTCGTTCATCACTTCGCGCGGGCAGGTCGTTCCTTCGAAGGTAACCTATGCCGGCTTTGACGCGGTGCAGGGCAAGCGCGTATTCCAGTCCTACAACTGCATGGGCTGTCACACCATCGTCGGCAACGGCGCCTATTTCGGCCCGGACCTGACCAAGCTCTACGCCGGGGTCGGGCCGGCCTGGCTTGAAGCGTTCCTGCCCTCGGCGGGCGCCTGGCCCACGAGCGGCGCGGTGAAGCTGCAACTGCAGGACAAGGCCATCGCCGCCGAAGCCGGCGTCGACACGATCGAGGCCTATCTGGAAAAATATCCGGCCGCCGCCGAGCGCATCAACCGGCGCGGGGGCAAGCCCACGCACATGCCGAACCTGCCGTTCAGCCGCGACGACGTGCACGAACTGGTGGCGTTCCTGAAATACACCTCCGAGATGAACACCGAAGGCTGGCCGCCCGTGCCGAAGGTCGACGGGCTGACGTTCCCTGAGGCGACGCCGATGCCCGTTGCAGCACGGCAGGCCGCGCTTTCGCCGGCCGAAGGGACCGGCCAGGCCGCCGCGACGCCGATTTCCGCGACCGCGCACGGCGCCGAGCTGGCCGAGGAGAATGGCTGCACGGCCTGCCACGCCAAGGACAAGCAGCGCCTGGTCGGCCCCGGCTGGGGAGGCCTCTACGGCTCCACCGTCAAGCTCGCCGACGGGTCGAGCGTGGTCGCCGACGACGTCTATCTGACCGAAAAGATTCTGAAGCCCGACGCCAAGGTCGTCGCCGGCTTTGAGGCCGGCGTCATGCCGTCCTTTGCCGAGATACTCGATGCAGACCAGATAAAAGACGTCGTCGCCTATATCCGCAGCCTTGGGGGGAATTGAGCCATGTTCAGGATCGAATACCGGACCCAGCGCCTTTCCCTGCGCTTCTTCATGGTCATGCTGGTGCTGTTCTTCTTCCAGACCGCCCTCGGCCTTCTGCTTTCAGCCCAGCATCTCGACCCGACGCTGCTTGCCGGAACGCTGAACTTCAACGTCATCCGCACCCAGCATCTCAACCTGGCGATCTTCTGGGTTCTGTGCGGCTTCATCGGCACGATCCTGTTCGTCGGTCCGCTGCTGTCGAAGCGCGAACTGGCCTCGCCATGGCTGATCAAGTTTCTGTTCTACGCGCTGCTGGCCGTGGTGGTGTGGAACCTGGCCACCCAGATGCTGGCGCAGCAGGGCATTGCCGGCTGGTGGATGGGGCAGCCCCTGCTGCAGGAAGGGCTCGAATATCTGGAAGCGGGCCGCATCGCCGACGTGGTCATCCTGATCGGCTTCGCCATCCTCTGCTACGTGGTGCTGCGCACCTTCCCGCCGGTCTCGCAATGGAACGAGATCCACTGGGGTCTCGGGCTCGGCGTGCTGGCGCTGACGCTGGTGTGGATTTTCGGCATGTTCTTCGTCGAGCGGCTCGACCTGCAGGAATATTTCCGCTGGTACGTCGTCCACTACTGGGTCGAGGGCGTGTGGGAGGTCATCCACATCTCGCTGGTCGGCTTCCTGCTGGTGCTGCTGTTCAAGGCCGACGTGAAGTCGGTCGGCTACGCCGTGTTCTGGGGCATCTCGCTGGTGTGGCTGTCGGGGCTGATCGGCAATGCGCATCACTATTTCTGGATCGGCACGCCGGAGTTCTGGCAATTCTGGGGCTCGCTGTTCAGCGCATTGGAGCCGCTGCCGCTGATCTTCTGCTTCTGGCACATCTATCTCGACGCCCATCAGGACGGCAAGCCGATCCCCAACATGCCGGCCTTCGCCTTCCTGCTGGGGTCGGTGGTGCTGGAACAGGTGGGCGCCGGCATCCTCGGCTTCACCATGACGTTCGCGCTCACCAATGTGTGGTCGCACGGCACCTGGGTGACGGCGAGCCACGCGCATCTGGCCCTGTTCGGCACCTTCGGGATGCTCGGCCTGGCGGCTGCCTACTACGCGGTCCCGATCATGCGCGGGGTGACGAATTTCGACCAGCGGCCGGGCAAGCTCGCCTTCTGGCTGGTCTTCACCGGCATGCTGGGGCTCGGTTTCGCCTTCGCCATCGGCGGCACGGTGCAAGTGTTCGTCTATCGCACGCTCGGGCTGGACTGGTTCGGCGGCGATATCGGTCCGGCCATGCTGTTCAGCAAGGCGCTGGTGCCGCTGTTCGGTCTCGTCTTCGCCGCGGGTGTCTGCCTGATCGTTTACGATCTGCTGACGCTCGGCCTGCGCGAGCCTTCGGCGGCCGCCGGCGCGGCGGAGGCGCCGGCGCCTGCCGGCTGGGGCAGGCACCTGACCGGTTGGGAAACCGGTATCTGGCTGCTCGGCATGTGGGTGTTCGGCGCCATCATCACGCTCGGCCTGCTGTCCTTCAATCTGCGCACCGTGCAGGAAGGCAACGCGTTGATCCCCTACGTGATGGGTGGCACCGGCTATCCCGGCCTGCTTCTGGTGACGCTCTTTTTCGTGCGGCGGTTTCTGCGTTCCCTCGAGGCGCGCGGCCATGCCAGGGCGGCGCCGCCCGTGAGTGCCGCCACCGCCCCGGCCGGCGCGTGATCCAGGCGCCGGCCTGACTATCCCACGCGTTCAGGTGTCTTTGCCCGAGCGAATTGTTTCGGAGGTTGCGGCTGGAAGGCCGAACCCACAGGCGCCGCAGGCCGCTTGTCCCGGCGGATCGGATCCGACAGCAGGCGCAGGCCGTTCAGCACGACAAGGACGGTGCCGCCCTCATGGCCGACGACCGCCAGCGGCAGGGGCAGGTCGAAGAACAGGCCGCCGGCGACGAGCACCACCATGGCGCCGATCGCGACGGCGAGGTTCTGCCGGATGATGGCGGCCGAGCGGCGGGCCAGCCGGTGTGCGTGGGCAAGCGTTTCCAAGTCTTCCGAAAGCAGGGCCACGTCGGCGGCCTGGAGTGCGACCTCCGAGCCGGCCGCTCCCATGGCGATGCCGACGTCGGCGCGGGCAAGAGCGGCAGCGTCGTTCACGCCGTCGCCCACGAAGGCGACCTTGCCGCTTGCCGCCAGTTCGCCGATTTCGCGCACCTTGTCCTGGGGCAGCATCGCGGCATGGATCTCGTCGGGCTTCAGCCCGAGTTCGGCGCCGATGCGCAGCGCCACCGGCCTGCGGTCGCCCGTCATCATGACGATCCGGCGCACGCCGCTGTCGCGCAGGGCGACCAACGCCGGAGCGGAACTGGCCCTGGCCTCGTCCGCCACGCTGACGGCGCCCAGCACGGCCGGGCCGCGCCCGAGATAGACGACTGTCTGGGCGCTGCTTGCCAGCGCCTCCAGCGCGGGATGGTCGACGCGGGCGCCTGTTTCCTCGACCAGATAGGAGTTTCCGGCCCACAGGGTGCCGGACGCGTCGGACCCGATAATGCCGGCACCCGCACGGGATGTCACGTCCGCGACGCGTGCGATGTCGAGGCCGCGCGCAGCGATCTCCCTGCGGATCGCGGCGGCGATATGGTGCTCCGAATGCGCTTCGAGACCGCCGAGCAGCGACAGGAAGCGCTCCTCGTCGCCGTCCAGCGCGACCACCTGCGTCACTGCGGCGCGGCCAGTCGTCAGGGTTCCCGTCTTGTCGAACGCAAACGTGTCGACGGCCGCGAGCGTTTCGAGAGCGGCGCCCCCCTTGAACAGCACGCCGCCTCGCGCGGCGGCCGACAGCGCCGACAGGATGGCGGCCGGAACGGATATGACGATGGCGCAGGGGCTGGCCGCGACCAGCAGCGTGGCGGCCTTGTAGAGCGCCTGCTCCCAGTCTCGCCCCAGCCAGTAGAAGGCGGCGAAGGCGAGCACCGCGCCCGCCAGGACCGCAACGGTGTAGCGCTGCCCGAACCAGGAGCTGAACCGCTCGGAGGGGGCCTTTGCGGCCTGCGCCTCGGTCACCAGCAGGATCATGCGGGCAATGGTGCTTTCGCCGACCGTCCTGGTGACCGACACCTCCAGCACGCCGTCGAGATTGACGGTGGCCTCGAACACCTGCTCGCCGGGCTCCTTGGAGACGGGCATGGATTCGCCGGTGATGTTGGCCTCGTCGATGCCGCCGCGCCCGCTCAGGATCACGCCGTCGGTCGGCACCCGTGCGCCGGGGCGCAGCACCACCACATCGCCGACGGCAAGTTCGGCCGCCGGAACCTCCTCGACCTTGCCGTCCGTGCCCTTGCGCAGCGCCGTTTCCGGCCGAAGCGCCATCAGCGCCTCGATCGCGCGGCGCGCGCGCCCCAGCGCCCGATGCTCCAGCGTGGTGGAAATGCTGAAGAGCGTCAAAAGCACGGCGCCCTCGAAAGGCGCGCCGACCACGGCGGCGGCGATCGCCGCGACGACCATCAGCAGGTCGATGTCGAGGATGCGTTCGCGCCAGAGCGCGGCCAGGGCCCGCCATGCGGCCGGCATCCCGCCGGCAAGATAGACGAGTGCCAGGCCCGGCGGGCCGAGGAAAGCCAGTTCCCCGCCGAAAAGCCACCTGCCGGCGATGGCCAGAACCATCCCCAGAACGGTTGCCAGGGACAAGGCCATCGGAAAATCCAACGACACAGATCGCTTCACGTCATCCTCTCGATCGTTTCGGTCGCGCAGCGGGCCGCCGTCGACATCATCTTCGCACATTTGGCGCTTCCAGACAGATCACATCGTCATCCGCCGATGAAGAACCGAGCTTCGAAACCGTCCTGCCGCCCCTCCCGCGGGGATAGCAGCTCGATCCTGCCGCCGGCGCCGGCGGCGATGGTCTTGGCGATAGCCAATCCGAGACCGGCGCCATCCGCCTGCGCCTGTCCCCGTTCGAACGGCTCAGACAGGCGGGCAAGCAGATCCGGCGCTACGGCCGGTCCGGCATTCGCGACGCGCAGCACGCCGTCCGCCGACAGCGCCACACGCACCGGTTCCTGCCGACAACCGTGCTTCAGCGCGTTCTCGATCAGATTGCGCGCCAGGATCGCGAAGGCATCGGGATCGATCCGCGACAGCATGGAGCCATCGGGCAGCGTCAGTTTGATACGGTCGGTGCCGTCGGCGGTTTCCGCCATTTCTCCCACGAGCATCTTCAGGATGGCGGCGAGGTCGGTCGGCTCCGTTGTCCGAAGCCGCGCCCCTTCGGCTCTCGCCAGTTGCATCAGCTTTTCCGACAGCCTGGAAAGCCGGTGCAAGGCCGCCTCGATTTCGCGGGCGCGGTCGCGCGCGGCCTTGTCCGATGTTTCGATGATCAGTCTTTGCGTTTGCGCAAGCGCCGCCGCGACCGGTGTACGCAGTTCATGCGCGGAATTGGCGGTAAAGCTGCGCTCGGCCTCCAGCGTGCGGCTGAGACGCTCAAGCAAGCGGTTCACTGCCAGCGCATTCGGCTGGATCTCCGAAGGCAGGCCTTCCGCGGAAATGGGTGTCAGATCGCCTGCACCCCGGACCTCGATGTCCGAGCGGAAGCGCCGGAGCGGCCCCATCGACAGGCGCACGACCGCCCATACCCCGATCAGGCTGACAGGAACGAGCAGGCCGAGCGGAAGCGCCAGTCCGAGCAACGTCTGCCATGCCACCGCGCGCCGCCGCGCCAGCGGCTCGGCGACGGAAATGGTGACTGTGCCCTGAAGTGCTGCATCGGAATAGATGCGGTGGGTGGGAGTATTCGCGAATCCCATGCCGATGAACGGCGGAAAGACCGACAAATCGGCCTTGTGCGAGCGCAGCAGTACCCGACCTTCCGCGTCTCGCACCACATAGGTGAAGTATTCATCGTGCTCGCGCATCGTCGCGACGCTCTGGTCGGGTTCGTCGTCGCTGTCCCGGCCGATGACGTCGCGAACGGCCAGCGGCAGAAGGCGCTGGCCGGTTTCCTCGAGGGCGCTGTCGAAGACCTCGTCCATCTCGTGGCGAAGTTTTTGGGCGGTCACCGCGGCCGTCGCCACCCAGAGCAGGGTCATGCCCAGCCCCAGCCAGAGCGACAGACGCCATTGCAGGCTTCGGGGCGCAATCATCGGGCGTCGCCCAGCCGGTAGCCGATCCCGCGCACCGTATCGATGACCGAATGCCCGAGTTTCTTGCGCAGACGGCTGACATGGACCTCGATCGTGTTGCTCTCCACCTCGGCGCCGAAGGTATAGA
Source organism: Mesorhizobium sp. PUT5 (assembly GCF_052216645.1). Taxonomy (NCBI): domain Bacteria; kingdom Pseudomonadati; phylum Pseudomonadota; class Alphaproteobacteria; order Hyphomicrobiales; family Phyllobacteriaceae; genus Mesorhizobium; species Mesorhizobium sp. PUT5. Next base: position 208,496 of record NZ_JBQOSO010000003.1, read on the forward strand.
GCCGCTCTTCCAGTTGCGTCTTCGAAATCACCTGGCCGGGACGCTGGACGAAAGCCTCGAACAGCGCCCACTCGCGCGCCGTCAGATCGATGGAGCGGCCATTGCGCATGACGGTCCTGGCGGCGAGGTCGACCTGAAGATCCCCGAGCCTGACGAGCGGGTTGGGGTTGCCGCTGTAGCGACGTGCCACCGCATTCAGCCGCGCCGACAACTCGGACAGATCGAAGGGCTTGGTCATGTAGTCATCCGCTCCCGCATTGAGCCCGTTGATGCGGTCCGAAATCTGATCCAGCGCCGTCAGGATGATGACCGGCGTTACGCCGCCTTTGCGGCGCAGATCGCGCAGAAAGGCGATGCCCTGCCCATCGGGAAGCATGAGGTCGAGAAGGACAAGGTCGTAGGCGGCGCTGTCCAGATGGTCGATCGCTGCGTCGAGGCGGGTGACCCAGTCGACCGAATGACTGTCGGCCGCGATGTGATCACGCACCGCTGCGCCGAGGATCGCGTCGTCTTCCACCAAAAGGACTCTCATGAAGGTATCACCGCGCCTGTTCCTGATCTCTGGCCGCCGAACCTGTCAGCCGCCTGACGCAAAAGTCGATTCGGCTTCAGCTACCCGTCAGGAATGGGTGCCACCATTTCCGCATGTGAACGCTGATGCAGGACAAACGGCATGATGAAACATATATTGCTCGCTTCGCTCCTTTTCGCCGCGGCTGGACCCGGCCTGGCAATGGCAGACGACGATTGCCACGTTTCCATGACCCAATGGCAACCGCGCGAAGCGGTGCAGAAGATGGCGCAGGCGCGTGGCTGGCAGGTGAGCCGGATCAAGATCGATGACGGCTGCTATCAGGTCAGGGGCGTCGACGAGACCGGGCAGGCGTTCAAGGCCAGGATCGACCCGGCGACGCTTTCGGTCGTCAGGATGAAGCGCAAGGACCGGCACGATGAGGAAGACACGCGCGAGCGGCGGCAATCTTCCGGGACTGGCATGACGGGCGCTTCCGGAAAGCCGGCGCCGAACAGGCTGTTCGAAACGGGCGGGTCGCCGCAGACCGTCGTGAAGTAACGGGCCGGACCGCCGCGTTCGGTAATATATTGCCTTCAAAATGCAGGAAAAGCAGACTATGACCAGCAATTCCTTCCGCTATTCCAAAAGCATGATCGTCATTCACTGGTTGACCGCCCTTCTGGTGCTCGGCGCCTGGCTGACTGCAGAGGGTGGCCGCAAAGTGATCGAAAACCCGCCCCTGCTGCATTTCACGCTGGGGCTGGCGGTGCTGGTCCTCATCGTGCCGCGCCTGATCCTGCGGCTGTCGGGAGCGGCGCCAGATACGAGCGCCCAGCATGGCTGGCTCGCGACCGCGGCAAAGACAGGTCATGGCCTGCTCTATCTGCTTCTGATCGGGCTGCCGATCACCGGCTGGTACGCCGCATCGCGCATGGGGGTGACGGTGTCCTTCCTCGGCCTGCAGCTTCCGGCGCTCACGGCACCGGTCCAGGGACCGCCCGGCCTGATCGCCGATCTCCACGAGAATGCCGGCACTTTCATCCTGATCCTTGCCGGCTTGCACGCGCTGATGGCCATCTGGCACCAGCTCGTCCTGCGCGACGGCACGTTGCAGCGCATGAGCCTGCGCTGAGCAGGCGGGATCTTATCGTCCGACGAGGCGGGTCGCGGGAGGCGCCTTTCGCATCATGGCGAAATGCGCGTCCTGCGCCGCAGGATGGATGCCAGCCGATACAGCATTCCTGCGAAGGTGACGGACCACGCAACGAGCGCGATGTAGAAGAACGTGCGAGTCAGGCCGGTCAGGAAGCCGAACTCCATGGCATGGTCGAGCTGCAAGGTGCAGGTGGCGTACATGCCGAGCGGAAACACCGCCCCCCAATAGAGCGGGTCGTAGCGCAACGGGAACCGCTCATAGATGTGGCGCCAGACCCCGAGCAGCAGCAGCATGGGGATCCACCACGTGCCGGTCGCCCAATAGAAGATGGTAAAACCCTTCAGGAAGGGCAGCAGCGAAGTGAGATAGGGCGCCTGCGGCGCGTTCAGGATCAGCAGCGAGCCGGCCAGCGTCGAGATCGCCATCGCCCCCATATTGATCCAGTAAGGCGGCGCCAGGTCCCCGGGCGAGAAGCGGAAGAAGGCGTAGCGGTAGAAGATCAGCGCCATCAGCCAGATGTAGAGCATGCCACCCCACAGCCATGTGGACAGGGCGATGAAGTTGAGTTCCAGCCGGTAGGGTTGGCCGCTATGCGTGGCCAGGAGCGCGCTGGTCACCGATAGCGACTGTGTGGCCACCACGGCCAGCAGCCAGCCGCCGTTGATGCCCTTGTCGAGCGTCGGCTTGTCGCGCTTTACCGTGAAGGCCGTGAAGATTGTGTAGGTGAGACCGAACCATAGAATGACGGCGACCAGCCAGAGCGCCCCGCCGGCCGCATAATTCTCGCCCAGCACCATGAACTGGCTGGACAGGATGCCGGTGCCGGCGACGGCGGTGAAATAGCCTGGCCCGGTGAGGTGATCGGTCATGTCGCCGAAGAACCTTCGCGGATGGCGCCAGGCCCGCAGGAGATAGAGCACGCACAGCACGCCATATTGCCCGATATTGAGATAGAACAGGATGGATGCCAGCGTGGGCCGCTCCATCATGAAGGCCGCCAACGAGACGATGCCGGTGGCCATCACCAGCCCGAAATAGGCAGGCGACATGTCGGCGAGGCCAGGCACTGGCCGCGTCGGATTTGAAATGCCGGTTGCAGTCGTCATCGCCTGGTCGCCCTGATGATCATGTCGCGGGCTCTCGACGGAGCGCGGTTTCATCGACAGTGTACAGCATTGCTCCCAATAGATGGCCTGCCGCGTCAGGCGCGATCTCGATGCCGGTGTCCGCCTATGGCCGCATCGCATGCCGGATGTGGCGCCCTGGATCGTTCGCCGCCGGCAGGGGATGAGGGGGCACCGTCATGGTCATGCCGATCCATGACGGAAGCAAGGAATTCTGTCTCGTATTGTAATCATATGATTACAATAGTCATCATATATCTTGATATGTTTACAATATGATGAATTGTCATTGGAATTTTCCCGTGTAGCATTGTGGCGCGTATTATCGGAAATGCACGCCCATGGCACTGTCTTTCACGGTCAACGGCAGGAAGGTTTCAACGTGCAGCGACCCGCTGGCACGGCTGAGCGAGGTCCTGCGCCAGGAATTCGGGCTGACCGGACTCAAGGAAGGGTGTCTCGAAGGCGAATGCGGCGCCTGCACGGTCCTGGCGGACGGCGCGCCCGCCCACGCCTGCCTGATGCTCGCCTTTCAGGCGCAGGGGCGTGACATCGTCACCGTCGAAGGCCTGGGTGGGTCCGGCACGCTTTCCAGCTTGCAGGCGGCCTTCGTCGAGGACGGCGCCGTGCAGTGCGGCTTTTGCACGCCGGGCATGGTGATGGCGGCGGAGGGGTTGCTGCGGGCAAACCCCGCTCCGGGAACCGAAGATATCCGCCACGCGCTGGCCGGCAACATCTGCCGCTGTACCGGCTATGAGAATATCGTGCGCGCCGTCTCTGCCGAGGCGGAACGGCGCAGGGAAGCCCGGGCTTGACCGCGCTGGCGCCGGCCCGGCCCACCGACCTTGCCGCGCTGGCACGGCTGATGGCGGGCCCCCTTCCTGTCCGCTTCATCGCCGGCGGCACCGACCTTCTCCTGCCGGGACGGCCTTTGCCGCGGCAAGGGTTGCTGGTGGACGTTTCGGCCATAAATGGCCTCGCCGGCATCAAGGCCGACGGCGGCGATATCGAAATCGGGGGCGCCACCACCGTGGCGGCGCTGGCGGCCCATGCCGGACTGGCGAAGCGTTTTCCGGCGCTGGGGCAGGCGGCCGCCGAATGCGGGTCCGTCCAGATCCGCAACCGTGCCACACTCGGCGGCAACGTCGCCAATGCGGCCCCCGCCGCCGATCTGGTGCCGGTGCTGGCGCTCGCGGAGGCCCGCCTGCGGCTGATGATGCCCGGCGGTGCGAGCGCCGAGATCCCGCTCGGCGATTTCCATCCCGAGGCCGGCGGCCTCATCGTGAAAGCGGTCCTCCCGGAAGCAAGGCTCCTGCCGCGCAGCGCGTTCGCCAAGCTCGGTCCTCGCCGCGATCTGACGATTTCGCGGCTCAACATGGCCGCGATGGGAGAGTTCTCGAACGGCCGCTTCGGCGCGCTGCGGTTGGTGGCGGGCAGCCTCGGCCCCCGGCCGATCCGGCTTGGCCGTGCCGGGGCAGCGCTGGCCGGCCGGCCGCTCACTTCCGCCGCCCTGCGCGACTTCATGCAGGCATTGAGCGAGGAGGTCAACGCCGCCATTCCCGGACGCGCTTCGCGGAGCTGGAAACGGCAGGCGATCCGCGGCCTGGGGCTTGATCTGATCGCGCGGCTCTGCGGGTTGTCGCCACGTGATCCGCTGTTCGACGAGGCGCTGTGATGGAGCAGGTTTGGCGGCGGGTTCCGTTGATCGATGGCGTCGCGAAAGTCACCGGCCGTCTGAGCTTCGCCGCGGACATGGTGGTTGAAGGGCTGGTGCATGGCGCGCTGCTGCTTTCGCCGCGCGCCCACGCCCGGATCGTCAGCCTCGACCCCGCGGCCGCCCTGAGCCTTCCCGGCGTCATCGGGGTCTGGTGGCACGCCAACACGCCCCAGAACGGCTACAACAGCTCGATCTGGTATTGCGGGCAGGTCGCTCTCGCCGACGAGCGCATGTTTCCTCCCGTCGTTCGCCATGTCGGCGACCGGGTGGCGGTGGTGCTGGCCGAGACGGAAGCCCTTGCCCGCGCCGCCCTCTCGAGGATCGCGGTGGAATACGAAGACCTGCCCGCCGTGCTGACACCGCAGGATGCGCTCGACCATGGGGGGCCTGTCGCGGATGCCGACGGTCCGACCTACCGCAACCCCGTGGACGAGGTGGTCTTCGTCCATGGCGACCCGGAGGCCGCCTTCGCGCGCGCCGACCACGTCGCCGAGGTGGCGGTCAGAACCCCGCGCAGCCACCATTGCGCGGTCGAGCCGCATGTCTGCCTGGCCTGGCCCGAGGCGGGCGGACGCATCGCCGTCCACTCCCCCTGCCAGAGCGTTTTTGCCGTGCAGGCGGTGGTGGCGCAGGCGCTGGCGATGGAACCCGGCCGGCTGCATGTGACCAAGGCGCCGATCGGCGGCTCCTTCGGCGGCAAGGCCGAGCCGATCCTCGATCCCATCTGCGCCTATCTGGCCGGACAGACCGGACGGCCCGTGCGCCTTGCGCTTAACCGGCACGAGACCTTCATCGCGACCAGGACCCGCTCCGCCGTTACCGGAAGGATGCGCATCGCGCTTTCAGCCGATGGGCACATCCTGGGGCGCGACACCGACGTCGTGGTGGACATCGGCGCCTACTGCACCGGCGGCAACTACCTGCCCGGCTCCATGCTGCAAAGGCTGGCCCGGCTCTATTGCGTGCCGGCGGAACGATATCGCGGGCGGGCCGTCTACACCAACACGCTGCCGACGGGCGCCTTCCGCGGCTACGGCTCGCCGCAGATCCATGCCGTGGGCGAGATCGCGCTGGACCTGGCCTTGCGCGACATGGGCCTCGACCCCGTGGCTGCGCGCATCGCGAACATCGTGGCCCCCGGCGCGCGGGATCCGTGGCAGGGGCTGGATCTCGGAAACGCGCGGGGGGCGGACTGCCTGACGCGCGGGGCGGAAGCTTTCAAATGGGCGGAGCGCCGGGCGGCGTGCGCCGGCAAGGGCCGGTTCCGGCGCGGCGTCGGCATGGCCGCCGCCACCCACATCAACGGTTGCTTTCCCGGCGACGACGAAGCCACGACAGCTACGCTGCGCCTGCGGGCGGACGGGGGGGCCGAGCTGGTCTGCGCGCTGCACGATCTCGGCTGCGGGTCAGACACCTCGCTGGCGCAGATCGCCGCCGAGGTGCTGGGCTTGCGCGCCGGCGAGATCGTCATCGCTCCGGCGGACACCGACGCCTGCGTCTACGATCTCGGCACCCGCGCCAGCCGCATGACCTACATAGCGGGAGAAGCCGTGCGCCGGGCCGCGCTTGCGCTTGCGGCGGCCGTCGCCGATGCCGCGGCGCTCGCCCTAAATGCCGCCCCGGGCGAGATCAGGTTGCGCGGCGGCCGGGCCGAGGCCGCCCATGCATCCATGACGTTCGCGGAGCTGGCCGGCTGGCTGGCGACGCGCGGAACCGTTCTGCCCGCGGCCACCCATACCCATCGCGCCAGCGCCAATCCCGGCTCCTATGCGGCGCATTTTGCCGAGGTCGAGGTCGATACGCTGACGGGCCGGGTCCAGGTGAGCGACTATCTCGCCGTCCACGACGTCGGCCGCGCCATCAATCCCATGCTGGTGGAAGGCCAGATACACGGCGGCGTCCAGATCGGCATCGGCTATGCGCTCTACGAGGACGTGGCCATGGACGCGGATGCAGGTCGGATCCTGGCCGACAGCTTCGCCCGCTACACGCTGGTCAACGCGCCGGAAATGCCGTCCTTGCGTGTTCTCCTGGTGGAGGAAGGCGAGCCGACCGGGCCGTTCGGGGCCAAGGCCATCGGCGAGATCGCCACCATCCCGGTGGCGCCCGCCATCGTCAACGCCGTCAACCACGCGCTGGGCACCCGTCTGGCGGACCTGCCGCTCCTGCCCGACCGTATTGTCGCGGCGCTGCATGCGGGATCGCAAGGGCGCTAGACCAGCACCAGTCCCTGCCGCATGGCGATGGCGATGGCATCGGTGCGGTTGACCGCCCCGAGCTTCACCAGGATCGCCGCGACGTGGAACTTGGCGGTATGGACCGAGATGCCGAGCCGGCGGGCGATCACCTTGTTCGGTGCCCCTTCGGCAAGCAGCGCCAGCACCTCGGCTTCGCGCGGCGAAAGGCGGATGGGCAGGCCGGCTGCGCTCCCGTCGGGATCGCCGGCCTCGTCGAGATGGCGAGCCGAAGCTCCGGCCGTAGCCTCGCATATGCGGTAGCCGGCAGCCGCCAGCCGCGCCGCCGCGGCGATCAGGACAGGATCGGCATCGGCGCGCAGCGTCGCGGCAATATTGCCGTCCGGCATCGCCCCGCCGCCATGGTCCGAGAGCATCACGACCGGCGTGCCCGGCGGCAGGTCCTGCATCGCCGCGACATCGTCCACGACCGCCACCTCCGCATGGTCGCCGGCCTGGATGTCGTGTTGCGTCAACGCAACGATGCCGTCCGTCCCGCCGAGAGACGCGGCAAGGCTCCGGCCGCGTTCGGCATCGCCGAGCGCGACCAGCACGAGGAGGCCTTCGTCGCCGTCAAGCCTTGCCGGCATCGTTTTGTCCCATCTGGCACCGAGGGACCCTAGCTCAACGGCTTCTCGCCGATGATGACCGCAACGTCGCGCGCCTCGCCGCCGCGCAGCACGCCGAGCGTGACCGCGGCGCCGGCGCTGTCCGGCCCCAGCCTGCGGATCAGCTCGCGCGGGCCGCGCACCGGTTCGCCGTTCCAGCCGGTGACGATGTCGCCCAGCACGATGCCGGCCGCTTTCGCCGGTCCTTCTTCATCGAGGCTGACGACGATGGCGCCCTGCATGTGGCCATGGTGGATCGGGTGCAGCCCGGCTCCCAGATAGCCGCGCGACACGTGACCCTTGCTCTTCAGCGTGGCGACCGTGCGCGCGATCGTCTCGTAGGGGATGACCAGCGCCCGGCGGCGCGGGCCGAACAGCAGCATGCCGACCAGCCCACCCTTGGCGTCCAGCACCGGCCCTCCCTCGAACCGGCCGCCGGCCGCGACGGCAAGGTTGATGCGCCGGTCGATGGTTCCGCCACGCAGCGAGCGCCACGCCGGCCCGACCTCGCCCACCGTGCCGAGTGTGGCGAGCGGCGAGGCGCCATCCCGGCCTGCCGCCACGATGACGGAACCGGGGCGCACCGGGCCGGCCTGTTCGAGGACCGGGGCTTTGGCATCATCCGACGCCGGTTTCAGCAAGGCGATGCCGGTCGACGGGTCGCGGCCGACCAGTTCGGCGCTCACCGTTTCGCCGGCGGCAAGAGCGAGCTGCTGTCGTTCGTCGGGCTCGACTGCTTCCTCGGCAGCCACATAGAATCCATCGCCCCAATGGAAGGCCGTTGCCGTGCGGCCATGCTGGGCGGTGAAACTGGCGGTCAGCGGCGCTGCCTTTTCGGCAATGCCGGCGACAGCGTCGGAAAAGGCGGCGAGATTGAAATTGCTCATGTCTCACTCCTGGGTTCGGTCGTTGGACCTTTCGATACCCGGATATCGACGCATCAGGCCGCAGTTCCTACTCGCCTGACGGCTAGGAACGGCCGCAACTGGCCATCCGGCCAGGTCGCGGCACGCTGGCGCGCTCAGCACATATAGGCATCGACTTGTTGCTTTGCCCGGAGGCCTCACATGGCTCTGTCCGCACCGGAACCGCAGCCGGATGCCGGCCTGCTCGATACCTATTCCGCCACCGTCGCCGACGCGGTCGATCGCATCGGCCCTGCCGTGTGCCGCATCGAACGTGTCGCCGACAGCGGCGCGGCCGGACAGGGCTCGGGCTTCGTCATCGCGCCGGACGGGCTGATCGTCACCAATTTCCACGTCGTCGGGCAGGCGCGCGCCGTGCGCGTCGCCATGCCCGACGGCACGTCCGCCGAAGGGCGGGTGCTCGGCCGCGACGCCGATACCGACATCGCGCTGGTGCGGGCCGACGGGCATTTTCCCGACATCGCCCCGCTCGGCGATTCGAAGCGCCTGCGGCGCGGCCAGATCGCCATCGCCATCGGCAATCCGCTCGGCTTCGAATGGACGGTGACGACCGGCGTCGTCTCGGCGCTGGGCCGCTCGATGCGCGCCTCGAGCGGACGGCTCATCGACGACGTGATCCAGACCGACGCCGCGCTCAACCCAGGCAATTCCGGCGGACCGCTGGTCTCGTCGGCCGGCGAGGTGATCGGCGTCAACACCGCCGTGATCCGTGGCGCCCAGGGCATCGCCTTCGCTGTCGCCTCGAACACCGCCAGTTTCGTCATTGCCGAAATCATCCGCTTCGGCCGCGTGCGCCGCGCCTTCATCGGCGTCTCGGCCGACACGGTCGCGCTGCCGCGCCGCGCGGCGCTGCTGTCGCAGGTGACGAGCCGCACGGCGGTGCGCCTGCGCTCGGTCGAAGCGGGCGGACCCGCGGCGAAAGCCGGCCTCAAGGAAGGCGATATCGTCTCGGCAATCGATGGCCATGCCGTCGGCGGCGTGGACGATCTGGTGCGCATGCTCACGGCTGAGCGGATCGACCGCGAAACGGTGTTCACGGTGGTCGGCCGCGCGGGAGTGAGGCAGGTGGCGGTAACGCCGTCGCCCCGACCCTGACCTGGCGGCCGATCCCCGCTAAACGGGCCGTGGACGGCAAGGTACGCCAAACGTGCATTCAAGCGCTTCGCGGTCCCATTTGCCGAGGTCGGCCGCCGCCTCGTAAGTGCTCTGCAGGAACGCCATGAGCATGGCCTCGGGGTCGGCTGCGGTGCGCACGGCTTCATAGGGCAGCAGGAACTCCCCGAGTTCCTGCGAAAAGAACGCCTGCGGCGGCTGGACCGGCGCCGAAGCAAAACCGTCCGGCGCAGGATAGGCGTAGGAATAGAAGGCCGCGTAGTCGATCGGGCCGCCGCCCGGCCAGAATCCGGCGCTGCTCACTTCATGCGAGTAGGCCTCGCGGGTCACGGCGTCGGACAGGCGCGGAACGCCGCCTGGATGCAGGGGTGCGCGCCGGCCGGAAAAGCGCGACACCGCCAGGTCGAAGCTGCCCCAGAAGAAGTGCACGGGGCTGACCTTGCCGAGGAAGCCGGTGCGGAACTTTGAGAGCACCTCGTGCGACGAGAGCAGGACGCGCCAGAAGCGGTTGGCATAGAGGCGGTCGTAGGCGCCGTGGAGGTTGTCCTGATCGAAAGGGATGCCTTCGGCGATCTCGCAGGGCAGGGTGGTGATCGGCGTGTCGAGCCCGAGTTCGGCCAGTGCGCCCATCACCTCTTCGTAGAATTCCGCCACGGGTTTCGGTGCCAGCATGATCTGGCGGACATGATCGTCGCTGGTCCTCACCCACAGCAGGAGATCGACGAAGTCGAAATCGATCTGGAAGGCCCGCCCGCCGGCGGGCATGGGCGAGGTGGTCAGGCCGCGCGCGGTCACATAGAGCGGCACATGCCAGGAATGGTTGAGCCAGGGCTCGCGCATCAGCCGGATCTTGCCGACGATCTGAGTCCACAAATGCAGCGTCTCGCAGGTGGGCTTCCATGCCGTATACGGCAGGTCGGGCCAGCGTTCGACGTCAAGGGCAGACGGCATGGCTTCCTCCCTTATCGGTGGCTTTGCATGATTTCGGCCGGTGGGGCGCATTATACAGGCGCCGTCCGACGATTGGCCAGTATCCGGCCGCTTCGCGTCGGGGCGGCGTGTGATCGATGATCCTTCGCGTCCGCCATCCGGGCGGGCCGCGACGCCTTCCGTTCGGACCGTTCACCTGCCGATCACACTCGCGTGCGGGCCGATGAGCATGGAACATTCCTCTCAATCGGACATTTCAGCCTTTCCACGCCGGTCGAGCCGATCGTCGACGCCAGGGCCAAAGCATGTCCGGTACTTCGCGATCCTTGCAACCAAAGGGCCGCAGGAGGCTGATACTCGGCCTTCTGACGATCGTGGCCCTGGGCGGACTGTGGATGGAGCGCGATCATCTGGCCGGGGCCGTGGGCCGAACCGACAGGCCGGCAACGCCGCCGGCGCAGGACGCGGGCGTTCCCGTCACGCTCGCCGACGTGCGGACGGGAGATTTTCCGGTAAACCTGGACGAACTCGGAACCGTGCAGGCCTTCAACACGGTTACGGTGCGCACGCAGGTCGTCGGGCGCATCATCAAGATCGGCTTCACTCAGGGAGACATGGTCAAGAAGGGTGACCTGCTCGCCCAGATCGATCCGCGCCCCTATCAGGCGGCGCTCGATCAGGCCAAGGGACAACTGGCGCACGACCAGGCCCTGCTCAAGGGCGCCCAGGTGGATCTGGCCCGGTACCAGGGGCTGGCGAAGCAGAAGGCCCTGCCCCAGCAGACCCTGGACACCCAGGTGGCGCTGGTCGCCCAGGACCAGGGCACCGTGGAGGCCGATCAGGCGGCCGTGCAGGCAGCCCAGGTGAACCTGCAATATTGCAACATTCTTTCGCCGATCGACGGCAGGGCCGGCTTCCGGCTGGTGGACGAGGGCAATCTTGTCCAGCCGACCGACACCACCGGCATCGTCACCATCGAGCAGGTCCAGCCCATCAGCGTGGTCTTCCCGGTGCCGCAGGACGAGATCCCGGCCATAGGCAAGGCGCTCGGCAGCGGTCACGCGCCGGTGCAGGCCATGACCGAGGACGGAAGCAAGGTCCTGTCGCAGGGCACGCTTTCCTACACCAACAACCAGGTGGACGTCGCAACCGGGACGATCAGCCTGAAGGCGACATTTCCCAACCAGGACAACGCGCTCTGGCCGGGCCAGTCCGTCACCGTCCGGCTGCTCGTCAACACGCTGACGAACGTGACGCTGATGCCGGAGGCCGCCGTGCAGCACGGTCCCGACGGACTGTTCGCCTATGTGTCCGGCCCGGACGGCAAGGCGCAGATGCTGCCGATCAAGGTTTCGGCGACGAACGCCGGCGAAACGGTGGTGAGCGACGGCCTCAAGCCCGGCGACAGAGTGGTGACGGATGGCGCCTACCGCGTCCAGCCGGGGGTCCTGCTCAGGGCGGCGGAGAGCCAGACGCAACAGGCCCGGCCCCGGCCATCGGCCATCGACAGCGCCGCGACCTCGTCCATCGCGCCGGCCGGATCTGCGGCGCGGGAGTGAAGACACGAACATGGCTGCGACAGGCGGTCTATCTTCTCCCTTCATCAAGCATCCGGTGGCGACCTCGCTCCTGATGGCGGGCATATTGCTGGTCGGAATGGCCGCCTATCCGCTGCTGCCGGTGGCGCCCCTGCCGCAGGTGGACTTCCCCACAATCCAGGTGTCGGCGCAACTGCCCGGCGCCAGCCCCAGCATCATGGCCTCGTCCGTGGCCCAGCCGCTCGAAACCGCCTTCGCGCAGATCGCGGACGTCGCCGAAATGACCTCGGTGAACACGCTCGGCTCCTCGCAGATCACCCTGCAGTTCAATCTCGGCCGCAACATCGACGGCGCTGCCAACGACGTGCAGGCCGCCATCAACTCCGCCTCCGGGCAATTGCCGGCAAATCTGCCGAGCCCGCCCACCTACCGCAAGGTCAATCCCGCGGATTCGCCCATCCTTTTGCTCTCGGCCACTTCGGACACGCTCCCGCTGACGACGGTCGACAACGAGGTGGAGACCAAGCTCGGCCAGCAGATCAGCCAGCTTCCGGGCGTCGCGCAGGTGCTTTACGGCGGGCAGCAGAAGCCGGCCATCCGCGTGCAGCTTGATCCGGACAAGCTGATCGCCAAGGGGCTGACGCTGGAGGACGTCCGCAACCAGCTCAGCGGCGTCACCGCCAACGACCCGACCGGCAACATAGACGGCCCCCTGCGCAGCTACACCATCTACACCAACGACCAGCTCACCGAGGCCGAGAAGTGGAACGACGTCATCGTCACCTATCAGAACGGCTCGCCCCTTTACGTGAAGGACATCGGCCGCGCGGTCAGCGGCCCCCAGGACAGCAAGCAGGCCGCCTGGGCCGACGGCAAGCGGGGCATCTTCCTCATCATCTTCAAGCAGCCCGGCGCGAATGTCATCGCCACGGTCGACAGCATCAAGGCCGAACTGCCACGCCTGACCGCGAGCATGCAGCCCGGCATCAAGATCGGGGTGCTGAGCGACCGCACCCAGACCATCCGCGCGGCGGTCCGCGACGTGCAGACCACGCTGCTGATCACCATCGTGCTCGTGGTCGCCGTCATCTTCGTGTTCCTGCGCAGCGTCCGTGCCACCGCCATTCCGAGCCTGACCGTGCCGCTTGCCCTGTTCGGGGCCTGCGGGGCGATGTGGATGGCGGGCTTCACCCTCGACAATCTGTCGCTCATGGCCCTGACCATCGCCGTCGGCTTCGTCGTCGACGACGCCATCGTCGTGCTCGAAAATATCCAGCGGCACGTGGACGACGGGATGACGCCGTTCGAGGCGGCCATGACGGGCGCCGGCGAGATCGGCTTCACTATCCTTTCCATCAGCCTTTCGCTGGTCGCCGTGCTGCTGCCGCTGCTGTTGATGAGCGGCATCATCGGACGGCTGTTCCGCGAGTTCTCGGTCACGCTGGCCATGACGATCCTGGTGTCCGCCTTCGTTTCGCTGACGCTGATCCCCATGCTGGCCTCGCGCTTCCTGCGTAGCGCGGAGACGGTCAGGCACGGCAGGCTCTACGCCCTGAGCGAACGCGGCTTCGACATGCTGGCAAGGGGCTATGAACGGGCCCTCGACATTGCCTTGCGCTTCCGCCTCGTCACGCTGTGCATCTTCATCGTGTCGGTGGCGCTGTCCGTCGCCCTGTTCGTCTGGATACCGAAGGGCTTCTTCCCCCAGCAGGACACGGGCCTCATCGTCGGCCAGGCGGAAGCCGCGCAGGACATCTCCTTCTCCCGGATGCTCGGGCGCCAGCAGGAACTGGGCGCCATCGTCCAGGCGGACCCGGACGTCGCCAGCGTCGCCATGGCCGTGGGCGGCGTCGGCAATTCGCTGAACAGCGGACGCGTCTTCATCACGCTGAAGCCGCGCGACGAACGCAAGGCGAGCGCCGACCAGATCATCCGCCGCCTGCAGCCCAAGCTGGCGAAGGTGGAAGGCGCGCATCTGTTCCTCCAGGCGGCGCAGGACGTGCGCGTGGGAGGCCGCGTGTCACGCACCCAGTACCAGATGAGCCTGACCAGCCCCGACATCGGGGCGCTGAACACCTGGTCGCCCAAGGTGCTGGCGAAGCTGCAATCGCTGCCGGACCTCGCCGGCGTCGCGTCGGACCAGCAGACGAACGGCACGACGCTGACGCTGACCGTCGACCGCGCCCAGGCGGAGCGCTACGGCATCCAGCCGGCGGTCGTCGACAACACGCTCGACGACGCCTTCGGCCAGCGCCAGATCGCGCAGTATTTCACCCAGCTTTCGAGCTACTACGTCATCATGGAGGTGCTGCCCTCGCTCCAGGGCGACATCGCCACCCTGAACAAGCTCTATGTCAGGTCCGCAAGCGGCGCGGACGTGCCGCTGTCGGTGCTTGCGCATTGGACCACGGTGCCTGTCCAGCCGCTGCAGATCAGTCACCAGAGCCAGTTCCCTTCCGTCACCATCAGCTTCAACCTCGCGGCGGGCGTTTCGATCGGCGACGCCACGAACACGATCACGCGCGCCTTGCACGCGATGAACCTGCCTGCGACGATCAACTTCGGTTTCGAGGGTACCGCGCAGGCTTTCCAGCAGTCGCTGACCACCGTGCCGCTGCTGCTGGTGGGCGCCCTGGTCATGGTGTACCTGATCCTCGGCATCCTCTACGAAAGCTACATCCATCCGCTGACCATCCTGTCGACGCTGCCGTCAGCCGGCATTGGCGCGCTGGCGACCCTGATGCTGCTGGGCTACGACTTCAGCCTGATCGCGCTGATCGCCGTCATCCTCCTGATCGGCATCGTCAAGAAGAACGGCATCATGATGGTCGACTTCGCCATCGAGGGCGAACGCCGCGACAACCTGTCGAGCGAGGAGGCGATACGCCGTGCCGCCCTGATCCGCTTCCGGCCGATCATGATGACGACCATGGCCACCATGCTCGGCGCGGTCCCCCTGATGCTCGGCCATGGAACCGGTTCGGAGCTGCGGCAGCCGCTGGGCTTCGCCATGTTCGGCGGGCTTGCCGTCAGCCAGGCTCTCACCCTGTTCACCACGCCGGTGGTCTACCTCTATCTCGACCGCCTTGCGGGCCGGTTCGCCAGGAAACGCCGGCCCGATGCCGCTTCGATCGGCGACGCGGCGGTGCCGGCGCTTCCCGCCGGCGGCGCCGATCCCGGCGGCGTGCGCGGGATCGATCCGTGAAGGGAGGCGGTCGCGAGGCGATGTATCCTGCCGACGGGACTTCGCAGGCCGGTGCCCGCCGAATGGCGCGACTCGCGACCCAACCTTTCCAAGTCTTAATTCGACTTGGTCCGGTTTTGGCCATACAAATTCGCCTGCAGCGAGCTTGAAGGACCGTCATGGACAAGCACCTGAAAGCTGCCAAGCCAAGGACCGCCGGACGGCCGCGGCTGGAAGAGCCGCAGGCCGAGCGCCGGCGGATCGAGGGCCCGCAGTTCGAGCCGTCTCCCCTCGACAGGCCCGCTGCCGGGCAGCGGCGCGCGCGCGGCTGGGTCGCCTGGGCGATATTCCTGCTGGTCGTGGCGGCGGTCGGGGCCTATCTGTGGCAACGCCCGCTGGCCACGGGTCAGGCGCCGCAGGAACGGCGCATGATGCAGCCGAGCTCCATCGGCGTCGCGACCGTCGCGACCGGCGACATGAACGTGACGCTCGACGCGCTCGGCACCGTCACCTCGCTCGCGACGGTGACGGTGAAGTCGCAGATCAGCGGACAGCTCATCGAGGTCGACTTCAAGGAGGGCCAGGACGTCCGCAAGGGCGATCTTCTGGCCCAGATCGACCCCAGGCCCTATGAGGCGGCGCTGGCGCAGGCGCAGGGTGCGCTTGCCCGCGATCAGGCGCTTCTCCAGGGCGCGCAGGTCGATCTCAAGCGCTACCAGGGGCTCGCCGCGCAGAACGCGGTGCCGCGCCAGACCCTGGACACGCAGGTGGCCCTCGTGGCGCAGTACCAGGGCACGGTCGAGGCCGACAAGGCGGCCGTCCAGGCGGCGACGGTGAATCTGGCCTATTGCCGCATCCTGGCCCCGGTGGACGGGCGTGCTGGCCTGCGGCAGGTCGATACCGGCAACTACGTCACGCCGGGCGACGCCGCCGGCATCGTCGTCATCACCCAGATCCAGCCGATCAGCGTTCTCTTCAGCATTCCCGAGGACGAGCTGCAGGCGGTGGCACAGCGGCTCGGCCAGGGCGCAACGCTGCCCGTGACCGCCTATGACCGCACCGGCGACAGCAAGCTCGCCGACGGCCGGCTGGAGAGCTTCGACAGCCAGATCGACCCCACCACCGGCACGATCAGGCTCAGGGCGAGCTTCGGCAACGAGGAGCGTCTTCTCTATCCAAACCAGTTCGTCAACGTGGAATTGCTTGTCGACCAGCACAAGGATGTGGCGACCGTGCCGACGGCTGCCGTCCAGCGCGGGCAACCCGGCACTTTCGCCTATGTCGTCAACTCCGACAGTACAGTCTCCGTGCGCAAGATCGACCTCGGCGTCACCAATGGCGACCGCGTCGAGGTACGCTCCGGATTGAGCGCGGGCGAGCGTGTGGTGGTCGACGGAGCCGACAAGCTGCGTGATGGGGCCACGGTCAATGTCCGGGATGCGGACCAGGGCCAGGCGGGGACGCAACAGCCGGCCTCGCCGGCGGCGCGACAGGGCCAGCCCGGAGCGCCGCCGAAGCATGGCGGCCAGCATCGCCGTCCCGATGCCGGGCAGGCGCAACCCGCTGGACAGCAATGAACCCGTCGCGCGCCTTCATCCTGAGGCCGGTGGCGACGACGCTCCTGATGGTGGCCGTCATGCTTTCGGGCGTGCTGGCCTTCCAGTTCCTGCCCGTTTCGGCCCTGCCCGAGGTCGACTATCCGACCATCCAGGTGCAGACCTTCTATCCCGGCGCGAGCCCGGATGTCATGACGTCCTCGGTCACCGCGCCGCTGGAGGTGCAACTCGGCCAGATCGCCAACCTCAACCAGATGAACTCGGTGAGCTCGGCCGGCGCTTCCGTCATCACGCTGCAGTTCAGCCTGGCGATCTCGCTCGACGTGGCCGAGCAGGAAGTGCAGGCGGCGATCAATGCCGCCGGCAACCTGCTGCCGGCGGACCTGCCCGCGCCGCCGATCTACGCCAAGGTCAATCCGGCCGATGCGCCGGTGCTGACGCTCGGGCTGACCTCCGAGACCCTGCCGCTGCGCGAGGTGCAGCAGCTTGCCGACACCCGGCTCGCCCAGAAGATCTCGCAGCTTGCCGGCGTCGGCCTGGTGACGCTGAGCGGCGGCCAGCGCCCGGCCGTGCGCGTCCAGACCGATCCGCGCAAGCTCGCCGCCTACGGCCTCAACATCGACGATCTGCGCACCACGCTGGGCAACGCCAACGTCAACACGCCGAAGGGCAGCTTCGACGGCCCTTCGCGCGCCTACACGATCAACTCCAACGACCAGCTAAGCAGCGCCGACCAGTATCTATCGCTGATCGTGGCTTACAAGGACGGCGCTCCGGTGCGGCTGAGCGACGTAGGCACCGTGGTCAGCGGCGCCGAGAACGACAAGCTCGGCGCCTGGATGAACGCTACGCCCGCCATCATCATGAACATCCAGCGTCAGCCCGGCGCCAATGTCATCGACGTGGTGGACCGCATCAAGGCGCTGCTGCCGCAGCTCCAGGCGTCGCTGCCCGCATCCATCGACGTCAAGGTGCTGACCGACCGCACCACCACCATCCGCGCCTCGGTGCGCGACGTCGAATACGAACTGTCCCTGGCGGTGGTGCTCGTGGTGCTGGTCATCTTCGTCTTCCTGCGCAGCGCGCGCGCGACGCTGATCCCGAGCCTTTCCGTGCCGCTGTCGCTGGTGGGTACGCTGGGCGTCATGTACCTGTTCGGCTACAGCCTCGACAATCTGTCGCTGATGGCGCTCACCATCGCCACCGGCTTCGTGGTCGACGACGCGATCGTGGTCATCGAGAACATCGCCCGCTTCATCGAGCAAGGCTACTCGCCGCAGGAGGCCGCGCTCAAGGGGTCGGAGCAGATCGGCTTCACCATCATATCGCTGACGGTCTCGCTGATTGCCGTGCTCATCCCGCTCCTGTTCATGGGCGACGTGGTCGGCCGCCTCTTCCGCGAATTCTCCATCACGCTGGCCACCACCATCCTGATCTCGGCCGTGGTCTCGCTGACGCTGGTGCCGATGGCCTGCGCCAGGCTGCTCAAGCCCGTATCGGACGTTCACGAGAACGCTTTCCAGCGCGCCAGCCACGACTTCTTCGAATGGGTGATCCGCGGCTACGGACGCGCGCTCGACTGGGTGCTCGACCGGCAGCAACTGATGCTGATGGCGGCCGTGACCACGCTGTTGCTGACGGCGGTGCTTTATGTCGTGATCCCGAAAGGCTTCTTCCCGGTGCAGGACACCGGCGTCATCCAGGCCATCACCGAGGCGCCGCAGTCGGTTTCCTACAGTTCGATGGCCGCGCGGCAGCAGGAACTGGCCGCCATCGTGCTGAAGGACCCCGACGTGGAAAGCCTGTCGTCCTTCATCGGCGTGGACGGCACCAACATGACGCTCAATGTCGGGCGCATGCTGATCAACCTGAAGCCGCACGACCAGCGCGGCGCCGACATCGCAACGGTGATCGGGCGGCTGAAGCAGGCCGCCGCCGGCCTTTCCGGCATCACGCTCTACATGCAGCCCGTGCAGGACCTGACCATAGACGGCACGGTCAGCCGCACGCAGTATCAATTCGTTCTCCAGGATGCCAACGCGGACGAGCTGGCGGAATGGACGCCGAAGCTGGTCGACAAGCTGAACACGCTGCCGCAACTCGCCGACGTGGCCAGCGACCTCGCCGACAGCGGGCTCGCCGCCTTTATCGACATCGACCGCGACCAGGCGGCGCGCTTCGGCATCACGCCCGCCACGGTTGACAACGCGCTCTACGATGCGTTCGGCCAGCGCATCGTGTCCACCATCTTCACCACCTCGAGCCAGTACCGCGTCGTCCTGGAGGCGGTTCCCGCCCTGCAGGGCTCGCTGCAGTCGCTGAACTCGATCTATCTGCCCTCTTCCACCGGCGGGGCGCCCATACCATTACCGGTGGTGGCCAGGGTCCATGTCGGCACCGCCCCGCTTCAGGTCACGCATATGGGGCAGTTTCCCGCAACGACCGTCTCGTTCAACCTGGCGCCCGGCGCGTCGCTCGGCGAGGCGGTCGCCGCCATCGGCCAGGCCCAGGCCGGGATCGGCATGCCGCTCAGCGTCATCACCAGCTTCCAGGGCGCGGCGCGCGCCTTCCAGTCCTCGCTCGGCAACCAGCTTTTCCTGGTGCTGGCGGCGGTGGTGACGGTCTACATCGTGCTCGGCGTCCTCTACGAGAGCTTCGTCCACCCGATCACCATCCTGTCCACCCTGCCCTCGGCCGGCATCGGCGCCCTGCTGGCGCTCATGTTCGCCGGAGAGGACCTCACCGTCATCTCCATCATCGGCATCATCCTTCTGATCGGCATCGTGAAGAAGAACGCCATCATGATGATCGACTTCGCGCTGGAAGCGCAGCGGGAGGAGGGATTGCCGCCGCGCGCCGCCATTCATCGGGCCTGTTTGCTGCGCTTCCGACCGATCCTGATGACGACGCTGGCGGCGATCCTGGGCGCGCTGCCGCTGATGCTGGGCACCGGCGTCGGCTCCGAGTTGAGGCATCCGCTGGGCGTCGCCATCGTCGGGGGCCTGCTGCTTTCACAGTTGCTGACGCTGTTCACGACGCCGGTCATCTATCTGTGGCTCGACCGACTTTCGCACAGGCTGGGGAGCGCGCGGATCGACAGGCCGCAAGGGCGCGGTGCGGGCGCGGGCGCGGTGCCATGAACCTTTCGGTCCCCTTCATCAGGCGCCCGGTGGCGACGACGCTGCTGACCTTCGGCGTGCTGATGGCGGGGCTGGTGGCCTTCCCCCTTCTGCCGGTGGCGCCGCTGCCGGCGGTGGACTATCCGGTCATATCGGTCCAGGCGACGCTGCCGGGCGCGAGCCCCGAGGTGGTGGCGCAGACGGTGGCGAGCCCCCTGGAACGGCATCTCGGCCAGATCGCGGACGTGAACGAGATGACCTCGTCGAGCAGCGTCGGCTCGGCCCGCATCACGCTGCAATTCGGCCTCGACCGGGATATCGACGGCGCCGCGCGCGACGTGCAGGCCGCCATCAACGCCGCGCGCGCGGACCTGCCGACCAGCCTGCGCTCCAACCCGACCTATCGGAAGGTCAATCCGGCGGACGCGCCGATCCTGATCCTTGCGCTGACTTCGGACACGCTGTCCAAGGGCCAGCTTTTCGATGCCGCCAGCACGGTGCTGGCGCAGAAGCTGTCGCAGGTCGACGGCATCGGCGAGGTGACGGTCGGCGGCAGCTCGCTTCCGGCCGTGCGGGTCGAACTGGTGCCCCAGGCGCTCTACAATTACGGCATCGGGCTGGAGGACGTGCGCGCCGCGCTCGCCTCCGCCAACGCGCACAGCCCCAAGGGCGCCGTCAACGTCGGCGACCAGCGCTACCAGATCTACGCCAACGACCAGGCGACGGCCGCCAGGGACTATCGATCGCTGATCGTGGCCTACCGCAACGGCGCCCCGGTTCGCCTGACGGATGTCGGGGAGGTCACGGATTCGGTGGAGAACATCCGCAATGCCGGCCTCGCCAACGGCAAGCCCGCCGTGCTCATCATCCTCAACAGGTCGCCCAACGCCAACATCATAGCGACCGTGGACCGGGTGAAGGCGCTGCTGCCGACATTGCGCGCCTCCATCTCGCCGGCCATAGACCTGACGCTGGCCTCAGACCGTTCCACCACCATCCGTGCCTCGCTGCAGGAGGTGGAGCAGGCGCTGATGATCGCCATCGGCCTCGTCATCCTGGTGGTGTTCGCCTTCCTGCGCAACGTGCGCTCCACGCTGGTGCCGATCGTTGCGGTACCGGTTTCGCTGGTGGGCACGCTGGGCGTCATGTACCTGCTCGGCTTCAGCATCGACAACCTGTCGCTGATGGCGCTCACGATCGCCACCGGCTTCGTGGTGGACGATGCCATCGTCGTGCTGGAGAACATCTCCCGGCACGTCTCCTCCGGCATGCCGCCCTTGCAGGCCGCGATCAAGGGAGCCGCGGAAGTCGGCTTCACCGTACTCGCCATGAGCATCTCGCTGATCGCCGTTTTCATTCCGATCCTGCTCATGGGCGGCATCATCGGCCGACTGTTCCGCGAGTTCGCCGTCACGCTTTCCGCCGCCATACTGGTTTCGCTGGTCGTATCGCTGACGACCACGCCGATGATGTGCTCCATCCTGCTGCGCTCCGAACGGGACAGGCGGCACGGCAGGCTCTACCGCCTCAGCGAAGGCGTGTTCGATGCCATGCTTGCCGGCTACAGGCGCTCGCTTTCCTGGGCGCTCGGCCATCCGCGCCTGATCCTGGCGATACTGGCGGCAACGCTGTGCCTGAACTTCTATCTCTACGTCGCCATCCCGAAAGGCTTCTTCCCGCAGCAGGACACCGGGCGGCTCGTCGGCTCCATCCAGGCCGACCAGGCGATCTCGTTCCAGCTCATGTCCCAGAAGCTCGGCCAGTTCGCCGGTATCGTCAGCCGCGACCCGGCCGTGGGGACGGCCGTCGGCTTCACCGGCGGCGGGCAGACCAATTCGGGCTTCATGTTCGTTTCCCTGAAGCCGCTATCCGAACGCAAGATCTCGGCCGACCAGGTGATCGGGCGGCTGCGGCGGGAACTGTCCGTCGTCTCGGGGGCGACCCTGTTCCTGCAGTCCGTGCAGGACATCCGCGTCGGCGGGCGGCAGTCCAACGCGCAGTATCAATACACCTTGCAGGGAGACACGTTCGACGAGCTGGTCGAGTGGGCGCCAAAGCTCGCCGCCGCGCTGCAGACCGATCCGCGGCTCACCGACGTCAACAGCGACCAGCAGAACAAGGGCCTGCAGGCCGATGTCGACATCGACCGCGATGCGGCCTCGCGCTTCGGCATCACGGTCGGCCAGATCGACAACACCCTATACGACGCTTTCGGGCAGCGGCAGGTCTCGACCATCTATGTGGCGCGCAACCAGTACCACGTGGTCATGGAGGTGGCGCCGCAATATTGGCAGAGCCCGGAGACGCTGAAGCAGGTCTATGTCAGCACCGCGGGCGGCTCGGTGGGCGGCTCGCAGGCGAGCAACGCGGTGGCCGGCACGTTCGTGTCGCCGGGCCAGTCCGCCAGCGCGGCCGCCATCGCGGCGGACGCCGCGCGCAACCAGGCGAACAATTCGATCGCCAGCACGGGCAGGACGGCCGCCTCGACGGGTTCGGCGGTCAGCACGGGCGTCGAGACCATGGTGCCGCTTGCCGCCGTCGCCCGATACGGGCCCGGCAGCACGCCGCTCGCCATCAACCATCAGGGGCTGTTCGTCGCCACCACCATATCGTTCAACCTCGCGCCGGGCATGGCGCTGAGCGACGCGGTCGCCGCCATCGGCCAGGCGTCGGACCGCATCGGGCTGCCGGGCTCCATCCATGGCACCTTCGCCGGCACGGCGAAGGTTTTCGAGGATTCGCTGTCCGACCAGCCGATGCTCATCCTGGCCGCGCTGATCGCGGTCTATGCGGTTCTGGGCATCCTCTACGAAAGCTATGCCCATCCCCTCACCATCCTGTCGACCCTGCCTTCAGCCGGGGTGGGAGCGCTGTTGGCGCTGACGGCGACCGGCATCGAATTCAGCATCATGGCGCTGATCGGCGTCATCCTGCTCATCGGCATCGTGAAGAAGAACGCCATCATGATGATCGACTTCGCACTCGATGCCGAGCGCAACGGCCATCTGCCGCCGCGCGAGGCCATCTTCCAGGCCTGCCTGCTGCGCTTCCGGCCGATCATGATGACGACGCTGGCAGCGATGCTCGGCGCCGTGCCGCTGGCGCTGGGCCTCGGCGAAGGCGGCGAGATCCGACAGCCGCTCGGCATCGCGATCGTCGGCGGTCTGATACTGAGCCAGATGCTCACGCTCTACACGACGCCGGTCATCTATCTCTATGTCGATCATCTGCGCCTTTGGCTCAGGGGATCGCGGCCACAGGCGCAGCCGGCAGAATGACCGGGGCGGACGCTCGATTGCGTTCCGTCGCGGCCCGACGCCGCGAACTCCCCGACAATCTCGGCGCATGACGGCCGGATGATGGCCGGATGACGGCCGGATGACGGCCAGATGACGGATTGACTCGGCATGCATGAAGCTGTCACGCTGCAACCGCTTCAAGGTAAGCCCTCGGGCACACGGAGAGGGGCGCTTACCATCCTGGAACTTCTGAGCTTGGTTGGCGCGGTATGCGTTGTGTTGCTCGCGGTTCGGTTCATGCCACTCGCGCAAATGGCAGGTGGCCGTTCGGCCGTATCCTGGCCGTCTGCCTGACGGGGCTGGGCCTCTCCGGCTGCATTCTCGGCACGGAACATCCCGACGCGGCGCTCGAGGTGCCGGCCGCCTACGGGGCCGGGCCGCGCCATCCCGACGCCGCCGTCCCGGCGCTGGACTGGTGGCAGGGATTCCGCTCGAAGGAACTTACCGGCCTTATCGAGCAGGCGCAGATCTCCAACCTCGACATCGCCGTGGCGGTGGCGCAGATCATACAGGCGGACGCGCAGGCCGGCATAGCGGGCGCGCCGCTGCTGCCCAGCCTGACCGGAGGGGCCTCGGCCGAGCGGATACGCCAACAGGCGACGGTGGGAGGCGGAGCCTCCGTATTCTCGCAGTACAATCTCGGGCTGACGGCGAGCTACATGCTCGATTTCTGGGGCAAGAACCGCGCGACCTTGTTCGCGGCCGAAAAGAATGCCCTGGCCAGCCGCTACAACCACGAGGTCGTCGCGCTCAGCACCGTCGTTTCAGTCGCCAACACCTATTTCCAGATACTTGCCGCGCAGGACGAGCTGAAGGTCGCCCGCAGCAACCTCGCCGCGTCGACCCGTATCCTCAACCTGATCCAGAAGCAGTTCGCTGCCGGAACGGCTTCGCAGCTCGACGTCTCGCAGCAGGCCGCGCTGGTGGCCCAGGTCCGGGCCTCGATCCCGCCGCTCGAGGTGACGCGCCGGCAGAACATCGCCGCCCTTGCGGTGCTGGTGGCGCGCGCGCCCGCCGATTTCAAGGTGAACGGTCCGAGCCTGTCGCGCATATCGGTGCCGCGCGTGACGCCCGGCCTGCCGTCCGAACTGCTGGTGCGGCGGCCGGATATCCGGCAGGCGGAAGCGCAGCTCGCCGCGTCCAATTTCAGCGTCGAGTCGGCCCGGGCGGCCTTCCTGCCGCAGATCGGGCTGACCGGCACGACAGGCTACCAGAGCGCGGCGCTGTCTTCGCTGTTCGCGCCCGGCGCCTGGTACTACACGCTCGCCGCCAGCCTGACGCAGCCGATCTTCGACGGCTTTCTGCTGAAGAGCGAACTCAAGCAGGCGAGAGGCGTGCAGCTTCAATTCCTGCAATCCTACCGCAAGGCGGTGCTGTCGGCGTTCGGCGACGTGGAAATGGCGCTCGTCGCGCTTGAGCAGACCACGATCCAGTTGCGGCTGCAGGGCGACGTGGTGGCCAATTCGCGCAAGGCCTTCGAGGTGGCCGAGGCGCAGTTGAACGGAGGCACCGTCAATCTCATCAGCGTCCTCCAGGCCGAGCAGACCCTGTTCACCGCCGAATCGACGCTGGTCCAGGTCCGGTTGAACCGGCTGCTGGCGGAGACCAGCCTGTTCCAGGCACTCGGCGGCGGCTGGAACAAGCCGGAGCTGCAGACGGCCTCGGCAACGCAATAGAGCCTTTCATTTGCAGACGCGGAATCCGCACGGGTTCCCTGCTTCCGTGAACCGCCCGTCCTTGTCCGGAGCGGCCTTCCATGCCACCATCGGTTGGCGTTGGGGGGGGTGACATGCAACCGGGGCAGAACGGGCAAGCGCAGGCGCGGCCGGCCTATTATGCGCATTCGGGGACGCCGGGCGATTGCAGCGACTGGCAGGGCCTGCCGGAGCATCTGATCGAGACGGCCGGTCTGGCGGCCCGGTTCGCCGAGGTCTTCGGCCTGGAAAAGGCCGCCTCCGCGGCCGGCCTGTTCCACGATCTGGGCAAATACGATCCCGAATTCCAGCGCCGGCTGACGGGCGCGGACATCCGCGTCGATCACTCCACCGCCGGAGCGGCCATCCTTCAGCAACTGGCCAGGGACGGAAGCCCCTTCGACGTGCTGATGGCGGAGATCATTTCCTACGCGATCTTGGGCCACCACGCCGGACTGCCCGACAGGAGGACGGCCGAGCCTTCCTGCTTCGAGGAGCGTTGCCGGCGTTTCACGGACAGCCTCGATCCGGCCTGGCGCGACGAGATCGCGCCCGACCTTGCCGGCCTGCTGCCGGAGCGGATGCTCAAGGCCATAGGCGTCGGCAACCGGCATGTGGCCTTCGACATGTCGGTCATCGCGCGCTTCCTGTTCTCCTGCCTGGTGGACGCGGATTTCAAGAACACCGAAGAGTTCTATGCCAAATTGGAGAACCGGCAGGTGGACCGCGAATGGCCTGCCCTGGGCGATCTGCTGCCGGATTATCTGTCCCGCTTCGACACCCATATGGCCGGCCTGCCGCGCGACGGCGAGTTGAACCCGCTGCGCCGCGACATACTTGCCCACGTGCGCGCCGGCGCGGCGCTGGCGCCCGGCCTGTTCACGCTGACCGTGCCGACCGGCGGCGGCAAGACGCTCGCCTCGCTCGGCTTTGCGCTGGACCATGCCAAAGCGCATGGCCTGCGCCGCATCATCTACGCCATACCCTTCACGTCGATCATCGATCAGACGGCGACGGTTTTCCGCAAGGTGCTGGGCGGCGAGCACATATTGGAGCACCATTCGGCGATCGAGGAAGACGAGGCGGCGGCGCGCCGCGGCCAGCGGGATTTTCCCACCAGCCGCGACAAGCTGCGGCTCGCCATGGAGGACTGGGCGGCCCCGGTCGTCGTCACCACCAACGTGCAGCTTTTCGAAAGCCTGTTCGCGGCCAGGACCTCTCGCGCCCGCAAGCTGCACAACATCGCCGGCTCCATCATTATATTGGACGAGGCCCAGACCCTGCCGCGCCATCTGCTGAAGCCTGCGGTGCGCATGCTGGATACGCTGGCGCGCCTGTTTGGCTGCACCATCGTGCTGTGCACGGCCACGCAGCCGGCGCTGGGCAAGGACGGTGAGGACGGGGGACAGGGCTTTCCGGACGGGCTCGACCTCGAAGGCCGCGAACTCGCCCCCGATCCGCGTGGCCTTGCCTCCCGGCTTCGCCGTGCCCGCATCGAGCGCGTCGGCGAGATGAGCAACGAGGCGCTGGTGGCGGCCATGCGGCCGCTGCCGCAAGCGCTGGTGATCGTCAACAGCCGCCGGCATGCGCTGGAGCTTTACAGGCAGGCGAAGGAAGCAGGACTGGACGGGCTGGTGCATCTGACCACGCGGCAATGCGCGGCGCACCGGCGCGGGATCCTGGACGACGCGCGCCACAGGCTGAAGGACGGGCTGGCCTGCCGCCTCATCGCCACCAGCCTGATCGAAGCCGGCGTCGACGTGGATTTTCCGCGCGTCTGGCGCGCGGAAGCGGGCTGGGACCAGATCACGCAGGCAGCGGGCCGTTGCAATCGAGAAGGCCGGCGGCCGCTGGAAGACAGCATCGTCAGCGTCTTTGCCGCGCCGGACTATCCGCCGCCGCGCGAGATCAAATCCCTGGTGGAGGATACGGTCCGGGCCCTCGACGCGCATCAGGGCGACATCCAGACGCTCGAGGCCATGCGCAGCTTCTACGGCGAGGTCTACTGGCGCATGGCCGAGCGGCTGGACCGCGAGGGCATAGTGGACGCCCTGAAGCTGGATGGCCGGGAAACGAATTTCGCCTTCCGTGATGTTGCGCAGAAATTCCGCATGATCGAAAGCAATATGGAAGCGGTGATCGTGCCTTTCGATGACAAGGCAATAAAAGCGGTGGATGATCTTCCTTTCGAGCGGATTCCGTCTGGCCTTATCGCCCGCAAGTTGCAGACTTACATTGTGCAGGTTCCGGCGAGGGCCAGGGAGTTGCTGATCCGTTGCGGACATGTGGCATTCGAATGCCCTCAGCAGCGCGGGGATCAGTTTGCCGTGCTTCGCACGCAGAACCTGTACGACCCGGAGGTGGGGCTTCTGTGGGAGACGCCGGAATATCTGGCTTTGGAGGACACGATCGTTTGATCGCGCACGGATAGCGCAGAAAAAGGCGCACCGGTCGCGCATCGGCAGGGCGGGGGGGAATGGCCTACGGTATCCGGTTGAAGGTGTGGGGGGACCATGCCTGCTTCACGCGTCCCGAGATGAAGGTGGAGCGCGTCTCCTATGAGGTGATGACGCCGTCGGCCGCGCGGGGCATTCTGGAGGCGATCCACTGGAAGCCGGCGATCCGCTGGGTGGTCGACGAAATCCATGTGCTGGAGACGCCGCGTTTTCAGTCGATCCGGCGCAACGAGGTCGGCTCCAAGGTGCCCGCCGGCAAGGTCAAGGGCGCCATGAAGCGCGGCGATCTCGGCGGCTTGCAGCTTCTGGTCGACGAGGACCGGCAGCAGCGTGCCTCGACCGTTCTGGTGAGGCCCGCCTATGTCATAGCCGCACATTTCGAGCTGACCACGAAGGCCGATGCCGGAGATAATGAAGGCAAACATCTCGACACCTTCAACCGCCGGGCAGGGCGCGGCCAGTGTTTCCACCAGCCCTGTCTCGGCACGCGCGAATTCGCGGCAAGCTTCGAGCTGATCGAGCCGGGAGAGCCGACGCCGCAGGCGCCGCAGGAACAGCGGGGCAGGGACCTCGGCTTCGGCGAACCGCGCGATCTCGGCTTTATGCTATGGGACATCGACCACCAGGCCAGGGGCAGGCCCTCCATGGTGTTTCGCGCGACACTGCGCGATGGCGTGGTGCGGGTGCCGCCGCCGGGTTCGCCGGAGGTGCGCAGATGAGCATTCTCGCCTCGCTGGTGCGTGCCTATGAACGCCTGCCCGAAGCGCCGCCCTTTGGCTATTCGGTCCAGAATATAGGTGTCATCGTCGGTCTGAACCCGGACGGCTCGGTGGCCGGCGTCACCGACTGGCGCGTCGGCGAGGGAAAGAAGCGTAATCCGCGCCCGATGCTGGTGCCGCAGCCGGTGAAGAGGGCTTCCAACGTTACACCAAACTTCCTGTGGGACAAAACAGCCTATACGCTTGGTGTGACGTCAGGGGAGGGGAAGCGGACGGCTCGAGAACATGCCGCCTTCAAGGAACGCCACGAAAAGGAACTGGTCGGAACGGACGATCCCGGGCTGAATGCCCTGCTGCTGTTTCTGCGTCAGTGGACGCCCGAGCAATTCGCCGAGCCGCTGTGGAACGACGAGTTCCAAGACCAGAATGTCGCCTTCGTCCTGGAGGCGGACCGCCGCCGGAATCTATGGCTGCATGATCGGCCGGCGGCCAAGGCGCTGTGGTCGCGTCTGTCGGGTGGCGGCGGCGAACTTTCCCAGGTTTGTCTGGTGACCGGCGATGCAGCGCCGGTCGCACGGCTGCATCCGGCGATCAAGGGTGTATGGGGCGGCCAGTCTTCGGGCGGCTCCATCGTATCGTTCAATCTGGACGCCTTCACTTCCTATGGCCACGAGCAGGGCGACAACGCCCCGGTCTCCGAGGCTGCCGCCTTCGCCTACACCACCGCGCTCAACCGCTTTCTCGAACGGGACAGCGGACATCGCATCCAGATCGGCGATGCCTCGACGGTATTCTGGGCCGACGCGTCGGAGGCCGAGGTCGCCAAGGAAGCGGAGGCGCTGTTCACCGCCATGTTCGGCGGCGAGACGGTCGACGAAACAGCCGAAGCCAAGAAAATCGGCATCCTTCTGGAACAGCTTAAAAAAGGCGAGCCGCTCGAGACACTGGACTCGAGGCTGGAAGACGGCGTGCGCTTCCACGTGCTCGGCCTTGCGCCCAACGCGGCGCGCATCTCGATCCGCTTCCACTACGACAATGATTTCCGCGAGCTGGCGCGGAATTATCAACGCTTCGTCCAGGACATGCACGTCGAGCCCTCTTGGCGTGAGGCCTACCCGCCTTTGTGGCGGTATCTGGTGGAGACGGCAGTGCTGGGCAAGCGCGAAAACGTGCCGCCCAATCTGGCCGGCGAGTGGATGCGCGCCATTCTGGGCGGCATGGCCTATCCGCTCACCTTGCTGTCGGCCGTGCTGTCGCGCATCCGCGCCGACGGCGACATCAATGGCCTGCGAGCTGCCATCTTGCGTGCCGTTCTGGTGCGCAATTTCCGCATGAAACCCGATCATGGAGACAAAACCAGGGAGGCTCCCGTGTCACTGGACCCGGAGAACAGGAACAAGGGCTACCTGCTCGGGCGGCTGTTCGCCGTCTATGAGCAGGCGCAATACGCAGCGCTGGGCCGCAACGTGAATGCGACTATCAAGGACAAGTTCTACGGTTCGGCATCGGCCACGCCGCGTAGCGTCTTTTCTCTGCTCGAGCGCGGTTGCGCCAACCATCTTTCCAAGGTCGGCAAGGAGCGGCCCGGCCAGCGTGTGAATCTGGAGAAGGCGATCGGCGGCATCATGGAGCTGATGTCGCCGGGCGACGATCCTTTCCCGGCATCGCTGGGCTCGGCCGAGCAGGCGATGTTCGGGCTCGGCTACTACCATCAACGCGCAGAGGCTTTCCGCAAGCGCGATACGGCAGGTTCGGAGGAGGCCGCAGAATGACCACGATTGCCAACCGCTACGACTTCGTTCTCCTGTTCGACGTTGCCAAGGGCAATCCCAACGGAGACCCCGACGCCGGCAACCTGCCGCGCCTGGACCCCGAAACCAATCATGGGCTGGTTTCGGACGTGAGCCTGAAACGCAAGGTGCGAAATTATGTCGATCTGGCACGCTCCGGCGTCGACGGCCACCACATCTATGTCGAAGAGGGAGCTATCCTCAACGACAAGCATCGCCAGGCCTACAAGGCGCTGCGCCCGGATGACCCCAAGGTCGAAAAGGACGCGAAGCTCAATCCGAAGGACGACGCCGAAGCACGGCAACTTCGCGACTTCATGTGCAGGAATTTCTTCGACGTGCGGACCTTCGGTGCGGTCATGTCGACGGGCATCAATGCCGGGCAGGTGCGGGGCCCGGTACAGATGACCTTCGCCAACTCCGTCGAGCCGATCCTGCCGCAGGAAATCTCCATCACGCGCATGGCCGCTACCAACGAGGCCGAGAAGAAACAGCGCGCCGAGGGTAGCGAAGAGGGCAATGAGCGCGTGGACAACCGCACCATGGGGCGCAAATATATCGTTCCCTACGCGCTCTATCGCGCGCATGGTTTCGTCTCCGCCAAGCTTGCGGAGCGCACGGGTTTTACCGACGCGGACCTTGAACTCCTGTTCGAAGCCCTGTGCAGCATGTTCGAACACGACCGTTCGGCCGCACGCGGCGAGATGGCAACTCGCCGGCTGGTCGTCTTCAAGCACAGCAACGCACTGGGCAATACGCCGTCGCACGCCCTGTTCGAGCGCATCCGGATCGGCCGCAGCATCGACGGGGAGTTCCGTCAGATCGATGGCCGCATGGACAACTACCCGCCTGCCCGCGCCTTCTCCGACTATGCGGTCACCATCGACCGCGACAACCTGCCGGACGGGGTGGAAATCATCCAGAAGTGCTGACGCCATGCCGGCCGGCGATCCGGCGCAGCCGGAGAGCGAACCCTTCCCGCTTTCCGCGCTCCAGCACGCGGTCTATTGCCTGCGGCAGGCGGCTCTGATCCATGTCGAGCGCGCCTGGGCCGACAACCGCTTCACGGCGGAAGGCCACGTCCTGCATACGGTCGCCGACAAAGGCGGCTCGCGCAGGGCGCGTGGCGTGCGCCGGGTTCTGGCCCTGCCCTTGGCTTCGGCGCGGCTGGGCGTCGCCGGCACCGCCGATCTGGTGGAATTCCACCCGCAGCCGGACGGGAGCGAAGTGCCCTATCCGGTGGAATACAAGCGCGGCAAGCCGAAGCTGCATCGCGCCGACGAAGTGCAGCTTTGCGCGCAGGCGCTGTGCCTGGAGGAGATGACCGGCATGGCCGTGCCGGAAGGCGCGTTGTTCTACGGCGAGACCAAGCGGCGCGTCGTCGTGCCGTTCGATGCGGACCTGCGCCGTCTGACGCAGGAAACCGCCGCGGCCTTCGCCGAGGTCTTTGCCGCCGGCACGACGCCGCTGCCGACGACGCGGCGCGAACGCTGCCGCGCCTGCTCGCTGAAGGATCTGTGCCGCCCCGAGGTCGTGGCGCGGCCGGTCATCGCCTGGCGCGCGCGCATGGTGGCACGCCTTGCCGCCGAGGAGGCCGCGTCGTGAGGAAGCTGCTCAACACCGTCTATGTGACCACCGAAGGCGCGGCGCTGCGCAAGGATGGCGAAAATCTTGTCGCCGAGGTGGAGGGGCAGGAGCGGGCGCGCGTGCCGCTGCACATGCTGGCCTCGGTCGTTGCCTTCGGGCCGATCCTGGTTTCGCCGGCGCTGGTGGCGGCCTGCGCTTCAGCCGGCATCTCGATCGCGCTCATGGAGCGCAACGGCCGGTTCCAGGCGCGTATCGAGGGGCCCACCACCGGCAACGTGCTGCTGAGACGCGCGCAGTATCGCGCCTCCGACCGGCCGGAAGGAATCGTGCGCTCGCTGGTGGCGGGCAAGGTGGCCAATCAGCGCTCCGTTCTGATGCGGGCGCTGCGCGACTATGGCCAGGACATGTCGGCCGATGATCGTGCGGCGATCGCGGCTGCCGTGGAGCGGCTGGCCCATATCATGCGGCGCGCGGAACTGGCCGACGAGGAGGTGGACCGGCTGCGCGGCTCGGAGGGGGAGGCGGCCAACCTCTATTTCTCCGTGTTCGACCACCTCATCCGCGCGCCGGACGCGGCCATGCGCTGGACGGCGCGCTCGCGCCGGCCGCCGCTCGATCCCGTCAACGCGCTGCTGTCCTTTCTCTACACGCTGCTGGCGCATGACTGCCGCAGCGCCTGCGAAAGCGTGGGGCTCGACCCCTCGGTCGGCTTCCTCCACCGCGACCGGCCGGGCCGGCCGAGCCTGGCGCTCGACCTGATGGAGGAATTGCGGCCGGTGCTGGCGGACAGGCTGGCACTGTCGCTGATCAACCGGCGCCAGCTCCGCGCCCGCGACTTCGAAACGCAGGAAAGCGGCGCGGTGCTGCTGGGAGAAGAGGCGCGCAGGACGGTGCTTGCCGCCTGGCAGGAGCGCAAGCGCGAAGAGCGCCAGCATCCGTTTCTGGAGGAGAAGGCGCCGCTCGGCCTGGTGCCTTACCTGCAGGCGCAATTGCTGGCGCGTCATCTGCGCGGCGATCTCGACGCCTATCCGCCCTGGTTCTGGAAATAAGGCATGACACCGGAAAGTTGCGGTCTTTCGCACGGGATCACGCATCAACAAAGCGGCTGCCGCCATGCTTGTGCTCGTCACCTATGATGTCGCCACGTCCAGCGACAAGGGAGCTGCCCGGTTGCGGGCGGTGGCGAAGGCCTGTCGCGACTTCGGCCAGCGCGTGCAATATTCGGTGTTCGAGATCGAGGTCGATCCGGCGCAATGGACGCGGCTGAAGGCGCGTCTGGAATCCGCCATTGATCCCGCCACCGACAGCCTGCGCTATTACTATCTCGGTGCCAACTGGCAGCGGAAGGTCGAGCATGTGGGCGCAAAGCCGGCGGCGGATCTGGGCGGCACGCTGATCGTGTGAGCGCCCGCAGCGCCGTATGGGCGGCGCCCGGCCGGCCTGGCGCGAACCCCAAGCGTGCGGGCGGCGCCCGGCAGGTTCGCGCTGCGGCCAGTTCTTTGAAATCGTGAAAGAATTCCGCTGCTGGCAGGCGCGGCAGCGCAGGACGGCCACGCACATCCTGCCGATGCGCGCCTGCGAGCTTGTTTGACGAGCGCCATCAGCGGGTTAAAGGATAGACGGTCGCCCCCCACGCGGGGGCGCGGATCGAAACCGCCTGTTCCGGTTCGATGCACCCAGCGGCAATGTCGCCCCCCACGCGGGGGCGCGGATCGAAACTCGGCCTCCGAAAGCCCCTTGCGGACGAAACGTGGTCGCCCCCCACGCGGGGGCGCGGATCGAAACCTCGTCGACGAAGACGAGCGCCTGCGGATCAAGAACGTCGCCCCCCACGCGGGGGCGCGGATCGAAACACTCAAGGACCGCGGATTAAGGTGAAACCCAAATGTCGCCCCCCACGCGGGGGCGCGGATCGAAACTTAGCAATGATCAGATCGGGGCCTAGACCGGTCGCGTCGCCCCCCACGCGGGGGCGCGGATCGAAACTACGACACGTTGACCGAACTGAAGGACGCCGCGATGTCGCCCCCCACGCGGGGGCGCGGATCGAAACTTGCTGCCTGGAATGCGGCTGCGAAGTCGGAGAGTCGCCCCCCACGCGGGGGCGCGGATCGAAACAAGGCAAAGCTCGACTATTTCCGCGATGTCCGCGAGTCGCCCCCCACGCGGGGGCGCGGATCGAAACCTGAAGACCGAGCAGATCCGCGATCGACTGGCTTGTCGCCCCCCACGCGGGGGCGCGGATCGAAACTTGCGCAGGTTGTCGAGCGCCAGGTTGAGATGGTGTCGCCCCCCACGCGGGGGCGCGGATCGAAACTCCTGGCGCAAGGTAACGATCCGCCTGCGCGATCGGTCGCCCCCCACGCGGGGGCGCGGATCGAAACCAGCCATGGGCCGGCGAGCCGATCAACGGCATACGGTCGCCCCCCACGCGGGGGCGCGGATCGAAACAGCGGGCGACCGCCATGAGCCGGTACGAAAACGCCTGTCGCCCCCCACGCGGGGGCGCGGATCGAAACCGGTTCGATGCACCCAGCGGCAATCCCAAGATCGTGTCGCCCCCCACGCGGGGGCGCGGATCGAAACCGAACGCATGGATACGGGGCAATCCTACTACCAGCGTCGCCCCCCACGCGGGGGCGCGGATCGAAACCTCAGCTATCCTGCCGGCACGAATCGCCGGCAGAGTCGCCCCCCACGCGGGGGCGCGGATCGAAACTCTATGTCGAGGCTGCGTGGCGCCTGGCCGGGCGTCGCCCCCCACGCGGGGGCGCGGATCGAAACTATACGCGGGCGACGCAGGCATTCGACAAGTTCGGGTCGCCCCCCACGCGGGGGCGCGGATCGAAACTCCGGCGTTGTCACCGGCCGCGCGGAATACATCGTCGCCCCCCACGCGGGGGCGCGGATCGAAACATGGTGTCGGTGCCGGCCTTCGTCGACGGCGAGGCGTCGCCCCCCACGCGGGGGCGCGGATCGAAACCAGCCATGGGCCGGCGAGCCGATCAACGGCATACGTCGCCCCCCACGCGGGGGCGCGGATCGAAACATCGATCTCGATGCCGACGAAGGAACGGCCAAGCTGTCGCCCCCCACGCGGGGGCGCGGATCGAAACCCTCACTCCGAAGCGAATATCGCTAGAGGCGCAGCGTCGCCCCCCACGCGGGGGCGCGGATCGAAACAACCGGAGCCTCGATGCTGCGTTCGAGACGGCGCGGTCGCCCCCCACGCGGGGGCGCGGATCGAAACTTCGCGGTGGCCCGGTTCGATCCCGGAGCCAGCGTCGCCCCCCACGCGGGGGCGCGGATCGAAACTTCCTGCTGATCAGCAAGAAGAACGGCAAGTTAACGTCGCCCCCCACGCGGGGGCGCGGATCGAAACCTCCGCAGCGGCGCTTACCTAGAGCCGGAAAACTGGTCGCCCCCCACGCGGGGGCGCGGATCGAAACCGCACCTTCGCCGCGCTGGAATGGCGCTCGGCCGTGTCGCCCCCCACGCGGGGGCGCGGATCGAAACCTGCAGCAACTCAACGGCAATCCGTACAACGCCGTGTCGCCCCCCACGCGGGGGCGCGGATCGAAACAGCGCCAGACGCGCCTGCGCGGCCTGCGCCTGAGGTCGCCCCCCACGCGGGGGCGCGGATCGAAACCGGTGAAGAACGACGACCAGGCCGAGGCGGTTTGGTCGCCCCCCACGCGGGGGCGCGGATCGAAACTACTGCGTCCTCATCAGAGGATAGCAGAGAATCGTCGCCCCCCACGCGGGGGCGCGGATCGAAACAGGCTCCCATCTGGAGCGCCGCCGCGCTCTGTCGTCGCCCCCCACGCGGGGGCGCGGATCGAAACCCGATGCTGACCGGCAACGGCATCACGCCGCCAATGGTCGCCCCCCACGCGGGGGCGCGGATCGAAACGTGCCCGTAGAAGTGTCTGCACAGCCAGTAGTCAGTCGCCCCCCACGCGGGGGCGCGGATCGAAACATCGACAAGAGCGAGGTGAAACTCGCCGCCGATGGTCGCCCCCCACGCGGGGGCGCGGATCGAAACAGTTGGATCGACGCCAAGCCACCAGCCAATCTCGTCGCCCCCCACGCGGGGGCGCGGATCGAAACTGGATCGTTGGTGTTGAGTCGATCAAGGGCGCGAGTCGCCCCCCACGCGGGGGCGCGGATCGAAACGCGCGTGATCATCGATCAGACTAATCCGCAGGGTGTCGCCCCCCACGCGGGGGCGCGGATCGAAACCCGCTTCGTGCCTCTCCAACTTGGCCATAGCCTGCGTCGCCCCCCACGCGGGGGCGCGGATCGAAACATGGTGAACTGGAAATCGCCGGCCGTCTGGATCGTCGCCCCCCACGCGGGGGCGCGGATCGAAACACGCAGGCATTCGAGCCGGCGGACGCGCTCGGTGGTCGCCCCCCACGCGGGGGCGCGGATCGAAACTGCGACGGAACGTCGATAGTGGCAGACGCGAGCCAGTCGCCCCCCACGCGGGGGCGCGGATCGAAACGCGCGGATGCGATGCAGGGTGATGCCTAGGTGAACGTCGCCCCCCACGCGGGGGCGCGGATCGAAACTGCTGGCGGGTTGCGAGCCCGGCCATGAGTTTGCGTCGCCCCCCACGCGGGGGCGCGGATCGAAACACAATGCAAATAGACCACAACCCGAATGAACCGCCGGTCGCCCCCCACGCGGGGGCGCGGATCGAAACTTGGAATATCTTAGCCTGCGCCTCTGTCAGCTTGTCGCCCCCCACGCGGGGGCGCGGATCGAAACTATAAAGCCTTCGTCACGTCGGCCAACTTCATCAAGTCGCCCCCCACGCGGGGGCGCGGATCGAAACATCCTGAAGCGCGAGGAAATCGCCGCCGAACAGCAGTCGCCCCCCACGCGGGGGCGCGGATCGAAACCAGCCCCTCACCGGAGAGCGGGAATGACGAGGGCCGTCGCCCCCCACGCGGGGGCGCGGATCGAAACACGGCTATTCGCTCAAGCACGGGGCGGTGCCGGTCGTCGCCCCCCACGCGGGGGCGCGGATCGAAACGCGCTATTCTTGACTTGTTCCAAGGACAGAAGTTGTCGCCCCCCACGCGGGGGCGCGGATCGAAACTTGAGCGCTATCCAGGTATCCAGATCAGGGACGCGGGTCGCCCCCCACGCGGGGGCGCGGATCGAAACTTGCTCGAGGGGTCGAAGGTGAAGGCCGTGTCTGGTCGCCCCCCACGCGGGGGCGCGGATCGAAACGCTCACTCATCCAAATGCGACGGCGACAGAAAAGGTCGCCCCCCACGCGGGGGCGCGGATCGAAACGGCGCTGATAGACCAACTGCGCGAACTCGCTGCGCGTCGCCCCCCACGCGGGGGCGCGGATCGAAACTCATGGCGGGTGAGGCTGGGGCAAAGCTTGCCGGGTCGCCCCCCACGCGGGGGCGCGGATCGAAACGGCGGCCGGTTCACTCAAGGACCGCGTATTAAGGTGGTCGCCCCCCACGCGGGGGCGCGGATCGAAACCATCGCGATGCGGCCACCTATCAGGCGCGAATGGGTCGCCCCCCACGCGGGGGCGCGGATCGAAACCTCGATACTCAAGGAGAGGGCGGAACTGGCAGCGGGTCGCCCCCCACGCGGGGGCGCGGATCGAAACTCCGATCAGGAGATCGACGCCATCGGGGACTATGTCGCCCCCCACGCGGGGGCGCGGATCGAAACATCCCTGCAAGTCCGAGCAGGACGTCAAAAACCTCGTCGCCCCCCACGCGGGGGCGCGGATCGAAACGCCTTAGCATAGAGATTGCGCCCGGCCATGCGGTCGCCCCCCACGCGGGGGCGCGGATCGAAACCCGGATCTGACAGACGGCGAGAGAGCCTGGATGGAAGTCGCCCCCCACGCGGGGGCGCGGATCGAAACAAGTCTGCGGCAACCAAGCTTCTCGGCGATGCCTGGTCGCCCCCCACGCGGGGGCGCGGATCGAAACGCCCAACACAGAAGATCGGACATGCCGCTGGATGGTCGCCCCCCACGCGGGGGCGCGGATCGAAACTTTCCACCCGTTATATGAACGGTACTTGCGGCGAGTCGCCCCCCACGCGGGGGCGCGGATCGAAACCCGACCATCGGCGCGGGCTGGGATGCGACGACCGTCGCCCCCCACGCGGGGGCGCGGATCGAAACCGGCCCATCCGGGATGACGACGCGGGTAAACGTCGTCGCCCCCCACGCGGGGGCGCGGATCGAAACCCAAACGATTCTTTGGTCAGGGGCTTTCCATTCTCGTCGCCCCCCACGCGGGGGCGCGGATCGAAACCGCTCGGTCGCCAGCAACACCAAGGCAGGCGGGGGTCGCCCCCCACGCGGGGGCGCGGATCGAAACACGAACATCGGGGTGGCGTTCAAGATGCGCGACCGTCGCCCCCCACGCGGGGGCGCGGATCGAAACTGCCGCAAGGCCGCAGACGTGGGCGCCGAGACGTGTCGCCCCCCACGCGGGGGCGCGGATCGAAACACCAAGCCGCTCACTCCTGCGGCAACGGCCATCGTCGCCCCCCACGCGGGGGCGCGGATCGAAACAACCCTGATGGCGGGATTTCGTTTACGAAGATTTGTCGCCCCCCACGCGGGGGCGCGGATCGAAACTGATCCAAGCTGCGGGTTGCCGGGGCCACCGTGACGTCGCCCCCCACGCGGGGGCGCGGATCGAAACGTCGTCAAGGACGTGCTGACCTACGAGCGGTTCACGTCGCCCCCCACGCGGGGGCGCGGATCGAAACTTCGCTGAATAGTCTTCCTTCTTATCCTTGCCCGGGTCGCCCCCCACGCGGGGGCGCGGATCGAAACCTTTACAGGACGCGGCATCATACACCGCCTTTCGGTCGCCCCCCACGCGGGGGCGCGGATCGAAACATCAGGCTTTGACTGCTGCCACTGCCATTCAATGGTCGCCCCCCACGCGGGGGCGCGGATCGAAACACCCGCGCATCACCTGCGCCCTGCTTGTCGCGCTGGTCGCCCCCCACGCGGGGGCGCGGATCGAAACAGGTATCTCCTCGTTGCAGAGATGCACGATAGTGTGTCGCCCCCCACGCGGGGGCGCGGATCGAAACGATTTCAATGAATCGCGGGTCCAGTGGATCGCTTGTCGCCCCTCACGCGGGGGCGCGGATCGAAACGCGTCGTACGCCGCAGCATGGACGATGTCGCCAAGTCGCCCCTCACGCGGGGGCGCGGATCGAAACCCGGTAATCCCATTGATTGCGAGCGCGCGCAACGGTCGCCCCTCACGCGGGGGCGCGGATCGAAACTCGCGACCGGACTCGACATGCTGCCGGGTGGCGGCGTCGCCCCTCACGCGGGGGCGCGGATCGAAACCCAGTTGACGTTGACCACCTGCCGGGCAGCGAAGGTCGCCCCTCACGCGGGGGCGCGGATCGAAACTTTGGTACTTTCGGCCACGCGATAGACCGTGACGTGTCGCCCCTCACGCGGGGGCGCGGATCGAAACTTGATCAGGGCGCCGAACAGCTCCTCGGCCTTTGTCGCCCCTCACGCGGGGGCGCGGATCGAAACGCCCTGACGAACTGATCCATAGCCGTCGGGCAAGCGTCGCCCCTCACGCGGGGGCGCGGATCGAAACCCTGCTTTCTGGCCATACGTTGCAGCAACACAATCGTCGCCCCTCACGCGGGGGCGCGGATCGAAACTGTCGATATCGCTGCTTGTGTATGCTGCCCATGATGTCGCCCCTCACGCGGGGGCGCGGATCGAAACCTTGCGGGCCACGCGCACCGTGCGCAGGCATGCGGGTCGCCCCTCACGCGGGGGCGCGGATCGAAACTTCCAGTCGCTGATGTTCAACGCCTGGCAGAACACGTCGCCCCTCACGCGGGGGCGCGGATCGAAACTATTATGGATTTCCGGGTGATCTGCCGGCGCGGGGTCGCCCTTCACGCGGGGGCGCGGATCGAAACGGGATGGGAGCGGCAATAGGAAGTTCGAAGAGGGCGAGTCGCCCCTCACGCGGGGGCGCGGATCGAAACGCCCTCTCGGACATGGAGGCATACCTCGACGGCGGGTCGCCCCTCACGCGGGGGCGCGGATCGAAACAGTTCGTTGGCGCTCATCACCTGATAGTTGCGGGGTCGCCCCTTCACGCGGGGGCGCGGATCGAAACAGCGGGTGGGCTGATGGCACAGCCAGCCTATCCGAGTCGCCCCTTCACGCGGGGGCGCGGATCGAAACTGCGGCTTGGCTTGCACGATGGGCGCAACGAACGGGTCGCCCCTTCACGCGGGGGCGCGGATCGAAACACGAGGAGCGCGTGGCCGCCGGCCTGACGCCGGAGGTCGCCCCTTCACGCGGGGGCGCGGATCGAAACGTCATCGGCAAAGCAGAACTCGACGTAGTCCGGGTCGCCCCCACGCGGGGGCGCGGATCGAAACCTTGCGGGCCTCGGCCGGGCTGGCCAAGCGGGCCAGTCGCCCCCCACGCGGGGGCGCGGATCGAAACATTGCCAACGCGCAGCCGGAACTTGACCGCGGCTGTCGCCCCTTCACGCGGGGGCGCGGATCGAAACCTGTTGGGCGGGGCGTTGCGGGACATCACCCCGAAGTCACCCCCACGCGGGGGCGCGGATCGAAACGCCGGCGTGAAGCCGACTGCCTGCGCGATCGCGTCGTCGCCCCCCACGCAGGGGCGCGGATCGAAAACCGGCATCCGGGGCGCGATGTGAGCCGGTCCGTCATCGACCGCGTTTCCGGATCACCATGGCGCGTGTCGGAAGCGGGCGTCAGTCCAGCGCATCGATGGCGTTCCACAGGGTTGCCGGAACCTCCTGCTCGAACCATCGCACGTTCGCGCCTATCTGCTCCGGGCTCCTGGCGCCGACCAGCACGCAGGACACGGCCGGATGGCGGAGCGGAAACTGCACGGCCGCCGCGCCCAGCGGCACGCCGTGGCTTGCGCAGATTTCGGAGAGCCGGTCCACTTTCCGCGCAATGTCGGGCGGGGCGTCCATATAGTTGTATTTGCGCGGGCCGGCATCGCCGGCGGCGAGGATGCCGGAGTTGAAAACCCCGCCGGCCACGATCGCGACACCTTGCGCGTACGCCTTGTCGAGCAGCGTTTCCGCGGAGCGTTCGAGCAGCGTGTAGCGCCCCGCCAGCAGGCAGCAGTCGAGATCGGCCTCGCCCATCGCCGCCTCGATGACGTCCGCCTCGTTGACCCCCAGCCCGAAGCCCTTGATCAGCCCCGCCGCTCGCAAGTCGGCGAGCGCCTTGAAGCCGCCGCAGGTCAGTGCGCGCCAATGGTGCTCATGCCGGTCGGCATGCGTCAGGCGGCCGATGTCGTGAACATAGAGCAGGTCGATTTCGGCGAGCCCCATGCGCTGCTGGCTGTCGTCGAAGCTGCGCATGATGCCGTCGTGGGAATAGTCGAACACCTCGCGGAAATTCAGGCCGTTGTGCCAGCCGGGGTCGAGCGGGTTCTTCGGCGCCACCGGCGGCAGGTCGCGCCCCGGGCGGGGCCTTGCCATCAGCCGGCCGACCTTGGTGCTGACGACGGGCCGGGCGTTCTCGGGCAGGCGCTCCCGCAGGAAATGACCCAGAAGATGTTCGGCGCGCCCGAGGCCGTACATGGGGGCCACGTCGAAATAGCGGATGCCGGCTTCCCAGGCCCGTGCCATGGCGGCCAGGGCCTCGTCTGCCGGCGAAGGCTGGTAGAGCCCGCCGAAGGAGGCGGCGCCGAGGCCGAGCGCGGTCGCCTCGAGGCCGGAACGCGTGAGGCGGCGCGGTTCGGAGATTTTCATGCAAGAACTCCCGCAGGCTGGTGCATTGGCTGTTCGGGCATCGGCTTTTCCAGAAACCGCATTTTGCCTTCGATCGCGGCTGGGCCCGGCTCTCGAAAGGTCTCAGGACGAGGCCGGGCGGGGCGCGGCGTCGAGGTAGGACATGGTGTTGCTCAGCGAGGTTTCCAGATGGGTCCGCAACGCCGCCATGGCAGCGTCGGGGTCGCGCCGGCGGAGCGTCTCCAGGATCGCGCGGTGCTGGGCGATCGTCTCCTGCCCGGCGCCGGGCGACGGCAGCAGCAGCAGCCGGCAGCGGTCCATCTGCGCCTTGGAGATGTCGACGGCCTTCCACAGCATGGACAGGCCGTTCACTTCGGCGATGTAGCGGTGGAAATCGTCGTCGCGCGCGATCGCCTCGTCGAAGCGGGAGCGCTTGAGCGCCGTTTCGTGGGCGCCGATAATGTCCTCCAGGTCCTGCAGATGGCGTGTCCGGATGACCGCGGCGGCCCGCCGGATGCTCTCCAGCTCGAGCGCGATGCGGATGATATAGGCTTCCTCCACCTGCTTGCGGCTGATGTCCGCGACGAATGTCCCCGTCTGGGCGAACACCTCGATCAGGCCCTCGTCGCTGGCTTTCTTGACGGCCTCCCGCACGGGCGTGCGCGAAATTCCCAGGCTTGCCGCGATGTCGATCTCGCTGACCGGCGCCCCAGGCGCCAGTTTGCCCGTGACGATCGCCTTGCGCACCAGCGCATAGACCTGGTCACGCAACGGGATGGAGCGGTTGAGAGACACGCCGAGCAGGAATTCGGCCAGACGGTCGTCGCTCGATATCGCTGAAGATCTCGACGCCATGCCCTGTTCCCCGGCCCTGCCTCTTGTCGCGGTTCTGTCTGTGCCCTTGCCATAGCGTCTCATGGTGCGCATCGATGGCCACGCGCACGCATTGCGGCGGGCGAGGCGCAAGCGCAGCGCATCCGGACCGGTTCTGCGCCGGCGCCAATCCACGCTTGCATTATACTAATGTAATATGCGAGAGCAATCC
The DNA here is from genome assembly GCF_052216645.1 of Mesorhizobium sp. PUT5. Classification (NCBI taxonomy): domain Bacteria; kingdom Pseudomonadati; phylum Pseudomonadota; class Alphaproteobacteria; order Hyphomicrobiales; family Phyllobacteriaceae; genus Mesorhizobium; species Mesorhizobium sp. PUT5. The sequence continues at coordinate 250,581 of NZ_JBQOSO010000003.1, forward strand.
TGAGCGATGGCGGCGTGCGTTCGTTCGGCCTGCAGAAGGCGGCGGCCTGCCCGTTCGATTCGCCAGGAAAGGCTTAGGATGAACCGGATCGAACTTGAAGGCCAGGTGGCGGTGGTGACGGGCGGCGCGCAGGGGCTGGGCCTGGCCTTTGCCCGGCGCATTCTGGCTTCCGGGGCCAGGCTGAGCCTGTGGGACGTGAACGGCGAGCGGCTGGAGGCGGCGAGGCAGGAACTGGGCGGCGCGGTCGAGACGGCCGTCGTCGACATCACCGATGCGGATGCGGTCGTGGATGCCCACGCCAGGACCGAGGCCGCCTTGGGGCCGGTCTCCATCCTGGTGAACTCGGCCGGCATCGCCGGACCCAACCACACGCTGGAGGCCTATCCGCCGGAGGACTGGAAGCGGGTGATCGACATCAACCTTCACGGCACCTTCCACGTCAACCGCGCCGTGGTGCCGTCGATGAAGGCGCGCAATTACGGCCGCATCGTCAATGTCGCCTCGATCGCCGGCAAGGAGGGCAACCCCAACGCCTCGGCCTATTCGGCCTCGAAGGCGGCGGTGATCGGCCTGACCAAGTCGCTCGGCAAGGAACTGGCCGGCCACGACATCGCCGTCAACTGCATCACCCCGGCGGCAGCGCGCACGCCGATCTTCGAGCAGATGAGCCGGGAGCACATCGACTACATGCTGTCGAAAATTCCGCGCGCCCGCTTCCTGGAGGTCGAGGAGGCCGCCGGCATGGTGGCTTGGCTGGTCTCCAGGGAAAACTCGTTCACAACAGCGGCCGTATTCGACCTCTCGGGCGGCCGCGCCACCTACTGACCGATCGGAGGACAATTCATGAAACTGTTGCGTTATGGCCCGCACGGCGCCGAAAAGCCCGGCCTGCTGGATGCGGACGGGGTGGTTCGCGACCTGTCGGGCCATGTCGCCGACATCGGCAGCGCGGCGCTGGATCCGGCACGGCTTGCCGAGCTGTCGCAAATCGACCCGAAGTCGCTGCCGGCGGTGTCGGGCACTCCGCGCATCGGCCCCTGCGTGGCGGGCGTGGGCAAGTTCATCTGCATCGGCCTCAACTATGCCGACCATGCGGCCGAATCCGGCATGGCCGTGCCCTCCGAGCCGGTCGTCTTCATGAAGGCGTCCTCGGCCATCGTTGGCCCGGACGACGACGTGCTGATCCCGCGCGGGTCCGAAAAGACCGACTGGGAGGTGGAACTGGGCATCGTCATCGGAAAGACGGCCAAATACGTGTCGGAGGCCGACGCGCTGGACTATGTGGCCGGCTACTGCGTGGCGCACGACGTGTCGGAGCGCGCCTTCCAGATCGAGCGGCAGGGCCAGTGGACCAAGGGCAAGAGCTGCGACACCTTCGGCCCGATCGGGCCGTGGCTGGTGACGAAGGACGAGGTCGCCGACCCGCAAGCGCTGCCGATGTGGCTGAAGGTCAACGGCGAGACCATGCAGAACGGCTCGACGAAGACCATGGTCTACGGCGTGCGTCATCTCGTGTCCTATCTGTCGCAGTTCATGAGCCTGCAGCCGGGCGACATCATCTCCACCGGCACGCCGCCCGGCGTCGGCATGGGCATGAAGCCGCCGCGCTACCTCAAGGCCGGCGACGTCGTCGAACTCGGCATCGAAGGGCTCGGAACCCAGAGACAGAACGTCAAGGCGGACCAATAGGAGCCGGCCCGGCCATGACCAGCCTCGTCGTCGATGCGCATCACCATTTCTGGCGGGTGGATCGCGGCGACTATGGCTGGCTGTCGCCCGAACTGGGCGAGCCGCTCTATCGGGACTACCTGCCGGCCGACCTCGCCCCCTTGCTGCGCAAGGCCGGGGTCGACCGCACGGTCCTCGTGCAGGCGGCGCCGACGGAGGCGGAAACCGCTTTCCTGCTCGACCTCGCCGGCCGGACCGACTTCGTCGCCGGCGTCGTCGGATGGCTGGACCTGGAAGACCCGGCCTTCGAGGCGAAGCTCGACGGCTGGATGAAACATCCCAAATTCGTCGGCCTGCGGCCCATGCTGCAGGACCTGGACGACGACGCCTATATCCTGCGCCCCGGGGTGATCACTGCCCTGCGCGCGGTCGCCGAGCGCGGCGTGGCCTTCGACTTCCTCACGTTTCCGCGCCATCTCGGCAATGTCGCCGAGGCGCTGGAGGCGGTGCCGACGCTGCGCGCGACGATAGATCACATCTCCAAGCCGGACATCGCCTCGGGCGCGTTCGAGCCATGGGCGCAGGACATTGCGCGTGTCGCAGCCTTTCCCGGCGTCCATTGCAAGCTTTCGGGCATGATCACCGAGGCGCGCCACGATGCCTGGAGGCCCGGCGACCTCCGGCCCTATGTCGAGCACGTGCTGCAGGCATTCGGCCCCGAAAGGCTGATGTTCGGCAGCGACTGGCCGGTCTGCCTGCTGGCCGGCTCCTATGCCGAGGCATTCAACGCGCTGCGCACCGTTCTGGACCCGCTGCTGTCGGGCGCCCGGCAGGCCGGCGTCTATGGCGGCAACGCCATACGCTTTTACAGGCTTTCGGTCTGAGTTGGCCCGCACAGGCCGTTGACCGGCGGGCCGGCGGCTGTGATATGTGTGCGCCATGACTTTGCACGCCTGGTCGATCTATCTCATTGCCGCCATCGGACTGTCGCTGACGCCCGGCCCGAACGGGCTGCTGTCGCTGACGCATGGCGCCTGCTTCGGCTTCCGCCCGACCATCTTCACCGTGCTGGGCGGCGCGTTGGGCTTCTTCGTGCTGATCGCCGCCTCGCTTGCCGGGCTGGGGGCGCTGCTGGCTGCCTCGGAACAGGCCTTCACGGTCATGAAATGGGTGGGTGCCGCCTATCTCATCTATCTGGGCATCCGGATCTCGCGGATGCCGTCGCCGCAGATTTCCGCCGGCGATCTTGAGGCAGCGAACGCCAAGGCCAGCCCGTCCCAGCTCTTCAGCCAGGGGTTCCTGGTTGCCGCCACCAACCCCAAGGGGCTCATCTTCTTCGCGGCGTTCCTGCCGCAATTCATGGTTCCCGGCCTGTCCTACCTCGTCCAGCTCGCCATATTCGGCGGCACCTTCGTGCTGGTCGAGGTGGTCTACGAACTGCTGCTGGCACGCACGGCGCAGAAGATCGCCCCGTGGCTTTCCAGGCATGGCCGCTGGTTCAACAAGATAACCGGCGGCGTCTTCATCGGCGTCGGCGCGGCCCTGACGACGATGAGCCGCTGACCCGGCGGCGCGGGCAGGTCACTCCGGCTCGACCGGCACGGTGCTGCGCGGCGACCAGCTCAGCACCACCTCGTCGCCCTCGCGCAGGTGCTCGGAGCTTCTGTTCTGCACGTTGACCTTGATCGTCGCGCCGTCGCGGTCGACGAAATAGGTGCTGGAATTGCCGGCGAATATGCGCTTCGAGATCCGCCCCTTCAATGTGTTGGCGGCTGCGTCGGACGGGGCGCCGGGCGCAGCGATGTCGATGCGCTCGGGCCGCACCGCGCAGCTTGCCTTGCCGCCGGCCGGCATGCGCGGTCCGCCGCCGGCGGAAATCTCGGTGCCGTCGGCAAGCCGGATGCCCCTGGCCGTGGCCTCGCCGCGCAGGATGTTGGCGTCGCCCAGGAAGGTGGCGGCGAATTCGCTCCTCGGCCGGTCGTAGATTTCTTCCGGCGTGCCCTCCTGCTCCAGCCGCCCGTCGCGCAGAATGCCGATGCGGTCGGCCATAGTCAGCGCCTCTTCCTGATCGTGCGTGACGAAGACGGTGGTGATGCCGACCTCGCGCTGGATGCGCTTCAGCTCCACCTGCATGTCGACGCGCAACGCCTTGTCCAGCGCCGAAAGCGGCTCGTCGAGCAGCAGCACGCGCGGCCGGGTCACGATGGCGCGCGCCAGCGCGACGCGCTGGCGCTGGCCGCCGGAAAGCTGGTGCGGGCGGCGCGGTCCCAGCCCGCCGAGATGCACGAGATCGAGCACCCGCTTCACTTCGGCATCGATCTCGGCCTTCGGCTCGCCGCGCACGGACAGGCCGAAGGCGATGTTGTCGGCCACGCTCATGTTGGGAAACAGCGCGTAGTTCTGGAACACCATGCCGATGCGGCGCTTCTCCACCGGCACGCGCTCCACGCTTTCGCCGCCGATTTCGATGCGGCCGGAATCGGGGAAGTCGAAGCCGGCGATGGTGCGCAGCAGCGTCGTCTTGCCGCTGCCCGAAGGGCCCAGCAGCGCATAGAAGCCGCCGTCGGGGAAATCGATCGAAACGTCGTCCAGCGCCCTGGTGGCGCCGAAGCTGCGCGAGACGTTGGTGACCCTGACCTCGGCCATTATCGTTCTCCGCCGAATTTGAAGAAGCGCGCGGTCAACAGCATCAGCGCCATCGACACCGCGATGATGATGGTGGAGACGGCGTTGATCTCGGGCGTGAAGCCCTTTCGGATCGCCGCGTAGATCTCCACGGGCAGCGTGTCGCGGCCGGGCGTCGACAGGAAGTAGGAGACGACGAACTGGTCGAACGACACGGCAAAGGCAAACAGCGCGCCGGCGATCACGCCCGGCATGATCCAGGGCAGCGTCACGCGCATCGTCACCTGCCACTGGTTGGCGCCGAGCGAGCGGGCGGCCTCCTCCAGTTCCGGGGCGAAGGTCCGCAGCCTGGCCGAAACCACCACCACGACATAGGGCAGCGCCAGCGCCACATGGCCGAGCAGGATGGCATGCAGGCCGCGCCCGATGCCGACCGCGAAGAAGAAGATCAGCATCGCCGTGCCGGTGATCAGCCACGGAATGGCGATCGGCGGAAACAGCAGCGCCTCCAGCAGCCGCTTGCCGCGGAAGTCGTGGCGGAACAGCGCCAGCGAGGCCATGGTGCCGAGAACGGTCGAGATCAGCGTGGTGGCGACAGCGATGCTGAGCGAGTTCCACGTCGCGGCGATGAGCTGGCCGTTGCGCGACAGCGCGACATACCAGTCGGTCGTCCATTCCATCGGCAACTGGTAGAAGGGCGAGGCGTTGAACGACATCAGCGCCATGATGATGATCGGAAGATACAGGAAGGCCAGAAGCAGCCCCACATAGAGACGTCCCAGCCATTCCAGGATGCGGGTGGTGGCCGCCATCACGCAACCCTCTTCAGCACCGGCGCCGCCGCCGCCAGGATGAGGAGCACGACGGCGAGCAGGATGAAGGAAAGCGCCGCGCCCAGCGGCCAGTTGAACACCGCCACGAACTGGTCCTCGATGACCGTGCCGTAGAAGGTTCCGGTGCGCCCGCCCAGGATGCGCGGCTCCATGAAGGAGCCGACCACGGGGATGAAGATCAGCGCCGCACCCGCGATCAGGCCGGGCATGGAAAGCGGCAGGATCACCCGCCACAGCGTCTGCCGCCGCGAGGCGCCGAGCGAGCGAGCCGCCTCGATCAGGGAGCCGTCGATGGCCTGCAGCGTCAGATAGCAGGTCAGCACCATATAGGGCACGTAGGAGTGCACCAGCCCGATGATGACGGCCGGATAGGAATACATCAGGTCGATATTGACCTTGAACGGCAGCACGGCGTTGAGCGCGGTGTCGAGGATGCCGCCCTCGCGCAGCACCATGGCCCAGGAGAAGATGCGCACCAGCCCGTTCGACCAGAAGGGCAGGATGACGAGCAGGAAGATCGCCTCGCGGCTGCGCCCCTTCAGCACCTTGGCCAGCACATAGGCGGCGGGATAGCCGATGAGGACGCACCACAGCGTCACTTCCAGGCCGAGCCGCAACGACGCCAGCAGCAGCTTCGCGTAGAGGCCTTGCGAAAAGAAGGCCGCATAGTTGCGCAAGGTCGGCGACCAGTCCCTGCCGGCCATCGGCAGGTCGGTCATGAAGGAGAAGAAGGCCATGGCCGACAGCGGCAGGAAAACCGCCACCGCCAGCCACAGATAGGCTGGAGCCAGCAGCGGCAGCGCCGCCGCCAGCCCGTCTCTCCGCCCGGTCGTGCCGCCGGCCATCGGCCGTCCCCTCCGGCGCCCGGGGCCTACTTCACGTTGACCTTCAGCTCCTGCCAGAGTTGCAGATACTGCTCGCGCTGGGCATCGGTGATCGGCGCCTGGAACTGGATGCGCTTGGCGACCTCGGGATCGCCCATCACCTTGCGGTTGAAGGCATCCTCCGGCAGCGCGGCCACCGCCTTGTCGTTGGCCGAGACCGGCGCGCCGACCTTGGTGTCCCATTCCACGTAGAAGCTCGGATCGATCATGTAGTTGATGAAGGCTTCCGCGCCCTCGACATTCTTGGAGCCGACGGGGATGGAGAAGGAATCGAGCCACGCCACGGCGCCTTCCTTGGGCACGACCAGGGAGACCGGCAGCTTGAAGTGGGTCTTGGCGCGATCGGCCGAACCGCTCCAGTAGGTGCCGACGTCGATCTGGTTCGACGCCACAAGCTGGTTCCAGTCGTTCTCGGAGCTCCAGAAGGTGCGGATCTGCGGCATGAGCGAGGCGAGCTTGTCCTTGACCGCATCCATGTCCTTGATGTCGTTGATGTTCTGGCCGGTGGCGATGGCCCCGAACTGGATCGCCTCGACGGCGTCGTCGCGGATGACGACGCGCCCCTTGTGGGCCGGGTCCCACATCACCTCGATGCTGTCGGGCGGCGTGTCGAAGGCCTTGTCGTTGATGGCGAGCGCGGTCAGGCCCCATGTCCACGGCACGCCGTACACCTTGCCGTCATGGTTCAGCATGGGTGAGCCGGCCTTGTCCTTGCTGATGTCGGCATAGTTGGACAGCTTCGAAACGTCGATCGGCTGGATCAGCTTTTCCGCCATCGCCTGGTCGTTGAAGGCGGCGTTGATCATGACCACGTCGTAGAGGCCGGGATTGGTCCGCAGCTTGGTCAGCATCTCCTGCTCGGAATTGAAGAAGTCGTTCACCACCTTGTGCCCGGTGGCCTTCTCGAAGGCCTCGACCGCCCAAGGCTCGTCGGCGCCGTAGCCCTTCCAGTTCAGTACATGCACCTCGGCCGCCTGGGCGGTGAAGGTCAATGCGGTGGTTATGAGCGCGGCAGCCGCGGCGAGGGCTGTCAACGCGGGCGCTTTCAGTGTGGGTTTGCGCATTTCTTCTTCCTCTCTTTGTCCGCCCGTCCTGTCGGGCGTGATGTCAGCCACCGGCCGCATGGTGGCGATCCGCCGCGCCACCGCTGCGGGCGATGAAATCCCGGATTTCCGTATCGGCCGGCGCCGACGCGCCGCCGTGGCGAGTGACGGAGATGGCGGCCGCGGCATTGGCATAGCGCGCCGCCTCGAAGGGGTCTTGTCCGTGCGCCAGTGCGCTCACGAAAGCGCCGATATGGGTGTCGCCGGCGCCGTTGGTGTCGACGGCCTCGACGGAAAATCCTTCCACCATGCGTCCGTCGGCGCCGGCGGGATGCACGAAGCAGCCCTGCGCTCCGAGCCGCACGACGACGCCCCGTGCCGCCGGGCAGCGGGCGAGAAGCCGCGCCGCCATTGCCGCGGCATCGCCTTTCCCGGCCAGGAATGCGGCCTCGGCGGCGTTGCAGCTCAGCCAGTCCGTGCGGGCCAGCACGCGCTCCAGGATCGGGGCGGGAATGTCGGCCACGACGGGCGCGGGGTCGAAGACGAAGGGCATCGGCCGCGGCAGCGCCGCGATCCAGCCGGCCAGCGCCTCGCGGCTGCCGGGATAGCTCAGCGTGTAGCCGGAAATGAACGCCCAGTCCCCGGTCGACGGCGCGACAGCGGCCAGCATCGCCGGCGTGACGCGGCCCTCCGCGCCCGGCCAGGAAACGAAGGTGCGTTCGGCATCCGCGGTGATCATCACCACGCAATTGCCGGTATCCATTTCTCGCGAGGGCGGCGTCAGCGTCGCGATCTTCTCGGCCGCGAGGGCGGCGCGCAGCGCATCGCCGTTCGGCCCGGTGCCGTGCTGGCCGGCGAAGGCCACCGCCATGCCGGTGCGCGCCGCGGCGACCATCATGTTGAAGCCGCCGCCCACCACCTGCGCGTAGCTTGCCGCGACCTTTTCCGAACCCGCTTCCGGCAAGGCGTCCAGCCGATAGACATGGTCGACCACCGCGCTGCCGATGTGGAGCAGCCGCGGCGTCGTCATGCCCCGTTCTCCGTGCTGGCCGCCGCTTCGGCCGCGCGCCGCGCCGCCAACAGATCGGCGGCGAGCGCCCGCACCGCCTGCGGATCGATGCCGCGCAGTTCCGCGATCCGGTCGGCCGGCAGGCGCGACAGCCCGGCGCAGGCGCCGGCGATACCGGCGGCGATGGCGCCGATCGTGTCGGTGTCGCCGCCGAGATTGGCGCTGATGACGGCCGCCCGCCAGGGGTCGCCGTCGGCCACTTCCAGCACGGCGAAGGCGGCAGGCACGGCTTCCTGGCTGGCCACGCTGGTGCCGACCAGATCGACGATCAGGCGGGTGGCCTCGGCCTCGGCCCTGCCGCGCACCAGCCCCTGCGCCCATTCGATGCGTGCGGCGATGTCGGCGCCTGCTACCCAGTGGCCGAGCTTCGCGCCCTGCGTGGCGGCCGCCAGCGCGTCACGGCTGGCCTGCCGCCAGTCGCCGCCGGCGACGCCGCGGCTGACCGCCGCGGCCACCGCTGAAGCAGAAGCGATGGCGATCGAGGTGTTGTGCGTGGCGCGGCAGGTCTCGGCGACCTTGGCGACGAGGGCCGCAAGCGGCTGCGGCGGCATTATGACGCCCACCGGCGCGATGCGCATGGCCGCGCCGTTGGTGTCGCCGTATCGGCCGGCCTCTTCCGGCGCGATGCCGTTGTTGATGGCGTCCAGCGCGCGCTTGGTCGAAGGGCCGAGCAGGTCGTAGCTGCCGCGCGCCCTGACGTCGCGTTCCCAGTCCAGGAGCGCGTCGGCCCAGCGCCTGTGGTCGAAAATCTTGCCGGAGCCGAGCAGCACCCGGCCCAGCAGCAGCGCCTGCTCGGTGTCGTCCGTGATGGTGCCCGCCTCCAGGCCGCGCGAGACCGGATGGTCGGGGGTCGGCGGCAGGAAACGGTCGACATGGCCGTAGGCGGCGGCGATGGCGCGGGCGGACAAAAGTTGCGTCGGCATGCCGAGCGCGTCGCCCAGGGCACCCCCCATCAGCGCCCCCATCGCCCGGTCGAGAGCCGTGTCCATCACTACCGTCATCTCCGGCTTCAGGTCCGATGCGTCATGGCGACGCCATGCCCGCCCGCACTTCCACGCGGACGCTCGTTGCATGGGCTTTCCCCTACGTCAAGCACGCCGTGGTGCCGGCGGCCCGGTTCTCAGCGGCTCGCCGGGGCGCGCCCGTAGAGCAGCAGCATGGCGACGATGACGACGCCATAGATGATCTGCCGGCCGGCTTCCTGGATCTGCATCACCGACAGGATGGATTGCAGCAGGGTGATGAGGATGACGCCGGCCACGGTGCCGAGATAGGAACCGCGCCCGCCGAGGATGGACGTGCCGCCCAGCACCACCGCCGCGATGGAGGGCAGCAGATAGGCGTCGCCCATCGACTGCGCCGCCTTGGAGGCATAGCCGGCGAGCAGCACGCCGCCGAATGCCGCCAGGCCGCCGGAGGCGACGAAGGCGATCAGCACCACGCGGCGCGTGTCGACGCCGGACAGGTAGGCGGCGCGCTCCCGGTTGCCTATGCCGTAGACGGAGCGGCCGAAAGCCGTGCGGGTCAGCACGAATATCATCGCCGCCCCGATCAGCGCCCAGATGACGACGGCGTTGGGAAGGCCCGGCAGGGTCGAGCCGGTGGCGATGTAGCGCATGGCGGCCGTCGCCGAATCCTGGGGCGAGAAGCCGCCGGTATAGACCACCATCAGCCCTTGCGCGACGGCGTTGGTGGCCAGCGTCACGATCATGGAGGGTATGCGCAGATAGGCCACGCCCACGCCGTTGACGAGACCCACCAGCATGCCGCACAGCACCCCGAAGGGAATGGCCAATACGACGCCGAGCGGCCCGTAGGCGGCGGCCGCGCAGCCCATCATGGCTCCCGCCGTCACCGTCCACGGCACCGACAGGTCGATCTGGCCGAGCAGGATCACCAGCATCATGCCGGTGGCGATGACGCCGAGGAAGGAGGCGACCTTCAGTTGCTGGAGCAGATATTCCGGCGACAAGAAGCTGCGCGAATAGAGGCTGCCGAGGAACAGCAGCACCACGATGCAGGCAAACGCCGTCACCACCGCCGGATCGGCGCGGCGCAGGAACTGCGGCAGGCGATCGGCGAGGCGGGCCACGGTCGTGTCGCTCACAGGAACCACTCCAGCCGGTTGCGCACGCGGAACAGCGCAAAGGCGCCGAGGCTCACCGCGATCAGCAGGATCACGCCCTGGAACAGCGGCTGCCACAGCGGATCGAGATCGAAGACGAACAGAAGGTCGCCGATGGTGCGGAAGGCGAGCGCCCCGAATATGGCGCCGACGGCGCTGCCGCGCCCGCCGAACAGCGACACGCCGCCCAGCACCACGGCCGCGATGGAAAACAGCGTATAGGTGTTGCCGCTGGCGAGCGCCGCCTCCCCGGTATAGGTGAAGAAGGTGAGGAAAAGCCCGCCCATCGCCGCGAGCACCCCTGCCAGCACGTAGGCGGCGAACTTGCCGCGCCGGATCGGCACGCCCGACATGTAGGCCGCGACCTCCGACGAGCCGGCCGCATAGGCCGCGCGCCCCAGCACCGAGCGGCTGAACGGCACCCACACCACCAGCACCACCGCGAGCAGCGCCACCAGGCTCGCCGGCACCACGCCGAGCAGCCTGCCCGTCAGCGCATCGGCGAGGTCCTCGTTGACCGACCCGCCCGGAAACGGCCGCAGCAGCAGCGCCAGCCCGTAGAAAATGGCGCCCGTGGCGATGGTGGCCACGATCGGCTGCAGGCGCCCGTAGATGACGATGGCGCCGTTGAGCGCGCCGCAGGCGGCCCCGGCCAGCAGCACCCCCGCCACGCCGAGCGCGGTCTCGAACGGCGAGCCCACGACGATCCACGAGGCCAGGCAATTGGTGAGCAGCAGCACCATGCCCACCGACAGGTCGATGCCGGCGGTGATCACCACCAGCGTCTGCGCCATGGCCACGAAGGCCAGCAGCACGCCCTTGTTGGCGGCGGTCTGCACCACGTTGGCGGTGAAGCCGGCGGGATGGTTGGAGGTGTAAAGCGTGAACATGACGAGGAAGATGGCGAGCGCCAGCAGGGTGCCGCGCTGTTCGGCCAGCCAGTAGCGCCAGTCCTTCATGCCGCACCCATCCTCGTCGTCTCGCGGATATTGAGCGCGCTGGAGATCAGCGCGTGCTCGGTGATGCCGGCGCCGGCCAACTCGCGCTGCACGGCGCCGTCATAGAGCACCAGCACGCGGTCGCAGCAGCCGATCAGCTCGGCATAGTCGGTGGAATAGAACAGGATGGCCGCGCCCTCGTCGGCCAGCTTGCGCAGAAGCTGGTAGATCTCCTGCTTGGTGCCGACGTCGATGCCGCGCGTGGGATCGTTAAGCAGGATGATGCGCGGCTGCCGCATCAGCCACTTGGCGATCACCACCTTCTGCTGGTTGCCGCCCGACAGCGAGCCGACGGGGATGTCGATGCCGGCGGTCTTGATGGCCAGAAGATGCACCATGTCGTCGATCAGCCGCTGCTCGGCGGCGCGGTCGATCACGCCGCCGCGCGACAGGAGGTCGAGCGTGGCGAAGGACAGGTTCTCGCGCACCGTCATGGGCAGCATCAGTCCCTCGGTCTTGCGGTCCTCGGGGATCAGCGCCATGCCGATGCCCGCAGCGCGCGCGGCCGCCGGGCTGTTGATGCTTACCTGGCGCCCGTCGACCAGGATGCGGCCGGAAAGCCCCCGGAGCACGCCGAAGAAGGCCAGCAGAAGCTCGCGCTGGCCCTGGCCGTCGAGACCGCCCAGCCCCACCACCTCGCCCGCCCGCAGGCTCAGCGACACGTCGTGCAGCCGGTTCGTCCACGAAAGGCCGCGTGCCTCCAGCACGGACGGTCCGTCGGGCGCCTTGTCCGTGCGGGCGGGGAAGGCATGGCTGACCTCGCGACCGATCATCATCTCCACCACTTCGTCGTCGGTCCGCGTTCCGGCGGCGTAGCTCGCCACCTTGCGGCCGTTGCGGAAGACGGTGCATTCGTCGGCCAGTTCGGCGATCTCCTTCATGCGGTGCGATATGTAGATGAGCGCCAGCCCCTCCGAGCGCAGGCGCTTCAGCACCTCGAACACCTTGGCGACGTCCGCCGCGGTGAGCGCGGACGTGGCCTCGTCGAGGATGAGGATGCGCGGCCGGCGCGCCAGCGCCTTGGCGATCTCCACCATCTGCATGCGCGACAGCGGCAGGTCCTTGACCAGCGTCAGCGGATGGATGTCGGCCGCCCCGGCCCGCGCCAGCGCCTCCTCGGCGATGCGGCGCTGCGCCCGGCGGTCGATCATGCCGAAGCGCCTGGGCGGATCGGAAATGGCGATATTGTCGGCGACGCTGAGGTCGGGGATCAGCGACAGTTCCTGGAACACGCACACCACGCCGGCCTGGTTGGCGGCGGCCGGCGAGGCGAAGCTCACCGGCCGGCCCTCCAGCGCGATCTCGCCCTCGTCCGGCGAGACGACGCCGGAAAGGATCTTTATCAGGGTGGATTTGCCCGCGCCGTTTTCGCCCAGTATGGCGTGGATCGTGCCCGCCGAGACCGACAGGTCGGCCTTCTCCAGCGCCTTCACGCCGCCGTAGCGCTTGGAGATGCCCTCCATGCGCAGCAGCGGCGCACCCGCGTCGTCCATCGGTTCCTCCCGCCGTTGAGAAGAAAGCCGTGCGCCGCGGGCCATCGCCGCGCGGCGCACGGCGAAGGGCTACTGGTTCTCCTTGGTCTGTCCCATGATCTCCTGCGCGGTGAAATTGATGCCGCAGGTCGGGAAAGAATTGCCGACGAAGAAGTTGTCGGACTCATTGGGGAAATAGTCCTGGCCTTCCTTAAAGTCGGGGTCGGAGGCGATCGCCAGCGGCAGCTTGACTTCCTGCGGCACCACATCGCCTTCCAGCGCGGCGATCGCCGTCTTGATCGCCACGGCGACCTGGGCGGGGCCGCTGCCGGCGGACGTGCATTTCAGGCCCTCCGAGGAATATTTGGCGCAGAACTTGCGGAAGCCATTCTCCGTTTCGCCACCGAAAGGAACGAAGGGATGCTTGGCATCCATCATGGCCTGCACCACGCCGGTGTCACCGCCCTGGGCGGTGATGCCGTCGAAGGGCCCGTTGGTGGCGATGGCGTCGGCGGTCACCTTCTGGGCGACGCCGTCGTCCCACTTGCCCATCACCTCGGTGACCTTGAAGTCCTTGCCCGAGGCCTTGAGTACCTCATGGATGCCGTCGTGCCGGTCGGTGTCGACGGATGTTCCGGCCACGCCGCGCACCTCGAGCACCTTGCCGCCGTTGGGCAGGTGCTCGACCAGCCACTTGGCCCACAATTCGCCGAGGCCTTTCTGGTCGACGTTGACGTTGATGGCGTCCTTGGTGTCGAGGATGTTGTCGAAGGCGACCAGGACGACCCCGGCCTGCTTGGCGCGCTTGATGACCGGGCCGAAGGCGGTCGGGTTCTGCGCGTCGGTGACGATGGCGTCATAGCCGGCGTCGATGAAGTTGTTGATCGCCGAGATCTGCGCCGGCACGTCCTCGCCGGTCGACACCACCTTGAATTCCTTGAGCTTGGCGGCGACATCCGGCTGGGCCGCATAGGCCTTCGCCGTCTGCACCATCTGGATGCGCCAGGTGTTGGCGATGTAGCCGTTGGCCAGCGCGATGCGATAGGGACCTTCCTTCTTCGGATATTTGAAGAACTGCGTGTCCTTGGTCCAGGGCACGAAGCAGTCCGGCTGGGCCGCGGGTCCGGACACGATCTCCGGATCTGCCAGCGCAGTGGCACCCAGCAGTAACAGAGCAGAAGCGGCAACGATGCCGCCAGCAAGCGATCTCACCATTGGTTCCTCCCAGTTGCATCCTTCACACTGTCGTTCCCGACCGCCTGCCAAAGCGGTGCGGCTGCCTCCTCCCGGGCAGCGGCGCTTCCGGCGCGATAGACCGGAAGCAGCCCTTCTCCGGCTTTCCGGCGCAGTGCGGCACCGGGCCGGCAATTGTTTCCAAGCCGACCATCCATGGTGACGCCGCCCGGCGGCGCTGTAAAGTGGGATTCTGACGGGCCGTCGGCCTGGCTGCACCCCGCCGCGCGGTCCCCATGCGCTCTCGGCCGACGAATTTCCCGTTCCGGCACTTTTCAGGCCGCGGCCGCCCCGGCTAAGTAGGCTCTCGTTCCGGGCATCGGCGAGGTTGGATGATGAGCAGGCGACGCGGCGAGCAGGAAGCCGACAGGACAAGCCTTCACCGGCGCGGCTCCGGCGCCTCGCATGTCTACGAGAAGCTGCGCAACGAGATCATCGAACTGACGCTGGCGCCGGGCAGCCCGATCGACGAGGTCCAGCTTGCCGGCCGCTTCTCGCTGTCGCGCACGCCGGTGCGCGAGGCGCTGGTGCGGCTGGCCGCCGAGGGGCTCATCACCATGCTGCCCAACCGCGCCACCATCGTGTCCAACATCGATTTCCTCAACCTGCCGCATTTCTTCGACGCGCTCACGCTGATGTATCGCGTCACCACGCGGCTCGCGGCGGCGCACCACCGGCCGCAGGATCTTGCAAGGATCAACGAACTGCAGCGCGCCTTCGCCGAGGCGGTCGAGGCGACGGACGCGCTGGCGATGATCTCGGCCAACCGCGACTTCCACCTAGGCATCGCCCAGGCGGGCCGCAACCGCTACTACATCGAGCTGTTCACGCAATTGCTGGACGAGGGACGGCGCATCCTGCGTCTCTACTACTCGTCGTTCCAGGACGTCCTGCCGCCGGAATATGTGGCCGAGCACGAGCAGATGATCGCGGCGATCGCCGCAAGGAACGTCGCGGAGGCGGACAGGCTAGCCAGCCTGCACGCCGACCAGATCGTGCGCCACATCCAGGCCTCCATCGCCGCCGACCCCCGCACCAACGCCCATATCGAGATCTGACGACCGGCTCCGAAGCCCGGCCGCGGGGTGGATATGCTCGGCCAGTGTTTTCTGTCGACAAATAAAATACAAGTGATATTATGCAGCCAGTCCCGGTAGATTGCAGGCGGCTGCATGCCTTGTCCGGGCGGGCAGAAACAGGCTTCCGAAGGAGACCCTCATGAACGCCAGCATTTTTTCAGGCTGCATCCCGGCGCTGATGACGCCGTGCAAGGCCGACCGCACACCCGATTTCGACGCGCTGGTGCGCAAGGGCCAGGAGCTTATGGCGGCCGGCATGTCCGCCGTCATCTATTGCGGCTCCATGGGCGACTGGCCGCTGCTGACCGACGGGCAGCGCATGGAAGGCGTGGCCCGTCTGGCCGCGGCCGGCGTGCCGGTCGTGGTCGGCACCGGCGCGATCAACACCGCCAGCGCCACGGCAATCGCCGCGCATGCGCAGAAGGTCGGCGCCAAGGGCCTCATGGTCATTCCGCGCGTCTTGTCCCGCGGCTCGTCGCCGACCGCGCAGCGCAACCATTTCAAGGCGATCCTCGCCGCCGCCCCCGATCTGCCGGCGGTGATCTACAACAGCCCGCACTACGGTTTCGCCACCCGCGCCGACCTGTTCTTCGCCCTTCGCGCCGAGCACCCCAACCTGGTCGGCTTCAAGGAGTTCGGCGGCCCCGCGGCGCTGACCTATGCGGCCGAGCACATCACCAGCGGCAACGACGAGGTGGCGCTGATGGTCGGCGTCAACACCGCCGTCTTCCACGGCATCGTCAATTGCGGGGCCACCGGCGCCATTACCGGCATCGGCAACGTGCTGCCGCGCGAGGTGCTGCATCTGTGCGCGCTTTCCCACGCCGCCGCCAAGGGCGATGCCGAAGCCCGGGCCCGCGCGCGCGAACTGGAGCAGGCGCTGGCCGTGCTGTCCTATTTCGACGAGGGCGCCGACCTGGTGCTCTACTACAAGTACATGATGGTGCTGAAGGGGAACCCCGAATACACGCTCCACTTCAACGAGACCGACGCCCTTTCCGACAGCCAACGCGGCTTCACCGAGGCGCAGCTCAAGCTGTTCGATGCCTGGTATGCCGACTGGTCCCGCCAGCCGGGCGCGGTGCAGAAATACGCCGCCTGACGGCAGCGATTTCCGCCACCTCGCGCCCTGAAAAGGGAAAGCAAGAAAAGGCCCTGTTCCTGCCGGAGCGGGGCCTTTTCATGTCCGGTTCAATTCACCGCGTCGAGGCCGAGGCTTTGCAGCCGCTCGAGCTGCGCCATTTCGGCGGCGGTGAGGGCGATGCCCTCGGCCTCGGCCTTGGCGCGCGCGGTAAAGCGGCGCTGCGAAGGCAGCCGCGCCCCCTGTTCGAGGATGGCATCGAACAGAACCTCCGCCCGGTCGAAGACATTGCCCGGCCGGCCGGCGGCGAAACGCTCGGGGCTGAAGGCCAGGATCAGTTCGCCATGCTGCGGCGCCAGCGTCGTCGTGCCGAGCAGATCCAGCGCCCCGGCGCTGGTCAGGTCGCCGATCATGGCTCCTGCAAGCAGTTCGATCATGGTGGAGATGGCCGAGCCCTTGTGCCCGCCGAAGGGAAGCATGGCGCCCGCCAGCGCCTGTTCGGGGTCGGTCGTGGGCTTGCCCTGCGCGTCGATGGCCCATTGCTCCGGCAGGGCCTTGCCGGCGCGGCGATGCAATTCGATCTCGCCGCGTGCCGCCACGCTGGTGGCGAAATCGAACACATAGGGCGACTTGCCGGGGCGCGGCCAGCCGAAGGCCAGCGGATTGGTGCCGAGCAGCGGCTTCGATCCGCCGGCGGGCGCGACCGTGGCGTAGCTCGGGCACATGGCCAGCGCGGCGACGCCCATGCCGGTCAGGGTCTCGATCTCGGGCCACAGGGCGGCGAAATGCACGCAGTCGTTTATGACGAGCGCGGCAACGCCCAGTTTGCGTGCCCGCGCCGCCAGCACCGGCGCGCCAAGATCGAAAGCGGGATTGGAAAAGCCGCCCTTCGCGTCGACGCGGATCACCGCGCTGCCGTCGTCGGCCAGTACCGGCGCGGCATCCGGCGCCACCTTGCCGGCCTTGACCGTGCGCAGGCAGCCTTCGATGCGGTAGATGCCATGCGACTTGCAGGCGTCGCGTTCGCCCGCCGCGATCGCATGCGCGAGCGAAGCGGCGGCAGGCGCGTTCAGTCCGGCGGTGCGGAAAATGCTCTCGATGAGTTCGGTCAGGGCATGGATGGTCAAGGTGGTCGTCTGGGTCATCTCGGCCTTCATTTCGCAGCAAACACGGGCATCTGGTCGACGCATGAGGCCTGTATGCAAAATGCATGCAGAAGATACAAGCGCGGAGCCGGCTTTCCGCAAACCGGCCCCGCGCGCTTCGCCTCGCAGGCGTGCCGCTATTCCAGGGGCTTCAGGTTGGCCTCGATCACCTTGCGCCGCGATTCCAGGAAGGGCGGCAGCGCCAGCCGCTCGCCGAGGCTCTCGAGAGGTTCGTCCACGGCGAAGCCGGGGCCGTCGGTCGCGATCTCGAAGAGGTTTCCGCCGGGCTCGCGGAAGTAGAGCGAGCGGAAATAATAGCGCTCGACCTCGCCGGAGTTGGGCACACCGAACTGCGAGAGGCGCTCTGCCCAGCCATGGATCGCGGCCATGTCCGGCGTGCGGAAGGCGACATGGTGAACCGCGCCGGCGCCCTGCCAGGCGACGGGAAGGCCGGGCTGCACCGCGACGTGCAGTTCGGCCGCCGGCCCGCCCTCGCCCATGCGGTAGACATGGACGCGGCCCTCGCCGTCGGGCGATGCGTAGTCGCGCACCTCGCTCATGTTGAGCACGCGCGACAGCACGGCGTCGGTCGGTTCCTTCTGCGGCACCGAGATGGTGATCGGGCCGAGGCCGCGGACCTGCCGCTCCGCCGGCACGCCGCTCCTTTCCCATGGATGGGCGGCGCCCGCGCCGCCATCGTCCACCAGCCGGAAACGCTGGCCCTCGGGGTCCTGGAAGTCGAGGCTGGCCCGGCCGTCGACTAGGGCGACGTCGCCGGCCTCCAGTCCGGCATCGCGCAGGCGCGCGGCCCAGAATTCGAGGCTGTCCTCGCCCGCCACGCGCAGTCCGGTGCGGCTGATGGAGCGGGTGCCGCGCCGTTCGGGCGAGACCGGCCAGTCGAAGAAGGTGAGGTCGGTGCCGGGGGTGGCCAGCCCGTCGGCATAGAACAGATGATAGGCGCTGGTATCGTCCTGGTTCACGGTCTTCTTGACCAGCCGCAGGCCCAGCGTGTCGGTGTAGAAGCGCTTGTTGGCGGGGGCATCGGCGGTGATCGCCGTCAGGTGGTGGATGCCGGTGAGTTGCATGGTGCCGCTCCCTTTGGTTGGGGTTCCGTTGCGGCCAATATCGGCGCTTATGCCGTTCAGCGGGAGTCCCCGGCGGGTGCATGCATTGTTCGCATTCTTCGAACGACGATATCCCCGCGCGCCTTTTGGGCCGTCTGCCGGAAATCAGGCCCGAAGTGGAAGCTCCTTCATCGGTTCTGGTGCAGGATCGTCTCTGCGGCCACGAAACCCCAGGTCATGTTGGGGCCGAGCGTCGTTCCGGCCCCAACGGCGCGCGTGCCGAAGGGATTGGCCATGGCAAGTCCCGCAGCGTAGAGGCCCGGTATGATCGATCCGTCCGGCCGCAGCACCTGGGCCCTTTCGTTCGTGCGCGCGCCGCCCTTGGTGCCGAGGATCGAGCGGTTGAGCGTCATGCCGATATAGGGCGCCCTGTCGATCGGCTTCAGGCGGTTTTCGGGGCCGTGCGCCTTGTATTCCTCCCACCCGCTGTCGCCGCGGCGGAAATCCTCGTCGCGGCCCTTCGCGCAGAACGCGTTCCAGCGCGAGATCGTTTCTTCCAGCGCGGCGGCCGGAAGCCCCAATTGGGCGGCGAGGCCCGCGACGGTGTCCGATTTCTTCACCCAGCCGCGTTCGTAGGAGGCATACCAGCGGAACGGCAGGGAGGTTTTCAGGAAGCGGCTGTCGCCAACGAGGTAGCAGGGCAGATGGGTCGGGGAGCCGTCGGCGTCGCGCGCGTCCATTGCCTCGCCGATGTTGAATTCGTTCTCGCTGACGAAGCGCCTGGCGTGGCGGTTCACAACGATCGAGTGCGCCTCGGCCTGGAAAATGATGGGCAGGCCGTGCGGCTTGCCCTGGTAGCGCGTGGGCAGGCACGGATAGATGTTCGCCTGGTCCATGCGGTCGAGCTGCGCGCCGACCGAGGCGGCCAGCTTCTGCCCGTCGCCCTCGTTGCTGCGCGGGCTGCCGATGCGGTCGAGCGGGCCGGGGAAATGGCGCGCCAGCATCTCGGCGTCCCATTCGAAGCCGCCGGTGGCGATCACCACGCCGCGCCCGGCCACGATCTTGAGGCGTTGCCCTTGCCGCTCCACTTCGGCGCCGACGACGCGGGTGTCGGGTTCCTGGATCAGCTTCACGGCACGCGCTTCCAGCCAGAAGGTCACGCCCGCGTCGAGACAGCCCTTGATGAGGCCGGCCATCAGCGCGGTGCCCTGGCCGCCGGAGTTGGTGAGCCAGCGCCACAGGAGCTTCGGCCACAGCTTCAGGCCGGCGCTTATGGGCTTGTGATAGAGGTCGTGGTCGGTGGCCTCCTGGTAGGTGAAGCTGTGCGGCATTGTCGAGCGGCGCAGCCGCGCCCCGAACCTGCCGAGGATGCGCCGGCTGAGCGGCATGGGCGAAACCATGCGGCCGCGAAGCTTGCCGCCCGGCGCCTCGACATAGGGGTCCGGCTCGTTGACCACCCGAAAGTCCAGGGGCGTGTTGTCGGAGAGGAACCGCAGCATGCGCGGCGCCGTATCGACGAAGTTCCTCCAGAGGGCATCCTCCTTCTCAGCCCATCCGTCGGGTCCGACGGCGCGCAGATAGGCCATTGCCTCCTCGCGGCTGTCCGCGACGCCCTCGGCGGCCGCCACGTGGTTGGCGGGAATCCATACGCCGGCGCCGGACATCGCCGAAGTGCCGCCCAGCCAGTCGCTCTTTTCGATGACCAGCACCTTCAGCCCGCCTTTGGCGGCCCTCAGCGCCGCCGCGCAGGCAGCCGATCCCGAACCGATCACCAGAACGTCGAACTTGTCCATCGGCACTCCTCCTGCGGTCTCGACCGGCGCACTATAGTGGGAAGAAATTTAATCTGTCTACTATTGTGTAGACACTTTGTGCGCGATAACCTCCTTCCTGTTCGCAAACTGTCCCGGCCGACCCGGCCGGGCTTCTTTAGACAGGCGGAACAATGGACGACAACTGCCCTCAGCCCATGTCCCCAGCGGTCCATGTGTCGGACGCCGGTTCGCGCGAAAGCTATTGGCAGCCGGTGCCCGCCAACGGTTACGTCAACGTGGCGCTCGCTCCCCATGTCGTGGGCATGGAGCATCCCTTCGGCCTCGGCACGCAGTCGGTCGCCCCGGGCGGCTACGTGCGCGAACACACCCATGAGCACAACGAAGAGGCGATCTATGTCATCGAGGGCAGCGGCCGCGCGGTGATCGCCGGCGAGGAATACCCGATCGGTCCGGACAGCGCCATTTTCATTCCGAAGAACGTGCGCCACATGTTCGTCAACGACGGCGAGGCGCATCTGCGCTGGGTCTGGCTGATCGTGCCCAACGGGCTGGAGGATTTCTTCCGCCTCATCGGCAGGCCCCGCAGGCCGGGCGACCGGGTGCCATTCAATTTCCCGCGTCCCGAAAACGTGCTGGAAATCGAGCGGCAGACGGTGTTCGGCGCCGACATCGCCGACAAGTTCGATCCTCTCAAGCGAAGCACCTGAACGATGACGCGGCCGGCCGTTCCCCGCCCGGACAGGTCCCGCGCAGGCGGCGAGGGCCCGGTCAGCCTCGGGCTTGTCGGCTTCGGCACCATCGCGCGCCAGATCGTCGGTGCGTTCCCCGGCAACGATGTCCGCTGGGTGGCGCTGCTGCGCGAGGGCTCGCGCCCGCACCTGCCTGCCAATGTCGAGGCGGTGACGCAGCTCCACGCGTTGATCGGCGCCCGTCCCGCCGCCGTCGTCGAGGCTGCCGGCCAGGAGGCGGTCTCCACGCATGTGCCGGCGCTTCTGGAAAGCGGCATCCCCACCGTCGTCGCTTCCGTCGGGGCGCTTGCCGACCCGGTTCTCGCCGCGCGGCTGCATGCCGCCGCCCGGGCCGGATGCACGCGGCTGGTGCTTCCGTCAGGGGCGCTGGGCGGCCTCGACTATCTGCGGGCCGTCGCCTCCCTGCCCGACGTCGAGGTGCGCTATACCTCCCGCAAGCCGCCGGCCGCCTGGACGGCCGAGCTGGCGGCGGCCGGTCTCCCAGCGTCGCGCGAGGCCGTGACCCTGTTCGAAGGCACGCCCGCCGATGCCGCGCGGCTCTATCCGAGGAACCTCAACGCCGCCTTCGCCGTCGCGCTCTGCGTCGGCGCCGGCAATGTGACGGTGCGCGTCCTCGCCGATCCGCACGCCGAAGGCAATACGCATGAAATCGAGGCGAAGAGCGCGGCCGGCACCGCCTTCTTCCGCTTCGTCAACGCGCCGTCGCCCGGCAACCCCAAGACCTCGGCGCTCACCGCGCTGAGCATCGCCGCCGCGCTGGCCGAACTCCTCGGCGAAGGGGAGGGCCGCTGATGCCCGATTTCGTTGCCGCCGACGGCTGCCGGATTCACTTTGAGACGGCCGGTGCCCGCGGGCCGCGTGTCCTGCTCATTCCCGGGCTCGGCGGCGACGGGCGCTTCTGGGCGGGCGTGGTCCGTCTCCTGGAAGCGGACCATCGCCTGATCGTCGTCGATCATCGGGGCGCGGGCCGGAGCGACCGCCCGCCGGGGCCGCATTCCATCCCGCTCGTCGCCGACGACACCGCAAGCCTGCTGCGGCAGATCGCCGAACCGGTGCATGTCGTCGGCCATTCCACCGGCGGCGGCGTCGCGCAGGTGCTGGCGCTCGACCATCCGGGCCTTGCCCTCAGCTTCACGATCAGCAGCTCGTGGGCGCGCGCCGACGCCCGTTTCCGCGCGCTCTTTTTTGCGCGCGCCGAGCTGCTGGAAACGGGCATGGCCGAAACCTACCAGCGCCTCACCCATGTCCTGTGCCACGAACCGGCCTATCTGGAGGCCCATGACGCGCAGTTGGAGGCCGCTGTCGAAGCGGCGGCGCGCGCTCTTGCCCCGCTGGAAGTCGCGGCGGCGCGGGTGCGCATGCTGCTGCGGCACGACCGCCTGGCCGACCTGCCGCGCATTGCCGGGCCGGTACAGGTGATTGCCGCCGAAAACGACGTGCTGACGCCGCCCGCGCTCTCGCGGGCGATCGCCGAAGCCATACCCGGCGCGGCCTACACGGTCGTCCCCGGGGCGCATTTCCATCCCCTCGTCCGCCCCGAGGGGCTTGCCGCCGCCTTCCGCAACTTCATCGGAACAGTCCGACCATGACCGCCGATCCTTCCATCCTCACCGATCCCCGCCTCAGGCCGGGCGCCGCCCTGCTTGCCGAAGGGCGTGCCATGGCGCGCGACTGGCGGCTTGGTCCGTGCCGCTTCCTGGCGGAAACCGGCATGCCGTCGGAAGCCGCCTGGAAGCGCAAGGCGGCGGCCGACAAGCACATCATGCAGCATGCCCATATCGGCTTCCGCAATGTCGACCGCACTATCGAGGCGATCGCCCAGGTCTATGGCCAGTGCCGGAAGGCGGGGGTCACGGTCGATCGTTTCGGCATCACGCTCGACTGGTCGATGGGCTATCCCGAGGCGATGCGCGCCAAGGCGGCCCGGGGCACCGGCATCGTTCTTGCCGGCCCGGAGGATTTCGCCCGCATCACCAATGCGGCGCCGGCCGCCGCCCATTTCGGCGACTTCATGCTGGGCCTGCCCGGCGCCGTGGAAAACACCCGTGCGGCGATCGCCGCCGGTGCCTCGTCCGTCGGCAATCTGGGACAGTATTTCACCTTCCGCCTGCCCTATTGGGACGACGACGTCGTCACCACGGAGGCCACCGTGACCGCGCTCGGCCTGATCGCCGCCCAGGATGCGCAGATCCTCGTCCACTCCAATCTGGACGACGGATTTGCCGGCCTCTTCGTCGACATGGCCTGCGCGCTGGGCATGGTGCTGGTGGAAAAGCACATCGTCGACGACCTGATCGGCGCCTCGGTCTCGCATTGCTACGGCCATCACTTCAGCGACCCGCTGTCGCGCGCCGCCTTCCATGCTGCCCTCATGCGCGTCACCGACACGCCGGGAACGATGATCTTCGGCAACACGGTGTCCTACCAGTCCACGCCTGCCGGCAACTACGCCAGCCTGGCGAGCTATCTCATGGCCGACATGCTTGCGGTGGGGCGCTGGCCGTCGGGCCATGCCATCAATCCCGTGCCGGTGACGGAAAACCAGCGCATCCCCGATGTGGACGAAATCATCGACGCGCAGACCTTCGCCCATCGGCTTGCGCTGCATGCGCCGTTCTACGACCCGGTCTTCGACTGGGCGAAGGTGGAGGCGATGGCCGACACGCTGGTCGAGGGCGGCCGACGCTTCGCGGCTTCCGTCATGCAGGGTCTGGCGGACCGGGGCGTCAACGTCGAGGACCCCGCCGCGCTCATGCTGGCGGTCCGCCGCATGGGGCCGAAACGCATGGAGGCCCTGTTCGGCCCCGGCGCCGAGGGCCCGCGCGGCCGTGCGCCCCTCATCCACGCCGAATGGGCGCGGGAACTCAACCACAAGGCGTCCGTCTGGGTGTCGGCGCAGCAGCCGCTGGAAACCCGCGCGCCGCTTACCGTCTGCATCGGCACGACCGACGTGCACGAGCACGGCAAATATCTGGTCGAGCAGGCGCTGGAGGGCCTGGGCGTCACCATTGCCGACGCCGGGGTGGCCGTCGACCCGGAAACGCTGGTGGCGCGTGCCGCCGAAGCCAGTGCCGACGTCGTGGCCGTCAGCACCTATAACGGCGTCGCGCTGCGCTATGCGCAGGCGGTCAAGGCGGCCATGGCCGAACGCGGGCTGGCCCTGCCGCTGCTGATCGGCGGGCGGCTCAATGAGATTCCGAAGGATTCGAACTCCGGCCTGCCGGTGGACGTGAGCAAGGAGATCGGTGCGCTCGGCTGCCTTCCCTGCGCAGACCTCGACGAGATGCTGTCCGCCCTGCGGTCCCTGCGGCCGGGCGGCTCCTGAATCAACCGGGAATTGAGGGGAAATCCGTGCCCGCGCAAGCGGTGTCGGCTTGAAAATTGTCGACACTTCTGTATTTAATTTCGGCAGCAATCGGGGCCCAGCCGTGAAAAACACACCGTCCGTCGAACAGCATCTGGAAATCTATCGCCGCATGCTCCTGGTCCGGCATCTGGAGGAGAGTCTCGGCGCGCTGCACAAGGAAGGGCGCACCCGCGGCCCGATCCACCGCTGCGACGGCCAGGAGGCGGTCGGCGTCGGCGCGACGGCCGCCCTGGAAGCGGGCGACAAGGTGGCCACCACCCATCGCGGCCACGCCGTCTATATCGGCAAGGGCATGGCCATGCGCCCCGTGGTGGCGGAAATCCTCGGCCGCGCCACCGGCGCCTGCGGCGGCCGCGCCGGCCACATGCTGGTGGCCGACGCCGAAAAGGGCGTGATCGGCGGAAACGCCATCGTGGGCGCGGGCATTCCCGCCGCCGCCGGCATGGCGCTTTCCATGCAGATCCTGGGCACCGGCAACGTCGCCATGTGCATCTTCGGCGACGGCGCCGCCCAGACCGGCATATGCCACGAGGCAATGAACATGGCCGGGCTGTGGAAACTGCCGGTCGTCTTCGTGCTGGAGCACAACCAGTTCGGCCTGACCGTGCCGTCCGACGTGCAGTCGCCGGTGGCGGACCTGTCCGTCCGCGCCGCCGGCTATGCCATGCCCGCCGAGATCGTCGACGGCAATGACGCGGTCGCCGTCTACCGCGCCGTGTCCGCAATGGTGGAGCGCGCGCGGCGCGGCGAGGGGCCCGGCATGGTGGAGTGCAAGACCTACCGCGTCGAGGGCTTTTCCACCTCCGACATGGGGGGATACCAGAAGCCGCAGGACATCGCGGCCTGGAAGGCGCGTGATCCTCTCGCCATCGCGCGCGCGGCCCTGCTGGGCGAGGTCGGCGAGGCGCGGCTGGCAAAGCTGGAGGCCGAATCGAGCGCGGAGGTGGCCGAGGCGTTCGCGACCGCCCTTGCGGACCCGATGCCGGAATTCTCCGTCGACGAAGCCTGCAACCCCTACAGCGAGGCGCACTGACATGGCTCTGATGCGATATGGCGAGGCGCTCAACGCGGCCCTGCGCGAGGAAATGCAGGCCGATCCGTCGGTTTTCCTGTTCGGCGAGGACATCGGCCGCTACGGCGGCGTCTTCAAGGTGACCAAGGGGCTCATGGAGGAGTTCGGCGATAGCCGCGTGCGCGACACGCCCATCTCCGAGCAGGCCATGACCGCCATGGCCGTCACCGCCGCCATGACCGGCACCCGCCCGGTGCTGGAGATCATGTATGCCGACTTCGTGCCGCTCTCCCTCGATGCGCTGGTCAACCAGGCCTCCATCTACAACTACGTCTGGAACGGCCAGGTCAGGATGCCCTTCGTGCTGCGCACCCAGGGCGGAGGCGGCGCCGGCGCCGGCGCCCAGCATTCCAAGGCGCTGGATTCCATGCTGGCGCACATTCCCGGCATCAAGGTCGTCGCCCCGTCCACCCCCGCCGATGCCAAGGGCATGCTGAAGGCGGCGATCCGCGACGACCAGCCGGTGGTCTTCCTGGAGCACAAGCTGCTCTACAATATCCGCGGCGAGGTGCCGGAGGGCGACGTGATCGTGCCCCTGGGCAAGGCGGCCGTCATGCGCGAGGGCACCGACGTTTCCATTTTCGCCACCTCCAAGATGGTGGTGGAGGCGGTCAAGGCCGCCGAGCTTCTCGCGGCCGACGGCGTCTCGGCCGAGGTGGTCGACCTGCGATCGCTGCGCCCGCTCGACGTCGGCGCCATCGTCGCCTCGATCGCCAAGACGCACCATGCCGTGGTGGTCAATGAAGGCTGGCGCTTCTGCGGCTACGCGGCCGAGCTTTCGGCGACGATCATGGACCACGCCTTTGACGAGCTGGACGCGCCGGTCATGCGCGTGACGCTGCCGGACATGCCGATCCCCTATTCCGAACCGCTCGAAACGGCGATGCTGCCGAATGCCGCGAAGATCCGCAGCGCCGCGCTCAAAGCGCTGAAGTGAGGGGAGCGGCGATGGCGACCCATCCGATCAGCATCGACAGCGCCGGCGGCGAATATATGGAGGCCGTGCTGGTGATCGCCTGGGCGGCGAAGCCCGGCGATCCGGTCAAGGCCGGCGATCTTGTCGTCACCGTCGAGACCGCCAAGGCGGCGACCGAGATCGAGGCCTCGAGCGACGGCTGGCTTGCGGAGGTCTTCTTCGCGGAAGGACAGGAGGCGCCGGTCGGCGCCGTGCTCGGCACCATCGCCGACGAAAGGCCCGTGACCGGCGGCGAGCCTGCGCCGGCTGCCGCCGGCACGGAGATGCCCGTTCCGCAAAAGGAGAGCCCGGATGCCGCAGCCGTTCCGGCTCGCGCCGCCTGCGAACGGCCGATAGCCAGCCCGCTGGCCCGCCGCATGGCCGCCGCAGCCGGGCTGGACCTGTCGACCTTGACGGGGAGCGGCCCGAACGGCCGCATCAAGAAGCGCGATGTCAACGCAGCCTTGGCGGCGCGCGGCACTGCGCTTCCACAGGGCCGGCGCGAGGAGACCCCGCCCGCGTTCCTGCCGTCGCCCCTGCCGGTCCGGCAGGCGGCGCCTGTCGTCCTCATCCACGGCTTCGGCGCCGACCGCTCCATCTGGCGGCAGGTGATCCCGCTGCTCGGCCCGGCGGTCGAAGCCATCGGCCTCGACCTGCCCGGCCATGGCGCCGAGGCCGCGCGCCCGGCCTCCAGCATCGAGGACATCGCCTTCAGCCTCTGCGACCGGCTGGCCGGGCTGCAGGTCACGGGCGCGCATCTTGTCGGCCACTCCCTGGGCGGGGCGGCGGCGCTGGCGCTCTCGCGCCTTGGCCGTCTGTCGGTGCGCTCCGTCACCCTGTTCGCGCCCGGCGGCCTCGGCCCGGAGATCAACGCCGGCTTCGTCAACGGCCTTGCCCGCGCCACCACGGCGCAATCGCTGGAGCGCTGGCTGTCGGTGATGGTCGGCAGCGCAGCCGCCCTGCCCGGCGGCTATGCGCAGGCGGCGTTCCGGCAGATGGAGCGCAACGGCAATCGCGAGGCGCTTGTTGCAATGGCCGAAAGCCTGTTCCCCGATGGCGCACAGGCTTTCGACCTGGCCGCAGACCTGGCGGGCCTGACCGTGCCGACGCGTATCGTCTGGGGCAGGCTCGACCGCGTGATTCCGCCCGCCCACGCCGCTCGCGCCCCCGGCTTCGCCGCGGTGCATCTGCTCGACGGCATCGGCCACGTCCCGCAATTGGAGGCGCCGGCGCTGGCGGCGCGGCTCATCGGCGAAACCGTGCGCAGCGCCGGCTGAAGCGTCGGCCGGCCGTCCCCACCGAAACCCCCACGGAGGCATCGACATGATCTTCGACCATCGCACCTACACCGCGCGCCCCAACATGCTACCGCTTTTCCTCAAGCTCTACGAGGAAGTCGGCCTGCCCTTGCAGCGACACTATCTGGGCGAGCCTTTCGGCTTCTTCCAGACCCATATCGGCGACTTGTCGCGCATCGTGCATCTGTGGAAATACGACAGCCTGGCCGACCGGGAAGAGCGCCGCGACCGCATGGAGGCCGATCCCGAATGGCAGGCCTATCGGCGCAAGGTGATCGAGACCGACTATCTTCTCGACATGCGCAACGAGATCCTCAAGCCCGTCTCCTTCTTCAATCCCGGAAAGTAAGATGGACCTGACATTCACGGCGGAAGGCCGAAGCTGGCCGCTGCGGCTGAACGGCGACGCCCCCCGCACCCGGCGCGCGCTGCTGTCGGCCCTGCCGATGCACTGCCAGCTTCACACGCCCAAGATCGCCGGCAGCCACATCTATTGGCATGCGCCCTTCGTGGAAGACGTGGAAGGTGCAACCCATGTCCTGTCCGCCCCGGCCGGCGCCTTCATCTACTGGCCGGTGCGGCAGTTCCTCGAAATCACCTTCGCCCCGCTCCAGGCCGAGAATGCCGAGGTCACCGTGCTGGGCCATCTCGATGCCCCGGTGGAAGGGATCGCCGATCTCGCGGCGATGCTGAAACGGGACCAGGGGCGACGCCTCCTGCAGGCCGCGCTCGCCAGCGCCGACGGAGCCGAGGGCGAGCCGCCTGCTTCTCTCCTGCCCGGGGATGTCGTCGCCGCGCGCAAGCTGCTGTGGGACGAATGCCCCGCCGACATCGGCCGGCTCACCGCGTCGCGAGCCATCCTGCACCCGGCGGGGCCGGTATTCGTGGCCGAGTCCGAGGCAAGGGTGCTGCACGAGCTTTTATGGTGGATCCGCGCCGAGCGCGGCATGGCCGACGAAATGGTCCTGAGGCGGGCCGCCGCGCTGGTGCTCGACAAGGCCGCGACACGCCTGCGCGACTTCTGCCACATGGACGAGACGACCGCGCTGCTGTTCCGGCTCAAGGCGGCGATGGCACATGTCGATCCGCTGGACGCGCTGATCGACGAGGCGATCCTCGTCGCGGGGCGGATCGGCGCGTGGCTCGACCTGCTCATCCCGTGGAACGATCTGAACGAGACCTTCCGCGCCGCGCTGGACGAGAGGAGATAGGCCAATGAACAGGCCCGCGATCGGGGTGGTCGGCTTCGGCGTCATCGGGCAGCGCTGGGCGGCGTGCTTTGCGCATGCCGGCCACCCGGTGCGGGTGTTCGATCCGGCGTCGAAAAGCGGGGCGGCCTTTGGCGAAGCGTTGCCGCAGCTCATGGCCGATTTGGACGCCCTGCACGGCCCGGCCGAGCCGGCGCCGGTCCTTCTGTTCCCGACGCTCGCCGAGACGCTTGCCGATGTCGGCTTCGTGCAGGAGAACGGCCCGGAGGACCTTGCCCTCAAGCGCCGGCTGCTGGCCGAGATCGAAGCCCATGTCGGCGACGATGTCGTCATCGCCTCGTCCTCCTCCGCTCTCCTGGTATCCGACATGCAGGAGGAGTGTCGCGTGCCCGGCCGCATCGTGCTCGGCCATCCCTTCAATCCGGCGCATCTCATGCCGCTTGTCGAAATCGTCGGCGGACGGGCTACCGACGCGCAGGCCGTGGCCCGCGCCCGTGCGCTCTACGAGGCGATCGGCAAGAAGCCGGTCACGCTCAACCGGGAAGTGACCGGCCATCTGGCGCTGCGGCTGATGGGCGCCATGTGGCGCGAGGCGATCGCGCTGGTGCGCGACGGCGTGGCCACCGTCGAGGACGTCAACCGCGCCTTCATGTACGGCCCGGGCCCGAAATGGACGCTCCAGGGCTCGTTCATCTCCAACAGCCTCAATGCCGACGGCATCGACAGTTTCCTGCAAAAATATGGCCCCACCTACCAGGCGATCTGGGACACGCTGCTGGACGCCAGGCTCGACGAGGAGACGATCCGCGCGGTGGCGGCCTCGACGGCGGCCGCGGTGGACGGCCGCGGCGCGGACGAGCTTAAGGTGGCGCGCGAAGCCGGGCTCGTCGGCGTGCTTCAGGCTGTCGCCGCGCACGGGGCGCTTTGACCAACCCTTGTTGAGGAGAACGACGATGGACTACCGCACGGCTCTGGTCACCGGCGCCTCGAAAGGCATCGGCGCGGCGATCGTCGAAAGCCTGGTGGGCGAGGGGCTGACGGTCCATGCGCTGGCGCGCGACCGGGCCGCCCTGGAGGCGCTGCGGGAGCGGCTCGGGCCTCGGGTCCGCCCGCTCGCAGCGGACGTGCGCGACCACCAGGCCATCATGGCCGCGCTCGGTTCGGCCGAAATCGACGTGCTGGTCAACAATGCCGGCGGGCTGGCGTCCGTGCGGCCGCTGCACCAGCAGGACGTGGGCGAAACCGCGGATGTGGTGGCGCTGAACCTCATTGCGCCGCTTCAGCTCATCCAGCTCATGTTGCCGGGCATGGTGGCGCGCCGGCGCGGCCATGTCTTCAACCTGACCAGCACGGCCGCCGGCGCCGTCTTTCCCGGCACGACCGCCTATGGCGCCGCCAAGGCCGGCCTGTCGCAGGCCGGGCGCATCCTGCGCTACGACCTGGCCGGCACCGGCGTGCGGCTGACCGAGATCGCCCCCGGGCGCGTGCAGACCGATTTCTATCTGCAGGCCTTCGAGGGAGACAGCGAGACCCTGCGGCGCAAGATGTACACCGAGCAGCGGCCGCTCGGGCCCGCCGACATCGCCGCCGTGCTCATGGCCGCGCTGCGCATGCCGGACCATGTCGACGTTGCCGAGATGACCGTGACGCCGAGCGAGCAGGCGGCCGGCGGGCATGTCTATCCGCCCGCGCCGCAGCGCTGAGCCGATGCAGGTTACTTGCCGGTTAATTTCCGGGCGCTTGCCGGGTCAGCATGTCGAGGACGGCCGCGCAGGCTTCCTCCCACGCCCCGGGAACGCCGCGAGCCGCGAGAACTTGCAAGCCGCGCTCGGTGATGCCTCCCGGCGTCACCAGTTCCTGCAGCAACCGGTCCATCGGCGCCCCGTTCTCCGCGATCTGCCTTCCCGCGGCCACGAAGGTCAGGGCGGTCAGCCGCCGGGCGGTTTCCGGGTCCAGTCCCGCCCCGGCCGACCATTCCGCGGCGCCGCGGATGAGGTCCTGTGCCCAGCCATAGACGGCGGCGCTGACGGTCGCGACCTCGAAATCCGCTTCGCTGGCAAGGGCTATGGCGGGACCGAGCCGGTCGAGCAGCGCCCGCGCCTCCTCGATATGCGGAAAACAGACCGTCGGGCTGGCGCCGATTTCGGAGGCCGTCAGCGGCATGGCGCGCACTGCCCGCGCCGGCGCGACGGCAAGCCGCGACAGCGGCACGCCAGCGCAGACCGAGACCACCACCTGGCCATCGCGCCAGGGCAGGGCGGCCACCGCATCAGGTGCATCGGCGGGTCGCACGGCCAGAAGCACGATGCCGGCCCGCCGCACGAGGTCGCCATTGTCGGCGGCGAGCCCGAAGCCATGGCGCGCGGCCAGCTCCGCCGCCTTGCCGCGCGGCGACAGCAATATCGCGGCGGGATCGAGCCCCGACCGCAGAAGCCCCGTCAGCATCGAGGTCGCCAGATGTCCCACACCGAGAATCCCAAGGATCATTGTCGCCCTCCAGCCTGTGTTCCACAGCTTGTCATTCGTATCGGGTTGGGAAAGAAATAGACGTCGCGTGCTTCGGCACGGCTTGCAGAAAGATCGAACGGGACTCGTCATGACCGAGACAGCCACCAGCAGCGCGGACAGCACGCCGCCCATCGCCGGCGATGCCGACGTGCGCCGCACCGCCGACAGCAGCGAACGAGCCTACAACACGATCCGCAAGCTGCTCGTCGAGTTCAAGCTGAAGCCGGGCGAGCGCATCAACGAGGTCAAGCTCGCCACCAATCTCGGCGTGTCGCGAACGCCGGTCCGCGAAGCGCTGAACAGGCTCGCTTCCGAGGGTTTCGTCTCGCTGACGCCCAATCGGGGGTTCTTTGTCCGGAGCCTGAGCACGGAAGGGCTGCTCGACCTCTACGAGTTGCGGTGCATCCTCGAATGCGCGGCCTTCAGGCTCATGTGCGAACGCGCCGAGGACGCCGACCTGAGGCGGCTTCAGTCCTATTGGGAGGCGATCGTCGACGGCTATCGCGACCAGCCGGCGGACGTCATCCTGACGGAGGACGAGGGCTTCCACATGCTCATTGCCGAACTCTCCGGCAATCCGGAGATCGTCGCCCAGCTCGCCTCCATCAATGCGCGCATCCGCTTCATCCGACGCATCCAGATCGAGCATTCCTCGCACGACAGGACGCAGATCAGCGCTCACTCCGCCATTGTGGCGGCGGCGGTCGCACGCGATGTCGAGAAGGGGGTGGAGCTTCTGCGCGAGCATATCGAAATGACGGTCTCCGCGACGCAACGGGCGCTCAAGGACGCCTTGCTCAGGGTGTTCGCGCCGGATGACGGCGCCGGCCTCAAGAGGCGGCGCCGGGTCGGTGCCGCCTAGCCGGTAGCAAAATGCAAAATTGAACGCAACAGTGTCGACACTTTCTTGACGACGATCCCGTTGTCTGCTTCCATACGCCGAGGGACAAGGCCGGAAGGGCCGCTCCCTCCTGGAACAGGAGCAGTCAAGGGGAACCTTATGAAGAAGATCACCGCCGCATTTCTTCTCGGCAGCGCATTGATGGCAGCGCCGGCCATGGCCGAGGAAGTCACCGTGGGCTTGGCCGCGCCGCTGTCGGGGCCGCAGGCCTATTTCGGCAACACCTGGCACAACGGCTTCAAGCTCTATGTCGACAAGCTGAACGCCACGGGCGGGGTCAACGGCGTGACCGTCGCCTATCAGCAGGAAGACGACAAGGCCGATCCGCGCGAGGGAACGCTGGTGGCGCAGAAATTCTGCGACAACGACAAGGTCGTTCTGGGTCTGGTCAATTTCAACTCCGGCGTCGCCCAGTCCACCCTGCCGATCTACGAGGACTGCTCGCTGCCCACCATGACTTTCGGCTCCAACCCCTCGCTGACCCAGCAGGGCTACGCCTTCATGGTGCGCCCGGTGGCCAACGATCTCGCGGGCGCGCTGCTGCCGGCCGAATTCGCGCTCGGCAAGCTCGGCGCCAAGACGGCAGTCATCGTGAACGACAAGCAGGTATTCGGTCAGGGCATCTCGGAGATTTTCGGCAAGAACTTCGCGGATGGCGGCGGCCAGGTGCTCGATACGGTCGCCGTGGCTCCCACGGACGTGGACTTCGCTGCCGTGCTGGCGCAGATCAAGTCGAAGAAGCCGGACGTCATCTATCTCGGCGCGGTGATGCCGCAGCTCGCGCTCTTTGCCAAGCAGATGCACGAGCAGGGCGTGTCCGCCACGCTTCTCGTGCCCGATGGCGGCTACACGCCCGATTTCATCAAGCAGGCCGGTGAAGCCAACGTCCAGGGCACGCTCGTCGCCATCCAGGTTCCGCCGATGGACGCTTCGCCGGCCATCGCCGAGTTCGCCAAACTCTACAAGGAAAAATACGGCGAAGAGGCTGGACCCTATTCCATCTACGGCTACGTCCAGGGCCAGATTCTCGAGGAGGTCCTCAAGACCACGAAGGGCCTGACGCGCGAGGATATGAATGCGGCGATCCATGCGGTGAAGGCCGCCACGGCGGTGGGCGACCTGGAATTCGACGAGACCGGCGAGCTCAAGGTCGCACCTTCGTACCTCTACGAGGTCGAGGGCCAGAACTTCAAACTGGTCGGCTCCAAATAGCCTGAGATTTGGCCGCGGAAGCCGTCCCGGCCTTCGGACGGCTTCCGGCGCGCCGCTTCGGGAACGATTTCGGCCGCCGATTGGCCACGACGACCTGAAGCGGCTTTTCCCTCTTGTCTTTTCCCCGGCCCGGTGCAACGGCCGGGGGCCATCGGTCACCACGACCTAGGACGTCGGTCTATGCTGGGATATCTGATCCAACAGACGGTCAACGCCCTGACGATCGGGGCCATCTACGCCCTGATCGCGCTCGGCTACACCATGGTGTACGGCGTGCTGCGCATGATCAATTTTGCCCATGGCGAAATGTTCATGCTTGGTGCCTACGCCGCCTTTTTCCTGCTTGCCATGTCCATCGGCGACATCGGCGGTGCGGGCGCCATCGCGCTCACGGCGGTTTTCTTTGCCGGCGCCCTCCTGGTGGGCCTCGTCGGCGTCGGCATCGAGCGGGTTGCCTACAAGCCGCTGCGGAATTCCAGCCGCCTCGCGCCGATGCTGTCGTCGCTCGGCGTTTCCCTCACCCTCGTCACCGGCGTGCAGATCCTCGCCGGCCCGCAGCCCATCGGGTTTCCGAGCTTCTTCCCCACGACCCGCTACGAGGTGCTCGGCGGCAGCATCACCTCCATGCAGATCGACATATTGATCGCCGCCTTCGTCCTGATGTTCGGCCTTTCCTTCCTGGTCAACCGCAGCCGCATCGGCGTGATCGTGAGGGCGGTGTCGGAAAGCCGTCCCACCGCGCAGCTTCTCGGCATCAACGTCAACGGCGCGATCTCGATGGTGTTCTTCGCCGGCCCGCTGCTCGGCGCCGCGGGGGGCATTCTCTACGCCAGCTACTACGGCATCATGTCGCCCACGATGGGCACCGTGGTCGGCCTGAAGGCCTTCACCGCCGCGATCCTCGGCGGCATCGGCTCGATCCCCGGTGCGATGCTCGGCGCCTTCATCCTGGCTTTCGTCGAGGTGGCGGGCACGGCGCTGCTGCCGATCCTCACCAATGGCGTGCTGGGCACGGAGTACCGCGACGTACTCGCGTTCGCCATCCTGATACTGGTCCTGCTGGTGCGGCCGGCGGGCATTCTGGGCGAGACCGTTTCCGAAGAGAGCATCGTCTACAAGAGGGAGTTCTGATGTCCGTCACCGGCACCCTCTCCCAGGCCGGGCCGCGCTCGAGCCGCGCCCTCTCCTTCCTTCTCCTGGGTCTCGCCGTGGCGCTGATCGCGGCCACGCCCTTCCTGCCCAACTATCATGTGCGCGTCATCAACAGCCTGCTGATCTACATCTTGCTCGGCATCGGCCTGAACATCGTCATCGGCTATGCCGGGCTGCTCGACCTCGGCTTTGTCGCCTTCTATGCGGTGGGCGCCTACAGCTACGCCCTTCTGGCCAGTCCGCAGCTCGGCCTGCACCTGCCGTTCCTGCTCATCCTGGCCGTCGCGGCCATGCTGGGGGCGCTCACGGGCATATTGCTCGGCATACCGGTTCTGCGGCTGCGAGGCGACTACCTGGCCATCGTGACCCTCGGCTTCGGCGAGATCATCCGCATCATCGTCAACAACCTCGACTGGCTCACCGGCGGGCCCAAGGGCATCGCGCGGCTGGACAAGGCCTCGTTCGCCGGCATCGGGATGGCCCGGCCCATCGAGATCTTCTGGCTGCTGCTGGTCACGGTGGTCGTGGTGGGCACGGTGGTGTGGCGGCTGGAGCGTTCCATACTCGGCAAGGGCTGGGCCGCGATCCGCGAGGACCAGGACGCCGCGCGCGGCATCGGCATCAACACCACCAACGCCAAGCTCGCCGCATTCGCCACGTCGGCGACGATCGGCTCCATTGCCGGCGTCATCTTCGCCGCTTCCCAGCGCTTCGTGAGCCCCGAAAGCTTCACGCTGCAGGAATCGATACTCATCGTGCTGGTCATCGTGATCGGCGGCATCGGCAACATTCTGGGCATCGTCGTCGGCGCCGCGATCCTCATCCTGCTGCCGGAAGTGCTGCGTCAGTTCGCGGAATGGCGCATCCTCTTCCTCGGGCTCCTCATGATCTTCCTCATCATCGTGCGTCCGGGAGGCATCGTGCCGCGCAGCTTCGGTCCGGACAAGCTCATCCGGGGGCTGTTCGGCAAATGACGCTGGCGTTTCAGAACCTGCGAAAGCAATATGGCGACGTCGTCGCCATCGACGACGTGTCGGCGAATTTCGTGCCGGGCATGATCCATGGCATCATCGGGCCCAACGGCGCCGGCAAGTCGACATTGATCAACATGACGGCTGGCTCCTACACGGTCTCGGGCGGGTCGATCTCGCTCGACGGCAAGCGCCTGGACCGGCTCAAGAAGTATGAGATCGCGAATTCCGGGGTGTCGCGCACCTATCAGAACATCCGCCTTTTCGACCAGATGACGGCGCTCGAAAATCTCGAGGTCTGCTTCTATCCGCGAGAGGTCGCAGGCACCTTGAAGGAAGTTCTGTGGCCGCCCTACGCCTCGGCCCGGCATGCGCGGCGGCGGGAGAAATGCCTCGAGATCCTGCGCTTCTTCGATCTGCAGGGTTATGCCGACGCCGAGGCCGGCAGCCTGCCATACGGCCAGCAGCGCATGCTGGAGATCGCCCGCGCGCTCGTGTGCAACCCGCGGGTTCTGCTGCTCGACGAGCCCGCGGCCGGCCTCAACCACCACGAGACGACGGAACTGACCGCGAAACTGGCCGCGCTTCGTTCACCGGAGCGCGTCATGATCGTCGTGGAGCACGACATGGACCTGGTCATGACGCTCTGCGACAACATCATCGTCATGCATCATGGAAAACTGCTGTTTCACGGCACCCCCGCCGAGGTGCAGGCCAGTTCCGACGTCCAACTAGCCTATCTGGGAACCGCCAATGACATCGACGACATCCGGGCCGCTGCTCAGGATCGCCGGGCTCAGCTCGGGATACGGGCGCGTCGGCGTTCTTGAAAACGTCGGCATCGAGGTCGACCCGAAGGAAATCGTGGTCGTCCTCGGCCCCAACGGCGCCGGCAAGACGACGCTGCTCAATTCCATATCCGGCGTGGCGCGCGCCAGCGCGGGCACCGTCACCTTCGAAGGGCGCGACATCACCGGCATGCGGCCGGAGCAGGTGGTGCGCCTGGGCATAACCCATTGCCCGGAAGGCCGGCAGATATTCCAGCGGCTGACGGTGGAGGAAAACCTCGTCGCCGCCCATATCGGCCGTGCCGGCAAGAGCTTCGAGGCGCTGCGCGCCGAAGTGTTCGAACTCTTTCCGGTGCTGAAGGAGCGGCGCAACGGCATGGCCAGCCGCATGTCCGGCGGCCAGCAGCAGATGCTGGCCATCGGCCGCGCGCTGATGGCCGAGCCGAAGCTTCTGATGCTCGACGAGCCTTCGCTCGGCCTGGCGCCCAAGATCGTGCACCAGATATTCCACATCATCCTCGACCTGTCGCGCAACGGCATGTCCATCCTGCTGGTGGAGCAGAACGTGCAACTCGCGCTCGAATGCGGCGACTATGCCTATCTCTTGAACACCGGCAGGGTGAAGCTGCATGGCCCGGCACAGGAGATGGCGCAGCATTCGGCGCTCGGCGAGCATTATCTGGGCGGAGTGAGCCAGGACACCCTCCATGTCTGAGGTGGACTGGAAGACGCCGCACCTGTGGCGCAAGACCGCCGGCGTGCGCGGTCCGGCGCCGGCGCTGCAGGGCGACCGCAAGACGGATGTGCTGGTCGTCGGCGGCGGCTTCACCGGCATGGCGGCGGCACTCGGGGCCCGCGACAGCGGCCTCGACGTCGCGCTGCTCGAAGGCAACGAAATAGGGTCGGCCGCCTCCGGGCGCAACAACGGCCTGGTCATATCCCATCACTCGAAGGCCGCGCCCTCCGAATTCGAGGCCGCCTACGGAAAGACGGTGGGCGAGCGCTACAACCGCATGGTCGCCGATTCCGCCGGCGTGGCCTTCGGCCTGATGCAGCGTTTCAACATAGACGCGCATCAGGTGCAGGAAGGCTGGATCCAGCCCGCCCATACCGAAGCCACGCTCGCCAGGGCCAGGCGTTTCCACGACGAATGGAAGGCTTTCGGCGCGCAGGTTTCCTGGCTGGACCGCGCCGAGGTCAGCGCGCGCATAGGCAGCCCCTATCTCGGCGGCTGGATGGTGCACAATTCCGGACACATCAACCCGTTCGCCATGACCGTCGGGCTTGCGGGCGCGCTCGAACGCGAAGGCGTGACCATATACGAGAATTCGCGCGCCGCCCGCATCGAGAAGGTGGACGGCGGCTGGCGCGTTTTTACCGCTTCCGGCAGCATCGCCGCGCCGGAGGTGGTGCTCGCCACCAACGCGCTGACGGGCGACATCTGGCCGGGTCTCAAGAAGACGCTCGTCCCCTTCAAGGTATTCCAGGCGGCGACCGATCCGCTGCCGGAGGCGCTGCGGGCCGGCATCCTGGTCGGCAATCCGGCCGTCTCGGACATGCGCAACGACATCCGCTACTTCCACTATGACCGCGACAACCGGCTGGTGAGCGGCGGCACCCACACGCTGTGGTTCGACGAGGCGGACCGCGGCCGCGCCAAGGTCTCGCGCATGCTGGGCAAGGCCTTCCCGGCGTTCGCGGGCGAGCCGAAGATGGTGGAATATTGGCACGGCACCTTCGCCGTGGTGCCCGACCGCCGGCCCCGTCTCTACCGTCTCGCTCCCGGGCTGGTCTTCGGCGGCGTCTATTCCGGCCGCGGAGTGGCGCTTTCCATGGCGCTCGGCCAGGAAATCGGCCGCTGGGCGGCCGGCCGCAGAACCGACGCGCAGATGCCGCTGCCCGTCACCGGCATGAAGCCGGTGCCGTTCCACCCGGTTGCGGTGCAGGTGGCGAACCGGATGCACCCCTGGAGCCGTCTCAAGGACCGCCTTTCCTAACGCGTGTTTTGTCCTTTTGAGGACGCGGGCTGTCGTTGCGGCGGCGAGCCGTGCTCGGATGCACCCACCCGGTTTGCCCGCCTGCTGGTCGGAAGAACGGCCGCGATTCCGCTTTGCCCGCGTGCCGCCATGGCAAACGAAAGTTGCATTGACGGCCTTTTGTTTCTGTTGGCCTACTGTCGCGACAACATCTCCAACAACATCGGCCGGGCAAGAGCCGAGTTGCCGTTGTCGATCGCAAGGAGGGCAATCGGCCGTCGACGGCCACGTCCAGGCAAGGATCGGAACACCAACCGTGGGAGGAAAGCATGTCAGACTTCAAACTGGGAAACAGGACCACAAGTGTCTTGTCGCGCCGTCACGTCCTGCAGATCGGTGCAGGCGTGGCCGGCGCGACCTTGATCCCCGGCCTCGGCAACATCGGTTGGGCCCTTGCCGACGACAAGCCGGCGATCGGCACGTGGCCGGCGGGCTCTGAGGGCGACACGGTCTATATCGGCGCCGCGGTGCCGCTCACCGGCACCTACGCGGTGCAGGGCGAGGACGAGCGCAAGGGCATGGAGCTTGCCGTCGAGCATATCAACGACGGCCATGAGCTGATGAAGACGTTCGCGCCCAAGCTCGACAAGGGCCTTCTGGGCAAGAAGGTGGAGCTGCTTTCCGCCGATTCGGCGGCGAAGCCGAACCAGGCGGTGCAGGCCGAGCAGACCTTCATCAACCAGAACAAGGTGATCATGATGACCGGCTCGACCTCGTCGGCCGTGGCGGTCGCGCTCAACAAGTTCGCCCAGCGCGAGAAGATCCTTTATCTGGCGGCGATCTCCGGCTCCAACGACACCACCGGCAAGGACTGCGTGCGCTACGGCTTCCGCCAGGGCTTCTACGGCGAGATGGCGGCCAACGCGATCGGCCCGGTTCTGGTGAAGAATTTCGGCAAGAACCGCAAGGCCGCGTTCATGACGCCGGACTACACCTACGGCCACACCACCACCAAGTCGGTCAACGACTACCTGACCGAAAAGGCCGGCTGGCAGATGGTGACCAACCAGGTCTCGCCGCTCGGCACGCAGGACTTCAGCCAGTATCTGACCAACATCGCCAATTCCGGCGCCGAATTCCTGATCAACGTCAACTGGGGCCGCGACGCCGTGCTGTCGACCCAGCAGGCCAAGCAGTTCGGCATCCTGCCGCAGATGACGCTGGTCGTCCCCTACCAGGTTCCGTTCCTCGCCAAGGAGGTCGGGCCCGACATCACCGCCGGCGTCTTTGCGGCGACCGACTTCTGGTGGACCCTGGAGGATCAGTATCCGCTGGCCAAGATGTTCGTCGAGACGTTCCAGAAGAAGTACAACTACCGGCCCGAATGGGGCGCCGAAAACGCCTATGTCAGCTTCGCCCAATGGGCGCGCATGGTTTCGGAAGCCGGCAGCTTCTATCCGCCCGACGTCATCAAGCAGTACGAGAAGGGCGAGACCATCCCCTCCCTCCTCGGCGACGTCCACTACCGCGCCGAAGACCACCAGTGCGTGCGTCCGGTCGTCATCGTCCGCGGCAAGGCCCAGAAGGACATGAAGAACGACGAGGACTTCTGGGAGGTGCTCGAGGTCGTGCCCGGCGAAAAGGTGATCCAGCCGGCGGATGCCTTCGGCTGCCAGCTCGGCGACTACACCTGACCGGCGGCCCTCCTCGCCCTTGCGGGCGGGAGGGGTCGATCTCCCCACGGCCGCGCGGGGCGGCACGAAGCACGAGCGTTCCGCCGCGCGGCTCCGCCGCCCGCATCCTGCGAGGCGGCGGACCGCCTGGCTTCACGGGTGCGGGGCGACGGCACGGGGTGCGTTCTCATCAACCTCAAGGCGGGCGGCAGCGTGATCAACTGGGCCAACTTCATATCGCAATGCTTCAACGGGCTGGTGCTGGGCGCGCTGCTGGCGCTGATTTCCTCCGGCCTGACGATCATCTACGGCACGCTCGGCGTGCTCAATCTGGCGCATGGCGCCATGTTCATGCTCGGCGGCTATGCCGGCTGGGTGGCCTATACCTATTCGGGTTCCTTCATCGTCGCGGTAATCGCCGGCTCGCTGTTCGTCATGCTGGTGGGCGTGGTGACGGAGCGGCTCATCATCCGCCACTTCTATTCGCGACCTCCCGAGGACCAGCTTCTCGTCACCTTCGGCCTCGGCATCGTTTTCGTCGAGGCGGTGCGCTTCGTCTTCGGCAGCCTGTCGCAGACCGTGCCGCCGCCGGCCTTGCTGCAGGGCATCACGCCGCTCGGCTTCATGGTCTATCCGACCTATCGCCTCGCGCTGCTCGGCATCGTCGCGGTTGCGCTGCTGGTGCTTTATTTCGTGCTCTACAAGACCCGGATCGGGATGATCGTGCGCGCCGGCATCGAGGATTCGGTCATGGTCGATTCGCTCGGCATCAACGTCTACAGGATTTTCATGCTGGTGTTCGGCATCGGCGCCATGGCGGCGGGCTTCGCCGGCATCGTCAACGCCCCGGTGGTCTCCATCGCGCCCGATGTCGGAGAGGCGATCCTGGTGCAGACCTTCGTGGTGGTGGTCATCGGCGGCGTCGGCTCCTTCCCGGGCGCCATCCTCGGCGGTCTCATCGCCGGCGAGATCATCTCCATCACCTCGATGTTCAACCCCGGTTATTCCTATGTCATGCTGTTCGTGGCGATGACGCTGGTGCTGGTCCTGCGCCCCCACGGGCTGCTGGGCACTGCGGGCCGCGAGTGAACGGGCTGCCTTCCCATGATTAGACAACGCCCATTCCTCGTCGAGATTCTGACGGCCCTCGGGCTGATCGCGGCGCCCTTCGTGCTGCCCTATCTCGGCTTCACCCCGACGACGATCAACCGCATCCTCATATGGGGCCTGCTGGGGATCGGCTTCGACCTCCTGTTCGGCTACACCGGCCTGCTTTCCTTCGGCCAGTCCGCCTTCTTCGGCACCGGCGGCATGTTCGCGGCCTATCTGCTGACGCAAACCGCGTTCCAGAACACCATCGCGGCCGTCTTCCTCGGCGCGATCGCGGCCGGTTTCGTCGGCTATCTGGTCGGCCTGATCGCGTTGAGGCGCACCGGCATCTATTTCGCCATGATCACAGTGGCGATCGCCGAAGTGTTCTTCTTCGTGGAGTTCAACCCGTTGTCGGACTACACCGGCGGCGAGAACGGCCTGCCCGGCGTGCCGACGCCGAACCTCAGCCTCGGCTTCACGACCATCGAGTTC
Source organism: Mesorhizobium sp. PUT5 (assembly GCF_052216645.1). NCBI lineage: Bacteria > Pseudomonadati > Pseudomonadota > Alphaproteobacteria > Hyphomicrobiales > Phyllobacteriaceae > Mesorhizobium > Mesorhizobium sp. PUT5. The sequence goes on from NZ_JBQOSO010000003.1 coordinate 292,089, forward strand.
TCCTCCAACTGGTCGATGTATGTCTTCTTCGCCTTCTGGTATTTCGTCGGGCTGGTCGTGGCGCTGCGCATCGTGCGCTCGCCCGTGGGGCTGCTGTTGCGCGCCATTCGCGACAACCCGCTGCGGGCGGAGGCGCTCGGCCACGACATCCACGGCTACAAGCTTGCCGTGTTCGTCGTCGCCGCCGTCTATTCCGGCTTCGCCGGCGGCCTGCTCGGCCTCATGCAGGGGTTCATGCCGCCGGACGCCTTCATGTTCGCGACATCGGGCGAGATCGTCATGCAGACCGCGATCGGCGGCGCCGGCACCCTGTTCGGGCCGTTGCTCGGCGCTGCGGCATGGCTCTACCTGAGCGATTTCTTCCAGACGACGCTCAATCTCGGCGCCACCTGGAAGCTGGTGCTGGGGATCGTGTTCGTGCTGCTCGTGTGCTTCCTGCGGCGCGGCCTGGCGGGAGCCGTCATCGATCTCTATCGCCTAGCGACGAAAGACAGGACAGGGATCGTAGCCGAACCCATCTCCTCCGCCGCGCCTGCATTGGCAGCCGCCGCCCGGGCGGTCGCCGCCGACGCCATGCCGGCGCGCAAGCGGCACGCCGAGCGCGTGTCCGGCCCCATCCTGCAGGCCACTGGCCTCACCAAGCGCTATGGCGGCGTGGTGGCCAACAGCGATGTCGACTTCACCGTCGATCATGGCGAGATGCGCGGCATCATCGGGCCAAACGGCGCCGGCAAGAGCACCTTCTTCAAGATGCTGACCTGCGAGGTGGCGCCGACCTCGGGCAGGATCGTGTTCGAGGGCCGCGACATCACCGGCATGAACGTGTCGGATGTCTGCCAGCTCGGGCTGACCAAGAGCTACCAGATCAACCAGCTCTTCGAGCGGCTGACCGTCCGCCAGAACCTGACGATCGCCGCGCTCGGCGAACTGCGCGGCAAGTTCAGGCTCGACCTGTTCCGCAACATCCGCGGCATTCCGGGCCTGGCCGAGCAGGTGGAGCATACGCTGGCGCTGGTCAACCTGGCCGGGCGGCCCGACACGCCGGTGTCGGAGCTTGCCTATGGCGAAAAGCGCCGGCTGGAGATCGGGCTCGCCCTGGCCACCTCGCCGACGCTGTTGCTGCTCGACGAGCCGCTTGCCGGCATGAGCCCGAGCGAGCGCGTCGAGACGGTGGCGCTTCTGAAGTCCATCGCGCGCGGCCGCACCATGATCGTCATCGACCACGACATGGATTCCCTGTTCGAGCTGGTCGAGAAGATCACCGTGCTGCAGGAGGGCCGCGTTCTGGTCGAGGGCACGCCCGACGAGATCAGGACCAACGCGAAGGTGCAGGAAGCCTATCTCGGCGGCGTGCACGGGGAGATGGCATGAGCCTGCTCGAAGTCAACGGCCTCAACAGTTACTACGGCGACAGCCACATCCTGTTCGACGTCTCGCTGCGCGTCGAGAAGCACGAGGTGGTGGCGCTTCTGGGCCGTAACGGCGCCGGCAAGTCGACGACGCTCAAGAGCCTGATGGGCGTCGTCACCCCGCGCGCCGGCAGCGTCAAGCTCGACGGTGCGGAGCTTGCGGGCCGCAAGGCCCACGCCATCGCCCGCGCCGGCATGCAGCTCGTGCATGAGGACCGCCGCATCTTCGGCAGCCTGAATGTGGAGGAAAACATCATCCTCGCCGGACTGACCGCCGACAACAAATGGCCGCTGGAGCGCATCTACGACATGTTCCCGCGGCTGAAGCAGCGGCGCACCAGCCGCGGCACCGACCTGTCGGGCGGCGAGCAGCAGATGCTGGCGATCGCGCGGGCGCTGGTGCGCGACCCGAAGATCATCCTGCTCGACGAGCCGTTCGAGGGGCTGGCGCCGGTCATCGTGCACGATCTGGTGCGCGCCTGCCGTGACCTGGCGCAGGAAGGGCAGACGATCGTGCTGGTGGAGCAGAATCTGGCGGCGACGCTTGCGCTGGCCAAGCGCGTCTACATCATCGCCAACGGCCACATCGCGCATGAGGCTCCGGCGGTCGAGATAAAGGCGCAACCGGAGCTGTTGCAGCGCTATCTGGGCGTTTAGGGCGCACGGCGCGCCCGCCGTTCCGGTGCGGCAAAATCGATTAGATTGACCATGATGTCGTCCGAAAACCGCTTCACGCTTTTCGGCATCATGGTCTAGCCCGGCAGCGAGATCACCGCGCGGCCGCTGGTGAGGTCAGTCATCATTCGGCACACGGCGTCGACCTCGGCGTCGTGGATCGTCACGACGAGCCTGCCGCCGGTGGCCATATAGTCCTGGGAAAGCACCTGCACCGCCGGCAGCGCCGCCAACCGCGCCTGCACCAGCGCCAGATCCGCGAAGCCGGCCGTGATCGTCGCCTCGACAGTGGCGATCAGCGGCACCTTGGGCGCCGCGCGCAGGCATGAGGCGGCGGTGCCGCCATAGGCGCGGATCAGTCCGCCGCTGCCCAGCAATATGCCGCCGAACCAGCGCGTGACCACCACCGCCACGCCGTCGAGCGACTGGCCGTCGATCGCCTGCAAAATGGGCTTGCCGGCGGTGCCCCCGGGCTCGCCGTCGTCGTTGAACCGGTACTGCTGGCCGACGCGCCAGGCCCAGCAATTGTGGTTTGCCCGCGGGTCGGAATGCTGCGCGATGAACGCCTTCGCCGCGGTTTCCCCCGACACGGGGCCGGCCACCGCGAGAAAGCGGCTCTTCCTGACCTCCTGCTGGCAGGTCCGGACGTCCTGGAGCGTGAACAGCGTCGCCATGATGTGGGCCTAGCAGGTTCGGCGCCGATGCCAACCGCTATTTTGGCTGCCGTCTGAGGCTTGCGGAAGGCCTATTCCAGGGGCGGCCGCTCGAAGTCGCCGGTTTCCCTGTTCATCGCCCATAGCTCGCCCGTGGAGATGTCGAACCAGGCGCCGTGCAGCGTCAGCTTGCCCTTGTCCTCGAGGATCTTGATGCAGGGAAAGGTCCTGAGATTGGCGATCGAATAGCGGATGGATATGCGCTCCAGAGCGGTCTGGCGCTCGCTGTTGGTCATCAGCGTGGTTGCGGCGACCGTCTCGGCCGCCGGCGCGATCAGGCTCATCCACTTGCCGATGAAGTCGCCGGGCGAAAGCGGCGTGTGGCTGGTGTCGAGAGCGGCGCGGATGCCGCCGCAGCGCCCGTGGCCCATGACCACGATATGCTTGACCTTCAGGCTCTGCACGGCGAATTCCAGCGCGGCCGAGGTGGAATGGAACTCGCCGTCCGGCTCGTAGGGCGGCACCAGGTTGCCGACATTGCGCAGCACGAACAGCTCCCCCGGGCCGGCATCGAAGATGGTCTCCGGCGCCGAGCGCGAATCGCAGCAGGCGATGATCATGGTCTCCGGCGCCTGGCCCTGGCGGGCCAGCGAGGTGTACCGGCCGCTTTCGGAGGGATAGCGCCCGCGCATGAAGTTGCGGTGGCCGGCGAGAAGATGTTCGGGAAGATGGGGCATCGGTCGCAATTAATGTGAAAACGGTGCCGTGATCAATGACGAAGTTCAAGGAAAGCCATCGGAACCCGTCAGTTGGTGCAATTGCACGGCGGCCGTGGGCTGGGCCAGGCAGTCCGCGTCGGTCTCGAGCTGCAACTCGTCGCCGCCGCGCGCCACGGTGCGGGCAAGGATCTCGTACACCGCCGCCGTGGTCGAGCCCAGCGCATCGGCGGGCGGCATGCCGTCCATGGTGCGCGCCAGGTAGAGCGCGGCGGTCAGGTCGCCCAGCCCGTTCGGCGGCCGGGCAACGGTGCGGTGCTCGGCCAGCAGCGCCTGTCCGTCCCGCACGAGCAGGTTGGCGATGCCGCCGTTCAGCGTGGGCGGCGCCGAGGTGACGAGCATGGTGGGCGGGTCGGCGGCCAGCGCCGCCGCCATGATCGCCTCCATGTCCGGCAGGCTCCCGCCGGCCATCCAGGCAAGCTCGTAGCGGTTCGGCGTGGCGACGTCGGCGAGTGGCATCAGCCGGTCGCGGATGGCGGCGGCCGTTGCCTCCGGCACGTAGAGGCCGCCGGAATCGCCGATCACCGGATCGCAGACATAGAGGGCGCCCGGGTTTTTCGCCCGCACCGCGCCCACCAGTGAAGCCACGGCTTCGGCCTGCCCGGCATCGCCGAGATAGCCCGACAGCACCGCGCCGACCTCGCCGAGCCAGGGCGCGCGTTCGAGATCCGCCATCAGCGCGGCAAACTGTTCCGGCGGCGCCACGATGCGCGTGCCGCGGCCGTGCCCGGGATGCCAGGGCAGCACCACCGTCGGCACCGCCCAGACGGGAAAGCCGAGGCTCTCGAGGGCGAAGACGGCGGCGCGGTTCCCGACCGAGCCGCGCACCACATGGCTGGAGACGACGACGACGGCGCGGGGCGCGCCCTGTGTCTGCGGTGGAATCATCCGTGGTCTATCCGCGATCGAGGAGAAGGAACAGGAGCCAGACCATCAGCGCGGCGACGATCAGCAGGCCGAGCACGCGGCCGATGCGCGTGCCCCAATGCTCGATGCGGTCGCCCGGATCGACGTCCGCGGCGGCGACATGGTCGCGCACGCCCCTGGCGGCGCGTCCCACCAGCGAGGAGCCGCCCGGCGCTGCCTCCATGGAGACGCGCTTCAGGATGCGCTGCGCCTCGCGTTCGCCTGGATCGCTCGGGCGTCCGTCATGCTGATCCTTGCCTGATGCCATGGTCGTTCCCGTTTGCGGCGAACTTAGCCTGTCCGTTCCGCGCAGCACAGGGGGTGCCGCATCGGCGCATGATGCCACGCGTGCCCATTTTCTTGGCCGCTCATTGTGGTAATGCTTGCCTCCCGAGGCTCCTGAAGGAAAAGCATATGCTCGCACAGCGTCTTTTTCCGCTTCCGCGCAACCTGCCGGCCCTGCTGGCGGTGGCGGTGCTTCTGCCGCTGCTCAGCGCCTGCGGCTACAACACCATTCCCACGGCCGAGGAAAACGCCAAGGCGGCCTGGAGCGAGGTACAGAACCAGTATCAGCGCCGTGCCGACCTCATTCCCAACCTGGTCGAGACGGTGAAGGGTTATGCCGCGCATGAGAAGGACACGCTGCAGGCCGTGGTCGATGCCCGCTCCAAGGCCACGCAGGTGACGATCTCGCCGGAAAACCTTTCCGATCCGGAAGCCTTCAAGCGGTTCCAGGACAGCCAGGCCGGCCTGACCGGCGCGCTGTCGCGGCTTCTGGCGGTGGTGGAGAATTATCCCGACCTCAAGGCAAACCAGAATTTCCTGGCCCTGCAGGCGCAACTGGAAGGCACCGAGAACCGCATCGCCGTGGCGCGGCGCGACTACATCCAGGCAGTGCGGGACTACAACCTCACGCTGCGCACCTTCCCGTCGGTGATCTGGGCGACGCTGTGGTTCCGCAACAGCCAGCCGTTCCAGAATTTCTCCGCGCCGGAGGACAAGCTGGACGTGCCGAAGGTGAGCTTCGGCACCAGCCAGGGCGGCTGACGTCAGGGGCCCTGCGGTCGTGAGCGGCGGTTCGATCGAGGCCGTGGGCCTTTTCCCACCCCGCGCTGCGCGGGGGCGGGCCGGCATTGCCCGGCTCCTGGCCCTTGCCCTGCTTGCGTTGCTGCTGCCGCTGGCGGGTGCTCTGGCGCAGGCCGAATTGCCGAAGCTCACCGGCCGCGTGGTCGACGACGCCGGCATGATCGACGCCGCCGCCAGGGCCGCGCTGACGCAGAAGCTGGCCGATTTCGAAAAGAAGGGCTCGGACCAGATCGTCGTGGCCACCGTGCCCGACCTCGGCGGCGAGGAGATCGAGCCCTACGCCAACCGCCTGTTCCGGGCCTGGGGCCTCGGGCAGGCCGGCGACAACAACGGCATCCTGCTGTTGATCTCCCGCGACGACCGCAAGATGCGCATCGAGGTCGGCTACGGGCTGGAAGGCACGCTGACCGACCTGCACAGCAAGCTCATCATCGAAAACGATCTCGTGCCGGCCTTCCGCGAAGGCGACTTTTCCGGCGGCATAGAAAAGGCCGTCGACGACATCATCATGGTTCTGGAGGGCAACCCGGAGGAACTGGAAGCGCGCGGCCGGGCCAATCAGCAGTCGTCCTACAACAGCGACGACCTGTTCTTCGCCGTCTTCATCACCATCTGGGCGCTCATCTTCTTCGGCGGCTTCGCCATGGCGATCCTGCCGCCGATCTTCGGCACCAGGATCGGGCCGGGGCGCTATCGCTGGCTCGGCATGACCTTCGACAATCGCCGCCGGTCCTCGCGCGGCTGGTCGTCCGGTGGCGGCGGCTGGTCCTCGGGCGGTGGCGGGTGGTCGTCGGGAGGCGGGGGCTTTTCGGGCGGCGGAGGCTCGTCCGGCGGCGGCGGCGCTTCGGGAAGCTGGTGAGGAAGGCGATGGCCACGGGACCGATCAGCGCGCAGGACCACGTCAGGATTTCGCAGGCGATCCGCCTGGCGGAGGACAATACCGACGGCGAGATCTATTGCGTTCTGGCGCGTTCGAGCGGCGGCTACTTCTTCGCGGCCGCCTTTACCGCCACGATCGCCATGCTGCTCGCCAGCCTGGCGGTGGCCTACGGGCTGGAAGCACGCTGGCTGTCGCTCCGGCTGCCCCATTTCGTGCTGGCGCAGATGCTGGCCTTCGCCTGCGTCTACCTGGTGCTTTGGCTGGTGCCGGCGCTCCGCATCCATCTGGTCCCGCGCGGCCTGCGCTACCGCGCCGCGCACGCCAACGCGGTCAAGCAGTTCCTCTCCCGCAACGTGCATGTCACCGCGGCGCGCACCGGCGTGCTGGTCTTCGTGTCGCTGGCCGAGCGCTATGCCGAGGTGGTCGCCGATTCGGGCATAGACGCCCGCGTCGGCCAGCATGTCTGGGACGGCGTGGTTGCCGAACTGACCGCTCATGCGGGCGACGGCCGCCTCGCCGACGGCTTCGTCCAGGCCGTCGAAACGGTAGGGGCGGTGCTGGCGGAGCATTTTCCGCCGACGCCCGGCAATCCCAACGAGCTGGAAGACCGTCTGGTCGAGATCTGAGCCGCTCTGCGTGGCGGGGCTTTCCGTCAGCCGAAAGGCGGCGGTGGGAAGCCTCATCCAGGCTCTTTGCAAGAGCCCGGCTCGGGTCTATGGTTAATGAATTATGAACACGTTGACCATCGACATCCGCAAGGCCGAGCCCGACGACGCGGGCGCCATTGCCGACGTGCACATGGAAGCCTGGCGCGGCGCCTATAGCGGCATCATTCCGTACCGGACGCTGACGGCGATGATCAATCGCCGCGGTCCGGGCTGGTGGGCCAACGCGATCCGTCGCGCCGCCACGGTTCTGGTGGTGGAGATCGGCGGCACGATCGTCGGCTATGCCACGATCGGGCGCAATCGCGCACGCGAACTGAAGCAGCAGGGTGAGATCTACGAGCTTTACCTGCGGCCGGAATATCAGGGAATCGGCCTCGGCACCCGACTGTTCGCCGCCGCCCGCCGCACATTGGTCGACCATGGCCTGAAGGGCATGGTGGTGTGGGCGCTGGAAGACAACGACAATGCGCTCGCCTTCTATGCCGGCGCCGGCGGCCGCGACGTGGCCGAGGGCGTGGAGGTGTTCGAGCAGAAGGCGCTGAAGAAGGTCGCCTTCGTCTGGGAGTGACGGCCGGCCTTTGCGCTCCTATGCGCCATTCGCCATATTGCGCCCTGCCGCGCCCGCCTGTATCGGTCTCGCCGAATCGAAACAGGGACTGAAGCATGCGCATCGAAGCGATAGCCGTGGGCACCAATCCGCCCCAGGACGTCAACGTCATCATCGAGGTGCCGGTCGGCGGCGAGCCGATCAAGTACGAGATGGACAAGGAAGCGGGCACGCTGTTCGTCGACCGTTTCCTGCATACGCCCATGCGTTATCCGGGCAATTACGGCTTCGTGCCGCACACGCTGTCGGACGACGGCGACCCCATCGACGTGCTGGTCTGCAACACGCGCGCGCTGGTGCCGGGCTGCATCATCAATGTGCGGCCGATCGGCGTGCTGGTGATGGAGGACAATGCCGGGCAGGACGAGAAGATCATCGCCGTGCCGTCGCCGCATCTGACCAAGCGCTACGAGAAGGTGTTCAACTACACCGACCTGCCGCAGATCACGCTCGACCAGGTGTCCCACTTCTTCCAGCACTACAAGGACCTCGAGCCCGGCAAGTGGGTCAAGATCGACGGCTGGCACGATGCGGACTACGCCCGCCGCCTGATCGTCGAGGCCATCGAGCGGGCGGGCAATCTCAAGGCTGGTTGAACACCAGCCGCGGCGCGCCCGCGCCTTGCGCCAGCGCGCGTTCCAGCAGCGCCTCCACATGGGCGTTGCGCTCGCGCGCGCTGTCGGCTCCCATCACCACCACGACGAGCCGCTTTCCGCCTGCGTCGTAGGACGTGACGATGTTGAAGCCGGAGGCGCGGATATAGCCGGTCTTGATGCCGTCCACGCCGTTCACGCGCCCGAGCAGGTCGTTGTGGCCGCGCACCAGCTTGCCGCGGAAGGTAAAATCCGTGGCAGAGAAGTAGTAGTAATATTGCGGAAAGCGCTGGCGCAGCGCCAGGCCCAGCACCGCCATGTCGCGCGCGGTGGTGTGCTGGCCGTCGTCGGGCAGGCCGGAGGCGTTGCGGAAGACCGTGTTGCGCATGCCGATCTGGCGGGCTTTTGCCGTCATGGCGGCCGCGAAGGCCTCCTCGCTGCCGGCCAGATATTCGCCCACCGCCACCGCCACGTCGTTGGCCGACTTGACGGCGAGCGCGCGGATCGCCGTCTCCACGTCGATGGTCTCCCCCGGCCTGAAGTGCAGCTTGGTGGGTGCTTGCGATGCGGCATGCGCCGAAACGGGAATCGGCGTTTCCTTGGTCACGCGGCCCGAGTCCAGCGCTTCGAACAGCAGGTAGAGCGTCATCATCTTGGTGAGCGAGGCGGGGTAGCGCGGCGCGGTCGAATTGGCCTCGAACAATTGCTTGCCGGTCTTCGCATCGACCACGATCGCCGCATATTTCTGCGGCGGCGCAGGCACAGAGAGCACGGCCTCCGGCGGTGTGGTTGTGGTGCAGCCGGCCGCCAGCGCCACGAGGGCGAGGGTCGCGAAGCATCTTGCGGCAATGGACGACAATCGGAAATTCGGCAAGGCGGGTCGTTCTTGAACGAAAGGCAGGGCGTTTTTTCGCGCCGACCCTAGCCCAGCATTTCGGCGTCGTCCATTTGGCCGGCGCCCGGGAATTGCCGTTTGCCCAGCTTTTGCGGGCTTGCGCCGGCGCGCCGACGCGCGCTCTGTTGTGCATGGGGGCGAATCGGGACGGACCATGGACAGGATCACCATCACGGCGAAGGGCATTTCGGTTTCGGTGGACCTGGCGGTCGGCCATCTCGCGGACCTCGTGGTCGAGGCCGGCGAGCGCGGCCTGAGGCCGTTGCACCGCGCGCCATGGCTGGACGAACCGCCGGGTGAACTGCCGCAGGGCCTGCCGGAAGGCGTGGCGCGCCTCTCCGGCGATTTCCTGTGCGCGCCCTTTTCGGCCAGCGACGTCGAGGCAGCGCCGCTGCACGGCTGGCCCGCCAACAGCCCTTGGGATGTGGTGGAAAGCGCCGCCGTCGCCGACGGCTGGCGCGCCGTGTTCCGCCTGCGCCGCAAGGTGATGGGGGCGGCGGTGGAAAAGACGCTGCGCCTGCGCCACGGCCACCCGTTCCTCTACCAGGAGCATGCCTTCGTCGGCGGCTCGGGCGCCATTTCGGTCGCCCACCATCCCATGACGGTCATGCGCGAGGGCGGGCGGCTTTCCTTCTCGCCGAAGCGCCTCGCCGCCACGCCCGAAATATCGCTGGAGCCGGACCCGAAGCGCGGCCGGTTTGCCCTGGCCTATCCCGCCCGCAGCGCCGATCTGGCCGCCTTTCCCACGGCCGGCGGCGGCACGACGGATCTGCGCGACTATGCGATGGAGCCCAGCCGCGAGGATTTCGTCACACTGATAGAGGCCGATCACGCCGGGCCGGGCTGGACGGCGGTGGCGCGGCGCGCCGAGCGCGATCTCGTGCTGGTGCTGAAGAACCCCGCCGAACTGCCCGTCACCATGCTGTGGACCAGCAATGGCGGACGCGACTATGCCCCCTGGAACGGCCGCCACCGCGGCGTGCTCGGCATCGAGGACGGGCGCACGGCGATCGGCCATGCCGCCTCGTTGGGCGACAACTGGCTGAAGCGGGAGGGCGTCGCCACGGCCTTCGCGCTTGCGCCGGACGGCCGCGTCGCCTTTCGTCACGTGATTGGCGCGCTGCCGCAGGCAGATGGCCCGCCGCCGGCTTCCGTTGCCATGCTGCCCGACCGGCTGCGGCTGGAGACGCTGGACGGCGCCGTGCGGGAAGTTCCCTTCGACGGAACTTTCCTGCGCATCGGCAAGGCTTGACGCCGGCCCCCGATTTTTCGGATTGTGGCGGCGACGGGGAGAACGAGCGGAGCGAACGCATGTCCGAGATCGCCACTATCGCCGCCACCATCTTCCGGCGCGCCGGAAAGGCCAGACGCTTCGTCGTGGCCATTGCCGGACCGCCCGGTGCCGGCAAGTCGACCCTGTCTTCGGCGCTGCATGGCCTTCTGCCGCAGGGCACCGCCGAGGTCGTGCCGATGGACGGCTTCCACTATGACGACGTGGTGCTGGAGGGCCGGGGCCTGCGCGGGCGCAAAGGCGCGCCCGAAACCTTCGACTTCGCCGGCTTCGAGGTGCTTCTGAAACGCATCCGCGCCGGCGAGCCGGACATCGCCATTCCCGTCTTCGACCGCTCGGTCGAACTGTCGCGCGCGGCGGCGGCCGTCATCGGCGCGGATGCGCGCTTCGTGCTCGTGGAGGGCAACTACCTGCTGCTCGACGAGGAGCCCTGGTCGCGGCTGGCGCCCTTGTTCGACTTCACCATCTTCCTCGACGTCCCGCGCGGCGAGCTGGAACGGCGCCTGCGCCAGCGCTGGCATGAGCACGGGCGCAGCGAGGAGGAGGCGCTGGCCTGGATCGCCTCCAACGACATGCCCAATATCGAGCGCGTCCTGGCGCGGCGGCGCGCTGCCGACCTGATCCTGCACGAACAGACCGGCTGATGCCGCGGCCGTCAGGCCTTTGCCGGGATGGCGAGGCCACGCTGCACGGCCGGGCGGGCAAGGCCGCGTTCCAGCCAGGCGGCGACCTGCTTGAAGTCGGAATAGCCGACGAGGTCGCCGGCGCCGTACAGGCCGACCAGGTTGCGCACCCAGCCCAGCGTGGCCACGTCGGCGATGGTGTAGTCGGCGCCCATTATCCAGTCGCGCCCGGAAAGCCGCGCGTCGAGCACGCCGAGCAGCCGGCGCGATTCGCTGACGTAGCGCTCCAGCGGGCGCTTGTCGGCGATGTCGCGCCCGGCGAATTTGTGGAAGAAGCCGACCTGGCCGAACATCGGGCCGATCGCCGCCATCTGGAAGAATACCCATTGGATGGTCTCGTAGCGCTGCACCGCGTCGGCCGGCAGCAGCTTGCCGGTCTTTTCGGCCAGATAGAGCAGGATGGCGCCCGATTCGAACAGCGCCAGCGGCTGGCCGCCCGGTCCGTCGGGGTCGATGATCGCAGGGATCTTGCCGTTCGGATTCAGCGAGAGGAACTCCGGCGTCCAGGTCTGGTCCTTGCCCAGGTCGATATAGTGCGCCTCATAGGGGAGGCCGGTTTCTTCCAGCATGATGGAAATCTTCACTCCGTTGGGAGTGGGCGAGGAATAGAGCTGGAGACGCTCCGGGTGCTGCGCCGGCCAGCGTGAATTGATCGGAAAGGCGGAAAGATCGGCCATCAGAGGTCCTCGGGAAAAGAGCCGGCGGATGCGGCGGGAGGGGCTGTGACAGAGTTAGGCGAGGCGCCGCGCAGGTTCAATGCGCCACCGGGCCGCGCATGAAAGGCTTCAGGCGCGCGTGAAGGCCAGCACCGCATTGGTTCCGCCAAAGGCAAAGGCATTGCTGAGCGCGGCGCGCACCGGGCGCTCGCGCGCGACGTTGGGCGTGACGTCCAGATCGCAGTCCGGGTCCGGCTCGCGGTAGTTGGCAGTCGGCGGCACCAGCCCCTCGCGGATCGCCATCACGCAGGCGATCAGTTCCAGCGCGCCGGATGCCCCCAGGCAATGGGCGTGCATGGACTTGGTGGAGGATACCGACAGCCGCGAGACGTGCTCGCCGAACACGCGCCTGATGGCCGCCGTCTCGATCTGGTCGTTGGCCTTCGTGCCGGTGCCATGGGCGTTGAGATAGTCCACGTCTTCCGGGTCGAGCCCGGCGTCCGCCAGGCAGGCGCGCATTGCCGCTTCCGGCCCTTCGACCGTGGGGGCGACGATGTCGGAGGCGTCCGCCGACAGGCCGGCGCCGGCGATCTCGCCGAGAATCTCGGCGCCGCGGGCGCGCGCGTGTTCATAGCTTTCCAGTACGGCCATGCCGGCGCCCTCGCCCAGGACCAGCCCCTGGCGGTCGGCCGAGAAGGGCCGGCAGGTCTCCGGCGCCAGCACCCGCAGCGCCTCCCATGCCTTCAGCACGCCCCAGACCAGCGGCGCGTCGCTGCCGCCGGCCAGCATCACGTCGGCGCGGCCGAGCCGGATCTGGTCCACAGCCGCGGCGAAGGCGTGATTGGCCGAGGAACAGGCCGAGGTGACACCGAACACCGGCCCGCGGAGGCCGAGCGCCATGCTGACCTGGCCGGCCGCCGCCCCCGGCATCACCTTGGGCACGGTGAAGATGCCGGCGCGGTTCTTGCCTTCCAGCAGCAGCGCCCGGTAGTTTTCCTCGATCGCTTCCCACCCGCACACGCCGACGCCGACCGTGGCGCCCATGCGCCATTCGTTTGCCTGGCCCGCCTGCAGGCCGGCCTGCGCCATGGCCTCGCGTGCGGCGATGACGGCCAGCAGGCTGAAGCGGTCCATGGAAACGAGCTGCTTGCGGTCGATGCCGTGGTCGGGCAGCGCCTTGATCTGGCTGCCGATCCGGACCTTCAGTTCATGCAGCTCGACATTCTCGATCGGCCCGATAGCCGGCCGGCCGGCCCGCATCGCTTCCCAGATGGAGGCGGCGTCGGTGCCCATCCCGCAGATGCCGCCGATGCCGGTGATGACGACGCGCTGGCGCATGAGGTCCGGTCAGGCTTTTTTTGTTGCGATGAGTTCGCGAACCGCCTCGACCATGTCGCCGACGTTCTTGAGGTTGCTCCAGGCGTCGACCGTGTTCATCTCGATCTCGATGCCGTAGGCTTCCTCCAGGTCGAAGATGATCTCCGTCAACTCCAGCGAGTGGATGCCGAGCGCCGTCAGTTCGGTGTTCGTGGTAATCTCCTCGCCGCCTGGTTCGGCGTGGGCCTTGATCTTGTCGATGATCTGCCTTGCCAGCTCGTCAGCCATCCGGTTCCTTTCTGAAAAAAGCTCTTCCCGATGCGACGCCGCTGCGCCCTGCGCGACCGATCTCCACCGCGCCTGCTTTCCCGCCCGTTGCCTGCGTGCGGTGCGGGCGCCCCCTTTCTCTATAGAAACGGAAACGGCGCGAGGCAACAGGCGATAGCGGGCGCCTGCGGCACACCCTCATTGCGGCGGCCGCGCGGCGGCATAGATGACCACCCTGCCGGCCGGCTCGAAATCCACCGCCAGCACGTCCTGAGGCAGCACGCGGCGGGAATCGATGGCGTGGAACAGCAGCGCGTTGGCCTCGATCTCCTGTTGCAGCCGCGCGATCTCGCCCTCGTGCTCCTTCACGCGGTCCTCGATCTTCGACGGCAGGCCGCGGCCCTCCTCGCGCGCGGCATCGCGCAGGAAGACGATATCGACCCTGTCGGCCCAGGTCGTCTTGCGCACGGCGCCCAGATTGTCCGCGGTCTTGTCGATTGCGGCCAGCACCTTGTTCTGCTTCTCGGCGGCGGTCGCTTCCTCCTGCCGCACGTCGGCGCCGATGATCGTGCTTTCGAGCGTCTTGCCGGCGGATGCCTGCGCCCGGGCAGCGCCGGTCGCCGCAAGCGCGGTGCCCAGCGCGATCACAAGGATTGATGCATGCAAAGCGTCTTCACTCCGTATTCCCGAGGATATCGTGTCCGCCCCTCGCGCTATGCCCAACGGGCATGCCGCCGCAAGGTTCCATGCATGAGATCCAGTCGATTGACCCGGCCGATTGACATTGCGCGCGGTTGCCGGCCTGCTCCCTTTTCCGGTAAATGCCGGGGCTGGGCCACGGCAAGCGAGGGGGAAGAATGGCGACGCAGGAAACGGTGACCACGGCGCCCGAGGTCTTTCCCCATGTCCGCATCGTCATGGGCATGGTGATCGGCCTGGGCGTGACCCGGCTCCTCTCCGGTCTCGCCCGCATCGTGCAGCACCCGAAACAATACCAGCTCTATCCCGTGCACCTGGCCTGGACGGCCTCCGTGCTTCTCATGCTCGTGCACTTCTGGTGGTGGGAGTTCGGCCTCTACCATATCGGCACCTGGACCTTCGGCAAGTATCTGTTCATCATCGTCTACTCCATCGTTCTTTTCCTGCTGTGCGCCCTGCTGTTCCCCGACAGCATGCAGGACTATCGCGGCTTCGAGGACTATTTCTATGCGAACCGCGCCTGGTTCTTCGGCGTCCTGGCGGTGACCTACCTGCTGGACGTGGTCGATACGCTGCTCAAGGGCCCGGCTCATTTCGCCCATTTCGGCAGCGAATACCTCATCCGCACGCCGCTGTTCGTGGGCTTGTGCGTCGTCGCCTTCCTGGTGCAGGACCGCCGCTTCCACATCGCCTTCGTGGCTTTCGCGCTGGTCTATCAGGTGTGGTGGATCCTGCGCCTGTTCGACACCATAGTCTGAGCGGCCGGCCCGGCTGGCCCACCATTTTGGCATTGCCGGCGGCCGGCCGGAACGGCATGCTGGCAGCAAAAGGAGGACCGCCGATGACCGTTGCCAGCCTGAGGAAGGACGCGCTCACCAACCTGCCCTTCTACGAGGAACGCGTCGACCTTGCCTGCGCCTTCCGGTGGACCGCGCGTCTCAACATGCACGAGGCGGTCGCCAACCACTTCTCGCTTGCGGTGAACGGCGATGGCACCAGGTTTCTGATGAACCCGAACCAGATGCATTTCTCCCGTATCAAGGCGAGCGACCTCCTGCTGATCGACGCCAACGATCCCGACACGTTGTCCGGTCCGAACGCGCCCGACCCGACCGCCTGGGGCCTGCACGGCGCCATCCACCGCAACTGCCCGCATGCGCGTTGCGTCATGCACGTGCATTCCATCCACGCCACGGTGCTGGCTTCGCTGGCCGATTCCGCGCTGCCGCCCATCGACCAGAACTGCGCGACCTTCTTCAATCGCTATGTCGTGGACGATTGCTATGGCGGCCTCGCCTTCGAGGAGGAGGGCGAGCGCTGCTCGGCGCTGCTGGCCGACCCGAAGCGCAAGGTGATGATCATGGGCAACCACGGCGTGCTGGTGATCGGCGACACGGTGGGAGACGCCTTCAACCGGATGTATTATTTCGAGCGCGCCGCCGAGACCTACATCAAGGCGCTGTGGACCGGCCGGCCGCTCCGGGTGCTGCCGGACGAGATCGCCGAGAAGACGGCCGCAGAGCTGGAAAACTACCCCGGCCAGGCGGAACGGCATCTGGCCGAACTGAAGGCGATCCTCGACGAGCAGGAGCCTGCCTACCGCAACTGATGGGCACGCTTCGGCGACCGCAAGGCCTCCCGAAGCGTTTCATGCCCTGGGCGCAAGGCGCGGAAAAGGGCTACAGGCCCAATTCGGCCCGCAGTTGCGCAATGTCGTCCACCACGACGGCACCTGCCGGCCCGGCCATCGGACGCTCCGGCCAGAACAGGGTCCGCATGCCGGCCGCCAGTCCCGCCAGCGCGCCGGTGAAGCTGTCTTCCACCACCACCGCCCGGCCGGGGTCGACGCCGGCCAGCCACGCCGCCCGCAGGAAGGGCTCGGCATGCGGCTTGCCTTCGCGTACGTCGTTGCGGCTCACCGTCTTCATGCCGGCATGGGCCAGGCCGACCATGCGCAGATTGGCATCGACGACCAGCCGGTCGGAATTGGACACCACGGCCTGGGCCACGCCGCCTGCCTTGAGTTCGCGGTAGACCTCCACCGCGCCGGGCCGCGGCTTCAGTCCCGCGACATTGTCGAGATAGTATTCGTATTTCAGCGCGATCCATTGCTCGAACGGCACGTCGAGGCCGAACTCGTCGCACATCATGGCGTACACATGGGCGGCGCTCTGTCCCAGCACGCGCTGATGCAGGTCGTCGGGGGGCGTGAGCCCCACGCTCTGCATCGCCGACGACAGCGCGGCGTCGTGCAGCGGTTCGCTGTCCACCAGCGTGCCGTCCATGTCCCAGAAAACCGCTTGCGGCGTCATCGGCGCCTCCTTTTGCCCGCGTCCCGGGGCATGAATTTTCGAGAAGCGCATGGCGGCATTCGAAAAAGATCATGCTCCGGCGAAGAGATAGATCGGGATGACGATTCGAGGAACGTCATCCCGATCTAGGGTCAGGTCCTGTTAATTTGGCTGGAATGGCGTTCGAGATGGCAAGAGATGCGAGGAAAAGTCTGAAGAGCGGGGTGGTTCCCCCGGTCGAGGACTTTGACGCGGCAGATCGACGCCAGCTCGATCGTCCTTCGGATCGGGCGGATTTGCACGGGCTGCTTTGTCGCAAGGCCTTGAAAGGCTCAAGCCTTCCTGCGGCCTTGCTTCGCGCATCCGCACAAATCCGCTCCGACCATTCCAACCAAATTAACAGGGCCTGACCCTAGCGCATCGAACGGGCTAGCGAAACGCCTGAGGCACGCTCACCCGTGCGCGATCATGACATGGCGCACGGCGGTGTAGTCCTCAAGCGCATAGAGCGACATATCCTTGCCGTAGCCTGATTGCTTGAGCCCGCCATGCGGCATCTCGTTGGTCAGCATGAAATGCGTGTTGATCCAGGTGCAGCCATATTGCAGCCGCGCGGCGGTCGCCATGGCGCGCGAAACGTCCTTCGTCCACACCGAGGACGCCAGGCCGTAGTCGCTGTCGTTGGCCCAGGCCACGGCCTGATCCACGTCGGAGAAGCGGGTCACGGAAACCACCGGCCCGAACACCTCGCGCCGCACGATCTCGTCCTCCTGCAGGGCGCCTGCCACCACCGTCGGCTGATAGTAGAAGCCGTTGCCTTCCCCCGGGCTGCCGCCGGTGGTGATCTCGATATGCTTCAGTTCTGAAGCGCGTTCGACGAAGCTGGACACGCGGTCGCGCTGGCGCCTGGATATGAGCGGCCCGATCTCGTTTTCGGTATCGTCGGGCCGGTCGTAGGCGATGGTGGAGACGGCCGAGGTGAGGTCGGCGACCAGCCTGTCGTAGATCTTCGCTCCGGCATAGATGCGGCAGGCGGCGGTGCAGTCCTGCCCGGCATTGTAGTAGCCGAAGGCGCGCAGGCCGTTCACCACGGCATCGAGGTCGGCATCGTCGAAGACGATGACCGGCGCCTTGCCGCCCAGTTCCAGGTGCGTGCGCTTGACCGACTTCGCGGCGGCCTGCAGCACCTTCTTGCCGGTGGCGACGTCGCCGGTGATGGAGATCATGTTCACCTTGGGATGGTTGATGAGCGGGCTGCCGACGCTCTCGCCGCGGCCGAGCACCACGTTGACCACGCCTTCCGGCAGTATCTCGACCAGGATGCGGGCGAGCTTCAGCGCCGTCAGCGGCGTCTGTTCGGAAGGCTTGAAGACAACGGTGTTGCCGCCGGCGATGGCCGGCGCCAGCTTCCAGGCCATCATCATCAGCGGATAGTTCCACGGCGCGATGGAAGCGACGATGCCGACCGGATCGCGGCGGACCATCGAGGTGTGGCCGGCAATATATTCGCCCGCCACCTGGCCGGGCATGGCGCGCACGGCGCCTGCGAAGAAGCGGTAGCAGTCGACGATCGCCGGAATCTCGTCGTTGAGCACGGCGTTGATGGGCTTGCCGCAGTTCAGGGCCTCCAGCCTGGCGAACTCCGCAGCCTCGGCCTCGATACGGTCGGCGATCTTGAGCAGGTAGCCGGACCGCTGCGCCGGCGTGGTGCGCGACCAGCCGGCGAAGGCTTTTTCCGCAGCGTCCACCGCGGCATCGATCTGTGCCGGGCCGGCCTCGGGCAGGTTCAGGATGGTCTCGCCTGTCCTGGGGTTGAGGATCGCCTCCTCGGCTTCCGTGCCCGTCTCGAATTTCGAGCCGATCAGCATCTGGGTATCCATGGAAAGTCTCCCTTATTTGCCCGATCCGGCGACCTGATCGCCGTCGCGCGTGAGGTAATAGGCGGCAAGGATGGGAAAGAGCGTGACCAGCACCACCACCATGGCCACCACGTTGGTGACGGGCCGCTGGCGCGGGCGGATCAGTTCCTCCAGCATCCAGATCGGCAGCGTCTGCTGCTGGCCGGCGGTGAAGGTGGTGACGATGACCTCGTCGAAGGACAGCGCGAACGCCAGCATGCCGCCCGCCAGCAGCGCGGTGGCGATGTTGGGCAGTATGCAGTAGCGGAAGGTCTGGAACCCGTCGGCGCCGAGGTCGTAGGAGGCCTCGATCAGCGAGCCGGAGGTGCGGCGGAAGCGGGCCACGGCGTTGTTGTAGACCACCACCACGCAGAAGGTGGCGTGGCCGAGCACGATCGTCCAGAACGAGAACGGGATTTCGGCCAGCGCGAAGGCCGAGCGCAGCGCGATGCCGGTGATGATGCCCGGCAATGCGATCGGCAGGATGACCAGCAGCGAGATGGTCTCGCGGCCGAAGAACCTTGTCCGCGACACGGCCGCCGCGCACAGCGTGCCCAGCACCAGCGCGATCAGCGTCGAGATCGCCGCGACCTGCACCGAAAGCGAGAGCGCGCGCCATACGTCCGGCCGGTTCCACGTCACCGCGAACCAGTCGGTTGTGAAGCCGGGCGGCGGCCACTGGTAGCTCTTCTCCTCGCTGGTGAAGGCGTAGACGAAGATCAGCAGGATCGGCAGGTGCAGGAAGAGCAGGCCGCAGGCGGCGGCGATCTTCAGGCCCAGCGGCGCGGATTGCGAGCGGTCAGAGCGCATCGAAGGCCCCCAGGCGCCTGGCGCCCCACAGATAGAAGCCCATGATGACGATGGGCACCACGGTGAAGGCGGCGGCGAGCGGTATGTTGCCGGCCGTGCCCTGCTGGGCGTAGACGGCCTGGCCGATGAACAGGCGCGAGGTACCGATGATCTGCGGCACGATGTAGTCGCCCAGCGTCAGCGAGAAGGTGAAGATCGAGCCGGCCACGATGCCCGGCAGCGCCAGCGGGAACAGCACGTTGCGGAAGGTCTGGCCGGGCGTGGCGCCCAGGTCGGACGATGCCTCCACCAGGTTGCCCGGCACGCGCTCGAGCGCGGCCTGGACGGGCAGGATCATGAAGGGCAGCCAGACATAGACGAAGACGATGAAGGTGCCGGTGAAGGAGACAGACAAAGAATTGCCGCCGACGACGGGAAGCGACAGCCAGGCGTCGAGCAGCCAGGAAAGGTGCAGCCTGTCGAGCAGCCAGGTGAGGATGCCTTCCTTGGCCAGGATCAGCTTCCAGGCGTAGATCTTGACCAGATAGCTCGACCACAGAGGCAGCATGACGGCGAGGTAGAACAGCGCCTTCCAGCGCCCGCGCGCATAGCGCGCCGCATAATAGGCGATCGGGAAGGCCACGGCCGCCGCCGCCAGCGTGACGCAGGCGGCCATGGTGACGGTGCGGATGATGATGTCGAGATTGGCCGCCTGGAAAAGGTCGCCATAGGTCTTGAGCGTGAACTGGCGGTTGATGAGGCCGGAGAACTCGTCGATGGAGAAGAAGCTCTGCAGCAGCAGCGCGATCAGCGAGCCGATATAGACGATGCCCAGCCACAGCACGGGCGGCAGGAGCATGAGCAGCAACAGCAGCTTCGGCCGGCGCCAGAAGGCGTCCGACAGCGCCCCGCGCACGCCACCGCCGCCGGGCAGGATGGCTGAGGCCACGCGGGTGGGGACGGCCGCCGCGGTCATGCCGCCTCTTCCATCAGGTGAAGCTGATCGCGGTTGAAGGTGAGCATCACCTCTTCGCCGTGCCGCGGCAGGGCGCTGCCGGCCGGCATCACCGCGTGCAGGCGCAGCCCCTCGGCATCGAGCGCCAGCCGCGTCGTGGCGCCCAGATAGTTGGTGCCGACAAGGCGTGCCGGAACGCCGTCGCCGCTCGCCGTCCGGCTCACCCGGATCGCCTCGGGGCGCAGCGAGCCCCAGCGGCGCTGGCCGCAATAGCGCTGCACGAAGTCCGGCGGCAGCACGTTGGAGGAGCCGACGAAATCGGCCACGAAGCGCGTCGCGGGCCGCTCGTAGATCTCCTGCGGGGCGCCCACCTGCATGATGCGGCCCTCGTTGAAGACGGCGACGCGGTCGGCCATGGACAGCGCCTCGCCCTGGTCGTGGGTCACGAAGACGAAGGTGATGCCGAGCGACTTCTGCAGCGATTTCAGCTCTTCCTGCATGTTCTCGCGCAGCTTGAGGTCGAGCGCGCCCAGCGGCTCGTCGAGAAGCAGCACCTTGGGTTGGTTGACCAGCGCGCGGGCCAGCGCCACGCGCTGCCGCTGGCCGCCGGAAAGCTGGCCGGGGCGGCGCGCGCCGTAGTCCGGAAGCCGCACCAGCGCCAGCGCCTCCTCGGCCGCCTTGTGGCGCGCGGCCCTGGCCGTGCCCTTGACCATCAGCCCATAGGCCACGTTGTCGAGCACGTTGAGATGCGGGAACAGCGCATAGTCCTGGAAAACGGTGTTGACGTTGCGGCGGTATGGCGGAACGCCCTCCGCCCTCTCGCCGAAGATCGACACCGAGCCGGCGGTCGGCTGCTCGAAGCCCGCGATCAGGCGCAGGCACGTCGTCTTGCCGGAGCCCGACGGTCCCAGCATGGCGAAGAACTCGCCGGGCGCGATGTCGAGATCGACCGCGTCCACGGCCTTGACCGCGCCGAAATGGCGCGAGACCTGTCGAAAGGAAACAGCGGTGGTCATGACCGGCCTCGGCTCTCTTCAAGCATGTATCGCCCGCCCGGCCGCAGACGCGGCCGGGTGGGGAATGATGGGGCTGGCGCGCGGCCTGCTTACCTGCCGCCGATCACGCCGATATAGTCCGACACCCAACGGTAGTAGGGCACGCACTGGTCGCCCTGCGTGGCGCATTTTGTCACCGGCGTCTTCCAGAACTTGATCTTGTCGAAGTCCTCGAAGCCGTTGGTCTTGCAGCCTTCGTCGGTCAGCAGCGCGTTGCCCTTGCAGGCGGCCGGCACGGCCGGGTTGGAGCCGAACCAGGCGGCGAGGTCGCCCTGCAGCTTCGGCGACAGCGAATGCTCCAGCCACATATAGGCGCAGTTGGGGTGCTGGCTGTCGACATGCAGCATGGTGGTGTCGGCCCAGCCGGTGGCGCCTTCCTCCGGAATGGTGGAGGCGACGGGCTGCTTCTCGCTGGCCAGCAGGTTGACCTGGAACGGCCACGAGCCGGAGGCGACGACGCCCTCGTTCTTGAAGTCGTCCACCTGGATCATGGCGTCGTGCCAGTAGCGGCCCACCAGCGTGCGCTGCACGCGCAGCAGGTCGAGGGCCGCCTTGTACTGGTCCTCGTTCAGCTCGTAGGGGTCCTTGATGCCGAGATCGGGCTTGTGCGCCATAAGGTAATTGGCGGCGTCGGCGATGTGGATCGGCCCGTCATAGGCCTGGATGCGGCCCTTGTTGGGCTTGCCGTCGGGGAAGTCCATCGGCTCGAACACCACGTTCCAGCTCTTCGGCGCTTCCTTGAAGACATTGGTGTTGTACATCAGCACGTTCGGCCCCCACTGGTAGGGCACGCCGTAGTGGACGCCGTCGACCGTGAACCACGGCGCGTCCTGCAGCCGCTTGTCCACCGTGTTCCAGCTCGGGATCAGGTCGGTGTTGATCGGCTGCACGCGCTTGCCGGCGACCATGCGCAGCGAGGAATCGCCCGAGGCGGTGACGAGGTCGAAGCCGCCCTCGTTCATCAGCGCCACCATCTCGTCCGACGTGGCCGCCGTCTTGACCGTCACCTTGCAGCCCGTCTGCTTCTCGAAGTCGGTGACCCAGTCGTAGTTCTTGTCGCTCTCTCCGCGCTCGATATAGCCGGGCCAGGCCACGATCGAGAGCGCGCCCTCGCCCTTGCCCAGCTCCTTCAGCGCTTCCTGCGCGGCCGCCTGGCCGACAAAAGCCAGCGCGACCGTCAGCGCGGTGCACGATTTCAGGAATGAATGCATCGTCTCCTCCCGTCAAAAAAGGGGGCCGCTCCCCTCGGCGGCTCCGCTTCCTTGTTTGAGGGTGTCCCGAAACCACAGGTTTCGCAAATTCATTTGTCAGAACGTCGGTATCGGTTTTTCCGATAGATAGCCTATTGCCGCTGCCGGATCGTGCGCTGCGACTGGGCGATGCCGATGAAGTCGCGCGCGGCCTGCGGCAGGCCGGAGCCGCGGCGCCATACCATGCCGACCTGCACCACCGGCAGCGAACCCGACACGTCGCGCGATTCGATGCGGTCGCCTTCCAGCGACCACGGCCGGTAGACGAGGTCGGGCAGCAGTGCGACGCCCGCCCCGGTGGCCACCAGGCTGCGCACCGCCTCCACCGAGCGTGTGCGGAAGGCGATGTGCGGCCGCGCGCCGAACGCCGCGAGCAGCCGGCCCATGTTCTCCTCGATCTCGTCGATGGTGAGCATGATGAGCGGCTCGCCGGCGATGTCGTCCACGCCGATGATGTCGGCGCCGGCGAGCGGGTGGCCGAGCGGCATCCACAGCCGGTAGGCCGAGACCTCCAGGATTTCCGATTGCAGGGCGGTGCGGTCGCGCAGGTTGGAGGTGACCATGACGGCCACATCCAGCTTGCCGCCGATCAGCAGGTGCTCCAGATAGTCGCCATTGTCCTCGATGGCCGAGACTTCCACCCCCGGATAGGCGCGGCGGTAGCGGGCGAGCAGGTCGGACAGAACGTAGCCGGCCACCAGCGAGGTGACGCCGAGCTGAAGCCGGCCCCCGGTGGCTTCCTGACCGGCATGGAAGGCGCGCCGCGCGTCCGAAACGCTGATCAGGATCTTGGTGGCGTGGCGCAGGAACTGGTGGCCCTTGTGGGTGATGTTGAGCCCGCGCGGATGGCGTTCGAACAGCTCCACGCCGAGATCGCTCTCCAGCTCCTTGATCGCCTCCGTGACCGACGATTGCGAGATCGACAGCTTCTGCGCCGCGCGCGAGACCGTGCCCTGCTCGGCCACGGCCACGAAAAACTGCAATTGCCTCAGGGTGAAAGCCATGGCGGCAATAGACACGCTCGCGGCAGCGCTGGAAAGATGCTGACCCTAGTCATCGGCCAGGCCGCGTACCGAGATCGACAGCAGCACCTTGACGAGCTGCTCGCGCTCGTCTTCGGACAAAAGATCGAAATCGAAAAGGCTGAGGCTGCGCAGCCCCTCGATCGCCAGATAGGCGAGCAGCAGCGCGCGCAGGTCCGGCGTCTCGGCCTTCAGGCGCTCGAAGAGCTGGCGCCGGAAGATCTTGATCGGCACGAGGAATTCCGGGTCCTCGGCGATGGCGGAGAATATCCACGAGGCCGAGGCGTGAGTCTCCTGACACTCGCTGACAGAGAGCTGCACATAGGTGGAGAGCAGGTTTGCGCCGCTGCCCTGCGCCGCGCCGGCCGCCTCCAGCCGCTTCTCGAACTCGCCCAGATAGTGCTCCACCAGCGCCTGCATGAGCTTGGCCTTGGAGGGGAAATTGTAGAGCAGGCCGCCCTTGGAGACGCCCGCGCGGCTCGCCACCGCGTCGAGCGAAAGATTGCCCGGCCCGGCTTCGCGGGCCACGTCGGCGGCCGCCGCCAGAATCTTTTCACGCGAATTGGGCCTTGGTCTTTTCATCGAACCTCCATTATTTAGCTTATCCGCAATTGACAAGACCGTCCAGACGGTACAGTAAGGCCGCTCCGATTTTCGGGGAGGCTTCGCCTGCCCGGAAGCCTTCGGTATGGTCGACCGTCGCAAACGCAAGAGAGCCCTCGTGATCAAGCGCTTCCTCATCGCCTTCGTCCTGCTCGTCCTGGTGTGCGGCGGCATCGTCGGCTTCAACCTGTTCCGCGACCGGGCGATCCAGCAATATTTCGCCAACATGCCGGTGGTGCCGCTCACCGTGTCGACGGCGAAGGTCGAGCCCGTCACCTGGACGCCCGGCATCGAGGCGATCGGCACGGTGGCGGCCGCCCGCGGCGTGGACCTCACCGTCGAGACCACCGGCGTGGTGAAGGAGATCCTGTTCAAGGCCAACGAGCGCGTGGAGCAAGGACAGTTGCTGGTGCGGCTGGACGATGCCGTCGAGCAGGCCGACCTGGTCGCCGCCCGCACGCAGGCCACGCTCGACCAGCAGGCGCTTGACCGTGCCCAGGCGCTGCGCAAGAGCGGCGCCGGCACGCAGGCCGCGCTCGATTCCGCCAGCGCCGCCGCCTCGACCTCGCGCTCGCAGGTGGTCAAGATCCAGGCCCTGGCCGACCAGAAGCTGCTCAAGGCGCCCTTCTCCGGCACGCTGGGCATTCCGCGGATCGATCCCGGCCAGTATGTCGCGCCGGGCAATGTGGTGGTGACGCTGCAGGACCTCGACACGATGCGTGCCGACTTCACCGTGCCGGAGCAGCAATTGGCCGATCTGCACATCGACCAGCCGGTCACGTTCGGCCTTACCGGCGGCGATATGGCCTACAAGGGCGTCATCACCGGCATCGACCCCAAGATCGACCCGACCAGCCGCCTGGTTTCCGTGCGTGCCGAGATCGCCAATCCCGACCGTCGCCTGAGCCCTGGCCAGTTCGTCCAGGTGCGCGTCGAGCAGCCGAAGGAGGACGGCGTCATCGCCATTCCGCAGACGGCGCTGACCGCCAGCCTCTACGGCGACTTCGTCTTCGTCGTGCGCCCGCCATCGGACAAGCCGGCCGCTCCGGCGCAGCAGGAACCGGCCCGTCAGGGCCCCTCCGGCACGGCCTCGGCCGCATCGGAGACGGCCGGAAAGGAAGCCCCGCCGCTGTCCGCCCATCAGGTCTTCGTCAAGACCGGCCGCCGCTCCGACGGACGGGTGGAGATCCTGTCCGGCATCGAGGCCGGCGAGGAGGTGGTGACCGCGGGCCAGAACCGCCTGTCGAACGGTGCGCCGGTCACGGTGGACAACACGGTCGACCCGTCGGTGCTGCTGCCCAAGCAGGACGGCGCGCAATGAATTTCTCCGCTCTCTTCATCCGGCGGCCGGTGCTCGCCACCGTCGTCGCCCTCATGATCCTGCTGCTCGGCTTCCAGGGCATGTCGAACCTGTCGGTGCGGCAATATCCGAAGGTGGACGAGACGGTCATCACCATCACCACCGTCTATGCCGGCGCCAGCCCCGAGTTGATCCAGGGCTTCATCACCGCGCCGATCTCGGCCGCGGTCGCCACCACCGAGAACATCGACTACGTCACCTCGCAGAGCCGGCCGTCCGCCAGCGTGGTGACCGTGCAGATGAAGCTCGGCTCCAATCCCGACACCGCGCTCACCGAGGTCATGTCCAAGGTCCAGCAGGTGCGCGGCCAACTGCCGTCGGGTGCCAAGGATCCCACCATCGTCAAGGGCACGGGCCAGCAGTTCGCCATCATGTATCTGGCGATGCAGAACCCGAACATGACCGCCGAGCAGCTCACCGAATATATCGAGCGCGTCATCCGCCCCCGCGTCTCCACCGTGGAGGGCGTGGCCGAGGTGCAGGTGCTGGGCGCGGCCAATTATTCGATGCGCGTGTGGATCGACCCCGTGAAACTCGCTGCGCGCGGCCTGACGGCCTCCGACGTGCTTGCGGCGATCAACGGCTCGAACTTCCTGTCGGCGCCGGGCAAGACGCAGAACGAATATGTCGCCTATTCGATCACGATGAAGTCGACGCTGCAGACGCCCGAATCCTTCGGCGCCATGCCGGTCAAGTCCGACAAGGACAATGTCGTGCGCCTGCGCGACGTGGCCAAGGTCGAGCTGGCGGCCGAGGACACCGACACAAGGGTCAACTTCAACGGCAAGCCCGGCACCTTCATCGGCATCTTCCCGACGCCCGCCGCCAATCCGCTCGACACGGCCGGCGCCGTCATCAAGGAGCTGCCGGCCATCCAGTCGGAGCTGCCGCAGGGCATGTCGATCACGCTGGTCTACGACGCCACCGCCACCATCGGCGCGTCGATCGACGAGGTGTTCAAGACCATCGCCGAGGCCGTCGCCATCGTCGTCGTGGTCATCCTGCTGTTCCTGGGGTCGTTCCGCTCGGTCGTGATGCCGGTCGTCACCATCCCGCTGTCGCTGATCGGCGTGTGCTTCTTCCTGTTCCTGCTCGGCTATTCCATCAATCTCTTGTCGCTGCTTGCCATGGTGCTGGCGATCGGCCTGGTGGTGGACGACGCCATCGTGGTGGTGGAAAACATCCACCGCCACATGGAAGACGGCATGAGCCCCATGCAGGCGGCCTTTGCCGGCATGCGCGAGATCACCGGGCCGGTGGTGGCCATGACCATCACGCTGGCGGCCGTGTTTGCGCCGCTGGCGTTCACCGGCGGGCTCACCGGCTCGCTGTTCCGCGAATTCGCGCTGACGCTGGCGGGCGCCGTCGTCATCTCCGGCTTCGTGGCGCTGACGGTGACGCCGATGATGTCGGCGCGCCTGCTGAAATCCGGCCACCAGAGCCGTTTCGCCGCCTTCGTCGACCGCACCTTCGACCGTGTCGCCAACCGCTACGAACGGCTGGTCTCAGGCTCGCTGAAATACCGCCCCGTCACACTGATGATCGTCATCGCACTGGTCGGCGTCACCGGCTTCATGTTCCTCAAGACGTCGAGCGAACTGGCGCCGGAAGAAGATCAGGGTGCGCTGTTCGCGCTGATCACGGCGCCGCGCTACGCGACGTCGGACTACACCACCCTCTACACCGACCAGATCCGCGACCTGACGCAGGATCTGCCGGAGCTGCGCGCCAATTTTTCCATCGTCGGCATGGGCGGCGCCACCAACAGCGGCTTCTCCGTGTGGGCGTTCAAGGACTGGGCCGAGCGCACGCGCTCGCAAAAGCAGTTGCAGGCCGACATCCAGGGCCGGCTTTCCAAGGTCGCCGGCGTGCAGGCGCTGGTCTTCGCGCCGCCCTCCCTGCCCGGCGCCGGCGGCGGGCTGCCCATCTCCTTCATCGTGCAGTCGACCGGCGATCCGTCGCAGGTCTACGAGGTTGCCGAGCAGATCAAGCAGAAGGCCCAGGCGTCCGGCCGCTTCATCATCGTGCAGAATTCGATGGCCTTCGACGCGCCGCAGGTGACGGTGACCATCGACCGCGACCGCGCGGCGGCCCTCAATATCTCCGTGCGCGACATCGGCACCACGCTTGGCCTGCTGGTCGGCGGGGCCGAGGTGGCGCAGTTCGACCGCGATTCGAACTCCTACGACATCATTCCCCAGGTGCCGCAGGAGTTCCGCGACAACCCGCAGCGGCTGGGCGAATATTTCGTGCGCAGCGCCACCGGCGAGATGGTGCCGCTGTCGGCCGTGGTCCACATTTCCACCAACGCCTCGCCGGCGGCCATCGAGCAGTTCAACCAGTTGAACTCGGCCACCATCTCGGCACTGCCGGTGCCGGGCGTGACCACCGGAACCGGCCTTGCCACGATCGAGGAGATCGCGCGTTCCGTGCTTCCGGCCGGCTTCTTCGTGGACTATTCGGGCCAGTCGCGCCTGGAGAAGGAGCAGGGCAGCACCATCCTCATCGCCTTCTCGCTGGCGGTGATCGTCATCTACCTGGTGCTGGCCGCGCAGTTCGAGAGCTTCCGCGACCCGCTCATCATCATGATGTCGGTGCCGCTGTCGATCTTCGGCGCCATCATTCCGCTCAATATCGGGCTCGGCACGCTCAACATCTACACGCAGGTCGGCCTCATCACGCTGATCGGCCTCATCACCAAGCACGGCATCCTTCTGGTGGAGTTCGCCAACCAGCAGCGCGAAGAGCACGGCCTGGGCCGCGTCGAGGCCATCGTCGCTTCGGCCAAGGTCCGGCTGCGGCCGATCCTGATGACGACGGCGGCGATGGCGCTCGGCGTGGTGCCGCTGATCACCGCGCAGGGCGCGGGCGCGGCCGCGCGCTATTCCATGGGCCTGGTGATCTTCTCCGGCATCCTGATCGGAACGACCTTCACCCTGTTCGTGGTTCCGATGTTCTACACGTTCCTGGCCCACAAGGACCGTGCGGCGGAAGAAGAGCCGGCCTTGCCGGCAAGCGAGCCGGCCACGCAGAACTGACACACGAAAAGCGGCGGGGTTTTCCGCCGCTTTTTTGTCCCGGGGGGAGCGGAAGCTAGCCGCGCGCCGCTTCTTCGATCTCGGCGATGTCGAGCTTCACCATCTCCATCATCGCCCGCATCACGCGTCCGGCCTTGGCCTTGTCGGGATCGCGCAGCAGGGGCAGCAGCATCTGCGGCACGATCTGCCAGGAGATGCCGTACCTGTCCTTCAGCCAGCCGCATTGCACGTGGCGGCCGCCGCCTTCGATCAGCTTCTCCCAATAGTGGTCGACCTCTTCCTGCGATCCGCATTCGACGCTGAGCGAGATCGAGTCGTTGAAGCTGTCATGGGCGCCGCCGTTCAGCGCCTGGAACCGCACGCCGTCGAGCTCGAACTCCGCCATCAGCAGGCTGCCTTCCGGTCCCGGGCCTTCCTTGCCGTTGCGAAGCTCGCTGGTGATCTTCGCATTCTTGAAGATGGCTGCGTAGAAATCGAAGGCTTCCTGGGCATCGTGGTTCTCGAACCACAGGCACGGTGTGATCTTCTGCATCTTTCTCTCCTCGTCGGTTTGCGTGGATATCACCAGGACGAGCCGGGAACGCCGCCGCCGACAGCGGGCGCAACTTTCTTTCCCGACGGCCTGCGCGCCCGCAGCAAAAGCTTGGCCAGAGCCGCACCCTGCGTATATAAACCCCGGGACCTCGGTTTCTACGCGGCCCCAACCGGCGGCCCTGGCAGCAAGGAAAGTTCATGCCTCCCTATCGTTCCCGCACCACCACCCATGGCCGCAACATGGCCGGCGCACGCGGCCTGTGGCGCGCCACCGGCATGAAGGACGGCGATTTCGGCAAGCCGATCATCGCCGTCGTCAACTCCTTCACCCAGTTCGTGCCGGGCCATGTGCATCTGAAGGACCTCGGCCAGCTCGTGGCGCGCGAGATCGAGAAGGCGGGCGGCGTGGCCAAGGAGTTCAACACCATCGCGGTGGACGACGGCATCGCCATGGGCCACGACGGCATGCTCTATTCGCTGCCGTCGCGCGAGCTGATCGCGGATTCGGTCGAATACATGGTCAACGCCCATTGCGCGGACGCCATGGTGTGCATCTCCAATTGCGACAAGATCACGCCCGGCATGCTGATGGCCTCGCTGCGGCTCAACATCCCCACCGTCTTCGTCTCGGGCGGGCCGATGGAGGCCGGCAAGGTGGTGCTGCAGGGCAAGACGCAGGCGCTCGACCTGGTCGACGCCATGGTGGCGGCCGCCGACGACAAGATTTCGGACGAGGACGTCAAGGTCATCGAGCGCTCGGCCTGCCCGACCTGCGGCTCCTGCTCGGGCATGTTCACCGCCAATTCCATGAACTGCCTGACCGAGGCGCTCGGGCTGTCCTTGCCCGGCAACGGCTCGACGCTGGCCACCCACGCCGACCGCAAGCGCCTGTTCGTGGAGGCCGGGCACCTGATCGTCGATCTGGCGCAGCGCTGCTACGAGCAGGACGACGAGACCGCGCTGCCGCGCGTCATCGCCTCCAAGGGCGCCTTCGAGAACGCCATGACACTGGATATCGCCATGGGCGGCTCCACCAATACGGTGCTGCACATTCTGGCCGCGGCGCATGAGGGCGGCGTGGACTTCACCATGGACGACATCGACCGGCTGTCGCGCCGCGTGCCCTGCCTGTGCAAGGTGGCGCCGGCCAAGGCGGACGTGCATATGGAGGACGTGCACCGCGCCGGCGGCATCTTCGCCATCCTCGGCCAGCTCGACCGCGCCGGTCTCATCAACCGCGACCTGCCCACGGTGCACACGGCCACTCTGGGCCAGGCGATCGAGCATTGGGACATTTCCCGCTCGTCGAGCCAGAGCGTGCGCGACTTCTATCTCGCCGCCCCCGGCGGCGTTCCGACGCAGACCGCCTTCAGCCAGGACCGGCGCTGGGACGACCTCGACCTCGACCGCGAGAGCGGCGTGATCCGCTCCGCCGAGCATCCCTTCTCCAAGGATGGCGGACTTGCCGTGCTGAAAGGCAATCTGGCGCTCGACGGCTGCATCGTGAAGACGGCGGGCGTGGACGAATCCATCCTGAAATTCACCGGCCCGGCCAAGGTGTTCGAGAGCCAGGACGCGGCGGTGAAGGGCATCCTCGGCAACGAGGTGAAGGCGGGCGACGTCGTCGTCATCCGCTACGAGGGTCCGCGCGGCGGGCCGGGCATGCAGGAGATGCTCTATCCGACCAGCTACCTCAAGTCGAAGGGGCTGGGCAAGGCGTGCGCCCTCATCACCGACGGCCGCTTCTCCGGCGGCACCTCGGGCCTTTCCATCGGCCACGTCTCGCCCGAAGCGGCGCTCGGCGGCGCCATCGGCCTGGTGCGCGACGGCGACATCGTCGAGATCGACATCCCGAACCGCACCATCAGCCTGGCCGTGCCGGAGGCGCAGCTTGCCGCCCGCCGCGCCGAGCAGGATGCCCGGGGCTGGAAGCCGGCCGAGCAGCGCAAGCGCCAGGTCTCCACCGCGCTCAAGGCCTATGCCGCCTTCGCCACCAGCGCCGACAAGGGCGCCGTGCGGCGCCTGCCGGACTAGGCGGACTTCGGCTCCGCGCCTGCGCATCTGCGGGCGCGGCGCGCTTTCCATATCCTGTGCGGGCCCTGCCGCGAGGCCTTTCAGACGCGCATGCAACGCCTGCGCGTCTGTCGCGTTCATCGTCTGCCGGCCGCAGACCGTGCGTCCAAGGTGGATGTAGACTTTCCGCCTGCGTCGATACACCCTGCGCGATCATCCGGAAGGCAACGGCGCTATCAGGCAGGGACGACAGATGCAGATCGGAATGATGGGACTGGGCAGGATGGGCGCCAACATGGTCAGGCGCCTGCTGCGGGCCGGCCATGAATGCGTGGTCTACGACATCAACCCCCAGAGCGTCGCCGCGCTCGTGGCCGACGGCGCCGTCGGCGTTGCCTCGATGGAGGAGTTCGTCGGCAAGCTGGCGAAGCCGCGCGCGGCCTGGCTGATGCTGCCGGCGGCGATCACCGGCAGGATCGTCGACCAGCTCGCCGGGCTGATGGATGCGGGCGACGCCATCATCGACGGCGGCAACTCCAACTATCGCGACGCCGTGGACCAGGCCGCGAAGCTGGCGGATAAGAATCTCGCCTATCTCGACGTCGGCACCAGCGGCGGCGTCTGGGGCCTCGACCGCGGCTACTGCCTGATGATCGGCGGCCCGGACGAGGCGGTGAAGCGGCTCGACCCGGTCTTTGCCGCGCTGGCGCCGGGCGCCGACGCCGGGACGGCGCCGGACCGATCGGCAGGCACCGCGCCTTTCGGCTATCTGCATTGCGGGCCGAGCGGCGCCGGCCATTTCGTCAAGATGGTCCACAACGGCATCGAATACGGCGTCATGGCCGCCTATGCCGAGGGCATGAACATCCTGAAATCGGCCAATGCCGGCAAGCAGAAGCGCGAGGCCGATGCCGAGACCACGCCGCTGGAGGAGCCGCGCTACTATCAGTTCGACATCGACCTCGCCGAGGTTGCCGAAGTGTGGCGGCACGGCTCGGTCATCGGCTCATGGCTGCTCGACCTCACTGCCGACGCCCTGAAGAAGGATTCCGAGCTTGCCCAGTTCGGCGGCCACGTGTCCGATTCCGGCGAGGGGCGCTGGACGCTGAAGGCGGCCATCGACACGGGCGTGCCGGCCCCGGTGCTGGCCTCGGCGCTGTTCGACCGCTTCGCCTCGCGCGGAGAGTCGGAATTTTCCGACAAGCTGCTGTCGGCGATGCGCTTCGCCTTCGGCGGCCATGTGGAAAAGCCGAAGGGCGGCGCCTGAGAGCGGAAAGGAGAGGGACGAGCATGAGCGAAGAGCGGTCCGACGTGCTGGTGCTGTTCGGGGCCACCGGCGATCTGGCGCACAAGAAGATCTTTCCCGCACTTTACGCCATGGTGGCGCGCGGCACGCTGAAGGAGCCCGTCGTGGGCGTCGCGCTGGAGGACTGGGACGCAAAGAAGCTGGCCGAGCGCGCCCATGACGGCATCAAGGCCGCGGTCGGCCAGGTCGACGAGGCGGTGTTTTCCAAGCTGGCCGGCCTGCTGCACTATGTCAGCGGCGACTACCGCAGTCAGGAGACCTTCGACAAGCTGCGGGACGCGATCGGCGGCCACCGCCATCCGCTCTACTACCTTGCCGTGCCGCCCTCCATGTTCGAGCCCGTGGTGCAGGGGCTGGAACAGGCCGGCGGCGCGGCCGGCGCGCGGCTGATGGTCGAAAAGCCGTTCGGCCGCGACCTGCAGTCGGCCCGCTGGCTGAACCGCGTGCTGCATCTGGTGTTCGATGAAAAGGCGATCTTCCGCATCGATCACTATCTCGGCAAGGAGGCGATCCAGAACATCCTGTATTTCCGCTTCGCCAACTCCTTCCTGGAGCCGATCTGGAACCGCAACTATGTCGAGAGCGTGCAGATCACCATGGCCGAGAATTTCGGCGTGGAGGGCCGCGGCAGGTTCTATGACGAGGTCGGCTGCATTCGCGACGTCATCGAGAACCACCTGCTCAACATCCTTCTGCTGCTGGCGATGGAGCCCCCGATCGGCCGCGACGCGGACGACCTCATCGACGAGAAGGTGCAGGTGCTGAAGGCGATCCGCACGCTGACGGCGCACGACGTGGTGCGCGGCCAGTTCGACGGCTATCTGAAGGAGCCGGGCGTGGCTCCGGGCTCTACGGTGGAGACCTTCGCGGCCGTGCGCTTCATGATCGACACCTGGCGCTGGCAGGACGTGCCCTTCTTCATCCGCGCCGGCAAGAACCTGCCCGTCCACGCCACGGAGGTCGTCGTGCAGTTGAAGCGGCCGCCGCTGGCCGTGTTCGACCAGTTCAAGCGCAACCAGGGCAATTATGTGCGCTTCCGCATCGCGCCCGAAGTGGCCATCGGCATCGGCGCGCGGCGCAAGGCCGCCGGCGACGAGATGGCGGGCGAGCAGGTGGAACTGAGCGCGCTGGACGACGACAAGGACGAGATGGAGCCCTACCAGCGGCTGATCGGCGACGCCATGAACGGCAACGCCCAGCTCTTCACGCGCCAGGACGCCTCCGAGATCGCCTGGCGCATCGTCGGTCCGGTGCTGGACGACAAGTCGCCGCCGGCGGTCTACAAGCTCGGCACCTGGGGCCCGGCCGAGGCCATGGCGAACTTCGCGCCGCCGAACGGCTGGTCCGACCCGGGCGGATGAGCGGGGCGCCTCATTCGCCTCTTCAGCGGCAGTGACGGCGCTTTCCGGCCGGCTCAGGCGCTCCATATGTTCCAGTGACGGGCGCCTGCCAGGCCGCAGGCCGTAGATATGGTTTTGCAGAAGAGGCGGGCGTTTCGACCGGAATTGGAATTCCATTCCGTTTGGGAGGAATGAATGAAAAATTCTTCCTTCGACAATGCGCCTGCCGGTCTGCGATCAGTGCGGACGCCGGTTGGCGGCACATGTGGACGCCGCAAGCAGGGAGATTCCGATGACCACCAGCACAGGTGAGAAGCCGCATGCCGGTGCGAGCCGGCTGAGCCCGCCCTTTTCCTCCGTGCTCGACCTGATCGGCGACACGCCGGTGGTGGAGCTGAAGAAGTTCGATACCGGCAGGTGCCGCCTGTTCATCAAGCTGGAGAGCCAGAATCCCGGCGGATCGATCAAGGACCGCATCGCGCGCTCCATGATCGATGCGGCCGAGCGCGACGGCGCCCTCCGGCCCGGCGGCACCATCATCGAGGCCACCGCCGGCAATACCGGCCTCGGCCTTGCCCAGGTCGGCATCCCGAAAGGCTATCGCATCGTCCTGATCGTGCCCGACAAGATGTCGCGCGAGAAGGTGCAGCATCTGCGCGCGCTCGGCGCGGAAGTGCGGCTGACCCGTTCCGACGTCGGCAAGGGCCACCCCGAATATTATCAGGACATGGCCGAGAAGCTGGCCGGCGAGACGCCCGGCGCCTTCTACGTCAACCAGTTCGCCAATCCGGCCAACCCGCTGGCGCATGAAACCACCACCGGCCCCGAGATCTGGCAGCAGCTCGACGGCGACGTGGACGCCGTGGTCGTGGGCGTCGGCTCCGGCGGCACGCTGACGGGTCTGGGCCGCTTCTTCGCCAAGGTCTCGCCGAAGACCGAAATGGTGCTGGCCGATCCAGCCGGATCGGTGCTGGCGCCGTTCGTGAAGACCGGCCGGATGGAAGAGGCCGGAAGCTGGACCGTCGAAGGCATCGGCGAGGATTTTGTCCCGCCCAATGCCGATCTTTCGCTGGTGAAGAAGGCGTATTCGGTGTCCGACCGCCATTCGATGCTGGCCGTGCGCGATCTCCTGTCGCGCGAGGGCATATTGGCCGGTTCCTCCTCCGGCACGCTGCTTTCGGCCGCGCTCCGCTATTGCCGCGAGCAGCAGGCGTCCAAGCGCGTCGTCACCTTCGTCTGCGATTCCGGCAACAAATATCTGTCCAAGGTGTTCGACGATTTCTGGCTGGCCGAGCAGGGCCTCGCCGAGCGCGAGCAGCATGGCGACCTGCGCGACCTCGTCGCCCGCTCGCATCGCGAGGGCGGCACCGTCTTCGTCGGGCCGGACGACACGCTGCTCACCGCCTATGGCCGCATGCGGCGCGGCGACGTCTCGCAGCTTCCCGTGCTGGACGGCGGCAGGCTGGTCGGCATCGTCGACGAGAGCGACATACTGGCCAAGGTGGACGGCCCCTATGACGGTCGCTGGACGCGCTTCGACGCGCCGGTGCGCTCGGCCATGACCTCGGAATTGCACACGCTGCAGGCCGGCCAGACGCTGGAGGCGCTGCTGCCGGTCTTCGACCGCAACGAGGTGGCCATCGTCTTCGACGGCGACGAGTTCGTCGGCCTCATCACCCGGATCGACCTCATCAACCATCTCAGGCGCACCAGATGACCATTCGCGAAACCGTGCAGGGCCGCAACCGGCTCGCCTTCTCCACCCGCACCATCCATGGCGGCCAGGGCCATGACCCGACCACGGGCGCGGTGATGGTGCCGATCTACGCCACCTCCACCTACGCGCAGCAGTCGCCCGGCGTGCACAAGGGGTTCGAATATGCGCGCAGCCAGAACCCGACGCGCTTTGCCTTCGAACGCGCCGTGGCCGACCTGGAAAGCGGCACGGCAGCCTTCGCCTATGCTTCGGGCCTGGCGGCGATCGCCAACGTCTTCGAGCTTCTGGACGCGGGCGCCCATATCGTGGCGACCGACGACATCTATGGCGGCACTTTTCGCCTGCTGGAACGCGTCCGAAAACGCTCGGCCGGCTTGCAGGTGAGCTTCGTCGATTTCACCGACCTCGCAGCCGTCGAAGCCGCGATCCGGCCCGAGACCCGGATGTTGTGGGTGGAGACGCCGACCAACCCGCTGCTGCGCGTGGTGGATCTCGCCGCCGTGGCCGCACTGGCCCGGCGCAGGGGCATCGTCGCCGTGGCCGACAACACCTTTTGCAGCCCCTATATCCAGCGCCCCCTGGAACTCGGCATCGACCTCGTCGTGCATTCGGTGACGAAATATCTCAACGGCCATTCCGACATGGTGGGCGGCGTGGTTGTCGTCGGCGAGAATGCCGACCTGCGCGACCGGCTTAAGTTCCTGCAGAACGCGGTGGGCGCCATTTCGGGCCCGTTCGATTCCTTCCTGGCGCTGCGCGGCCTGAAGACGCTGGCGCTGCGCATGGAGCGGCATTCGGAAAACGGGCTGAAGATCGCGCGCTGGCTGGAGGCGCGGCTGGACGTGTGCCGCGTCCTCTATCCGGGGCTGGAAAGCCACCCGCAGCATGAGGTGGCCAAGGCGCAGATGCATGCCTTCGGCGGCATGATCTCGGTCGAGTTGGACCGCGACCTTGCAGGGACAAAACGCTTCCTCGAACAGACGCGCCTGTTCGCGCTGGCCGAGAGCCTGGGCGGCGTGGAAAGCCTGATCGAGCATCCGGCGCTGATGACGCACGGCTCGATACCGCAGGAGAAACGCGCCGCCATCGGCATTTCCGATTCGCTGGTCAGGCTGTCGGCCGGCATCGAGGACGCCGACGACCTGATCGCCGATCTGGAGCAGGCGTTGTCCTGACCAGGAGTTTGCCGGCCGTAGCCGGCGCTGCTATGCGGTGGCAATGACCGCAAAAGACCTGCCGCAGCTTCCCGTCAGCGCGACTTTGCCGGCGCTGGGCGAAGCCCTGGCCGGAAAGGGCAGCGCCGTGCTGGTGGCGCCGCCCGGTGCGGGCAAGACCACGCTGGTGCCGCTATTCCTGCTCGACGCGGCGTGGCTGGGCGACGGCAGGATCGTTCTTCTCGAACCTCGGCGGCTTGCCGCCCGCGCCGCTGCACGCCGCATGGCCGCTCTGCTCGGCGAGGAGCCGGGCGGCACGGTGGGCTATGCCATGCGCATGGAAAACCGCACCTCGGCAAGGACGAAAATCCTCGTCGTCACCGAAGGCGTGCTGGCGCGCATGATCCTCGACGATCCGGAACTGCCGGGCGTTGCGGCGGTGATCTTCGACGAGTTCCACGAGCGCTCGCTGGACGGCGATTTCGGCCTGGCGCTGGCGCTGGACGTGCAGGGCGCGCTCAGGCCGGACCTGCGGCTGCTGGTGATGTCGGCGACGCTGGACGGCGCGCGGGTCGCGCGGCTCCTGTCCAGCGCGCCGGTGATCGAGAGCGAGGGCCGCAGCTTTCCCGTCGAGATTCGCAATCAGGAACGCGCGCCCGGCGAGCCGGTCGAGGACGCCATGGCCAGGGCCATCCGCGGCGCACTTGCCGACGAAACGGGCTCGGTGCTGGCCTTCCTGCCCGGCCAGCGCGAGATCGAGCGCACCGCCGAGCGGCTGCAGGGCCGCGTCGGGGCGGACACCGACATCGTGCCGCTCTACGGCATGCTGGACGGCAAGGCGCAGGACGCCGCAATCCGTCCTTCGCCGGCCGGCCGCCGCAAGGTGGTGCTGGCCACCTCGATCGCCGAGACCTCCATTACCATCGATGGCGTGCGGGTCGTCGTCGACAGCGGCCTGTCGCGGCTGCCGAAATACGAGCCGGCCTCCGGCCTGACCCGGCTGGAGACGGTGCGCGTGTCGAAGGCCTCCGCCGACCAGCGCGCCGGCCGCGCCGGCCGCACGCAGGAAGGCGTCGCCGTCCGGCTGTGGCGCGCTGAGCAGACGGCGGCGCTGCCGGCCTTCACCCCGCCGGAGATCCTGGAGGCCGACCTCTCCGGCCTCGTTCTGGATTGCGCGGCCTTCGGCGTGGCCGAGCCGGCGAGCCTGGCCTTTCTCGACCCGCCGCCGGCACCGGCGCTCGCCGAGGCGAAGGCTCTGCTTTCCTCGCTTCACGCCATAGACGAAGGCGGCCGCCTGACCGAGAGCGGGGCCGCCATGCGCAAGCTGGCGCTTCCCGTGCGGCTGGCACATATGGTGGCGGAGGCGGCCAGGACCGGTCAGGCACGCCAGGCTGCCGAGCTTGCCGTGTTGCTTACCGAGCGCGGGCTGGGCGGCGACAGCGTCGATCTGGAGCGGCGGCTGATGCGGTTCGCGAGCGAAAGATCGCCCCGCGCCAATGCGGCGCGGCAACTGGCCGAGCGGCTGGCGCGCTCCCTCCCGAGCCAAAGCTACCGGGAGGGAAGTACAAGCGCGGGCGCGCTGCTGCTGCATGCCTGGCCCGACCGCGTCGCCAAGGCGCGCGGCGAGCGCGGCCGTTTCGTCCTGGCCAACGGCTCGGGCGCCGCGCTTGACGCCGCCGACCCGCTGGCGGGCGCAACCTATCTGGTGGTGGCCGACATGCAGGGCAAGGCGCAGAATGCCCGCATCACCGCGGCTGCAGCCGTCGACGAGGCCGACCTCCGCACCGTGCTGGCCGACCGGCTGGAAACGCGCCGCGACTCCGCTTTCGACCGCGACAGGCGGGCCGTGCGGGTGCGCGAGACCGTGCGGCTCGGCGCCGTGACCCTGAGCGAGCGCATGCTGCCGGCCCCCGCCGGCGAGGAGGCGAATGCGACCCTGATCGAGGCGCTTCGCGCGCATGGGCTTTCGCTGCTGCCCTGGAGCAGGGAGGCCGAGGCGCTGCGCCATCGTCTCGCCTGGCTGCATCGCGGGCTGGGCGCGCCCTGGCCGGACGTTTCCGACGCTGCGCTGCTGAAGCATCTGGAAGACTGGCTGCTGCCGTTCCTCACCGGCGAGGCCTCGCTTGCGGCGATTGCGCCCGGCACGCTGGCCGAGGCGCTGACGTCGCTGGTGCCGCACGACCTGCAGCGCCGCGTCGCAGCCCTTGCGCCGACCCATTTCGATGCGCCGTCGGGCAGCCGCGTGCCCATCCGTTACGACGGCGAGGCGCCGGTGCTTGCCGTCCGCGTGCAGGAACTGTTCGGCCTCGACCGGCATCCGTCGATCGCCGGCGGCACCGTGCCGTTGACGCTGGAGTTGCTTTCGCCCGCGCACAGGCCGATCCAGACCACGCGCGACCTGCCCGGCTTCTGGCGCGGCTCATGGGCCGACGTGCGCGCCGACATGCGCGGCCGCTATCCCAAGCATGTCTGGCCGGAAAATCCGCTTCTTGCGATCGCCACCAGCCGCGCCAAGCCGCGCGGAACCTGAGCGCCGGACACCTACCGGACTGTTTTGACCAGCTCCGCGTCCGGGAAGCAGGTGGCGGCCCGCCCGTTTTTTGCCTGCCAGTCGCCGATCGAGCGGCGCGTCTTGAAGCCGGGCAGGCCGTCGGCGGAACCGACGTCGTAACCCTTTTTCTCCAGGGCCTGCTGCAGGGCGGCGATGTCGGAGCGCAAGAGCCCGCCGACATCGCCCCAGCCGGCCGAGAAGGTCTTGTCGCCATGGGCGATGCGGTCGGCGGCATGGCCGATGAACAGCGCATAGAGATCGCTGGTGTTGTATTGTTTCAGCACGTAGAAATTCGGCGTGACGACGAAGGCCGGCCCGTGCCGCCCGGCCGGCATCAGCAGAAAGCCCTCCTGCCGCGCCTCATTGGCCGGAAATGTCTTGCCGCCGACGCGGGCGATGCCCATGGCCGCCCATTCGGAGATTTTCCTGCCGCGATCCGGCCCTTCCAGCGCGCAGGAAACGCTTGCCGGCACCGTCACCTCGAAGCCCCAGTCGCGGCCCCTTGCCCAGCCGTAATGGTCGAGGAAGTTGCCGATCGAGGCCAGCGTGTCGGGCACCGAGTTCCAGATGTCGGCGCGGCCGTCGCCGTCGCCGTCCACGGCATGCTTGAGGAAGGATGTGGGCATGAACTGCGGCTGGCCGAGCGCGCCGGCCCAGGAGGATTTCATGGCGCCCACCGGGGCGAGGCCGCGCTGCACGATCTCCAGCGCCGCCAGCAGCTCGGTGCGGAACATGTCCTTGCGCCGCGCCATGAACGCCTTGGTGCCCAGCACCTCGAAGGCGTCGTAGGGCATTTTCGCGGCACCGAACCCTGTCTCGCGGCCCCAGATCGCCAGAAGGATGTCGCCCGGCACCCCGAAGCGCTTTTCGACAGCCGAAAGCGTGGCGGCGTTTTTTTGAACGCGTGCGCGCCCGCCGGCGGTGACGGCGCGCATGGTCTTCTCCGCGAAATAGGCGCCGGGCGAGCCGAACTCGGCCTGGTGCTGCTTCTGCGGCGGCTTCGGCTTCTCGCCGGGCATGACGAGGTCCGGCAGCTTGAGGTTCGGCTTCACGCCGTCGAAGGCGGCGTCGAAGGTCTTTTGCGAGATGCCCTTGGCCTTCGCTTCGGGCCAAAGGTCCGTCTTCAGCCAGGCGCGGAACTGGTCGTCGACCTGCGCGGCCGAGGCGGGCAGAAGCAGCGCCAAAAGAAATGCCAGGGTCGCAAGGATGCGGCTCATGCAGGCTCCCCGCCCGTCGAAATGCGTCAAAAGGCGGTGCGCGACTTCAGCGCCGCGGCCAACGTGCCCTCATCGAGATAATCCAGCTCGCCGCCCACCGGCACGCCATGCGCCAGCCGCGTCACCTTCACCTCGAAGCCGGAAAGCTGGTCGGTCAGGTAATGCGCGGTGGTCTGGCCTTCCACCGTGGCGTTGACGGCCAGGATCACCTCCTTCACCTCGCCGCCGGCCACGCGGTCGACCAGCGTGCGGATGTTGAGCTGGTCCGGGCCGATGCCGTCGAGCGGCGACAGCGTGCCGCCGAGCACGTGGTAGCGCACGTTCATGGCCGAGGCCCGCTCCAGCGCCCACAGGTCGGACACGTCCTCCACCACGATCAGCGTGGCGGGGTCGCGGCGCGGGTCGGTGCAGATCATGCAGGGGTCGGTGGTGTCGACATTGCCGCAGGTGGAGCATATGCGCACCTTCTCCACCGCTTCGCCCATGGCGGCGGCGAGCGGCGCCAGAAGCTGCTCCTTCTTCT
Organism: Mesorhizobium sp. PUT5; assembly: GCF_052216645.1. Classification (NCBI taxonomy): domain Bacteria; kingdom Pseudomonadati; phylum Pseudomonadota; class Alphaproteobacteria; order Hyphomicrobiales; family Phyllobacteriaceae; genus Mesorhizobium; species Mesorhizobium sp. PUT5. Next base: position 332,766 of record NZ_JBQOSO010000003.1, read on the forward strand.
TTATGAGGTGCAGGGCCGCCCGGCGCGCCGAGCGCGGGCCCAGCCCCGGCACTTTGGCCAGGAGCTGGATCAGGCGTTCGATCTCGGGGCCGGCGATTCGCTTGGACATGCCAGCGATATAAGCCGTTCGACGACCGGAAGACAGGCCGCACAAGCCGCCGTCGGCGATATTCGAGGCTCTACAGCGGCCTGTTCTCGCTCATGATCAGCGCGCCGATGGCGTCGGTGTTCTGCGGCGTGGACTGGAATCCCATGGCGGGCTGCTCCGACGACGCCATCGCTGCCGTCATCACGGGCGCGGCCGGCATCGCTTCGGGCAGGGTGCCGAAGCGCGAGGCGTCGGGCTGCTGCGCAGGCGCGCTCGCGGCATGCCTGACCGTGGTGACGGTGAGCGGCTCGGCCGGAGCGTCCGCCGCCGAGGCGATCGCCACCGGCTGCAGTTCCTTCGGTGTTCCGGCCAGCAGGGCCGGAGCCGACGGATCGGCGGCCACGACCTTGAATTCGGAATCCGGCGGCAGCGGCTGCCAGTTCCGGCCGCGCTTCTCATAGAAGGCGTTGCCGCCGGCCACCGCCACGTAATGCATGTTGTCGTAGCGGAATTTCAGCCCCGCGGTGTGGAAGAACATGGCGTCCTTCATTCTGGGGTGCCGCTCGCCGTCCAGCACCGCCTGCGCGGCCGCCTCGACGTCCGGCAAGGCCCGGGAATTCATCTTGCGGGTCAGAACGCCGGGCGCGAATTGGCCGGGTTCGCCCACCACCTCGCAGATGGTGTCGCCGTGATTGCCGGATTTCAGCCGGTTCATGACCACCGTGCCGACGCCCACCAGTCCGTCGCGGCTGGAGCGGTTCGATTCGAAGAACATCGCCCTCTCAAGGCACGTCCTGTCCCGGGCGGTGTAGCGATAGGCATGCGTCTTTACCGCGCCGGGCGATACGGTTTCGGTAAAGCTTGCGGTGGGGGCATGTGTCGTCTGGCTGCAGGCGGCCAGCATGACGGGTGAAACGGCGGCGCATAGAACCAATAGCGCCCTGCTTCGCTTGGCGATCAACAAACCCTGCCTCATTTTGCTGCCGCCCGGTCCCCGATGCAGCCAGAATGAGATTATTTTCGGCAAAAGGAAGGCAAAAAAGTTAACGGAATGCGCACGTTATCCTACCGAATGAAACATTCGGTGAGGCGGCCACTGCTGACAAGGAACGGCTAAGAATCCGTTAAGGATCGCTGCGGCCGGTCGTCGCGTGCATCATGGCTCAACCAAGTTGATCTTTCCGGCATCTTGCGCGAAGCCCGATCTACTTGGCGTTGCTGCCGGTCGGTCCGCCATTGCGTGGAATGGCGCCGAAAACGCATCGGCGCGATCCCGGTGGGCGCAGCGGCAGGGCGCGGCAGTCCTGCCCGGTTGCGCAACGATCAGAACGGCAGCTTCATCCCGGGCGGCAGCGGCATGCCGGCGGTCAGCGCCCGGGTCTTTTCCTGCATCGCCTGCTCGACCTTGGCCTTGGCGTCGTTGTGGGCAGCCAGGATCAGATCCTCAAGGATCTCCACCTCGTCTTCCTTGAACAAAGACGGGTCGATCTTCAGCGCCTTCATCTCGAACTTGCCGGTCAGCGTCACCGAGACCAGCCCGCCGCCGGCCTGGCCGGAAGCCTCCATGGCGGCGATTTCCTCCTGCATGGCCTGGAATTTGGCCTGCATTTCCTTCGCCTTGCCCATGAGGCCGAGCAAATCCTTCATCGGGGTGTCCTTGTTCTGATCAGTTGTCGTCGTCGTCATCCGCCGCCGGGTCGGCGGCCAGTCCGGTGTCTTCGCCGGCTTCGTCGCCGGCCGCGCTGTCGGGAATGCGCACGTCGATGATCTTGGCGCCGGGAAAGCGGGAGAGGATGGCCGCGACCGTCGGGTCGGCCCGGGCGTCGAGGATGGCGGTCTCGCGCCGGGCCGTTTCCAGCTCCGCCAGCGTGGCGCCGCCTTCTTCCTTCGACAGGGAAACCAGCCAGCTTCGCCCCGTCCAGGCGCGCAGCTTGGCGGTGAGATCGTTGAGCAGCATCCTGGGCGCGTCGGGCGTGAGCGCGACGTCGATGCGGCCGGGTTCGAAGCGCACCGGCCGCACGCAGCGCTTCAGCAGCACCTTGAAGGCGATGTCGCGGTTCTGGTCGGCAAGTGCGGCGATGTCGGCCAGCGACTTCACGGATACGGCGGCAGCCTCGGGCTCAGGCTCCGCCGGCGGGAGCGCGAAGGCCGCCGGTTCGGGCGCGGCTTCCACCAGCCGCATGGCCGGCGCGGCGCCGCCATTGCCGGAAGGCATGCGCGCCTGCGCCACCGCACTGGCGCCGGGGGCGCCGTTTCCGGGCGCGGCTGCGCTCACGCCGTTGCCGCGCGGCCCGGGCGCGGCCGGGGCGCCGTCGTCCAGGCGCTTCAGCGCCTCGTCGAGCGTCGGCAGGTCGGCGGCATGGGCGAGCCGTATGAGCACCATCTCGGCCGCGCTCAGCGGCCGGTTGGACGATTGCACCTCGGGAATGCCCTTGAGCAGCATCTGCCAGCTACGCGACAGCACCCTGACCGACAGCTTCTCGGCGAAGGCCGCGCCGCGCTCGCGCTCGTCCTGCGAGAGCGACGCGTCGTCCGCGGCCCCGGGCACGAAGCGCAACCGCGTGACGAGATGGTTGAACTCGGCAAGATCGGTCAGCACGGCGGCCGGGTCGGCGCCCGTGTCGTATTGCGCGCGCAATTCGGCCAGCGCCGCCGCCACGTCGCCCTTCATGACATGCTCGAACAGGTCGACGATGCGGGCGCGGTCGGCGAGGCCCAGCATGGCGCGCACGGTCTCGGCGTCCACACGCCCGCCGCCATGGGCGATCGCCTGGTCGAGAATGGAAAGCGAATCGCGTGCCGAGCCTTCCGCGGCGCGCGCGATCATGGCCAGCGCCTCGCCGTCCACCGAAATGCCTTCCTGGCCGGCGATCGAGGTGAGGTGCCGGACCAGCGCCGCGGCGTCGATGCGGCGCAGGTCGAAGCGCTGGCAGCGCGACAGAACCGTGATCGGCACCTTGCGGATCTCGGTGGTGGCGAAGATGAACTTGACGTGCGGCGGCGGCTCTTCCAGCGTCTTCAGCAGGCCGTTGAAGGCCTGCGTGGACAGCATGTGCACCTCGTCGATGATGTAGACCTTGTAGCGGGCCGCCACCGGGGCGTAGCGCACGCGGTCGATGATGTCGCGGATGTCGTCGATGCCCGTATGCGAGGCGGCGTCCATCTCGATCACGTCGACATGGCGGCCTTCCATGATCGCCTGGCAATGCTCGCCCGGCACGGAAAGATCGACCGAGGGCTGGTTCACCTCGCTCGTGCGGTAGTTCAGGGCGCGGGCGAGAATGCGGGCGGTGGTGGTCTTGCCCACGCCGCGCACGCCGGTCAGCATCCACGCCTGGGCGATGCGCCCGGAGGCGAAGGCGTTGGTGAGCGTACGCACCATCGGCTCCTGGCCGACCAGCTCGGAAAAGTTCGACGGGCGGTATTTGCGCGCCAGCACCCGGTAGGCGCCGGAAACGCCCGCCGCTCCGGAATTTTCCGTTCCAAGATTTCCGGCTTCGCTCATCGGCCTCGACAAATCCTGACCGGCCGCGTCGGCGGCCGCTTTCTTCCCGCGGACTTTCGCGCGCGGGGCGCCCCGCCGTCAATGCGTCGTGGGCAAGGCCGCGAAAGAGGAGAAGGCGGGAGGCTGGAACAATGACCCGTTCCGGGCTCGTTAGGGCTGCTTCCTTCCGGACCTGACCCGGTTGGCGAGTGGATCGTCCACCACCAACCTCCCGACGTCCATATCGGCAATCCGGGCGCGAAATGCAAGAGCGGATGGGAAAGGCGGGCTTCAGGCGCCGGAAGACTATTGCAGCGGCCCGATCATCGTTCTAGCCTTCCCGGGAAAATCGAGGGAATGCCGATGCTGCCGGGCCTCAGGGCAGGTTTCACACTGGACGCCCGGCTGGAGGCGGACAGCGAACATCTTATGTGGCTCGGCCTGTGCGAGCTGCGAATCATGAACGACAGCCGCTGGCCGTGGCTGATCCTGGTGCCGCAGCGGCCGGACGTGGAGGAACTGCACGAGCTGAAGCCGCTCGACCAGGCCATGCTGACATTCGAGATCGACATTGCGGCCAAGGCGCTGAAGAAGGCGACCGGCTGCAGCAAGATCAACATCGGCGCGCTGGGCAACATCGTGCGCCAGCTCCACATCCATGTCGTGGCCCGTTCCGAGGGCGATGCCGGCTGGCCCGGCCCGGTCTGGGGCCACGGCCTGCGCGAGCCCTACCAGCGGGCCCAACTCCATCGGATTGCCGAAACGATCCGGGCGGCGCTATAAGCGCCCTCTCCACTGCCAAATCCAGGCCAAGCACCATGCCCTTTCCCCTTTTTGACGCGCCGTTGCGCGAAGCCAGCCAGTTCGTCGGCTTTGCCGGCAACGTCATCGACAGCCGGTCGGAGCACCGTCCCGACGACTGCGTGGAGGCGGCGCTGGCCGATGCCCGGGCGCGGCTGCTTTTGATGCGCGACGGCCGGCTCTACCTCAAGCTGCATGACGGCGTCTTCGACCCCTGGCACAACATTGCCGAGGCCGAAGCGCTTGCGGCCGTGCCGGCCGAGGCGGCCCTCCTCGGCTACGATGCTTGCGGCCCGGTGCTGGCGGTAGCCGCGGGCGTTGCGCCGGAAGAGTTGCCGGAGGCGCTCAAGGCGATCGACCACCGTTCCGTCTACACGCAGGGCCTGATCGATCCGGCCGCCCTCGGCGCGCTGGCGCAGGGCGCGGCGCTGCTGGCCTGGAACGCCAGCCATCGCTTCTGCAGTCGCTGCGGAACCCCCAGCCAGATGCGCGCCGGCGGCTACCGGCGGCATTGCCCGACCTGCGGGGCCGACCATTTCCCGCGCACCGATCCGGTGGCGATCATGCTGACGGTGACGCCCGACAAGTGCCTGCTCGGCCGCAGCCCGCATTTCGCGCCGGGCATGTATTCTGCGCTGGCCGGCTTCGTGGAACCGGGCGAGACGATCGAGAATGCGGTGCGCCGCGAGACCTTCGAGGAGGCCGGCATCCGCCTCGGCCGCGTCGTCTACCACGCCAGCCAGCCCTGGCCGTTTCCCTATTCGCTGATGATCGGCTGTTTCGGCGAGCCGCTGGGCGAGGACCTGCGGCCCGACCTTTCGGAGCTGGAGGATTGCCGCTGGTTCTCCCGCGACGAGGTGCGGCCGATGCTGGAGCGGACTCATCCGGCGGGCCTGATGACGCCGCCGCCCGGCGCCATCGCCCACCATCTCATCCGCGCCTGGGTGGAGGCCGATTAGGGCAGCGGACCGGGGGCGCTCCTCCGACACCGCCGCCGGCAAAGACGGTTGCTATTTTCTTTACGGGCCGTCAAACCTTTGTCGCCAAAAGCCGGCCATCTGCTACGATAGCCGCAACACCGCGTTCGACGGGAGGAAATTCACGTCATGGCCAGCCTGAAATCCGCAACCAAGCCCAGCAAGACCGGCGCGAGGAAGGCAAATGCGGAAAAGGTGGCGGACAAGAAGCCCGCGCGGCTTGTCGATCATCTGCTTGCCCGCGCTCCCGCGGAGGACCTTGCCGCCTACACCGCCGCCGACCTGGCGCGGGCGGCCGAGCTTGCGGAACGGGCGATGGCCCGCCATCGCCACGGCGAAAGCGTCATCGCCGTCGATGCCGACGCCGGCATCTCCCGGCAGGGGCGGCCGCTCACGGTGGTCACCGTCGTCAACGACAACATGCCGTTCCTGTTCGATTCCATCCTCGGCGAGGTGGCCGACGACGCCGGCGAGCCGACGCTCGTCACCCATCCGGTGTTCACGGTGAGCCGCGGCGGCAACGGTGCGGTGGAAGAGATCCTCGACGAAGGCAGCCATATCCGCGACGACGGCGCGCATGAGCGGCTGAGCGTGGTGCAGATCCATGTCGGCCGGCTGAACGAGGCCCGGGCGCAGGAACTGTCGGCGCGTCTGGCCAAGGTGCTGGCGCAGGTGCGCGATGCCGTCGTCGACTGGAAGCCGATGCTCGCGCGTCTCGACCAGGCGATCTCCGACTTCCGCTATGCCCCGATCCCGCTTGACAAGAAGGGCGTGGCCGAGGCGATCGCCTTCCTGGAATGGCTGCGCGACGACAACTTCACCTTCCTCGGCATGCGCGAGTTCAACTATGTCGGCGGGGAGAAGAGCGGCACGCTGGAACTGGCCGACAAGCCCGGCCTCGGCATCCTCACCGATCCGGACGTGCTGGTGCTCAGGCGCGGCACCGAGGCGGTGACGACGACGCCCGAGATCCGCGCCTTCCTGCACGGGCCGGAGCCGCTGATCGTCACCAAGGCCAACGCCAAGTCCTCCGTGCATCGGCGCATCTATCTCGACTATATCGGCGTCAAGACCTACGACGGGAACGGAAAGCTGGCGGGCGAGCTGCGCATCGTCGGCCTGTTCACCTCCACCGCCTATACGCGCTCGGTGGCCAACATCCCCTATCTGCGCTCCAAGGCCGAATCCGTCATCGCCAAGTCGGGGTTCAACCCCGAGGACCATTCCGGCAAGGCGCTGATAAACATTTTGGAAAGCTATCCGCGCGACGAGCTGTTCCAGGTGCCGGTGCCGGTCCTGCGCAAGCATGCCGAGGCGATCCTGGGCCTGATCGACCGGCCGCGCGTGCGCGCCCTGGTGCGCGTCGACCAGTTCGATCGCTTCGTGTCCGTCCTCGTCTTCGTGCCGCGCGACCGCTACGACAGCGTCGTGCGCGAGAAGGTGGGCGCCTATCTCAAGACCGTGTTCGACGGGCGCCTGTCGGCCTACTACCCCGCCTTCCCCGAAGGCGGCCTGGCCCGCATCCACTTCATCATCGGCCGCTCCGGCGGCAAGACCCCGAAGGTCGAGCAGGCGGCGATCGAGGCGGCGATCCGCGACATCGTGCGCACCTGGGAGGACGCGCTGGCCGAGGCCGCCGAAGCCGCCGGCAGCGATCCCGCGCTCAAGCTCGTCGCCGCGCGCTTCCCCGAAAGCTACCGCGACAGCTTCTCGCCGGCGGTCGCGCTGGTCGATGCCGGCCGGGTCGCGGCGTTGGACGCCGCCAATCCCATCTTCATCGACTACTATCGCGACGCCGGCCAGACGCCGGAGCAGGCCTCGCTGAAGATCTACCATCACGCCAGCCCGGTGGCGCTCTCGCGGCGGGTGCCGTTGCTGGAGAACATGGGTTTTCGGGTCATCAGCGAGCGCACCTTCGAGATCGTGCGCGAAGCCGGGGACAAGGTGTTCATCCACGACATGGAGCTGGAAAACGCCTATGGGCGGCCGGTGGACCTGTCCGACGGCGGCGCCCTGTTCGACGACGCCTTCCTGGCCATCTGGCGCGGCGAAGTCGATAATGACGGCTACAACTGCCTCGCCCAGACCGCGGGCCTGCGCTCGGACGAGATCCGCATCCTGCGTGCCTACGGCCGCTATCTCCAGCAGGCCGGCATCCCGCAGAGCCAGGATTTCATCGCCGCTGCGCTGAACCGCTATCCCGAGATCGCGCGCGGCCTCTACGAGCTGTTCGTCGCCCGGCTCGGTCCGGACGGCCATGGCGAGGGCGCGGCCGCGGCCCGCCACATCGGGGCCAGGATCAAGGATGCGCTGGAAGACGTCCCCAACATCGACGACGACACCATCATCCGCCGCTATCTCGACCTGATCGAGGCGTCGCTGCGCACCAACCATTTTGTGCCCGGCAAGAAGGAGCAGGGCTGGTCGCTGGCGATCAAGCTGGATTCGCGCGCCATTTCCGGCCTGCCCGAGCCGCGGCCGTGGCGCGAGATCTTCGTCTACGGCGCCGAGGTGGAGGGCGTGCATCTGCGCTTCGGCCCGGTGGCGCGGGGCGGCCTGCGCTGGTCGGACCGCGCCCAGGACTACCGCACCGAGGTGCTCGGGCTGGTCAAGGCGCAGCAGGTGAAGAACGCCGTCATCGTGCCCGTGGGCGCCAAGGGCGGCTTCTATCCCAAGCGCCTGCCCGTCGGCGGCAGCCGCGACGCCGTGTTCGAGGCGGGCCGCGCGGCTTACGTCAACTTCGTCTCCAGCATGCTGTCGATCACCGACAATATCGGCATCGACCACATCATCCCGCCCGAGGGCGTGACGCGGCAGGACGGCGACGACCCCTATTTCGTCGTCGCCGCCGACAAGGGCACGGCCACCTTCTCCGACACCGCCAACGCGATTTCCGAGAAGCACGGCTTCTGGCTGGATGACGCCTTCGCCTCCGGCGGTTCCGCGGGCTACGACCACAAGGGCATGGGCATCACCGCCAAGGGCGGGTGGGAAGCGGTGAAGCGGCATTTCCGCGAGATGAACCGCGATATCCAGACCACGCCCTTCACCTGCGTGGGCGTCGGCGACATGTCGGGCGACGTGTTCGGCAACGGCATGATGCTGTCCGACCAGACGCGGCTGATCGCCGCCTTCGACCATCGTGACATCTTCATCGACCCCGATCCGGACCCGGCCGCCTCCATGGCCGAGCGCAAAAGGCTGTTTGCGCTGCCGCGCTCGAGCTGGCAGGACTATGACAAGGCCAGGCTGTCGAAGGGCGGCATGGTCATCTCCCGTAGCCAGAAGTCGGTCACGCTTTCGCCCGAGGCGGCGGCCGCCATCGGCATGGACAAGAAAGTGGCCACGCCCGTCGAGATCATGCGCGCCGTGCTGGCCGCGCCCGTCGACCTTCTGTGGTTCGGCGGCATCGGCACCTATCTGCGCGCCTCCGACGAGACCAACCAGGAGGTGGGCGACCGCGCCAACGACGCCATCCGCATCACGGCGGCGCAGGTGCGCGCCAAGGTGATCGGCGAGGGCGCCAATCTCGGCGTCACCCAGCGCGCGCGCATCGAATTCGGCCTGAAGGGCGGGCGCAACAACTCCGACGCCATCGACAATTCCGGCGGCGTCAACTGCTCGGACGTCGAGGTCAACATCAAGATCGCGCTGGCCTCGGCCATGCGCAAGGGCACGCTGGAACGGCCGGCCCGCAACAGGCTGCTGGCCGACATGACCGGCGAGGTGGCGCGGCTGGTGCTGTCCAACAACTACCAGCAGACGCTGGCGCTGTCGCTGGCGCGCAAGCGCGGGCTGGCCGACATCGCCCACCAGGGCCGCTTCATGGCGGCGCTGGAAGGCCGCGGCCTGCTCGACCGCACGGTGGAGAACCTGCCCTCCGCGGCCGCGCTGGCCGAGCGCGAGGCGCGCGGCGAGCCGCTGACGCGGGCGGAACTCGGCGTGCTGCTGGCCTATGCCAAGATCGTGCTGTTTTCCGACATCGTCGCCTCCGACGTGCCGGACGACCCGCATTTCGAGCGCGACCTTATGGGCTATTTCCCCGACCGCATGGCCAAGAAATTCGCCGACGACATCCGCGGCCATCGCCTGCGGCGCGAGATCATCGCCCGCGTCGTCGCCAACGACCTCGTCAACCGCGGCGGGCCGTCCTTCGTCAACCGGCTGGAGGAGGCGACCGGACGCAGCGCCGCCGACGTGGTGCGCACCTTCGCCACCGTCCGCGACGGCTTCGAGCTGCCCGCGCTCTATGCCGAGATCGACGCGCTGGACAACCGCATGGACGGCCAGCTCCAGCTCGACCTCTACCAGATGGTCAGCCGGCTCATCTTCGTCACCACCGGCTGGTATCTGAAGAACGACACCGGGGCCGCCCCGCTTGCCGACCGCATCGCGCAATTGCGGGAAGCGCGCGCGGCGCTGGAGCCGAAGCTTCTGCCTCTGCTGCCCGAATTCACCCGCGCCCGCATCGAGGAGAAGAGGCTGGAGCTTTGCACGGCCGGCGTGCCGGAAAAGCTGGCGGAGAGGCTGGCGCTGGCCGACATCGCCGAACTGGTGCCCGACATCGCGCTTGCCGCACGCCAGGCCGGCGCGGACATGGCGGCCGCCGCAAAGGCATTCTTCGCGGCCAGCGAGGTCTTCCGCATCGCCCGCATCGAAGATGCGCTGCACGCCATCTCGCCGTCGGACTATTACGACCAGCTTGCTCTGTCGCGCGCCGGCGACGTCATCGGCGCTGCCCGGCGCGGCATCGCCGTCGCCGCGCTGACGGGCCACGGCACTGCCGCCGAACCGCTGACGGCGTGGCTGGAGGCGGGCGGCGAGCGCATCGCAACGATCCGCGAGCGGCTGCAGGCGCTGACCGAGGGCGGCGACATCACCGTGTCGCGGCTGTCCGTGGCCGCGGGGCTGATGAGCGATCTGGCCGGAAGGTAGGGGCAAGCCGTCGGTCCTGCCCCGAGCCGGCTGCAGAGGCGCGGCCGGCCGGCGGCCGCTATTTCGCGTCGCGCCTGTAGGTGTAGCGGAAGGTGCAGCGGGGCGCCCCGGCCATGATGGTGTGCTGGCGGTCGAGTTCGATGTTGCGATCGTAGCCCTGGCAGAAGGTGCCGTCGCGGTTGCACGACATCAGATGCCCGATGTGCCCGAGCCCCATTTCGCGGTACATCTCCGCATAGCGGCACCGGGTGACATCGAAATCGAAGGTCGAATCGGAGGCCTCCAGCACCTCGATCTCCAGCGCGCCGTTGGTGGTCCACAGATCGTAGAGCTTGATGAAATCGGCCATGCTGGTGATGCCGCCGGGCGCGCGGCGGGCGAACTGCTCGCCTTCCGCCACCGCCGCCTTGCGGATGGCCGCATCGAGGATGGACTGCGCCTTGTCTTCCCCGATGGCGGCGACCATCTCGGCATAGATCGGTCCGATCACCTCGGCCTGGAGCCGACGCCTGGTCAGCGTCGGCAGGTCTTTTCCGTCTTGCGACGCCATTGGCCATCCTTTCCGGGGATGCGGACCGGCTGTCGGTCAGGCGGCCGGATCAGTAGCCGCCATTGTTATAGTAGCGCTCGTCGCAGGGCGCCGTATAGATGCGGCCATTGCGGTCCTGATAGCGGCACATTTCCTCGCCGCGCGGCTGCGGCCCGGTGGAGGTGGCGGCCACCGCCCCGAGCAGGGCTCCGGCCCCTGCCCCGATCAGCGTGCTCTTGGTGTCGCGGCCGATGGCCTGCCCGACGAGCGCGCCGCCGGCTGCGCCGAGGGCCGCGCCCGTTCCCGCCCTCTGCTGCTGCTCGGTCTGGGAACAGGCAGCCAGTGCGGCCGACAGAGCCACGACGGCGGCGGTGGAAATCCTGCGAAGCTTCACGTGCGATCCTCTCCTTTGGCCACGTTGCGGGGACCATAGCCGGCGAAGATGAACGGAAGCTGACTGCGGCACGGCCGCAAGCGGACGGCGCCGGCTTTGGGGATTTGACAAGCTCGCCGGAGGGTGTCCACTATCCGGAGCGGACGGGAGGAGGAACCTGGGATCGCAAAGGACGTCTCTCCCCTGCTGGTAGAGCGCCTGCTCGTGATCGCGCGGGCACTTGCCGGCCATATCGACCCCGGCGCGGCCTTCCGGGCCACCGCGGCGGAGATAGGCGAACTCATCCCTCACGACCATATCGACGTCGCCGTGCTGCTGCACGACCGGCGCAAGCATGCCTGCTACGAGGCCGGCTGCCAGACGAGCTGGAGCGAACTGGCCGCCAACCCCCTGCCCACGGATCTCAGTCCCGTGCGCTCGGTGCTGCGCGGCGAGGTGGCCCATCTGCTCACGCCCGATGCATTGTGCGATGCCCGCTTCCATTTTCCCGGCGCCCTCGACGAGCCGATCTTTTCGGCCGGCCTGCGCAGCCGCATCATCGTGCCGATGCGGGCGCGCGGCGACATCGTCGGCACGCTCGACATCAGCAGGCACGATCCCGGCTGCTATACCTTCGCCGACGTGGAGACGGCCCAGCACTGCGCCGATTTCATCGCGCCCTATATCTACGCCCTGATCCAGAGTGAGGAGGCGCGGCGCGCCATGCTGGCCGAGAGCGAGGCGCGCAACCACGCCGAGCTGCTGCGCGTCGGCGCCTCGCGCCTGACCGAGGGCATGGAGCGGGAGCGGCGGCGCATCGCCATGGACCTACACGACCAGACGCTGGCCGATCTCGCCCGCGTGGTGCGCCAGGTCTCGGCGCTGCACCGGCAGGGCGTGGCGCGTGTCGCACAGCTTGCCGAACTCGAGCGCGAGATCGTCAACTGCCTGGCGGAACTGCGCCGCATCGTCGACGACATGCGGCCTGGCGTGCTGGAACTGTTCGGGCTTCGCGACGCCATCGAGGCGCATCTGAACCGCAGCGTCAGCAGGGCCTCGCCGCCGATCGCCGTGCGCATCGACGACACCAGCGCCGGCGCGGCCGACCGGCTCTCGCAGGAAATGCGCACCGCCCTTTACCGGATCGTGCAGGAGGCGATCAACAATGCCGTCCGCCATGCGCAGCCGGACCGGATCGAGGTTCGCATGGAGGCGAGCGACAGGTCGCTGTGTGTGATGGTGAGCGACGACGGCATCGGCTGCGGCACGGTGGACCCCGAGGCGAGCGGCGGCATCGGCCACATGCACACGCGCGCCGCCTTGATCGGCGCGCGCCTGCGCATCGGCCGCGCCTCCCGCAGGGGCGGCACGCGGGTCATGGTGGAGGTGGCGTGGCTGCCGGCGGCAATGGCGGCGCCGGCGGTTGCCGCAAGGCCGGCCGAGGCGATCGGGAGCGTGTGATGCTGGTCATGATCGCCGAGGACGACGGCCTGCACCGCAGCTTTGCCCGCACGATCGTGGAGCGCCTGTGGCAGGGCGCGGTAGAGGTGATCGAGGCCACCAATGGCGACGAGGCGATCGATCTCGGTATCCGGCTGGCGCCTTCCCATGTGGTGCTCGATCTGCAGCTTCCGCGCGCCACCGGCATCGAGGTCGCGCGCGCCCTGTGGAGCCGGCGCGCCGACATCCAGATCCTGTTCTGGTCCAATTTCGCCGACGAATCCTATGTGCGCGGCGTGGCGCGCATCGTGCCGCCGGGCTCCGTCTACGGCTATGTCCTGAAATCGACGTCCGAGGAGGGCATGCGTTCGGCCCTGCGCGGCGTCTTCAGCGAAGGCCACTGCATCATCGACCGCGAAGTGCGCGGCATCCAGAGCCGCGTGCAGGACCGCCTCGAGGGGCTGACCGACGGCGAGTACGAAGGCCTCATCGACATTGCGCTCGGCCTCACCGACAAGGCCATCGCGGCGCGGCGCGGCCTCTCGACCCGCGGTGCCCAGGCCCGCCTGAAGCATCTCTATGAAAAGCTCGGCGTGGCGCCGGACGGAACCGGCACCGACAAGGCCGGCTCCACCTTCAACTCGCGCACGCGGGCGATCTACCTCGCGCTTGCCCGCGGCATGATCAACATCGACGCGCTGCGGCGCGAGCAGGAGAAGCTGGACGACTGGCTGGCGGCCGGGCCACCTGCGGGCCAGCGCTGGCCGCAATAGCGCAGAGGCCACGAAAGAACTGTGCGTTTGCACAGTCGGCGTTGCGGCTTGGCACCTATCGCCGCCGCATGCTTGCGCCTAATCTCTGCCGCGTGGGAACGAACAGGCTGGGAGGAGACCATGCCCTTCGTCAACATACGTATTCTCAAGGGCCATTCGCAGCAGCGCAAGAACGAGATCGCGCGCCGCGTCACCGACGCGGTCAGCGAGGTGGCTGAACTGCCCAGAGAGGCGATCTGGGTGGTGTTCGAGGATGTTGCGGCCGCCGACTGGTATGTCGCGGGCACGACCGTGGAAAAGCCGGGAAGCTAGGCCATGCCGAGCGTCACCCGCGAGCCCGGCTTCGGCGACGTGGTCGGCGAAGAGGCACTGGAAAGGCTGGCGACCGGCTTCGGTTTCATCGAGGGGCCGGTGTGGCACCCTTATGAAAAATGGCTGGTCTTCAGCGACATGCCCAACAGCCGCATGCATAGGCGCGCGCCGGACGGCACGATCGCGGTTTTTCGCGAGCCGAGCAACAAGGCCAACGGCAACACGCTCGACCGGCAGGGTCGGCTGCTGACCTGCGAGCATGCGACGAGCCGCGTGACGCGGCTGGAGCCGGACGGCAGCCTGAGCGTGCTCGCCACCCATTTCAAGGGCAAGGAACTGAACAGCCCCAATGACATCGTGGTGGCGACCGGCGGGTCCATATACTTCACCGATCCGAGCTACGGCCGCATGGAATATTACGGCGTGCCGCGCCCGCAGGATCTTGCCTTCCAGGGTGTCTACCGGATGGAGGAGGATGGCTCGGGCCTGACGCTCCTGGTCGACGATTTCGCGCAGCCGAACGGCCTGTGCTTCTCCCTCGACGAGGCGCGGCTGTTCGTCAACGACACGGAACGCCGGCACATAAGGGTATTCAGCGTCACGCCGCAGGGCACGCTGACCGGCGGCGCCGTGTGGGCCGAGACCCACGGCGTGGAGCCCGGCGCACCCGACGGCATGAAGATCGACAGTTGCGGCAATCTCTATTGCTGCGGCCCGGCCGGCATCCATGTCTTCGATCCGTCGGGCCATGCGCTCGGCGTCGTTCGGGTGCCCGAGGTGGTGGCGAACTTCACCTTCGGCGGCGACGACCTGCGCACCCTGTTCATCACCGCGTCGAGTTCGCTCTACAGTCGCAGGGTGCGCGTGCCGGGGCTGAGATTGTTTTGAGCCGGCGCAGTCGGCGCCGGTGGATGGAGATGGTTGGAACAACAAGGGGAGCGTGAAATGAAGAAGCTGTTCGTACTGGGTGCTCTGGCCGCCATGCTGGCCTCGGGCACTGCGCTGGCCGACACCAGCGGCAAGAAGATCGCCTTTTCCAACAATTATGCCGGCAATTCCTGGCGGCAGTCCATGCTCAAGAGCTACGATGTGGTGACCAAGAAGGCCGTCGCCGACGGCGTCGTCGCCGCGGCCGACGTGTTCACCACCGCAGACCAGGAAGTGCCCACGCAGGCGGCGCAGATCCAGAACCTGATCCTGCAGGGCTATGACGCCATCGTCATCAACGCGGCCTCGCCGACCGCGCTCAACGGCGCCATCAAGCAGGCCTGCGACGCCGGCATCGTCGTCGTCTCCTTCGACGGCATCGTCGACGAGCCCTGCGCCTATCGGGTGGTCGTCGACTATGTCGACATGGGCAAGCAGCAGATCGAGCAGATGGCGAAGTTCCACCCCGAGGGCGGCAACCTGCTCGAGATCCGGGGCCTTGCCGGCACCTCGATCGACGACGCCATCCACAAGGGGCTGGAGGAAGGGGTGGCGGCCCATTCCCAGTTCAAGATCGTGAACTCGGTGACCGGCAACTGGGACCAGACCACGGCGCAGAAGGCGGTGGCCACCGTGCTGCCTTCCCTGCCCGACATCGTCGGCGTCGTCACCCAGGGCGGCGACGGCTATGGCGCGGCGCAGGCCTTCGCCGCGGCCGGCAAGCCGCGCCCGACCATCATCATGGGCAACCGGCAGGACGAGCTGCAGTGGTGGAAGGAGCAGAAGGAGAAGGACGGCTACACCACCTGGTCCGCCTCCATCGCGCCGGGCGTGTCGACGCTCGCCTTCTGGGTGGCCCAGCAGGTGCTCGACGGCAAGACCGACACCCCCCACGACCTGACCGTGCCCTACCTCGTCTTCACGCAGGACGATTTCGAGGCCGCTCTGCCGAACATTCCCAAGGGAGGCGTCGCCAGCCACGAATACACGCAGGAGGATGCGATCGCCGCCATCAAGGAGAACATGAAGTGATTGCGGCGGTGCCGGCGTGCGCCTAACCTGAGACCGGACGTTCGAGGCAGGAACCTTCGAGGAGAGCCGGTGCCAGCGACCCAACGCACCATCGTCAGGCTGGACGGCGTCGAAAAGCACTTCGGCGCCGTTCGCGCGCTGGACGGCGTCGACTTCGCGGTCGATCCGGGCGAGTGCGTCGGGCTGATCGGCCATAACGGCGCGGGCAAGTCGACCCTCATGAACCTGGTCGCCGGCACGCTCGCGCCGAGTGGCGGGCGCATCGCCGTCGGCGGCTCGGCCGAGGACAGCTATTCGGTGGTCCGCGCCCAGAAGCTCGGCATCCGCTGCGTATTCCAAGAGCTTTCGCTCTGCCCCAATCTCAGCGTGGCGGAGAACACGCGCATCAACCATCCGTCGCTGCGCGGCTTCGGCTGGCGGCGCAAGGCCGCCGCCCTCATCCGCGCCAGGCTGGACGAGATCTTTCCGGGCCACGGCATCGAGGCCTCCGACATCGTGCGCGACCTTTCCATCGGCCGGCGCCAGATGGTGGAGGTGGCGCGCGCCTTCACCATTACGAAGGACCCGCTCGACCTGGTCATCCTGGACGAGCCGACCTCGTCCCTCGATGCGCACACGGCGGGGCAACTGCTTGCCTTCGTGCGCCGCTTCGTCGCCGCCGGCGGAAGCTGCATCCTCATCTCGCACGTGCTGGGCGAGGTGCTGAGGAACGCGGACCGCATCGTGGTCATGCGCGACGGCAAGGTGGTGGCGGCGGACGCCGCGGCTTCGTTCGACCGCGACAGGTTGGTGACGCTGATGGGCGGCGACGCCCTGCGCGAGAAGGCGGCCGTCGAGCTGCGGGAGGAACGGAGCGAGCCCGGCTCGCTTCGCGTCCGTGCCCGTCCGGCCCGCCAGGATGGCGACAAGGAGCTTCTGGCGCATGAAGGCGAGATCATCGGGCTTGCCGGGCTCGCCGGCCACGGCCAGACGGAACTTCTGCTTGAGGTGTTCTCCGCGGCCGCGCGGCGCCGTGCCGGCGTGCAGGTGACGGCGCCTGTGGCGCTGGTGGCGGGCGACCGCCAGTCGGACGGCATCTTCCCGCAATGGTCGATCGCCGAGAATATCGGCATCCGCTCGCTTTCCCGCTTGCGCGAGGGCTTGCTGATCTCGCCCCGGCGCGAGGCGGAGATGGCCCGCCGCTGGCAACAGCGCATCGGCATCCGCACGCCGGACATGAACAACAACATCCTGTCGCTCTCCGGCGGCAACCAGCAGAAGGCGCTGTTCGCCCGCGCGCTCGGCTCGGATGCGCGCATCGTGCTCATGGACGACCCGATGCGCGGCGTCGATGTCGGCACCAAGCTGGAGGTTTACGATCTGGTGCGCGAGGAGGCGCGGGCCGGCCGCACCTTCCTGTGGTACACCACCGAGACCGAGGAGCTGGAGAATTGCGACCAGATCTATGTGTTCAAGAATGGCCGCATCGTCGCCAATCTGAGCCGGGGCGAACTGACGGAGGAGAAGATCATCCAGTCCTCCTTCGGCGAGGAGGCCTGAGATGACGACGGCTTCCGCCGAGACCGGTCGCAGGGCGCCGGCATCCGCCATGACGCCCCGCGCCCGCATGCTGAGGGCGCTGCTGCCGGCGCTTTCGCTGGCGCTGGTGCTGATCGCCATCGCCTGGCTCAATCCGCGCGCCATCTCCTATTTCGGCTTCAGCCTGATGCTGAACCTCGCCATTCCGATCGCGCTGGCCACCATCGCGCAGATGTTCGTGATCGCCGGCAACGAGCTGGACCTGTCGATCGGCACTTTCGTCGGCTTCGTCGGCTGCGTGACGGCGACCTGGCTGCGCGAGGCCCCGCTTTTCGGCGCCGCCGTGCTCGCCGCCTCCATCGGCGTCTATGCGCTTCTGGGCGCCCTCATCCACCTGCGCAACCTGCCCTCGATCGTGGTCACGCTGGGCATGAGCTTCGTGTGGCAAGGGCTGGCGATCCTCATCCTGCCGAAGCCGGGCGGCCAGGCGCCGGCCTGGCTGCTCGGGCTCATGGGCTTCAAGCCTCCGCTGATGCCGTTTCCGATCATCGCGGCGATCGTGATCGCGCTGGTCGTCCATGTCGGGCTCATGCGCACCTCCTACGGCGCCATATTGCGCGGCTCGGGCGGCAATCCCGCAGCGCTCGGGCGCGCGGGCTGGTCGCTGCTGAGGACCAAGGTGACGCTGTTCGCGCTGGCCGGCCTGTTCGGCGTGCTCTCCGGCCTGTCCCTGATCGGCATCACCACGTCGGGCGACGCCAATATCGGCAACGGCTACACGCTGCTCTCCATTGCCGGCGTCATCCTCGGCGGTGGCGAATTCATGGGCGGCATCGTCTCGCCGGTGGGCGCGGTGATCGGCGCGCTGACGCTGGCGCTGGCGGCCTCGCCGCTTCTCACCTTCATGCACATCCCGCCGGACTGGCAGGTGGCGGCCAACGGCGCCATCCTGATCATCGTGCTTGCCGCCCGTGTGCTCATCAGCCGCAAGGGAAGCTGACCATGGAGCGCGCGCCGATGGCAATTCTCGCCAGGCCCTGGATCTGGTCCTTCATCGGTGCGGCGCTGGTATGGCTCGCCACTGTCGCCTTCACCGGCGGACATGGCGGCGGCGGCATGATCACAGCCGCGCTTTCGCTGGCCGTGTTCATGGTCATCGTCGGCGTCGGGCAGATGTTCGTCATCACGCTGGGGCCGGGAAATGTCAACCTGTCGCTGCCGGCCAATATCGGCCTCGCCTCGGCCGTCGCCATGACGGTCATGGACGGCCAGGACAGCCTGATCGCGCTCGGCCTTGCTGCCGCCCTGGCTTGCGGCGCAGCGATCGGCGCCGCCAACTATTTCCTGATCTGGGCGCTGCGCATCCCGCCGATCATCGCCACCCTGTCGGCAAGCTTCATCATCCAGTCGATCGACATCTCCTTCGGCCGCGGCCTGCAGATCAAGCCGCCGCCCGGCTTTGCCGCCTTCACCAATCTGCAGGTTCTCGGCGTGCCGGTGCTGGCCATCCTCACCGTGCTGTTCACCATCGGGGCCGGCGTCGCGCTCAACCGCATGATCTACGGCCGTTCGGTGCTGGCCATCGGCCAGAACATCCGCGCCGCCTGGCTCGCCGGCGTCAAGGTCGGCGGCATCCGCTTCCTCACCTATACGCTCTGCGGCATGCTCGGCGGGCTCAACGGTGCCTTGCTGGCAGGCTATTTCCGCGGCGCCAGCGTCAACCTCGGCAACGAATACCTGCTTGCCTCCATCGCCGTCGTGGTCATTGGCGGCACGTCGGTCGCCGGCGGCAAGGCCAACGTGCCGGGCGTGTGGGGCGCGTCGCTGTTTCTGGTGCTGCTTTTGACCATGCTCAACACCTTCGGCGTCAGCGCCGGCGTGCGCCTGCTGCTCACCGGGCTCATCATCGTCGGTGTCATCACGGCGGCCGGCGGCCAGACGCCGGCGTCGCGATGAAGGAAAGGCGCCGCAGCGGCCGGAGACTGCGACCCGTATCAGCCCTGGCTGGGATGAGGGCGTGTCCGGCCGGTGACGCGACAGCGGCCGTCCCCGGCCGTCACGCGACCTTGCAGCGTTTTCGTTTGCAGAAATGCAAAGAAACACGGCCTTGTCACTGGCAATCATTTTTGCATAGACTGTCGCAAGGAAAGTAGACCGCCGGTTTCCTGCAACTATTGCGGGGGTCGGGCGCGGAAATTTGCGAGTCCAGTCCACCGTCCGTTGCAGAGGTGTGATGTCCGGATTTCGAAGCTACATCGTTCTGCTCGCCACCACCTGGGCGTTCACCGTCTGCTTCGCCGTCTGGATGATGTTCGGCGTGACCGGCATTCCCATCCGCGAGCAACTGGGCCTGAACTCCGTCGAGTTCGGCCTGCTCACCGCGACGCCCGTGCTGACCGGGGCGCTGTTCCGCCTGCCGCTCGGCATCTGGACCGACCGCCTCGGCGGGCGCCGCCTGATGCTGGCGCTGCTTCTGGGCTGCGCCGTTCCGGTCTGGATCTCCTCCTATGCCGTGGCCCTGTGGCAGTTCCTGCTGCTTGGCCTGGCGCTGGGGCTTGTCGGCGCATCCTTCTCGGTCGGCACGCCCTATGTGGCGCGCTTCTTCCCGAAGGAGAAGCGCGGCTTCGCCATGGGCTTCTTCGGCGCCGGCACGGTGGGCGCGGCGCTCAACATGTTCGTCGCGCCATGGCTGATCGACGCCTATGGCTGGCAGATGGTGCCCAGGGTCTATGCGGTGGGCCTGGTGGCGACGGCGGCGATCTTCTGGATATTTTCCGCAGCCGACCCGGCACGGGCGGCAGCTTCGCCTTCCATGCTGTCGCAACTCGGCGTGCTGCGCGATCCGCGCGTGTGGAAATACTGCCAGTATTATTCCATCGTCTTCGGCGGCTTCACGGCGCTGTCGATCTGGATGCCGCAATATTTCAAGTCGGAATACGGGCTCACCATCGCCCAGGCATCGCTGCTCGCCGTCTGCTTCGCCCTGCCTGCCGGCGTCTTCCGCGCCTTCGGCGGCTGGCTGTCCGACCGCTTCGGCGCGCACAGCGTCACCTGGTGGGTGCTGTGGATCGCCTGGATATGTCTCTTCCTGCTTTCCTACCCCCGCACCGAGCTGACGATCCACACGATCCGCGATCCCATCAGCTTCGGCATCGCGCTGCCGGCCTGGTTCTTCACGCTGCTGCTGTTCGTGCTTGGCATCGCCTTTGCCTGCGGCATGGCTTCCACCTTCAAATATATCGGCGACGATTTTCCCGACAACATGGGCGCGGTGTCCGGCATCGTCGGCATGGCCGGCGGTCTCGGCGGCTTCCTCTTGCCGATCATGTTCGGCGCCATCCTCGACCGGCTGGGCTTCAATTCGAGCTGCTTCATGCTGCTTTACGGCATCGTGTGGGTGTCGCTGACGCTGAACTACCTCACCGAGGTGCGGCGCGCCCCGGTCATGGGCGAGAATGTCCTGGGTGAGAATGTCATGGGCGGGGAGGCGGCGCAGCCGAAACCCTCGCAAGCCTGACGCCGACGAAAGGAATAGCCATATGAGCCACTTCCTGGAACGCCTGACCTATCTGTCCCGACGCCGGGAGACTTTCGCGGACGGTCACGGCGAGTTGCGCGACGAGGACCGCATGTGGGAGGAAGGCTACCGGCAGCGCTGGCAGCACGACAAGATCGTGCGCTCGACCCACGGCGTCAATTGCACCGGCTCGTGCTCCTGGAAGATCTACGTCAAGAGCGGCGTCGTCACCTGGGAGACGCAGCAGACCGACTATCCGCGCACGCGGCCGGGCATGCCCAACCACGAGCCGCGCGGCTGCTCGCGCGGCGCCTCCTATAGCTGGTATCTCTACAGCGCCAGCCGCATCAAGTATCCGATGGTCCGGGGTCGCCTCGTCAAGGCATGGCGCGAGGCGCGCAAGACGCTCGGGCCCCTCGAGGCCTGGGCCTGCATCGCCGGCGACGAGAAGGTTGCAAGGTCCTACAAGGCCATGCGCGGGCGCGGCGGCTTCGTGCGCTCGACCTGGGCGGAGGCGGTGGAGATGATCGCCGCCGCGAACGTGCACACGGTCAAGACCTTCGGGCCGGACCGCGTCGTCGGCTTCTCGCCGATCCCGGCCATGTCGATGGTGTCCTACGCTTCCGGCGCGCGGTATCTCAGCCTGATCGGCGGCACGCTGCTTTCCTTCTACGACTGGTATTGCGACCTGCCGCCTTCGAGCCCGCAGACCTGGGGCGAGCAGACCGACGTGCCGGAATCGGCCGACTGGTACAATTCCGGCTACATCATCGCCTGGGGCTCCAACGTGCCGCAGACGCGCACGCCCGACGCGCATTTCTTCGTCGAGGCACGCTACAACGGCACCAATGTCGTGGCCGTCACGCCCGACTATTCCGAGGTGGCGAAGCTGTCGGACCTGTGGCTGCATCCCAAGCAGGGCACCGATGCCGCGCTCGCCATGGCGATGGGCCATGTCATCCTGAAGGAATTCTTCCTCGACCGTCAGGTGCCGTATTTCCAGGACTATTGCCGCCGCTACACCGACATGCCGATGCTGGTGCGGTTGAGGAAGGACGGCGACCGTTTCGTGCCCGACCGCTACCTGCGTCAGAGCGATCTCGGCGGCGGCGCAAGATCGCGCCGCAAGGCGCCGAAGGCCGGACGTGCCGCCTGGAAGACGGTGGCGGTGGCGGAAGACAGCGGCGACCTCGTCGTGCCGCAGGGCTCGATCGGCTACCGCTGGCCGGCCGAGGACGAGCAAAGGGGCCGCTGGAACCTGGAGGAGAAGGACGGCGAGACCGGCGCCGAGGTGCGGCTGGGCCTGAGCCTGAGGGACAGGCACGACGCGGTGGTGCCGGTCGCCTTTCCCTATTTCGGCGGCACGCCGCATCCGCATTTCGCCGAGAACGACCAGGGCGGAGACGTATTGCTCCGCAACGTGCCGGTGCGGCGGGTCAGGCTTGCCGACGGCGAGGCCCATGTCGCCACCGTGTTCGACCTGCTCTGCGCCAATTACGGGCTGGACCGGGGACTGGGCGGCGATTGCGCCAAGGGCTTTGACGACAACGTTCCCTATACGCCCGCCTGGCAGGAGAAGATCACCGGCGTTTCCGCCGCCCATGCCATCGAGGTGGCGCGCGGTTTCGCCGCCAATGCCGAGAAGACGAAGGGCCGCTCCATGGTCATCATCGGGGCGGGCATGAATCACTGGTACCACCAGGACATGGGCTACCGCTCGATCATCAACATGCTGATGATGTGCGGCACGGTGGGCGTGTCCGGCGGCGGCTGGGCGCATTATGTCGGGCAGGAGAAGCTCAGGCCCCAGACCGGCTGGACCATGCTTGCCTTCGCGCTCGACTGGGCAAGGCCGCCGCGCCAGATGAACGGCACATCCTTCTTCTATGCCCATTCCGACCAGTGGCGCTATGAGAAGCTGGACGTGGCGGAACTGCTTTCGCCGCTGGCCGATCCCGCGCCCTATCGCGGCTCGATGATCGACCTCAACGTCAAGGCCGAGCGCATGGGCTGGCTGCCTTCGGCGCCGCAGCTCAATGTCAATCCCCTGATGCTCGCTGCCGAGGCGCAAAAGGCCGGCGTCGAAGTGAAGGACCATGTCGTGGCCGGCCTGAAATCCGGCAGGCTCGCCATGGCCTGCGAGGACCCTGACAATCCGGTCAATTTCCCGCGCAACCTGTTCATCTGGCGCTCCAACCTGTTCGGCTCGTCGGGGAAGGGGCACGAATATTTCCTGCGCCATTTCCTCGGCACGCGGCACGGCCTGCAGGGCAAGGACCTCGGCGAGGAGGGTCGCGAGAAGCCGGCCGAGGTCGCCTGGCGCGACCCCGCGCCGGAAGGCAAGCTGGACCTCGTCGTCACGCTCGACTTCCGCATGTCGACGAGCTGCCTCTATTCCGACGTCGTGCTGCCGACCGCCACCTGGTACGAGAAGAACGATCTCAACACCTCCGACATGCACCCTTTCATCCACCCGCTGTCGGCGGCGGTGGACCCGGTGTGGGAGGCAAGGAGCGACTGGGAGACCTACAAGGCGATCGCCAAGCGCTTTTCCGAGCTCGCCGAAGGCCAGCTCGGCATCGAGCGCGACGTGGTGCTGATCCCAATCCAGCACGACACGCCGGCAGAGCTTGCCCAGCCCTTCGAGGTGCAGGACTGGAAGAAGGGCGAATGCGATCTGGTGCCCGGCGTCACCGCGCCGCAGATCGCGGTGGTGGAGCGCGACTACCCCGGCACATACCGCCGCTTCACCTCGCTCGGGCCGCTCGCCGACAGGCTCGGCAACGGCGGCAAGGGCATTTCCTGGAACACGGAGGCCGAGGTGAAGGGGCTCGGCGCGCTGAACCATCGGGTGAACGACGGCGGGCCGGCCGATGGGCGGCCGCGCATCGACACCGACATCGATGCGGCCGAGACCATCATGTATCTCGCGCCGGAGACCAATGGCGAGGTTGCGGTGAAGGCTTGGGCCGCGCTCGGCAAGATCACCGGACGGGACCACGTCCATCTCGCCGAGACGCGCGAGGACGAGAAGATCCGCTTCCGTGACATCCAGGCCCAGCCGCGCAAGATCATCTCCTCGCCGACATGGTCCGGCATCGAAAGCGAGCACGTCTCCTACACCGCCGGCTACACCAACGTGAACGAGCTGATCCCGTGGCGCACGATCAGCGGCCGCCAGCAATTCTACCAGGACCACCGCTGGCTGCGCGATTTCGGCGAGGGCTTTGCCGTCTACCGACCGCCCATAGATACGCGAACAGCCGCCGCCATGCTGGGCGCCAAGGCGAACGGCGAGAAGGAGATCGTGCTCAACTTCATCACTCCGCACCAGAAATGGGGCATCCACTCCACCTACACCGACAACCTCATCATGCTCACCCTTTCGCGGGGAGGCCCGATCGTGTGGCTGTCGGAGACGGACGCTCGGAAGGCCGGCATCGTCGACAACGACTGGATCGAGCTGTTCAACCTCAACGGCGCCATCGCCGCGCGCGCCGTGGTGAGCCAGCGCGTGCAGGAAGGCATGTGCATGATGTATCATGCGCAGGAGAAGATCGTGAACGTGCCGGGCTCGCAGATCACCGGCCAGCGCGGCGGCATCCACAATTCGGTGACGCGCACGGTGCTCAAGCCCACTCATATGGTCGGCGGCTACGCGCAGCTTTCCTACGGCTTCAACTATTACGGCACGGTCGGCTCCAACCGCGACGAGTTCGTGGTGGTGCGCAAGCTCGCCAAGGTCGAATGGCTCGACCATTCCAACCCCGTCGATCCGGTTGCCGAGGAGGCTGCGTCATGAAGATCCGCGCACAGGTTGCGATGGTGCTCAACCTCGACAAGTGTATCGGCTGCCACACCTGCTCCGTCACCTGCAAGCAGGTGTGGACCTCGCGCCAGGGCATGGAATATGCGTGGTTCAACAATGTCGAGACCAAGCCCGGCATCGGCTATCCCAAGGATTGGGAAAACCAGGAGCGCTGGAAGGGCGGTTGGGAGCGCAGGAAGAACGGGAAGATCGTGCCCAAGCAGGGTGGCAAGCTTTCGGTGCTGGCCAAGATCTTCGCCAATCCGAACCTGCCCGAGATCGACGACTATTACGAACCCTTCACCTTCGACTACGAGCATCTGCAGAAGGCGCCCGAACTTGAGACGGCGCCGGTCGCCCGGCCGCTGTCGCTGGTCACTGGCCGGCCGATGGAGAAGATCGAATGGGGCCCGAACTGGGAGGAGATCTTGGGCGGCGAGTTCGACAAGCGCTCGCAGGACTACAATTTCGAGGCGGTGCAGAAGGACATCTACGGCCAGTTCGAGAACACCTTCATGATGTACCTGCCGAGGCTGTGCGAGCACTGCCTCAATCCGAGCTGCGTGGCCTCCTGTCCGTCCGGATCGATCTATAAGCGCGAGGAGGACGGCATCGTCCTGATCGACCAGGACAAGTGCCGTGGCTGGCGCATGTGCGTGTCGGGCTGCCCCTACAAGAAGATCTACTACAACTGGACCTCCGGAAAGGCGGAGAAGTGCATCTTCTGCTATCCGCGCATCGAGGCCGGCCAGCCGACGGTGTGCTCGGAGACCTGCGTGGGCCGCATTCGCTATCTGGGCGTGCTGCTCTATGACGCCGACGGCATCGAGCGCGCGGCGGCGGCCGAGGACGAGCAGGACCTTTACGAGGCGCAGCTCAAGCTGTTCCTCGACCCCAACGACCCGGCCGTGGTGGAACAGGCGCGCGCCGACGGCATCGCCGACAACTGGATCGAGGCGGCGACGCGCTCGCCCGCCTACAAGATGGCGGTGGACTGGAAGATCGCCTTCCCGCTGCATCCCGAATACCGCACCTTGCCGATGGTGTGGTACGTGCCGCCGCTCTCGCCCATCCAGTCGCACGCCAATGCCGGCGCCATCGAGACGGTGGGCGGCATTCCGGACGTGCGCTCGCTGCGCATCCCGGTGCGCTATCTCGCCAACCTGCTTACCGCCGGCAAGGAGGAGCCGATCGTCTCGGCGCTGGAGCGGATGCTGGCCATGCGCATCCACTACCGCCGCCGCCAGCTCGGCGAGGGCGACGGCGCCGACGTGCTGGCGCAGGCGGGGCTTTCGCTTTCGCAGGTGGAGGACATGCATCGGTATCTCGCCATCGCCAACTACGAGGATCGCTTCGTCATCCCCACCAGCCACCGCGAAAGCGCCGAGGACGCCTATGGGCTGAAAGGTTCCTGCGGCTTCACCTTCGGCAATGGCTGCGATTTCGGCCCGCCGCATTCCTCGCTGTTCGGCGGCAAGATGGGCCGGCGCAAGCTGAACCCGATGCGGCCGCTGGATACGTGAGGGCTACGCCATGCTGATCTTCAGGGCTTTCAGCGCGCTGCTGTCCTATCCCGGCGAGGAGATGCGCCGGGCGTTGCCCGAGATCGCAGGCGTGATCGGCGCCTCGCCGCTGGTCACCGCGCGCGAGCGCGAGGAACTGGCGCGCCTGATCGGGGAGATCGGGCAGGGCGATCTGCTGGCGGCGGAAGAGCGCTATGTCAACCTGTTCGACCGCGGCCGGGCGCTGTCCCTGCACCTGTTCGAGCATCTGCACGGCGACGGCCGCGACCGAGGCGCGGCAATGGTCGAATTGAAGGAACTCTACGCAGCCGCCGGCTTCGAACTGACCGCCTCCGAACTGCCGGACTATCTGCCGGTGGTGCTGGAATATCTGAGTCTGCGCGACATGGAGGAAGCGCGCGAGCTGCTGGCCGATTGCTCGGCAATCCTCGCCTCCATCTGCCGCTCGCTGCTGGCGCGGCAGAGCCGTTACGCCGCCGTGCTGCAGGCGCTGCTGGTCATCGCCGGGGAAAAGCCGGTGGATGCCGGCAAGGTCGCGCCCGTGCGCGAACGGCATGATGCGCTCGACCGCGACTGGGTCGAGCAACCCGCCTTCGCCGATGCTGCCGGCGACAGGCCCGCCGTCTGAGGAGGAAGATCGCCATGCTCTCCAACCCCTACGTCAATACGCTTCTTTTCGGCATCTACCCCTATGTCTGCCTGGTGGTGCTTTTGATCGGCAGCCTGATCCGGTTCGACCGCGAGCCGTACACCTGGAAGAGCGATTCGTCGCAGATGCTGCGCAAGCGCGAATTGCGGCTGGGCTCCAACCTGTTCCACTACGGCGTCATCGTCGTCATCCTGGGCCATTTCGCCGGGTTCCTCGCCCCGCACTGGGCCGTGGACTGGGCGCTGTCGCCGGTCGCGCACCAGTTGCTCGCCATGGTGGTTGGGGGCATCGCCGGCCTTGTCGCCATCGTCGGACTGACGATCCTCATCCATCGCCGGCTCTCCGACCCGCGCATCCGCCTCAACAGCCGCAAGTGGGACATCGCCATCACCTTCATGCTGTGGCTGCAGCTTGCGCTCGGCCTGCTCACCGTGCCGCTCTCGGCCTTCCACATGGACGGCGCGCTGTTCGAGACGCTGACCAGCTACGTCAAGGGCATCGTCACGCTGAACGGCGAGGCATCGGCGCTGATGCTCGGCGTGCCGCTGACCTACAAGCTGCATGTCCTGCTCGGCTTCACCATCTTCCTGGTCTCGCCCTTTACGCGCATGATCCACATCTGGAGCGGGGCGGGCGCGCTTTCCTACCTGTTCCGGCCCTACCAGATCGTGCGCACGCCCAAGACGCGCGCCGAGGAGCCGACGCGGCCATGATCCTTTCGGTCAACGGCATCGCGGTGGCCGTGGAAGCCGGCCACCCGCCCGAGCTTGCCGCCGCGCGCGAGCTCCTGCGGCAGCGGGCGGTGGCGATCGGGCTGCTGGCGCCCGCGGCCGAGGACGAGGCCGCAGTCGATGCCGCGATCGAGGCGCTGCTGGAACGGGAGGTGGCGACGCCGATTCCCACCGAGGACGAATGCCGGCGCTACTACGAGCAGAACCGGCAGGAATTCGAGAGCGGCGACCTGGTCAATGCGCGCCACATCCTGTTCCAGGTCACGCCGCAGGTGAACGTGCCGCACATGCGCGCCCGCGCGGAGCGGACGCTCAACGAGCTTCTGGCCGAGCCGGACCGCTTCGCAGCACTTGCGGCCGAACTTTCCAACTGCCCGTCCGGCCAGCAGGGCGGCAATCTCGGCCAGATCGGCCGGGGCGACACGGTGCCGGAATTCGAGCAGGCGCTGTTCAAGCTGGCCCCGCCCGGCATCCTGCGCGAACTGGTCAAGACCCGCTACGGTTTCCACATCGTGGCCATCGACCGGCGCATTCCCGGCAAGCTCGTGCCGTTCGAGACGGTGCGCGAGCGCGTCGCCGAGCGGCTCGCGGCGGCTGTCGAGGAAAAGGCGCTCAGGCAATATGTAAGCGTGCTTGCGGGGCAGGCCGAGGTCGAAGGGGTGGATCTTGCCGCCAGCGCTTCGCCGCTGGTCCAATAGAGCCCTTCATGGCTGCACGGAATGCGCCTAGCGTTACTGGTGTTTCGCTTCGAGATGCCGCACCAGGGCGAGGCGCCTGACCGCCGCCGTAGCCAGCTTCTGGGCCCGGTCGCGGGCGGCCTGCGAAAGCAGGTGCTCGCCGGCCTCGATGTAGTAGTCTGCCAGCCATTCGCACAATGCGTCCAGCGCGCGGGGCGGCGGCGGGCCTGCGGGTGCGGGATCCTGTAGCGGATCTGCCGCCAGGTCGCTGGAAAGCATGCGTGCCTCCTCGGCAAGGTCGCGATATTCGCCTTGTTTCTCGTTCATGCGGTAACGCTCCTCGAGGGCCTTGCTGACTTCCAGTTCGAGCAGGGGCAGGTCGTAGGGCTCCTGCCCCGTCGCCATCTCGTGGCGGTGCCGGACGAACGCCTTGCGCCGCTCGCGCCGGAGCGTCTTTGCGTGCTCCAGTTCCTCGCGCGCCATCCGCTCGGCGGCGTCCCGGATTTCCGGCGACACCCCCTGTGCGGCCACGTAGGACCAGAAGGCAAAGGCCCGCTCCTCGTTGCGCACGGCGATGGCAAGGGAGAGGTAGGCGTCCAGCAGTTCGGGCGAGACGAGTGCCATATTCTCGTCGTCGAACACGCCATGCGGCATGGCCTCCGCCGTCAGCGTGCCGGGCTCATGGTGGCGAAGCTGCTGCGACCAGCCGGCGATCATGTCGATATGGCCGCTTTCCTCGCGCACCAGCCGCTCGAAGACTTCGGCCAATTCCTGCCGGCCTGCCGCGCGCATGCGCGCGGCCAGGTCCGCATATCTGTCGGCCGATTCCTTCTCCATCGCCATGGCGACCGCGAGCAGCTCGTCCATGGAGCGGATCGGCGTCGACGGTTCGGATGTCAGGCGGATCATCGCAACGCTCTTCCAGCTTGTCGTCAAATCACGCTGCAAACCATAGGCGAGCGCCCGGCAAATTTATTTGCGCTGGATCAAGGACGTAACGAGCGAAACCACCGACACCTGCGCCGGCAAAACCGCCCGTTTCAGGGGCGGGGGAAAAGGTGCGGAAACCAGTGAGCATTTCCTCGACAAGATGGGGGCGCAGGTCGGGCGCGGGCCGTCAGGCACGCATCGCCGCAGGGCTTTTGCGCTCCTTGCTGTGCGTGGTCGCCGTACTGGCCTGCCTTGCCTCCCTTGCGGCGCCGGTCCGGGCCGAGGGCGAAAACCTGGGCGACTTCCTGTCCGCCACGCCGGCGGCCGAACTGATCCCGGGCGCCGACGCCTATGGCAAGGCTGAAGGAAGCCCGCCGCTCGTGCCCGTGCTTTCCGGCGGCGAGACGGTCGGCTATGCCTATCTCAACACCGACTACACCAGCGCGGTCGGCTATTCCGGCAAGCCGATCCGCATTCTCGTCGGCATCGACGAGAATGGCGTCGTGCGCGGCTTCAAGCTGGTCGAGCACAAGGAGCCCATCGTCCTCATAGGCATTCCCGAGGCCAAGGTCGTCGCTTCGCTGAATTCGCTGATCGGCAAGGATCTCGGCCGGGTCGCGGCCGGGCAGGAACAGATTCCGCAGGTGGACATCGTCAGCGGCGCCACCGTCACCGTGCTGGTGATGGGCGACAGCGTCGTGCGCTCCGCCGTGAAGCTCATCCGCAGCGGGCGCCTGGGGCAGAAGGGCGTGGCCGCCGCCGGCGCTGCGGCCGTTCCGGCCAGGGTGTTGGACACCTCGGTGTCGGAAATCCTCGACTGGAATACGCTGGTCGGCGACGGTTCGGTGCGCAGCCTGCGCCTGACCGTGGGCGAGGTGACGAAAGCCTTCGCTGATGCCGGCCAGGGACAGGCGGCCGAGCGGCCCGAGACCGGCAATCCGGACGATCGCTTCATCGACCTCTACCTTG
Organism: Mesorhizobium sp. PUT5; assembly: GCF_052216645.1. Lineage (NCBI taxonomy): Bacteria > Pseudomonadati > Pseudomonadota > Alphaproteobacteria > Hyphomicrobiales > Phyllobacteriaceae > Mesorhizobium > Mesorhizobium sp. PUT5. Next base: position 362,759 of record NZ_JBQOSO010000003.1, read on the forward strand.
CCCCGGTCAGCGTGCCCGCCATCGGCCGCAGCCTGTTGGGCGAAGCCGTCTACGAACGCTTGCAGAAGAAGCTCAAGCCCGGCCAGCAGGCGGTCGTCGTGGCCGGCGACGGCGCCTATTCCTTCAAGGGCTCGGGCTATGTGCGCGGCGGCATATTCGACCGCGTAGAACTCATGCAGGACGGCCAGGGCGTACGCTTCCGCGACCGCGATCATACGCGTCTGGGCGACCTCGCCGCGGCGGGCGCGCCGCATCTGCGCGAGATTGCACTGTTCACGGTGCCGGAGGAATTCCCGCTCGACCTTTCCGAGCCGTGGGAGTTGCAGCTTCTCGTCCAGCGCAGCTTCGGCGCCCGCGACAAGGCCACGCTGCCCTTCAACCTCGGCTACACGCTGCCCGACCGCTATCTGAAAGCCGCGCCGGCGCCAGTCCCGGCGGGTCAGCCCGCTGCCCAGGCCGCCCCCGAGGCTGTGCCCGCGGAGGTTGCTCCCGAATCTGCCGCCGCACAAAGCTTCGCGGACGAGGAGGCGCTGTGGATCAGGATATGGAAGCTGAACACGGTCGAGGTCGGCATCACGGTTTTTGCGCTTCTGGTGCTTACCGCCATCTTCTTCTTCCAGAACTGGCTGGTGCGGCGTCCGCGCCTGTTCGCCTGGGTGCGGCGTGGTTACCTGCTGTTCACGCTGGTCTGGCTCGGCTGGTACGCCAACGCCCAGCTTTCCGTGGTCAACGTGCTGACCTTCGTCAATTCGCTGGTCACCGGCTTCAACTGGGAGTTCTTCCTCGCCGCCCCGCTGATCTTCATCCTGTGGGCGGCTGTGGCCGCGGGCCTGCTGTTCTGGGGCAGGGGGCCGTTCTGCGGCTGGCTGTGCCCGTTCGGCGCCTTGCAGGAACTCACCAACAATCTCGCCCAATGGCTCAAGGTGCCGCAGATCAAGCTGCCCTTCGGCCTGCACGAGCGGCTGTGGCCGGTCAAGTACATGATCTTCCTCGGCCTGTTCGGCCTGTCGCTCTATTCGGTGGCGCTGGCCGAGACCTATGCCGAGATCGAGCCGTTCAAGACCGCCATCATCCTGAAATTCGCCCGCGAATGGCCGTTCGTGGTCTTCGCCGTGGCGCTTCTGGTGGCCGGACTGTTCATAGAGCGTTTCTATTGCCGCTACCTGTGCCCGCTGGGCGCCGCGCTCGCCATTCCTGGCCGCATCCGCATGTTCGAATGGCTCAAGCGCTATCCCGAATGCGGCTCGCCTTGCCAGCGCTGCGCCAAGGAATGCCCGGTCGAGGCGATCCATCCCGAAGGGCAGATCAACGTCAACGAGTGCATCTACTGCATGCACTGCCAGGAACTCTACCACGACGACCACCGCTGCCCGCACATGATCCAGGTGCGGCTGAAGCGGGAGAAGTTCGAGGCCCTGTCCTCACCCGCCGCGAAAGACCCGACGAAACCGGGCAAGGGGCCCGCAAAGCCGGTCATCAGCCACAAGGGTGTGCCGGTGGCGGCTTCGCAGCAAGACACGAATGCAACAGGCTGACACGCCAACCAGAAGGAGACGGAGCATGTCGCAAGAAGATCAGGACAGGAAGACGATCCTGAGCAGACGCCAGCTTTTGGGCACCACCGCCGCCATGGCCGCCGCCGGGGCCGCGGGCGTCGGCGGCGGACTGGCGCTGAACGGAGGCGTCGTTTCGCCTGCCGCGGCGCAAGGAGCCGCGGGCGGGCAGGAATTCGAGGTCAAGCCGGGGGAACTGGACGAATACTACGTGTTCTTCTCCAGCGGCCAGACCGGCGAGGTGCGCATCGTCGGCGCGCCTTCGATGCGCGAACTGATGCGCATCCCCGTCTTCAACCGCTGCAGCGCCACCGGCTGGGGCGAGACCAATGAGAGCCGCAAGATCCTGACCGAGGGGCTGCTGCCGGAAACGAAGGAGTTCCTGAAGGATCGCGGCGGCATCTACCTCAACGGCGATCTGCATCACCCGCACCCGTCCCAGACGGAGGGCACGTATGACGGCCGCTATCTGTACGTCAACGACAAGGCCAACACGCGCGTCGCCCGCATCCGCCTCGATGTGATGAAGTGCGACAAGATCATCCAGTTGCCGAACCAGCACACGGTGCACGGCCTGCGCGTGCAGAAATATCCCAAGACCGGCTATGTGTTCGCCAACGGCGAGGACCGCGTGCCGATCCCCAATGACGGCAAGATCCTCGATGACCCGAAGCAGTATCACTCCATCTTCACCGCCGTGGACGGCGAGACGATGAACGTGGCCTGGCAGGTGATGGTGGACGGCAACCTCGACAATGTCGACGCCGACTACCAGGGCAAATACGCTTTCGCCACCTGCTACAACTCCGAAGAGGGCGTCAATCTTGCCGAGATGATGGCCAAGGAGCAGGACTGGATCGTCATCTTCAACCTCAAGCGCATCGAGGAAGCGGTCAAGAAGGGCGATTTCAAGGAGATGGGCGGCGTGCCGGTCATCGACGGGCGCCATGGCTCGCCCTACACGCGCTACGTGCCGGTGCCGAACAGCCCGCACGGCATCAACACCGCGCCCGACGGCATCCATGTCGTGGCCAACGGCAAGCTCTCGCCGACGGTCACCGTGTTCGACGTGCGCAAGTTCGACGACCTGTTCGACGACAAGATCCAGCCGCGCGACACCGTGGTGGCCGAGCCGGAATTGGGCCTCGGGCCGTTGCACACGGCCTATGACGGCCGCGGCAACGCCTACACCACCCTGTTCATCGACAGCCAGATCTGCAAATGGAACATCGAGGACGCCAAGCGCTCCTACGCAGGCGAGGCGGTCGATCCGATCCGCCAGAAGCTCGACGTCCATTATCAGCCCGGCCACAACCACACCTCCATGGGCCAGACCAAGGAGGCCGATGGCAAATGGCTGATCTCGCTGAACAAGTTCTCCAAGGACCGCTACCTCAACGTCGGCCCGCTGAAGCCGGAGAACGACCAGCTCATCGATATCTCGGGCGACCAGATGGTGCTGGTGCATGATGGCCCGAGCTTCGCCGAACCGCACGACGCCACCCTCGTCCACCGCTCCAAGATCAATCCGGTCAGCATCTGGGACCGCGCCGATCCGTTCTTCGCCGACGCGGTCAAGCAGGCCGAAGCCGACGGCATCGACCTGATGATCGACAGCGAGGTGATCCGCGACGGCAACAAGGTGCGCGTCTACATGACGTCCTCGGCGCCCGCCTTCGGCCTGGAAAGCTTCAGCGTCAAGCAGGGCGACGAGGTCACCGTCTACATCACCAACATCGACGAGGTGGAAGACCTGACCCACGGCTTCGCCATCATCAACTACGGCGTCAACATGGAGGTCGCGCCGCATGCCACGGCATCGGTGACGTTCACGGCCAGCAAGCCCGGCGTCTACTGGTACTACTGCTCGTGGTTCTGCCATGCCATGCACATGGAGATGAAGGGCCGCATGTTCGTGGAACCGCAGGGCGTCTAGGACGTGATCCGTTCACTCCATATCGCAACGATGGGAATGGCGGCGCTTGTCGCCGCCGTTTCCTGCCGCGCGGCGGGCGCGGCGGAAATATCCGTGCCGGCAGGCGTAGCACCGCTCCAGGCTGCGGTGGACGCCGCCTCGCCCGGCGACGTGCTGCGCCTGGCGCCCGGCGAGCATCTGGGGCCGGTCGTCCTCTCCAAGCCGCTGACGCTGCAGGGCGAGCCGGGCGCGGTGCTGAAGGGCAGCGGCCACGGCAGCGTCGTCACGCTGGAGGCGCCCGACACCGCCGTGCGCGGCCTGCACATCGAGGGCTCGGGCACGGACCTGGACACGCTGGATGCCGGGGTGTTCGCCGCCGAGACCGCTACGCGCGCGCTCATCGAAGGCAACAGCATCGTCGGCAATCTCTACGGCATCCAGTTGCACGGCTCGCGCGACGCGGTGGCGCGGGGCAACCGCATCGAAGGCCAGCGCCAGGGCCGTACCAGCCGTTCGGGCAACGGCGTGTCGGTGTGGAACGCGCCGGGGGCCAAGGTGCTGGACAACGACATCAGCTTCGGCCGCGATGGGATATTCGCCAACACAAGCAAGAAGAACGAGTTCCGCGGCAACACTTTCAGCAACCTGCGCTTCGCCATCCACTACATGTACACCAACGACAGCGTGATCGCCGGCAACAGCTCCATCGGCAACATCGTCGGCTATGCGATCATGTATTCCGACCGGCTCAAGGTCACCGACAACGTTTCGGACGGCGACCGCGACAACGGCCTTCTGTTCAACTACGCCAACGGCTCCGAGATCCGCGGCAATGTGGTGCGCGGCCGTGCCCAGCCGGCCGCCCGCTGGACCAGCAACGGCCAGCGTTTCGCGGCCGACCCCGACATGCCGCGCGCCCAAGGCACCGGCGCGCCCGCCGCCAAGGCGCGCAAGGGCACGCGCATCGGTCCGGAGAAATGCGTCTTCATCTACAACGCCAACCGCAACCGCTTCTCCGACAACCTCTTCGAAGGCTGCGAGATCGGCGTGCACTTCACCGCCGGCTCCGAAGGCAACGCCATGAGCGGCAACGCCTTCGTGCGCAACCGCAACCAGGTCAAATATGTCGGCACCCGCTCGCTCGACTGGTCGAGCGGCGGACGCGGCAACTACTGGAGCGACAACCCCGCCTTCGACCTCGACGGCGACGGAATAGCCGACAATCCCTACCGGCCCAACGACATGATGGACAGGGTCCTATGGGAAGCGCCGGCGGCCAAGGTGCTGGTCAATAGCCCGGCCGTGCAGGTCATCCGCTGGGCGCAGGCCCGTTTTCCGGCGGTCTTTCCCGGCGGCGTGGTCGACAGCCATCCGCTGATGAAGCCTGTCGGCATCAAGGGAACGCAACTGCCATGAGCTTGAATGTCGAATTGAAATCGGTCGCCCGGCACTATGGCCGGGTCAAGGCGGTGGACGGCGTGTCCTTCGCGGCCGGCCCCGGCGAGGTGATCGCACTGGTGGGCCACAACGGCGCCGGCAAGACCACGCTCATCAAGCTGATGCTCGGCCTTGCGCGTCCCACCGCCGGCTCGGTCTCCGTGCTCGGCCAGGACCCGGCGGCGGGCGATGCCGCCGTGCGCCGGCGCCTGGGCTACCTGCCGGAGAACGTCTCGTTCAATCCCGCGCTGACCGGCCGCGAGACGCTGCGTTTCTACGTGCGGCTCAAGGGCGGCAGCAAGGGCGAGGAGAACGCGCTGCTGGAGCGGCTTGGCCTCGCCCATGCGGCGGACCGGCGCGTCGGCACCTATTCCAAGGGCATGCGCCAGCGGCTGGGCCTCGCCCAGGCCATGATCGGCACGCCGGCGGTGTTGCTGCTGGACGAGCCCACCACCGGGCTCGACCCCGCGCTGCGCCAGCAGTTCTATGAGATCGTGCGCGAAATGGGTGCGGCCGGCGCCACCGTGCTTTTGTGTTCCCATGCGCTGAACGAGCTGGAAGGCAATGCCGGCCGCGTCGTCATCATGAACGAGGGCCGCAAGATCGCCGACGGCTCGCTGGACGAGTTGCGTCACATGGCGCGGCTGCCCACCAAGATCCGCATCAGGACCGCCGAGGGCGGCGCCCGGCGCCTGCGGGAATGGATGGGCGAACCCGCTGGCCTCAGGCAGGTGAACGGCCATATCATCGAGCTCGACGCCACGCCGGAGGACAAGGCCGCTTTCCTGCGCCGCGCCGCCGGCGAGGGTGCGCCCTTCGAGGACCTCGACATGGTGCCCCCCGGCCTCGACGAGCTCTACGCCCATTTCCTCGCAGGGAAGGCCTCCAGATGAAGACGATCCTTCTGCTTTCGGCCAAGGAGGTGCGCGAGGGCCTGCGCAACCGCTGGGTGCTCGCGGCCACGGGGCTGCTGGCGGCGCTCGCGCTCACGCTCGCCTTCCTCGGCAGCGCCCCCACCGGCTCGGTCGGCGCCGGCGCGCTCGACGTGGTGGTCATCAGCCTGGCGAGCCTCACCATCTTCATCGTGCCGCTGATCGCGCTGCTCATCTCCCACGACGCCATCGTGGGCGAGATCGACAGCGGCACCATGACGCTGCTCCTGTCCTATCCGGTCCGGCGCAGCCAGGTTCTGGTCGGCAAGTTCCTCGGCCATATCGCCATCCTGGCCTTCGCCACCTGCGTCGGCTACGGGCTGGCCGCGGTCGCGCTGCTGGCCACCGGCAAGGCGATCGGCGGAGGAAGCTGGACGGCGTTCACGACGATGACGGCTTCGTCGGTGCTGCTGGGCGCCGTCTTCGTGGCGATCGGCTATCTGGTCAGTGCGCTTGTGCGCGACCGCGGCACCGCCGGCGGCATCGCCATCGGCGTCTGGCTGGTCTTCGTCGTCATCTACGACATGGCGCTGCTGGGGCTGCTGGTCGCCGACCAGGGGCAGTCCGTCGGCGGCGGCGTCCTGGACGCGCTGCTCCTGCTCAACCCGACCGATGCCTATCGGCTGCTCAATCTCGCCGGCTCGGACGAGATCGCGGCGGCTTCCGGCATGGGCGGCATCGTGCAGAGCGCGGCGCTGGAGCCGGCCGCGCTGCTGACCGCGCTCGTCGCATGGATCGTGGCGCCGATGGCGTTGGCCGCGGCCGCCTTTTCAAGGAGGGAGCTGTGAGACCGCGCCTGACGATCGCCCTCCTGGCCGGCCTGCTCGCGCTTCTCCCGACCCTGGGGGCCTGCCAGCGCGAGGCGGAGCCGCCGCCGGCGCCCTTTGCCATGACCGACGAGGCGATGGGCCGCTATTGCGGCATGAACATCCTCGAACATGCCGGGCCGAAGGGGCAGGTCATCCTCGCCAAATATGACGAGCCGATCTGGTTTTCCTCCGCGCGCGACGCCATCGCCTTCACCATGCTGCCGGAGGAGCCGAAGGACATAAGGGCGATCTACGTCTCCGACATGGCCAGGGCCCAGACCTGGGACGAGCCGGGCGCCGACAACTGGGTGGACGCAAGGCAGGCCTTCTTCGTCATCGGCAGCGACCGGAAGGGCGGCATGGGCGCGGCCGAGGCCGTGCCCTTCTCCACCGAGGAAGCGGCGAAAGCCTTTGCCGGCGACCATGGCGGCGATGTCGTGCGCTTCGACGCCGTTCCGCGCGACTACATTCTGGAACAGCAGGCAGGCGACGCGCCTGCAACTTCCGGGGAGGTTCACTGACATGATTTCCGGAACGATGACCCGCCGCCGCATGATCGGCATCAGCGCCGCCGCGGCCGGCATGGCGCTGCTGCCGTTCGGGAGCATGGCGGCCGTGCCCGAGGCGGTGACATGGCAGGGCGAGGCGATGGGCGCGCAGGCTTCGCTCACCATCCACCACCCGGATCATTCGACGGCCGAGAAGCTGGCCGCCATGGTGGTGACCGAGATGCGCCGGCTGGAGCGCATCTTCAGCCTCTACCGCGACGATTCGGACCTCGTGCTGCTCAACCGCCAGCGCTTCCTTGTGGCGCCTCCGAAGGAGCTGGTCGAGATATTGCTGCTCAGCCGCGAGGCCGGCGAGCGCACCGGCGGCGCTTTCGATCCCACCGTGCAGCCGCTGTGGGACGCCTACCGGCGCCATTTCTCGACGCCCGGCGCGTCCGAGACCGGGCCTTCCGCCGAGATCGTGCGCGAATGCCTCGCACGGGTCGGCCTCGCCCGGATTGCCTGTTCGCCCGACCGGATCGAACTGCCGGTTCCGGGCTCCGCGCTGACGCTCAACGGCATTGCGCAAGGGTACATCACCGACAAGGTGGTGGACCTCCTGCGGGCCGGCGGCATCGAGCGCTCCATGGTCGACATGGGCGAAAGCCGCGCCATCGGCTCCGCGCCGGGCGGCCGGCCGTGGCGCGTCGGCATTTCCGATCCGCAGGACAGCGCCCGCATCCTCAAGGTGCTCGAAGTGGAAGACCGTGCCGTCGCCACGTCGAGCCCGTTCGGCTTCCGCTTCGACGCGGAAGGGCAGTTCAGCCACATCATCGATCCGCGCAGCGGGGCGACTCCCCAGCGTCACGCCGGCGTCACCGTCGTGGCCGGTCAGGCGGCGCTGGCGGATGCGCTGTCCACCGCCTTCAATCTGATGGATGCCGCAGAGATCGCGGCGGTGCTCGACGGCATGGCCGGCGTCGAAGCCCACATCCTGTCACATGGCGGGAAGTGGGCGCGCATCTGCGCCTGAACGTCGATCCGAAAACCGCTATACTTAGCAGGCTGCGGCGAGAGCCTGGACCGGGCGCGCGGAACCGACCTCCCCGAACCGGACCGACATCTCGATGCGCCCGGCGCCGATCAGTTCCAGGCAGTAGGGCACGGCGGGGAAGACGGCGGCGAGACACACGTCGATGGCCGACGGCTTGCCGGGCAGGTTTATGATGAGCGTGCGGCCTCGCACCCCGGCGCTCTGGCGGGAGAGGATGGCTGTCGGAACCTGAACCAGGCTTGCCTGGCGCATCAGTTCGCCGAAGCCCGGCAGTTCCTTGGTCACGACTTGGCGCATGGCTTCGGGCGTCAGGTCGCGCAGCGCGGGCCCGGTGCCGCCGGTCGTCAGCACCAGGTCGGCGCCGTCCCGGTCGCACAGTTCCACCAGCGCGTTCCGCACGCTTTCCAGTCCGTCCGGCACGATGCTGCGGACATAGTCGCACCGGTTCGCAATGGCTGCGCGCAGCCAGCTTTCGACGACCGGGCCCCCGAGGTCCTCGTAGTCCCCGCGGCTGGCGCGATCCGAAATGGTCAGGATGGCGATCCGTGTCATTTGTCCTCCCTCCTTCTTTCTCCCATGATCGCTCCCCAAGGCTGCGTCAGGCCGGGATGGCCGGCCGCGATCCGGCCTCGCCCCGCGCGTAGCCGTCGACCAGCGTTCCCGGCAGGTCGAGGCAGGAGAGCAGGAAGCGGGCTCCCTCCGGGTCCTGCCGCCCCTCGACGAGAGCCTGGTATGTCCGCGCCACCTCCACCATGTCGCAGCCATGCGGCGACAGCCGCAGGCGGCCGATGCCGAGGGCGGCGATCTCGGCAGGGTCCGCCAGCACGGCATGCACCTGCGCCGACAGGGTCTGCACGCCGTTGATGGCCAGGAACGACTGGTCGTCCAGCGTGTCGACGGCCAGCCCGTCCGGGTCCTGCTCGCAGGTGAACTGGCAAGAATCCTTGTGCAGCCCGTTGAGCCTCGCGTGGTAGCAGCGGCCCGAAAGCGCCAGCGGCAGCCGGCCGAAGGCGAATATCTCGAACCCGGCCTCGGGGCAGGCCGCCGCGATCGCGCCTACGGTCTTCAGGGAAAGCTCGACGGGCGGGCAGATGGTGGCCGCGCCGTGGCGGATGAGGAAGCGCGCCGTCGCTTCGTTGTAGACGTTGAGGAAGGGGCCGGTCACGAACGGCCGGCCGCTACGGGCGGGAAGCGCCGTGATGTCGTTGATCTCCACCAGCCGCCCGTCCGCGCAAAGCTCCTCCACGGCGCGGCGCTCGCGCACCGTGGCGGGGGCGGCCAGCGTGGACAGCACCACCTCCTTGCCGCCGCGCTCCAGCCGCTCGATGATCTCGGGCCAGACGGGATCGGAAAACGGCATGCGCTTGCCGCACACCACCTCGCCGACATGGACGCGCTCCACCGGCGCCTCGTCGGCGATCCGGGCGTAGAAGCTCCGCAGCCGGTCGGCCGGCCAGTGGAAGAAGAGCGGCCCGAGCGTCAGGCTGATCCGCGGCATGGCCTATCTCCAGATCTTGCGGTAGGCGCCGGTGGTCTGCCGGCCGCCCTCGGACATGCCGGCCAGGATGCCGTCGATCTCGGTGGCGTCGTAGCCCTGCTCGGCGGCGTCCACCGCCCTCCTGAAGGCGCGCACCACCTGGGTGACGTAGCCCTTGCCGCGCTGCCGCCCCTCGATCTTCAGGGCGGTGACCCCGGCCGCCCTCAGCGCCAGGATCATGCTGCCGGCGTTGAGGCTCACCGGATCCTCGAACAGGTAGTCGGACTTGTCTCCGGCCTTGAACCTGCCCTTGCAAAGGGTGGGATAGCCGGCCGGCTCGCCGGGCTCGTAGCGGTCGATGGTGAAGCCGGCCAGCCGCGCGGCCGTGCCGCCCGCGTCCTCGTCATAGCTCACCATCTCGGGCGGGGAGCACACGCCGTTGAGGTTCGGCGACCTCCCGGCGGCATAGGAGGAGAGATGGCAGCGGCCCTCGATCATCACGCACAGCCCGCCGAAGACGAAGGCTTCGGTCTCCACGTCGATGGCGCGGTTGAGGGCGGCGATCTCCTGCACCGAGAGCACGCGCGGCAGCACGACCCGGCGCACGCCGAAGGCCTGCGCATAGAAGCCGATCGCCTCGGGCGTAGCGGCGGCGGCCTGCACCGACAGGTGCAGGCGCGTGCGCGGATGCTCGCCCGCCATATGGTCGAGCACGGCGATGTCGGCGGCGATGACGGCATCGGCGCCGCATTCGGCGGCCGTGTCGGCCGCTCTGCGCCAGGGGTCGGTGCCGCCGGCCCGCGCGAAGGTGTTGATGGCGACCAGCACCTTGCTGCCGTGGTCGTGGGCGAAGCGGATGCCCTCGGCCATTTCCTCGGGCGAGAAATTGAGGCCGGGGAAGTTGCGCGCGTTCGTCTCGTCGCGGAAGCCGCAATAGACGGCGTCGGCGCCCGCCTGCACGGCCGCGCGCAAGGTGGCGGGGGTTCCGGCCGGGCAGACCAGTTCCATGCGGGCTCCGCTCATGCCCGGCCGCCTTCGCGCACGGGCGCGCTCGCCGCCAGATGGCGGATCGCGCCCAGTCCCCCCACGATGCCGGCATCGGCGAAGCGGGCGAGTGCGCCGCGCAGGCCGAGCAGGTCGGAAGGGCGCAACTCCGCGTCCTCGATGGCGTTGCGCAGCGCCAACACCGCTTCGGTGCGGCCGCTGACGGAGATGGTGCGGTGGAAAAACAGCGCATCCCCGTCGAGCGTCCCGTCGAGGATGCCGAGCAGCATCAGGATCGGGCCGCGGATGACGACGTCACAGGGCTCGCTGCCGGTCTTGGTGGTGACGCGCACGGTGCAGGATTGCCCGTCCGGCACCACGCTGAAGGCGAAGGAAAGGTCGGTCGGGTCGATGAGGTAACGCGCTGTGCGATGCTTGCCCAGCCGCTCGAACAGGCCCGGCCGGCGCCTGGCCAGCGAGCGCAGCGACAGGGTCAGCAGCGGCCCGAGCGGCAGGCCGGCAAATGGCGGCAGAAGGCGCCGGGCAAAGGCCGGCAATGTGCTTTCTTCGTTTCCTGCCGCCATTCCCGCCCTCCGGACTGTCGTCGACGCGCCACAATAGGCAGGCTCGCGCGCGGGAAGTTTGCTCCGGATCAAACAGCGGGACGAAACCGACGGGGCGGAATCGGCGGCGCGGCGACAGGACACATCCAGCCCAGCGCGGTTCCGCGATAGAATTCATGCGGATTGGTGGTGCGATCAGCAAGGAGGTCGCAGTGCAATCGGATGAGCGGCGCTGGCCGCAGACCGACAGGGTCTGGCAGCAATTCGCGCTTATGGATCTCGTCATGGAGCGGACGGGTGTCGATCCGGCCGTCGCGGTCCGCACGGCCGGCGGTGCCGCGCTCGCCGAGGCCCGCGACACCTGCCTGGGCTGTGCTTCCCATCGCGAGTGCCGCAACTGGCTGGAGGGCGGCGGCGACCTTGCCGCGCTGGCCGGCTTCTGTCCGAATTTTGGCTTCTTCCGGGCATGCGCCCGGGACCGGCGGCGGGCCTGACCTGCATCTTTGCGCAAGCTCAACGAGCTTCACCCGCGGACGTGGCATCGCTGCGCAGCCGGCGCATGGGCCGGCAGGATCCTTCATGCACCAGCGCAGCCTCCCTCCGTTTCCCGGCCTCGGCTCGTTTCTCACCTTCGTGGAGGGGAAAGGGGAACTCGCCACCATTTCGGCGCCCGTCTCCATGCAGCTGGAGCTCACCGAGATCCACCGCCGGGTGATCGCCGCCGGCGGGCCGGCGCTGCGGCTGACGCAGGCGCTGGATCGGCGCGGCGCGCCTGCCGCCATGCCGGTGGTGGCGAACCTATTCGGCACGGCCGAGCGCGTGGCCTGGGGCCTGGGCACGGATGTGGACGGTCTCGGCCGGCTCGGCACGCTGCTGGCCTGGATGCGGTCGCCGCAGCCGCCGCAGAACCTGCGGCAGGCGCGGCTGATCCTGCCGGCCGCGCGCAGCGCGCTTCAGACAAGGCCGAAGATCGTCGGCGCGCTGCGGGAATGGAAGAACGCCGACCCGGATTTCTCGCTGCTGCCGGTGCAGACCTGCTGGCCGGGCGATGCCGGCCCGCTCATCACCTGGCCGGCGGTCGTCACCCGTCCGCCGGGCGAGGACGACGCGGGCGCCTACAATCTCGGCATCTACCGCATGCAGGTGATCGGGCGCGACCGCGCCATCCTGCGCTGGCTGCCGATGCGCGGCGGCGCTGCCCATCACCGCCTGTGGCGCGCGCGGGGAGAGGAAATGCCGGTGGCGGTGGTGATCGGCGCCGATCCGGCCACGTTGCTGGCCGCCGTGATGCCCGCGCCCGAGGGGGTGACGGAACTGGCGCTGGCGGGTTTGATCGGCGGCCGCCGGGCGGCGCTGGCGCCTTGCGCCAGCATTCCCCTGCACGTGCCGGCCAGCGCCGAGATCGTGCTGGAGGGCACGGTCTCGCCCGAGGAGACCGTGCTCGAAGGGCCGTTCGGCGACCATACCGGCTATTACAACGCGCCGGAGCACTATCCGGTCTTCCGGCTGAAGCGCCTGCGCCTGCGCGACCGCGCGACCTATCTCACCACCTTCACCGGCCGCGCGCCGGACGAGCCCTCGGTGCTGGGGGCGGCGCTGCTGGAGGTGTTCAAGCCGCTGCTGCGCCAGCAGGTGCCGGAGATCGTGGACGTGTGGCTGCCGCCGGAGGCCTGCTCCTACAGGATCGCGGTGATTTCCATTGCCAAGAAATATGCCGGGCAGGCGCGGCGGGTGATGATGGGCTTCTGGTCGCTGCTGCCGCAATTTTCCATGACCAAGATGCTCATCGTGGTGGACGACGACATCGACATCCGCTCCTGGCCGGAGGTGATGTGGGCGATGGCCACGCGCATGGACCCGGCCCGCGACCTGATGCTGGTGGAGCGCACGCCGATCGACCAGCTCGATTTCGCCTCGCCGCTGGAAGGGCTGGGCGGCAAGGCCGGCTTCGACGCCACCCGCAAGATCGGCGCCGAGACCGCCCGCGAATGGGGCGTGATGCTGGAGATGGACGCCGCCGTCCGGCGCCGGGTGGGCGAACGGTGGGGGGAGTTCTTTCCTGAATTGCGAAAGGAGGCGGAATGCGCAGACGCCTGATCGTCGGCGTCACCGGCGCCTCTGGCGCGGTGCTGGCGCTGGAGACGCTGCGGCAACTGGCGGAGGCAGAGGTGGAGACGCATCTGGTGGTGAGCGCCGGCGCGCGCATGACCATCGCTCACGAACTCGGGCCCGGCGGACTCGGCCGATTGACGGCGCTGGCCGATCACGCGCATTCGCCGCGCAATCTGGCGGCGCCGATCGCCAGCGGCTCCTTCCGTACCGAGGGCATGGTCGTGGTGCCGTGCTCCATGCGCAGCCTCGCCGCCATGGCGCACGGGCTGGGCGACAACCTGCTCACGCGCGCCGCCGACGTGGTGCTGAAGGAAAGGCGGCGACTGGTGGTGGCCCCGCGCGAGGCGCCGCTGCACGAAGGCCACCTGGAGGCTATGCTGCGGCTCGCCCGCCTCGGCGCGGTTATCGCGCCGCCGGTGCCGCCCTTCTATGCAAGGGCGGCCACTATAGAGGATATGGTGCGCGAGATCGCCGCCCGGCTCGTCAACTGGGCGGGCGTGGACCCCGGCGCGCGCATGACGCGCTGGGGAGAAAATCCCGTCGGCCGGCCATAGAGCAATTCCAGCAAAAGTGCGAAGCGGTTTTGCGTTCGGAATTGCATCAAAACAAAGGGTTAGAGCGTTTCCGCGATTCGGAGAAAAGCGGAAACGCTCTAGGCCGCAGCCTCATCCCTTGCCGGCCATGCGCCGCAGCCCGCGCCGGGCGCTGCAGGAAAACGAGCGCTTGCCGTCGCCGCGCTCGGCCCCGCCCGCCGCTCCTGCCGATCTGTCCGGCCGAGTGGTCGGCAGGATGGCGTGGACCATCGCCGGATGGCAGGTCATCAGTTGCGGCAGGCTCGGCTCCGCCGTTTTCCCGGGCTTGCGCATCGGCGCTCCCTTTCCTTGCGCGAAAGCGGCGATCACGGCCGTGCCCATCCGCTGTGGTGCCGGAATGCGACGGGGGGAATGCGCGGGCGGAGAAGTGTCAGGCCGTGCCCCGGTCGTCTTCCACGGTTGCGGACAGTTGCCGCATCGAATAGGCGCCTTCCCGGGCGATATTGGCTATGTCGTCGAACAGAAGCGCAATGTCCACATAGACGCTGTGGTCCTGTTCCGTCGTTTCCAGTTCGTCCAGATCGTTCAGGAAGAAGAGGATCGCCTCGATCTGCTCGCGATGGCCGCGGGCATTGAACAGATGTCCGCGTGCCGTGCGCCGGCGCTCCAGCATGGCGAAACGCGCCAGCGTCTCGTCCAGCTTCGGCTTGCACCCGCAATCCAGCCGCGCATCCTTTATCACGGCCGCCAGCCGGGCCACGACCTCCAGGTCGGCGCAATGTGCGGTGGCCTGGGCCGCCGCCTGGCGTGTTTCGATGACGCGCACTTCTTTCTCCTGCGGCTCATCCCGCGCGGCCGTGCGACGCGTTGCATTCCGGCGCCCGCTGCGGCGCCGGCATTCGATGAACCGATGCCATCATAGCCTGCTTCGCCGGAAGCCAGTTTGCGCAGGCGCAAACAGCGCGAACATGCCGACAGGGCCGGCCGGCCTCAGTCGCGCCAGTAATTGTTCGCGGCGGCGACCGTCTGGAAATGGATCGCTATGACCTGGGATGACGCGATCAACTGGGTGGTGTCATGGTCGTATGCCGCGCGCAGCTTGTCGCGGACCTCGGCCGACGGCTGGGTCACTTTCACGCCGACGCGGGCGAGCTTCGCGGCCAGTTCGAAGCCTTCCTGCGGGGTCGCCGTCCTGAGAGAGGCAAGCCAGGTTTCAGCCATCGGAATTTCCTTTCCCCTGCATGTCCAAAGTATAAAGATACATAACATATGTATCTTTTAGAGGCCGCCGGCGCAAGCAAAATGATATGCAGCTTTCCGGCCGTCAGGGAGTGCGTCGATCTGCCGGGGCGTCGCAACCGCCGCGTCCGTGGCAATCGGGGGTGCAGGCGCTGCGGAAATCGGCCTATGCTGCCTGCCGGTTCAACGGAGACCAGGCTGCCGATGTATTCCCATATTCTCGTCGCGACCGACGGCTCGGACTTTTCGCAGCGCGGGGTCGACCACGGCCTTGCGCTGGCCTCCGTCCACGGCAGCCGGGTCACCATCCTCCACGTCACCGAGATTTTTCCGGTCTACGCGGCGCGCCCGGAATTCGAGAACGTCTCGGTCGTGGAGACGATGGCGCTCTACCGGCGGGCCGGCAAGGAGTTCGCCGGGCAGGTGCTGGCCGCGGCGGCCGCGGCGGCAAAGGCACGCGGCGTTGCCTGCGAGACGGTGCATGTCGACCAGATGCGGCCGGCCGAGGCCATCGTGGAGGTCGCCAGGGACAAGGGTTGCGACCTCATCGTCATGACCTCCCACGGGGCCTCGCACGGCCGGCGCGGGCATGACCGCGCGTTCCTCGGCAGCCAGGCGGTCGAGGTGCTGGTCACCAGCCCCGTGCCGGTGCTGGTGGTGCGCTGACAAGGCCGCTTTTAGGGTCGCTTTCGCCGGCCTATCCGGTGACGGCGCCTTCGTTGGCCGGGCGGGCGAGCGCCGAGAACTTGGCCATCACACCGCGCCGGTAGCGCGGCTCCGGCTGCTTCCACGCTGCGCGCCGACGGGCGATCTCGGCCTCGTCCACCTCCAGTTGCAGGAGCAGCCTGTGGGCGTCGATGGTGATGGTGTCGCCTTCCTCCACCAGTGCGATGGTGCCGCCGACATAGGCTTCCGGCGCGACATGGCCCACCACCATGCCCCAGGTGCCGCCGGAAAAGCGGCCATCGGTGACGAGGCCGACGCTTTCGCCAAGGCCGCGCCCGACCAGCGCCGAGGTCGGCGCCAGCATCTCCGGCATACCCGGCCCGCCCTTCGGCCCGAGATAGCGCAGCACCACCACGTCGCCCGGCTTGATCTTGTCGGACAGGATCGCCTCCATCGCCGACTGCTCGTCATCGAAAACGCGCGCCGGGCCGGTGATCGCAGGGCTTTTCAGGCCGGTGATCTTGGCCACCGCGCCGTCCTCGGCAAGGTTGCCCTTGAGGATGGCGAGATGGCCCTCGCGATAGAGCGCCTTTTCGATGGGCATGATGACGTCCTGGTCGGCGCGTGGCTCGTCCGGCACGGCGGCCAGTTCCTGCGCCAGCGTACGGCCGGTAATCGTCAGGCAATCGCCGTGGACGAGGCCGGCGTTGAGCAGGATCTTCAGCACCTGCGGGACGCCGCCGGCCTGATGCAGGTCGACCGCCATGTATTTCCCCGAAGGCTTGAGGTCGCAGATCACCGGGACCTTGCGGCGCACGCGCTCGAAATCGTCGAGCGTCCAGTCGACCTCGGCGGCATGCGCGATGGCCAGATAATGCAGCACCGCATTGGTGGAGCCGCCGATCGCCATGATCAGCGCCACCGCGTTCTCGATCGAATTGCGCGTGATGATGTCGCGCGGACAGATATTCCTCTTCACCGCATCGACCAGCACGCGGCCGGATTCGGCAGCACTTTCCAGCTTCTCGCGGTCGGGGCTGGCCATGGTCGAGGAATGGAGCAGCGACATGCCGAGCGCCTCGAAGGAGGAGCTCATCGTGTTGGCCGTGTACATGCCGCCGCAGGAGCCGGTCGTGGGGCACGCATTGCGCTCGATGCCCTCGAAATCCTCCTCGCTCATGGTTCCGGCCATGAAGGCGCCCACCGCTTCGAAGGCCGAGACGATGGAAAGGTCCTGCCCCTTCCAGCGGCCGGGCTTGATCGTGCCACCATACACGTAGATGGCCGGCGCGTTGGCGCGCAGGATACCGATCATGCCGCCCGGCATGTTCTTGTCGCAGCCGCCCAGCACCAGCACCCCGTCCATCCATTGGCCCTGCACCGAGGTCTCGACGCAGTCCGCGATCACCTCGCGCGACACCAGCGAATATTTCATGCCTTCCGTGCCCATCGACATGCCGTCGGATATGGTCGGCGTGCCGAACGTCTGCGGATTGGCGCCGGCGGCCTTGATCGCCGCCGCCGCGGCGTCCGCCAGCGGCTGCAGGCCGGCATTGCAAGGCGTGATGGTGGAATGGCCGTTGGCGATGCCGATCATCGGCTTGTCGAAATCGGCCTTCTCATAGCCCAGCGCGTAGAACATGGCCCGGTTCGGCGAGCGGGCCACGCCTTGCGTGATGTGTTTCGAGCGTTCGTTGAAAGGCATGGCGGAAACCTCGACCTGGCGATATGGCGGCGTTCTTCTTTCTGCGATCGGGGAGCGGAACCTTTCCCGCAACACTTCGCATAGCCGCCAAAACAAACATGGCCAGTATATTTATGACTGTCCACGCCGCAATCGTCGAAGCGGGGAAGCGCCCATTCGCCGCTGTTGACGATGGCCGGCCCGCTGCCCGTCGCCGGATGATCGCCTGCGGAGGGTGCACATTCGGCCGCGTCATCGACCTGCGCTGCTTCTCATTGGCAAGCATGATGAAGGCATTGCCCTTGATCAGCGGAAGAACAGGATTGGTAGAACAGTCGATGGCCGGGCCGGTTAACCTTGAAGATCGGCCTTAAAGGGAAAAAGCGCATGCATGTTGACTCCAATGTGCAGGTCATTAATGCTGGCGTGAGACACTGACCCCAAGTGGAGCATCTGATGGCCGATCCCCAGGAAGCTGAATCCGCGCAGACCGCCGCCGAAGTACCTGCGAATACGGAAGCGCCTGAAGCGAGGAAGAAGGCTCCGCGGCCGAGGAAGGCGAAGGCGCAGCCCAAGCAGGCCGGGCGAAAGGCCGCGGCCAAGCCTGCGGCCGAGGCGCCCGCCGTGGTCCGGTCCGGACGGAGGGCCTATTCCGAGAAGGAACGCGCCCAGAAGCTTGCCCAGATCGAGAAGGCGATCGGTCACGGCGAGAACATGAAGAACGCGGTAAAGCAGGCCGGCATATCGGAGCAGACCTACTACCATTGGAAGAGGGCGGCGGCGGCTGCGCCTCAGGGCGGCGACCTCAAGGACCTCCTGGCGCTCGAGGAGGAAAACAAGCGCCTGAAGGGCCTCCTTGCCGAACGCCTGCGCAAGGAAAATGCCGAACTCAAGAAGAAGCTCGGGCTCGCCTGAGTCGGCCGGAGACTGCCGACGGGCTGCCCGGCGGCGTTCTTCTCGCTGAGCGAAGCCGTGCACCTTTTGCCCGTTCGGCGCGGCGGCGCGGTTTGATCGCGCCGGCGGCCTTGGGGCATGGCCGCGGCTTCGGGATTTCTCCTGGCGCTTCTCCCATGCCTGCCGCCTGCATCTCGGGGGGCGGACGCATTCTCTGAACGAGCCGCCTCGGCTGCACCGGAAGCGGCGCTTACCTTCCGTTCACCTCGTTTCCACTCGGCTGCGCGAAGTCCCGCGAGGCCATGCTAGGGATGAAGGAGAGGAAGCGGGCTCGGAGGGGGCGGCCAGAGTGGGATTCGATCCGGATACGCTGTTCCTTGCGGCCGGGATATCTGCGGCGGCATTGGCCATGACGATGCTGGGCATGTGGTTCCAGAACCGCATGGATCGCTTCCTTATCGGCTGGATGCTGGGCATGGTGCTGCTGGGAAGCGGCGTCATCCTCTATTCGACACTGCCGCCCAAGCTGACGGCGGTGGTCACCCTGGCCTTCACGCTGGAAATCGTCGGCTTTGTCGCCGTCTATGCCGCCGCCCGGCTCTTCACGGGCCGGCATGCGCAGCGCAGCGCCATCATCGCGCTCGCCATCGCCGTCGCGCTGCCCGTGGGCGTGCCCATTGCCGCCGGTCTGGATGGGCTCGGCATCGCCATCTACAACATCCTGGCGGCGGCCCTGCTTGCCGTGACGGCGCTGCAATATTGGAGCGTCCGCGGCGAGGCTCCCACCTGCATCATCGGCGTCACCGTGCTCTATCTGCTCTCGGCCTCTTCTTTCCTGGCCTGCGGGGTGATGCTTTTCCACGACGGCAGGTGGGTTCTGGACGGGCGTCCCGACAACTGGGCCGAGCACTTCAACGCCATGATGTCCATCGCCGGCATAACCGGCATCGGCGCTCTGTCGCTGGGGCTCAATCAGGCAAGGATCGCGCGCCGGCACCGGCTGGAGGCGCAGACGGATCCCCTGACCGGATTGCTGAACCGGCGGGCGCTGTTCGACAGTCTGGCGACCGATACGCTGGGCCTGGGTGACGCGGTGATTGCCTTCGACCTCGACAGGTTCAAGTCGATAAACGATCAATATGGCCACCACACGGGCGATCGGGTGCTGTGCCAGTTCGCGCAGGCGCTTCGCCGGAGCCTGCGGCCGGGAGACCTGGCCGCACGCACGGGCGGCGAGGAATTCGTGCTGGTGATGCGCGCGGCTCCCGTGACCCTGGCGACCGCCACGACGGAAAGCATCAGGGCAGCCTTTGCGGCGAGCCCGATGGAGACGCCGAAGGGTACCATCAAGGGCACCGCGAGCGCCGGGATCGCCCTTTCGACGTCGCGCGGCGACGATTTCGAGGATGTGCTCGGCAGGGCCGACACTGCGCTCTACCGCGCCAAGAATACCGGTCGCGACCGGATCGCCATCGAGTTGCAGGCCGTGGCGTAGGCGGGAAAATCCGGCGCTCGTGCGCCGGAGATCATGAGCGGACGACCTTGCCCGGGTTCATCAGATTTTCGGGGTCGAGCAGCGCCTTGACCGCGCGCGCAAGCTCCTGCTTGACCGGATCGGCATGGCGCTCATAGGCATCGCGCTTGTCGAGGCCCACTCCGTGCTCGGCCGAGAAGGAGCCGCCGATCTCGCGCAGGCCCGCATAGAGAACGTCCTCGATCGCCCTGTAGCGTTCGCGCGAGGGGCTGTCGGCGTTGATGGAGATATGCAGGTTTCCGTCGGCCAGATGGCCGAACACATAGGGCGCATAGTCCGCATCGATGCCCTTGAGGTCTTCGGTGATGCGCGCGACATAGGCGTCGATCGCGCCGCCGGGCACGGACACGTCGAAGGACGGCGGATGGTCGTGCATACGCTCGATCTGCTCGGTCTCCTCTCGCAGGCGCCAGATGGCCCTGGCCTGGGCGAGCGAGCCGGCGACCAGGCCATCGGCGATGCCTGCCGCCTCCCACATGTCGGAGAGGCCCTGCTCCAGCGCGGCCGCAGCCTGGCCGGCCGTGTCGGCGGCGAGTTCCAGCAGCAGCAGGCAGGGCGCGTCGAGCGGCAGCGTGCCGGGTTCGAGGTCCAGCATCCTGCTCATGGCGAGCGTGAAATCGCGCCACATGATCTCGGCCGCGCGCAGGCTTGTCCCGGTCATGCCGAGGAAATGGCGCACGATGCGCTGGGCGCTTGCGGCATCGCCGACGCCGACGAGCGCCGTGGCGGTGGCGCCGCCGACCGGATCGAGCCTGATCGCGGCGCGGGTGACGATGCCCAGCGTGCCCTCGGCCCCGACGAACAGGTGCTTCAGGTCGTAGCCGGCGCTGGTCTTCAGAACGCGGGTGAGGTCGCGGAACACGCGCCCGTCCGGCAGCACGGCTTCGAGGCCGAGCAGGCGGTGGCGCATCGTGCCGTTGCGGAAGGCCATGATGCCGCCGGCATTGGTCGAGATCATGCCGCCGATGGTGCAGCTTCCACGCGCCGCCAGGTCGATGCCGGGGTCGAGCCCGTGGGCGCCGGCGGCTTCCTGAAGCGCGGCGAGCGGGGTTCCGGCCTGGACGATGGCGACGCGGGCCAGCGTGTCGATCTCCTCGATGCAGTTCATTGCGCCGAGGTCGCAGATGATCTGGCCGGCCGTCGTCGCCGCACCGCCGGCAAGTCCGGTGCGGCCGCCCTGCGGCACCAACTCGATTCCGCGTCGGGCGCAGAAGCGCATCAGCGCCGCCACGCCTTCGGTGTCGGCAGGACGCACCAGCGCGGCCGCCTTGAAATTGCGGTCGTCGAAACCCGGATCGCGGTTCTTGAGTTCGTCGCTGCCCCACACGGCCGCATGTCCCGCAGTCCTGCGCAGTTCAGCGAGAAGATCGTCCTGGCCGTCCATGTCCGTTTTCCTGCCGGGTTCGGCTGCGACCGGTCATCCTTCCATGTCCGCGGATGCGCGGAGCCGTCGGGGCCGGTCGCCGGTTCAGGCCGCCCTTCGCTCGCCATCCGCGTGGGCGGGATCGCTGTCGTCGTGCGCCAGGGCGAGATTCACGACGGCCTTGATCGGCAGGTGGTCGGACGCCATGCGCGCCAGCGGGGTGTCGTGGACCGCCACCGGCGACAGGATGTCGTTGCGGTTGGCGATGATGCGGTCGAGAGCCAGCAGCGGCAGCCGCGACGGAAAGCTCGGAACGGCGGCCGGCAGCGGGCCGAAGGCGGAGTCGAGCGTGCTCAGCGCGGAGCGGTCGTTGAGGCGCCATTCGTTGAGGTCGCCCATCAGCAATGTCGGAATCTCGTCCCGCGCGTTCATGATCTCGTGAATGATGCGGGCTTGGTGGGTGCGCGAGCGGCGCAGCAGGCCGAAATGCGCGGCCACGATGCGGATCGCGCCGCCGGTTTCCAGTTCGATCTCGGTAACGATGGCTCCGCGGGGCTCCAACCCCGGAAGCGTGATCTGGTGCACGTCGCGCACGCTGCCGCGCCGGAACAGCACGACGTTTCCGTGCCAGCCATGCGCCTTGGCCATTCCGGTGACAGGAACCAGCGCCAGGCCCGCTTCGCGTTCGAGCCGGGCCAGGTCAAGCAGGCCGTTGCGGTCGCCGAAGCGCCTGTCGGCCTCCTGCAATGCGATGACGTCGGCGTTGATCTCGCGGATGACCCTGCCGGTGCGCTCCGGGTCGAACCTGCCGTCCACCCCGACGCATTTGTGGACGTTGTAGGAGGCGACCAGCAGGCCGGCCGGATGCGGGTGGGGAGCGAACGCAGCCGGCTGCGGAGGCCCTTTCCTCTTCCTCAGCCGCGCCAGAACGCTTGCCGGAAGACCGCCGCCCAGTCTGCGCATGATCCTTCTGTCCTCCTCGGGCCCCTGCTTCGTGCAGGACTCCGTTGTACCTAGGTAATCGCGAATTCCCAAACAATCCATATATAGGCAAGCATGGCGAAACCGTGCCCCGCACGGTCATCCCGTCAAAGATAGGGCGACCCCAGCCACAGGATGCGGTCGAGCAGCCGCATGGGAAAGGGCCGGGCGCGCAGGCTTGCCAGCGTCACCTGCCTGGCGGAGGCGATGATGTCCTGGATGCGTGCGTCTATGCTGCCGGCAAAGCCGGTGTCGACCACTTCCAGATCGATCTCGAAATTCAGCCTCAGCGATCGCGGATCGAGGTTGGAGGAGCCGACAAAGGCCCAGGTGCCGTCGACGGCAAGCAGCTTGGAGTGATCGAAGGGGCCGATCGAGCGCCAGATGCGGCAGTAGTTCTTGAGCACCTGGTTGAACTGGGCCGTCATTGCCCGGTCGACCAGGACGAGGTTGTTGGCCGAGGGCACCACGATGTCGATCGCCACGCCGCGGCGTGCCGCCGTCGTCATCGCGCTGACAAGCTCGCGGTCGGGCAGGAAGTAGGGCGACATGATGCGGATGGTGTGGCGGGCGACCGAAAAGGCGCCCATCAGCATCTTGTGGTTCGTCTCGATGCTGACGTCCGGCCCGGAAGGCACCGCCCGCATGAGGATCGGCGAATCCGGCTCGCCCTCCTGCTGCTCGATCTGCCAGGGCTGGCCATGCAGCCTCTCGCCCGCCGCGAAATACCAGTCCTCGGCGGCGACGGCGAAGATGTCGGCCACCACAGGTCCCCTGACGCGGAAATGCGTGTCGTGGGCGCTCGCCTTGCCGGCGAATTCGGCCGTGAAACCCTGCCTGATGTTCATGCCCCCGACAAAGGCCACGGCGCCGTCCGCCACCAGGATCTTGCGGTGGGTCCTGAGGTTGGCGTAGGGCAGGCGCAGCCCCATGATGATGCTGCCGTTGAACACGTCGGTCGAAACACCGCCTTCACGCAGGTAGCCCACGATGCTGGGCACCGAATAGCGCGCGCCCACGGCGTCGATCAGCACGCGCACGGCAATGCCGCGTTTCGCCGCCGCGATCAGCGCGTCGGCGATGCGCAGGCCGATCGGGTCGCGGTCGAAGATGTAGGTCTCCAGGATGACGCTGCGCCGCGCCTGTGCGATGGCCTCGACCATCGCCGCGTAGGCGTCGTCGCCCGACTTCAAGATGTCGATGGCGTTGGCCGAGGTCAGCGTGTGGTGGGTGATCCTGTCGCCCAGCTTCTTGAGCGCGGCGAACCGCCTGCCGAAACGGCCCGCGACCAGTTCGTCGGTGACGTCGAAGCTGGGATGGGCCAGCATCTCGTGCCCGGCGGCGGAGCGCTCGGCGGCGATCGAGCCGCGCCGTATCCGGTTGATGCCGGCAATGGCGTAGATCAGGGCGCCGATGATCGGCGACAGGAGGATCACTCCGACCCAGCCGATGGCGGAGCGCACCTCTTCCTTCGTCATGGCCGCATGCACGCTGGCGACCGCCGCGACCAGCACGGAAATGACGGCGAGAATATGGGGCCAATAGGCCAGGAGCAGATTCCACATGAGCGCAAGCAATCCAGCGGTCGTGCTCCTGGGACCCGTCGCCAGGAGATTCTCCCTTTCCAGGGTCTACGGGAAAGGCTGCATGCCGGGCAACCTCAACCATGCCCGCGACGCCCGGCCTCCACAACAACGATGCCTCGCGGCCGGACACGCACGATGTGGATTGACACCTCCAGCCGGGCCGCGCCAAGGTTGCGCGTGCGGGGGGAGGGGAGACCATGAAATTCCGTCTGGTTGGAGCTTTTGCGTTGCTGGCCGTGCTGCCGGCAACGGGGTCGATGGCGCTGGACAGCGCCGGATCGCCGGTCGTGGTGCTGCCTCTGGCGTCAAGCAGCAAGACGGCGTCGGGGCAGCCGATAACGCTGCCGCAGAAGAATGTGCAGGTTCTGGTTTCGAGCTACCAGATAGCGCCGGGAGCCAGACTGCCGGTGCATAAGCATCCCTTCCCGCGCTATGCCTATGTCGAGGCCGGCAAGCTTCAGGTCACCAATGTCGAGACTGAGCGAAGCACCGTCTATCAGGCCGGCGATTTCATCGTGGAAATGATCGGGCAATGGCATCGGGCCGAGAACGTCGGCACCGAGCCGGTGCGGCTGCTGGTGATCGATCAGGTCGAGGAAGGTGCGGAAAACACCGTTCTCCAGCAGCATTGAGTGAACACCGGCGTCGGGCACGCCCGCTCCGTGCCCATGCCGGTGTTGCCGTGCCCTCGCGGATCGGGCGATCAGGCGGCCTTGGAGTCCGGGACCTTGGTGTCGGACATGCGGTAGCGGAATTTGGTGTCGGTCAGGCCGGCTGCGTCGGAGAGTTCCGCGGCGAGGAGCTGGGCGGCGAAAATGTCGATGATGCCTTGCGCGATCACGTTTCGGGATGCCGGCACCCGGATCACGGTCAGGAGTTCGCCGTCTTCCATACCCTCCGCGGTGGTGACGAGCAGGGCCGGGCAGCCGATGCGCTCCAGATGGCGGGCAAGCTCCAGCTCCCGGCCCGTGCCGAAGATGACGACGCCCGTCGTGCCGTCCATGGATTCCATGGGGCCGTGCAGGTAGTGGCGCGTGTCATAGGCTGCAGCCGGTATGCGCGACGCCTCCCGGATCAGCAGCGAGGCTTCATCGGCGGTGCCCATGGCCGCCCCGGCCCCGACGCAATCGATGGCACGGCGTGTGGCGAAGAGCCTGCCCAGTCGCTCCATCTTGCCAGCAGCAGTCGCCAGCACCTCGCCCGCAAGCGCGGGGATCGCAGCGAAGGCGTCGGCCGTCTCGCCCGCCAGCTTCTCGCAGATCATGCCGGCGGCCAGCAGCGTGGCGGTATAGCCGGTGCTGGAGGGCGTGGCATCAGAGCCGTTGTCGAGCTTCAGATGCAGGTCCGCCGCCAGCGCAAGCGGGCTTGCCGCGTCGTTGGTGATGGCAAGGCGGCCGGCGGAGGGCAGCTTCTCCAGGGCGGCCAGCGTCTCCACGCTGCGGCCGCGGTGGGAGAGGCCCACCAGCGCATCGCACAGGTCAAGGCCGCCCGCCATATCCACCGAGCGGATGGCGAAGGCACGCCGTCCGCCGTCCTGCAACTGAGCGGCCACCACCACGGCGGCGGCGAAGCTCGCGCCGATCCCGGTCACGCCGATCAGAGGCCGGTCGAGGATCGACAGATCCATCCCGGCCAACTGGCTGCGGGCGGCGGCATAGGTGTCGGCCAGGGCCTGCGGTTGACGGGCAATGGTGGAACGATAGCTCATGGGGTGGTCCTTCCGTTGATCGTGTTTCCGCTCAGGCGGAGAGCAGTCCGCTGCGGGCCGAATTCGGATTTTCGATAAGGCTCGCGGCGAGGCGGCAGGCACCTTCTACCGGCTGGCCGGTGAAGATATGTGGCGTGAGGCGGCCTTCGGTGGCCTCCGTCAGGCCGGTTGCGAACGCCTGCCAGAGCCGGGGCTGCGAAACGATGACGCTGCCGCCGGCGACCGCATGGGAAGCGCCCGCGCCGCGGCTTTCGAGCAACGCGGCCATTTCGGCCAATGCCCGGCCGCCACGCCATATGACGTCGGCCGCCAGGGCGGAGCCGCGGTCGGCCGCTTCGAAGATTACCGCGGCATGCCGGCCGATCTCAGCCGCCGAGCGGTATGCGGCAAGCACGCTGCCCAGGCGCGGCACGGCCGGCACGTCCAGCGTTTCGAAGATGGCCTCGACCAGCGGCTCGCCACGGCCGCCGCCGGCATCGAAATGATGGGCGACGGCGCGCACGGCTTCGCGCACCAGACTGGCCGCGCTGCCCTCGTCGCCGATGATCCATCCCCAGCCGCCCGCGACCAGCATTCCGCCGGCGCGCGTGCGGCAGGTGGCGATGGAACCCGTGCCTGCGACCACGCCGATCTGTCCCGGCAGGCCGAGCGCGAAAGGCATCAGTTCGGCATCGTTGACGACGGCCAGCGGCGTCGTGATCCGCGCGGCGAAGGCGGCCTGGAATGCGTTGCATTCTGCTTCGTCGTCGCAGCCGTGCGCACCGATGCCGATGGCTTCGACCGCGGCGCCTTCGACAAGTCCGGCCAGAATCTCGAGCAGCCGGGCAGCGTCGCGCTCCCAGTCCCTCACGCGCCAGTCCGCGCTCCGGACCACCAGATCGCGCGCGGGTCCGTCGCCTGCGACCGGCTCGGCCCGCAGGTGGGTCTTGGTGCCGCCGATATCGATGCCGACGATCATGGCTGCGCCTTCGGTTGCAGGTGTCATGCCGACTTTCCGCTCCGGTCCCGGATCCGCTGACCGTCGGATGCGAAAAGCAGCGCATGTCCGAGATCGGCGTGAACGCGGATCCGCTCGGCGGTGACGGCCTCGTTGCGTCCTGCCCTGATGGTCATGCGTGTGCCGTCGCCCAGTTCGAGATGCACGAAGGTCTCGGAGCCGAGTTCCTCGACGAAGGTCCGGCGACCGTCGAGCACCAGCCCGCTGTCGGGCACGGGCTCGCCTTGCTGCAGCAGGCGCATGTGATGGGGGCGGATACCGACCTCAACGTCGCCGGCAGGCATTCCGGCGTCGAAACGGGGCAGGAACGCCTCGGCGTCGCCGCCAAGGCCTGCAAGCCGCAGGCCGCCGCTTTCCACGGCAACGATCCGGGCCGGTAGAAAGTTCATCTTGGGCGAGCCCACGAAGCCGGCCACGAAGCGGTTGTCCGGGTCGTCGTAGAGATCGAGCGGGCGCCCCGCCTGCTGCACGCGCCCGCCGTTCATCACCACCATCTTGTCGGCCAGCGTCATCGCCTCGACCTGATCGTGGGTGACATAGATCATCGTCGTGCCGAGCCGGCGGTGAAGGTCCATCAGCTCTGCCCGCATCTGCACCCGAAGCTCGGCGTCGAGATTGGAAAGCGGCTCGTCGAAGAGGAAAACCTTGGGCTCGCGCACGATGGCGCGCCCGATGGCCACGCGCTGCTTCTGGCCGCCTGAAAGCTGGCCCGGCCGGCGCTCGAGCAGCTTGTCGAGCCGCAGGATCGCGGCTGCGCCACGCACGCGCTCGGCGATCAGATCGCGCGGCTTGCGCGCCATGCGCAGTCCGAAGGAGACGTTCTGGAAGGTCGTCATGTGCGGGTAGAGCGCATAGGACTGGAACACCATTGCGGTGCCGCGTTCCGCCGGCTCGACGTCGTTGACCACCTTGCCGTCGATGGAAATCGTGCCGGAGGTGAGGTTCTCGAGCCCGGTGATCAGCCGCAGCAATGTCGATTTTCCGCAACCCGAGGGGCCGACGAAGACGACGAACTCGCCCTGCCCGATCGAGAGATCGACGTTCTCGAGAATGCTGACCGCGCCGAAGGACTTCGAGACGGAGGAAATGTCGAGGAAAGCCATGTTCTGCTGCACTCCGGTTAGCCCTTGGTTCCCGACATGGCGATGCCTTCGACGATCTTGCGCTGGAAGATCAGGAAGAAGAGCAGCGGCGGGATCGCGGCCAGCAGGTTGGCTGTCATGACCATATCGACGGTCTGGTGCGACAGCGGCGAATTGAAGAGACCGACGACCTGGCCCACCGTGTAGATCTCGGGTTTCGTCGCCACGATGAGCGGCCACATATAGTTGCCCCATGTCTGCATGAAGGTGAGGATGGCCAGGGTCACCAGGGCGTTGCGGCAGAGCGGCAGCGCGACATGCCAGTAGATCTGCAGATGGCTGGCCCCGTCGAGCCGCGCCGCCTCGATCATGTCCTTGGGGATGGAGCGCATGAACTGCACCAGCATGAACAGCCCGAAGGCCGAGGCCAGCCCCGGCACCACCAGGCCGCGCATCGTGTTGAGCCAGCCGAACTGGGCGGTCAGCAGATAGGTGGGGATGATGGTGACGGCGGTCGGCACCATCAGCGACAGCATGACGATCGCAAAGAGTATGCGCCGGCCTGGGAAGTCGAAAAGCGAGAACTCGAAAGCCGCCAGCGAACCGATCAGCAGGGCGCCGACAATGGTGAGAAGCGCGTAGACGAGAGAAATCCCGTAGGCGCGCAGATATTCGGTCTCCGTGAAGATGACGCGGATCTTTTCGACGCCCGCCGGAAAAGAGGTGGGCCACAGCCGCGGGTTCAGCGACACGGGCTCCCCCGGCAGGGCGAAGACGACGTTGACCATCCACCAGATCGGGAAGACCGCGATAACGGCCACGATGATGGCCACGGCCCATTTCAGCACGGTCCATCCGTTCAAGCGACGTGGGAATGCGCCGGAACTTCTCATCTGCGTTCCCTCCAGTTGCGGAGCCCGAACATGACCGCGGTGATGGCGACGATGGCGATGGTGAGGAGGAAGCCGTAGGCGGCGGCCTCGCCGAACTTCACGCCCCCGAATGCCCTGCCCATCATGTCCATGACCGGGAAGAGCAGCGCATTCCGCCGTCCGCCATAGCTGGTGAAGGACGAGCCGGTCAGAAGCCAGGGCTTGTCGAAAACCTGCATGGCCGAGATCAGGCCGTAGGTGAAAACGAAGAAGAGGACCGGGCTCAGCATCGGAATGGTGATGTGGACGATCTGCTGCCATTTGCTGGCGCCGTCGAGCCGCGCGGCTTCGTAGAGCTCCGTTGGGATGTTCTTCAGCCCGGCCAGGATGATGATCATGTTGAATCCGGCCGAGACCCAGACGTCCACCGCGATCAACGCGTAGAGCATGGTGCCCGTATCGTTCAGGAAGTTGATCGAGGGCATGCCGAACCAGCCGAGGACCATGTTGAGAAGCCCGAGGTTCGGCGCGTAGATCCACCGCCAGATCGTGGCGGCGAGGAAGGCCGGCAGCACCACCGGCATGAAATAGGCGTTGCGAAAGAAGTTGGCCCAGCGTCCGGTGAAGCTGTCGACGAGAAGCGCGAGTCCAAGGGCCACGAGGATGCCCAGCGGCACGGTGATGGCGATGTATTGGAAGAGGTTCGACATCGCCGTCGAGAAATCGCGCGAGTGCAGGATCTTCGCGTAGTTTCCGAACCCGACGAATTCAGGCGTCTTCACGCCGTTCCAATCGTGGAAGCTGTAATAGAAGCCGCTGAGGATCGGATACAGGAAGAAGGCCGCGAACAGGACCATGAACGGGGCGATCATCAGGTAGTGCGGCAAATGACGGCGCAGGGACATGGATGCTCTCGGTTCGTATTGCGGCCGGCATCGGGCGCCGGCCGCAAATGTTGTCTGGCTGCGGGTGTCTACTTGGCCAGGCAGTCGTTGAGTTCCGCGATCATCTCCTTGGCGCCCTCCTCGGGAGTGTATTTCCCGTCTGCGGTAGCCGCGGCATAGTCCGTCACGATCGATTTGTAGCAGTTCGGCACGGAATCGACGAAATAGGGGGCCGCCACGTCCATCGCGCCATGCGCGGCATCGACGGAGGCCTTGATCAGCGGCAGCGCCGAGACCTCGGGATCGGCCATGGCGGCCGCGTTTGCATTGTAGCGCGCGAGCAGCTTCGCCCAGCGGGCCATTTGCGCCTTGTCGGTGAGGAAGGCCGCGAATTCGAAGGCGACGTCCTGATGCGCTCCCGGCGCCACTCCGATCATCTCGTAGTCCCGCACGCCGCCGGTCTTGCCGGGCTCGTCGCCGGGGATCAGCACGAAGTCGTATTTGAGGCCGCTCGCCTTGGCGGCTTCCTCATATGTCGGGTTGACCCAGGGGCCGACGGTGTGGAAGGCGAGCGGGTTCGAGATGAACAGGTCCTTCGTCGCCTGGTCGTTGCGGCTGGTGCTGCTGTTCAGCGGCACGAGGTCCACGAACTTCTGGAGCACCTTGGTCATGGCGTCCGGCGTGATCCGGGTCGTGCGGCTGGCCCAGTCGAAGCCCCAGCTGTCGTTGCCGCCCGTGGTGGCGTAGATCTCGCCGACCGAGTTGAAGACGAGCGTCTCGTCCGGAATGGCGTACATCCCGGCATCCTTGACCTTCTTCATCTGCTCGAACCATTCGGCCCAGCTTGCCGGCGGCTTGCTCGTGTCGATGCCTGCCTTCTCCAGGACGGTCAGGTTGCGGAACAGGAGCGAACCGAAGCCGGTGTAGGGCAGGCAGTACAGCTTGTCGGGCGCGGGCATGCAGTTCTTGATGGCGTCCGCGTCGAACTGGGAACGGAACTCTTCCGGCATGGCCATCCACTTGTCGTAGAGGTTCGCCATCGCGCCCACTTCGACAAGCTGGGCGCCCACCGACAGGCCGTTCATGAAGACGTCGGGCAGGTTGCCGCTGGCGGCGCCTGCCACCTCGCCGGCGGTCAGGTCGTCGTCGCCCTTGCCCGTGATGTTGATCTTCACGCCGGGATGCTTGTCCGTGAATTCCTTGATGAACTCCTGCTGAAGGGCAAGCGCGTCGCCTTGGGCGAAGTCCGAATAGACCCAATATTCCAGGGTGACATCCTCGGCGGCAGCCTTGCCGGCGGCCCCGATTGCCGCCAGCGCGGCAACAGCGGCCACGCCGGAACGAAGTTTGCTGAACATCCTCATTTTCCCTCCTCTTGGAAGCTTGCGCCGTGGGCTACGGCAGCTGCCATCATAAATTAGGCATCTTAACTAACAAAATGAATCACGCAGTCGTCAAGCGCTTTCCGCACATGGGCGTGCGCAACCGCTGCAAATTTCTGTCTGTCAGTCCTCTTCACCCAGAAGGTGGGCGAGCGCGGCCTCGATGGCCAGTCGTTCGATGCCCAGAACGGTGGCATCGGAGCCCAGCAGGCTGCTGCGAACCTCGGCGGCGTAGGAAAGCCGATTCGCCGTTTCCTGTACGCCCGGCAGAAGAAGCGCAGAGGCTCCCAGGCCTCCCCCCAGCACCACCACTCCCGGATCGACGACGCTGACGCAGGACGCGACGACGGCGCCGATATCGGCGGCATGGCGGTTGACGTGACAAAGCGCGGCGGCGCTGCCCGCCTCGGCGAGCGACAGCAGTTCAGCCGTATCCGCCGGCGGCGGTCCGGCCTCCGCCGGCCAGTCGCCATGGACGCGCGCGATCAACGCCTCGGTGCCGAGATACTGCTCGGCGGCTCCGGCCTGGGGCTCCAGTCCGGGACCGAAGGGGAAGCTCAGGTGGCCGATCTCTCCGGTGGCGCCGGCGCGGCCGCGGATGAGCTGGTCGTCGAGGATCAGGCCCATGCCGATCTTCAGGCCGATCTGCACGTAGGCAAAGGTTTTCTCGCCTTTGGCGGCGCCATAATGCTGTTCGGCCACCGCAGCGCAGTTCACGTTGTTTTCCAACACGAGCGTCACGCCCTCGGGCGGATGAAACGCACTGAACACGACGTCCTGGCGGCTGGACGCCACGTCGCCGCCCGGCCCCACGACCCGCGTCGGCACGGCGATGCCGAGCGCCCTGAGCGGTCCCCATTCTGCCTTCGCGCTGGTCCGGATGGCGGCGACCTCGCCGGCGACGGCGCTGCTGACCTGCTCGTTGATGGCAATCTGGCTCGCCGGCAGACGCAGCACCCGCGTGCTCAGCAGCCGTCGGTCGAGAGTGGACACGCGCAGGCGGATATGGGTCGCGCCCGCGTCGACCGCGATCACATGCCCGGCTCCGCTGCCGACGCGATATTGTGCCGCGCTGCGGCCGAGCGGCCCCTGGACCGCTCCGATCAGCTCCACATATCCGGCCCGCTCCAGTTCGGCTATGGCTGCCGACATGGTCGGGCGGGAAAGGCCGAGTATGAGGCCGATCTGCGGACGCGTCGACGGCCCGTCCAGAGCCAGTCGCCGGAACACCGCCCGTGCGCTGCCCGCGAGCCCCGGCCTCGAAGCGGTGGCTGCTGTCTGCTCCAAAGCTATCCTCGGCTGGTTGATGCAGGTGAGATCGTCATCGCCGCTATATGGAGCAAAGATGGGCCGTGCCGCAACGGTGGCATCGCAACCTCCCCCGGCCCCCGGCCTGGGGTCGCGCAAGGCGGGCCGGCTTTCCTTGAAGCATGGCGCCCACGTGCCGTCCTGTGATGCCGTCACGGGGTAGGCCGGGATGTTGCAGCCATGGCTGCTACTGCAAAATACCTATGTCCGGTCGACACAAGTATTGGCCATGGCTCCGCACAAGCTGCCGTATGCTGGGACTTTGGAGAGGCCTTCCTCGTGAAAGCAACGTGAGGAAGCCGTTTATGTCGGGGGCTTCCAATGACGTCCAGGTCGCCATATCGACCCCTGAAAAATTTCCGACGCGCGGACAAGCTCCCGAAAAAGCGATTGGCGCGGGTCATGGCCCGGGTCGTGCTGAGCCTCGCCGTTCTCGGCTTCTCCGACGCTCTTGCTTCGGCCGACAACCTGAATACCCTTCTCCAGATCCTCACCGGCCAGGGCGGCCAGAACATGCTCTCGCCTTACGAACGTCCTCCTCCCCGCTACGGCCGGACGCCTGTCGAACAGGGCAGGAAGCGCGATTTCGATGCCGGTATCGTCAGGGACGTGCAGCGCAAGCTCGACAGCATGGGATACGCGACGGGCGTTCCGGATGGCGTTTTCGGACCCCGCACCGCGCAAGCCCTGATGGACTTCCAGCGCGATCACGGATTGCCGCTGACGGGCGCGCCCGACCAGCCGACCATCGCGGCCCTCGACGCGGCTGCGACGGGAAGCGCCCAGCCTTCTCCGGAGGAGGCCGGCGCTCCGGCAGCGGCAAGCTTCGATTGCCGGCGGGCCGCCAGCGCGCGTGAGATCACCATTTGCCGGACGCCGGATTTGGCCCGGCTCGATGCGGCCGTGGGCGAGGCATACGACAGGGCTCGGGCCTCCGCCGCATCGACCGCGGCCGCGGACGAAATCAGGCTCGATGAACGGAACTGGGTCAGCGCAAGCGAGGCGTGCGGCGCCGATGTGGCCTGCCTTCGCCAATCGTTGACGGCACGTCTCGGCACACTCGAGGCCATGGCGGCGAATGGCGCGCCGTCCGGCGAAGGCAAGCCGGCGCCCATGGAAGCGGCGGGAACTGCGGGCGAGTTGTCGCCGGCCGGCACGTCGCTCTCCGGGTCGGCCTTTTCAGCGGATATGCTGATCCATCCCCCGGCAGGCTTTCGTCCGCAGAAGCTTTTCATTTGGCACGGCCTGGTGGTGCTCAACCATCCCGACAGCGGCGACCAGGAATCGTTCATCGACCTGGCGGCGCTGGGCATGCGGCCGCAATTCATCGAAGAGCAGCAAGGCTCGGTGGACGAAGCCGCGATGTTCTCGAACCATTTCCTGGCGCCCGACAACCCGCTGGCCGAAAAGGGCTATGGCTGGCCGGGCCAGGACGAATTCGAGAAAAGGGATACCCGCAATGCGTTCCTGACCCGCTATGCGGACTTTTTCCGCGGTATCGCGCCGAAGGCGCCCTTCTCCTTCGCCTATACCTACGAATTCAATCTGCCCGACTACGATGCCGCGCGCGGCGGATACGCCTTGCCGGACATCGGGACCCTGCATCTGAGCGACAGGTCGATCTCCGGCTTTCAGTCCGGGGGCGTCACGTTGCAGCCGGATTTCGACTGGCCGTCACCCCTTTTCTGGCCTGCAGGAGAAGCACAGGCGCGCCAGGCGCTGAAGAAGATCCGGGCGGGAACCCCGGGCCAATCCTCCGGCCGCCGCGTGCGCCTGCTCGCGGTCCTGGAGGCAACGAGCGGCAACGCCGAGACGCTCACCCTTTCGACGCGGCTGAAAAAGCTCGCCATATACGACGACAGCCTGGACACCGAACTTTTTTCCTTTGATGTTTCGGGGCTCAATCACCAGGCGATTTCCGCAAAAGATCCGATTTCCGGGTTGACCGCGCCGCCTCCCGGCGTGGAGCCCTGGGTCCTGCAGAGTGTCGGCGGGCATCCCGTCATTATGTCCAGGCAAGGGCCGAAGTTCTTCGGCCTCGTTCGCTATGCGGCACGCCCGCAAGCCCCGATAGACGAATATACGGAAAATCGGGCGGCGAGAGAGTACCTCACCGCACAGGCGCAAGAAGACATTGTCGATCCATTTTCCACTTACCATTGGAAGGGCAAGGACGAATTCGCGCAGGCGCGCTCCCGGCAATTGTTCGAAACGCGGTTCAAGCCGGCACTTCTGAAAGTGGCGCCAAAGGCTCCTTTCGAATTCTACTACGCCGCCAGCCTGCATGTCGGAGAATATGACGAGACGCGTGGTGCATTCCAGCTGTCCAGATTCCCCGACCTGCGCGACGCCATGCGAACCGGCGGACTGCAGGCCGAGGCCGATTTCGAGCCGCCGGTCATGCTCTGGCACATGCCGCGGGCACAGGCGCCTGCCGCGCTGCACAAGCTCAATTCGCACCGCTCGGTCATGTTGGTCGCGCGCGTCGAGGTGAAGAGCATCGACGGCGCCACCGGCAATGCCCGCATCGGGCTGGGCGAGCTCGGCCTGTACACGCCCGACGGCAGAACCAAGCTGTATGATTTCCCCGTCCACAACGATATGGCGCCGTTTCTGACGGCCGCGATTCCCGCCGCGCTTGAAGTTCCTTCGCCGGCTCCGCTCGACGAATGGACGGTCTGCGCCGAATTGTTGTCGGCCTATGGCGCGCAAACCCCCGATCCCGAATTTCAAAGATGCTGGCAGGATGTCGCCGAGCGGGACCAGCGCTTCTACCAGTCCGGCGCCGCGACGGCGGCGCTCGACCCGGCCGATGCCGCGCGGCCCTTCTTCCCGCGCGGCGGCGCACCGCTCGACGCGCAAAGCCGTGCGGCCTTTCTGCGCTGGGCCGGCGCCTATGCCGCCGGACTCGCGGACCATCTCGTGGTTTCGCCCGAAGCGACGGGGTCGGACACGCCGTCGGGAAAGTGGTTCCCGGCCCTTTCCTGGGGAACTCCCTCGATCTACGAGGTGAAGTCGCTTGTGGACGCGGAAAGTCTTCAGCTCGACCAGTTGAGCCGCACCACGCTTTACGACATGTCGATCCTTTTCGTGCTGCCGAACCGGGTTTCGGCCTATGCCGCGACGCTTCCTCCTGAAAAGGCGGCGAGCTCGCCCGGGCCGTATTCGGCGCAGGCGAGCTTCCGTCTGGGCAAAGCGAGCGCCCGGGCGCTCGACGGCGGCCGGCCGGCGCTGCTGATCCGGCTGGCGCCGCAGTCCATCGCGATCAGCTCCGGAGGAAGGATCATCGATTCGCACGTCTACGACGTGCCCTCGCTGTCGGGCGCCTTCACCGCCAACCCGGTCCCGCCGGCCGCGCGGGAGACCGCCGGGCCGCTGCCGCTGGATCGCAGCACGATCGACCTGCTGACGGCCGGCACCGTCGGAGAAAAGCTGTCGCGCGAGGCGCTGGCCTTCATCGTCACCCGGCGCTGGGCTGTCGAGAATTCCGGCGATCCTGTCGGCGGCGACCGCTTCTTCGTCGTCGGCAAGCGCCAGCCCACGCCGATGGAAGCGGCGGAGCTTGGGCCGCAGTTCGTCGCCTGGGCAAAGAGCCGGATATCCTCGCTTCCGATGCGCGTGACGCTGCGGCAGAAGCTTTCGATCCGAAAAGGGCAGGGCCTTTCGTGGAGCAACCTCGACTGCTTCGGGGGCAGCTATGCGAGCCTGACAGCCGACAACAACCTCACCATGGGCATCAATTCCGGCATGGGGAACTGCCAGCGCAAGGTGGCGGACGGAACGGCGAACCAGCAGGAAAAGCTGCAGTGCATCGCAGGGCAGGCGGCCCTTGCGAGCCTGGGTCTGCTGAAGGCGACGGGCGCCGCCTGCAACGCCAATGTCGAGATGCCCTTTGCCGATCCCGTCACCAGCGCCGTCAGCTTCGACCAGGACCTTTCCTTGCCCGATATCGACATTCTCGGCAGCACGAGGAATATCGAGGCAAGCATGATCCTCGAAATTACCGGCGTGGACTGGTCCGCGCAGCCGCCTCAACCGATCGAGGCGCTGCCGACCGACATGCAGGCGTCGCTGGCGCAAGTGGTCCGGATATCGAAGCCGGACACCAGGCCGGGCTCGGAGTTCGTGACGCTGGCCGCGCACCTCGCGTCGATGCGGGTCCTCGATGAGAGCGGCAAGCAACTGGCCGCGCTCCAGCCTTCCGACCGGTCGCAGTTGCAGTCGCTTGCCGATGAATTCCGCAAGATCCAGAAGACTTCGCCCGCGCCGCAGGCGACGACGCAGTCCTACGGTCCCGATCTCGTCGGCGTAAGGCTCGGCATGAGCTTTGACGAGGCCGAGGCCATCGTGCGCAAGCACATGGAAGTGGGACGGGTGCTGGACGGCAAACGGGCTTCCGACGAGAAGGTGAAGTCGGGCTTCAATGAACCGATGACGTCCGGAAAGCTCTTCATTTCCAAGGACGGCCGCGAATTCGTAGCGCTGATCGACGAGCCTCCGGCGGCCGGCGGCCGGGTCGTGGCGGCATGGCGGCGCGTCTATGTTCCGGCCGCCACCTACGCGCCGGAAGAACTCTTCGCCAAGATCACGGAAAAATACGGGCCGCCGACCGGGCCTTACGCCGGCCCGCTCCAGGCCGGATCGATTTCGGGCTGGTACAACCCGGCCGGCGCGAATTGCCCGTCGCTTTTCGGCGCCGTGCGCGCCAGGCCGCTGGCGCAGGACTGGACGGAGTCCGGGCGGCCCGCCGCGATCGGCTCCCCGAACAGCACCTATGTGAGCGGACCGGCGCTCTCGATTGGCCTCTACGATCCTCTCAACGCCGCCAACAAGCTGACGGCGGGCTGTGGTCCTCTGGTGACTGTCTCTCTCCTCGATGCCCAGGGAGCCGCCCGGCCGGCGATGGAGCTGGACATGACGCTCACCGACCTCGACAACTATATCCTGACCTATTCCGCGAGCCGAAAGCTCTTGCAGGCGCAAGCCGCCAAGACTGGCCCGGCATCTGGAGACGGCGCGGCTGCGATCAAGTTCTGAACGGATATGTGTGGAACGGCGGCATGCCTAGCGGCACCGTAGCGCACTGCAACGGAACCTATGACCTGTTCGTTTGGGTCGAGGATGTGAACCAGTCGAGTATCTGCTCGCCGGTCCAGAACACGACGCCCGGTTTCGAGGCGACATGGTCCAGCAGCTCTTCAAAATAGCCGATGCGGTGGGGCACGCCGCTGAGATAGGGATGCACGCTGATCGACATGATGCGGGCCAATCTCTGGCTTTCGGCATAGAGCCTGTCGAATTGGCGAATGCCGCGCTTCAGGAACTCGTCCGACGAGTGCTGGGCGACAGCCATGATGGACACATCGTTGATCTCGACCGTGTAGGGCACCGAGACGATCGGGCCCGAGGCGGTTTCGATCATGCAGGGCTGGTCGTCCAGGACCCAGTCGGCGACATATTCGATTCCAGCCTTGGAGAGCAGGTCGACGGTGTCGGCCGTTTCGGTCAGGCCGGGGCTTTCCCAGCCGCGCGGCGCCTTCCCGGTGATCGCGCGGATGGCCTCGATGGTGCGTGCGATGGAGGCTGCCTGATCCTCGAGCGCGTGCATGGGGCCTTGCAGCCAGCCATGGCCCATGAACTCCCAGCCCTCGTCATGCGCCGCCTGGACGACGCGCGGATAGACCTCGCAGACCGAGCCGTTGGTGGCAAGCGTAGGCGTTATGGCGCGCCGCTTCAGAGCTTTCATCAGCCTCCAGAAGCCTACGCGCATACCATATTCATGCCAGGCCCAGTTGGGCACGTCGGGAACCAGAGGATTTCCCATCGGCGGCGGCAGGACCGCACGCGGCATGGGCCGGCGGATGTCCCAGTTCTCGACATTGACGATGACCCATACCGGCATCCGGACCCCGTCCGGGAGATCGAGGGCCGGGCGGTCGACAATGGCCGAATAGGCAATGCGTTCGCGCGGGGTCATGACCATGGCGGTCGCCTTTCTCGTCTTGCCGCGGCTCCTTACGCCAGTTCGCGCATGAGCTCGTACAGTTTCGCCTTCTCCTCGAAGCCGACGCCCGGGCTTTGGGGCAGCCTCACATGACCGTCCTCGACGGCGATGCCGTCGGCGAATCCGCCGAAAGGCTGGAACACGTCGGGGTAGGATTCGTTTCCGCCCAGGTGCAAACCGGCCGCGATGTTGAGCGACATCTGATGCCCGCCATGCGGCACCACGCGGCGCGTCGACCAGCCTTGATCCTTCATGACTTCGAGCGTGCGCAGATATTCGACTAGCCCGTAGGACAGGGCGCAGTCGAACTGCAGGAAGTCGCGGTCCGGCCGCATGCCCGCATAGCGCAGCAGATTGCGCGCATCCTGATGGGAAAACAGGTTCTCGCCCGTGGCCATCGGGGCGTCGTAGTGCTCGGCCAGCTTTGCCTGCAGCGCGTAGTCGAGCGGATCGCCCGCTTCCTCGTACCAGAACAGGCCGTAGGGCCGCAGCGCCCGGGCGTAGGCTATCGCCGTCTCCGCGTCGAAGCGGCCATTGGCGTCCACGGCGAGATATCTGCCTTCGCCGACCACGTCGAGGACGGCCTCGATGCGGCGCAGGTCCTTCGCCAGCGGGGCGGCGCCGATCTTCATCTTCACGACCTTGTAGCCGCGCTGAAGATAGGATCGCATCTCGTCCTGAAGCTTGGAATGGTCCTTGCCCGGGTAGTAGTAGCCGCCGGCCGCGTAGACCCACACCTTCTCGTCGGCGACGCCGCCGCGATAGCGGTCGGCCAGCAGCCGCCACAGCGGCACGCCGGCGATCTTGGCCACTGCATCCCAGACGGCCATGTCGATGGTGCCGACGGCCACCGAGCGCTCGCCGTGGCCGCCGGGCTTCTCGTTGGTCATCAAAGCCTTCCAGATGGCGAAGGGATCGAGATTGTCGTTGTCGCGATCGATCAGTGTTTCGGGGTCGGCCTCCATCACCCGGGCAATGAAGCGGTCGCGCATCAGCGCGCCCTGCCCGTAGCGTCCATTGGAGTTGAAGCCGTAGCCGACGACGGGCTTGCCGTCGCGCACCACATCGGTCACCACGGCCACGACCGAGCAGGTCATCCTGGAGAAGTCGATATAGGCATTGGCGATCGGCGAGGCGATCGAGGCCGTCTTTTCACGGATGTCGAGGATACGCACGGCGGCTCGCTCAGCGCTGGGAGGCGAGCGCGGCGACCACGGCGCGGCCGCATGCGACCGTATCGGCGGTGCCGCCCAGATCGCCGGTTCGCGTCGCGCTGTCGGCCAAGGTGGCTTCAACGGCCTTGACGATGGCGGCGGCGGCTTCGGTCTCCCCCAGATGCTGGAGCATCATGGCGCCCGCCCAGATCTGACCGATGGGATTGGCGATGCCCTTGCCGGCGATGTCCGGGGCCGATCCGTGCACCGGCTCGAACAGCGAGGGAAAGTGCCGCTCGGGGTTGATGTTTCCGGATGGCGCGATCCCGATTGTGCCCGTGCAGGCAGGGCCCAGGTCGGAAAGGATGTCGCCGAACAGGTTGGAGGCCACCACGACGTCGAAGCGGTCCGGATTGAGCACGAAATGCGCGGTCAGGATATCAATATGGTACTTGTCCCAGGAAATGTCGGGATAGTCGGCGGCCACCGCCTCCACACGCTCGTCCCAGTAGGGCATCGTGATGGAAATGCCGTTGGACTTGGTCGCGGACGTCACATGGCGGCGCGGCCGCTGCCGTGCCAGTTCGAAGGCGTAACGCAGGATGCGATCGATTCCGATGCGCGACATGACGGTTTCCTGCACGACGATCTCGCGCTCCGTGCCGGCATACATTCGGCCGCCCACGGAGGAATATTCGCCTTCGGTATTCTCCCGCACGACGAAAAAGTCGATATCGCCCGGCTTGCGGTTGGCCAGCGGCGAAGGCACGCCGGGCATCAGCCGCACCGGGCGCAGATTGACATACTGGTCGAACTCCCGCCGGAACTGAAGGAGCGAGCCCCACAAGGAGACATGGTCGGGAACCGTGTCGGGCCAGCCGACCGCGCCGAAGAAAATGGCGTCGTGCTTCTCGATCCTGGCCTTCCAGTCGTCCGGCATCATCTTGCCGTGCTCGAGGTAGTAGTCGCAGGAGGCGAAATCGAAGTGGTCGAAGGCCAGGCCGATATTGAAGCGGTCGGCCGCCGCCTCCAGAACGCGGAGCCCTTCCGGCACCACCTCCTTGCCGATGCCGTCGCCGGCGATGACTGCGATCCTGTAAGTGTTCCTGGCCAAGAAGCCCTCCTTCGAAAACCAATCCGCGTCGGCCCTGCCCGGCCGTCGCCCAAAATATGCGTGCGCGACCGTGCGCCTGATCCGGGCCGGGCCTATCCGGCCATGTAGTCGAACTCGGCCCGCAGGCGGCCGTCGTCGCAGCCGAGGCCAAGCAGCACGGCGGCGAGGATGCGCGCCTTCACCCCGCTCAGGTCGCCCGCGAAGATGACGCCGGCTTCGGCCAGCGTCTTGCCGCCGCCATTGCCGTAGACCGGCTTCACGCGGCCGCGCAGGCAGCGGCTGGTCATAATGACGGGCACGCCCTGCGCGATTGCCTCCTTCGCCGCGGCGGTGACGGCCGGCGGTGCATTGCCGCGCCCGAAGCCCTCGATGACGATGGCCCTGGCGCCGTTGGCCACGGCAAAGGCGATGAAGCCGCCGCTCGTGCCCATGGCCAGCTTCAGCAGTTCCACCTCGGCCACCGCCTCGGGCATGGCGAAGCTGCGCCGCAGCGTCGGGCGGCGGTGGACCACCACATGTTCGCCGTCGATCTCGCCCAGCTTGCCGTGCTCTGCCGAAATGAACGTGTCGACGCGGGAGGTGTGCGACTTGATGACGTCGCGGGCGGCATGGAACTCCTGCTCGAAGCAGATGAGCGCCCCCAGCCCCCGCGCCTCGTCCGACGCGGCGAGGCGGATGGCATCGGCGATGTTGCGCGGGCCGTCGGGGTCGGGCGCGTCGAAGGGCCGTTGTGCGCCGGTGAAGACAACGGGCTTGTCTGACCCGACCAGAAGGTCGGCCATGAAGGCGCTTTCCTCCATCGTGTCGGTGCCGTGGGTCACCACCACGCCCGCATAGTCGTCGCCGCGCAGCCGCTCGGCCACCCGCCCGGCAAGCCCCAGCACCGTGGGCAGGTCGAGCGCGAAGCTGCTTACATTGCAGAACTCCTCCATTTCCAGCTCGATGCCGTCGAGCGGGTCGTGCAGGGTGCTGCGCAGGCCGGCAGCGCCGACGGTGGAGACGACATGGCCGCTGGCGGCATCGCGCCTGGACGCGATCGTTCCCCCGGTGGTGATCAGCAGTACCCTCTTCATCGGTCACCCCTCCTGCTCT
Organism: Mesorhizobium sp. PUT5; assembly: GCF_052216645.1. Classification (NCBI taxonomy): domain Bacteria; kingdom Pseudomonadati; phylum Pseudomonadota; class Alphaproteobacteria; order Hyphomicrobiales; family Phyllobacteriaceae; genus Mesorhizobium; species Mesorhizobium sp. PUT5. The sequence goes on from NZ_JBQOSO010000003.1 coordinate 404,160, forward strand.
TGGCCTTCGGCAACGTACTGCGACGTAGGTAGCCTTGGCCTGACCAAGATGGCAAGCTTTGTTTTTGATGCGCAGATTATGACCGAAATAGTATCAATTTCCTCCATATTTTCCGTATTGACGGTCCGGCCAAATTCGCGAACATTGATAATGGCCATTTTGGTCAGGCCAAAAGATTGCAAGGTTAGCGGCTGCGCGAAATGCGCGATCAAGGGGAGTGGCAATGTCTGACAAGTTCACGAGAATCGCGATAGGCACGACGCGGCGCCGGTTTCTGCAGGGGTCTGCCGCGCTCGGCGGCGCAGCCATGTTCTCGTCCATGGGGCGGGTGGGAGACGCGATGGCCCAGGACGCGAACACCACGCTGGTAATTGCGGCGCCTGCAACCCCGCAGGGTCTGGACATCGAGTTCGACGTCAGCCTCGGCTCCATCGACTCGCTGGGCGCGCTGTACGAATACATGCTTGGCTACGAAAAGATTGCCGACCCCAATTCGCCCGATGCCATGCGCGAGGATACCTCGGTGCATGCCGACAAGCCGAACGGCCTTGCCCTGCGCGGACGCCTCGCCGAGAAATGGGAAGTTTCGCCGGACGGGCGCAAGGCCACCTTCAAGCTGCGCGAGGGCGTGGTTTCGAACTGGGGCAACACGTTCACGTCCAAGGACGTCAAGTGGACGTGGGACCGGAAATTCAACCTCAAGGGCCAGGGCCTGTTCCAGACGGCGGTTCTGGGCCTGAAGTCGCCGGATCAAGTCAAGGTCGAGGGCGATTACGCCATCTCCTTCAATCTCGATCAGCCGAACCCCATCCTGCTCAAGCAGCAGTGCAACCTGGCCAATCCCATCTACGACGCCACCAAATGCTCCGAGGTCGGCGGCTCGGACGACCCCTGGGCGGTCAACTTCCTCAAGAACGACAGCGCGGGCTTCGGCCCCTATCGCCTTGCCCAACTCGTGCGCGGGCAGCAGGCGGTCTTCGAGGCGCGGGACGACTACTGGGACGAAAAGCCGTTCATGAAGCGCGTGATCATGCGGGAGGTGCCGCAGTCCGCCAGCCGCTTCTCGCTGCTGCAGGGCGGCGCGGTCAACATCGCCCAGTTCCTCCAGCCGCGCGAGCTTGAAGCGCTCAAGACCCAGCCGGGCGTCGCGGTGGATGCGGTCAACGCCTCCTACATGATCTGGCTCGAACTGAACGCCAAGATCGCGCCCTTCGACAATGTCGACGTAAGGCGGGCCGTTAACCTGGCCATACCGCGCGACGAGATCATCCGCACCATCTACTATGGCTATGCGGACGAGCAGAAGGCGCCGATGCCATACATCTATCCGATGGCGAACGAGAGTTTCTTCAACTACGCCTACGATCTGGCCAAGGCCAAGGAGATGCTCGCGAAGGCCGGGGTGACCGGGCCGCTCTCGACCACACTGTCCTACAACGCCGGCGATCCGACCCAGGAACCCATTGCGCTCCTGATCCAGACCTCTCTGAAGCAGATCGGCATCGAGCTCACGCTCGAGAAGCTGCCGGCCGGCGTATTCTACGAGAACGTCACCAAACGCGCGAAGCCGATGATCTTCTATCTGGATTCCCCGTGGACCCCGGACCCCGGCTATTCGACCTACCTCTATTTCAATTCCGAGAGCTACGTGAACTATTCAAACTACAACAATCCCGAAGTGGATCGCACGATCACCGAAGGTCTTGCGACGCTGGATGACTCCGTGCGCATGGAGAAATACGCGGCGGTGCAGAAGACCCTGATGGACGAGGCGCCCTGGGGCTTCATCGCCTATCCGAAATACACGCTCGCCCGGAAGGCGGGGTTGAAGGGCTACACCTACTATTCGTCCAACAACCTGCGTTTCCAGGACTTCTCGCGAGGCTAGTTCCAGCGCGAGCCTCCCGCCGCCTTGGCGGGAGGCTCCATGGTCCGGGTTGGTGGGCACGGCGCATCGAGGAAGATCAACCATGTTTCGCAAGCTGGGCCTGCTCGCAAGGTTGGCCGCCCTGCGGCCGCGTTTCGCGGCCGGCTACATCATCGTGACGGCCATCGCGCTGCTGGCGATCGCCGCGCCATGGATCGCTCCCTATTCGCCGACCGAGGCCGACTCGGTGAGCTTCCTGCAGCCGCCCAGTGCCGCGCATCTGTTCGGCACCGACAATGTCGGCATGGACATATTCAGCCGTGCCATCTACGCCCCGCGCATCGACCTGACCATCGCCATACTCGGCACCCTTCTTTCCGCCCTGGTCGGCGGAACGATCGGCGCGCTGGTCGGCTTCTACAGCACCGGTCGCGGCATTCGCGTGTGGTTGTCGTTCGCGGTCATGCGCGCCGCCGACGTGCTGCAGGCTTTCCCGGTGTTCGTCTTCGCCATCGCGCTCGTGGCCAGCCTCGGCCAGAGCATACAGACGGTCGTACTGGCGATCGCCTTCGTCAACGCGCCGATCTATCTGCGGCTGATGCGCTCCCAGGTGCTCAGCATACGGTCGATGCGCTATGTCGAGGCTTCCCAGGTCAACGGCCTGTCCGACCTGCGCACCATTGTCCGCCATGTGGTGCCCAATGCCATGGCACCGGTGCTCGCCCAGCTCTCCGTCAATGTCGGCTGGGGCATATTGCTCACCGCAGCGCTCTCCTTCGTCGGCGCGGGCGTGCGGGCGCCGACGCCCGAGTGGGGCAGCATGATCGCCATGGGCTTTCAGAATGTCGTCACCGGGCAATGGTGGCCTTCCATGTTTCCAGGTGCCATGCTGGCCATCACCGTATTCGGCTTTTCCCTGGTCGGCTCGTCGATCGAGGTGCTGGCCGACCCCGCCAAACGTCGCCAGCTCCTGGCAGAGGCACGGGAACGCAGCGAGAGCCGGCGCGCGCGCCGGGAGGCGGTCTGATGTCGGTACTGTTCTATCTGGGCAAGCGCCTCGTCTTCGTGGTGCCGCAGCTTCTCGGCATCGTCCTTGTCAGCTTCCTGCTCGTGAAGAGCATACCGGGCGATCCGGCCGTGCTGATGCTCGGCCCCACCGCCACTCCGTCGGCCATCGCCGCGCTGCAACAGCAGCTTGGCCTCGACCAGCCCCTTTACACGCAGTTCCTGATCTATGTCCGCGACCTCCTGCACGGCGACCTTGGCACCTCCTGGCAGACGACGCGGCCGGTGCTCGAAGATCTCGTGCAACGGTTCCCGGCCACGCTCGAACTGGTGACCTACTCGCTCGTCCTCGCCATCCTGATCGGCGTCACCCTCGGCGTCTACGCGGCGCGAAATCCGAGCGGCTGGGTGGCGCGGGTCACCGACTTCTACGGCATCAGCGCGGGCGCGCTGCCCGATTTCTGGTTCGCGCTGGTGCTGATCTTCATCTTCTACACCGTTCTCGGCTGGGCGCCGGCGCCGCTCGGCCGCATCGACATGATCGTGCTTCCGCCGATGCCGGTGACCGGCGCGCTGACCATCGATTCCTTGTTGGCCGGCGATTTCGAGGCGTTCAAGTCGGCCTGCGCGCATCTCGTGCTGCCGGTTCTCACCCTCGGCCTGCTGAACGCCGGCCCGATCCTCAAGATGACGCAGTCCACCATGGAAAAGATGCTCGAAGCGGATTTCAGCCGCTACGAGGTTCTGTGCGGCGTGCCCCAGAGGCTGGTGGTGCGGCACGCATTGCGCAACGCCCTGCCTTCGATCGTGACGATCATCTCCGTCCTCTACGGTTTCCTCATCGGCGGCGCCGTGCTGGTCGAGATCGTCTTTTCATGGGGCGGTGCAGGTCAATACGCCGTGCAGGGCGTGCTGAACTCCGACATCTATCCGGTGCTCGGTTTCGTGCTGTTCTCGGCGGTCTTCTCCCTTGTCGTCTACATTGTGGTGGACCTGATCTATTTCCTCCTCGATCCGCGGATCACGAACTGATGCGAAGGCTCCATCGACCATGACAACCGTCGTCTTGCCCCCGCAGACCGGATCGGTCCGGACCGCAGAGCCGCTCATCGAGGTCAGGAACCTGCGCGTGACCTTCCCTTCGAGCAACGGCGAGCCCAAGGAGGTGCTCAAAGGTATCGACCTTGCGGTGCAACCGGGCGAGATCGTCGGCCTCGTCGGCGAAAGCGGGGCCGGCAAGACGACCATGGCGCGCTCCATCCTTGGCCTGCCGCCGCCACCCGGCCGCATCAGCGCCGGCGAGGTGCTCTTCGAAGGCAGGCAAATCCTGAAGCTTTCGGAACCGGAGTTGAGGGGGCTGCGCGGCCGCAGGCTTTCCGTCGTGGTTCCCAACCCGCGCGCCGAGCTGAATCCTCTCCTAACGGTTGGGCGCCAGATCGCCTCCATGGCCAGAATCCACCTCAATGTCGGTTCGCAGGAAGCGCAGAAAATGGCGCTGCAGATCCTGCGCGACGTCCAGATCCCGGACCCGGAGCGGCGCCTGAACGCCTACCCGCACGAGCTGTCGGGCGGCATGGCTCAACGTGTCGTCATCGCCATGGCGCTCATCTGCAACCCGGCCTTCGTGATCTCGGACGACGCCACCAGCGGGCTCGACGTCACCGTACAGGCGCAAATCCTCGATCTGCTCGCCAAGCTGGCCGCGGACCAGGGAAGCGCGATGCTCTTCATTACGCGCGACGTCGGCATAACGGCGCATTTCTGCAGCCGCACAGCCGTGCTCTATTCGGGCGAGATCATGGAGATGGCCTCCCGCGAGGATCTTTTCCTGAGGCCGGCCCATCCTTACACCCTGATGCTCCTTGCCGCTTTCTCCCATAGTCCGAAGCTGCGGGAGAGCTGGAGCGTCCCCGATACGGGAGTGCGGCGGCAGACGCGCGCCGGATGCCAGTATGCGCAGCGCTGCCCCATTGCCCAGCCGGTCTGCCGGGCCGAACGGCCCGCCTTCGCGGAAATCGCACCCGGGCATTTCGCACGCTGCCATTTTCCGGTGAGGCCTGCATGAGCGCGATCCTCACCATCGACAATCTCTACAAGCGCTTCCCCATCGCCGGCTCGAAGATGGTCGTCCAGGCGATCAACGGCGTGAGCCTGTCGATAGAGCCCGGCGAGACGCTCGGCCTGGTCGGCGAAAGCGGGTCCGGCAAGACCACCGTCGGCCGCTGCATCGTGGGCCTGCTGGAGCCGAGCGGCGGCAGCATACGGTTCCGCGACACGGACCTTGCGCTGCGCAGGCAGCATCGCAGGCAACTGGCCGGCAAGATCCAGTTCGTGTTCCAGGAGCCCAACGAGTCCCTGGACCCGCGCATGAAGATCGGCGAGACCATCAGCGAGCCCCTGCTGCCGCTGAAGCTCGACCGGGAAACACGCCGGAGGAAGACCGCCGACGCCCTTGCCCTGGTCAGGCTGGACCCGGAATTGCTGAACGCCTATCCGTCCGAGCTTTCGTCCGGCCAGCAGCAGCGCGTCGGTATCGCCCGCGCCATGGTCACCGAGCCCGAACTGGTCGTGCTCGACGAGCCGACCTCGGCGCTCGATCCGACGGCGAGAGCCGAGATCATCGACCTGCTCAGGCGTATCCAGGCTGAACGCAACACCGCCTATCTGTTCATCTCGCACGACCTTTCGACCGTGCGTTTCATCAGCCATCGCGTCGCCGTCATGTATCTTGGCATGATCGTGGAGCAGGGCGACGCCGAAACCGTGTTCAACCGTCCGCAGCATCCCTATTCCAGTGGCCTGCTGTCTTCGGTGATGCTGCCGCATCCGCATCTGAAGATGGAAAGCAGCGTCAGTCTGAAAGGCGAAATCCCGAGCCCCATAAATCTGCCCAAGGGCTGCTTCCTGGCATCGCGCTGCCCCTTCGTGGTGGATCGCTGCCGCCATGAGATGCCGCCGCAGGAAATAGTGGGCAAGCGGCATGCCGTCCATTGCTTCCGGCATGCCGACGTCGCCGCGACAGTTCCGGCGTCCGACACCTTCAACACCTTCATGCGCGAAGCCGAGCGCATTCTCGGCCGTGCCGTGCCAGGCGGTGCCGTGCCGCCCGATCATTCCATCCAACATCAGCTTGCAGGAAAGGGAACTTCGACATGACTGGACGCCTTGCAGGAAAGACGGCCCTGGTCACCGGCGCGGCCGGCGGCATAGGTGCGGCGATCGCCACCGCCTTCGCGCGGGAGGGGGCCGACGTCGCCGTCCTCGACCTCAAGCCCGCCGCGGCCGAGAAAAGCGCCGCCGCCCTGAAGCAATTCGGCGTCAGGACCTGCGCGCTTGCCGCCGACGTGAGCGACGAGAAACAGGTGGAGGCGGCCGTCGCCAAGGCCCAGGCGGAACTCGGCAAGATCGACATCCTCGTCAACAATGCCGGGATAGACACCACTTCGGTGGTCGCCGACATGAGCACAGAGATGTGGGATCAGATGATGGCCGTGAATCTGCGCAGCGTGTTCCTGTGCACGCGCGCGGTGCTGAAGCCGATGATCGGTCGCAAGTTCGGGCGCATCATCAACATCGCCTCGCAGCTCGGCCACAAGGGAGCGCCCGAAATGGCCCACTACGCCGCGGCAAAGGCCGGCGTGATCGGCTTCACCCGATCCCTGGCCTACGAGGTCGCGCGTGACGGCGTGACGGTCAACGCCATATGTCCCGGCCCCATCGACACTGCCCTGTTCCAGGCCCTGCCGCAGGACTGGAAGGCGCGCAAGCTGTCCGAGTTGCCGATCGGGCGTGCCGGCAGCGTGGAAGAGATCGCCCCCACTGCCGTGCTGCTGGCGTCCGAGGAAGGCTCGTACTACATAGGCGCGACCATGAACCCGAATGGCGGGGATGTCATGGTCTGAATCTGGCATGCGTGGAACTTCATGATGAAGCCCGTTACGGCGCAGGACTTACAAGCCGCAGGTTTTGTGCCGGAGCGGCGGCGCGGGCCGGCCGTCAGCGTCGCCCAGGCGACCGTGGACGCGATTCAGACGATGATCCGCACCGGGTACCTCAAGCCCGGCGAAAGCTTGCCGCCGCAGCGCAATCTCGCCCGCGACCTGAGTGTCAGCCGCGCCACGCTGCGCGAGGCCCTTTCCATCCTGGCCACGATAGGAGAGATCACGGCCAAGCCGAGCGGGCGGGGCTTTGTCTGCGCCGACCCGGGGGAAAAGCCCGCAACCCCTTCGTGGCGCTTCGCCGCGCGCTACTCGCTGAGGGAGGTCTACCAGTTCCGCCATGTCGTGGAGAGCTACGCGGCCCAGCTCGCCGCCATAGGCCATACCGATCCCGAGCTGGCGGAACTGAGGGAATGCGTGCAGACATTTCGCCGGGCCGCCCTGGCCGGCGATATCTCCCTCTACGCACAGGCGGACTTCGACTTCCACCACCTCATCATGCGCATCTGCCGCAACAAGCTGCTGGTCGACATGCACCAGACCTTCTCCAGCATATTGCTGGAGAGCCAGCGCTTGCCCACCGAGCGTCGGGGCAACCTCATGCATGCGGTGCAGGAACACGAAAGCATTCTCGAGGCGATCGCCATCCGCGATCCCGAGGGCGCCAGCTACTACATGCGCAAGCACATCTCCATGGCGGGAAGCCGAGCGGGCCTGCCGCTGTCGGAGCTTCCATGAGGTTGCCATGCCGCCGTGGCGCGAACCCGCGCGCGCGGGCTCGGATGGGTTGACGCTCTTCGACGGCATCGATGTGCCAAGGCGGCCGGCATTTTCCGTCGAAAGCCATTCATGTTCAAGGCGGCCAATCAGTCCCCCGCAATCGGAATCGATGTCCGGCGCGTTCGGGGTTCCTGCCCGGCTTCTATCTACCTTCTGACGCAGTCGTCAGAACTTCCTGCGCGCCGGGCGTGATCGTGCCTTCGTTCAGTGCGTTGACGTCAGCCAGGGTCAGCCTGCCGTTTGCAATTCCGTTGGTCATGCGCGTGCACCACGCCTCGGTCGCTCTTTCCTCCGGCACGCCCATGAATTCGGCCAGGCCAGCCAGATTGGAGCCGATGCCCTGGCCGATACAGGTCTCGATCGCTGATCGTCGCTCGGCATCATTGGCTTTCAGCGCCGCCGCCATCGCCTGAAATTCCTGCTCGCCGTCTGCAATCTGCGCCCGCGCCGGGTCGGCCAGCAGGAAGCCGAGAAGAACGAGGGCTGCGACGTCAATTTTTGTTTTCATGCCGTTTTCCTTCCGCAAGACAGTCGGCGGGCGCCCGAGCAGCCCTCCACACCGTGGCGAGGCCGATGACCGGATAGTCGGACTTGGCAGCCAAGCGCTGGTGCTGCGGGCTGCAGGGCTGGCGCGGAGAGCAGATGCCGGATCGATCGCTCCATGATCATTCCTGTCCGCCGGCGGCTGCGGCGTCCGGGTCCATGAAGAACAACACGCCGGTCTGACTACCTGGGGTGTAGTTCGTGGCCGTCCACTCGAAGCGCGTCGGCAAGGTCTTCCTTGCTTCGAGCGGGCAGAATGCGACCAGGTCGGTGGGATGTTCCTTGTCGACCACGAGCCGGTACCGCCCGACCGGTCCGCGCCAACCACCCGACGGCGCCAGATGGGTGACGGTGTACATCTCGTACGGATGCTTGCCGGAAAGGAATGCGCGGCGTATGGCGCCGTCGATGCAATAGGCTTGCGTTGCCGAACCGCGGGGCTCGATTTCGGGGAAATCGTCGAGATTGATGTCGCTCCAGTAGTCGAAAAACGGAGAATAGCTGACCTCGACGCGTGTTTCACCTGGCTCAAAAGACAGGCCCCACTCGAAATCGGCCTGATAGGTCCATAGCGCCGAGCCACCGTCGATCAGGCCGCTCGCTTCGAGCTTTGTCTGCTTTTCCGGCGGCAGGTGCCGCCATGTCGGATTACCGTCGGGTCCGGAGAGCAAGGGCACGCCGGTATCGAGCAATTGCCGGGTCACGTCCTTCCCCTCGCTCAGCGCCCGGCCATGGCCGGTAAGCGCCAGCTTCTGCCCGTTCACGCGCACCGAGAGGCGCAGGTAGTTGGCCGGCTGCGCGTCGGCGGCAAGTCCCGCAGCCTCGGAGTTTTCGTCGAGCGCCGCGATGTCGGGGCTGGCATCCACCGGCACCTCGGGCATGGCGAAGCTGAAAAGCACGCTCTGGTGTCTGAAAGATTTGAAGACGTAGGTCAGCCGGACAGAATAGATTGAGATATGGACGTCCTGCCGCTCGACGCTCATGGCTCCCGGCAGCTCGAAAACCGGGCCGGTGGCGGCATAGCCGATGCCGCGGCCCTCGTCTTGGGCAACGGCCGGCGCAGACAGTGCCGGAAGGATGGCCCCGCCGCAGACCGCTGCAAATCCGACGTGCCTCATTGGCTCACCTCCGACTCGGGCCGGCGCGCAAGGCAAAACTCTGAGGTGCGCGTTCGTCCTGCTCCGCCGGGAATTCGCCGCCGCAGGGTTGCGGATGGACCAGACGGCAGGCGACCCTGCAGCACGCTTGCGCATTTTGAGTTCGATCCTGCCGTGGCCGAGATCGGTGACTCAGGAGGCAGGCGAGCCTGATCTTCAAAAACCTAGTCATGGACGACGAACGTGCTGTTTTCGCACAGATTCTGTGTGCCGGCCGGCGTCAGATCGCTGCAGCATTCCTCGTCGTCCTCTTCGGCGAAGCTCACCGACACGTCGAAGGTGCAGGCTTCGCGGCCGCCGGAAATGGTGAATGTCCGGCTTGCGCCCGATTCCAGCGGGTCATAGCCGAAGGCGTCACTGTCGAAGGAATTCACGCCGGCCTCCGACCAGGCGAAGCTCTGTAAGGGCCGCCTCGCCTTGTTCGTCACCATCACGTCGAGGTCGCCGGCCGGCATTGGCGCGTCGCAGGCGGCAAGCATCACCACCGCCGGCTCGGCCGCGCCGTCCATGTCGTAGCGCTGCGTGTGCCCGTCGACGACGATCTCCAGTGTGCCCTTCGCGGCCAGGATGGCCCGCAGCGTATCGTTGAGCGGCAACTCGCCCTTGACGTCCTTTCCGCCGGAATCTTCGTTGGAGATGGCTTTTCCCGAAAACGCGACCTGTCGCCCGCCCGCCGACAGGCGCACGTGCATGGCCGCTCCCTCCTCAGCGCTGCTTTCCTCGTCCTGCACATGGACGTTCACAACGGGCTTGCCGATGGCGCAGGAGAAATGAAGCATCACATAGTCGCTGTCCGGCACGCCGTAGAGAAGCATCGTCGAACGGCCGTCGTCGCTGCCGAACCAGCGCGGCTGTTCTTCCTCCTGCGCGGTCGCCGACAGCAGCGCGACCGGCAAAAGCGCGATCATGGCTGCTGCAAGCAAGGTCCGGTAAACGTGTTGCATATCGGCTCCTGTTCCTATCCGCCGACCGGGCGGAAGAAGGTGATGACCGGCCGGAAGTTCCAGCCTGAATGGCGGATGATTTCGATCATCGGCTGCTTCAGTTCGTTGAGGTCGAACGTGTAGGCATAGCTGAGGTCGAAGGTCGGCTTGCCGTCCCTGAATTGCAGGCCGAAGATCCGCTCGTGCCGGTATTCGTAGAAGGTGATGCCCAGCGACATGTTCCAGTTGAGGCTGAGCAAATCCGGGCCGCGCCCCGCCGACCAGTCGAACGAGGCATATCTGTCCTGCGCCCGGACGGTGCGCGCGCCTTCGTCGAAGCGAAGCACCAGCCGGTAGCCTTTTTTCATGCCGTGGATGCGCATCAGGTCGAGCCATTTGGCGTCGGCATAGCGCCAGTCGACGACGATCTCGTTTGGGCGGTTGCCGTGCTTTATCGTATAGGGAACGTCCTGTTCGTTGATGGAAAGCAGTCGCTGCATCAGAGCCTCGGCCGCCACAGGCTCGACACCGGGAATGGCCGGCACCTGGGCGGCCCACGAGGCGACCCGCCCGAAGATGAAGAACTGCAAGCCGGCCCAGACGAAGATGCCGTAGAAGGCGACTTTCTTGACCGTCTCGCCGAACGTATCGGCCGGAAACGAGGGCGGCCCGTCGATCAATCCATATTTCGCCTGGACCGCCGCCACGACGATCATCGGGACCGCAAAGGCGACACCGAAGAAATAGAGAAAGAACAGCAGCACCCGGCCGGCCTTTCCCGGGCGAGGCGGCAGGCTGGTCGAAGCTTCATCATCAGCGCTGGCGGCGGCGCCTCCCGGCATGCTCATTCGGATCTTGTCCCTCCACGCCCCTAATCGATTCCCATAATGCCGCCCCCGCAACCCCTCGTCATGGACCGGAGGGAACCGGATGCGGACGAAACGGAACAAAATTGACGTTCGGGCGGCGCTGTTGCATCGTCGCAAAAGGGGGAAAGCGTGCATGGAGAACCTGGACGAACCGGCCCCGGCGCCATCCTCGCCGCTGTTCCTTTCGACGAGTGCGCTGCCTGCGCGTGATCGACTCCCGGTCTGGCGCGAGGTGTTCGGGCAGACCATGGTGCGGCTCGATATCGAGCCGGTGAAGGACACCTCCTTTCACGCCGAAGGCGAACTGCGCGTGCTGCCGGGCGCTGCCCTCGCCTCGGTGACGGCCACTCCTGTCAGGGTATCGCGCACGCAAAAGCTCATCGCCGGCGACGAAGCGGACATGGTCTTCGTCGTCACCGCCGACGTACCGCTCCATGTCGCCCAGAACGGCCGCGAGCATGTGCTCGACGCCGGCGACGCCATCTTCCTGAGGGGCGGCGAGCGCAGCGTCATCCGGTCCGGCGACAGGGCGAAGTTCACCAATATATCGGTCCCGACCGACGATCTGGTGCCGCTGCTCGCGGGTGGCCGGGACTTTTCTATGACCGTGGTGAGCCGGCAAAGCGATGTGCTCGACCTGCTCCTCGGCTATGTACGGCTGCTGCAGGCTCGGCCGCAGCCGTTCTCGGACGAACTCGGCCGGCTCGCCGCCGGCCATATCCGCGACCTGATGGCGGCGATGGTCGGATTCGAACCGGATCGCGGTCCGCCCGGCGGCGAGCGCGGAGGCGTGCGCGCGGCGCGGCTGCGGGCCATCAAGGCCGATATCGGTAGGCATCTTTGCGAACCGGCCCTTTCCATCGACCTGATCGCCATGCGCCACGGCATCTCGGCGCGCTATGTCCGCAAGCTGTTCCAGGAGGAACAGACGACCTTTTCCGATTTCGTCCTGTTCCTGCGGCTGGAGCGGTCGCGGCAATTGCTGCGCAACCCGGTGCGGACGATCTTTACCATCGCATCGGTCGCGCATGCCTGCGGCTTCAACGACCTGTCTTACTTCAACCGCACGTTTCGCCGCAGATATGGCATCACGCCCACGGATTTTCGCAATGGAGCCCAGGCTGTTCCGGCGCCTGCGATGACAGGAAGATCGGTGTGATACTTTTGGGATGCCGAGATTGGCGGTGGTGTGTCACCGGCACGATCTGGCCTGACCCCATAAGGTGGTCCGGTTTCAGTCTTAGTGCATGATCGGCTTTTCGGCTATTGCCTGGGCAGATGGTGGTGCCGATCCGCGCGGCGGCGCAGGCCAGATAATAGCCTCCGGTGCCGGGGGTCTATATCCAAGCGATGAGTGCGGCCGCTCAGTGTTGTAGTAGCGTCTCCATGCCTCGATGATGACCTTTGCCTCAGCGAGGCTGTAGAATATCTCCCCGTTGAGCAGTTCGTCACGCAGCTTCGAGTTGAAGCTCTCGCAATAGCCGTTCTCCCATGGGCTACCCGGCTCGATGAACGCGGTCTTTGCGCCGACGGCCACGATCCACTCTCGCACCGCCTTGGCAATGAACTCCGGGCCGTTGTCAGAACGAACATAGCCGGGCACACCCCGCAGGATGAACAGGTCCGACAGGGCGTCGATGACGTCGGTCGAGTTGAGCTTGCGATCGATGCGGATCGCCAGGCACTCCCGGGTGAACTCGTCGATGATATTGAGCATGCGGAACTTCCTGCCATTGTGGATCCGGCCCTCGACGAAGTCATAGGACCAGACATGATTTGGGTGCTCGGGCCGAAGCCGGATGCACGATCCGTCAGTCAGCCAGAGCCTGCCTTTCTTCGGTTGTTTCTGGGGAACCTTCAGCCCCTCCCGTCGCCAGATGCGCTCGACGCGTTTGGCATTCACCGTCCAGCCCTCGGACCGCAGCATCGCCGTGATCCGGCGATAGCCATAGCGGCCGTAGCGCGAGGCCAGTCGGACGATGTCGGCGATCAACGCCTCTTCATCAGGCCGGCCATGTGGCTTTTTGCGATGGGTCGAACGGTGCTGGCCGAGAACCTTGCAGGCAAAGCGTTCCGAGACGGACAGCTTCGCCACGACATGATCGACACAGCGCCGACGGCGGGCGGGGCTCAGAAGTTTCCCGCTGCAGCCTCTTTCAGGATCAGCTTTTCCAGCGTCAGATCCGACACCGCCTTGCGCAGCCGGTCGTTCTCTTTCTCGAGCTCTTTCAGGCGCTTCACCTGGTCGCCCTTCAGGCCACCAAACTCCTTGCGCCAGCGGTAATACGTAAACTGCGTCACGCCGATTGTACGAACCGCTTCTCCGACCGAGCGGCCTTGTGACAACAGAATATCGACCTGGCGTAGCTTTGCGACGATCTCTTCGGGCTTGTGCTTCTTCTGGGGCATTCCAACGTCCTCTCTCAGGCTCAATAGCCTACTTCAAAGAGGACCACTTTTCAGGGGGCAGACCAGATCCATGATGACGGCGCACCAGCCGAAAAAGCATTGTGACACACCCTTTGTAACACAGTGTGGTGAGCGCAACGCTTTGGAAAGGCTTAACTTCTTGATCCCGTTGGTAGTCGGGATGGGAATGGTGCCCAGAAGAGGACTGGGCAGATAGCGCAGAAAAGACAATGAAAACAGTGGGCTTTGCTACCGTTAGCACGTCGGTGTGTATCACCATTGTGTTGCAAAATCCATAGCGGCACATCAGCGGAGTTCTGAGAATTCGACAGGAAAGCGTGCGAGATCCGGCCAGTCGGGAGAGCACTTGACGCTGCCTATTTCGGCCCTGGTATGCCGCTTACCGGTGCGATTTGCACGTTGCGGGCGATGGCGGCGGTGGACGAGGAGGGGCTGGACTGGGCGCTGGCGGTGATCGAACCGGCACTGGTGCTGGGCGATCGCGGCTTCCTCTTGGAGATGCGGACGCGGCTGGCGGCCGAGGGCGTAGCGGCGGCGGTGCTGGATCGGGATTCCGCCGCCATCTATGACTGGCTGCTGCACGCCATGCAGCATCAGGGCATTTCCGATGCCGCGGCGGAAGCTTTTGTCCACACCAACGCCCCCGTCGGCTGGGCTGGGATTTCCGACACACTGCCTATTCGGGGTCGTCCCGCCTGTCCGAGGCTGAAGAGCTATTGGCATTTCGACGGTTGCGGCTATCGCAAGACGGCCCGCACATGCGCCGAACCTGCCCTGCTGGAGGCCTGTCCGCTGCCACGGCAGCCCTTGCGCAACGGACGGCTGAGCCAAGGCGCCTACAGCCTGTTGCTGTTCATCCGCGACGTCTGCGACGGCGACATCGTCGGCTGGATCGATGCGCGGCTGGAACAGGCAGACCACCGGCTCGCGGATCCTCAGCATCGAGCCGCGGTCATGCGCCAAGCCGTCCTGGAGCCGATGCGCAATATTCACGGCGTCTCGGACAAGGTGCTGGCGATGGCGCTGTCGACATTGCTGATCGGAACCGCCAACGGCCGGGAGCGCTGGCTGACCACCGGCATCGGCATGATCGTCATCGACACGCTGGTGCACAATTTCTTGCACCGCACCGGCATCCTGCAGCGGCTGAAGGCCAACCATCCCTATGGCCCCGGCTGTTACGGAGCGGGCGGCTGCGCCGACATCGTCGCGGCGTTGGCGGACAGGATCGACGCGCGGCGGTTCAATCCGGGCTTCCCGGCCTGCTTTCCGCGTTTCGTCCAGCATGCGCTTTGGCGCTTCTGCGCCCAAGGCGAGTTCGACATCTGCAATGGCAACCGCATCGACGATCGCCAGCCCTGCCGCAGCACCTGCTGTCCGGCGGCAGGCCTATGCTGCCGGATCGCTTTGCACGGCGCTGCCAAGCCGCCCCGACAATGATCCGGCAACAGTCCCGGCGAAGCCAAAGCAAGGCCCGAAACGGGGCTTTGCCAAAGTGCCGACAGCTCCTATGGTCTGGACATGCGGGAGGGGGCCCCGAATTTGGGGACGCCGCGCGACCGGTGCTTGCCCTACCTGACGTGCTTTCAGCGCAGCCAACGGCGCCGAGCTTCCGCGCTTCCCGTCAGTTATTGACTTACATTTAGCTTGACTTGGTGTCAGCAATTCGCTTACATGAGCGATGATCAAGTCGTTCAAGAACAAGGCGCTGGCAGACCTCTTCGCAACCGGGAAATCTGCTAAGATCGACGCCAAAATTCACAAGCGCATTCTCGTCCGGCTCGACCGCCTGGAAGCCGCCGAGCGTCCGGAAGACATGAACCTTCCCGGTTTCGACTTTCACGCTTTGAGCGGCTTCAACCCGACGCGCTACACCGTTCACGTCAACGGTCCGTGGTGCACCACATTCGAGTTCGATGGCACAGACGCCGCCCGTGTCGATTTCGAGCAATATCACTAGAGGCGGCGACTGGAGAAGGTCCTTATATGAGCGAGCACAGGCCGAAGCGTCCGATCGCGCGCTGCCCGTCCCACCCCGGCGCGCTGCTTGAGGATATCATCCCGGCAACTGGAAAGACCAAGGTGGAAATTGCGGGACTGCTCGGCATTTCGCGCCAGCAGCTCTACGACATCCTGCGCGAGAAGAAGCCGGTTTCTCCTACCATTGCGGCCAAACTGGGCAAGCTGTTCGGTGATGGTCCTGGTGTGTGGCTCCGCATGCAGGCTGCCTATGACGCATGGCATGCCGAACGCGAGGTCGATGTTTCGGCCATCCCGACACTGGACGCGGCGTAAGCCGTTCGCACCGACGATCTCGTCACTGTTCGGCCCGGTCGGACTATCCAGGACAATCACGGCATCGGGCCTGAGCCTGTCGATGCATTGCATGTTGCGCCGATGGTCATCAAGATCGGTCGCGTCAGGGAACCGGGCATTTGCTCCTTGGCCCTGCCGTGTGCAGATCGAGATGTTGCGCTCAAGCGCCGCCACGTCGAGGTCTTGAACCTTCCCACCAAGGGCCAAGGCGCGGGGTCGGTGCCGGTTCATCTCGCCGTCGATGATCATCACCCCCGTGGGACCATCTTGCGAGGCGCTAAAACACCCGCAAACCGGGCCTGCCCGGCCGGGCGCGGGGCATGGGCGGCTTGATGTCTTTGCAGGCGGAAGTTGCCGGGCAAAAGCCCGCCACCTTGACAAGAGGTATTTATTCCTATATACTTGCCCTGTTTGCTGCCGATCGGCAGCGCGCAACGGGCGAGGTCGCATGAGCCGGTTTTCAGCCATTTTCGTCAGTGGGCAGGGCCATGCCGGATAGACGCCGCCAGCATCCGAACGATCAACCTGAGGGAGCCGATTTGGCTCCCTCTTCTTTTATGGGGAAGCAAATCATGAGCCCTTCCGTCGCTGCCGCCGTGACGCCTTCGGCACTGCCGCCCGGCAAGCCGCTGGCCACGCCAGCCAGCCAGACAATCTCCAAGCCGATTTCCAAGCTAGTGGCAAAACTGCCCGCCGCGTGTCTGATCGTGTTCGGCCTCGACGCCAACGGTCGGCCGCATGCCTCGTGGTTTGGCGACGAAGATGTGGCGCTGGCCCGCAAGGCGGCGGCGATGATGGGCATGGTCGCGGTCGCGGCGACCAGCGAGGCGCTGCGGCGGCTGGCTGCACAACTACCCGCCGGGCGGGTGTTCGCCAGCGGGCGGGCTTTCGTGCCCTTCGTCAAGGGCGGGCTGTACAGCGAGCTTGTGGCACAGTTGCCCGCCGGGGCTGGGGCTGCCGCCGAGGGTGCCGAGGCTGGTGCAAGGGCCGCCAAGGCCGCCGGGGTTCACGCAACGCCCGCCACCGCCCCGCACAAGCCCGCTGGGCGCGATCGGGGCGCAGGGGCTGCCCCGCCAGCCGAAACCGCCGCCAGCGCACAGGGCGGCCCGGCTGAGTCGAACAGCGGCAGCGCCGCCCAAACCAAGCCTGAACCGGCCAACCCTGTCGGCACGACCACCGCCGCAAGCCCGGCCGACCCGGCCCGGCAAAGCGGCTGGGCGGTGATCACGGCGGGCGACCTCGTGCTGGCCAAGGAAGAGGGCGAGGCCGAGGGCTGGTATGAGGCCCGCGTGGTGGAACTGCGGGGCGAGTTGTTCACGCTGACATGGCGCGATTGGCCCGAACTCGGCCGGATCGTGCGGCGGGCCGAGCACATCGCCCGGCTGCACCCCGCCTATGTCGCCGCGTCCCATTGACCGGCTGCTGCTTCGGGCACGGGCAGAGCTGAGCCCGGGCCCCCCGCTTCTTGCTGCTACGCATTCCCAACCCCGCAATCGTTTTGGAGTGTTCAGGCATGGTCACCACCACCGCCCCCAGCGGATCGACCGAGCGCATTCGCCAGCTCAACGACCGTCTGCGCCGCACCGGTTCCGGCGGCCGCATTGTGCTCACCGCAGGCGTGGCGACCCGCCAGCAGGCCGTGATCGCCGCCATCGTCGCGGCCGTCGCCCGCTTCGATGCCTTCACCCCAGACAACGATCCGCATGGCGAGCATGACTGCGCCATGGTCGAGGTCGGCCATGACAGCATCCTGTGGAAGATCGACTGTTACGATCCGAGCCTGAGCTTTGCCTCGGCCGACCCGGCCGATCCCGCCGTCACCCGCCGCGTGCTCACCATCATGCTGGCCGAGGAGTATTGAGCATGGCCGGTCTTCCTGCCGCCCCCACGCGTCGCAGCGTGCTTGCCACCCTGCCGAACGTTGTGCTGGCGCCGCTCGCTGCTGGCAGAATACCGAGGGAGACGCCGGTCGAGGCCCGGGCGACGATTTCCGCTGCTGAACCCATCGCCGAGGAAGCCGTCCATATCGGCGCCGCCGAGAACGTCTCGCAGGCCCTAATCGACTCGATCTGCGATCACTGTGTCGCCTATGCGGATCTGCGCCGCCTCTCGCAGGAGACCGACGCGGTCGTCCTCGGCCGCGAACCGACATCGAAGGAATGGCGGCGGCTGGACATGGCCAGCGACCGCGAGCGCCATCTGCTGATGCGCCTGTGCGCCCGTCCGGCCAGCACCGACGCCGAACGCCACGCCAAGGCCCGCTACCTGCTTGCCCTCTTCGACGGCGACGAGCCATCAAGCGAACATGTCATGGCGATCCTGCAAGCGATGCTGGAGCCTGCGGCGCCTATTCGTCCGGGCTTTCGTTCGGGTCGGTCGGCATGACCAGTTCGACATGGCTGACGCCAAGGGCGCGCGCAATGTCGGCCAGCGTCTCCACGGTCGGGTTGCGGGTGCCGCGCTCCAGCCCGCTGATATATTGCTGGCTCAGATTCGCCCGTTCGGCCACGGCCTCCTGGGTGAGGCCGCTTGCCGCGCGCAGGCGCGCAAAATTCCGCCCGACGAGCTTGCGCATGTTCATGCGCCGACCATTCGGGAATTTGGGCGTTGAGTTTATCAACTATAGTATGTAATCCACGTCAACCAACAGCAACGTCACGCAAAGAGGCAAGAATGATCAGCACGGACGCGACAGGCAGGGCAGCCGAGTCCGTTCAGCTAGCGCGCCTTCGGCTTGCGGCCCGGCCGCAGCGCAGGCGGCTTGTGATCGGCAGGCTCCGCAAACAGGGCCGCGACCGGCACCTGCAGGATGGCGGCAAGCGCTTCCAGCCGCGCGATGGTGACGTTTTCGGAGCCGCGCTCGATGCGGCCGACATAGGCGCGATCGATGCCCGCATCGAGGGCGAGCCGCTCCTGGGAGTAGCCGCGTTCGACCCGCAGGCGCCGCAGATTGAGGCCGAGGATGGTTTTGGCGTCCATGGGTCGTACAAGCCAGACATGCGGCTTGACAATCGACGGACCGGTGATCCCATATTAACCGGGGATCGTTGGGCTGGACCACCGGGGATCGGCTCGATGCGGGCCATTGATCCGGTGCTTTCAACATCAGAGTGAGGGGGATAAGCATGACAGACTGGTACTATGAAGAGAGCGGCGCCCAGCGCGGGCCGGTGTCGGAAGCCGACCTGCGGGTGATGCTCGGCAACGGGCTGCTGGCACACGACACACGTGTGTGGACGGCCAAGTTCGGTACACGCTGGCTGCCCGCCTCACAAACCGAACTTCACGCCGCAGGCGGGCCGCCGCCGCTAACCGGCGGTGCAGGCGCGCCGCCGCCGCTCGGCGCCGCTCGGTATACGCCGCCTGTTCAAGCGGGGGCTTACAGTGCGGCAAGCGCCACTGTCGCCTACAAGCCGACCTACGCGAACCTGCTCGCTCTTGTCCTTATGATTGTCATGGCGATGGAGATTATCGCACTCGCTGTTGGCGTCAGCCCTTACAGCCGGGCGTTCCAGAGAGGGGGGACATTCTGGACGGCCGCCCTATCATTTCTGTTTGCCTACAAGGACGCGAACCGAATTAAGGCTGCCGGTCTCAATCGCGAGAACCGAACGTTGGTGCCGTTCCTGTTGCTCACCCAGATCGGTTATTTCCTGCGCCGCAAATCGATCGCCGGATTGCCGCTTACTCCGCTCTGGCTATGGATCGGCTCGGTCGTGGTGTATGTGATCTTCTACGGTGTAATCTACGGATGATTTCCCGGGCTCTTGCGTCGGTCGGCTTGTCATTGCTGGTCAGCCTCGCCGTGCTCACGCCAGCGGCCGCGCAGGACGACGACGTCGTGGCCACCGTCCTCGGCTTCCTGTTGGTGCTGGTGATCCTCGGGGTGGTTTATTTCCTGCCGACGATCATCGCCTTCCACCGCCAGCACCCCAACCGCTGGGTGATCCTGATCCTCAACGTGGTGTTGGGCGGCACGATTATCGTCTGGCTCGGCTGCCTCGTGTGGGCCTTCAAGGCCGTTCACCTCACTGACGATCCCAGCGGCAGCCATGGCGGCGAATCGGGCTTGAACATCGTTGCCAACGACGTGAAGCGGGTTCGCCTCGAAGCCTTGCCGCCGCCGTTGCCGCCACCGCCGGACAACACCGATCTCATTGGCCGCCTCGAACGGCTCAAGCGCCTGCTCGACGACGGCGCCATCGATGCTGCGCAGTTCCGTCGCATGCGCAACAAGATCATCGGAGAGGAGGGAGAAGGCGCGTAGGACCAGACGTCAGCCGCGGTAAGTTCCAGACTGAGCAGAGAATGAAAGGGCGTCAAATGAGCAACCGCGCGAAACGAATATTCGTTCTCACCGGCGCCGGTGTCTCCGCCGAAAGCGGGCTTGGCACGTTTCGTGACCGGGACGGCCTGTGGGCGCGCTACGATCCGATGAAGCTGGCAACGCCTGCCGCGTTTGCCCGCACCCCTCGGGAAGTCCATGCCTTCTACAATGCCCGGCGCGCAGCCCTGCTTCGGGCCGAGCCCAACGCCGCCCATCAGGCGCTGGCTCGGCTGGAGGCTGGATTGGCGGACAGGGGCGGCGAACTCTTCCTCTGCACCCAAAATATCGATGACCTGCACGAGCGCGCGGGCTCCCGGCAGATTGTGCATATGCACGGTGAGTTGCTGAAGGCGCGCTGCACTGCCTGCAAGACGGTGAACGTCTGGCGCGACGATCTCAACGTGACGGATTCTTGTCCCGCCTGCCAGCGCACAGGAACGCTGCGGCCGCACGTCGTCTGGTTCGGTGAGACGCCGTTCCACCTGAAAGCAATCAATGCTGCGCTTCTGGGTTCCGATTTGTTCGTCGCCATCGGCACGTCTGGCGCCGTCTATCCCGCCGCGGGCTTGGTCGAGGATGCCAACCGAGCTGGCATCCGCACCTGCGAGATCAACCTCGAACCCTCGGCCAACGCCCATAGCTTCGATGAAGCCCGCTATGGACCGGCCAGCGAAGCGGTGCCGAACTGGGTTGCCGCCGTGTGAAGCGGATTACGCCACGGATGGCGCAGTGATCATCGGGACTGCTAATCGCGTCATGACACCTGGTTCCCGATGCGATGGTGGCTTCCCTGATCTTGTAGGAATCGCCTTATCGGGGGCCATTCCCCATCAGTCCAGTTTCGGCAGAATTCGCGATATGCTGCCCCCCGTCATCGATCGCATCTCAGTCGCTCGTCGCCCGAAACTTCACATTCGTTTGGCTTCCTCAAGGACGGAAGAGCGGCCGCAAGGAGACTGGCCGGTTACGGACATCGAGGTTAACAAAGCAGACTCGCGTACCTCGCGCTCATTCATGAATGAGCGCCGATCATCTCCCAAGCCAATGGGGATCAATATCAGATGATCTCGGGTTTGAGACGTCCGCTGATGGGCATGAGAACACCCCATGGGTAAGGCGGGCTGGCTTCCCTTTGGTACTGATACACGATCAATTCGGGAAGGTTGCGCTTGTCGTACAGACATCCGAATCGGAAAACGACGCTGTTCTGGGCTGCCAGGAAAAGATGGATGCGACGGATGCCCAGGTTACCTAAGCGGATCGCCGTTTCGAGAAACTGCTGACCCAGCGCTCGCTGCTTGTCTTCTGACCAATGGCTGTCCGGAAGACCACCGTCCAAGGACAAAGACATCTGTGCAATGCCTTCGAGCTTCTTCCCGATGCCGACCGCATCAACCTGATACGACACGGAAACAAGCAGAGCGACTTCTTCAGCGCCAGCCGAGATCTTATCGATTCCATCAATGACAAAACGCTTTTGGTCGTCGGGCGCATCCAATGGACGCCATTTTTGCTGATGGCGGTCCCAATCGAAGATGATTGTCGAGGCCTCGTCATCGATCAGCACCCCCGTCAGAAACGTCAATGGCACGGGCGCCAAACCGCCATAGATGCGCTGCAGGTCGCTGCGATCCAGACCTGCTTCGCGCCTTGCCAGATCGACGGGAAGGGAAACGAGTTTGTCGACGGCTGCTTGTGGGCTCACTATTTGGCCGTCGACCACGCCTTGGCGCAGATCAAGAATCACGGGATCGCGATGCCCTTCGACATTCTTCGGCACGGCGTCGGCAAGCGCCTTGCCAACGCCGTCACGGAGACCGCGTGCTTCGACGACAATGACCTTCTTGCGAGATAGTCGGCGCTGTTCCGCGCGGTAGCGAACGATCTCCCAAATCAACCCCATGAGGATAAGCAGTCCGCCGAGGAGAGCCACGCCACCAACCACAAGACCAGGCGTTCCTTCAACGGTATTGACGTTGAACGCGAGCCTGCCGCCCTGGAGAGGAATCGAAATATCGAGCGCCCAGCTAACACTTAGCGCTATAGTCAGGCATGAGAGCCCGATGCGCATCACTTGGAGTGCTGGCGATCGGCGTCGAAAGATCCAATCGATAAAAGTTCTTATTGCGTGTCGTAGAAGTTCGGACATCCCCCGCGGCCTCACTGGATATTCACGATGAACTGGCCGCTCTTTGCCGCGAGAAGACCGTTTTTGACGATGAAACACTCGATGCTGTGGGTGCCCGAATAGCTGGTCGATTCGTCCCGCGTCAGCTTTCCAACCGACACGATCCCCTCATCGAAACCGCCGCGAAGCCCGTTTGCATTCGCGGCCTCTCGCCCGGTGTTCACCACCTGCCAGTAGACTTTGTACGGCTTGGGCACGTTCGTTTCCGCCTCGAAACGCAAGCTGCAATGCTTTGGCAGAGGGCCTCCGTCACTGACGAATTCCTCGGGCCGGAAGCCATTGCGTTGCATCGTCGCGCGCTCAATATCGACGGACCCCTGTTCGAGGATATTCCACGGGGCCGCTTGCTTGTGCGACGGATTCAGGACCCGTCCGACAGCACGGGCACCTCCCACGATACGGCCGAGAAGCCCGTTTGCATTCCCTCCAGCGCGTCGGGCATTCGCCGCTTCCATCAATTGCCTGCCAAGGCGAGGCTCGAGTGCGGCCATGGCTGCGTCCCTCGTGGCAGCGATCGCCGCGTTGGTGAAGTCAGCTTGAGCCTGATTCAGCCACTCATAGAACGCCCCCCGGCGTTCGGGATGGCTCTGCCACCGATCAGCGAAATTCTCGGCCGGGTCGGTCGGGTTTTCGATCCAGGCGACGCCGTTCCGATACTCGATGAAATTCGCCATGCCCCGGAGAATGCTGAAGAGAGCAGCCGAGATCGTGGGTTCTTGCTGATAGGCACGCGCCGACAACGTCGTCAGAATGATCGAAATGGGCTTTTCATCGCCCCTGCCAACAAACATTCGGTCGCGATGATGCTTGAGGATCTGGATCGCACTCTGGAGCGGCGTGCGCACTCTATATTCCGGAATATCCTCGACACTGGCACGGGCCTCGAGAGCGAGCGCGCGGCGGCGCGCCTCGAAGATCACGGCCATCCGCGAGCGAAACCAGTTGCAGAAACCTTTGGGATTGCTGTGCGGCCAATCATCCGCAATCTCACGATACGCATAATGGTCTTGGTCGGTGATCGCGATCGCCGTTTCGGACCATTGGGTCGAGTAGCCACGATTCTCAAGAAGAAGCCGTTGACGCGGGCCGTCCGGGATGGCCGGTAAGGTATCGAGGTGGAATTGGGCACCATCGGCATAGGCCAACGTCCAGCATCGCTGCCCCTCCGTCGGGCGCTGCATCTTATGAGCATCCGCGTAAGCGACAATTTCCTTGCCGAGCGCAGCTTTCAACTGCACTTGGCTGAGATGAGATTTTGACACCGAAAGCTCGCACACGAGATCGATGTCGTAATCCTCATCCTCGGCGAAAGGCCGGATTGCCGTGCCGAGGCGAAACGATCCTTGAACGTAGACCTGGGGGGCGGCGAACCTCAGGCTGGAGGCCTCACGATGGAGCCAATCCCCTACCGACTTGTAGCTACGCTCTGCCGCCTCATATCGAGAAGGTGGAACCTGCAAGGACTCCGCCAGATCTTCGAGCAGTTCCTCGGCTTGCTTCGACATGAGAACGGGCGCGTTCATTTGGTCAGCCTTTGATGTTGCGGGGATCGTTGCCGTGCGAGTCCGATTGCCCGATCCGGCCATCCCGATTGTGGATTTTCAGCTCGGTATCGGCATTGCGGCTGATCTGGCGTCCACGATCGACCGCATCCTGCTTAGTGTCGAAGTGGCCACTCGATCGGCTGCTACCACCGCGGCGGATATCCCACCCGCCCCCAGAATTGGGGACAATATGATGCGTCCCACTTACATTCTTTCCTCTGGTCATTGCACGCTCCTCGTCTCGCAAAACAGGGAATCGAAGTTCGCGATTGCGAACTTGGCGAAAGATGGGGTTGCGTGTGGCGTCTGTCAAGCATAGGAAGTGACGTGATAGCGAACTTTATCCCGCAAAGGAGGCGAATGATGTCAACCCCCTTAGGCGAACGGGTGCGGGAAGCTCGACTGGCAAAAGGACTCACGCTTGAAGCGCTTGCCGAAAAGGTCGAGTCCAGCAAGAGTTACATATGGCAGATCGAGAACAAGGACGTTGCCCGACCGTCTGCCGAAAAGCTTCAGCAAATAGCGAAAGCCTTGGATACAACAGTTGAATACTTGCTCGCGGTGGAAGCGGTAACCCAGCAGGACGCCGCCGATACGGCGTTCTTTCGGAAGTATCAGCGCATGAAACCACGAAGCAAGGAGCGCCTGCGTGAGATGCTGAAGATTCTCGATGACGATGAGGACGATTGATGCATCTATCGAAGCGGCCCAAAAAGGCAGCGAACGGCTTCTCCGTCCTGCTGCGAACGGTTCTTGGTGAAGACCGCTTGTTGATTTCCGCTGAGAGCTGACCCGGGATTGAGGGATTTTTCCATTGAGAAGTGACCCATGTTTGAACCCACCCCTGCTGGTTGATTGCAGGGGACTTTGGAGTGATAGACATGGCGTTACTGAGCGTTATCCGACGCTGGCATCTGCGAGATGGACATTCGATCCGGGAGATTGCACGGCGCACGGGACTGTCGCGGAATACGATCCGCAAATACCTGCGATCAGGTGAGGTCGAGCCCCGCTTCAAGGCGCCGGAGCGGCCGAGCAAGCTTGATGCCTATGCCGAGCGGCTGTCTGCCTGGCTGAGGACGGAAGCAAACAGGCCGCGCAAGCAGAAGCGCACGATCAAGCAGTTGCACGCCGATCTGATGAGCCTCGGCTATGAGGGCTCATATGGTCGTGTCGCCGCCTTTGCGCGGACCTGGAAGGAAGAGCGCCAGCGTCAGATGCAAACGAGCGGGCGCGGCACCTTCGTGCCGCTGGCGTTCGAGCCCGGGGAGGCCTTCCAGTTCGACTGGTCGGAAGACTGGGCGGTCATCGGCGGCGAGCGCACCAAACTTCAGGTGGCGCACTTCAAGCTCAGCTACAGCCGTGCCTTCATCGTGCGGGCCTATCCGCTGCAAACGCACGAGATGCTGTTCGACGCCCACAACCACGCCTTCCGGGTTCTGGGCGGCGTTCCCCGGCGCGGGATCTACGACAACATGCGCACGGCGGTCGACAGGATCGGCCGCGGCAAGGAGCGGCAGGTCAATGCCCGCTTCTCGGCCATGGCCAGCCATTATCTGTTCGAGACCGAGTTCTGCAATCCGGCTTCGGGCTGGGAGAAGGGACAGGTCGAGAAGAACGTCCAGGATGCGCGCCACCGGTTATGGCAGCCAATGCCGCGCTTTCCCTCGCTGGAGGCCTTGAACGACTGGCTGGAACAGCGGTGTCGGGCGCTGTGGCAACAGATTCCCCATGGCCTTAGGCCGGGAACGATCGAAGACATCCGGGCCGAGGAAGCGCGGTTCCTGATGCCGATGCCACGCCTCTTCGATGGCTTCGTCGAATACACCAAGCGGGTCTCTCCGACCTGCCTCGTCCATTTGGAGCGCAACCGCTACAGCGTGCCGGCGTCCTTTGCCAACCGGCCGGTTAGTCTCCGGGTCTATCCGGAGCGGATTGTGGTTGCCGCGGAGGGGCAGATCGTGTGCGAGCACCGCCGCATCATCGAGCGTTCGCATGACGGCCCCGGTCGCACCGTTTACGACTGGCGTCACTATCTGGCGGTCATCCAGCGCAAGCCCGGTGCTCTGCGCAACGGCGCTCCCTTTACTGAACTCCCCGAAGCCTTCAAACGGCTGCAGCAGCACCTGCTCAGGAAGCCCGGCGGCGACCGCGAGATGGTCGAGATCCTGTCGCTTGTCCTGCAACATGACGAGCAGGTCGTGCTGACGGCAGTGGAGATGGCCCTGCAGGCTGGCGTGCCGACCAAGGTCCATATCCTTAATCTCCTGCATCGGCTGGTCGACGGCAAGCCGATCACGGCACCCGTCGTGGATGCGCCGCAGGCGCTGAGCCTGGTCAAGGAGCCACAGGCCAATGTCGAGCGCTACGATGCGCTGCGCCAGGTTCGGGAGGTGCGTCATGCGTCATGATCCCGCCAGCGGCGCCATCGTCATCATGCTCCGGAGCCTCAAGATGCACGGCATGGCGCAGGCCGTCGCCGAGTTCACCGAGCAGGCTTCTCCCGCCTTCGAGGCCGCCATCCCGATCCTGTCGCAGCTGCTGAAGGCCGAGATGGCCGAGCGAGAGGTCAGATCCGTGGCCTATCAGCTCAAGAGTGCACGCTTCCCGGTCTATCGCGACCTGGCAGGCTTCGACTTCGCCAGCAGCGAGATCAATGAAGCCCTCGTGCGTCAGCTCCATCGATGCGAGTTCATGGGCGATGCCAACAATGTCGTGCTTGTCGGCGGCCCTGGCACCGGAAAGACCCACGTCGCCACCGCCCTTGGCGTGCAGGCGGTCGAGCATCACCGCAAGCGTGTGCGCTTCTTCTCCACCGTCGAGCTTGTCAACACGCTCGAGCAGGAGAAGGCCCAAGGCAAGGCCGGCCAGATCGCCAACCGGCTCGCCCATTCCGATCTCGTCATCCTCGATGAACTCGGATATCTGCCCTTCAGCGCGTCAGGCGGGGCGCTGTTGTTCCATCTACTGAGCACGCTCTACGAGCGCACCAGCGTCGTCATCACCACCAACCTCAGCTTCAGCGAATGGGCGACCGTCTTCGGTGATGCCAAGATGACGACGGCGCTGCTCGATCGCCTCACCCATCATTGCCACATCTTGGAAACCGGAAACGACAGCTTCCGCTTCAAGAACAGCTCAGCACAGGCCGCAACGAGCAAGAAGGAGAAAGCCGCCCCTTGACCAAAACCTAAGACCCAAACCATACATGAAGGCGGGTCACTTCTCGGCGAAAATCCCGGGTCAGCTCTCAGCGGAAATCAACATCGAGGCTTCGCCCGAGTTGAATCATCGCCTTCACGATGGCTGCGTTGCCAGCATCACCCGCCAGTCTATCGACGAACGAGCGATCAATCTTGATTTCATTGACTGGGAAATACTGCAAATGGGTCAGGGAAGCGTAGCCGGTACCAAAATCGTCGAGCGAGATTCCGACTCCAGTTTCTTGCAACCTAACCAGCGCATCCCTGATATCCCCAGACAATTCCTCGATCAAAACCCGCTCCGTGATCTCGAGCTTGAGCGAGTCGCTTGCCAGGCGTGCTTGCTGGAGATCGGCAAGAAGGTGGTCGGCAAAATCGGGCCGGGTCAGATGCTCCGCGGAAAGGTTGAGCGCAACATGGCCGACGACTGTTCCGTTTGCCCGCCACGCTTTCAGATCCTGGATGACCAGCGACATCATCCTTTCCCCAAGCTCGCTGCCAACATGGGGGTGGTCAAGCGCAGCCAGAATACGCGCAGGCGGGAGAATTCCTTCTTCCGGGTGCGAAATTCGGATCAGCGCTTCGAGGCCGACAATCCTATCATCCAGCAAGGAAATTTTGGGTTGGTAATAAGGTATGATCCAACCGAATCGCAGCGCCTCGCGTGCCAGTTCGATTTGGTCGATTTTTTGCCGATTTCGGATGCCGATCTCAGGCGTAAATAACTTGACGGCGCGTTGCTTTGTTTTCCTCAGCGAATAGAGAGCCAAGCTTGCCTTCTTGAACAGTTCGTCGGCACTGTCCCCCGGGGTCGAGACCGCGCCGCCAACGCTTGCATGGCAATTTCGTGCTCTTACGCTCCGCTTGAGGTAGGTGTCGAGCGACGCCATCAACTGCATGGCTCGCGCCTGCACCTCTCGCTCATCGTCGACCGCCTTCAGGATAACTCCGAACTCGTCCCCGCCCAATCGCGCCGCGAATTCGGTCGGCATCATCAGTTTTCGCAGGTGACGAGAGAATAGGCGCAACACGGCATCTCCCGCCGCACGGCCAAAGCGGCTGTTCACTTGCTTGAAGTCGTCCATGTCGAGCACGAGCAACCCGACAACTCCCTGGTTCTGACCGCGCGAGCGCAATGCCTGCTGCAGTTCCTCGTCGAAGTGTCGGCGGTTTGGCAGTCCCGTCAGGTCGTCGACATATGCTGCGCGCCGAAGGGCATCTTCCGCGAGACGATGTTCATGAACGTCCTCAAGCGTCCCGTACCAACGAACGATGTTGCCCTGCTCGTCGCGTCTTGGTGCCGCCCGCGCTCTGACCCATCGATAGCTACCGTCCCGAAGGCGCATGCGGTATTGAAAATCCTCAATGCCGCCACTGGAGAGACATTCATGCCACTGAGCCAGAGTTGCCTCAACATCTTCAGGATGAATCGACCTTCCCCACCCGCTCCCAAGCCCCTCCTGTTGCGTCAGCCCGGTCAGGGCAGTCCAACGAGAAGAAACAGAAAGGACGTTGCCGTCCGGATCGGCGGTCCACGGTATTTGCGGATTGAGCTCGACCGAATGGCGGTAGTGCTCCTCGCTTTCTGACAGCGCGCTTGCGGTATGACTGTGCTCAAGCGCGAAGGATGCGATATGTGTAATGCCCTCCATCTGGCTTGTTTCATCCGATGTCGGCGACCGCTTTTCAGCAAAATAAAATGCGAAAGTGGCCAAGACCACTCCAGTTGATGAAAAAACGGGCCGAGACCAGCACGCGCGCAGACCATTGGAATGCGCCAGCTCTCGCCAGTCCAACCACAAAGGGTCTGTCGCGATGTCCGACACAATGACATCGCGCCGCTCGGATGCGGCCGTACCGCAGGAGCCTACACCAGTTCCAATGCCGATACCCGCCAGCGCTTCTGTCATAATTGGAGGAAGTGTTGGCGCGACACCTCCAGTGAATACTCCTTCCTCTGCATCGACGAGCAGGATCGAACACTTCGCGCCTGGAAGTATGTTCTCCGCATAGATACACAGCGCCGCCAGGATGTCATGGATCGCTGCGCCTGATGCGACCATCTCCAGAATGCGCACCTGGGCGTCAGCCTTCTCCCGGGATATGGCTTGATTATGGATTTCGACGGCGCACCCGATCCAAAACCCAGGCGCGGAAGGAATTGGGCATGCCCGAACCATGTGCCAAAAATAAACATCGTCATATCGGCGATATTGAACCGCCATCTCGAAATTCGAGAAACCGGGTCGCGGCGTGTCCAGCAATTTTCTTATTTTATCGGCGTCATCTGGGTGAAGGGCATCGAGCCAGCCGTGGCGCAACGATGCATCGATCGTAAACCCTGTAAAACCACACCAGCTCTTGTTCGCGTAAGTTACGTTCCCACGGTGATCGGCAACCCAGACGAAACCAGGAGCGGCATCCGTCAAGATCTTGAAAAGGTCGCCGACAGGCAATCCCAGCGTTTCGGCCAGATTTTGGTATTCCATGAAGAGCTCGTAATCGTTCGGGAGCGGCGCACCAGATCGGTCATTAACACATGATCGAACTGAGAGTTCATGACCCGCGAAAATCGGGCAATACGCGATTAATTTAGCAATGACAAATTTATCAATGCAGGTTCTTAGTAGTTCCCAGAGTTGCAGCGAGAGCATGGCGTTGCGATCCTTGCGTCCCTCCTGTTCGACCCGGATCAGCATGTGTGCGCTGTCGATATCGTCGACCTTGAGGTGCGCGACCTCCGATACGCACAGACCCGCGCCATAGGCGACACCGAGCGCGGCCTTGTACTTAATGGCAGGTGCTGCTTCGAGCAGGGCCGCGCTGCGCCCTCCACGCTCACCACCTCTGGCAGCTTGCGTGGTTAGCGCATGATCACCAGCACACGTGCCAGATTCCGCCGCTTCAGCGTCACCAGGAACAGGAATCGAAACGCCGAGCCCATGCCGTTGATGGTCGTAGGCACGACGCCGTTCTCATGTTGATACAACTGAAAACAGTGGATGTCCTCGGGCGTCGCAGTATCGGGAGAGCGTCGGAGCAAGGCCGGGAAGCATACTTCTTCGCCGTTTTCGGTTTCGCTCGGATGGTCAGGCTGCGTACCGATGCGAAGTCGCGCTTGTTGGCCGCCATCGCAAGCATGATCTCGAACACTTCGATCGTGCTCCGGTACTCGGTCAGGTCCTGGACGAATCCGGCGAATTCCTTCTGGCATTGCTCGCCCCACCGCTTGTCGCGGATTGCGTTCTCGAAAATGACAGTGCGGGCCCATAAATGGCCGTGAGGCAATTCCTGGACGCCGATCATATTGCGCAGTTTCACGAGGTCCTTCGCCGTGGGCGCGGCATTCATGGTGCGCTCCAGGAGCGTTGCGAATAGGACGTCTTCCGGGTTGGACGTGGTTGCCTCGGAAAAGACGATCGAAAAAATCTTGTTGTCGGACTCAATTGGCATCAGTTCGGCGCAGCGCGAAATCGAACATACGCCTCTGGGCGGCATCACGGGGTGTTTCGATTTTGCCCAGCCGCGAAAATTCCGAGTGACTTTTCGGCAAGATGATGGCGTCGCCGACACCGATACGCCGCCGCTCGATGGATTTCAGCGCATAACGTGCGGTCTTTTTAACATTTTCTTCAGCTACCGTGCTGGCGTGGATGCGGTTGATTGGGCCGTCCTTTGGTGCGTAGCGCAACTGATTCTCATGATGGTGCAATTCAAACGACATCCCAAGCCGCGTGTTCGGCGGGGTCAAGCACATGGCGTGGAGGTGCAGGCCATCATTGATGGCGATGTTGACGAGATGGTCACGCTTCATCTTGTGATCGCCCTTCCACACCGGCCAGTCGTGGGACGTGACCCAAAATGGCAAATCCTGCATTCTGACCGAGCGCGGTCTCCGAAACATCGCCTTCACTGCCTTGCGGTAGCAGTCGAAAATTGCCTCCTCCATCATGAGCTTCTTCACGTGCTGGGATTCAGGCAGCGGGTTAAACATAATGCTCAGGAACGTGACCTCGAAACCGCGGTCCAGGTATGACTGCATCCAGTTCACATGTTCCTGCATGTATTCGTTGATGGTGGGCATCTTCACTGTCCTTCCAGGGGATTGCTGACCTACGAGGTTGTTGACCGGCTGCTACTTGGTTTCGACGCTTGTGATGTTCTCAGCCACTAAAGTCGCCCCCAAGCCACAGTCCGAACGTATGCTGGTTCTACTCGAACCATCATCACGCGCGTCTGAGGGCGGGTTTCGGAAGGGGCTGTTCCCGTCGACCGAAATGGGCCGCCATATGGAATTGGCATTGCGCC
The DNA here is from genome assembly GCF_052216645.1 of Mesorhizobium sp. PUT5. Taxonomy (NCBI): domain Bacteria; kingdom Pseudomonadati; phylum Pseudomonadota; class Alphaproteobacteria; order Hyphomicrobiales; family Phyllobacteriaceae; genus Mesorhizobium; species Mesorhizobium sp. PUT5. The sequence goes on from NZ_JBQOSO010000003.1 coordinate 435,558, forward strand.
ACAGGCCCTTTACCGGCGCTTCCGCCAAAAAATCGGCGTCTTGAAATTGTCCGGGAAACGGATCAATACTTTCGGGGAAACCGACAAAAATGGAGGAATTGATGCCCGGGAAACCGACAACATTGCTGGATCAGATGTCTGGAAAAGTGCCAGCTGGCCCGCAGCGCAAATCCATGGGTGCCCGTGTCGAGCGGCCCACTGCGGAAATGAAGGAAAGCGCGGCGGCAATCGGCACCAGAAAGCCAAAGCAGTCCATTCGGCTAACAAAGACGGAGGCGCTGACCAGAAAGCCGAGCCGGGAGGAATATCTTGGCCTCATTGCGGAGGCCTATGCGGGGGCGATTCTACGCTGGGATGAGCTGGGAGCCGGGACAAAGGCCCCAAACAAGCGCGCTGGCGACGCGATCAATGCCGAATTGGAGAACCGGATCAGCTACGGCGACAGACGGAACAAGAGCCGCGATAAGCAAGCCATCGTATATCTCTGGTCCGAAAAGATACTGCCAGGAGACGTGGATGCGCTCAGCCGTAATGCGGGCCATGGTTTGGACACCTGGGCAAGAGCGGGAGCCGTTCAACGGCCTTTCATAAAGGATCTCGGCAAATCTCCCATACCCACCCCGAGCGTGACGGGACATATTATTGAAATTCGTCCTCAACTCGGTGGCAGAGGGCAGCAGTGGATTATTCGTCACGCGCCTTGGGTGGACGATTTGATCCGAGAACTGACACGACGGACGAGAAAGCACCCGACGCTTGTTTCCAAGTTGGATGATCAGTCCAGGCCATCGGCTCACCGTCAAAGCCAATGAATTCGCAGCCCTGAGCCGTTTTCTCCGACGAGAAAAATCGAAACGACCGACCACTATTGCGCACTGTGCATCCTCTAACGACGTCACCGTCTCCTCGCTTGGCGCGCGGCGCATAAACGGGGCCAGGTGGTTCCTGCCTATTCAAGCGATTTCGGCGGCTCCTGTAGGTCAAAACTTGGGAATTTTGCTATTTCGACAGCAATCGTTTTTATCGTCACGTCGCCGTACGAGTCCGACACGGAACGAGGCGCGTGACCTTGGATGGCATCCAATACGCGCGTTGGTATGCCCGCTTCCATGCCGATCGTCTTGAAGCGGTGCCGCCACCCATGATTGGGCGCGACATTCGGGTCCGATACTATTTTGCGGGAAAATTCCGCCAGCCTGTTCTTTAACCCCTGGAGCGGCCCGCGAACACTGCCATCATCAGCGGGTGAGAGAAAAAGATAGCCATCGGCTGCTGCCGCTGCAAACTCGGGGAAGCCGAGTTCGATCAGCTGCGCGTGGAGCACCGCTTCTCGTGCTTCGTTTGTTTTCACCGTGCCCGCCTCGGGTGTGATGCGTATGATCCAATGGCCATTTTGCTGAAATACGTCCTGCTTTCTCAGCTGTGCCAGTTCACCCACCCGTGCCCCCGTGAAAGCACACAGCCACGGTATCCAGCGCTTGGCTGCGAATGTCTTGGGTGCCTCCGACCCACGCCTGTGCTTCATCGCCGCAATGAGAATGGCTTTCGCTTCCCCCTCGGTGAAGCCCTTCGAGCGCAGTTTCGCCTTCTTAGCGAGGCGAATTGATACGCCCGACGCCGGATTGCTGGCGACTTTGCCGTTCGTCTCTGCCCAGCCAAAAACGACGCGAAGCGCGGTTAGGTCGGTGTCCTTCACCGTCTTTGCTGAAACCTGTTTGCCAGTCCGGCGCGAGGGTGCGCTCAACCGGTGATCCTTGAAGCTGATCACCTCTTGGCGTCCGATACGACCGACATCGTCGTGACCCAGAAAGGCCCGGAAGTTTGCGAAGGTGTTTCGGTAGCTTTCATAGGTACTTGGTTTTCGCCCGGTCGCCTTGGCTTCCAGCCACCAGTCTTCCACGAGGCCGACAAGAGAGACGCTATTGCCCCCACGGCGCGACAGGGCGGGTATGCCCACGGCCGGGGAGATGGCGCTGTGCGCGGCACCAGTCGCCACATGCTGATTCCGCACCGGCATGCCCGTGGCTGAAGGTGTGGCACTGTCGCGCGCCAATTCGCCGAGCCCAGCCGGAGCTCCTCCAGGCTCGTATATACCCCGTTCTTCGCGTGCCAGAACCACACAGGCACGCTGAATTGCATCGCTCACCGCCCGGGCGGTCTTCAAGAGGCTCCATTCATCGTCGTCGAAGTTGTTTTCCTTGAGAAGGTCGCTGGCTAGCTCCATGCAGCCGCTGCGCATGGAGCGCCAAAAAACGTTGTCCACCGGCATTGTTCCCGGTTCACCCGGACGGGCTGGCGTTTCGGCCCGTGGATATTTAGCGCCCCACATTCCGCAGTAGATTTCCGTGTGCCACCAGAGCTGCTCACTCGGGTTGTCACGGAATTTTTCGAGCCAATCCTTTTCGATCGCTTTCGCGAGGAAGTGCGCCTCACGATCCGTAATGGTTCGCTTGTGCTCGCCGATCGAGGCCCATTGCGACGTCAGGTCAGCGAGAGCGTCGGCGAATTTCCGCTTGGCCTCTTCAGGGTCGCGGGTCTCCAGGCTCTTGGTGACTATGCTGCGACCGATTATCGCAGCCACTTTCGTCGGCACCCGTTTTCGCAGCCAGTAAATTCCGGTCTTCGGATGCTTCCAAGGACGGCTCATCGCTAGCACCATGTGCGTCACCCGTGTGTATCACCGGGTAGCTTTAAGCCATTATTTTCATTGAATTCTATGCAGCGTCAACACGTTAGTGTTGGATTGGTGCCCAGAAGAGGACTCGAACCTCCACGCCTCGCGGCACACGGACCTGAACCGTGCGCGTCTACCAATTCCGCCATCTGGGCTGGTGCGGGCTCATGTAAGCGGGCCGGCCGCCCGTGTCAACGCGCTTTTTTCATTTGCGCACCGCGACTTGCCGGCCGGCGCCCCCGCATGGGCGTCCGCGCGGCCGTCAGCCGGCCAGGACCTCCTTCGAAGCCACCGTGGAATCGGCGTTGAGCGTGTAGACGATCGGCACGCCGGTGCCGAGTTCCAGCTTCACCACCTCCTCCTTCGACAGCCCGTCCAGCGCCATGATGAGCGCGCGCAGGGAATTGCCGTGGGCCGCCACCAGCACCGTGCCGCCGCCCAGCACGCGCGGCTGCATGTCGTGCAGATAATAGGGCCACACGCGAGCGCCGGTGTCCCTCAGGCTCTCGCCGCCGGGAGGCGCGATGTCGTAGGAGCGGCGCCAGACATGCACCTGGTCCTCGCCCCATTTCCTGCGCGCATCGTCCTTGTCCAGGCCGGAGAGGTCGCCGTAGTCGCGCTCGTTCAGCGCCTGGTTGCGGATCGTCTCCAGCCCGCTCTGGCCGACGATGTCGAGAATGTGCCGGCAGGTCTTCTGGGCGCGCTGCAGGTCCGAGGTGAAGGCGACGTCGAACTTCAGCCCACGCGCCTTCAGCTTTTCGCCGGCGGCCCTGGCCTCGGCGTGTCCTTGCTCGGTCAGGTCCACGTCGCGCCAGCCGGTGAACAGGTTCTTCAGGTTCCATTCGCTCTGGCCGTGGCGCACGAGCACGAGGGTCCGCGTCATTTCTTCTCCTTCAGCTTTTCCGGCAAGGCTCAGGCCAGCCCGAGCACGTCCCGCATCGAATAGAGGCCGGGTTTCCTGTCCCTGGCCCACAGCGCCGCCTTCACCGCGCCGCGCGCGAATATGGCGCGGTCCTCGGCCTGGTGGGTCAGCGTGATTCGCTCGCCAGTGCCGGCCAGCATCACCGAATGCTCGCCCACCACGGAGCCGCCCCGCAGCGTGGCGAAGCCGATCGAGCCCGCCCGGCGCACGCCGGTGTGGCCGTCGCGCACGCGCACGTCGTTGCCGGAAAGCGCGATGCCGCGCCCGACGGCGGCGGCCTCGCCCAGCAGCAGCGCCGTGCCGGAAGGCGCGTCCACCTTGTGGCGGTGGTGCATTTCCAGGATCTCGATGTCGAAGTCGTCAGGCCCCAGCGCACGCGCCGCCTGCTCCGCCAGCACGGCCAGCAGATTGACGCCGAGGCTCATATTGCCCGATTTCACGATGGTGGCGTGGCGGGCGGCCGCGGCGATCCTGGCGTCGTCCCCGGCGGTGCAGCCGGTGGTGCCGACGACATGGACGATGCGCGCCTGCGCGGCATAGCCGGCGAATTCCACGCTTGCCGCCGGCGTGGTGAAGTCGAGCACGCCGTCGGCCTTGGCGAAGGCCGGCAGCGGGTCGTCGCCGATCGCCACTCCGATATGGCCGATGCCGGCAAGCTCGCCGGCGTCCTTGCCGATATGCGCGGAGCCGGCCCTTTCGATGGCGCCGGCCACGCGCGCGCCGGGCATGGCGGCCACGGCGCGGATCAGCGCCTGTCCCATGCGGCCGGCAACGCCGACCACCACCAGCCCCATCTCCGATCCAGCTTCGCTCATGCGCTTCTCCCGGCCGTCTTCCTCGGCTTGCCGCCGTCGGTATCTATTCCCTCGGCGGCGCCGTCGTCCACCAGGCCGAGGCCGTTGCCGCCCTGCATGCGGTGGAAGCGGGCATAGACGCCGCGCGGCTTGGCCATCAGTTCGGCATGCGTGCCTTCCTCGACCAGGCGCCCCGCGTCCAGCACCACGATGTGATCGGCATTGACCACCGTCGACAGGCGGTGGGCGATGACGATGGTGGTGCGCTCGCGCATCACCTCGGCCAGCGCCTCCTGCACGCGTGCCTCCGATTCGGTGTCCAGCGCCGAGGTCGCCTCGTCCAGGAGCAGGATCGGCGCTCGGCGCACGATGGCGCGGGCGATCGACAGGCGCTGGCGCTGCCCGCCCGAAAGGGTGACGCCGTTCTCGCCCACCGGCGTGTCGTAGCCTTGCGGCTGGTGGCGGATGAAGCCGTCCGCCTGCGCCAGCTGCGCCGCGGTCTCGATCTCCTCGTCGCCGGCGTCCGGTCGCCCGTAGCGGATATTGTCGCGGATGCTGCCCTCGAACAGATAGGGCTGTTGCGAGACATAGGCGATGCCGCGGCGCAGCGAACGCTTCGTCACCTCGGCTATGTCCTGGCCGTCCACCTCGATCGTGCCGGAATCGAGGTCGTGAAAATGCTGGAGCAGCGCCACCAGCGTGGTCTTGCCGGCGCCGGAGGCGCCGACGATCGCCGTGGTCTTGCCGGCGGCGGCCGTGAAGGAGAGGTCGCGCAGCACGGGCGCGTCCGGCGCGTAGCCGAAGGAGACGTTGCGGAAGCGCACCTCGCCCTGCGTGATGCGGGCCTCATGCGCTCCCGGCGCGTCGCCCTGCGGCTTGAGGTCGAGAAGCTCGTAGATCATGCGCGCGTTGACCAGCGCCCGCTCGACGAAGACCTGCGTGCGCGCAAGCCGCCGCGCCGGGTCGTAGGCCAGCAGCAGCGCGGTGATGAAGGACAGCACGTCGCCCGGAGGATGGTTGTCGACGGCCGCCCGGTAGCTGGCATAGCCGATGACGCCGGCCACGGCGAAGCCGGCCAGCATCTCCGAAAGCGGCGTCAGCCGCTCGGACACGCGCGCGATCTTGTTGTAGCGCGACTCCGCCCGGTCGACCAGTTCGCCGATCTTGGCCGTGAGCTGGTCCTCCATGGTGAAGGCCTTCACCACGGAGATGCCCTGCACCGCCTCCTGCATGGCGCCGATGAGGGAGGAGTTGATCTCGACCGATTCGCGCGTCACGCGGCGCACCCGGCGCATGATGTAGCTGACCGCCCACACCAGCGGCGGGCCGATGACGAGCACGCTGAGCGCCAGGAAGGGCTGCTGCCAGACCATCACGCCGATCAGGCCCACAAGCGTCACCAGGTCGCCGATCACCGACTTCAGGGTCATGCCGAGCAGGTCGCGTATGCCGGCGACGTTCTCGTTGATGCGGGCGGCGAGCCGGCCCGAGCGGGTCTCGTTGTAGAAGCCGATGCCCAGCCGCATCAGGTGGCTGAAGACGCGCTTCTGGTAGCGGGCCACCACGCTGTTGCCGATTTTCGACAGGGTGACGGCCTGGCCATAGTTGGCCAGGCCGCGCACGAGGAAAATGAGGATCACGCCGCCGCAGATCAGCGGCGCGCGGTCGTAGCGCTGCTCGACGAAGATGTCGTCCACCAGCGGCTTCATGATCCAGGCCGCGAGCCCGGTCGTGGCCGCGACGGCGACGAGGCACACCGACGCCAGCGCGTAGAGCCCGACATAGTCGCGGCCGTTCTCGGCCAGGATGCGCTTGATGACGGCGATGACCTCGCCGGGCGCTGGCCGTCTTTTAGGGTCGCTGGAAGTCACGTCTCGGGTCCGCTCGGCACGTTGTGCGCAGGCGCCTGCCGCGCCCGGCTTCCTCATATAGGCATAGGCCGCGCTTGCCTATGGCCAAAGCGCCGGGGCGGTCCGGATTCGCGGCCTGGCGGCTCAGGCCTGCCAGCGGCGGCCTTTGGTGGAAACGCCGAACAGCCAGGGCGCGCGGGCATAGGCGGCCAGCCCGGCAAGGGCCGCGAGCGGATGGGTGATGACATAGACCGGCATTGCGCGCAGCAATTCGCGGTGCGGGGCCTTGTCCTCGAAGGCCTCGCGGAAATTGCCGGCCTTTAGCGCCGGCACGATCTTCTGCACGATGCCGCCGGTGAGGAACACGCCGCCGCGGCTCATGAACACCAGCGCCAGGTCGCCCGCGGTGCGGCCGAGGCAGGTGACGAACGTCGACAGCGCCTCCTTCGCCACCGGATCGCTGTCGGCCAGCGCCGCGGCGGTGATCTCGGCCGGCCTGGTGAAGGGGGCGGGTTTGCCGTCGGCCGCCGCCACGGCGCGGTAGGTGTTGACCAGCCCGCGCCCGCACAGGATCTGCTCGCCCGAGACGCGGCCCTCGATCGTCTCGATATGCGGGAAAACCTGATAGTCGCGCGGCGTGCGGGGGCCGATGTCCATGTGCCCGCCCTCGCCGGGCACGGGAATCCACCGATCGAGCACATGGATCAGCCCGGCGACGCCGAGCCCGGTACCGGGACCGAGCACCACGCGTCCGGTATGCGGCTCGGGCGTGCCGCCGCCGATCTTTTCCATGTGCTCCTCGCCCAGCGCCACCACGGCAAGCGCCTGCGCCTCGAAGTCGTTGAGCACCACCACGTCGCTCAGCCCCAGGCCTGCCAGCATGCATTTCGGCTTGACCACCCAGGGGCAGTTGGTGAGCGGGATCTCGTCGCCATCGACGGGCCCCGCGACGGCCAGCACGGCCGATGCGGGCTGCACCGAGGAACGGTCGAGCACGGCCACGCGGATCGCGTCGTCTATGGTGGCGAAGTCGGCGGTCTGCACGATCTGCGGCTCGCCCGCCTCGGAATGCGCGTCGAGCACGACCGAGAAGCGCGCATTGGTGCCGCCGATGTCGCCGATCAGAATCGGAAAGCGCAGCTCCGTCTGGTCCTCGCCTGGCATTCGCATTCCCCGTTCGCGCTCGGATCGGTTGAGCCTATAGCCAAGCGAACGCCAGCGCAAAAGAGGCGCGGGGCAGTTAAACGTCAATTTCCCGGCCGCGGGCGCGGCAGCGGCACGCCGATGGCGGGCGTGGGCGCAAAGGCGCTGGCGGTGACGGGGATGGCAGGCGCCTCGCCGCCGATCGTCGTGGGCGGCGCGGCGGGCGCGGCGGCCACGGCGCTACCGCCGCGATAGGTGGCGGCTTCCATGGAGGGCGGGTTGGGCGCGGCCAGCACCGCCCTGCATTCCTTCGGCAGGCTCGCCATGGTCATCAGGTCGCGCGCCTTGGGGGCGTCGGGGTTCTTGTTCGGCCGCCAGGGCTCGGCGGTAAACCACCAGGCCAGCGACTTGTCGCAGCCCTCGCCAGTCGGAACCGCAGCCTGCTTCTTGCAGTCGGGCGAGCCGGGCTGGCAGCCGATGCGGATGTGGAAATGCGCGTCGTGGCCCCAGAAGGGCCGGATCTTGCGCAGCCACGAGCGGTCGCCGACGACGGTGTCGCACAGCCGCTTCTTGATGCCCGGATGCACCAATATGCGCTCGACCTGGCTGTAGCTCGCCGCGCGCTTCAGCAGCAGCGTGTGGGCGGGCGTCCAGCGCCTGTCGTCGACCGTCAGCGAGTTCGGCTTCAGCATCGACACGAACGGCACCTTCTCGCGCTCGGCCAGCGAATAGGGCTGCGGCGGCATGGGCCTGAACCAGATGTCGGCGTCGAGCCCGATCTGGTGCGAGGCATGGCCGTCGCGCATCGGCCCGCCGCGCGGCTGCGAGATGTCGCCGATCAGCAGGCCCGGCCAGCCGTCGGCCACCGCGTCGCGCGAGAACTGCTCCAGCAGCGCAATCAGCGCCGGATGTCCCCAGTTGCGGTTGCGTGAGGGGCGCATGACCTCCCAGGTCGGGCCGGTCATCGGAATGGCGACGCCGCCCGCGAAGCAGCCCTTCGAATAGAAGCCGATCGACTGCGGCACCGTTGCCGCCGGCAACTGCTCGGCGCCGAACAGGTTCTTGGCCAGTTGCTCGGCCCCCGCCGGGCCGGGCCCGGCAAGGGTGGCCGCGACCGCCAGCCCGGCCAGCAGGCGCGCGGAGATGGCGCACAGGGATCGTTTCAGCATCTTCATGGAATTCGCACCTCTGCCTGCGACAGTGCCCCGCCATGCTTACCCGTTCGTTAACGCCGGCCTACGGGCGTTTCATCGGGCTGCGCGCCGCGCCCTCGGTCCAGTCGCCGGCAGCCCACATGTGGTCCAGCGCGGCGCGGTAGTCGGCAAAGCGCAGGCGATAGCCTGCGCGCCTGAGGGCCGTGTTGGCGACTCGCTTGTTCTCGCCATAGAATGACCGTGCCATGGGCGAAAGTTGGGCGGTCTCGAAATCCGTCTCCGGCGGCGGCGCGACGCCCATGAGCGAGGCCGCGTAGGCCACCACGTCCTGCGGCGGCGCGGGCGTGTCGTCGGTGACGTTGAAGATGCCGCCCAGCCGCCGCTCGGCCAGATGCCGCAGCGCACCGGCGATGTCGTCGCGGTGGATGCGGTTGAACACCTGCCCGGGCTTGACCAGCCGCCGCGCCGTGCCGTTTTCGAGGTTGACGAAGGCGTTGCGGCCCGGCCCGTAGATGCCCGAAAGCCGCAAGATCGCCACTGGCAGGCCCGTCTCTTGGGCCAGCGCCTGCCACGCCCGCTCGGCCTCCAGCCGCAGCTTCGAGCGGCGCGATACCGGACGGCCCTCGCCCGTCTCGTCGACCCAGCCGCCGCCGCGGTCGCCATAGACGCCGACGGTGGAGAGATAGCCGATCCACGCCAGCCCCGGCATTTTCGACCCGATCGCATCGCGCGCCGCCCTCAGCACGGGATCGCCGGCTTCCTCCGGTGCTATGGAGACGACCAGATGCGTCGTTTCGGCAAGGGCCGCCTCGATCCGAGGCGTCAGCGCGCCATCGAAGACCAGGGGCGAGATCCCGGCTGCGCGCAGTGCCTCGAATTTTTGCTCCGTGCGCGTCGTGCCGGCGAAGGCGCCGAAATCCCTGTTGGCGTGCGCGAAGGCCCTGGCCGAATAGCCGGCGCCGAAGATGAAGGTTCCTGTCCCGGTCACGCGTGCGTCTCCATCTCGTCGGCCAATGCCGCGCGCCACTCGGCGCGCACGTCCTCGTCGGTCTCCGCTGCAAGCGACGCTCGGGCGGCAGCGCGAACCTCTTCCAAGGCCAGGCGCGACAGCGCCCACACCGCGGCGCCCCGCACCAGCGGCGACGGATCGGCAAGCAGCATCCGCACTTGCGGCACGAGGCAGATGTCGTCGGAATTGCCTGCCGCCACCAGCACGTTGCGGATGAAACGGTCGCGGCCGATGCGCTTCACCGGCGAGCCGGAGAAGAAGGCGCGGAAGGCGGGATCGTCCAGCGCCAGCAGGTCGGTCAGCTTCGGCGCGCGCAGGTCCTCGCGCGCGGCGAGCTTTGCTTCCGAGGCGGCCTGCGCGAACTTGTTCCACGGGCAGGCGGCCAGGCAATCGTCGCAGCCATAGATGCGGTTGCCGATCGCGGCGCGGAATTCGCGCGGGATCGGGCCCTTGTTCTCGATGGTGAGGTAGGAGATGCAGCGCCGCGCATCGAGCTTGTAGGGCGCGGGAAAGGCCTTCGTCGGGCAGGCGTCGAGGCAGGCGCGGCAGGAGCCGCAACGGTCGGTCTCGGGGGCGTCCGGTTCAAGCTCGGCCGTGGTGAAGATGGAGCCCAGGAACAGCCAGGAGCCGTGCGCGCGGCTGACCAGGTTGGTGTGCTTGCCCTGCCAGCCGATGCCGGCGGCGGCGGCCAGCGGCTTTTCCATGACGGGCGCCGTATCCACGAACACCTTGACGTCGCCGCCGGCGCGGGAGGCCAGCTTGCCCGCGATCTCCTTCAGCCGCCCCTTCATCACCTCGTGATAGTCGCGGTTGCGGGCATAGACCGACACCGCGCCGCGGTCCCGGCGCGACAGCAGCGGGCGGGGATCCTCGTCCGGGCCGTAGTTCATGGCCAGCACGATGATGGAGCGCACCTGGGGCCACAGAACGGAGGGATCGGCGCGGCGCTGCAGTGTCTCGGCGATCCAGTCCATCGAGCCGTGGAAGCCGGCGGCGACGAATTCGGCGAGCCGCGCCGGCGCCTGGGGAATGGCATCGGGCCGGGTGACGGCGACGGCGTCGAAGCCGGCGGCCGCTGCCTCCCGGTCGATCAGCGCGCGAAGCTTGGCGCTGTCAGAAGTCGAGGTCCGCATAATGCGACACCGGCGAAATGCCGCGCACCCGGTCGGCCAGCAGAGGCCGGAACGAGGGGCGCGACTTGACCCTTGTGTACCATTCGCGCGCGGCGGGATATTCGTCCCAGTTGATCTCGCCCAGATAGTCGAGCACCGAAAGCGCGGCCGCTGCGGCGAGGTCGGCATAGGTCGGGCGGGTGCCGGCCAGCCAGTGGCGGGTGCCGGCCAGCCAGTTTGTGTATTTCATATGCTGGCGGATATTGGCCCGGGCGGCGCGGATGGCGGCCGAATCGGGCGAGCCGCCGCCGGCCTCGGGCGGCATCTGCGGCTTCAGCACGCGCTCGCGCACCAGATGGCGGGTCACCTCGCTCTCGGCCTTGGCCAGGTACCAGTCCATCAGCCGGCGGATTTCGGCGCGCTCCATCGGCCCTTCCACGAACAGCCGACGCTCGCGCTTCAGCACGCCGCGCGTCTCGTCCAGATATTCGGCTATCACGGTGGCGCCGACGATCGGCACGTCGCCCTCCGCCAGCAGGATGGGCAGCGTGCCCGCGGGGTTGAGCGCCAGGAACTCCTTGCGCCGCGTCCACGGCTTCTCCTCGACCAGCGCCAACTCCTCGCCGTACTCGCCGAAAGCGAGACGCACGAACCGGCAGGAGGCGAACATCGGATGATGGAAAAGCGTCAGCATGGTTCCGTGATGACAAAAGCGTCTGGCGAATCGCCGGCCGCGCCGATAAATCTTGGCGGCCCGGACAAGCGGGCCGTCGGGTGCTGCGAGCTATAGGGTCACTTGCGCGCCATGACAAGCAAGCGCTGGAGACCGCATGGAAACGCACACGATCGTCGAGGCGCTGCTGCTCGGCCTGCTGGAAGGATTGACCGAGTTCATTCCCGTCTCGTCCACAGGCCATATCCTGCTCGCCGGCCACTTCCTCGGCTTCGAATCCACCGGCAAGGTGTTCGAGGTGCTGATCCAGCTCGGCGCCATCCTTGCCATCCTCACCGTCTATTCGGGCAAGATCTTCGCCTTCCTGCGGCGGCCCGACGCGATCAAGCTGCTGGGCGAGACGATCGTCGGCGTGCTGGCCTCCATCGTCTGGCTGGGCGGCTGCGCCTGGGAGGTGGTGACTGCGACGCTCAGACGCCGCCGCCCCAACCTTTTCCTGGCGCCGGACCTGCCGAAGGACCGTTCGGTGCGTCTGATGGTCGGGGTGGTGCTGGCCTTCCTGCCGGCGGCGGTGATCGGCGTCATCGCGCATGATTTCATCAAGACAGTGCTGTTCGAGACGCCGAAGCTGATCTGCATCATGCTGATCCTCGGCGGTATCGTGCTCTTGTGGATCGACCGGCTGGACCTCAAGCCCCGCCACCACGACGCCTCGGAGCTGCCGCTGTCGACCTGCCTCAAGATCGGCCTGTTCCAGTGCCTGGCGATGATCCCCGGCACCTCGCGCTCGGGCGCCACCATCGTCGGCTCCATGCTGATGGGGGTGGACAAGCGCGCGGCGGCCGAATTCTCCTTCTTCCTGGCGGTGCCGACCATGCTGGGCGCGTTCACGCTCGACCTGTTCAAGAACCGGCACATCCTTTCGGCCGCCGATTTCCCGGTCATCGCCATCGGCTTCGTCGCCGCTTTCGTCGTGGCGGTCATCGTGGTGCGCAGCCTGCTCGGCTACGTCTCGCGGCATGGCTACGCACTGTTCGGCTGGTGGCGGCTGGTCGTCGGGGGGCTCGGTCTGGCCGCCCTCTTCGTCTGGGGCTGAGCCGCCCCGCTGTCGCGGGGCCGGGGCGTCAGGCCGCCGGCTTGCGCTGGAACTGGCCGGCGGCGCGGAAGCGCCACAGATAGCTGGGCAGGATCGTACCCACAGACTGCGCCTGGATGCCGAGGCCCTGCAAGGTGCGGCCTTCCCGTGCCGCAGTCTCCGAGACGATGTTGTGCTGCCGCAACTGGGTGACCTGGTCGCGGGTGAGCATCGGGTTTGGCAACAGGCCGAGGAACGATGCCTGGAGATCGGCCAGCCACCACGGCACCGGCACCAGCAGGCGCTTGCGGTCGATCACCTTGAGCAGCTCTTCCATGCATTCCCTGAAGGTCAGCACTTCCGGTCCGCCCAGCTCGTAGATACGGCCGCGCTCGATGACGTTGTCCACGGAGCTGGCGACGGCCTCGGCCACGTCGGCCACGTAGACCGGCTGGAACTTGGTCGCGCCGCCGCCGATCAGCGGCAGCGCCGGGGAATAGCGCGCCATGTTGGCGAAGCGGTTGAAGAAGCCGTCCTCGGGGCCGAAATTGATCGACGGCCGGAAAACCACCGCGTCCTTCACCGTCTCCAGAACCGCCTTTTCGCCCCGCGCCTTGGTGCGGGCGTAAGCGGAAGCCGAATTGAGGTCGGCGCCCAGCGCCGAAACATGGGTGAGGCCGGCGCCGATATTGCGCGCGGCCTCGGCCACGGCGCGTGCGCCGAAATCATGCACCGCCGAGAAGCGCTGCCGGCCGCTCTCGTGCAATATGCCGACGAGGTTGACGACATGGTCGGCGCCCTGCACCGCATTGTCCACCGACCAGCGCACGCGCAGGTTGGCCTGCACCGGCTGGATCTGGCCGACATTGCCGAGCGGCTGGAGGTGGCCGGCCAGGTCCGGCCTGCGGCAGGCGGCGCGGATGCGGTAGCCGCGCTGGGCGAGCGCCCGCACCACGTGCCGGCCCAGGAAGCCTGAGCCGCCGAAAACGACGACGAGCTTGGGAGTCTGCAATATCTCGGTCATGGCTGGCTCCGGCACTTTTCCAGACGCGGCTGGGGCTTGGCTGAAGCCGTTTCATAGTCGGTTTCGCGGCAAAGGCAAAGGGTCCCGCGACGGGCCGGACGCATCGTCGCATCGGCGCCAGCAGAGAAGGCTTGTCATCGTCGCCGCCGGCTGGAACGCTGACGCCCCTGCCGTCGTTTTGCGGTATGCGGGCAAGGACCATGGCGGAAGTTGGGAGGACAGGATGGGCAGCGCTTTTCCCGAAATTCATCTGGTGCGGCATGGCGAGACCGAATGGAGCGCCACCGGCCGGCACACCGGCCGCACCGACATCGCCCTGACGGCGGCGGGCGAGGCGGCCGCGCGCCGGCTCCAGACGCGCCTGCAGGGCTTGCGGGTCGCGGCGGTCTGGTCAAGCCCCTCCCAGCGTGCGCGCCAAACCTGCGCGCTTGCCGGCTTCGGGGCCGGAAGCGTCGTCGATCCGGACCTGGCGGAATGGGACTACGGCGCCTATGAGGGACTGACCACGGAGCAGATCCTGGCCCGGCGCCCCGGCTGGCGACTTTTCCGCGACGGCTGTCCCGACGGCGAAAGCGTGGCGGAAATCGGCCTGCGCGCCGACCGCGTCGTGGCGCGGTTGCGGGAGCTCGGCCGCAACGCTCTGCTGTTTTCCAGTTCGCATTTCCTGCGCGTGCTTGCCGCCCGCTGGCTGGGGCTGCCGCCGCAGGCCGGCGCGCTGCTGGCGCTCGACACCGCGAGCCAAAGCATTCTGGGTTACGAGCACGATCCGGACGAGCCGATCATCCGCCGCTGGAACCTCGTGCAGCCGGGCTGATGGCGGCCTCTATGAGGCCGGCGGGCGTCGCGCGGCGAAGTCGGAAATTCGTTTCACGACCTCCGTCGGTACGTCCACTCCCGCTGCGGACGCGCGTGCCGCGGCTTGCGCCTTGCCGGCGCCAGGCATGTAGACGCCGTATTGCGTACCCAGCCGATCCATCTGCGCGCGCATGCGCTGCTCGAACCGCGCGTCGAGCAGTTTCGGCTCCAGCGCCAGCACGAACAGCCCGGTGCCGGGGTTTTCCGCTCCCGCCATGAAGGACGGCGCATCCAGGGACCAGTTGGCGCCGGTGAGGCCCGCCGCCAGCACCTCCACCATCAGCGCGATGTTGGCGCCGCGTTCACCGCCGAAGGCCAGCAATGCGCCCTTCATAGCCGACGCCGGGTCGGTCGTGGGGTTCCCGGCGGCGTCCACCGCCCAGCCCGGCGGGATGGTCTGGCCCTTGGCCGCCGCCTTGCGGATGTTGACGAAGGCGGTGGCGCTGGAAGCCTGGTCGATGAGCAGGGGCGGGCCGTCGGCGGCCGGCGCCGCGAAGGAGAGCGGGTTGGTGCAGTAGACCGGCCTGGTGCCGCCGGAACCGGCCAGCAGCGCCGGGCCGTTGGTGGCGGCCAGCGCCACCAGACCCTGGGCGGCGAGACGGCCGGTGAAATAGCCGAGTTCGCCGCAGGTATAGGCGTTCTTCTGGGAGAACACCGCCACGCCGAACAGCTTCGCCGCCTTGACGAGGTCTTCGAAGATGCGGGCGAAGCCGGTATGCGCCGCGCCCTTTCGCGCGTCCGAAAGGAACATGGCCAGCGCCGGCCGCGAGATCGCGGGCTCCGCCTTGCCGTCGAGGCGGCCGGCATCCATGGCCTCCAGATAGTCGATGAAATGCGACAGCCCGACCGACGAACGGCCTTCGGCCTCCGCCGTCACCGACGCGTCCGCCAGCGCGTCGGCCGCCGCTTCGCTCGCGCCCGCGCCGATCGCGGCCGCGCGGCACAGCACCTTCGCCTGATCGAGGCTCAATTGCATGATCGGGCCCTTTCGCCGTTTTCAGTTCTTCCCCGTCCGGCTTCGGCCTGCGGATCAGCCAAGCCGCGTCGGTATGCGCGCTTCCAGCCGGCGGAAGAGAAAGACGATGACGCCGGTGATGGCCATATAGACCAGCGCCAGCAGCAGCAAGGGCTCGTAGGTGACGAAGGTCTCCTGGCGCACGCGCGAGGCCACCGCATAGACGTCGATCATAGTGATGGTGGCCACCAGCGGCGTTGCCTTGAGCTGCAGCACGGTCTCGCCCGCCAGCGTCGGCAGGGCGCGGTGCAGCGCCTGCTTCAGCCAGATGCGGCGGAAGGCAGTCCAGCGGCTCATGCCGAAGGCGCGGGCGGCTTCGAGCTGGCCGCGCGGCACGCCGGCGAAGGCGCCGCGCATCACTTCGCCCTCGTAGCCGGCATAGGACAGAGTGAGCGCCAGCACCCCATAGGGCCAGGCTTGCCGCAGGTACGGCCACAGGAACGATTCGCGTATCCAGGGAAATTGCGGAAACAGCGAGCCCAGCCCGTAGTAGAGCAGCCACAATTGCAGCAGCAGCGGCGTACCGCGGATGACCGTGCAGAAGGCTCGTGCCGGCACGGCCAGCCATGGCGGGCCGGCCGCCTGCGCCAGCCCCAGCGGGATCGCCAGCGAGATGCCGAGCGTGGCCGTCACCACCAGCAGCCAGACGGTGCGCCAGATGCCCTCCAGCGCCAGCGGCATATAGGCCGGCAACCAGTCCCAGCGCATGAAGCGGATCGCCGCCAGCACGATGACCACGGCGGCAAGCATCAGGATGACCCGGTGCGGCTGGAGCCAGAGCGAGGCTTTCGCCGCGCGGCGCAGCGCGGTTGCTTCCGGCGTCATCAGCGCGTCTCCGCGATCGACGGCTGGCCGCGTCGCGCCCAGCGCTCGACGCGGCCGATGATGGCGTTGGAAAACAGGGTCAGCGTCAGGTAGAGGATGCCCGCAGCGACGAAGAAGGTGAAATAGGCCTTGGTGGCGCTGGCCGCCAGCCGCGTCGTCTGGGTCAGCTCGTTGAAGCCGACGATGGCCAGAAGGGCGGTGTCCTTGGTGGCGATAAGCCACAGATTGGCCAGACCCGGGATGGCGAAGGGCAGCATGGCCGGCAGCGTTATGCGGCGCAGCATCAGGCCCGGCGACATGCCGTAGGCGCGCGCCGCCTCGATCTGGCCTTGCGGAATGGCCAGGATCGCGCCGCGCAGCACCTCGGTGGAGTAGGCGCCCTGCACCACGCCGAGCACGCAGATGCCGGCCACCAGACCATTTATGTCCACCGGCGCGTAGCCGAGCAATCCGATCAGGCGGTTCACCAGGTCGGTTCCGGCGAAATAGAGGATGAGGATGAGCACAAGCTCCGGCACCGCGCGCACGATCGTGGTGTAGAGGCCGAACAGGTCGCGCGCCATGGGGCTGCCGTAGAGCTTGCCCCAGGCGCCGCAGATGCCGATCGCCAGGCCGAGCCCGAAGGCGCCGAGCGCGATCTCGAACGAGGCCATAAGCCCGCGCAGCAGATTGGCGCCCCAGCCCGGCGGCTGGAGCGAGAGCAGTTCGGCGACGCCGCCGGCCGCGGCGGTGATGAATGCGCTGGTCAGGGTCGGCCCCCGGGGTTCGCATGCGGCCCGGCCGCCTTGACGAGTGCGCGGGGCACCCGGCGCGGCAGCCCGGCCGAAAACACCGGCCCGAAAGGCGAAGCCCGTCTTCCGGTCCGATGTCCGGTCAAGGAGAAGGCTCGCCTCAGTTGGACTGCTCGTTGTCGCCGTAGACGTCGAAGTCGAAATACTTCTTGGTTATCTCGGCATATTTGCCGTCGGCACGGATTTCCTTGATCGCGGCGTTGATCTTGCCCGCCAGTTCGGTGTCGCCCTTGCGCACGCCGGCGCCGACGCCGGGGCCGAGCACCTCGAGGTCGGGCGCGACATAGCCCTTGAGGTCGCAGCACGCCTTGCCCTCGTCCGACTTCAGGAACTCGTCGAGGGCGATGCCGTCCGCCTGCGTGGCGTCGATGCGGCCGGCGGCCAGGTCCTGGTTGGCCTCGTCCTGGGTCTGGTATTCCTTGATCTCGGCCGCGCTGTCGCCGAAATGCTTCTTGGCATAGACCGCATGCACGGTGGACACCTGCACGCCCAGCACCTTGCCCTTCAGCCCTTCAGGGGTGGCGTCGAAGGTCTGGTCCTTGGCGCCGGCGACCGCGGTCGGCGTGTTGTAGTACTTGTCGGAGAAGTCGATTTCCTTCTGGCGTTCCGCGGTGATCGACATGGAATTCATGATGGCGTCGATCTTCTTGGTCTTCAGCGCCGGGATCAGGCCGTCCCACGGGATCGGCGTCAGCACGCAGTCGAGTTTCGCCGCTTCGCAAATGGCCATGGCGATCTCGACTTCCCATCCGCCCCACTTGCCGGAGGAATCCTGCGTGTAGAAGGGCGGGTAGGCCTCCGGCGAGAAGCCGACCTTGACGGTCTCGGCGCTCGCGGCATAGGCGCCCGCCAGCGCGATCACGGCCGCGGCCGCTGCGGTTTTCAGAAAAGTCTTCATTTTCGAGGTTCTCCCATTCTGGTTTTGCTTTTTCGCGGCGCCGGCTTGGCCGGCCTGCGTTGTTTCCCGCGCTTATCCCACGTTGCGCAGGAATTGCTTCAGCCGCTCCGATTTCGGCGCGCCGAAGAGCTGCTCCGGCGGGCCTTCTTCCTCGACCAGTCCGTTGCAGAGATAGATGACATGGGTGGCGACCTCGCGCGCGAACTTCATCTCGTGCGTGACCAGCACCATGGTGCGGCCCTCCCGGGCAAGGTCCCCGATCACCTTCAGCACCTCGCCGACAAGTTCGGGATCGAGCGCCGAGGTCGGCTCGTCGAACAGCATGACGCGCGGCTGGATGGCGAGCGCGCGCGCGATCGCGCCGCGCTGCTGCTGGCCCCCGGAAAGGAAGGCCGGATAGACGTCGCGCTTCTCGGCCAGCCCCACGCGGGCAAGCAGCGCCTCGGCCGTGGCGATCGCCTCTTCGCGCGCGACGCCCAGCACGTGGACAGGAACCTCGATGACGTTCTCCAGCAGCGTCATGTGGCTCCACAGGTTGAAGTTCTGGAACACCATGCCCAGCCCCGAGCGGATGCGCTCGATCTGCCTGCGGTCGGCCGGCACGGAATTGCCGTGGCTGTCGGCCTTCAGCCGGATCTCCTCGCCATTGACGCGGATGGTGCCGCTGGTCGGGTTTTCCAGGCAGTTGATGCAGCGCAGCAACGTCGACTTGCCCGACCCCGAGCCACCGATGATGGCGATCACCTCGCCGTCGCGCGCCGACAGCGATACGCCCTTCAGCACGTGCAGCTCGCCGAACTTCTTGTGCAGGTTCCCGATGTGGAGGGCTTCGGGTGCCGGCGTGGCCGCGTCGGCCTTGTGCGCAACTGCGGGAGCGGTCACGGCCGAACCGCTCCGCCGAGCGGCCGGTTTTGCGGCTGATGCGTTCCCCTGCCCGTCGTCATTACGCGTCCGTACCCTCCCGCACGCAGGATGGACCGTTCGGCTCGTTTCCGTCAACGGGGGATTTTTGCCCCCCTTGATCGTGCGCCGCAGCAATGCTTATTGAGGGGCAGGGTGCGGGAAGGGCCGTTCGCGCGGCCCGGGTCCTGACCAGGGAGGAACCATTTGGCCAAGGCACATGCAAAGGGGGCGGCCGCCGCGACATTGCGGCGGGCGGGCGCGTGCGGACAAAGGTGTTTCTCATGACGACGCTGGGCGAAGCGCTGATCGGCCTGCTCGAGGCGCATGGCGTCGACACCGTATTCGGCATTCCCGGTGTGCATACGGTGGAGCTCTACCGGGGGCTGGCGCGGTCCCGCATCCGCCACGTCACGCCCCGTCACGAGCAGGGCGCGGCCTTCATGGCCGACGGCTATGCGCGCGCCAGCGGCAGGCCGGGCGTCGCCTTCGTCATCACCGGGCCGGGGCTCACCAACGCCATCACCGCCATGGGGCAGGCGCGTGCGGATTCGGTGCCCATGCTGGTGATTTCCGGCGTCAACGCCCTGCCGACTCTGGGCAAGGGCCTCGGCTTCCTGCACGAACTGCCCGACCAGCGCGGCATGATGCAGACGGTGGCCATGTTCTCGCAGCGAATCGTCGAGCCCGCCGAATTGCCGGCCGCGCTCTCGCGCGCTTTCGCGCTGTTTTCCTCGGAGCGGCCGGGCCCGGTGCATATCGAGATACCCATCGACGTGATGGCCCTGCCAGCCGAAGGGCTGGCGCCGCTGGATAAAGGCCTCGCCCCGCCGCCGCCCGACCCCGGCGCCGTGGCCGAGGCGGCGCGGCTCGCCTCTGCAGCGCGCCGGCCGCTGATCCTGGCCGGCGGCGGCGCCAAGCGGACCGAAGCTGCGCTGCTGCGGCTGGCCGAGCGGCTCGGCGCGCCGGTCGTCCAGACCACGAATGCGCGCGGCCTCATGCATGGCCATGCACTGACCGTGCCGGCGAGCCCCAGTCTGCCCGCCGTGCGCGAACTGATGGCCGGGTCCGATCTGGTGATCGCGGCCGGCACCGAATTCGGCCCGACCGACTACGATATGTATGGCGACGACGGCTTCGTCGTGCCGCCTGCCCTGGTGCGCATCGACATCGACGCGGCCCAGCTTGCCCGTCACCCCGCCACCGTCTCCATCAAGGCGGACTGCGCGGCGGCGCTGGAGGCGCTGCTGGCGCGCCTGCCCGCCAACGCCGCGCCCGCGCCCGACGGCGCGGCGCGGGCCAGCACGGCGCGCGAGGCGGCCTTTGCCGGCCTCGATGCGGCCCTGCGCGAACAGATCAAGGTGGTGGAGACGATCCGCGATGCGCTGCCGGGCGCCATCATCGTCGGCGATTCCACCCAGCCGGTCTATGCCGCCAACCTCTTCTACGACCACGACCGGCCGGGCGGATGGTTCAACGCCGCCACCGGTTTCGGCGCGCTGGGCTACGGCCCGCCGGCGGCGATCGGCGCCGCACTCGCCGTGCCGGAGGCTCCGGTGGTGTGCCTGTCCGGCGACGGCGGTTTCCAGTTCACCCTGCCGGAGATCGGTGCCGCGCTCGAGGCGGGCGCCCCCGTCATCTTCGTGGTGTGGAACAATCGCGGCTATCGCGAGATCGAGACTTCGATGCGCGCCGTGGATGTCGAGCCGGTGGGCGTGTCGCCGGCGCCGCCCGATTTCGCCAAGCTGGCCGAAGCCTACGGCATCGCCGCCGAGCGGCTCGCCGGTCCGCAGGGCCTGGCCGATGCGCTGATCCGCGCCAGGGCGGCGGGAAAGCCGGTCCTCATCGAGATTTCTGTTGAGTGAACCCGCAAAAGGCGCAACCCTTGGGCAGGGTGAATTATCGGGACAGGAGTGGTCGCAGATGACGACTGCGCTGGAAGGAAGGCACGTTGTCGTCACCGGCGGCACGGGCGCTCTGGGCACGGTGGTGGTGGGACGTTTGCTGGAGGAGGGCGCGATCTGCCACGTGCCCAACAGCCACGCGGCCGCGCCGCCGCACTTCACCTTCACCGACCACGAGCGGGTGAAGCTGAAGCACAACGTCTATCTTTCGGATACCGAGGCGGTCAGCGCCTTCTACGGTGAGGTGCCCGAATTGTGGGCCTCCATCCATCTGGCGGGCGGCTTCGCCATGGCCCCGATGGAGAAGACCGAATCCGCCTCCTATGCCGAGATGATGGACACCAACGCGCGCACCACCTTCCTGTGCTGCCGCGCGGCAGTCCGCGCCATGCTGGTCTCCGAGACCGGCGGGCGCCTGGTCAACGTCTCCGCCCGGCCGGGGCTGGAGCCGCGCCGCGGCGCCGGCATGGTCGCCTACGCGGCCAGCAAGGCGGCGGTCGCGGCGATGACGGTTGCGCTCGCCGAGGAGTTGAAGGGCAACGGCATCCTGGTCAACGCGGTCGCGCCTTCCACGCTCGACACCGCCGCCAACCGCCAGGCCATGCCGGACGCCGATTTCACAAGGTGGATCAGCCTGGAGGCGGCGGCCGAGGCGATCATCTATCTCGCCTCGCCGGCCAATGTCGCCGTCAGCGGCGCGCTGGTGCCGCTCTACGGCAGGGCCTGACGATCAGCCGCCGGTGATGCGGGCGATGCGCGCCGCGGTGCGCGCGACGCCTTCGGCGATCCGCTCCGCCGGAATGGACGAATAGGCCATGCGGAAGTAGCGGCAGGGTCTGTCGTCATAGGCAAAGAAGGGAAAGCCGGATTCGATCAGCACGCCATCCTGGCGCAGTTCGTGCATAAGCGCCGTGGCGTCGAGCCCCTGGGGGCCTTCGATCCAGAAGGAGGAGCCGCCGAAATCCGCCGCGCCGGAGATCTTCAGCCCCTCCCTTTCGAGCGCGGCTGCCATCACCTCGTGGCGCTTCTGGTATTCGGTGCGCATGCGGTGGATGACGGCGTCGTAGTGGCCGAGCGCCAGGAAATAGGAGACGATGCGCTGCAGGTGCCCCGGCGGATGCCTGAGCATGAGGGCCCTGAGCGCGCGCGCTTCCCGGATCACCGGCGCCGGCGCCACCAGATAGCCCAGCCGCAGACCGGGGAAGAGCGATTTCGAGAAGCTGCCGACATAAAGCACCCGTCCGTCGCGGTCGAGCGACTTGAGCGCCGGCGAGGGCGGCTTCAGGAAGCTCATCTCGAATTCGTAGTCGTCCTCCACGATGACGAAATCCTGCTCCCCGGCATGGCGCAGCAATTCCAGCCGGCGCTGCATCGGCATGGTCGCCGCCGTCGGGGCGTGATGGCTGGGCGTGACGAAGACGGCGTCCGTCCTCGGCGGCAGCCGGCCCGGCGGCAGGCCGGCCTCGTCCACGTCGACGGCGGTGACCTGCGCGCCGCTGAGCAGCAGCGCCGCCGACAGGTCCGGATGGCAGGGGTTCTCGCACACGGCGCTTGAGCCCTTGTTCAGCAGAAGCTGGATGACCAGCCACAGGGCGTTCTGCGCCCCCACCGTCACCAGGATCTCGTCGGGACGCGCCTCGATGCCGCGGCCGGGCAGGGTGCGCGAGCAGATATAGTTGACGAGCTGCACGTCGTCCTCGGCCGAGAAGTCGCCAGCCATCAGCTCGAAATCCTCCCGGGCGAGCGCGCGGCGGGCGCAGTCGCGCCATGCCGAGAGGTCGAACAGGGTCGGGTCCATCTGGCCGTACAGGAAGGGGAACGGATAGGGCCGCCAGTCCAGCGGCTTCTTGATCGGCTTGGCGATGGAGAACCGGACCTTGATCTTGGCGCCCCAGTCCACCTTGTGGCCGCCGTCGTGCCGGTCGCCCGTCTCCAGGCCGGTGAGCGGCGGCCTGCCGGCCACCAGATAGGCGCTGCGCCCCTTCGCCTCCAGATAGCCCTGCGAGGCCAGTTCCTGGTAGGCCAGCGTCACCGTGATGCGCGAGATGTTGAGATAGTCCGCAAGCCTGCGCGTGGAGGGCAGGCGCGCACCCGGATAGAGCCTGCCCGAAAGGATGGCCGAGACGAGGGTTTCGCGGATCTGGCTCTGCAGGCTTTTCCGGTTTTCGCGGTCCACGAAGAATATGGTTTCCGGTACCGTCTGCTGGTCCAAGCGGCCTTGCTCCTTCAAACTGGACTCATTCAAGTTCCAGATTGGATATAAGGCAAGTTCCCGGGTTCTCCTATTCCTATCGGTGCCAGAATAACGACTGACCAAGGAAGTCATAGCTGGCCGCGGACAACACATCCGCGCAGTTTCCAATCGGGAGGAATTCGATGAGTTTCGTGAAGGCACTGAAAGGATTTACGTGCGCCGCTACCTTTGCGGCGTCGGTGCTCTATGCCGGGGCTGCGTTTGCGCAGACGACCGTGGTGGTCGGCTACCAGCAGATCGTCGGCCCCTTCGTCAGCGCCATCGCCGACGGGCGCTTCGACGCCGCTCTGAAGGAGGCCGGCTACACCGTCGACTGGCGCCAGTTCTCCTCCGGCGGCGACATCTCCACCGCGCTTGCTTCGGGCAACGTGCCGATCGGCGTGCTGGGCTCCACCGGCACCGCGGCCGCGGCCACCCGCGGCGTCGACCTGCAGCTCTTCTGGATTCTCGACAATATCGGCAGGTCCGAGGCATTGGTGGCCCGCAACGGCTCCGGCATCGAGAAGCCGGAGGACCTCAAGGGCAAGAAGGTCGGCGTGCCGTTCGTCTCCACCTCGCACTTCCATCTTCTGGTCGGGCTGGAGAAAGTGTGGAAGGTCGATCCGCGCGAGGTCGACATCCTCAACATGAAGCCGCCGCAGATCGTCGCCGCCTGGCAGCGCGGAGACATCGACGCCGCCTATGTGTGGCCGCCGGCCCTGTCCGAGATCCTGAAGAACGGCAAGGTCATCTCCGACTCCGAGGTCATCGGCAAGGAAAGCGTGCCCACCTTCGACGGCATCGTCGCCGACAAGAAGTTCGCCGCCGACAATCCGAAGTTCATGGAGGCCTTCACCAAGGTTCTGGCCCAGGCCTATGCCGACTACAAGGAAAAGGGCGCCGGCTGGACCGCAGACTCCGAAGAGGTCAAGGGCATCGTCAAGATGATCGGCGGCGAGCCGGCGGACGTGGTCGAAGCGCTGAAGCTGCTGGTCTTCCCGACCGTGCAGGAGCAGGCCTCCGACGCCTGGCTCGGCGGCGGCGACAAGGCCGGGGCGGTGCGCGCGCTGACGGAAAGTGCTAAATTCCTGGTGGAGCAGAAGCAGATCGACGCTGCGCTGCCGGATTATAGCGGCTTCGTAAACGCGGATTTCGCGACGGCGGCTGCCAAGTAGCGATCTGAAATGCCTGCCGGCGGCACCGCCGCCGGCAAATCCCCCTACGGGTCGACAGCGGCCCGTAACCCTGGAGCTTTGCCCAAAGGGCGGGACCCAAGAAGGCACGATATGGAAACTCTCAACGTCAGCAATGTGAACCTGACCTATCCAGGCCTGCATTCGCATGAAGCGGTCATCGCGCTGAAGGGCGTCAATCTGACGATCAACAGCGGCGACTTCGTGGTGGCGCTCGGCGCCTCCGGCTGCGGCAAGACCACGCTGCTCAACCTGATGGCGGGCTTCATGGCGCCGACCGCCGGCGAGATCACGCTGGGCGGGCGCCACATCTCCGGCCCGGGCGCCGATCGCGGCGTGGTGTTCCAGAAGCACGCGCTGCTGCCCTGGCTCAACGTCATCGACAACACCGAGTTCGGCCTGAAGCTGCAGGGCGTGCCGAAGGCCGAGCGCCGCGAGCGCGCCGTGCGCAACCTGGCGCTGGTCGGCTTGCAGGACTTCCACAAGCACATGATCTACCATCTCTCCGGCGGCATGCAGCAGCGCGTCGGCATCGCCCGGGCGCTGACCTGCGACCCGGCCATGCTGCTGATGGACGAGCCGATGGCCGCGCTCGACGCGCTCACCCGCGAGACCATCCAGGAACTGCTGCTGCGCGTGTGGGAGCACACCCACAAGATGTTCTTCTTCATCACGCACAGCGTGGAAGAGGCGTTGTTCATAGGGTCGAGGCTCATCGTGATGTCACCGCGCCCCGGCCGCATCACCCACACCTACGAACTCGATTTCAACCGGCGCTTCCTCGCCACGGGCGATGCGCGCGCGATCAAATCCAGTCCCGACTTCATCGAGATGCGGGAAACCATCCTGGGGATCATCTATGGCGACGAGCGAGCTGCAGGAAATCCGGAGCTGGTCGATGCTTGAGCGTATTGCAAAGGCGAAGTCCGCCAAGCCGGGCAAGATCTACGGCGCGCCGGGCGACGGCTACAGCGGCCACATCAGCCTTCTCACCGCGGTGGTGCTGATCGCGCTGTGGTTCCTCGTCACCGGCATGGGCTGGGTGAAGCCGCTGTTCCTGCCCTCTCCGTTTGCCGTCTACAACAAGTTCATCATCGCCATGACCGACGGCGTCGCCAACTCGACGCTGATCCAGCACACGCTGGCCAGTCTCGGCCGCGTCTTCGGCGCCTTCGCGCTGGCATGCCTGACCGCCATTCCGCTGGGCATCCTGATGGGCGTCAACCGCGTCGTGCGCGGCCTGCTCGATCCGATCATCGAGTTCTACCGGCCGCTGCCGCCGCTGGCCTACCTGCCGCTGGTCATCATCTGGCTCGGCATCGGCGAGTTTCCGAAGGTCTTCCTGATCTTCCTGGCGATCTTCGCGCCGATGGCCATCGCAGCGCGAGCCGGCGTGCGCTCGGTCTCCACCGAGCAGATCCATGCCGCCTACGCCATGGGCGCCACCCGCACCCAGGTCATCACCCAGGTCATCATGAAGGCGGCGCTGCCGGAAATCTTCACCGGCATGCGCATCGGCATCGGCGTCGGCTGGACCACGCTGGTCGCGGCCGAAATGGTCGCTGCCAGCCGCGGCCTCGGCTTCATGGTGCTGAACGCGGCCGAATACCTGGCCAGCGACACGGTCATCATGGGCATCATCGTCATCGGCGTGTTCGCCTTCGCCTTCGATCTCCTGATCCGCTACCTGGAGAAGGTGTTCATTCCCTGGAAGGGCCGCGTCTGATGAAACGGATAGCGCATACGGGGGCCTCGCCCCCGTCCTAGCGGAACGCCCGATCCAGCATCCTGCATTCTCGACGATCACAGCGGGCGCCGCACGCCCGAACCCTTGGCGCATGTCTGCGCCGACCTGAAAGGAAGGACACCGAAATGACCAAGCCGCAGCTTACCGCAACCGATCTCGGCGCGCTGTTCGACGCCTTCAACAGGCACGACATCGATGCGGTGATGGCCTTCTTCGCGCCGGACTGCGTGTTCAACGCCGTTGGCGGGCCGGATGCCTGCGGCACCCGCATCGTCGGCACCGAAGCGATTGCGACCGCCTTCTCCGGCGTGTGGGGCGCCATGAAGGACGCGCGCTGGGAGCACGGCGGCGACAGCCATTTCGTCCACGGCGACCGCGCGGTGTCCGAATGGACCTTCTCGGGCACCAACGCCGACGGCAGCCGCGTCGAGGCCGAGGGCTGCGACCTGTTCACCCTGCGCGACGGCAAGATCGTCAGGAAGCAGGCTTTCCGCAAGAACCGTCCCCTCATCAAGGCATGACAGCGACCGTCCGCACGGACGGAGGACACGAACATGGAACATCAGGCAATCGAACTGAACCGGGCTCGCAAGCCCTACGACCCGGCCTATGATCCGGTGGTGGCGCCCCATCCGGGTCACGGGCGCGACTACGCGCCCACCTACTGGATCGGCACCGCGGGCGAGCCGCCGGCGGACGACGGCCCGGTGACGGCCGACATGGACGCCGACGTCGTCGTCGTCGGCTCCGGCTATACGGGG
Source organism: Mesorhizobium sp. PUT5 (assembly GCF_052216645.1). Taxonomy (NCBI): domain Bacteria; kingdom Pseudomonadati; phylum Pseudomonadota; class Alphaproteobacteria; order Hyphomicrobiales; family Phyllobacteriaceae; genus Mesorhizobium; species Mesorhizobium sp. PUT5. The sequence goes on from NZ_JBQOSO010000003.1 coordinate 462,110, forward strand.
CTCTCCTGCGCCATCCATCTGGCGCGAGAACACGGCATCAAGGCCGTGGTGCTGGAGGCCAACGGCGTTGCCTGGGGCTGCTCGACGCGCAATGGCGGCCAGGCGCAGATCTCGGCAGGCCGGCTCAAGCGCTCGCAATGGATCGAGCGCTGGGGCGTCAACGTCGCCAAAAAACTGCACAAGGAGATCGCCGAGGGCTTCGACCTGTTCCGGGCCCTCATCAAGGAGCCTGAGATCGACTGCTTGCCGCAGGACGGCGGCCACCTCTACATCGCCCATCGCGAGAAGATGATGCCGGCGCTGGAGAAGGAATCGAAACTCCTGAACGAGGTGTTCGGCTACCCGACCCGCATTCTCGGCCGCGAAGAGATCCATCGCGACTTCGTGCGCGACGAGGAGGCGAAGGGCGCGATGCTGGAGCCGGACGGCATGGGCATCCACGCCGCGCGGCTGGCGTTCGGCTATCTGAAGCTGGCGCGCAAGCTGGGCGCCAAGGTCCATACCGCCAGCCCCGTCGTCGGCTACAGCCAGCGCAACGGCGTCCATTACCTGGCGACGCCCGGCGGCACCGTTCGCGCCCGCAACGTGGCCTTTGCCACGGCCGGCTACACCTCGCCCGGCCTGCACCCGATGACCAAGCATCGGCTGATGCCGGTCCTGTCCAACTCCGTCGTCACCCGCCCGCTGAGCGACGGCGAGCTGGAAGCCCTGAACTTCAAGGCCAAGATACCGCTCACCGACACGCGCACGCTGCGCCACTACTACCGGCTGATGCCCGACAACCGTGTGCAGATCGGCTCCCGCAGCGCCATCACCGGTGCCGACGCGGACAACCGCAAGCACCTCGATCTGCTGCTGGCGGGCATGCACCGCAAGTTCCCGTCGCTGCGCGGCATCCAGATCGACTACTCCTGGTGGGGCTGGGTCGACGTCAGTCACGACATGATGCCGCGCATCTTCCGGCCCGATCCGGCGCAGTCGGTGTTCTACGCGATGGGCTATGGCGGCAACGGCGTCATGTATTCGGCCCAGGCCGGCCGGCGGCTGGCGCAACTGGTCGCCGGCAAGGGACAGGGGCTCGACCTGCCCATCTTCACCTCCGCCCTCCCGCATCACGGGCTGCTGACGCCGTTCCGGCGCATCGGCCAGCGGGCGATGTATCACTGGTACTACCTCAAGGACGAACTGATCTGACCGCCCCCCAAACGGCGCAACGACAAGAATGAAAGGAACCCCAAAAATGAAGATGACCACCGAAGAAGCCTTCGTGAAGGTTTTGCAGATGCACGGCATCGAGCATGCTTTCGGCATCATCGGCTCGGCGATGATGCCGGTGTCGGACCTGTTCCCGAAGGCCGGCATCAGCTTCTGGGATTGCGCGCACGAGACCAACGCCGGTCTGATCGCCGACGGTTATGCGCGGGCGACGGGCAAGATGTCGATGGCGATCGCCCAGAACGGGCCGGGCGTGACCGGCTTCGTCACCGCGGTCAAGACCGCCTACTGGAACCACACGCCGATGCTGCTGGTGACGCCGCAGGCCGCCAACAAGACCATGGGCCAGGGCGGTTTCCAGGAAGTGCCGCAGATGGCGCTGTTCGAGGACATGGTCTGCTATCAGGAGGAGGTGCGCGATCCGTCCCGCATTCCCGAGGTGCTGAACCGGGTGATCGAGAAGGCCTGGCGCGGCTGCGCGCCGGCGCAGATCAACGTGCCGCGCGACTTCTGGACCCAGGTCATCGACGTCGACCTGCCGCAGATCGTGCGGCTGGAGCGGCCGTCCGGCGGCAAGGAGGCGATCGCCGCCGCCGCCAGGCTGCTGTCGGAAGCGAAGTTCCCGGTCATCCTCAACGGCGCGGGCGTGGTGATCGGCGGCGCCATCCCTGAATCGGTTGCGCTGGCCGAGCGGCTCGACGCGCCGGTCTGTTGCGGCTACCAGCACAACGACGCCTTCCCCGGCACCCATCGCCTCGCCGTCGGCCCGCTCGGCTACAACGGCTCCAAGGCGGCCATGGAACTGATCGCCAAGGCCGACGTGGTGCTGGCGCTGGGCACCCGCCTCAACCCGTTCTCGACCCTGCCCGGCTATGGCATCGACTATTGGCCCAAGGAAGCGAAGATCATCCAGGTCGACATCAATGCCGACCGCATCGGCCTGACCAAGAAGATCTCGGTCGGCATCTGCGGCGACGCCAGGCAGGTGGCCCGCCAGATCCTGGAGCAGCTCGCCCCGGCGGCGGGCGATGCCGGGCGCGAGGAGCGCAAGGCGGCCATCCACCAGACCCGTTCGGCCTGGCTGCAACTCCTGTCCTCCATGGACCATGAGGAAGACGATCCGGGCACGAGCTGGAACGAGGAAGCACGCCAGCGCGACGCCGAACTGATGTCGCCGCGCCAGGCGTGGCGCGCCATCCAGGCCGGCCTGCCGGGCGATGCGATCATGTCCACCGACATCGGCAACAACTGCGCCATCGGCAACGCCTATCCGGCCTTCGAGCAGGGCCGCAAATATCTGGCGCCGGGCATGTTCGGCCCCTGCGGCTATGCCTTCCCCTCCATCATCGGCGCCAAGATCGGCTGTCCCGACGTGCCGGTGGTGGGCTTCTCCGGCGACGGCGCCTTCGGCATCTCCATGAACGAGATGACCTCGATCGGCCGCGAGGAATGGCCGGCCATCACCATGGTCGTGTTCCGCAACTACCAGTGGGGCGCCGAAAAGCGCAACACCACGCTCTGGTACGACAACAACTTCGTCGGCACCGAGCTGAACCGCGGCTTCAGCTACGCCAAGGTGGCGGAAGCCTGCGGCTTCAAGGGCGTGGTGGCCGACACGCCGGAAAAGGTGACGGCGGCGATCCGCACCGCCTGCGAGGAGCAGGCCAAGGGCGTGACCACCTTTGTCGAGATCGTGCTGAACCAGGAGCTCGGCGAGCCGTTCCGCCGCGACGCCATGAAGAAGCCGGTGCCGGTGGCCGGCATCGACAAGGCCGACATGCGCCCGCAGGCGTAACCACAGCGCGGCGGGGTGCGCAGCGCCCCGCCGTTCCTTCATTTTCAGGCAGTCTTCCGGGTCGAACATATGAAGCCGCTGGAGCGCATCATCGAGGCCGCCCGTTCCGGGCCCAGGCACATCGTCATGTCCGAGGGCGAGGACCCGCGCGTCGTCGAGGGCTCGCTCCGCGCCGCACGCGAGGGGCTGGCCCGCATCACGCTGGTCGGCAAGAAATCCGCGGTTGCCGCCAGGCTCGCCGAACAGGGCGCGGGCGACGGCGAGGTGGCCATCGCCGATCCGTCCTGCTCGCCGGTTGTCGCCGGCTATGCCGCCACCTACCATGAATTGCGCAAGGCCAAGGGTATCAGCGCCGTCGAGGCCCACCAGGCCGTCACCGCGCCGCTCGGCTTCGCCGCCATGATGGTGCGGCTGGGCCACGCCGACGGCACCGTGGGCGGCGCGGTCGCCACCACGGCCGACACCGTTCGCGCTGCACTCCAGATCATCGGCCGCGCGCCCGGCAGCCGGCTCGTCTCCTCCTTCTTCGTCATGATGCTGTGCCAGCCTTACCACCAGAAGAAAGGCGCCTTCGTCTTCGCCGACTGCGGCCTCGTGGTCGAGCCGGACGCCGCGGAACTGGCCGACATCGCGCTTGCTTCGGCCCGTTCCTACGAGGCGCTGACCGGCGCGCGCGCCAAGGTGGCCATGCTGTCCTTCTCCACGGGCGGCAGCGCCGCCCACGAGCGCGTCAGCAAGGTGGTCGAGGCCACGCGGCTGGCCCGGCAGGCCGCGCCCGACCTTCTGATCGACGGCGAGCTGCAGTTCGACGCCGCCTTCGTCGAAAGCGTCAACATCGCCAAGGCGCCGGGCTCGGCCACCGGCGGCGAGGCCAATGTCTTCGTGTTCCCGAACCTGGAGGCGGCCAATATCGGCTACAAGATTGCCCAGCGCATCGGCGGCGCCGAGGCCATCGGCCCGGTGCTGCAGGGGCTGGCCAGACCGGCCAACGACCTGTCGCGCGGGTGCAGCGCCGATGACGTCTATCACATGATCGCGCTGACGGTGGTGCAGGCGCAGGCACCGCAGCCGCCCTCGGCCTGAGCCTTCGCCTCAGGACGGGTCCTCGCGGCCCTTGCCTGGTTCGGCAAGGTCGAGCGGCTGCACCACGTTGCCGCCGGCGGCCGTGCCGAAGAAGGCGGTGACGCCGTAGATTTCGCGCACCCGCTGCGGCGTCAGCACCGTCCCGGGCGTACCGTCGGCCGCGATGCGGCCGCGGTCGAGCAGGATCAGGCGCGAGCACCAGCGCGCGGCAAGGCCGAGGTCGTGCAGCGAGGCGACGACGCTTCTTCCCTCGGACGCGAGTTCGGCAAACAGCCGCATCAGTGCGATCTGGTGGCCGGGGTCGAGGCCGGCGGCCGGCTCGTCGGCCAGAAGCAGCGGCGTGTCCTGCGCCAGGGCCCGCGCAATCAGTACACGCGCCTTCTCGCCGCCGGAAAGCTCGGTCGCCGGCCGTTGGCGAAAACCGTCCACCTCCATGCGCCGCATGGCCTGCTCGATCGCATCGCGGTCGGCGTCACGCAGCCCGGCAAAGGCCGGGCGGTGCGGCGCCCGCCCCAGCGCCACCACGGTCCCCACCGGCACGTCCCAGGCGATCTCGCGTTCCTGCGCCAGATAGGCGATATGGGCCGCGCGCTCGCGTGCGCTCATCCCGGCGGCGGCACGGCCGTCCATGGTGATTTCGCCCTGCGCGGGAAGCAGCCCGAGCACGGCGCGCAGCAGCGTCGATTTGCCGGCGCCGTTCGGCCCGATCAGGCCGACGAACTCGCCCCTGCCGACGGTGAAGGAAACGCCGTCGAGGGCTTGAACGGCACCCAGCCGCACCTTCAGGTCGCGCACCGCAAGCAGGCTCATGCCAGCCTCCGGCGCGTGCGGTAGACCAGCCACAGGAAGAAGGGTGCGCCGACCAGCGCCGTCAGTACGCCGAGCTTCACGTCGCGTTCCGGGGCAATGATGCGCACGGCGATGTCGGCGGCCAGCACCACGCAGGCGCCGCCGAGCGCGCTGGCCGGCAGCAGGCGCGAGGGCCGCGCGCCCACCAGCGGGCGCAGCACATGCGGCACCACCAGCCCGACGAAGCCAATGGCGCCGGCCACGGCCGTGGCCGCCCCCACCGAGGCGGCGGTGCCGAACACGGCCAGGAACTGCACCCGGCGCAGGTCGACGCCCATGCTGGCGGCGGTTTCGTTGCCCAGGGTCAGCGCATCGAGCGCGCGGCCGAGCAGGGCCAGCATCACCCAGCCCGCGATCATGAACGGTCCAGCCAGCCACACATGCAGCATGGACCGGTCGGTCAGCGAGCCGAGCATCCAGAATATGATCTCCATGGCGGCGAAGGGATTGGACGACAGGTTGAGTGCCAGCGAGGTCATGGCTCCGGCGAAGCTCGACACGGCCACCCCCGCCAGGATGATGCTGAGCGTGCCGCCGCGCAGGCCGGCCAGCGCCTGCACCACCACGACGGCGACGACGGCGGCGGCAAGGGCCGCCAGCGGCAGCGCCAGCGCGAACAGCGCCGTGAGGCCGGAATAGATGGCCAGCACCGCGCCCAGCGAGGCTGCGGCGCTGATGCCGATCAGCCCCGGTTCGGCCAGCGGGTTGCGCAGGTAGCCCTGCAGGGCCGCGCCAGACAGGCCGAGCGTAGCGCCGATCATCAGCCCCAGCAGCGCGCGCGGCAGCCGCACCTCCTTCATGATCAGGGCGATCGCGTCGCGCTGGTCGGAAAACAGTGCCCGGATGCTGTCGGAGAAGGCAATCGCCGCCGGGCCGACGCTCAGCGACAGCAGGAACAGCAGGGCGGTGAGCCCGCCGAGGCCGCAAAGCAGCAGCCGGTATCGCGTCGTGCCGCTCATCGGCGCTCCGGTATCCTCGACGCAGCCGCCTGCAGCATGCGGGCCGCCTCCACGGTGAAGGGGCCGCCACAGATCGTCAGCCTGGCGGGCAGGGGCACGGAGACGGCGTCGCGGACCACTTCGCGGAAGGCCGGATGCACGAAATTGTCCTGTGCGACCGAAGGGGCGGCATAATGCGGGTTCTCGCCCGCCACCATGTCCGGCCGCGACAGGATCAGCAGTTCCAGCGGCAGCTTGGCCATGCCGGTCAGACCCAGGCGGCCGGCGATGTTGGTGAGCCCGGCGGCTCCGATGATGGCGTCCACCAGCGTTCCCGTGCCGGAGGTGTAGCTGTTCGGCTCCCAGGCCGCGACCGTGACGTCCGGCCGCGGATTGGCTTGCAGGGCGACGAGATCGCGATCCATCCGGGCGACGATCCCGTCCGCGCGCGCCTTTTGGCCAAGAAGTTCGCCCATGCGCCGAAAGCCGGCGCGGATGTCGTCGAAGGAGTTTTCGGGCGCGAACTCCTCCACGCGGATGCCGAGCCGGCGCAACAGGTCGACGGTGGCGCGGGTGGTGTAGGTGCCGGCCAGCACCAGGTCGGGCCGCATCAGGAACACCTCCTCGGCCAGGCCGTGGTTGATGGCGTATTTCCCGGCTTCGCCGACGAGGACGGAAGAGTGCGGATCGACGGCCAGGTCGGAGACCGAATAGAGCTGGCCCTCGCCGGCCACCAGCATGGCCATCTGGTCGGTGCACAAGTTGAGCGAGACGACGCGCCGCGGCGGCTCGCCGGCAAAGGCAGGCGCGCCGCACAGCGCCGCCCCCGCCGCCAATGCGATGGCGGCGCAGGCGTTGAGCATCTGTCGTGCCTGCCTCATGCGGTTCCTTCGCGGCCGGCGCGGCCCTGGACCGGCCCGGGATCAGAAGGCGCGGGTGAAGCTGAGATCCAGCGTGCGCCCCGGCGCCCGGTAGCCTGCCTTGGTTTCATATTGCTCGTTGAAGACGTTCTCCACCGAGAATTTGAACTGCGAGCGGCTGTCCAGCGCATAAAGGGCGGTGAAGTCGGCCGTCACATAGCCGGGCAGCTTGGTCGTGTTGGCCTCGTCCGTGTATCGGGCCGCGCCATAGAGCACCCGGCCGATCAACTGAAGCTGCTCGGTGGGGCTGTAGGCCAGCTCGGCGGTGGCCTTGAAGCGGTCGGCATAGATGACGTAGCGGCCGTGCAGACCCTCCGAGCGATTCAGTGGCTCGCGCACGTCTACCGTCGCCTTGGCGCTCCATTCCTCGCTGAAGCGATGCGAAAGTGCCGCCTCGAAGCCGGTGATCCGCACCTTCTGGACGTTGTCCGGATGCCAGGGCCCGAAGAAGTCGTTCGGGTCCATCGGCGCCCAGGTGATCTGGTCGCTGATGTCGTTGCGGTAGAGCGCCAGGTCCAGGCTGGTGGCGGCGGTCGGCTGCCAGGTCAGCCCGATCTCGTAGGAGCGCGACTTTTCCGGCTTGAGGTCGGGATTTCCGGGTGTGAACGGGTCGGGATAGTAGAGGTCGTTGAAGGTCGGCGCCCGGAAGCCGGTTCCCAGCGAGGCGCGCGCCACCAGCCCGTCGGTCAGCTCGTAGCTGGTGCCGAGATTGTAGGTGGTGGCTCCGCCGAACTGGCCGTCATGGTCGTAGCGCAGGCCCGAATCGACGGTGAGCGCCTCGTATTCGAAGGAATATTGCCCGAACACGGCCGTCTGGTCGCGGCTCGTGTGGTCGTAGGGCACGTCGAAGATGGAGCTGCCGGCGACCGATTCGCGATAAGCTTCAACGCCGCCCAGCAGCACGTGCCGGGCCGTGTCGGTCTCGAAGCTCTTCTGCGTCGTGGCCAGCACGCCGTAGCGGGTCGTGTCGAAATCGTCGCCCTTGACGTCGCCACGGAAATTGGCGGCATTGTCGAGCGCCGTCGAGAATTCGAGGGTGGACGACCAGTCCTCGGAGTGGTCGATGCGGGCGCCCAGGCGGCCGGAGAAATTGTCCGTGTCGGCTTCGTTGGCCGAAGGCGGCGCGCTGTCGTAGGACACGCGGCCGCGCGCATAGAGGCCGTCGGCGTAGACGCGGCCCCAGTCGAGGTCCTTCGACAGCGCGAAATTGGCCGAGCCGCGCACGAAGCCGTTGGGGCCGGGCTCGTGGCCCCAGGCGCTCGGCAGGGTGAAGTCGTAGCCGCGCGTGCCGAGGACCTGGCCGCCGAGCGCATAATTGACGCCGCTTTGGCTCTGCCCCTGCACGCCGGCGGAGGCATATCCGCCCCACGGGTGGGTGACCCCGACGGTGACGGAGCCGCAGGCGCTGCTGCCGTCGGCGCAGAGGCCGCCCTGTTTGGTGATGATGTTGATGATGCCGCCGATGGCGTCCGCGCCGTACTGGGCCGAATGCGCCCCCTTGGCGATCTCGATACGTTCGATGGAGGCAAGCGGGATGCTGGACAGGTTCACCGTTCCCGTGGTGGCCGAGCCTGCGCGCACGCCGTTGACCAGCACCAGCGTCTGGGCGGGCGTGGTGCCGCGCAGGGAAACGCTGGAATCCGCGCCCAGGCCGCCATTGGCGGTCGCCGTGATGCCGGGAACCGTCTTGAGCAGCGACGGAAGGTCGAGCGCGGCCGACTGCGCGATGTCTTCCGCGCCGATCACCGTCACCGACGAGGTCGAGCGCTCCAGCGAGCTTTCGCGCCGCAGCGGCGTCGTGATCAGGATCCGGTCGAGCTTCGTCGCGCCGCTGTCGGCCTCTTGCGCGCCGGCATGGCCCGTCAGCGCCAGTGCGGCGACACCGGCCAGCAAAATGGTCTTCTTCAAATCCGCCCCCAAAAAGGATCGGCGGCGAAAATGCTTCGCCCCGAGGTTCATGACGAACCGCAGCGGGTCTGGTCTGCAGGACGGATCGCGGACAGGCTTGTCGCATCCACCCCCGGCCGTTTCCAGCATGCGGCAACACTTCAGTGTCACCGCCACGGACGACCGCGCCGAACCACACCCCGTGGCCAGGCTTGGGTGACTGGAAAAGGCAGGTCTCCTGACTTCCGTGTCTCGGCCTTCCTCCGCCTTCCCGGCCGCGCGTGGCAGACAGTGGCGTGCTGGAAAAAGGCTCAACGGTTACAGTTGCGGGGGCAGTCTCGGTTTTGGCCGGTTTCCCGACCGCACCGCGTTCCCTTTTCATCCGCCTTGCGGCGGAACCAATTCCGCGCGCAGGCTAGCCAGCCATACCGGTTTCGTCAATCTGCTCCGGCCCGTCGCGCGCTCGTGCCGCACTGTGGAAAACCGGCGCTGGCCGCCGTCCGGCAATGGTTCTATGGTCGCTGCCCGTTCCATGATTCCGGGATTTCCATGGCCACCGACACCAAACGCCTCGCCGCAATCATCGCCGCCGAGATCAACGCCCGGCCGGAGCAGGCCGCTGCGGCCATCTCGCTGCTGGACGAGGGCGCCACGGTGCCCTTCGTCGCGCGCTACCGCAAGGAGGTCACCGGCGGGCTGGACGACACCCAGCTTCGCCTGCTCGACGAGCGGCTCGTCTACCTGCGCGAGATGGATGCGCGGCGCGAGACCATCCTTTCCTCCATCCGCGAGCAGGGCAAGCTGACGGCTGAGCTGGAAGGCAAGATCGCAGGGGCTGCCACCAAGGCCGAACTGGAGGACATCTACCTGCCCTATAAGCCCAAGCGCCGCACCAAGGCGCAGATCGCGCGCGAGCGTGGGCTGGGGCCGCTGGCGGAGGCCATATTGGCCGATCGCGCCGCCGTGCCGGCCGAACTGGCAGCCGCCTATCTCGGCGAAGAGGTGCCGGACATCAAAGCGGCACTGGAAGGCGCGCGCGACATTCTGGCCGAGCTTTTTGCCGAGAACGCCGATCTTGTCGGCAGGTTGCGCACCTACATGAAGGATCGCGCCTTCCTCCGGTCCCGGGTCGTCGACGGCAAGCAGGAAGCCGGAGCAAAATTCTCCGACTATTTCGACCATGTCGAGCGCTGGGCCGGCGTGCCGAGCCACCGGGCGCTGGCCATGCTGCGCGGCCGCAACGAGGAGGTGCTGGCCCTCGACATCGAGCTGGACGCCGACGATACCTCGCCGGTCAAACCGGCCGAGCGCATGGTGGCGGACGCCTACGGTATCGGCCGCCAGCTTGCGGGCGACCAATGGCTGGCCGAGGTCGCCGGCTGGACATGGCGCGTCAAGCTCAACCTGCACCTCACGCTCGATTTGATGCGCGACCTGCGCGAGCGCGCCGAGGAAGAGGCGATCCACGTCTTCGCCCGTAACCTGAAGGACCTGCTCCTGGCAGCTCCGGCCGGCTCGCGGCCCACCATGGGGCTCGATCCGGGCATCCGCACCGGCGTCAAGGTGGCGGTGGTGGACGGCACCGGCAAGCTGGTGGACACGACGACCGTCTACCCGTTCCCGCCGAAGAACGATTTGCGCGGCACGCAGGCCATGCTTGCGGCATTGATCCGCAAGCATGGCGTCGAACTGGTCGCCATCGGCAACGGCACCGGCAGCCGCGAGACCGAGAAGCTGGTGGCCGAGATGCTTGGCGACATGCCATCGGGTGTGTCCGGGCCCAAGCCGCTCAAGGTGATCGTCTCGGAAGCCGGCGCTTCGGTCTATTCGGCGTCGGAGACGGCGGCGGCCGAATTCCCCGACCTCGACGTGTCGCTGCGCGGCGCCGTCTCCATCGCAAGACGCCTGCAGGACCCGCTGGCCGAACTGGTCAAGATCGAGCCGAAGTCCATCGGCGTCGGCCAGTACCAGCATGACGTCGACCAGTTCCGGCTGGCGCGCGCGCTCGACGCCGTGGTGGAGGATGCGGTGAACGCCGTCGGCGTCGACCTCAACACCGCGTCCGCCTCGCTGCTGGCGCGCGTCTCCGGCCTCGGCGCCTCGCTCGCCGAGGCCATCGTCGCCCACCGCAACGCCAACGGCCCCTTCGCCAGCCGGCGCGGCCTGATGGATGTGGCGCGGCTCGGCCAGCGCACCTTCGAGCAATGCGCCGGCTTCCTGCGCATTCCCAACGGCGCCGAGCCGCTCGATGCCTCCTCCGTGCACCCGGAAGCCTATGGCGTGGCCAAGAAGATCGTCGCCGCCTGCGGGCGCGACGTGCGCGCGCTGATGGGCGACAGCGCGGCCCTCAAGGCGCTCGACCCGCGCGTCTTCGTCGACGAGCGCTTCGGCCTGCCGACGGTGCGCGACATCATCGCCGAACTGGAAAAACCCGGACGCGATCCTCGTCCCGGCTTCCGCACCGCGACCTTTGCCGAGGGCGTGGACGACATCAAGGACCTGAAGCCCGGCATGCTGCTGGAAGGCACCGTCACCAATGTCGCGGCCTTCGGAGCCTTCGTCGACATCGGCGTGCACCAGGACGGGCTGGTGCATGTTTCCCAACTCGCCGACCGTTTCGTCAAGGACGCCCATGAGGTGGTCAAGGCCGGCGACGTGGTGAAGGTGCGCGTGGTCGAGGTCGACATCAAGCGCAAGCGCATCGGCCTCACCATGCGCAAGGACGGGGGCGCGGACAGGCAGCCGCAGGGGCGAAACAGCAATGCCAGGCCACAGCAGCACGCCTCTGCCCAGCGTCAGCCGCCGCGCGCCGGTGCGGCGGGCGGGCAGGGCGGCAAGTCCCAGGGCGCGCTGGGGGCGGCGCTCGCCGAGGCCTTGAAGCGCCGTTAGACCATGATGCCGAAAAGCGTGAAGCGGTTTTCGGACGACATCATGGTCTATCTGATTGATTTTGCCGCATGTGTGCGACGCAGGTGATTCCGCTTGGCAGCAACATGCTCTGGAGCGCTTCCGCTTTTCTCCGAATCGCGGAAACGCTCTAACCCTTTGTTTTGACGCAATTCCGGACGGAAAACCGGTTCCCACTTTTCCTGGAATTGCTTGTCTTATGACTTTTGCTGCCGAACGGGCGAAGAAGGGACCGCCGGGAGGGGTAGCAGCCCCTCGTCGGCGGCGAGGGTCGGATCGTTGAAATGCTGACCGTTGACGGGTCGAGCTAGAGTGTGATCGCCCTCGTCTTTCTCTTGAGGCCTGAACGGATACCCGCAGTTCGGCTGCGGACGACAAGCACAGGACAAGCGAAAGATGATGAACGATACCATCGGCGTCGACATCTCGAAAAACCATCTCGACGCCCACCGCATGAGCGATGGCAAAAGCCGCCGCTTTGGCAACGACAAGGCCGGCCATAGAGCATTCCTGGCGTGGCTGGCACAGCCTGACACCCGCATCGTCTACGAACCGACCGGTCCTTATCACCGAGCCTTCGAGCGGAGGCTGGCGGATGGCGGCTTCGCCCTTGTCAAGGTCAATCCGCGTCAGGCAAGGCGCTTCGCCGAGGCCACCGGCCGGCTTGCCAAGACCGACCGGCTCGACGCCGCCATGCTGGCGCGCATGGGGATGTTGCTCGACCTCGAGGCCCGACCGACGCGCGGCCCGCTCCTTAATGATCTCAAGGATCTCTCCATGGCCCGCGAGGCGCTGGTGAAAAACCGCACGGCGGCGAAGAACAGAGCAAAGAACCTGACCTTACCCATCCTCAAGCGTCACAATGGCGAGCAACTCAGGCAGATCGAGCGCCAGCTCGCCGCGATCGAAGTCGAGATCATGAAGCTCATCAAGGCCGATCCTGACCTAGCCAACCGCTTCGACATCCTTGTATCGATCCCCGGCGTCTCGGCCATCACCGCCTTCGCGCTGATCATCGACATGCCCGAACTCGGCACCCTCGAAAACACCCAGGCTGCATCGCTCGCTGGCCTCGCCCCGGTCGCACGCCAGTCTGGAAAATGGACAGGCCGCGCCTTCATCAGAGGCGGTCGGGCCAACGTTCGCCAGGCCCTCTACATGCCGGCCCTCGTCGCCACGCGCTTCAATCCAGACCTCAAGGCAAACTACGATGGGCTCAAGGCCGCCGGCAAAGCCTCCAAGGTCGCCATCACCGCCATCATGCGAAAGCTGATCGTCCTCGCAAACGCACTGCTCAGGGACCACCGCAAATGGGCCCCATAACTTCCTTGACCAAAACGGATACTCTAGCGCCGAATTCGTCGGCTAGGGACAAAAAACCCGCCGGATCGCTCCGGCGGGTTTTTTTCGACTTGGTGTCGCGCCGTTGAGAACGGCGCGTACGGGAGCGGGCTTAGTTGCCGCCCTGCTTCTTGAGCGCGGCGCCCAGAATGTCGCCGAGCGAAGCGCCGGAGTCGGTCGAGCCGTACTGGGCCACCGCTTCCTTCTCTTCGGCGATTTCCAGCGCCTTGATCGAGACCTGCAGCTTGCGGGTCTTCTTGTCGTAGGCGATGACGCGCGCATCGACCTTCTGGCCGACGGTGAAGCGCTCGGGGCGCTGCTCGTCGCGGTCGCGCGACAGGTCGGAGCGCTTGATGAAGGTCTCCAGCCCGCTCTCGACCAGCCGCACCTCGATGCCGCCGTCCTTGATGCCGGTCACTTCGCAGGTCACGACGGCGTTCTTGCGCAGCTCGCCGGAAGCGGCGGCGTCGCCGGCCGCATCACGCTCGAGCTGCTTGATGCCGAGCGAGATGCGCTCCTTGTCGATGTCGACGTCGAGCACCTGGGCCCGGACCATCTGGCCGCGCTGATACTCCTCGATGACCTGCTCGCCCGGACGGTTCCAGTCGAGGTCGGACAGGTGCACCATGCCGTCCACGTCGCCGTCCAGGCCGATGAACAGGCCGAACTCGGTCTTGTTCTTGACCTCGCCCTCGACGGTCGAGCCCACCGGATGGTTGCGGGCGAAAGCCTCCCACGGATTCTCCAGCGTCTGCTTGAGGCCCAGCGAGATGCGGCGCTTGGCCGGATCGACCTCGAGCACCACGACGTCGACTTCCTGCGTCGTCGACAGGATCTTGCCGGGGTGCACGTTCTTCTTCGTCCACGACATTTCTGAAACGTGGATCAGGCCCTCAATGCCCGGCTCCAGCTCCACGAAGGCGCCGTAGTCGGTGATGTTGGTGACCGTGCCGCGGATCTTCTTGCCGATCGGGAACTTGGTGCCGATGTCGGACCACGGATCGCTCTCGAGCTGCTTCATGCCGAGCGAGATGCGGTGCGTCTCCTGGTTGATGCGGATGATCTGCACCTTGACCGTCTGGCCGATGGACAGGATCTCGGTCGGATGGTTGACGCGGCGCCATGCCATGTCGGTGACATGCAGCAGGCCGTCGATGCCGCCGAGGTCGACGAACGCACCGTAGTCGGTGATGTTCTTGACCACGCCCTCGACCACCTGGCCCTCTTCGAGGTTCTGCACGATTTCCGAACGCTGCTCGGCGCGCGACTCTTCCAGAACCGTGCGGCGCGAAACGACGATGTTGCCGCGGCGGCGATCCATCTTGAGGATCTCGAAGGGCTGTGGGTTGTGCATGAGCGGGGTGACGTCGCGGATCGGGCGGATGTCGACCTGCGAACGCGGCAGGAAGGCCACGGCGCCGTCCAGGTCGACGGTGAAGCCGCCCTTGACCTGGTTGAAGATGACGCCTTCGACGCGCTCGCCCTTGCTGAACTTCTCTTCGAGCTTGACCCAGCTCTCCTCGCGGCGGGCCTTGTCGCGCGACAGCATCGCCTCGCCCAGCGCATTCTCGATGCGCTCGACATAGACTTCCACCGTGTCGCCGACCTTGAGGCTGCCTTCCTTGCCCTTGGCGCCGAATTCCTTCAGCGGCACGCGGCCTTCGACCTTCAGGCCGACGTCGATGATGGCCATGTCCTTCTCGATGGCGGTGACGATACCGCGCACGACCTGGCCTTCGCCGGAATGCCCGGCGGAAAATGATTCTTCGAGCAAGCTCGCGAAATCATCGCGAGTAGGGTTCGCTACTGACATATGGTCTCCTGAAATGCCCCGTCCGGGGCAGGCGCCGTGGTTAGCGTTGCGTTGGCCTGCCGGCGTTCCGAACCCTGGGGTTCTGGCCGCCCGTGGCGGCAAATGCGGCGCTATGCAAGAATGCTGGCAGGCTGGTTCCGGTCCGATGTGGCTATCCTACCTCATTTCCTCAAGGGAAAGGGAAGAAAAACCGATCAGATCGCATCTCTCTTGGCCATGGCATCGTCCACGATGGCGCGGGCCGCCAGAAACGCGGCCTCTATAGACATTTCCGACGTGTCGAGCAAGTGCGCGTCGGCGGCCGGCTTCAGCGGCGAGTCGGCACGGCCCATGTCGCGCTCGTCGCGGCGCAGGATGTCGGCCAGAATGGTGGCGAAGTCGCCGGTGCCGTCCTTGGCCTCGATCTCCGCCAGCCGGCGCCTGGCGCGCACTTCGGCGCTTGCCGTCACATAGAGCTTCACCGCGGCGTCGGGGCAGACCACCGTGCCGATGTCGCGGCCGTCCAGCACGGCGCCGCCGGGCTGGCGCGCGAAGGCGCGCTGCTTGTCGACCAGGACCTTGCGCACCTCGGCGATGACGGCGACTTTGGACGCCGCTTCCCCCACGGCATGGGCCGAAAGCGTCGCCTTGTCGAGGCGGCCGAGATCGACCATCTGTGCCGCTTCCACCGCGTGCGGCGCATCTCCGAGCGGCCAGCCCTTGGCCAGCAGCATCTGCGCCACGGCGCGATAGGTCAGCCCCGTGTCGAGATGCGGCAGGTGGTAGTAGTCGGCCAGCCGGCGCGCCAGCGTGCCCTTGCCCGCACCGGCCGGGCCGTCGATGGCGATGGTGAGGGTGGACGGCATGACCAGTCTTCTCCGAAAGCGGCAGTGCTGCTTGTCGCCTGCGCTGCCTCTGCTGCTCTAGCCCGTTGCGCCGCGTACCGCAAACGCGCCGGGTCCGGACGGTGCGCCGGATCGCATCGGCGGCAACAGCAACAGGAAAGCGGTTGCAGCGGGCCGCAAGCTCTGTGGGCATTATCGGAATCGAGCCCGATCGTCACCTGAAGATCGGCGATCCCGACCGGCTGATGATCCATTCCCAGTCGTGACGATCGACTCCCGGTCACCTCGGAAGGCCGGACGAATTCTGAATGATTCCTTTCCAGAATCGCCAAAATTCTCTGACAAACTGTTTCCGGAGGACTCCAAAGTTGTTCCCGTATCTTGGAACAGCCGGCAGTTCGCCGCATTTGCTGCCTCATTTCCCGTCTTAACGGCTCCCATTCATTCAACGGAGCCAAGTCCTTCTGCATGAAGATCATCGAAAGCGCCGCGCTCGCCGCGGCAACCCTCGCTGCCGGCCTCGCGCTTGGCACTTCCGCTTCCCCCGCCGCCTCCGCCGCGCAATGCGGCCGCGCTTCCTGGTACGCCCTCCATTCCCGTACCGCTTCCGGCGAGCGCATGAACCCTTCCGCCCTCACCGCCGCCCATCGCTCCCTGCCCTTCGGCACGCGGCTGAAAGTCACCAACCAGCGCAACGGCAAGAGCGTGATCGTGCGCGTCAACGACCGCGGCCCCTTCGTGCGCGGCCGCATGCTCGACCTGTCGCGGGGCGCCGCCAGCCAGCTCGGCTTTGTCAGTTCCGGCCACACGGCTGTCTGCGTCGCCCGCATGTGATCCGGCCCTGCGGGACCGCAAGGCCGCACCGGCTCCGCTCGGAACCGGTCGCGTGTTGCAGAATGGACGCTTTTGCGCCCGTGCGGGTAACCATCCCGGCAATCCATCGCGAAGACGAATTGACACGCGCTGTAAAGCGCCCTTAACGTTTCGTTAACGAACAGGGGCGAGCGGGGACAATGAATTCCTCACCGGCGGCGTCGGGTTTGCGCTATTTGGCTGCGGCGATCGGGATGGCCGCTTTCGGTTGGGCTTCGGTGCCGGCCACTGCGGCCGGGGCGATGGCGACCGGCGGCCCGACATCGCAACCCATCGGCCATTACGACTTCTGCAGGGCCCGTCCGACGGAATGCTCGATCCGCCCGCGCGATCTGGCGCCGGCGCCGATGACGAACGCGCTCTGGCGCAAGCTTACCGGCGTCACCGCTGCGGTCAATGCAGCCGTCAGGCCGTTGAGCGACATGGAAATATACGGCAAGGAAGAGGTCTGGGCCTATCCCGACAAGGGCGTCGGCGATTGCGAGGACTATGTGCTGGAGAAGCGCCGCCGCCTCAACCGGCTCGGCATCTCGCTGGCCGATTTGCTCATCACCGTGGTGCGCAAGCCCGACGGCGAAGGCCATGCCGTGCTGACGGTGCGGACCGACCAGGGCGACTTCGTCCTCGACAACCTCACCGACAAGGTCCGTCCGTGGAACCAGACGGGCTACCACTTCCTCAAGCGGCAGGCCGTCGACAACACCGGCCGCTGGGTATCGATCCGCGACGGCCAGGCGGTGCTGGTCGGATCCGTGCAATAGGTCATCGCGCCGGCGACAGATCGGCGGCTCCGGCGCGACTTTCTTTCTCCCCATGAAAAAAGCGCGGATCGCTCCGCGCTTTTTCGTCTTTTCGGGCAGGCCGTCCTATTCGGCGGCTTCCTGCGGGGTGTTCTCGGTCACCGAGATCGCCGGCCGTTCCTTGCCGTCGGCGGCGGACAGCGCCTTGCGCACGCCGTTGCCGTAGTCTGGATGGATCTTGTCGAAATGGCCGAGCTGGCGCTCTACTATGAATTCCGGCACGCCGCCCATCGCGGCTGCGATGTTTGAGAACAGCCGGTTCTTCTGACCCTCGTCGAAGAGGTTGAACAGCGCGCGCGGCTGCGAATAGTCGTCATTGCCGATGCGGTGGTTGTAGCGGTCGGCATCGCCGGAGATGCGCAGCGGCGGCTCCTTGGCGGCGGGCTGCTCGACCGGTCCCCCGAAGGAGTTCGGCTCGTAATAGGCGTCCGGATTGCCGGTCTTGATGCCGCCATAGACGTTCATCTGGCCGTCGCGGTGATAGTGATGCACCTCGTTCTTCGGCTGGTTGACCGGGATCGACTCGTAATGCGTGCCCAGCCGGTGGCGATGCGCGTCCGCATAGGAGAAGACGCGGGCCTGCAGCATCTTGTCGGGCGAGAAGCCGATGCCCGGCACGATGTTCGACGGCGAGAAGGCCGCGTTCTCGATCTCGGCGAAATAGTTCTCCGCGTTGCGGTTCAGCTCCATGATGCCGATGTCGATGGGCGGATAGTCGGCATGTGGCCACACCTTGGTGAGGTCGAACGGGTTGTACGGCGTTTTTTCCGCGTCCATTTCGGGCATGATCTGGACCTGCACCTTCCAGCGCGGGAATTCGCCGCGCTCCAGCGCGTTGAACAGGTCCTCCTGCGTGGACTCGCGGGTCTTGCCGATGACCTTTTCGGCTTCCTCGTTGGTCCAGTGCTTGTGGCCCTGCATGGTCTTGAAGTGGAACTTCACCCAATAGCGCTCGCCGGCGTCGTTCCACAGCGAGAAGGTATGCGAGCCGTAGCCGTTGATGTGGCGCACGTCGGTCGGCAGGCCGCGGTCCGACATCAGGATGGTGACCTGATGCAGGCTTTCGGGGCTGAGCGACCAGAAGTCCCACATGGCGGTCGGCGAACGCATGTTCGTCTTGGGATGGCGCTTCTGGGTGTGGATGAAGTCGGGGAACTTAAGCGGGTCGCGCACGAAGAACACCGGCGTGTTGTTGCCGACCAGGTCCCAGTTGCCGTCTTCGGTGTAGAACTTGATGGCGAAGCCGCGCACGTCGCGCTCGGCGTCGGCCGCGCCCATCTCGCCCGCAACGGTGGAGAAGCGCAGGATGAGCGGCGTCTCGGCGCCCGGCTGGAGCGCCTTGGCCTTGGTGTATCTGGAAATGTCGCCGGTGATCTTGAGCGTGCCATGCGCGCCCCAGCCCTTGGCGTGGACGGCGCGCTCGGGGATGCGCTCGCGGTTCTGGTGCGCCAGCTTCTCGATGAGCTGGTAGTCCTGCAGAAGCACAGGACCGCGCTCGCCTGCCGTCAGCGAATTCTGGTTGTCCGCAATCGGCGCGCCGGCCGAAGTGGTCATGGTCGGTTTCGTCATGCTTGGCTTCTCTCCTTGGTTCTGGTCGGGTCGTCTCCGGCCTTGCCTCGCCTCGGCCTGCGCCGATGGGCCAACGCCCGGAAGAATCTGGAATGATTCTAGACTAGGCTGCCGCGCCCATAAAAGCAAATTGCCTTTCCTGTTCGCTGCGATAATCTATCGTTATGATACGCGTCACATTGCGCCAGATGGAATATTTCGACGCGCTCGCGCAGACCCTGCATTTCGGGCGCGCGGCGGAGTTGATGGGAGTAAGCCAGCCGGCCCTGTCCTCCCAGGTCGCCGAGATGGAGGAGAGGCTGGGCTGCATGCTGTTCGACCGATCCGGCCGCGTGGTGCGCATGACCGGCGAGGCCGAGGAACTGAGGCCGCGTATCGAGCGCATTCTTGCAGAAGTGCGCGAGATGGAGGCGGCCATGCATCGCGACCGTCTGGCGATGGCGGGCCGGTTCCGGCTGGGCATCATCCCCACCGTTGCGCCCTTCCTGCTGCCCGCCATTCTGCCGGAGCTGAAGCGGCGCCATCCTTCGCTGCTGATCGAGATCCGGGAGGCGGTGACGGCCGCGCTGGTGGAGGAAACCTCGGCGGGTCGGCTGGACGGTTTCATCGCCGCCTTGCCGCTGGATTTTCCAAGCATCGCCGCACAGGAACTGTTCTGCGACCGTTTCTTCCTGGCCGTTCCCGCCGCCGACCCGCATCTCGTCGCCCCGCCGGTCGCGCCGGAAAGCGCGGTGCTGGAGCGGCTGATGCTGCTGGAGGACGGGCACTGCATGCGCGACCAGGCGCTGGCCGTCTGCGGGCGGGTGCGCCCGGCCACCATGACCAGCTACCGCGCCACCAGCCTGACCACGCTGCTGCAGATGGTCTCGCACGGCCTCGGCGTCACGCTGCTTCCGGAAATGGCGCTCGAGCCGGCCCAGGGCTTGCGCGGCGTCCGCGTCCTGCCCTTCATCGAGCCGGCGCCCTCCCGCACCGTTTGCCTCGCCTGGCGTCGCAACGGGCCGCGGCAGGGCGAATGCCTGGAGTTGGCGGGCTTTATCCGGGCCATCCACGGCGGCGCGCCGGCGCCCGCGCCGGGTGCGGATGCCGAAATGCCTATGCCGTCCTGACGTCGGTCAGGCCCAGTTCCTCCATCATCGCCTCGCGCATGAGGAATTTCTGTGCCTTGCCGGTCACCGTCATCGGCAGGCTGTCCTTGAAGCGCACGTAGCGCGGCACCTTGTAGCGGGCGATCTGGTCGGCGCAGAACGCCTTGATGTCGTCCTCCGTCAGCGTCTGGCCCGGCACGGTCACGATCCAGGCGGCCAGTTCCTCGCCATATCTGGCGTCGGGCACGCCGAACACCTGTACCTCCTTCACCTTCGGGTGCCGGTACAGGAACTCCTCGATCTCGCGCGGATAGATGTTCTCGCCGCCGCGGATGACCATGTCCTTCACGCGGCCCACGATGTTGCAATAGCCTTCCCCATCCAGCGTGGCGAGGTCGCCGGTGTGCATCCAGCCTTGCTCGTCGATGGCTTCGGCCGTCTTCTCCTCGTCCTCCCAATAGCCCTTCATCACCGAATAGCCGCGGGTGCACAATTCGCCCGGCGCGCCCACCGGCACGGTCCGGCCCTCGGAATCGACGATCTTGACCTCGACATGCGGCTGGATACGGCCGACGGTGGAGACGCGCTTTTCCAGCGGATCGTCCACATTGCTCTGGAACGACACCGGGCTGGTCTCGGTCATGCCGTAGGCGATGGTCACCTCGCCCATGTGCATCAGCGACACCACCTTCTTCATCACCTCTATGGGGCAGGGCGAGCCGGCCATGATGCCGGTGCGCAGGCTGGAAAGATCGAAGCCTGCGAAGTCCGGATGGTCGAGCATGGCCACGAACATGGTCGGCACGCCGTAGAGGCCGGTGCAGCGCTCCTGCGCCACCGCCTGCAGCGTCGCCCCGGCGTCGAAGCCTTCGCCGGGGAACACCATGGTCGTTCCCTTGGTCACGCAGCCCATCGAGCCCATCGACATGCCGAAGCAATGATAGAACGGCACGGGGATGCAGAGGCGGTCGTCCTCGGTCAGCCTGATCGCCGCGGTGACGAAGTTGCCGTTGTTGACGATGTTGCGGTGGCTGAGCGTGGCGCCCTTCGGCGCTCCCGTCGTGCCGGAGGTGAACTGGATGTTGATGGCCTCGTCGGGCCGCAGCGTCGCGGTGATGGCGTCGAGCCGCTCATATTCGTCGCGGCCGGCCATGGCCAGCACGTCGCCGAAGTTCAGCATGCCGGGCGTGCTGTCCTCGCCCATGCGGATGACGATTTCCAGCGACGGCAGCCGCGCCGCGGAGAGCTTGCCGGGCTCGGCCGCATGCAACTCGGGCGCCAGCCTGGCCAGCATGTCCAGATAGTCCGAGGCCCTGAACTGGGCGGCCGTCACCAGCGCCCGGCAACCCACCTTGTTCAGCGCATATTCCAGCTCGGCCAGACGGTAGGCGGGGTTGATGTTGACCAGGATCAGCCCGGCGCGCGCGGTCGCGAACTGCGTCACCAGCCATTCCCAGCGATTGGGCGACCAGATGCCGATGCGGTCGCCCTTGTCGAGGCCGAGAGCAAGCAGCCCCGCGGCGAAAGCGTCCACTGTCTCGCCCAGTTCGTCCCAGGAAAAGCGCTTGTCCTGGGCAAGGAAAACGGCCGCGTCGCGCGGGCCCTGCCTGCGCACCGTCTCGGCCAGCAGCTCGGGGATGGTCTTTTCGAGCAGCGGCGCCGAACGGTCGCCCGCCACATGCGAAAGGCCGTCGCGCGGCGCGATGAAGGTTGCCGCGGCCTCGTCGCGGCCTTGTTCGGCCGTGCCGGGAACTGGCTGGTCGGTCGCCATATGGGTCTCCTCCGCCTGGGCATGGAACCGGCAACCGGAACCTGGCCCAAAATTTTGATGCCCGGCAGCACCCCTGCGCCGTCGACAGCCTAGCAGTGCGCGCGGCCGGCGCAAATCCCCGATGGGTGGAAAGAATGCCGACCCGGCCATTTCACGGGTGATTTGAAAATCGGTGGGCCCAAAAGCATGACGCCCGCCGCGGGAGGAGGTGCGGCGGGCGTCATATAGGTCGGCCAGGCATCGGGAGGAGGAGATGCTGGCCGTATCCACCGGGTTCTGGGAGGAGGAAGTCCCCGGCGGAATTCGATGAGGCCTGTATAGGCGGGATCGGCCCGTAGTTCCATTGCGTATTTGGAATGGAAGCCCTGCGTTTTGTGCAATGCAGCAGGACGAGGCGCATGACCCCGCTGCTTCGCAGCGTCGAGCGCCTTCAGCCGCTGCGGCCGACCGCGGCCGCCACCCTGACCGCGATATCGCGCAGGCAGGCGGCATCGGCATCCGTGCGTTCCCGGCGCGAGGCGACGAGACAGGCCTGGGAGGCCAGCACCACGCCGTCGGCCAGCACCTTGAGGCGGTTGGCGCGCAGCGTCGAGCCGCTGGAGGTGATGTCGACGATGATGTCGGCCGAGCCGGCCGCCGGCGCGCCTTCGGTGGCGCCGAGGCTTTCCACGATGCGGTAGACCTGAATGCCGTGCTTGCCGGAAAAGAACTGCTGCGTCAGCCGCCAGTATTTGGTGGCGATCCTGAGGCGGCGGCCATGGCGCTGGCGGAAGTCGGCGGCCACGTCGTCCAGATCGGCCATGGTGTCGACGTCCAGCCACATGTCGGGCACCGCCACCACGACATCGGCATGGCCGAAGCCGAGCCGCGCCGCGATCTCGGCCCGCGCCTGCCAGTCGGCAAGGGTTTCGCGCAGCAGGTCCTCGCCGGTGATGCCGAGGTCCACGGCGCCCTGGCCGATCTCGCCGGCGATCTCGGAGGCCGACAGAAACGCCACGTCGATGTCGTCGCGCCCCTCGACGCGGGCGTGATAGCGGCGCTCGTCCTGCGGCAGGCGCACGGCAAGCCCGGCGCGCGCCAGCACCTCCAGCGCCTGCTCCTTCAACCGCCCCTTGGAGGGGATCGCCAGCGTCACGCTCATCGCGCGTCCTCCCGCAGGGCCTCGACCCGGTCGAGCCAGACGGAGAAGCCGACGCCGGGAATGGGCGCTTCCGCGCCGAGCAGCGTCAGCAGCCGGTCGTAGCGGCCGCCGCCCGCCAGCGGACGGTCGTGGGCAGGTTCGGGGGAGCCGTCGCCGTCCCGTGCCGCGATCTCGAACACCAGGCCGGTATAGTAGTCGAGCGGCCGGCCGAAGGCCGCGTCATAGCTGATCGCTTCGCCCGCCAGCCCGTGTTCCGCGATCGCCGCGGCGCGCGCCGCAAAGATCTCCAGCGCCGGCCCCAGCGACAGCCCGGCCTCGGCGGCGAAATCCGCCAGCGCGGCGGTGGCGTCGGAAAGCGGCGCCTCGATGGCCAGAAAAGCCTTCAGGGCCGAAAACGCCTCTTCGGAAAGCCGCACGCTGCGCAATTGCGCCTTCTCGATCAGCCGGCGGGCGATGTCGGCCGGCGTGCGCCCGGCGGAAGCCGGCAGGCCGGCCTCCTCCATGCCCCCGGCGATGTGGGCGCTCAGGCCTTCCATGTCGGCATCTGCGGCCAGGGCCGCCACCTCGGCCGGCAGGCCGCCATTGCGCGGCGGGTCGGCAAGGTCGGCCAGGGCTGCCTCCA
The DNA here is from genome assembly GCF_052216645.1 of Mesorhizobium sp. PUT5. Taxonomy (NCBI): domain Bacteria; kingdom Pseudomonadati; phylum Pseudomonadota; class Alphaproteobacteria; order Hyphomicrobiales; family Phyllobacteriaceae; genus Mesorhizobium; species Mesorhizobium sp. PUT5. The sequence goes on from NZ_JBQOSO010000003.1 coordinate 485,546, forward strand.
GCATCTGGTGCGAGCCGAAGGCGCGGGCCAGCCGCATGCGCCAGCCGCGCGGCAGGCCGAGCGCGGCCAGCACCGCCTCGAACACCGACTGGTCGCCGAGCGTGACGGCGAGCGCGCGGCCGGGCAGCGCCCGGCAAAGCAGTTCATGCGCATCCGCCACCGAACGCGCATCGGCGGCCGCCGTCTGCGGGTCGCCCAGATCCTCGATGCCGGCCTGGAAGAACTCGTTGCCGCCCTCCCGGCGCTGGCGGAACACCTCGCCCAGATAGGCATAGCGGCGCGGGGTGCCGGCCTGGGCGGCGATGTGGTCGAGGCACACCGGAATGGTGAATTCCGGCCGCAGGCACAGGCTTGCCCCGGTCTCGCTCTCGGTCAGGAAGATGCGGCGGCGCAGATCCTCGCCGGCGATGTCGAGAAACGGATCGGCCGGCTGTAACACCGGCACCTCGACCATGGCGGCACCCCGCTCGGCGAAGAGCTTGGTCACCTCGGCGGCGACGGAGGGATAGCGCGGGATCATGGGCGGCGTGGCCCCCGGCAGGCGGCCTTGTTCATTGTCCTGCCTGTCTGCGGTCTTCGGCCTGGGCGTCGAGGATCTTGCGCACCTCGGCCACCAGATCGGCCTCTGCGACGGTTGCCTGCGCCGGGCGCGCGGCGCGCCATTCGGCGTTGTCGGCGATCTCGGCCGACAGGCGCGCGCCCTCGATCAGGTCCTTGAGCTGCACCTCGCCCCGGGCACGCTCGTCGCCGCCCTGGATCACCGCCACCGGGCTGCCGCGCCGGTCGGCATATTTGAGCTGCGCCTTCATGCCGGCGCCGCCGAGATACATTTCGGCGCGGATGCCCGCCTTGCGCAGGTCCGACACCATCTTCTGGTAGCGGCCGAGGCTTTCCGTATCCTTGTCCATCGCCAGCACCACCACGGGCGCCACAACGTCGGACATATCGAGCTTGCCGAGGTTCTTCAGCGCCGTCATAAGGCGCGAGACGCCGATGGAAAAGCCGGTGGCCGGCACCGGCTCGTTGCGGAAGCGCGACACCAGCCCGTCATAGCGGCCGCCGCCGCCGACCGAGCCGAAGCGCACGATCTTGCCTTCGTCGTTGGGAATCTCGGCCAGCAGTTCGGCCTCGTAGACCGGGCCGGTGTAATATTCGAGCCCGCGTACGATGGACGGATCGATGTTGACGCGGCCGTCGTCATAGCCGGCGGCGGCCAGCATGGCGCCGATATCGGCCAGTTCCTGCACGCCCTCGGCGCCGCGGGCCGAGCCTTCCACCGCCCCTTTCATCTTGTCGAGCGTGTGGGCGAGATCGCCCGCCGCGGCGGATGTGAGCAAGAGTACCCGATCGGCCTGGCCGTCCTCCAGCCCCGCGCCCTTGGTAAAGTCGCCGCTTTCGTCGAGCCGGCCCTTGCCCAGAAGTGCGCGCACGCCGTCGGCGCCCACCTTGTCCAGCTTGTCGATCGCGCGCAGCACCGTGAGCCGGCGCCCGGCATTGCCGTCGCCGCCGAGGCCGATCGCCTCCATAACCCCGTCGAGCACCTTGCGGTTGTTGACGCGGATGACGTAGTCGCCGCGTTTGATCCCCAGCGCTTCCATCACGTCGGCCATCATCATGGCCATCTCGGCATCCGCCGCCACGCCGGGCGTGCCCACCGTGTCGGCGTCGAACTGCATGAACTGGCGGAAGCGCCCCGGCCCCGGCTTCTCGTTGCGGAACACCCAGCCGGAGCGGTAGCTGCGGTAAGGCTTCGGCAGCCGGTCGTAATGCTCGGCCACGAAGCGGGCCATCGGCGCGGTCAGGTCGTAGCGCAGCGACAGCCATTGCTCGTCGTCGTCCTGGAAGGAGAAGACGCCCTCGTTGGGCCGGTCCTGATCGGGCAGGAACTTTCCGAGCGCGTCGGTATATTCGATCAGCGGCTGGTCGACCGGCTCGAAGCCGTAAAGCTCGTAGACGGAGCGGATCGTCGCCATCATCTTCTCGACCGCGCGGATGTCCTCCGCAGTGCGGTCGACCAGGCCGCGCGGCAGCCGCGCCTTCATCTTTTCGGACCGGTCAGCCATTTTTTCTCGCCGTCTTCCTGCGCTCTCGTCGATCGCGGCATCCAGGTAACCTGGACGACCGGGGACAGCGGCGTCCTAGCGGAAGCGGCGGGGTGCGGCAAGGGCGAACGGGCCTGCAAGGGCGGCGATTGGCGGCGTTCGCCTACGCGCCGCCCATATAGATGTCCATGATCTGGCGGTCGTCGCGCACGTCCCCGGGCGTGCCCTCGAAGCGCGTCTCGCCGGCGGCGAGGATATAGAGCTTGTCGGCGATCGGCATGGCTTCGCGGATGTTCTGCTCCACCATCAATATGCCGATGCCCTGGGCGGTGAGCCCGGTGATCCGTTCCAGCGTCTCGATCACCATGGCCGGCGACAGGCCGGCGGACGGCTCGTCGAGCACGATGAAGCGCGGCTCCGAAACCAGCGCGCGGGCGAGCGCAAGCATCGCCTGCTCGCCGCCGGAGAGCGAGCCGGCCGCCGTGCGCCGCCGCCGCGCCAGCGAGGGATATTGACCGATCAGCGCCTCGATGCGGCTTTCCACCAGCCGCTTGTCGGCAATGGCATAGCCGCCCATGCGCAGGTTCTCCATCACCGTCAGGCGCGGGAACACGCCGCCGCCCTGCGGCATCAGCACCAGCCCTTGCCGCACCACTTCGTGGACGGGCAGTTGCGACAGCACCGCGCCGTTCAGGCTGACGCTGCCTTCCCATGCCGGCAGCGCGCCGGCGATCGCTTTGAGCAGCGTGGACTTGCCGCAGCCGTTCGGCCCGAAGATGCAGGTGATCTCGCCGGCCTCCGCCGTCAGCGACACGCCGTGGACAATCTCCTGCTTGCCGTAGCCTGTGACGATGTTTTCGGCGGCGAGCCTGGTCATTGCGGACGTCCCAGATAGGTCTGCATGACTTCGGAATCGCGCACGATGTCCTCGAAGACGCCGCTGGTCACCACGCGCCCCGAATCCATGACGATGATGCGGTCGCATACGTTGCGCACCATCTCCATGTCGTGCTCGATGACGAGGAAGGAGATGCCGCGCTCGCGCAGCCGGGCGATGGCTTCCAGTATGATCTTGCGAATGTTGGGGTGAACGCCCGCCGTCACCTCGTCCAGCAGGATGAGGCTCGCCTGGCGCATGACCACGCGCCCGAATTCCAGCAGCTTCTGCTGGCCGCCGGAAAGGTCGGAGGCGCGGTTGTCGGCGACGGGCTCCAGCTTGAGCAGGGAAAGCGTGTCGGCCGCCCGCTCGTGCGCGCCGGGCCAGTGGCCTTGCGCGGCGGCGGCCAGGAGGTTCTCGGTCACCGTCATGTTGTCGAACATGGCCGGGATCTGGAAGGTGCGCGCAAGCCCCAGCCGCGCGATGGCGTGCGCGCTCATGCCGGCGATCTCGTGGCCGTCGAAGCGGATCTGGCCGCGGTCGGGTTTCACCGTGCCGGCCACGAGGCTGAACAGGGTGGACTTGCCGGAGCCGTTCGGGCCGATCAGGCCGGCGATCTCGCGGCGGCCGACCTCAAGGCTGACGCCGTTGGCGGCCTTGATGCCGCCGAAGTGCCGGTAGAGGTCGCGCACGGTTAGGATCGGGTCGGCGGCCCGGCCCGCGTCCTTCATCGGCATGATTTGGGGCGCCGCGCTCATCGCTGCCCTCCGGCGCCGCCGACGAGCTTGCCGACCGCCTTGTCCAGCACGGTCACGGAGCGGGCGCCGCGGCGGGCGAACAGGCCGGCAATGCCGTTGGGCAGGAACAGCACCACCAGCACGATGGCCGCGCCGAGGATGGCGATGTAGAAGGCCGTGTCGCCCCAGTTCATCCAGATCAGCCGGTTGACCACGAAAAGCCCCACGCCGCCGATGGCCGGCCCCCACAGGCTGCCCAGCCCGCCCAAAAGCACCATCACCACCATCTGGTCGGTGATGTCGCCGCCGAATACGCTTCTGGGATTGATGAAGGTGACCCAGTAGGCGAAGATCGAGCCGAACACGGAAGCCGTCACCGCGCTCAGCACGAAGGTCTGCAGCTTTACGAGCGCAGTGTTGATGCCCATCGCCTCCGCCGCCGGCTCGTGGTCGCGCAGGGCCTTGACCTTCAGGCCGAAGCGCGAGCGCTCGAACAGCGCCCAGGTCAGCAGGTAGGTGAGGGCGGCCGCGCCGAACATGGCGAAGTAGAAGAAGCGCTCGTCGAGGAAGGGCGGCAGGCCGAGGCCGCCTATGCCGCCGGTGAAGTCCACCACGGTGGCGAACTGGATGAGCACCTCCGCGAACGCCCAGGTGGCGATGGCGAAATAGGCGCCGCGCAGGCGCAGCGTCGGCGCGCCGATGATGACGGCGAAGATCGCCGTCACCACGATCCCGGCCGGAATGGTGGCGAAGAAGGGCAGGCCGAGCGGGTCGCCCATCAACAGCGCCGTCACATAGGCGCCCAGCCCGAAAAAGGCCGAATGGCCGAAATTGATGTAGCCGGCATAGCCGCCCAGAATGTTCCAGGAGCAGGCCAGACCCGCCCACATCAGCGCGCCGGTGGCGATGCGCAGCCAGTAGTTGTTGACCGTGAAGGGCAGCAGCGCCAGCACCGCCAGCGCCGCGATCAGGATGACAAGGCCGGCCCAGCTTCGCTTCATGGTCGGGCCCACCTTCACAATCCGCGCTGGAGTATCCCGCGCGGGGACACCAGAAGGACCAGGAACAGCGTGGCGAAGATCGCCAGCAACGAATAGCTGGAGCCCACATAGGTGGACACGTAGGCCTCGATGACGCCCAGAAGCAGCGCCGCCACCAGCGCGCCGCCGACCGAGCCGAGGCCGGCGAGCACCGCCACGAAGAAGGCGAACAGCGTGTAGCGCAGGCCGACTTCCGGATTGACGGAATAGATGGAGCCCATCAGCACGCCGGCCATGGCGGTGATGCCGGCATAGAGCCCGTAGACATTGGCGCTCAGCCTGCGGATGTTGACGCCCATCAGCGCGGCGTTCTGGCGGTTCTCGGCCGTGGCCCGGATCGCCAGCCCGTAGCGCGTGCGGTAGAGGAAGATGAAGAGCCCGCCGGCGATGACGACGGCGAAGACGGCCGCCGCCACGCGGATCAGCGGCACCGTCACCGGGCCGATGGCGAGGCTCTCGCCGCTCAGCGCCGTCGGCACGCTGCGGGTGTTGAAGCCCCAGAAGGTCAGCATGCCGCCGCGCAGCAGCGTGAACAGGCCGAAGGTGAGCGCCAGCGCCATCAGTTCCGGGCGCGCCGTACGGCTGTTGCGGACATTGTAGAGGATCGGCCCGATCAGGTAGCCGACCGCCCCGAACAGCACGAAGGCCACGGGAATGGCCAGGAAGCCGTCCACGCCGAGCCCCGCCGCCATGTAGTAGGCGAGGTAGCCGCCCAGCACCACCCAGCCGCCCACGGCGAAGTCGATGACGTGCAGAACGCCGAAGGCGAGCTGGAAGGCTATTGTGAAGGTGGCGATGACGCCGCCGATCAGAAGTCCGTTCAGCAGGGTCTGGAGAAAGAGGTCCAACGCGACACCGTCCGTCTGTCAGAATACCGGGAAAGCACGGCCGGCGGCGGCTCCGCCGACGGCGAGGCGGGCGATCCTGCCGCCCGCCCCGCCGGAACGCGGCTTATTTCCATGCCGGCAGCGGGTAGATGAAGGGCGCGGCCGCCGCTTCCTTCGGCCCGACCGCAACCGTCTTGCCGTCCTGAATCTGGATCAGCACCGGCACCGGCTGGACATTGTCGTGATAGTGGTTGCCTTCCTTCTCGAACTTGATCGGCCCGTAGAAGGTATGGATGTCGGTCTCGGCGATCGCGTCCTTCAGCGCCACGCGGTCCTCCGGCTTGAGCGCCGGCTTCTTGCCCAGCCGCTTCAGCGCGTCGCCCAGCACCAGGCCGCTGGCCGCGCAGCCGGCTTCCGTGTAGTCCGGCTCCGAGCCCGACTTCTTCTGCGCCATTTCGGCGAATTCCTTGGCCGTGCCGAACAGATCGTCCTTGTAGGGCACCGTCGGCAGCCACACCGCCACGCCCGTCGTGCCGTCGGCGTCCGCGCCCAGCGCCTGGGCGAAGGCGGGATTGGTGACGCCGTAATGCATGATCAGCGCCTTCGGCCGGAAGTTGAGCGATTTCGACGTCTTCACGACATTGATGAGCGGTTCCTCGTGGCCGCCCACGGCGACGATGTCGGGATTGAGCGCGGCGATCTTCGAGATGACGGGCGTCAGGTCGCCCTCCGGCGGCACCAGCTCATAGGCAACCAGGTCCAGGCCGGCGGCCTTGACGCCGTCGCGGAAACCTTCGCCCGTCTCCTTCGAGAACGGCTCGTTGACGCCGATCACCGCGATCGTCTTGGCCTGCGGGTTGGACAGCTTGGCCAGCACCGCCAGCGACATGCCGGACGTGGTGTCCACGGACGGGATGATGCCGAAGTTGAACTCGGGCTTGGCCTTCCACACGTTCGGCGATTCCGCCGAGCCGGAGATCATCGGCACCTGGTATTTCTGGCAGATCGGCTGCACGGCGATGGTCGAGCCGCTGGTATAGGGCCCGAACAGCACGTCCACCTCGTTCTGCACGATCAGCCGCTCGGCGGCGTCGGCGCCGGTCGCCGGGTTGCTCTGGTCGTCGCCGTAGAACATGTCGACCTTGAAGCGATCGCCGCCGACCTCCACGCCGCCCTTGGCGTTGATGGCGTCGGCCCACAGGTCGTAGCCGCGCTTGGTCAGGTTGCCGCCCAGGATGTTGTCGCCCGACAGCGAGGTGATGACGCCCGCCTTGAAGGTCGGCGCCTGCGCCCGCGCCGTGCGCACGAAGGGCATTCCCAGCATGCCGGCCGCGAACGCGACGGCGCTGCCGCCGAGGAAGCGGCGACGTGAAAAACTTCTGCTTTTGGTGGACATCATGCAACTCCCCTTCATCCATTTGTCATTTTGGATTGTCAGATCGGAAACTGCGGTTTTTTTCATACCATCACATGTCTGCCGCCGCCGCAACAGGAGCTTGCGGCGGCGGCGCGATGCCTGAGGGTCGGATTGCATCCGTCTCGGGCGCGAGCGGATTTCTCACTTGGCGATGCGAGCAATTGTCGTTTGAAATAGATAATTGCGCAGCAATGAAATCCTTGGCAAAGTAGCGCTTCGGAGGAAGTGCGGATGAGTGCGCGGCAGGACAGCGTGAGCACGCGGCTCGATGATGCCGCCCGGGCCGGATGGCTCTACTACGTCGCGGGCAACACGCAGGATCAGATCGCTGCCAAGCTCGGCATCTCGCGGCAGACTGCGCAGCGCCTGGTTTCGCTCGCCGTGTCCGAAGGGCTCATCAAGGTGCGCGTCGATCATCCGATCGCGCAATGCCTGGATTTTGCCCAGCATCTGCGTTCGCGCTTCGCGCTCGACCTGGTCGAGGTGGTGCCGAGCGATCCCGATTCCAGTTCCACGACCATCGGCATCGCCGGCGCGGCAGCGGCCGAGATCGAACGGCGCCTGCGCTCGGAGCGGCCCATCGTCATGGCCATTGGCACCGGCCGCACGCTGAAGGCGGCGATCGAGCAGCTTCCGCCGATGGAATGCCCGCAGCACAAGGTGGTGTCGCTGACCGGCAACATCTCGCCCGACGGCTCGGCCGCTTTCTACAACGTCATCTTCACCATGGCCGACCGCATAAAGGCGCGGTCCTTCCCCATGCCGCTGCCGGTCATCGCCTCGTCGCCGGAGGAGCGCGCGATGCTGCTCGGCCAGCCGATGATCCAGCCGACGCTGGCGCTGGCCGCGCGTGCCGACGTCACTTTCGTCGGTATCGGCGACCTCGGCCCGAAGGCGCCGCTCTACGAGGACGGCTTCATCTCCGAGAGCGAATTGCGGGCGCTGCAGAAGGCCGGGGCCGTCGGCGAGATCGTCGGCTGGGTGTTCGATCGCGAAGGTCGCATGATCGACGGCATCACCAACGAGCGCGTCGCTTCCGCCCCGCTGCCCTCCCGCGAGAAATCTCTGGTGGTGGCACTGGCCATGGGCGAGCGCAAGCTGCCCGGCATCCTTGCCGCCGTGAACCGGCGCCTGGTCAACGGCCTCATCACCGACGAGCGCACCGCCGCAGCCCTGCTCGGCTGAGCGGCTCTTCCCGTTCCGGCATTTTCGCCCGTTTCCACTCGACCGCCGCGCCCTATCTCACGCGATGGGGCGACTGGACGACCTGCGGGTCGCGCCCTTCGTGTGCGGCGCAGCAACGAATCCGCCTTGACATAAATCACAGAGAGTGAGTAATTGCCCACAGAAACAGCAAATGCTCACTTTGTTTCGGGAGGAATTTTCATGAAACTGCGCACCCTCGTCCTCGGCCTGTGCTCCGCGAGCGCGCTCGCTTTTGCCGCGCATGCCGAAACCATCACCATCGCCACGGTCAACAACGGCGACATGATCCGCATGCAGAGGCTGACGGACGACTTCAAGAAGAAGAACCCCGACATCGACGTGCAATGGGTGACGCTGGAAGAGAACGTGCTGCGCGAGCGCGTAACCACCGACATCGCCACCAAGGGCGGCCAGTACGACATCGTCACCATCGGCAATTACGAAGTGCCGATCTGGGCCAAGCAGAGCTGGCTGCTGCCGCTCGACAATCTGGGCGCGGACTACGACGTCGACGATCTTCTGCCGGCGATCCGGGGTGGCCTGACGGTGGACGGCAAGCTCTATGCCGCGCCGTTCTACGGCGAATCCGCCATGGTCATGTACCGCACCGACCTGTTCGAGAAGGCCGGCCTGAAGATGCCTGACAAGCCGAGCTGGGATTTCATCGGGGATGCGGCGCGCAAGCTCACCGACCGCTCGGCCGGCATCAGCGGCATCTGCCTGCGCGGCAAGGCCGGCTGGGGCGAGAACATGGCTTTCCTGACCGCCATGAACAATTCCTTCGGCGGGCGCTGGTTCGACGAGAAGTGGCAGCCGCAGTTCGACCAGCCCGAATGGAAGGACGCGCTGACGTTCTACGTCAACCTGATGAAGGATGCCGGGCCGGAGGGCGCCTCCTCCAACGGCTTCAACGAGAACCTGACGCTGTTCCAGCAGGGCAAGTGCGGCATGTGGATCGACGCCACCGTGGCCGCCTCCTTCGTCTCCGACCCGAAGAACTCGACCGTGGCCGACAAGGTCGGCTATGCCATCTTCCCGAACAAGGAAGGCGTCGACAATCACGGCAACTGGCTGTGGTCGTGGAACCTGGCCATCCCCGCCTCCTCGCAGAAGGCGGCTTCGGCGGAGAAGTTCGTTTCCTGGGCCACCGACAAGGCCTATACCGAACTGGTCGCCTCCAAGGAGGGCTGGGCCTCCGCACCTCCCGGCACCCGCACCTCGCTCTACAAGAACCCGGAATACCAGAAGGCCGCGCCCTTCGCCGGCCCGACGCTGGCGGCCATGGACGCTGCCGACATCACCAAGCCGAGCGTCAAGCCGGTGCCCTATACCGGCGGGCAGTTCGTCGCCATCCCCGAGTTCCAGGGACTGGGCACCACGGTGGGCCAGCTCTTCTCGGCAGCCCTTGCCGGTCAGATGTCGGTGGACGACGCGCTAGCCCAGGCCCAGTCCGCCTCGGTGCGCGAGATGACCAGGGCCGGCTATATCAAATAGGGCTCCTCCCGGCGCCTTCGGCCGCCCGGCATCTGTGCGGGCGGCCGCTTTTGGGGCATGCTTCCGAAACGCGCAGCGGTTTTCGGAGAAGGGCAGCGCTCCGGCAAGGAGACAGCTCAGGATGACGGTTCGAGGGAACGGCATCCTGATTCGAAGATGACGGCGTCCCGTCTCGCGCAGGATCGTCGAACCAAGGGGAAGGAGCCATGGCGACTCGACAGACCCGCACCCTGGCGCGCCTGATGATGGCGCCTTCGGTCGTCCTGCTGTTGATCTGGATGGTCGTGCCGCTGGCCATGACGCTGTGGTTCTCCTTCCTGAACTACAATCTGCTCAACCCGGCCAATGTCAGCTTCACCGGTCTGTTCAACTACCGTTTCTTCTACACCGACCCCGCCTTCTTCCAGTCGATCTGGAACACGCTGGTCATCGTCGTCGGCGTCCTTCTCATCACGGTCATCGGCGGCATCGCGCTGGCGCTGCTGCTCGACCAGCCCGTCTTCGGCCAGGGCATCGTGCGCATCCTGGTGATCTCGCCCTTCTTCGTCATGCCGCCGGTGGCCGCGCTGATCTGGAAGAACATGATCATGCACCCCGGCTACGGCGTGTTCGCCGATATCTCGCGGTCGCTCGGCATGAGGCCGGTCGACTGGTTCGCTTCCTATCCGCTGTTCTCGATCGTGCTGATCGTGGCCTGGCAATGGCTGCCCTTCGCCACCCTGATCCTGCTCACCGCCCTGCAGTCGCTCGACACCGAGCAGAAGGAAGCGGCCGAGATGGACGGCGCCGGCCCCGCCAGCCGCTTCATCTATCTCACGCTTCCCCACATGTCGCGGGCCATCACCGTGGTGATCCTCATCCAGACCATCTTCCTGCTGGCGGTCTATGCGGAAATCCTGGTCACCACCAATGGCGGCCCCGGCTATGCCACCACCAACCTGCCGTTCCTCATCTACCGCACCGCCCTTCTGGGCTATGACGTGGGCGGCGCCTCGGCCGGCGGCATCATCGCGGTCGTGCTGGCCAACATCGTCGCCATCTTCCTGATGCGCGCCGTCGGCAAGAACCTGGATCGTTAGGGGAGAAAGCGCATGGCACGCATGGTTTCCACACGCAGCAGGATCGGCTGGACGGTGCTGGCCTGGGCGGTCGCGCTGCTGCTCTTCTTCCCGATCCTCTACGCCATCGTCACCTCGTTCAAGACCGAGCCGGAGGCGATCGCCGGGTTCAACCTGATCCCGTCCGGCACGCTGGAGAGCTATCGCGAGGTGCAGGCGCAGTACAATTACTTCAAGCCGTTCCTCAATTCCGTCATCCTGTCGGTCGGCTCCACCATTCTGGCGCTGATCGTGGCCATCCCCGCGGCCTGGTCGATGGCGTTCTCGCCGACCAAGCGCACCAAGGACATCCTGATGTGGATGCTGTCCACCAAGATGATGCCGGCGGTGGCCGTGCTGGTGCCGATCTATCTCCTGTTCCGCGACTGGGGACTGCTCGACAGCCGCATCGGGCTGACGGTCATGCTGATGCTCATCAACCTGCCCATCGTGGTGTGGATGCTCTACACCTATTTCCGCGAGATTCCGGGCGAGATCCTGGAGGCCGCGCGCATGGACGGCGCCACGCTGTGGGGCGAGATCGTCTATGTGCTCACCCCCATGGCGGTGCCGGGCATCGCCTCCACGCTGCTGCTCAACATCATCCTGGCCTGGAACGAATCCTTCTGGACCATCCGGCTCACCACCACCAACGCCGCGCCGCTCACCGCCTTCATCGCCTCCTTCTCCAGCCCGCAGGGGCTGTTCTGGGCGAAGCTTTCGGCGGCCTCGACGCTGGCCATCGCGCCCATTCTCATCATGGGCTGGTTCTCGCAGCGTCAGCTCGTGCGCGGGCTCACCTTCGGCGCGGTGAAGTAGGAGAGAAGCGACATGGGCAACATCGTCCTGAGGAATGTCAGCAAGTCCTTCGGCGCGACGACCATCATCCCCGACATCGACCTCGAGATCGAGGACGGCGAGTTCGTGGTCTTCGTCGGCCCGTCGGGCTGCGGCAAGTCCACACTGCTGCGCCTGATCGCGGGGCTGGAGGACACCACCTCGGGCACCATCATGATCGACGGGCGCGACGTCACCAACGAGGCGCCGGCAAGGCGCAAGCTGGCGATGGTGTTCCAGTCATACGCTCTCTACCCGCACATGACGGTGGCCAGGAACATCGCCTTCCCGCTCAAGATGGCCGGCGAAAGCAAGGACATGATCGACAAGAAGGTGGCGGAAGCCGCCCGCGTGCTCAATCTCAGCAACTATCTGGAACGCCGGCCCGGCCAGCTTTCCGGCGGCCAGCGCCAGCGCGTGGCCATCGGCCGCGCCATCGTGCGCCAGCCCACCGCCTTCCTGTTCGACGAGCCGCTCTCCAACCTGGACGCGGCGCTTCGCGGCACCATGCGGCTGGAGATTTCCGAATTGCACCAGCAGCTCAAGACGACGATGATCTACGTCACCCACGACCAGGTCGAAGCCATGACCATGGCCGACAAGATCGTGGTGCTGAACGCCGGCAACATCGAGCAGGTCGGCACGCCGCTGGAGCTATACCGCAAGCCGGCCAACCTGTTCGTGGCCGGCTTCATCGGCTCGCCGCGCATGAACTTCGTCGACGGCCCGGCCGCCTCGAAACATGGCGCCGTTCGCGTCGGCATCCGCCCCGAGCACATCGCCATCTCCACCACGGCCGGCGAATGGAAGGGCACGGTGGGCGTGGCCGAGCACCTGGGCTCCGACACCTTCGTCCATGTCCACACCGACGGCCAGGGCACCATCAATGTGCGCGCCGACGGCGAGGTCACCGTCAACCACGGCGACACGGTCTACCTTACGCCGGACGAGCGCCGCATGCACCGCTTCGACGCGGAGGGAAGGGCGGTGTGAGGCCGCAGGGATGCGGAGGGGGCCTTCACAGCGAGACATGCCATGACCACGAAACTCTCTGACAAGACGCTCGCAGCCCTTCCCTCCGGGGTCGCCGGCCCGAAATACGACCGCGCCGCGCTGACCCCCGGCATCCTGCATTTCGGCGTCGGCAATTTCCATCGCGCCCACCAGGCCGTCTATCTCGACGATCTGTTCAACAAAGGCGCCGGCCATGACTGGGGCATCGTCGGCGCCGGCGTATTCGCCGCGGAGCGGGCCGCGCGCCAGAAGCTGGCCGCGCAGGACTGGCTGACCACCGTCGTCGAGCAGGACGAGAAGGGCCGGTCGGCCCGCGTCACCGCCGCCATGATCGACTTCGTGGAGCCGGCGGAAATGTCCGCCACGATCGCCCGGCTGGCCGACCCGCGCATCAGGATCGTGTCGCTGACCATCACCGAGGGCGGCTATTTCATCGACCCGGCCTCGGGCCGCTTCGACCCGACCCATCCGGGCATCGTGGCCGATGCCGGCGATCCGGCCAACCCGAAGACGGTGTTCGGCCTTATCCTGGCGGGGCTGGTGCAGCGCCGGCGCAACGGCATCGTGCCCTTCACGGTCATGTCCTGCGACAACATCCCCCACAACGGCCGGGTCGCCGCCGACGGCGTGATCGGCCTTGCCAGGCTGGTCGACGACGAACTGGCCGACTGGGTGGGCGAGCAGGTCGCCTTCCCCAATTCCATGGTCGACCGCATCACCCCGGTCACGACCGACCGCGAGCGCGCCATACTGGCCGGCGAATTCGGCCTGGATGACGCCTGGCCGGTGTTCTGCGAACCGTTCCGGCAATGGGTGCTGGAGGACCGCTTCACCGATGGCCGGCCGGCGCTGGAAGAAGTCGGCGTGCAGTTCGTGGGCGATGTCTCGCCCTATGAGCTGATGAAGATACGCATCCTCAACGGCGGCCATGCGGCAATCGCCTATCCGGCCGGGCTGATGGACATCCATTTCGTGCACGAGGCCATGCAGGAGCCGCTGGTGCGCGGCTTCCTTGAAAAGCTGGAGCGCGAGGAGATCATCCCCACCGTGCCGCCGGTGCCCGACACCAGCCTGGAGGAGTATTTCCGGCAGATCGACCACCGCTTCTCCAATCCGGAGATCGGCGACACGGTGCGCAGGCTCTGCCTCGACGGTTCCAACCGCCAGCCGAAATTCATCATTCCCACCATCGCCGACCGGCTGAAGGCGGGGCAGGGCATCGCCGGCCTGGCGCTGGAATCGGCGCTGTGGTGCCGCTACTGCTTCGGCACCACCGATTCCGGCGCGGCCATAGAGCCCAACGACCCGAACTGGGACCGCATGCAGGAAACCGCCCGGGCGGCGAAAGACGATCCCGCCGCATGGCTTGCCATGGACGACATCTACGGGGACGTCGGCCGTTCCTCCGTGTTTATCGGTGCATTCTCGGCAGCGCTCGGCAGCCTGTGGGCGGACGGTGCGCGCGCCGTGCTGGGGCGCTATCTGGCCGGGTAGCCGTTCCCGGCCGGCAAGGGCGGCTTGCCTCCCCATGCCGGCACCTTATAGTCTCGCTCGACGCCGCCGCGTGGCCTTGGGAGCGAAAGAAGCAACGTCTTGAACAACGGAATCGTCTGCGCTGTCGATGTCGGCACCGGGAGCGCTCGCGCCGGCATCCTTGATGCCGCGGGCCGGATGCTTGGCCGGGCCGAGCACCCGATCGCCATGAACCGGCCGAAGCCGGACCATGCCGAGCACGACTCGCAGGACATCTGGGCGGCCGTCTGCACTGCCGTGCGCGGCGCGCGCGAAAAGGCCGGCGTCGCCGCCGCCGAGGTGGCCGGCATCTCCTTCGATGCCACCTGCTCGCTGGTGGCGCGCGACCGGCATGGCAGCCAGCTCAGCGTTTCCACCGGCGGCGAGGATCGCTGGGACACCATCGTGTGGCTCGACCACCGGGCGCTTGCCGAGGCCGACGAATGCACTGCCAGCCGCCACCGGGTGCTCGACTATATCGGCGGGGTGATGTCGCCCGAGATGGAAACGCCCAAGCTGATGTGGCTCAAGCGCAATCTTGCGCAGACATGGTCGCGGGCGGGCTATTTTTTCGATCTGGCCGACTTCCTGACCTGGAAGGCGAGCGGCTCGCTGGCGCGCTCGCAATGCACGCTGACGGCCAAATGGACCTATCTGGCGCATGAGGAGCCCGGCTGGCAGCGCGATTTCTTCGCCCAAGTCGGGCTTGCCGATCTGTTCGAGCATGGCGGCCTGCCGGAGCGCGCCAGCCCGGTCGGCACCGATCTTGGCCCGCTCACCGCCGACGCGGCGTCCGCGCTGGGCCTCACCGGGAACTGCCGCGTGGGTGCGGGTCTGATCGACGCCTATGCGGGTGCGCTCGGCGTGCTGGGCGGCTTCGCCGGCGACAAGAAGAATATCAGCCGGCACCTGGCCCTCATCGCCGGCACGTCGAGCTGCGTCATGGCCATGTCGCAGCACCCGCGGCCCTTCGCCGGGGTGTGGGGGCCGTATTTCGGCGCCGCGCTGCCCGGCCTGTGGCTCTCGGAAGGCGGCCAGTCGGCCACCGGCGCGCTGCTCGACCACATCATCCGCTGGCATGGCGCCGGCGGCGAGCCGGATGCTGCCATGCACGGCAGGATCGCCCGGCGCGTGATGGAACTGCGTGCGGCGGAAGGCCCGGACTTTGCCGGCCGCCTGCACGTGCTGCCCGATTTCCACGGCAACCGCTCGCCGCTGGCCGATCCGCACGCCGTCGGCGTCATCAGCGGGTTGAAGCTCGATTCCTCCTTCGACAGCCTGTGCGCGCTTTACTGGCGCACGGCGGTGGCGATCGCGCTCGGCCTGCGCCACGTGCTGGAGGCGCTGAACGAAAACGGCTACCTGATCGATACGCTGCACATCACCGGCGGCCACACCCGCAATCCGCTGCTGATGGAGCTTTATGCCGATGCCACCGGCTGCGCGGTGGTCGAACCGCTGGCCGACGAGGCGGTGTTGCTGGGCACCGGCATGGTGGCGGCCACCGCAGCCGGCCTCTATGGCGATCTTGCCGCCGCCTGCACGGCCATGCAGCAGGGCGGGAAGATGCGCTCGCCCGGTCCCGACGCAGCCGCGCGCTTCGACCGCGACTACCGCATCTTCCTGGAGATGCATCGTCAGCGGCGGGCGCTGGACGCCATCGTCTGAGGCGTGGCCCATTCTTTTCCTTGCCGGCTCCCCTTGCCATATCCGGCGCTTGCGTGCACAAACCCTGGCCTTGCGCGTGGCCATGCGGTGCACGCGCGCTGAAGTTGAACAAGCAAAGGCGGCGCAGCGCTCCATTTCGACGCTCGCTGCCGGACGTGCGGCTTCCGGCTTTGCGCCGACGCGCCGCGGCCGGAAGAACAAGATGTCTGCGATCCAGGCCGGCGCCCGCGCACCGGCAAATCTTTGGCGCTCCGAAATCAGGGCCACCGTCGCGCTGGCGTGGCCCATGGTTCTGACCAATCTCGGCCAGACCGCCATGACCGCCACCGACGTGATGATGATGGGGCGGCTGGGGCCGCAGGCGCTCGCCGCCAGCGCTCTCGGCTCGAACCTCTATTTCATGCCGATGATCTTCGGCCTCGGCCTGATCCTCGCCACCTCGCCGATGATGGCGACGAAGCTCGGCAGCATGCCGCATTCGGTGCGCGACCTGCGCCGCACCGTGCGCCAGGGCCTGTGGCTGGCCGTGTTCGCCGCCGTGCCCATCTGGCTGTTCCTGTGGCACGGCGAGGCGGTGCTGCTGGCCATGGGGCAGGAACCGGCGCTGGCCCACCAGGCCGGCATCTACCTGCGCTGGCTGCAATGGGCGGTGCTGCCCTTCTACGGCTATATCGTGCTGCGCTCCTTCATCTCGGCATTGGAGCGCCCGGGCTGGGCGCTTGTCATCGTCTTCCTTGCGGTGGCCTGCAACGTGCTGCTCAACTGGATGTTCATTTTCGGCAATCTCGGCGCGCCGGCCATGGGCATTGCCGGCTCGGGTTTCGCCACCACGCTGTCTTCGGTGCTGATGTTCGCCGGGCTTGCCCTGGTGGTCGTGGTCGAGAAGAAATTCCGCCGCTACCAGATTTTCGGCCGCTTCTGGCGTTCCGACTGGCCCCGTCTGCGCACGCTTTTGCGCCTGGGCCTCCCCATTGCCGGCATCCTGGCCTTCGAGGTCACGATCTTCAACGTTTCGGCCCTGCTCATGGGGCTGATCGACGCCGATTCGCTGGCCGCCCACGCCATCGCCACCCAGATCGGCTCGATCAGCTTCATGGTGCCGCTGGGCCTCAACCAGGCCGCCACGGTGCGCGTCGGGCTGGCGCATGGCGCGCGCAATCCCGAAGGCGTCAGCCGGGCCGGATGGACCTCCTTCGTCATCGGCGTGTCCTTCATGGCGCTGACCGGGCTCGCCATGATCCTGGCGCCGCACCTGCTGATACGCGCCTTCATCGATGTCGCCGATCCCGCCAATGCCCATGTGATCGGCCTTGCCGTGTCGTTCCTGGCGTTTGCGGCGCTGTTCCAGGTCTTCGACGGCGCGCAGGCGGTGGCGGCCGGCATGCTGCGCGGCCTGCACGACACCCGCGTGCCGATGATCTACGCCGCCATCGGCTACTGGGGCGTCGGCCTGCCGCTCGGCGTGCTGCTGGCCTTCCATTTCGGCATGGCCGGCATTGGCATCTGGATCGGGCTGGCGCTGGGCCTGGCGGTGGTGGCGGTGCTGCTTCTGGCGCGGTGGCTGCGCCGTGACCGTCTGGCGCCGGCCGCGGCGTTCAGTTGAGCTACTCCTGCGATCCCATGGCGCCCAGCAGCCTGCGGATGTCGCCGAAGGCGGCGATCAGGCCGAACACCACTGCCGCCAGGGCCACGAAGAACACCGACACCGAGGCCATGGTCGGCGTGTAGCCGTAGCGGAGCGCGTTGAAGATTTTGATCGGCAGCGTCTCGGTGGTGAAGCCGATGGTCATGTAGGCCACGATATATTCGTTGAGCGAAAGCACGAAGGCGAAGGCGTAGCCGGAGACCAGGTAAGGCAGGATCAGCGGCAGCACCACGGTGCGCGCTATCGTGCGGTCGTCGGCGCCCATGGTGGCGGCCGCCTCCACCAGCGAGCGGTCGATCGCCGCGAAGCCCAGCGAAAGCGTGACCAGCGGCAAGGTCACGAAGAAGATGGCGTGGCTGATGATGGCGGTGAAGAACTGGCCGAACAGTCCGACCGTCGCCCAGAAGGACAGGAAGCCGAGCGCGGTGATGACCGGCGGCAGGATGAAGGGCGCGATCCCCAGCAGGCGGAAGACGTTCGCCCACGGCGCGATGCGCCGCCACAGGAACCAGGACAGCGGCAGGGCGATCGCCACCGCGATCGCAGCGGACGTGACGGCCAGCGTGAGCGAATGGATCAGCGCCGCACGCCACTCCGGGTCGGTGAAGATCTGCGCATACCAGGCGGCCGAGAAGCCGCGCGGCGGAAAGGTCAGCTCCTGCCGCTGGTTGACCGACACGCCGGCCACCACGATGAGCGGTGCGGCCAGGAACAGCCCAACGGCGACGAAGAAGGCGCGGCGCAGCAAGGTGTTCACGATGCCTCCTCCCGGCGTCCGATCAAAAGGGTGAGCCCCACCAGCGCCAGCGAGATCAGCACCAGGAACACCGCCATCGCCGCGGCGAAGGGCATGTTGGACTGGTAGATCGCCTGGTCGGTGATGAGCACCGAAAGCGTCCAGTGCTGGGGCCGGCCGAGAATCTGCGGCAAGAGGTAGGAACCCAGCGCGAAGACGAAGACCATGATGAGCGTGGCCACGATGGAATTGCGCAGCGCCGGCGTCACCACGTTGAAAAAGGCCTGCAGCGGCGAGCAGCCCAGCGTGCGCGCTGCCTCCAGCAGCGTCGGGTCGAGCCGCACCAGCGCCGGATAGAGCACCAGGATCGTGTAGGGCAGCGCCTGGTAGACCATGCCGGTCAGCACCGCGCCGAAGCTCGGCAGCAGCGCCACCGGCTCGTCCATCAGGCCGAGCGCGACGAAGATGTTGGTGATGCCGGCGGTGCGCGAAAACAGCGTCGACCAGGAAAAGCCGATGATGACCTCCGACAGCGACAGCACCGAAAGGAGGCACACCAGCCACACCGTCTGCACCCGGCGCGCGCAGCGGGTGAGCAGATAGGTGAAGGGGAAGCCGATCGTCACGCAACAGATTGCGACCAGGATCGCCAGCATCAGCGAGAAGCCCAGCACCGAGCCGAAGAAGGCGGTGAGGAAGCGCGCATAGTTGTCGAGCACGAAATCCGGCTTGTAGAAGCCGGCCGGGTCGCGGCGGAAGAAGCTCACCGCGATCATGATCGAGAACGGCGCCACGAAGAACACCGTGAGCATCAGCGCAGGGAATGCCAGCGGCGCGTAGTCGGCGGCGGTTCTGGGCGGCTCGCGCCTCATGACTTCAGCACCACGCAGCTTTCCGCCGGCAGCGCGATGCCCACCAACTGGCCGACGCTGACGTCGGGTCTTTCGCGCGGCGTGGCAACCGCCACGATGGTGGCGGAGCCCGCCTGCACGAAGGTCTCGATGGTGCCGCCGAGATCGCGCACGAAGGTGACGTTGCCGTCGAGCGCGCCCGCGCCGGGGGCGACGATGCGCACGTCCTCCGGCCGTACCGAGAGGGAGGCCTTGTTGGCGCCGGCGGGCAGCTTCAGCCCCGGCACCGCATGTCCCAGCACGGTGGCGCGGCCCGCATTGTCGGCCTCCGCCGGCAGCAGGTTGGTGATGCCGATGAAGTCGGCCACGAAAGCGTCCGCCGGCCGCCGGTAAATCTCGGTCGGCGGCGCGGCCTGCAGGATGCGGCCGTTGCCCATCACCACCACCAGGTCGGCCATGGTCATGGCCTCGCGCTGGTCATGGGTGACGACGATGGTGGTGATGCCGAGCCGCTGCTGGAGCTGGCGCAGTTCCACCTGCATGGCCTCGCGCAGCTTGGCGTCCAGCGCCGACAGCGGCTCGTCGAGCAGGAACAGTTTCGGCGAGAGCGCCAGCGCGCGTGCAATGGCGACCCGCTGGCGCTGGCCGCCGGAAAGCTTGGCCACCGGCCGGTCGGCGAAGCCGGTGAGATGGATCAGGGTAAGCAGTTCGTCGACCCGCTGCTTCTGCTCCCCTTTCGAGGCGCCGCGGATGCGCAGCGCATAGGCGATGTTGTCGCCCACCGAAAGATGCGGAAACAGCGCCAGCGACTGGAACACCATGCCGAAATTGCGCTTGTGGGTCGGCACGTCGGTGATGTCGGCCCCGTCCAGCGCGATGGTGCCGCTCGTCGGCTCTTCCAGCCCGGCGATCATCCTGAGCAACGTGGTCTTGCCGCAGCCGGACGGCCCCAGCAGGCACACGAAGGTGCCGTGCGGAACCGACAGGCTGACGTCGTCCACGGCGCTGAAGTCGCCGAAGCGCTTGGTGACGGCATTGATGGAAAGGCCGGGCATTGCTTCTCCAAAATCTCCGGTTCCGGATGTTCCCCGGCGGCGAGGGCCTCGCGCCGATACGGGAAGTGGCAGCGGCTTATGGGGGGGAGGGGGAACGCAAACCCGCTCCTCCTCCCGCGGCCTGTCACCGTGCCGGCGGCACGATGGATCCGCTACGCGAGCCGGCCTCTCAGCCGACGATCAGCTCGGTCCATTTCTGGTTGATCCAGTCGGCCTTCGACACATAGAGGTCGTAGCGCGGGATGATCGGCTCTATCTCGGACGACACCGCCGCGAATTCCTTGTCGGTCAGGTCGAGCACCTTGCGCTCCAGCGTCGGCGCGGTGCCGACCTTGCGCGACATCAGGCCCTGGATCGAGGGCTGCGTCATGTAGTCGATGAAGGCATGCGCCTCGTCGACCTTCTTGGACGCCTTCGACAGAACCCAGTTGCCGGAATCCTGGATGCCGCCTTCCTTCGGGAAGGTCGAGCGGACATGGAAGCCGTCGGCGATCGCGAGGCCGGTGACGTCGTGGTAGTATTGTCCCATCGGGATTTCGCCCGATTTCAGCGCCTGCTCGAACTGCGCCTCGTCGCGATACCACAGCCGCACATTCGGCTTCACCTCGGCCAGCTTGGCGAAGGCCTTCTCCAGGCCTTCTTCGGTGTCGAGGGCGTTGGAGCCGCCCATGAAGGTCTTGGCGGTCACGTCCAGCAGGAAGGAGTTGGAGGCCAGCGCCAGCAGGCCGAGCTTGTCCTTCTTGTCCTCTTCCCAGAAGGCGGCCCAGGAAGTCGGCGCCTCCTTGAACACGTCGGTGTTGGACACCAGCGTGATGTACCAGGCCACGGCGCCGATGCCGGCGACGCGCCCGTCCGGATATTTGTTGATGAAGCGCGGCAGAAGGTCGTCGTAGTGCTTGAACTTCGAGGCGTCGAGCGGCGTCCACAGCTCGCTGGCCTGGCCCTTCAGCGTGGCCGTCTGCGACATCATCGAAAGGTCGGCCGGCGCCTGGCCGGCGCGCGCCGCCTGCTCGAGCTGCACCAGCCATGCCTCGCCGGTGGGTTCGGCCACCGATTCCACCGCAATGCCGGTCGCCTTGGTGAATTCGGGGAAGATGTGCTCGTCGAACGACTTCTTGAAATAGCCGCCATAGACGCCGACCTTGAGCGACTTGTCCTGCGCGCGCAGCACGGCCGGCATGGCCAGCAAGCCGGCCGCGGCGGCGCCTGCGGCCAGCACATTGCGCCGGCTGATCCTATTCTCCAGCAATTTCCTCATCGTCTTCTCCGCTTCTTCCGGCCCCTGCCGGTGTTGGTCCATGATGTCTATACGCTTTTTCCGTTCGTCCGTCTCGCCCGGAGCAGGCATTGCGCGGGTCAGGCGCGGTGCGGCCGGAACGCGGTCCTGACCCTGCGCCGCAGCATGCCGAGCAGGCTGAAGCCGCGCACCAGCAGGAACACGTGCAGCGCCGCCCAAAGGCCGTGATTGCCCAGCAGGGGCGCCAGCGCCAGCAGCGCGGCGACGAAGGCGGCGAGCGACAGCAGCATCATGTTGCGCATGTCGCGCGACCAGGTGGCGCCGATGAAGATGCCGTCCATCTGGAAGGCCAGGACGCCGCTCAGCGCGGTGAAGGCGGCCCAGGGCAGATAGACGGCCGCCTCCGTCCTCACCTGTGGCGCGGTGGTGACGACGGCGACGAGACCGTCGCCGAAGGCCAGCAGCGCCGCGGTGGCGGCGCCGGCAAGGCCGAAGCCCCACCACAGCGTAAGCCGCACGGCCCGGCGGAACGAGGCCGGCGCGCCGGCGCCGATGGCGCGGCCGGCAAGCTGCTCGGCGGCGGTGGCGAAGCCGTCCAGGAAGTAGCCGGCGATGAGGAAGAAGTTCATCAGGATCGCGTTCGCCGCCAGCGTGACCGTGCCGAACTGCACGCCCTGGCGGGTGAACAGCGCAAAGGCCGCCAGCAGCGAGAAGGAACGGATCATGATGTCGCGGTTGAGCGACATCATCGCGAGCAGCGCCGGCAGGTTCAGTATGTGCCGCGGCGACAGGCGCGGGCCCGCGCGGAAGCGGCGGCCGACGATGCCGAGCCCGAGCAGCATGGCGACGGCCTCGCCGCCGACCGTGGCCCAGGCCACGCCCGCCACGCCCCAGCCGAGCTTGAGGCCGAGCAGCAGGCTGAGCGCGATGTTGATGCCGTTCAGCACCAGTTGCAGCAGGAGTCCGAACGAACCTTCGCCCCGGCCCAGCACGTAGCCGAGCACGGCATAGTTGACGAGCGAGAACGGCGCCGCCAGCAGACGGATGCGGATATAGGTGTCCATCGCCTCGTTGACGCGAGGCTCCGCGCCCATGAACCATTTGCCGGCGGCGGCTATCGGCGGCGCGCAGGCGGCAAGCACCAGGCCGACCGCCACCGCGATCAGAGCCGCGCGCCAGAAGACGGCCCGTTCCTCCAGCTCGTCGCCCCGTCCGTAAGCCTGCGCGACCAGCCCGGTCGTGCCGGAGCGCAGGAAGTTGAAGGTGGTGAAGACGACGTCGAACACCAGCGCGCCCGCCGCCAGGCCGCCGAGCAGGGCCGCATCGCCGAACTGGCCGACCACGGCCGTGTCGACGATGCCCAGCAGCGGCGTGGTGAGATAGGCGAGCGTCATCGGCACCGCGATCGCCAGCACGAGGCGGTTGGTGACGGAAAAGGGCCGCGCGCCCGTCGACGACGCCTGGTCCAGGGCGATCCTCCTGTGCTTGACCTGTCCGAGCATGTGCGCCGCCGCGCCGTTTCCGGCAACCGTTGCGGCGATGCGGCCAACAGAATTCCGTCGCTGGAACAGCCCTTCCGCCGTTTCTGCCGAACTGCCGCGATTGACCTGGCCTGCGGGGGAGGCAATGTAGGGCGGGCCGGACACGGCGATGCCGCGCCGCGCAGGAAGGACCATGTGACATGGCGCTGTCGCTGACCGCAGCCGACCGGGCGATGCTGAATGGCGAGGCGGGCGGGGCCGCCGCTTTCGCCATGCAGGTCCTCGCCGCCTTCGCCGAAGCGCTGGGGGCCGCGTCGCTCATCGACATTTCCCGCGCCCATATCGACGGATGCCTGTATCACGGCCAGGCCAGCCTCGATTTCGTCGAGCGGCTGGTTTCCGGCGGCGGCAGGGTGCGCGTGCCCACCACCCTCAATGTCGGCTCGCTCGACCTCATCCATCCCGAGATCATGCGCCTGAGCGCCGGGGAGCAGGCGCCGGCCCGGCGGCTGATGCGGGCGCATGAGGAACTGGGCTGCCAGCCCACCTTCACCTGCGCGCCCTACCAGACCCTGTTCCGGCCCGCCTTCGGCGAGCAGATCGCCTGGGGCGAATCCAACGCCATCGTCTTCGCCAATTCGGTGATCGGCGCGCGCACCAACCGCTACGGCGACTTCATCGACCTGTGCTGCGCCGTTACCGGCCGCGCGCCGGCCTGGGGGCTGCATCTCGACCGGAACCGGGCGGGCCGGGTGCTGTTCCGCCTCGCCGGCTTTCCCGCCTCGCCGGAGCCCGCCGACACGCTCTACGTGGCTGTCGGGCTGCTGGTCGGCGAGCGCGCCGGCGAGCGGGTGCCGGTCATCGAGGGTCTGCCGCCGCCGCGCGACGAGGACCAGTTGAAAGCGTTGGGCGCGGCCGCCGCCTCCGCCGGCGCGGTGGCGCTGTTCCATGCCGTCGGCATCACCCCGGAGGCGCCGACGCTCGCCGACGCCTTCGGCGGACTTGCGCCGCAGGAGGTGGTCGAGATAACGCCGCCGGACGCGGCCCGCGCCCTGCGGCAACTGTCCAGCGTGCCGGACGGCTCCGCCATCAGCGCCGTCTGCCTCGGCACGCCGCATTTCTCGCGCGCCGAATGGGACCGGCTTCTGGCCCTGCTGCGGCGTGCCGGCGCGGCGAGCAGGGTGCCGATCTACGTCAACACCGGCCGCGCCACGCTGGCGGAACTGGAGCGGCAGGGCGAGCTGCGCGACGCCGATGCCTTGAACCTCGTTCCCGTCGCCGACACCTGTACCTATGTCACCGCCATCCTGAAGAAGCTGGACGGGGCGGTGATGACCAATTCCGGCAAGTGGGCGCACTATGCGCCGGGCAATATCGGCGTCGAGGTGGCCTTCGGCGCGCTGGAGGACTGCGTGGCCTCCGCCGCAGCGGGCCGCGTCATACGGAGAGTGCCGTGATTCGCGCGGCGAATGCCTATGCGGCGGGCGAGGCGGAAGGCGTTGCGCTGGTGCTTTCGCAGGAGCTGAGCTTCTGGGGCGGGCTGGACGCCGCCACCGGGCGCATCATCGACCGCTCGCATCCCGACCTGGGCAAGGCGATGACCGGCCGGATCCTGGTCATGGCCGGCGGGCGCGGGTCTTCCTCCTCGTCCTCGGTGCTGGCCGAGGCGATCCGGCTGGGCACCGGCCCCGCCGGCATCGTGCTGGCCCGCCCCGACCCCATCATCACCGTGGGCGCGCTGGTGGCAGCCTTGCTCTACGGCACGCGCTGCCCCGTGGTGGTGTGTCCCATCGACGGCATCGCCACCGGCGATCGCCTGCGGATTGCCGGCGCCGGCGCTGGTGCCGCGAAGGTGGAACGCCTGGCGACCGCCGGCGGCTGACCGCCTTTCCCCATCCACCGCCGCCTGTGCGCGGCGCCGTTTGACATGGATCAAGGCGCGATCTCGCGCCCTGCGGAATGGCTCTCCGCAGGGACCGCGTCCGTGCGGTCCTACGGAGAGCCGTGGGGACGTTCGATGAAATACGGAACCGAAATCGTTGTGTTGGGCATTGCCGCGTTCCTGGCCCTGGCCGGGGCGGGCTTCGGCGTCGACGCACCGTTCCGCGCCCATATGTGGGTGCTGTTCTTTGCCCTGACGGGCGGCACCATCGTGCTGCTGCGCAATGTCAGCTTCGCGCCGCAGCGGGCGCCCGATCCCTCCGCCTATATGGACGGCCCGATCCGCTACGGCGCCATCGCCACCGTGTTCTGGGCCGTGGTGGGCCTGCTGGTCGGCGTCGTCATCGCGCTGCAGCTGGCCTTTCCCGACCTCAACGTCCAGCCCTGGTTCAATTTCGGCCGCCTGCGGCCGCTGCACACCTCGGCGGTGATCTTCGCCTTCGGCGGCAACGCGCTGATCGCGACCTCGTTCTATGTTGTGCAGCGCACCTCGCGCGCGCGCCTGTTCGGCGGCAACCTGGCCTGGTTCGTGTTCTGGGGCTACCAGCTCTTCATCATCATGGCCGCCACCGGCTATCTGCTGGGCATCACCCAGAGCCGCGAATATGCCGAGCCGGAATGGTATGTCGACATCTGGCTGACGATCGTGTGGGTGGCCTATCTGGCCGTGTTCCTGGGGACCATCGTCAAGCGCAAGGAACCGCACATCTACGTCGCCAACTGGTTCTACCTGTCCTTCATCGTCACCATCGCCATGCTGCATGTGGTGAACAACCTGGCGGTGCCGGCCTCCTTCCTCGGGTCCAAGAGCTATTCGCTGTTCTCGGGCGTGCAGGATGCGCTTACGCAATGGTGGTACGGCCACAACGCCGTGGGCTTCTTCCTCACCGCCGGCTTCCTCGGCATGATGTACTACTTCATTCCCAAGCAGGTGAACCGGCCGGTCTATTCCTACCGCCTGTCGATCATCCACTTCTGGGCGCTGATCTTCCTCTACATCTGGGCGGGGCCGCACCACCTGCACTACACCGCCCTGCCCGACTGGGCGCAGACGCTGGGCATGGTCTTTTCCATCATGCTGTGGATGCCTTCCTGGGGCGGCATGATCAACGGCCTGATGACGCTTTCGGGCGCCTGGGACAAGCTGCGCACCGACCCCATCGTGCGCATGATGGTGATGGCGGTCGCCTTCTACGGCATGGCCACTTTCGAGGGGCCGATGATGTCGATCAAGGCGGTCAACTCGCTGTCGCACTACACCGACTGGACCATCGGCCACGTGCATTCCGGTGCGCTGGGCTGGAACGGGCTGATCTCCTTCGGCGCCATCTATTTCCTCGTGCCGCGCCTGTGGAACCGCGAGCGGCTCTATTCGATCCGCATGGTCAACTGGCACTTCTGGCTGGCGACCCTCGGCATCGTCATCTACGCGGCGTCGATGTGGGTGTCGGGCATCCAGCAGGGCCTGATGTGGCGCGAATACGACGAGCAGGGCTTCCTGGTCTATTCCTTCGCGGAGTCGGTCGCGGCCATGCATCCCTACTACATCATGCGCGCCTTCGGCGGCGGCCTCTATCTGGCTGGCGCGATCCTGATGGCCTGGAACGTGGCCATGACAATCCGCGGCCGCCAGCGCCAGGAAACCCCCATCGGCGGCTTCCAGCCCGCCCTGCAGCCGGCCGAATAGGAGCATTCTCATGGCCTTGTTGGACAAGCACGCAATCCTGGAGCGCAACGCCACGCTGCTCCTGGTAGGCTCCCTCCTCGTCGTCACGGTCGGCGGCATCGTCGAGATCGCGCCGCTGTTCTATCTCCAGAACACGATCGAGAAGGTGGAAGGCATGCGGCCCTATTCGCCGCTGGAGCTGGCCGGGCGCAACATCTATATCCGCGAGGGCTGCTATCTGTGCCACTCGCAGATGATCCGGCCCTTCCGCGACGAGGTGGAACGCTACGGCCATTACAGCCTGGCGGCCGAATCCATGTACGACCACCCCTTCCAGTGGGGGTCCAAGCGCACCGGGCCGGACCTTGCGCGCGTCGGCGATCGCTACTCCAACGAATGGCACGTGCAGCATCTCGTCGAGCCGCGCTCGGTGGTGCCGGAATCGATCATGCCGAGCTACGGCTTCCTGAAGGACAATCCGATCGATCCGAAGGGCTTTTCCACGCAGCTCGTGGCCAATGTCGACGTGGGCGTGCCCTACACCGGCGAGATGGTCGACAACGCCGAGGCCGACCTGATGGCGCAGGCCAATCCGAACGCCGACACGTCGGGCGTGGAAGCGCGCTATCCGAAGGCCAAGCTCGGCGATTTCGACGGCAACCCGCAGCAGGTCACGGAGATGGACGCGCTGGTGGCCTATCTGCAGATGCTCGGCACGCTGGTCGATTTCTCGACCTACGACGAAGCCGCCGGCTACCGCTAGACCATGATGTCGAAAAGTGTGAAGCGGTTTTCGGACGACATCATGGTCTATCTGATTGATTTTGCCGCATGTGTGCGACGCCAAGTGACTCCACTTGGCTGCAACATGCTCTAGGAGGGCAGGATGGAAACCTACACCGCCATGCGCCACTTCGCCGACAGTTGGGGGCTGCTCGCCATGACGCTGTTTTTCGTCGGGGTGGTGCTGTTCGCCTTCCGCCCCGGCACCCGCAGCAAGGCCGAGGAGGCCGCCCGCATTCCGCTGGAGGACGACCGCAAATGAGCGACAAGCATATCGACGAAGTCTCCGGCGTCGCCACGACCGGCCACGAATGGGACGGCATCCGCGAGCTGGACAATCCCATGCCGCGCTGGTGGGTATGGAGCTTCTACGCCACCATCGTGTGGGCGCTGGCCTACACCATCGCCTACCCGGCCTGGCCGATGCTGACCTCCGCCACCAGCGGCCTGCTCGGCTATTCCAGCCGCGGCGCGGTCAAGACCGAGCTGGTCGCGGCGGAAGCCGCCAAGGACAAATATGTCGAGGCGGTCAGGGCCAAGAGCGTCGCTGAGATCGAGGCCGACGAGACGCTGCGCGAATTCGCCGTCGCCGCCGGCGGCGCCGCCTTCCGGGTGAACTGCGTGCAGTGCCACGGATCGGGCGCCGAGGGCTCGAAGGGCTTCCCCAACCTGAACGACGACGACTGGCTGTGGGGCGGCTCGCCCGACGAGATCTACAAGACCATTGCGCACGGCATCCGCTTCGCCACCGATCCCGACACCCATGTCTCCGACATGCCCGCCTTCGGCGAAATCCTCGAGCCGAAGCAGATCGCCGAGGTCAGCGCTTTCGTGGCCAGCCTCTCCGGCAGCCCGGTCAAGGACCCGTCGATGGTCGAGCCGGGGCGGCAGGTCTACGCCGACAACTGCGCCTCCTGCCACGGCGACGACGGCAAGGGCAACCGCGAATTGGGCGGGCCGAACCTGACCGACGGCATCTGGCTCTATGGCGAGGGCGAAGCGGCCATCGCCGCGCAGGTGCGCAACCCGAAGATGGGCGTGATGCCGGCCTGGGGCGCGCGGCTGGGCGACGTCAAGGTCAAGGAACTGGCCGTGTTCGTGCATTCGCTGGGCGGCGGGGAATAGCCGAGGGGGGCGTTCCAGCCGCCCGGGCGACGAGGCCCGCCCCACCCGGCGGGCCTCGACCATTTGCCGCAGCCCTTGCGCTTCTTGACCTGGATCAACGCGCGGCGGTGCCGGCGGACCGAAAAGCGTGAAAACGACGCTGGAAACGGGCATGCTGGACAGCAACGAAGTAGAAAGACTGGAAGCCGAGGCGGTCAATTCCGCCCGGGTGCGCAAGCCCCTCTACGCCGCGCGCCGCAAGATCTTTCCCAAGCGCGCCTCAGGGCGCTTCCGCCGCTTCAAGTGGATCGTCATGGCGGTCACGCTCGCCATCTACTATCTCACGCCCTGGCTGCGCTGGGACCGCGGCCCCTACGCGTCGGACCAGGCGGTGCTGGTCGACCTGGCCAACCGCCGCTTCTATTTCTTCTTCATCGAGATCTGGCCGCAGGAGTTCTATTTCGTCGCCGGCCTGCTGATCATGGCAGGCATCGGCCTGTTCCTCATCACCTCCACCGTCGGCCGCGCATGGTGCGGCTACACCTGTCCGCAGACGGTGTGGGTGGACCTGTTCCTGGTCGTCGAGCGCTGGATGGAGGGCGATCGCAATGCCCGCATCAAGCTGGACGCCGGGCCGTGGACCGTGCGCAAGCTCGTGCTGCGTGCCTCCAAGCATGCCATCTGGCTGCTGATCGCGGTGGCCACCGGCGGCGCCTGGATCTTCTACTTCGCCGATGCGCCGACCCTGTTCGGGGAAGTGGTGGCGGGCGAGGCGCCCTCGGTCGCCTACATCACTATCGCCGTCTTGACCGCCACCACCTATGTGTTCGGCGGCCTGATGCGCGAACAGGTCTGCACCTATATGTGCCCGTGGCCGCGCATCCAGGCGGCGATGCTCGACGAAAACTCGCTCACCGTCACCTATAACGACTGGCGCGGCGAACCACGCTCGCGCCATGCCAAGAAGGCGGCCGCCGCCGGCGAGAGCGTGGGCGATTGCGTTGACTGCAACGCCTGCGTGGCGGTTTGCCCGATGGGCATCGATATCCGCGACGGCCAGCAACTCGAATGCATCACCTGCGCGTTGTGCATCGACGCCTGCGACGCCGTCATGGACAAGATCGGCAGGGAGCGCGGCCTCATCGCCTACGCCACCCTGAACGACTACAACGCCAACATGGCGCTCGCCACCGGCAGCGGCAGCCATGCCGTCGACCCTGCCCTGGTGCGCGGCGCGGACGGAAAGCTTTCCGGCAAGGTGGCCGACTTCCGCATCGGCAAGGTCTTCCGCCTGCGCACCTTCATCTACATGGCCGGCTGGTCTCTGGTCGGGCTGGCGCTGCTCTACGGGTTGATGACGCGCGAGCGGCTGCAGGTGAACGTGCTGCACGACCGCAACCCGCAATATGTGACGCTCTCGGACGGCTCGATCCGCAACGGCTTTACCGTCAAGCTGCTCAACATGATTCCCCAGCCGCGCACGCTGGAAGTCTCCCTGGCCGATCTCCCGGGCGCCTCCATGACCGCCGTCGGCGACAAGGCCGAGGGCACGCAACTGCTTATCCAGG
The DNA here is from genome assembly GCF_052216645.1 of Mesorhizobium sp. PUT5. NCBI lineage: Bacteria > Pseudomonadati > Pseudomonadota > Alphaproteobacteria > Hyphomicrobiales > Phyllobacteriaceae > Mesorhizobium > Mesorhizobium sp. PUT5. The sequence continues at coordinate 515,381 of NZ_JBQOSO010000003.1, forward strand.
CCGAGCCCGATGCGCTGAAGTCGGTCAAGATCTACGTGCGCCAGCCGCGCCGGCTGGTGCGGGCGGGCAACGTCACCTTCCGGTTCCTGGTGCGGGATGTCGAAGGCACCGAGACCGCATCCTACACCGCCACCTTCAATGCTCCGGAGACGCTGAAATGAGCCCCCGAACCTCCGGCGAATTCACCGGCCGGCACATGCTGCTGACCATGGTGGCCTTCTTCGGCGTCATCATCGCCGTCAACCTGACGATGGCGACATTCGCCCGCACCAGTTGGACCGGGCTGGTGGTGGAGAACACCTATGTCGCCGGCCAGCAGTTCAACCGCAAGGCCGAGGAAGGCCGCGCGCAGGCGGCGTTGCACTGGAGCGGGCGGCTGACGCTGGCCGCAGGCGCCATCCGCTACGAGCTTGCCGACGCCTCCGGCGCGCGCATCGTGCCGCGCGCCGTCACCCTGGCCTTCCGCCATCCCGCCTATGAGGCGCAGGACCGCACCATCCGGCTCGGACGGGCGGCGGACGGCGCCTTCGCATCGGACGAGACCGTGCCCGACGGGGTCTGGATCGTGGAGATCGACGCCGATGTCGGCCGCGACCTTCCCTACCGGCAGGTCGAGCGCATCCAGGTCAGGGACGGAGCCGTGAAATGAGCTGCTGCGCGCCTGTCGCCGAAGCCGCCCTCGACCTGGAGAGGCTTTCCGGGCCGTCCGCCGAGGAGATAAGACTGGCCAGCCGGCCGGCCGGCCCGGGCCTGCTCCAGCTTTATCTTTCCGTGCCCGGCGTGCATTGCGGCGCCTGCATCCGCACCATCGAGACGGCGTTGGCCGGACTGCCGGGCGTGGAGGGCGCGCGCGTGAACCTGTCGACCCGGCGCGTCGCCGTGCGGTGGCGCGAGGGGCAGTCGCACGGCGCGGTGCCGCCGCTGGTCGCCACGCTCGGCCGGCTGGGCTACGAGGCGCATCTGTTCGACGCCGAGCAGGATGACGGCCGCGATCCGGTGCTGTCCGAACTGATCCGCGGGGTCGCCGTTTCCGGTTTCGCGGCCGGCAACGTGATGTTGCTCTCGGTTTCGGTGTGGTCGGGCGCGGATGCGGCCACGCGCGACCTTTTTCACTGGATTTCGGCGCTGATCGCCATTCCGGCGCTGATCTTCGCCGGGCGCATCTTCTTCCGCTCGGCCTGGGGCGCGCTGCGCCACGGCCGCATGAACATGGACGTGCCCATTTCCGTGGGCATCGCGCTCGCCTATGCGCTCAGCCTCTACGAGACGATGACGCACGGCCCGCATGCCTATTTCGACGCCTCTGTGTCGCTGCTGTTCTTCCTGCTGATCGGCCGCACGCTCGACCATGTCATGCGGGCGCGCGCCCGCGTCGCCGTCAGCGGCCTGCGCCGGCTGGCCGCCCGCGGCGCCACCGTGCTGCGCCCGGACGGCACGCGCGACTACGTGCCGTCCGACGAGATCGAGAAGGGCGCCGTTCTGCTTCTGGCGGCGGGCGAGCGCGTGCCCGTGGACGCACGCGTCACCGGCGGCCTGTCGGAGATCGACTGCTCGCTGGTCAGCGGCGAGAGCGAGCCGCAGCGCGCCGGGCCGGGCACGACGCTGCGCGCCGGCGCGATGAACCTCACCGGCGCGCTGACGGTGGAGGCGCTTGCCAGGGCGGATGACTCGTTCCTGGCCGAGATGGTGCGGCTGATGGAGGCGGCCGAGGGAGGTCGGGCGCGCTATCGTCGCATCGCCGATCGCGCGGCCGCGCTCTATGCGCCGGTCCTGCACCTCACCGCCCTGCTGACCTTCGTCGGCTGGATGATCGCCGGCGGCGACTGGCACCGCGCCATCACCATCGCCATCGCCGTGCTCATCATCACCTGTCCCTGCGCGCTGGGACTTGCCGTGCCGATCGTGCAGGTAGTGGCGGCGCGCCGCCTGTTCGAGAACGGCATCATGGTCAAGGAGGGCTCGGCCATGGAGCGGCTGTCCGGCGTCGACACCGCGGTGTTCGACAAGACCGGCACGCTGACCATGGGGGAGCCGCGCCTGCTCGAGGCCGGGCGCATCGATCCCGAGGCGCTTGCCATGGCGGCGCAGCTTGCCGCGCATTCGCGCCATCCGGTGGCGCGCGCCGTCGCCGAAGCCGGCAAGGGCGTTGTCCCGGGCCTGCGCTTCGACCAGGTGCAGGAGGTGCCGGGCTGTGGGCTGGAGGGACAGGCCGGCGGCGCGCTGTGGCGGCTCGGCCGGGCCGCCTGGGCGCTGGGCAGCGAGGCCGGCAGCGGCACCGTGCTTTCCCGCGACGGCGTTCTGCAGGCCGCGTTCGCCTGCGAGGATCGGATCAGGCCGGGCGCCGCCCAGGCCGTCGCCGCGCTGGCCGCGGACGGCATCCATGTCGCGATGCTGACCGGCGACACGCCCCGCAACGCCGCCGTCGTCGCGGCGCAGCTCAGCATTTCCGATTTCACTGCCGCCATGCTGCCCGGCGAGAAAGCGGCGCGTCTGGAAGCGCTCCGCGCCGAGGGGCGCAAGGCGCTGATGGTGGGCGACGGGCTGAACGACGCGCCCGCGCTCAGCACCGCCCATGTCTCGATGGCTCCGGCCACCGCCGCCGATATCGGCCGCAACGCCGCGGATTTCGTGTTCCTGCGCGACAGCCTGGAAGCGGTGCCGCTGGCGCTTTCCGTTTCGCGCAAGGCCGGCCGCCTGATCCGGCAGAACCTCGGCTTTGCGATCGCCTACAATGCGGTCGCCGTGCCCATTGCCGTGCTCGGCCACGTCACGCCGCTGATCGCGGCGATAGCCATGTCGGGCTCGTCCGTGGTCGTCATCGCCAATGCGATGCGGCTTTCCGGCTGGCCCGGCCGTCTTTCCCGCAAACAGCCTGTCCGCGCCGGCCTGGGCGGACAGGGCATGCTGAGCCCTGCCGAATGACCAGCCTTGCCTTCCTCATCCCGATGGCGCTGTTCCTCGGCGGGCTGGGACTGGCCGGCTTCCTGTGGGCATTGCGTAGCGGCCAGTACGACGATCTCGACGGCAGCGCCGAACGCATCCTGCTGGACGGCGACGGCGTCACCGATGCTCCCGCAGGAAGTCCTCGACGATCTGCCTGAGCCTGACCGGGCCGAAGCTGGCGAAATGCCCGCCATGGACGATGCGCACCGGCAGCTTCGCCAGCCGCTCCAGCGAGCGGCGATAGTCGCCGAGATCGGAATGGAAGGTGTCGGTGACCAGCTCGCCGTCATAGACGATGTCGCCGGCGATCAGCGTGCCGGTCGCCTGCTCGTAGAGCGCGATGCCGCCCGGGGAATGGCCGGGCGTATGGATGACCTCGAAGCTGCGGTCGCCGAGGTCGATCGCATCCCCGTCGGCAAGCAGCCTCGTGGCCGGGGCGGGCTCGATGCGGTAGGCGGCCGTATCCCAGCCTTGCGGAGGCGCGATGAACATGGCTTCGTCGGCATAGCCGGCCGACAATGTCCATTCGGGGCGCGGATCGGCGAGGATCTCCGCCTCCGCGGAATGTATCCAGCGTTCCTCGAACTCGTGATGGCTGCCGATATGGTCGAAATGCGCGTGGCTGGCCACGCACACCAGCGGCCGGCCGGTGCCCAGCATCGGCACATTGGCGCGCAGCGGAAAATGGCCGAGGCCGGTATCGACCAGAAGGTCGCGGTCGCGCCCGCGCACATGGAACATGTTGCAGCGGAAGAACGGCTTTATCCATGGCTCGTGGATCAGGCTGATGCCGTCCGCGAAGGGCACGACCTCGTACCAGTCCTTCGGCGCGATCGCAGCCATGGGCGTTTTCCTCATCCAGGCAGCAGGCCGACATGCCGGGGTTCGGCATGCAGTTCGACGCGCGAGCCGATCCCGGCCGGTTCGTCGGCGGCCAGCTTCAGCACGATATGCTGGCCGCTGTCGCTTTGCACCACCGCCTTGCGGTAGCTGCCCTGGAACACGCTTTCGGCGATGATGCCGGCGCCGAAGGAGACGGTGCCGGAAGGGGCCGGTCCCAATCGCATGTTCTCCGGCCGGACGGTGATGGCCGCCTTGCCGAGGCGCGCCCCGGGCCGTTCCAGCCGCAGGGTACCGAGCGGCGTTTTTATCATGGCGAGCGAGCCTTCCACGCCGGTCACCTCGGCCTCGATCAGCGTGTTCTCGCCCATGAAGGTGGCGCTGAAGCGGGTGGATGGCCTTGTGTAGACGCGTTCCGGGTCGCCTTGGTCGACGATGCGGCCGTCCTGCATGACCAGCAGCAGGTCGGCCAGCGCCATGGCCTCCTCCTGGTCGTGGGTGACGTGGACGAAGGCGGTGCCGACGCGCTTCTGGATCGCCTTCAGCTCGTCCTGCATCTGCCGGCGCAGGCCGAGGTCGAGCGCGCCGAGCGGCTCGTCGAGAAGCAGGAGCTTGGGCTTCATCACCAGCGCGCGGGCGAGCGCCACGCGCTGCCTCTGCCCGCCGGAAAGCTGGTGCGGCTTCTTGTCGAACGCCTGCTCCAGTCCCACCAGCGCCAGCGTCTCGCGCGCCTGTCGCGCCCGCTCGGCGCGGTTGACGCCGTTCATGCGCGGGCCGAAGGCGACGTTGGCCCCCACGCTCATATGCGGAAACAGCGCGTAGTCCTGGAACACGGTGGTGGTCGGGCGCCTGGCCGGCGGCATGCGGGTGCAGTCCCTCCCGCCGATCAGCACCTGGCCCCTGGTCGGCTGCAGGAAGCCGCCCAGGATGGACAGAAGCGTGGTCTTGCCGGAGCCCGACGGGCCGAGCAGCACCACATATTCGCCGGGGTGGATGTCGAGCGACAGTTCGTGCAGCACAGTCAGCGCGCCGTAGCTGTGCGACAGGCCGGAGATGGAAACGACGGGCGTGCTCATGACTTCTGCTTCTTCCCCCTGCCGAAGATCGCCAGTTCCGCCAGCACCACCATCACCACCGAGACGCCGAACACGATGGCGCCGATGGCGTTGGCCTTGGGGTTGAGCCCGGAGCGCAGCAGCGTCCAGATCTCCACCGGCAGCGTGGTCTCGAAGCGGGTGAGCAGGAAGGCGATCAGGAATTCGTCCCAGGACAGCGTCAGCGACAGCACGAAGCTGGCCACCAGCGCCGGCCACAGAACCGGCGCCACCACCAGCGCCAGCACCTGCCACTCCCTGGCGCCGAGGTCGCGCGCGGCCTGCTCCAGGCGAATGATGTTGTCGTTCATCTGGCTGTAGAGGATGGCGAAGCACAGCGGCAGGTTGATGACGACGTGGCCGACGCCCACCGCAAACAGCGACTTGGGCACGCCGACCGCGTTGAACAGCACCACCAGCCCCATGCCGATGATGAGATAGCTCACCGAAAGCGGCGCAATCAGCAGCGCCCGCACCGTGTTGCCCATGCCGCCGCGCATGCGCGCGCAGCCATAGGCGGCGAGGAAGCCGAGCAGCACGGCGACGGCCGAGGAGACCACGCCCAGCACCGCCGAATTCAGCATGGCATGCGTGAACTTGGCGTCGCCCAGCACCTCGCCGTACCAGCGCAGCGACGGGCCGGTGAAGGGCGGCAGCGGGAAGCGGCTGGCCTGGAAGGAAAACAGCACCAGCACCACGATCGGCAGGTAGATGAAGCCGTAGGCGAGCAGCGCGTAGAGGCCGGCAAGAAGGTCGACAAGCCGCTTCATGGCCTATGTCCTGTCCAGCTTCAGCCAGCGCGCGCAGGCGAGATAGGCGATCGAGATGACGAGCATGAGGATCAGCGACAGCGCGGCCGCCAGCGGCAGGTCGGCGCGGCGGCCGATCTGCTGGATGACGAGCTGCGGCATCAACAGCTCGTTGCTGCCGCCTAGAAGCTGCGGCGTGACATAGTCGCCGATCGCCAGCACGAAGGTGAGGAAGGCGCCGACCATGATGCCGGGCAGCGTCAGCGGCAGCACGACATGCAGGAAGGTCTGCACGCCGCCGGCGCCGAGGTCCGCGGCCGCCTTGCGGTAGCTGGGGCTGAGCTGCTTGAAGTTGGCGTAGATGGTCAGCGTCAAAAGCATGACGAAGAAATGCACGAAGCCGATCACCGTGGCGGCGCGCGTGTTGGCAAGCTGCAGCGGCTGGTCGAGCAGGCCGGTGGCCATGAGCGCGCGGTTGACGACGCCGCGCTCGGCCAGGAGCAGCAGCCAGGAATAGGAGCGCACCACATAGGAGGTCCAGAAGGGCAGGATGGTCAGCATGAGGGCGGCGCGCTGCCAGCGCTCCGGTACGCGCTCGGCCAGCACCCAGGCCAGCGGATAGGCCACCACGACGGAGATCGCGGTGACGATGAGCGTCACTTCCAGCGAGTTGGCCAGCGCCTTCACATAGCTCGGCTGGGTGAGGAAGTGGCGGTAGTTGTCGAGCGAGGCCGCGCCGCCCGCGGTGAAGGAGACGGCGACCATCGCCGCCAGCGGCACCACGAAGAACAGCACGGTGAAGAGCGCGGCCGGGCCGACCAGCAGAAATGTCCGCCAGTTGAGTTTCGCATCGGTCATGGCAATGTCGCGGTCATGGCGCGGCGGTCGCGCCGCGGCAAGGTTTCGCGGCCGGATCGTTTCCGGCCGCATGGCTGTGGAAGGGGAGGGGCAGCCCTCAGTTGGCCTGCAGGACGTCGTTCCACAGATCCTGCATCTTCTTGTCCAGTTCCGGGTCGGGCGCAGGATAGCGGTTGGACGCCGCCAGATCCTTGGCCTGCTGCTCGGAGGAGAACTTCAGCGTCTTCTTCTGCTCGTCGTTCAGCGCGGCGTCCTTCTGCGCCGGCATGCCCCAGTAGCAGGAGGAGGTGGCGAGCGCCGCCTGGCCCTCGGGGCTCAGCACGTGCTGGACGAACTTCAGCGCCAGGTCCTGCTTCTTGCTGTCCTTGAGGATGGCGAGCGACTGTGACCACAGGATGCCGCCCTCCTCGGGGATGACGAAATCGAGGTTCGGATCTTCCGCGTGCAGGCCCGCCGTCACCCACTCGCCGGCGCCGACCACCACATCCACCTCGCCGGTGGCGAGCGCGGTCTGGCTGGCGGAAACCTCACCCACCAGCTTGGAGTTGGCCTTGAGCTGCAGCATCAGGTCCTTGACCGGCGCCAGGGTGGCGTCGCTGAAGTCCTTGGTCGGCGTGCCCGTGGCGACCGAGGCCATGCCCAGCACCGGCAGATAGTAGTCGTAGATGGCCAGCCGCCCCTTGAACTTCGGATCGGTGAGCTTCTTCAGCGTGGAGACATCCTCGGCGGAGAAGGCCTTGTTGTTGTAGGAGATGGCGTTGAAGCCCCATTTCTCCGTCACCGCGTAGCGGTTGCCGTCGAGGACGAGGATGTCGTCCATGCGCACTTCGGGGAACTGGTTGGCCAGCGGCAGGCTGTCGTCGGCCAGCGGCAGGAAGCGCTCCTTGGCCACGCGCTGCACGTCGATGGAATCGATCACCATCACGTCCCAGTCGCCCGGCTGGGACTGGTCGAGGATGGAAAGCCCGGCGCCGGTGCCCTCATAGACCTTCAGATTGACCTTGACGTCGTTGGCCTTCTCGAACGGTTCGATCAGGGCCGGGTCGGTGTTGTCGCACCAGACCAGCGCGTTCAGCTCCTCTGTCGCGCCGGCCGGCGAGACCGCCAGCACCGAGGCCGAGAAGGCCAGCAATCCCAACCCTGCGGAAAATGACGAACGCTTAGCGGACATGGCATTCCTCCCTGCCAGATACCCTCACCATATCGGTTGTTGAAATATGAATTGGTTTCAAATATGAGTCAATTCATATTTCCGGAGCGTCAATGGCCGGCCTGAGACAGAGACAGAAGCTCGACAGGGACCGCCGCATCGTGGAGGCCGCGGCGCGGCTATTCCGTGAGTTCGGCTACGAAGGGGTCAAGATCGAGACCATCGCCGAGCAGGCGCAGGTGTCGGTCGGCACCATCTACAACTATTATGAAAGCAAGGGCGACGTGCTTGTCGCCGTTGTCTCGCTGGAGGTCAACGAGGTGATCGCCGCCGGCGAAGGCGTTCTGGCCGCGCCGCCGGCCGACGCCGCGCAGGGCGTGAATGCGCTGTTCGGCATCTATCTGCGGCACTCGCTCCACTATCTGAACAAGGAGATGTGGCGGGCCGCCATGTCGATGTCGACGCTGCATCCGCAATCGCCGCTCGGACGCCATTACAGCGGGCTGGATGAAAGCCTGTGTCGCCAGGTCTGCCTGCTGCTGGCCAAGCTCAAGGCGCGCGGCTCCATCGGCGCATGGGTGGATGTCAACCTTGCCGGCCGCATCCTGTTCAACACCATGAACATGATGTTCATCGACTTCGTGAAGGACGACGCGGCGGGCATGGAAGCGGTCGTCGATGCCGTGGGCGGCCAGACCGCGCTGATCGTCTCGCTGCTCGCCGCGCGCGAGGCCCCGGTCGTGTCCGGGCTCGTGTCCGGGCCCCGCGCCGGGCCGTGGCCCGTCATGCCATCATAGGCCCTGCCCGACGTCGTGGACCGCTCGCCTTCGGTCCGCCTCCCAATGGAACCTTGGCCGCGAAGCGGCGTTTCACAGCGACGTTTCGTGCCGACGGCGGCGCGGCAGGCGAGGGGACAGGAATGGCGAAGACCGAACCGGATTCCCCGGATGCAGGCGCAGCGGCAGGCACGGGCGCGATCGCCGAATCGCGGACCATGCGCTGGCTGCTCACAGGCATCTTCCTGATCATGGCGGTGTATGCCTTGTATTTCGGCAAAGACTTCTTCATGCCGGTGATCCTGGCCTTCCTGCTGGCGCTGACGCTCACGCCCATCGTGCGTTTCCTGCGCAAGCGCGGCGTGCCGGATGCGGCGTCGGCCACGCTTCTGGTGCTGCTGTCGCTGACGGCCGTGGGCAGCGCCGGTTATTTCCTCAGCGGCCCGGTCATCGACCTAGTCAACAACGCGCCCTCCATAGGCCAGCAGCTTACCGAGCGGCTGGCACCGCTGCGCCGCCCGTTCGAGAAGCTGTCGCACATCTCCCAGCAGATCGGCACCATGACCGAGCCGGCGCAGGAGCCGGGGGTGCAGAAGGTGGTGCTGGCCCAGCCGGGCATCGTCTCGCAGGCAGCGGGCAATCTGCTTTCGGCCGGCACCTCCATTACCATCGTGGCGGTGCTGTCGCTGTTCCTGCTGGCCTCGGGAACGTTGTTCTACGAGAAGATCATCCAGTCCTTCGCCACGATGAGCGAGAAGAAGCGGGCGCTGCGCGTCGTCTACGACGTCGAGCGCGAGATCTCGCGCTACCTGTTCACGGTGGCCGCCATCAATGCGGGGCTGGGCGCGGTCATCGCGCTCGGGCTCTGGGCGCTCGGCATGCCCAATCCGCTGGTGTGGGGCGTGGCGGCGGCGCTGCTCAATTTCCTGCCCTATATCGGCGCCCTCACCACCATCGTGCTGGTGGCGGTGATCGCGCTGATCAGCTTCGACACCATCTCCTACGCCCTTCTGGCGCCGGCCTTCGTGCTGTTGTGCGGCATCGCCGAGGGGCAGTTCGTCACGCCGATGATCGTCGGCCGGCGGCTGGAGATCAACGCGGTGGCCATCTTCATCGCCATCGCCTTCTGGTCGTGGCTGTGGGGTTTCGTCGGGGCGCTGATGGCGGTGCCGCTGCTGGTGGTCATCAAGGTGTTCTGCGACCATTTCGACGGCCTGGCCCATGTCGGCAATTTCCTCTCCGCGCAGCAGTCGTCCGAGGAGCCGGACGAGACGGAGGAAGGGCTTGCAGGCCGCAAGGACGAAGCCGCGGCCTGACACGGCCTGTTTGCGCGGCTGCCCGGGCGGGCCTATATGCGGGGCAACGCTTCAGATAGGTGAAATGCTGCCATGGCCGTCCTTTCCGTGCTCGATCTGTCGCCCGTCACGGAAGGCGGCAGCGCCGGCCAGTCGCTGGTCAACTCGCTCGACCTCGCCCGCCATGCCGAGCGGCTGGGCTATCGCCGCTACTGGCTGGCCGAGCATCACAACATGCCCGGCATCGCCAGCGCCGCCACGGCGGTGGTCATCGCCCATGTCGCGGCCGGCACCAGCACGATCCGCGTCGGCGCCGGCGGCATCATGCTGCCCAACCACGCCCCGCTCGTCATCGCCGAGCAGTTCGGCACGCTGGCCGCCCTCCATCCCGGCCGCATCGACCTCGGGCTCGGCCGCGCGCCCGGCACCGACATGCTGACGGCCCGGGCGCTCCGCCGCAATCTCGACGCCGGCGTCAACACCTTCCCCCAGGACGTGGTGGAACTGATGTCCTATTTCGAGCCGGCGGTGGAAGGCCAGCGCGTGCATGCCGTTCCAGGCGAGGGCGAGAAGGTGCCGGTCTGGATCCTCGGCTCCAGCCTCTACGGCGCGCAACTTGCCGCCATGCTGGGCCTTCCCTATGCCTTCGCCTCGCATTTCGCCCCGGCCGAGCTGGACAATGCGCTGGAAATCTATCGCGCGCGCTTCCAGCCTTCGCAGCATCTCGACCGGCCCTATGTGATGCTGGGGCTGAACGTGGTGGCCGCGCCCACCGACGACGAGGCGAAATACCTGTTCACCTCACTCCAGCAAGCCTTCGTCAACCTGCGCAGCGGCCGGCCGGGCCGGCTGCCGCCGCCGGTGGCAGGCTATGAACGCGACCTCGACCCGATGGCGCGGACCATGCTGGCGCAGGCGCTGTCCTGCGCCATCGTCGGTGCGCCCGGGACCGTCGGGCGCGGTCTCGAGGCCTTTGTGGCGCGCACCGGCGCCGACGAACTGATGGTGACGGCACAGGTATTCGACCACGCCGCCCGCGTCCGCTCCTTCGAACTGCTGGCCGAAGCGGCCGGGCTTCGGCCGGACGCGGCCTGATATCGGTCGCGCCCGGGCCCCCGCCTTGTCCTGAGATTCCTGCCTTGTCGCCATGCCGCTGACACCGCGGCCGGCCACGCGCCCTATGGCGGCCTTTGCCAAACCCGGCTATGCGCTTCAGCTCTTTGCACAGGGAAGGTTTTGCCACCCCACCATGACCAAAAGCATCCTTTGCGTCGGCGCGCTGACCCTCGACACCATCTTCCGCCTAGACGCGCAACCGCAAAAAGCCGGCAAATATCTGCCCGACGACGCGCTTCAGATCGCCGCCGGCATGGCCTCCAGCGCGGCCGCCGCCATTGCCCGGCTCGGCGGGCACGCCGTGCTGTGGGCGTCGGCCGGTGCGGACGCCACCGGCGAGCGGGTGGTGCGCGAACTGGAGGCCGAGGGCGTCGACTGTTCCCACGTCCGCCGCCTGCAAGGCGCGCGAACGGCCTTTTCCTCCATTCTGGTCGATTCCTCCGGCGAGCGCGTCATCGTGCCGTTCTACGACCCCCGGCTGGCCGGTCCCGCGCAGAGCGTGCCGCCCGTCGACGCCTCCGGATTTGCCGCGGTCCTGGTCGACGTGCGCTGGCCATGGGCGGCCGAAATCGCGCTGAAGGCCGCGCGCAAGGCCGGCATTGCCGGCATTCTCGACGCGGATACGGCTCCGGTCGAGCTTCTGGAACAACTGCTGCCGCTTGCCAGCCATATCGCGGCCTCGGAGCCGGCAGCCGCGAGCGTGACGGCAACGGCCGACCCGCGCGAATGCGTGCGCATTCTGGCCGACCAGTACGACGTGTTCACCGCTGTCACGGCCGGGGCGGACGGCTGCTACTGGGCTGAGCGCGCCGGCATGCCGGTGCGCCACGTCGAAGGGTTCCGCGTCGAGGCGGTCGATACCCTCGCCGCCGGCGATGTGTTTCACGGCGCGTTTGCGCTCGGCGTGGCGGAGGGCCGCGGCATGACGGAGGCGATCTGCTTCGCCAATGCAGCCGCGGCGATCAAATGCGCCCGCTTCGGCGGGCGCGCAGGCTCGCCGCGCCGCGACGAAGTGACGGCCTTCATGGAGACAGGCCGGATTTCGGCCTGACGCTGGAAGCCACCGGCTTTTTTCGCCGGCCCTCTTCCCTCACTGTCTTGTTCCCTGTCGAAGCCGGACGCCGCCGCCGGGCCGGCGACAAATTGCGTGTCCGCATGCTGGATGCCGATTGACTGACAGCTAACATGTTAGTACAGCTCGGCTCACAGTTCAGTCTTGGAGGACATCTTGCCGCACGATCAATCACCACGCGCGCGCTTCGGTCTCTCGGCGGCGCTCACGACGCCGTTCGAGGAAGACGGAAGCATCGACCTTGCCCGCGCGGCCGCACATGCGCGCTGGTGCCTGGAAAGCGGCTGCTCCAGCGTCACGCTTTTCGGCACCGCGGGCGAGGGCGCGTCCATTGCCGATGGCGAGCGCGGCGCGCTGATCGACGCTCTGGTCGCGGGTGGCGTTCCGGCCTCGAAGATCGTGGCCGGGGTGATGGCGAATTCGGTCGCCGATGCCTGCCGCCAGGCAGGCGATGCGCTGCGCCGTGGCTGCAAGGGCATCCTCCTGGCGCCGCCGTCCTACTACAAGAGCCTGTCGGACGACGGCATTTTCGCCTGGTTCTCCTCGGTATTGGAAGGGCTCGGCGCCGATGCGCGCGACATCATCCTCTACAATATCCCCTCGGTCACGGCGGTGGAGCTGTCGGTCGATCTGGTCGGCCGCCTGCGTGCGGCGTTCGGCCGCGCGATCGCCGGCGTGAAGGATTCGTCCGGCGATTGGGCTCATACGGAACGGCTGCTGGCCGCGCACAAGGACATCGCCATCCTGATCGGGGACGAGCGGGATCTCGCCGCCGGCGTCCGGCTCGGCGGGCAGGGCGCCATATCCGGCATGGCCAATCTGGTGCCGGAGCGGCTGCTGCCGATGGTGGACGAGGGGCGCGACGATCCGCAGGTCGTCGAGACCGTGCGGCAATTGCTGGCCTATCCGGTCACGCCGGGCGTGAAGGCCATGCTGGCGCGGCGCACCGGCGACGGCGCGTGGCGGCGCGTGCGGGCGCCCCTGGTTGCGCTCCCCGATGCGGATTTCGAGGCCATCGGCGGCGTATTCGACCAGTTGCGATTGGCAAGAGCCGCCTGAGCGGGCCATAAGACGGGCGAGGAAGCGGGCTTTGGTGGAAGACTTGAACGAACCGGTCAAATTGCGCGACAAGGCCTATCAGAGCTTCACGCAGCATCTGCTGGCGCGCGACTTCCATCCGGGCCAGTTCGTCTCGCAGCGCCAGCTCGTCACCATGACCGGCCTGCCGCTGGGCGCGATCCGTGAACTGATCCCGCGCCTGGAGGCGGAAGGGCTCATCAAGACCGTGCCGCAGCGCGGGCTGCAGATCGCCCATATCGACCTCAACCTCATCCGCGAGGCATTCCAGTTCCGCCTTTTCATCGAAAGGGAGTCCGTGGCGCTGTTCTGCCGGACGGCGTCCGACGAATTGCTGCACTCGCTGCGCGCCGAGCACGAGCAGACGCTCCAGCGTGCCGCCGAAGAAGGCGAGACGCCGGAACTGGAGCAGAAGGCGCAGGCCATCGACTGGAACATGCACGACGTCATCGTGGGCTCGCTCGACAACGAGATCATCTGGCGCGCCTACCAGACCAACACCATCAAGATGCGCCTCATCAATCAGGAGCGCTTCCGCATCACCGGACGCGTGATCCCGGTCATGCAGGAACATCTGGCGGTGCTGTCGGCGATCGAGACCCGCGATCCGCAGACCGCCATGGATGCCATCACCGTCCACATCCACAATGCGCGGACATTGGCTTTGCAAATTTGAGGCGGGTTCTGACAGCAGGAGATGTCAGGCCAGGAAAACCACGAGAGGAGAAGGAATGAATCTGTTACATCCGACACGCCGTCAGTTTCTGACGGGAACGGCGGCGATCGCCGCGGCAGGGGTGACCGGCATCAGCCCGTCCTTTGCGGATTCGTCCGTGGACTGGAAGAAATTTGCCGGCACGACGCTCGAGGTGAACCTCATCAAGAGCCCGCGCGGCGAAATCCTGCAGAAGTACCAGAAGGAATTCGAGGAGCTGACCGGTATCACCGTGCGCTCCGAGCAGATGCCGGAACAGCAGCAGCGCCAGAAGGCGGTGATCGAGCTGACCTCAGGCAAGCCGAGCTTCGACGTCATCCACATCAGCTACCACGTCCAGAAGCGGCAGTTTGAAAAGGGCGGCTGGCTGGCCGATCTTTCCGGCTATCTGAAGGACCCCTCGCTGACCGACGCCTCGCTGACAGAAAGCGATTTCGCCAGCGCCGGCCTGTCCTTCGCCAAGGACGCCGACGGCCGTTTCGGCGCGCTTCCCTTCTCGGTGGACTACTGGATCATCTACTGGAACAAGGAACTGTTCGCCGCCAAGGGCATCGAATATCCGAAGACCTTCGACGAACTGGTGCAGGCCGCCGAGGCGCTCACCGACCCGTCGCAGAACATCTACGGTTTCGTCGCGCGCGGCATGAAGAACGCCAACGTGCCGGTGTGGACCAGCCTCATGCTGGGCTACGGCAAGGACTCGGTCGACGCCGAAGGCAACCTCCAGACGGATTCGGCGGAGGCCATCGAGGCCGCGAAGCTCTACCAGCGCCTCATGACCCAGGCCGCTCCTCCCGGCGTGGCCGGCTTCAACTGGGCCGAATGCCAGTCGAGCTTCCTGCAGGGCAAGATCGGCATGTGGCTGGACGGCATCGGCTTTGCTCCGCCGCTCGAAGACCCCAACAAGTCGCGCGTGGTCGGCAAGGTCGGCTACGGCGTGATGCCCGCCGGCCCGGCGGCGCAGGCGGCCCCCACCACCGGCGACGGCATCGGCGTGGTCGAGGCATCGGCGAAGAAGGAGGCGGCCTATCTCTATTGCCAGTGGGCAATTTCCAAGGAGATGGGCGCGCGCCTGCTCCAGTCCGGTTCCGGCGTGCCGTTCCGCAAGTCGATCATCGACGACGAGGCGGTGCGCAAGGGCGTGACCATGCCGGAAGGCTGGGTGGAGGCGCTCTCCAAGTCCGCGCCGATCAGCCAGCTCTGCCTGCCGGTCATCGTTCCGGTGACGGAGTTCCGCGACATCATGGGCGTGGGCCTCACCAATCTGCTGAACGGCGCCGATCCGGCCGCTGAAATGAAGCGCGCGACGGAGGAATTCCGTCCGGTGCTCGCCCGGAGCGAAGGCAAATGACGCTCACCGCCCCGACAGGAGCGAAGTCGGGGGCCGCCCTGGCGGCCTCGACGGCGAAGGCAGGCAAGAGCCGCTTGCGGCCGAGCTACTGGCCTTTCGTCATCCCCGCCTTGGCCACCGTCGGGGCGGTGATCGTTTTCCCGTGGCTGTTCACCCTGTGGATGAGCGCCAACGAATGGCAACTGGGGGGAAGCCAGCGTTTCGTTGGCTTGGCCAACTACCTGCGCCTGGCAGGCGACGCCCGCTTCTGGGACTCCATGTGGCACACCGTGGTCTATACGGTGCTGTCCGTGGTCGCCCCCATGGTGCTGGGCACGATCGCCGCGCTGGCCTTCGACAGCAAATTGCCGGCGCGCGGCCTGCTGCGCGGCATCTTCGTCATGCCCATGATGGCCACGCCCGTCGCCGTGGCGCTGGTCTGGACCATGATGTACCACCCGCAACTGGGCGTGCTGAACTACCTTCTGTCGCTGGTCGGCATTCCGCCGCAGGAATGGATATTCAACCAGAGCACCGTCATCCCCTCGCTGGTGGCGGTGGAGACCTGGCAGTGGACGCCGCTGGTCATGCTGATCGTGCTCGGCGGTCTTGCCGCCATGCCGCGCGATCCGTTCGAAAGCGCCGAGATCGACGGCGCCAATGGCTGGCAGAAGTTCCGCTACATCACGCTGCCGATGATCCTGCCCTTCATCATGGTCGCCGTCATCATCCGCTCCATCGACGCGCTGAAGAGCTTCGACATCATCTATGCCATGACGCAGGGCGGCCCCGGAACGGCGTCCGAAACCATCAACATCTATCTCTATAACGTGGCGTTCTCCTATTACGACATCGGTTACGGCTCGGCGATCGCCGTGGTGTTCTTCGTCGTCATCATCGCCATGTCGCTTGCGCTGCTGGTGCTTCGCCAGCGCACCCAGTGGAACAGTTGAGCCCGGCCATGGCACGCAAATCCCTTCTGTCGAAGCTTGGCACGGCCCTCGTCGTCTTCGTCATCGTGTCGCCGGCGATCTTCTTCTTCGTGTGGATGCTGTCGCTCTCGCTGAAATACGAGATCGACAACGGCGCCTACCCGCCGATCCTGATCCCGGAGCGCTTCGCCTGGTCGAACTACACGCAGATTTTCGAGGCCAACGACTTCCTGCTCTATTTCTGGAACAGCCTGGTCGTCACCGGCATGGCGACGCTGCTTGCCCTTCTGGTGGGCGTGCCGGCGGGCTACGGTATCGCGCGGCTGCGCGCGCACAAGTCGGCGATCGTCATCATGATCGCGCGCATGACGCCGGGCCTGTCCTATCTGATCCCGCTCTTCCTGCTGTTCCAGACGCTGGGCCTGCTCGGCACGCTGTGGCCGCAGATCATCATCCATCTGGTCGTCACCGTGCCGATCGTGATCTGGATCATGATCGGCTATTTCGAGACGACGCCGCTGGAACTCGAAGAGGCCGCCATGATCGACGGCGCCTCCTCCTGGCAGGTCTTCACCAAGGTGGCGCTGCCCATCGCCAAGCCGGGCATTGTGGTTTCGCTCATCCTTGCGGTGATCTTTTCCTGGAACAATTTCGTCTTCGGCATCGTGCTCGCCGGTCGCGAAACGCGCACCTTGCCGGTTGCGGTCTACAACATGCTTTCCTTCGAGCAGGTGAGCTGGGGTCCGCTGGCGGCCGCTGCGCTCGTGGTGACGCTGCCGGTCCTTTTGCTCACCGTCTTCGCACAGCGCCAGATCGTCGCCGGCCTGACCGCCGGCGCCGTCAAGGGCGGCTGACCGGCTCGCGGAAAAAGTCACGTATCGAGGTTCAAGATGGCATCTGTCTCCATCAGAAATGCAGTCAAGACATATGGCGACGTCGGCGTGCTGCGCGGCGTCTCCGTCGACGTGGAAGACGGCGAATTCGTCGTGCTGGTCGGCCCGTCGGGCTGCGGCAAGTCCACGCTTCTGCGCATGATCGCCGGGCTCGAGGAGATTACCGACGGCGAGATCGCCATCGGGCCGCGGGTGGTCAACGACCTCAGGGCCAAGGAACGCGACATCGCCATGGTGTTCCAGAACTATGCGCTCTATCCGCATATGACGGTGGCCGACAATATGGGCTTCGCGCTCATGCTGAAGAATGCGCCGAAGCAGGAACGCGACAGCCGGGTCGCCCGCGCGGCGGAAATCCTGGGGCTGAACAAGCTGCTCGACCGCTATCCGCGCCAGCTTTCCGGCGGCCAGCGCCAGCGCGTGGCCATGGGCCGCGCCATCGTGCGCGATCCGCAGGTGTTCCTGTTCGATGAGCCGCTGTCCAATCTCGACGCCAAGCTGCGCGTCCAGATGCGCGGCGAGATCAAGGGCCTGCACCAGCGCCTGAAGACGACCACCATATACGTCACCCATGACCAGATCGAAGCCATGACCATGGCCGACAAGATCGTGGTCATGCGCGACGGGCTGGTGGAGCAGATCGGCGCGCCGCTCGATCTCTACGACCGCCCGGCCAACATGTTCGTGGCGGGCTTCATCGGCTCGCCCTCGATGAATTTCATCGAGGGCAGGATCGAGGAAGGCGCCTTCGCCGTGGAGGGCGGCGTCCGGCTGCCGCTGCCCCAGGCGGGGTCCGGGGGCGATTATTCCGGCCTTTCCGGCGGCAAGGCCGTTTACGGCGTGCGGCCGGAGCACATGAAGATCGCCGAGGGCGGCGCGCCCGTGACGGTGGAGATCGTGGAGCCCACCGGCTCGGAAATCATGGTCATGGGCAGGTTGGGCAGCCAGCCGGTGACCTGCCTGTTCCGCGACCGCCTGTCCGTGCGTCCCGGCGACGTTCTGTCGATCGCCGTCGATCCGGCGACGAGCCATATTTTCGATCCGGAAAGCGGCAGGCGCGCGAGTGCCTGACGCCGGCTCCCGCCTTGTCCGGCAAGGCCGCGGCCGGAACGTTTTCCGTCAATCCGCGACCGGCACCTTCGGCAGGGGCATCGGCTGCGCGGCGGGCTTTCGCCGCGTCGTGGAACCGGTGGTCAGGTCCATTGGAATGTCGGACGGTATGCCGAGCGCGGCGGCCGCCCAGGCGCGCATCTGCGGCGAGGCGTCGTGCGATTGCAGGATCGAAACGGCCAGCTTCGACAGGTCTGCGGGCGGTTCGCTATCGCTGGCCCGAAGGATGAAGTAACCCGCCATCGCTGCGGAGACCATCGATATGACCGTGGGCACAACCATGGCCGTTGCAAGCGCGAACTGTTTCCGCCGGTTGGTTGTCGAAAGTTTTGAAAGGCCGTCTTCTTCAGCAAGTTCTGTCATTTCCACCCTCCTTGGAGTGGGTCTGTAGAACGTCACTTCGGAAACTTTGGACGATAAGAGTTAAAACGAAGATAAAAACTTGGCATCGTGCCATCGATGCGAAGAACGGGTTCGAACGATCGAATCCTGATCGGCATGGCCCTCGCGCTCGGTTTCTGGCAAAGCTTGTGCATGTCTTTTGTCGAATGTCCTCGTCGGGAAGCCACATGAGTGGCCGGCAGCCTCCTGAAACAGGTCCAGTACCGCCGCGCGGCGCCGCCGTGCAGTGGCTCGGCACTGTGTTGTTCGTGGCCGTGTCGCTGTTCCTCTGGGTCGGTGTCACGCCCTTCATCGACCTCACCGGCCTGGATCTCGCGGACCCTCAGGCGGGGACGTCGAACCAGCTCTATCAGATCACGCTTGTGGCGATCTCGATCATGATGATCGCCTATGGCCTGGCTCATTCAATGCGGGGCTGGATCCTGGGTCCGCGCGCGCTGCTTTCATCGCTGCTCTTGTGGTTTCTCTTCGTGTCGCTGATCGGCGCGCATCCCATGCTCGGCGTAAAGGCCATCGTGGTGACGACGCTGGTGACGATCAACGCCGGCGTCTATCTGCTTCTGCCCGCGACGGAACAGCACTTCGCCCGGCTCTGCGGGATCTGCATGCTGATCGTTCTCGCCATCGCCTATTACGGGGTCCTGTTCCTGCCGGCCTTGTCGATCCACCATGCCGGCGAACTCCTCGAACCCATGAACGCAGGCATGTGGCGCGGGCATTTCAACCACAAGAACACCGCCGCCGGGGCGATGGTGATCTCCGCATTTCTGGGGCTCTATGTCATGAGCGTCTGGTCGCGCGGCATCGGCCTGCTCATCTTCGTCCTGTCGTGCCTTTTCCTCCTGAACACTGGCGGCAAGACGTCGAGCGCCATGCTGCCCGCCATCCTGCTGCTAGCCTTCGTCTTCGAGAAGGCGCGCTGGCTGCGGGCTCCGATCGCCTGCGGCGTCATCGGTTTCAGCTTTTTGCTCGTTGGGTCCGGGATCATCCGGCCCCTGAACGATTTCATCGGAAAACTCGGCATCGACGCGACATTCACCAACCGCGCCGATATATGGCGGCTCGCCTACAACGCCATTCTTGAGCGCCCCCTGACAGGCTATGGCCTCAAGGGCTTCTGGCAAACTCCGGAACTCGTCTATAGCGGCAGCGAGACCTGGGCGGTGATGGCCGGGCATGGGCACAACGCCTATCTGGACCTGATTCTGACGACGGGCCTGCCAGGCCTCGCGCTGGCGCTCGTCTGGCTTCTGTTCCTGCCGCTGCGCGATGTCAGTCGCATGACGGAAGAACAGCAGCATACGCCCTTGACGCGGCTGTTCGTTCGCGTCTGGCTGTTTGCCCTATACAATGCCGGGCTGGAGAGTGTTTTTTTCGAGGGGCGCAATGTCGTCTGGTTCACGCTGGTGGCGGCCCTCTGGGGGCTGCGCATGCAATCGCGCGCAAAGCTCGCCGTGGAAACGCCACGCCTCGCGGCAGGGGAAGTCGCGGCTCGGGCCTGATATCGCCGGCAGGATCGGCGGCCGGCCTTCCCTTATTCGATCTCAAGCAGGAAGAACGTCGTGGGCCCCGAAGGGACGTCGTTCGTCAGCGTGAAGGACACGGCGCCCTCTCCGCTGGCCATCGGCGCGTGGACCGCGCCGTCGAGGCCGACCGGCGAGAGCGTCCAGCGCCCCTCGCGGGCGAGGGCGATCCGCGCGCCCGCCTTGCGGATCAGGACCGGCAGGCGGCCGAAATCCTCGATGACCTTCTGCGCCCGGTCGCGGAAGCGCATGTCGCTGTTGCGCGCGTCGGTGGCGAAGATCAGCAGCAGCCGCTTGCCGTCGCGCAGGCTGGTCCCCTTGTCGAGCGTGGAAAGCGCGACGAGCGCACCGCCTTCGGCCTGCGCTATGGAGAGCGTGCCCAGATCGACCGGTTCGGCGAGGTGGGAAAAGGCGACGCCTTCCGTCGCGGCAGTGGAGAGCCGCAACTGGCCACCCTTGGCGTCGAGGAGGATTTCTCCCGTATCGCTTTCGTAGAGGCGGTCGGGGAGCGACGTGCGATTTGCCGCCGGCAGATCGCCGCGCCGGCGCAGTTCCCCGACTAGGCGGTCGGCGTCACCCGGGCCGCGCGGTTGCGGCACGAACAGCGCAGCCTGCCTGGCGTCGGCCTCGTCCGCCAGCCCGATCCGGCTGACGAGGGCGAGCTGCGTCAGGTCCGGCGGCTCGCGCGCCTGCATGTTGGGGCCGAGATCCGCCTCGCCGCGAACGGCGAAGGGAATGACGAGACGCGACTGCGCGACGTCCCCGCGCCGGTAGATGAGCGCGGCAAGCGTCTCGCCCGCCCGCGCGACGGGATCGAGGGCGATCGCATAGGGAAGCATGGCGCGCTTGTGCGGATAAGGTTCGCCGTAGGAAAGCACGATGGGGCCGTGCGCGTGGCGGCACAGGGCATCCCAGCCCTGCAGGGCCGCATAGGTCGGCATGGCAAGCCCGGCCTCGTAGCGATGGCGGTTCCAGAAGAGATGATCCCATTCGCTGACGGCAAACGGCTTGCCGAGCCAGCGCGAGGCCGCCGCCATGCGGATGTAGCCCGCCCCGTCCACCAGCGAGCTTTCCTGCGTCAGGCTGCTGCCCGGCTCATAGCCGCCCACCCAGTCGTGGTAGGTGTTCATGGTGACGGCGTCGAGGTCTCGGCGGCTGAGCGCGGTCTGGACGGTCGGCCAGTTGTTGTAGGTGCTGACGAGCCCGCGATAGCCGAGCCCGCGCAGCACGCCGGTCATGCGTTCGGCGCTCGCCCGCTCCGTCTCCGTGAAAAACGCCTGCAGGTCGCGCAGGCGCGGGCTGTCGACATAGCGGTCGCGGGGCAGCCGGACGGTGCCTTCCTCCAGCCTCTCGTCGCGCGCCAGGTCGCCCCAGGCGCGGGCCAGATCGGCGGTCGAGGCGTAGCGGCCGGAAAGCCAGCGGTTGAAGGGCGCGGCGATCATCGGATCGTAGGGCAGGCGCCCCGGTCGGTCGTGAACAACGCTTTCGAATTCCAGGCTGTTCTCGTTGACCAGGATGACGACGGCCAGCGCCTCGTCGGAAATGGGAGCGACGCCGGTATAGGGATTGACCCGCGCCAGGAAGGTTTCCTGGAACCGTCGCCAGTGCGCGAAGGCCCTTTCATCGAAATAGAGCGCCGTCTTGAGATTTCCGGCGGGATCCCAGCGGTCGTCGTAACCGCCATAGGCGCCGCGCCAGGACGACATGGCATCGATCATCCAGTAGATGCCGTTCCGTTTCAGCGCGGCGAGAAGATAGTGGACGCGGTCGAGCGTCTCGGGATCGAAGTCGAAATCCGCCTGGCGGCCGAACATCAGGGCGGCGTCGACGAAATGCAGCCGGGCGAGATTGTAGCCATGCATGGCGAGCTGGCGCGCGTAGCGATCCGCCTCGTCCCTGGACGGGAAGCCGCCGGAGGCCGGGCTCCAGGCGAGCGAGGCGCAGAAGAGGCGTTGCGGCCTGTCGGGTGCGTCGGCGAAGGCCATGCGCCCGCCCGCCCCCTCGATCAGCCGGCGGTCGGCGCCGCGCGCGCCTTCCGAGCCGATGGCCGTGTTCGGCAGCAGGCCGGAAAAATCGAGCGGACTGCCCGGACGGATTTCAAGGGAGACCTCGCGCACCGGAAGCCAGCTTTCAAACGTCGTGGCGGGCGCGGTCGAACCGCCGAGCAGCAGCGCAAGCGCAACGGCTGCGGCCCCGATCTTCATCCGCGCTGCCCGATCAGGCGGCTTTCGATCGGCGCGGCAGGCTCGCGCCGGCGCCGGAGAAGGCCGACCGGCAGGGCCGCGGCGTGGAAGAACCAGGCGACCACCGTGTAGAGCCCCATGCTCGGCCCTCCCTTGCGAAGGCTCATCAGGGCGACCAGCAGGACCAGCAGTCCGGCAACGATCCCCAGGGCGGACAGTTTGCCGGGAACCGCGATGAGCACGGCAAGGCAGAGCGCCCAGAAGGCATATACGCCCATCCACAGGCGCAGCTCGGGCAGCTCCCGGAAAAGCCTGAAGAAATAGGGCCGGCCCAGCGAGGCCCGCAGCAGTTCGCCGATACCGAACAGATATTTGCTGCGCCAGCGGCGAACCAGCAGCTTGTAGGAATTGTCCGTGTGGCCGTAGTGCCTGACAAAACGCCGGTCGAGGCGATGGAGTTGCCAGCCGGCGGCGCGCAGCCGAGCGCCGAGGTCGAATTCCTCGTATCCATGCAGGTTGCGGTCGGAAAGATAGCCGACTTCCGCGATGGCCTTGCGGCGGTAGAGCCCGCCGCCATTCATGCGGTCGACCGCGCCCGTGCGGTTTTCCGGCGCGGCGCGATTGACCCGGCGGGAAAATTCGAGGTTCGCGATTTCCATTTCCTCGACATGGCCGCTGACGCCTGCGGCGTCGGGGTGCTCGTCCATGAAGGCGAGAGCGGCCGGAAGGAAGTCCGGATCGAGGAGCATGTCGCCATCGATCAGGCAGAGAAAGGGATGGCGCGAATATTGATAGCCGAGTTGTGGGCCGATGCCGCAGCTCGGCAGCGCGGGCGGTTCGATCTGGGCGATGACAACCGGATAGGCCGAGGCGATCTCGACGGTGCTGTCGCGCGAGCCGCTGTCGGCAACGATGACCTCGCCGCCCACCGCCTCCAGTGCGGCCAGCGCGCTTTCGATCGTCGCTGCGATCTTTTTCTCCTCGTTCAGCGTCTTGATGATGACCGATACAGTCACGGATTTCTCCATGGGACCATGCGCGAAAATTAGCGTGAAGGGCTTTTGTTTTGGTTTAGACGCAACAGCAAGCGCTCCAGACCGGCAGGCGGGCGCGGCAGGAAGCCGGCAAGCAGGATGCCGGCCCCGCCTCCCGCCAGCTTCACCCCGAGATCGGACCAGCGTGCATGCCGGCTGGAAACCAGCGTTTGCAGGAACTCCAGCCCCATGGCGAGGCCGGCGACGCAAAGGAATATCTCCAGCCGGCGGCGGGGATAGGCCGCCGCGAACAGGCAGCCTAGCGCTGCGAAGGCCCCGAACCGCTCGACATGGACGGACACACCGAGATGCGGCCGCATGCCGATCGGGGAAAGCGTGGAGAAGATTATCAGGGCGAGGGCGAGCCATGCCATGACGACGGCGGTGCGCCTGACGAGAGCGGCCATCGTCACCGCCCGCCGCGCACGCAATCTGCGACATGACCCTTGATGGTGGAACCGTCCAAAACCGATCTCCTCATGAAAACTGCGTGCCGGGCAACGGCGCCCGCGCCGATCCGATCATGGGACAACGTGCGGTTGACCGGCACGGCGAGCGGAAGCTCAGCGCCGGGGCCGACGCAGCACCGAGCGATAGACCGCTGCGGTGCGTTCCGCGATCCTTTTCCAGCTATAGTCGGATTCGATCCGCTGCATGATCTCGCTCATCATATCCTCGCGAAACGGCACCGAAAGCTTTCGCTCCAAAGCCGCCGCCAGCGCATCGACATCGCCCATGGCGAAGTAGTCGTCGGCTGGAAGATTCAGCTCGAGATTGGCGTCGATGTCGCTCGCCAGGACCGGCAGCCCGTGGCTAAGCGCCTCCAGAAGGGCGATCGGCATGCCTTCATGGCTCGAGGGAAGCACGAACAGCCTGGCGTTGCCGTAGAGTTGCGAAAGAGCCGAGCCGGTTTGAAACCCGGTCATGACGACGGACGGCGTTCTGGCCGCCAGTTCCCTGACCGATGCCGAATACTCCGTTTCGTGGTCCGCTTCGCCGACCAGCACCAACTTCTCCGGCCGTTTCATCTTCGCAAAGGCACGGATCAGATCGTGCTGGCGCTTTTCCGGGACGACCCGCGCGATCATGACGATATATTGCCGCGGCAAGAGCCCGAAAGCGCGAAGGGTTTCGGTGGAGGTTTCCCGCGACTGCATGGAAACCCCGTTGGGCACCAGGTCGGCGGCCACCCGATATTTCCGCCGCATGGTGCGAACGATGTCCTGGGAAATCGCGATCCGGCCGTTTGCCGTGTACATTCCCAGCGCTTCGCCGAGCTTGAGCATGCGCTTGGCAAAGCCGCCCCATTTCTGGCGGTTGTAGTCATAGCCGTGATGGGTGACGACCACCTTCAGGCCCAGCAGTCGCGCAAGCGGGGCGACGAGCGCGGGTCCGACCGCATGGATATGAAGTATGTCGGGCCTGTGCCTGGCTGCAAACAGAACGCCGGCGATGCTGTTTCCTATCGTCTCGAACGTCATCCTTTTCGGCGCCCAAAGCGGGATGATCCGGATGCCGTTCCAGAAAGTCTCGGTCGGCGTGGCCAGATACCGACGCCGCCCCAGCACCTCGACATTCCAGCCAAGATCGACGAGTTCCGTGGTGATCATCTCGATATGCTTTTCGATGCCGCCCTGGACGTTCGGAATACCCCTGCTTCCCAGCATCATCACTCTGGGACGGTCAGGGCTCGTCTCGAGGCCCGATATCCGGTCGAGTGCATCGACGGCGCCCAGCGGCGGCGTCGCTATCAGCTTCCTTTTCTTCGCAACGGAGACCTCGTCAACCGCCGAAGCGGCGTCTGTTGCCGGCAAAGTATAAATCTCATCCGAAATCTGGCGGTTTTCGCCCTCGGAATCGCCTTTGAAACCCATCTGCCCACTCGGTTCCGCACCCAATGCCCGTCGGAAGGCGCGGCTTTCTGCTCAACGGTCGAAAACCCGATTTTCCTGGGAGATGTGTTAGACGAGCGGCCTGAAATCGCGGATAAGATAAGCGTTAAAATTGTAACGACCGACTAAATCCCAGATTGCAGGCCAGATTGCGGGAAGGAGTCCCGGCCCGGGGTCTATCGCCCGGCCGGGGTCGGTAATGCCGCGCCGAGACTGGAATAAAGCTCCGTCGTTGCCCGAAAATAGGCCGCGGACGAAAAAACGGTTGAGACCCATTGTCTTGCCGTTTTACCCATGGCGTGCCGCGCGCCCGCGGAGAGCGCCGCCATTCTTGCCAGGGCGGCTGCAAGGTCGTCGGGGGCGCCGGGCGCCACCATGTAGCCGGTCTCGCCGTCGCGGATCAGTTCGGGAATGCCGCCGATCCTCGTTCCGATCACGGGCGTTTCGAGCGCATAGGCTTCCAGGACGCTGATCGGCGCGTTTTCGTACCATTCCGACGGCAGGACCAGCGCCGTGGCTTCGCCGATCAGGCGATGCAGCGCAGCGCCAGAAAGATAGCCGGCAAAGACGACGTCCGCGCCGGTCGAGGCGGCCAGCGCCCGCAGGGATGCTTCTTCCGGGCCCGTTCCGGCAATGACGAGCTTCTGTTTGGAAAGGGCCGCGGCCCGTATCAGGGTGCCTATGCCTTTTTCAGGGGCAAGGCGTCCGGCAAACGCAAAATAGCCGGGTTTGGCCCAGCCGGTTTCGAAGCTGCCGGCATCAATGAAATTGGGGATGTAAACCATCTGTTCACGCGGCCAGCCCCATTCCTCCAGCTTGTCCATGTAGAAGCGGCTCGGCACCACCAGGCGGTCGAGATTCTTCCGGTAGAGGCCGAGGCTGCGATGCAGCAGCGTTTCGGCGAGAACGACGCCGCTGAGGACGGCGGAGCCCTTGATGCAACGGTGGACCAGCACGTTGTAGGTGTGCCCTCCCTTGCACTTTTCGCAGACCTTGTTGTCGCGAAGCATCTTGTAGGACGGACAGGCGAGCTTGAGATCATGGACTGTCATGACCGTCGGAATTCCCGCCGATTTCAACGTGGAGAAAATGGCGGGCGAGAGATGATGATAGACGTTGTGCGCATGCGCGACCGCGGGCCTCCGCTTCTCGATGACGCGGGCGAGATTTCGCTGGGCTTCGAAGGAATAGATGACCTTCGCCGCCTGCCTGATCTTGGTGAGGGGGCGCGTCTGGCGACCGTATTCGATTTCGGAAACGAAATAATCCGACCAGGGGGACGGATGGTTCAGTTCATGTTTCATGGCGAAGGGGACCACGTCCCATCCCGCCTGTTCGAACATCGCGATATGGTCGAGGAACACGGCTTCCGCGCCGCCCCTGCGGTAGAAGTAATTATTGATCTTCAGAAGGCCCGGCATGCCGGCAGGCTGCTGGCTCATGGCGTTCGGCGATCCGGTTCCATCCAGCCGAACCGGTCGAGAGCTTCGCAAATCGGCAATATGTCGCATTGCCGGTCCCGGGCGTGCGACACGAGCCGTTCGAGCGTCTCGGGCAGGCATCCATAGGGCGTCGGCCTGGCGGTGATGTCATGCGTCACGAATATCAGCCATCCCGGCTGGCCGGCCACGTCGTCGATCCAGCGCGTGAGGCTGCGCGCGTATTCGTCGGGCTGGCGGATCTCCACCGCCTTGAGCATCAGCGGGTCGACCGCTTTTCGATTGATGGCTTCGCCGCCGCCTCTGCAACTCGAAAAGCGTCTGCCCATGACCCTGCGCGCGGCCGGCCACGCGGCATTGTAGGGGAAGGCGAAATTGGTCGGTGGACGAGAAATCCCGGCTTCCGACAGAAATGCCAGGTTCCGGTCGAGGTCGTCCGAAAGGGCGCGACTGGTGAGGGTGCGAATTTTGCTGTGGGAGAAGGTGTGGCAGCCGATCTCATGGCCGCGCGCGAACAGTTCGCGGCATCCTTCCGCGGAAATCAGCCGGCGATCCGGCTCTGCCCGGCCCGTCAGGCCTCCGGCGATGTAGAACGTGCCGCGCGCATCGAATTTTTCGAGGATCGCCGCCCCTTGCGTGAGTGCCGTGTCGGGAACGTCGTCGAAGGTGAACGAAACGATCGGCCGTTTCGTGGGGATCGGCCGCCGGCTGCGGGAGAAGCGCCATATCAAACGGTTGCTGACCCGATCGGTCAGGGTGGAAAGCCGATCGCGAAGATCAGACATGGGCAACCATCCTTTTGGCCGGAGCGAAGCTGCCGGGGTCTAGTACGGCAGAGGATTGAAAGCGCAATCCGTAGAGACTGTAGAGGAAAGTGAACCACAAAAGATTACCGCCCTCGAAGAAAAGCGTCTCGAGACCGGCGCTGAAGATCACATAAAGCCAGGTCCAGATGAAAAGCCGGGTCAGATGGGAATGTTTGCCGGCGCTCGGCAGGCGGGAAATATCGCGCAGCGGCATGGCGATCACGAGCAGCAGCGTCAGCACCAGGCCGGGCACCCCCGCCATCAGTGTGATGTCGAGATAGGAATTGTGCCCGTTTTCCGCGGCAACGGCCCAGGTTTCGACGCTGCCGCCGCTGTAGACGAGTTCGTCGGTTTGCCAGAAAGCGTTGATGCCGTAGCCGATGATCGGGTTTTCGGCGATGGCCCCGAAGGCGAAACGCCAGATATCGGAGCGATTGGTGAAGGTGGCGTCGATGCCGAGCGACGCGACAAATTCCCCCAGCGGACGAAACACGGCCGAGCCCACCGCAAGCAGGTTGAAGAGGCCGACGCCTCCGATGACGATCGGAATTCGCAGAATGGATATCCGCTCGAATATCCACGCCAGGATCAAAATGCCCGGCAGCATCGCAGCGGAGGTCTTTCCGCCGCTATGAACCAGGAAAATCACCGACAGCACGATGATCGCGATGCCCGCCAGCCGTGACCAGACATTCAGGACATAGATGCCGAAGAAGGTGGCGAGCACCATTGCCGCGGCCGCGCTGTTCTTGTGCGGGAAATGGCCGCGCCACAGGCCCGCATTCATCGGCTCGCGCAATTCCGATGGCTGGTGGATGGCAAGTTCCGGCTTGAACAGGATGCCGTAATATGCCGTGCCGAGCATGATCAGCGTGCCGATCGCCAGCATTTTCGCGAACTGCTTTTCCGAAGCCGGCAGGAGCAGATACACGCCGGCATTGATCGTCACCATCACCCCGAGGACGACGGCCTTGATCCCCAGCATCGGATGGGCGGATACGAGCGAGACCAGCAGGAACCAGGTGAACAGCGGGATCATCAGTGCGCGCGGCTGCATCAGGACCGCCCGCAGCGGATGCATCAGGCCGTAGCAGAGCATGCCGAAGAACAGGCCGATCGAGACGATCTGGTTCAGCCGATTGGAATTGGCGGCCGAGGGATCGAGAACCGTCTCTCCTGTGAGATCGACGAACGGCGTCGTCGAAATCCAGAAAAACAGGAAGATCGCCATGAACAGGATGGGGCCGGCCGCCGCCATTCTTTCCAGGCCGGCCGGCAGAGGAGAAGCGGCGCGCTGCGATGCCGTCGCCATCGGTCAGGCCGGGCGAGGCTGACTCTGGCGCAGCACCCGCAGCAGGCCGAACAGGAGGGCAATGCCGATGCCGATGCCCAGTCCCGCAAAGGCGCCTGCCGCCAGCAGGATCATTGTCCGTGGCGGCCAACTGCGTGATTTCGGCGGCAAGGCGCGCGAGATCACGCGGATGTTGGACGTGTTGATCTGCTGCTGCTCGGTGATCTGCTGGGCCCGTGCCAGATGCGTTTCGTAAAGCGCGGCTTTGGCGCGCGCGTCACGCTCCAGATCGCGCAGTTCGACCTGGGAATCATTGTCGGTGTAGACTTTTGATTGCTGCTCGCTCGACTTGTTTTGAAGCTCGTCGAGGGCGGACTTTGCCTGCTGCATGTCGCTTTTCGCAATGTCCACGATGCGCCTTGCCTCATCGAGGATCGATGCTTTCAGCGTCTCCAGATCCGAGTTGGCGGCGGTGATGCGCGGATGGCGCGCGCCGTAGGTGAGCTTCAGCGAATTCAGTTGCACCACGGCTGCGTTGTATTCCTGCCTGAGCGCCGTCATGGTCGGAGAGACGAAGACCGAGGCCGTGCTGGTGCGGCCGACCGCAATCGCTTCCTGCATCTGCCGGTAGCGGGTTTCCAGCTCGATATAGTGCTGCTGCGCCGCCAGGACCTGCGTGTTCAGCTCTGCCGCAAGCTGCGTGCTGACGAGTTCGCCATTCTGCGACTGGAGCCCGTGCCGGCGTTTGAATTCCGCCACCTTCGCCTCCGCATCGGTGACGTTGCGGCGAAGGTCGTCCATTCGCTGGTTGAGCGCGGCCGCCACCCGTCCCGCGCTTTGTGCGGCAGATTCGAAGACCTCCTTTTCGAACGCATCGACGATCGCGTCCGACAGAGCCACCGATTTCAGCGGGTCTTCGGTGTACACGCTGAGCGAGACGACGAACGACCGCTCCTCGCGTCGGGCCTCGACGCGTTCGGAAAGCGCGCGCATCGTGCTGAGCATGTCCGCCTGCCGGGCCTCGTTCTGAGAAGTGCCGAGGACGATGTTCTTGAGGCGGCCCACGGTGGTCGGCTTGGCGAATTCAGGATCTTGTGTGAGGTTCATGCTGTCGATCACACGCGCGAGCACGTTGCGCGACGTCAGCACCCTCATCTTGCTTTCCACTTCCAGCAATTGGGAATCGCGCAGGAGATTGGAGCCGAACACGTCGTCGTTGACGACCTGGAGATTGGCGGGATCGATCACGAGATCGGTGTAGACGGTATATCGCGGTGAAGCCGTCTGCGCATAGACAAAGGCCCCCATCACGCAAAGGATGGTCGCGCCGACGATCCAGAGCCAGCCCCGGCGCAGCCAAAGAAGAATATCATCCGGATTGATGCTGCGGAGCGCGTGCGCATAGCCCATGACCTGCCTTGCGGCGGGTGCAGCGGTGGTTTCGGCGGGCCCGACCTGTGTTTCGGGCTGCGGGTTCGGCGCCAGCCTGCCCCGCGCGGAGCCGGCGGCGGCACTCGGCCTGGCAGCCGCAACGTCGCGTGTATCGGAGATCAGTCCCAGCAGCGAGCTGCCGCGCGGACCCGGACGCAAAGCTTCCGAACGCTCCAGCGCATACCGCAGCCCCGGCTCCTTCGGCGTGTACATTCGTTCCGTCTCCGCGGCGCGCCCCGAACCCTTGAAGCCACGTCGTCTCTCATCTCCCCCACATGACTATCGAGTCATGGTAAATCAGCCGTTAAGCGGCTTGCCCGACGAGATCGCGGCGCCGCTCTCCCTGTCTTTTTTCACATAGCGGAAGAAGACGCTCCAGGTGGCGGCGACCATGGCTATTTCGATGACGTAGAACGAGATTATCGTGCCGGTCGGCGGAGCGTACCATGTGGCCCAGGCCGCGAGCGCCGCACCCGCGACGCTGCCGAGACCCATCACCGTCGCGCGTGCGCCGTGGTAGCCTGCAGCGCCCAGCGCTTCGGCCGCGATCGACCACATGCCAAGCGGCACGACCACCCAGCATAGGCTTCTGACAAACCGGACCAGGCTCAGATAGTCGTGGCCGAACAGATAAGGCAGCACGGGCGCAAAAATATATACCGTCACCGCCGCCGCGACGCTGATCCCGCATGCGGCAAGCATGACCTTGCGAATTCGGCCGATGGCGTTGTGCAGGCCCTGGGCCGCGGCTCGCGCCGACCCGGGATAGATCAGCCGGTTCAGGGCTTCGACGGAAAGATAGCTGCTTTCCAGAATGCGCCGTGCGACGCTGTAGCTGGCCACGATTTCCGCCGTCGTAACCACGTTCAGCGTCAGAAGGTCGGCGTTCTTGCGGACGGCGTCGAGGATGAAGGGGATGCTGAAATACATGCCCAGCCGCAATTCCTCCCTGACGATCCGGAATTTCGGGCGGCCGAGTTTCCTCAGGGCGAAGAAGCATCCGAGCGCAACCAGGACATGACAGCCGAATTGCCAGGCCGCCCAATGCGCAACCGTCGAGACGCCGAAGACCAGGCAGGCGAGGGCCGCAGTGATGGTGCGGGCAAATGCGAAGCTGACCACGACGATATTGGCCGATGCAAAATCGGTGTGCCCGATGAATATCTGTTCCGTCAGCACGATCACCCGCACCAGAACGATATTTGTGACCAGCATCAGCACGATGTAGAAAAGGTTATGGAGGGGGTCGGGCGACAGTGCGAAGAAGAAGGGCAGGATAGCCGCGCCGATAAGCACGAGCGCCGCGCCGCTCAGGCTCGTAAGGATGATGTTGTGCCCGAGCATGACCGGGTAGATCGTGCGATCGCGGGCGACGCGACGGACAAGGCATTCCATCCCGCCAAGCCCGCAAAGATGGACCGCGATGTTGCAAATTGCGGTGATGGCGACGAAGACGCTGAACTCCACCACGCCAAGCGACCGCGCCACGATGGCGAAGGTCAGCAACTGCGCCGCAGAGCTCATGATCAGGCTGCCGCCGGAGGCCATGTAGGACATGGCCATCGACAGGAAGGCTTTTTGCCCGGTCACGTTAAATGCGTCCGATGCCACCGCAGGGTGTCACTTCTGGCAAGTTGCGATGTGTTGCTTGCAGGCCGGGACGGCGCCTGAAAAGTCTCGCGCAGGCTTCATGATGTGCCACATTCGTTCGAGATGACGATGGCAACCTGATGCCGGAAAATTCTTTCTTTCTGATCAACGCTGGCGCGCTTCGGGCTGAACGCAGGCTTTGGAAACCGGAGATTCTATATTGAGGTTAACATTTGCGATGTGAGCTTCAGTTTATGTTTACGCCGCTGGCGTAAGCGGTCTCATAGTGGTTCGAAGCGTTCGGGTTGGAGTCCTGTTTATGGTGGACAAGATGGGCAGCGACATCCAGGCCGGACGGCCGGATCAGGTCCTTCTGCATCGCTTCCTGGGGGTCGATCTCGAACTCGCGCCCGGCGTGCTGGTGCCGAGGGAGGAGACCGAGCTTCTCGGGCGTGTCGCGATCGACCTGATCAGGGCAGGCGACGAAAATCCTCTGGTCATCGACATGTGCTGCGGTTCCGGTAATCTGGCGCTTGCCATTGCCACCCATGCGCCGGCCGCAACGGTCTGGGCCTGCGACCTGACGGACGAGACGGTGGCGCTGGCCGAGCGCAATGTGCGGCGCTGCGGCTTCTCCGAGCGTGTTCGCGTCCTGCAGGGCGATCTTTTCGGCGGGCTCGCCGATGAGAACCTTGAAGGCAGCGTCGATATCATCGTCTGCAACCCGCCCTATATCTCCACCCAGCGCCTCGAAGGCGACAGCGCCCACCTGCTTGAGAACGAGCCGCGCGAGGCTTTCGACGGAGGTCCCTACGGCATTTCGATCCATCAGCGTTTGGTGCGCGACGCCGTTGCCTTTCTCAAGCCGGGCGGCTGGCTGGCCTTCGAGTTCGGCGAAGGTCAGCAGCGGCAGGCGGCGGCCCTGTTGGCGCGCGCCCGGGCCTACGATTCGGTGGAATTCGCGAGCGACCACAATGGAACGCCCCGCGCTGCGTTCGCGCAGAAGAGGCTGGATGTCTAAGTGCCCGGCCGGACCGTTCACCAGCAGAACCCGGTAGAATGATGAGTGAAATCCGCGAGTTGCAGGCTTCCGACATCCCTTGCCTTTCGAAGATGTTCCTGCGTGTCTTCCGCGACCCCAAGGCGCAGGTGACGGAAACGCTCAGCC
Source organism: Mesorhizobium sp. PUT5 (assembly GCF_052216645.1). Taxonomy (NCBI): domain Bacteria; kingdom Pseudomonadati; phylum Pseudomonadota; class Alphaproteobacteria; order Hyphomicrobiales; family Phyllobacteriaceae; genus Mesorhizobium; species Mesorhizobium sp. PUT5. The sequence continues at coordinate 548,090 of NZ_JBQOSO010000003.1, forward strand.
GGTATCTTCAGCATTTCTATCTGGAAGCGCCGGGTCAGGACCTGGGGCTATCCTCGCTCGTTCATATCGGCGATAGCGGCGAAATGAACGGCTTCATCGGCGTGACCGGGTTGCCGATGGTGTTCGAGGGGCGGCGATTGCGCGCGGCGATCTGCGGTTCCCTGATGGTGGAAGGGCGCGAGACCGACCCGATGGCGGGCGCGCGTCTGCTCAAGGCTTTCCTTGCCGGCCCCCAGGATCTGTCGCTGAGCGAGACCGCCAGCGAGGTCTCGGAATCGATGTGGCGGAAACTAAGGGGCAAGGCGCTTCCGCAGCACAGCCTCGACTGGCTGCGCATCATCCGGCCGGCGGGGTTCTTCGTCGAGCTCGGGCGGGACCGTCTCGGTGCCGCGCGGCTTCTCCATCCGTTCGCCCGCCAGGCCGACAACCTGCTGCGCCGCCGGATGCGGCCGGGAGACTTGCGCTGGTCGGGTGTGCCCGCGGCTCGGAATGGACAGGGAAATTTCAAGGCGGTCGAGGTCGATGCCGCGGCATTTGCCGAGCTTTTCACCCGGCTGGTCGCCAGCTTCAGGCTGCGGCCGGATTTCACGCCCGAACAGCTTGCCTATGTGCTGCGCGAAATTACCCTTCCGCGCGTGGAAGGAAGCGCGGTCTTTTGCAGGGTGGAGACACGCACCGGCGCTCTTGCGGGCGGCTTCGTCTACCATGGCGACGCCGGCCGCGTTGCCCGGGTCCTTCAGATACTGGCCGTGCCCGGACAGGAGCAGCAGGTGGTCGACTGCCTGATCGAGCATGCCGCGGACCGGGGTGCCGTCGCGGTGCGCGGCCGCACCCAGCCGGCGCTTCTCGATGCGATGCTCGGCAAGCGCATCGCCTTCACGCATCTGGCGTCTACCGTGATCCACACGAAAGACCCGGCACTCATGCAGGCATTTCAAGCCGGCGAAGGTTTTTTCAACGGCCTCGCCGGCGAAAGCTGGAGCCGTCTGGCCACCAGCAATATCGAATGACCCCGGCCGCCTGCATGCAGGCGGTCATTCCCATCTGGCGACCTCGTCGACCGGCTCCACGAATTGCGGCGCAAGATGCAGGTAGCGCGTCGCCCTGCGCTTGGCGCCGATGTCGGCCCAGACGCGCGACATCTGATCGGCGCTCAGGCCCGCAGCCCTTGCCACCACATCCGCCGGCAAGCCGTGGTTGAGGCCGTAGAGGCAAAGATCCATACGGTCGTAGGGCAGGGAGAAGTAGAATTCCTCCTGCGTCTGCGGCAGCGAATAGGTGTCCGTCGTCGGCGGGCGCCGGCAAATCTCGTCCGGTACGCCGAGATAGGCCGCGAGCTGATAGACCTGGCTCTTGTAGAGATGCGCGATCGGTTTCACGTCGGCGGCGCCGTCGCCGTTCTTGACGAAGAAGCCCTGGTCATATTCCAGCCGGTTCGGCGTGCCGACCACGGCGTAGTTCAGCCTGTCGGCGTGGAAATATTCAAGCTGCTTGCGCGTGCGCTGCTTCATGTTGGTCGCAGCGACGATGCCCAGATAGACGGAAGGCGGCATGCGCAGCCTGGTCTGCTGTCCCTGGGGGTCCTGCACGACCAGATAGGAGATGTTGTAGCCATCACCTTCAAGGGCGCTGGAAATGACGACCTTGGAGGCCCATTCGGCGGTGTATCCGGGAACGAGTTCGCGGATGAAACCGTCGCGGCGGTCGTAGCAGCCCATGGCCTGCAGGGAAGGACCGATATCTTCGACGACGCTGTCGATGCCGAAAGCTTCCGCGACCGTGCGGCCGAGGCGCAGGCTTTCCGGATCGGAATCGTTTTCCGGCATGAACAGGGCGAGCACGTTCTTGGCTCCCACGGCGCGGGCGGCAAGCGCCGCGCAGACGCTGGAATCGATGCCGCCGGACAAGCCCAGGACGAGTCCGCGCTTGCGCAGGGTTCCGCGCAACTGATTGCGCAGGGCTGCCACGATCTTCTCGGTTTCCTGTTCGGGGTCGATCATGAGCGTGTCGGCCGAGAAGGCCGCGTTGACGTCGGATCTGTCCATGTTCATTCGGCTGCTTTCATTGTCTCCGCGGCCAGGCGGCGGCTCACCTTGCCGGTGTCGGTCTTGGGGAGTTCGCTGCGGAACTCGACGAGGCGCGGAACCATGAAGTCCTCCAGATGCGCAGCGCAGTGCCGGATGACCTCGCGCTCCGTCAGGCCGGGGTCCGCACGCACGATGACCGCGCCGATGGCCTGGCCGAGCACGGGATCCGCCACCCCGAAGACGGTCGCTTCGGCGATGCCGGCATGGGCATGGAGCACGGCTTCGACCTCTTTCGGCGCGACCTTCTCGCCGCGCGTTTTGATAATGTCGTCCTGGCGCCCGACGAAATACAGGAAGCCGCTTTCATCGGTCGTGAACAGGTCGCCGGTGTAGAGCACTTTTTCCCAGGGGTTGGGGCCCGGGCGAAGCATGCGGTTCGTTTCGGCTTCGTTGCGCCAGTATCCCTGCATGACGTGCGGTCCGCGGATCACCAGTTGACCGGCAACGCCCGGCGGTACCTGTTTGCCGTCCTCGTCGACGACGAAGGCTTCGGTATTGGGGATGGCGATACCGACGGAGCCGGGACGCCGGTCGAGTTCGGCCGGCGGCAAATAGGTGCAGCGCTTGCATTCGGTCAGGCCGTACATCGAATAGATGCTCGCGCGGGGGAAAAGCTCGCGAAGCCGGGCGATATGCGCCGGCGGCAGGGCCGCAGCCGTATTGGTGATATAGCGCAGGCTCGGCAGGAAGTCGGGTTCCAGATCGCGCATCTGCAGGATCATCGCCGCCATCGTCGGAACCAGCGGAAAACCCGTCACGCCCTCTTCGCGGATTCGATCGAAAATCGCCTGCGGGAAGGCAAAGGAGGTTTCCAGGACGAGGGTCGCGCCGAGCTTGACGGCCATCAGGAGCTGATAGAGCCCGTAGTCGAAGGCCAGCGGCAGCACGTTCAGGATGACGTCGTGCTGCGTATTCTCCAGATAGGTGGTGATCGAACCTGCGGCCGCCTCGACATTGCGATGGCTCATCATCACGCCCTTGGGGCGGCCCGTGGAGCCGGACGTGTAGATGAGCAGCGCCAGGTCGACGTCGATCCCGCCATGGTTCACCGGTGCGTCGTTTCCGGCGAGGCAGGCCTCGAAGCCGGCGATGTCGCCGCTGGAGCCGTCACTTGCGGAGCCCGTGGCTGCGATGAACAGTTTGCGCGGTTCGATTGCCCGGGCCTCCAGCACCACGGGCAGGAGCCGCTCCTGCACCAGTATGCCGGCCGCCTCGCAATTGCCGATCATGTAGGCAAGCTTGTCGGCCTTGGTCGAGGGATTGACCGGGACGGCCGTCGCACCCGCCTTGAAGATGGCAAAGAGCGATAGGGCCGCCTCCCAGCAATTGTTCATGAACACGAGCACGCGATCGCCGCGCCCGATGCCGCCCTGCGCCAGCGAGGAGGCGAGCCGGTCGGTCGCTGCGTCGAACTGCGCATAGCTGAGCCGCCTGCCGCCCGCCACCAGCGCGGTCTTGTCGGGATGCAGGCGCGCACTGTCGCGCAGGAAATTTTCGATACGCATGGTAAGTGCCTCTCGCAGCCCCTTATCTCAGGCGAGCGCCTTGCTCAGTGCTTCCGCATCGGTATGGCTGGTGACGAACGCCGTGATCCGCGCCACGGAATCGAGATTTGCGGGAACGATATCGCTGTCGGCCAGGGTGAAGCCGAACTGCTCCTCGATGAACGCGACGAGTTCGAGCACGCCGGTGGAATCGATGATTTCGTTCTCGATCAGCGATACGTCGTCCTGAAGGTCGTAGGTGGTGTCGCCGAACAGAAAATTGTCGATTATGAAGGTCTTGATACTGTGCTTGACCGACTGGTTCATGCTTGTCTCCTTGGTCTGTTTCAAGCCGCTTGCGCGTCCGGAGTGCGGGTTTTCGAAAACGTCTCCTGCCAGAGCTGCGTCGACAGGATGCCCACGAAGGCAACATTGTCGCGATAGCCGGATGCCGGTCTCGCCCGGCATTTCTCGAAGAGTTTGCCCGCGGCATCGGGGCTGAAGAGGCCGGATGCTTCGAGCTTCTTCTTGCTGAAGGCGTCCCTGACATAGCCGCGCTCGTTGCCGCCCACGAAGGACTGGCTGTCGGGCGCCCGGTAGGGTTGCTTTGTCCGGCTGCCGATCGCACTGGGGAGAAGATCCTTCGTCGCCTCGCGCAGGATGTGCTTTTCGACCAGGCCCTTGAGCTTCATCTCCGGCGGCAGGCGGGTCGCAAACTCGACGAGCCGGTGGTCGAGGAACGGGAACCGGCCTTCGATCCCGTGCGCCATGGCCATGCGGTCTCCCTGGCTCGACAGGATGTAGCCCGGCAGAAGGAACCGGCTCTCGATATATTGCGCCTGATGCAGCGGGTGCCAGCGACCGAAATCGTGGGGCAGGCGCGCGGCAAGTTCGGCTGCGGCGTCGTAGTCCGCCAGTTCCCGGCGAAGATCGCCGGAAAAGAACAGCTTTGCAGCCGCCGTCCCGCGCAGGCGCGGCCGGTGCGAAAACAGGGGGTCGTCCGTCCCTTCGCCGCCGGCCCCGAAAAAGGCGGCGAGATATTCGGCCGATTGCTGCCTCAGGCCGGGCAGATAGGGATAGAGCTTGCGGAACAGATGCGGCCGTATGCGCGAGCCAGGCTGCCGCGCGCAGAAGCGGCGGACACGCGCCTCCTTGAAGATGTCGTATCCGGCAAAGACCTCATCGGCTCCTTCGCCGGTCAGCACCACCTTCAGCCCCTTTTCCCGCACAAGGCCGGAGAGCTGGTAGAGCGGCGCCGGCGCCGTGCGCAGAACCGGCCGCTCGGTAAACCGGATCACCTCGGGAAACGAATCCGCAATATCGCCGTCGCCACAGGAAACGGCGTGGTGGCGCGTACCGAGCGCTTCGGCCATCTGCAACTGAAAGGCGCTCTCGTCGTGCTCCTCGCTGCCGAAGGTCACCGAGAACGTGGAGAGCCCTTCGGCCGCCATCGGTGCCGCCAATGCCGACACGACGGAGGAATCGAGGCCCCCGGAAAGATAGGAGCCGACAGGCACATCCGCCCGCATGCGGATGCGTGTCGCATCGGTGAGCAGGCTGCGCAGCTCTTCCGCCGCCGCGCGCGCATCGGTGTGCTGCGCCGGCGCGTCCGCGTCGGGATATTGCAATGTCCAGTACGGCCTGATCGTCGCACCGTTTCGGTCGGCTATCAGGCTGTGGGCGGGCTCCAGCTCGAAAATGTCGCGGAAGGCAGTGCGCGGCGCGATCGGAGCCCACAGGGTGAAGATCTCGTCGAGCGCAAACGGGTCCATCCGCGCCTTGACGCCGGGCACTCGCAGCAACGCCTTCACTTCGGAGGCGAAATACAGCGTGCCGCCCACCGTGGTGTGGAACAGCGGCCGAACGCCCATCCTGTCGCGGGCGATCATCAGGCGCTGTTCCTTGGCATCCCAGATCGCGAAGGCAAAGTCGCCGTTCAACCTGGACAGGCAGTCGGGGCCCATGCGCTCGTAAAGATGCAGGATGACTTCGGTGTCGCTTCCCGTCCGGAAAACGTGGCCCTGAGCTCTCAGGGCGTCACGCAGCTCGACATAGTTGAAGATCTCGCCGTTGAAGACGATCGTGAAGCGCCCGTTGGCGAGGGTCATCGGCTGCTGGCCATCGCCAAGCCCGACGATCGACAGGCGCGCATGTCCTAACCCGACGCGGTCGCCGACGAAAATGCCTTGCTCGTCCGGGCCGCGGTGGGCGATCGCCGCAACCATTTGCTGCAGCAGCGGCCTTGCCGCGTCGGGCGCGACGCCGTCTCCAAAATAACCGCTAAATCCACACATAGGCCAATACCAGCACCAATATCCCGGTCATCCTTCCCGGTCGAGCCATGCCAGAAACAGCCGACGAATGTGTTAATCTTGGGGGAAATGCCGGATTACTCCCCCGCTAGGTTGGGGTTCGGTAAATATCCCGTTCGAATTTTAACTAATAACTTTGGATCGAAGAAACTCGTCTTGCGCCCGTTCGGAATGGAAGTGACGGGCAGGGTGGCTTCAGCTTTGCCGCAGCCGTGCCGCGTGGGGCACGCTCACGCTCCCAGCCGACCGGCAGGCACGCCGGGAGGGGGCACGAACGCCAGTTCGGAGAATGTATGGTCGATCGCATCCGTGCCCGGCTCGCGCGTGGTTTGCACGGGCCACGCTTCCGTTCGGAACAGCGCTTCGGAAAATCCGTCCTTTGTGAGGGCCTCGAATTCGAGGAAGTGAATTCCGCGCTTCAGCAGATATCGGGCAATGGTCCCGAGGGCCGCCTGAACAAGCCGCCTGTCGCGTGCCAGGATGACTCGCGCGCCGGCAACGCCCCGGCGGCGGCAGTGACATAGGATCAACGGATGGCAGGATCCCCCGGCTGCGAGCCCGACCGCGATACAGCCCAGCCGGGCATGCTCCTCCAGAAGGTCGCGATGAACGCCCGGCAGCATCTCGGGAGGGATGGCGCTCAGGGGCAGGATTCTGGTCTGGCGCGCGGGACGCAGGGCGGACAGGGCGAGCGGCACCACGACCGCACCCCGCGATCGATCGACGAAGCCCAGCCGGCGGTTGAGTTTGCGCATCGATATCGAAGCGGTCAGGTCCACATAGTCGACGGTCGGGTCGACCATGAGCCGGCGCAGGAAGAGGGTGGCCATCCATTCATTGCCCGGCCGCAGATAGAAGGCCGACAGGTTCATGATCTCCCGCGGGGCCTCGGCGTAGGCAACCCGACGGGAAGGAATGGTCAGGCAAATGCCGACCTCACCGTCATTGGCCGAAGCGAATTGCCCTATGGAATCGTGCCCGAGATTTTCGACATGGGCGACGATATTTGCAAGGCATGCCGTCCATGTCTCGCAGGACAGCTTGGGAAAGCCTTCCGCCAGAAGAGCGGCGGCCTTGGAGATGTCGCTTCTGTGGATGGGCCGCAGCTTCACCGGCCCGGATTTCCAGGCGTGCCGGTTGCCGTCTCGCGGGATGAAATCATCCTCTCCAGATCGTGGAGGGTATCGATCTGCAGGATGTCGAAATTCTCGTCGGAAAGGTCGATGCCGTAGTCCGTTTCCAGAAGGATCAGCACTTCGGTCGCCGCCAGCGAATCCAGGCGTCCGCTGGAAAACAGGCGTTCATGCTCTTCGATTGACGATATTCCGTGCGTCGACAGGATCGAGAGCAGGGCATCCCTTATGTGCGCGCTCGTCGGTTCACCCATTAGCTTGCTCCCGCCGGCTCTGCCGTCCGGGAGGACGGCTCCTGTTTCCGGTCCCCGTTCTCCTCGCTTTCGCGCAGCCTTGCAACCAGGGCGCGCCGGTCGACCTTGCCGTTGATGTTGACGGGCAGCACATCGAGGACATGGATGGTATTGGGCACCATGTAGCGAGGCAGCGTCCTGAGCATGGATGTCGCGATGGTTTCGGCGGGCAGCGCGCTGTTGCAGAAGCCGACCAATCCTTGCGCGGAGCCGTCGATCGTCGGCCATCCCACGACCGCGACGATGTCGGTCCCGGACGCCTGCCGCAGATGCGCCTCCACCTCCTCCAGTTCGATCCGGTTGCCCTTCACCTTGATCTGATTGTCGGTCCGGCCGAGATGGTGGAAAATGCCCTTGCCATCGCGCATGCCGAGGTCGCCGGTCAGGTACCAGCGGCGGCCGTCGATCTCCCTGAAGCGGTCGGCCGTCAGCGCAGGTTCGTTGAGATAGCCGATGGCCAGTTGCGGGCCCGACAGCGCGATCTCGCCCGGCGTCCCGTCCGGCACGGGCCTCTGCCGTGCGTCGAGGACCGCGACGTCCATCGTGGCGTATGGCGTTCCGATCGCCACGATATCTCGGCCGGGGGTGAATACGCCGGACCCGGCCAGGCGCTGGCGCATGCAGATCACCGTTCCCTCGGTCGGTCCGTAGATGTTTTCCACGACACCGTTCGGCGTTGCTTCCGCCCATGCCCGGGCCGCGGCGGCGGGCAGGGGCTCGCCACAGAATATGGAAAGCCGCAGGCTCGGGAATATGCCGGGCTTGAGGGAGCCGCTCCTACGCATGATCGATATCAGGGTTGGAACCGACATCCACACGGTGATGTCTCGCATTCGCACGAAGCGTGCGGGAGCCAGCATCTCCAATGCGGACAGCACGTGCAGGGAAGCACCGGCTTCCGCGCACAGGAAGAGGTTGTGGACGGATAGATCGAAGGTCACGTCGCAGGTTTCCGCCAGCCTGTCGGCGGGTGTGAGGCAGGTCCAGGGCCTGCTCTGCTCGAGGTAGCTGCGCAGCGATCCCGCCGAGATCATTACGCCCTTCGGCAGGCCCGTGGTACCGGAGGTGAAGATCACATAGGCGAGATCGTCCGCCTCGACGGACGCGGGCTCTCGCATCGGCTCGCCGTCGATGTCGCCGAGGCGGACGATCCGCTGTCCGCCGCGCGCATCTACGTTGCGGGACCCGTCCGCGATCACGATTCGATCCGGGGCGGCATGCAACACCGCTGGCGTAAGCAGGTCGGCGCCATTGGCATCGACAACCAGGGCGTCCAGTTCCATCGACCGCAACAGAACGACGATGCGTTCCTCCGGCCACTTCAGATTCAGGGGAACGTAGGCCGCCCCCGCAAGGCCGGCAGCCAGTATGCCGGCATAGGCTTCGAAGCTCCGGGTCGCCAGGATGCCGACCCTGCGAGGGCATCCGCCGGAGCAAAGAAAGGAAGCGAGCCTCGCGACCCTCTCGCCCATCTCGCCATAGGTGACGTCGAGGTTGCGGTCCGAATAGAAAACCCGGTCGGCATGGATATGCGCGGAACGAAGGAAACCGGCGGAAATATTGTAGTTCTCCGGCATTCCTTCTCCCCGCCCCATAGGTGCCATCATATACGATAAAGCCGGCCCATTTTGTCAAACGCGACAGGCTTTTAACCTTAACCCCTTCCTCCCTTATGAAAGGGCGCGTCGCCGAGGAGCAAGACGGAAGGCGGCTCAGCCCCAGAGGAAAATGAGCGGCGAGGCGATGAACAGAGCCGCCGCCAGGAGCCAACGGTCCCGGCCCCTCGTCTGCATCTCGGCCAGAGGCAGGAACCTGCGCACGAGAAAATACCCGACGGCGATTATCGCGCTGTAGGCCAGGGCCCAACCGAAAGTGCGCCAGTTTCCCGTAAACAGCCCGATCGCCAGGCCGAAGCCCGTCAACGCGCCAAGAACGCCATAGCCGACGTCGAACATCAGCGTGGTTGTGGTGGAGAAAGGGCGCCAGATAATCGGAAATGCGATCGCAATCGCGGCGGAGAGGAGCCAGATGCTGACGATCGCCTCGAGCGTCGACGATCGCGCGATCGAAGTCGCCACATTGGCAAGATGGTCGGGCGTAGACAGGTTGACTGCCTGGGCAACCCGATCGATCAGTGCGGCCCAGAGCCAAAGCACGAAAGCGCATCCGGCAAAGATCAGGAAATTGCCGCCGGTTCGTTTCGCGATCTCGCCGATGTCCATGCCTGGCCCCTCGTCAGAAGCTTCGTGTCACCGACCGGCGCTAAGGACCCTTGTCGGCGACGCTCCAAATCCTACAATTTCTCGCCCGGTAGTTGGGCAGCCTGTTTTACCCAGCCGGCGAATTGTACCTCATCGAACCGGCCTTCGTATATGTCGAGGTAGCGCACTTCGGGCTGCTTCGACTTGCCGGGCGGTGCCGGATCGAGCGAGGTGCCACGGAAAAACGTGACCTTCACGTATTTTGTGAAGCAATGCAGGCTGAGGAACCAACAATCGTCCTCGACCCCATAGAAGGGTGAGTTCCATTTGACGGCCTTGCGGACGCCAGGGACGATTTGGCCGACGATGCCGTCGATCCGCCGGCCGATATCGCTTTTCCAACCCGGCATGGAGGCGATGTAGGACCGCACGGGTGCGTCGCCATAGCCTTTTGCGATCTGGGGATTGCCTCCAGACAGAAGCTTCGGCGTTTCGTACGTGCCCGACATGGAGGTCAGGAAATCAGAAACGGCGCCCATCGGCAAGAAGCGCTGCCGGGCATAGCCTTTGGCCTGCAAAGGCCCACTATCGCACCCGCCCGGCAGGCTGGGGCTAGGGTCAGGCCCTGTTAATTTGGTTGGAATGGTCGGAGCGGATTTGTGCGGATGCGCGAAGCAAGGCCGCAGGAAGGCTTGAGCCTTTCAAGGCCTTGCGACAAAGCAGCCCGTGCAAATCCGCCCGATCCGAAGGACGATCGAGCTGGCGTCGATCTGCCGCGTCAAAGTCCTCGACCGGGGGAACCACCCCGCTCTTCGGACTTTTCCTCGCATCTCTTGCCATCTCGAACGCCATTCCAACCAAATTAACAGGTCCTGACCCTAGCGGTGGATCGACCATTCTTGCCCGAGCGTCGAGGCGGCCCGGCTGTACGCCTCTTCCGAAAGGATGCCTTTGTTGATGGCGAATTGCTGGAAAGCCTTTCGCGCATCTCTCCCGGTCCTCTTGCCGTTTAGGGCTTTCCGGCAAACCTCGATGGCCCCGGTCTGATCCAGATCGCGAATGCCGTTCCACTCGATCAGGATGTCGTAGGCCTCGATGACGCTTGCCACTTCGCGCGGGAACCCGAGGCCGATGAAGACCGGGACGGGCTGATCGAACTTGACCTGTTTCATCTGAGGCTCCTCTTTTTGCAGACGCTATTCCAACCGACGAAAACGGGCGAGACCGGGACCGGCTTCGTCACGAATGGAGAATGCGGCGGAAGGTTTGTGAGGAGCCGTACGTGCCGACGGGCGCCTTCTCGCGCTTTAGGAGCGGGGTCGACGAGGACCTGCGGTCCGAAATGGCGTCGGGCCAGGGTGCCGCCCCCCGCTGGCGCGGAAGGAGATCAGCTCGGCGAAACCTTGCATTCCAGGATTGGCTCGGCGTTCTCGTCTCTGGTCAGGTCTCGCAAGGATGCGTCGTCGCCTTTCGACCACCATTCATATTTGCCGGCCGCGTAGCGGGCGCCTGAGCCGGATATGACGGAGGCGAACACGATCGACTTCCCGTCGACAGGAACGATCGCAAGGAAGTTCGGGTCTGCGTTGATGTAGCTGACCGGCAAGGAGATGCCGTCGCCGCAGCCATATGTCACCGAATGCACGGTCGCTTCCGCCGGCACGTCGATCGAAAGGGTGATCTTGGGCTGGATTTGCTGCGCGTGGCCGGCGCTCGACGCAAGGCCTGCAGCGAGTGCGATTGCGAAGGTGCGAATGCGGGTCATGGCGATCTCCTCGGTTGCCGTTGCCTGCATCTATCCCAGGACAGCGGGGAATGGAAAGGCGGGTCCGGAACCGCCGACCGGCTGCATCTCAAAGGACGGCTTTGGGCGCGAGCGGGTCATCGGGCCAAAGCCGGAATTTCAGGATGTCCCGCCGGTGACATCCGAACGCGATTGCGGCCCTCTCGCTTCGCCTGATAAAGCGCCTTGTCGGCCAGATCGATCAGGAACTGATAGTCCGGATGGCCTTCAAAGCTGGCCACGCCAATGGATGCCGTGATTTCGACCCTGGCGGAGTCCGAAATGGATGGTTTCTGCGAGGCTATTTTCTGCCGGATCCTCTCGGCTATGGCCTGGGCCTCGCTGCGGCTGGTTTCGACCAGGACAACGAGGAACTCCTCGCCACCGTAGCGGAAAACATAGTCGGTCCCTCTTACGGTGCTGAGCAGATATTCGGCGACGCTGCTGAGCACCATGTCGCCGGCCGAGTGTCCGTAGGTGTCGTTGATCGCCTTGAAATGGTCGACGTCCACCATAAGCAGGGCGAGCGGCGATCGGGTGTTCTTGGCCAACGAGACCTCTCTACCCAGAATCGACGGGAGAAAGCGCCTGTTGAGCGTCCGGGTCAGCGGATCGCTGCCGTTTTCCATGTTCGCCGCTGCCTGGAAGAGGTCGTTGAGCAGATATTTGATTTCATCGACGTGCCGCTGCAGGTCGGCGACGCCTGTCGGATCCTTTCTGGCGACCGCCGGAATCGTCTGCCCGTCCACCTTTCGCACGAGAGCCTCGATCTGCCCGAGAACGGACGAATCCTGGAAGAGCACGGCGGCGCGATGGCGCACCCACAGGCCGAAAGGCGATGTCGACAGCAGAAGCCGGGCGTGTTCGAGCTTGTCGCCAAGCAGGCTGAACAGAACGGACTGGCTCCACTCCATCAAGGCGGCGCGCTGGGTCTCGCGCTCCAGATTGATGTCCTGCCCCAGAGAAAACAGCCGGAAAGCCTCGTCGGCCCGCGCCCGGCTTTTGGCGCCGGAGACATAGGCCGCCGTCATCAGGCGCATCGCATAATCCATGGTCTCGCCGAGAAGTATGATCGTCTCGGCGGTCGTCGCCCTGTCCAGGTCGAGCGCGGAGACCCGTTGCCCGATCTCGGTCTTGAGGAGCGTGATCCCCGCCATGACGATATCATTTGGGACTTTGAGCCGTGCGTGAACCTCTCCGATTTTGATCTGGCGTTCCTCGAATTCGGAAACGTCCGCGCGCAGATCGGTTCGGACGAGATCAAGCAGCCACTGGCGAAGAGAGTAGCGAAGTCGCGTACTTACGACGGAGTGGCTCAGATAGGCCGATGCCCGCTCGTCGGCGAGAAATGTGGAATAGAATATTTCGACCAATCGCTCGACATCGGTCTCGACAATGCCTGAAAGGCGTTCAAGCGCGGCTGAAATCACCGGCTCCGACGACGCCGACCAAAATGACAAACCCGGCCTTTCGATGCTCGGCAATTTTCCCGCTCCGTGCCTCTCCTGAAGAACTCCCCCGTATCCGTCGCCGGCGGTTCCATCAAGGCTTTGGACGGAAGTTGGCAGGCGCCGGCACCATGGAGGCGGTCGCCTTCGACTTTCGCCATTCCCGCAAAGGGGGGAGGCCGGGCGTGTCGGGGCGTGTCCCCTTTGCCCGGTCACGCGCCACGCGCTACATTCCCCGGCAAGGAGACTGCGATGGGCCTTGCCGAGTTCAGGGAAGAGTTCGAGGCGTTCAGGGTGACGCTCCCCGATCCCGGAATGGTGGCCTGGCACACGACCGGCGAATGGCTTCCGGACCCCGACTACGCGTTGGACCAGACCGAGACGATGTTCTATCGCTGGTGGGCCTCGATGGTGAGCGCGAGCGATGAATTCCGGCTGCTGCTTCAAAGGCAGGAAGGTGAAGCGCGCCGCTTCGGCCTCGAGGCGGGCGTGCCGCACCTTCTGGCGCAGATCGATTGGGTGATCGGCTTTCTGGAACATCTTCCGCCGATCCCGGACTGGAACTCCCCCGATCTGACGGTTGCTCAACGGGTCGAATTGAGGGATTTCGCAAAGAGATATGTGCCGTCCATCCAGCACTGGCTGTCGCGAGCCAGAAGCCTGCGCGGCTCCGTCCAGTCGATCGGACGCGGCAGCCATGATGCGCAGGGCGGTTCGATGGCGCCGACAAGCGCGTGAACGGTCTTCGGCGGCTACCCGCCGAGACAGGTCGTCTGGATTTTGCCGCCGTCAAAAGTCGAATGGCAGAACCTGTCCGGTTGCGGCAGCCCATCGGCCGCTCGGTGCGCGTCTGGTCGCTCGGCCGATGCGCCAAATCGATCTTCGCGCCCTTCCTGGTGGATCGGCTTGCCGAACGGCATGCGAGGGGCGGCTGAAACAGGTCGAGCCGGCCATCGCGTCCCGGCAACTACGTCGAACGGGCAGCCTCTGAGATCGATTCCGGGACGGCTCCGGCCAGCCGGTTTCTATCCACGACCGCCATCGCGCCGTCCGACGCGGTGGAACCGATGGTGGTGAGAATATCTTTGGTGGTAGTGGCTGTAGCTGGTCCGGAATTGCTGGTTTCTGCGGTAATAGCCGCCCAGGAAGGCCGGCCCGGTATAGTATCCGTCGTAGTATCCATAAGGCCCGGTGACTTCGACGCAGCCGGACAACCCCAGCATGGCGAGCCCCAGCGCCGAAGCCAACACGAGAGATTTTGCTGACATCGAAATACCTCCCCAACGAGGGACGATCCCAAGCCCGGCCCCGCGCCGCGCATTGCGCTGTAGGAAGTAGGGGAAGCGGCTGGAAATTCCGCTCACAATCGGGTGAGGCTTGGAAAGCGGCTTTGCCGCGGTGCCGCGCCGACGGGCATCAAATCAGCGTGACCGGTATCGCGCGTCACGGATTCGCCAACGATCGCTCGCAGCTTGCCCGCTCCTGCGGAGGGCTATCTCCACGAAAGTCTCCAGCCATGGCTACGACACGACATCCTTCATCCGAACATCATCTGACTGCGGCGATGCATCACGATGCCGCCGCTCACCATCATCACAGTGCAGCGCATGAACATAATCAGGGCAATCATGAGGAGGCCAGGCAGCATTCCATGGCCGCCCAGGAGCACAGCGAGCAAGCGCACCGGCACACGATGGAAGCCCACAAACATTCCACGAAATAGCCCGCAGACGAGGGCCGTGTTCGCCCGCTCCGGTTTGACGGGGCGGGCTTTTCGCGCTCCCGGAAGGGGCCGGCCCTAGCAGTTTGCGAACCCGTCCTGGCATCGCGCACTGCCTTTGCCTTTGCTGCCCTTGCCGCCTTTCCCACCCCCGCCTTTCCCGCCATGTCCGCCCCCGCCGTGGCCGCCTCCATGGCCTCCACCACCGCCTCCGCCCCCACCGCCGCCGCCTTTGGCAGCGGCGAGATCGAAGGCGGCTATACATGCCGAGCCTACGGCAATAGCGAAAAGGAACTTACGGCGTGAGACGGGCATCTCTTCCTCCGTAGCGTGAGCCGGGCCAGCGGCGAAGCTGGGCGGGCATCTAGCGCTTGTTCTTCGCGAGATATGTCCTGCAGGCGGGGGTCACCTCCGTCAAATGCTGTTTGAGGCAAGCTTCTGCCTTTGCCTGGTTCTGCATGTGGCAGAGTCTTTTGCCGTCCCCCGTGCAGGGTGTTTTGTAGGGGTTTGCAGCAAGGCTGTAGTCGGTGACCACCAATGCCGGCGCAGCAAGTGCGAGTGCTAGAATTGAACTGCGAACTGACATGTTACTCTCCCAGGTAAAGAAGAAATATATTTATTAGAAGTCAGGTAAGCGGGAGATTGACCAGATTACAAGAAAGAATGGAAGTAAAGAATGATATTTATTGTTGGATAGGCTTGCAGTTGTCCACTGCCGCAAGCTCCATATTTGCGGGTAGAAGCTCTACCCATTTTGGTTGATCGCGGCCGGTTCTCAGGCGCCGTCCCACCCTGCCAGAAGAAGATAGAACCAGCATCACCCGTTTGGGTCATGCCGAGGCCGGCGCACCGAACAGGATGTCGCCGCAGGGCGCCGTCTGAACGGCACCCTGTGCAGGCCCGCGAACCTATGACGAGCGCGGCGCCGGCATGGCCTTGCCGCGCGTTCAAACCGCTTCGGGCGGCGGCAGGCGGCGGCCGGAACGGAACTTGAACGTTTTGACGGTGCCGATTGGGCGTGCGAGCGAATTTCGGACGGGTTCAGCCGCCGCCGGCCAGGCGCCAGCCATGGCGCAATGCGGACAGAACGGTGCCGTCGTCCGCCTCGGCAAGGGAGAGCTGCGTCCAGCCCCGGTCGCCCCATTTGTTGGGAACCTTCGAAAAGATGTGGGGACGCAGGCTGATGAAATGATCCTGCCCGTCCGGGTCCAGGCAGAGATTCGCCGACTGCCCGTCCGGCGGCAATGTCGCGTAGTTTCGCCGGACCCTGAAGGCCGTCCGGTCGAAATGCGGCTGCTCGGTTGTCCCGGCAAGCGAAAGGGCCATCTCCCTGAAGGCGTCGGGCGTCACTGAAAAGCTCCCTCGACTGTCGGTTCCTCGGCAATGCGACCAGCAGCCTACCATATGGGTCCACCTGACGGATCGGAAAACAAGCAGGCCGCGGCGCCGCGCTTCTCCGCGCTCTGCCAACCGCCCGCCAGGCAATCAAGGATTACCACGACGCGCTCGACGCGAAGATTACCCATCTGGAGAGGCGCGCGTCCTTGTCGGTCGGCGGCATGTGTGCTTCCTTCCGGTCGAATGCTTAACTCGCTCCCGAGGCTACGATGTACACGCATATCCTGATCTCGACCGATGGCTCGGAACTCGCGCAGAATGGCGTTGACCACGGCCTTTCCCTGGCGAAAGCGCTTGGAAGCAAGATCACGATCATTACGGCTACGGAAGCATTTCCAATTCCGACAGGGGTAGCCGCTTGGGGTGTCACGCCCGGCGATATAGCCCGCTACTCTGCGGACTGTGCGAAGGCGTCGGAAACGCTGCTCGCATCAATTAAAGCGCAAGCGGAGAAGCTTGGCATCGTCGCCGATACAATCCATGTATCAGACGGCAGGGCTGCCACGGCCATACTGGAAACAGCCAAAAATGCCGCGTGCAACCTGATCGTGATGGCATCCCATGGCCGACGCGGCGTCAAACGGCTGCTGCTCGGAAGCCAGACAGCGGAAGTCCTGGCGAACAGCCAAATACCTGTGCTTGTGGTGCGCTGACCGGCCAGTGGCTGCGGACGGGGCGCGCAAGGCGGGCGGGCGAAGGTCGAATACCTGACTTGCTGGCCGGACAGGAGAGCGACAGCAGATGGCCGCGGTTGAATTTGAAGTGCTCGAGATACGTGTTGGCCAAGCCGCACCCCTTGGCTCGTCCGGCAGGATGAGCGCCATCGACAAGCAGAAGGTCCAGGGTCCGGTCCAGTTGGGTCATCTGGGCCTTGACGGCGACGAGCAGGCAGACCGCAGGCACCATGGCGGGCCGCACAAGGCCATTCATGCCTATTCGGTCTCGCACCTGTCCAAGTGGGCGGAAGAACTGCCAAATCGCGCGGATCGCTTCCAGCCAGGTGCATTCGGTGAAAATCTTGTGGTCGGCGCGATCAATGAAGATGGCCTGTGCATCGGGGATCGCTGGCGCATCGGATCGGCATTGGTCGAGGTCAGTCAGGGTCGGCAGCCATGCTAGAAGCTCAATATCCGGTTTGACGTACCTGACATGGCGCGCCGAGTACAGGACACCGGAAGGACAGGATGGTATTTCCGGGTTATCGAAGTCGGCAAGGTTTGTGGTGGAAACCACGGCACGCTGGTTTCACGGCCGCTCCCCGGTTGGTCCATCGCACGTGTGTCGCATCTTCTTTATCACGACCGAATGAACCGACCGGCCCTCGCCGAGTTGGCGGCGATTCCGGGTTTACCGGAAAGCTGGCGTCGATTGGCGGAAGCCCGGCTGGAATCCGGCCGATCCGAGGATTGGTCCAAAAGGATCGAAACGCCGAGCCCTTAAAGGCCGGCGTCGCCATCCATCGTCGCTGCAAGCAGGTCCTGCGCCAGCTCGATGGTGTGACCATCCGGATCAACAAGCCCCGCGGCATCATACCAGGACGCATCCGCTTCCGGGTGGGGGCCGACGAGACCGACCCGACCGGCGCCGAAGGATGATACGGAGGCAGCAATATCGTTGTTGGGATAACGCGCCAGGACGTCGACGCCCTGCGCCGTGGACGAGAACAGGATGGTGCTGCCGCTCTGATAATAGACCCAGCGTTCCTCATTGCGCCAATAGACCGGGGTGACCGTGTCCTCGTCGTGCTCGACGAGCGATCCGGGGCGGCCGACATAGGAGATCGCTTGGCCGTCGACAATCCCGAAGCCGGCGTCCGAGGCCAGATACGCGCCCATGCAGATGCCGAGGTAACGGCCGCCATTGCCAACGAAATCGCGGACTGCCGCGAGGCCCTCTGCGCCGATGCTCTGGGCGGCGCGAGGAACGTCGTCTCCTCCGCCGGGCTGGGCATAGAGGATGGCATGTTTGAGGGTTTCAGCATTGAGTTGAAGGGGCTCGTTCGGCCCAACATACCCAACCCTGAACTGGTATTTTGAGGTTTCCAAGATCGCCGCCACGGCTTCCGAGCAACCTTGGCAACCGGCGGGCCCGCGATAGACGAGGGCCAGCGGGTCTGCGCTGACAGGCGTCACCAGCATGGCTGCTGCAAAAAAGGCCAGGAACGCTCTTGGCGCGGACATCTCAACTCCGTAGTGCGGCTTAAATACCTCTTTGACTTTAGAGGAAAAACCTCAACTGAACCGCCCCGGGTTTGCCGGAGGCTCCAACTTCCCAATAGGATGGAGCCATGATGAGCAAAACGACGAACAAGTTTTCCCCTGAGGTGCGCGAGCGTGCGGTGCGGTTGGTATTCGATCACGAGGCTGATCATTCTTCGCGCTGGACTGCCTGCCAGTCGATAGCGGCAAAGATCGGCTGCTCGGCGCACACGCTGCTGGATTGGGTGAAGAAGGCCGAGATTAATGCTGGCAAGCGAGCCGGCGTTCCGACAGACATGGCCGAGAAGATGAAGGCTCTTGAGCGGGAGAACCGGGAGCTTCGGCAGGCCAACGAGATACTGCGCAAGGCGAGCGCTTATTTTGCCCAGGCGGAGCTCGACCGCCCATTCAAACGATGATCGCGTTCATCGACGATCACCGCGAGGCGCATGGGGTCGAGCCGATCTGCAGGGTGCTGCCGGTCGCCCCGTCGACCTACCACGATCATGTCGCCAAGCGCGCCGATCCCGAGAAGCTGTCGACGCGGGCGAAGCGGGACCTCGCGCTGAAGCCGGAGATCGAGCGCGTCTTCGCCGAGAACTTCGAGGTCTACGGCGCGAGGAAGGTCTGGCGGCAGATGCTGCGCGAGGGCTTTGATGTCGCGCGCTGCACGGTCGAGCGGTTGATGGCCGACCTCGGCCTTCACGGCGTCATTCGCGGCAAGCCGATCCGCACCACGGTGCAGGACAAGGCCGCGCCGTGCCCGCTTGACCGCGTGAACCGGGTCTTCCACGCGCCGGCCCCGAACATGCTCTGGCTTTCGGATTTCACCTATGTCAGCACCTGGTCGGGCTTCGTTTACGTGGCCTTCGTCATCGACGCCTACGCCCGTCGTATTGTCGGCTGGCGGGTGAGCAGGACCGCCCATGCGAGCTTTGTGCTCGACGCTCTCGAACAGGCCTTGCACGAACGCCGACCCGTTCATCGCGGTGGTCTGGTTCATCATTCGGACCGCGGATCGCAATATGTCAGCATCCGCTACACCGAGCGTCTCGCCGAAGCCGGCATCGAACCGTCTGTGGGCAGTGTCGGCGACAGCTACGACAACGCACTGGCCGAGACGATCAACGGCCTCTACAAGGCCGAGGTCATCCATCGCCGGGGACCATGGCGAAGCTTCGAGGCGGTCGAGTTCGCCACGCTGACCTGGGTCAACTGGTTCAACAATCGCCGGCTGCTGGAACCCATCGGCAACATCCCGCCGGCCGAAGCCGAGGAACGCTACTACGCCATGCTGGAAGAACCGGCCATCGCGGCATAACTTAAACCAGAAGGCCTCCGGCAAACCCGGGGCGGTTCAGTCTCGGTTTTCGCCGATGATACGAACAACGATCCGGCGCTCAGAAAAAGGCTTCAAACCCAGGCGGCAATCTTAAGTGACTGGTTGCAACACTATTCATCGTTACTTCCTCCTATCGACCTAGCCAAGGGGAATAATGACAACGCTTTTGCGGAAGAGACCTCCGATCCATATACTGATCAAACGGCGAGCGATATCGGACTAACTTCTGAGGGGAGCGATTACGAGGTTGTCTTCTCATGTGACTTTACCAGCATGCAAGTGACCGTGGCTGCAGTCGGCAAGAATCTCCCCGCAATGAAAACGGCAGAAATCGGCCTATTTCCGAACCCGCTCACTGATGTAACTAGGGACTCCTTCAATCCGGACTATTACAAGGTGCGTGGTGAGTGGGCGGTGGCGACGAAGCGGATCATCCCGAATGGAGACCACGGCATTGTTGTAGGACAATGGGGCGGCAAGTACGTGAATGCTTGCCGTGATAACGGAGAGTTTCGTGCTGTGGATGCGCTCTATTGTTCGCGTTCGAATACGAACAAACTCCACAGCATTTATGACAAGGCTACCATTTCATCTGCGGGTGCACCGAGCCAGTTATTTGACTTCAGGAACTGGTCCGATTTCGAAATGATAAAGATATCGTTGCTGAACGGCACAGAGTATATTTTTACTCAGGATTTTTTTCCGAATCAGGAACCTTTCAAGAGCTTCTTCAATTCCTGTTCGCCTGACCGGACCAAGGTATTCTGAGGTGGTGCCGGTTTCCGAGACAGGGGCCTAAGGTGGATCTTCCGATGAGAAGGACGATCCAGCATGAAGACACGCAGACGGTTTACGGCCGAGTTCAAGGCCAAGGTCGCGCTTGAGGCGATCCGCGGCGAGCGGACGATTTCGGAGCTGGCGACGAAGCACCAGCTTCATCCCAACCAGATCACCCAGTGGAAACGGCAGGCCATTGAGAACCTGGCCAAGGCGTTCGACGACAGGGCTTCGGATGCGCAGGTCGGCCGGGAAGCCGAGGTGACGAAGCTGCACGCCAAGATCGGCCAGCTCGTCGTGGAGCGGGATTTTTTGGCCAAGGCCTTCGATCGCTGAGCCTGGATCGGAGGAGAATGATGATTGATCCCGATCACAACCGGCTCTCGATCCGCCGCCAGTGCGAACTGGTCTCGATCTCGCGGGCGTCGTTCTATCGACAGCCTGCCGGCGAGACGCTCGAGAACCTGGAACTGATGCGCATCATCGACGAGGCCTTCATGGAAATGCCCTGGTATGGCTCCAGGCAGATGGCGCGGCATCTGCGGCGTCAAGGCTGGTGTGTCGGCCGCAAGCGGGTTCGACGGCTGATGCGCAAGATCGGGCTGTCGCCGATCTACCAGGCTCCGAAGACCAGCGAGCCGCATCCCCAGCACCGCATCTATCCCTACCTGCTGCGGCATCTGGCGATCGAGCGGCCCAATCACGTCTGGTGTGCGGATGTGACTTACATTCCGATGCGGCGCGGCTTCCTCTACCTTGTCGCCATCATGGACTGGTTCAGCCGCAAGGTGCTGGCCTGGCGGCTGTCGAACACGATGGAAGCCGACTTCTGCGTCGCTGCTCTGGAAGAGGCTGTCAATGACCGTGGAATCGGGACCCTGTATTTTCGTGCAAAAGGGACCCCGGTTTTGGGGTTGATGAAGGGCACGGCGGTTAGCGCCCGATCAGGCGAAGCTGGTCGGGGTTGCACAGCCTGATCGGGTGCGGTTCGTTGGTTTTTGGCTTTAGCTTTGAGAGCGGCTCTTGAAGCGCCAGGATTCGTTTCCGGTCTCGACGATCTCGCAGTGATGCGTCAGGCGATCGAGCAGCGCAGTGGTCATCTTGGCGTCGCCGAAGACGGTGGGCCATTCGCCGAACGCCAGATTGGTGGTGATGATGACGCTGGTGCGCTCGTAGAGTTTCGAGACGAGATGGAAGAGCAACTGCCCGCCGGCCTGGGCGAAGGGCAGATAGCCCAGTTCATCGAGCACGACGAAGTCGAGCCGGGTCAGGTGATCGGCAATGCGCCCCTGGCGGCCGGCACGGGTCTCGGTCTCCAGCCTGTTGACCAGGTCGACGACATTGAAGAAGCGGCCGCGCGCGCCGTTGCGGATAAGCGCCCGGGCAATGGCGATGGCTAGATGGGATTTGCCCGTGCCGGTGCCGCCGACCAGGACGACGTTACGCTGATCGGCGACAAAGGCTCCGCCGGCAAGATCGCGGATCAGGCTCTCGTTGACGGGCGTGCCGGTGAAGTCGAAGTCATCGACGTCCTTGGCCAATGGCAGCTTGGCGACGGTGAGCTGGTATTTGATGGAGCGGGCCTGCTTCTCCGATATCTCGGCCTGCAGCAGATCGCCGACGATCTTCGGAGGTTCGTGCTGCCGCTTGATGGCGACGCCCATGATCTCGTCATAGGCTGATCGCATCCCGTAGAGCTTCAGCGTGCCCATCAGTTCCAGAACCTCGGTGCGTTCCATGATTATCTGCTCTCCTTAGACGGTCATAGCGGGCGCAGTCGGCGATCGGCTCGTGAGCCAGCTTCAGCGCCTGGGGAATGGAAAGGATCGTGCCCGGCGCCGGGTCGCGGCGGCGGGCCAGGATGTTGAGGATCACCGCCGCCGACGAGACGCCGTGATCGAGCGCCTCCTGACAGGCCGCCTCGACCGCGTTCAATCCGTCGCTCAGCACACAGGTGAGGATCGACACCATCTGCCGGTCGCCGTCATCGGCGGCCTTGAGCTTGCGGCGCACCTTCTCCATGGCCGACGGCAGAACCCAATTCTTGAACGGTGCGCCGTTGCGCAGTCCACCGGGCTTGCGGGCCAGCACCGGGACGTAATGCCAAGGGTCGTAGATCACCTCGTTGCGGCCGAAGCAGCGGGCATGTTCGCCCACGACCACGCCGTCCTGGCGGATGACGATCCGATCGGCATAGGCATGGATCTCGACCGGCCGGCCGACGGCGCTCGACAGCACCGAGTATTTGTTGTTGTCGAAGCGCACCGTGCAGGTCTTCGACACCGAGGCGGGAATGCAGTGGAAGCCGTCGAAGCGCCCGGCATAGGGGATGAAGCTGCCGCGCTCCTCCTCGAACACCTCCCAGATCGTGCGGCCGTCCTGTTCGGGGTGCCGGTGCGCCTTGGCGTAGGAGACGCATTTGTCGGCCAGCCAGCCGTTCAGGTCCTCCAGCGTCTTGAAGCGCAGCCGCGGCGTGAAGAAGCGCTCGCGCACCAGCCCGACCTGGTTCTCGACCTGGCCCTTCTCCCAACCCGACGCCGGCGTGCAAGCTTCCGGTTCGACAAGGTAATGTCCGCACATCTGCGCGAAGCGGCGGTTGTAGCGGCGATCCTTGCCGATGAAGATCGCGTCCACCGCCGTCTTCATGTTGTCGTAGATGCCGCGCGTGCAGGTTCCGCGGAAGAAGGCGAAGGCCCGATCATGGGCGTCGAACACCATCTCCTGCGTCTCGCGCGGATACGCCCGAACAAAGAACATGCGGCTATGACAGAGCCGCATGTGCGCCACCTTCACCGTAACCGTCACGCCGTCCAGCAGGACGACCTCGTGACTCCAGTCGAACTGATAGGCTTCGCCGGGCGCAAAGCTCAGCGGGATATAGGCCTCGGCCGCGGCGCTGCCGCGTTGCTCTTCCCAATCCTGCGCATGCCGCCACACTGAGCTGTAGCTGCCGTCATAGCCGAGGCCGCGAAGCTCCTCGAAGATCCGGATCAGCGTCAGCCGTTCCCGCTGCGGCTTCGCTGCATTCGCCGACAGGAGCCCGTCCAGCTTCTCGCGCCAGGCCCCCATGCGAGGATAGGACTGATGCTTGCGCTCGTACCGGAACTCCGTCTCGTCCGAGCGCAGCACCTTGCGGACCACTTTCCGCGAGATCTTCAGCTCCCGGCAGATCGCCTTGATCGACTTCCCCTGCACCAGCGACAGCCGGCGTATCTTTGCAATCGTCTCCACAACCAACATCCAAAACACAAATGCCTCCGATCAAACCGGAGGCACTTTGATGACCCCACGTTAAGGGGTCCCGTTTGGACGAAAATTACCCCTCAAACAGGGTCCTCATTCCACGAAAAATCACACCTCGGAATCGGCAGACAGGAAGGCGCACACGAGCAGAAGCCAGATGAGGACAGGATTCAACCCTGTCCGGCGGGCCCGCCGCGCCCGTCGCATTGCCACCTCGTAGCAGTCCTTGCGGCGCTCCTTCGTCCGCTTATCCGTTGTCATGGTCGTGTCCTCCCAAGTGTAAGTTGCTTTTCAGATCGCAGGTCGGGCAGCAGGGCAGATAGTTGCCGCCGTGCGGCATCTCGTTCCCGTCCCACGGCGCGGGCCGATGCGACGGCATCCTCTGCCCGGCTTTCAGCCTCACGACGGCGACGGGCTTCCTCCGCAACGCGGCGGCCAGCCTCGTCGGCGCGGGTGCGTTCCCGCGCCAGATCACGGGCAACTGATGCGCGCAGCCTGTCCTCCATGGCGGAGCGCCGGAGACCATCCCAGAGGGCGCGCAGCCTGCCCCCGAAGGCGCGCAGCCTGTCGGCCTCTCTATGGGCCGCACCAAGGATTCGCTTGCCTTCGTCGCTGGCACGGGACAGGGCCGCCCGCGCCTTCCGCAGGCGCATTTCGGCAGCGTCATGCAGACGCTTGGCGATGGCAGCCTGTTCGACAGCGGCAGCACGGATCCGGTCTGCTTCCGTCCTTTCGGCATGGGCGATCGCCGCGTCGGCCTTGGCTTGAGAAGCGAGGGAGTCAGCCTCCGCCTCGATGAGCGCAGCACGGTCCTGAGCGTGGCGGACGGCTCGGACCTGCGTCCGTTCGGCCTGCCATTCGTCGCGCGTCAGGCGGCGTCGGCCAGGGCCGAGCCGGGTCAACCCGCAAGGCAACCCCACCGCCTGCCAATAGGAATCCTGCCAGTCCCGCATGGCCTCGCGATAGGCGACATCGGCTCGCCTGTTCAGCGTCTTGCCATCCTCGCCATTGGCGGCACCTGCGGAAACAACCCGGCGCTTGGCTTCCTGCCCGGGATGAAGGGCGCCGGCGCGCAGGTCGGGAGCCTCGGGAAGGACGAAGGCATGCAGGTGCGGATAGCTTTCATCAACGTGCCGGATAACGGACACGAGTGCGACGCCGTACTGGTCGCGCAGCCAGGCCACAGTCCGGGCTTCCCATTCCTTCACCTCGTCGGCGAGTGCAGGGTTCGATGCAACCGAATCCATGGCCGCAGGATGAGAGGCGACGACGGTCAGCAGCGTGTTCTGGTCCTGCCGGATCGCCCTTTGCTTCCCGGTCGCCAGCGTGGCCTTGGCGGTGGCAGCGCGTTCGTCATGAAGGTGGCGGACCTCATCGACATCAACGCCGAAGACGACTGCCGGGGGAACAGGATTCTGGACGTGCAGGCAGGCATCAGGACGGCGCGCCGCTTCCGCTAGGACGAAATCCACGCTCCGCCCGTCCCTGCCCTTCCGGCTGTAAAGCTCCATATGCACGAACTGGTAGGACATGCCCTTGACGATCCCCGGCGCACGACGCTGCACCCTCTGGACAATGTTTTGTTTCGGCGGAGACGAATGCAAGGGTTAGTGACCGACTACCGCTAGTTCCGCCGCCCCTTCGGGGACAGCTCCATAGCGTCGGCTCTCCGAGGGCCCTGCGGGACTATGCGGCGATGGCGGGATTGGCACAGCCATGCTCGGCACGCATCGCCAGCACGAAGGCTGAAAGAGGCGGATCGAACGGGATCAGATCGTCTTCGAGATCTGGCGGTGGGAGTTTCGATGCCCACCCCGCTCTCTGCTGAGGCAGATCGTCTTCCCATGACGCAGCCACACCCGGCCTTGTCCCTGATTGAGCGGGTGCGGCTGGGACAGTTGGCCTACATGTGTGAACCCTATAGCGGTCGGCTTCGCCTCCCGCGACAGGGTTGGAATCGGGCTGGTGATCGACCTCGATCATGGCGAGGTCAATCGGGCCAAGCCTCCCGGCCATCGCCTTACCAGCGATGTCCAGCGCGACGGCGGGATCCGGCGCGCCGCTGGAATCCCAGTCCACGCGCGCCAGCCCTTTCTCCATGTCGATGTCTTCGAGCCGGGCGCGGTCGGCCATGCTGACGGCCAAGGGATCGTAGCGCTGCACCAGGATCAGCGGCTCCGCCCAAGGCGTGTGACGCCACTGGGGCAGGGACACGCCCAGCACGAGGTTGCTGGGCCGCTTTCGGCTGTCGTCCTTCGGGGCACAGTCGTCACTATCAAGCACGGAAGGGGCGGGCTGGGCGGCATCACCTTCCTGACTGCCTTCCTGCCCGTCCTTGGAATGATGGTTTAGGCGGGAAGACTTCCGGACACGCTGGAGCAGGCCGTCATCGCCGGATCGAACGCGGACCACCTTTTCACCCGCTTCTTCCAGATTCGCCATGAAGGCGGCGAACGGCCCCATCGGCTGGATCAGCTTCAGCCGCTCCGTCTGCCGATAGAGCCAGAGGATTTCATGGTCGGGGGCTTCCTTGATGTCGGCAGGCTTCAGGCAATACTTGACCAGTTCCTCGACCTTTTCGATGCGGCCATTGTCCTGCCAATGACTCTTGACTGAGCGCCACGTCATCCGCAGGAAACCGGACCAGTCCGAATCCTTCATGGCGCGCTGCGGCCACGTCAGGATGTTGGCATGAACATGATAGAGGACCGTATCCGCACCGAACCGCCGCGTCAGCGGAGCGTCGACCGGGCCGATGAAGGACGAGGCCGTCCGCCGCGCTGCCTCCGCATCGCGATCGGCTGCCGTCGCACGGGTGAACTCGATTCCCCGGAACAGGATTTCAACGTCACGATCCCGCGCTGCCGTCGCCCATTTCGACACCCGCCGGGACAGGCGCTGAATTTCCTTCCGGAGTTCTCCGCCGAAAGGCACAGGCTCCGAGGCGGTGATGACGGCATACCGAAAGAACCGGGCATGAGGATGATGCTGGATAAAATACTTCATTCCGTTGAGTACGGGACGCCGATCACGGGCTGCCACGGCAGGAAGGAAGCGGATGGCGCGATAGGCAGGCAGCGCCTCCGCGATTCCCGTCACCGCGCCGATGGCGGTGATGTTGGAGTCCAGCCGGGCGCGCTCGCCCATCCGTTCGAGCGCGTCGGCAATCGCCTCCGACTGCTCGGCGAGCAGCCTGGAGGCCGTCGCCCGCCGCGCCCACTTCACCGGATCTATGTACCAGCCCGTATTGGCCTTGAGAACGTCGGCATGGCCACGACGCGCCGGGCCGTTCGATTCCATGGCGGCGACCGCACGTGCAGCCAATCCGCCCAGGGTTTTCGGGCGTTCGTCAACATTTTTGGCTGGAGGGGCAGGCGGTGGCGTCGGCTCGGTATGGGAATATCCGAGCCGGGGGCTCAACGCCCCCTATGAGGGGGCTTTACAGTTTCGGGGCCGACAATCATCATATTCCTGCGCCTCAAACACCGCCTCACAGGGTTCCAGCCCTCGGCGGTGTTTTTTTATGGTCAGGGAGGATGATGCAGGCGTCAAGCGCGACTGTCAGATCATCCGGAAGAAGGGCGGCGCTCCTCCGGCGAGAGGATGGCTTCCAGAGCCCCCCGCCCACGCCGCGCCAGTCTTGGCACGTCTGCAGCGTCGATCTTCTCCCATGCGATCGAATGGGAGATGTCACGCAGGAAGGCTGCCGCATCGGCAAACGGGCCTGGTTCATACTGCTGCCGATCAAGCAGGGTCTTATGTACGAGGCTCGTATCGGAGATGGCGCGCCGCTGGGTGATCTGTTCGAGGGCATCGCTCAGCCATTGCGCATGCGGGCGAAGTTCGCCCTCCAGCTTCTTCTTGCTCGGCTTCAGCGCCTCGTAGCCCTCAAGGACGTGGAGCACCTGCACAAGGCGACCAATGATAAGCGGAACGAGTTCGTCGCGCGCGCTGTCGGCCAACTCCCGGAGGATGTCGGCCGCCGAGGGTGCGGTGCACGATGGGTCAACTACCACTTCGGCGGCCTTCTCCTCTCCCTTCGCCAGCCTGCGATGGCGCTTCACGATCTCGTCGACCTCCGCCACCCGCAATTTGTCACCTTCGACGAGGCGGTCACGGACATCCTCAAACGCGGCGTCAGATGCCGTCGCAAGACGCACGATTGCGATCTGTGGCAGAGCGAGGTCCAAATCCTCCAACAGCAACGGACTATCACGGAAACGCAGGAATACGTTGATCGCATCGCGGGCCGACTGTGCGGACATTCGCGCCTCAGCCTCGACCCAGGGGAGCCAGGCGCCATGGGGCAGCACGTCCCGCCAGCGTGCGAGTCGCTCACCAGTATCCATCAGGTAGCCCGCCGCCAGGATCAGGTTCGAGCGGATCGCCATCGCATCCGCGCGCAGCGGCTCTCGGTACTCTGCGGCAATGCTACTGTAGTCGAAACCAACGATCACGTCGGCAGCATCCGCCCCAATCTTCGCCAGTTGCTTGGCCATGTACCCCCCCGTTTGCTCAATCTCTGCGACGTAGCAGTCGAAGGTTCTCAAATCCCCAATGTTTGGGGATTTGCACCTACGAATCCGTTTTCACCCTCGACCCGGATTCTCTCCCGCCGCCTCCGCTCGCCTCTTCATGACCTGA
Source organism: Mesorhizobium sp. PUT5 (assembly GCF_052216645.1). Taxonomy (NCBI): domain Bacteria; kingdom Pseudomonadati; phylum Pseudomonadota; class Alphaproteobacteria; order Hyphomicrobiales; family Phyllobacteriaceae; genus Mesorhizobium; species Mesorhizobium sp. PUT5. The sequence continues at coordinate 576,153 of NZ_JBQOSO010000003.1, forward strand.
ACCCAGACCCAGCAACGGACAAGGGGACCGTGGCTCGGCCTCCGGCCTGCGCCCGCACCACTCCCCCTGACCGTCACCGTCTCCGGGTTCTTGTCGGCCATGGGCGAGCGAAGGCGACGGGAGAGGACCACCAACGGGCAATGTTTTCCCATGCCCTGCCGGGCACAGGACACGACCAGGAAAAAGGGGCTCGCTCCGGCTCTGGGAGAAGCCCCGCGCTGTGCGCCGAGGATTCTAGCGGAGCCGGCACGGCCTCATTTCTGGAAATACGGTGTCAGGTCCAGCCCCTCTGGAAGAGCCAGGGCGCAACGGTGCCTGCCGCCGCTCCGTTGCGTCATAGACGGAGCTATGCTCAGCCTGCCTCGGGGTGAGCGACAAGCAAGCCCCCATATGATAGTTAACCTCCCGGGGAACGCGCGCTTGCGGAGGGAAACGAGTGGCAGAGATGAGCAAGGCCCGCTTCAAGATATCGTATGACGGCGAGGCCCTCCGTGAAGGTCGCATGGAAGTCCGCGACCTCGCTCCGGCCCTGCTCGCGGTCGGCAGCCTGTTCGACGCCGCGAACCGCGCGCTCAACGGGCAGGACGGCCCGAAGGTCGCCGTCAACGTGACGGCCACGGGCACCGGGTCGTTCGAGATCGCCCTCGAAGTCGTCCAGTCCCTTTACGAGCAAGCGAAGACTTTCCTCGCGGGCGAAGACGTCACCGCCGCCGTGAACCTCGTCACGCTTGTCGTCGGCGGCTCCGGAGCGAGCGGCAGCCTGATCTGGCTCGTCAGGAAGCTCAAGGGCCGCAAGCCAGAAAAGGTCGAGAGACTCACTGCCGACACCGTGCGCGTCACGCTCACCGTCGAGGGGCCGCCCGAGGTCATCGAGGTGCCGATGCAGACGTTGCGCCTCTACCAAGACGTCGCCGTCAGGAAGTCGCTGGAGGGCGTGGTCCACGATCCTCTGAAGAAGGAAGGCATCGACACCTTCAAAGCGTCCGACGGCGAAGCAAATCCCCCGGTGGTCATCAAGGAGGGCGAGGCCGAATTTTTCGCAGCACCGGAGATCGAGGGCTCCGTAGTCATCGACGAGACGAGGAACATGGCGCTGTCGATCGTGTCGCTCGCGTTCAAGGAAGACCGCAAGTGGCGGTTCTTCGACGGCAACAGCCAGCTATCGGCGACGATCTCCGACGAAGACTTCCTCCGGAAGGTGAACAACAACGAGCCTTTCACGAAGGGCGACGTCTTGCGCTGCGAGGTGCGGGTCATTCAGCGCCAGACCACGTCCGGCCTGAAGAGCGAGTACACCGTGCTCAAGGTTCTCGAGCATATCCCGCCCATGCGGCAGATGCCGCTCCCGTTCGATGAGCCGGACAATGGCGCGGCCGACGCGGACGAGGAAAAGCCGACGAAGGACGACGACTGACTAGATTCGGGCCGCGCACACCTCAGCCGCGGCGCTGGCAGCGGAGATCATCGGAGGGTTGCTCTGGATAGGCTCGGGCTTGCTGAACGTGAGGAACGCAATACCTGCGTGCTTCAGGAGGGGCCAGGCCATCTTCTCCGAGAAGCAACGGCAGTACCTGTCCTTCTGATCTTGTGCCGGGAGCAGCGCCACGTCGGCGTTCCGGGTCATGCAGGCGGTGCGCATTGAATCCTTGGCGTCTTGGAGGGTGTTGCGAGTGTCCTGGAAGACGAGCATCGTCAGCAGGCCGAGGAAGACCAGGTAGCCGAGCATGAGTCCCTTCCACGTCGTCGCCCTCCGGATCAGAAATCCTCCGACGAGCGCGGGGACCGCGACGTATCCGGCCGCCATCGCCCAGCTGGAGCTGGTGGCCGCGTTCACGAGGTAACCGGGGATCAGGATTACCCAGAACAGCGGCCAGTGTTTCGGCTTGTCGGCGGGCAATGCATCTGGAGATGTCACCCCTGCAAGTCTTTCGGTCATGGCGTTCCACCTCTCTTTGGCCGAACAATACATGGTCGCGTCTTTTGCGGCTAGATTAGCGAACGTCCGCGCAAGAAGTTGTCGGTCGACAAAACGTCTTCGGGATGCGAGCTTGCGTTGGGGATTGAGGGCTCGGGGAAGCATGGCCAAGGCAGACGAAAAGATCGAGCAGATCAAGGCTGAAGCCGCTGGCCATTACCAGCGCATCCGGGCCGCTGGTGGCGCCCTCTCTTACTGCATCGACTACATCAACCACATCGCGGGGCTGAAGGGTGACGGAGAGCATGTCGTCATCCGCGAGCGGCAGGCCTCATTTCCGAAAATGGCGGTGCAGCTCGCTGCAGTGGGTGCGGTCCAGACCGCCCGCAAGGAAGGTGTAGACGCGGATACGCAGAGCGAGACGGAGAAATGGGCGCGGGCCGCGTGGGTCCACTCGGCCGGGCACTACGTCGATCAACCTTCCGGAGGCGACGACCCCGAGGTCGTAGAGCATCCCAACGCGCAGTCGATGGCGATGATCCGGAAGGGAGCCGACACCCGCAAGGCAAAGGCCGCCGAGCAATGGGACCGCCTCGTAGGCGATGGCGAGGAGAGCCTCGCGACGCTCGCGCTGTTCGGTCACGAGGCTACGAAGCCGGTTACCCGAAAAGACCGATGGATCGCCTACGCTATCCTCGCCGGATTAGTACTGGCGGTGGCAGCCTACGGCGCGTCCAACTGGTACCTGTCGGTGAAGATCAGGGCACCCTATGACACGGAGGAAGGCCTGCAGCAGCGCCGGGATGCCACCGACCGGGTCATTGCATACGACAAGGTCATGTCCTCGACCGCGCGCCGCTCGGGCATCTTCAAGTTGTTCCTTGACTGGCCCATGTCCCCAACGGAGGCTGAGCAGGCGGCGTTCACCGAATTCGCCACCGACATCATCCAATTCAGGCGGGGCATGGTCGAGGAGAACCTGATCTGCGGCAACGCCGAGATGAGCACTGACCAGGCCATGTATTTGATCGAGGACGTGAATGACGGGATCGACCTCCGCGACGAGACGCAGGAGCCCTTCACGCGGGCACAGTCGTTGATCATCAGGACGCTCGCGAGGCTGTATCCGCTGCCCTGTTGATAATTCCTGGCCGAGGGGCCCGAACGACGCCTTTCGCTAGAGTTGCAGAACTCGTCTAGCAAGCGGGCCAGCCTGTGGCTCGACTCCGCGACATAGCAGCCGGAAGTTACGCAAATCACCGCTCTTTGGAGATTTGCGGAGGCGCATATCAGGAGCAAGGCAGGAGTAGCCCGCTCTTTTCCACGACGATGCTCCGGGTGGCCGGGCGAGTCACTTGCCCCGCCCTGCCGTCAACCGCTGCCTCGATTTCCGGCCGCTGCGCGCTTCGGATTCGTTAGGGTTTGCGCCATTCCGTTAATCAGCCAGATTCGGGCCGTGGTATGAACTTGGTATAAGCCTGAAAGAGAATGCAAGAGCGCTCCCCGCGAGGAGGCTTAATTCCTTAGTTTTCAATGGTTTGAATGGCGCGCCCGAAAGGATTCGAACCTCTGACCCCCAGATTCGTAGTCTGGTGCTCTATCCAGCTGAGCTACGGGCGCGCGCCGGCCATACAGGAGCATGGCGGGGAACCAGCCTTGCGGCCGATCCCGGAATTGATGTGCTACCTAACGAGTGCGCTGCCGAAAAGCAAGACGATCTCGCAAAACTTTTGCAGATTGCGTCCGCCGCTTTCGTGGCCGCGGCATTCGTCGCCCGATCGAGCCGGAAATCCCGGCGCGCGCATGCTTCTGCGGGAACCGCAAGGCGGCGTCCATAGCCGCGCCGATCACGACTCGACACGAGCAGCGCGCCGCATTTCGGCCGCCAGCAACCCCTTGGCAAATGCGGGGGAACGGGGCGCGCGGCGGCGCCGATACAGTCAGTCCTGGCCGAAGGCCGAATCCCAGGCCTCGGCCGCCGCACGGGCGCGCTTGCCGACCTCGGCCGCCGTCATGCCCGGCTTGAACAGGCTGGAGCCGAGGCCGAACAGAGAGACGCCGGCGGCCTTGTAGCCGGCGAAATCCTTCTCCGAGACGCCGCCGACGGCGCCGACGGCCAGGTCTTTCGGCAGCACCGCGCGCATGGCGGCGATGCCGCCGGGCCCGAGCACGCTGGCGGGAAAGAATTTCAGCGCCGAGGCGCCCAGCGCCACCGCCCGGAAGGCTTCGGTGGGCGTGAACACGCCGGGCATGGTCACCATGGCGTGCCGTGCGGCGCGCTCCATCACGGCCGCGTCGATGTTGGGGCTGACCAGCAGCCTGCCGCCGGCGTCGCTCAATCTGTCGACATCGGCAGGGGTCAGCACCGTGCCGGCGCCGACCAGCGCGGTTGCGGGCAGGGCGCGCGCGATCGCGGCAATGGAGGAAAACGGCTCGGGCGAATTGAGCGGCACCTCGATCGCCTCGATGCCGGCCGCATGGACGGCTTCGGCGACACCGACCGCCTCTGCCGGCATCAGCCCGCGCAATATGGCCACCAGGCCGCGCTGCAGCCTGGGGAAGGGGGCGGTGGGGGTCATGCGGGGGCTCCCTGGGCAATCATGCGGTTGTGGCGCGCGGCCGCCATGAGGCCGGCGCGCACCGCTTCGTCCGCATCGACCGGCCGGACCTGTAGCCCGGCAAGGCCGAGCGCAGCTTCGTAGAGCCGGCCCAGCGCGCCGGAGGCCACCAGCGTCACCGTGCCTGCGGCCATGCCGTAGCGGCGGCGCGCCGAGGCGATCTCGGCGCCGATCAGCAGGCCGGAGAGGTCGGCCGCGGCCTGCTCCGGCGTCTGCCCGTGCAGAAGCCCGGCGGCGCGGATGGAAAACAGACGCGAAGCGAAATCGCCGCCCTCGCCAAGCGCGGCCTCGCAGCAGCGGCGGAAACCGGCATCGTCGGCCAGCACGGGCGCGGGTCTTTCGCCGAGCGAATGGCGCAGGATGGAATGCGCGGCCAGCACGGAGAAAAGCTCGCCCGTCGGCCAGGTGCCGAAGCCGGCCACCGCGCCGTCCTCCACCTCCACCCATTTCGAATGCGTGCCGGGCATGCACACAATGTGCCGGCCCTTGGCCGGCAGGCCGGCGCCGGCAAGCTGGGTCTCCTCGCCGCGCATCACGTCGGGCGCGTCCGCCAGGCGCTGCGCCAGGCCCGGCACGATGCGGATGTCGCGGGCCGTGCCCTCGATGCGCGCCGCGCCCTGCAATATGGCGCCGATATCGGCCGGCACGTCCACATAGGGCGCCTCGATCCAGCCCTGGCGCGAACCCACCATGCCGCACATGATGACCGGCAGGCCGGCCGGCGCGCCCATCGCGGCGAGGTGGCCGTCGAGCACGGCGGCGAAGCCGGCCTCGCGCGCCGTGATCAGACCGTCGTCGCCGCGCCGCTCGGCCAGCACCGCGCCGCCGGCGCCGAGCAGCCAGGCGCGCAGCCGCGTCGTGCCCCAGTCGACGGCCGCGACGGCCGGCATCACGGTCACAGGAACCCTCCGTCGACGATCAGGGTCTGCGCCGTCAGCATGGCCGAGGCATTGGAGGCGAGGAACAGGCAGGGCCCGACCATGTCGTCGGCCACCATGACGCGCGGGATCGCCTGCCGGGCGACGTGGGCGGCAAGCTTTTCCTCCGTCACCCACAATTGCCGCTGGCGCTCGGTGATGACCCAGCCGGGCGCCACCGCGTTCACGCGGATGCCGTCCTTGCCGTAGCGCCCGGCAAGGCCCTTGGTCAGGCCGATGACGCCGGCCTTGGCCGCGGTGTAGGCGGGCATGTCGCCGAGGTTGAGCATGAAGGAGGTGGAGGTGAAATTGACGATTGCGCCGCCGCCGGCCTTGCGCATGCCGTCCACCACCGCCTGTATGGTGAAGAAGTGGGGGCGGAGATTGATGTCCAGGTTGGCGTCCCAGCTTTCGGGCGTCACCTCTTCGGCCGCGTGGCGGTCGTCGCGGGCGGCGTTGTTGATCAGCACGGTCACCGGCCCATGCGCGGCGGCGGCGCTGGCCACGGCCTCGCGCAATGCCGCAATGTCGCGCAGGTCCGCCATCAGATGCAGGGGCCGGTTGCCGGTCGCCTCGCCGATCGTGTCGCACAGCTTGCGGCTCGGCTCTTCGGCGAAATCGATGAAGGCGACCCTGGCGCCCTGCCGCGCGAAGCCTTCCGTGAGCGCCGCGCCGATGCCGGAGCCGCCGCCGGTGATGAGTACGGAGGCGCCTTCGAGGTCGGCAAAGCGTGCGGTCGGCATCATGGCTGTTCTACTCCGGTTTCGAGGCGGGCGCATCCTAGAGCATGTTGCAGCCAAGTGGAATCACTTGGCGTCGCATACATGCGGCAAAATCAATTAGCTAGACCATGATGTCGTCCGAAAACCGCTAACATACTTTTCGGCATCATGGTCTAGCCGGCCCGGTCAGCCGGGCAAGCGTCAAATCCGATTTTCCCGCTTATGTCGGACAAAATTGCAGGATGCGGGCGGCCGGCCGCGCGCTTCGGCCATGGCGTTCCGGCCGGGGCGTTCCGGTCAGAGCGCTCCGGCCCGCCGCGCGCCGCGGAAGGCGTCGCGCAGATAGCCCAGCGTGGCGTCGGCGTCCGCCGGCTTGCCGAACAGGAAGCCCTGGCCGCCGCCACAGCCGAACTCGATCAGGCGGTCGGCCTGCGCCTCTTCCTCGATGCCTTCGGCCACCACTTCCATGCCGAGGCCCTCGCACATGGCCAGGATCGCCCGGATGATGTGCTCGGAAGGACGGTCATCGAGGATCGAGGAGACGAAGGCGCGGTCGATCTTGAGCTTGTCGAAATGGAATTCGCGCAGCCGCCCCAGCGACGACTGGCCGGTGCCGAAATCGTCGAGCGAGACGCGGATGCCGACGCGGCGCAGGTCGTTGACGATCTTCTCGGCCGAGGCCGGATCGGTCATCAGGCCGGTTTCGGTGATCTCGATCTCCAGCCGGCGCGGGTCGAAGCCCGTGCGGTCGAGGATCGCCAATATGTGCAGGCCGGTGTTCTGGTCGACAAGCTGCGACGGCGACAGGTTGAAGGACAGGAACAGCTCCTTCGGCCAGCTTCGCGCCGCCTCGGTGGCCTTGCGCAGCACCAGTTGCGACAGCGGGCCTATGATGCCGCGTTCTTCCGCGATGGGGATGAAGACGGCGGGCGACACGGGACCCAGATCGCGGTCGGTCCAGCGCGCCAGCGTCTCGAAGCCGATGGTGCGGCGGCTGGAAAGGTTGACGATGGGCTGGAAATGCGGTTCGACCTCGCCGGCCGAGACGGCGCGGCGCAGCGCCTGCTCGATGCGGGTGACGCGCTTGGCCGCCTCCTCCATCTCGCGCGTGTAGACCACGACGCGGCCGCGCCCGGAACGCTTGGCGTGGTAGAGCGCGGTCTCCGCCTTGTTGACGAGGATCTCGGTGGTCTCGTCGCCGGAATAGAACAGCGAGCAGCCCGTGGAGGCCGACAGCCGGGCCGTCCGTTCGCCGACGTCATAGGGCGCCGACAGGATCTCGATCAGCATGCGCGCCTTCTCGGTCGCGGCCTCCTCGGAAAACACCATGGGGTAGAGGAAGGCGAATTCGTCGGCGCCGATGCGGCAGACCGTCGAATGGCTGTCCATGGATGCGCGCAGGCGCATGGCCACCTGCACCAATATGTCGTCGCCGGCCTTGTGGCCGAACAGGTCGTTGATCGGCTTGAATCCGTCGAGATCGAGAATGCCGACGGCGAAAGGCGCCGGGTCGTCGGCGCGGTCGCTGATGAGCCGGTCGATCTTGTCGAAGAACCGCCGGTGGTTGCCCAGGCCGGTAAGCGGGTCCGTGAAGGCCAGATCCGTGCTTTCCCTGCCCGCCGATGCGACGCCGAACGGCATGTTCATTCTTTTGTCCCCGTCCCTTGTTCTTGTTTCCCGGGATTTTTTGCGACACTCGCAGCAAACCCTTTAAGGAAAGGTATCCTCCCCATGCGGTAGCTTTGGTCCAGGCGTCCCTATTCGGCTGGCCGCACCCGATAGAGTTCGACGGGTTGCCCGGCCGTGCCGGCGACCGGCTCCAGCCAGTTCGGCACCGTTTCGTGCACCAGCCCGGCCAGCAGCCCGTCCGGGCTCCGCCCCGTCAGGAACGACGTCTCCGCATTGCCGCGGCAAAGCGCCACCAGCCCGATGCCGTGGTTTCGTATCAGCTCCTGCGCTGCATCCGCCGGGCCGGTCAGCGCGTCGAGCACGAGCAAATTGCCTTCCACATTGCGGTGATAGGGGCCGGCCAGCACGCGGTGGCCGGTATAGGCCAGGATCGGCGAGCCCAGATTGGAGACGGCCAGCACCGTGGTGTCGGGCTGGGCGGCCAGCAGGGCGAAATCGGCGGCGCGCTGGCAGCTCTGCTCGGCCGCGCCTTGCGCTGCGTCCCGGGCTTCCAGCATGGAGCCGGCCGCACCCGCCGCGCCGCTCCAGATCAGGTTGATGGAAGCGAGCCATGCGGCAAGCATTTTTAGCGTCGCGCCGCGCGCTGCGCCGGCCTCCACCCGGCCGCGCCAGGCGCCCACCCAGGCCGCCAGCGGGATCGCCGCCAGCGGAATGGAGAAGGTCGAGCCGCGCACCTGCCAGACGCTGACGGCGAAGGCCGTGGCCAGAAGAGCGGCGACGATGCTGTCCTGCCGGCGCCAGCCTCCCTGCAGAAGCCGGCGCGCCATCAGCCCCAGGGCGAGCAGCGGCGTGGCATAGCGCGCAACCACGGTGGTGAGGTCGCTGGCGAGAAGCTGCGGCAGCGACTGCGCCTCCGCGATATGGTCGAGCCACAGGCCGCGCAACCGCGGATCGACGCCCGCATAGGGTGAAGCGAGGCATTGCGGGAAGAACACGACGACCGCCGCGGCCAGGGCAAGGCCCAGCCCGCCGAGCGAGAGCAGAAGCCGCGCGCGGCCGGCATGGAGGGCCGGCAGCGATGCGACGGCCGCAAGGCCGATACCTGCGATCGCGGCAGGTATGAGTTGCGCGGCCGAGAAGGCGTCGCAGGTGGCCGTGCCCCAGGCGGAAGGCGGGACGGTGGCGAGGAAGGCCGCGGCGGCGATGCCGGCGAAGCCGAGGCCGAAGCCCGCCGCCATGCGCCGCTCGCCTTGCGCGTCGACCACGAGAAGGGTTGCCACGCTAAGGCCGATGACCGCGACGTAGGGCGCCGTCTCCATACCGACGGCGAGCGTCAGCGCCGTGCAGGCGCCCGCCAGCGCGGCGGCCCGCCAGCTTTCGCGCGCCTCCAGCAGCAGCGACAGGGCGGCCACGGTCAGCATGAGCTGGATATTGTGATGGTCGAGCGCCCCGGCCTCGAAAATGCCGACGAAGAACAGCGCCGCTGCCGAGATCACCGTTGCGGGCAGGACCGCGGCTTCGCCGCCGAAGCGGCGCGCGGCGCGAACCAGGAAGAACAGGGTCAGCCCGTAGAGCAGCGTCGGCCACAGCACCCTTGCCGCCGTCTCGGCCAGCGCGGCGCTGCCGGTGAACGCCTGCACGGCCAGCACGATCGCGGCCTGCGGGGCGTCGACGAGCCGCGACCAGTGCATGACCAGACCCCCTTCGGGCCCCATCCTGTATTGGTGGAGGTCGAACCAGCCTTGTCCGCCCAGGAGGTCGCGCACCTCCACCAGCCGCAGCAGGCTGTCATTGTCGCCGCGCATGTCGCTCAGGCTGGCAAAGCCGGAAATGCCGCTCACCGCCAGCATCACCAGCGTGGCGGCGAGCGCCATGAGCACGTCGGTGCGCCATGTGTTTCGAGGTATTTCCTTTGCCGGCATGGTGGCCGGAATCGCCGTCATGTCGCAGTCCTCAGATTCGGCCTCGCCGGCAGGCTAGAACGGCCGCTTCAACAAACGGTAAAGCGCCGCGCCTTGGCCTTTGCGGCCCGTCGTGGGAAACACCCAGGCAGACGAGACCACATAGCTTGCCGCGCTGGCGGCTATGGTGGTCGCCGCGGCCATGGGCAGCGGCGCCATGCCCAGGCGGGTCACCGCGAGATGGGAAACCAGGCCCGAGAAGGCGGCGCAGCCGGCCTGGAGCACGAAATAGCGCGGCAGGGCGCGCGCATGGTCGTGATCCCCGCCGAACGTCCAGCCGCGCTGGGCCGTGTAGGCGCAGCAGAAGGCGACCGCATAGGCAAGGACGCTGCCGGTGAACGGCGACATGCCCAGGCTGACCAGCGCATAGCTCAGCACCAGCAGCAGCAGCGCCGCGCCCGCGCCTACGATCAGGAAGCGGCACATCCTGCTTTTGACGAGTTCCTGCAACGGGCGCCTCATGCGCCGGCACGAGGCGTTTCCGGGGACGGGCCTGCCTTGAGCCGCTTGACCGGAATCTCCAGAACCCCGAGCAGGAACGCCGAGAAAAATGCCTGCAGGGCGATGATGATGAGCGTGAGCCCCAGCACCACGATGCGCGCGATCTCGGAATCGTCCAGCGGGCCGAAATCGAGCTGCGCCCAGCGCACCACGGCATAGCCGAAGAACAGCACGCCGCCCGCAAAGCAGATCGCCGCATTGGCCGCAAGCCGGTCGGGGCTGATCGTCCTGGCCAGCCAGTCCGAGCGTGCATTGCCGGGCAGGATTCCGGTCATGGCAGCATAGTTGCGCGAGATCGCCCCGAAGGTCAGCAACTGCACGCCTGCCACGACCATGAAGCAGGCAGCCATGAAGGTGTTGAGGTCGAGCGAGATGTTGTCGACGACCACCAGCGGGCCGAACAGCAGCAGCGCCGCAAACAGCGTGCCGAGCCCGGTCAGCGCCAGGCCGGGAATGAAGAACAGCCAGCGCGGATTGTACATGAGCAGGAATTTCAGGTGCCGCCAGCCGTCGCGCCAGGTGCGCAGGTGCGGCGGCCGGCTGCGGCCGTCAGGCTTCAGCGTGGTCGGCACCTCCTCGATGCGCAGGCCGGCCAGCGCACCCCGCACCACCATTTCGCTGGCGAACTCCATTCCCGTGGTTTGAAGGTCCAGCCTGCGGATCGCCTCGGCGTTGAAGCCGCGCAGGCCGCAGTGGAAATCGCCCGTGCCGATGCGGAAGAACAGCCGGCCGAGGAAGCTCAGCACCGGGTTGCCGAGATAGCGATGCAGCACCGGCATGGCGCCGGCCGCGATGCCGCCCTGGAAACGGTTGCCCATGACAAGGTCCGCCCCGTCGCGCAGCCGCGCCACAAAGGGGCCGAGCGCGCCGAAATCATAGCTGTCGTCGGCATCGCCCATGATGACGAAACGGCCCCTGGCGGCGGCTATGCCGCCCAGCAGGGCCGCGCCATAGCCCTTTTGCCCGACCGGTACGACGCGCGCGCCCATGCCGGTCGCGATCTCCTGCGAGCCGTCGGTGCTGCCGTTGTCGGCGATGAGAACCTCGCCGGCTATGCCGGCGCGCTGGAGGAAGCCCTGCGCCTTGCCGATGCAGGCGGCCAGCGTCTCGGCTTCGTTGAGGCAAGGCATCAGGATGGTCAGTTCGAGCTGCCCGCTGTCGGCGGCGCGCGTGGCGGTGACGGCATTCATGGTCGCAATCCCCAACGTTGCAACGTCCGGCTCTTGCTGGATCTGCCCACCCTTGCACGGCAAGCCTTAAGAAAGGGATGATGCGGCCTGGCCCGCACCCCTGTGATCTTTGCAAGCAACGATTGGCACCGCGTGCCGAAAACGATACATGCTTGCCACCGAGCCCTCTTCCTTCGGAGACCTGCCATGCCGCTCAAGATCGCCGTCCAGATGGACCATATCTCGACCGTGTCGATCGCCGGCGACACCACTTTCGCGCTTTGCCTGGAAGCGCAGCGCCGCGGCCACAAGCTCTATCACTACACGCCCGACCGGCTTTCCCTGCTCGGCAGCACGGTCTTCGCCCGGATCGAGGAAATGCAGGTGCGCGACGAGGAGGGCAGCCACTATTCGCTCGGCGAGCCGGTGCGCACCGATCTGTCGGAAATGGACGTGGTGCTGCTGCGCCAGGACCCGCCCTTCGACATGAACTACATCACCACCACGCACATACTGGAACGCATCCACCCCGGGACCCTGGTGGTCAACGATCCCGCCTGGGTGCGCAACAGCCCGGAGAAGATCTTCGTCACCGAGTTTTCCGGCCTGATGCCGGAGACGCTGATCACCAAGGACCCGCAGGAAGTGGCCGCCTTCCGCCGCCAGCACGGCGACATCATCGTCAAGCCGCTCTACGGCAATGGCGGGGCGGGCATCTTCCATCTGCACGAGGCCGACCGCAACCTCGCCTCGCTGCTCGAACTGTTCGGGCAGATGTTCCGCGAGCCCTTCATCGTGCAGCGCTACCTGAAGGACGTGCGCAAGGGCGACAAGCGCATCATCCTGATCGACGGCGAGCCGGTGGGCGCCGTCAACCGCGTGCCGGCCGAGCACGAATCCCGCTCCAACATGCATATAGGCGGCCGCGCCGAGAAGGCCGAGCTGACGCCGCGCGAGCGTGAGATCTGCGCGGCGATCGGCCCCTCGCTGCGCGAGCGCGGCTTCATCCTCGTCGGCATCGACGTCATCGGCGACTGGATGACCGAGATCAACGTCACCTCGCCCACCGGCGTGCGCGAGGTGAAGCGCTTCGGCGGCGCCGACATCGCCGCCCTGTTCTGGGACGCGGTGGAGGCCAAGCGTTAATTTGACGCCGGAGTAATTCCAGGAAAACTGGGAACCGGTTTTCCGGCCGGAATTGCGTAAAAACAACAGGATAGAGCGTTTTCGCTTTTCGGAGAAAAGCGGAAATGCTTGTCTTATGACTTTTGCTGCCGAACGGGCGAAGAAGGGACCGCCGGGAGGGGTAGCAGCCCCTCGTCGGCGGCGAGGGTCGGATCGTTGAAATGCTGACCGTTGACGGGTCGAGCTAGAGTGTGATCGCCCTCGTCTTTCTCTTGAGGCCTGAACGGATACCCGCAGTTCGGCTGCGGACGACAAGCACAGGACAAGCGAAAGATGATGAACGATACCATCGGCGTCAACATCTCGAAAGACCATCTCGACGCCCACCGCATGAGCGATGGCAAAAGCCGCCGCTTTGGCAACGACAAGGCCGGCCATAGAGCATTCCTGGCGTGGCTGGCACAGCCTGACACCCGCATCGTCTACGAACCGACCGGTCCTTATCACCGAGCCTTCGAGCGGAGGCTGGCGGATGGCGGCTTCGCCCTTGTCAAGGTCAATCCGCGTCAGGCAAGGCGCTTCGCCGAGGCCACCGGCCGGCTTGCCAAGACCGACCGGCTCGACGCCGCCATGCTGGCGCGCATGGGGATGTTGCTCGACCTCGAGGCCCGACCGACGCGCGGCCCGCTCCTTAATGATCTCAAGGATCTCTCCATGGCCCGCGAGGCGCTGGTGAAAAACCGCACGGCGGCGAAGAACAGAGCAAAGAACCTGACCTTACCCATCCTCAAGCGTCACAATGGCGAGCAACTCAGGCAGATCGAGCGCCAGCTCGCCGCGATCGAAGTCGAGATCATGAAGCTCATCAAGGCCGATCCTGACCTAGCCAACCGCTTCGACATCCTTGTATCGATCCCCGGCGTCTCGGCCATCACCGCCTTCGCGCTGATCATCGACATGCCCGAACTCGGCACCCTCGAAAACACCCAGGCTGCATCGCTCGCTGGCCTCGCCCCGGTCGCACGCCAGTCTGGAAAATGGACAGGCCGCGCCTTCATCAGAGGCGGTCGGGCCAACGTTCGCCAGGCCCTCTACATGCCGGCCCTCGTCGCCACGCGCTTCAATCCAGACCTCAAGGCAAACTACGATGGGCTCAAGGCCGCCGGCAAAGCCTCCAAGGTCGCCATCACCGCCATCATGCGAAAGCTGATCGTCCTCGCAAACGCACTGCTCAGGGACCACCGCAAATGGGCCCCATAACTTCCTTGACCAAAACGGATACTCCAGGATCCGGCGGTCGGAGCGAGCCCGGAGGCTTCGGGCGGCTTCGGCGGTTCCCGTTCTCTTCGCGCAACCGGGCACAACCGCGCCCGCAGCCGCTGCGCGAAATCGTTCCCGAAATGTTCTTGATTTGAACCGAAAACCGTGCTTGTCTTGGAAAAGACGCCCTGAGGGAACGATGCGGGGCGCGGCGGGCGCAGCGCCCGCGAGGGGCGGGGAAGCAGCATGGTCGCGCGGGTGCGCACGGTCGCGTTCCAGGGCATCGAGGCCGTATCGGTCAACGTGCAGGTGATGGTCGCGCCCGGCAAGGTGGGCATGTCCATCGTCGGACTGCCGGACAAGGCGGTGGCCGAGAGCCGGGAGCGGGTGCAGGCCGCGCTCCATGCTTCGGGCCTGTCGATGCCGGCGCGCAAGGTCACGGTCAACCTGGCTCCCGCCGATCTGCCCAAGGAAGGCAGTCACTACGATCTGCCCATAGCGCTCGGGCTGATGGCGGCGCTTGGCGCGGTGCCGTCGGACGCGCTGGCCGGCTATGTCGTGCTGGGCGAATTGTCGCTCGACGGCACCATTGCGGCCGTGGCGGGCGCACTGCCGGCGGCCATCGGCGCCAATGCCGCGGGCAGGGGGCTGATATGTCCGCACGCCTGCGGGCCGGAGGCCGCCTGGGCCGGCAACGGGATCGACATTCTGGCGCCGCGCAGCCTGATCGCCATAGCCAACCATTTCCGCGGCACGCAGGTCCTGTCGCGGCCCGAGGCGGGCGCGCATCGCCCGGCATGCGACCTGCCGGACCTGGCCGACATCAAGGGCCAGGAAAGCGCCCGCCGCGCGTTGGAGGTGGCGGCGGCCGGCGGCCATAACCTGTTGATGGCCGGGCCTCCGGGCTCCGGCAAGTCGATGCTGGCGCAGCGCCTGCCGTCGATCCTGCCGCCGCTGGCGCCGCGCGAGTTGCTGGAAGTGTCGATGATCGCCTCCGTCGCCGGCGAACTGGCCGAAGGTCGGCTGAGCGACCGCCGGCCGTTCCGCGCGCCGCACCATTCGGCCTCGATGGCGGCCTTGGTGGGCGGCGGCCTGCGCGCGCGGCCGGGCGAGGTCTCGCTCGCCCATCACGGCGTGCTGTTCCTCGACGAGTTTCCCGAATTCTCGCCGCAGGCGCTGGACGCGCTGCGCCAGCCGCTGGAAACAGGCGAGTGCGTGATCGCCCGCGCCAACCACCGCGTCTCCTATCCGGCGCGCATCCAGTTCGTTGCCGCCATGAATCCCTGCCGCTGCGGCATGGCGGGCGAGCCGGGCTGGCGCTGCGTGCGCGGCGAGCGCTGCCGCACCGACTACCAGGCGCGCATCTCCGGACCGCTGCTCGACCGCATCGACCTGCGCGTCGAGGTGCCGGCCGTTTCGGCAAGCGACCTCATCCGCCCCGGCCGCTCCGAGGCGAGCGCCATTGTCGCCGAGCGCGTGGCGCGCGCCCGCGCCTTCCAGCGCGAACGTTTCGAGAGCCTCGGGTTACCGGGCCTGGCCACCAACGCGCACTGCTCGGCCGCGCAGATCGAGCAGGTCGCCGTGCCCGATGCCGCCGGCCAGGCGCTGCTGCGCGACGCCAGCGAGAAGCTCGGCTTTTCCGCCCGCGCCTATCACCGCGTGCTCAAGGTGGCGCGCACGCTGGCCGACCTCGACGCCAGCGAGACCGTCGGCCGCGTCCACCTCGCCGAAGCGATCTCCTATCGGATGGGCCCGGAGCGGCTGGCGCAGGCGGCCTGAGCGCCGGCAGCCTCGAACTGGGCAGGGGCCGGGCGGCGACCCCCTCCCTGCTTGGGCAGGGCGACTGTCTATTAGTTCGGCAGACGGCACCCCGCCCCTGACCCCTCCCTACAAGGGGGAGGGGGGACTCCCGGCGCGGGGTATCGCCCTGTCGCGAAGTATTTCCGCTCGAAAAACGCGGCGGTTCCGTATCCCCTCCCCCTTGTGGGGAGGGGGCAGGGGTGGGGGTATCTTCATAGGATGAGACACCCGCATATGCGGTCGCCTTTCGCCGGAGAGCA
The DNA here is from genome assembly GCF_052216645.1 of Mesorhizobium sp. PUT5. Taxonomy (NCBI): domain Bacteria; kingdom Pseudomonadati; phylum Pseudomonadota; class Alphaproteobacteria; order Hyphomicrobiales; family Phyllobacteriaceae; genus Mesorhizobium; species Mesorhizobium sp. PUT5. Next base: position 592,030 of record NZ_JBQOSO010000003.1, read on the forward strand.
GACGCCTCCGGTGTCGTGCCGGCGCCGTGCCCGCTCAGGCGGCGTGCTTGGCGGCGAGGCGGGCGCGGATGCTGTCCACGTCGGCGCGCGGCGTGGCGGCGAACAGCGTCCTGGTGTAGCTGTGCTTGGGGTCGGAGAAGACCTCGTCGCGCGCGCCGTATTCCACGGCCTCGCCGAAATACATCACCATCACGTCGTCGGCGATGTAGCGCACCACCGAAAGGTCGTGGCTGATGAAGATGTAGGTGAGCTGGAACTCGTCCTGCAGGTCGGCCAGCAGGTTCAGCACCTGCGCCTGCACCGAAAGGTCGAGCGCCGACACCGGCTCGTCCAGCACCAGCAGGCTCGGGTTCAGCATCAGGGCCCGCGCGATGGCGATGCGCTGGCGCTGGCCGCCGGAGAACATGTGCGGATAGCGGTTGTAGTGCTCCGGCCCCAGCCCCACCTTGGTCAGCATGCGCATGGCCAGCTCGCGGCGTTCCGCGGCCGGCTTGTCGGTGTTGATCTTCAGCGGCTCGCCCAGTATGTCGCCGATCTTCTGGCGCGGGTTGAGCGAGCCGTAGGGGTTCTGGAACACGATCTGCACCTTGCGCCGCATCTCGTGCGACAGGCCGTGGCGGGCGATGTCGACCTTGTTGCCGTCGATCAGCAACTCGCCGGCGGTCGGCGCGTCGATCAGGGTGATGATGCGCGCCAGCGTGGACTTGCCGCAGCCCGATTCCCCCACGATGGCGAGCGTCTTGCCCTTCTCCACCGAGAACGACACGCCCTTGACCGCGTGCACCGTGCGGGCCGGGCGGAACATCCCGCCGCTGACATGATAGTCGCGCCTGATGTCTCTTCCTTCGACGACCGGGCTCATCGCGCAGCCTCCGGGGCGGGCTCGAACATCATGTCGGAAATGGTCGGCAGCCGGTCGCCCACGGCATTGTCCGGCAGCGCCGAGAGCAGGGCGCGCGTGTAGTTGCTCTTCGGGTTCTCGAACAGGGAAAGCACGTCGGCCTCCTCCATCTTGCGGCCCTTGTACTGCACGATCACGCGGTCGGCCGTCTCGGCCACCACGCCCATATTGTGGGTGATCATGATCAGCCCCATGCCGTGCTCGGCCTGCAACTGCATCAACAGGTCGAGGATCTGCTTTTGTATGGTGACGTCGAGCGCGGTGGTCGGCTCGTCGGCGATCAAGAGCTTCGGGTTGCAGGCGATCGCGATGGCGATCATCACGCGCTGGCACTGGCCGCCCGACATCTGGTGCGGGAAGGAGCCGAGGCGCTCCTGCGGCTCGGGAATGCCCACCAGCGAAAGCAGCTCGATGGCGCGGGCGCGGCGCCGGGCGCGGTCCATGCCCATATGCACGCGCAGCACCTCCTCGATCTGGAAGCCCACCGTGAAGCACGGGTTCAGGCTGGCGATCGGCTCCTGGAAGATCATGGAGATGTCCTTGCCCACGATCCTGCGGCGCTGCACCGGATCGAGGCCGAGGAGGTCGATGCCGTTGAAGGCCATGCGGTCGGCCTTGACCGTGGCCGAGGCCGGCAGCAGGCCCATCACCGCCAGCATCGACACGGACTTGCCCGAGCCCGATTCGCCCACGATCGCCAGCACCTCGCGCGGCTCGATGGCCAGATCGATGCCCCTGACCGCCATGAACGGCCCGGTCGAGGTGTCGAAGGAGACGGTGAGATTCCTGATGTCAAGCAGGGGCATGGGCGCGCTCCCCTTTGCAGTCGGTTGTGCGGCTCATGCGGGTCGGTGCGGGCAGGCGCGATTGCGCCTGGCGGTCCCGCGCCGTAATATCCGGCCAGACATAGCGGAAATCCGTGCAGCGAAGGTATCGGTCATGCGGCTCGTCGTCGTTCTCGCAGCCATGGCGCTTCTCGCCGTTCCATCCGGAAGGGCAGGCGCGCAGGAGGCCGCCCCTGCCGTCCAGGCTCCCGGCATCCAGGCCACGGACGGTCGGGCAATCGAGCTTGCCGTGCCGGGCGGCGCGCCGATCAGGCTGACGGCGCGCGACCTGGCCCGCCTGCCGGCGATCGAGCAGGAGGTCGCCTTCCAGACCTCGCAGGGTCTGTCCCGTGCGCGCTACAGGGGCGTGCTGCTGTGGGACGTGCTGGAGGCGAACCATGCGCTCGCCACCGGCGGCCACCATGACGAATTGCGGCAGATCTTCTCCGTCACGGGGCGCGACGGCTACCGCATCGTCTTTTCGGTGGGCGAGATCGCGCCGGATTTCGGCAGCCGCGCCATGATGATCGCCACTGCGGCCGACGGCAAGCCGCTGGCGGGGCTGCGGCTGATCGTGCCGGGCGACAGGCGCGGCGCACGCAGCGTGCGCGACGTCGTCAAGATAGAGGTGCGCTGAAGCGGGCATCGCTCACGACCTCTTCAGCTTGGGATCGAGCGCGTCGCGCAGGCCGTCGCCGATCAGGTTGATGGCCAGCACGGTGATGAGGATGGCAAGGCCGGGGAAGGTCACCACCCAAGGTGCCCGCAGGATGAACTCGCGCGCGCTGGCCAGCATGGTGCCCCATTCCGGCGTGGGCGGCTGTGCGCCCATGCCCAGGAAGCCGAGGGCCGCCGCCTCCAGGATGGCGTTGGAGAACGAAAGCGTGGCCTGCACGATCAGCGGCGCCACGCAGTTCGGCAGGATGGTCACCAGCATCAGCCTGAGATGGCTGGCGCCGGCCACCTTGGCCGAGACGACATATTCGCGGTTCTTCTCCGCCATCACCGCCGCGCGCGTCAGGCGCGCGAAATGCGGCTGCAGCACGATGGCGATCGCCAGCATGGCGTTGAACAGGCCGGGTCCGAGGATCGCCACCAGCACCAGGGCCAGGAGCAGCGAGGGGAAGGACAGGATGATGTCCATGACGCGCATGATGAGCGTGTCCACCCAGCCGCGGAAATAGCCGGCCAGCACGCCGAGCACGATGCCGCTGACGAGCGCGAACACCACCACCACGAGGCCGATGAACAGCGAATAGCGGGCGCCGTGGATCAGCCGCGAGAGGATGTCGCGGCCGACCGCGTCGGTGCCGAGGAGGAACATCGACTTGCCGCCTTCCTGCCAGGCGGGCGGGGTCAGCAGGAATTCGCGGAACTGCTCGTCGGGCGGGAACGGCGCGATCAGCGGCGCGAAGACGGCCATCAGCACCAGGGCCGCGAACACCACCAGGCCGATGACGGCGCCGGTGTTCATCGAATAATAGTGCCAGAACTCGGCCAGCGCGCGTTGCTGGCTCGGCCCGGTGGGCACGGCGACGGAAGTGTTTTCGCCTGCGGACTGGTCGGTCATCTCACTGCACCCTGATGCGCGGATTGATGACGGCATAGAGCACGTCGACGACCAGGTTCACGGCCATCACGATCAGCGCGATGATCAGCAGGCCGCTTTGCACGACGACATAGTCGCGCTTGCCGATGGCATCGATCATCCATTTGCCGATGCCGGGCCAGGAAAAGATCGTCTCGGTCAGGATCGCGCCTGCCATCAGCGTGCCGACCTGCAGGCCGATCGTGGTCACAACCGGGATCAGCGCGTTGCGGAAGGCATGCAGGCCGATGACGCGGCGTGGGCTGAGGCCCTTGGCGCGGGCGGTGCGCACATAGTCCTCGCCCAGCACCTCCAGCATGGCCGAGCGCGTCTGGCGCGCTATGACGGCCAGCGGAATGGTGGCCAGCACGATGGACGGCAGGATGAGATGGCTCAGCGCCGACCTGAAGGCACCCGCCCGGCCGGAGATCAGGCTGTCGATCAGCATGAAGCCGGTGGTCGGCTTGAAGAAATATTGCAGGCCGATGCGGCCCGAAACCGGCGTCCAGCCGAGATAGCCGGAAAAGAAGATGATGAGCAGAAGCCCCCACCAGAAGATCGGCATGGAATAGCCGGTCAGCGCAACGCCCATCGTGGCCTGGTCGAACCACGAGCCGCGCTTGACGGCGGCGAAGATGCCGGCCGGGATGCCGACGAGAATGGCGATAATGAGGGCGACCGTCGCCAGTTCCAGCGTGGCCGGAAACAGCGCCTGGAACTCGCCCAGCACCGGCCGCTTGGTGGCGATGGAGATGCCGAAGTCGCCCGTCAGCACCTGCCTTATATATTCCAGATACTGCACCACATAGGGCCGGTCGTAGCCGAACTGGTGGATGAGCTCGGCGTAGCGCTCGGGGCTGACGCCGCGCTCTCCGGCCAGTGCCAGGATGGGGTCACCCGGCAGCAGCCGCACGAAGGCGAAGGCGGCCAGCGAGATGCCGAACACCGTCGGCACGATGAGAGCGAGCTTGTGCAGCAGATATCGGAACATTGGAGACAAACGGCGGCGCCGATGGTTCAGCGCCGCCGTTCCTTTCTAGGTGCGAGGCGTCATTCGGCGACGTCGACGCCGTCGAAGCGATGGATGCCGAGCGGATCCATGGCGAAGCCCTCGACCTTCTTGTTCATGGGCATGAACACCTTGGAATGGGCGATGGTCAGCCACGGGGCCTCACGCTTGAACACGACCTGCGCTTCCTCGTAGATCTTGGTGCGCTCGGCGACGTCCGTGGTGGCCTTGCCTTTCTGAAGCAGGTCCTCGAACTCCTGGTTGCACCAGATCGCGTAGTTGGACTGGCCGATGGCCGAGCAGCCGAGCAGGAACAGGAAGTTGTCCGGGTCGCCGTTGTCGCCGGTCCAGCCGAGCTGGAAGGCGCCGTCGCGGTCCTTGGCCTTGCCGCGCTCGCGATACTCGGTCCATTCGTAGCTGACGATCTCGGCCTTCACGCCCACCTTGGCGTAGTCGGCCTGGATGAGTTCGGCCACGCGCTGCGCGTTCGGGTTGTACGGACGGCTGACCGGCATGGCCCAGATCTTCATGGAAAGATCCTTGACGCCGGCTTCCTCGAGCATCTTCTTGGCCGCTTCCGGATCGTACGGATCGTCCTTGATGTCCGTGTTGTAGGACCACATGGTCGGCGGGATCGGGTTCACCGCCACCTGGCCGGCACCCTGGTAGACGGCGTCGATGATGGCCTGCTTGTTGACCGCCATGTTCAGCGCCTTGCGCACCTCGACCTTGTCGAAGGGCGCCACGGTGGTGTTGTAGGCCATGTAGCCGATGTTCAGGCCTTCCTGCTCGTCGACCTTGAGGTTCGCGTCGGCCTGCAGGCCTGCGATGTCGGCGGGTGCCGGATAGGACATGATGTCGCATTCGCCGGCCTTCAGCTTCTGCGCGCGCACGGCCGGATCGGGCGTGATGGCGAAGATCAGGTCGTCGATCTTCTGGCGGCCGCCGAAATAGCCGTCCCAGGCCTCGTAGCGGATGACGGCGTCGACCTGGTAGTCCACGAACTGGAAGGGACCGGTGCCGATCGGCTTCTGGGTGAACTGCTGCAGCGTGCCGGCCTTTTCGAGCTGGTCGGCATATTCCTTCGACACGATCGAGGCGAAGTCCATGCCGAGGTCGGGCAGGAAAGCCACCTCAGGCTTGTTGAGCACGAACTTCACCGTCAGGTCGTCGACCTTGACGATCTCCTTGAGCAGCTCCGGGAAGCCCATGCCGGTGAAATACTCCCAGCCGGTGCCCGGCAGGTAGTCGTACCAGGGGCTGTCCTTCTTCCACTGGCGCTCGAAGGAGAAGATCACGTCGTCGGCGTTGAGGTCGCGGCTCGGCGTGAAATAGTCTGTGGTCTGGAACTTGACGCCGGGGCGCAGCTTGAAAGTGTATTCCAGGCCGTCGTCGGAAACCGTCCAGCTCTCGGCGAGCCCGGGCATGATGGTGGTCTTGCCGTGCTCGAACTCGACCAGGCGCGAATAGATGGTGCGCGAGGACGCGTCGAAGTCGTTGCCGCCGCTCCACGGTGACGGATCGAAGCCGGCGGGCGAAGCTTCGGAGCAGTAGACCAACTGCTTTGCCTGCGCCATCCCGCCCATGACGGTTGCGGCCAGCAAGGCGGCCGCAAAAGCCAATTTTGTTTTCATTGAGCACTCCCTGATGTTCTTCCAAGCCCCTCTATCAGGCTCGTGGAGCGCGCATATAAGCATCGTTTTCCGGCCTTTGGAACTCCCTGCTTACGCAACCGGCAAACGGGGAGGAAGATTTCGCCCGGGGCCGGTTGCGAGAAATAATGTGGCGTGGCCGCGGCCGTTTCGCGCGTGTTGATGTCCGGTTCGCCCCTGGCCGACACAAGGCGGCGCTTCGTGCCGCCCCGCGCGATCCGCAGCGGCCCGATGCCGGGGCGCAGCCGGCGGGCCCGGCGAGGCTTGCATGGCCGCGAATAGTCGCAATAGTTAGCGGGCCGGCGGGCCGCGCCGGAGGTCGTGTGGGAGAATCAGGTGGCGAAGGCGACGAAAGCGACGGGCCCGGCGGCCAGGAAGGCCGCGAAGGCTGGTGCCGGCGGCGTCAAGGCGGCGGCTGCCGGGAAGCGGGCAGCTCCGAAATCCCTGCCGAAGGCCGAGGCGGTCCTGGCCGGCGTCGAGCCGGCCAAGCCGTGGCTGGCCAGCTACCCCGAGGGCATGCCGCCTGAGATCGGCGCGTTGCCGGCCGGATCGATCGGCGAATTGCTCGAGACCGCGTGCCGGCAATATGCGGCCCGTCCCGCCTTCACCTGCATGGACAAGGTGCTGACCTATGCCGAGGTCGAGCGCCTGTCGGCCGCCTTCGGCGCGTTCCTGCAGTCGCGCGGGCTCAAGCAGGGCGCGCGCGTGGCGCTGATGATGCCGAACGTGCTGCAATATCCGGTGGCGATGATGGCGGTGCTGCGGGCCGGCTATGTGGTGGTCAACGTCAACCCGCTCTACACGCCGCGTGAACTGGAGCATCAGCTCAAGGATTCCGGCGCCGAGGCCATCGTCATCCTGGAGAATTTCGCCAACACCCTGCAGGCGGTGATCGCCCGCACCCCTGTCAGGCATGTCGTGGTGGCCTCGATGGGCGAGATGCTGGGCGGCCTGAAGGGCGTGCTCGTCAACTTCGTGGTCCGGCGGGTGAAGAAGCTGGTTCCCGCCTGGTCGCTGCCCGGGCATGTGCGCTTTTCCACCGCGTTGCGGCAGGGCGCGGCCCGCCATCTCAAGCCGGCCGAGATCATGCCGACCGACGTCGCCTTCCTGCAATATACGGGCGGCACCACCGGGGTGTCCAAGGGGGCCACGCTGCTTCACCGCAATGTGCTGGCCAATGTCGCCCAGCTCGCGCTGTGGGTGGAGGATGCCTACACGGTCAGGCCCAAGCCCGACCGTCTCACCTATGTCTGCGCGCTGCCGCTCTACCACATCTTCGCGCTGACGGTGAATGCGCTGATGGGCATGCAGCAGGGCGCCATGAACGTGCTCATCCCCAATCCGCGCGACATTCCCGGCTTCGTGAAGGAACTGGCCAAGCAGCCCTTCCACATCTTCCCGGGGCTCAACACGCTGTTCAACGCGCTGGCCAACAACGAGGAGTTCCGGCGCCTGGACTTCTCGCCGCTGCGGCTGACGCTGGGCGGCGGCATGGCGGTGCAGAAAGCCGTCGCCGAGCGCTGGAAGGCGCTGACCGGAAACCACATCACCGAAGGCTACGGCCTTTCGGAGACCTCGCCGGTGGCCACCGCCAACAAATGCTCGTCGCCCGACTTCACCGGCACCATCGGCCTGCCCATCCCCTCCACCGAGATCGCCATCCGCGACGAGGACGGCGGCGATCTGCCGCTGGGCGAGGTCGGCGAGATCTGCATACGCGGCCCGCAGGTGATGGAAGGCTATTGGAACCGGCCCGACGAAACCGGGAAGGTGATGACGAAGGACGGCTATTTCCGCTCCGGCGACATGGGCTTCATGGACGAGCGCGGCTACACCAGGATCGTCGACCGCAAGAAGGACATGATCCTGGTTTCCGGCTTCAACGTCTATCCCAACGAGCTGGAGGAGGTGGTGGCGCGCCATCCCGGGGTGCTGGAGGTGGCCGCCATCGGCGTGCCCGACGAGCATTCGGGCGAGGTGCCCAAGCTGTTCGTGGTCCGCAAGGACCCGGCGCTGACTGCGGAGCAGCTCGTCGCCTATTGCCGCGAGAACCTCACCGGCTACAAGCGTCCGAAATATATCGAGTTCCGCGAGGAATTGCCGAAGACCCCGGTGGGCAAGATCCTGCGGCGCGAGCTGAGGGGCTGAGGCCGCCGGTCCTCCCGCCCATAGGCCGCGCGCCGCGTCAGCCTTCCTCGTCCACCACCCGCAGGCGCAACTGCCCGGTCCGGGAATCGGCGGTGCGCCGGCCGCCTGCGCGCGCCGGGGCCTCGCCCTGTCCGTCCTGTTCGTCCGGCGTGCGTTCGACGAACTCCAGCGCCTCGATCTTCTGGCCGCGCTTGGTCACCTTGGAGGAGGACACCAGGATGTCGTCTATGTCCTTGGCGGCCTGGCCGAAATGCGTCTGCAGCTTGCGCACGCGCTCGTCGAGGCGGCCGACATCCTCCATCAGCCGCACCACCTCGCCCTGGATGAGATGCGCCTGCTCGCGCATGCGCGCATCCTTCAGGATCGCCTGCACCACCTGGATCGACAGCATCAGCAGCGAGGGCGACACGATGACCACGCGGGCGCGATGGGCGCGCTGCACCAGCGCCTCGAAATTCTCGTGGATCTCGGCAAAGACCGATTCCGACGGCACGAACATGAAGGCGGTGTCCTGCGTCTCGCCCTGGAGAAGGTATTTTTCGGAGATGTCGCGGATATGCACCTCGATATCGCGGCGGAAAGCCTGCGAGGCCACCTTCTGCAGGTCCGGGCTCTCGGCGGCACGGATCGCGTTCCAGGCCTCCAGCGGGAACTTGGCGTCGATGGCGAGCGCCGGCGCGCCGTTCGGCATCTTGACGATGCAGTCGGGCCGGCTGCCATTCGACAGCGTCGCCTGGAACTCGTAGGCGCTCATCGGCAGGCCGTCGGCGACGATCGCCTCCATGCGCGACTGGCCGAAGGCGCCGCGCGTCTGCTTGTTGGACAGGATCGCCTGCAATTGCACCACCTGCCCGGCCAGCGACTGGATGTTGCCCTGCGCCGTGTCGATGACGGCGAGCCGTTCCTGCAGCTTGGCCAGGCTGTCATGCGTGGAGCGCGCCTGCTCGCTCATCGACTGGCCGATGCGTCCGGTCATGGCGTCGAGCCGCTGGCCGAGCGATTGCGTCAGCTCCGCCTGGCGCGCGCCGAACACGTCGGCGAGCGCGCCCATGGAGCCTTTCATCTCGGCCTGCGCCTGCAGGATGCCGGCCATGCGCTCTTCCGCCGTGCGGGTGCGCTCGGCCGCTTCCTCGGCGGCCGCGGTGCGGGCACGCGCCGAGCGCCACAGCGCCCAGCCCAGCCCGACCAGCAAGACGAGCGCGAGCGTGCCGGCCGCAAGCAGCACCTGGCCGAGCGTGAAGGCGCTGGCGCCGAGGCGCAGGAGGGGTTCGGACAGGAGGCTGCTTGCGTCGTTCATGGCCTCACCATAGATGATTCGGGCCGCCCGGACAGATCAAAACGGGAACAGGCGGCACACTCGGCCGTTGACGCTTTTGCGGCAAAGCCTTAGGTGAGGCGATATGTCCATCAAGCCGCTCGTCATCCTTCCCGATCCCGTCCTGCGCCAGGTTTCCAAGCCGGTGGAGCGCGTCGACGACGCCTTGCGCAAGCTGGCCGACGACATGCTGGAAACCATGTATGAGGCGCCGGGCATCGGGCTGGCGGCCATCCAGATCGGCGAGCCGCTGCGGCTTCTGGTGATCGACCTGGCCAAGGAAGGCGAGCCGCCCGCGCCCCACGTCTTCATCAACCCGCAAGTGCTGGAGAGCGCCGAGCAGCGTTCGGTCTACGAGGAAGGCTGCCTGTCCATCCCCGACTACTACGCCGAGGTCGAGCGCCCCGCTTCGGTGCGGGTGCAATATCTCGACCGCGACGGCAGGCAGCAGGAGATCATGGCCGAAGGGCTGATGGCCACCTGCCTGCAGCACGAGATCGACCACCTCAACGGCGTGCTGTTCATCGACTACATCTCCAAGCTCAAGCGCGACATGGTGATGAAGAAATTCAGGAAGCTGGCCAAGGACCGCGCGGCCCCCAGCCGGCTGGTCGGCTAGGCCCGGCGGGCCGCCCATCGCGCGATCGAACAGGAACGGAAATCGGACTTCGGTCGGCCCCTGCCGGACCTTGAATGATCGTCCTGGATACATGCGCGATTTCGACTGGTTGGGGATGAAACTGGTGAATCCGTTTGAAGCTCGGGGCTGAGCGCCCTACAAGACCGGGTCGAAAAAAGCCGGGCCACGGATAACATGCCGCTTCGCGTCGTCTTCATGGGTACGCCGGATTTCTCCGTGCCGACGCTTCGCGCGCTGGCGGAAGCGGGCCACGAGATCGCCGCCGTCTACACCCAGCCGCCGCGCGCCGGCGGGCGGCGGGGGCTGGAGCTCACCCCCTCTCCGGTGCAGCGCGAGGCCGAGCGCCTGGGCGTTCCGGTGCGTGCGCCGCTGTCGCTGAAGGATGAGGCCGAGCAGCAGGCCTTTCGCGCGCTCGGCGCCGATGTCGCGGTCGTCGTCGCCTATGGGCTGATCCTGCCGAGGCCGGTTCTGCAGGCGCCGCGGCTCGGCTGCCTCAACGGCCACGCCTCGCTTTTGCCGCGCTGGCGCGGTGCCGCGCCCATCCAGCGCGCGATCATGGCCGGCGACGCCGAAACCGGCATGATGGTGATGAAGATGGACGAAGGGCTGGACACCGGCCCCGTGGCGCTGGTTGAAAAGATTGCGATCGATGCCGACATGACCTCCGGCGACCTGCACGACCGGCTGATGGCGATGTGCGCGTCGCTGATGGCAGAGGCGCTGGCCGGCTTGGAGGCCGGCACCCTGTCCTTCGTGCCGCAGCCGGCCGAAGGCGCCACCTATGCGGCCAAGATCGCCAAGTCGGAGGCGCGCGTAGACTGGAGCCGCCCGGCCGCGCAGGTGCACAACCTCATCCGCGGCCTGTCGCCCTTTCCGGGTGCCTGGTGCGAAGCGCCCGTTTCCGGGCGCGCCGAAAGATTGAAGCTGTTGCGCTCGACCCTTGCCGAGGGCGCGGGCGCACCGGGAGGGCTCCTGGACGACCGGTTGACCGTCGCCTGCGGCAAGGGTGCGGTCCGGCTGGTCGAAGTGCAACGGGCGGGCGCGCGTCCCGCCGCCGCGCAGGATTTCCTGCGCGGAGCCAAGATCGAAAAAGGAACGATGCTGTCATGAGCATGATGTCGATCCGCGCGGCCACGCCGCGCGACCGCGAGGCGATCCGCCTCGTCGAGGAACACGCATTCGGCCAGCAGGCGGAGGCCGGCCTGGTCGACGCGCTGGTCGCGGGCGGCGAGGCCGTGGTCGAACTGGTGGCCGTGGAAGAGGGCCAGGTGGTCGGCCACGTCCTGTTCTCGCGCCTCCATGTGCGTCAGGGCGGGGAGGATTTTCCCGCCGTGGCGCTGGCCCCGCTGGCCGTCGCCCCTTCCTTCCACGGCACCGGCATCGGCGGCGCGCTGGTGCGCGAGGCCCACATCCGGCTGAAGAACGCCGGCGAGCGGCTTTCCGTCGTGCTGGGCGATCCGGCCTATTACGGCCGCTTCGGCTACAGCCGCGAACGTGCCGCCGGTTTCGAGAGCGAATATCAGGGCGAGGCGCTGCAGGCGCTGGCCTGGGGCGAGGCTCCCGCCACGGGCGGGCTGGTCTATGCGCCGGCCTTCTCCGAACTCGCCGCCTGATCCGGAGCGGTCCGGACAATGCCGCGCTTTCGGCTCGACATCGAATATGACGGCGGCGCCTATGCCGGATGGCAGCGGCAGGCCGACCGGCTTTCGGTTCAGGAGGCGATCGAGCGGGCCGTCGAAAAGTTCTGCGGCGACCGCGTGGCCCTGCACGGCGCCGGCCGCACCGATGCCGGCGTCCATGCCACCGCGCAAACGGCGCATATCGACCTGTCGAAGGACTGGCCGCCGGACACGGTGCGCGACGCCCTCAATGCGCATCTCCAGCAGGCAGGCGATCGTGTCGCGATCCTGAAGGCATCGCGCGCGGCCGCCGATTTCGACGCCCGCTTCTCGGCGCTCGGGCGCCACTATCTCTACCGCATCGCCAACCGGCGCGCGCCGCCGGCGCTGGAGAAGGGCAAGGTGTGGTGGGTGCCGAAAAGCCTGGACGCCGGGGCCATGCACGAGGCGGCGAAGGTGCTGTTGGGCAAGCACGACTTCACCACCTTCCGCTCCGCCCAGTGCCAGGCCAACAGCCCTCTGCGCACGCTGGACCGGCTGGATGTCGCCCGCACGGGCGACGTCATCGAGATTCGCGCCTGGGCGCGCTCCTTCCTGCACAACCAGGTGCGCTCGATGGTGGGTTCGCTCAAGCGCGTGGGCGAGCACGCCTGGACCTCCGCCGACCTGAAGGCGGCGCTGGATGCCAGGGACCGCGCCGCCTGCGGCCAGGTGGCGCCGCCTGACGGGCTTTTCCTCGTCGGTGTCGATTATCCGGACGGCGGCTGAACGGTCATTCGGGAACGGTCACGCCCAGCAGCGCCTGCAGGCCGAACAGCGCCACCAGCGAGGCCACGAACATGCCGGTGAAGACCGCCGAGCCCATGGCGGGCCCGCGCGCGATGACGGCGTTGGTCATGCGCCAGGTCAGCACCATGGAGACGAGGAACAACAGCAGCGAGACGGCGGCGGACACCTGGTCCCCGGCCGGAGCGAAGAGCCGCACCAGTGCGGCCGGCAGCATCAGCCAGGCGATGATGGCCGACGCCCAGTTGGAGGCCACCACATAATGCACTAAGCGGCCGCCCAGGCCGACGCGCGGCGCCACCAGCGCCAGCGCCACCAGCGGCAGCACCCAGGAGCCGAGGTCCACAGCCGCCAGCCGCAGCACCAGGCCGAAGCGGCCCGAAACCGCATCGGGGTCGCCGATCTCGTTGGCGATGCCGACCCAGCCGACGACCAGCGCAGGCGCGGCCACCGCGATGGCGAAGAAGGAATTCCAGAAGCCGTCGGCCGAAAGGTCCAGCAGCCGCAGCCCGTCGGCCTTGCCGAGCATCAGCCGCCAGGCACCGGTCAGCGAGGCTTGGGTTTCTTCGGCCGTGAGCATGGACTATCCGAACCAGTCCTCGATGAAGCGAAGATAGATTTGGGTCAGCGTCTCCAGGTCGGCCAGTGCGACGCGTTCGTCCACCATATGCATGGTCTTGCCGACCAGTCCGAACTCGACCACCGAACAATGGTCCTTGATGAAGCGCGCGTCCGACGTGCCGCCCGAGGTGGAAAGGGCGGGCCGGCGGCCGGTCACCGCCTCGACCGACCCGCTCAGCGCCTCGATCAGCTTGTCGTCGCGGGTCAGGAAGACATGGCTCGGCCGATCGCGCCAGGCAAGCTCGAAGTCGACCGGCTCGCGGCGGCCGTCGCGGTATTTCCTGCGCCGGGCGGCGGCGTCGAGCCGGTTGTGGATCTCGGCCTGAAGGCTCTCGGCCGTCCATGTGTCGTTGAAGCGGATATTGAAGGCCGCCGTCGCCCTGGCCGGGATGACGTTGGTGGCCGGGTTTCCGACATCGATGGAGGTGACCTCCAGATTGGTCGGCTGGAAATCCTTCGTGCCTTCGTCGAAGGCGGGGTGGAGCAGCGCGTCCACCAACACCATCACGCCGCGCACCGGATTGTCGGCCAGGTGCGGATAGGCCGCGTGCCCCTGCCTGCCGTTGACGGTGACGAGGCCCGACATTGAGCCGCGCCGGCCGATCTTGATCATGTCGCCCAGGCGGTCGGGATTGGTCGGTTCGCCGACGATCGCGGCGTCCCATGCCTCGCCCCGGGCAGCCGCCCATTCCAGCAGCTTGACCGTGCCGTTGACGGCCGGTCCTTCCTCGTCGCCGGTGATCAGCAGCGAGACCGAGCCCTTGGGGCCGCCGCCGGTCTCGACATGGCGCGCCAGGGCGGCCACGAAGCAGGCGATGCCGCCCTTCATGTCCACGGCGCCGCGGCCGTACATCTCGCCGTTGGCCACCGCCGCCGAAAAGGGCGGATGCGTCCAGGCGGCTTCGTCGCCCACCGGCACCACGTCGGTGTGTCCGGCGAACATCAGGTGCGGCCCGTTGCCGGAGCGCCGGGCGTAGAGGTTTTCGATGTCGGGCGTGCCCTCTTCGGAAAAGACCGGCCGCTCCACGGTAAAGCCCAGCGGCTCCAGCATGGCCGCCAGCGCCGACAGCGCGCCGCCCTCGGCGGGCGTCACCGAAGGGCAGCGGATCAGGGCGGCGAGGTTTTCGGCGGGATCGGTGGGCAGGGTCATGCCGAAGCGATAGTCGAAAGCGCACGGCCTGTCACGCGGGGCGGCTTGGGCCAGCCGCAGGGGCCGCAAGGATCAGGCCGGCGCGTTGGTTCGCGCGCCGTAGCGGTTCGGGCCGGGCTGTCCCGGAAACAGGCACAGCACCAGGAAGGCGACGATCGATATCACCGGGACGAACAGCACCAGAGCCATCGGCCCCGGCTTGCCCAGATCGTGCAGGCGCTTGACCGCCAGAACGATGTTGGACCAGAGCGAGGCCAGGAAGGCCAGGAAGAAGGCCGCGGCCCACATCTGGCTTTCGGGGGTGCCCTCCGCCACCAGGGTGAAGCGGTAGAGCGGGAACGCCTGCACCAGCGCGACCAGCAGCCCGCCCAGGAAATAGGCGGCGCGGCTCAGCCGCCCCGATGTCCTGAAGAACAGCCATACGAGTTGCGACTTTCTGTCCACCGCTTTTCGTCCCTCGTGCCGCGCGCCTGCCGGCGCTCAGTCCCTGAGCAGTTCGTTGATCGAAGTCTTGGAGCGGGTCTTCTCGTCCACGCGCTTGACGATCACGGCGCAGTAGAGCGAGGGGCCGGGCTCGCCGTTCGGCAGCGGCTTGCCGGGCATGGTGCCCGCCACCACCACCGAATTGGCCGGCACCTCGCCGTAGAACACCTCGCCGGTGGTCCGGTCCACGATCTTGGTCGACTTGCCGATGAAGACGCCCATGCCCAGCACCGCGCCTTCGCGCACGATGCAGCCCTCCACCACCTCCGAGCGCGCGCCGATGAAGCAATTGTCCTCGATGATGGTCGGGCCGGCCTGCAGCGGCTCCAGCACGCCGCCGATGCCCACGCCGCCGGAAAGGTGCACGTTCCTGCCGATCTGGGCGCAGGAGCCCACCGTGGCCCAGGTGTCGACCATGGTGCCTTCGCCGACATAGGCTCCGAGATTGACGAAGGACGGCATCAGCACCACGTTGGGCGCGACGAAGGCCGAGCGGCGCACGATCGCCGACGGAACGGCGCGGAAGCCGGCATTCTCGAAGTCGACCGCACCCCAGCCGTCGAATTTCGAAGGTACCTTGTCCCACCACGCTGCCTGGCCGGGGCCGCCCTTGATGATCTCCATCGGGGCCAGGCGGAAGGAAAGCAGCACCGCCTTCTTCAGCCACTGGTTCACGCGCCACGTGCCGTCGCCCTGGCGTTCGGCCACGCGCACGGCGCCCTTGTCGAGCAGGCCGAGCGCCGCGTCGACAGCCTCGCGCACCTCGCCGCGCGTGGTGGTGGAAACGCTCTCGCGCGCCTCGAACGCCGTTTCGATGATCTTTTCGAGGTTCGCCAGATCGGACTTCGACATGTCTGCTCCATTACCGTACTGTTAAGATGCGGCACTTAACCTGTTTCAAGGCCGCGCGGACCCTATTTGAAGGCTTGGAGAGGGTCAATCGCGGTTGCGCCGTGTGACGGCGCCGGACAGGCAGCTTGGGGACCAGTTTTTAGGGATGGCCGCATGAAACCGATGGAACCGGCAGGCTGGACGCCGCTGCCGCACTCGGACGAGGATCTGGAGCGGTCGAAAAGCGCGCCCGACACCCCGCAGACCCGTGCCGAAAGCTATCGCCTGCCGTGGGACGACGAAGCGTTCATGACGCGGCGCGAACTGCGGCCGATGCGCTTGCAGCTCGAATTGCTGAAGCCGGAGATGATCCTGGCCGAACGCGGCATCCGCTCCACCGTGGTGCTGTTCGGCGGCGCGCGCCTGCCCGAGCCCGGCGGCAAGGCGTGGGCGGCCAAGAACGAGGCGCAGAGGCGAAATCTCGAAGCCAACAGCAGATATTACGATGAGGCGCGCAAGTTCGCCCGCCTGTGCTCGCAGCATTCGGCCAACACCTACTATCGCGAATATGTGGTGGTGACGGGCGGCGGCCCCGGCGTCATGGAGGCCGGCAACCGCGGCGCCGACGATGTCGGCGCGCCGTCCATCGGGCTCAACATCGTGCTGCCGCACGAGCAGGCCCCCAACCCCTACATCACCCCGGAACTGTGCTTCAACTTCCACTATTTCGCCATCCGCAAGATGCACTTCGTCATGCGGGCCAAGGCCGTCGCGGTCTTTCCGGGCGGCTTCGGCACCATGGACGAGTTCTTCGAGACGCTGACGCTGATCCAGACCGGCCGCATGGAGCGCGTGCCGGTGATCCTGTTCGGCAAATCGTTCTGGGAGCGCGCCATGGACCTGGATTTCCTGGCCGAGCAGGGCACGATCAGCCCCGGCGATCAGGACATCATCGACTATGTGGACACGGCCGAGGAAGCCTGGGGCATCATCAGGCGCTTCTACAAGCTGGGGGAATAGGGGAACAAGGCCTGCCGGACACCGCCAAGCCTTGCCCTATTGTCCGCCGAGGATTGTCGTGAGGAAGCTCGCCAGGTCGTCGGTGACGAAATCCACGTCGTCGTCGAATTTCGGGTCGCTTTCCCAGATCTCGGAGAAGGTCGGCTCGAAATTGCGGGGCACCACCAGCACCGTGGTCATGCCGAGCGCCTTCGGCACGGAAAGGTTGCGCGCCAGATCCTCGAACATCACCGTGTTGTGGCCGGTCACGGCGTGCAGCGCCGCGAACTTCTCGTAGGTCTGGCGCGCGGGCTTCGGCGTCAGCCCGGCGGCGACGATGTCGAATATGTCGTTGAAGTGGTCGAGGATGCCCAGTTGCCGCGCCGCGCGTTCGGCATGGCCGCGGTCGCCATTGGTGAAGATGAACTTTCGGCCGGGAAGCTGGTGGATCGCCGCGCCCAGCACCGGGTCCGGCACCAGCCAGGAATAGTCGATGTCGTGCACCTTCTCCAGGAAGTCGTCCGGATCGATGCCGTGGCGCTGCATCAGCCCGTTCAGCGTGGTGCCGTATTGCCTGTAAAGCTCCTTCTGCAGCTTGCGCGCGTCCTCGCGCGACAGCGACAGAAGCTCTGACACATAGGCCGTCATCTTCACGTCGATCTGCGAGAACAAGTTCGAGTGGTGCGGATAGAGCGTGTTGTCCAGGTCGAAGACCCAGTCGGTGACATGCGAAAAGCGGGTGGGATCGGGAAGCTCGGTCATGGCGCTCTTATGGCATGAAACCGTCGCGGCGGAACAGGCTTTGTCGGCAGGGGCTCTTGTCCACAGATGCCTCGGCGGCGCCGGGGCGAAAACGCCCATCGGTTCAAATTTTAATTACCGGCGAAACGCCGCTTTCAGGGCTTGCTGCGAAGAGACCTGTTCATAGCGGGAGTGTCGGATGAACAGCATAGTGGTGAGGGCGGGCCTCGTTGCCCTGGCGGCGGTCGTGGCGTCGATCCTTCTGGCTCTCACCGTCGTTCCCGCGTTGGGCGGCAGCGTCGACGGCAATGCCTGGATGATGTGCATAGTGTGCCCGCTGTTGACCGCCTGGCCGGCCAGCGCCTACACTTTCTGGCAAAGCGACAGGCTCAAGGCCGCGCACCGGGAGCTTTCCCGCACCCACGCCCAGCTCGCTGCCGCCCACCGGCGCCTCGCCGACAAGGCCAGCCGCGACGACATGACCGGCATGCTCAACCGCGAGACCTTCTTCGCCGCGCTGGACCGCTCGCGCCGCCGCAGCGACCGCGGGGCCCTGCTCATCATCGACGCCGACCATTTCAAGGCCATCAACGACAGCTACGGGCACCTGACCGGCGACGAGGCGTTGCTGCTGATCGCGGCGGCCATCAAGGACGGCGTGCGCGCCGGCGACATTCTCGGCCGCATCGGCGGCGAGGAGTTCGGCGCCTTCCTGGTCGGTGCCAGCGAGCAGGAGGCGCGCAACGTCGCCGAGCGCATTCGCGGCGAGGTGGAACGCACCGTCTTCAGTCCGGAAGGAAAGGTCGTGCCGCTGACGGTTTCGATCGGCGGCACCGTCTGCGCAACCGAGGCCACGGTGTCCGAACTGATGCGCGTCGCGGACCGGCGCCTCTACGAGGCCAAGCACGGCGGCCGCAACCTGGCGATCGTCGACCAGTGCGTGGCAAGGGCGGCGTAGAGCCTGTTGCAGCCAAGTGGAATCACTGGCGTCGCATGCATGCGGCAAAATCAATTAGCCCGACCACGATGCCGAAAACCCCTACACATTTTTCGGCGCATCAGCCGGAGGCGGCCAATACCTTCAGCCGGTAGAGCGCTTCGAGCGCCTCGCGCGGCGTCATCTCGTCCGGGTTCAGGCCGGCCAGCGCCTCGCCCAGCATGTCGGTCCTGGCCGGCTTCGGCGGCTCGCGCTTCACCAGGGCCGAGAACAGCGGCAGGTCGTCCACCAGCCGCTCGGCCTTGCCGGAGGTTTCGCCGGCTTCGAGCCGGTGCAGCACGTCCTTGGCACGCTGCACCACGGCATCCGGCAGGCCGGCGAGGCGGGCGACCTGCACGCCGTAGCTGCGGTCGGCCGCGCCCTTGCCCACCTCGTGCAGGAACACCACGTCGCCCTCCCATTCCTTCACCCGCATGGTGACGTTGTGGAGGCGCGCAAGCTTGTCGGCCAGCGCGGTCATCTCGTGGAAATGGGTGGCGAAGATGGCGCGGCAGCGGTTCTTCTCGTGCAGGTACTCCACCGCCGCCCAGGCGATGGAGAGCCCGTCGAAGGTGGCCGTGCCCCGGCCGATCTCGTCCAGGATCACCAGCGCCCGCTCGCCCGCCTGATTGAGGATCGCCGCCGTCTCCACCATCTCGACCATGAAGGTGGACCGCCCTCGCGCCAAATCGTCGGAGGCGCCCACGCGGGAAAACAGCCGGTCCACCACGCCGATGCGGGCCCGCGCCGCCGGCACGAAGGAGCCGGCCTGGGCAAGCACGGCGATCAGAGCGTTCTGGCGCAGGAAGGTCAACTTGCCGCCCATGTTGGGCCCGGTCAGCAGCCAGATGGCGCCGTAGCGGCCGTCGCCTTCCGGCGACAGGTCGCAGTCATTGGCCACGAACGGCCCTTCGCCCGAGCGGCGCAGCGCCTGCTCCACCACCGGATGGCGCCCGCCGACGACCTCGAAGGCGAGGCTGGAATCGACATGCGGCCGGCACCAGTTCTCGCTTTCCGAAAGGAGCGCGAAGGCGGCCGACACGTCGAGCACGGCAAGCGCCTCGGCGCCGGCGCGGATTCTTTCGACGACGGCGACGGCCTCGGCGACCAGCGCGTCGAAGGCGGCCGTCTCGATGGCGAGCGCGCGGTCGGCGGCGTTGGCGATTTTCGTCTCCAGCCCGGCCAGTTCCGTGGTGGTGAAGCGCATGGCGTTGGCCATGGTCTGGCGATGGATGAAGCGCGCCTTGGCTTCGTCCGAGCCGGTCATGACCGCCTGATGGTTGGCCGTCACCTCGATGTAATAGCCCAGCACGTTGTTGTGCCGGATCTTCAGCGAGCGGATGCCGGTCTCCTCGGCGAGGTCGCGCTCCATGGCGGCGATCACCTTGCGCGTGCCGTCTCGCAGCGCGCGCATCTCGTCCAGTTCGGCGTCGTAGCCGGGCCGTACGAAGCCGCCGTCGCGCTTCAGCAGCGGCAGGTCCTCGCCCAGCGCCCGGGCCAGATGGTCCGCCAGCCCGGCGGGCAGCGCCGCGATCGCCTCCAGCGCGCCGGCCAGTTCCCGCGGCAGCGCCTTCCCGGCGAAGGTCTCGGCGATGTCGCCCGCCGCGGCAAAGCCGGCGCGGAGCGCGCCGAGGTCGCGCGGACCGCCGCGGTTCAGCGCCAGCCGGGACAGGGCGCGCGGCATGTCGGCCACGCCCTTGAGCGCAAGCCGCACCGCCTGGCACTGCCGCGGCTCCGTGCGGAAGAAGGATACCGAATCCAGCCGGTCGGCGATCCTGTCCGGATCGGTCAGCGGCGCCATCAGCCGCTCGGCCAGAAGCCGTGCGCCGGCGCCGGTGACGGTGCGGTCCACCGCCTTGACCAGCGAGCCCTCGCGCCCGCCCGAAAGCGTGCGCAGGATTTCGAGGCTGGCGCGCGTCGTCGGATCGATGAACAGCGTCGCGCCGCTTTCCTCGCGCTCGGGGTGCGAAAGGGGAGGGCGCTCGGCCTTCTGCGTCTTCTCCACATAGGCGATGGCGCCGGAGATCGCCGACAGCTCCGCGCGGCCGAAGCTGCCGAAGGAATCCGGCGTGGCCACCTCATAGAAGCGGGCGATGCGGCCGGCGGCCGAAGCCGAATCGAAAAGGCTGGCGGGCTGCGGGCTGGCCACGCGGCCCAGAAGGTCGAAGACCGGCTTCAGTTCCGGGTCGTGGAACACCGGCTCGGCCACGACCAGCTCGCGCGGGTCGACGCGGAATATGTCGGCCAGCAGCCGATCGGCGCTGGTCTCGGCCACGCGGAAGGCGCCGGTGGAGATGTCGATCCAGGCGAGCGCGCAGGATTGCTCGCCTCCGCCCTTCACGCGGCCCAGCGCCATCAGGAAATTGGCTTCCGATGGCGCAAGAAGCTTGTCCTCGGTGATGGTGCCGGGGGTGACCAGGCGGATCACGTCGCGCTTGACCACGGATTTGGAGCCGCGCTTCCTGGCCTCGGCCGGGTCCTCGATCTGCTCGCACACCGCCACCCGGAAGCCGAGCGCGATCAGCTTCTGCAGATAGTCGTCGGCGGCATGTACCGGCACGCCGCACATGGGAATGTCGGCGCCCTGGTGCTTGCCGCGCTTGGTCAGCACGATGCCCAGCGCCTGGCTGGCCTTCTCCGCGTCGTCGAAGAACAGCTCGTAGAAATCGCCCATGCGATAGAACAGCAGCGAATCCGGATTGGCCGCCTTGATCTCGATATACTGCTCCATCATCGGCGTCGTGCCTGCCCCCCCGGAAAGGGCGCCCCCTGAAAGGGCTCCAGGCAGGGCGGCCGGGGCGGCGGAGGCGGCGTCGGTGCGCATCGGGGGTTCGTCGTTCAAGAAACTGTTTCCAAAATTCCCGAAAGCTCCCTGCTTGGCGCTTTACTGCGGCGAAGTGTAGCCTTAATCCGGGACACTCCACAAAGAAACACGGCACGCGCGGACCACCCGCGGCACAAGGCGAGGAAATTTCATCAAAATGGCCAAGAAGACCGAGCCCTCCGGCCCTTCCGTCAGCGCGCAGGAGGCGCTGGAGTTCCATGCCATGGGCCGGCCCGGCAAGCTGGAGATCATGCCCACCAAGCCGATGGCGACGCAGCGCGACCTGAGCCTCGCTTATTCGCCCGGAGTGGCCGTGCCGGTCAAGGCGATCGCGGAAGACCCCAGCCGTGCCTTCGACTACACCAGCCGCGGCAACATGGTGGCGGTGATCTCCAACGGCACCGCCATCCTCGGCCTGGGCAATCTCGGCGCGCTCGCCTCCAAGCCGGTGATGGAGGGCAAGGCGGTGCTGTTCAAGCGCTTCGCCGACGTCGATTCCATCGACCTGGAGGTCGCGACCGAGGACGCCGACGAGTTCATCAACTGCGTGCGCTATCTCGGCCCCTCCTTCGGCGGCATCAATCTTGAGGACATCAAGGCGCCGGAATGCTTCATCATCGAGCAGAAGCTGCGCGAGCTGATGGACATTCCCGTCTTTCACGACGACCAGCACGGCACCGCCATCATCTCGGCGGCCGGCCTCATCAACGCGCTGGAGATCACCGGCCGCGACATGAAAACGACCCGGCTGGTCTGCAACGGCGCCGGCTCGGCCGGCATCGCCTGCATCGAGCTGATCAAGGCCATGGGCTTCTCGCCGGAAAACATCATCCTGTGCGACACCAAGGGCGTGGTCTACCAGGGCCGCACCGAGGGCATGAACCAGTGGAAGTCGGCGCATGCGGTCAGGACCGAGGCGCGCACGCTGGCCGAGGCCGTGGAAGGCGCCGACGTCTTCTTCGGCCTTTCCGCCAAGGGCGCGCTCACGCCCGCCATGGTGCAGTCCATGGCCAAGAACCCGATCATCTTCGCCATGGCCAATCCCGACCCCGAGATCACCCCGGAGGAGGTGGCCGAGATCCGCACCGACGCCATCATGGCCACCGGCCGGTCGGACTATCCGAACCAGGTCAACAACGTGCTGGGCTTTCCCTACATCTTCCGCGGCGCGCTCGACGTGCGCGCCACCACCATCAACAACGAGATGAAGATCGCGGCCGCCCAGGCGCTGGCCGAGCTTGCCCGCAAGGACGTGCCCGACGACGTCGCCGCCGCCTATCAGGGCAACCGGCCGAAATTCGGCCCCAACTACATCATCCCGGTGCCGTTCGACCCGCGCCTCATCTCGGCCGTGCCGGTGGCGGTGGCAAAGGCCGCCATGGAGACCGGCGTGGCGCGGCGGCCGATCATCGACCTCGACCGCTACGCGCAGGAACTTTCGGCTCGCCGCGATCCGATCGCCTCCACGCTCCAGCGCATCTACGACCGCGTGCGGCGCCAGCCCAAGCGCATCGTCTTCGCCGAAGGCGAGGAGGAGCAGGTCATGCGCGCGGCGGTGGCCTATGTGAACCAGCGGCTCGGCACCGCCATCCTGCTGGGCCGCGACGACATCATCAAGGAGAACGCCCGCAACGCCGGCATCGAACTCGACCGGCCGGGGCTGGAGATCATCAATGCGCGGCTGTCGCGCCGCAACGCCATCTACACCGACTATCTGTACGAGCGCATGCAGCGCAAGGGCTTCCTGCTGCGCGACTGCCAGCGCCTCATCAACAACGACCGCAACCATTTCGCCGCCTGCATGGTGGCGCTGGGCGACGCCGACGGTATCGTCACCGGGGTGACCCGCAACTATTCCACCGCGCTGGAGGACGTGCGCCGCGTCATCGACGCCAAGCCCGGCCATTGCGTCATCGGCGTCTCCATCGTGCTGGCGCGGGGGCGCACGGTGATCGTGGCCGACACGGCCGTGCACGACATGCCGGATGCCGAGCAGATCGCCGACATTGCCGAGGAGACGGCCAATTTCGCCCGCCGCATGGGCTATGAGCCGCGCGTGGCGATGCTGGCCTATTCCACCTTCGGCCATCCGCATGGCGAGCGCTCGGAGCGGATTCAGGAGGCGGTCAAAATCCTCGATAAAAGACGCGTCGACTTCGAATATGACGGCGAGATGGCCGCCGACGTGGCGCTGAACCCGCGCGGCATGCAGCTCTATCCGTTCTGCCGGCTGACCGGCCCGGCCAATGTGCTCATCATGCCGGCGTTCCACTCCGCCTCGATCTCGACCAAGATGCTGCAGGAACTGGGCGGCTCCACCGTGATCGGGCCGCTGCTGGTCGGTCTGAACAAGCCGGTGCAGATCGTGCCGCTCAGCGCCAAGGACAGCGACATCGTCAACATGGCGGCGATTGCGGCCTATACCGCCGGGCAATAGCTCGGGAACAGGCCGGCGGCAGGGAAGGGCCGGCGGCCTGCTCCTGTTTCAGGCGGCCTTCTTTCCCTCCATCGGGTGCACGTTCTGGTTCATGCGGAACAGGTTCATCGGGTCGTAGCGTGCCTTCAGTTCCGCAAGCCGGCGATAGTTGCCGGCATAGGCGGCCTCGACCCGTTCGGCCTCGTCGCCCGGCATGAAGTTGATATAGGCCGTGCCCACCGCATGCGGCCTGGCGGCCTCGTAGACCGAGCGCGCCCAGTCGATGCAGGGGCGGTCCATGTCGGCTTCGCGCCACCTTGCATGCACGTTCATGACGTAGTGCGAACTGCGCTGCGGGAAGGCGGTGGCGTGCGCCGCCACCCGGCCGGCGGCGCCGCCGACATGGCCGATGAATATCTCGCATTCGGGTCCGGGCAGGTCGCGGATCGCACCCAGCAGGACCTCGATGGTCGGGTCGGACAGGCTGGCGAAGTCGTGGCTCTTCCAGTAGTTGCGGGCGCCGGGCGCCAGCAGCGGGTCGAATGCCTGCTGCCATCCGGTGAAGGGATGCGGGCTCACCACGTCGACGATCGGCTTGCCGATGCCGCGCAGCCGGGCGGTCGCCTTCTCGCCCGCCGCGAGGTCGCCGCAATAGCACATGGCCAGCACCACAACCGACTTGCCGTGCCATTCGGCCGGCAGGAAGGGCAGCGGCGGCGCCTTGCGCATCACCACCCAGCAGGTCAGTTCGTCGGGCGCCTGCTCCAACGCCTCGCGATAGTGCTGCAGCACCGGGCCGGCCTCGGCGAAGGGATGCACGACCAGGCCCGACAGCACCTGAGGCCCCATCTTGTGGAGCTTGAATTCGAAGCCGGTGACGACGCCGAAATTGCCGCCGCCGCCGCGCAGGGCCCAGAACAGGTCCGGGTTCTCCGTGGCGCTGGCGCGCACGATCTCGCCGTCGGCGGTCACCACGTCGGCGGCCAGCAGGTTGTCCAGGGTGAGGCCGTATTTGCGCGTCGTCCAGCCGAAGCCGCCGCCCAGCGTGAGCCCGGCGATGCCGGTGGTGGAATTGATGCCGGTGGGCACGACGAGGCCGAAGGCCTGCGTCTCCTTGTCGACATCGGCCAGCGTTGCGCCGGGCTCCACCCATGCGCGCTTGCCGGCGGCGTCGACGCGCACGGATTTCATCTGCGACAGGTCGATCATCAGGCCGCCGTCGCACACCGCGCTTCCGGCGATGTTGTGGCCGCCGCCGCGCACCGCGACGAGCAGCCGGTTGTCGCGCGCGAAGCGCACGGCCTCGCGAACGTCGGCTGCCCCGGCGCAGCGGATGATGAGGCCGGGCCGGCGGTCGATCATGGCGTTCCAGACGGTGCGTGCCTGGTCGTAGGCGTCGTCGCCTTTCCTCAGCACGGCGCCGCGCAGCCGCGCCGCCAGCGCGGCAAGGGCTTCCGCATCGATCGTGGTCTTCCCGAGGTCGATGGTGGTGAGGGCGAGGTCGTTCATGCGCGTTCCTCCCGGTCGGATTCATGCCCCCTCCGATCGGAATTCTGCGCTTACATTAGCAACCGCGCAAGCAACTTGGCCGTCGATGCGGATAACCAATTCGATGGCAACCCACGCTTGCGGCCGCGCCGCAGCACGCCGCGCCGCGGAAGGCACGGCCTTTGCGCCCCGCTTTTCTCCTTTTGGGGGCCGGGAGGCGGCTGTGAAGAACCCCCGCCCCCTTACCCCTCCCCACAAGGGGGAGGGGGATTCCGCGACGTTGCAGCCAACACCCTCGCCGTGGCGGCAACGGTGCCAAAA
Organism: Mesorhizobium sp. PUT5; assembly: GCF_052216645.1. Lineage (NCBI taxonomy): Bacteria > Pseudomonadati > Pseudomonadota > Alphaproteobacteria > Hyphomicrobiales > Phyllobacteriaceae > Mesorhizobium > Mesorhizobium sp. PUT5. The sequence goes on from NZ_JBQOSO010000003.1 coordinate 617,362, forward strand.
TTCCCCTCCCCCCTTGTGGGGAGGGGTAAGGGGTGGGGGTGCTGTCCGGCGGGTCGACTACGCCCTGCAAGGGGCATGGAGGGCCGTGGCGCTACAGAAGCCCGGCGCGCTCCGCCTCATGGCGCAGGTTCTGCCGTGGGCGCGGGCCGATCTGCTGGATCACCAGCCCGGCGGCCAGCGAGCCGAGATCCCCGCAGGCACCCAGGCTGAGCCCTTGCGTGTAGCCGTGCAGGAAGCCAGCGGCATAGAGGTCGCCGGCGCCGGTGGTGTCCACCAGTTCGCGGATCGGCAGCGGCTCGATCGGCACCGTCTCGTCGCCGCGCACGATGATCGAGCCCTTTTCGGAACGCGTCACGGCGGCCAGCCTGCAATCGCGACGGATCTGCGCCAGCGCCGCGTCGAAGGACGTCGTCTGGTAGAGCGACTGCATCTCGTGGGCGTTGGCGAAGACGATGTCGACCGTGCCCGAGCGCATCAGGTGCAGGAACTCGTCGCGGTAGCGGTCCACGCAGAACGGGTCGGACAGCGTCATGGCCACTTCGCGGCCGGCTTCGTGCGCCAGCATCGCCGTCTGGCGGATCGCCTCCTTGGCGCGGGGCGGGTCCCACAGATAGCCCTCGAAATAGGTGACCTGCGCCGCGCGCGCCTTTTCGGGCTCGACGTCTTCCGGCCCCAGTTCCACGCAGGCGCCCAGATAGGTGTTCATCGAGCGCTCGCCGTCAGGCGTGACGAAGATCATCGAGCGCGCGGTGGGCGGCTCGCCTTCCAGCGGGCGCGTGCTGAAGGCCACCCCCTGGGCATGGATGTCATGCGTGAAGATGCCGCCGAGATGGTCCTTCGAGACCTTGCCGAAATAGGCCGCGCGGCCGCCGAAGGAAGCCACGCCCGCGGCCGTGTTGCCGGCCGAGCCGCCGGACGCCTCGACGGCCGGTCCCATGCGCGAATAGAGCAGCTCGGCGCGGCGGGCGTCGATCAGGTTCATGGCGCCCTTGATGATGCCGTTCGTTTCCAGGAAGGCGTCGTCGCACTGGGCGATGATGTCGACAATGGCATTGCCGATGCACAGAACGTCATAATCTGCCATGTGCCGCCTTCTCCGCAGGAATGCACGAATAAAACCCCAGGAAGCGGCGATCCCGGCCGCTGTCCAGCCGCCGGCGGGTTTAGAGCATGGCAGGAAGTTTGCCTACCCCGTTTCGGCGGGCCCGCGTCACGCGCCCGTCGCGAACATCTTCTGGAGCCGGGCAAAGGGCATCGCATCGTCGGCGAAGCTGAAGGACCCTTCGTCCAGCATCTGCCGCGACGCCTTTTCCAGCATGCCGAACGCATAGTTGGTGAGCTTGGAGCCGAGCGAGATGCGTTTGGCGCCGGCCTCGGCCAGCGCCGCCACGGTGAAGGCGGGCACCGCCAGCACGTTGACCGGCTTCGACACGGAAGAGCAGATGGTCCGCACGGTCTCGATGTCGGTGAGGCCGGGCGCGTAGAGCACGTCGGCGCCGGCCTTCTCGAACGCCTGCAGGCGCTTGATGGTGTCATCGAGATCGGGACGGCCGTGCAGGAAGTTCTCCGCCCGGGCGGTGAAGACGAAATCGCGCTTGAGCGCGCGCGCCGCCTCCACGGCCGCCGCCACGCGCTCCACCGCGTGCGAGAAATCGTAGATCGGCTGGTCGGCGTCGCCGGAGAAATCCTCGATCGAGCAGCCGGCTAGGCCGGCGGCGTCGGCGGCGAAGATGGTTTCGGCGGCGCGCTCGGGGCTGTCGCCCTTGCCCTTTTCGAGGTCGGCCGAAACCGGTAGGTCGGTGGCGGCCGCCAGCTCGCGGCAATGATGGATCATCGCCTCGAAGCCGACGCCGCCGTCGGGCAGGCCGCGCGAGAAGGCGTAGCCGGCGCTGGTGGTGGCCAGCGCCTTGAAGCCGAAGGCGGCGAGAAGCTTGGCCGTGCCCACGTCCCAGGGGTTGGGGACGACGAAGGTGTCGGCGTGGAGCTGGCGGAAAATCTGACCCTTGTCCATGGAATGGCGTCCTGTCAACGGAAGATCGTGCCGCGATCCTATCCGCGCCGGGGCCGCCCCGCAAATGGAGCCGATTGGCTCAGGGCGTGCTTGCGCCCAGCCGTGCCGCAGCCCGGTTCAGGCCGTTCCCGTCGAGCCGAAGCCGCCGGCGCCGCGCGTCGTGCTGCCGGCCAGGTTGCGCTCCTCGATCCGCGCCTGCACGACGGGGGCGAAGACGATCTGGGCTATGCGCATGCCGCGCTCGACATAGAAGTCCTCGTCGCCGAGGTTGACCAGCAGCACCTTCACCTCGCCGCGATAGTCGCTGTCGATGGTGCCGGGCGAATTGAGGCAGGTCACCCCATGCTTGAAGGCAAGGCCCGAGCGCGGCCTGACCTGTCCCTCCAGCCCTTCCGGGATTTCCATGACCAGCCCGGTGGGCACCAGCGCGCGGCGGCCGGGCAGGATGAGCAGCGGCCGGTCTTCGGGCACGGCCGCGCGCAGGTCCATGCCGGCGGCGCCGGCGCTCTCATAGGCGGGTAGCGGCAGGTCCTGGCCATGCGGCAGGCGCACGAAGCCCACCGTGGGGCCGATGACGGAGGAGGGGGAAGCGGGCTTGGGCATGAGGCAATCCTATCGGCGGGTTTGGGCGCCGGGTCAATCGCGGGGCGCCGGTTTCAACCGGTTTCAGGATCGGCCGATGATGAGGTGACAGTGCGGCCCTGCGCTGTTAAAAGCCCGCCCAATCCGAAAAGGGCTCCAGCACATGGAAGAGACAATCGCCGACGCGGTGGCGCGCCGCCGCACCTTCGCGATCATCGCGCATCCGGACGCCGGCAAGACCACGCTGACGGAGAAGCTGCTTTTGTTCGGCGGCGCCATCCAGCTTGCCGGCGAGGTCAAGGCCAAGAAGGACAAGATCCAGACCCGCTCGGACTGGATGAAGATCGAGCGCGAGCGCGGCATCTCGGTCGTGACCTCGGTCATGACCTTCGAATATGGCGACCATGTCTTCAACCTGCTCGACACGCCGGGCCACGAGGATTTCGCCGACGACACCTACAGAACCCTGTCCGCCGTCGACAGCGCCGTCATGGTGATCGATGCCGCCAGGGGCATCGAGCCGCGCACGCTGAAGCTGTTCGAGGTCTGCCGCATGCGCGACATCCCCATCGTGACCTTCGTCAACAAGATGGACCGGGACGCGCGCGACATCTTCGAGATCCTGGACGAGATCGAGCAGAAGCTGGCGCTGGACACCGCGCCCATCACCTGGCCGATCGGCCAGGGCAAGACCTTCGCCGGCACCTACCACCTGGCCGAAAACGCAGTGCGTCGCGGCGACGACGAAAAGGAGCGCACGCCGGTGCACGGGCCGGACTCCAACTGGGCTGCCGGTCTTCTGCCCGAAAACGACCGCCCCGCCTTCATCGAGGAACTGGAACTGGCGCGCGAGGCCTGCCGCCCGTTCGATCTGGAGGCCTTCCGCCAGGGCCACCTCACCCCGGTCTATTTCGGCTCGGCGCTGCGGAATTTCGGGGTGCGCGACCTGATCGAGGCGCTGGGCGCCTACGGGCCACCGCCGCGGGCGCAGGAGGCCGACGCGCGCAAGGTGGAGGCGACGGAGGACAAGATGACCTCCTTCGTCTTCAAGATCCAGGCCAACATGGACCCCAACCACCGCGACCGCATCGCCTTCGTGCGCGTCTGCTCCGGCACGCTGCAGCGCGGCATGAAGGCCAAGCTGGTGCGCACCGGCAAGCCGATCAGCCTTTCGGCGCCGCAATTCTTCTTCGCCCGCTCGCGCATCACCGCCGACGAGGCCTATGCCGGCGACGTGGTGGGCATTCCCAACCACGGCACGCTGCGCATCGGCGACACGCTGACAGAAGGCGAGGACATCCTGTTTCGCGGCGTGCCCAACTTCGCGCCGGAAATCCTGCGCCGCGTGCGCCTGGGCGACGCCATGAAGGCCAAGAAGCTCAAGGACGCGCTGCAGCAGATGGCCGAGGAGGGCGTGGTGCAGCTCTTCCAGCCCGAGGACGGCTCTCCGGCCATCGTCGGCGTGGTGGGCGCGCTGCAGATCGACGTGCTGAAGGAGCGGCTTGCCGTCGAATATTCGCTTCCCGTCGATTTCGAGATGTCGCGCTTCTCGGTCTGCCGCTGGATCGACGCCGACGACCAGGCCGACCTGCAGCGCTTCATCGAGAGCCATCGTGGCGACATCGCCCGCGATCTGGACGACGACGCGGTGTTTCTGGCCCAGCACGAGTTTTCGCTGAACTACGAGGCGGAGCGCTGGAAGGCGATCCGCTTCGCCGCGGTCAAGGACTATCAGGTCCGGGACGCGGCCTGAGCAGCCTGCCGGGCTCCGGGATCTCTGTCCCGGAGCCGCGCGGGCGTCGTGCCTATGCCCTACGGTTCTGGCGGTTGGCGATCAGGTCGTCGACCACAGAGGGATCGGCCAGCGTGGACGTGTCGCCGAGCGAGCCGAAATCGTCCTCGGCGATCTTGCGCAGGATGCGGCGCATGATCTTGGCGGAGCGCGTCTTGGGCAGGGCCGGCGCGAACTGGATCTTGTCGGGCGCGGCGATCGGCCCGATCTCCTTGCGCACGTGCTGGATCAGTTCCTTGCGCAGTTCGTCGCTCGACGCCTCGCCCTCGACGAGGGTGACGTAGCAGTAGATCCCCTGGCCCTTGATGTCGTGCGGATAGCCGACCACGGCCGCTTCCGACACCTTGTCGTGCGCCACCAGCGCCGATTCCACCTCAGCCGTGCCCATGCGGTGGCCCGACACGTTGATGACGTCGTCGACGCGGCCGGTGATCCAGTAGTAGCCGTCCTCGTCGCGGCGGCAGCCGTCGCCGGTGAAATACCTGCCCTTGTAGGTGGAGAAGTATGTCTCGACGAAACGCTTGTGGTCGCCGAACACGGTGCGCATGATGCCCGGCCACGGCTCCTTGATGCACAGATTGCCGGCGCCTTCGCCCTCGACGGTGTTGCCGTCATTATCGACGATCTCGGGCACGACGCCGAACAGCGGCCGTGTCGCCGAGCCGGCCTTGAGGTCGGTGGCGCCCGGAAGCGGCGCGATCAGGATGCCGCCGTTCTCGGTCTGCCACCAGGTGTCGACCACCGGGCAGCGCTGCTCGCCGACGACGTTGAAGTACCACTCCCATGCTTCCGGGTTGATCGGCTCGCCGACCGAGCCGAGAATGCGCAGGCTCTTCCGGGACGACTTCGTCACCCATTCGTCGCCCGCGCCGCGCAGCGCGCGGATGGCGGTCGGCGCCGTGTAGAAGATGTTGACCTTGTATTTGTCGACGATCTCCCAGAAGCGCGACGGGGTGGGGTAGTTCGGTACGCCCTCGAACATCAGCGTGGTGGCGCCGTTGGCGAGCGGCCCGTAGAGAATGTAGGAGTGGCCCGTCACCCAGCCGACATCGGCCGTGCACCAGTAGATGTCGCCGTCATGATAGTCGAAGACGTACTGGTGGGTCATCGATACGTAGACGAGATAGCCGCCGGTGGTATGCAGCACGCCCTTCGGCTTGCCGGTGGAGCCCGAGGTGTAGAGGATGAACAACGGGTCCTCCGCCTTCATCGATTCCGGCTTGCAGTCGGCCTCCACCGCGGCCGCCTCTTCATGCAGCCAGACGTCGCGGCCTTCCACCCAGTCGACCTTGCCGCCGGTGCGGCGCACCACCACCACCTTGTCGACTTTGGTCCCGGCCTTGGCCGCGATGTCGATCGCCTTGTCGGTATTGTCCTTCAGCGGGATGTGCCGTCCGGCCCGCAGGCCCTCGTCTGCGGTGATGACGAAGTGGGACTTGCAGTCCTCGATGCGGCCGGCCAGCGCCTCCGGCGAGAAGCCGCCGAACACCACCGAATGGACGGCGCCGATGCGCGTGCAGGCAAACATCGCATAGGCCGCCTCCAGGATCATCGGCATGTAGATGGTGACCCGGTCGCCTTTCCCGACGCCATGTTTCTTCAGCACATTGGCGAAGCGGCAGACCTGCTCGTGCAACCCCTTGTAGGTGACCTTCTTTGCCTCGTCGGGGTTGTCGCCTTCCCAGATGATCGCCGTCTGGTCGCCGCGCTTTTCCAGGTGCCGGTCGATGCAATTATAGGAAACGTTGGTCTCGCCGTCCTCGAACCACTTGATCGACACGTCGCCGTCGAAGGAAGCGTTCTTCACCTTCGTGTAAGGTTTGAACCAGTCGATGCGCTTGCCGTGCTTGCCCCAGAATTCGTCCGGGTTCTCGACCGAGTCGGCATACCACTTCAGGTAGGTCTCGTTGTCGATCAGTGCATTCTTCTTCCACGCCGCCTGCACGCGGTGGACATGAACATCGGACATTTCTTGCATTCCTCCCAAACTGGCGCGCCTGAGCGGCGACAGAAACTGCCGCGGCGGCGCCGCGAACCCGCGGCCATTATTAACAGTTCGCCGCCTGCGGCAATATTAGACGTTGGATTGCGCGGCGTGATGACGCACGGCCGGCCCGGCAATTCGCCGTTGCTTCCGCCGCAACCCGGCGGCGCATCGCGCGTTTCAATGATGAATTAACCATGGGAGCGCACCATCTGCCCGGGAGGACAGGCACGGACGCTAGCGAGGGCAGCCATGCACGATCATCGCGAAACGCAGCTCATGCTGGAGGGCTACGGGCTCACCACCGCCCGCATCCTCTACCATTTCCCGGACCATCCCGGCCTGCTCCAGACCTATATCTGGCAGGACTACGACATCGCCCCGAAATTTCCGGTGCTGCTGGGCTTCATCGAGTTCTGGAAGGCCAGGCTCGAAGGCCCGCTGCATTCGGTCTGCTTCACCCACAACCGGCTGATCGCGCCGAACGAGTGGCGCAAGGTGGACGGAGAACTGCTGCTTCACTGAATTCTCCCTCCGGCGCGGCAGTCCGGCCGGGTGGGCTGGCATGTGCCCGCTGATTGCCAATGCAGCCTCGAACGGCTATGGCCAAGCTTTCCGCCGGCCAGAAGGGCCGGCCGCTTGAGGAGAAATGGCCATGAAGACGAAACTGCTTGCCGGTGTCGCGGTCGCAGCAACCCTTGCATTCGCACCCGCCGCCTGGGCCGACATCACCATCGGCCTCGTCGCTCCGCTGACCGGCCCTGTCGCGGCCTATGGCGATCAGGTCAAGAACGGCGCGGAAGCCGCGGTGGACACCATCAACAAGAATGGCGGCATCCTGGGCGAGAAGGTCGTGCTCAAGCTCGCCGACGACGCGGGCGATCCCAAGCAGGGCGTTTCCGCGGCCAACAACCTGGTCGGCGACGGCATCCACTACGCGGTGGGCCCGGTCACCTCGGGCGTCGCCATGGCGGTCTCCGACGTCTTCGCCGAGAACGGCGTGCTGATGGTCACGCCCACGGCCACTTCGCCGGACCTCACCAACCGCGGCCTCGCCAATGTGCTGCGCACCTGCGGCCGCGACGACCAGCAGGCCGAGGTCGCCGCCAACTACGTGCTCGGGCACCTGAAGGACAAGAAGGTCGCCATCATCCACGACAAGGGCACCTACGGCAAAGGTCTGGCCGACGCGTTCAAGGCCGTGCTGAACAAGGGCGGCGTCACCGAAGTCATGTATGAAGGCATCACCCCCGGCGAGAAGGACTATTCCGCCGTCGTCGGCCGCCTGAAGAAGGACGGCGCCGAGGTGATCTATTTCGGCGGCTATCACCCTGAGGGCGGCCTGCTCGCCCGCCAGCTCGCGGATGGCGGCGTGAAGGCGCAGATCATCGGCGGCGAGGGCCTGTCCAACACCGAATACTGGGCCATCGGCAACCAGGCGGCGGCGGGCACGCTGTTCACCAACGCTTCCGACGCGCTGAAGAACCCGGATTCGGCCGAGGCCGTGGCCGTGCTGAAGGAAAAGGGTATTCCGCCGGAGGCCTTCACGCTCAACGCCTATGCCGCCGTGCAGGTGCTGAAGGCCGGCATCGAGAAGGCCGGCAAGGCCGACGACACCGCCGCCGTCGCCGCCGCGCTGAAGGACGGCCAGCCGATCGAGACCGCCATCGGCAAGCTGACCTATGCCGAGAACGGCGATCTCTCCTCGCCGAGCTTCTCCCTGTTCAAGTGGGAAGACGGCAAGATCGTCTCCGCCGACTGAGGTCGGGCCGTTCATGGTCTTCGAAGAGGCCGGGGCAATGCTCCGGCCTTTTTGCATGGGCGGGCGACGTTGCCCGCGGCCTCAGCGGCTGCCGAAGATCGCCGAGCCGACGCGCACGCTGGTGGCGCCGAAGGCGACCGCCGTCTCGTAGTCGCCCGACATGCCCATGGACAGCTTCTCCACGCCGGCCTGCCGCGCCAGCTTCTCCAGCAGCGCGAAATGCGGGCCGGGGTTCTCGTCCGCCGGCGGAATGCACATCAGCCCTTCCACGGCCAGGCCGTGCACCTGGCGGCAGCGCTCCACGAATTCCACCGCCTGCCTGGGCTCGATGCCGGCCTTCTGCGGCTCGGAACCGGTGTTGACCTGCACGTAGAGTTTCGGTGCGCGGCCCTGCCTGGCGATCTCCCTGGCCAGTTCGGCGGCGATCTTCTCGCGGTCGACCGTCTCGATGACGTCGAACAGCGCCACGGCCTCCCGGGCCTTGTTGGACTGAAGCGGGCCGATGAGGTGCAGCTCTATGTCGGCAAACTCCTGCCGCAGCGCCGGCCATTTTGCCTGCGCTTCCTGCACCCGGTTCTCGCCGAAGACGCGTTGGCCGGCGTCGAGCACCGGGCGGATGGCGTCGGCGTCGAAGGTCTTGGACACGGCCACCAGCGTCACCGAGCCTTCCGGGCGCTTCGCCTCGCGCGCTGCGGCGGCGATGCCGGCCCTGACCGTTGCAAGTTGCGCGACCGCGTCATTCATGTCTCGTCACGTCCTGTACCAGAGGTTTTTGCCGGGCGTTCCGGCCCATATGGTTGACGGGTCTCCCAAAGCGTGGTGAAGACCCGGACCATGTTCCAGAACCGCCGGCAGCCGCCGACGGTGTTCCGCACGCTTTGTAAGTGAAAAACCGGCCATGGCAACCGAACGATACAATCCCCGCGCTTCAGAGCCGAAATGGCAGAAGGCCTGGGAGGTCGACAAGCTCTTCGAGGCGAAGAACGACGATCCGCGGCCGAAATACTATGTGCTGGAGATGTTCCCCTATCCGTCGGGACGCATCCATATGGGCCATGTGCGCAACTACACGATGGGCGACGTCGTGGCCCGTTACAAGCGCGCCAGGGGCTTCAACGTGCTGCACCCCATGGGCTGGGACGCCTTCGGCCTGCCGGCCGAGAACGCGGCGCGCGACAACAAGGTCAACCCGCGCGACTGGACCTATGCCAATATCGAGACGATGAAGGGCCAGTTGAAGACGATGGGCCTGTCGCTCGACTGGTCGCGTGAACTGGCCACCTGCGATCCCTCCTACTATCGCCACCAGCAGAAGATGTTCCTCGACTTCTGGAAGGCCGGGCTGGTGGAGCGCAAGGCGGCCAAGGTCAATTGGGACCCGGTCGACATGACCGTGCTGGCCAACGAGCAGGTCATCGACGGCAAGGGCTGGCGCTCCGGCGCGCCGGTCGAGCAGCGCGACCTGACGCAATGGTTCCTCAAGATCACCTCCAGGTCGCAGGACCTGCTGGACGGACTGGACAAGCTGGATCGCTGGCCGGAAAAGGTCCGCACCATGCAGCAGAACTGGATCGGCCGCTCGGAAGGGCTTCTGCTGCGCTGGCGGCTGGCGGAAGACACCGCCCCGGCCGGCCAGACCGAGTTGGAGGTCTACACCACCCGCCCCGACACCATCTTCGGCGCCTCCTTCATGGCCGTGTCGGCCGACCATCCGCTGGCGAAGAAGGCCGCGGAAGGCAATCCGCAGATCGCCGCCTTCATCGACGAGGTGCACCATATGGGCACTTCGGTGGCGACGCTGGAAACGGCCGAGAAGAAGGGCTTCGACACCGGCATCCGCGTCGTCCATCCCTTCGATCCGGAGTGGACGCTGCCGGTCTATGTCGCCAATTTCGTGCTGATGGACTATGGCACCGGCGCCGTCTTCGGCTGCCCGGCGCACGACCAGCGCGACCTCGACTTCGCCAACAAATACGGCCTGCCGGTGACGCCGGTGGTGAAGCCTGAGGGCGTCGACGCCGCTGCTTTCCAGATCACCGAGGAAGCCTATGTGGACGACGGCGCGATGATCAATTCGCGCTTCCTGGACGGCATGAGCCCGCAGGCCGCCTTCGACGAAGTCGCGCGCCGCCTCGAAACCACCATGCTGGACGGCCGCCCGCAGGCCAGGCGCAAGGTGCAGTTCCGGCTGCGCGACTGGCTGATCTCGCGCCAGCGCTATTGGGGCTGCCCGATCCCGGTCATCCATTGCGATGCCTGCGGCGCCGTGCCGGTGCCGCAGGACCAGCTTCCGGTGGAACTGCCCACCGACGTCTCCTTCGACAAGCCGGGCAATCCGCTCGACCACCATCCGACCTGGAAGCATGTCGCCTGTCCGAAATGCGGCGGCGCGGCGCGGCGCGATACCGACACGATGGACACATTCGTGGATTCGTCCTGGTATTTCGCCCGTTTCACCGACCCGCACGACGAGGCGGAGCCGACCGACCTTGCCTATGTCGACGGCCGGAACGGCTGGCTGCCGGTCAACCAGTATATTGGCGGCATCGAGCACGCGATCCTGCACCTGCTCTATTCGCGCTTCTTCACGCGCGCCATGAAGGCGACCGGCCATGTCAACGCGGTCGAGGAGCCGTTCGAGGGCCTGTTCACCCAAGGCATGGTGGTGCACGAGACCTACAAGGGCCCGCAGGGCTGGGTGACGCCCGCCGAGATCAGGATCGAGGAGGTCGACGGCCAGCGCAAGGCAAGCCTGCTTTCCGACGGCACGCCGGTCGCGATCGGCTCCATCGAGAAGATGTCGAAGTCGAAGAAGAACGTGGTCGATCCCGACGACATCATCGCCAGCTACGGCGCCGACACGGCACGCTGGTTCATGCTGTCGGACTCGCCGCCCGAGCGCGACGTGATCTGGACCGAGGCCGGCGTGGAAGGCGCGCACCGCTTCGTGCAGCGCGTCTGGCGCCTGGTGTCCGACGCGGTGCCGGTGCTGAAGGACGTGGCGCCGCAGGCCGGCGCCGAAGGCGAGGCGCTGGCGGTTTCGCGCGCCGTGCACAAGATCGTCAAGGCCGTGGGCGAGGACCTGGAACGGCTGCATTTCAACCGGGCGGTGGCGCGTCTCTACGAGCTCACCAACCTGTTGTCCCCGCAGGTGGCCGCGGTGGCGGAAGGCCGCGCCGAGCGTGGGCCGGCGGTGCGGCAGGGGCTCGAGTTCCTGATCGCCATGGCCGCGCCGATGATGCCGCACCTGGCGGAGGAATGCTGGCATGCGCTGGGCGCCGCGGACCTGGTGGCCGAGCGGCCGTGGCCCGAATTCGACCCTGCTCTGGTGGTGGACAACGAGTTCACCTATCCGGTGCAGATCAACGGCAAGAAGCGCGGGGATTTGACAATTTCGCGCGACGCAGATCAAGCTGCGGTCGAAAAGGCGGCACTGGCGCTGGACGCTATTCAGAAAGCGTTGGAGGGCAGGGCGCCGCGCAAGGTCATCGTCGTGCCGCAGAGGATCGTCAATGTCGTTGCCTGAGAAAGCCGGGCCGGGTGCGGCTCGCGTCCTGCGCCTGGCCATGCTTTCCGGCTTCGCGGCCGTGCTCCTCGCCGGCTGCCAGGTGCGGCCGCTCTATTCCAACGCGCCGCTCTCTTCCGCCTCGCAGTCCGGGGCGCAGGCCGAACTTGCCTCCATCGCGGTCAAGCCGGTCTCCACGCGCTATGCCCAGCAGGTCCGCAACAACCTCATCTTCGCGCTGAACGGCGGCGCTCAGCGCACCGACGCGCCGGCCTATTCGCTGGATCTTGGCGTAAGCGAGCTTGTCGAATCCTCCGCCGTCGTGCAGGTGGCGACCGATCAGGACCAGCCCACCGCCGGCACGGTGACGCTGACGGCGAACTACACGCTGACCGACGCCAAGACGGGCGAGAAGATCGCCAGCGGCAAGCGCTCGATCGCCTCGGCCTTCGACAGGCCTTCGCAGGAATTCGCCACCTACCGCGCCCAGATCGATGCGGAGAACCGCGCCGCGCGCGAACTGGCGGAATTGCTGCGCCTGGCGCTGGCGCAGGATCTGGCCAGGAAGCGCTGAGCCCCTTGGCCGATTTCCCCGCCGGCAGCCGCTGGTTCGGCCGCCGGCCGGGGCGAAAAGGTCAGCCGATCTTCTGGCCGGTCTTGGCCCAGTCGGCCAGGAACATCTCCAGCCCCTTGTCGGTCAGCGGATGCTTGACCAGTGCCTTGAGCGTCGCCGGCGGAATGGTCGCGATGTCGGCGCCGATCAGCGCGGCGCGCTTGACATGGTCGGTGCTGCGGATCGAGGCGGCCAGGATCTCGGTTTCGAAGCCGTAATTGTCGTAGATGTGGCGGATCTCGGCGATGACGTCCATGCCGTCGAAGCCCATGTCGTCGAGGCGGCCGATGAAGGGCGAGATGAAGGAGGCGCCGGCCTTGGCGGCAAGCAGCGCCTGGTTGGCCGAGAAGCAGAGCGTCACGTTGACCATGTGGCCATCGGCGCGCAGGGCGCGGCAGGCCTTCAGCCCATCCAGCGTCAGCGGCACCTTGATGGCGATGTTGTCGGCGATCTTGGCCAGGACCTCCGCTTCCTTCATCATCTGCGCATATTCGGTGGCCGTGACCTCGGCCGAGACCGGTCCGTCGACGATCTCGCAGATCTGCTTCGTCACCTCCATGATGTTGCCGCCGGACTTCAGGATGAGCGAGGGGTTGGTGGTCACGCCGTCGAGCAGGCCCATCTCGTTCAGCTCGCGGATTTCGTTCACATCGGCCGTATCGACGAAGAATTTCATGTCTGTCTCCTTGGGAGTGATGTCGTGCCTTCATCTAGGCGCGGATACCGTGCTTTGCTCTAGACCAAAGTCGGGGCAAGGTCACGCATCATGATGCGAGATTCGCCCTCCGCTCCGGCCGTGCCGGTGCTCGTGCCGATGCCGGCTGAACGTCCCTATACCTATGCGGTTCCTTCAGGAATGCGTGTGGTGCCGGGTTCCATCGTGCGCGTGCCGCTCGGTCCGCGCCAGGTCGCGGGAATCGTCTGGGACGGCGCGGTCGAGCGCATCGACGCCAAGCGCCTGCGCGCCATCGAAGAGGTGTTCGACTGCCCCCCGATCGACGAGCCGACGCGCCGTTTCGTCGACTGGGTGGCGCAGTACACCTTGTCCGCCCCCGGCATGGTGGCCAGGATGCTGCTGCGCGCGCCGGAAGCCTTCGACCCCGAGCCATGGATCGAGGGAATGCAGCGCACCGAGGCCGTGCCGGACCGGATGACGGCGGCGCGTGGGCGTGTGCTGGAAACCGCCGCCGACGGGCTGGCCTGGACACGCTCCGGCCTCGCGCATGCCGCCGGCGTGTCCTCCACCGTCATCGACGGGCTGAAGGCGCAGGGCGTGTTCGAGACGGTGATGATCCCGCCGCGCCCCGTGGTGGCCGCTCCCGATCCCGCCTATGCCTGCCCCGAACTGACGCCGGACCAGGAAGATGCGGCAAGGACGCTGCGCGAGGCTGCGGCGGAAGGAGCCTTCGGTGTCACGCTGCTCGACGGCGTCACCGGGTCGGGCAAGACGGAGGTCTATTTCGAGGCGGTGGCCGCGGCGCTGGAAAAGGGCAGGCAGGTGCTGATCCTGCTGCCCGAGATCGCGCTGACCCACGCCTTCCTGGAGCGCTTCCAGGACCGCTTCGGCGCCAAGCCGGCCGAATGGCATTCCGATCTCGCGCCGCGCATGCGCGAGCGGGTGTGGCGCCAGGTGGCGGAGGGGCGCGTGCGGGTGGTGGCCGGCGCGCGCTCGGCGCTGTTCCTGCCCTTCGGCGACCTCGGCCTGATCGTCGTGGACGAGGAGCACGACCCCGCTTACAAGCAGGAGGACCGCGTCTTCTACAACGCCCGCGACATGGCGGTGGTGCGCGCCCATATCGGCGGCTTCCCGGTGGTGCTGGCCTCGGCCACGCCCTCGGTGGAAAGCCGGGTGAACGCCGACCAGGGCCGCTACCGGCGCGCGGTGCTGAAAGGCCGCTTCGCCGATGCCGCCTTGCCCGACCTGAAGGCGGTCGACCTGCGCCGCGCCCCGCCCGCGCGCGGCGGTTTTCTGTCCCCCGTGCTGCTGGATGAGGTCAAGGCCACGCTGCAAAGGGGCGAGCAGTCGCTGCTGTTCCTCAACCGGCGCGGCTATGCCCCGCTGACGCTGTGCCGCGTCTGTGGCCACCGCTTCGGCTGCCCGGTCTGCTCGGCCTGGCTGGTGGAGCACCGCTTTCGCGGCCAGCTCGTCTGCCACCATTGCGGCCATGCCGAAAAGAGGCCGGAGGCCTGCCCCGAATGCGGCACGTTCGATCATCTCGCCGCCTGCGGGCCGGGGGTGGAGCGTATCGCCGAGGAGGCGGTGCAGCATTTTCCCGAGGCCCGCACCATCGTGCTCTCCTCCGATCTTCTGGGCGGCGTGAAGCGGTTGCGGCTGGAACTGGAGGCCATCGCCAAGGGCGAGGCCGACATCGTCATCGGCACGCAGCTCGTGGCCAAGGGGCACAATTTCCCGAACATGACGCTGGTGGGCGTGGTGGATGCCGATCTCGGCCTAGCCAATGGCGACCCGCGCGCGGCCGAACGCACGTTCCAGCTTCTCAGCCAGGTGACCGGCCGCGCCGGGCGAACGGGAAAGAAGAGCCATGGCCTGCTGCAGACCTGGCAGCCGGACCATCCGGTGATGCGGGCCATCGTCTCGGGCGATGCGGAGGCCTTCTACCGACGCGAGATCGCCGAGCGCGAGCGCGCCGGGCTGCCGCCCTTCGGTCGGCTGGCGGGTGTGATCGTCAGCGCCGACACGCGCGGCGAGGCCGAGACCCACGCGCGCGCGCTGCGCCGCGCGGCGCCGGAGGCGGCCGATATTTTCGTGCTGGGCCCGGCCGAGGCACCGCTTGCCCTGGTCGGCGGACGCCACCGTTTCCGCCTGCTGGTGCATGGCGAGCGCCGCGCCGACATGCAGGGCTTCGTGCGGCGCATGCTGGCCGAGGGGCCGAAGGCGCGCGGCTCCGTGCGCGTGCAGGTGGACATCGATCCGCAGAGCTTCCTGTGAGTCGTGCGCCGCAACGTGCTTTGGATATGGCGCTGGCGCAGCGACCCGCTACTATGGTTAACCAATGCCCGAGCGGTTCGGAGGGAGCAGATGGGGATTTCGTTTCCGTGGCCGGTCAGCCAGGGCGAATGGCTGGCATGGGCCAGCGCCGTGGCCACGCTGGTCTTCGGGCTGGCGCTCTTCTTCGCGCCGGGCGTGTGCTTCAAGCTGCTGCGCCTGCAGCCCAGGCCTGAAAAGCCGGCCGCCATCGCCGAGGGCCGCGGCCGCATGTCCGGCTTCTATCTCGGCGTCGGCCTGTGCTGCGTGCTTCTGGCCCAGCCGCTGCTCTATATGGCGCTCGGCTTTTCGTGGTTGTTCACAGCTTTCGGCCGCGTGCTGTCGATGATGTCGGACGGCGCCAACACGCCCTACAACTGGGCGTTCGTGGCGATCGAGCTGGTGTTGGCCGCCCTTCCGCTCGCTTTCGCCTTCGGTTTCGTGCCGTGACTGCGGCGTGATGTCCTGCCGCATGCGACAAAAGTGCCTGAAAACCATTTCGGCGGGTGCATTGCGGTCTTGGAAGGCCTGTGCTAGACGGCAATCGACTTTCGGCCGGGGGTAGCGGAAGCCGCTCCCTCGCGCTTGGAAAAATCGAACCAAGGTCAAAGATTTAGCCAGAGTTTTCGCTCGCGCCAACAATCTGCGGCCTGTCAGATGAGAGAAAAGACGGACCGTGGCCCAGTCCTCCTCGCCAATTTCCGGTGTCGCAGAACGCTACGCGCACTCACTGTTCGAGCTTGCGCTCGAATCCAAGTCGGTCGCCAAGGTCGAGGCTGACCTTGGCCGCTTCGAGGCGCTGCTGGACGGCAGCGAGGACCTGCGGCGGCTGATCGAGAGCCCCGTTTTCGCCGCCGAGGACCAGGCGCGCGCCATCGCCGCCGTCGCCGACAAGGCCAAGATCACCGGGCTGGTCGGCAATTTCCTGCGCGTTGTGGCCGCCAACCGCCGCCTGTTCGCCGTGCCGGGCATGATCGCCGGCTTCCGCAAGATCGCCGCCGAGCATCGCGGCGAGGCTTTGGCGGAGGTTTCTTCCGCCCATGAGCTGACGGCTGCCCAGGTCAGCGAACTGAAGGCCGCGCTGAAGGGCGTTGCCGGCAAGGACGTTTCGGTCGCCGTCACCGTCGATCCCTCGCTGCTCGGCGGGCTGGTGGTCAGGATGGGCTCGCGCCAGATCGACACATCGCTCAAAACCAAACTCAATTCGCTCAAGCTTGCACTGAAAGAGGTCGGCTGATGGACATCCGCGCCGCGGAAATCTCCGCAATTCTCAAGGATCAGATCAAGAATTTCGGCAAGGAGGCCGAGGTCTCCGAAGTCGGTCAGGTGCTCTCCGTCGGTGACGGCATCGCCCGCGTCTACGGCCTCGACAACGTCCAGGCCGGCGAGATGGTCGAGTTCCCCGGCGGCATCCGCGGCATGGCGCTGAACCTCGAGACCGACAATGTCGGCGTCGTCATCTTCGGTAACGACCGCGACATCAAGGAAGGCGACACCGTCAAGCGCACCGGCGCCATCGTCAACGTGCCGGTCGGCCCCGGCCTGCTCGGCCGCGTGGTGGACGCTCTCGGCAACCCGATCGACGGCAAGGGCCCGATCAAGGCCGCCGAGCGCCGCCGGGTCGACGTGAAGGCCCCGGGCATCATTCCGCGCAAGTCGGTGCATGAGCCGATGTCCACCGGCCTCAAGGCCATCGACGCGCTCATCCCGGTGGGCCGCGGCCAGCGCGAGCTGGTCATCGGCGACCGCCAGACCGGCAAGACCGCGATCATCCTCGACACCATCCTCAACCAGAAGGCCATCCACGACAACGGCCCGGATTCCGAGAAGCTCTTCTGCGTCTACGTCGCCGTCGGCCAGAAGCGCTCGACCGTCGCGCAGTTCGTGAAGGTGCTGGAGGAGCGCGGTGCGCTCGAATATTCCATCATCGTCGCCGCCACCGCTTCCGATCCGGCTCCGATGCAGTTCCTGGCGCCGTTCGCCGGTTGCGCCATGGGCGAGTATTTCCGCGACAACGGCCAGCACGCGCTGATCGGCTATGACGACCTGTCCAAGCAGGCCGTGGCCTACCGCCAGATGTCGCTGCTGCTGCGCCGTCCTCCGGGGCGCGAGGCCTATCCGGGCGACGTGTTCTACCTGCATTCGCGCCTTCTGGAGCGCGCGGCCAAGCTCAACGACGACAACGGCAACGGTTCGCTGACGGCGCTGCCGGTCATCGAGACGCAGGCCAACGACGTGTCGGCCTACATTCCGACCAACGTCATTTCCATCACCGACGGCCAGATCTTCCTGGAGACCAACCTGTTCTTCCAGGGCATCCGCCCGGCCGTGAACGTCGGCCTGTCGGTGTCGCGCGTCGGTTCGTCCGCCCAGATCAAGGCGATGAAGCAGGTCGCCGGCTCCATCAAGGGCGAGCTTGCCCAGTACCGCGAGATGGCGGCGTTTGCGCAGTTCGGCTCCGACCTCGATGCCGCCACGCAGCGCCTTCTCAACCGCGGCGCGCGCCTGACCGAGCTTCTGAAGCAGCCGCAATTCTCGCCGCTGAAGACGGAAGAGCAGGTCTCGGTGATCTTCGCCGGTGTCAACGGCTATCTCGACAAGCTGGCCGTCAACGATGTCGGCCGCTTCGAGCAGGGCCTGCTGGCGCATATGCGCACGGCCGGCAAGGCGGTTCTGGACGCCATCCGCGACGAGAAAGCCCTGTCGGACGATCTGCGCGGCAAGCTCAAGGCCGAGATCGACGCCTACGCCAAGACCTTCGCTTGAACTGACTGAGGACGGGATCGGGTAGCAGGCATGGCTTCGCTAAAAGACCTTCGTAACCGGATCGCCTCGGTCAAGGCGACGCAGAAGATCACCAAGGCGATGCAGATGGTCGCCGCGGCGAAGCTGCGCCGCGCCCAGGAGGCGGCCGAGGCTGCAAGGCCCTATTCGGAGCGCATGGGTGCGGTCCTGGCCAATATCGCGCAGGCGGTCGGCGGGGGCGGCGACGCGCCGGCCCTGATGACCGGCACCGGCAGGGACGACGTGCATCTGCTTGTCGTCTGCACCGCCGAGCGCGGTCTGTGCGGCGGCTTCAACAGCCAGATTTCGCGTCTTGCCCGCGATCATGCCCGGCATCTCATCGCCGATGGCAAGACGGTCAAGATCATCTGCGTCGGCAAGAAGGGCTTCGACATCCTGCGGCGCGATTTCGCGGCCAACATCATCGAGCGCGTCGACCTGCGCGAGGTCAAGACGCTCGGCTTCGTCAACGCCGACGCGATCGCCAGGAAGGTCATCTCCCTCTTCAACGAGGGCGGCTTCGATGTCTGCACGCTGTTCTATTCGCAGTTCAAGTCGGTCATCAGCCAGGTGCCGACGGCGCAGCAGATCATCCCCGCCGGTCATGTCGAAAGCGGCGAGCCGGCGGACGGCGGCGCCGTCTACGAATACGAACCCGAGCCGGGCGAGATTTTGTCCGACCTGATCCCGCGCAACATCGCCGTGCAGATCTTCCGCGCGCTGCTGGAGAATGCGGCCGGCGAGATGGGCGCCAAGATGACGGCGATGGACAATGCCACGCGCAATGCCGGCGACATGATCAACAAGCTGTCGATCACCTACAACCGCCAGCGGCAGGCACAGATCACCAAGGAACTGATCGAGATCATTTCGGGCGCCGAGGCGCTCTAAGCATGGCCGGGAAGGCCTTGCGGCCTTCGATCGGAACCATGTGAACAAACGTACGGAAAAGGGTAAAGACATGGCGAAAGCAGCGACCCCGAAACCGGCAGCGGCGGCCAAGGCCGCGCCTGCCAAGAAGGCAGCGCCCGCGAAGGCCGCATCGGCCAGGACAGCGGCTGCGAAGACCGCTTCGGCGGCAAAGGCATCCGGGGCCGTCGGCAAGGTCCGCCAGGTCATCGGCGCCGTCGTCGACGTGCAGTTCGAGGAAGGTCACCTGCCGGCCATCCTGAACGCGCTGGAAACCGTCAATGTCGGCCACCGCCTGGTGTTCGAGGTTGCCCAGCACCTCGGTGAGAACACCGTGCGCTGCATCGCCATGGACTCCACCGAGGGTCTGGTGCGCGGCCAGGACGTGACCGACACCGGCGCGCCGATCTCGGTTCCTGTCGGCCCGGGCATGCTCGGCCGCATCATCAACGTCATCGGCGAGCCCGTGGACGAAGCCGGCCCGGTCAACGCCACCGAATACCGCGCCATCCACCAGCCGGCCCCGGAATATGTCGACCAGTTGACGGAAGCGCAGATCCTCGTCACCGGCATCAAGGTGCTCGACCTGCTCGCGCCCTATGCCCGTGGCGGCAAGATCGGCCTGTTCGGCGGCGCCGGCGTCGGCAAGACGGTGCTGATCCAGGAACTCATCAACAACGTTGCCAAGGCCCACGGCGGCTTCTCGGTGTTCGCCGGCGTCGGCGAGCGTACCCGTGAGGGCAACGACCTCTATCACGAGTTCATCGAGTCGGGCGTTAACAAGAAGGGCGGCGGCGAAGGTTCCAAGGCCGCGCTCGTCTACGGTCAGATGAACGAGCCGCCCGGCGCGCGCGCGCGCGTCGGCCTGACCGGCCTCACCGTTGCCGAATATTTCCGCGACCAGGGCCAGGACGTGCTGTTCTTCGTGGACAACATCTTCCGCTTCACCCAGGCGGGCTCGGAAGTGTCGGCTCTGCTCGGCCGCATCCCGTCGGCGGTGGGCTACCAGCCGACGCTGGCCACCGACATGGGCGCGCTGCAGGAACGCATCACCACCACCACCAAGGGTTCGATCACCTCGGTGCAGGCCATCTACGTGCCGGCCGACGACCTGACCGACCCGGCGCCGGCGACTTCCTTCGCCCACCTCGACGCCACCACGGTTCTCAACCGCGCCATCGCCGAGAAGGGCATCTATCCGGCCGTCGACCCGCTCGACTCCACCTCGCGCATGCTCGACCCGATGATCGTCGGCGAGGAGCACTACGAGGTGGCCCGCCAGGTGCAGTCCATCCTCCAGCGCTACAAGTCGCTGCAGGACATCATCGCCATCCTGGGCATGGACGAACTGTCGGAAGAGGACAAGATGACGGTGGCGCGCGCCCGCAAGATCGAGCGCTTCCTGTCGCAGCCGTTCTTCGTGGCCGAAGTGTTCACGGGCTCGCCCGGCAAGCTGGTCAACCTCGCGGACACCATCAAGGGTTTCAAGGGCCTCTGCAACGGCGACTACGACCACCTTCCCGAAGCTGCCTTCTACATGGTTGGCAACATCGAGGAAGCAGTCGAGAAGGCGCAGAAGCTCGCGGCGGAAGCTGCCTGATTCATGCCGGATCGCGACCTCCGGCTCGAGGATGCGGTCAACGAAACCTGCCCATGGTCGGGCAAGCCGGTCTCGGCTGATTCGTTGACCGTCTACAAAGGCCGGACGGTCGGTTTCTGCAATCCCGGCTGCCGGGACAAATTCGCAGCGGCGCTCTCGCATTTCGAGGCGTCGTTGCTCAAGGCACCAAAGGCATAGGCACCATGGCTGAATCCTTCCAATTCGAACTGGTCTCGCCGGAACGCCTGCTGGTTTCGACCCAGGTCGAATCCGTGGTCATTCCGGGCGCCGAAGGCGAGATGACGATCATGGCCAAGCATGCGCCGGTCATGACCACGATCAAGCCCGGCGTGGTGACCGTGAAGCCGGCTTCGGGCGAGGCCGAACGCTATGTCGTGTTCGGCGGCTTCGCCGACATCCTGCCCACGGGCTGCACGCTGCTGGCTGAATCGGCCGTTTCGGTCAAGGACATCGATCGCGCCGACATTGCCCGCCGCATCCAGGAAGCCAGGGAAGACCTGTCGGATGCCAAGGACGATGCGGCCCGCACTAAGGCCGAGCAGTTCCTGCACCAGCTCACCACGCTGGAAGGCGCTATCCTGCCCGCCTGAGCAGGCCGTGGCATCGGCGGCCGTCGAGGGGCCTCCGCGAAGCGTTGAAAAGCCGGGGTTTCCCGGCTTTTTTTGTGGCTCGGATATGCCGAGGTGGCCATGCGCCTTGGTCCGTCGTTTACGCATGACCGGTGGCAAAAAGGGCGGAGGACCCGCACCTTAGGCACGTGCGGGTCCCTGTTGCCTGAGCACCGCGCGGCGCCACTCGAAACATCGCCGCAGGCAGGATCATGCGGCGGGATGGTGAAGGAAGGCTTAATCCGGCTGGAAAGGCGGAACCGGCCGGGACGTCCAGGCGATGGCGCCGGGACGGACCGGAGCGTCGATCACGACCGTGCGGCGATGGCAGCCGCCGCACCTGCCATCGTGCAGGCGCCGATGCGGTTGGCCGCCCGCATGGCGCGCGGGCTCTTGAGCAGGCGCCGAGCCTGTGCTGCCGCCAGCACCCAGGAAAGGTCGATGGCGACGAGCACCACTGCCATGGTGAGCGTCAGTTCGAGCCAGCCGACGACCGAGACCGCATGCAGGTCTATGATGGTCGGCAGCAGCGCCAGATAAAACATCATGATCTTGGGATTGCCGAGCGTCACGGCCATGCCGGCGAAAAACAGCTTGAACGGGGAATCCTCGCTGGGCAGGTCGTTCGTCCCGGCCTCGACCGGCGCGCTCCACATTTTCCACGCCAGCCAGGCCAGATAGGCAACGCCGATCCATTTCACGGCGACGAAGGCGTAGTGGAAGGTCTGCGCCACCACCGCCAGGCCGAAGACGGCGAAGGAGAGCCAGATCGCCTCGCCGATCCACATGGCGGCAAGGAAGGGAAAGACGTCGCGAAAGCCCCTGGAGATGACCCGCGCGACGAGAGCCGCGATGGAGGGGCCGGGCGAGCCGGCGGCCACCAGCAGCGCGGCTGCGAAGATGAGGAGCGAGGTCAGGTGCATCGGCCAGGCCTTCGTTGAACGCCATTCCAACCAAATTAACAGGTTCTGACCCTAACCCGTGAAAGCGGCGCGGCAAAGATGTCGCCGCGCCGGAAGCGTTGGTTCAGGCCGCCCCCGCCACCTTCTGCTTCTCGAAGCGCTTGCGCTCGTTGGGGTCGAGATAGAGCTTGCGCAGGCGGATGGTCTTGGGCGTCACCTCGACCAGTTCGTCGTCCTGGATCCAGGCCAGCGCGCGCTCCAGCGTCATGCGGATCGGCGGGGTCAGCTTCACCGCCTCGTCCTTGCCGGCGGCGCGGATGTTGGTGAGCTTCTTGCCCTTCAGCACGTTCACTTCGAGATCGTTGTCGCGGCTGTGGATGCCGATGATCATGCCCTGGTAGACCTTGACGCCCGGATCGATCACCATCGGGCCGCGGTCCTCCAGGTTCCACAGCGCATAGGCCACCGCCTCGCCCTGTTCGTTGGAGATCAGCACGCCATTGGTACGGCCGGGCAGTTCGCCCTTGTAGGGCTGGTAGGAGTGGAACAGCCGGTTCATCACGGCCGTGCCGCGCGTGTCGGTCAGCAACTCCGACTGGTAGCCGATCAGGCCGCGCGTGGGAGCATGGAACACCAGCCGCTGGCGGTCGCCGCCGGAGGGCCGCAGCTCGATCATCTCGGCCTTGCGCTCGCTCATCTTCTGCACGACCACGCCGGCATGCTCCTCGTCCACGTCGATGACCACTTCCTCGACGGGCTCGAGCAACTGGCCGTTCTCGTCCTTCTGCATGACGACGCGCGGCCGCGACACCGCAAGCTCGAAGCCTTCGCGGCGCATGGTCTCGATCAGGACCGCGAGCTGCAGCTCGCCGCGGCCGGACACATAGAAGGAGTCCTTGTCTGCGGATTCCTCGATCTTCAGGGCGACGTTGCCTTCCGCTTCCTTGAACAGGCGGTCGCGGATGACGCGGCTGGTCACCTTGTCGCCTTCGGTGCCGGCAAGCGGGGAATCGTTGACCAGGAAGCTCATGGTCACGGTCGGCGGATCGATCGGCTGGGCCGTCATGGGTTCCGTGACGCCGGGGTCGCAGAACGTATCGGCGACGGTTCCCTTGGAAAGGCCCGCAATGGCGACGATGTCGCCGGCCTGCGCTTCGTCGATCGGCTGGCGCTCGATGCCGCGGAAGGCGAGGATCTTGGAGACGCGGCCGTTTTCCAGCAGCGTGCCGTCATGGTGCAGCACCTTGACCGGCTGGTTGGGCTTCAGCGTACCGGCCTCGATGCGGCCGGTGATGATGCGGCCCAGGAACGGGTTGGCTTCAAGGATGGTGCCGATCATGCGGAACGGACCATCCGCCACCTTGGGCTCCGGCACATGCCTGAGCACCAGGTCGAACAGCGGCGCGAGACCCTGATCCTTGGGGCCTTCCGGGTTCTCGGCCATCCAGCCGTCGCGGCCCGAGCCGTACATGATGGGGAAGTCGAGCTGCTCGTCGGTGGCGTCGAGCGCCGCGAACAGGTCGAACACCTCGTTGATGACCTCGACGTGGCGCGCGTCCGGCCGGTCGATCTTGTTGACGGCGACGATCGGCTTGAGCCCGACCTTCAGCGCCTTGCCGACCACGAACTTGGTCTGCGGCATCGGGCCTTCGGCAGCGTCCACCAGCACGATGGCGCCGTCCACCATGTTGAGGATGCGCTCGACCTCGCCGCCGAAATCGGCGTGGCCGGGCGTGTCCACGATGTTGATGCGCGTATCCTTCCATTCCACCGAGGTGGCCTTGGCCAGGATGGTGATGCCGCGCTCCTTTTCGATGTCGCCCGAATCCATGACGCGTTCGGCGACGCGCTGGTTGTCGCGGACGGAGCCGGATTGCTTGAGCAGCGCGTCGACCAAGGTCGTCTTGCCATGGTCGACATGCGCGATGATCGCGATATTGCGAAGTTTCATATGTTTCTCTGGATTTGCTGGCAGCAAGCCCAGATGTTGCAGGCTGGGCGCCGCATCGTTCTAATGGGCGGCTCATACATGTTTTTCCGCAGTTGCGAAAGGGGCGGCGCGCGCGAATGCTGAATCACCATTTGTTAAGCCTTCAAGCGTAGCGTTCCGTTAACCAATCGTGGCAGCTTTGAAGCGGGGCAATCGACATCCCATGATGCGCAAGTTCGACCGAACCGCACCTGCCTTCGCCTGCGCGGCGCTCGCCGTTCTGCTGGCCTCGGCCGCCGCGCGTTCCGCAGCCACCCATGGCAACGATCGCGCTGCGGCAACGGCGGCACAACAGCTCTTCCCCGACGCGCCGGACGGCGTCGACCCGGTGGTGACCGGACCGGTAAGCGCGACCTTCAGGCAGCGTCAAGCCGACGCCGGCTGCGACAAGGCGGTGTGGCCGCAAATTCCCGCGCAATGCTATCCGCGCTGAAGCCGCCCGGCGCCCGCGCGGCCCGTCATTTCATCAGGTATTTTGCGACCGCATCGTAGGCAGGCAAGGAAGTGGGGTCGTTGGCGGCGTTGCCCGCCTGCGGCGTAGAAGCAAAACGCGCGATGACCATGCGGGCTTTCGGATCGACATAAATCGCCTGGCCGTGGACACCGCGGGCCATGAACGCGCCATCCTCATTGTGGGTCACCCACCACATGCCGCGATAGCTCCAGCCATCCAGGAGCGTGTAGCCGGCTTTCGAGAAAGCAGCCTTGTCGCCGCCGGCGCGGATGCTGTCTATCGCCGCCTTCGGGATGAGGCGCCGGCCATCGAACACGCCGTCGTCGAGCATCAGTTGCCCGATACGCGCAAGGTCGCTCAGGCCCGCGTTGAGTCCGCCGCCGGCAAACGGCGTGCCGATGGAATCCACAGTATAATAGGCGTCCTGCTCGGCGCCCATCTGGCCCCAAATCCGTTCCGCAAGCAGGTCGGCGACGGATTTGCCGGTCACTCGTGCGATTATCCAGCCGAGCGCATCGGTGTTTATGGTCTTGTAACCGAAGGCTGCACCATGCTCGCCTTCCTTGGCCACAGTTTCCAGATACTCGAAATAGCTCCGTGGCCCGGTGTAACCTTCGGGCTTGGGCAGCGGGTTGCCCGCCGCGCCGTGGCGCCAGACGTCGGCGTCAGGATCGGAATAATCCTCGCTGTAGCGAAGCCCGGTCGTCATATCGAGCACTTGCCTGGCGGTGGCATCGCCGAATGCGCTTTTCGCCAGTTCCGGCACGATCGTGGCGACTTTCGCGGTCTCATCGAGCTTGCCTTCGGCCACCAGCATCTCGCCCAGCAGACCGGTCAGCGATTTCGTCACCGACATGGCGCCATGCTTGCCGGCGTCGTCCAGGCAACCGGCATAACGCTCATAGACGATCACGCCGTCATGCAGGACGACGATGCCGTCGGTGTAGTTGGCAGAGAGCGACTGCGCCCAGGTCATCGGCGCGCCGCCGCCCAGCGGCGTGAACGTCACGGCGTCGATCCTGTCGTCGATCTTGCGCTCGAACGGGATCGGCGCGCCGAGACCGCGGCTGACGCCGACCGTCGGCATCAACTGGCGGAAATGGCAGACCGTCCAGCGCAGCTTGGGAAAGCTGAAATAGTCGGGATCGGAAAAGCGGATGATCTTGTCCGGCGGCGGCGGCGCGCCGATCATCCAGCCCAGTTTCACCGGATCGGACGCTTCGGCCGACATCGGCTTGTCCTCCTGCGTCTGTGAGCGCGCGGGCATCGTCATCGCGCCGAGCGCGATGGCGGCGATCGCGCCTGCGAGGAACCTGCGCGGCTCAGAAATCGACCACGACATTGACGAACCCTCCTGTCCAGACCGGCGCCGAACTGGCGTTGACCACCGAGTCTGCTCCCGGCCCGGGAAAGGAAACGCTGAACCCGGCGGTGAGATAGGTGTTGGGGTTCAGGACGCGATTGTATTCGAGGAAGACATCGTCCGAGAGATGCTTGGCGGTGACGCCGGCGATCGGGTTCGGCACGCCGTTGGCGTTTTCCACCCGTGTCGCCTGGCCGAACTGGATCGGGCTGCGCAACTCGTTGGCGCTGATATAGGCATAGCGCAGGGTGAACGTATCGCGCTGCGTCGGCGTGACCCGCAGGCTGATCTGGTGCGCATTGACGTTGGAGTTGATGAACACCATCGAAGATTTCGAGCCGGTCGCCCAGGCGCTCGGGCTGCCTTCGTAGAACAGCGGATCGAAGCGTTCGAGTTTCGCCGTCGCCGGATCATCGCCTGAAAACGTCTGATAGGAATACGTCAGCGTCGGCGCCCACGAATATTCGGTAAACGTATAGCCGATCTGGACACGGGCGGCCCACGCCTGCATGTCGATGCGGTCATTCTGCTCGTAGGCGAAATCGCCGGCGACGAAAAAGCCGTCGAGACTTTCGCCGAACGGATTGGTCCGGCCATACAAATTGACGAAATTCAGGCCGTCGCGCGCGTCGGGCAGCACGCTCGGCGCGCCGACGCCGCCGGGCGCGGCCTTCGGATAGGGAGCCGACGAGGCCAGCACATGGCCAAGCGTTGCCCCGGCAAAGGTGGTGTCATCCGGCTGATAGCGAAAATCCGCGCCGACGATCTGGGTGTTGGTGTCGGTGTCGGAACGTTCGTTTGCGTCGAGGTAGAATGCCGTGCCGGTGAAATCGTCGAAGCCGAAACGGCCTATAGCGGCGGCTTCCCACGCCTTGCGCGGGCCGAGCTTGAGCGCCCCGCGCTCGAAGCCGCTGGAACCGCCATTGGCAAGCAGCATGCCAGTGCCCGCCTTGAACTCGCGCGGCCCGAGCGAAATGTCGTAGGAGGGGCTGCTCGGCTCGTTCGAGCGTAGCCCGAGATAGCCCTCCTCAAGCGTTATGCGGCCGGTGTTGCCGGTGTCGTAGGCGTCGATGCCGAGCGTGCCGGAGGCAACCGCCGAAACCTTGCCGTAGGCGGCCAGGCCGCCGAGATCCTGCGTGAAGCTGAGGCTGGGCTTGACATAGCCCTCAAGCCAGTTGGCGTTGGAATTGAAGCCCGCTGACGGTGCGAATGTGTCGGCGTAGTCCCAGAACAGGTTTCGTTCCGCCACCACGTTCACGCCGGCCTGAAGATGCGCGCGCACGATGAGGCCGTCTCGATCAAGCAGGACCATGGGGTCGTCGGCATGGGCCCGTTCGGCCGCCAGAAGGCCACCGGAGAGCAATACGACCTTGACGCCGCCGCAAATCCGCATCCCTCGCATCCGAAATCCAGCCGGGCATCCGCCAAGCTTGAACTAGATCAAGACGCAGGTCCAGTCAGACGTGTTTTTGGTTGCACTGCAGCATTTTCGCGCTAAACATTTGCCGCCTTTCTGTCCCCGGTAAATGTGGAGCGCGCGTCCTTGGCCATCACGAAGATCCTCGTCGCCAACCGATCCGAAATCGCCATCCGCGTCTTTCGCGCGGCCAGCGAGCTGGGCCTCAAAACGGTGGCGATCTGGGCCGAGGAGGACAAATACTCGCTGCACCGCTTCAAGGCGGACGAGAGCTACCAGGTCGGGCGCGGGCCGTGGCTGTCCAAGGACATGGGGCCGATCGAGAGCTACCTGTCGATCGACGAAATCATGCGCGTGGCGAAGCTCTCGGGCGCCGATGCCATCCATCCCGGCTACGGGCTGCTTTCCGAAAGCCCGGAATTCGCCGAAGCCTGCGCCGAAAACGGCATCATCTTCATCGGCCCCAAGCCGGAGACGATGCGCCGGCTGGGCAACAAGGTGGCCGCCCGCAACCTGGCCGTCGAGGTCGGCGTGCCGGTGGTTCCGGCCACCGATCCGCTGCCCGACGACATGGGCGAAGTGAAGCGGCTGGCCGCCGGGATCGGCTATCCGCTGATTCTCAAGGCCTCCTGGGGCGGGGGAGGGCGCGGCATGCGTGTCATCCGTTCCGAGGCCGATCTCGACCGCGAGGTCATAGAGGGCAAGCGCGAGGCCAAGGCTGCCTTCGGCAAGGACGAGGTCTATCTGGAAAAGCTGGTCGAGCGCGCCCGTCATGTCGAGGTGCAGGTGCTGGGCGACACGCATGGCAATGTCGTGCATCTGTTCGAGCGCGACTGCTCCGTCCAGCGTCGCAACCAGAAGGTGGTGGAGCGCGCGCCCGCGCCCTACCTTAACGACGCGCAGCGCCGGGAACTGTGCGACCACGCGCTCAAGATCGCCCGGGAGACGAGCTATATCGGCGCCGGCACCGTCGAGTTCCTGATGGATGCCGACACGGGCAGGTTCTACTTCATCGAGGTCAATCCGCGCATCCAGGTCGAGCATACCGTCACCGAGCAGGTGACGAGCATCGACATCGTCAAGGCGCAGATCCATATCCTCGACGGCGCCGCCATCGGCACGCCGGAATCGGGTGTGCCGGCACAGGACGACATCCGCCTCAACGGCCACGCGCTCCAGTGCCGCATCACCACCGAGGACCCGGAGCAGAACTTCATTCCCGACTACGGCCGCATCACCGGCTACCGCTCGGCGGCCGGCTTCGGCATTCGTCTGGACGGCGGCACGGCCTATTCCGGCGCCATCATCACGCGCTACTACGATCCGCTGCTGGTGAAGGTGACTGCCTCCGGCAGGACGCCGGACGAGGCGATCCACCGCATGCACCGCGCGCTGCGCGAATTCCGTATCCGCGGCGTTTCCACCAACCTCACCTTCCTGGAAGCGATCATCACGCATCCGCGGTTCCAGGACAATTCCTACACCACCCGCTTCATCGATTCGACGCCGGAACTGTTTGCCCAGGTCAAGCGGCAGGACCGCGCCACGAAGCTGCTGAACTATCTGGCGGACGTCACCATCAACGGTCACCCCGAAGCGCGCGGCCGCGCCCGTCCGAAGCCGGACGCGGCGGCTCCCGTCGTTCCGTGGTTCACCGGGCCCGTTCCGGACGGCACCCGCCAGAAGCTCGACCAACTCGGCCCGGAGAAGTTCGGCCAGTGGCTGCGCGCGCGCCCCGAGGTGCTGGTCACCGACACCACCATGCGCGACGGCCACCAGTCGCTGTTGG
The DNA here is from genome assembly GCF_052216645.1 of Mesorhizobium sp. PUT5. NCBI lineage: Bacteria > Pseudomonadati > Pseudomonadota > Alphaproteobacteria > Hyphomicrobiales > Phyllobacteriaceae > Mesorhizobium > Mesorhizobium sp. PUT5. The sequence continues at coordinate 646,434 of NZ_JBQOSO010000003.1, forward strand.
CCACGCGCATGCGCACGCACGACATTGCCCGCATTGCTGGCACCTATGCGCGGGCGCTGCCGCAACTCCTGTCGCTCGAGTGCTGGGGCGGCGCCACCTTCGACGTGGCCATGCGCTTCCTCACCGAGGACCCGTGGGAGCGGCTGGCGCAGATACGCGAAGCCGCGCCCAATATCCTTCTCCAGATGCTGCTGCGCGGCGCCAACGGCGTCGGCTACACCAACTATCCCGATAATGTGGTGCAGCATTTCGTGCGTCAGGCGGCTTCGGGCGGCATCGATCTGTTCCGCGTGTTCGACTGCCTGAACTGGGTGGAGAACATGCGGGTCGCCATGGACGCCATCGGCGCCGAGGGCAAGCTGATCGAAGCCGCCATCTGCTACACCGGCGACATCCTCGATCCGGCCCGCGCCAAATACGACCTGAAATATTACGTCGGTCTGGCCAACGAACTGGAGGCGGCCGGCGCCCATATCATCGCCGTCAAGGACATGGCCGGCCTCTTGAAGCCCGCAGCCGCAAAGGCGCTGTTTTCGGCGCTGCGCGGGGCGACCGACCTGCCCATCCACTTCCACACGCACGACACCTCCGGCCTGTCGGCGGCGACGGTGCTGGCGGCGGTCGAGGCGGGCGTAGATGCCGTCGACGCGGCGATGGATTCGCTTTCCGGCAACACCTCGCAGCCCTGCCTCGGTTCCATCGTGGAGGCGCTGAAGGGCACCGAGCGCGACCCCGGCCTGGACATGGGCTGGGTCAGGAAGCTGTCCTTCTACTGGGAGGCGGTGCGCAATCAGTATGCCGCCTTCGAGAACGACCTGAAGGGCCCTGCCTCGGAGGTCTATCTGCACGAAATGCCGGGCGGCCAGTTCACCAACCTGAAGGAACAGGCGCGCGCACTCGGACTGGAGACGCGATGGCACGAGGTGGCGCAGGCCTATCACGACGCCAACCTGATGTTCGGCGACATCGTCAAGGTCACGCCGTCGTCCAAAGTGGTGGGCGACATGGCGCTGATGATGGTCTCCCAGGACCTCGCCGTCGCCGATGTGGAGAACCCGGCCAGGGACATCGCCTTCCCCGATTCGGTCGTTTCCATGCTGCGCGGCGATCTCGGCCAGCCGCCGGGCGGATGGCCGAAAGCCCTGCAGAAGAAGGCACTGAAGGGCGAGAAGCCGATCACGGTCCGTCCCGGCTCGCTGCTCAAGCCGGCCGACCTGGAAAAGAGCCGCAGGGAGATCGAGGAAAAGCTGGGGCGCCCGCTTTCCGAATACGAGTTCGCCTCCTGGCTGATGTATCCGAAGGTGTTTTCCGATTTCGCCGCCGCGCAGGATACCTATGGGCCGGTCAGCGTGCTGCCGACGCCCAACTATTTCTACGGCATGAAGCCCGAGGACGAGATCTTCGTCGAGATCGAGAGGGGCAAGACGCTGGTGATCCGCTGCCTCACCACCGGCGAGACCGACGAGAACGGCATGGCTACCGTGTTCTTCGAACTGAACGGCCAGCCGCGCCGGATCAAGGTGCCGGACCGCATCCACGGCGCCTCCGCCGCCAAGGTGCGCCGCAAGGCCGAAGCCGCCAACGAGGGGCATGTCGGCGCGCCGATGCCGGGCGTGGTCTCGGCGGTGGCGGTGGCGGCCGGGCAGGCGGTCAAGGCCGGCGACGTGCTTTTGTCCATCGAGGCGATGAAGATGGAGACGGCGCTGCACGCCGAGCGCGACGGCACGGTTTCGGAAGTGCTGGTGCGACCCGGCGACCAGATCGACGCCAAGGATCTGCTGATCGTCTTCGGCTGATTTCGGAGTGCCCGGCACGGGCGTCCGTCCATTGTTGCGCCGTCGCCCCGCCCGGCGGCAGCTTTGCCGGTGCGGCACATAACGCCTTGACCCTCGTCTGCCGGTCGGGCATCGAACCTCGCGAAAAACAGGCCGCCGCCGTCCGAGTCGGCTGCCGGGAAAACCCTATGGAGAATCAGATGGCCGACGACATCACCGAAACCAGCCAGACCGTTGCCGCCGGCCAGTTGCGCGCCTTCATCGAGCGCATCGAGCGCCTGGAGGAGGAGAAGAAGACGATCTCCGACGACATCAAGGACGTCTATGCCGAGGCCAAGGGCACGGGCTTCGGGTCGCCCCTAAAACTTGTCGCCTAGCAATTATATCAATGATTTATGTGGGCAACACTTCGTCGACTTAGACGACACGCCTTCTCCCCGAAATAGGAAATGACGACATGGCAGACGAAGTCACCGACAGCAGCCAAACCGTGGCAGCAGGCCAGCTCCGCGCATTCATTGAACGTATCGAGCGGCTCGAAGAAGAAAAGAAGACGATCGCCGACGATATCAAGGAGGTGTACGCTGAATGTAAGGGCACCGGATTCGACGTGAAGGCGGTCAGGCAGCTCGTCAGAATGCGCAAGCAGGATCAAGCTGAACGGCAAGAGGCCGAGGCGATCCTCGACCTCTACATGGCCGCTCTCGGGATGGCATGACCGCTACAAATCTAAGCGGATGAAAGCTCGGCGAAACGACGACATGTTTGGCCCCGCGGCAAAGCTGCGGGGTCGGCTTTCGGCGATCCATGGCACCTGCATTCGGCCATCGGAACCAATGTCATCTTCACGCAGGGCCAAGTCCGTACTGTTCGACTCAGTTCGATCCCATACCAGTTGTGCCGCAGCCTGGTTCTCCATCATACCGCTGTGCCTTCGAGACCCGCTAGCCGTTCAATAAGCCTCATCTCCTCGGGGTAGATTAGGTCGAGGCCTGCGCCCTGACTCATTTTCACCCGCCCACTGCGATGAACCAGGTCGAATTCCTCGAGCTCGTCATTGTCCCGAAGCCGGGTAGCTAGCTTCCGGATTAGCTTTGTGTCGTCGGCGCTGACGGCGGATTGCGCCAGGGGGCCGTCGACTTTCCGTGGCATATACCGTCCTTCCCTAAGCGCTTCGACATCGATCTCGGGGTGTTTCCTGAGCGCGGCGACAATGATGTCCAACTGCCTCTTCGCCTCGCGCCCCTTGGCGAGAACCTCCCGCAGAAGGGCTTGGTCATGAATGGAATCGATGCGGTCGATGATGTCGTCAGCCCTTCTCGACAGCGGCGTCGGCCGCTTTGGTCGGCCGGGGCGCTTCGACTCGGCGTCGCGAAGCTTGAGATATGTCATAAGGTTCCTGTCACCGCGGATCGTCGTGGCGACCGGCCCCGACCATTCCGATCCGCTCCCGTCTAGACGGGCGCGGAATCGTACATACTGTTCGATGACGCGGGAATTCAGCTTCACGAAGTTGGGATTGAATATCTCCGGGTCCTGTCTCGCAGACTTGGCAAGCTTGTAAGCGCCGCCGGATAGGATCTTGAACCGCCCCGGGTTTGCCGGAGGCTCCAACTTCCCAATAGGATGGAGCCATGATGAGCAAAACGACGAACAAGTTTTCCCCTGAGGTGCGCGAGCGTGCGGTGCGGTTGGTATTCGATCACGAGGCTGATCATTCTTCGCGCTGGACTGCCTGCCAGTCGATAGCGGCAAAGATCGGCTGCTCGGCGCACACGCTGCTGGATTGGGTGAAGAAGGCCGAGATTAATGCTGGCAAGCGAGCCGGCGTTCCGACAGACATGGCCGAGAAGATGAAGGCTCTTGAGCGGGAGAACCGGGAGCTTCGGCAGGCCAACGAGATACTGCGCAAGGCGAGCGCTTATTTTGCCCAGGCGGAGCTCGACCGCCCATTCAAACGATGATCGCGTTCATCGACGATCACCGCGAGGCGCATGGGGTCGAGCCGATCTGCAGGGTGCTGCCGGTCGCCCCGTCGACCTACCACGATCATGTCGCCAAGCGCGCCGATCCCGAGAAGCTGTCGACGCGGGCGAAGCGGGACCTCGCGCTGAAGCCGGAGATCGAGCGCGTCTTCGCCGAGAACTTCGAGGTCTACGGCGCGAGGAAGGTCTGGCGGCAGATGCTGCGCGAGGGCTTTGATGTCGCGCGCTGCACGGTCGAGCGGTTGATGGCCGACCTCGGCCTTCACGGCGTCATTCGCGGCAAGCCGATCCGCACCACGGTGCAGGACAAGGCCGCGCCGTGCCCGCTTGACCGCGTGAACCGGGTCTTCCACGCGCCGGCCCCGAACATTGTCAATGACCGTGGAATCGGGACCCTGTATTTTCGTGCAAAAGGGACCCCGGTTTTGGGGTTGATGAAGGGCACGGCGGTTAGCGCCCGATCAGGCGAAGCTGGTCGGGGTTGCACAGCCTGATCGGGTGCGGTTCGTTGGTTTTTGGCTTTAGCTTTGAGAGCGGCTCTTGAAGCGCCAGGATTCGTTTCCGGTCTCGACGATCTCGCAGTGATGCGTCAGGCGATCGAGCAGCGCAGTGGTCATCTTGGCGTCGCCGAAGACGGTGGGCCATTCGCCGAACGCCAGATTGGTGGTGATGATGACGCTGGTGCGCTCGTAGAGTTTCGAGACGAGATGGAAGAGCAACTGCCCGCCGGCCTGGGCGAAGGGCAGATAGCCCAGTTCATCGAGCACGACGAAGTCGAGCCGGGTCAGGTGATCGGCAATGCGCCCCTGGCGGCCGGCACGGGTCTCGGTCTCCAGCCTGTTGACCAGGTCGACGACATTGAAGAAGCGGCCGCGCGCGCCGTTGCGGATAAGCGCCCGGGCAATGGCGATGGCTAGATGGGATTTGCCCGTGCCGGTGCCGCCGACCAGGACGACGTTACGCTGATCGGCGACAAAGGCTCCGCCGGCAAGATCGCGGATCAGGCTCTCGTTGACGGGCGTGCCGGTGAAGTCGAAGTCATCGACGTCCTTGGCCAATGGCAGCTTGGCGACGGTGAGCTGGTATTTGATGGAGCGGGCCTGCTTCTCCGATATCTCGGCCTGCAGCAGATCGCCGACGATCTTCGGAGGTTCGTGCTGCCGCTTGATGGCGACGCCCATGATCTCGTCATAGGCTGATCGCATCCCGTAGAGCTTCAGCGTGCCCATCAGTTCCAGAACCTCGGTGCGTTCCATGATTATCTGCTCTCCTTAGACGGTCATAGCGGGCGCAGTCGGCGATCGGCTCGTGAGCCAGCTTCAGCGCCTGGGGAATGGAAAGGATCGTGCCCGGCGCCGGGTCGCGGCGGCGGGCCAGGATGTTGAGGATCACCGCCGCCGACGAGACGCCGTGATCGAGCGCCTCCTGACAGGCCGCCTCGACCGCGTTCAATCCGTCGCTCAGCACACAGGTGAGGATCGACACCATCTGCCGGTCGCCGTCATCGGCGGCCTTGAGCTTGCGGCGCACCTTCTCCATGGCCGACGGCAGAACCCAATTCTTGAACGGTGCGCCGTTGCGCAGTCCACCGGGCTTGCGGGCCAGCACCGGGACGTAATGCCAAGGGTCGTAGATCACCTCGTTGCGGCCGAAGCAGCGGGCATGTTCGCCCACGACCACGCCGTCCTGGCGGATGACGATCCGATCGGCATAGGCATGGATCTCGACCGGCCGGCCGACGGCGCTCGACAGCACCGAGTATTTGTTGTTGTCGAAGCGCACCGTGCAGGTCTTCGACACCGAGGCGGGAATGCAGTGGAAGCCGTCGAAGCGCCCGGCATAGGGGATGAAGCTGCCGCGCTCCTCCTCGAACACCTCCCAGATCGTGCGGCCGTCCTGTTCGGGGTGCCGGTGCGCCTTGGCGTAGGAGACGCATTTGTCGGCCAGCCAGCCGTTCAGGTCCTCCAGCGTCTTGAAGCGCAGCCGCGGCGTGAAGAAGCGCTCGCGCACCAGCCCGACCTGGTTCTCGACCTGGCCCTTCTCCCAACCCGACGCCGGCGTGCAAGCTTCCGGTTCGACAAGGTAATGTCCGCACATCTGCGCGAAGCGGCGGTTGTAGCGGCGATCCTTGCCGATGAAGATCGCGTCCACCGCCGTCTTCATGTTGTCGTAGATGCCGCGCGTGCAGGTTCCGCGGAAGAAGGCGAAGGCCCGATCATGGGCGTCGAACACCATCTCCTGCGTCTCGCGCGGATACGCCCGAACAAAGAACATGCGGCTATGACAGAGCCGCATGTGCGCCACCTTCACCGTAACCGTCACGCCGTCCAGCAGGACGACCTCGTGACTCCAGTCGAACTGATAGGCTTCGCCGGGCGCAAAGCTCAGCGGGATATAGGCCTCGGCCGCGGCGCTGCCGCGTTGCTCTTCCCAATCCTGCGCATGCCGCCACACTGAGCTGTAGCTGCCGTCATAGCCGAGGCCGCGAAGCTCCTCGAAGATCCGGATCAGCGTCAGCCGTTCCCGCTGCGGCTTCGCTGCATTCGCCGACAGGAGCCCGTCCAGCTTCTCGCGCCAGGCCCCCATGCGAGGATAGGACTGATGCTTGCGCTCGTACCGGAACTCCGTCTCGTCCGAGCGCAGCACCTTGCGGACCACTTTCCGCGAGATCTTCAGCTCCCGGCAGATCGCCTTGATCGACTTCCCCTGCACCAGCGACAGCCGGCGTATCTTTGCAATCGTCTCCACAACCAACATCCAAAACACAAATGCCTCCGATCAAACCGGAGGCACTTTGATGACCCCACGTTAAGGGGTCCCGTTTGGACGAAAATTACCCCTCAAACAGGGTCCTCATTCCACGAAAAATCACACCCGGCGATCGAGACGTGCAAGCCGATCTCGATCAGCGCCAGGCGCAGTTCCTCAAGCGAGGTGTCCCTGCGCGCTTCCCAAATCGCCAGGATGTCCGCCCCACGCTCCTCGATCCGGCGTGACCGCATATCGCCGCCCTGTGGTTTGGGAGAAAAGTCGCCAGTTTCCCGGCGCTGCGCCTGCCAGCGGATCGCCGTCGATGGTGCAACGCCAAAGCGAGCGGCTGCCGCACGGCAGCTCATACCATCATCAACCGCCGCCAGAAGCCGCGAACGCAAATCCATCGAAAGAGGTTGGCCCATCCATGCCGGCCTCCATCACCAGCACGGATCCTGAATCAGAAATTACGCTCCGAGGGAATCCACTCTCGATTCATAACGGTCGAAATCCGCTCTAGTCTTCGAGGTTGCCGCTGTCCCTTGAGAGATCACGGCTCGACATTGGGCAGCACCTGATGCTTGGCTGCCCTTAGACAGCCGCCTGTCAGTCTTCCTCGGGTCTGGCCCCTGCCGTTGCGGTTCACGGGGGGCGCGGCCTTCAATGCATCATCAAAAGCGGTATTTCCGCATGCGCGAGCAGGGAGCGAGTCACCCGGCCCAGGAGCATCTCCAGCAACTGGCCGTGCCGGTATGCGCCGGTCAGGAGGCACGAAGCTCCGATCGCGTTCGCGTAGCCGGCAAGCGCATCGGCGACCGCCTCCGGGCCGGAATCGATGCCGACGATTTCCGCTTTGATGTCCATTTCCGCCAGGCGTTGCGCGGCAGCGTGGCGATAGGCTTGGCTGCCGTCGTCGACGCATACCACCGTGACCCTGGGAGCTGCGGCCAGCCACGAGCGGGCCGCCTGCACAGCGCGCAGGGCGTGCTCGTCCGGCTTCCATCCGATCACGACATGGCGCAGGAAGCCTACCGGCCTCGGCCGGTAGGGTGGCAGCAATGCGAGCCGGTGGCTCTGGAAAAGCACTGAATGAACCACATCGCGCGCGTCCAGATTGCCGGTACGGGGCGTGACCACGAGATCGGCGTCGGCGCATTCGGCAACCACGCAGCGGTCGACCTCGCCGGAATGGTCATGCCATTCGACCCGCTCCCGGCCCGGCGCCTCTCGGCGCCAGTCGTCGAAAACGGCTCTTATGCGGGCGAGCCGCTCGCCGGCCGTTCCTTCATGGGTCTCCCGAAGCAGTTGGATGTCGATCTCTTCGGCCGAGGCCAGCATGGCCATCGGATCGGCCCCGATATGAACCGTGCGCATCGAACCGCCGACGGCATTGGCCGCCGCCTCGCCGAGTTCGAGACAGGCGCGGGCGCTGAATTGATCCGGCAGCAGCACCAGCACCTTCGGCGGGTATCGGCGATCCGTTGACGGCAGAGCCTCCGCGCCTCGCGACCGCGGCGATTGTCGATCGGATTTGTCCTGGGCCATGGTGCCTGCTCCTTCCGCCTGTGAGGAAAAGCGTCACCAGATGCAATCCGCTGCCGCTGGCGCAGCAGGAGTTATCAGCGGCAAGCGTAGTACCGGTTCAGTGCATTGGCAATGCGCGTCTTCCGCCGGAAGACGATCCTGTCGCGGCCCATGTCGCCTGTCGTTCCCATCTGCATCACCTGGATACCTGGATACCTGGGTTTCGGGTGAACCCTGTCCTAACCGGGAGCTTGCGCGGCGGAATTGCGATGCAGCATCATGCGCCGGAAGCTCATGGAAATATGCGCGCGCCGGATATGGCCGATGGACGCCCAGTCGCCGATCTCGGCCGCCGCCAATATTTCGGCCATCTCCCTGCGGAAGGCGCTGAATTCCTCGATGAGGCCCAGTTGCGGCATCATCTTGAGGACCACGCGCGCCACCTGGAAATACAGGCGCTCGCTGATCTCCCGCAGCGGCTGGTTTCCGGTCAGGGCGGTCAGCTCGTAGAAAAAATCCATGTTGAGGCGCAGGAACGCGCGTTGATCGGGCGCAGCCATGGCTTCGTCGCATTGCCTGATAAGGTCGCGGATACGGTCGAGATCCCCCGCGGTGCGGGGAACCGGGGAAAGCCGGCCGATCATCTCGGCCAGTTCCATGCGCAGATGATAGACCTGCTGCAGTTCCTCGATATCGACGTCCGTGACGATGGTGCCCACCCCATGCACGGACTGGACGAGACCCTCGGCTTCGAGCCGTGCCAGCACCCGCCGCACGGGCGTTCGGCTGATCTCGAATTCCTGCGCCAGTTCCTCCTCCGACAGGAAGCTTCCGGGCGCATAGTCCAGCAGGCAGATGCGGTCGCGAAGGATGCGATAGATGCGCTCGGACCGTTCCCGGGCGGAAAGCGGGCGTGGCGCGGCGGCCTCGGCCTTCATATTGGTGTCAAGCGTCATCCAGCCTCCAGGACGGCGTGCAGGAACTGCCGCGTCCGCTCATTCTTCGGCGCGCCGAACAGCTCGTTCGGAGGTCCCTGCTCGCAGATCTTGCCCTGATAGAAGAAGCAGACCCGATCGGAGAACTCCTTGGCGAAACCCATCTGATGGGTGACCATCAGCATGGTCAGGTCGTGCTCGCGACCGATCCGCCTTATCACCTGCAGCACTTCGCCGACAAGTTCCGGATCGAGCGCCGAGGTCACCTCGTCGAACAGCATCACCTTGGGCCGCATGGCGAGCGCGCGCGCGATCGCCACGCGCTGCTGCTGCCCGCCGGAAAGCTGGGAAGGATAGTGATCCTTCTTCTGCGACAGGCCCACCATGTCCAGAAGCTCGGCCGCGCGCGCCTCCGCCTCCGCCCGCTTCATGCCGAGCACGGTGATCGGGGCCTCGATGCAATTCGCCATCGCCGTCATGTGCGGGAACAGGTTGAAGGACTGGAAGACCATGCCGATCTTGGCCCGGATGCGGCGGATATGCGCCAGGTCCGCCGGCACCAGCTTGCCTTTCCTCTCCATATGGGTCAGCGGCTCGCCCTCCACCCAGATGACGCCGTCATTGATCGCCTCGAGCGTCATGAGCATGCGCAGCACGGTGGTCTTGCCCGAGCCGGACGGGCCGATGATGGAGACCTTCTCGCCGCGGGCGATCTCCAGATTGAGGCCGTCCAGAACCGTCAACGCGCCATAGCGTTTCGAGACGTTGTCGAAGCGGACCATCGGCTGTTCCGTCATCGCATTGTCCTCCGGATGAGCAGGCGCTCGAAAGCGCGGATGAAGGCGGCGGAGACGAGGCTCATCGCCAGGAAGAACAGGCCCACCAGCGTGATCGGCTCCGTGTAGCGGAAGGTTTCGGAACCGATGATCTTGGCGGTCTGCATCAGTTCCAGCACGGCGATGGCCGACAGAAGCGGCGTCTCCTTGAACAGGGCGACCAGATAGTTGCCGAGCGCCGGCACGATGGGCGGGATGACCTGCGGGATGATGATGTCGCGGAACGTCGTCCACTGCGACAGGTTGAGGGCGATCGAAGCTTCCCACTGGCCGCGCGGCACGTTCTCGAAGCCGGCGCGATAGACCTCGGAGCAGTAGGCGGCATAGTGGACGCCGATGGCCAGCACTCCGGCGGTAAAGGCGTCGAGCACGACCCCGAATTTCGGGAAGACGAAGAAGAGGAAGAATATCTGGATGAGCAGCGGCGTCGAGCGGATCAGCTCAACCAGCACCGATATGGCCGTGCCGGTCCACGGAACGGCGATACGCAGCACCGCGAGCGCGAGGCCGAGGGATGCGGCGAGCGCAAAGCCGAGCAGCGTGGCCTCGATGGTGATGACCGCGGCACGGGCAAGCACCGGAAGGATTTCAAGTGTGAAGGACCAGTCCCACATCACGCCGCCCTCCCGCGGGCCAGACCCCTGGAAGCGCGCCGTTCCAGAAGGCGCATGAAGATGGTGATGACGAGGGACATGACAAGATAGATCAGCAGCACCAGCGTGAAGATGGGCACGGTCTTCAGCGTGGCCTGGTTCATCTGCTGCGCCTTGAAGGTAAGATCGCCCAGCGTGATGAGCGATACCAGCGCCGTGGACTTGAGCAGTTCTATGAACAGGTTGCCCCAGGGCGGGATCATGGCGACGAAGGCCTGCGGCAGGATGATGCGGCGCAGCGCCTGCGCCGGGCTCATGTTCAGCGCGACCGTCGCCTCCCACTGGCCGCGCGCCACCGACTGGATCGCGCCGCGCACCACCTCGGAGCCATAGGCGCCGACATTCAGGCCCAGCGCCAGGATCGCGACCGTGAGGGCGTCCATCATGAGGCCGAACTGCGGCAGCACGAAAAACAGCCAGAAGAGCTGCACGAGCGCGGAGGTGCCGCGGAATATCTCGACATAGACGGTCGCGAGCCAGCGCAGGGGCGCCGGTCCGTAGAGACGGGCAAGCGCGGCAAGCACGCCCATCGCCACGGCAAGCAAGCTGCCGAGCACGGCGATCTTCAGCGTGAGCACAGTTCCTTCCAGCAGCCCCGGCAGGAACATGCCATAGTCGCTGTTTGTGGCCAATAGAGCGATCGCTGCGATAGCCGCGATCGCTATGCCGGCTAGCGTGCCGATACCCATCTGCGTCTCCGAACTGGGGGACGGCGTTCCTCGCCGTCCGTCAGGGACAGCCTACTCGCCGGCGCAGAGTTCCGCAGTGGTCTTGTTCGGCAGGTAGTCCTTGCCGAAGCCCAGCGGCTCCACCAGCGCGATGTGCTCGGGCGAGCCGATGAACTTCTTCAGCTCGGCGTTGAAGGCCTCCAGCAGATCGGTATCGTCCTTGCGGAAGCCGAAGCCGCCATGACCCTTGACCGACTTGCCGGCCACCTCGCCGAACGGTGTGGTGGATTCCACGCCGTCGGCCTTCTTGGCCATGTCCGCGATCGACAGCGCGGTGAGCGCCGCGGCGTCCGCGCGGCCGGACTGGACAGCGGCGACCAGGCTCGACTGGTCGGGCAGCACGACGAGCTGGCCCTCGCTCACGCCCGCATCCTTCGCGTAGCCGACCTCGACGGCGCCGGCCATGACGGCGAGCTTGAGGTCGGGGTTGTCCTTGATCGAGGAATAGTCCTTCACGCCCTTGGGGTTGCCCTTCACCACCAGCATGGCCTGTCCGATGCCGTAGGACGGCTCGGAGAAATTGATCTCGGCGCAGCGCTTGGGATTGATGAACATGCCCGCGGCGATGATGTCGAAGCGGCCGGCCTTCAGGCCGGGGATGAGCGAGCCGAATTCAGTCAGCACGCCGTCGACCTGCTTGATGCCCATCCTGGCCAGCACGGCCTTGGCCACTTCGGGCGCCTCGCCGGTGAGCTTGCCGTCGGGCGTGGCGAAACCGAACGGCGCCTCGTTGGCGAAGCCGACGCGGATGTAGCCGTCTGCCTTGGCGCGCTCCAGCGTCGATTCGGCCTGGGCGGCCCCGGTTGCGTAGAGCGCGGCGATGGCCGTGCCCAACCCCAGCAGGGTGCGTCGCGAAATAGCGGTGATCGTCATCATCTTGCTCCCGTTGTTCCTGGATATGCCGTCCCCGGCCCCTTATCCGGCATTCGAACGGCTCGCACGCATCGTTGCAGATTTTTCCGGAGGGCACAATAGATGTGCACATCATTCCATCAAAAAACACGAATGCGCTTGACATGCCCCACGATATACCTGGATATTCGCGCCAGTTGTACACAACATATCAGCCCGCTCGACGGGTGACAGCGGCCCGGGCCATGCGACCCCGGCAAGGGGGTTGGTCATGCTTGAAAAGATCCGCAGGGAACCGGCCGCGCCCTACTTCGCGCCGGACGAGTTCGACAGGCGGCGGCAGGCTGTCAGGCAGGCCATGGCCCGCCAGGGCATCGACACGCTGCTCCTCTCCGCGCCCGAGAACATCTTCTATCTGACGGGCCTCGACCACTGGGGCTATTTCGCGCCGCATGTGCTGGCGGTTCCGGCCGAGGGCGAGATGGTCCTGGCGACGCGGGCGATGGAGAAGGTCACCGTCGCGAACCAGGTGGGCAATGCGCGTTTCGAGGGGCACCGCGACGACGAAACCGTGGTCGACGCGCTGGCGCGCGCGCTTCCCGGCCGGCTCGGCTCGGTCGGGATCGAGTCATGGTCCTCGGGACTGCCGCACGGGCTCGCAGAGATGCTGAAGCAGAAGCTGGCGGCTTCGCGCTGGGTCGACGCCTCGGGCATCGTCGACCATATCCGCATGGTCAAGAGCCCTGCCGAGCAGGAACTGATGCGCGCTGCGGCGAGGGTGTCGGACGCCGGCGCCATGGCCGGGATCGCGGCCGTGGCCGAAGGCGCGAGCGAGCGCCATGTCGCGGCGGAAGCGGAGCGGGCGATGATCGAGGCCGGCGGCACCTTTGCCGGCTTCGGGCCGTTCATCCGCTCCACGCGGCGCCTCGGCGAAGAGCACACCACCTGGAGCGGCGACCGCTTCGCCGCGGGGGATGCCGTCTTCTTCGAACTCAGCGGCTGCGTCGCCCGCTATCATGCGCCGCTGGGCCGGCTGGTCCATGTTGGCCACGCCCCCAGGGAGACCGACGAGATGGCGGCCGTGACGGCCGACGCCTTCGACGCCGTCGTGGGCACCATGCGCGACGGCATTCTCTTTCGCGACGTCTACGCGGCATGGCAGGGCGTGGTGGACCGTGCCGGCCTCGCCCATTACCGGCGCCATCACTGCGGATACATGGTCGGCATCGGCTGCCCCCCGAGCTGGACCGGCGGCAACAAGGTCACGGGCCTGCGTCACGACAGCGACATCGTGCTCAAGACCGGCATGAGCTTCCATGTGCTGTCCTGGCTGATGGGCACGGGGCGGGGCGACTTCTTCATCTCCAACGCGGTTCTCCTCGGCCCCTCCGGCGCCGAGGTGCTGACCAGGACGCCCTCGGGCGTGACCATACGCTGAAGGAACCGGCGATGCAGTTCGGCGCAAACAACACACCCTTCAGCCGCGAGGAGTTCGCCTTCCGGCTGGCCTGCACCAAGCAGCGCATGGCCGCGGCCGGGCTCGACGCGCTCTATGTTTCTGAGCCGGCGAACCTCAACTATCTCACCGGCTATGACGGTTGGTCCTTCTACGTCCATCAGGGGGTGCTGGTTGCGCAGGATCTTCCCGAACCGGTCTGGATCGGCCGTGGCCAGGACGTCAACGGCGCGAGGCTGACCACAATCCTGCCCGAAGGTAACATCGTCGGCTATTCCGACGACCATGTTCAGTCGAATGCCCGGCACCCGTTGCAGGTGGTGGCGAAGGTGATGCGCGAGCGGGGGCTGGAGCGGGCCCGGATCGGGGTGGAGGAGGATTCCTTCTATTTCACCGCCAAGTCGCTTGCCGTGCTGAAAAGCGAGTTGCCCAATGCCCGCTTCCTCGATGTCGGTCCTATGGTCAACTGGGTCCGTGCGGTGAAGTCCGATGCCGAGATCGCGCTGATGCGGCAGGCCGCGCGCATCGCCGAAAAGACGATGGCGCGGGCGATCGAGGTGATCGACGACCGGATCCGGCAGTGCGACGCGGCCGCCGAAATCCTCGCCACGGCGACGCGTGGAACGCAGGACCATGGCGGCGACTATGCCGCCATCGCGCCGCTGATGCCCACTGGAATAGGCACCTCCTGCCCGCACCTGACCTGGAGCGATGCCCCCTTCGCCTCGCCGGCCGGCACGACGGTCGAGATCGCCGGTGTCAGGCGCCACTATCACGTGCCGCTGACGCGAACGATCCATCTCGGCACGCCGCCGGACCGGATGCGCAAGGCCGCCGATGTCGTGGTGGAGGGTCTGGAGGCCGCGCTTGCCGTGGCGAGGCCCGGCGCCGGTTCGCGCGACGTGCATGCCGCCTGGACCAGCACGATCGAACGGCACGGCTTCTTCAAGGACTCGCGCTGCGGCTATTCCATCGGCCTCGGCTATCCGCCCGACTGGGGCGAGCGCACCATCTCGCTGCGCGCGGTCGACGAGACCGTGCTGGAACCGAACATGACGATCCATTTCATGCCGGGTCTTTGGCTGGACGACTGGGGCATCGCCATCTCGGAATCGATCCGCATCACCGAGACCGGCGTCGAGGCTTTCTGCGATTTTCCGCGGCGCCTTTTCATCAAGTAGGAAATCTCTATGCGCCGCTATTCGGCCCTGTCCCTCCTGCGCAACGGCCTGTCCGGGCACAGACACTGGCAGCGCGCCTGGCGCGCGCCGGAGCCCAGGCGCTCCTATGACGTCATCATCGTCGGCGGCGGCGGCCACGGGCTGGCGACCGCCTTCTACCTCGCCGAAAACCACGGCATCCGCAACGTGGCCGTTCTGGAGAAGGGCTATGTCGGCGGCGGCAATGTCGGCCGCAACACCACGATCGTGCGTTCCAACTACCTGCTCGACGGCAACACCCAGTTCTACAAATTCTCGATGAAGCTGTGGGAGGGCATGACGCAGGCGCTGAACTTCAACGTGATGTTCTCGCAGCGCGGGCAAATCGTCACGGCCCATTCGGCCGATCAGCTCGACGCTTTCGGCCATCGCGCCAACATCATGCGGCTCAACGGCATCGACGCCGAAATCCTCCGCCGCGAGGATGTGCGCCGCCTCGTGCCCTATCTCGACTATTCGGAAACCGCACGCTTCCCGATCCACGGCGCGATCATGCAGGGCCGCGCCGGCACCGCCCGGCATGATGCCGTCGCCTGGGGCTATGCGCGCGCCGCCGACGGCCACGGCGTCGACATCATCCAGAACTGCCAGGTGACGGGCTTTCTGTACGAGGGCGAGCGCATCGTGGGCGTGGAGACCATGAAGGGAGCGATTTCGGCCGGCAAGGTCGGGCTGGCGGTGGCCGGCCACACCTCCGTGCTCGGCCGCAAGGCGGGGCTGGAGCTTCCCATCGAAAGCCATGTGCTGCAGGCCTTCGTCACCGAGCCGCTGAAGCCGCTGGTCGACCATGTCGTCGCCTATGGCGCGGACCATTTCTACGTCAGCCAGTCCGACAAGGGCGGACTGGTGTTCGGCGGCAGCCTCGACGGCTACAATTCCTACGCCCAGCGCGGCAATCTCGGCATGGTGCGCGAGGTCGCGGAGGCTGCCGTGGCGCTGATGCCGTGCATCTCTCGGGTGCGGCTGCTGCGCCACTGGGGCGGGGTCATGGACATGACGCCGGACGCCAGCCCGATCATCTGCCCGACGCCGGTGGAAGGGCTCTATCTCAATGGCGGCTGGTGCTATGGCGGGTTCAAGGCCACGCCCGCCTCCGGCTGGTGCTTCGCGCATACCATCGCCACCGGCGAGCCCCATCCGCTCAGCGCCGCCTACGGTCTCGACCGCTTCCGCACGGGCGCCACGCTGGATGAGGCCGGCGTCGGCCCGTTCGCCTGGCTGCAATAGGAGCGCGCACCCATGCTTCGCATCGAATGCCCCTGCTGCGGCGTGCGCGACCATGACGAATTCCGCTATGCCGGCGACGCCTCCGTGGCGCGGCCGGCGCATGACGATCCGGATTTCGAGGCTTGGTACCGCTACGTCTTCGTCCGCGAAAATGCGCCGGGTCTGCACCGGGAATACTGGCAGCATGTTCTCGGCTGCCGGCAATGGCTCGTGGTGGAGCGCGACACGCTAAGCCACGCAATCTCCTCCGTCGCCTTCGCCAGGAAGTCACCGGCATGAACACCAACGTCAGACGCCTGGCCGAAGGCGGCCGCATAGACCGCACAAAGCCGATCGAATTCAGCTTCGACGGGCGCAGTCTGACCGGCTTCGCCGGCGACACGCTCGCTTCCGCGCTGCTTGCCAACGGCGTCACCGTCGTCGGCCGCAGCTTCAAATATCATCGGCCGCGCGGCATCTTCTGTGCCGGCCCAGAGGAGCCGAACGCGCTGGTCACGCTCGGCGCCGGCGGCCGGCGCGAGCCGAACCTGCCCGCGACCACGCTGGAGCTGGCGCCGGGCCTGGCTGCGCAAAGCCAGAACCGCTGGCCCTCGCTCGCCTTCGACCTGCAGGGCATGAACGGCCTGTTCGCGCCGTTCCTTTCCGCCGGCTTCTACTACAAGACCTTCATGGGGCCGACGCGACGGGCCTGGATGTTCTACGAGCATTTCATCCGCAAGGCGGCCGGACTTGGAAAGGCCGGCACAGAGCCCGACCCCGACAGCTACGAGGTGCGCCACGCCTTCGCCGATGTGGCGATAGTCGGCGCCGGCCCGGCGGGCCTGTCGGCTGCTCGCGCCGCTTCCGCGGCCGGGGCAAAGGTGGCGCTGATCGAGCAGGATTTCCTGTTGGGCGGGCAGCTTCTCTCGGCGCGTTCGGCCGGCGAGGAAGCTTCCTGGCTGAAGGCCATGGAGACCGAGCTTGCCGGTCTTTCCAACGTCACCTTGATGCCGCGCACGACCGCCTTCGGCAGCTTTGACGGGCGGGTTCTGGGCCTCGTCTCGCGACAGCATGGCGAGAGCCAGGCGGCGGGGGCGGCCAGGCAGGTGCTCACCATCCTGCATGCCGGCGCGATCGTCTTTGCCGCCGGGGCCATCGAGCGGCCGCTGGTGTTTTCCAACAATGACCGGCCGGGCGTCATGCTCGCTTCGGCCGCACGCGCCTATCTCAACCGCTTCGCGGTCCTGCCGGGCAAAAAAGTAGTGGTCGCCGCGGCGAACGACGGCGCCTGGCGCGCGGCCTTCGACCTGGCCGAAGCGGGGGCGGAAGTTTTGGTGGCGGACATGCGCTCCCGCTTGGCGGCGGAGCTGACGGCGCGGGCCGCGCGGCTCGGCGTCACGGTCCGCATCGGCACGCGCGTTGCCGACATTCGCGGCCGCCATGCGGTGACGGGCGCCAGGCTCGCCAAGGCCGGATCGGAGGAGCCGACAGAATGCGATCTGGTCTGCATGTCCGGCGGCTGGTCGCCCACCGTCCATCTCGCCTCGCATCTCGGCACCAAGCCCGTCTACCGCGACGAGATCGACGCCTTCGTTCCGGGTAGCCTTCCTTCCGCCCTGTTCGCCGCCGGGGCGATGACGGGTGGCTTCGGCACGGCGGAAGCGATCGAGGCGGGCCATCGCGCGGGCATTGAGGCGGCATCCTTCTGCGGAAAATCCGCGGCCGTTCCGGGGCCTTTGCCGTTCGGCGCTCCTGAGCCGGCGACGGCCGCCTTCCGCCATGCGCCCAAAGCGGCGCGCGGCAAGGCCTTCGTCGACTTCCAGATGGACGTCACCACGCACGACGTCGCGCTTGCCCATCGCGAGGGCTATGAATCGGTCGAGCACCTGAAACGCTACACCACGCTCGGCATGGGCACCGACCAGGGCAAGACCAGCAATTTCGCCGCGCTTTCCGCCATGGCGGCGCTGCGGGACGCTGCGGTTCCTGCCGTCGGCACCACCACATTCCGCCCGCCTTACACGCCGGTCGCGCTCGGCGCGCTTGCCGGCCGCGCCGTCGGCCGCCATTTCAAGCCGTTCCGCCGAACGCCGCTGCATGGCTGGCATATCGAAAACGGCGCGGACATGCTGGAGGTGGGGCTGTGGATGCGCCCCTATTTCTACCGTGCCTCGGGCCACGACGTGAACGAAGCCTATGTCGCCGAGATGCGGCTGGTGCGCGAAGCGGCCGGGCTGATGGACATTTCCACGCTCGGCAAGATCGACGTGCAGGGACCGGACGCGGCCATCTTCCTCGATCGCGTCTATGCCAACGGCTTCGCGAAGCTGGCGGTCGGCCGCGCGCGCTACGGCGTCATGCTGCGCGACGACGGCATCGTCCTCGACGACGGCACCACGACGCGTCTCGGCGAGCATCGCTTCTTCATGACCACATCGACGTCCAAGGCCGCCGACGTGATGTCGCGACTTGAATTCCTGCTGGACACGGCCTGGCCGGACCTGCGCGTCGCCGTCACCTCGGTGACCGATGAATGGGCGGCGATGTCCGTCGCCGGACCGAACAGCCGGGCCATACTGGCCGCCGCATTCCCCGGCCTCGACGTCTCCGATGCGGCGGCGCCGCATATGGGGCTGGCGGAGAGCGCATTCGACGGCCGCGCGCTGCGCATCCTGCGGCTGAGCTATTCTGGCGAGCGGGCCTATGAGGTCTATGTGGGTGCGAGTGCCGGCGAGGCGCTCTGGCGCCGCCTGCTGGAAGCGGGCGAGCCTTTCGGCTTGAAGCCCTACGGGGTCGAGGCGCTGGGCGCGCTGCGGGTCGAAAAAGGCCATGTGGCCGGTCCGGAGATCGACGGCCGCACCACGCTCGACGATCTGGGCCTGGGCCGCATGGTCGGAAAGCGCGCCGGCTTCGTGGGTGACGTGCTGCGCCGCCGCCCCGCCTTAATGGCGCCCGGCCGGCAGCGGCTGGTCGGCCTGGAATGTCTGGAGGCGGGCAAGCGCCTCACCGGCGGCGCCGTCCTCTTCCGACCGGATGAAGCCCGAAAGGGCCATGGCCGGGGCCGGATCACCTCCGTGACCTACAGCCCGACGCTCGGCATCTATGTCGGCCTTGGCCTGCTTGCCGGCGATGCCGCTGTGGAAGGCGAGGAGGTGGTGGCAGTGCACGCCATGAGAGGCGAGGCCGTGCGCGCCCGTGTCGTCTCGCCGGTCTTTCTCGATCCGGAGGGAGCGCGGCTCCATGGCTGAAGCGGACTTCCACATGACGGTTGAGCCTTGTCCTGTCCTGCAGGTGGAGGGCTGGCCGGCGGCTTTGGCAGCGTTCGAGGCCGAACTGTCGCGCCAGTTGGGCGGCGCGCTGCCCGCCGGCGTGGGCGAGACGGTGCAACTGGGCCGATGGCAGGCCATCCGCATCGCCCCCCGCCGCCTCTGGCTGGTGGGCGAGGGGGCATTCCCGCCGCTCTCGCTCGATCCCGAATTGGGCTGCACGGTCGCCCTTGGCGAAGGCCGCATGCGGCTGAGCCTGAGCGGCCGCCATGTGTTCGATATCCTCGCAGCTTGCATCGCGGTCGATTGGGCCGCACCGCAGGGCGGGCCGGGCCGGGCCGTGCAGACCGGATTCCACCGCGTGCCGGTGCTCGCGCTACGCATCGCGCCCGACGCCTGCGACCTGGTCGTGCCGCGCAGTTTCGCGCAGAGCCTGGCGGACTGGGTGGCGGAAGTGGCAACTCCCTATCAGGTGCGCGAGAGGATGGAGGCTGCGGAATGAGCGCGATCACGCTGGCAGACATCGAAGCCGCACGCGCGCGGATCGCCGGCAAGATCGAGCCCACGCCCGCCGTCGCCTCGGCGTCCCTGTCGGAGATTGCCGGCGTTCCCGTCTTCCTCAAGCTGGAGCACCGCCAGACGACCGGCAGCTTCAAGCTGCGCGGCGCCTCAAATGCGGTGGCGCGGCTGAGCGGGCAGGAAAAGCGGCGCGGCGTGATGGCTGCTTCCACCGGCAATCATGGCCGCGCGCTTGC
Organism: Mesorhizobium sp. PUT5; assembly: GCF_052216645.1. Lineage (NCBI taxonomy): Bacteria > Pseudomonadati > Pseudomonadota > Alphaproteobacteria > Hyphomicrobiales > Phyllobacteriaceae > Mesorhizobium > Mesorhizobium sp. PUT5. The sequence goes on from NZ_JBQOSO010000003.1 coordinate 666,376, forward strand.
CCATGCCGCCCGGCTGGAAGGTGTGCGCGCGGTGATCTGCATGTCGCATCTGGTGCCGCAGAACAAGGTTTCCGAAATACGGCGGCTCGGCGCCGACATCCGCATCGTCGGCAACAGCCAGGACGATGCCCAGCAGGAGGTCGACCGGCTGGTGGCGGAGGAGGGGCTCGTCATGGTGCCGCCTTTCGACAATGCCGACGTGATCGCCGGGCAGGGCACCGCCGGACTGGAAATGGTGGAGGCGGTGCCGGATATGGAGACCGTTCTGGTGCCGCTTTCCGGCGGCGGGCTGGCATCCGGCGTCGCCGCCGCGGTGAAGGGCCTTTCGCCTTCCACGCGCGTGATCGGCGTCTCGATGCAGCGGGGCGCCGCCATGAAGGCGAGCCTGGACGCGGGCCGGCCCGTGCAGGTGGAGGAATTGCCCACCCTGGCGGATTCGCTTGGCGGGGGCATCGGCCTTGCCAACCGCTTCACCTTCGACATGTGCCGGAGCCTGCTCGATGATGTCGTGCTGCTCACAGAGGCGGAGATCGCGGCCGGGATAAGGCACGCTTATGAAGCGGAGCGTGAGGTAGTCGAAGGCGCCGGCGCCGTCGGCATCGCGGCGATCCTGGCGGGCAAGGCGAAGCCACGGGACAGCACCGTCGTGCTCGTTTCGGGGCGCAACATCGACATGGAACTGCACCGCAGCATCGTATGCGGCACATGGAAAGAGGGAGGCGACGCATGAGCCGGATGACGATCCTGACCGAAGCCGAGCTGCGCCGCATCGTGCGGCTCGACGCCGATGCCGTCGCATGCGTGGAGAACGCTTTTCGCGCGCTGGCCACCCTGCCGGTGGCCATGCCGCCGGTCCTTCGCCTCGACATTCCCGAGCATCGCGGCGAGGTGGACGTCAAGACCGCCTATGTGCCCGGCATAGACGGCTTCGCCATCAAGATCAGCCCCGGCTTCTTCGACAATCCCAAGCTCGGCCTGCCCAGCCTCAACGGCATGATGGTGCTGTTGTCGGCGCGCACCGGACTGGTGGAGGCGCTGCTCCTGGACAATGGCTATCTGACCGACATCCGCACCGCTGCCGCCGGCGCGGTCGCGGCGAAGCATCTGGCACGGCCGGATGCCTCGGTCGCGGCAATTTTCGGCGCGGGCGTCCAGGCCAAGCTGCAGCTCGAAGCGCTGATGCTGGTGCGGCCGATCCGGCGCGCGCGCATCTGGGCGCGCGACGCGGCCAAGGCAAATGCCGCCGCGGCGGAACTGAGCGGCTTGCTGGATATCGCCGTGGAGGCGGTGGCAGATGCCCGCCAGGCGGCAGAAGACGCGGACATTGTCGTCACCGCCACGCCGGCCGAACAGCCCATCCTTTCGGCTGACTGGCTGCGGCCCGGACAACATGTGACCGCAATGGGTTCGGATTCCGAGCACAAGAACGAGATCGATCCCAGGGCGTTCGCCCGCGCCCGCTATGTGGCCGACAGTCTCAGGCAGACGCGGGTTCTGGGCGAACTGCACCATGCCATCGCCGCCGGAGAGGGGCGGGAAACCGACGACCTGGCAGAGCTCGGCGCCGTCATTGCCGGAACCGCGTTTGGCCGCCGCACTCGGGAAGACATCACGCTCGCCGACCTTACGGGGACGGGCGTGCAGGATACTGCAATAGCGACGCTGGCGCGCGACCGCGCGCGGGCAGCCAATGCCGGCACGGCCTTCGAAAGCTGAAGCCGGAAGAAACCGACAGCCACGGATGCACCATTCATGACCGCTTCGAACCTTCGATTCAGCCTTGAGGAATATGACGAGCGGCTGGCCAGGACCCGCCGCGCGATGGAGGCGAAGGGCATCGATCTCCTGATCGTCAGCGACCCCTCCAACATACACTGGCTGACCGGCTATGATGGCTGGTCCTTCTATGTGCATCAGGCGGTGATCGTGCCGCCGGACGGCGAGCCGGTCTGGTACGGGCGCGGGCAGGACGCCAACGGCGCGCGCCGCACCTCCTATCTGAGCGATGCCAGCATCGTGCCCTATGCCGACCACTATGTGCAGTCGACCGAACGGCACCCGATGGACCGGCTGGCCGAGGTTCTGGCGGAACGGCGCTGGGACAGGCTCTCAATCGGCGTCGAGCTGGACAATTACTGGTTCTCCGCGGCCGCCTATCTGTCGTTGCAGAAGCACCTGCCGAATGCCCGTCTCAAGGATGCCACGGGGCTGGTGAACTGGCAGCGCGCGATCAAGAGCCCGGCCGAGATCGACTACATGCGCAAGGCCGCGCGCATCGTGGAGGCCATGCACCGGCGCATCGCCGACAAGGTCGAGGTGGGCATGCGCAAGAACGATCTCGTCGCCGAGATCTACGATGCCGGCATACGCGGCGTGGAACGCGCCGACGGCAGGATCGGCGGTGACTATCCCGCGCTGGTGCCGCTGCTGCCCTCGGGCGCGGACGCCTCCGCCCCCCATTTGACGTGGGACGACAAGCCGCTGAAGGCGAATGAAGGCACTTTCTTCGAGATCGCCGGCTGCTATCGGCGCTATCATTGCCCGCTCTCGCGCACCGTGTTCCTGGGCAAGCCGACGCAGGCCTTCCTCGACGCGGAGAAGGCCACGCTGGAGGGCATGGAAGCGGGACTTGCCGCTGCAAAGCCGGGCAACGCCTGCGAGGACATCGCCAGCGCCTTCTTCGCCGTGCTGAAGAAATACGGCATCGTCAAGGACAGCCGCACCGGCTACTCGATCGGCCTTTCCTATCCTCCCGACTGGGGCGAGCGCACCATGAGCCTGCGCCCCGGCGACCGCACGGAACTGAGGCCCGGCATGACGTTCCACTTCATGACCGGCCTGTGGCTCGATACGATGGGTCTGGAGATCACCGAATCGATTCTCATCACCGAAACCGGAGTGGAATGCCTGGCCGATGTTCCCCGCAAGCTTGTCGTGAAGGACTGAGCATGACGTCCAAGCCCATGCGGCCTTCGCCTATCTCGCCCACCATCGACCTGGATGGCGACGGCGTTCGCCACGGCCATCTGCGCCTGCCCTACAGCCGCGACGATTCGGCCTGGGGGTCGGTGATGATCCCGATAGCGGTTATCCGTAACGGCCCCGGCCCCACCGCGCTGCTGACCGGCGGCAACCATGGCGACGAATATGAGGGACCGCTCGCCTTGTTCGATCTGGCCGGAAGGCTGAGACAGCAGGATGTCTCCGGCGCCGTCATCATCGTGCCGGCGATGAACTATCCGGCGTTCCGCGCGGCGACCCGCACCTCGCCCATCGACCGCGGCAACATGAACCGTTCCTTCCCCGGCCGACCCGACGGCACCGTCACCGAAAAGATCGCCGACTATTTCCAGCGGGAACTCCTGCCTCGCGCCGACCTGGTTCTGGACTTCCATTCCGGCGGCAAGACGCTGGATTTCCTGCCCTTCTGCGCCGCGCACGTCCTGCCGGACGAGGCGCTGACCACGAAGGCGCTTGCCGCGGTCGAAGCGTTCTCGGCCCCCTGGTCGATGCGTATGCTCGAGATCGACGCGGTCGGCATGTACGACACTGCCGCGGAGGAAATGGGCAAGGTCTTCGTCACCACGGAGCTTGGCGGCGGCGGCACCTCCACCGCAGCCAGCGTGCGCATCGCCCGCCGTGGCGCGGTCAATGTGCTGAAGCATGCCGGCATCCTGGCCGGCGGGATCGACAGTCAGCCGACCCGCTGGCTGGACATGCCCTCCGGCGACTGTTTCTGCTTTGCCGAGGAGGACGGCCTGATCGAGACCATGGCCGATCTCGGCGAAACGGTCAGCGAAGGGCAGGTGGTGGCGCGCATCCACCAGGTCGGGCGCACCGGCGCTGCGCCGCAGGAAATCAGGGCGAAGCTGTCGGGAATATTGACCGCGCGTCATTTTCCCGGCTTGGTCAAGGCCGGTGATTGCGCGAGCGTGGTCGCCGTGGAGGTCGAATGACCGGCACGCCGGCAATTCGCTCTGTATTTGGCCGGGGCCTGTGCTGATGTCCGGCATCCGGCTCGACGCGATCGACCTCAGGATACTGGATGCGGTCCAGCGGGACGGGCGCATCACCAAGCTTGCGCTGGCCGAAGAGGTCGGGCTGTCGCCCACGCCCTGCTGGTTGCGGCTGCGCAAGCTGGAGAAGGCGGGCATCGTCTCGGGCTATCATGCCAGGATCGCCATGCGCGCCGTCGCGCCCATCGCCACCGTGCTGATGGAGGTGACGCTGGCGACCCACCGGCAGGCCGACTTCGACCGGTTCGAACGCGCTGTCCGGGCCATTCCGGAGATCGTCGCCTGCTGGTCGGTGGGCGGCGGGGTGGACTATCTGCTGAAGATCATGGCGCGCGACATCGACGCCTATCAGCGCCTGGTCGACGGGCTGCTCGAGCGCGAACTCGGCATCGACCGCTATTTTACCTATATCGTCATCAAGACGGTGAAGGACGAAACCGTGCTGCCGGTGGCCGAACTCGTGCCCGACGCGAAGGAATAGACCGTTTCTGCGCTTTGGCGTCCGGTTTTAGCCCGGATCGCCCTCCCGGCCGGCATGTTTGGCTACTTCCTCTTTCTCCACCGGCCAGAATCCTCCGGAAAGGTTGAGGAGGAGGTCCCCAATGTCGGTGCTGTTTGCCCCCCTGGTTCGGCATCAGGGCCTTGACGGTCTTTCAGACCGACGGCTGCTGCGCGAGCTCGCCTATGTCGACGGGCGCTGGATCGCCGGCGCGGCCGCGCAGCGCTTCGAGGTAACCGATCCCGCCACCGGCGCCGCCGTGGCCTGGGTGGCCGGGCTGGAGGCGGACGATGCCGGCAAGGCCGTCGATGCCGCCCAGCGCGCCTTTGCGGAATGGCGCGGTCTGCTGCCCCGCCAGCGGGCCGCCATCCTGCGCCGTTGGTTCGAACTGATCGTGGCCGCACGGGACGACCTGGCTCTGCTGATGACGCTGGAGCAGGGCAAGCCGCTCAAGGAAGCGCAGGGCGAGATCGACTACGCCGCCTCCTTCGTGGAATGGTATGCCGAGGAGGCCAACCGGGTGAATGCCGAGAGCATCACCGGCCACCTGCCCGATGCGGAGATGGTGGTCCGGCGCCAGCCGCTCGGCGTCGTCGGCGTGGTCACGCCATGGAACTTCCCGTCCGCGATGCTCACCCGCAAGGCCGCGGCCGCTCTTGCCGCCGGTTGCACCGTGGTGGCGCATCCCTCATCGCACACACCCTTGTCGGCGCTGGCGCTGGCCGAGCTCGGCGAGCGAGCCGGCCTGCCCGCCGGTGTCCTCAACGTGGTGACGGGGGACGCAGCCATAATCGTCGGGCGGTTCTGTGCGGATGCGCGGGTGCGGGCCATGAGCTTCACCGGCTCCACCGAAATAGGCCGGCTGATCGCCGCGCAATGCGCCCCCACCATGAAGCGGCTGGTCATGGAGCTTGGCGGCCATGCGCCGCTGATCGTGTTCGACGACGCCGATGTCGAACGCGCGGCGGCCATCGCGCTGGACGCGAAATTTGCGACGTCGGGCCAGGACTGCCTGGCGGCCAACCGCATCTATGTGCAGAAGGGCATCTATGACCGCTTCTGCCGGGCTTTCGCCGCGCGCATCGCCGCGCTGAAGGTCGGCCCCGGCCTCGAGCCCGAAACCGACATCGGCCCGCTGATGCATGCGCGCGCCGTGGCCCGGGTGGACAACCAGGTGCGGGATGCCCTTGCAAGGGGGGCGCGCTGCCTTGAGGGTGGTGCGCCGCACGAGACCGGCCCGCTGTTTTATCGGCCGACCCTGCTGGCCGACGTGCCGGACGAGGCACTCATCATGCGCGAGGAGACTTTCGGCCCGGTGGCGGCAGTGGCCAGCTTCGACACCGAGGAAGAAGTCGTCGCCCGCGCCAACGCCACCGAATACGGCCTGATAGCCTATGCGGTGACCGAGAACGGAGCCCGGCAGCAGCGCCTCTCCCGTGTCCTCGACTACGGCATGGTGGCGGTCAACCGGGTCAAGGTCACCGGCGCTCCCGTGCCCTTCGGCGGCGTCAAGCAATCCGGCCTCGGCCGCGAGGGTTCGCGCCACGGCCTCGAAACCTTCACCGATCTCAAATATACCTGCATCCACGCAGCCTGACCCGGAGTACCGACATGCCCAACCGCTCGAACGAACTCGCCGCCTGGGACCGCGACCACTTCTTTCATCCGTCCACCCATATGGGCATGCACGCGCGCGGGGAAATGCCGACCCGGGTGATCGGCGGCGGCGAGGGCGTCTACATCACCGATACCAGCGGCAGGACGAGCCTGGACGCCTTTGCCGGGCTCTACTGCGTCAATGTCGGCTACGGGCGCAAGAAGATCGCCGACGCGATCGCCGCGCAGGCCAGCGAACTGGCCTACTACCATGCCTATGTCGGCCACGGCACCGAAGCCTCCATCACCCTTTCCAAGATGATCATCGACCGTGCGCCCAAGGGCATGAGCCGCGTCTATTTCGGCCTCTCCGGTTCGGACGCCAACGAGACCAACATCAAGCTGATCTGGTACTACAACAATGTGCTCGGCCGGCCGGAAAAGAAGAAGATCATATCCCGCTGGCGCGGCTATCACGGCTCGGGCGTCATGACCGGCTCGCTGACTGGACTGGCCGGTTTCCACAACGCCTTCGACCTGCCGCGCGCGCCGATCCTGCACACCGAGGCCCCTTATCACTACCGACGCGCCGACCGCTCCATGTCGCAGGAGCAGTTCTCGCAGCATTGCGCGGACGAGCTGGAAAAGCTGATCGTGGCGCAGGGGCCCGAGACCATCGCGGCCTTCATCGGCGAGCCGGTTCTCGGCACGGGCGGCATCGTGCCGCCGCCGGTGGGCTACTGGACCAGGATCCAGGCGGTGCTGAAGAAATACGACATTCTTCTCGTCGCCGACGAGGTGGTGACCGGCTTCGGCCGTCTCGGCACCATGTTCGGCTCCGACCATTACGGCATGCAGCCGGACCTGATCACCATCGCCAAGGGCCTGACCTCGGCCTATGCGCCGCTGTCGGGCGTCATCGTGGGCGAGAAGATGTGGAAGGTGCTTGTGGAGGGTTCCGACAAGCTCGGCCCGATCGGCCATGGCTGGACCTATTCGGCGCACCCGATCTGCGCGGCCGCCGGCGTTGCCAATCTGGAACTGATCGACGAGTTGGACCTGGTGAAGAATGCCGGCGAAACCGGGGCCTACTTCAACGCCCAGCTCGCCAAGGCCCTCAGCGACCACAAGAACGTCGGCGAAGTGCGCGGCGAAGGCATGCTGGCGGCGCTGGAGTTCGTCGAGGACAGGGATGAGCGCAGGTTCTTCGATCCTTCGCGCAAGGTCGGTCCGCAGGTGGCGGCCGCTCTGGCCGAGCGCGGCGTCATCGGCCGCGCCATGCCGCAAGGCGACATCCTCGGCTTCGCCCCGCCGCTTTGCCTGACCAGGGAAGAGGCCGACATTGTCGTTGAAAGAACGGCGGACGCGGTGAAATCCGTGCTTTAGCCGGGTTCCAGCCTGTTTGTACTGGCTCCTGGCGCGAACTCTGCCGCTTTCGGATGGGCCTGAATCATTACCGGTCGTTATATGACAGGAAGCCACCGAACAGCGCCGTTCATTTGCGTGTGCCGCTGGAGAGGATCTTGGAGACCGGACGGCGGTCGTTGTCGTAGACGAGCGATCGCCGCCACACGGCACTGAAGAAGGCGAATGCATTGATGTGACCGTCGACCTAGGCTGTGTGGACGAATTGACTCAGGTATAGTTTTTGGGGTTCCGGGGACGAATCCGGTGTGATTCATAGGTTGCCGACTGATTTGGAGGTCGGCGATGTCCACGAGGATGACGGAAACGGATTGGGCGAACACGCTGGAGGTTTTCCGCGCTTGCCTGCCACGGCGAGGCCGCAAGGCTGCGGACGACCGGTTGTTTCTGGAAGCGATGCACTTCTTCACGGTGGAGAATGTGCGCTGGCGGGCGCTGCCGGAGCGCTTCGGCCATTGGAACTCGGTGTGGAAGCGTTTTGACCGGCTGAGCAAGGCCGGCGTGTTCGAAGCCTTCTTCGACACGCTGGCCGAGATGAGCGCATCGGCCCATTTGATCCAGATGTTCGATTCCACCATTGTCCGCGCCCATATCTCGGCGGCCGGCGCAAAGGGGGGCAGCAAGGCCAGGCGCTCGGACGCTCGCGTGGCGGGTTCACGACCAAAATCCACGCCAAGGCGGACAATTCGGGCGACATCATCGCGTTCGATCTAACCGGCGGTCAGGTTGCGGACACAACCCGCTTCGAGACCCTGCTCGACATAGGGCCGGACATCACCCCACGCGCCGCACTGGGCGACAAAGGCTATTCCAGCAAGGCCAATCGCGCCGCCGCGCGGGCTCGCGGCATCGCCCCGGTGATCCCGCACAAGGCCAATGAGAAGAACCCGCAGGCTTTCTTCGCCAAGACGCTCTACAAGGCGCGCGCTCGTATCGAGCAAGGCTTCGGGCGGCTCAAGCGCTTCAAGCGCGTCGCTCTGCGATGCGAAAAGACCGCACGGAATTTCCGCTCGATCGTCAGCTTCGCTGCCGGCCTATGCTTGCTCAAATTCGTCCACACGGCCTAGTCTCCGCTACCGCCACAGGATAGGCCGGAATGGGCTCACTTCTGGTGAGCGTCAGCAGGCAGGCGCTATTTTTGGCGGCGGGCTAAGAATTCTCACCGATCAGGATCAGGCGGGCAGTAATCTGGGGCAGGACAAATTCCTTCCATCTCTGCCATTGCTCTTCGATTTCCTTCGGTGTTCGGGTTGCCTGCAGCACGGAAAGCCCGCGCAGATACACGGCAAATGTGGTGTCCAGCCAATAGAAGATCTGAGGGTCCTCCACGGCGGCGGGTCCGAATATCTTGATATACATCTGCCGCTGTTGCATGCGCTGCGACGCGCCATAGCGGCGCATTTGCGAGGCCATGCCTTTGTTGGTACGGGCCTCATTCAACAACTCGCCGACAACGCCGAATAATTGGCCGATCGCCAGCTCCCGGAAGTGCTCCAGCGCTGCTTCCGTTCGCGCCTCGATGCCGCTGGGGAGCTTGGAAAAGCGTAGTTCGAACTCACCGATCATCCGCTGGAACAGGGCGTCAACCGCCGCCGCGATGAGTTCTTCCCGCGTTCCGAAATGATGCAGGTGCGCGCCATGGGTGACATCGGCCTTGCGCGAGATTTCTGCAATGGTCGCCCCTGCATAGCCGCGCTCCCACAGGCACTCGATCGTGGCGGTGATCAGCGCCTGTTTGGTCATCAGGCTGCGGGCCTGGCTGGCGCGTTTGCGCGACGGCTCGTTCGCGGCTGGCCCTTTGGCTACTGTAGAAATTGCAGCTGCTCCTCGCTCAATGGAAGGCTTTTGCGGGCCTCTTGATCCACATGGACCACAACAGACTCGGCTCGCGCAAGGCAAGTGCTTGCCTGCTCTAGCGTGTGGGACAAGGTAAAGCTCGACCGGCCGACCCTCGCCAGCATGGTGGTCACCTTGACATCGTGGTCGATCCCGGCCGGGGCCAAATAATGCATGGTGAGCGACACCAGCATGAACTCGCTACGCGGGGTCATCGGCATGTTGAGGATGATGCGCATGCGTCCATCCTCGACGAGTGCCGCCAGACTCAGGCTATTGACGTGGCCGAGGCCATCCAGATCGGCAAAGCGCAGGCGCGCCCCACTCGTCCATTGCCGGCCTTCGGATATGGTCACTGCGCGCGCCCTCGCAACGCCAATGCGACGCGCGCCTCGTCCGGCGTGGCCACCGGAATATGCAGCTTTTCCAGCACTTCGCGGATCAGCGTGACCTGCTCGGCATTGGTTTTGGCCAATTGGCGAGGCGCGATATAGAGCGAGTCCTCGAGCCCCACCCGCACACCGCCCCCGCGACTGGCCGACATGATGCCGAACCGCATCTGCTGCTTTCCGGCGGCAAGGACCGACATGTAGTAGCGGTCACCGAACAGGCGCTCTGCCGTCTCGTAGAAATGCTCCAGATGGCTGGGATGAACGCCGATGCCGCCCATGAATCCGAAGATGAACTGAATCATGAACGGGCCCTTGGCTACGCCGATATCCTCCAGATATTTGAGATTGTAGAGGTGCCCGATGTCGTAGCATTCGAATTCGAATACCGTGCCATTGGCACCCAGTTCACCTACGATGGATTCGAGTACCGCAAAAGAATTGACCGAATATTTTTCGCGGGAGGAGAGCAGGAATTCCTTCTCCCATTCATGCTTCCACTCGCTGTAGCGCGCCGCCATTTGGTGAAAGCCGAAATTGATCGAGCCCATATTGAGTGAAACCAGTTCCGGGCGAAGCGCACGGGCGGCGGCCAGCCGCTCATCCATGGTCATGCCCGGCGCGCCGCCGGTGGAGATATTGATGACGGCATCCGTGGCGGAGCGAATCTGGGGCACGAACTGCTCGAACACCGCCGGATCCGCAGTCGGGCGACCATCGGGCAGGCGGGCATGCAAGTGCACCACCGCTGCCCCTGCCTCGGCCGCGCCAATCGCGGCTTCGGAAATCTCCTCTGGCGAGATCGGCAAGTAAGGCGACATGGTTGGGGTATGGACCGAACCAGTCACCGCGCAGGTGATGATGGCCTTGTTAAGGCTAAGCATGGGAGACATCCTTGGACAGGTGGGTGATCATTTCGCTCGAATAGCCTTCGAAATTGCCGCAGATGCCGAGCTTCTGGCCGCTGATGAAACGGGCGCGCTCCGACAACAGGAAGCAGATGGCCTCGGCAATGTCGCCACCCTCGACCATGGTCTTCATCGACGTGCGGCTGGTGAATTCCTGCCGGGCCGCCTCCAACTCCAGGCCCCGGCGCGCAGCCTGGCTGGCGATGATGGCCTCGACCCGGTCGCCGGCCACGATGCCGGGCAAGACGACATTGCAGCGAATGCTCCAGGGGCCCAGTTCCATGGCCATGGTGCCTGAGAGCGCCTCGATCGCAGCCTTGGTCGCCACATAGGGCGAGCGCAGCGGAAAGCCGTTGGTCGTGGCGGCAGAGCTCACCATCACCACGGCACCTTGCCGCTGGCTTTTCATTATAGGTATAATGTTATGTAGGCAGTTGACCGCCGCGAGCAGATTGACCCGAACGACGCGGTCCCATTCAGCCAGCGTCGTATCCTCCAGCAAGGCCGTCGGCCCTGCAATGCCAGCATTGTTGACTAGGCCGAGCACCGGCCGGCCCGCGGCCACCATGTCCGCGACAATGCCGCTAAGCGCTGCCGAATCGGCCGCATCTGCTGCGTAGGCGAGCCAATCGCCAGGCAAATGCTCCGCGTTCAGGCCGGGATCGATAACAACCGGCGTGCCACCACGCGCCGCGATTTCCTGCGCGACCGCTAGTCCGATCCCCGAGCCTCCCGCAGTCACTACGTAGAATCCGGGGGTAAGTTCGTTCCGCATCGCCCTGCCTTAAACATTTCAGTCGTAATCTTTTTGCTTGACGATGACGGTTTCGTCAAGGAGAGTATTGCGACACGAAGCGGGGAGGCCGGCGCGTGAATTTCGAAGCGGTCTGGGCCGGTTTGCCCTTGCTCCTCAGCGGGGCGCTTAAGACGATCCTCTATGCGGTGGCCGGCTATGCAGCCGGGTTGGCGCTGGCCATGCTGCTGATCGTCGGGCGACTGGCCTATGGTAATGCCGTCTCGCGGCCCACTGCGATCTTTGTCGAGATCGTCCGCAACACGCCCTTCCTGGTACAGGCATTCTTTCTGTATTTCGGTCTGGCCAAGCTGGGATTCAGCATGAGTTCGTTCGTTGCCGCGATCATCATCGTCACCTTCAACTCGTTGGCTTATACGGTGGAAATCCTGCGGTCGGGACTGATGGGCGTGCCGCGCGGGATGATCGAAGCGGGCGAGTCGATGAGCTTTTCGGCCGTCCAGATGTTCCGTTACGTCATCGCTCGGCCGATGTTGCGCGCCACGCTGCCGGCATTGAGCGGGCAGTTCATCATCATTATGCTCAACACCAGCCTGCTGTCGGCAATTGCTATCCCAGAGCTCACCTATGAGGCGAGCAACTTGGCATCAAGCAGTTTCCGGCCCTTCGAGGTCTATGTGGCCATTGCGGTGATCTACTTCACGATCTCGGCGGCGTTTGCCGGCGTGTTCGCCTTGCTGACCCGCGCCGTCACCGGCAACTGGGCGAAGGTCGACCTGGCGAGGAGGGGCATACTGTGATGCGCGAATTTACCCTCAACCACGTCTGGTTCATCCTCGGCGCTGCCGGCTGGACCATTCTGCTGACCGCGATCTCGCTATTCTTCGGCTCTATTCTGGGACTGGTGCTCGCCATCCTGCGCCAATCGCCCAACCTGATCTTGCGCATCGCCGCCGGTTCGCTGGTGCGCGTCTTCCAGGGCGTGCCGCTGGTCGTGGTGATCTTCATGGTCTATTTCGGCATTGCAGGGGGCGGCGTAAACGTCTCGCCGCTGATGGCGTGCTCGATCGGCCTGTCGCTGTTCGCGGGGGCTTTTCTGGGCGAGATCTGGCGCGGCGCCATCCAGGCCATTCCGACCCAGCAATGGGAAGCGGCCGACGCGCTGGGCTTCACCGCGATCGAGCGGCTGCGTTACGCCATTCTACCGCAAGCCATCCGTATTTCGATGCCGGCCACTATTGGCTTCATCGTGCAATTGGTCAAAGGCACCTCTGTTGCCTCGATGGTGGGCTATGTCGAGTTGATGCGCGCCGGCCAAGTGATCAACGGCTCCACTTTCGACAGCTTCAGAGTTTTCGGTTTGGTTGCCCTGATCTATCTGGCGATCAACCTGCCCCTGTCATTCCTCAGCAAGCGCCTTGAACAGGTCAAACTCTAGGTTCAGGACCTATTAAAATGGTTGCGGATGTGACGATCAGTTGATTCATTGTGGCGCGAGGAGGCGCTGCAATGAGTGATTTGATCTGGCTGTCGGACGCGCAGATGCGACGGATCGAGCGACATTTTCCACGGTCTCACGGTGTGCCGAGGGTCGATGATCGTCGGATCGTCAGTGGCATCATCTTCGTGATCAGGAACGGGCTGCGGTGGCGTGACGCGCCCCGGGAATACGGTCCCCACAAGACGATCTACAACCGCTTCATCCGCTGGAGCCGGCTCGGCGTCTTCAACCGGATATTTGCCGAATTGGCGGCAAAAGGCGGCAAGCCCGATCAACTGATGATCGACGCCACCCATTTGAAGGCGCATCGAACGGCCGCAAGCCTGCTTAAAAAGGGGCTGTTCCCCGACGCATCGGGCGAACCAGGGGCGGCCTGAACTCCAAGCTGCATGCTGTGTGCGATGGTCTTGGTCGACCGCTCATCATGCTGCTCAGCGAAGGGCAGATGAGCGACTACAAAGGCGCGGCGCTGATGATCGATGCTTTCCCGAAAGCCGCAGCCTTGCTCGGCGACAAGGGCTACGACGCCGACTGGTTCCGCACGGCCCTGGCCGATCGAGGCATCGCCGCCTGCATCCCGTCCAGAGCCAACCGCAACGTGCCGATCCCGCACGACACCGTCCTCTACCGCCGTCGCCACAAGATCGAGAACATGTTCGGCAGGCTCAAGGACTGGCGCCGCATCCACACCCGCTATGACCGCTGCGCCCACACCTTCATGTCCGCCATCTGTATCGCAGCAGCCGTAATCTTCTGGCTCTGATCAACGAGTCCTGAGCCTAGCGAGTCGCGATGTCACTGATCGAAATCGACCACCTTTCCAAAGCATACGGGGCTCATGCGGTCATCAAGGACGTCTCGCTGTCGATCGAGGCAGGCGAAGTGCTGGCCATCATCGGCCGGAGCGGCTCAGGCAAGAGCACCCTGCTGCGCTGCCTCAACGGTCTCGAAAAGATCAATGGCGGCGCGGTGCGGGTCGATGGTCAGACCGTTACCTATGACAAGCGCTCACTCCGCCAGTTGCGCAAACGCGTTGCCATGGTGTTCCAGAGTTACAATCTGTTCCCCCACCTGAGCGCCGAGGACAATGTGGCGCTTGCCCCGCGTATCGTCGGCAAGCTTCAGCGCAAGGCAAGTCTCGACATCGCCCATGAAATGCTGGGCCGCGTCGGCCTGTCCGGCAAGCACAATGCCTATCCCCGCGATCTGTCCGGCGGACAGCAGCAGCGCGTCGCCATTGCCCGCGCTCTGGCGGTGCGTCCGGAAATCCTGCTGCTGGATGAAGTGACCGCAGCGCTCGATCCTGAACTGGTAGGCGAAGTGCTCAAGGTGCTCGGTGACCTGGCGGGCGAAGGGCTCACCATGGTCCTGGTTACCCACGAAATCGCCTTTGCCCGCAAAGCCGCCAGCCGGGTGGCCTTCATGCATGAGGGACGCATCCACGAAATCGGTCCTGCCAACGAAATCGTCAGTAATCCGCAGACGCCGGAACTCCAACGGTTTCTCGCCCCGGTCATTGCCTGAGCTGCCGACAATCACAGACATACAGAAAGGGACGCCATACATGTTCAAGATTATCGCCGCATTGGGACTGGCAGCCGTATTTGCCGGCCTGGCCACCCCCACCTTCGCTGCCGATCTCAATGAGATTCTGGCCCGCAAAAAGATCATCGTGGGCGTGCAGAACGACGTGCCGCCCTATAGCGCCATCGACGACAACAACGAGCCGGTCGGCTACGACATCGACGTGGCAAGGCTGCTGGCCGAGCGGCTCGGCGTCGACTTGGAACTTGTGGTGCTAACGGGCGCCAACCGGGTTCCCTACCTGTTGTCCAACCGGGTCGATGCGGTGGTCGCCACGATCGGCATTACCCCGGAACGCCGCAAGGCGATCGACTTCACCCGCCCCTACCTGGTGTTCCAGACGGTGATGCTGGCGCCCGAAAGCGTCAAGATCAGCTCGGCTGATGATATCGGCGCCTACCGGGTTGGTGTGACGCGCGGTACGATGATGGACCCGCTGGTCACCAATGCCGCGCCGGCGGGCACCAATATCATGCGCTTCGACGACGATGCGACCTCTGCTGTTGCCCTGGCTACCGACCAGGTGGACATGGTGCCGACCGGCGAACTTATTGCCCGCGCCATCATCGAGCAGAACCCGGATCGCCATCTGGAAATCAAGTTCGTCATGGCAAGCACCTATGCCGGCATCGGGGTCAGCAAGGACAGTCCCGCCCTGCGCGACCGCCTCAATGAGGTAATTGCCGAAACACTGGCGGACGGCGCCCTGCCCAGCCTCTATGAGACCTGGCTGGGTGGCGCCTTGCCGGATCTGCCGGCATCCGTCGACGAAGTGCCCTGATCTTTCGGCTTTGACCGATTGGACGCCTCGGTTCCGCCGGGGCGTTCTCGCATGTGGAGCAGACCGTGTCCCCCGGCGACTATTTCCCGACTATCGAAGACGAACTCATCGACTGGCGCCACCGGCTGCACCGGCACCCCGAACTGGCCTATCAGGAACACTGGACGGCCAACTTCATTGCCGAGCAACTGATACGTTTCGGCTATGCGCCCCATCGTGGGCTGGGTGGCACCGGCGTGGTGGCCAGCATTGCGCGCGGAGAGGGGCCATCGATCGGCCTGCGGGCCGACATGGACGGGTTGCCGGTGACCGAGCAAACCGGTCTGCCATATGCTTCGCTCAATGCCGGCAGCATGCATGCCTGCGGCCATGATGGCCACATCGTCATGCTGCTCGCCGCGGCGCGGTGGTTTGCCGCGCATGGCGAGTTTGCCGGTACGATCAATTTCATTTTCCAGCCTGCCGAAGAGGGGGAGGCCGGGGCGGCGGCCATGATGCGGGACGGTCTCTTCGAGGCTTTCCCGATGCGCGAAGTCTATGGCCTGCACAATTGGCCGGGCTTGCCCGAGGGGCAGTTTGCCGGGCGGCCGGGAGCACAGATGGCCGCCTTCGACACATTCGAGATCAATCTGTCGGGCCGGGGCGCACATGCCGCCATGCCCCATATGGGGCAGGATGTCCTGCTGGCCGCCAGCCATATCCAGTCCCAACTGCAGTCGATCGTGGCGCGGGCCGTCGATCCATTGCAGACGGCGGTGGTTTCCGTCACCCAGATCCACGGCGGCGACAGTTGGAACGTGCTGCCGGCACAGGCCGTGTTGCGGGGCTGCACGCGCCATCTCGACACCGGCCTCCAAAGCATCATCCAGGAGCGCATGCGGGCAATCGTTGCTGGCGTGGCCGACAGCTTCGGCATAAGCGTTGAGCTGCACTATCAGCCGCGATATCCGGCGACGATCAATTCCGTTCGCGAAATCGGCATCGCCATGGCCGCCGCAACCGATATCGTGACCAGCGAAAGCGTGATCGAACTGCCGTTTCCTTCGATGGCCTCGGAGGATTTCGCCTTCATGCTGCAGGCCAGGCCGGGCGCTTATCTGTGGCTGGGCGCGGGTTCGACTGATGGCGGTCGCGTGCTTCATAGTTCGCGGTTCGATTTCAACGACCGCATCCTGACCATCGGCGCACGCTGGTGGGTCGCATTGGCGCTGCGCGCCTTGTCGACAGACCGCGATTAGAGCCTCAGCAGTTTTGAGTACGCCAATGGGCGCGGTGTAAGCAACCCGCGCAAACGCGAAGCCTTCATCTGGCGCAGCGTTGGAGCCCGTTGCGGCGATGGTCCCGGCGCAGTTTGCCGGGGCCTGGTATGCGAGCGATGAGTGCGGTCGGAAAGGTCTGGCGTGACCTGTTCGAGGCGCTGTGGCGGATCTCGCCGCAGGAGGATTTCCATGCCATCGATTCCATTGCGGCCAAAGCCCATCGTGCCGCAGTCGGGGCAAAAGGAGGGCGGATGCACAGGCGATCGGCCGATCGCGCGGTAGCCGGACCACAAAAACCATGCGATCTGTGACGGTCGCAGGCGAGCCCTCAGTGGAAAACGAAAATAGCGCCAAACGGCGTAGGCGATTACTTCGGAAGTCGGTGGCGGCGATAAAGCGGCTCACGGGCAAGTCTGGTCGTATCCAATCTTCGCACCGCCAAGTCGACCTACGGTTAATGTTACAGTGCCCGGGCGGGCCGCCGCAATCCTTGGCGCCAAAGACGCTTGAGATCCAGCGACCGATAGCAAACCCATCCCGTCCTCTCAGCCGTGTGCCTAGAGAAAATCCGCGAGGGCACTACAGAAATTATCTCCTCTGATCTTGTCAGACGTAATCAATTGACCTTGCAGGCAAATCCCTACTCACGCAAAGGTCTTCTAAGCGCCGAAATCACCGCCTGCGTGACCTCGTTCGTGGAGGCCTGCCCGCCGATGTCGCGCGTGCGGACGCCATTCCTGAGCGCCGCGGCGGCGCCCATCTCTATCCTCGCGGCGGCCTCCGCCAGAGCTCCGTCGGCGTGCCTTTCCGCAAGCCAATTCAGCATCGTGCTCGCCGAGAGAATGGTTCCGTAGGGGTTCGCGATGCCTTGCCCTGCAATGGTCGGCGCCGAGCCGTGCGCCGCCTGAAAAAAGCCGTGGCTGTTGCCCAACTCGGCGCTGGGCGACATGCCCATGCCCCCCACCGTCGCCGCACCGACGTCCGAAATGATGTCGCCGAACAAATTCTCTGTGACGATGACGTTGTAGTGCCCTGGCCGCTCCATGAGATGCACCGTCATGGCATCGACATAGCTGTAGTCGGCCTCGACGTCGGGATAGTCGGCTGCAACTTCGTCGAAGACGCTACGGAAAAATGCCATGCTGCGCAAGACATTGGCCTTGTCGCAGCAGGTCACGCGGCGTTTGCCGTCGGCCGGCGCGCCATCGGTCTTGCGGGCCAGTTCGAATCCCGCTCGACAGACGCGCTCGACCCCTTTGCGTGTCATGATCATCATGTCGACCGCCGTCTCTCCGCGCACCACCGCGCCCGCACCGCGACTGGCATATAGCCCTTCGGTATTCTCGCGGATGATGCGGTAGTCGATCTCGCCCGGCTTGACGCCGACCAGGCGCGGCGGCACGCCGGGAAGCAACTTCACTGTCCGGATATTGACGTAGAGGTCGAGGCGGGTCCGCATATTGAGGCCGATATCGACGCCGGCCTCAGTGCCGTCGGGCTTCAGCACCCCCGGAATGCCGGCCGCGCCATGCAGGATGGCATGCGCCCTTTCACAGCCCTGCATGGTTGCCTCGGGTGCGCCATCACCGGTTTCCAGATAATGGCCCGCCCCGCCCGGCCATTCGCGGAAGATCAGCGGGGACGTGCCGCCGAAAGCGGCCTCCAGAACCTCTATGGCCGATCCACAAACCTCGGGGCCGATGCCGTCTCCGTGAATCACGGCGATGTCGTAACTGTTCATGATCTTCCTTTTTCTATCCGGTCTGGCACTATCGTGTCGCACCATCTGCAAGCGTCATCCGCCCGAACCCTTCGATAGCGAGCGACAGCGATTGGGGCCTGGCTGGAACCGGAACCGGAGGCACGAGCGATCCGGTCAGCACGATATCACCGGCCTTGAGCCCACGACCGATCCGGCCCAGCGCGCCTGCGAGCCATCGCACCGACGTGACCGGGTCCAGCACCGGGCCGGAACTTCCGACAAAGCGGTCTCCGTCCACCTCGATCTCACCGTCGAGCCGGGCCAGGTCACGTGCGCGCCAGTCCTCCGTTGAAGGCCCCAGCACGAAACCCGCGTTGAAAAATCCATCCGCAAGTAGGGTAGGCACGCTCACGGCTTTTGGCTCCGGCGGGCGCATGTCGATGACCTCGCAGGCCAGCCGCGCCCAATCGAACGCCGCGCGCACTTCCTCCGCTCTAGCTTTTGCGGGCAGGTCGCGTGATAGCCGCACGGCAATCTCGCACTCGACCATCGGGCGAGCGTAGTCGCGGCCCAGGGCGTCTGACAGCGAGGTGTCGCAGGTATCCTCAAAGATCGCGCCATAGACGGGCTCGCTGATCCCCCATTCCCGCTGCCCTCCTGCCGAAGCCGAGCCAACCTTGTAACCGAGGCAACGGATGCCGTGGTCGGTCAGCTTGTCGGCAACGGCAGCCTGGATCAAATAACCATCGGTTTGCGTCTTGGGCAGCAGGCCCTGCAGGGGCGGAACCCATCGTGGACGCGCGCGCCGGGTCTCGATGAAGGCATCCGCCACATAAGACAGGTCTGGCATCAGGGCCGCTCTCCCCTGAAATCCGCAGAAGGGGACGGTTGCAGAGCGCGCAGGCCACTCACCGCTTCCGTCCCGCCGGCCAACAGGAGCGCGATATCGGACTGGGTTGTGAAGAGCCGCGCGCCCTGTCTGATATAGCCGGCATTCCGGCCCAGATCATTGTCGCCGCCGACACCGACGTGGACCCCCGCTGCCCGGGCAGCGGAAATCGCGTGGGCCAAAGCCTCGGCAAGCTCCGGATCATCGAGGCGGCCCGGCTTGCCCATGTCGGCCAGCAGATCGGTGCAACCAATCAACACGGCATCGACCCCTTCGACCGCGCAGATCTCCTCTACATTGGCGACGCCCTCGCGAGATTCGATCATGCAGACGACAACGGTGGTGGCATTGAGCGCGGCGATCAGCTCGGCGGGCTCTGCCTTGCGGTAATCCACCGCCGCACAGGGTCCGGTCACGGAGCGGGTCCCGATGGGGGCAAATTTACAGGCCGAGACAGCGCGGCGTGCGTCTGCCGCCGTGTTGACATCGGGAAACACGATTCCGGAAAGTCCGCAATCGAGCAGCGCGGGCACATCGGCGTCGCGGCAGCTCCGAGCGCGCGCAAAAGGCGCAACGCCCCTGGCCTGCGCGGCCTGGGCGATATGCGAGATGGTCTCGAGCGAATAGATCGAGTGCTGGATGTCGATGAATAGGAAGTCGTAGCCGCTGGTCAGCGCGATCCGCGCGATCTCGCCCGAGCGGGCCAGCCGGGTCACCAGCCCGATGGCCAGTTCATCCGCCGCAAGGCGTTCCAATACCGGATTGCGCAGGCCGAGATTGGCACCACCGGTTTCCATCTGCCGTCCGCCGCCGCCGCTCATCGCAGACCCGCCCCGGCGGCCACAGCAAGATCAGGGGACTGGCCACTACGCTGTATGGCATCTTCGATCATGCCTGTTGCTTTCATCTCTTCGACGAAGATATCGAGCGCGGCAAATCCCGACACCCGGTCGATCGGCATGCACGCTGCCTGGTCGATGGTCATGAACCGCCCTTCCAGGACGCGGTGGCCAGGCAGGGACGGCAGCAGCGCCGCAAGAAGCGTGCGCACGCCCGCAAAAATATCCGCTCTGCCCGACAGGATGGCCGAAACCGCCGCGGCATCGTTCTCGAAGCCCAGGATTTCGGCGTGCCGGATGTTTCGCGACAGATGAAGGTCAAGGGCGCTGCCTGAGACAACCGCGATGCGCATTCCGGCACTATCAGCATCCCCGGGCCTGACCGGGCCGTCGGGCGGCACGACATAGGTGCCTTCGATCCGCACATAGGGCGCGGTAAAGTGAACGGCCGCGGCACGTTTGGCATCGATTGCGAGAAACGCGAGGTCCGCTTCGCCGCCGGTCACCGCGGCGAACGAGGCGGCGGCAGTCCCGAACGGCAAAAGCGACAGGGGTACGCCGAGCCGGTCGGCCAGTCGCCCGGCCAACTCGACCGTGACGCCCGAGACTTCCCCGCTGTCGGGATCATGTTGCGCCAGAACCGTATTCGAATGGTTGATGGCGGCGCGCAGGCGGCCGGTCGGCGCAAGCACGTCGGCGATGTTGGTTGTCATGTTCATTTTGCGCCTACGGTACCTCCAGGGTGGCTTTGCGGGTCAGCCGTCATCGCGGCCCCGCAATATGTGCGACGCCTCTGATTTCCGGCTGCGTCCCGGTCGCCGACACCCGCTGCAACCGATCAAATATCGTTGAGCTTGGCCGGTTTGATCCGCCGCCCCCGCGCCATGCCGATCAGTCCCCAGAGCAGGACAAAAACCGTGGCCAGCAGGAAAAAGAGGCTGATGGGGGTTTCGACGAAGGTCATGAAGTCTCCCCCCGAGAGCAGCATCGCCCGCCGGAACTGTTCTTCCAGCATCGGCCCCAGGATGAACCCCAGCAGGAGGGGCGCAGCGGGGAAGTCGAAAATACGCATGACATAGCCGATCGCCCCGAAGCCCAGGCATTCCAGCACCTCGAAGGTCGAGAGATTGACGCTGTAGGTGCCCGCGCAGATGAACATCAGCACCGAGGGATACATCACCGGATAGGGGATCGAGAGGATCTTCACCCAGACGCCGATCAGGGGAATGTTGATGATGAGCAGGAGCAGGTTTCCGACCCAAAAGCTCATCACCAGCCCCCAGAAGATGTCGGGCTTGTCGACCATCAGCGCTGGCCCCGGGGTCAACCCGTGGATCATCAGCGCGCCGAGGATGATGGCCATGGTCGGCGTGCCCGGTATGCCCAGCGTGAGGGTTGGGATGAAAGCACTCTGGTCGGAGGCGTTGTTGGCCGCTTCTGGCGCCACCACGCCCTCGATTGCCCCCCTGCCGAAGCGGCTTGGATCGCGGGCGAGCCAAAGAAGCTGCCGATGGCGCTGCCGCGGACTGCGGGAAAGAACGAACGACGCAGATCATCCCGGGAGGGCTTCATGGATCTCAGGGTGATCTTGCCGCCCACGACGCGTGCCGAACTTGCGCCGCGGATACTCAATATGATTTCCGAGATGCCGAAGAGGCCCAATGCAAGCGCCACAAGGCTCACGCCATCTGAAAGCTCGAACACGCCAAAAACTAGGCGCGGCCCACCGGTGTAGACATCCGTGCCAACCGCGCCGAAGGCCATGCCCAGGACCGCCATCGCGATAGCCTTGATCACCGTTCCCGACACCGCCGAGGCTGCAACGAGGCCGAGCATGATGATCGAGAAATACTCCGCGGGCCCGAATTTCAGGGCAAATGCCACGATGATGGGCGAGAACAGGATCAGCAGAATGATGCCAACACTGCCGCCAAAAAACGCCGCAAGGACATTCGCCATGAGCGCGGCGCCCGCCCGACCCTGCGTGGCCATCGGATAGCCGTCGAGACAGGCCGCCGCCGAAGAGGGCGTGCCCGGTATGTTCAGAAGGATTGAGGTGATGGAGCCGCCGTAGGCTGCGCCATAGTAGACGCCGGCCAGAAGGATCAGCGCTCCCGTCGGTTCGAAGTGATAAGTCACGGGCAGCAGTAGCGCGATCGCCGCCAGTGAACCGACACCGGGGATTACGCCCACAAACATACCCATGAGCACGCCCATCAGGCACATGAGCAAGTTGCCCGGCATAAGCGCCGTCGATAAGCCGAGCACGATGCTGGCGGAGGAAGAGGTAAGGGTTTCCATTCAGAAAGGCCAGTTCCAGAGTGGGATAGGCAATGCCAGCGCGACCTTGAAGATGAGTGCCGCCAGCACCGAAAGTCCGGCAGCCAGCGCTGCGATCCCGACGGCGCCGAGCTTGTTATCGCCGAGCGATGACACCGACGTCGAAGCGGCCACCGCAGGCACCAACCCAAACGGCACCACCATCACCGCGAAAACGGCAATTCCGCCAAGCGAACAGCAGATCGGGCGAAAGTCGAGGACGGGCACCGCACGGTGCCCGCGCACGAGGGCGGGCGCCGCGATGCAAAGACCCAGAAAGGTGAGCAGCACCCCTATCGCCACGGGATACATGCCGGGTCCCATCCGGCTGACGGTTCCCAATCGGTAGTGCGCCATGCTGTAAATTGCCAGGGCGAGCCCCAATGTCATCAGCAGCGCGCCCCCGATCAGATCGGGATAGTCAATCCGAGGATGTCTCATGCCTCTTCCAAACACTTCATACGCTGTTGCGGATTGCCGGCCAAGCAGGACAATCGTCATTGCAGCGAGATGTTCGCCTCTTTGATCACGTGACGAACCAACTCGTCCTGGCTCTTCAGGAAAGCGACGAAGTCTTCGGTCGAAGAACCGACCAGCACCGTCCCCTGAGCTTCGACTCGGTCCAGCACGCTGGGGTCTTTCACCGCTTCGGCCACGGCGCGCTGCAGATGCACCACGATGTCGTCTGGCGTGCCAGCCGGAGCGAAAAGCCCAGTCCAATCGGAGAGGTTGGCATCCCCGTAACCGATCTCGGCCATGGTCGGAACCTCGGGATAGAGTTTCGAACGGCTTTCGCTACCAACGGCAAGCACGCGCACCCTGCCTTCGCGCGCCATCGGACCAACGGTCGAGGTAGTCAGGATCGACATGTCGAGCCGGCCGCCCGCGACGTCCGCCGCGATGTCAGGACCGCTGGTATAGGGTACGTTCTCCATCTTGACGTGGGTCGTGAGTTGGAGAAGCTCGCCCAGAATGTGGGGGATGCCGCCGATGCCCGCGGTGCCGTAGCGGACCTTACCGGGGTTCTCGCGCGCATATTCGATTAGCTCGTTCATGGTCTTCCAGGGCGCGTTCGCCGCCACCGCAAAAGTCTGCGGGAAGCGGCACATCTGGGTCACCGGCACGAAGCTGGTGGCGTAATCGAAGGGTAGGTCCTCGATGAGCACCGGGTTCACGAGCTGCTGCAGGCCGTTGAGAAAGAACAAATAGCCGTCCGCAGCTTTCTGTAGCACCGCCTGCGCGGCCACGACCGAGTTGCCGCCCGTCCTGTTCTGAATGACGAACTGCTCGCCAAGGGATTCCGAAACACTTTGGAAGATCGGCCGTGCCATCGAATCGGCACCGCCGCCGGCGCCAAATCCCATCACTACCTGAACGGGGTGCTGCGGCCATGCCTCTTGTGCAGCAAGCTTGTTCGTCAGCGCCAAGCTTGGCGCGGCCAATGCGATCAGCTTGAGAAAATCGCGGCGAGTCTGGTGGGTCATAATATTCCTCCTCCCCTTTCGTCACTCCTATCGCATGTCCGTGCGATCTGGTGTAACGTGTGTATATAAATAAGATAGCCAGCAGACGTTATAATATGATGAATGAGAGTCAAGGCCCTTCCGGACGCCCTCAGCGCAATCTCCGCCAGAAGCTCGTCGATTCGCTGGGAGAGCAGATCGTCGGAGGAACTTTGAAGCCGGGCGAGGCTCTTCCACCTGAAGACTTGCTTCTGAAGCGCTACGGCGTGAGCAGAACGGTCCTGCGCGAAGCGATCAACGTCCTGTCAGGCAAGGGTC
Source organism: Mesorhizobium sp. PUT5 (assembly GCF_052216645.1). Lineage (NCBI taxonomy): Bacteria > Pseudomonadati > Pseudomonadota > Alphaproteobacteria > Hyphomicrobiales > Phyllobacteriaceae > Mesorhizobium > Mesorhizobium sp. PUT5. Next base: position 690,454 of record NZ_JBQOSO010000003.1, read on the forward strand.
TGCTGAAGGCGCGGCCGCGGCTCGGCACGGTGGTTCAGCCACGCATAGAGTGGAGTCAACTCGACCCTGACGTGCTGTCCTGGCTGCACACCGATGCCAGTCCTCCCCAAGATCTGCGCAGCGACCTGGAGGATCTCATGAAGTTCCGCTGGATCATCGAACCTCAGGCGGCGGCCTTGGCTGCAGAATCGGCCACGCGCGAAGATATTGCAGCGATCCTCGCGGCCTGCGAAGCAATGGAAAACGCTGGAGATTCGGTGGAGGCATTCTTTGAGGCGGACCTCGCCTTTCACGTTGCCTGCCTGCATGCTGCCCACAACCGTTTTCTGCTGCCCGTCGCCCATGTGATTCGGACGGCCATGGTCACCTCACTGCGGGTGACCAACAGGGATCCGGCAGCAAACCGTTCTGTCTCCGCTCCGCTACATTTCGCGATTCTCCATGCCATCATCTCGGGAAGCAGCAAGGACGCCGCCGCAGCCATGGAACGGCACCTCAAAGACACTGAGGCGCGGCAAGTGGCAGCCTGGCAAGAGACGCAGGCGCCCAACAAAAGCAGTGCGCGCTGAAGGGTGCGACCGCCCAGCAGTCACGCCGGCGCGCATTGACACTCCTCCTCAATCATCATACTTATTGCCCGTTGTCGGGCTAAGAAATTGACTTGTACAGGAGAGGCAACCTTGAAGATCGCGGATATCCGGACGCATGTCCTCGAGGCCGAATTGGATCAGCCTTTCTCATATTCTCGCGCCTGGTATGCAAAACGCGCGTCGCTTATCGTGGAGGTCGTGACGGATACCGGCATTGTCGGCTGGGGGGAATCGTACGGCCCTGCGGCCATCAACGCTGCCGTCATCAAGCATTTCCGCCCCTTTCTGATCGGCCAGGACCCGATGCGGACCGAGTGGATCTGGAAAGAGCTCTACGCGTCTTACCGGGACCATGGGCAGAAGGGATCAGTCATCCAAGGCCTGAGCGGCGTCGACATCGCGCTTTGGGATATCAAGGGTAAGTTCCTGAACCAGCCGATTCACGCCCTGCTCGGCGGTTGGCAACGCAAGTCCGTGGCCGCCTATGCCACGGGCCTTTACCGGCGCGAATCCGGTGACCCGGTCGACTACCTGGCCGAAGAGGCCATGGGCTACTGCGCCGAAGGTTTCGGTGCCGTCAAACTCAAGGTCGGGTTCGGCATCGAGACCGACCGCAAGGCAGTGGAGGCCGTGCGGCAGGCGATCGGTCCCGATATCGGGCTGATGATCGACGCCAATCACGCTTATGACGCGGTCTCGGCTATCAGCCTCGGCCGCAAGGTCGAGCATCTCGACATCGGCTGGTTTGAGGAGCCCATCCCGCCTGAGGACATCGCCGGCCATATCGAGGTCAAGCGGGCTCTCACCATTCCGCTAGCCGGCGGCGAATGCGAATTCACCCGATACGGCTTCCGTGACATCATGGTCCGGCGGGCCATCGACATCGTCCAGCCCGACATCTGCTCGGCAGGCGGCCTCTCCGAATGTAAGAAGATTGCCGACATGGCGGGCGCCTTCGGCATCCGCTTCGCGCCACATGTTTGGGGTACGGGAATTGCCATCGCCGCAGGGCTACACCTGCTGTCGGTCCTGCCTGACCTGACGCCTCCGTCTCTGGTGCCACAGGAACCGATGCTGGAATTCGACCGCACGGCGCATCCGGTTCGGGCTGAACTGTTAGTTGACCGGATCGAACACGAAAACGGATGGGTTGCCGTTCCAGAAGGTCCGGGATTGGGTGTCGAGATCAACCGCAGCGTACTCGAACGCTACCGCAAAGCCGCTTGAACCCTCCGGAGACGTGACCTCCATGAAACCCACCATCGTCATCACGAGTCGCTACCCCGACGACCTGCTCCGCGAACTGTCGGCCAGAGCCACTCTCGTGCAAGGCACCGATCAGGCCAGGGCGATGCCTCGCAAAGAGGTACTCGCCGCAGTTGACGAGGCTATTGCCATCGTCAACCAGGGGGAACTGCGTATCGACGCGGAGCTTCTGGACCGGGCGCCCAGACTCCGCCTCGTCGCAAATGCTGCGGCGGGATTCAACAACATGAACGTATCGGAAATGCGCAAGCGCAACGTGCAAGGGACCAATTGCCCCGATGCATTTGCCAGCGACACGGCCAATCACGCCATTGGCCTGCTGCTGGCGGCGACGCGTCAACTGATCGAGGCGGATCGCTATGTCCGCTCTGGCGCCTGGGCGCGCGATGGCTGGAAGCCGGGCGGCCGTTGGGATGGTATGTCACTCACCGGCAAGCGCCTCGGGATCGTCGGTTTTGGCCATATCGGCCGCGAAGTGGCCAAGCGGGCCGAGGCTTTCGGCCTCGTCGTCAGCCATCATGGTCGGAAGCACACTGGTGTACCGGGATGGCTCCCACTCGACGAACTTCTAACCCAGTCGGATATCGTCAGTCTTCATTGCCCGCTGAACGAAGACACCCACCACCTGATCGACGCCAAGGCGCTGGCCCGCATGAAGCCTGGCTCCGTACTGATCAACGTGTCGCGCGGACCTGTGGTCAAGATGGATGATTTGGTCGGCGCGCTGGTTTCGGGCCACATCGGCGCTGTCGGGTTGGACGTGTTCGAATTCGAACCGGAAGTACCCGAGGCACTGTTCTCGATGCCGAACGCCGTCCTGTCGCCGCACATGGCCGGCTGCACGGCTGAGGCACGGCGTAGCGCCTGGGAACTTTGCATCGCAAATGTCACCGCACTCCTGGACGGAAGCCCGGCCCTGAGCCCGGCTTTCGTACACACCTCCTAAGCATACGGCATGTCGGTGATGTACGAACAGATCTGCCTGTCACCTTTCCGGCAATCTTCTGCCTCTGCCTTGCAGGACACCTTGGGTCGGCCCGCATGCAACGCGCGTGTGGAGGGGCGTAGGGTTCTAGGTTGCGCCCGAAAGAAGGAGACGCAACACAACGATAGCCAAAAGGCATCGACCCGAGGTGAGTTGGGCTCTGTGCCCAATCGATCCTAAACCGGCAATAGGGCGACCGACCACCAGGTAAACGGGCCTCTGCCATGCAAGAACGAGAAGGGAGATTTGAGTGACCGACGCCGCTCAGACAACAAATCGGCGACCGAGCGCAGTTGACCGCGCCTACTCCATCTCCGATCTGCGAGAGCTTTCCCGGCGCCGCCTGCCGAAGGCGTTCTTCGATTTCATCGACGGTGCAGCGGGCGAAGAGATCACCCTGCGCGACAATGCCGCCGCCTTCCGGCGCTGGCAGTTCCGCCCGCGTGTGGCAAAGGACGTCAGCCGGCGAAACCTCGAGACCTCGATGCTCGGTCGAGATGCCGAGATGCCGCTTCTCATAGCACCTACGGGTCTTGCCGGCATGTACTGGCCGAACGGAGAGCTTCATGCCATGCGGGCCGCGGCGGCGGCGGGCATTCCGCTTTATCTCTCCACCAACTCGATCGCGTCGCTGGAGGAGGTCGCCGAAATCGCTCCCGACGCCGACCGATGGTTCCAGATCTACTTTCTGAAGGATCAGGACTGGATGTTCTCACTGGTCGAACGCGCCAGGAAAGCAAAGTACCGCGTGCTTTGCGTCACCATGGACCTTGCGGTTCACGGCCGGCGTGCACGGGACGAGAAGAACGGCTTCACCTTTCCGCTGCGGCCGCGGCTTTCGAACGTGCTGGACCTCGCCACTCATCCCAAGTGGGTCATGGGCGCCATGCGCTCCCGGCCCCGTTTCGGAAATTTCGAAGAGCCTGGCACCACGGGCTTGGCCAGTATCGTCAGGCGGGACCGGGCGCTGTTCGATCCCACGATAACTTGGGACAATGTTGCGATCTTCCGCAAGATGTGGGATGGACCGCTTGTGGTCAAAGGCATTCTTCATCCCGAAGACGCGAAGCTTGCCGTCGATGTGGGTGCGGATGCGGTCATGGTCTCCAACCATGGCGGACGGCAACTCGACGCCGTTCCGGCCGTGATCGATGCGATTCCCGACATCGTTGCTGCTGTCGACGGCAAGGCTGAAGTGATTGTCGACGGCGGTGTATCACGCGGCGCCGACATTTTCATTTCGCGTGCTCTGGGTGCTACCACCTGCAGTATCGGGCGCAGCTATCTATGGGGGCTGGCGGCGGGTGGCGAAGCAGGCCTTGTACGTGCCATCGAAATCTTAAGGGAAGAGTTGGACAACACCATGTCATTGATGGGCGTGTCGGACATCGGCGATATCGAACGGGCACAAATCTGCCGCCATGATCGACAACCGTACGCAGAAGCATAAGTCGGGCATTCGGGTAGTGTGCTTGGGTGACATCGCCCCGCCAGCATCACTGCCAGCCGCGCGCAGCGCTACGCCGGCGGCTCCGCGCGCGGCTTCCTACATCATCAGCGGGACACGGCCCGCTTCAGGATCGTGAAGGCGCAATATTTCGAGAATGATCGACGTATATGTGTGAGCACCCGTGAGACCCAGCCTTATCCCTGGTTGATGGAAACGCTGAGGGTAGCTTCACAACGTGATCAAGAGTACAAACTGTTGAAGGAGTCAGGTGAGACTCATCTTCTGTGTGCAATTGTGGACGTTCAGCCCTTCAATATTCATGTCGACGAATGGTTGCTTGCCGATCTCAGGCGACGCCTTGAGAGTGTTCGACTGCCGCATTCACTTGATGCTGAAGGGTGGGAAGATGGCGCCTGCCTCACCTTCATGGAGCGCCTGATAAACTACTGGCGGTCGCAATTCGATTGGAGGGCGCAGGAGGCCCGCCTCAACAGGCTGCCGCAATTCCGGGCGGTGATCGACGGATTGTCAATCCACTTCGTTCATCAGCCGGGAAACGGGCCGGAACCCTTGCCGCTTGTCATGACGCATGGGTGGCCGGGCTCCTTCATCGAGATGGAGAAGATCATCCCGCTTCTGGCCGATCCAGGAGCGCATGGCGGCGATCCGAACGATGCGTTCCATGTGGTCGTGCCCTCATTGCCCGGCTACGGATTCTCGCAGGCACCGGATCGGCATGGTTTCTCGTCGTCCCGCGCGGCCGAACTGTGGTTCGGTCTCATGAGTGGCCTCGGCTATGCGCGCTTTGGCGCTCAAGGAGGCGACATCGGAGCCGGGGTTTCGACCTGGCTGGCACGTCGTTTCCGGGAGTCCGTCGTGGGGTTCCACCTCAACTATATTTCAGGCGGCTATCGACCTCCTCTCGGGGAGGGCCTGCCGGCCGTCACTGCCGAAGAACAGTCTTTTCTCGACGGGGCTGCGGCATGGGTGGCTATCGAAGGTGCGTATGCGCATCTGCACGGAACCAAACCGCAGACGCTGGCCTATTCCCTCAATGATTCGCCGGCTGGTCTCGCGGCCTGGATCGTCGAGAAGTTTCGTGCCTGGAGCGACTGTGATGGCGATGTCGAGCAGATCTTCAGTTTTGACGAACTGCTTGCCGACATCTCGCTCTATTGGTTCAGCGGCACGGTCGACGCTGCAATTCGTATGTACAAGGAGAACCTCCTCGACCCGCTTCACTTCAAGCCGGGCGAGCGCGTAGAACCGCCTCTGGGCGTGGCTTTGTTCCCGCGTGAGTTGCCCATGCCGCCACGGTCATGGGTCGAACGCGCCCATAAAGTCGTCCGCTGGACCAAAATGCCGAGGGGAGGCCACTTCGCTGCGATGGAACAGCCTGAATTGCTGGCGCAGGATATCCGGGCGTTCTTCAGGCCCCTGAGACGATAGGCGCGCGCCTGAACCTTGCAGCATTTGCGGCGGAACGTCCCAATTGCGCGAAGCAGAAACCGCCGCGCGTTCGGCTTATTGCGCGGAGCGGGCCACCCGCCACGCAGCGTTGTCTATTCGCGCAATCTTAAATCATCTGCGATCGGCAGCCGATACCTTGACGAAGTCTATGAAGGCCCTGAGCGGCGGCGGCACGAGGCGCCGTCCGGGGTAGTAGAGAAACGGTGTGAATCGGCGTGCAAAATTGACCCCCTAAGCTGGGGAATCGGCGTCCAATTTTGACCCCCCTGATGCTTTGATTTGCGACCATCAGCTCGTCGTAGCGAGCGGATGGTGTGGGGATGAAGTCAGTGGATACGATTGCCCGAGTTCGGCGCGCATTCCATGTGCAAGGATGGTCGCTCAAGCGGATCTGCCGCGAGCTGCACGTGTCGCGGAACACGGTTCGGAAGATTCTCAGGTCTGATGAGACGTCCTTCTCCTACGAGCGCGAGCGGCAGCCGATGCCGAAGATCGGTCCGTGGCAGGATCAACTCGACGGGTTCTTGAATGGCAATCGTAGCAAGGCGGCGCGCGAGCAGCTGACGCTGATCCGGATCTACGAAGAACTTTGCAGCCTCGGCTATCAAGGCGGCTATGACGCCGTCCGTCGATACGCGAGGAACTGGGCGAAGGCGCAGGGATCGGCGACGGCGGATGCCTATGTGCCGCTGTTCTTCGCGCCGGGCGAGGCCTACCAGTTCGACTGGAGCCACGAGATCGTCCTGATCAGGGGCGTGACGGTGACCGTGAAGGTCGCCCATGTCCGGCTCTGCCACAGCCGCATGATGTTCGTCAGAGCTTATCCGCGCGAGACGCAGGAGATGGTGTTCGATGCCCACGACCGGGCCTTTGCCTTCTTCGGCGGCGCCTGCACCCGCGGCATCTACGACAACATGAAGACGGCGGTGGAGACGGTGTTCGTCGGCAAGGATCGGCAATACAATCGCCGCTTCCTGCAGATGTGCAGCCACTTTCTCGTCCAGCCCGTTGCCTGCACGCCGGCGTCTGGCTGGGAGAAGGGCCAGGTCGAGAACCAGGTCGGGCTGGTGCGCGAGCGTTTCTTCACTCCGCGGCTGCGGTTCAGCTCTTATGAGGAACTCAACGCCTGGCTGCTCGACAAATGTGTCGCCTACACCAAGGCGCACCGTCACGTCGACCAGCCTGAGCGCAGGATCTGGGACGTGTTCGAGGAAGAGCGTGGCAAGCTCGTCGACTATCGCGGCCCTTTCGACGGGTTCCATGCGGTGCCAGCCTCGGTGTCCAAAACCTGCACGGTTCGCTTCGACAACAACAAATACTCGGTTCTGTCGACGGCTATCGGCCGCCCGGTCGAGATCCATGCCTATGCCGATCGCATCGTCATTCGCCAGGACGGCGTGGTCGTCGCCGAGCATGCTCGTTCCTTCGGTCGCGGCGAGACGATCTACGATCCCTGGCATTACGTTCCGGTCTTGGCCCGCAAGCCCGGCGCCTTACGCAACGGCGCGCCATTCCAGGACTGGGTTCTGCCCTCGGCCATGGAGCGTATCCGACGCAAATTGAAGGCGGCGCATGACGGCGACCGGCAGATGGTGGCGATCCTCGCCGCGGTGCTGACCGACGGCATCGACGCCGTGGAGGCCGCCTGCCAGGAAGCGCTCGACCAGAACGTCTGCTCATCCGCTGTCGTCATCAACATACTGGCGCGTCGCCGCGACCCGGCGCCGGCCGTCACCATTCTCACCCCGGACGCACTCCGCCTGCAGCATGAGCCGCAGGCCGACTGCGCCCGATATGACAGCCTCAGGAGGGCAAGCTGATGGAACGCACACAGGTTCTGGATCTGATGGGCACGTTGAAGCTCTACGGCATGCGCGGCGCCTATGACGAGGTGATGGCGACGGGCATCAAGCGCCAGCACGAGCCGCCGCGGATCGTCGGCGACCTTCTCTCGGCCGAGATCGCCGAGAAGCAGGCGCGCTCCATCAAATACCAGCTCACCGTTGCCAAGCTGCCGCTGGCCAAGGATATCGAGGAGTTCGACTTCGACGGCACGCCGGTCAACGAGGCGCTGATCCGAGACCTCGCCAACGGAACCTTCGTTGCCGACCAGCGCAACGCCGTTCTCATCGGCGGCACCGGAACCGGCAAGTCGCATCTGGCAATCGCCATTGCCCGATCCCTGATACGCAACGGCTCGCGCGGCCGCTTCTTCAACGTCGTCGATCTCGTCAACCGTCTCGAGACCGAGCACCGCGGCGGCAAGCAGGGCCGCATCGCCGATTACCTCACCCGGCTTGACTTCGTCGTGCTCGATGAACTCGGCTATCTCCCGTTCGCGCAAGCCGGCGGGCAATTGCTCTTCCACCTGATCAGCAAGCTCTACGAGCGAACTTCAATCATCGTCACCACCAACCTGGCCTTCGGAGAATGGCCGGCCGTGTTCGGCGACGCCAAGATGACGACAGCACTGCTCGACCGCCTCACCCATCACTGCGAGATCATCGAGACCGGAAACGAATCCTGGCGCTTCAAGAACCGCGCCTGATCACCCATCAAACCGATCCGCACTCGCCGGGCTGCGCAACCCTGACCCACTTCGCCCGGCGAGCGCTGACCGCCGCGCGCTACACACGGGGGGTCAAAATTGGACGCCGATAGGGGGTCAGTTTTGCAAGCCGTTTGACAGAAACGGGCCGGAAAAGGCCTGCCACCAGGGCCCAAGGACGCCTTCGAGCGCCCCGCTGTCGAGATGCGGGCGCAGCCAGTCCTCGAACAGATATATGATGCCGGTTCCTGCGATGGCTGCATCGACGGCGAAATCGGTCGCTCCGCCCGCCCGCACAATCAGCGGTCCGGCCGGATCGACCCGCACCAATTCGCCGTGTTTCTCGAACTCCCATGGCAGCGTGGCGCCGCTGGGAAAGCGCCAGCACAGGCAGGCATGGGCCAGCAGGTCACGGGGATGTTCCAGCCGCCCATGGCGGTCGAGATAGGTTGGCGAGGCGGCGCAGGCAAAGCGCTGGGTACGCGGTCCGATCGGCACCGCAATCATATCCTGTTCGAGCCGCTCGTCGTAACGGATGCCGGCATCACAGCCGGCGGCGAGCACATCGACGAAGCTTTCCTCGGTGACGATCTCCAGCCGGATATCGGGATAGGCGGCGAGGAACGGCGGAACGATGTCGGGCAGCACCAGCCGCGCCGCGCTGACCGGCACGTTGAGCTTGAGTGCGCCGGCCGGCCGGTCGCGGGAACTGTTCACCGCATCCAGGGCGGCTTCAACCTCGGTCAACGCCGGCCCGAGCCGGTCCAGTAGCCCCTTGCCCGCTTCCGTCGGGGCGATGCTTCGTGTGGTGCGGTTGAGCAGCCTTACGCCCAGTCCGGTTTCAAGGCGACGTACCGCCTCGCTCAAGCCCGATGCGCTGACGCCGCTGGTGCGCGCGCCGTCGCGAAAGCCGCCGGCACGCGCAACCGTCACGAAGGCGTTCAAGTCTCCCAGGTCGATCTTCATCGTTCGTAAGTCCGCACAGGCTGTGTGGATTATGCCGGATTATCGCGCGCAAACACAGGGCCTATCTTTGGTTCGTCTTGAAAAGGAGATAGTCATGTCCATTGTCGACCAATCCGGTACCTTCGCGCTGGGCAATCGATCCGTGAAGCGGCTCGGTTACGGCGCCATGCAACTGGCAGGACCGGACGTGTTCGGTCCGCCCCGGGATCACGCCTCGGCCTTGGCCGTTTTGCGCGAAGCCGTGGCGTCGGGCGTGAACCACATCGACACAAGCGATATGTATGGCCCTCACGTCACCAATCGTCTGATCCGGGAGGCGCTGGCGCGTTATCCCGACGATCTTGTCATCGTCACCAAGATCGGCGCCCGGCGGGGGGAAGATGCGTCATGGCTCCCGGCTTTCTCGCCCGACGAACTGGTCCGGGCCGTGCACGACAATCTGCGTAATCTCGGGCTTGACGCGCTCGATGTGGTCAACCTGCGCATCATGTTCGATGCGCTTGCCCCGGCGGAAGGATCCATCGAGGCGCCGCTCGCCGTTCTGGCCGACCTCCAGCGGCAGGGGCTGGTGCGCCATATCGGGCTGAGCAACGTGACGCCTGCACAGGTCGCCGAAGGGCGCAAGATCGCCGAGATCGTCTGCGTGCAGAACCTGTACAATGTCGCGCACCGTGCCGACGACCGTCTGATCGACGATCTCGCCCGTGACGGCATCGCCTATGTGCCGTTCTTTCCGCTTGGAGGGTTCAGCCCGCTGCAATCGTCAACCCTGTTCGGTGTCGCGGATGGGCTCGAGGTCACGCCCATGCAGGTCGCGCTTGCCTGGCTGCTTCGCCGCGCGCCCAACATCCTGCTGATTCCAGGCACGTCTTCCGTTGCTCACCTGCGCGAGAATCTCGCCTCAGCGGAGCTGGATCTGCCGGATGACGCGGTCGACGAACTGGATCGTGTGGCCGCCGTCAGCGACGCGGCCGCTTGAACGCAGCCGACATCATGGTTGCGAATGTGGCCGAGATGCCTCACTCCCGCAAGCCGACGAGCGCACGGTTGGGGAAGGCTTCGCAGATGAAATCGATGAAGGCCGCGATCTTCAGGCTCGCCAGCCGCCGCGAATGGTGCAGCACCCAAAGTTCCACCGGCCTATCGGACACGCGTCCCCAGTTTACCAATCGTCCGGCCTCCAAATCCTCGTAGGTGAGAGAAAGAGGAAGTTGCGCGATGCCCGCACCCTCGCGCACCGCATCGCGCATCATCAAGAGCGACGACAGGCGCAGCTTCGGCCGCGCCTCGATGATCAGCACGCCTGCGGCATCGACGCATCGCCATACGGGTGCAAGGGGCAATGTGCTGTTCACCACGGCATCAATCGGCACCGGCTCGGCTTCGCCGACCGGCGGCCGCTCCCATCCGGGCGGCGCCAGCACCAACGACTCGTCACGGCCGAAGCAACGGCCGACCAGTTCCGTATCCGGCGCAGGATTGACGCGGATCACAACGTCATAACCTTCCTCGACCGGATCGACGGTCCGGTCCTCGGCGGTGATTTCGAGCCGCACGTCGGGGTATCGCGCGGTAAAGCGGGCGCTGAGCCTGCCGAGAAATATGTGCGACAGCAGCACCGGCGCGCTGACCCGGAGCGGCCCACGCGGATGTACGTTCCCATCGAGCAGCAACTGGCGTGCTTCCGCTAGATCGTGCAGCACGGCGATGGTTCGTTCGTACAGGAGCTGTCCCTCGGCGGTCGGCGTCAGCATGCGGTTGTCGCGGTCGAACAGGCGAACGCCCAAGCTCTGTTCAAGTGCGCGGACCTGGCGCGACAGCGTCGCCTTGGGCCGTTCGAGTGAACGGGCGGCCTTGCCGATGCCGCCGGTCTGGACGACCGCGTTGAAAGCCTCCAGCGCCTGCAGATCCCATTGGCTCATAATCGATACACCCTGTCCAGATCGCAGCAACTTCATAACAAATATGGAACGGCCTAGATAGATTCCAAGCCGACACATCGAAACCGCCGGCCCAAAGAAGGAGACGATCATGACCAGCATCTGGGACCCGATCCGCATCGGCAGCATGGTTCTGAAGCACCGTTTCGCCATGGCGCCCATGACCCGCAGCCGCGACAAGCCGGACGGCACGCCGGGCGATTTCGCGGCCGACTATTTCTCGCAGCGCGCTTCGCTCGGCCTCATCATTACCGGAGGCGCCCAGCCTTCGGACGACGGTCAGGGCTATCTGAATACGCCCGGTATCTACACGGAGGCACATGTCGCGGGCTGGCGCCGCGTTGCAGACGCCGTGCACGCCAATGGCGGCCATCTTGTCATCCAGTTGATGCATGTCGGCCGGGTTTCGCATCCCAACAACACCCCGCATCACCGCCAGCCGGTGGCGCCTTCCGCGATTGCGTTCGGGGAAAAGATATTCACTGCAAGCGGCATGCTCGACATACCGCAACCGCGTGCACTCTCCACCATCGAGATCAACGAAACGGTGCGTGATTTTGCCCATGCGGCCCGGCAGGCGATCGCCGCCGGTGCGGACGGCGTCGAGATCCACGCGGCCAACGGCTATCTGGTCCAGCAATTCTTCGCCCCCAATGCCAATGTCCGGAAAGATCGTTTTGGCGGCGGGATCGAGAACAGGGCGCGTTTCGCGGTTGAGGTGGCGCGCGCCGTGGTAGGGGCGATCGGCCCCGAGCGGATCGGCATCCGCATCTCCCCCGGATCAACGCTTGGCGGGATCGAAGAGGGTCCGAATGGGCCCGCTCTCTACCGCCATCTGGTGCCGGAACTGGCCAGGCTCGACCTCGCCTATCTGCATGTGTCGCAGGGCAAGGACGAGAAACTGCTTGCCGACATCCGCCGGCTCTGGCCGAATGCCCTGCTGGTTTCGCGCGGCAGCCGTCCGCTCGATGCCGTTGCGGCGGATATCGAGGCCGGCATTGCCGATGTGGCGCCGGTCGGGCGCTGGGCGCTCGCCAATCCGGATTTCGTGGAGCGCTATCGGCTTGACGCGCCGCTGAACGAACTTGACCCGACGACCCTTTATGGTGGTGGCGCCAAGGGTTACATCGACTATCCAACGCTCGACGAGCGCGCGCAGGCACCGTCCTTGGCGGCCTGAGTTGCCGGAAAGCTGTCGGATTGCGGTGTCAACGTCAAGGATGCACTCTTTCTCGCCGAGCGAACCGAGATCTGATGTTGCGGCGGTCGTTCGGCAATGCTGGATAGACGGCTCCAGCACCAGCGCTCATTTGCAGCGATATCTGACTTGGGTGGCAAGGGCGGGCCGATGTAGGCTTGAAGGAGGTCAAAACCGCCGTTCGTCTGACGATTGCGATACTCAGGAGAGCGAGCGGCCGAAACCGGTCGGCTCCCCCTTCGTATCAGGCCTGAGTTTGACGCGCCCGCCTGGCTGCTGCGCGAGCAGTGTCATCACTTCATCAGCGAACGCATCCAGCGGCTGGTAGTTTGGGTGGGTCTCCTGACAAGAGGTAAGGCTGGTCTGCACGGCCGGAGGGGTCAGCTCGATGACCCGCTCGCGCACAATCTCGGGAATGCGGTTCCAGACACGCCCTGGCCGAGATTTGCGATCCTCGGGCGCGTTGACGCCGCCGGTCAGGAAACGATCGTACCAACGATGGAAGGTAGTGCTGGGAATGCCAAGCTTTTCCAGCGCGCGGCATGCCGGCAGATGCGACTGCTCGACGAGTCGGATGATCTCAAGCTTTTCGCAGGCGGGGTATTTCATTTTTCCTCGCCCCCGCCCGCTCCAGGCCGCCTCGTTGAGGGCGGCATTCCGACAGAGGCCACGGTGGCTCATGTGCTGGTGTCGAAGGATGCCGACCATCTGCCCCTGCATCGTCAGGCCCAAATCTACGCCCGCCTGGGCGTCAACCTCGACCGTTCAACGCTTGCCGGCTGGGGTGCAGGTGCTCTGCGCTCAACGATCTTGCGCATAGCATTCCCTGAATCATTCCCACTCGATTGTGCCGGGTGGCTTGCTCGTCACGTCATAGACCACGCGGTTGATGCCCTTGACCTCGTTGATGATGCGCGTGGCGGCGGCGCCCAGGAAGGCCATGTCGTAGGGGTAGAAATCGGCCGTCATGCCGTCCACCGAGGTCACCGCCCGCAGCGCGCACACATATTCGTAGGTGCGCCCGTCGCCCATCACGCCCACCGTCTGCACCGGCAGCAGCACCGCGAAAGCCTGCCAGATGGCGTCGTAGAGCCCCGCCTTGCGGATCTCGTCCAGATAGACGGCGTCGGCCTCGCGCAGAATGTCGAGCTTCTCGCGCGTCACCCCGCCGGGACAGCGGATCGCCAGGCCCGGGCCGGGGAAGGGGTGGCGGCCGATGAAGCTTTCGGGCAGGCCCAGTTCCTTGCCGAGTGCGCGCACCTCGTCCTTGAACAGTTCGCGCAGCGGCTCCACCAGCTTCATGTTCATGCGGTCCGGCAGGCCGCCGACATTGTGATGCGACTTGATCGTGGCGGACGGGCCGCCGGTGAAGGACACGCTTTCGATCACGTCGGGATAGAGCGTGCCCTGGGCCAGGAAGTCGGCGCCGCCCAGCTTCTTCGCCTCCTCCTCGAACACCTCGATGAACAGGCGCCCGATGGTCTTGCGCTTCTTCTCGGGATCGGTTTCGCCCTCCAGGGCGTCGATGAAGCGATCCGAGGCGTCGACCAGCATCAGCGGCAGGTTATAGTGCTGGCGGAACATGGCCACCACGTCCGCCGCCTCGTTCTTGCGCATCAGCCCGTGGTCCACGAGGATGCAGGTCAACTGGTCGCCCACGGCCTCGTGCACCAGCAGCGCGGCCACCGAGGAATCGACCCCGCCCGACAGCGCGCAGATCACCTTGCCCTTGCCCACCTGGCTGCGGATGGAAGCCACCGCCTGCTCGCGATAGGCGGCCATCGACCAGTCGCCCTTCAGCCCGGCGATGTTGTGGACGAAATTGGCCAGGAGCCGGGCGCCGTCCGGCGTGTGCACCACTTCGGGGTGGAACTGCACGGCGTAGAATTTGCGCTTCTCGTCGGCGATGGCCGCAAACGGCGCGCCGGGAGAGGTGCCGACGATGCGGAAGCCGGGCGGCAGCGCCGTCACTCGGTCGCCATGGCTCATCCACACCTGGTGGCGGGTACCCTTGGCCCAGATGCCGTCGAACAGGGTGCAGTCGTCCTGGATCTCCAGGAAGGCGCGGCCGAACTCTCGATGGTGGCCGGCCTCCACCTTGCCGCCGAGCTGGGCGCACATGGTCTGCTCGCCATAGCAGATGCCGAGCACGGGAATGCCGGCTTCGAAGATCGCCTGCGGCGCGCGCGGGCTGCCGATGTCGATGGTGGAATGCGGGCTGCCGGACAGGATGACCGCACGGGGGCGGATGCGCGCGAAGGCGTCTTGCGCCGACTGGAACGGCACGATTTCGCTGTAGACGCCGGCCTCGCGCACGCGCCTGGCGATGAGCTGCGTGACCTGGCTGCCGAAGTCGATGATGAGAATGGAGTCGGGATGTGTCGTCATGGCGAGGCTTTAAAGAAGAACGCAGGCGGGTGCAATGGGTATGGCATTCATCGTTCGGCGAGGCGGATGGCGCCACAGGCGAGCGCCTCTTCCAGCAGGCCGATTGCGGCCGCCAGCCGCTCGTCGATGATGTGGAGATAGGCGGTCCAGTCGTCAACATGCCCGAGTTCGGCCGCACCGTCCGAAATGCCGCGCAAGGCCACCAGCGGCACGTCGAAAAGCTGGCAGGCGCGCAGGCAGGCGAAGGTTTCCATGTCGACCATGTCCTCGCCGATCGCATCATAGGCCGCGCCGGAGACGATCGCCGCGCCCGTCGAGAGCGTGGCTTCGGCGATGCCGGGAATGCGGTGGGGCAGCGGCAGAGTGGCCGGCAGGCCGAGAAAGGGTGTGACACCCTTTTCGATGCCGAGCGCAGAGGCATCCATGTCGCGATAGGAAACCGACACGGCTTGGTAGATCTGCGCCTGTTCCAGCCTGCGGGAGCCGGCGGAGCCGAGCGACACCACGAGGTCTGGCAGCGCCCTGGCGGCGGCCAGTTGCGCCAGTCTGGCGCCGAGCCCCACGCCGGCCTCGACCGGACCCACCCCGGTCATAAGCGGGACGAAGAGCCGCTGCAGATGCGGCCCGTATTCGGCCTCCGCCGCCATGACGAACAGCACGGACCTGCCGGCGATGGTGACGGGTTTTTCAGGACGGCTGGTCGCGCTCATCGGTCGACGTCTCCGGGCCCGCGCATCGCTGCTTATCCCTCTATGCCCTCTCTTCCCAGGACGGTCATCATCGTGCCGGTCATGGTGGCGATCAGCCGGGCCTCGCCGTCTGCGGCGATCGCATAGGCCTGGCCGTCGGCGACCACGATGGTGCGGCCGGGCTTCGTCACCGAGCCGCGGAACAGGAAGCGCTCGCCGCGGCCCGGCGCCAAAAGGTTGACCTTGAACTCGATGGTGAGCACGCCCGAATTCTCGGGCATCAGGGAGAAGGCGGCGTAGCCGCAGGCCGAATCCAGCGCGGTGGAGATGACACCGGCATGCAGGAAGCCGTGTTGCTGCGTCAGTGCCGGCGAATAGGGCATCTCGATCTCGACGATGCCAGGCGTCACCAGCGTCAGCTCCGCGCCGATGGTGGCCATGGCCTGCTGGCGCGCGAAGGAGGCGCGCACGCGCTCCTCATAGTCCGCGGCCGGTACGATCTTGGCTGCCATTGTCCTCGCCCTTGCGCCATTGGGCAGACTGCCCGGTAGCCGGCTTATCGCAGAGCCGGCGCCGGCCGGCAATGATTATGTTGCAGCGCAGCAAGCCGCGCAGGATCAGCCCCGCCGGCGCAGAGCGCAGAAATAGAAGCCGTCCGTGCCGCTGCGCGCGGGCGAAAGCGCAATGCCGCCCTGGCCGTCGATGCGCGCCGCCGCCGGGTGGCCCGGGAATTTCTCGTTCCACAGGCCATGGTGGTCGACCGCCTCGAACTGCGGCGCCCGGGCGCGGAAGGCTGCGATCTGCGCGTCGTTCTCCTCGGCAAACACCGAGCAGGTGACGTAGGCCAGCAGCCCGCCCGGCTTCACGAAGGCCTCGGCGGTGTCGAGGATTGCGGCCTGCTCGGTCATGCGGATGTCGAGCTGCTTGCGCGTCAGCCGCCATTTGGCGTCGGGCCGGCGGCGCCATGTGCCGCTGCCGGTGCAGGGCGCGTCGATCAGCACCAGGTCCATGCGGGCGTCCAGCCCGGCAAGCTCGCCCGGCCGCGAGATCACCTGGATGTTGCGGCTGCCGGCGCGGCGCATGCGCTCGAACAACGGCGCCAGCCTTTGCCTTTCCGCATCATGCGCGAAGATCTGGCCGCGGTTCTGCATTGCCGCAGACAATGCCAGCGCCTTGCCGCCTGCGCCGGCACAATAGTCCAGCACCTGCATGCCTGGGGCGGCACCGGCAAGCTCGCCGGCGATCTGCGAGCCCTGGTCCTGCACCTCGAACCAGCCCTGCTGGAAGGCCGTCTCGGCCTGGACATTGGGATGGCGGCCGTCGCCTTCGATCGGCGCGATGCGGATGCCGTGCGGGGCGAGTTCGGTCGGCTGGCAGCCGGTGTCGCGCAGTTCCGCCAGCACCTGCTCGCGGCTTGCCTTCAGCGTGTTCACGCGAAGGTCGAGCGGCGGGCGCTGGGCGAGCGCCGCTCCCTCCTGCACCCAGTCCTGTCCGAAGGCGCCTTCCAGCAGGGGCGCGCACCAGTCCGGGCAGTCGGCGCGCTCGGCCGGCGGGGCTTCGGCAAGCCTGGCTTCGGCAAGCCTGGCAAGTTCGGTCTCCGTCAGCAGAGGCGGGGCGAACTTGTCTTCCTGCATCGCCGTATTCAGCGCCTCGGGCGCCTTGCCCCACTCCAGCAGAAGCGCGCCGAATGCCACCGCGCGCGCGGTGTCCTCGCCGAACAGCCAGGCGGCCGAGCGCTTGCGGCGCAGGCCGTCATAGACGATGTTGCCGATCGCCGCGCGGTCGCCGCCGCCGGCGAAGCGATGCGACAGCGCCCAGTCCTTGAGCGCATCGGCCGCGGGGCGATGACGTCGGCCGATATCTTCCAGCACTTCCATGGCCGCAGCCAGCCGCCCGCCAAGTCGCATCTTTGGTGATCCCTATGTCGGCGTACCCGAATTGGCGCTTGAGTAGCGCCAGGCGGCGGCCGACACAAGCTCCGGATGCCGGGGGGCGGGTTTGGAACAGCCTTCCGCTGCCGCGCTGGGATCGTCCGCGCGCCACCGGCCGTGGCGCGCAGAGCTTCAGCAGGAGAGGGCGCCTATGCCTGCGGCATCGCCGCTCCCGGCGCGCCGGCGGCCCTGCCGGGCGGCGGAGCTTCCGGCTTGGGACGCCTGATCCTGGACGCAGCCTCAAGCACCAGCGGCTGGAAGCCCTTGCCGCCGGCGTCGATCATCTCGAAGAACTGGCGCCGCATCCTGGGTTCCCAGAACTTGTTGATATGCTCGGCCACGCCGGCCACGCCTTCCTCGTGCGGCTTGGAGCGGAAGAAGGTGGCGATCTGGTTGGCCATCATCACCAGCTTTTCCTTCGTGGACAGGATGTGGTCCTCGTCATGCGACATGCCTGGAAACCTCGCAGTTCACCCGTTCGGGGCGCGAAAAGATATCGAACTCGTCCCCGCGCACCAGCGCCACCAGCGTCATTCCGGCGGCCTCGGCCGTGCGCACGGCCAGCGCCGTCGGCGCCGACACGGCGATGACGACCGGCGCTCCAAGCGCCGCCGTCTTCTGCACCATCTCGACGGACACGCGGCTGGTGATCACCACCGCGCCGGAAGCGCCGTCGATGCCGCCCCTGGCCAGCGCGCCGGCCAGCTTGTCCAGCGCATTGTGGCGGCCGACATCCTCGCGCGCCGCGACCACGCCCTTGCCGGGCACGTAGAAGCCGGCGGCGTGCACGGCGCCGGTCTCTTCATGCAGCTTCTGCTGGCGGGAAAGCAGCCGCACCGCGAGAGCAACGTCTTTCGCGGTGAGCGCGAGCTTCGAGGCGGCGACCGGTGCCACTGCGCGCATCGCCTCCTCGATGGATTCGATGCCGCACAGGCCGCAGCCCACCGGGCCGGCGAGCCGCCGCCGCCGCGCCTGGAAACGCGTGTTGGCCTGGTCCTTCAGCCGGATCTGGATGTCGATGCCGGCGCCGAGGTCCTGCACCTCGATAGTCTCGATCTCGTCCGGCCCGGCCACGATGCCCTCCGTCAGCGAGAAGCCGAGCGCGAAATCCTCGAGGTCGGCTGGGCTCGCCATCATCACCGCATGGGTGGTGCCGGCATAGCTGAGCGCCACCGGGGTTTCCTCCGGCACCATGCGCGCAGCCGCGGCCATGCCTCCGGCACGGCGCGCCAGGCGCTGCGTGGTGGTGACGGGGGGCCGCGCCACGACCTACTCCGCCGCTTCCAGCGAGACGCGGCGGCTCTGCCGCGCCTGCTCGTTATACTCGAGCTGCCAGTCGCTCGGCCCGTTGGAAGGCGCCACCTGCACGGCGGTGACCTTGTATTCGGGACAGTTGGTGGCCCAGTCGGAAAAGTCCGTGGTCACCACATTGGCCTGCGTGTCGGGGTGATGGAACGTGGTGTAGACGACGCCCGGCGACACGCGGTCGGTGATCTGCGCGCGCAAGGTGGTGGAACCGGAGCGCGAGGCGAGCCGCACCCAGTCGCCGTCGCGGATGCCGCGATCCTCCGCGTCGTGCGGATGGATTTCCAGCCGGTCCTCGCCGTGCCAGGCCACGTTGCCGGTGCGCCTCGTCTGGGCCCCGACATTGTATTGCGACAGAATCCGTCCGGTGGTGAGAAGCAGCGGGAAGCGCGGGCCGGTCTTCTCGTCGGTCGCCACATATTCGGTGCGGATGAACTTGCCCCTGCCGCGCACGAAGCCGTCGACATGCATGATCGGCGTGCCGAGCGGCGCCTTCTCGTTGCAGGGCCACTGCACCGAGCCGACGCGGTCGATGAGGTCGAAGGAGACGCCGGCGAAGCTGGGCGTCGTCGCCGCGATTTCTTCCATGATCTGCGCGGGATGGGTGTAGTTCCAGTCGAGCCCGAGGGCACGGGCCAGTTCCTGCGTGGCCTCCCAGTCGGCATAGCGGGCCTTGGGCTCCAGCACCTTGCGCACCAGGTTGATGCGGCGCTCGGCGTTGGTGAAGGTTCCGTCCTTCTCCAGGAAGGTGGAGCCGGGCAGGAAGACATGGGCGTAGTTGGCGGTCTCGTTGAGGAACAGGTCGTGCACGACCACGCATTCCATGGCGGCGAGCCCGGCGGCCACATGCTTGGTGTCGGGGTCGGACTGGAGGATGTCCTCGCCCTGCACGTAGAGCCCCTTGAAGGAACCGTCCACGGCCGCGTCCAGCATGTTGGGAATGCGCAGGCCGGGCTCTTCGTCCAGCTTCACGCCCCACAGGCTCTCGTAGATCTCGCGCACCGCATCGCCGGAGATGTGGCGGTAGCCGGGCAATTCGTGGGGGAACGAGCCCATGTCGCACGAGCCCTGCACGTTGTTCTGGCCGCGCAGCGGGTTCACGCCCACGCCCGGCCGGCCGATATTGCCGGTGGCCATGGCAAGGTTGGCGATGGCCATCACCGAGGTCGAGCCCTGGCTGTGCTCGGTCACGCCGAGGCCGTAATAGATCGCCGCATTGCCACCGGTGGCGTAGAGGCGGGCCGCGCCGCGGATCAGTTCGGGATCGACATTCGCGAGCTTCCCGACCGCCTCCGGGCTGTTTTCCGGCAGGGCCACGAAGGATGCCCAGTCCTGGAATTCGCTCCAGTCGCAGCGCTCGCGGATGAAGGCTTCGTTGAACAGCCCCTCCGTGACGATGACATGGGCGAGCGCCGTCAGCACGGCGACGTTGGTGCCGGGTCGCAGCGGCACGTGATAGGACGCCTCGACATGCACGGAGCGCACCAGGTCGGTGCGGCGCGGGTCGATGACGATCACCTTGGCGCCCTCGCGGATGCGCTTCTTCATGCGCGAGCCGAAGACGGGATGCGCGTCGGTCGGGTTGGCCCCGATCAGCAAGATAACGTCGGTGTGCTCGACGGAATCGAAATCCTGCGTGCCCGCCGACGTGCCGAAGGTCTGGCCCAGCCCATAGCCGGTCGGCGAATGGCATACGCGCGCGCAGGTATCGACATTGTTGTTGCCGAAACCCTGGCGCACCAGCTTCTGGACGAGATAGGTCTCCTCGTTGGTGCAGCGCGAGGAGGTGATGCCGCCCACGGCGCCGCGCCCGTATTGGTACTGGATGCGGCGGAATTCGTTGGCGGTGTGGGTCAGCGCCTCTTCCCAGCTCACCTCGCGCCAGGGGTCGGTGACCTTCTCGCGGATCATCGGGCTGAGGACGCGGTCCTTGTGGGTGGCGTAGCCATAGGCGAAGCGGCCCTTCACGCAGCTATGGCCATGATTGGCCTGGCCGGCCTTATAGGGCATCATGCGAACGACCTCGTCGCCCTTGACCTCGGCCTTGAACGAGCAGCCGACGCCGCAATAAGCGCAGGTGGTGACGACCGAGCGCTCCGGCAAACCCTTTTCCAGGATCGACTTCTCGCGCAACGCATCCGTCGGGCATGCCTGCACGCAGGCGCCGCAGGACACGCATTCGGATTCGATGAAGTCCTCGTTCATCGAGGCCACCATGCGGCTTTCGAAGCCGCGGCCCTCGATGGTCAGCGCGAAGGTGCCCTGCACCTCCTCACAGGCGCGCACGCAGCGCGAACACACGATGCACTGCGCCGGATCATATTCGAAATAGGGATTGGTGGTGTCGCGGGCGAGGTAGTCGACATTCAGCGTGCCGTTGCCGGGAGCGACATGATTGCGGCCGTCGGTGCCGTAGCGGTTCTCGCCGAGGCCCACCTGGGCGGCCACCTTGTCGAACTCGCTGGCGCCGGTGCCGGCCTGCTCGCCGCGACCGATGGCGTGGTCGGAGGCGTAAAGCTCCATCACTCCGTGCCGCAGCGCCGAAAGCCGGTCCGACTGGGTGTGCACCACCATGCCCTCTCCCACCGGCGTGGTACAGGAGGCGGGCGTGCCGTTGCGGCCCTCGATCTCCACCAGGCAGACCCGGCAGGAGCCGAAGGAGTCCAGCATGTCGGTGGCGCACAGCTTCGGGATCTCGATGCCGGCCTCCATGGAGGCGCGCATGATGGAGGTGCCCGCCGGCACAGTCACGGCCTTGCCGTCGACGATCAGCGTGACCTGCTGTTCGGCATTCGATTCCGGCGTGCCGAAGTCGATTTCGGTGATGAGACCCATGTCGGTCCTCCTATTCCGCTGCTTCGGCGACGGGCGCTGGCTTGAAGTCTTCAGGGAAGTGGGTCAGCGCGCTCATAACGGGATATGGGGTGAAACCGCCCAGCGCGCAAAGCGATCCGAATTTCATCGTGTTGCACAGATCCGTGACCAGCGCGAGTTGCTTGTCCGGCTCGATTCCATGGGCAAGCTTGTCGAGCGTCTCCACGCCGCGCACCGCACCGACCCGGCAGGGCGTGCACTTGCCGCAGCTTTCGACGGCGCAGAACTCCATGGCGAAGCGCGCCTGCTTCAGCATGTCGGCGGTGTCGTCGAACACGGTGATGCCGGCATGGCCGATCAGCCCGTCCTTGGCCGCGAACGCTTCGTAGTCGAAGGGCGTATCGAACAGGGCGCGCGGGAAATAGGCGCCGAGCGGCCCTCCTACCTGCACGGCCTTGACCGGCCGGCCGCTGGCGGTGCCGCCGCCGATCTCGTCCACGATCTGGCCCAGCGTCAGGCCGAAAGCGACCTCATAAAGGCCGGGCCGCTTGACGTTGCCGGCGATCTGGATCGGGATGGTGCCGCGCGAGCGGCCCATGCCGAAATCCTTGTAGAAGGCGGCGCCCTTGTCCATGACGATTGGCACGGACGCCAGCGAGATCACGTTGTTGATGACGGTCGGCCTGCCGAACAGGCCCTCGATCGCCGGCAGCGGCGGCTTGGCGCGCACAACGCCGCGCTTGCCCTCCAGCGAGTTGAGCAGCGAGGTCTCCTCGCCGCAGACATAGGCGCCGGCGCCGACGCGCACTTCCATGTCGAAGGCATGCGGCGAACCCAGCACGCTGGGCCCGAGCACGCCGGCCCTGCGGGCGACCTCGATGGCCTTGCTCATCTTGTCGACCGCGTGCGGATATTCCGAGCGGATATAGACGAAACCCTTGGTGGCGCCGGTGGCGATGCCGGCGATCGCCATGCCCTCGATGAGCACGAAGGGGTCGCCTTCCATGATCATGCGGTCGGCGAAGGTGGCCGAATCGCCTTCGTCGGCGTTGCAGACGATGTATTTCCGGGGGGCGCTCGTATCGAGCACGGTCTTCCATTTGATGCCGGTGGGGAAACCGGCGCCGCCGCGTCCGCGCAGGCCCGATTCGGTTACCTGCGCGACGATCTCGGCCGGCGCCATGGCCACGGCCTTCTCCAGCCCCCTGAGGCCGTCATGCTTCCTGTAGTGATCGAGCGACAGCGGGTCGATGATGCCGCAGCGGGCGAAGGTCAGCCGCGTCTGGCCGGCCAGAAAGGGGATCTTGTCCGGCGCGCCGAGCCAGCGCTTGTGATGGCCTCCGGACAGGAAGCCGCTGTCGAACAGGCTCTTCACGTCGGCCGGCCTGACGGGTCCGTAGGCGGTGCGGCCGGTGGCGCAGGCCACCTCCACCATCGGTTCGAGGAAATAGGCACCGCGCGAGCCGTTGCGCACGATCCTGGCCTCAATGCCGCGTTCCTTGAGTTCCTTCTCGATGGCTGCGGCCACCTTGTCGGCGCCGAGCGCCACGGCGCCCGAATCGCCGGGAATGAAGATGCGCGGGATCATGAGCGTACCTCCGCGACGATCTCGTCGATCCTTTCGGCGTCCAGCCGGCCGATCACCTCGCCGTCCAGCATGGCCGAGGGCGAGCAGGCGCACAGGCCCAGGCAGTAGACCGGCTCCAGCGTCACCGCGCCGTCGGGCGTGGTCTCGTGGAAGTCGATGCCCAGAAGCTGCTTGATGCGGGCGGCGACCGCATCGGAGCCCATCGCCTGGCACGATTCGGCCTGGCACAGCTTGAGCACATGCCGTCCGGCCGGCTCGCGGCGGAAATCGTGATAGAAGCTGACGACCCCGTGCACCTCGGCGCGCGACAGGTTGAGCGCGGATGCGATCACCGGCAGCGCCTCTTGCGGCACGTAGCCGAATTCTTCCTGGATGCCGTGCAGGATCGGCAGCAGCGGGCCTTCCAGCGTCTGGAATTCCTGCACGATCGACGCCGTGCGCGTCGCTATCTCGGTACCTGCGGCCTGCACTGTCATGCAGCGCCCTCCCTGATGGTATGTGGGGCTTCGCTAAGTGCTTAATAAGCCAGAGAAAACCCGCGACATCAATAAAGCCGTCCCGTCAGTTGATAGAGATTTTCTATCGATGCGCCGACAATCCCTTTTAGCCTAGCTCGTCCTGCGGAAATCGCTTGCCAGCGCCATCGCTTCGTCCAGAAGCGCCGAAACCAGCGGCGTCTGCGGCGTGCGCGGGGCGGCCACCAGCCCGACCATGTGGCTGGCATCCGGCTCGACGATCGGGATGGCGTGGATCGGTTCGGAAAAACCCAGCGTTTCCGTGAGGTTGAGCGGCATGATCGACGACCACTTGCCGGTGCGGATATGCGAGAACAGCAGGATCATCGAATTCGATTCCAGCGTCGGCCGCACCTGTACCCCCGCCTCGGCCAGATGCTGGTCGATGATGCGGCGGTTCTGCATGTCCGGCGTGAGCAGGCACAGCGGCAGACGGCTGACTTCGGCCCATGTCACCCGGTCGCGGTCTGCGAACGGATTTCCGGTCGAGGTGATGAGCTGGTAGCGCTCCTCGTAGAGCGGTACGCTCGCGACCCGGCCGAGCGGCTCGTTGTCGAGATAGGTGATGCCGGCGTCGATCTCGAAATTGCCGAGCAGGGTAAGCACCTCGATGGAGGTGCGCGACAGGATGGAGAAGGTGACGCCGGGGTGCTTCTCGCGGAAGGGCGTGGTCAGCCGCGCCACCATGGCGAGCGCGGTCGGGATGGCGGCGATGCGGATATGGCCCGACAGGCCGTGGCGGGCGGCGCGCATCTCTTCCTTCATGGAACGCGTGTCGCCGACGATGCGCCGCGCCCAGCGCAACACCTGCACGCCCTCCGGCGTCAGGCCCTGGAAGCGCGAGCCGCGCTTGACCAGCATGACGCCGAGCTGCCCCTCGAGCTGCTTGATGCCGGCCGAAAGGGTGGGCTGCGTCACCCCGCACATTTCCGCCGCCCGCCCGAAATGCTTTTCGCTGGCCAGCGCGATGAAGAATTCCAGCTTGTCGATCATGAGCCAGGTACCCGACTGTCATCCGCAGGTTCGCGGCATCCGCTCTCGACCGCAAGCCTTCGCCGCAAATGCGCGCCACCCATATTTTCCGCCATCCCCGTATTTTTTGCCGACAAATGGTTCCCCGTTGCCTCGAGGGAGGCTATTGGGAGGCCTTCCACCAAGGCCGAAAGGTAGAAGATGCTGGGCTGGTTTCGCAAATTGCTGCCGCACGAGGATGGTTTCTTCGATTTGTTCGATCAGCATGCCCGCGCAGTCGTCGGCGGCGCCGAGGCGTTGCAGATGCTTCTGGCCGGCCAGGACGTCGAAGCCAATTGCAACAGGATCGTGGCGCTGGAGAAAGAGGCCGACGTCATTGCGGCCGAGGTGATGCTGGCCGTGCGGCGGTCCTTCATCACTCCCTTCGACCGCACGGACATACAGGACCTGATCCAGTCGATGGACGACGCCATCGACATGATGAACAAGACGGTCAAGACGGTGAGGCTGTTCGAGGCGACGGAATTCGATCCGATCATGCGCGAGATGGGCGTCGTCATCGCCGATGCGGCCAGGCTCGTGGCCAAGGCCGTGCCGCTGCTGGCCAAGGCAAACGCCAACGCCCAGCAGCTCGTGGCCATCACCGAAGAAGTGACGCGCGCCGAGGAGCGCTCCGACGCGCTGCACGAAAAGGGCTTGAAGGACCTGTTCCGCCGTCATGGCGCCACCGATCCCATGGCCTATGTGATCGGCGCCGAGATCTACAGCCAGCTCGAAAAGGTCGTGGACCGGTTCGAGGACGTGGCCGATGAGATCCACGGCATCGTCATCGAGAACGTCTGACCCGCGCCCATGGACGCTACGCTCGCCCTTCCGCTGCTGGCCGGCCTGATTGCCGTCGCGCTGTTCTTCGACTTCCTCAACGGGCTGCACGACGCGGCCAACTCCATCGCGACGATCGTTTCCACACGCGTGCTGCGGCCGCATTATGCCGTGTTCTGGGCGGCATTCTTCAACTTCATCGCCTTCCTGTTCTTCGGCCTGCATGTCGCCAACACGCTGGGCACCGGCATCATCGACGCCGATACCGTCACCCCGACGGTCATCTTCGCGGCCCTTGCCGGCGCCATCGTGTGGAACATCCTCACCTGGGTGCTCGGCATCCCCTCCAGTTCCTCCCACGCCCTGATCGGCGGCCTGGTGGGCGCCGGCGTGGCCAAGGCCGGCACCGGCGCGGTCGTCTGGTCGGGGCTTTTGAAGACCACGTCGGCAATCGTGCTTTCACCCCTGACGGGCTTCGTGCTGGCCCTGGTGCTGATCCTGACGGTCTCATGGCTGTTCGTGCGCCAGACCCCCTTCGCGGTGGACCGCACCTTCCGCGTCTTGCAGTTCGTGTCGGCCTCGCTCTATTCGCTGGGCCACGGCGGCAACGATGCGCAAAAGACCATGGGCATCATCGCGGTGCTGCTGTATTCGCAAGGCATGCTCGGCGATACGTTCTACGTGCCGCTATGGGTGGTGCTGACCTGCCAGGCCGTGCTGGCGCTGGGCACGCTGTTCGGCGGCTGGCGCATCGTGCACACGATGGGCTCCAAGATCACGCGGCTGAACCCCATGCAGGGCTTCTGCGCCGAAACCGGCGGCGCGATCACGCTGTTTGCCGCGACCTGGCTCGGCATTCCCGTCTCCACCACGCACACCATCACCGGCGCCATCGTCGGCGTCGGCGCCGCGCGGCGCGTGTCGGCGGTGCGCTGGGGCATAGCCGCCAACATCGTCGTCGCCTGGGTCGTCACGCTTCCGGCCACAGCCGCGATTTCGGCGCTGGTCTATGTCATGGTGTCGCTGGCAGGCTGAAGGCGCGGTCTGGCGCTTGGAGCGGCCGGGAAAGTGCTCTATGTCACCCATAGCCGCAAGCCAGCATGAGGAAACCGCCATGTCCGTCTCCAGGGAAGCCGTCATAGAGCGCCTGCGGACAGTGACCGGCCCGGATTTTACCGGCAACATCGTCGATCTCGGCCTTGTCTCGGAAATCTTCGTCGCCGACGCGAAGGTGTTTTTCTCCATCACCGTGCCGGCCGCCCGCGCCAACGAGATGGAACCGCTGCGTGCGGCCGCCGAACGCGTAGTCAAGGCCATTCCCGGCGTCGCCAGCGTCATGGTGGCGCTGACGGCCGAAAAGAAGGGCGGCGGCATGGAAAGCGCCCCGCCGCCGCGCCCGGCCCCCGTCCGCCCCGCGGCACCGCCGCCCGCGCGCCCTTCGCATGCGCCGGCGCCTGCCTCGCGCACGTCCGGCAAGCGCGGCGTACCGGGCATCGAGGCGATCGTGGCGGTCGCCTCTGGCAAGGGGGGCGTCGGCAAGTCCACCACCGCCGTCAACATCGCGCTGGGCCTCGCCGCCAACGGTCTGAAGGTCGGCGTGCTCGACGCCGACATCTACGGCCCCTCCATGCCGCGCCTGCTCGGCATTCGCGGCCGGCCCGAAAGCGCCGACGGCAAGGTGCTGAAGCCGATGCTCAACTACGGCCTCAAGGTCATGTCCATGGGCTTCCTCGTGGACGAGGAGACGCCGATGATCTGGCGCGGGCCCATGGTGGTCTCGGCGCTGACGCAGATGCTGCGCGAGGTCGAATGGGGTCCGCTCGACGTGCTGGTGGTCGACATGCCACCCGGCACAGGCGATGCCCAACTCACCATGGCCCAGCAAGTGCCGCTGGCCGGCGCCGTCATCGTCTCCACGCCGCAGGACCTGGCGCTCATCGACGCCCGCAAAGGGCTCAACATGTTCCGCAAGGTCAACGTGCCGGTGATCGGCATCGTGGAGAACATGAGCTATTTCATCGCCCCCGACACCGGCAAGCGCTACGACATCTTCGGCCACGGCGGTGCCCGCAAGGAAGCCGAGCGGCTGGGCGTGGCTTTCCTCGGTGAGGTGCCGCTGGAGATGGGCATCCGCGAAAGCTCCGACGAGGGCCGCCCCGTGGTCGCCGCCAAGCCGGACGGGGCCGAGGCGAAAATCTACCGCGCCATCGCCGCCAAGGTCTGGGAGCGCCTGCAGGAGGAAAAGACGGCGGCGGACGGCGCCGTGCCGTCTATCGTGTTCGAATAGCTGCCCCCAACGTGCCCGCGGCTCCCTCGATGGCGGGAGCCTGCGGCACCTCAGGCGGTGGCGTCTGTTCCGCCTACCTTCTCGCCGAAGGTGGAGAAGAACTGTCCCGCCAGCTTGCGCGAGGTGGAATCGATCAGCCGGCTGCCGAGCTGGGCGATCTTGCCGCCGACATCCGCCTTGGCTGCATATTTCAGCACGGTCGTGTCCGCGCCGTCCTCGCTCAGCGTAACGTCGGCCCCGCCCTTGGCGAAGCCGGCGATGCCGCCCTTGCCCTCGCCCTGGATGGTGTAGGAATGCGGCGGGTTGAGGTTCGACAGCGTGACCTCTCCCTGGAAGGTCGCCTTGATCGGCCCGATCTTGAGAACCACGGTGGCCGCCAGTTCCGTGTCGGACTTCTTCTCCAGGCTCTGGCAGCCGGGAATGCTTTCCCTGAGCACGTCCGGGTCGTTCAGCGCTTCCCACACTTTCTGAATGGGGGCGGCGATGCGCTCCTCGCCTTCGATCACCAACGCCATGAGAAAAACCTCCCTTTGCTAGCGGATCAGGCGTAGCCTGCGGCACGGCTTGTGTCTATCGCACCAAAGTCCGGGGCGGCGCCCGGAGCGTCGGCCCTGCGGCGCGCTGCCTCTTGCCTGCGCGCCCCGCTTGCCATAACCATTTGTCTTACAAATACGGAGACTCTCCCATGGCAGGCGCACCCACCCGGACCAAGAAGTTCCGCTCGCAGGAATGGTTCGACAACCCCGACAATCCTGGCATGACGGCGCTCTATCTGGAGCGATATCTGAATTTCGGCCTGACCCGGGCGGAATTGCAATCGGGCAAGCCGCTGATCGGCATCGCCCAGACCGGATCGGACCTGTCGCCCTGCAACCGCCACCATCTGGAGCTTGCCAAGCGCATCCGCGCCGGCATCGAGGCCGCCGGAGGCATCCCCTTCGAGTTCCCCTGCCATCCGATCCAGGAGACGGGCAAGCGTCCCACCGCCTCGCTCGATCGCAACCTCGCCTATCTGTCGCTGGTCGAGGTTCTCTATGGCTACCCGATCGACGGCGTGGTGCTGACCGTCGGCTGCGACAAGACCACGCCGGCGCTGCTCATGGCGGCGGCCACCGTCAACATCCCGGCGATCGCCTTGTCGGTCGGGCCGATGCTTAACGGCTGGCACAAGGGCAAGCGCACCGGCTCCGGCACTATCGTGTGGGAGTCGCGCCAGCGGCTCTCGGCCGGCGAGATCGACTATGACGAGTTCATGGACATCGTCGCCTCCTCGGCGCCGTCGACCGGCTACTGCAACACCATGGGCACCGCCACCACGATGAACAGCCTGGCCGAGGCGCTGGGCATGCAGCTTCCAGGCTCGGCCGCCATCCCCGCGCCCTATCGCGAGCGCGGCCAGATCTCCTACGAGACCGGCCGCCGCATCGTGGAGATGGTGCACGAGGACCTGAAGCCGTCCGACATCATGACGCGCGAAGCCTTCGAGAACGCCATCGTCATCAACTCCGCCATCGGCGGCTCCACCAATGCGCCGATCCACCTCAACGCCATCGCCCGCCATCTCGGCGTGCCGCTCACCAACGACGACTGGCAGGCCGTCGGGCACAAGATCCCGCTTCTGGTCAACCTCCAGCCGGCCGGCGAATATCTGGGCGAGGACTATCACCATGCCGGCGGCGTGCCGGTGGTCGTGGCCGAGTTGATGAAGGCCGGGCTGCTGCCGCATCCGGGCGCCCGCACCGTCAACGGCAGGACCATGGGCGAGAACTGCGCCAACGCCGAGAACATGGACACCAAGGTCATCCGCCCTGTCTCCGACCCGCTGGTGAAGGAGGCAGGCTTCATCAACCTCAAGGGCAACCTGTTCGACTCGGCCATCATGAAGACCAGCGTGATCTCCAAGGAGTTCCGCGACCGTTACCTGTCGAACCCCCAGGACCCGGAGGCGTTCGAGGGCAAGGCGGCGGTGTTCGACGGGCCGGAGGACTACCACGCCCGCATCGACGACCCGGCCGAGGGAATAGACGAGCACACCATCCTGTTCATGCGCGGCGCCGGCCCTGTCGGCTATCCGGGCGGGGCGGAGGTGGTGAACATGCAGCCGCCGGCCTACCTCATCAAGCGCGGCATCCATTCGCTGCCCTGCATCGGCGACGGCCGCCAGTCGGGCACGTCGGGCACGCCGTCGATCCTCAACGCCTCGCCGGAGGCGGCCGTGGGCGGCGGGCTGGCGCTGCTGAAGACCGGCGACCGGGTGCGCATCGATCTCAGGAAGGGCACGGCCGACATCCTCATTTCCGACGAGGAGCTTGCGGCGCGGCGCGGCGCGCTCGCCGCCGATGGCGGCTACCATTATCCGCAGCACCAGACGCCCTGGCAGGAGATCCAGCGAGCCATAGTCGACCAGTTCTCGGAAGGCATGGTGCTGAAGCCGGCGGTCAAATACCAGGACGTCGCCCACACGAAGGGGATGCCGCGGGACAATCACTAGGCGGCGATGTCGCCTCCTTCCCCCTCGGGGTGAGGGGGAGGAAAGGCCGGGTCTCACCAGCCCATGGAACTGCGCGGCAACTGGATGAGGTTGGCGAAGCGGGCGCGCAGGCGGTCGTCGACGGCCCGCGGCACATGCCGAGGGAAGCGCTCCGCCAGCACGCGCTTCTTCTCGGCGATCGCGCGCTGCAATATGTCGGGCTTGCCCTTCTCGTTCCACTCCTTCGGCGAGAACCGGTCGCCCACGGCCGGATAGAAATACTCGGTCTGCATCAGCTTGAGCGTCTGCTCGTGGCCGAGATAATGGCCAGGGCCGTTCAGGCAGACGTCCGCGATGGTCTCGACCGAAAGGGCCGCGTCCGTGACTTCGATGCCGCGCACGCAGCGCTGGCAATAGCCCAGCATGTCGTTGTCGATGATGAGGCTTTCCAGGCAGAAGCCGAGCAGCGAGGCGTGCATGCCGGCCGATTCGTAGACGAGGTTGAGCCCCGACAGCCCGGCCATGACGTCGGTTATGCCTTTTTCGAAGCCGGACTGGATGTCGGGCAGCTTGGAATCGGCCATGCCTGCGGCCGAGCCGCCCGGCAGGTCATAGAACTGCGCCATCTGCGCGCAGGCTGCCGTCAGCAGCGCCTGCTCGGCCGAGCCGCCGGACATGGCGCCGGTGCGCAGGTCCGAGACGAAGGGCCAGGTGCCGAAGATGGCCGGATGCCCGGGCTTTATGGCATTGACATAGACCAGTCCCGCCAGGACTTCCGCCACCGCCTGCACCACCGCGCCGGCGATCGCTGCGGGTGCCGTGGCGCCGGCCTGCCCGGCCGACAGGAGCAGGATCGGGATGCCGCCTTCCACGCAGGCTTCGAGCACGCCGCAGGCGTCCTCGGCGAATTTCATCGGCGGCACGACGAAGCAGTTGGAGTTGGAGACGAAGGGCCGGGCGCGGAAATTCTCCTCGCCGCCGGCGATCGCATAGAGCATTTCCAGTGCCGGCGCGACGTTCTCGCGAACGGTGAACGAGGTTCCGACATGCTTCGACGTGCCCATCACGCAGGCGTAGAGCGTGTTGAAATCCATATCGAGCGGGTCGGGAATGTCGCGCGGCACCATCGGCCGCTGGAAGAAATGGATGTTGTCGAGCCCGTCCACCAGGCGGGCCGCGTCATAGATGTCCTGCAGCAGCGACTCGCGGTATTCGCGTTTCTCGACGTCGACCAGATGCACCGCCGCACCCGCCGTGCCGTAGTGCACGCGCTTGCCCTGGATCAGCATGTCGTGCTTCGGATCCTGCCCGTGCAGCGTGAAGTGGCGGGCCGCCTTGCGGATCGTGTCGAGCACCAGGTTGCGCGGGAAGCGGATGCGGCCGTCCGCGCCGTGGACGGCGCCGACGCGGGTCAGCGCCTCGATGCAGGACGGGATGGCATTGGCGAAGCCCACCGTCTCCAGCAGCGTCAGCACCGCTTCGTGGATGCGCTCCAGATCGTTGTGGGCCAGCGGCGCATAGCGGCCGCCCTCCAGCCCCGGCCGCACAGGCCGCACGTCGTCGGCCAGCGGCGCCGCCCGCATGGCGCGGCGCGCCTCGCGCCCGCCGGCACGCCGTCCGCGTTGATCCGCCGCGGCTTCCTGCTTTTCCGCAACCACAGACATCGAAACCTCCACCTTTCCCGGTGAAGCCCGGCACGGTGCCGATTGGTCCAGCAGCCCGCGGCTTCCTTCCTCAGCCGCGACTATGACGCCGCCATTGGTACAGACCATGGGCCAGCCATTTCCGCCGCATGGGCCAGCCGGTCACGGCCGGCCGGCCCTTGGCGCAGGATTGGAGCAGGGCCGGGAGGCCTCAGGCGGCCGCGGGCCGGCGGCCTGCGGCGGTGGCCAGTTCGCGTATGCCGGGCTCGATATGCTGCAGCGCGATGGAGGAGAAGCCGAGGCGCATGAAGCGCGTGGGCTTGTCGCTGCGGTCGAAGAAGCGGTCGCCGGGCTCGATGATGACGCTGCGGCTGGCCGCCGCGCTCGCCAGGTCGCGGGCGTCGATGCCGCGCGGCCCTTCCAGCCACAGCGAGGTGCCGCCGGCGGAATCGGTCGGCCGCCATTCGGGCAGGAAGGCGGAAATCGCCTGTACCAGGCGCTTGCGCCGCTCCTCGAAGGCGGCGGAAAGCCGCCGCACCAGTGCCTCGTGATGGCCGAGCGAGAGGAACAGCGCCACCGCGCGCTGGTTGTTGGCGGGCGGATGGCGCAGCATGAAGCGGCGCAGCGCCCGCAACTCCGCGATCAGGCCGGCGGAGGCGACGATGTAGCCCAGGCGCAGTCCCGGCGCGAGCGTCTTCGACATGGAGCCGACATAGATGACGCGCCCCGAACGGTCGATGCTCTTCAGCGCCTGCTGCGGCGCCTCGTCGAGGAGCTGGCTGTCGTAGCCGTCCTCGATGATGATCTGGTTGTTGCGGGCGGCACGCGCCAGAAGGTCCTGCCGCCGCTCCTGCGACAGCGCCACCATGGTGGGGCAATGATGGCTGGGCGTGACGAACACGAAGCCGGCGTCGGCGGGGATCGCCGAGGTGACGATACCCGATTGGTCCACCGGCACCGGCTGCACGTCGGCGCCGGACAGCTTGAAGATGGAGCGCGCGTCGGGATAGCCGGGGTCTTCCATCGCTACCTTCGAGCCCTTGCCCATCAGCAGGGAGGCCAGCATATAGAGCGCGTTCTGGGCGCCGAGCGTGACGATGATCTCGTCCGGGTTGGCGAAGATGCCGCGCCGCGGCAGAAGCCGCGCCTGGATCTGCTCGATTAGCAGGGGGTCGTCGCGGTCGACCATGTCGGACGCCCAGTTGCGGATTTCCAGCACGGCGAGCGCCATACGGTTGCATTCGCGCCATTCGGCGGTCGGGAACAGCGCCGGGTCGAACTGGCCGTAGACGAAGGGGTAGGAGGACTTGATCCAGTTCTCGTGCTTGGCCGGCGGCGGCATGTCGGAGGCCGCGATCTGGCGCCGCGCCTTCCAGTCGATCTCGTTCTGCTGTTCGGGGGCCTTCTGCGGCTTGGCCGGGGTCGCGAGCACGTCGGGATTGACGAAGTGGCCGCGCCGCTCGCGCGCCACGAGGAAGCCCTGGTCCACGAGCTGCTGGAAGGCCAGCACCACGGTGCCGCGCGCGACGCCGAGCTTTTCCGCCAGGATGCGGCAGGAGGGCAGCGGCATGGAAGCGGCGATCTGCCGGTCGAGAATGGCGGCCACGATGGCCTGGCGGATCTGGGCCTGCAGCGTCTGGCCGGAATCCGCCGAAATGCGGAACAGGCCGGACCAGATCGCGGTGTCGTTTCTCTGTGGCATCACGAACCCTCCTCGATGGCCAGTCTTTTCTGCTTGCGTGGACCAGTCGACTGTATCGGTGGCATAAGCATTTGCGCCAATCAATTTTTCTGATCGCAGCGATCTATGCCAGTGATCCATCCGGCTTCCGGCGCATCCATCATAGCTCGTGAATCGATTTAATTTTGGCCGCGTGGCGGTCGCGACCCTCGCCCGCCTCATTTCGTCTGCTACATTGCTGGGCCGAGCCACCTCTCAACCGTCCGGAGACCGCCGTGGACCACGCCGCTTTCGACAAGCAACTCGCCGCGCTGCGCGCCCATCGCGCCGCAGCACCGATGGACATGCGCCGGGCCTTCGCCGACGATCCCGGCCGCTTCGCCCGCTTTTCGGCCACGGATGGCGACCTGCTGCTTGATTGGTCCAAATGCGCGGTGGACAGCAAGACGATGGACATGCTGTTTGCGCTCGCGCGCGCGGCCGACGTGGCGGGGCGCCGGGCGGCTATGTTTTCCGGCAAGCACATCAACGTCACCGAGAACCGAGCCGTTCTGCACACGGCGCTGCGCGACCTCGACCGCAAGGATCTCGTCGTCGACGGGCAGGACGTGAACGCGGACGTGCTGGCCGTGCTCGGCTCCATGGCCGCATTCGCCGACGCGGTGCGCTCCGGCAAGGCGGCCGGCGCCAGCGGAAAGAAAATCACCGACGTGGTCAATATCGGCATCGGCGGCTCCGATCTCGGCCCGGCCATGGCCACGCTTGCGCTGGCGCCCTACCATGACGGCCCGCGCGCCCATTACGTGTCCAACATCGACGGCGCCCATATCCACGACACGCTGAAGGATCTCTCGGCGGAGACGACGCTATTCATCATCGCCTCCAAGACCTTCACCACGGTCGAGACCATGACCAATGCCGAGACGGCGCGCCGCTGGGTGGCGGAGGCGCTCGGCGAGGCCGCCGTCGCAAAGCATTTCGCCGCCGTCTCCACCGCGCTCGACCTTGTGGCGAAGTTCGGCATCGAAAAGGATCGCGTCTTCGGTTTCTGGGATTGGGTCGGCGGCCGCTACTCCGTGTGGGGCGCGATCGGCCTGCCGGTCATGATCGCGGTCGGCCCGCGGAATTTCCGCGCCTTTCTTGCCGGCGGCGCGGAGATGGACGCGCATTTCCTGAACGCGCCGCCGGAGAAGAACCTGCCCCTGCTGCTCGGGCTGGTGGGCTGGTGGAACCGGGTGGTGTGCGGCTATCCGGCGCGCGCGGTCATTCCCTACGACCAGCGCCTGTCCAGGCTGCCGGCCTATCTGCAGCAGCTCGACATGGAATCGAACGGCAAGAGCGTGACGCTGGAAGGCGGCGCGGCGCCGACGCCCACCGGCCCGCTGGTGTGGGGCGAGCCGGGCACCAACGGCCAGCACGCCTTCTTCCAGCTTCTGCACCAGGGAACCGACATCATCCCGGTCGAGTTCCTGGCCGCTGCCCATGGCCACGAGCCGGGACTGGAGCATCATCACGACCTGCTTCTGGCCAATTGCGTGGCCCAATCGGAAGCGCTGATGAAGGGCCGCACGCTGGAAGAGGCGCGCGCCCAGATGCTGGCCAAGGGCATGAAACCCGCGGAGGTCGACAGGATCGCCCCGCACCGGGTCTTTTCCGGCAACCGGCCTTCGGTGACGATCCTCTACGACAGGCTCGACCCGCGCATGCTCGGACGGCTGATCGCCCTTTACGAGCACAGGGTATTCGTGGAAGGAACGCTCTACGACATCAACTCCTTCGACCAATGGGGCGTGGAACTGGGCAAGGAACTGGCCACCAGCCTTCTGCCCGTCGTGGAAGGCAAGGAAGATGCCGGAAACAGGGATGCCTCCACCGTTGGCCTGGTGGAACATATCCATAGGTTGTGCGGATCGCGATAGACGGGAGCAGGCGGCTTGGCGGGGAACAAAGCGGCGGGGATCAAGGGCATTCTTTTCGACAAGGACGGCACCTTGGTCGATTTCGATGCGACATGGTCGGTGGTAGCGGACCTGATGGCGATGGAGGCGGCCGAAGGCGATCGCGGCCGCGCCGACGCGTTGCTGTCGGCGGCCGGGCTCGATTTCGAGGCCCGGCGTTTCAAGCCGGATTCGGTCTTTGCCGCCGGCACCAACATGGACATCATCGAGCTCTGGTTTCCCCATCTGCCGGCGACCGCCCAGAAGGAGGCGCTGGCGCGCTTTGATCGCATCACCGCCGAGCAGGGCTCGGCCATGGCGGTTCCGCTGCCGGGCATGGCCGATGCGCTGGCAGCCCTCCATGCCGCCCCCTACAGGCTGGGATTGGCCACCAACGATTCCACCGCGGGGGCGGAAAAGACGCTGGCTGCCCTCGGCATCGCCCAGCTTTTCGACGCCGCCTACGGCTACGACGCGGTGGCCAATTCCAAGCCGGCGCCCGATACGATCCGCGCCTTCTGCGATCTCACCGGGCTGAAGCCTTCCGAGATCGCCATGGTGGGTGACAACCGCCACGACCTGGAGATGGCACGCGCCGGCGGCTGCGGCCTTGCGATCGGCGTGCTCTCGGGCACCGGCACGCGCGATTCCCTGGCGCCGATGGCCGACGTCGTGCTGGGCTCGGTGGCCGAACTGCCGCTCTATCTGGCCGACCGGTAGCGCACCGGCGCCCGGTTTTTTGGAACGGGATTTTGGCCGCTTTCCGGCAGCCATATCGCGTCATCACGAGCGGCCCGGAACGGGCCACTCCTTCCGCGCGTGGGTGCAACCCGCCTCAACTTCCCAGCGAGCGTTCTTGACGCTTCGAATTTGTTGTGAATATTAATCAATCTTAGTGAGCTAGAATGCCGGACTGGGGGAGGGGTGCCAAGCACCTTTGGTAGGCATGTCGCGTCTCGTGTGCCCTGCGGAAAGAAAAGATTGGTACGTCGTTGCGACCAAATCTTGGAAAGAAGCGGTTGCGGCAGATAATCTGAGCAATCAAGGCTTTCGAGTGTTTCTTCCGCGCATGCGCAGGTCGGTTCGTCATGCGCGTCGAACCTTTGTTCGCCTGATGCCTCTGTTTCCGACATACCTGTTCGTGGAGGCGTCCACCGCCGCCCGCTGGCGCTCGGTCAACGGAACGATCGGCGCGAAGTGCATCATCACCAGCAACGACAGCCCGGTTGCAGTGGAGCCCGGATTCATCGAGGCGCTGCAGGCAAGGGCCGATCGTGAAGACGTCATCGATTTCAGCGGCCAGTTCAAGCGCGGCGATTGCGTGGAACTGGCGCAGGGTCCGTTTGCCAGGCGCATAGGCAGTCTCGTCGACCTGGACGACCGGGGCCGCGTCACCGTTTTGATGGAATTTCTGGCCGCGTGCAGACCTGTGCGCACGACGGCCGCCAATCTGTTGCCGGCATAAGGGGGGAGTAGGAGATAAGGCGCGCGTTGCGCACCTGTCGGGAAGCATGCCCCCGGTGTCTCGGCTACACCCGGTGTGCGGTAGCTGTGCCGATGCGCACGGGGGCATCGGCACCGTGAGTGAAGCGGCCAGCAGCGCGCCGGCCACCGGGAAGGTTCCGGCTCAGGCGATCCTCGTCCACGTGCTCTTCGTTCTGGTCGGCACCATGCCGTTCGTGCCGTCTCCTTTTTCTTCCCACTCCATCGCTTTCATATTGACGCTTTTCCTGCTGGCGCTTTGTGTTTCGTTCAACGGGACAATCAGGCTCGACGCCACGGCCTTGCAGGCGGTGGCGATGGTATTTCTATGGATGCCGATAAATTTCCTGGTCTCCGTGAACAATGAAATAAAGACGCAAGACTTCATCCGCGGGGCGGTGCCCTTCGTTTTCATTCTCTATTATATCGTCCATCTGAACCTGCCGGCGAGGTTGAGCGCGCGCGCCAGCGGTCCGCTGCTGCTGGCCGCGGCCGCATGGGCCGTCCAGATCGTCGCACTGAACGCCACGGACCTTGTTGCGGCCGTTCGCGGGGAGGTTGCGCGGCTGACCTACGCGGTCGGCGACCTGCTCGTGCCTTTCGGCCTCGTCGGTTTCATCCTCGTTCTTTACGAGCGGCGCCTCGCTCTGCCATTGCGGGCAGGGCTGCTCGCCCTGTTCCTCGTCCTCATCCTGGCATCGGGCTATCGCTCGCAGATCCTGCTGGTCGCCGCCGTCACCGCCTTTTCGCAGCGAAGGATATGGAGCGCCGGGAGCCTGGCGGCGGTTACCGGGCTTGGCGCGCTCCTTGCCTGGTATCTCATGGTGAATCCCGGCTTCGTCGAGGTCTTTGTCCAGCGCATGCAGGCTTCGACGGGCGACCAGGTTCGCGCGGCCGAACGGGCCTTCGCCCTGGAAAGCTTTGCCCTGGCTCCGGCTCTGGGCAATGGCCTGGGCTTCCGCGTGCCGTGGGACGCCACCCGCTCCGGCATGCTGCCGCCGGTCGGCGACGGCGCTGTCGGCTACATCCACAATTTCGCCGCCTATCTGCTGATGACCATGGGGCTCACCGGCCTTGCCGCCTACGGCCTGTTCTTCGCGCGGCCGCTGTGGATCGGATCGGTTGCCGCCTTCCGCGGACGGGACCGCGAGGCGGAAGCCACCTGGCTCTGTCTCGTCGCGCTGCTCGTCTATTTCTTCATCTCGGCCGCTTTTCGCCAGATCCAGATGTGGATCGTCATCGGCGTGCTGATCGCCATCATCGAGACGCGCTGGAGGCTCTATCGGCAGAGGCTGGGGCAGGCGGCCCTGCGCCGCAATGGCCGCCTGTGGGAAGCCGGTCGGTTTGCGGCGGCCTACCGCCACGTCTCCAGGCTGGGCACCACGCCATGGTAGAGACCAGGGGCCACGGCAATGGCGCCGGGCGTCAGCAGCGGCGCGGCAAGCAGGAACTCGGTTGCCGGGGTCGTGAACAGATTGTGGAAGATGTTGTCGTAGCCGACGAACTGATCGGGCGCGCGGTCGAACAGCCGCGTCACCTGCCGCCATCCGTCGGCGGGCAGGACCTGCTGGTTGGCCGTCTTCTCCTGTCCGTCGACGAACAGGCGGCCGAGCGCGGCCGTCCCCACCGTCAGGCCGAGGCTGCCGGAGCGCACCAGTACGTGGCAGTTGAACGCCCATTGCGGCGGCAGCGGCGCCGACAGCAGCGAGAACGGCAGATAGTAGTTGACGCCGCCGATGCTGCGCGCCGTCGAGGTGCCGCTGCCGGCGACGACGCGCAGCGTGTGGAACTCGACGCCGTAGCGCCGGTTGGCCGCATCCTTCAGCTTATCGATCAGCGCCTTGACGTCGGCGTGCAGCGCGCCGCCGGCGCCGCCGTAATCGGTGTTGTTGGTGATGAATTTCGGCCCGGCCGAAAGCACGGCGCCGTTGGCGGCGGAAACATAGGCGGGCACCGTGAAGGCGCCCACCGTGGCCGCCTGCGATTCCGGGCTGCCGCCGAAGCGGCCGCCGTCCTTGAGCAGGTTGAAGGGCGCCGAAACAGGCACCGTGGCCGGCATGCGCACGGCGCCGTTGGCGCGGTCGATGACGAGCGCCTCGAACCAGGCGTTCCCGTCGGGGCTGACCTTGACGTGGAAGTCGTCGTCGCCGGCGGTGCCGAATTCGGCGCGGCCCGACCAGCCGGTCTGGTAGAGCACAGAGGCCGTGTCGGCGGCGGAAGCCTTGTTGAGCTTGAACTGCACGCCGCCGGTGCCCGGGGTGACGTCGTCGTGGCTGAAAAGCACCGCGTCGGCCTTGACCGCGAGCCGGTTGGTCGCATCGGCGGCCGCGTTGACGCCCAAGGCGGCGACGCTGTCGGCCCTCGACAACTGCGCCCAGCCCGTCTCGTTGAAGACGAAGGCCGCGCCCTCGTCCTTCACCCAGGCGATCCAGCCTTCGTTCGGTGCGAAGAATGCCCAGCCGCCGTCCTGGAAGGCCGCGACCCGCGCGGATTTCCCCGCCCATTCGCCAAAAGCTTCGTCTGCGACGATGTGGCGTTCCCCTTCCACGGGCGCGACAGGCGGATTGCCCAGGTTGCGGCTTTCCACCGCCAGATGGACGACCGCATCGAGCATCCGCAGCGCTTCGTTGTGGGTGACATGCTTTTGTGCCTGCGCCGGCAGGATGTAGGGCAGGGCGAGATTTTCGGTCGTTTCCATGCACATGGTCCTTCTTTATCCATCGCCTTGCATTGTGCGGCTTTGCGCATGGGTGTGAACATGTCGAACGGGCATCCCGGCCCGGCATCGGGGTCCGGGGCGCGGTGAGGCAGATCCTCCAATCGCTGCGCAGCGGCGCAACCCTGGTCGCCGAGGTGCCCTGTCCCTTGCCTGCACGCGGGCAGGTGCTGGTGCGCACCTCGCACACGCTGATCTCGGCGGGCACGGAGCGCATGCTGGTCGATTTCGGCCGAGCCTCCCTTGTCGGCAAGGCGCGCCGGCAACCGGAAAGGGTCCGCCAGGCGCTCGACGGCATCAGGACCGATGGCCTCGCCCCGACGCTGGAGCGGGTATTTTCGAGGCTCGATCGGCCCCTGCCGCTCGGCTACTGCAATGTCGGCACGGTGCTGGAGGTGGGCGCGGCCGTGTCGGGCCTTGCCCCCGGCGAGCGCGTCGCCTGTGCGGGCGGTCATGCCGAAGCCGTTGCCGTAGTTGCCAATCTCTGCGCGAAAGTGCCCGACACGGTCGCCGACGACGAGGCGGCCTTCACGGTTCTGGGTGCCGTCGCGCTCCAGGGCATAAGGCTTGCGCGGCCGACGCTCGGCGAGGCCGTGGTGGTGATCGGGCTCGGCCTGGTCGGCCTCATGACGGTGCAGCTTCTGCGCGCCCATGGCTGCCGGGTGCTCGGCATCGATCCGGACCCCGCCCGGTTACGGCTGGCGGCCGGCTTCGGTGCGCACACGGTCGAACCCGCCGCTGGAGCCGATCCCGAGGCTGCGGCTTTCGCCTTTTCGCGCGGGCGCGGGGTGGATGCCGTCATCATCGCCGCGGCCACGCCAAGCAGCGAGCCGGTGCGACAGGCCGCCCGCATGTGCCGCAAGCGCGGCCGCATCGTGCTCGTCGGCGTTGCCGGGCTCAAGCTGTCTCGGGCCGATTTCTACGACAAGGAACTGACCTTCCAGGTCTCCTGCTCCTATGGCCCCGGCCGCCACGATCCGGCCTATGAGGAGAACGGCCAGGACTATCCCGCAGGATTCGTGCGCTGGACCGCGCAGCGCAACTTCGAGGCCGTCCTCGACATGATGGCTGACGGTCGGCTGGACGTTAAGCCGCTGGTCTCGCATCGCTTTCCGCTGGCCGCGGCGCGGAAGGCTTATGATATCGTGACCGGTTGCGAGCCCTCGCTCGGTATCCTGCTGGACTACCCGTCGGAGCTTCCGGCCCTGGTGCTGATGCGCCGCATTGTGCGGCTCACGCCTGCCGCGCGCGGGTGCGGCCAGGCCTGCGTCGGCTTCATCGGGTCGGGCAGCCACGCCGCCGCCGTGCTGATGCCGGCCTTCAGGGCGGCCGGCGCCCGCCTTGCCGGCGTGGCCTGCCGGACCGGCGTCAGCGGCACACATGCAGGCCGGAAATTCGGTTTCGAGACCGTCACCACCGAAGCGGATGCCCTGCTGGAGGATCCCGAAATCGATGCGGTGGTGGTGGCCACCCGCCATGACAGCCATGCCGACCTCGTCTGCCGGGCGTTGCGAGCCGGCAAGCATGTCTTCGTGGAAAAGCCGCTGGCGCTCTCGCACGAAGAGCTTGCGGAGATGGAGGCCACCCATGCCCAGGCAGCCGCTTCCGGCTTCGCGCCGGTCGTCATGGCAGGCTTCAACCGCCGCTTTGCGCCGCAGGCGCGGCGGGCAAAGGCGCTGCTCGACGGTCTGCCCGGTCCGAAGGCCATGGTGATGACGGTAAATGCCGGGCCCGTGCCGCCCGGCCATTGGACACAGGACACGGAGGCCGGCGGCGGCCGCATCGTCGGCGAGGCTTGTCATTTCATCGACCTGTTGCGCTTCCTGGCCGGCGCGCCGATCTCCGCGCACCATATCCACACCATGCAGGCGCCGACGGGAGACACCGCCTCCGTCGCGCTGTCCTTCGCAGACGGGTCAATCGGCACCGTCCACTATTTCGCCAATGGCCCGAGGGCCTTTCCCAAGGAGCGGCTGGAGGTGTTCTGCGGCGGCCGCGTGATCAGGCTCGACAATTTCCGGCGCATGCGCGGCTTCGGCTGGCCGGGCTTCCGCACCATGCCCCTGTGGCGGCAGGACAAGGGGCACCGCGCCTGCGTGGAGGCTTTCGTCCAGGCGGTCGCGGCCGGCGAGGCAGCGCCTGTCGCCTTCGACGAACTGCTGGAGGTCAGCAGGGCTGCGGTCGAGATCGCGGAGGCCGCCCGCCGATGAGCGCCGGGCAAGGGCCGTTGATCGATATCGTCGCCGGGGCGCGGCCGAATTTCATGAAGGTCGCACCGATCATTCGCGCGCTGGAAACGCGGCGGGCGGCGGGCGGCCATCTGCGCTACCGGCTGGTGCATACGGGCCAGCACCACGATGCCCGCATGTCGGCCACCTTCTTCGCCCAGCTCGGCGTTCCCGGACCCGACGTCGATCTGGCGGCCCGTTCCGGCACGCAGGCCGAGCAGACGGCCGCGATCATGGTGCGCTACGAGCAACTCCTGCTGGCGCAGCCCTGCCGGCTCTGCCTCGTCGTCGGCGACGTCACCTCCACCATGGCCTGCGCCCTCGCCGCACGGAAGGCGCAGACCCCGGTCGCCCATGTCGAGGCCGGTCTGCGCTGCGGCGACAGGACCATGCCGGAAGAGATCAACCGCAAGGTGGTGGACGCGGTCAGCGACTGGTTCTTCACCACCAGCCGCAGCGCCGGCGAAAACCTCGTCCGCGAAGGCGTGGAGAAGGAGCGCATCTTCTTCGTCGGCAACACCATGGCCGACACGCTGCTGGCAAATCTCGACCGTCTGCGCCCGCCGCCCGTCTGGCACGAACTGGACCTGTCTCCCGGCGCCTATTTCGTGGTGACGCTGCACCGGCCCGCCAATGTCGATGCCGCCGCCTGCCTCGCCCGGCTGCTCGAGGCGATCGCCGGGGCTACGCGCGGCCTGCCGGTGGTGTTCCCGGTGCATCCGCGCACGGCGGCGACGCTCGGCGCCATCGCCGGCCTGTCGCGCACGATCCATCCTGTCGAGCCGCAGCCCTATCTGGAGTTCAACCATCTGGTGCGCCACGCCAAGGCCGTCATCACCGATTCCGGCGGCGTGAGCGAGGAGACCACGGTCATGGGCGTGCCGTGCCTGACGCTGCGCGATGGCACGGAGCGTCCGGAGACGGTGACCGTCGGCACCAACGAGGTCGTCGGCTGCGATCCGGCCGCGCTCGATGGCGCGCTGGAGCGCTTGTTTGCCGGCCGCTGGAAGCGCGGCGGCATCCCGGAAAGATGGGACGGCCGGGCGGGCGGGCGCATCGCGGAAGCGCTGGAGGCGCTGGTTCCGCCATGAGCCCGCGGCCTGCCGACCTGCGCCTTTATTGGGAGACCGTGCGTCACCTGCGGCCGGTTCAACTCCATGGCCGGCTGTGGTTCCGTGCCGTGCGCCCGCTGCCCGATCCGTCTCCCGCGCCGCCGTTGCGGGAGCAGGCCGGGCCATGGGTGCCACCGGCCCGCAGGCGACGGAGCCAGATCGGACCCGACACGTTCCGGTTCCTCAACGAGACGCGCTCGCTGGCGCGGCACGGCTGGGACGACCCGGCGCTCGCGAAGCTGTGGCGTTACAATCTCCACTATTTCGACGACCTCAATGCCGAGGGCGCGGAACGACGCGGCGAATGGCACCGGGCCCTGATCAGGCGCTGGATCGCTGAAAATCCGCCCGGCATGGGCGCCGGTTGGGAGCCCTATCCGACGTCGCTGCGCATGGTGAACTGGATCAAGTGGGCGCGTGCCGAAAACGCGCTTTCCCCGCAGGCGGTCCACAGCCTGGCCGTGCAGGCCCGCTGGCTGGCGCGGCGCCTGGAGCATCACCTGCAGGGCAATCATCTGTTCAGCAACGCCAAGGCGCTGGTCCTTGCCGGCTGCTTTTTCGAAAGCGCCGAGGCCGACGCCTGGGCCGATCGCGGCATGGCTCTCCTGCGCGACCAGCTTGCCGAGCAGATCCTTGCCGATGGCGGCCATTTC
The DNA here is from genome assembly GCF_052216645.1 of Mesorhizobium sp. PUT5. NCBI lineage: Bacteria > Pseudomonadati > Pseudomonadota > Alphaproteobacteria > Hyphomicrobiales > Phyllobacteriaceae > Mesorhizobium > Mesorhizobium sp. PUT5. The sequence goes on from NZ_JBQOSO010000003.1 coordinate 734,100, forward strand.
GAGCTGAGCCCGATGTATCACGCGCTGGTGCTCGAAGACATGCTGGACCTCGTCAATGCAAGGCGTGGCGCCGGGCTGCCGGTGCCGGACCCATGGGTCGGCAAGATCGCGGCCATGCGCGGCTGGCTCGATGCCATGTGCCATCCCGACGGTGAGATCGCCTTCTTCAACGATGTGGCCATCGGCATCGCGCCGCCGCCGGCAGGTCTGCGGGACTACGCGGACCGTCTGGGCTTTCCGTCGCCCGGTATCGGCGATCCGTCGTGCCGCTGGTTGCGCGACAGCGGCTATGTCCGCATGGCCGAAGCAGAGGCGGTCGCCCTGCTCGACGTGGGGCGCGTCGGTCCCGATCATCTTCCCGCCCATGCCCATGCGGATACGCTGTCCTTCGAACTGTCGCTGGGCGCCCGGCGCGTCATCGTCAATTCCGGCACCAGCCTCTATGGCAGCGGGGCGGAACGCCAGCGCCAGCGCGGCACCGCAGCGCACAACACCGTGGCGGTGGACGGCGCGGATTCTTCGGAAGTCTGGTCGGGGTTCCGTGTCGCACGACGGGCTCGTCCGCGGGAACTTTCAGTGACGCGGGACGGCGACGGGCAGGCCGTCGCCTGCGCCCATGACGGCTACAGATGGCTGCCCGGAAAGCCGCGTCATCGGCGGGTCTGGCGCTTCGGCAGAGGCAGGCTCACCGTCGCCGACGAGGTGCGGGGCGGGCATGCCGGGGCAACCGCGCTGTTTCATTTTCATCCGGAGCTTGCCGCGTCGGCCGAAGCGGATGGTGCGTCCGGCGTGCTTGCGCTCGCGCAAGAGCCGCTGTTGCGCTGGCAGGTTCTGCGCGGAGCGGCAAGGCTCGAGCCTTCCACCTGGCACCCCGAATTCGGCATCGCGATCCCGTCGCAACGCCTCGCGGTCGATCTCGCCGGCGGTGCCGCCATCGTCGCGTTCTCATGGGGCGATGCCTGATGCGCATCCTGTTCCTGACCGACAATTTCCCGCCGGAGGTGAATGCGCCGGCAAGCCGCACCTTCGAGCATTGCCGCGAATGGGTGGCGGCCGGTCACGATGTCACCGTCATCACATCCGCGCCCAACTTTCCGGCTGGAAAGCTGTTCGAGGGCTACCGCAACCGCGTGTTTGCCCGCGAGACTGTGGTCGGCATCGAGGTGGTGCGGGTCTGGAGCTACATCAGCGCCAATGAGGGCTTCCTGCGCCGCACGCTCGACTATGCGAGCTTCATGGCGGCGGCGACGCCCGCCAGCCTCGCGGTGCCCCGGCCGGACATCGTCATCGCCACCTCCCCGCAGTTCTTCACCGCCTGCGCCGGCTATCTGGCCAGCCGCTTGCGCGGGGTACCCTTCGTGTTCGAGTTGCGCGACCTGTGGCCGGATTCGATCCGCGCCGTCGGCGCCCTGCGGCAGGAACCCTTGCTCGCGGGCCTGGAGAAGCTGGAACTCTTTCTGTACCGCAAGGCCGCCATGATCGTGGCGGTGACGAATTCCTTCAAGCACAGGCTCGCCGACAGGGGCATCGACCCGGCCAAGATCCATGTCGTCACCAACGGTGCCGATCTTCGGCTCTTCCGTCCTCGGAGCAGGGACACGCAGGTGGTGCGGCAACTGGGCCTCGGCGGAAAATTCGTCGCCGGCTATGTCGGCACCCATGGTCTCGCGCATGGGCTGGAAACCCTGCTTGAGGCGGCGCGGCTGCTGCGAGACGAAGGCCGCGACGATATCCACCTTCTGTTCCTCGGCAACGGGGCCAGGAAGGCGGCGCTGCATGCCCGTGCGCGGGAGATGGCCCTGCCCAACGTCACCTTCCTCGAAACCGTCCCCAGATCGGAGGTCGCCCGCTACTGGTCGCTGCTGGACGCTTCCGTCATCCATCTGCGCAAGGCCGACCTTTTCAGCACCGTCATCCCGTCCAAGCTGTTCGAAAGCATGGCCATGGGCATTCCCGTCCTGCACGGCGTGCGCGGCGAGTCGGCCGACATCGTGGAGCGCGAAGGCGCAGGCCTCACCTTCGAGCCGGAAAATGCCCGCCAGCTCCGCGACCGGCTGGTGGAGCTTTCGCGCGACCGGCAACTCGCCGGCCGTCTCGGCGCCAACGGGGTCCGGGCGGCCGGACGATACGACCGGCGGCATCTGGCGGCCCGCATGCTCGGCCTCGTCGAGCAATGTGCCTGGCAGCACAGGCACAACTCCCTGCGGCCTGCGGACGAACGGGGCTGAGGGCAGCACGTGGACAGATATGGCGGCATCGAAACCGACGCCTGCCGCGAGGCTGCCGCCAGGATCGAAAGCCGCTGCGCCGTCACCGGCGTCATCGGGCTCGGCTATGTCGGCCTGCCGATCGCCGCGGCGTCCGCCCGCGCGGGCTTTCGGACCATCGGTTTCGACATCGATCCGCGCAAGGTTTGCCGGCTCAATGCCGGGGAGTCCTATGTCGGCGCCGTCGCCTCGCGCGATCTTGCCGGCCTCGTCGCCGAGGGGAAATTCCGCGCCAGCGACGATTTCGCCGAACTCGCCTCTTGCGACGTCATCCTGATCTGCGTGCCGACGCCGCTGTCGAAAAGCCGCGAGCCCGATCTCGGTTTCGTGGTGCAGACGGCGCACACCGTCGCGCGGCACCTGCGCCGGGGGCAACTCGTGGTGCTGGAATCCACCACCTGGCCGGGTACGACCGAGGAGGTGCTGAAACCGGTCCTGCAGGCAAGCGGGCTGGACAGCGGCCGCGACTTCTTCCTCGCTTTCTCGCCGGAGCGCGAGGACCCCGGAAACGACCGCTTCCGCACCGCCGACATTCCCAAGGTGATGGCCGGCGACGGCATGGAGGCTTCCGCCCTGGCCGAAGCGTTCTATGCCGCGGTGGTCGAACGCGTCGTCGTGTGTTCCTCGACGGCGGTGGCCGAGGCGGTCAAGATCACCGAGAACGTGTTTCGCGCCGTCAACATTGCGCTCGTCAACGAACTGAAGCTCGTCTACGACGCCATGGGCATCGATGTCTGGGAGGTAATCGAGGCTGCCTCCACCAAGCCGTTCGGCTTCATGCCCTTCCACCCCGGTCCGGGCTCGGGCGGGCACTGCATCCCGGTCGATCCCCACTACCTTGCCTGGAAGGCGCGGGCCTTCGGTGCTCGCACGCGTTTCATCGAGCTTGCCGGCGAGATCAACGCCTCGATGCCGCATTTTGTGATCCGCCGGCTGGAACAGGCGCTGGCCGCGCGACGCGGCAAGGCTCTTGCCGCGTCCTCGGTGTTGGTGGTGGGGCTCGCCTACAAGAAGAACGTCTCCGACATCCGCGAAAGCCCCGCGCTCGGGCTGCTGGGGCTGCTGCGGGAGGAGGGGGCCAGCATCGCCTATTTCGACCCCTTTATCGGCGAGTTACCGATGACGCGCGAGCACGCCGCCCTGGCGGGCCTGCGTTCCACCGGGCTGACGCCGGAAGCGGTCGCGGACTTCGACGCAGTGCTGATCGCCACCGACCACGACGATGTCGACTATGGCCTGATCCTCACCCATGCGCCGCTTATCGTCGACACGCGCAATGCTTTCGGGCGCCGCGGCCATCGCGACGCGAAGATCGTGAAGGCATAGGCGAAGCTATGGCCCGACGAGCGTACAACCTCGGCGAAGCAGTGGCGGGCGTGGTCCTCCTCGCCATGCTGGCAGGCCTGAGCCTTGCGGCTGGCTGCACCGGCACGGCCAACACGGGCGCCGTGCCCTCCGACGTCTTGACTCGGGGCGGCGCCCCGGTGGCGGACGGCAGCCTGCGGCTGGTGCACAGCCTTCCCGCCCCGCCGGAAACGCGCGGGGGCGCCGAACAGGTGCTTATGCCGAACGACGTGCTGGAGATCGGCGTCTACCAGGCCGCGTCGCTGAGCCGCACCGTCCAGGTCGATTCCGCCGGGCGCATTTCCCTGCCGCTCATCGGCACGGTCGAGGCGGCCGGAAAGACCCCGCGCCGGTTGGAGCGGGAGATCGAGCGGGCCTATGGCGCTTCCTATCTTCAATCTCCGGACGTGACGATCTTTCTCAAGGAATCGGCGGGCCAGCGAGTGACGGTGGACGGCGAGGTGGCGCGGGCAGGCCTCTATCCGGTCACGGCCCGCACCACGCTGCTCGACACCATCGCCATGGCCGGCGGCTTCCGCGACATAGCCGATCCCCGGAAGGTCTACGTCTTCCGCGACGTCGGCGCAGTCAAGCTCGTCGCCAACTACGATGTCGGCGCCATCCGCAGCGGCAGGGCGCCCAACCCCCGCATCTATGGCGGCGATAGCGTCATGGTGTTCACGTCGCAAAGCCGGGTGGCCTTCAACAATCTCAAGGAAGCGGTGGGCATCGCCGCCAATGCAAGCCGTCTGGCCGTCGCTCCATAGCGGCGGATCGGCGGCCCGCGAGGCGGTCCGAAATGAGAGGCATGGGCATGATCGGCCATCATCGCCATAGCCCGGCACGATATGGGGCGAGCACCGTGCCCGTGCCGGCCGGTGCGCATGAGGAACCGCGGCTTCCCGCACAGGAGCATGCCTGGGAACCGCTCGCGCAGGACGCGGGTGGCGATCTCCTGCGTCTGCTTGCCTATGTGGTCCGCTATCGCCGGCTTCTGGTCATGCTGATGGCGGCGGGCCTGGCAGGCTCGCTTGCCGTCACCATGATGATGGTCCCGAAATACAGGGCCACCGCGCAACTGGAAGTGCTGGTTCCTTCCGCCCGCGTCTTCCAGGACATCGAGGTCACCTCCGAGACCGGCGACCTGCGCGCCTTCCTGACGGCGCGGGAGAAGCTGACGAGCCGCTCCCTGGCGCACCGCGTCGTGCTCGAACTGGGCCTCGGCGACCGCGAGGATTTCCTGTTCGCCGGCACCGGCTTTCTTCCCTTCGACATCGTTGTCCGTGTCGTCGGCCGGTGGGGCGGCACGCAAGTCGCCGCCTATTCCCCGCAGGAGCGCATGCGCCTGGCCGTGGACCGGCTTTTGGCGAACCTGACGGTCAGCCTCATTCCGGGCACCAGCCTGCTCTCCATCACCTATGCGGACCGGCGCCCCGAATACGCCCGCGACATCGCCAACCAGATGGCGCAAGGCTTCATCGACCAGCGTGTCGACCGTGCCGGCGACACCTCCGAACAGGCGCGCAAGTTCATGCAGGGGCAGGTTGAGCAGGTCAAGGAGCGCCTGCAACGCTCCGAGGAGGCGCTACTCGACTATGCCAGGAAGGCGGGCATCGCGGTGACGGGAAGCGGCGATTCCCTGATCGCGGCAAACCTTGCCGACATCAACAAGGCGCTTGCCGGGGCGATCCAGGAAAGCCTGGACTATGGCCGCCTCGTCCAGCAGATCGACGCCGGCCAGGGAGCGGGTCTGCAGCAGGTGCTCGAGAGCGAGGGCCTTGAAAGGCTGCGCGGCAGGCTCGCCGAACTAAATGCCGACTATCGGCAGAAGCTGGTCCTGTTCAAGCCGGGGTTCCCGGAAATGCAGCAGCTTCGCTCCCAGATGCGCGAACTGGAAAAACAGGTGGACCTGGGCGTCCAGGCCATCACCGGCTCGATCCGCCTCAAGCACCGCGAGACGGTCGCCAAGGTGGAAGACCTGAAGCGGAAGCTGTCGGAACTGGAAGTCGAGCAGGCAGCTTATCAGGACAAGAACATCCGCTACACCATCCTGAAGCGCGAGGTCGATTCCAACCGGGCGCAATATGAAAGCCTCGTGTCCAAGCTGAATGAAGTGGCCGTCGGTTCGGAATTGAAGAGCCGGAACGCGGCCATTGCCGATCCGGCCGTGCTTCCCCTGCTGGCCTATTCGCCTTGGCTGCCGCTTAACCTGGCCATCGGGCTGGCGCTTTCCCTGCTATCGGGCGCGGCAGCCATCTACCTGCTTGAACTGCTTGGCAATACCTTCACCACCCCCGAGCAGGTGGAAAAGGAACTGCGGCTGCCGATCCTCGGTATCCATCCGGCGATCGAGGAAGGCGAATTCGGCCAGGCCGCCAGGGACCCGCAATCGGCATTGTCGAATTCCTACAGGTCGCTCGGCACCTCGCTCCAGTTCTCCGGGGAACACGGCGCGCCGCGCATCCTGCTCGTCACGAGTTCGGAGCCGTCGGAAGGCAAGTCGACCACCATCTTCAGGCTGGCGGAAGACTTCGCCGCGCTCGGCGCCAGCGTGCTGGTGATCGACGCGGATCTGCGCAAGCCGACGCTGCACCGCGCCTTCGGGGTCGGCAACACCATCGGTCTGAGCAACGTGCTGACCAGAACCGTCACGCGGGTAGACATGCCCAGGCTCATCAAGCCGGCAAGGGCGAATGTGGATATCATGACTGCCGGCAGGATTCCGCCCAGCCCCGCCGATCTGTTGTCTTCCCCCCGGATGGGGTTGATGCTGCAGCGGCTCTCCCGGCGCTACGACATCGTGCTGATCGACTCCCCGCCCGTCGGCGGCCTGCCGGACGCTCCCATCCTCGCCCGGCTGGCCGAAGCCACGCTTTTCGTCGTGTCGTTCCACCAGGTGCCGCGCAAGGCGGCGCGTGCGGCGCTCAGGCGCGTCAGGGCCGCCGGCGCGAATGTGGCGGGCGCGGCCTTCACCCGGTTTCCGGTCCACGCGCCCGGCTACGACTACAGATATCTCAATTCCGGCCATGGCGAGAACGCTTGGGACATGTCGGAGACGGCCCGCGATCCGGTCCTGTCGGCGCATGGCGGGGCATCGCCATTCGTTTCGGTGCCGGACCGCATGGTCGACGATCTTCGCAGCATCAGCAATCGCATCAGGCCGGCACCTTGAAGAAGCGGCGCCCGTCGGCGCCTTCATTCGGACCGGGTTGCTGTCCTGGCACCGAGACACGCTTCGATAGCGGACGGCACGGATGCGCGCCAGTGCGGCAGGCACACGCCGTGCCGTTCCAGCACCTTCGTGCAGTCCAGTCGGGAATTGGCCGGCCTGGCTGCGGGTGTCGGGTATTGCGCGGTGGTGATGCGCTCCACCATGGCAAACGGCCCGCCCGACAGCCGCGAGCAACGGAAAATCTCCTCGGCGAAGTCGGCCCAGCTCGCATTGCCGCCGGCGGTCACATGGAAGACGCCGCGCATGGCGGGATCGTTGTCGTCCATCAGATTTTGTGCGATCGCCAGGATCGCGTCGGCCAGGTCGAGCGTGGAGGTCGGGTTGCCGTACTGGTCGCCGACGACGCGCACGCCATCCCGGTCCTGCGCCAGCCGCAGCATGGTCTTGAGGAAATTGTGCCCGAACGGGCCATACAACCACGCCGTGCGCAGGATGGCATGGTTCGCCGTTTCCCGGGCGACTGCCGCTTCGCCCAGCAGTTTCGAGCGGCCGTAGGCGCCGAGCGGCGCGGCCGCATCGCCCTCCACGTAGGGCGCCGGCTTCGTGCCGTCGAAGACATAGTCGGTGGACAGGTGGATGACAGGCACCCCGAGGGCGGCGGCGGCTTTGGCGACCTCGCCGGGCGCTGCCGCGTTGACCAGCGTCGCCACGTCCTCCTCCTGCTCGGCGCGGTCCACCGCCGTGTAGGCCGCGGCAGAGACGACGAGGTCGGGGCGCAACCCGGCCATGACGGAGGCGATCGTGTCGGGGCGGGCGAGGTCGAGTTCCGGCCGTCCGGCGGCGACGATCTCGAATTCGCTCCGCAGGCTGCCCCGTTCGCGCAGCGAGCGGACGACCTGGCCGTCGCGGCCCGTCACCAGGATGCGCCGGCGCGCGCGCGTCATCCGGGCAGCCCGGACAGTTCCGGCAGTGCCCTGTCCTTGTCGGAAAGGGTGGCGCGGCCCGGCTCCACCGGCCAGGAGATGCCGAGCCCTGGATCGCACCACGATATCCCGCGTTCGTGCTCCTTGCTGTAATAGTCCGTCACCTTGTAGGCGACGAGCGTATATGGCGCGAGGGTGCAGAAGCCATGCGCGAAACCGGGCGGCACCCAGAGCTGGAGGCCGTTGTCCGAACTCAGCTCGACGGCGACATGGCGGCCGAAGCCTGGAGACCCCGGCCTTATGTCGACCGCCACGTCGAGCAACGCGCCGGCAAGGCAGCTTACCAGCTTTCCCTGCGCCTTCGGCTCGACCTGGAAATGCAGGCCGCGCACGGTGCCCGCCTCGACGGACAGCGACTGGTTGTCCTGCACGAAGTCATAGGCGCCGCATTTTTCCCGGAACAGGTCGCGGCGGAAGGTCTCGGCGAAATGGCCGCGGCCGTCGCCGATCCGCTTCGGCGCGATGACGATCACCCCATCAATGTCGGTCTCGATGAAGTCCATCCGCCACCCTCGGCCATTCGGGGCGCGACCGGCGTGTCGCGGCCCTTGTGCCACCCACTGCCAACGTTATCCGGCGGCGGGGGGACCTGTCACGTCCATCGCGGCTCATTCGATGTAGGTAGCGGGCAGGCCGGGCAAACGACATCTGGCGCGATGCGGCCGGCCGCGTTAAATGCTGGTGCCATGATAGCCCTTCAGCGTTCGCCCGACGTCCAGCAGAGCCACCGGCTGCGGCTCAACACGCTGATCCGTCTGCGCTGGCTCGCCATCATCGGCCAGAGCGTCACCGTGCTGGTGGTGGCCTACGGGCTGCGGTTCCCGCTGCCTGTCGGCCCGTGCTTCGCGCTGATCGCCTGCTCGGCCTGGATGAATCTTCTCCTGGCTTTCCGCTACCCTGCGGCGCACCGGCTCACGCCCTGGGCGGCGATGGGCATTCTGGTGTTCGACAGCATCCAGCTTGCCGGCCTGCTCTACATGACGGGCGGCCTGACCAATCCGTTCTCGCTTCTGCTCACCGTGCCGGTGGTCATTTCGGCGACCTCCCTGCCGCTGGTGCTGACCGCACTGCTCGGCGTGATGGTGATGGCCGCCGCCTCGCTGCTGGCCTTCTTCCACCTGCCGCTGCCCTGGTATGAGGGCAACGAGCTTGCCATGCCCTTCATCTATGTCGGCGGCATCTGGATGGCGGTGCTGTCGTCCATCGCCTTCACCGGCATCTACGCTTTCCGGGTCGCCAAGGAAGCGCGGCTGCTGGCCAACGCGCTGGCGGCGACCGAACTGGTGCTGCAGCGCGAGCAGCACCTTTCGGCGCTGGACGGACTGGCCGCGGCCGCCGCGCATGAGCTCGGCACCCCGCTGGCCACCATCACTCTGGTCGCGCGCGAGATGGAGAAGGCGCTGGGCGACGATCCGAAATTCCGCGACGACGTCACCCTGCTGCGCAGCCAGAGCGAGCGCTGCCGCGAGATCCTGAAGCGCCTGACCAGCCTGTCCTCCGAGGGCGAGGCGCATCTGGCGCGCCTGCCGCTGACCTCGCTGGTGGAGGAGGTGATCGCCCCGCACCGCGATTTCGGCATCCGCATCGAGTTGAAGGCCGGCGAGCGGATCGGGCCGGAGCCTGTCGGGCGCCGCAATGCCGGCGTCATCTACGGGCTCGGCAACCTGGTCGAGAACGCCGTCGATTTCGCCCGCTCGGCGGTGACCGTGCGCTGGAGCTGGAATGACGACCGCGTCACATTCACCGTCAGCGACGACGGCCCCGGCTTCCCGCCGGAGATACTCGACCGCATCGGAGAACCCTACATGTCGACGCGCCAGCATGCCGGGCGCGGCGGCGGCCTGGGGCTCGGCATGTTCATCGCCAAGACCTTGCTGGAGCGCTCCGGCGCCACGATCGAGTTCCGCAATTCCAGCGGGCCGGGCGAGGGCGCCGTGGTCGCGGTCGCCTGGCAGCGCGAGATATTCCTCAATCCGGAGGCAGCCGCCGGGGTGGCTTTCGACACCGCCTGAGCCCTGGCGAATTGCACAAGGCGATCAAATGACTATATCTGGATCATAGTTCAAAGAGCAGGGATTTCGGGAAAATGAGCGGCGAAGAGGCCGGCAACGGCATGGTGACGGGAGATGACACCTCGCTTCTGATCGTCGAGGACGACAAGCCTTTTCTCACCCGGCTGGCGCGCGCCATGGAAACCCGCGGCTTCGTGGTCGACACGGCCGAGAGCGTCGAGGAGGCGGTGGGCAAGGCCCGCGCCCACCCGCCGGCCTATGCCGTGGTTGACATGCGGCTTGGCGACGGCAACGGGCTAGACGTGGTCGCCGCCATCCGCGAGAAGCGGGCGGACGCCCGCACCGTCATCCTGACCGGCTACGGCAACATCGCCACCGCGGTGACGGCGGTGAAGCTCGGCGCGGTCGACTATCTTTCCAAGCCCGCCGACGCCGACGACATCTTCGCGGCGCTGACCCGCACCACCGGCGAGCGCGCCGCGCCGCCGGAAAACCCCATGTCGGCGGACCGCGTGCGCTGGGAGCATATTCAGCGCGTCTACGAGATGTGCGAACGCAACGTCTCGGAAACCGCGCGCCGGCTCAACATGCATCGCCGCACCCTGCAGCGCATCCTCGCCAAGCGCGCCCCGCGCTGATTGGAGCGATCGGATACGGCGGTTCCAACCGCCTTTCCTACTCGCTCTCCCCCTCCAGCGGAGACACCGGCACCCCGGCCAGTTCGGCCGCCAGCAGGCGTGCCGCGCCTGCGCGCGCGATCCGCAGCATCAGCGCCTTGCGTGTGGCGGCCGCCATGCGGTGCTCGGGCGCCTCGCGCATGATTTCGGCGCCATAGCCGTCGGAAAGGATGAAGCCGCACTCCTGCGGGAAGATCTCCGCCGGCACGCCGGGATGGGTGGCAAAGAAGAAGCGGTCGGAATGCAGGCGGTAGTCCGGCCATTTGCGGTCGACGCGGAAATCCTCGACCGACGACTTGATCTCGATGATCCAGATGCCGCCCTGACGCGTCAGCGCCACCAGGTCCGCACGGCGCCCGGTGGCTAGCGAGAGTTCCGGCAGCACATGGGCGCCCATTTGGGACAAAAGCCGCTGCACGCCGCGCCGCACCATGAGCGCGCGTTCGGACTGGCGGCCGTCGATCAGCGGGTTGGTGGCGAGAGGCGAAATGATGGGCATGGCCCACAATGGCAGATTTTGTTCACGGTTTGAACCCATGTCTGCCACGAAATCACCCCGGCACGCCGATCCTGAGCAGGTGGTTGTCCCAGACGTAGCCGGGCGCCGAAACGGTCTGGGCGCCCGGCCTTGCGATGGCGCCGGCGCCGCTGGTAGCCATGAAGCCGGCGCGGTCGGGTGCGATGCCGCATACCTCGGTGAGGTCGGTGGCGGAGATCACCCTGCCGCTCGCCGTGTCGAACACGACATAGGAGTTGCCCGCCGGGGAGGACACCGCCATGGTGCCGGCCTCGCGGTTGGCGGCCATGGCGCCGATGTAGTTGTGCAGGCTGTTCAAAGCCTTTTCCGGCATGTCGAGCAGTTCCAGTTCGCCGCCCCGCGCCGCGCGCCCCACCAGCGGTGGCCGGTCGGTGGTAGCCCCCTCATATTGGCAGCTGAACCAGACCGTGTCGGCGCGGTCCACGTCCATGTGGCGGATCGAGAGCTGGTGCAGCTTCGGCGGCAGTTCGTGCTTCTCCATCAGGTCGCCGGAAATGCGGTCGACCAGCACATAGGAGGGCCGCATGGTGGAAAGATTGAGCTTGGCCTTGCCGAAGTCCGGATGCGTCTCGATGCCGCCGTTGGCGATGGCCAGCGTGGCGCCGTCGCCGGTCAGCAGCAATTCGTGCGGGCCGACGCCATGGGTGGAAAATTCGCCGACACGGCGGAAGCCGTCGCGGGCGTCATAGACGCCGACCATGCCGGCTGCGTTGTCGAAATCGTTCTCGGTGGCGTAGAGCAGCGCCCCGTCGGGCGAGAACACGCCATGGCCGTAGAAATGCCGCCCTGAAGGGCAGGCGAAGGTGGCCGGGCGCTCGCGCCGCGTGTGGTCGAAGGCGACGGCGATGGTGCCGGGCTTGCGCGGAAACACCACCGCGCGCCGCGACACGGGATCGAAGGTCACGTCGTGGCCGCGGTCGGGCAGGTCTATCGTGTAGAGCAGCTTGCCTTCCTCGGAAAGCACGGCCGCGCCATAGCCGCCGCCGTGCCGCACATAGGCGGTGGCGAAGACCGCATCGGCATCGAGAGCCGCCGCCCAGGCCGAAGGTGCCATCGCAGCGGCGAAGCCGGCGCCGGCGGCCTTGAGGAAATCGCGGCGATCGATGAGCGGCGTCCTGCCCATGGGTTCCGGCCTCAGTCTCCGTCCAGCGACGAGAAGCCCGCCGTCAGGCCGAACGCGGCGGTAAGCCGCGTGCCGAACAGGTTGGACAGGCTGCTGGTGATGAGCGAGAAATGTTCGAGCAGCGCGCGGCGCTCGGGGTTGCCCAGCACCGCTTCGATCGGGCCGACAGCCTGCCGGGCCGTGTCCGCGCCGTTGACGAGCTGGATGTGGATGGACTCCGCGATCCAGCGGTCTTTCTCCGGCAGCGCCTCGCCCAGCTTCGAGGCCTGGAACAGCGCGTCCATGCCGGCAAGGTTTGCAGCGAGAGACCTGGCGGTATTGTCCGAGCGCCAGTAGATCGCCAGCCGCGGCTTGTCCGCATCGGCCTGCCTGCCGAGAAAGCCCTTCACGCGCACGTCGCGGACGATGTCCAGCCCTTCGATGAAGGCCCCCACCAGTTCGGTCACCGCCTCGTTGCCGTCGCGGTAGATGGCGTTGTCCGGTCCGGGCGTCGCCCAGGTGGCGGCAAAGCCGTCCGGCTCGTCCCATTCCCGGGCGACTTCGGTGGCTATGCGTTCGATGTTGCCGGCCACGGCCTGCCCGTAAGCGCAGCGATAAGGATCGCCGGCGGCGGCCAACTGGTCGGCGCCGGTGCCGTAGAGCACGAATTCCAGCGCGCCCAATCCCTGCATGGCCACGCTTTTGCGCGCGACACCGGCTGCGTCGGCCGCGCTTTCGTCCTTCGTGGCAATGACAGCCTGCACCTGGCGCAGGCCGATGCCCTTGCGGTCCGGCCAGAACAGCAGGCGATCCAGCCGGTTGTCCTGCGTGATCGGGCCGAAGCGGATGATCTCCGCACGCGACCAGGCTTCCACCAGCCCGGAAAACCGCGCGCGCGCCGTCTCGACATGTTCCGGCGAAGGGGCCTCGCACAGGCTCTTCATGGCGCCCGACATGCTGGCGGCGCGGTCGCGCAGGCCGGCATAGGCCGGCCGCACGAAGCCGTCGACGGCGCGCGCAATGACGTCGGAGGCCTTGACCGCCGCCGGGGCCGGCTGGACCAGGGCAAGCGGCAGGGCAAGTGCAAGCACAAGGCGGCGAAGCATCTAGAGCGACTCCAGGAATTTGACGAGCGCCGCGCGCTCGGCGGCATCCGCCGCGGCGAAGCGGTCGCGCGCGGCTTGCGCCTCGCCGCCGTGCCACAGGATCGCCTCGGTCAGGTTGCGCGCGCGCCCGTCATGCAGGAAGAAGGTGTGGCCGTTGACGGTTCTGGTCAGGCCGATGCCCCATAGCGGCGGCGTGCGCCATTCGCTGCCCGTGGCGTCGCCCACCGGCTGCCCGTCGGCGAGGCCTTCGCCCATGTCGTGCAGCAAAAAGTCTGAATAGGGCCAGATGAGCTGGAAGGACTGCGCCTTGTTGGGCGCGTCGCGGCGGGTGACGAATTTCGGTGTGTGGCACGAAACGCAGCCCAGTTCGTAAAACACCTTCTTGCCGGCCAGCACGTCCGGCTTGTCGGCGCCGCGGCGGGCCGGCACGGCCAGGTTCTGCGAATAGAAGGTGACGAGATCCATCACCGGCGGCGGCGCCTCGGTGTCGCCCAGCCGCTCTTGCACGCCGGTCGGCATGGCAAGGCACGCCGCCTGGGCCGGCGTGCAGTCGCCCCAATGACGCGGCGCCTCGGGCGACGAGATGCCGATGTCGCCCGCCAGCGCGTCGGCCGACTGCTGGCGGATCGACGGCTGCTGCGCCTTCCAGCCGAAGCGGCCGAGCGTCAACTGCCCCGTCTCGAGGTCGCGCACGATGTTGGGACGGCCGGAAATGCCGTCGCCATCCCGGTCGTCGGGGTCTGAACGGGCCAGTATGTCGGCGGGATGGATCTGCTCGACCAGGCCCAGTCCGATCATGGGGTTGGCGACGCGCGGCGACAACGTGATGCGCGGATCGAGCGGGCCATAGGCAAGGTCATCGATCGAATAGGTCGGCTGGCGCAGCGAGACCACGGTGCCGTCGCCCAGCGTGACGGGCTTTTCTTCATAGGCGATCTTCATCCGGCCTTCGCCGGCCAGGCCGGGCACGGCGAGGTCCTGCAACTGCGTGCCGTAGACGGGGTCCGGGAAGTTCAGCGCCTTGCGCTCGGCCAGCTCGGTCTTCTCCTCCTCGGTGGCCGCTTCGCGCGCCAGCCGCAGGAACATGGAGGTGGCGTCCGCGCTGTCTTCCGGCGGATGGCCGCGCCCGTCCTTCAGGTGGCAGCTCTGGCAGGCGCGCGCATTGAACAATGGCCCCAGCCCGTCGGAAGCCTGGGTGGAGGAGGGCGACGACACCCAGTTCTTGCGGAAGATGGCGTTGCCGAGCTTGAAGGTCGCTTCTTCCTCGAAGGTGATGTTGGCCGAGGATTGCGAGAAGGAATCGGCGTTGACGCGCTTCTTCGAGGTGCCGGCGCCGCCCTGCATGGTCTCGAACTGCTCGGCCCTGCCGAAATCTGAGGCGGGCCTGGTGATTGCCTCGACGCGGGCAAGGTCCTTCGGCGTGAGGTCGCCGCGTTTCGTCGCCAGCCCCGGCGTGTCGAGGTCGCCGGCCGGGGCAAGGGCCGGCAGCAGCGCCAGCACGGCTGCAAGGGCTGCGAGCCGGTATGTTCTTGTGCCGGGACGGCCGGAATGCGCGCGGCGCAGATGCCTTAAAATGCGCCGCATGCCCGCATGTCCCGCTCAGTCCACTTCGTTGGCGGGCGCCGCGTTGAGCTGGCCGTATTTCTCCTCGCCGATGGAGGCGAGCAGGTCGAGCTGCGTCTCGAGGAAGTCGATATGGCCTTCCTCGTCGGCGAGCAGCTCCTCGAACAGCTTCATGGTGACGTAGTCGCCCAGTTCGTTGCAGATCTCGCGCGAGCGCTTGTAGGACGTGCGCGCGTCATATTCGCCGGCCAGGTCCGATTCCAGCACTTCCTTGACGTTCTGGCCGATGCGCAGCGGCGCCACCGATTGCAGGTTCGGATGGCCTTCGAGGAAGATGATGCGGGCCACCAGCTTGTCCGCGTGGTGCATCTCCTCGATGGATTCCTCGCGCTCCTTCTTCGCCAGCTTCTCGTATCCCCAGTCTTCCAGCAGGCGGTAATGCACCCAGTACTGGTTCACGGCGCCAAGTTCGAGGAAGAGGGCCTCGTTAAGCCGCTCGATGACCTGTGGCTCGCCTTTCATTGAACTTCCTCCCAAATTGATCGCGCAGGGACCTGACGCGATCGAGGTGCAAAACGATATCCGTCCCACCCGCCTGCGAACGGACGTGATATTCCTCGGTGACCCGAATGATCGTTTCCACCACATTTGGGAAGCAGCCGCAACAGCGGCCGCGCTTCTTCATCGCATGATAAATCTTTGCAGGCACGATGAGCTGCCACGGATCCTCGTCGAGCAGCCCGATGATCGTCTGCTCGATTTCCTTTTCGGTGATGATGTTGCAGTGGCAGATCAGCATGTCGTGCTCTGGATGGCTGGCGGCGCGCGCTCCGGCTCCGCCCGGCTTTCTGGTCCCATTCCCGGTGGGCTTAAAAGGCCCCTATTTGAAGACCTCGCCGGGCGCATCGAGGCTGTCGGAGCCCTCGAAGGCGATGGCGTCGAGCTTCAGCGCGCCGACCACGCGCTCGATCGACTTGGTCTGGTCGACCAGCGCGTCGATCGCAGCCTGCACGGTGGCGTTGCCTTCCGCGTTGCCCTCGCCGATCTGCTGGTCGTAGGCTTCGCCGGCATCGGCACGCGCCTTGATGGCTTCCATCCTGGCCACGGAGGCGTCGAGCTTGGCCGCCATTTCCTGATCGAGCGCGGGATCGATTTCCTTGACCATGTCGGACAGCGACGGGCCCGAGACTTCCGTGCCGTCAAGGCGCTTGTAGCTGGCGTGATAGGCGGCGCGGATGCCGACCGCGTCTTCCAGATGCGACATGTGGGTGTTGTCGGAGAAGCAGTCGTGCTCCTCCTCGGGGTCGTGCAGCAGCAGGCCGAGCTTCATGCGCTCGCCGGCCAGTTCGCCGTAGGAGAGCGAGCCCATGCCGGTGAGGATGGCCGAAATCCCGGCTTTGGCATCTTCGTCCATCAGCACCTTGCGCGCGGCGCCGTCTTCCTGCCAGTTGCCCACCATTTCCTCGAGGTCGGAAACCAGAAGGTCGCTGGCCGATTTCAGATATTGCGCGCGGCGGTCGCAATTGCCGCCGGTGCAGTTGGCGGCGTCGTAGTCCGTATAGGGACGGTTGCCGGCTCCGGGGCCGGTGCCGTTGAGATCCTGTCCCCAGAGCAGGAATTCGATGGCATGGTAGCCGGTGGCCACATTGGCCTCGATGTCGCCGGCTTCCTGCAAGGTGCCGGAGAGGAACTCGGGCGAAAGGTTCGAGGCGTCGATGTCTTTGCCGTCGATCTTGATCGTCTTGTTGGCGATGACATTGGCCGTGTAGAGCGAATTCTCTTCCGATTCCGTACCGTAGCCGGCATCGACATAGTCGATCAGGCCTTCGTCCAGCGGCCACGCGTTCACGCGGCCCTCCCAGTCGTCGACGATCGGGTTGCCGAAGCGGTAGACCTCGGTCTGCTGGTAGGGGATGCGCGCCGCCTTCCAGGCGTCGCGGGCGGCTGCGAGCGTCTCTTGCGACGGCTTGGCGATCAGCGCGTCCACGGCGGCGTCCAGCGCCTTGGCCGTGGCCAGTGAATCCTCGTATTTGGCAAGGGCAATGTCGGCGTAGGTCTTGACCACTGCCTTGGGGTCTGTCTCGGCCTTGGCCGGGAGCACGAAGGCGGCCGCCGTGAGCGCGGCGGTGGCGGCCAGCGCGGCCAGCCTGCTTTTCAGCCGGACGGGGCGGCGGCGCAGGCAAGAAGTCGTCAGGCGGGAATGGCCGGAAAGAAACACCGAAATGCCTCCAATCGAAAGGGTTCAAGGCCCAGACATTAAAGGAAAACGCCCGATGGCGCAGGAATTCCATAAAGCGGGCGCGGTTGGGAAAGTCAACTGAATTCGTCAGGAAAACGCAATCGAAACAATAGTTTAGAATAATTCTAAACTATTGGAGTCAGGTTATTCCGGTCATTCTCGTGCCGCACGGACTTGGGGCCGCACCATGGAACAAGCAGGCCGGGCCCTGCTGGCGCATTGACATGGAACTGTTTCGGATGCGACCCGGGTGAACCCTCTTGCGGCGGAGCCGGGCAATCGCCACTTCGCAGGCGGGGGTAGGTTCAAGTCCCTGGAATGCCTTGAAAGCGGGTGACCATGAAGAACGGTGTCGTGATTGTCGGAGCCGGCCATGGCGGGGTGCAGGCCGCCGCCAGCCTGCGCGAAGAGGGCTATGACGGCCCTGTGATCCTGCTTGGCGAGGAGGCGGAGCTGCCCTATCACAAGCCGCCGCTGTCCAAGACCTTCATCAAGGACGCCGAAGCCAAGCCGCAACCCTTGCGCGGCGAGGCCTTCTACACCGGAAACAATATCGACCTCCGGGCGGGAACCCTTGTCGAGTGCATCGACCTCGCAGCCCGGCGGCTGGAGCTTGCCGGCGGCGGCGCGCTGCCGTTCGACCGCCTGGTGCTGGCCACGGGCTCGCGGCCGCGCGCCTTGCCGCTGCCGGGTGCCGGGCTTGCCGGGGTCGTGTCGCTGCGTTCGCTCGCCGATGCCCGCGTCATCCGTGAAGTGAGCGGCAGGGTCGAGGATGCCGTCATCATCGGCGGCGGCTTCATCGGACTTGAGATCGCGGCCACGCTGCGCGCTGCCGGCCGCAACGTCACCGTGGTCGAGGCTACGGATCGCCTGCTCGGGCGCGCCGTGGCGCCGGTGCTCGCAGCCCATGTGCATCGCCGCCTGGAGGCGATGGGCGTGCAGGTGCTGACCGGCACGACCGTGGCGCGGCTGGATGAGGAGGGCGGTCATGTTGCGGCCGCCGTGCTGGCCTCGGGGGAGCGGCTGCCGGCCCAGCTCGTCGTCATCGGCATCGGCGTGGTGCCCAATGTCGAATTGGCGCAGGCCGCCGGGCTGGCCGTCGCGAACGGCATCAAGGTGGACCCTCGGATGCGCACCTCCGCCGAGCAGATATTGGCGGTGGGCGACGCGGTGAACTACCGGCACTGGTTCACCGGCGCGGACGTGCGCCTGGAATCGGTGCAGAACGCCACCGATCAGGCCAGGCTAGCCGCGCGCACCATCCTGGGCCACGAGGACACCTATGCAGCGGTGCCCTGGTTCTGGTCCGACATAGGCGACATGAAGCTGCAGATGGTGGGATTGGCGCTCGGCGGCGACCGCCATGTCGTGACCGGCGATGCGGCGGAAAACAGGTTCTCCGTCTACCACTATGCCGGCGACAGGCTGATCGCGATCGAGTCCGTCAACCGCCCTGGCGATCACATGCTCGGCCGCAAGATGCTGGGGGCAGGGTTCTCGCCCGCCCCCGGGCTGGCCGTGGCCGGACCCGAGGCGCTCAAGGCCGCCTTTGCCGAATTCCAGCAGGGCAATCCCGCCGCCGCGACGGGGTGACCGGCGCCGGGCCGCGCCGCGGCCCGGACCGTTGCGGCCTCAGGCTGTCCGCGCCTCGCGGATCGAGGCTTCGAGGATGTCGAGCGCCTCGGTCATGACATTGTCCTGGATGGTGATGGGCGCCAGGAAGCGGATGACATTGGCATAGACGCCGCAGGTGAGCAGGATCAGCCCCTTGTCCAGCGCCTTCAGCCGCACGGCGTTGGCGAATTCGGGCGAGGGGAGCTTCTTCGTGGCGTCGTTGAACTCCACCGCGTTCATGAAGCCGGGGCCACGGATTTCGACGATCTCGGGCACGTCGTCGCGCAGCGACACCAGCCGCTGCTTCAGCCGCGATCCGAGCGTTTCGGCGCGCTCGCACAGCTTCTCCTCCTCGATCACATCGAGCACGGCGTGCGCGGCCGCGATGCCGAGCGGATTGCCGGCATAGGTGCCGCCCAGCCCGCCCGGATTGGGCGAATCCATCAGCTCGGCGCGGCCGGTGACGGCCGAGAGCGGGAAACCGCCCGCCAGGCTCTTGGCCATGGTGGTGATGTCGGGCGCCACGTCGTGATGCTCCATGGCGAACATCTTGCCGGTGCGGGCAAAGCCGGTCTGCACCTCGTCGGCAATCAGCAGGATGCCGTGCTGGTCGCAGATCCTGCGCAAGGCCGACACGAAGTCGCGCGGCGCCTCGTAGAAGCCTCCTTCGCCCTGCACCGGCTCCAGGATGATGGCCGCCACGCGGGCCGGATCGACGTCGGCCTTGAACAGCTTGTCCAGTGCCGCCAGCGAGTCGGCCACCGACACGCCGTGCAACTCGACCGGGAACGGCGCATGGAAGACGTCGCCCGGCATGGCGCCGAAGCCGGCCTTGTAGGGCTGCACCTTGCCGGTCAGCGCCATGCCCATGAAGGTGCGGCCGTGGAAGGCGCCGGTGAAGGCGATGACGGCCTGGCGGCCGGTGGCGTGGCGGGCGATCTTGACGGCGTTCTCGACCGCTTCCGCGCCGGTGGTGGCGAAGATGGTCTTCTTCTCGAACCTGCCCGGCAGCATGGCGTTCAAACGCTCGGCCAGATGCACGTAGTTCTCATAGGGCACGACCTGGTGGCAGGTGTGGGTGAAGCGGTCGAGCTGGGCCTTAACCGCCTCGATCACCTTTGGGTGGCGGTGGCCGGTGTTGACGACGGCGATGCCGCCGGCGAAGTCGATGTAGCGGCGCCCTTCGACGTCCCAGATCTCGGAATTCTCGGCGCGGTCGGCGTAGATCTGCGTCGTCATGCCGACGCCGCGCGAGATCGCATGGTTCTTGCGCTCGGAAATGGCGGAATTCTTCACGGTGCTTCTCCTCCGGCCTGCCTGCCCAGTTTCCGGCGGCCTTCGGTTGGTTGTCGCGCGATTTCGCGCAATGCTCAAGCCGTCACTGCGGCAAGACGGTTGGGCCTGTCGTCTCTGCAAAAGCCGGTTTCAATTTTTGCGCGAGACGGTATCCTGAGTCCCGTCTGTTTCGCCTTGTTCGAGGAAATTGCGGAGGCAGGGGGCGATGCGGAGGAAAGCGAGCAGGTCAGGTAAAGTGCGACCATCAGTGCCGTCGAAACCCGCTTCCCGTCCTTTCCCGAACGCGTTTTTCCGTCGTGCCGGCGCTGCCTGCTTCGGCGCTGCGGCGCTGGCGCTGCTGGCCGGCTGCCAGAAGCAGGAGGCGGCGGCTGCCCGGCAGCCGGTGCTGGTGACCGTCGCCAAGGTCGAGATTTCTGTATACGCGCCGAGAACCTCGCTCACCGGCGTCATCGCGGCCCGCACGCTGAACAACCTCGCCTTCCGCGTCGGCGGCCGCGTCGCCGAGCGGCTGGTGGACGTCGGCCAGCATGTCGAGACGGGCGACGTGCTGGCCCGCATCGATCCGCAGGAACAGGAATCCGACCTGCGCTCGGCCCAGGCCGATCTCGACGCCGCGCAGGCGCAGCTCACCCAGGCCTCCGCCGCCTTCGACCGGCAGAAGACGCTGCTTGCGCAGGGCTTCACCACCCGGCGCGACTACGACCAGGCCGACCAGGGGTTGAAGGTGGCGCAGGGCGGCGTGCAGGCGGCGCAGAGCGCGCTGGCCAATGCCAGGGAAAACCTCGGCTTCACGCAGTTGCGGGCCGCCGCCCCCGGGGTCATCACCGCACGCGCCGTGGAAGCCGGCCAGGTGGTGCAGGCGGCGCAGACCGTCTTCACCGTCGCCGAGGACGGCGACCGTGATGCCGTGTTCAACGTGCAGGAGACGCTGGTGGTCAGGACGCCGCCCGATCCGCCGGTGACGATCGCGCTGGTTTCCGACCCCGCGGTCAAGGCGGCCGGCAAGGTGCGCGAGGTCTCCCCCGCGGTCGACCCGGCTTCCGGCTCCATCCGCGTCAAGGTGGCCATCCCCGGCACGCCGGCGGAAATGCCGCTGGGCGCGGCCGTGATCGGCACGGTCGGTGCCCGCCCGGCGCAGGCCGTCATCCTGCCGTGGCAGGCGCTGACTTCCAGCGAGGGCAGGCCGGCGGTGTGGGTGGTCGATCCCGCCAGCCGCGCGGTTTCGGTGCAGCCCGTCGGGGTGCTCGCCTACGAATCCGGCAACATCGTCATCGACGAGGGGCTCGAGCCCGGCCAGAGCGTGGTGACTGCGGGCGGCCAGTTGCTTATCCCCGGCGAGACGGTGGAGATCGCGGAGACCAGTCCATGAGGCGATCGGCGAGGGGAGGCATTCTTCTGTCGGCGGCGCTGCTGGCGGCCTGCTCGCAGGCGGAGCCGGAAAAGCCGCCCGCGCCCGTGCGGCCGGTCCTGTCGGTCCTGGTCGAGCCGCAGGCCAACCGCATGCAGGGCTTCGTCGGCACGGTGGAGCCGCAGTTCAGCGCCAATCTCTCCTTCCGACTGCTCGGCAGGGTGGTTTCGCGCGACGTCGAGGTCGGCGACCGCGTGCAGCGCGGCGTCACCGTCGCCGCACTGGACCCGACCGCGCTCGACCTTGCCGTGCAGGGCGCGCGGGCGGAGCTTTCCAACGCCGAGGCACAGGCCTCCAACGCCGCCGCCAGCGAGGAGCGGCAGCGCCAGCTCCTGGCCGCCGCCAATGTCTCGCAGGCCGTTTACGACGCCGCCCGCCAGGCCAGTCAGGCGGCCGCCGCAAATGTCGAGCGCGCCAGGGCAGCGCTTGCCAAAGCCGAGGAACAGCTCGGCTATGCCCGCCTGTTCTCCGATTTCGACGGCATCGTCACCGCCGTCGGGGCCGAGGTCGGCCAGACCGTCTCTCCCGGCCAGACCGTGGTGACGGTGGCCCGCTCCGACGCCCGCGAGGCCGTGGTGGACATTCCCGACCAGTTGACGGGCGACCTCAGGCAGGGTGACGAATTCGAAGTGGTGCTGCAATCGCTGCCGTCGGTGCAGGCGAGGGGCAGGCTGCGCGAAATTGCGCCGCAGGCCGACAGCGCCACGCGCACGCGGCGGGTGCGGCTGGCCCTGGTCGAGCCGCCGGACGCCTTCCGGCTGGGTTCCACCGTGACGGCGACGCGCACGACGCCGCAGACCGCGACGATCGAGCTGCCGCTGTCGGCGCTGCTGGAGAAGGACGGCGCCAGCCAGGTCTGGGTCGTCGATCCGCAGACGTCGAGCGTGACCCTGCGCACCGTCGACGTCGCGGCCCGCAACGAGGGCACCTTCACCGTCGCGGGCGGGCTGGAGGCGGGCATGCGGGTCGTCACCGCCGGCGTGCGCAGCCTGAAGGAAGGCCAGAAGGTCAAGCTGCCCGGGGGAGGCGCGAAGTGAAGGGCTTCAACCTCTCCGACTGGGCGCTGTCGCACCGCTCGCTGGTCTGGTACTTCATGCTGGTCTTCGTCGTGGCCGGTGTCTTTTCCTACCTCAATCTCGGCCGCGAGGAAGATCCCTCCTTCACCATCAAGACCATGCTGGTGCAGGTGAACTGGCCGGGCGCCTCGGTGGAGGAGACGGTGCGCCAGGTCACCGACCGCGTCGAGAAGAAGCTGGAGGAACTGGACGCGCTCGACTACACGCGCTCTATCACCACGGCCGGCCGCGCCATCGTCTTCGTCAACCTGAAGGACAACACCAAAGCGCGCGACGTGGCGCCCACCTGGCTCCAGGTGCGCAACATGATCGGCGACATCTGGTATCAGTTCCCCCAAGGGGTGCAGGGCCCGTTCTTCAACGACCGTTTCGGCGACGTCTACGGCAACATCTATGCCTTCACTGCCGACGGCCTGACCCTGCGCCAGCTACGCGACTATGTGGAATATGTGCGCACGCAGGTGCTGACGGTGCCGAACGCCGGCAAGGTGGACCTCGTCGGCGCGCAGGACGAGGCCATCTACCTCGAATTCTCCACCCGCCAGATCGCGGCGCTGGGCATCAACGAGCAGGCCATCGTGGCCAGCCTCCAGGCGCAGAACGCCATCGCGCCCTCCGGCGTGATCCAGTCGGGGCCGGAGCGCATCTCGGTGCGTGTCACCGGCCAGTTCACTTCCGAAGACAGCCTGCGCGCCATCAATCTGCGCATCAACGACCGCTTCTTCCGGCTCAGCGACGTCGCCACCATCAGGCGCGGCTACGTCAACCCGCCCACTTCGCTGTTCCGCTTCGACGGACAGGACGCCATCGGCCTTGCCATAGGCATGAAGCCGAATGCCAACCTGCTGGAGTTCGGCGCCGCGCTCGACGCGAAGATGAACGCGGTGACGGCCAACCTGCCGGTGGGGGTGGGCGTGCACAAGGTGGCCGACCAGCCGGTCATCGTGAAGGAGGCGGTCTCCGGCTTCACGCGCGCGCTGTTCGAGGCGGTCGCCATCGTACTGGCCGTCTCCTTCATCAGCCTCGGCCTGCGCGCCGGCTTCGTGGTGGCGCTGTCGATCCCGCTGGTGCTGGCCATAACCTTCGTGGTGATGGAATATCTCGGCATCTCGCTGCAGCGCGTTTCCCTCGGCGCGCTCATCATTGCGCTCGGTCTGCTGGTGGACGACGCCATGATCGCGGTGGAGATGATGGTGGCCCGGCTGGAGGCGGGAGACCCGCTGCGCAAGGCGGCCACCTATGTCTACACCTCGACCGCCTTTCCCATGCTGACGGGCACGCTGGTGACGGTGGCCGGCTTCATCCCCATCGGCCTCAATTCCAGCCAGGCCGGCGAATACACCTTCACGCTGTTCGTGGTCATCGCCGTCTCGCTCGTCGTGTCGTGGATCGTGGCGGTGCTGTTTGCGCCGCTGCTCGGCGTCACCTTCCTGCCGGCGACCATGCAGGCCCACCACGACCGGCCCGGGCGCTTCACCGCGCTGTTCCGTCGCGTGCTCGTGGGCGCGGTACGCCGGCGCTGGCTGACCATCGGCACGACCGTCGCGGTGTTCCTGCTGTCGCTCGCCGGCATCACGCTGGTGCAGCAGCAGTTCTTCCCGTCTTCCGACCGGCCGGAGCTGATCGTGGACTGGAACCTGCCCCAGAACAGTTCGATCGCCGAGACCAGGGAGCAGATGGAGCGCTTCGAGCGCACGCTGGCCGGCAATCCCGATATCGATCACTGGAGTTCCTATATCGGCCAGGGCGCGGTGCGCTTCGTTCTGACGTTGGACGTGCAGGCGGCCAATCCCTATTTCGGCCAGACGGTCATCGTCACCAAGGACGTGGAGGCGCGCGATCGCGTCAAGGCGCAGATCGGCAAGGTCCTGCGCGAGCAGTTCGTCGGCACCGACACCTTCGTCAAGACGCTGGAACTGGGGCCGCCGGTCGGGCGGCCGTTGCAATACCGGGTCAGCGGGCCGGATATCCAGACGCTGCGCACCATTGCCCAGCGCCTGGCCGGCGTCGTCGCCGCGAATCCGAAGGTCAACGCCCCGACCTTCGACTGGAACGAGCCGGCGCGCGTGCTCAAGGTCGATGTCCTGCAGGACAAGGCGCGCCAGCTCGGCATCACCTCGCAGGACATCGCCTCTGCGCTCAACAGCGTGGTCGGGGGCGTCACCATCACCCAGGTGCGCGATGCCACCTATCTGGTCAATGTCGTGGTGCGCTCCGGCGAGGCCGAGCGCGGTTCCATCGAAACGCTGAAGAACATGCAGCTTCCCACCCCCACGGGCGAATCCATCCCGCTCGCGGCGGTAGCCAATTTCGACTACGCGCTGGAGCAGCCCGTGGTGTGGCGGCGTGGCCGCATTCCCACCATCACCGTGCGGGCGGGGCTGGTGGGCGACACGCTGCCCGACCCGGTGGTGCGCGAGTTGAAGCCTTCGGTCGACGCCTTCGCGGCCACCCTGCCGCCGGGCTATGCGGTGGCCACCGCCGGCTCGGCGGAGGAGAGCGCCAAGAGCCAGGGGCCGATCGCGGCCGTGGTGCCGCTGATGCTGTTCGTCATGGCAACCATCCTCATGGTCCAGCTCCAGAGCTTCCAGCGCCTGTTCCTGGTGGTGGCGGTGGCGCCGCTGGGGCTCATCGGCGTGGTGGCCGCGCTGCTGCCGTCGGGCGCTCCGCTCGGCTTCGTCGCCATTCTGGGAGTGCTGGCGCTGATCGGCATCCTGATCCGCAACTCGGTCATCCTCATCGTGCAGATCGAGGACCATGTGCGCGACGGAGCCGACCGCTGGACGGCGGTGATCGAGGCGTCCGAGCACCGCATGCGGCCCATCGCGCTCACCGCGGCAGCCGCCTCGCTGGCGCTGATCCCGATCGCGCGCGAAGTGTTCTGGGGGCCGATGGCCTATGCCATGATGGGCGGCATCATCGCTGGCACGGCGATCACGCTGCTGTTCCTGCCCGCGCTCTACGTCGCCTGGTTCAGGCTCAGGGAGCCAGAGGGCGAGGGCGGCGACCACGGCGTCGCGCCGGCTGCTCGGCCTCCGGCGGCCGCGCCCTGACGAGGCCCCGCTTGCGGGCCTACGGGGCCGCGGGCTCGGCGGGTCGCGCAGCGGCAAGCTCCTT
This sequence comes from Mesorhizobium sp. PUT5, assembly GCF_052216645.1. Lineage (NCBI taxonomy): Bacteria > Pseudomonadati > Pseudomonadota > Alphaproteobacteria > Hyphomicrobiales > Phyllobacteriaceae > Mesorhizobium > Mesorhizobium sp. PUT5. Next base: position 759,614 of record NZ_JBQOSO010000003.1, read on the forward strand.
GCGCACCAGCGGAGCCACCCTGGTGCCGTAAAGCTCGATCGCCTTCATGATCCTGGCGTGCGGCACGATGCCGATGGCCATCTGCAGCAGGAAGCGGTCGTTGCCGAACAGCCTGTGCTGGGCGACGATCTTTTCCGCCACCTGCTCCGGATTGCCGACGAACAGCGCCCCCTGCGGACCACGCGCCTGGTCGAAATGCGCCCGGCTGGTCGGGCCCCAGCCGCGCTCGCGGCCGATGCGGTTCATCACTTCGGCCTGCGGTCCGTAAAAGTCGTCGGCCGCCTGCTCGGCAGTCTCGCCGACGAAACCATGTACGTTGAGGCTGGTGGCAAGGCCGGCCGGATTCTGGCCGGCGCGGCGTGCGGCTTCCCGATACAGGCCAAACAGCGGTGCGAAGCGCGCCGGCTCGCCGCCGATGATTGCCAGTGCCAGTGGCAGGCCGAGTGCGCCCGCGCGCGCCGCCGATTGCGGCGTGCCGCCGATGGCGATCCAGATCGGCAGCCTATCCCGGAAGGGGCGCGGATAGACGCCGCGGCCGTTGATCGGCGCACGCAGCCGCCCCGACCACGTCACCTCGACATTGTCGCGGATCGCCAGAAGAAGGTCGAGCTTCTCGGCGAACAGCTCGTCGTAATCTTCCAGATTGTAGCCGAACAGCGGGAAGGACTCGATGAAGGAGCCGCGCCCCGCCATGATTTCGGCCCGGCCGGAGGACAACAGGTCCAGCGTGGCGAATTGCTGGAAGACGCGCACGGGATCGTCGGAGGAAAGCACGGTGACGGCGCTGGTCAGCTTGATGCGCCTGGTGCGCTCGGCCGCCGCCGCCAGCACCACCGCGGGCGCGGACGAGGCATAGTCGGGTCGGTGATGCTCGCCGAGACCGAACACGTCGAGCCCGACCTGGTCGGCCAGTTCGATCTCTTCGATCAGGTTGCGCAGCCGCTCGTGCGGGCCGATGGCGCCGGGGCCCGGTTCGGGGCTGACGTCGCCGAAAGTGTAGAGGCCGAGTTCCATGGAAGCGCTTCCTGATTGCGGGTGCGGTTCAAGTAACCATTCGTAACTGCCTGCGCCAGTGGCGCGGATGGTGAACGGTGCATGCAGAATTTCGAGGCCAAAGGTGTCTTCGCAGTGCAACAAGCCGGATTTTCATGGCTGGCATACCGTTTTGGCGCTTGAACTCCTGGTTTTCGCGCGTATGTAAACGACGCAAATTGACTTCAGGGAACTGGAATTGGCTATCTATAGGGAAAAGGACATCTTCGAGCGGCGCAACGCCGCCAACGAGGCGAAGAAGGCGCTCCTGGAGCGCTTCAAGGCAAGGCCGGCAGCAGACGACCCGCAGGTCCTGGCGCGGCAGGCCGAACGCAAGGCCATCCTGGAAGCCCGCGCCGTGCGCGAGGCGGAAAAGCAGCGGCTGAGGCAGGAAAAGCTGGCGCGCGAAGCGGCCGAGCGGGCCGTGCGCGAGGCCGCGGAAGCGGCCGCACGTCTGGAAGCGGAAACCAAGGCTGCCGAAGAGGCCAAGATTCGCGAGGCCGAGGAAAACGAGCGCATCAGCCGCCTGCTGGCCGATGAAGCCGCCCGCAAGGCCAAGCGCGACGCCCGCTACGCCGCCCGCAAGTCGCGTGTCGGCCGCACACCTCCTGGCTTCACCGCTCGCTGAGCTTGCTGCTCGGGCAGGATTTGGCGCCTGGCTTGCCCAGGCAGGCCGCCCTCGCGGGCGGCCCTTTCGTCGTTGAGGCAAAAAGGCCGACCGCCCGCGCCTTCACGCCACCAATTTCAGCCCGATGATGCCGGACACGATCAGCGCGATGCAGGCGAGCCGTATCGCGGTCGCCGGTTCGCCGAGCAGCCAGATGCCGAGCAAGGCCGTGCCCACGGTGCCGATGCCGGTCCACACCGCATAGGCGGTGCCGACCGGCAGCGTCTTCAGCGCCAGCCCGAGCATGCCCATGCTGATGACCATGGACAGAACCGTCAACGTGGTCGGCAGCGGCTTGGAAAAACCTTCGGTATATTTCAGGCCGATGGCCCAGCCGATCTCGAAAAGGCCGGCAAAGAACAGCAAAATCCATGGCATGGGACGCTCCTGTGTTGGCAGGGTCGTCCCGGCCGGGTTGCAATCGATGCGAGGTCGTCCTCGCCCGACCCGTAGGAATTTCGCGCCTACGGGTCAATAGCCGCTGGCCGTCGCCGCGGAGCACGATGACGGGAAAAGACGCTCCGGTTCGCGCGCTGCCTGTTATTTTTCCTTGATTCGCGTTGCCTGCACCGGCGCCGTCTTGACGGCTGGCGCGGAGGGTTTCTTGGCATCCTTCTTCGGCTTGCGCGGTTCCTTCGCCGCTTTCATCTGCCCCTTGGCCATGCTGGTGTCCTCCGGTGACTGAGGCGCGGATTGAAGCAAGAGATTTGCGCGGCTTCAATACACAATACGGTTCACAAGCGTCGCATCCGGTGGGAAACTGGCGCCGGTTCCTCGGTAAGGGAGTAACGAAGATGCGCATAGACGGCGGGTGCCATTGCGGCGCCATCACCTATCGGGCGGAGGTCAACCCGCAAAAGACCTCGATCTGCCATTGCGTCGATTGCCAGCAGCTTACCGGCACCGCCTTCCGCGTGTCGGTGCCTGCCCCGGAAGACGCGTTCGAGATGTCGGGCACGCCGAAGATCTATGTCAGGACCGGCGACAGCGGCGCCGCACGCGCGCAGGCCTTCTGCCCCGAATGCGGCTCCCACCTTTATTCCACCTCGGTCGGCGACGGCCCCAAGGTCTACGTCATCCGAACCGGCACGGTCCGGCAGCGGCAGGAACTGGTGCCGCACAGGCAGATCTGGCACCGTTCGGCGCTGCACTGGCTGCCCGAGTTCGAAGGGCTGGCGACGGCCGAAAAGCAGTAGGCGGCCGCCGGCTCCGCGCCTGCCTGAGTCGGAAAGCCGGGCCCCGGGAGAGGAACATGTAGCCGGGGCCGGGAGGATTTGACCCCGAATCCGGCCGCCAGCGGCCGAATTCCGGTTGAATTGGCCTGAAATCCCACCTACCTCACCCCGCATGAACTATTGCGCCGCAACAATTTCTTGATAACTTCGTTGCAGGATATTGAAGGCTCGGCGCGGCTCCGTCGACCTTTTGGGTCAGGCAGCAGCGAGGTTCCTCGATGTTCTACCAATTCTATGAAATGAACCACGCTGCGTTGCAGCCGGCCCGCGCCTACGCGGACGCGGTGCGCATGCTCTATTCCAATCCGCTCAATCCGTTGTCCCACACCACCTGGGGCCGTTCGGTTGCGGCGATGGCCGAGTTGTTCGAGCGCACCACGCGCCGCTACGGCAAGCCGGCCTTCGGGCTGCATGAGACGGTGGTGGAAGGCCGCAGCGTGCCCGTGCAGGAAAGGATCGTCTGGTCACGGCCCTTCTGCAACCTGATCCATTTCGAGCGCGCCGTCCCTGCCGGGCGGCGCTCCGATCCCAAGCTTCTGATCGTGGCGCCCATGTCGGGTCACTACGCCACGCTGCTGCGCGGCACGGTGGAGGCCATGCTGCCCCATGCCGAGGTCCACATCACCGACTGGACGGACGCGCGCATGGTGCCGCTGTCTGAGGGCCGCTTCGACCTGGACGACTATATCGACTACGTCATCGACATGCTGCACGCCCTGGGGCCGGATACGCATGTCATGGCCGTGTGCCAGCCTTCCGTGCCCGTTCTTGCGGCCGTCGCGCTGATGGAGGCGCGCGGCGATGCGCTGGCGCCCGCCACCATGACGCTGATGGGCGGCCCGATCGATACGCGCCGCAACCCCACCGCCGTCAACCTCCTGGCCGAGGAGAAGGACATCGGCTGGTTCCGCGACAACGTCATCATGCAGGCGCCCTGGCCGGCGCCGGGCTTCGGCCGCGACGTCTATCCGGGCTTCTTGCAGCTTTCCGGCTTCATGAGCATGAACCTCGACCGGCACATCATCGCCCACAAGGACTTCTTCATGCATCTGGTGAAGCATGACGGCGACGGCGCCGAGAAGCACCGCGAGTTCTACGACGAATATCTGGCAGTGATGGATCTCACCGCGGAGTTCTACCTCCAGACGGTGGAGACCGTCTTCATCCGACACGATCTTCCGCAGGGCAGGATGAAGCATCGCGGCACCCTGGTCGATCCGGCCGCGATCCGCAACACGGCTCTGTTCACGGTGGAGGGCGAGAACGACGACATTTCCGGCCTCGGCCAGACCGAGGCCGCGCAAGGCCTGTGCTCCGGCATCCCGGCGGACAGGAAGGCGCATTACGTGCAGCCGGCCGTCGGCCATTATGGCGTCTTCAACGGCTCGCGCTTCCGCGCCCAGATCGTACCGCGCATCGTCGATTTCATGGCCGGCCACGGCCGTACCAGGGGCCGGGCGAAACCTTCCCGGTCGGCCGGCGCCGCCTGAACCGGCGCATCATCGCCGCCCGGCACTCTTTTCGCTGGCCCACCGCAAAGCGGGCGACGTCGTGTGCGATTGGATGCTAAGAGGGCACGCGGCAACGGCACAAGCAGTAAAGCACGGTCATGGCAAGAACGGACATCGCCCGGCGCGTCTACAATCACACCTGGAAGCTGGACCCCATCGTCCGCTCCCTGCTCGACACGGATTTCTACAAGCTTCTGATGCTCCAGATGATCTGGGGCATGTATCCGAAGGTCGACGCCACCTTCTCGCTGATCAACCGCACCACCTCGGTGCGCCTGGCCGACGAGATCGACGAGGGCGAACTGCGCGAGCAGCTCGACCATGCCCGCACGCTGCGCCTCTCCAAGAAGGAGATGATCTGGCTGGGCGGCAACAATTTCTATGGACGCAAGCAGATATTCGAGCCGGAGTTCCTTGCCTGGCTGGAGGATTTCCGCCTGCCCGAATACGAACTGGAGAAGCGCGACGGCCAGTATGAGCTGACTTTCGCAGGTCCGTGGATGTACACCACCATGTGGGAGATCCCGGCGCTTTCCATCATCAACGAAATGCGTTCGCGCTCGGCCATGAAGGCTTTCGGGCCCTTTGCCCTGGACGTGCTCTATGCCCGCGCCAAGGCCAAGATGTGGGACAAGACCGAGCGGCTGAAGAAGCTGCCGGGCATCCTGATCTCGGATTTCGGCACTCGCCGCCGCCATTCCTTCCTGTGGCAGCGCTGGTGCGTGGAGGCGCTCAAGGAGGGCATCGGCGAGGCCTTCACCGGCACCTCCAACGTGCTTCTGGCCATGGACACCGACCTGGAGGCGCTGGGCACCAATGCGCACGAGTTGCCCATGGTGCTGGCGGCGCTGGCAGACAGCGAGGGCGAACTGAAGAAGGCGCCCTACAAGGTGCTGCAGGACTGGCAGCGCTATTATGGCGGCAATCTGCTGATCGTGCTGCCGGACGCCTTCGGCACCGCCTCCTTCCTGCGCGACGCGCCCGACTGGGTGGCCGACTGGACCGGCTTCCGCCCCGACAGCGCTCCGCCCATCGAAGGCGGCGAGAAGATCATTTCGTGGTGGCGCAAGATGGGCAAGGATCCGCGAAAGAAGCTCCTGATCTTCTCGGACGGGCTGGAGGTCGACACCATCATCGAGACCTATCGGCATTTCGAAAGCAAGGTGCGCATGTCCTTCGGCTGGGGCACCAACCTCACCAACGATTTCGAGGGCTGCGCGCCTACCCCCACCGACCGGCTGAACGCCATATCTCTGGTGTGCAAGGTCACCGAGGCCGACGGCCGGCCGGCGGTCAAGCTGTCCGACAATCCGGAGAAGGCCACCGGCGACCCGGCCGAGATCAGGCGCTATCTGCGCATCTTCGGCGAGCAGGACCGCGTCAGGCAATTGGTGAAAGTCTGATGCTCTGGCCTTCCCCCTTGCGGGAGAAGGCGCTGGAACAGATGAAAGCGGCCGAGCGTTCGCGCCGCCTCACCCGAAGAAGAGCAGGCTGGCCACGATGAAGGTGGGGATCAGCACGATGCCCGACCATATCATGTAGCCGAAGAAGCCCGGCATCTTGACGCCCTGGTTCCTGGCGATGGCATAGACCATGAAGTTCGGCGCATTGCCGATATAGGTGTTGGCGCCCATGAACACCGCGCCCGCCGAGATCGCGGCGAGCGTTGTGGCGTACTCCGTCATCAGGTGCTGCGGGTCGCCGCCGGCCATCTCGAAGAACACCAGATAGGTCGGCGCATTGTCGAGGAAGGAAGACAGGATGCCGGTCAGCCAGAAATAGGCGAGGTCGTTGGGGGCACCCGACGGCGTCGAGACCAACGCCACCAGCGGCGCCAGCGCGCCGTCCATGCCTGCCCGCAGGATCGCCACCACCGGCACGATGCATATGAAGATGCCGGCAAACAGCTTCGCCACCTCCGCGATCGGCCCCCAGTTGAAGCCGTTGGCGACGCGGTATTCCTTGCGCGAAACGGCGAGGGATACGAAGGCGAGCAGCAGGATGACGCCGTCGCGCACCAGGTTCTGCAGCTCAAGCTCCACCCCACCGACCGTGAACGTCACCCCCGGCTTCCAGATCGCCGAGACCAGGATGGCGCCGATCACGCCGGCCAGCAGCGGAATGTTGGGCAGGCCCCGGATGCGCACCTTGGAATCCGGCGTCGGGTCCTTGATCTTCGGTGCGCCGCCCTCGCGCTTGTGCAGGAAAATGTCGAGCGCCAGGAAGGCGGTCAGCACCACGCCGCCGACGAACAGCGTGTCGGGCAGGATGTGCACGGTGGTCCAGAAGAAGTCGACGCCGCGCAGGAAGCCGACGAACAGCGGCGGGTCGCCCAGCGGCGTAAGCGAACCGCCGATGTTGGATACCAGGAATATGAAGAACACCACCACATGGGCGTTGAACGGCCGGTTGTCGTTGGCGCGGATCATCGGGCGGATCATGATCATGGAGGCGCCGGTGGTGCCGACCACGGAGGCCAGCACTGCCCCGATCAGCAGCAGCGCGGCATTGGTCAGCGGCGTGCCGTGGATGTTGCCCGCCACCAATATGCCGCCGGAAATGGTGAACAGCGCGAACAGCAGGATGATGAAGGACATGTATTCGGTCAGCAGGGCGTGCAGCACCGCTTCCGTGGCCAGCGGGAAGCCGAACGCGGCCACAAGCGGCAGCACCGCCAGCGCCGACCAGCCAATGGTGATCTTGCCATAGTGATGTTCCCAGACATGATGGAAGAACAACGGGCCGGTGGCGATGGAAAGCAGCAGTCCGGCAAAGGGCAGCGCCCACCACAGCGACATGGCAGCGCCCGGCAGGCCATGCGCCTCCGCCGCCGCGAAGGCCGGCCCGGCGGCCATGACGCCGGCGAGAACGCAGCCGCCCGCCATCACTTTCCTTGCAAACTCCACGGTCATCTTCCTTCCTTCAGCGCTGCCGGCCTGTCCGGCTCCGCCTCCGCTATTGTTTTCGTTTCTGGCTGAGCGTCCCCGGTCCGGGACGCCGTCGATCGGTCTAGGCCAGCGTAACGCCGGCCTCGCGCATGCGTTGCAGCATGGTTTCCAGCGAACCGCCGAGGTCGATGCCGCGGCAGGCGTCGAGCCGCACCGTTACCGAAAAGCCCTGGCCGACCGCGTCGAGCGCCGAATAGGCCACGCAGAAATCTGTGGCCAGCCCCACCAGCGTGAGCGCGCCGATGCCGCGCTCGCGCAGGTAGCCTGCCAGCCCGGTCGGCGTGGTGTGATCGTTCTCGAAAAAGGCAGAGTAGCTGTCGATCGCGGGCCGGAATCCCTTGCGGATGACCAGTTCGGCCTTGCTCCAGGCAAGGCCGGAGTGGAAATCGGCGCCCTTGCTTGCCTGGATGCAATGGTCCGGCCACAGCGTCTGTGGGCCGTAGGGCATGTCCACATGCTCGAACGGCTTTTTGCCCGGATGGCTGGAGGCGAAGCTCGAATGGCCGGTGGGATGCCAGTCCTGCGTCATCACCACATGGTCGGCATGGCGGATCAGATCGTTGACCAGCGGCACGATCTCGTCGCCGCCTTCGACCGCCAGCGCGCCGCCGGGGCAGAAGTCGTTCTGCATGTCGATGACGATCAGGGCTTCCTCGGCCATGAGTTCTTTCCTGTGCATGTCTTTCGCCGGCCGAACCGGCCGGGGGGCAGAACCTTCACCAGATGGCGCGGCGCGTCAACCTTTCCAGGGCGCAAAACGGATGCGCGGGTGGTTTATCGCGGCGCTTTGCTGCACGGCTTGGCTTCGCCGGCACCGCGCCCGGTTTTGTCGCTGCCTGGCCGTTGTTCACATTCGAGGTTTCCGCAAGGGTCGCGTCGTTTCAACGGGTTGCCGGGAAGGGTTGTGCCGAAATCTTCCGCCATCTCTGCCGGACGGAAAATTTTCGCCTATTGATCTGGCTCAGTTTGGAACCGCGTTTTCCCCGGTAACGTTGACGCAAATGTCGCTTTTACACTAATAGACTTGTCATTCGGCGACTTGACGTCGCTTGGTGGCGCTTCGCCGAAAAAGGTTCACCCGGCAGCATATCGAACGGACCGGCGGGACGGTCCCGCAGCAGGACAGGATGGCTTGATGAGCACCGCTTCGGCACAGAACACGGTCGCCCCGCAGACGTTCCCGATTCCGGCCAATGTCCATGCCGAGACAGTGGTTTCGGTGAAGCACTATACCGACCGGCTGTTTTCCTTCCGCATCACGCGGCCGCAATCGCTGCGCTTCCGCTCCGGCGAATTCGTCATGATCGGCCTGCCCAATGCCGAGAAGCCGGTGTTCCGCGCCTATTCCGTAGCCAGCCCCGCCTGGGACGACGAACTGGAGTTCTTCTCCATCAAGGTGCCCGACGGCCCGCTGACGCAGCACCTGCAGAAGATCCAGCCGGGCGACACCGTGCTGATGCGCCCCAAGCCGACCGGCACGCTGGTGCTGGACGCGCTGACGCCCGCCAAGCGCCTGTTCATGATCTCGACGGGAACCGGCATCGCGCCTTTCGCCAGCCTGCTGCGCGATCCCGATACCTACGAGAAGTTCGAGCACGCCTACCTTACCCATACCTGCCGCGACGTGGCCGAACTGGCCTACGGCAAGGAACTGGTCGCGTCGCTGTCGCAGGACCCGCTGATCGGCGAGTTCGCGGCCGGCCGCGTGACGCTCTACAATTCCACCACGCGCGAGACCTCGCCCTGCATGGGCCGCATCACCGCGCTGATCGGCTCGGGCAAGTTCTATTCAGACCTCGGCATCGATCCGCTGAACCCGGAAACCGACCGGGTGATGATCTGCGGCTCCATGCAGATGCTGAAGGACGTCAAGGAACTGGTCGAAAGCCTCGGCTTCGTCGAGGGTTCGCTGGCCAATCCCGCCAGCTTCGTGGTGGAGCGCGCCTTCGTCGGCTGACGCTACCCGAGCGCGCGTCCGTCGGCGTCGAAGCGGTAGATCCTGTCCGGCTGCGGCGTGGCATAGAGCACCGCGCCGGGCTCGGCATTGTAGATGCCGAAAATGCGCACCGTGATGAGCCCGGCCTTTTCGCAGTCGAGATAGAGGTTGGTGTCGGCGCCCAGATGCTCGGCATGCACCACCGTGCCTTTCCAGTCGCCCTTGTGCGCATCGACCGAGATGTGCTCGGGCCGCACGCCTATCGTCTTGACGCTTTCGCCCAGTCGCGCGCCTTCGATGAAGTTCATCTTGGGCGAGCCGATGAAGCCGGCTACGAATTCGTTTGCCGGTGAATTGTAGAGTTCCATCGGTGCGCCGACCTGCTCGATGTTGCCGGCATTCAGCACCACGATCTTGTCGGCCAGCGTCATCGCCTCGACCTGGTCGTGGGTGACATAGACCATGGTCGCCTTCAGCCGGCGATGGAGCTGGGCGATTTCCAGGCGCGTGTTGACGCGCAGCGCTGCATCCAGGTTCGACAGCGGTTCGTCGAACAGGAACAGTTTCGGCTCGCGCACCACGGCGCGGCCGATGGCCACGCGCTGGCGCTGGCCGCCGGAAAGTTCTGCCGGGCGCCGCTTGAGGTAGGGCTCCAGCGACAGCATGGCGGACGCCGCGGCGATGCGCTTGTCGATCTCGGCCGCCGGCGTGCCGGCCTGCTTCAGGCCGAGCCCCATATTGTCGCGTACGGAAAGATGCGGATAGAGCGCATAGGTCTGGAACACCATGGCGATGCCGCGCTTTGCCGGCGGGGTCGAGGTGACGTTCGTGCCGTCGATCAGCACTTTGCCCGATGTCGGGTCCTCCAGCCCGGCGATGACGCGCAGCAGCGTGGACTTGCCGCAGCCCGACGGGCCGACAAAGACGACGAACTCGCCGTCCGAGACTTCGAGGTCGATGCCCTTCAGCACCTCCACCTGACCGAAGGATTTTGTCACGTTCTCGATGTTCAGCGAACCCACGGGATGCCTCCGGTTCGGTACGGTGCCGCTGACACGGCCGGATTTGCGATATTGGCTTCGTCGATCGCTGTGCGGTGCAATCGTTTCCTCACAGCCGCACTGCCTTGCCGGTGCGCACGCTTTCGTCGGCGGCCAGGCAGACGGCCAGCGACTTCACGGCGTCGTCCATGTGGCGCGAAAGGTCGAGATCCTCGCGTATGGCGCGCAGGAAGAAGGCCTGCTCCAGCTCGCAAAGCTCCTGGTGGCCGGGCTCGCCCTGCATCGACAGCAGTTCGTCGGGCCTGGCGAACCTGCCGTCCGGCCCGATGGCGGCCGAATGCAGACGGATGGTCGAGGTCTTCGTGTGGGTGTCGATGTCGTCGGACTTCGCGCCTTCGGCCATGACGATGGACACGCAGCCGTTGGGAGAAATGACGTCCTTCACGAAGAAGGCGGTCTCGGAGATCATCGGCCCCCAGCCGGCCTCGTACCAGCCCACCGAGCCGTCCTCGAACAGCACCTGCAAATGGCCGTAATTGTACATGGCGGGGTCGATCTCTTCCGTGAGCCTGAGGCCCATGCCGCGCACCTCCACTGGCTTCGCGTCGGTGATCTGGCACATCACGTCGAGATAATGCACGCCGCAGTCGACGATGGGCGAGGTGGTTTTCATGAGCTGCTTGTGCGTTTCCCAGCTATGGCCGGAGGATTGCTGGTTGAGGTTCATGCGGAACACGAAAGGTCCGCCCAGCTTGCGGGCTTCGGAAATCAGCAGCATCCAGGACGGGTGGTGGCGCAAAATGTAGCCGACCACGAGTTTCTTCCCATTGGCCCTGGCTGCGTCCACCACACGCTGCGCGTCCGCCACCGTGGTCGCCAGCGGCTTCTCCACGAAGACGTGGCAGCCTGCCTCCAGCGCAGCCACCGCATAGTCGGCATGGCTGTCGGAATAGGTGGCAATGGCGACCGCGTCCGGCTTTTCGTCGACCAGCGCCTGTTCGAAGGAGCGGCGGATCGGGTGGCCGGCAAGCTCGGCCGGCAGCGCCACGTCCGAGCGGTTGACCAGTGCCGCGATCTCGAAGCCGGGGTTCCTCGCATAGGCCAGCGCATGGCTGCGGCCCATATTGCCGAGGCCCGCGACGACGACGCGGATGGGGGTGGGCGTGTTCACTTGACGGCTCCCGAGGTGATGCCGCGGATCAGTTGCCGCGAGAAGATGACATAGAGGATGAGCACCGGCAGGATGGCCAGCGAAAGCGCCGCCAGCACCGCGTTCCAGTTGGTGACATACTGGCCGAGGAAGAGCTGGGCGCCCAGCGTCACCGTCTTGGTGCTCTCCGAGGGAGCCAGGATCAGCGGGAACCAAAGGTCGTTCCAGATCGGGATCATGGTGAAGACCGCCACCGTCGCCATGGCCGGCCGCACCAATGGCAGCACCAGGCGGAAGAAGATGCGATATTCCGACAGCCCGTCGATGCGCCCGGCATTCTTCAGGTCGTCGGACACGCCCTTCATGAACTCGGCCAGGATGAAGATGGCCAGCGGCAGCCCTTGCGCGGTGTAGACCAGCACCAGCGCCGTCAGCGTGTTGACCAGGCCGGAGGCCACCATGAGCTGCAGGATCGCCACGGTTGCCAGCCGGATCGGGATCATGATGCCGAGCGCGAGGTAGAGGCCCATCAGCGTGTTGCCGCGGAAGCGGTATTCGGCCAGCGCAAAGGCGGCCATGGCACCGAACAGCAGCACGAAGAACAGCGAGGCCACGGTGACGATCAGGCTGTTCTGGAAATAGAGCAGGAAATCGCCCTGCTTCATGACGGTGACGTAGCCGATCAGGTCGAAGGTGCTTGCCGTCGGCGGCATCAGCGGTTCGCGGAAGATGGCCTGTCGCGACTTGAAGGAATTGACGATGACCAGGATGACCGGGAACAGCGCGATCACCGTATAGGCGATGAGGATGGCGTGCGCGCCTATCGTGCGTGGCAGGGAGTGGGTGGCGCGGCTCATCTCGGCACTCCTCAGAACTGGTAGCGGCGCAGGCGCGTCTGGATCAGGAACAGGTAGACGCAGACGCCCGCCAGGATGATGAGGAACATCATGGTGGCGATGGCAGCCCCCATGTTGGGGTCGCCCACCTGGAGCTGGAAGCCGAAGAAGGCGCGGTAGAGGAAGGTGCCGAGGATGTCGGTGGAATAGTTCGGCCCGGCCAGTGCCCCTTGTGCCGTATAGATCAGGTCGAAGGCGTTGAAGTTGCCCACGAAGGTGAGGATGGAGATGATGCCGATGGCGGGCAGGATCAGCGGCAGCTTGATCTTCCAGAACTGCGCCCAGCCGGTGATGCCGTCGCATTCGGCCGCCTCGATCACCTCGTCGGGGATGGAAAGCAGCGCGGCATAGATCAGCATCATCGGGATGCCGACGAACTGCCATACCGAGATCAGGCTGAGCGCGGTAAGCGCATAGGCCTCCTTGCCGAGCCAGGGCGTGAACAGGCTTTTGAGGCCCACCAGATCGAGCAGGTTGGGCGCCACTCCCCATAGCGGCGACAGGATCAGCTTCCAGCTGAAGCCGACGATGACGAAGGACAGCACCGTCGGCACGAAGATGGCGGTGCGGTAGAACGCGGCCAGCCGCAGGCGCGGGCTGGAAAGCAGCGCGGCCAGCATCACGCCGATCGGGTTCTGCACCAGCATGTGGATGATGAAGAACCAGACATTGTTGCGCAGCGCGTTCCAGAAGCCGGCCGACCAGTTCGGGTCGCCGAACAGCGTGCGGAAATTGTCGAAGCCGACGAAGCTCTGCACGTTGCCGATGCTGCGGAACAGCGCCAGTTGCAGCGTTCCGAACAACGGCAGGATCATCACTGCCGTGTAGACGATCACCGCCGGCGCCAGGAACACGCCGATGTGCCGGCGGAACGGTCGTTTCGGTGCTGCTTCTGCCGTCATGGACGCGGCTCCCGTCGGCTTGGCTTTGGCCGGGATACAGAGTGTCGGCGCCGGCCGGTGCCTGTTCCCACCCTGCGGGAAGGGCAGGCAGGCGGGCTTCAGTGTAGTTTGCGAGACGGGGTGGGGGTCAACTCCAAAAGGGCCGACCTCCACCCCGCGTCAAAAACCTCGCAAGCGCGGCTTTCTCCCCGCCCCCCTCCAACGTGGGAAGGGGTGGAAGAGAATGACCTCACTTCGCCGGCTTGTACCAGCTATCCAGCCCGTCCTGCAGCTTCTTGGCCGCCTGCTCGGGCGTGTCGGTGCCGTTGATGACGTTGGCCGACTCCACCCAGGTCTCGTTCTCCAGGTTCGGCGTGCCGCGCGACAGGATTTGATAGGTCGAGCGGATGGTCGACTTGCACTTGTTGCGCCAGGAGACGAATTCCTGCGCCAGCGGGTCCTTCATCTCCACCGGCGTGGAGTTCAGGCTGAAGAAGCCGGGAAGCGCGTTGGCATAGATCTCGGCGAACTCGGGCGAGGCCACCCAGGTCAGGAATGTCTTGGCCGCGTCCGGGTTCTTGCTCTTGGCGTTGAGGCCTATGCCGATGTCGTTGTGGTCGGAGATGTAGCAGGTGTCGCCCGCTTTCTCGACCGGCGGCGGGAAGGCGCCCATCTTGAACTGCGCCTGCGCGTTGAAGACCGAGATTTCCCACGAACCGGCCGGGTAGATGGCCGCGCGCCCGAGGGTGAACAGGTTCTGGCTGTCGGGATAGGTCTGCGCCTCGAAGCCGTCGCCCAGATAGGGCTTCCACTTGGCCAGTTCCTCGAACGGCGCCACCCACTGCGGGTCGGTCAGCTTCTGCTCGCCCTTGATGAGCGCCAGCCGGCCTTCCTCGCCGTGCCAGTAGTTGGGGCCGATGTTCTGGTAGCCCATGGTCGCGGCTTCCCACAGGTCCTTGGTGCCCATGGCCATGGGAATGTAGGTGCCGTCTTCCTTGATCTTGTCGAGCGCTGCGAAGAACTCGTCGCGGGTCTCCGGCGCCTTGATTCCGAGCTGGTCGAAGGCGTCCTTGTTGTAGATGAAGCCGTGGATGACGGAGGCCATCGGCACGCAGAAGGTGGCCTTGCCGTCGTCGGTGGTCCAGGCCGCCTTGGCCACGTCGGAGAAGTTCTCCATGCCCTGCAGCGTGGTGAGGTCGGCGAGGTTGCCCTTGTTGTAAAGCTCCAGCGACTTGTCGAAGGGGCGGCAGGTGATGAGGTCGCCCGCCGAGCCGGCCTGCAGCTTGGCGCCCAGCGCGGCGTCGTACTCGGTCGGTGCCGCGGGCGAGAAGGTCACCTTGATGCCCGGGTTCTTGGCCTCGAAGGCGGGGATCAGCTTTTCCTGCCAGATGGCGAGGTCGTCGTTGCGCCAGCTTTCGATGTTCAGCGTCACGTCGTCGGCCCGTGCGGCGCCGGCGAGCATGCTGGAGCCCATGAGAAGCGCAATCAGCAATTTCGTTTTCATGTTCAGTCTCCCTGTTGACCTTGTCGGCATCGGTCCTGATCGGAGCGGGGGCTGTTGCCCTTCCGCTTCGCGCGGGAGCGGCCGCGTATCGGATGCCTGCGGTTTCGGCAAGGAATGGGGAATGGCCACGAAAGCCGGCTGCCCGGCTGTCTCCGCGTCGCGATGCTGCTTCTGGCCGCGCCTTTGCGCCATCCTGTCTCCTCCGCTTTCATGACGATACCAAAAAAATACCACTTGTCTACGGGGATTGGCGGGGTGGTTAAGGAATTTGTGCTGTTTTGCTGCCATTGGGGCGGTATGCCCTTAAAATACCTACGAAAAGAGCTTAACTTTTCCGCAAGGGAAATTAATCCCTTGGCTAATGGTATTTTATTGGTATCATCAATCGCGAGGAGGCCCCAAGCGTGGAATTCGTGCTCGGCATAGATGGCGGCGGCACCAGTTGCCGGGCGGCTGTGGCCGCGGCGGACGGCACCGTGCTGGCCCGCGCCCGGAGCGGGGCGGCCAATATCCGCACCGACCTCACCGGCGCGCGCGCCAACATCGCGGACGCGGCCCGGCAGGCGTTCCTCGCCGCCGGCCTCGACCCGGCGCTGGCGTCGCGCACGCCGGCCGTGCTCGGCTTGGCGGGCGCCAATGTCGGCACTTACCGCCAGCAGCTCGCAGCGATCCTGCCCTTCGCAGAAAGCCGCGTCGAGACCGATGCCGAGATCGCGCTGGAAGGGGCGGTCGGCGCCGGCGACGGGGCGATCGCCATCCTCGGCACCGGCACGGCCTATATGGTGCGCCGGGGCGGCGCCTCGCGCGCCGTCGGCGGCTGGGGCTTCCAGGTGGGCGACCAGGGCAGCGGCGCGCGCATCGGGCGCGACCTGCTTGAGCAGACGCTGCTGGCCTATGACGGCATTCGCGAAGGCTCGCCGCTGACGGCCGAGATGCTGGCCGTGTTCCGCAACGACCCTCAGGACGTGGTCGAATTCACCACCAAGGCCACGCCGGGCGATTTCGGCGGCTTTGCGCCCAAGGTGTTCGAACATGCCGCAGCGGGCGATACCGTGGCCGCATGGATCATCGGCAGGGCCGTGGCCGACGTGGAGGCGGCCCTCGGCGTGCTCGGCCTCGGCGCAGGCGACACGCTGTGCCTGCTTGGCGGGCTGGCGCAGCTCTACGAGCCGCGCCTTTCGGCCGGCTATCGCGCGCTGGTCAGGCTGCCGCTGGACGATGCGCTGGGCGGGGCGGTGCGCATGGCGGCCCGCATTTTCGGCGGGCCGGCGGGGGCGGCGACATGAGCGACGGCGCCGACGCCATCTTTTCGACGCTGCGGCAGTCGCCGCGCGGTGGCATGCCGCTTTATCTGCAGCTTCGCCGCGGTATCGAGGAGGCGGTGCGCAGCGGCCTGATCGGGCCGGGCGACGCCCTGCCGTCCGAGCGCGACATCGCCGCGATGGCCGACATATCGCGCGTCACCGTGCGCAAGGCGGTGCAGGACCTGGTCAAGGACGGCATATTGGTACAGCGCCACGGCTCCGGCACCTTCGTGGCCTCGCGCCCCGAGCGGGTGGAACAGTCGCTGTCGCAGCTCACCTCCTTCACGGAGGACATGGCCCGCCGCGGCATGACGGTGCGCTCGCAATGGCTGGAGCGCGGCCTCTATGCGCCTTCGCCGGAAGAGATCATGGTGCTGGGCCTCGGGTCGGGCGAGCAGGTGGCGCGGGTGGAGCGCCTGCGCATCGCCGACGACACGCCGCTGGCCATCGAGCGCGCCTCGCTCTCGGCCCGCGTGCTGCCGGACCCGGCCGGCATCGGTGCCTCGCTCTATGCCGCGCTGCAACGGACCGCCAACCGGCCGGTTCGTGCGGTGCAACGCATATCGGCCATAAATCTGGGCCAGACTGATGCGCATCTGCTGGGCGTGGCGCCGGGCTCCGCCAGCCTGCGCATCGAGCGCATTTCCTATCTGGCCAGCGGCAAGGTGGTCGAATTCACCCGCTCGGTCTATCGCGGCGATGCCTACGACTTCGTGGCGGAACTGCGCCTGGGCCTGGCCGATGGAGACGCGGGAGGTCGCGCATGACGAAGACCCATATGCGCCGCGAGATCGAGGAGATTCCGGAGGCGGTGGCGCGCCTGCTCGACCGTTCCGGCCCGGCCCTCGTCGAGGCAGGGCGCGGCATCAATGCCCGCGACCCGCATTTCGTCGTCACGGTGGCGCGCGGCTCCTCCGATCATGCCGCTACCTTCATGAAATATGCGGTGGAACTGACCGCCGGGCTGGCCGTCGCCTCGGTCGGCCCTTCCGTCGCTTCCATCTATGGCGCCCGGCTGCGGCTGGACGGCTCGGCCTGCCTGGCGATCTCGCAATCGGGCAAGAGCCCCGACATCGTGGCCATGGTCGAAAGCGCCCGCCGCCGCGGCGCGCTGACGGTGGCGCTGACCAACACCGCCGGCTCGCCGCTGGCGCTGGCATCCGACTACGCCATCGACATTATGGCCGGGCCGGAGCGCAGCGTCGCCGCCACCAAGAGCTTCGTCAATTCGGCTGTGGCCGGCCTGGCGCTGATGGCGCATTGCACGGGCGACGAGGGCCTGCTTTCGGCGCTGCGCGGATTGCCCGAAAAATTCCGCGAGGCCATTGCCTGCGACTGGATGGGCCTGGCGGGCGCGCTGGAGGGTCATGGCTCCATGTTCATACTTGGCCGGGGGCCGTCGCTCGCCATTGCTTCCGAGGCGGCGCTGAAGCTCAAGGAAACCTGCGCCTATCATGCCGAGGCCTATAGCGGGGCGGAGGTCATGCATGGGCCGATGGCCATGGTGGGGCCTGGCTTCCCGGTGCTGGCGCTGGCCGCGCGCGATGCCGCCGAGCCGTCGCTCGCCGCCGCCGCCGACAGCCTGGCCGGCAAGGGCGCGGCCGCCTTCGCCACTTCGGCGCTGGTCAAGGCTGCCCGCAGCCTGCCGCATGCGGAAACCGGCCATCCGCTCACCGACCCGCTGGCGCTTGTCGTGTCCTTCTACGCCTTCGTGGAGGCGTTCGCGCGCCGGCGCGGCGTGGACCCCGATGCGCCCCCCAACCTGAAGAAGGTGACGGAGACGCTATGAGCACGCGCCAGACCCTCACCGGCGCCCGCATCTTCGACGGCGACCGCTGGCATGACGACGCGGCCGTGGTGGTGGACGGCGGGCTGATCGAAGCCATCGTCGCGCGCGCCGACGTTCCGGCCGCTGCGCAGACGGTCAACCTGGGCGGCGGCATGCTGGTGCCGGGCTTCATCGACCTCCAGGTCAATGGCGGCGGCGGCGTGATGCTGAACGACGCGCCGTCGGTGGAAGCGATCCGCACCATCTGCGCCGCGCATGCGCGCTATGGCACCACCGCACTGCTGCCGACGCTGATCACCGATACGCCGCAGATCACCGAGGCCGCGGTCGCCGCCGGCGAGGAAGCGGCCGCAGCCGAAGTGCCGGGCTTCCTCGGGCTGCATCTGGAAGGGCCGCATCTGTCGCTCGCCCGCAAGGGCGCGCACGACCCGAAGCTGATCCGGCCGATGACCGACGCCGACCAGGCGGGGCTCGTGGCCGCCAGGACGAAAATGCCGGTGCTGCTGACCACCCTGGCGCCGGAATCGGTGGAGGCCTGGCGCGTCACGGCGCTGGCCGGGGCGGGCGTGATCGTCAGCCTCGGCCATTCCGATGCCGGCTATGACGTCGCGATGGCCTATGCAGGGGCGGGCGCCACCATGGCGACGCATCTCTTTAATGCCATGAGCCAGATCGGCAACCGCGAGCCGGGCCTTGCCGGCGCGGCAATCGACGGCGGCGGCTTCTCGGCGGGGCTGATCGCCGACGGCATTCACGTCCATTCGGCCACGATGGCGACCGCTTTGCGCGCCAAGCGGGGGCCGGGCCACATCTTCCTGGTCACCGACGCCATGGCCACGATCGGCACGGACATGACCTCGTTCACGCTGAACGGCCGCACCGTCTACCGCAAGGACGGCAGCCTGCGGCTGGCCGACGGCACGCTGGCCGGCGCCGATCTCGACATGATTTCGGCCGTGCGCTTCATGCACCGCGTCGTCGGCCTCGACCTGGCCGAGGCGCTGCGCATGGCCAGCCTCTATCCGGCCGATGCGGCGGGGCAGGGGCATCGGCGCGGCCGGCTTGCCGCCGGCATGGCCGCGGACATGGTGGCGTTGTCCGAGGGGCTGGACGTCAGCGCCGTATGGATCGGCGGCAGCAAGGTCTTCGCCAGGGCCTGAGCGGGCGATCCGCCGTCAGGCCCTGGCCGCCGGCATGTGTTCGGCCAGCTTGATGCGGACCGCCGCCATGGCGCGCTCCAATTCCGCGATGGCGTCATCGACCAGAGCGCGCTGCTTCTGCAGCCGGAGGAGCTGCTTCTCGGATTTCTCCAGGGCCAGCCTGAGCTGGCGGGTGTTGGCGCCGGTGGGATCGTAGAGATCCATCATCTGCTTGACCTCGCGCAGCGAAAAACCAACCTTGCGGCCGAGCAGGATCAGCTTGAGCCGCACGCGGTCGCTGCGCGTGTAGAGGCGGGTGGTGCCGTCGCGTTGCGGCTGGAGCAGGCCCTTGTCCTCATAGAAGCGCAGGGCGCGCAGCGTCACCCCGAAGGTCCGGGCCATCTCGCCGATGCGGAGAAACTCTCCATCGGCTCCTTGTGGCAGGTTCGTCGGGGCGGCTGCGGTTTCAGCGGCGGTCACGGTCGTCGTCATGCTCATCATCCGGGTGCTGCGGCGCGGCAGTGCCAGCCTCCTATGAGGCTTCGGCCGCTTCCTGCTTTGTTCGATACGGGTAAGCGGAGCAGCCCTGCGCGGCGGCATTATCTTACGTTTACGTAAACGATATACAGGGGCGCCTGCCGTTGGGCAAGGCCGGTTCCTGAAAACCGTTTCCGCCCGCAATGGTTGCACGCGATTAAGGTTGGTTAACGCGTTGTTTACCATGATGGGTGAATGGTGCGCCTGTCGGTTTCCCGTGTTGATCCTGTAACGAATTTCTCACGGTTTGTCGGAGCGCGGGCGAAAGCCCGGGAAGCGTGTCTTCCGCCGCTGCATGCCGCAGGGCCGCCTTCGCGTCCGGCGCGGATTTTGACGGGAAGCCGGCGCAGGCCGGTCATTTTGGGGACGGGCGTCTCGATGAACAAGCGGTCCTATCTCGACACTCTCAACGCCGGCAGGCAGCGCAGGCCACACACCACGCTGGAGCAACTCAACCGCTCGCTGGAGACGCTGGAACAGCGGCTGGAGCAGAGCCGCGAGGAGGCCACGGGCCGTACCTTTCGGGAGGCATCCGCATCCGCCGATCCGCGCTATCCCCGCGTCGACCCCTATCGGCAGCAGCGGCCGGTCGAGGCCCCGCGCGCGCAGCGCGAGCCTGCCTACGCAGCGCGGCCCCCGCGCGAAGCCGCTTCTTCCTTCGAGCAGAGCTACCAGTCGCTCGCCCGCGATATCGAGCGTCTGCGCGGCCAGGAGGACGGCGTGGCCATGGTCGGCAGGATCGCCGGCGAACTGCGTGGCCTGCGCGAGGAACTGCGCCACCAGATGACCGCGGACCTGCACCGCGAATTCGAGACGTTGCGCCGCGACATCGACCGAGCCTCCCGCAGCGCGCCTTCCGCGCGCGACAGCGCCGCGCTCGGCATGGAGTTCGAACGGCTTTCCGGCGCCATCCAGGAACTGGCCGAAAAGAGCGACGACAAAGGCGTGAAGCTGCTGCGGCTGGAACTGGAGCAGGTGCGCTCCGCGCTCGATTCGCTGGCCCGCGAGGAGAGCGTGCGCGCCGTGGATCGGCGCTGGGATGACTTCGACCGCCGCTGGAGCGCCTTCGAGACCCGTTTCGGCGAGAATGCCGGCCACCATGGCGACGATCGGGCGCTGGCGGTGCTGACCCAGCGGCTGGAGCAGATCGGCGAGGCCGTCAACAACCTGCCCGAATCGCTTTCGCTGCGCTCGCTGGAAGAGAAGGTGCGCACGCTGGCGGGCGCCGTGGACCATTTCGCCAACCAGGGCGGTCATGCCGGCGACACCTTCGCCCTGATCGACGAGCGGCTGGACGAAATCTCCCGTGCCATCGTGGCTTCCACGGTCGCCGCGCAGGCCAGCGCCCTTGATCCGGCCTCGTTCGAGCGCATCGAGCAGCGCATGGATGACCTGGCCCGCCAGATCGAGGAGGTTGCGCAGGACCGTCCCGCCGAGCGGATGCTGGACCACCTCGACCTCCTGTCGCGCCGGGTCGACGAACTCGCCGGCCGTGCAGACCTGCCGGAACAGGCCATCGAGCGGCTCGGTCGCCAGATCGAACTGATTGCCGATCGCATCGACCGCGCGCCGGCCTTGCCCGACACCGACCGGCTAATGCAGGAACTGGAACAGCGCTTCGACGTGCTGTCCGGCATGATCGAACGCCGCCAGGGCGATGCGCTCGAACAGAGCCACTTGTTGTTCCGCGACCTCGAGCAGCGCCTGGACGAGGTCGCCGACCGGCTCGACCGGCGCCCGCCGGCGTCCACCTTCGACAGCATCGGCATCATGGAGGCGATCGACGCCCGTTTCAGCGCACTGGCGCAGAGCCTCGACATGCGCGCTTCCGACCCGGCCGCAGAGGCGGCGCTGCGCGGCCTGGAAAGCCGG
Organism: Mesorhizobium sp. PUT5; assembly: GCF_052216645.1. Classification (NCBI taxonomy): domain Bacteria; kingdom Pseudomonadati; phylum Pseudomonadota; class Alphaproteobacteria; order Hyphomicrobiales; family Phyllobacteriaceae; genus Mesorhizobium; species Mesorhizobium sp. PUT5. The sequence goes on from NZ_JBQOSO010000003.1 coordinate 781,016, forward strand.
CTGGACGACATCTCGCACCGGCTCGATACGTCCGCCGCGCAGGTCGCAGGCATCGATCCGGACCTGATCCGCAGCCTGGAGGCGCAGGTGGCCGGCCTGTCGGAACATCTTTCCCGGCCCGGCGCGCCGCTGCCCGAATTCGAGGACATCGCGCCGCGCATCGAGCGCATCGAGCAATCGCTGGCCGGAAATCGCGATTCCATCCTTGAGGCGGCGCAACAGGCGGCCGAGAGCGCCGTGCGCTCGCTCGGCCCCGCCAGTGCGGATGCGCCGGCCGTCGCCGGCCTGGCACAGGACCTCAAGACGCTGGAGGCGCTGACGCGCCGCTCCGACGAGCGCAACGCCCGCACTTTCGAGGCGATCCACGATACGCTGCTGAAGATCGTCGACCGGCTCGGCTCGCTCGAAGGCACCACGCAGGCGCCTGCGGCCGGACCTGAGGCTCGCCCGGTCAAGATCAGCGTGGCCGACGCCCCGACGATCGCCCTCGACGAGCCGCTGCCGCTCACGCCGGCGCCCGGCCATGGCCGGAGCGCGGCAGTTGCGCGCGCCCAGCGCACGCCCGCGGAGGCCGCCGCCGCTGCAGCCGCAGCGGCGCTGGGGGCGGAAACTGTGGCCGGCGAGGAAAAGCCGGCGGGCCGCAAGAGTTTCCTGGGGGGGCTCGCGCGCAGCCTTGGCCGCAAGGCCGCATCGCAGCCGCAACCCGAGCAGGCAGAACCGGCGCTCGACGTGCCGGCGGTCGATCTCGACCAGCCGCTGGAACCCAAGTTCATCAACCGCCCGCTGGAGCCCGGCTCGGGCGCGCCGGACCTCAATGCGATCATGAAGCGCGTGCGCGACGAGCGGGGCCCATCGGCGCGGCAGGGGGAAGGGGACGCCTCGAAGGCGGACTTCATCGCGGCCGCGCGCCGGGCGGCGCAGGCCGCCGCCGCCGAAGCCGAAATGCTGAAGAAGCAGTCCACGGTCTCCGGCCCGGTCAAGGCGCTGCGCTTCGGAGACCTGCTCAAGGCGCGACGCAAGCCGATCCTGATGGCGGCGGCCGCGATCATGCTGGCGCTGGCGGGGCTGCAACTGGGCAAGGCCTTCATGGCCGATCCGCAGCGCAGCGCGGCCAACGACGCGACACCCGTCGTGGAGCAGGCCGCCGATGTCTCCGCCGTCACGGCTCCTGCCGAGAAGGCGGAAGCCGTCGCGCCGGCGGCGCCTGTGCGCCTGGCGGAAGAAAGCCGGCCGGCCGAAGCCATGCCGGCCGAACCCATGCCGGTCGAAACCGGGTCAGCCGAATTCCTGCCGGCGGCCGCTGCGGTGCAGGCCGCCGATGCGGCAGCAGCGGCAACTTCCGCCGAAGCGCCGCACGAGGCGGCGCAGGCCGATATCGATCCGGTCGAGCACACCGCGTCGGTGGCCGCCGCCGGTGCGACTCCGCTTGCGGCGGATGCTGCCACGGCCGATGCCGGCGTCGAATCCGCGGTCCCGGCCGCACTGCGCGACGCGGCCGCTGCCGGCGATGCCAATGCGATGTTCGAGATCGGCTCGCGCTTTGCCGAAGGGCGCGGGGTCAAGGAGGACATGGAAGCGGCCGCGCAATGGTACGAGAAGGCGGCCGGTCAGGGGCTGGCGCCCGCGGAATACCGCATCGGCAATTTCTATGAGAAGGGCATCGGGGTTGCCCGCGATCTCGACAAGGCCAAGAACTGGTATCGGCTCGCCGCGGAGCAGGGCAACGCCAGCGCCATGCACAATCTGGCGGTGCTGTTTGCCATGGCCGCCGACGGCACCGCCAACAATCAATCCGCCGCGCACTGGTTCCAGAAGGCGGCGGAACTGGGCGTCAAGGACAGCCAGTTCAACCTCGGCATTCTGGCAGCCAAGGGTGCCGGCATGCCGCAGGACCTGGTGGAATCCTACAAGTGGTTCGCGCTGGTGGCCAAGGCCGGCGACAAGGACGCGGCCGACAAGCGCGACGAGGTCGCCAAGGCGCTGCGCCCTGAGCAACTGGAGCGTGCGCGTGCGGTGACGGAGCTATGGAAGGCCAAGCCGCTCGACCGGGTCGCCAACGATGTCAACGTGCCGGCAGCATGGCAGGACGCGCCCACCACCATCGCCAGCGCCGACATGAAGAGGGCCGTGCAGAACATCCAGCACATCCTCAACAAGAACGGCTACACCGCCGGCGGCGCCGATGGCCTCATGGGCGACAAGACCAGGAAGGCGATCATGGCCTTCCAGGCAGACAACGGGCTGGACGCCACCGGCGAGGTGGACGACCGGCTGGTGAAGGCGCTTTTGGCGCGCAAATGACGCCGCAGGCGTCGCTTTCGGCGGCGCCTGCCACAGATTTGCCCCTTAACTGATTGAGTTGTTTTTTGTTTCGCTGCCTCCGCGGCTCGGGCCGGCGGGGGCTTCGTCGCAACCGCGAGTTAGCATTTCGATGATATAGGCCGTAGTGGCATTCGCCTTTGCGGCAAAGAAGGTCGGGACCAGACGGGTGGGCATTTATCTTCCGATCGCGGAAATTTCGGTCAATGTCTTCGTCATCCTGTTCATGGGCGCGGCGGTCGGCTTCCTGTCGGGCATGTTCGGCGTCGGCGGCGGCTTCCTCATCACGCCGCTCCTGATCTTCTACAACATTCCGCCTGCCATTGCGGTGGCCACCGGCGCCAACCAGGTCATCGCCTCGTCTTTCTCGGGGGCGCTGTCGCATATGAAGCGCGGCACGCTCGACTTCAAGCTCGGTTTCGTGCTGCTGGCGGGAGGCGTGGTGGGCTCCACCGCCGGCATCTACGTGTTTGCGCTGCTGCGCGCCCTCGGCCAGCTCGACCTCTTCATCTCGCTGCTCTACGTGGTGCTGCTGGGCTCCGTCGGCGGGCTGATGCTGTATGAAAGCGTCAACGCGCTGCGCGCCGCCCGCAGCGGCGCAGCGCCCGCGCTCAAGAAGTCCGGCCAGCACAATTGGATCCATCGCCTGCCGTTCAAGGTTCGCTTCCGCGCCTCCAAGCTGTTCGTCAGCGTCATCCCGGTGGTGGCGCTGGGTGCGGCGATCGGCTTCCTGTCCTCCATCATGGGCGTCGGCGGCGGCTTCATCATGGTGCCGGCGCTGATCTACCTGCTGCGCGTGCCCACCAACGTGGTCATCGGCACATCGCTGTTCCAGATTATCTTCACCTCGGCCTACACCACGCTGGTGCATGCCAGCACCAACTACACCGTGGACATCATGCTGGCCTTCCTTCTGATGGTGGGCGGGGTGGCAGGTGCGCAATATGGCGCCAAGGCGGGCCAGAAGCTGCGCGGCGAGCAGTTGCGCGCGCTGCTGGCCCTGCTGGTGCTGGCGGTGGCCATCCGGCTCGCCATCGACCTGTTCATCACGCCGCCGGACCGCTACTCGCTGTCGCTGGAGGGGCTGGGATGATGCCGCGGGCGGGCGCATATGGGGGCTTGCTGCTTGCGCTGTCGCTCAGCGCGGCATCGCTTGCCCATGCGCAGGCCGCGCATGAGGAAGGCATCCAGATCGGCCTTTCCACCGACAGCATCGCCATTACCGCCGGCTTCTCCGGCGCGGACCTGACCATCTTCGGCGCGCTGGAGGATGCCGATCCGCTCGTCGCCCGGCAGGGGCGCTACGATGTCGTGGTCGTGCTGGAAGGCCCGGCGCGCCCCGTCGTGGTGCGGCGCAAGGACCGGGTGCTCGGCATGTGGATCAACATGGAATCGGAAGCGTTCGAGAACGTGCCGGTCTCCTATTCGGTCGCCACCACCCGGCCCTTCCAGGACATCACCGACCCGGCCAGCTACAAGCGGCTTTCGCTCGGCGTCGGCAACATCTACATGCAGCCGGCCGAGGCGGACCAGCGCCCCGCCACCATCGCCGAGTTCACCGCCGCCCTGCGCCAGCGCAAGGCCGCCACCGGCCTCTACAGCGAAAATGTCGGCGGGGTGCAGTTCCTGTCGCAGAACCTGTTCCGCGCCACGGTACGGCTGGCGCCCGACGTGCCGGTGGGCACGCACAAGGCGCGCGCCTTCCTGTTCAAGAACGGCATGTTCCTCAAGGAGAACTCGGCCCAGCTCGAGATCCGCAAGTCCGGCTTCGAGCAGGCCATCTACCGCACGGCCCACCGGCACGGGCTGTTCTACGGCTTCCTGGCGGTGGGCCTGGCCATGGTGACCGGCTGGGTCGGCCGCGTCGTCTTCCGCAAGGATTGATCCTGCCCTCAGGGCCGCAGCATCGCCCCCGAAATGGCGAAGACGCGCGCTGCGCCCAGCATGTAGGCCATCAGGCTGTCGCTGCGGAACAGGCCGGCATAGGCGCGGTCGAGCACGTTGAGCGAGCCGGTATAGGCGCCGAAGGCCGGCATGATCATGCGCGCGCCGTCGGCGGCGAAACAGCGGCGCCTGACCGAGCGGCCGCGCTGCACGATGCGCGCGCACGGGTGCAGGTGGCCGGAGATTTCGCCCTCGACCACCGCCCGTGAGGGCTCGTGACGGAAGACCAGCGCGCCGACGGCCAGTTCCTGGACCGTCTCGCCTGGAAGGTCGGCGGGCGCTTCCGGGTCGTGGTTGCCGGCGACCCAGAACCAGTCGCGCCCGGCCATCATCCGCTCCAGCCGCTCGCGGAAATGCGGGTGCAGCCGCGCCGCGCCGTCGCCGTCATGGAAGGAATCGCCCAGGCTCACCACGATGCGCGGCGCATAGGCGTCGATCGCCGCCTCCAGCCGCGCAAGCGTGGCGGCCGTGTCGTAGGGCGGGATAAGCGTGCCGCGGCGACGGGCAAGCGAAGAGCCCTTTTCCAGATGCAGGTCCGACACGGCGAGCAGCCGGAACTCCGGGAAATACAGAACCCCGCGCGGGTCGCACAGCGCGCGCTCGCCGGCGATGCCGACGGGCTCGGCATCCGGCGCGGTCGCCGTTCGGGCAGGCGAGAAGTTCATCTGGTCCCCATCGCTTCCTCCACCAGGTCGGCGGCTTCCATCAAAAGGCTCTCGTTGGCGCCGCCATTGACCTGCTCCTTGCCGATCTCCAGCATCACCGGCACGGCCAGCGGCGAAATCTGCTCCAGATGCTTATGCACGATTCGCCCGCGTATCCGCGAGAGCATGTCGGCAAGCCTGCTGACATCGAGAAGGCCGGCGGCGGCGTCCGCCCGCGTCGCCTGCAAGAGCACGTGATCGGGCTCGTGGCTGCGCAGCACGTCGTAGATCAGGTCGGCTGACACCGTCACCTGCCGGCCGGTCTTCTCCTGGCCCGGAAAGCGCTTCTCGATCAGCCCGGCGATCACCGCGCAGGTGCGGAACATGCGCTTCAGCATCCAGGAATCGTTGAGCCACGCTTCGAGATCGTCGCCCAGCATGTCCTCGTCAAACAGCGCCGCCAGCGACGGTTCTTGGGCCTTGAACAGCGCGCCCATGTCGTCCAGCGCCCACACCGCCAGCGAATAGTCGGTGGCAACGAAACCGAGAGGGCGCGCATTCGCCCGCTCCAGCCTGCGTGTCAGGAGCATGCCCAGCGTCTGGTGCGCCAGCCGTCCCTCGAAGGGGTAGCAGACCATGTAGTGCCGGTCGCCGCGCGGGAAGGTTTCCACCAGAAGATCGCCGCGCTTCGGCAGCACGGATTTTTGCTTCTGCAGCCGCAGCCAGTCGGCCACCTGCTCGGGCAGCGCCTGCCAACGCTCCGGATCGGCCAGCATGGCGCGCACCTGGTCGGCGAGATAGGTGGAGAGCGGGAATTTGCCGCCGGCGTAGCTCGGCACGATGACCTGCGCCCGTCCGCCGCCGGCCGAGACGATGCATTCATTCTCGCGGATGCCCTCGAAGCGCAGCACCTTTCCGGCGAACAGGAAATTGTCGCCGGGGCGCAGGGTCTCGGCGAAATATTCCTCCACCTTGCCCAGCACCCGGCCGCCCTGGCCGGACAGGCCGCGACCCTGCCGCACGTAGCGCACGTTGAGTTCCGGCATTTCCACGATGGTGCCGACATTGAGCCGGTATTGCTGGGCGATGCGCGGATGGCTCACCCGCCAAAGCCCGTCCTTCGTCCTGCGGATGCGGGCGTAGCGCTCGTAGTTCTGCAGCGCATAGCCGCCGGTGGCCACGAATTCGACCACCCGGTCGAAGGTGCTTCGCGCAAGCTCCGCATAGGGCGCCGCGCTGCGGATCTCCGCGAACAGCCGGTCTGCATCGAAGGGCGCGGCGCAGGCGGTGCCGAGCACATGCTGGGCCAGAACGTCGATGGCGCCGGAAAGCAGCGGCGGCGTGTCCTGCGCGCCGATATAGTTGGCGTCGAGCGCGGCGCGGCATTCCAGCACCTCGAAGCGGTTGGCGGGGATAAGGATGGCCTTGGACGGCTCGTCCATGCGGTGGTTGGCGCGGCCGATGCGCTGGGCCAGGCGGCTGGCGCCCTTGGGCGCGCCGACATGCACGACCAGATCGACGTCGCCCCAGTCGATGCCGAGGTCGAGCGTGGAGGTGGCCACCACGGCGCGCAGCGCATTGTCGGCCATGGCCTGCTCCACCCGGCGGCGCTGGCCGACGTCGAGCGAGCCGTGATGCAGCGCGATGGGCAGCGAATGCTCGTTCGCCCGCCATAATTCCTGGAACAGCATCTCGGCCTGGCTGCGGGTGTTGACGAACAGCAGCGTGGTGCGATGCCTCCTGATCTCCTCGTAGATCTCGGGAATGGCGTAGCGCGCCGAATGCCCTGCCCAGGGCACGTGCTCCTCAGAGTCCAGGATGGAGATGTCGGGCCTGGCGCCGCCCGCCACGGTGACGAGCCCTGCCATGTGGCCCGGCGGTTTCTGCGCCACCAGCCAACGGCGCAGATCGTCCGGCTCGGCCACCGTGGCGGAAAGCCCGATGGCGCGCAGGTCCGGCACGAAGCTGCGCAGCCGCGCAAGGCCGAGCGAAAGCAGGTGGCCGCGCTTGGAGGTGACCAGCGAATGCAATTCGTCGAAGATCACGTAGCGCAGATCCTCGAAGAACCGCTTCGCATCCGTGCCGGCGATCAGCAGCGCCAGCTGCTCGGGCGTGGTCAGCAATATGTCGGGCGGCGCCAGTTTCTGGCGCTGGCGCTTGTGGGCGGGCGTGTCGCCGGTGCGGGTCTCGATCGCAATGGACAGGCCGATCTCGGCGACCGGCTTGCCGAGATTGCGCTCGATGTCCACGGCCAGCGCCTTCAGCGGCGAGATGTAGAGCGTGTGGATGCCGCGCCGCGCCCGGCCGGGCCCGCGCTTCGGCCTTTGCGCCAGTTCCGTCAGCGCGGGCAGGAAGCCGGCCAGCGTCTTGCCCGCGCCGGTCGGCGCGATCAGCAGCGTCGATCCTCCGGCCTGCGCGCGGGCAAGCAATTCGATCTGGTGGGGGCGCGGCGCCCAGCCTTTCTCGGCGAACCATTTCAGGAACGGTTCGGGCAGCAGGGCGGCGGCTGTCTCGGCGGTATCGGTCTCGCCGACGGGGCGGGGCTTCGCGGTCACGCGCCAGAGGTAGCGCGACGGCGCCGGATCGCCAAGCCGAATCTGGAACAAAAGGGGATCGGGTCGGGTCTTCGCGTCAGGAGACGGCGTGACCGATATCGCGTCGGGCTTCACGGCGCGCCCAAAACACCTATCTTTAGGCCCATGCGCGCAGGCGAACTCCTCTGTCCCAGGCCCGAAGGCCTTTACTGCCCGCCCGGCGATTTCTTCATCGACCCGGTGCGGCCGGTGGCGCGCGCGCTGATAACCCACGGCCATTCCGACCATGCGCGTTCCGGCCACGCCAGGGTGCTGGCCACGCGCGAGACGCTCGACATCATGGCGCTGCGCTATGGCGAGGGCTTTGCCGGCGCTATCCAGGCGGCACGGCCGGGAGAGACGCTGGATCTCGGCGGCGTGTCCGTCACCTTCCATCCGGCCGGACATGTGCTGGGCTCGGCGCAGATCTGCGTGGAGCATGGCGGGCTGCGCATCGTCGCTTCCGGCGACTACAAGCGTGCGGCGGACGCAACCTGCGCCCCTTTTGAAGTTGTGCCCTGCGACGTCTTCATCACCGAGGCCACCTTCGCCCTGCCGGTGTTCCGCCATCCGCCGCCGCAGGAAGAGATCGCGCGGCTGCTGAAATCGCTGGCGCAGTTTCCCGAGCGCACGCATCTGGTCGGCGCCTATGCGCTGGGCAAGGCGCAGCGCGTAATGAAGCTGCTGCGCCAGGCCGGCTACGACCGGCCGATCTTCATCCATGGCGCGCTGGCGAAGCTGAGCACTTATTACCAGCAGCGCGGCATCGACCTCGGCGAACTGGAGCCGGCGACCGTCGACAACGGCGCCCGGGCAGACTTCGCCGGCACGGTGGTGATCGGCCCGCCGGCGGCCTTTTCCGACCGTTGGGCGCGGCGCTTCCCCGATCCCGTGGCCTGCTTCGCTTCCGGCTGGATGCGCATACGCCAGCGCGCGCGGCAGCGCGGCGTGGAGCTGCCGCTGATCATTTCAGACCACAGCGACTGGGACGAGCTGACCGCGACCATATCGGAAACCGGCGCAGGCGAGGTCTGGGTGACGCATGGGCGGGAGGAAGCCCTGGTGCGCTGGTGCGAGCTTGCCGGCATCAAGGCCAAGCCGCTGCATCTGGTCGGCTATGAGGACGAGGGGGATTGACGTTTCACTTGTCCGGTTTCCCGTCTCCGTTCCCTTATCCGGTTCCCGCTTCGCTCGGCCATCCTCTCTCCATCCGGGGCCGGGCGGCCGTGACGCGCATGGATGAGCCGGCATCCTCGCACGCGAGGCGAATTCCATGAACCGCTTTGCCGAATTGCTCGATCGCCTTGTGCTGACCCCTTCGCGCAATGGCAAGCTGCGGTTGCTGACCGGCTATTTGCGCGAGACGGAGGACCCCGACCGCGGGCTTGCGCTGGCCGCCATCACCGGCGATCTGGCCATCGCGGCGGTCAAGCCCGCCATGCTGCGCGCGCTGGTTGCCGAGCGCGTGGATCCGGTGCTGTTCGGTTTTTCCTACGACTATGTCGGCGACCTGGCCGAGACCGTGTCGCTGGTGTGGCCGGCCCCCGGCGAACCGGAAAATGCTTTCGACCACCAGATCACCCTGGCCGAGGTGGTGGCAAGATTGCAGGGTGCCAGCCGCTCCGACGGGCCGAAGGTGCTGGCCGGCCTGCTCGCCGGCTCCGACATCCCGGCTCGCTTCGCCATCATAAAGCTGGTCACCGGCGGCCTGCGCATCGGCGTCTCCGCCCGGTTGGCCAAGCAGGCCGTGGCCGATCTCGGCCCGGTCGACGTTTCCGAGATCGAGGAGCTTTGGCACGGGTTGCAGCCGCCTTACGCCGGGCTGTTCGCCTGGCTGGAGGGTCGCGCGCCGAAGCCGGAGCGGGCGGCCAAGGCGCTTTTCAGGCCGGTGATGCTGGCCAATCCGATCGGCGACGGCGATCTCGAAAAGCTGGATCCGGCCGACTACGCCGCCGAATGGAAATGGGACGGCATCCGCGTGCAGGTGGCCTCCGAGGCCGGCGCGCGCCGGCTTTACTCCCGCACCGGCGACGACGTTTCCGGCGCCTTTCCCGATCTTTTCGAAGCGCTCGGCTTCGAAGCGGTGCTGGATGGCGAATTGCTGGTCGGCTCGCCTTCCGTCACCGGCACCTTCTCCGATCTGCAGCAGCGGCTGAATCGCAAGACCGTATCGGCCCGGATGCAGGAACGTTATCCTGCCTTCGTGCGCTGCTACGACTTGCTGCAGGTCGGTGCCGAGGACCTGCGCGCCCTGCCGTTCCGCGAGCGGCGCATGCGGCTGGAAACGCTGGTCGCCACGCTGGATCCGGCGCGCTTCGACCTGTCGCCGCTGGTCGGCTTCGACCGCTGGGAGGAACTGGAGGCTTCGCGCAGCAGCCCGCCGCACCCGATCATCGAGGGCGTGATGCTGAAGCGCTGGGATTCACCCTATCTGGCCGGGCGGCCGAAGGGCCCCTGGTTCAAGTGGAAGCGCGACCCGCATACGATCGACGCCGTGCTGATGTATGCCCAGCGCGGCCACGGCAAGCGGTCTTCCTTCTATTCCGACTACACGTTCGGCGTCTGGTCGGGCCCGGAAGACGCGGAAGAGCTGGTGCCGGTGGGGAAGGCCTATTTCGGCTTCACCGACGAGGAACTGCTCAGAATAGACAAATATGTGCGCGACAACACCATCGAGCGCTTCGGCCCGGTGCGCTCGGTGCGCGCCGACCGCCGCAACGGCCTGGTGCTGGAAGTGGCCTTCGAAGGGCTGAACCGCTCCAGCCGCCACAAGTCGGGCGTCGCCATGCGCTTTCCGCGCATTTCCCGGCTGCGCTGGGACAAGCCGGCCGCCGAGGCCGACCGCATCGAGACGCTGAAGGCGCTGCTGGACCGCTGAGAGGCGTCTCCCGGATCGCAGCCGCGGCTGCCGCGCTGCCTAGAGTATCCGTTTTGGTCAAGGAAGTTATGGGGCCCATTTGCGGTGGTCCCTGAGCAGTGCGTTTGCGAGGACGATCAGCTTTCGCATGATGGCGGTGATGGCGACCTTGGAGGCTTTGCCGGCGGCCTTGAGCCCATCGTAGTTTGCCTTGAGGTCTGGATTGAAGCGCGTGGCGACGAGGGCCGGCATGTAGAGGGCCTGGCGAACGTTGGCCCGACCGCCTCTGATGAAGGCGCGGCCTGTCCATTTTCCAGACTGGCGTGCGACCGGGGCGAGGCCAGCGAGCGATGCAGCCTGGGTGTTTTCGAGGGTGCCGAGTTCGGGCATGTCGATGATCAGCGCGAAGGCGGTGATGGCCGAGACGCCGGGGATCGATACAAGGATGTCGAAGCGGTTGGCTAGGTCAGGATCGGCCTTGATGAGCTTCATGATCTCGACTTCGATCGCGGCGAGCTGGCGCTCGATCTGCCTGAGTTGCTCGCCATTGTGACGCTTGAGGATGGGTAAGGTCAGGTTCTTTGCTCTGTTCTTCGCCGCCGTGCGGTTTTTCACCAGCGCCTCGCGGGCCATGGAGAGATCCTTGAGATCATTAAGGAGCGGGCCGCGCGTCGGTCGGGCCTCGAGGTCGAGCAACATCCCCATGCGCGCCAGCATGGCGGCGTCGAGCCGGTCGGTCTTGGCAAGCCGGCCGGTGGCCTCGGCGAAGCGCCTTGCCTGACGCGGATTGACCTTGACAAGGGCGAAGCCGCCATCCGCCAGCCTCCGCTCGAAGGCTCGGTGATAAGGACCGGTCGGTTCGTAGACGATGCGGGTGTCAGGCTGTGCCAGCCACGCCAGGAATGCTCTATGGCCGGCCTTGTCGTTGCCAAAGCGGCGGCTTTTGCCATCGCTCATGCGGTGGGCGTCGAGATGGTCTTTCGAGATGTCGACGCCGATGGTATCGTTCATCATCTTTCGCTTGTCCTGTGCTTGTCGTCCGCAGCCGAACTGCGGGTATCCGTTCAGGCCTCAAGAGAAAGACGAGGGCGATCACACTCTAGCTCGACCCGTCAACGGTCAGCATTTCAACGATCCGACCCTCGCCGCCGACGAGGGGCTGCTACCCCTCCCGGCGGTCCCTTCTTCGCCCGTTCGGCAGCAAAAGTCATAAGACAAGCCTTTCATGGTTACACGGAACCATTCTACCGGAGCAGGTTTGGGCCAAGGTCGAGGGATTCGGCGAGGTCGATGTGGTGCATCGGCCGCTGCCGAAGCCCGAAGGATTTGGCCCGAAGCGGCCCGGCCCTTCGGGTTTCCGTTTGGCGGCCGCCCACGGCGTCAGGCCGCTCGGCCGATGCACCACATCGACCTTCGCGCCCTTCCTGGTGGATCGGCTCGCCAACCGAGAAACAGAATGGTCCCGTGTAATCATGAAAGGCTCTATTGCGCCGTCGAGACGCGGATTGCGTAGATGTCCACCGCCCGGCCCTGACGCTCGAAGTCGGAGTTGATGGCGATGGTGCCGGCCGCTCCTGGCTGCTTGGCGGGGAACTCGACCTCGAACAGATACTCGTTGCGTTCGTGCCCCACTCCGTAGCGTTTGCGGCCGCAGTCGCCGAGTTCGCCGAAATTGCAATCCACCGACATCTGGGTGTCCTTGCCGTCCTCGGCGCGGGCGACGATGTCGAAGACGGCGTGCTTGCCCGCCAGCCGGTCCAGCACGCCCTGACCGACGTCGAAGCTGACGGCCGAGCCCGTGCTGCCGGAGCGGATGCGCAGGAAGGTGCCGCTGTCGTCCTGCATCACTTCGGCCCTGGCGTCCGACGGCGCGCTGACCTGCGTGGGATCGGCGGGCGAAAACACCTCGATCCAGCCGCGATCCTGGTCGGCCTCGCCGGGCTTGCGCGGGGCGGCGGCCTGAGGCTCGGGCGAATAGTCCTCCTCTCCCTCCATCGGCGCGGATGTCTGGGTCTGGCCGCGCCCCTCGAGCGTCCTGAACAGCCCGGTCTGGGTGGCCCACCACATGCCGAAGCCGATGGCGGCGAGGATGACGACGCCGAAGAAGATGGCTCCCAGCGGCAGCCTGCGGCCATGAATGCGCCGCTCGTCGCGGTCGGGGGCGACTTCGTCATCGCCGCCGGAACCGAGGCCCGGAGGTGCCCGCTCGGAGGTGATATCGGGAATCGCGGACAGCGTGCCGGAGGTCGCCCCGGGGGTCGCCCCGAGCGTTGGCTCCAGCCGCCCCTCCGGTTCCGGCATGGGCGCGGAGACGGCTTCGACGGCAGGCGCTTCCGCGGCCGGCGTTCCGGCCGAAGCGGACGGGGCCTCCGGGAATGCCGGCGCCACTGCGGGCAGGAACTCGGATTCGATCTCGGCGATCTTGGCCTGCATGGCCTTGCGGCGCCTGATGGCGGCCTCGACGGTGACGCCGGGATTGGCCATCAGCGCCCGGTCCAGCGCGGCGAAGGCCGAACGGTAGACTTTCTCGCGGAAGGCGCGGTCGTCCACGTTGCCCTTTTCGAAGGCGTTGCGGATCGCTTTTTCGATGGCGTCCAAGCTGGGCGTCCTCATTGCGCGGTCATCGTGCAAGATGGTTAGCCGCAGCCCGGCCGTCAATCAACGGGGCAGCGCCGTCATTCGGCATGTGGCGGCGCCGGCCGGGATGTTTTCTGGCGTGCCCGCTGCCGCGCAGGGCGGCCGCGGCCGCCCTGGTGCCTATGGCGTCATCTATGCAAATCATGGACAAAGCATCTTGAATTCGTGCCGGCTTGCGTCTATCACGCCCACATCTTGGCGGCGAAAGCCGGCCGGCCGCTTTAGCTCAGTTGGTAGAGCACATCATTCGTAATGATGGGGTCGCGTGTTCGAGTCACGCAAGCGGCACCACTTTTCTTCCTGCCGTCACCCGGTCACGTCGCGAACAGCCTGTCAGGGCTGGTGCCGGTGCCCCGCTTGCCGGGGGAACGGGACGACCTCGCCGCGCGGGCGTGCATATTCCGCCGTGGTGATGACCTCTATGAGCAGGTCAAGCGCCGCGCGCGCCTTGCGGCTGGTTTCATCGTTCCCGCGCAGATGGTCATAAGCCCTGTCGAGATGCAGCCGGACGGCCGAAAAATCGCTGTGCAATGCTGTCTCCATCGTGGTGCCGCCCGCCAATCGCTCTGACATGCGCGGACAAACGGAGTGAAAACATCCACAGACGCCTTTTATTCAAATGCCTGCGATGCCGGATTCGCCTGTGCCCGCCTGCCGGCGGCGGTGCCGATCGTGACGCCGCGTCGCAAATTGTTATTGGCGCCCCTCCACAACGAATGCGAGCAATGGGGCGCGGCGGACCTTCGGGCGAGCGGCGGGGCGGCACCAGGCAATGCTCCTTCGGGAGCGCCGCCCCCTTATCGACAGCCGCCATTGTCAACGTTTGGCCTCCATTGAGCGATGGCCATAGAAGGGTAAGGGTCGACGGGACAAGGTCATCGTCGCAGGCGCCGGTGCCCCATCGCCCTCGCCGCCATGTCAAGCGCGGGGCGTCATGCCCCGTTCGTCCGCGAGGCGCGGAAATCGCTCGCCTCGTACACGCCCAGGATGCGCACCTCGCGCGAGAAGAAGCGCAGCTCCTCCAGTGCGCGCGCCACGGGTGCGTCGTCGGGGTGGCCCTCCACGTCGGCATAGAATTGCGTGGCGGTGAACTCGCCGCCGAGCTGATAGCTCTCCAGCTTGGTCATGTTCACCCCGTTGGTGGCGAAGCCGCCCATGGCCTTGTAGAGCGCGGCGGGCACGTTGCGCACACGGAAGACGAAGGTGGTCATCATCTTCACCGCCGGGTCGGCGCGCTCGGCCCACTTCTTGCCCTTGGACAGGACGACGAAGCGGGTGATGTTGTCTTCCGTGTCCTCCACGTCCCGCTCGATGATGTCGAGATGGTAGAGCGAGGACGCCAGTTCCGGCGCAAGTGCCGCCATGGAGCGGTCCTGCCTCTCGGACACCAGCTTGGCCGCACCCGCCGTGTCGCCTGCCACCATCGGCTTCCAGCCGTTCTTGCGGATGTATTTGCGGCACTGGCCAAGCGCGTGGATATGGCTGTGGACGCTTCTGATCTCCTCGCGCTTCACGCCGGGCAGCACCATGAGCTGGAAATGGATCGGCAGGAAATATTCGCCCACGATATGCAGCTTCGATTCCGGCAGCAGATAGTGGATGTCGGCCACGCGCCCGGCGATCGTGTTCTCGATCGGGATCATGGCCAGATCCGCCTTGCCGCTTTCCACCGCGTTGAAGGCGTCCTCGAAAGTCGGGCAGGGCAGGGGCTCCATCGAGGGATGGACGTTGCGGCAGGCGGTATCGGAATTCGCCCCCGGTTCGCCCTGGAAGGCGATTCTGTTGGTCTTGTCAGCCATGCTCAAGCCTTGTCCTGCTTTTCAAGAATTTCGCGCGCCCGCTCCAGGTCGTGCGGCGTGTCGACGCCGAGCGGCACGGAGCGGACGATCTCGACGTCGATGACCATGCCCGCCTCCAGCGCGCGCAACTGCTCCAGCCGCTCGCGCTTCTCCAGCGCGGAAGGCTTCAGCGAGACGAAGCGCTCCAGCGCCGCCCGGCGGTAGGCGTAGAGCCCGATATGGTGGTAGAGCGGCCCGTCGCCCCACGGCGCGGTGGCGCGGGTGAAATAGAGTGCCCTCAGCCGCGTGGTCGAGCGCGGCGAGCCGACGATCTTGACCACGTTGGGGTTCGTCTTTTCCGCATCGTGCACGATCTCGACGCCGAGCGTGGCGATGTCGACCGCGCCGTCCTCGAACGGCCGCAGCGCGGCGCCGATGACGGCGGGCTCGATGGTCGGCAGGTCGCCCTGCACGTTGACGATCGTTTCCACCTTGCCGCCGGGGTCGAGCGCCGTCAGCGCCTCGAAGATACGGTCGGAGCCCGATTCGTGGTCGGACCGCGTCATCGCCGCCTCGAAGCCGGCGGCGCGCACGGCTTCGGCAACGTCAGCGGTGTCGGTCGCCACCACGACGCGGCCGAGCCCGCTTTCGGCAGCGCGGCGCGCCACGTGCACGATCATGGGCGCGCCGGCGATCTCGGCCAGGGGCTTGCCGGGCAGGCGCATGGAGGCCATGCGGGCGGGAATGAGGATCAGTGTGGACATGAATGGCGCGGCAATGGGCTGAGCGAAGAAAAAGTGGCAAAACGTCTCACAGGAAGCGTCCTTATAAGTGTTGCAACGAAAGAGCAAAAGACCTAGTTTCCCGCCCGATTTGGCCTGCTCCCCCACGGGAGCGGGTAGCGATGCCGTCGGTTCGAGGGGACGGGTCGGTCCGCCGGAACAGGGAGCAGGGGTGTATGGACTCTTTTGAAATCAACAAGGTGCTCGGCGGGCTGCTCGGAACCGTCTTCGTGGTATTCTCGGTGGGTATCGTCTCCGACAGCCTGTTCGCGACGCCGGCACCCGAGAAGCCGGGCTTCGCCATCGAGGCCGCCGAGCCCGAGGCCGGCGGTGGTGGAGAGAAGGCCGCCGCCGAGGCCAAGCCGATCGCCGAATTGCTCGCCCATGCCGACGCCAAGGCCGGCGAGGCCGTGTTCAAGAAGTGCCAGGCCTGCCATTCCGGCGAAAAGGGCGGCCCCAACAAGGTCGGCCCCGATCTGTGGGACATTGTCGACCGCCCGGTGGCCGAGCATGAGGGCTTTTCCTATTCTGCCGGCATGAAGGACTTCTCCAAGGGCGGCGAGGAGAAGTGGACCTACGACAACCTCAACCACTTCCTCACCTCTCCCAAGAAATTCGTGAAGGGCACGGCCATGGGCTTCGCCGGCCTGTCCAAGGACCAGGACCGCGCCGACATCATCGCCTATCTGCGTACGCTTTCGGATAGCCCCAAGCCGCTGCCGGAAGCAGGCGCGGCCGCCGCCGCAAGCGACGCCTCGGGAGCCGCCAAGCCCGCCGAAGGCGCCGCACCGGCGGAAGCCAAGCCGGCCGAAGGCGCCCAGCCCGCCGAAGGTGCCCAGCCCGCCGAAGGTGCCCAGCCCGCGGAAGGTGCGAAGCCCGCGGAAGCGCAGCCCGCCGCGCCGGCAGAGAACAAGCCGGCCGAGGGCGCAGAGCCGGCTCCGGCGCAGTAACGTTTTTTTGCCGCCGACATTCATGAAAAAGCCGGGTTCTGCCCGGCTTTTTCCTTTTCGGCATGGCTGCCCGGTTCCCCGGGCCGTGGAATGCGGTAGATTGCGTGCGCGCATCAAGGCGAAGGAGTTCGAATGCGGTCTTTTCGGGTGGGGACGGGGTCGAAGCTCCTGATCGCGGCCGTGGTCGCAACCTGCAGCTTTGCTGTCGCTTCCGCAACGGCGCACGCAGACGAATGGCGCACCACGTCGTCCCTGCTGGGCGATTCCAAATATGGCGACAATTTCCAGCGCTACGACTACGTCAACCCGGATGCGCCCAAGGGCGGCACGCTGAACTCCACGGTGCTGGGCACCTTCGACAGCTTCAACCCCTACATCGTCCAGGGTGCGCCCGCGGCCGGCTTCGCGCAGTTCGGCGGCGGCCTGCTCTACGACACGCTGATGGAGCAGGCGATCGACGAGGGCAGCGTCAGCCATCCGCTGGTCGCCGAGGCCTACAAATATCCGGACGACTTTTCCTCCGCCACCTATCGGCTCAACCCCGACGCGACATGGCATGACGGCCAGCCGATCACCGTGGACGACGTGGTGTGGTCCTTCAACGTGCTGAAGGCCAACAGTCCGATGTACAACCGCTATTTCGAAAACGTCACGGAGGCGGTGGCGCTGTCCGACCGCGAGATCGAATTCCGTTTCAACCAGAAGGGCAATCGCGAACTGCCCAAGATCCTCGGCGACCTCGTGGTGCTGCCCAAGCACTGGTGGGAAGGCACCGACAAGAACGGCCGGAAGCGCGACATCACCCGGCCGACGCTGGAGCCCCCGCTCGGCTCCGCCGCCTACAGGATCAAAAGCTTCAAGCCGGGCGCCGAAATCATCTGGGAGCGCGTGCCCGACTATTGGGGAGCGAAGCTGCCGGTGAAGATCGGCCGCGAGAATTTCGACACGCGCCGCTACACCTATTTCCTGGACGACAGCGCCGCATGGCTCGCTTTCGTCAAGGGCGGGTTCGAGGACATCAACTCGGAAAACAGCGCCCGCCGCTGGATGACCGTCTATAATTTTCCTGCCCTGCAGGCGGGCGACGTCATCAAGAAGGAATTCAAGGCGAACTCGCGCGCGAATATGCAGGGCTTCGCGATAAACACGCGCCGGCCTTTGTTCCAGGACAGGCGCGTGCGCGAGGCACTCAGCTATGCCTTCGATTTCGACACCATCAACCGCACCCAGTCCTTCGGGCTGAACACACGCATCACCAGCTATTTCATGGGCAGCGACCTTGCCTCCAGCGGCCTGCCACAGGGCGAGGAACTGGAAATCCTCGACCAGTACAAGGACCAACTGCCGCCGGAGTTGTTCACACAGGAATTCAAGTTGCCCGTCTACGATACGCCGCAGGCCGAACGGAAGAACCTGAAGGCGGCGGTCGACCTGTTCGCCCAGGCCGGCTGGGTGATCAAGGACGGCAAGATGGTCAATGCCCAGACCGGCCAGCCCTTCTCCTTCGAGATACTGGACTTCCGTCAGGGCGCCGAGCCGACGATCAACCCCTACATCGCCAATCTGCGCAAGATCGGCGTCGGTGCCACGCTGCGCGTCATCGACGACACCCAGTACGTCAACCGGGTCAACAATTTCGACTTCGACATGATCACCGCGGTGCTGCCGCAATCGGATTCCCCCGGCAACGAACAGCGTGATTTCTGGAGTTCGAAGGCGGCCGGCACGCCCGGTTCGCGCAACTATTCCGGCATCAGGAGCCCTGTCGTGGACGCGCTGGTCGATCGGGTGATCTTCGCCAAGGACCGCGACGATCTGCTGGCTGCCACCCATGCGCTCGACCGGGTGCTGTTGTGGAACTATTATGTGGTGCCGCAGTTCACCCGGCCCGATGTCTGGCTGGCCTACTGGAACAAGTTCGGCATCCCCGACAAGCAGCCGACCTATCTGGGGCCGGACATCGATTCCTGGTGGATCGACCAGGACAAGGAAAAGGCGTTGGCCGCCAAGTACAAGAGCACGGACTGATGCAGTCGCAGCGAGCCGGCAAGGGGAGTTTCGCCCTCCGGAGGTCGGGAATTTGAAAAGCTTGCCCCGCCGTGACTTTCTCGCCCTTGGCGCGGCCGCCGGCGCCGCGGCCCTTCTGCCCGGCGCCGCGTTCTCCGCCAGCCCCACCGGCACCGGGCTGCATGGGCTGTCGGTGTTCGGCGACCTGAAATATCCGCCTGATTTCAAGCAGTTCGACTACGTGAACCCGGACGCGCCCAAGGGCGGCGCCTTCAATTTCCCGCCGCCGAACTGGGCCTACAACCAGAGCCCGTTCACCTTCAACACGCTGAATTCCTTCACGCTGAAGGGCGACGCGCCGCCGCGCATGGAACTGTGCTTCGACGCGCTGATGGCGCGGGCGCTGGACGAGCCGGACGCCATCTACGGGCTTTTGGCCGAAAGCGTCACGATCTCTGAAGACCGCAACAGCTTCGATTTTGCACTGCGGCCGCAGGCGCGCTGGCACGACGGAACGCCGCTGACGGCGCAGGACGTGGCCTTTTCGCTCACGCTCTACAAGGAAAAGGGCCACCCGGACCTGCTGCTGCCGCTGACGGAGCTGGACGAAGCCAGGGCGCTCGACGCCGGCACCGTGAGGCTCAGATTTTCCGGCCGGCAGTCGTCGCAGACGCTGCTCACCATTGCGACCATGCCGATCGTGTCCAGGGCATATTACAGCGACAACGATTTCGAGGCCGGGCGCATGACGCCGCCGCTCGGTTCCGGCTCCTACAAGGTCGGCCGTGTCTCGGCGGGACAGTTCATCGAATATGAGCGCGTGGCGGATTATTGGGGCAGGGACCTGGCCGTAAATCGCGGCCAACACAATTTCGAGCGCCTGCGCATCGATTTCTACAGCGACCGGCAGGCGGCCTTCGAGGCGTTCAAGAAGGGCGATACGCATTTCCGCGAGGAATTCACGGCCCGCGTCTGGGTCAGCGACTACGATTTTCCCGCCATTGCCCAGGGCAAGGTGGTGAAGCGCGAGTTTCCGGGAGAGAAATGGCCGTCCATGCAGGCGGTGGCGCTGAACCAGCGCCGGGAGCAGTTCCGCGATGTCAGGGTGCGGCGGGCGATCGGCCTGTGCTTCGATTTCGAATGGACGAAGCGCACGTTGTTCGCCGGCTCCTATGAACGTTCCCAGTCCAATTTCGAGAGATCGGATTTCCGCGCCGACGGCATGCCCTCGCCCGCCGAACTGGCTCTGCTGGAGCCGTTCCGGGATGAACTGCCGCCGGAAACCTTCGGCGAGGCGGTCATGCAGCCCGTCTCCGACGGCTCGGGGCGCGACCGCAAGTTGCTCGGCCAGGCCGTCAAGCTGCTGGCCGAGGCCGGCTGGAAGCGGACGGGCGACTTCGTCGTAAACGCCAGGTGCGAACGGCTCAAGGCCGAGATCATGTGCAACGAAGACGGACTGGCGCGCATCTTGCTGCCCTGGACCGAAAACATGCAGGCGATCGGCATCGAGGCGTCCGTGCGCATGGTCGATTCAGCCCAATATGCCGCGCGCCAGAACGACTTCGACTTCGACATGAACATGGCGGCGATCTCCATCGGCGCGACGCCGACCGTCGATGGGCTCGAAACGATCTATTCCTCCCGGGCCGCCGGCCGGCCGGGAACCCGCAACTACCCCGGCACGGAAAGTCCGGCGATAGACGCGCTGGTGGCGGCCGCCGGCAAGGCGCAAAGCCGCGAGGAACTGGTGACGGCGCTGCGCGCGCTCGACCGGGTCTTGCGCGCACGGCTGGACTGGATTCCAACATACTATCTGGCGAATCACCGGGTGGCCTACTGGGACATGTTCGGCTTCAGGGAGCCGAAGCCCGATTACGGTTTCCCGGTCGAGACATTGTGGTGGTTCGACAAGGACAAGGCGGCGAAGATTGGCAAAGCCTGACAATCCGGTTGGCATAGGGTTCTGATGGGCGCCTACATTCTCCGCCGCATCCTTTTGATGATTCCGACGCTGCTCGGCATCATGGCGATCTCATTCGTGGTGATCCAGTTCGCGCCGGGCGGCCCGGTGGAGCAGGTCATCGCCCGGCTGACCAGCCAGGGCGGCGATTCCAGCGACCGCCTTGGGGGTGGCGGGGGCGGCGACACCATGGGCAACGCCGGCTTCGACGCAGCCGGCGCGGCCAGCTCGAAATACCGCGGCGCCCAGGGGCTGGACCCCGAATTCATAGCCAGGCTGGAAAAGCAGTTCGGCTTCGACAAGCCGCCGCTCGAGCGCTTCGGCCTGATGCTGTGGAACTACGCCCGCTTCGATTTCGGCGACAGCTATTTCCGCGACATCTCGGTGGTGCGCCTGATCCTGGAGAAAATGCCCGTTTCCATCTCGCTGGGGCTGTGGATCACGCTGCTCTCCTATTTGATCTCGATCCCGCTCGGCATCCGCAAGGCGGTGAAGGACGGCTCGACCTTCGACACCTGGACCAGCGCCATCGTCATTGTCGGCTACGCCATTCCCGGCTTCCTGTTCGCCATCCTGCTGATGATCCTGTTCGCCGGCGGCTCGTTCTACGACTGGTTCCCGCTGCGGGGGCTAATCTCCGACAATTGGTGGGAGCTTTCCTGGCCAGAGCGCATTCTCGACTATTTCTGGCACTTGACGCTGCCGCTGACGGCCATGGTGTTGTCGGCCTTCGCGACCACGACGCTTCTGACGAAGAATTCCTTCCTGGAGGAGATCCGCAAGCAATATGTGGTGACGGCGCGCGCCAAGGGCCTGTCGGAGCGGCAGGTGCTCTACGGCCATGTCTTCCGCAATGCCATGCTGATCGTCATCGCCGGCTTTCCCGGCGCCTTCATCTCGGCCTTCTTCACCGGCTCGCTGCTGATCGAGAACATCTTTTCCCTCGACGGGCTCGGCCTGCTCGGCTTCAAGTCGGTGGTGGACCGCGACTATCCGGTCGTCTTCGCCAACCTCTACATCTTCTCGCTGATCGGCCTGTTCATCAGCCTCATCTCCGACCTCACCTACACCTGGATCGACCCGCGCATCGACTTCGAGCGGAGGGATGTCTGATGTCGGACATCCAGTTGAAGGCGGCGGTGGAAACCGAAATCGAGGAGCGCCGGGCGCGGCCATGGCTTTCGCCGCTCAACCGACGCCGCTGGGCCAATTTCAAGGCCAACCGGCGCGGCTACTGGTCGTTGTGGATCTTCCTCGTCCTGTTCGTGCTGTCGCTGTTTGCCGAATTCGTCGCCAACGACAAGCCGATCATCGCCTCCTACAAGGGCGAGATTCTTTTCCCCGTTCTGGTCGCCTATCCGGAAGAGAAATTCGGGGGCTTCTACGCCGTCACCGACTACCGCGATCCGGTCATCCGCGACGAGATCGAGGCCCATGGCTGGATGATCTGGCCGCCGATCCGCTACTCCTATCGCACCGTGAACAACGCCGTTCCCGAGGCGGCGCCGGCAAAGCCCTCATGGGAATACGGCGTCGAGACGCGCTGCGCGCAATATGCGCAAGGCGCGGCCGATCCCGATTGCAATCTCGGCAACTGGAACTGGCTGGGCACCGACGACCAGGCGCGCGACGTGATGGCGCGCGTCATCTACGGGTTTCGCATCTCCGTGCTGTTCGGCCTGACGCTGACCATCGGCTCGGCGCTCATCGGCGTGTCGGCGGGCGCCATGCAGGGCTATTTCGGCGGCTGGGTCGATCTCCTGTTCCAGCGCTTCATCGAGATCTGGTCGGCCATCCCCGTACTTTACCTGCTTTTGATCGTGGCCGCCGTGCTGCCGCCCGGCTTTTTCATCCTGCTGGGCCTCATGCTTCTGTTTTCCTGGGTGGCCTTCGTCGGCGTGGTGCGGGCGGAATTCCTGCGCGCCCGCAACTTCGAATATGTCAACGCCGCGCGCGCGCTCGGGGTGCCCAACCGCACCATCATCTTCCGGCATCTGCTGCCCAATGCCATGGTGGCGACGCTGACCTTCCTGCCCTTCATCCTCAACGGCTCGATCTCCACGCTGACCTCGCTCGACTTCCTCGGCTTCGGCCTGCCGCCGGGCTCCGCATCGCTGGGCGAATTGCTGAAACAGGGCCAGCGCAACCTCAACGCGCCGTGGCTGGGCATAGCCGGCTTCGTCACGCTTTCGGTCATGCTGTCGCTGCTGATCTTCATCGGCGAGGCCACCCGCGACGCCTTCGATCCGAGGAAGACGTTCAAGTGAGCAACTCTCCCCTGCTTTCTGTCCGCGATCTCTCGGTGGCCTTCGCGCAGGGCGGTTCCACCTCGCTTGCCGTCGATCACGTCTCCTTCGAGATCGGCAAGGGCGAGACGGTGGCGCTGGTCGGCGAATCCGGCTCGGGCAAGTCGGTCTCGGCGCTTTCGGTGCTGAAACTGCTGCCCTATCCGCCGGCAAGCCATCCCTCGGGGCAGATATTGTTCGGCGGGCAGGACCTGCTGGGTCTCGGCGAGAAGGAACTGCGTGCCGTGCGCGGCAACAAGATCACCATGATCTTCCAGGAGCCGATGACGTCGCTCAACCCGCTGCACACGATCGAACAGCAGATCGGCGAGATCCTCGCCTTGCATCGGGGCATGCGCGAGGGTCAGGCCCGCAAGCGCACGCTGGAACTGCTGGAAGAGGTCGGCATCCGTGATCCGGCCAAGCGGCTTTCGGCCTATCCCCACCAGCTTTCCGGAGGCCAGCGCCAGCGCGTCATGATCGCCATGGCGCTCGCCAACGAACCGGAACTGCTGATCGCCGACGAGCCCACCACGGCCCTCGACGTCACGGTGCAGGCCCAGATCCTCGAGCTTTTGGCACGGCTCAAGGAAAGGAACGGCATGTCGATGCTGTTCATCACCCATGACCTGGGTATCGTGCGCAAGATCGCCGACCGCGTCTGCGTGATGACCAAGGGCAGGATCGTCGAGACCGGCCCGACCGAGCGCATCTTCGCCGAGCCGCAGCACGCCTACACGAAGCACCTGCTCGCCGCCGAGCCGAAGGGCAAGCCGCCCGCCGCCGACCCGCAGGCGAAGCCGGTGATGCGCGGCGAGGACATCAAGGTCTGGTTCCCGATCAAGCAGGGGTTCTTCCGCCGCGTGGTCGACCATGTGAAGGCGGTGGACGGCATCGACGTCACCGTGCGCGCCGGGCAGACACTCGGCGTCGTGGGTGAATCCGGCTCGGGCAAGACCACGCTGGGGCTGGCGCTGGCGCGCATGATCTCCTCCACCGGCCGGATCAAGTTCGAGAGCAGGGACATCAACGAACTTTCCTTCAGCCAGATGCGGCCGCTGCGCAGCGACCTGCAGATCGTGTTCCAGGACCCGTTCGGCTCGCTCTCCCCGCGCATGTCGATCGCCGAGATCATCGAGGAGGGGCTGAAGATCCACGAGCCGAAGCTCGATGCCGACGCGCGCGACCGGCGCGTGGTGGATGTGCTGAAGGAAGTGGGGCTCGATCCCGCCACCCGCTTCCGCTATCCGCACGAATTTTCCGGCGGCCAGCGCCAGCGCGTGGCCATTGCGCGCGCCATGGTGCTGAAGCCGCGCTTCGTGATGCTGGACGAGCCGACCTCGGCGCTTGACATGAGCGTGCAGGCGCAGGTCGTGGATCTGTTGCGCGATCTGCAGGCGCGGCACGATCTGGCCTATCTGTTCATCAGCCACGACCTCAAGGTCGTCCGCGCGCTGGCCAACGACGTCATCGTCATGCGCAACGGCAAGGTGGTGGAGGCCGGCCCTGCCAGGCAGATTTTCGAAAACCCCCAAACCGACTATACAAGGGCCTTGATCTCGGCCGCCTTCCGCATCGAGACGGCGCAGGCCGGCGTGGTCGGCGATTGAACACGGTCCTGAGAGCTATCGAGGAAAAATGCCTGCCATGGACAAGGGTCGCGTTCTGCTCGCTGTTACCGGTTTCCATCCGCAGCGCTGGCACGAACTGCTTTCGGCCGAGCGCGATGTGGTGACCGAGCCGGACGGCCCGGCAGACCCCTCCATCACCTATGCGGTGGTGTGGAAGCAGCGGCCCAACCTGCTTTCGCATCTTCCGAATCTGAAGGTCATCTTCTCGATCGGCGCCGGTGTCGACCATATCTTCGCCGACCCGACCATTCCCGACGTGCCGATCGTCAAGGTGGTGGCCGACAACCTCACCCGGCACATGACCGAATATGTGGTCTGGCGCGTCCTCGACCATCATCGCCAGGGCGCGCTCTACCGTGCCCAGAAAGCCAGGAAGATCTGGCACGACCCGCCGCAGCGCACCGCCGAGGACGTGGCCGTCGGCATCATGGGCTTCGGCAGCCTTGGCCGTGCGGCGGCGGCGGCACTTTTGCCGCTGGGCTTCCGTGTCAACGGCTGGTCCCGCAGCGGGCACGGCATGGATGGCGTGACAAGTTTCGCCGGCGAGGAGGGTCTCGTTCCGTTCCTCAACGCCACCGATATCCTCGTGGTGCTCCTGCCGCTGACGCCGGCCACCCGGGGCATCCTCAATTACGGCCTGCTGAAGCAATTGCGCCGCCGCAACGCCCTCGGCGGAGCCGTGCTGATCAATGCGGGGCGCGGGCGCCTGCAGAAGGACGCCGACATCGTGCGCGCGCTCGATGACGGCACGCTGAAGGAGGCGAGCCTCGACGTGTTCGAGGTCGAGCCGCTGCCCAAGACCAGCCCGCTATGGAGCCACCCGAAGGTGTTCGTGACCCCGCATGCGGCGGCGACGTCCGACCCCAATCATCTCGTGCCGGTGATGCTTCGCCAGATGGAAGCCTTCGAGCGCGGCGAGAAGCTGGACCATGTGGTGAGCCGCGAGGCGGGCTATTGAGTTCAGTCCGGTTTCGGCGCGCCGGGGCAGCGGCGGCGCGTGAGCGAACGGTTCATGGCGTCGATCGCGCCGGCCGCGTCCTGGGCATCGCGCTCGGCGGCCGGGCGCAGGTCCGGAGCCACGACCCCGAACCCCGTCGGCAGGTTGGTGAAGGTCGGCTTGGCGTTGCGGGCCAGGCCGTAGCGCTGCGCCAGCGCATCGCGCTGTGCGGCAAGCCGGGCGCAGTCCACCTTGTCGTATTGCAGCGAGGACTGCACCTCCCTGTCCTCGTCCGAGGCCAGCGAGTTGGCGCCGCAACCGGCGGCCAGCAGGCACAGGGCGAAGGCGGCGCACATGCGCATCGAAGCTTCTCCAGGCCACTCGGCCTGTTGCCCTATCAGTCAGGAGAATCGGGCTTTGTCGAGGCATCGGGGCAAAAACCCCGGCCTGCCGCCTGCATGCGGGTCCGCTTTGGCGCTGCCCGCCCGCCGGTCGCCGGTACCGCGGCCTTTTATGACCTGCGGCGAAACCGCGACGCAGGTGTTTTCGCCGACCTGCCCCCTGCGCGTCCATGATCACTCTGCCGCAGCTCCTTTCCTTCACGGTGATCGTGCTGATGATGGCGGCCTTCGTCTGGGGCCGCTACCGCTACGACATTGTCGCCGCCTGTTCGCTGCTGGTGGCTCTTGCCGTGGGCGTGGTGCCGCTGGACCGTGCCTTCAGCGGCTTCAGCGACGATATCGTCATCATTGTCGGTTCCGCGCTGCTGGTCAGCGCCGGCGTGGCGCGCAGCGGCATCATGGAACATGCCGTGCAGCGCTTTGCTCCGAACGTGTCCACTGTGCGGGCGCAACTCGCGCTGCTGGTGGTCACTGTGGCGGTGCTGTCGGCCTTCGTGAAGAACATCGGAGCGCTGGCGATCATGATCCCGATCGCCTTCCAGTTCGCGCGGCGCTCGAACGTCTCGCCCTCCACCTTCCTGATGCCGATGGCCTTCGCTTCCCTGCTGGGCGGGCTGATGACGCAGGTGGGCACCTCGCCCAACATCGTGGTTTCCCGCCTGCGCGGCGAACTGGAAGGCGTGCCGTTTTCGATGTTCGACTTCACGCCGGTGGGGCTGGCCCTGACTGTTGCGGGCGCGGTCTTCCTGATCCTGTTCTACTGGCTGGTGCCGCAGCGCGAGCGCAAGGACGCCGCCCTGCACGAGGCCCTCGACATCAAGAACTACATGGCCGAGGCCCGGGTGACGTCCGAATCGGCCGTGGTGGACCAGCCGCTTGCCAACTTGCTGAAGATCTCGGCCGGCGAGGCCGCCATCACCTCGATCCTGCGGGCCGGCGGACTGCGCATCGCGCCCTTGCCCGATGCCGTCCTGCGGGAAGGCGACATCGTGCTGATCGAGGGCAGCCACGAGGCGCTGGACCGCCTGGTGGCCCAGGCGAGGCTGAGCCTCGGCGAGGGGCCGAAACCGCCGAAGGGCGCCGGCGCCGGCACGGATACGGCCGCTGTGGAGGCAGTCATCGGCGAGCGGTCCAGCCTGATCGGCTGGTCGGCGCGGCGTCTGCTTCTCTACGACCGCTTCAACGTCAACCTGCTGGCGGTAAGCCGCAAGGGCGAGCGCCTGGACCAGCGGCTGGGTATGATCACGCTGCGGCTCGGCGACGTGGTCGTGGTACAGGGAAACCAGCGGACATTGCCGGAATTCCTGCGCGAGTTCGGCCTCCTGCCGCTGGCGGAGCGGGCGCTGCTGCTGGGCAGCGCGCGGCGCGGCATCGTGCCCGTGCTGATCCTGGCGGCCGCCATGGGCTCCACGGCCCTCGGCGCGCTGCCGGTGCAGGTGGCGTTCTTCGCGGCGGCGGTGGCCATGGTGCTGCTGCGCGTCATCCCTCTGCGCGAAGTCTACGCCGCTCTCGACGGGCCGATCCTGGTCATGCTAGCGGCGCTGATCCCGGTCAGCGATTCGCTGCACCGCACCGGCGCCACGGACGTGATCGCCGCCGCTCTGGCCGATCTCGGCCAAGGCCTGCCCGGCTACGGGGCGCTGACGCTGATGCTGGTGGCGGCCATGGCCGTCACGCCCTTCCTCAACAACGCCGCCACCGTGCTGGTGATGGCGCCGATCGCCGCCGGCTTCGCCCAGAATCTCGGCTATCGGCCGGACGCTTTCCTGATGGCGGTGGCGATCGGCGCCGGCTGCGATTTCCTTACTCCCATCGGCCACCAGTGCAACACGCTGGTGATGGGACCGGGCGGCTACCGCTTTTCGGACTATCCGCGCCTGGGGCTGCCGCTGTCCGTGCTGATCGTGCTGGTGGCCGTGCCGATGCTGCTGCTGGTATGGCCCATCGGCCGGTGAAGGCTTTTCCTGTCGACAAGCGGCGGACGGACGTTTAGGGGCAGGGGAAATCGCAGGAACGGAAAGCGGACATGGCCAAGAAAACCCTGATTGCACCCTCGGTGCTGGCGTCGGACTTCTCCAGGCTTGGCGACGAGGTCGAGGCGGTGGCTGCGGCCGGCGCCGACTGGATTCATCTCGACGTGATGGACGGCCATTTCGTGCCGAACATCACCTTCGGCGCGCCCGTCATCAAGGCGATCCGCGACCGCACCGACATCTTCTTCGACTGCCACCTGATGATCGCGCCCGCCGACCCGTATCTGGCCGCATTCGCCGATGCCGGCTGCGACGGCATCACCGTCCATGCCGAGGCTGGCCCGCATCTCGACCGCTCGCTCCAGACGATCAGGAACCTCGGCAGGAAGGCCGGCGTGTCGCTCAATCCTGGTACGCCCGAAAGCGCCATCGAATATGTGCTCGACCGGCTCGACCTCGTCCTGCTCATGACGGTGAACCCCGGCTTCGGCGGGCAGGCCTTCATTCCGGCCGTCGTGGAAAAGGTGAAGCGCGTCAAGGCGCTGATCGGCGACCGCCCCATCCGTATCGAGATCGACGGCGGCGTTTCGCCCGAAACCGCACCGCTGGTGACGGCGGCCGGGGCCGACGTTCTGGTGGCCGGCGCCGCCGTCTTCAAAGGTGGCAGCGTGGAGGCCTATCGGGCCAACATCGAGGCCATCCGCGCTGCTGCCGACGCGGCGCGACCCTGATCCGCGCCGCCGCTTGCGGCGCGTTTTTGTCCATTTTTCTTCCTGTTCGCTGCAGGGTGACCGCGTTTGCGCTTGCTCCGTGACAGCTCGCCGCCGGCCCGGCGATCGGCTTTTCCCGAAACCCTGCGTCGGCATCAGATTGACGTTTACGGAAACGTCAATATTTGCTATGTCGCATCTCGACATCGGCCGGCGCCTCGTCCACGGTGACGGCCGCGATCTTTTCGCAGGCTGGAGGAAGACGCGATGCCGATCTATACAGCGCCCGTTCGGGACACGCTGTTCGTGCTCAACGAAGTGCTGGGCTATGAGCGTCACGCCAATCTTCCCGGTTTCTCCGACGCCTCCGCCGACGTGCTGGAGGCGATCCTGGCCGAGGGCGCCAGGCTGGCCGAGAACGTCATGCAGCCGCTCAACCGCGTCGGCGACATGGAAGGCTGCATCCGCCGCGACGATGGCTCGGTGACGACGCCGCAGGGCTTCAGGGAAGCGTTCGACCAGTATCGCGCCGGCGGCTGGATGGGGCTGGCCGTGCCGGCCGAATATGGCGGGCAGGGCCTGCCCTATGTCGTCCACACGGCGGTAGGTGAATATCTGTCCTCCGCCAACATGGCGCTGATGATGTATGCCGGCCTGACGCAAGGCGCCGTCGCCGCCATCCTCGCCCATGGCAGCGAGGAGCAGAAGCAGACCTGGCTGCCGAAGATGGTGGAGGGCGTCTGGACCGGCACCATGAACCTGACGGAACCGCATTGCGGCACTGATCTCGGCTTGCTGCGCACCAAGGCCGTGCCGGCAGGCGGCGGCAGCTACCGCATCTCCGGCCAGAAGATCTTCATCTCGGCCGGCGAGCACGACATGGCCGACAACATCGTCCATCTGGTGCTGGCCCGCATCGAGGGCGCGCCGGCCGGCACCAAGGGTATTTCCCTGTTCATCGTGCCCAAGTTCAAGCTGGATGCCGAAGGCAATCCGGCGACACGAAACGGCGTTTCCTGCGGTTCCATCGAGGAAAAGATGGGCATCCACGGCAACGCCACCTGCGTCATGAACTATGATGAGGCCGAAGGCTATCTGCTGGGACAGGAGAATGGCGGGCTGCGCGCCATGTTCACCATGATGAACGAGGCCCGCCTCGGCGTCGGCCTGCAGGGCCTGTCGATGGGCGAGGTGGCCAGCCAGAACGCCGTCGCCTATGCGAAGGAGCGCCTGCAGGGCCGCGCGCTGTCGGGGCCGAAGGCGCCCGACAAGCCCGCCGATCCGATCATCGTGCATCCCGACATTCGCCGCACGCTGATGACCATGCGCGCCTTCAACGAGGCCGGCCGCGCGCTGGTGCTGTGGACGGCGCTGGAGTCGGACGTGGCGCATCGCTCCGGCGACAAGGAGGAACAGCAGGCGGCGGACGACCACATGGGGCTGATGACGCCGGTGGTGAAGGGCGTGCTGACCGACAAGGGCTTCGAGCATGCGGTGATGGCGCAGCAGGTGTTCGGCGGCCACGGCTATATCGAAGAGCACGGCATGAGCCAGTTCGTGCGCGATGCCCGCATAGCCATGATCTACGAGGGTGCCAACGGCATCCAGGCGCTCGACCTCGTCGGCCGCAAGCTGGCCATGAACGGCGGCCGTGCCGTGCAGGCCTTCTTCAAGGAGGTCGGCGGCTTCTGCGAGACGCACCGCGCCGACGAGAAGCTGGCGCCTTTCACCAAGGCGCTGAAGAAGGGCCTCAACGATCTTCAGGCGGCCACCATGTGGCTGATGCAGAACGCCCTGCAAAAGCCGGACAATGCCGGCGCGGCCTCGACCGACTACCTGCATCTCTTCGGCCTGGTGGCGCTGGGCTACATGTGGGGCCGCATGGCGAAGGTCGCGCAGGAAAAGCTGGCCGAAGGCGCCGGCGAGGACATGGCGTTCTACGAGGCCAAGCTGGTCACCGGCCGCTTCTTCGTGGAGCGCGCGATGCCGGAAACCGCGGCGCATCTCGCCCGCGTCTCGTCCGGCGCCGACGCCATGATGGCGCTGCCGGCGGAGGCGTTTTAGGATGCTGGGCGGCGGCGTCTCCTTCCCCCTTGAGGGGAGGGTGGCCCGAAGGGCCGGGAGGGGTTCTGGCGGCCGTGCGCCGACCTCCGGCCCCGGAACGTCGGTTGGGAGAATTGCCGCTGTGCCCCGAACACGTGTCAGCTTTGAAATGCGTCAAAAGGCGCGCAAGCTGAGGGTGCATGCCACAAAGGCGGAAGCCTTGCTCTGGTACGAACTGCGTGAATTGCGGACCCATGGCCTGAAGTTCCGGCGTCAGGCGCCGATCGGGCCTTATATTGTCGATTTCCTGTGCCCTTCAGTACGGCTGGTCGTCGAGGTCGATGGGGACCTCCACGAAACCGGGCCGGGCAAGCGCCATGACGCCAATCGCGATGCGTATCTCAACTCACTTGGCTATGTGGTTCTGCGGATCGACGAGCCGGATGTGACGCACAGTGCCTGGCATGTTGCGCAGATGGTGAAGGAAAAGGCTGAGCATCTCATCGGCGACCCCTCCCGACCGCTTCGCGGCCACCCTCCCCTCAAGGGAGAGGGGAACGCTGGAGAACAGACATGACCGATCCCGCCGAAGTTCTGTCCCTGCCGAAACCCGCCTGGGCCACCGAAGACGTCACCATGCTCTACGACATGGCGCGCCGCTTCATGGAAGACGAGATCGCGCCGCATTACGACGCCTACGAGAAGAATGAGATCGTCGACTGCTCGGCCTGGGAGAAGGCGGGCGCGGCCGGCCTTCTGTGCGCTTCCATGCCGGAAGACTATGGCGGGGCCGGCGGAACCTATGCGCATGAGGCTGCCATCATCGACGCCATCGGCCATGTCGGCGTCGACGGGTTCGGCATCGTGCTGCACAATGCCATCGTGGCGCCCTACATCCTCCACTATGGCTCGGAGGAGCAGCGCGCAAAATGGCTGCCGAAACTGGCGACAGGCGAGTTGATCGGCGCCATCGCCATGACCGAGCCGGGCGCAGGCTCCGACCTGCAGGGCGTCAAGACCCGGGCCGAGAAGGACGGGAACCGCTATCGCATCAACGGCTCCAAGACCTTCATCACCAACGGCCAGAACGCCAATCTCGTCATCGTCGTCACCAAGACCGATCCGGCGAAGGGGGCAAAGGGCACCTCGCTGATCGTGGTCGAGACCGAGGATGCGGATGGTTTCGAGCGCGGCCGCAACCTCGACAAGATCGGGCTCAAGGCCAACGACACCTCCGAACTGTTCTTCAACGACCTGTCCGTGCCCACGGCCAATCTTTTGGGAGCGGAGGAAGGGCAGGGCTTTGTCCAACTCATGCAGCAATTGCCGCAGGAGCGGCTGCTGATCGGCGGCCAGGCCATAGCCATGGCCGAGCGCGCGCTGGCGGCGACCGTCGACTATGTGAAGGAGCGCAAGGCCTTCGGCAAGCCGATCCTCGACTTCCAGAACACCCAGTTCAAGCTGGCGGAACTGAAGACGGAGATCACCATCGGCCGCGTCTTCTACAATGACTGCGTCGCCCGCCATATTGCCGGCGGGCTCGATGCTGCCACCGCCTCCATGGCTAAATACTGGCTGTCCGACCTGCAGGGCAAGGTGGTGGATGAATGCCTGCAACTGTTCGGCGGCTATGGCTACATGAATGAATATCCCATTGCACGCATGTGGCGCGACGCCCGTGTGCAGCGCATCTACGGCGGCACCAACGAGATCATGAAGCTGCTGATCGCGCGCACGCTCTAGGCGCAGCGATCTTGCCCGAGGAGAAGAAAAATGGCTGAAGCTTATGTCTACGACGCCGTGCGCACCCCGCGCGGGCGCGGCAAGAAGGACGGCTCTCTGCACGAGGTGCCGGCGGTGCGGCTGGGGGCCCGCACGCTTGAGGCGATCCGTGACCGCAACGGGCTCGATACGGCGCAGGTGGACGACATCATCTTCGGCTGTGTCGATCCGGTCGGCGAGGCAGGCTCGGTCATTCCGCGCGCGGCCGCCTTCGAGGCGGGCTATCATGACAAGGCGCCCGGCATGCAGATCTCGCGCTTCTGTGCCAGCGGGCTCGACTCCATCAATCTCGGCGCGGCCAAGATCGCTCAGGGCGCCGACGACATCGTCATCGCCGGCGGCGTGGAATCGATGAGCCGCGTCGGCATGGGCATGTCCGGCGGCGCCTGGTTCATGGACCCCTCGGTCGGCTTGCCTGCCTGGTTCGTGCCGCAGGGCATCTCGGCCGATCTGATCGCCACGAAATACGGCTTTTCGCGCGACGACGTCGATGCCTATGCGGTGGAGAGCCAGAAGCGCGCGGCCAAGGCATGGGAGAAGGGCTGGTTCAAGAAGTCGGTCATTCCGGTCAAAGACCAGAACGGCCTGACCATCCTCGACCATGACGAGCATATGCGCCCGGCCACCGACATGCAGGCATTGGCGGCTCTCAATCCGTCCTTCGTCATGCCGGGCGAGATGGGCGGCTTCGACGCCGTAGCCGTGCAGAAGCACCCGGAAGTCGAGGCGGTCAACCACGTGCACCATGCCGGCAATTCCTCCGGCATCGTCAACGGTGCGGCAGCCGTGCTGCTCGGCTCGAAGAAGGCCGGCAAGGCCATGGGCCTGAAGGCGCGCGCCCGCATCCGCGCCTTTGCCAATATCGGGTCCGAACCGGTGCTGATGCTGACCGGGCCGGTGGACGTCACCGAAAAGCTGTTGAAACGGGCGAAGATGAAGATCTCCGACATCGACCTGTTCGAGCTGAACGAAGCCTTCGCTTCCGTCGTGCTGCGCTACTGCCAGGCGTTCGACATTCCGCACAACAGGATCAACGTCAATGGCGGGGCGATCGCCATGGGCCATCCGCTGGGTGCGACGGGCGCCATGATCTTCGGCACCGTGCTGGACGAACTGGAGCGGCGCGACCTCAACACCGCGCTGGTGACGCTGTGCATCGGCGCCGGCATGGGCACCGCCACGATCATCGAACGCGTTTAAGGGGGCAAAAATGACCTACATCAATTTCACCCTCGACATCGACGCCGACGGCATCGCCCTCGTCACCTGGGACATGCCCGACCGCTCCATGAACGTCTTCACCGAGGAGGTGATGCGCGAACTGGACGCCATCATCGACAAGGTGGCCTCCGACGCGGCGATCAAGGGCGCGGTCATCACCTCCGGCAAGGAGACCTTCTCCGGCGGCGCCGATCTCGCCATGCTGCAGAAGATGCTGGCCACCTTCGCCGCCGAGAGCCGCAAGGACCGCGCGGCGGCGACGAGGAAACTGTTCGAGACGGCCGGCTACATGAGCCATCTGTTCCGCAAGCTGGAGACCTGCGGCAAGCCTTGGGTCTCGGCCATCAACGGCACCTGCATGGGCGGCGCCTTCGAGCTTTCGCTGGCCTGCCACGGGCGGCTCGCCGCCGGTTCCGAAAAGGTCCGCATGGCGCTGCCGGAGGTGAAGGTCGGCATCTTCCCCGGTGCCGGCGGCACCCAGCGCGTGCCGCGCCTGACCGACCAGCAGCAGGCGTTGCAGATGCTGACCTCCGGGCAGAATCTCTCTCCGCAGAAGGCCAAATCCATGGGGCTCGTCCACGATGTCGTGGAGCCGGGCAAGTTGGTCGAGGCGGCCAAGGCCATGATCGCCGCCGGCCTGAAGCCGGTGCAGCCCTGGGACGAGAAGGGTTTCAAGCTGCCGGGGGGGCCGATCTATTCGGCCGCCGGCGCCAATCTGTGGCCGCCGGCCATCGCCATCCTGCGCCGCGAGACCTATGGCAATTATCCGGCGGCAGCCGCCATTCTGAAATGCGTCTATGAAGGCCTGCTGGTGCCCTTCGACACGGCACTGAGGATCGAGCAGCGCTATTTCACCGAGATCATGCAGACCCGCGAGGCGGCGGCTATGATCCGCTCGCTGTTCGTCTCCCTGCAGGAATTGAACAAGGGCGCACGCCGGCCCGAGGGCATCGCTCCCACCAAATTCAGGAAGATCGGGGTGCTCGGCGCCGGCTTCATGGGCGCAGGCATCGCCTATGTCACGGCGAAAGCCGGCATTCCCGTGGCGCTGCTGGACCGCGATCTGGAGTCGGCCGAAAAGGGCAAGGCGCATTCCGCCGGGCTGATGGACGGCCTCGTCAGGAAGGGCCGCGCCACGCCGGACGAAAAGGACAGACTGCTGTCTCTCATCACGCCGACGGCCGACTATGCCGCGCTCGAAGGCTGCGATCTCGTCGTAGAGGCAGTGTTCGAGGATTCGGCGGTCAAGAAGGCGGCGACCGAGAAGGCAGAGGCCGTGCTGAAGTCTTCGTCGGTCTTTGCCTCCAACACCTCCACCATTCCCATCACCTCGCTGGCGAAGAACTCCGTCCGGCCGAAGAATTTCGTCGGCATCCACTTCTTCTCGCCGGTGGACAGGATGATGCTGGTGGAGATCATCCTCGGCAAGAAGACCGGCGACAAGGCGTTGGCGGTGGCCATGGACTATGTCCGCGCCATCAAGAAGACGCCGATCGTGGTCAACGACACGCGCGGCTTCTATGTCAACCGCTGCGTGCTGCGCTACATGTCGGAAGCCTACAAGATGCTGATCGAGGGCGTGCCGGCGCCGATGATCGAGAATGCCGCCAGGGCGGCCGGCATGCCGGTGGGCCCGCTGGCGCTGACCGACGAGACGGCCGTCGACCTTGCCCAGAAGATCATGAAGCAGACCATGCGCGATCTGGGCGACAAGGCCGTCGACCCCAGGCAGATGGACCTGATCGACACCATGGTCGACAAATTCGACCGCAAGGGCCGCAAGAACGGCAAGGGCTTCTACGACTATCCCGCCAAGCCGGCCAAGAAGAGCCTGTGGCCGGGCCTCAAGGACCTCTACCCCCAGAAGGAGCCGGAGGATGTCGACTACGAGGAACTGAAGCAGCGCTTCCTCGCCATCATCGCGCTGGAGGCCGCCCGCGTGATGGAGGAAGGCATCGTCACCGACCCGCGCGAGGCCGATGTGGGCTCCATCCTGGCCTTCGGCTTCGCGCCCTATACGGGCGGGGCGCTGTCCTACATCGACGGCATCGGTGCCAAGGCGTTCGTCAAGATGGCCAAGGGCTTGCAGAAGAAATACGGTGCCGAATTCAAGGCGCCCAGGCTGCTTTCCGACATGGCCGAGAAGGGCGAGACCTTCTACCAGCGCTTCGATCCGTACGGAAAGCGGGAGACGAAGGAAGCGGCCTGAGGCATCGGGCACGGCAGCAGATGCCGGGCCTTTGTCTTTTTAAAGGCTCGGCTTTGCGTTATCCTGTTCCAAAAGGTGTGACTATGACCAAGCTTGAACTCGCTTTGGAACGGGCCGCCAAATTGCCCGAGGGCATGCAGGAGCAATTGGGCGACGATCTCCTGCACTACATAGATAAATATCTCACCCTTCGGGATTTGCTTGACGAAGGCCTGCGCGAGCTTGACGCCGGCGATGTCGTGGACGGAGAAACCCTTCTGGCGGATCTCAAAGCGCGCTATGGCGCTTGAACTGGTCGCTACCCGGCGCGCGCGCCGAGATGTAGAGGAAATCCTAGCCTATATTGCCGCCGACAATCCAGCCGCCGCGCAAGCACTGCAGGGACGAATAGACAAGGCTCTGCGTCTCCTGTGCGAGCGACCGTTTATCGGGGCCGTTGCAGCGGGCTTCGCTGACGAAACGCTGCGCAAGTTCAGCATTTCTCCCTATGTTGTCTTCTATGTTCCCCGCGACGGCAAACTCGCTATCGTGCGTGTGATCCACTCCTCCATGGATATGGCACGGCAGCAGATGCCGGGCCTGCCGTTGTGAGCGTTGCAAGCTGGACAGTCAGGGCCTCCTGCACTAAAGGAGGAAAGGCATTTTTTCCTGTCCGAAGGAGCGCGAACATTGCTCTCGCATGAGCGCGTATGGGCTGCCATCGACGCCCTGGCCGAGCGGTCTTCGCTGTCGGCCTCGGGGCTGGCCCGGCGCGCCGGCCTCGATTCCACCGCCTTCAACAAGTCCAAGCGCCGGTCGTCCGACGGGCGGCCGCGCTGGCCGTCCACGGAATCGCTGGCCAAGGTGATGGAGGCCACCGGCGCCTCGCTGGCCGAATTGCTGGCCCTGCTGGACGACAAGACAGCGTCCGCCCGGGCCAACTCGCGCGCGGGGCGCGCCGTGCCGCTTGTCGGCTTCGCGCAGGCCGGCGCCGGCGGCTTCTTCGACGATGCCGGTTTTCCGGTCGGCCAGGGCTGGGACCTCGTCGAATTGCCGGCGCAGTCGGCCGAAGGCGCCTATGCGCTGAAGGTGCAGGGCGATTCCATGCTGCCGCTCTACCGCAATGGCGACGTGCTGATCGTCGAGCCCGGTGCGGCGGTGCGCAAGGGCGACCGCGTCGTGGTCAAGACCGGAGGCGGCGAGGTAATGGCCAAGGTGCTGGAGCGGCACTCTGCCGGCTCCGTGCTGCTGGTCTCGCTCAATCCGGCCCATCCGGCCCGCGACATTCCTCTATCCGAGATCGAGTGGATGGCGCGGATCGTGTGGGCGAGCCAGTAGGACGCCCGCCATGCGCGCCGCCCATGCAGCGATCGCGGCTGCAGGCCTGCTCGTAGCGGCTTTCGCCATCTCGGCGGGCGGGCATCGGCTTGCCGTCAGCGAGGCCGCCATAGAGATCGACATGCCCGAGGATCTGCCGCCCGAGGCGTTGACGCCCGAGAGCGAGGTGGCTGAACCCGATGCCCTGGCACCGGCACCCGAGGTTGATGCTGCGCACGAAGCCGGCGATGTGAAGGCGCCGGCCG
This sequence comes from Mesorhizobium sp. PUT5, assembly GCF_052216645.1. Lineage (NCBI taxonomy): Bacteria > Pseudomonadati > Pseudomonadota > Alphaproteobacteria > Hyphomicrobiales > Phyllobacteriaceae > Mesorhizobium > Mesorhizobium sp. PUT5. The sequence goes on from NZ_JBQOSO010000003.1 coordinate 818,221, forward strand.
CGCCCGCGCCGTGGCGGGCGATCGATCCGGAGGTCGTTTCACCATCCCCCGGGACCGGCGCGCTGGAGCGTGTCGCGCCTCGTGCGCCGCTGAGCGAGTTGGCGCTCGCCGGGCCGCCGAAACCGGAGGCGCCGCGCGGCAAGCCAGGGCAGCCGGACGTTGCTCCGGTGCCGCAGGAATGGAAAGGCGAGCCGCTGTTCCAGCCGGTTGCGCCCGCCGCCGGCGAGGTCGGTTCGAAGGGTATTTCCATTGCCATTTCGGGTATCGAGGTGACGCAGCCCGACGAGACCTGCACCGACGATGCCGGCACCCAGTGGGCGTGCGGGATGCGGGCGCGCACGGCCTTCCGCGCCTTCCTGCGCAACCGCGCCGTGATCTGTGCCGAGCCGGAGACCGGCAACCGGCCGGTCACGGCCCAGTGCCACATCGGCAACCAGGACATCGGCCTGTGGCTGGTGGAGAACGGCTGGGTGCGCGCCGCCGCTGGTGGTCCTTATGCGGAAGCGGGCGAACAGGCGCGCGCGGCCGGGAAAGGCATTTTCGGGCCCGCGCCGGATGTGTCGGACCTGCCGCCGGAGCCGTCGATCAGTGTTGCGCCGCTGCCGGGTCCGGACCAGCCGTCGTCCATCCTCGATCTTTCAGGCACGGCGGCCACGCCGCCGGCCGGAAGTGCGCCTACGCCGCTGCAAGTTTTCCCGCCAGCGCCTGGCCGATGAGGTCCACGGTCTCCGCCACCCCATAGAGCGCGGCGAAGGAGCCGAAGCGCGGGCCCCGCTCCTGGCCGATCAGCACCTGGTAGATCATCTGGAAGAAGGCGACCGAAACGCCGGGGCCGCCTTCAGGCGCCTGCTTGGAATGGTCCTGGTAGCGTTCGATCCGGCGCGCCACGTTCAGCGCGGCGGTCTGGATCGCCTCGCCATCGGCACCGGCCGGCAGCGCCGAAAGCGCCTCTGAAAGCTTGGCGAGCGCCTCCCGCTCCACCTCGTCCGGGGCGCGGAACTGCTTGGTCGGCTTCACGAAGTCGTCGAAGTAGCGGATGGCGTATTCGGTCAGCTTGTCCAGTTCAGGGTGCGTGGCCGGCGTCACGCCCGGCGCATAGCGCGAGATGAAGCCCCACAGTACGTCCTTGTTCTGCGCATTGGAAGCGCTGACGAGGTTGAGCAGCAGCGCGAACGGAACGGGCAGGTCGATCGGCGGCGGGTTGCCGTTGTGCAGGTGCCAGACGGGATTGCCGAGGCGGTTCTTCCAGTCCTGCTTCGGATAGGCGGACAGGAACTGGTAATATTCGTCCACGGCGCGCGGGATGACGTCGAAATAGAGCTTCTTGGCCACGCGCGGCTTCTGGAACATGTAGAGGCCGAGGCTTTCGGTCGGAGCGTATGTCAGCCACTCGTCGATGCTCAGGCCGTTGCCCTTCGACTTGGATATCTTCTGGCCCTTGTCGTCGAGGAACAGTTCGTAGACGAAATGCTCCGGCGCGCGTCCGCCCAATATGTTGCAGATGCGGTCGTAGATCGCCGCATTTGTCTGGTGGTCCTTGCCGAACATCTCGAAATCGACGCCGAGGGCCGCCCAGCGCATGCCGAAATCCGGCTTCCACTGCAGCTTCACCTTGCCGCCGGTTACCGGCAGCGTGGTTTCGGTTCCGTCCTCGTCGTCGAAGGTGATGGTGCCGGCCCCGGCGTCGACATGCTTCATCGGCACGTAGAGCACACGGCCGGTCTTGGGCGAGATCGGCAGGAAGGGGCTGTAGGTGGCCTGCCGCTCCTCGCCCAGGGTCGGCAGCATCACGGCCATGATCTTGTCGTAGCACCCGACGGCGCGCAAAAGCACCTCGTCGAAGCGGCCCGACTTGTAATAATCGGTCGCGCTGGCGAATTCGTAGTCGAACCCGAACGTGTCGAGGAAGCGCCGCAGCATCGCATTGTTGTGGTGGCCGAAGCTCTCGTAGTCGCCGCCGAAGGGATTGGGCACCGCCGTCAGCGGCATGTGCAGATAGGGTTCGAGCGCGGCGCGGTCGGGCACGTTGTCGGGAATCTTGCGCATGCCGTCCATGTCGTCGGAGAAGCACAGCAGCCGCGTCTTGACCTTGTCCTGCGTCAGGATGCGGAAAGCATGGCGCACCATCGTCGTGCGTGCCACCTCGCCGAAGGTGCCGATATGCGGCAGGCCGGAGGGGCCGTAGCCGGTCTCGAACAGCACGGTCTCGGGAAACCCGGTTTTGGCGTAGCGCGCGATGATCTTCCTGGCTTCCTCGAACGGCCACGCTTTGCTTTCGGCGGCCGCGGCGATGAGGTCCGGGTTGAGATCGAGCGGGGGAAGTCCAGCCATGTCGAGCGTCCTGCGGTTGCGCCGGCACGCTGCCGGCCGCTCCGCTCTATGCGGCAAGGGCCGGAGCGTCAACGATTGCACGCCTTTTTCCGGACATCGCATGGATATCCGGCGGTCGCTCAGTAGAAGCTGACGGGGAAATATCTCAGGTAGAGTTCGGCGAAGATGCCCCTGGCGGAAATCTGCTGGAGTGCGTAGTCGAAGGCCTCGGTCAGCTTGGTGTCGCCCGGTCTTGCCGCGATGGCGAGGCCCGTGCCCAGATATTCCGGCGCCAGATAGGGGCCGCCGACGAAGCGGCAGCATCCGGCCGCTTCCCCGCCTGCCAGCCAGAAGGCCAGCCGCATGCCGTCGCCGAACACGGCATCGATCTTGCCGGCCTTCAGGTCTGTGTAGAGGTCGTCGGGCTTGGTGTAGCCGACGCTCGTCGCGGTGCCGAAATAGTCGGCGAGCATGCGTTCATGGGCCGAGCCGGAAAGCACGCCGACGCGCTTGCCGCGCAATGCCTTGTCGAGCGGTTCGGCGAACGCCGCGGACCTTGCGGCGATGAAGCGGGCGGGAAATTGCAGGTAGCTGCGCGAGAAGGCGTATTTCAGCCGCGTGTCCGGCGTGGCGGCGATGCCGGCTATGATGGCCTCGCCCTCGCCCTTTTCGAGGGCCGCATTCAACTCGTCCCAGGGCAGCGCCTGAATCTGGCAGCGGTCGGCCAGCGCAAGCTCGGCGCAGATGGCGCGCGCCAGGTCGATGTGAAAGCCCGACAGCCGCCCCGCCTGATCGAGGAAGTTGAACGGCGGGAAGTCTGTGCCGGTCAAAAAGCGCAGCCGGGGCAGAGCCGAAAGATCGGGTTTCGCCAGGCGCTCGCCGGTGTCCCACAACAGGGGCGGCTGGGGCTCGGCAGCCCGCACAGGCGCCGTCGCCGACAGGATCGCAACCAGTACGAGGGCGAGCTGGCGCAATGTCACGAAATATTCCTTCCATCGGGCGATTGTACTTTGGAATGAAATTATCGCTGTCACAATGATTTTTAGTTCAAACATCCGGAATTGAGGCTATTGTTGGAAAATTAGGAAATGCCGGCGGACGTGACGCAACAGGGGATGTGCGTCGAGACTGCAGATTGGCACATATGTGACGTCCCCTACCGTGCATCGAAATGCGACATGGGTGGATGTTGCAATGATTCGTTTCGGTTACAGGCACAATATTTCCGATAGGGGCCAGGGGGCGGCGTCATTTCCGCCGGTCGGGCGGCGTGACATCTTGCATCTGAAGGCGGGGCGGCCTGGCCTTGCGATACCGGCCGAATAGAAGCGACTGATCCAAAAAAATACCGGTGAACGAAGGTCCGGGCGCGCGCCGGGGCCGGAACGTGCGTTGCAGCGGAATCGGAGGGGAGCATGTGGCGGATGGAATTCGGTGCCGGCGGCGCGCGCGTCGCCGGTGCTTTCTTTCCCGAACTGGTTGAATGGCTTCCGGTGCTGGAGCGGCTGGGCGTGCCGCTGGAGGTGGCGGCGCAGGTGGCCGCTCAGGCCCGGGCGGAAGGCGGCGACTTCGCGGCGGGGCTCGTGACCGCCGGCGTTGTCTGCTCCCCTGCGCTGCTCGATGCGGTGGCGCACGATATCGGCATCGCAGTGGCCGATGCGGTCGACCCGCGCAGGCTGCTGGTGAGCGACGCGCATGTGATCGCGCTGCTGCGGCGGCGCGATGGCCACCTGCCGGTGAAACTCGTGGAAAAGGACGGCAGCATCTCCTTCCTCATCGCGCTGGATCGTATCGGGCTCGGGCTTGTGCGCGCGCGCCTGCGGTCCAGTCCCGGCCTTGCCGCCCGCATGAAGCTGGTCGACCCGCAGATCATGCGCGCCGCAATGTTGCGCCGTGCTGCCCCGTTGCTGGCCAGGACGGCCGTGGGCGGCCTATTCGAGAAGTTTCCGGCCATGTCCGCGCGCATCGTCGCCAATGCCTGGCAGGGCACCATGGTCGGCATCCTGCTCACCGCGCTCCCGGTGGGCATTCTGCTTGAGCCCAGAGCGGTGCTGATGGCGCTCCACGTGCTGATCACGCTCTTCTTCTTCGCCTGCGTGGTGCTGCGCTTCGCGGCGGTGGCTTCGATCCGGCCGGGACAGCCCGTGGCGCAGGTGCCGCTGCCGGAGGGCGACGTACCGGTCTTCACCGTGCTGGTCGCGCTCTACAAGGAGGCGGCAATCGTGCCCGGCTTGCTGGCGGCGCTGGACGGCATCGTGTGGCCGCGCCACCGCCTCGAGATCAAGCTGGTCTGCGAGGCCGACGACGCGGGCACGCTGGCGGCGCTGCGGGCGCGGCGCTTGCCCGCGCATATCGAGGTGGTGGAGGTGCCGCCCGGCGAGCCGCGCACCAAGCCCAAGGCGCTGGCCTACGCGCTTCCCATGACCGGCGGCGACTTCGTCGCCCTCTACGACGCCGAGGACCGACCTCATCCCCTGCAGCTTGCCGAGGCCTGGCAGCGCTTCCGCGATGGCGGGCCGGATCTTGCGGTCGTGCAGGCGCCGTTGGAAATCTCGAACCGGCACGAGAGCGCCATCGCGCGCATGTTCGCCTTCGAATATGCCGGGCTGTTCCGGGGCCTTCTGCCCTGGCTGTCTCAGCGAAGGCTGATGCTGCCGCTGGGCGGCACCTCCAATCATTTCCGCCGCGCTGCGCTGGAAGAGGTGGGTGGCTGGGACCCCTACAACGTCACCGAGGATGCAGATCTCGGCATGCGGCTGGCCCGCTTCGGCTATCGGGCCGAGACCATATCATGCCCGACCTACGAGCCCGCTCCGACACGGCTCGACATATGGCTGCCGCAACGCACGCGCTGGTTCAAGGGCTGGTCCCGCCCTTGTGTAAAATCAACTATCAATCGGAAAAATATGCATAATTTTGTTTATTGTCAGTCGGAATTTCATCACATAGCAACACCATAGCAACAAATGTGCGCCGAGCAGGCTCCTCGCGGTGACCTTTGGGGGCGGGAATGGCGGCCAGGCAGCAACGGCGCGGGGCACCCCCTGGGCACCACGAGGAGCGGTTTCGGCAAATTACCGGGCTGGCTCGGGGTTTGCCTCATTGCCGACCGCTATGGCAAAAGCGGAATAATTCCGAATTTGCCACCCACAGTTCTCTATGAACTCGCGGGCCCCGTCAACGCGCGGTGCTGCGACTGGCAGGCGCAAGGCTGCGCTGTTCATCGCGCCCCGGCTTTGCGTGCGGCCTCGGCGGCTCGGAGAATGCCCAACGCCTCGGCCCGTGCCTCCGGCGTTGCATTGTCCCAAAGGGCGCGAAGCTCGCCCTCATCAAAAGGCCGCGCTCGGTGAGTATGAAGGGAGGGATTGGCGCCGGTCATCTCTGCGCCGCCTTATCCGGCTTGGTCATCGCCTTCATGTCGGCGATCAGGCTTTTGAGGATTACGAGTTCGCTGGCCTCCTCGTCCGTGTTCCACCGCTCCCGGACCCTCATTTTCACAAGAAGGCCGGCAAGCGTCGTGGCCCGCGTTTTCATGATGCTATCGAAAAGTTTGCTGACCTCAGCAGCGGTTCGCTCCTCCTCCTTCTCCGCTGCGGCCGTCCTGGCGGTGGCCGCGTCCCACTGGTCATTCGCTTCCATGAATTTGGCTTCGAGCCTCAAAAGAGTTGCATCGCTCATATCTGCACCTGTTGTGGACAATCAGGGGTGTGGGAAAATCAATCGGGCGTCAGACACCGATCAGCGCCTTGACGGCGGACATGAATTCGTCGGGGTAGTGGCTCTCGCCCCTGTCGGTGGCCACATAGAACTGCATCGCAAACTCTGTGGCGGTGCGCGGTTTCAGGGCCGCGATTTGGTCTTGCAGGGCAGAATATCGTTGGTAGCGTTCGTCCAACTGCGCATCTGTCAGGTGCCGACAGCCATCTTCCACAATGGCCTTCCACTGGTCGAACAGCGCCCGAATTTCTGTCTGTCGGTAGTCTTCCAGGTAGCTGATATCACCAAACCGGATCGGCAATTCGTAGCCGCGAGGGTAGACCTCTGCGTAGGTCGCCCCGTCAGCTATCTCGGCCAAAGCATCAGACAGCATCCGTGCATGGTGGCGAGCCCGGTTCCACGGGTGGTTCGGATCACGAGGCCCGTATTCCCTCGCCGCGACGGCGCTGGGAATAATGGCGGCCAGTCCAGCCGCAGACGCGGACTGCAGAATGGTGCGGCGGTTCATCTGGTTGGCAGCGGGTATAGCTTCCCCGTCTGCGCGAACAGTGTTGTTCGGCATGGTCAGTCTCCAGTGGGTTTAGATGGTCAGGTGTTCAGTCTTTCCGCCGCCGCCTCCACGCCGGCCAGCGCGCGAGCTTCCGCCATAAAGCTGCCGCCCGCGTCGTCCTCAAGCGAGTATTGCCCATAGCTGGTTATGGCGAGCAGCTTGGCGGCGAAGTCCCCGGCGCTCGAAGCCGGGATAGCGAGCATCCGCCTTTCAAGCTCCCGGCATTCATCGAGAATACGGTCCACTTCTTCATCAGATGGGGCCGGGTCGCTGGTCTGCGCGTATTTGGCCTCCCATTCGCGGAACAGTCCCATGATCGGGCTGGGCTGCGGTTCGGCGGTAGCGGCCACGCTGGCGCTCACACCAGCAAGGGCAGCGGTCAGTCCAGCGCCGGTGACGGCAAGGGCGGAACGGCGATTGATCTTGTCCATCACACCCTCCCCTTCCCGCCAGTGGCCTTCCGCCTGCGCACTGGATGCGCGGCGAGGAATTCTTCATCCGCAGCAATAGCCGCTTTGGCTTCCTCCCTTGTGATGCGGAGACCCCAGCCCGTCGTTTTCATGTACCGAAGCTTCCACGCCAAGGCATCTTTGGATGGCGCCGGCGTGAGCAGTTGCTCAGCGAACGCTTCCTTGTAGAGCCTTTCGACCTGATCGAGAGGCGGCAGTGCAAATGTCACCTCCACGCGGTTGGCATGCGAGCGGGACGTGTAGAGCAGGGCTCCGAACAGCGCCCGATAGAACTCCCGCTTGCACCACACCCGCATCCACACTTCCATGCGGCCTTTGCGCATTTCGGCGTTGAAGGCCGTATTGGTGCCGGCATCAACGGGCGGCGCCATCAATGCTTCGATGAACTTGCCGATATCGCCGCGACGGGTGAGCTTTTCCATTCCCGCCTCCCCCTACGCTGCCAGCGCCGAAAGCTCGGCCTCAAGGCGCCGACGCATCGGGATGACGTCGTAGCGGGCCGGCTTGTAGATCAGCGCCGCGATTTCAGCCTTGATCGCCTCGGCCCGGCGCTGCGCCGGGCTCAGCCCCTCCTTCGCCACGGCCCAGGCATTCTTGAGGCCGTGTTTCAGCAGGTAGGCATAGGACCAGTCGCGGCCCCGATACATCTGGGCGTAGCGGTGCGCGGCCTTCATGATTTCCGCGCGGTTGTAGCTGGGCCGGGGCATAGCTTCGCCGGCGGCCGGAACAGGGGTGTTCGGCATTGGGTTGCTCCGATTGCGATTTCCTTATATTTTTGATATAAGCTTATTTCGTGCGTACAGTCAACACTTTTAATGTAAGGTTAGTGTATTGTGGCAATCACATCGGCCCAGTGTCGCGCCGCTCGCGCATTGATCGCGTGGTCTCAGGACCAGCTTGCGCTTAGTTCCAAGGTGGCAAAGGCGACCATTGCAAACTTTGAAGCCAATAGGCGGACGCCGTATGACCGAACGCTGTCAGACATACGAGCCGCCCTTGAAGCTGGCGGCGTCGAGTTCATTCCCGAGAATGGCGGCGGGCCAGGCGTGAGGCTTCGCAAGGGCGTGGCAGGCGGCGGCCAATAGAAGCCGAGGCCGCTTACCCCTTCCCGACAAAACTGACTTAACCGACAAAACCTCTAACCTTGCCTTTCACCGGTTGAGGCGGTTTGATCGTGGAGGTGGAGGGGGACATGATTACACGTAGATCACTGATAGCCGCTCTGGGCTCGTTTCTAATTGCCGGGCCAGCCGCAGCCACTCCTGGCGCCGTTGATCGCGCTGGCTGTCACGGGCGACCGAGGCATTGCCATCCGCCATCACAAATTCGCAAATCCGGTAAACGGCGCTATGTGCCAGGAGCTTTCTTCAGCAAGAAGCGCCGAACGAAAAATCGCTCGCGTCGGTGAGGCAGGGAACCGGCATCGTGGGCGAATGAGCAAAAAGATAAAGGCCGGTCCCCACGGGAGGGGCCGGCTATCCGTTATCGTTTTAATCCGCGCTGGCGACGTGAGTTCTCTGCAAGGATAAATTCAAGGGAGGCCGCATCGGCTATTCCGGCTTCGGCCGGGCCGGCTGCTGCACCCTCTCCGCAGTCTCCGTTTGCTATCTTCCACCTAAAGGCGTAACGTGGGACATCGGCAGCTTCTGACACGGGCGCTGCCAATTGAGGGCGGCCATCGTGCCCTTGCCCCGACCAAGGAGGACATCATGTCTTCCACTTATCTCACAGATATTGACATGCGCATGATCGAGCGGCTTCTCGCTGAAGTTCGCGAACCTGGCGCCTGTCGCGATTTCGATCGCGAAACGGCGGCAGGTCGTTTTCTCATCGACAACTTCCAGAGGAAGAGAACGACTGAGGTCGACCTCCGTGGATTGCTGGCGGCACGGATCAAGGTGCTTGAGTCCTTGGCCCGCGGGATTTCCAGGTGGGACGATGAGGGGGGCGCACCCGGCAAGCTTCCCCGCACAGAGGCCCAGCGCCGTATCGACAACGATACCGACGGCGCGCGGCGACGGGCCAAAGAAACATACAGCCGTAACAGACTGGTTTAGCCGGCCAGTCAAAGCTGCCTGAATACAGGTCAGCTTGCCGTGACCGCGGTATTGGAAAAACCCATGCGCACCACTCGATCCATCGTTCGCTTTTCCGCGCCGTTTTTGCTGTACGGGCTCGATGCACCGCTACCGGCAGGTGAATATTACGTCGACCAAGACGACGAAGTGATTGAAGGGGCGTCCTGGACTGCCTATCGGCGCGTCGCGACCTTCATTCACCTGCCTGCGATACACACCCGAACAATGACCCGGCAGGTGCTGCAGATAGATCATGCGGATCTTGAGGCGGCCCTCGTGAAAGATGGTGGAACCTCGACGGCCTTGACCCGCGCAGAATAGCGGTAATTTACCGGGAGCATTCCCATGAAAAGCTTCATGCCCAGCCAGGCCCATATGGCGAATTACGGGCGCCTCCTAGGCGTCTTGGCGGTCACAGCCGCGATTGCGTTTATCGTGTACTCCGTTCTTTTTGGCTTCACCTGGAGCAACCAGCTTTAGCGGAGGTGCCTTGAGCAAAGCCGCCAAAGCACGCCCGTAATTGTCCTACACTACGGCGGCGGGCGCGACCTACTTGCCGCGTTGGTCTCCCGGCACCCGCGACCGGTCCTTCAGCGTAGCCATGTCCTCTGGAGCGCGTCGATCTGATCGACGGCGCTGCTGGCGTGGGCCCCAGAGGCCAACATCTCGTTGTAGCCCCTGCCCTTGTCGGTCCCCTCTGACTTGCCGATCAGATCGAGCATAGGCCGGTACACATAGTATTTGTCACACGCAGCAGCGGTCACCGCACCGGTGGGCGCGTTGGTCATGATGATGTCCTTTGCGATTTAGGGTTGAATGCCGCGCCCAAAGCGCGCCTAGTGACTCTTTAAGGAGCACACAGATGCGCATCATCGTTGGGCCTGCAAAGCGCGTGGGCAACTCCATTGCCATTTTCGACGAAGGTCTCCTGAACGGCAACATCACCAAGAATGGGCTCGCGGGGGTCACATTTTCTGTCGATGCTGGCGGTCTTTATCCGAAAACCAGATACCGGGACGGCGCGAAATACCGCTACGCCATCACGCTGTCGGCAGAGGATTTGACGCTGCTCGGGCAGTGCGTCGCCGGGGCGCCGTAACCCTTTCGAGTGCGTTGTGCGCCGCTCGGAGACCGCGTATCGTCAGAAGCTGCCTCAAGCAGCAACCTGGTCGTCTCCACCCTCTCCGATCCCCCTAGCTGGCGGCCGGGTACTGCAAGAACTTTGCGTATTGTCCGCACTCTACGGCGCGGCTACGGTGCCCGCGCTGTTGACCCACCCCGTCGGCAGCCGCCCGGTCGCTGGTCATCCTCAGTCGCAAAAGACCGGCGGCCGGGCGTTATTCCATGTGAGATGTAGCCCGAACGGGGCATGCGCCGCCGCCTCTTGGCCATTATGATTCTGATTCGCGGGGGAGCGCCTGAATTGGGGGGCGCAGGCGCGAAAGGTACTTGCCCTACCCTACGTGCTTCCGGTGAAACCAGAGGGGGCGCGGGGAAGCAAGGCTGACAGGCGGACGATGCCAGTGCCAAGCTGGGGGAATGGCGACGGCACAAGGGTTCGCCAACTTCTCAAGGCTCGCACGCACATAGCCAGCGGCTAGTCAGCGCACAACAAGCACAGGTATTGAGCTGTTCGCCAGGACTTCCGCCGTCTGGCTCCCGAGCAGCAACCGTTTGACGCCGCGTCGACCATGGGATGCCATCACAATCAGATTGCACCCGTCCCGCTGCGCTGTTTCCAGAATGGCCGCAGCGGCTCTGGCGTCAGGTACATGGACCGTGCGAGCCTCGATGCCCATACCTTCTGCCGTCGCTTTTACCGAAGCAAGCAGCGTTTCGGTCGCCTTCTCACAGTCCGCAGCGTAGCGGGCTATATCGCCGGGAGTGACGCCCCAAGCGGCTACCCCTGTCGGAATTGGAAATGCTTCCGTAGCCGTAATGATCGTGACCTTGCTGCCAAGCGCTTTCGCCAGGGAAAGGCCGTGGTCAACGCCATTTTGCGCGAGTTCCGAGCCATCGGTCGAGATCAGGATATGCGTGTACATCGTAGCCTCGGGAGCGAGTTAAGCATTCGACCGGAAGGAGGCACACATGCCGCCGACCGACAAGGACGCGCGCTTCGTTTGCCGCGTATGCCGGGTCAAGGCACCAGAGGCCACCTTGTGGGCCTGCCCCTGGATACGGCGACGGCCTGCCGGAATTTCGGTACCCCTTTTTTTACAGCGTCTGAAAACTGTACCCCTCGGGGTCTTACGGAAGCGTCCCCTTTTTCGGCCTGCCAAAATGATGCCGCTCATAGGGTGTTGCCCTACGGATTTCCCCCGCGCGCGTGGTGATGTGGAGAAAATTGGTAACCCCTTGGGGGTGTCTGGTGAAATTGGGCCGCCTACAGGCTATTGGGCAGAAATCGACACGGCGGAAATCCGCTTTCGTGGCGAGCGCCGGCTTGTTCATCCTCAAATTGAGGACGGACAATCACGCCACGCGCGACAAGCTGACCGGGCCGCTATGTTGCCGGCCGAGGCTGTCTAGGTTTCCACCAATGGTGGAAGACCGATCACCCCCCCCCCCCCCCCCCCCCTGCTCACCAGTTCCTCAACGTGGCGGCGAATGTCTTCATTTGTCTTCATTCGAGCAGCATTCCCGTCGTTCGAAATGTTGACATTTGTTGACAAACGGGAGGCAGCCGCCAGGTGCCCGGCTCTGCCTTTTCGGCATCGCGGATTTGCCGGGCTTCATGAATTTGCTTGCGAGTGAGGCCGATTTCTTCGGCGGTGGGAACCTTGTTCTCTTCGGGAACGAGGTCCGTCCGTTGCCCTGCCTTTCCCCTTTCCTGTGCGGAAAAGTCGGTGCTGAGACGTGAGCAAATTTGCTCGCATCTTTCATGCGGGCAGGGGTTCGCGCTCGCGTAATGACTTCAGATAAATCGGTGCGGCGACAATCCGGGCCAAATTGAAAGCCGCCGGGGACCGACTGAAAAAAAGCGAAATGCGGGGTTTCTGATCGCCCCCAGCGGTGTGCCTTTGAGCATCGACAAGACGCGCTCGCTGATCTTCGTCCCGCGCTCGGCGTCACGCTGCACAGCGCGTTCCGACTGCCCGGTCTTAGCGGCGGTGTCGGCGGTGAAGCGGTCGGCGTCTTTCAAGTCGCCAAGTTGGCGACTTGCCCTATCTCCACCGTGCTTCGTCTCCGGGTACAGCGCCTCATAAGCCTGCTTCCGGCGAACCGTGAACAGCGCGCGTTCGGCTTTGGACAGGGGAAAGCGAGCATTTCGCTTTTTGTCACTCGCTCAATGAGGGGAAAAGGCAGCGGCAAGGCGTAGGCGGTCGGGGCCGCGCTCACGGCGCTGCCGACGCCTGGGCCTCCCGATATTGCTGCCACCGCCTGCGCTGGCCTTCCGCGATGCGCTGGCGCCCCTTGGCTGTCCTCGGCCCCGTAGACATGCCTCCGTGGAACTTGCAGCGGGTGCGGCCGGGGAGCGCCTTCTGTCGGCAGGAGCCGCCTTTCCGGGTCTTGGCCCCGCACAGTTTCTGCTCGTGCTCGGCTGCGCCGTTATCCTCCGGTAAAAATCGGGCCGCCCACGGGCTCTTGGGAGGCAGGACGCGAGCCATCTCAAACGCCGTGCGGAACCTGTCCACGGCCCACCCACCGATGATGCCGGGCAGGCCCTCGTGGTATTTGACCGTGTTGACGTGGACCTCGGCGGCGTGCGCCAGATCACGTTGAGACCAGCCGGCAGCGGCACGCCACGCCTTCAGTTCCGCCGCCGTCCTGAAATTGCAATCGCCACGCATGCCACGATCCTCAATGCAAAGTCTGGTCCGCCCGAGGAGCCGTTGCCGCCTCCCGGGTGATGCCGGCCGCGAACTCGACGCTCTTTTGCAGCGCCACGACCGCCTTGCGAAGGCACTCCTGGGCGTCCGCGAACATGTTTGCCGCCGCATCGGCATTTCCGCCCGCCTCTTGCATTACGGCGGTGTTGTGCAGGGCATGAGCCCCGGCGATCATCCCGAAGACGCCATTGCACAATGTATCGAAGGTCAGGTCGCTGTCGTCCGGCTGCCAGTCCTTCAGCTCCTTGACGCACTCCTGAAACTGCGCGGCGGCCTCCTCCGAGAACAGGGCGTCCACGGCGAGGTCGTTGTACGCCTCCATCTCCGCGACAAGGTCACGAAGCGCGACCATTCCTGCGGCTTTCTTCAACATGGTGGTGTCTCCATCTGGTGCATGAACGCTGGCTTTCCCGCCCGACTGTTTTCGGTTAGGGTTTCGCAGGCTTTGAGCGGGGCGCGCCCAATGAAAACCAAAACATTGATCGCGATAAGTGCAGCGCTGTTGGGTTGGGTTGCTTGGCGAGACGGTGGAGTTGCGGCAGCCATCATCGTTCTTGTCGGCCACGCAGTGATTTTCCAACTTCATGCGCTGGAAGTCCGGGTCAACCGAATTCTCAATCACTATGGGATCCACATCAGCCAGAAAGAAATTGATGAATAAGCCGGACACGCTCTCCGTCCTTTGCTACCTGTTCGCAGCCGCCATCCTTCTCCCCGTGGGGTGGTGGCTAGACGCCAATTTTTCAAAGCAGATCGGCCGTTTCGTCCTCTCGTTTGGCGGGTTGCTCTACTGACCTCCCGCAATGGCGCCAGCCCTTGCCGGGATGGCGAGGAAGTCGCCTAGCCGCTCCAGCGCCTGCATGTACTTCGGATTGGCCTTGGCGAGATGTACGGCCGATTTCAGCGCCCCGGGGCTGTCATGGGTCAGGATCGACGCCATCTGCTGCATGACGTTGGCCTCGGCTTTGTTGGCAATCATCCTGCCGCCGCGAGCAACCAGCGCGCCCGCCGCAGCGCCCTTCCAATCGCCTGTGGTTAGATAGCCCCCGGTCCCGCCAATGCCGAGTTCGACAAGCTGGCGCACGGTGGTCGAGTTGCCGAGCGCACCGCGCAGTCTGTCAGCAATGTCCTCGGCGCGAACGTAAGCCTCGATTTCTTTCATCTTCTGCGGGCCGAACACCATCTGCATTTGCTCGCGCGCCGCCTGCGATTTGAACGTGGAATTGATGACGTTCGTCCTGTCGCCGGCAGCCTTGATGCGGTCGATCAGTTCGGAGGCATAGCCGGCGGCAAAGCCGTCCTTTTCAGTCTTGCTGAACTTCGCGAACGCCTGCCTGGCTTCCGGGATCGAGCGCGGGCTGTTGGCGAACTTCCGGCCCGCCTCCAGCGCGTCCTCTGCCTGGAAGAAGCCGGCTGCCCCCTGCCGTGCAGCCTGATACTCGGGCACTGCGCCGTCGAGCGAGGAGACCAGTTTGTTCTTGAGGGCCGTTAGGTCGCCGGCATAGGTGCGATCCCCGGCACGCTGCGCCTTGCCGATTTCACTGTCCAGATTGCGCTTGACCTGATCCCAGAAGCGCAGCGTCGGTGCCACAAGGCGCCCGTCTGCCGTCTGGCGCAGTTTCATCGTGCCGTCAGGAGCCCGGTGGAATGGGTTCTCCACCGCCTTGAAACCTTCGACCGCGCCCCGGTTGGCGCTGCGGGTGGTCGCCCCCGCCGCCGCGCGCTGCATGGCCGGCGATTGCATCAGTTCCTGCAATTCCGGGCTGAACATCTGCTGAGCGCCAGGCTGAGAAAATGCCCGCTCATAGGCCGGCTTGTTGAAATGCCGCGCCGTCTCGCGAACTGCCTGCTGGAAGCCAATGTCATCGACATTGCCGCCGGTCAGGCGCTTGACGAACTCGGCGGCCCGCGCGCCTTGCCCCGCAAAGCGGTCGCTGGCCATGTTGTCCATCACCGCGCGAGCTTCCGGCGACTGGTTTGCGACGGATCGTCCGAGGGCACGAACTGTCTCGCCGCCCCGGTCGATGTTCATGAGCGGGATGTTGGCGGCGCGGGCAGCGGCTTCATCGGCCGGGTTCATAAGGGCGGCCGGATTTGCCGTTGTGTCACGCTCCATGGCGATCCCGACACGACGGGCTGCTTCCCTGGCCGGATCGCGCAGGGTGTTGATGGCCGCGCCTGCCCGATTGCCAACGGCGCGGGCTGCGGCATTTACGCCGGCACCAAGGCCGGGGATAGCTGCGCCAATCGTACCGTGGACAAGCCCTCTACCCACGGCGTCTTCCATATCACCACCACGAGCAACGGTATCCGCCGCGCTGATCGCGGCATTCGTGGCGCCCGACGCGGCCATGCGGGTGCCGATGTTCTTCCCGGCGATGCCCAGCGCCTGTGCGCCAAGCTTCGTTGCCGCGACGGGTGCCATGGCCCCAATCGTTCCCGCAAGCTGGCCGGTCAGGGCAAAGCCCGGGTTTTCCGCCATGGCCGTTTCCTGCCGGCCGCGCATATCGCCGTAGATGTCCCCGTAGGACTTATCCGAGAACGGAGAGACCAGCGCCGCCGCTGCGGCTGCGGGCGCGGTTTTCAGCGCCGGACCGACAACCGGCAGGTCGAGGCCGCCCGTGAACAGTGCGATATCCTGCCCGATGGGATCGACTTTCGGCAGAACCTCCCCCGTCTGCGGATTGTAGCCCGCCACCCCGGGCGGCCGGTATTCAGGCACGCCGGGCGGCTGGTTCGTGGCAGGGTCTACGCGCGGTTCGGAGGTCTGCCCAGGCGATACAAGCACGAAGCCAGGCGGGGGCGGCGGAATAGCCTCATCGTCGGGACCGTCCACCAGAACGAAGCCGGGCGGCGGCGGGGGGATTTGCTGGTTCATTGCAAGGGCCTCCATTGGCTGCCGTCCCATTCGATGGCCTCACCCGTCTGCGGGTTGACCGCCCGCCGGGCGCCGGCCGGGTTGTTGATGCGCGACCTCCCGCCCTCGCCGCCGGCACCGCGACTGCCCTCATCGCCCGCAGCGAGCGGGTCGAGCTGGGCCGGGTCAAATCCGAGGTCTTGCAGCACTTCACGCGAATGCGGGGTCAGGAAGGTGAATTCGGCCGGCTTGCCCATGGCCGCCGTATATTGGCTGTTGATCGTGTCGATGCGCGATTTGAGCAGTTCCATGACCATCTGCGCCGATGCCTTGATCTGCTCCGGCGAGGCGTTGGGGCTCAGGTTGCTTCGCCAGGTGCGGATTTCCTCCAGCGAGGAGGCCCCGGCACCCTTGAAGACCTTGGCAAGCTCGGACGCGAGGGCATCGGCCGCAGTGTTGAACGCCGTGATCGACGGTTTGCCCAACTGCTGCTTTCCGGTATTGACCGCCCAATTGATCGAGGGATACCCGGTATTGTCCAACTCTCCGGCCGCCTTCTGCAGGGCGTCCAGATGCTGGATCACCAGGTTCGCGGAGTTCAGGGACTGCGAATAGTTGCCGCTGGTGATCGACTTCCGCATGGCCGCTCGCGCCGGGTACTGCGACATGTCGAAGGTCGGGTCGTACTGTGAAACGAGCTTGGCAAGCTCCTGCCTTTCGCCGCCCCGCATGGAAGTGACCTTCTCAATCGGGATGCGATAGTCGGCAACGCCCTTCACGAGATTTGCCGTGGCCGGTTCAAGCTGGGAAAGGAATTCCTGCTGTACATACGGGTCGGGCGCTCCGCTGTCCCCGAGCGGTACAACCGGCAGGGAGTCCAGATTGTATATGCCGCTACCGACCTGCGCGGTTGACGGCGGCGTGACATCGGTGACCTGATCATCGGGGCCAACGCGCAGCATGCGATTGCCGACAACCTTGAAATTGCCGTTGGTGTCTCCCCCGCCGCTGGCCATGAACCGCTGATATTCCGGCGTTCCCGGCTGCAATCCCGCCGCTTCCGCCCGCAACTCCAGCGCACGAAAGCCATCAGGAGGCGCATACTTTGTCTGCTGCTTCTCCAGCCGGGCAATCTGGTTGTCGAGATTGTCGAGGCTGCGCTTGGCGACGGTGTAGGTTTTGTCGTTCCGCGCCGTCGAAGCCCATTCCGCGTACTGATCGCGATGGCGGTAGAGTTGGTCGAGTTTGGCCTGGGTCTCATCTGCCTGTTTCTGGCCCTGGCGCCGAATCTGCGCGATGCCGAAGACATCGCGAACAGAAAAGCCTTGATCCAGAAGCTGAGCGGCTTCCGGGTCGTTTGCCTTCAGCCAGTCAACCGTCTTGTTGCCTGAGGACTGGTCCGGCGAAAGCTGTCCGCCGGGTCCGTCAAGATTTACTTCTCCCCAGCCCCATTCGCCGTTGCCGTCAGTCCCGCCCGAAAGCTGGATGTACTGATAGTTCTTCCCGTCCGAACCGCGCATGATGGCGCCGCGTTGGGCAGTGGCGGGCAAGCCGGGAGGGGATTTCCCATGAACCGTCCCTGGTGGGATAGGAAACTGAGCCACCGGCATTTCCTGCGGAATATTCGCGACGGGCTCAAGCGCGCGGTCATCGGGCGGCGTCTGTCCGAGGTTGAAATTGTACGGATCAAGCTGCGCCACACCATGCAGGCCGAATTGCGTCTGCGTGGGGGCGGACGAGGCCTTGGGCGCGATATCGGGCGCAGAGGCGTCGGACATGGCCGGGTAGCTGTAATTGCCGGTGCTGGCCGCGCTTGGACCATCAGCCGCGCCGCCGAGATCCCCCAGGCTGCCGAATTTGGGCATGCTGGAAAAGAACCTGTCGTCGGCGGCCTTTTGCTCCTGGGCTTGCCGTTGCTCGATTGCAATCTTTGCCGCCGTTGGGTTGGCAGACAGTTGCATCGCTTCGTCGTCCGAAAAGCCGGCAGCCTTCAGCACCGATGCCAGGGAGGCTCGCTGCTGGTCTATCTCGTCCTGCTTCATCTGCTGAGTTTGAAGCCCGCCGTAGAACTTGCCGAAATCCTGCAACGGGTTGTTCCGAGGGCTGGACATCAAGGACATGCCCGCCGCTTGCAACAGATTGCCGAAGCCGGGAGAGCTGAGATATCCGCCGAGGCCGCCAAGGCCTCCGGTTGTGGGCTGGGTCATAGTGCACGATCCTTTCTCATCATCGCGAACGCGGCATCGCGGTCCACGACTGCAAATCCATGGCCGGAGGGAAGCGGTTCGACGCCTGACAGGCGACCGGCGCGGGCATCCGCCACAATGGAACCGATGCCTCGGCATTCGCCCCGGTAGAGGCGCCAGAACTGCATGAGCGTGATGGGCGGGGCGGAGACGATCATGCAGCGGCTCCCCGGGCCGCTTTCACCGCCGTTTCCCGCAGGAAGTCGGAAAGGGTCATCCCGCGCTTGCGGGCTGTTTCGATCAGGCTGCGCTTTTCGTCCCGGCCCACGCGCACCCGAATGAGGTCGTCCATTCGTTCGGCAAATCGCATTGCGGCAATCTCCAAATAAGCGGTATTATGTTACCACAAAATGGAGCGCAACGTAATGACAAAATGTCAGAAAGAAACAATGTGTTGTGGCGTTTCCGCCAGTGTTCGTAAATGTCCGCCAGTGTCCGCATTAGTCGGGAGGGAGAGAGGGCGTAGCAAAGGCCCGCCCAGCGAGCTTGCCCAGCCTGGTTGGAATGCTTGCGGCAGCCATGGCCGGCACCATACCAAGCGGCCGGCAGGTTGGGAGACCGTCAACTGCGTTCGAGGAGCCTTGCTACCCGTTCACAATTTTGCGCGCTGTCATCATCTTGTCGGTTCAAGGTGACTGTGCAGCGGATCAAGAGATTCCAATCCGGGCCGTGCTCAATGATCGGGTGGAGGTCCGAGATTTCTTCAAAGAAGTATTCGACCGACGCCTTCCCGTCGTCGGTCAGATACTCGATTACGGCTTTCCATCGCTTGTCGCCATGGAGCGTCACTACGTTGTTCATTCCCGTTGCTCCACCCCACAAATGCCGACACTCTCAACCGGACCTAGAGCCCCGCCTACGTCAGGCGGGGTTTTTGCTGCTCCCCTTATTCGGATTTGGTGAGGGGTCTTCTCTGACATCCCGTGGATGAGGGCCAGCCGGTTTCGGTCTCGGGGTTTCCGAAGCGCCAGCCTCCGGTGGCGGTCGTTTATTGGCGGCGGCATCCTGGGAGAACTCTTCGTTGGCGTCGGGGTGTTTCTTCTCGACGGGATGGCGGGCGCCGGTCTCATATTCTGTATGTCCGGGCATCGTCGTTCCTCGGCACTGGCTAGTTGGCGGCAAGTGCCGTACTGCAAGACACCGCTAGAGCTTTATTGGGATCATTTGCGCCAAGCGGAGTTGCCCAGCCGGATTTTTCGATAATCCCGCGGCGATCATAAGATGTTGCCGTTTTCAGCGCTGCCAGCACCTCTGCTGAGTTGGGTGCGGTCTTCGATTGGGCGACGCAGTAGGGCGTCATGACGGCGACAACCGCACTGACGCTGGCATCTTCTGCCATCTTCCGAGCGGAGCCGCCAGTGACCCAGCCGCCCCATGTGAAGCCCACGATTGCAAGCGCCACGGCCCCTACGGCCGCGCCGTATACGGCCGGTTCAAACCATTGTCGGGTTGTCATGATGATGTCCGATCTTTGTCAGGACAAGTGCACCTGATCGTGCACGAGAGAAATCATCATATCATCTTATTCAACAGCCCGGGAATAAATCGAGTGCGGCATGGGCAGGGCGAGGCTCCGCCAACGCCTCGCATCTGCTTCCGTTAGCAACGGAGAATGAGCGTGATCCAGATCGACCGGAATGCAGGTGGGTGCCGAGGCGCAGCCGGCCCCGCTGCTGGGGCCAGGCTTTTCTGATCCATGGTCATTCTTCTGCCTCCACCAGTGCGGCCAGCACCGCGTTTGCAGCCAGGGCCTCTAGCCGGGCGGCGTGGGCGGGCTTCCAATACCCGTCCGCCATGCCCGACTTGTCCCCGGGCAGCAGCGGCCAGATCAGCGTTGACACGCGCGCGGAGAGTTTCGTGCTGGTCGTTGCGGTCGGCGGCGATAAGGGCTGCTGCGGCCCGCAAGTCTGCAACGGTGACGGTGAAGGTGCTCATGATTGGGCTCCTGTCAGAACGGCCCTGCCGTGATTGTTGAGGGTGATGCGGCCGGCGGCGCGCAATGCCGTCTCGGCCTGTCCTGCCCGGGTGCCGCCCCAGCCGAGAACGCGCATCGCCATGCCGTAGGTCATGGGGCCGTGGACCCGCAGCGCTTCGACATAGGTTTCGGGATCGTCCGGCTGGACAACCGGAGCGAACTTCACGTCGCGGCGCAGATCGCCTTTCGCCGCGATGGCAGTGCGCTTGGAAATGTCTCCCACGGGAGACAAAGCCGACCCGGCCGCCTGCCGCTCCGCTTCCTCGCGCGACAGGCCAGCATCGCATTCCAGGATGGCGGCGGGCGCCTCATTGCGCGGCGTAGGCGGGCCTGGATGAATTTCCGCCTGCCGGAAAGAGGGGTTACCCCCTTCTGACAAAATTGACGAAATTGACTTTATTCGCTCCGGGGCATTTCTGTCATTTCTGTCAATTTTGTCATTAAGGGGTAAAGCGGTTTTCGCAGCCGCCAGCCAGTCATCGGATCCTTCGAGGAAATTGACCGGCCCCCCGCTGCTACCGCCCTGCACCTTCGGTCAAGCCTGTCACCAGCGAATAAACCTTGCGGAATTTCTTGATTGCCAAAATGGACGCATAGTGAACCGTCATGCTGCACGCCCTTTTCGATCGCTCAAGACATCGTTCCAGTCCGTTCCTACTCGGACTGGTATTTCTACCAACACCGTAATTCCCTTGGCACGAAGGCGCCGACCGAGGCCGAACGCCGCCGCCTGCCCGGTCAGGCTCACATCGTTGTCGCCGAAAATCATCACGGTGCGCACCGACGTGGGCGGCTCCCAGCTTTGGAGCAGATCGGCAGTGAGCGCCGCCCACACTGGAACACCGAAAATTTCCGATGCTGCGAATGCCGTTTCGATGCCTTCGGCAATGCCGAGAACGTCGTCGTGCTCCGTCAGCCGCACCGCCGCTCCGGTCGGCATCGCCCCCATCATCTTGCGGGGCGAAGACACGTCCGCCTTGAATCCGTCCGGGGTCAGAAATGTCCGGTGAAGGGCCGCACGCTCCCCTGCCGCCCGCGCTTCGTCGCTCGGATCGACACGGGCGATCATTGCGGGATGCCATGAAGGCCGCTGCCCCGACTCGATATACCGTTCATCCGCCACCTGGCGCAGAGCCGGTGGGAATGCCGATAGGCCGAGGCGGTGGTTCAGGTATCGGCCGGCGGCATCGCCGAGTGTGATTGGCCTGGCGCGCTTCCACAATGCCGTCATGGCCTCGCGTGTCTTGCCGTCGTCCTGGCGCTGTCCGTCGCGCGTGGGAAGCACCGGCGCAGCGTCCAAGTGCTTTTCGATCTCCTGGGCAGCGCCCTTGAAATCCGTCCGCATGAATAGCTGCACGAGCTGGACGCCGTTACCCGCCCCGCACTGATTACAGATCCAGGTGCCGTTGCCGCCCTTATCATCGAAGCGGAACCGATCCTTGCCCGCGCACATGGGGCAAGGGCCATGTTTGTTCCTGAGAGCCTTCGACGGGACGCCGATAGCGGCGAGGATACCGGACCAGCGTCCGCGTGCACGTTCCCAAATCGGTTCACGCTGCATGAGCCGCCTCCTGCTTTTTCTTTTGCTTCGCCCACGCGATCTGCCTCGATTTGATCCAGTTGAGGAACGTGGCGTCGGGCTCCACGGAATGCTCCATCATGCCGTGGGGCCAGATGCCGAACCTGTCCTTAAACTTGTGCGCCACGTAGCCAGGTGCGTATCCGCGATCCTGCTGGAGCCAGAGGAGCATCGAATAGAACCGCTGCTTTTCGTCGTGGGTAGCCTCGCGTTTGTCTTTTCGCCTGCCCTTGAGTGCGATGAGTTCTCCGTGCCGCTCCTCGATGGCGGATTGCCGTTCAGGCTCGAAACCGCAGGAAGGGCACTTCCTGATGCCGGCTGGTTTCAATCGCGAGCATGCAGGGCATTCCTTGGGCAAGGGCGTTTCGCGGTCCTTGCGGGAGCCGTTGCTCTTCTGATGCGGGCCCATGTCGAGGTGATCGTGGTGGATATCATCCACAAAACCGAGGCGAAGGGTCGTGTCGCTGTGGTCGAGGATCAGGCAGTCGGCCTTGCCAGGCGCCGTGCGCAGTCCGCGACCGATGATCTGCGTGAACAGCGTTTCCGACTTGGTCGGGCGCGCCAGGATGATGCAGCGCACGTCCCAGTCAACGCCGGTCGTGAGCGTATAGACGTTACACACGACCTTGATCTGACCATGCTTCAGGCGTTCGCCGATCAGCTGGCGCTCGTCGGGTGGCGTATCCATGTCCACATAGCCGGTAGCCACGCCTGCCGCTTCGAACTGGTCGGCAAGCTTGCGGGCATGGGCGCGGTCCACCGCAAAGCAGAGCGTCGGGCGATCCTCGCCCAGCCTGAGCCATGTGGCGACCGTATCCGCGATCAAAACGGGCTGGCTCATGGCATCCGAAAGTTGCCCCTCGTGATAGTCGCCAGCCACAGTGCGCACGTTCGTCAGGTCCGGGTGAGCCGGAGCGAAGACGCGGAACGGCGAGAGGAAGCCCTCCGCGATAAGCGCCTTCGTCGTCGTCGGGATCAGCAAATCATCGTAGTGCTTGCCGAGCCCCTTTGCCCAAGGTGTCGCCGACAGCCCGACAAAGGGAACGTTCTGCCACTCGGGCATCGCCATCCACTTGCCGTAGAAGTCGAACCAGCGGTGCGCCTCATCGATCATGACGATGCTGGCGCGTGGCAACTTGCGGCGCATGAGCGTCTGAATGCTCGCCACCTGCACCGGCTGGTCCGCGTCGGTTGCCGGATGAAAGCCCTGCATGACGCCAACGCTGTTGATGCCCTGTTCGGCAAACCGCTCGACGGTCTGGCTGACCAGCGACAGGAAGGGCACCGTGAACAGCACCGGGTTGCCCTTCCGCAAGGCGCCTTCAACGATGGCCGCGCCCAAAACCGTTTTGCCTGCCCCGGTCGGCGCCTGGAGCATCGGGCGGCGCTTGCCCGAGGCAAGAGAGTGGCGGAGCATGTCCAGCGCTCGCACCTGATGCGCAAGGAGGGTGAACTTCATAGCTCGTCCTCCCTGCCGATCATGCTGCCGTTGACGACCGCCAGCGCCGGCCGGCCCCCTCCTTCCCCTGCTGTACCTAGTTCTGAAAACTCTCCTCCTTGGATAAGATAATCTCTATGCTCAGTGCTTAATGGATACCGCATGGCATCCCGCAAGGCTTGCGGTATGGCTTGCCGAAAGCCTTTCGACATGCCTTCCGCAAAGGCAACAACACGTTGAACAACAAGGGCTTTTAGCGGGCTCTCGGGGAGATATTCGAGGGCTCCGACCCACGCCTTGACCACGTTGGGCGAGGTGGGCGGGTTGTACCTCACGAAGTTCGGGAGGGCGATCAGGCGGGCCTCCGCGTCGTAGTCCGCCATGCCTTTCGACAAGACTTCCCGAAAGGCATCCGGGAAGGCTTCCCGGAAGTCTTTCAGCTCGGCCGACAGCCCTTCGGGCGTGCCCCTCATGGCGCCAAGAGCGGTCATGTTGGGATGGGTCAGAAGCAGGAAAAAGCAGAGCTTTGCGGTATCGCTCAGCGCCTGGAATTTCGCATCGTTCCAAATGCGGACATCGATCTTGCGATAGTGGCTCATCAGTCCAGAGCCTCCATGATCCTGCTCATGCGGTCGGCAAGCCCGGATGCCCGCTGTCCGAGGACGGAGCGCTGGCGGCCGGCGGCGTGGAGCAATTCGGGGATAGGCAGCGCCTCGATTTCATCGACCAGGGCGACAAACCGTTCGAAGACCTTCGTCGGCGTTTCGGGCGCTGGCGCAGCCTCCACCGGAGCGAAACGGGCGGCAATCCCACCCGTCTTGCGTTGCTGGAGAACTGCGACCTGCTCTTGCGGATCGCTATGGCGAGCGGCGGCGAGAAGCGCGGAACGGTTGTTGTCGAGGCCGGCTTCGCGGGCGGCGGCTTTCGCTTCGTCGGAGAGCGCGGCCACCTTGACGGCGCGGGATGCGTCGTCGCGCTTGATGCCGAGCTCGCGTTCGGCGGCACGAACTCCCTTGAAGGTTGGTTGTTCAGCACCAGGTGTCGCAAGTTGCGACACCTTCTCCGCATTCAGCTTCACCCAAAGAGCGACCTGCTCGTCGCGCTCCAGGGCCGACAGTTCGGCGCGGTGCAGATTTTCGGCGATCATCGCCATTCTGGCGGCTAGGTCGTCGTCACTTGCAATGATGCAGGGGATTTCCCGCCAGCCCAGCAGATCGAGCGCCTGGAGGCGGTGGGCGCCGGTAACAACCTCGTATACATCACCAACGGCGCGGACGCGGATGGGGTTGATGAGGCCGACACTGTCAATGGAGTCTGCGAGGTCTGCCACCGCGTCGTCGCTGCGATGGCGGGCATCGGCGCGGTATTTGATCACTTCGACGGGGAGGTGCTTGATCTCCATCATGCCACACCTCCGATACCGGCCAGGTGGCAAACGAGCCGAGCCCTCCGCGCCGAGAGGTGGTAGCGGGCTGCGATAATCGAGACGGCGATTTCCGTTGCGGAGAGGGTGGGGGTCTGGTAGTCCTTGGCTGCTACAGCTTTCGAGGCTACTTGGCCGCCGCTCCCGATGATTGAGCCCATCGGGGCGGCAGCTTCGTTATGGAGGTGCATATTACACCTCCGCAGCCGAGGGCAGCGACTCCACATGGCGACGGAGGCTGTCTGCTAGTACCAGCGTACGACGCCCTTCCTTCCGAGCCTCGATCTTTCCCGCCTTGATAAGCTCGTAGAGCTTGGTGGGACCGAGGCCGCAAGCCGCGCACGCGTCTTTGATCGTGAAAGAGATTGCGGTCATGTGTCCTTTCCTTTGCCATTGTTCACCAATGGACGCGGTGAGCATGGGCAAAGGCTAAGGCACTGATTCAATTGATACAAAAACTGCCGGGCATTTTTCTGGCAGTATTTTCGGCACTATTTCGGCCGGCTTGCGGCGGATTGCTGGCAGCTTTCGCGGCAGGATATTGACAGTTTAGCCGGATTGGGGGCCGGGCTTCCACCACGCGGGGCGTTTTTGGGCAAAGCGGTGCTTGATGGTATCCACTTTGGCGGTGGGTAGGCGGTCTCTCACCAGTTTGACTACGCCATCCCGATCGGGCCGAGGAAAAATCTCGCCATTCTCGACGGCCTTGAAAATCTGATCCAATTCTGCGTCGATCTTTTCTTCGGAAACGTTCTTGGTGATCCGCCTTGCCGACGTGGGCGGGAACGCTCGGTTAATCTGAGCCGAGTTGAAGAAAACCCACAGCGTCGGTTCGTCGCTGCTATATGGATCATCCGACACTTCCAGAAGAGAAGCGCGACCCGTGCTGAACCAGCGCAGAAATCTCTCCGTCTTCCAAAGATGCTGCTTAATTAACAACGTCTTCCCATTGTAGATTTGGGCATATGCATTGAGAGCGCCACTTAAACACGCGTCTCTGATCGCCAATCTGGCGGCGCCAAGGCATTTGTATGCATCTTGTTGGGCCGTGATCCCCGGGCTGAGAGCGTCGGCGGCTCTCTGCCAGTCCTGAGGCGACAAGTAGATGCCGCTGATTCCACGCGATGTTGCGAAGGTAGGAGGCTCCCGCGATTTAGATTCAGGCAGCAGCGACCATGCCCTTTCACGGTCCGCTGGCTTTGCGTTTTCCTGCGAAGGCAGGGCCGAGATGAATGGGGCTGAGGCGATTTCCACAATCTCATCCCATTTTTCCCCAAATTTCCACCTGCCTACAATTTGGAACGCGCGTCCAATGGAGATTTCATCTTGATTGTCGAGCGGCCAAGTCGATTCATCAAAGATTTTGAAGAACATGGATCTCGTGCACCTCACGAAACGCACCAAGGTGGCCGCAGGGAAACCGGGTGGTGCTGTCCCGGCTTGTCGGGCCGTCGCCCTATCCCTGCGGGTTCGTCATCCGTGCAGCCGCACAACGTTTCCGTCAGGCTGCCCGGCCTGGCTATCAATGATGGTGCGCAATCGCGCATCCCAGGAGGTCAGCGCCGATTCGACGCGTTCGTCCAGTCGAGGCCGGCTGTAGTGCCGGATCAATATCCTTGTGTCTTTCGTCCCGCGCTGATGGCCGACAACAGCGGCTATCGAGTCCAAGGAGATTCCCATTTCGTCCATGGCGGTGACGACGGTGCGGCGCAGATCATGCGTGGTGAAATGAGCACAGGGTAGTTTGCGATGTTTCAGTGCGTGCCCCAAATCGGTAGATCTCAAAGCCCGGTCTACAGTCGAAGCGCGAAATAGGGGGCCTCTCTTTCGTATCTCCAGCGCCGTCTCGACTATCTCCCTTGCGCGGCCCACCAGTGGAGTTAACCGCTCATTTTTGTTCTTGGAGCGAGAGGCGGGGAGGGTCCAGACCAACCGGTCGCCATCGGTCTGGACTTCCGACGCGTCCATTCCCGCCAGTTCACCAACTCTGGCCCCGGTGCAAAGTTGCAACCGCAGCACGGCGATGCAGTCAGGCGGCATTCTATCGGCGCCAGCATCCAGCCACGTCCAAACTGCCTTGATCTCTTCGGCCGAAAGCACCCTGTCACAAGGATCGCCCATGCCGTAGGTTTCCGCCCCTGCGGTAGGGTCAGTGGTCACATAGCCCTTGGACACGCCCCACCGAAACATGGCGCCTATGGCCTGCCGGCGCTTTTCAGCTTCGCGGGGCCGTCCGTTCGCTACCGGATCGAGAAGGCTGCTGATGTGGCTTCTCTTTATATCTTCCGCTGCCGTCTGCATCTGGGGGCGGAGTGCGCGTTTCAACCGGCGCTCGATATCATCGGCGGTGCGAAGTGCGCCGCCCTTGCGGTGGGGGCTTTTGATGTTCTTCCCGTAGCGTTCGATCAACTGTTCGACGGTCAATAGCTCCTGCTTGGCCTGCCGGGCTTGGTTTTCCTCTTCGAGGAGGTCGCGCCCCTGGCGGGCAGCCTTGAGGACATCGGCGGTTCGCTCGCGCGCCTCTCCAAGGCCAAGGCCATTCTTTCCGGCAGGGTCGCATGGTCCAAGCGAGACGCTCCTGGTTTTATCCTCCCCCTTGATCCGGTAAGCGACATTCCATGTCAGCGCCCCGGAAGGGGCGACACGCACCCGCAAACCTGCCTGCTGATCGTCCGAGACATAGTAGCCGTTTGCCCTGGGGCGAAGCGCCCCCAGCACTACGGCTGTCAGCCTTTTCCTCATCGCCTCACTGCCCGTCGCCAACGGCAAACCGATTCCATAGCAACACTATAGCAACATTTTTGCCGGAAGCCCACGCACGATGGTGAACGACCACGGAAAATAACCATTGATTTTATGCAGGAAAATCAGTGCGAGCCGGACAATGACGAATGATAGCGAACACTGGTTCAAGGGCTGGTCGCAGACCTGGCTCGTCCACATGCGCGACCCCGTCCGTTTGGCCGGGGATCTCGGGGCGGGCTCCTTCCTGGTTGCCCAGGTGCTTTTCGCCGGCATGCTCGGTTCGGTCCTGCTGCATCCGCTGCTCCTGGCCACCTTCCTGCTCCTGCTTGCCGGCCTGCTGTCGGGCGAATTCGGCGGTACGGCAGGCTCGGTTCTGCTCGCCGTCGACACGGTCAACATCGTCTGCGGCTACCTGTCGTTCCTCCTGCTGGGCTGGCAGACGCTGACGCGGGCCGAGCGGGCGGGCTTCTGGAAGACGGTGCTGCTCACGCCGCCCTATTGGGCGATGATGTCCTGGGCGGGCTGGCGCGCGATATGGCAATTGTGGCGGCGGCCGCACCTTTGGGAGAAGACGCCGCACGAACCGGACGCCTTGTGGACAGGCCGGTGGGTCGGGCAGCCGCTGTATTCCACAGCGGAGCGGCGAAGACCCGGCTTCGGCCGGCACCGCACGGCACCGCCGCTCGCACCCGCCTGACCGCGCGGCCCGGTCGGCGAAAGAGCCTGCGCACATCGACCGCGTAGTCCGGGGCGCGGGGGCCTTACACGGAAACGAAGGACGGCCCCTCGCCGATGATCTTGTCGTCTTCCTCGCCGATGGCATCGCGGTCGCGCCCGTCATAGGGCAGCGAGAGCAGGATGCGGCGTATGACTGCCAGCCGCGCCCGGCGCTTGTCGTTGGCGCGCACCACGATCCACGGCGCGTGCTTCGAATGGCTACGCTTCAACATCTCGTCGCGCGCCCCGGTATAGTCGTCCCAGCGGGTCAGGCCGGCGACGTCGATGGGCGAGAACTTCCAGTTCTTGAGCGGACTGTGGCGGCGGTCGTAGAAACGGTCGAGCTGGGTTTCCTGGCCGATGTCCAGCCAGAACTTGAAGAAATGGATGCCGTCGGCGCGGATCATGCGCTCGAAATTCGGAACTTCCTTCAGGAACTGCTCATGCTCGGCGCGCGTGCAGAAGCCCATCACCGGTTCCACGCCCGCGCGGTTGTACCAGGAGCGGTCGAAGCTCACCAGTTCGCCGGCCGCGGGAAAATGCGTCACGTAGCGCTGGAAGTACCATTGTCCGCGCTCGGTTTCCGTCGGCTTGCCGAGGGCAACGTTGCGGGCGCTGCGCGGGTTGAGATACTGGTGCAGCACGAAAATGGTGCCGCCCTTGCCGGCGGCGTCGCGTCCTTCGAAAAGCGCCAGCACCCGCTGTCCCGAAATCTGCAGCCACTTCTGCGCCTTCACCAACTCGACCTGGAGCATCTGCAGCGTCTCGTCGTAGTCGCCGGCCTTCAGCTTCTTGTCGTAGGGGTAGCCGCCCGCCGAGAGCTTCTTCTGCTCGATCCAGGCGGGAAGTTCCGGAGCGTCGACGTCGAACACGCGCTCCTTGCCGTTCACCTTGATGTTGAGAGGCTCGATCGGCGTGTCGGGAAGGGGCGGGGCCGACCCGGCCACATGCGGCGGGGCGGTGTCGGCATTATCTCCATCCTTTTTCATGCGTGCGGGGCCTTCTTCCTGGGGAAACTCATGCTATTTGGGGGCTCCGGCCGCGTCCAGCACCAAGTTCGCGCCAGGATTGCGGCCGGTCTGTCAAGGCGCAGGGAGCGCGCATGGTTGAAACGAGCGGGCAGGGGCGGCGCGCCGCGTCCGGCGTCGCCGAGCGTTTGCGGCGCGGGCGGTGGCTGCTTCTGGCCGGCGTTGCGGGGGTGATCGCCGTCTATGCGTTTGCGGATCACGCCGTCTACATCCTGCCGCCGGCGCTGCTCTTGTTGGTGGCTGCGGCGCTCGTCCCGGACCGCCCCGCGCCGGTGGGGGTGTCCGGCGCCGGCACAGCCGAAGTCCCCGAACTGCGCCGGTTGAACGGCGAGTATCTGGCGGCGGCGGTCCCGGATCCGCTCATCGTCTTCGACCGGAGCGCAGCCATTGTCTATGCCAATGCGGCGGCCGCGGCCACATTCGGGCCGCTGGCGCAGGGCCTTTCGCTGCCCTTGAAGTTCCGCGCGCCGGAAATGCAGGTGCTGCTGGACGAAATCCTGTCCGGCGCGGTCGCCTCCGCCGCGATCGACCTTGTCGAAAAACTGCCGGTGGAGAGCGTCTATCGCGTCACCGCCGCTGCGGTCGGCCACGATACGGGCCTGTTCGTGCTGATGTTCAAGGACCAGAGCGAGGCCCGCCGCATCGACCGCATGCGCGCCGACTTCATCGCCAATGCCAGCCATGAGATGCGCACGCCGCTCGCCTCCATCGCCGGCTTCATCGAGACGCTGCGCGGGGCCGCGCGCGATGACCCGGCTGCGCGCGCCCAGTTCCTGGAAATCATGCAGAACCAGACGGCGCGCATGTCGCGGCTGATCGACGACCTGCTTTCGCTGTCGCGGCTGGAAATGCGGCCGCTGCGCCGGTCGGGCGCGAAGGTGGACTTGCGCGAGGTGCTCGAAAGCGTCATCGATTCGCTGGCGCCGCTGGCGCGCGACAATGGCATCGTCGTGGAGCGGGATTTTTCCGCCGGCCGGCTGGAGGTGCCGGGCGACCGGGACGAATTGTTCCAGGTGTTCGAAAACCTTTTGGAGAACGCCTGCAAATACGGCCGCTCCGGCGGGCGCGTGGTGGTGACGGCCGCATCCGGCGCGGAAATGCCGGAGCCGGCCATAGACGTCATGGTCAGGGATTTCGGGCCAGGCATTGCCGAGGAGCATATTCCGCGCGTGACCGAACGCTTCTACCGGATCGACGCAGAGGCGAGCCGCGCGCAGAAGGGCACCGGCCTCGGCCTGGCCATCGTCAAGCACATACTCACCCGTCACAACGGGCGTCTGTCCATCAGGTCCGAACTGGGCAAGGGCACGGCCTTCACCGTCCATTTGCCGGTAAATTAAGGCCGGCGGCGGTTTCGTCCGTTTGCCGGCGTTCCGTCTGGCTGACGTTTCGCAAGCCTGTTACATGGTGGGCCTAGGGTATTGTGCGGCCATGCGGAATCGGGCGGTGCCGCGGCAAATGCGTCTTGGAAGCATGGAGCGGCTGCACGGGCAGGGCCGGTCCGGAAGGTTGGGCAATCATGCGGTCGATGCATATCGTCAGCGCCTATGAGGAAGAGCTGAACTATCTGGCCAGGCGCATCGCGGCCATGGGCGGCCATGCCGAGCGCATGGTGGAGCAGGCCGTGGCAGCATTGGTGAGCGGCGACGCGGAGCTTGCGCGCAAGGTCGTGGCCGACGATGCGTTGCTGGACGAGGCCCAGCGCGAGATCGATGACAAGGCCATCGTCGTCATTGCCCGGCGCCAACCCATGGCCACGGACCTGCGTGAGATCATCGGCGCCATCCGCATCGCTGCCGATCTGGAGCGGATCGGCGATCTCGGCAAGAACGTGGCCAAACGTGCGGTTGCCGTGGCCGACGCCGGCCAGCCGACCGCCCTGTTCCGGGGCATCGAGGCGCTGGCCACGCTGGCGCTGACGCAACTCAAGGAAGTGCTGGACGTCTACGCCTCGCGCTCGGTCGAGCACATCGGCTTCGTGCGCGACCGCGACGAGCAGATCGACGCCATGTACACTTCGCTGTTCCGCGAGCTTCTGACCTATATGATGGAAGATCCCCGCAACATCACGCCCTGCACGCATCTGCTGTTCTGCGCCAAGAACATCGAGCGCATAGGCGACCACGCCACCAACATCGTCGAGGCGATCTATTACATGATTACCGGCGAGCAGATGCCCGCCGACCGGCCGAAGGAAGACAAGACCGACCGCGTGGTGATCGGTCCCGACCTGTCGAAATGACGGATTTCGGGATGCGGGCTCCCTGAGGAGGGCGCATGGCGGACGATCTGCTGCGCGCGACCGTCCGCTATTCGCGGCTGGATCAGCGCACGCGGCGCCGCTCGGAAGCCGGCTGGAAGGCGATGCGGGAATGATAGGTGCAATAGGGGCCGGTTTCCGCCGCGTCGTTGCCGCAGAAGTGAAAGTCCTCGGCCAGCGGGTCCCCGTTCGGCCATTTGCACGTGCGCTCGGTCAGTTCCGTCAGTTGCAGGCGGCGCGAGATCGGCACCACCACATTCTCGACCGGGCGGATGAACTGGCGCGCCACCGGTTCGGCCTCGAACTGCGCCTGCAGGGCAGTAGCCCCGATCGAGACGGTGGTGTGGCGTTGCGCGGCCACCCGCGCCACCGTCTTGCCGGCGGTTGCCGCCTGCGTCACGACCTTCTTCTGTCGCGCGGGAGCGGCCGTCGCACGCCCGCGGCTGGACAGCTTCAGCCTGTGTACCTTGCCGATAACCGCGTTGCGGCTGACGCCCCCAAGCTGTGCGGCGATCTGGCTTGCGCTCAGACCCTCCGACCACAGTTTCCTCAGGAGTTCGACGCGTTCGTCAGTCCAGTTCATGAGACTGCGCTCCTTTGAACCGTACGGCGTTCGGAATCCATTCCCGTTCCGGCTCGCGCCGGGCAGGCACCACATATACCGAGGTGATTAGATCCGCCGCACGAAATCTAGCTATTTCAAGCCCACAAATACCTTATGCGTTGACTCGGTGACAAGAGTCCCGGCGGCAACACGATTCGGTTTTTTCAGTTTTCCCCAACTTGCCGACCGTACCCGGAAGATGCTTCCGTCAGGGAAGGATGCCGGCGGTTGTCATGCGCTCGACGTTTTCGTTGACTTCGCATCCGAAAACCACGATAAGCCACCAAAAGCCGCCGTTTCGGCGGCTTTTTGATTTTTCCGGTTCCGGAGACGCATATAATGAGCGGTTCGGCGCTTTACGAGACCTTCGCCCGCATCCCCCTGGCCTTCGATCACGGGGAGGGTGCTTGGCTCGTCACTGACACGGGCGAGCGATATCTCGACTTTGCCGCAGGCATCGCCGTCAATTCGCTCGGCCATGGCCATCCCCATCTGGTGGCGGCGCTGGCCGAGCAGGCCGGCAAGCTCTGGCACGTCTCCAACCTCTACGAAATTCCCGGCCAGCGGCGCCTGGGCGAGCGGCTGGCGGCGGCGACCTTCGCCGACAAGGTCTTCTTCACCAATTCGGGCGCCGAGGCGTTGGAATGCGCCATCAAGACTGCCCGGCGCTACCAGTATGTCAACGGTCATCCGGAGCGCTATCGCATCGTCACTTTCGAAGGCGCCTTTCACGGGCGCACGCTGGCCACCATCGCTGCCGGCGGCCAGCAGAAATATCTGGAAGGGTTCGGTCCCAAGGTCGAGGGCTTCGACCAGGTTCCCTTCGGCGACGTGGACGCCGCCGAAAGGGCGATCACGCCCGAAACCGCCGCCATTCTGGTGGAGCCCGTGCAGGGCGAGGGCGGCATCCGCCCCCTGTCGGTGCAGGCCCTGAAGCGGCTCAGGCAACTGTGCGACAAGCATGGCCTGCTTCTCATCCTCGACGAGGTGCAGTGCGGGGTGGGACGCACCGGCCGGCTGTTCGCGTATGAATGGGCGGGCGTCAGCCCGGACCTGATGGCGATCGCCAAGGGCATTGGCGGGGGCTTCCCCATGGGCGCCTGCCTAGCCACCGATGCGGCTGCCGAGGGCATGACCGCCGGCGTGCACGGCACCACCTTCGGCGGCAACCCTCTGGCCATGGCGGTGGGCAACGCCGTGCTCGACGTGGTCCTGGAGGAAGGCTTCCTCGACGAGGTCGGGCGCAAGGCGCTGCTCTTCAAGCAGGGGCTGGCGGCGATCGCCGACGAATTCCCGCAGGTGATCGAGGAAATCCGCGGCGCCGGCCTCATGCTCGGGCTGAAATGCGCCATGCCCAACGCCAAGGTCAACCAGGCGCTGCGCGACCAGCACTTGCTGGCCGTGCCCGCCGGCGAAAACGTCATCCGCCTGCTGCCGCCGCTCAATGTCGCCGACGAGGACATCGGCGAGGCGCTGAGGCGCATCCGCGCCGCTGCCCAGGGGTTGGCGGACGCGGTCGCGGCAGCGGCGAAGTAGCGGAACTGCATGATGCGTCACTTCACAGACCTCTCCGCGCTTTCCGAGACCGAGCTTCGCGCCATGCTGGACGACGCAGCCGCCCGCAAGGCGCGGCTGAAGGCCGGTGACCGCTCCCGGCCGCTCGACGGCAAGGTGCTGGCGATGATCTTCGACAAGCCGTCCACCCGTACGCGCGTGTCGTTCGACGTCGGCATGCGCCAGCTCGGCGGCGAGACCATCATGCTGACCGGCACCGAGATGCAGCTCGGCCGCTCCGAGACCATCGCCGACACGGCCAAGGTGCTGTCGCGCTATGTCGATGCCATCATGATCCGCACGACCTCGCATGACCGTCTGCTGGAACTGACCGAGAACGCTTCCGTGCCGGTCATCAACGGCCTGACCGACGACACCCATCCTTGCCAGATCATGGCCGACATCCTCACTTTCGAGGAACACCGCGGCCCCGTGGCCGGCAAGACTTTCGCCTGGACCGGCGACGGCAACAACGTGTTGCATTCGCTGCTGGAGGCTTCCGCCCGTTTCCGCTTCAACGTCAACGTGGCCGTGCCCGAGGGCAGCGAGCCGGTGCAGAAGTTCGTCGACTGGTCGAAGGCCAATGGCGGCAAGCTCTTCTTCACCCGTTCGGCCGAGGAGGCCGTTGCCGGCGCCGACTGCGTGGTCACCGACTGCTGGGTGTCGATGGGCCAGGAGCATCGCGCGCGCGGCCACAATGTCTTCCTGCCCTATCAGGTCAACGCGGCGCTCATGGCCAAGGCCAGGCCCGATGCGCTGTTCATGCACTGTCTGCCTGCCCATCGCGGCGAGGAGGTGACCGACGAGATCATCGACGGGCCCCATTCGGTGGTGTTCGACGAGGCCGAGAACCGGCTGCATGCCCAGAAGGCGGTTCTGGCCTGGTGCCTGGGCGCGTGACATTCGCTTGAAGCGGGCAGGGGTGATGCCTATCTCCGGCGCGTCACCCGAAAAACCGACCCATGGCGGCCGCCGCTTGAAGCGGCCAGGCCGGCCGGAGACCTGTCATGCTGGAAGCACTTCGATTGACTGAACGCGAACCCAAGCTCGGCGAATTCGGCCATGCCGGCGACGATCACGTCGTGCCCTTCGAGGTCGGCCCGCTCGACGTGCGCGGCCGCGCCGTGCAACTCGGCCCGATGCTCGACGCCATCCTGTCGCGCCACGACTATCCCGAGCCGGTGGCACGCCTTCTGGCGCAGGCTTGCGTGTTGACGGTGCTGCTCGGCACGTCGCTCAAGTTCCAGGGCAAGTTCATACTGCAGACCCGCACCGACGGCCCGGTGGACATGCTGGTGGCCGATTTCACCACCCCGCATGCGCTGCGCGCCTATGCGCGCTTCGACCCCGAGCGTCTCGCTGCGCTGACGGCGACCGGCGACACTCCGGCCGAGGCCTTGCTGGGCACGGGCGTGCTGGCGCTGACCATCGACCAGGGCGAGCACATGCAGCGATACCAGGGTATCGTCCAGCTCGACGGCATCTCGCTGGAGGAGGCCGCGCGGGTCTATTTCCGCCAGTCGGAGCAGATTCCCACGGACCTGCGCCTCGGCGTGGCCAAGCTGGTCATGCCCGGCGGGCGCGAACAGTGGCGCGCCGGCGGACTTCTGGCGCAATTCCTGCCCGAGGCGCCCGAGCGCATGCGCTTGCCCGATCTTCCCGGCGGCGACGGCGATCCGGCCGAAACCGCGCAGGAGCCGGACGACAACGCATGGCAGGAATTGCTGGCGCTGCTGGCCACGGTCGAGCCGGTGGAACTCATCGACCCCCTGGTGGGCGCCGAGCGGCTGCTCTACCGCCTGTTCCACGAGCATGGCGTGCGTGTCTTCGGCGGCGTGGAGGTTGCCGACCGGTGCTCCTGCTCGCGCGGCAAGATCCACGGTATCCTGTCAGGCTTCACGTCGCAGGAAATCAAGGAGAGCACCGAGGACGGCGCGATCAAGGTCGCCTGTGAATTCTGTTCGACCGAATACGCGTTCGACCCGGCCGAGTTCGCCACCGGCTAGGGTCAAGGACCTGTTAATTTGGCTGGAATGGCGTTCGAGATGGCAAGAGATGCGAGGAAAAGTCCGAAGAGCGGGGTGGTTCCCCCGGTCGAGGACTTTGACGCGGCAGATCGACGCCAGCTCGATCGTCCTTCGGATCGGGCGGATTTGCACGGGCTGCTTTGTCGCAAGGCCTTGAAAGGCTCAAGCCTTCCTGCGGCCCTGCTTCGCGCATCCGCACAAATCCGCTCCGACCATCCCAGCCAAATTAACAGGTCCTGACCCTAATTCCTGCGCCCGGTCTCCGAAGCGGAGGCCGGGTGGCTCCGCTCCGGCCCTCAGTTCACCGTCCGCTTCGTTCCCGGCAGATCGAGGGAAAAGGCGGGAATGGCTACGTCGAACAGTTCTCCCCCGGCATTGCGCATGGTGTAGAACCCCACCATGAAGCCCGATGGGGTCGAAAGCGGGCAGCCCGAAGTATATTGATAGCTGTCGCCCGGATCGAGACCCGGCTGTTCGCCCACCACGCCCGCGCCGCGCACTTCCTCGACCCTGCCGGCGCCGTCGGTGATTTGCCAATAGCGCGACAGAAGCTGCACGAACTGTTGCGAATGGTTCTCGATCGTCACCCGGTAGGCCCAGACATATTGGGATGTCTCGGGGTTCGATCGCTCCTCCAGATAGAACGGCTCGACCTCGACATCGATGTTGCGCGTGGTTGCGCGATACATTCCACGGCCTCCTGATCCGACGCAAGCATCGGCCCGCTGCGCGCCGAGGTCAACGATGAACCCGCTCCTCAGCACTGGGCCTTCGCCAGCGCCTGCTCGATGTCGGCAAGCAGGTCGTCGGCATCTTCCAGGCCGAGCGAGAGCCGGAGCGTGCCGGGCCCGATGCCGAGCTCGGCGCGGGCTTCGTCGCTCAGGTTCTTGTGGGTCGTGGTCGCCGGATGCGTGATCAGGCTCTTGGCGTCGCCCAGATTGTTGGAGATCTTGACGATGTCGAGCGCGTTCTGGAACGCGAAGGCGGCCTGCTTGCCGCCTTTCACATCCAGGCAGATCAGCGTCGAGCCGCCCGACATCTGCTTTCTGACGATGTCCGCCTGCGGATGATCGGGGCGGCCGGGATAGATCACGCGGCCGATCCGGGGATGGGCGGCGAAGAAGTCGGCGACGCGGACGGCCGAGGCCGTCTGCTGCGCCACGCGCAGCGGCAGCGTTTCCAGCCCCTTGAGCAGAACCCAGGCGTTGAAGGGCGACATGGAGGGGCCGGTATGGCGGAAATAGTCGTGCAGGTTCTCGTCGATCCACTCCTTGTCGGA
This sequence comes from Mesorhizobium sp. PUT5, assembly GCF_052216645.1. Lineage (NCBI taxonomy): Bacteria > Pseudomonadati > Pseudomonadota > Alphaproteobacteria > Hyphomicrobiales > Phyllobacteriaceae > Mesorhizobium > Mesorhizobium sp. PUT5. The sequence goes on from NZ_JBQOSO010000003.1 coordinate 854,911, forward strand.
GAGCACGATGCCGCCGAGGCAGCGGCCCTGGCCGTCGATATGCTTGGTGGCGGAATAGACCACGACATGCGCGCCAAGCTGCAACGGTTTCTGCTGCAACGGCGTGGCGAAGACGTTGTCCACCACCAGCCGCGCGCCGATCGAGTTGGCGAGCGAGGCGACCGCGCCGATGTCGACCACCTCCAGCGTGGGATTGGTCGGGCTTTCGAGAAAGAACAGCTTCGTGTTCGGCCCCACGGCAGCTTCCCAGTTGGCGATGTCGCGTCCGTCCACCAGCGTCGCCTCGATCCCGTAGCGCGGCGCCAGGGTCTCCACGATCCAGCGGCAGGAGCCGAACAGGGCACGGGCCGCCACGATGTGGTCGCCCGCCTTCAGGCCGCACAGAACGGCAGCCGCCACGGCCGCCATGCCGGAGGCGGTGGCGCGGGCGTCTTCCGCCCCCTCCAGCGCGCACATGCGCTTTTCGAACATGTCAACGGTGGGGTTGGCGTAGCGGGAATAGATGAAGCCGGGCTCCTCGCCCTTGAAGCGTGCCTCGGCGCGCTCGGCCGTATCGTAGATGTAGCCTTGCGTCAGGAACATCGCCTCCGACATCTCGCCGAAGCCGGAGCGCAATGTCCCGGCGTGGACAAGCTGGGTGGCGGGTTTCCATCTGCGGGTGTCGTGCGTCATGGTTGTGTTCCAACAACGAAAAAAACCGGCCGCGAAAGCCGCAACCGGTCCACACGGCCCCAAGGGCCCGACGGTCCTTTAGCGACTTGTTTAACGTGGCTGCAAGCCGACCGGCCAAATCACCACGGGATAACGCCTCCTTTAGACCCGTGTCCCGCTTGCGTCAATCGGCGGCTGGGCTAAGACAATCTTTTCCGGCCATGCCGGCCTTCGGAGCGACCCTTGCGGCAGACAGGCATTCTTCCCGACCAGGATATTGCTGGGCTGTTCCAGTCAGGCGCGCTTGCCGCGCCGCGTGCCCTGGACGCCGACCAGATCCAGCCGGCCAGCCTCGACCTGCGCCTCGGCGAGCGCGCCTTTCGCGTGCGCGCTTCCTTCCTGCCCGGCCCGGACCACGCGGTTGCCGCCAAGCTCGACCGGCTGAAGCTGCACGAGATCGATCTTTCGCGCGGCGCCGTCCTGGAGACGGGTTGCGTCTACATCGTGCCCCTGATGGAGAGCCTGGCCCTGCCGGCGCATGTCTCCGCCTCGGCCAATCCGAAAAGTTCCACCGGGCGGCTGGACATCTTCACCCGCGTCATGACCGACCATGGCCAGGAGTTCGACAAGATCGCGCCTGGCTACCATGGGCCGCTCTATCTGGAGGTCAGCCCGCGCACTTTTCCAATCGTCGTGCGTGCGGGCTCGCGCCTGTCGCAGGTCCGCTTCCGCACCGGCAATGCGGTTCTGTCGGAAGACGAATTGCGCGCGCTCCATGCGGCCGAGATGCTGGTGGCGACCGACCCGCCCAACATTTCCGGCGGGGGCATTGCGCTGTCCATCGACCTGGCCGGCGACAAGGACGGGCTGGTGGGCTATCGCGGCAAGCATCACACCGGGCTGGTGGATGTCGACAAGCGCGCCGCCCAGGACGTGGCCGACTTCTGGGAGCCGCTCTACAGAAGCGGCGCCGGCGAACTGGTGCTCGATCCTGACGAGTTCTACATCCTCGTCAGCCGCGAGGCCGTTCATGTGCCGCCGCTCTATGCAGCCGAAATGACGCCCTTCGATCCGCTGGTGGGCGAGTTCCGCGTCCACTATGCCGGCTTCTTCGATCCCGGCTTCGGCCATTCCAGCGCCGGTGGTGCGGGCAGCCGCGCGGTGCTGGAGGTGCGCAGCCACGAGGTGCCCTTCATCCTCGACCATGGCCAGATCGTCGGCCGGCTGGTCTATGAGCATATGCTCAAGCGCCCCAGGGCGCTCTACGGCACGGATCTGGGCTCCAACTACCAGGCGCAGGGGCTGAAGCTGTCCAAGCATTTCCGTCCGCCGGGCCGCTAGGCAATCATCGCGCCGCTGCGGCGGCGCCGTTGCTCGCGGCATGCCGCGTTCCTGCCCAGATTCATTGCCACACGCCCGGAGATGGTCGTGATCCCTTCAAAGCTGCTCGTGCCGGCTTTCGCCGCGTTGCTGATGACTTGCGCCGCCGCGCCTGCCAGGGATGCCGCGACGCTCAGGATCGCCACGGAAGGCGCGTTCCCGCCATTCTCCGACATCACTGCCGGCGGCGAGGTGCAGGGCTTCGACGTCGACATCGCCAATGCGCTGTGCGGGCATATGAAGATGGCGTGCGAGATCGTCACGCAAGACTGGGATGGGCTGATCCCAGGGCTCCAGGCCGGAAAATACGACGCCATCGTCGCCTCCATGACCATCACCGCCGAACGCCGCAAGCAGGTCGCTTTCACGCACAAATATTACTCCACGCCGCTGGCCCTCGTGGCGCGCAAGGACAGCGGCCTTGCCGGAACCGAGCCGGCGGCCATGGCGGGAAGGGCGCTCGGCGCCCAGGCCGCGAGCGTTCATGCCGACTACGCCCAGAGCGTCTACGGCAGGGCCGGCGCCGACGTGAAACTCTATCCGAGCGTGGACGAGGCGCTGATCGACCTGGTCAACGGCCGGCTGGACGCCGCCATCTCCGACAGGTTCGCGCTGGTGGACTGGATGAGCAAGAGCGGGCGCGACTGCTGCGAGATCGTCGGCACGCTCAAGGATTCCGAGAGCCAGGCGGGCATCGCCGTGCGGCTGGAGGACACGGCGCTGCGCGACCGGCTCGGTGCTGCGCTCGATGCTATCCTGGCTGATGGCACCTACAAGAAGATCCAGGGCAAATATTTCGACTTCGACATCTATTGAGGAAGGCCTGCCGGTCTCTTTTCACAGCCCGGCTTCGTCCCGCTCACAGCGCCTTCACCTGCACCTTCGCGGGTTTGCCGATCTCCAGCGGGTTGCGCAGCGGCAGGCCGAAATCGGGCGCCTCGATCTCGAACACGTCGCCGGCCTCGGCCTTGATGCCGTCGGCGAAGGAGAGAGTGGCCGTGCCGAACATGTGCACGTGCACGTCCCCCGGCTGGCGGAATAGCGCATATTTGAAATGGTGATGTTCCAGGTTGGCGATCGAGTGGGACATGTTCGTCTCGCCGGAGAGGAACGGCTTTTCCCATAGCGGAGCGCCGGCACGCAGGATGCGCGAGGTGCCGTGGATGTCTGCCGGCAGGTCGCCGAGCAGGATTTCCGGCCCGAAGGAGGCGTTGCGCAGCTTGGAATGGGCGAGCCAGAGATAGTTCACGCGCTCGGTGACATGGTCGGAGAACTCGTTGGAGAGGGTGAAGCCGATGCGGAAGGGCTGGCGGTCGTCGCCGATCACATAGATGCCGGCGATCTCCGGCTCCTCGCCGGCGTCGGCGGCGAAAGCGGGCGAGACCAGCGGCGCGCCCGGCGCCACCGCCATGGTGCCGTTGCCCTTGTAGAACCATTCCGGCTGCACGCCGACATGGCCCCGGGCCGGCTTGCCGTCCTCGAGCCCCATGCGGAACATCTTCATGGAATCGGTGAGCTGCTCCTCTCCTTCGGCGTCGAGCTTCTTGTGCATGGAATCGCGCGTGGCGGCCGAGCCCAGATGGGTGAGCCCCGTGCCGGTGAGGTGCAGATGTGCCGGATCGGGATGATTGATCGGCGAAAGCAGCCGGCCCTTGCGATAGGCCGCCTCCAGGTCGACCGTCTCGCCATAGCCCTTGCGCTCGATCAGCGCCGCAAGGCTCCCGCCGGTGCGGGCGGCTTCGGTGGCCAGCGAATAGACGCTGCGCGCGCCGTTGACGATGCGCGCCTTCCCGCTGCCGTTGCGGGCGACCACGCGGATGGTGTCGCCGTCGTCCAGGATCTGCGAGATCAGCATGGGAGCAATCCTTTCCGTGCCGTTTCAGGCTGGCGGACATCGGGCAAAACCCTTACCAGCGCCGCGCGGTGCCTCCGCGCGACGGGCCGGTGTCCTCCAGATCGAAGTTCCTTCCGGGCGCGCCGGTGGGCCGCGCCTCAGCTCTTGTTCTTGTTGTAGACGTCGAAGACCACCGCACCGAGCAGCACCAGGCCCTTGATGACCTGCTGCCAGTCGATGTTGACGCCCATGATCGACATGCCGTTGTTCATCACGCCCATGATGAAGGCGCCTATCACCGCGCCCGCCACCTGTCCTGCGCCGCCGGCCATGGAGGCGCCGCCGATGAACACGGCCGCGATCACGTCCAGCTCGAAGCCGAGGCCCGCCTTGGGCGTGGCCGTGTTCAGCCGGGCGGCGAAGATCAGCCCGGCCAGCGCGGAAAGCACGCCCATGATGATGAATACCGTGAAGGTCAGCCGCTCGGTCTTGATGCCCGACAGCGCCGCCGCCTTGACGTTGCCGCCCATGGCGTAGATGCGGCGGCCCATTGTCGTGCGCTTGGTGATGAAGACGAACAGGGCGATCAGCACGCCCATGACGATCAGCACGTTGGGCAGGCCCTTGTAGGAGGCCATCATGTAGATGAGGAACAGCACGATCGCCGAGATCACCACGTTCTTGACCACGAACAGCGCGAAAGGTTCCGCCTCGTAGCCGTGGCTCTCGCGGCCGCGGCGGCTGCGGAGGTTGAAGTAGAGCATGCTGGCCACGATGAGCAGCCCGATGGCCAGCGTGGTGGCGTGCATGGGCGCGCCGAACAGCGTCACCGGGCCGAGCGGGTCGGGGATGAAGCCGGCCGAAAGGAGCTGGAACTCGCGCGGGAACGGCCCCACCGACATGCCGCCCAGCAGCCACAGCGCCAGCCCCTTGAACACCAGCATGCCCGCCAGCGTCACGATGAAGGACGGGATCTTCATATAGGCGATCCAGTAGCCCTGGGAGGCGCCGATGACGCCGCCGGCGATCAGGCACAGCAGCGCGGCCAGGAACGGGTTCATGTGGTACTGGACCATCAGAACGGCGGCGATGGCGCCGATGAAGCCCGATACCGAGCCGACCGAAAGATCGATATGGCCGGCCACGATGACCAGCAGCATGCCCAGTGCCATGATGATGATGTAGCTGTTCTGCAGCACGATGTTGGTCAGGTTCACCGGCTTGAACAGCACGCCGCCGGTGAAATACTGGAAGAACAGCATGATCAGGATCAGCGCGATCACCAGCCCGTAGTCGCGGATGTTTTCCTTCAGCACGGCCCTGGCTGAGGCCCGCGCGTTGCGCTCGGCGTTGGAAAGGGTTTCGGTGCTCATGACGCTGCTTTCTCCCCGGTGCCGACGATGGCGCGCATGATCTTCTCCTGCGAGGCTTCGCTGCCGGCCATCTCACCCACGATCCTGCCCTCGTTCATGACATAGATGCGGTCGCAGATGCCCAGAAGCTCGGGCATTTCGGACGAGATGACGAGGATGCCCTTGCCCTCCTCGGCCAGCTTGTTGATGATCGTGTAGATTTCATACTTGGCGCCCACGTCGATGCCGCGCGTCGGCTCGTCCAGAATAAGCATGTCCGGGTTGGCGAAGAGCCATTTCGACAGCACCACCTTCTGCTGGTTGCCGCCCGAAAGGTTGCCGGTGATCTGGTAGACGCTGGAGGAGCGGATGTTGGTCTTCCGGCGGTAGTCGTTGGCGACGTTCAGTTCGCGCATGTCGTCCAGCACGCCGGCGGAGGAGACGGCGCGCAGATTGGCGGCGGTGATGTTGTGCTTGATGTGATCGATCAGGTTGAGGCCGAAGGTCTTGCGGTCTTCGGTGGCGTAGGCGATGCCGTGCGCCACGGCCCGGTCGACGCTGGACGTGTCGATCTTCTTGCCGTGGAGGAAGACATCGCCGCTGATGCCCTGGCCGTAGCTCCTGCCGAACACGCTCATGGCGAATTCGGTGCGCCCGGCGCCCATCAGCCCGGCGATGCCCACCACCTCGCCCTTGCGCACGGCGATGTCGATGCCCTTCACCACCTGCCGGTCGGCATGTTGCGGATGGTGCACCACCCAGTTCTTCACCTCGAATATGGTCTCGCCGATGTTGGGCGAGCGCGGCGGGAAGCGGTCGTCCAGCGGCCGCCCCACCATGGAGGTGATGATGCGGGCCTCGTCGGTCGCATGCGCATCGAGGGTCTCGATGGTGCGGCCGTCGCGCAGGATGGTGATGCGGTCGGCCACCTTGGCCACCTCGTTGAGCTTGTGCGAGATGAGGATGGAAGAGATGCCCCTCTGCTTGAAATCGACCAGCAGGGAAAGCAGCGCGTCGCTGTCCTTCTCGCTCAAGGAGGCGGTCGGCTCGTCGAGGATGAGCAGCTTCACCTCCTTCGACAGCGCCTTGGCGATCTCCACGAGCTGCTGCTTGCCGACGCCGATATTGGTGATGAGCGTGTCCGGGTCTTCCTTGAGGCCCACGCGCTGGAGCAGCTTGGCGGCGCGGCTGCGCGCCAGGTTCCAGTCGATGATCCCCCACTTCGCCTGCTCGTTGCCGAGGAAGATGTTCTCGGCGATGGAAAGCAGCGGCACCAGCGCCAGTTCCTGGTGGATGATGACGATGCCGACGCGCTCGCTGTCGTGGATGCCGGAAAAGCGGCACTCCTGCCCCATGAAGCGGATGTCGCCCGAATAGGTGCCGTGGGGATAGACGCCTGAAAGCACCTTCATCAGCGTCGACTTGCCGGCGCCGTTCTCACCGACCACGGCATGGATCTCGCTCTCGCGGATGTCCAGGTTGACGTCCTGCAGGGCCTTGACGCCTGGAAAGGTCTTGGTGATGCCGCGCATCTCCAGAATGGTCTTTTCCATCGTGGAATCCGGTTGGCGTGGGCGGCGGCGTCTGCGACCGGCCGCGGGCCCTCATGCTACATTAAGTGGACGGCGATGAAAGCTCCCGCGCCCGATCGCGGAGATCGGGCGCGGGCGGCCCGCAGCCTTACTGCAGGTCTTCCTTCTTGATGTAGCCGGAATCGACCACCAGCTTCTCGTAGTTCGACTTGTCGACCTCGTAGGGGGTCAGCAACTGCGAGGGCACCACCTTGACGCCGTTCTCGTAGGTCTTGGTGTCGTTGACCTTGGGCTCCTTGCCGGAAAGCACGTCGTCCACCAGTTCCGCCGTCACCTTGGCCAGCTCGCGCGTGTCCTTGTAGACCGTCGAATACTGCTCGCCGGCGATGATCGCCTTCACCGAGGGCACCTCGGCGTCCTGGCCCGAGACGATCGGCCAGGGCTGGTCTTCCGTGCCGTAGCCGACGCCGCGCAGCGAGGAGATGATGCCGCGCGAAAGCCCGTCATAGGGCGAGAGCACCGCGTCCACCCGGCTGCCGTCGGAGTAGTTGGCCGAAAGCAGGTTGTCCATGCGCGCCTGCGCCACCGCGCCGTCCCAGCGCAGCGTGCCCACCTTGTCCATGCCCGTCTGGCCGGACTTGACCACGAAGTCGCCCTTGTCGATCAGCGGCTGCAGCACGCTCATGGCGCCGTCGTAGAAGAAGAAGGCGTTGTTGTCGTCGGGCGACCCGCCGAACAGCTCGATGTTGAACGGTCCCTTCTTCTCCGGATAGCCGAGCCCCTTCAGCAGCGAATTGGCCTGCAGGACGCCCACCTGGAAGTTGTCGAAAGTGGTGTAGTAGTCGACATTCGGGCTCTGGCGGATGAGCCGGTCGTAGGCAACCACCTTGACGCCCTTGTCGGCCGCCTTCTGCAGCACGTCGCTCAGCGTGGTGCCGTCGATCGAGGCGATGATGAGGGCCTTCGGCTCCTTCGTCACCATGTTCTCGATCTGCGCGAGCTGGTTCGGAATGTCGTCTTCGGCATATTGCAGGTCGGTCTTGTAGCCCTTCTCCTCCAGGGCCTTGACCAGCTCGTTGCCGTCGCTGATCCAGCGCAGCGAGGACTTGGTCGGCATGGCGATGCCGATGGTGCCCTTGTCCTGGGCGTTCGCCGAATAGGTCATGGCAGCGAGGCCGACCGACAATGCGGCGACTAACGTCTTCAACATCTTCACTTTTTCTCTCCCTGGTTGACGGTCCGGCCCGCAAGACCCCGCCGGTGGCAGATTGCGCCGCCTGTTCCGCACGGTTTTGAGACGCCTCCCGATCTGCCCTGAGGCTCCGCCTCCGATCGATGCGATCTTGCGGCCGGCACCTGTCTCCCCCAGGGTCGGCGAAAGGTGTGGCGCTTTCGTATAACTGTCAAATGCGATTTGTGGTGGTTGCTATACCAAATCCGGTATAGTTGTTCCGGTAACGGGGAGGGGGCCATGACGGCGATGCGTGACAGGGGCGGCGCACCGAAGGTGGAGCCGGGCGTGGCGGCCGGCGACGGCTCGCCGCTGCAGCGCAGCGGCCTCAGCCTGCGGCACATGCGCATGATCGTGGCGCTGGACGACCACGGCCGCGTCAGCGCCGCCGCCCAGGTCATGAACATCTCCCAGCCGGCGGCCTCGCGCATGATCGCCGAGATGGAGGTGGTGCTGGGTGCCCAGCTATGCGAGCGGCTGCCGCGCGGTATTGCGCTCACGCCCTACGGCAAGGCGCTGGCAAGGCGCGCGCGATCGATCCTGCTGGAGATGCGCGAAGCCGACCGGGAAATCGCGGAGTTGAAGGCGGGCCGGGGCGGTTCGGTGTTCCTCGGCGCGGTCACCGCGCCGGCGATCGAGCTTGCCGTTCCGGCGATCCGCGAGATCAGACGGCTTCATCCGCGCATCGAAATCACCATGCAGGTGGAGACCTCCAACGTGCTGGCGCGCGAGTTGATCGCCTCGCGCCACGACTTCATCATCGCCCGCGTGCCGGACGACCTCAACCCGCGCCTGTTCGACAGCCGCGTCATCGGCGTGGAGAAAGCATGCCTGATCGTGCGCCGCGGCCATAGGCTGGCCGGCGGCCGCCCGGTGCGGCTGGAGGAGACGGCCGGCTACGACTGGGTGTTCCAGTCGGGCGGTTCGCCGCTGCGCCAGGCCATGGAGGCGAACTTCCTCAACCGCGACATCCCGCTGCCCGAGCGCATCCTCAACACCTCGTCGCTGCTTCTGACGCTGGTGATGGTGGCGCAGTCCGACGCCATCGCGCCGGTGTCGATCCAGGTCGCACGCTTCATCCAGGGCCCGGAAGGGCTTGCCGGCGCCATCGACGTCGTTCCGACGGAGATCGACATCGAGGTCCGGCCCTACAGCCTGATCACGGTACGGCACCGGGCGCTGTCGCCGGCCGCCCGCATGCTCTACGACTTCATCCTGCGCGAGGTGAGCTGACGCTCCGGATCGGGGTTCGGTCCTTCTCCCGAAGGGCTTCACCGCTTTCGCGAACATGATCCGGCGGGGCGGCGGCGGTCACAGATTGTACTGCTCGCGCGCGTAGCCGCCCAGTCCCACGGCATCCAGCCTGGCCAGCGGCGCCAGGAAAGTGACCTGGATCACGCCCGGCGCGCGGCCGATCTCGATCGCCCCGTTCACCGTGGCGCGGTTGCGCACCTCCGGAACGCTCATGCCGAGCAGCGTGGCCGCCCTTTGCAAGCCGTTGTCGATGGCCGCGTTCATGTTGGCGGCGGTGCCGACCACGGAGATCGGCGCCAGTTCCTCCACGCTGTCCATGCCCCATGTTCTGGCAAGCCGCTCGGCCCGCGCGCGCTCGCCGGCCGAGAAGGGCCGGGCAAGCGGCGGCAGATCCTCCGGCAGCGGGAACAGCACCGGTCCGTCGATCGGATAGTCCTTCACCACTTCGACCTGCAGCGTGACGCTGCCGGCGACATCCATCGTGTGGCCTGCGATCTCGCCGTCGCCCTGGGCGGCGTGCATGTCGCCCATATAGACCCCGGCGCCCTTCACCTTCACGGGCGCGATCAGGATGGCCCCCGGCCGCACCGCATCGATGTCCATGTGGCCGTCGGTCTTGTGCGCGGCGAGTTCCTCGGCGGTCAGCGCGTAGGCATGCGGCGCGCCGACCAGGAAGGCGCCGAAATCGCCGGCATTGTGCGAATCCGGCATGGAATGGGATGGCGTGGTGCCGAGTTGGCCCAGGAACGGGCGCATGCGCACCATGACGCCGGGCATGTCGGCCGGCGCGAAGGTGAGGATCGGGTGCTGCACCGATTCGTCCGGCAGCGCCGCATAGTGGTGCGCGTCGCGCGCGATGGTCTCGGCGGCGGCCTTCGGCACGGTGACGCCGACATGGCGCGTCTCGTCGAAGACGACCGTGTAGCCGTGGACGATCTCGAACGGCTTCACCGCATTGCCGCACTTGTCGCATTTCACCGCGTCCTGCCCGATGCCCTCGACATGGGTCTCGGGCCACACCTCGTCGCAGGTCGGGCAACGGGCGGCGACATAAGGGTCGCCGAGGCAGAAGCCCGCCGGCGACGAATCGTGGCCGGAAGCGGTGGCGATGGACGTGACGGTAATGTCGCGGATGCGGATTGCGATGCCGTCGCCCGGCTCGGCACCGTCGACATAGACGGGCTGGGTGACCTCGTGGCCGCCGCGCAGGCGCGGGGTGATCATCGGCCCCCAGCACCCCGGCGCCGTGTTGGCGATGATGGTGCCGCCGTTCTCGACCGGGCCCAGCATCGGGGCGGCCGGGTCGAGCACACTGTTGGTGAAGCCGTGGACGACGACGCTGCGCCGCGGAGTTGTGGAGAGTTCGGGTTGCTTGTTCATGTCGTTGCTCGCTCCCGTCTGTCGGTCGGGCTGGCATTGCCACCGCGATCCCGAAGGGGATGCTACGCCAGGACGGCGGGGAAGGCCAGCAAGCGGCCCTGCGGGTTGCCGGCTCGCTTGTTTCCGGCCAGGGTCAACGTCCCGGCATCCCGCATCTCAGGTGGGAAGCCCGACATATCGCCGCCGCTGCGGCATCGCGTCGCCGTCCATCAGGCTGGCCACGTCGTAACGCGGCTATATCTCGGCCTCGACACAATTATCAGGATGACCATCGATGCCCCGAAAGTGAGGACTACACTATGGGCAGCTTGACCACGCGCTAGTACGCCGCTGAAGACAGATATGCGAATGTTTATGGGCTTAAAGTTATTTTATCACGAGGCGATGTGCGGAACAAATGCCACCAGGTGAGACGCTATAACGGTCTTCTCCGATCGGAAAATATGCAAGGCATCCCAAGAGTGATTCAAGGACGTTCATGTGTCGCATACGAAGGATACTTGCTCAGTGGAATCTGAACTTGCAGAATTCTTCTGCATCACAAACTCTCGGATTTTATTTGCGCATGCATCCAGTTGCTCAGGGCCTTTATCGCGGGACGGTTCTCTGCAGCTTCATGATAGAACAAAGCAATCAATTTGTTTGAAGGGCAATCGAAGTCGAAAAGCCGGGCCAACTGGCCGCTCCGGATATACTGCTCGACCAATGAACGCTGGGCGATGCCAATGCCCTGGGCCAGGATGGCGGCTTCGATCATCATATAGGCGCGGGAGAACGACAATGAGCGATGCGAGGCAAAGGCAGGCTGATTGACATGGGCAAGCCATTCCTCCCAACTGGCTCCAAAGTCCAGACTTTCAAGGGTCGTGTGTAGAATGGGGTAGGCGGACAGGTCGGCGACCGTCTTGATGGGCTTATCCTCCCGCAGCAAGGAGGGTGCGCAAACCGGCCAGATTTCGTCCTGAAAGAGTATCTCCTGGCAGATGCCAGGTTGCCGCTCGCGCGCGAAGCTGACGGCGATGTCGACGCCGTTGGCGATGACATCGTCCAGGCTCACATATGACAAGAGACTGATTTCCACTTTGGGGTGGAGGTCGACGAACTGCTTGAGACGGGGCGCAAGCCATTTGGCGCCGAATGACGGCAATGAGCCGATCACCAGCCTGCCGGAAACATCGCTGGAGCAAATGCTGTCGAGTGCGCCTTCGATGTGCAGCAGCGAACTGCGCACTGCGTTGGCAAGGACATTGCCTTCGCGCGACAGCACAAGCTTGCTGTTCATCCGGTGAAACAATTGTACGCCAAGTTGGCTTTCAAGCTGGCTGACCTGCTGGCTGACGGCGCTGCGGGTCAGGAAAAGCTCGTCCGCTGCCTTGGTGAAGCTCAGGTAGCGGGAAGCGACCTCGAAGGTGCGCAGGGCGGGAAGGGAGAAATGGGTGAGCGGCATGCCGATCTCCTGTCGATGGCCGTCCAGTAAATTGACCTAACTGGTCTTGCCGGATTCATCAATCATCCCGCCTCCGAACGAGCTGTCTTTTCATTGCAACCCAAGGGCGCATCCCCATTCCTGACCCGGATGCGGGTGGTGCGATTTCAGAGTGCCGTAAGGCCTGCTTACGGCAACCGTTAAGTCTTTGCGCTTGTTGTCGCCATTTTTTTCGACGATGGATAAGGTACGAAATCGCACCAAAGTGCCGCAAACTGCGCAGGTGCTCTCAGCAAATCGTCAGACGGGGGTTCGATGACCAACGTGGCCATCAGTGACGGCACTGTCGTGTTCTTCGGCAGCCATGCCGTGGACTACTATCTGCGTTGCGCCTGCTGGCCCGCCGAAGGCCAGAAGATCAACGCCCAGCCGGTCGGGCGCGTCTATGGCGGCATGATCCCCAACGCTGCTTCGATTTTTGCGGGCTATGGATTGCCTCCGCTGTTGATGGGACCGCTTGAAGACAACGAGGATGCCGAACCGATCTTGGAGGAACTGGCGAACGCGGCCATCGACACCCGCCAGATCCGCAGATCGTCCGAGTTCCAGAACTCCTACGCCTACAATTTCCTCAGTGAGGCCAATGCTAACGAAAAAACGCTGATCATCGTCGATCCCGGCTATTCGTTCGACCTGACGCCATCGGAGCGGGCCATTTTCAGCAGGGCAAAATACATCTACTCGACCATCGCGCATCTGACGCGCATCGCCGACATCGAGACCGTAGTTGCCGAAGCGCGCAGCAACGGGACAAAGCTGTTCATCGACGTCGAGGCCGAATCGTTTCGCTCGGCCGAGGAGGACTGGTGGGCGTTCTCGAGCGCCGACTTCCTATCGTTCAACGAGGAAAGTCTGGGCAAATTCTGTGGTACGAAACCGGCGCATGCCGCCATCGCAAGTATCCTTGCCGCGACCCGTGGCGAGGTGATCACCACACTCGGCAAGGATGGCTGCGAAATTGCGACGCCAGTTTCCACCGTTCGGGTTTCCGGTCTCCATGTGGCTGCCGTCGACCCGCTCGGTGCTGGCGACACATTCAATTCCAGTTATCTCTTTGGGCGGTTGAACAATTGGTCGATCGAACGATCGGCCCGCTTCGCCAATGCCGCCGCGGCGCGCTCCACGACAATGATAGGTCCGCGTAGCGGGCGCGCGTCCGTCGCGACTGTCGAGGCGTTCCTGCAGGACGTGGAGCGTGAAACCGGCGCCGTGGCTCCAGCCTAGGCAAAGAACCACTCTGCAACTTTAAACAAGAAAGGGGAAGTGCATGAAAATGAGATCATGGCTGATCGCCGGTACTGCCGGAGCATTGATCAGCGCCACCGGCATCGCCCAAGGATCCGAGGTCAACGTCACATCGATCGGCGGCGCATATCAACGCAGTCAGGAGCTTGGCTACGGCAAGGCTTACCAGAAGCTTGGCAACAAAATCAACTGGAACGTCTATTCGGGCGGCCTTGGTGAAGTGCGCACGCAAGTCGAGTCCGGCAACGTCATTTGGGACGTTGTCGATATGAACAATGCCGACTCCAACATCGGTTGCGCCGAAGGCATTTTCGAAAAGATCGATCTGGCCGAGGTTACGGAAAAAGCCCCGAACGGTGCGACCGTCGACGATTACCTCATCAAACGCCCCAACGACTGTGCGATCGGCACGGTTATCTATTCCTGGACGTTCGCCTTCAACGACAAGACCTTCTCAGGCGAGCAGCCATCCAAAGTGGCGGACTATTTCGACACGAAGCGGTTCCCCGGCAAGCGCGGCGTATGGAGCAGCCCCACGCAGGCGATCGAACTGGCCTTGATGGCAGACGGCGTCGCTCTGCAGGAGATCTATCAATATCTCGAAGATAACGGTGAGGAGGCGATCGACCGCGCACTTGCCAAGCTCAAAGCCTTGAACGACGATCCGAACGGTGGCCTCGTGTTCTGGAATGGTGGCGCCGAGCCGCCGGAACTGCTGGCCAAGGGCGAGGTGGTGATGTCCACCGGCTGGAGCGGCCGCTTCTACGACGCGGTTGTGAAGGAGAATGCCCCGATCAAGCAGGTCTGGGACGGCCAGATCATGGACTTCCAGAATTTCGTCGTTCTCAAGGGGGCTCCGCATCTCGATGCGGCTAAGGAGTTCCTCAAATTTGCCACTGCAACCGACAACATCGCCGAAACCGTTCGCTATATTCCCTACGCACCTTGGCGCAAGTCGGCCCTCGACAAGATTCTCGCGAACGAACCATGGTCGGAAGACGGCAAGACTGCCGTTGGTCCGCACCTGTCCACCTATCCGGACAACATGAAGAACTACGTCGAGATGGGCTCTGACTACTGGCAAAACCACCAGGACGAGGTCAACGAGCGCTGGAGCGCCTGGAAGGCGGGGCTCTGAAATCATTCTTCGGCGGGCCTTGGAACGCCCAGCGCCCGCCGGCAACCACCACAAGAAACCTGATCAGATGGCCGCCATATCCTCACCAGCAGTTCCCAAGCGAATGCCGTCGAGACGCCGCTTTCAGCGTCCGCCGATTGGCCTTTGCCTGATTGCGCCGCTGGTTCTGCTTGTCGTGCTGTTTCTTGTCGTCCCGCTGGCGCGCTTCGTTATGCTCAGCGTCGACAACTTCGATGTGGCACGCGCGCTGACCGAGACCGCCCGGGCGTTACAGGAAACGCCAGATGCCGACATCCCGGGCGATGCGGTCTTTGCGGCATTGAGCCGCGATCTCGGGCGCGATCGTGAGAATGTCGCGAAGCTCGGCGCAAGGCTCAATTTCTTTCAGAGCGGCATGAACAGTCTTGTGCGCAAGACGGCGAGCCAACTCGCCGAGGCCGAACCCAGCCGGGCCGGTTTCGTCGCCCTGGACAAGCGCTGGGACGACCAGAAGACTTGGCGTGCTATTCGTCTTGCAACGAAGCCGGTCATTGCGGAGTACTATCTCAACGCGCTCGACCTGCGCACCGCCGACCCGACTTCGCCGTTCGGCGTCGAGGCCAAGCCGGAGGGGCAACGCATCTTCGTGCGGCTATGGCTGCGTACCGTCGCGGTCGCGCTGTTCGTGGTCAGCGTGTGCACGCTGATCGGCTACCCCATCGCCTACTACCTGTCGAAAGCGCGCGGCGTGGCCTTCATCCTCACGATGGGTCTTGTGCTGCTGCCTTTCTGGACGCCTCTTCTCGCCCGTATCGCAAGCTGGGTGGTGCTCCTGGAATCCAACGGCGTCATCAACAGCGTACTGGTCGCCAGCGGGCTCATTGACGCAGCTCATCGCCCGCAATTGCTGAACAACCTCTTCGCGACAGTGCTGGTGATGTCCTATGTGCTTCTGCCCTATGCAGTGCTGCCCACCTACGCCGTAATGAACCGCGTGCAGCCGACCCTTTTCAGTGCTGCGCTGACCCTCGGCGCCAGCCCGCTGCGCGCGTTCTTCACCGTCTACCTGCCGCAGACGCTGCCGGGCGTGCTTGCCGGGGGCATTCTCATCTTCGTGCTGTCCTTCGGTTTCTATCTCACGCCCGAATTGGTCGGCGGGCCGAGCGGCAGCCTGATCGGTAATATGATTGCGTACAATTTCTCCAAATCGCTGAACTGGGGCTTGGCCGGCGCGCTGTCGACGATGCTTCTGCTGGTCATAGCGGCGGCCGCTCTTCTGCTGCGCGCCGTCTCCCCGCAACAGGCCCAGAAAAGGTAGGGCCGGCAATGAGATTTCTCGTCAGGATCTGGGTCGTGGCCGGGCTGGTCTTCCTTGCCATGCCGCTCTTCATAATCATTCCGCTGTCGTTCACCTCCGGCCAGTATCTGTTCTACACCCCGGAAATGCTGTCGCTCGATCCCGCGGGCTATTCCGCGAAATGGTACTGGCAGGTCCTGCACGACCGCGAGTGGATCCTGGCAGTCAAGAACAGCCTGTTCATCGGGCTTTCTGCGGCCTTGCTGTCGACCGTGCTCGCCACATTGGCGGCACTTGGCCTGTCGCGTGCGGGAACGCCGGCGAAGGGCTTGTGGACAGCGCTCATCCTGCTGCCGCAGATCGTGCCGATCGTGGTGACCGCCGGCGGACTCTACTCGGCTTTTTCCGATCTGAAGCTGATCGGAACGTATACCGGTGTGATAATAGCGCATACCGTGCTGGCAGCGCCGGTCGCCGTGATCACGATCAGGGCCAGTCTTGAACGGTTCGACTGGGGGCTGGTTGCGGCATCGGCGACCTTGGGTGCAGGGCCGTTTGCAACTTTCAGGGACGTCACTTTTCCTCTGATCAAACCCGCGGTGATTGCCGGCGCGATCTTCTCTTTTGCCACGTCGCTGGACGAAGTCGTCGTGATCCAGTTCATCGGCGCCTACGACCAGATGACCATTCCGCGCCAGATGCTGATCGGCCTGCGCGAGCATCTCAGCCCTGCGATCTTGGCCGTAGCTACGTTGCTGGTGTGCTTTGCGGCGCTGATCCTGGTGTTCAGTGAAATCATGCGCAGGCGCGGCGAGACATACACCCGCAAGACGGATTGATTTCAAAAGAAACGCGACATCCGCGCCCAGAAACGGAAAGACAAACTATGCGCAACGGTGCATTGCTCAACGGCCCGCTTACAGCACTGATCGGGGATCTCGGCCACTCGGACAAGATCATGATCGTCGATGCCGGCTGGCCGATCCAAAAGGAGCTTCGCTACGATCTTTGCCTCACCCACGGAATTCCACGTCTGACCGATGTGTTTTCTGTCGTGGCCGAGGAACTGTCGATTGAGCGCGTCATCATCGACTCCGAGATGCGCTCGCACGGGCCGGAAGTCTACGCCGAAGTCGAGCGCATTATCGCAGCGACTGCCGAGGCGCAGCAGGAGGCGATTGCCGTCGACCACGAACCGCATGTCACATTCAAGGAGCATGCCAAGACGGTGAAGGGAATCGTCCGCACCGGTGAGTGCATTCCCTATTGCAATCTCGTGATCGTCGCCGGCCTTGCCTTCGAACCTAAGGGCCAGCGGCGATGAGTGTTTTACAGGAAATCGCCATCGAGCCGCTGACCGCTGCCGCCGCGGCCGGGTTCGGCATGGCCTTGACCTTCGACACGCTTGAGGCGACCAGCCGTGGCGAATGGTGGCGCTGCTGGGAAGGCTGTGCGCAACTGAGCGCTGGCCGCCAGTGGGTGGGCTTCGTGCGCTCCGACGCCGCGATGCCTTTGGTGGGCGAGATGGAACGCGAACCAGGCACCGAAATCATCATCCCGGTTGAAGGCGAACTCGTTCAGTTGGTGGCGAACGGCACGCGTGACGCCGCAGGTGTCGAACGGCCCGACGGTCGAAGCGCGCGTGCGTTCATGATGAAACCGGGCACCGCACTGGTGATGCCAGCCGGGCTCTGGCATGCCGCCGCCTTCGGCCTGAATGGCGGGGCCGCGTACTTCTATATCGCTGAACGGCGCAAGGCTGAAGACAGCGAAGGCCGGGGTGGATGGGTCAAGTTGGCGGGCGAACTGTTGCTGCGCCCTTGCCTCGAAGGCACCGCGGCGCAAACCAAGGAGGTGGCGACGTGAGCGACGATATCATCAGCCGCTACCAGAACGTATCGAAGTCGTATGGCGTCCATGCGGTCGTCAAGGACCTGAATCTCGACATCAGGCGAGGGGAGTTTCTGTCGCTTCTCGGGCCCTCCGGTTCCGGCAAGACGACGACGCTGATGATGTTGGCCGGGCTGCAGTCGCCGACCAGCGGACATATCCTGCTCGAAAATGTGCCGATCGAAGGCATTCCTCCCCATCGGCGCAACATCGGCGTCGTGTTCCAGAACTACGCACTGTTTCCGCACATGACGGTGGCAGAGAACCTCGCCTATCCGTTGAAGGCGCGGCGCATGGCAAAAGAGGATATCGGCAAGCGAGTGAAGCGCGGTCTCGAGATGGTCCAGCTTCAGGCGCTAGGCGAGCGCCGTCCCACGGAGCTGTCTGGCGGGCAGCAGCAGCGTGTCGCGCTGGCCCGTGCGCTGGTGTTCGGTCCCAGTGTCGTGCTTCTGGATGAGCCGCTCGGTGCACTCGACCGGCAACTGCGCGAGAGCATGCAGCTTGAGCTCAAGCAACTGCATCGCGAGACCGGTGTCACCATGGTCTACGTCACGCACGATCAGGGCGAGGCGATGACCATGTCCGACCGTGTCGCGGTGTTCAACGATGGCATGTTGCTGCAATGCGCGTCGCCGAAAGATCTCTATGACCATCCGGAAAGCGCCTTCGTTGCCGAGTTCGTCGGCGAAAACAACCGCCTGTCCGGCCAGGTCGCGGCAAGGGATGCGGTCTCCTGTACGATCACGACCGACACCGGCCTCACCATCCGGGCCAGTGCAAAACCCGAGCTGAAGGCCGGCGTCAAGGTGTTGGTCTACCTGCGCCCCGAGCGGGTCCTGGTCGGCCCTGCCGCGGCCAATTGCGAGAACCGGTATTCCACCAAGGTTGCGGATGCGATCTTCCTCGGTGACCATACGCGGTTGCGGTTTGAGCTGGCAGGCAATCCGAATTTCACAGCCAAGCAGAACTTCTTCGGCGATGCCGGGCCCCCTCGACCCGCCGAGGAGATCGAGGTCGGCTGGAGCAGCCAAGCCCCGCAAGTCGTGCCGGCCTAACAGATCGAAACAGGACAGGAAACGTGCATGCGCTGCCGGCGTGTTCCGGCGGTCGGGCGCCGCTCGCCCACTTAACAAGTTCAGACAGACGGATTTTACGATGAATCGAGTGGAATTTCACAAACTCTTCAAATCACCAGGCCCGGTCGTACTGCCGGTTATCCATGTGCTGGACTGCGCGCAGACCGAGCGGAATGTGCGCATCGCCATGCATCAGGGTGCACCTGGGGTGTTGCTGATCAATCATGACATCACCGTCGAGGCGTTTGTGCCGGTCATCCGCGCAATCCGTAGACGGTTCCCCTCCCTCTGGATCGGTGTCAATTTCCTGGCAGTGACCGGCAAGGATGCCTTTCCGGTCCTCGGCGATCTGCAGCGGGAGGGAGTGCACGTCGATGCCTATTGGGCGGACGATGCGCGTATCGACGAAGCCAGCGGTGTCGACCGGCAGGAAGAGGCTGCCGCTATCGCGCAAATCCGCCGCATGTCGGGGTGGGACGGTCTCTATTTCGGCGGTACCTGCTTCAAGAAGCAGCGGGAAATCGCGCCGGAGCATTACGGGGTGTCGGCCAGGATTGCTGCTTCGTGGATGGACGTGGTCACGACCTCGGGTATCGCCACGGGTCACGCGCCCGAGCTGAGCAAAATCGAGACATTCCGGCGGGGGACCGGCGATGCGCCTTTGGCGCTTGCCTCCGGCCTGACGCCTGAGAATGCGCACATATTTGCTGCGTTGGTCGACTGTTTCATCATTGGGACCGGGATCAACCGCGACGGCGATTTTCATAATTTCGACCCGGCCAAGCTCGAACGGCTGATGGCCTTTGTGCGCCGGCAAGGCGAAGTCATCGCTGAAATCTAAGAACCGCGTTGTCAAAGGTAGTGAACGAAATGACGGACGACATGCTTCATGTGATGAAATGGCATAATGGCGATAAGAGCTTCTCGCCGTTTTCCGATGCCGAAATGGCACGCCGCCAGAACGACGTGCGCGGCTGGATGGCGAAGAACAATGTCGATGCCGCGCTGTTCACGTCCTACCATTGCATCACCTATTATTCCGGCTGGCTCTACTGCTATTTCGGCCGCAAATACGGCATGGTCATCGACCACGACAATGCCACCACCATCTCCGCCGGCATCGACGGCGGCCAGCCCTGGCGCCGCAGCTATGGCGACAACGTCACCTACACCGACTGGCGCCGCGACAACTTCTACCAGGCCGTGCGCCAGCTGACGCCGGGCGCCAAGCGCATCGGCATCGAGTTCGACCACGTCTCGCTCGACTTCCGCCGGCAGCTCGAAGCCGCGCTTCCCGGTGTCGAGTTCATCGATGTCGGCCAGCCCTCCATGTGGATGCGCACCGTCAAGTCGGCCGAGGAGCACAAGCTGATCCGCGAAGGCGCCCGCGTCTGCGACGTCGGCGGCGCCGCCTGCGTGGCGGCGGTCAAGGCCGGCGTGCCCGAGCACGAGGTGGCCATCGCCACCACCAACGCCATGGTCCGCGAAATCGCCAGGTCGTTCCCCTTCGTCGAATTGATGGACACCTGGACCTGGTTCCAGTCGGGCATCAACACCGACGGCGCCCACAATCCCGTCACCAACCGCATCGTGCAGCCGGGCGACATCCTGTCGCTCAACACCTTCCCGATGATCTTCGGCTATTACACCGCGCTCGAGCGCACGCTGTTCTGCGACCATGTCGACGACGCCAGCCTCGACATCTGGGAGAAGAACGTGGCGGTCCATCGCCGTGGCCTGGAGCTGATCAAGCCGGGCGCCCGCTGCAAGGACATCGCCATCGAACTGAACGACATGTACCGCCAGTGGGGCCTGCTGAAATACCGCTCCTTCGGCTACGGCCACTCCTTCGGCGTGCTGTGCCACTATTACGGCCGCGAGGCGGGCGTCGAACTGCGCGAGGACATCGACACCGTGCTGGAGCCCGGCATGGTGGTGTCGATGGAGCCGATGGTGATGCTGCCGCAGGGCATGCCGGGCGCCGGCGGCTATCGCGAGCACGACATCCTGATCGTCAAGGAGGACGGCGCCGAAAACATCACCGGCTTCCCCTTCGGCCCGGAGCACAACGTCATCAGGAACTGACCGGGCGGGAGGGTCCTTGTGGGCTTCCATATCCCCCACGACTGGCCGCACCCGTGGACGGACGACCCGTCCGTCCACCATTCTCCGCCGCCGGCCCGGGGCGCGGCACATCTTCTTTCCTTCGTCGCGCGCACCGTTGCCGCGACGATAAAGCGCCTTCCAATGCCGGGACGCGCTTCAGGGCCGGGCGGCGGGCGCAAGGCCGAGGTGCTGCCGAAAGATCGCCGAGGCGAGAGGTCACTCTGTGCTTCTCGGCCAACCAGGCGCTGCTTGGCGCCAAGGCCTGCGCCACCTTCATCCCGCCCTGCGTCGCCCGCATGGACGATATCGGCATCGACGGCATAGATGCCATCGCAGAAATCCGGCAGATCTACGACAGTTACGACTTCGAGCGGGCGCACGCTTCTCTCAGGTCGCTAGAATGTGCGTCGTGGATTGCCAACCGCTTCAGCGTCTGCCGAATTGTTGTGCCGCCTCGCGCGCGGCGCGGAAGGTTTCCGCCCAGGTTGCCGGGATCGGCCGTGGATCGATGATCCTGGCTGCAGGCCTATAGGGCAGTTCACCTCCTGCTCCCCGCGCTGCGAGCTGACCGCAGCCAAGCGCCGTGAGTTCTACCTCGCCGGAGACGCTGATCTGGCGGCCGAGAACGTCGGCGATGAACTGGCAAAACCAGGGGTTACGGCTCATCCCGCCATCAATACTGATAGGCGCCAGGATCGCCACCCGCTTCTCCATCTCGGCAAGCACTTCGGTGACGCGGAAGGCTATGCCCTCCAAGACGGCCTGCACCATGTCGATGCGGGTCGTGTCGAGACCGAGGCCGAACCATGCGCCTCGCGCCGACCGATCCCAATGTGGCGCAGCAAGGCCGGCAAGCGCGGGTACGAAGACCAGGCCGCGCGAAATGGCGGGCTCACAGGCAAACTGGTCGATCTGCGACCATTCGTCAAAAAGCCCGAGATTGCGCGACCAGTTGACGGCGGAAGATGCGGCATAGACGCCTCCATCGAGCGCGTGCATCGGCTCAACGCCGCTCTCGGCCCAGGCAATTGTCGGCAGAAGCATGCCGCCGTCCTGAAGCTCGTCGGTCAGCACCAAGGCGAAAGCGCCGGTTCCGAAAGTAATCTTTGCATGGCCTGGAAGGCGCGCGCCGTGGCCGAACAGCGCCGCTTGCTGGTCGACAATACTCGCCGTCAGCGGCGCTCCATTTGGCAGCCCGCCAAGACACCCGGACGTTGGACGGATCGGCGGCAGGGCCTCCATTGGCACGCCGAAGATGCGGCAAAGCTCCGGGTCCCATTCGCGCGTGCGTAGGTTCATCAGCGAAGTGCGTGATGCCGTCGTCGGATCGGTGGCGAAATTATCGGCAAGCCGGTCACGAAAGAATGCGTCCGTCGTGCCGAGCCGCAGCCGTCCCAGCCGGGCGAGCTCCTTTGCTTCAGAGACATGTTGCAGGATCCAGCCAAGCTTTGAGGCTGAGAAATAGGGATCAAGCGGCAGGCCGGCCCGTTCGCGCACTATCGGTTCGAAGCCCTGCTGCTGGAGCTGCTCGCAGACGTTCGCCGTCCGATCATCCTGCCAGACAATGACCGGGGTGATTGCCTGTTTGGAATGCGCATCCCAGGCGAGGCAACTCTCACCCTGATTGTCGATGCCGACGCAATCGACATCCGGCGCGGCGTCGAGACAGGCACGGATACTCGACAACAATTCCTCCGGATCATGTTCGACATGGCCGGAATGCGGGTAATATTGCCGATGCTCAACCGCGTGAACAGGACGGATTCCTGATTCATCGACTACGAAGGCGCGGGTGGAAGTCGTTCCCTGATCGATGGCTAGAGCTCTCATCACTGTTCCAGGGCGATCGTGACGGCACCATCCTGCGACGGCATCGGTAAGAGGATACGCCGCTCAGGGCGGCTACGGATCCGGCGCGATACAACCTCGCGACCATTCACGCGCATGGACAGACGCCCCTTGACCGGCTGGTTGACGCGCAGTTGCAGATGGTCGAGGGCGCGGTCCCCACTCAGGAATTGCGGTACGACCCAGGAAAGCTCATCCCCGGAAAGGGTCACCGGCTGGCGCTGCGGCGGATGCTGCGCTGGCGCGTTGCCCTTCAGGTCGGCGAATATCGCCCGGGCCACCGCCTGCCCTTCGGCCCAGCACCAGCCGGCGGTTTCCACCGGGCGCAGCATATTGCCGGCGGCATAGTATTTTGGGTCGGAACAGCGGCCCATGGCGTCAATGATAGGGCCGCCGCTCGCCGGATCGCGCGCCACAGGCCCATTGGCAAGCAAAGTCGCCTCGGGCCGGAATCCGCCGCTGATAATCACGCCATCCGTTTCGACATGCTGCTTTCCGGCGGGGCCTTCGATGACCACGCCTTCCACCCGGTCGCGGCCTTCAATGGCGAGAAGTCGCGTGGACAGGTGCAGCGGAATTCCCTTGAGGCGTGGATAGAGTGGCACGGGCCAACGCGCCGTGGGCGCCATATTTGGCTCGATCATGGCAACCGGGTGAATGCCGGCATGGGCGCAAGTCATGATCGCCGAAAAGGAGACGAGCTCTGTGCCGAGAATAATCGGGTGGTGGAAGGGTCTACCGCCCTCCAGATAGACCAAACCCTGCAGCGCCCCCGTTGACAGAATGCCGCCCGGCTTCGTGCCGCCGATCAGCCGCTGGGCGCGGGAACTTTCCCGGACTCCGGTGGCGAGTAGCACGCGTCTGGCCGTGATTGTCGAAACGCCCCCGTCGGCCGTGACCGTGACCGATGGGCCGGAATGGAGAGCGATCACGTTGACATTCAGCGCCAATTGCGCGCCTGCGGCCTCGGCGCGTTCTGCCAGCGCTTTCGCGTAGTCCGAACCTCTCATCAGGCGGTGAAATTCACGCATGCCGAAGGGGTAGTGGCCGCAATGGCGTGGAATGCCGCCCGGAGCGCCCTCTCGGTCTACAACCAGGACGTTCCAGTGGCCGGCGAGTTCCGTCGCGGCCGCAAGCCCGGCGGGACCAGCCCCGATGATCAGAACATCGACTTCGGCGGGGGGCTTCATTCCACCTTCTCCGCCATCGGTTGATCGAAACAGTCCCGTGTCAGGCGTGATAGTTCTGCCGAGCAGTAAAAGCCCTGGCAGCGCCCCATGGTGGCCCGGGTGCGGCGCTTCAACCCGGCCAGCGAACGCGCTGGTAAGGGGCCCGAGAGCGCATCCATGATTTCGCGCCGGGTGACCAACTCGCAATGGCAGACGACGCCGCCATGATGGGGCCTCTCCCAGTCGCGCGGCTGGAACTCCGAAATGTTGCGGACGCTCGGCCAGACAGGATTGGCAGGAGGCGCGAGCGCGAGGGCCGCCAGGCGCTCGACATGCTGAGCAATGCCGAGTGCCCCCGACAGGCCGGTCGAACGGATGCCGCCGACCGTGATGCAGGAGAGTCCCTCATGCGCGGTGATGCAATAATCCTTGCGCTCGGTAGCGGGGCGTAGGCCGGCATAGATTGCCGTGACCTCGTGGTTCTTCAGTGCAGGTACGATCTCCTCTCCACGGCGCATCAAAGCGGCGAGCTTGTCGGGGTCGAGCCCGGCATGCTGTCGGTCATCCTGGTCTTCAGCGGTCGGTCCTACCAGCAGGTTGCCGAAGGCTGTGCGGCAGACGACGACGCCTTTGGTGATGGCAGTCGGGACGGGCAGCAATATGTGTCGCACGAGCGCGGCGGCCGGCTTGTCATAGACGACGAACTGGCCCTTGCGCGGCCTGATGTTGAAATCGCGTCGCCCGATCAGCATCTCGTCGACCAGATCGCCGAAATTTCCCGCCGCATTGACCACCAGCCCGGCGCACACCTCGCCGCGCGTCGTCTCGAGCAGCCAGTCGCCCTCCCGCCGCGCCCCCGTAAGCTCTGCGCCGCGCAGCACCTCTGCGCCGTTCTCGACCGCCTGCAGCAGGTAGGCGAAGGGCGCTGCCCATGGGTCGATGATATATTCGCCAGGAACCCGGAACGCGGCGCATGCCGCCGAACCGAGAGCCGGCTCGGCTTCGCGCAATCGCGCCCGGCTGTAGGGCTCGATATCCGTTACGCCGTTCTCGCGCGCCTTTTCCATCAGCGCCGGCAGGGCCGCTTCCTGCTCCTCGGTCCACGCGATGACCAGTGCGCCGCAGCGCAGAACCGGCAAGCCGAGCCGGTTGTGAATGGCGAGATATTCCTGGTAGCCCGCCTGGATACAGGCCTGCTCCAGCGATTCCGGCGGTGCATCGAAGCCGGTGTGCAGGATGGCGGAATTGCCTTTGGAAGCACCGTCGAGAATGTCCGCCGCCTTTTCGATGACGGCGACGCGCGCACCCGCGAGGGAGAACCGCCGGGCAATGGCGCAGCCCACGACGCCGGCGCCGATGATCGCCACGTCGAAGCGCCCTGTCAGAGCTTGAGCCGGCCCTTTCACTGGAATTCCTGGTCCTCGTTGACTGGCAGCGATCTTCCTGAAAATGACCAAGTAGTCAATTAGTTCGGGTCAAAATTGCCAAAAAAGACATTTTTTGCCTGATTTACTGTTGACATAGTCAAAAATCTTGGGGCACGGTAAGCCGTCTATGGGGGGATGGGCATTGAAGCCGGGCGACCGACAGGCAGAAATCCTATTGTGCGTCGAAAGGGACGGCGAAGTGTCGGTGCTGGATCTGGCGGCGCGCTTCGAGGTGTCCGCCGAGACCATCCGCCGGGATCTCGCTCATCTGGCCGCGACCGGGGCGCTGCAAAAAGTGCATGGCGGCGCCCGCCGCGTCCGCCTGCATGTGGAGAGCAGCTTCGAGGAGCGCATATCCGAACAGGCCGCCGAAAAGGCGATCATCGCCCAGAAGCTGCGCGGCCTGGTTTCTCCCGGCGACACTTGTTTCATAGATACCGGAACGACAACGCTGGTCTGCGCGCAGGCGATAGCGGATGTGCCGGAGCTTACGGTCATCACCAATTCCCTGCATATCGCGCGCTTGATGGGTGCCGGGCAGGGGCGGGTATTCCTGTTGGGGGGGAATTTTGCAGCCGACAACGACGAGACCGTCGGTCCGATAGCGCTGGCGCAGATCGCGCAGTTCCGCGCCGACTATGCCGTGATCGGCGCTGCGGCGCTGGATCTAGAGGCGGGCCCCATGGACGCGAATTTCGAGGAGGCGGCGATCGCACGCGCGATGTGCGCGCACGCGTCAAAGATCATTGTGGTCGCAGGCTCGGCCAAATACGGCAAGCGCGCCCTGCATCGGGTGTGCCGCCTGGAGGATGTGGACACGATCGTCAGCGACAAGGCGCCGGGCGAGGCGTTCCAGGCCGCGCTCGACACGGCCAAGGTCAAGCTCATCTAGCGGGAAGGCAGGCGGAAGCGAGAAAGATCAATGTCTTCGTTAGCTAAAAGATATGTACGGTTCATGGACGGTATGGCGGATCTGATCGGCTGGTTCGCCATGTTTCTGATCTATTTCATGATCTTGGTGCTGTTGTACGACGTCTTTTCGGACAAAGTGCTAGGCATCGTCCAGAATTGGACCTTGGAAATGGCTCAGTTCACCCTGGCAGCCTTCTATTTCCTTGCCGGCCCGAAGACTCTGAAGGACGAAGGCCATGTCCGCCTCGACCTGATCTATGAACGCCTCGGCATGCGTGGCCGGGCGATCATAGATTCGATCACGATCTGGCTGGTGATCTTCTACTTGGCCGTTTTGCTGTGGGGCGGCATCTCCTCGCTGCATTATTCATGGGTCACCCATCAGCGCCTTCCTTCGCTCTGGGCGCCCTCTCTGGTGCCCATCAAGATCCTCATGAACGTCTGTGTGCTGCTCATGATCCTGCAATGCATTGCGATCTTTTTTCGCGACGTCCTGCGCATCACTGAGGGGGATGCGCGATGAGCTATGAAGCCGTTGCGCTTATCATGTTCGCCGGCATGATCCTGCTCATGCTGACGGGTCAGCGCGTCTTTGCCATGATCGGCGCAGTCGCGGCGGCATCCGCGCTTGCGCTCTACGGAAACTCGTCGGCCGAGCTTCCCTTCAACGCCGTCTTCAAGCTGTTTTCCTGGTACGCGCTGCTGACCCTGCCGCTCTTCGTCTACATGGGCCACATGATGGCGAAGTCGGGCATCGCCGAAGATCTGTATAAGATGATGCATGTCTGGTGTGGCAGGCTGCCCGGCGGCCTTGCCATGGGCACCATCTTCCTGATGGTGATCATCAGCGCCATCAACGGCCTGTCGGTCGCCGGATTGGCGATCGGCTCCGCCATTGCGCTGCCGGAAATGCTGCGGCGTGGTTACGACAAGGTTCTGATCACCGGTGTCGTTCAGGGCGGATCGACGCTCGGCATTCTCTTGCCGCCATCGGTCGTCATGGTGCTTTTCGCCGTCATCGCCCGTCAGCCGGTATCGGATCTTTGGCTCGCGGGGGTTTTTCCGGGCCTGATGATGGCGGGCATCTTCGCCCTCTATGTTTACGTGCGGGTCAAGATAAACCCTAAACTGGCGCCGGAACTCAGCGAAGAGGAACTGGCGATGCCGCTGCGGGAGAAGGTCCTTCTCCTGCGCGCCGGCATCGCTCCGGTCGTCATCTTCCTGCTCATGATCGGGCTGTTCGTGACTGGCTACACCAACCTGCTCGAGAGCTCGGCCGTAGGCGCTACGTCGGCGACCGTGGCGGCGGCGTGGAAGCGGCGATTGAGCATCGGGCTGCTGATCGAGACGGCGCGCGAGACCATGACGGTGACGGCCATGTTCATGTGGATCGTGCTCGCCGCGCTCGCTTTTTCCTCCGTCTTCGACGGCATCGGCGCGGTTCGCGCCATCGAAAACGTTTTCATCCACAACTGGGAGCTGTCGCCCTGGATGGTCATCATCCTTATGCAGCTCAGCTTCATCCTGATGGGCATGTTCCTGGACGACACGGCAATGCTGGTGATCGTCGCGCCGCTCTATATCCCGCTGGTGCAGCGGCTTGATCTCGGCATCGATCACCAGATGGTGTGGTTCGGCATCCTTTATACGATGACCTGCCAGATCGCCTATGTCACGCCGCCGTTCGGCTACAATCTGTTCCTGATGCGCGGCATGGCGCCGAAAGAGATCACTCTCATCGACATCTACCGTTCCATCATTCCGTTCGTGATCATGATGGGACTTTCCATCGCCTTGATCATGCTTTTCCCGCAGATCGCAACCTGGCTGCCCAGCTATTTCCGAGGCTAATGCCGTTAACCCCAGGAGGACAGAAATGACAGACAGCAGCAAGCCTTCCCCATCCGAAAGGATTCTCGCCAGCCGGCGTAAGTTTCTCGCTGCCGCCGGGCTTGCAGCGCCTGCGGTTCTCGCAGCGCCGGCCATTGTCCGCGCCCAGGCGCCGATCCGTTGGCGGCTGCAGACCTATGCCGGCCCGTCGCTCGGCGAGCACGTGATCAAGCGGCAGGTCGATGCATTCAACGCCGCAGCGAATGGCGAGATGGAGATCGAGCTCTACTATGCCGACCAGCTCGTGCCCACTTCCGAGCTCTTCCGTGCCCTGCAAAACGGCACGCTCGACGCCATCCAGTCGGATGAGGCAACCATGGCCGCGCCCGTCGACATCGCGGTGTTCGGCGGCTACTTCCCGTTCGCCACGCGCTACAGTCCCGATATCGGATCCCTGTTCATGTATTACGGACTCGATGAGATCTGGCAGGAAGCCTACTCTGAAGTCGAGAATGTCACCTATCTCTCGACCGGCGCCTGGGATCCGTTGCACGTCTTTACGGTCAACAAGCCGGTTCGCTCGCTTGCCGATCTCAAAGGATTGCGCGTCTTCGGCGTTCCGACTGCCGGCCGCTTCCTGTCACGTTATGGGCTCATTCCGGTAACCGTGCCGTGGGACGATGTCGAAGTGGCCTTGCGCACGGGCGATCTGGACGGCGTGCTGTGGTCCGGTTTCACTGAAATGTACGAGATGGGCTGGGCCGATATCTGCAAGTACGCCCTCTCCAACTCCATTACCGGTGCCTGGTTCGGCTCCTATTACGTCAACACCCCAAGCTGGCAGAAAGTGCCGCCGCATCTGCAGCAGCTCTACCGCACGACCATCGATCAGTCGCACTATTACCGCATGATCTGGTACTGGGGCGGTGAGGCGAAGCTCCGCGTCGAGGGCGAGAAAATGGAACTGACCTCGATTCCCACCGAGGAATGGAAGCAGGTCGTCAAAGACGCCGAAAGCTTCTGGGACGAAGTCGCAGGCGAGAGCCCGCGGGCGGCGCGCGTCGTGGAAATCTTCAAAAAATACTCTGGCGATATGGAGAAAGCCGGCTATCCGTACCGCTAAGATGAACCGGGAAGGAGGGGGAAGCCCTCCTTCCCTTGCAATCCGCCGCCGCGAAGAGACTGAGCAAATCAGATTCAAGGCTGTCTTTTGGAGACAGCCATGGGAGTTCTGGACCGTCTGATTCTTGGGGATGATGAGTGGCAGCGGATGTCACCGCACATCATTGGCGATGAGCGCACGCGAGGCTCATCGGGCCGTCACAACCGTCTGTTATAGAAGCGGTGCTATGGATCGTGCGGACGGGTTCGCCTGGCGTGATCTGCCCGAGATTTTCGGCGAACTGCGTCACCCCGGCCGTGCGAACCGATTTGCCTTGCGGCAGTAGAACATCGACCTGGCGCAGCTTCGCGGCAATCTCTTCGGGCTTGTGCCTCTTCTGAGGCATTCCAACGTCCTCTATTAGAGCGGATTTCGACCGTTATGAATCGAGAGTGGATTCCCTCGGAGCGTAATTTCTGATTCAGGATCCGTGCTGGTGATGGAGGCCGGCATGGATGGGCCAACCTCTTTCGATGGATTTGCGTTCGCGGCTTCTGGCGGCGGTTGATGATGGTATGAGCTGCCGTGCGGCAGCCGCTCGCTTTGGCGTTGCACCATCGACGGCGATCCGCTGGCAGGCGCAGCGCCGGGAAACTGGCGACTTTTCTCCCAAACCACAGGGCGGCGATATGCGGTCACGCCGGATCGAGGAGCGTGGGGCGGACATCCTGGCGATTTGGGAAGCGCGCAGGGACACCTCGCTTGAGGAACTGCGCCTGGCGCTGATCGAGATCGGCTTGCACGTCTCGATCGCCGGGCTCCACCGCTTCTTCGCGCGCCGTGGCATGACGCGCAAAAAAAGACTGGCCATGCCGTCGAGCAAGACCGTCCCGATATCCTGAAGCAGCGCCGGGCCTGGTTCGACGGCCAGATCGATCTGGAACCGGAGCGTCTTGTGTTCATCGACGAAACATGGACCACCACCAACATGACCCGCAGCCATGGACGCTGCCCAAAAGGCGAGCGGCTGCGGATGGGCTTCCCGCATGGCCACCGCAAGACCACCACGCTCGTGGCCGGGCTGCGCATGAGTGGCATGGTCGCACCGATGGTGCTGGATCGGCCGATCAACGGCGACTGGTTTGAAGCCTATGTCACTCAGGTTCTCGTGCCGGAACTGCGCCCCGGTGACGTTGTCGTCATGGATAATCTGTCGAGCCACAAGCGGGCCTCGGTGCGCGAACACATCCAGGCAGCGGGCGCGACACTGCGCTTCCTTCCGCCCTACAGCCCGGACTTCAACCCCATTGAGAAAGCCTTCTCCCGCCTCAAGGCCATGCTGCGCAAGGCGGGAGAGCGAACCGTCGGCGGCCTCTGGAGCCTGATCGGCAAGCTCGTCGATATCTTCCAGCCTAACGAATGCGCCAACTACTTCACTTCATGTGGTTATGAGCCAGACTGATCGAAAACCGCTCTAAGAAGCCCAGCCGGCGGCGAGCCATTCCCGGCAGGCCTGCCCCTGGCACTTCGGGCAATGCCGGTTGCGGCAGGAATTGTAGGCCACGCGGATCACCCCGCAGGACCGACAGCCCTCGGCATGGCCGCCGAGTTCAGCGGTCCGGCACAGTTCGATGGCGCTCATCACGCGGCGCTCGACGCGTCCGAGATGGCCTTCATGAACCTGCCGATACGCCTCGCCATGGCGGCGCAAGATATCCGCCACCTCCAGTCTCGCCGGCATGGGCGGAGCCGGTCGGCCCGGCGGCACCACCTCGATGTTCAGCCGATCGAGCGGGCTTTCCGTCCGCCGAATGAGACCGTTCGAGACTTTGGTGTAGCGCGCCGTCGAGGACAGATTGTTGTGGCCAAGCAGCACCTGGATGATGCGAATGTCGGTGCCGTTCTCGAGCAGATGCGTGGCGAAGCTGTGCCTGAGTGTGTGCACCGTCACCCGCTTGTCGATGCCGGCGGCGGCGCGCGCCGAGCGGCAGGCCGAATACAGCACCTGCACGTCGATGGGACGGGTTGCATTCCGGCCGGGAAACAGCCAGGCATGCGGCTTCGCCAGACGCCAGTAGACCCGCAGGATGCGCACAAGCTGCGCCGATAGCATCACGGTGCGATCCTTGCCGCCCTTGCCGTGCTCGACCCGGATCACGCCGCGTTCGCTGTCGATGTCGCCAACCTTCAGCCCGACGGTCTCCGAAGCACGAAAGCCAGCAGCATTGGCCGTCGTCAGTGCCGTACGCGTCTTCAGGCTCGGCACCGCCTCCAGGAACCGGACGACCTCGTCGGCACTCAGCGCCACCGGCAGCGTGCGCGGAGACCCGCAGGTATACCTTGCCGACGTCATCACCTGCATCGTCGACGGCCACCCGCAAAACCTGATCGATGATCTCCTGCCCTGGGTCTATGCCCCCGCCCACTCAAGGTCGTCGCCTCAGAACAGCGGTTATGCGGCTATGCCCTCCCGCGCCGCGGGTTCGTTCTTCGGCCCCCAAGCTGCCCGCCGATGTGTGGCGCTAGATCACTCTCCAGCACGTCTCGAGGTAGCACCTGTTGGCATTGGCGGGTGCATGGCAGCGAAAGTGATGCTCCTGGCGTTTCGTCTAGAGGTACTTTGACAGTAGCCAATAGAGTATAATGCCAATTACGACGCTCGCAGCGTCAATCCCGTGAAAGAGGATGGCCAGAGCCAAGAAAAATCCAAACACTCCGCGGGTTCTCATATTCATATATTAAATATAGGTCGATCTGGTTGCGACGTTTCGAAACCGTTTTGGAGTCCTGAACTAATGCGTTGATCTAATATGGTTAATTTTCATCGGTGATTGCAGCGCCCTGGCCGTGCCTAGCGGACGCTGTGGGACTGCATGGGACAGGATTAGAGCGGTTTTCGATCAGTCTGGCTCATAACCACATGAAGTGAAGTAGTTGGCGCATTCGTTAGGCTGGAAGATATCGACGAGCTTGCCGATCAGGCTCCAGAGGCCGCCGACGGTTCGCTCTCCCGCCTTGCGCAGCATGGCCTTGAGGCGGGAGAAGGCTTTCTCAATGGGGTTGAAGTCCGGGCTGTAGGGCGGAAGGAAGCGCAGTGTCGCGCCCGCTGCCTGGATGTGTTCGCGCACCGAGGCCCGCTTGTGGCTCGACAGATTATCCATGACGACAACGTCACCGGGGCGCAGTTCCGGCACGAGAACCTGAGTGACATAGGCTTCAAACCAGTCGCCGTTGATCGGCCGATCCAGCACCATCGGTGCGACCATGCCACTCATGCGCAGCCCGGCCACGAGCGTGGTGGTCTTGCGGTGGCCATGCGGGAAGCCCATCCGCAGCCGCTCGCCTTTTGGGCAGCGTCCATGGCTGCGGGTCATGTTGGTGGTGGTCCATGTTTCGTCGATGAACACAAGACGCTCCGGTTCCAGATCGATCTGGCCGTCGAACCAGGCCCGGCGCTGCTTCAGGATATCGGGACGGTCTTGCTCGACGGCATGGCCAGTCTTTTTTTGCGCGTCATGCCACGGCGCGCGAAGAAGCGGTGGAGCCCGGCGATCGAGACGTGCAAGCCGATCTCGATCAGCGCCAGGCGCAGTTCCTCAAGCGAGGTGTCCCTGCGCGCTTCCCAAATCGCCAGGATGTCCGCCCCACGCTCCTCGATCCGGCGTGACCGCATATCGCCGCCCTGTGGTTTGGGAGAAAAGTCGCCAGTTTCCCGGCGCTGCGCCTGCCAGCGGATCGCCGTCGATGGTGCAACGCCAAAGCGAGCGGCTGCCGCACGGCAGCTCATACCATCATCAACCGCCGCCAGAAGCCGCGAACGCAAATCCATCGAAAGAGGTTGGCCCATCCATGCCGGCCTCCATCACCAGCACGGATCCTGAATCAGAAATTACGCTCCGAGGGAATCCACTCTCGATTCATAACGGTCGAAATCCGCTCTAGAGCGGTTTTCGATCAGTCTGGCTCATAACCACATGAAGTGAAGTAGTTGGCGCATTCGTTAGGCTGGAAGATATCGACGAGCTTGCCGATCAGGCTCCAGAGGCCGCCGACGGTTCGCTCTCCCGCCTTGCGCAGCATGGCCTTGAGGCGGGAGAAGGCTTTCTCAATGGGGTTGAAGTCCGGGCTGTAGGGCGGAAGGAAGCGCAGTGTCGCGCCCGCTGCCTGGATGTGTTCGCGCACCGAGGCCCGCTTGTGGCTCGACAGATTATCCATGACGACAACGTCACCGGGGCGCAGTTCCGGCACGAGAACCTGAGTGACATAGGCTTCAAACCAGTCGCCGTTGATCGGCCGATCCAGCACCATCGGTGCGACCATGCCACTCATGCGCAGCCCGGCCACGAGCGTGGTGGTCTTGCGGTGGCCATGCGGGAAGCCCATCCGCAGCCGCTCGCCTTTTGGGCAGCGTCCATGGCTGCGGGTCATGTTGGTGGTGGTCCATGTTTCGTCGATGAACACAAGACGCTCCGGTTCCAGATCGATCTGGCCGTCGAACCAGGCCCGGCGCTGCTTCAGGATATCGGGACGGTCTTGCTCGACGGCATGGCCAGTCTTTTTTTGCGCGTCATGCCACGGCGCGCGAAGAAGCGGTGGAGCCCGGCGATCGAGACGTGCAAGCCGATCTCGATCAGCGCCAGGCGCAGTTCCTCAAGCGAGGTGTCCCTGCGCGCTTCCCAAATCGCCAGGATGTCCGCCCCACGCTCCTCGATCCGGCGTGACCGCATATCGCCGCCCTGTGGTTTGGGAGAAAAGTCGCCAGTTTCCCGGCGCTGCGCCTGCCAGCGGATCGCCGTCGATGGTGCAACGCCAAAGCGAGCGGCTGCCGCACGGCAGCTCATACCATCATCAACCGCCGCCAGAAGCCGCGAACGCAAATCCATCGAAAGAGGTTGGCCCATCCATGCCGGCCTCCATCACCAGCACGGATCCTGAATCAGAAATTACGCTCCGAGGGAATCCACTCTCGATTCATAACGGTCGAAATCCGCTCTAGACGCCGTGACACCTAGTCAGACATGCCGGGACGCAATGGGACGCGTTGTCAGTGTGACAGGGTGCAAGCTGGAGCGCTCATTGGCGCAGGCAAGGCGTGTCCCATGCTGTCCCGTCGCTCCGGGTCCTTCCTGCCGGGAATCTCGGTCGCGGGGGGCGCTGAGCGCGTTCCGTGAGTCATTTCAGAATTTTTTCGGATTTTATCGTGGGACAGCATGGGAAATGAATTACGCAGACGGGCGTCTGCGGAAATGACGACGGAATTGTAAGGAGATAAGATATTGATTCATAATAATAATTTTTATTCTTATTTAATTTTCGTCAACGCAGACGCCCACCCCCCTTCTCTCTTATTTTTGCCAACTCGGACCAAAGAGGGAGTACCCCCGTCGACGTTGACGAATATTCGTCAAACCCTTGTGGCGTAAGGGTTTTAACCGTCGTCATTTCCGCAGACAAACCGCCGTCGTGAATCAAAAACCCCGCCGAAGCGGGGTTTGCGTTAGTCGTCGGATTTTGACGCGACATAAGCTTTTCGAGGTCGCCCAGGTCCGTTCTTTGGCTTTGCGATTTCTCTGAAGCGAACGCCGTGATCGGTCTTTAGGCGCGAAAGGACTTCATCGCGATCCCGACGATTGAGGTTACGGAAGCCGCGGCAGTGGCGAACGATTTCACGCTCTGTAGCCCCGTTCCTACCTGCGCGCTGAACAATCTCGAAAACAGCGTCCGTGACTGATTGCATCGGCGTTTGGCCGAGGCGCCGCATCGCTTCTTCTGCGGTTTGGCGATGATAGAAGAAAACATAGTCCCGAGCCCATTCGATATGCTTGGCTCGGACGCGCGAGGAACGATCGCTCAGCGCCACGATGAGGGAAATGCGTTGCGCCAATTCAGCGGTTCGGCCGAACAGATCAGCCATGCCGAATTGTTCAAGGCGATCCATCTCCGCGATGACCTGTTCTTCCATCGCATCGATAATTTCGTATGCCTCTGGCGTGAACGGGATCTCGATCGGTTCCGGCGCCCATGCTGGCTCGGCGCGCGACCGAACGCCACCAAGGTCTTCTTCATCTGGATCGGGCCAGGCGTGTTCCTTCGCCCAATCTATGATGCGCTTCGGTGGCGACTTCAGTTTGACGCGCCGGCTCTTTTGACGGGCGAGCGGAGAACTGACCACGAGAATGCGGTTTAGGAAGCCGCTCGTCACGTCGGCCATGCCAAGGGCTTCGTAGAACGTCGACGGAGTGGACATGCCCAGGAGCGTCAGCGCTGGCCGCTCGACCTTCCGGTTCTTGACGGCCTCGGCCTGCTCCTTGCTCATGCCGTGCGTGCTGTAGCCCTTCTCACGGTGCGTGCCGCCGAGGCGTGCTGCAACCTCCATCAGGGCCGATTGAGCCTCATGACGGTTGGCATCGCCCGAGGCCCGTGCGGAGGTCAGGTAGC
Source organism: Mesorhizobium sp. PUT5 (assembly GCF_052216645.1). Taxonomy (NCBI): domain Bacteria; kingdom Pseudomonadati; phylum Pseudomonadota; class Alphaproteobacteria; order Hyphomicrobiales; family Phyllobacteriaceae; genus Mesorhizobium; species Mesorhizobium sp. PUT5. The sequence goes on from NZ_JBQOSO010000003.1 coordinate 890,468, forward strand.
GGCCGAACTCGTCGGCGATGCTGATATGGCGGGGGCGCATCAGGAGAGCAGACATAAGGCCGGCGTCCGACGTGTAGGATTTGGGGCCGATGAGTTCGCCGAGGCTCGCACTCTCAAGCGTTGCTTCCACTACCGTCTTGGCGTGCTCCTTGCCACCAGCGGTCGGCGCCAGGTTCACCAGATAGACGGACGGGTAGTTGTTCATGTCGGTACGCCAGTTGCGCCCGAGGACGACGGAGCCGAATGCGAGAGCAGCTTGCACCGCGAACTGCGGCTGCGGCTTCCATGCGGTGTCGTTGTAATAGCGGACCATCTCTTGCAAGACGCCGGGTATCGACAGAAGGTGCTTTGGAATGCCCTTCAGCCGCGGCCGGTCATCGGGGCCGGGAGCGATGTCCTCGAATTCCTTGGCGATGTCGTGCTCATCGTCTTCGAACTCGTCGGGGATATTCTCCCATTCTTCCGCGCGCCGCCGCTCGTTGACGGTCTCTATCACGCTGCGCATGGTGATGGGGCGCTCGGTCTTGTTCCTGAAGCTGTCCCACTGCTCTTTGCAGTCGCGCACGCTGACGAACTTGTCCGGGGCACGGCGCGAGAACTCGACCCATATGTCAAAGGCCGCCTTCGACGATCGACCGAACTCATGCGACAGGGCCATGCCGACGTTGCGCCACGCCTCGCGATCGAAGGCATGAGACTTGTCGAGCGATGCCACCAGATCGCGGGCTTCCTCGTAGTCCAGATCGAGGACCGAGTTATCGTGTTCCTCGGCGTCCTCGTCCTCGGCAAAAACCAGATCAGCCACTAGGTCGGCATCGACGTGGGGGAGCTTCGCATCCTCGTCGAACTCGCGCTCCCACACATATTCCCGGCCGGTGTCGGGATGAATGCTCGGCGGAATGGCGACCTGTTTGCCGGTGCCGAAAAGCTCGATCTCCCATGACCAATGCTGCTTGCCGTCCTTGCCCGTGATCTTGTTGCCGCTATGGGCCAGCTTCTTGGACTGGAACGGCTCATCGGTGACGAAGTAGATGTGGCGGGACGCGCCTCCCGAGCCCGATTTGACGCGCGGGAATTTCCAGATGTCGATGCCGGGAAATAGCTTCTCAAGCTCAGCCTCGGCGTCATCGGCCTCCTTGCCAACCCTGATATCGAGATCGATGACGTGGAGGAATTTGCGGTCGACCTTTGACTGTGATTTTTCGTGGAATGAGGACCCTGTTTGAGGGGTAATTTTCGTCCAAACGGGACCCCTTAACGTGGGGTCATCAAAGTGCCTCCGGTTTGATCGGAGGCATTTGTGTTTTGGATGTTGGTTGTGGAGACGATTGCAAAGATACGCCGGCTGTCGCTGGTGCAGGGGAAGTCGATCAAGGCGATCTGCCGGGAGCTGAAGATCTCGCGGAAAGTGGTCCGCAAGGTGCTGCGCTCGGACGAGACGGAGTTCCGGTACGAGCGCAAGCATCAGTCCTATCCTCGCATGGGGGCCTGGCGCGAGAAGCTGGACGGGCTCCTGTCGGCGAATGCAGCGAAGCCGCAGCGGGAACGGCTGACGCTGATCCGGATCTTCGAGGAGCTTCGCGGCCTCGGCTATGACGGCAGCTACAGCTCAGTGTGGCGGCATGCGCAGGATTGGGAAGAGCAACGCGGCAGCGCCGCGGCCGAGGCCTATATCCCGCTGAGCTTTGCGCCCGGCGAAGCCTATCAGTTCGACTGGAGTCACGAGGTCGTCCTGCTGGACGGCGTGACGGTTACGGTGAAGGTGGCGCACATGCGGCTCTGTCATAGCCGCATGTTCTTTGTTCGGGCGTATCCGCGCGAGACGCAGGAGATGGTGTTCGACGCCCATGATCGGGCCTTCGCCTTCTTCCGCGGAACCTGCACGCGCGGCATCTACGACAACATGAAGACGGCGGTGGACGCGATCTTCATCGGCAAGGATCGCCGCTACAACCGCCGCTTCGCGCAGATGTGCGGACATTACCTTGTCGAACCGGAAGCTTGCACGCCGGCGTCGGGTTGGGAGAAGGGCCAGGTCGAGAACCAGGTCGGGCTGGTGCGCGAGCGCTTCTTCACGCCGCGGCTGCGCTTCAAGACGCTGGAGGACCTGAACGGCTGGCTGGCCGACAAATGCGTCTCCTACGCCAAGGCGCACCGGCACCCCGAACAGGACGGCCGCACGATCTGGGAGGTGTTCGAGGAGGAGCGCGGCAGCTTCATCCCCTATGCCGGGCGCTTCGACGGCTTCCACTGCATTCCCGCCTCGGTGTCGAAGACCTGCACGGTGCGCTTCGACAACAACAAATACTCGGTGCTGTCGAGCGCCGTCGGCCGGCCGGTCGAGATCCATGCCTATGCCGATCGGATCGTCATCCGCCAGGACGGCGTGGTCGTGGGCGAACATGCCCGCTGCTTCGGCCGCAACGAGGTGATCTACGACCCTTGGCATTACGTCCCGGTGCTGGCCCGCAAGCCCGGTGGACTGCGCAACGGCGCACCGTTCAAGAATTGGGTTCTGCCGTCGGCCATGGAGAAGGTGCGCCGCAAGCTCAAGGCCGCCGATGACGGCGACCGGCAGATGGTGTCGATCCTCACCTGTGTGCTGAGCGACGGATTGAACGCGGTCGAGGCGGCCTGTCAGGAGGCGCTCGATCACGGCGTCTCGTCGGCGGCGGTGATCCTCAACATCCTGGCCCGCCGCCGCGACCCGGCGCCGGGCACGATCCTTTCCATTCCCCAGGCGCTGAAGCTGGCTCACGAGCCGATCGCCGACTGCGCCCGCTATGACCGTCTAAGGAGAGCAGATAATCATGGAACGCACCGAGGTTCTGGAACTGATGGGCACGCTGAAGCTCTACGGGATGCGATCAGCCTATGACGAGATCATGGGCGTCGCCATCAAGCGGCAGCACGAACCTCCGAAGATCGTCGGCGATCTGCTGCAGGCCGAGATATCGGAGAAGCAGGCCCGCTCCATCAAATACCAGCTCACCGTCGCCAAGCTGCCATTGGCCAAGGACGTCGATGACTTCGACTTCACCGGCACGCCCGTCAACGAGAGCCTGATCCGCGATCTTGCCGGCGGAGCCTTTGTCGCCGATCAGCGTAACGTCGTCCTGGTCGGCGGCACCGGCACGGGCAAATCCCATCTAGCCATCGCCATTGCCCGGGCGCTTATCCGCAACGGCGCGCGCGGCCGCTTCTTCAATGTCGTCGACCTGGTCAACAGGCTGGAGACCGAGACCCGTGCCGGCCGCCAGGGGCGCATTGCCGATCACCTGACCCGGCTCGACTTCGTCGTGCTCGATGAACTGGGCTATCTGCCCTTCGCCCAGGCCGGCGGGCAGTTGCTCTTCCATCTCGTCTCGAAACTCTACGAGCGCACCAGCGTCATCATCACCACCAATCTGGCGTTCGGCGAATGGCCCACCGTCTTCGGCGACGCCAAGATGACCACTGCGCTGCTCGATCGCCTGACGCATCACTGCGAGATCGTCGAGACCGGAAACGAATCCTGGCGCTTCAAGAGCCGCTCTCAAAGCTAAAGCCAAAAACCAACGAACCGCACCCGATCAGGCTGTGCAACCCCGACCAGCTTCGCCTGATCGGGCGCTAACCGCCGTGCCCTTCATCAACCCCAAAACCGGGGTCCCTTTTGCACGAAAATACAGGGTCCCGATTCCACGGTCATTGACAACGGAAACACGTACTGGCTATCACCACTGATCGGCTTCAACCCTTGGATGATCGTCAGCGCCTTCGGCGACAAGGGGATGTCGTGGGGGCGGCGCATCTTGGCCAGGTGCTCGGGGATCGTCCAGACCTTCTCTTTGAAATCGAAATGGCCCCATTCGGCGTGGCGGAGTTCGACCGGCCGAGGGTAGCAGAGCGCCATGATTTGCAGCGCCGCCTTCAGCGTAAGCCAGCCGTTAAACTCGTCGATCGTCCGCAGAAGACCCCCGAATTCCTTCTCGTCGGTGATCGCGGCGTGGTGCTGTTCTTCGACGGGTAGGAGGGCTCCCCGAAGCGCATAGGTGGGGTCATTGTCGGCGCCGTAGGTTGTAGACGCAAAAGCGGAACACCGAGCCGAGGGTTGCCCGGAGGGTATGTGCGGTGTCCCGGTTCCCACGAGCTTCAATCTTCTTCAGGAGCGGGAGAATGTCTGCCGCTGTTATGTCCCGGATGCCCATCTTCGCGAGGGGGCGAGCGAGGTCTTGCAAAAGCCACTCGTGTTTTTTGATTGTCGCCCCCGCACGGTTTTTGTCCCGGAGCGACTGGATGTGGTCCTCGCTGGCCCGGCCGAACGTGTCTGCTTCAACAAGCTCCCGTTCAACCTTTTCCTGCCTCGTCGCTTGCACCGGATCGATGCCCTTAGCGATTTTCTCACAGCATTGCTCCCGGCGCTCCCGGGCTTGAGCAAGTGACACATCCGGGTAGGAGCCAAACGACATCGTATTGCGCCGCCCATTCAGCTTGTAGTCGAAGCACCAAGGCTTGCTGCCGTTAACCTGGACGAGCAGGTAGAGACTCTTTTCGTCGCTCAAGCGGGCGTTTTTCTCGCCGGGTTTCACCTTTCGAACTGCAACGTCCGTCAGCGCCATCGCCATCTCCCATGCAGTAGGACCTATCTTGGAAGCAGTAGGGGTATGCAAATCCTACTGCATTTTCAGTGGGCTTGGGTGGGACATATTGAGACAGGACCGGACAGGCAAAATAGCCAAAACGGAAATTATCATTGGAATACAGTACCTTACCGGACGGTATGGGACAAGCGTAAACACTATGGGAAGTGTGGCTGGAGCGGGTAGCGGGAATCGAACCCGCGCGTTCAGCTTGGGAAGCTGACAGGCTACCATTACATCATACCCGCGCGGGCGTCTGGTTAGCACGCAAGCCGCGCCTTTCGCAATCGCAAAGAAGGCGCATGGCGTGATCCTGGCGGGCGGCTTCTTTCCCCGCGGCCTTCGTCACCAGGCCGAGCCGGAAAGCGCGTCGAGCGGGATCTTGAGGTAGCGCCGCCCGTTGTCTTCGGGTTCCGGCAGGCGCCCGCCGCGGATGTTGACCTGAAGCGCATGCAGGATGAGCTTCGGCATGGGCAGCGTGCGGTCGCGCGCCTCGCGCAGCCGCACGAAGCTTTCCTCGTCCTGCCCGGCGACATGCGGGTTGGCGCGCTTCTGCTCGGCCACCGTGCTCTCCCAGCGCGCCGCGCGCCCGTTCGGCCGGTAGTCATGCCCGGTGAGCAGGCGCGTTTCGTCCGGCAGGGCGAGGATGCCTTGCAGCGAGTGCCATAGCGCGCGCGCGCTGCCGCCGGGAAAGTCGGCCCGCGCCGTGCCGCCGTCGGGCATGAACAGCGTGTCGTGCACGAAGGCGGCGTCGCCGATCACATAGGTGACCGAGGCCAGCGTGTGGCCGGGAGAAAACAGCACCCGGGCCTCGATGCCGCCCACCTTGAAGCGCTCGCCATGCGCGAACAGCCTGTCCCATTGCGAACCGTCGTCGCGCAGCCCCGGCCAGTTGTAGATGTCCTTCCACAGCCGCTGCACGTCGACGATGCGCTCGCCGATCGCCGTCGGGGCGCCGGTCTTGCCCTTGAGATAATGCGCGGCCGAAAAATGGTCGGCGTGCGGATGGGTGTCGAGCACCCATTCCACCTCCAGGCCATGCCCGGCCACATGCGCGAGAAGCGCGTCGGCGCTGGCGGTTCCGGTGCTGCCGGACTTCTCGTCATAGTCCAGGACCGGGTCGATGACGGCGCATTTTTTCGTGGCGGGATCGGCCACGACATATTGCACGCTGCCCGTGCGGGGCTCGTAGAAGCCCGTCACCACCGGGCATTGCGCCATGTGGCGTTCCAGCCAGTGCAGGCCGGCCGACAGGTCAAAACCGTGGCTCCTGCCGAAGGCGGGAAGCTCCTGCGCGGACATGCGGCCTTCCAGCACCTCGCTCAGGGCAAACAGCGTCAGCGCCCGGGTGCCGCCCTGGCAATGGGCAAGGGCCGGACCCTTGGCTGCGGCCAGCGCCTGTCCGAAGCTGCGCACATCGGCCTCGGTGATCGTGGCGCCGGTGACGGGCACGAAATCGTAGCCGAGCCCGGCGCTCTCGGCAGCCTGCCGCTCGGCCGCCGAGCCGGGCTGTCCAGGCTGCTCGCCGTCCGGCCGCGCGTTGATGAGGTTCGCAAAGCCCCGGTCGGGCAGCCCTGCGATGTCGTCCATCTGCGGCTGCGCGGCAACCGAGAGGCGCTCGTTGATCTTGACGATTTTCATCACGGCCTCCTGTCGGACACCAATATACCGTTGCGCATATTGTCGCGAGGGGGAATGTCTGCCCGGATACCCTTCTTTAACCAAGATGCTATTGATCTTGACACAAAGCTATGGAAGGGCGGCCTCGTCGCCACTTTGCACGATGGGCACGACCGGGCCCAGCGAGGAACAAAGATGCACCGTAACGTCCGATCGTCCTTCGCGCTCGTCGCCACCGCCGTGGCGGTGCTGTGCACCTTCGCGGCGGATGCGCTGGCCGAGACACGTACGCTCAAGCTCCATCACCTGCACACGCGCGAGAAGGCCGAGATCGCCTACAAGCGCAACGGCCGCTACCTGCCGGAGGGACTGAAGCAGATCAACTACATCCTGCGCGACTGGCGCCGCAACGAGCCCATCAGGATGGACCCGCGCCTGCTCGACCTGGTGTGGGAAGCCTACCGCCAGACCGGATCGAACGCCTACATCAACGTGGTCAGCGGCTACCGCGCGCCGGCCACCAACGCCATGCTGCGCAGCCGCTCGAAAGGCGTGGCCCAGAAAAGCCAGCACATGCTCGGCAAGGCGATGGACTTCTTCATCCCCGGCGTGCCGCTGAAGAAGCTTCGCGATATCGGCCTCAGGATGCAGGGCGGCGGCGTGGGCTATTATCCGACCTCCGGCTCGCCCTTCGTGCATATGGACGTCGGCAATGTGCGCCACTGGCCCGGCATCAGCCGGCAGGAGCTGGCCCAGGTGTTCCCGAACGGCAAGACGCTGCATGTGCCTTCCGACGGCAAGCCGCTGCCCGGCTACGAGCAGGCGCTGGCCGCCTATAAGGGGCGCAAGGCCACCGGCACGCCCAACATCGAGCTGGCCAGCGTGGCCGGCCCCAGCAAGCGCAAGTCCGGCGGGCTGCTGGCGGCGTTCTTCGGCGGCGGCGGCGCGGACGAGGCCGACGACGTCGCCGATGTGGCAAGCGCCGCACCCGCCCCGCAGAAGCCGGCCAGGCCGGCCGCGCAGGCGCCGGTGGCCAGGCCTGCGGCCCCGGCTGCTGCTGCTCCCGCCATTGCACCGGCCATCGCCGTCGTGCCTCCGGACCAGGCGCAGCGGCTTGAAATCCCGCGGCCGGCGCCGGCTGCGCCCGCCGAGACCATCGTCGCCGCCCTGCCGCAGCGCGAGGTTCCGGTGCCGCGGCTTGCGCCGCGCCCCAGCATCGGGCTGGCCGCCGAGGTGCCCGAAACGCTTCCCTTCTCCGAAGCCGCCGCGCCGGAACCTGTTGCCGCCCCCGAAGTCGCGGCCATGGTTCCGGCCCATATCCCGCTGCCGACCTGGCGGCCGGAGGCTGCGCCATCGGCGCCCGGCGAAAGCACCCTTCTGGCCATGGTCTCCCATGGAGAGGAGACCCGCGGCGGCGATGCCCGCGAGGACGGGATAAAGCGCCTTCTCGAAAGTGCGGCGGTCGAGACTGTTTCGACGCCGCTCGTGGAGGTCGCCTTCGCCATTCCCGAAAAGGCGCCGGTACCCGGCCTGCGCGGCGAGCCTGCGGTTGCCACGGTGCCGGTTCCCGAAATTGTGGCGGCGGCTGCCAGCGCCGACAAGCAGCCTCGCCCCGCCCTGCGCGACAGCAAGGCCGCGCCGAAGTCGGTCGCGGTGCCGGTGCAGCCGGGCGCGTCCGCCTGGCCGTTGCGTGTCGGCTCGCAGGCCGTGCCGGTTTCGGCGGACCAGCCGCCGGTGCGCCTTGCCGCCAGCTTCATCCGCCAGGCCCCGCAGCAGGTCTATGTCGAAGGCTTCCGCCGCGACCGCGCGCAGGCCGAGCATCACCGCTTCACCGGGTCCGCCGTCAATTTCCTGCCGCTGGCGAGCTTCAGGTGACGCCGTCGTCGCCGGTGCCGTTTCCGGCATCTGCCGTGAACCGCGTGGACACGCCGACCGGCGGCCGTTTTCCGGCTTGACTGCGGGAAACTCTCCTCTAGGGTAGGGACAAAATACCGGTCTTGAGCGCCGGACGGCAAGAATGCCTCGTATGCCCCGCCCGAACGGCGGCGGCTGCGGGGCATTGTGTTTTTGGGGACACGTTTGAAGCGGCGTATCGAGATCGGCATCCTTTATTCCAGATCCGGCAATTACCGGCTGGTTTCCGAGGCCTGCCGGACCGGCGCGCTGACGGCGATTGCCGACGTCAACGCCGACCCGGCGGGGCCTCTCGAATTCGTGCCGGTGGAACGCGATCCCGCGGGCAATGCCGATCGCTACGCCGCCGGCTGCGCCGAGATCCTGCGCGACAGTTCCGCCCGGCACATCGTCGGCTGCGTCACCTCCTGGAGCCGCAAGGAAGCCATTCCAGTATTGGAGCGGGGCGGCGGCACGCTCTGGTATGCCTGTCCCTACGAGGGCTTCGAGGCCAACGACCATGTCGTCTACATGCATGCCTGCCCGAACCAGCAGCTCGTGCCGCTGTTTGCGCATGTCGTGCCACGCTTCGGCGTCAACGGCTTCCTGCTCGGTTCCAACTACATATGGGGCTGGGAAACCAACCGCGTCGCGCGCGACCTGATCGCCGATGCCGGCGGCGAGGTGCGGGGCGAGCGCTACCTGCCGCTGGGCGAAACCGACGTTTCGCGGCTTGTCGAGGAAATCCGCGCCACGCGGCCGGATTTCGTGCTCAACAACCTGATCGGCTCGTCCTCCTATGCCTTCCTCCAGGCCTATGCCGAACTCGGCCGGCAGGATCCGCATTTTTCGCCGCAACGCTGCCCGGTAGTCTCCTGCAACCTCACCGAATGCGAATTGCCGGCGATCGGAGAAGCCGGGCGCGGCCATTTGTCGGCCGGTCCCTATTTCCATGATCCCGCCGACGCCGCGGGCAGGCGCAAGCCCGCCTCCTCCTTCGAGGCGGCGGCCTACGCTTCGGTGCGGGTGCTTGCCGACATATTGGCGACCGATGCGGACATCCGATGGTCGGATCTGCCGGCGGCCTTCGCCGACCGCACCTTCGCCACGCCCTTCGGCGCCACCGCCATCGATCCGCAGACCCAGCATGCGACGCTGCCGGTGGTGATCGGCGAGATCGACGGCGCCGGCTTCCGCACGATCAGCCGTCAGGAGGGCGTGGCACCGGACCCCTATCTGTCGCGCTACGACCGCGCCCGCGTCTTCCCGCAGCCGCGCCTGAGGGTCGTGCCATGACCAAGTCTGCGCGCATCCCCAATCTCGGCGGCGCTTCGGCCTTCGTGCTGCATCGCCCGCATCCCACCGTGCAGGCCGTTACCCGGCAATTGTCGGCCATCGGGCTGGAGGTGACGGATTGCTGGCCGGAGCTTCCGCCCGCCGTCCTTTCCGCGGACTTCGTCTTCTTCGACGTCGACCTCGGCTTCGACGAGCAGTTTCCGTGGAAGCCGGGCGAGGCGCCCATGCCGCTGATCGCGCTGGTCGGTTCCGAAGCGCCGGGCCGCATCGAATGGGCGCTGTTTTCACACAGGGCGGACGCGCATCTGATGAAGCCCGTCGGAAATTCCGGCGTCTATTCCTCGCTGCTGATCGCGCGCCAGAGCTTCGAGGCGCGCAGGCGCCTGGCTGCGGAGATCGCCTCCCTGGAGGCGCGCGTGGCCGAGCGGCACACCATCGTGCGGGCCGTGGCCGCGCTCGCCCGCGGCGGCGAGCACGAGCGCGGCTACGCGCAATTGCGTTCGCTTGCGATGAACTGGCAGATCAGCGTCGAGGAAGCCGCGCGCCGCGTCGTGGCCATGGCGGACGGGGAGGGTTCGGATGAGCAGTCCCGCCGCGCCTGAGGTTCGCGATAGCGGCCCCGTGGTCCGTCCGCGGCCCGGCGTGCTGCGCAAGCTGGCACAGCGCCCGCTGGCCCTGGTCGGACTGGTCATCGTCGTGCTCGTCGTCGGCGGCGCGCTGCTGGCACCATGGTTGACGCATTTCGGGCCGGACGAGCAGATGTTCGACGGCCTGACCCTGTCTGGCGAGCCGCTGCCGCCCAATTCCACCTTCTGGCTCGGCACCGACCTGCTCGGGCGCGATCTGCTCACGCGCATCCTCTATGGCGCGCGCACCTCGCTCATCATCGGCATCGTGGCAAACGGCATAGCGCTTCTCATCGGCACGCTGGTGGGCGTGGTCGCCGGCTATTATCGCGGCTGGCTGGGCGGCGTGCTGATGCGCTTCACCGACCTGATGATGGCGTTTCCCGCGCTGCTTCTGGCGATCTGCCTGGCGGCCGTGTTCCAGCCCAGCCTGTGGATCGTGGCCCTGGTCATCGCACTGGTGAACTGGGTGCAGACCGCGCGCGTCATGTTCACGCAGACCTCCTCGCTGGCGGAGCGCGAGTTCATCGATGCCGAGCGCACCATCGGCGCAGGCAGCGCGCGCATCCTGTTCAGGCACATCCTGCCGCATCTGGTGCCGACCATCCTCGTCTGGGGCACGCTGGGCATCTCCACCACCGTGCTGCTGGAGGCGACGCTGTCCTATCTCGGCATCGGCGTGCAGCCGCCCACGCCGTCCTGGGGCAACATCATCTTCGAGAACCAGACCTATTTCCAGGCGGCGCCCTGGCTGGTGTTCTTCCCCGGCATCGCCATTCTGGCGCTGGCGCTCGCCTTCAACCTGATCGGCGACGCCCTGCGCGACATCCTCGATCCGACGCAGCGGGGCCGGTCATGATCGCCTATCTGGGCCGCCGCCTCATCCAGTCCGCGCTGATCCTTCTGGGCATCTCGCTCATCACCTTCGCGCTGCTCTATCTGCTTCCGGCAGATCCGGTGCGCCAGATCGCCGGCCGCAGCGCCACGCCGGCCACCGTGGAAAGCATCCGCCGCCAGCTCGGCCTCGACCAGCCCTTCCTGGTGCAATACGGGCGCTACCTGTGGAACCTGCTGCAGGGCGACCTTGGCCGCTCCTACATCCAGCGCTCGGAAGTGGCGCAGCTTATCGTGGCCCGCCTCCCGGCCACGCTGCTTCTCATGCTCGGCGCCATCGTCTGCGAATTGCTGATCGGGCTCACCATGGGCGTGGTGGCGGCCGTGCGGCGCGGCACCAAGACCGACCAGTCGCTGATGGTCGCCTCCTTCATCGGGGTGTCGGCGCCGCAATTCGTGGTCGGGCTGCTGCTGCTCTACGTGTTCGCGGTGCGCCTGAGCTGGTTCCCCATCGGCGGCTACGGCACCTTCTCGCATCTCGTACTGCCCTCGCTCACCGTCGCGGTGATGAGTTCCGGCTGGTATGCGCGCATGATGCGCTCGTCCATGATCGACGTTCTGCGCCAGGACTATATCCGTACCGCGCGCGCCAAGGGGCTGGCCCGGATGACCGTGCTGATCCGCCACGCGCTGCCCAACGCCATCCTGCCCATCATCGCCATGGTCGGCATCGACATCGGCATCCTCATGGGCGGCATCGTCGTGGTGGAAAGCGTGTTCGGCTGGCCCGGCATCGGCCAGCTCGTCTGGCAGGCGATCCAGCGCGTCGACATCCCCATCATCATGGGTGTCACGCTCGTCTCGGCCTTCGCCATCGTGCTCGGGAACTTCCTGGCCGACGTCGTCGCGCCCTTCATCGATCCACGTATCAAGCTCAGATAACCAGAGGGAAAGGGAAATCGAGATGATAAAAAGACTTCTGACCACCACCGTGGCGGCTTCCGCGCTCGCGCTGATGCTCGCCGGCGGCAACGCCGTCGCCGAAGAGCTGGACCCGAACGCCAAGCCCGGCGGCGACATCATCATCACCTACAAGGACGACGTCGCCACGCTGGACCCGGCCATCGGCTACGACTGGCAGAACTGGTCGATGATCAAGAGCCTGTTCGACGGCCTGATGGACTACGAGGCCGGCACCACCAAGCTTCGCCCCGACCTTGCCGAGAGCTACGAAATCTCGGAAGACGGCCAGACCTTCACCTTCAAGCTGCGCCAGGGCGTCAAGTTCCACAATGGCCGGGAGATGACGGCCGAGGACGTGAAGTACTCGATCGACCGCGTGGTGGACCCGAAGACCCAGAGCCCGGGGCAGGGCTTCTTCGCCACCATCAAGGGCTATGACGAGGCCGCCGAAGGCAAGGCCGACGGCCTGTCCGGCATCACCGTGGTGGACCCCTACACCATCAAGTTCGAGCTGACCCGGCCCGACGCCACCTTCCTGCACGTCATGGCGATCAACTTCAGCCATGTCGTGCCGAAGGAAGAGGTCGAGAAATACGGCGCCGATTTCGGCAAGCATCCCGTCGGCACCGGCGCGTTCAAGCTCGGTGAATGGACGCTCGGCCAGCGCGTCGTGTTCGAGAAGAACCCCGACTACTGGAACAAGGGGCTGCCCTATCTCGACAAGATCACCTTCGAGATCGGCCAGGAGCCGATCGTGGCGCTGCTGCGCCTGCAGAAGGGCGAGATCGACGTGCCCGGCGACGGCATCCCGCCGGCCAAGTTCCAGGAAGTGATGAACGACCCGGAGCAGAAGGCGCGCGTGGTCGAGGGCGGCCAGCTCCACACCGGCTACGTCACCATGAACGTCAACATCCCGCCCTTCGACAACGTCAAGGTGCGGCAGGCGGTCAACATGGCCATCAACAAGGACCGCATCGTCCAGCTCATCAACAACCGCGCGGTGCCGGCCAACCAGCCGCTGCCGCCGTCGATGCCGGGCTACGACAACGACTACAAGGGCTACGCCTACGATCCGGCCAAGGCCAAGGAGCTGTTGGCCGAGGCAGGCCAGGGAGACGGCTTCGAGACCGAGCTCTATGTCATGAACACCGACCCCAATCCGCGCATCGCGCAAGGAATCCAGCAGGATCTGGCGGCCATCGGCATCAAGGCCAATATCCAGGCGCTGGCCCAGGCCAACGTCATCGCCGCCGGCGGCGAGAAGGACGGCGCGCCGATGATCTGGTCGGGCGGCATGGCCTGGATCGCCGACTTCCCCGATCCGTCCAACTTCTACGGGCCGATCCTGGGCTGCGGCGGCGCGGTTCCGGGCGGCTGGAACTGGTCGTGGTACTGCAACAAGGACCTGGACAAGCTCGCCGACCAGGCCGACTCCATCGTCGATCCGGCCAAGGCGGAAGAGCGCAACAAGCTGTGGGGCGAGATCTACATCAAGATCATGGAAGACGCCCCGTGGGCGCCGGTGTTCAACGAGCAGCGCTTCACGCTGAAGTCCGCGCGCATGGGCGGTGCCGACAACCTCTATGTCGACCCGGTCCATATCCCCGTCAACTATGACCATGTGTATGTGAAAGATGTGCAGTAACTGCAACTACACCATCCACGGACGCCACCATCACTTCGGCTGGGACAACTCGTTTGTCCCGGCCGAGAAGGTGGCTCCCGGTTCGACGATCCACTTCGAGTGCCTGGATTCCTCGGGCGGGCAACTGACGCCCGACAGCACGGTCGCCGACATCGCCGCTCTCGACTTCGGCAAGATCAACCCGGTCACGGGGCCGATCTTCGTCGACGGCGCCGAGCCCGGTGACGCGCTCAAGGTCACCATCGAGCAGTTCAAGCCGTCCGGCTTCGGCTGGACGGCGAACATTCCGGGCTTCGGCCTGCTGGCCGACGACTTCAAGGAACCGGCGCTGACGGTCTGGAAATATGATCCGTCCTCGCTGGAACCGGCCCTGTTCGGCAAGCACGGACGCGTGCCGCTGAAGCCCTTCGCCGGCACGATCGGCAACGCGCCGGCCGAGCAGGGGCTGCATTCGGTGGTGCCGCCGCGCCGCGTCGGCGGCAATCTCGACATCCGCGACCTTGCCGCCGGCACCACGCTCTACCTGCCGGTGGAGGTGGCGGGCGCGCTGTTCTCGGTGGGCGACACCCATGCCGCCCAGGGCGACGGCGAGGTCTGCGGCACGGCCATCGAAAGCCCGATGGACGTGGTGCTGACGCTGGACCTGGTGAAGGGCGCGAACCTGAAGACCCCGCGTTTCACCACGCCCGGCCCGGTGACCCGGCATCTCGACGCCAAGGGCTACGAGGTGACGACCGGCATCGGCCCCGACCTGATGGAGGGCGCCAAGAGCGCCGTCGCCCAGATGGTCAACCTGCTCGCCGGCCGTTACAACCTGGACCCGGTCAACGCCTACATGCTGGTGTCGGTTTGCGGCGACCTCAGGATCAGCGAGATCGTCAACATGCCGAACTGGGTGGTGTCGTTCTACTTCCCGCGCTGCGTCTTCGAATGACGACGGCGCAACCCCAACACCGGACGGGGGCTCCGGCCCCCGCCGATCGGGCGCCCGCCGTGCTCGACGTCGCCGGCCTCACGGTCGCGGTGCGCGGCGAGGACGGCGAGCGCGAGGTCGTCTCCGACCTTTCGTTTTCGCTGGCGCGCGGCGAGACGCTGTGCATCGCCGGCGAGTCCGGCTCCGGCAAGTCGATGACGTCGCTGGCCATCATGCGGCTGCTGCCCGAGCCGGCGGCCCGCATCGCCTCGGGCTCGATCCGGCTGGGCGACCTCGATCTGGCCACCCTCGGCGAGGGGCGCATGCGGCAGGTGCGCGGCAACCGCGTCGCCATGATCTTCCAGGAGCCGATGACTTCGCTGAACCCGGTGCTGACGATCGGCCGTCAGATCGTGGAATCGATCGAGGTCCATACCGGCAAGTCGCGCGCCGAGGCGCGCCGGCACGCCGTGGAGGCGCTCAAGGCGGTGCGCATCTCCGAGGCCGAAAGCCGCATGAAGCAGTTTCCGCACGAGCTTTCCGGCGGCATGCGCCAGCGTGTCATGATCGCCATGGCGCTGGCCCTGGAGCCGGACGTGCTGATCGCCGACGAACCGACCACCGCGCTCGACGTGACCGTGCAGGGCGAGGTGCTGGAGCTGCTGCGCGACCTGCAGCGCGAACGCGGCACCAGCGTCATCCTGATCACCCACGACATGGGCGTGGTGGCCGAAATGGCCGACCGGGTCATCGTCATGCGCCATGGCCGGGTGGTCGAGGAAGGCAGGGTCGAGGACATTTTCGACGCGCCCAAGGCCGGCTATACGCGCGAGCTTCTGGCCGCGGTGCCGCGCATCGGCTCCGGCGCCGGCCGCCTGGCCACCAGGGACGCGGTCCTGTCCGCCGCGCCGCAGCCCGTGGCCACCCTCCGGGACCTCCAGGTCCGTTTCGACCTGCGCGGCGGCCTGTTCGGCACCGTGCAGCGGCGCGTCCACGCCGTCGAAGGCGTTTCCTTCGACATCCGGCCGAACGAGACGCTGGCGCTGGTGGGCGAATCCGGCTGCGGCAAGTCCACCACGGCCAAGGCGCTGGCGGGGCTGGTGCCGTTTTCCGGCGACATCGTGGTAGGCGGGCGCAACCTCGCCGGCCTGAAAGGCGGCGAACGCAAGGCCGTCCGCCGCGATGTGCAGATGGTGTTCCAGGACCCCTTCGCCTCGCTCGACCCGCGCATGAAGGTGGGTGACCTCGTGGCCGAGCCGCTGCTCATCCATGGCCTCGCCTCCCGGCGCGAGCGCGAGGAGCGCGCGGCGGCGCTGTTCGAGCGCGTCGGCCTGCCGGCCGAGAGCATGGATCGCTATCCGCATGAATTCTCCGGCGGCCAGCGCCAGCGCATCTGTATCGCCCGCGCGCTCGCCCTGCAGCCCAAGCTGGTCATCGCCGACGAGAGCGTGTCGGCGCTCGACGTGTCGGTGCAGGCGCGGGTGCTGGAACTGCTGCGCGAACTGCAGGAGGAATTCGGCATCGCCTATCTGTTCATCTCGCACGACATGGCCGTGGTGGAGAACATCTCCGACCGCGTCGCGGTGATGTATCTTGGCCAGATCGTGGAGATGGGCACGCGCGACCAGGTGTTTTCGAACCCCCGCCATCCCTATACGAAAAGGCTGATCGAGGCCGTGCCTGTGCCGGACCCGGGTCGGCGTCGGCAGCGCTTTTCCCGCCTCGACGGCGAAATCCCGAGCCCGACGCGCAAGGTGGGCGACGAACCCGCGCGCCTCGTGTTGCGCGACGTGGGTCAGGGGCACCTCGTCGCCGATCCGGCCTGAAACAGGTCCCCGGCTTCAGGCCTGCCGGGGACGGGCGACGTCGTTGATGTCCTCGGCGTCGGGGGCCAGGCCGTAGCTCATCCTACGCATCTGCCCGATCACACGCTCCATTTCTTCGTCGGAGAGGATCGGCGGCTCGCCGAGCGTCAGCGCCTGCACATACATGCGCGAAAGCGTCTCGACCTCAATCGCCAGCCATAGCGCCGCCTCGGCGGTCTTGCCGAGCGAAATCTGGCCGTGCTGGCCCAGAAGACAGGCTAGCCGTCCCTCAAGCGCCGTCAGCGCGTGGTCGGAGAGCGCCTGCGTGCCGAAGGTGGCGTAGTCGGCGCAGCGTATGGTGGCGCCGCCCGCCACGCCCACCATGTAGTGGAATGCCGGGATGGGCTTGTAGTGGCAGGCCAGCGTGGTGGCGTAGAGCGAGTGGCAGTGCAGCACCACGTCGATATCGTCGCGCCGCTTGAGGATGTCGCGGTGGAAGCGCCATTCCGACGAAGGCCTGCGGCCGACATAGGTGCCGTCGAAACCCATCTCCACGATATCCTGTGGCGTCATCGCGTCATAGGGCATGCTCGACGGCGTGATGAGGAAGCC
This sequence comes from Mesorhizobium sp. PUT5, assembly GCF_052216645.1. Lineage (NCBI taxonomy): Bacteria > Pseudomonadati > Pseudomonadota > Alphaproteobacteria > Hyphomicrobiales > Phyllobacteriaceae > Mesorhizobium > Mesorhizobium sp. PUT5. The sequence goes on from NZ_JBQOSO010000003.1 coordinate 907,297, forward strand.
GTCCTTCGTGCGGATGGACAGGTTGCCGGCCGTGCCCTGGTTGATGCCGCTGGCGTTCATGCGGCGGCAGATCGCCACCATCTCCTCGCGCAGAACCTTGTCTTTCACTTTTCCTGCCTTTCGATCTGTCGCCGCGACTGGGCGGATTTGAGCCTGCATCCCGAGGGGATTCTATACGATGCCGCCGCCGCCAGCGGCTGCCGCCGGGCGTTCGGCCGCCACCTTCGCGCGATAGTGCGAGGCGCGATAGGCGGCAACCGGGTCGATCGCCCCGCCGCCCTGCAGGCGCGCCATGGCCAGGATCGGCTCCACGTCGGTGCGATAGGCCGTCTTCAGCGTCTGCGTGGCCATGAGCGCGTCGTTGTCTTCCTGAAAGCCTTCCAGCGCCTTGCGGTCGACCAGCAGTGCCTGCGCATAGGCGCGCTGCACCTCGGCCGCCGAAAGCATCAGGCTCTCGATCGGGTCGGTCACGTTGTGGCTCTGGTCCAGCATATGCGCGGGGCTGAAATCACGGGCGCCCGAAAGCTCCGCGTCGACCAGTTCGTTGAAGACGAGGAAGAGCCGGTACGGATCGATCGAGCCGGCATCGAGATCGTCGTCGCCATATTTCGAATCGTTGAAATGGAAGCCGCCCAGCTTGCCGAACTGAATGAGCCGCGACACGATCATCTCGATGTTGACGTTCGGCGCGTGGTGGCCGAGGTCGACCAGGCAGAAAGCGCGCTCGCCCAGTTCCTTCGCGATGATGTAGTTGGTGCCCCAGTCCTGCACGACCGTCGAATAGAAGGCCGGCTCATACATCTTGTGCTCGCTGAACAGGCGCCAGTCGTCCGGCAGCGCCGCATAGACTTCGCGCATGGACTCCAGATAGCGCTCGAAGGCGCGGGCGAAATTGACCTGGCCGGGGAAGTTGGACCCGTCGCCGATCCACACGGTCAGCGCCTTGGAGCCCAGCGTGCTGCCGATCTCGATGCATTCGAGGTTGTGCTCCACCGCCTGCCGGCGCACGGCAGCGTCGGCATGGCTGAGCGAGCCGAACTTGTAGGAAAGCTTCTGGTCCTTCGCATCGGAGAAGGTGTTGGAGTTCATGGCGTCGAAGCCGAGGCCGAAGCGCGCCGCCGCCTGCTTGAGGCGCTGGGGATCGGCCTTGTCCCAGGGGATGTGCAGCGACACGGTGGGCGTGGCGCGCGTGAGTTGCTGGATCACGGCGCAGTCCTCGATCTTGTCGAACACGTCGCGCGGCTCGCCGGGGCACGGAAAGCGGGCAAACCGCGTGCCGCCGGTGCCGACGCCCCAGGAGGGGATGGCCACGCCGAAGCGCGCGACGCGGGCCACCATGTCGTCGATGGCGATGCCGCGCCGGGAAAGCCGCTCGCCCAGCGCGGCATAGTCGGTGCGCAGCGCTGCCTCGCGTTCGGCATTGCTTGCCGCCACCACATCCGCCGGGATCATCGTTTCCATCGTCTTCTCCTCGTTCTTACCAGCGGAATGCCGGCAGCAGGAAATCCGGCGCGGCCAGTTCTTCGAATTGCCGCTCGCGATCTGCCGCGCTGGTGGTTTCCTGGATGCCGGTGGCCGCCAGCGCCGTCGCCATGCCGGCCGCCCGGCCGCCGGCAATGTCGTGCTCGATGCTGTCGCCGATGCAGACCACCCGTGCCGGATCGGGCCGGCCCAGCATGTCCATCGCCCGGCTGTAGATTTCGGGGAAAGGCTTGCCGATCCAGCGCACCGGCCCGCCCAGCTCGGCATAAAGCTCGGCGATGCGGCCGGCGCCGAAGCGCGGGCCGGCCGCCGTCAGCATGATCTTGTCCGGATTGGTACACAGGCATTCGATGCCGCGCGCCGCCGCCGGCTCCAGCAGCCGGCGATAGTGGCCAAGACCGTGGCGGTCGCCCTCCGAGGCCGAAAGCAGCACGATGTCGGCATCCGCACCGCTTTCGGTCATCACCAGCGGCAGGCCCGAAACGGCGGAGCGGTCGCCGTCGCGGGCGATTAGCAGGCAGCGCAGCGGCCCGCTCCGGTCGACGAGCGTGTTTTCCAGCATCTCCCAGGCCATCTCGCCCGAGGACAGAAAATGGCTCCAGCTCCCCGGCAGGAAGCCGAGTTTCACCAGCCGCTCCTCGTTGGGCGCCGAGCGCTTTCCGGAATTGGACAAAAGAAGGAGGGTCTTGCCGGCTTGCTGCAACCTTTGCAACGCCTCGACTGCGCCCGGATAGGGGGCGGTGCCGTCATGCAGCAGGCCGAACTGGTCGAGGATGAAGACGTCGAACCGCGCCGCGAGCTCGCGCATGCCGGCCAGGATCGGGATCGTTGCCTGCGTCACGGCAATTCTCCCGTCGCCTGCAGGCCGCCGAGCGCCAGACGTGCCGCGCCGGCCGCCGCCTCGTCGGACAAGGCGGGCAGGAACGGCACGGACAGCATGCGTTGCCGGATCGCGGTCCATGCCGCATTGGCGGCGCCGCCGCCGACGCTGCGCATGGTGCGAAGGCCCGGCGCGCCAAGCTCGGTGAGGCGGTCGTAGCCGCGCCGTTCGATGGCCGCGATGCCCTCCAGCATGGCCTTGAGGAATTCGGCGTCGTCGGCCGGCCGCGGGCTCATGCGCGGCGGCCAGGCCGGGTCCATCACCGGGAAACGCTCGCCCGGCCCCGCCAGCGGATAGAGATCGAGGCCGCTCGGAACGGACGGGTCTATAGCTGCGGACAGGCGGGCGATGGTGGCGGCGTCGAACACGCTGGCCAGCGCTCGGCCGCCGCTGTTGGAGGCACCGCCGGCAAGCCACATGCCGCTGATGCGGTGGCTGTAGATGCCGTATGCGGGCGCGAACACCGGCCGGGGGCACAAAAGCTTCAGCGTCAGCGTGGAGCCGAGCGCGGTCACCGCATCGCCGGCCTGCTGCGCGCCCGTTGCCAGGAAGGAAGCGCAGCCGTCGGTGGTGCCGGCCACCACCGTCACGTCCCCGGCAAGGCCGAACCGCCTTGCGGTCTCCGGCGCCAGCGTCTCGATCGGCGCGCCCGGCGCGACCACGCGCGGCAGAAGCCCGGTGCGCATGCCGGTTTCGGCGATCCAGCCGGGCCAGCAGCGCTCGACCGGGTCGTAGCCGGTCTTGAGCGCATTGTTCTCGTCGCTGGTGCCGAAATGGCCGCACAGCCGCCCGGCGATCCAGTCGGCCTGGTGCAGGATGCGCGAAATCCCAGGCAGCGCTTGCAGCGCAAGCGCCTTGGCAAGCCCCGAGGTCGGGCCATGGGCGGCGCTGTCGGCCGGCGCTGCCGCGGCGATGCGGGCGACGAGAGCGGCATCTTCGACCCTGTCGTTGTACATCAGCGGCGCGGCCAGCGGCCTGCCAGCCGCATCGACGGCCAGAACCGTGCCGGAGGTGGCGTCCACGGCGATCGCCCGCACGCGGCCCGGCTCCACTGCCGCCAGCGCCCGGTCGATCGCGGCCTCCACCGCCTGCCACCAGATGCGCGGGTCGCGCGGATCGCTCCCGAAATCGGAAAGCGCGGCATGGCCCTGCGCCACGATGTCGAAGCCGGGCGTCATCGCCACGGCGCGCGCGCCGGACGTGCCGAGGTCGATGCCGAGGGCCAGCGGCGCGCTCACCGCACCGTCTCCGCAAGACTGGACATCGTCATCCGGCCCTCGCGCCGGCAGTCACGGCCGCCTTGCGGGCCAGATCCTGCCGGTACTTTTCCGCGTCCCAGCCGATTAGCTGGGCGTGTTCCTCTTCGCTCAGCACGCACAGCGGCGCATCGGCCGGAATGCGCGCGGTCACATCGGCGAGGCAACGCGCCATGGCTTCCGCTCCGGGCGTGGCGTCGGCGCGCATCAGCACGCCCTCGCCGGGGAAAAGCATCATGGCGGGCGCGAAGCCTAGGCGGGCGACGACTGCAGCGGCGTCCTCGCCCGGCTGCGCGATGACCGAACCCGGGCCGAGGAACACGACATGGTCGGGATAGAGGCTGCCTCGGCCGGCGATCGCCGTGCTCGCGGTATCGGTGGCCACGGCATGCGCGGCATCCGACGCCGGCATGCGGTAGCCGGCGCCGCCGGCGCGCTCCGGCAGCTTTTCGCGCGCGGCTTCGGGAGCGGTGCGTGCCGCCGTGCGCAGCCTCACCTTCACCTCGTGCAGCAGCGCAGCGGCGGCCTCCACCGTGTCGGCGGCGACGATCAGTCCGTGGTTGGCCAGCACCAGCACATCGGGCCGGCGTTCGAGATGCCGGGCGACGGCGAGCGCCAGCGGCAGGCCCGGCCGGGCATAGGGAACGAGCACCCAGTTCAGGCCGTTGAGCCTCGGCTCCAGCTCGGCCCGGCAATCGGTACGCACCGCGAAGGCGATTGCGTCGACGCAATGCACATGCAGCACGACGCGTTGCGGCAGCAACGCATGCAGGCTGGTTTCGATCGATGGCCGCAAATCCGGCGCGGAACCCCCGGCCACCATGAAGCGGCGCGCCTGTTCTGCGGCGGGATCGGCGCGGGCCACCGCCTCGACCAGCGGCGCAATCTCGACGGGCACCATGATGTCGCGGTCGGCCGCATGGGCCAGCCAGGTGCCGGAAGCCTTGACCCACAGCGTGCCGTCGGTCTTGAGCGAGGTGTTGCCGCCGGCGCCCTGGGTAAGGAGCGGGTCCGACCCGATCCGGGCCGAGAGGGCCCGCAGCGCGGCAAGTTCGCCTTGCCGGTCGCCTCCTTCGCCGCCCTTCGGCATGGTCGTCGTCCTTTCAGTTCATTTCGACCCCGCGCAGGCGCGGGCTGCGGGGAGGCGCGGCGCGCCGCGCCTCCCCGCTTCGGCGTCAGAAGTCGAATTCGTTGACGTTGTCTTTGGTGAAGACGGTCGGCGCCCCGAGCAGGATCTCCGAACCGTTGATGACCGAAAGCTCGCCGAGCTTGCCGGCCTTCACCGAGGTCGCGCCCGGCTTCAGTTCGCCGTCCGCCACGGCCCGCAGCACGTAGGCTGCGGCATAGCCGAGGTCCACCGGGTTCCACAGCACCACGGATTTCACGCAGCCGGCATTGACGTAGGGCTTCATGGCGTTCGGCGTGGCCAGTCCGACGACGGCGACGCTGCCGCATTTGTTGGCCTGGGTGACGGCGTCGGCCGCGGCGGGCGTCGCCACGCTGGTCATACCGAAGATGCCCTTCAGCTCGTCGCCATATTTGTTGATGAGCGTGTTGGACTGGTTGAAGGACAGGATGTTGTCTTCCTGCGCTTCCACCGTTTCCAGCCACTTCATCTTCGGATGGCACTTTTCCTGATAGGCCGCCATCTCGGAAATCCAGCGCGCCTGGTTCGGCGTGGTGAAGGTCGAGGTGACGATGGCGAAGGCGCCGTCCTCGCCGATCTCGGCGGCCATGGAATCCACCATCGCCTTGGCGATGCCGTTGAACTCGGCCTGGTTGACGAACCATTCGCGGGCGTCGGGCTCGGAGTTGGCGTCGTAGCCGACGACGTTGATGCCGGCGGCCAGCGCCTTCTTCAGCACGGGCGCGATGGCGACCGGGTCGTTGGCGGCAAACAGGATGCCGTCGACGCCGCTGGTGATGTAGTTGTCGATCAGCGTGATCTGGTCGTCGATGTTCGCCTTGCTCGGACCGTCGGTCTTGGCGTTCATCGTGCCCATTTCCTTGGCCGCGTCGGCGATGCCCTTCGACGTGGCGTTGAAATAGCCGATGCCGACCAGCTTCGGCACGTCCACCACCGTCAGCGTCTTGCCCTTGCGGTCGGGCGCGTTGGTCGGCTGGCCGCCGTCATATGGCTTGGCCTCGGCCGTCGCCGGCGTGGCGTCGCAGGCGAGCGGGTTGGTCGGCAGGTCGTCGCCGCCCGTCCAGGCCGAGGCGGCATGGCCGAGGCTGGTCGAGACCGACAATGCCAGCAGTGCAGGCAACAGGATCTTACGCATTTTCTCCTCCAAAGGTCGTCCGGACACTTATGAGCGGCAGTGATGGACGCTTCTTCTCCCTAGTCATCGAGTGCCGCTCCTCTCGAAGAGGTTGCTGGCGAGGATCGCCAGAATGAGGACCACGCCGATCAGCATGATGGTGCCGTCACCCTTGATGCCGGCCAGCGACAGGCCATTCTTGAGCGCCTGGATCAGGCACAGGCCGATGACGGTGCCCAGGATGGTGCCGCGCCCGCCGAAGATGGAGGTGCCGCCCAGCACCACGGCGGTGATGGCGTCCAACTCGATGCCGCTGCCCATGTCGGAACGCGTGGTGGACACGCGCGATACGAAGATCACCGCAGCCACCGCCGCGGCGAAGCCGGAAGCGGTGTAGACGGCAAGCTTGGTGCCCTCGACGGAGAGGCCGGAGAAGCGGCTCGCCACCTCGTTGGCGCCGATGGCGTAGATGGTGCGGCCCCAGCGCGTATAGGCAAGCACGACGGCGGCGCCGACGGCGGTTGCAGCCAGCAGCCAGAGCTGCGTCGGCACGCCCAGCACCTCGCCCTGTCCCAGCACGTAGAACCAGTCGGGATAGCCGCGCACGGAGCGCGCCTGGCTGATGCCCTCCGCCAATCCCCGGTAGAGGGCGAGCGTGGCCAGCGTCGCGATCAGCGGCGGCACGCGGAAGCGCGTGATGATGAGCCCGTTGCCGAAGCCGGCCAGGGTGCCGGCGGCGATCGCGCCCAGTGCGGCCAGCGGCAGCGGCAGGCCGACATTCTGCCAGAACACGCCGGTCAGGATGGCCGACATGCCGAGGATGGAGCCCACCGACAGGTCGATGCCGCCGGTGGCGATGACGAAGGTCATGATGATGGCGATGAGCCCGATCTCGGTCATCAGCCGGCCCTGGTTCAGCAGATTGGAGACGGTGAAGAAGCGGTCGGACTGGAACGACAGCACCACCAGCGCCGCCACCAGCAGCAGGGCCAGGAAGGTTTCATGGCGCAGGAGCGATCGCAGCGTCATCTTGCCCTCCTCATGTCCTGCGGTGCCGGCGCAGCATGTCGACCAGCACCGTCGCCAGGATCAGAAGGCCGATCACGGCGCGCAGCCAATAGGCCGAGACGTTGACGAAGATGAGCGCCGAGCCGATCGTGGCGAACAGGATGGTGGCAAGGGTCGAGCCGATCACCGTGCCGGTGCCCCCGAGGATGGAGACGCCGCCGATGACGGCCGCGGTGATCACCGTCAGTTCCAGATTGGGCGGCACGGTGGACTGGATCACCTGGAGCTGGGTGGCGAACAGGATGGTGGCCAGGCCGGCGAAGGCGCCGTGGATGGCGAAGACGGCGACAATGCGCCGCTCCAGCGGGATGCCCGTGGCCAGCGCAGCCTCCGGGTTGCCGCCGACGGCGTAGAGCGAGCGGCCGAAGGCAGAATAGCGCATCCATGCCGCCGCCAGCAGCGTCAGCACCACCATGATCACCAGCGGCACCGGCAGGCCCAGAAGCTTCTTCTGCGCCAGCAGGAAGGCGGGCGGCAGGTCCGAGATCCAGGTGCCGCCGGTGGCGCTGATGAGCCCGCCGCGCAGGATCGACAGCGCCCCCAGCGTGACCACGATGGAGGGGATGCGCGCATAGGCCACCAGCACTCCGATCACCGAGTTGATGGCCATGCCGACCAGAACGGGCGCCAGCCAGGCCACCCAAACCGGATAGCCGGCGACGGCGAGCGTGCCGGAAATGGTGGCGAGCACGCCGATCAGCGCGCCCACGGAGACGTCGATGTTGCCGGTGATGATGACCATGGCCATGCCGATGGCCGCCACGGCGATATAGGCGTTGCCGGAAAAGATCGTGGTCAGGTTGTTGGCGGAGACGAAGCGGGGGTTCACCGCCGTCACCACCACGAACAGCACGACGATCGCCGCCAGCACGACGATCTCCTGACCGTAGTCGGCAAACAGCCTTCTCAGCCAGCCTTTGCGTTGTACGCCTGCTCGCGGTCGCACGGGCGGCAGTTCCACGGCGGTCGCCTCCATCACGCCGCCCTTTCCGCCATATGCGCGGTCATGGCCGCGCCGACGCGCTCGGGCGTCGCCTCGCTTCGCCCGATGACGTCGACGATGCGTCCGCCGCTCATTACCAGCACGCGGTCGCTCATGCCCAGAACCTCGGGCAACTCGCTGGATATCATCAATATGGCCACGCCCTGCCTCACCAGTTCGCCCATGATGGTGTGGATTTCGGCCTTTGCGCCGACATCGACGCCGCGCGTCGGCTCGTCGAGGATCAGCACCCTGGGCTTGGTCTCCAGCCACTTGGCGATGACCACCTTCTGCTGGTTGCCGCCTGAAAGCTCGCCCACGGGCTGGCCGATGCCGCGGCAGCGTATGGCGAGCCGCTTCACCGCCTCCAGGGCCCGTTGTGCCTCGCGCCCGGCCTCGATGAACAGCCGCGGCGACATCTGCTCCAATACGGCCATCGATACGTTCTTGCGGATGGCCATGGGCTTGACCAGGCCCTGCAGGCCACGGTCTTCCGGCACGTAGGCGATGCCGAGGTCGCGCGCCTGGCGGGGCGAGGCGATGCGCACCGCCCTGCCTTCCACGCTGATCTCGCCCGAGGTCGCCGGCGTCATGCCGAACAGCGTCAGCGCCAGCTCTGTGCGGCCGCTGCCGACGAGGCCGGCCACGCCGAGAATCTCACCGCGCCGCAGCGAGAAGGAGATGTCGCGCACATGCCGGCCGTGATTGATGTTCCTCACCTCCAGAACCGTCTCGCCAATGACGGCCTCGGCCTTGGGGAACAGGCTGTCGATCGGCCGTCCCACCATCATCGACACCAGCGCCTGCTCGTCCACCTCGTCGACATTGCGCGTGGCGACATGGGCGCCGTCGCGCAGCACGGTGACGCGGTCGGCCAGCGCGAAGATCTCCGGCAGGCGGTGGCTGACATAGACGATGCCGACGCCGCGCTCGCGCAATTGCCGCACCACCGCCATCAGCCGCTGCACGTCGGATTCGACCAGGGCGGCGGTGGGCTCGTCCATGATGAGCACGCGCGCGTTCTTCGACAGAGCCTTGGCAATCTCCACGCGCTGGCGCTGCGCCACCGAAAGGGTGAGCACCCTTGCATCCACGTCGAGGTCCCAGGTGTCGAGCTGGTCGAGGAGGTCGCGGGTGCGCGCCCGCACCTGCGCCCAGTCGATCAGCCCGGCCGTCGTGCGCGGATAGTTGCCGAGGAAGACGTTCTCGGCCACCGTCAGTTCGGGAAACAGCAGCAGTTCCTGGTAGACGGTGGCGATGCCGGCTGACGTCGCGTCGCGCGGCGAGGAAAACTGCGCCGGCCTGCCCTCGATCTCGATCGTCCCGGCATCGGGCATATACAGGCCCGACATGATCTTGATGAGCGTGGACTTGCCGGCGCCGTTCTCGCCCAGCAGCGCATGCACCTCGCCCGGGCGCACGTCGAAGGAGACGTCCTTGAGCACCTTCACGCCGACAAAGGACTTCGACATGCCCGACAGGCTTATATAGGGGGCGGTTCCGCTCATCGGCCAGCCTCCCGAGCTGCTGCCTGCCTGCCGCGCACTGCAAGGCGCTCGGCTTCCGCCAACTCGCGCCAGCGGGCGCGGTAGGCGTCGAGCCCGGAAATCGCGCTGGCCGCCACCGGAACGGTCTCGTCCCTGAACGGCCGCAGCCCCACGGCTTCGAAGGCGAGCGCTGCCGCGCCCGTGGCTGAGCCCTCGCTCATGGTCGAGCGCACCACCTTCTGACCGGGGCGCAACTGGCCGAGCATGGCGGGAAAGAGATCGATGCGGGCAAGGCCGCCGTCCACCACCAGCAGATTGTCGGAACGGATCAGGTCCAGCGACAGGTCCGTCATCATCGCCACATAGAGGGCGGCGACCGCGGCGCGCTCCTCGCCGGCAACCACGCCGCCGGCGATGTGCCCTTCATTGTCGGGGAACGGCCCGCCCGCCGCCCATGAGGGTAGGGCGAAGACGCCGCGCGCAACCACCGCCTCGATCGCCGCCTGCGAGATCGGCCCGTTCCAGTTTTCGCTGATGAGGTCGAACTCGCGCCCGCCCATGAAGCGCAGCGACGGTGCCGGCTCGCCCTTGACGGTGACGTTGGCGATCATGTCTCGCCCTTCCTCCAGAGCATCGAGCGGACAATCGAGATTGATGATGATCACCCATGTGCCGGTCGACACCAGCGTGAAGCCGGCAAGGCCGGTCATGCGGTAGTAGGCCAGCGCGGCGTTGGAATCGTGCACGCCGTTGTGCACGGCCACGCTGCGCGTGTCGCCGCCGGCAAGCCGTACCTGCGTCTGGCCGACCATGGAACCGGCGGGGGCCAGCGGCGGGAACTTCGACCGCCAGCCGAGCCGGTCCACCAGCGAGGAGAAGTCGCGTTTCAGTGGCGCCCAGAACTGGTTGTGCGCGCCGAGATAGGAAGCTTCCGTCAGCAGGCGCCCGCTGAAGCGCCAGACCCAGTATTGCGGATAGAACAGGATCGCATCGGCCGCCGAGAACAGTTCGGGCTCGGCAGTCTCCAGCCAGTAGAGATGCCGGGCGATGGAAAAGCCCAGCGGCAGATGCGGCGTGAAGGTCTCGGAGAACGGCGGCAGCATCGGGTCGATCACGGCGGCCACCGCGTCGGGAATCTCCTGCTCATAGTCGAGGATCGGGTGAAGGAGCCGTTTGCCGTTCACCAGCGCGAAGGCGCAGCCATGGGCGGACACCATCATGCGCTCCACGCCCTGCCTCGTGACGGCCTCGGCAAGGCCCGCGCTCATCCAGGCAAAGAGCGCTTCGTCGTCGAGCACGCTGCGGCCGCGGAACTGCGTCCAGACCGGCCGGGTTCGCCGTTCGTCGAGAAGCCGGCCGTCGGGGGCGAAGACGAACAGCTTGGAGTTCGTCTTGCCCAGGTCGAAGACGGCCAGCGCGCCGCTCATGTCACGCTCCCGCCCGAGACGATGCGCAGCGAAACGCCCGCGTCCTCCAGCATTCTGGCGTGATGGTCGGACAGGCCGTCGTCGGTGATCAGTGTGCCGATGCGCGACAGGGGCAGCGAAACGTCGCGGGCCTGGATGGCGAATTTGCGGCTGTCGGCCAGCACCACGATCTGGTCGGCGTTGCGGCTGAATTCCTGGATGGAGCGCACCATCAGCGGGTGCGATTCCATCAGCCCGTCGGCGCTGATGCCCTGGGCGCCGAGGAAGAATTTCGAGGCATAGAAGGCAAGCGGCTGCGACGGCGCATAGACCACGCGCGGCTCGCGGTGCAGGTCGCCGCCGGCGATGGTGAGGCTGCATTTGCCGTGGTCGCCCAGATAGGAGGCCAGCGGCATCGAATTGGTGAACAGGCGGATGTTGCGGTCCGCCAGCTTCACCCCGAGATGGAAGCAGGTCGAGCCGCCATTGACGATGATGGAATCGCCGTCGGCCACCATGGTCGCGGCCAGTTCGGCGATCTGGCGCTTGGCCTCCACGGCAAGGTCGCGGTTCTCGTCATAGGGCCGGGCAAAGGCCGGCGCCTTGTGGGCGGCGCCGTCCAGCGCCGAGATGCCGCCATAGACCTTGCGCGCCGCGCCGGTGCCGTCGATCTTGTCGATGTCGCGCCGTACGGTCGCGGCCGAGACGCCGAGACGTTCCTGCAACTCGCGAACCGATGCGAAGGGCCGATCCCGCAAGAGTTCGACGATCTGCCGCTGGCGGACCAAATCGTTCAACGCCCAATCCTCCCGGAGCGCAGTTACCCTGCTCTCATGAGTTAACTTACGCAAATATGCCAGTCATGCAAGGCAAATGTGAGAAACTATACTCATATTGCGTTGCGTCGAGATTGCATTGCGATGCACAATGAGCAAGTTCAATCTTTTGACGATTGACAAAACGCAACCCATGGCGAGAATTGACGCCCATCGAGACGGCGCCGGATCGTGCGCGCCGGGAGGATTTCCAGATGTCCGAGCAAAATTCTTCGCGGCTGGCCAACCTGTGGGACGACGCCAGGGCGGCCACGCTGAGCGAGCCGGAACTGCTCGTCTACCGCTCCAACCTTCTGGGGTCCGACAAGCGGGTGACCAATTACGGCGGCGGCAACACCTCCTCCAAGATCCGGCAGAAGGACCCGTTGACCGGCGAGCCGGTGCAGGTGCTGTGGGTCAAGGGCTCGGGCGGCGACAATGCCTCCATCCGGCTCGACGGTTTCGCCACGCTCTACATGGACAAGCTCGAGGCGCTGAAAGGGCTCTATCGCGGGGTGGAGCACGAGGACGAGATGGTCGGCTACCTGCCGCACTGCACCTTCAACCTCAATCCGCGCGCGGCCTCCATTGACACGCCGCTGCACGCCTTCGTGCCGCGGCCGCATGTCGACCACATGCACCCCGACGCCATCATCGCCATCGCCGCGGCGACGGACTCCCAGGCGTTGACGAGGGAGATCTTCGGCGACGACATCGGCTGGCTGCCGTGGAAGCGGCCGGGCTTCGAACTGGGCCTGTGGCTGGAGAAATTCTGCGCCGAAAACCCGGGCGCCCGGGGCGTCATCCTCGGCAGCCACGGCCTGTTCACCTGGGGCGACACGCAGAAGGATTGCTACGCCACCACCATCGACACCATCAACCGGGCGATCGACTGGTTCGCCGGCCAGCAGGAGGGGAAGCCTGCTTTCGGCGGGGCTGTGGCGCAGCCGCTGCCCGCTGCGGAGCGGCGGGCCATTGCCGCACGCCTCATGCCGGTGATCCGCGGGATGATCTCGCAAGACGGCCCGCGCAAGGTCGGCCATTTCGACGATTCCCAAACCGTGCTCGATTTCGTCGGCTCCCGACGTTTCGGCGAACTGGCGCCGCTCGGCACCTCCTGTCCGGACCATTTCCTGCGCACCAAGATCAGGCCGCTGGTGCTCGACTTCGACCCCGCCCAACCCGATGTCGAGGCTCTGGCGGCGAACCTTCCGGCCGCGCTGGAAGACTACCGCGCCGGCTATCGTGCCTACTACGAGCGTTGCCGGCGTCCGGATTCGCCGGCAATGCGCGACGCCAATGCGGTCGTCTACCTGATGCCGGGGGTGGGCATGTTCACCTTCGCGGCCGACAAGGCCACCGCCCGCATCTCTGCCGAGTTCTACGTCAACGCCATCAACGTCATGCGCGGCGCGTCCGCCGTGTCCACCTATGCCGGCTTGCCCGAACAGGAGGCGTTCGACATCGAATACTGGCTTCTGGAAGAGGCCAAGCTGCAGCGCATGCCGAAGCCGAAGTCGCTGGCCGGCAAGGTCGCCTTCGTCACCGGCGGGGCAGGGGGCATCGGCAAGGCCACAGCCATCCGGCTGCTGCGCGAAGGTGCCTGCGTCGTGCTGGCCGACATCGACGAAGCGGCGCTCGCCGCCGCCGACGGCGAACTGGCGCAGGCCTTCGGCAAAGATTTCGTGCGGCCGGTCAGGCTCGACGTCACCGACGAGGCCGGTGTGGCTGCCGCCTATGCCGATTGCGCGGTGGCGTTCGGCGGGCTCGACATTCTGGTTTCCAATGCCGGCATTTCGTCCGCTGCGCCGATCGAGGACACCGAGCTTTCGCTCTGGAACCGCAACATGGACATCCTGGCGAAAGGCTATTTCCTGGTTTCGCGCGCCGCGTTCCGCTGCTTCAAGGCGCAGAAGATCGGCGGCAACATCGTCTTCATCGCCTCGAAGAACGGGCTGGCCGCTTCGCCCAACGCCTCCGCCTACTGCACGGCCAAGGCGGCCGAGATCCACCTCGCCCGTTGCCTGGCGCTGGAGGGCGCCGAGCACCAGATCCGAGTCAACACGGTCAACCCCGACGCGGTGCTGCGCGGCTCCAAGATCTGGACCGGCGAATGGCGCGAGCAGCGCGCCGCCGCCTATGCCATGCAGCCGGACGATCTGGAGGAGCACTATCGCAAGCGCTCATTGCTGAAGCGCTCGGTGTTTCCCGAGGACATCGCCGAGGCGGTCTATTTCCTGGCCTCCGACATGTCCTCCAAGTCGACCGGCAACATCGTCAACGTCGATGCCGGTAACGCCCAGAGCTTTACGCGCTGACCCTGGCGGCCGCCGGCAAGCGCGTCAGCCCTGAACCTCAGATGATCTTGCCGCGCGCCGGCACCGGCCACATTTCCGGCTGCCGCCCGGTGCCGACAATATGCACGGCGTCGACCATATTGGTCACCACGCAGGCATGGTTCGGCACGATGCGCAGGCGCTGGCCGACCTTGAGGGCGATGTCGCCCTCGCTGCGCAGGCGCCCATGCTCCTCCGAAAGCTGGTCGATGGAGATGTCGGGCCGGCCCAGCACATGGCCGTGGCCGGTGAGCCCGAGCAGGTCCGAGGTCAACGTCTTGGAGCCGGCGTCGATGATGGCGCGGTTGGCCGTGGGAACGGAAACGACGGTGGCCAGCACCGTCAGCGCGCAGTCCTCCCAGCTGCATGCGCCGCGCGCCACCAGGGAGCGGTCGTTGTAGACATAGGTGCCGGGGCGGTGTTCGGTCGCCGCAGGCACCAGATGTGCCGACATCATGTCGGGCGAGCCGCCGGAAGAGACGACGGGAACGGCGATGCCGCGCGCCTCGATCAGCGCCCTGGCCTCGGCCAGGAATGCCTGCACCCGCGCGGCGCCGCCTGCCGGCGGATAGGTCATCAGTCCGCCGAAGGCGAGGCCCGGCGCGGCGGCGATGCGGGCGGCAAGGTCGGCCGCCTCCTGCGGCGTTTCCACCCCGCAGCGGTCGGCGCCGGTGTTGCATTCGACCAGGACGGTCAGCGGCGCGCCCGCTGCAGCGAAGGCCGCGGAAAGGCCGTCCACCACGGCGGCGTTGTCGGCCACGACCGACAGCCGCACCCTGCGCGCCAGCGCCAGGAGAGCGGCGAGCTTGTCGTTGCCGAGAATGTTGTAGGTGATGAGCACGTCGGTGAGGCGGTCGCTGCCGGCGACCATGGCCTCGGCCTCCGAGATCTTCTGGCAGGTAATGCCGACCGCGCCCGCGTCGAGCTGCATCTCGGCGATCGCCGGCAGCTTGTGCGTCTTGATGTGCGGGCGCACCTTGAGGCCGTGACTGCCGGCGTAGGCCTGGAAGCGCTCGATGTTGCGCCTTGCCACATCGATATCCACCAGCACGGCCGGTGTCTGGATTTCGTCGAACATGCCCCGCTCATCCTCCGCATCGAGCGCCGAAGGCCATTCCTCCGGCGGCCCGACAGATAAGGCCGATCGGGTGCCGTCCGCAAGGGCGCTGGTCAGGCGTCGACCTGGGCGATCCAGTCGTTGAGGTTGTAATGGTTGCTGATGCGCGCGACCTTGCCGTCGCGGATCTCGAAGAAAGCCCCGGCCGGCAGCACATATTTCTGGCCCTTCGCCTCGGGCAGGCCGGGGTCGCTGGCCAGATATTCGCCGTTGACGACGAATTCGGCCGCGCCGCGCGTACCGTCAACGCTTTCCATGACGACGATGTCGGTCAGCCTTTCCCGGTAGCAGCGGTTCATATGGTCCATGAAGGTGCGGAACGCCTGCTTGCCGACCTGCCGCTCGCCCTGGTTGATGTCGTGCGCCACGTCTTCGGCGAGCAGATCGAGAAAGGCCGCCATGTCGCCCCGGTTGAAGGCGTCGTAATAGGCTCGAATGGTCTGTCCGGCGCTCATGGTCTCTCCTCTGCGCGAAATGCGTGGCCAACTGCACGGGGATTTCCTATAGCAGCGCCCGACGGTTTTGGAAGCCGAGGACGAGGAATGCGCATCGAGGTCCGGCAGGGCCAGGCAATAGGCCCTTTCATCGACGATCTGGCGCGCCTGCGCATCGAGGTGTTCCGCGCCTTTCCCTATCTCTACGAAGGCTCGCTGGACTACGAGCAAACCTACCTCGCCACCTATGCCCGCTCGGCCGAAAGCCTGTTCGTGCTGGCCTTCGACGGCGGGGCCGTGGTGGGTGCGGCCACCGGCGTGCCGATGAGCGAGGAGACGGACGCCTTCAAGGCGCCTTTCCGCAACGGCGGCTGGAACCCGGAGCGCATCTTCTATTTCGGCGAATCCGTGCTGCTGCCGGCCTGGCGGGGGCGCGGCATCGGCGTGCGCTTCTTCGAGGAGCGCGAGGCCCATGCGCGCCGCGCCGGCCGCTTCGACCATTGCTGCTTCTGTGCCGTGGAACGGCCGCAAGACCATCCGCTGCGCCCCGTGGACTATGTGCCGCTCGCCGGCTTCTGGAACCGGCGCGGCTACGTCCACCGGCCGGAACTGCGCACCGAGTTCTCCTGGCGCGACATCGGCGAGGGCGAGGAAACGGCCAAGCCGATGTCGTTCTGGATGAAGGATATGGACCGATGGTGAAATTCGCCGCCTGCCAGTATGCCATCGCGCTGTTCGACGATTGGGCCGCCTACGCGGAGGATCAGGAAAGCCTGGCCGCCGAAGCTGCCGCCCAGGGCGCGCAACTGCTGCTCCTGCCGGAATATTCGGCCATGGCCCTGACCGGCCTGCTGCCGCAGGCCGAGCGCGGCGACCTGCACAAATCCATTGCCGGTATCCAGCCGCTGATCCCGCGCTGGCTCGACCTTTGCGAGACGATCGCGCGCCGCCACGGCGTATGGTTCTGTCCCGGCTCGGCGCCGGTGCTCGACGCCGACGGCAAATTCCGCAACCGCGCCTTTCTGTTCGGGCCCGACGGCGCGCTCGGCCACCAGGACAAGATCATCATGACCCGCTTCGAGCGGGAGCAATGGTTCATCGCGGCAGGAAGGGAGGGGTTGCGCACGTTCGAAACGCCTTTCGGCCGGCTGGGCATCCTGATCTGCTACGACAACGAGTTCCCGATGCTGGCCCGCCGGCTAGCGGAGGAAGGGGTCGATCTGGTGCTGGCGCCGAGCTGCACCGATACGGAGGCCGGCTATCACCGCGTGCGTATCGGCGCCCAGGCGCGGGCGCTGGAGAACCAGTTTGCCGTGCTGGTGTCGCCGACCGCCGGCCGGGCACCCTGGTCGTCCGCCGTGGACGAGAATTTCGGCCGCGCCGGGCTCTACGTTCCGGCCGACTACGGCATGCCGCCGGACGGCGTGTACGCCCAGAGCGAAGAAGTATTCAGGGCGGCCAGTTGCTGGCTCTTCGGCGAGATCGACCTCGCGCGCGTGGCGGCGCTGCGCCGCGAAGGCCAGGTGGCGCTTTATCGCGACTGGCCCGAGCAATTCGCCGTTTGACGCGCGGGACCGGCGGCTGCAAGCTGCGCGAGAGGGGGCGTGTGAAAGGAGACAGGAGCCGGATCATGCTCGCACTCGTGCTCGAACGCAAAGGTGAACTCTCGCTCCGCGACATCGACCTGCCGGTCACGGTGGGCCCCGACGACGTCAAGATCGCCATCCACACGGTCGGCGTCTGCGGCAGCGACGTGCATTATTACACCCATGGCGCCATCGGCCCCTTCGTCGTGCGCGAGCCGATGGTTCTCGGCCACGAGGCCGCCGGAACGGTGGTGGAAGTGGGCGCAAGGGTCGCAGGCCTCAAGGTCGGCGATCGCGTCTGCATGGAGCCGGGCGTGCCGAACCTGTCCTCGCGGGCGGCCAAGCTGGGCATCTACAATGTCGATCCCGACGTGCGCTTCTGGGCGACGCCGCCGGTCCACGGCGTGCTTGCGCCCGAGGTGGTGCATCCGGCCGCCTTCACCTGCAAGCTGCCGGACAATGTCAGCTTTGCCGAAGGCGCGATGGTGGAGCCCTTCGCGGTCGGCCTTCATGCGGCCACGCGCGCGCGCATCACGCCGGGAGACGTCGCGGTCGTCATTGGCTGCGGCCCCATCGGCATCGTGACCGCGCTGGCCGCGTTGGCGGGCGGCTGCGCGCGCGTGTTCGTTTCCGACCTGAGCGCGCCGAAACTGGAGATCGCGGCGCAATATGCCGGCATCGTGCCGGTCGACATCACCCGGCACTCGCTGGTCGAAATGGTTGCGGAGGCGACGGGCGGCTGGGGCGCCGACGTGGTGTTCGAAGCCAGCGGCAGCCCCAAGGCCTATCGCGGCATCTTCGAACTGGTGCGGCCCGGCGGGGCGCTGGTGCTGGTCGGCCTTCCGGTCGAGCCGGCCGCCCTCGATGTCCCGGCCGCGATTTCCAAGGAAGCGCGCATCGAAACCGTGTTCCGCTACGCCAACAATTTCGACCGCGCGCTGAACCTGATCGCATCCGGCAAGGTGGACCTGAAGCCGCTGATCACGGACACGTTCGGTTTCGCCGACGCCATTGCCGCCTTCGAGCGCGCCGCCAAGGGACTGCCGCCGGACGTCAAGCTGCAGATCCGCGTGGCGGACTGAATCGCCGCGCGTCCTTTCGGACGCGCGAAGGGTGCTCTAACACTTTGATTGAGCATCGCAATAACCGAAAACCGAATACGCTTTTCGGTCCCGATGGCTCCGGACGGTCGGTCCAAAATGGCTGCCGGGCGGATACCGGCCAGGTTCATACGAGCAGGCCGAGGCACAGGACACCCATCAGGAGCGGGAACTGCATGCGCAGCCATTCCCGGGTCCGGCCGAGGGAAAATATCACGGCGGCGAGAATGGCGAGCGCCAGCAGCGCGCCGAAATTCCGCGTGCCCGACATGACCAGCAGCACCGCCGCCGCGACCTCCATGGCGGCGACCACGAAGCGCAGCCAGGAGGGATAGTTCCACTTCTCGAACTCCTCGCGCACGAAATCCGGACCGGTCAGGTTGAGGCCGGCCGACCACAGGAAGATGGCGGCCAGCGACCATATGACGATCTGCTCGAGCGGGTTCATGGTTCTCTCCGGTTCATCGCGACAGGCGGTGGTGCGTTCGTTCAGCAGGCGGTGGCGCGGAAGACGGCGTTGCCGGCGCAGCCGGCGCATTGGGGCGCCAATATGCCGCCCGCGGCGGTGCGGATGCGCATGGCCGAGCGCCGGGCGCCGTCGACCACCTGTGCCACGTCGCAGTCCACCAGCCGGCCGCCGCGCTTGATGATGCGGCCGTCCACCATCACGGTATCGACATTGGCCGCGGTCGCCGCCATCACCACGGTCGTCTCGACATTGGCGAGCGGGGCGGTGTTGAGGTCGTTGGTGCGGATGAGGATGATGTCGGCCTGCTTGCCCGGCGTCAGCGAGCCGGTCATGTCGCCGAGGCCCAGCGCCCTGGCGCCGTTGATGGTGGCCATCTCGATCACCTCGTGCAGGCCGATGGGAGGAAGATGTTCCGTGTCGGTGCCCTGCCAGGGCACGCCCATGTTCCAGGTCACGCGCATGTTCTCCAGCATGTTGGGCGGCACCAGCGACGTGGCGTCGCACGACAGCGAGACCATGACACCGGCCTCCCGCATCTTCATCAGGGCGCGTCGCGCGTCGCCGGTCTCGCCGAGCCGGAATTCCGACAGGGTGGAGAAGCTCAGCGGCGTACCGGTGCGCGCCATGGCCTCGCGGTCGCTCTGCCTGGCGGTAACATAGTGGCAGAACAGAAAGTTCGGCCCGAGGAAGCCGCGGCGCTCGTAGTCGGCCGCGTCGTCGCTGTTGGGTTCGGCCTGGCTGGCATGGATCGCCACCGGAAGGCCGAGCTTCAGCATCATCTCCATTTCCTGGTAGAAAACCTCGACGTTGCTCTGGATCGCGCCCCGTAGATTGACGCCGAGATGGACCAGCCCCTGCAGGCGCGAAGGATCTGCGAACCACTCTTCCTGCACGCGCGGCAGGTCCTCGTAGCGGTTGACCTGGTCGACCGGCATCTTGTCGATGTGCCCCATGGCGTAGCGCGCCCTGAGGCCGGAATCGCGGTGCGCCCTCAGTTCGGCGTCGACATGGGCCGGCGAGCGGTTGTTGTGCGACCAGTTGTGAACGGTGGTCACGCCGGAATTGGCAAGTTCGGCCAGGCCGAGCCGGACGCTGTTGTGGAAATCCTCGGGCTCGTAGAGCGCCGCCGTGGCCCCCTTGGCCTGGAAATACTCGTAGCCGCCGTCGGACACGAAACTGCGGCCCACCGTGCTCCACATGTGGTAGTGGGTGTCGATCAGGCCCGGCATGACGATCATGTCGGTGGCGTCGATCACCTCGACGCCGTCGGCCTCGATACCGTCGGCGACCTTCTCGACGCGACCGTTCCGCACCAGCACGTCCGCTCTGGGCAGGGTTCCGATTGCACGGTCCACGGTGATGACGGCGCCGCCGCGGATGAGATAGCTGCCCTTCGGCTGCTGGATGATGCTCGACATCGATTGATCCTCATGAAGTGAATGCCCGCGCCTGCCGGCGGCACGGGAAAAAGGGCACGGTCGGATGCCGAAGCCGCCGACCGTGCCGATGGCTGGCGCCGCAGGTCAGGGAGCCGGCTTCAGGTAGTCATTCGTGACGGCTTTGCTGACATCGATATCGGTCGAGATCAGACCGTTCTCTAGCATGAACTTCTCCTGCTTCTCCCAGACGCCGGCATCCTGCCAGCCAATGCCGTTGGCCTCGGTTTCCGGGCTCACCGAGATCCGTGCGATCTCCTTGAGGGAGACCACGCCCTCCTCCTTGCTGATGGAGGGAACATGCTTGATGACGCCGTCGGCAGCCTCTGCCGGGTTGGCCATCATCCACTCCACGCCCTTGCGCCAGGCGCGCAGGAAGGCGCGGTAGAGATCGGGATTCTTCTTCAGCGCTTCTTCCTCGCCCACCAGGCCGAAGGTGTAGAAGCGCGGCACGCCGTAGTCGGTGAAGGTGAAATAGGTATAGGTCGACTTGTCGTCGGCCGGCTTCTGGATCTGGGTGTTGTAGATCGGCGGCTCGTCCCAACTGATGGCGTCGCCCAGAGCGTCGATGCGCTTGGAAAGCAGCAGCGGCATCTGGGTGAAGCCGACCGTGACGATGTTGACCTTGGAAAGGTCGGCGCCGGCCGTCTGGAGGCTGTGTTCCAGCATCACCTTGTTGAAGGGGATGCCGGTGACGCCGACATTCTTGCCCTCCAGTTCCTTCAGGTCCTTGACGCCGGATTCGGCCGGCACCAGCACGCCGGTCGTGCCCATCTGATGGTTCGTGGCGATCGAGACGACCGGCAGGTCCTTGCTGCGCGCAATGATCACGTCGGTCGAGTGGGCGGTGGCAAGTTCGGCGCCTCCCGACGCCACGAGCTTCAAACCGTCCGCGGGCGAGTTGGGCGAGATCAGCTCCACCTCCAGCCCCTCGTCGGCGAAGAAATCGCGATCCATCGCGTTGATGACGGCAGCGTCCCAGATGCCGGGATTGGCGATGAGCGCATAGCGGAACTTGGTCAGCTCGGCCGACAGTGCCGAACTTGAGAGCGCCAGCGTCGAGGTAAGCGCCACGACGGCCGCGCGGGCCAGCGGCTTCAGTCCCGTGGATTTCAGTCCATGCAAGGCAATCATGATGTGCTTCCCCTGTGATTGGACGCTCGCGGCGTCGTTGTTATGGTTTTCCATTGCGCCGGCCGGCGCCTACCTGCGCAGGCCGGCGGCATCTGTCATGACTGGGAGCGGAAAAGCGCTCCGGTGGCGCTGCCGTTGCCACGCGGATTGCGCAGCCAGGCGAGGCTCGGGCGCTTGTGCAGCCAGGGCATGCTCAGCCGCTCCACGAGGCCGACCAGTCCGAACAGCGCCATGCCGGAAATGCCTAGCACGGTCAGCGAGGCGAACACGCGGGTGGTGTTCAATTGCGCGGTATCCTGGGCGATGAGGTAGCCGATGCCCTGGCTGGCGCCGACCCATTCGGAGATGGTGGCGCCGATCACGGCCAGCGTGGCGGCGACCTTCAGGCCGCCGAAGATGTTCGGCAGCGCCACCGGCAGCCTGAGCTTGAAGAAGATCTGAGCCGGCGTGGCGTTCAGCGAGCGGAAGAAGTCCACGAATTGCGGCTCCAGGCTCCGCAACCCCGTGACCGTGGCGATGGTCAGCGGGAAGAAGGCCACGATGGCGGTGATGATGATGCGCGGCAGGCTATTGTAGCCGAACCAGATGACCAGAACCGGCGCCATGGTGATGACCGGCACGGTCTGCGAGGCCACGATGAGCGGCAGCACGCCGCGCCGGAATGCCGAGGAATAGAGGATCAGCACGCTGAGCACCGCCGCCACGGCCACGGCAAGCGCATAGCCTGCCAGCGTTTCGAACAGCGTGGCCTTGAGCTGCGGCAGGATGACCTTGGGGCCGCTGGCCACCAGTTCCCCGACGATGGCGGTGGGTGCAGGCAGCACATAGGCCTTGATGCCGATGAGGTGGACAAGCGCCTCCCACACCAGCAGGAGCGAGAACATGATGCCGAGCGGCAGCGCCGCATCGCCGAGGCGGGAAAGTACGGTAGCCTGGCTTGCTGTTCGAAGTGTCATGGCAACGCTTTCTTCTTTGGCTCCGGGCCGGTTGCTTGGCGGCTTCAGTGCAGCGCCGTGGGCATTTGCTTGTCTCCGCGCAGCAGAGCCAGGACCTGCCTCTTGTGATGCGCGAATTCCGGCGTGAGCGTCACGTCGCTGGTCCGGTCGTAAGGCAGGTGGATCGGCACGACGCCCGCGAAACGCATCGGCCTGGGCGTCGCGACATAGACGCGGTCCGACAGATAGACGGCCTCGTCAGGGTCGTGGGTGATGAGGATCATGGTCTGGCGGAACTCGCGCTGGATGCCGAGCAGCCATTCGTGCATCGTCGCCCGTGTCAGCGCGTCGAGCGCGCCGAACGGCTCGTCCAGGAGCACCACGGAACGGTCGCACAGGATGGTGCGCAGCAGCGCCGCGCGCTGGCGCATGCCGCCCGACAGGGCCGAGGGATAGGAGTTCTCGTAGCCTTCCAGCCCGAAGCGGCGCAGCAGCGCCAGCGCGCGGTTGCGCACCTCTGCCATCGGGCGCCCCGCAAGCTCGGGGCCGAGCACGACATTGTCGAGCACGGTGCGCCACGGCAGGAGCAGGTCGCGCTGCATCATGTAGGCGACATGGCCGGGCTGCCCGACGATCTGCCTGCCGTCGAGCATCACTTCACCCGAATGCGGCGCCAGCAAGCCGGCAATGACGTTGAACAGGGTGGATTTGCCGCAGCCGCTCGGACCGATGATCGACACGAACTCGTTGCTCTTCAGCAGGAGATCGATGCCGTCGACTGCCGAGACGACGCCGCGGTCGCGGGTGACATAGCCGCAGTGAAGGCCGGAAATCTGGAGTCTCGCGCTGTCCATCGGCCGTTCATCCTTCCAACTGGGAACAGGGAAGGCGCGGTCGAGACGGCGAAGCGCATGCGCTTCTGCTCCGACAATATTCTCCTCCCATTATAACACTCATATCACTTCCCTATTTTTCGTTCAACGAAATTTTTTTCGCCAAACGGCTTTATTGTTCAACCTCTTCGTCCGGCCTATTCGCCCACCGGCGGATAGTCGCGGCCTTCCCAGTGCGCCAGGCGCTTGGCGAAATCGCGCTGGAAGGAGAGGGGACCGTGTCTTGCCGTCCAGTCCTCGTCGTAGATGGCGATGAAGATGGTGAGCGACAGGAAGAAGTGCGCACCCATCTCGAACAGGGCTACGATGTCGTGGTTGACGAGCGCCTCGCGCTCGGCGTCGGTAAAACCGTTGACGGTGGAGAATTCCACGCTGTTGAGCTGCGGCCCGATGGATTGTTCCCAGGCGGCGAGCAGGGAGCGCGGGTCGTCCTTGTAGCGGCGCAGCAGTTCGGGATCGCGGTCGACGGTGAAGAGGAACTTGTTGACGTAGTACCTGCTCATTGCGCCGCTCCTTCAGGATACCAGGTGATGTAGGCTTCCATCGTGTGGAAAAGGCTGAGGCTGTCGGAATAGGCCGCGGGAATGGGCCCGGCGATGCCCATCATCAGGATCAGGTCCATGAAACCGTGCGTGGCGTTGCCGCTCCTGGCCATGCTCTCGTGGGTGACGTTGGCCAGGATGGCCTCGATGTTGCCGGTGGAGAGCCACTCGATCGCCTGGCGGTCGAATTCCGGGTCGGGGCCGGTTTCCCGGAACTGGCGCGGCCCGCCCAGTTCCAGCGACAGGTGCCCGCTGCCGATGGCCGCGATGCGCTTGTCGGACGGATATTCGTCGATGATCTCGCGGATGGCGCGGCCGAGGTCCCAGAAGCGCTTGGGCGAGGGCAGGGGCGGGGCGAAGATGTTGGTGTAGATCGGCACCACCGGCAGATCGGCCTGCGGGCGGGTGGTGATGATGGGGCAGATGATGGAGTGATCGAGCTTGAGTTCGTTGGAGAAGGCGAAGTCGAACCCGCGGTCCAGCAGCCCCCTGTGCATGAAGCGCGACAGGTCCTCATGGCCTTCCAGCACGTATTTCGGAATGCCGAATTCGCGTTCCTCATTGTAGAAGGTGGCGTCGTAGCGCGGCGCCTTGCCGATCAGGAACTGCGGGTAGTTGTCCAGGAAGAACTGGTGGAAATGGTCGGCTCCGACCATCACCAGTATTTCCGGCTCGGCTTTCGTCAGCGTCTCCCGGTAGGCTTCCACCTTGCGCTTCCACTCGGCCGCCTGCGGGATCTGCTGCTCGACAGGTGCGGTGGTGGCCTTGAGATAAAACGGGTGGTGCGTCGTCGCGAGCACCGCTGCCAGTTTCGCCATATGTTCGTCTCCTCCCTGTGTGCGCCGCGCCGGCTAGGCCGTCTGCGCGGACGGCACCATCTCTGCTTCCCTTCGCGGCCAGGCGTCCGGGGCCCGTGCCAGCGCGGCGCGGATCGCGGCGCCATGCTGATCGAGCACCGGGGCGGCGCCGACCTCGCTGGCGCGCACCCCGTCGAAGGCATGGGCCGGGCGCACTGAACGCTGCGCGCCCTCGACGCGGCCCGCCACCGGCACGATCATGCCCATATGTGTCGCCTGCGGATCCGCCACGGCGTCGGCGATGGAATTGATCGGAGCGAACGGCACGTCGAAGCCGGAGAAGCGCTCGTTCCATTCCCAACGGTCGCGCGTGGCGAAGATGGCGTTGAGCGCGGCGTTGAGGGCGTCGTAATTGTCGATGCGGGCGAGCCGCGTCGAAAAGCGTGGGTCCTCGGCCAGGTGCGGAGCCTCGATCGCTTCCACCAGCGCGGTCCAGAACTTGTCGATCGACGACAGGTGGAAGGCGAACAGCTTGCCGTCGCGGCAGCGCATGATGTAGGCCTGCGCCAGCCGTGGCCGGTCGGTGCCGCTGGGCTCTTCTCCCAGCGCGAAATAGCCCATGAACGGCTCCACCGCGAAATGCATCATGGCTTCCAGCATGGAAATGTCGATACGCTTGCCCCTGCCGGTGCGGGCGCGCTCCAAAAGCGCGGCCGAGATGCCGAGCGAGGCATAGATGCCGGTGATCGCATCGGCCAGCGCCGGTCCGATGAAGCGCGGCTGCTGCGGGTCGATGGCCACGCTCAGGAAACCGCTGACGGCTTGCGCCACCGAATCGTAGACCGGCCGCTGCGCATAGGGGCCGTCCGGCCCGAATCCGCTGATCGAGCAGTAGACGAGCTTGGGGTTGATGCCGATCAGCGTGTCGAAATCGGCGCCGATGCGTGCCGCAGCCCCGGGCCGGAAATTCTGGATGTAGACGTCCGATTGCGCCACCAGCGCGTAGAACACGTCGCGGTCGGCCCTGTCCTTCAGGTCCAGCCCGATAGCGCGCTTGTTGCGGTTGTAGGCTTGGAAATGCGCGCTGTAGAAGCCCTTCCTGAAGCTTCTGTAGGGGTCGCCGTTGCCCTTGGCCTCGACTTTGATGACGTCGGCGCCGAGATCGGCCAGCATCATGGCCGCGCACGGTCCGGTGATGAAAGTGCCCTGTTCGACGATGCGGATTCCGTCAAGTACCCGTGTCATGGAATGTCCCGGCTCTTCAGTTCTCGTTGGGAACGAAGCCAGCAGGCGCCGGTCCGTCATAGCTTATGGTCTCGGCCGCGCCACGCGACAGGATGAAGCCGATGGAGCGCGTCTGCTCTTCCAGCAGGTGCGCCACGAGGCTGGCGGTGCGGGCAAGCAGCGGCACGCCCTTGAGCGCCTTGAGCGGGAAGCCGGCATCCAGCAGCGTGCAGGGAATGGCCCCCGACACGTTCATCATCAGAGGCTTGCCGACGATGCCTGGCACGCAGCGTTCCACCGCCTGCGCCGCCTGCGTGTAGATGCCGGCGATGCCCAGCCCGCCCGCAATCGCCACCAGCCTTTCGGCGCGCGGGTCGCGGCCCTTGTGCAGCGGATGGCCGAAGCCGGGAATGGCGCGTCTTTCGGCGCGGTAGCGCGTGACGACGGTGGTTGCCGCCGCATCCATGCCGGCCTGCGAGGCTGCCTCTTCGTCGACGATCTCCTGAAGCAGCCGGCCGGCCGCTTCCGAGGCGCCGAGGATGACCGAGCCGCAGCCGAGCAGCCCAGCCGCCACGGCGCCCTGCAGCGCCTCCGGCGCGGCGGCCAGGGTCATGCGCGCCGCCTGCACGCTCGGCACCAGGCCGTGCTCGGCGATCGCCACCAGCGTGGCGTCCAGCATGCGGCGCTGCGCGTCGGTCGGCATGGCGCCGGCAATCAGCAGCCAGATGTGGTCCGTGAACGAGATCGATCCCATCAACTCCTCGGCCAGGTCATGGCCGCGCACGATGATGGTTTCGGGGTTCGAGGTGCAGATGGCCTGGAAAGGAGCATCCTGCTTGCCGATTTTCATGCTTCTTCTCTTTTCCTTCCGTCACGCGCGCGCCGGGGCGCCGGCGTCGCTGTGACGTGCGATCCATCGATGGAACTTCTGCATGTAGCCCTGCAGGAAGGCTTTGGTGCCCTCGTCGGCGATCTCGCCTTCCGGCGAGATGAGGCCGGGCGTGAGGGAGAGATAGACTTCCGGCTGGCCCATGGTCGGCATGTCGAGATAGCCCAGTATGGCGCGCAGATGCTGCTGCGCCGCGACCGTGCCCAGCCGCCCGGCGGATGCGCCGGCGATCGCCACCGGCTTGCCCGTCCAGGCATTGGCGCCGGCCGGCCGCGACAGCCAGTCCAGCGCGTTCTTCAGCATGGCGGTGATCGAGCGGTTGTGTTCCGGGGTGACGATGAGCACGCCATGGGCCGCGTCGATTTCGCCGTGGAAGCGGGCGACCGTGGGCGGGAAGCCGGCCGCCAGAACGTCCTGGTCGAACAGAGGCAGGTCGTCGAGGCGGGAAAAGACGAAGGAGAACTCGGCGTCGGCCAGGCCCGTCAGGGCCTTCGCCAGGCTCCGGTTCAGGGAACCGGGCCTCGCGCTGCCAACCAGCACGGCCACGCGCAAACTCCTCACCGCAGGTCCTCCTCCTGACCGTGCCCGCTGTCGCGATCCGGGGTCGATATTCCGGAAGCCACAGCCTTTTTTGTTCTTAATAATTCGCTCAGCGAATTTATTTTCGTAGTATGAACGTTGAGCGTTCAGCTTGTCAAGCGCCCGCCGCGGCGCTTTCGCAAATTCTGCCCGCCCATGGGAACGGTTTTTCGCGCTCGACGGAGGCCGAAGCGCAGGAAGCCGCAAGGGAAGAAAAAAGGATCAGTGAGGGATGAGCGAGTGCAGCAGGGCCGGAAAGCGCATCAGCAGGTTGGAGATGCGCGCGGCGGCGATCTGCATTTCGGCCAGCCGCTGCTCCAGAAGGTCGTCCGGCTTCAGGCGGGGCGAGTAGCCTGAAGTGTTGACGGCTGCGACCACCCTGCCGGTGCTGTCCTTGATCGGAACCGCCAGCGCGGTGATGCCGTAGTCGAGCTGGTCGACGGTGATCGAATAGCCGTTCGTCCGCACCTCGCCCAGGATGGCACGCAGCGCCTTCGTGTCGGTGACGGTCACGTCGGTGAGCTGACGCAACTCGGCGTTGCGGAAATAGTTCTCGATCTCCTCGGCCGGCAGGCAGGCCAGCAGCACGCGTCCCATGGAAGTCGCATAGGCAGGGTAGGTCACGCCGACGCTGGCCATGCGGCGGGCCGCGCGCGCCTCCGAAAGATGCGCGATGTAGAGCACGTTCGGCCCGTCGAGCACGCCGACATTGGCCGCATCGCCGAACAGCGCCGTTATGCGATAGAGTTCGGGCATGATCGCCTCGTCGACGCGCACGGCCTTGAGATAGGCCGAGCCGAGCGTCAGGATGCGCGGCGCCAGCAGGAAATGCTTGTTGTTGCGCCGCACGAAGCCCAGTGCTTCCAGCGTGTGCAGGTTGCGCCGAACCGTGGCGGGCGACATGTCCACCTTGCGCGCCAGTTCCGTCAGCGTCATTTCCGGGGTCTGGTCGTCGAAGGCTTCGATCACGGCCAGCCCGCGCGCCAGCGCCTCGACATATTCGCCGCTCTTTTCCTCGTCCATGCGGTTCCGGTGTCTTTCCTGTTAGCCGGGAAATATCCTCCCAGGCGAGAATCGGGCGCCGGCTTGCTTCGCGCCATATTCAATTGAATAATATTTCGCCTAGCGAATGCAATCCCCTAACTCGTGCGGACGTTGTCATCCGTCGTCCGACCTCCGGTCTAGCGGCCATTTGCCGGTCTGTCGATTGAGCGTCGCTCCTGGCACGGCGCTGACGGGAACCTGCCTCGTCCGCCGTCTGGCCTGGCCGTGCAGCGGCTCTGGCCGATGGGCAAGGATGAAATGCTGGTCAGGCTCCTTGTCGGAGCACCGTCGCAGCTTGTGGTTCGCGTGGGCGAGCCCGCGGCTACGCGGCGGGCTTTCGGACGATGGCGATCCAGGAAAAGTCGCGGTGCAGCCGATGCGCCTGGCTCGCGCCGGAAAGCGATGCGGCGATTTCCGCGGCGGCCTCGAACAGGTCCGGCCGCGGCGTGACGTGATGCCAGCGCAGCCAGGCATGCATGGAAGTCTTGAACCATGAGGGGAAGCCGGCCATGTCGCCGAAGTCGGCGACATGCAACTCGCCGCCGGGCAGGAGCCGGCGCGCGGCATCGGCCACGACCATGCGCCATTGGGGGATCATCGACACCGCATAGGAAACGAAGATGCGGTCGTAGCCGGCGCTGCCGAAGGTCTTTGCCGGGTCGAAGGCTGCCGCGTCGGCCAGCGCCAGCCTTATCCTGTTCTGCAGGCCGGAGCGGGCCACCGTGGCGCCCGCCGCCGACAGCATCTCGCGCGAGATGTCGATGCCGTGGAAGCGGACCTGCGGATGGTGCCGCGCGGCATGGACGAG
This sequence comes from Mesorhizobium sp. PUT5, assembly GCF_052216645.1. Lineage (NCBI taxonomy): Bacteria > Pseudomonadati > Pseudomonadota > Alphaproteobacteria > Hyphomicrobiales > Phyllobacteriaceae > Mesorhizobium > Mesorhizobium sp. PUT5. Next base: position 936,257 of record NZ_JBQOSO010000003.1, read on the forward strand.
ATTGCGGCCTGTGCCGCAGCCGATTTCCAGCACCGTGCCGCCGGGCGGGGGCCGCAGCCCTGCGATCATCGGGTCGCGTGCCAGCAGATAGTATTTGCGGGTGGCGTCGTAAAAACCGAAGCGGCGCTGGAGCCGATAGACCCGATCCATCAGCGCGCCGTGGTCGAGCGTATCCGTCATTGCGGCAATTCCCGCAGCACCATGAGATGGAAGCCGCCATAGATCGACGAACGGTCGCGCCCATGCAGCGCGCGCGACTCCTCCTGCCGATAGTCCCAGCGGGAAAGAAGGGTTTCGTCCACCCGTCCCGTCAGCAGATTTTCCTCGCCTGCCGTGCGGAAGATGACGCGTGCGCCGGGTGCGGCTGCGCGCGTGATCTCGCGCCATAGCGCGTTGAGCTGGGAATCCGACATCCAGTCCTGTGCGTCGAGCAGCACGACGCGGTCGACGGATTGCGCCGGCTTGGCGGCCAGCAATTCGGTGATGGAGATGTTCTCGATCGAGACGCGGCCGGCGCGCGCCCGCACCGCCTCGTAGTTGCGCTTCAACAGATAGGGCGGCAGCGGCGCGTGCGGTTCGCTGCCGTAGCCGCGCCCGAAGGCTTGCCAGGCAAAGTAGTTCTCCGAAAGGGGAAACCCGCAGGCCAGCTTCTCCAGCCGGCCGCGCAGCACGCCCGCCATGCTCTTGTGCCGGCCGTCGGCGCCCGCCAGCGCCTCATATTGCTGCGGCGGAATGCCGAGCCCGAACAGCGAGGCCTTGCGGTTCGTGGCCCAGCGCACCAGCCGCTTCTCGAACAGCGGCGCGATGGATTCGTCGAAGAACCGGCGCTGCTCCTCGATCGACCCCGTCTTGAGCAGATCGCGCGGGTCGACCCCGTAGAGGCGCGCCACGCGATGGCCCCAGCCGATGAAATGGCCGAGCAGGCCGTGCCGGTAGAGATGGCGGCGGAACATGGAGATGCGCCGGCGGCCCCAAAGCGTGCGCCCCTCCCAATAAGCCCGCGTGTCGGCATCGAGAGCGGGGCGGACATGGCGCCTGTAGGCTTCGATGTTGCGCGCGTCGTCGGCCCGGCCGTAGAAGCGGTGAAACGCCTCGTGGTCGGGCAGCGCCTGCAGCGCCGTCAGCTTCAGCCGGTTGAAGGCGATATGGGCGGGGTTGAGGTCGACGGTCTCGACCCGGCCCGGGTCGGCGACCAGATAGGAGAGCGCGTTGCAACCGCCCGAGGCGATGGCGACGATGGTGTGGCCCGACGCGATCGCCAGCGCCTCCATGTCGACGTCCGGATCTTCCCAGATCTGCGCGTAGACGAGCTTGCGGAAGAGGCCGGCGAAGACATGCTCCGAAAGACCCGCCGCCGAAAGGGAGGAATGGCGGCGGACGGCCTCGCGAAGCCTGCGGCCGGGATTTGTGCCTGTGGATGCGAGCGACGTGCTCATGCGGCCTTTTCTCCTGCATCGGTGTGGTGGGCGGCGTGGACATGGTCGAGGAACTGGCGTGCGCATGCCTGCCAGTCGTAGTGCCCGGCCTTGGCCACCGCCGCTTCGCGCGGAACCGAAAGCGCGGCGAGCGCGGCCTGGCCGAGGTCTTGCGAAAGGACGCCGCCTTCGCCGTCGCCGACGATGTCGAGCGGGCCGGTGACGGGAAAGGCCGCCACCGGCGTGCCGCTTGCCAGCGCTTCCAGGATCACATTGCCGAACGTGTCGGTGCGGCTGGGAAAGACGAACACGTCGGCCGAGGCATAGATCGCGGCCAACTCCTCGCCCCTGCGCGTACCCATGAAGACGGCATGCGGATAGCGCGCCTTCAGGCGGGGCAGTTCCGGCCCGTCGCCCACCACCAGCTTGGTGCCGGGCAGGTCCAGGTCGAGGAAGGCAGGCAGGTTCTTTTCCACCGCCACCCGACCCACGCACAGGAATATCGGGCCGGGCAGGCCGAGTTCGGTGTGCCGGGCCGGGTTGAACAGGGCCATGTCCACCCCGCGCGACCAAAGCCGGAGATTGGTGAAACCGCGTGCTTCGAGTTCCCGGACAAGGGAAGGTGTGGCGACCAGCGTGCCGTTGCCGGCATTGTGGAAACGGCGCAGCCAGCCGTAGCTCCAGTCTTCCGGTATCGGCAGGCGCGCGCGCAGGAATTCGGGAAAGCGCGTGTGGTAACCGGTCGTGAAGGGCTGGCCTCGACGCAGGCAGAAACGCCGGGCCAGCAGGCCGAGCGGACCCTCCGTCGCGATGTGGATGTGGTCGGGGCTCGCCTGCATGATTTGACGCGCCACGGAGCCCGGTGTGGCGACAGCCAGGCGAATCTCGCCGTAGCCGGGCAGCGGCAAGGTGCGGAAGCCTTGCGGGGTCAGGAACTCGGCCGTCACGCCTGTCGCCGCCAGCGACTCGGCGAGCTTTTCAAGTGTGTGGACCACGCCGTTCACCTGCGGCTTCCAGGCATCGGTCACCACAAGCAGCCGCACGGCTTCCGCCTCAGGCTGCGCGGCGCGTGGCCAGTGGCACGGCCGGGTTCCGGCCGCCATTGAGCGCGGCGCTGAAGGCTTGCCAGCGGATCAGCTCCATGCGGCCGTCCGTGTGCTCGACGACCGCGGTGCAGCTTTCCACCCAGTCGCCGGTATTGATGTAGCGGAAGGCGCCGAAGTCGCGGATGGCGGCGGTGTGGATGTGGCCGCAGATGACACCGTCCACGCCCTGGCGCGCGGCTTCCGCGGCAAGCGTCTCCTCGAAGCGGCCGATATAGTTGACCGCGTTCTTGACCTTGGCCTTGGCCCAGGCCGACAGCGACCAGTAGGGAAAGCCCATGCGCCGCCGCACCGCGCTGATGTGGGTGGAAAGCGCCAGCGCGATCACATAGGCCCAGTCGCCGAGAAAGGCGAGCCAGCGCGCGTTGCGCACCACCATGTCGAAGGCGTCGCCATGGATGATCAGATAGCGCCGCCCGTCGGCCGCCTCGTGCACGATGCTGTCGCGCACCTCTATGGCGCCGAAATGCGTGTCGCAGAACTCGCGCAGGAACTCGTCGTGGTTGCCGGGCACGTAGACGATGCGCGCTCCCTTGCGCGCTCTGCGCAGCAGCTTCTGGACGACGTCGTTGTGCGATTGCGGCCAGTACCACGACGAGCGCAGCCGCCAGCCGTCGACGATGTCGCCGACGAGATAGATCGTATCGGCCTCGTGCGCGCGCAGGAATTCCAGCAGGGCTTCGGCCTTCGCGCCCCTGGTGCCGAGGTGCAGGTCGGAGATGAACAGGCTGCGGCAGCGCAGCGGGCGGACGACCGGATCGGAATCATGCGGGCGAAGATGTGTCATGGCGCGCGTTTCACCAGCAAGTCGTGACATGCCGATGACAGGTCCGCCGCAAACCGCAGGTTCGCAGCGGAGCCGCTGCATATATGCCGCTACGCCTCGATAGCAAAGCGGCCGGCAAGGAATGCCGGCCGCTGTTGTTGTGCTTTGGCCTCGCCCAGAACGGGGAGGCGGTTCGTTGAGCCGCCGGGTTTATTGAGCCGGCTTCGAGCCGCCGATCTCGCGGTCCCATTTGTCGAACATGGCGACCAGCGGCTTGGCATCGAGCGGCGGGTCGATCGGGTTGTCGGCGATCATGGCCGCATATTCGGGCCGGCCGTAACGATTGATCGTGTCCTGGCTTTCCTGCGGCGCCATCTCCAGCGGCACGCCCTTGATCGACGGGCCGGGGTACATGTAGCCATGGTCATACATGAAGGCCTGCTGTTCGGGCTCCAGAATGAAGGCGATCAACTGCAGCAGAACGCCGAGCTTTTCCTCCGACACACCCTTGGGAACCGCGACGTAATTGGCATCGCTGACCCAGTGAAAACCCTTCAGCGTCGCCACCTTGTACTCTTCCGGCACGATGCCGAGATAGCGCGGGTTGATGTCCCAGCCGGTTGTGGTGGCGATGATGTCGCGCGTGCCGTTGCCCAGTTCCTTCATGGTCACGGTCGTGCCCGACGGATAGTAGTCGATGCAACTGTTGAGTTCCTTGAGATAGGCCCAGGTCTTGTCCCAGCCATTGATCGGATCCTGCGGGTCCTTGTCGCCGAGCAGATAGGGAAGCCCCATCACGAAGGTGCGTCCCGGGCCCGAATTGGCCGGTCGTGCATACATGAACTTGCCGGGATTGGCCTTGCACCATTCGAGCAATGCCTCGGCGGTGTCGGGCATATCCTTTACGCGGTCCGGTGCATATTCGAGCAGCGGCCCCGAGGGATACCAGCTATCGACGAAGCCCTGGCCCCTGGCCATTTTCTGCATGTCGTAGGCGCCGGGCAGGTAGAGTTCCTCCAGATTGGGAAACATGTCCTCATAATCCGGCAGGATCTGCGTCCACAGCCCTTGTTCGATGCCGGCTGCCAGCGCATCGTTGCCGGTCAGCACGAAATCGATATCGAGGCGGCCCGCCGCCTGTTGGGCCTTCAGCTTCGCGGCCAGTTCCGGTGCCGGGGCTTGCGTGAAGACGAATTTGGAGACCAGGTCCGGATGGGTCGCGGCGAACTTCTCCAGCGCCGGCTGGCTCAATTGCAGGTCGCCCGCCACGTCCACCACGTTGATGACGAGAGGCTCCTTGGGCTTTGGAAAATCCTTGGCCTGCGCCAGAACCGGCATCGCCAAGGCGGCGATGCCGGCGGCCAGCACGGCCTTCAGGGTGTTGCGTCGTGTCGTCATTTTTTCTCCTCCCATTGCACGGTTGCTTGTTTATTCCCCCACCGCCTGCGGCGTGTCGCGCAGCAGCGCCGCCGATTGCGGGTCGAGATAGAGGTGGCAGTTCGGATGCCTGCGCAGGATGCTGGCCGGCACCATCGGCGTGACCGGCCCCTCGATCGTATCCCGCACGGCCTCGGCCTTGCGGCTGTCGGGCACGGCCAGGACGACGAGGCCAGCCTTCAGGATCTGACCGATGGTCATCGAGATCGCTTCGTGCGGCACGTCGTCGAGCGTCGGAAACCAGCCTTCGCCGAACTGCTGGCGGCGGCATCGCTCGTCCAGTCGCACCAGGTGAAACGGCGCTGCGGTCTCGAAATCGGCCGGCGGGTCGTTGAACGCCAGATGCGCATTCTCGCCTATGCCGGCAAAAACCACATCGATGGGATGGCGGGCGATCAGCGCATTGATGCGATCCAGTTCCCTGGCCGTATCGGGGGCATCGCCTTCGATGAAATGGAAGGCCCCGAGACCGGGAAGCTGCGTCAGGAAACGCTCCTTGAGGTAACGCCGGAAGCTTGCCGGGTGGGTCTGTGCCATCGAGACATATTCGTCGAGGTGGAAGCCCGTCACGCGCGACCAGTCGATGCCTTCCTGCCGCACCAGCGCGGCAAGCATCTCGAACTGGCTCGCGCCGGTGGCCACGACGATGTTGGCATGCCCGCGCTCTGCGAGGGCTGCGCGGATCGCTTCGGCGCCAAGCCTGGCTGCGGTCTCGCCCAGTGCGGTCTTGTCGGGTTCGACGTGAATTTGCAACATGTCTACTCCAGCGTGGTTGCAGTGCGGATATGTCCGGGCCGCCGGCTTTTGCCCGGCGCCGATGCCGGAAGGCCATCGGGCGGCGGTGCTGTCGTTGCCCGCACGACGAGTTCGGTGGCGAGGCTGATGCGCCGGCTCGGGAGATTGCCGCCTTCCAGGGCGGCAAGAAGGATTTCGACGGCCTGCTTGCCGGCCTGCGCGCAATGAGTCTCGATCGAGGTCAGCGGCGGATAGAGCGTCGGCGCCAGAATGCCGTCGCAGCCGACGATGCTGAGGTCGTGGGGCACGCTCAACCCCCGCGCGCCCAGCCCGGCCATGATGCCCTGCGCCATCACGTCGTCGAAGGCGAGCGCGGCGCTGGCCTGGGTGCGCAGAAGCTCATCGACGCAGGCCTGGCCGGCTTCGAAGCTCGGGCGCGAGGTCGGCACCCGCACGATCTTGATCCCAAGTGCTGAGGCGGTCTTCGTCACGGCGCCGTAGCGCTGGCGGTCGGACCATGAAAAAGACGGACCCGCTATATAGGCGATCGAGCGGTGGCCGAGCGAAGCCAGATGCTCGACCGCCTGCGAATAGCTCGGTCCGCTGTCGACCAGAAGCCGCGGCAGGTTGGGAATGTCGCGATTGACGAGCACGCAGGGTCGTCTGTGGGCCAGTTCGGTGATGCGGCTGCCGCGCAGGCGGGAAGAGGCGATGATGAAGCCTTCGACCTGGGCGGAAAGCTTGGTGAGCAGCATGTCCTCCAGTTCCGGCGTTTCGTCGGAATCGCCGATGAAGGTGGCGTAGCCTCTTTCCCGTGCCGCCGCCTGTCCGCCGCGCATCAGCGCGGCAAAGAAGGGGTTTGTGATGTCGGGAACGATGAGCGCGATATTTCCGGCCCGGCCTGTGCTCAGGGCCCTGGCCGCATGGTTGGGGACATAGCCGAGGCGTTTGGCCACCGAGCGGACGAGTTCGACGGTTTTGCGGTTGAGAAGTTCCGGATGGCTGAAGGCGCGTGAAACCGTCGCCGCCGACACCTGCGCCTCGGCGGCAACCTGGCTGATCGTCGGCAATGAAAACGACTTGTCGCGCTTGCGTCCCGGCATCTGGTTCCATCAGTTCTGCAACCGCTTTCATGAAAGCGGTTGCATGAGCAGGAGTCAAGACCGGTCCGAGGGGAACGTCGCATTCACATCCCCCTTCGGGATGATGGCGCGGCGGCGGCCGGATGGGCTAAGCAGATGGAAGCGTGCAAGCAGGCCGCCGCTCCAGACCCGAGGCTACACCCATGAGCAAGCATGATCCGTCCCTGACGTTCCCGATCGGTGCCGTGCGCAGCCGGTTCCCGGCGCTGTCGGGCGCCGGTGACTTGCCGGTCTATCTCGACAATCCGGCCGGCACGCTGGTGCCGCAGCAGGTGATCGATGCCGTGGCCGACGCCATGGCCCGCGCCAGCAGCAACCTCGGCGGCTTCTTCGAAGGCTCCAGGCGCGCGGAAGCCATCTGGCTGGAGGCGCATCGCGCGGCGGCCGCCCTGCTCGGCGCAGCATCGGAGCGCGAGATCGTCATCGCCCAGAATATGACCACGCTGACCTTGCACCTGTCCCGCTCGATCGGCAGGAACTTCAGGCCCGGCGACGAGATCATCGTCACCCGCATGGACCATGAGGGCAACGTCTCGCCCTGGTTGCTGCTGGCGCGCGACCTCGGCCTCACGGTGAAATGGCTGCCCTTCGACCGCGAGAGCTGGCGCATCGAGCCGCGGGATCTGGAGCCGCTTTTGAGTGGGCGCACCAAGCTGCTCGCGCTCAACTATTCCAGCAACATGACCGGTTCGGTCAACGATGTCGCCGCGCTCGCCGGCCTTGCGGCAAAGGCCGGTGCGCTGGTCTATGTCGATGCCGTCCAACTGGTGCCGCATCGCTTGCCCGACGTGCAGGCGCTCGGCTGCGATTTCCTGGCCTGCTCGTCCTACAAGTTCTTCGGCCCTCATCTGGGCATGGTGTGGGGGCGCGAACCCTTGCTGGCCGACCTGGAGCCCTACAAGTTGCGCTGCGCCAGCGATGCCTTGCCGGAACGCTTCGAGACGGGCACGCCGCAGACCGAGCTTCTCGCCGGCCTCGCCGCGACCGTGGACTATCTCGAATGGCTAGGCGAGGCCAACGGCCACGGCGGCACGCGGCGCGAAAAGCTCGCCGGGGCCTATCGCAGCTTCGAAGCCTATGAGAACGCGCTGACGCGACAACTGATCGAAGGTCTGGCGGCGCTCCCGGGCGTGCGCATCCACGGCATCACCGATCCGGCCGCCTTCGCTCATCGGGTGCCGACGGTTTCCTTCACCCACGCAAGCCTGTCCACCCATGCCATCGCCGAGGCCCTGGCCGAGAGGGGGATCTATGCCTGGTCCGGGCACAACTACGCGTTTGAGCCGGCCCGCCACCTTGGCCTCGACGAGGGCGAAGGCGTTGTCAGGCTCGGCATCGCGCACTACAATACGACAGACGAGATCGCGCGCGCCCTCCTTGCTTTGACCGAGATCGTCGGCAAGGCGTAGGCAGCGCCGAAATGGGCTTTGCCGCGACGGTCGAGACGCGTGCGGCGGATGGATTTTCGGGCCGGAATGCTTTGAGTTCGGAGGATCTGGCAGAAAGCATCGCCGCCTTCAGCGCGGATGCCTCGCGTGCGATCGACCGGCCGGACCGCGCCGGCAGCCCCTACACGCTGTTCGACGCGGTCGCGCGCATCTTGCCCTTCAAGCTCGCCATGTCGGTGGTCTACCGGCGAGGCTCCACGCCAGTCTATGTCGCCGACACCTTCGCCGACCGCAAGGGAAAGCGGGCGCTGGAGCTTTACATAGAAAGCACCTACCTGCTCAATCCCGTCTATAACGCCTATCTCGCCGGGCTGGAGGGCGGGGTTTACCGGCTGCGCGAACTGGCGCCGGACAATTATTTCTCATCCGGCCACTATCGCCATTTCAAGGTGCAGCAGCAGGCGGACGAGGAGCTCGGTTACCGCACCCATGGCTGGCCGGCCGGCATGGAGGAACTGGTGGTCGTCATCGAGCTGCCAAATGACGAACTGGCCGAAATCAGCCTCTATCGGCAGGCAAGCCTGGGTGGCTTCAGCGATGCCGACTGCGCCCGCCTGCGGATTGTAGAGCCGCTGATCGGCGCGATCTACCGGCGCATATGGCAATATCGCAGGAAGGACAGCAGGCGCGACACGCGCTCGCAGACATTCGACCTGCTGCTCGGCGACTTCGGCAAGGGCAAGCTCAGCCCCCGCGAGCGCGAGGTCGCCCATATGATCCTCAAGGGCCATTCGAGCGAATCGATCGGTCGCAATCTCGGCATCTCCATCACCACGGTGAAGACCCACCGCCAGAACCTTTACGCCAAGCTCGGCCTGTCCACCCAGCAGGAGCTGTTCTCGCTCTTTCTCATGTCGCTGCAGAAACCGGAAACCCCAGCGGAGCCAAATGGCGACGGACAGGTGGCCGCGCATTGACGCGCCGGTAGCCGGCGCAGTGCCGCGAAGCGACGCCGCCATCCTCCCCTGGGGGGATAGCACCGCCCGCGCGGAAACTGGAATAGTGCGCGCCTGCCCGCTCGGCTCGAGAAGAAGTCCAGGAGTTTCAAGATGCAAGATGACTGGTTGAGCGCCATCGCCGGGCGGTTCGGGATCGACGGCCCCTTGCGGCAACTCGGCGGCGAGCACGACCTGAACTTCCGCGCCGCGGGCAGCGACGGCGACGTCATCCTGAAGGCGATGCGCAGGCATGGCGGTTCCGGCTTCGTCGAGCGGCAGTGCGCGGCCATCGCCTGGGCGCGTGCCGCAGACGCCGGGCTGCCATTGCCCGAAGTGCTGCCGACGGCCGATGGCCGCGTCTGGCAGTACGCGCTCGACCAATGCGGTCACCGCCGGGTGGTCTGGGCGCAGCGTGCGCTCCAGGGCATCGCGATGGGCGAGGCGGGGCCGCAGCCGCTCGACCTGCTCTTTCAGCTTGGCGCGCTGGCGGGGCGCCTCGATCGCGCGCTCGCCGGCTTCGAGCAGATGCCGGCCACCGATGCCTCGAAATGGGATTTGACCAAAGCCGGCTGGATCGGCGCGCATCTCGACGTGCTCGGCGATGGCGCGCGCCGTCGTCTGGTCGAAGCCGTCATCGCCGACTACGAGGCAGTGCTTCCGGCGCTGCGCGCTCTTCCGGTCCAGTCGCTCCACAACGACCTCAACGATTTCAACATCCTGGTCGTGCCCAGCCTGACCGGGCCGGCCCGCATCAGCGGACTGATCGATTTCGGCGACATGACGGTCGGGCCGCGCGTGTGCGAGCTTGCGATCCTGGGCGCCTACGCGCTCCTGGATCACGAGGCACCGACGGGCGCACTCGCGGCCTTGACGGCCGGCTATCATGGCGTAAGCCCGCTGGTCGCGGCGGAGGTCGATCTGGTCTGGCCGCTCCTGCGCATGCGGCTGGCCGTCAGCGTGGTCAATTCCACGATCGAGGCGGCCGGCCGGCCCGGCGATGCCTATGTCACCATCTCGCAGGCCCCGGCCTGGCGGCTTCTGGAAAACCACACGATCGACGCGGGGCTGGTGCGGGCAGAGCTGCGCGTTGCCTGCGGCCTGCCGGTCTGCGAGGGCGCCGACCGGGTGCGGGCATGGCTCGACCGCAGGCGGGGAAGCTTCGCTCCGGTGATCGAAGCCGGGCTAGAGGGCGCGGATGTGGCCGACCTGTCGGTCGAAACCGGCATCGTGCCGGAAAACCCGTTTCATCTGCTCCCGGACGAAGCCCGGCGTCTGACCGGTTATCCGGACGACAGGCTGTGCCTGGGGCGGTACGGCGAGCCGCGCCTGATCTATACCGGCAGCGCCTTCGCCAAGGGCCCGTGGCGCGCCTCGAACCGCCGCACCGTGCATATGGGCGTCGACATCTTCGCACCCGCCGGAAGGGCGGTGCATGCGCCGCTGGCCGGCCGCGTGGCCATGATCGAGAACCGCGCGGACCCGCTCGACTATGGCGGCGTCGTCATCCTCGAGCACGGCACGGACGAAGGCGACGCCTTCCATACGCTTTATGGCCATCTCGACCCGGCCGTGTGCGCAAGCCTGCGGGTCGGCGACGAGGTGGCGGCAGGCGCTGCCTTCGCGTCTCTGGGGCGGCCGCAGGAAAATGGCGGCTGGCAGCCACACCTGCATTTCCAGTTGGCGCTGACGCTGGAAGGCATGGGCCATGACTGGCCGGGCGTCGCCGATCCTGACGCCTGGACGCTCTGGCAGGCACTCTGCCCCAATCCGGCAGCACTGCTGAACCTGCCCGACGGCAGGGTGGCCTGCCGGCCGCTCGACACAGGCGCGCTGCTGGCGCAACGCCAGGCGCGCTTCGGGCCCAATCTCAGGCTCAGCTACCGGCGCCCGGTGACCTTCCTGCGTGGCTGGCGGCACCATCTCTTCGACGAGATGGGCAGGCCTTATCTGGACGCCTACAACAACGTCCCGCATGTCGGGCATGCGCATCCGCGCATCCGTACCGTGGCGGCGGATCAGCTTGCCCGCATGAACGCGAACACGCGCTATCTCCATCCCTCGCAGGTGGCGCTCGCCCAGCGCCTCACTGCCAGGCTGCCGCAGGAACTCGAGGTCTGCTTCTTCGTCAACTCCGGTTCGGAGGCCAACGAACTGGCGCTGCGGCTGGCGCGCGCGGCCAGCGGCGGCTACGACATCGTCACGCCGGATCACGGCTATCACGGCAACACGACCGGTGCGATCGACATTTCGGCCTACAAGTTCAACAAGCCGGGCATGGGCGGCCGCAAGCCCTGGGTGCATCTGGTCGACGTGGCCGACGATTATCGCGGCCGCTTCCGCCGGTCCGATGCCGACAGGGCGCAGCGCTATGCCGGACAGGTCGATGAGGCGCTGGCGGCGATCGAGGAGCGCGGCGGCAGGCTGGCCGGCTTCATCGCCGAAACCTTTCCCAGCGTCGGCGGCCAGATCATCCCGCCTCCCGGCTATCTGGCGCAGGTCTACGCGCGCATCCGCGCGGCCGGCGGCATCTGCATCGCCGACGAGGTGCAGACGGGGCTCGGCCGCCTCGGCGATTTCTATTTCGGCTTCGAACAGCAAGGCGTGCGTCCCGACATCGTGGTGCTTGGCAAGCCGCTGGGCAACGGCCATCCCGTCGGCGCCGTCATCACCACACGCGCCATCGCAGAGCGCTTCGCCGAGGGACCGGAATATTTCTCGACCTTCGGCGGCTCCAACCTGTCGTGCCGGATCGCCGCCGAAGTGCTCGACATCGTCGAGGACGAAGGTCTCCAGGCCAATGCGAAAGCCATGGGCGAGCGTCTCTTCGCCGGATTGCACGCGCTGGCGGACAAGCACGCGCTGGTAGGCGACGTGCGCGGCTTCGGCCTGTTTGTCGGCGTCGATCTGGTCACCGATCGCGACAGCCGCGCGCCCGCGACCCTGGCTGCGGACTATGTCATGAACCGGCTGCGCGAAATGCGCATCCTGATCGGCCGGGAAGGGCCGGCCGACAACGTGCTGAAGATCCGCCCGCCCCTTACCGTCGAAGCCGACGATATCGACATGATGCTCGAAAAGCTGGATCTCTGCCTGACCGAAGCGGGCATGGCGGCAAGGGCGGCCGGCTGACGGAGCAGCTCATCTCCAAGTTTGCCAAAAGCGAGCCCGGTATTTCCGTGGCGCTCGCAAACAGTTTTGCGCTTCATACAAATAGATTGCGCTGCGTACCCCATAAAGTCGAGGCGATCGGGCAATGCCGCCCCTGTCGGCAGGCGGCCGCATACTTTACACAACAGAATAGGTCGACAGGTGTGTAGCGTCCGATGACGGTCGGCGGAGTGGAGGCAGCCTCATGTTCGGCATCTCGAAGTCCAAAGCCCCGGTATCCCAGACGATTTCCGAGACGGCGGAAATGGATATCCCCGGCTTCGAAGACGAACTGGAGGAGGCGCTCGCACTGGCCGGAGCCGAGGGGCCGCCGGAACCCTCGGGCGACGTTCCCGGCCAGGAAGGCGGAGCCGGTGCCGAAAATCCGCCGGCGGCCGTGCCTGCCAACAAGCAATCTTCCGCCACCCAGGCCAGTCTGGCGACGCTGGCCGCATTCGAAAACGAAATGCGCGACGCTGCCGCGGGCCTTGAGGTCCTGGAAGCGACAATGGCCACCATCGGCGCCGCGCACGAAACGGCAAACCGCCTCGTCGGCAGCCTGCGCACGGGCGTCCTTAGGGCAAACGGCATCGAAGACGCGAACCTGGCGCTCTCGACCGAAAGACGCCACCTGTCGGAACAATTGGAACAGGCGAAGCATGTGCTGAGCCAGCAGGAAAGCGCCTCCGAAGCCGACCGGCGGCGGATCGAGCTTTTGATCAAGGATTTCGAGGAGGTGAAGATCGCGCTCGGGCGGACCCAGGTCGAAGCGATCGACTTGCGCGAAACCCTGGCGGAAGCGGAGGCCGAAAAGACGTCGCTCATCTATCAACTGGCAACGAGGACGACCACGGCCGACCGCCTCACGCGCGAAAACGAGCTTCTCCGGCAGAAATGCGTGAACCAGCAGATCAGCCATGCGGGGCTGGAGCAGCGCAATTCCGAACTCGGCCTGAAACTCGATGAGGTATCCGCCATTCGCAAGGCCGAGATGTCCGAGATGGCGGATTTGCGCGCGCGCTACGAGAATACCGAAAAGGAGTGCAGGCGCCTGCAAAAGCAATCCGAACTCTCGCAGGTGAGGCTGGCCGAAACCCAGGAACGCGTCATGACCCTGGAAGCCGATCTCGATGAACTGAGGGATCGTCACCATGCGGCGAACGAGCGCTTCAGGGCCGAGACCGAGGTCATGCGCGCCAAGCTCGATACCGCCGTCAGGAAGAACGCGGCCGATGGTGACGAGATCGCGGCGCTGAAGCAGCAGCTCGGCGAGGCGCTGGCGGCGGCGAGCGTGGCGGAAGCGCAGTCGGCCGAAAGGAAGGCGCGGGCCGATATCGAGCCGTCGAGGAATGGCAAGCCGCAGATCCCGATGGAAGCGACGGTGATCGCAGGCTTGCCCTACCGGCGCGAGCGGTCGTCGAAGAAGAGCAAGGCCATAGCCGTCGGAAGCCACGTGAAGGGCGGCGGCGACCGGGCCGCCGGGCGTCGCGAGAAACACGTCGGCGCGCCGACCTCCAATCTCTGACGGATCCCCTGCCGGAGCCGCCCGCCCCGGAGCCGCGCGCTTTGGCGCGCGCGGACTTTCCCGCTCGAAAAATACCGCAGGCGCAGGATTTCGTCGTCCGGTGAAGAAACCGGAACGTCCTGTCGGCGTGCCCATGAACGCACGCAACCTGCCGCCCCGGAGCGGTTGGCGCACGTCCCCGACCGGCCGCCCGCAAAGAAAAAGCCGTGGCGCCCACCAGCTTCTATTCGACGAAAATAGCGGTTTTCGCGGAAAAAGGCCGGTGTTACGGTTTTGGCCTTTCGTGTCCCTGCACGCTTGCCGTCGTGCATCGCTTCCCGGGAGCGCCAGCGTGAAGATACGGGCGCATTCCGTAACGGACAGGCAACACGGCCATAGGGAGGGCCTAAGAATGCGCAAATCCTATCTGGCATCCGCCGCGATCCTTGCAGCCATGACAGTCCCGGCATCTGCAGCCGGGATATCGGACGGCAAGGTCAAGATCGGCATCCTCAACGACCAGTCCGGCGTCTATGCCGATTTCGGCGGCAAGTGGTCGGTGGAAGCGGCCAAGATGGCGGTCGAGGATTTCGGCGGCAAGGTGCAGGGCGCTCCGATCGAGGTGATCGACGCGGACCACCAGAACAAGCCCGACATCGCCTCCAACATCGCGCGGCAATGGTACGATACCGAACAGGTCGATGCCATCATGGAACTGACGACGTCTTCCGTGGCGCTGGCCGTGCAGGGCATCTCCAACGAAAAAAAGAAGATCGACATCGTAACCGGGGCGGCGTCCACCGATCTCACCGGCAAGCAGTGCTCGCCCTACGGTTTCCACTGGGCCTATGACACGCATAGCCAGGCAGTCGGCACCGGCGGCGCGCTGGTGGAGCAGGGCGGCGACACCTGGTATTTCATCACCGTCGACTATGCTTTCGGCTATTCGCTGGAAGAGCAGACCGCCGAATTCGTCAAGGCCCATGGCGGCAAGGTGCTGGGCGAGGTGCGCTACCCGCTCGGCGCGACCGACTATTCGTCCTTCCTGCTGCAGGCGCAGTCGTCCGGGGCCAAGATCGTCGGCCTCGCCAATGCCGGCCTCGATACCTCGAATTCGATCAAGCAGGCCGCGGAATTCGGCATCGTCGCCGGCGGCCAGCGGCTTGCCGCGCTGCTGTTCACGCTGGCGGAGGTGCATGGCCTCGGCCTCCAGGCCGCACAGGGCGTGGTGCTGACGGAAGGCTATTACTGGGACCGCGACGACAAGAGCCGCGAGTTCGGCGAGCGCTTCTTCAAGCGCACCGGCCGCATGCCCAACATGATCCAGGCCGGCACCTATTCGGCCGTCCTGCAATATCTGAAGGCGATCGACAAGGCCGGCACCGACGAGACCGAGGCGGTTGCCAAGGCGCTTCATGAAATGCCGGTCAACGACGCCTTCACCGCCAACGGCAAGGTCCAGGCCGACGGTTCCATGGTGCATGACATGTATCTCTACCAGGTCAAGAAGCCGGAAGAGAGCAAGAGGGATTGGGACTACTACACCTATCTCGCCACCATCCCCGGCGATCAGGCCTATATCAAGGCCGCTGAAAGCGGTTGCCCGCTCGTCAAGTGACTGTGAAGGCCGCCGTGAACGGGGAGCCGGAGATGAAGGAAACCGAGCCGCGGGCGGTGCTTAGCGCCCGTGGCCTGAGACGTGACTTCGCCGGCTTCGTCGCGGTCAACAATGTCGACTTCGATGTGCATCATCGCAGGATCCATGCGCTGATCGGGCCCAACGGGGCCGGCAAGACGACGGTCTTCAACCTTCTCACCAAATTCCTGGAGCCGACGAGCGGCACGATCGAGCTGCTTGGCCGCGACATCACCCGCACGCCGGCGGCGCGGGTCGCCCGCATGGGGCTGGTCCGCTCCTTCCAGATCTCGGCGGTGTTTCCGCATCTGACCGTGCTCGACAATGTGCGCGTCGCCCTGCAGCGCCCGGGCGGGCTCAGCACCCAATTCTGGCGCTCGCTCTCCGCGCTCGACCGACTCACGCCGCGCGCCGACGAGCTGCTGGAAAGCGTCGGCCTGATCGATGCCCGCGACCGGCTGGCCGGCGACCTTTCCTACGGCCGCAAGCGGGTTCTGGAGATCGCCACGACCCTGGCGCTCGACCCGAAGGTGCTGTTGCTGGACGAGCCGATGGCCGGCATGGGGCACGAGGACGTGGGAACGGTTTCCGGCATCATCCGTGCGGTCGCGCGCGACCGGGCCGTGCTGATGGTGGAGCACAATCTGCCGGTGGTGGCCGATCTCTGCGACTGGATCACGGTGCTGCAGCGCGGCGAGATACTGGCCGCCGGCGACTATCGGACGATCAGCTCGGACGAGCGCGTGAGGGTCGCCTATATGGGCACGGAGGACGCGTAATGGGCGATGCGCCGGTGCCCCTGCTTGCCGTGCGCGGCCTCAACGCCTGGTATGGCGAAAGCCACGCCCTGCACGGTGTCGATCTGGACGTATGCCGGGGTGAGACGGTGACGCTGCTGGGCCGCAACGGCGTCGGCAAGACCACGACGCTGCGCGCCATCATGGGGCTGATCCGCAAGCGCACCGGCACCATCACCTTCGACGGTCGCGACCTGATGCACCTGCCGTTGCACCGCACGGCGCATGCGGGCATCGGCTTCGTGCCCGAGGAGCGCGGCATCTTCGCCACGCTGACGGTGGACGAGAACCTGATCCTGCCGCCGGTCGTGGCCGAGGGTGGCATGAGCGTGGAGGAGATTTTCGACCTCTTCCCCAACCTGAAGATGCGGCGCAACAGCCCCGGCACCAGGTTGTCGGGAGGCGAGCAGCAGATGCTGGCGATCGCGCGCATGCTGCGCACCGGCGTCAGCCTGCTGCTGCTGGACGAGCCGACCGAGGGGCTGGCGCCCGTCATCGTGCAGCGCATCGGCGAGCTTCTGGCGACGCTCAAGGCACGCGGCATGACCATCCTTCTGGTGGAGCAGAACTTTCGCTTTGCAAGCCGCGTCGCCGACCGCTTCTACCTGATGGAACATGGCAAGGTGGTGGGGGAATTTCCGATCGGCGAACTGCCCTCCCGCATGACGCGGCTCCACGAAGTGCTGGGGGTTTGATGCAGCCATGACCATGATCTTCGGTATCCCCATCCAGGCCTTTCTCGGGCAATTGCTCGTCGGCCTCATCAACGGCTCGTTCTACGCCATGCTCAGCCTGGGGCTTGCCATCATCTTCGGCCTGTTGCGCATCATCAATTTCGCGCATGGCGCGCAGTACATGCTCGGCGCCTTCATCGGCTATCTCCTGCTCGCCGATCTGGGAATCGGCTACTGGCCGGCGCTGGTCCTGGTGCCGCTGATCGTCGGCCTGTTCGGCATGGCGGTCGAGCGGTTCGCGCTCTCGCGGCTCTATGGCGTCGACCAGCTCTACGGCCTGCTGTTCACCTTCGGCCTCGCCTTGGTCATCGAAGGCGTCTTCCGTTATTATTACGGCGTGTCGGGCCAGCCCTATGCGCCGCCGCCGCTGCTTTCGGGCGGCACCAATCTCGGCTTCATGTTCCTGCCCAACTATCGCGGCTGGGTGGTGGTCGCCTCGCTGGTCGTCTGCTTCGGCACCTGGGCGCTGATCGAAAGGACGCGGCTCGGTTCCTACCTGCGCGCGGCGACGGAAAATCCACGCCTCGTGCAGGCGTTCGGCGTCAACGTGCCGCTGCTGCTCACGCTTACCTACGGGCTCGGCTCCGGCCTTGCCGGGCTGGCCGGCATCCTTGCCGCACCGGTCTATCAGGTCAGTCCGCTGATGGGGTCGGACATCATCATCGTCGTCTTCGCCGTGGTGGTGGTGGGCGGCATGGGCTCGATCCTCGGCGCCATCGTCACCGGCTACGTGCTGGGGCTGGCGGAAGGACTGACCAAGGTCTTCTATCCGGAAGCCTCCAACATCGTGGTGTTCGTCATCATGGCTCTGGTGCTGCTGGTGCGGCCGGCGGGCCTGTTCGGAAGGGATGGCTGATGGCCGGCACGGCACTCCGCAAGACGTCGGCCGGCGGCACGGCCCGCCTCGAACAGGCTCTGGTGGTTCTGGGCCTGCTGGCGCTGCTGGCCGCGCCGTTCTTCGTCTATCCGATCCTGCTGATGAAGATGCTGTGCTTTGCGCTGTTTGCCTGCGCCTTCAACCTGCTGCTCGGCTATACCGGGCTGCTGTCCTTCGGCCATGCCACATTCTTCGGCGGCGCGGCCTATTTCTGCGCGCATGCGGTGAAGGTGTGGGGCTGGCCGCCGGAAGCCGGTATCCTGCTGGGCATGGCGGGCGCGGCCCTGCTCGGCCTCGTCATGGGCTTCTTCGCCATCCGCCGCCAGGGCATCTATTTCGCCATGATCACGCTGGCCCTGGCGCAGATGTTCTTCTTCTTCTGCGTGCAGGCGCCCTTCACGCGGGGAGAGGACGGCATCCAGGGCGTGCCGCGCGGCCACCTGTTAGGCCTGATCGACCTGAACCAGCCGCTGAACATCTACTATTTCGTGCTGGCGGTGTTCCTGATCGGTGTGTTCGCCGTCTGGCGCATCGTCAATTCGCCTTTCGGCATGATCCTGCGCTCGATCCGCGAGAACGAGAACCGGGCGATCTCGCTCGGCTATTCGATCGCCAGCTACAAGCTGGCCGCCTTCGTCATGTCGGCCGCACTTGCCGGGCTCGCCGGCGCGGTCAAGGCGGTCGTCTTCCAGTTCGCGACGCTGACCGACGTGGCCTGGCAGATGTCGGGCGAGGTGATCCTGATGACGCTGCTCGGCGGCATCGGCACCATGGTCGGGCCGATCGTCGGCGCGGGCCTGGTGGTCGGACTGGAGAACACGCTGGCCACCTCCGGCTTCCCGGTGACGATCGCCACCGGCATCATCTTCATGGTCTGCGTGCTGGTTTTCCGCAGGGGCATCGTTGGCGAGGTCCATGCGTTCCTGACGCGTTCGGCCCCCGATGCCGGGTGAATGACGAGCCCCTGCGCCATGCCCGACCTATTGAGATTGTTCCAGGGCTGGCGCGATCGTGGACGATCGCCCATGTCGCCGCCCGGCTGAGCCGCAGAAAGGTTGCGTGCCTTATGCGCGGCAAGGGTCTGTCCGTCGAGCACATCACGCTTTAAGCCCGCGATGGTCGGAGCATCGACGATCCGAAACTTGCAGAATTCTTCTGCATCACTGGTCTGCCCCCTGAAAAGTGGTCCTCTTTGAAGTAGGCTATTGAGCCTGAGAGAGGACGTTGGAATGCCCCAGAAGAAGCACAAGCCCGAAGAGATCGTCGCAAAGCTACGCCAGGTCGATATTCTGTTGTCACAAGGCCGCTCGGTCGGAGAAGCGGTTCGTACAATCGGCGTGACGCAGTTTACGTATTACCGCTGGCGCAAGGAGTTTGGTGGCCTGAAGGGCGACCAGGTGAAGCGCCTGAAAGAGCTCGAGAAAGAGAACGACCGGCTGCGCAAGGCGGTGTCGGATCTGACGCTGGAAAAGCTGATCCTGAAAGAGGCTGCAGCGGGAAACTTCTGAGCCCCGCCCGCCGTCGGCGCTGTGTCGATCATGTCGTGGCGAAGCTGTCCGTCTCGGAACGCTTTGCCTGCAAGGTTCTCGGCCAGCACCGTTCGACCCATCGCAAAAAGCCACATGGCCGGCCTGATGAAGAGGCGTTGATCGCCGACATCGTCCGACTGGCCTCGCGCTACGGCCGCTATGGCTATCGCCGGATCACGGCGATGCTGCGGTCCGAGGGCTGGACGGTGAATGCCAAACGCGTCGAGCGCATCTGGCGACGGGAGGGGCTGAAGGTTCCCCAGAAACAACCGAAGAAAGGCAGGCTCTGGCTGACTGACGGATCGTGCATCCGGCTTCGGCCCGAGCACCCAAATCATGTCTGGTCCTATGACTTCGTCGAGGGCCGGATCCACAATGGCAGGAAGTTCCGCATGCTCAATATCATCGACGAGTTCACCCGGGAGTGCCTGGCGATCCGCATCGATCGCAAGCTCAACTCGACCGACGTCATCGACGCCCTGTCGGACCTGTTCATCCTGCGGGGTGTGCCCGGCTATGTTCGTTCTGACAACGGCCCGGAGTTCATTGCCAAGGCGGTGCGAGAGTGGATCGTGGCCGTCGGCGCAAAGACCGCGTTCATCGAGCCGGGTAGCCCATGGGAGAACGGCTATTGCGAGAGCTTCAACTCGAAGCTGCGTGACGAACTGCTCAACGGGGAGATATTCTACAGCCTCGCTGAGGCAAAGGTCATCATCGAGGCATGGAGACGCTACTACAACACTGAGCGGCCGCACTCATCGCTTGGATATAGACCCCCGGCACCGGAGGCTATTATCTGGCCTGCGCCGCCGCGCGGATCGGCACCACCATCTGCCCAGGCAATAGCCGAAAAGCCGATCATGCACTAAGACTGAAACCGGACCACCTTATGGGGTCAGGCCAGTTCTGGATCTGATGGGCACGTTGAAGCTCTACGGCATGCGCGGCGCCTATGACGAGGTGATGGCGACGGGCATCAAGCGCCAGCACGAGCCGCCGCGGATCGTCGGCGACCTTCTCTCGGCCGAGATCGCCGAGAAGCAGGCGCGCTCCATCAAATACCAGCTCACCGTTGCCAAGCTGCCGCTGGCCAAGGATATCGAGGAGTTCGACTTCGACGGCACGCCGGTCAACGAGGCGCTGATCCGAGACCTCGCCAACGGAACCTTCGTTGCCGACCAGCGCAACGCCGTTCTCATCGGCGGCACCGGAACCGGCAAGTCGCATCTGGCAATCGCCATTGCCCGATCCCTGATACGCAACGGCTCGCGCGGCCGCTTCTTCAACGTCGTCGATCTCGTCAACCGTCTCGAGACCGAGCACCGCGGCGGCAAGCAGGGCCGCATCGCCGATTACCTCACCCGGCTTGACTTCGTCGTGCTCGATGAACTCGGCTATCTCCCGTTCGCGCAAGCCGGCGGGCAATTGCTCTTCCACCTGATCAGCAAGCTCTACGAGCGAACTTCAATCATCGTCACCACCAACCTGGCCTTCGGAGAATGGCCGGCCGTGTTCGGCGACGCCAAGATGACGACAGCACTGCTCGACCGCCTCACCCATCACTGCGAGATCATCGAGACCGGAAACGAATCCTGGCGCTTCAAGAACCGCGCCTGATCACCCATCAAACCGATCCGCACTCGCCGGGCTGCGCAACCCTGACCCACTTCGCCCGGCGAGCGCTGACCGCCGCGCGCTACACACGGGGGGTCAAAATTGGACGCCGATAGGGGGTCAGTTTTGCAAGCCGTTTGACAGCTTCGGCGGAACCCGCCACGACACCACTCGACATGGACAGCATGGCCAACGCCACGCCCACAAACGAGGTCACGCCAGGATGCATCCCGTCACCTCTTCGAACGCCCGCCCCAGAGAAAACGATAGGAACGGGGCGCGTATCTCGCAATAAATCGCGGCTAGATCCTTCGGGCTACCGCTTCGCCTTGCGCCAACAGCAGTTGTATCCACCGGGCACGACGGTCCGGCGGACAGAAAGTCTTTTTCCTGGTTTCTCTTCCTGGCCAACGAAACGGCAGACGAGCACCCATGTCCCGTCCGGCCCGTAGCGCATCCGATCACCCCTAAACGCCCGTTGGCGGCCCGTTTGTTTCAGGCGGCATCCAGGCGAGCGGTTATCGGCAATCTTTGACCGTGAGCGTATAAATAGGGCTGCGGCCGTTGGCGTAGATCGTGCGCGCGATGCCGTGAATCACCCCGCGCATCGCGTCGAATGCAACAAGACATTCCGCCTCCGACGCTAGCGTTTCGGCGCTATTCCCCTGCAAACTGGCAAGTGCTGGCGCCTCGATCAGAAACGGTACTTGGAACATGCCGTCGTAACCGCTGAAGCGCACGACCCTCCGCACGGCGTCGAAGCGCGGCTGCGGTTCGGAAAATCGAGGGCCATGGCGCGCCTCCGGCGGTGTCTCTACTTGGTATCCTTGTCACGCTATTGCCTTTTCTGGCCGGAGGAAGCGGCCGGACGGAAGTTCCTGCTTTCGATATCGACCATGGCCCCGCAGTTCGGGCATTCCAACTGGATATGCTTGCGCAGCCAGCCGACGGTCTTTTTCACCTCGTGGGAACAGGCGGCGCAGATCACGCCGATTTCGTCATCTTCATAGGACCGATCCGTCAACGCGGGGCTTCCTAGATCAGACGATTGCGCCGCTCCGTCTCTGTCGCGCGCCGTCGCGTGCCGTCGGTATCGTTGTCGATACGGCGCTGGGCCTCTGTGCGCGGGAGCCTGCCCTGCGCGCCGCCCTCATTCTCCCAGCGGGATATGGCGCGGGACATGCTGTCCAGGACCTTGATGCGCGCCGCCAGCAACAGGCGCAGATCTGCCTCGGCCGTTTTCTTCCTCTCGAAATTGCTGATGAGAAAGCGTGCGGCCGCCTCGCGCTCGAAACCACTGGGCGTACCAGGTACTTCGCCCAGGACCCGTTCGATCATGCGCATATCGGCGTGTGTGAGGTAGGTGGAAGACATCATGTCCTCCTTTGGTCGGGGCTAAGGATTGCCAGGCCCTTACCCGGCAGCGCCCTTGTCAGAAGCTGCCGACGGTCGAACCGTACGCCCTCGGGCGGCATAAGGCAAACGGGAAGCGCCGATGAGCGAACCGACCTGCTTGATATTCGGCGGCCGCTGCCTTGTAACGAACACAAATAAGGGCTACATGAAGCAAATCGATCTTGGATGTTAGCTTGTTTCCGCGCCTCGGCGCCTAATCGATCTTCCTCTCAATTTCGAAGACTGCGGCGTTTGGCATTCGGCCAGGCGGCGAATTTCTATGTCGGTTGAAAGGAAATCGTCATGAACACTGGAACTGTAAAGTTCTTCAATAGCGCCAAGGGTTTCGGCTTTATCGAAATTGGCAATGGCCAGCCGGACGTGTTCGTCCATGTCTCGGCCGTCGAGCGCGCCGGCATGCGTACGCTTGTCGAGGGGCAGAAGGTCAGCTTCGATATCGTCAAGGACAACCGCAACGGCAAGAGCGCGGCCGAAAACCTTCAGGCTGCCTAACGGATTTTCGCCTCTGGTCTTTGACCACGGATGTACTGGCACTGGCCATCGAGGCGAACAGGAGAAGGTCGGGGTAAACCCCGGCCTTTTTTCGTTTCTGAAAGGATACGCACTATGTTGAAAGAGATACCCGAAGGCGTTTTCAAGCCGAAGCCCACCGGCAGCGAAAAGAAAAGCGATGCGACCACCAGGGCGGCCCAGCAGATTATTGATGCCGAGCGGCGGGAGCGCGAGGCCAAGACCGAAAGGCTGCGGCTTGCCAGGTTGACGAAAGAGGTGGACGAGGCTGCTCAGCCGGCTCCCGCGAAACGGAAGGCCGCCCGCGCCCCCGGCACCTCGCGGAGGTAGCGTGCGGGCAATCTCGGTACCGGCCGCCCAGGAAATCTCGATGTCGACATGGAGCGCATCAAGCCTGCCGTGAAATCGTCAGCGGAAATGGCAGACGAGGTCCGGGCCCGGCAGGCGATGGCGCTGCAAAAAGCCCGCGCGCGGCGGGCTGAATTCGCAGAGACGGATGCTCGCTTTATGCGAGACCTTCTTCCCGAAGTGCCTTCTGGACAGCGGGCCGGGATGCGACCATGGCCATGAAGCGTTGAATGTTTGGAAAGGCAGAAAGGTCGAAATTGACGACCTTTGCCCATCCGAGGATCGTCCAGAGATAGGCGTCGGCCGCCGTGAAACTGCTTCCCGTCAAGTACGGGCCGTCCGCCAGTTTGGCGTTCACATAGCCCAGGCGCTTTGAAAGCAGCGCGCGGTTTGCCGCTTTCGTCTCGTCGGGAGTGGCCGGCTTGAAGAACGGGCTGAACGTTTTATGCAGCTCGGTCGAGATGAAGGCCAACCATTGCTGGACACGATATCGGGCGGGATCGCCGGACCTGGGCATGAGGCCGGCTTCCGGCTTCTGGTCTGCGAGATACTGCACCACCACCGATGCTTCGGTGACTGGCTCGGCGGCATTCGCGACAAGCGTCGGGACGTAGCCGTTTGGATTTACCTCCAGAAAGTCGTCGCCATTTTCGGTCTTCTTGCTGGCGAGATCGACCTTGACGAGATCTATGTCGATACCAGCCTCGTTGGCGACGATATGAGAAGCTAGCGAGCAGGCGCCGGGGGCGTAGTACAGTTTCATGAACGGTCACTCCGGAAGGATTTGCGACCGTGACCTGCCACACAGCCGAAGTGCCCTCAATCGCCAAACTGGCGAACAGATCGTTCACGGAAGCCGAAATAAGAACCCCACCGCAACTGCGCCTTGCAATCGCTTCCCTATCCACCACGGACAGCAAGCCCGCTCCGGTTCGCCCGGGGCGGGTTTTTGTATTTGGACATGCCTCAGGTAAGCGGCATCGACATCAGCGCTGATTTCCATAGAGGCTAGGCGGCGAGGGCTGGAAAAGGCCCGTTATTGCCTCATCGAGCGCAGAAATGCTGCCGGTGACGGTTTGGTCGGGCGTTGGCAACGCGTCATTGCTGCCTCCCCGATCTCCGTGATGTCCGGCGTGTTCCCCATGTCCGTGCCCGCCGAAATGGCCGCCATGGGCCATGGCCGCGCCGGAAAGACCCAGCGCCAGCACGCTTGCGACCAAGATCGTTCTGAACATGAGATATCTCCATATATTTGTGCGCTGCAGCATGCAGCGGGGGAGGATATAGGGGGAGCGACTGGGAATTCCGCTCACAATGGGGTGAGGTTCGGAAAGTGGCTTTGCCGCCGTCCTGTGCGGATGGCGTCAAGCCGGCGTGGCTGGTATCACGCCACGAAGTCGGCCGCGGACAACGACTATGTCGCCCGCCCCGGCTGTCGGGGCAGCATTTTCTGCGCCCACCTGCCATCCTTCTCTCGCCGGGCAACCGTGCTTATCTGAAAGAGGGAATGAAAGGCATAAGCTATGATGTACGGCGACGGCGCGATGATGTGGGGCGCGGGCCTCGTTTGGCTGCTTGTTCTCGTCGTGCTCATCCTTGGAGCGGCAGCGCTCATCAAGTACCTTTTCCGATGAGCACGACCGCCTGCGTCGAGCCTGAACCGCCCCGGGTTTGCCGGAGGCTCCAACTTCCCAATAGGATGGAGCCATGATGAGCAAAACGACGAACAAGTTTTCCCCTGAGGTGCGCGAGCGTGCGGTGCGGTTGGTATTCGATCACGAGGCTGATCATTCTTCGCGCTGGACTGCCTGCCAGTCGATAGCGGCAAAGATCGGCTGCTCGGCGCACACGCTGCTGGATTGGGTGAAGAAGGCCGAGATTAATGCTGGCAAGCGAGCCGGCGTTCCGACAGACATGGCCGAGAAGATGAAGGCTCTTGAGCGGGAGAACCGGGAGCTTCGGCAGGCCAACGAGATACTGCGCAAGGCGAGCGCTTATTTTGCCCAGGCGGAGCTCGACCGCCCATTCAAACGATGATCGCGTTCATCGACGATCACCGCGAGGCGCATGGGGTCGAGCCGATCTGCAGGGTGCTGCCGGTCGCCCCGTCGACCTACCACGATCATGTCGCCAAGCGCGCCGATCCCGAGAAGCTGTCGACGCGGGCGAAGCGGGACCTCGCGCTGAAGCCGGAGATCGAGCGCGTCTTCGCCGAGAACTTCGAGGTCTACGGCGCGAGGAAGGTCTGGCGGCAGATGCTGCGCGAGGGCTTTGATGTCGCGCGCTGCACGGTCGAGCGGTTGATGGCCGACCTCGGCCTTCACGGCGTCATTCGCGGCAAGCCGATCCGCACCACGGTGCAGGACAAGGCCGCGCCGTGCCCGCTTGACCGCGTGAACCGGGTCTTCCACGCGCCGGCCCCGAACATGCTCTGGCTTTCGGATTTCACCTATGTCAGCACCTGGTCGGGCTTCGTTTACGTGGCCTTCGTCATCGACGCCTACGCCCGTCGTATTGTCGGCTGGCGGGTGAGCAGGACCGCCCATGCGAGCTTTGTGCTCGACGCTCTCGAACAGGCCTTGCACGAACGCCGACCCGTTCATCGCGGTGGTCTGGTTCATCATTCGGACCGCGGATCGCAATATGTCAGCATCCGCTACACCGAGCGTCTCGCCGAAGCCGGCATCGAACCGTCTGTGGGCAGTGTCGGCGACAGCTACGACAACGCACTGGCCGAGACGATCAACGGCCTCCACAAGGCCGAGGTCATCCATCGCCGGGGACCATGGCGAAGCTTCGAGGCGGTCGAGTTCGCCACGCTGACCTGGGTCGACTGGTTCAACAATCGCCGGCTGCTGGAACCCATCGGCAACATCCCGCCGGCCGAAGCCGAGGAACGCTACTACGCCATGCTGGAAGAACCGGCCATCGCGGCATAACTTAAACCAGAAGGCCTCCGGCAAACCCGGGGCGGTTCACTGAACTGCGCCCAAGCATTGTCAAGCTCATCGAGTGTAAGAATCCCGCTCTCGAGCGTTCGATATCGGCCGGGTTTTTCGCCGCGAACTATCACACCGCGGCTGGCCCACTCGCGAACGCTGCGCTCCGAGAAGCCCAGCAGTTCCGCAAGTTGATCCGTGGACACTTCATCCGGGAGGATGGACTTGCGACGGGTCACGGCGCCAACCCCGCATAATCCGCCCAGAGCCGAATGAGCAGCCATGCGAGGCTTCCGGCGGAAAGGCCGTCGACCAGGGCGCCCATGCCGCCCCGTTCCCATAGCGGTGAAGATGGAGCCAGAATGCCTTTGAGCATCAACGCCGCTGCAAAGGTCGCGATCGTATCGAGGATAATCACGGCGCCACCTGGAAATCTGACATGCTGCGGCGCAATTCTGCGTTTAGGTTGTCGGTGGATGAACCGGCCGCCAAGACAGCGCTTCCGGCTTGCCGGAGCGTGTCCAGCAGCACTTGAGCTTTACGAATGGCCGTATCGATCGCAGACGAGTCGATGTCGGCCGTCCCCTTGATCGACAGTGCCGATGACAGGTCGGACGCGGCGCGCTGCGCGTCCGCTCGCGCGGTCTCCAGGTCGAGCATAAGCGGAACCGGACCTGTAGGCCGAGACGGCCCGTCAAGATAAGCATCCAGCGACCGCTCGCGATCTGCCTCAACGGTGTCCTGTTCGCTGGGCCGTGCTTCGGCTCGGGAGCGCTGCGAAGCGGCTTCCTCTTCCTTTTGACGGAAATGCTCAGCAATGCGGGTTTTGACGTCGTCCCACCTTGCTTTTTCCTCGTCCGTTTTCACAAGGTCGGATTGGCCGAGGTTGGTGCTCCCGGCGATGATGGCTGCCAAAGTCCCCGGAGCGGCAGCCACAAGTCCGGCCATCCAGCCCCAGAGCCCACCTCCGCCGCCGGGTTTGTTACCGGGCTTGCCATCCGGCAAAATGCCGCCGTCGAGTGCGCTTTGGCCGCCCAACGCCGCAGCGGCGCGGGTCAGCGCGGCAGCGGAGCCGTCGAGTGCGATGGCCGATGACTTGAGGCCGAAGCCGCCGGAAAGGAGGTCATAAATGCCTTTGCCGCCTTTAAACGCGCCGACGCCGGCGGCGCCCATGCCCAGGGCAGTAAGCGCCGGGTTCTCCCGAGCCGCGGCGGTTAGCGTGTTGATGCCGTCGGCCAATGTGTTCAGAGCCGTGCTGACGTGGCCCATCGGCAGGACCGCCGCAGACAGATTTTCCAGACTATCTTTGAAACCCGCCCAGGCTGCAAAAGGATTGTCGGTTTGAATGCTGTCCGCGGCGTCGAGGCCAGCGGCGTTGGGCAGCCGCTCTTCGACCAGCCGACGATATTGCTGCATTGACAGGATTGCCCGCAAGATCAGGTCGGATGATAGTCGATTGTTCGTAAGCTGGCCGACAATGCGCGCCAGTTCCGTGGTGTCATCGAGGTCGACGCCCTTCTCGCGCAGCTTGGGAAGCAGCGTATCCCACATCCACGTCAGCGGGTTGTCGGTGAATTTCTGCTGGTTGAGCAGCCGGCCCTTGTCGACAATCTTGCCATTCTTGTTGCGCACCACTCCTTCGCGGATGCCGTACTCATCCTGTGCCGCGATGGCCTCCTTGGAAGCTCGGCCAACGATGAACTGATCGAAGGCGGCGCGAAGCTGGGTGCCACTGTCACTGCCGCCACTCTCAGCAATCAGCATCGGCAACCACTGAAACAGAAACTCGTCGCCGAACACCTTGCCGCCGGCGCGCGCGAATTTGATCGCCTCGGCGAAGGCGGCGGGATCGATGTCGCGCCCGATCACCTGCTGCGCTTTCATGTAATTTTCGAGCCCGTACCGATATTCCTCCGGGGTAACCCTTTCGATGTTGTCCAGCGCCTTGTTGAATTGCCGGAGGCCAGCCAGGGCGCCCTCCGGTCCCATCATGTTCGACAGCACCAGATAGGCCCGCGCCATCTCGTCGGAAACGATGATTGCCGCGTCGGTGGAGGGCATCGATAGCGAGGCCTCCTTCATCACGTCATAGATTTGCGACTTTGCGAGGCGGTAGCGCGTGGCAAGCTCGTCGGCGCGCGTGTCGATCTTGCCGCGCTCGTCGAGGCTGAGGCCGGCGTACTTCGCTTCCGCCTGTACCCGCCGCTCATTTGAGGCGGCTATTAGGGCCTCGCGGCCCATTATGCCGCCCATGTACCCCATAGTGTAACCGCCCCCCATCACCATAAGAGGCTTGACCCCGAAGCCGAGCGCGCGATTCATGGCTATGGCGCGCCGCTCGGTCGCTTCCGCTGCCGCCCGAACTGCCGCCAGATGGGAGAGTGTGGAGGTCTTCCAGTGCGAAATCTCGGCGGACTTCAGAGCCTTGGCAAGGTTCCGGATCTTCATGCTTTCGTGCAGGGTTCCCCACGACCGCTGCACGGCGTCGATATCGTTCCGCGCAAGCTTCAATCCGTCGAGCTGCTTTTGAAATCCGACGCCCCACGAGCCGACGCCGGTGCGCCCTATGTTGCGGGCCGCGTTTTCGATGTCCTTCATCGTCGTGACGACGTTTTTGGCCTCACCCAAACCTTCGGCCCTAAGCCGAAGGATGAGTTGGCCGATTAGTGTCCGGGCCATTGGTGTCCTCAAAATTTGGACGAGCCAAAACCGCCAAGCGGAATGCCGCTCGGCCTGAGACCGTCCATGAATGTGAAGTTGCGGGTCGGCTAAGGAGCCGGGAAAGCGAGCCGGCAATGCGGCCGCACGTCACCTATGCTAGTGAGAATAGGGCCGTTTTTACGCTAACATAGCTCACCTTGTCAAGGGACTAACCTATTGAGCGAAAAGGAGAATACCTGTTCAAGGGCGCACAATGTTGTACTCCCATGAACATCGTCTTGGAGCCGTTCGACGACTACGCGGCCGGAAAAGGCGAAAATAAATTGAATGTGTGCTATTTTGTCGCACTCAATCCGTCCGGTGGACTTCTGCTCGATCAACCCTCTTCGGTTCACCGATGTCCACAGGCGTATATTCGACGAATATTCGACGGATTTGATGAGAGGTAGCTAAGCTATTGATTTTATTGGCACGCCCAAGGGGAATCGAACCCCTGTTTGCGCCGTGAGAGGGCGCCGTCCTGACCGCTAGACGATGGGCGCAGCCGAGATGGGCCATATAGGCCGCAGAATCGGAAAATGCAACAGCCTGAAATCATCCGCGGCAATGGGTGTCGGTCGGCTGTGGAAAACCATGTAATCCAGGGCTGGCGCGGGGCAGCAATGCGGCCGCAAGAAGCGCCTTTGTGGCGCAACGGGCGAGGCGGAGCATGGTATGGTGCAGCCGGCGGGGCTGGGCGTGGAGGCCAGGCCGGCCGTCCGGCACGCGAGGCGAAGATGTCCGGCGGAAAGCCGGGCGTCCCGGCGCTCGCTGCCGCGCGGCGGTGGCACCTATCGGTTGCGCACCGCGTAGCGGCCGACGATGCGCTGGGCTGCCATGTCGTAGACGAAGATCTCGCGGCCGCCGTCGGCAAGTTCGGTGTCGATGGCGATGCGGTTGCCGGACAGCGACTGCGACACGATCCTGGCGCCGACCGGCAGCACGATATCGCCCGTCTGCGCAGCGCCGGCCGGCGTCGGGATGTCGCTGGCGGCCACCGGCTCGACCGGCGCTCTCGATCGGGATTTGTAGACAATCGCCGCCACCGCGACCATAAGGGCCAGGAACAGCAGGCCGAGATTGACAGCCATGAAGCGCACCAGCTTCCTGCGCACATTCTCCACTGCGGGGTCGAGCGGCTTTTCTTCCTTGTCGTCGGCTTGGGGCCGGGTCATGGCAAACTTCCGGAACGGTTTCGATGAGCGCACCTGATAGCGAAGCGTCCGGACAATTCCTAGGGGAAGGCGCGACGGTGGCCGGGCAGCCCCTGCCGCGGGAAATGTCGCTGGAGGCCGGCGCCGATGCCGCGGGCCAGCGGCTCGACCAGTGGCTGGCGGCCAAGCTGGCGCCCGGCCTGTCGCGCGGCCGCGTGCAGGCGCTGATCAGGCAGGGCGCGGTCCGGGTCGGCGGCCGGGTGGCAGATTCCCCCAAGCGCAAGCTGCTGCCGGGCGAATGGGTGGAGATCGAGCTGCCCGAGCCGGAACCCGCTGCGCCGCAGGGCGAGCCGATCCCGCTCGACATCCTCTACGAGGACGATGCGCTGATCGTCGTCAACAAGCCGGCCGGTCTGGTGGTGCACCCCGGTGCCGGAAACTGGACCGGCACGCTGGTCAACGCGCTGATCCACCATTGCGGGGAAAGCCTTTCCGGCATCGGCGGCGTGCGGCGGCCGGGCATCGTGCACCGGCTGGACAAGGACACCAGCGGCGTCATCGTCGCGGCCAAGACCGACCGCGCCCACCGCGCGCTGTCGGAAGCCTTCGCCGACCATGGCCGCACCGGCGATCTGCGCCGCGCCTATGTCGCCCTGGTCTGGGGCGTTCCCGTGCCGGCCGCCGGCACGGTCGACGCACCGCTCGGCCGTGCGTCCGACCGCCTGCGCCGCGCGGTGGTCCCGGCCGCCCGCGACGACGCGCGCCACGCGGTCACCCATTATGCGGTGCTGGAACGTTTCGGCAGGCATGGGGAAAGGGATGCTATGGCGAGCCTGGTCGAATGCCGGCTGGAGACCGGCCGCACCCACCAGATCCGCGTCCATATGGCCCATATAGGACATCCGCTGATCGGCGATCGAGACTACGGCACGGCCTTCCGCACCAAGGCCAACCGGCTGCCCGAGCCGCTGCGCGCATCGGTGCAAGCCTTTCCCCGGCAGGCGCTGCACGCCCGCCTGCTTGAATTCCGGCACCCGGATACCCATCTCACCATGAGATTCGAAGCGCCGCCGCCGCCGGACATGGGAGAACTCGTCGAGGCGTTCCGCGCACTTTGAACTTCCCGCAGACAGAACCGACCGCCTTCGTTCACTTCGACGTGACACACTGTTTCGGATTGAACAAAAGCTGTCTTTTCCGGTTTTGTTCCTGTATAAGCCGGTTATGCAGACGTGCGCTTTGGCGTCAGCGTCATATGCCCGCCGCGTTTCGGGGGCATTGCTCGAAGAGAGGAGGGTGCTTTATGGCCCAGACACTACCCAGCATCGTTTCCGGGGAAGGCGGACTTGCCCGCTACCTGGAGGAAATCCGCCGCTTTCCCATGCTTCAGCCGCAGGAAGAGTACATGCTCGCCAAGCGGTATCAGGAGCATGACGACACCAGCGCCGCCCACAAGCTCGTCACCAGCCATCTGCGTCTCGTGGCCAAGATCGCCATGGGCTATCGTGGCTACGGCCTGCCGATCGGCGAAGTGATCTCGGAAGGCAATGTCGGCCTCATGCAGGCCGTGAAGAAATTCGAGCCGGAGCGCGGCTTCCGGCTTGCCACCTATGCCATGTGGTGGATCAAGGCTTCGATCCAGGAATATATCCTGCGCTCCTGGAGCCTGGTGAAGATGGGCACCACGGCCAATCAGAAACGGCTGTTCTTCAACCTCAGGAAGGTGAAGGGCAAGATCCAGGCCCTCGACGATGGCGACCTCAGGCCGGAGCAGGTCAGCGAGATCGCCACGCGGCTCAATGTGTCCGAGGAGGAGGTGGTGTCCATGAACCGCCGCCTTTCGGGCGACGCCTCGCTGAATGCGCCGATCCGCGCCACGGAAGGCGAATCCGGCGAGTGGCAGGACTGGCTGGTGGATGACCAGGACAGCCAGGAGGAGATGCTGATCGAGCAGGACGAACTGGACAACCGGCGCAAGATGCTGTCGGGAGCCATGTCGGTGCTGAACGATCGCGAGCGCCGCATCTTCGAGGCGCGCCGCCTGGCCGAGGAGCCGCTGACGCTGGAAGAGCTTTCCGGCGAGTTCGACATCAGCCGCGAGCGCGTCCGCCAGATCGAGGTGCGCGCCTTCGAGAAGGTGCAGGATGCGGTGAAGGCCGCCGCCAAGCGCCAGGCGCAAGCGTTGCGCACTATCGAAGCGCAGCCTGCGCAATAGTCATCGGGCCCGTGAAATGCGGGCCTTGCCAGTGAACAGCGATGGCGGCGCCGGCCTTGTTCGGCGCCGCCATCGTGCATTTTCAGCTCGACGGCACCTGTGCCGGCGATTCGTTTTGCGTGCGCCTTGCACGATCCGGGTGCGGGTTGCCGGCCTGCTTCCGTCCTGGACGATGGACACTCCAAATCGTTTGAAGTGCGAATTGGCTCATTTATCAGACTAAATGACGTTAGCGGAACGGTTTTCCGGCTTTGACGCGCTGCGAAAAGAGTTCTAGAAGGCCGCTGTCCGAAGTCGCACCGGCACGCGGCGATGTCGCATTCCGCATCGCTCCGAAGGGTGCCGAAGCCGGGGGAGCCATGACGAGATCACCAGCCACCCACAACAGGCCCCTGTCGCCGCATCTGACGATCTACAGGCCGCCTATCACCATGACGACGTCGATATTGCACCGCATCACCGGCGGAGCGCTTTATTTCGGCACGCTGCTTGTTGCCTGGTGGCTCACCGCGGCGGCCGGCCCGCAGGGCTATTTCGACTTCGTCAACGGCATATTTGGCTCCTGGTTCGGCCGGCTGGTCCTGCTCGGCTACACCTGGGCGCTGATGCTGCACATGCTGGGCGGCGTGCGGCATTTCATCTGGGACACAGGTGCCGGCCTGGAAAAGCACACAGCCTCGAAAATCGCCTGGGTAACTCTGGTCGGTTCCGTTCTGCTGACGCTGGCGATCTGGATCGCCGGCTACTACGTGCGGGGAGCCTGACATGAGCGGCGGCAACAAAGACATGCGCACCCCGATGGCCAGGGTGCGGGGCCTCGGCTCCGCGCGCGAAGGCACGCTTCATTTCTGGCGGCAGCGGCTGACCGGGGTGGCCCTCGTCCCGCTGACGCTGTTCTTCGTCGGCTTCCTGGTCGCGATGAACGGGGCGGGCTATGCCGAACTGCGCTCAGCCCTCGCGCATCCGCTGGTGGCGCTGGTCATGATCGTGATGCTCGTGTCCGGGCTCTACCACATGCGGCTCGGCATGCAGGTCATCATCGAGGACTACGTCCATGGCGAGGGCGCCAAGCTCACGCTCTTCATCCTCAATACTTTCTTCATCGTAGCGGTCGGCGCGGCCTCGATCTTCGCCCTGCTCAAGCTGTCGTTCGGAGGCTGAGCCGTGGCCAGCGAAACCAGGAGCAAGGCGGGTTCCGCCTACACGTTCGTCGACCACAAGTTCGACGTGGTCGTTGTCGGGGCCGGCGGCGCCGGCCTGCGCGCCACGCTCGGCATGGCCGAGCAGGGCCTCAAGACGGCCTGCATCACCAAGGTCTTCCCCACCCGCTCGCACACGGTCGCGGCCCAGGGCGGCATCGCCGCCTCGCTGCAGAACATGGGGCCCGATAGCTGGCAGTGGCATCTCTACGACACCGTCAAGGGCTCCGACTGGCTGGGCGACGTGGACGCCATGGAATACATGGTCCAGCAGGCGCCTGCCGCCGTCTACGAGCTGGAGCACTACGGCGTGCCCTTCTCGCGCACCGAGGAAGGCAAGATCTATCAGCGGCCCTTCGGCGGCCACATGATGAACTATGGCGACGGCCCGCCGGTGCAGCGCACCTGCGCGGCGGCCGACCGCACGGGCCATGCCATCCTGCACACGCTCTACGGTCAGTCGCTGAAGCACAACGCGCAGTTCTTCATCGAGTATTTCGCGCTCGACCTGATCATGGACGACGACGGCACCTGCACCGGCGTCGTCGCCTGGAACCTCGATGACGGCACCATCCACCGCTTCTCGGCCAAGATGGTGGTGCTGGCCACCGGCGGCTACGGCCGCGCCTATTTCTCCGCCACCAGCGCGCACACCTGCACCGGCGACGGCGGCGGCATGGCCGTGCGAGCCGGACTGCCGCTCCAGGACATGGAGTTCGTGCAGTTCCACCCTACCGGCATCTACGGTGCCGGCTGCCTGATCACCGAGGGCGCGCGCGGCGAGGGCGGCTATCTGGTCAATTCCGAGGGCGAGCGCTTCATGGAGCGCTATGCGCCCTCGGCCAAGGACCTAGCCTCGCGCGACGTGGTTTCGCGCTGCATGACCTTGGAAATCCGCGAGGGCCGGGGCGTCGGCCGGAACAAGGATCATATCTTCCTGCATCTCGACCATCTCGATCCGGCGGTGCTGCACGAGCGGCTGCCCGGCATCTCCGAATCGGCCAAGATCTTCGCCGGCGTCGACGTGACCCGCGAGCCGATCCCGGTGCTGCCGACGGTGCACTACAATATGGGCGGCGTCCCCACCAATTATTGGGGCGAGGTGCTGAATCCGACGCCGGACAATCCCGACCGCGTTTCTCCCGGCCTGATGGCGGTGGGCGAGGCCGGGTGCGCTTCCGTGCACGGCGCCAACCGGCTGGGCTCCAATTCGCTGATCGACTTGGTCGTGTTCGGTCGTGCCGCCGCGCTGCGCGCCGCCGAGGTCGTCGACCGCGATGCGGCGGTGCCGGCCCCCAACCAGGCGTGCCTGGAACGGATCATGGACCGCTTCGACCGCCTGCGCCACGCCAACGGGCCGACCCCGACGGCCGCCATGCGCGAAAAGATGCAAAGGGCGATGCAGGAGGACGCGGCCGTGTTCCGCACCCAGGAAACGCTGGAGGAAGGCTGCCGCCGCATCTCCGAGATCTGGGGC
Source organism: Mesorhizobium sp. PUT5 (assembly GCF_052216645.1). NCBI lineage: Bacteria > Pseudomonadati > Pseudomonadota > Alphaproteobacteria > Hyphomicrobiales > Phyllobacteriaceae > Mesorhizobium > Mesorhizobium sp. PUT5. The sequence goes on from NZ_JBQOSO010000003.1 coordinate 971,037, forward strand.
GAACTGAAGGACCTCAAGGTCACCGACCGCTCGATGATCTGGAATTCCGATCTGGTGGAGACGCTGGAGCTGGAAAACCTGATGGCAAACGCGATTGCCACCGTCCACGGCGCGGAAGCCCGCAAGGAAAGCCGCGGCGCCCATGCGCGGGAGGATTTTTCCAGCCGCGACGATGTCAACTGGCGCAAGCATACGCTTGCCCACGTGGCGCCTGACGGCAAGGTGACGCTGTCCTACCGGCCGGTGCACACCGAAACGATGCTGCCGGTCTCCGAAGGCGGCATCGACCCGGCAAAGATCGCGCCCAAGGCGCGGGTGTATTGAGGATCGCACGGTCATGGTCGAACTCGCACTCCCCAAGAATTCCCAGATGCGGGAAGGAAAAACCTGGCCCAAGCCGGAAGGCGCCACGAACCTGCGCGAATACCGCATCTATCGCTGGTCGCCGGACGACGGCGAGAACCCGCGCATCGACACCTATTTCGTCGACATGGACGATTGCGGCCCGATGGTTCTCGACGCGCTTTTGTGGATCAAGAACAAGATCGATCCGACGCTGACGCTGCGCCGCTCCTGCCGCGAGGGCATCTGCGGCTCCTGCGCCATGAACATCGACGGCTCCAACACGCTGGCCTGCACCAAGGGCGCCGACGACATTTCGGGTCCGGTGAAGATCTATCCGCTGCCGCATATGCCGGTGGTGAAGGATCTGGTGCCCGACCTGACGAATTTCTACGCCCAGCATGCCTCGATCCAGCCCTGGCTGCAGACCGTGTCGCCGGAGCCGGCCAAGGAATGGCTGCAGAGCCATGAGGACCGGCAGAAGCTCGACGGGCTCTACGAATGCATCCTGTGCGCCTGCTGCTCCACCGCCTGCCCGAGCTACTGGTGGAACGGCGATCGCTATCTCGGCCCGGCGGTGCTGCTGCAGGCCTATCGTTGGCTGATCGACAGCCGCGACGAGGCGACCGGCGAACGGCTCGACAATCTGGAAGACCCCTTCCGGCTCTATCGCTGCCATACCATCATGAACTGCACGCAGACCTGCCCCAAGGGTCTCAACCCGGCCAAGGCGATCGCCGAGATCAAGAAGATGATGGTGGAACGGCGCGTGTGATCCGACCGATGCGCCCCTGCGAAAGGGCGCGCCGACGGCACCAAGACGAGTGGGCCATGATGACCGATACCGACCTGCCCACCCTCACGCCGGCCGAGGCCCGCGTGCTCGGCTGCCTGATCGAGAAGAAGGAACTGACGCCGGACGTCTATCCTCTCACCCTCAACGCCGCGCAGGCCGCCGCGAACCAGAAGACCGCGCGCGAGCCGGTGATGGCGCTGGAGCAGATGGAAGTGCATCGCGCGCTCAAGCTGCTTGAGCAGAAGGGCCTCGTGCGGCAGATCTTCGCCTCCCGCGTCGAGCGCTACGAACATCTGGCCGCCCAGCGCTTCTCTCTGACGTCGCCGCAGATCGCCATTCTGGGCCTGCTGCTTCTGCGGGGGCCGCAGACAGCCGGCGAATTGATGGCGCGCAGCGAGCGCATGGCTCGCTTTTCCTCGATCGAGGATTTGCGCGGCGAACTGGACATGCTGATCGGCAAGCGCCCCGCGCTGGTGCAGGAGATCGGCCGCGGTCCCGGCCAGCGCGAGGACCGCTATGCGCATCTTCTTTCCGGCCCGGTGGACGTGTCGGCAGCGGCGGCGCAGCGGCCGCAGGCCGCGATGCCTGCATCCGACCTCGAGATCCGGCTGCTGGCGCTCGAAGAGGAAGTGAGCGCGCTCCGCGCCCGTCTCGACGCGCTGGGCGGCTGACGGCCTCGCGGCGCTTTCCCCGGCCGGCCGCAAAACGCTGTTTCCAAAGCTATTTGTCTGCCTGTTCTTCGGATCTTTTGGTTCCGAGGCCGCCCTAACTCATCCTTAACCATAACGGTTCATGAACATATCGGTGAGAATTGGAGGAATCCGAGTGCCTTCGTTTCACCAACATTTGCCCTAAGAAAGGCCGCCAAAGGCGCATTTTGGGGTATTTCCGGAAGTTGGTGGATGGATCGCCGGGAAATGCGCAGGGGCTAGCCGCAAGCCACGCCCGGGCACTTTAAGGAATGGATGATGGAAACTATCGCACTCGCCGAACCGGGCGCGCAATTGTCGATTTGGGCTCTGTTCCTGCAGGCGGGCTGGGTCGTCAAGCTGGTCATGCTCGGGCTGCTCGCCGCCTCGATCTGGACCTGGGCGATCATCGTGGACAAGCTGGTGGCCTTTGCGCGCATGCGCGTGTCGCTCAACCGCTTCGAGCAGGTGTTCTGGTCCGGCCAATCGCTGGAAGAGCTTTACCGCACGCTCGCCGACCGCAAGACGACCGGCATGGGGGCGATCTTCGTGGCCGCCATGCGCGAATGGAAAAAGAGCTTCGAAAAGGGCGCCAAGTCGCCGCTCGGGCTGCAGAACCGCATCGACAAGGCCATGGACCTGGCGCTGACGCGCGAGATGGAGCGGCTGGAGGGGCGCCTCGGCTTCCTCGCCACCACCGGCTCGGCCGCGCCCTTCATCGGCCTGTTCGGCACGGTTATCGGCATCATGACGTCCTTCCAGGCGATCGCGGCTTCGAAGAACACCAATCTGTCGGTCGTGGCGCCGGGCATTGCCGAGGCGCTTCTGGCCACGGCCATCGGCCTGCTGGCGGCCATTCCTGCCGTCATCGCCTACAACAAGCTGTCATCGGACGCCGGCAGGCTGGGCGTGCGGATGGAGGGCTTCGCAGACGAGTTCTCCGCCATACTCTCGCGGCAAATCGATGAAAAAGTCATGCAGAAGGCAGCCTGAGGTCGAGCCATGGGAATGTCCGTAAGCGCAGGCGGCTCCGGCCGCGGCGGACGCGGCCACCGGCGGCGCGGCCGCCATCATGGCCTGATGTCCGAGATCAACGTCACCCCGATGGTCGACGTCATGCTGGTGCTGCTCATCATCTTCATGGTGGCTGCCCCGCTTCTGACCGTCGGCGTGCCGATCGACCTGCCGGAGACGCAGGCCAAGGCCATGAACTCCGACACGCAGCCCATCACCGTGTCGATCGACGAGCAAGGCAAGGTCTTTTTGCAGGAGACGGAAATCCCCATCGACGAGGTGGTGTCGAAGCTCGAGGCCATTTCCAAGACGGGTTATGACGAGCGCATCTATGTGCGCGGCGACAAGACCGCCGACTACGGCACGGTCATGAAGGTCATGGCCCGCATCTCGGCGGCCGGCTACAAGAACCTCGGCCTCGTCACCCTGCAGGAACAGGATCAGTAATCTTGCGGGCCGGCCTCACCACATCGGTGCTCATGCATGCGGCGCTGCTCGGCTTCGGCCTGCTCACGCTGCGCGCGCCGGCCGCCTTCGAGGTGACCGACGTCGAGGCGCTGCCCGTCGACATCGTGCCGGTGGAGTCGATCACCCAGATCCAGGAGGGCGACAAGAAGGCGACGATGCGCGACAAGCCCGCGCCCACGCCCACCCAGCGCCCCGACGACGTGGCCGATGCCCAGAAGGTCGGCGAAAACAGCGTCGACACCGACAAGCCGGCGACCCCGGACGCCAAGCCCACCCCGGTGCAGGCGAACGATTCCCCGCCGCCTTCGCCGATGCCCGCCGAGCGGCCGAAGCCCGAGGATGCGCCCAAGCCGAAGGAGGCGCCGAAGCCGACGCCGGCGACAGAGGTGGCCCCGACTCCGCAGCCCCGGGAAGAGGTCAAGCCCGACCCGGTCAAGCAGCCGGAGCCGAAGCCCGAGCCGGTGAAGGAGCCGACACCCGCGCCCAAGCAGCCCGAGCAGAAGACGGCCGCCGCCGAGCAGGCTCTTTCCACGCCCGATCCGGTGGCCGAAGCGATTGCCGCCGACAAGCCCAGCGAGGCCGTGCAACTTCCCAGCGCCGCCCCGGCGCCCGAGGCGAAGCCGCGGCCGGCCCAGGCCGAGACCGCCAAGGCGCCCGACCGCAAGGACGCCGACAAGCCGGTGAAGGAGGCTTCCTCCCGGCCGAAGTCGGACGAGAAGTCCTTCAACGCCGACGAGATCGCGGCCCTGCTCGACAAGCGCAAGCCCTCCGGCGGCGGCGCCAAGCGTTCCACGCAGCAGGCTTCGCTCGGCGGTCAGAAGAACACCGGCGGCAACAACCTGTCGCAGAACGAGATGGACGCGCTGCGCGGGCAGGTGGAGAAGTGCTGGAACATTCCCGCCGGCGCCGAAGACGGCGGGAGCCTCAAGGTCTCGGTCAAGTTCAGGCTGGACCGGTCGGGCGCTGTCGAGGGGCCGATCGACATCGTTTCCGGAGGAGGGGCAAACGGCGTTCAGCGCGCGGCGGCGGAATCCGCGCGGCGGGCCGTGGCACGCTGTTCTCCATACAATCTTCCCGCAGACAAATACGACAGTTGGTCTGAAGTGGTGGTCAATTTCGACCCCAGCGACATGTTCTGACTGCCAAAAGATCCACGAGGCTGAACGCATGAAGAAATTTCTCTCCACGCTCATGATGATCGGCGCGCTCGCAACGGGGCTGAGCGCGGTCGCGACGCTGCCGGCGCGCGCCCTGGTGGAAATCGACGTCAACAAGGGCAATATCGAGCCGCTGCCGATCGCCATCACCGACTTCCTGGCCGGGGATGCGCTGGGCGCCGAGATTTCCGGCATCGTTACCGCCGACCTCAAGCGATCGGGCCTGTTCGCGCCGATCGACCGGAGCGCCTTCATCGAGAAGATCTCCAATCCCGACGTGGCGCCGCGCTTCGACGACTGGAAGGTCATCAACGCGCAGGCGCTGGTGACCGGGCGCGTCAGCAGGGAAGCCGACGGCCGCATCCGTGCCGAGTACCGGCTGTGGGACACGTTCGCCGGCCAGCAGCTTTCGGGCGAGCAGTTCTTCTCCAACAATGCCAACACCCGGCGCATCGGCCATATCATCGCGGACGCCATCTACGAGCGGCTGACGGGCGAGAAGGGCTATTTCGACACGCGTGTGGTCTTCATCGACGAGTCGGGCGCCAAGAACGCCCGCAAGAAGCGCCTCGCCATCATGGACCAGGACGGTGCCAACATCCGCTACCTGTCCAACGGCTCGTCGATCGTCATGACGCCGCGCTTCTCGCCGAACAGGCAGGAGATCACCTACATGTCCTACGAGAGCGGGCAGCCGAGGGTCTACCTGCTCCAGATCGAGACCGGCCAGCGCGAGCTTGTCGGCAATTTTCCCGGCATGACCTTTGCTCCGCGCTTCTCGCCGGACGGCCAGCGCGTCATCATGAGCCTGCTGCGCGACGACGGCAATTCCAACATCTTCGCCATGGACCTGAGAAGCCGCTCCACCACGCGACTGACCAATTCGGCGGCCATCGACACCTCGCCCTCCTATTCGCCGGACGGCTCCAGGATCGTGTTCACCTCGGATCGCGGCGGGCGCGCGCAGATCTACGTCATGGGCGCCGACGGTTCGGGCCAGACCCGCATCTCCTTCGGCGACGGTATCTATTCCACGCCCGTGTGGTCGCCGCGCGGCGACCTCATCGCCTTCACCAAGCAGTCGGGCGGCCAGTTCCAGATCGGCGTCATGAAGACGGACGGCTCGGGCGAGCGCATTTTGTCCACCGGCTTCCAGCAGGAGGGACCGACCTGGGCGCCCAACGGCCGGGTGCTGATGTTCTTCCGCGACACGCCCGGCGCGGGCGGGCCGAAGCTCTATTCGGTCGACCTGACCGGCCGCAACGAGCAGCCGATCCTGACCAAGGACTTCGCTTCCGATCCCGCCTGGTCGCCGCTGCTGGACTGACCTTGTTGCAGATCGGTTCGGATCGCGAGGAAACGGGGCTGAAAGGCCCCGTTTTTCATGGGCTGGCCGCGTTTTGGCCGTATTTGCGCCTAGTGTCCCGGCCCAATGTGACGCGTGTGCATGCGGCGTGGACGGCGGCCGCTACCGAATTTTAACCGTGTTCGTTGAGCGCCGGTTAACCCAAACGTGGTTACTGACGGATCAAGGAATTCACTCGAATTGCGAAGGAGAGGCGGCATGCGCCGTATCGCAGCACTTACCAGGAACCCGGCAATGATCGCGCTGTTCGCTGCGCTGGCCGTCGCGGGTTGCGCCTCGAAGAAGACGCCCAACAGCGCCGCCGACCTCGGCCTCGGCGCAGGTGCGGGCGCGGCCACGCCGGGTTCGGCGCAGGACTTCACCGTCAATATCGGCGACCGCATCTTCTTCGACACCGATTCCTCCTCGATCCGTGCCGATGCGCAGCAGACGCTGTCCCGCCAGGCACAGTGGCTGAACCAGTACCGCCAGTACAACATCGTCGTGGAAGGCCACGCCGACGAGCGCGGCACGCGCGAGTACAACCTGGCGCTGGGCGCCCGCCGTGCGGCCGCCGCGCGCGACTACCTGATCTCCAAGGGTGTGGCCGGCTCCCGGCTGAAGACCATCTCCTACGGCAAGGAGCGCCCGGTGGCCGTGTGCGACGACATTTCCTGCTGGTCGCAGAACCGCCGCGCCGTCACCACGCTTTCCGGCGCCGGTTCCTAGAGCCTTCCATGGCTCCGTGTAGCCATGGAAGGCTCTAATCGGCACGGATGCAACACCTCATTGCGAAAAGGCGGCCGCAGGGCCGCCTTTTTCATGCGGCGCGGATCGAAACAAAATTTGGCCGAAGTCTCGCGCCCTGCTAATAGGCGGAGGCTCGGGCCGGCGCCGCGCCATGCGCAGCCGCCGGTCGGGGCGCGAGAGGCATTTTTGATTTCGATGGCGAGAGACCTATGCATTTCAGATTGATCCTGAGCGGCACGCTGGCCGTGCTGCTTGCAACCGCGGGGGTGTCGCTGGCCAGCGGCGCGACACCCGCGCAACCGGCAGACGGCGGCTTCTCACTTCACTTGCCGAAATTCGAGCTGCCGGGCGTCTTCGGCGGCAAGACTGCGGGCGCGGCGGGCCAGGGCCAGATTCGCGTTGCGCAGGCCAGCGACGCAAACGCCCTGGCAGACGAGATCCGCAGCCTGAACGGCAAGATCGAGGAACTCAACTTCCAGATTCTCCAGATGCAGGAGCAGATCCGCAAGACCCAGGAGGACAACGAGTTCCGGTTCCAGCAGCTCGAGCAGGGTTCCGGCGGCGGCTCGCAGAAGAAGTCCGACGCCGCCTCCGGCGACAGCGGGCGGTCGGTGGTGCAGGCGCCGCCCGCCGCCGCGCCGTCGGAGGGATCTGCAACGTCCTCTACCGACCAGACCATCGGCGACATCATCATCGATTCCGGCAATGGCGATCCGGGCAAGCTGGTCCATGGCGCGCCGCCCAAGGGTCTGGGCGCCATCACGGTGGACAAGAACGGCAACGTCATCAGCGCCGAGCCGTCGGCGCCGGCCGCCTCGGGCTCCCGCAGCGATGGCGGCAAGGGCTCGGTGGTGGCTTCCCTGCCGCCGGCGCAGAATGCGGAGGAGCTTTACCGCAACTCCTACCAGTTCATCCTGTCGGGCGACTATGGCACTGCCGAGCAGGGTTTCCGCGACCACATCTCCCGCTATCCGAAGGATGCGAAGGCGGCGGACGCCCATTACTGGCTGGGCGAGGCGCTGCTGGGCCAGCAGAAGTACCGTGATGCCGCGGAAGTCTTCCTCGCCGCCTCGAAGGACTATCCCAAGGCCAAGAAGGCGCCCGACATGCTGCTCAAGCTCGGCATCTCGCTGGTCGGCCTCAACCAGCGCGACGTGGCCTGCGCCACCTTCAGCGAGATCGGCAAGCGCTATCCCGACGCCTCGGCCGCCCTCAAGGAGCGCGTGAAGCAGGAACGGTCGCTCGCCGCGTGCTGACCCCCGGCGCCGGGCCCGGCCTGGCCGAAGCCTTTTTCCAGCATATCGATTTTTCCGGCGGCGCCGTAGCTGCCGTATCGGGCGGCAGCGATTCGATCGCGCTGCTTGTTCTCCTCAAACACCATCTCGACCGTGCCTTTCCCGCCGCCCCGCTGCTGGCGGTGACGGTCGATCACGCCTTGCGGCCGGGCTCGGGCGCCGAAGCAGCGGGCGTGGCCGCCTTCTGCGCGGCGAGAGGCATTCCCCATCGCATCATGGTCTGGCGCGGCGAAAAGCCGGCGCAGGGCCTGCCAGCCGCCGCGCGCGAGGCTCGCTATCGCCTGCTGGCCGAGGCCGCGGCCCAATCCGGCATTGCCGCCATCGCCACCGGCCACACCGCCGACGACCAGGCCGAGACGGTGCTGATGCGACAGGCGCGCGGAGGCGGCGACGGTCGCGGCCTTGCCGGCATGGCGCCCGCCACGCTCTATGACGGCAGGATCTGGATCGTGCGGCCGCTGCTCGGCGTCCGGCGCGCAGCGCTGCGCGCCATGCTGCGGGGTGAGGGCATCGCCTGGGCGGAAGACCCGACCAATGTGGACAAGACATTTGAGCGGCCGCGAACGCGCGCCGCGCTCGCCGCAGACGAGGGCAAGCTTCACGCCGCGCTGGCGCTTGCCGAATCGTCGGCCCGGGCGCGCCTCGATCTCGGCCTGCGCGCGGCGGCGCTCATCCGCGCCAATGCCGGTCTGCCCTGCGCCGGCCTGATGCGGCTCGCGCCGGCCTTCGCCGCCGTGCCGGATCGGGAAGCGGCGATCTATGCTCTGCGCATCCTGCTTGCCACGGCCGGCGGAACCCGTTTCCTGCCGGACCAGCGGGCGGCGACAGCGCTGCTGGAAGGGATCGGTGCCGGGCCGGTTCGCGCCACATTGTCGCGGGCCGTCGCGGACTCGCGCCGCAGCGGCATCTTTCTGCATCGGGAGGGGCGCGGCCTGCCGCCGGCTTCCAGGGTGAGCGGCGGAAGTATCTGGGACGGACGCCGGCGCATCACTTTCGGTGATGCGGTCGCGAGCGCGGTGATCGCCCCGCTCGGCGCGGCAGCGGCCGCTGCCTCGACTGCCGAAGTGGCCGGCATAGCGCGGAGCCTTGTGCGCCGCGCACTTGCAGCCGAGCCGGTGCCCCGCGGGGCCCCCGGCCCGGCGCCTTCCGGCCTTGAAACCATTGCGGGATTCGCGGCCTTGCCAGTCGCGGCGCCGTTCTTGCATTTCCTGTCCTGTCTCGATCTGGCGCCTGCCGGGGCCGTCGCCGCGCTGATCGGGGCCGCCGCCATTCCCCCGCCGCCTTTGCGCGGGCATTTCGGGCCGCGGCCATGCGCGGAAGCTTAACCGACACGCGCGGTTGCGCTTGGCAAGCAACTGCGCTCTCCCTATGTTAGCGGGGAGCCTCACTCATTGACACGCGCGCCCACGCACGGGCGCAAACGGAACGATAAATGAATCCGAATTATCGCAATCTTGCGCTCTGGGCGATCATCGCTGTCCTGCTCATCGCGCTCTTCAATCTGTTCCAGACCCCGCAGACGCGCGGCGCTTCGACCGACATCCCCTATTCCCAGTTCCTGCAGGACGTCGCCTCGGGCCGGGTCAAGACGGTGACGATTTCGGGCGACCGCATCAGCGGCAGCTATTCCGACAACGCCAACGGCTTCCAGACCTATTCGCCGGGCGATACGTCGCTGGTGTCGCGGCTGGAGCAGAAGAACGTCGTCATCAACGCGCGGCCGGAGACGGACGGTTCCAACACGCTGTTCGGCTATCTGATCTCGTGGCTGCCGATGATCCTCATCCTCGGCGTGTGGATTTTCTTCATGCGCCAGATGCAGTCGGGCTCGGGCCGGGCGATGGGTTTCGGCAAGTCCAAGGCCAAGCTGCTCACCGAGGCGCATGGCCGGATCACCTTCCAGGACGTGGCCGGTGTGGATGAAGCCAAGCAGGACCTTGAGGAGATCGTGGAATTCCTGCGCGACCCGCAGAAGTTCCAGCGGCTCGGCGGTAAGATCCCGCGCGGCGTCCTTCTGGTAGGTCCTCCCGGCACCGGCAAGACGCTGCTTGCGCGCGCCATCGCCGGCGAGGCGAACGTGCCCTTCTTCACCATTTCGGGCTCGGACTTCGTCGAGATGTTCGTCGGCGTCGGCGCCAGCCGGGTGCGCGACATGTTCGAGCAGGCCAAGAAGAACTCGCCCTGCATCATCTTCATCGACGAGATCGACGCGGTCGGCCGCCATCGCGGTGCCGGCCTTGGCGGCGGCAATGACGAGCGCGAGCAGACGCTGAACCAGCTTCTGGTCGAGATGGATGGTTTCGAGGCCAATGAATCGATCATCCTCATCGCCGCCACCAACCGCCCGGACGTGCTCGACCCGGCGCTGCTGCGGCCCGGCCGCTTCGACCGCCAGGTCGTGGTGCCGAACCCGGACATCGTCGGCCGCGAAAAAATCCTGAAGGTGCATGTGCGCAACGTGCCGCTGGCGCCGAACGTCAACCTCAAGGTGGTGGCGCGCGGCACGCCCGGCTTCTCCGGCGCGGACCTGATGAACCTCGTCAACGAGGCTGCGCTGATGGCGGCGCGGCGCAACAAGCGCCTCGTCACCATGGCGGAGTTCGAGGACGCCAAGGACAAGATCATGATGGGCGCGGAGCGCCGCTCCTCCGCCATGACCCAGGCCGAGAAGGAACTGACCGCCTATCACGAGGCGGGCCACGCCATCCTGGCGCTCAACGTGCCGGCGGCGGACCCGCTGCACAAGGCCACCATCATTCCGCGCGGCCGCGCGCTCGGCATGGTCATGCAGTTGCCGGAAGGCGACCGCTACTCCATGAGCTACAAGTACATGATCTCGCGGCTGGCCATCATGATGGGCGGTCGTGTGGCCGAGGAACTGAAGTTCGGCAAGGAGAACATAACCTCCGGCGCCTCGTCCGACATCGACCAGGCCACCAAGCTGGCGCGCGCCATGGTGACGCGCTGGGGCTTTTCCGACAAGCTCGGGCAGGTCGCCTATGGCGAGAACCAGGAGGAGGTGTTCCTGGGCCATTCGGTGGCACGCCAGCAGAATGTCTCGGAGGAGACCGCCCAGATCATCGACGCCGAAGTGCGCCGCCTGATCGAAGAGGCCTATTCCACGGCGAAGTCCATCCTGACCAAGAAGAAGAAGGACTGGATCGCGCTGGCCGAGGGCCTGCTCGAATACGAGACCTTGTCGGGCGACGAGATCAAGCAGCTTCTGGCAGGCAGCAAGCCGGCGCGCGATCTCGGCGACGACACCCCGCCCTCGCGCGGCTCGGCCGTGCCGAAGGCCGGCGGCGCCACGCGCGGCAAGAAGAAGGGTCCCGAGCCGGAAGGCGGCATGGAGCCCCAGCCGCAGGGGTGAGGAGCCGGTTTCGCGCTTTGCGCGAAAGCCATGGTGCCGGTGGCATCATGGCGGCTTTGAACGCCCGAAGCCATAGCGGAGGGGCGGGAGACATCGGATCGAAGAGGAGCGGCCGCACGCGCGCCGCTCCATTTTTTTGCGTCTTGGAAAATGCATCAACCGGCATCGCCGGCCGTTTCCGCAGCGGGGCCGCGCCGCATCCGGGCCAACCCGTCGTACCGTCATGGCCGCCCGTCGCGCTATTAACTCAAACCGTTTGACTTAATCTTCTTTTGGTGCCTACATTTCCCTCAGGGAGGAGATCGCGGTGGCGCTGAGGGGAGCGAACCAGGAATCGGGGCGGCCGTATAACCGGCGCATCATATTGGAGGCCATCCGCCTCCAGGGCCCCGTCACGCGCGCCGAACTGGCCAAGCAGGTCGGCCTCAGCCTGCAGACGGTTTCCACCATCACGGCCGAGCTTCTGGAGCAGGGATTTCTCGTGCTGCGCCGCGAGCCGCCGCGCGGGCGCGGCTTTCCTGCGCCGAAGCTGCAGGTCAATCCCGACGGCGGCTATGCCTGCGGCCTTTACGTCACGCCGCGCGGGATCGATGCCGGCCTGGTCAACATGGCCGGCGAGATCGTGGCCCGGGAGACGGTCGATACCCCCCAGCTTTCGCCCGACGACGCCTTCGCCCACATCGCCAGGCTTCTGAAGCGGCTGCGCAAGGCGCGTCCCGGCGGCCGGATGCTCGGCGTCGGCATGTCCATGCCGGGGCCGTTCGAAGTCGATTCCATGAGCTTCGTCGGCCCCACCACCATGCAGGGCTGGGAAGGCGTATCGCTGCACGAGCGGTTGCGGGCGGCCACGGGGCTGCCCGCCTTCATCGAGACCGACAACGTTGCGGCCGCGCATGGCGAATGCCTCTATGGCGCCGGGGGCGACTACGCCTCCTTCTACTATCTCTATCTCGGCGTCGGGCTGGGCGGCTGCGCCGTCCACAAGGGCCTGCCGGTGCGCGGCGGCTGGGGCAATGCCGGCGAACTCGGCCATGTGCCTCTGGTGCCGGGCGGCGACAGATGCCCCTGCGGCAACCAGGGATGCCTGGAGCGCTATATTTCGCTGGAGGCCTACGAACGGCTCGTGCCGGAGGTGGGCGAGGCGGCCTGGCTGGAGGAGATCGCGCCGATCTTTCGTTCCACCATCGTCACCATCGAGAACCTGTTCGATCCCGAGACGATCATCCTGGGCGGCATAGGTTCTCCCGGCCTCAACCGCAAGCTGCGGGCCATTGCCGACGAACTGCCCAATTCGGTGGCCGCGCGGCGCGACAGGACAGCCGAGCGGCTTGTCGTTTCCGAGGTCGGGGCCGATGCGGTGCTGCTGGGTGCCGCGGCTCTTGCCGTGTCCGGCACCCTGTCGCCGCAGGCCAGCATTCTGTTCAACTCAGCCGGAAACGCGCCGGTCGCCGATCCCCTCATGAACGACATAGACGGGCAGGAAAGCGCATGAGCCAAGCCAAGCCACTGCTGAAGCTGGAAGGCATCACCAAGAAGTTCGGCGCGATCGAGGCCTTGCGGGGGATCGATCTGGAGATCAACCGCGGCGAGGTCGTGGCCCTTCTGGGAGATAACGGCGCGGGCAAGTCCACGCTGGTCAAGATCATATCGGGCGGACTGCGGCCAAGCTCGGGGCGGATCTTCTTCGAAGGCGAGGAGCGCCACTTCGCGGCGCCGTCGGAAGCCAAGGCGGCCGGCATCGAGACGGTCTATCAGGACCTGTCGCTGTGCACCAACGCCGACGTGGTGGCCAACTTCTTCATGGGCCGGGAGATAACCAAACGCTTTTTCGGCATTCCGATCCTGCAGGAAAAGGCGATGGAGGAGGTCGCCGGCAAGGCGCTGGCCGACGCGGGCACGAAGATCCCGTCGCTGCGCACCAAGGTCGAGCGCCTCTCCGGAGGCCAGCGCCAGGCGATCGAGCTGAACCGTTTCGTGCATTGGGGCGGTAAGCTGGTGCTGCTGGACGAGCCGTTCGCGGCGCTCGGCGTGGAGCAGACGCGGCGCGGCCTGGAGATGATCCGCCAGGTTGCGGAACGCGGCATCGGCGTGGTCATCATCACCCACATCATGGCGCAGGCCTTCCAGGTGGCCGACAGGATCGTCGTGATCCGCCATGGAGTGGTGGCAGCCGACGCCAAGACATCTCAAACCAACCCCGATCAGGTGGTCTCCACGATCACCGGGATACCGCTGTCCGGTACGGGCCCGGACAGACACAAAGGGGCTTGACGCGTACGCCCGGGCCAAAGGGAGGAAAACATATGATACGCATGCTGAAGGCTACGCTATGCGCAGCCGTCTTAAGTCTAGGCATGGCAAGCTATGCCGCCGCGCAGGAAAAGGGCACGATCTACTACCTGGTGCCGACGCTGCTCGACGAGTTCCAGACCGAGTCGGTCAGCGCGATCGAGAATTTCCTCGGCCAGGTGGGCTACAAGACGGTGACGCTGAACGCCGACAACAAGACCGACGTGCAGCAAAGCCAGATGAACGACACCATCCTGCTCAAGCCCTCGGCGATCGTGCTGGCGGCGGTGGACTTCAACGCGCTGATGCCGTCCATCGAGCGCGCCCGCGAAGCAGGTGTGCCGGTCATGATCTTCGACCGGCAGATCACCTCCACGAAGGTGGATTTCACCTCCGTGGCCGGCACGGTCGAGATCGGCCATGTGGCGGCGGGCGAGATCCAGCGTCTCCTGAAGGACAAGAAGGGCAGCGTGTCCGGCAAGGTCCTGCAGGTGCTGGGCGATCCCGGCGACCCCTACACGCTCGACATCCAGAAGGGTTTCGAGGAGAAGATGGCGGAGTTCCCGGACCTGAAGATCATCTCGCTGCCCGCCATGCAGTGGGAAGCATCGAACGCCGGCTCCATCGTCTCGGACCAGTTGCTGGCCAATCCTGACATCGACCTCGTCTTCGTGCACGCGGCGCACCTTGCGGTCGCCGCGTCGGCGGCGCTCGAGGCCGCCGGCAAGAAGCCGGGCGACGTCATGCTTGTCTCGTCCAACGGCGCGCCCGTGGGCCTCGACCTGATCCGCCAGGGCTGGGAACAGGTGGAGGTCGAGCAGCCGCTCTATGCGCAGGCTGCCGCGATCGCCATGTTCGCCGACAAGGTCGTGGCGAAGGAGGAGATCAAGGAAGGCACCTACAGCGTGCTTGGCCTGGAATCGACCCTGACCAACGAGGCATGGGGGCCGAACCTGCGTATCCCGGGTGCGGCAATCACGCCGGAAAACGTCGATGATCCGCGCTTCTGGGGCAATCTGAAAGCGCCGGAAGGTCCGATCGAGCCGGTGAAGTAGGACCCCTCGCCAGTTCGGAGAGCGAGCATCGCAGCGGGGCGGGCAATCGCCTGCCCCGCACCTCCGACGACCATCCGTCATCCGGCCACAAGGTATTGCGATGTCCCCCAAGCGCCGCGCCATTCTCGAATTCACGCTCGACAATCTCGTCTGGCTGATGCTGATCGCCGTTCTGGTCGTCTTTTCGCTGACGGTCCCGAATTTCTTTCAGGTCGGCATCTTCGCCAACATCCTGGAACAATCCACCTTCGTGGGCGTGATGGCGATCGGGCTGGCCATCGTCATCATCGCCGGCGAACTCGACCTGTCGGTCGAATCCATCGCCGCGCTCAGCGCCATGGTCACCGGAATGCTGTTCGCCACCCATGGTATCGGCATGGGCATCACCTTCACGCCCGAATGGCTGATCCTGCCGATATCGCTGCTGCTGGCCATGGCGGTGGGCGTGGCGATCGGCCTGCTGAACGGGTTCTTCGTGGTGAAGCTGGGCATCTCGGCCTTCATCGTCACGCTGGCGTCCTTCATCTGGGTGCGCGGCCTTGTCGTGGCCATTTCGGGCGGCCGCTCGGCCCAGAATCTGGCGCCCTCCATCCGTTTCATCGGCACCGAAAGCCTGTTCGGGATGCCGCTTCTGGCCTGGATCGCCATCGCCTTCTTCGTCGTCTTTTCCCTCATCATGGCCAAGACGCCGTTCGGCCGCTACGTCACGCTGGTGGGCGGCAACCAGGTCGCGACCTTCAGGGCGGGCATCAACAGCAAGAAGATCATGTGGCTGAGCTTCGTGCTGGCCGGCCTTCTGGCCGGCGTGGCAGGCTGGCTGCTCGCCATCCGCACCTCGGGCGCGACGGCGAACTTGGGCACCGGCATGCTGTTCAACGCCTTCGCTGCCGTGGTCATCGGCGGCGTCAGCCTGAAGGGCGGCATCGGCCAGTTGCCGGGCGTCTATGCCGGCGTGCTGCTGCTCTATTCCATCCACACGGCGATCAACCTGATGGGCCTGCCCGCCCACTACACCCAGATGATCCTAGGCGTTCTGGTGCTGGCCGCCGTGCTGCTCGATACCGTCAAGTTGAGAATCCGGGAGAGGCTTCTGTAATGAGACTCAAAGGTCAGGCCGCACTCGTCGTCGGGGCCGCGCGCGGCATCGGCGCCGCCATCGCCGAGCGCTTCCGCGAGGAGGGGGCCGATATCGTCATCGCCGATGTGGAAGCCTCGGCCGGAAGGCAGACGGCGCAAAGGCTGGACGGACGTTTCGTGGAAGCCGACATATCCGACTGGCAGCAGGCGCAAAACGCGGTCGCCGCAACGGTGGAAGCTTACGGCCGCATCGACATCCTGGTGCAGAATGCCGGGATCTATCCCTGGACGCTGATCGAAAAGACCGAGCCCGAGGAGTGGGACGCGGTGCTGGCGGTGAACCTCAAGGGCGCCTTTCTGTGCGCCCGTGCCGCGCTTCCCCACATGAAGGCGCAGCGCCACGGACGCCTGCTCTTCACCTCGTCCATCACCGGCCCACATGTCACGAGCCCGGGACACGGCCACTATTCGGCGAGCAAGGCCGGCATAAACGGCTTTATCCGGGCCGCCGCTCTGGAATTTTCCTCATACGGCATCACGGTGAACGGCGTGGAGCCTGGCAATATCCTGACCGAAGGCATGAAGGCGCACCGCAGCGCCGAGTTCATCCGCTCCATGGAAGAGGCCATTCCGCTCGGCCGCATGGGCACGCCGCGCGACGTGGCCAACGCCTTCCTGTTCCTGGCCTCGGAGGAAGCCTCCTACATCACCGGCACCACCATAGTGGTCGACGGCGGGCAGATATTGCCCGAAGGCAGCGATTTCCGCATAAACCCGGATTGACGGGCGGTTCCGGCGGCTTCAGGCAGGGACATGACGGAAAACATCTTTTCCCGGCGCGGCATCCCGGTCGTTGTCAATGCGGCCGGCACGCTGACGCGGCTTTCCGGCGCGCCGCTGGCGCCGGGCGTGGCCGAGGCGATGGTCGCGGCCGGAAGTGCTGCCGTGGACATGGCGCACCTGCAGGCCCACGCCAGCGACGTGGTCGCCGCCATCACCGGGGCCGAGGCGGGATGCGTGACGTCGGGAGCCGCTGCCGGCCTGACGCTGGCGACGTCCGCCTGCATCGCCGGGCTGGAGCCCGCGCTGATGGCGCGGCTGCCGCATACGCGCGGCATGAAGAACGAGGTGATCGTCGCACGCAGCCAGCGCAACGGCTACGACCATTCGGTCCGGGCGGCGGGCGCCAGGCTGGTCGAGGTGGGGCTGCCCGAATTGCAGTCCGGCGCCGGCGGCCGCGATACCGAGCCATCCGATTATGCCGATGCGGTCACGGAGCGCACCGCCGCCATCCTCTATGTCGCCGACCGCTGGACCCGGCCGGACCTCGCCGAGGTCGTGCAGGTGGCGCGTCGCCACGGCGTGCCGGTCGTCGTCGACGCGGCGGCGCAATTGCCGCCGCAGCAGAATTTGCGCCGCTTCATCGCGCTGGGCGCCGATCTCGTCGTCTTCTCCGGCGGCAAGGCGCTGGGCGGGCCGGGCGGCACCGGGCTTCTTCTGGGGCGCAGGCGGCTCATCATGTCGGCGCTGTTGCAGATGCTGGACATGGACGTTGACCGGGACCTGTGGGACCCGCCCCAGAGGCTGATCGACAAGGCGCTGCTTTCCGGCCTGCCGCGTCACGGCCTCGGCCGCGGCTTCAAGGTGTCTAGGCAGGACGTCATCGGTCTTCTCGTGGCGCTGGAGCATTTCGTGGCCGAAGGCGATGCCGCGCGCCATGCGCGCTGGCTTTCCTGCTGCCGCGAAATCCTTGACGGGATCGGTCCGGGCAACGCCCGGCGGGCGCGCATTTCCGGCCATGACGATGATCGGGTGGTGCCCAGGGTGGAACTCGCCTTTGCCACCGCGGCCGAGGCCATGGATGTGGTTCGGCATCTGCTGTCGCTCGATCCGCCCGTCCATCTCGACCAGAGCCTTGCCTTCCGCGGCAGGCTTGCCGTCAATCCGCAATGTCTGCGGGGACCCGACATCGGCTATGTTGCGGCGGCGCTTTCCGCCGCGCTTGCAAGACTGGAGGTTTCAAGGCCATGACCGGCACCATCGTCACGCATCTCGCCGCCAGTCGCTGCCGGCTGGGAGAAGGGCCGCTCTGGATTGCCGAGCGGGAAGAGCTGGTTTTCGTCGACATATTGAAGCGGGAAGTGCTGACCTGGCATGCGACACGCGGGCTGGCGCGGCGGGCGATGGACAGGAGGGTCACCTGCATCGTGCTCGATCGCGACGGCGGCTTCGTCGTGGCCGCGGAAAGGGGCCTCTGCCGCATGGTGCCGGAAACGGGGGCGCTGGTCGGCATGGGGCTGGACACCATTTCGCCGGAAGGAACGCTGACCAACGACGGCAAATGCGACCGCCAGGGCCGGCTGGTCTTCGGCTCGAAGGACCTTGCGGAGGCGGACAGGATCGGCCGGAAGCTTTCCTATGACGGCAAGAAGGTCACCGATTTCGGGCCGATCGGCATTTTCAACGGCCCGGCCTTCAGCCCGGCCGGCGATCGCATCTATTTTGCCGACACGCCGACGCAGGTGATCGAAACGGCTACCTACGATCCCGAGACCGGAGCGGTCGGCAAGCCGGAACCCTTCGTGCGGCTGAAGAAGGGCGAAGGCTATCCCGACGGCATGACGGTCGACGCCGAAGGCTGCCTGTGGAACGCCCGCTGGGACGGCTGGGCCATTGCGCGCTATGCTGCCGACGGCACGCTGCTTCAGGAGATCGCCATGCCCGTTTCGCGCCCCACATCGCTGGCCTTCGGCGGCGAGCGGCTGGAGACGCTGTTCGTCACCTCGGCGCAGCAGGGTACGGAAGACGGCCCCATCGCGGCGGAGCCGCAAGCCGGCGACCTTTTTGCCTGCCGGCCGGGGGCAAGGGGGCTGTCGGAAACGCCTTTCGGCGGCACCAGCCATGCTTGAAAACCTCGCCATCCTCGTCACGGGCGCCACCAGCGGCATCGGCCTGGCCATAGCCCGGCTTTGCCGGGAAAAAGGCGCCCGGGTCGCCCTTCACGGCCTCGATGCCGCCGCGACGCGCAAGGCCGCGGCGGAGATCGGGGCCGCGGCCATCGTCGCCGACCTGAAGGAGCCGGATGCGCCGGCCCGCATCGTGGCCGAGACCGTTGGCGCATTCGGCCGCATCGACGGGCTGGTCAACAACGCGGCCATGCTCGATCGCGACACGATCGACAGCCTGGATATCGGCTTGTTCGACGACATCATCGCAGTCAACCTGCGGGCACCGCTGCTGCTGATAAATGCCGCGCTGCCCCATATGGAGCGGCAGGAGACGGGCGGCAGCGTGGTCAATATCGGCTCGGTCAACGCCTGGTGCGGCGCAACGAAGATCCTGAGCTATTCGGTCTCGAAGGGCGGCCTGATGACGGCGACCCGCAATCTCGGCGATGCCTTGTCGTCCCGGCGCGTGCGGGTCAACCAGTTGAACGTCGGCTGGACGGCGAGCGAGAACGAACACCGGATTCAACTCGCGGAGGGCCAGCCCGCCGACTGGCGCTCGCGCCTGAATGCGCTCCAGGCGCCGTCCGGCGACATATTGAAGCCGCAGGAGGTTGCTCGCCACGCGATCTTCTGGCTGTCCCCGGAGAGTGCGCCGATCACCGGGCAGGTGGTCGACGTCGAGCAATACCCGATCCTGGGACGCCTGGCGATCCACGATCCGGGGCGCCAATAGCGGCGCCCGCTGCCCGCCGCGCTACAGCTTCCGCAGCGCGACTTCCTCGACCAGATGGTCGGCGCCCTTGCGCAGGATAAGGTCGGCGCGAGGCCGCGTCGGCAGGATGTTCTCGCGCAGGTTCTTCAGGTTGATGTTGGTCCACAGTCCCTCGGCGATGGCGATGGCGGCCGCCTCGGAAAGCTGGGAGTAGCGGTGGAAGAAGGAGTCCGGGTTGCGGAAGGCGGTCTCGCGCAGGCGCATGAAGCGGGCGATGTACCAGTCGTGGATGAGCTTCTCGTCGGCGTCGATATAGATGGAGAAGTCGAAGAAGTCGGACAGGAAGGGCACGAACTTGCCGTCGGCCGGCAGGTTGCGCGGCTGCAGCACGTTGAGCCCCTCGAAGATGAGGATGTCCGGCCGATCGATGGTCACGAATTCGCCCGGCATGACGTCGTAGGTCAGGTGGGAGTAGAGCGGCGCGCGCACGTCGCGCTCGCCTGACTTGATGCCGGACAGGAAGCGCAGCAGCGCGCCGACATCGTAGCTGTCGGGGAAGCCCTTGCGTTCCATCAGGTTTTCACGGCGCAGAATCTCGTTGGGCAGCAGGAAGCCGTCCGTTGTCACCAGATCCACCTTGGGAGTGGAGGGCCAGCGCGCGAGCAGTTCCTTCAAAACGCGCGCCGTGGTCAACTTGCCGACCGCGACCGACCCGGCGATGCCTATGATATAGGGCGTCTTGACCACGCGCTCCTTCTTGAAGAAGGCCTGCCGCTGCCGAAACAGCAACTGGCTGGATTCCACATGGGCGGAAAGCAGGCGCGACATGGAGAGATAGATGCGCGTGACCTCTTCCAGGTCGACCGGGTCGTTAAGCGAGCGCAACCGGTCGATTTCGTTTTCGGCCAGCGTCATCGGCGTATCGGCGCGGAATTGCGCCCATTCGTCGGCCGAAAAGAACAGATAGGGGGAATACTTCTCGGCGGGAGCGAGCTGATCCATCGAGTTTCCTCTCCTGCGCCCGGCTCAGGCGGGCGTTTGCCGCGAAGCCTTTTCCGCGATGCCCGACTGTGTCGTGCGGCGTTCCAGTTCGCCCAGAACCTCGGCCAGCGGCACGCCGGAAATGGCGAGCACCACCAGCCAATGGTAGACAAGATCGGCGCTCTCGGAAATCAGCGCCTGGCGGTCGCCGTGCACCGCGGCGATGACGGTTTCGACCGCTTCTTCGCCGAGCTTTTGCGCCGCCTTGTCGATTCCGCGCGAAAACAGCTTCGCCGTCCACGAGCCAGGATCGCCCGAACGGGCGCGCTCGGCGATGGTGGCCTCCAGATCGGAAAGGGAAAATGTGCTCATTTGCGCCGTTTACGGCCGTTGCGGCCCGCTGTCGAGTCGCATCGGCAGCCCGGCCTGCGCCATATACCGTTTGGCTTCGGCAATCGAATAGGTGCCGAAATGGAAGATGGAGGCGGCAAGCACCGCCGCGGCGTGGCCGTCGCGAATGCCTTCGACGAGATGGTCGAGCGTGCCGACGCCGCCAGAGGCGATCACCGGCGCGCGCACGGCGTCCGCCACCGCGCGCGTCAGCGCGATGTCGTAGCCGGCCTTGGTGCCGTCGCGGTCCATCGAAGTGAGCAGGATCTCGCCCGCGCCGAGGGAGACCACGCGTTGCGCGAACTCCACCGCGTCGATGCCGGTCTTCTCGCGCCCGCCATGGGTGAATATCTCCCAGCGGTCGGCCTCGCCGGCCTGCGAGACCTTCTTGGCGTCGATGGCCACTACGATGCACTGGTTGCCGAACTTGTCCGCCGCCTCGGCCACGAAATCCGGGTTCTTCACCGCGGCCGTGTTGATCGACACCTTGTCGGCGCCGGCCAGAAGCAGCTTGCGGATGTCGGACACCTGGCGCACCCCGCCGCCTACGGTCAGCGGCATGAAGCACTGCTCGGCGGTGCGCGCCACCACGTCGAAGATGGTCTCGCGGTTGTCGGAGGAGGCGGTGATGTCGAGGAAGCACAATTCGTCGGCGCCGGCGGCGTCATAGGCGCGCGCGGCCTCGACCGGATCGCCGGCATCGACCAGGTCGACGAAGTTGACGCCCTTGACGACGCGGCCGCCTTTTACGTCGAGGCAGGGAATGACGCGAGCTTTCAGGGTCAATTGCAGCTTCTTTTGCTAGGGTATGGACAGGATGTCAGGACCGGACGATGCCGGCATAGAGATCGGCGAGCGGGATCGCAATATCCAGTCCCGGCAGGATCAGCGTCTCGCCGGGTTCGGCGATCATCTGCGGGCTGCTCCAGCTTCCGTCTGCGTTTCTCGACCACAGCCAGACGCGCGGCTCGTCCTGCGCCAGAACGAGATAGTGCCGCAGCGTATCGATCGTTCGGTACTCGTCGGCCTTCGGTCCGAAATCGATCGCCATCGTCGAAGGTGACAATATCTCCGCGATCAGAACCGGCGCGGTGGCGGCGAGATCCTGGCCCTCGCCGGGCGCGCCGTCCACCATCACGTCCGGGTAACGCACGCTCGCAGCGGTCTTCACGCCGAAATCGGCAGAGGTCACCACATAGGGCGGCATGGGAAGCCGGGCCTTTAGCAGAGCCAGGAGGTTGCCCGACAGGATCGCGTGACATTTCGAGACCCGCACCATCATATCCATGACCCTCCCGGCAACGAAGTCGCACTTTCCTTCCCGCCCTTCGTTCCAGCGCAGGAATTCGTCCGCCGTGGTCGGATATTTCGTCTGCAGGTTCATGAACCTAGTCTAGCATGCCGCGCGGCGGTTTTGAAACGCCGCGCAGGATCGCCAGCGCCTCGGCCGGGTCGATGCGCCCGTCATAGAGCGCGCGGCCGGAGATGGCGCCTTCGAGCTTTGCCGCGTCGGGCATGGTCATGCGCACGATGTCGGCCACCGAGGCCAGCCCGCCGGAGGCGATGACGGGAATGGAGACGGCATCGGCCAGCTCGATGGTCGATTCCCAGTTGATGCCGGAAAGCACGCCGTCGCGGTCGATGTCGGTGTAGATGATGGCGGCCACGCCGGCGCCCTCGAATTTCTGCGCCAGCTCGATCACGCCGAGTTCCGAAGCTTCCGCCCAGCCTTCCACCGCCACCTTGCCGCCCCTGGCGTCGATGCCCACGGCGACCTTGCCGGGGAAGAGCCTGCAGGCCTGTCTGACCAGTCCGGGGTCGCGCACCGCCACGGTGCCGAGAATGACGCGCGCCAGCCCCTTCTCCAGCCAGCTTTCGATATGGGCCAGCGTGCGGATGCCGCCGCCGAGCTGCACCGGGTTCCTCGTCGCCTTGAGGATGGTCTCCACCGCCGTGCCGTTGACGCTTTGGCCCT
The DNA here is from genome assembly GCF_052216645.1 of Mesorhizobium sp. PUT5. Classification (NCBI taxonomy): domain Bacteria; kingdom Pseudomonadati; phylum Pseudomonadota; class Alphaproteobacteria; order Hyphomicrobiales; family Phyllobacteriaceae; genus Mesorhizobium; species Mesorhizobium sp. PUT5. The sequence goes on from NZ_JBQOSO010000003.1 coordinate 993,690, forward strand.
CGAAGGCGCCGTTGAGGTCCACGACATGCAGCCAGGAGAAGCCCTGTTCCTCGAAGGCGCGCGCCTGGGCGGCCGGATCGTCGTTGTAGACGGTGGCGGTGGCCATGTCGCCGAGCTTGAGGCGCACGCACCTGCCGTCCTTGAGGTCGATGGCGGGGAAAAGGATCATGCTGTCAGGCGCCTTCCACGATGACGACATGGCCGGTCGAGGCGGCCAGCCGGTGCTTCAAAGCTTCCTGGTATTCGGGCGAGCCGTAGCAGGCCAGCGCCGTCTCGTAGGAAGGGAACTCGATGACGACATGGCGGTTGCCGGTCGGCCCCTCGGGGTTTTCGAAGCGGCCGGCGCGCACCAGGAACTTCGCGCCATATTTGGAGAAGGCAGCGCCGTTCAGCTCGATATATTTCCGGTAGGCGTCCGGATCGCGCACATCGACCATCGCCATCCAGTAGCCTTTTTTCGTCCCGCTCATGTCACGGCTTCCATCTCAAAAAATTGGCGATGAGCGCCAGTCCCAGCGCCTGGCTCTTTTCGGGGTGGAACTGCGTGCCGGCAAGATTGTCCCGCGCCACGGCGGCCGTCACCGGCCCGCCATAGTCGGTCATGGCCAGCACCTCGTCCGGACGGCGAGCGTCGAGATGGTAGGAATGGACGAAATAGGCGTGCAGGCCATCCGGACCGGTCGGGATGCCGGCAAACAGCGGGTGCTCGCGCTCGAGGTTAATGGTGTTCCAGCCGATCTGCGGCACCTTCAGCGATGGGTCGGCCGGCGTGATCTCCTTCACGTCGCCGCCAATCCAGCCGAAGCCCTTCGTCACGGTCTTTTCCAGCCCGCGCTCGGACATGAGCTGCATGCCGACGCAGATGCCGAGAAAGGGGCGGCCTCTCGCGATGGCGGCGTCCTCCACCGCTTCCCACATGCCGTCGACGGCGTGCAGCCCGGCGGCGCAGTCGGCATAGGCGCCGACGCCGGGCAGCACGATGCGGTCTGCACTGGCGACGCGTTCCGCATCGGCCGTCAGTTCGATCTCGGCGCCGATGCCGGCCTCGCGCGCCGCGCGTTCGAAGGCCTTCACGGCCGAGCGCAGATTGCCGGAACCGTAGTCGATGAGGGCGACGCGCATGTCAGTGCTTTCCGGAAAGCGGCGGCAGGCCGAGCACGAGGCCCGCCGGCGAGGGTCGGGCGTGCGCGGGATCGGGGACGATTCGATGCGGGGCCGGGGTTTGCGGGGTGGCAGGCTCGGCCTCCAGCCCGTAGCGCAACTCGGCCTCGTCGCGGTTTTCGGCCTGCACAACGCCCCATTCGCGCCAGCCGCGGCGGCGCAGGGCGGCGATCCTAAGCCCCTGGCCCTCCAGCCCGAACCAGAGCGCGACGGCCAGAGAGGCCAGCGGCGCGGTCAGGCCGAAGCCGACGGTCTCGCCGAGCAGCGAAAGCGCGCCAAGCAGGATCGCGGCTGCCGCGGCAGCGAGCCACAGCCTGTGCCACAAAAGCCAGAGCGGCGGCACCAGGAAGGCCAGCCACGAGAAGGCGTCGCGAACCAGCACGGCCTCGCCTGTCGAATGGGCGGCGCCCGGCGGTTGCATGACGACGTAGGCGGCCATTTCTACCCCTTCAGGGAGCCCTTGGTGGACGGCACGGCATCCGGCTGGCGCGGGTCGCGCTCGACGGCTGTGCGCAAGGCGCGCGCCACCGCCTTGAAGCAGGTCTCGGCGATATGGTGGCTGTTGGCGCCGTAGTGGTTGGTCACGTGCAGCGTGATGCCGGCATGCTGCGAGAATGCCTGGAAGAATTCGCGCACCAGCTCGGTGTCGAAGGTGCCGATCTTCGGCGCCGTGAAGGCGACGTCCCAGACCAGGAAGGGCCGCCCGGACACGTCGATTGCCGCGCGCGTCAGCGTCTCGTCCATGGCCAGGTCCAGCGAGGCGTAGCGCATGATGCCGCGCCGCTCGCCCAGCGCCCTGGCGAGCGCCTGGCCGAGCACGATGCCGGTATCCTCCACGGTGTGATGGTCGTCGATGTGCAGGTCGCCCTTGGCGCGCACAGTCATGTCGATCAGGGAATGGCGCGAAAGCTGGTCGAGCATGTGGTCGAAGAAGCCGACGCCGGTGGCGATGTCCGACTTGCCGGTGCCGTCGACATGAACGGAAACCGAAATGTCCGTCTCGTTGGTCTTGCGGCTCACCTCGGCGGAACGCTCTGCCATGGCCTGTTTCTCACTCCCTCGGACTCGGCTTTGAAAACCGCTGCCTTCTAGCAGCATGATGGGGCGATTGCCAGTTGCGATCCGCCGTTTGCAATCGCGCCGCCGCGGCATACATATGCCTCCAGCACAACTCGTAAAGCGCCTGTTGCCTGATGGGGACGGCGCGATATCGGAGCGATATATGTCCAATGAATTGACCATGCATGCCACCACCATCGTGACCGTGCGCAAGGGCGGCAAGGTCGTCATCGCCGGCGACGGACAGGTCAGCCTCGGCCAGACAATCATGAAGGGCAATGCCAGGAAGGTTCGCCGCATCGGCAAGGGGGGCAGCGTGATCGCCGGTTTCGCCGGCGCTACGGCGGACGCCTTCACGCTGCTGGAGCGGCTGGAGGCCAAGCTGGAGCAATATCCCGACCAGTTGACCCGCGCCTGCGTGGAACTGGCCAAGGACTGGCGCACCGACCGCTATCTGCGACGGCTGGAGGCCATGATGCTGGTGGCCGACAAGTCCGTTTCACTGGCGCTGACCGGTACCGGCGACGTATTGGAGCCGGAACACGGCGTGATGGCGATCGGCTCCGGCGGCAACTATGCGCTGGCCGCAGCGCGCGCCCTGATGGACACCGACAAGGACGCCGAGGAGATCGCCCGCAAGGCGATGGAGATCGCCGCCGACATCTGCGTCTACACCAACCACAATTTCGTGGTCGAAACCATCGATGCCGCCTGACGGCGCGGCCGTGGCACCGGCGAGGCGCCTGACATGGCGCGGCGGGCTGGCGATCGTCGTCGCGCTGCTGGCGGTGCAGGCGCTGGTGCTCTACATGCAGGGCCATCCGCCGATCTGCACCTGCGGCTACGTAAAGCTATGGCAGGGCGTGGTGCAGAGCTCGGAGAATTCCCAGCACATCGCCGACTGGTATACGCCCTCCCACATCATCCACGGCTTCCTGTTCTACGCGCTCGGGTGGTGGCTTTTTCCGCGCCGGTCGGTCTGGTTCCGGCTCGCCTTCGCCATGCTGATCGAGGGCGGCTGGGAGATCCTGGAGAACAGCCCCTTCATCATCGAGCGCTACCGCGCCGGCACCATCTCGCTCGACTATTACGGCGATTCCATCATCAATTCGGTGTCGGACACGCTGGCCATGGTGCTGGGCTTTGTGATGGCGCGCAGGCTTCCTATATGGGCAACGGCAGCGCTCGCCATCGTCTTCGAAATCGGTACCGGCATCGTCATCCGGGACAATCTGACCCTCAACGTGATCATGCTGCTGCATCCGTTCGAATCCATCCGGCAGTGGCAGGGCGCAATTCAGTAAGTGGATTTTGGTGATATGAGCAATTTTTCCCCCCGCGAGATCGTTTCCGAACTCGACCGCTTCATCATCGGCCAGAAGGACGCCAAGCGCGCCGTGGCGATTGCGCTGCGCAACCGCTGGCGCCGCCAGCAGCTCGACGGCCAGATGCGCGAGGAGGTGATGCCGAAGAACATCCTGATGATCGGCCCCACCGGCGTCGGCAAGACCGAGATTTCGCGACGCCTGGCCAAGCTCGCCCAGGCGCCTTTCGTGAAGGTCGAGGCCACCAAGTTCACCGAGGTCGGCTATGTCGGCCGCGATGTCGAGCAGATCGTGCGCGACCTGGTCGAGGTGGCCATCGTGCTCGTGCGCGAGAAGATGCGCGAGGACGTGAAGGCGCGCGCCCATCTCAACGCCGAGGAGCGGGTGCTGGAGGCGCTCGTGGGCAAGACGGCCAGCCCCGCCACGCGCGACTCGTTCCGCAAGAAGTTGCGCGACGGTGAACTGGACGACAAGGAAATCGAGGTCGAGGTGGCCGACACCGGCAGCGGCGGCATGCCCGGCTTCGAGATTCCCGGCATGCCCGGCGCCAATATCGGCGTGCTCAACATCAACGACATGCTGCAAAAGGCCATGGGCGGCAAGCGCACCAAGATGCGCAAGACGACGGTGAAGGAATCCTACGACCTGTTGATCGCCGACGAATCCGACAAGCTGCTCGACCAGGACGAGGTGGTGCGGCGCGCGCTGGAATCGGCGGCCGACGACGGCATCGTCTTCCTCGACGAGATCGACAAGATCGCCGCCCGCTCCGACATTTCCGGCGGCCCCTCGCGCGAGGGCGTGCAGCGCGACCTGCTGCCGCTGGTGGAAGGCACGACGGTGGCGACCAAATACGGGCCGGTGAAGACGGACCACATCCTGTTCATCGCCTCAGGCGCGTTCCATGTGTCCAAGCCGTCCGACCTGCTGCCGGAATTGCAGGGCCGCCTGCCGATCCGCGTGGAGTTGCGCGCGCTGGAGAAGGAGGATTTCGTCCGCATCCTGACCGAGACCGAAGCCAGCCTCATCAAGCAATATGTGGCGCTGATGGCGACCGAAGGCGTGACGCTGGAATTCACCGACGACGCCATCGATTCGCTTGCCGGCATCGCCGTGGACCTCAACGCAAGCGTCGAGAACATCGGCGCGCGACGCCTGCAGACGGTGATGGAGCGCGTTCTGGACGAAATTTCATACGAGGCGCCCGACCGCAACGGCTCCACCATCACCGTCGACGCCGCCTATGTGCAGAAGCATGTCGGCGACCTGTCGCGGAACACGGATCTGTCGCGTTTCATCCTCTAGCGGGGCGTCGACCTCCATTGGCGGGGCAGATGTGGCGGAATGGAAGCATTTGCGCGCCTTTTGCCCCGTCTTTGGTATCGCAGTGCAACGAAGTGCTCGACTTGGCCCCGCGCTTTCCCTAGGTTGCGCGGCGTTGAAAACTCTGCGGGCATGCGGCGGCGCATGAAGAATCGGTTCCTCATCATGGTCTGCCTCGTGCTGGCGGCGACGGCTCTGCCTGCCGGGGCCGTCACGCCCGTGCCGCCCGGCAATCGCAACGCCGAGCAGCCGCCCATTCCCGGTGCCTCGTCGCGGCGCACCCAGGCCACCAACACCACCTTCCAGGCCAAGTACCGCAAGATCTATGCGCTGTTCCAGAACGACGCCCGCCTGCGCGCCAAGATCAGGCAGACGGCCGCCGCCTACCATATCGACCCTATCCACATGGTGGGCGCCATCGTCGGCGAGCACACCTACAATGTCGACGCCTACGACCGGCTCCAGACCTACTATGTCAAGGCGATCGCCTATCTGACCAGCCGGCTGACCTTCGCCTACAAGGGCGAGAGCGTGTCGGATTTCGTCCAGCGGCCGCAATTCGCCGGCTGCCGGGGCGAAAAGGACAGTTACGACCTGTGGGAATGCCGCGAGAAGGTGTGGAACCGCGATTTCCGCGGGCGGACTGTCGACGGCACGGGTTTCCCCGACAACCGCTTCGGGGCCGTTTTCTTCCAGCCCTACTACGCCGGCCAGACCTTCGGGCTGGGGCAGCTCAACCCGCTCACCGCGCTGCAGATGAGCGACATGGTGCACAAGATTTCCGGTCTGCCCAGGCTCGACGTGTCGGACCCGGGCGCGGTCTACAAGACCATCATGGACCCCGACCTGACATTGCCCTACGTGGCCGCGACCATCCGCAAATCCATCGACGCCTATCGTGACATTGCCGGCTTCGACATTTCCGGCAACCCCGGCCTTACCGCCACGCTCTATAATATCGGCGATCCGGAAGTGCGCGCCAGGGCGCTGAAACGCGAAAACGACGGCCGCCGGGCCGCCGGCGAGCCGGAGAAGCTGCCGCAGGAGAATTATTACGGCTGGCTGGTCAACGAAAAGCTGGCCGAACTGAAGGCCCTGTTCTGAGGACCCCGCTTCTTATCCCGGGGCCGGGAGACGGCTTGCCATTCGCGCCCGCGAAGCGGCATAAGCGGACCGCGGGGTGGAATGCAGGCTCCGCTTGGCGGAGGCTGAAAAGAAGATGAAAGACCGTGACCATCCCTTCCTGCGCCCCTTGTGGCGGCGCGTGGCGCTCGTAGCGGTCTGTTTCGTCTGGGCGGCGCTGGAACTCGCGAGCGGCTCTCCCATGTGGGGCATGATCGCGCTTGCCATGGGCGGCTACGGCGCCTGGCAATATCTTTATCTCTATGGCTCCGGCGGGGCCGACGATGGCCCCGGCGCGTCTGACGACAAAACGGGCTGACCTCTTTTTCGCGATCAGTTCACTGTCTCGCTGCCGGCCATCTCTTCCAGGATCGGGCAATCCGGCCGCTTGTCGCCATGGCAGGCGTGGATGAGCTTCTGGAGCGTTCCGCGCATCGATTGCAACTCGCGGATCTTCTCCTCGATAGCTGCGACATGGGCCGAGGCGATGGCGCGCACGTCCTGGCTGGCGCGGGTGCGGTCCTGGTACAGCGCCATCAACTGCCGGCAATCGTCGATGGAGAAGCCGAGGGTGCGTGCGCGCCTGAGGAAGGTCAGCCGATGGATATCGTCGTCCGAATAGTCGCGATATCCGTTGCCGGCGCGATTCGGGGCTATCAGGCCGATTTCCTCGTAGTAGCGTATGGTCTTGGCCGGAAGTCCGGAATACCGGGCCGCATCTCCGACATTCATGCTCGCCTCCGCATCGCCCCGAGGGGCGGCTGTCTGCGTTGATTTTGCTTCATTATTCCATGGCTGCTGTTGCCGAAATGCAATAGCGGGCCGCTTAGCGCATTCGCGCAAAAGGATATAGGCATCCTGTGCTTGGCAAGCAAAGCAAATGCCACCATGAATAGTGGCGAAAATGCGGCTCGGGCGTGGGTTGCGTAGGTAACAGGCGAGGAACGGCCTTCATGCGGATGAAATCGGTCTTGCTTGCAGCGGTTATGGCGGCGGCGCTGGCCGGGTGCAGCACTGTCGACGGTACCCGCTTCTTCTCCGACAGCTACGGTCCGGTGTCCGACTCCGGCTATCAGGTGCCGCGCATTCCGATCTCCAAAGTGCCGGCGAAATATCACCGCCAGATCGTGCGCTATGACACCAAGGAAAAGCCCGGCACCATCATCGTCGATACGTCGGAGAAATTCCTCTACTACGTGATGCCAGACGGCAAGGCCGTGCGCTACGGCATCGGCGTCGGCCGCGAGGGTTTCGAATGGCGCGGCACTGCGCGCGTCGCGCTGAAGCGCGAATGGCCGACCTGGACGCCGCCATCCGCCATGATCAAGCGCCAGCCGGAGCTCGCCAGATATGCCGGCGGCATGGGTCCGGGGCTGAGCAACCCGCTCGGCGCGCGGGCGCTTTATCTCTTCAACAAAGGCGGCGATTCCGGCTACCGGCTGCACGGCACGCCCGAATGGGCCTCGATCGGCAAGGCGATGTCGTCGGGCTGCATTCGTTTGATGAACCAGGACATCATCGACCTCTACAACCGCGCCGATGTGGGCGCGAAGGTCATCGTCATGTGACCGTTGTCGTTTTCAGGCGGACCGTCCAGGCAACACGGACGTCCCACGCAGAAAACCGGGCACCATGGCCCGGTTTTTTGTTTTTCGGCGATGGAACGTGCGGCTTCGGGTCAGGCGACCTGCTCGACCTGCTGCACTTCCGGCACGAAATGCCGCAGAAGGTTCTGGATGCCGTGCTTCAGCGTGGCGGTGGAAGAGGGGCAGCCGGCGCAGGCGCCCTTCATGTGCAGGAACACCACGCCGTTCTCGTAGCCGCGGAAGGTGATGTCTCCGCCGTCCTGGGCCACGGCCGGGCGCACGCGGGTGTCGAGCAATTCCTTGATGGTGATGACGATCTCCTCGTCTTCCTTGTCGTAGAATTCCTCGCCCTCGGCATGCTCGGATATCGGGCCGGCCTCGGCCATCACCGGCTGGCCGGACATGAAATGCTCCATGATGGCGCCGAGAATGGCCGGCTTCAGGTGCTGCCAGTCGGAGTCGTCCTTGGTCACGGTGATGAAATCGTAGCCGAAGAACACGCCGGTGACGCCGGGCACGTCGAACAACCGCGCAGCCAGCGGCGAGGCAGTGCGGGCAGTATCGGCGTCGCGGAAGTCGGCCGTGCCTTCCACCAGCACCTCCCGGCCTGGCAAGAACTTCAGCGTCGCCGGATTTGGGGTGGCTTCCGTCTGGATGAACATGGCAGTCTCCGGGCCCGAAGGCGATAATCTGGAATAATTCTAAATAAGCTCGATCGGCGGCTTGTTCAAGCAAAAGCGACGATGGGCGCCGCCCGGTTACAGGTCAAGCCGAAGCCTGGGCAAAGGTGCTCAGGCGAGGCTCTCGATCTCGTCGTCCGACAGGTTCTGCGGCACCACGGTCACGGGGATGGGGAAGGCCGCGCCCTTGCCGGCGATCGAGGCCACCAGCGGGCCGGGCCCTTCCTTGCCGGCACCCGCGGCCAGCACTAGGATGGCGATATCCTGGTCGACCTCGATCAGTTTGTGGATTTCCTCCACCGGCTTGCCCTCGCGCACCACCAGTTCGGGTTCGATGCCCACCTTCTGGCGCACCTTGGTGGCGTAGGAGTCCAGGGCTGCATGGGCGGTGGCGTTCGCCTCCTCGCGCATGATCTTCTCCACGCCCAGCCAGTGCTGGAAGTCGTCTGGCTCGATCACGTAGAGCAGCACCAGCACCCCGCCGGTGTTCTGCGCCCGCTTGGAGGCATAGGCGACCGCGCGCTCGCATTCGGGCGTGGCGTCGATGATCGCCAGGAACTTGCGGCGGTGGCCCGCTTCGCGGCTGAGACGTTTGGAGACCATGTCTGCCTGTCCGTTTTTCGCTCGCAATCTGCCACCCGCGCGGGGCGGCGGCAAGCAGCCCGTTGGCGAAACGGGCCGCGATTGGGTGTCGCGCGCTCAGTCCTGCAGCAGCCCGATGATGTCGCGCACGCTCCGCATCGTGGCTTCCGCCAGCGCGCCAGCCCGCTCGCCGCCATCCTTCAGCACGGCGTCGACATAGGCACGGTCGGCCGAGATACGGCGCATTTCGGCGGCGACCGGCGCAAGCTTGTCGACGGCGAGGTCCGCCAGGGCCGGCTTGAAGATGGAGAATTGCTGGCCGCCGAATTCCTTCAGCACCGCCTCCTTGGAGGTCTCGGCAAGGCCGGCATAGATGCCGACGAGGTTCTCCGCTTCGGGGCGCCCGGCGAGACCGTCGAGCTCGCTCGGCAGCGCTTCCGGATCGGTCTTGGCTTTCTTGATCTTCCTGGCGATGGCGTCGGCGTCGTCGGTGAGATTGATGCGCGACAGGTCCGAAGGGTCCGACTTCGACATCTTCTTGGAGCCGTCGCGCAGGCTCATGATGCGTGCCGCCGGCCCTCCGATCACTGGTTCGGTGAGCGGGAAGAAGCCGTTGACCGTCTCGTCGCCCACCTTCATCTCCACGCCGACACCCAGTTCGGCGATGCGGTTCGAGAAGTCGTTGTTGAACTTCTGTGCGATGTCGCGGGTCAGTTCGAGATGCTGCTTCTGGTCGTCGCCCACCGGCACATGGGTGGCGCGGTAGACCAGGATGTCGGCCGCCATCAGGCTCGGATAGGCAAGCAGGCCGAGCGAGGCGTTCTCGCGGTCCTTGCCGGCCTTGTCCTTGAACTGCGTCATGCGGTTCATCCAGCCGATGCGCGCCACGCAGTTGAAGATCCAGGCCAGTTCCGCATGCTGCATGACCCGGCTCTGGTTGAAGACGATATGCTTCTTGGGGTCGATGCCGGAGGCCAGGAAGGCGGCGGTGATGGAGCGCGTCTGGTCCTTGAGGTCGTCGTGGACGAGCTGTGCCGTCAGCGAATGGAGGTCGACCACGCAATAGATGCAGTCGGACGTTTCCTGCAGGGCGACGAATTTCTTGATGGCGCCGAGATAGTTTCCGAGATGCAGGTTGCCGGTGGGCTGGACGCCGGAGAAGACGAGGGGCTTGAAGGCGGACATGGCGGGGTTCCTTGGCTTGTGGAGGGCCGTTTCGCGCGCGGCGAAAGTTCGGACGCGCGCTTATGGACGAGGCCGGGATACGGATCAAGAGGGAACCGAGCGGCCATGGGCTCATGTTGATATTTTCATGTAGATTGATTATGTGAATGCAGAGGATCAACATGACGATCAACATCACCAACAAGGATGCCGACAGGTTGACGCGGACGCTGGCGCAGATGGAAGGCGTCGGGCTCACCGAAGCGGTCGTCATCGCTGTGAAGGAGGCATTGGCGCGCCGCAGGAACTCGGAGAGCCCGGTCGAGACGGCAGCGCGACTGAGGGCGGAATTCGGCGTCAAGCTGAGCGAGAGCGCCAGAGAACCGCTGCCGCGCGGTGTCTATGACGAATTGTCGGGGGAGAGTTGATGTTCGTCGATGCGGCCGCGCTTGTCGCGATCCTGAGCGACGAGCCGGAAGCCGCGCGCTGTTCGGGAGCGATTGCGGCGGCAGCCGATCCGTTTACCTCCGCCATTGCCGTGTGGGAAACGGCGATGGCGCTTGCCCGCTCTGAGAAACTGGGTCTGCCCGTGCAGGTCAGTGCGGCGCTGGTCACGCGTTTCATCGACGAGCGGGCGATAGCACTGCGCGATTTGCCGCCTGCGTCGGAGGCTGCGGCACTCTCCGTCGAGGCGGCCGCCCGGTTCCGCAACAACACCGTTCGCCTCAATCTTGCAGATTGCTTCCACTACGCCTGCGCACGTCATTATGGCGTGCCGATGCTGTCAACGGCCGACGAATTCCGGCTTACAGATCTGGAGACCGTGCCGTAGCCGGCGCCCCACCCCGCCTGATGTTCCTTCGCACCATGCCCGCATCGGCGCCGCCGGTGGCGAAGGCCAGCGCGAAGTAGAAAGCCGCGCCGGCGGTGGAAAGTCCGGCCAGCGCCGCCGCCTTGGTCAGCAGCGGTGCCGCGGAGGCGAGCCATGGCGCGCACCAGATGGCGCCATAGTGGAGAAAGGCCGCCATCAGCGCCGACGACAGCACCAGGCGCGGAATGCGCTTCAGCAGCGGCGCGTCGCGCCCCCAGTGGCCGCGCCGGATCAGCACCGCCAGCAGCATCAGCGCGTTCGTCCAGCCCGCTATCGCCGACGCCACCGCGATGCCCGGCGCGCCCATGGAGGGAAACAGCGTGAGCGCGGTGCCGACATTCACCGCCACCGAGATGGCTGCGAAGACCATCGGCGTGCGGGTGTCCTCGCGGGCGAAGTAGCCGGGGGTGAAGGCCTTGATGAGCACGAAGGCGGGAAGGCCGAGGCCGAATATCGCCAGGATCGCGGCCACCGTCGGCGTCGAGTTGTTGGCGGCGAAGGCGCCGCGCTCGTAGAGCAGCCTCACGATCGGCTCGGAGATCGTCAGCAGTGCGGCCGCCGCCGGCAGCGTGATGAACAGGGTGAACTCCACCGAGCGGTTCTGCAGATGCGCGGCCTCCACCATGTTGCCCGCCTTCAGCGCCCGCGACAGTTCCGGCAGGAGCACGATGGCCACCGCCACGCCGACCACGCCGAGCGGAAGCTGGTAGATGCGGTCGGCATAGGCGAGCGACGACACGGCGCTGTTCTGGCCCGAAGCGATGGCCGTGCCGATGAGCTGGTTGATCTGGGTGATGCCGCCGGTGATCGCCGCCGGCAGCGCCAGCACCAGCAGCCGCTTCACATTCGCAGTCAGGCGCGGCCGGCGCAGGCCGATGCGGATGCCGGCATGCCGCACGGCGATCCAGACGATGGCGAGTTGCACCACGCCTGCGGCCAGAACGCCCCAGGCCAGGCCGTAGCCGACATATTGGGCATCCTGGTGTGTATACCAGGCATAGGCCAGCACGGCGATGAGGATGAGGTTCAGGAAAACGGGCGCGATGGCCGCCGCGAAATAGCGGCGCAGCGAGTTCAGCATGCCGGCCATCATCGCCGCCAGCGACATGCAGATGAGATAGGGGAACATGATGGTGGCAAGCCGCACCGTGATGTCGAACTTGCCCGGCGTATCGGCGAAGCCCGGCGCCACCGCGTAGCGCACGATCAGCGGCATCGCCAGTTCCATGACGATGGTGAGCGCCAGCAGCGTGGTGAACAGCACGCCGAACACTTCTTCGGAGAAGCGCTTGGCGCCTTCCGTGCCGTTGGCCTCGATCTCCTTGGAAAACAGCGGCACGAAGGCGGCGTTGAAGGCGCCTTCGGCGAACAGGCGGCGGAAGGTGTTGGGAAACTGGAAGGCGGCGTTGAAGGCGTCCGCGATCGGCCCGGTGCCCAGGGCCGCGGCCATCAGCATCTCGCGCGTGAAGCCGAAGATGCGGCTCATCAGCGTGCCGGAGGCCACGGTGGCGAATTTCTTGACGAGGCTCATGCTTCTCCTTCCCTGCCCCTTGGGGGGAGGGGGGCCGCGGCGAAGCGCGGCGCGTTGCTCATGTCGAGCCGGGCGGTCGCGTGGCCGCTCATTCCGCTGCCGCCTTCGCCTTGCCGCGCTCGGGGGCACCGCCCTCCAGCGCTGCGATCAGCCGCTCGCGGATGGCCTTCTCGCGCGCCGGGTTCTCGATCTTCTGGCCGGTGAGATCGGTGACGTAGAACGTGTCGATGACCTTCTCGCCGAAAGTGGTGATATGGGCCGAGGCGATGTCGAGCGACAGGTCCGAGAGCGTGCCGGTGATTTCCGAAAGCAGGCCCGGGCGGTCCAGTCCCTCCACCTCGATGACCGAAAAGCGGTTGGACAGCGTGTTGCGAATCTCCGCGCGCGGGGTGATGCGGAAGGTCCTGGCGCCGCGCCGCGGCCTCGTGCGCTTCTCGATCATCTCGGGCAGCCAGGCGTGGCCGGCCAGCACGTCCTCGATCAGCTTGCCGACGCGCTCGGCACGGCGGCGCTCGTCCTCGTCGCGGTCGAATTCGCGGCTGATGAGGATGATGTCCAGCGCGCGCCCGTCCGCTGTGGTGAATATCTGCGCGTCGACGATGTTGCCGCCCGCGGCCGCGCAGGCGCCGGCGATGACCGACAGAAGGCGCGGATGGTCGGGCGCCAGCACGGTGATCTCGGTGACGGCCTCGAACTCCAGCGTGCGCACCATGGTGGCGAGCTGCCGGCCGGCGGCGTCCGCCTCGCGGATGAAATGCGCATTGCGCAACTGGTCGGCGAGGTCGACGGTGAGCAGGTAGTTCTCGTAGTGCAGCGCCACGATGCGGTCGCGATCGGCGGCCGGCCAGTCGGCCAGCGCGCGTCCAAGCTCGGCGCGGGCCGCCGCGCTCCGCTCGGCGCGCGACAGTTCGGAAAAGCCGCCGGTCAGGAGCAGTTCGGTCTCGAAATAGAGCGTGCGCAGGAGCTGGCCCTTCCAGCCGTTCCACACGCCGGGGCCGACGCCGCGTATGTCGCACACGGTCAGGATGAGCAGCAGCTTCAGCCGTTCCACCGACTGCACGATCGCGGCGAAATCCTCGATGGTCTTGCGGTCGTTGAGGTCGCGGGTCTGCGCCGTCATCGACATGACGAGATGGTTCTCCACCAGCCAGGCCACCGTTTCGGTGTCGGCGGCGGAAAGGCCCATATGCGGGCAGATGCGCCGCGCGATGCGGGCGCCCGCCACGGAATGGTCCTCCGGCCGTCCCTTGGCGATGTCGTGCAGCAGCACGGCCACATAGAGCGGCACGCGGCTCTTCTTGAGGCCCGGCATCAGCGAGTGGGTCAGCGGATGGATCTTGGCGCCGTCGCCGCGCTCGATCTCGGCCAGCACGCCGATGCAGCGGATCAAATGTTCGTCCACCGTGTAATGGTGATACATGGAGAACTGCATCATGGCGACGATCTTGCCGAATTCCGGGATCAGCCTGCCCAGAAGCCCGGCCTCGTTCATGCGCCGCAGGTTGAGTTCGGCGTTGCGGTCGGAGGTGAGGATGTCGAGGAACAGCCGGTTTGCTTCCCGGTCGCGACGCAAATTGCGGTCGACTAGGCCGAGCGAGCGGGTGAGCAGCTTCAGCGCGTCGGGATGGTATTCCAGCCCATGCTTGTCGGCGAACCAGAACAGCCGCAGCATGTTTACCGGATCGCGCGCGAACACCTGCTGATCGGCGACATTGATGCGGTGGTTGTCGACGATGAAATCGGAGGTGCCGGCCAGCTTGCGCTTGCGCCGCGAGAAGGTGGGCAGGATGCGGTTGAAGCCGGGCACATGCTTGGCCTGCTCCTCCTCCAGCGCCGCGCAGAAGATGCGGGTGAGGTCGCCGACATTCTTGGCGATGAGGAAATAGTGCTTCATGAAGCGCTCGACGGCCGACAGGCCGGGATGCGTGGTGTAGCCCAGCCGTTCGGCGATGTCGCGCTGGATGTCGAAATGCAGCCGCTCCTCGGCCTTGCCGGTCAGGAAATGCATGTGGCAGCGCACCGCCCACAGGAAATCCTCGGCCTTCAGGAACTGATTGTATTCGGCGCGGGTGCACACGCCCTTGTCCACCAACTCGGCGCCGGTGCGCACGCGGTAGTAATATTTGCCGATCCAGAACAGCGTGTGCAGGTCGCGCATGCCGCCCTTGCCGTCCTTGACGTTGGGCTCCACCACGTAGCGGCTTTCGCCGGCCTTGGCGTGGCGGGCGTCGCGTTCGGCGAGCTTGGCCTGCACGTATTGCGGCCCGGTCAGGCGTACCACCTGGTCGTCGAAACGGTGGATCAGTTCGTCGCTCAGGCTCTTTTCGCCCCACACGAAGCGCGCTTCCAGGATGGCGGTGGCGATGGTGAGGTCGGCGCGCGCCAGGCGCAGGCATTCGTCGATGTTGCGGGTGGCGTGGCCGACCTTCAGACCCATGTCCCACAGCATGTAGAGCATGTATTCCACCACCTGCTCGCCCCAGGGCGTCTGCTTGTAGGGCAGCAGGAAAAGCAGGTCGATGTCGGAGCCCGGCGCCAGCGTGCCGCGGCCGTAGCCGCCCACGGCCACCACGGCCATGCGTTCGGCCGCGGAAGGATTGCGTGCGCGGTAGACATGGGTGACGGCGAAATCGTGCAGCGCGCGGATGATCTCGTCCATGAGATGCGAAAGCCGCGCCGCGCAGGCCCGGCCGCCGCCGTCTTCCATGAGCAGGGCTTCGGCCACCCGGCGCCCATGCGCCAGCCGTTCCTTCAGCAGCCGCAGCACCGCCGCCCGGACGGCCGGATCGGCACCGTCGCCGTGGGTGGCTTTGGTCAGCGCCGAAAGATCGTGCCGCAGCGCCGCACTGTCGACCAGTTCATCGAGCCTGAGCGGGATTCTCGCCATGCTTGCCGCATTCGCCTTGTCAGCGGCGTCTATAGCCTATCTTTTCGGCGCTGTGTATCGCTTCGGCAGCCGAGCCCCAATGCCGCGCAAATCGCCTCTTGACCTTCCAGTTGCTGGAACCCCTATCTGGGGTCGAGACACAGAGGTTTCGCCATGGATCATTCGAATCACGATCATCACGCTCACGCCGGCGGCGGCTCCTGCTGTTCCGGCCACGGGGCGGCGGCAGCGACTGCGGAAGCGGTGGCTCGCGATCCCGTCTGCGGCATGACGGTCGATCCCGCGGCCGGCAAGCCGACGGTCGAGTTCGGCGGGCGCAGCTATCATTTCTGCAGCGAAGGCTGCGGCAGGAAATTCGAGGCGGCGCCGCAGGATTTCGTGACCGCGACCGATCCCGTTTGCGGCATGAAGGTGGACCGCGCCTCCGCCCGCCACTTCCTGCGCCACGCGGGCGAGAAGTTCTATTTCTGCTCGGCCGGCTGCAAGGCGAAGTTCGAGGCCGAGCCGGAGAAATTCCTCGCGGGCCGGCCTGCGCCCGAGCCGATGCCGGAAGGCACGCAATACACCTGCCCCATGCATCCCGAGATCGTGCGCGACAAGCCCGGCGACTGCCCGATCTGCGGCATGGCGCTGGAGCCCATGGGCGTGCCGACCGGCGAGGAAGGCCCGAATCCGGAACTGGTCGATTTCACCAGGCGCTTCTGGGTGAGCGCGGCCCTTGCGCTGCCGCTTTTCGTGCTGGCCATGGGGCCGATGGCGGGCCTGCCCTTCCGCGACTGGATCGGCGAACGCGCGGCCGTGTGGATCGAGCTTGTGCTGGCCACGCCGGTCGTGCTCTGGGCGGCGCTGCCTTTCTTCAAGCGCGGCTGGGCCTCGATCCTCAACCGCAGCCCCAACATGTGGACGCTGATCTCCCTCGGCGTCGGCGCGGCCTATGTCTACAGTGTCGCGGCCGCCTTGTTCCCCGGCCTTTTCCCGCATCAGTTCCGCGGCCATGACGGTACCGTGGCGGTCTATTTCGAGGCATCCGCGGTGATCGTGGCGCTGGTCTTCCTCGGCCAGGTGCTGGAGCTGAAGGCGCGCGAGAAGACCGGTTCGGCCATCCGTGCCCTGCTCGATCTCGCGCCCAAGACGGCGCGCCGCCTGAGCGAGGACGGTTCGGAGCATGACGTGCCGCTGGACGAAGTGAAGACGGGCGACCGGCTGCGTGTCCGGCCGGGTGACTCCGTGCCGGTGGACGGCACGGTGCTGGAAGGCCGCTCCTTCGTGGATGAGTCCATGATTACAGGCGAGCCCGTTCCGGCCGAAAAAGCCGAGGGCGACGCGGTGACGGGTGGCACGATGAACGGCAACGGCACGCTGGTCATGCGCGCCGAGAAGGTTGGCGCCGAGACCACGCTGGCGCAGATCGTGCAGCTCGTGGCCAAGGCGCAGCGCAGCCGCGCGCCGATCCAGAGCCTGGCCGACCGGGTCTCCTTCTACTTCGTTCCCACGGTGGTGGCCGTCGCCGTCATCGCCTTCTTCGCCTGGGCGCTGTTCGGGCCCGAGCCCAGCCTCGTCTACGCCATCGTGGCGGCGGTGTCGGTGCTCATCATCGCCTGTCCCTGTGCGCTCGGGCTGGCGACGCCGATGTCGATCATGACGGCCACCGGCCGTGGCGCCCATGCCGGCGTTCTGGTGAAGGATGCCGCCGCGCTGGAGCGGCTGGCCGCCGTCAACATGCTGGTGGTGGACAAGACCGGAACGCTGACCGAGGGCCGGCCGAAGCTGACCGACGTGGTGGTTGCGGACGATGTTTCCGAGGACGAACTTCTCGTCCTGGCGGCAGGGCTGGAACAGGGCTCGGAGCATCCGCTCGCCGAGGCCATCGTGCCCGGGGCGCGGGAGCGCGACCTTTCCATACCGGCCGCATCCGATTTCGAAGCCGTGACCGGCAAGGGCGTTGCCGGCACCGTTTCCGGCCGAAAGGTGGCGCTCGGCAATGCGGCGATGCTGTCCGATCTCGGCATCGATGCCGATACGCTGGCCTTGCAGGCGGAAGCGCTCCAGAGCGAAGGCAAGACCGCGATGTTCGTGGCGGTGGACGGCAAGGCGGCCGGCCTGGTCGCCGTCTCCGACCCGATCAAGACCACCGCCGCCGAGGCGCTGGCCGCGCTGCGCGCCATGGACATCACCATCGTGCTCGCCACCGGCGACAATGAGCGCACGGCTCGCGCCGTCGCCGGCAAGCTCGGCATCGACCGGTTGCGGGCGGGGCTGTTGCCGGAGCAGAAGAGCGCCATGATCGAGGAATTCCGCAAGCGGGGCGCGGTGGTGGCCATGGCCGGCGACGGTGTCAACGACGCGCCCGCCCTGGCCGCCGCGGATGTCGGCATTGCCATGGGCACCGGCGCGGACGTTGCGCTGGAAAGCGCGGGGATCACCCTGGTCAAGGGCGACCTCACCGGCATCGTCAGGGCTCGGCGGTTGGCGACGGCGACGCTTGCCAATATCCGGCAGAATCTTGCCTTTGCCTTCCTCTACAACGCGCTCGGCGTGCCGGTGGCGGCGGGCGTGCTCTATCCCGTTTTCGGCATGCTTCTTTCGCCGATGCTGGCCGCCGCGGCGATGAGCCTTTCCTCGGTTTCGGTGATCGCAAATGCGTTACGGCTGCGGACGTTGAAACTGTGACCTGCCATTCCAGATAAGTTTCTGATTCCGCAGGAGACGCACCCATGAGCACGCTGAAGAAGATTCTGCTTGCGGCGACGGCTGTGGCCATGCTCGCCACCACCCTCGTGGAAAGCCTGCCGGCACAGTCCGCCCAAGCGAAGCACAAGATGGAAGCCGCGCCTACGCAAGCCGACGATCCCGCTTCCGCCGGCTATCAGGCGGCGCTGAACAAGATGCGCGGCGAACTGGTCGCGATGCACTATACCGGTAATGCCGATGTCGATTTCGTCCATGTCGCGGTCCCGAACAATCGGGCGGCGATCGATATGGCAATGGTCCTGCTCGACTACGGCAAGGATCCGCAACTGCGCAAGATGGCGCAAAATATCATCACCACCCAGACCAAGGAAATCGACGAGATGGAGAACTGGCTGGCCACGCATCCGGCGAATTAGCAGGTCCTGACCCTAGAGCGTTTCCGCTTTTCTCCGAATCGCGGAAACGCTCTAACCCTTTGTTTTGACGCAATTCCGAACGCAAAACCGCTTCGCACTTTTGCTGGAATTGCCCTGGCTCGCAAACTGGACTTTCCCTTTCGGACATGATGCGATCATCCACGACCGCCAACCGGGAGCCAGCCATGCCGTCTGCGATCAGAACCACGCTCCTGCCGTGCGGCCAGGCCGTGCCGGTACTGGGGCAGGGCACCTGGCGCATGGGCGAGGGCCGCCGTCCGAAGGCGGAGGAAGCAGCGGCGTTGCGCCTGGGGCTCGATCTCGGCCTGACGCTCATCGACACCGCGGAGATGTATGGCAACGGCGGGGCCGAAGAGGTGGTGGCGCACGCCATCGCCGGCCGCCGCGAGGAGGTCTTTCTCGTCAGCAAGGCGCTGCCCTCCAACGCCTCGCGCGCCGGCGTCGTCAAGGCCTGCGAGCGCAGCCTGAAGCATCTCGGCACCGACCGCATCGACCTTTATCTGTTGCATTGGCGCGGCGGCGTGCCGCTGGCCGAGACGGTGGAAGCGTTCGAGGCGCTGGTGCGGGCCGGCAAGATCCGCCGCTGGGGCGTTTCCAATTTCGACGTCGACGACATGGAGGAACTGGAAGCCTTGGCGGCGGGCGCGGGCGTGCAGACGAACCAGGTGCTCTACAACCTCACGCGGCGCGGCGTCGAATTCGACCTGGTGCCATGGTGTCGGCAGCGCGGCATTCCGCTGATGGCCTATTCGCCGGTGGAGCAGGGCGAGCTTGCCGACAATGCGGTGCTGGCCCGGATCGCTGGTCGCCACGGCGCCACGCCGGCGCAGGTGGCGCTGGCCTGGACGATCCGCCACGATGGCGTCGTCGCCATCCCCAAGGCGAGCCGGCCCGAGCATGTGCGCGAGAATGCCGCCGCTGCCGATATCGTGCTCGCGGCGGAAGACCTTGCCGAGCTTGACCGCGCCTTTGCGCCGCCGACGCGCCCGCGGCCGCTGGAAATGATCTGAGCCGGCGGCTCAGACGGTGGCCGGGTCGAGTGGGGGCTGGTCCCTCCAGTGCGGGATGATGGCGCCGAGGTCGGCCGACCGGAAGGCGTCGCGCAGCGCGTCGAAGGACGGCAGCACGAAATAGGCGCGCTGGAACTTGTCGATCTCGTAGCTGGTGCGCATCACCGTCTCCAGGTCGAAGGGCACGTGGTGCGCGTCCCTGCTTTCGACCGCGAACTGCAATTCGGTGAAGGACGACATCAGCCCGGCGCCGAACGCCTTCAACTCCTGCCCCGGCTCCTGCATCAGCCCGTATTCGGCCGTGTACCAGTAGAGCCGGGTTATCATCTGATCGCCGCCCAGCGCGATCGCCTCGGCCGCCCGTGCGCCATATGCCTGCATGAAGTCGGCAAACACCGGCTGGGTCAGGATCGGCACATGGCCGAAGAAGTCATGGAACATGTCGGGCTCGACGATGTAGTCCAGCTCCCGTTCGGTGCGCAGCCAGTTGGTGACGGGGAAGCGCCGCGCGGCCAGATGCTCGAAGAAGGGCTGGGCCGGGATCAGGCCGGGCACAGCCACGATCTCCCAGCCGGTCAGCTTGCGCAGCCTGTCGCTCACCTCGCCGAAATCGGGGATGCGCTCCAGCAGGCCGAGCGCGTCGATGCCGTC
Source organism: Mesorhizobium sp. PUT5 (assembly GCF_052216645.1). NCBI lineage: Bacteria > Pseudomonadati > Pseudomonadota > Alphaproteobacteria > Hyphomicrobiales > Phyllobacteriaceae > Mesorhizobium > Mesorhizobium sp. PUT5. Next base: position 1,013,770 of record NZ_JBQOSO010000003.1, read on the forward strand.
CAGATACGAGCGGTGGGCAAGCCTGCGGGTCAGCTTCGTCTGGCGGTCGCACAGCGTGCGCCAGACCTTCTGCTCGGCCTCGCTGTAGTCGTAGTCCTGCGCCACGGTGAAGTCGGGCCGGCAGATCGAGTAGTTCCCGCGCAAGCCTTGCGCCGCGCATTCGCGGGCATAGTCGGCAACGCTGATGGTCATGCTTTCCTCCCTGCGATGCGCATGGTTCCGCGCTTCCATTCTACGTGCGAGAGGAAACGAAATCGGCCTGATTTATGGCCATTAAGCGGATTTCGTGGTAGAGTTCACCCAAAATAGCCAGATATGGAGTGGATATGCCACAGCTTGACGATTTCGAGATCAGGATGCTCGATATCCTCCAGCGCGACGGGCGCAAGCCCGTGACGGAACTGGCCGAGGAAATCGGGCTGTCGGCCACCCCCTGCGCCCGGCGGTTCGAGGGGCTGCGCGAGACCGGCGTCATAAAGGGGTTCTCGGCCCAGCTCAGCCGCCGCGCGCTCGGGCTTATGGTAGAGGTGTTCATCCAGGTGCGGCTGGCGAGCCACAGCGACGATTCGCCGGAAACCTTCATCGCCGCGGTGCAGCGCATGGACGAGGTTTCGTCCTGCTGGACGATGACCGGCGACCATGACTTCCTGCTGCACGTGATGGTGCCGTCGGTGGACGACCTCAACGACTTCGTCATGCACCGCCTGATGCGGCTGAAGGGTGTGCGCGATGTTCACACCCAACTGGTACTGCAGAACATCAAGGGCCCGGGCCATGTGCCGCTGGGCCATCTGCGGCGGTAGCGCGCGGCTCAGCGCACGATCAACGTGCCTGCCCCGTGCTCGGTGAAAAGTTCCAGCAGCACCGAATGCGGCGTCTTGCCGTTCAGGATGACGACGCCTTCCACGCCCCGCTCTATCGCCTCGATGCAGGTCTCCACCTTGGGGATCATGCCGCCGGAGATCGTGCCGTCCTTGATCAGCGCCTTCGCCTCGGCCACCGACAATTCGTCGATCAGCTTGCCGTCCTTGCCCAGCACGCCCGGCACGTCGGTGAGGAACAGCAGGCGCTTGGCGCCGAGCGCGCCGGCGATGGCGCCGGCGAAGGTGTCGGCGTTGATGTTGTAGGTGTGGCCGTCGCGCCCCGGGGCCACGGGTGCGATCACCGGAATCATCTCGGAGCGCGCCAGAAGGTCGAGCAGAGTGCGGTCCACCTCCACCGGCTCGCCCACGAAGCCCAGGTCGAGCACGCGCTCGATGTTGGAATCCGGGTCGATCATGGTCTTCCGGGCCTTTTCGGCGAAGACCATGTTGCCATCCTTGCCGCACAGGCCGATCGCCCACTCGCCCTCGGCGTTGATGAGGGCGACGATCTCCTTGTTGATGGAGCCGGCCAGCACCATCTCCACGATTTCCACCGTCTTCTGGTCGGTGACGCGCAGGCCGCCCTCGAACTTGGATTCGATGCCCATCTTGTTGAGCATGGCGCCGATCTGCGGCCCGCCGCCATGCACCACGATGGGGTTGACGCCGGACTGCTTGAGCAAGGCGATGTCGCGCGCGAACGCCTTGCCCAGCGCCTCGTCGCCCATGGCGTGGCCGCCATATTTCACCACCACGGTCTTGTTCTCGTAGCGCTGCATGTAGGGCAGCGCGCGCGACAGCAGCGCGGCCTGCATTTCGGCGTTGGCGGCGACGTCCGTCATCGGCGGGCTCTCCCTTCGAGGCTGGCGAGGATCGCCGCCTCTTAGCGGCATTTTCGCCGACGGGCAAATGGCTTCGGCGCTGTCGGCCGCCCCTCTCACCGGCAATTGATTTCCCATTGAAGCGCCAGGCTGCCACACCGCACCAGGAGGATGATTGCAATGACCCGTCGCGAGCTTCTCATGAGCGGAACCGCGGCCGCCGGCTTTGCGGCGGCCGTCGCGGTGTTTGGCCGCATCGGCCGCCCGGCACCCGCGCGTGCCGAGACATTCGAGATCACCAGGACCGATGCCGAATGGAAGGCGCAACTGACGCCGGAGCAATATTCGGTGCTGCGCCAGGAAGGCACGGAATATCCCGGCACCAGCCCGCTTCTGAACGAGCATCGCAAGGGCACCTTTGCCTGCGCCGGCTGCCAGCTCCCGGTCTATTCCTCCGAGACGAAATTCGAGTCCGGCACCGGCTGGCCGAGCTTCTGGGAATCGCTGCCCGATGCCGTCGGCACGCGCCAGGACACCTCGCTCGGCATGGTCCGCGTGGAATGCCATTGCCGCCGTTGCGGCGGTCATCTCGGCCACATTTTCGACGACGGTCCGCCGCCCACCGGCAAGCGCCACTGCATCAACGGCGTGGCGCTGACCTTTGCGCCGGCAACCGCCTGAGCCTTTGCCAGAGCCTTCCATGGTTCCGTGTAGCCATGAAAGGTTCTAACCGCCGCTGGCGGCGAGTGCGATGGCGGCGCGCAACTCCTCGAGCCCATCGCCCTTTTCCGAGGAGGTGGAGAGCACCGCCGGGAAAGCGGCCGGGCGCTTCCTGATTTTTTCCAGCGTCGCCTCGATCAGGCGCGGCACGCCGGCCACCTTGATCTTGTCGGTCTTGGTCAGCACGATCTGGTAGGAGACGGCGGCCTTGTCGAGCAGGCCGAGCACCTCCTCGTCATTGGCCTTGATGCCGTGGCGGGCGTCGATCAGCACATAAACGCGCTTCAGCGTGACGCGGCCCTTGAGATAGTCGAACACCAGCTTCGTCCACTGGTCGACCTGCTCCTTCGGCGCCTTGGCGTAGCCGTAGCCGGGCATGTCCACCAGCGCCATCGGCGGCAGGTCGCCGCCTTCGCCGGAAAAGCCGTCCGGCACGAAATAGTTCAGCTCCTGCGTGCGGCCCGGCGTGTTGGAGGTGCGCGCCAGGCCCTTGCGGCCCACCAGCGCGTTGATGAGCGAGGATTTGCCGACATTGGAGCGGCCGGCAAAGGCGATCTCCGGCGGCCCTTCCGGCGGCAGGAATTTCATGGCCGGCACGCCGCGGATGAAGACCCAGGGGCGCGCGAAAAGATCGGCTGTCGTCTGGCTCACTTCGCTGCCTCCCGGGCAGGACGATCGGTGCCGAAGACGGTGTCGGGATGGGGGCCGGGTGATGTCATGCAAAATCCATCTGCTGTCATTCGAAGTCCTGCGACCCCAGAAGCGATGCCGGGATCGGGTTGTGGGCGCTCGCCTTGTCCCATGCCTGCGCGGCGATGCGCCACCTGCCTTCGCTTTTCACCAGCAGCATCATCTCGACGGTTTCCTCGATCCGGCTCGCGTTCTCGGTCATGGCGCATGCCACCGTGGCCACTGCGACATTGCCGAACACCATCACGTGCAGGCCGCGCACCTCCTCTTCAAGCGAGGAGAGCCTGGTGCCGGACAGATGTTTCATCCGGGCCACGAATTCGGGAACGGTCCGACCGGCAACCGGGCGTGCGGCGGGAAAAAGCGTGGCGCCCGGCAGGAAGTCGGCGCTGAAGCCGTCCCAGTCCGCCGGCCGGTCCTCGTTCCAACTGAGGCGGGCGAACTGCCTTGCGACAACTTGCCTGACGGCCTCGGCGTCGTGCTGGTGGTTCTGTGTCATTTCGATCGTCCCCGGTTGCGGCCGGGAACGATCCTAGATCGACGCGAGCTGCGATGGAACGGCCGGCTACTCCGCCGGCGACGGTTTCTTCCTGAACAAGGCGGCCAGATTGTCCCACAGCTCGATCTTGGCCCCCTGGCGCTTCATGATGACGCCCTGCTGGATGATGGAGAGCAGGTTGTTCCAGGCCCAGTAGACGACCAGACCCGCCGGGAAACCAGCCATCATGAACGTGAAGACCACCGGCATCCAAGTGAAAATCGCGGCCTGGGTCGGGTCCGGCGGCGTCGGGTTCATGCGCATCTGCAGGAACATGGTGATGCCCATGATGATCGGCCATATGCCGATATGCAGGAAGGCGGGCGCCGCGAAGGGCAGCAGGCCGAACAGGTTGAACAGCGAGGTCGGGTCGGGCGCCGCCAGGTCGTGGATCCAACCGAAGAACGGCGCATGGCGCATCTCGATGGTGATGTAGAGCACCTTGTAGAGCGCGAAGAAGACGGGAATCTGCAGCAGCACCGGCCAGCAACCCGCGATCGGGTTGATCTTCTCGGTCTTGTACAGCTCCATCATGGCCTGCTGCTGCTTCATCTTGTCGTCCGCGTATTTCTCGCGGATCTCCATCATCTTGGGCTGGACCTTCTTCATGTTCGCCATCGACTTGTAGGACTTGTTGGCGAGCGGGAAGAAGATGGCCTTGACGATGACGGTGGTGGCCAGGATCGCCACGCCGAAATTGCCGAAGAATTTGTAGAGCGTGTCGATCAGCCAGAACATCGGCTTGGTGATGAAGTGGAACCAGCCCCAGTCGATCAGCAGGTCGAAGCGGCGGATGTCGCGATCCTTCTCGTAGGCGTTGATGGTCGCCACTTCCTTGGCGCCGGCAAAGACCAACGTCTGGATCGTATCCGACTGGCCGGCGGCGACGGTGATGGGATCGCTCAGGTAGTCGGACTGGTAGCGGTGGCGGCCGTCCTCGAAATAGGCGAAACGCGGCTGGAACGGCTGCTTTTCGGTCGGCACCAGCGTCACGGCCCAATATTTGTCGGTGATGCCGAGCCAGCCGTCGGTCGATTTGCCGGGCGTGTACTGCTTGTTCTTCTCGATGTCGGAATATTTGTGCTCCTGCAGCCCTTCCTCGCCGGTCACGCCGATCAGGCCCTCGTGCAGCACGTAGGTGGAAGCCACCGTCGGCTTGTCGAAGCGGGTGACGCGGCCGTAGTTGGACAAGGTCACGGGCGCAGAGCCCTCGTTCTCGACCGTGTCGGACACGGTGAACATGTACTGGTCGTCGACCGAGATGGTGCGCTTGAAGGTCAGGCCCTTGTCGTTGGTGTAGGTGAGCGTGACCGGGGTGGACGGCGTCAGCGTCGGGTTGCCTTCCACGCTCCACACCGTGTCGGGGCCGGGCACCGTGCCCGTCTCGGCATTGCCGACAAAGCCGATCTCGGCGAAGTAGCCGCTCGGCAGCGCAGCCGGGTTGAGCAGCTCGATCTCCGGGGAATCCTTGTCGACGGTCAGATGGTAGTGCTTGAGCTGCAGGTCGTCGAGGCGGGCGCCGGTCAGGTTGATGGAGCCCTGCAGGCTCGGCGTGTCGATCGCCACGCGCCCGGTGGCGGCCAAGGCCTGTTCGCGCCCGGCAGGCGTCGAGCCGTCCGTGCCCGGCAGGTTCGGCACGGCTCCCGGCTGCTGGGCCGTCGTCGCGGGCGCAGCGCCTTCGGCGGCCGGCTTCTGCTCGCCCTCGCGGCTCGCCTCGATCCGGGCGGTCTCGCGCTGCGCCTCGATGCGCGGGTTCATGTAGAACACCTGCCACAAGGTCAGGACCAGCACCGACAGCGCGATGGTGATGAAGAAGTTGCGGTTGTTTTCCATCGGGAAGCTCGGCCTCTGGACCTATCTTGTTCCGTGAATGCGGCGGGCAAGTTCTGCCCGCAACTGGTCGAACGGCGCGGCCAGCACATCGTGGCGCCCGACGATGACATAGTCGTGGCCAGGGGCCATTCCAACTGCGGCACCCGTGCGCACGGCTTCCTTCAGCCGGCGCCGCACCCGGTTGCGCACCACAGCGTTGCCGACCTTCTTGGTGACGGTGTAGCCGACGCGCGGCGTGCCGCCGTCGCCGCGGTCCAGCACTTCAACGAGAAAAAGCCGCCCGCGGCGCTTTTCGCCGCGCCGGACGGCCAGGAATTCCGCGCGCTTCAGGAGCCGTTGTGGAGCCTTTGCTGCGGGCAATGATCTCGTTTCCGCCCAGGCGCCTGTCAGGCGCTCAGCCGCTGGCGGCCACGGTTGCGACGGGCGGCGATGACGCCGCGTCCACCCTTGGTGGCCATGCGTGCACGGAAGCCGTGCCGGCGCTTGCGGACGAGCTTGGAGGGTTGGTAGGTACGCTTCATTTGTTTTAATACCGCGGAGTGCGGCCCTTCTTGGTTCTGTCACGTGGTAACAGGAGCTTTACCCGGCTGTCTTCGGCACGGCCAAAACCGCGCCGGGACGGATGGCCCGAGCGTGAGCGGGCTTATAGGTAGAAGCCCCCTGGAAGTCAATCCGGCCGGCCTGGCGCGATGTCCGGTCTTTTTGGGGCCCGGTCTTTTCGGGCGGTGAAATTGGCAAATCGGCGCCGATCACATAATCTTGTAGGGATTGGAGCAACGGCACCTCGCCCATGAGCGAAACCGCACCCACCGACAACAGGGCCGAGCATGGCGCACCGCCTGCCCGAAAGGTGCCGCTGGCGCGCGGGCTGTCGACCAAGCTGCTGTTGCTGACCATCGCCTTCGTGCTGATGGTGGAGGTGCTGTTCTTCCTGCCCGCGATCGGCACGTTCCGCCTGAACTGGCTGAAGGAAAGGCTGAGCACGGCGGCGGCGGTATCCATCGTGCTGGTGCAGGGCGATCCCGGCTCGCTGTCGCGCGCGGCGCAGGACAACGTGCTGATGGCGATCGGCGCCAAGGCCATCGCCGTGCGCGACGGCGGCATCTCCAGGCTGCTGGCGGTGGCTGCCATGCCGCCGAAGGTCGACGAGCACATCGACATCGCCAATACGGGCCGATTGGCCCAGATGGAAGGCGCGCTGGACACGCTGTTCTTCGGCGGCCAGCGCATGCTGCGCGTGTATGGGCCGGTCGGCGACAGCGGCGACAAGGAATTCGAGCTGGTGATGCCCGACTACCATCTGCGCAGCGCCATGCTGGCCTATTCGCGCAACATCGCGGTCGTCTCGCTGCTGATCTCGCTGTTCTCGGCCATGCTCGTCTACATCGCCATAGATAGGATCATGATCGGACCGGTGCGCGCCATGACGCGCTCCATGCTGGCCTTCTCCGACGCCCCCGACGATCCGGCGCGCATCATCGAGCCGGCGGCCCGTTCCGACGAGATCGGCGTGGCCGAGCGCGAGCTGTCGCAGATGCAGGAGCGGCTCCACAAGATGCTGGCCGAGCAGAAGCGCCTGGCCGATCTCGGCCTTGCCGTTTCCAAGATCAATCACGACATGCGCAACATACTGGCTTCGGCGCAGCTCATCTCCGACCGGCTGCAACAGGTGAAGGACCCCACGGTGCAGGCCTTCGCGCCCAAGCTGCTGCGCACGCTGGACCGGGCGGTGGCCTATTCCGAGGGCGTGCTCGCCTATGGACGGACCCAGGAACCGCCGCCAGCGCGACGCCGGCTCCGGCTCCGGCTCCTGGTGGACGAGGTGCAGGGCCTGCTCGATTCCCAGCAGGGCATAGAGTTCGTCAACGCGGTCGAGCCCGGCTTCGAAATCGATGCGGATGCCGATCAGCTCTTCCGGGTGCTGACCAATCTCAGCCGCAACGCCGTGCAGGCCATGGCCGGCGATACCGAGAGCGCGGTGGTGCGGCGTCTCACCATCTCTGCCGAACGCGCGGGCAGCGTCTGCCGCATCTTGGTGACCGATACCGGCCCTGGCCTGCCGCCCAAGGCGCGCGAGAACCTGTTCGCGGCCTTCCGCGGCTCGGCCCGCAGCGGCGGAACCGGGCTGGGCCTGGCCATCGCCCAGGAGCTTGCCCGCGCCCATGGCGGCGGGGTGGAACTGGTGGAGAGCGTGGGCGGCCGCACGGTCTTTTCGGTGACGATCCCCGACCAGCCGGTGCGGCTCGATCACGCCCGGGGCCTGCGCCGGCCGGCCTGATCCGGCAGGGCAATTCCAGGAAAAGTGGAAACCGGTTTTCCGTCCGGAATTGCCCAAGAACAAGAAGCCGGAGCAATTCCAGGAAAAGTGGAAACCGGTTTTCCGTCCGGAATTGCCCAAGAATTGCGCAAGAGCAAGACGCGGCGTATCCGCCATTCGGGAAAGTCGGAAGGACCCTATCGCGGCTCCGGCCTGCCGAACACCGCGGCCAGGAATTCGCCGAGCCAGCGTTTCAGGTGCATGTCCCAGATCAGCCGGCCGCCGAGATGGTCGCGGCCCGGCTGGGCGCCCGGCAGTTCGAAGCGGTGCGCGCCGCGCACCACCCAGCGCTGCATCATCATTCGCGTCAGTTCGGCGTGGAACTGTATGCCCCAGGCATTGTCGCCATAGCGGAACGCCTGGTTGGGATAGGTTTCGGCGGTGGCCAGCAGCGTGGCGTCCTTCGGCAGCGAGAAGCCTTCGCGATGGAACTGGTAGACCATCTCGGGCCAATGCATCAGCTTCCGGCCCTCGTCCGTCGGCTTGAGCGGATACCAGCCGATCTCCACCAGCCCCTCGCCATGGCCTTCGACCTTGCCGCCGAGATGGTTGACCAGCATCTGCGCGCCCAGGCAGATGCCCAGCAGCGGCCGGTTCTCCTTCAGCGGCACGGCCAGCCAGTCGGTCTCGCGCCGCACGAACTCGTCCTGGTCGTTGGCGCTCATCGGCCCGCCGAACACCACTGCGCCGGCATGGCCGTCCAACGTTTCGGGCAGCGCATCCCCCAGCGGCGGGCGGCGTATGTCGAGGGCAAAACCCTCCTCCGCCAGCACGTGGCCGACCCGACCGGGACTGGAGCTTTCCTGGTGCAGCACGATCAGGATCTTGGGCTTGGAGCGTTCCGGCATGAAGGCAAGTCTGCGGAGTGATGGTCTATTTTTCGTTCGAACCGCTTTTGGAATCCGAAACGTTCGCGGTGCGCGCGGCCACCCTGCGGCGCGCTTCGACCCTGTCGCGGGTCTCCACGCCGATCAGCTCGGCGACTCGCCACACGACGTTGTCCTCCAGTTCGTGCAACTCGCCGTCGGCATAGACGATCTCCCACATCAGCTCGATGAAAGCCTTTCGCGCCTCGGCGTCAAGATGCCGGTTCAGCACGCTGGTGAAGGTATAGAGGTCGATGGCCTCGTTGTCCGCCTCCTTGCCCGCTTTGGCCAGTGCATCCAGTTCCGCGCCCTGTACCGAATAGGCGCTGGCCAGCAACGCCTTCAAGCGTTCCCACTCGGCGTCCTGACGCACGCCGTCCGCGGTCATGACGTGATAGAGCAGTGCTGCGGCGGCGACGCGCGGATCATCCTCGTGGCCGGCGTGCCGGCCGGCTCTGGCCGGCAGGTCTTTCAGGAAGGAAAGCATGCGATCGAACATCGGCGGGTTCCGTCGGAAGGCTCGTTCGGGTCAGGGCGGTCAGAACAGTCGGAAGCGGCCGGCCGGCTGCTCCGTCTCGTCGTCCTCCGGCTCGACGCCCGGGTCATCCGGCAGGCGCTGCGGCACGGCCTCCGCCGCTTCCGCCTCGGCATAGGCGGGTGCCGGAGCGTCTGCGGGAACCGGCGGCCGCGCTTCTTCCCTGCCTTCGGGTTCGGCCTCGGCGGCTGGTTTTTTGTCCGTGGCTTCCTGGGCGGCCGGGCTAGCCACAACCGAGGGGGCCACAACCGGGGGGACCGGAGCCGGCGAAGGCAGGACCGGGACGGCTTCCTCCTCCTCGCTTTCGATCAGCCGCCCGAGCCTTTCGGCCGGTGCGCGCCATTCGAAGGCATCGATCCTGCCGGTCACCGGCGAGGCGGGCGCCCATTTTTCCGAAACCACGCCGTCGGCGATCCAGGCCGGGTCCTGCGGCGCCTTCACGGCCTTGGCCAGGAGCTGGCGCACCTTGCCCTCGTCGCCGGTCTCGGCTTCCTCGATGTCGGCCAGCAACAGATAGGCGCCTTCGCGCCGGTCCATGCGGATGGCGGCCTCGGCCTCGCTGCGGGCGGTGGCGAAGTCGTGCGCGTCGAGCGCGGCACGGGCGACCGCCAGCGAGGATTCGGGATGGTTCTTCTTCATCTCCTGCAATTTCCTGGCCCGGCCGAGACGGTCGAGCGCGGCGTCGCCCGGCCGCGCGTGGATATAGAGGTCGGCGACGTCGGGGTGCGGCTCGGCCCGCCAGGAAGCCTCCAGGATCTTCGAGCCCCGGCGCACGTCGTTCTGCCGGAACAGGGCGCCGGCGGCCAGCAGCGCCGCCGGCGCGAAATGCGGCTGCAGGCGGTTGGCCTCCAGCGCGGCGGCGCGCGCGGCGTCGGGGGCGGTATCGGCCAGCGCCTCGGCCTTGGCCGTCAGCAGCACGGCGCGGCGCCGGTCGGAGGCCGCCCGTTCGAGGGTTCCCTTCTGCGCGTCGGCGATCTTGAGCGCGGCGTCGAAATCGCCGCGCGCGACCAGCTCCTCCATGGTGGATTCCGCTGCCCAGCCAAGCTGCGGCGCCGCGGCGGCCGCGCGTCCGGCATAGTGCCGAGCGGCGTTGCGGTCGCCCAGCCTCTCGGCCTCCAGATAGAGGCCGCGCAGGCCGAGCAGCCGCATCTCCGGATCGTCCAGCATGGCCTCGAACTTCTTGCGGGCGCTCTCGTGGTCGCCTTCCAGCAGGGCCGCCTGCGCGTCCAGCAGATGGATCAGCGGCTCCTGGTCGGAGCTGATCAGCTTGGCCGCCTCCTTGCTCTTGCGCCGCGCCAGCGCGCCGTCGCCGGCGCCGGCAGCGATCATGCCGGTGGACAGCGCCTGATAGCCGCGGTCGCGGCGGCGCACCCGGAAATGGCGGGCGATGGCATAGGGGCTGTTCCAGATCGACCTGACCAGCCACCAGGCGATCATCACCGCGGCGACCGCGGCCACCACGGCCACCGCCGCCACCATCAGGCTGACCTGGTACTGGTAACCGCCGAGGGTCATCACCATGTCGCCGGGGCGGTCGGCCAGCCAGGAAAAACCCAGGCCGAGGGCGAAGACGACGAGAAGGAAGAAAAGGGCTCGGATCATCTGGGCTTATGCCTTCATGGCGTCGGAGACGAGCGCGTCGACCTGCGCCTCGGCATCCATGCGCGCCTTTATCTCGGCGGCATATTCGGCGCCCGCCGCCTTGGCGGCCTCCGGCAGCGTGTCGTATTCGGCGAGCGCCCTGGCGTAGTCTCCCTGCTTCACCGCCGCCTCCATGCGCGCCACGGTTTCCGGCACGCCCGGCCCTTCAACGGCACCGATCGGCCTGACCTTCACCAGCGATTTCGCGCTGGAGAACAACCGCTCGGCAAGGCTTGCGTTCTCATCGACCGGCTGGCCGGCGGCCACCATGGCATTGGCGGCGGCATCCATGCCGGCGGCGATGTCGGCGCGGCTCGCCACGCCCTTTTCGGCATAGGGGCGCAGCGCGGCGACCTGGGGAGCGTCCGGGGCGATCGCCGCGAACGTGTCCAGTTCCGAGGCGAACGGCGCCCCCCTGTCGAGGGCCGACTTCAGCGCCGAGGCCGCGATCGCCAGCGCGATCTTCGGCTGCGAGGCCTGCGCCTCGACCTTGCCGGAAAGCTGCGACACCGACTGCTCCAGCGCCGCGACGCGCCCGTTTTCCGTCGTTGCGGCCTCCGTGGCGGACTTCACCTCGGTATCGAGCGCATCGAGCCTCTCGTTGAGAGGGCCGAGGTCGACCGGCTGCTGCTGGCTGCCGGCCTGCTTCAGGCTGGAAAGCTCGGTCTCCAGCGCGGCCACCTTGTCGCCGAGCGCCTCGAGCGCGGCCGTGTCGTTGCCGCCGCCCGCTGCCTGGACGGTCTTCTGCACCGCGGCAAGGTCGGCACGCAGCTTGTCGAGCGCGGCCGAGAAGTCGTTCAGCCGTGCCAGCGCGTCGTTGCTGGCGGAGTTGCCCTGCCTGGCCGCGGCAAGCTCGCCCTTCAGCGCGGCGATCTCGCTGTTGACCTGCGCGAATGAGCCGCCCGGCGTGCCGAGCACACCGCCATATTGCAATGCGCCCGCCCCGGCCAGCGCGATGACCGCGCCGACGAGGCCGGCTGCCACGGCATTCATGCCGCCGCCGCGTCGCGGTCCGGCGGCCTCGCCGCGGGCAAGGCCTTCATCGCCGGCTTTGCCTGCCGGCGGCGGCGCGTCGAAACCGTAGCCGGTGGTCTGTGCCGCCGGTTCGTCCGGCGCATCGGCGGCCGGCGGCTGTTCTTCGGGGGAAGTTTCCGCAGCGGCCTCGGCGGCCGGTCTGTCTTCGGTCATGTCAGGCTGCGATACCTGCTCCATCTGCTCGGCCGCCGCCTCGGCGTTCGGCTCGGTCGCTGCCGGTTCGTCGCCGATACGCGATACCGCGCCGGGCTCCAGCTCGATCGTCATCGGCTCGCGCCGGCTTTTCGAGTGCCGCGTCTTCGGCGTCTTGACCATGCTTCGGCTCCGCTTTCTCGCTTCGTCTCGGCCGCAAGGCGGCATGCAGGATAGAGACAAGGGTCTATCACACCTCCCACCCGTGAAAAGGGGCGGCATGACGGCATCCGTTCAATCCAGCTCGCGCAACAGCTCCAGCAGCGCCTCCTCGGTCGGTGCAGAAGCGACATGCATGCCGCCGCCCGCCTCCGGCCCGAACGCCGCCGCGACGCGGCCCGACAGCGCCAGCATGTGCGCATGCGTGAACAATGGGGCAAGCGCGGGGCGCGCCGCAAGCCGGCCGGCCGCCTCTGCCGCCTTGGCCGAATAGAGCAGCACGGCATCGGCACCGGCGCCGAGCCGGGCGGTCACGGTTTCGCTCGATGGTTCGATCGTCACGGTGTCGTATGTTTCCACAGGCCGGACATGAACGCCGGCCCGGGCCAGGCGTTCCTCGAAAAGCCGAAGCCGCACGCGCCCGCACAGGTAAAGAAGGGTCCTGGCCGACAGGCCTTCGCCGATGCTGGCCGCCAGAGCCTCGGCATCGCCCGGCCCTTCCTCGACGCGGAGAAAGCCGGCCGCGCGTGCCGCCTGCGCGGTCCTGGTGCCCACGGCATGGCAGGGCAGGGTGGCCAGCCGGGCCACGAGCGCCGCCGGTGCGAAGCGCAGCGCATTGGCGCTGGTGGCGGCCACGGCGTCGATCCGCGTCGGCAGGGCGTTCTCTTCTGCCGGCAGCGGCCGGGTTTCGGAAAGCGGCAGCAGGATCGGCCGATGCCCCATGGCTTCCAGCGCCTTGGCCGTGCGGGCGGCGCCGGGCTCCGGCCGCGTCACCAGCACGCGCAGCATTCAGCTCCAGCCCGCGAAGAAGCCTTCGCCCGCCCGGCCCCGCACCTCCATGCCGGCATCGTGGCCGATGCGGGCAGCGTCGGCCATGTCGCCTTCGGCCGCGATCTCGTGCCATTCGCTGCCGTCCGGCCTGAGGATCACGCCCTTGAAGGCGATTCGTCCGTCCGCGATCACGGCGTGTCCGGCGATCGGCGTGCGGCAGGAACCGTCGAGCGCGGCCAGGAAGGCGCGCTCGCAGGTCAGCGCATGCTCCGTGTCGGCGTGGTTGATCGCCGCGACCATCTCGGAAACCGCCGAATCGGCGGCGCGGCTCTCGATGCAGATCGCGCCTTGCCCGGGTGCGGGCGGGAAAATGTCCAGCGCCATGATCTCGCCGGCCACATGCTCCATGCCGAGCCGCCTGAGGCCGGCGAGCGCCAGCATGGTGCCCTCCGCCACGCCTTCCTCCAGCTTGCGCAGGCGCGTCTGCACGTTGCCGCGGAACATTACCACCTCGAGGTCGGGGCGCATGCGGCGGATCAGCGCCTGGCGGCGCAGCGAGGAGGAACCGAGCCTGGCGCCCTGCGGCAGGTCGGCGATGGCCTTCACCGAACGGCCGATGAAGACGTCGCGCACATCCTCGCGCGGCAGGAAGGCCGAAAGCACCAGTCCCTCCGGGGTCTCCGTCGGCATGTCCTTGGAGGAATGCACGGCGATGTCGATGTCCAGCCCGTAGAGCGCCTCCTCCAGTTCCTTGGTGAACAGGCCCTTGCCGCCCGCCTCGGAGAGCGGCCGGTTCTGGATGCGGTCGCCCGTGGTGGTGATGGGCACGATCTCGAAGGCTTCCTCGGGCAAGCCATGCGCGGCCATCAGTCGGGCGCGCGCTTCGTGTGCCTGTGCCATCGCCAGTTGGCTGGCGCGTGTTCCGATCTTCAAGACTGTTTGCATGGCGTGCGGTCCGTGATACCCGAAGCGGCAAATCCGCCGGCCCTCTCCTAGCGGGGAACGGCCGGGTGGGCAACGTTCGAGGCTGGCGGCAAATGGTCCGGGTGCTGGGCATAGAGACGAGTTGCGACGAGACTGCGGCGAGCGTCGTGGCGCTGGCCGGCGACGGCGCGCCGCAGATCCTGTCCAATGTGGTGCTGAGCCAGATCGAGGAGCATGCCGCCTTCGGCGGCGTGGTGCCGGAGATCGCCGCGCGCGCCCATGTCGAGGCGCTGGACGGCATCGTGGAGGCGGCGCTGGCCGATTCCGGCACGTCGCTGGCCGATATCGACGCCGTGGCCGCCACGGCGGGGCCGGGGCTCGTCGGCGGGCTGATCGTGGGGCTGATGACGGCGAAAGCCATCGCCGCGGCGAGCGGCAAGCCGCTGCTGGCCGTCAATCATCTGGAAGGCCATGCGCTCACCGCCCGCCTCACCGACGGCGTGGCGTTTCCCTATCTGCTCCTGCTGGTCTCCGGCGGCCACACCCAGATCCTGCTGGTGCGCGGGGTGGGTGACTACCGGCGCTGGGCCACCACCATCGACGATGCGCTCGGCGAGGCCTTCGACAAGACCGCCAAGATGCTGGGCCTGCCCTATCCGGGCGGCCCCAACGTCGAGAAGGCGGCCGCAAGCGGCGATGCCGCCCGCTTCCCGTTCCCGCGGCCGATGAAGGGCTCCGCCCAGCCCGATTTTTCCTTTTCCGGGCTCAAGACGGCGGTGCGGCAGGCGGCCGAGGCGGTCGCGCCGCTCACCGACCAGGACGTGGCCGACATCTGCGCCTCCTTTCAGGCGGCGGTGGCCGATGCGCTGGCCGACCGGGTGCGCCGCGCGCTGGAGCGGTTCCGCACGGAATTTCCCGATGCGGCCGAGCCGGTGCTGGTGGTGGCCGGCGGGGTGGCGGCCAACCGCGCCGTGAAGGCGACGCTGGAGGGCCTGTGCCGGCAGGCCGGCTTCCGCTTCGTGGCGCCGCCCTTGAAGCTGTGCACCGACAATGCCGCCATGATCGCCTGGGCAGGGATCGAGCGGCTGCGCGCCGGCCTGCCGCATCAGGACGCTTTCGGCTTCGTGCCGCGTTCGCGCTGGCCGCTGGATCAGGTGTCGGCGCCGGTGGTCGGCTCCGGCAGGCGAGGGGCCAAAGCATGAGCGGACAGGGCATGAGCGGCCGGGGCATGAGCGCGAAGCAGACAAGGCGTCGCATCGCCGTGCTGGGCGGCGGCGCATGGGGCACGGCGCTGGCGCTGGCCATGCTGCGCGCCGGCCATGCGGTGGCCCTGTGGGCGCGAGACGCGGGGATGGTCGATGCGATCCGACGCGGCGAGAACCCGCGCTACCTGCCCGGCATCTCCTTCGGCGCCGGCATCGAGGCGACGACGGACCTGGAGGCAGCGCTGTCCGGCGCCGAGCGGGTGCTGGCGGTGACGCCGGCGCAGTCGCTGCGCGCCGTGCTGGGCGAAGCCGCAGCGCATATGCCGGCAGGCGCGCCGCTGGTGCTGTGCGCCAAGGGCATCGAGCGCGACACGGGAGAACTGATGTCGGGCATCGTGGAGGACATGCTCCCCGGCAATCCGATTGCGGCGCTGTCGGGCCCGAGCTTCGCCGTCAACGTCGCCCGCGGCCTGCCGACGGCGGTTGTCGTGGCCGCCCGCGACGAGGCGCTGGCCGCCTTGCTGGCCGCCGAGTTCTCCGCCGACAATCTGCGCTGCTATTCCAGCGACGACCTCGTCGGCGTGGAGATCGGCGGCGCGCTGAAGAACGTCTTCGCCATCGCCGCCGGCGCGGTCACGGGGGCCGCGCTCGGCGCCAGCGCGCAGGCGGCCATGGTCACGCGCGGCTTCGTGGAGCTGCGGCGCATCGGCGCCGCCTTCGGCGCGCGGCCGGAGACGCTGATGGGCCTTTCCGGCCTTGGCGATCTGCTTTTGTCGTGCTCGTCGGTGCAGTCGCGCAATTTCGGCTACGGGCTGGCGCTCGGCCGCGGCGAGGAGCTTGCCGGCCGGCCGCTGGCGGAAGGCGTGCCCACGGCCGCGATCGCCGCCCGCATCGCCGCCGAACGCGCCATCGATGCGCCGATCATCTCGGCCGTCGCCGCCATCCTGGAAGGCAGCATCACCATCGGCGAGGCGGTGATGGCGCTGATGACGCGGCCGCTGAAGACCGAAACCGAGGAATAGGGACAAGAAAATGCTGTTTGCGCTCATCTGCAGGGACAAGCCCGGCCATCTCCAGACCAGGCAGGACACGCGGCCCGCGCATGTCGCCTACCTCAACGCGCTCAACGATCGCGGCGCCCTGATGTTCGCCGGACCGTTCCATGATGGCCAGGGCAGCCCGGACGGCAGCCTCGTCGTGATATCCGCCGCCGACAGGCCATCCGCGGAAGCGATCGCGGCGGACGATCCCTATGCCAAGGCCGGCCTGTTCGAGAGCGTCGAGATACGGCCGTGGAACTGGGTGTTCAACAAGCCGGCGGGCGCCTGAGAAAAGGGGAGGAGGCGATGAACCACTGGCTGTTCAAATCCGAGCCGTTCAAGTTTTCCTTTGACGATCTCAAGAAGAAGGGCAAGGCCGGCGAGCAATGGGACGGCGTGCGCAACTACGCCGCTCGCAACAATATGCGCGCCATGCAGATCGGCGATCTCGGCTTCTTCTACCACTCCAACGAAGGCCTCAACGTGGTCGGCATCGTCGAGGTCTGCGCGCTCGCCCATCCCGACACCACCACCGAGGATCCGCGCTGGGAGTGCGTGGACATCCGTGCGGTGCGCGATGTGCCGAACCCGCCGACGCTGGCCGAAATCAAGGCCAACCCGAAATTGTCCGAAATGGCGCTGGTGCGGCTCGGCCGTCTTTCCGTGCAGCCGGTGACCCCGGACGAGTGGCGGGAGGTCTGCCGCATGGGCGGCCTCGACCCGGCGCCGTGACGCTGGGCATCGCCGACGCCGAACGCTTCATCCGCTCCAACACGGCGCTGACGGCGCCGCCGCATGTGCCGCAGCTACGTCTGCATCTCGCCGACGAGGCGCATGCGCTGTGGCAGCGCACCGAGGAGGAACTGGCCGAGATCGGCCTGCCGCCGCCCTTCTGGGCCTTCGCCTGGGCCGGCGGGCAGGGGCTGGCGCGCCATGTCCTCGACCATCCCGAGACGGTGCGCGGCCGCCGCGTGCTGGACTTCGCCTCCGGCTCAGGGCTGGTCGCCATCGCCGCCATGAAGGCGGGCGCGGTCGAGGCGGTCGCCGCCGACATCGACCCGTTCTGCGAGGCCGCCATCCGGCTCAACGCGGAAGCCAACGACGTCGCGGTGCGCTTTCTCGGCGCCGATTGCATCGGCACGGACGACGGCTGGCAGGTGGTGCTGGCCGGCGACGTATTCTACGAAAAGCCCTTCGCCGACCGGCTTGTGCCCTGGTTCGCCGCCTTGAAGGCGCGGGGCGCCGAAATCCTGATCGGCGATCCGGGCCGGGCCTATCTGCCGAAGACGGGGCTGGAGAAGCTTGCCGTCTACGAGGTGCCGGTGACGCGCGCGCTGGAGGATGCCGAGGTCAAGCGCACGACGGTGTGGCGGTTCTAGGGTCAGGACCGAAAAGTGGAATCGGTTTTCGGAAAATCCGATGCTCAAACAAAGAGTTAGATCGCCAGATTGCGTCCGTTGGGATGCACGGCGATCTAAAGCGGCTTTGCGGCCCAGGCTTCCAGCCGGGAGTCGCGCAGGTCGCGGATCGAGCCAAGCCGTTCCCGCTCCACCGTGCGGAGCATGTCTTGCACGATACGGCACGGCAGCCCCGGGCCGGCATAGATCATGCCGGTGTAAAGCTGCACTAGGTCGGCCCCGGCGCGGATCTTTTCCATTGCTGTCTCCGCGCCGTCGACGCCGCCGACGCCGATCAGTGCACGCTGCGGCCCGAGCAGCTTGCGCATCTTGGCCAGCGCGATGGTCGAGCGCTCGAATAGTGGCTTGCCCGAAAGCCCGCCGGCTTCGCTCGCAAAGGCCGGCGTCCGCAGGCGCGGCCGCGAGATCGTGGTGTTGGAGACGATCACGCCGTCGATGCCCTTTTCGGTCACTTCGGCGGCGATGTCCTCCAGTTCGGCCTCGGCGAGGTCGGGCGCGATCTTGAGGAAGACCGGCGGCCTGGCCGAGCCGGCATTGCGCGCCGCCACCACCCGCGCCAGCAGTTCGGCAAGCTGGGCGCGCGCCTGCATGTTGCGCAGGCCGGGCGTGTTGGGCGAGGAGATGTTGACGGTGAGGTAGGAGGCGAGCGCGGCGAAGCGGGCCACGCCTTTCTCATAGTCGGCGATGCGGTCGGCGCTGTCCTTGTTGGCGCCGACATTGACGCCGACGATCCCCGGCCGGCCCTGACGCGCGGCAAGCCGCCGGGCCGCCGCCTCGTGGCCTTCGTTGTTGAAGCCCAGCCGGTTGATGACCGCCTCGTCCTCGACGAGCCGGAAGATGCGCGGCTTGGGGTTGCCCGGCTGGGGCTCCGGCGTGACGGTGCCCGCCTCGGCAAAGCCGAAGCCGAGACGCAGCAGCGCGTCCGGCACCTCGGCGTTCTTGTCGAAGCCGGCCGCCATGCCGAGCGGGTTCGGAAAGTCCAGTCCGCACAGGCGAACCTTCAGCCGCGGGTCGCGCGGGGCGGTGCCGGCCGTGGGCAGGCCGCAGCGCAGCGCCGCGATCGACATGCCGTGCGCCGTCTCGGGATCGAAGGAAAAGAGGACGCGCCGGCCCAGCCGGTCGATAAGGCTCATTCTTCCTCCAGCGGCGGAAATTCATGCCGGCCGTCGGCACCGAGCGGCAGCGGCCGCACCCAGGCGACGGCCGAAAGATCCAGCGCCGTAAACAGATGCGGAAACAGCGCGCCGCCGCGCGACGGTTCGTATTTCAGCGCGGGGCCGAGCTTTTCCTCGTCGATCGCCACCAGCAGCAGGCCGGCCTGGCCGGCAAAATGCTTCGCCGCCGTTTCCGCCACCTGCCCGGCCGTGGAAAAGTGGATGAAGCCGTCGGCGAGGTCGACCGGCGCACCGGCGAAGCGGCCGGCCCTTTCCGCCTCGCGCCACAGCGCCTCGGGCGCGATCTTGTAGATGAAGCGTGACATGGCCGCGCTATAATCCGAATGTAGCCGCTGGGAAAGGGCGCGGCGCAGGTCGTCCCCATTTCCGGCATAAAGCCGCGCCAATCTGGGCGACCCTCGCAAGGAGAAAAAGATGCGCCCGACAAACGCCGCCATTTTCGCAGTCCTGGCCGTGCTGCCCGCCCTGCCGGCGCATGCAGGCGAAGCTCCTGCCGATCGCTACAGGCTGGAGAAGTCCGCCGAGGGTTATGTGCGTATGGACACGCAGACCGGCGCCATGTCGCTATGCGAGGAAAAATCGGGCCAGCTCATCTGCCGCATGGCCGCCGACGAGCGCACGGCCCTGCAGGACGAGATCGGCCGCCTGGAAGGTTCGGTGAAGGCGCTGGAGGAGCGGGTCACCCGGCTGGAGAACACGCCTTCCGCGCGCCTGGAATCCAACCTGCCGACCGAGCAGGAGTTCGAGAAGACGATGGGCTATATGGAGCGTTTCTTCCGCACGTTCCTCAACATCGTCAAGGATTTCAGCCGCGAGGACGACAATGCGGCCAAGCCTGCCCCCGACCGCACATGAGGCGCGGCAGCGTCTCGGTGTGGGGAAAACCGCTCCTGGCTCCGTTGCGCGCTTGAAAATGCCGCCGTGCACCGCATAATCGCGGCGAGCTGAGCCCATAAGAACAGACGACGGGGTCGGGGAGGACCATTTGCCGGCAGGCCACAGCTTCGTCATCGCCGACGACCATCCCCTGTTTCGTGGTGCCTTGAAGGAGGCGCTGGCCGGCATCGGCGATGTCGCCGCGATCCATGAGGCGGGCGATTTCGAGAGCGCCAAGGCGCTGCTGCTCGCCAACGAGGACGTCGATCTCGTGCTGCTCGACCTGTCGATGCCCGGCGCCAGCGGGCTTTCCGGCCTGATTTCGTTGCGCGGCATCCATCCGACCGTGCCCGTGGTGGTGGTCTCGGCGCATGACGATCCGGTGACGATCCGCCGCGCGCTCGATCTCGGCGCTTCCGGTTTCATCTCCAAGTCGGCGAGCATGGACGACATCCGTGGCGCGGTCAGCGCCGTGCTGGCCGGCGACATCGCCGCACCGGTCGGCATGGACCTGGGCGTGGAGCGGGACCCGGAGATTTCCGACCTTATCTGCCGCCTGCAGACGCTGACGCCGCAGCAGACGCGCGTGCTGGGCATGCTGGCGGAAGGGCTGCTCAACAAGCAGATCGCCTATGAGCTGGGCGTCTCGGAAGCCACGATCAAGGCGCATGTCTCGGCCGTTCTGCAGAAGCTCGGCGTCGACAGCCGCACCCAGGCGGTGATCCGGCTTTCCCGGATCGGCGACGACCCGTTGCCGGCGATGGGCTGAAAGCGGCCGCCTTCCGTTCATTCCGCTGCAGGCTGCTCTGCGTCTTTCTGCTCCGCGTCGGCTTGTCCCGGGGTCGGTTGCCCGGGGCCTTGCTGTTCGGGGGGCGCGCCAAATGGCTTCAGCCGCGCCAGGATCGAGCGCAGGGCGGCCGGCTTCAGCGGCTTGTTGACGACCGGCACGTCGAGCGCGGCCGCAGCGGCGCGCACCTCCGCGGTGCGGTCGGCGGTGACCAGCACGGCCGGGATGCCCTCGCCATGCAGCGCCCGCATGCCGACGATCGCATCCAGCCCGGTTTCGCCGTCGAGATGGTAGTCGGCCAGGATGATGTCGGGGCGCGGTGCAGCGGCCGCCCCGGCCTCGATGTCGGCGGAGCCGGCATAGGTTTCCACCGCGCAGCCCCAGCCTTCCAGCAGAAGCCGCATGCCTTCCAGGATGCGCCTGTCATTGTCGATACAGGCCACCGCCAGTCCCGCAGCCGTCGCGCGCAGGGGTGCCCGGTTCGCTGCCTGCCGCGGCGTCCGCTGGCCTTGCCGCACCGGCATCAGCACGGAAAAGCGCGTGCCCCGGCCGAGGTCGGAGGCGATGCGGATCTCCAGCCGCAGCACGCGGGCGATGCGGTCGACGATGGACAGCCCCAGGCCGAGCCCGTGCGCCTCGCGCGCGCCTTCCTCCAGCCGGGTGAATTCGCGGAAGACGGTGTTGAGCTTGGCCGGCGCGATGCCGATGCCGGTGTCCATGACCTGCAGCTCGGCCAGCTCGCCGCGGCGGCGCACGCCGACCAGGATGCGGCCCTGCCGCGTGTATTTCACGGCGTTGGAGACCAGGTTCTGGACCAGCCGGCGCAACAGGTTGCGGTCCGTGCTGGTCCACAGGGACGACGGAACGATGACCAGTTCGAGCCCCTTGGCCGCCGCCATGGGCTGGAAGTCGGTGCTGATCTGGCGCAGCAGGCCGTCGAGGCGGAAGACGGTTTCCACCGGCTTCAGGGCGCCCGCGTCGAGCCGGGAGATGTCGAGCACGGCGCCGAGGATGGTCTCCACCGATTCCAGCGAGGATTCGATGTTCATGGCGGCCTCGCCGGCCGGCCCCTTGCCGGCCTTCTCGATCAGCGAGGCGCAATAGAGCCGCGCCGCGTTGAGCGGCTGCAGGATGTCGTGGCCGGCCCCGGCAAGGAAGCGGGTCTTGGAAAGGTTGGCCTCCTCGGCCAGCATCTGCGCCTGCGCCAGTTCCTCGTTGACCCGGGTCAGCTCCGCCGTGCGGCTTCTCACGCGCTGCTCCAGCGATTCGTTGGCACGCTTCAATGCCAGGTCCGCGGCCACCTGGGCGGAGATGTCGGCATAGGTGGCCACAAGGCCGCCGTCCGGCATCGGCGCCGAACGCAGCTCCAGTATGCGCCCGCTGGTTTCCAGCTCCACCTGCCAGGGTCCGTCGAAGCTGGTCAGCCGGTTGAGCATGGTCACCTGGCTGTCGGGGGCGATGTCGCCGCGCTCGGCGAGGTGGCGCAGGATGCGGTCGAGCGAAACCCCCACCTGTCCCATGTCGTCCGGCAGGGAAAACAGCGCGCGGTACTGGCGGTTCCAGCAGATCAGCCGGAAATCCTTGTCGAAGACGGTGATGCCCTGCTCCATCTGGTCGAGTGCGATCTGCAGGAGGTCGCGATTGTGCTGCAGGGCCTCCGTGGCGTCGTCGAGCAGCCGCAGCGCATCGCGCGAGCCGGGATCGTTGCGGCGGAACAGCAGCGACAGGATCAGACGCGCCGAGGAGGAGCCGACGGCGCTGGCCAGCAATTGCTCGGAGAAGCGGATGACCTCCATCGAGGCCGGCTCGTGGCCGTGCAGGGTTGTGGCGTTGGACGCCTCGAAGGACTGGAAGGAACGCTCGGTGCGTTCCACGCCGAGATAGCGCGAGATGGTGTCCTTGAGGTCGTTGATGGTGGTGGAGGTGCGGAAGCGCCTCAGGTTGGGCATGGGGCTGGCCTCGCGCGGCACGAAGATCGCGGCCTGGATGCGCTCCAGCGGCACTGATGCGCGCGACAGCGAGCCCAGCACGAAGAACAGCGTGTTGACCGAAAGGCTCCACATCACGCCGTGGTTCAGCGGCTCGGCCACCGTGCCGAACAGTTGCTGCGGTTTCAGCGCCTCCAGGCCGAACAGGCCGCCGGCGACGATGGCGTTGTCAGCGGCCGCCAGCGAGGGGAACAGCAGCGTATAGGCCCAAACCAAGATGCCCGCCGCCATGCCCAGCGCCGCGCCCCTGCCGTTGGCGCCGCGCCAGATCAGGCCCCCGATCATGGCCGGCGCGAACTGGGCGATGGCCGCGAACGACATCAGCCCGATGGAGGAAAGGCGGGCGCTGTCGGTGGAGGCGCGATAGTAGAGGAAGGCGACGAACAGCATGACGAAGATCGCCGCCCGCCGCACGTTCAGGATGAGGCTGGACCAGTTCTCGTTCTCCGAACGGGCGGTCCTCATCAGCCGCCGCACGAACAGCGGAATGACCAGGTCGTTGGAGATCATGATCGACAGCGCCACCGTCTCCACGATGACCATCGCGGTGGCCGCGGAGAAGCCGCCCACGAAGGCGATGTAGGCCAGCAGGTCGTGGCCGGTGAGCAGCGGCAGCGCCAGCACGTAGAGGTCGCTGCCGGTGCGGCCGCCCACGGTGACGAGCCCGGCAAGCGCGATGGGCAGCACGAACAGGTTGATGGCCACCAGATAGGCCGGGAACACCCAGGCGGCCGTGCGCAGCTCGGTTTCGCTGCGGTTCTCGACCACCGTGACGTAGAACTGCCGCGGCAGCATCAGTATGGCGAAGGCGCTCAGCCCGGTCAGCACCAGCCAGGAGGCGAGCGAAGTGCCGTAGCCGATGGATTCCCGCACGCGCGGCTCGCTCGCCAGCGTGTCGACCAGCGCTCGGGGGCCGTCGAAGATCACGAACGTCACGGCAAGGCCGATGGCCAGGAAGGCGGCGAGCTTGACCACCGATTCCACCGCCACCGCCAGCACCAGCCCGTCCTGATGCTCGGTGGCGTCGGCGTGCCGGGTGCCGAACAGCACCGAAAACAGCGCCAGCAGCATCGCCACGATCAGAGAGATGTCGCTGACGAACGGATCGAAGGAAGGCGGTGCGCCGGAATAATGCTCGATCATGAGGCTGACCGAGCCGGAAATCGATTTGAGCTGCAGCGCCATGTAGGGCACCGTGCCGATGGTGGCGATCAGCGTGGCGATCGCGGCCACGGTGAAGCTCTTGCCGTAGCGCGCGCCCAGGAAGTCGGCCACGGAGGTGATCTTCTCGGCCTTGGCCAGCCGCACGATGCGGCGCAGCAGCGGAAAGCCGAACACGAACAGCAGGACCGGGCCGATATAGATGCCCAGGAACTCCGGCCCGCGCTCGGAAGCCAGCCCGACCGAGCCGAAAAAGGTCCAGGAGGTGCAGTAGATGGCCAGGCTGAGCGCATAGATGAAAGGCCTCGGCCGGCCGGGGCCGTGAGCCGTCGCGCGCCGGTCGCCGAGACTGGCGACGGCGAACAGGAACGTCACATAGGCGAGCGCCACGATGACGATGGACCAGCCCTGCACGCTGTGTGCTCCTCCCTGACCACGGCTTCGAGGCAATCACAGCTTCGCGGCCGCGTCCACCACGACGTTGGCCTAAGGGATCGAACGGGCCCAGGGCGCGACGACGATTGCCGGCACGTTTGTTTTCCAGTTTTTCAACCGCAGGTTTTTGCTATTGTGGCGCGCCGGCGACAGAATCGGAGGCCGGAGGCGACATTGTCGCCCGTCGTCACTAGGAGGACCGGATGCTCAAGGAATTCCAGGAGTTTATCTCTAGAGGCAACGTCATGGACCTGGCGGTCGGCGTCATCATCGGCGCGGCCTTCGGCAAGATCGTCGATTCGCTGGTCAACGACATCATCATGCCGATCATCGGCGCGCTCTTCGGCGGGCTGGATTTCAACAACTACTACCTGCCGCTTTCTTCCGCGGTAAACGCCCCGACGCTCGCCGCCGCCAAGGCGCAGGGCGCCGTCTTCGCCTACGGCAGCTTCCTCACCGTGGTGCTGAACTTCATCATCCTGGCCTTCATTATCTTCCTCATGGTCAAGATGGTGAACAACCTGCGCCGGCGTCTGGAGGGGGAGAAGCCCGCGCCGGCACCCGCCGCACCGCCGGCCGACGTGGCGCTGCTGACCGAGATCCGGGACCTGCTGGCCAAGAAGTAGCCTGCGGCCCTGCGCTGGACCAAGGCCCCGGCCGGTTGCGGCCGGGGCTTTTTTCTTGCGCGTGATGTAAGACGTGCCGAAATCGAAATATGGACCTTGCAATGACCCTACTCGACACTCTTCGCGCGGAAGCGCTGGCCGCGCCCGAAAGCGGCATCGTCGCCGTCATGAACCACGGCCGTGCCCGCGAGGGCCTGATCCCGCTCTGGGCGGGCGAGGGCGACCTGCCGACGCCCGCCTTCATCGCCGACGCGGCTTCCCGGGCGCTGGCGGGGGGCGAGACCTTCTACACCTGGCAAAAGGGCATTGTGGAGCTGCGGCAGGCGCTGGCTGCCTACTACCTGCGCCATTTCGGGCGCGCCTTCGACCAGGAGGAATTCATCGTCACCGGGTCGGGCATGCACGCCATACAACTTGCCATCGACGCGGTGGCCGGCAAGGGCGACGAGATCATCCATCTGTCGCCGGCATGGCCGAACCTCGCCGCCGCGGCCGGCGTGGCCGGCGCCCGGCCGGTCGCCGTGCCGCTCGACTATTCGGACAATGGCTGGTCCTGCGACGTGGGCCGGATCGAGGCGGCAATCACGCCAGCCACGCGGGCGATCTTCGTCAACAGCCCGTCCAACCCGACCGGCTGGACCGCCGACCATGACACGCTGCGCGCCATCCTGCAGCTTGCCCGCGACAAGGGCCTGTGGATCATCGCCGACGAGATCTATGCGCTGTTCTATTATGGCGGCGCGCGCGCTCCCTCCTTTCTCGACGTGGCGGCGGAGGACGACCGCATCCTCTACGTCAACAGCTTCTCCAAGAACTGGGCCATGACCGGCTGGCGCATCGGCTGGCTGAAAGTCCATCCCTCGCTTCAGCAGGTGTTCGAGAACCTGATCCAGTATTCCACGTCGGGCGTCGCGCAGTTCATGCAGCGAGGTGCAATTGCCGCGCTGGACGAGGGCGATGCCTTCATCGCCGAGCAGGTGGAACGGGCAAGGCAGGCGAGGGATCTGGTTTGCAACATACTGAGCCGGACCGGCCGTGCCCGCTTCGCCGTGCCGCAGGGCGCCTTCTATCTGTTCTTTACCATCGACGGCATTGCCGATTCCCGCCAGGCCGCGTTCGACATCGTCGACCACGCCAATGTCGGCCTGGCGCCGGGAACGGCTTTCGGCGAGGGCTGGAACCCGTTCTTCAGGCTGTGCTTCCACCGCCGTCTCGACCAGGTCGAGGAGGCCGCGCAGCGGCTCGCGCGGTGGATCGAGACGGTTTGATCTGCTTCGAAATTTCCGGCGGCGTCAGCCGCCGGACTTCGGCACCAGAAGCGGGATGATGCGTTCGCTGGCGGCGACGGCAGGCTGGCCGGCCTTGCCGTAGGGTATGCCCAGCGCGTCCCAGGTCTCGATCAGCGCATCCTTCAGCGTGTCGATCAGCGCATCCGAATGGAACGGCGTCGGCGTGATGCGCAGCCGCTCGGTGCCGCGCGGCACGGTCGGGTAGTTGATCGGCTGGATATAGATGCCGTGCACGCCCAGCAGCCGGTCGGTCGCCATCTTGCACAGTTCCGGATCGCCTACCAGCACCGGCACGATGTGGGTGGCCGATTCCATCACCGGCAGGCCGGCTTCGGCCAGCACCTGCTTGGTGCGCGCCGCCTGCCGCTGCTGCGCATCGCGCTCGGCCTGCGAGGCCTTGAGATGGCGGATGGAGGTGGCGGCGGCCGCAGCGATGGCCGGCGGCAGCGCCGTGGTGAAGATGAAGCCCGGCGCATAGGAGCGCACGGCGTCGATCACGGCGCTGGTGCCGGTGATGTAGCCGCCCAGCGTGCCGAACGCCTTGGCCAGCGTGCCCTCGATGACGTCGATGCGGTGGGCCAGCCCCTCGCGCTCGGTGATACCGCCGCCGCGCGGGCCGTACATGCCCACCGCATGGACCTCGTCGATATAGGTCATGGCGTTGTATTTTTCGGCGAGGTTGGCGATCTCCTCGATCGGGGCGATGTCGCCGTCCATCGAATAGACGCTTTCGAACACGATCAGCTTGGCGCGTTCGCGGCCCGCCGTCTGCAGCAGGCTTTCCAGATGGGCCACGTCGTTGTGGCGGAAAATCTTCTTCTCGGCGCCCGAACGGCGCACGCCCTCGATCATCGAGGCGTGGTTCAGTTCGTCGGACAGGATCAGGCAGTTGGGCAGCAGCCGCGCGATGGTCGAGATCGACGCTTCGTTGGAGACGAAGCCCGAGGTGAACACCAGCCCGGCCTCCTTGCCGTGCAGGTCGGCCAGCTCGGCTTCCAGTTCGACCAGCGGGTGGTTGTTGCCGGAGATGTTGCGCGTGCCGCCGGCGCCGGTGCCGATGCCGCCCGCCGCCTTCTGCATGGCCGCCACCACGTCCGGGTGCTGGCCCATGCCCAGATAGTCGTTGGAGCACCAGACGGTGATCTCCTGCATCCGGCCGTTGGCACGCCAGAGCGCCTTGGGGAACTTGCCCACGATGCGTTCGAGGTCGGCGAAGACCCGATAACGCCGCTCCGCGTGGAGCTGATCGATCGCTTCCTCGAAGAATCGGCGGTAGTTCATGGTGTCGTCCCAGGTTTTGCGCGGGATCATAATCATTGCCTTACCCATCGTCTATCGTGCTTGCGCGGTCAAAATGCCACGCCCGAACCGACCTGACCGCGCGGCCTCAAGAAGCGCGGCGGCAGGCCTGGCGCGTTGATGTGGATCAAGTCTGTTTCAAGACGATGCCGCCTGGCGCCGTCCCTGTCGCGGCCGCTTTGCGCGGATGCAGGTGGCGCAGCCGGCATCTTCGGGCTAAGTCTTTCGCGATGCCGGCAACGCCAGGGAGGATCGGAATGGATGAACTGAGCGTCTATGAGAAGCAGAAGTTCGGCCAGCCACTGGGCTTCGGCAAGCGGCCCGCCCTGCTTGTCGTCGATTTCGTCAACGGCTTCGTCGATCCCGAAATCTTCGGCGGCGGCAACATTCCCGACGCCGTGCGCGCGACCGTGCCGTTGCTCGAAGCTGCGCGCCGGCGCGGCCTTCCGGTGGCTTTCACGCGCATCGTCTACGCCGACGACGGCGCCGACGCCGGTGTCTGGTGCCGGAAGGCGCCCCGCCTGCGCGAACTGACCGAGGCGGCCCCAGCCAGCCATGTCGTCGATGACCTGAAGCCGAGGGCCGGCGAACTGATCGTCCGCAAGACACAGGCATCCGCCTTTTTCGGCACGCATCTGCCGGGCTGGCTGGTGGCGGCGGGCGTGGACACGCTGGTGGTCACCGGCGCCACCACCAGCGGCTGCGTGCGCGCCACGGTGATCGACGCCATCAGCTACAATTTCCGCCCGGTGGTCGTGACCGACTGCGTCGGCGACAGGGCGCTGGAGCCGCATCGCGCCAACATCTTCGACATGGGGCAGAAATATGCGGACCTTGTGACGGCCGCCGAGGCGATCGGGCATTTCGATGCCCTCCCGGCCGGGCTGACGGCCTGACCCGAAAGACGGGGACGGGAGCAAGGCGGCCGAATGCGGCCGTTTCCGATTTCATTTGCAACAATCGAAGAGGCTGACATGGCGGTTCTGGTGACGGGTGGCGCGGGCTATATCGGCAGCCACATGGTGTGGGAACTGCTCGACGCCGGCGAGGAGGTGGTGGTGCTCGACCGGCTGTCCACCGGCTTTGCCTGGGCCGTGGCGCCGGAGGCGAACCTGGTGGTCGGCGATATCGCCGATACGGAGCTTGTCGCCGGCCTGATCCGCGACCATGAGGTGAATGCGATCATCCATTTTGCCGGCTCCATCGTGGTGCCAGAATCGGTTGCCGACCCGCTCGCCTATTACGCAAACAACACCTGCAAGACCCGTGCGCTGATCGAAACGGCGGTGCGGGCGGGCGTGCCGAACTTCATTTTCTCCTCCACCGCCGCCGTCTATGGCGGCGCGGGCAGCGAGCCGGTACGCGAGGATGCGCGCCTGGCGCCCGAATCGCCCTATGGCCTGTCCAAACTGATGAGCGAATGGATGCTGCGCGATGCCGCCTCCGCCCATGGGCTGCGCTATGCGGCGCTGCGCTACTTCAACGTCGCCGGCGCCGATCCGAAGGGGCGCACCGGACAGTCGACGCCCGGCGCCACCCATCTCATCAAGGTCGCCTGCGAGACGGCGCTGGGCAAGCGCGCCGCCATGCAGGTCTACGGCACCGACTACCCTACCGCCGACGGCACCTGCGTGCGCGACTACATCCACGTCTCCGATCTCGTGGCCGCCCACCGGCTCGCCCTGCAGCGGCTGCGCGCGGGCGGCGACAGCCTCGTGGCCAATTGCGGCTACGGCCACGGCTATTCGGTGCTGGAGGTGATCGAGGCGGTGCGCCGCGTGTTCGGGCGCGACTTCGCCGTGGAGACGGGCCCGCGCCGGGCCGGCGACGCCGCCGCCGTGGTGGCCAATTCCGACCTCGCCCGCGCCGAACTCGGCTGGGCGCCCGCCCGAGACGATCTCGACCTCATCGTACGGCATGCGCTGGCCTGGGAGCGCAT
The DNA here is from genome assembly GCF_052216645.1 of Mesorhizobium sp. PUT5. NCBI lineage: Bacteria > Pseudomonadati > Pseudomonadota > Alphaproteobacteria > Hyphomicrobiales > Phyllobacteriaceae > Mesorhizobium > Mesorhizobium sp. PUT5. The sequence goes on from NZ_JBQOSO010000003.1 coordinate 1,042,913, forward strand.
CCTGTCCGCCAAGAACTCCCCGCGCGCCGGCTGAGCGCGCTTGGCCCGCGTCCCTGCGCCGCGTCCCCGGGCCGCGCCTATGCCGCGTCGGGTGGGATGACGCCCTTGCGCAGGGCGAAGCAGCCGTAGAAGCGGCGCTCGCCGGTCTGGATCACGCAATAGGCCTGCTTGGCCCGCTCGTAGAAGGCATAGCGCTCGACCGGCTTCAGCGGCCAGGCGCGGCCTTCGGCGGCGTCGATCTTTTCCTGCACCTCTTGCTGCACGGCCGGGATCTCGTCGGGAGAGCCGACGACCTCCATGCGCGCGGCCGCATCGTGCACGAAGGTGTCGAGCGGATAAAGCGATAGCACCGCCTCCACCACCGCCGCCGCGGGCGCGTCGATGCGCAGCAGCCGGCCGAGCGCGGTCTGGCGCGCCACGGAGTCGGCCGGGAAATTGGTGTCGGCGATGATGAGGTCGTCGCCGTGGCCCATGGCGCGCAGCGCTTGCAGCACGTCGGCGTTCAGCAGGGGATTGATGCCTTTGAGCATGATGTTCCTTTCGTTGCCTTCAGGGCACACTGACACGCACGGTGTCTGGCGCCGGCCGGGAGTGTACGCCCTCTTGCCGGAAGCCCGCCAGCGCTCGCCATTTCCTGACGGCGAAATAGATCGCGGCCGTGATGACCATGGCGGCGTAGCCGTCGATGGCGTAGTGCCAGGCCAGATAGACGGAGCTTGCGGCGACGAAAAGCACATAGCCAAACGCCGCGAGACCCAATTTGCGGTGATGTTCGTAGATGAACAGCGCGTTCAAGGTGATGAGGGCCACGTGAACGCTCGGAAAGGCGGAGATGCCGGATGCAAAGCCGGCCTGCCCCTGATCGTAAAGCGTCCACAGATAGTTCTGGTAGGCGGCGGCGGAATTGGGGTTGGTGCCGCCGTGGGCGAGAAAGGCCAGTTGCTCGCCAAAGCGTGCGGCGTCTCCCGTGACAAACCCATAAAACGCGGGCCCGGCCGACAGGAACACGCCTGCGAATATGTTGCCGATCACCACCCAGATCGCGGCAAAGCAGATCAGGTAACGCGACCGTATATGGGCGGCCATCGGCGATGTCGCCACGAAGAACAGTGCGCCGAAGCAGATCAGGAACCACAGGATGTTGTAGTTCCACTCCACCACCGTCCTGACAATGTCGAAGCCCCCGATCCGGTGAAGGAAATGCCACGGGTCCGAGCCGAAATGAAGGAGGGCATCGAGATCTGCCTGGGCAGTATCGTAGACAAAGCCGCCTCGCCATACGGGCAGCCCGTTCTTGACCGAGGTGAAATCGCCTTGGAAGACGCCAAAGGCCATCAGCAATACCAGACCCGAGAGCAAATATGCCATCCGCGAAGGCGAAAACAGGCGCTTTGCCGCCAGCTTCGGCCGTCTGCGGAAACGCGTTGCAAGCAGCGCGGCATCGGCGCCAAGTGCGATCGCCGGCAGGAAAAATCCGAACATGAACGGCCAGCGCCACAGATAGGCGGCGAAAGCCGCCTTGTCGGACGCGCCGACGAGATAGAGGAACAGCAGGCTGGCGATCGTGTAGACGGCGATGAAGAGATAGAATGGCGTGTCGAAGCGTACCAGCCGTGCGGTGCGGAAAAGCAGATCGTTCAGGAACGGGAGGATTCTGCGCATGATGAAGGCCTGACCGTCGCTCGAGGACGAAAGACCATCGTTACGGAGCCTTCGTTCAGATTCCGTTACGGCAGTTTGTTCGCCCCCGTCACCCGTCTCAATGTCAGGTTGATGCGGCCGCCGTTCTTCAGCAGCGTCGAGGTGTCGGGATAGATGCGGTCGACCCCGTGGAAGGCCAGCCTGCTTGTCCCGCCCATCACCAGCACGTCGCCGCTTTGCAGCCGCAGCGGCATCGTCTTGTCCTGCCGCCGCGTGCCGCCGAGCCGGAACTGGCAGTCGTCGCCCAGCGAGACCGAAACCACGGGCGCGGTGAAATCGGCCTCGTCGCGGTCCTGGTGCTGGCCCATCTTCGCCTCGGCCGTATAGAAGTTGACCAGGCAGGCCTCGGGCGCCAGCGGATAGCTGGCCACATCGCGCCAGATCCGCACCAGCGCCTCGGGGATAGGTGGCCACGGCCTGCCGGTCGCCGGATGCGTCGCCTGGTAGCGGTAGCCGCTTTCCTTGTCGGTGACCCAGCCGAGCGGGCCGCAATTGGTCATGCGCACGCTCATCTCCTTGCCGGTGCGCGGCATGGCCGGCACGTAGAGCGGCGCATCGGCCACAACCGCACGGATGTCCTCCAGCAGCGCTTCCTGCGCGCCGCGGTCCAGATAGCCGGGCAGATGGCGCACCCCTTCGGGCAAGGCAGTCATCGTCTTCTCCCAGTTCGTCGCCGCGACTTCGGCGGCGCAAACGGCTTGAATGCCATGACGAACGCGAAACGGCGACCCGAAAGCCGCCGTTCCTCGTTGTCGCGGAAAAATGTTCTCAGTTCGCCGCGATGTCGGGAATGCGCAGCACCTGCCCGGGATAGATCTTGTCGGGATGAGTCAGCATCGGCTTGTTGGCCTCGAAGATGATCGTGTTCTTGGCGCCCTTGCCCTTGCCGTAGTTGGCCTCGGCGATCTTCCACAAATTGTCGCCCTTCTTGACCGTGTAGAAGACCGGCTGCTTGGCGGCGGCCGCCTCCCCAACCTTCAACTCGTCGGCCTGCACCTTGGAGACGCCGAGCGTGTTGCCGACGGCGATGACGGCTTTCTCGAAGATGGACTGGTCCTCGACCTTGCCCTTGAGGACGGCCGTGTCGCCTTTGATCTCCACCTGAACACCGTCGGTGCCGAGCTCGTGGGAATCCAGCTCCTTCTTGAGGGTCTCGGCGTTCGGCGGCGTTTCGTCCTCGCCTATCCCCAGCTTCTTGCCTACGCCTTTCACGAAATCGAAAATGCCCATCTTGGCCTCCTTGCCATTTCACGCGGGCAAGTCTGGCATCCGGCAGCCGCAATTGGAAGCCGAACGATCAGTCGCGCTCCACCCTGCCGCGCATCTTCTTCACCGTGGAACGCCCCGCCTTCGCCTTCAGCCGCCGCTCGACCGAGCCTTTCGTCGGCTTCGTCTTCTTGCGCGGCGGGGGCGGCGGCTCGGCAGCCCGCGCCACCAGCGCGGCCAGCCTTGCGCGGGCGTCGGCGCGGTTCTGCTCCTGGGTGCGGAAGCGGGCGGCCTCGATGACGATGACGCCGTCCTTGGTGGCGCGCTGGCCGGCGAATCTTATCACCCGTTCGCGCACGCGCTCCGAAAGCCCCGCCGCATTGGCGGCGTCGAAGCGAAGCTGCACGGCGGTCGCCACCTTGTTGACGTTCTGCCCGCCCGGCCCGGAGGCGCGGATGAAGCTCTCCTCAAGGTCGTCCGGGTGGATGACGGCATCGGCGGCCACGATGATCCTGTCGTCGGCGTTCATGGCGCCAGTCATCGCGCGGCGGGGAGAAAAAGAAAAGACCCGATCGGGGACCGGGCCTTTGTGCATCGAAGGAAGTGCGTGCCGCTATTCGGCGGCCTGCCGCACCTGCGGCGCGGCTCCCAGCACGATGGCATCGACATGGTCTTCGAACTTGCCGAAATTGTCGATGAACATGGAGACCAGACGCGAGGCCTGGCGGTCGTAGGCGGCGGTGTCCGCCCAGGTCGAGCGCGGGTCCAGTATGGCGGCGTCGACGCCCGGAACGGCCACCGGCACCTCGAAGCCGAAATTGGCGTCGGTGCGGAATTCGGCCGCGTTCAGCGAGCCGTCGAGGGCGGCCGAGAGCAGCGCCCGCGTCGCCTTGATCGGCATGCGGCGGCCGACCCCATAAGCGCCGTCGGTCCAGCCGGTGTTGACCAGCCAGCAGGTGGCGCCGTGGCGCGCGATCAGGTCGCGCAGCAGATTGCCGTATTCGGACGGATGGCGCGGCATGAAGGGCGCGCCGAAGCAGGTCGAGAACGTCGCTTCCGGCTCGGTCACGCCCTTTTCGGTGCCGGCCACCTTGGCGGTGTAGCCCGACAGGAAGTGATACATGGCCTGCGCCGGCGTCAGCCGCGCGATCGGCGGCATCACGCCGAAGGCGTCGGCCGTCAGCATGATGATGTTCTTGGGATGCGCGGCGCGGCCCGTCGCGCTGGCATTGGGAATGAAATGCAGCGGATAGGCGCAGCGCGTGTTCTCCGTCAGGCTGCCGTTGTCGAAGTCGGGCACGCGATGCTCGTCGAGCACCACGTTCTCCAGCACGGTGCCGAAGCGCTGGGTGGTGGCGAAAATCTCCGGCTCGGCCTCGGCCGAGAGCCGGATCGTCTTGGCGTAGCAGCCGCCCTCGAAGTTGAACACGCCATGCGGCCCCCAGCCGTGCTCGTCGTCGCCGATCAGCGTGCGCGAGGGGTCTGCCGACAGTGTCGTCTTGCCGGTGCCGGAAAGGCCGAAGAAGATGGCCGCGTCGCCGTCGGGACCCTCGTTGGCCGAGCAGTGCATGGGCATGACGCCCTGTTCGGGCAGCAGGTAGTTCAGCGCGGTGAACACCGACTTCTTCATCTCGCCCGCATAGGAGGTGCCGCCGATCAGCACGATCATGCGCGACAGGTCGAGTGCGATCACCGTCTCGCCGCGTGTGCCGTGGCGGGCCGGGTCGGCACGGAAGGAGGGCAGGTCGATGATCGTCATCTTCGGCACGAAACCGGTCAGTTCCGCCGCCTCCGGGCGGATCAGCAGGTTGCGGATGAACATCGAATGCCAAGCATACTCGGTCACTACGCGCGTGGGCAGGCAAAGCTCGCGATCGGCGCCGCCGACCAGGTCCTGCACGAAGAGATCCTTGTCCGCGGCATGGGCGAGGAAATCGGCTAGCAGAGCTTCGAACTGGGCCGGCGTAATTGCCTTGTTGTTGCCCCACCAGACCTTGTCCTCGGTGGCGGCGTCGCGGACCACAAACTTGTCCTTGGGCGAACGGCCGGTGTGCTGGCCGGTCTCGGCCACCAGCGCGCCGTGGGCTGTCAGCCGCGCTTCGCCGCGGCAGAGGGCTTCCTCCGCCAGCGCCGCCGCGCCGAAGTTGTAACGCACCGTACCCGTGGTCTTCAGGCCAATGGTGTCGATCCCGCAGGCGGGGTTGCGTTTGCCAAGCTCCGACATGGAAGTCCCTTTTTTCGGTTTGCCGCATGGCCGGCAGGCACCAGCCATCATTCCATTATGAAACGTTCGCGCGCTCAGAACCAGAAAAGAAAAGCAATATCAAATAATTAATCGATTTAAAATTTTTGAAAGTTGTTTAAATCGTTTAGATGGCACAGTTCCCGCGAAGCTCAGGCGGATCGGCGCGCGGGTCTGTCGCACGGATGCAGGGCAGCCGGTTGTGGACACACGCGGCCTGCCACTGTAGGAGAGGCATGCGCCATGCCACATTTTGTACCCAATTTGTCCTGCAGAAGCCCCTTCTCGAAGCATGAAGGGACGCTCGCTGATGAGGGAGCCGCTTGAAATGGCAACAGTCGCGCTTGTCGATGACGACCGCAATATCCTGACGTCGGTCTCGATCGCCCTGGAGTCGGAAGGCTACCGCGTCGAGACCTACACGGACGGCGCCTCCGCGCTCGAGGGGCTGACGGCGCGCCCGCCGAACCTGGCCATACTGGACATCAAGATGCCGCGCATGGACGGCATGGAGCTGCTGCGCCGCCTGCGCCAGAAGACCGACCTGCCGGTCATCTTCCTGACCTCCAAGGACGACGAGATCGACGAATTGTTCGGCCTCAAGATGGGCGCGGACGACTTCATCCGCAAACCCTTCTCGCAGCGGCTTCTGGTGGAGCGGGTCAAGGCGGTGCTGCGCCGGGCAAGCGCGCGCGAGGCCGCCGCTAAGCAGCCGGCCCAGCAGTCGCGGTCGCTGGAGCGCGGGCAGCTCGTCATGGACCAGGAACGCCACACCTGCACCTGGAAGGGCGAGCCGGTGACGCTGACCGTCACCGAGTTCCTGATCCTGCATTCGCTGGCCCAGCGCCCCGGCGTGGTGAAAAGCCGCGATGCGCTGATGGATTCGGCCTATGACGAGCAGGTCTATGTCGACGACCGCACCATCGACAGCCACATCAAGCGGTTGCGCAAGAAGTTCAAGGCCGTCGATGACGACTTCGAGATGATCGAGACGCTATACGGGGTTGGGTATCGGTTCCGTGAGGCGTAGGATCGGCGCGTTCCGATTTTGATCGGATCGCGGAACGGATCTCTGATCGGATGGCGGTGGAAGTCGAGCACAGCAGGCCGGTGAGCGCCAAGCGGCGGGCGCCTCGCGCCCTTCCGTCCTTCTTTTCCAAGGTGACGGTACCCCTGCGCCGCTTCCTCGGCCACCACATCTTCTCCAGCCTCACCCGCCGCATCCTGTTCCTCAACCTTGCCGGGCTGGCCGTGCTGGTCATCGGCATCCTCTACCTCAACACCTTCCGCGACGGGCTGATCGACGCGCGCGTGGAAAGCCTGATGACGCAGGGCGAGATCATCGCCGGCGCCATCGCCGCCTCGGCCACGGTCGAGACGGATTCCATCTCGATCGACCCCGAAAAGCTGCTGGAGCTTCAAGCTGGCGAAAGCATCGGCCCCGCCAGCGACCAGCTCGACAATCTCGACTTCCCCATCAATCCGGAGCGCGTGGCCCCGGTGCTGCGGCGGCTGATCTCGCCCACGCGGACCCGCGCGCGCATCTACGACCGCGACGCCAACCTGCTGCTGGATTCGCGCCACCTCTATTCGCGCGGCCAGATCCTGCGCTACGACCTGCCGCCGGTGGAGGAAGAGGAGCCGGATTTCCTGGAGCGCGTGCAGAAATTCGTCTTCGACCTGTTCCGCAACAGGGAACTGCCCGTCTACAAGGAGCAGCCCGGCGGCAACGGCGCGGCCTATCCGGAGGTCATCAAGGCGCTGACCGGCAGCCCCTCCACCATCGTGCGCGTCAGCGAGAAGGGCGAGCAGATCGTCTCCGTCGCGGTGCCGATCCAGCGCTTCCGGGCGGTGCTGGGCGTGCTGCTTTTGTCCACCGAAGGCGGCGACATCGACAAGATCGTGGCCGCCGAGCGCAAGGCCATCCTGCGCGTCTTCGGCGTCGCCGCCCTCGTCACCGCCATCCTGTCTCTACTTCTGGCCTCCACCATCGCCAATCCGCTGCGCCGCCTATCGGCAGCGGCGGTGCGCGTGCGGCGCGGGGTCAAGAACCGCGAGGAGATTCCCGACTTCTCCGACCGCCAGGACGAGATCGGCAACCTGTCGATCGCCGTGCGCGACATGACCAACGCGCTCTACGCCCGCATCGACGCGATCGAGAGCTTCGCCGCCGACGTCAGCCATGAGCTGAAGAACCCGCTGACCTCGCTGCGCAGTGCGGTGGAGACCTTGCCGCTGGCCCGCAACGAGGCGTCCCGCAACCGGCTGATGGAGGTGATCCAGCACGACGTGAAGCGGCTCGACCGCCTCATCACCGACATTTCGGACGCCTCGCGCCTGGATGCGGAACTGGCGCGCGAAGACGCCGGGCGGGTGGACCTTGCCAGGTTCGTCTCCGATCTGGTGTCGGTCTCGCGCGAAGCCTCGCACCACAAGAAGAAGGTCGACATCGAGCTGAAAGTGGCCAAGCCGCCGCAGGGCGTGAAGGGCTATTTCGTCCAGGGGCACGATCTGCGCCTGGGCCAGGTCATCACCAACCTGATCGAGAACGCCCGCTCCTTCGTGCCGGACGAACATGGCCGCATCGCCATCTCGCTGGCGCGTGCCGGCAAGTTCAACGTCCTCACCGTCGACGACAACGGGCCGGGCATCCGCGCCGAGACCATCGAGCGCATCTTCGAGCGTTTCTATACCGATCGTCCCTCCAGCGAGGCGTTCGGCCAGAATTCCGGTCTCGGCCTGTCCATCAGCCGCCAGATCGTGGAAGCCCATGGCGGCACGCTGACGGCGGAGAACATCCCCGGCGGCAAGCCCGGCGAGATCAGGGGCGCGCGCTTCGTCGTCACCCTGCCGGCCGAGGGCTGATGCCCCCCTGCAACATTCACGGCACCGCCGTCCTGCTCGGCGACCGCGGCGTGCTCGTCACCGGGCCGTCGGGCGCGGGCAAGACCGCGCTCGCCCTGGCGCTGGTTTCGCGCTTTTCCGCGCAGAGCCTGTTCTGCCGGCTGGTGGGCGACGACCAGATCTTCGTCGCCGGGCACGGCGCGCGTCTGGTCTGCCGGGCGCCGGGCACCATTGCCGGCCTTGCCGAAGTGTACGGCACCGGCCCGCAAAAGCTGGCCTTCGAGCCCGCCGCCGTGATCGACCTCGTCGTGCGCCTCGTGCCGGCGGCACGGATGCACCGGTTCCAGGAGGATGCGACCGAAACGATCGCCGGCTGCGTCGTGCCGCGCCTCGACCTGTCCGCGCGGGACGCCTTTTCGGCGCTGTCGGCCGTTGCGGCGCGCCTCGGGCTTCCGCCTTTCGGCAAAACCGGGGCGTTTTGATGCTGCAATGCGTCAAAATGGCTTGGTCCGGCGCAGATTTGGGCTTGTCAACGAGGCGCGTCTCGACAAGATAGCGCTTCCCGCCGCCCCGAAGGGCCGGCAAGCATAAAATGCGCCTGTGAAGGGGCCATGACTTCGCCTACTGAAATGACGGGAGCCGCCTCATAATGATCGGACTCGTGCTCGTGACGCACGGTCAGTTGGCCAACGAGTTCCGCCACGCGGTGGAGCATGTTGTGGGACCGCAGGAAAATTTCGAGACGGTGGCGATCGGCGCCGACGACGACATGGAGCAGCGCCGGCGCGACATATTGGATGCGGTGGCGGCGGTCGATACCGGCGCGGGCGTCATCGTCCTGACCGACATGTTCGGGGGCACGCCCTCCAACCTCGCCATTTCCGTCATGGAGGCCGGCCGCGTCGAGGTCATCGCCGGCATGAACCTGCCGATGCTCATCAAGCTCTCCAGCGTGCGCAAGGGCGACGACATGGCGCTCGCGCTGGTCGAAGCGCAGACCGCCGGCCGCAAATACATCAACGTGGCCAGCCAGTTGCTGAGCAGCAAATGAACGAAGTCTCCTCCAGGCCCGGGCGCATCGTGCGCGAATTCGTCATCGTCAACCAGCGCGGCCTGCATGCGCGGGCTTCGGCCAAGTTCGTGCAGGTCGCCTCGAGCTTCGATGCCACGATCGATGTGGAAAAGGACGGCGTCAAGGTCGGCGGCACCTCCATCATGGGGCTCATGATGCTCGCCGCCAGTCCCGGCTGCTCCATCCGGGTCGGGGCTTCCGGCCCGGAAGCCCAGGAGGTGCTGGCCGCGCTGGAGGAACTGGTCGCCTCCCGCTTCGGCGAGGAGATCTGATCCGCCGCGTTCCGGCCTGCCGTCTGGTCAGGTCGACATGCACGGATAAAGATTTCTTTATGTCCCATTGTCGCAGCGTGCGCGATCTGCTAGGCAGTCGGCCCGAAACGCGCCCCGATTGCGCCTGAGGCGTGGGCGCTTCCTGTAGACAAGATGCACTGGAGCACCGCCATGACGGCTAGCAAGGACTATGTGGTCGCCGATCTCTCGCTTGCCGGCTGGGGCCGCAAGGAAATCGAGATCGCCGAAACCGAGATGCCCGGCCTGATGGCCTGCCGCGAGGAATTCGGCTCCAAGAAGCCGCTGACGGGCGCGCGCATCAGCGGCTCGCTCCACATGACCATCCAGACCGCGGTGCTGATTGAGACGCTGAAGGTGCTCGGCGCCGACATCCGCTGGGCCTCCTGCAACATCTTCTCCACCCAGGACCATGCCGCCGCGGCCATCGCCGAGGTGGGCATCCCGGTCTTCGCGGTGAAGGGCGAGAGCCTGGAGGAATACTGGACCTATACCGACCGGATCTTCCAGTGGAGCGACGGCGGCGTCTCCAACATGATCCTCGATGATGGCGGCGACGCCACCATGTACATCCTGCTCGGCGCTCGCGCCGAAGCCGGCGAGGACGTGCTGGTCAATCCCGGCAGCGAGGAGGAAGAGATCCTGTTCGCCCAGATCAGGAAGCGCATGGCCGCCACGCCCGGCTTCTTCACGAAGCAGCGCGAGGCGATCCGCGGCGTCACCGAGGAGACGACCACCGGCGTCAACCGCCTCTACCAGCTCCAGAAGAAGGGCCTGCTGCCCTTTCCGGCGATCAACGTCAACGACTCGGTCACCAAGTCCAAGTTCGACAACAAATACGGCTGCAAGGAATCGCTGGTCGACGGCATCCGCCGCGGCACCGACGTCATGATGGCCGGCAAGGTCGCCGTGGTCTGCGGCTATGGCGACGTCGGCAAGGGTTCGGCCGCATCGCTCAAGGGCGCCGGCGCGCGCGTCAAGGTCACCGAGGTCGATCCGATCTGCGCCCTGCAGGCGGCCATGGACGGCTTCGAGGTGGTCACGCTGGAAGACGCCGCCCCGACTGCGGACATCGTCATCACCACCACCGGAAACAAGGACGTGGTCACCCTCGACCATATGCGGGCGATGAAGGACATGGTCATCGTCGGCAATATCGGCCACTTCGACAACGAGATCCAGGTCGCCTCGCTGCGCAACCTGAAATGGACCAACGTCAAGCCGCAGGTGGACATGGTCACCTTCCCGGACGGCAAGCGCATGATCCTCTTGTCGGAAGGCCGCCTGCTCAATCTCGGCAACGCCACTGGCCATCCGAGCTTCGTCATGTCGGCCTCCTTCACCAATCAGGTGCTGGCGCAGATCGAGCTGTTCACCAAGGGCGGCCAGTACAAGAACGAGGTCTACGTGCTGCCCAAGCACCTGGACGAGAAGGTTGCCCGCCTGCACCTGGCCAAGCTCGGCGCCAGGCTGACCGAGCTTTCGAACGAACAGGCCGCCTATATCGGCGTAACGCCGCAGGGCCCGTTCAAGCCGGAACACTACCGCTATTAACCATAACGTAGATTGCTACAAGATGTTGAGGCTGGGCGATTGACTTTTCGCCCGGCCTTATTTTTGGCCGGCGCCCTTCTTCACGCCGATTCGGCAAGCCTGTATGTTGAGGTGATTCGCGAAGTTTCCAGCCGGCGCGTCCACGCAACCCGACAGGTTCGAGGCGGTGCGTCGGAGTCCCGGTATCGGAGCGTCCTTTGCGTATCCGGGGCGGCGCAGTGCTGTGGATTCGGGGACAGCCGGCGCGGTCGCGCACTCAGGTTCTGGCGGCGGAGAGGACCAACACATGCCGGGGGAAGACCCGCTTCGGGCGGGACAGGCCGTTGCCGGCGGCCATAGAGATTCGAAGGCCGTCTGCTTGCGGCGGCGCCTCGCGCCGCTGCTGTGCGGCGCGGCGGTGCTCGTTCCCGGCAGCGCCGAGGCGGCTGCCGGCTCGATCGCCGGGCCGTCCGTCAGCACGATGGACGTCATCCAGCTCGCCGTCACGGTGGGCGTCATGGCGTCGGCGCTGATCTCCGCCATCGTCCTCATCCGCGAGCGCGCCCGCACGGCGGCGGAAAATGCCGACCTCAGGGGGCGCATCGCCGACGTCAACGCCGCGCTGCAACGCTCGGAGGCGTTGCTCAACCTGCGCGACCAGCGCGTGGTGGTGTGGGCGGCCGAGAAGGAGAACAGGAAGCCGGAGGTGGTGGGCGCCCTGCCGATCGAGACGGGCGCGCCGGAAGAGCGAGCCGCCTTCCTGGCCTTCGGCCGCTGGCTGAGGCCGCGCTCTGCGGCAGCGCTCGAGCACGCCGTGGCGGCGCTGCGCGAGAAGGGCGCCCCCTTCGACCTCGTTGCCGAGACGATCGTGGGCGCGCCGATAGAGGTCCATGGCCGCAAAAGCGCCGCGCATGCGGTGGTCCGCTTCGTGTCGTTGTCGGAGGCGCTGCGCTCGGAAGCGCGGCTGAAGCTGGAGAACCGGCGGCTGGCCCAAGAGCACGATACGCTGCGCGGCCTGCTCGATGCGGTGAAGATGCCCGTGTGGCTGCGCGCCGCCGACGGCCGGCTGAAATGGGTCAACCGTGCCTATGCCGCCGCGGTGGAGACGCCCGACGCGGACGCCGCGCTGCATGAAGGCAAGGAATTCCTCGGCAGCCAGGCGCGCGAGGCGATCGCCGCCAGCCATGGCTCGCGTGCGGTGTTCGAACAGACGCTGTCCACCGTCATCGAGGGCGATCGGCGCATGTTTTCGGTGGTGGACTACGCCGGTGCCGAAGGGTCTGCCGGACTTGCCTGCGATGTCAGCGCCATAGAGACGGTGCGCGCCGAATACGAGCGCACCGTGCGTAGCCATGCCGACACGCTGGACCAGCTCAACACCGCCGTCGCCATCTTCGACGAGGCGGAGAAGCTGCGCTTCTTCAACCAGGCCTTCCAGAAGCTGTGGGGGCTGGATGCGGCCTTCCTGCACAGCGCGCCCGACAATGCGCTGCTGCTCGACCGGCTGCGCACCGAGGGCAAGGTCGCCGAGCAGCCGGAGTGGCGCCGCTGGAAGGAGAACCTGCTCGGCGCCTATCGCGCGGTGGAGCCGCAGGAACACTGGTGGTACCTGCCAGACGGCAAGACCATCCGCGTGGTGGCCAACCCGCAGCCCAAGGGCGGCGTGACCTGGGTGTTCGAGAACCTGACCGAGAAGATCGATCTGGAAAGCCGCTATCGCACCGCTGTGCGCGTGCAGGGCGAGACGCTCGACAATCTGGTCGAAGGGGTAGCCGTGTTCGGCCCGGACGGCAGGCTGCGCCTGTCCAATCCGGCCTTCGCCAATCTGTGGGGGCTGGATGAAGCCGCGGTGGCACCCGACGTGCATGTGTCGGCGATCCGTGAGTTGTGCGATCCGCACGCCAAGGACAGCCCCTGGGCCGGCTTCGTCGCCGCCGTCACCGGCTTCGACGAGGAACGCCGCGACCGCCGCGGCCAGACCGAACTCGATAATGGCGATGTGCTTCGCTATGCCGTCATAAACCTGCCGAACGGGCAGGTGATGCTGACCTTCGTGGACGTCAGCGACAGCGTCAATGTCGAACGCGCGCTGAAGGAGAAGAACGAGGCGTTGCTGAAGGCCGACCAGTTGAAGAACGAGTTCGTCCAGCACGTGTCCTACGAGCTGCGCTCGCCGCTCACCAACATCATCGGCTTCACCGAACTGTTGTCGCTGCCGGCCACCGGCCCGCTGTCCCGGAAGCAGCAGGAATATGTCGAGCATATCGGCTCGTCCTCCTCGGTGCTGCTCACCATCGTCAACGACATCCTCGACCTCGCGACGGTCGACGCCGGCATCATGCAACTCGATATTTCCGAAGTGGAGGTCAAGCGCACCCTGATCGCCGCCGCCGAACTGGTGGCCGACAGGCTTGAGGAGCATTCGATCCGGCTGGGCATCGATTCCGCCGCTGCGCCCCGGAGCTTCCATGGCGACGAGACCCGCGTGCGCCAGATCCTCTACAATCTGCTCAGCAATGCCGCCAACTACGCGCCGGAAGGCAGCGTCATCCGCCTCGTCTGTCGCCAGGTGCCGGAAGGCGTGGAGTTTTCCGTGCATGACGACGGACCCGGCATGCCGCCGGACGTGCTGGAAACGGTGTTCCGCCGCTTCGAGCCGCACGTCAATGGCGGCCGGCGGCGCGGCGCGGGGCTCGGCCTGTCGGTCGTCAAGAGCTTCGTGGAACTGCACGGCGGCACGGTGCGCATCGAGACCGGCGAGAACATGGGCACCACGGTGATCTGCACCTTCCCCACGGTTCCGTCAGGCATGCGGGCGGCGGCCGAGTAGGGGCGCATGGCCGATCAGGCGATCGAGCGTTTCCTGCCCGAAGAGGCGGCGACGGCGCGGCTGGGCGAGGATCTTGCCATGGCGCTCCGGCCCAGCGACGTGCTGGCGCTGTCGGGCGACCTCGGCGCGGGCAAGTCCACGCTGGCGCGCGCGCTGATCCGGACGCTGGCCGACGATGCCGCCCTGGAGGTGCCGAGCCCCACCTTCACGCTGGTGCAGACCTACGAGGGGCGGCTGCCGGTCCATCATTTCGACCTCTACCGCCTGTCCTCGCCGCATGAGCTGGACGAACTCGGCTTCGACGAGATGCTTGCCGACGGGGCAGCGCTCGTCGAATGGCCGGAGCGCGCCGCGGACCTCATGCCGCCGGGCACGGTCACGCTGGAACTCGTTCATCAGGGGGCGGGCCGGCTGGCGCGGCTTTCGGGGGCAGGGGAGGCCTTCGCCCGCATGGCGCGGTCGCTTTCGCTGCGCGACTTCCTCGAAACCGCCGGCTGGGGCGACGCGCGCCGCCGGCATTTGACCGGGGATGCCTCCGCGCGCGCCTACGAGACCGTCTCGCTGGACGGCGCCGACGACCGCATCGCCATGAACGCGCCGCCGCTGGTGCTGGGTCCCCCGGTGCGGGACGGCAAGGCCTATGCCGAGATCGCGCACACGGCGCGCAACGTCGCCGCCTTCGTGGCCGTCGACCGCGCCATGAAGGCCGGCGGCGTCAGCGTACCGGAGATTTACGCCCAGGACCTCGACCAGGGCTTCCTGCTCATGGAGCATCTGGGCAAGGAAGGCTTCCTCATCGACGGCAAGCCGGTCGTCGAGCGCTACGTCGCGGCCGCCGAACTGCTGGCCATGATGCACGGACAGGAATGGGCCTGGCGGCTGGAGGCCGCGCCCGGCCTGTTCCACGAAGTGCCGCCCTTCGACCCCGACGCCATGGAGATCGAGGTCGACCTGCTGCTCGACTGGTACGTGCCGGCCGTCACCGGCGCACCTGCCGGCGAGGAACTGCGCGCCGGATACCATCGCGAATGGCGCGCGCTGTTTGCCCGGCTGGAAGGCGGCGAGACCACGCTGATGCAGCGCGACTTCCATTCGCCCAACATAATCTGGCGCGGGCAACGTTCCGGCTTCGGCCGGCTCGGCATCATCGACTTCCAGGACGCGCTGGTCGGCCCGCCGGCCTACGACGTCGCCTCGCTGGCGTTCGACGCGCGCGTCACCGTGCCGCCCGCCATCGAGCAGGCGACGGCGGAAGCCTATATCGCCGCGCGGCACGCCGCCGGTCCGTTCGACGAGCAGGCGTTCCGGGAAGCCTATGCCATCATGGCGGCGCAGCGCAATTCCAAGATCCTCGGCATCTTCGTGCGGCTCGATCGCCGCGACGGCAAGCCCGGCTATCTGAAGCACCTGCCGCGCATTCGCGACTATCTGCGCCGCGCGCTGGCCCATCCTTCCCTTGCCGGCCTGCGCACGCTGTACGAGGCGCACGGCCTTCTGGAGGAGCGCATCCTGTGACGAAGGGTCCGAAGACCGCCCCGAAAACGGCGATGGTGCTGGCCGCCGGCCTGGGCAAGCGCATGCGGCCTCTCACCGACACGCTTCCCAAGCCACTGGTGAAGGTGTCCGGCAGGACGCTGCTCGACTGGGGGCTGGACAGCCTCGCCCGCGCCGGCGTGGAAAAGGCCGTGGTCAACGTGCACTATCTGCCCGACCAGATCGTCGCCCATGTCGCGAAGCGTACCGCGCCGCAAATCGTGGTTTCGGACGAAAGCGCCGCCCTGCTGGATTCCGCTGGCGGCATCGTCCGGGCGCTGCCGCAATTGGGTGCCGAACCCTTCTACGTGCTCAACTCCGATACCTTCTGGATCGACGCCGGGACGCCTGGGCTGGAACGGCTGGCTCTTGCCTGGGACGACGCGCGCATGGATATTCTCCTCATGCTTGCGGATGGCGAATCGGCGACCGGGCACAGCGGCGGCACGGATTTTGTCCTTGGGCCGGACGGCACCCTGCGCCGTGCGGCAGGCGACCCGGCCGGGCTGATCTATGCCGGCGCGGCGATCGTGCATCCGCGCGTCTTCGCGGGTGCCGAGGCCGCGCCGCATTCGCTCAACCTCTATTTCGACCGGGCCATCGCCGCCGGCCGGCTGCATGGCGTGAAGATGCTCGGCCGCTGGATCACCGTGGGCACGCCGGACGCGCTGCCGCTGGCAGAGGCGGCGGTCGCCCGCGCCCTTTCGCAAGAGCCATGAGCGGCCCGCGCCGCGTCCTGTCCATCCCTCCCGGCGTGCCCTTCCTGCCGACGCTGGCCGAGGCCCTGCTCGACGGCGCGCTGGTGCCCGGCTTCCGCCACGACGGCGATCCGCTGGCGCTGGCCGCCGCCACCATCTACGTGCCCACCCGGCGTGCCGCACGCGCGCTGCGCGGCGTGTTCGCCGACCGGCTCGGCGGCGGCTCGGCCATCCTGCCCGTCATCCGCCCGCTCGGCGAGTTCGATGAGGACGAGGCCGCTTTTGACGCCGACACAGCCGAAAGCGCCGCCGCCCTGCAACTCGCCCCGCCCATCGCCGCCATTGAACGCCTTCTGCTGCTGGCGCCGCTGGTGGGGGCCTGGAAGCGCCGCCTGCCGGCGCATGTCGCCGCGCTTTTCACGGAAGAGGTGGTGGTGCCGGCTTCCTCCGCCGACGCCATATGGCTGGCGCGCGACCTGGCCGAGCTGATGGACGAGGTGGAGACGGAAGGCTCGGATTGGGCCAGGCTCGCCGGGCTGGTGGACGGCAACCTTGCCGGCTGGTGGCAGGTGACGCTGGATTTCCTCAGGATCGTCACCGAGAACTGGCCGGCCCTGCTTGCCGAGCGCGACCGCTCCAATCCGGCCGCGCATCGCAGCGCGCTGATCCGGCTGGAGGCCGCGAGGCTGAAGCGCAATCCGCCCGCCGGCCCGGTGGTGGCGGCCGGCTCCACCGGCTCCATTCCGGCCACCGCCGAGCTGCTGGCGGCGATCGCGGCCCTGCCCAGCGGCGCGGTGGTGTTGCCGGGCTTCGACAGGGCCATGGACGAAGCCTCCTTTGCCGCCATTGCCGCGCCGGACCTGCGTCCTTCCCTGCTCGGACATCCGCAATACGGCCTGGCCAGGCTCATCGGCCGCATCGGCATCCAGCGCCGGGAGGTGGAGGAGATCGGCGCGGCCCAAAGGCCGCTGGCGCTGCGGGCGGCGCTGGTGGCCGAGGCGCTGCGCCCTGCCGACACTACCGAATTGTGGGCCGATGCGCGCGCGCGGTTCGAGCCCGGCGCGATCGGGGAAGCGCTTGCCGGCGTCGCCCTGGTGGAGGCCGCCAACGAGCGTGACGAGGCCGCCGCGATCGCCGTCGCGTTGAAGCAGGCGGTGGCCGAGCCCGGCCGCACCGCGGCGCTGGTGACCGGCGACCGCGCGCTGGCGCGGCGCGTCTCGGCCGAGTTGCTGCGCTTCGGCGTGCAGGCCGACGATTCCGGCGGCATGCCGCTCGCCGCCACGGCGCCCGCCGCCCTGCTCAGGCTGGCGCTGGAGGTTGCCTTCCGCCCGGGCGATCCCGTTGCCCTTCTTTCGCTGGTCAAGCATCCGCTGCTCGGCCTCGGCCTGGAGCGGCCGCTGGTGCGCCGCGCCGCCGAGGCAGTGGAACTGGTGGCGTTGCGCGGCGGCACCGGGCGTCCCGACGTCGCCACGCTGGGGGAGCTGTTCGACGCGCGGCTTGCCGAGGAAAGCGCCGATTCCCGCCCGCCCTTCTGGCTGCCGCGCCTGTCGGCCCGCCGTATCGAGGAAGCGCAGATGCTGCTTTCGTGTCTGGCCGAGGCGCTGGCGCCGCTCACCGCCCTGCGCGACGCCGGCGAGGCGGAGTTCGCCGCGCTCGCAAGGGCAAGCGTGGAGGCGCTGGAAAATCTCGGCCGCGCGGACGATGGCGCGCTTGCCCGGCTCTACGAGGGCGATGCCGGCGAGAAGCTGGCGGAACTGCTGCGCGGTCTCGTCTCGGCCTCCGCTTCCTTCGCCGTCGAGCCTCGGGAATGGCCGGCCGTCATGGAGGCGCTGGTCGCGCCCGAGACGGTGAAGCCGGCGCGCGGCGCCGACCGCGCCATTTCCATCTGGGGCGCGCTGGAGGCGCGGCTCCAACATGTCGACACCCTCGTCATCGGCGGTCTCAACGAGGGCACCTGGCCGCGCAAGCCCGAGGGCGACCGCTTCATGTCGCGGCTGATGAAGGCCGGCATCGCGCTGGAGCCGCCCGAGCGGCGCATCGGCCTTGCCGCGCATGATTTCCAGATGGCGATGGGAACGGCCGACGTGGTGCTGGCGCGCGCCGCCCGTTCGGGCGATGCGCCGGCCGTGCCCTCGCGCTGGCTGCAGCGCCTGCTGACCTTCGTCGGCAAGCAGGAAGCCGACGGTTTGCGCCGTCGCGGCGATCGTCTGCTCGCCTGGGGCCGCGCGCTGGATGCCGGCGAGAAGCGCGATTTCGCGCCGCGCCCACGGCCGGCGCCGCCGCTGGCCGTGCGCCCGCGGCATTTCTCCGTCACCGAGATCGAGACCCTGCGGCGCGACCCTTATGCGATCTACGCCCGCCGCGTCCTCGGCCTGATGCCGCTGGAGCCGCTGATCCGCGATCCGGGCGCGGCCGAGCGCGGCACGCTGTTCCATGAGATCCTGCATCGCTTCTCCACAGCCGTGGCCGATCCGCGCGCGCCGGAGGCGCTGGAGGCTCTCCTGGCAGCCGGCCGGCAATGCTTCGCCGAGGCCGCGCTGCCGCCGGATGTCGAGGCGGTGTGGTGGCCGCGCTTCGAAAAGCTCGCCGCCGGCATCATCGAATGGGAGCGCGGACGCGCCGCCGGCGTCGCCCGCCGCCACGCCGAGGCGCGCGCGCAAAAGACAATGGTGGGCGGCACCGGCGTCACGCTGTCGGGCTATGCCGACCGCGTCGACCTGCTGGCCGGCGGCATGGCCGACATCCTCGACTACAAGACCGGCTCCTCGCCGTCCAAGGCGCAGGCGCACACGCTGCTGGTCCCGCAGCTCGCGCTGGAAGGCGCTCTTCTGAAGCGCGGCGCCTTCCGCGATCTCGGCGCGCGCGAGCCCGCGGATCTCGCCTTCGTGCGCCTGAAGCCGAACGGCGAGGTGTTCGAGGAATCCATCCTCGACTACAACCGCAAGCCGCGCAGCGCCGACGATCTGTCTGAGGAGGCATGGGCGCGGCTGGAGAAGCTGCTTTTCCACTATCACGACCCGAACACCGGCTATCTCTCGCGGGCGCTGCCCTTCCGCGAGGGCGAGGCCGACGGCGACTACGACCATCTCGCACGCGTGCTCGAATGGTCGGCGGGCGGCGAAGGGGCGGATGAAGGAGGGGAGGGGTGAAGAAGGCCTATTCCATCCCCACCGACACGATCGCCAACCAGGCGCGCGCGTCGGACCCCGCCAATTCGGCCTGGGTCTCGGCCAATGCCGGCTCCGGCAAGACGCATGTTCTGGCGCAGCGCGTCATCCGGCTGCTGCTGCGCGGCACCGATCCGGCCAAGATCCTGTGCCTGACCTATACGCGCGCGGCCGCCGCCAACATGTCCAACCGCGTCTTTTCCACCCTGTCGGAATGGACCGCGCTGGACGACCAGACGCTGGCCGGGCGCGTAGCCGAACTGGACGGGCGCCGGCCCGATCCCGCCACCATGCGCCGCGCCCGGCGCCTGTTCGCCGAGGCGCTGGAGACGCCCGGCGGGCTGAAGATCCAGACCATCCACGCCTTCTGCGAATCCGTGCTGCACCAGTTCCCGCTGGAGGCCAACATCGCCGCCCATTTCCAGATGCTCGACACGCAGATGGAGCAGGCCCTGCTGGCGGATGCCCGGCGCGACATGATCACCGGCGCCGGCGCCGACGGCCCCGAACTGGCGGAGGCCTTCGCCACGGTGCTGGAGCGCGGCGGCGAGAAGGGGCTGGACGACCTCCTGGTCGAGATCATGCGCAAGCGCGACGGCCTGCGCGCCTTCATCGACGCCACCGGCGGCGACGGCACTGGCTTTCGCGTGCTGTTCGAGGAGTTCGGCTTCGGCGCGGACGAGACGGCCGACACGATCGCCGCCGCCGCAGGGCCGCCGCCCGGCTTCGATCCCGCCTATTTCGCGGCGATGCGCGACGCCTGCCTGCGGCTGGGGGCCGCCCGCGCGCAGGACTATTTCGTCCTGGAAGCCGGGCCCGCCTATGCCGAGCCAGATCCGTTGCGCCGGCTCGCGCTGCTGAAGAAGGCGTTCCTCGGCACCAAGGGCGAGCCCTACAAGCCGGGCTGGCTGTTTGCCAAGGCGCTGGTCTCGGCCCTGCCGGACCTGCCCGACCGCTATCTGGCGGCGGCGCAGGCGGTGACGGCCGCTTCCGACCGGCTGGCGCTCTTTTCCATGCTGGAAGGCACGCGCGCGGCGCTGACCGTCGCCGACTGGCTGATCGCCCGCTACGAGCAGTTGAAGCGCGGGCGCGGCTTCCTCGACTTCAACGATCTCATCACCCGCACCGTCAACCTTCTGGCGCGCGCGGATGCAGGGCCGTGGGTGCGCTTCAAGCTGGACCAGGGCATCGACCACATCCTGCTCGACGAGGCGCAGGATACCAGCCCCGACCAGTGGGAGGTGGTGAAGAGACTGGCGGAGGATTTCTTCTCCGGCTTCGGCGCGCGCGACGGCGTGTCCCGCACGGTCTTCGCCGTGGGCGACGAGAAGCAGTCCATCTATTCCTTCCAGGGCGCCGCACCGGATTCCTTCCACGAAAGCCGGCAGGAATTCGCCGCGCGTGTGCGCGGGGCCGAAGCCGGCTTCGCCGACCTCAAGCTCACCTGGTCGTTCCGCTCCACCGCCGACGTGCTGGCCGCCGTCGACCGGGTGTTTTCCGATCCGCAAACGCGGCGCGGCATCAGCCACGACCCCGATCCGCTCGACCACAAGGCGATCCGCAGCGACGCGCCGGGCTATGTCGAGGTGTGGCCGTCG
Source organism: Mesorhizobium sp. PUT5 (assembly GCF_052216645.1). Classification (NCBI taxonomy): domain Bacteria; kingdom Pseudomonadati; phylum Pseudomonadota; class Alphaproteobacteria; order Hyphomicrobiales; family Phyllobacteriaceae; genus Mesorhizobium; species Mesorhizobium sp. PUT5. The sequence continues at coordinate 1,063,627 of NZ_JBQOSO010000003.1, forward strand.
ATCGGCGCCGAGCAGGTGGAGGAGCCGGACGACTGGACGCTGCCGGTCAACCATGCCAGCGCGCCCGCCGTGCGGCTGGCCGAGACCATCGCCGGCACGGTCGAAGGCTGGCTGAAATCCGGCGAGATCATCGAGGGCAAGGGCCGGGCGCTCAAGGCCGGCGACGTGGTGGTGCTGGTGCGCAAGCGCGACCGCTTCGTGCATGCGCTGTCGCGTGCGCTCAAGGACAGGAACATTCCGGTGGCCGGGGCCGACCGGCTCAGCCTGCCCGGCCATATCGCGGTGAAGGACCTTGCCGCCCTCGGCCGCTTCCTCACCCAGCCCGAGGACGACCTGTCGCTCGCCGCCGTGCTGCGATCGCCGATCTTCGACGTTTCGGAAGAGGCGCTGTTTGCGCTCGCCGCAGGGCGCGAGCGCGGCGTCTCGCTCATCGCCTCGCTGCGGCAGAAGGCAAGGGACGATGCGGCGCTGGCCGTCGTGGCCGGCCAGTTGGAAGCCTGGACGAACGAGGCTGCGTTCAAGCCCGTCTTCGAGTTCTACGCCGCGCTGCTCGCCCGCGACGGCGTGCGCAAGAAGATGATCGCGCGGCTGGGGCCGGAAGCCGGCGACATACTGGACGAGTTCCTCAACTTCGCGCTGGCCGAGGAGCGCACCGGCCTGCCGGGGCTGGGTGCCTTCCTGTCCACGCTGGAAAATGCCGGGCCTGAGATCAAGCGCGAGATGGACCAGACGCGCGACGAGGTGCGCATCATGACCGTGCATGCCGCCAAGGGGCTTGAGGCGCCCGTGGTGTTCCTGGTCGACAGCGGCGCCGCGCCCTTTTCCGACCAGCACCTGCCGCGCCTGATGCCGTTCGTCGCTTCCGGTGCGCATTGGCGCGGCAACGGCTATCTGTGGCGCGCGGGCAGCGAAGTCGCCAACGGTTTTTCGCAGCAGGTCGCGGCGCGTGCGCGCGAACTGGCCGACGACGAGTATCGCCGCCTGCTGTATGTGGGCATGACGCGCGCCGAGGACCGGCTCATCGTCTGCGGCTATCACGGCAAGCGCGCCCCGGCGCAAACCACCTGGCACTCGCTGGTGTCGCGCGCGCTGGTCGGGGGGCCGGAGACGGTGGAAACCGCGCATGCGGTGACCCGCGAGCCGGTGCATCGCTTCCGCGTCCTGGACCTGCCGCCGCTGGCGCGTGAGGCGAAGCCGGATGAGGCGCAGCCGGATTTCGGACCGATGCCGCAAAGTCTTTTCCTGCCCTTGCAGGAGGTGGAGGACCTGCCGCGCCCCTTGTCGCCCTCCGGCGCCGCCGCGCTGGTCGACGACGCCAGGGAGCCTGTCGTCGATAGCCGCTCGCCGGTGTTGGATGCCGAAGACGAACCCGTCTTCGCCATCCGGCGCGGGCTTGCCCTGCACAAGCTGCTGCAGATGCTGCCGGACATAGCCGAGGCGGAGCGGCAGGCGGCGGCGGAGCGCTATCTGGCGCGCGCCGGCGCGGATTGGCCGGAAGCTGAAAGGCGCGGCGCGTTGCGGGCCGTGGCGGCCATCCTGGCCGACGCGCGCTTTTCGCCGCTATTTTCTCCCGGCTCGCGCGCCGAGGTGTCGGTCGTGGGCAGCCTGGCCGTGCGCGGCAAGGTGCGCGCCATCTCGGGCAAGATCGACCGGCTGGCGGTGATGCCGGACAAGGTGCTGATCGTGGACTATAAGACTAACCGGCCGGCGCCTGCCTCGCTCGCCGAGGTGCCGGAAGCCTATGCCCTGCAGCTTGCGCTCTACCGCGCCCTGCTTCGGCCGCTCTATCCGGGGCATACGGTTTCGGCCGCGCTTCTGTTCACCGAGGCGCCGCGCCTGATTGAGCTTCCGGCGGAGCTGCTCGATGCCGCCCTTGCCCGACTCGGAGCGTCGTGACACAAGCTCTGCTTGAACGAAGCGATAGAAACCACCACATTTGGTGCGGCAATCAACCCCCGAAAGGATTTTCCCCTATGGCCACCGTCAAGGTCGACAAGAACAATTTCCGCACCGACGTGATCGAAGCGAAGGAGCCGGTCGTGGTCGATTTCTGGGCGGAATGGTGCGGTCCGTGCAAGATGATCGCGCCGGCGCTGGACGAGATCGCCGCCGAACTGGGTTCCAAGGTCAAGGTCGCCAAGCTCAACATCGACGAGAACCCGGAACTGGCCGCACAGTACGGCGTGCGCTCCATCCCCACGCTGATGATCTTCAAGGGCGGCGAAGTGGCCGACATCAAGGTGGGCGCGGCACCCAAGACCGCGCTGTCGCACTGGATCAACGGCGCCGTCGCCTGATATTTCCTCCTCTGCTTCCACCGAAAGCCCGGCCGCCGGCAATCTGCGTGAGTGGCCGGGCTTTTTTGCGCCAGGGCGCATGCGGGCGATCTGGCCCGAACGGTGCCGCCTTATTGGCGCTTGCCGGAATATCGGCATGACTGTTTTCCTGACCCGCACAGGAGGATGACGATGGACGGAAGCGCAAAGCCTACCACCCTCATCGACAACGAGCGCGTTGTCGTCACCGAATGGCGTTTCGCGCCGGGCGCCAACACCGGCTGGCACCGCCATGGCCACGACTATGTCGTGGTGCCGCTGATGGACGGGCGGCTGAAGCTGGTGACCAAGGAAGGCGAGACCTTCGCCGACATGAAGAAGGGCGCCCCCTATTTCCGCGGCGAGGGCGTCGAGCACGATGTCGTCAACGCCACCGACGGCGAATATGCCTTCATCGAGATCGAGCTGAAGTAGACGTGAATTCGGACGCCTGTCGCATCCCGCGGAGGACGACGGCGTCCGCCGCAGCGTTTCCGGCCGCGCCTGCCCATCCCGGCCGTGCCTGATGGGGCCGACCTCGCTTGTCTTGTTCCTGGCGATCGCCGGCGTCGCCGCCTATGTGCAGACGATGACCGGCTTCGCCTTCGGGCTGGTCATGATGGGCGCGCTGGCGCTCACCCGCCTGATGCCCCTGCCGGATGCGGCGGTGATGGTGGGGGTGCTGACGCTGGTGAATGCCGGGCAGATGATGCTGCATGGCGGCTGGCACCATGTGGTGCGCCGCGAACTCTGCCTCATCCTCTGCGCCAGCCTGCCTTCGGTGGTGGCCGGCTTCTTCCTGCTGGAGTGGCTGGCCGACACGCGCGCCGACCTGTTGAAGCTCGTGCTGGGGCTGGTCATCATCCTGTCCAGCCTGCAATTGGCGGTTCAGCGCCGGGCGCTGCGCCGGCGCTCGCCGGGGCGCAGCTTCATCGGCTTCGGCATCGTGTCGGGTCTCATGGGCGGGTTGTTTTCGACCAGCGGGCCGCCGCTGGTCTATCATCTCTATCGCCAGCCCCTGCCAGCCGCGCAGATTCGCGAGACGCTTGTCGCCGCATTCGGCGCGGCGCAGGTGGTGCGGCTTTCCCTCGTCGTCGGCACGGGAAATGTGCCGCCGCTCTCGACCTTTGCCGGCATTGCCGCCGTTCCCGTGGTCATGGGCATGACCTATGCGGCCCGCCGCTGGCCGCTGCCGCTGTCGGCGCGGATGCAGAAGGCGGTCGTCTTCGTCCTGCTGTTCCTGTCGGGGCTGTCGCTGGCCCTGCCGTCGCTGCTGGCGGCGTGAGGGCTACTGCGGCGGCGTGTCGTTGTCGGCAAGCACTGCGCCGGCGAGATAGAGCGAGCCGCAGATCAGGATGCGCGGCGGCGCCTCCGAACCGTGCCAGGTGGCGGCAAGCAGCATCAGCGCGTCCGCCACCGAATTGACCGGTTCGGCCGACAGCCCGGCCTCGGCGGCCCGTGCGGCCAGTTCGTCGTTGGGAACGGCCGCGTCGCTGAAGCGCACCGGCACGGTGTAGACATGCCGGGCCAGCCCCTTGAAGGCGCGGAAATAGCCGGACTGGTCCTTGGTGTTGATCATGCCGGCGATCAGGAAAAGCGGCCGCGGGGTCTTCTCTTCCTGCTCGGCCAGCGCCTCGGCCACGACAAGGCCCGCGCCGGGATTGTGGCCGCCGTCCAGCCAGATCTCGGCGCCCGGCGGCGCAAGCTCGACCAGCCGCCCTTGCGTCAGCTTCTGCATGCGTCCCGGCCACGACACCTCGGCCATGGCGCGGTCGGCGGTCTGCTGGGTGATGTCGAAGCCCGCCGCCTTGACCGCCGCGATGGCCGCCGCCGCATTGGTGAACTGGTGGCGGCCGGGCAGGCGCGGCGGCGTCAGGTCCATCAGCCCGCCTTCGTCCTGGTAGACCATGCGGCCATGTTCGCCGTGGGCCAGGAAGTCCTGTCCATAGACGGAGACCGGCGCGCCCAGCCGTTGCGCCGTTTCCACCAGCACGTCGAGCGCGGCCTCGTGCTCCTGCGCGCCGATCACCGCCGGGCAGCCGGGCTTGATGATGCCGGCCTTCTCGGCCGCGATCAGTTCGACTCGGTCGCCGAGATAGGCTTCGTGGTCCATGGAGACCGGCATCACGACCGACACGGCAGGTCGGCGGATGACATTGGTGGCGTCGAAGCGGCCGCCCAGTCCCACTTCCAGCACGACGGCATCGGCCGGATGTTCGGAAAACAGCACGAAGCCGACGGCGGTGAGGATCTCGAAGACGGTGATCGTCTCGCCGCGGTTGGCCGCTGCCACGCGAGCGATGGCGTCTGCGAACACGGCGTCGCCGACCAGCCTGCCGCCGCCTTCGGCGCCGATCCTGTAGCGCTCGTTCCAGTTCACCAGATGCGGCGAGGTGTGCACATGCACCGTATGGCCGGCGGCCTCCAGCAGCGCGCGCGAGAAGGCGGCGCAGGAACCCTTGCCGTTGGTGCCGGCGATGTGGATTACCGGCGGCAGCCGCTCATGCGGGTTGCCCAGCCGCTCCAGCAGCCGCCGGATGCGGTCCAGCGACAGGTCGAAGCCCTTCGGATGAAGCGCCATAAGGCGCTCGATTTCGCGGTCGGCGGCAAGCATGGTCATGACAATAGTACCGGAACAGGCAAACGCGCAGGAAAGGTCAGGCTTGCGGCCGCGCTTCCGGCTTGGCCGCCGCTGGCGGCAGGATTTCCGGTTCGGCCGTCCTGGCGTTCTCCGGCAGCTTGAGCAGCAGCTTGAGCAGGTTGGCGATGGTCTTCTTCATCTCCAGCCGCGACACCACCATGTCGACCATGCCGTGCTGCATCAGGTATTCGGCGCGCTGGAAGCCGTCGGGCAGCTTCTCGCGGATGGTCTGCTCGATGACGCGCGGGCCGGCGAAGCCGATCAGCGCGCCGGGCTCGGCGATATGCACGTCGCCCAGCATGGCATAGGAGGCGGTGACGCCGCCGGTGGTGGGGTTGGTCAGCACCACGATATAGGGCAGGCCTGCTTCCTTGAGGCGGTCGACGCCGACCGTGGTGCGCGGCAACTGCATCAGCGACAAAATACCTTCCTGCATGCGTGCGCCGCCCGAGGCCGCGAACAGGATCAGCGGCCGCTTGCGCTGCAGCGCCGTCTCGAAGGCGTGCACGATCGCGTCGCCCGCGGCCATGCCGAGCGAGCCGCCCATGAAGGCGAAATCCTGCACCGTCACCACCACGGGCAGACCGTCGATCGCGCCGGCCGCGTTGAGGATGGCGTCCTCCTGACCGGTCTTGGCCCTGGCTTCCTTGAGGCGGTCGGTGTAGCGCTTCTCGTCGCGGAACTTCAGCGGGTCGATCGCAACCTTGGGGTTCTCGATCACCTCGTACTTGCCGTCGTCGAAGAAGAACTTCAGCCGCTCCTTGGCCGCGATCTTCATGTGATAGCCGGAAGACGGGATGACGAACTGGTTCTCCTCCAGGTCCTTGTGGAAGACCATCTCCCCGGTTTCGGGGTCCTTCACCCACAGATTTTCGGGCATCTCGCGACGTCCGAACATCGAATTGATCTTCGGGCGGACGAAATTGGTGATCCAGTTCATGTCTGAACTCCTGTCTCTGGCAAAGAGGTAGGAAAACTATTCGGCCGCAGCAAGGCGGGCGGCGCGCACGCCCTGCGCCAGGCCGGTGACCAGCGTCGCCACGGCCTGCGCCGGGTCGGCGGTCGTGGTGCCGTTCGGCCCCAGAACATTGGCCACCGCGTTGACGAGGGCCGTGCCCACCACCACCCCGTCGGCGGAGGCGCCGATGGCGCGCGCCTGCTCGGCGGTCTTGACGCCGAAACCGACGCAGACGGGCAGGTCGGTGTGCGCCTTGATGCGCTTCACCGCGGCCGCGACCTTTTCGGTATCGGCCAGCGCCGAGCCGGTGATCCCGGTCATCGACACGTAGTAGACGAAGCCGGAGGTGTTCTGCAGCACCTTGGGCAGGCGCTTGTCGTCGGTGGTGGGCGTGGCAAGCCGGATGAAGTTGACGCCTGCCTTCAGCGCCGGGATGCACAGCTCCTCGTCCATCTCCGGGGGCAGGTCGACGACGATCAGCCCGTCGATGCCGGCGGCCTTGGCGTCGGCCAGGAAGCGGTCCACGCCGTAGATGTAGATCGGGTTGTAATAGCCCATCAGCACGATCGGCGTGTCATCGTCGCCCTTGCGGAAATCGGCTGCCATGCCGAGCGTCCTGGCCAGCGTCTGTCCGGCCTTCAGCGCGCGCAGGCCGGCCGCCTGGATTGCCGGACCGTCGGCCATCGGGTCGGAAAAGGGCATGCCGAGTTCGATGATGTCGGCGCCTGCCTTCGGCAGCGCCTGCATGATCGACAGAGAGGTGTCGTAGTCCGGGTCGCCGCCCATGAAATAGGTGACGAGCGCCGGGCGCCCTTCTTCCTTCAGCTTCGCCATGCGGCGGTCGATGCGGCTTTCAGTCATCTCAGATCTCCATGCCCATCATCTTGGCCACCGTATGCACGTCCTTGTCGCCACGGCCGGACAGGTTGACGATCATGATCTCGTCCTTGCCCATTTGCGGCGCCATCTTCATGGCCTGGGCGATAGCATGCGCCGATTCCAGTGCCGGGATGATGCCTTCCACCCTGGTGGTGAGCTGGAAGGCCTCCAGCGCCTCGTCGTCGAGGATGGGCACATAGTCGACCCGGCCCGTATCGCGCAGCCAGGAATGCTCCGGGCCGACGCCGGGATAGTCCAGCCCGGCCGAGATCGAATGGCCGTCGAGGATCTGGCCGTCCTCGTTCTGCAGCAGATAGGTGCGGTTGCCGTGCAGCACGCCGGGCCGGCCGGCATTCATCGAGGCGCAATGCTCCAGCCCGTCGAGCCCGCGTCCGCCGGCCTCGACGCCGACGATGCGCACGTCCTTGTCGTCGAGGAAAGGATGAAACAGGCCGATGGCGTTGGAGCCGCCGCCGACGGCCGCGACGATGACGTCGGGCAGGCGGCCTTCCTGCTCCAGCATCTGCGCGCGCGCTTCCGTGCCGATCACCGACTGGAAGTCGCGCACCAGTTCGGGATAGGGATGCGGGCCTGCGGCGGTGCCGATCAGGTAATAGGTGTCCTCGACATTGGTCACCCAGTCGCGCAGGGCTTCGTTCATGGCATCCTTCAGCGTGCCGTGGCCGGAGGCGACGGCCTTCACCTCAGCGCCCAGAAGCTTCATGCGGAAGACGTTGGGCTTCTGCCGCTCCACGTCGGTGGCGCCCATATAGACCACGCAGGGGTAGCCGAAGCGCGCGGAGACGGTGGCCGAGGCCACGCCATGCTGGCCGGCGCCCGTTTCGGCGATGATGCGCTTCTTGCCCATGCGCTTGGCCAGCAGGATCTGGCCGAGGCAGTTGTTGATCTTGTGCGAGCCGGTATGGTTGAGGTCCTCGCGCTTGAAGTAGATCTTGGCGCCGCCGAGATGCCGGGTCAGCCCTTCGGCGAAGTAGAGCTTGGAGGGACGGCCGGCATAGAAGGTGGAGAGCGCGGAAAGCTCGGCCTTGAATTCCGGATCGTCCTTGGCCTCGTTCCAGTGATGCTCCAGCTCCAGGATCAGCGGCATCAGCGTCTCGGCCACGAAGCGGCCGCCGAAGATGCCGAACATCCCCTGTTCGTCGGGTCCGGTGCGGAATGAATTTGGCATGGCCGGCTTGTTCATCGCCGATCTCCTTGGAAACAGTCTGGTGGCGTCAGGCGGCGTCCCTGCCGCGGGCCGCGGCAACGGCGCGGAAGAACGCGGCGATCAGGGCAGGGTCCTTGACGCCCGGCGCGCTTTCCACGCCGGACGAGACGTCTATGCCCGACGGGCGGGCGAGCGACAAGGCCGTGCCGATATTGGCGGCGTTCAGGCCGCCGGAAAGCAGGTAGTCGAGGCTGGGTTCGGTCCGCGCAAGCAGGCGCCAGTCGAAGGCGACGCCGTTGCCGCCCGGCAGCTCCGAGCCTTTCGGCGGCTTGGCGTCGAACAGCAGCCGGTCGGCCACGCCGGCATAGGCGCGCGCGGCCTCGATGTCGGCCGCTTCGCGCACCGACAGCGCCTTCATCACCGGCAGGCCATAGCGGGCCTTGACACCGGCCAGTCGCGCCGGGGTTTCGGTCCCGTGTAGTTGCAGCATGTCGGGCGCCATGGCGTCCACGATCGCGTCCAGCAACGCGTCGTCGGCATCGACCGTCACGGCCACGGCCTTGGCCCGGCCCAGCGCGGCCCGCCGCAGCCGACCGGCTTCAACTGGCTCGATATGACGGGGGCTCTTGGGGAAGAAGATGAAGCCGACATGGCTGGCCCCGCCGGCGAGCGCGGCATCGAGCGCTTCGTCGGTCTTCAGGCCGCATATCTTGATGTCGAGCGTGGTCATGTCGGGCGCCATGCGGGCCGGCTTGGCACGAAATGCCGAAAGAGTCGAGGAAAAGCGTTCGTTGCTTGCGGCCGCCACCGCACTACTTGGTATTGCATCGCATCAGGGGGAAGGGCCATGCGGGAACATACGATCGCGGAGCTTGAGGCGAAGCTGGCGCAGGCGCGCGAGGTGATCGCCCATCTTCTGGACAAGGCCGCCGTGAACGGGGCCGAAGCACATCGCGCACGAGACTATTTCGCGGGCCCTTCCTTCGACAGGAATTTCCTGCCGTGGCCGCGCCCTGGGGGTGAGGGCCTGCGGCCGGACCAGCTCAACGCGGCCAACGACGACTGAAGAAGGGCATTGCGCAGCCGGGCCTGCGGCGATCGTGCCCCTGCTGCGCTACTCGAACCTTATCGCCTGCAGCGCGTTGCCGTTCCGCTTCAGCCACGCCTTGCAGCGCTCGGTGTCGGGGCACAGTTCCTTGCACAGCCTCCAGAAATCCCGGCCGTGGTTCATCTCCTTCAGATGCGCCACTTCATGCGCCACGAGGTAGTTTATCACCGGCTGGGGCGCCATCATGATGCGCCACGAAAAGGAAAGGTTGCCTTCCGACGTGCAGGAACCCCAGCGGCTGGTCGTGTCCTTGAAGCGGATTGCCTTGGCGCGCCGGCCGATGGCTTGTGTGTGCATGGCCACCAGCGCCTCGATCTCGCGCTTTGCTTCCCGCTTCAGGAAGTCGGCGACGCGGCGCGGCAGATGCAGCCGGTCGCCGTGCACCACCAGCACCGGCCCGGTATCGTCTCGTCCCAGCGCGGCAGAGCCGCGCTTGCCGGGCTCGTGCACGATGGTGTGCGGCACGCCGCGTATCGGCAGCTTGATGCCGGGCCGCACTTGCGGCCGGTCCGGCACCTTGGCCAGCCGTTCCTCCAGCCAGCCCTGATGGCGGTCCAGGAACTTTTCGACCTCCCCGCGGCGCAGGCCCGGCGGCACGGTGATGCGCAGGCCCTGGCCGCCGGCGTCGATCCTCAGCGTCAGCCGCCTTGCGCGCTCGTTCTCCACGATCCTCAGCGGCAGGGTGCGCCCGGCAACGCAATGTTCGCGTTCCACCACCGGAGCGGGGCGCGGTTTTGCGGGAATGCGGAAGAAGCCGATGGACATGGCGCCGGACGATAAGCGATTCGGGGCGGGCGGGAAGAACAAAAAAGAAACGGCGCCGCGAGGCGCGGCGCCGCATTCGGTGCTCCTTGAGACGGCTCAGTGATCGGACGTTTGCGGCCCGATGTCGTTGTTCGGCTTGGTGGGCGCCGTGGGCTTGTTGCGGTTCGCCATGAAGCGGTCGAACTCTTCCTGGTCCTTGGCGCGGCGCAACTCGCGGGCATAGTCGTCGAACTCGTCGCGCAACTCGTTGAGCTTGCGGCGCTCCTCGTCCAGCCGCTCCAGTTCCTTCTCGCGCCAGTCGTCGAAGGCGACGTTGCCGGTGCGGGCAAAGCCGCGATGACGGTGGCGGCCGCGACAGCCGGCGAAGAAGCCGTCCGTGGCCTTGTTGACGTCGCGCTTGAAGCCGTCGAGCCGGTCGCCCCAGATGATGTAGGCCAGCATGGCAAGCCCCAGCGGCCAGAACACCATGAAGCCGATCACCATCAGCGCGATGGTCGCCGGCGTCCAGGCCGGACGGATCAATGCAGAAGTGTTCATGTTCTCCGGTTCCTTCGGTTGTAGACAGCCGCTTTCGGCTGCTTGAAATCGACATGGGAAGGCGAAAACGGCAATTCAAGACGGCGCCGGCCGAAACCGAACAACCGCTTGCGGCGACTAGTTTTTTTTGATGCGATCGAGGCCGATCACGATGACCCCCGCCACCAGCCCCCAGAAGGCCGAGCCGATGCCGGCCAGCGTCAGCCCGGATGCGGTGACCGCGAAGGTGACGGTGGCGGCCATGCGCTCGTGCTCGTCCTTCAGCGCGATGGTCAGCGCATTGGCCAGCGGCGCCGTCAGCGCCAGCCCCGCGACCAGCACGATCAGGCTTTGCGGCAGCACGGCGAAGATCGCCACGAGCGAAGCGCCGAAGGCGGCGAAAATCAGATAGGCCAGCGCATAGAACGGGCCCGTCTTCCAGCGCTCGGCGGGATCGGGATGCACGTCGGGTCCGGTACAGATGGCCGCCGAGATCGCCGCCAGATTGGTGGTGGAGGCGCCGAACGGCGCGGTCAGAAGCGAGAACAGGCCGGTGACGCCGATCAGCGGTCCCGGGGCGGGGTCGTAGCCGGAAGCCCTCAGCACGGCGAGGCCGGACAGGTTCTGCGAGGCCATGGTGACGAGGTAAAGCGGCAGTGCCAGGCCGATCGTCGCCGACAGGGTGAATTCCGGCGCAATGGTGGTCAGCGTCGAAAGTTCGGGCGCGGGCAGGCCGCCGACGCGGCCGGTCAGGAAGGCGGCGACGCCACCGCCGAGCAGCACCGCCAGTACCGAGAGCGCGGGATTGAAAAGGCGGATGACGAAGAACGCCGCGACCAGCGGCAGGATGAGCCACGGATCGGCGGGAACCGTTTTGACCGCATTCACCGCGAAGGTCACGACGATGCCGGCCAGCATGCCGGACGCCACCGATCCGGGAATCTTCGCGATCAGCCTGGTCAGCGGCTTGAGCAGGCCGGTGACGATCAGCAGCACTGCGGTGACGACGAAGGCGCCGACCGCCTCGGCCATGGAAAAGCCGCTGGAAGCGGCGATCAGCGCCGCTCCCGGCGTCGACCAGGCCGTGATGACCGGCATTTTCGTGCGCCACGATAGCCACAGGCTTTCCGCCGCCATGGCAAGGCAGATCGCGGTGACCCAGCTCGCGGTCTGGAGCTGCGTGGCGCCGACGGCGTCGGCTGCCGCGATGATGATGGCCAGCGTGCCGCCGAAGCCGACGATCGCTGCCACGAAAGCGGAAACGGGGATGGACAGGCGCATAAGGCGTCAGCCCGCCCGCGCGACGATCGCCGCCACCGCCTCGATCAGCATGTCGAGGTCCTGCGGCCGCGACAGCCGGTGGTCGCCGTCCGGGATGAGCGACAGCGTCACGTCGTCGGCCGGCAGCAGGCTGGTCAGCTTCAGCGCATGGCTATGGGGAACGTCCGGATCGGCCAGTCCCTGAAGAATGTGCACCGGGCAATGGGTGTCGATGCGGCCGGTCATGACCAGGTTGGCGCGGCCGTCCTCGATCAGGGCGCGGGTGTAGATGTTGGGCTCGTCGGAATATTCGGACGGCTCCTCGAAATAGCCTTTTTCCGCCAGGTCCTTCTTCCGGGCGTCGGTCAGCGCGGGCTCCACCAGTTCGGCGGTGAAATCGGGCGCCGGCGCCAGCAGCACCAGGCCGGCGACGCGGTCGTCACCGGCCTTGCGCAGTTCCTGCGTCATGCGCAGCGCGATCCAGGCCCCCATGGAGGAGCCGACCAGGATCTGCCTGCCCTTTGCGTGGGTGCGCAACACGGCAAGGCTTTGCGCCAGCCATTTGGAGATGGTGCCTTCGACGAACGCGCCACCCGACTCGCCATGGCCGGAATAGTCGTGCCGCAGGAAGGCGCGTCCTTCGCGCGCAGCCCAGCCGGCCAGTGTCTCGGCCTTGGTGCCCAGCATGTCGGACTTGTAGCCGCCCAGCCAGACCACGCCCGGCGCCGCTCCCGCCTGGCGCCGCAGCGCGATCGGCACGCCGTCGACGTCGAGGAATTCGGGGTCGGTGGATGTCATGGCACGGCTCCTTCGGGGCCCGGCGCCTGCGGGCGCGCCTTTTTTGGCATGGTCGCGACGACGCGGAAAGCCTCCCCGCCTTTTTCTTTGCTTGGGCTTTGTTCGGCGCGGTGCGGCATCCGACACAGGTGATTTCTTGTCTTGACTATGCTATTGACTCGGATTGCGCAGTTCCCACATTGCGCGTCTGCATATCAACCATCACACCCCTGAACGCAAACGGCTCGAGGAGATCACGACCATTCGCAGACCTTTCAAGGCAGCGGCGCCCACCAAGGACGGCCCCCGCGCAAACCGAGACATCCGGGTTCCCCGGGTCCAACTCATTGACGCCGACGGTCAGAACCGCGGCGACGTTTCCATCAACGATGCATTGCTGCTCGCCGAAGAGGCCGGGCTCGATCTCGTCGAAATTTCCCCCAATGCCAATCCGCCGGTGGCCAAGATCCTCGATCTCGGCAAGCTGAAATACGCGAACCAGAAGAAGGCGGCCGAGGCGCGCAAGAACCAGAAGGTCATCGAGATCAAGGAGATCAAGATGCGCCCGAACATCGATGACCACGACTACGACGTGAAGATGCGCGCCGTGCGCCGCTTCTTCGAGGAGGGTGACAAGGTCAAGCTCACCCTGCGCTTCCGTGGCCGCGAGATGGCGCATATGGAACTCGGCATGCAGCTCCTCAACAAGGTGCGCGAGGAAACGGCGACCATCGCCAAGGTGGAGGCCGAGCCGAAGCTCGAAGGCCGTCAGATGATGATGGTGCTGGCGCCGCGCTGAACGGCGCGCGCCTAACCGCAAGGCAAGGCCCCGGTTGCAGGGAATCGGCGGCTGCACGACAGGACGATGCACTTTGCCCGGAAACCGCGATGTCGGATGGCTTCGGGGAGAGTGCCTTTTTGTTGCCCCATGGCCGTGGTTCCACATCCGAACGGCGGTGCTGCGGCGAGGATCGGGCTTGGCATGAACAGCGAAATCGCAGATCGGAAGGCCAGGCGGGCGCTTGCCGGCTATCAGCGCATGCGCCGCCTGGTGCTTGCCATACTCGTCGTGGCGCTGTTTGCGGCGCTTCTGTTCGGGCAATCCATGTTCGCGCCGGATACCGTGGTCCACGAGACCATCGAGATGTTCGGCGTGCTGCTGATCTTCCTGGGCATCGTCGGGCGGCTGTGGTCCACGCTCTATATAGGCGGGCGCAAGTCCCAGCAGATCGTCACCGGCGGCCCCTATTCGATCACCCGCAACCCACTCTATCTGTTCTCGACGTTGGCGGCCTGCGGCGTCGGCGCGCAGATGGGCTCGATCGTCGCCATGATCGGCTTCGGCCTGCTTTGCGCGGCCGCCTTCCATGTGGTGATCCTGCGCGAGGAGCGCTTCCTCGCCGATGCGATGGGCGCGCCCTATCGCGCCTACATGGCGCGCGTGCCGCGCTTCCTGCCCGACCTTTCGCTTTATGAGGAAGGCGACACCGGCTCCTTCAGGCCGCGGCTGCTGCTCAACACGCTGCTGGACGGGCTGGTGTTCCTGGTGGCCATGCCGGCCTTCGAGCTGATCGATGCCGGCCAGATGTCCGGCGCGCTTCCGGTGCTGTTCCGCCTGCCGTAGCCGGCGGGTGTTGCGCGCCGCTGCACTTTGCAGTATAGGGCCGCGGTCCAAGAAAAACCGCCCGGCAGGGCATGCCGTGGCGGTTTCATTTGCTTTCCGGGCTTTGGTCGGTCCGGAGACAATCAACGGGGGTTTTCGGGCCCCGGCAAGGAGTAAGCAAAATGCCCAAGATGAAGACCAAATCGGCCGCCAAGAAGCGGTTCAAGATCACCGGGACCGGCAAGGTCCTGTCGGCTGCCGCAGGCAAGCGCCACGGCATGATCAAGCGCTCCAACAAGTTCATTCGCGATGCCCGCGGCACCATGGTTCTCGCAGAGCCGGACGGCAAGAAGGTCATCAAGAATTTCCTGCCTAACGGCGGCGGCATCTGAGCCGGTTGAAGCGATACTAAGGAGATCATGACATGCGCGTAAAAAGAGGCACGGTCGGCCACGCCAAGCACAAGAAGGTGCTCAAGGCCGCCAAGGGCTTTTATGGCCGTCGCAAGAACACCATCCGCATCGCCAAGCAGGCGGTGGAGAAGTCGCTGCAGTACGCCTACCGCGACCGCAAGAACCGCAAGCGCAATTTCCGCGCCCTGTGGATCCAGCGCATCAACGCCGCCGCCCGCGAGCACGGCCTGACCTATGGCCGCCTGATCGACGGCCTCAACAAGGCCGGCATCGAGATCGACCGCAAGGTGCTGTCCGACATGGCCATTCACGAGCCGCAGGCTTTCGCCGCTCTGGTGGCCAAGGCCAAGGTCTCGCTGGAGTACCTGAAGGACACCACGCCGAACGCTTTTGAAAGCGCTGTAGCCTAAGCCAGCGCTTCCCAAGCATTCTTGGATACTTGATTTGGGAAACCCGCGCTGGCAGGGCTGGCGCGGGTTTTTCTTTTGCCCGGAAATCAACCAAAGGTGACTTTTCAACTGCCTGTTGACTGTCGCTCCTATCGGAAAGAGTTTCGCCGTGAACGCCGCAGCCGGAAACCTTGAAGCCCTGGAAAGTGCCCTGCTTGCCGAGATTTCCTCGGCCGCCGACGAGCAGGCCATCGAAGCCGTCCGCGTCGCCGCCCTCGGCAAGAAGGGTTCCATCTCGGAACTGCTCAAGACGCTCGGCTCCATGACGCCTGAGGAACGCCAGGTGAAAGGCCCGGCCATCAACGGGCTGAAGGCGCGCATCACCGAGGCGCTGGCCGTCCGCAAGGGCGAACTGAAGGACGCCGCGATCGCCGCGCGCCTTGCCGCCGAGAAGGTGGACGTGACGCTGCCGGTGCGCCAGAGCCCGGCCGAGCGCGGCCGCATCCACCCCATCAGCCAGGTCATCGACGAGATCGCGGCGATCTTCGGCGATCTGGGCTTCGCCATCGCCGAGGGGCCGGACATCGAGACCGACCACTACAATTTCACCGCGCTCAACTTCCCCGAAGGCCACCCGGCGCGCGAGATGCACGACACCTTCTTCTTCCGCCCTGACGAGAAGGGGGAGAGAAAGCTCCTGCGCACCCACACCTCCCCGGTGCAGATCCGCACCATGGAAATGCAGAAGCCGCCGATCCGCATCGTCATTCCCGGCAAGACCTACCGCCAGGACAGCGACGCCACCCATTCGCCGATGTTCCATCAGGTCGAGGGCCTGGTCATCGACAAGACCGCCAACGTCGCCAACATGAAGTGGGTGCTGGAGGAGTTCTGCAAGGCGTTCTTCGAGGTGCCGTCCGTCAAGATGCGCTTCCGCCCGTCTTTCTTCCCGTTCACGGAACCCAGCCTGGAGGTCGACATCCAGTGCGACCGCTCGCGCCCGGGCGAGGTGCGCTTCGGCGAGGGCTCGGACTGGATGGAGATCCTGGGCTGCGGCATGGTGCATCCCAATGTGCTGCGCGCCGGCGGACTGGACCCGCAGGAATATCAGGGCTTCGCCTGGGGCATGGGCATCGACCGCATCGCCATGCTGAAATACGGCATGCCGGACCTGCGCGCCTTCTTCGACGCCGACGTGCGCTGGCTGGCCCATTACGGCTTCCGCCCGCTCGACATGCCGACCCTGTTCGGAGGGCTGAGCAGCTAGGCCGGTGGCCGGAAATGCCGACGCTGCTGATCTGGCGGGGCTACAAGTTCCGCTTCTATGCCTCCGACATGGAAGAGCCGCCGCATGTGCATATCGCAAAGGACGGCAGGTCGGCCAAGGTGTGGCTGCGAAATTTGGACGTGGAGTATCAGCACGGCTACAATGAACGTGAATGAAGGAACTCTTGGCCGTCGTGGCGGAGAACCGGGATGCCTGGATCAGATCGTGGAATGAATTCTTCGGATTTTGAGACGGAAGACATGCGCCCCGTGGCCGCGCGGTGCGATGAGGCGTTTGTCTATGTCACCCTTGCCGACGGGCGCGAGATCAGGGCGCCGCTCTGGTGGTATCCCTTCCTGTACAAGGCGTCCGCGAAGGACCGGGCGGAAGTCGAGTTGATGTTCGAAGGCGTATGGTGGCCAGTTATGGACGAAGGCATTTCGGTCAAGAGCATGTTGCTGGGCCGCAAGGCTCCCGGCGCCGTCGAGCCGTCCGTGGCGGCCGAATGATCGAGGGCATGGGGCGCAACCGAAAAGGCAGAAAATGGACGATCCCATCCTTCACACCGGCGGCTGCCGTTGCGGTGCCGTGCGCTTCCAGGCCCATGCCGAGCCGCACCATATCTCCTATTGCCATTGCGCCGACTGCCGCCGCGCCACCGGCGCGCCGGTCTCTGCCTTCGTCGGCTTCAGGGCCGGCGAGGTGTCGCTGGAGGGCAAGGCGCTGAAGAGCTTTTCCAACGGGCCGGCCGAGCGCTCCTTCTGCGGCACCTGCGGCTCGCCCATCGCCTATTCCGACCGGCGGCTGCCCGACCGCCTTTATTTCATGCTCGGCGCCTTCGACATGCCGGCCTATTTCAGGCCGACGCAGCATGCCTATGTGCGCGAGCAGCTTCCCTTCCTCCACATGCCGGACGGCCTGCCCAGGCACCTCAAGAGCAGCGTCCCAAGACCAGAAGACGGAACCGACCAATGAAATTCACGCTTTCCTGGCTCAAGGATCACCTCGAAACCGACGCCACGCTCGACGAGATCGTCGAGCGGCTGACGGCCATCGGCCTGGAGGTCGAGCATGTGGACGACAAGGCCGCGCTGAAGCCCTTCGTCATCGCCAAGGTGCTGACGGCGGTGCAGCATCCGGATGCCGACCGTTTGCGCGTGCTCACGGTGGATACCGGCTCGGGTGTGCCCGTTCAGGTGGTCTGCGGCGCTCCTAACGCGCGCGCCGGTCTGGTCGGCGCCTTCGCCGCGCCCGGCACCTATGTGCCCGGCATCGACGTCACGCTGTCGGTCGGCAAGATCCGCGGCGTGGAAAGCCACGGCATGATGTGCTCCGAGCGCGAATTGCAGCTTTCGGACGAGCATGACGGCATCATCGACCTGGCCCAGGATGCGCCGGTGGGAACGAGCTTTGCCGCCTGGGCCCATCTCGACGACCCGGTCATCGAGATCAACCTGACGCCGAACCGGCCCGACGCCACCAGCGTTCACGGCATTGCGCGTGACCTTGCCGCCTCCGGCCTCGGCAGATTGAAGACAACGCCGGTCGAGCCTGTCGCCGGCAAGGACGCGTGCCCGGTCAAGGTGGCGATCGAGGCGCCGGACCTGTGCCCCGGCTTTGCCCTGCGCCTGGTGCGCGGCGTCAGGAACGAGCCATCGCCGAAATGGATGCAGCAACGGCTCATCGCCATCGGCCTGCGCCCCATCAATGCGCTGGTCGACATCACCAATTACGTCACTTTTGACCGAGGCCGGCCTCTGCACGTCTTCGACGCGGCAAAGGTCGCCGGCAATCTCGCCGTGCGCCGGGCCCGGGACGGCGAGAAGGTGCTGGCGCTGGACGGGCGTGAATATGCGCTGAAGCCGGACATGTGCGTGATCGCCGACGAGAACGGCGTTGAATCCATCGCCGGCGTGATGGGCGGCGAGCATTCGGGCTGCGATGAGAACACGACCGACGTGCTGATCGAGTCGGCGCTCTGGGACCCGATGGCCACCGCCCGCACCGGCCGCACGCTCGGCATCATCACCGATGCGCGCTACCGTTTCGAGCGCGGCGTCGACCCCGAATTCATGGTGCCGGGGCTGGAACTGGCGACGCGGATGGTAATGGACCTGTGCGGCGGCGAGCCGACGCAAGCCGAGGTCGTCGGCTATGCCGGCCACGAGCCGAAGGTCGTGTCCTTTCCGCTTTCCGAGGTGAAGCGGCTGACCGGGCTCGACGTTCCGAGCGCCGAGAGCCTCGACATATTGAACCGCCTCGGCTTCGTGCCGCAGGGCGACGGCGAGGTGGTGGACGTCGCCGTGCCCTCCTGGCGTCCCGACATCGACGGCAAGGCCGACCTGGTCGAGGAGGTGATGCGCATCCACGGCGTCGACGAGATCGCCCCGCTGCCACTCTCCAGCCATGACGCGGTCAACGGCAAGATCCTGACCACGCTGCAGGTACGCACCCGCGCCGCCCGCCGTGCGCTCGCCGTGCGCGGCATGATGGAGGCCGTCACCTGGTCCTTCATCCCGGCCGGCCACGCCGAACTGTTCGGCGGCGGGCAGGCGGCGTTGAAGCTTGCCAACCCGATCGCGGCCGACATGTCCGACATGCGGCCGTCGCTGCTGCCGGGCCTGATTTCGGCCGCCCAGCGCAATGCCGATCGCGGTTTCGCCGACGTCGCGCTGTTCGAGGTATCGGGCACCTACGAAGGCGACACGCCGCAGGCGCAGCGCCGGGTCGCAGCCGGCATAAGGCGCGGCACGGCCGGGCTCGACGGCGCCGGCCGCCACTGGAACGGCAATGCCGGGAATGTCGGTGTATTCGACGCCAAGGCCGACGCTTTCGCGGCGCTTGAGGCTGCCGGCGCGCCGGTGGACCGGCTGCAGATCGAGCAGGGTGCGCCCGGCTGGTATCATCCCGGCCGGTCCGGGCTGATAAAGCTCGGGCCGAAGGTTGTCCTCGGCCATTTCGGGGAATTCCACCCCAGGACGCTGGAAGGGCTGGACGTGTCCGGCCCGCTCTGCGGGTTCGAGGTGTTCCTGGACGTCATTCCCGAGCCCAAAGCCAGGCCCACGCGCACCAAGCCGAAGCTCGAACTGTCGCCGTTCCAGGCCGTGAAGCGCGATTTCGCCTTCGTGGTCGACCGGCAGGTCGAGGCCGGGGCGTTGACGCGTGCGGCGCTTGCCGCCGACAGGAAGTTCATCACCGGCGTGTCCGTCTTCGACGTGTTCGAGGGAGCCGCGCTTGGCGAAGGCAAGAAGTCCATCGCCATCGAGGTGTCGATCCAGCCGCAGGAAAAGACGCTGACCGACGAGGACTTCGAGGCGCTGGCCAGGCGAATCGTCGAAAATGTCGGCAAGCAGACCGGCGGCGTGCTGCGCGGGTAGGCGGCCTGTCCGCCTACCGGTTCGTCTGCGCCATGGCGGCCTCGCCATAGCGCGGACCCGCGATCTTTTCCGGCGAAACCAGATCGCCGATCTCGGCGAGTTCCGCCGGGGTCAGTGAAATCGCTGCCGCGGCGACGTTCTGCTCCAGGTTGGCGATCTTTCGCGAGCCTGGGATGGGCACGATGAAATCGCCCTGATGCAGCACCCAGGCCAGCGCCAGTTGCGCGGCGCTGTAGCCCTTGTCCGCCGCCAGCTTCTCCAGTTGGTCGACGACCGCGAGGTTTCTGGCGATATTTTCGGCCTCGAACCTCGGCAGGGTCCGGCGGAAGTCGCGCTCGCCGAACTGGTCAGTCGACCGGACCGCGCCGGCGAGAAAGCCGCGCCCGAGCGGACTGAACGGCACGAAGCCGATGCCAAGTTCCCTGCACGTGGCGAGAATCCCGGCCTCGGGGTCGCGGGTCCACAGCGAGTATTCGCTTTGCACCGCCGCGATCGGATGCACCGCATGCGCCCTGCGCAGGGTGGCGACACCGACCTCGGAAAGGCCGAGCGCCCGCACCTTGCCCTCCCGCACCAGTTCCGCCATCTCGCCGACCGTCTCCTCGATCGGAATGTCCGGATCGACCCGATGTTGGTAGAACAGGTCGATCACCTCGGTGCCGAGCCTCTTCAGCGACGCCTCCGCGACGGCGCGCGCATGCCCGGGCTTGCTGTTCAGGCCGGGCCGCTGCCTGGGTCCATTCGCCGTCTCTTCGATGTTGAAGCCGAATTTGGTGGCGATCTTCACCCGGTCGCGCACCTCGCGCAGCGCCTTGCCGACCAGGATTTCGTTGGCGAAGGGACCATAGACCTCGGCCGTGTCGAAGAAGGTGACGCCGATGTCCACGGCGTGATGGAGCGTCCTGATCGCCTCCGATTCCTCCTGGCCGCCATAGCCGTGGCTCATGCCCATGCATCCCAGTCCGACGGGAAAAACGGCGAGTTCCGTTCCAAGCTGACGCAGTTTCATGTCGGTTCCTTTCGAGGGGGATGGCGCAATCTGCTCCGTGGGGAGCCCGGAGGAGACTGTTTCGCGTGCCTGCGACCTTGGCACAGTCCGTCTTTTCGAGCAAAGCTTGCCGCGTCACAATGAAGGGAGCAAGGCCGATGTTTCGCTGGGGTGTATTGTCGACCGCCAAGATCGCGCGCGAGCAGGTGCTGCCGGCGATCGTGGAGGCGGAGAACGGCGTGCTGGCTGCGGTGGCCAGCCGCGACCTTGGCATGGCGCGCGCCCTGGCCGAGCGATTCGGCGCGGCTCATGCCTTCGGCTCCTACGAGGACCTGCTGGCTTCCGACACGGTGGACGGCGTCTATATCCCGCTGCCCACCTCCCAGCATGTCGAATGGACGGCCAAGGCCATCGAAGCCGGCAAGCACGTGCTGGTGGAAAAGCCGCTGGCGCTGAACGCGGGCGACATCGCGCCGCTGATCGCGCTGCGCGACAGGCACAAGGTGGTGGTGGCGGAAGCCTTCATGGTCACCCACCACCCGCAATGGATCAAGGTGAAGGAACTGGTCGCCGGCGGCGCCATCGGCCGGCTGCGCCATGTGCAGGGCGCCTTCTCCTACTACAATGTCGATCCGGCAAACATGCGCAACCGGCTCGATCTCGGCGGCGGCGCGTTGCCCGACATCGGCGTCTATCCCACCGTCACCACCCGCTTCGTGACGGCAAGGGAGCCGCTTCGCGTGCAGGCGAGCATCGAGCGCGACAAGACGTTCGGAACCGATATCTATTCCTCGGTGCGGGCCGATTTCGGCTATTTCGAATTGTCCTTCTACCTGTCCACGCAGATGGCGGCGCGGCAGTCCATGGTCTTCCATGGCGACAAGGGCTTCGTCGAGGTGGCCTCCCCCTTCAACGCCGGCCTCTATGACCACCACCGCATCGAACTGCACAACCAGGACCACACCGAAACGCAGGTTTTCCGCTTCCCCGGCGCGCAGCAGTACCGGTTGCAGGTGGAGGCGTTCGCGCGCGTGGCCGCGGGCGGGGAGGGGCGGCTCTTTTCGCTGGAAGAATCGGTGCTCAACCAGAAGGTCATCGACGCCATCTTCCGTGCCGGCGGCAAGGACGGCTGGGAGCCGGTGTGACCGTAGCCGGCAAGACGGCGCTTCGATCTACGACATTGGTGGATGCCGGGCGCAGATGCTTGCGCCCGCGACAGGGTGTTCTTATATACGCCGCACCACCACGGAGACCGCGCCACGGCGCGGTTTCTTGCGGAATTCTTGGAGAACAGGGGCTTTCGCCGGAACGCCTGACAGGGTCCTTGAAAGCCTGCTTGAAGGAGAGACTGGAACAATGGCTAAAGTAATCGGCATCGACCTCGGAACGACCAATTCCTGCGTCGCCGTCATGGACGGCAAGGACGCCAAGGTCATCGAAAATGCGGAAGGCGCGCGCACCACGCCCTCCATCGTGGCCTTCACCTCGGATGGCGAGCGCCTCGTCGGCCAGCCGGCGAAGCGGCAGGCCGTCACCAATCCCGAAAACACCATCTTTGCGGTCAAGCGCCTGATCGGCCGCCGCTATGACGACCCGGTGACGGAGAAGGACAAGAAGCTCGTCCCCTATCACATCGTCAAGGGCGACAATGGCGATGCCTGGGTGGAAGCCGGCGGCAAGAAGCAGTCGCCCTCCCAGATTTCGGCCATGATCCTGCAGAAGATGAAGGAGACGGCCGAGAGCTATCTCGGCGAGAAGGTCGAGAAGGCCGTCATCACCGTTCCTGCCTATTTCAACGACGCCCAGCGCCAGGCCACCAAGGACGCCGGCAAGATTGCCGGCCTTGAGGTGCTGCGCATCATCAACGAGCCGACCGCGGCCGCGCTCGCCTACGGCCTCGACAAGCGCGAAGGCAAGACGATCGCCGTCTATGACCTTGGCGGCGGCACCTTCGACATTTCCGTGCTGGAGATCGGCGACGGCGTGTTCGAGGTGAAGTCGACCAACGGCGACACCTTCCTCGGCGGCGAGGATTTCGACATGCGCCTGGTCGAGTACCTGGCCGACGAGTTCAAGAAGGAGCAGGGCATCGACCTGCGCGCCGACAAGCTTGCCCTGCAGCGTCTGAAGGAAGCCGCGGAGAAGGCCAAGATCGAACTGTCCTCGGCCTCGCAGACCGAGATCAACCTGCCTTTCATCACGGCTGATCAGACCGGTCCGAAGCACCTGACCATGAAGCTCACCCGCGCCAAGTTCGAGAGCCTCGTGGAGGATTTCGTCCAGCGCACCATCGAGCCCTGCAAGGCGGCTCTGAAGGATGCGGGCCTCAAGGCCGGCGAGATCGACGAGGTGGTGCTGGTCGGCGGCATGACCCGCATGCCCAAGATCCAGGAAGTGGTGAAGCAGTTTTTCGGCAAGGAGCCGCACAAGGGCGTCAACCCCGATGAGGTCGTCGCCATGGGCGCGGCCATCCAGGCGGGCGTGCTGCAGGGCGACGTCAAGGACGTTCTGCTGCTGGACGTGACGCCGCTGTCGCTGGGCATCGAGACGCTGGGCGGCGTGTTCACGCGCCTCATCGAGCGCAACACCACGATCCCGACCAAGAAGAGCCAGACCTTCTCCACCGCCGAGGACTCGCAGTCCGCGGTGACGATCCGGGTCTTCCAGGGCGAGCGCGAGATGGCGGCCGACAACAAGCTGCTCGGCCAGTTCGACCTTGTCGGCATCCCGCCGGCACCGCGCGGCGTGCCGCAGATCGAGGTGACCTTCGACATCGACGCCAACGGCATCGTCAACGTCTCGGCCAAGGACAAGGGCACCGGCAAGGAGCATCAGATCCGCATCCAGGCGTCCGGCGGTCTTTCCGACGCCGACATCGAGAAGATGGTCAAGGATGCCGAAGCCAATGCCGAGGCCGACAAGCAGCGCAGGGCGCTGGTCGAGGCCCGCAACCAGGCCGAGTCGCTTGCGCATTCGTCCGAGAAGTCGCTCAAGGACTATGGCGACAAGGTTTCCGAGGCAGATCGCACCGCGATCTCGGACGCCATCGCCGCGCTGAAGACGGCCGCCGAGGGCGACGACGTGGCCGAGATCGAGGCCAAGACCCAGACCTTGGCCGAGGTGTCGATGAAACTCGGCCAGGCCATGTACGAAGCCTCCCAGAAGGAAGCGGCCGAGGCCGACGCCAAGGCGGATGCCGCCAAGGATTCGGACGTGGTCGATGCCGACTTCGAGGAGATCGACGAAGACGACGACAAGAAGAAGTCTGCCTGATCGCGAAGGCGGACATGCAAAGGAGCCCGGTTCCGGCCGGGCTTTTTTGCAACTTGCGATGTAAAATCGCAGCGGTTCTCTTGCCGGCTCTGGCATCGGGACCGGGAAACACCTAAATCGAAGACCGGCCTGCGGTAATGATCGGCCGGGTAATGCGCGAAGATGATGCCGCCGTTTCGGGGGCCATCGGGTGCGGGACCAAGATGGGCTCCAGATGAAAGCTGATTTCTACGAAACGCTCGGTGTGGCGAAGGGGGCAGACGAGAAGGAACTGAAGGCAGCGTTCCGCAAGCTGGCGATGCAGTTTCATCCCGATCGCAATCCCGGCGACCATGCCTGCGAGCACAAGTTCAAGGAAATCAACGAGGCCTACGAGTGCCTCAAGGACCCACAGAAACGCGCCGCCTATGATCGCTTCGGCCACGCCGCCTTCGAGAATGGCGGCGGCATGAACGGTGCCGCCCACGGCTTCGCCGCCGGCGGCTTTGCCGACATCTTCGAGGATATTTTCGGCGAGATGATGGGCGGCGGCCGCCGCCGCTCCTCCGGCGGGCGCGAACGCGGCGCCGACCTGCGCTACAATATGGAGATTTCGCTGGAGGAGGCGTTTGCCGGCAAGACCGCGCAGATTCACGTTCCGGCTTCCGTCTCCTGCACCGAATGCACCGGCACCGGGGCCAAACCCGGCACGCAGCCGGTCACCTGCTCCATGTGCGGCGGCCACGGCAAGGTGCGCGCGAGCCAGGGTTTCTTCTCCGTCGAGCGCACCTGTCCGCAGTGCCAGGGCCGCGGCCAGACCATCAAGGACCCCTGCCCGAAATGTGCGGGCCAGGGCCGGGTGACGGAGGAGCGCTCGCTGTCGGTCAACATTCCGGCCGGAATCGAGGACGGGACCCGTATCCGCCTTGCCGGCGAGGGCGAGGCCGGCCTGCGCGGCGGCCCGGCCGGCGACCTCTACATCTTCCTGTCGGTGAAGCCGCACGAGTTCTTCCAGCGCGATGGCGCCGACCTCTATTGCAAGGTGCCCATCTCCATGACCACCGCCGCGCTCGGCGGCTCCTTCGAGGTGGCCACGCTGGACGGCACGCAGACGCGCGTGAAGGTGCCCGAAGGCACTCAGAACGGCCGCCAGTTCCGCCTCAAGGGCAAGGGCATGCCGGTGCTGCGCCAGCCTCAGCTCGGCGACCTCTACATCCAGGTCGCGGTGGAAACGCCGCAAAACCTCACCCGGCGCCAGCGCGAACTGCTGGAGGAGTTCGAGAAGATCTCCAGCCAGGAAAATTCCCCGCAGTCGAGCGGCTTCTTTTCCCGCATGAAGGACTTCTTCGAATCCTTCGGCGAGCGCTGAGCAAATTTTTCCCGCATTGGCGGCCTGTTGGGCCAAGTTGCATCTTGCGGTGAGCCACGCAATTGCTAAGTACCCATCCGGGGGAACGGTCAGGAGGAACTTGCATGGCACGTGGTCCCGGTCTGAAGAAGGCGCTCGCGCAGAGGTTTGACGACGAGCTGAAGTTCTTCCAGGGCTGGGTGCGAAGGCCCAAGGCCGTCGGTTCCATCATCCCCACCAGCAGCATCACGGCGCGCGAGATGGCCTCCGTCATCGACACGGGCTCGGGCCTGCCGGTGCTGGAGATCGGCCCCGGCACCGGGGTCATCACCCGCGCCATACTGGCCCGCGGGGTGCGGCCGGAAAACCTCTATGCGGTGGAATATTCCCCCGAATTCGTGCGGCACCTGCGCCGGCTCTATCCCGCCGTCAACGTCATCGAGGGCGACGCCTTCAATCTTTCGGCGGCGCTGGGCGACAACAGGGACCTGACGTTCGATTCGGTGATCTCCGGCGTGCCGCTGCTCAATTTCCCGGTCGCCCGCCGCATCGCCTATCTGGAAACCCTGCTCGACCGCATCCCGCCGGGCCGCCCGGTCGTGCAGCTTACCTACGGGCCGCTGTCGCCCATCCCTCCCGGCCGCGGCGACTACAGGGTCGAGCACTTCCATTTCGTGGTGCGCAACATCCCGCCCACCCAGCTCTGGATCTACCGGCGCGGCCGGCACAACTGACGCTCCGGTTGATTCGCCCGGCGCTTGGCCTATAGGTGCCGGCAACGACAGGGAGCGCAGATGCCTGTAACGCCAAGAATTCTCGTCTTCGCGGGTTCCGTCCGCATGGGCGCCTATAGCGGCCGCACCGCGGACGCCGCCCAGAAGGCGCTTGCCGTGCTGGGCGCGGAGGTCACCCGCATCTCGCTGGCCGACTATCCGTTGCCCATCATGGACGAGGATCTGGAGCGCGAGGCGGGCATTCCCCAGAACGCGCTGCTGCTCGCCCGCCAGATCGGCGCCCATGACGGCGTCCTCATCGCCACGCCCGAATATAACGGCTCGATCCCGCCGCTGCTGAAAAACGCGATCGACTGGGTAAGCCGCGTGCGCCGGGACGGCGGTCACGCCTTCGCGCCGATGACGGGCAAGCCGGTGGGGCTGTGCTCGTCCTCGGCCGGCCAGTTCGCCGGCATCCGCGCCATAAACCACTTGCGCGCGGTGCTGGTGCGCTGCCGCATGGAAGTCGTCACGCCAGAATGTTCGGTGCCGGCGGGCGCTGACGCCTTTGCCGAGGACGGCGAATTCCGCGACGAGAGACAGAAACGAGCCATGGAGCACCTATGCCGCACGCTGATGGAAACCGCATCCTTGCTGTCGAGACGGTTGGAGCCGTGACGGCGATGCGCGACCGCCTCATCGTCGCGCTCGACGTGCCGACGGTGGCCGAGGCCGGCAAGGTGGTGGACGAACTGGGCGATGCCGTCTCCTTCTACAAGGTCGGCTATCAGCTCGCCTTCGCCGGCGGCCTGGATTTCGCGCGAGAGCTGGCGGCTGGGGGCAAGAAGGTGTTCCTCGACATGAAGCTGCTCGACATCGACAACACGGTGGCCAGGGGCGTCGAGAACATCGCGAAGATGGGCATGGCCATGCTCACCCTGCATGCCTATCCCAAGGCCATGAAGGCGGCCGTGGAAGCCGCCCGCGGCAGCGATCTCATCCTGCTGGCCGTCACCGTGCTGACGTCGATGGACGGGCGGGACCTCGCCGACGCCGGCTACCGCGACGACGATCCGCGCGCGCTGGTGCTGCGCCGCGCCGGCCAGGCGCTGGACGCGGGCATGGGCGGCATCGTCTGCTCGGCCGAGGAGGCGGCTGCGGTGCGCGCCATCGTCGGGCCGGACCTTGCACTGGTCACGCCGGGCATCCGCCCCGCGGGTGCGGCCCATGGCGACCAGAAGCGCGTGGTGAGCCCGGCCGCCGCCATCCGCGACGGCGCCAGCCATCTCGTCGTCGGCCGGCCGATCGTCGCAGCGGTTGACAGGCGGGCCGCGGCCGAAGCTATTCTGGAGGAAATGCGCTCGGCCTGACCGCCTGGCGGCTGCAACGGGGAAGGACAGGAAATGCCGAAGGGATATTGGATCGCCCGCGTCGACGTGCGCGACCCGGAAGGCTACAAGGACTATGTCGCGGCCGCGAAGCTGGCCTTCGACCGGTTCGGAGCGAAGTTCCTGGCGCGCGGCGGTGCGCATGAGGCGGCCGAGGGGCCGGGTCGTGGCCGCAACGTCATCATCGAGTTCGATTCGCTTGCCACCGCGCACGACTGCTACCACTCGCCCGAATACCAGCGCGCCGCCGCCATCCGCCAGAAGGTGGCCGATGGCGAGATCGTGCTGGTCGAGGGAAATTGAAGCGTTTCGTCGTCGCGCCGCGACGGGTTAGGGGTGGGGGTAAGGCCTTGGCCGATTGCCCGCTACATCAATTTGAACGGAATGCCTGAGATCAGTGCCTTGACCAGCCGCTTCTTCTGGTAGAGCCCGTTCAGCGACACGCGGCCGAAAGCGGTGGGGCGGGCGAGGTTCCACGGGCCCAGCATGCCGGGCTGCGTGGTCACTGCAATCGCAAAGCCCGCATCGGCCGCCGCCTGCACCTCGCGCTCGCCGACCGCCTCGGCATAGCCGTACGGATAGGCGAAGGTGCGCGGCGCGCGGCCCACATAGGTCGCCACCGCCTCGGCCGATCCGGCAAGCTCGTCGCGCAGCCGGCTCGCGCCGGCCCGGCGCAGGTTGACATGGGTGAGCGTGTGAGCCCCGAAGCGGGCCAGCGGATCGCGCGCCAGCGCGCGCAACTCGTCGGCATCCATCACCAGCCGGTCGACGATGGCGAGCGGGTCGAGTCCATGCGCGCGTGCCAGCCGGTCGAGCCGCGCGATCGTCTCGTCCTCGTCCCCGGCGGTCTGCACGAAAGCGCTGAAACGGTCGAAGGCGGCGCGTTTCTGGGCCGGCCTGCGCATGTCCAGTTGCTCGAGACCCTGTCCGAAGTCGAATTCCGCCATGTCGAGCCTGGTGGTGAGGGCTTCCGCCGTCTCCCACCATGCCGAGCGGCTGCGCTCGACAAAACCCTTGGTGATAAAGATCGTGTAGGGCACCCCATGCCGGCGGAACACCGGCGCGGCATGCTCGGCATTGTTGCGGTAGCCGTCGTCCAGGGTGAAGGCCACGAAGCGGCGGCGGTCCGAAGCGTCGGCCAGCAGGCGCGGCAGGTCCTCCAGCGCCACCGGCACCAGCCCTGCCTCCGCGCAGGCGCGGATCGCCTCGTCCAGGAATTGCGGCGTCACCGAAAGCAGCGCGTTCGGGTCGTGTGTTCTGGTCTCGGCCGGCCGTACGTGGTGCAGCGTGAAGATGACGCCGCGCCCGCCGGCGGAAGGCCACAGCGCATCGGCCCGCGTCAGCGCCACCGTTTCCAGCCCGGCGCGGATGCCGGCATGTTTGAGCAGTCTTTTGGCCTTGGCTTTGAGGAACATGCCGGCTCGAACGCGGTCAGCGCAGGATGCGCCGGGTCAGAACGCGCCAGGCGGTCAGCGGCACGTCCATCAGTCCGGGCAGCGGGTCGTCGCCGGCAAAGGCCGCCCAGGCCCGCACCGAACCCAGCGAGCGCGTGTAGCCGCCGGTGGCGCGGCGGCCTTTGGAGCCGAGGCGGACGGCCGCCACCATGTCGCGCACCAGATACATCCACGCCGTTCCCGCCTGGGCCGTGGCGGGTGGGGCGGGGCGACCGTTGGCTACGTCCCAGATCATGCCGCCCAGGTCGACGCCGGCCGCCGCGGCGAGCCCGAACCACGACCACGGCCGCGGGTTGACGTCGAGCACCCGCAGTAGCCCGTCGCGAGGGTCGCGCTTGAACTCGATCTCCACCAGCCCGTGATGGCCGATTGCGCGCAGCAGAAGCCGCGCCGCCTCCATCGCCTCGGGTACCTCCGCCACCTCCACGAAAGTGGAGGTGTAGCCGAAATCGATCGGATATTGCCGCGTGCGGCGCGCGGCGAACTCGGCCACCGGCTCGCCCTGGTCCCACAGCGCGGCGTAGGAGAATTGGCATTCGCCGCCGCCGGGAATGAGCTGCTGCACCACCACGTTGTCGGCGCCGATCTGGCCGGCTGCGTCCGCATAGGCGGAAAGGAAGGCAGCGCGGTCGTCGGCGCGCACCACCTTGGCCTGCGAGAAGCGGCTGCCGCCGCCGCCCATATTCGGCTTCAGCACCACCGGAAACGTCAGGTCGGCGGCTGCCGCCTGCTCCAGCGAGGCGAATTCGTAGGTGAGCGGAATGCGCAGGCCCAGTTCGGCCGCGCGGCGGTAGAGCAGCGGCTTCTCGCACACCCATTTCAGCCGCTCCCACGGCGGCAGCGTCATCCGATAGGTCTGCGCCAGGACCTCAGCCGCCTGTGCTGCCATGCGCACCTCGGCGTCGCCGCCGGCCACCAGCAGGGCGCCGCGCAGTCCGCGCGTGTCGGCAAGCTCCCGGAGGAAGTCCACGGCCCCCGCGGCCCCAGGACCGGGCCAGGCGAATCTTGCGCGGACATGGCGCGACCAGCCGGGCAGCGGCGTGTCGTTGGAGACCAGCCAGACAGGCACCTTGCGCGCGCCCAGGCTGCGCGCAAGCGCCAATGTGCCGTGCGCGCCGCCAAGGATGACCACGCCGGGAATGCCATCAGGCAGCGCGGCGGCTGCAGGGCGGTCTGTCTGGTGCCGAATGTCGGAGGGCATGGCCGGCTCCGGCAATCGGCACTCCTCGAAGCTTAAGTGCGGCATGGCCGGCCGATTGGATTGATCGGCGAAAGCCTAGCAGTTGTCCGGTTAACAAACTGCTCGGCCGTCGGCCCGCGCAAGCATCAGACGCTTTCCAGATAGGTCTCCAGCTCGAAATCGCTGACCTGGAGGGCGAAGGTCTCCAGTTCCTGGCGCTTGCAGGCGATCAGCGACTGGCGCAGCGGTGCTGGCAATATGTCGTGCATCAGCGTGCCGCTCTCGAACAGCGCCGTGGCGGAGGCCCAGTCGGGCGGCAGCTTGGGCAGCTTGCGCTCATAGGCGTCGATGGCCGAGGGCTCGCCCGGCGAAAGCTCGCGCTCGATGCCGATCAGAGCCGCCCCCAGGATCGCGGCCATCACCAGATAGGGGTTGGCGTCGGCGCCGGAGACGCGGTGCTCGATGCGCCGCGCGGCCGATGGCCCGCCGGGGATGCGGATGGCGACCATGCGGTTTTCGTAGCCCCAGCCTACCGTGGTCGGCGCATGCGACTTGGGCCGCAGCCGCCGATAGGAATTGGCGTGCGGGGCAAACACCAGCGTGCTTTCGGCCATTGCCGAAAGCAGCCCGCCGACGGCGTGCCGCATCATGTCCGAGCCCTGGTCGGTGCCGTCGTCGAAGACGTTGCGGCCTTCGGCGTCGACCAGGCTGAAATGCACGTGCAGGCCGTTGCCGGCGCGCTCGCCATAGGGCTTGGCCATGAAGGAGGCGACGAAGCCGTGCTTGCGGGCGATGCCCTTGACCGTGCGCTTGAAGAAGACGGCGTCGTCGGCCGCGCGCAGCGCGTCGGACACGTGGTTGAGGTTGATCTCGAACTGTCCGATGCCGTTCTCGGCAATCGCCGTGTCGACGGGAATGTTCTGGCTGCGGCAGGCTTCGTAGACGTCGTAGATGAAGGCCTCGAAATCGTCGAGTTCGTCGATGGAAAGGGCCGCGTCCGAATCCAGCCGCCGCCCCGTCACCGGCGAGACCGGGCCGATCGGCCGCTGCGATTCCGGGTCCACGAGGTAGAATTCCAGTTCGGTCGCCGTCACCGGGGTGAGGCCCAGCTTGCGGTAGCGCTCCAGCACCGCTGCCAGCGCCCGGCGCGGATCGGCTAGATACGGCGCGCCGCCCTCGTCGCGCAGCCAAAGCGGCAGCAGCCCGGTGGGGTGTGCGGTCCAGTTCACGGGCAGGATGGCGCGCCCCGTCCACTCGCACAGGCCGTCGGCGTCGCCGGTGGAATAGACCAGCGGGTCGCCCACGATATCCTCGCCCCAGATGTCCAGCCCGATGAGCGAGAACGGCATGCGCAGCTTGCCTTCCAGCGCCTTGCGCGCCTGCTCGACCGGGATGCGCTTGCCGCGCATGACGCCGTTGAGGTCGCAGACAGCAGCCCTCAGGCTCTGGATGTCCCTTCGCTCGTCAAGCCATTCCAACATGTACGACACGGCATCCGACAATTCCTACCTCCCTGTTGATTGCACAAGGAACGCGCGATCCCGCGCGGCCGGAACGGCCGGGAAATATGCTTGGAGATGTTTGTTCCAGATGGCCTTAATTTTGGGGCCGCTGCCTGAAAATGGGTTGCACGATCCTTTGACAGCATATCGGGCGGGCGCGCGCTTGCCAAGCTCGCCACATCATGCCGATGCCGGCGAGGCAGGCGGCGCTATATGTTGCGCCGCTTGCCTTCCATCAGGTCGAGCACGGCGCGCGCCGCATCGAGCACATTGGTGCCGGGGCCGAACACGGCGGCTACGCCGTGATCGAGCAGGAACTGGTAGTCCTGGCGCGGCACCACGCCGCCGACCACGACGATGACGTCGCCGGCGCCTTTGGCCTTCAGCGCCTCGACGAGCTGGGGCGCCAGCGTCTTGTGGCCCGCCGCCAGCGACGACATGCCCACGACGTGAACCTTCGATTCCACCGCGAGATCGGCCGCCTCTTCCGGGGTCTGGAACAGCGGCCCGGCGATGACGTCGAAGCCCATGTCGCCGAAAGCCGAGGCGATCACCTTGGCCCCGCGGTCGTGGCCGTCCTGGCCGAGCTTGGCCACCAGCACGCGCGGCCGGGCGCCGAGCGCCTTGGCGAATTCCTCCAGCCGCTCGACCAGGTTCTCGTATTCCGGTTCGCCTTCGTGGGCGGGGCCGTAGACCTTGCGCACCACTTTCGGCACGGCCGAATGGTCGCCGAAGGCCACGCGCAGCGCATCCGAAATCTCGCCCAGCGTGGCGCGCGCCCGCGCGGCTTCCACCGCCGCTTGGAGGATGTTGCCCTGTCCGGTGCGGGCCACCCCGGACAATGCAGCCAGCGTCTCCTCCACCTTGCCCGGGTCGCGCTGGCGCTTCATGCGTTCCAGCCGCGCGATCTGCGCTTCGCGCACGGCCGCGTTGTCGATGTCGAGGATGTCGATCTGGTCCTCTTCCTCCAGCCGGTACCTGTTGACGCCGACGATGACGTCGTGGCCCTGGTCGACCGCCGCCTGGCGGCGCGTGGCGGCCTGTTCGATCAGCCGCTTGGGCAGGCCCGAGGCCACCGCCTGCGTCATGCCGCCCATGGCCTCGACCTCCCCGATCAGCGCCCAGGCCTTCTCGGCCAGCTCGTTGGTCAGGCTCTCGACATAGTAGGAACCGGCCAGCGGGTCGACCACCTTGGTCACGCCGGTCTCGTGCTGGAGGATGAGCTGCGTGTTGCGCGCGATGCGGGCCGAGAACTCGGTCGGCAGCGCGATCGCCTCGTCGAACGAGTTGGTGTGCAGGCTCTGGGTGCCGCCCAGCGCGGCGGCCAGCGCCTCATAGGCCGTGCGCACGATGTTGTTGTAGGGATCTTGCTCCTGCAGCGAGACACCCGACGTCTGGCAATGCGTGCGCAGCATCAGCGAGGATGCCTTCTTCGGCTCGAATTCCTCCATGATGCGGCTCCACAAAAGCCGCGCGGCGCGCAGCTTGGCGGCTTCCATGAAGAAGTTCATGCCGATGGCGAAGAAGAAGGACAGCCGCCCGGCGAACGCGTCGACGTCGAGCCCCTTCTTCAGCGCCGCGCGCACATATTCGCGCCCGTCGGCCAGCGTGAAGGCCAGTTCCTGCACCAGCGTCGCCCCTGCCTCCTGCATGTGGTAGCCGGAGATCGAGATGGAATTGAACTTCGGCATCTCGCCCGCCGTGTACTCGATGATGTCGGCGACGATGCGCATCGAGGGCTCGGGCGGGTAGATGTAGGTGTTGCGGACCATGAACTCCTTGAGGATGTCGTTCTGGATGGTGCCGGAAAGGTGCGCGCGCGGCACGCCCTGCTCCTCGCCCGCGACGATGAAGGAGGCCAGGATCGGGATCACGGCGCCGTTCATGGTCATCGACACCGAAACCTTGTCGAGCGGGATGCCGTCGAACAGGATCTTCATGTCCTCGACCGAATCGATCGCCACGCCGGCCTTGCCGACGTCGCCCTCGACGCGCGGGTGGTCGCTGTCATAGCCGCGATGGGTGGCCAGGTCGAAGGCCACCGACACGCCCTGCTGCCCGGCGGCCAGCGCCTTGCGGTAGAAGGCGTTCGAAGCCTCCGCCGTCGAGAAGCCGGCATATTGGCGGATCGTCCACGGCCGGCCCGTGTACATCGTCGCTCGCGGCCCGCGCAGGAACGGCTTCTGTCCCGGCAGGCTGTCCAGATGGGTCACGCCTTCCAGGTCGGCCGCCGTGTAGAGCGGCTTGACCGCGATGCCTTCGGGCGTTTCCCACACCAGCGCGTCGGGATCGGCCTTGGTTTCCTTCTCGGCGGCCGCCCGCCATTTTTCAAGGTTGGAATTGGTCATGACAAGCTCCGATTGCATCGGCAGGGCATGGGGTTTGCAGCCACCGTCCCATACCCCCACCCCTTACCCCTCCCCACAAGGGGAAGGGGGACCTTGGTATCCCGTCTGCTACGGGAACGTTTGCTTCAAGCTCTACGATCCCGAATCCCCCTCCCCCTTGTGGGGAGGGGTAAGGGGTGGGGTAGCCCCGTAAGCCATCACTCGAACTCCATGATCAGTTCGTCAACGGCCAGGCTTGCGCCGGCCTGCGCTGCAACGCGCCTGACGGTGCCCCGCCTTTCGGCGCGCAGCACGTTTTCCATCTTCATGGCTTCCACCGTGGCCAACGCCTGCCCGGCCTCGACCGTGTCGCCTTCCTGCACGGCGAGCGAGGTGAGAACGCCGGGCATCGGGCACAGGAGCATCCTCGAGGTGTCGGGCGGCAGCTTCACCGGCATCAGCCGGGCAAGCTCGGCCACCCGCGGCGAGCGCACGAAGGCGGTGGCGTCGATGCCGCGCCAGCGCAGGCGGATGCCCGAGCCGGCCAGCGTGGTCTTCACGCCCAGCCGGTGCCCCTCCACCTCGAAGACGGCATGGGAGGCGCCCGGCAGCCAGTCGCTGGCAACGGAAAGGTTTTTTCCGTCAGCAAAGGCGATCGCGATCCGTTCCTCGTCCTGTGCGACGCGCAGCGCGAACTCGTGGCCGGCAAGGCTCGCCACCCAGTCGGCGCCGATGGCGCGCGGATGGTTCGCCAACGCGCCGGAAACCTGCGCTCCGCGCCGGGCAAGCGCCAGATAGATGAAGGTCGCCACCGCGGCCAGCAGGCGCGCCTGATCCTCGCTTGCAGCCACGCCGGAAAACCCGTCGGGAAACTCCTCGGCGATATAGGCCGTGGTCAGCCGGCCCGCACGGAACCGCTGCTGATCCATCACCGCCGACAGGAAGGGCAGGTTGTGGCCGATGCCCTCGACCTCGAAATCGTCCAGCGCGCGGCCCATCGCCTCGATCGCGCCGGCGCGATCGGGAGCCCAACTGCACAACTTGGCGATCATCGGGTCGTAGTACATGGAAATCTCACCGCCTTCGAAGACGCCGGTATCGTTGCGCAGGACGGTTCCGTCGGGCTGCCTGCCTTCGGCCGGCGGGCGGTAGCGGGTCAGGCGGCCGATGGAGGGCAGGAAGTTGCGGTAGGGGTCCTCGGCATAGAGCCGGCTTTCGATGGCCCAGCCGTCCAGCCTCACGTCGTCCTGGCCGAAGGAGAGCCTCTCG
Organism: Mesorhizobium sp. PUT5; assembly: GCF_052216645.1. Lineage (NCBI taxonomy): Bacteria > Pseudomonadati > Pseudomonadota > Alphaproteobacteria > Hyphomicrobiales > Phyllobacteriaceae > Mesorhizobium > Mesorhizobium sp. PUT5. Next base: position 1,098,484 of record NZ_JBQOSO010000003.1, read on the forward strand.
CCGGCGGCCACGCGGATCATCTCCTCGACCAGGTCGAGGCCGGTGATGAGCTCCGTCACCGGATGCTCCACCTGCAGGCGGGTGTTCATTTCCAGGAAATAGAAGTTCTTCTCGCCGTCGACGATGAACTCCACCGTGCCGGCCGAATGGTAGCCGACCGCCTTGGCCAGAGCCACGGCCTGCTCGCCCATGGCCTTGCGCGTGGTGGCGTCGAGGAAGGGCGAGGGGGCTTCCTCGATGACCTTCTGGTTGCGGCGCTGGATCGAGCATTCCCGTTCGCCCAGATAGACGATGTTGCCGTGCTGGTCGCCCAGAACCTGGATCTCGATGTGGCGCGGCTGGGTGATGAATTTCTCGATGAAGATGCGGTCGTCGCCGAAGGAGGACTTCGCCTCGTTCTTCGAGGACTGGAAGCCTTCGCGTGCCTCGGCATCGTTCCAGGCGATGCGCATGCCCTTGCCGCCGCCGCCGGCGGAAGCCTTGATCATCACCGGGTAACCGATGGCATGCGCGATGCGCGCCGCCTCCTCGGCCGTCTCGATAAGCCCCATATGGCCGGGCACGGTGGAAACGCCGGCCGCGGCCGCGATCTTCTTGGAGGTGATCTTGTCGCCCATCGCCTCGATGGCCACCGGCGGGGGGCCGATGAAGGCCACGCGCTCGGCCTTCAGCGCCTCGGCGAAATGCGCGTTCTCCGACAGGAAGCCGTAGCCGGGATGCACGGCATCGGCTCCGGTCTTGCGGATGGCGTCGAGAATCCGGTCGATGACGATGTAGGACTGCGAGGACGGCGCCGGGCCGATATGCACGGCCTCGTCGGCCATCTTCACATGCAGCGCGTCGCGGTCGGCGTCGGAATAGACGGCGACGGTCGCGATGCCGAGCTTTTCCGCCGTCCTGATGACGCGGCAGGCGATTTCGCCGCGATTGGCGATGAGGATCTTCTTGAACATCTGTCGTTTCCTCGCAGCGCGGCTTAGAGCATGCTGCAGCCAAGCGGGATCACTTGGCGTCGCAAACATGCGGCAACATCAACTGGATAGACCATGATGTCGTCCGGAAACCGCTTCACACTTTTCAGCATCATGGTCTAAAGCGGCATGGTGTCGTGCTTGCGCCACGGGCTTTCGGCCCGCTTGTTGCGCAGCGCGGCGAAGGCGCGGGCGATGCGCCGGCGCGACGAATGCGGCATGATCACCTCGTCGATGAAGCCGCGCTCGGCCGCCACGAACGGATTGGCGAAGCGCTCCTCATATTCCTTCGTGCGCGCTGCGATCTTTTCCGGGTCGCCAAGCTCCGAACGGTAGAGGATTTCCGTGGCGCCCTTGGCGCCCATCACCGCGATCTCGGCCGTCGGCCAGGCGTAGTTGACGTCGGCGCCGATATGCTTCGACGCCATGACGTCATAGGCGCCGCCATAGGCTTTTCTGGTGATCAGCGTCACCATCGGCACTGTCGCTTGGGAATAGGCGAACAGCAGTTTCGCCCCATGCTTGATGACGCCGCCATATTCCTGCGCCGTGCCGGGCAGGAAGCCCGGAACGTCCACCAGCGTCAGAAGCGGAATGGAGAACGCGTCGCAGAAGCGCACGAAGCGCGCCGCCTTGCGCGAAGAATCGATGTCGAGGCAGCCGGCCAGCACCATCGGCTGGTTGGCGACGACCCCCACCGTCTGGCCTTCCATGCGCAGGAAGCCGGTGATGATGTTCTTTGCGAACGCTTCCTGGATTTCGTAGAAATCGCCCTCGTCGGCCAGCGCCAGGATCAGCTCCTTCATGTCGTAGGGCTTGGTCGCGCTGTCGGGCACCAGCGTGTCGAGCCGCATGTCGACGCGCGCAGGGTCGTCGTGGAAAGGCCGCGCCGGGGGCGCCTGCCGGTTGTTCAGCGGCAGGAAGTCGAACAGCCGCCGCACCCCTTCCAGCGCCTCGATGTCGTTTTCGAAGGCGCCGTCGGCGACCGACGACTTTTGCGTGTGGGTGCGCGCGCCGCCCAGTTCCTCGGCAGTCACCACCTCGTTGGTGACGGTCTTGACCACATCGGGTCCGGTCACGAACATGTAGGAAGAGTCGCGCACCATGAAGATGAAGTCGGTCATGGCCGGCGAATAGACCGCGCCGCCCGCGCAAGGCCCCATGATGACCGAAATCTGCGGCACCACGCCGGAGGCGTCGACATTGCGCTTGAACACGTCGGCATAGCCGGCGAGCGAGGCCACGCCCTCCTGGATGCGTGCGCCGCCGGAATCGTTGAGGCCGATGACCGGCGCGCCGTTCTTCACGGCCATGTCCATGATCTTGCAGATCTTCTGCGCATGCGTTTCCGACAGCGAGCCGCCGAGCACGGTGAAGTCCTGGGAAAATACATAGACCATGCGGCCGTTGATCGTGCCCCAGCCCGTCACCACGCCGTCGCCCGCCACCTTCTGGGCGGCCATGCCGAATTCGGTGGCGCGGTGGGTGACGAACATGTCGTATTCCTCGAAGGAGCCCTCGTCGAGGAGCACTTCGAGGCGCTCGCGCGCCGTCAGCTTGCCCTTGGCATGCTGGGCGTCGATGCGTTTGTGCCCGCCGCCGAGGCGGGCCTCGGCGCGGCGCGCCTCCAATTGTTCCAGAACGGCGCGCATCAGGCGCTGCCCTTCGCGCAAGCTGCGGCTTTGTGAATTCCAGTCATCGCCCCGCCTCCGGTTCGGCATGATGTCGCAGATGGCGGCGTGTAGACGTGGGCGTGGGGCGAGAAAACCGTTGAAGGGGCGCGATTGTGTAATGTATAAAAATGCAAACTCAATATTGCGAATTTGCGAATGGCGCCTGGCAAACTGTTCATCGGAAGACGCGTGCGCGAACTGCGCGAAGCCGGCAAGGCCACCCAGGCCGCCTTTGCCGAGCGGCTGGGCATCTCCACCTCCTATCTCAACCAGATCGAGAACAACCAGCGGCCGGTCTCGGCCACTGTGCTGCTGGCGCTGGCGGAAAATTTCCAGATCGACATCGCCTCCATCTCCGGCAGCGATGGCGACCGGCTGCTGTCGGCACTGCGCGAGGCGCTGGCCGATCCGGTCTTCGACGTGCATTCGCCGGGCCTGCAGGAACTGAAGCTCGTCGTTCAGAACGCGCCAGCCTTCGCGCATGCGCTGATTGCCTGCCATCAGGCCTATCGCAGGAACAGCGAGCAGCTTGCCAGCTTCGACGACCGCATGGTGCGGGCCGACGCCTTCGCCGAACCGGCGCCCTACGAGGAAGTGCGCGATTTCTTCCACTTCGTCGACAACTACATCCATGAACTGGACCTTGCCGCCGAAAGGCTGGCGGCGGCGCTTCAGGTTCCCGAGCGCGAGCCGGGCGCGGCGTTCGCCGAGCATCTGGAGCGGCGGCACGGGGTGCGCATCCTGCGCGCGAGCCCCGGCGAGACCATCCTGCGGCGCTACGATCCGGCGGCGCGGGCGCTGTTCCTCAATCCCTATTCGCCGGCCGCCACCCGCAGCTTCCAGATGGCTTTCCAGCTTGCCGGGCTGGAGCAGGAGGAGGAGATTGGCGCAATCGTGCTGCGGGCAGGCTTCCGCACCGCGGAGGCCGCCGAGATCTGCCGCATCGGGCTGATGAACTATTTCGCCGGCGCGCTGATGCTGCCCTACCGGCCGTTCCTGGCGGCGGCGAAGGAACTGCGCCACGATCTCGAGTTGATGGCGGCGCGCTTCGGCGCCAGCCTGGAGCAGGTGGCGCACCGCCTCTCCACGTTGCAGCGCCCGGGGCTGAAGGGGGTGCCGGTGTTCTTCGCCCGCATCGACCGCGCCGGCAACATCACCAAGCGCCACAGCGCCGCCCGCCTGCAGTTCGCGCGCTACGGCGCGGCCTGCCCGTTGTGGAACGCCCACCAGGCGTTCGAGACGCCGGGCCGCATCATCCGCCAGCTTGCCGAGACGCCGGACGGCGTGCGCTACCTGTGCGTGGCCACCGAGATCGCCAAGGGCGGCGGCGGCTTCAACGCCCCGCATCGCCGCTACGCCATCGCGCTGGGCTGCGAGGTGGCGCATGCCGGCGACTTCGTCTATGGCGACGGGCTCGATCTCACCAGTCGCGCCGCCTTCGACCCGATCGGCATCTCCTGTCGCATCTGCGAGCGGGTGGACTGCGTGCAGCGCGCGGTGCCGCCGCTCAAGCGCCGGCTGGCCGTCGACCACGACAGCCGCGCCATCCTGCCGTATTCGATCCTGTAGGGTCAGGCCGCCGGCTGGATGCCGAAATCCTCGGGCGCCAGCAAGAGGTCCGCCAGCGTGTAGCGATCGAGCGTGCCGGAAAAGGCAGCCAGCGCCTCCTTCAGCACGCCGCGCAGGCGGCATCGCGGCGTGATCAAGCACTTGTTGCCGCTGCGGAAGCACTCCACCAGGGCAAAGTCGGGTTCGGTGGCGCGCAGCACGTCGCCGAGGCGGATCGCCTCCGGCCGCCTGGCCAGCGAAAGCCCGCCCGAGCGGCCGCGCACCGCCTTCAGGAAGCCGGCGCGGGTGAGCTGGTTGGCAACCTTCATCAGATGGGCGCGCGAGATGCCATAGACCTCCGCGGTCTCCTCGATGGTGATCAGCCGGTCGGCCTGGGTTGCGGCATACATCAGAAGCCGCAGCGAATAATCGGAAAAATCTGTCAGTCTCATTCGAAATCCTTCGGCGCCGCCTGGCGGCGTCATGGTTCGCCTAAACATGCCTATTGCAGGTATCTTTTGCAAGCTCCGGCGCATTTGTCGCGGCCGATGCGCGTCTTTTTCTATAAGATATATTGACTATGTATCTTTTTGGATCGACTATCGGGCCGATCGCAGGGCGTGCCGGAAGGCATGCGGCCGGTGCAGGACAGGAGGCCGGAACATGGCTGTGGAGGCGACGACCCTTTCGGACGACGAGGTCAGGGAAGCGTTGCGCCTCGTCATCGACCCGGAGCTCGGTTACAACATCATCGATCTCGGCCTGGTCTACGAAGTTTCGGTCTCGGATGGCGGCGTCGTCCAGATCATGATGACGACGACGACGCGTGGCTGCCCTGCCACCAACTACCTGAAGGAAGGCGCCCGTGACGCCGCCTGGAGCGTTCCGGGCGTGGAATTCGTCAACGTCAGCCTCACCTACGAGCCGCCATGGACGCCGCGCATGATGAGCGAAGAGGCCAAGCAGCATCTCGGCATCGGCGGCGATGGCGACTGGTGAGTGCCATGGCGTGCGCGAAGTTAGCGGAGACGACAGACATGAACATCGCTGAACAAGACAGGAAGCCGGGTGCCGGCCAGTCCGACGCCGCATCCGAAAGCTCGCTTCTGCCGATGCTGATCGGCGGTCTGGCGCTGATCGTCATCGGCATGGTCGTGGTCGCCGTGCTGGTCTGATCCGGTCGCCGCGCCCTTCCTGCCTTCGCGCGGCCGCCGTCGTCAGCGCACCACGAGCACCGGAACCGTCGCGGTCGCCAGCACCTCCGCCGTCTGGCTGCCGAGCAGCAGGCGCTTGAAGCCGCGGCGCCCGTGCGAGGCCATGACGATGAGCCCGCATCCGCGGTGCTTTGCAGTCTCCACGATCACCGAAGCGGCCCAGCCGTCCGGCACATGCAGCGTGTCGGCCTCGACGCCGGCATTCGCGGCCTCCGCCTTGGTTGCCGCCAGTATGTCTTCGGCGAACTTCTTCTGGGCGGCGTCATAGCTGGCGAAATCGTCGGGCGAGGCGACCCAGCCGGCTGCGGTCGCCGTTGCCTGGATCGGGAAAGGCTCTGTCACGGCGATGATCGTCACCTTGCTGCCAAGAGCCTTCGCCAGTGAAAGCCCTTGCTGGACTCCGTGGTGCGCGAGATCCGAGCCGTCGGTGGGGAGGAGGATGTGGTCGTACATGATGCCCTCTTTCGTGTGCGGTTACCGCTTCGCGACTATGCCTATCACCGGGTTGCGCGGCAATATTTGTCCCAGCGCAAAACCGGCGGGCTGAATTGCCGCCGCCCCATCTTGTGGCCGCCGTCCTGCCCTTGAATTGCAACAATTGCTGACTAGGTTGGTACTATGTGTATGGAAACCTTCGTCAGGATGTCGAGGCTCGCCGGGGAAGCAGGATGCTTTTCCCGGAGCGGTCGTCCTGACCCCGGTTCCCGCACCTGAATTCCGCTCCGGGGCGCATTTTCCAGACATTGCGGTTCATTTTCAGACGGCGCTTGCGCCGCGTTGATGGAGCGTATCCGACATGCATTTCCGTTCCCCTCTTTCCTGCACTTCCTGCCACCGCGGCCTTCCCCGCGCGGCGTTGCGCTGCCCCTGGTGCAAGACGCCGATCGTGGTTCCGCCGTCGCTGGACTGGCCCGCTCAGCCGCGGCCGCATATTGGCCTGTCGCGCCAGGGGCGGGCCAGCCGATGAGTGAGCTGCCGATGAGCGACCTGATGGAGCGCGTTGCCGCCCGAGACAGCGCGGGCGAGATCACACAGCAGCAATATGGCGCCCTGCCATGGCGCCTCGGCCGCAAGGGCATCGAGGTGCTGCTCATCACCTCGCGGCGGCGAGGCCGCTGGATCGTGCCCAAGGGCTGGCTGGTCAAGGGCCGGTCGCCGGCCCAGTCGGCCGCTCGCGAGGCGTTCGAGGAGGCAGGCGTCATCGGCCGCGCCTATCCGGCGCCGATCGGTGACTATGTCTACATGAAGTTCGGCGAGGACGGCTCCGCCGAGCCCTGCCGCGTCACCCTTTTCAGCCTGCACGTGCAGGGCACGCTCATCAACTGGCGTGAGAAGGAACAGCGCCAGCGGCGCTGGTATGCGGCCGACGAGGCGCCGGACGTCATCGCCGAGCCGGACCTGTCGCGGCTTGTGGAGGCCTGGCAGTCCCGGCTGAAGCGGTCCGCGGGCGGCAAGCCCTGAACAGACCATGAAAAGGGCGGGCATCGAAGCCGATGCCCGCCGCATTTCGTCTTTCCGCGTCAGGCCTGTGAGGCCTCCATAACCTTTCCGGCAGCCTGTGCATGGCCGAAGTCGAGGCGCTCGTCGCGCTCGCCCTCGCGCACCCAGGTGGGCAGGCCGATGCGGTCCAGCACCGCCAGGAACGGGCGCGGCGGCAACTCCTCCACATTGGCCATCTTCTTGACGTCCCACTCGCCGGTGGCGACCAGCATGGCCGCAGCCACCGCCGGTACGCCGGCCGTGTAGGAGATGCCCTGCGAGCCGACCTCCTCGTAGGCCTGCTTGTGGTCGGCTACGTTGTAGATGAAGACTTCGCGCGGCTTGCCGTCCTTCACGCCCTTGACCAGGTCACCGATGCAGGTCTTGCCGGTGTAGTCCGGCGCCAGCGAGGCCGGGTCGGGCAGCACGGCCTTGACCACCTTGAGCGGCACCACTTCCAGCCCCTCGGCCGTCGTCACCGGCTTCTCGGACAGCAGGCCGAGGCTGTTCAGCACGGTGAAGACGTTGATGTAATGGTCGCCGAAGCCCATCCAGAAGCGGACGTTGGGAATGCCGAGATTCTGCGAGATCGAATGGATCTCATCATGGCCGGTGAGATAGCTCTGGCTCTTGCCCACCACTGGCAGGTCCCAGTCCTTGCGGACCTCGAACATCTTGTTCTCGACCCACTTGCTGTCCTGCCAGGTCCAGACGCGGCCGGTGAACTCGCGGAAGTTGATCTCCGGGTCGAAATTGGTCGCGAAATAGCGGCCGTGGCTGCCGGCATTGATGTCGATGATGTCGATCTCGTCGACACGGTCGAAATAGTCATCGACGGCGAGCCGGGCATAGGCGTTCACCACGCCCGGGTCGAAGCCGGCGCCGAGGATGACAGTGGCTCCGGCCTTCTCGGCCTCCTCGCGCCGCTTCCATTCGTAGTTGGCATACCATGGCGGCGCCTCGCAGATCTTGGCCGGATCCTCATGGATGGCGGTGTCGATATAGGCTGCACCGGTCTCGATGCAGGCCGTCATCACCGACATGTTGAGGAAAGCCGAGCCGACATTGATGACGATCTTCGCGCCCGTCTTCTCGATCAGCGCCTTGGTCGCCGCCACATCAAAAGCGTCGAGCTCGTGCGCCTCGATGGTGCCTGCCGCCTTGAGGCTCTTCTTCTCCCGGACGGATTCCACCATCCTCTGGCACTTCGCAAGGGTGCGCGAGGCGATATGGATGTCGCCGAGCACATCGTTGTTCTGCGCGCACTTATGCGCCACGACCTGCGCCACGCCACCGGCGCCGATAATGAGCACGTTCTTCTTCATTCCGGGGGATGTTTCCTTAATGGTTGGAGTTAATGGACGAGCCTGTCGCTAGGACAGGCTCTGCTCATAGTCCGCGAAGCCGAACTCGCGGACGACCTTGATCGATCCGTCGGTCTCGCGGATCGCGATGGCCGGCATCTTCACGCCGTTGAACCAGTTCTTTTTGACCATTGTATAACCGGCCGCGTCCTGGATGGAGATTCTGTCGCCGACCTTCAGCTCGTTCGGAAAATCGAACTCTCCGAACACGTCGCCGGCCAGGCACGACTTGCCGCACACCATGTAGCGGTGCGGACCCTGGTTTGGCGCCACCTTGGCGCTCTCGCGGTAGATCAGAAGGTCCAGCATGTGCGCCTCGATGGAGGAATCCACGATGGCCAGTTGCTTGCCGTTGGTGAGAGTGTCGAGCACGCTCACTTCCAGCGTGGTGCTGTTGGTGATCGAGGCTTCGCCGGGCTCCAGATAGACCTGCACGCCGAAGCGGCCGGAAAACGCCTTGAGGCGCTCGCAGAAGGCGTCGAGCGGATAGTCCTCGCCGGTGAAATGGATGCCGCCGCCCAGGCTCACCCAGTCCGCGCGCTTCAGCAACGCACCGAATTTCTCCTCAATCTGGGAAAGCATCCGGTCGAACAGGCCGAAATCGGCATTCTCGCAATTGTTGTGGATCATGAAGCCGCTGATGCGGTCCATGACCCTTTCCACCTTCGCCGCGTCCCATTCGCCCAGCCGGGAGAACGGGCGGGCCGGATCGGCGAGATCGAAGGTGGAGGAGGAGACGCCGGGGTTCAGGCGCAGGCCGCGCGCGATGCCGCCCGCCCGGTTCTCGAAGCGCTCGAGCTGGCCGATCGAGTTGAAGATGATCTTGTCGGCATGTGAGACCACCTCGTCGATCTCGTCGTCGGCATAGGCGACCGAATAGGCGTGCGTTTCGCCGCCGAATTTCTCGCGCCCGAGCCGCACCTCGTAGAGCGAGGAGGAGGTGGTGCCGTCCATGTACTGGCCCATCAGGTCGAACACGGACCAGGTGGCGAAGCATTTCAGCGCCAGCAGCGCCTTTGCCCCCGACTGTTCCCGCACGGCGGCGATCTTCTCCATGTTGCGGAGGAGCTTCGCCTTGTCGATGAGGTAATAGGGCGTCGGGATCATGCGCATGCCGTCGGAAACGAGGGGATGGAAAAGATGGATGCGGAAATGTGACAGGCCGTCTTGCGGCGATCCGCCTTGCGGAAGATGACAGGGGCCTTCCGGCCGTGACGCAAAACCGATTCGGCCGGCTAGAAGCTCGGCTCGAACGACCGCAACCTGGAGCAGCGAGGCTCCAGCCGCCTGAGTGCATACACCTTCATCATGTCCCTTAGGGTAAGGTCGATGCCGCGCAAGTCAAGTCGGGCGGGCAGCGACCAATTGCCAGCCCCGCCTGCACCCGTCTGGCGGCCGCTTTGTGCCGCGCGTCTACTTGCCCAGTTCGATCGAGCGCAGGCGCGCGGCTTCCACCGCGTCCGTCAGCAGGGTCTTCAGCCGGTCCTCGCCCATCAGCACCGAAAGGGCGGCAGCCGTGGTGCCGTTGGGGCTCGTCACCTGCCGGCGCAGTTCGCCCGGCTCCTCGCCGCTCTTCGCCGCCAGCGCGCCGGCGCCATAGACGGTCTGCATGGCCAGGAGCTTCGCGGTCTCGGCGGGCAGGCCCGCTTTCTCGGCTGCCGCGGTCAGGCACTCGATGAAGTGGAAGACGTAGGCCGGCCCCGAGCCGGAGACGGCGGTGACCGCATCCATCAGGCTTTCGTCCTCGATGGTGGCCACGGCGCCGCTCGCCGAAAGCAGGTCGAGCACGCGCACTTGCGTCTCGGTAGACACCAGCGGGTTGGAAAACACCACCATCATGCCCTTGCCGATCGCTGCCGGCGTGTTGGGCATGCAGCGCAGGATCGGCGCACGCGGTCCCAATATCTGTGCAAAGGTCGCCACCGGGGTGCCGGCGGCGATGCTGACGAAGGTGGTACGGCCGTCGCCGAAGCGCTGGTACTGCTGCGTCACCTCGCGGATCACCTGCGGCTTGACCGCGATCACCACCAGCTTCGGGGCGGCGTCGGCTGCGATGTCGGCCGCGCTCGTGCCCGTCTGGCAGCCCAGCGCCTGCGCGCGCGTCCGCAAGGCGTCGTTGGGTTCCACCACGAAGACGCTGCCGGCGGCCAGCTTGCCGGAATTCAGCCAGCCGGCGAGCATGGCATGACCCATATTGCCGCAACCGGCGAGGACGAGTTCGATCGACATGGTATAGCCTCCGCAGAACCGGCCCTGCATAGACCGTTGCGCGGCGGCCGGAAAGCCCGTTCACGAAGAGCGGGAAGCTCTTTTGTGGGCGCGCACCTGTCTGAAGCGGTTCCCAGCCTTGTGGCCCGGCCGGGGGTCATGCCGGACGGCTGCCGGCACAAGCCGGCCATCGGGGGAGGACGGAACCGCCTGTCACTTGCCGCAGTAGTGGTCGTTCACGGTCGGGGCCTGATAGGCGCCCTGGCCCATATGTTGCTCATACGCGCAGGGGCCGAGTGGTGTGGGCCGTGCCGGGCCCGTATATTCCTCGTCCGGGGCAAAGATGCTGCCCGTTATGGTCTGGTCGGGCGCGAACACTTCGCCGTTGTCGCGCGCGTGGTGCCCATGATGTCCGTGTCCTTCGGACCGTCCGCCATGCTGGGCCATCGCCGCGCCGGAAAGGCCCAGCGCGAGGATGCTTGCTATTGCTATTGTCCTGAACATGAGATTTCTCCGTTATGTACGCCGTAGCGTCCAGCAGGCGGAAATAGGGGAGGCTGCCGGAAAATCCGCTCAAAAGAAGGTGAGGCGCAGTTTACGCCGGCCGTTCGCCCGCCCGGTCCGCACAATATGGCGACGGACTGCGCGACGTGGCTGACAACCGCACCCGACGCCGCTATTTCTGTGCGCCGACCCGGTCCCGGTTTCGGGATTACGGCATTGGACGGCGCAATGGCGGGATTGCGCGGCGCAGATTTCGTGAAAATGCCGCTTCGATGAAAACAGCATTGCGAGGACAGATCGTGGCCGAAGTGATCGACGGAAAGAGCGTGGCGGCGGATGTGGTGGCAAGGGTCAAGACCCTGGTCGCCGACCTGACCGCGAAGGGCGGCACGAAGCCGGGCCTTGCCGTGGTGATCGTGGGCGAGGACCCCGCCAGCCAAGTCTATGTTGCCTCCAAGTCGCGCACGGCCAAGGAGTGCGGCTTCCATTCGGTGCAGCACACGCTGCCGGCCGAGACCCGGGAGGCCGACCTGCTCAAACTGATCGCCGGTCTCAACGCCGATCCCGCCATCCACGGCATTCTGGTGCAGCTTCCGCTGCCGAAGCATGTCGACGCGGGCAAGGTCATCCAGGCGATCGCGCCGGAGAAGGACGTCGACGGCTTCCACTTCGTCAATGTCGGCAAGCTCGGCACCGGCGAGCTGGAGACCGCCTTCGTGCCCTGCACGCCGGCCGGCTCCATGCTGCTGATCGAACGGGTGCGCGGCAAGGACCTGTCCGGGCTCAGCGCCGTGGTGCTCGGCCGTTCCAACATCGTCGGCAAGCCGATGGCCAACCTGCTTCTGGCGGCCAACTGCACCGTCACCATCGCCCACAGCCGCACGAAAGACCTGCCGGCGCTCGCCCGCACCGCCGACATACTGGTCGCTGCCGTGGGCCGGCCCGAAATGGTCCGGGGCGACTGGATCAAGCCCGGCGCCACCGTCATCGACGTCGGTATCAACCGCATCCCTGCGCCGGAGAAGGGCGAGGGCAAGTCGCGGCTGGTCGGCGACGTCGCCTACGCCGAAGCCGAGAAGATCGCCGGCGCCATCACCCCGGTGCCGGGCGGGGTCGGGCCGATGACGATCGCCATGCTGATGGCCAACACCGTGGTTTCGGCATTCCTCGCTGCCGGCCTGCAGCGCCCGGGCTTCTGAAGCGCAATCGCGGTATGCACGCCCGCCGCTTGCGGGCGCCTGCCGTTACTGTAGAAAAGGCGCCCATGATGGATCTGGTTCAGGGTGGGCGCCAGTTCGGTTTCCTGCTGGCCGACAAGTTTCCGATGTTCTCGCTCGCTGCGGCGATCGACACCGTGCGCTCGGCCAACCGCCTGGCCGGACGTGAATTCTATGGCTGGACGACCATCTCGGCCGACGGCGGCGCGACGAAGGCCTCCAACGGCCTGTCCATCACGACGGACCATGCGGCGGGCGCTATCCCGCCCGTCGACATTTTGTTCGTCGCGGTCGGCCTCACCACCGAGTTTCCCGGCAAGAGCAAGGTGATTTCCGCGCTCAGGAGCTGGGGGCGGCGCGGCGGGTCGCTGGGCGCTCTGTCGGCCGGCTCCTATCTGCTGGCCGAGGCCGGCCAGCTCGAAGGCCACCGCTGCACCATCCACTGGGAGAACCGCGCCGGCTTCATCGAGCGCTTCCCCAACATCGAATGCACCGGCAACGTCTTCGAGATCGACCGCAAGCGCTATACCTGTGCCGGCGGCACGACCTCGATCGACCTGATGCTGGAGATCGTGCGCGGCGATTTCGGCCCCGGCATCGCCAATGCCGTCGCCAACCAGTTCCAGCACGAGCGCATCCGTTCCGCCGGCGACCGCCAGCGCGTCGGCCCCGAGCGCGACCTGACCGGCAAGTCGGAAAAACTGCGCAAGATCGTCGAGCTGATGGCCGATCACCTGGACGAGCCGCTGGCGGCAGCGCAGTTCGCCAGGTCGGCCGGCCTGTCCGTGCGCCAGGTGGAGCGGCTTTTCCTGCGGCATCTGGGCGTGACGCCCGGCCGCTACTACATGCGACTTCGGCTGGAGCGGGCGCGCGAGCTGCTGCGCCAGACCAACATGCCGATCCTCGACGTGGCGATCGCCACCGGCTTCACCTCGCACTCCTATTTCGCGCAGAGCTACCGCCTGCAATTCGGCCGCCCGCCCTCGGAGGAGCGGCGAACGACTTATTGACGCAAGCCCGGTCGAGCCGGCGGGGGAAGGATCACGTCCCGGCCGAGGAATGCCACACGGGCGCATAGCCCTGGCCGAGCACGGCAAGCGTCGTGGCGGGCGTGAGCAGCCGTAGCGGACGACCGGAAAACGCCTCGAAACCGAGAGGCGCGCCGTAGCCGGCAAACGACCATGGCAGCGCCGTGCCGGCGCGAAGGGCGTAGGTTTCGCGGCCGTCGGCGACCATGGCGCCGTCGGGCAGGCCTGGAAGATCGGCGGCGGTGATTTCGGCAGCCTGCCCGCCGGATGCCGCCCGCTCCTTGTGCAGCCGCGCGTCCAGCATCGGCGCGCGCGGCGTCTCGATGGCGAAGGCGGCGCCGAAGCGGCCGACGAAATCGCGGGCGCGCTCGCGCCGGCAGAAGAAGCAGGGCCGGTGCCCGGCGGCCAGCGCCGTCACCTCGTCGAGGAAGAAAAGCTCGGTCCAGCCGGCTTTCCCGCCCGGTCCGTTGCGGCCCATCGGCTCGCGCTTTCGCCCCTGGAACTCGCATTGGCAGATGATCCAGGCCGGCAGCGTCCAACGCCTTTTCAGCAGCGTCCGGGTGTCGGGATCGTGGATGACGCCGCGGTTGCCGGTGAACAGCCCGCGTTCGGGCACCGCATGGATGGCGCCGAACGGATCGACCCGGTTCTGAAGAGGCATGGCGATTTTCCCTTGGCCGGTGCCCGCGATCTTGGCCGACATGCCGGCTTCTGCTACCGCTGCGGCGGGGTTCATTTCACGGCAGGATGCAGATGCGGGTGCTGGTCGTCCAGAACTACAAGAATACCGACCTGGGCCAGATCGGCACGGCGCTCGCGGAGGCGCAGGCCGAGATCGACCTGCGCCGCGCCGATCTCGGCGCGGAACTGCCCGCGGACCCGTCCGGCCACGACGCGCTGGTCATGCTGGGCGGCGGCCAGAACGCGCTGGCCGACGACGAATATCCCTATTTCCCGGCGCTGCTGGACCTGGCGCGCGACTTCACGGCGGCCGACAAGGCTGTGCTGGGCATCTGCCTCGGCAGCCAGTTGCTGGCCCGCGCCTTCGGCGGCGAAAACAGGGTCGGCGGCGCCACCGAATTCGGCTGGCACGCGGTGTCGCTCACCGAGGCGGCGAAGGCCGACCCGGTGCTGGGGGCGCTGCCGCAGCGCTTTCCCATCTTCCAGTGGCACGACGACACCTATTCGCTGCCGCCGCAGGCGGTGCGGCTGGCCTCCAGTCCGGTGGCCGAGAATCAGGCCTTCCGCGTCGGCCGTGCCGCCTATGGCTTCCAGTTCCATTTCGAGGCCGACCAGCCGCTGGTGCGGGGGTGGAGCGTCTCCTTCGCGGCGATGATCGGGGCGCGCCATCCCGACTGGAGCGACAGGCTGGAGGCCGAGGCGGCCCGCCATGGCGAAGAGGCGGATGCCGCGGGCCTGGCCATCGCGCGCGCCTGGGTGGCGGCCGTCTGAAATCGCCGTTCTGCGACCGCCACCGTGGCAGATTTGGCACGCTGCCGCGGAACCTCCTGTGGACGCCGTTTTCGGTCTTGGATTGTGTCCGTGCCTTGCCCTAGAAGGCGCCGGCTTCGCATCGGCAATGCAACAGGATCCGCCCGTTTTCGCGGCTGCGCGACACAGGACCGATACGAAGCGCAGGTAGAAGCGCGAAGCCGAAACTTTGTCGCGACTTGTTCGTTTCAACGCATTGGTAACCGTGCCCGTGCATAGTGAGCAGACCAACCCGAGATGACCTTCGTGAAAGCAGCACTTCTGTCCTTCGCCATGCTGGCCGCCATCGTGCTGTGGGGCACGGGCATCTATTCGGCCGACGCCGCCAACGACCACAATGCCGTCGACGGCTACGGCGTCACCTCTTCGCTGCGCTGATCCGCGCCACCCACCGCCCGACCTTACCGTGCCTGGCTGAAATTCACGCCGGCTGCGCTTCCTGCGGCCGGTGCAGCATGTCCTTGCTAACCTGGGTGATGTCGCGCTTGCCGCACAGCGCCAGCGTGATGTCCAGCTCCTTGCGGATGATCTCCAGCGCCTTGGTCACGCCGGCCTTGCCGCCCGCGCCGAGGCCGTAGAGGAAGGGCCGGCCGATATAGGTGCCCTTGGCGCCCAGGCACAGCGCCCGGAGCACGTCCTGGCCGGAGCGGATGCCGCCGTCCATGTGCACTTCGATGCGGTCGCCCACCGCATCGGCGATCCGTTCCAGCACCGAGATGGAGGAAGGCGCGCCGTCGAGCTGGCGACCGCCATGGTTGGAGACGATGATGGCGTCTGCGCCGGTCCTGGCCGCCATCTCGGCATCCTCCTTGTCGAGGATGCCCTTCAGGATCAGCTTGCCGCCCCAGCGCTCCTTGATCCACTCCACGTCCTTCCAGGAAAGCTGCGGGTCGAACTGCTCGTTGGTCCAGGACGACAGCGAGGCGAGGTCGCCGACGCCCTTGGCGTGGCCGACGATGTTGCGGAAGGTGCGGCGCTGCGTGCCCAGCATGCCCATGCACCAGCGCGGGCGGATCGCCATGTCGAGGATGTTGGGCAGCGTCAGTTTCGGCGGCGCCGACAGGCCGTTGCGCACGTCCTTGTGGCGCTGGGCCAGGATCTGCAGGTCGAGCGTCAGCACCAGCGCCGAGCATTTGGCCGCCTTGGCGCGGTCGATGAGGTTGATGACGAAATCCTTGTCGCGCATGACGTAGAGCTGGAACCAGAACGGCTTCTTCGTCACCGAGGCCACGTCCTCGATCGAACAGATGCTCATGGTCGACAGCGTGAACGGCACGCCGAACTCCTCGGCCGCCTGCGCCGCCAGCATCTCGCCGTCGGCATGCTGCATGCCGGTCGAGCCGGTCGGCGCCAGCGCCACCGGCATCGCCACCTTCTCGCCGATCATGGTCGAGGCGAGCGAGCGGTTGGTCATGTCCACCATCACCCGCTGGCGCAGCTTGATCGCGGAAAAGTCCTCCTCGTTGGCGCGGTAGGTGCTTTCCGTCAGCGCGCCGGAATCGGCATACTCGAAGAACATCTTGGGCACGCGGCGGCGCGCCTGCTGCTTGAGGTCGTCGATGGTGAGAAGCATGCCCATGTGCGCTGTTCCTGGTTTGCCGGCCGTCATCTCGCGGCCTATTCGTTGCCTTTGTTTGCGGGTGCCGGTTCCTTGCCGCCACGCTGCCTGAGCCGAAGCCGCGAGACGCGCTGCCAGTCGCCGGTGCGCTCGGCTTCCGCCATGGAGCGCTCGACATAGGTGATGTGGTCCATGGCCGCCTTGCGTGCCGCTTCCGCGTCGCCGGCCTTCACCGCCGCATGGATGGCGCGGTGCTGGGCAAGCAGCTCTTCGCGCGCGCCGGGCAGCGCGAAGACCAGCAGCCTGTTCTGGAACACACCTTCGGAAAGCAGCCTGTAGCAGGAGCGCAGCGTGTGCAAAAGGATGATGTTGTGCGCGCACTCGCCCACCGCATGGTGGAACTCGACGTCGATCTCGGCCTCGGCCTCGAAGTCGCCGCTGCGGTGCGCGGCGTCCATGCGCTCCATGATGCCGTCGAGCAAAGCGAGGTCGTCGGCGGTGGCGCGGCGCGCGGCATATTCGGCGGCCACGCCCTCGATCTCGCGGCGGTATTCCAGATAGTCGCTCGCCGCCTTGCGGTGGCGGGAAATCAGCTCCATCACCGGCCTGGAGAAGACCTGGCCGATCACGTCGGCGACATGGCTGCCGCCACCGTGGCGCGTCACCAGCAGGCCGCGCGTCTCCAGCACCTTCAGCGCGTCGCGCAGGATCGGCCGCGACACCTCGAACTGCCGCGACAACTCCCGCTCGCCGGGAAGACGGTCGCCGGTGCGCAGCACGCCCTCCAGGATCAGGCTCTCGATCTGCCCGACCACCTCGTCGGCCGTGCGCGAATGATCGATCCTGGAGAAGATGTCGTTCAACGGAGTGCCCGAAAGTGGCTCGAATGCAGGATATTGCCGGACAGAATAATGGCTTTCCGGACAACTGGTCAAATTAATTATCCAGTTTTGAAGGGATTTCCCCGCGTCCCGCCCGGCGGCGGCGGCGGTCGACGCCGCACTTCCCGTTTGCGTCTCGCCCCGATCGGCCCTAGAGCACTGCGCTGCAGGCAAGCAAAGCCGGGGAAAAACCGTGTCGGACGATCCGTCCAGCCTCGAATTCCGGCCCCGCGCCACCGGCGCGGTCATGGGCTTTCCGGCGCATGACGGCCGACCTGGCGCGCTCGGCGAAGTCCATGCCCGGCCGCATCCGCTGGTGGCGGCGCCGCGGGCGCTGATCCAGCTTTCCTTCATGACCGAGGGCGGCTCCGGCGTCGACCAGGCCGTGCTGACCGAGTTGTCGATGCGGCTCGGCATCGCCGCGCCCGACAGGCAGGCGCGCCATCACGCCATGAAGTGGGGCAACGGCTCGCTACGCTGGGAGCGCCACACCGAATTCTCCACCTATCTGTGGGAAGGGCCGCTGGCCGAGGAACGCGGCGGCATGCCGGAGGATTCGCCATTTGGCAATGGCTTCTCGCCACCCGGAACGGTCATTTCCGGCATCCGGCTGGAAATCCGCAAATGGAGCCCGGCGACCGAACGGCAGATTGCGGGCTTCGACCCTACCAGCCTGTGCTATTCGCTGGTCGAGCACGGTAATGCGGCCATCGTCACCGATTTCCGCCAGGACGGCGACGGCCTGACGCGCATGCTGATCCTCGACCGCGGGCTGACGCCGGCCCGCACCGGCGCGCTGTCGCAGCGCCTCGTCGACATCGAGACCTATCGCACGCTGGCTATGCTCGGACTGCCGCTGGCGCTGTCGCTGTCGGGCCGGGTGCGCCGCATCGAGGACCGGCTGGCCGCCATCACCCGCGAGATGAAGGCGGTGGAAACCCGCGACAGCCAGACGCTGCTTGCCGACCTCACCGAGCTTGCCGCCGAGCTGGAGGCGGACGCCGCCGCCAGCCTCTACCGCTTCGGCGCCAGCCGCGCCTATGACGGCATCGTCGGCGAGCGTCTGGAAGCGCTCGGCGAGGAGGCGGTGCCGGGCTACGACACCTGGTCCGGCTTCCTGCAGCGGCGCGTTGCCCCTGCCATGCGCACCTGCCGCTCGGTGGAGGAGCGCCAGGCCAATCTGTCGCGAAAGCTCACCCGGGCCACCACGCTGCTGCGCACCTGGGTCGATGTCGAGGTGGAGAAGCAGAACCGCGACCTGCTCGCCTCCATGAACAACCGCGCCCGCTTGCAATTGCGGCTGCAGCAGACGGTTGAGGGGCTGTCGGTCGCCGCCGTATCCTACTATGTCGTCGGCCTGGTCGGCTATCTCGCCAAGGGTGCGGCCGTGTTCGGCCACGCAATCGCCCCGGAAACGGCGACCGCCGCCGCGGTGCCGGTGGCCGTGCTTCTGGTCTGGTGGGGCGTGCGCCGGGTGCGCCGCCAGCACGCCGAACCCGGCAAGCCGGCGGGAGAGTAGCCGCAGCGTCACATTGCCGCTGCGTATGGGGCGCGGGCGCGGCGGCTCGCCTGCCGCCGAAGCGGCATTTACAAGACCCGCGGGCAACTGGTAAATGCTTTTTACCAGTTTCAAAAACGGGAGGCGCCCATGTCCGGTCTCGTCATGCCCAAGCCCGATGAGCGGACCCTGGCGCGCCGTCAGGAGATCGTCGCGGCGCTGCGCGCCATCGTGCCCGGCGAGGGCGTGGTCAACGCGGTCACCGAAATGCGCGCCTTCGAGAGCGACGGGCTCACCGCCTATCGCCAGTTGCCGCTGGTCGTGGTGCTGCCGCAGACCGTGGCGCAGGTCGCGAAAATCCTGAAATATTGCGACGACCACGGCATCCGCGTCGTGCCGCGTGGCTCGGGCACATCCTTGTCCGGCGGGGCGCTGCCGCTGGAAGACGCGGTGCTGCTGGTGATGAGCCGCTTCAACCGCATCCTCGAGATCGATTTTCCCAACCGGGTGGTCGTGGCCCAGCCGGGCGTCACCAATCTCGGCATCACCAATGCCGTGGAAGAGGAGGGTTTTTACTACGCGCCAGACCCGTCGTCGCAGATCGCCTGTTCCATCGGCGGCAACGTGGCGGAGAATTCCGGCGGCGTGCACTGCCTGAAATACGGGCTCACCACAAACAATGTGCTGGGCATCGAGATGGTGCTGATGAACGGCGAGGTGGTGCGCCTAGGCGGCAAGCATCTGGACGCGGAAGGCTATGACCTGCTGGGCGTCATGACCGGCTCGGAAGGGCTGCTGGGTGTCGTCACCGAGGTCACGGTGCGAATCTTGAAGAAGCCCGAGACGGCGCGCGCGCTCCTGATCGGCTTCCCGACCAGCGAGCAGGCCGGCCAGTGCGTGGCCGACATCATCGGCGCCGGCATCATCCCCGGCGGCATGGAGATGATGGACGGCCCCGCCATCCGCGCCGCCGAGGATTTTGTCCGCGCCGGCTATCCGCTGGACTGCGAGGCGCTGCTGATCGTCGAGCTGGACGGCCCGGCGGTGGAGGTCGACCACCTCATCGGCCAGGTGGAGGCCATCGCCATCCGCAACGGCTCCACCACCTGCCGCATCTCGGCGAGCGAGGAGGAGCGGCTCGTCTTCTGGGCCGGGCGCAAGGCGGCGTTCCCGGCGGTGGGGCGCATCTCGCCCGACTATTACTGCATGGACGGCACCATTCCGCGCAAGGAACTGCCGAAGGTGCTGCATGGCATGCGCGAGCTGTCGGAGAAATACGGGCTCGGCGTCGCCAACGTCTTCCACGCCGGCGACGGCAACCTGCACCCCCTCATCCTCTACGACGCCAACATTCCGGGCCAACTGGACAAGGCGGAAGCCTTCGGCGCCGACATTTTGCGGCTGTGCGTCAAGGTGGGCGGCGTGCTGACCGGCGAGCACGGCGTGGGCGTGGAAAAGCGCGACCTGATGCCGGAAATGTTCAACGAGATCGACCTCGACCAGCAGATGCGGGTCAAATGCGCCTTCGATCCCAACCATCTGCTCAACCCCGGCAAGATGTTCCCGCAACTGCGCCGCTGCGCGGAACTCGGCCGCATGCATGTGCATCGCGGGCAGGTGGCGTTCCCGGACATTCCGAGGTTTTGAGAATGGTTGCAGATACCTCTCACCGCCTCGCTTCGCTCGGCATCTCTCCCCTGAAGGGAGAGGAACCCAAGCTGGAAGAACGCGGCGCTGCGGCCGCGTTTCCTCTCCCCTCTGGGGAGAGGTGCCGAGCGCAGCGAGGCGGAGAGGGGATGAAGACACGAAAGCGGGAGAAGGGGATCAATGAACGGGCGCGCTCGCTGCGACAGGGCGACAACATGGCGGAAGCCATCCTGTGGAATGAACTGAAGGCCAAAAGGCTGGGCGGATATAAATTTGTGCGCCAGATGCCCATAGGGCCATATTTTGCAGATTTTGTTTGCCGCAGTCGGAAGCTCGTCGTCGAATTGGACGGTAGTCAGCACGCCGACAGCGCCTACGACAGGCGACGCGACGAAATCATGCGCGCCCAAGGGTACTCCGTCATAAGGTTTTGGAGCGCCGACCTTTCGAAGGATATTGCGGGTGTTTGTGAAACCATCCTCGCTGCCCTCGACGGGGAACTGCGTGAAGATACGCTTGCCTTGGATTTGCGGTTCGTTTTTGCCAAAGCGCACGAAAAGAGTGAAGGCAGCCCCGAATGATCGCCCCCTCTCCGCCTCGCTGCGCTCGGCACCTCTCCCCCATTTTCATGGGGGCGAAGAACCCAAGTTTTGAAAAGCCGCGACTTTGGCGAGTGCAGGTTCCTCGCCCCTGCGAAGCGGGGGAGAGGTGCCGAGCGCAGCGAGGCGGAGAGGGGGCGCTTTGCGCGGCTGTATGCCCATGACCATTTTCACCCCCGCTACCGCCGAGGAGGTTCTTGCCGCCGTGCAATGGGCCGTGGCGCAGGAAGAGCCGCTGGAAACGATCGGCCACGGCTCGCGGCGTGGCGTCGGCTGTCCCGTGCAGGCCGCCCACACGCTCGACCTGTCGCACCTTTCCGGCGTGACGCTTTACGAGCCGGCCGAACTGGTGCTGTCGGCGCGGGCCGGCACGCCGCTGGCCGAGATCGAGGCGCTGCTTGCCGAACACGGCCAGCAACTCGCTTTCGAGCCGATGGACCACGGCCCTCTGTTCGGCCAGGCGCCGGGGCGCGGCAGCATCGGTGGCGCACTTGCCGCCAACCTCTCCGGCCCGCGCCGGTTGAAGGCGGGCGCGGCGCGCGACCATATCCTCGGCATCCATGCCGTGTCGGGCCGGGGCGAGGCGTTCAAGTCTGGCGGGCGCGTGGTCAAGAACGTCACCGGCTACGATCTCTCCAAGGTCATGGCCGGCTCCTGGGGCACGTTGGCGGTCGTCACCGACGTGACCTTCAAGGTGCTGCCGGCGGCCGAGACCGAGACCACGCTGGCCGTGCGCGACCTGCTCGACGACCTGGCAGTGGCGGCGATGAGCCTGGCCCTCGGCTCCAGCGCCGAAGTGTCGAGCGCCGCGCACCTGCCTTATCCGGCGGTGGCGAAGCTGGCGGGCGGCAGCCTCGGCAACAGGCCGGCGACGCTGCTGCGCGTGGAAGGTTTCGGTCCGTCCGTCGCCGCGCGCCTTCAGACGTTGAGAGGCCTGCTGAAGAATGCGGGTTCGCTGGAAGAGATTTCCGGCGATGCCTCGCGGCAGCTATGGCGCGAGCTGCGTGACTGCGTGCCGTTTGCCGGCGGGGGCGACAAGCCGCTCTGGCGGGTTTCCATGGCCCCTTCGCAGGCGCACCACATGGTAATGGCGCTGCGCATGCAGGCGCCGGTCTCGACCTTCTACGACTGGCAGGGCGGGCTGGCCTGGCTTTCGATGGAAGGCGGCGAGCCGGAGGCCGAGCTGCTGCGCGCGTTGGTGAAGAAATTCGGCGGCGGCCATGCCACGCTGGTGCGCGCCGGCGCCGAGCAGCGCGCCGCCGTATCGCCCTTCGAGCCGCAGCCGCCGGCGCTCGCCGCGCTTTCCGCACGGCTCAAGGCGGAATTCGACCCCAGGAACATTCTCAATCCTGGGCGTCTGGCGCCGGCTTCGGCATCTGCTAGTTTGCCGCTCGTCGAAACCTTTGGGGGGATATCATGAGCGACATCAACAATGGCCCGATCGTGCCGCGCGAGACCGATCGCTGGCTTTCGCCCGGGCGTACGAACGCGCAACTTGTCTACATTCTTTATCTTGCCGGCTTCGTGATCGGCATAAGCAGCCTGATCGGGCTGGTGATGGCCTATATCAACCGGGGCAAGTCCGAGGCCTGGGTGGACACCCACTACACCTTCCTGATTCGCACGTTCTGGATCGGGCTGCTCTACGGCCTCATTTCCTGCCTGCTGATGCTGGTCGCCATCGGGTTTCTGCTGGTGTTCGTGACGGTCGTGTGGGTCATCGCCCGTTGCATCGTCGGCCTGCAGACGGTTTCGCGCGGCGAGCCGATCGCAAACCCGCAAAGCTGGCTTCTGGGTCGTTAGGGAACAGCCGTGCAGACCAATTTCACGCCCGCCCAGCTCGCCGACCCGCATGTTGCGGAATCGGAAAAGATCCTGCGCAAATGCGTGCATTGCGGCTTCTGCACCGCCACCTGCCCGACCTATGTGACGCTGGGCAACGAACTGGACAGCCCGCGCGGGCGCATCTACCTCATCAAGGACATGCTGGAGAACGGCCGCGCCGCCGACAAGGAAACGGTCACCCATATCGACCGCTGCCTGTCGTGCCTGGCCTGCATGACCACATGCCCCTCGGGCGTGCACTACATGCATCTGGTCGACCACGCCCGCGCCCATATCGAGCAGACGTATCGCCGGCCCCTGCCGGACCGGCTGGTCCGCACCATGCTGGCCTTCGTGCTGCCCTATCCGGCGCGTTTCCGCGCGGCGTTGAAGCTGGCGAAGCTCGGCCGCCCCTTCGCTGGCCTGATGGAAAAGATGCCGGCGCTGAGGCCGGTTGCCACGATGCTGAAGCTGGCGCCTAAATCGGTGCCGGTGGTGGCCAAGCCTGCCGGCCGCGCCGCGCAGGCAACGCAAAAAGGCCGCGTGGCCCTGCTCACCGGCTGCGCGCAGTCGGTGCTGGACCCCGGCACCAACGAGGCCACCGTCTCCCTGCTTTCGCGCCTCGGCGTCGAGGTGGTGCTGCCGCAAGGCGAAGGCTGCTGCGGCGCACTGGTCCACCATATGGGCCGCGAGGAGGAAGCCCTTGCCTTCGCCCGCCGCAATGTCGATGCCTGGACGCGCGAGATCGAGCAGGGCGGGCTGGATGCCATCATCATCACCGCCTCGGGCTGCGGCACCACCGTCAAGGATTACGGCTTCATGCTGCGGCTCGACCCCGCCTACGCACAAAAGGCGGCGAAGGTGTCGGTGCTGGCCAAGGATATCACCGAGTATCTTTTCACGCTCGACATGCCCGCGCCGGCGCGCGCACCCGGCACGGTGGTGGCCTATCACTCGGCCTGCTCCATGCAGCACGGCCAGAAGATCACCCGCCAGCCGAAGGAGCTACTGGCGCGCGCCGGCTTCGTGGTGAAGGAGCCGCGCGAGGGGCATCTGTGCTGTGGCTCGGCCGGCACCTACAACATCCTCCAGCCGGAGATTTCGGCGCAGTTGCGCGACCGCAAGGTGAAGAACATCGAGGCGACCGGGGCGGACATCGTCGCCACCGGCAATATCGGCTGCATCACCCAGATCGCATCCGCCGCGAAGCTGCCGGTGGTGCACACGGTCAAGCTGCTCGACTGGGCCTATGGCGGGGAACGGCCGGAAGGGCTGCCGAAAAGCGCTCGATAAAGCAGAAAGGGCAGCCCTTGGCTGCCCTTTCGCGACCGGCCATGTCCCAACACGGCCCGTCCCCCGTTGTTCTCGGGAATCGCCGGCGCAGATTATATCACCTCCACCGTGGTGCCAACTGCCACGCGCTCGTAGAGGTCCACCACGTCCTCGTTGCGCATGCGGATGCAGCCGGAGGACACGGCGCCGCCGATTGTCCAGGGCTGGTTGGTGCCGTGAATGCGGTAGAGCGTCGAGCCGAGATAGAGGGCGCGCGCACCGAGCGGATTGTCCATGCCCCCGGCAACATAGGCGGGCAGGTATTTGCCCTTGGCCTTTTCCCGCGCGATCATCTCGGCCGGCGGGCGCCAGTCGGGCCATTCGCGCTTGGAGGAAACCTTGTGGGTGCCGGCCCATTCGAAGCCCGGCTTGCCGGTGCCGACGCCGTAGCGCCGCGCCTTGCCGTTTTCCTCCACCAGATAGAGGAAGTTCTGCCGCGTATCGATGACGATGGTGCCCGGTTTCTGCGGGCCGTCATAGGCCACTTCCTGCGGCAGGTAGATCGGATCGATCTGCCGGCGGGCCTGCTGCTTGGCCGCCGGCCGGGCGACCGCCGCCGTGCGTGTGCGGTCCGGCAGGGCCTGGCGCTGCGGCGCCGCCATCGCCCGGCCCACGGACGGGGGCGCCTGCACCTGCCGGCTCACGCGGCGCGGCGCATCGGGAGCGCCGCCGAGCTGCAACACCCAG
Organism: Mesorhizobium sp. PUT5; assembly: GCF_052216645.1. NCBI lineage: Bacteria > Pseudomonadati > Pseudomonadota > Alphaproteobacteria > Hyphomicrobiales > Phyllobacteriaceae > Mesorhizobium > Mesorhizobium sp. PUT5. The sequence goes on from NZ_JBQOSO010000003.1 coordinate 1,123,207, forward strand.
GGGGCGGAAAGGTCCGGGCTCACCAGAACCGGCGGGCGCTCGGCATAGCGGTCGTTGGCGGCGGCGGAGGCGGTTGCCGCGAGCACCGCCGCGCCGAGCAGGGGGAAGAAGAAAGGTTTCATCGCAACGCACTCTCACGCTTGATCGTCACGCGCCGGAAACGGGTGGCGCTTCCGGCTTCGGCGTGCAGGTTCGCGCGCAGCGGCAACCGAATCGTGAATCGCGGATACGTAAAATGCCGTCTTTGGCGGAAAGCTTTCGGTGTGGTTATCGTGCGGTTCAGGAATCTGGTAAAGCCGCGGTAAAGCAGGGCCTGCGGGCGTTAACGAAGGAAACGAGATGAGCCACGACGGCCTAATCGCCGGCCCCGACGGAGCCACCCGCTGCTTCTGGCACGCCAACCTGCCCGACTACCTTCACTATCACGACCATGAATGGGGCCGGCCGGTGGCCGACGATCGCCGCCTGTTCGAGAAGATCTGCCTGGAAGGGTTCCAGTCCGGCCTGTCGTGGCTGACCATCCTGCGCAAGCGCGAGAATTTCCGCGAGGCCTTCGAGGGTTTCGACTTCGAGCGCGTCGCCTGCTTCGGCGAAGCCGATGTGGAGCGCCTGCTTGCCAATGCCGGCATCGTGCGCCATCGCGGCAAGATCGCCTCCACCATCAACAATGCCAAACGTGCGCGCGAACTGGCCGACGAGGCCGGCTCGCTGGCCGCCTTCTTCTGGAGTTACGAGCCAGGACCGGACCAGCGGCCGGATGTGGTGGACCTTGCCCATTTGCGCGCCAACCCGACCACGGCGGTCTCGGTCAGGCTGTCGAAGGATCTGAAGAAGCGCGGCTGGAGCTTCGTCGGGCCCACCACGGTCTATGCCTTCATGCAGGCCATGGGGCTGGTCAACGACCATCTCGAGGGCTGCGTGTGCCGCGCCGAGGTGGAGGCCGAGCGCCGGTCCTTCAAGAGGCCGGCCTGACCCGCCGGGTCGAATCGGATACCTCCGGCGGGCATGAACGAGATGAGGACCGCACCTTGACGATTACGATGTACGGCATTCCCAATTGCGACACGATCAAGAAGGCGCGCACATGGCTGGAGGGTCATGGCGTGGACTACGCCTTCCACAATTACCGGGAGCAGGGACTGGAGGCCGCAAGGCTGGACGGCTGGGTGGAAAGCCTCGGCTGGGAAGTGCTCCTGAACAAGTCGAGCGCCACGTTCCGCGCGCTCTCCGATGCCGACAAGCAGGAACTGGATGCGGCCAAGGCGAAGGCGCTGATGCTGGCCAACCCCACGATGGTCAAGCGGCCGGTGCTCGACCTCGGCGACCGCCTGCTGGTCGGCTTCAAGGCGGATGCCTATGCCGCGGCACTGGAAAAGGCGTAGATGACCTTCCTCATCCTCGCTCCGCTCGGCTCCGCCCTGGGATGACGAGGGGAGAGGCGGTCTACTTCATCTCGTTGAGATAATCCGCCAGCGCGACGGCGTTGTTGTAGCGTTCCTCATGTGCGCCGTAGAGCAGCGTCACGCGGCCGTGCTCCAGCAGGCTGGCCAGTTCGCGCAAGGGCTCCTGCTTGTCCGCAAGCTCTTCGCGGTAGCGCTTGCGGAACTCCTCCCAGCGCTCCGGCTCGTGGCCGAACCATTTGCGCAGTTCGGTGCTGGGAGCGATGTCCTTCAGCCACAGTGTCAGCGCCGCCTTGTCCTTGGTGATGCCGCGCGGCCAGACCCGGTCGATCAGCACGCGCTGGCCGTCCGCCCTTGCCGCGGGCTCGTAGACCCGCTTCACTGCAATGTCATAGGCCATCGCCGCCCTCCCTGGCGCCGGCCGGCTGGAAAGACGTTCAGGCCCACTCGCCCTTGCGCATCACCGGCACCCGGCGCCCGTCCTCATGCACGCCGTCTATGTCCACCTGGCCGGAGCCGATCATCCAGTCGATATGGATGAGGCTCTTGTTGCCGCCGCGCGCGGCGACTTCGTCGGGGCTCAGGCTGGCACCGTCGACGAAGCACTTGGAATAGCACTGGCCCAGCGCGATGTGGCACGAGGCGTTCTCGTCGAACAGCGTGTTGTAGAACAGGATGCCGCTGGCCGAGATCGGCGAGGAGTTCGGCACCAGCGCCACTTCGCCGAGCCGGCGCGCGCCCTCGTCGGTGTCGAGCACCTTGGCCAGCACGTCCTCGCCCTTCGAGGCTCTGGCCTCCACGATGCGGCCTTCCTCGAAGCGCACCGAAATGTCGTCGATCAGCGTGCCCTGGTAGGACAGCGGCTTGGTCGAGGAGACGTGGCCCGACACGCGGCGCGCATGGGGGGTGGTGAACACCTCCTCGGTCGGGATGTTGGGATTGCAAACGACACCGTTCTTGGCGGGCGCCGCGCCTCCCATCCATTCGTGCCCGTCGGCCAGCCCCACCGTCAGGTCGGTGCCCGGCCCGGTGAAGTGCAGCGCGTGGAACCGGTGGCCGTTCAGCCATATGGTCCGCTCCTTCAGCGCGGCGTTGTGCGCGGCCCAGGCGCCGATCGGATCGTCGCCGTCCACGCGGCTGGCGGCGAAGATCGCGTCCGCCAGCCTGGCCACTGCGGCGTCGTCGGTCTCGTTCGGGAACACCTGCCTGGCCCAGGCCAGTTCGGGATAGGCGACGATGTTCCAGTTGATGTCGAAATTGGTGATCTTTTCCAGCGCCGGCTGATAGGCGGTGGACATGGCCTTGTTGGCGCGCGCCACCTTGGCCGGGTCCTGCCCCGAAAGCAGGGAGGGATTGTCGCCGCGCACGGCAAGGCGCGCCGCGTTCTGCGAGAACGCCTTGGCCATGCCCTCGTAGAGCCAGCCGGCGGCGCGGTCGAAGGAAGCGTCCGAGCCGTGGCGGAAGCGGGCGAGCGTGATCTCGTCGTCGGAGAAGATCGGCGTCACCAGCCCGGCGCCGGCCTTGTAGGCCTGCTCCACGATCCTGCGCGTCAGCGGCAGCGCCGGGATCGACGAGGTCAGCACCAGATCCTGGCCCGGCTGCAATTGCAGCCCCACCTTGACCACCACCTCGGCCAGCCTGTCGAGCTTCACCGGGTCGATGGAAGCGGAAAAGTCGCGTTCGTGGGTGGTCATGGGCCTGCCTGTTGCGATGCTGATTGACTTTCTCCTTCTACATAGACCCCGCCGGCGCTGCTTTCCACCGTCATCGGCAGGATCGGCGCCTGATCCCGGCGCTGGCACAATCGAAACAGTGCGATCGCGGAAAAACCCGGATTGCCTCGGCAAAGGGGGCTTCTATTGTGCGGTGCAATGAAATCCGCCTCGCCATCCCCGTTTCGTTTCGCCGTCGGCGGCATCGTCGCGATGGCGGTCGCCATGGGCATCGGGCGTTTCGTCTACACCCCGATCCTGCCGGGCATGATGGACGAATTGGGTCTCACCGCGGCCGGCGCCGGCTGGATCGCCTCGGCGAACTATCTCGGCTATCTGGCCGGCGCACTGGCCGCTTCCGGCGGCTGGGCGCACGGGCACGAGCGCATGGTGATGCTGGCCAGCCTTGGCGCCAGCGCCGTGCTTGCCGGCCTGATGGGGGCGACCGACTGGATGCCGGCCTTCCTCGTTATCCGCTTCCTTGCCGGCGTGGCCAGCGCCTTCGTCATGATCTTCCTGTCCAGCATCGTCATGGGCCATATGGCGGCCGTCGGCCGTCCGGGCCTGCAGACGGTGCATTTCACCGGCGTGGGGCTGGGCATCGCCGCCTCGTCGGCGCTCATGGCCGCGCTCGTCACCTATCATTCCGACTGGCGGGCCGGCTGGTTCGTGTCGGCCGCCATCTCCGCGCTGGGCTTCGTGCCGGTCGCCATGCTGATCGATCGGGGGCCGGCCGCGTCGGCCGGACAGGGGAGCGGAACCGGCCGCGAGCCCGCCTTGGCCTGGGGCGCGCCGCTGGTCAAGGTGACCGTCGGCTACGGTCTTTTCGGCATCGGCTACGTCGTCACCGCCACCTTCCTCATCGCCATCGTGCGGCAAGGCGGCGGCGGCCGCGTGTTCGAGGCCATGGTGTGGCTGGCAACCGGCATCGCGGTGTTGCCCTCGCTGTGGCTGTGGCAGGGCTTTGCCCGGCGCGCCGGGCTTGCCGGCGCCTATCTCGCGGCCTGCGTGGCCGAGGCGGCGGGCGTTGCCGCCAGCGTGTCCGTGGGCGGCGCGATCGGGCCGCTGCTGGGCGGCGCGCTGCTGGGACTGACCTTCGTCGCGATCACGGCTCTCGGCCTCCAGGCCGGGCGTCAGCTCGCGCCGCGCTCGCCACGCCGGGTGCTGGCGTTGATGACGGCCTCCTTCGGCGCCGGACAGATCCTGGGCCCGATCGCTGCCGGCATGCTGGCCGAACATTCGGGCAGCTTCGTCCTGCCCTCGCTTGCGGCGGCCATCGTGCTGCTTGCCTCGGGACTGATCGTCTGGTCGGCGAAGCGGTCCGCCTGACGCGGCGGACCGGGCAAGGCGGCCGCAGATGACAACAATGTAATGGACTCCAGCGTGCGCGGACCATTTCTTTGCCGCAAAAACTGTGACTTTATGCCGGGCAATCGCCACCGCCGTGCAACCCGTTTCCGTGCGCGCCAGCAAGGGATAGCCCCGTGTTCGTATCCTTCTTCCCCAAGCCGAAGCTGTTCTTCAGCTCGGCCGTTCTCTGGGCCCTTGTCGGCATCCTGTTCTGGTTCTTCGGCGGCGAGGAACTGGGCGGCGTCTTCGGCCTGCCGCCCGCGCCGGCCAACGCGCCGCCGGTGCTGGGCGTGCCGATGTTCTGGACCGCGCCTTTCCTGTGGTTCTACATCTATTTCGCCGTCATGGTCGGCGCCTTCTACCTGTTCTGGCGCGCCTACGCGAACCATCCCTGGCAGAACTGGTCGATCCTCGGCTCGGCGCTGATCCTGTTCTCCACCTATCTCGGCGTGCAGATGTATGTCGCGATCAACAATTGGCGCGGCCCGTTCTTCGACCTGTTCCAGAAGGCCCTGAACGGCGGTGTCGATCCGAACGAACTCTATTCCATGTTCTGGATCTACGCATGGATCGGGATGTGCGCCATGATGCTGTTCGTCATCACGCGCTTCTTCGTCAGCCACTACATCTTCCGCTGGCGCACGGCGATGAACGACTACTACATCGCCAACTGGGAAAGGCTGCGCCACATCGAAGGCGCCTCGCAGCGCATACAGGAAGACACGATGCGCTTTTCCACCACCATGGAAGGGCTTGGCGTCGCGCTGGTCGATTCGGCCATGACGCTGATCGCCTTCCTGCCCCTGCTGGCGCATCTGTCGGCCCATGTGACCGCTCTTCCGCTGGTCGGGTCGATCCCTTATTCGCTGGTGATCGCCGCGCTCGGCTGGTCGATCTTTGGCACCGCGCTGCTCATGGTGGCCGGCATCAAGCTGCCGGGCCTGGAGTTCAAGAACCAGCGTGTGGAAGCGGCCTACCGCAAGGAACTGGTCTATGGCGAGGACGACGACGCCCGCGCCCAGCCGCCGACCGTGAAGGAGCTGTTCTCCCATGTGCGGCGCAACTATTTCACGCTCTACTTCCACTATGCCTATTTCAACGTCTTCCGCTCCGGCTTCCTGCAGGCCGACGCCATCTTCTCCAGCCTGATCCTCATCCCCACCATCGCGGCCGGCGCCATCACCATGGGCATCTGGCAGCAGATCTCCACGGCCTTCAGCCAGGTGTCCTCCTCCTTCCAGTATCTGGTCAATGCGTGGCCGACGATCGTGGAGCTGCTGTCGATCTACAAGCGCCTGCATGCCTTCGAGGCGACGCTGGAGGGCGAGCCGCTGTCGACCATCGACCGCGAGTTCCACGAAAGCGGCCGCGTGGAGGATTTCGCCTGAGCCGGGCCGGCGGGCCCGGCAGGGAAGGGGCCGTTCGCGCCGAATTTCCCGGCCGCCCCCTTCCATGACGGTGAATTTCCGCTACAAGGCAGGCTCGACAAGGGCCCTTTTGAGGGCGGCAACGGTTTAGAGCATGTCCGACGACAGTTTCATCCGCGAGGTCAATGAAGAGCTTCGCAAGGAGCAGGCAAAGGCGCTGTGGAACCGCTTCGGCCCGGCGCTGGTCGCTGCCGCCGTGCTGGTGGTGCTGGGCACGGCCGCCTATGTCGGCTACCGCTACTGGGACGAGACGCGGGCCAACGCCTCGGGCGACGCCTTCTCGCAGGCGCTGCTTCTGGCCAATGAGGGCAAGGCCGACGAGGCGCTGGCCGCTTTCCAGCAACTGGAAAAGGACGGCTACGGCGCCTATCCGATCCTGGCGCGCATGCGCGCGGCCACGGTCAAGGCCGACAAGGGCGACATAGACGGGGCGGTCAAGGATTTCGACGCCGTCGCCGTGGACAACGCCATCCCGGCCTCGCTGCGCGACATGGCGCGGCTGCGGGCGGGGCTCCTGCTGGTCGACCACGGCTCCTATGCCGATGTCTCTGCCCGTGTGGAGCAGCTCACCGACGACAACAACCCGCTGCGCAGCACCGCGCGCGAAGCGCTCGGCCTCGCCGCCTGGAAGGAAGGCAAGGCGCAGGACGCGCTGAAGCTGTTCGAGCAGATCGCCGCCGACGAAGGCGCGCCCCGCAATGCACGCCAGCGGGCCACGCTGATGGCCGAACTGATCCGCGGCTCCGGCAACGTGAAGCCGGACAGCGGATCGTGACGGGCCATGAGCTTCAAGGTCGCTATCATCGGCCGGCCTAACGTCGGCAAGTCTACGCTTTTCAACCGCCTTGCCGGCCGCAAGCTGGCGCTTGTCGACGATACGCCGGGCGTCACCCGCGACCGCCGCATCCACCCCGCCAAGCTCTACGACCTGACCTTCGACGTCATCGACACGGCCGGCTTCGAGGACGCGCCCGCTTCCAGCCTGCCGGGCCGCATGCGCGCCCAGACCGAGATCGCCATCCAGGAAGCAGACCTGATCTTCTTCCTGATGGACGCCAAGGCCGGGCTGATCCCCGACGACCGCACATTCGCCGAAGTGGTGCGCCGCTCGGCCAAGCCGGTGGTGCTGGTGGCCAACAAGGCCGAGGCGCGCGGCGCGCAGGGCGGCATGCTGGAGGCGTGGGAACTGGGCCTCGGCGAGCCGATCCCGATCTCGGCCGAGCACGGCCAGGGCCTGCCCGATCTGCGCGACGCCGTCATAGACGCGCTGGGCGAAGCGCGCGCCTTCGGCGAGGACGAGGACGCGCATGACGAGATCGCGGCCGACGAGGTGCTGATCGGCGAGGACATCGCCGACCCGGATGCCGAGGAGGCCCCGGCCTATGACGAGACCAAGCCGCTGCGCATCGCGGTGGTGGGGCGGCCCAATGCCGGCAAGTCCACGCTCATCAACGCGCTGATCGGCGAGGAGCGGCTGCTGACCGGCCCGGAAGCCGGCATCACGCGCGATTCCATCTCCGTCGACTGGGACTGGCGCGGGCGCCGGATAAAGCTGTTCGACACCGCCGGCATGCGCCGCAAGGCCAGGGTGCAGGAAAAGCTCGAAAAGCTCTCCGTCGCCGACGGCCTGCGCGCCGTGCGCTTCGCCGAGGTGGTGATCATCATGCTCGACGCCACCATCCCCTTCGAGAAGCAGGACCTGCAGATCGCCGACCTCGTCATCCGCGAGGGCCGCGCGCCGGTGATCGCCTTCAACAAATGGGACCTGATCGACAATCCCCAGCAGCTTCTGGCCGAACTGCGCGAAAAGACCGAGCGGCTTCTGCCGCAGGTGCGCGGCATCCAGGCGGTGCCCGTCTCGGCCGAGACCGGGCGCGGTCTCGACAAGCTCATGGAAGCGGTGGTGCGCACCCACAGGATCTGGAACAGCCGCGTCTCGACCGGCAAGCTCAACCGCTGGCTGGAAGGCATTCTGGCCCACCATCCGCCGCCGGCGGTGGCCGGCCGCCGCCTCAAGGTGCGCTACGTCACCCAGGCCAAGACGCGGCCGCCGGGCTTCGTCGTGTCCTGCTCGCGGCCCGACGCCATGCCGCAATCCTATGTGCGCTATCTGGTCAACAGCCTGCGCGACGCCTTCGACATGCCTGGCGTGCCGATCCGCGTTGCCCTGCGCACCTCCGAAAATCCCTTTGCCGGCCGGGCCCGCAAGAAGGCCTGATCTTTCCGCTTCCGCCCCCCCGCACGCTGCACCGGTAACCGGCCGGTGCCTATGCCTATGGTTAAGATTTCGTTGACGAATCCGGCCCGTAAAGCTCTCCCGAATTAACCCTCCATCAAGGTTAACGCGCCATTGTGATCCGCAAGTGGGGTTCAGTAGCGTCCTGGAGAGTTTCCGTGCATCGACGTCGTCCGAAGCGGCCGAGGGCCGCCGCCGTCCAAGAAAGGCGCTCGCGCCTCGCCCCCCTGCTTCTTGGCCTGGGCATCTGGGTCGGCTTCCCGACCGTTGCCGCCTATCAGGACATGACCAGCCTCGTCTCCGGCCTCGAAGCGCCGACCGCGCGCTGGAACGCCTATGTCGAGAAATCGGTGGCCGGCTCGGTCCATGCGGCCGAGATGCCCTTTGCCGACGGCGACGCCGTCACCGGCTCCATCTCGGGAGCGGGGGTCGAACTGCCCGGCATCGGCGCCGTCGCCTTCATGGGCAAGAGCGGCATGGCCGGCGAGATCCCGGACGAGGACCGCATCACCCGCACCGAGAAGAAGGACCGCATCATCCAGGTCGCTCCGGTGGCGCCGCCGAAGAACTTCTCCGCGGGCTCGATCTTCGAGCGCACCTCCTCGCTGCTGCGCCCGTCCATGGACAGCGACCTGAAGCTTGCCTTCGCCAAGCCCGACATCAAGGGCAAGGAGGTTCAGATCGCCTCCTCCTTCCATCTGCGCGGCACCAAGAAGTCCGAGCCGGGCGTGCCGGCCATGCTGGCCTCGCTGGTCACCAGCGACAAGGCCGACGTGCTGGCCACCGCCTATGCGCCGGCTGCGCCCGACTATGCCAGGACCTCGCCCTTCGAGGCGCTGCTGAAGGACGCCGAGCCCGACGACGGGCGCTTCATCCCGCCCATGGCCAAGGGCGACCACTGGTGGCTGCAGAACCCGCTGCCGGAGAGTACCTTTTCCAAGAAGGAACAGGCCTGCCTGGCCGAGGCCATCTATTTCGAGGCGCGTTCCGAATCGCTGCGCGGCCAGGCGGCGGTCGCCCAGGTCGTGCTCAACCGCGTGCGCAATCCGGCCTATCCCGCTTCGATCTGCGGCGTCGTCTATCAGAACAGCCACTGGCTCAATGCCTGCCAGTTCTCCTTCGCCTGCGACGGCCGCAAGCACCGCGTGACCGAGCCCAAATATTACAAGACCGCGCAGGACATCGCCATGGCCGTCACCGCCGGCAAGATCTTCCTGCCCGAGGTCGGTTCCTCCACCCACTACTACGCCGCCTATGTCAGCCCCGGCTGGGCGCGCTACATGAAGAAGATGACCCGCATCGGCCTGCACATCTTCTACCGCACTTATGGCGGCGGCTGGAGCTGATGATGGCCGTTTCGAGGCGTCCCGAAGGCACGCCGGATTTCCCTCCGGCGGGGGGGATTCCCGTGCCGAATGGCGCCGCATGCGGCGGGCACGATGTCGCACTATATTAAGATGCTGATTTAAAACGACAAAATACTTTCCGGTAAAGCTTGGGCCTCGGCTTGACGCGAAGGGGGGCTCTAACTATGTTGCCCGCGACTTGAAGCGGCGAGCGATGGCGTTCGGGCCGGGCAGGGAGGTTGCGATGGCCAAAGACGGAAGGCCAGCCGGAACCGGAAGCACCGGACCTGCCGGACAGAATGGCGCAAACGCCCGCGACGAGGATCTTGAGCGCCGCCGGCGCGATCTCGAGGCATCGCTTGCTTCGAGGGTACCGGACCGGCTCGAGGAGGAAGATGCAGCGAAGGCCGGGTCTGCCGTCGGGTATGGCCAGGCGTTCAAGCTGTCCAGCGAGTTCATTGCCGGCATCGCGGTCGGTGTGGGACTGGGCTGGGTGGTCGACCGTCTGGCGGGAACGTCGCCCTGGGGGCTGATGATCTTCCTGTTGCTCGGTTTCGGGGCCGGCATCCTGAATGTCCTGCGTTCGGCAGGGCTGATCGGCATGTCGGAGCGGGCGCGCAAGCTGCGCTCCGGCCCGGATAAGTGAATTGAGGCGCCGCGTCGCGGCGATGGACCGATTGAGAGGGCCGGCGGCCCTCAAGGGGATTGAAAAGTGGCTGCTGACAAGGTCGATCCGATCCACCAGTTCCATATCAACACGATCGTGCCGATCCATGTCGGCGGCTACGACCTGTCCTTCACCAATTCCGCGCTGTTCATGGTCGTCGTGGTGGTGCTCGCCTCCGGCTTCCTGATGTTCTCGACGGCGGGGCGGGCGCTGGTGCCGACGCGCATGCAGTCGATTTCGGAGATGACCTACGAATTCGTCGCCTCCATGCTGCGCGACGCGGCCGGCAACCAGGGCATGCGGTTCTTCCCCTTCGTCTTCACGATCTTCATGTTCGTGATGGTGGCCAACCTGCTTGGCCTGTTCCCCTATTTCTTCACGGTCACCAGCCACATCATCGTCACCTTCGCGCTTTCGCTGCTGATCGTCGGCACCGTGGTCGTATACGGCATCGCCAAGCACGGGCTGGGCTTCTTCAAGCTGTTCGTGCCGAGCGGCGTTCCCGTCATCCTCATGCCGCTGGTGGTGTCGATCGAGGTGATCTCGTTCCTGTCGCGGCCCGTCAGCCTCTCCGTCCGTCTTTTCGCCAACATGCTGGCCGGCCACATCACGCTCAAGGTCTTCGCGGGTTTCGTCGTCTCGCTCGGCGCCCTCGGCGCGGTGGGCATTGCCGGCGCGATCCTTCCCCTGGTCATGGCCGTGGCGATTACGGCGCTGGAAGTGCTGGTGGCTGCGCTGCAGGCCTATGTCTTCGCCATCCTCACCTGCATGTATCTCAACGACGCCCTGCATCCGTCGCACTAGAAACCTGCCGGCGGGTTACGCCGGATCGCATCCAAGCCTTCCCGGATTTCAAAGGAGTTGAACAATGGAAGCTGAAGCAGCAAAGTACATCGGCGCCGGCATCGCGTGCCTCGGCATGGGTGGCGCGGGCATTGGCCTCGGCACGATTTTCGGCAACTACCTCTCGGGCGCGCTGCGCAACCCGTCGGCAGCCGACGGCCAGTTCGGCCGCCTGATTTTCGGCTTCGCCGTGACGGAAGCCATGGGCATCTTCTCGCTGCTCATCGCGCTGCTGGCGCTGTTCGGCTGATCTTTCCGGCTGGGGGCCGTGCCGCTTTGCGGCCGGCCTGAACGATAGGAACGACGTGATGTTCGTCACACCTGCCTATGGGCAAGAGGCCGCGCCTGCCACGGGCGCCGGCGCCGAGGGCGCGCAGGCCGGCACGCAAGTGCCAGCCGACGTAGGCCACGAAGGCGGGCTGTTTCCGCCCTTCGATCCGTCGACGTTCCCGTCGCAGATCCTTTGGCTGGCCATCACCTTCGGCCTGTTCTACCTGTTCCTGAAACGGGCGGTTCTGCCGCGTCTGGGCAACATCCTGGAGGTGCGCTCCAGCCGCATCGCTCAGGACCTCGACCAGGCTGCGAAGCTGAAGGGCGAGGCGGACGCCGCGGTTGCCGCCTACGAGCAGGCGCTTGCCGAAGCCAAGGCCAATGCCAACGCCATCGGCCAGCAGGCGCGCGACGCGGCGAAGGCCGAGGCGGAAGCCGCACGCAAGTCGGTCGAGGCCGGACTGGACGAGAAGCTCGCAGAAGCCGAATCGCGCATTGCGCGCATCAAGGCCGATGCGATGAAGGATGTCGGCGCCATCGCCGAGAGCACGGCAACAGCCATCGTCGAACAGCTCGTCGGCAAGGCCGACAAGGCTGCGGTCGCTGCTGCCGTGGCGGCGAATCGCTGAGGAGACCGCCATGGACGCAACCTCCCTCGCAACAGTCTGGGCGACAGTCGCGCTGCTGATCTTCGTCGGCATCATGCTCTACATCAAGGTGCCGGCGATGGTGTCGAAGTCGCTCGACGGGCGCGCCGACCGCATCCGTGGCGAGCTGGACGACGCCCGCCGCCTGCGCGAAGACGCGCAGGCTCTGCTGGCCGACTACCAGAAGAAGCGCAAGGAAGCCGAGCAGGAGGCCGCCGAAATCGTCGAGGCGGCCAAGCGTGAAGCCGCCGCGCTGGCCGAGGAGGCGCACAAGCGCACCGAGGACTATGTCGTGCGCCGCACCGCGCTTGCCGAGCAGAAGATCGGCCAGGCCGAGCGCGAGGCGATCGCCGAGGTTCGCTCCAGCGCCGTGGATCTCGCCGTCGAGGCTGCCCGCCAGGTGCTGGCCGTCAAGGTGGACGCCAAGGGCGGCGCGGAGCTGTTCAAGGCTTCTCTGCAGGAAGTGAAGGCCAAGCTCAACTGAGCCGCCCGATCGCGCATCGCTTCAAGACCTTCAAGGGCCGCCGGCAAAACCGGCGGCCCTTTTCCTTGGCGCGAATGCCTGCGCCGTTCCGGGCGGGTCGGGCGGGATCGCCCGCCAGACCCGGGTGGAGATGGTCCGCTGGGCGGCGGCGGAGCGTCGCCTCATGGGCCTGTACTTACATGCCGAACGCGCTGGCACCGGTGTCGGCACGGCCGGCCATGCGGCGCAGGCCGGCGAAAAGCTCGCGGCCCATGCCGAACTCGTTGACCGCAAGGTCGGCCGTCGCGGTCGGGCGCAGCGCCAGTTCGCCGGCCGGCACCAGCACCTCCAGCGTGCCCGCTTCGGCGTCGAGCCGGATGACGTCGCCGTCGCGCACGCGGCCGATCGGTCCGTCCTCCAGCGCCTCCGGTGTCACATGGATGGCCGCGGGCACCTTGCCCGAGGCGCCCGACATGCGTCCGTCCGTCACCAGCGCCACCCGCTGGCCCCGGTCCTGCAGAATGCCGAGCACAGTGGTCAGCCTGTGCAGTTCGGGCATGCCGTTGGCCTTCGGCCCCTGGAAGCGCACCACGGCGATGAAATCGCCCGTAAGTTCGCCCGCCTTGAAGGCGTCGTTCAGCTCCTGCTGGCCGTGGAACACCTTTGCCGGCGCCTCGACGACGCGGCGCTCGGGTTTCACCGCCGAGGTCTTGATGACGGCATGGCCGAGATTGCCGGCCAGAACCTTCAGCCCACCGCTCGGCTGGAACGCTTTGGCGAATGGGGCGAGGACCTTCTCGTCGCCGCTTTCGGCAGGTGCCGGCTCGCGCAGCACGGAGCCGTCGGCCCCGAGCCTGGCTTCCACCGCATAAGGCCGCAGGCCCTCGCCCCAGACCGTGCGCACGTCCTCGTGCAGCAGCCCGGCGTCGAGCAACTCGCGGATGAGGAAGCCCATGCCGCCGGCGGCGGCGAAATGGTTCACGTCGGCCAGCCCGTTCGGGTAGACCCGCGCCAGCAGCGGCACGGCGTCGGAAAGCTCCGAAATGTCCTGCCAGGTCAGGCGGATGCCGGCGGCGGCCGCCATGGCGATCAGGTGGATGGTGTGGTTGGTGGAGCCGCCGGTGGCGTGCAGGCCGATCACGCCGTTGACGATGGCGCGCTCGTCGATCATGCGCCCGACCGGCGTGTAGGCGTTGCCGAGCGCGGTTATGGCCAGCGCCCGCTTCGCGGCTTCCTTCGTCAGCGCGTCGCGCAGCTTCGTGCCCGGATTGACGAAGGAGGCGCCGGGCAGGTGCAGGCCCATGATCTCCATCAGCATCTGGTTGGAATTGGCGGTGCCGTAGAAGGTGCAGGTGCCGGGCCCGTGATAGGATTTCGACTCCGCTTCCAGAAGCTCGGCGCGGCCGCATTTGCCCTCGGCATAGAGCTGGCGCACCTTCGCCTTCTCGTCGTTGGGAAGTCCCGTCGTCATCGGCCCGGCCGGAACGAACACCGCCGGCAGGTGGCCGAAGGTGAGCGCGGCGATGAAGAGTCCCGGCACGATCTTGTCGCAGACGCCGAGATAGACGGCGGCGTCGAACATGTTGTGCGACAGGCCGATCGCCGTCGCCATGGCGATCACGTCGCGCGAGAACAAGGAAAGTTCCATGCCCGGCTGGCCCTGGGTCACGCCGTCGCACATGGCCGGCACGCCGCCCGCCACCTGGGCGATGCCGCCGGCTTCCTTCGCGGCCTGCTTGATCAGGGCGGGGAAAGTCTCGAAGGGCTGATGCGCCGACAGCATGTCGTTATAGGAGGTGATGATGCCGAGGTTCGGCACCCGGTCGCCACCCAGCGCGGCCTTTTCCGAAGGGCTGCACACGGCAAAGCCGTGGGCGAGATTGCCGCAGGACAGCACGGCCCGGTTGACGCCGCGCGCCGCGGCTGCGTCGAGCCGGCCGAGATAGGCCTCGCGGCCGGCGCGGGAGCGCTCGCGAATGCGGTTGGTGATGGCTTCGATGTCTGATCTGGCAGTCATGGCGGTTGCTCCTTGGAGCCGAAATTCCCGGAACGCCTCCCTTCGCTCCGGCATGGATGTCGTGCGGCGGTCAGGGCGCCCAGAAGACCTCGACGGGCTTCGGGGAGCCCTCGATCACGGCACGGACCGGCTTTTTCGCGCCGGTTCCCGGCGCCTGGCCCATGGCCGCCTCGAAGGAGGCGCGCTTGTCGGCCCCCTCGATATGCAGGGCCAGAAACCCGGCCTCGACGAGGCGTGCCGCCGAAAGGGTGAGCCGCGGCTCGCCGGCGCTCGGCGCATGCACCGGCAGCACGATGCGGTCGGAGGCAGGCTCCAGCAGGGCCTTGAGAGCGTCGGCATCGGGGAAGAAGGAAGCCGTATGGCCGTCCGTGCCCATGCCGAGGATGGCAACGTCCAGCGGCCAGGACAGAAGCTTCATGTCGGCGCTGTCGGCCTGTGCGGCCGCTTCCAGCGTGAGGCTTTCCCGGTAGAGCGGCACGAAGCGGGCGGCGGCCGCTTCGTCCTGCAGCAGGCTTTCGGCCACCAGCGCGGCGTTGGAGCGCGGCGAGGAGGCCGGCACGAAGCGCTCGTCCACCAGGGTTATGACCACCTCGTCCCAGCCCAGTTTCCGGCGCGACAATGTCTGGAACAGCATCTTCGGCGTCGTGCCGCCGGAAACGGCCATCAGCGCCTGCCCGCGCCGTTCGGTCGCGCCGGCCAGTTCGGCGGCGATCCTGCCGGCAAGGGCGGCCGCCAGCGCGCCGCGGTCGGAAAATTCGTTCCAGCGATAGTTCTGTCGGGCCATGGTCAGTTGCTTTCGTGCCAGGTTCTGCCGTCGCGCTCGATCAGCGCGATCGAGGCCGAGGGACCCCAGGTGCCGGCGGTGTAGCCCTGCACCTCCTGCCGCGCGCTTTCCCAGGCATGCTGGATCGGGTCGATCCACTGCCAGGCGGCCTCCACCTCGTCGCGGCGCATGAACAGCGTCTGGTTGCCGCGCACCACGTCCATCACCAGCCGCTCGTAGGCGTCGGGCGCACGGCTGGCGAAGGATTGCGCGAAGCTCATGTCGAGCGAGATCTGGCGCAGCCGCATGCCGCCGGGGCCGGGGTCCTTGATCATGATATATTGCTTGACGCCCTCGTCCGGCTGCAGGCGGATGACGAGCTGATTGGCGAAGATCGGCCCCGCATTGTCGCCGCCGAAGATCGAATGCGGGATCGGCTTGAACTCGATGACGATCTCGGACACGCGCGTGGCCAGCCGCTTGCCGGTCCGCAGGTAGAAGGGCACGCCCGCCCAGCGCCAGTTGGCGATCTCGGCCTTGATCGCCACGAAGGTCTCGGTGTCGCTGCCGTGGCCGAGTTCCTCGACATAGCCCTTCACCGGCCCGCCGGCCGAGGCGCCGGCGCGGTACTGGCCGCGCACCGTTTGCTTGGGAGCGTCGTTGCCGTTGATGCGCTTCAGCGCCCGCAGGACCTTGAGCTTCTCGTCGCGCACCGCGTCGGCGTCCATGGAAGACGGTACCTCCATCGCCACGAGGCAGAGCAGTTGCAGCATGTGATTCTGCACCATGTCGCGCAGCGCGCCGGCCTTGTCGTAATAGGTGACGCGGTCTTCCAGCCCCACCGTCTCGGCCACGGTGATCTGCACATGGTCGATATGGGCCGAGTTCCACAAAGGCTCGTAGAGCGCGTTGGCGAAGCGCAGCGCCATCAGGTTCTGCACCGTCTCCTTGCCCAGATAGTGGTCGATGCGGAAGATCTGGCTTTCCTTGAAGTCGTCGCCGACGAGATCGTTCAGCGCCCGCGCCGAGGCGAGGTCGCGGCCGATCGGCTTTTCCACGACGATGCGCGAGTTCGGCGTGATCAGCTTGTGCTGCTTGAGCTTGTCGGAAATGTCGCCGAACAGGCCGGGCGAAACGGCCAGATAGAAGGCGCGGATGCGGTCGGTCTCGCCAATCGCTTCCTTCAGCCGGTCGAAACCGGCGCCCGTGGTGGCGTCGGCCGCCACGTAGGAGAACCGGGCCACGAACCTGTCCAACTCCCCGGCGTCGATGTCGGACGCCTTGACATGGTCGCGGATCGCCTTGCGCGCGAATTCCTGGAATTCCTGGTCGGACAGCTTGGCGCGCGAGGTGCCGATGATGCGGGTCGGCTCGCTGAACTGGTGGTCGCGCTGGCGATAGTAGAGCGCCGGCAAAAGCTTGCGCTCCGACAGGTCGCCGGTGCCGCCGAAGATGATGAAGTCGAAGGGATCGACGGGGATGATCTGGCTGGTCATGGTCTGTCCGTTCGTTTCCGGTCTCGCGGCCGGTATCATGCATGGCGGCGCCGGACATATAATCTAATCGATTTAATCAATCCAGTGCCATGGTGACACAGTTGTCGTCCTGTTACTGGTCCAACCCCATTGCCGCGTTGCCGCGCCATAGTCGCAGAAGAATTTGCCAATGCTGCGACAGGCACGGCCGCTGCGCCGGCCAAAGGAGTATTCGATCATGGGTCAGCATCTTTTGACGACGGTCGCCGAGGGCCGCGCCTTCATGCAGGTCATCGACGGCAAGGCGGTCGCTGCGATTTCCGGCCAACGCATAGATGTCGCCTGTCCTTCGGACGGCAAGGTTTTCGCGTCGATTCCAGCCTCCGGCGTGCAGGATGTGGACCTGGCGGTCCAGGCGGCGCGGCGCGCCTTCGAGGAGGGGCCGTGGGCCCGGATGCCGGCGGTGGAGCGTGGACGCCTGCTTGCCCGCCTGTCGCGACTGATCGAAAAGAACGCCGACGAACTGGCCGCGCTGGAATCGCGCGACACCGGCAAGCCGGCCAGGCAGGGCAGGGCGGATGTCGCCGGCGCGGCGCGCTACTACGAGTTCTACGGCGGCGCCTGCGACAAGATCCATGGCGACACCATTCCGTTCCTCGACGGCTACACCGCGCTGACCCTGCGCGAGCCGCATGGCGTCGTTGCCGGTGTCATTCCATGGAACTATCCGCTGCAGATCCTCGGCCGCGTGGCCGGTGCTGCGCTTGCCATGGGCAACACGCTGGTGGTCAAGCCGGCGGAAGACGCCTCGCTGACCGCGATCCGCGTGGCGGAACTGGCGCTGGAGGCCGGCTTTCCGGCGGGCGTGTTCAACGTCGTCACCGGTTACGGCCGCGATGCGGGCGCCGCCCTTTCCGCCCATCCGGACGTCGACTACGTCACCTTCACCGGCTCGCCCGCCACCGGCACGGCGATCCAGCAGGCGGCGGCCGTCAACAACCGCGGCGTCACCATGGAACTGGGTGGCAAGTCGCCGCAGATCGTCTTCGCCGACGCCGATCTCGACAAGGCGCTGCCGGTGCTGGTCAACGCCATCATCCAGAATGGCGGCCAGACCTGCTCGGCCGGCAGCCGCGTGCTGATCGAACGTCCCGTCTACGATAAGGTGTCGGCCGCGCTTGCCGAGCGCTTCTCAAAGCTCGTCGCCGGCCCGCACGACGCCGACCTCGACCTCGGCGCGCTCATCAACCCGAAGCAGCGGGCGCGCGTTGCCGCCATGGTGGCCGAGGCCGAGGAAGCCGGGGCGAAGGTGCTGGCGCGCGGCGCCATCCACAAGGATGCGCCGCAGGGCGGCTGGTATCACGTGCCGACGCTGTTCGGCGCCGTCGATCCCGCCTCCGCCATCGCGCGGGAGGAAGTGTTCGGCCCGGTGCTGGCGCTGTTTGCCTTCGATGGCGAGGAGGAGGCGGTCCGGCTGGCCAACGGCACGGAATACGGTCTGGTCGCCGGTGTCTGGACGGCCGATGGCGGCCGCCAGCACCGCGTGGCCAAGCGCGTCCGCGCCGGCCAGGTCTTCGTCAACGGCTATGGCGCGGGCGGCGGCATCGAACTGCCCTTCGGCGGCTTCAAACGCTCCGGCCACGGCCGCGAGAAGGGATTCGAGGCGCTCTACGACATGTCGGCGACCAAGACGGTCGTGTTCAATCATGGGTGAACGGCGCAAAAGGCGCCAAATTGAACAATGGTGAGACAGGCGTTATCTTGAATGCCATGGATCGGCAGGACGTCATAGCGACCTTGAGGCGGCACAAGGACGAGCTGCAGCGGCAAGGCGTGGCTCATCTCGCGCTGTTCGGGTCGGTCGCGCGTGGCGAGGCGCGGCCTGACAGCGACATCGATATACTGATCGACCTCGATCCCGGGGCTCATCTGAGCGTTTTCGACTATGTCGGCCTGAAGGACTATATCGCCGGGCTTTTCGAGACGCGCGTCGATGTCGTCAACCGGGCCGGCCTGAAGCCTTACGTGAGGCCGGCCGCGTTGAACGACATCGTCTATGCCTTCTGAAGATCCGGCGCGCGTCTTGAGCGCCATCGCCCACAACATTGCACTTGCGCGCCGGTTCATCGAGGGCATGGCCTATGAAGCCTTCGCCGGGGATGAGCGCACGCTCTATGCGGTGACGCGCTGTCTGGAGATTGTTTCGGAGGCCGTGCGTCGCCTGCCCGAAGACTTGAAATTGCGCCACCCGGATGTTCCGTGGAAGCGGATCGCCGGTGCGGGAAACATCTATCGGCATGACTATGAGGATGTGCTGGCAAGCATCCTGTGGGATACGGTGCGCGACCATCTGCAACCGCTGGAAAATGCCGTTCGTTCGGAAAGCGAGCGGTCGGGAGGGGATTCATGGATCGACTGAAAGACAAGGTGGCCGTCGTCACCGGCGCGGCGTCGGGATTCGGCGCCGGCATGGTGCGGCGCTTCGCGCAGGAGGGCGCGAAAGTCGTCGTCGCCGACATGAACGCCAAGGGTGCCGAGCGTGTCGCGGGCGAGATCGGCAAGGCGGCGATCTGGACGCAGACGGACGTATCGCAGGCGGCCGAGTTCGACGAAATGGTCGGTGCGGCGCTGGATGCCTTCGGCCGCATCGACATCATGGTCAACAATGCCGGTTACACTCACCGCAACGGCGACATGTTGAAGGTGGACGAGGAAACGTTCGATCTCATCACCGCCGTCAACATGAAGGCGATCTATCACGCGGCGCGGGCCGTGGTGCCGGTGATGGACAAACAGGGCGGCGGCGTCATCATCACCACCGCCTCCACGGCCGGCATCAGGCCGCGGCCGGGCCTGACCTGGTACAACGCTTCGAAGGGCTGGGCGATCACCGCCACCAAGTCGATGGCGGTGGAGCTTGCGCCGAAGAACATCCGCGTCAACTGCCTGTGCCCGGTGGCCGGCGAGACCGGCATGCTGGAGCGGTTCATGGGCGCCGACACCCCCGAAATCCGCGAGAAATTCCGCGCTTCGGTGCCGCTCGGGCGCCTGTCGACGCCGCTCGACATCGCCAACGCGGCGCTGTGGCTGGCCTCCGACGAAGCCGCCTTCATCACCGGCGTGGCGCTGGAGGTCGATGGCGGCCGCTGCATCTGAGCGGGCTCGGGCTCAGCGGATTCCGCCTGCCGGCGGCGGTGCCGTTAAGGTCGCGGCAGGCTGAGAATCAGCCGTCGCGGTCCAGATAGGTATTGTACACCCAGCCGGTCTTGCCCTTGACCACGATCTGGCACCACTTTGTGCAGGAGATCACCTTGACGGCGGTCTTGGCCTGCAAGGTGCCGAGGGCCGCGGCCCCCTTTTTCGGTGCGGCGCGCATGGTCACGGCGCTGCGGATATGGCCCGGCGTTCCGCCGGCTTGGGCCGCAGTTGCGGCCGCGTCCTCGCCGGCGTCGTCCGGTCGGGCCGCCGCCTGCTCCGGCTTGGCGGTGGGGATGGCGTTCGTCGTCGGCGCGTCCGGAACCTCGCCATCGCCCTTCGGGTCATCCGCCACGATGGCCTTGGCCGCCGCGGCAACGGCCGCCGGCGACTGCGGCTGGGCGAAAGCCATCTGCGGCTGCTGCGAGCCGGATTGCGCCTGCTGCGTGGCAGTTCCCGCGCCCTTGTTCTGCGACTTGGGCGCGCTCCATCGCGGATCGCCTGTGGAAAGCACCGCAGGTTCGGTGTCCTGCGCGGCGACCTGGACCGCCGCCGCGTCGACGCCCGGTACGGCCTTTTCCGGCGCGGCCTTCGCGTCGGCTTCCGCCGTCACGGCCGTGTGCCTCGGTTCGGCGAAAGCCTGGCGCTCGCTCGCGGGCATGGCCAGCCACAACGCCACACCGGCGACGGAAAGCAACGCAGCGGTGCCGACGCCGGCAATGACCAGATGGGCGTTGCACTTGACCCCATGCCAGAACGACGGGCGGGAATCATAGCCGAACTGCATGGACCGGCGCTGTTTCGGCGCGCCGAAACCGGAAAACCCCTTCACTCCTGCCACCTCCAAACAGGGCCGACGTTCTTGCTGAATGTTCGGCCGCAAGGCCGGCGTCGGTCCCGGTATCGAATGCGAAACTGTCGAATGCGAATCACGGGCGGGCGGATCGGCAGATCGGGCTGCCTTGTTCACCCACTAACAAACTGTTTACAGGCGATTGTGGCATCTATGCGCCATCACGAAAAAATCGACAAGCGCCGCAAGGAAACTTCTTGGCTAAATCCTGTCGCGCAGCGCGAACCAGTTGAGCGCGAGGAAGAGCAGCGGCGCGCGCAGGCTCCGGCCGCCGGGGAAGGGCGCGATCTTCAGGTCTTCCAGCAGCTTCAACCGGTCGCGGTTGCCGGCCACCGTCTCGGCGTAGAGCCGGCCGACGAAATTGGCCAGCATGACGCCGTGGCCCGAATAGCCGCCGGCCGAGATGACGTTGGGCATGACCTCGCGCACGAACGGCTTGCGCGGCATGGTGATGCCGACATAGCCGCCCCAGCCATGGGTGATCTCCACGTCCTTCAGTGCCGGATAGATCTCGGCGATCTGCCTGCGGATGCCGACATGGATGTCCTTGGGGTCGCTGACGGCGTAGATCTCACGCCCGCCGAACAGCAGCCGCCCGTCCGGCGACTTGCGGAAATAGCGCACCACGAAGCGCGAATCGTCGACCGCCTCGCCGCCGGGAATCACCGGGCTGCCGGCGCCCAGCGGCACGGTGGCGCCGATGAAGGAGCCGATCGGCATGACATGCGCGGCGCTCACCGGCTCCAGCGCGCCGCCATAGGCGTTGACCGCGACCAGGCATTTCTGCGCCGTGATCGTGCCCTTCGGCGTCGTCACCCGCACCTTGCCGCCGCCGGAGGCGATGCCGGTGGCCGGCGTTTGCTCGAACAGGTGCGCGCCGGCTGCGGCCGCCACGCGCGCCGTGCCGATCACCAGCTTCAGCGGATGGATATGGCCGGTCCCGGTATCGCGCGTGCCGCCGAAATAGGCGGTCGACCCCAGTCGCTGCGCCGTCTCTGCCGCGTCCATGAACGACAGATGCGGATAGCCGAAGCGCTCGGCCATGATGTCGGCATGCCGGCGGTAGTCGTCGACATAGCGTTGCTTGTGCGCCACCGACATCTGGCCGGGCCGGTAGTCGATCTCGATGCCGTTCGCCGCCGAAAATTCCAGCAGGTGGGCCTTCGCCTCCTCGGCAAGCTCGAACAGCGCCCTGGCGCGGGAAAGCCCGTATTCGGCCTCCATCTCCTCCGCCCAGGCGCGCTGGCCGGTGCCGAGCTGGCCGCCATTGCGCCCGGATGCGCCATCGCCGAAGCGGTGCGCCTCGATCAGCACCACGTCGGCGCCGGCCTTGGCCAGATGCGCGGCCGCGGACAGGCCGGTGAAGCCGCCGCCGATGATGGCGACGTCGCAGCTCCGGTCGCCGTCGAGGGCGGGATAGGCCGGCCGCTCGCCGGCGGTGTCCTCATACCACGAGCGGCCGGGGGAGATGGGGGACTGGTAGGGCATCGGTCAGCGAATGGTGAATGGTGAATGGCGAATGGCCAAGCACAGGGGCGGTGCTTTGCGGGATCCACGACGCTTGCCAAACGCGAAAACCAGATTCATCTCAACCATTCACCATTCACCATTCACCATTCACCATTCACCATTCACACATTCAGCAGCAGATACTCCCGCTCCCACGGGCTGATGACTTCCATGAAGGTCTCGAATTCCGCCTTCTTGATCGCGGCGTAGGTGGTCACGAAGGGCTCGCCCAGCACCTTGCGCAGCGCCTGGTCGTTCTCGAACAGCTCCACCGCCTCCAGCAGGCCGCGGGGCAGGTCGATCTCGTCCTCGTTGGCGGTGGTCACCACGGGCGGCTCGGCCGACAGCTTTTCGACCAGGCCGATCAGCCCGCAGGCGAGCGAGGCGGCGAGCGCCAGATAGGGGTTGGCGTCGGAGGAGGGGATGCGGTTTTCCACGCGCCGCGCCGCCGGGTCCGAACGCGGCACGCGGAAGGCGGTGGTGCGGTTGTCGTAGCCCCATTTGTTGTTGACCGGGGCGGAGGCCGCCTGTGTCAGCCGCCGATAGGAGTTGACGTAGGGCGCAAACATCACCAGCGCGCTCGGCATGTGCTTCTGCATGCCGCCGATGAAGTGGAAGAAGGCCTCCGTCTCCGAACCGTCCTCGGCGGAAAAGATGTTCCTGCCCGTCTTCTTGTCGATGATGGACTGGTGGATATGCATGGCCGAGCCAGGCTGGCCCTGGATGGGCTTGGCCATGAAGGTGGCGTAGGTGTCGTGCTTCAGCGCCGCCTCGCGGATCGTGCGCTTGAACATGAACACCTGGTCCGCCAGCTCGACCGGATCGCCGTGGCGCAGGTTGATCTCGAGCTGCCCCGCGCCCTCTTCATGGATCAGCGTGTCGATCTCCAGCCCCTGGCTTTCGGAGAAATGGTAGATGTCGTCGATCAGCTCGTCGAACTCGTTGACGCCGGCGATGGAATAGCCGGCGCCGCCGCCGATGGCCCGGCCGGAACGGCCGACGGGCGGCGTCAGCGGATAGTCCGGGTCGGGGTTCTTGTTGACGAGGTAGAACTCGATCTCCGGCGCCACCACGGCCTTCAGCCCGCGCTTGTCATAGGCGGCCAGAACGCGCTTGAGCACATTGCGCGGCGTGAATTCCACCGAGCGGCCGTCCTGGTGCACAAGGTCGCAGATCACGGCGGCGGTCGGGTCGTCCTCCCACGGCACCATGGTCAGCGTCGACAGATCCGGGACCAGCTTGAGGTCCCCGTCGTCCTCGGGGTAGACGAAGCCGTTGCCGTCCTCCGGGTAGCGGCCGGAAATGGTGGCCATGAACACCGCCGAAGGCAGCGCCAGCGAGGTGTTGGAGGTGAATTTGCTGGATGGCATCATCTTGCCGCGGGCGACACCCGCCTGGTCGGGGGTGATGCACTCTATGTCTTCGATGCCGCGCCATTCGAGCCAGGCGCTTACCTCTTTCCAGTTTCTGACCCCGCGCAGCTTCTTGACGAAAGCGGGCACCCTGGCGCGTTTGGGGCGGGCTTCCCTTTTTTCCGGCGGCATTCTTCACCATTTTTATTGCGGTCGTTCCACTATAGACATGCCGCTCGCGGGAAGGGAAGGGGAGCCGTCCCGCCTCGCACAGGCTGCATTTTGGCGCTACCGTAGGGACACCTGAAACGCATGGGCACCACAAGATGCCAGCCACCGGCCTGACCACGATCGGCTTCGACGCCGATGACACGCTCTGGCAGAACGAGCAGTTCTTCCGCACCACCGAAAGGCGTTTCGTCGAGCTTATGTCCGACCATGCCGAGGGACAGGACATCGAGGCCCTCCTGCTGGAGGCCGAGAAGCGCAACCTTTCCCTCTACGGCTTCGGCATCAAGGGCTTCACCCTGTCCATGATCGAGACGGCGACGCAGGTCAGCGGCGGCCGCGTGCCGGCGTCGGTCATTGCCGAGATCCTCGCTGCCGGGCGCGAGATGCTGTCGCATCCGATCGAGATCCTGCCGCATGCGCGCGAGACGCTGGAGCGGCTTGCGGGCGCCTACCGGCTGGTGCTGGTCACCAAGGGCGACCTGTTCGACCAGGAGCGCAAGCTGGCGCAATCGGGGCTGGAAGGGCTGTTCGACGCGGTCGAGATCGTCTCGGACAAGTCCGCCGCCGCTTATGCGCGCATCTTTGCCCGGCACGGCGACGGCCCGCGCAGAAGCATGATGATCGGCAATTCGCTGAAATCCGACGTCGTGCCGGCCATCGAGGCTGGAAGCTGGGGCGTGCATGTGCCGCACGAACTCACCTGGGTGCTGGAACATGTCGAGGCACCGGTGGCCGCGCCGCGCTTCCGCTGCATCGCGAATCTGGGGGAACTGCCGGCGCTGCTCGACACGATCGGCTGAGGCCGAAAGTCTTGTGCAGGGCTATCTCCGGTGATGAAGGCGGCGGATGAGCTGGTCGATCAGGGGCTGCAGCCGCTCGGGCGTGATCGGCTTGGCCACGACGGCGTCCACCACCCCCGACAGCGCGGCCTGATCGGGCATGCCGTTGCGGGTGGAAAGCAGGATGACGCAGGGCACGAGCCTGCCCGTGCGCCGGCGCATGGCGACGATGTCCGGCAACAAGGCGTCGCACTCCGCATTGTCGGGGCCGCCGTCCAGCACCACGGTGCCCGGAAGGCACGAATGCAGCATCGCGGCGGCGGTCTCGGGCGCCTCGGCAATGGGCTTCAGGCCCGAGCGTTCGACGATCTTGGAAACCACGATGCGATTGACCGGCGATCTGCCGACCACGAGCACCCTGGAAAAGTCTGCGACTGGCATGCTGTCGACCGCGCCGTCAGGCGTGTCGATCCTGCTGTCCGATGGATGCATGATGCGCCGTTCACCCCCGCTTCAATGCTAGACCGTCCCGCGTTCGAACGCATATGGGCGGTCTACCCTTTGTTCGAGCATCGGATTCTCCGAAAGACGGAAACCACTTTCCGGTCCGATGCTCCAAGTTGAAGCGGCCTGAGGATTGGTGAGATCGCGGCAAGTGTCAAGCGGCTAGGTCATGACCCTAGCTGAATGCCTGCCCGCCCCAAAGCAAGGCGCCCGCACGAAGGCCGTGCGGGCGCGCTGTTTTCGGGCTGTCGGGGTTGGCGGAGCCGGTCAGCCGGGGTGCTGGTTGGTGACGACCACCGGGATCAGCAGGTCGCCCCAGTTGCCCTCTCCGCCATGGTGGCGGGCCGAGCGCACCAGCTCGATCGACACGCCCGCTTCCACCGCCTTCATGACCGACTGGTTGAGCCGGTGCAGGTCGTTGGCCAGCATGCGGATGGCGGCCTGCTGGTCGGGATTCATGGCGGAGGACTGTTCCTCGGCCCGTTCCTTGACGCGACTGATCGATGCCATGGGTCTTCTCCTTGCTGCGTCGCCCGCGGGCGCTTTCGTCTATTCTGCCGCCGGCCTGAACTCGGCGGGTTGGGTGAACTGGGCCTGCTCGGTCGATTCATGCATGGCCGTGGTCGACGACTTGCCGCCGGTGATCGCCAGCGACACGGCGTCGAAATAGCCGGTGCCGACCTCGCGCTGATGCTTGGTGGCGGTGTAGCCGTCGGCCTCGGAGGCGAACTCGGCCTCCTGCAGCTCCGAATAGGCCGCCATCTGGCGGTCCTTGTAGCCGCGCGCCAGCTCGAACATGCCGTGGTTGAGCTGGTGGAAGCCGGCCAGCGTGATGAACTGGAACTTGTAGCCCATCGCACCCAGCTCGCGCTGGAACTTGGCGATGGTGGCGTCGTCCAGGTTCTTCTTCCAGTTGAACGAGGGCGAGCAGTTATAGGCCAGCTTCTTGCCCGGATGCGCCTTGTGCACGGCTTCGGCGAACTTGCGCGCCTGGCCGAGGTCGGGCTTCGACGTCTCCATCCAGATCAGGTCGCAATGCGGCGCATAGGAGATGGCGCGCGCGATGCAGGGCTCGATGCCGTTGCGAACCTGATAGAAGCCTTCCACGGTGCGGCCGGCATCGTGATCGACGAAGGGCTGGTCGCGCTCGTCGATGTCGGAGGTCAGCAGCTTGGCGGCTTCGGCGTCGGTGCGGGCGACGATCAGCGTCGGCACGCCCATGACGTCGGCGGCCAGTCGCGCCGCGTTGAGGTTGCGGATATGCGCGGCGGTGGGGATCAGCACCTTGCCGCCCAGATGGCCGCACTTCTTCTCGGACGCGAGCTGGTCCTCGAAATGGACGCCGGCTGCACCCGCCTCGATGAAGGCCTTCATGATCTCGAAGGCGTTGAGCGGGCCGCCGAAGCCGGCTTCCGCATCGGCGACGATGGGGGCGAACCAGGTGTCGACCGAAAGCCCGTTGCCCTCGGCGGTCTCGATCTGGTCGGCGCGCTGCAGCGTGCGGTTGATGCGCTTGGCAAGCTCGGGCGCGGCATTGGCCGGGTAGAGCGACTGGTCGGGATACATGGCGGACGCCGTGTTGGCGTCGGCGGCGACCTGCCAGCCGGAAAGGTAGATCGCCTTCAGCCCGGCACGCACCATCTGCATGGCCTGGTTGCCGGAGAGCGCGCCGAGCGCGTTGACGAAATCCTCCTCGTGGATGAGCTTCCACAGGCGGTTGGCGCCGTTCTCGGCCAGCGAATACCTGATCTGCACGGAGCCGCGCAGCCGCTTCACCGTCTCGGCATCATAGGGCCGCTCGATGCCGTCGAAGCGGCCTTCGGGGGCGGATGGGACGAGGTTGTAAAAATCGGTCATTGTCTGCTCCGGATGTGTCTCGCGTTGCTCTCCAAACGCCGCCTCTCGCGCCGTCTGCTGACGACTTCATTTACATTGCAGTGCAAAGAAGGCTAGAAAAACCGGGGTTTTCCGCCAAAGATAAGGGAAAACTTGTGTTGTGTTTGACGAGGTGGCCTTGTAAAGTTGTCAAGAATGTAAAAGCCTGCAGGCCGGCCTGCGCCGGGCCGCGGGTGTAAAGATCGTGTAAATATCCGAGATGGCCGAACAGAAGATATTCGCCGGGCCGCGCATCCGCCGCATCCGCTCCGCCCGGGGGCTGACCCAGACCGCGATGGCGGAGGGGCTGGGCATCTCGCCCTCCTATCTCAACCTGATCGAGCGCAACCAGCGGCCGCTGACCGTGCAGCTCATCCTCAAGCTCGCCTCGATCTACAAGGTCGAGCCGGAGGAACTGCATGGCGAGGCGGGCGGTTCGATCGCCGCCCTGCGCGAGGTGTTTTCCGATCCGCTGCTGGCCGGCGAACTGCCCGGCGACCAGGAGCTGGTCGAGGTGGCCGAGGCGGCGCCCAACGCGGCGGCGGCGGTGATAAAGCTGTTCCGCGCCTACCGCGAGCAGGCCGAGCGCCTGTCGGACCTCAACGAATTGCTGGCGCGCGAGGGTCGCGGCACGGCGATCTCGGGCGCGCGGCTGCCCGTGGACGAGGTGCGCGAAATGTTCGAGCGCCGGCCCAACCATTTCGCCGCGCTGGAGGAGGAGACGGAAGCCTTCGCCGCCGTGCTCGATCCGGGCGACGATCTGTTCGGCGCTCTGAAGGCGTGGCTGAAGCGCGAATACGGCATCGTGGTGAAGGTGCTGCCGGTGGCCACCATGCCCAACTGGCGCCGCCGCTACGACCGGCATTCGCAGCGGCTGTTCCTGTCGGAGCGGCTGTCGCCCTACGACCAGTTGCGCGAGGTGGCCATGGAGGCCTGCCTGATGCGCATGTCGGTGGCGGTGGCGGCCGGGATCCAGGCCCTTAAGCTCGGCTCCGACGAGGCGCGCCGGCTGGCCCGCTTCGAGCTGGGCCGCTATGCGGCGCATGCGCTGATGATGCCTTATCAGGCATTCCAGTCGGCGGCGCTTCGCGCACGCTACGACGTCGACGTGCTGCGTTCGCGCTTTTCCGTGTCGTTCGAGCAGGCGGCCAACCGGCTGACCACGCTGCAGCGGCCCGGCGCTTCGGGCGTGCCCTTCTTCATGCTGGAGGTGGACCACGCCGGCAATCGCTTCCGCCGGGCGGGTGCGCAAGGGTTTCCGCACAGCCGCTTCGGCGGCGGCTGCCCCCGGCTGGCCGTGCATTCCGCCTTCACCCAGCCGGGCCAGATCTTCGTGGAGGCGGTGGAAATGCCCGACGGCGCGGAATTCCTGACCTTTGCCCGCACGCTGGAAGGTCCGCAGGGCACGTTCGGCGAACGGCCGCGCCGCACGGCGCTGCTGCTGGGCTGCGACATTGGCTTCAGGGACGAGATCGTCTACGGCGCGGCGCTGGTGCCGGCGCCCGGCAAGCCGGGCGCGGTGGTGGCCACGCCGGTCGGGCCAGCCTGCCGGCTATGCGAGCGCCCCGGCTGCCTGTCGCGCGCCGAGCCGCCGGTGACGCGTCCGCTCGGGTTGGACGAGATGGTGACCGGCCTGAGCGCCTTCGACTTTCAATAGGCCGAGTTCGGCGCGGCCGCCGGCGCCGACAGGCATTCGCGCAGCAGTCCGGTGGAATAGCCGCGCGTCAGATGCGCCTTGGTGCGGTATTCCTCGTCATGCATGAGCGCCTCGTGCAGCTTCGGCAGGTTGTAGAACGGGACGCCCGGATAGAGATGGTGTTCCAGGTGGTAATTGACGTTGTGCGGCGCAAAGAACAGGCGCTCCCACAGATGAGGCAGCACCGTGCGGGTGCTGCCGAGCTCTTCATCATAGTCCATGCTGCCGAAATGCTCGGCGACGCTGCGAACATGCAGAATGAGGAACAGCAGCGTCGCATAGGGCACGATCCAGTAGAGCAGCACGCCCTTCCAGATGCCCAGCACCGTGAACAGGGCGGCCCATGCCAGATAATATCCGAAACGCAACAGCTTGTAGCGGCGCGTTGCCCGGCTGCTGACGGCGCGTGGCGCCATGCGCACCAGGTCGCGGGCGGAATTGATCGCAACCAGATAGCCCAGGAGCTGCACCGCAGCCTGCCAGGCCTTCTTGGGAAAGGCAAAGGCGCCGTCGCCCAGCTTGGCCGTCCAGTCCGGGTCCTTGTCGGTGTTGGTGTGCTGGTGGTGCGCCAGGTGGTTCTGGCGGTAGCCATGGACGTTGGCAAGGATAGGCCATGCGGCGAAAATGTCCGTGACCCAGTCGTTCAGCCGCTTGTCCCTGAAGATACGGTAATGTGCGCCTTCGTGCATGAGCACGCCGAAGCCGTGCATGCGGCCGGCGATCAGGGCGATGCAGGCCAGATAGACCCACCAACTGCCCGAGAATTCGCTGGCGGCTATGGCGGCGGCGATCACCGCCCAGTCGAAGACGATCGCTGCCGCGCTCCGCCACGGCTGCAGCACCGAAAGCTCCTTGATCTTCCGGGAGGAAATCTTGGCATCGTAGGTGTTCATGATTTGCAGTTCAGCCCCCGCCCCGCAGCGCCGCCGACCGTAGTGAACCGCGCATCCGATCGCAAGGCCGGGGGCGGCTTTACCGGCGTGCGTCAGCCATGTCCGGCCGCACGGTTTCAGCGCCAATGGCATGGGCGGCGCGCCGTGCCACAACCACCCTTGCCGGCTGGCTCACGCCGCCTCTCCCGGTTTGCGTTAGGCGAGCTTATTGTGCCGCCAGCCTGGTGACCATGCCATGACAGACGCCGCCGCGACACCTCCGCCATTCGCCGGTTCGGCCGCCGCCCGTCGCGACGAGCGCCTCGGCTACCTGCTGGTCTTCCTGTCCGCGCTGCTGTGGAGCTTCGGCGGCACGATCGCGCGCTTCATCGAAAACGGCGACAGTTGGACCGTGGTGTTCTGGCGCTCCGTCTGGGCGGCCGCCTTCCTTGTCTGCTTCATGGTCTGGCGTGACGGCTGGCGCGGCATGCTGCGGCTATTCCGCGACATGGGCCTGCCGGGGCTGGCCGTGGCGGTGTGCTTCGCCACCGCCTCCACCGCCTTTGTCGTCGCGCTGGCCTACACCACCGTCGCCAATATCCTGCTGATGCAGGCGGGCGTGCCGCTGCTGGCGGCGCTGTTTGCCTGGGTCTTCCTCGGCGAGAAGGTGTCCCTGGCCACATGGCTCGCCATCGCCGCCGTCATTGCGGGCGTGGCGGTCATGGTGTCGGAATCGCTCGGCGGCGCCGTCTCGCCCGTCGGCGACGGGCTGGCGCTGCTGATCGCCGTCGTGTTTTCGATCGCCACCGTCATCACCCGCCGCTTCTCGCATGTGCGCATGACCCCGGCCACCTGCCTCGGCACCATCTTCGCCGCGGCCTTTGCCGCGCTCCAGGCGCAGGCCTTCGGCGTGTCCGCGCCGGACATGGTCTTCCTGTTCGCCTTCGGGGTCGTCAATCTCGGCCTCGGCCTGGCCTGCTTTGCCATGGGCGCGCGGCTGGTGCCGGCTGCGATCGCGGCCCTGCTCGGCACGTTCGAGCCGCTGCTCGGGCCGATCTGGGTGTGGCTGGTGCATTCGGAAGTGCCGTCCGGCCGCACGCTTGCCGGCGGCGCCATCGTGTTTGCGGCGCTGCTCGTCCATATCGCGCTGGAGGCGGCGCGCCAGTCGCGCCCCGAGCGGCCGGGCGTTACCGGCATCCCTTCGCCCAACTGAATGCGCCTGGCTGCGGCCGCAGCTTTGCCATTGACAAGTCAGCCGGGAAGCGGGCAGGCTGCGAATGAGGCAACAACAAGGCAGGCTCGTAATTGCCCATTTTTTCCGGCTCGCGGCCTGGGCGGGGTTCCGCTCTCGCGTATCTGCCAGTCCTGCGGCAAAGGTTCGCAGTCGATTCCCCTGACGACTGGCCCGGCCGGCCGATTGCCGCTTGTCCCCCATCGGGAAGCTCAATAGTCTGAACAAGATCGCGGTCCGCCGGCGTGGCGGAACCGCCCAGGGAACACTCATCGAAGGAGAACTGCATGACCCGAAAAGCGATCTGGCTTTCCGCGACCACCGCTCTCGTGGCCTTGTTTGCGCTGGGCGCTCAGGCACAGGAGCGTGTCGTCAACGTCTACAACTGGTCCGACTACATCGATTCCTCGATCCTTGACGACTTCACCAAGGAAACCGGCATCAAGGTCGTCTACGACGTCTACGATTCCAACGAGATCCTGGAAACCAAGCTGCTTGCAGGCGGCACGGGTTACGACGTGGTGGTGCCCACCAGCTCCTTCCTGCAGCGGCAGATCACGGCCGGTGTCTACCAGAAGCTCGACAAGTCGAAGCTGCCCAACCTGAAGAACATGTGGGACATGGTGACGGAGCGCACCCAGGTCTTCGACCCGGGCAACGAATACTCCATCAACTACATGTGGGGCACCATCGGCATCGGCTACAACGCCAAGAAGATCAAGGAGATCCTCGGCGTCGACAAGCTCGACAGTTGGGCGGCGGTGTTCGATCCGGAACAGGCGGCGAAGCTGAAGGATTGCGGCATCAACTTCCTCGATTCCCCCACCGACATGATCCCGGTCACGCTGGCCTATCTCGGGCTCAACCCCGACAGCCATGAAGCTGCCGATGTCGAGAAGGTGCAGGAGACGCTGCTCAAGGTGCGGCCGAGCGTGCGCAAGTTCCATTCCTCCGAGTTCATCAACGGCCTCGCCAATGGCGACATCTGCGCCGCCGTCGGCTGGTCGGGCGACGTCTTCCAGGCGCGCGACCGCGCCGAGGAGGCGAACAACGGCGTCGAACTGGCCTATGTGATCCCGAAGGAAGGCACGCAGATGTGGTTCGACCAGATGGCTATCCCCGCCGATGCGCCGCATGTGGAGGAAGCGCACGAGTTCCTGAACTACATGATGCGGCCGGAAGTGATCGCCAAGTCCACCGACTACGTCCACTACGCCAACGGCAACAAGGCCTCGCAGGAGTTCATCGATCCGGAAGTGCTGAACGATCCGGCCATCTATCCGAATGATGAAACCCTGGCCAAGCTGTTCGTCAACACGGCGCTCGACCCTAAGACGCAGCGCCTGTTCACCCGCACCTGGACCAGGATCGTCACCGGCCAGTAAGGCATGCGGCGGCGGCCCCGGCGACCGGCCGGGGCCGCCCTGCGGTCCAGCCCCATGCAAGCACGGAGCGGAACATGAAATCGCTGGGCAGCATCCGCAGGGATTTTGCGCCGTGGAGCGATCCCGGCGCCAGGCCCTACATCCACTTCGACAAGGTAACCAAGCGGTTCGGTGACTTCACCGCGGTCGACAACCTGTCGCTGACCATCTTCGAGCGCGAGTTCTTCGCCCTGCTCGGCGCCTCGGGCTGCGGCAAGTCCACGCTGCTGCGCATGCTGGCCGGCTTCGAGGAGCCCACCTCCGGCCGTATCCTTCTCGACGGGCAGGACCTTGCCGGCATTCCGCCTTACCGGCGGCCCGTCAACATGATGTTCCAGTCCTACGCGCTGTTCCCGCACATGACCGTGGAGGCCAACATCGCCTTCGGGCTCAAGCAGGAAGGCATGCCGAAGGCCGAGATCGCCAGGCGCGTGGCCGAGATGCTGAAGCTGGTGAAGCTGGAGCAGTTCTCCAAGCGCAAGCCGCACCAGCTTTCGGGCGGCCAGCGCCAGCGCGTCGCGCTCGCCCGCTCCGTCGCCAAGCGGCCCAAGGTGCTGCTGCTGGACGAGCCGCTGGGCGCGCTCGACAAGAAGCTGCGCGAGGAAACGCAATTCGAGCTGATGGACCTGCAACAGGAACTCGGCCTCACCTTCGTCGTCGTCACCCACGACCAGGAGGAGGCGATGACCATGGCCGACCGCATCGCCATCATGGACAAGGGCGAGGTCATGCAGGTGGCCACGCCCGCCGAGGTCTACGAGGCGCCCGCCTCGCGCTTCGTGGCCAACTTCGTCGGCAATGTGAACATGTTCGAGGGTCGCGTCGCCGACCGTGCCGACGGGGCGGCCCGCATCGAAGCGGGCAACGGCATCACCATCCGCGCCGAGAATGCGGGTGGCGCCGCCGCCGGCGCCGACGTCGCCTTCGCCATCCGGCCCGAGAAGATCAGGGTCTCGCCCGCCCGGCCGGCCGATGCGGTCAACGCCATCGAGGGCGAGATCTACGACATCGCCTATCTGGGCGACATGACCGTCTATCACGTGCGCCTCGACGACGGGAAGATCGTGCGCGCCTCTTCTATGAACGCCGCCCGCATCTCGGAGAATCCGCTCACCTGGAACGACCGTGCCTGGGTGTCCTTCCGGCCCGACGCCGGTGTCGTGCTGACCAGATAGGTGCCGCGATGGCCGATGCCGCGATCTCCGCAAACGCCGCCCGGAACGCTGACCGGTCGCCCCTGCCGCTACGGCTGGCGGCGGGGCTGGTGAACCGCCTGGTCATCATCGTCCCCTATCTGTGGCTGCTTTTCTTCTTCCTCGTCCCGTTCGCCATCGTCTTCAAGATATCGCTGTCGCAGTCGGCGATCGCCATGCCGCCCTATACGCCGGTGTTCGATGTCGCCGACGGCATCGCTGCCTTCTTCGCTCCGTTGAGGGAACTGAGCTTCGACAACTATCTGTGGCTCACCCAGGACGCGCTCTATTTCAACGCCTATGTCTCCAGCGTCGTCATCGCCGGCATTTCCACGGTTCTGACCCTGCTGGTCGGCTACCCGGTCGCCTACGGCATGGCGCGTGCGCCGGCTTCGCTGCGGCCGACGCTGCTGATGCTGGTGATCCTGCCCTTCTGGACCTCGTTCCTGATCCGCGTCTACGCCTGGATCGGCATCCTCAAGCCCGAGGGGCTGCTCAACCAGTTCCTGCTCGGCATCGGCGTCATCAGCGAGCCGCTGGTCATCCTCAATACCTACACCGCCATCTTCATCGGCATCGTCTATTCCTACCTGCCCTTCATGGTGCTGCCGCTCTATTCGACGCTGGAGAAGATGGACAACTCGCTGATCGAGGCGGCCAACGACCTGGGCTGCCGGCCCATCGGCGCCTTCTGGAAGATCACCTTCCCGTTGTCGCTGCCCGGCGTCATCGCCGGCTGCCTGCTGGTGTTCATTCCCGCGGTCGGCGAATTCGTCATCCCCGACCTGCTCGGCGGCTCGCAGACGCTGATGATCGGCCGCACGCTGTGGAACGAGTTCTTCAACAACCGCGACTGGCCGGTCGCCTCGGCCGTGGCCACCATCCTGCTTCTGGTGCTGGTGGTGCCGATCATGTTCTTCCAGCACACGCAGGCGCGTTCGCAGGAAGCGGGCAGGTGAGGCGCGCACGATGAATCCGAACTGGAACCGCTTCAACATCACCTCGATCGTGCTGGGCTTCGCCTTCCTCTATCTGCCGATCGTGCTGCTGGTGATCTTCTCCTTCAACGAGTCCAAGCTCGTCACCGTCTGGGCCGGCTTCTCGACCAAGTGGTATGTCTCGCTGTTCTCCAACAGCGGTCTGATGAACGCGGCCTGGGTGACGATCCGCGTCGGCCTGATCTCGGCCACGGTCGCCACCGTGCTCGGCACGCTGGCCGCTCTCACGCTGACGCGCTACACCCGCTTCAAGGGCCGGGTGCTGTTCACCGGCATGGTGTTTGCCCCGCTGGTCATGCCGGAGGTGATCACCGGCCTGTCGCTGCTGCTGCTGTTCGTGGCCGTCGGCCTCGACCGCGGCTTCCTCACCGTCACGCTGGCCCACATCACCTTCACCATGTGCTTCGTGGCGGTGGTGGTGCAGTCGCGCCTGCTCACCTTCGACCGTTCGCTGGAAGAGGCCGCCATGGACCTCGGCGCGCCGCCGGTGCGCACCTTCTTCCACATCACGCTGCCGGTCATCCTGCCGGCGGTGATCTCGGGCTGGATGCTGGCGTTCACCCTGTCGCTTGACGACCTGGTCATCGCCTCCTTCACCTCCGGGCCCGGCGCCACCACGCTGCCGATGAAGATCTACAGCCAGGTGCGGCTGGGCGTGACGCCGGAGATCAACGCCGCGTGCACCATCCTCATCGCCATCGTGGCGGTCGGCGTGATCGCGGCCTCCGTCGTCAACAAGCGCCGCGAGGTGCAGCGCCAGCGCGACGAGCAGGCTGCGCAGAGGGCGTAACGCATGATCCCGAAAAGTTGCAGACTTTTCGGACAGGATCATGCGTCGGGACGGAAATATGATCCCGAAAAGTTGCAGACTTTTCGGACAGGATCATGCCCCGGGAGTCTATTCCTCGGAGGGGCGGGGGCTGATCGGCGAGATGAAGGGCGTCGTCCAGCTTCCGCCGACGAAGAACGAGGCGAGCGGCGGCGATGGCGCGGGAGGCGGCGATGGCTCCTGGTTGCCGGGCTGGGCCTGGGCCTGCGCGCCGGCCTGGCCGCTGGCCGGCTTGGGCGGCTCGTCCGTCTGCGTCACGCCGCCGGTGAGCGCGAGCCCGCGCCCTGCATAGGGCACGATGCCGGTCAGCCAGATGCGTGTGCGGCCCGATCGCACGTCGGCCTTGTCGAGGCGCGCCACGCCGCGCGAGATGGTGGCCTTCAGTTCCGCGCCCTCGATCGGCAGCGTGCCGCCTGAGACCTCGTCGAGGGGGAAGAACCCGCCCTGCTCGTTGTGCTTGAGGAAGGCGGGCAGGTTGAAGCCGGTCAGGTTGCCGGCGCCGAACGTCGCCGAGAACGAGCCGTCGGCATTCTCCAGCACCGAATCCCACGCCTTGCCGGGTCCCTTGAGGATGAGCGAGACCGTGCCCTTGCCGGTCGGCATCAGCCGCGTCATGCCGGCGGCGTCGCCGACGGCGGCGCCGTTGATGTCGGAGGCCAGCAACTTCATCTCCACCTGGGTGCCTTCCGGCCGGCGGTCGAGGCGCAGGCTGGTCTGGATGTTGCCGCCGAAGGCGGAGGCATCGGAAATGTCGAACACGGCGAGTCCGTTCTTGACCTGGGCCGTGGCTGCGACGTTGGCAAGCTTGATCGAGCCGGCGGTGGCGTGGGTGGCCGAAAGCCGGAGGTCGAGGTTGAGCCGATCGGCGAAGCCGGGGGCGATATCGTTCGCCACCTGTCCGTTGGCGGCCAGCGGCGTAAAGGCCGACAGAAAGGCGCTCAGGTCCAGCGTGTCGAAGGCGAGCGTGCCCGAGACCGCCGGCAGCGCATCGGCGAAGGACAGGTCCAGCACGCCCATGCCGGGGTTCTTGTCGACGGTGATCTCCGCATTGTCGAACTTGATCCGGCCCGCGCCGCCATTGACCTTGGCCGAGACCGATACAGCGCCGACGGCGGCTCCCGGCGCGATGCCCGCGCCGGTCCATTCCAGCGCCCGGCGCAGCGAGGGCGCGGCGAACTTGGCCTGGCCGTCCACGAAGGTGTTGTTCGAAATGCTGGCATTGCCGTTGAAGGTGAAACTGGCCGGCGCCGCCTTCAGCGACGCGGTCACCGGCGCCGTGCCGCCGGCAAACAGAAGCAGCGGCCTGGCCGAGGAAAGATCGACGGCGACGTTTTCGCCGTGCCAGATGCCCGTGGCCGAAAGCGTGGCGCCGGCATTGAGCGCCGCCCATGACGCCTGGCCCGTCAGGCTGGTCACCACATCCGTCTCGGCGCCGTTGACAAGGGTGACGATGCGCCCGTCGCGGAACTCCACCGTGCCGAACTCGTCGGCGGGAAGCTTGGAGACGTCCGGGTCCGCCGGCTTGGCCTGCACGAGCGCCCGCGCTGCGTCGACGGCGCGCGCGATCCGGCCGCCGGTGGGGGCTGCCGGCAGCAGCAGGCCGCTGGCGCCCGGCTCGGCCCTGACCGTGGGCCGTATCAGCCGCACGGCGGAAAACACGACGTCGCCGCGCAGCGCCGCCAGCGCGGAAAGGTCGATCTCCACCCGCTCCGCCTCGACGACCGGCGGCTCGTTGGTCTCGGTCCATTTGGAGAGCGTGACGTCCGTCAGTACCGCGCTGAATTTGGGCCAGACCTGAATCTGCGGATCGCCGTCAATGGCCACCCTGAAGCCGCTCCAGGCGCTCATCTCCCAGGCGATGCGGTCGCGCACGATACGGGTGGAGGCGATGTAGGGCAGGGCGGCGACGCTCAACGTCACGACCAGGACGATCGCCACCATCGTCCAAACAAGCCGCCAGATCAAAGGTGATGGCATCTCGCCCCATTTGCTCGCGTTCTGCCCAAGCGCGCAAAGGTGTAGTGCCTGGCCTGTGCATTGCAAGCCTTTATGGGAATGTCTTTGTGGCCGCAAAGTGGTTTTTGCGCATAGCCGTGCCGCTGTTTTAACGATGTCTTGCACTCGCGCGGTGGCGTGGGCATAAGCGGGCCGAAGCAGGAGGAGCGCCGATGCCAGACCAAGCACCATTGTGGGTTCCCGCCGCGGAGCGCGTCGCATCCGCGCCCCTGACGGCTTTTGCCGCCAAGGCGGCCGAGCAGGCGGGGCGGCCGTTGTCGTCCTATGCGGAGCTGCATCGCTGGTCGGTAGAGCAGCGCGAGGCGTTCTGGAACCTGGTGTGGGACTTCTGCGGCGTGGTCGGCGACAAGGGCGCGCGCATCCTGGCCGACGGCGACAAGATGCCGGGTGCGGCCTTCTTCCCCGACGCAAGGCTGAACTTCGCCGAAAATCTGTTGCAGAAGGCGGGGCCGGGCGAGGCGATCGTCTTCAAGGGCGAGAACAAGGTGGAGCGGCGGCTCACCTGGAGCGAGCTTGCCGGACTGGTTTCGCAACTGCAGCAGCTTTTCG
Source organism: Mesorhizobium sp. PUT5 (assembly GCF_052216645.1). NCBI lineage: Bacteria > Pseudomonadati > Pseudomonadota > Alphaproteobacteria > Hyphomicrobiales > Phyllobacteriaceae > Mesorhizobium > Mesorhizobium sp. PUT5. The sequence goes on from NZ_JBQOSO010000003.1 coordinate 1,160,929, forward strand.
TCTCGCTCGGGGTGAAGCAGGGCGACCGCGTTGCCGCCATGATGCCCAACATGCCCGAGACCGTCGCCGCGATGCTGGCGACCGCCTCGCTGGGCGCGGTGTTCTCTTCCTGCTCGCCCGATTTCGGCGAACAGGGCGTGCTCGACCGCTTCGGCCAGATCGAGCCCGTGGTCTTCATCGTGCCCGACGGCTATTGGTACAACGGCAAGGCCATCGAGGTGGCGGAGAAGGTTGGCGCCGTGGCGGCGAAGCTGCCAAGCGTGAAGAAGGTGCTGGTGGTCGATTATCTTGGCACTTCGGCCGATGTCGCCGCCACCATGGGCAAGGCCGACGCGCTTGCCGAGGCGCTGGCGCCGTTCCCGGTGCGGCCGGTGACCTTCGAGCGGCTGCCGTTTGCGCACCCGCTCTACATATTGTTCTCCTCCGGCACCACCGGCATTCCGAAGTGCATCGTGCATTCGGCCGGCGGCACGCTGCTCCAGCACCTGAAGGAGCACCGGCTGCATGCCGGGCTCGAAGCGGGCGACCGCTTCTTCTACTTCACCACATGCGGCTGGATGATGTGGAACTGGCTGGTGACGGGCCTCGCCTCGGGCGCCACGCTGCTGCTCTATGACGGCTCGCCCTTCTATCCGGACGGCAACGCGCTGTTCGATTTCGCCGACGCGGAGAAGATGACCTATTTCGGCACCTCGGCGAAGTTCATCGATTCGGTCCGCAAGGCAGGGCTGCGGCCGATCTCCACGCATGATCTTTCCACGGTGCGCACCATTTCCTCCACCGGTTCGCCGCTGTCGCCGCAGGATTTCCGCTTCGTCTACGAGGGCATCAAGCGCGATGTGCACCTGGCCTCCATCTCCGGCGGCACCGACATCGTCTCCTGCTTCGTGCTCGGCGTGCCGACCGAGCCGGTCTGGCAGGGCGAGATCCAGGGCCCGGGGCTCGGCATGGCGATGGATGTGTGGGACGACGAGGGAAGGCCGCTCGCCAGCGGCAAGGGCGAATTGGTCTGCACCAGGGCCTTCCCATGCATGCCGATCGGCTTCTGGAACGATGCGGACGGGAAGAAATACCGCGCCGCCTATTTCGAGCGCTTCGACAATGTCTGGTGCCACGGCGATTTCGCCGAGTGGACGGTCCATGGCGGCATCGTCATCCACGGGCGCTCGGACGCCACGCTGAACCCGGGCGGCGTGCGCATCGGCACGGCCGAGATCTACAACCAGGTCGAGCAGATGCCGGAGATCGCCGAGGCGATCTGCATCGGCCAGGATTTCGACGACGACGTGCGCGTAGTGCTGTTCGTGCGGCTGGCGCCTGGTGTCGAACTGGACGAGGACCTCGAAAAGCGCATCCGCACGAAGATCCGCACCGGCGCCAGCCCGCGCCACGTGCCGGCCCGCATCGTGGCGGTGGCCGACATCCCGCGGACCAAATCCGGCAAGATCACCGAGCTTGCCGTGCGCGACGTCGTCCATGGCCGGCCCGTCAAGAACCAGGAGGCGCTGGCAAATCCCGAAGCGCTCGACCTGTTCCGGGACCTGCCGCAACTGGCATCGTGAAGGCGGCGGGCGCGGCCATGGTTAACATAAGGTAACGCCCGAATTTACCTCGATTTCAGGAGTGGTACACTTTGGTAAAGTTCGCCGGGCCGCGGTAAGGATTTGTTAACGGGCCATGCCGATAGTCGGTCTCAACTTGAGGAAGACGTCCCGCTTCTTGCCGGCGGGGAGCCGACCTGCTTCAAGCCCGTTGTGACGACGAAAACCCATTCTTTTCAAGGCGCCCGACCGGCGCCTTTCTTTTTGGGCCCACTCCGGCCGCGCTATTCCGCGAGCACCCGCGTCGACGGGAAGGCGATCTCCACCAGCGTCCCTTCGCCCGACGTGGAGGTGATGGTGAAGCGGGCGCGATTGGCTTCCACCATCGCCTTGGTCAGCGGCAGCCCGAGCCCGGTGCCGTCGCCGCGTCCGCGCTTGAGCGCATTGATCTGCTTGAACGGCTTCAATGCCTGTTCGATTTCGGCCTGCGTCATGCCGACGCCGGTGTCGCGCACCCGCATCACCACGTCGCCGGACGCCTCGTAGGCGGTGGACACGATCACCTGGCCGCCGGCCTGGGTGTAGCGGATGGCGTTCGACAATATGTTGAGCGCCACCTGGCGGATGGAGCGCAGGTCCGCCACCACCTCCGGCAGGCGCGAGGCGAAGCTGGAACGGATGATGACGCGCTCGCGGTTGGCCTGCGGCTGCATCATGGCCACGGTCTCGGCCAGCGTGTCGTTGAGCGACACCGCTTCGTAATCCATCTCCTGCTGGCCGGCTTCGATCTTGGAGATGTCGAGCAGGTCGTTGACCAGGTCGAGCACGTGGTTGCCGGAGCGGTTGATGTCGCGCAGATAGTCGCGGTAGCGGTCGTTGGCGACCGGCCCGAACTTCTCGTCCACCATCAGTTCGGAAAAGCCGATGATGGCGTTCAGCGGCGTGCGGATCTCGTGGCTGATACGCGCCAGGAAATCGGTCTTCTGCGAGGACGCCCGCTCGGCCAGCGCGCGCGCCTGGGTCAGGTCCTCCTCGGCCCGCTTCCATTGGGTGATGTCGCGCATCACCGCGCAATAGCCGCTGTCGTTGGGCAGGCGGCCGATGGTCATGAACAGCGGGATGAAGCGCCCCTGCGCCTCGCGGCCGATCACCTCGCGCCCGTCATTGAGCACGCTGGCCACGCCGTGCTCGGCCAGTCCGGCGAGATAGTCCTGCGCGGCGCGCTGGCTCTCGATGGCGAACAGCGAGGTGAAGGGCTTGCCCGCCACCTCGTCGCTGTCGAAGGAAAACAGCGCCTCGGCCGGGCGGCTGATGGAGCGGATGTCGCCGTCGGGGCCGATCAGCACCACCCCGTCGGTGGCCGTGTCGATGATGGTGCGCATCTCGGCGATGCGCGCCTTGAGTTCCGAAATGTCGGGTTGTGTCGTGGCTGCCGGTTGCTCGGCCGCCGGCGCGTCGTCCTGGCCGGTGCGGCGGATCACCAGCATCAGCGCCTTGCGATCGTGCCACGGCACCGCGCGCAGGATGGCCTCGGCCGGAAATTCCGCGCCCTCGGCCGTGCGCAGCCGCAAAGCCCGGTCGGCTCCGTTGGTCTCATGGTCCGGATAGGAGGCGGCAAACAGTGCGCCCAGCCCGCCCGCTTCCTCCAGCGCGGCAAGGTCGGCATAGCCGGTCAGCGCCAGGAATTCCTCATTGGCGTAGTGCAGCACGTCGCCGGAGTGGATCAGCAGCGGCACCGGCAGCTTGGCCAGGATCGAGGTGTCCGGGTCCCGGTTGGCGGCGGTGGCGAAGGCTGCCGGGACGACACCTTCGTCGTCAACCTCATGATCCGCTTCGGGCTGCCGGGCGGTGGACGCTTCCGGCGCCGGCTCGTCGGACCGGCTTTCGGCGGCCGGTCCCGTCTCCTCGGGCAAGGCGGGCGCTTCCGGTTGCCCGGTCGCCGGCAAGGTCTCGTCGTCGCGCGCGTCGGCGAAATCGGCGGCCGCCATACTGTCGTCGCCCTCCGCGCCCGAAGGATGCTCGGCCTCGCGCCCGGCGAGATCGAGCAGGGAGCCGGCAGGCTTGTCGTTGGAGGACGGCGGCGGGGCTTCGGCCTCACCCGTGCCGGCCTCGACAAAACCGTCCTTCTTCAGCCGCTCGCCGATTTCGCGGAAAGCGCTGCGTTCCACCACCGACAGCCCCTTTTCCGGAGCCGGTTGCGGGGGCCGGTGCTCGGCCAGCCGGATCACCTTGTCGGAGAAACGCCGGTCGGGCTTCGGCGCGATCGTCAGCGCCGGCACCTCGCCCCGGAACGGGTCGAGGGACGGCTCGGCCAGTGTCTCGTTGGCGATCGTCTCCTTGGTGGTCGTCTCCTCGGCGATCGGTTCTTCCGGCGCGTCGCCGGCGGCGGCCGCCTGCGCGGGAGCGTTCGCGCCCCTGCCTTCGCCGCCCGAGGCCAGCACCAGCCCGATGCCTTCAGGGTCCGCCACGGCATCGGCCGTGCGCACCACGCCGAAGCCGCGGAACCCTTCGAAGACGCGGTTGCGGTCGTAGACGGGCAGCGCCGCCAGGTCGACCGGAACCCGCAGCGCCGTGCCGGTCACCGGCCACAAAACCGTGCGCCCGGACCAGGTGTCGCGCCTTTCCAGCAGGCCGGCGATCTCGCCCGACGGGTCGAAGCCGAAGATCATCGCCACATCGCGGAAGCGGCGGCCGACGACGTCTGCGGCCGGCTCGCCCACCGCCCCGGCGAATTCCGGGGAGATGGCGCTGAAGGAGCCATCGGCGTCCGTGCGCCACACGAAGCGGGCAGGGGCCGGATCGCGCTCGCCTTGCGGCGCTTCGGCCTGTGCGGAAGGCGCGCCTTCCACGGGCTCTCTTCGGTCGGACCCATGCTCGCCGGTGAAATACCAGTGGTCGTGCTGCTGCGGTTCGGCCGGTGCGGGGGCGGGCGCTTCCGTATTGCCGGTCTGCGCCGGGGCGGTATGTGCGGGAGCGGCCGTTTCCGGCGCCTGTTCGGGCGCTTCCATCCCGTCGCTGCCTTCGTCGATCACCACCAGCAGGTGTCGCGCCGGATCGTCCGTCAGCCTCGCCAGCCCGGCGGGCAGCGAATTGTCCGCCGTCACCACCATGCGCTTGACGATGCGGTCGGGCTGGTCGGCCACCTCCGCCGCCAGCGCGGCCAGCGTCTCGGGCGCGATGCCGAGCGCGGCCAAACCCGCCGAAGCCGCTTCCACATGGCCCTCGGCGTCCAGGAAGGCGAGGAACTGGCCGTCTTCCGTGAAGCCGCTGATGGCGCGTTCTGCGATCTCGGCGGCGCTGCGCGATGTGGCCAGCGTCATCGGCACGCTGAGCAGGATCGCCTTCTCGCCATCCGGCATGACGATGGAACTGGCCAGGAAACTGACCGCGCGGCTGGCCATGCCGGCCGCCAGTCTCAGCGTCAGTGCATGGTCGCGCGCAATGTCGGGAAAGCCGCTCGCTGCTTCGATCTGCCGCCGCGCCACCGGCGGCAGCGTGTCGGAGGCGCCGATGATGGCATCGATGTCGGGATAGCCGAACACGGCTGCGCCCGGCCCGTTGGCCCACAGGACCTGTTCGAGGTCGGCCGACAGGATCACGATGGCGTCGCCCGCGGCAAAGCGCGAACGTACATCGTCGAGCACGGCGACATCGAGGAACGAGTAGCTGGCGGACGGCATGCGCTCGGGCGAACCTCCGGATGGTGATTAAGGCTTTGTTAACAAGTTAATAAAACCCGGCGCGGCGAAGGTCCACAAGCCAGAGCGTGCAGCCGCCGGAATCTGGGCGCGTGGTTAACGCCGCAGGTCCGCCAAAGCCGGACTATGTTGCATTGCAACAAAATATTGCAATGCACAATAAACTGCTCTATATGATGCCCATCAGCAGCGATGCAGCGTGCCGCCGCAACCGCCAGCCAGCCGTGAAAGGATCGCAGATGTCCAAGACCAAGACTACCGAGACCATCGGGAATGTCGAGTTTCCGAGCTTCGACGCTTCCAAGGCAACCGACCAGTTCCGCACCTTCGCCGAGAAGGGCGTCGAGCAGTCGAAAGAGGCCTATGCCAAGCTGAAGTCCAGCGCCGAAGAGACCCAGAAGGCTTTCGAGACCAGCTACAAGAGCGCCCGCGCCGCTTCCAGCGAGCTTTCGCTGAAGACCATTGCCGCGTTCCGCGCCAATACCGAGGCCAATTTCGCGCATCTGGAGGCCCTGGTCGGCGCACGTTCCCTGTCGGAAGTCGTCGAGCTTCAGACCTCCTTCCTGCGCAACCGCGTCGAGTTGGGCGTCGCCCAGGCCAAGGACTTCCAGGCCATCGCCACCAAGGCCGCCGAGGAAGTCTCCCGTCCGCTGAAGGGCGTGGTCGAGAAGACCTTCCAGAACTTCAAGGCCGCCTGAGGCGTCCTGCTCCATCGGCCGAACGCCGGTAGGGTGGGGCGAGGCAAGACGCCGCATTCCTTGTGCCGGATGTCGGCGATATATGAGCACCCACGAGATACCCGGCAGCAAAACCTCCTCCCTTTGCTGCCTGGGTGACCAGCCGGCACCTCCTCCCGCCGGCTCGGAACTGGAAAGGCCGGCACCTCCTCCCGCCGGCCTTTTCTTTTTTTCGCATGATCCCCACATGGGGAGTGGTGACACAACGGGGGCGTAACGGATTTTGCCTCGTCAAAAGCCTTGAATTAAGTTCCGATTGCCCGTAAGGACGCTTCGCCGAATGAAGGAGCGCGGCTGACAAAGAGTGAGCCTTTCGTTTCGATCATCGTCGGGCACCTGTGCCGTTGTAGCTCAGCTGGTTAGAGCGCCGGATTGTGGATCCGGAGGTCCCTGGTTCGACCCCAGGCAACGGTACCACCTCCCAGCATGAACGGATTTGGATAGCGTGACGAACGAGCGCATCGTGGACCAATTCGCGGTTCGGGCCGTACGGCCTTGCCGCGATATACCGACTCGGGTTGAGTGGCGGCAGGCAACGACCTGCCGGACCGCGCGTTGAAAACAGCGGCACGGGCCTATACGGAAACGGGGATGGCAACGGGTTATCCGCAATGAGTGCACAGGCGATCGAATTTCTGCAGGAATGGATCGACGAGAACTGCCAGGCCCCCTCGCAGCCGGCGAAGATCGACAAGCAGGCCGAGGCGCTGGCCCGTGAATGCGCCGCCGAAGCGGCCCAGGCCGGCATTCCGCTGGAAGACCTTCAGGATGAGGTCGGCGACATTCAGGAACTGATCGCCGCCAAGCTCGAGGATGCCGCCGAAGCCGAGCAGGCGGCCGAGGACAAGCCGGCCGCATCGGTGGTGCCGCTGCGCAAGCCCTGAAGCCGGCCGGGAGCGGTTTCATCCGGTCCCGGACCGCTCGACCTTTTCTTCAAACGAGATGATTCCCGAACGAGGTGATTCGTTGAATCGCCACTTCGCTGCGATTGTTCGGAACCATGCTCGGAATCTTCAAAACAGCGAGCCCTGGCCGCCCGGGGGCTTCGACGCCGTGGCCTTCGTCTTCGCCGCCGGCTTTGCAGCCGGTCTGCCGGCTGAATCGCCGGTGGCGAGCGCATGGGCGGCGCCGTCGGCGAAACGCAGTTCCAGCACCTCGCCCGTCCGCACGTCCGCCGCGCGCCGCACGAGTTCGCCGGCACCGTCCAGCACCAGCGCGTAGCCGCGCTCCAGGATCGCCTGTTCCGACAGCTTCAGTGTCGAAAGCAGCCGGTCGGCCTGGGTAAGCCGTGCCCGCGCCCGGTCCAGCGCCGCGGCGATCGCCTGCTCATGCCTGCGTCCGGCATGGGCAAGGCGCTCGCGTGCCGTCTGCCCGGCCCGCTGTAGCGGCCGCAGGCTGATGCGCGCCTGCGCGGACTCGAAGAGATGGCGCTTGCGCGCCAGTGCCGCTCGCACGCATTTCGGCAATTGTTCGGACGCGCGCCTGAACTCGGCGCGGCGCGCCCCCGCAATCGCACGAAGCGCCGCTTGCGCGCGCAAGAGATCGCGGTCGGTGAGCCTGCGGCTTTCCTCGATGCGGCGCGATAGCGTCGCCGGCGAAAGCCTTGCCTGGTCGAAACGCGCCCGCTTGCGCTCCACGGCAACCGACAGCGCGCGGCCAAGCCGCCCGGTCGCCTCGTCGAAGCGGCGGCGCGGCACCGCCAGCAACTGGTCGGGCGAGGGGATGGCGCGCGCGGCGGAGCGCGCGGCTTGGCGCCGGCGGTCGAGCCCGCGCGACACGCAGGCCCTGAGCCGCGCCGCGAGGCTGGCCAGCGTGGCCTCCAGTTCGGCCTTCACCGGCACCGCGATCTCGGCCGCGCCCGTCGGCGTCGGCGCCCGCACGTCGGCGGCAAGGTCGATCAGCGTCCAGTCGGTCTCGTGGCCCACTGCCGAGATCACCGGGATGTCGGAAGCGGCAACCGCGCGCGCCAGGCCTTCGTCGTTGAAGCCCCACAAATCCTCCAGGCTGCCGCCGCCGCGCGCCACGATGACGACGTCCGGGCGCGGGATCGCGCCGTCCGCAGGCAGCGCGTTGAAGCCGTTCACGGCCGCGGTCACTTCCGCACCTGCCGTCTCGCCCTGCACCCGCACCGGCCACAGCACCACATGCAGCGGGAAGCGATCGGCGATGCGGTGCAGGATATCGCGGATCACCGCCCCGGTCGGCGAGGTGACGACGCCGATGACGCGCGGCATGTAGGGCAGCAACTGCTTGCGCGCCGGATCGAAAATGCCCTCCGCCGACAGCCTGCGCTTGCGCTCCTCCAGAAGCGCCATCAGCGCGCCGGCGCCCGCTGGCTCCAGGTTGTCGATGACGATCTGGTATTTGGACGAGCCCGGATAGGTGGTGAGCTTGCCGGTGGCGATCACCTCCATGCCTTCTTCGGGCCGGAATTTCAGGCGGCCCATGACGCCTTTCCAGATCACCGCCTCCAGCCGGGCGCGGTCGTCCTTCAGCGCGAAATAGGCATGGCCCGACGAATGCGGCCCGCGATAGCCGGAAATCTCGCCGCGCACCCGCACATGGCCGAACACGTCCTCCACCGTGCGCTTCAGCGCGCCGGAAATCTCGCTCACCGTATATTCGGCGGCGTTGCTGCGTGATTCGGAAACCATGTCGCTCATGGGCCGATAGGGGCGCTTTCGGGCGCCCGGGTCAAGACATGCCTGCCGCACGATGCGATCCATCTCCGCATTCGATCGATGGATCACAACAATGCGATGGACTGGCGGGGTGCCCCGGCCTACGTGTTTGCCGCAACCGAGGTTCTTTGCATGAGCGTCCAATCCTCCACAGAGCCTGCCGCCTTTCAGCGACAGGCGTCACGGCCCGCCGATCACGCCTTCGGGCCGCGCGACTACGGGCTTTATGCGCTGACGGTGATTGCCTGGAGCGCGTCGTGGTTCGCGATCCGGCTGCAGGTCGGCACAGTGCCCAACGAGGTCAACCTGGTCTGGCGCTTCGCCATCGCCACGGTGTTGATGCTGGCCTGGGTGGTCGTTTCGAAGCGGCGCATCCGCTTTCCCCTCAGGGATCACATCCGCTTCGCCGCGCTTGGCGTCCTGATGTTCTCGTCCAACTTCCTGTTCTTCTACTATGGCGCCGGCTATCTGGTCAGCGGGCTGCTGTCGGTGGTGTTTTCGCTGGCTTCGGTGGTCAACATCATGCTTGCGGCACTTGTCCTGCGCGAGCGGCCGTCGCCGCGGGTGCTCGCCGGCGGCATCCTCGGCTTTTGCGGCATCGCCCTGATGTTCGCGCCCGAGATCACCGCGCACGGCCTGTCGGGCGGCACCATGATCGGGCTGGCCCTGTGCGTTGCCGGAACGCTGTGCTTCTGCCTCGGCAACCAGATTTCCGCCGCCGGCCTGCGCAAGGGGCTGCCGCTGATTCCGATGAGCGCCTGGGGCATGGTCTATGGGACGTTGTGGTCGGCGCTGCTCGCCGTGCTGCTCGGGCGGCCGTTCATCATCGAGCCGACGATTTCCTATCTCGGCTCGCTGCTGTTCCTGGCCGGTCGTCGCGTTCTCGGCCTACCTGACGCTGCTTTCACGCATCGGCCCGGCGCGCGCCGGCTACGCGACGGTGCTGTTCCCCATCTTCGCGCTTCTGCTCTCGACCGCGCTGGAGGGCTACCAGTGGACCACCTTCGCCCTCGCTGGGCTTGTCTTCGTGGCCATCGGCAACGTGCTGGTCATCCGCGCCGGCAAACCGTAACAACGCCAGGCGGGTTTCACCAGCCGGGCATGATCTGGCTCGGCCTGGTGCGCTTCATGCGTGCATAGGCCAGTCCGGCGAAGTCGAAGCTGCCGCCTTCCTCCGAAGCCGGCACGGTGATGTTGTCCAGGCTCTCGCAGATGTGGCGGGCCAGCGCGTCCACCAGTTCCGGCTGGCTTGTCTGGCCGCGCATGATGCCGATGCGGCAGTCGGGCAGGGGGCCGAAGCCGTCGGCCTCGCCCAGCACCCGCATGCCGGGCCGCAGCGCGCATTCGGGCAGCACCGAGATGGCAAGCCCCGAAAGAACGGCCGCCGCGATCACCGTGGCCGAGAAGGACGAGAACAGCACCCGGTAGTCGCGGTTCTGGCGGTCCAGCACGTCGCAGGCGGCGCGCCGCCACACGCAATTCGGGCGGCCGAAGGCCATGGGCAGCACCGCCTCCTCGTGGGTGGCGTGGTTCTGCGAGGAGACCCACAGGAGCGGCTCGCGCCGCACCACCTCCGATTGCGCCCGCGCGTCGTTGTGGGTGACCAGCGCGATGTCGAGGTTGCCGCGCTTGATGTGCTCGACCAGGCCCGGCGTCGGCTCGCAGATGACGGTGAGTTCCACCCGCGGGTTGGAGCGGGCGAAACGCGCCATGATCTCGGGCAGGAAGCGATCGGCATAGTCGTCGGGCGTGCCGATGCGGATGGTGCCTTCCAGCCGGTTGTCGTCGAAGGCGGCCAGCGTCTCGCGGTTGAGGTAGAGCAGCCGCCGCGCGTAGGAGAGCAGCCGCTCGCCCTCTTCGGTCAGCTTGTTCAGCCGGCCGTCCTTTTCGAACAGCGGCTTGCCGATGCGCTCTTCCAGCCGCCGCATCTGCATGGAAACCGCCGACTGGGTGCGGTGCACCTCCTCGGCCGCGCGGGTGAACGAACCGGTATCGGCGATCGAGACGAATGTTTGCAACTGGTCGAGGTCGAGGGGAGCCTTCATCGCCGCAATCCATCATCAGTTTTGATGTCAAAGATTAGAAACATTCGTTGGATTAATCAATCCGCCGGTGCCAAAACCGCCCCGTCCACATGAAGCCGGCAGACACGAGCCGAAAACCCGCCGCGTTCCCGGCGGCGGCCGTGCCGTGTCCGCGCTTCACCACGACGAGGAGACGGACAATGGCCACCTGCAATCTCGCTTCCGGAAGCCCCCGCATCACCCTGCGCCCGGCCGTTGCGACGCGCGTGCTTGCCGCGGCCGCCGGTTTCTACCGCAACTGGAAGAATCGCCGCGCCTTCAACTGCCTCGGCGAGATGACCGACGCCCAGCTTGCCGACATCGGGCTCACCCGCGCCGACCTGAGCTTCGCCGCGCTGCCCTTTGGCGCCGATCCGACGCAAAGGCTGGGCGCGATCGCCGCCGAACGCATGCGCTGCGGCGTCGGCGTACCCGCCAGGACGTGCTGAGCAGCGGCGCCGCACGGGTTCAACTGCAGGCTCCCCCCACCCCAGCCGGCTTCCCACCGGCCGCCTGCATTCCTGCCCGGTCCCTTCGGGGGCCGGGCTTTTTGTTCGGAAAATCCCCCGCCGTCCTCTGTGGATAGCGGTCCGCTGATGACCGGATATTCAAGTCTGTCCGACATTTCTTTCGGCCTCGTCGATGGCGGCAACAGGCTTGCGATTATATGCGGGTCCGGCAGGCCGTGGATGAGATGCGGCGAGGGTTTCCGTCATGCCGGCAGAACGAGCTTGCCGGCAGTGCCGCCTAGCGGCTGCGGTCCATGCCCTTGATGAACTGGTCGAAGATGGATTCCACGCCCTTCTGGTAGTCGTCGCGCTGCTGGCGGCCGGTCTCGAACATCTTGCCGAAGAAATCGTCGTAAGGGTTCTTCGCCGCCGGCTTGCCGGGGCTCGGCTGCGGCCCGGCGGGCGGCGCGTCGTCCGCCTGCTGGCCGCCGCCCAGCATCTGCTCGAGCATCTTGCCCCACGGATTGTCGCCCAACGGATTCTGCGGCTGCCGTTGCGGTGCGCCCGCCGCAGCGCCACCGGCCTGTTTCATCATCTCCGCCAGGATCTGGCCGAACGGATTGTCGGCGCCGAAGCCGCCCGTCGCCTGGCCCGGCGCGCCGGCGGACTGGCGGGGAGACTGGCCGGTGGCCTGTTTCGCCAGCCCGCCCATGAGCATGGAGGCGATCACCGGCAGCATCTGCTGCAACAATTGCTGGCCGAGGCCGGTGGCCTGGGCGGCCTGCGCGGCCACGGCCCGCGACACATCCTTGGAGCCGAACAGGTGGCCGAGAATGCCGTTGCCCTCGTCCACGCCCTGCGGGGCGAAGGCCCGGGCGGCGTCCTCGAAATATCCGGCGTGGTTGCCGCTCGCGATCGCGCTCATGAAGGCGCCGATGCCGTAGGGGTCGGCGGTGTTGCGCTTCAACCCCTGCGAAAAGGCCGGCAGCAGCGCCTCCACCGCCGCCTGCGCCTGCTGCTGGGACAAGTTGAACTGCCTGGCCAGCGCCTCGATGCCCTGGCCGTTCTGGGCCTGGGCCAGCATGTCGAACAAGGGAAGCATCTTTTCTCCTCCTCGAAAACTCGTTGCCACGAGCCTAAAACCTTTCCACCGCCGATAGAAGCCGCTTTTCGTGCCCTCGCGCAGGCTTCTTAGTAGGCATACTCCATGAACACCGGCTCGATCGAGCCGCCCCAGCGCGTGTGATAGGCCGAAAGCATCTCCTCCGCGCTGGTGGTGCCGCGCGCCACCACCTCGTCCAGCGTGTTGAGGAAGGAGGTCTCGTCGTAGCCGTCGCGGTTCAACCTGGCGCGCCGCTTCAGCCCCTGGCGCGAGATCGCCAGCACCTCGCGCGCCACCTCGCGCAGCGCGGTGGTGCGGAAGGGGGTTGCGATCGCCTGCTCGGGCACGGCGTCGCGCATGGCCAGAACCTCCGCATAGGTCCAGTCGGCCGTCAGCGTCTCGGCATCGGCGAGCGCGGCTTCGTCGTAAAGCAGCCCCACCCAGAAGGCCGGCAGCGCGCAGATGCGCCGCCACGGGCCGCCGTCGGCGCCGCGCATCTCCAGGAAGCGCTTCAGCCGCACGTCGGGAAACAGCGTGGACAGGTGATTGGCCCAGTCGCCGATCGTCGGCATGCCGTCGGGCACCTCGTTGCGCGCCGCCCCCGCCATGAACTGGCGGAAGGTGATATGCGTCATGTCGTGGTAGCGGCCGTCGCGGATGACGAAATACATCGGCACGTCCAGCGCCCATTCGACATAGTCGGCAAAGCCGAATTCGGGCGAGAAGCAGAATTCGAGCAGGCCGGAGCGCTGGTTGTCGGTGTCGCGCCAGATGTCGCCGCGCCAGCTCTGGAAGCCGTTCGGCCGCCCGTCGGTGAAGGGCGAATTGGCGAACAGCGCGGTGGCCAGCGGCTGCAGCTTCAGCGAAACCTGCATCTTGCGGCGCATGTCCGCCTCGCTCTCGAAGTCGAGATTCACCTGGATGGTGCAGGTGCGGTACATCATGTCGAGGCCCTTGGCGCCGACCTTGGGCATGTAGCGCGTCATGATCTCGTAGCGCGATTTCGGCATCTTCGGCGTTTCGGCCAGCGTCCATTTCGGGCTGCCGCCGAGGCCGAGAAAGCGGATGCCGAGCGGCTCGGCGATCTCGCGCACCTGCGCCAGATGCGCGTTGCCCTCGCGGCAGGTCTGGTGGATGGTTTCCACCGGCGCACCCGAAAGCTCGAACTGCCCGCCCGGCTCCAGGCTGATCGCGCCCTGGCCGGTCGGCTCCACCAGGCCGATGATGCGGCCGTCGTCGATGATCGGGTCCCAGCCGAGCTTTTCCTGCATGCCTTCCAGGATGGCGCGGATGCCGCGCTCGCCGCCATAGGGCACAGGCCCGTGCCCGTCGACATAGAAGGGGAATTTCTCGTGCTCGGTGCCGATGCGCCATTTCCCGCGCGGCTTGTTGCCTTCGGCCAGCCACGCGACAAGCTCGTCGATGCCCTCGATGGGGCGGAAGTCCGTCGTGTCGCGTGCCATGTGAACCCCTTGTCGATGGGCCGGAAAATTGCCGCGCTACTTGGACATATGGGTTGGTCCGATCAAGCAAAAAATCCTGACCAGGCCATCAGCGAATGTTAAACGGCCGCGCCTCTTCCGCGCCACGCCCGGTTTTCATCCCGTCTGGCCATTGTCGAAGACCTCGGGAAGCGGGGCGCAGGGGCCGTGCCTTGCGAATATCTATGCGTGGCGCGACCAGTCGCCGATGGTGGCCTGCATCACGGCCAGCGCCGCCACGGCCGCCGTGTCGGCGCGCAGGATGCGCGGCCCCAGCGGAATGGCGGTGACGAAGGGCAGCGCCCGCAGCATGGCACGCTCGTCGTCGGAAAAGCCGCCTTCCGGCCCGACCAGCAGGGCAAGTTTCCTCTCGGCGATCGCCAGAAGCCCCGGCAGCGGGTTGTCGGTGGACGCGTCCTCGTCGCAGAACACCAGCCGCCGGTCCCGCTTCCAGCCGGCCAGCAGCCGGTCGAGCTTCTGCGCCTCGCGCAATTCCGGCACGGCCAGGATGCCGCACTGCTCGGCCGCCTCGACCGCATTGGCGCGAAGGCGCTCGAGGCCGGGCTTCGCCACCTGCGTGTGCCGGGTGACGACCGGCTGCAGCACGCCGGCACCCATCTCCACCGCCTTCTGCACCATATAGTCGAGCCGGCCCTGCTTCAGCGGCGCGAAGCAATAGATCAGGTCTGGCAGGGGCGGCTGCGGCCGCTGCAGTTCCAGCACCGCCAGCCGTACCGCTTTCTTCCCGCGTGCCGAGATGGCCGCCGACCATTCGCCGTCGCGGCCGTTGAAGACGAGCACCCGCGCGCCCTCGGCAAGCCGCAGCACATGGGTCAGGTAATGGCTCTGCTGCGGGTCGGCCTCGATCTCCGCATCGGCGGCGAGGGCGTGCGGCACGAACAGCCGCTGCATCTTGTAGTTGGCGCGCATCGCCGAGCAATGCGGCACGGCAGGGCACGGCGTCAAGATGCGGGAAGGCGCTGCCGGGACGCAGAGGGGCATTCGCGCCCGCGGGCGGCATGCTCGTGGATCAACTCGGCGACGTCCCGGCTTGCCTCGACGCTGGCGGGGGGACGTTCCAGCAACGCGACCAGTTCGGGCAGAAGCCCGTCTCCGCGCGACGCGCAAAGGGCGTTGAAAAGCAGCAATGCGTGCATCGGGATCACTCCGCGGCCAAAGGGACACAGGCGATCAGTTGAGCTTGAAAGGTTGCCGTCCGCCATCCGTTTCCGGCCTGAGGGCCGGACTGTGCCGCTGCCCGCACGGCTTGATATCCGGCCTTGGAAACCGAGCCGGTGCGCTCAGTCCTCCACCACCTCGACCACGCCCAGCCGGAAGGGCGCGAAGGAGGTGCGGTGCAGCCGCGCCACCGGGCCGTGGATCTCGATGGCCGTGCGGTGGCGTGCGGTGGCGTAGCCCATATGCAGTTCGAAGCCGTAATGGACGTGGCGGCGGCCGCAATCGGCCATCATGCGGTCGCGCATGACCTTGGCCACGATCGAGGCGGCGGCGATCGACTGCGAGCGCTGGTCGCCCCTGACCAGCGCGCGGCCCTCGCAGGGCAGGCCCGGCGGCACGTCGCGGCCGTCGGCCAGCGCCAGTTTCGGCCGCAGCGGCAGGCCGCACAGCGCCCGCCGCATCGCTTCCAGGCTGGCGCGCAGGATGTTGGAGGCGTCGATGCCCTCGGCCGAGATCGAAGCCATGGACACGCCGAGCGCGCTGGCGAGTATCCTGTCGAACAGCGCTTCGCGCTGCTCGAAAGTCAGCCGCTTCGAATCGTCCAGCCCCTCGGGGATGTTTTCGGGGTCCAGCACCACGGCGGCCGCGGTGACCGGCCCGGCCAGCGGCCCGCGCCCGGCCTCGTCCATGCCGGCCACCGGCCATTGCCCGGCGGCCATGGCCTTCGTCTCGACGGAGAAGTCGGGCTTTTCGACGATCTCGAAGAGGAGCGGAGAATCGGAGCGGGCGCGAACCATGGCGGCGAGATTCGCACCGGCCCCGATTCTCCGCAAGGCCCGGCGAGCCGGTGGGGCGTCGGGTCGCGGGCGCCGTCGACGGCCGGGGGACGAGGGCCGGACGGGGTCTTGAAGGTTTCACTCGGCCCGGGCGGCCGCATGACCGGTTTGCGGCATTTCCGCTTTCTCCGAATCGCGGAACTGCCCCAACCCTTTGTTTTGATGCAATTCCGAACGCAAAACCGCTTCGCACTTCTGCTGGAATTGCTCTAAAGCAGCGTCAACTGCTCATACTGGCGCGCGGCCGGGACGAAATGGTCGGTCCGCAGCCGGCGCCGCACGGTGTTGAGGCCGAGCCGCTTGGCCGCGATCTCGAAGCGCCGGCCGATCTGCCAGGCATAGGGGCCGCTGCCCTTCATGCGCTTGCCCCATTCCGAATCGTAGTCCTTGCCGTCGCGCATGGAGCGGATCAGCGACATGACGTGCCGGTAGCGGTCGGGATAGTGCCGCAGCAGCCAGTCCTTGAAGATGGGCGCCACCTCCAGCGGCAGGCGCAGCAGCACGTAGCCGGCCTCGCGCGCACCGGCCGCGCTGGCCGAATCGAGGATGCGCTCCATCTCCTGGTCGTTCAGCCCCGGCACGATCGGCGCCACCATCACCGAGGCGGGGATGCCGGCTTCCGACAATTGCCGGATCGCCTCCAGCCGCTTCGCCGGGGTGGAGGCGCGCGGCTCCATGGTGCGTGCCAGCATGCGGTCGATCGTCGTCACCGAAAGCGCCACCTTGGCCAGCCCCCGCTCGGCCATGCGCGCCAATATGTCGATGTCGCGCACCACCAGCGCCGACTTGGTGACGATGCCGACCGGATGGCCGCGCGCCTCCAGCACCTCCAGGATCTCGCGCATGATGTGCCATTGCCGCTCCACCGGCTGGTAGGGATCGGTGTTGGTGCCGATGGCGATGGTGCGCGGCTGGTAGCCCGGCTTCGACAGTTCCTTGTCCAGCAGGCGGGCGGCGTCCGGCTTGGCGAACAGCTTCGATTCGAAATCCAGCCCCGGCGACAGGCCCATGTAGCTGTGGCTCGGCCGCGCGAAGCAGTAGACGCAGCCATGCTCGCAGCCGCGATAGGGGTTGATCGAGCGGTCGAAGGAGATGTCGGGCGAATCGTTGCGGGTGATGATGGTGCGCGGCTTCTCCACCTGCACCTCGGTGCGGAAGGGCGGCAGGTCCTCGATGGAATCCCAGCCGTCGTCGAAGGCATGCCGCGTCACCGGCTCGAAGCGGCCGGAGGGATTGATGCCGGCCGAGCGGCCGCGGTTGCGCTCGGGCCGCACCCGCACGCCGCTCTGCTCGATCATGGCATTGGCCATCTCGGCGCGCCCGGCGCCGAAGGCGGCGATGTCCGCACGCACGATCTGCTCCATCTTGGCCCTCTCGAAGGGGCTGTCCGCAGGCTGTCGAATCGCTGTTCCCATGAAATTATTCCTATTTTGTTCTCTGGAACAAAGCAAGAACTTTTTGTCGGGAGGGCGGCGCTGCCTGCCCCTCTCCGGCTCGAAAGGGAAGAGCATGGGCACCGGAATCGCTGGAGAGCGGAGGTGGAAAAAGCGAGCGGAGCGAGCCGTGCCTTTCGCGGCCCCGCTACGTCTATTTCACGCTTTATTTCACTCCGGCGATGGAGCCGCGCACCACCAGGTCGACCGGCCAGACCTCGCCGCGCGCGCCGTCCTCCAGCCCGGCGATGCGCGCCGCCAGCCGCTCGGCCACGCGCGCGCCGGCCAGCCGGATCGAGGAGCGCGTGGTGGAAAGGGGCACCGGGAAGCTTTCGGGCTTCAGCCATGGAAAGACGTCGTCATGGGCGATCAGCGACAGGTCGCCGGGTACGGAAAGGCCGAGTTCGCGCACCGCCCGCACCACGCCCAGCGACATGATGAGGCTGGAGCACAGGATGGCGGTGGGCGCGGCCTCGCCCTCCAGCAACTGCCGGGCCGCGCGGTAGCCGTTCTCCTCAGTCATGGCGGCGGAGGCGGCGTGGCGCGCCTCCAGCGCCAGCCCGGCGCCCGTCAGCGCCCGGCGCATGCCGCGCTCGCGATGGATGGCGAAGGTCTCGCGCGTGTCGCCGTTGATGAGACCGATGCGGCGGTGGCCGAGCTGCACCAGAAGCCGCGTCGCCTCGTGGAAGGCGCCTTCATTGTCGATGTCGATGAAGGGATAGTCGAGATCCAGCCCTTCGCTGCGCCCGTGCACGATGAAGGGCAGGCCGAGCGCGGCCAGCAGCGCCACGCGCCGGTCGCTGGGGCGCGGCGAGGAGATGTAGACGGCATCCACCTGCCGGTTGGCGACGATGCGGCGATAGGTGGTCTCCTGGTCGTCCGCGTCGGCGGGCGAAAGCACCAGGTCCAACTCGTGGCCGCGGGCATAGTCGCCGAGCCCGGAAAGGAACTCCACGAAATGCGGGTCGATGTCGACCGCCGCCCCGGTCGGCAGCACATAGCCGATCATGCCGGACTTGCCCGTCGCCAGTCGCCGCGCGCTCGGGTTGGGCCGGTAACCATGGCGCTTGGCGGCGTCCACCACGCGCCGGCGCGTCTCCTCGCTCACCTCCGGATAGCCGTTCAGGGCCCGGCTCACGGTGGTCTGCGAAAGCTCCAGCATGCGCGAGAGCTGCTTGAGGTTCAATGCGGCCTCCAGGCTTCCAAAGCGCTTTCAAATCTCCACCCGCAACCTTGGCCGCGGCGCGGCGTTCCCATGGCAGGATAGGCGGGGCCGGCGCCGCTTTGAAGTCCCGGATTCTGCTGCGTTGCCAAAAATCCTTGCTGCAATGCACGTCCGCAAAGGTCCATTGCTGATTTCAATCGATTTATATGTGGCCCTCTTGACTCTTTCGGGAGACGATGGCGAGATGCGTACGGCCAAAGCGCTTTGAAGATATCCGCGCAATGTTGCGGATTTCGCCTTGCCGGGGCAGGATCGGTGCCGGGGCAGGGCCGGGGCGATGCCGGCGGCGGAATGGAGGTTCCGTCAAGCGAAGTTCCGTCCGGGGAACGATCCGAAAAGCGGTCCCGGGGGGGAGCCATCATCGGGAGGACGCGAATGAAGAAGATGCTTTTGCTGGGCGCAGCCATTGCCGCCCTGACGCTCGGCGTGCCCGCGCAGGCGGAGCTGAAGTTCAAGCCGGGCGAGGACGCCCGCTTCCACTGGGACAATTACGAGGCGCTCAAAAAGGTCGACCTGAAGGGCGAGACGCTGTCGATTTTCGGGCCGTGGCGCGGCGAGGACGAGGCGCTGGTGCGCACCGTGCTGGAATATTTCCAGGAGGCCACCGGCGCCGAGATCAAATATTCCTCTTCCGAGAACTACGAGCAGCAGATCGTCATCGACACGCAGGCCGGCAGCCCGCCCAACGTGGCCATCCTGCCGCAGCCCGGCCTGATCCAGGACCTGGCGACGAAAGGCCTGCTCACGCCGCTGGGCGACGACGTCGCTGCCTACGTGAAGGAGAACTACGGCGCCGGCCAGTCCTGGGTCGACCTCGGCACCTATACGGACAAGGACGGCAAGAAGCAGTTCTTCGCCTTTCCCTACAAGGCCGACCTGAAGTCGCTGGTGTGGTATTCGCCCGACAATTTCGAGGAGGCCGGCTACGAGGTGCCGACGACCTGGGAAGACATGATGAAGCTGTCGGACCGGATCGTCGCCGATGGCGGCACGCCCTGGTGCATCGGGCTGGGCTCGGGCGGCGCCACCGGCTGGCCGGCCACCGACTGGGTGGAAGACATCATGCTGCGCACCCAGGCCCCGGACGTCTATGACAAATGGGTGACCAACGAGATCGCCTTCGACGACCCGGCCGTGGTGGGCGCGCTGAAGGTGTTCGCGGACATCGCCACCAACGACAAATATGTCGACGGCGGCCACGCGGCCGTGGCGGCCACCGACTTCCGCGACAGCCCCAAGGGCCTCTTCACGGTTCCGCCCAAATGCTACATGCACCGGCAGGCGTCCTTCATCTCCTCCTTCTTCCCCGAGGGCACGAAGCTGGGCACCGACGCCGATTTCTTCTACCTCCCGGCCATGGCCTCCAAGCCCGATCTCGGCAAGCCGGTGCTGGGCGCCGGCACCTTCGCCATGATCACCAAGGACTCCAAGGCCGCGCGCGAATTCATCAACTTCCTGGAGATGCCGCTGGCGCATGAGATATGGATGGCGCAGTCGGGTCTGCTGACCCCGCTGAAGACGGTCAACCAGGACGCCTACGCCAACGACGCGCTGAAGAAGCAGGGCGAGATCCTCACCACCGCCACCACCTTCCGCTTCGACGGCTCCGACATGATGCCGGGCAAGATCGGCGCGGGCGCTTTCTGGACCGGCATGGTCGACCTCGTCGGCGGCAAGTCGCCGGAAGCGGTGGCCGCCGACATCCAGAAGAGCTGGGACGCGATCAAATAGGGGGGCCGGGAGGCCCCGCCCGGCCTGTCGCCGTCTCACTGCCGTGCGTCCTTCGAGGCTCGAAGGACGCACGATAGAAACTTTGGAAGGGTCATCGATCGAACGGGGAACGCCATGGCAGCCCAGATTTTCTCGGCCATTCTCGTCATCGTCGTGGGGGTCGGCGGCTGCGTCGCCTATTTCTGGGGCGCCAACCGGCTGCTCGACCTCGTCTTTCCCGCCCGCGGCGTCTCCGGCATGGCTGCGGTGGACAATCTGCGCCGGCAGGGCATGATCCGGCCCTGGCTGTTCGTCGGCCCGGCGCTTCTCATCCTCGTCATCTACCTGATCTATCCGGTGGTTGAGACGCTGCGGCTGTCCTTCATGGACCGTGGCGGCACCGCCTTCGTCGGCTTCGCCAACTACCAGTGGGCGCTCGGCGACCGCGAGTTCCGCAACTCCATCCTCAACAACGTGCTGTGGCTGGCCGTGGTGCCGGCGGCCTGCACCTTCCTCGGTTTGGTGATCGCCGTGCTCACCGACCGCATCTGGTGGGGCACCGTCGCCAAGAGCCTGATCTTCCTGCCGCTGGCCATCTCCTTCGTCGGCGCCAGCGTCATCTGGAAGTTCATCTACGAATACAAGGGTGCCGGCCAGACCCAGATCGGCATTCTCAACGCCATCGTGCAATATTTCGGCGGCACGCCGCAGGTGTGGATCTCGCTGCCCTTCTGGAACAATTTCTTCCTCATGGTCATCCTGGTCTGGATCCAGACCGGCTTTGCCATGGTCATCCTGTCTTCGGCCCTGCGCGGCATTCCGGAAGAGACGATCGAGGCGGCCGTCATCGATGGCGCCAATCCGTTCCAGATCTTCTGGAAGATCATGATCCCGCAGATCTGGGGCACCATCGCGGTGGTGTGGACCACCATCACCATTCTGGTGCTGAAGGTGTTCGACATCGTGCTGACCATGACCAACGGCCAGTGGAACAGCCAGGTGCTGGCCAATTTGATGTTCGACTGGATGTTCCGCGGCGGCGGCGATTTCGGCCGCGGCGCCACCATCGCCATCGTCATCATGCTGGCCGTCATCCCCATCATGGTCTGGAACATCCGCCAGGCCAACCGCGAAGCGGGAGGGCGCTGACATGGCTGTCCCGAAAAGAGCCGGCGCGGCGAAAAAATCCTTCTTCGGCCGTTTCGGCGTGCATCTGGCCGTGTTCGTCTTCGTGGCGCTGTGGACCATCCCCACGCTCGGCATCCTGGTCTCCTCGCTGCGCGACAAGGACCAGATCGTGGCCTCCGGCTGGTGGACGGCGCTGACCAGTTCCACCCGCACCGAGGCCGGGCGCCTCGGCACCGCCGCAGACCAGGTCGGTGAGGACGGCACGTACCGCATCGCCGGCAATCTCTTCGACGAAGGCGATGCCCGCACGCTCACCGCCTTCGGCACGCGCGCGCAGGAACCTTCCCAATACCGGCCCGGCGAGACGGCCGACCTGGGCAAGGGCGTCACTCTCCAGGTGAACCAGGACGGCTCCTACGTCATGGTCTCGCCGGCGCCCTTCGAGGGCGAACGCGGCCGGCGGGTCTATTTCGCGGCGTCCTCGCCGCCGAAATTCACCACCGACAATTACCACGCCGTGCTGAACTCGGAAGGCATCGGCCGCTCCTTCCTGAACTCGCTGACGGTGACGATCCCGGCCACGGTCATCCCCATCCTGATCGCCGCCTTCGCCGCCTATGCGCTGGCGTGGATGCGCTTTCCCGGCCGCGCGCTGCTGATCGCCACCGTCATCGGCCTGCTGGTCGTGCCGCTGCAGATGTCGCTGATCCCGCTGCTCAAGCTCTACAACGGCGTCGGCACCTTCTTCGGCGTGCCGTCCAAGACCTATCTCGGCATCTGGCTGGCGCATACCGGCTTCGGCCTGCCCTTCGCCATCTACCTCTTGCGCTCCTACATCGCCGGCCTGCCGCGCGAGATCATGGAATCGGCGCGCATCGACGGCGCCAGCGACTTCGAGATCTTCGTCAAGATCGTGCTGCCGCTGTCGTTCCCGGTGCTGGCGTCCTTCGCCATCTTCCAGTTCCTGTGGGTGTGGAACGATCTGCTGGTGGCGATGGTTTTCCTGGGCACCGAGGTCGACCAGATCGTGCTCACCGCCAAGCTCAACGCGCTTCTCGGCTCGCGCGGCGGCGACTGGGAAATCCTCACCACTTCGGCCTTCGTCACCATATTGGTGCCGCTGGTCGTGTTCTTCTCGCTGCAGCGCTATTTTGTGCGCGGGCTGCTGGCGGGGTCGGTAAAGGGAGGCTGAGGCTTCATGCAGTCGGCAAGGAAAATCGAAAACCCGGCAGCGGCCGTCGACCGCGACTGGTGGCGCGGGGCGGTGATCTACCAGATCTATCCGCGCAGCTACCAGGACAGCGACGGCGACGGCATCGGCGACCTGAAGGGCATAACCCGAAGGCTCGGCTACGTCGCTTCGCTCGGGGTGGATGCCATCTGGATCTCGCCCTTCTTCAAGTCGCCGATGAAGGATTTCGGCTACGACGTGAGCGACTATTGCGACGTCGACCCGATGTTCGGGCGGCTTGCCGATTTCGACGCGCTGGTGGCCGAGGCGCACCGGCTGGGCCTGAAGGTGATGATCGACGTCGTGCTGTCGCACACGGCGGACAGCCATCCATGGTTCGTCGAGAGCCGGTCGAGCCGGAGCAATCCGAAGGCTGGCTGGTATGTCTGGGCCGACGCGAAGCCCGACGGCACCCCGCCCAACAACTGGCTGTCCATCTTCGGCGGCTCCGCCTGGCAATGGGACACGCGCCGCCAGCAATACTACCTGCACAATTTCCTGGCCGAACAGCCGGACCTCAATTTCCACAATCGAGACGTGCAGGACGCGCTGCTCGACGCCACCCGCTTCTGGCTGGAGCGCGGGGTGGACGGCTTCCGCCTCGACACCATCAATTTCTATTTCCATTCGCAGGGGCTGGAGGACAATCCGCCCCTGCCGCCGGCCGAGCGCAACGACCAGACCGCGCCGGCGGTGAACCCCTACAACTACCAGGATCATCTCTACGACAAGAGCCGCCCCGAGAACCTGGCGTTCCTGGAGCGGTTCCGCGCCCTGCTCGACGAATATCCGGCCGCCGCGGCGGTGGGCGAGGTGGGCGATTCCCAGCGCGCGCTGGAAGTGGTGGCCGCCTATACGGAAGACGGCAAGCGCGTGCAGATGTGCTACGCCTTCGACTTCCTGGCGCCCGAGAAGATCAGCGCCGCCAAGGTGCGCGCCGTGCTGGAGGAGTTCGGCAAGGTGGCCGCCGACGGCTGGTCGTGCTGGGCCTTCTCCAACCACGACGTGGTGCGCCACGCCACCCGCTGGGCGGCGGGCGAGGCCGACCCGACGGCCTATCTCAAGGTGGTCTCGGCGCTGCTGATGTCGCTGCGCGGC
The DNA here is from genome assembly GCF_052216645.1 of Mesorhizobium sp. PUT5. Taxonomy (NCBI): domain Bacteria; kingdom Pseudomonadati; phylum Pseudomonadota; class Alphaproteobacteria; order Hyphomicrobiales; family Phyllobacteriaceae; genus Mesorhizobium; species Mesorhizobium sp. PUT5. The sequence continues at coordinate 1,184,521 of NZ_JBQOSO010000003.1, forward strand.
TCGGTCTGCATCTATCAGGGCGAGGAACTGGGCCTCACCGAAGCAAACCTCGCCTTCGAGGACCTGCGCGACCCCTACGGCATCCGCTTCTGGCCCGAATTCAAGGGCCGCGACGGCTGCCGCACGCCGATGGTGTGGGACGCGCATGCCGAGAATGGCGGTTTCTCGGATGCCAAGCCGTGGCTGCCGGTGCCGCGCGAGCATCTGGCGCGGGCCGTCGACGGCCAGCAGGGCGATGCCGGCTCCTTGCTGGAGCACTATCGCCGCTTCCTCGCCTTCCGCCGCAACCATCCGGCGCTGGCCAAGGGCGACATCGAATTCATCGCCGGCGACGGCGACGTGGTGGCGTTTTCGCGGCGCGAGGGCAACGAGCGCATCGTCTGTGCCTTCAATCTCGGCAGCCGGCCGGCCGAACTGGAGCTTGGCGCCGGCCGCTTGCAGCCGCATGATGGCCACGGCTTCTCCGGCCAGTCGGGCGCGGGGCCGTTGCGGCTGGCCGGCTACGGGGCCTGGTTCGGGCGGGTCGCCTGAAACGGACAGGGGAAAATCAAAGGGGGAGAAAAATCATGGCCGAGCTGACGCTTCGACAGGTGAAGAAGTCCTACGGCAACGTGCATGTTCTCCATGGAATCGACCTCGACATCAAATCGGGCGAGTTCATCGTCTTCGTAGGCCCTTCCGGCTGCGGCAAGTCCACGCTGCTGCGCACCATCGCCGGGCTGGAGGACATCACCTCGGGCGAACTGAAGATTGATGGCGAGGTGGTCAACGACGTGCCGCCCTCCCGGCGCGGCATCGCCATGGTGTTCCAGTCCTACGCGCTCTATCCGCACATGACCGTCTACGACAACATGGCCTTCGGCATGCGGATCGCGCGCGAGAGCAAGGCCGAGATCGACCGGCGGGTGCGGCAGGCGGCCGAGATCCTGCAATTGACGAAATATCTCGACCGGCTGCCGCGCGCCATGTCGGGCGGCCAGCGCCAGCGCGTGGCCATCGGCCGCGCCATCGTGCGCAACCCGAAGGTCTTCCTGTTCGACGAGCCGCTGTCGAACCTCGATGCCGCGCTGCGCGTGGCCACCCGCATCGAGATCGCCAAGCTGAAGGAGACCATGCCGGCCACGACGATGATCTACGTCACCCACGACCAGGTCGAGGCGATGACGTTGGCGGACCGCATCGTCGTGCTGAAGGACGGCAATGTCGAGCAGATCGGCACGCCGATGGAACTCTACAAGAAGCCGGGCAACCTGTTCGTGGCGCAGTTCATCGGCTCGCCGGCCATGAACGTCCTGCCGGCGACGGTGGAGAAGGCCGGCACAGCCACGCTTCTGAGCCATTCCGGCGGCCGCAGGACGACGGTGCCGATCGCCACGCCGGCTGGCGCGCAGGGCGGGGCGGTGACCTTCGGCGTGCGGCCGGAGGACCTGGCGATCGCGACCGGCGCCGACCATCTGTTCGAAGGCAGGGCCGACTATGTCGAGCAACTGGGCGAGGTGCAACTCGTCTATGTCGACACCGGCCGCGGTGGCGAGCCGCTGGTGGCGAAGCTGCCGGGCAATGCCGAGATCAGGCGCGGCGCCATGCTGCGCCTTGCGGCCGAGCCGCGCGACCTGCACATGTTCGACGGCGAGGGGCGTTCCTTCCTCGGCCGCGAGGCGGCGGCCGAGGCGGCCTGAGCCGCGTCCTGTTCCCGGGCCGGCCGAAAATAAAAGCGGCGGGACAAGCCCGCCGCTTTGGGACTGCGAATGCCGCTGTCGATCAGTGCTCGAACTGCGGCTGGATCTTGTTGGTCGCCCGGTTCTGGGCGTTGTCCTCATGCGTCTTCGTCACGTGCTTGCGCACGATCGAGGACGTGTAGCCGCTGTCTGTCGTGCTGGCCTGGGGGAGGGTATCCTGCGAGCCGTAATGGTCGCTGCCGTGTGCGAAGGCGCCACCGGCGGCAACGAGCAGGGCGGCGGCGGTAAGAGCGATCGTTTTCATTTTCGTACTCCAAATTCTTCAATGTCTGTCTCGTCCGTCCCCGGCGCCTTGGGAGGATCGCGTCGATCGGACAACGGTGATTTGGGTGCGCCGCCCTCCAATTGCTAATCACGATATTGTTCCGCCTGGTCCAAGAATCGAGGGGTTGAAGCCGCGCGCGTTTTTCCTATTCGATGAATAAAATACGAGAATTCAATGGCTTGCGTGATTGCGTCCTGGCCCGGTTTCCTCCAGGATACTTAGCCGGCGTTCACAGCGTCGTGCACGCTGCGTCAACCGAAACGATCAAAAAAACGCTACTGGCATCCGATGGCGGATGCTGCCTTTCGCGGCTGGCCCCATGCGGCGGCCGGGCTGCGGCTTGAGCCGGCGCGGGCGGGACGATACAACTTCAGCGGAAGGCATGATCGGCAGAGGGCCGGACCGGAGCCCGGAAAGGAAAAGACGATGTTGCGCAAGACGGATTTCTTCATTGACGGAAAATGGACCGCTCCGGTGACGCCGAAGGAACTGGAGGTCATCAACCCGGCCGACGAGCAGCCCTTCGCGGTGATCTCGCTGGGCTCGGCCGCCGATGTCGACAAGGCGGTGGCGGCCGCGCGGCGCGCTTTCGACGGCTGGGCCGCTACCAGCCGCGAGGAGCGGCTGGCGGCGCTGGAGCGCCTGCTTGCCGTCTACACGCGGCGCATGGACGACATGGCCAAGGCGATCTCCGATGAGATGGGCGCGCCGATCAAGCTGGCCATGGAAGCCCAGGCCGCCTGCGGCGCCGGCCACATCAAGGCGTTCATCCGCTCGCTGAAGAGCTTCACCTTCGAGCACGCGCTGGACGAGCGCAACCCGCAGGAGCGCATCGTGCACGAGCCGATCGGCGTGTGCGGGCTCATCACGCCGTGGAACTGGCCGATGAACCAGGTGACGCTGAAGGTCGTTCCGGCCATCGCGGCCGGCTGCACGGTGGTGTTGAAGCCCTCCGAGATCGCGCCGGTGTCGTCGATCGTCTTCGCCGAGATGATGGAGGAAGCCGGCTTCCCCGCCGGCGTCTTCAACATGGTCAATGGCGACGGCCCGACGGTGGGCGAGGCGCTGTCGCGCCATCCCGGCATCGACATGATGTCGTTCACCGGCTCCACGCGCGCCGGCATCGCCGTGTCCAAGTCGGCGGCCGACACCATCAAGCGCGTGGCGCTGGAACTGGGCGGCAAGTCGCCCAACATCGTCTTCGCCGATTCCGACCTGCCGGACGCCATCGCCCGCGGCCTGGCGCATTGCTTCGAGAACACCGGCCAGTCCTGCAACGCGCCCACCCGCATGCTGGTGGAGCGCCCCGTCTACGACCGCGCCGTCAGCCTGGCGGCCGACTATGCCGCCACCGTCAAGGTCGGCAACCCGGCCGAGGACGGCGACCATATCGGCCCGCTCGTGTCGGAAATGCAGTTCAACAAGGTGCAGGGCCTGATCGAGGCCGGCATCAAGGAGGGCGCGCGCGTGATCGCCGGCGGGCTCGGCCGGCCGGAAGGCTTCAACCGCGGCTATTACGTGCGCCCGACGGTTTTCGCCGACGTCAACAACGACATGACCATCGCCAGGGAGGAGATCTTCGGCCCGGTGCTGGCCATGATCCCCTTCGACAATGAGGACGAGGCCATCGCCATCGCCAACGACACGCCCTACGGCCTGTCCGGCTATGTCCAGACACAGGACAAGGCCAAGGCCCAGCGCGTGGCCCGCCGCATCCGCGCCGGCATGGTGCAGATCAACGGCGCTGACCGGCCCTATGGCAGCCCGTTCGGCGGCTACAAGGCCTCCGGCCTTGGCCGCGAGGGCGGCAAGTGGGGCCTGGACGATTTCCTCGAGGTCAAGGCGATCAGCGGCTGGGACGAGACCGCCGCCGGTTGAGACCGTCTTCGACGACAGCGGCGGCGCGCTTTCTTGCGGAAGCGCGCCGCAGCTTTTTCCCGATTAGTCCTGAAGCCAGCAGGACACCAGCGCTAGGCCGGACATGAGTTCGCCGGCCGGGTGGGGCCGGTAGCCGCCGACCTTGTCGGACACCGCGTCCACCCAGTCGTTGAAGACGGGGATGATGGCACCGCCGTCGTCGCGCACCAGCATTGCGATGTCGCGATACATGGCCTTGCGCTTGGCATCGTCCAGTTCGGCGCGTGCCGCGACCACCAGCTTGTCGAAATCCTCGCGGCGGAACCGCGTCTCGTTCCAGTCGGCGCTGGAGAGGTAGGCGGTCGAATATTGCTGGTCCTGGGTGGGGCGGCCGACCCAGTAGGATGCCGAGAACGGGGCGACGTTCCACACCTTGGCCCAGTAGCCGTCGCCCGGCACGCGCTGGACGTCCAGCGTGATGCCGGCCTTCGCCGCGCTCTGCTGGAAAAGTTGGGACGCGTCCACGGCGCCGGGGAAGGCGACCTCCGACGTCTGCATGACGATCGGGCCTTCATGTCCCGACTTCTTGTAGTGGAAGGCGGCCTTGTCCGGATCGAACATGCGCTGCTCGATGTCGTCGGAAAACAGCGGATAGGCCTTGTTGACCGGAATGTCGTTGCCGATCGTGCCATAGCCGGCGAGGATCTTGTCGACCATCTCCTGCCGGTCGATGGCATATTTCAATGCCAGCCTGAGGTCGTTGTTGTCGAAGGGCGGCGTGATGCACTGCATGGCAAAGACGTAGTGGGCGCTGCCGGTGATGCTCTGGATGGTGACGCCGGGAAGCTGCTTGACCAGATTGACCACCTTGGGCTCGACGCGGTTCATCATGTGAACCTGCCTCGAGCGCAACGCCGCCATGCGCGCGGCCGAATCGTTGATGACGGTGATCTCCACCTGTTCGGCGTGCCCTCTTTCGTCGGGCGCCCAGTAACCGTCGTAGCGCTCGCCGATTTCGCGCACGCCCGGTTCGTGCACGGCGATCTTGTAGGGGCCGGTGCTGACGCCGGACTCCGGTGCATCCTTGCCGCCGTTCGGCTGGATGATGAGGTGATAATCCGTCATCAGATAGGGCAGGTCGGCATTCGCCTCCTTCAGGGTGACGACGAACTCGTCGCCATCCGCCTTCAGCGTCTCGATGCCGCGCAGCACGCCGAGCGCGCCCGACTTGGTCCCCTCGCCGGCATGGCGCTCGATCGTCGCGCGCACGTCCTCGGCGCTCAGTTCCTTGCCATTGTGGAAGGTCACGCCCTTGCGAATCTTGAAGGTCCAGACCTTGGCGTCTTTCGATGCGCCATATTCGGTGGCCAGGAACGGCACCAGCGTGCCGTCGGGCGCGACATCCAGCAGCTTCTCGCCCCAGCAGCGGGCGAAGGCGCCCTTGACCTGATTGTTGATGACCGCCGGATCGAGCCCGTCGGTCGATTCACCGCCGACCAGGCCGGCCTTCAGCGTGCCGCCCTTCACCGGCCCTGCCGCTCGCGCGGCATCCGAAAGAAGCAGTGTCGCCATGGGCGCGGCCACGCCAAGTGCTGCCGCCCGGCCCAGAAAATCGCGGCGGCTGATACGCTGTGTCGCGACACAGCGGCTCAGGAAGTCGAGTTCGTCCGACATGCTCCGTTCTCTTTCCTTGGTTCAGGGTTGATGGTTCCATTCGCCCTTGCCGAGCGAGCGGATGGCTTCGACGATGCGGGTGAAGGAGGAGCGGGCGCGCCCGACCGAGTGGCGCGCGCGCAGGTAGCCGTGCACGAGGCCGGGCTCGTTGATCCACGCGGCTCTGCCGCCGGCAGATTTGATGCGATCGCGGTAGTCACGGCCGTCATCCGACAGCGGATCGCATTCGGCGGTGATGACGACGGTCGCCGGCAGGCCGGAATAGTCCTTGTCATTGAACGGCGCGAAAGTAGCGTCGCCGGAAATGTCGCGGCCGCCGGCGCGCATGTCGCGATAATAGTCCATATCGCGCACGCTCAGCAGCGGCGCGTCGGCATGGGTCAGGTAGGAGCCCTGTCCCAGCCTGCCGCCGAGGCCCGGATAGATGAGCACCTGGGCGATGGCGGCGCGGGCATGGTCGCGCGTGGCGTGCGCCACGGCTGCCGCGAGATTGCCGCCGGCGGAATCTCCGCTCAGAAGGATGGGCCTGGCATAGGTCCTTGCCGCCCATTGGAAGGCCGCGAGGCTGTCGTCATAGGCGGCGGGGTGCGTATGCTCGGGCACCAGCCGATAGTCGACCGACACCACCTCGTAGCCTGTGCGCTGGCAGATTTCGGCGCAGACGTCGTCGTGGCTGTCGAGGCCTCCGAGGATGAAGCCGCCGCCGTGGAAATAGAGGACGACAGCCGCGTCGTCGGACCTGGTGTTGCGGTAGATGCGGATGGGGATGGCGTGCGTCGGCGTGTCGATCGCCGTCGTCTCGGCGCTCACGCCCTGCGGATGGCCGGCGTGGAACTCGCGGCACATGGCGTCATAGGTGCGCCGCTGTTTGTCCACGCTATGGTCGACCGCATCCGGCGGATAGAAGCTGTTGGTGCGGTCGATGAAGGCCCAGGTCTCGGCGTCGATCAGCTTCGAATAGTCCGTCACCTCAGCGCCCCTTCCACACCGGATCGCGCTTTTCGGCGAAGGCGCGAAAACCCTCCATATTGTCCTCCGATCCGTAGAGGGCGTCCACGCTCGGCAACTGGCGGCGCGTCACCTTGTTCATGGCGTCCTGGAAGGTCAGCGCCTCGGCCACGCGCGCGGTTTCCTTGATTGCCGCAAAGACCAGCGGCGGGCCGCTTTCCAGCAGCCGGGCGATCTCCCATACGCGCTCCTCCAGCCTGTCGGCCGGCAGCACCTCGTTGACCAGGCCCCAGCGGTGCGCCTCGGCCACGTCCATCCAGCGGCCGGTGAGCAGCAGGTCCATGGCCACGTGGTAGGGAATGCGCTTGGGCAGCTTGATCGTGGCCGCGTCCGCCAGCGTTCCGGCCCTAATTTCCGGCAGCGCGAAGGAGGAATGGTCGGAGGCGTAGATGAGGTCGCACGACAGCGCCAACTCGAAGCCGCCGCCCACCGCCATGCCGTTGACGCAGGCGATCACCGGCTTGTTGAGGTCGCGCAGTTCCTGCAGGCCGGCAAAGCCGCCCACGCCGTAGTCGCCGTCCACCGCGTCGCCGCCGGCGGCCGCCTTCAGGTCCCAGCCGGCGCTGAAGAATTTTTCCCCCGCAGTCTTGACGATGGCAACGCGCAGCTCGGGATCGTCGCGGAACGCCTTGAAGGTCTCGCCCATCAGCCGCGAAGTGGCGAGATCGATCGCATTGGCCTTCGGCCGGTCGAGGGTGACTTCGAAAATGCCGCCCTCGCGGCGGGTCTTTATCACGTCGGACATGTCATTCTCCTGGGCTGGCGCTTCCCTCCCCCTCAAGGGGGGAGGAGAGGACCAAAAGCGCGTCGGCGATCCAGGCGCCATTGCCCTCCGCGCAGACGATCAGCGGGTTGACGTCGAGTTCCTCGATCACGTCCGCATGCTCCAGCACGAAGCGCGAGACGGCGAGAATGGCGTCAACGGCGGCCGGGAGGTCCGCTTTGGCCCGCCCGCGATAGCCGGTCAGCAGAGGATAGAGCTTGAGGCCTTGCAGCGCGGCCTCCACCTCCGCCCGCGAGGCCGGCAGAAGCAGCGTGGCGCTGTCCTTGAGCAGTTCCACCAGCACGCCGCCGGTGCCCACCGTCATGACCGGGCCGAACAGCGCGTCGCGGGTGACGCCGACGATCAGTTCGGCCACGCCGCCCTCCACCATGCGCTCGACATGGAGGCCGCTGCCCAGCGGCAGCAGGACGCCGGCGGCGGCCCGCACGTCTTCGGCGGATTTGAGGTTGAGTTTCACCGCGCCGAGTTCGCTCTTGTGGGCGACGCCCAGCGCCTTCAGCGCCACGGGGAAGCCGAGCTTTTCGGCCGCCGAAACCGCCTCTGCGACGCTTGCCGCCCGCGCGCCCTGCGGCACGGCCAGGCCGGCGGAGCGCAAAAGGGCTTTTGCCTCGGCCTCGTCGGGCGTGCTTCCCTCCCCCTTGAGGGAAGGGTGGCCCGAAGGGCCGGGTGGGGTCGCTTCGGCGGTACACGACATCGAGGCGGTGCCAGCTGCGGCTGCCCCCTCCCGCTGCTTCGCGGCCACCTCCCCTTCGAGGGGGGTGGGTTGGCTCCACGCTTTGCCGACGAACGCCGCCGCCTCGGCCGCGTCGAAGGCCTCGACGATGCCGTGCAGGGGCACGAGGCCGCGCCGGGACAATTCCTCGGCATGGCTTTCCAGCAGGTTCTCCGGCATGGAGGTGACGACGGCGCCGCGCGCCGCATTGGTCTTCACCGCGGCCTCGAAGGCGCGCACCGTCGGCCACCAGTCGGCGTCCGAGCAGCGGTCGTTGCGCGGGAAATCCAGCACCAGCAGGTTGAGGTCGAAGCCGCCCGACGCCATGGCCGTGAAGGTGGCCGTCATGGCCGGCTCGTCGTTCCAGATGAAGGTGTGGTAGTCGAGCGGATTGGCCACCGCCACGAAGGAGCCGAGCGTGGCCTTGACGCGCGCGTGATGCGCCTCGGTCAGCGCCGGGAAGCGCACCGTGCGCCCTTCGGCCGTGTCGGCCATCACCGAGGCCTCACCGCCGGAGCAGCTCATGGACGATAGGGTGGGGCCGGGCAGCGGGCCGAAGGCGTGCAGCAGTTTCAGCGTCTCCAGCAGCGAGGGGATGGAATTGACCCGCGCGATGCCGAGGCGCTTGAGGAAGGCGTCGGAGGCGGCGTCGGAGCCGGCCAGCGAGGCCGTGTGCGAGACGGTTGCGGCGCGCGCCTGCTCGGAGCGGCCCACCTTCATGGCCACGATCGGCTTCTTCAGCTCGCGCGCCCGGGCCGCCAGCCGCTCGAAGCCGTCGACCTTGTCGAAGCCCTCGATGTGCAGGCCGAGGCAGGAGACGCGGTCGTCCTCGATCAGGCCGAGCGCCATTTCGGACAGGCCGGTCTGCGCCTGATTGCCCGCCGTCATCAGGAAGGCCAGCGGCAGGCCGCGCTTCTGCATGGTGATGTTGCAGGCGATGTTGGACGATTGCGTGATGATGGCCGCGCCGCGCGCGCCGGGCTCCAGCCGGCGGCCGCCATGCTGGTCGGGCCACAGGAGGGCGCCGTCGGCATAGTTGATCAGGCCGTAGCAGTTCGGTCCGATGATCGGCATGGAACCCGCCGCCGCGACCAGTTCGGCCTGCAGCCGGGCGCCGTCCTCGTCGTCGTCGCCGGCTTCGAGGAAGCCGGAGGCGAAGCAGATCGCCCCGCCGGCGCCGCGCGCGGCAAGCTCGCGCACGATGTCGATGGTGGCGAAGCGGTTGACGCCGATGAACACGGCGTCCGGCGCGCCCGGCAGGTCGGCCACCGACGCGTAGGCCTTCACGCCCTCCACCTCCGCGCGCTTGGGATGCACCGGCCACACCTGGCCGGTAAAGCCCATCTTCAGCGATTGCTTGACGACGTTGGGTGCAAAGGCGCCGCCGCCGATCACGGCGATGGATTTCGGGCGCAGCAGGCGTTCGAGGCGGTTCATGCTGTGGACCCCCACCCCTTACCCCTCCCCACAAGGGGGAGGGGGAATCTGCGACGTCGGCGTCCCCCTCCCCCTTGTGGGGAGGGGTAAGGGGTGGGGGTGAGACACGCAGAAGGTCGCATTTTCAGCCTCCCACCGCCCGCAGCAAGGCACGCGATATGATGTGGCGCTGGATCTCGGAAGTGCCTTCCCAGATGCGTTCCACGCGCGCGTCGCGCCAGATGCGCTCCAGCGGCAGGTCGTCCATCAGGCCCATGCCGCCATGGATCTGGATCGCCTCGTCGGCGACGAAGGCCAGCATTTCCGTGGCCTTCAGCTTGGCCATTGCCATGTCCTCGTCGGTGACGGTGCCGGCGTCGTATTTCCAGCCGGCCTCGAACACCATGAGGTTGGCCGCCTTCAGCTCGGTGGCCATGTCGGCCAGCTTGAAGGACACGCCCTGGAACTTGCCGATCTGCTGGCCGAACTGCTGGCGCTGCGCGGCATATTCGATGGCATGCTGCAACGCCCGCTCGGCCCGGCCGAGACAGGTGGCGCCCACCTGCAGGCGGGTGGCGCCAAGCCACGAATTGGCGACCTCGAACCCCTTGTGCACCTCGCCCAGCACCTGGCTTTTCGGCAGGCGGCAATCGTCGAATTCGAGGATGGCGTTGGTGTAGCCGCGATGCGAGACGTTGCGGTAGCCCTCGCGTACGGTGAAGCCCTTCGTCCCCTTGTCGACGAAGAAGGCGGTGATCTTTTTGCGCTTGCCGCGCCCAGTGGACCGGGAGTCGTCTTCTTCACCCGTGGCCATAAAGCAGATCGCGAAGTCGGCGATGTCGGCGTGAGAAATGAAATGCTTGGTGCCGTTGAGGACGAAGTCGTCGCCGTCCTGCACGGCGGTGGCCTTCATGCCGCGCAGATCGGAGCCGGCACCCGGCTCGGTCATGGCCAGGCAGTCCCACTTCTCGCCGCGGATGCAGGGATAGAGGTATTTTTCCTTCTGCTCGTCGGTGCCGGCCAGCAGGATGTTGGACGGGCGCGCCACGCAGGTCCAGTGCAGCGCATAGTTGGCGCGGCCCAACTCCTTCTCGTAGAGCAGCCAGGTCACGGTATCGAGCCCGGCGCCGCCCACCTCGGCCGGCATGTTGGCCGCATAGAGCCCGGCGGCGATGGCCTTGGCCTGCAATTCCTTGATGAGTTCCATCGGCAGGTGGCCGCTGCGCTCCACCATCTGCTCGTGCGGATAAAGCTCGCTTTCCACGAAGGCGCGCGTGGTGTCGACGATGGCGCGCTGTTCCTCGGTCAAACCGAAATTCATGTCACTTCTCCGTCATCCCGGCCGCTGCCGCGCGGCCGAAGGGCGTGAGGCGAGAGCCGGGGTCCATTCCGTGACCGGCGATGTCGCGGAATGGATCCCGGATAGCCTGTTTCCCGCTGCGCTCGAACCGGCTGCCGGGATGACCGGCGGATACGGCCGTCATCGCGCCGGTCCTTATTTCTTTGCCTTCTTCTTCGGCTTCTCGGCCTTGGCCTTGGCGGCCGCCTTCGAAACCGGCTTTTTGGCGGCCAGCTTGCCGAGCTGCTTGACATAGTTCTTGTGCAGCGCGCCGGCGCCCCAGCCCTTGCCCTTGTTCTGCTTCGACAGGGCGTCCATGATGGCCACCAGATTGTCGTCGCGGATCTTTTCCAGCTCGCGGATCGACCATTGCCCGGACTGCTCGTCCGACTGGCCGGCGATGAGGTCGACCAGATCGTCGTTGAACTCCGGCACGTCCATCAGCTTGGTCCACGGCCAGGACAGGCAGGGGCCGAACTGGGCCATGAAGTGGCGCATGCCGGCCTCGCCGCCGGCGATGCGGTAGACCTGGAACATGCCCATCTGCGCCCAGCGCAGGCCGAAGCCGTAGCGCATGATGTCGTCGAGTTCCTCGACCGAGCAGATGCCGTCCTTGATGAGCCACAGCGCCTCGCGCCAGGCCGCCTCCAGCAGGCGGTCGCCGACGAAGGCCTCGATCTCCTTGCGGATGACCACCGGCTTCATGCCGATTGAGGCATAGATCTCCTTGGCCACCTCGATGGCCTCGGGGAAGGTCTGCTCGCCGCCGACGATCTCGACCAGCGGCAGGAGGTAGACCGGGTTGAACGGATGGCCCACCACAAGCCGTTCGGGGTGCTTCTTCATCGCCACCTGCATATCGGAAGGCTTGATGCCCGAGGTGGAGGAGCCGACGATGGCGTTGGCGGGCGCGTGTGTGTCTATCTCGGCCAGCACCTTGTGCTTCAGGTCGAGCCGCTCCGGCACGCTTTCCTGGATGAAATCGGCGTCCGCCACGGCTTCCGCGATGGTCTTGGCGAAGGTGAGCTTGCCTTCCTTGGGCAGGCCGCCGGCCAGCATCTGCCGGTAGGCGCGGCGCGCGCCCTTCATCACCTCGTCCACCTTGCGCGATGCTTCCGGGTCGGGGTCGAAGATCGAAACGTCGATGCCGTTGAGCAGCAGGCGCGCGACCCAGCCCGCGCCGATGACGCCGCCGCCGATGGCAGCTGCCTTGGTGATGGTCATGGTGTGGTTCCCTCGGTCATAAAGGGGGGGCAGTGGCACGAAACTACGCCGCCAGCGGCGCGCGTTTGGTGAGGTTGAGCTTGCGGCGCACTTCCTCCGGCCCGATCACCCGCGCGCCCATGCGCTCGACGATGCCGACGGCGCGCTCGACCAGTTGCGCGTTGGTGGCCAGCACGCCCTTGTCGAGCCACAGATTGTCCTCCAGCCCGACGCGGACATTGCCGCCGGCCAGCACGGCGGCCGCCGCATAGGCCATCTGGTTGCGGCCGAGCGAGAAGGCCGAGAAGGTCCATTCCTTCGGCACGTTGTTGACCATGGCCATGAAGGTGTTGAGGTCGTCGGGCGCGCCCCACGGCACGCCCATGCAAAGCTGCACCAGCGCGTCGGGCGCAAGGACGCCTTCCTTCACCAGTTCCTTGGCGAACCACAGATGGCCGGTGTCGAAGGCCTCGACCTCCGGCTTGACGCCCATCTGCGTCATCATGGAGCCCATGGCCCGCAGCATGCCGGGCGTGTTGGTCATCACATAGTCGGCTTCGTTGAAGTTCATGGTGCCGCAGTCGAGCGTGCAGATCTCCGGCAGGCACTGGCGCACATGCTCCACGCGCTCGGAAGCGCCGGCCATGTCGGTGCCCTGCTCCTTCAGCGGCAGCGGCGCCTCGGTGGAGCCGAACACCATGTCGCCGCCCATGCCGGCGGTGAGGTTCAGCACCACGTCGACGTCCGCCGCGCGGATGCGGTCGGTGACCTCGCGGTAGAGGTGGACGTCGCGGCGCGGCTTGCCGGTTTCGGGGTCGCGCACATGGCAGTGGACGATCGCGGCTCCTGCCTTGGCGGCCTCGATCGCTGCGTCGGCGATCTGCCTGGGCGAACGCGGCACATGCGGGCTGCGGTCCTGCGTGCCGCCCGAGCCGGTCACGGCACAGGTGATGAAGACTTCGCGGTTCATCTCGAGCGGCATCGGCTTCCTCCCTATCCAACACGTTGCCGGATCATCGCGCCGCTTGAAACGCCGTGCTTTGCGTTTTACGAACACTGCATGGCAAAAAACGAAAACCGCACGGTCTTCCGTACCGAGCATGCGCCGCTCAAGGTCACCTTCCTGGTTTTTTCCGGCGCCTCCATCATGTGCGTGGCGTCCGCCGTCGATCCGCTGCGCGCGGCCAACCGCGTGGCCGGCGAGCGGCTGTTCGACTTCAAGCTGGTGTCGATGACCGGCGAGGCGCCCGTCACCACCTGCGGCCTGCCGGTGGCGATGAGCGGCCGTTTCGACGCCACGGAAAAGACCGAAATGCTGGTGGTGGTGGCCGGCTTCGGCACGCAGAACTACGCCACCGCCGCGCTTCTGGCCGGCCTGCGGCGGGCGGCGCGCGCGGCGCGCGCCTGCGGCGGGGTGGAGGCCGGCACCTGGCTGGTGGCGCGTGCCGGCCTGCTGGAGGGCAGGGCGGCCACCACCCATTGGGAGGACATGGAGGACTTCGCCGCCGCCTTCCCGGGCACCGACGTGCGGCCCGACCGCTATGTCATCGACGGGCCGGTCTTCACGTGCGGCGGGGCCGCGCCCACCTTCGACCTGATGCTGCACCTGATCCGCTCGCGCCTCGGCATGGCCGTGGCGCTGGATGTGGCAAGCGTGTTCATCTACGACCAGTCGCGCGAGGCGACCGACGCCCAGCCGCTGGTCTCGCTCGGCCGGCTCGACGGCTACGACGCGCGGCTGGCGCAGGCGATCCGGCTGATGGAGCAGCACATCGACCAGCCGCTGACGGTGGCGGCGATCGCGCGGCGCACCGGCGTCACGCCCCGCACGCTGGAGAACATCTTCCGCCGCTCGATCGGCGAGACGCCGGGCGCCTATTACCTGAGACTGCGGCTGGGGGCCGCCCGGCGGCTGGTGGCCGATACGCGCGTGGCGCTGGCCGACATCGCCGGGCGGACGGGCTTTTCGTCCGCGGCTGCGTTTTCCAGGGCGTTTTCGAGGGCGTTCGGGGAAGCGCCGGTGCGGATGCGGCGCGCTTGATACGTTGCGCCGTCAGGCGGCGGAGCGGTGCTGGCCGTCACCCTCGATCAGGGCGCGCATGCGGCGTGCCAGATGCGCCTCGAGGCGGCCGGCCACGGCGCGGTCCCATTCGCTGGGCTTTTTCGGGTCGGCCGCCGGGCGGGGCATTGCCATCAGCCGGTCGATGATCGATCCGTTCTCGTCGCGCGACAGAAGGGCGTCGATCTCGTGTTCGGTATTCATCTCGTTCGCCTCCTTTCCGGTTCGTTGCGATGGCGAGACTATAGAAAGTTCGTGACGGCTTCTTGAAGGCAGCAGAAAGGCGATTGCGGGGCAGCGGCTCACGAAGATTTGTCAGCCTTTCGGCGGAACCTCCCTCACCGCCGGATAAAGCGCGCGGTAGCGCGCATAGGCTTGCGCATAGGCGTCCGCCAGCGCGGCTTCGGGCTCGAAGGTGGCTGCGGTGGCCGGCGCGGTGCAGACCGCGAGCGGGTCCGCGCCGGTGGCCGCGATGAGGCCGAGGCGCGCCGCGCCGAAGGCGGCGCCGAAATCGCCGTCCTCGGGCAAATCCACGGGAATGCCGAGCGCGGTGGCGATCGCGGCCAGCCAGTAGCGCGAGCGCGAGCCGCCGCCGATGGCGGTGACGCGCGACAGCCGCGTGCCGGCTGTCTTCAGCGCCTCCAGGCTGTCGCGGAAGGCGAAGGCGACGCCTTCCAGCACGGCCTGGGTCAGCGCCGCGCGGCCGGTTTCGTGGGCAAGCCCGGTGAAGACGCCGCGAATGGCCGAATCGTTGTGGGGCGTGCGCTCGCCCGAAAGATAGGGCAGGAACGTCACGCCGGTGGGCGCCTTCAGCCGCTCGCCCAACTCGCCGGTCAGCGCGGCGGCGTCCCGGCCGGTGATGCCGGAAAGCCAGTTGAGCGAATCGGTCGCCGACAGGATGACGCCCATCTGGTGCCAGGTTTCGGGCAGGGCGTGGCAGAAGGCGTGCACGGCGCTTGCCGGGTTGGGCAGGTAGGCGCCGTTGGCGGCGAACAGCACCCCGGACGTACCGAGCGAGACGAAGGCGTGGCCCTCGGCCACCGTGCCCATGCCGCAGGCCGAGGCCGCATTGTCGCCGGCCCCGCCCGCCACCGGGATGCCGGCCTGGACGCCCCATCGGGCCGCAAGCTCCGCGCGCAGCGCGCCGGCCGGCCGGGTTCCCTCGGTCAGCGCCGGCATGTGGCTTTCGTCCAGGTGGGTCGCGGCCAGCAGATCGGCCGACCAGCGCCGCGCGCCGGTGTCCAGCCAGGAGGTGCCGGCCGAATCCGACATTTCCGACATGTGCTCGCCGGTCAGCCACAGCCTGAGATAATCCTTGGGCAGCAGCACCTTGGCGATCTTTGCGAAGACGGCCGGCTCGTTGTTTTCCACCCACGCCAGCTTGGGCGCGGTGAAGCCCGGAAAGACGATGTTTCCGGTGATCCGTCGGAAGCGCGGATCGGCGTCGAGCGCGGCGGCCTCGGCGTGGCTACGCGTGTCGTTCCACAAAATGCAGGGCCGCAGCACCTCGTCGGCGGCGTCGAGCAGGGTTGCCCCGTGCATCTGGCCCGACAGGCCGATGCCGGCAAGGGCGGCAAATTCCTTCGGGTGGCGGGCCCGCAATTCCTCGATCGCCGTCTCGCAGGCCCCGATCCAATGGGCAGGCTGCTGCTCCGACCAGCCCGGATGCGGGCGCGACACCTCGAGCCCGCCATGGCCGGCGCCGACGACGCGCTGGTCCGCGTCGATCAGCATCGCCTTGACGCCCGAGGTTCCGAGATCGAGGCCGAGATACATGAAAACATCCTCCCACGGCGGGCGCCGGACCGCAGGCGGGTCGCCGGCCGGCCGTTGCGCCTTCAAACGGAGTCATAGCAAAATTCCTGAATCCCGAAAGCGGCACGCGGGACTTTTTTCGGACGTCAAAAAAATTCGTGGCGGGTGGGAGCGCGCGCCTTTTGCTAACTCGGCGGAAACAAGCTTGCGCTATGCTGGCCCGCGAGAGCTGTGCGAAAGCGACCGAGGGGAGGGGGCATGCAGCCCGATTCGGAAGAACTGGTTGAGACGATTTTCCGCAACGGCACCCTGACCGTCGTCGGCATCGTGCTGGCGTTCTCGCTGGGCTTCGTGTCGCATTGGGCCGGCAACCCGGTGCCGTGGCAACTCTATGACGGCTTCGCGCTGGCGCCCATCCTGATCGGCATCGGCCTGCAGATCTGGGCGCTGGCCGGCCTGCTCAACCACAATTGCCTCAAGAGGCCGGTGTTCGAGCGCGCCACGCGCACCTTCATGCGCGGCCTGCTGCTCACCGGCTTCGGCGTGGCCCTGGCGGTGACGCTGGACTATCTGGAAGTGTCGAAGCTCGCCAACATAATCGGCTGACCTCAGCTTCCCGTGCGCACGGCCATTGTGGCGATGCCGGCGCCGACCAGCAGCGTGCCGCCGGCGCGGTTGACGATGCGGATCGCCCTTTGGTTGCGCATGAGGCTGCGCGCCCAAGCCGCGACGACGGCGTAGCCGAGCGCGTTGGCGAAGGCGAGGCCGAGGAAGGTGGCCTCGAAGATCAGCATCTGCGTCCAGAAATCGCCGTGGCGGTCGAGGAACTGCGGCAGGAAGGCCACGAAGAAGGTGATGCTCTTCGGGTTCAGGGCGGTGACCAGCCAGGCATGGGCCGTCATCTTCGCCGCCGAGGCCGCATCCGTGCGCGGCTCGGCCCGCAGCGTGCCGCCGGCGCGGAACAGCTTGATGCCGAGCCAGATCAGGTAGAGCGCGCCGATCACCTTCAGCAGCGTGAACACGGTGGCGGAAGCGGCCAGCAGCGCGCCGATGCCCAGCATCGACAGCGTCATGGCGGTGAAGTCGCCCAGCGCCACGCCCGCCGCCATCGGCAGGGCGGTTCGCCAGCCCTGTCCGAGCGCATAGGAAACCACCAGCAGGATGGTCGGGCCGGGGATGACGAGCAGGATCGCGGAAGCGGCGGCGAAGGCGGCCCAGGTCTCGAACGGCATCGGTCTGTCCTCGAAGAGCGGATGCAGGATAAATCCGCGTCCCGCGGCGAATGTAAAGAGGCATGCCGACGCCGCTTTCAGACTTTGTCAACCATGATCCGGGAAAATACGCCGCAACCTGGGGCTGTCTCCCGGGATTTTCGAGGGGCCGATACATGCGTCAGTTGCCGCAGGGCCGGGGGCCGTCGGGCACCGGCGACACCATGGAGAGCGGGCGTTCGATGTCGCGCCGCGGCCTGCTTTGCGGGCTGGGGGCGGCTGCGCTGGCCGGCGCGGCCGGCTGCTCGCGCAGCATCGACATGAATTCCATGGGCCTGGACATGACGTCCACCGGCTCCATCCGCCCGATGCGCCCTGCCATCAGCGTGGACAAGCACATCACCACGCCCGACGTGATGTATGCCGCCCTGACCGATGGCGGCTTCGCGCTCCCGGCCGTGCCCTACCAGAAGGTGAAGGCCGAGTTCCGCCGCCAGATCGTGGTGGACCCGACAGGCGAGGCGCCGGGCACGATCGTGGTGCGCCTGGCCGAGCGCAAGCTCTATCTGGTCCAGCCCGGCGGCGAGGCGATCCGCTATGGCGTCGGCATCGGCAAGGATGGCTTTTCCTGGTCCGGCCGCGCCAATGTGCAATATGGCCGGGAATGGCCCATCTGGACGCCGCCGCCGGAAATGATCCAGCGCAAGCCCGAACTGGTGAAGTGGAAGGGCGGCCAGCCCGGCGGGCTGGACAATCCGCTCGGCGCCCGCGCCCTCTATCTCTTCCAGAACGGGCAGGACACGGGCTACCGCATCCACGGCTCGCCCGAATGGTGGTCGATCGGCCAGGCCATGTCGTCGGGCTGCGTGCGCCTCATCAATCAGGATATCATCGACCTCTACGCCCGTGTTTCCAAAAGAAATCCGGTCGTCGTTGCCTGACGCGACATCGAATCGATTGAATCTTCCGTTGCGTGGCGCCAAAAGACGGGCGAATGTGACTGTTCAACCGCCTTTGGGGAGGCCTCCATGTCTGGCACCTTCGTGATCGCGCAGGGCGGCGGCCCCACCGCCGTCATCAACCAGACGCTGGTTGGTGCCGTCCTGGAAATCCGCAAGCGTCACCCGGGCGCACGCGTGCTGGGCTCCCGCCACGGCGTGCGCGGCATCCGCGACGGCGACTATGTCGACCTCAGCGACACCGCCGAGGAGCAGTTGCGCCTGATCGGCCGCACGCCAGGCGCGGCGCTCGGCTCGACGCGCGACAAGCCCGACGCCGCCTATTGCGACGTCGTGCTGAAGGGCCTGCAAAAGGCCGGCGCCGATGCCTTCATCTATATCGGCGGCAACGACACCGCCGGCACCCAGGAAATCCTGGCGCAGGCGTCCGCCGGCAGGATCGCCTTCGTGCACGCGCCCAAGACCATCGACAACGACCTGGTCGAGAACGACCACACGCCGGGCTTCATCTCTGCCGCAGAATTCGTGGCCGGGGCCTTCATGTCAGTGGACCTCGATTTCAGGGCGCTGCCGGGCATCTATGTCGGCATCGTCATGGGCCGGCATGCCGGCTTCCTCACCGCCGCATCGGCCGCTTGGCGCCTGGACACCGACAGCGGGCCGCATCTGGTCTACGTGCCCGAGCGGGCCTTCTCGGCCGAGCGCTTCATCGACGACGTGAAGGCCTGCCTTGCGCGCCACCGGCGCTGCGTGGTGGCCGTCTCCGAAGGCGTGTCCACCGCGGACGGGCGGGCGCTGGTGGAAAGCCTGGTGTCGCCGGAGCGGCTGGAGCGCGACCAGCACGGCAACGTCAAGCTTTCCGGCAGCGACCTCACCGCCGCGCTGGAGCACGCGCTGGCCGAGGGCCTGCCGGGCAAGCGGGCGCGGGTGGACGCGCTTGGCTATCTGCCGCGCGGCTATGTCGGCGCCATCAGCGAGGTGGACGCCGACGAGGCGTTCCGGGCCGGCGCCTTCGCCGTGGAGGTCGCCAACCAGGGCGGCGGCTCGGTGGCGCTGCGCTACAACGGGGAAAGGACGGTTCCTGCCAAGGTGGCGCTGGCCGCCGTCGCCGGCAAGACGCGCCACATGCCGGACGATTTCCTCAAGCCCGATGTGAACCATCTGGCAGAACCCGGCCTTGCCTATCTGCGGCGGCTGGTGCCGGCGAAATACAGCATCGGCAAGCCCTTCGTGTGAGGCGCGCCGCTTTTGCGGCGGCTCGTCAATCCAGGAAGGACGCTGCCCGCATGGTCCGCGGCACCGGCACGCCGAGGCGCGAAAGCACAGTCGGCGCAAGCTGGAGTTGGTCGACCAGCGCTTCTTCGTCCGGTCCTTTCGCCGGCCCGAAATAGTAGAGGGCGACGTCCTGTTGCGCATCTTCGCGGCCGCCATGATGGCCGCGATCGGTCTGGCCGTGGTCGGCGGTCACGATGACCTCGTAACCGTTCTTCAGCCAGCGCGGCAGGAAGGCGGCCAGCATGCCGTCCATCACGTAGCATGCATGGTCCATCTCGATACAGTCGTGGCCGAAGCGGTGGCCCATGGAATCCAGCGTGCAGGTGTGCAGGATGCCGTAGTCGATGGAAAAGCGCTCGGTCAGCATGGTCAGCGTGGCGAACAGGTCGACATCGCTCGGCGTCATCTGATTGCGGGCGTTGTAGCCCGTCATGGTGTGGAAGCGGCCGTGCGTGATGGGCCCGCCCGGCTCGTCATATTCCAGGTCGCGCACCGGGTCGAACGGGAAGCGGTTGAAGAATTCCGACCAGTAGGAATGCGTCACCGCGCCGGTCCTGCCGCCGGCCCGCGAAACCTCCGAGAACAGGTCGGGCTGCTCGACCCGGAAGCGCTCCTCGTTGGAGCGGATGCCGTGCACCTGCGGCGACACGCCGGTATGGATCGAGGCGTAGCAGCAGGCCGAGGTGGAAGGCAGCACCGAGTGCATCTTCCACACGCGCGCCTCGCCGGACTGCGCCCAGCCTTCGAGGTTGCCGAACAATCTGCGCCAGTTGCGCCAGGGGACGCCGTCGAGGATGACGAGAAGGAGCCTGGACCTGAGCGCCATGCGGAACGCGACCTAAGTGAAGCGGAGAAAAAGGCCGCCGGATCGCCCGGCGGCCTCCATTATACCCGGCTCAGGCGGCCAGCCAGCACATGGACAGCGCGTAGCCGCCGCACATCTCCTGCGCCGGATTGGCGACCCAGCCCTCCACGCCCTTGCCGGTGGCGTCGATATACTGGTTGAAGAAGGGCACCAGCAGCCCGCCCTCGTCGCGCATCATCAAGCCCATGTCGCGATAGAGCTTCTTGCGCTTGTCGTGGTCGAGTTCGGCGCGCGCGGCGATGACCATCTTGTCGAATTCCGGCCGCTTCCAGCGCGTGTCGTTCCAGTCGGCGCTGGAGATGTAGGCGGTGGAGTACATCTGGTCCTGCGTCGGCCGTCCGCCCCAGTAGGAGAGCGAGAAGGGCTGCTTGTTCCACACTTCCGACCAGTAGCCGTCGCCGGGCTCGCGCTTGATGTCGATCTTGATGCCGGCCTTGGCGCAGGACTGCTGGTAGAGCTGCGCGGCATCCACCGCGCCGGGAAAGGCGACGTCGGATGTGCGCAGCAGGATGGAGCCGGAATGGCCCGACTTCTTGTAGTATTCCGCCGCCTTCTCGGGGTCGAACTTGCGCTGCTCGATGTCGTCGGAAAACAGCGGATAGGCCCTGTTGATGGGGAAGTCGTTGCCGACCTCGCCATAGCCGCGCAGGATCTTCTCCAGCAGCTCCTCGCGATCCATGGCCAGTTTCAGCGCCATCCTGAGGTCGTTGTTGTCGAAGGGCGCGGTATCGCAGAACATGTTGAACGGATAGAAGCCGCGTCCCGACACGGTCTGGATGGTGACGCCCGGCACGCGCTTGATCAGGTCGACGATCTTCGGCTCGACGCGATTGATCATGTGCACCTGGCCGCCCTGCAGGGCCGAGCTGCGGGCCGTCGGGTCGTTGATGACGACGATCTCCACCTGGGCGGCGTGGCCGAGCTTGTCGCCCTGCCAGTAATTGGCGAATTTCTCGCCGCCATAGCGCACGCCGGGCTCGTTGACCGTGACCTTGTACGGGCCGGCGCTGATGCCGGCATTGGGGTTGTCCTTGCCGCCATTGGGTTGGATGACGAGGTGGTAGTCGGCCATCAGGTAGGGGAAGTCGGCATTCGGCTCCTTGAGGGTGATGACGACCTCGTCGTTGCCGGCCTTCATCTGGTCGATGCCCTGCAGGATGCCGAGCGCGGCCGACTTCGACTTCTCGTCGCTGTGCCGCTCCAGCGTGGCCACCACGTCTTCCGGCGTCACCGTCTTGCCGTCGTGGAATTCGATGCCCTTGCGGATCTTCATCGTCCAGGTCTTGGCGTCGTCGGAGGCGCCGATCTCCTCGGCGATGCGGTTTGCCAGGCTGCCGTCGGGATTCAGCTCCACCAGCAGCTCGCCCCAGCACTTGCCGAAGGAGAAGTTGACCTGGGAAAGGTTCAGCGCCGGGTCGAGCACGTTGGAGGATTCGCCCCCCTGCAGGCCGGCCTTCAGATGGCCGCCCTTGACCGGCGTCTGCGCGAAGGCCTTGTCGGCCAGCGTGCCCGCAAAGGCCGCCGAAACGCCGAGGGCTGCCGCGCGGCCCAGGAAGTCGCGGCGCGAAAGCCTGCCCTGGCCGGCAAGCCTCTTCAGGTGGTCGAGTTCGGTTGTCATGTCGTGGTTCTCCCTTTTGTCCCTTGTTGCCCTGCTTCGTTGTCTTGTTCAGTTCCCGGCGCTTGCCATGCGCCTGCCCGCAATGGCCTTCTCCAGCCAGCCGATCTCCATCTCCGGCACGGAAGAGAGCAGCAGGTCGGTATAGGCGTCGAAGGGCGGCGTCAGCACCTCTCCCTTGGATCCGTAGCGCACCACCTCGCCACGATACATCACGGCGATGGAATCGGCGATCGACTTCACCGTGGCCAGGTCGTGGGTGATGAACAGATAAGTGACCTTTTCCTCCCGCTGCAGGTCCAGCAGCAGCTTGAGGATGCCGTGCGCCACCAGCGGGTCGAGCGCCGAGGTCACCTCGTCGCAGATGATGAGCTTGGGCTTGGCGGCGAGCGCGCGGGCGATGCACACGCGCTGCTTCTGCCCGCCCGAAAGCTCGGCCGGGTAGCGGTCCGAAAAGCCCTTGCCCATCTCGATCTTGTCGAGCAGCTCGGCCACATGCCGGTCGCGCTCACGCCCCTTCATGCCGAAATAGAACTCCAGCGGCCGGCCGATGATGGTGCCCACCGTGTGGGGCGGGTTCATCGCCACGTCGGCCATCTGGTAGATCATCTGCAACTGCCGCAGGTCCTCCTTCGGCCGGTCGGCCAGCCGGTTGGCCAGCTTGCGCCCGTCGAAGGTGACGGAGCCCTGCTGCGGCGGCAGAAGCCCGGTGATGGCGCGCGCCAGCGTCGACTTGCCGGAGCCGGATTCGCCCACCACCGCCAGCGTCTGGCCGGGGTGGATGTCCACCGAAACGTCCTTCAGCACCTTGACGGCGCCGCCGCCATAGGAGGCGGTGACGTTCTGCACCGACAGCAGCGGTGCACCCTTCGGCGTGTGCTCTTCATGCTCGATCTCGTGAACGGAGACGAGCGCATTGGTGTATTCCTGCCGCGGCTCCTTGATGATCTGGCGCGTGTCGCCCCATTCGACCAGGCGCCCGTGCCGCAGCACCATGATCTCGTCGGCCACCTGCGCCACCACCGCCAGGTCGTGGGTGATGTAGAGCGCGGCCACATGGGTGTCGCGGATGGCGTCCTTGATGGCGGCCAGCACGTCGATCTGCGTGGTGACGTCCAGCGCCGTGGTCGGCTCGTCGAAGATGATGAGGTCCGGCTCCGGGCACAGCGCCATCGCCGTCATTACCCGCTGCAACTGCCCGCCGGAGACCTGGTGCGGATAGCGGCTGCCGATGGTGTCGGGGTCCGGCAGGCTGAGCTTGCGGAACAGCGCGCGCGCCCGCTTCTCGGCCTCGGCCCGGTTGGCCACGCCGTGCAGGAGGGCGGCCTCCACCACTTGGTCCATCAGCTTGTGCGCCGGGTTGAATGCCGCCGCGGCCGACTGCGCCACGTAGCACACCTCGCGCCCGCGCAGCCGGCGCACGCCTCCGGTGCCCGCCTTCAGGATGTCGCGGCCGTTCAGCGCCACCTCGCCGCCGGTGATGCGCACTCCGCCGCGCCCGTAGGCCATGGCGGACAAGCCGATGGTGGACTTGCCGGCGCCCGATTCGCCGATCAGCCCCAGCACCTTGCCCTTCTTCAGCGACAGCGACACGTCGTGGACGAGCGTGATCTGCCGGGGCGCTTCGCCGGGCGGGAAGACCCTGGCCTCGATCCGCAGGTTGCGGATGTCCAGCAGGGTATCGGAGTTCGGGTCGCCGGTCGGTCGCCTAGCCATTGCCGCGCCCTCCCTTCAGGTCGGTGGTGCGGTTCAGCACCCAGTCGGCGACCAGGTTGACGGAGATGGCCAGCAGCGCGATGGCCGCGGCGGGGATCAGCGCGGCGGGGATGCCGAACACGATGCCGTCCTTGTTCTCCTTGACCATGCCGCCCCAGTCGGCGTCCGGCGGCTGCACGCCCAGCCCCAGGAATGACAGGGCCGACAGGAACAGCACCGCATAGATGAAGCGCAGCCCGAGTTCGGAGACCAGCGGCGACAGCGCGTTGGGCAGGATCTCGCGGAAGATGATCCAGCCCTTGCCTTCGCCGCGCAGCTTGGCCGCCTCCACGAAGTCCATGACGTTGATGTCGACGGCCACGGCGCGCGACAGGCGGTAGACGCGGGTGGAGTCCAGGATGCCCATGACTAGGATCAGCGTCAGAACGGTGGAGGGCAGCACCGACAGCACCACCAGCCCGAAGATCAGCGTGGGAATCGACATCAAAAGGTCGACGAAGCGCGACATCAGCGTGTCGAACCAGCCGCCCACCACGGCGGCCGTGAAGCCGAGGATGGCGCCCAGCGAAAACGACAGCGCCGTGGCCAGCACGGCGATGAAGATGGTGATGCGGGCGCCGTAGATCATGCGCGAGAGCAGGTCGCGGCCGAGATTGTCGGTGCCCAGCCAGTATTGCGCCGACATCGGCGCCCACACGTCGCCCACCACCTCGCCGTTGCCGTGCGGCGCCAGCCATGGCGCGAAGAGCGCGCAGATCAGGAACAGCGCCGTCAGGATAAGGCCGATCCAGGCGCCGAGGGGAATGCGTTTGATGTCCAGCATGGCCGCGCCCTCTTACTTCGGATGCCTGAGGCGCGGATTGGCCAGGATGGAGGCGATGTCGGCGACGATGTTCAAGGTGATGTAGACGGCCGCGAAGATCAGCCCCACCGCCTGCACCACCGGCACGTCGCGCTTGGCGACGTGGTCGACCAGATATTGCCCCATGCCCGGATAGACGAAGATCACCTCGATCACCACCACGCCCACGACGAGGTAGGCCAGGTTCAGCATCACCACGTTGACCACCGGCGCGACGGCGTTGGGGAAGGCGTGCTTGCGGATGATGTCGAAGGGCGACAGGCCCTTCAGTTCGGCCGTCTCGATATAGGCCGACTGCATCACGTTGAGGATGGCCGCGCGCGTCATGCGCATCATGTGCGCCAGCACCACCAGCGTCAGCGCCGTGGCCGGCAGCGCCACCGCCATCATGCGTTCGGAGAACGGCATGCCCTCATAGACGGTCGAGATGCCGGGGAAGATCTGCCATTTCACCGCGAAGAAATAGACCAGCAGATAGCCGATGAAGAATTCCGGAAAGGAGGTGGAGGCCAGCGCCAGGCCAGACACCAGCTTGTCGATCGGCCCGTTGCGGTAGCGCACCGCCAGAAGGCCGAGCAATATGGCCAGCGGCACCGCGATCGCGGCGGCGCAGAAGGCCAGGAACAGCGTGTTCCAGAGCCGCCCGGAAATGGAGGTGGCGATGTCCTGGCCGCTGGTCAGTGCCGTGCCGAGATCGCCGGTTAGCACGCCGCCCAGCCAGTGCAGGTAGCGCAGGTAGGCCGGGTCGTTGAGGCCGAGCTGCTCGCGCAGGTTGGCCAGCGATTCCGGCGTCGCCGCCTGGCCGAGGATGGATTGCGCGACGTCGCCCGGCAGGATCTGGGTGCCGACGAAGATCAGCACCGAGACGGCCAGCAGCAGGACGAACCCCAGGGCAATGCGCTGCGCGATCAGCTTGAGGATCGGAAACGTCATGCGCGCGATGCCGTGTCCTGCGCTTCACGGGCGCGCTGCCGGTCACCGCCGCGCCGTGCCGGAAGGCCGGCGCGTCCGCTGCGGGGGCGCATTCCCGCGGGCGGCAGACTTCGACATGCAGATTCGCGTTCCTCGGGCAATTTGCGGTTCCTCACTCTCAAGGCCGACCCTTTTCGGATCTTGTTTTGTCAGGAGATAATGGCCGCAACCAAAACACCTGCGCAAGACCGGATGCGACATGCGTTGGCGTAAATAGCATGGTGCTGCTGGGCCAATCGCGTCGACCCCTTCGCAGGGGTCGAGGTCTCCGTTACACCGCAACCTTAGGTCGATTTGCCGCCTGTTGGAACCTCTTGCCGGCAAGCCTTGCCGGGCGCACGGCTGCTGCGGCGCTCAACGCGTTGCAGGAGCTGCGTTCCGGCGCATGTGGAAAAGATCGAGGGGCGGCGGCTGGGCCGTCAGGCAAGCGGGATGTCGTTGCCGGCCTTGCCGGACTGGTAGGTTTGCGACAGCTCGTCGTAACGCGCCGAAATATCGCCGATTCGCGTTTCCAGCCGCTCGCGATCCGGCGCGGGCAGGGCGCGCACCAGCCGGCGCAGAGAATAGCTCTTCCAGTAGCCGTTCTCGGCATTGTAGCCGCCCGGATCGAGGGTGAAGACCTCTTTCAGGATCTTCAGGTCGTGCGGGATGGCGAAGCTGTCGCGCGAATCCTCGTGGGAGAAGAGGTAGTAGAAATTGTCGAAGCCGGCCCAGGTGATGGCCGAGAGGCACAGCGAGCAGGGCTCGTGCGTGGAAAGGAAGATCGCCTCCTTCGTGTCCACGCGCTCGGCCCTGGGCATCTCGTAGAAGCGCTTCAGGCAATGCATCTCGCCGTGCCAGAGCGGGTTTTCGATCTCGTTGTTGGTCTCGGCGACCACCAGCGAGCGGTCGTCCTTCCTCAGGATCGCCGCGCCGAACAGCTTGTTGCCCCTGGCCACGCCCTCGGCGGTCTTCGGCACGATGTCGTGCTCGATCACGTCGAGCAGCCGGTCGATCAGCGAGACGTCGCTCATGCCTTAGCCCCTTCCGGCAGATGCACCTCGTAGGGGTGGGAGAAGTGGAACTCTTCCAGGTTGGAGCCGTCGCCGGCGCGGTCGACGATGATGAAGTCCTGTGGCTCGCCGACAGGCGTCAGCACGCCGTGCCACAGGTTGCGCGGATAGTTGATGCCCTGGCCGGGCGCGGTGAGGAAGGCGTGCGGCTCGCCGGGGCCGTCCGGCCCGTCATGGCACACCACCACCACGAAGGGCCTGGGCGACAGCGGGATGAAGGCCTGGCTGCCGAAGGGATGGCGCTCCACCATGGTCAGGTTTAGCGGGAACTCGTAGGGCGTTCCGCGGGCCAGCGAGACGATGACGCGCGCGTTCGATCCCGTCGCCTCGGCGGTGGCGAGGTCATGGAAGCGCTCGGTCCTGCCGCCGTTGATGGGGTAGTGGTTGCCGCCGCCCATGTCGATCACGTCGCCGAATTCGGCGAAGCTCTCGCGGGTCAGCGGCTTTGCGACAATGATCCTGCTCATCGTGCGAACCCTCCCAGCTTGGCGTGGCGGTTGACGTCCTTGTAGAGCAGGTAGCGGAAATTTCCCGGCCCTCCGGCATAGCAGGCCTGCGGGCAGAACGCGCGCAGCCACATGTAGTCGCCGGCCTGCACTTCCACCCAGTCCTGGTTGAGCCGGTAGACGGCCTTGCCTTCCAGCACGTAGAGGCCGTGCTCCATCACATGCGTCTCGGGGAAGGGGATGACAGCGCCGGGTTTCAGCGTGACGATGGTGACATGCATGTCGTGGCTGAGGTCGGCGGGGTCGACGAAGCGGGTCGTGGCCCAGCCGCCGCCGGTGTCGGGCATGGCAATCGGCTCGACCTCGTTGTCGTTGGCGAAGACGGCTTCCGGCGCGTCGAGCCCGTCGACGAATTCATAGGCCTTGCGGATCCAGTGGAAACGGGCGGTGGCGCCGCCCTCGTTGCGCAGGCGCCAGCCGCTGGCCGGTGGCAGGAAGGCGTAGCCGCCCGGCGTGAGGCGGTGTGCCCTGCCGCCGACCGTCACCGTCACCTCGCCCTCGACCACGAACAACACGCCCTCGGCGCCGGCGTCCGGCTCCGGCCGGTCGCTGCCGCCGCCCGGCTGCACCTCCATGATGTATTGCGAGAAGGTCTCGGCGAAGCCGGAAAGCGGGCGCGCGATGACCCACAGCCGCGTCTTGTCCCAGAACGGCAGGAAGGAGGCGACGATGTCGCTGAACTCGCGCCTGGGGATGACCGCGTAGGCCTGCGTGAACACGGCGCGATCGGTGACGAGGTCGCTCTGCGGCGGCAGCCCGCCCGTGGGCGCGTAATAGGTGCGATCGGCCATTTTCATCGAGTCCATCGGTCCGGAACTATTGCGGTAGAATGTCTTTGAGGCGCAGCAGCGCGATCTGCTCGACCTGCCGGCAGGCGGTGGCGAATTCGTCGGCGCGGCTGTTGCCGATGCGCTTTTCGAAGGCGGCCAGGATCTCCTCCTTGGTCTTGCCCTTCACCGCGATGATGAAGGGGAAGCCGAAGGTGGTGACATAGGCGGCGTTGAGCTTGGAAAACAGTTCGCGCTCCTTGTCGGTCAGCGCGTCGAGCCCGGCGGAGGCCTGTTCCCGGGCCGATTCCGGCGTCAGCCGCTTGGCGGCCGCCAGCCGTCCGGCCAGGTCGGGATGGGCCTTGAGCACCTCCAGCCTTTCGCTCTCGCTCGCCGCGCGGAAGACGCGGCACAGCGCGTTGTGCAGGCCGCCGGCGCTGTCGTGGGCGGGGCCCAGCTCCAGCGCGTAGGCACGCTCGGCGACCCAGGGCGAATGCTCGAACACGCCGCCGAAGCGCTGCACGAATTCCTCGAACTCCATCTTCGACGGCTTCAGCGCCTGCGGCTCGTAGGGGTGGTGCATTTTCCAGTGGCGGGCGATGTCGATGCGGCGGGCCAGCCACACCCGGTCATGGCCCTTCACATATTCCACGAAGCGCTTGAGCGCGGCGAAGCGCCCCGGCCGGCCGATCAGGCGGCAATGCAGGCCGATGTTCATCATGGCCGGCTGGCCGTTGCGGCCTTCCTCGTAGAGCGTGTCGAAACTGTCTTTCAGATAGGCGAAGAACTGGTCGCCCGAATTGAAACCCTGCGGCGTGGCGAAGCGCATGTCGTTGGCGTCGAGCGTATAGGGGATGATGAGCTGCGCCTTGGTCTTGCCGTCCGGCCCGTCGAACTCGAACCAGTAGGGCAACTCGTCGGCATAGGTGTCGGACACGTAGTCGAAGCCGCCTTCCTCTGCTGCCAGCCGCACCGTGTTGGCCGAACTGCGTCCCTCGTACCAGCCGGTCGGGCGCTCGCCCGTCACCTCGTAATGCAGCTTGACCGCGTCCTCCAGGTCGCGGCGCTCGTCCTCGATCGAATGGTCGCGGTAGTCGATCCAGCGCAGGCCGTGCGAGGCGATCTCCCAGCCGGCTTCCTGCATGGCGGCGACCTGGTCGGGCGAGCGGGCCAGCGCGGTGGCCACGCCGTAGCAGGTCACGGGCACGTCCGCGCCCTTGAACAGGTCCAGCAGCCGCCAGAAGCCGACGCGGGCGCCATATTCGTAGATGGATTCCATGTTCGCGTGGCGCTGGCCGACCCACGGGGCCGCGCCGACGATCTCGGACAGGAACGCCTCGGAGGCCTTGTCGCCGTGCAGGATGCAGTTCTCGCCGCCTTCCTCGTAATTGACGACGAACTGCACGGCCACATGCGCGCCGCCGGGCCATTTCGGGTCCGGCCGCCCGGCGCCGTAGCCGCGCATATCCCGTTCGTAACGCATCATTCCTCCCGGCCGGTCGTCCCGCGATGTCCCACGATAGTCGATACCGGCTGTCTCGCATTCCCCACAAAAATTTTGAAACAGTTTTTGTCGGTCTCGGCTCGACCCGGACCCTTCCGTGACCTTTAATCGGTCAGGCACATCGACGATATATAATACCATACACAACGGGAGGCGCGACGATGGCAGCAATGTCGCAGGCGGACGGGGGGCGTCTGACGACCCACGTCCTCGACACGGCAACCGGCAGGCCCGCCGCGGGCCTGTCCATCGAGCTTTTCCGCATCGCGCCAAGTGGCCGCACGCACCTGAAAACCGTCGTCACCAACCATGACGGCCGCTGCGACGCGCCGCTCCTGGCGGGGGCGGAATTCCAGACCGGCGAATACGAACTGGTCTTCGCGGCCGGCGATTATCTGCGCCGCCAGGGCGTGACGCTGCCCGAGCCGGCCTTTCTCGATATCGTTCCGATTCGCTTCGGCATGGCCGAGGCAAAGCACTATCACGTGCCGCTGCTCGTTTCGCCCTACGGCTATTCCACCTACAGGGGGAGCTGATGAACCCGCTTCCTGCCAGCCGCTCCGAACTGCGCTTCATCCTCAACGGCCGCGACGTGGCGGTGCGCGAGGCGGCGCCCGACCAGACGCTGCTCGACTGGCTGCGCCTCAGCCGCTCGCTCAAGGGCACCAAGGAAGGCTGCGCCGAGGGCGACTGCGGCGCCTGCACCGTGCTGGTGGGCCGCCTCACCCCCGCCGGCGACCTCGTCTATGAAGGCGTCAATGCCTGCATCCGCTTCCTCGGCTCGCTCGACGGCTGCCACATCGTCACCGTCGAGCATCTGGCCGGAGAGGGCGACAGGCTGCATCCGGTGCAGCAGGCCATGGTCGATTTCCACGGCTCGCAATGCGGCTTCTGCACGCCGGGCTTCGTCATGTCGCTCTATGGCTTGTGGATGCAGTCGCCCGACCCGTCCGACCGCGAGATCGAGACCGCGTTGCAGGGCAATCTGTGCCGCTGCACCGGCTACGAGGCGATCATGCGCGCGGCCCGCGCCATCTCCAGCTATGGCAAGGCGGCGAAGGACCCGCTCGCCGTGGAGCGCGAGGAGATGAAGGCGCGGCTCAAGGCCCTGCATGACGGCGCGCGCGTCGAGATCGGCCAGGGCAAGAAGCGCCTGATCGTGCCGGCCGGTGTGGACGATTTCGCCGCCATGCTGGAGGCGGAGCCGGCCGTCACCGTGGTCGCCGGTTCCACCGATGTCGGCCTGTGGGTGACCAAGCAGATGCGCGACATCGCGCCGGCGGTCTTCATCGCCGGGCTGGATGGGCTGAAATCGCTCGCCGAAAAGGACGGCGTCATCACCATCGGCGCGGGCGTCACCTACACGGAGGCCTTCGCCACGCTGTCGCGGCGCATCCCCGCGCTCGGGACGCTCATTGCGCGCATCGGCGGCGGGCAGGTGCGCAACATGGGCACCATCGGCGGCAACATCGCCAACGGCTCGCCCATCGGCGACACGCCCCCGCCGCTGATCGCGCTGGGGGCGCGGCTGACGCTGCGCAAGGGCAATGCCCGCCGCACCATCCCGCTGGAGGAGTTTTTCATCGCCTACGGCAAGCAGGACCGGCAGCCCGGCGAGTTCGTGGAGAGCGTGGCGGTGCCCGTGCCGGCTGCCGGAGAAAAATTCGCGGTCTACAAGATCACCAAGCGCCGCGACGAGGACATCACCGCCACGCTCGGCGCCTTTTTGATGAAGCTTGCACCCGACGGCACGGTGGCTTCCGTGCGCATCGCTTATGGCGGCATGGCGGCGACGCCGAAGCGGGCGGCCGCCGTGGAAAAGGCGCTTCTCGGCCAGCCCTGGACCGAGGCGACCGTAGAAGCCGCGATGGAACGCTATGCCGAGGATTTCTCGCCGCTGACCGACATGCGCGCCAGCGCCGAATATCGCGCGCTGGCGGCCAAGAACCTGCTGTTGCGTTTCTACATGGAAACGACCGGCGCCGAGACGCCGGTGCAGGTGTCCAGATACGAGGCTGCATAAGCCATGACCAAGCACACGCCCAACCTCAAGGCCCAGAAGATCGTCGGCGGCGTCCGTTCCAGCCAGCGCCACGATTCGGCCCACAAGCATGTCGCCGGCACCGCCGTCTATATCGACGACATCACAGAGCCCGCCGGCACGCTGCATGTCGGCCTGGGTCTTTCCACCGTGGCGCACGGCACGCTCAGGTCGGTGGACCTGTCCGCCGTGCGCGAAGCGCCCGGCGTGGTCGCCGTGCTGACCCACGCGGACGTTCCCGGCGAAAACGATATCTCGCCGTCCAACATGCACGACGATCCGGTCTTCGCCGAAGGCAAGGTCGAGTTCCACGGCCAGCCGATCTTCTGCGTCGTCGCCGAGACGCGCGATCAGGCCCGCCGCGCCGCGCGGCTGGCGAAGATCGAATATGAGGAGCTTGCCGCCGTCGTCGACATCTGGGATCTCGATCCGGAGAAGGACAGGCAGGTCACCACCCCGCTGGTGTTGAGCCGCGGCGACGCGGCCGCCGCCATCGCCGCCGCGCCGCGCCGCGTCACCGGCCGCATGTGGCTGGGCGGGCAGGACCATTTCTATCTCGAAGGCCAGGTCTCGCTGGCGGTGCCCGGCGAGGACGACGAGGTGACGGTCTACTGCTCCACGCAGGGACCGAGCGAAACCCAGCACATGATCGCCCACGCGCTCGGCGTGCCGAGCCATGCGGTGACAGTGGAGGTGCGCCGCATGGGCGGCGGCTTCGGCGGCAAGGAGACCCAGGCCAATCAGTGCGCGGCCATCGCCGCCATCGCCGCCAAGAAGCTAAAGCGGGCGGTCAAGGTCCGCCTCGACCGCGACGAGGACATGGTCGCCACCGGCAAGCGGCACGACTTCGCCATCGACTACGACGTCGGCTTCGACGACGAAGGCCGCATCCTCGGCATCGACTATACCTACGCACTGCGCTGCGGCTTCTCGGCCGACCTGTCCGGCCCGGTGGGCGACCGGGCGCTGTTCCACTGCGACAACGCCTATTTCTACCCGCATGTGCATGCGAAGTCGGCGCCGCTCTACACCAACACCGTCTCCAACACCGCCTTCCGCGGCTTCGGCGGCCCGCAGGGCATGGTGGGGGCCGAGCGCGTCATCGACGAGGTGGCCTTCGCCGTCGGCAAGGACCCGCTGGAGATCCGCAAGCTCAATTTCTACGACGCCATGGGCGTCGCCGGCGAGCGCAACGTGACGCCCTATCACCAGAAGGTCGAGGACTGCGTCATCCAGCGCATCGTGGCCGAACTGGAGGAAAGCGCCGACTATGCCGGCCGCCGCAAGGCGATCGCCGAATTCAACGCCAGGAGCCGTTTCGTCAAGCGCGGCATGGCGCTGACCCCGGTCAAGTTCGGCATCTCCTTCACCAAGACCGAGTCCAACCAGGCCGGCGCGCTGGTGCATGTCTATACGGACGGGTCCGTGCACATGAACCATGGCGGCACCGAGATGGGGCAGGGCCTGCACCTGAAGGTGGCGCAGGTGGTGGCCGAGGAATTCCAGATCGACCTCGACCGGGTGAAGATCACCGCCACGACCACTGCGAAGGTTCCGAACACCTCGCCCACCGCCGCCTCCTCCGGGGCCGACCTGAACGGCATGGCGGCGCAGGACGCCGCCCGCCAGATCAAGGAGCGGCTGATCGACTTCGCCGCCGAGACGCACCAGATCGAGAAGGACCAGGTGGTGTTCCTGCCCAACCGGGTGCGCATCGGCAACCAGGAGATCCCTTTCAACGAACTGGTCAGGCAGGCCTATATCGCCCGCGTCCAGCTTTCGGCGGCCGGCTTCTACAAGACGCCGAAGATCCACTGGGACAGGGCGAAGGGCAGGGGCCACGCCTTCTACTACTACGCCTATGGCGCGGCCTGCTCGGAAGTGTCGGTGGACACGCTCACCGGCGAATATGTGGTGGAGCGCACCGACATATTGCACGATGTCGGCCGCTCGCTCAGCCCGGCCATCGACCTCGGCCAGATCGAGGGCGGCTTCGTCCAGGGCATGGGCTGGCTGACCACGGAGGAACTGTGGTGGGACGGCAAGGGCCGCCTGCGCACGCATGCGCCCTCCACCTACAAGATCCCGCTGGCGTCGGACCGGCCCAAGATCTTCAACGTGGCGCTGGCCGACTGGTCGCAGGCCCACGAGCCGACCATCCACCGCTCCAAGGCGGTGGGCGAACCGCCGCTGCCGCTCGGGCTTTCCGTACTGCATGCCCTGTCGGACGCGGTCGCCTCGGTTGCCGGCCACCGCGTCTGCCCGCGCCTCGACGCGCCGGCCACCCCCGAACGGGTGCTGATGGCGATCGAGCGGCTGAAGCGGCAGGCGGCGAGGTAGCCGAAGCGGCTTGCGAGGCATATCTTATGGATATGATTGCGTTCCTCTTTTGCCCATGCCTGCCCGAGCGAAGCGGAGCGACGCCGGGGAGCGCGGCACTCGGCGGAGGTCGGGCATGACCACGACCGTGCAGGAACTGAAGGATTTTCTCGGCCGGGCAGGGCCGCTGGCGCTGGTCGCGGTCGCCCGCACCAGGGGGTCCACGCCGCGCGAGAAGGGCGCCTTCATGCTGGTGTCGGCCGAAGGCAGCCACGGCACCATAGGCGGCGGTCAGCTCGAATACATGGCCATCGACAAGGCCCGGCAGATGCTGCGCCATCTCTTCTCCCCCCTTGAGGGGGAGATGTCGCCGCAGGCGACAGAGGGGGGCGCCGCGGAAGTGCGCCGACCCCTCGCTTCCAGAAAGCAACGAGAAACGTCGGGCCCGGCCGCGGTGACCCCTCCCGACGGCTTTGCGTTCGGCGCGGACGAAGCCAAGTCGTTGGCTTCGTCTGATCGCGCCTCAACCCGCCTCGACATTCCCCTCGGCCCGGAGATCGGCCAATGCTGCGGCGGGCGCGTGGAAGTGCTGGTCCGGCCGGTGGACGCCGCCCTCGCCGCCGAACTGGTGGCGGCGGCCGAAGCGGACGAGGCGCGCCTGCCGCATCTCTACATCTTCGGCGGTGGCCATGTCGGCAAGGCGCTTTCGGCGGCGGTGGCGCTGCTGCCGGTGCATGCCATGGTGGTCGAAACCCGCGCGGAAGAGCTGGAAGGCATCGCGGCGGGGGTCGAGCGCCGGCTGACGCCGGTGCCGGAGGAGGCCGTGCGCACCGCACCTCCGGGCTCGGCTTTCGCCATCCTCACCCACGACCACGCGCTGGATTTCCTCATCGTCGCCGAGGCCCTGAAGCGCGGCGACGCGGCCTATGTGGGCATGATCGGCTCCAAGACGAAGAAGGCCACCTTCAAAAGCTGGTTCCTGAAGACGGCGGGCGGCAGCGAGGGGGAATTTTCGCATCTCGTTTCCCCGATCGGCGGCGATGCCGTGAAGGACAAGCGTCCGGCCGTCATCGCAGCCCTTGCCGCCGCCGAGATGATGAGCGCTGTGGCGCTGCACGGGGCCGGCGCGGCCTCCGAGCTTGCCGAGAGCAGGGCTTAGGCGCCGCCTACCCGCGTTTTTTCCCGGCTCTTCCCGGGCTCTGGTGTCTTCGGGGCCGAGGCATGGATTCCCGGGTCGCGTCCTTCGCTCCGCTCGGACTTGCCCGAGAATGACGATGTGAGGAATGCCCCGCGCCTATCTCCGACGACAGCGATTGACCCGATAGCCCAGACCTTCGTCATTCTCGGGCAAGTCCGAGCGGAGCGAAGGACGCGACCCGGGAATCCATGCCTGAACGGTCACGCCTTGCCGACGCTCGCATGCACACCCGGCGCGTGGGCCGTGCCCCCGCCGACGGTGTCGCCCCTCACTCCTTTTCCTGGGTGTGGGCTTCCAGGAACCAAAGCGCCTTGTCGAGCGAGCGCGAATAGGCGGTCAGAATGTCGGCGGCGTCGGCATCGCCGGCCTCGTCCGTCTCGTCGATGGCCGCGCGCGCATTGTTGGCCGCCACGGCGTAGCGGTCGATGAGGGCGGCGAGATGGTCCTTGGTCTTGTAGATGTCGATCGGATAGGGTTTCAGCGACGTCGCCTCGGCCACCGCCTGCGTGGTGCCGACCGCCGTGCCGCCAAGCTGCACCGCGCGCTCGGCGATGGTGTCGACATGAACGTCGATCTCGGTGCGGAAGCCGTCGAGCATCTCGTGGACGGCGATGAAATGCGGACCCTTGATGTTCCAGTGCGCCTGCTTGGTCAGCAACGCCAGGTCGATGGCCTCGGCGAGCCGCGCGTTGAGGATTTCGATCGAGACCTTCTTGGCGTTGGATTTGAGATCGTTGCGGGTCGCGTGGGAAGACATGAAGGGCTCCTTGCAGCTTATGGTTGCGCCGCGGCAGGCTGTGCC
Organism: Mesorhizobium sp. PUT5; assembly: GCF_052216645.1. NCBI lineage: Bacteria > Pseudomonadati > Pseudomonadota > Alphaproteobacteria > Hyphomicrobiales > Phyllobacteriaceae > Mesorhizobium > Mesorhizobium sp. PUT5. The sequence continues at coordinate 1,219,996 of NZ_JBQOSO010000003.1, forward strand.
GCGCGTTCCTCCACTAATGTGCAACTGGCGATACGGTTCCTCAAGAGCCGTGCGTCTATTTCCCCGCCAGCAGGTCCTTGATCAGCCGCTGGCAGCGGTCGGCCATGAAGTCGAGCAGCAGGCGCACCTTCGGGTCCTGGAGCTTCTTGTGCGGGTAGACGGCGGCGAATTGCACCGGCGTCGGCGGCGTGTCGGCCAGGATGACCTTCAGCCGGCCGTCGCGGATGTAGGGCTCCACCTCGAAGCGCGGCTTGTTGATGATGCCGCGCCCGGCCAGCGCCCAGCCCGTCAGCACGTCGCCGTCGTCGGAATCGAACGGGCCGTGCACCTCGAACTTCTGCACGCCGGCCGGCGTCTGCAGCATCCAGAAGAATTCCCTGCTGCCCGGATAGCGCAGCATCAGGCAATCGTGCTTCCTGCCGGTCAGATCGGCGGCGGCGGCCGGCTCGCCGCGCGCCTCCAGATATTCGGGCGCTGCCACCAGGACGCGCGCGCATTCCATGATGCCGCGCATGCGCAGTGACGAATCCTCGATCTGGCCGAGCCGGAAGGCCACGTCGATGCCTTCCTTGAGGATGTCGACATTGTGGTCGGAGAGTCGCAGCCTGACCTCGATGTCGGGATATTTGTCGTGGAATTCGGGGATGCCGGAGGCGACCAGCCGGCGCCCGAGCCCGAGCGGCGCGGTGACGCGGATGGTGCCGCGCGGCTGGCCCGAAAGCGCCGAGACCGCGGCTTCCGCCTCGGTGATGGCCTGCAGCACCTGCTTGGCGCCGCCATAGAACACCGTGCCGTGCTCCGTCGGCATCAATTGCCTCGTGGTGCGGTTGAACAGGCGCACGCCCAGATGCTTTTCCAGCTCCTTAATGCGGTTGGAGGCGACCGCCGGGGAAATGCGCATGTCGCGGCCTGCGGCGGAGAGATTGCCCAGTTCGACCACGCGGACGAAGACGGCGATGTTGTCGAGATAGGACATGTCCACCCGTGGCTTTTTGAAGCTGCGTGGTAACGAACCTATTATTTTCCATTTTTTTTTGAAAGTCCTCGCGACGCCAGCCTCTTTCCGTTTCCTCGGCAGGGCTTAAAGTCGCGCTTTCGCAGGAAGGGAGGACCCATGCTCGACTTCGCCATCTTCTGGGACTGGCTGGCTTTCGCCGTGCGCTGGCTGCACGTCATCACCGGCATTGCCTGGATCGGCTCGTCCTTCTATTTCGTCGCGCTCGATCTCGGCCTGCGCCAGCGCCCCGGCCTGCCCGAGGGCGCCTTCGGCGAGGAGTGGCAGGTGCATGGCGGCGGCTTCTACCACATCCAGAAATATCTGGTGGCGCCGGCCGAGATGCCGGAGCACCTGACCTGGTTCAAATGGGAGAGCTACGCCACCTGGATGTCGGGCTTCGCCATGCTCGCCATCGTCTACTATGCCGGCGCCAACCTGTTCCTGATCGATCCCGCCGTGCTCGACGTCTCGGTGCCGGTCGCCATCCTCATCTCGCTGGCCTGCCTGGCCGGCGGCTGGATCGTCTACGATCTCCTGTGCCGCTGGCTGATCGGCAAGGCCGACACCGGGCTGATGATCCTGCTCTACGTGATCCTGGTGTTCATGGCCTGGGGGCTGACGCATCTGTTCACCGGGCGCGCCGCCTTCCTGCATCTGGGCGCCATCACCGCCACCATCATGTCGGCCAACGTCTTCATGGTCATCATCCCCAACCAGAAGATCGTGGTGGCGGACCTGATCGCCGGCCGCAAGCCGGACCCCAAATACGGCAAGATCGCCAAGCAGCGCTCGTTGCACAACAACTATCTGACGCTGCCGGTGCTGTTCCTGATGCTGTCGAACCACTATCCGCTGGCGTTCGGCACCGAGTTCAACTGGGTCATCGCCTCGCTGGTCTTCCTGATGGGCGTGCTCATCCGGCACTATTTCAACACCCGCCACGCCAGGAAGGGCAACCCGACCTGGACATGGCTCGTCACCGGCATCCTGTTCATCGTCATCATCTGGCTGTCGACGGTGCCGAAGGTGCTGACCGGCGAGCTGAAGACCGCGGCCTCGGCGGCGGCGCAGGTCTATGTCGCCTCCGCCCATTTCCCGGCCGTGCGCGACACGGTGCTGGGCCGCTGCTCCATGTGCCACGCGGCCGAGCCCGTCTATGAAGGCATCTATCATGCGCCCAAGGGCGTGGTGCTGGACAGCGAGGCGGCAATTGCCGAGCACGCGCGCGAAATCTACCTGCAGGCCGGCCGCAGCCACGCCATGCCGCCCGCCAACGTCACCCACATCACCGACGCGGAACGGGCGCTGATCGTCGCCTGGTTCGAGGAAACAGGGCAGTGAATCCCGGTCGTCATTCCGGAAGCCGCAGCGAAGCGGAGGCTATCCGGGATCCATTCCGTGATTTTGCCAATGTTCCGGAATGGATCCCGGCTCGCGGTCGCTGCCGCTCCCTTGGCCGGGATGACGCCCGTTCGGCGAACGCGTTGAATTGATTTCGTAGGAGCGAATCTCGATGACCACCACCCTCCTGCGCGGCCGCACGCTTTCCTTCCTGCGCTGGCCCGAGACCGCCGACGACCACAGCGCCTATTCCTACGAGGAGGACGGCGGCCTGCTGATCCGCGACGGCAGGATCGCCGCCGCCGGACCTTGGGCCGAGGTGGAGAAGCAGGCGGGCGAGGGCGCGCAAAGGATCGATCACCGGCCGCATCTCATCCTGCCGGGCTTCATCGACGCGCATGTGCATTTCCCGCAGATGCAGGTCATCGCCAGCTACGGCGCCGAACTGCTCGACTGGCTGAACACCTACACTTTCCCGGAGGAGACGCGCTTTCGCGACGCCCAGCACGGCCGCCGCATCGCCCGGCTGTTCCTGGACGAGATGGTGCGGCAAGGCACCACCACGGTTTCGGCCTATTGCTCGGTGCACAAGGCCTCGGCGGAAGCCTTCTTCGAGGAAAGCCACGCCCGCGACATGCTCAACATCGCCGGCAAGGTGATGATGGACCGCAACGCGCCGGAGGGGCTGCTGGACACGCCGCAGTCGGGTTACGACGACACGGTGGCGCTGATAGAGGACTGGCACGGCAAGGGGCGCCAGCACTATGCCATCACGCCGCGCTTCGCCATCACCTCGAGCCCGCAGCAGTTGGAGATGGCCGGCGCGCTGGCCGCAAGATTCCCCGAACTGCACGTCCAGACGCACCTGTCGGAGAACCATGCCGAGATCGCCTTCACGCAGGAACTGTATCCCTGGGCGAAGGACTATACCGACATCTACGCCCAGTACGGGCTGCTCGGCCGCAAGACCCTGCTCGGCCATTGCATCCATCTGTCGGAACGCGAGGCGGACGTGCTTTCGGACACCGGCTCGGTCGCCGTGTTCTGCCCCACCTCTAACCTGTTCCTCGGCTCGGGCCTGTTCGACTACCAGCGCTACCGCCGGCGCGACAAGCCGCTGCGCATCGCCACCGCCACCGACGTCGGCGGCGGCACCAACTATTCCATGCTGCGCACCATGGACGAGGGCTACAAGGTCATCGCGCTGAACGGCGAGAAGCTGAACCCGTTCCAGTCCTTTTGGCAGATCACGCTCGGCAACGCCCAGGCGCTGTCGCTGGCCGACAGGATCGGCACGCTGGCCCCGGGCACCGACGCCGACATCGTCGTGCTGGATTGCGCCGCCACGCCCGGCATGCGGCTGCGCATGGAGCGGGCGGGAAGCCTTGCCGAAGAGCTGTTCCTGCTGCAGACGCTGGGCGACGACCGCGCCGTGCGCGAGGTCTATGTGGCGGGAAGGCCGGCCAAGAGCGACATGGCGACACCGGCAGAAGGCTGATTTCCGGGCAGACTTCAAGCTTGACCCTGCTGGACGGATCGGTCAAACCCGCCCCAAAATAGAGGGATGCCCGTGACCGCAGCCGACGATATCGAACTCATCAAGCGGCAGGAAGCCGAACTCGTCTTCGACCGCTTCGACGAGGCGGCCGCCTTCGAGATCGGCTCGGCCATCCGCACCCGCGCGCTGGCCGAAAGCCTGCCCGTCATCGTGGATATCCGCAGCTTCCACCGCCCGCTTTTCTATGCGGCGATGCCGGGCTCCAACGGCTCCAATCCCGAGTGGGCGCGGCGCAAGATCAACGTGGTGAGGCGGTTCCTCAAAAGCACCTACCGCATGGTGCTGGAGCAGCGGAGCCCCGACCGCACCTTCAAGGTGGGCGAGGGGCTGGACATCGCCGACTATGTGCTCGCCGGCGGCGGCTTTCCGATCGCGGTCAGGGGCGCCGGCGTGATCGGCGCGATCGCGGTTTCCGGCCTGCCGGAACGCGACGACCACAACGTCGTCGTGGCCGCGCTCGCCTCCCATCTCGGGCACGACGCCGCAGCGCTCGCGCTGCCGGCGGCAGAATGAGCGCGGACCAATGACCCTCGATCCTCGGGCCTTCCTGACCTCCGTCTTCGACGCGGCCGTGGCCGCCGCCGACCCCGAAAAGACCATCCGCGCGCACCTGCCGCCACGGCCCAAGGGCCGCACCGTCGTGGTGGGCGCGGGCAAGGGCGCTGCCCAGATGGCCGCCGCCTTCGAAAACGCCTGGGACGGCCCGCTCGAAGGCCTGGTCGTCACCCGCTACGGCTATGGCGCGCCGACCAGCCGCATCGAGGTGGTCGAGGCCGCGCATCCGGTTCCCGACGCCGCCGGGCTGGAAGCCGCGCGCCGGCTGCTCGGGCTGGTCACCGGGCTTTCAAAGGACGATCTCGTGGTGGCGCTGGTCTGCGGCGGCGGCTCCGCGCTGCTGCCCGCGCCGGCGCTCGGGCTGACACTTGCCGACGAAATCGCCGTCAACGAGGCGCTGCTTTCCTCCGGCGCGCCGATCTCGGCCATGAACACCATCCGCAAGCATGTCTCCACCATCAAGGGCGGGCGGCTGGCGGCGGCGGCCTGGCCGGCCAGGGTGGTGTCGCTGGTGGTGTCCGACATTCCCGGCGACGATCCGGCGCTTGTCGCCTCCGGCCCCAGCGTGCCCAGCGCCGGCAGCCGGGCCGACGCGCTGGCGGCGATCGAGGTCTACGGCATGAAGCTGCCGGAAAAGGTGATGGCGCATCTTGCCTCGCCGGCGGCCGATGCGCCGCGCCCGGACGACGAGCGCTTCGCCCGCAACGAGGTGCGCCTCATTGCCTCCGCCGCCGTGTCGCTGGAAGCGGCGGCCGCGGAAGCAAGGCGGCAGGGCATCGAGGCGGTCATCCTGTCCGATTCGATCGAGGGCGAAGCGCGCGAGGTGGGCTCGGTGCATGCCGCCATCGCCCGCGAGGTGGCCGGCAGGGACCGGCCGTTCCGCAAGCCCGTGCTGATCCTGTCCGGCGGGGAAACGACGGTGACGCTGCGGGCAAAGGGCAAGGGCGGCCGCAACTCGGAATTCCTGCTGTCCTTCGCCATCGGCATCGACGGCGCCGAGGGCATCGACGCGCTTGCTGCCGACACCGACGGCATCGACGGCTCGGAGGATAATGCCGGCGCCTTCTGCAATGCTTCGACCGTGGCCCGCATGCGCGCGGCGGGCGTCGATGCGAAAGCCATGCTTGCGGCCAACAACGCCTGGACGGCGTTCCACGCTGTCGGCGACCTTTTTGTCCCGGGCCCGACCGGCACGAATGTGAACGATCTCAGGGCGATACTGGTGCGGTAGGCCCGCACGCCCCTCACCCCATCAGCTTCCTCACCGCCCGCATGTCGGCGAGGAACCGCGCCCGTTCGGCCTGCTTGTCCGCCTCCTCACGGATGCGCAGGATGAAGGACGGATGGACGGTGAGGAACACCTTCAATCCGTCCTCGCGCGCGAGCGTCTGTCCGCGCATCCGGGTCACCGGCAGCGCCTTGCCGGCCAGCGCCAGCGTGGCGGTGGCGCCCAGCGCCACGGCGAGCCTCGGGCGGATGAAGCCCAGTTCCTTGTCCAGCCACCAGCGGCAGGCGCGCACCTCGCCGGCATTGGGCTTGGAATGGATGCGGCGCTTGCCGCGCGGCTCGAACTTGAAGTGCTTTACCGCATTGGTGACATAGGTCTTGTCCCGCTCGATGCCGGCTTCCTCGAGAATGGCGTCGAACAGCTTGCCGGCGGGGCCGACGAAAGGCTTGCCGGCGATGTCCTCCTGGTCGCCCGGCTGTTCGCCGACGAACACCACTTCGGCATCCTGCGGCCCTTCCCCGAACACGGTCTGGGTCGCGTCGCGCCAAAGGGTGCAGCGCCGGCAGGTTTTCGCCGCTGCGCGGGCCTCGGCCAGCGTCGCCGCATCCTCGTCCGGTGCCATTTCGCCTGCCATCTGCGCTTCGTGCCTTTGCAATGGCCGGGGCGGGCGATGGTTCCGCGAAATCGCCGCGCTACACCTCGTGCAGGTAGAGATGGTAGTCCAGCTCGCTCACCGTGCGCGCCACGCGCAGATATTCCGCCTGCTTGATGGCGGTGAAGGTGCGGTGCAGGTCCGGCCCCAGCGCCTCGCGCAGGAAGGCCGAAGCCCTGGCCGCCTCGATCGCCGCGCGCCAGTCGGAGGGCATGGCCTTGCCGGCTTCGGCCGCCGCCTCATAGCCGTTGCCGGTGGTTTCGGCACCGGGGTCGAGCTGTTCGTCCAGCCCCCTGGAGATGCCGGCCAGCACCGTGGCGGCCACCAGATAGGGATTGGCGTCGACGCCCGACGGCCGGTGCTCGATGCGCCGCGCCTTCACGTCGCCGGCCGGCACGCGCAGCGCCACCGAGCGGTTGTTGACGCCCCAGCTCGGCGCCACCGGCGCGTAGGATTGGGAAACGAAGCGCCGCCACGAATTGGCGTGCGGGGCGAACACCAGCATGGATTCGGCCATGGTCTGGGCAAGCCCGCCCAGCGCGTGCAGCAGCCGGGGCGACCACTTCTGGCCCTCGGCCTCGGAAAAGACGTTGGCGCCCTTGTCGTCCAGCAGCGAGACGTGGAAATGCATGCCCGATCCGGCATATTCCTCGATCGGCTTGGCCATGAAGCAGGCGGTGACGCCATGGCGGCGCGCCTGCCCCCGCACCAGCCGCTTCAGCATGACGAGGTCGTCGGCGGCGCGCAGCACGTCCTTGCGGTAGTTCAGCGTCAGCTCGTACTGGCCGGGCGCATATTCGGAAATCACCGTCTCGGCCGGTACCCCTTGCGCCTTCGCCGCCGCGTAGATGTCGGAAAACAGCGGCTCCATGCCGTGCAGGTGGTCGACCGAATAGACCTCGGTCTTGCCCGAGCGGCGGCCGTCCAGCACCGCACGCGCCGGCTGCACCTTGCCCTCGGCATCGCGGTCGTTGGCCAGCAGAAAGAACTCCAGCTCGAAGGCGCCGGCCGGGGAGAGGCCCTTTTCGGCCAGTCTCTCCACCTGCCGGGCCAGAGCATGCCGCGGGTCGGAACTCATCGGCTGGCCGTCGAGATGGTGCATGGCCATCAGCACCTGCCCCCGCGCCGGACTGGTGCCGTGAAGCGGCACCAGCGTGCCGGGGATCGGCCAGGCGCGCAAATCGCCGTCGCCGGAATCCCAGATCAGCCCGGTCTCGTGCACGTCCTCGCCGGTGATGTCGAGGCCGAGGATGGAGATCGGCAGGTGCCGGCCGTTCTCGTAGATGCCGGTCAACTCGTGCCGCCGGATGATCTTGCCGCGCCCGACGCCGTTGGGGTCGGTCAGCACGATGTCGAATGCCTCGATCCCGGGATGGGCTTCGAGGAATTTTTTTGCCTCGTCGAGGGTCGAGCCGGAGGGGGAGGTCATGGTCGTGTCCAGATCAGGCAAGCTTGCCCGCCACATCGCCGAAGGCCGAGATCAGCAGGTCGACCTGGCGGGCGGTGGTGGCGGGCGAGACCAGCATCATGTTGTGGAAGGGCGCGATCAGCACGCCGCGATTGACCAGCGCCACATGGATGGCCGCCTCCAGTTCGGGCGCGTGCGCGGCCTCCGCCTCCCCGCCGTTTTTCAGCGGCCCCGGCGCGCAGATGAATTCGACCCGAGCGCCGACGCGCGCCACATGCCAGGGCAGGCGGTGGCGGCCGATCGCCGCCGTCAGCCCGGCGTCGAGACGGCGGGCGAGATGCTCCATATGGGCGTAGTTTTCGGTCGTCATCACCTCTTCCAGCGTCGCGCGCATCGCCGCGAATTGCAGCGGATTGGCCGACAATGTCGTGCCCATGCCGGAATAGCCGGGCTCCTTCGTGCGCTCATACGCGCCGTAGCGCGCGGCGACCTCCTCGCTCAGACCCCACACGCTGGCCGGCACGCCGCCGGCCACCGGCTTGCCGAGCACGAAAAGGTCGGGCTCCAGCCCGAAGGCCCTGGTGTAGCCGCCGGGGCCGGTGGAGATGGTGTGCGTCTCGTCGATGAGCAGCAGCGTGCCGGCAGCCCGCGTCAGCCGGCGAAGCTCGGCGTGAAAGCCCGGATCGGGCAGCACCATGCAGGAATTGGTCAGCACCGGCTCGGTGATGACGCAGGCGACGTCCCTGTCGGCAAGCGCGGCCTCCAGCGCCGGAGCGTCGTTGAACTCCACGATCTTCGTGGCGCGCGTAAGATCGCGGAACTCGCCGGCCAGCCCCGGCCGGTTGACGGGTTTCCCGTCCTTCAGCCGCACCATCGTCTCGTCCACCGAGCCGTGATAGCAGCCGTTGAAGACGAGGATCTTTTCCCGGCCGGTCACTGCGCGGGCGACGCGCAGCGCGAAGCGGTTGGCGTCGGTGGCGGTGGTGGCGATCTGCCACAGGGGCAGGCCGAACTTCTCCTGCAGCAGCGGGCCGATGGCCAGCGCATCCTCCGAGGGTAGCATGTAGGTGAGGCCGCGCCCGGCCTGGCGGCGGATGGCGCGGGCCACCGGCGCGGGCGAATGGCCGAACATGGAGCCCGTGTCGCCGAGGCAGAAATCGTCCAGCCGGTTGCCGTCGATGTCGGTGATGGTGGCGCCGCGCGCGCGGTCGACCAGGATGGGGAAGGGGGTGGGCCAATCCGTCATCCAGTGCATGGGCACGCCGCCGAGGAAGCCGGCCATGCCGTTGCCGAGCTTCGCCTGCGACTTCGGCCGTGCCTTGCGGAACGCTTCCGCCTCCGCCTGGCGCAACGCCGCGATGCGCGCGCTTGTAATGCCGCCCTGTGTGGTCGCCGCCGTCCCTGCCAGAACCAAGATATGTCCGCCGAAATGCCTCTCTCGGCAGAGTTTTAGCCGTCCGCCAACCGACAGGCAATGGCGCGCGGCCGGCTCACCCCGCTATGTCGATCACGCCGCAGTCGCCCGCCGCGCTGCCGAAGGCGATGCGCCGTTCCGCGCGGTCCCAGGCCATTGCGGTGACGGCGCCCTTGCCGGGCCGGCGCAGCAGTACCTCCTTGGCGTCGGCGAAGCGGGCGGCCAGCACCATGCCGTCCTCGTAGCCGATGGCCACGACGTCCTCGCTCGGGTGGCAGGAAACGCAGGTCACCATGGTGTTGCCGCGCGTGGCCAGTTCCAGCGGCGCTTTGCCCATCGGCCCGTCCTTGCCCTGGAAGGGCCACACGATCGCCGCCGGCGCGCCGGAACTCGCCAGCCATCTGCCCTTGGCGCTCCACGACAGGCTTTTCACCTTGGCCGGATAGCCCGACATGCGCATGTGCTTCCCATCGGCCAGCTTCCAGCCGTGCAGGGCGTTCTCCTGCATGGTGGTGACGAGGAAGGCGCCGTCGGGCGAAAAGGTGATGCCGGTATGGGCGCCGGCCCATTCCAGCTCCACGGGCTTGCCCTCGGCCGCGGGGAAATGCAGCGTCGCGCCATTGTAGCGGGCCACACCGATGCGCATGCCTTTCGGCGCGAAGGCTATGCCTTCCACCGAGCGCGGATGTGAAAACTCCTTCACCTTGCCGTCGGCGAAACGCACGAAGGCCGTGCGGCCGGTGCCGTAGGCGACCGCGCCCTGCGGGCCGGCGGCGACGCTGGTGATCCATTTCGTCCCGGCGCTGGCCAGTTCCTCCACCTTGCCGCCGGGCGCAACGGCAAAGATTTTTCCATCTTCGCCGCCCGTGACCAGACGGTCATTGGCCGCGTCGTGAAAGGCGCAGAGCAGGCCGTCATTGGCCTGCGAGGTCTTGTGGCCGTGGTCAAGGCGGTGGACGGCGCCGTCGGCGAACGCGAAATGCGGCACGTCGTCCAGGAAGACGACGGCCACGCAATGGCCTTCGAGATCAAGCGGGGCGACTGTGGGCATCAGCGCGACCCCCTCTCCCCCCTCGCGGGGGAGATGGCTGCATCGCGGCCAGAGGGGGTTGCTGCGGCAGTGCTCGGCATGAGGACTGCGTCGGGTCCGGCACGGAAGACCCCACCCGGCCGCTGCGCGGCCACCCTCCCCTCACGGGGGAGGGACCCGTCGAGGCGCTGCGTCATGCCTGGCACGCCTCGAAACTCTTCTTCAGCCGCTCGGCGTCGAGCTGGCGGCCGATGAATACGAGCCGGCTTTCATGGGTCTCGCCCTCCTTCCACGGGCGCTGGTGGTCGCCTTCGATGATCATGTGCACGCCTTGCAGCACGTAGCGGTCGGGATCGTCCTTGAAGGCGATGATGCCCTTCAGCCGCAGGATGTTCGGGCCTTCGAGCTGCGTCACCTTCTCGATCCATGGGAAGAACTTTCGCGAGTCCATCTCGCTGCCGCGCAGCGACACCGACTGCACCGTCACGTCGTGGATCGGCGAGACGTGTCCGTCATGATGATCGTGATCGTGATGATGGTGGTGATGGTCGTGGTCGCAGTCCGGCCCACACTCGTGATCGTGGTCATGCTCGTCGGCGTCGAGGAAATGCGGATCGTTCTCCAGCGCGCGCGACAGGTCGAAGGCGCCGCGGTCGAGCACGGCGGAGAGCGGCACGCCCGAGCGCTGGGTGCGGTGGATGCGGGCGGTGGGGTTGATGGCGCGCACGGTGGCCTCGACCTCGCGCAGCTCCTCGGGACTTACCAGGTCGGTCTTGTTCAGCACGATGACGTCGGCGAAGGCGATCTGGTCCTCGGCCTCCCTGGAATCCTTGAGGCGCAGCGGCAGGTGCTTGGCGTCCACCAGCGCCACCACGGCGTCCAGCCGCGTCTTGGCGCGCACGTCCTCGTCCATGAAGAAGGTCTGCGCCACCGGCACCGGGTCGGCAAGGCCGGTTGTCTCCACCACGATGGCGTCGAAGCGGCCGGGCCGGCGCATCAGCCCCTCGACCACGCGGATCAGGTCGCCGCGCACCGTGCAGCACACGCAGCCATTGTTCATCTCGTAGATCTCCTCGTCGGATTCCACGATCAGGTCGTTGTCGATGCCGATCTCGCCGAACTCGTTGACGATGACGGCATAGCGCTTGCCGTGGTTCTCCGACAGGATGCGGTTGAGCAGGGTGGTCTTGCCGGCGCCGAGATAGCCGGTGAGAACGGTTACGGGAATTTGTGTCTGGGTCTGGCTCATGATGCCCTCGGGAATTCGGTCTGGGCCCGATATAGGACGGCCGGCGCCGATTTGCACGGGTGAATGCGGGCTCTGCCGCATTGTTGGAAATGTCGCGGGGAGCCGGCCGGATTTCAGGAGGCATGCTGGCGATCCCACGCTATAGGAAGCCGCTGATAGGCCGCTTTGCAAGGAGACCGGCGGGTGGATTCTGTGGACGTCCTCGTCATAGGGGCTGGCGCGGCCGGCATGATGTGCGCGATCGAGGCGGGCAGGCGCGGCCGCAAGGTGCTGGTCGTCGACCATGCCAGGGCCGCCGGCGAAAAGATCCGCATTTCCGGCGGCGGCCGCTGCAACTTCACCAACATCCATGCCGGGCCGAAGAATTTCACCTCGCAGAACCCGCATTTCTGCATCTCGGCGCTGAAACGCTACACCCAGCACGATTTCGTCGCGCTGGTCCGTTCCCATGGCGTCGCCTTCCACGAAAAGACGCTGGGGCAGCTTTTCTGCGACGGCTCCGCCACCCAGATCGTCGGCCTGCTGCTGGACGGCATGAGGCGCCACGGCGCGGCGCTCCGGCTGAACACGCGCGCCGAAGCCATCGACAAGACCGAAACCGGCTTCGTCGTGAAGCTGACGGAAGGGGCCGTGCGCTGCTCTTCGCTGGTCGTGGCGAGCGGCGGCAAATCCATTCCCAAGATGGGCGCCTCCGGCTTCGGCTACGACGTTGCCGCGCGGTTCGGCCTGCGCGTGGTCGAGACAAGGCCCGCCCTGGTGCCGCTGACCTTCGAGCCGCATATGCTGGAGCGGCTGCGGCCGCTCGCCGGCGTTGCGGTCGACGCCGTCGTCTCCTGCGGCAGGACGCGGTTCGCCGAGGCGATGCTGTTCACCCATCGCGGCATCAGCGGGCCTTCCATCCTGCAGATCTCCTCCTATTGGCGCGAGGGCGACGAGATCGCCATCGCCCTGGCGCCGGAGACCGATGTTTTCGCAGCCCTGCGGCAGGCGCGCGCCGGCAATGGCAGGCTGGCCGTGCAGACGGCGCTGGCCGCGTTTTTGCCGAAGAAGCTGGCGCAGACCATCGCCCAGGATTGCGGCCTCGACGGCCATCTCGCCGACATGTCCGACGACAGGCTGCGCGGCGTCTCGGCCCGGGTCAACGACTGGCGCGTCAAGCCGGCGGGTTCGGAGGGCTACCGCACGGCCGAAGTGACGCTGGGCGGCGTCGACACGCGCGATCTGGATTCGAAGACCATGGTGGCGAAATCGGTGCCGGGGCTCTATTTCATAGGTGAAGTGGTCGACGTCACCGGCTGGCTCGGCGGCTACAACTTCCAGTGGGCCTGGTCGTCGGGCTGGTGCGCCGGCCAGGTCGTATAGGCCCTACCTCCGAGTGATAGTGGTGCCGGGATGTTCAGCCGGATAAGCTTTGTCATCTGGTTGTAACATGAGGCTGGCATTGGCAGCAGCGGGCGACGCAGGGAGTTCGACATGGTCAAGGCAGACAGAAGCGCGACGATGAGCCGGCTGCATTCGGTCGCGAGGCTGGCGCGCACCGCGCTGGCGGCGCGGCTTCTGACCCATGGTTTCTACGCCGGGCAGGACCAGATCATGCTGGCGCTGGGCCGCGACGACGGCCAGACGCCCGGCGGCCTGGCCGAGCGGCTGGGCGTGCGCCCCCCCACCATCACCAAGACCATCAACCGCCTGCAGGCGCAGGGCTTCCTGGAAAAGCGCGCTTCCAACGCCGACGCGCGCCAGTCCCACATCTTCCTCACCGATGCCGGCCGCGCCGCCATCCAGGCCATCGAGAAATCGGTGAAGAAGACCGAGAAACAGGCGCTGAAGGGCCTCGACAAGAAGGAGCAGAAGCAGCTTTTCAAGCTTCTGGCACGCATCGAGGCCAACCTGTCCGACGAGGAGGTGGCGCCCGAGGAGGAAGAAGCGGTCGAGCCGGTCGAGGTGCACGAAGCTACGGAAGAGCAGAACGTCGGCTAGCCGTAAGCGCCTCGACAGGTTGCCCGCAGATAATCGGGGCCGAGGGCGACCGCGCTAGGCGCTTTCTGGTGGGGCATGTGCGGCCCCGACGCGGCTCCGACAATGCCGCCGGTCCGCATCGGAGTCCGCGGACCGGATTCAAATCAACTTAGCGTGCTCAGTGCCGGCGCAGGAGCAGCGCCTTTCCGCCAACTTTCTGAAAGCCCCCAGCTACCCCTGTTGAATGGTCAGGCCGCCATCGACCAGAATTGTCTGGCCCGTGATGTAGCGTGCGCCATTGGAGGCAAGGAACAATATCACGTCGGCCACGTCGTCGGGCTGCCCGATGCGCCGCAGCGGAACCGCCGGCACCTGGGCGGCCAGTTTGGCCTCGCCCATGGAATGCTCTTCCGAGAGAGACTGCGCGGTTCGGATGAAACCTGGTGCGACGCCGTTGACCCGTATGCCGTCAGGCCCCAGTTCCGCCGCCAGCCCGCGCACCAGGCCCAGAATTCCGGCCTTCGCGGCGGAATAGTGGACATGTTCGGCCCAGCCATAGGCGATGCCGGAGATCGACGACACGGCCACGATCGCTCCCGACCTGCGCTCGCGCATGCGCGGGGCGGCTGCACGGGCGAGCCTCAGCACTCCCTTGAGGTCGATCTCGTGGGTGAGGTCCCATTTGGCATCCGTCATCTCGGCCAAGGGCACGCGATGGGCGATGCCGGCATTGGCGACCACGACATCGACGCCGCCATGGTTCTTGTCGATCTCGGCGACGATGGCGTCGGCCTGCTCGCTGCGGGTGACGTCGAGGCGACGGAACACGGCTTCGCCGCCGCCGGCGCGAATCTCCTCCACGACGCGGTCGCCCTCTTCTTCCAGGATGTCGGTGACGTATACGCGGTAGCCGTCGGCCGCGAAGGCCAGCGCTGTTGCGTGACCAATGCCGATGCCGGCGCCGCTGATGATAACTGTTTTCTTTGCCACTTTAGTCTCCTGCCTGTCCTTGCGTTGCCAGTCCGACCCTTTACTTGATCACGCCGATCTTGCCGCGTTCGAGCGACAGGAACACGGCCAGGATCAGGATCAGTCCGGTGATGATTTTCTGGATTTCGGACGAGATGCCCAGGATGATCAGGCCGTTGCCCAACATGGCAATGATCAGGGCGCCGATGACCGTGTTCTGCATGCTGCCCACGCCGCCCGTCAGGGGGGTGCCGCCCAGCACCACGGCGGAGATGACGCTCAACTCGAATGCGCTGCCGGCGGTCGGGGTCGCGGCGCCGAGCCTTGCCGCCATCACGATGCCGCCGAGGCCGGCCAGCAGGCCGGACACCACGAAGACCGATACCTTGATGGCGTTGACCGGCAGGCCGCTCATGCCCGAAACGCGCTCGTCGCCGCCGATGGCCATGCAATAGCGGCCGAAGGTCGTGTGGTTGTAAAGAACATAGCACAGCACGAACACGCCGGCCGCCACATAGACGATGTTCGGAAACATGCCGATCGGCATGATGGAGGCGTCGATGACGATCGGATTGCTGCGCGAATAGACGATGGTCAGTCCCTGCACCGCCAGCAGCGTTCCCAGCGACACCATGAAGGAAGGGACCTTCAGATAGGTGAACACGACCCCGTTGAACAGCCCGACCAGCGCGCCCACGCCAAGAGCGGCGACAATGCCCAGCGGACCGGCCCAAAGCGACACCGCAGCCCCCACGAGGCCGGCAAGGCTCAGTGTCGAGCCCACCGACAGGTCGATGCTGCCGGTGCTGATGACGAAATGCATGCCGAAGGCGACGATGGCGAGCACGGTAGCCTGCTGGAGGATGGTGCTGAAATTGTGCAGCGTGTTGAAGCGGTCGAACGCCATGATCGAAAAGAATGCGAAGATCAGCACGAATGCCAGATACGGCACCAGCGCGCGTATGTTCGGCATCGTCCTGCCTGGCGCCTCGTTGGCCTTGACGCTCTCGCTTCCGCTGCCGGTGTCAGAATTCATGTCCGTCTCGCTTGATGGTCGCCGCCGTGGCCGGCGGCAGATTGAACTGTTCGTGTCAGGCAGGTCAGATCATGTGGCGGATCAGGTCGCTTTCCTGCGGCTTGTCCTTGCGATCGAAGGTCTTGGCCACTCTGCCGTCTCGGATAAGCATGATCGTGTCGCTCATCTGCAAGAGTTCCTGAAGCTCGTCGCTGACGAGGATGACGCCTGCGCCCCTTGCGGTCAGGTCGTTGAGCAACTGATAGATTTCCGCGCGGGCGCCGATGTCGATGCCGCGCGTGGGATTGTCCAGCAGGAAAATATCGCCCTCGGTGGCCAGCAACTTGGCAAGCACTACCTTTTGCCTGTTGCCCCCGCTCAGGTTCTGGCAATTCTCCTCGACAGAGCGGCATTTGACGTTGAGCCGGGACGCAAGCTGCGAGGACAGCGAGGTTTCCCGCGCCTTGCTCGCCAGGCCGCCGGCCGACAGCCGATCCAGCACGGACAGCACGATGTTGCTGCGCACCTTCTGTTGCAGGATCAGCCCCTCGCGGTCGCGGTTCTTCGGAGCGTACATGAGGCCCAGCCCGATCGACCGGCGGGGCCTGCGGCCGTCATAGATCTTTCCCTTGACGACGACGCGGCCGGATGAGGAGGGCTGCGTCCCGTAAATGCCGCTCAGGATGCGCTCCTGGCCCGCTCCGGCAAGCCCGCCGATGCCGACGATCGAGCCTTTGGCCAGGCGCAGCGAGAAATCTCGCACGCCGCCGGCAACGGTCAGGCCCTCGATTTCGAGGAGAGGTTCCTCCTCTGCGTTCCCGGCCCCGGTGCTGCGGATGTGCAGGTCGACATCGCGGCCCACCATCAGGTTCGACAGTTCGTCCGGCGTGGTGGCGGCGGTGTCCCGCACCGCCACGAATGCCCCGTCCTTGAGGATGAGCAGCTTGTCGGTGACGGCGAAGATCTCCTCGGTGCGGTGCGTCACCATGATGATGGCCGTCGTCGGTTTCAGCCGAGCGATCAGATCCAACAGGAGCGCGGTGTTGCGGCTCGACATCGTGGCCGTCGTCTCATCGAAGATGAGGCAGCGCGGATTCGTGGAAACGGCTCGCGCGGTTTCGACCAGCTTCTGGTCTTCCAGCGAAAGGTCTCGTGCCACGGCCTGGGGATCGACATGCGGGCAGACCCCCGCAAGCAGCTTGCGCGCTTGCGCCACCATGCGCCGGCCGAGACGCAGGCCAAAGCGCGAAAACTCGGCTTCCCGGCCGATGAAGAGGTTCTCGGCGACCGTCAAGGACGGGATCAGCGCCGGTTCCTGAAACACGATCTGGACACCCCGGGCCTTGGCCTCGTTCACCGACGCCGGTGCATAGGGCTCGCCTTCATGCCGCATCGTGCCGCGGTTGGGCGACGTTACCCCCGCAAGGAGCGCGGCAAGCGTGGATTTTCCGGCGCCATTCTCGCCGGCGAAGGCCCAGACCTCGCCGGTGGAAATCTCGACCCTGTCCTCGTCTCGCCAGCGAAGCGCACGCACGCCTCCGAACGACTTGCCTATGCCTTCTAGCTGGAAGATCTGCATATCGAGATTCTGCTTTGTCTGGCTGCGATCGCCATCCACGGAGCCGGCGCTCGCGCAAAGGCGCGACGCCGGATGCACTCCGGCGTCGCGCCTGACGCTTACTTGATGGTGACGGCGAAGTCGGTGGTCTTGGCGTCGGGATTGTAGACCTGCGACAGCGACTTCCAGTCGAATTTCGGCGTGGAGTCCACGAATTGCTGCGCATAGGCCTCCACATTCGCCGAGGTCACGCCGGGGATGGAAATTTCGTGAACCGGCGGGTTGTTCGCCTTGCCGTTCATTGCGTCGTAGCACATCACCGCGGCCTGACCGCTCTCAGCCCACTGGCCGCCCGTGGAATAAAGCGCTTCGCCGGCCTTGATCGCATCGACGGTCTCGGGAATCAGGTCCATCGAGGCCACCTTGACCTTGTCCAGCACCTTGGCATCCTTGAACGCCTTGATGGCACCCATGGCGGTATCGTCATTGTAAGTCCACAGCCCCTCGAAGCCCGGTCCGGGGAAGGCCGAGAGGAAGTTCTGCGCGTCGGTATAGCCGTCCTGGCGCAGCTCGCCGTTGCGGAGTTCCTGCAGCATCTTCATGTCCGGATGTTCCTGCAGGAACTGCGCGAGCCCTGCGCTGCGCTCGTCGGCAACGGCGCCGCCGGGCACGCCGCCGATCGCCACGAGCTGGCGCACGCCGGAATCATACAGCGCCTTGGCGATGTTGTAGCCGGCCAGCTTGTTGTCCACGCCTATGAAGCCGGCATAGCTCTTGCCGTCATATTCCGCGGGAGAAAAGCCGGGATAGCGCTCGGCGAACACCACCGGAACCTGCGCCGCTTCCGCCTTGTTCAGGAGGCCGCGCGCGATCGCCGAGGTGTTCGGCGTGATGATCAGGCAGCCTACGCCCTGGGCAATGAGGCCTTCCACGTCGGCGAGCTGCTTGGCGTCGCTCTGGTCGGCGTCCACGACCACCGCCGAGGCGCCCAGTTCCTTGGCCGCGGCCTCGCCGAAATCCGCGAAGGCGCGCCAGAAGGGGTTCTGCAGCGCGGGCACGCTCATGCCGATGACCCCGTTCTTCGGCGCATCCTCGGCAAGTGCCGGGGAATAGGCACCGAAGCCCGCCGCCGAACAACACAACAACGTCGCGAAAAATCTACGCATGTCCACCTCTTGGTTGTTACGTTGGCGTCTCTTCCCAGCCAACCTGATGCAAGCCCAATTTTGAAGCTGCGGCCGTCGGCGGTCAATTATATTAAATAGCGCAATAATCCAGAGGCGCGAAACATCGCACCCTGCAGGCCGGATCAACTGTCCCTGGAATAGTCGGCGATGTGATCGCGCAGCATGCCGATCATCAGGTCGCGCACCGGATCGCGCGTGCCGCTGGTCCAGATGGCGGCCAGCGGCAGGTTTTTCAGCACCACGCCGCCGGACGACATCAAAGGCACGAAGGCCACGCCAGCGACCGAGAATTTGGAAACCCAGCGCGGCACGATGGCAATTCCCATGCCGGCGGCGACAAGGTTGACGATGGTCTGTTTTTCGTCAGCGAGTTGCACGACCTTGGCCGTCAGGCCCTGGTCGCTGAACAGTCGCATGGTCAGGTCATGGCTGTGCGGGCGCGAGCGCCGCTCCGGCACGATCAGGGTCTGGTCGGTCAGGTCGTCCACCCAGACGCTGGGCAGTTTGGCAAGCTGGTGATTGCCGGGGACAGCCACCACCGCCGTCTCATGCAGCAGGAACAGCGTTTCCAATCTGCGGCTGGGGGCGGCCGAGGGACGGATAAGAGCAAGGTCAAGCCGGCCGGACAACAGCCTGGGCACCAGGCGGCTGGTCTTGTCCTCCAGCACCTGAACGGTGACTTCCGGCGCGATCTCGCGAAAATCGTGCAGCAGGCGCGGCACCAGGCCGATCGCGGCGCTGTCGATGACGCCAAGCCGCAGCACCGCCGACCGGTCCCGGCTCAAGGCGCGAATCCGCCGCTCCAGCTCGTCCGCCCTGGCGAGCAGGCCGCGCGCCTCCTCCACGAGGAGAACGCCGTGTTCGGTCAGGGTGGCGTTGCGGGTGGTCCTGATCAGGAGGCGGACATCGAGGTCTTCTTCCAGCATTCGGATATGCCGGCTGAGGGAGGAGGGCAGCATGTCGAGGCGCTGGGCGGCCCTTCCGAAATGCAGTTCGTCGGCCACCATGACGAAGCAGCGCAATTGATTGAGGTCCATCGGCAGAAACCCTTTCGGGTCGATTAAAGCAGATTTTTGTATAAACTAAAGCGCATTGAATTGCAGCGTTCTCCGCTTCTAATCCAAGGGCAAGGATGATCCGCAGGCTGCCCGACCGTCCAGGTCGCGGCGAGCCGGTGCCCGGAAAACGCTCGGCTCGGCGATGCGCGATCCGGATCAGTGTCAATACGGAGAGTGACGGACCATGCGTGAATTTTCCATCGCCGCCATACCTGCGGATGGTATCGGACCGGAGGTGATCGAGGCCGGCATCGCAGCGCTGGAAGCCCTGGCGGAACGCCGCGCCGACCTGAAATTCGATTTCAAGGTCTTCGACTGGGGTTCGGATTACTACCGGCGCAACGGGTTGATGATGCCCGCCGACGGCCTTGAGCAACTGAAGCGCTACGACGCGATCTTCTTTGGCGCCGTCGGCGCCCTGGACGTGCCCGACCATGTGACGCTGTGGGGCCTGCGTTTGCCGATCTGCCAGGGCTTCGACCAGTATGCCAATGTCAGGCCGACTAAGATTCTGCCTGGCATCACCTCGCCTCTGCGCAATGCCGGCGTGGGCGACCTGGACTGGGTGATCGTGCGCGAAAACTCGGAAGGCGAGTATTCGGGCGCCGGCGGCAGGGTGCACCGCGGCCTGCCGGAGGAAGTCGCGACCGAGGTTTCCGTCTTCACCAGGGTCGGCGTCGAGCGGATCATGCGCTACGCGTTCTCATTGGCGCAGTCGCGTCCGCGCAAGCTGCTGACCGTCGTCACCAAATCGAACGCCCAGCGCCATGGCATGGTCATGTGGGACGAAATCGCCGCGGAAGTCGCCGGCGATTTCCCGGACGTGACCTGGGACAAGGTGCTGGTCGACGCGATGACGGTTCGCATGGTCGCCAACCCGCAGAGCCTGGACACCATCGTTGCCACCAATCTGCACGCCGACATTCTGTCCGATCTGGCGGGCGCGCTTGCCGGCAGCATCGGCGTGGCTTCGACCGCCAACATCGATCCCCAGAGACGCTTCCCTTCGATGTTCGAGCCGATCCACGGTTCCGCGTTCGACATCATGGGCAAGGGCATCGCCAATCCGATCGCCACGTTCTGGACGGCGGTCCAGATGCTCGACCATCTCGGCGAAGCCGAAGCTGCCGCGCAATTGACGCGCGCGATCGAGCATGTCTGCGCATCGGGCATCATGACGCCCGACCTCGGCGGCACGGCGACGACCCGCGAGGTGACCGAGGCCTTGTGCAGGTCGATACGCGGGGACAATCTCCTCTCCAGATGAGCGCGGCCCTTACCAAGCTGTCTCCAAACCGAGATATTTTCAGGACATGACAACCGGAGCCCAAAGAATGGCGCAGAAGAAGGTCGTCGTCATAGCGACGGGCGGAACCATCGCATCCCGTCACGTTTCCGACGATGGCTCCAGCATTGCCGACATGAGCGGAGAAGCCCTGCTGGAGACGTTGCACGGGCGCCCGAACGGCGTCGAGGTGATCGTCGATCAGTTCTGCAACGTCGGCTCCTACACGCTTGAGCTGCCGACCATCTTCGATCTTGCCAAGCGTATCGAAAGCTATGTGGGAAGAGACGATATCGATGGCGTCGTCGTCACGCACGGCACCGATACGCTGGAAGAGACCGCGTTCCTGGCCGATCTGGTGGTCGATACCCGAAAGCCGATGGTCTTCACCGGCGCACAGCGCAGCGCCGACATCCCCGACACGGACGGGCCGCGCAACCTGGCGGACGCGATAAGGCTGGCGGCATCCGAAAGGGCGGTCGGCCTGGGTGCAATCATCGTGTTCGAGCAGGATTTCCACGCGGCCCGTGACGTCACCAAGACGCATGCTTCGCGGGTGGATACTTTCGCCTCGGGCGAGCACGGAAAACTGGGGGAGGTGGATGAGGGCGACGTCATCGTCTTCCGCGCACCGACGCTGCGCAAGACCTACCGGCCGCAGAAGCTGGAAACGCGGGTCGATCTCATCAAGCTCGCGGTCGGCGTGGACGACAAGTTCGTGCGGTTTTCCGCGCAGAGCGGTGCGAAGGCAATCGTTCTGGAATGTTTCGGGCGAGGCAATGCCACGCTGCCGGTTGCAAAGGCCGTGGCCGACATTGTCGCGGCCGGCACACCTGTCATCGTCACCTCGCGCTGCACACAGGGCAGGGTGAAGCCGGTATACGGTAATGGCGGCGGGGCGGACTTGATGCATGCCGGCGCGATTTTCGCCGGCGACCTCACGGGCCCCAAGGCACGCATACTGGCGTGCGTCCTCCTTGGGGCCGGGTTGGCCGCAGCCGACATGGCGGCCGAATTCAGAGTGCTTGCCGGCGACGCATAAACGCATGTGCCTGAAACGATCACGCTTTTGTGGCTGACAGTGCGCGCCGGGTCATGACTGGGCGACTACCGACCAACGGCTTACGTGCTCGATGAGATCGTCCGGAACCGACGCGCAACACAAAGGCCGCAATGCGCCTGCTGACGGGCTGATTTGGACCACGTGTCATTATGCTCTTCAGGAGTCGGGTCATATCGATCGTATCGGTCGTATGATCGCAGCGATGGCGACCGCACCCTCGGGAGGAGGTCGCTTAGGGGCGCCATCAATGCATTGACCAACACGGATACTCTTACCGTGTTCCTCAGCCGTCCTGGGCGGTGACCTGTTTTTGTTCGCCGAGGCCCTCGATTCCCAGGCGCATGGTCTGCCCTGGACGCAGGTAGATGGCCGGCTTCTGGCCCATGCCGACCCCGGGAGGCGTGCCGGTGGAGATCACGTCGCCGGGCTGCAGGCTCATGAAACGGCTCAGATAGCTCACCACGTGAGCGACGCCGAAGATCATCGTCCTGGTCGAGCCGTCCTGATAGCGCTTGCCGTCCACGTCCAGCCACATGCCCAGATTCTGGGGATCGGCGACCTCGTCGGCGGTCACCAGCCAGGGGCCGATCGGGCCGAAGGTGTCTGCTCCCTTGCCCTTGTCCCATGTGCCGCCGCGCTCGATCTGGAACTCGCGTTCCGACACGTCGTTGACCACGCAATATCCGGCGACATGCGACAGCGCGTCGGCCTCTTCGATATATTTTCCACCCTTGCCTATGACCACGCCGAGCTCGACTTCCCAGTCGGTCTTGACGGAGTCGCGCGGGATAAGGACCGTGTCGTTTGGTCCGCAAATCGCGCTGGTCGCCTTCATGAAGACCACCGGCTCGCTCGGGATGGGCATGCCGGACTCGGCTGCGTGGTCGGCATAGTTGAGGCCGATGCAGATGAACTTGCCAACCTGGCCGACGCAGGGGCCGTAACGCACATCGCCTTCGACGCGAGGCAGTGCATCGATGTCGAGCGAGCGGATCTTGTCGAGGCCTTGGGGCGCGAGCGCCGCGCCTGCGATATCGTCGACGATACCGGACAGGTCGCGGATCTTGCCGTCCGCATCGAGAATGCCGGGCTTTTCCTGTCCCGGCTCGCCATATCGTACCAGTTTCATGCCGTCGTATCCTTGCTGATCAATAGGTTGCGCGCCCGCCGGAAAGGTCGAAGACCGCGCCGGTGGTGAAGCTGTTCTCCTCGCTCACGAGCCAGGCGATCATCGCCGAAGCTTCGTTCAATTCGAGGAAGCGGCCGCGCGGAATGCGCGAAAGCATGTAGTCGATGTGGCTCTGGGCCATCTGGTCGAAAATGCGCGTACGTGCGGCTGCCGGCGTGACGCAGTTGACCGCGACGTTCTTGCCTGCCGTCTCCTTGCCGAGGGATTTCGTCAGCGCGATCACGCCGGCCTTCGAGGCGGAGTAGGCTGCGGCGTTGGGGTTGCCTTCCTTGCCTGCGATGGAGGCGACATTGACGATTCGACCATAGCCGCTGGCAATCATGCCCGGCACAATCGCCTTGCAGCAGTGGAACACCCCGTTGAGGTTGATGTCGATTATGCGGCGCCATTCGTCGATCGGATAGTCGGCCACGGTGGCGTTTGCCCCGGCAATGCCGGCATTGGCTACCAGGATGTCGATACGGCCGTGGGCCGCCTCCGTTGCGCTTGCTGCCACCTCAACGAGGCCGAAATCGGTCTGGTCGACGACCTGGAAGGTGGTTCCCATGCCGAGTTCGGCCGCTGTGCGCTCGACCAGTTCGGCATCCTGGTCCCACAGGGCCACGCGTGCGCCCGATGCGATCAGCCGTTCGGCAACCGCCCGGCCGATGCCCTGCGCGCCGCCCGTTACGACAGCTGTTCGACCTTTGAGGTCAATCTGGTTCATCTCGATTTCCTTGTTCAGGCTGCAACAGGGGCAAGGCCGACGGCCAGGCGCAACCCAGCCTCTCGAATGTCGACTTCCTTGCCGGCGTATTCGCGGCCCGCCTGGCTGCAGAGATAGGCGATCACGCGTCCCGGATCCTTCGGATCGCTCAGGCTCTCGCGGGGAAGCTGGCTGACGGGGTTGATGCCGGAGGCGCGAATCTTGCCCTGCATATCGGTGTCGACGACGCCTGGCGAAAAACCAATCGAGACGATCCCGGCGCTGCCATATTCCAGATCGACCGATCGGGTGAACATGGCGAGCCCGGCCTTGGTGGAGCAATAGGCCGACCATCCCTCGAGCGGGCGGAACGCGGCTCCGCTCGACAGATTGATGATGGTGCCGCCACCGTCTTCCAGCATGACCGGGATGACTGCGCGCGCCGCAAGATAGGCTCCGACGAGGTTGATCTCGACGGCGCGCATCCACTGCACGGGATCCGTGTCGACGATGCGGCCGACCGGGTCGACAATGGCGGCGTTGTTGACGAGGGCGTCGATCTTGCCCAGATGCGACCGAACCCCGGCCACCATGGCGTCCACCGAGGCGGGCTCGGCTACATCGCAGGCCAGCGCCAGCGCCTCGCCCCCCGACGCCAGAATGTCATCGGCAAGCGCTTTGGCCGCGTGGAGCGAGCGGGCGGTCACGACCACGCGCGCGCCCTGGCGCGCCAGTTCCCGAGAGGTGGCTGCGCCGATCCCGCGCGCCGCACCCGTCACCACCACGACCTTGCCGGTCAGCTCTGGCATTTGAAACCTCCGTGAAGCGTCACTCATTGCCGCCCGACGCCAGGCGCATCATTGCCTCGCGCGTCGTGCGGTCGACATTGCGCATATGCTCTTCCATTGCCGCGCCGGTCATGTCCGGATCGTGTGCCGCCAGACCATCCACGATCGCGGCATGGTCGCGCACGCTCTGTGCAATGACGCCCGGCGTTTCCGACGCCACGCGGCGATATTCCATGCCGAGCGTGTAAAGCGAGTTGGCGATACGATCGAGGAACGGGTTTGCACACGCATCGAGAATGATCTGGTGGAATTCCAAATCCGAAACCCGAAAGCCGACCGCGTTACCGACCAGTCCTTTCTGCAACTTCACGATCTCGCGCAGCCGGGCAACAGCGTCGTCCGTGATCAGCATTGCGGCCATCCGGCCGATGCCGCCGTCGATCAGCATGCGAGCCTGGTAAAGGGTCTCGACATTGTTGGCGTTCAGCGGGACGAGGAACTGAAGCGGGGCCAGCATGTCGGTGAGATCGAGCGAGGAGACGTAGCTGGTGCCGCCGCGTGTCCAGCGTATCGCACCCAGGATCTGCAGGCCGCGCAAGGCCTCGCGGATCGTGGGTTGGCTGACGTCCATCATGGCGGAGAGTTCACGTTCCGAGGGGAGTTGCTCGCCCGGACGGAGGTTTCCCGACCGGATCAACTCGATGAGACGGCGCGCGACTTGTTCGGCGACGGACAGGCGCTCGTCCGGTTCCGGCTCGACTGAGGTAAAGGCGCTGGCTGCCTTTCCCGGCTTTCTCATTTTCGCTCCACAATAACGGCTGCTGGGCTGTCTCATCCCTAGCCGACCGAAAGCTCCCTGACGACCTTTTCATCTACCTCGACGCCAAGCCCGGGGCGTGCCGTCGGCCTGGCCAGGCCGCTCTGCATCGTGATCGGCTGGTCCACCAATTCCTGCTGGACGACAACCGGGTGCGGCTTGAACTCGAACAGCCGTGCAGCAGTGGAGGCGATTGACAGGTGCAGGCTTGCCGCGGTCGTGATGGCTGTCGACCAGGCATGAGCGTTGATCGTCTTGCCGTGTTCGCGCAGCAGAGCGTCGACATGGCGAAAACCAGTGACGCCCTCGGCACGCGCCGGGTCGACGCCAAAGACATCTACCGCACCCGTCCGGAGCAATGTGCGGTAGCCGGCGAGAGTGAATTCGCGCTCTCCACTGGCGATCGGGGTGGAGATAGCCGCTTTGAGCGCACGATAGTCGTCGTGGCGGGTCGGATAAAATGGCTCTTCGATCCAGCCGATCCCAAGCGCCTCAAGCCGCTTCGCGACCGAGATTCCGGTATCCAGGTCCCAGTCGATGCCGTTGCCGATATCGACAAGGATTTCGGCGTCCACACCTAGTGCGTCACGCAGCATGTCGACGAAGCGAACCACCTGGTCCGGGTCTTGCCCGATGGGCGAGGGACCCTTCTTGCCCAGCCCCAGCTTCACGCTGCGAAACCCCTTGGCGAAGTAGGATTGAACCTCCTCTACGCATGCCTCCAGCGACGCCTTGTTGACGTGGCACGACGCATTGGCGGGAAGGGAATCGTGTACGGCGCCACCGAAAAGCTCGAACAGCGGCTTGCCCGTTTCCTTGCCGTGGATATCCCAGAGCGACATGTCGACCGCGCTCAGCGCAATACTGGCAATGCCGCCTTCGCCATACCACCAGGAATGGGCGCGCATAAGTTGCCATGCGCGAGCCACGTCGATGTCGCCCGCGTCGCGGAGCAGGGGCAGGAAACCTTCCTCGACGATCGTTCTGGTGGCCTTGCAGGCTTCCGGCTGTGATTTTTCGTGGAATGAGGACCCTGTTTGAGGGGTAATTTTCGTCCAAACGGGACCCCTTAACGTGGGGTCATCAAAGTGCCTCCGGTTTGATCGGAGGCATTTGTGTTTTGGATGTTGGTTGTGGAGACGATTGCAAAGATACGCCGGCTGTCGCTGGTGCAGGGGAAGTCGATCAAGGCGATCTGCCGGGAGCTGAAGATCTCGCGGAAAGTGGTCCGCAAGGTGCTGCGCTCGGACGAGACGGAGTTCCGGTACGAGCGCAAGCATCAGTCCTATCCTCGCATGGGGGCCTGGCGCGAGAAGCTGGACGGGCTCCTGTCGGCGAATGCAGCGAAGCCGCAGCGGGAACGGCTGACGCTGATCCGGATCTTCGAGGAGCTTCGCGGCCTCGGCTATGACGGCAGCTACAGCTCAGTGTGGCGGCATGCGCAGGATTGGGAAGAGCAACGCGGCAGCGCCGCGGCCGAGGCCTATATCCCGCTGAGCTTTGCGCCCGGCGAAGCCTATCAGTTCGACTGGAGTCACGAGGTCGTCCTGCTGGACGGCGTGACGGTTACGGTGAAGGTGGCGCACATGCGGCTCTGTCATAGCCGCATGTTCTTTGTTCGGGCGTATCCGCGCGAGACGCAGGAGATGGTGTTCGACGCCCATGATCGGGCCTTCGCCTTCTTCCGCGGAACCTGCACGCGCGGCATCTACGACAACATGAAGACGGCGGTGGACGCGATCTTCATCGGCAAGGATCGCCGCTACAACCGCCGCTTCGCGCAGATGTGCGGACATTACCTTGTCGAACCGGAAGCTTGCACGCCGGCGTCGGGTTGGGAGAAGGGCCAGGTCGAGAACCAGGTCGGGCTGGTGCGCGAGCGCTTCTTCACGCCGCGGCTGCGCTTCAAGACGCTGGAGGACCTGAACGGCTGGCTGGCCGACAAATGCGTCTCCTACGCCAAGGCGCACCGGCACCCCGAACAGGACGGCCGCACGATCTGGGAGGTGTTCGAGGAGGAGCGCGGCAGCTTCATCCCCTATGCCGGGCGCTTCGACGGCTTCCACTGCATTCCCGCCTCGGTGTCGAAGACCTGCACGGTGCGCTTCGACAACAACAAATACTCGGTGCTGTCGAGCGCCGTCGGCCGGCCGGTCGAGATCCATGCCTATGCCGATCGGATCGTCATCCGCCAGGACGGCGTGGTCGTGGGCGAACATGCCCGCTGCTTCGGCCGCAACGAGGTGATCTACGACCCTTGGCATTACGTCCCGGTGCTGGCCCGCAAGCCCGGTGGACTGCGCAACGGCGCACCGTTCAAGAATTGGGTTCTGCCGTCGGCCATGGAGAAGGTGCGCCGCAAGCTCAAGGCCGCCGATGACGGCGACCGGCAGATGGTGTCGATCCTCACCTGTGTGCTGAGCGACGGATTGAACGCGGTCGAGGCGGCCTGTCAGGAGGCGCTCGATCACGGCGTCTCGTCGGCGGCGGTGATCCTCAACATCCTGGCCCGCCGCCGCGACCCGGCGCCGGGCACGATCCTTTCCATTCCCCAGGCGCTGAAGCTGGCTCACGAGCCGATCGCCGACTGCGCCCGCTATGACCGTCTAAGGAGAGCAGATAATCATGGAACGCACCGAGGTTCTGGAACTGATGGGCACGCTGAAGCTCTACGGGATGCGATCAGCCTATGACGAGATCATGGGCGTCGCCATCAAGCGGCAGCACGAACCTCCGAAGATCGTCGGCGATCTGCTGCAGGCCGAGATATCGGAGAAGCAGGCCCGCTCCATCAAATACCAGCTCACCGTCGCCAAGCTGCCATTGGCCAAGGACGTCGATGACTTCGACTTCACCGGCACGCCCGTCAACGAGAGCCTGATCCGCGATCTTGCCGGCGGAGCCTTTGTCGCCGATCAGCGTAACGTCGTCCTGGTCGGCGGCACCGGCACGGGCAAATCCCATCTAGCCATCGCCATTGCCCGGGCGCTTATCCGCAACGGCGCGCGCGGCCGCTTCTTCAATGTCGTCGACCTGGTCAACAGGCTGGAGACCGAGACCCGTGCCGGCCGCCAGGGGCGCATTGCCGATCACCTGACCCGGCTCGACTTCGTCGTGCTCGATGAACTGGGCTATCTGCCCTTCGCCCAGGCCGGCGGGCAGTTGCTCTTCCATCTCGTCTCGAAACTCTACGAGCGCACCAGCGTCATCATCACCACCAATCTGGCGTTCGGCGAATGGCCCACCGTCTTCGGCGACGCCAAGATGACCACTGCGCTGCTCGATCGCCTGACGCATCACTGCGAGATCGTCGAGACCGGAAACGAATCCTGGCGCTTCAAGAGCCGCTCTCAAAGCTAAAGCCAAAAACCAACGAACCGCACCCGATCAGGCTGTGCAACCCCGACCAGCTTCGCCTGATCGGGCGCTAACCGCCGTGCCCTTCATCAACCCCAAAACCGGGGTCCCTTTTGCACGAAAATACAGGGTCCCGATTCCACGGTCATTGACAGACAAGTCTGTCTAAATATCTGATTTCATTTCTTAACCCCATCTGTTCATGTGGACGCCGGAGGATTATGGGGGACATATCCGGCTGTTTCATCGGCCGCTGTTCGCAACTGAAATACATTTGCTTCGCAAGCTACGTGATATACGCATGACGTACTGTTCAGGCCGTCTCGACGGAGTGCCGAAATGCGGCGGGAAATTGCTCCGTCCTGTCCAGGGTGCAGCAAAGGCAGGACATGGTTCGCATCCCGTACCGGCCCGATACTCTGCAATGTGTTTGCGAATTAAGGTTTTGTCAGCCGAGCATGAGGCGTGCGGTTGCGGTGCCGATCAGGCGAAGCTGCGCTCTACGATCCAGATCAAGCTGGTGATCTTTGAAGGCACGCCGGTGCCGTCCATCGTCAGGGAAGGTCCCATTCCGGCGAGAAGCCGTAGTCGCAGATGCGCCGGTGGGCGCTCCGCAGGGCGCCGATCTCGTCCATTTCCGCCTCGGAAAGGGAGAAGTCGAAGATCGCGGCGTTCTCGGCCAGGCGTTCCTTGCGCGTGGTGCGCGGAATGGCGCCGACGCCCCGCTGCTGGACATGCCAGCGCAGCACGATCTGCGCCGGCGTGCGCCCGTGGCTGGCCGCCGCGCGGGTGACGGCCGGTTCCTCGAACAGCGGCCCGCCGCGATAGAGCGGGCAATAGGAAATCATGGCCATGCCGGCCGCCCGGCAGGCGTCGTACACCTTCTTCTGGTCGAGATAGGGATGATATTCGACCTGATTGCAGATGAGCGGAACGTCCGACAGGCCCATGGCCTCGGCCATCAGCGAGGTGGTGAAATTCGCCAGGCCGATGTGGCGCGTGAGGCCCTGCCGCTGCACCCTGTTCAGCGCCGCGACCGTGTCCTTCAGCGCGATCTTCGGATTGGGCCAGTGGATGAGCAGCAGGTCGACATGGTCCAGCCCAAGCCGCCGCAGGCTCGCCTCGGCCGAGCGTTCGAAATCGGCCGGCGCCAGGTCGGTCCACCACACCTTGGTGGTGACGAAGACGTCGCCGCGCGGGACGGGCGAGGCGCGCAGCCCCGCCCCGACCGCTTCTTCGTTGTCGTAGCTCGCCGCCGTGTCGATAGCGCGGTAGCCGGCGGCCAGCGCCTGCCCGACGAGTTCGCTGCAGTCGTCGCCCTTCAGCGTCCAGGTGCCGAAGCCCGTTGCCGGAATGACCGAACCTTCGATCAAATGCATATGCTCCTCCAATCTATCGGCCGCTTCCCGGCCGCATGGTTTTGCGATCGTAACTAACGGGCGCTGCCTCCGGCTTCAGGTCCTCTGACGGCGTGCCCTGCGCCTGCGCCCATGCCAGCGCCGCTTCCCGTATGGCGGGAAGGCGGGCGGCCGGCGGCGGCTCCAGCGTGGTCTGGCGCACCTTGAAGTCGAGCGGGATGGTGACGCGCTCGACCGCCGCGCCGCGATCGGCGATCCGGCGCAGCAGAAGCCGCACCGCCTCGCGCCCGATATCCTCGCAGGAAATGCGTTGCGTGGTGAGCGCCGGACGCCAGAGCTGCGCCTCGGCGACGTCGTCATAGCCGGTGATGGACACGTCCCGGCCGATCTTCAGCCCCAGGTTCTGGACGGCGAGCATGGCGCCGAAAGCGGTCACGTCATTGAAGCAGGCCGCCGCGGTGGGCGGGTCGGCGAGCTGCAACAGGCTGATCAGGGCGTTGTGCGCGTCCACGCGCGTCGGCGGGCAGGGCACGACGAGCTGCGGATCGGGCGTGATGCCGGCCTCGCGAAGGCCGGCCAGATAGCCTTGCAGGCGCTCGTGGCCGGTCGAGATCTGGTCGTTGGCGCCGATGAAGGCGATGCGGCGATGGCCGAGGGACAGCAGGTAGCGCGTGTGCTGGAGCATGCCGCCATGGTTGTCGCCGACGACACAGTCCACCTCCACGCCGGCCAGGTTGCGCGAAAACAGCACGCAGGGCAGCCGCCACTGCCGCAGCCGCGCGATCAGCTCGGGATCGCTCCCCTGGGCCGGCGACATGATGATGCCGTCGACATTGTACTCGCGCACCGTGTCGACGAAGCTGCGCTGCAATTCGGGCGAATCGCGCGTGTCGCCGAGAAAGGCGACGAGCTGGTGGCTGATCAGCTCGCGCTGGATCGCGGCGACGATCTCGGCGAAATAGGGGTTGGTGATGTCGTGCACCACCAGCCCCACGATATGGGTGCTGTCGGTGCGCAGGCTGGCGGCGCCGCGGTTGTAGACGTAGCCCAGCGCCTCGGCATGCTGGAGCACATGCTGGCGGGTCCGTTCCGGTATCGTGGGACTGTTGCGCAGCACCAGCGAAACCGTGGCGCGCGACACGCCGGCGGCCTGGGCAATGTCGCTCAGCGTGATGCGGCCGGCCGGGCGTTCCGCCGAAACGCCCGGATCGGCTTGCGGTTTTCCGCGGTTGTCCATGCCGTTTTCATCCTCCCCGCACATCGTGCCCGGCCGCGGGCGCATTCCCGGACGATGGCTGGCGCGCGCACAGCAGGAAAGTTTCGCCTTCCTGCACGACGATGTCATCCTGGTTGCTTACCACGAAACCCAGGGTAAGAACCCCGCGTTCGGGGTTGCGGTGCGGCTTCCTGGCCGTGACGGTGATGCGGGCGCGGATGCTGTCGCCGATGAGGATCGGCCGGCGAAAGCGCCAGTTCCAGCCGAGCGAGGCGATGCCGGCGATGCGCACGGGGGCCCGGTTCTTGAGGCCATCCGCCATGGCCAGGCCGAGCAGCCCATGCGCCAGGCGCCCGGGAAAGCCGTGGGCCTGCGCGAAGGCGTCGTCCATATGGATGTCGAACAGGTCGCCCGACAGGCCGGCGAAGCCGACCACATGGCTTTCGGTGACCATGATGCGGGAAGTGCCGAAATGGTCGCCGACCTCCAGCTCTTCGAAGCCGTAGAGGCCAGGCGCCAGGGCCCGGCCCGCCGCCGACGTGTCGCTGGCCGGCGCCGTCACAGGCTGCTCACATGCAGGCCACCGTCGACATGCAGGACTTCCCCGGTAGAGAAGGCCAGCCCGCCATCGGCCAGCATGGCGGCGGCCTGGCCGATGTCCTGCGGCTTTCCCCAGCGGTTGATCGGGGTGAACCCCTGTTCATAGCGGGCCTGGTAGCTTTCGCGCGCCACCGCCGTCATGGCGGTCTCGATGACGCCGGGGCGGATTTCATAGGCGTTGATGCCGTGCTCGGCCAGTCGCAGCGCGAACAGGCTGACCATCATCGAAAGCCCGGTCTTGGAGATGCAATATTCCGCGCGGTTGACGGAGGCCATCGACGCATTGGCCGACGAGACCGTGACGATGGACCGGAATGCGCCGCTTTCGACCGCGACCATGCGCCGTGCCACCGCCTGGGTGAGGAAGAACGGCCCCCGCAGGTTCACCGCGACCAGCCGGTCGAAGCTTTCCGGCACGGCCTCCAGCAGGTCGCCGCGCCGCGCGACGGATATCCCGGCATTGTTGACCAGGCACTCCAGCCCGCCGAAGGCGCTCCATGCCGACTCTACCAGCCTGTCGTGGCCGGCCACATCGGCGATGTCGCCGGGCAGGGGCAGCGCCCGGCCGCCCCGCTCCTCGATGAGGGCGACCGTGCGGGCGAGGTCCTCGTTGTCGTTGAGGTCGTTGACGACGACGGCAAAGCCCTTGTCCGCCAGCGCAAGGGCGATGTCCCGACCGATGCCGCGGCCGGCTCCCGTCACCAGCGCCCGCTTGTGGAAATCGCTCATGGCTGGCCTCACTGCATGATGTTGCGCGCGATGATCATGCGCTGAATCTGGTTGGTGCCTTCGTAGATCTGCGTGATCTTGGCGTCGCGGAAAAGGCGTTCCACCTCGATGCCGCGGATGAAGCCGATGCCGCCATGGATCTGCACCGCATTCGCCACATGCTCGACGGCGGCGTCTGCGGCGAAGCACTTGGCCATGGAGCAGTGCATGGTGGCACGCTGG
This sequence comes from Mesorhizobium sp. PUT5, assembly GCF_052216645.1. Classification (NCBI taxonomy): domain Bacteria; kingdom Pseudomonadati; phylum Pseudomonadota; class Alphaproteobacteria; order Hyphomicrobiales; family Phyllobacteriaceae; genus Mesorhizobium; species Mesorhizobium sp. PUT5. Next base: position 1,252,483 of record NZ_JBQOSO010000003.1, read on the forward strand.
CCGGCATCGAGGCGGGCGGCGGCGTCGCGCACCATGAGGCGGCCGGCATGGAGCGACTTGGCCATGTCCGCGATCATCCATTGCACGGCCTGGAACTCGCCGATCGGCTTGCCGAACTGCTGGCGTGTCCTGGCGTAGTCCACGGACGCTTCCAACGCCGCCTGCAGCAGCCCCACCGCCAGACTGGCGATGCCGATGCGCCCCTTGTCGAGAACGCTCATCATCATATGGAAGCCCTTGCCCTCTTCACCGAGCAGGGCATCGGCCGGCAGTTCGATGCCGTCGAAGGTCAGCGCGCCGACCTGCGAGGCCCGCTGGCCCATCTTGTGCTCCTTCGGGCCGATCACATAGCCGGGGCGGTCGGCGTCGACGATGAAGATGCTCATGCCGCGCTTGCCGGCGGCGGGGTCGGTGCGGGCGAGCACCATGGCGAAATCGGCGACGGGGGCGTTGTGGATCCAGATCTTGCCGCCGTCCAGGCGCCAGCCATTGGCTGTGCGCACGGCGCGGGTCTGGATGCCGGCGACGTCGGAGCCGGCTTCGGGCTCGGTAATGGCGTAGGCGCATTTGCGTTCGAAGCGAACCAGCGGTTCGAGATAGCGCTTGCGCTGCTCGGGCGTGCCGTGGGCGGCGAGCAGCGAGGACACCAGCTCGACCAGGCCGCACTGGTCGGCCACAGAAGCGTAGCCGCGCGCCAGCTCCTCCATGACGATGGCGTAGGAAACCGCATCCGCGCCGACGCCGCCCATTTCGGCCGGCACCGTGATCCCGAACAGTCCGAGCTGGGCCATGGTCCTGTAGAGGTCCTCGGGGTAGGCTTCGGTCTCGTCCAGCACCTGGGCGCGGTCGCGCACTTCCGCTTCCACGAACTCGCGCACCGTCGTGGCGAACATGCGATGCCGCTCGAGGGCCTCCTCGTCGTGGCATGCTGCAAACTGATCCATTCCCGTTTTCCTTCCCTTGGCCATGGCCGCCGCGCGGCGGCGCCCGGCGCGCCAAAAAGCGATAGACAACCGATAAATTCTCTACTACATCGATCTAGTAGATCGTTCTAGTAGCAATTTGCGAAACTCGCAAACTAAGGGATCCGGGAGGACCACATGAAATTCCGCAGCATCGCCGGGGCGCTTTCGGCGGCTCTTCTTCTTGCCGGCACGTACGCTGTGTCGGCGCTTGAGCTGACCGCGGCCCACGTCAATCCGCTGGGCGAGCCGTCCAACACCGCCTTTGCGGAGCTGGCCGAGAGGCTGAAGTCCTCGAAGACCGGGCTCTCGATGACGGTGTTCCCGCAGGGGCAGGTCGGCGACGAGAAAGACGCCATCGAGCAGGTGCGCCTGGGCGCCGTCACCATGACGACCGTGGCGACCTCGAACCTGTCCGCCTTCGCGCCCAGTGCCGGCGTGTTCGACCTGCCGTTCCTGTTCGAGAACGGCGACGTCCAGCCGTGGATCGTTTCCGACGGCCCGATCGGCAAGGAAATCTCCGCCAGGATCGAGCAGGAGTCGGGGCTCAAGGTGCTGGGCTGGTGGTCCGGCGGCCAGCGCCACGTCTTCACCCGGTCGGTGGACGTCAAGACGCCGGCCGACCTCGATGGCGCCAAGACCCGCGTGATCGGCAGCCCGGTCTATCTCGACACGTTCAACGCGCTTGGCGCCAAGGCCACCCCGATGCCCTATGGCGAAGTCTATACGGCTCTGGCCACCGGCACCATCGACGCGGCCGAGAACGACAGTTCCGGCTATCGCAACATGCGCTTCTACGAGCAGGCGCCGCATCTGTCGCTGACCGGACACTTCTTCCTCTACAAGGTGGTGGTTGCCAACGCCGACGCCCTGGCGCAGCTCAGCGACGAGCAAAGGGCGGAATTCGACGAGATATTTGCCGAGGTGACCAAGCATCAGCGTGACTTGTTCGCGACCAACCTGGCCGGAGACCTCGAGTATCTGAAGACGCAGGGTGCCACGATCACCGAGCCGGACAAGGCGCTGTTCATCAAGGCCACCAAGCCGGTGATCGAAAAATACGCGAAGGTCTACGGCGAGGATCTCATCAAGAGCATCCAGTCGGCGCGCTGAGCCGCGGCCTCTTTCCAAACGACCAGCGAGATATCGTCATGCAGAAATTGTTGCTGAGCGCCGAGCGATGGCTCGTGCGGCTGGAGGGACTGCTCATCCTCCTGGCATTCGCGGGACTGATCGGGATCATGTTCCTTCAGGTCCTCTACCGCTTCGTGCTGTCCGATCCCTTGGCCTTCACGGAGGAAATCTCACGCATCTGCATGATCTGGCTGGTCTTCATCGGCGGGGCGAGGGCGCTCTACGAAGCGGAGCACTTCATCGTCGACTTCGTCGTCAACGCCATGCCGGCGGCGCTGGCCGGGATGGTCGGCTATCTCGTTGATGCCGTCACCATCGCCTTCATGGTCACGCTCGCCTGGGTGGGCTACCGGACCAGCATCTTCGGCGCCGGCCAGGTCATGCCGGCGCTCGGCATCTCGGTGGCGGTGCAGACGATCGCCATGCCGATCGGCTTCACCATGATGCTGATCCATGGCTTCGTCTTCCTCGTCAAGCGGCGCCACATCGGCCTGCCCGGCTTGGCTCCTGTGTCCGAGCGCGACGGCGTCGTCCACGAGCCGGTGGGGGTCTGACCATGCTTGCCATCGTCCTTCTCGGCATCTTCGTCCTGATCGCCCTGCGCGCTCCGATCTTCGTGGCGCTCGGGGCACCCGGGCTGGCCTATCTCTACGCCAAGGGAATTCCTTTCGGCCTGGCGCCGCAGCGCATCATCGGCACCGTCAACGACAGTATCCTGGCGGCCGTGCCGATGTTCCTGCTGGCCGGCCGGCTGATGAATTTCTGCGGCGCCACCGAGCGCATCTTCAACCTGGCGCAGGCGGTGGTCGGCCATATCCGCGGCGGCCTCGGCTATGTGGCGGTGCTGGCCAGCATGATCTTCTCCGCCATGTCGGGCTCGGCCGCGGCGGACGCCGTCGGCGTCGGCACAGTCACCGTCAAGGCCATGCGCGAGCGCGGCTACGACCCGGCGTTCGCCGCGGGCGTCACGCTCTCCGCCTCGACGCTGGCGCCGATCATCCCGCCGTCCATCATCATGATCATCTACGGCGCCACGGCCAACGTCTCGATCGGAAAGCTGTTCGTCGGCGGCATCGTTCCGGGTCTGATGATCGTGTGCTTCCTGATGGCCACCGTCGGCATCCTCAGCCATAAGCGGGGCTACCCGAAGGGCGAGAGTTTCTCCTTCAAGCGGCTCTGGCGGACGCTTTGGGACGCGGCCCTGGTGATCCTGACGCCGGTCTTCATCATCGGCAGCATCTTCTCCGGCATCTGCACCCCGACCGAGGCGGGCGTGATCGCGGTGATCTACGTCATGCTGCTCGGCTTCTTCTATGGAACGCTGACGGTGCCCGACCTGTCGCGCGAGATCATCGGCGCCGGCACGGCGGTGGGCGCGCTGCTCCTCATCGTCAGCATCTCCGGGCTGGACGGCTGGATATTCTCACGCGAGCAGCTTCCGGTGCTGCTGTCGGGGCAGGTCACCAGCCTGACCACGGATCCGACCCTCATCGTCATCCTGATCCTGCTGGTCGTGCTCGTGCTCGGCATGTTCATGGACGCTACGCCCATCATCCTCATGGTCGTGCCGGCGATCTCGCCGCTGATCAACGCAACGGGCATCGACCCCATCCATGTCGGCGTGCTGTTCTGCATCATGTGCGTGATCGGCCTGATCACGCCGCCGGTCGGGGTGGCGCTTTACGGGGTGTCCATGGTGTCGAAATTGCCGATCGAACGGGTGTTCTGGGCAAGCCTGCCGTTCTTCCTGGCCCTGATGATCTCCATCGGCGTGCTGGTGGCGTTCCCGCAGATCATCACCTTCTTGCCCTCCCTCATGTTCGGAAAATGACCGTGCAGGACAAAGTTCAGACACCGGAGGCGGTCGCGGCCGCCATCAGGGACGGTGCCGTCATCGCCGTCGCCTCCTCCGGCGGCGGCCTGCTGGAGCCGGACGACATCTTCGCCGCGATCGAGGCCCGCTTCCTCGCCACCGGCCACCCGCGCGACCTCACGCTGGTCCACGCGCTCGGCTTCGGCGACCGCGGACAGCGCGGAGCCAACCGCTTCGCCCACGAAGGCATGGTCAGGCGGGTCATCGGCGGGCACTGGACATGGTCCAGGCCGATGCAGGATCTGGCGCGCGACAACAAGATCGAGGCCTATTCGCTTCCCGGCGGCGTCATCTCGCTGCTGCTGCGTGAAAGCGGCGCCGGGCGTCCCGGCCTTATCACCAGGACGGGCTTGGACACCTTCGTTGATCCCCGCCGCCAAGGCGGCAAGGTGAATGCCGCCGCCCGCCAGGACATCGTCGAGCTGATCGAGGTCGGCGGCGAGACGTTCCTGCGCTACCTGCCGCTGAAGATCGACGTGGCGCTGCTCAAGGGCACCTATGCCGACACGCTCGGCAATCTTTCGCTGCGCGAGGAACCGGCCGACCTCGACACCTACGCCGCTGCGCTCGCGGCGCACAACAATGGCGGGCTGGTGGCCGCGCAGGTGCGCGCCTGCGTGCAGCCGGGCAGCCTCGCCTCGCGCGAGGTGGCGGTGCCCGGCATCTTCGTCGACAGGGTCGTGGTCAGCCCCGGCCAGGAACAGACCTACAGGGGCGGCTACGATCCGGCTCTGGCGGGCCTGCTTCGCACCACCGCGCTGCCGGCCTCGGACGAGGCGTCGGAAGGCGTCAAGCGGGTGCTGGCGCTGCGCGCGGCGGCTGAACTGCGCGAGGGCGCCACGGTCAATTTCGGCTTCGGCGCCTCGGCCGGCGTCGCGGCGATCATTTCCGAGCGCGGGGCACAGGCGAAATACTGGACGACCATCGAGCAGGGCATCCATGGCGGCGCCATGCTGATCGGCAACCTGTTCGGCATGGCGGTGAACCCGCACGCCATCATGGCCGCCACCCAGCAGTTCGATTTCTACCATGGCGGCGGTCTCGACATCGCCTTCCTGGGCATGGCCGAGTGCGACCGCCTCGGCAACGTCAATGTCAGCCATCTCGGCGGCGACTTCATCGGCCCCGGCGGTTTCATCGACATCACCCAGAACGCGCGCAAGGTGGTGTTCTGCGGCACGTTCGACACCAAGGGCGCGCGCCTGGCGATCGGCGAGGGCGGTATCCGGGTCGAGACACCCGGCCAGGTCCGCAAGCTCGTCCATGACGTCGGCGCGGTCACCTTCAGCGGCCCTCAGGCGCTGAAGCGGGGCCAGGAGGTCGTCTACGTCACCGAGCGGGCGGTCTTCCGTCTCGTCGCCGACGGCGTGGAACTGATCGAAGTCGCCGACGGCATCGATATCCGCCGCGACATTCTCGAGCGGATGGATTTCACCCCGGTCGTGCGCGACCCGGCCCGCATGAAAGCGGAGTATTTCGGCACATGAGCGAACATCTTGAAGTCAGGGATGAAGGACCGGTCCGGATTTTGACCATGACCGGCCGGCCGAAGCGGGGCAATCCGCTGTCACGGCAGCTTGCCCGCGATCTGGTCGGCGCGCTGCTGGAGGCCGAGCGCATGGCGGACATCCACGCCATCGTGGTGGCGGGAACGCCGACGCATTTCTCCGTCGGCGCCGATCTCGCCGAAGTGCATGGCATGACGGCGGCGCAAGCTGTTCTGGACGACTGGCTGGAGGAATTCGACCGTTTTGCCCATGCGCGCAAGCCCACCATCGCCGCCGTGCGCGGCTATGCCGTGGGCGGCGGCTTCGAGCTGGCGCTTTCCTGCGACATGATCGTGTGCGCCGAAGACGCGCATCTGGCCCTGCCGGAAACAGGCATCGGCGTGATCGCCGGGCAGGGCGGCACGCAAAGGCTGCTGCAGCTTGCGGGGCGGGCGCTGGCGGCCGATCTCATCCTGACCGGAAGGTCGCTTACGGGCGCGCAGGCCGGTACTTTCGGGATCGCCGCGCGCGTATGCGCAGCCGAAAGCGTCCTGGACGAGGCCATGGCCGTGGCGCGGGGCATTGCCGCGCGCAGCCCGGCGGCGATCCGCTTCGCCCGCGAGGTGCTGCGCGAGGCGGCCGATCACCCCATCCGCCAGTCGCTGCGGCTGGAGCGGCTGCTGGCCTCGCTCGTGCTCGACACCGAAGAATGCCGCACGCGCGTAGGCGCTTTCCTCGAACGCAAGGCAACTGCACGATGAACGACAAGGCACAGGCATTTCACGACATCCCCGATATTCCGGGCCTGCCGCTGCCGCTTTCGGGCGAGACCCGGCTGCATGTCATCGTCGGCGATCCGATCGCGCAGGCCGGCTCGCCGCGCCTGTTCAACCAGGCCTTCCGCCGACGCGGCGCCAATGCCGTGCTGGTGCCGTTGCACGTAACGCCCGAGCACCTGCCGCAGGCGCTGGCGGCGCTGCGCCATTTCGGCAATCTCGACGGCATCGTCGTCACCGTGCCGCACAAGATCTCCGTCATGGAGCTGATCGACGAGGTGCAGGACAGCGGTCGCCGCATCGGCGCCGTCAACGCCATCCGCAGGCTCCCGGACGGACGCCTCGTCGGCGACAATTTCGACGGCAAGGGCTGCATCCGGGGCCTGGCGCAGGCCGGCCACGGCGTGCGCGGCAAGAGCGTGCTGATCGTCGGCGGCGGTGGGGCGGGCAGGGCGGTCGCCCACGCCATGGCGGACGAGGGTCCCTCGCGCCTGCGCCTGTTCGACATCGATCCTCAAAGGCAGGCGGAACTGGTCGCCAGCCTGAGCAGGGCGCAGCCGGGCCTTGCCGTGGAAGCCGGCACCGCCGACCCGGAAGGCTTCGAGGTGGTGGTCAACTGCACGCCGCTCGGCATGCGGCCGTCCGACCCCTATCCGGTCGATCCCGCGCGCCTTTCGCCCTCGGCGCTGGTCGTCGACGTCATTCTGAAGCCTGTCGTCTCGCCGCTGCTGGAGGCCGCCGCGCAACGCGGCTGCGCGACCCAGCCGGGCATCCGCATGCTGGAGGGGCAGGTGGAGGCGATCTGCGATTTCTTCGGCGTGGGGACGCCCGCATGAGACGCAGGGGGATTGCCATCATCGGACTCGGGCTTGCGGTACGCCCGCATGCGCTCAGCCTCACGGACCTGTCCGCCTCGGCCGACGTGCTCTATGCGGTCAGCCAGTCGCAGGCGCGCTGCCAGGCTTTTGCGGCCGAATATCCGTTCCCGACCACCACCGACATCGACGCCGTGCTTGCCGACGCGCGCGTCGAGGCCGTCATCCTGTTGACGCCGCCGTCAACCCATCGCGATCTCGGCACACGCATCCTGGAAAGCGGCAGGCACCTGCTGGTCGAGAAGCCGGTGGGGCTGGTGACCGCCGATGCTGAGGCGCTGCAGGCGCTCGCCAAGGCGCGGCAGCGCAAGCTCGGCGTCGTCTTCCAGCACCGCTTCCGCCCGGCCTTCATGCGGCTGGCCGAGCTTGTCGCGGAGGGCGGGCTCGGGCCGCTTGCGGCCGGCCAATGCCTGGTGCCGTGGTGGCGCCCGCAAAGCTACTACGACGAGCCGGGCCGCGGCACGCTGGCGCGCGACGGCGGCGGCGTCCTGCTGACGCAGGCGATCCATACGCTCGATCTTCTGCGCGCCCTGGTCGGCAGCGTCGAAATCCATTCCTCGCTCGTGTCGACCACGGCGATGCACCGGATGGAGACCGAGGACCATGTCGCCGCGCTCGCCACTTTCGGCGCGCGGGCGCCGGGCATGATCCTGGCGACCACCGCCTGCTTCCCGGGCTTTTCTGAATCCATCGATCTGGTCTTCGCTCGCGGCACCGCCCGGCTGGAAGGCGGCATGCTGAGCCTCCATCGCCACGACGGCTCGACCGAGACGGTCGGTCAGGAGCAGGCCTTCGGCAGCGGCGCCGACCCCATGGCCTTCGCGCATGACGCGCATCGCGCCCTGATCGCCGATTTCCTGCAGGCGATCGACGAAGATCGTGCGCCCGTGGTCTGCGGCGAGGACATCGTCGCCACGCGCCGCCTGATCGACGCCATGCTCACCCGGACCATCTCGAAAGGGAAAGCGCCATGACTTCACAAGTCATCCTGCCGCGCGCCGACGGCGCCCTCGAAACCTACCGCCTGTCGCCGCCGAGGCGCTTCGGGCCGCCGGCTTCGGCCCCGCGCACGCGCATCGCCTATTCAGCCGCCCATGTGGCGGCCGACCCGCTGGCCGACGTCAACCCGTGGCTGGCATCGGCGCCCGACTGGGAAGCGACCATGGCGTTTCGCCGCCATCTGTGGAGCCTCGGCCTCGGCGTGGCCGAAGCCATGGACACCGCCCAGCGCGGCATGGGGCTGGACTGGCCCACCTCGCTGGAGCTGATCCGGCGCTCCGTCGCCGAGGCCAGGTCGTTCGGCCCCGGCGCGCTGATCGCCTCCGGCGCCGGCACCGACCAGCTCGCGCCGCGCCCCGACCTCACGCTCGACCAGGTGATCGCAGCCTATGAGGAGCAATGCGCCGCCGTCGAAGCCGCCGGGAGCCGCATCATCCTCATGGCCAGCCGGGCGCTTGCGGCCTGCGCGAAGGGGCCGCAGGACTATGCCCATGTCTGTGGCCGCATCCTGTCGGGCGTGCGCGAACCCGTCATCCTGCACTGGCTGGGCGAGATGTTCGATCCCGCGCTGGCCGGCTACTGGGGCCATGACGACCACTGGCGGGCCATGGATGTCTGCCTGGACATCATCGCCGCCCATGCCGACAAGGTCGACGGCATCAAGGTGTCGCTGCTGAGCGAGGACAAGGAGATCGCTATGCGCGCCCGTCTGCCCGCAGGCGTGCGCATGTATACGGGTGACGACTTCAACTATCCCGCCCTGATCGCCGGTGCCGACGGGCAGTTCTCGCATGCCCTGCTCGGCATTTTCGACGCCATCGCCCCGGCCGCCGCCGCCGCCCTCGATGCGCTGGCCGCCGGCGACATGGAAACCTATCGCGACATTCTCGCGCCGACCGTCCCGCTGTCGCGCCATATCTTCCGGGCGCCGACGCGCTTCTACAAGACCGGTATCGTGTTCCTGGCCTGGCTGAACGGCTTCCAGGCGCATTTCACCATGGTCGGCGGCCAGGAAAGCGCGCGCTCCACGCTGCATCTGGCCGAGCTGTTCCGCCTGGCCGACAGGGCGGGCCTCTTGTCTGATCCCGAACGGGCGGCCGAGCGCATGGCGCTGGTCATGCGCCAGCGCGGCGTCGGGGTGTGAGCCGATGATCGAGCCGGCGCGCCTGTCGCTCAATACCGCCACCGTGCGGCAGCGCTGGACGCTGCGGCAATGCATCGAAGGCTGTGCCCGTCACGGCATCGGCGGCATCGCGCCATGGCGCGACATGCTGGCTGCCTGCGGGGTCGAGGAGGCGGCGCGGCTGATCGTCGGACATGGCCTGACGGTGACCGGCCTCTGCCGCGGCGGCATGTTCCCGGCAGCGACGGCCGAGGGCCGCCGGCAGGCGATCGATGACAACAGGCGGGCCATCGACGAGGCAGCCGCCATCGGTGCGCAGTGCCTGGTGCTGGTGGTTGGCGGGCTGCCGGAAGGCTCGAAGGATATTGCCGGCGCCCGCGCCCAGGTGCGTGACGGCATCGCCGCCGTGCTGGACCATGCGCGCGCCGCGAAGGTGCCGCTGGCCATCGAACCGCTGCATCCCATGTATGCCGGAGACCGTTCCTGCGTGAACACGGTGGCGCAGGCGAATGCGCTCTGCGACGAACTGGGCGCGGGTGTCGGCATCGCGCTCGACGTCTATCATGTCTGGTGGGACCCCGACCTGCCGGCCGGCATCGCGCGCGCCGGGCGCGAGCGCCTGCTGGCTTTCCATGTCTGCGACTGGCTGGTGCCGACGCGCGACCTGCTGCTGGACCGCGGCATGATGGGCGACGGGGTCATCGACATTGCGGCGATCAGGGCGCAGGTGGAAGCGGCCGGCTATGACGGGCTGGTCGAGGTGGAGATCTTCTCGCGCGACCATTGGTGGCAGGAAGACCCCGACGGCGTGCTGCGCACGATGATCGACAGGGCCCGCACCTGCGTCTGACACGAACCGGGTTGTCCTGGCCGAATGAAAGTGGCGGCGCCGGGCCTTGCTTCCCGCCCGCTATTCCCGCAAATACCGGGCAGCATTCTTCCCACGGTCCGGTTTCAGGCGTGCAAGCTCCCCAAAGACAATATGACGTGGCGACCTCGCCGGCGGCGATCCTGTACATGGTCTTCGCCTACGTCTTCTTCACCTTCCTCGACACCGGCAGCAAATATCTGGTGCTGGCCTCCATCGCGCCCCTCTTCATCGCCTGGATGCGCTTCCTCGTCCATGTCGTGCTGGTGATGATCCTGTTCCGCGGCTGGCGGCATCTCGGCCGCTTCCGCACCGGCAACCTGTCCGCCCACGTGCTGCGCAGCGTCTTCCTGTTCGGCTCCACCATCTTCAACTTCATGGCGCTGCGCACGCTGCAACTGGCCGAAACCACCTCGATCTATTTCTTCGGGCCGATGGTCATCACCGCGCTCGCCGGCCCGCTGCTCGGCGAACGGGCCGGGCTGCGGCGCTGGCTGGCCATCCTGGTCGGCTTCGCCGGCGTGCTCGTCATCACCCGGCCGGGCGTCGGGGTGTTCGGCATCGGCCATGCCTATGCGCTGTGCGCGATGCTGTCCAATTCGCTCTATGTCATCATGACGCGGCGCATGTCGGCCACCGAGACGTCCGAAAGCCTCATCCTCTATTCGGGGCTGGCGCCGGTGGTCCTGCTGCTGCCCACGCTGCCCTTCACCGTCTCGCTGCCGCAGGACCCGTTCGTGTGGGCGGTGCTGCTTTCCCTCGGCCTGTTCGGCGGCGTCGGCCACTGGATGCTGATCCAGGCCTACCGGCTGGCCACCACCACGGCGCTGGCGCCCTATCCGTATCTCCAGATGGTGTGGATGATCGGCGCCGGCTGGCTGGTCTTCGGCCAGCTTCCCGACGGCTGGACCCTCGTCGGCGCCGCCATCATCGTCATGAGCGGTCTCTACATCGTCCACCGCGAGCACCGGCTGAGGGTGAGGAACCGCGCGGCGCTGGCCGCCGAGACCCGCGCGCTGGCGAAAAAGCTTTGACTCCGTCCGCAACGGTGGCATAAGCCGCTTTTAAACATTTTAAACAATTTAGGTCCGGGCGGAGGCGGGCTCTGGCACAGAAGATCAAGCTTTCCACCATCGCGGATGCGCTCGGCGTCTCCACCGCCACCGTCTCGCTGGCGCTGCGCGACAGTCCTCTGGTCGCCGGCTCGACGCGCGAGCGCATCAAGGAGCATGCGCGCGAGATCGGCTACATCTACAACCGCCGCGCCGCCTCGCTGCGCACCTCGCGCTCCGGCATCGTCGGCGTCGTCGTGCACGACATCATGAACCCGTTCTATGCCGAGATCCTGCGCTCCATCGAGCACGAGCTGGACCGCAGCCGGCAGACCTTCCTGCTCTCCAACCATTACGACCAGCTCGAAAAGCAGCGCACCTTCATCGACACGCTGCTGCAGCTCGGCGCCGACGGCGTCATCATGTCGCCGGCCATCGACACGCCGGCCTCCGACATATTGACCGCGCAGGAGAACGGCCTGCCCACGGTGCTGATCGCCCGCGACGTCGAGGAGGCGCATGTGCCCGTCTTCCGCGGCGACGACGCCTACGGCACCGCGCTCGCCACCAACCATCTGATCTCGCTCGGCCACCGGCGCATCGTCATGATCGGCGGCACCGACCAGACCTCCACCGGCCGCGACCGCTACCAGGGCTATGTCAACGCCATGGAGGCGGCGGGGCTGGAAGTGCGGCCCTCCTGGCGCATCGCCGGGCCGCGCACCAAGCAGGGTGGATTCGAGGCGGCCAGCCAGTTCCTGGCGCTGAAGGACAAGCCCACAGCCGCCTGCTGCTGGAACGACCTCGTCGCCATCGGCCTGATGAACGGCATCGCCCGCGCCGGGCTGGTTCCGGGCGTGGACGTCTCCGTCACCGGCTATGACGACCTGGAGGAGGCGGCCATCGCGACGCCTGCGCTCACCACCGTGTGGAACGGCCAGCGCGAGGTGGGCCGCCGCGCCGCCAGCGCCCTGCTGGACAAGCTCAACGGCCAGGCCGTGCGCCCTTCCCAGGAACTCATCAAGCCGGAACTGCATGTGCGCCAGTCCACGGGCCGGCCCGTGGAGCGACCCTGACGCGTCCGCCGATCCACAATTCCTTCACCGCCACAGAAGAACCTGCCATGACCCTCGATCTCCGCTCCATTTCCATTCTCGTGCCCGGCAAGCTGCACGAGCATGCCGTCTCGCGCATCGGCAAGACCTTCAACCTGGTCGCCATCGACCGGATCGACCCGGCCCTGGTGACGGCGGACCTGCGCGACACGGTGCGCGGCATCGCCGCCTCGCCGGCCATCGGCGGCTCGTTCGTCGGGCCCGATTTCCTGCGCGCGCTGCCGAACGCTGAGATCGTGGCCAATTTCGGCGTCGGCTATGACGGGGTGGATGCCGCCTATGCCGGCGCCCACGGCGTCATGGTCACCAACACGCCGGACGTGCTGACGGAGGAGGTGGCCGACACCACGCTGGCGCTTCTGCTGGCGACGCTGCGCGAATTGCCGCGCGCCGAGCGCTGGCTGCGCGACGGCAACTGGGTGCGCAAGGGCAACTATCCGCTGAGCCCGCTCACCCTGCGCGGCCGCAGCATCGGCATTTTCGGGCTCGGCCGCATCGGCTTCGCCGTGGCGCGGCGGCTGGAGGCCTTCGGGGTCTCGGTCTCCTATCACAACCGGCGCCGGGCGGAGGGCGTGGCCTATGCCTACCATCCCACGCTCAAGGGGCTGGCCGAGGCGGTCAACACGCTCATCTGCATCGCGCCGGGCGGGGCGGCGACGCTGAAGGCGATCAATGCCGAGATCCTTTCGGCGCTCGGCCCGGAGGGCGTGCTGGTCAATATCGGCCGCGGCTCGGCCGTGGACGAGGACGCGCTCGCCGCGGCGCTGGCGAACGGCACCATCGCCGCCGCCGGGCTGGACGTGTTCGCCGACGAGCCGAACGTGCCGCAGGCGCTGCTGGACGCCCCCAACACGGTGCTTCTGCCGCATATCGGCTCGGCTTCCGTGCACACGCGCCGCGCCATGGCGGACCTGTGCGTCGACAATCTGGTTTCGTGGTTCTCGCAGGGGCGGGCGCTGACGCCGGTGCCCGAGACCGTGCATGTGAAGGCGAAGTAGGGGAAGCCTACTCCGCCGCGGCCCTCGATGCCGCCTTCGCCGCCGCATGCTGGCGCACGGCGTCGCCGAAGGCCCTGAAGACCTTCTGCGAGGCGGAGTCCGACTTCACCCAGTATTCGGGATGCCACTGCACGCCGACGGCGAAGGCGCGCGCCCCCTTCACCGATACGGCCTCCACCGTGCCGTCCTCGGCCACGGCCTCGACCTGGAGCTTCGCTCCCAGCCGGTCCACCGCCTGCCGGTGCACGGAATTGACCATGATGTCGCCTGCGCCGAACACGCCGGCCAGGCAGCTTCCGGGCTTGATGGACACGTTCTGGCGGATGGCGAAGCGCTCGTTCTGGTCGTCGCTGACGGGGGCGCGGTGGTCGAGCGAGCCTTCGCGTTCCTGGATCTCGGTGGCGAGCGTCCCGCCCAGCGCCACGTTCATCTCCTGGATGCCGCGGCAGATGGCCAGAAGCGGCACGCCGCGCTCGATCGCCTTGCGGATCAGAGGCAGCGTGGTGGCGTCGCGGTCCTCGTCATAGGGGCCGTTGGCCTCGCCGGCCTCTCCGCCATAGAGGCCTGGATGCACGTTGGATTTCGAGCCGGTCAGCATCACGCCGTCGACGACGGACAGAAGGTGGTCGAGGTCCAGTCTCTCGCCGAAGGAGGGCACCAGCAGCGGCAGCACGCCGGCGCCCGAAATGGCGGCTTCCAGATATTGCCGGGGCGCCGCATGCCAGGTGTAGTTCTCGAATTGGCGGACATCGGTGGAGACGGCGACGAGCGGCTGATGCATTTCTGGTTTCCGGAGGCGATGCGGGGTCGTTGGCACACAACATAGTCGACAGGCGGCGGTTTTTCCATGCCGGGTTTCACGGCCGCGCCGGTGCTTCGGCCGCCTTGCCGGGGCGCTGCCGCAAGCCGCGTCAGACTATAGTCGCAGGGCTGCCGGGGAGGGCCGGTTCAGCCGGCCGGGCGCCCGCCGGAAATCGTCTCCGGCGCTGGACTCGATGCCTTCGGCGTGTATTGTCTTGCCTCGCGGCCGTGGGAAATCAAGACGTTCCACCGAGGGGGGATCGCTGCGGCCGGTCGTGCCTGTCGATTTGAAAATAGCCTGTCGATTTGAAAGAGGGAGGAATTTCGTGGATCGCCGTTCGTTCATGAAGAAGGCCGGTGCGACCGGCATGGGTGCCGCCGCGGCGGCGGCGACGCTGGCAGCGCCTGCCGTCGCGCAGAGCAATCCGAAGGTCACCTGGCGCATGGCGTCGTCCTTCCCCAAGTCGCTGGACACGATCTATGGCGGTGCGGAGGTGCTGTCGAAGATGCTGTCGGAGGCCACCGATGGCAATTTCCAGATCCAGGTCTTCGCCGCCGGCGAGATCGTGCCCGGCCTGCAGGCCGCCGACGCGGCGATCGCCGGCACCGTCGAGGCGTGCCACACGGTGGGCTATTACTACTGGGGCAAGGACCCGGTCTGGGCGCTGGGCTCCGACGTGCCCTTCGCGCTCAACGCGCGCGGCCGCAATGCCTGGCACTACCATGGCGGCGGCATCGACCTGTACAACGAGTTCATGGCCAAGCAGGGGCTGTTCGCGCTGCCCGGCGGCAACACCGGCACCCAGATGGGCGGCTGGTTCCGCAAGGAGATCAACACGCTCGACGACCTCAAGGGCCTGAAGTTCCGCATCGGCGGCTTCGCCGGCAAGGTCATCGAGCGGCTGGGCGTGGTGCCGCAGCAGCTTGCCGGCGGCGACATCTATCCGGCGCTGGAAAAAGGCACCATCGACGCCGCCGAATGGGTCGGCCCCTATGACGACGAGAAGCTCGGCTTCCACAAGGTCGCGCCCTATTACTACTATCCCGGCTGGTGGGAAGGCGGCCCGACCGTGCACTTCATGTTCAACCAGGCCAAGTACGAGGAACTGTCGCCAGCCTACAAGTCGTTGCTGCGCACGGCTGCCCAGGCGGCGGACGCCGACATGCTGCAGAAATACGACTATCTCAACCCGACGGCGGTGAAGTCGCTGGTGGCCAACGGCGCGCAACTGCGCCCGTTCAGCCAGGAGATCATGTCGGCCTGCTTCGACAAGGCCAACGAGGTGTATGGCGAGATGATGGCCTCCAACGCCGACTTCAAGAAGATCTGGGAATCGATCGTCGCCTTCCGCAAGGATCACTATTTGTGGACGCAGGTGGCGGAGTACAATTTCGACACCTTCATGATGATCCAGCAGCGCGCCGGCAAGCTGTAGAGGCGGGGGTCTCGCCCGCAAACGATGCGCAGGTCCCCTCCGGTTTCCGGGCGGAGGGGACCTGCACTCGGGCTCCGCGCCGACATCGGCCCTGTGGCCACCGGCGCCGCGTCAGTCCCGGATCCCGCCGGCGCCGGACTGGCCGTCGCCGATCAGCGCTTGCGGCCAGAGCCGGCGGCAATCGCGCCTGAGAGCCTCTATGGCGTCGGTCGCGACGGCGTGGTCCATCTGAAGGGCCTCGGCCGCATGCAGAAGCTCTTGCCGGTCCTGCAGCCTGTTCACGACCCAGACCGCCTTGCGCTCGATATCGGCTCCATAGGCCCCGATGGCCTTTTCCAGCGCGATCCCGGGGATGCCGCCATAGGCCTTCAGAAGCATGCCGAGGTCGATCGCATCGCGATAGGCCACGCTGCGATCCATGCAGCGGTCGGCATTGGCAAGGAGTTTCTCCGCGAACAGGTCGTGACGATGCAGCGTCGGCACCTTCAGCACGGGGTCCATCCGGCCGTCGACGTCGATCCTTGCCTCGCGCACGATCTCGACCTTGATGCGCAGCCCCCGATAGTCCAGGAACATCCTGACGCCATACTGGTCCATGCGCGGCTCGCGCAGGCCGACGGCGCTTTCAGGAAAAAGCGCCTTCGGTCCAGAGCGCACCACGGCATTCCTGAGGTCCCTGTATCCGTCGGGGCTGGAGCAGAGGAAATCGACATCCAGCGACCGGCGATATTCTCCCGTCAGGAGCACGATCGCGGTTCCGCCGCCGAACCAGCATCTGCTGTCCAGCAGGAGTCGATGGTCCATGCGTCCGAGCAGGTCTGCGATGATCTGGTGTTCGGCACGGAGGAATGTCATCGGCATTGCCCTGCTGCAGGAAGGGGCGGGCGGCAACGGGATGCGCCGGCCGCTGCCGACGCGAAGGAAGTGTCAGATCAGGCCGAAGCCGCGACCGTACTTTTTCCCGAGTTCCCTGATGAGGCCGGCCTCCCGATCGGTCAAGTGCTCGCGGTCGACAAGCCGCCAATTCCTTTCGTAAAGGGCAAAGGCTTCGTCGGCGGTCACGGGGCGCTGCGGGTCGCGGTTCCAGACGAGCTTGCTCAGCTCGGGGAACCGGGCAGGTATTATCGCTGCGCGAATGTCCGTCATCGTGGCATCCATATAGGCCCGAACGGCAAAGGGTTCAAACGGGGCGAGCCTTGCGGCGGGGGATCGACCTCAGTTGAAGCTCGGCGGCTGCGACAGGTCCGGCATGGCTGGCTGTATGGGCGCGGGCTGGGTCCCGCCCGGCGCCGGCGCAGGCGGGCCGCCCAGCGGCGGCAGCCCGAGACCACCCCCGCCGAGGCCCGGCAGTTCCGGCACCCTGATCTCGATCGTGCCCGGGTCCACCACCTTGCCCTTGTAGTGCATGACCATGGCCGGGAAGGTGATGGTGAGCGCGATCATCAGGATCTGGATGGCCACGAAGGGCACCGCGCCCCAGTAGATCTGCCCGGTCGTCACCGGCGCGATCTTTCCGCCGGTGATCTTGTCGATATAGGGCACGCGCGCGGCCACCGAGCGAAGGTAGAACAGCGCGAAGCCGAAGGGCGGGTGCATGAAGGAGGTCTGCATGTTGACGCCCAGCAGCACGCCGAACCAGATCAGGTCGATGCCGAGCTTGTCGGCGGCCGGCGCCAGCAGCGGCACTATGATGAAGGCCAGTTCGAAGAAGTCGAGGAAGAAGGCCAGGAAGAACACCAGCACGTTGACGACGATGAGGAAGCCGACCTCGCCGCCCGGCAGCGAGGTCAGCAGGTGTTCCACCCACAGATGGCCGTTGACGCCGTAGAAGGTGAGCGAGAACACGCGCGAGCCGATCAGGATGAACAGCACGAAGGACGACAGCCGCGTGGTGGAGGCGAGCGCCTGCCTGACCAGATCGAGCGACAGCCGGCGCTTGGCCGCGGCCATGACGAGCGCGCCCACCGCGCCCATGGCGCCGCCTTCCGTCGGCGTGGCGATGCCGAGGAAGATGGTTCCCAGCACCAGGAACACCAGCGCCAGCGGCGGGATCAGCACGATCACCACCTGCTGCGCCAGCCGCGACATCAGGTTGACGTTGAGGCCCTTGTCGGCGATGGCCACGGCATAGATGGCGATGACGCCGACCATGGCGCCCAATATGTCGGCATTGGTGCCATGGGCCGGCTCCAGGTAGCGGTAGGCGGCATAGCCGACCACTGCGGCGAACAGCAGCGCCGCGATCAGCGACAGCACGCCGTGGCCCAGCGTGCGCGCCTCCGGCGGCAGCGCCGGCATGGATTTCGGCCGCACGATGGACATCAGCAATATGTAGCCCATGTAGAGGCCGGTCAGCACGAGGCCGGGGATCAGCGCGCCCTTGTACATGTCGCCGACCGAGCGGCCGAGCTGGTCGGCCAGCACGATCAGCACCAGCGAGGGCGGGATGATCTGTGCCAGCGTGCCCGAGGCGGTGATGACGCCCGAGGCCAGCCGCCGGTCGTAGCCGTAGCGCAGCATGATCGGCAGCGAGATCAGCCCCATGGCGATGACCGAGGCGGCCACCACGCCGGTCGTGGCGGCCAGCAGCGCGCCCACCAGGATGACCGCATAGGCAAGGCCGCCACGGATCGGCCCGAAGAGCTGGCCGATCGTGTCGAGCAGGTCCTCGGCCATGCCGGAGCGCTCCAGCACGATGCCCATGAAGGTGAAGAAGGGGATGGCCAGCAAGGTCTCGTTGGCCATGACGCCGCCGTAGAAGCGGTCGGGAAGCGCATAGAGCAGCGGCCAGGACAGGTTGATCGTGCCGTTCGACAGCGGCGCCAGTTCCACGCCGATGAAGAAGAACAGCAGGCCGTTGGCGGCAAGCGAGAAGGCGACGGGATAGCCGATCAGCAGGAAAACGATCAGCGAGACGAACATGATCGGCGCCATGTTCTGGGCGATGAGTTCGATCATGGGCTGCCCTCGCCGGCAAGCGTCTTGGCCTCGATCTCGGCCTGTTCGTGCGAGGACACGAACGGGTTGGGGTCGTCCATATGGCCGCGCATGACGGCGATCTTCTTGATGATCTCGGAAATGCCCTGCAGCGCCAGCAGGAAGAAGCCGGCCAGCAGCATGGCCTTTGCCGGCCAGATGATAAGCCCGCCGGCATTGGTCAACATCTCGCCGCTGCGCACCGAGCGGGTGACGTAGGGCACCAGATAGTAGACCATCAGCAGGCAGAACGGCATCAGGAAGAAGATGTGGCCGATGAGGTCGATCCAGTGCTGCACCCGGCGCGGCCACATGCCGTAGACGATGTCGATGCGGATGTGCTCGTTCTGCTTGAGCGTATAGGCGGCGGCCAGCAGGAAGGCGGCGCTGAACAGATACCATTGCAGTTCCAGCCAGGCGTTCGACGAGATGTTGAACGCCTTGCGCACGACCGCGTTGGTGGAGCTGACCAGGATCGACACTAGGATCAGCCACGACACCCATTTGCCGACGAATTCGTTGAGGCGGTCGATTGCCCGGGACAGAGCGAGCGGCCCTTCCATGCATGTCCTCCCTGAATGCGGCAGCGCCCGTTCCCCCGAATCTTTTTGCGCCGCCTCTGGACCAAACCTATGCAGCGGCTGGCTCACGGGTCAACAGGATTGGCGGGGAGGGGGCACAGGCGCCGCAGCGTCATGCGACGAAAGTCTGGCAAGTCCTTGCACCGGCATGCTCACACGGGCGTGCGGGCGTCGCGGCCGGCCCCGGCCAGCACCAGCATCGCCGCCAGCAGGGCCAGCATCCAGGCGTCGCGCCATTCGATGGCGAAATAGCCGGCCCACAGCGCCTCGCCCATGCCGAAGGCGAAGCCGCCCCAAGCCGCGCGCGCCGGCGACAGGTAGCCGCCGACGGCGGTGACGAACAGGATCTTCAGGCCATAGACCAGCCCGGCGCCGAAGCCGATATTGCCGTAATAGAGCGCGGCCAGCACGCCGGCCAGCGCGGCGGCCAGCGCCCCGCCCAGCACGGCGCCGCCGCAGACGGCGCCCACATCCACGCCGCACATGGCCGCGGCGCCGGGATCGTCGCAGACGGCGCGCCAGTTGCGGCCGAAGCGCGAGCGGGCCAGCGCCAGCGCGCCGAGCGCGATCGCCGCCAGCACGACGGCGCAGTCGAGAAGCTGGATCAGGGTCAGCGTGGCGCGGAAGCCGCCGCCTTGCGCGAACGTCACCGGCCGCGCCAGCATCGGCGGCAGCCACAAATCGTGCGTGTCGGCGGCGATGCGGCCCGTTTCCGTCAGCACGATAAGCACGCCCAGCGTGGCCACCGCGATGGCGTTGGGCGAGCGCAGCGCCAGCGGCGCGAACACGAAGCGTGAAAGGATGCGGGCGGCCAGCACCGCATAGGCGAAGGCGGCGGCGATGCCCAGCGCCACCGCCGCCGGCAGCGTCAGCCACAGCGCCTGATAGCCGAACACGGCCGCCAGGATCAGGGTCTGGCCGCTGAAGGCGAAGATGGCGCCATGCGCCAGGTTGGTGCGGTGCAGCACGCCGTTGGTCAGCGCATAGCCGAAGGCCAGCAGCGCGTAGAGCGCGCCCGAATGCAGCCCGTTCAGCGCCTGTTGCAGGAAATAGAGCATGGCCGACCTTCGGCTTTTTCACGTTTAACCTGCTATCACGAATCTAACTTGTCAAATCGCTTTTACCGGTTAGATTTCATTCATGAGCGTTTCGTGGATCCCTCATCGTTTCTCGGGCGGCGTGCTGGCGCTGGACACGGCCAACACGGTGGTGCTGCGCGGCGACGCCCGCAGTTTCGACCGCTTCGCCGATCCGGCCGAGATCGCCCGCTTTGCCGGGGCGGCCAGCGTCCATCGTGCCGCCGAGCTTGGCGGGCGACGGCTGGCGGTGCCGGAGCCGGAGGCAATAGCCCCCGTGGTGCTGGAGATCCGCGAGACCACCGACCGCCTGTTCCGCAACGCGGTCTCGGTCGGGGGCGTGGGCACGGCCGACATGCCGCCCTTTCTGTGGGCCTGCGCGAATGGGCTGGAAGGCGAGGACGAAAAGATCGGGGGGCCGGGAAAGCCGTTCGGCGATCCGGCGGCGCCGATCGCCTTCGAGGCGGCGCTCGCCGTCTCGGCGCTGTCGCTGCTGGGCGAGGGCGTGCTGGCCCGGCTGCGGATCTGCCCCAACTGCAACTGGCTGTTCCTCGACCGCAGCCGCAACGCCAGCCGCCTGTGGTGCGACATGGCCGTCTGCGGCAACCGGCGCAAGGCCAGCCGCCACTACCACCGCCGCCGCGTCGCGGCTACGCGCGACGGGGCGGAAAGGGAGGTCGGCAATGTCTAGCTTTGCCGTCGCGCAGCCGGTCGGGACGCGTTGGGCGCTCCCGCACACCCCTCTCTGGCCTGCCGGCCATCTTCCCCACAAGGGGGAAGACTGGCAGTTTCGGCCTCGCCGCTTCAGTTGCCGCGTGGAAGATTGGCGAAAGCCATGGCGACGGCTGTTCTCCCCCCTTGTGGGGGAGATGGCCGGCAGGCCAGCGAGGGGTTCTAAGGAACACACTCGTTCCCGGGCCGGCCGGCGCGGCGGGAATGCCGCATTGTTTTCGCGGGCGCTCGCGCTCGTCGTCATGCTTGCGGGCACGGCCGCGCTCGGCGCCTGCCGCGACTCGGGCAAGGACGCGCTGTTCGAGATTTCCGGCAGGCTCGTGGTGTTCAACTACCGTGAGGCGACGCTGACCTATCTGGTCACGCTCAACCCGCTGAAACCGATCGGCGAGGGCCAGAGCGCGGTGACCACCATGGACAATCCCGCCGGCGGCCCGCCGCTGGTGTTCGCGAAAAAGCTGTTTCCCGGCCAGGCCAAGGTGACGATCGAGAGCCCGCCGCTGGAATGCGTGGTCAAGGACCGGCCCTACAAGGTGTCGATCCGCATCGAAGAAGCGGACAAGACGGTGCTGCAGGATATCGAGACCACCATGGTCTCGGCTCAGGATCAGGACATGCTGCCGGACCGGCCCCTGGTGGTCGGGCCGGGCTACGATCCCAACCCCGAACTGGCCGGCCGCCCCGACGGCCGGCTGCCGGGCGGCCGCGGCGTCGCCTGTCCGGTCACCGGCTGAGCGGAGCGCATCTGGCCGAAGCGTTTTCGTTTGACCTCCTCCGTCCGGGAAGGAAGGATGGGCCATCCGATTCCGAAGGTGGCCGCCGCCCCCGCGCGGCGCCGGCAGAGGAAGGGTTCGAATGACGCTGCACGATGTCGCGCTCGACGACAAGTTCGACCTCGCCCGGGAGCGTGTTTTCCTCTCCGGCGCGCAGGCCGTGGTGCGCATGCTCATCATGCAGCGCGAGCGCGACCGGCGCGCGGGCCTCGCCACGGCCGGCTTCGTCTCGGGCTATCGCGGCTCGCCGCTGGGCGGGCTGGACCAGCAGCTCTGGCGCGCCAGGAGCCAGCTTTCCGCCGCCGACATCGTCTTCCAGCCGGGCCTCAACGAGGAACTCGCCGCCACCGCCTGCTGGGGCACCCAGCAGGCCGAGCTGCTGGGCGAGGGCAGGTATGACGGCGTCTTTTCCGTCTGGTACGGCAAGGGACCCGGCGTCGACCGTTCCGGCGACGTGTTCCGCCACGCCAATCTTGCCGGCTCCTCGAAGCATGGCGGCGTGCTGGCCCTGATGGGCGACGACCACATGGCTGAATCCTCCACCAACGCGCACGCCACCGAATTCGCCTTCGTGGATGCCATGATCCCGGTGCTGAACCCCGCCGGCGTGCAGGAACTGATCGACTTCGGCCTGCTCGGCTTCGCCATGTCGCGTTTCGCCGGCACCTGGGCGGCGGTCAAATGCGTGAAGGACAACATCGAATCGACAGCTTCGGTGGATGCCTCGCTCGACCGGCTGAACGTGGTCGTTCCCGAATTCGACATGCCGCCGGGCGGCCTCAACATCCGCAACGAGATCGACATGCTGGGGCAGGAGGCGCGGCTGTTCGAGGCCAAGCGCGCCGCCCTGTCCGCCTTCATCGGCGCCAACGGGCTGAACCGCATCGTCTATTCCGGCGGCCGCGCCCCGAAGCTCGGCATAGTCACCGTGGGCAAGAGCTATCTCGACGTGCGCCAGGCGCTGGAGGAGATCGGCGTGGACGAGGCCGCCGCCGCCCGTCTCGGCATCCGCCTGTTCAAGGTAGGCTGTCCCTGGCCGCTCGACTTTTCGCATGTCGCCGAGTTCGCGCGCGGGCTCGACACGATCGTGGTGGTGGAGGAAAAGCGCTCGCTGATCGAGGCGCAGCTTCGCGAGAACCTCTACGGCACCGCCCTCCAGCCCACGATCGTGGGCAAGAAGGACGAGCGCGGCGAGCGGCTGTTCGGGGCCACCGGCGCGCTCGACCCCAACGACGTCGCCATTGCGCTGGGCGAGCGCATCCTGAAGGCCATCGGCCCGTCCGAGGAGATTTCGGCCCGGGTTTCGCGGCTGAAGCAGTTCCAGGCGATGCTGGCCGACACGCAGGACATCGGTTCGCGCACGCCCTATTTCTGCTCGGGCTGCCCGCACAACACCTCCACCCGCGTGCCGGACGGCTCGATCGCGGCGGCCGGCATCGGCTGCCATTTCATGGCGCTGTGGATGGACCGTTCCACCTCCGGCTTCACCCAGATGGGCGGGGAGGGGGCGCAATGGGTCGGCCAGGCGCCGTTCTCCAAGCGCGGCCACATCTTCCAGAACCTGGGCGACGGCACCTACAACCATTCCGGCACGCTGGCGCTGCGCTTCGCCGTCGCCAGCGGCGCCGACATCACCTACAAGATCCTCTACAACGACGCGGTGGCCATGACCGGCGGCCAGCCGCACGAGGGCAACCTGACGGTCGACATGATCGCCGCACAGGTGCGCGCCGAAGGCGTAGAGCGCATCGCCGTCGTCACCGACGAGCCGGAAAAATATGCCGGCCGCGTGACCTTTCCTGCCCGCGCCACCATCCACGAGCGCCACGACCTCGACGCCGTGCAGCGCGAGCTGCGCGAGGTCAAGGGCGTGTCCGTGCTGCTCTACGACCAGACCTGCGCGGCCGAGAAGCGGCGGCGGCGCAAGCGCGGCACCTTCCCCGATCCCGACAAGCGCGTCTTCATCAACGAGCTGGTATGCGAGGGCTGCGGCGATTGCGGCGTGGCCTCCAATTGCGTGTCGGTCCAGCCGGTGGAGACCGAGTTCGGCCGCAAGCGGCGTATAGACCAGTCCTCCTGCAACAAGGATTTCTCCTGCGTCGACGGTTTTTGCCCGTCCTTCGTGACCGTGCACGGCGCCCGCATCAGGAAGGCCGGCGGCGCCGCCGGCAGCGCCGACCCGCTGGAAGGCGTGCCGGAGCCTGCCGTTTTCGCGCTTGGGCGGGAAGGCTGGGCGGCCGTCATCGACGGTGTCGGCGGCACCGGCGTCGTCACCGTGGGAGCGATCCTGGGCATGGCGGCCCATCTAGAAGGCAAGGGCTGCGGTATGATCGACATGGCCGGGCTCGCCCAGAAGGGCGGTTCGGTCTTCACCCATGTGCGCATCGCCGCCGCGCCGGAAGACATCCACGCCATCCGCGTCTCGGCCGGCAAGGCCGACCTCGTGCTGGGCTGCGACCTCGTCGTGTCTGGCGCGCGCAAGGTGCTGGCCTCGGTGCGCGAGAGCCACACGCTGTTCCTGGCCAACACGGCCGAGGTGATGCCAGGCGACTTCACCCGCCAGGCCGACTATTCGCTGCCGGCCGAGCGCCTGAAGAAGGCCATCCGCGCCGCGGCGGGCGACAGCAAGGCGCATTTCTTCGACGCCACCCGCGCCGCCGCCGTGCTGTTCGGCAATTCGCTTGGCGCCAACATGTTCCTGCTCGGCATGGCCTGCCAGCTCGGCGGACTGCCCCTGTCGGCCGAAGCGCTCGAAAAGGCCATCGAGCTCAACGGGCAGGCGGTGGGCATGAACGTCGCCGCCTTCCGCTGGGGGCGCCGCGCCGCGCATGATCCGGCCTGTGTGAAGAACCTGGCAGGGCGGTCCGGCCAGGGCGAGGCGCCCACCCGTGCCGAGACGCTGGACGAGATCGTGCGCCGCCGCGCCGCCTTCCTTGCGAGCTATCAGAACGCGGCCTATGGCCGCCGCTATGCCGACCGGATCGCGGCGCTGCGGGCGGCCGAGGCCAGGGCCGTCCCCGGTTCGGAGGCGGTGACCGAGGCGGCGGCGAAGAACCTGTTCAAGCTGATGGCGGTGAAGGACGAATACGAGGTCGCCCGGCTCTACACCGACGGCTCCTTCGCGCGCGACCTCGCCCGCCAGTTCGAGAGCTACGATAGGCTGGAGTTCCATCTCGCGCCGCCGATCCTCGGGCGCCGCGATGCCGACGGCCGGCCGAGAAAATCCAGCTTCGGCCCGTGGATGATGAAGGCGTTCCGTCTGCTGGCGGCGCTGAAGCGGCTGCGCGGCACGGCCTTCGACGTCTTCGGCTACACCGCCGAGCGCCGCGGCGAGCGCGCCCTTCTGGCGCAATACGAAGCCGACCTCGACCTCGTCCAGGCCTCGCTCGCTGCCTCGCTTGCGCCGGGCCGGATCGAGGCGGCGGCCGCGCTCGCCTCGGTGCCGGCGCTGGTGCGCGGCTACGGCCATGTGCGCCAGGCCTCGACCGACAAGGCGGCTGCCGAGCGCGCGCGGCTTGTCGAACGGCTGGCCTCGACATCCGCGAAACCCGAACTGCAGGCGGCCGAATAGGCATCGCAGCGGAAGCGCGGCGTTGCTTGCAAATCAGGACCGGGCACGCGGTCACCACTTCTTTACCTGAAGCGGATTTCGGCCCGGCATAGGCCCGTTTCAGGCGCTCCGGCGCCGCGAACTCGCCCGTTCTAAGCCTTTCTTAAGGCCCGGCATGTCATACAAGGCGGTTCGCGCGGCACCGCAGGCATGCAACAAAACAAAACTGACGACATCGCCGGAGACGTCTACGCAGGGTTCGTGCGGTCGCTTTTCAACGATCCGGGCATCCTGCTCATTGGCGCCTTGTGCCACGGCCTCATCGGCTTCCTGGTCTATTACACCTCCGGCGATCCGGTCTATCTCCTGCTTGGCGCGGCCATGCTGGCCGCCGGCCTCTACCGCTATTACGGCATCCGCAAGGGCCAGCGGCGGGGCTCGTTCGAGCATGCCGATTCCGCGAGGAAGTGGGAACGCTACTACCTGATCGGGGGGACCATACAGGCCTTCCTGATGGGCCTGTTCTGTTTCGTCAGCATCTATGTGAGGCCCGACGCGTTCGGCGAAAGCGCGGCGATCGCCGTCATCATGGGCTCCACCGTCACCATCGTCGGCCGCAATTACGGCTCGCGCACCATGGTGGCGGTGCAGGCCGTGGCCGTGGTGCTGCCGATCTCCGTGGCGCTGATGCTGAAGGGCGATGTCGCCAATTTCATCCTCGGCCTCTACATCGTGCCCTTCATCTTCGTCATCACCCGCATGGCCGGCCACGTGCGCACGGTGCTGTTCAACGCCATTTCGCAGCGCAAGATCTCCGTGCGGCTCGCGCAGCGTTTCAACCGTGCGCTCAACACCATGTCGCACGGTCTGGTCATGCTCGGGCCGGACGGCAAGGTGGTGGTGGGCAATGCCGAGGCCGCCCGGCTGCTGTCGCTGAAGACGCCCGAAGCCCTGCTGGGGCGCTCGATCCAGTCGCTGCTGCGGCGCGGCGTCGCCGGCGGCATGCTGGCGCCGAAGGACTGCCGCTATGTCGAGGCGCAACTGACGCGGGCCTTGCGCGAGGGCCGCGACCGCAAGGTCCTGGTCTCGTTCACCAACGGCCAGCACTACGAATTCTCGGCGCGCGAGGGCAGCCAGGAATTGGGCGTCATCACCTTCGAGGACGTCACCCAGCGCGTGGAGGCGGAGGAGCGCATCCGCTTCATGGCCCGCTACGACAGCCTGACCGGGCTGATGAACCGCGGCTATTTCCACGAACTGGTGGCCGAAGCCATGATGGCGGGCAGCCGCGAGCGGCTGTGCGGACTTGCCGTCATCGACCTCGACGACTTCAAGAGCGTCAACGACACGCTCGGCCATCCGGTCGGAGACGGGCTGATCTATGCCGTTGCCGAGCGGCTGACCGCATTCTCGACCGAGGACATAAAGGTCAGCCGCTTCGGCGGCGACGAGTTCATGGTCTTCTTCGACCGGGTAGAGGACGAAACCCATCTCGGGCAGTTGCTGGAGGCGATGTTTGCCGCGTTGAACGGCGACGTCAACGTGGCCGGCCATGTGCTGCGCATCCAGGCAAGCGGCGGCGCCGTGCTGGCGAAGGCCGAAACCGGCGATGTCGACGCGATGATCGTCAAGGCCGACCTTGCGCTCTACAAGGCCAAGGAACTCGGCAAGAACGGCTGGCAGCTTTTCGAGGCGTCGATGGATGCCGCCTTCCGCAACAAGCAGCTCATGAAGGCCGACCTGCGCAGCGCCGTCGAGGCCAGATCGCTCAGGGTCGTCTACCAGCCGATCGTGGCGGCGCAGACGATGCGCATAGCAAGTTGCGAGGCGCTTTGCCGCTGGGACCATCCCGAACTCGGCCCCGTCTCGCCGGCGATCTTCATCCCGCTGGCCGAGGAGATGGGCATCATCTCCCAGATCAGCGACTTCGTGCTCAAGGCGGCCTGCACGGAATGCGCCAAGTGGCCGCAGCACACCACGGTCTCGGTCAACCTGTCGGCAAAGGACTTCCGGGACGCCGATGTCGTCCAGAAGGTGCGCGACGCGCTCGCCGTGTCCGGTCTCGAGCCGCGGCGCCTCGAAGTGGAGGTCACCGAGACGGCACTGCTCGACGACCGCTCCCAGACGCGCGAGCTGGTCGATGAGATCCGCAAACTCGGCGTGCGCATCGCGCTGGACGACTTCGGCACCGGCTATTCGAGCCTGAGCTACCTGCACAAGCTGCCGCTCGACAAGGTCAAGATCGACCGCAGCTTCCTGCGGGACATCGCCCAGAACCAGCGTTCGCTGGAACTGCTCCAGGGCATCGTCAACCTGTCGCGGCGGCTGGGCCTTGCCGTGACGGTCGAGGGCGTGGAGACGTTCGAGCAGCTCAAGATATTGTCGGCGCAGGTGCAGCCGGACCTGGTGCAGGGCTTCCTGTTCGGCTCGGCCCTGAGCGCCACCGGCATCGAGACCATGTCCAGCGTCACATGGCCTTTCGCCGCCGAGCTGCTGCCGCCCGCTTCCGGCGCGAACATGGCGAGCGCTTCTCCGCTTTCCTGAGCAAGGCGGTCCGGGCCGCATCGGCACAGCGGCCTGCCGGCACGCACGCCGATTCGGCTCGGCAATGCGCTTGCCTCACCCGATGCAAGCGCTTTTTCCGTTAACCGTTTGTTAACCTTAACAATCGGTAAACCGGATTGATTGCAATTTTACCTTCGCCTTAATAAGTCGGTCGAATAATATCCCGGACGCGGTGGTACGGGGAAACATCATGGGCACCTACGAACCTTGTCGTTCTGCGGCTGTCGACGGGGAGGAGCGCCGCGCGCCCTCTGCGTTCGCCCGCAACATTATGGATGTTCTGGAGCGCGTCGAATATCGGCGCTGCGAGAGCGGCGAAGACCTCGAGGCGGTCTTTCGGCTGCGCTACAAGGCGTTTCACACGCACGGCTTGCTCGACACGATCGCCGAGCAGAAGCTGTCGGATCATCTCGACGACGCTGCCAACTGCTATTGCTTCGGCGTCTTCATGGACGGCGACCTCGTCAGCACGGTCAGGCTGCATCACCTGACCGCCGCCACGCCGCTGGCGCCGATCATGACCGTGTTCGGCGACCGGCTGCTGCCGCGCCTGGCCCGCGGCCAGACCTTCATCGATCCCAGCCGCCTCGCCATCGACCCGCAGATGTCGGCGCTGAACCGGGCTCTGCCCTATGTCACGCTGAGGCTGGCGGTGATCGCCAACACCTATTTCAACGCCACGAGCTGCATCTCGATGATACGCGAGGAGCATACTGCCTTCTATCATCGCATCTTCGGCTCCGTGCAGGTCGGCGAGCCGCGGCTTTATCCGCCGTTCACCATGCCGATCTATTTCTACGAATCGGTCTGCGCGCAGAACATGGCGCCCACGCTGGAGCGCTTCCCCTTCTTTCACTCGACGGCGACGGAACGGCGCATGCTGTTTGCCAAGGCTCGGCACGGCGAGCCGGCGCCGCTGACCATCCTGCCGACCGCCAAGTATTTTTCTGCCGCGGCCTGAGCGGGGGAGGGGAAGCGAGGCGGGAGAAGGCGGAGCCTTAACGCGCCGCGGGCGTTGAGGAAGGCGCGCGCACCATGCCGTGCACGCCTTCTGTCCGAACGGGAAGCTGAAAGGAAAGCCCGAAATGACCGTTTCCATGCTGACGCTGACGCCGCTGATCGCGCTGATCGCGGGCGTGCTCATCCTCATCATGCCGCGCCTGCTGAACTATATCGTGGCCATCTACCTGATCGTGGTCGGGCTGCTCGGCCTGTTTCCGCATCTGGCCGGCTGAGCGGCGGCGGATCGACACCGGGGCCGGCGAGGCGCATCGAAGGCAAATTCACGGCGTGGATGCGGCAACAGCGCCATTGCCCTTGGCCCGGCTTTTCGCTATGTGCCCTGAGGACGTTTTCGGAGGGGTGTTCCCATGGCAGATCATACGACGGCCGGTCCGGCCGAACTTGGCGCGAATATGGACTATCCCGAGCATGAGCGCACCTACAGGGGCTTCATCACGCTCGCCAAATATACTTCGCTCGTATGCATCGCCATCCTGATCTCGATGGCGTTCGGTTTCTTCGTCGGCGGCTTCTTCTCGGCCACGGTCCTGTTCCTGCTTATCTGCGGCGTCGTCGGCTACCTGATCCGCGACCTCCCGGCGCATATTAGCTGACGCTTCCCCGCAGGTTTCCTTCTTTCTTTTCTTCCGTCGTCGCGCGGAGTTCCGCGTAAGGTGGAGATTCCAGCCGAAAGGATTGCGCGGTGGGACAGACGATTTTCATCCCTCGTGAAGTGGATCCCGATGAGGGCCGCGTCGCGGCTTCTCCGGATACGGTCAAGCGCCTGGCCGGGCTCGGCTTCGACGTGATCGTGGAAGCGGGCGCCGGCACGGCCTCGCGCATTCCCGACGCCGAGTTTTCCAAGGCGGGGGCCGCCATCGGCAAGGCCGCGGATGCGGGCAAGGCCGATGTGGTGCTGAAGGTGCGACGCCCCACGGACGGCGAACTGAAAACCTACAAGAAGGGCGCGGCCGTGCTGGCCACCATGGATCCCTACGGCAACGACGCCGCGGTGGCCGCCATGGCCCGGGCCGGCATCACCGCCTTTGCCATGGAGTTCATGCCGCGCATCACCCGCGCGCAGGTGATGGACGTCCTGTCCTCGCAGGCCAACCTCGCCGGTTACCAGGCGGTGATCGACGCGGCCGCCGAATACGACCGCGCGCTGCCGATGATGATGACGGCGGCCGGCACCGTGCCGGCGGCCAAGGTGTTCGTCATGGGCGCGGGCGTCGCCGGCCTTCAGGCCATCGCCACCGCGCGCCGGCTCGGCGCCGTGGTCACCGCCACCGACGTGCGCCCCGCCGCCAAGGAGCAGGTCGCCTCGCTCGGCGCGAAGTTCATCGCGGTGGAGGACGAGGAGTTCAAGGCTGCCGAGACGGCGGGCGGCTACGCCAAGGAGATGTCGAAGGAATACCAGGCCAAGCAGGCCGCGCTGACGGCCGAGCACATCGCCAAGCAGGACATCGTCATCACCACGGCGCTGATTCCCGGCCGGCCGGCGCCGAAGCTTGTGTCGGCTTCCGTGGTGGCGGCGATGAAGCCCGGCTCGGTGCTGGTCAACCTGGCGGTCGAGCGCGGCGGCAACGTCGAGGGCGCGGTGCCCGGCGAGGTCGTCACCACCGACAACGGCGTCAAGATCGTCGGCCATCTCAACGTGGCGGGCCGCATTGCGGCTTCCGCCTCGCTGCTCTACGCCAAGAACCTGTTCGCCTTCCTCGAGACGATGGTCGACAAGCAGACGAAGCAGCTCGCCGTCAACCGCGACGACGAACTGGTCAAGGCCACCATGCTGACCGACGGCGGAAAGGTCGTGCATCCGGCATTCGCCAAGGCGGCCGAGGAGCCCCCGAAGGGGCAGCATGACGAGCCGGCGGCGATCCCGGCGACCACCCTGGTGGCCGATGCGGAGGCCCAGCCGAAACGTCGCGGCAGGAAGCCGGCGGCGCCGAAGGAGGCCGCCGCGCCGAAGCCGAAGCGGGCGACGGCGAAGAAGTCCGCCAAGAATGAGGGGACGGCCTGATGGACGCACTTCAGAAAGCTCTCGACCAGCTCGACCAGGCAAGCGCGGCGGTGCGCCTTGCCGTTCAGGACCTGGCCAATTCCTCCGGCGCGGCCGAAGCCGCAGGCGGTGCCGCGCATGCGCTTTCGGGCGGCGCCATCGACCCGTTCGTGTTCCGCTTCGCCATCTTCGTGCTGGCCATCTTCGTCGGCTACTACGTGGTGTGGTCGGTGACGCCGGCGCTGCACACGCCGCTGATGGCCGTCACCAACGCCATCTCCTCGGTCATCGTGGTGGGCGCGCTGCTGGCCGTCGGCATTTCGGCGGCGGGCGCGGCGACCGGCTTCGGCTTCGTGGCGCTGGTGCTGGTCTCGGTCAACATCTTCGGCGGCTTCCTCGTCACCCAGCGCATGCTGGCCATGTACAAGAAGAAGGACAAGTGACGTGACGGCGAACCTCGCTTCCTTCCTCTACCTCGTTTCCGGCATCCTGTTCATCCTGGCGCTCAGGGGCCTGTCGCATCCCACCACCAGCCGGCAGGGCAATGTCTACGGCATGGTCGGCATGGCCATCGCCATCGTCACCACCCTGGCGCTGGCGCTGCCTTCGCCCGGCAGCTTCGGCCTCATCGTGCTGGGCCTGGTCGTGGGCGGCGGCGTCGGCGCCTATATCGCGCGGCGCATCGCCATGACCGCGATGCCGCAGCTCGTCGCCGCCTTCCACAGCCTCGTCGGCTTCGCCGCCGTCATGGTGGCGGCCGCCGCCATCTACGCGCCGGCGAGCTTCGGCATCGGCGAGATCGGCTCCATCCACGCGCAGGCGCTGGTGGAAATGTCGATCGGCGTGGCCATCGGCGCCATCACCTTCACCGGCTCGGTCATCGCCTTCCTCAAGCTCGACGGCCGCATGTCGGGCAAGCCGATCATGATCGCCGGCCGCCACGCCATCAACATCGCCCTCGGCCTGGCGCTGGTGGTGCTGATCGTGGCGCTTGTGTTCACGCAAAGCCATACGGTGTTCTGGCTGATCGTGGCGCTGTCGCTGCTGCTCGGCGTGCTGCTCATCATCCCGATCGGCGGCGCCGACATGCCGGTCGTCATCTCCATGCTCAACTCCTATTCGGGCTGGGCGGCGGCCGCGCTGGGCTTCACCCTCGGCAATCTGGCGCTGATCATCACCGGCGCGCTGGTGGGCTCGTCGGGCGCGATCCTGTCCTACATCATGTGCAAGGGCATGAACCGCTCGTTCTTCTCCGTCATCCTCGGCGGCTTCGGCGGCGAGACGGCAAGTGCCGCGGGCGACGACGGCGTCGAGCGCACCGTCAAGCAGGGTTCGGCAGACGACGCCGCCTATCTGATGATGAACGCGCAGAAGGTCATCATCGTGCCGGGCTACGGCATGGCGGTGGCCCAGGCCCAGCACGCGCTGCGCGAGATGGCCGATAAGCTCAAGGCCAACGGCGTGGAGGTCAAATACGCCATCCATCCGGTCGCCGGCCGCATGCCCGGCCACATGAACGTGCTGCTGGCCGAGGCCAACGTGCCCTATGACGAGGTGTTCGAGCTGGAGGACATCAATTCCGAGTTCGCGCAGGCCGACGTCGCCTATGTCATCGGCGCCAACGACGTCACCAACCCGTCGGCGCGCGACGACAAGTCCTCGCCGATCTACGGCATGCCGATTCTGGACGTCGACAAGGCCCGCACCTGCCTCTTCGTCAAGCGCTCGCTCGGCTCCGGCTATGCCGGCATCGACAACACGCTGTTCTACAAGGACGGCACCATGATGCTGCTGGGCGACGCCAAGAAGATGACCGAGGAAATCGTCAAGGCGATGGACCACTGATCTTGCGGCAACGCCGGCCCGACGGTCGAAAGCCCGGTTCGCGCCGGGCTTTTTCTTTGCCGCGTTTTGTCGCGGCGGGTTTGGTCCGACGCGCGGCGGTTGCCAGGAAAACAGGCGCCCGCTAGGTATGGGGCAAGCGCAGGGCCAAGGGAGAAATCCGTCATGAGCATCAACGTTTCGCCGACGGGACTGGCCCGCGACCTGATCGAGCGGCAGAAGACCGGCAAGCCCGTGCGCATCGGCCTGATCGGCTGCGGCGAGATGGGCACCGACATCGTCACCGCGGTCGCCCGCATGACCGGCGTCGAGGTCGGCGCGGTGGCCGAGCGCAAGATCCCGGCAGCGCTGAGGGCGGCCGAGATCGCCTACGGCGAGGGCGGCCACGCGCGCGAGGTCGAGAACGCCTCGGCCATGACCGCCGCCATGGAAGCCGGCAGGATCGCCGTGACCTCCGATGCCTCGCTGGTCATCGCCAGCGAGCAGATCGACGTGGTGGTCGATGCCACCGGCGTCCCGGCCGTGGGCGCCGAGATCGGCCTCGCCGCCATGGAGCACGGCAAGCATCTGGTGATGATGAATGTCGAGGCCGACGTCACCATCGGCGCATACCTGAAGGCCGAGGCCGAGCGGCTGGGCGTGGTGTATTCGCTCGGCGCCGGCGACGAGCCGTCGGCCTGCATGGAGCTGATCGAGTTCGTGTCGGCCATGGGCTACCCCATCGTCGCCGCCGGCAAGGGCAAGAACAACCCGCTGAACGTGGACGCCACGCCGCCCGACTACGAGGAGGAGGCGGCCCGCCGCAACATGAACGTGCGCATGCTGGTCGAGTTCGTCGACGGCTCCAAGACCATGGTGGAGATGGCGGCGATCGCCAACGCCACGGGCCTGGTGCCCGACAAGGCCGGCATGCACGGCCCCGCCGCCACGCTGGGCGAGCTGGCAAGGGTGCTGGTGCCGCAGAAGGACGGCGGCGTGCTGTCGAAGGCCGGCGTGGTCAACTATTCCATCGGCAAGGGCGTGGCGCCCGGCGTCTTCGTCATAGCCGACATGTCGCATCCGCGCGTCACCGAGCGCATGGAGGACCTGAGGATGGGCAAGGGCCCTTATTTCACCTTCCACCGGCCCTATCACCTCACCTCGCTGGAAGTGCCGCTCACCTGCGCGCGCGCCGTGCTCTACGGCAAGGCCGACATGGTGCCGCTGCCGAAGCCGGTGGCCGATGTCTGCGCCGTCGCCAAGAAGGACCTGAAGCCCGGCGACCGCCTGGACGCCATCGGCGAATATTCATACCGCGCCTGGATCATGACGGCGCCCGAGGCGCGGGCGGCCCGGGCCATTCCCTGCGGCCTGCTGCAGGACGGGCGGGTGACCGCGCCGATCAGGAAGGGCGAGCTTCTCACCTATGCCAACGCTTCCGTGGCGCCGGGCTCGAAGATCGCGGAACTCAGGGCGCGGCAGGACCGGCTGGTCTACGGCGCGGACGCCTGACGGGCGTCGGCCGCTGTTTCGGCGCGCCTCGTACCCCCACCTCTAACCCCTCCCCACAAGGGGGAGGGGAACTTTGCAGAAGCGTCCTGCGCCATGTTCTGCCCGGCTCGAAATGAGGGTCGGCACCAGGATTCCCCTCCCCTTTGTGGGGAGGGGTTAGGGGTGGGGGTAACTTGGGTGGAATAAATTCGCCCGGGATTTCGCTATCAAGCGACGCGGCGCCCGCAACGGGCCGGGCGCCGGAAACCTCAGATGTCGAGATTGGCCACCGACAGCGCGTTGTCCTGGATGAATTCGCGCCGCGGCTCGACCTCGTCGCCCATCAGGCGCGAGAACAGCGTGTCGGCATCCGTGGCGTCGTTGATCTTGACCTGCAGCAGCGAGCGCACGTTCGGGTCGAGCGTGGTTTCCCACAATTGCTCGGCGTTCATCTCGCCGAGGCCCTTGTAGCGCTGCATGGTCAACCCCTTGCGGCCGGCGGCGAAGACGGCGTCCAGAAGGGCCAATGGACCGGCGATCATCTCCGACGCCTCCTTGCGGCGCAGCACGGGCGGCTCGCCGAAGACTTCGCCGAGGCGCTCGGCAAAGCGGTCCAGCGCCCGCGCGTCGGCGGAGTTGATGAGGCCCATGTCGATCTGGGCGAATTCCTTGACGCCGCGCACCATACGCTCGAACACGTAGCCGCCGACACCGTCGTTGGAGGTGGCGGTGCGGCCGGTCCAGCCGCGCTCGGTCTCCTCGGCGATCAGGTCGAGGCGTTGCGCGACGCGCTCTGCCATGGCGCCGGCGCGGGAAAGGTCGGCGGCTATATCGGCGTTGAGCCCGCCGGCAATGGCCGCCTGCTCGATCACGGCGCGGTTGTAGCGCGTGTGCAGGCCGTTGATGAGCTGGCGCACCGTCAGCGCGTCCTCCACCGCCGCGCGCAGGTCCTGGCCGGCGCGCACCTCGCCCGAGCCCAGCGTCAGCGAGGCGTCTTCCAGCCCGGAGTCGATGAGGAATTCCTCGAAGGCGGTCTGGTCCTTCAGGTACTGCGAGCTCTTGCCGCGCGTGACCTTGTAGAGCGGCGGCTGGGCAATGTAGAGGTGGCCGCGCTCGATCAGCTCCGGCATCTGCCGGAAGAAGAAGGTGAGCAGCAGCGTGCGGATATGGGCGCCGTCCACGTCGGCGTCGGTCATGATGATGATCTTGTGGTAGCGCAGCTTGTCGGCGTTGAACTCGTCCTTGCCGATCGAGGTGCCGAGCGCGGTGATCAGCGTGCCGATCATGTCCGACGACAGCATGCGGTCGAAGCGCGCGCGCTCCACGTTGAGGATCTTGCCGCGCAATGGCAGGATCGCCTGGTTCTGGCGCGAGCGGCCGCCCTTGGCCGAGCCGCCGGCGGAATCGCCCTCGACGATGAACAGTTCGGATTTCGCCGGATCGCGCTCCTGGCAGTCGGCCAGCTTGCCGGGCAGCGAGGTGATGTCGAGCACGCCCTTGCGCCGGGTCAGCTCGCGGGCCCTGCGCGCGGCTTCGCGCGCGGCGGCTGCCTCGACCACCTTGCCCACCAGCGTCTTGGCCTCGCCAGGGTGCTCCTCCAGCCAGGTGCCCAGCGCCTCGTTGACCAGGCTTTCCACCACCGGCCGCACCTCGGACGACACCAGCTTGTCCTTGGTCTGGGAGGAGAATTTCGGGTCCGGCACCTTCACCGAAAGCACGGCGGTCAGCCCCTCGCGGCAGTCGTCGCCGGTCAGGCTCACCTTCTCCTTCTTGGAAATGCCGGCGGAATCGGCGTAGCCGGTCACCTGCCGGGTCAGCGCGCCGCGGAAGCCTGCCAGGTGCGTGCCGCCGTCGCGCTGGGGAATGTTGTTGGTGAAGGCGAGCACGTTCTCGTGGTAGCTGTCGTTCCACCACATGGCCACCTCGACGGTGATGCCGTCGCGCTCGCTGCGGATGGCGATCGGCCGCTCGATCAGCGGCTTCTTGGCCCGGTCGAGGAACTTGACGAACTCCTCCAGCCCGCCCTCGTAGTGCAACTCCTGCGTCTTGATGTCGGCATGGCGCTTGTCGGTCAGCACGATGCGCACGCCGGAATTGAGGAAGGCCAGTTCCCGCAGCCGGTGCTCGAGCGTTGCGTAGTCGAATTCGATCACGCCCTTGAACGTGTCGGGCGAGGGCAGGAAGGTCACCGAGGTGCCGCTGCGGCCCTCATAGGTGCCGGGCTGGTTGGTCGTCTCGTAGGTGCCGGTCACGGAAAGCGGCGCGTCGGCGTCGCCATGGGTGAAGCGCATCTCGTGGATCTTGCCGTCGCGACGGATGTTCAGCTTCAGCCACACCGACAGCGCGTTGACCACCGACACGCCCACGCCGTGCAGGCCGCCCGAGACCTTGTAGGAGTTCTGGTCGAACTTTCCGCCGGCATGGAGCTGGGTCATGATGACCTCGGCCGCCGACACGCCCTCCGAAGGGTGCAGGTCCGTCGGGATGCCGCGGCCATTGTCGGCCACGGTGCACGAGCCGTCCGGATTGAGCGTCACCGACACCAGGTCGGCATGGCCGGCCAGCGCCTCGTCGATGGCGTTGTCCACCACCTCGTAGACCATGTGGTGCAGGCCGGAGCCGTCGTCGGTGTCGCCGATATACATGCCGGGCCGCTTGCGGACGGCGTCCAGCCCCTTCAATACCTTGATGGAATCGGCACCATACTCGGCGTTCACGCCGTTGCCGTTTTCGGTCTGGTCGTTCATGAAAACCTGTGCGTTCGATGTCGTTCTGCGGCAGCGCGGAAACTGTCCCCGAATCGCGCCCTTTTGATGATACAGATATAGGCGCTCGGGGCCGATTTTCCAAGTTTTGCAGCCCCTTGACCACAGATCGCGGCAGATGCGGCCTGCTATTGCGCGGGCGCGCGCATCGGCTTCAGCGCGACGCTCCAGCGATGCAGTTCGTCCAGCATGGCGGTGGCGCCGCCCGCCACCGGCTCCGAGGGGGTGAAGTTGCCGTTTTCGTCGAGCGATCTCTGGTAGAAGGGAACCGCCACCGCTTCCGGAATCGGCATGACCTTGACCGTGGTGAGCAGCGGCTTGGTGGCCTGGACCGAGCGCATGCCGCCCGAGGCGCCGCCATAGCTGAAGAAGGCGGCCGGCTTGTACTGCCACTCGCGCGACAGGTAGTCGACTGCGTTCACGATGGCGGGGGCGGCGAAGTAGTTGTATTCCGGCGTCACGAACACGAAGGCGTCCGCCGCGTCCACCGCCTGCGACCAGGCCCTGGTGTGCTCCTTCTCGTATTTGCCGAGGCGCGGATGGTGCGGCTCGTCGATCAGCGGCAGGTCGAATTCGGCAAGATCCGTCAGCACCGGCTCGAACTTACCGTGCTCGTGGGCGAAATTCTCCAGCCAGCGCGCGAAGACGGGGCCGGCGCGGCCGGGGCGGGTGCTGCCGATGACG
Organism: Mesorhizobium sp. PUT5; assembly: GCF_052216645.1. NCBI lineage: Bacteria > Pseudomonadati > Pseudomonadota > Alphaproteobacteria > Hyphomicrobiales > Phyllobacteriaceae > Mesorhizobium > Mesorhizobium sp. PUT5. The sequence goes on from NZ_JBQOSO010000003.1 coordinate 1,290,000, forward strand.
ATGCTGAGGCGGTGCTTCAAGTGCGGCTCCTGTTTGAGACGGTATCCATTGGTGACCGTCAACTAAGGCAGGCGGCGGACGCGGGCAAGCCGCGAGGCTGCGGCGCCCTGTCACATTTCGGAGAGGCGCCGTCCCGCCGCCCCATGGACGCGCGCGAGCACGGGTCCTACATTGGACGCATCAGCGGAGCAGCCGATGGACAGCAAGCCCTCTCCCTTCGTTCCCCCGGCGCCGAGGCCGCGCACCAGCCCGCCCTCGACGCTGGAGATGATGCGCATCGTCTACCGCAACCCGCTCGAACTGTGGGGCGAGCCCTCCTACAACGAGCCGTGGATCTGCGTGCGCGGCGGCGTCGGCGGGCCGCTGGTGGTGGCCAACGACCCGGCCTTGATCCGCCATGTGCTGGTGGACAACGCCAAGAACTACAAGATGGCGACGGTGCGCCAGAAGATCCTGCGGCCGATCCTGCGCGACGGGCTGCTGACCGCCGAGGGTGAGGTGTGGAAACGCTCGCGCAAGGCCATGGCGCCGGTGTTCACGCCGCGACACATCTTCGGCTTCGCTGCGCCGATGCTGAAATGCGCGCGGCAGTTCACCGGCCGCTACGAGGACGGCAAGGTCCACGACATCGCCCGCGACATGACCGAACTGACCTACGACATATTGGCCGAGACGCTGTTTTCGGGCGAGATCGCCGGCGAGCCGGGCAGCTTCTCGCACCAGATCGACCGGCTGTTCGAGACTATGGGCCGCGTCGATCCGCTCGACCTGTTGCGCGCGCCCGACTGGCTGCCGCGCCTCACCCGCATCCGCGGCCGCCGCACCATGGCCTATTTCCGCAAGATCGTGACCGACACCATGGCCATGCGCGAGGAAAGGCTGCAGCGCGATCCGGACCACGCGCCGCAGGATTTCCTCACGCTTCTGCTGCGCGCCCGGGGCCCGGACGGGCTGACGCGGGGCGAGGTCGAGGACAACATCATCACCTTCATCGGCGCCGGCCACGAGACGACGGCGCGCGCGCTCGGCTGGACGCTCTATTGCCTGGCCGAGGCGCCGTGGGAGCGCGAACCGATCGAGCGCGAGATCGACGCGGTGCTGGCGCGCGAGCCGGACCCGGCGAAATGGCTCGACGCCATGCCGCTCACCCGCGCCGCCTTCGAGGAGGCGCTGAGGCTCTATCCGCCGGCGCCGTCGATCAATCGCGAGCCGATCGAGCCGGAAACCTTCAACGGGCTCTCCATCCCGCCGCGCGCGGCCGTGCTGGTCATGCCCTGGGTGGTGCACCGGCACCGCAAGCTGTGGAAGGACCCCGACGCCTTCATTCCCGCCCGCTTCCACCCCGGCAACCGGGACAAGATCGACCGCTTCCAGTATCTGCCCTTCGGCGCGGGGCCGCGCGTGTGCATCGGCGCGTCCTTCGCCATGCAGGAGGCCATCATCGCGCTCGCCGTGCTGATGTCGCGCTTCCGGTTCGACACCACCGCCGAGACGAAGCCCTGGCCGGTGCAGAAGCTCACCACGCAGCCGGAAGGCGGCCTGCCGATGCAGGTGACGGCAAGATGAGCGGCCTGGCCGTCATGGTGCGGGTCACCGGGCGCGTGCAGGGCGTCGGCTTCCGCTACTGGACGCTGGAGCAGGCCGAGGCGCTCGGCCTTGCTGGCTGGGTGCGCAACGAGAAGGACGGCTCCGTCGCGGCGCTGCTGGCCGGGCCGGGCGAGGCGGTGGAGGAAATGCTGAAGCTGCTGCGGCAAGGGCCGCGCGGGGCCGTGGTGGCCGACATGGCCGCGGAGCCCGCCGCTCCGGACGTCCTGCCGGGCTTCAGGATCGTGCGATGATCCGCGCTATTTGATTTCTCATGAAAGTGAAGCTATATTTCCTTTCACGAGAAAGGAGCGAGCCATGTCGATGCCATTGCCGTCAGGCAGGCCGGATGCCGGCGCCGTCGCCGCAAAGGCGCTGTTGCGGGCGGCCGACCTGCTTGGCCTGACTGCCAGGGACCTTTCGGCGGTGATCGGCCTTTCGGAAGCCACCCTGTCGCGCCTCAAGCGCGGCACCGGCACGGCCAGCCTGTCCGGCAAGCCGTATGAACTGGCGCTGCTGTTCATCCGCCTCTACCGCTCGCTCGACGCCATCATGGGCGGCGATGACGCGGCGTCCCGCCGCTGGATGCATGCCGACAACCTCGCGCTCGGCAGCGTACCGGTCGCCCGCATCAGGACCGTGGACGGCCTGGCCAATGTCGTCGCCTATCTGGACGCCAGACGCGCTCCGGTCTGAGGCGCGGCCCGCCGCCGGCACCTGCTGGCGGCTGGTCGAGGCCCAGCACCGCGTATCGACCATGAAACTGGTCGATACGATGGACGAGCAGCAGCTCCTGGAGGAGGAACTGGAGCGCACCAAGCCGCCCGGCCCGCCCGAGTGCCGCCATCTCCACTATCTGTTGTCCACGCCTTTCCGCTACGGCCGCTATCCGGGCAGTTCCCGCTTCCGCCGCGAGGGTTGCTCGCCGGGCGTCTACTACGCCTCGGAGCGAAGCGTGACGGCGGTGGCCGAGACCGTCTTCTACCGGCTGCTGTTCTTTGCCGAGAGCCCGCAAACGCCCTGGCCGCGCAATCCGCTCGAATTCACCGGTTTCGAGGTCGGCTTCTCCGTCGCGGCCTGCCTCGATCTGACCGCGCCGCCTCTATCGAGGGACGAGGGCTCCTGGACCGATCCCGCGGACTATGCCGCCTGCCTGGCGCTTGCCGACGCGGCGCGCGAGGCGGGGGTAGGGACCGTCCGCTACCGTTCGGTCCGCGACCCGTCCGGCGGCGCCAATCTGGCTTTGTTCGGCTGCGCGGCCTTCGCCGACGACAAGCCGGCGCGGTACGAAACCTGGCGCGTCGCATTTTCCCGGCATGGCGCGAACGCGCTCTGCGACTGGCCGGAACTGAGGCTTGCCTTTCCGCTCGACCTGTTCGCGGCAGATCCCAGGGTCGCGGCCCTGATGCGCCGGGATCAGCCTTCCCCGTAAAACACGTTCTCCACATGCACCGGCCAGCGCCAGGGCAGCACGGCGACCATGTCGAAGCGCACCGAGAGCCGGCCATAGTCCGGCTGGCGCGACAGCCAGATATCGGCTGCGCCTTCGATGCGGCGCTCCGATTCGCGGCCGATCGCCTCCATCGCCTCGACGAGCGAGCGCCGCGCCTTCACCTCCACCATCAGCACGAGGTCGCCGCGCCGCGCAATCAGGTCAATCTCGCCGAGCTTCGTGCGGTAGCGGCGGGCAAGGATGCGATAGCCCTTTGCCGTCAGCGCCAGTGCCGCCAGCCATTCGCCGCGATGGCCGCGACGATAGGATTTGCGGCGCCGGGCGGCCGCGTCAGCCATCGCCGTCCTTCAGCTCCAGCAGCCGGCGGTAGAGCGCCTGCTTCTGGGCGCCGGTCATCTTCGCGGCTTCCGCCGCCGCCTTCGAGGCGGGCATCTCCCGGGCCAGCGAAAGCAGCAGCCGGTCGATGTCGGCGGGGCCTTCCTGACTGGCTTGCGGCGGGCCGACGCACACCACGATCTCGCCCTTCGGCGCGCCTGCCTGCTCGTAGTGCGCGGCCAGGTCCGCCAGCGTGCCCAGCCGCATCTCCTCGAACGTCTTGGTCAGTTCCCGCCCGACCGCCGCGCTGCGCGCTGCGCCCAGCACGGCGGCCATGGCGGCAAGCGTGTCGGCCAGCCGGCGCGGCGATTCGAAGAAGATCAGCGTGGCCGGCACGGCCTTCAGCTCCTCCAGCCGGCTTTGCCGCTGCCCCGCCTTGGGGGACAAAAAACCGGCGAAGAAGAAGGCGTCCGAAGGCAGGCCGGACGCTGTCAGCGCGGCGAGCACTGCCGATGGGCCGGGAATGGGCACCACGCGGATGCCGCGTTCAAGCGCTTCGCCCACCAGCCTGTGGCCGGGGTCGGAGACCAGCGGCGTGCCGGCGTCGGAGATCAGCGCCACGCTCTGCCCGGCTTCGAGGGCCGCCAGCAGCTTCGGCCCTGCCTGCGCGGCATTGTGCTCGTGATAGGCGGTGGTGCGGCGGCGGATGCCGTAGCGCTCCAGCAGCACGCGCGAGACCCGCGTGTCCTCCGCCGCCACGATGTCGGCGCCGGCCAGCGTCTCCAGCGCACGCAGCGTAATGTCTGCCAGGTTGCCGATCGGCGTGGCCACCAGATAGAGCGCCGGTTCCGGCGTCCGCGCGGGGAACTCGGCCTGCCCGATCAGGAAGCTGCGTCGTGTCGTCCCGGCATCGGCATTGTTTTCCATGCCGCTCCTGTCGCACGGATCGGCAACTGTTGCAAAACGTGAGGCGCGCAGGAGGGCGGCCGCCATCGCTTTGCCACAGTGAGGAACAGGATCGGCCCTGGCGGGTTTCTTGCGCAGAACAAAGCCCCAGGGAGAAACAAGCGGCCAATGCCCAATCGTTTCGACATCTTCATGACCCGACTGGAAACGAAATCCGCGCGGGAGGGCGCGCCGTCAGACCCGGGAGGCGACCAGAACCGCGCCCGCCGCGATGAGGGCGACGCCAAGCCAGTTCGTTCCCGACAGGCGCTCGCCCAGAAAGAGCGCGCCAAACACCGCAACAAGCACGACACTTAGCTTGTCGATGGGCGCCACCTGCGCGGCCTGGCCCAGCTTCAGCGCGCGGAAATAGCACAGCCAGGACGCGCCGGTGGCCATGCCCGACAGGACCAGGAACAGGTAGGTCCGGCCCGAGATGGAGCCAGGCGCCTGGAACTGGCCGGTGGCGGCGACGATGGCTGCGACGATGAGCAGGATGACGACGGTGCGGATCAGCGTCGCGAAATCGGAATTGACGTTTTCCACGCCGACCTTGGCGAAGATTGCCGTGAGCGCCGCGAAGCCGGCCGAAAGCACCGCCCAGAACTGCCAGGAAGAAAGGCCAAGGTTCATCCGCCGAATCCCGTTCCGTTGTTTGCCGCCACCCTGGGACAGGGAGGTCGGAAAGGAAAGCTGCTAGCGGGCCAGGTCCGCCACCAGCGCATCCAGCACGATCATGCCGGCCGGCGTGGCGCGCAGGCGCGAATTGCCGATCGGCGCCACCAGGCCCTCCTCCTGCAGGATCGACAGCCGCGCCGACGACAGGCCGCGCCCCGAGAGCGCCTCGTAGCGGGCAAGGTCGATGCCCTCGGCAAGCCGCAGGCCCATGAGCAGGAATTCGTCCGCCTCTTCGGAGCGGGTCAGCACCTCGCCCCCGGTCACGCCATGGCCTTGCGTTTCCACCAGTTCGGCCCAGCGCTCCGGCATGCGCTCCGCGATGGTGACGATGCGCGTGCCTCCTTCCACGAAGCGGCCGTGCGCGCCGGGGCCGACGCCGGCATATTCGCCGTAGCGCCAGTAGGTCAAATTGTGCCGGCTTTCCGCGCCCGGCCTTGCGTGGTTGGAAATCTCGTAGGCCGGCAGCCCGTGCGCGGCGGTCACGTCCTGCGTGAGCTGGTAGAGGTCGGCGGCATGGTCGGCGTCGGGCAGGTGGAACTTCCCGGCCTTGTGCAGCGCAAAGAAGGGCGTGCCTTCCTCCAGCGTGAGCTGATAGAGCGACAGATGGTCGGCCGCATGGCCGATCGCCTCCTCCAGCTCCGCCGCCCAGGCTTCCGGCGTCTGGCCCGGCCGCGCATAGATCAGGTCGAAGGAAAGCCGCGGGAAGGTGGCCCGCGCCAGCTCGATGGCGGCAAGCGCTTCCGAAACATTGTGCAGCCGGCCGAGGAATTTCAGGTCGCGGTCGTTCAGCGCCTGCACGCCGAGCGACACGCGGTTGACGCCGGCGGCGCGATAGCCCTTGAAGCGCTCGGCCTCGACCGAGGACGGGTTGGCCTCCAGCGTCACCTCGATGCCGGAAGGCACCGTCCAGTTCTTCGCCACCGCCTCCAGCACGGCGCCGACGGTCTCCGGCTTCATCAGCGAGGGCGTGCCGCCGCCGAGGAAGATCGACGTCACCTCGCGCGGGCCGGTGCGCGCGCGCATCGTCGCCAATTCGGTTTCGAAGGCGCGGGCAAACCGCTCCTGGTCCACCGGCTGGTGGCGGACATGGCTGTTGAAGTCGCAATAGGGGCATTTGGCCGCGCAGAACGGCCAGTGCACATAGACCCCGAAGCCGGGAGAACGGTCGAGGTTCATCAGGTCGATCTCTGCCCGAGCCGATCGTTTCCGGCACTGAAGCGCATGCCAGGAAGATTACCCCCACCCCTGACCCCTCCCCACAAGGGGGAGGGGAATGGTGCGGCGCTGTCCTGCCGCAAACCCTGACAGGCAAAGTGCGAAGGGTCTCTCCGTCGTCCCCCTCCCCCTTGTGGGGAGGGGTCAGGGGTGGGGGTAAGGAGGGCCGGCGAAAGCATGGTCATTCTGTTCCCAGCCGCGCTTCGGCGAATTTCTGGAAGGCGCGGGCGCGATGCGACAGCGCGTCCGGCTCGCCCGGCTTCCAGCCGTGCTTTTCCTGAGCGCTCATCTCGCCGAAGGTCTTGTCGTGGCCGCCCGGCAAAAACACCGGGTCGTAGCCGAAGCCGAGGTCGCCGCGCGGCGGCCACACAAGCCGGCCTTCCACCTCGCCGCGGTAATATTCGGCCTCGCCGTCGGGAAAGGCCAGGCAGATGACGGCGACGAAGCGCCCGCTGCGCTGCGCGGGCTCGGTGGCGCCCACCTGCTGCATCGCCACTTCCGTGCGCTGCATGGCCATGCCGAAGTCGCGGCTGCCGTCCTCCTTCTCGGCCCAGTTGGCGGTGTAGACGCCGGGCGCGCCGTCGAGCGCGTCCACGCACAGACCCGAATCGTCGGAAAGCGCCGGCAGGCCGGTGGCCCTGGCCGCCGCGAAGGCCTTGATATAGGCGTTCTCCTCGAAGGTGGCGCCGGTCTCTTCCGGCTCCGGCAGGCCGTAGTCCTTCGCCGACTTCGCCTCGAAACCGAACGGCGCCATCAGGTCGGAGAATTCGCGCAGCTTGCCCGCATTGTGGCTGGCCACCACGATCTTCCTGCCGTTCAGCGAATGCATGTCAGATACCCCAGATTTTCGGCTCCGCGAACTCCAGCGAATTGCCGGACGGGTCGCGGAAATAGATGGAGCGGCCGCCCTTGGCTTCCCCGGGCTTGGGCGGCCATTCGAAATCGGCCTCGACGGCGACGCCGCTGGCTTCCAGATGCGCCGTCCAGCGCGCAATTTCGTCGGCCGTGGCGGCAAAGCACAGATGCCCCGGGCCTTGCGTGCCGTGGGGCGGCACCGGCAGGCGCGCGCCCGGCGCGGGCGGCTGGCTCGTCGCCCCGGCATTGAACAGGAGAAGCACGCCGGTCCCGCAGCGGAAGAACACGTGCCTGCCTTCCACCCTGGCGATGCGCTCCAGCCCCAGCACCTCGCCATAGAAGGCTTCCGCCGCGTCGAGGTCGGTGACGTAGAGGGCCGATTCCAGGATGGCGGCGGGCTGCATCAGTTTCCCGCCTCGGCAGCGGACTTGAGAAATGAGACGACCCCCACCCCTAACCCCTCCTCACAAGGGGGAGGGGAAACTGGCCACGCCCCTTCCAGGCCCCGAACGCTGATGGCTTTGGCCGCAGCACCGGTGACATCGTCCCCCTCCCCCTTGTGAGGAGGGGTTAGGGGTGGGGGTGTCGGGCTCGAAAGCCCACGGCGATATGCCATCATTGCAACCCTGCCTATCCCACCGCCATCTTCTGCAGGTCGACCAGCCGCGAGATGCCCTTCTTGGCCAGCGCCATCAGCGCCGCGAACTCTTCCTCGGAAAAGGGCTCGCCCTCGGCCGTGCCCTGGATCTCGACGATGCCGCCCTTGCCGGTCATGACGAAATTGGCGTCGGTGCCGGCCGACGAATCCTCCAGATAGTCGAGGTCGATCACCGGCTGGCCGTCGTGGAGGCCGCAGGAGATGGCCGCCACATGGTCCTTCAGCACGCGCTGCACATTCACCATCTGGCGCGCCTCCATCCAGCGCAGGCAATCGTGGAGCGCCACCCAGCCGCCGGTGATGGCGGCCGTGCGCGTGCCGCCGTCGGCCTGGAGCACGTCGCAGTCGACGGTGATCTGCTGCTCGCCCAGCGCCTGCATGTCGACCACGGCGCGCAGGGAGCGCCCGATCAGGCGCTGGATCTCCAGCGTGCGGCCGCCCTGCTTGCCGGCTGAAGCCTCGCGGCGCATGCGCTCGCCGGTGGAACGCGGCAGCATGCCGTATTCGGCCGTCACCCAGCCCTTGCCGGAATTGCGCATCCAGCCCGGCACCTTCTCTTCCAGGCTGGCGGTGCACAGCACATGCGTGTCGCCGAACTTGACCAGGCACGAGCCTTCGGCGTGCTTGGAGACGCCGCGCTCGAAGGAGATGGCGCGCATTTCGTCGTTCTGGCGTTTGGAGGGGCGCATTCGGTTTCTTTCCGTGATCTGGCTTATCGTGGCCGGCTTGTAACGCTGCGGGTCGTGCCGCGCAAAGGAAAATGGCCGGCTTGCACCGCTTGTGGGGATGTCTATATCCTCGAAGCGGAGGTTTTGCGCCCGATGACGAAGCCCATTGCCGATCCCATGCCGCAATCGACCGCGCTGCAGGTGCTGGACATCCGCTCGCGCGAGATATTCCGGCGCATCGTCGATTCCTACCTGCGCGACGGCGAGCCCGTCGGTTCGCGGTCGCTGTCGCGCATCCTGCCGTCTTCGCTGTCGCCGGCCACCATTCGCAACGTGATGAGCGACCTGGAGCATCTGGGCCTCATCTACGCGCCGCACGTGTCGGCCGGGCGGCTGCCCACGCAGGCGGGCCTGCGCTTCTTCGTCGACGCATTCATGGAACTGGGCGACCTGTCGGACGACGAGCGCCGCGCCATCGAGGCGCAGATGAAGGCGTCCGGCGAGGGCACCTCGCTGGAGCACATGCTGACCGAGGCCAGCCAGATGCTGTCGGGCATGTCGCGCGGGGCGGGCCTCGTCCTGGCCGCCAAGAACGAGACGGCGCTGAAGCATATCGAGTTCATCCAGCTCGAGCCCGGCAAGGCGCTCACCGTGCTGGTGTCGCATGGCGGCGACGTGGAGAACCGCGTCATCGACTTGCCGGCCGGCATCACCGTCTCGCAGCTCCACGAAGCCTCCAACTTCCTCAACGCCCATATACGCGGCCGCACGCTGGGCGAGGCGCGCGCCGATATCGCGCGGCTGAAGGAGGAGACACGCGCGGCGCTGGACACGCTGTCGCAGGAACTGGTCGAAAAGGGGCTTGCCGTGTGGGCCGGCACCGAAAGCGACCTGCCGGCGCGCCTCATCGTGCGCGGCCGCGCCAACCTGCTCGAAAACGTCACCGCGCAGGCCGACATCGAGCTTCTGAAGCGGCTGTTCGAGGACATGGAGACGCAGGACGGCCTCCTGCAACTGCTCGACCTGGCCGAGCAGGGGCCGGGCGTGCGCATCTTCATCGGCTCGGAGAACCGGCTGTTTTCGCTGTCGGGCTCCTCGCTGGTGGTGGCGCCCTATCGCGACAAGGATGCGCGCGTCGTCGGCGCGCTCGGTGTCATCGGGCCGACGCGGCTGAACTATGCGCGCATCGTGCCGATGGTGGACTATACGGCGCAGCTTATTTCCCGCATGCTGCGTTGAGAGACCTCCGGAAACGCGAGACGCGTTTCCGACCACCCGCGAAGGGGAGGGGAAGATGGCGCTGGAAGCGTTCAAGGCCGAGATCGGCCTGCTGCTGCAGGAAATGGTCAACCAGCCGCAGGACCGGCACGAGTTGCAGGAACAGTTGCGCGAGAAGCTGCAGGAGATGCGTGCCATGGGCATGCCGCTGCCTGCCGACCTGGTCGAACTGGAAAGGCGCCTCGACGAAGCTGCCGGCTGACCGGCGGCACGTTACGCCTGCGTGTCCGCAGGATCGTTTGCCAGGGGGGCGGGCGGCCGAGGCTCGGCAGGCAGGCTTCCGAGCAGGGCTATCAGTTCGCCCAGCCTGTGGGTGGCCGTTTTCCCGAAGATCGATTTGAGCTGGGTCCTGGCCGTCTCCTTGCAAATCTCCAGCGCTTCCGCAGCGCGTTCCAGAGAGTTGCCCATTGCGAGTTGCACGGCAAGCGCCGTCTCGGACGGCGTCAGCCGCCAGGCTTTGCCGACCACGAGGGGATGCGGCGCGGCGGGCTTCTTCAGTTCGGTCATCGTGAACATCGCCACGGCGCCGCAGAACGGAAAGCGGGCCGCACCATCCAACGGCAACGCCCTGAGCAGCAGGTCCGTCCCGTCCGCCCGGTGGACGACGAGGACACCGGCATTGAGGCTGCGGCCCTCGGGCAAATATTGGATCTGTCTGACAAGACGCTCATATTCGATCGCCGCTGCATGGTCCCGGATCACGATCTTGCCGTTGCGCACGCGGATATCCTCGCCGAGCGACAGGTCCGCAGCGGCATTCGACGCGATGACGCGCCCTTGGCGATCGATCGTGAACGCCGCCACCTCCATCCTGGCCAGCACGTCGATGGAACCGGCGATTATGGCGCGCTCCACATTGTACGACAGCGTGGCCACTTCGCTCATCCGGCGGGACAAGGACTGGATGATGGCCTTTTCCTTTGCGGTAAAGCGTCCTTGCCGGTTGGTCCGCTGCAGCCCCAGGCAGTGCATGGCAGGGCCGGCGCTGAACCCGAGGCCCGCCCACCATCTCAACTCGGTCGTCGGCAGGAACTCGTTGTAGTAGGGGTCTTTGCGCAGTTCGTCGTCGCCGATGACGTCGTCGTCCGAGGTTGCGAAACCACGCAGTTGCAGGGGAATGCCGCGCCGACGAGTGTCTCGTATGTGCCAGCCTTCGGCGAAATACGCTCTGAACGCCTCTTCCAGGCTCGATCCGATAAGGGCCTGGCCGTTCGGCTCGTAAGGCAGGACCGCGACGCCGATGCAGCCGGTCGCATCCGCGATCTCATCGAGTATCCGCCGCCACTGGCTCTTGTCGGCGACGACATCCTGCAGGTTGCAACTGACCCGATGCAGGCATTCGACCGAAATCGACACCGTTGCGCACCCCTTCCCAAATGCGGCTCGGCCCGGCTAGGAATTCCGGAAGAATATCCGAGCGCGCACGATTTCCAAAATACAAATTTCATGCCCGGTTGATCGATCAGGGAACGGCTTGCCGCCATCCGCGTTCTTTCGGGTTCAAGTCCAGTAAGACGCATGAAACCGCTTCACGCAGGCGCCTGTGCCGCCGCCATCCTCGCCCTTGCCGCCGCCGCATCCGCCGCCGAGCCCGTGCTGAAGGGAACGGAAGCCTTCGGCGACTGGCGAGCGGACCGGCCGGGCGTGGTGCGCCTGATCACGCCGCAGGACCTTCAGCCGCCCGCGCCGTCGCAATCGGCCTCGAACAGCCCCGAGCGGGCGAAAATGCCGAAGAACGTGAAGCTGCGCCTGCCGCCCGGCTTTTCGGCCGAACTGGTGGCCACCGGCATCCGCAACCCGCGCGCGGTGCGGGTGGCGCCCAATGGCGATCTCTTCGTGGCCGATTCCCGCGCCAACCAGTTGCGCGTCTACCGGCTGGCGCCGGGCAGCGCGAAGCCCGCCGAGGAGGGCGTCTTCGCCACGGGCCTGCATCAGCCCTACGGCATCGCCTTCTACCCCGCCGAAAACCCGCAATGGGTCTATGTCGCCAGTTCCGACAGCGTGGTGCGCTTTCCCTACAAGGAGGGCGACCTGAAGGCTTCCGCCGCGCCGCAGACGATCGTTTCCGGCATTCCTTCCAACCATCACTGGACCCGCGACATCGCCTTCTCGCCGGACGGCAAGACCTTGTATCTGTCCGTCGGCTCCGGCTCCAACGTGGCCGAGGACATCGGCGCGGCGCCGCAAGGCGGCGTGGAGCGATGGGTGCACGAAAAGCCGCTCGGCTATGCCTGGGGCTCGGAAGAAGGCCGTGCCGAGGTGCGCGCCTACGATCCCGACGGCGGCAACGGGCGCGTCGTGGCGACCGGCCTGCGCAACTGTTCCGGCATGGCGGTGCAGCCGGGCATGGGAGCGCTGTGGTGCGTGGTCAACGAGCGCGACGGGCTCGGCGACAACGTGCCCTTCGACTATGCGACCTCAGTGAGGCAGGGCGCCTTCTACGGCTGGCCCTGGTACTATCTCGGCTCGAACGAGGACCCGCGCCATGCCGGCGAGCGGCCCGACCTGAAGGGCAAGGTGACCGTGCCCGACGTGCTGATGCAGGCGCATTCGGCGCCGCTCAACATCGCCTTCTACGAGGGCGGTCAGTTTCCCGCCGAATATAGGGGCGACGCCTTCGTGGCCCTGCACGGGTCCTGGAACCGCAACAAGCGCACCGGCTACAAGGTGGTGCGGCTGCGCTTCAGCGACGGCAAGCCGACCGGCGAGTACGAGGACTTCATGACCGGCTTCGTCGTGTCCGACGCCAAGGTCTGGGGCCGTCCCGTCGGCGTGGCCGTGGCGAAAGACGGCGCGCTGATCGTCACCGAGGACGGCAGCGGCACGATCTGGCGCGTCACCTATGATGGAAAGTCCTGAGGCGATCGGGCGAACTCGCGCCGGGCGGCGGGAGCGTGCGCCTGCATGCGCACCCGTCTGCGGGCCGGGTGGGGCAAAAAAATTCCAATTCTTGCCGGACTGTTGGAATTCCATCCTTTAAACCTGAGGCTTTGAGCATGCGCCCCACTCGGATAATCATGTGCGGCGGCCTATCTTCGGCGACTTTGAAAGCGCCTCGTGCCGCCTGGATATAGGAGCAGAACCGATGAACAAGCCCGTCACCTCCGCGCGCGCGCCCGGACGCGGCCGCATCTACAATTCAATGACGGAGACGGTCGGCGATACGCCGCTGGTGCGGCTGGACAAGTTCGCCAGGGAAAAGGGCATTGTCGCCAATCTCCTGGCCAAGCTGGAGTTCTTCAACCCGATCGCCTCGGTGAAGGACCGCATCGGCGTGGCCATGATCGAGGCGCTGGAGGCCGCCGGCCGCATCACGCCCGGCAAGACCACGCTGATCGAGCCGACCTCCGGCAACACCGGCATCGCGCTTGCCTTCGCGGCGGCGGCCAAGGGCTACAAGCTGATCCTGACCATGCCCGAGACCATGTCGCTGGAGCGCCGCAAGATGCTGCTGCTGCTCGGCGCCGAACTGGTGCTGACCGAGGGCGCCAAGGGCATGAAGGGCGCCATCGCCAAGGCCGACGAGCTTGCCGCCAGCCTGCCGGACGCCGTCATCCCGCAGCAGTTCGAGAACAAGGCCAACCCGCAGATCCACCGCACCACCACGGCCGAGGAGATCTGGAACGACACGCAGGGCGAGGTCGATATCCTCGTTTCGGGCATCGGCACCGGCGGCACCATCACCGGCGTCGGCCAGGTGCTGAAGAGCCGCAAGCCGTCCGTGCAGGTCGTGGCGGTGGAGCCGGAGGCCTCGCCGGTGCTGTCGGGCGGCCAGCCCGGCCCGCACAAGATCCAGGGCATCGGCGCCGGCTTCGCGCCCAAGATCCTCGACACCTCGATCTACGACGAGGTGGTCACGGTCTCCAACGAGGATGCGGTGGCCAATGCGCGCCTGGTGGCGCGGCTGGAGGGCGTGCCGGTCGGCATCTCGTCCGGCGCGGCCCTGCAGGCGGCCGCCGTGGTGGGCGCGCGGCCGGAAAATGCCGGCAAGAACCTTGTCGTGATCATCCCCTCCTTTGCCGAGCGCTACCTGTCGACGGTGCTGTTCGAGGGGCTGGGCGGCTGAGGCCGTCTTCGGCCTTGGCGCAGAATGACATTGCGCCGCGCGGCAGCGCGCGGTGTAGCCTTCAGCCGCGGCGCGAAGGGCGCTGCGGCCGGTAGGTCGTGGTGCGGCAGGTCGCCGTGCCCGGTCGGCAGACATGGCTGTCGTGGCGGCTTTCCAGCGTCATGACCGGCGTTTTCGAAAACGGCGCCATCAGTGCGCCGGGCCGAGCGTGTTGCCGCGCCGCGCACAGGCCGGGCCGGGGCCGCGCATATAGTGGCGCTCGGGCCGGTAGGTGGGGGCGACGAACTCGCGAAGGGCTGCGACCAGCCCGGTTATGAGTGCCAAGATACGCATTACGATTTCCAGTCCGCGTCGGGTTTCGGATGTCTTTTCCGAAGTCGCGGGCATGATAGCAAACACCCGTGAATCTTCGGTGAACGCGACGTTAATCTTTGCCCGAAAATGCCGTCCTTCGTGGCCGCAATGCGGCGGATTGGCGGCGTTTCGGTGCCTTTCGGCGTGTTCCGCGTCCGTGTGTCTTTTGCGCCACGCGGGTTTCGCTTTTGTGTCGCCGAATGCGCGTTTTGGTTTCGGATTTTTGTCCTGATCGTTGCCCCGTTTTAGGGGCTCTAGGCGTTGCCGATCAGGATGCCGGCCGCGAACACCAGCGCGCCGCCCAGCACCACCTGGAAGGCGGCCCGCAGGAAGGGCGTGTCCATGTAGCGGTTCTGGACGAAGGCGATCGCCCATAGTTCGAAGAACACCACCACCGCCGCCACCGCGGTCGCGGTCCAGAAATGCGGGATGAGATAGGGCAGGGCATGCCCCAGCCCGCCCATCGCCGTCATGATGCCGGTGGTGAGCCCGCGCTTGATCGGCGAGCCGCGCCCGGAGAGCCTGCCGTCGTCGGAGGCCACCTCGGTGAAGCCCATCGAGATGCCGGCGCCGATGGAGGCGGCAAGCCCGACGAGAAAGGTCTGCCAGGTGTCGTGGGTGGCGAACGCTGCCGCGAAGATCGGGGCCAGGGTGGAGACCGAGCCGTCCATCAGCCCGGCAAGGCCCGGCTGGATGTAGGTGAGGATGAACTGCCGCCGCTCGGCCGCGCCTTCCTGTTCTTTGACGGCCTCGGGCACATGCTTGCGCTCCAGGTCGTGGGCGAGCGCCTCGTGGCCCTGCTCGGCCGCCGCCAGATCGCCCAGCAGCTTGCGCGTGGCGGCGTCGGAGGTGCGCTTAGTGGCGGCGGCATAGAAGAGCTGCGCTTGCCGCTCCATGTCGGCCGCCTGGTTGCGCACGCGGTCGATGCCCAGCGGGCGCACCAGCCAGTCGGGCTTGCGCTGGTAGTAGCCGCGTACGTGCTCGCGCCGGATCAAAGGAATGCGTTCGCCGAAGCGCTTGCGATGCAATTCGATCAGCGCCTCGCGGTGGCCGTCCTCCTCCTCGGCCATTTCCTCGAATATCTTGGCCGATTGCGGGAAATCCTGCGCCAGCCCGTCGGCATAGGCCCGGTAGATGCGCCCGTCGTCCTCCTCGGACGAGATCGCCAGCGCGAGGATTTCCTGTTCGGAAAGCGAATCGAAGGAACGGCGGCCGAAGCCGAAGACGCGGGAAAGCATGATGAGAGCACTCTAGTTTAGAATGATTCTAAACTACATATAGCGGCGGTTGCGGTCAACAGGATGCTGTCCGCGCCGACCCCGCCGTTCGGACGAGGCTCCGTGCAGCGGCTCTTTTTATCGGCGAACCTTTGCCTATATGAGCTGCCTGTCCCACGAAGAGGAATTCGCGCCATGACGGGCAAGCAGCATGCCGCGCCGTTCGATTCCGGACCGGTGCTCGACCTCATCGCCTCGATCGAGGCGGACCTCCAGCGCCTCAAGGGCCTGCTCGCGCAGCCGGTGGAAAAGTTCGATCCGGCCAACCCGCACAACAAGACCCCCGACGGCAAGCTGACCGAGGACGGGGTGGAGTGCTGCTACCGCATGTTCGACGAGGGCAAGTCGCGCTACTCGGTCTCGCGGCAGATGAAGATCTCCTTCGCCGCCGCCACCCATCGCTTCAACGCCTGGCGCAAGGCCGGCGGCGCCAAGCGCAAGCGGGCGCTGCTGGGATAGGCGGGTGAGGGGGCGCCTCCGGCCCGACGTGACAGCCGCGACAGGGCCGGAGCGGTTTGCTACCGCACCACCGGGCACCAGCGGTCGCGCCGGTCGAAGGTGACGACCACGCGGTCGCCGCGCGAGCGGCCGATGACGGTAATGGTGCGCCGTCCCATCGATTCCACGCGGGCGCGGCGGATGCCCATGCGTTCCGCCTTGCGCAGGGCGCGGTCCGGCGAGCATTCGTCGCGGCGGCCTTCGCGCCAATCGTCGCGCCTGTCATGGCCGCGTTGCTCGTAGCAATCGTCGTAGCGGGGATCGCAGCGATCCCGAAGCCGCATGGAAGGACCGTCCGGCCCGAGTTCGAACTGCACGTCCTGCGCCGCGGCCCCGGAAACCGGAATGGCCAGGACCAGCGTGGAAAGGGCCAGCAGGGCCGGGTAGAGAATCTTGCGCATGGGAGCCTCCTTTTGCTGCGGCACAACGCCGGGAGGCGCGCTCGGGTTCAAGTCAGATTTCGCCGGTGCCGGAAACATTAGGTGAGGAAATATCGGGTGAGGGCGGCCGCCGTTCAGTCCAGCGTGCGGCGGAAGCGCACCAGCGCGGTGGCGGAAAACAGCACCACGAACACGGCCAGCCAGCCGATCTCGGAGGCCACGGCCGGCAGGGTTGCGCCCTTCAGCATAACGGCGCGCACGATGCGCAGGAAATGGGTGAGCGGGAAGATCTCGCCCAGCCACTGCGCCCAGCCCGGCATGCCGCGATAGGGGAACATGAAGCCGGACAGGAGTATGGACGGCAGGAAGAAGAAGAAGGTGAGCTGCATGGCCTGCATCTGCGTGCGCGAGACGGTGGAGATGGTGTAGCCGAGCAGCACCAGCCCCAGCACGAAGACGAGGATGCTCGACAAGAGCAGCGGCAGCCCGCCGACGAAGGGCACGGAAAACAGAAGCTTGGCGGCGATCAGCACCACCACCACCTGCACGGCCCCCACGCCGGCATAGGGCAGCACCTTGCCCAGCATGATCTCGGCGGGGCTGGCCGGCATGGCCAGCAGGTTCTCCATGGTGCCGCGCTCGGTTTCGCGCGTCAGCGCCATCGCCGTCATCATCACCATGGTCATCTGCAGGATCACGCCGAGCAGGCCGGGCACGATGTTGTATTGCGACACGCCCTCGGGGTTATAGAGCTGGTGGACGACGATCTCGAGCTGGCTGGCCGCCTGCTCCTTGGCGACCTGCTCCATGCCCTGCGCGCGCAGCAGCGCCTGGGCGGCCACGGTGCCGAGCGTGGCGACGGCGCCGCTGGCGGCGGCGGGGTCGGTGGCGTCGGCTTCCAGCAGGATGCGGGGATGGTCGCCGCGTTCCACGCGCTTGCCGAAATCGGCCGGAATGGTGACCACGAAGGCCACGTCGCCGCGCGCCAGCAGAAGGTCGGCCTCGGCTTCGGTGCGGGCAACGTGGTCGAAGCGGTAGTAGTTGGTGTTCTCCAGCGCCACCACCATGGCGCGGCTGTAGGGATCGTTGCTCATCGCCAGCAGCGCTGCCGGCAGCCGCTTGGGGTCGTTGTTGATGGCGAAGCCGAACAGGATGAGCAGCATCAGCGGCACGCCCAGCATCATGGCGAAGGTGACGCGGTCGCGCCGCATCTGGATGAATTCCTTCACCAGCAGCGCGCCGAGCCGGGCAGGGGAGAAGATGGTGTTCATGGCGCCGCGTTGTCCTTCGCGCCGGCCATGAACTGGATGAACACGTCCTCCAGGCTGGTTTCGCCGGGCGAGGCGGTCACGCCCGGGTGCCGTTGGCCGATGTCGGCCAGCGCGGCCTGCAGCGCCCCCGCGTCGGAGCCCACCACATGCAGCGTCGCGCCGAACGGCGCCACCTGCTCCACGCCGGGGCGGCTTTCCAGCTCGCGCGCGACGGCGTCGAGGTTCGGCCCCTGCACCACGAAGGTGGTGAGGCCGGCATTCTTCACCACTTCCTCGACCGTACCGGTGGCCAGCAGCCTGCCGTAGGAGATGTAGGAAATGCGGTGGCAGCGCTCGGCCTCGTCCATGTAGTGGGTGGAGACCAGCACGGTGAGCCCGCCATGGGCCAGCCGGTGGATCTCGTCCCAGAACTCGCGCCGCGCCTTGGGGTCGACGCCGGCGGTCGGCTCGTCGAGCAAGAGCAGCTTCGGCCGGTGCATGATGCAGGCGGCCAGCGCCAGCCGCTGCTTCCAGCCGCCCGAGAGCGTGCCGGCAAGCTGGTCGCGACGCGAGGTGAGGCCGAGATTCTCCAGCGTGTCGGCGACGTATCTGCCCACCGGCCGCAACTGATAGAGCCTGGCCACGAACTCAAGGTTCTCGGCAATGGTGAGGTCCTCGTAGAAGGAGAAGCGCTGGGTCATGTAGCCGACCTCGCGCTTGATCTTCAGGCCCTCGTTGCGGATGTCGTAGCCCAGCACCGTGCCTTCGCCCGCGTCGGGCGTGAGCAGCCCGCACATGATGCGGATGGTGGTGGTCTTGCCGGAGCCGTTGGGGCCCAGGAAGCCGACGATCTCGCCCTCGCCGACAGACATGGTGACGTGGTCGACCACGGTGCGGTCACCGAAGCGCTTGACCAGCCCGCGCACGTCGATCGCGTTCATGCGGCGTCTCCGGCATGGCGGCGAATGGTGAATGGCGAATGGTGAAAGAAAAGGGACACGGCGTTGCCGCTATCCGTCTGGGTTGCCGTCGGCCGGAGCGGAGGCATGGTATCTCTCCCACCATTCGCCATTCACCTGCCCGCCAAGTCCACATCCACGATCTGCCCCGGCTGCAGCGCGGTGGCGTTGCCTTCCGGGTGCGCCTCGACGAGGTAGACCAGCTTCTGCCGGTTCTGCAGCGAGTAGATGACCGGCGGGGTGAATTCGGGATCGGGTGAGACATAGCTCACCCGCGCCCTCAGGTCGGGCGCGCAGCCGTCGCAGCGCACCGAAAGCTCGGTGCCGATCCCGACCGATGCGAACGCCGCTTCCGGAATGTAGACGGTGAGCTTGACGGCGCCGTCCGGCAGCATGGAAAGCACCGGGGCGGTGGGGCCGGCCGTGTCGCCGGGATTGCGGATCACGTCGTTGATGCGGCCGGGGGAAGGCGCGGTGAGCACGCGCTTGGAAAGCCGCCATTTCGCCTGGTCGAGCGCGGCCTCGGCCTGCTTGACCTGGTTTTCCGCCGCCTTGATTTCCTCCGGCCGGGCCGGCAGCCGGCCCACCGCCAGGTTGGCCTGGCTCTGTCCGATCGAGGCCTCGGCCACTTCGGCCTGGGTGGCGGCGTCGTCGAATTGCGCCTGCGTCGCCACGCCGCGCTTCAGCAGGTCGCGCGTGCGCTCCAGCGTCCGGTTGGCGTCGTCGGCCTGCGCCTTGGCCGAGCGCACCGCGGCCTCCAGCACCGCGATCTCCTCGGGCCGCTTGCCCACCTGCAGGTCGGCAAGCTGGGCCCTGGCCTGGTCCAGCGCGGCACCGGCCTGAGCCACCGCGATGCGGGCATCGGAATCCTCCAGCGTCGCCAGCGGCTTGCCGGGCTCGACGCGGTCGCCGCGCTTGACGGAGACGGTTTCCACGGTCGCCACCTCGATGGGCGCCAGAAGCACGAATTCGCCCTCGACATAGCCGACGGCCAGCGGCGCGGCCGGGGCGCAGGCCGAAACGAGCTGGGCCGCAAGCGGCAGCGCGCACCAGAAGCTCATGGCGCCGCCTCCGTGGCGGGATCGTGGCGGTCCCCGCGCTCCCGTCCGGTGCGCGCGGCCAGCATGGCGTTGAGGTTGCCGATCACCACCGCCGCCACCTTGCCGGCCTCGGCCTCGCCCATGGCCCGCCAGCCCATGCGGCGCATGACCGGCTCGCGCCCGATGCGGAAATAGACCACCTGCCCGATCAGCGAGAACACGGCGAGCCTCGTCGCCTCGCTTTCGGCGGGCTCGCCGGTGGCCAGCTCCCATATGGCGCAAAGCCGCCTGTGCGTCGGCTCGAAGACGCCCGCATAGATGCGGTCGATGGCCGCCGAAGGATGCGAAAGCTCGCGCAGCAGGAATTGCACGATCTCGCCGGCCTCGGGCCGCGCGACGAGGAAGGCCACGACGCGCTCGATCGCGGCAGCCAGCAGTGCCCGGGCCGCCTGCGGCGTGCCTGTTGCGGCGGGAAAGGCGGCCGGGTCGCCCACGGCCTCGGCCATGATGGTCTGCACCGTTTCCACGATATGGTCGGCGACGGCCATGCGGAGCCCTTCCTTGCCGCCGAAATGATAGGCGATGGAGCCGATATTGGCGTCCGCCGCCGCGGCGATCTGGCGGGTGGAGGTGCCCTCGAAGCCCTGCCGGCCGAACAGGCCCATCGCGGCATGCACGAGCGCGGCCCTGGTGGCATCGGCGGATGCCGGAACGTGGCGCCCTGGCGGCCGGTTGTGTTCTGGAGTGACCATTTTTGAACTTTAATCAATCGAATGATTAAAGTCAAGCTGGGCGCGATTCGGCGTATGGCCGGCGAGAGCCTGTCGGACCGCGACGGGCAGCATGCGGACGCCGCCGCTTTTCCCCGCCTCGACGATATCGGCCTGTACAGCTTCTCGGCCCGGCCGGGATTTTGAACGATCCGCGCCGGCGCAAGACGGCATTGAGGTTTCGCCCGGTTGATTTGCCGCCTTCCGCGCGCTTTATTCCGGCGCATGGCCAAGGAAATCGAGCGCAAGTTTCTGGTGCGGGACGGCTCATGGCGCGAGGCCAGCGAGGCCAGCATCGCCTTCGTCCAGTTCTATATCGCCGTCTCTTCCGAGCGCTCGGTCAGGCTGCGCATCAGCGATGGCCGGAGCGCGAAGCTCACCCTCAAATTCGGGTCCGACCTCGCCGAGCGCGACGAGTTCGAATACAAGGTGCCGCTTCAGGAGGCGCGCGAGATGATGCAGTTCGCGCTCGGCCGCGTCATCCGCAAGACCCGCCACCATGTGCGCCACGGCGGTTATCTCTACGAGGTCGACGTGTTCGCCGACGCGCTGGACGGGCTGGTGATCGCCGAACTGGAGACGCCGGACGCGGTGGCGGATGCGCTGTTGCCGCCATGGCTTGGTCGTGAGGTCACCGGCGACATGCGCTTTTCCAACGCCTCGCTGGCGCTGAACGGCTACCCGGAACCTGCGCGGTGAGCGGGCGTCTGATCCGTGCCGCCGCGATTGTGCGGCGGGGAGGGCCTGCGCCATGACCGCGCCTGCCGAAACCCTGCTGGACCGGATCGGCCGCTGGCTGGCGGACCGGCTCCAGGACGAATCCTCCGGCTACGAGCCGTACACGCCTTCCGACCCGGAGACGCTGCGCCGCGTGCTCCAGCCGGGCGACGTGCTTTTGGTGGAGGGCAACCAGAAGGTTTCGGCGGCGATCAAATATCTTACGCAATCCACATGGTCGCACGCCGCGCTCTATGTGGGCGACGCGCTGCCGGAGCCCGCCGACGGCTCGGAGCGGCCGCGGCTGGTGGAGGTGACGCTGGGTGTCGGCTGCGTGGCGGTGCCGCTGTCGCGCTACCGCACCTACAACACCCGCATCTGCCGGCCCAGCGGCCTGACGCCGGAGGACCGCGACCGCGTCGTCTCCTTCATGGTGAACCGCATCGGCCTGCGCTACGACATGAAGAACATATTCGACATGCTGCGCTATTTCCTGCCCACGCCGCCGGTGCCGGTGCGCTGGCGCCGCCGCATGATCGCCTTCGGTTCGGGCGATCCTACGCGCGCCATATGCTCGACCCTGATCGCCCAGGCCTACGAGACCATCCGCTATCCGATCCTGCCCTCGATCACCCTTGCGCCGGGCCGCGCCTGCGCGCAGTCGGGCTATTCAAGGCAGGAAATCCTGCATATCCGCCACCATTCGCTCTACACCCCGCGGGACTTCGACCTTTCGCCCTATTTCCGCATCGTCAAGCCGACGCTGGAATACGGCTTCGACTACCGCGCGGTGACGTGGAGCGACGATCCGCGCATCGGAGAGGATGCGGCCCTGCCGCAGCTTCCGCCGGCATCGGAAGGTGCAGGCGCCTGAAGGTTCAGGCGTCTTCCTCCACCTGCTTGCGCCGCTGCATGAGCCGCGCGCCCAGCCAGCAGGCGAGCGCCCAGGCAAAGCCCGCGCACCAGCCGCCCAGAACGTCCGACGGCCAGTGGACGCCGAGATAGATGCGGCTGACGCCTACCAGCAGCGTGGCCGCCACCGCCAGGCAGATCACGTAGATGCGGGCGGCGCGGTCCTTCAGCGCGCGCGCCGCCAGCGAGCCGAGCGTCAGGAAGGTGACGGCCGACATCATGGCGTGGCCGCTGGGGAAGGAATAGGAGTGTTCGTTCATCAGGTGCGAGACGAGTTCGGGGCGCGGCCGCTCGATGCCGAGCTTGAGCAATGTGCCGAGCACCTGGCCGCCCACCACTGCCACCAGCATGAACAGCGCCGTGCGCGGCTGGCGCCGGACCAGGAAGTAGACGACGACGGACGCCGTCACCAGCGTCAATATGCTGGTGCTGCCCAGGCTGGTGATGTCGCGCATGGCCCCTTGCAGCCAGTGCGGCCCGATCGGCGTGTCGAGATGCCCCGGCACGCGCAGCGCCAGCAATATGTCGGTATCGAAGGCGTGCGGCGCGCCGGAACGCGCCACCTCCACCATCTCCACGAAGCCCCAAAGGCAGGCGGCGGCAACCAGCCCGGCCAGCAGAAGCGGAAACTCCACGCGCGCGATCAGCGCCGAACGACCTTGCCTCATGCGTGCTCTCCCGCGCGTTGGTAAGCTGTTATCTGCCGCTGAAATACGGCCCCAGCGTGATCAGCGCCACCGATGCGATCGCCAGCACCACGCCCGAGGCCTGCAGCGCGCCGAGCCGCTCGCCGTAGAAGGCCAGCGCCACCGCGTTCACCGCAACGAGCTGGATGACCGCCGACAGGCTGAAGGAGATCGACATGCCGAATTCGCGCACGAGGCGCAGCATGATGAGGTTGCCCAGCGAATAGAGCACCAGCGCCAGCACCACCTTGCCGAGGCTCGGCGCCAGCCCCCATTCCTTGGCGACGGCCGCGGCCAGCAGAAAAACGACGGTCGACAGGCCAAGCTGCCCCATGCCCCAGACGCTCACGCTCGACCTCCCTGAGCCCGTGCCCGCCGTGAACTTGTTTCCGAACCGCCGCGCGGTCAAGAGCGGGCCGAAAGCGGCCCTCAACTGCGCAGGCGGTAGCCGGTGCGGAAGATCCAGGCGATGACGCCGACGCAGATCAGCAGGAACAGCACGGTCATGCCCAGGCTGATGCCGACCGACACGTCGGCCTTGCCGAAGAAGGACCAGCGGAAGCCGCTGATCAGGTAGACGACCGGGTTGAACAGCGTGATGGTGCGCCACACGCCGGGCAGCATGTCGATGGAATAGAACGAGCCGCCCAGGAAGGTCAGCGGCGTGACGATCAGCAGCGGCACGAGCTGCAATTGCTCGAAATTCGCCGCCCAGATACCAATGATGAAGCCGAACAGCGAAAAGGTCACGGCTGTCAGCACCAGGAAGCCGATCTTCCAGAAGGGATGCTCTATGTGCAGCGGTACGAACAGCGAGGCGGTGGCCAGGATGATGAGGCCGATGGCCACCGACTTGGTGGCGGCCGCGCCCACATAGGCGGCCACGATCTCCAGATAGGAGACCGGCGCAGAAAGCAGCTCGAAGATGGTGCCGACGAATTTCGGGAAGTAGATGCCGAACGAGGCGTTGGAGATCGACTGCGTCAGCAGCGACAGCATGATGAGCCCCGGCACGATGAAGGCGCCGTAGCTGACGCCGTGGATTTCCGTGATGCGCGAGCCGATGGCCGCCCCGAACACCACGAAATAGAGCGAGGTGGAGATCACCGGCGAGACCACGCTTTGCAGCAAGGTGCGCAGCGTGCGCGCCATCTCCACCTTGTAGATCGCCCAGATGGCCCGGGGGTTGGCGGCGCGAGGGGTCATGGCTCTTTCCTCACCAGATTGACGAAGATTTCCTCCAGCGAGCTCTTCTGCGTTTCGAGGTCGCGGAAATCGATGCCGGCGGCTTCGAGGTCGCGCATCAGCGAGGCTACCCCGGGGCGCTCGGCCTGGTCGTCATAGACATAGGTCAGCGCGGCTCCGTCCGGCGAAAGCTCCAGCCCGTAGCGGGCAAGGGCCTCGGGAACGGCGGCGATGGGGCTGCGCAGCTCCAGCCGCAGCTCCTTGCGGCCGAGCTTGCGCATCAGCTCGGCCTTTTCCTCCACGAGGATGATCTCGCCGTGGTTGATGACGCCGACGCGGTCGGCCATCTCCTCGGCCTCTTCTATATAGTGGGTGGTCAGGATGATGGTGACGCCCTTGTCGCGCAGGCGCCGCACCATGGCCCACATGTCCTTGCGCAGTTCCACGTCCACGCCGGCCGTCGGCTCGTCCAGGAACAGGATCTGCGGCTCGTGCGCCAGCGCCTTGCCGATCATGACGCGCCGCTTCATGCCGCCCGAAAGCGTGATGATCTTGGCGTCGCGCTTGTCCCACAGCGACAGATCCTTCAGCACCTGGTCGACGAAGGCGGGACTGGCCGGCTTGCCGAACAGGCCGCGGCTGTAGGCCAGTGCCGAGCGCACCGTCTCGAACGCCTCCACCGTCAGTTCCTGCGGCACCAGCCCGATCAGGCTGCGCGCGGCGCGGTAGTCCTTCGAGATGTCGTGGCCGTCCACCGTCACCCGCCCGGTGGAGCGGTTGACGATGCCGCAGATGATGGAGATCAGCGTCGTCTTGCCGGCGCCGTTAGGACCCAGCAGGGCGAAGATCTCGCCGCGCCGGATGTCGAGGTTGATCTCCTTCAGCGCCTTGAAGCCGGAGGCATAGGTCTTGGAGACGCCGGAAACGGAAAGTACGGGCTGCATGGGCAGTGCTTCTTGAAAGGGGGCGAATCTGAAAAGGGATGCGTTTTGCCGCAGACATGTCGGGCGCCGCCGCGATAAGTCAACGCCGCTCCTGACACTTGTCGCCATTCCGCCGCGCGGCGCTTTCGGCTGTCAGGAACGAACGGGGCCGGGTAGAGTTTAAAGCCTCGTGACATGAAGATGAGGAAAGACATGCGCAAAACCCTGCCCGTCGCAGCCGCCGCCCTGCTGGCCATCACGCTCGCCGGCGGCGACGCCCTGGCCCAGGCCAGGGACAAGACGCCGCCGGAAAACGCCAAGAAGTTGTCCGAGATCATCGCCAAGGTCGAGCAGCGGCCCGACTTCCGCTACATATCGGAGGTTGACTGGGACAATGGCGGCTACGAGGTGACCTATTACACCAGCGACAACGCCAAGGTCGAAATCAAGTTCGACCCGGTGACCGGCGAGACGCAGAGCCTGCGCTAGCCCCGTCAGCCCTAGGCCGTATCGACATTCAGGGTTCCCAATTGGGTTGATGTCTGATTCATGAGTTTCCGCGATTTGCGGAGGCGTCATGGGGATCAAGCGGTACGAGTTGAGCGAGACGCAGTGGCATCGGATCGAGCCGATGCTGCCGGGCAAAGTATCCGATCCGGGTCGGACAGCGGGCGACAACCGGTTGTTTGTGAACGGTGTTTTGTGGGTTTTGCGATCAGGTGCGCGCTGGTCGGACCTGCCCGAGCGCTATGGCAAATACAAGACGGTGCACAAGCGCTTCACCCGCTGGGCGCGCGCCGGCGTGTGGGAGCGTATCTTCAGCCTGCTCGCCCGCGACCGGGACAACGAATATCTGATGATCGACTCATCGATCGTGCGTGCCCACGCCCAGGCGGCAACGGGTCAAAAAGGGGGCTCCGCGACCAGGCTCTGGGGCGCTCCCGCGGAGGGCTGACGTCCAAATGGCATATCGCGGTCGATACGTTCGGCCGCCCCGTGCGTTTCATCCTGACAAGCGGCAACACCAGCGACGCCAGGCTGGCCATCCCCTTGCTGACGGGCCTGCCCGCCGATCACGTCGTCGCCGACAAGGCATACGATGCCCACGCCATCCTCGATCATATCGCGGCCAGCGGCGCCCGGCCCATCATTCCCCGGCGCACATGCATGCCCCGCAAGAGGGCCTTCGATCCCAGCAAGTACAAACTGCGCAACCGCGTCGAGCGAACCATCGGCAAGCTCAAGCAACTGCGCCGCATCGCAACCCGATACGATCGATTGCCCCTCAACTACCTCGCAACCCTATATCTCGCTGCAATCGCCTTCTGGTGCTGAATGTCGATTCAGCCTAGCCCTGTCTCGCCCGGCCTGCGGCCCTGTCAGCCCTTGGCCTGCGCCATGACCAGCACGGGCTTTTCGCTGTAGAGGTCGGGGAACATGCGTTTGAGCGCCTCGATCTTGGGCAGGTCGTTGTAGACGATGTAGGGGTAGGTGGGGTTCCGCTCCAGGAAATCCTGGTGGTAGCTCTCCGCCGGATAGAAGGTCCTGCCTTCCTCCAGCGTGGTCACGATCGGCGCGGCGAATACCCGGTCCTTGCCGAGCTGGGCAATGTAGGCCTGCGCGATCTTCTTCTGCGTGTCGTTCGCCGCGAAGATGGTCGAGCGGTACTGCGTGCCGCGGTCGGGTCCCTGGTAGTTCAGTTCGGTCGGGTTGTGCGCCACCGAGAAGTACACCTGCAGCAGCTTGCCATAGGTGATCTTGGCGGGATCGTAGGTGATCTCCACCGATTCGGCGTGCCCGGTGGTGCCGGTGCTCACCGTCTCGTATTCGGCGTCGGCCCTGGCGCCGCCGGCATAGCCGGAGACGGCGTTCTCCACGCCCCTGACATGCTGGAACACGCCCTGGACGCCCCAGAAGCAGCCGCCGGCGAACACGGCCGTCTCGCTGCCGGCATGGGCGGGCTTCTCGTCCAGCGAAGGCGGCGGCACCGCCACTGCGTCTCCCGCGGCGGCCGCCGGCATCTGCCACAGGGTGAACGCGGCGCCCGAAAGCGCAAATGCTGCCAGCGCGCTTGCGGCCAGGCGCGCGGCCCGCTTGCTGGCGAAAATGGCTGCGGTCATGACGGCCTCCATATCCGTTGCCGGACCAATATAGGACGACGGCCGCGGCCCGCGCGCCTCACAATCGCGTGCGCGAGACTTGAGGTTGCCCGTTTCGCGCCCTGTGATCCGCTTGCCGCGGCACCCGGCCCCTGCTAAAGCCCGCGGCCATGACCACGCCGCTCGACCACATCCGCAACTTCTCCATCGTCGCCCATATCGACCATGGCAAATCCACGCTCGCCGACCGCCTCATCCAGATGACCGGCGGCATGGACGCGCGCGAGATGGCCGGCAAGGAGCAGGTTCTCGACAACATGGATATCGAGAAGGAGCGGGGCATCACCATCAAGGCGCAGACCGTGCGCCTCGGCTACCGCGCCAAGAACGGCGAGGACTATATCCTCAACCTCATCGACACGCCCGGCCATGTCGACTTCGCCTATGAGGTCTCGCGCAGCCTCGCCGCCTGCGAAGGCTCGCTGCTGGTGGTGGACGCCAGCCAGGGCGTGGAGGCGCAGACGCTGGCCAACGTCTACCAGGCCATCGACAACAACCACGAGATCGTCGTGGTGCTGAACAAGATCGACCTGCCCGCCGCCGAGCCCGAGCGCATCAAGGAGCAGGTGGAGGAGGTGATCGGCATCGACGCCTCCCAGGCCGTTCTGATCTCGGCCAAGACCGGCATCGGCATCGAGGACGTTCTGGAGGCCATCGTCCACCAGCTTCCGCCGCCGCGAGAGGGCGATGCGGCCAAGCCGCTGAAGGCGATGCTGGTCGATAGCTGGTACGACGCCTATCTCGGCGTCATCGTGCTCGTGCGCGTCATCGACGGCGTGCTGAAGAAGGGCCAGACCATCCGCATGATGGGCACCGGCGCCAGATACCCGGTGGAGCGCACCGGCTTCTTCACGCCCAAGATGGTGCAGGCCGACGAGATCGGCCCCGGCGAGTTCGGTTTCATCACCGCCTCGATCAAGGAAGTGGCCGACACCCGTGTCGGCGACACCATCACCGAGGATCGCCGCCCCACCGAAAAGGCGCTGCCGGGCTTCAAGCCGGCGCAGCCCGTGGTGTTCTGCGGCCTGTTCCCGGTCGATGCCGCCGATTTCGAGGACCTGCGCGCCGCGGTGGGCAAGCTGCGGCTCAATGACGCCTCGTTCTCTTATGAGATGGAGACCTCGGCCGCGCTCGGCTTCGGCTTCCGCTGCGGCTTCCTCGGCCTCTTGCACCTGGAGATCATCCAGGAGCGGCTGGAGCGTGAGTTCGACCTCGACCTGATCGCCACCGCGCCGTCCGTCGTCTACCAGATGCACCTGACCGACGGCACGATGAAGGAGCTGCACAATCCGGCCGACATGCCCGACGTGGTCAAGATCGACCACATCGAGGAGCCGTGGATCCGCGCCACCATCCTCACTCCCGACGACTATCTCGGCGGCATCCTGAAGCTGTGCCAGGATCGGCGCGGCATCCAGGCCGACCTGTCCTATGTCGGCAAGCGCGCCATGCTGGTCTACGACCTGCCGCTCAACGAGGTCGTCTTCGACTTCTACGATCGGCTGAAGTCGATCTCCAAGGGCTACGCCTCCTTCGACTATCACCTGACCGACTATCGCGAGGGCGACCTGGTCAAGATGTCGATCCTGGTCAACGACGAGCCGGTGGACGCGCTGTCCATGCTGGTGCACCGCACGGCGGCGGAAAAGCGCGGGCGCACCATGTGCGAGAAGCTGAAGGAACTGATCCCGCAGCACATGTTCAAGATCCCGATCCAGGCCGCCATCGGCGGCAAGATCATCGCGCGCGAGACCATCTCGGCGCTGCGCAAGGACGTGACGGCCAAGTGCTACGGCGGCGACGTTTCCCGCAAGCGCAAGCTTCTGGACAAGCAGAAGGAGGGCAAGAAGCGCATGCGCCAGTTCGGCAAGGTGGACATCCCGCAGGAGGCGTTCATCCAGGCGCTGAAGATGGGGGATTGAACTGCGCAGGCCCCGCCTTCATCCTCATGCGGAATCCAGGCTTGAGCTTCGCGGTACTTCGGCAGATGAAGTGATCGCCGCCATTGAAGGAGGCGAGAAATTTCCGGCCAAGCACGGCCGTACCGGATTCAGGCGGAATTTTCCGGGTTCATATGTATGGCGTGGCCGGACATTCGACACCAAGCAATTGGAAGTCTATGCTGTCTCGAGGACGATGGTTGGTTGGCAATCACGTTTATCGCGAAATTCTTCTAGAGTGTGGTCATGAGGCTGACATACGACCCGCAAGCCAACGTCGCCTATATCCGCTTGCGCGAGAAGCAGGGGGATGTGGAGACGATAAGGATTACGGACGATTTCCTGGTCGACATCGACGAGAGGGGGCAAGTCTGCGGCATCGAGTTGCTGAACGCCAACGAGCAGCTTCAGGGAGGCGACGATGGACGTTTCGTCTTCGTGAATCCATTATCGGGGATAGAAACCGAGCTGAAGGTCGCTTGAACTCGATTTAACCGTTTTCTCAATGATGCGGCGGCCCGTTTCATCTGAGAAGATCAGCCGCAGTCGAGACTGTTCAATTCGACCTCGACGGTGAAAAGCGCCATTTGCAGTATGCGCGCCAGAATCTGCCGCGCAGCATGCTGGAGCAGGCGGCTTAGGCCGGGTGGAAGCGGCCGCAGGCGGCGGGCCTGTGCTCGGGCATGTGCAGCCGTACCGCTTTCCTTTCGTCTACGTGCCGGAAAGCCGTCACCTCGTCCATGGACGCCCGGCCGGAGCGGTTGTAGATATTCCACTCGCTTGATCTTGCAGGAGGAGCGGCATGGACCGGTTCACCGGCGGTTGCCTGTGCGGCGGCGTGCGGATCGTGGCATCGGGGGCGCCCTATCGGGTCGGCCTTTGCCACTGCCTCGATTGCCGCAAGCATCACGGCGCGCTTTTTCATGCCTCCGCCATATTCCCCGAAGCGGCGGTGGCGGTCGAGGGCGAAACGCGCGTCTATGCCGGGCGGTTCTTCTGTCCGCGCTGCGGCTCGCCCGTCTTCGCGCGCAGCGGCGGCGAGGTCGAGGTGAACCTGGGCTCGCTGGACGCGCCCGACCAGCTTCGACCGACCTACGAACTCTGGACCGTCCGGCGCGAGGCCTGGCTGCCGCCGTTTCCGCTCGCGCGGTCATACGAGCGCGATCGCGACGCCACGGGCCGATCCGAGGAGTAGGTGGCGGCTGACATGGCCGAATAGGGCGTCTGGCTCGTTCCTTGGCCGGCTTGTTTGGGCTAAAGGCGGGCAACGTTTTTGCCTGTGCCGGATATGAAATGACCTCTACGCCTGTTTCTTCCCTGCCGTCTGTCGGCCCCCTGTTCCTCGGCATCGACACCGGCGGCACCTATACCGACGCCGTTCTGTGGTCGGAGGCCGGCGGCGAAAAGGGCACGGTGCTGGCCAAGGCCAAGTCGCTGACCACGCGCCACGACCTTGCCGTCGGCATCTCAGGCGCCGTGGGCACGGTGCTGGAGAGGGCGGCGGTCGACCCGGCCGGGATAAAGCTGGTGTCGATGTCGACCACGCTCGCCACCAACGCGCTGGTGGAAGGGCAGGGCGGGCGCGTGGCGCTGGTCATGATCGGCTTCTCCGAGGCCGATCTTGGTCGCGACGGGCTCAAAGCCGCGCTGGGCGCCGATCCGGTCGTGTTCTGCCGCGGCGGCCATGATGTGCACGGCAACGCCGCCCCGCTCGACCTTGCCGAGTTGGAGGAAGCCCTGCCGGAGCTGGCTGGCTCGGTGTCGGGCTTTGCCGTCTGCGCCTATTTCGCCACCCGCAACCCCGCCCACGAACTGGCCGCGCGCGAGCTGATCCGGGAAAAGACCGGCCTGCCCGTCACCTGTTCCCACGAATTGTCGTCCAAGCTCGGCGGCCCGCGCCGGGCGCTGACCACGCTGCTCAACGCCCGCCTCATCTCCATGATCGACCGGCTGGTGGCGGCGACGGAAGGCTTTCTGGCGGCGCGGCATATAGAGGCGCCGCTGATGGTGGTGCGTGGCGACGGCGCGCTGGTCTCGGCCGCCTTCGCCCGCCAGCGGCCGATCGAGACCATCCTGTCCGGGCCGGCGGCCTCGCTTGTCGGCGCCCGCCACCTGACCGGGCTGGACGACGGCGTGGTCTCCGACATCGGCGGCACCACCACCGACGTCGCGGTGCTGGACCATGGCCGCCCGCGCCTCGATCCCGAAGGCGCCACGGTCGGCGGCTTCCGCACCATGGTGGAGGCGGTGGCCATGCGCACCTTCGGCCTCGGCGGCGATTCCGAGGTGGCGATTGCCGACGGGTCGCTGGAACCGAAGATCCTGCTCGGGCCGCGCCGGCTGGTGCCGCTGGCGCTTGCCGCCGCAAGCCATGGTGCGGCGGTCGCAGCCGAGCTGGAACGGCAGTTGCGGGCGCCCAATCCCGGCCGCATGGACGGCCGCTTCGCCCTGCGCACCGGCGTGCCGGAGCAACTGGCCGCCGGCCTCGCCAGCGCCGAAGCCCGGCTCTACGAGGCGATCGGGGCGGTGCCGCTGCCGCTCGACCGGCTGCTCACCTCCAACGCCCAGAACGCCACGCTGAACCGGCTGGTGGCGCGCGGGCTGGTGCATGTGGCGGGCTTCACGCCGTCGGACGCCGCCCATGTGCTGGCCCGCCAGGCCAATTGGGACGCGGCCGCCGCCCGGCTCGGCGCGGAGCTGTTCGCCCGCCGGCGCGACGGCCGCGGCCAGGCGATTGCCGCCACGCCGGAAGACTTCGCCGAGCGCGTGCTGGCCGCGCTCACCCGCCTGTCGGCCGAGGTGATCCTGGAGACGGCCTTCGCCGAGGACGGGCTCGACGGCGCGGCCACGGTGGCGCATGCGCTGGTGCAGCGCGCGGTGGACGCGCATCCCGGCATCGCGCGCTTTTCGGTGGCGCTCGACCGCCCGGTCATCGGGCTCGGCGCCTCGGCGCCGCTGCATTATGCGGGGCTTCCCCCGCTTGTCGGCAATGCCTGCGTGGTGCCGCCCGATACCGACGTGGCCAATGCGCTGGGCGCCGTGGTGGGGCAGGTGCGGGTTTCTGCGGAAGCGCGCGTCAGCCAGCCCAAGGAAGGGCTGTTCCGCGTCTCGGCCGGCGCGGACATCCGCGATTTCACCGAGGAGGCGCCGGCGCTGGCCGCCGCCGAGGCGGATGCGCGCGCCATTGCCATGGAGCGCGCGCGGCAGGCCGGCACGGACGAAGCCGAGATCGGCGTCGCCCGGGACATCCGCGCTTCCGTGGTGGAGGGCCAGCGCATGTTCGTCGAGGCGCATATCGTGGCCACGGCCTCGGGCCGGCCGCGCATCGCGGTCTGAGGCGGCCAATGCCCGTGAAAGCCGGATGAAACCCTTGAAGAATTGACCCCGGCGGCCTGCCGTGCCAAAGCCGCCGCGACTGGAATTGCCCTTGCAGGGCTGCATTGCTGGAGAATGTTGATGACTGATCGCGTCCAGGTCGCGGGGCTGCAGGTTGCCCGTGTGCTTCATGACTTCATCGGGGTTGAGGCCATTGCGGGCACCGGGGTAGCTGCGGATGCGTTCTGGCGGGGTTTTTCGGCGCTCGTGCATGAGCTGGCGCCGCAGAACCGGGCGCTGCTGGCGCGGCGCGACGAGCTGCAGCAAAGGCTGGACGACTGGTATCGCGCCAATGGCGCGCCGGCCGACATGGAGGCCTACAAGGGCTTCCTGAGCGAGATCGGCTATCTGGTGCCGGAAGGCCCGGCCTTCGCGGTGACGACGGACAATGTCGATGCCGAGATCGCGCAGGTGGCCGGGCCGCAGCTGGTGGTGCCGATCACCAATGCGCGCTATGCGCTCAACGCCGCCAACGCCCGCTGGGGCTCGCTCTACGACGCGCTCTACGGCACCGACGCGATCCCCGAGACGGACGGGGCCGAGAAGGGCCGGGGCTACAACCCGGTGCGCGGGGCGAGGGTCATCGCCTGGGCGAAGGACTTTCTCGACGTTTCCGCGCCGCTGGCGTCCGGCTCCTGGGCCGAGGCCGGCGCGCTGGCGGTGACGGACGGCAGGCTCGTCGCCGGCGCGACCGGGCTGGCCGATCCGGCGCAGTTCGTGGGCTGGCGCGGCGAGGCGGCGGCGCCGTCGGCGGTGCTGCTGGTCAAGAACGGCCTGCATGTCGAGATCGTCGTCGACCGGCAGAGCGCCATCGGCAAGGCCGATCCGGCCGGCATCGCCGACATGGTGCTGGAGGCGGCGCTGACCACCATCCAGGACTGCGAGGATTCGGTGGCCACCGTCGATGCCGGGGACAAGGTGCTGGCCTACCGCAACTGGCTGGGGCTGATGAAGGGCGACCTGGCCGAGAGCTTCGACAAGGGCGGCACCACGATCACCCGCACGCTCAATGCCGACCGCGAATACACCGCGCCCGGCGGCGGCACGCTTTCGCTGCCCGGCCGCTCGCTGATGCTGGTGCGCAATGTCGGCCACCTGATGACCAACCCGGCGATCCTGCTGGAGGACGGCTCGGAGGTGCCGGAAGGCATCATGGACGCGGCGGTGACGGCGCTGATCGCGCTGCACGACGTCGGCTCGCAAGGGGGCGCGGCCGGGCGCCGGGGCAATTCGCGCGCCGGCTCCATGTATGTGGTCAAGCCCAAGATGCACGGGCCGGAGGAAGTGGCCTTCGCGGTGGAGGTCTTCGCGCGGGTGGAGAAGCTGGTCGGCATGGCGCCGAACACCATCAAGGTCGGCATCATGGACGAGGAGCGGCGCACCACCGTCAACCTCAAGGAATGCATCCGCGCAGCCAGGGACCGGGTGGTGTTCATCAACACCGGCTTCCTCGACCGCACCGGCGACGAGATCCACACCTCGATGGAGGCCGGGCCGATGATCCGCAAGGGCGACATGAAGCAGGCGGCCTGGATTTCCGCCTACGAGGCGCGCAACGTCGACGTCGGGCTGGAATGCGGGCTGGCCGGCCATGCCCAGATCGGCAAGGGCATGTGGGCCATGCCCGACCTGATGGCGGCGATGCTGGACCAGAAGATCGCCCACCCCAGGGCCGGCGCCAGCACCGCCTGGGTGCCGTCGCCGACGGCGGCGACGCTGCACGCCACGCACTATCACAAGGTCGACGTGCATGCGGTGCAGGAGAAGCTGAAGAGCCGGCCCAGGGCGAAGCTGGACGACATATTGTCGGTGCCGGTGGCGGTGCGGCCGAACTGGACGGCGCAGGAGATCCAGCACGAACTGGACAACAACGCGCAAGGGATACTCGGCTATGTGGTGCGCTGGATCGACCAGGGCGTCGGCTGCTCCAAGGTGCCGGACATCAACGATGTCGGGCTGATGGAGGACCGCGCCACGCTGCGCATCTCCTCGCAGCACATCGCCAACTGGCTGCGCCACGGCGTCTGCACCGAGGCGCAGGTGATGGAAACCATGAAGCGCATGGCGGCGATCGTCAACCGCCAGAACGCCGGCGACCCGCTCTACCGGCCGATGGCCCCCGGTTTCGACGCCTCCATCGCCTTCCAGGCCGCCTGCGACCTCGTCTTCAAGGGCGCCAGCCAGCCCAACGGCTACACCGAACCGGTGCTGCACGCCAGAAGGCTCGAACTGAAGCACAAGGAGAGAGGCCTGGCCTCTTAGCTCTTCGCGGTGATCCTCCTCGCCATCGACTGCTCGGCCAATCTGTGCGCGGCCTGCGTCTATGACGCGCTGGCCGGCAGGGACCTCGGCCGCTCGGTGCTCGACCTCGGCAAGGGCCATGCCGAGCATCTGATGGACGTGATCGCCCAGGCCCTGCAACGGGCGGGCAAGACCTATGCCGACCTCGGCGCAATCGCCGTCTCCACCGGGCCGGGCTCGTTCACGGGCGTCCGCGTCGCCGTCTCGACGGCGCGCGGGCTTTCGCTGGCGCTGAAAATCCCCGCCATCGGCGTGACCACGCTCGAAGCGCTGGCGGCCGAGGCGGCAGGGACGTTTCCAGGCCGCGCCGTGCTTGCCGCGCTCGATGCCGGCCGCGCAGAGATCCACGCCGCTCTCTACGACCAGGGCCGGCAAGTGCGCTATGGTCCCGCCGTGATGACCCTGGAACAGGCGATCGCCATGGCGAACGAGACATTGGCCGTTCTGGCCGGCACCGCCGCGGCCTTGATATCCGAGGCGGCGGGCGCGAACTTCGACATCGGCGCCTCCGCCGCCACCGCCGACATCGCAACCTATGCGCGGCTGGCGGCGGCAAAGGGCGGCGGGGGCAGGCCGAAGCCGGTCTATCTGCGCGAGGCGGACGCCAAGCCGCAGGCGGGATTCGTGCTGCCGAGGGCCGTGCCTTGACGGCGGCCTGCCGGCGCGTCGGAAAGATGGGGTGGCGGATATGCGCGTTCCTTTCCTGAAACCCCGCCGCAAGGATTATGCGCTTTCCCCGCTCGCCGCGGAGGACGGCGCGGCCCTTTCCGCGCTTCACCAGGAAGATTTCGTGCGGCCGTGGGCGGAGGGCGAGTTCACCGCCCTGCTCGACCAGGACACGGTGTTCGGCTTTGCCGCGCGCGAGGTCGGCAGGGGCGTGGCGCCTCCGGTCGGCTTCGTGCTGGCCCGCCTTGCCGCCGGCGAAGGCGAGATCCTGACCATTGCCGTGGCGCGCGCGCATCGCCGCCGCGGCCTCGGCTGGAGGCTGATGGATGCGGTGCTGCGCGAGCTGTACGGCCAGCGCGCCGAGGCGCTGTTCCTGGAGGTGGACGAGACCAACGCCCCCGCCATCGCGCTCTATCGCCGGCTCGGCTTCCGCGAGGTCGGCAAGCGGCCGAACTACTACCGCTCGCCCGAGCACGGCTCAACCGGCGCGCTTGTCATGCGCCGCGATCTTCGCTAGCCGGAACGCGGGACAGCATCGGGGCGCGGATGATCGGCAAAATCAGGATTGCGCTGGCATTAGCCCTCGTCGTCGCAAGCACCGCGCTCGTCGTGCCGCTCCAGCTTCTGTCGCTGAAGACCGGCCTGCTGCGCGAGACGGTGATGCCGCGCCTGTGGCACCGCAGCATCGTGCGGGCGCTGGGCCTCCGGGTCCATGTGCATGGCGCGCTGGCGGCACGGCGTCCGCTCCTGATCGCCTCCAACCACATATCGTGGACCGACATCGTCGTGCTGGGATCGCTGGCGGACGTGAACTTCATCGCCCGGGCCGACATGGAGGGCTGGCCGCTGATAGGCTGGCTTTCCAAGCTCCAACGCACCGTCTTCATCCAGCGCAATCGCAGGCGCACCGCCGGCAGCCAGGCCGGAGAGATCGCCAGCCGGCTGGGCAGGGGCGACGCCATGGTGCTTTTCGCCGAGGGTACGACCGGCGACGGGAACGTGGTGCTGCCGTTCAAGAGCACGCTGTTCGGCGCGGCCTCCATGGCCATTTCCGAAGGCGCGGGCGAAGAGGTGTTCATCCAGCCCGTCGCGATCGCCTATACCCGGCTGCACGGCGTACCGATGGGGCGCCGGCATCGCCCGCACGCGGCCTGGATCGGCGACCAGGACCTGGGGCCGCACCTTATGGAGCTGCTGGCGGAGGGCGCCATGGACGTGGAGGTGCATTTCGGCGAGCCGGTCGCCTTTTCGGCGTCGTCCAACCGCAAGGAGACCGCGCGGCTGGTGGAACGGCAGGTCGCCGGCATGATGCGGGCCGCGCTCGCCGACCCGCGGCCCAGCGCCTGACCGGCGGTGGAGGCAAAACCGTCTGTTTTTTGTCGCCGAAAGGGTCTAGAAGCCGCTCCATGGAAGCTGAAACGACAGTGCAGGACGGCGGCGCGAGGGCTGGCGGGGACAAGAAGGTCTTCGTCAAGACCTATGGCTGCCAGATGAACGTCTATGATTCCCAGCGCATGACCGATGCGCTGGCGCAGGAAGGCTATGCGCCCACGCAGGTGATCGAGGAAGCCGACCTCGTCCTGCTCAACACCTGCCACATCCGCGAGAAGGCGGCCGAGAAGGTCTATTCCGAGCTTGGCCGCATCCGCGATCTCAAGGCCGCGCGCGCCGAGGCCGGACGCGAAACGGTCATCGGCGTCACCGGCTGCGTGGCGCAGGCCGAGGGGCGCGAGATCATCCGCCGCGCGCCGGCGGTCGACCTTGTGGTCGGTCCGCAGACCTACCACCGCCTGCCGGACGTGCTGGCCCGGGTGCGCGGCGGCGGCAAGGTGGTCGAGACCGACTACGCCATCGAGGACAAGTTCGCGCATCTGCCCGCCCAGAAGGCGGCGCAGGTGGCAAGGCGCGGCTTCACCGCCTTCCTCACCGTGCAGGAAGGCTGCGACAAGTTCTGCACCTTCTGCGTGGTGCCCTATACGCGCGGCTCGGAAGTGTCGCGTTCCGTCGCGCAGATCGTGGCGGAGGCCGAGCGGCTGGCCGAGGCCGGTGTGCGCGAGGTCACCCTGCTCGGCCAGAACGTCAACGCCTGGCACGGCGAGGGCCCCGACGGCAGCGAATGGGGGCTTGGCCGGCTGCTGTTCCGGCTGGCGGAAATTCCCGGCCTGGCGCGGCTGCGCTACACCACCAGCCATCCGCGCGACATGGACGACGAGCTGATCGAGGCCCATCGCGACCTGCCGTCGCTGATGCCCTATCTGCACCTGCCGGTGCAGTCCGGCTCCGACCGCATCCTCAAGGCCATGAACCGCCGCCACAAGGCGGCCGACTATCTGCGGCTCATCGAACGCATCCGCGCCGCGCGCGCCGACATCGCCATGTCGGGCGACTTCATCGTCGGCTTCCCGGGCGAGACCGACGCCGATTTCGAGGCGACGATGGAGATGGTGCGCCAGGTGGGCTACGCCTCGGCCTTCTCCTTCAAATATTCGCCGCGCCCGGGCACGCCGGGAGCCGAGATGGACGGCCATGTCGAAGAAGCGGTCAAGGACGAGCGCCTTCAGCGGCTGCAGGCGCTGATCGTGGAACAACAGCACGCTTTCACGGTTTCAATGGCCGGCAGGACGATGTCGACGCTGATCGAGAAGCCAGGCCGCCGGGCCGGCCAGCGGGTCGGGCGATCGCCCTGGCTGCAGCCTGTGATTGTTGATGAAAAGGCCGGCGGAATCGGTGAGATTATCGAGGTGCGAATCACAGGTACCGGCCAGAACAGCCTGTTTGCGGAGCCGGCATGAGGCCGGCACCCGAAAGGAGAGACGCTTGAGCGCTGCCGATCTGAAGATCACCGCCCCCTCCGGGGCCTCGGACATGGCGCATATCGTACTGACCTTCGACAACAACAAGCTGGCCAGCGCCCTTTACGGCCAGTTCGACGAGAACTTGGCGCGGCTGGAGCAGAAGCTCGGCGTCGATATTCGCTCGCGCGGCAACCAGTTGACCATCAAGGGCGATCCGGGCGCGGCCGAGCAGGCGCGCCGGGCGCTGGACAGCCTCTACGACATTCTCCAGAAAGGGGCGGACATCGGCCAGTCCGACGTGGACGGCGCCATCCGCATGGCGGTGGCCGCCGACGACCAGCTCACCTTGCCGACGCTGGAGCGCAAGGGCCGCGTGGCGGCCGCACAGATCTCCACCCGCAAGAAGACCATCTACGCGCGCTCCCTCAATCAGGACGCTTATATGCGCGCCTTGGAGCGCTCCGAGCTTGTCTTCGGCATCGGCCCGGCCGGCACCGGCAAGACCTATCTGGCGGTGGCGCATGCCGCCATGCTTCTGGAGCGCGGCATGGTGGAACGCATCATCCTGTCGCGTCCGGCGGTCGAAGCGGGCGAACGGCTGGGCTTCCTGCCCGGCGACATGAAGGAGAAGGTCGATCCCTATCTGCGCCCGCTCTATGACGCGCTCTACGACATGATGCCGGGCGACAAGGTCGAGCGTGCCATCGGCGCCGGCGTCATCGAGATCGCGCCGCTGGCCTTCATGCGCGGGCGCACGCTGGCGCACGCCGCCGTCATCCTGGACGAGGCGCAGAATACCACGCCCATGCAGATGAAAATGTTCCTGACCCGGCTCGGCGAGAATTCGCGCATGATCGTCACCGGCGACCCGACCCAGATCGACCTGCCGCCCAACACGCGCTCCGGCCTGGTGGAGGCGCTGCGCATACTGGACGGGGTGCCCGGCGTCGTCACCGTGCGCTTCAACGACGGCGACGTGGTGCGCCATCCGCTGGTGGCCGAGATTGTCAAGGCCTACGACCGCGACGGCAAGGTGGCCCGCGGGCTGGGCGTGGAAGGATGACGACCGCTGTCTGAAACGTCGCCGATGACAAACGGGCAAATACTTCTTGCCGCCCCGCTCGACATCGACCTTTCTGTCGAGGCGGGCGAATGGCCGCCGCAGGAAAGGCTGGCCGAGCTGGTCGACCGTGCCGCCGCCGCCGTCTTCGCCGAGGTCGGGGCCTTCCATGGCGGCCGCTCGGAACTGAGCGTGGTCTTTTGCGACGACGCCGCGATCCGAAAGCTGAACGCGGACTGGCGCGACAAGGACAAGCCGACGAATGTCCTGTCCTTTCCGGCATTTGCGGTCGCGCGGAGCGAGGCGCTTCCGCCCATGCTGGGCGACATCGTGCTGGCCGCCGAGACCGTGACGCGCGAGGCGGCACTGGAAGGCAAGCCCGTCGAGAACCATATCATCCATCTGGTGGTGCATGGCCTGTTGCACCTGCTCGGCCACGACCACGAGACCGATCCGCAGGCGGAGGAAATGGAGGCGCTCGAGCGCGCCGCGCTGGCCAGGCTTGCCATTCCCGATCCCTATGCGTAACTAACCGTCAGAAACCAACCGGACCGAGATGACCGAGAAACCAGAGTCTGCCGCCCATACGGACGCCGGCAGCATGCCAAAGGCTTCCGCGAAGCCTGAAGAAGACCCGAGTTCGAGTACCCAGTCCGGCGCGGCGGCGCCCGAGCCGTCTTCCGCCGGACCCTCCCTGTTCGGACGCGTGCTCGGCCTGTTCCGGCACCGCAACGGCACCAGCCTGCGCGAGGAGATCGTCGACGCGCTGGCCGAGACGGAAGGCGGCGCCGGTTCCTTCTCGCCGGGCGAGCGCGCCATGCTCAACAACATCCTGAGGCTGCGTGAGGTGCGCGTCGAGGACGTGATGGTGCCGCGCGCCGACATCCAGGCGGTGGAGATCGGCACCAAGCTGGCCGATCTGCTGGGCGTGTTCGAATCCTCCGGCCATTCGCGCATGCCGGTCTATGCCGAGACGCTGGACGACCCGCGCGGCATGGTCCACATCCGCGACGTGCTGGCCCACATCAATCGCGTCGCCCGCGTCAAGAAGGGCCGCGCCACGCGCAAGGCGCCGGCCGCGGCCGTGCTCGACCTGACCCGCGTCGATCTTTCGCGCACCATCGGCGAACTCGACCTCATCCGCCCGGTGCTGTTCGTGCCGCCTTCCATGCTGGCTTCCGACCTGATGGGCCGCATGCAGGCCACCCGCACACAGATGGCGCTGGTCATCGACGAATATGGCGGCACCGACGGGCTGGTGTCGCTGGAGGACATCGTGGAGATGGTGGTCGGCGACATCGAGGACGAGCACGACGACGACGAGCCCATGATCACCCGCACCGGCGACGGCGTGTTCGTGGTCGACGGCAAGGCCGAGATCGACGACGTGGCCAAGATGATCGGCGAGGACTTCGCCGCCGGCGAGCACGGCGAATCCGTCGACACCATCGGCGGCATGATCTTCAACACGCTGGGCCGCGTTCCCGCGCGCGGCGAGGTGGTGCAGGCCATTCCCGGTTTCGAGTTCCATGTGCTCGACGCCGACCCGCGCCGCGTCAAACGCGTGCGCATCGTGGAAAGCCAGAAGGCCGGCCGCCGCCGCGCGGCCACCCGCGCGGAGCAGGCCTAGGCAATGGGGACCGCGCCTGCCGCGGTCCCATCGCCAATTCGTCAGGCTGACGGAGCGAAGTCCAGGAAACCGATCACGCTTTCGATGCGGCCGGCCCCATCCAGCCTGACCATGTCGGTGCCGCCGGCGACCGCCTTGCCGTTTTCCGGCGCGAGATCCCAGGAAAAGCGGACCCACGCACCGTGGCCGTCCGGCGTACCGCGCAGGGCGAAGCTGTGGCCTGGAAATTGGGCACGCGCCCCGGAGATCATGGCGGCGATGCCGTCGCGCCCTTCGCCCGACATGAGCGGGTCGGCATAGCGCGCCGAGGCGGACCAGTTGCCGGCGATGGCGGCCTTGCGTCTGGTGTCGTCCGCCTCGTTCCAGGCGGCGAGATAGGTTTCGGCGATTGCCAGAGGTGACGGATGCGTCATGAAGGTTCTCCTTGTTGAGGTACCGCTTGACCATGCCGGCTCTGCTGCGCCGGTTCGATTACCTGTGAGGTAATGCCATCGGGATTTTTGCGCGGTACAGTTCCGGCCATGACGACGACTGCCGAATCCGTTGGCGACCTTCTGCGCGCGTGGCGCCAGAGACGTCGCTACAGTCAACTCGATCTCGCCGGGGAAGCGGGTGTCTCGACGCGCCACCTTTCCTTTGTCGAAACGGGACGAGCCAGCGCAAGCCGCGAGATGCTGGTGCGGCTGGCCGAACAACTCGGCATGCCGCTTCGCGCGCGCAACCGGCTGCTTCTGGCCGGCGGGTTCGCGCCCGCCCATGGGGAACTTTCGCTCGATGCTCCCGACATGAGCGGTGTGCGCGCGGTGCTGGACGCCGTCCTCGCCGGCCATGCGCCGTTCCCCGCCCTGGCGGTGAATGCGCATTGGGAGTTGATCGCCGCCAACGAGGCGGTCGCGGCCCTGCTGGAAGGGGTTTCGGCGGCGCTGCTGGTGCCGCCGGTGAACGTGCTGCGGCTGAGTCTGCATCCCGACGGACTCGCGCCGCGCATCGACAATCTCGGCGAATGGCGTCATCATCTGCTGGAGCGCCTGCGGCTGCAGGTGGAAGCCTCCGGCGATGCGCGGCTGGCCGCGCTTCATTCGGAACTGGCCGCGCTGCCATTTCGCGCAGGCAGGACGCCGCCAAGAGCGCCGAGCCCGGTGGCAGTGCCGCTGCGGCTACGCGATCCTTCTTCCGGCGTCCCGCTGTCGCTCTTGTCGACCACCACCGTTTTCGGCACCGCCACGGACGTCACCTTGGCGGAAATCGCGCTGGAATGCTTCTACCCGGCCGATGAGGGAACGCGCGCCTTCTTTCTCGATGCGCATAACGGTGACGCTTGATGTGCGAGTGCATTTGGCGCGTGGACTCGGGGCTGATACGTTTGCCGTCGATTCGCGTTGATCGGACGGTTTCATGCAGCGCCTTGCCGGCCGGATAATTCTACTGTGGGGTTGGCGCCGCGCGCTGGTTGCCTTCCTGGCCGGCGCGCTGGCCGTTTTGGGGCAGGCTCCCTACGACTTCTTCGCCGCCTGCTTCCTTTCCTTTCCCGTGCTGGTCCTGCTGCTCGACGGCGCCGCCGGCGAGGCCGGTGCCGGGCCGCTCGGACGGCTGAAACCGGCCTTTGCGGTGGGCTGGTGGTTCGGCTTCGGCTATTTCCTGGCCGGCCTGTGGTGGATCGGCGGCGCGCTGCTGGTCGAGGCCGACAGCTTCGCCTGGGCGATGCCGCTGGCGATCGTGGGCATTCCCCTGGTGCTGGCCTTCTTCTATGGCTTCGCCACCGCGGTCGCGCGGCTGATGTGGAGCGACGGCATCGGCCGCATCGCCGCCACCGCCTTCGGTTTCGCGCTTGCCGAGTGGCTGCGCGGCTTCCTGTTCACAGGCTTCCCCTGGAACGCGATCGGCTACGCCGCCATGCCGGTGCCGCTGATGATGCAGGCCGTTTCCGTGATCGGCATGAACGGCATGAACGCGCTGGCCGTCTTCGTTTTCGCCATGCCCGCCCTGCTGGCCGGACGCCGGCACATATGGGCCGGCGCGGCTCTTGCCGCGTTGCTTGTGGCGGCCGACCTCGGCTTCGGCTATGTCCGGCTCGCCGCGCCGGAGCCGCCGGCATCGCGCCACCTCGACCTGCGCATCGTCCAGCCCTCGGTGGACCTGTCTGAGAAATGGGACGCCTCGGTGCGCGACCGCATCTTCGCCACCATGCTGGCGATGTCCTCCGAGCCGCCGCAAAAGGGGCATGAGAAGCCGCAACTCATCCTGTGGCCGGAAACGGCGGTGCCGTTCCTGTTCACGGAGCGGCCGGACGCGCTGACGGCCATCGGCGACATGCTCACCGACGGCCAGATGCTGCTTGCCGGCGCCATCCGCGAGGAGGGGCCGGCGACCGCCGGCGGAGACGCCCGCTACTACAATTCCGTCGTTGCCATCAACGATCAGGGCGAGATCGTCGATGCCGTCGACAAGGTGCATCTGGTTCCCTTCGGCGAGTATCTGCCTTTCGATGACCTGTTTTCGCGCCTCGGCATCGACCAGTTCGTCGCCGGCCCTATGTCGCTTTCAGCGGGTAGCAGTCGCCATCCGATAACAATTCCGGGTAGTATCCAGGCTGCGCTGTTCATCTGTTATGAAGTCATCTTTCCCCAATTGGTGGGAGTTGACGTAGCGTCAAGTGAGCTTATTGTGAACGTCACGAACGACGCATGGTTCGGCGACACGCCGGGCCCGTATCAGCATTTTCGGCAGGCGCAGGTCCGCGCTGCGGAAAATGGACTGCCGCTGCTGCGGGTGGCCAACAACGGCATATCCGCGGTGGTCGACCCACGCGGGCGGGTTGTCGATGCCTTGGCGATCAACGCGAGGGGGGTGATCGATGTGCGTTTGCCGATCTGGAGGCAGGACACCGTTTCGGCCGGTCAACGAACCACCAACGGCTTTGTCGTCATTATCCTTCTCGTCGCAACGTCGCTGATCGCGATCGCCACAACGAGGCTGCGGGCGAATTGACAGCCCATATATTAGAAATTCATATTCTAGCCGCTTGATACGGGGGTGGGACGGCGGCCATTCGCACGATTAGTGGCCGTCGCCTTTCGTTCGAGCCCAAAAAAAGCAGAAAAGCCGGAACAATTCGGCGAGGAAAACATGGCTGAAGACAACAAGAAGAAACCGAATCCGATCGACACGCACGTTGGGAGCCGCATCCGCCTTCGACGCAACATGCTCGGCATGAGCCAGGAAAAATTGGGCGAGAGCCTTGGCATAACGTTCCAGCAGATCCAGAAATACGAGAAGGGAACCAACAGGGTAGGCGCCAGCCGCCTGCAGGCCATCGCCTCCATCTTGGGCGTTCCGGTGGCCTTCTTCTTCGAGGACGCGCCGGGCCAGGAAGCGTCCGCGAACCGCGGCTTCGCCGAGGACAGTTCCATGGCCTATGCCGCCGAATTCTGCTCCACGACCGAGGGGGTGCAGCTCAACCGCGCCTTCGTCAGGATCGCGGACCCCAAGGTGCGCCGCCGCATCATCGACCTGGTGAAATCCCTTTCCGACGAGGGAGCAGGTTGAAAGAATTTCCTTCCTGCGCGGCCTTGGGGCCCGGGCGGCCCGTTGCGCCGAGGCCGATGTCCCCGGGCAGCACTTGCCGTGTGCGGGCGGTGCGGAAGAAGAATCTTTCCGGGCCGGCCGGGATTTGAACCCGGCGTCCGGGCGCCCGGCTTG
This sequence comes from Mesorhizobium sp. PUT5, assembly GCF_052216645.1. Lineage (NCBI taxonomy): Bacteria > Pseudomonadati > Pseudomonadota > Alphaproteobacteria > Hyphomicrobiales > Phyllobacteriaceae > Mesorhizobium > Mesorhizobium sp. PUT5. Next base: position 1,334,291 of record NZ_JBQOSO010000003.1, read on the forward strand.
ACGAGAGTGGCGCCGCATGGCTACACGTTTCGCGCCAGGATCGGCCGGTGGCCGATCGCTTTCAAGAGGGGACACCCGTGACGCGGCATAACTATCTCTTCACTTCGGAGTCCGTTTCCGAGGGCCATCCCGACAAGGTCTGCGACCGCATTTCCGACGAGATCGTCGACCTCGTCTACCGCGAGGCGCGCAAGACCGGCATGGACCCCTGGAAGGTGCGTGTCGCCTGCGAGACGCTGGCCACCACCAACCGCGTCATCATCGCCGGCGAGGTCCGCGTTCCGGAAACGCTGCTGAAGAAGGACAAGGACGGCAACGTCGTCAAGGACGCGAGCGGCCATCCCGTCGTCAACCCGTCCAAGTTCCGCTCCGTGGCGCGCAAGGCGATTCGCGAGATCGGCTACGAACAGCAAGGCTTCCACTGGAAGACGGTCAGGATCGACGTGCTGCTGCACGGCCAGTCGCCCGACATCGGCCAGGGGGTCGACAACGCCGCCGACCGCCAGGGCGAGGAAGGCGCGGGCGACCAGGGCATCATGTTCGGCTATGCCTGCCGCGAGACGCCGGACCTGATGCCGGCGCCGATCTACTACAGTCACAAGATCCTCGAGCTTCTGGCCGCCGCCCGCCACAAGGGCGAGGGCGAGGTCGCCAAGCTCGGTCCCGACGCCAAGAGCCAGGTCACCGTGCGCTATGTCGACGGCAAGGCCGCGGAAGTCACCCAGATCGTGCTTTCCACCCAGCATCTCGACGAAAGCTGGGATTCGAAGAAGGTGCGCCAGGTGGTCGAGCCCTATATCCGCGAGGCGCTGGGCGATCTCGAAATCGCGCCTGACTGCAACTGGTACGTCAACCCCACCGGCAAGTTCGTCATCGGCGGCCCGGACGGCGACGCCGGCCTGACCGGCCGCAAGATCATCGTCGACACCTATGGCGGCGCGGCCCCGCACGGCGGCGGCGCCTTCTCCGGCAAGGACACCACGAAGGTCGACCGCTCGGCCGCCTATGCGGCGCGCTATCTGGCCAAGAACGTGGTGGCGGCCAAGCTCGCTGACCGTTGCACCATCCAGCTTTCCTATGCCATCGGCGTGGCCCAGCCGCTGTCGGTCTATGTCGACCTGCACGGCACCGGCAAGGTCAACGCGGCCACGCTGGAGGAAGCCCTGCGCGAGGTGATGGACCTTTCGCCCAGCGGCATCCGCCGGCATCTCGACCTCAACCGCCCGATCTATGCCAAGACCACCGCCTACGGCCATTTCGGCCGCAAGCCGGGCCGCGACGGTTCCTTCTCCTGGGAGAGGACCGACCTGGTCAAGGCGATCAGGGATGCGGTCTCGCGCAGAGAGGCGCTGGCCGCCTGACGGCAAAGGGTCATGACATCCGAGACGAGGCGCAGCCGGTCGAGCGAGGCTTTCTTCGGCCGGCGGCACGGCAAGACGATACGCCCGCAGCAGGCGGCGGCGCTGGAGGCGGGCCTTGCCCGTTATGGCGTCGACCTCTCTGTCGCGCCGCCAGCCGATCTGGCCGGACTGTTCCCGGCGCAGGTCTCGCAGGTACGGCTCGAAATCGGCTTCGGCGGCGGCGAGCATCTCCTGCATGAAGCGGCCGCGCATCCCGATGTCGGCTTCATCGGCGTTGAGCCCTTCGTCAACGGCATGGCCAAGCTGATGAAAGCGCTGGCCGACAGGCCGCTCCCCAACCTGCGCGTCTATGACGACGATGCCGTGCGCCTGCTGGACTGGCTGCCGCCGGCCTCGCTTGCCGGCATCGACCTGCTCTATCCCGATCCGTGGCCCAAGAAGCGGCACTGGAAGCGGCGCTTCGTCGGTCAGGCCAATCTCGACCGCTTCGCGCGTGCGCTGAAGCGCGGCGGCCGCTTCCGGTTCGCGTCCGACATCGACAGCTACATCAACTGGACCCTGCTGCATTGCCGTGCCCACGGCGCCTTCGAATGGCAGGCCGGACAGGCGGACGACTGGCATCGGCCCTATGAAGGCTGGCCCGGCACCCGCTATGAGGCCAAGGCCGTGCGCGAAGGCCGCCGCCCGGCCTATCTTTCCTTCGCGAGATCCTGACCGGCCGGCCGGCGGACGCCTTTTGTGCAATGCCAGCGGGCGCGGTTGACAAGCTGTCGCAGCCAACGCTTATCTGTGGTTTGACCGCGCGCCCGGTTTTCCCGAGGCGCCGCGGAAGAATGACGGCGTGTCAGAACGCCGCGCACCGCCTGCATCCGCAGGCGAGGAAAGATTGTACCGGAGGAGGAAAAACTCGATGCGCAAGCTGCTGTTCACCGTCGCCGCTGTCGCCATGCTGGCGGCTGGCAACGCCTTTGCCGCCGAATACAAGATCATGGCGCCTGCCGCACCCGGCGGCGGCTGGGATCAGACGGCGCGCACCATGCAGACCGTGCTGCAGGACGAGAAGATCGCCGACAATGTGCAGGTCAACAACGTGCCGGGCGCCGGCGGCACGATCGGCCTTGCGCAGTTCGTCAACCAGGCCAAGGGCGATGCGTCCCAGCTCATCGTCGGCGGTTACGTCATGGTGGGGGCCATCCTCACCAACGCTTCGCCGGTGACCCTCGACCAGGTGACGCCGATCGCCCGTCTCACCGGCGAATACGAGGCGCTGGTCGTGCCCGCCGCCTCCGACATCAAGGACATGGCCGGGCTGGTGGAGAAGCTCAAGGCCGATCCCGGCTCGGTCTCCTGGGGCGGCGGCTCGGCCGGCGGCACCGATCACATCACCGCCGGGCTGATCGCCAAGGCGGTCGGCGTCGATCCGACCAAGGTCAACTACATCGCCTTTGCCGGCGGCGGCGAGGCGCTGGCGGCCATCCTCGGCGGCCAGGTCACCGTGGGCATTTCCGGCTATGGCGAGTTCGAATCGCAGATCAAGGCGGGTCAGTTGCGCATGATCGGCATCTCCAGCGAGGAGCGTGTCGCCGACATCGACGCGCCGACCTTCAAGGAAGGCGGTGTCGACGTGGCGATCCAGAACTGGCGCATGATCGCGGCCGCGCCCGGCATCAGCGACGAGCAGAAGGCGGCCATCGGCGCCGACATCGAAAAGATGGTGAAGTCGAAGTCGTGGCAGGATGCGCTCTCCGCAAAGGGCTGGGCCGACACCTATCTGGCCGGCGACGATTTCAAGGCGCAACTCGCCGAGGACGTCTCTTCCACCACCAGCATCCTGAAAGATGTCGGGCTGATCAAGTGAGCGCGGACGGCCCGTCGCCGGCCCGGCGCGGCCCCGACCGGCCGGCGCTGGTCATCGCGGCCGCGCTGGCCGCGGTGGCGGTCGTCATCGCCTGGAGCACCGCCAGCATGGGCGGCGCCGGCGCCTATTCGCGCGTCGGCCCCACCGCGTTCCCCTATGCGATCGCGGCGGTGCTGTTCGCCCTGGCCGTCTGGACCGCCTTTGCGGCGCTGCGCGGCGACTTTCCCGAGCGCGAGCCGCAGAAGGTCGGACCCGTCGTATGGATCGTCGGCGGGCTCGCCGCGCAGATGCTGCTGCTGCATGCGGCCGGCTTCTCCATCGCCACGGGGCTGCTGTTCGCGGCCACCGCGCGCGGCTTCGGGCGCGGGCCGCTGTGGCTGACCGTGCCAGTCGGCATCGTGCTGTCCTTCGTCCTGTGGGTGATCTTCGCCAAGGGCCTGCAATTGTCGCTGCCGGCGGGGCCGCTGGAGCGACTGGTGTAATCGCGAAAGGGTAAGGGCATGGAAACATTCGCCCTTCTGGCACACGGTTTCCTTGTCGCGCTGGAGCCGGCCAATCTGATCTATGCGCTGATCGGCGTCACGCTCGGCACCGCGGTCGGCGTGCTGCCCGGCATCGGCCCGGCGCTGACCGTGGCGCTGCTGCTGCCGGTCACCTACAAGCTCGATCCCGCCGGCTCCCTCATCATGTTCGCCGGCATCTACTATGGCGGCATGTATGGCGGGTCCACCACCTCCATCCTGCTCAACACGCCGGGGGAAAGCGCTTCCATCGTCACCGCGCTGGAAGGCAACAAGATGGCGCGCAAGGGCAGGGGCGGCCCGGCGCTGGCGACCTCGGCGATCGGCTCCTTCGTCGCCGGCCTGATCGCCACGATGGGACTGGCGCTGATCGCCCCCTGGATCGTGAAATTCGCGCTCTCCTTCGGGCCGGCCGAATATTTCGCGCTGATGGTGCTGGCCTTCATGACCGTTTCGGCGGCCTTCGGCGATTCGACGCTGCGCGGCCTGACCGCGCTGTTCATCGGGCTGGCGCTGGGCCTGATCGGCATCGACCTGCAGACCGGCCAGGCACGGCTCGTGTTCGGCATTCCCGACCTGCTCGACGGCATCGAGGTGACCACGCTGGCGGTGGCCCTGTTCGCCATCGGCGAGACGCTGAACGTGGCCGCTTCCCGAAGCGGCGGCGGGGAACGCATCGAGCCGGTCAGGGGCTCGGTGTGGATGAACAGGGAAGACTGGGCCCGTTCGTGGAAGCCGTGGCTGCGCGGCACGGCGATCGGCTTCCCCATCGGCGCCATGCCTGCCGGCGGGGCCGAGATCGGCACCTTCCTGTCCTATTCGGTGGAAAGGCAGCTTGCCTCCAAGCCGGAGGAGTTTGGCCACGGCGCCATCGAGGGCGTGGCGGGGCCGGAGGCCGCCAACAACGCCTCGGCCGCCGGCACGCTGGTGCCTCTGCTGACCCTCGGCCTGCCGACCACGGCGACCGCGGCCATCATGCTGGCCGGCTTCCAGCAGTTCGGCCTGCAGCCGGGGCCGCTGTTGTTCACCAACAATTCCTCGCTCGTCTGGGGCCTGATCGCTAGCCTGCTGGTGGCCAATTTCATGCTGCTGGTGCTCAACCTGCCGCTGATCGGCCTTTGGGTACGGCTGCTTTCCATTCCGCAGCCATGGCTCTATGCCGGCATCCTGGTCTTCGCCACGCTCGGCACCATCGGCGCCAACCCATCGGTGTTCGAACTGGGCATGCTGCTGGCCTTCGGCGTGCTGGGCTACCTGTTGCGGCTGTTCGGCTACCCGATCGCGCCGGTGGTGGTGGGCCTGATTCTCGGGCCGCTCGCAGAGCAGCAATTGCGCCGCGCGCTCGCCATCAGCCAGGGCGACCCGACGGTGCTGGTGAATTCGCCGATTTGCATCGTGCTGCTGCTGCTTGCGGCAGCCGCCGTGATCGTGCCCCTGGTGCTGCGGGCACGCGGCCGCGGCAAGGTGTTGGCGCAACTCGCCGCCGACGAGGACTGACGGGCGCCGCCGGCTCAGAACCGGCGGATGCGGCCGAAGGCTTCAGGGTCGATGCCGAGCCTGGTCAGCGCGCCGGCAGGCGGCTGGCGGCGCGCATCCACTGCGGCGGAGACTGCGGCCGCATCGGCAAAAAGTTGAAACGCCCTGTAAAGCCGGGAAGACTGGTCGCGGCTGGACATGGTATACCTCTCCGTATGTTGCGCTGCACCATAGATAAGGATCCCGCCGTCCCGCTGCCAGCGGGGTGGGGGCAGGGCAGCCATGCGGCGGGCGCAGGTCGCCGATTGCCAATCGTGAAGCCGGATCGCGGCGCGGCACTTGAAAACCATGGGCCACTGGTTTATGTAGCTTGCAAATTCTTGGTCGGCATGACGAAGAGTGGGTCCATCCGGTCCCGCTCTTTTTTGTTTCCAGCCGGCCGCAGACGGCGAGCGACGGTAAGCGCATGACGACGAGCTTGGGCGGGACGGACGGCGACGATCGCATCATCCGCGAGAGCGGCATCGATGCGCGCATCGCCATGATCGTGCAGCCCGTGCTCAAGGGCATGGGTTTCCGGCTGGTGCGCGTGCGGCTGTCCGGGCAGAACGGGCTGACGCTGCAGATCATGGCCGAGCGCGAGGACGGCACCATGACCGTCGAGGATTGCGAGGAGGTCAGCCGCGCGATCTCGCCGGCGCTGGATGTCGACGATCCGATCGAGAAGGCCTATCATCTGGAAGTGTCGTCTCCCGGCATCGACCGGCCGCTGGTGCGCAGGTCGGACTTCTCCGACTGGGTCGGGCATCTGGTGAAGATGGAGACCAGCACGCTGGTGGCCGAGCGCAAGCGCTTCAAGGGCCGGATCGCCGAGGCCGACGCCGATGGCGTGCTGATCCAGCGCGACCAGGCCGCCTATGGCGAGGAGCCGACGGTGCGGGTGCCTTACGACGCCATCGCCGAGGCGCGGCTGATCCTCACCGACGATCTCATCCGCGACGCGCTGTCGAAGGACAACAGGGCTCGCAAGGAAGCGAAGAAGCGTCGCGCCGAAGATGACGGCGTGGAAGCCGAAGACGAAGCAGACGAAAACGAAGCTGAAGATTGATCGGACGATTGCCGCGAGGCGGCGGTTCCGTTCAGGGAGACTAAAATGGTTGTAAGCGCCAACAGGCTCGAACTCTTGCAGATCGCCGATGCGGTCGCGCGCGAGAAGTCGATCGACAAGTCGATCGTCATCGCCGCCATGGCCGACGCCATCCAGAAGGCGGCGCGCTCGCGCTACGGCCAGGAGACCAACATCCGCGCCGACATCAACCCGAACACCGGCGAGATGAAGCTGCAGCGGCTGATGGAGGTGGTCGAGACCGTCGAGGACTATGCCACGCAGATCGCGCTGTCCTCCGCCCGCGAGCGCAATCCCGACGCGCAGGTCGGCGACTTCATCGCCGAGCAGCTTCCGCCGATGGATTTCGGCCGGATCGCAGCCCAGTCCGCCAAGCAGGTCATCGTTCAGAAAGTGCGCGAGGCCGAGCGCGACCGCCAGTTTGACGAATACAAGGACCGCATCGGCGAGATCGTCAACGGCACGGTCAAGCGTGTCGAATACGGCAACGTCATCGTCAACCTCGGCCGCGGCGAGGCCATCATCCGCCGCGACGAGCTGATCCCGCGCGAGAACTACAAGTATGGCGACCGCGTGCGCGCCTATGTCTACGACGTGCGCCGCGAGCAGCGCGGCCCGCAGATCTTCCTGTCGCGCACCCATCCGCAGTTCATGGCCAAGCTGTTCACGATGGAGGTGCCGGAAATCTACGACGGCATCATCGAGATCAAGTCGGTGGCCCGCGACCCGGGCTCGCGCGCCAAGATCGCCGTGATCTCGCGCGACTCCTCCATCGACCCCGTGGGCGCCTGCGTGGGCATGCGCGGTTCGCGCGTGCAGGCCGTGGTGGGCGAGTTGCAGGGCGAGAAGATCGACATCATCCCGTGGTCGCCCTCGGCCGCCTCCTTCATCGTCAATGCCTTGCAGCCGGCCGAAGTCGCCAAGGTGGTCCTGGACGAAGATGCCGAGCGCATCGAGGTGGTGGTGCCTGACGACCAGCTTTCGCTGGCCATCGGTCGCCGCGGCCAGAACGTGCGCCTGGCCTCGCAGCTCACCGGCTGGGATATCGACATCCTGACCGAGCAGGAGGAGAGCGAGCGCCGCCACAAGGAGTTCGTTGAGCGCTCCAACCTGTTCATGGAAGCGCTGGACGTGGACGAGATGGTCGGCCAGGTGCTGGCCTCCGAAGGTTTCACCAGCGTCGAGGAAGTGGCCTATGTCGAGCCCGGCGAGATTTCGTCGATCGACGGCTTCGACGAGGACACCGCCGAGGAGATCCAGACCCGCGCCCGCGAATATCTGGAGAAGATCGAGGCCGAGCACGACGCCAAGCGCAGGGAACTCGGCGTTCAGGACGAGCTGCGCGAGATTCCCGGCGTCACCACCGCCATGATGGTGGCGCTGGGCCAGGATGGCGTGAAGACGGTCGAGGACTTCGCCGGCTACGCGGTGGACGACCTGGTCGGCTGGAAGGAGCGCAAGGACGGCGAGACCAAGGTGTTTCCCGGCGTGTTGGCCGAGCATGGCGTCTCGCGCGCCGAAGCCGAACAGATGGTGCTGGCCGCCCGCGTCAGGGCCGGCTGGATCTCCGAGGAGGAAGCCGACGCCGAAGCGGAAGCCGACGAAGCCGCGCATGCCGAAGCCGGGCATGCTGAAGCCGCCGTCGGTGAGTGACGTGAGCCCCGCCGGAGCCATCGCCCGTCATGAACGATCGGACCTGCATCGTCACGAGAGAGACTGCCGAACCGGATGATCTGATCCGTTTCGTCGTCGGCCCCGATTCGGCCGTCGTTCCGGACCTCAAGCGAAACCTGCCGGGCCGCGGTTGCTGGGTGACCTCCCAGCGCCTATATGTGGACAAGGCCGCCGCCAAGGGGCACTTTGCGCGTGCCTTCAAGCGGCAGGTGGCCGTGCCTCCCGATCTCGGTGCCATGGTCGATGCCCTGCTGGCCAGAGCGGCCCTCGGGTCGCTCGGCCTGGGGCGCAAGGCCGGCATGGTGGCCATGGGCGCGGCCAAGGTCGAGGCCGCCGTGCGCTCGGGCAAGGCCATCCTGGTGCTGCATGCCTTCGAGGGTGCCGAGGACGGGGTGCGCAAGATAACCCAGGCGCGCCGGGCCACGGTGCATCTGGGAGGGCCCGCCATTCCCGCCTACAAACTTTTTGCCGAAGCTGAATTGGGTTTGGCATTGGGGGGCACAAATGTGATACATGCTGCCGTTCTCGCGGGTGACGCGGGCAAGGCGGTCCTGAGGCGCATGGTTGCGCTCGACCGATACCGGGGCGGTTCCCCGGACGATCTGGCAATGCTTGCGGCCGTTGCCGGCGCAGACGACGCCGCAGAGGATGTGGAATGAGCGATACGAAATCGGGTGACGACAAGACTTTGAGCGTGACGCCGAAGAAGACACTGACGCTGAAGCGCCCCGGTGTGGAGCAGAGCACCGTGCGCCAGAACTTCTCGCATGGCCGCACGAAGTCGGTCGTGGTCGAGACAAAGCGCAAGTTCGTCAAGCCCGGCGAGCGGCCGGAGCCCACGGCTCAAACCGTCTTCACGCCCCGTCCGGCTGCGCCCGCCGCTGCCGCGCCGGCGCCGGCCCCGGCCGCGCGCCCGGAGCCGCGCCGTCCTGCCCCGCCTCCCGCGCCCGAACGCGGCGGCATGGTGCTGAACGAATTGTCGCGCGGAGAGATGGAAGCCCGGCGCCGCGCCCTCGAAGGGTCGCAGGCCCGCGAGGCCGAGGACCGGCAGCGCGCCGCGGAAGAAACCAGGCGCCGCGCCGAGGAAGAGGAGCGCCGCAAGCGCGAGCGCGAGGAATCCGCGCGCCGTCAGGCCGAGGAGGAAGCCCGCATCCAGGCCGAGGCCGAGTCGCGTCGCCGCGCCGAGGAGGAAGCCCGCCGCCGCGCGCCGCAGGCAGCCGAGCAGGTCGCCGACGAGGATGACGCGCAGTCCAAGCCGCGTCCGGGTCGTGCCGCCGCCACGCCGGTGCCGCCGCGCCGCATCGTGACGCCGGAAGTTGCCCGTCCCGCCAAGGGCAAGGGCGACGACGACCGCCGTCGCGGCAAGCTGACGCTGAACAGCGCTCTGTCCTCCGAGGACGGCGACGCCCGGGCGCGCTCGCTGTCGGCCATGCGCCGCCGCCAGGAGAAGTTCAAGCGCGCCATGCATCAGGAGCCGCGCGAGAAGGTGGTGCGCGAGGTCACGATTCCCGAGACGATCACCATCCAGGAACTGGCGCAACGCATGTCCGAGCGCGCCGTCGACGTGGTGAAGTTCTTCATGAAGCAGGGCCAGATCATGAAGCCGGGCGACGTCATCGACGCCGACACGGCCGAATTGGTGGCCACCGAGTTCGGCCACACCGTCAAGCGGGTCGCCGAATCCGACATCGAGGAAGGGCTGTTCGACATCGCCGATAATGCTGAAGACCTGGTGACGCGCCCGCCGGTGGTCACCATCATGGGCCATGTCGACCACGGCAAGACCTCGCTGCTCGACGCCATCCGTCACGCCAATGTGCAGTCCGGCGAGGCCGGCGGCATCACCCAGCATATCGGCGCCTATCAGGTGGAGCAGAACGGCCAGAAGATCACCTTCATCGACACGCCCGGTCACGCCGCCTTCACCGCCATGCGTGCCCGCGGCGCCCAGGCCACCGACATCGCCGTGCTCGTGGTGGCTGCCGACGACAGCGTGATGCCGCAGACCATCGAGTCCATCAGCCACGCCAAGGCGGCCGGCGTGCCGATCATCGTTGCCATCAACAAGGTCGACAAGCCGAGCGCCGATCCGCAGAAGGTGCGCACGCAGCTTCTGCAGCACGAGGTGTTCGTGGAATCGATGGGCGGCGAGGTGCTCGACGTCGAGGTGTCGGCCAAGACCGGCCAGGGCATCGACAAGCTGCTGGAGGCGATCCTGCTGCAGGCCGAAATCCTCGACCTCAAGGCCAATCCGGACCGCACGGCCGAAGGCGTCGTCATCGAGGCGCAACTGGACAAGGGCCGCGGCCCGGTCGCCACCGTCCTGGTGCAGACCGGCACGCTGCTGCCCGGGGAAATCCTGGTGGCCGGCAGCGAATGGGGCCGTGTGCGCGCGCTGGTCAACGACCGCGGCGAGCAGGTGCCGGAAGCCGGCCCGGCGATGCCGGTCGAGATCCTGGGCATGCAGGGCACGCCGCGGGCAGGCGATCGCTTCGCCGTCGTCAACAACGAGGCCCGGGCCCGCGAGATCACCGAGTACCGCCAGCGCAAGGCGCGCGACAAGGCTGCCGCCAAGCATGCCGGCCAGCGCGGCTCGCTGGAACAGATGATGTCGCAGTTGCAGAACACCGGGCTCAAGGAGTTCCCGCTGGTCATCAAGGGCGACGTGTCGGGCTCGATCGAGGCGATCAACGTCGCGCTCGGGGAACTCGGCAACGACGAGGTGCGCGCGCGCATCGTCCATTCGGGCGCCGGCGGCATCACCGAAACCGACGTATCGCTGGCCGAGACCTCGGGCGCCGTCATCATCGGCTTCAACGTGCGTGCCAACGCCCAGGCGCGCCATGCGGCGGAGCAGGCGGGCATCGAGATCCGTTACTACAACGTGATCTACAGCCTGATCGACGACATCAAGGACGCTATGTCGGGCATGCTGTCGCCGGAACGCCGCGAGACCTTCCTGGGCAATGCCGAGATCCTGGAGGTGTTCCACATCACCAAGGTCGGCAAGGTCGCGGGCTGCCGCGTCACCGAGGGCAGGGTGGAGCGCGGTGCGGGCGTGCGCCTGATCCGCGACAACGTCGTCATCCACGAAGGCACGCTCAAGACCCTGAAGCGCTTCAAGGACGAGGTTCCGGAAGTTCCCGTCGGGCAGGAATGCGGCATGGCCTTCCAGAACTACGAGAACATCCAGGTGGGCGATGTCATCGAGTGCTTCCGCGTCGAGATGGTGACGCGCACGCTGTAGGGCCCGCCCGCCTGACCCATAACTGCGGGGCGACCGGCCGGTCGTCCCGGTAAGCCGTGGAACATGCGGTGCGGTTCGAACCCGCGCCGCACGATTTCAGGATCGAGAAACATGTCCCGTTCCCCGAATTCCGGACCTTCCCAGCGCATGCTGCGCGTCGGCGAGCAGGTTCGCCATGCGCTCTCGAGCGTGCTCCAGCGCGGCGAGGTGCGCGACGACCTCATCGAGACCACGGTGATCTCCGTGTCGGAGGTGCGCATGTCGCCGGACCTCAAGATCGCCACGGCCTTCGTCGCCCCGCTTGGCGCGAAGGACGATGCGGCGGTGGTGGCAGCGCTCAACCGTCATGCCCGCTTCATCCGCGGACGCATGTCGCCGGCGCTGAGCCAGATGAAATACATGCCGGAATTCCGCTTCCGGCTGGACACCAGCTACGACAATTTCCAGAAGATCAACGAATTGCTGCATTCGCCCGAAGTCGCGCGCGACCTTGGCCATGATGACGGCACAGAGGACGAGGACAGCAGATAGTGGCGCGCCGCGGCAAGAAGAAAGGCCGGCCGATTTCCGGCTGGCTCATCCTGGACAAGCCGGTCGGCATGGGATCGACCGACGCAGTCTCCAAGATCAAATGGCTGTTCCAGGCCGAGAAGGCCGGCCATGCCGGCACTCTGGACCCGCTCGCGTCGGGCATGCTGCCCATCGCCCTGGGCGAGGCCACCAAGACGGTGCCCTACGTGCAGGACGGTGCCAAGGTCTACCGCTTCACGGTGGCCTGGGGCGAGGAGCGCTCGACCGACGACCTGGAAGGCCCGGTGACGAAGAGTTCCGACAAGCGCCCCTCCGAGGAGGAGGTGCGCGCGCTGCTGCCGAAATATACCGGCGTCATCATGCAGACGCCGCCGCAGTTCTCGGCCATCAAGATTGCCGGCGAGAGGGCCTACGACCTTGCTCGCGAAGGCGAGACGGTGGACATCCCTGCCCGCGAGGTCGAGATCGGCCGTCTCGACATCGTCTCGCACGATGCCGGCAAGACGGAATTCGAGATCGAGTGCGGCAAGGGCACCTATGTGCGCAGCATAGCCCGCGACATGGGCCGCGACCTCGAATGCTTCGGCCATGTCGCCAGCCTTCGGCGCACGGAGGTCGATCCGTTCACGGCCGAGGATTTCGTCAGGCTGGAGGACCTGGAGGCGGCGCTGCCGCCCAGGCCGGCCGACGACGAGGCGCCGACGATGCCGTTCGCCGAACGCTTCAAGGCGATCGATGCGTTCCTGGTCGATACCGGCGCCGCCCTCGAATGCCTGCCGCAGGTCGCCGTCAACGACGATGCCGCCACGCGCATCCGTCTCGGCAATCCGGTGGTCGTGCGTGGCCGCGACGCTCCGATAGAGGCGGAGGAAGCCTGCGTCACCGCGCGCGGCCGGCTGGTGGCCATTGGCGCGATCGAGCAGGGCATGTTCAAGCCCAAGCGCGTCTTCGGCGGCTGAGGCGGGCCGGGGCGCATGGCTAAAGGCGAGGGAACGGGCAAGCGCAGGCACGGCAGGGAGCGCCGCCCCCCGGTGGGCGCCTCGCCCGGCACGCTGGTCGCCGACCCTGGAGCCCAGGCGACGAAGCTGTCCCTCACGCTGATCGCGCCGGACAAATGCAAGGTCATCCGCAACGCCACGCTTGCCGACATCGTGGCCAACAGCGACCGCTGGTCGGTCATGTGGCTGGACTGCGTGGGGTTGGCGGATATCACGCTGATCGAGGAAATCGGGAAGATCTTCGGTCTGCATCCGCTGGCGATCGAGGACGTCGTCAATGCCGGCCAGCGGCCGAAGGTCGATTTCTTCGACGACCATGCCTTCGTCGTGCTGCGCATGATCGACGATGCCGCCTCGCGCCGCTACGAACAGATATCCATCTTCTTCGGCGAGAAATTCGTCATCACCTTCCAGGAGCGCGAAGGCGATCCGTTCGATCCGGTGCGCCGCCGCGTGCAGACGACGGACCAGAGCCGGCTGCGGGCGCGTGCCGGCGACTATCTGGCCTATGCGCTCATCGATGCCGTGGTGGACAGCTACTTCGCGCCGATCGAAGGCCTGAGCGACATGGTGGAGGCGATCGAGGAGGAGATGCTGCGGGTGCCGCTGCAGGAGCAGATGCAGAAGCTTCACCGGCTGCGCCGCGAGATCCTCGTGCTGAAGGGAGTGCTGTGGCCGCTGCGCGACGCGCTGGCGGCGCTGGTGCGCAACGACGAGCCCTTCGTGAAGGCGGAGACGAAGGTGTTCCTCAACGACACCCTCGATCATGCCTATCGCCTGATCGAACTGGTGGAGACCCAGCGCGACACGCTGACCGGGCTGATGGAGATGCATCTTTCGCTCAGCCAGGCGCGCACCAACGACATCATCTCCCTGCTGACCATCGTTTCCACCATCTTCATTCCGCTGACCTTCCTGGTGGGTGTCTGGGGCATGAATTTCGACCCCGACGTCTCGCCCTGGAACATGCCCGAACTGCGCAGCTATTACGGCTACCCGTCGGCTCTGGCCTTCATGCTCGTGGTGGCGCTCGGCCTGTTCGGCTATTTCAAATGGAAGAAGTGGCTGTAGCGCCTTTGCGCTCCCTTTGCCTGCACCAAAGGGCCGGCAAAAGCCGGCTTGCGGAATCGGGCTGGCTTTTTGCGGGAAATTCCCGTATATGCGCCGCAACATCGCGCCGAGACGCGCGGTGGTCATCGGCCTCCGCTGGACGACATCCCGGCCGTGGGCGTCCCGTTTCCTCAAACGAAAAAGGAAAAACACGATGTCGATCACTGCCGAACGCAAGAAGGAATTGATGGTCGAGTTTGCCACCGTCGCGGGCGACACTGGGTCGCCGGAGGTGCAGGTCGCCATCCTTTCGGAGCGCATCAAGAACCTGACCGAGCACTTCAAGGACCACAAGAAGGACAACCATTCCCGTCGTGGCCTGCTCGCTCTCGTCTCCCAGCGCCGCAGCCTGCTTGACTATCTCAAGCGCAAGGACGACGCGCGCTATCAGACGCTGATCGAAAAGCTCGGTCTGCGCCGCTGACGAAATCGACCGGCGGGCTCTCGATGAGGGTCCGCCGGTCGCGCATTGGTCGGCCAGAAGATCGGCCGATCGGTTTCCGGCAGCAAGGGGGCTGCTCGAAACCGCCCATGGACGGTCATGGGGCAGGATTGCAGGACGCTCGACATCGGCCGAAGCCGAATTGATTGGAGCCGAGTCTCCCGCTGTCTTGCCCGTGGCTGCCCGAAAAAAGGAAGCCGGGAAAGGGGAAGCGTCCGCATGGTCGTGGCGCGGCCCTTTCCGCATATGAAGGACAGGACATGTTCAACTATCACAAAGTCGAAATCGAGTGGGGCGGACGTCCGCTCATTCTGGAAACCGGCAAGATCGCGCGCCAGGCCGACGGCGCCGTGCTCGCCACCTACGGCGAGACCGTGGTGCTGGCCACAGTCGTCTCGGCCAAGGAACCGAAGCCGGGCTTCGATTTCTTCCCGTTGACCGTCAACTACCAGGAAAAGACCTATGCCGCCGGCAAGATCCCCGGTGGTTTCTTCAAGCGTGAGGGCCGTCCGAGCGAAAAGGAAACCTTGGTTTCGCGCCTGATCGACCGGCCGATCCGCCCGCTCTTCGCCGACGGCTACAAGAACGACACCCAGGTCGTCGTCACCGTCGTCCAGCACGACCTCGAAAACGATCCCGATATTCTGGCGATCGTCGCCACATCGGCGGCGCTGACGCTTTCCGGCGTGCCCTTCATGGGCCCGATCGGCGGCGCCCGCGTCGGCTACATCAACGGCGAATATGTGCTGAACCCGCATCTCGACGAAATGCCGGAATCCAAGCTCGACCTGGTCGTGGCCGGCACCGCCGAGGCCGTGCTGATGGTGGAATCGGAGGCCAAGGAACTCGACGAGGAACTGATGCTCGGCGCCGTCATGTTCGGCCACAAGCACTTCCAGCCGGTGATCGAAGCCATCATCAAGCTGGCCGAGGCCGCCGCCAAGGAGCCGCGCGACTTCACCCCGCCGAGCTTCGGCGAACTTGAAGGCGAGATGCTGAAGCTGGCGGAAGACGACCTGCGCGCCGCCTACAAGATCACCGACAAGCAGGCCCGCTATGCCGCCGTCAACGCGGCCAAGGCCAAGGTCAAGGCAGCGTTCACGCCCGAGGGCGAGGAAGCGCCGAAGTGGTCGGCCGAGCAGGTGGCCACCGTGTTCAAGGAACTCCAGGCCAAGATCGTGCGCTGGAACATCCTCGACACCGGATCCCGCATCGACGGCCGCGATCTGAAGACCGTGCGCCCGATCGTGGCGGAAGTCGGCCTGCTGCCGCGCACCCACGGCTCGGCGCTGTTCACCCGCGGCGAGACCCAGGCGATCGTCGTGGCCACGCTCGGCACCGGCGAGGACGAGCAGTTCGTGGACGAGCTGACCGGCACCCGCAAGGAGACCTTCCTGCTCCACTACAACTTCCCGCCCTATTCGGTGGGCGAGACCGGCCGTATGGGTTCGCCCGGCCGCCGCGAGATCGGCCACGGCAAGCTCGCCTGGCGCGCTCTGCACCCGATGCTGCCTTCCGCCGAGCAGTTCCCCTACACGCTGCGCGTTGTCTCGGAGATCACCGAGTCCAACGGTTCGTCCTCCATGGCCACCGTCTGCGGCACCTCGCTGGCGCTGATGGATGCCGGCGTGCCGCTGGCCAAGCCGGTGGCGGGCATCGCCATGGGCCTCATCAAGGAAGACGAGCGCTTCGCGGTGCTCTCCGACATCCTCGGTGACGAGGACCACCTCGGCGACATGGACTTCAAGGTGGCCGGCACCGCGGGCGGCATCACCTCGCTGCAGATGGACATCAAGATCGACGGCATCACCGAGGAGATCATGAAGGTGGCGCTGGGCCAGGCCAAGGACGGCCGGCTGCACATCCTCGGCGAGATGGCCAAGGCCATTTCCGAGAGCCGCGGCCAGCTCGGCGAGTTCGCCCCGCGCATCGAAGTCATGCACATCCCCACCGACAAGATTCGCGACGTCATCGGCTCGGGCGGCAAGGTCATCCGCGAGATCGTGGAAAAGACCGGCGCCAAGATCAACATCGAGGACGACGGCACGGTCAAGATCGCTTCCTCCAACGCCAAGGAGATCGAGGCGGCCAAGAAGTGGATCCACACCATCGTGGCCGAGCCTGAAGTGGGCGAGATCTACGAGGGCACGGTAGTCAAGACCGCCGACTTCGGCGCCTTCGTCAACTTCTTCGGCCCGCGCGACGGCCTCGTCCACATCTCGCAGCTCGCCAGCGATCGCGTCCAGAAGACCACCGACGTGGTCAAGGAAGGCGACAAGGTCTGGGTCAAGCTGATGGGCTTCGACGAGCGCGGCAAGGTGCGCCTGTCGATGAAGGTCGTCGACCAGGCCACCGGCAAGGAAATCGTCCGGGAGAAGAAGCCGGAAGGCGAGGAAACCGTCGCCTGATTTCTCTTCGGCTTCGCCGGAAGTAAAGTGGAACGGGCGCGCTGCGAGGCGCGCCCGTTTTGTTTGCGGGCCGTTCTTCTGCCGATGCGACAAAGCTGGCGCAGAACGACAATCGACCTGCTATCAGGCTTTCATGACGATCGACTCCCTCAAAACCCTGTTTCATCCCTTCGACGCCGGCATTCTGTCGGGGCCGCCGCGGGGGGCGCGCGCGCTGTTCCTCGGCGCCGAGCCCGGCTTCCGGCCGCCGGAGGGATTCGAGGCCGAACTGAGCCTCGTCCAGGGGGTTCGCCCGCACTGCCGCGCGCTCGAGGCCGCCGGCTTCACCGTCGCCCCGCGTCCGGAAGGGGAGGGCTATGACGCCGCGCTGGTGCTTGCCGGCCGCCATCGCGGCCAGAACGAGCTACGCATCGCCGAGGCCATGCGCCGCACCCGCGCCGGCGGTCTGGTGGTGGTGGGCGGCGGCAAGGACGACGGCATCGCCTCCCTGCGCAAGCGGCTCGACGCGCTGGTGAAGCTGGACGGCAGCAGCCCCAAATATCACGGCATCGCCTTGTGGTTCGCCAATCCGGACGATGCCGCCGCCGCTGAGACGCTGGAGGCGGCGAATCCGCCGCTGCTGGTCGAGGGCCGCTTTCACACGGCGGCGGGCATGTTCTCCTTCGACCGGGTCGATGCCGGCTCAAGGCTGCTGGTGGAAAACCTGCCTTCGGATCTGCGCGGCGAGATTGCGGATTTCTGTGCCGGCTGGGGTTTCGTCGCGGCGGAAGCCGCCGGGCGCTGCCCCGGCATCTCGCGGCTCGACCTCTACGAGGCCGATTTCGAGGCGGTGCAGGCGGCAAGGCTGAATGTCGGCCCGCCCGGTGTTGCGGCGGGCTTCTTCTGGCTCGACCTCGCCCGCGAGGAGGTGGCGCGCCGCTACGACGCCGTGCTGATGAACCCGCCCTTTCATCAGGGCCGTGCGGCCGAACCGGAGCTTGGCGCAGCGATGATCAGGGCAGCGGCAAAGGCGCTGAAGCCGGGCGGCAGGCTGTTCATGGTGGCCAATCGGCAGTTGCCCTACGAGCCGGTGCTGGCGGCCGCCTTCGCGCAGCACAGCGAGATCGTGCGCGACAAGGGCTTCAAGGTGCTTGTCGCGCGCCGCTGAGCCTGCCGGCGCCTTGTTGCCGGTCAGTGCAGGTTGGCGACGCGCTTCTCGTGGATTTCGGGCTGATGGAGCGCTTCGCCGTCCCGGATGCGGATCGGCGCCGGTTTGCCGAACAGGTAGCCTTGCACCACCTCGCAGCCGGCCGCCTTCAGCAGCGTGGCCTGGTTTTCGGTCTCCACGCCCTCGGCGATGGTGCTGACGCCGAGCGCGCGCGACAGGCCGACGATGGTCGACACCACCGCGCCCGTGTTCGAATCGGTGTCGATGCGGCTGACGAAGGAACGGTCGATCTTCAGCTTGTGGAACGGGAAGTCGATCAGGTAGCTGAGGTTGGAATAGCCGGTGCCGAAATCGTCGATGGCCACCAGTATGCCCATCTGCGAAAGCTCCTGCAGGATTGCGGCCGCGCGCTCGCGGTCCTGCGTCATGGCCGTCTCGGTCACCTCCAGCTCCAGCCGCTCGGGCCGCATGCCGGTGCTTTCCAGCACGGACTTGACCATGGCCACGAAATCCCGGGTCATGAACTGCACGGGCGAGATGTTGACGGCGACGAAGCAATCCTGCGGCAGGTGGCGGGCATCCTCGCAGGCCCTGCGCAGCACCCACTCGCCGATGGGGCAGATCATGCCGGTCTCCTCGGCGATCGGGATGAACTCCATCGGCGCGATCATGCCGCGCTCGGGATGCTTCCAGCGGATCAGCGCCTCGTAGCCCACGACCCTGCCGGAGGGCAGGTCGAGCTGCGGCTGGTAGTGGAGGTCGAAATCGCCGCGCTCGAAAGCCGAATGAAGCTCGGATTCGATCCATTGGCGGTAGTCGGCCACCTTTCCCATCTCCGGCTGGAAGGTGGCCCAGTTGCCGAGGCCGGCGGCGCGCGCATGCTGGAGCGCGAGATTGGAGCGGCGCATGATCTGCACCGGATCGATCCCGTCCTTCGGCATGGCCACGATGCCCACCGAAAGGCTGACGGACTGCTGATGGGTGGAGAGCACATAGGGCGCCGACATCTGCTCGATCAGCCGCTCGGCCAGTTCGTCCACGGGGCCGTCGAGCCGGTGGTCGGGGTAGAGCACGCCGAACTCGCCGGCGCCGAGGCGCCCGATCACGGCATCCTTCGGCAGGGCCGCCTTGAGCCGGGCGGCGAAGGCGCGGACCAATTCGTCGCCGTGGCTGTAGCCGATGGCGTCGTTGACCTGCTTGAAGCGGTCGATGCCGATGTCGATGAGGTAGACCGGCTTGCCCGTCTTGAGGGTGGCCGCCGCGGCGTCGGCGATGCGCCCCGTCATCGCCGCCCGGGTCAGCGCCCCGGTCAGCTTGTCGAAATTCGTTTCCTGGAACACATATTCGGCGGATTCGTCGACGCCGGCGAAGAAGGACATCGCCGCGCCCGCAGCCGCCAGCGCGCACAGCGCGGCCATGATGCCGCCCACCATTTCGGCCTGCAGGCCGGCGAGCCCGTCGCCGAAACCGAATTTGAGGCCCCAAATGCCGAGCAGAAAGCTGCCCATGCCGGAGGCGGCGATGGTCAGCAGGCGGAATAATGGCGTGCGACTAGGATTCTTCGCGGCAGGCATTCGCAGGTGTCCCCAAACTGCTCGTCCCGATCCTACACGGAATCCTCTTAAAATGGGTTCCGTGATCATTTTAAATTTTAGCGGACGCACATAAGGGGCGAAAGCCCGAAAAAGAGCCTACTCCCTGCCTCCGTCCATCTGCTTGAGTTCGTCCAGCGTGGGCATGGAGACGATGTGGTAGCCGGAATCGACGTAGTGGATCTCGCCGGTGACCCCCGACGACAGGTCCGACAGCAGATAGAGCGCCGACCCGCCGATCTCGTCTATGCCGACATTGCGGCGCAGCGGCGAATTGCGCTGCTGGTAGGAGAACATGTGCCGCGCGTCCGAGATGCCGGCGCCGGCCAGCGTGCGCACCGGGCCGGCCGAGATGCCGTTCACCCGGATGCCGCGCGGGCCGTAGTCGTTGGCCAGATAGCGCACGCTGGCTTCCAGCCCGGCCTTGGCCACGCCCATGACGTTGTAGTTGGGCATCACCCTGACGGAGCCGGCATAGGTCAGCGTCAGCATGGAGCCGCCGTCCTTCATCAGCGCGGCCGCATGGCGCGCCACCTCGGTGAAGGAATAGCAGGAGATGACCATGGTGCGGATGAAGTTCTCGCGGCTGGTGTCGGCGTAGAGGCCCTTCAGTTCGTTGCGGTCGGAAAAGCCGATGGCGTGGACGACGAAGTCCAGCCCGCCCCAGGCTTCCTTGAGCGCGTCGAACGTGGCGGCCACGGAGGCGCTGTCCTCCACGTCGCAAGGCAGCACCAGCGTGGCGTCGACCTGTTCGGCCAGCGGCTTGACCCGGCGGCCGAACGCCTCGCCCTGGTAGGTGAAGGCCATTTCGGCGCCTTGCTCGGCCAGCCGCCTGGCGATGCCCCAGGCGATGGAATGATCGTTGGCGACCCCCATGACGAGGCCGCGCTTGCCTTTCATCAAACCTTCCATGGGAAGACTATCCTCAGCCGTTGTAGCGCTGGAACACCAGCGTGGCATTGGTGCCGCCGAAGCCGAAGGAGTTCGACAGGACCGTGTCGATCCTGGCGTCGTCGATGCGCTTGCGCACGATCGGCATGCCTTCGAATTCCGGGTCGAGTTCGGTGATATGCGCGCTCTCGCCGATGAAGCGGCCCTGCATCATCAGGATCGAGTAGATCGATTCCTGCACGCCTGCCGCGCCCAGCGAATGGCCGGTCAGCGACTTGGTGGAGGTGACATGGGGCATTTTGTCGCCGAACACCTCGCGGATGGCCTGCATCTCCTTGATGTCGCCGATGGGCGTCGAGGTGCCGTGGGTGTTGATGTAGTCCACCGGCCCGGAAATGGTCGCCAGCGCCTGCTTCATGCAGCGCACCGCGCCTTCGCCCGAAGGGGCGACCATGTCGTAGCCGTCGGACGTGGCGCCGTAGCCCACGATTTCGGCGTAGATCTTCGCGCCGCGCGCCTTGGCGCGCTCCAGTTCCTCCAGCACCAGAACACCGGCGCCGCCGGCGATGACGAAGCCGTCGCGGGTCACGTCATAGGCGCGCGAGGCGGTGGCAGGCGTGTCGTTGTGCTTGGAGGTCATGGCGCCCATGGCGTCGAACAGGTCCGACATGGTCCAGTCCAGGTCTTCGTGGCCGCCGGCGAACATCACGTCCTGCTTGCCCCACTGGATCATCTCGGCCGCGTTGCCGATGCAGTGCGCGGAGGTGGAGCAGGCCGAGGAGATCGAATAGTTGACGCCGTGGATCTTGAACCAGGTCGCCAGCGTGGCCGACGCGGTGGACGACATCGCCTTCGGCACGGCAAACGGGCCGATGCGCTTGGGCGAGCCGTTCTTCAGCGTGATTTCGGCCGCCTCAACGATGGTGCGGGTGGAGGGGCCGCCCGAGCCCATGATGATGCCGGTGCGCTCGTTGGTGATGTCTGTCTCGGCAAGGCCGGAATCGGCGATGGCCTGCTCCATGGCGACATGGTTCCAGGCGCCGCCCTTGGACAGGAAGCGCATGGCGCGGCGATCGACCAGTTCCGTCGGGTCGAGCGTCGGCGCGCCCCAGACATGGCAGCGGAACCCGTGCCCGGCAAAGGATTCGGAGAAGCTGATGCCCGATTTCGCATCGTAAAGCGAGGCACGCACCTCGTCCGCATTGTTGCCGATGGACGACACGATGCCGAGGCCGGTCACGACGACTCGTCTCATGCTGCGCTCCTCGTTGGTTCGTCGCCGCGGCCTAGGCCGCAGGCTGCTTCGACAGGCCGACCTTCAGGTCGGTCGCGGCATATATGGGCTCGCCGTCGGCCTTGAGCCAGCCGTCGGCGATGCCGAGCACAAGGCGGCCGCGCATGACGCGCTTGAAGTCGACGCCGTATTCCACCTTCTTGACCGAAGGCGTGACCATGCCCTTGAACTTCACCTCGCCGGTCGACAGGGCCATGCCCTTGCCCTCCTCGCCCAACCAGCCCAGGAAGAAGCCCGTGAGCTGCCAGAGCGCGTCGAGGCCCAGGCAGCCGGGCATGATCGGGTTGCCGATGAAATGGCAGGGGAAGAACCACAGGTCCGGCTTGATGTCGAACTCGGCACGCACATAGCCCTTGTCGAACGCGCCGCCCGTTTCGCTGATTTCGGTGATGCGGTCGAACATCAGCATCGGCGGCGCCGGCAACTGGGCATTGCCCGGACCGAACAGCTCGCCGCGAGCGCAGGCGAGAAGTTCCTCGTAGCCGTAGCTGGATTTCGAACCCGCCATCAACATACCCCGTCTGTGGCCGGGCGGCAGGGCGCCCTTGTCACTGGTCCAATAGCACGGCCGGCTCGTCTCCATGAACCGGCTTCCAAGATAAGCGGAGGCTGTAACCTGCCCTTTTGCCTGGGTCAATGCGCGCTATTGATCGTATTTGCGCGACAGAATATATCTCTTTGAACGTTTGGCTCCGGTTCGCGCGCTGTTTCGGCCTTGCCGGAGACTTGCGTGCGGGCCAACGTGGCGTCGGGAAGACATGGATTCGAACTGCCGGAAGGACAGTATTGCATTGGACAAGCGGGTTCGGGACGCCGGTTTGCGGCCGACGCGCCAGCGCATCGCATTGGCCGAGCTGCTGTTTGCGAAGGGCGATCGACATCTCTCGGCCGAGGAACTGCATGAGGAGGCGCTGGCCGCCGGCGTGCCGATTTCGCTCGCCACCGTCTACAACGCGCTGCACCAGTTCACCGAGGCCGGCCTTTTGCGCATTCTGGCCGTGGAAGGCGCGCGCACCTATTTCGACACCAACACGTCCGATCACCACCATTTCTACATCGAGGGCGAGAACCGGATCTTCGACATCGAAGGCGGCCCGGTGATGGTCAACAACCTGCCGGAGCCTCCGGAGGGCATGGAGATCGCCAATGTCGACGTGGTGGTGAGGCTGCGCCCGAAGCGCCGCCTCTGACCGCAGGCGCGGCCTTAAAGCCGATGCAGCCGATGCAGCCGGTGGACGCCGCAATTCGCCTCGAATGGGTGGCGGTGGCCGTCGCAGCGGTCGTCCTTTATGCGCTAACCGGCATTTCCTGGTGGCTTTTCGCGCTGCTCATCCTTGCGCCCGACCTGTCGATGCTCTTCTATCTGGCCGGGCCGCGCGCCGGGGCGGTGGCCTACAACGCGTTCCACATCCTGGTCCTGCCGGTTCTGCTGGCGCTTGCCGGCATCTGGACCGGCCACGCGCTGGCGACGGCTGTTGCGATGGTCTGGGTGGCCCACATCGCCGTCGACCGGGCGCTCGGCTACGGGCTGAAGCGCGCGAGCGGCTTCCGCGACACCCATCTCGGCCGCATCGGCCGCGACGTCAATCCTTGATCTTTTCGCCCGGATAGGCGCCCCAGAGCTGCGACTGCGGCATCCAGCCGGTGCGCCCCCCGAGCGTCATCTGGCACCATTGCCCGTTGCAGGCCTTGATGGTGCCGATCACGCCGGGCTCCACGATGGCCACCACGCCGGCGTCGTCGGCCGGGTCGCCGAGCAGGTTGACGGTGGTTCCCTTGCCGCGTTGCCACGGCGCCACGATGGCCGTGCGCTTGCCCGAAAGCAGCGACTGGTTGATCCAGCCTTCCGCGCCATCGGCATCGCGCACGCGCCTCCAGGTGTCGTATTCCTGGATGATCTCCATCGGCAGACCGGCCTTGTTGTACATCCAGTCGACCGAATAGTTGACGCCGGGACCCACCCGCGAATTCACGCGGGCCGACTTCAGGCTGACGAAGCGCGGCAGCGGCAGCCCGCTCGGGCCCAGCGTCACCGCCGCCGCGCCCTGCGCCATGGCCCCTTGCGGGCAGAGCAGGGCGCCGCCTAACAGCGCAGCGCAGAATGCCGATCGAAGCGACGCGAAACCAGACACTTTCGTTCCTTGTTCCGGCGCCGTCGCCCTTCGGCCGCGGCGCCCCTTTTTCTTTGTCTTCGGCGGTCCCGCTTGATACATGATTCCTCGGGGCCGACCGGTTTCAGTTTCGCCGGTCTTGGTTAAAGAGGTCTCAACGACCCCGGGATGAGGAAGCCATGGCCGGCAGGAAGAAGCCTCTCGTAGTCATCACGCGCAAGCTGCCCGATCCGGTCGAGACGCGCATGCGCGAGCTGTTCGATGCAAGGCTGAATGTCGAGGACCGGCCCATGTCGCAGCCGGAGCTGGTGGCGGCGGTGAAGGAGGCCGACGTGCTGGTGCCGACCATCACCGACACGATCGACGCCGCCCTGATCGCCCAGGCGGGCGAGAACCTGAAGCTGATCGCCAATTTCGGCAACGGCGTCGACAAGATCGACGTGGCCGCGGCGGGCAGGAAGGGCATCACCGTGACCAACACCCCGAACGTGCTGACCGAAGACACCGCCGACATGACCATGGCGCTGATTCTGGCCGTGCCGCGTCGGCTGGTGGACGGCGCCAACGTGCTCACCGGCGAGAAGAAATGGTCGGGCTGGTCGCCCACCTGGATGCTCGGCCGCCGCATCTGGGGCAAGCGTCTGGGCATTGTCGGCATGGGCCGCATCGGCACGGCGGTTGCCCGCCGGGCCAAGGCCTTCGGCCTGTCGATCCACTACCACAACCGCCACCGTGTGATGCCGACGCTGGAGGACGAGCTGGAGGCGACCTATTGGGAAAGCCTCGACCAGATGCTGGCGCGCATGGACATCATCTCGGTCAACTGCCCGTCGACGCCCGCCACCTTCCACCTGTTGTCGGGGCGCCGGCTGGCGCTGATGCAGCCCACCGCCTACATCGTCAACACCGCGCGCGGCGACATCATCGACGAGGATTCCCTCGTCAAGCTGTTGCAGGACGACAAGATCGCCGGTGCCGGCCTTGACGTCTACGAGAACGAGCCGGCGCTCAACACGCGCCTGCTCAAGCTCGCCGCCAGGGGCAAGGTGGTGCTGTTGCCGCATATGGGCTCGGCCACGCTGGAAGGGCGTATCGACATGGGCGAGAAGGTCATCATCAACATCCGCACCTTCATCGACGGCCACCGCCCGCCGGATCGCGTGCTGCCGCTCAGGACCTGACTCGCGGAATTCAGCTCCGCCGCTTGTAGCGGATCGTCTCGAAGCTGGCGGCGAGCGCGTCGTAGAGCAGCAGGCGCCCGACCAGCGGCTCGCCGATGCCGGCGATCAGCTTGATCGCCTCCATCGCCTGCAGCGTGCCGATCACCCCCACCAGCGCGCCGACAATGCCGGCCGCCGCGCAGGAGGGCACCAGCCCTGCCGGCGGTTCCTTCGGAAAGAGGTCGCGATAGGACGGGTTCCGCCGTCCTTGCGAATCGCTCTCCCAGGGCTTCAGCACGGTCACCGAGCCGTCGAAGCGGCCGACGGCGGCGTGCACCAGCGGCCTTTTTTCCTGTGCGCAGGCATCGGCCACCGCATAGCGGGTGGCGAAATTGTCCGAGCCGTCCACGACGAGGTCGTAGCCGCAGACGAGGGCAGGGGCGTTTTCGGCCGTCAGCCGGAGCGCGTGCAGTTCCACCTTCACATGCGGATTGAGGCGGGCGATCGCGGCCGCCGCACTTTCGCCTTTCGGCGCGCCGATGTCGGCGGTGCCGTGGATGACCTGCCGTTGCAGGTTGGAGAGCGAGACGGCGTCGTCGTCGACGATGCCGAGCGTGCCCACGCCCGCCGCCGCCAGATAGGCCAGCACCGGCGCGCCCAGGCCGCCGGCCCCGATCACCAGCACGCGCGCGCGCTTGAGCCTCTGCTGCCCGGCGCCGCCGATCTCCGGCAGCACGATATGGCGGGCATAGCGCTCGAGCTCTTCGTCGGTGAGGGCGGCTGGCATCGTCATGGGCCGACCATATCGCGGCCGGCAGGGCTTGTCAGTCGGCCTGCCGCACCGTGCCGTGGTCCACGGTGAGGAATTGCGCGCGGCCGGCGAGGCTGGAGAAGAGGGCTGCATCGGTGCCGGTCATGAAGGCCTGGCAGTTCAGCTCCTCCAGGATGGAAAACAGCGCCGCGCGCCGGCCGGCGTCGAGATGGGCGGCGATCTCGTCCAGGAGCAGGATAGGGGCAAGGCCCGACATCTCGCCGGTCAGGCGGGCGTGGGAAAGCACGAGCCCGACCAGCAGCGCCTTCTGCTCGCCGGTGGAGCACAGTTCGGCCGGCATGCCCTTCGGCCGGTGCCGCACGACGAGGTCGGAGCGGTGCGGGCCTTCCAGCGTGCGGCCGGCGGCGCGGTCGCGCTCCCGGCCCGCAGCCAGCGCCCGGCGGAACCTTTCCTCGGCATCGACGGCCGGCATCGCCCCGACCGCGGCCTCCAGTTCGCCAGCAAGCCCGATATCGGCCTGCGGGAAGGGGCCGTCGCCCGGCAGCCGCTCGATCATGGCGGCCAGCAGCCGCACCAGTTCGGCGCGGGCGGCGGCGATCGCCGTGCCGGTCTCGGCCATCTGCGTCTCGATCGCGTCGAACCAAGCGCCGTCGCGCGAGCTTTCGGCCAGCAGCCGGTTGCGGCCGCGCATCGCCTTCTCGTAGTCCAGCGCCCGCTGGCCGTGGCCGGCGTCGATGGCCAGCACCATCCGGTCCAGGAAGCGGCGGCGGTCGCCGGCCGGGCCGGTGAACAGCGCATCCATGGCCGGCGTCAGCCACACCACGCGCAGCCATTCCAGCATGTCTTCGGCCGAACGTGCCGGGGCGCCGTTGATGCGCACGCGCCGGCCGGTTTCGCCGGTCTCTGCGCCCGCGACCCCGGTGCCGATGTCGGCCGGCCCGGCGGGCCCGTCCAACCTCGCATGCAGCGCAAAGCCGCCGTCGCCGCCTTCGCGCGCCACCTCGGCATAGGGCGCGCGGCGCAGGCCGCGCCCCGGTGTGAGCAGCGAAACCGCTTCCAGCAGGTTGGTCTTGCCCGCGCCGTTGTCGCCGGTCAGCACGACCCCTCCCGGCGCGAGATCGACCGAGAGCGCGGCATAGTTGCGGAAATTGGTGAGCGTGAGCCGGCTTATATGGACCTGTCCGGCACGCCCGTCATCGGTTGGCATCGGGGCGCGCGGACTTACACCCGCATCGGCATCAGCACGTAGAGCGTGTTCTCGTCGCCGGTGTCGTGGATGAGCGTGGGCGAGCCCGCATCGGCCAGCATGAACTCGGCATTGCCGCCGGAAAGCTGCGCGGCCACGTCCAGCAGGTAGCGTGCGTTGAAGCCGATCTCGATCGGCTCGGCCGAATAATCGGCGGCCAGCTCCTCGGTGGCGCTGCCGGAATCGGGATTGTTGACGACGAGCGTCAACTGTCCGTCGGCGATCGAGAGCTTCACCGCGCGCCCGCGCTCGGACGAGATGGTGGAAACCCGGTCCACCGCCGCCGCGAAGCTCTGGCGGTCGATGACGAGGCGCTTGTCGTTGCCGGTGGGGATGACGCGCTGATAGTCGGGGAAGGTGCCGTCGATCAGCTTGGACGTCAGCACCACGGAGCCGATGGTGAAGCGGATCTTGGTGTCGGAAAGCTCGGTGGTCACCGCCACGTCCGGGTCGTCCACCAGCTTCTGCAGCTCCGACACGGTCTTGCGCGGGATGATGATGCCCGGCATGCCTTCCGAGCCGGCGGGCGCGTCGACCTCGGCGCGGGCCAGCCGGTGGCCGTCGGTGGCGACCGAGCGCAGCTTCAGCTTGCCGCCCGTCTCCAGCGTGTGGAGGAAGATGCCGTTGAGATAGTAGCGCGTCTCCTCGGTGGAGATGGCGAACTGGGTCTTCTCGATCAGGCCCTTCAGCGCCGTCGAATCCAGCCGGAAGATATGGGAGAAGGACCCGGCCGAAAGCTCGGGGAAATCCGACTGCGGCAGGCATTGCAGGCGGAAGGAGGAACGGCCGGAGATGACCGTCATGGCCGTGCCGTCCTCGTCGGTCTTCAGCATCACCTCGGCGCCGTCCGGCAGCTTGCGCACGATGTCGTAGAGCAGGTGCGCCGGCACGGTGGTGGCGCCGCCCTGCTCGACGCGCGCGGGCGTGGCCTCGGTCACTTCCAGGTCGAGGTCGGTCGCCTTCATCTCCAGGCTGGCGCCGTCGGCCGCGAGCAGCACGTTGGACAGGATCGGGATGGTGTTGCGCCGCTCGACCACGCGGTGGACGTGGTTGAGGGACTTCAGCAGGTTGGACCGTTCCAGGATGACACGCATGACCAATCGGGCTCGTTTGAAGGGAAGGGGCGGGGTCTGCCGGGCCGACGACCCCGCCAACAATCCGAAGTGACATAGAATCCGGCCAAACTGACAGGAAAAACCCTTTGAAGGCAAGCCCGCGCAGGCGTTTGGTCAATACGGCGCGGGCTTTTTGGGGATAAGGCGGCCACCGTTGCGGCCGCAGCCTTCGGCGGGCGGTCAGGCCTGGTCGGTGATGAGCCTTCTCAGCAGCTCCAGTTCCTGCGCCAGCGTGTTGTCGGAGCCCGAAAGATCCTCGATCTTGCGCACCGCATGCAGCACCGTGGTGTGGTCGCGGCCGCCGAAGCGCCGGCCGATCTCCGGCAGCGAGCGCGGCGTCATGACCTTGGACAGATACATGGCCACCTGGCGCGGCTTGACGATGGTGCGGGTGCGCCGGTTGGACAGAAGCTCCGTCTTCGACACGTTGTAGTGCCGGGCCACGATGCGCTGGATGTCCTCGATGCGCACGCGCTTGGGCTCGCCCGAGCGGTAGATGTGGCCGAGGATCTCGTCGATGCGGTCGATGCTGATCTGCGGCTCGAAGGACTGGCGGAACAGAAGCTGGTTAAAGGCGCCCTCCAGCTCGCGCCCGCTGCCGGTGATGGTGCGCGCGACATGTTCCAGTATGTCGTCGGCGATGTCGACGGCCGTGTCGTCGGCCCTGGCGGTGGCGAGGCGCAGCTTCAGCATGCCGAGCCGCATGGAGAAGTCGGGCGCCGACATTTCCAGCGCCACGCCGCCGTTGAGGCGCGAGCGCACGCGCGGCTCCAGCGATTCCAGCTCCGACGGCGGCCGGTCGGCCGCCACCACCACCTGCTTGGCGCTGTCGAGCAGCATGTTGATGAGATGGCAGAATTCATGCTGGATCGACTTGCCCTGCAGGAACTGCATGTCGTCGATGATGAGCAGGTCGATGTCGCGAAGCTGCTCCTTCAGCGTCAGCGCATTGTTGTCGCGGATGGCGGTGGCGAAGCGCCACATGAAATATTCCGCAGTCAGGTAGACGACACGCGCCTTGGGGTTCTGCCGAAGCGATTCGGCGGCGATCGCCTGC
Organism: Mesorhizobium sp. PUT5; assembly: GCF_052216645.1. Taxonomy (NCBI): domain Bacteria; kingdom Pseudomonadati; phylum Pseudomonadota; class Alphaproteobacteria; order Hyphomicrobiales; family Phyllobacteriaceae; genus Mesorhizobium; species Mesorhizobium sp. PUT5. The sequence goes on from NZ_JBQOSO010000003.1 coordinate 1,363,428, forward strand.
AGCAGATGCGTCTTGCCGAGCCCTACGGTGGCATGCAGGAACAGCGGGTTGAAGCGCACCGCGCTGGAGCCCTGCTCGGCCACCGCGCGCGCGGCGGCGAAGGCGACGCGGTTGGACGGCCCCTCGATGAAGGAGCCGAAGGTGTAGCGCGCGTCGAGCGGGGAGCCCAGCACGTTCTGGCGGAACTCGCCTTCCGCGGCGCTGCGGGTGGCCGCGGGGGGCATGCGCTCCGGCTTGCCGGTGCCGATCATGCCGGAGGAGAGCGCCGTCTGCGCCTGCCGCGTGGCCTTGCGCGCGATCCTGGCGTCGCTGTTGACGGCCTGGTGGCGCGTGGCTGTGCGCACGATGACCTCGACCTTGAGGATTTCGGGGTCCTCCTGCTTCCACAGTTCGGCGACCAGATCGAGATAGTGGCCGTTGATCCAGGAGCGCAGGAAGGCCGTGGGCACCGACATGCGCACGATGCCCTTCGAGGCCTCGGCCAGTTGCATGCGGCCGAACCAGCTCGAATAGACCTCGCTGCCGAGCCGTGCCTTCAACTGCGCCCTGACCCGTTCGAACCTCTGGTCGACGTCTGCGGGGGCCGTCACGGTGTTCCCTCCCACCGGGTTCCCTGAAAAGGGCAATTCGTCGCTGGCCCGCCTGTCCATGCCGCTTTGCATTGTTGGTCCTCGTCCTTTCTCCGCCGGCTAACGCACACACAGCCCGGCGACATTACCCTGGCCACGCCTCTCGCCGCCGCTGGCGAAAGACCGTGGCCTCTTCCTTTTCGAGCCGTTGCCGGCTCATGATGCAGTGGCTGGCGCCAAGGCAAAGCACGTCCACCCGGCTGGATGCCGGTTCGAGAAGATTGCCATGCACTATTGCCCCAATCCCCTGCTTCCTCGAAAGGTCAAACCTAGCCGTTCGCGGATTGCCCCACGCGCGCGAACTCTACACTTTAGGCTGGGTCGAGGGTCCCTGGGACCCGTCCCTTTCGATGGACCGACACTAGCGAAATCGCTGTGGAAAGAGCAAGGCCGCATCTAACCGATTTTTAACGAATCTGGTTACCGAATTGGGGCATTTCGGCGCGCCGGCGAGGCGTGCGAACGATAAAGCGCTTGTGATTCAAACCCTTTCCCACGGAATGTGAAAATGGGTAGCTGGCGCGATTTTTTTTTTAATATTTCGCTTGACACCAACTTGTCCCCCGTCCCCGTGAAGGGATGTGAACAAGCTGTGGATGACGTTTTGTAAACGCATGAATCCAAAAGACATTTCGTGACACCGGCCGCCGGGATGGAATCGCCGGCGCGTGCCGATTACTTAAGCAGAAGCGAATATGTCGGCAAAGCATTTCGAGTCCCGAAAAAACTCCCCGACGCCGGTTCTGGGAGGGGCAGGCAAGTCTTTGTCGGACAAAGAAAAAACCCGGCGCGCAGCGCCGGGTTCCTTGAAACGTTAACGAATGAGCCTGGGTTCAGGCGGAAAGCGTCTTCAGGCGCTGGGTCAGGCGCGACACCTTGCGGGACGCCGTGTTGCGGTGCAGGACGCCCTTGGTGGCGGCGCGCATCAGTTCGGGCTGGGCCGCCTTGAGGGCGGCTTCGGCCGCGGCCTTGTCGCCGGCTGCCAGCGCTTCCTCGACCTGGCGCACATAGGTGCGCACGCGCGAACGGCGGTTCTTGTTGATTGCCGCGCGGCGGGCGATCTTACGCGCTGCCTTCTTGGCCGACGGTGTATTGGCCATGGTGCCTCTCTTCCGATCTCAATGGTGGGCGCACGCGGCATGCCGCAAGGCGCAAAAAACATACGAGGCCGCCAGGGGCCGCCTCGATTGGTGCGGCTTATAGTTCAGCTTTTGCGGCGCGTCAATGTCGCGGGCGGGGTTTTTGGGTGCCGCCGCCGTCCAAAAAGCCTCACCGGTTGCGGAAATCCGGCTTCCGCTTCTCCACGAAGGCGGCCATGCCTTCCTTCTGGTCGTCCAGCGCGAACATGGAGTGGAACAGCCGCCGCTCGAATCGCAGGCCTTCGGCCAGCGTGGTCTCGTAGGCGCGGTCGACCGCCTCCTTGGCCATCATCACCGCCGGCAGCGAGAAGGAGGCGATCTTTTCGGCTGCCTTCAGCGCCTCGCCCAGCAGGTCGGCCGCGGGCACCACGCGCGAGACCAGCCCGGCGCGCTCGGCCTCGGCCGCGTCCATCATGCGGCCGGTCAGCACCATGTCCATGGCCTTGGACTTGCCGACGAAGCGGGTCAGGCGTTGCGAGCCGCCCATGCCGGGCATGACGCCCAGCGTGATCTCCGGCTGGCCGAACCTGGCGCTGTCGGCGGCGATGATGAAGTCGCACATCATGGCAAGCTCGCAGCCGCCGCCGAGCGCATAGCCGGCGACCGCCGCCACGATCGGCTTGCGCAGGCGGGTGAAGTCTTCCCATCCGGTGAAGAAGTCGCCGAGATAGGCCTCCACATAGGTCTTGGACTGCATTTCCTTGATGTCGGCGCCGGCCGCGAACGCCTTTTCCGAACCGGTCAGCACCATGGCGCCGATGCCGGCATCGGCCTCGAAGTCTTTGGCTGCCGACAGCAGTTCCGCCAGGACCTGGGAATTGAGCGCGTTCAGCGCCTTGGGGCGGTTCAGTGTGATCAGCCCCACCTTGCCGCGTGTCTCGGCGATGATCGTCTCATAGGCCATGGCTTCGTCTCCTCGCTTGTCCGGTCGGGCCATCCGGCTCCGGGGCCGCTCTATCCTACTCCTGACAGGCGCGGCAATAGAAGGTCGAGCGGCCGCTCTGCACGATGCGCTCGACATGGCCGCCGCAGCCGGGCGTGGGGCAGGGCACGCCTTCGCGGTCGTAGACGGCGAAGGAATGCTGGAAATAGCCGAGCGAGCCGTCGGCCCGGTGGTAGTCGCGCAGCGAGGAGCCGCCGGCCGCGATCGCATCGGCGATGACGGAGCGGATCGCCGACGCCAGTGCCTCGCTGCGCTCGCGCGCCTTGCGGCCGGGGCCTGCGATCGTGCCTGCCGCGCGCAGCGGCGACAGGTGCGCGCGCCACAGCGCCTCCGACACGTAGATGTTGCCGAGCCCGGCGATCAGCCGCTGGTCCAGAAGCGCGGCCTTGAGCGGCGCCTTCCTGTCCTTCAGCAGAGAGGCCAGCAGCGGCCCGTCCAGCGCGTTGCCGGTGGGCTCCACGCCCAGCCCGGCAAGCATGGGATGGTCGTCCGGCGCGCCCTCGGCAAACAGCATGAAGCCGAAGCGGCGCGGATCGTTGAAGATGACGCGGGCGGGCTCGCCTTGCGGGTCCAGCACGTGGAACACGACATGGTCGTGCGCCGGGTTCTTCGACCGCTCATGGTGGAATTTGCCCGGCGTTTTGTCCAATTCCCCTGATTCGATGCGGAACGAGCCCGACATGCCGAGATGGCAGATCAGCACCGGCCCGCCGTCGACATGCATGGTGAGATACTTGGCGCGGCGGCCGAGCGCGGTGATCGTACGGCCTGCCAGGCGCTCGGCGAAGCGCTCGGGCAGGGGAAAGCGCAGGTCGGGCCGGCGCGCTTCCGCCCGCACGATCAGCGCCCCTTCCAGAACCGGCTGCAACCCGCGCCGGACGGTTTCCACCTCGGGCAGTTCAGGCATGGCCGCCATTCAGCGCCGCAAGAAAGGAGGTGCCGTGGCGGCCGGGCGCGATGCCCAGATGCTCGGCCACCGTCTCGCCGATGTCGCCGAAGGTCGGCCGCAGGCCCAACGCGCCGCCCTTCAGGCCGGGCGCGAGGCCGAACACGGGGATGCGCTCGCGCGTGTGGTCGGTGCCGCGCCAGGTGGGGTCGTTGCCGTGGTCGGCGGTCAGGATGAACAGGTCCCCCGCCTTCAGCCGCGCCAGCGCCTCCGGGATGCGCCGGTCGAATTCTTCCAGCGCCGCCGCATAGCCGGCCACGTCGCGGCGGTGGCCGTATTCGGAGTCGAAGTCGACGAAGTTGGCGAAGACGAAATCGCCGTCGCCGGCGTCGTCCATGGCGCCGAGCGCGGCGTCGAACATGGCCATGTTGCCCGGCCCCTTGCGCACTTCCGAAATGCCGCGATGGGCGAAGATGTCGCCGATCTTGCCGACGGCGATGACGCGCCGGCCGTGCTCCACCAGACGGTCGAGCAGGGTCGGCTCCGGCGGCGGCACCGAAAAGTCCTTGCGGTTGGGCGTGCGCTGGAAGCTGCCCGCCGTCTCGCCCTGGAAGGGGCGAGCGATGACACGGCCGATTCTCAAGGGGTCGGCCAGCCGGCGCACGACCTTGCAGAACTCATAAAGCCGTTCGAGCCCGAAATGGCTCTCATGCGCCGCGATCTGGATCACGGAATCCACGGAAGTGTAGCAGATCGGCATGCCGGTGCGGATGTGCTCCTCGCCATAGTCCTCGATCACCTGCGTGCCGGGGGCGTGGCAATTGGCCAATATGCCCGGCACATGGCCCTCGCGGATCATGGCTTCGGTCAGTTCGGCAGGAAAGGCCGGCACAGTGTCGGGAAAATAGCCCCAGCCGAAGCGCACCGGCAGGCCGGCGATCTCCCAATGGCCCGAGGGCGTGTCCTTGCCGTTGGAAACTTCCTGCGCGGCGCCGTGGAAGGAGGAAGCCCGCAAGGGTCCGGCGCCGTCGAAGGTAAATCCGGTGGCGGTGCGCGCGGCTTCGGCAAGGCCGAGCGAGACCATGTTGGGCAGCGAGAGCGGCCCGGAGCGCAGGCCCTCGCGGTCGCCGCGACCGGCCGCGCAGGCGAGCGCGATGTGGCCGAACGTGTCGGCGCAGGCGTCGCCGTAGCGCTCGGCGTCGGCCGCTCCGCCGATGCCGAAGGAATCCAGAACGAAAATAAATGCGCGCGCCATCAGGGCCGCCCTGCTTGGTTGGAGGCCCAGACATAGGGGTGCGCACGCCCCTTGGCAATTCGGAAACCAAACGGCAAGGGCTTGGGGCAAGAATGGCCGTGGGCGGACAGGGGTATGGGGGTTGTCATGAATGATCGGCGTCGAATCGCACCGCTTCTGGGCGCATGCGCGGCAGCGGCCCTGCTTGCCGTGGCTGCGCCGCCGGCCCGCGCCGAAGATGGGCGCGGAGCGGAGGTGCCGTTCCGCATCGGCATCGTCGCCGAGCCGGGCGCCGGCAACACGGTGGCCGGCCTCGGCCTGCTCAAGGATGCCTACGCCAAGGCGCTCGGCATGCCGGTGGAGTTCCTGGTGGCGCGCGACTACGGCGCGCTGGTCGAGGCGCAGGCTGCCGGCCGCCTGCACTATGCCGTCTATTCCGCGCTGACCTATGCGGCCGCCTCCGAGCGTTGCGGCTGCGTGGAACCGGTCGCGGCCCCGGTCGGCGCAGACGGCGCGATCGGCATCCGTTCGGTGCTGATCGCCCGGGAGAATGGCATGGCGGATCTGTCGGAAATCGCCTCTCATCGCATCGCCGCCGGGCCGGCGGACAGCGTGACCGGCTTGCTCCTGCCGCTGGCCGGGCTGGCCGCCGAGCCGGCGCGGCTGCGGGCAGACGCGCCGTATCTGCTGCACGCCGAAAGCGCCGCGGTCGCCGAAGCGATGTTCGCGGACGGGCGTGCCGATGCACTGTTCGGCTGGGAGCCGGCGGCGCCTGCGGGCGAGGCGAACCCTGCCGGCGGCACACTCGCCCGGCTGGAAGCGGCCGGCATCGCGCCCTCGGGCTTGCGCGTCGTATGGCGGTCGCCCGTGCTGCGCTTCGGCCCGCATGCGGTGCTGGCCAGCCTCGATGCCGAGACCAAGCGCCGGCTGGGCGTCTTCCTCACCCACCTGAAGGCGCAGTCGCCCGAGGTCTACGAGCTTCTGGAGCCGCGGCACGGCGGCGGCCTGATCGGAGTCGCTGCGCAGGATTACGAGGCCGCCCGGTCAATCGTCGCTGTTACGGCTGCAGGTGATGCCGCAGCCGAGCCCTGAGCCTTGCCGACGCCGTCAGTTGCAGTCCGGGCACTCCATGGCCTGGGTGATGCGCGGGCGCAGATAATAGGCTTCGCTCATCGGCAGGTTGTCGAAGGCCGACGTCAGGCCGAGCAGCTTCTTGTCGCCCGCCGCCCAGGTGACGACCGGCTTGTAGTCGAGCTTGCTTTCCACGCGGACCAGGAAGGTGTTGGGCGTCACCAGCCCCGCCGGCACGGTGGTGACCGTGTTCGGCTTGGCGTCGCCGCTATAGACGTCGCCCACCACCTTGCGGGACCATGTGATCACCGGCTTGGGCGGCGTGTCGCCCGACATCTGGATGCCGGTGACGATGATGGTCGGCGAAGAGCGGTTGTAGGGCATCAGCGTGCTCTGGGCGATCTTCATGATGTTGTCGACGTCGCCCTTGGTCACGGTTTTTCCCTGCTGGGCGACGAGATCGGCCACCATGGAGCCGACACGGCTGATCTTCTTGCTGGTCTCGATTCCCTGCGAGATTTCCATGGTCATGAAATACATGATCAGCAGCACGGGCGCGATGAAGGCGAACTCTATGGCCGCCACGCCCCTGCGGTCCGCCCGGAACCCCGCCAGCGCCGGCAGGATGTTCCTGGGCCCTTTGAATGCCCGTTTGAGAAGTGCCCCCGCACGAAACATGTCCAGCCTTTCCGTTCCCCGTTGCCTCCGCCGCGTCCTCCCCGCCGGCAGTTCAGTCGTCGAATGGCTCGTTCTGCCAGGTGATGGAGGCGAAGTGCAGCGTGTTTCCGTCGTTCAGGTTGGCCATCGACCTCGCCATGAAGTCGATCATCACCGGCCATTTGTAGAAGACCCGCAGCATGTTCTTGGTGGTCGAGAGGCCGGGATCGACCCTGAACTGGTCGGGCGCCCCGTCATTGGTCAGCACCACATTGCCCCCGACGATGGAAAATCTCGCCTTCGCAGCCTGGTCGAACGTGTCGAAATGGCGAAGGTCCACCATCAGGCCCGGACAGCCCTTGGCGACGATGACCGACATGCGCTCGCAGATCAGCCCCTTAAGCTTGGTCTCGTCGATATTGTCGGACTTCTTGATCTGGCCGGTGCGCATCAGCCGGGCCACGTCGTCGGTGGCGTTGGCCATGACTTCCTGGCCCGCGAAGGAGATGCAACTTTCCAGGATGGCGAAGGCCAGCAGCAGGAACGGTATGGCGAGCGCCGCGAACTCGATCGCGGCGGCGCCGCTGCGGTCGCGCAGGAACAGTTTGAAAAAGCGCTTGCGCGTCCGCTTGCCGCCCCTGTCCGGGGAAATGGATGGGTCTTCCATATGCGTCACCGATCCCTACGGTATCACGCCGGACATTAATCCAAAGCCGTTGAGGTCCCGTTTGGATGGTCGCTAGAATCGCGGAAGCGGTCTTAACCGTTCATTGACCGCGGCGCGGCGGGCTTATTGGCCCGCATTCATCTCCGCTTCCGAGGTTCTTTCCGCCTCGCTCTTGAACGAGCTTTCGCAGTAGGGCGTGCACGACATGGTCTGCACCTGCGAGCGGCGATAGATGCGCACGGTCAACGTGGCCTGCCTGACCACAGTGACCTGCTCGTCGAGGATGGGGCTGCCGTCGCGGTCGAGCACCACCAGATTGGTCACGCCGAAACCCTTGCCGGTCAGCACTAGCGTGGAGGCGTCCTGCACGGAGGCGTCGGCGATCAGCGGGTTGCCGACGACGATGGTGTCGGCGTCGCGGGCCAGTTTCAGGATCCTGGCCTGGTTCATGGTCACTTCGATGCCGGCGCCGGCCTCGGCGGGCGGGGCGAAGGCCGCGATACCGCACAGGGCGGCGGCGATCAGGAGCGGTTTCGGCACGGCCATTTGCTTCTCCGGGAAAGCGGGAGCGTCCGGCCGAATATGAACGGGAATGGTGAACCAAGGGTTAAGCGGGCACCGCCATATCCCGACAGGCCGGAGCAGGCGCCATCGGCCGCCGCCTCATCGTTCCTTAACCGGTTTCGGCTAGCTTGTTTGGCCATGGGCCGGCATTTGCGTGGACATCATGCTTGAAGCTTTGATCTTCGTCGTCTTTCCTTTCTGCATGCTTTTCGCCGCGATCTCCGACATGGTGTCGATGAAGATCGCCAATCGCGTGCCGCTGCTGCTGCTGGGCGCCTTCTTCGTGGTGGCGCCGCTGACGGGTATGGACTGGGCGACGTTCGGCCTGCACCTTGCAGCCGGCGCGGCGGTGCTCGTGGTCACCTTCGGGCTGTTCGCCATCGGCGGCATGGGCGGGGGCGACGCCAAGCTCATGGCCGCCACCGCCGTCTGGATGGGCATGACCATCAGCCTCGCGCAATATCTCGTGGCTTCGGCCTTCTTCGGCGGCATGCTGACGCTGGCCATCCTGGCCTTCCGCGGCTCGGCGCTCTCCGTCTATACGAGCCGCAACATGTTCCTGCGCCATTTCGCCAATACCACGGGCGGCATTCCCTACGGCATCGCGCTCGGCATCGGCGGGCTGCTGACCTATCCGGATTCGCCGCTCATGCAATGGGCGCTGGCGCGGCTCTCTTCCTGAACTGCGGCTCGGGAAAAAAGGAACGGGGCGGCGTCGAGCCGCCCTTTTTGTTTGGGCGGCCGGCGGCCCGGAACCGGCACCGGCATTTTCATAAACTTTGAATTAATCACGATCGTAAGCATTGCATTAACCCTAATTTGACGATTGCGCCTGCAAAGTCAGCCTCGGCTAGGTGGTTTACCAGGGCGGGGTTTGGCTATGCCGGCATCTCGATTGATCATTCTGGGCGTGGCTTTCGCGGCTGCCGGCGGCGCGGGCTATGTCGCCAAGAACATGGTCGTGGCTCCGCCGCCGGTTGTCGTGGATCCGGGGCCGAAGACGCCGCAGATCGAACTGCAGGACGTGCTGGTCCTGTCGGGCGACGTGCCCATGGGCAGCACGCTGGGCAGCAACATCAAATGGGAATCCTGGCCCGCCAACGGCATCAACGCCAATTTCATCACGCGCGCCGACGAACCCGAGGCCGTTGAAAAGCTCAAGGATTCGGTCGCCCGCGTGGCGATGTTTTCGGGCGAGCCGCTGCGGCGCACCAAGCTGATCGGCGAAGGGCAGAGCTTCATGTCCTCCATCCTGCCCACGGGGATGCGCGCGGTGGCCACGTCCATCGCCGCCGACACGTCGGCCGGCGGCTTCATCCTGCCCAACGACTTCGTCGACGTCATCATGACGCGCCGCGCCGACACCGGTGGCGCCGGCACCGGCTTCACCACCGAGACGATCCTGAAGAACATCCGCGTGCTCGCCATCGACCAGACCATCCAGGAGGACGAGGAGGGCAAGAAGACCCGGGTCGGCCAGACGGCGACGCTGGAACTGACGCCCCAGCAGGCCGAGATCATCACCGTGGCCCAGCAGATGGCCGACCGCCTGACGCTGGCGCTGCGCCCGATCGTCGATGCCCAGGAAAAGGTGGACGACGAGGCCGACTATCTGGTTTCCGGCAACGGGCGGCGCGGCACCGTGCGCCTGATCAAATCCGGCGAAATCTCCGAAGTGGGGGCAAGGAAATGAGATTGCACGGCAAATTTCGTCTCGTCCTGGCCGCCACCACGGGCCTGCTGGTCGCCGGCACCGGCATCGGCGCCGACATGGGCGCGATCGGCCAGGTCCATGCCGCGCAGGCGCGGGTCGGAACCTCGACCGCATCCCAGCGCGTCAAGCTCGGGCTCAACAAGTCGGTGGTCATCGACCTTCCGGCCGACGCCTACGACATCCTGGTGGCCAACCCGGCGGTCGCCGACGCGGTGACGCGCACCTCGCGGCGCATTTATCTGTTCGGCAAGTCGGTCGGCGAGACCAACATCTTCGTCTTCGGTGCCAATGGCGAGCAGATCGTCAGCCTCGACCTGCAGATCGAGCGCGACGTCGCCGGTCTGGAAGCCTACATCAAGCGCTTCATCCCGTCCTCCGACATCAAGGTGGAGCTGCTGAACGACAACGTCGTGCTCACCGGCACGGTGGACACGCCTCTGGACGCCAAGCGCGCCGCCGATCTCGCCGACATCTTCGTGACCGGCGGCGAGGCGACGACCGGCCAGTATTCGCAGACGGCGGCGGGCGGATCGGCCCTCGGCGGCGTCAACATCAACAACCCCGACCAGAGCCGCCAGAAGAGCCGCATCGTCAACCTGCTGCAGATCATCGGCGAGGACCAGGTGACGCTGAAGGTCACCGTCGCCGAGGTCAGCCGCTCGGTGATGAAGCAGCTCGGCGTCAACATGCTCGGCAATGGCGGCGCCGACGGCATCACCTGGAGCGCGCTGAGCAGCCCGAACTATGGCCTCGGCAAGCCGTTGTCGCAGAATTCCAGCCTCAACATCGCCACCTCCGGCCTCAGTGCCTATCTCAACGCCATGGAGCAGTCCGGCGTGATGAAGACGCTGGCCGAGCCGACGCTCACCGCCATCTCCGGCGAGAAGGCGACTTTCAGGGTCGGCGGCGAGTTCAATCTCATCACCGGCCGCTCCAGCGCCAAGTCGGACGACAACCGCGATGGCGAGACCACCTATTCCAACCAGAAGATCGAATACGGCATCGGGCTGGAGTTCCAGCCGGTGGTGCTATCGGCCGGCCGCATCAGCCTCAAGGTCAGGACCTCGGTCTCCGAGCCGACGACGGAAGGCGCCACGACGCTGGAGGCCGGCGGCGCGCTGCCCGGCACCACTTTGCTGTCGATCCGCAAGCGCCTGGCCGACACCACGGTCGAGCTGCCCTCCGGCGGGTCCATGATGATCGCGGGCCTTGTCCGCGACGACATCCGCCAGGCGGTCAGCGGCCTTCCCGGCCTCACCAAGATCCCGGTGCTGGGCACGCTGTTCCGCAGCCGCGACTTCGTGCGCAACGAGACCGAGCTGGTCGTCATCATCACACCCTATCTGGCGCGGCCGGTGGCCCGCAACGAACTGGCCAAGCCGGACGACAATTTCAACGCCGCCAGCGACGGCGCCGGCATGTTCCTTGGCCGCGTCAACCGGGTCTACGGCACCATGCGCACCGACAGGCCCGACGGCCGCTACCACGGCGTTGTCGGCTTCATCTACAAGTAAGCGGGGAACCGGACATGTGCGACACAGCATTCCAGGCGAAGACGGCTCTCACGCTGCTTGCCGCCGCCGCGACCGCGCTGCTGGCCGGCTGCGCCAACCGCGACAGCGTCACTGTCGGCTCCATACCCGACGACTACCGCACCAATCATCCGATCGTCATCTCCCAGAAGGAGGAGAAGATCGACCTGCCGGTCGGCGCCGGCGACCGCGGCATGACCCGCGACCAGCGCGCCACGCTGGCGGGCTTCCTCGACCGCTACGACAGGAGCGCGGCCCCGTTGCTGACGATTGCGGTGCCCTCCGGCTCGGTCAATGAAGTCGCGGCCCAGACGGCCGCGCGCGATTTCGCCAGGCTCGCCGCCGCCAGCGGCGTCAGTTCCAAGCGCATCGTCACCGTCGCCTACCAGGCCATGCCGACGGAGACGGCCGCGCCCGTGCGCGTGTCGTTCTCGTCCATGCGTGCCCATACCGACAAATGCGGGCGCTGGCCGGACGACCTCCTGAACACGGCCGACAACAAGCACTACGCCAATTTCGGCTGCTCCTACCAGAACAACCTCGCCGCCCAGATCGCCAATCCCGCCGACCTCGTCGGCCCGCGCAAGCCGTCCGAGATCGATGCGGAAAACCGCAGCAGGGTCATTGACGTCTATCGCAACCGTGGCATCTCGGACGAGTTCCTCGGCAATTCGGAAGTGAACTACTGATGCCGCGGCCGGCGCGGGCACCCGACACGCAGAGAGCATGACGATGAGCAACCTGGCCTACGAACCTTCCGTCGACATCGCCGACGCCCTGCAGCAGGACGTCGCCGCGATGCAGGCCCTGCGGCCGATCCCGCGCATCTCCATCCAGGCGTTTTGCGAGACGGAGGGCGTCGCCCATCCGATCGAGCGCGCCGGCGAGGACCGCAGGATGGCCAAGGCGCATCTGAAGGTGCACATGGGCGGCATCGCCACGGCGATCGAGTTCTACCAGTCGGCGCCGACGCCGAACCTCATCATCCTGGAGTCGCGCGCCGAGCCGCAGGATCTTCTCGAGCAGCTCGGCCGGCTTTCCGAGCATTGCGACCCGTCCTCCAAGGTCGTGGTGGTCGGCCACTACAACGACATCGGCCTTTACCGGGAACTCATCCGCTCCGGCATCTCCGAATATGTCATCGCGCCGATCTCCATCATCGACGTGGTCAGCGTCGTCTCCTCCATCTTCGTCGACCCAGAGGCCGAGCCCATCGGCCGCTCGATCGCCTTCATCGGCGCCAAGGGCGGCGTCGGCTCCTCGACCATGGCCCACAACCTCGCCTGGGCGATGTCGTCGCTGTTCAAGTCCGAGGTGATGGTGGCAGACCTCGACCTTGCCTTCGGCACCGCCAACATCAATTTCGACCAGGACCCCGCGCAGGGCATCGCCGAGGCCGTCTTTTCGCCCGAGCGCATCGACGAGGTCTATCTCGACCGGCTGCTTGCCCAGTGCGCGGAGCACCTGTCGCTGCTGGCCGCCCCTTCGACGCTGGACCGGGTCTACGACTTCGACGCCGAGGCCTTCTCGCACATCATCGACACGGCCCAGCGCAGCGCGCCCACCCTGGTGCTGGACGTGCCCCATGTCTGGAGCGGCTGGTCGAAGAACACGCTGAGCAAGGCCGACGAGATCGTCATCACGGCCACGCCGGAGCTGGCCAACCTGCGCAACACCAAGAACCTGGTGGACATGCTCAAGAAGCTGCGGCCCAACGATGCGCCGCCGAAGCTGATCCTCAACCAGACCGGCATCCCGAAGCGGCCGGAAATCTCGGTCCAGGATTTCGCCGATCCCCTCGGCATTACGCCGATGGCGGTCGTCCCGTTCGACCCGCAACTGTTCGGCAACGCGGCCAACAACGGGCGCATGCTGGGCGAGATGGACGCCAAGAGCCCGATCGTGGCCACCTTGAACGAGATCGCGCATGTGCTAACCGGCAGGGCCGAACTGAAGACGAAGAAGAAGGCGGGGCTCGGCAATATTCTCGAAGCGTTGCGGCGCGGGAAGAAGTGAGGCCGCGGCAGGATCGGTAGAGCAGACCATGTTTGGCAAAAGAGGCAACGACAACGGCAGCCGGCCCCCGCCGGAGTTCCGCCCGGCCGCGCCGGCCCCGGCTCAGGTCGAGACGGTGCCGCCCCCGCGCCCGGCCGCGCCCGCAGCGCCGTCCGCTGCTGCGGCGGCGCCCGCAAGGCGCGCCGTGGAGCCGCCGCCGATCGCACCCGCGGCGCCGGAGCCGCGGCGCACGCAGCGCGAGCGCAGCGAAAGCTACTACGATACCAAGAGCCAGGTCTTTTCGGCGCTGATCGACACGATCGACCTGTCGCAGCTCGCCAAGCTGGACCCCGACAGCGCGCGCGAGGAAATCCGCGACATCGTCAACGACATCATCGCGATCAAGAATTTCGCGATGTCGATCGCCGAGCAGGAGGACCTGCTCGAAGACATCTGCAACGACGTGCTCGGCTACGGGCCGCTGGAGCCGCTGCTGGCCCGCGACGACATCGCCGACATCATGGTCAACGGCTCGCGCAACGTCTATATCGAGGTGAACGGCAAGGTCGAGCAGACCGGCATCCGCTTCCGCGACAACCAGCAGCTCCTCAACATCTGCCAGCGCATCGTCAGCCAGGTCGGCCGCCGCGTCGACGAATCCTCGCCCATCTGCGACGCGCGCCTGCCCGACGGCTCCCGCGTCAACGTCATCGCCCCGCCGCTGGCCATCGACGGCACCGCGCTCACCATCCGCAAGTTCAAGAAGGACAAGCTCACCCTCGACCAGCTCGTCAGGTTCGGCTCCATCTCGCCGGAAGCGGCGGAGGTGCTGAAGATCATCGGTCGCGTGCGCTGCAACGTCATCATCTCCGGCGGCACGGGTTCCGGCAAGACGACGCTGCTCAACTGCCTGACCAACTATGTCGACCGCGACGAGCGCGTCATCACCTGCGAGGACTCGGCCGAACTCCAGCTCCAGCAGCCGCATGTGGTGCGGCTGGAGACGCGGCCGCCGAACCTGGAAGGCGAGGGCGAGGTCACCATGCGCGACCTCGTCAAGAACTGCCTGCGCATGCGCCCCGAGCGCATCATCGTCGGCGAGGTGCGCGGCCCCGAGGTGTTCGACCTGTTGCAGGCCATGAACACCGGCCACGACGGTTCCATGGGCACCATCCACTCCAACAGCCCGCGCGAATGCCTCAACCGCATGGAATCGATGATCGCCATGGGCGGCTTTTCGCTGCCTCAGAAGACGGTGCGCGAGATCATCGTCGGCTCGGTGGACGTCATCGTCCAGGCCTCGCGCCTGCGCGACGGCTCGCGCCGCATCACCCACATCACCGAGGTCATCGGCATGGAGGGCGACGTCATCATCACGCAGGACCTCGTCCTCTACCACATGAAGGGCGAGGACACGAACGGCAGGATACTCGGCCAGCACGTCTCCACCGGCATCGGCCGCCCGCATTTCTGGGACCGCGCCCGCTATTTCGGCGAGGAGCAGCGGCTGGCCAACGCGCTGGAAGCCATGGAGAAGCGCGCCGAATGATGTGCCAGGAATAGGGAACGGCAGCCATGTTCGGATTGGATTCGACCGTACTGGTCTTCATCCTGCTGGCAGGTCTCAGCGCCGGCGCGGTGGCCTATGCCTTCCTGTTCAACCGCATCAGCAGCGAAAAGCAGGTCGGCAAGCGGCTGGAGACGATCAAGGCCGCCGAAACCGACCGCGCCGTCGCCAAGGCCATCCGCGACAAGACGGCCGATGTCGCCCGGCGGCGCAAGTCGTTGCAGGATTCGCTGAAGGAACTGGACGAGAAGCAGAAGAACAACGACCGCACCGTCAAGAAGCCGCCGCTGAAGGTGCAGATCCGCCAGGCGGGCATGAGCGTTCCGATCGAGCGCTTCTATCTCTATTCAGCCGTCTGCGGCCTCGTCCTGGCCATGCTGGCCTATATGGCCGGCGCGCCGCTTTTCGCGGTGCCCGGCGCGCTGCTTGTCGGCGGGCTCGGCCTGCCGCGCTGGCTCGTCTCGTTCCGGCGGGCCCGCCGGGTCAAGGCGTTCCTGGAAGAGTTCCCCAATTCGCTCGACATCATCGTGCGCGCGGTGAAGTCCGGCCTGCCGCTCAACGACGGCATCCGCCTCATCGCCAGCGAATCGCCGGAGCCGGTGCGGACCGAGTTCCGCCGCGTGGTGGATTCGCAGCAGATCGGCATGTCGATCCCGGACGCGGTGCTGCGCATGCCCGAGACCATGCCTTGCCCCGAGGCCGGCTTCTTCGGCATCGTCATCCAGATCCAGAGCCAGGCCGGCGGCAACCTGTCGGAAGCGCTGGGCAATCTTTCGCGCGTGCTGCGCGACCGCAAGAAGATGAAGGCCAAGGTGCAGGCGCTTTCGATGGAAGCCAAGGCCTCGGCGGCCATCATCGGCGCGCTGCCCTTCATCGTCGCCTTCCTCGTCTATATCAGCAGCCCCAACTACATCATGCCGCTGTTCACCACCAATGTCGGCAACCTCATCCTCGGCATATCGGGCGTGTGGATGTCGATCGGCATCTTCGTGATGCGCAAGATGATGAATTTCGAGGTGTAGGCGCATGAGCGGGCAAGTCGTCAAGACACTCACCGATCCCAGCTTCCTGATCGCGCTGCTCGTCGGCATCGCCGTCTTCGCCACGGCGTTCACGCTGCTGCCGGCCTTCGGCGGCAATCCGCTCAAGGCGCGCATGAAATCGGTGGCGCTGGAGCGCGACGAACTGCGCGCCCGCCAGCGCGCGCGCCTCGCGGCGGAAGCCAACCGGCGCAAGGGGCTGCGCGAGGAGCAGTCCGCCGGCATGCGCAACATCGTCGAGCGGCTGGACCTGAAACGCGCGCTCGCCGACGAAGGCACCATGCAGAAGCTGCGCGTGGCCGGCTTCCGTGGCCAGAATCCGCTCACCAAGTTCCTGTTCTTCCGCCTCGTACTGCCCTTTGTCGGCTTCGCGCTGGCGGCCGCCTATATCTTCGTCATGGGTGCGCTGCCCGACCAGCCCCTGTTCGTGAAGCTGTTCGTGTGCATCGTCATGGCCTATGCCGGCTTCTACGCGCCGGTGCTCTACGTCTCCAACCGCGCCACCAAGCGCAAGCAGTCCATCCAGCGCGCCTGGCCCGACGCGCTCGACCTGATGCTGATCTGCGTGGAATCGGGCATGTCGGTGGAAGCGGCGCTGCGCCGCGTGGCCGACGAGATGGGTCCGCAGTCGGTCGAACTGGCGGAGGAGTTCGTGCTGACCAATGCCGAGCTTTCCTACCTGCAGGAGCGCCGGCAGGCCTATGAGAACCTGGCAGGCCGCACCGGCCTGGATACCGTCAAGTCGGTGACCCAGGCGCTGATCCAGGCCGAACGCTACGGCACGCCGGTGGCGCATGCGCTGCGCGTGCTGGCCAGCGAAAGCCGCGACATGCGCATGAACGAGGCGGAAAAGAAGGCGGCCGCCCTGCCGCCCAAGCTCACCGTGCCGATGATCCTGTTCTTCCTGCCGGTGCTGTTCGCCATCATCCTGGGGCCGGCCGGCATCCAGGTCAGCCAGCGCGGCATCTTCGGCGACCAGCACCACTCCTCCAGCAGCGAAGAATGATCCCGAAGACGGGTCAGCCGGCGAGCAGCCGCCGGTAGAGTTCGAGATAGCGCGCGGCCACGCTGTCCCAGCCCATCGCCATGGCGAGTTTGCGGCCGTTGCCGGCCAGTCTTTCCCGCAGCTCCGGCTCGGCGAGAAGCCCGCCCATGGCCCCGGCCAGCGCGCCCGCGTCGGCGGGGTCGTCGAGCACCAGCGCGTCCACGCCGGGCGTGACATAGTGGGCGAAGCCGCAATAGCGCCCGGAACTCATCACCACCGGCAGGCCATGGGCCATGGCCTCCAGCGGCACCATGCCGAACGTGTCGCCCGAGGTGGCGAAGACGCAGAAGTCGGCGGCGGCATAAAACGGCGCCAGGTCCCGCTGGCGCGGCCAGACATGCACGCGGTCCGACTGCGCGGCCCGGACCGCCGCCCTGCTGACGTCGCGTTGCGTGCCGGCATCGCCGCCGACCACGATGAGGTCGACCGCGCCGTCGAGACGCGCCATGGCGTCCAGCACGGCATCCAGCCCCTTGCGCGCGGGGTCGTGCGCGACAAGCAGCGCGTAGCGCCGGTCCTGCGGCAGGCCAAGCGCGGCGCGCGCCTCGGCGCGGCCCGTCCGCCGTTCCGGCATGCGCACGCCGGGCGGGATCACCGTCATGGGCGGATGGCGCGGATAGGCGGCCTCGACCTGCGCCAGCGTCAGCGGCGACACCGGCACGACCGCGCGCCGGGGCAGGGGGCGATAGCGCATCGCCTCCATGGCCAGATAGGCCGCGAGCCGCGGGCTGGTCCATATGGCGAGCCGGCTGCGCCGCCGCTGGTGGAACAAGGAGTAGCGCGCCGGCATGAGGTGCACGGTCTGCACGTCGCCGAGCCAGCTATTCTCGTGCGAATGGACGAGGTCGAAGCCGCGCATCCGTTTGCGGCAGGCCAGGGTGAACTGCAGGAGGTTCAGCCAGGACGGCAAATGCCGGATGCGCGGCACCAGCGTGTGCGCGATCGGCAGGTCGCTGCCCCATTCCTGGCAGAAGACATGGAAGTCGCAGGCCTTCCGAAGCGCGCCGGCGAGGTGCTCGGCATAGGCTTCCAGCCCGCCGAACTGCGCGCCGAAGCGCCGCACGACGATGGCGATGCGCGGGCGCCGGCCCGGCTCGGCCTTCCCCTGCTCAGCCACGCTGCGCTCTCCGCTCCTCATAGGCGGTGAACATTTTCTGCGCGAGTTGCAGGAAGCCGGTGGCGCGAACCACCGGCACACGCGGCAATTGCCACATGTCGGCGCCATATCGCACGCGACCGCGCACCGTGGTGGTGGCGCTGGCGAAGCCGGCGGCGCGGGCGATTGCCGCGTGCTGTTGCCGATAGCTGCCGTAAGGATAGCAGAAGGCGTCCACCGGCGCGCCGAGCAGGTCTTCCAGCATCTTTCGCGAACCGGCGATCTGCGCCTGAGCCGCCTCTTCGTCCAGCCCGGCAAGATCGGCGTGGTCGACCGTGTGCGCGCCGACCTCGTTTCCAGCCGCGGCCCATTCGGCGATCTCGCGCTTTGCCATCAGCGGCGATCTGGGAACGCCCTTTTCGACGTCCCAGGCATTCCAGCCGCCGATCTGGCCGGCCACGACATAGTTGGTGGCGGTGAAGCCAAGCTCCTGCAGCACGGGCAGGGCGTGGCGATGGACGTTGGCAAAACCGTCGTCGAAGGTCAGCCCGAACACCTTGCCGCTGCGCGCGCCGGCGAGATACGGCATCAGCTCGCGCATCGACAGGCCGCGATAGCCGAGCCGGGCAAGCCAGCGCATATGCCGGCCGAAGACCTTCGGATGCACCGTCAGGCTGCGGAACGGCGTGCCGCGCGCCGGCGGAACGTCGATCTGGTGATAGGTCAGGATCGGGATCGGCGCCGGGCATAGTGCGTGCGCCGGCCTGTCCGGCGCTCCGGCCCGGTCCCCGAAGGCTGATCCTGGCATTTCCATGCGATCCCGCTAGCTGTCCGCCGGTTGCCGGCCGTTTTCGCCAGCAGCATTACAGTCGCGGGTCCGTAACGGAAAGGGCCTGCGTCTTTTCCGACCTGCCGTAGATCTTTTCACCGAGGCAGGCCGCGCCATCCGGATCGATTGGCCACGGCACCGATTGCAACCGGAGCCAGCCCAGTCAGGGCGTGGTCCTGCCGCGCACGGGGATCAGTTGGTGGCGGAGGGCTTGTTGCCGCCCTGCGCCTTGAGCTGGCTCCAGGCGTTCTGCTGGGAAAGCATGCGACGCAGATAGGCGACGTTGGCCTGGGCCTGGTCGGGCGAAAGCTCCTGCGAGGCGATCCGCTCGGCCTCGTCGAAACGGCCCTGCAGGCCCACCACCAGCGCCAGGTTCTGCCGCACCCGGCTATCGCCCCCGGGCTGCTCGGCGGCCGAGCGCAGATAGGTCTCGGCGGTGCGCAGGTCGCCGTCGAGCACGTAGGACATGCCCAGGTTCGACAGCACCGAAGGCTCGTTCGGCTTCAGGTCCAGCGCCTTGCGGTAGAGCTGCCGCGCCTCGTCCTTCTGGCCGAGCTGGTCGAGGATGGCGCCTTCCGCCGAGGCCAGCCGCCAGTCGGGATATTCGGGCGTCTGCGCGCGGCGCACCGCGTCCAGCGCCGGTTCGAGCTGGCCGTTGGCGGCCAGCGCCTTGCCGTAGGCGGCCAGCACGGCGCGGTCCTTGGGATAGGCGATGGCCAGCTTGCGCATCACCGCCAGCGACTGGTCGGCATCGCCGTCCATCTGCAGCACGGTGGCGAAACGGATGGCGAGGTCCTTGTCGGTCGGGTTGCGGGCATAGGCGCGGCCCAGCGCCATCGATTCGTTGCGCAGCTCGGCCGATGACATCGTCTCGACCGGCCTGCTGCCGGTGCGCGCGATCGAGCCCGTGGTGAGCTTGCTGCCGAACTTGCCGGCCGAGCCGCAGCCTGCGAGCCCCGCCGCCAGCGCCAGCGCCAATGCCGTCGCGGCGAGCCGAGCTGCGGAAGCCTTTCTCGTGCGAAGTGTCGGCATCGGCCCCCGTCTCCCTCCTGTGTCCGGCCGTCGGGCGGCCGTTCCGTTGGCCGAGCAATATTCCGTTAACCCTAACAGCCGGTTAATTTGGCGCGAACGCGGCAGGGATTGACGGTTTCGCAAACCCCGACCGGCGCGCATTCCACGTCCCTGGAGCGACCGGCTGGGCCTGCGTCTTAACGATCGGGCAAGGCGCGATGTCCTACGAGGCGGGCTTCCCGTAGGTATCGGCAATGAAACTCGACTTTCTGACGCTCTACATCGTCATCCTGCTCAATTCCGTCACGGTGGCGATCATCTGGGGCGCCATCTCCTATCGCTATCGCAATTTCAGCGCCGCGCGCATCTGGCTGGCCGGCTGCCTGCTGACGACCGTTGGCGGCTGCGTGCTCGCGCTCCAGGGCAACGAGGGAAGCTATGTGCCCGCCGTGCTCGGCAACGGCTTCGTCATCTTCGGCTTCTGCCTGTTCTGGATCGGCGTCCGCGACTTCTACGGCTTGCGCGGCGGATGGAAGGCAAGCGTGGCCGTCACCATGGGCAGCCTGCTGTTGCTCGTGGCGCTCTTCGACAGCCTGCAGGGCAGGAACCTCGTCTATGCCGGCGGCCAGTCGGTCCCGCTGGCTCTGGCCGCCGTCTATTTGCTGCGCTTCCACCGCGGCGATCTCGGTGCGGTGATCGCCGCGTTTGCGATGGTGGTCGGCATGGCCGGCCACGCGGTGGAAAGCTTCCTCAACATCGGTCTGATGCTGGGCAGGGTCGACCAGGACTTCTATTCGACGGTGGAGTCCTACGCGCTTCTGTGCGTCATCTTCAGCGGGGTGGTGTGGAACTTCGGCTTCGCGGTGATGTCCATCGACCGCCTGCGGGAGGAACTGGCCGAGCTCGCCATCAAGGACGACCTGACCGGGATTTCCAACCGGCGGCATTTCCTCGCCATGCTGGAGAAGCAGGATCTGCACGCCCGCCGCAATCTCCAGCCGTTTTCGCTGATGCTGATCGACATCGATCATTTCAAGCGCCTGAACGACACGAAGGGGCACGCTTTCGGCGACCGCATCCTGCGCAGGTTCGCCACGACCGCCGGCGGTAGCGTCCGCGAGGGCGACATGGTGTTTCGCCTGGGCGGCGACGAATTCGCCATCCTCATGCCGAAGACCACGGCGAGGGAGGCCGAGCTTGTCGCCGTGCAGCTCATCGCCGCCCTGCGCGGCGCAAGAGGCTGGGAAGACGGCCTCGACCGCTTCACCATCAGCGTCGGCATAGCCGAATGGTCCGCCGACATGGCCCTGATCGGCGGCGACCTGACGATCGAAGCCGACGAGGCGCTCTACCGGGCAAAGGCCAACGGGCGAGACGGCTATGCGATCGCCGGGCTGGAGAACCGGAAAAATATGGGTCCGGCGCAAGTCGCATCGCTGTTCCGCAATGATGCCGCCGGCCAAAAAATCGGCTAGACCATGATGCCGAAAAGTGTGAAGCGGTTTTCGGACGACATCATGGTCTATCCAATTGATTTTACCATATGCATGCGACGCCAAGTGATTCCACTCGGCTGCAACATGCCCTAAGCAGGACGGAACGCCCACGCAGGTTGCTCCAGCGGCAGCCAAGGAGATCGCATGCCCGTCGAACTGATCGAGAAGGTTTCCGAAGAGAGCCTGCCGATACGGCTGGTTGCTGGCGACGGGCTGGAGGCGGCCGGGCTTTCGCCGCAGGAAACCGCCTGGGCACGCGCCAACGGTTTTTCCGGCGAGGCCGGCCGCACGCTGGTGGTGCCCGGCGCGGACGGCGCCCTTGCCGGCGCGCTGTTCGGCACCGGCAAGGGTGACGGCACGCTCGCGCTCGGCGCGCTCGCCCGCGCCCTGCCGCAGGGCGACTGGCATTTCGCCGCGCCGCCGGTCGACCCGGAGCTTGCCGCCCTGGCGCTGGTGCTGGGCGGCTACGTCTTCACCCGCTACGGCAGGAAGCCGGGCAGGGCGCTGCGCCTGGCGCTGCCGCAGGGCGCGGACGCCGCCCGCGTGCGCCGCATCGCGGAAGGCGTCGTGCTGGCGCGCGACCTCGTCAACACGCCCGCCAACGATCTTGGTCCGCAGGCGCTGGAAGAGGCGGTGCGAGCGCTGGCGGCCCGGCACGGCGCGGCCGTCTCCGTGGTGAAGGGCGACGACCTGCTGGCCGGGAATTTTCCGATGATCCACGCCGTGGGCCGCGCCTCGGCGCAGGCGCCGCGCCTCATCGACCTGGCATGGGGCCCGCAGGATGCGCCGAAGGTGACGCTGGTGGGCAAGGGCGTGTGCTTCGACACCGGCGGTCTGGACATCAAGCCTTCGGCCGGCATGCTCTTGATGAAGAAGGACATGGGCGGCGCGGCCAATGTGCTGGGGCTCGCCTCCATGATCATGGCCGCGCACCTGAAGGTCCGGCTGCGCGTGCTGATCCCGGCGGTGGAGAACTCGATCTCGGCCAATGCCTTCCGCCCGGGCGACGTGCTGGCGAGCCGCAAGGGCCTCACCGTCGAGATCGGCAACACCGACGCCGAAGGCCGCCTCGTGCTGGCGGATGCGCTGGCGCTGGCCGACGAGGAGGCGCCGCGGATGCTCATCGACATGGCGACGCTGACCGGGGCCGCCCGCGTCGCGCTCGGCCCCGATCTGCCTCCCTTCTACACCGGTGACGAGGCGCTTGCGGGCGAGCTTGCCGCGGCCGCAAGCGCGGTCGAGGACCCGCTGTGGCGCATGCCGCTGTGGAAGCC
The DNA here is from genome assembly GCF_052216645.1 of Mesorhizobium sp. PUT5. Taxonomy (NCBI): domain Bacteria; kingdom Pseudomonadati; phylum Pseudomonadota; class Alphaproteobacteria; order Hyphomicrobiales; family Phyllobacteriaceae; genus Mesorhizobium; species Mesorhizobium sp. PUT5. Next base: position 1,385,817 of record NZ_JBQOSO010000003.1, read on the forward strand.
CTATGACAAGAAGCTGGCCTCCAAGATCGCCGACGTCAACAACGTCACCCCCGACGGCTTCGCCGGCTCGGTCACGGCCGCGCTTTTCCTCCAGCGCTTCGTGGAAAAGACGGCGAGCTGGGTGCATTTCGACATTTTCGCCTGGAACCCGGCCGACCGGCCGCACGGCCTGGCCGGTGGCGAGGCGCAGGCGATCCGGGCGCTGGAGAAGGTGATTTCCGCACGCTTCGGCTAAGATCCGGCCGGCCGCGGCGTCAATGAAACGGAACCGAAACGATTTTGCGCCAGGCTGGCGCCATGTCGATCACGTTGCGTCCCAGCCAGGCGTTGCGGCTTTGGCAGCAGGTGGTGCTGGCCGAGGTTCAGGGCAACGCCCCCGACCTGACCACGCGCCAGATGACGATCCTGCTCACCGTCTATCTCGACCACCCGCCGCATACGGTGCGTGGCCTGGCCGCCAGGCTCGGCGTGACCAAGCCGGTGATCACCCGCGCGCTGGACACGATGGGGGCGATGAAATTGGTATCGCGCCATCGCGACCCGGCGGACAGGCGCAACGTGCTGATCAGGCGCACTGTCGAGGGCGCGCTCTATGTCGAGCGCTTCGGCGATGTTATCATCGCCAGGGCTGCCGAACTTCCCATCTGAAAGAGTGCCGAATTGACCGCTCATTTTTCCGCGCTTGACGCCCGCCTCAACGCCTTCCGCGCCGATCTCGCCGATGCCCGACTTGAGGGGCGGGCAAAGGCCGGGCGCTTCGTCGCCGGCAGGCCGGCGCGCATCTGCGTGTCCGTGGCGGACGTGCGCAAGGCGCCGAAGCCGGACGCCGGCGTCAACACGCAGTTTCTCTGCGGCGACGACGTGCTGGTGTTCGAGGAAGCGGACGGCTGGGCCTGGGTGCAGGCGGTGCGCGATTCCTATGTCGGCTATGTCGAGGCAAGCGAGATCGCCGGCCGCGAGGGCGAGCCGACGCACATGGTGTCGGTGCCGCGCACCTTCGTCTATCCGGGGGCGGACCTGCGCTTTCCCCGCGCCGGCGCGCTCTCCCTGGGTTCGACCGTGACCGTCGCCGGCAGCGCCGAGACGCGAGGCACGCACTATGCGCTGCTGCCGTCGGGCGAGGCGGTGATCGCAGGCCACCTGCGGCCGCTGGCCGAGCCTGCCGACGACTATGTCGCCGTCGCCGAGACGCTGCTCGGCACGCCCTATCTGTGGGGTGGCGCTTCCGGCTTCGGCATCGACTGCTCGGGCCTGGTGCAGCTTGCGCTGCGCGTGGCCGGCCGCGACGTGCCGCGCGATTCCGACATGCAGGCCGCCGGCCTCGGCGAGGCGTTCGAGCCCGGGGCGGGTTTTTCCGGCGTGAAGCGGGGCGATCTCGTGTTCTGGAAGGGCCACGTCGCCATCATGACCAGCGACACGGAGATGATCCACGCCAGCGGCCACACCATGCAGGTCTGTCGGGAGGGGCTGAAGCAGGCCATCGGCCGCATCGGCTACCTGTATGGCGGCCCGACCGGATTCAGAAGGCCCTGACGCCGGTCAGGCCGTCTTGCCGCCGCCGCGCTTCAGGTGCTCGTCCAGCCGCGGCATGATCTCCACGAAGTTGCACGGCATGTGGCGGTAGTCGAGCTGCGGCTTGAGGATGCCGTCCCAGGCGTCCTTGCAGGCGCCGGGCGAGCCCGGCAGCACGAACACGAAAGTGGCGTTGACGACGCCGCCGGTGGCCCGCGACTGGATCGTGGAGGTGCCGATCTTGTCGTAGGAGATGCGGTGGAACACCTCCGAGAAGCCGTCCATGCGCTTTTCGAAGATCGGCTCCAGCGCCTCCGGCGTCACGTCGCGGCCGGTGAAGCCGGTGCCGCCGGTGGTGATGACCACGTCGATGTTTTCGTCCCGCGACCAGGAAAGCACGCGCTCGCGGATCCTGTCCCTGTCGTCGGTGACGATGTCGCGGGCGGCGAGTTCGTGCCCGGCTTCCACGATGCGGTCGGCCAGCGTCCGGCCGGACCTGTCCTCGGCCAGGCTGCGGGTGTCGGAAACGGTCAGCACAGCGATGCGCACGGGGATGAAAAGGCGCTGCGCCTGCGTGCCGATCATGGCGCGGCCTCCGCCGTGGTGGTGCGGGTCGCCGCGACGAACCAGTCCGGATGGCGGGCGCGAATGGCTGCCGCGGCGCGCTTGGCGACATTGCCGGTTTCGTAAAGGCCGAAGCAGGTTGCCCCGGAGCCCGACATGCGGGCAAAGCCGGCATCCGCGCGCTTCAGCGCCCGCAGCGCGTCCGCGACCGCCGGCTGGATTTCCCGCGCCGGCGCCTCCAGGTCGTTGCGGGTGGCTTCCAGCCAGTTGCGCAGGCTGTGGAAATCGATCCGCGCCGGCAGCGGGGGGAGGGGCTCGTTGTCGCGCTTGCGCAGGGCGGAAAACACCTGCGGGGTCGAGACCGGCACGCCCGGATTGACCAGCACCAGCCCCAGCGAGGGAATGGCCGGCAGGAGCTCGACATTTTCGCCGATGCCGCGCGCCACCAGGGGCTGCGCCGCAAGGCACATCGGCACGTCGGCGCCAAGCGAAAGGGCGATCCTGGCCAGTTCCGCCGCGTCGATGTCCAGATCCCAGATCCTGCTCAGGAGGCGCAGGGCCGCCGCCGCATCGCTCGATCCGCCGCCGATGCCGGAAGCGACCGGCAGGTTCTTCTCCAGCGCGATGGCGACGGGAAAGGCATTCCGGCTCCCGGCCGCCTTGCGAAGGGCGTCGCGCGCCATGACGATCAGGTTGCGCGCGTCGGCCGGCGCCCCGGCGGCGTAGCGCCCCGACACAGCAAGGCCGTCTTCCTCGGCCGCGAACGCCTGGAGCCGGTCGCCGAACCGGGTGAAGACCGCCAGGCTTTCGATGATGTGATAGCCGTCGTCGCGCCGGCCGGTGACATGCAGCGCGAGGTTGACCTTGGCCGGGGCAGCCTCGGCGAGCGGAGAGGCAGCGAGGTTCACCGAAAGCCCTCCGCGTGAAAAATGAAGATCAGTCCTTGGCCAGCCGGTATTCGCCGGTCTTGGGGTCCTTGACCAGCGTGCCGTGGGTGCCGTTGGCCTGCTGCCGCTCGGCGCGCCGCACCTTCGCCGTCACCCGTTCGGCTTCGCGGACGAAGGACTTGTAGCCGACATAGGCGACCACGCCCACCATGATGAAGAAAAGGATCTGCGGCATGTCGAACTCCTTCCTCGCGGGCGCAAACCGACGGCGGAAGCGGACGGCAGGGCCGGAGGCAACGTCATCCTACCCGCAACCCGCGGCTTTTCAAAGGCCGAACCGGCTCCACAGGGCGCGTTCCTCTGCCGCATCGGCAAGGCCGTGCGCTGCGGCCGCGGCGATGTCGGCGGGTGCCGTGCCGCCGCCGAGCGCCGAGCCGAACAGGCCGAAGCGGGAAAGCAGGCCGCGCTGCTGGGAAATCAGCTTCAACTGCGTCTTTTCGCCGAAACGCTGCTTCAGCGTGGCGCGCATGTCGCCGAGCCCGTCCACCAGGCCCAGCTCGAGCCCCCTGCCGCCGGTCCAGAACAGGCCGGTGAACAGGTCGGGGTCGTCCTTCAGCTTGGTCCCGCGCCGTTCCTTGACCAGGTCGATGAAGGTTTCGTGCACTTCGAGCTGCAGCGCCTTCAGCCGCTCCACGTCCTCCTGCTTCTCGGGCTTGAACGGGTCGAGCACCGACTTGTTCTGGCCGGCCGTGTGGACGCGGCGCTCCACGCCGATCTTCTTCAGCAGTTCCGGAAAGCCGAAGGAGGCCGAGACCACCCCGATCGAGCCGACGATGGAGGAGGGGTCGGCGATGATCTCGTCGCCGGCCAGCGCGATCATGTAGCCGCCGGAAGCAGCGACGTCCTCGACGAAGACCAGGACCGTCTTCTTCTTCTCCTTGGCCAGGTCGCGGATGCGCTTGAAGATCAGCCGCGACTGCACCGGCGAGCCGCCCGGCGAATTGACGGAGATGGCGACCGCCGGCGCGTCGAAGGCGAAGGCCTTCTCGATCAGCCCGGCCGTTGTGGCGAGTGACAGGCTCGGCCGGAACTGGTCGCCGCCGGCCATGATGGCGCCATGCAGCCGGACGACGGGAATGGTGACGATGTTCGGGCGCCAGGATTTCGGCAGCAGGCGGGCAAGCAGTCGGCGCACGGAGCTGTTTTCTCCAGATTGAGGGCGAGCACCATGTAGGCATTCGCCGCGCAAGGGCAATGCCGGGCCGGCAAAGTCAATCCGCAAACAGCGAAGCCAGCCCGTTGTTGATCGTGTCGGCGCGCGCGCTGAAGCGGTGGGCCGGGCCCTCATGCAGCATCAGCGGTGGGTGAAGCGCAAGCCCCCCGCGCGCGCCGCGCACGGCCCGCACCACGATGCGGATGGCCGGCCTGTCGGGGCGCGGATGCACGGGCACGATCTCGGCGCTGCCGAAGCGTCCGGACAGCGCGGCGAGCAGGGCGGGCAGCGAGGCGGGGCGGGCGATGACGGCAAGCCCGCCGCGCGGCCTCACCGTGGCGGCGGCAGTGCGCACCCAGCTTTCGAACAGGCCGTCTTCCATCACATGCGCCTCGCGCCTGAGCGCGTCGGGGGTGGCGCGGTCGCGCGCTTCGTTGAAGGGCGGGTTCATGATGGCGAAGTCGAAGGAATTGTCGGCAAGCCCGGCCGCCACGCGCGCCTTTCCGGCCAGCGTCACGTCGGCCCGCAGCACCGCGGCGCGCCCGGCAAGATGCCGGTTGGCGGGGTGCGCCAGCGTCGCCTCGGCGAAGGCAGCCATTTCCGGCGCCCGCTCCACCAGAAGCGCGGTGGCGCCTTCGCAACGGGATATGACGGCAAGGCCGGCCGCGCCGGCGCCGGCGCCGAAATCGGCCAGCCGCCCCCGGAACGAGCCTGGCACGGCGGCCGCCAGCATCATGGCGTCCATGCCGGCGCGGTGGCCGGCGCGCTGCGGCTGCACCAGCCAGAACCGGCCGCGATGGAAGGCATCCACGGTGTGCGCGTCAAGCGTGCGCGCGGGCGCCTCGGCGGCGGCATTCATCTGGGGCGCAGTTCGTGGGCGATGCCGGCGTCGGTGAGGATGCGGCGGGCCTCGTCGGCGCGGCCGGTCTCGACCAGGATGCGGCGGGGCAGGATGCCGAGCGAACCGTCCAGCACGCTCATGTTCTGGTCGGCGACGAGGATGCCGATGCCGGCGTCGCGCATCAGCGATTCGACGAAGGAGATGATGACGGGGTCGTTGGTGCGCACGAGTTCGATCATGCGGCGAAAATCGCAGCTTCACGGGCCGATGTAAACGCATGCCGGGCCTGCCCCGGCCGTCCCCCGCGCCAATTCGCCTCTTGCCGCGCGCCGGAGCGCCGCCTAGAATCGAAAAGGGTGAAGAAACTCGCGTAGTGGCCGGGAGTATCGTTGGTGGGTGTCGTTCTGAATCTCGAAGGCGGGAAGCGTGAAGCCGCGACGATCGGCGCGCTGATCGACCTGACCACATCCGATATGGGCCGCGTCAACGAGCTGATCCTGTCCAAGGCCGGCTCCGACGTCGAGATGATCCCGCAGATCGCCAACCACCTGATCTCGTCGGGCGGCAAGCGGCTCCGGCCGATGGTGACGCTGGCCGCCGCCCAGATGTTCGGCTATTCCGGCGAGGGCCACGTCAAGCTGGCGACGGCGGTCGAGTTCATGCATACCGCCACCCTGCTGCATGACGACGTGGTGGACGAAAGCGGCATGCGGCGCGGCAAGAAGACGGCGCGCATGATCTGGGGCAACCAGGCTTCCGTTCTGGTGGGCGACTTCCTGCTCGGCCAGGCCTTCCGCATGATGGTCGAGGTCGGCTCGCTCGACGCGCTCGACATCCTGTCCACCGCCGCCTCCATCATCGCCGAGGGCGAGGTCATGCAGCTTGCGGCCGCCAAGAACCTCGACACCACCGAGGACGAGCATTTCGCCGTGATCAAGGCAAAGACGGCGGCGCTGTTTTCGGCGGCGGCAGAGGTCGGGCCGGTGATCGCCGGCGCCTCGCGCTCGGACCGCGCGGCCCTTCGCTCCTACGGCATGAATCTGGGCCTGGCCTTCCAGCTCATCGACGACGCGCTGGATTATGGCGGCTCCAGCAGCGATCTCGGCAAGAATGTCGGCGACGATTTCCGCGAGGGCAAGGTGACGCTGCCCGTCATCCTCGCATACCGGCGCGGCACGGCGGCCGAGCGCGCCTTTTGGAAGCAGGCCATCGAGGAGAACGCGGCCGACGACGCCGGGCTGGAGAAGGCCATCGGCCTGCTGGCCCGCCACGGCGCCATCGCCGACACGATCGGCCGCGCCCGCCATTTCGGCGAGATCGCGCGCGACGCGCTGGCCCCGCTGGAAGGCACGCCGCAGAAGGCGGCGCTCATCGACGTCATCGACTTCTGCATCAGCCGTGTGAACTGAGACGCGATCGCGTCACAATGAATCGAGCAGCGACGGCAACTCGCGCATCATGGCCTCGCGTGTGCGCAGGCCCGCGCTGATGGGCTCCTTCTTGTCGTTCTGGGTCAGGCGGGCGAACACCAGCGTGCGCCCGCCCTTCGTCGCCCAGCCGACGAACCAGCCATAGGCGCGGCTGCCGTCCATGTTGCCATCGGCCTTGCGGGGGCCGCCGGTGCCGGTCTTGCCGTGGATTTCCCATCCGTTCGGCAGGGTTCCAAGCGCGGTGATGGCATCCGTCATGTCGTAGGCATGCGCATTGACCGGCAGGCGGCGGTTCGCCAGCCTGCCAAGGAAGCCGAGCTGTTCCAGCGGCGAGATCTTCAGCGACGAGCTGAGCCAGGCATTGGTCAGGCCGTTGTTCCTGCCGGGGTCGCCGGAGACATCGCGGTTGCCGTAGGCGAAGGCGGCGACATAGTGGCCGAAGCGCTGGTCGCCGAGCGACCGGGTGATCTGCTGCGAATACCAGACCACCGAATTCCTCATCCAGCCCGCCGGGTCGGTGTCCGCCCGCCAGGCCTTTATCCAGTCGGCATAGCCTTGCTTGAAGGGCAGCTTCGGCGCATGCTCGTCGGCGAGGAAGCCGGAATCATAGCCCATCAGGGCGATGGCGATCTTGAAGGTGGAGGCGGGCGTGACCTGCCGGTCGCAGCCGTCGCCGTCCTGCTTCAGCACCTTGCCGGTCGCTGCATCGGCGATCGCCGTGCACAATATGCCCGCATGGGCGGCCGGAACCGACAGGGCAAGCCCCGTCGCTGCAAGAACAAGGCTGCGCCGCATGGTATCTGCACCTTTCGGCATGACGGGCAACTGCGCCGCGTGTCCAGTTGCGCGCTGGTGCCGCCGGGGGAGCAAGGCTGCCATCTGCCGGCCTTTTCGTTACGTTTCTGTTAACCGGGACGGCACATCAGGCCCGGCCACGGTGCCGAGCCGTCCTCGCAATTGTGAGGTCGGCGCCGATTGCGGTGCGAACGCAAAAAGGCCATGCTTTGCGCCGAAGGATGATAGATATCATGGCGACTCCTGTGCGGCAGGGGCATGCGCCGTCAGAAAGGAAGAAAATGCGGCAAAGACGTGCTCGCTGGGTTTCGAGCCTGGCTGTTCTTGCGGGCGTGGCGGCATTCGGCCAGCCGGCGCTTGCCAAGCAGGCCGAGGGCCCCGTGGAGATCACCTCGCTGTCGGGCGCCTTCCTTGCGGCTCGCGTGGCAGAGGCCGACAACGACCTCGACAACGCCATCACTTACTACAAGCAGGCGCTCGCCTTCGATCCCGGCGATGCGGCCCTCCAGCAGAGCCTGATGCTGTCGCTGATCGCGCAGGGCCGCTTCCAGGAATCGCTGCCCTATGCCGACAAGCTGAAGGAAGTGCCCGACGTGGAGCGGTTCTCCCGCCTGGCGCTCGCGGTCGAAACCTTCCGCAAGAAGGATTACTCCAAGGCCGAATACTGGCTGAAGCTGTCGCTGGAGGCCGATCTCGACAAGCTGATCTCCGGCGTCATGACCGGCTGGGCCAAGCAGGGCGCAGGCCACAGCGCCGAGGCGCTCGCCTATGTGGACAAGCTCGACGGGCCGGAATGGTTCGACCTGTTCAAGTCCTATCACCGCGGGCTGATCGCCGATGTCGCCGGCCTCAAGGACAAGGCCGACGAAGCCTATGCCGCGACGGTGGCCAACACGGCGGCCGGCGGCGCCGCGCCCGAGACCTGGCTGCGCTGCGCCCAGGCCTATGCCTCCTTCCTTGCCCGCAACGGCGACAAGGACAAGGCGCTGTCGATCCTGGACCAGGCCGACGCCTTCGCCCCCGGAAAGCCCGAGACGGTCGCGCTGCGCGAGCAGATCGCCAAGGGCGAGAAGCCGTCCCCTCTCGTCTCCGACCCGGCCGGCGGGGCTTCCGAGATATTGCTGGACCTGGCCACCGCGCTGAGCCGCGGCGGCGGCGAGCCCTTCGTTCGGCTCTATCTGGAATATGCGCTGGCTTTGAAGCCCGACAGCGACGCCGCCCTTGTGCAGCTCGCCGGCGTGGCCGAGCAGATGAAGGACAGCGAAAAGGCCATCGATCTCTACCGCCGGATCCCGGCCGCTTCGCCGCTGAAGGAGATTTCCGAGCTTCAGCTCGGCCTCAACCTGGCCGATCTTGGCCACAATGACGAGGCGATCACCCATCTGAAGGCGCTGGTCGAGGCGCACCCGGACGACATGCGCGCCTATCTGGCGCTGGGCGGGGTCTATTCCTCCAAGGAGGATTTCCGCGCGGCCGCCGATCTCTACGACAAGGCGGTGGAACGGCTGAAGGACCCCGCCAAGGCCAACTGGAACATCTTCTACCAGCGCGGCATTGCCTATGAGCGGCTAAAGGAATGGCCGAAGGCCGAGCCGAATTTCCGCAAGGCGCTGGAACTTTTCCCCGACCAGCCGCAGGTTCTGAACTATCTGGGCTATTCGCTGGTCGATCGCGACAGTAATTTGAAGGAGGCGCTGGAGATGATCCAGCGCGCCGCCGACCTGCGCCCCAGCGACGGCTACATCATCGATTCGCTCGGCTGGGCCTATTACAAGCTCGGCCGCTACGACGACGCCGTGCGCGAGATGGAGCGCGCCGTGTCGCTCAAGCCCGAGGACCCGGTGCTCAACGACCATCTCGGCGACGTCTACTGGCGCGTCGGCCGCAAGCTGGAAGCCACCTTCCAGTGGAGCCACGCGCGCGACATGAAGCCCGATCCTGAGCTTCTGCAGCAGGTGCAGCAGAAGCTCCTGAGCGGCCTGCCGCCGCTGGAGCCCGCCACCGCGCAGGAACTGCAGAAGCCGAAGCCCGCCGCGCCGAAGGGGTGAGAAACGGTCCACGAAGTGGACGAAAAGCCAATTGCTTGGCTTTTCGAGTTTCGAACGCCCCGAGCCTGCGAGGGGCCGGGGTGCCGGTTCGCGCAGCGTCTTTCGCAGATCGAAGGCCGGGTGAGGGGCGCGCAAGAGCAGCACCGCTGTCTTCGCCCCTCGTCCGCCTTTGCCTTGACGCTGGCGGACGGCACCTCTAGGGAGTGGCCCATTCCCTCCGCTTCCCGTCGAGGCCGTTCCCGTGACCGCCAACCTGCCTGCCCATCTCGACCCCAGCCGCTCGTTCCAGGGGCTGATCCTGACCCTGCACGACTACTGGGCAAAATACGGTTGCGTGGTGCTGCAGCCCTACGACATGGAGGTGGGCGCCGGCACATTCCACCCCGCCACCACGCTGCGCGCGCTGGGGCCGAAGGCGTGGAACGCCGCCTATGTGCAGCCCTCGCGCCGGCCGAAGGACGGCCGCTACGGCGAGAACCCCAACCGGCTCCAGCACTATTACCAGTATCAGGTGATCCTGAAGCCCAACCCGCCCAACCTGCAGGAATTGTATCTCGGCTCGCTGGCGGCGATCGGCATCGACCCGCTGCTGCACGACATCCGCTTCGTCGAGGACGACTGGGAAAGCCCGACGCTGGGCGCCTGGGGGCTGGGCTGGGAATGCTGGTGCGACGGCATGGAGGTGTCGCAGTTCACCTATTTCCAGCAGGTGTGCGGCATCGAATGCGCGCCCGTTGCCGGCGAACTGACCTATGGGCTGGAGCGGCTGGCCATGTATGTGCAGGGCGTGGACAATGTCTACGACCTCAATTTCAACGGCCGCGAGGGGGCGGAGAAGGTCACCTATGGCGACGTCTTCCTGCAGGCCGAGCAGGAATATTCGCGCTTCAATTTCGAGTTCGCCGACACCGCGATGCTGCTGAAGCATTTCGAGGACGCCGAACGCGAATGCCAGGCGCTGCTGGCCTCCGGCGCACCCTTGTCGGACGGCGAGCCGCACCGGCTGGTGCTGCCGGCCTACGACCAGTGCATCAAGGCCAGCCATGTCTTCAACCTTCTCGACGCGCGCGGCGTCATCTCCGTCACAGAGCGGCAGAGCTACATCCTGCGCGTGCGCAACCTGGCGAAGGCCTGCGGCGAAGCGTTCCTGCTGACGGATGCAGGCGGGTTCCAGATGGCGCGGGAGGCTGCATAGATGCCCGATCTTCTGCTTGAACTTCGCTCCGAGGAGATTCCCGCCCCGCCGCGCGCCCGCAACGCCGCAGGCGTGAGGACGCGCAAACTGCAAGACATGCGGGCGGAGGCTGCATAGATGCCCGATCTTCTGCTTGAACTTCGCTCCGAGGAAATCCCCGCGCGCATGCAGCGCAAGGCGGCCGGCGACCTGAAGAAGCTGCTGACCGATGCGCTGGTCGAGGCCGGCCTGACCTATGAGGCGGCCCGCGAATACTGGACCCCGCGCCGGCTGACGCTCGACATCCGCGGCCTGCCGCCGCGCTCCAAGGACGTGCGCGAGGAGATCAAGGGCCCGTCCACCAAGGCGCCCGAACAGGCGATCCAGGGTTTTCTGCGCAAGGCGGGGCTGGCTTCGGTGGCGGAGGCGCATGTCCATTCCGATCCGAAGAAGGGTGACTTCTACGTCGCCCACATCGTCAAGCAGGGCAGGGCGGCCGAGGAGATCATCGCCGAACTGGTGCCGGGCATCGTGCGCGCCTTTCCCTGGCCGAAATCCATGCGCTGGGGGGCCGCGTCCGGGCCGAAGGGCCTGAGCTATGGCGGTATCGCCGGGCAGGGCGGCGAGGCGCTGCGCTGGGTGCGGCCGCTGCAATCCATCCTGTGCACCTTCGGGCCGGAGACCGAGGAGCCGGTGGTGGTCGATTTCGAGGTCGACGGCATCCGCTCCGGCAACGTCACCTACGGGCACCGTTTCCACGCGCCGGGTCCGATCGCCGTCCGGCGCTTCGAGGACTACGCCGCCAGCCTGGAGGCGGCCAAGGTGGTGCTCGACGCGGACCGCCGCAAGCAGAGCATCCTGGCGGACGCCAAGAACCTCGCCTTCGCCAACGGGCTGGACCTTGTCGAGGACGAGGGCCTGCTGGAGGAGGTGGCCGGACTGGTCGAATGGCCGGTGGTGCTGATGGGCGAGTTCGATCAGGATTTTCTCGCCATTCCGGCCGAGGTCATTCGCCTGACCATCCGCGCCAACCAGAAGTGTTTCGTGACGCGCCTGCATGGCGAGGCCGAAAGCCTCTCCAACCGCTTCATCCTCGTTTCCAACATCGAGGCCAGGGACGGCGGCGCCGAGATCGCGCGCGGCAACGGCAAGGTGGTGCGCGCGCGCCTGTCGGATGCGGTGCATTTCTGGAAGACCGATCAGGCGGACCTGCCCGACCTGGCGCAGTTGCAGGCGTCGGCCGAAAAATTCGGACTGGATCTGGCAAGGCCGCTCGACCAGCGCATGGCGCGGCTCGATCATCTGGACGTCACCTTCCATGCCAAGCTCGGCACGCAAGGCGAGCGCGTGCAGCGCATCACCCAACTGGCGCGCGAGATCGCGCCGCTGGTGGGCGCCGATGCCGATCTCGCGGCCCGCGCCGCGGTGCTGGCCAAGGCCGACCTGCAGACGGAAGTGGTGGGCGAGTTCCCCGAGCTTCAGGGCGCCATGGGTCGCAAATATGCACTGCTGCAGGGCGAGAACGCGTCGGTGGCCGCGGCCCTGGAAGAGCATTATAAGCCGCAAGGCCCGTCCGACCGCGTGCCGACCGATCCGGTCTCGGTCGCCGTGGCGCTGGCCGACAAGCTCGACACGCTGGTCGGCTTCTGGGCCATCGACGAGAAGCCCACCGGCTCCAAGGACCCGTTCGCACTGCGCAGGGCGGCGCTGGGCGTAATCCGGATATTGGTCGAGAACGGGGTGCGGATGGGGCTTGCCGATACCTGGCGGAGCGCCACGAAGGGGTTCTCCTCGGCTTCGGCGCCAAATGATAGTTTCGGCGATCTCCTCTCCTTCTTCCACGACCGGCTGAAGGTCTATCTGCGCGACAAGGGCGCGCGGCACGACCTCATCGACGCGGTGCTGGCGAGCGGCGCTGCCTCCACCTCCCCCTTGTGGGGAGGTCGGACCGAAGGTCCGGGTGGGGGTAACCACGCCGACGCCCCGACCCCCACCCCGCCCGCTGGCGCGGGCGACCCTCTCCACAAGGGGGAGGGTGGAGCGGCCAACGACGACCTGCTCACCATCGTGCGCCGGGTGGAGGCGCTCGGCAGCTTCCTCGACACCGAGGACGGCAGGAACCTGCTGGCCGGGACAAAACGCGCCGCCAACATCCTCGCCGCCGAGGAGAAGAAGGGCACCGCCGTCGCGGACGCCGTCGATCCGGCGCTTTTCCGGGAAGAGGCCGAGAAGAACCTGTTCGCCGCGGTGAATCAGGCCGAGAAGAATGCCGGCCAAGCGATTCGGAACGAAGACTTTTCCGGCGCCATGCGGGCGCTGAGCAGCCTGCGCGAGCCCGTCGATTCGTTCTTCGAGAAGGTTCTCGTCAACGATGAGGATCAGGCCGTGCGCGCCAACCGCCTGGCGCTCCTGTCGCGCATCCGCGCGGCGACCGGCGAGGTGGCCGACTTCTCACGCATCGCCGGCTAGAGCGCCGGCGATGGCCGAAGGGACGAAAGACCGTGGCCGAGATACTGCCTGCCGATAAGGCGATGGACCGGGCGCTGGCGCTGCTCGGCGCCGGCGAGGTCGTGGCCATTCCCACCGAGACGGTCTATGGGCTGGCCGGCGACGCGATGAACGGCGAGGCGGTGGCCCGCATCTTCGAGGCCAAGGGCCGGCCGCGCTTCAACCCGCTGATCGCCCATGTCTGCGACATGGCCATGGCCGAGCGCATCGGCGTGTTCGACCCGTTGTCGCGCCGGCTGGCGGAGAAATTCTGGCCCGGGCCGCTGACGCTGGTGCTGCCGCTGCGCGAGGGCGCGGGCATCCACCCGCTGACCACTGCGGGCCTTGCCACCATCGCGCTGCGCATGCCGCGCGGCTTCGGCGGCGAACTGATCGCCCGGCTCGGCCGCCCGCTCGCGGCCCCCAGCGCCAACGCCTCGGGCAGGATAAGCCCGACCAGCGCGGCCGCCGTCGCCGCCTCGCTGGGCGGCAGGATAAAGCTGGTGGTCGATGGCGGCGCGGCGCCGGTGGGGGTGGAATCCACGATCGTGAAGGCGGAGGAGGGCGGCTTGCGCCTGCTGAGGCCCGGCGGCATCGCCGCCGAGGAGATCGAAGCGGCTGCCGGCGTGAAGCTGCTGCGCGGCGCGGCCGGCGTTCAGGCGGCTGTGCAGGCGCCCGGAATGCTGGCTTCGCACTATGCGCCGCAGGCCGCCATGCGGCTTCATGTCGGCGAGGTCCGGCCCGGCGAGGCCCTGCTGGCTTTCGGGCCGAACAGGGTGCCGGGCTGGCAGCAAGCCGTGATGATGCGCAACCTGTCGCAAAGCGGGGACCTGCGCGAGGCGGCGGCAAACCTGTTCGCCTTTCTCCATGAACTGGACAGCAGCGGCGCCGCCACCATTGCCGCCGAGCCCGTGCCGATGGAAGGGCTGGGCGAGGCGATCAACGACCGGCTTTCGCGCGCCGCCGCCCCGCGTGACAATGGCGGCGGCGACGCATAGTTTGCGCGGATGAACGACACCGCCTCCCTGCTCGATCCCGGCCTCGTCCAGCGCTTCGCCGCCATCGTCGGCGACAAATACGCCCTGCGCGATGCGCGCGACATCGCGCCCTATCTCTCCGAGCCGCGCGGACTGTGGCACGGCCGCACAGGGCTCGTGCTGCGGCCGGGCAGCGTGGACGAGGTGAGCCGCATCTTGCGGCTGGCCACCGAGACCGGGACGCCCATCGTGCCGCAGAGCGGCAATACCGGGCTGGTGGGCGGGCAGGTTCCCGATGCCTCGGGGCGCGAGGTGGTGCTGTCGCTGGCCCGGCTGGACCGCATCCGCGAGATCGACGTGGCCTCGAACACCGTGACGGCGGAAGCCGGCGTGATATTGCAGACCCTGCAGGAAGCGGCCGACGCCGCAGGGCGGCTGTTTCCGCTGTCGCTCGCCGCGCAAGGCTCGTGCCGCATCGGCGGCAATCTTTCCTCCAACGCCGGCGGCACCGGGGTGCTTGCCTACGGCAATGCGCGCGAACTGTGCCTGGGCGTGGAGGTGGTGCTGCCCACCGGCGAGGTGTTCGACGACCTGCGCAAGCTGAAGAAGGACAACACCGGCTACGACCTGAAGAACCTGTTCATCGGCGCCGAGGGCACGCTGGGCGTCATCACGGCGGCGGTGCTGAAGCTGTTTCCAAAGCCGAAGGGCCGCGAGGTGGCCTTTGCCGGGCTCCAGTCGCCGGAGCAGGCGCTTGCGCTGTTCCTGCTGGCGACGGAGCGGGCGGGCCCGGCGCTCACCGCCTTCGAACTGATCGGGCAGCGGCCCTACGACTTCACGCTCGCCCATGCCGCCGGGGTGACCCGGCCGCTGGCCGGGGACTGGCCTTGGTACGCGCTGATCGAGATTTCGTCCGGCCGCTCGGCGGAAGATGCCCGCGGCCTGGTCGAGGAGATCCTGGGCCAAGGTCTGGAGGCGGGCACGGTGGGCGATGCGGTGATCGCGGCGAGCCTTTCGCAGGCGCATGCCTTCTGGAATTTCCGCGAGATGCTGCCGGAGAGCCAGAAGCCGGAAGGCGCCTCCATCAAGCACGACATCTCCGTTCCCGTCGCCGCCATGCCGGCTTTTATCGCGCAGGCGGCCGCGACGGTTGAAAGGGTTTGTCCGGGCGCGCGGCCGGTCTGCTTCGGCCATATGGGCGACGGCAACCTCCACTACAACGTCTCGCGCCCGGCGGGTGGCGACGACGCGGCGTTCCTGGCGCTCTATCGTCCGATGAACCAGGCCGTGCACGAGGTGGTGCGCTCGCTCGACGGCTCCATCTCGGCCGAGCACGGCATCGGCCGCCTGAAACGCGACGAACTGATCGCCACCGCGCCGCCCGTGGCGATCGACCTCATGCGCCGCGTGAAGGCCGCCTTCGACCCCGCCGGCATCATGAACCCGGGAAGGGTTATCTGATCCTTGCCTGGCCCGTCGCGTGGTCGGAATCCGATAACCATCTGGCAGATCAGCAAAATTTAACCGAATTCCTTAAGCCCGGCGGTAAGGAGCCGGCACTACTGTCCATCTCATACGAGGCTGGGAAAACCGGCCCGGAGAGAACCGGAAGACCGGCTCTCAGGAGAGACAGGAAGGCTCTACATGAACACCGGACTGATGCCAGTCTGGGCCGGCCGCGCCATGCGGCTCGACCCGTTTCGCCTGCCGCAGGTGGTGAGCTACGCCACGCGCGACGACCATGGCGACGTCACCTTCACCATCGACCAGCGCGGCGCCGTCATCCGCCGCCAACTGGCGATGAGCGGCATTCCCGCCATCATCGCGCTTCCGGCCCGCGTTTTCCGCGGCGTGGCCGCGCGGGCCATGGAAGACGGCGACGGCAACGTCACCGTCACGCTGGAACTGCTGCACGCCGATCCCATGCTGTCGGTGCCGCTGCTGGTGGCCGACGATCTGGACGACGTTGCCGCCGACTGGCGCGCCTGGGCGGATGCCTATCGGCTGCCCATGCTGCTTATCGAGGCCGACGGCGTGGCCCGCACGCTGGAGGAATCGCTCGGCGTGGCCATCAAGACGGCGCCGCCGCTCGAGCGCCGCAAGGGCCGCATCTCGACCACCCGCCGCCCGCGTTTCCTGGCGCGGCGCCGCACCGGCGACCTGGGCCTGAGGCTGGTGATCGGCGGCGAGGAGATCATCGCGCGGGAATAGGGAAGCAGACGCCTCAGACCATCGGCTTCAGCGCCACCCACAGCGCACCGCCGATCAGGCCGATGAAGATCAGCCAGCCGACCTGATTGTTCGACTTGAACAGTTTCAGGCACTGGTCGGGATCGTCGATGTCGAGTGTTAGGATCTGCCGGGCCATATGGGCGGCCGCGGCGATCACCCCGGCCAGCGCCACCACCGGCGCCTGGGCCGTGGCGATGGCGACGGCAAAGCACATCAACGCGCCGCCGTAGAGCACCACCAGCCAGGTCTGCGTCGCGTCGCCGAACAGCCGGGCAGTGGAGCGCACGCCGACGATGGCGTCGTCCTCCTTGTCCTGGTGCGCGTAGATGGTGTCGTAGCCGATCGTCCACAGGATCGCGCCGGCATAGAGCAGGACGGCGGGGGCGTCCACGTCGCCGAACTCGGCCGCCCAGCCCATCAGTGCGCCCCAGGAAAAGGCAAGGCCGAGAACCAGTTGCGGCCAGTTGGTGATTCGCTTCATGAAGGGGTAGGCCGCCACAATCACCAGCGAGCACAGGCCGAGCAGGATGGCGAAGTCGTTGAACTGCAGCAGCACGGCAAGCCCGACGAGCGCCTGCAGGACAAGGAAGATCCAGGCCTGACGGCGCGTCACCTGCCCGGACGGCAGCGGCCGCGAGCGCGTACGCTCGACCTGGTTGTCGATGTTTTCGTCCACGATGTCGTTGTAGGTGCAGCCGGCGCCGCGCATGGCTATGGCCCCGACCAGGAACAGCAGCAGCGTCCACGGCTCGGGCAGCAGCGAGGCCAGCGAATCTTCCGGCCGGGCATAGGCGCTTGCCGCGAGTGCCGCCGACCACCAGCAAGGCCATAAAAGCAACTGCCAGCCGATCGGCCGGTCCCAGCGCGCAAGCTGCGCATAGGGCCACAGCCGGCGCGGCAATATGCGGTAGACCCAATGGCCGCTGGGCGCGTCGGCGACCCGGCCCTGGGCCGCTTTGGATTGAATGGGTTCCATGGCGGTTGGGTGCCAGTGCCGGAGCCCGGCGTCAAGCGTTCTTGCCGTTCATCTCGCGTCGCGTCACCGACAAGGGCGACGCCCATGGCCGGTGATTCTCGCACCCGCCTCTCGGCGGCCGCGCCGCCATGCCTACCTAATAGCTTGACCTTGGGCCTCTCGACCAATAGCGGGTTCGGCATTCGACCCTTCACGACGACCTAGCACAGGGGTGATCCCGTGAACGTTCTTCTCCTCGGCTCCGGCGGCCGTGAGCATGCATTGGCCTGGAAGATCGCGGCATCGCCCATGCTCACCCGGCTCTATGCCGCGCCGGGCAATCCCGGCATCGCCCGCCACGCCGACTGCGTGAAGCTGGATCTGGCCAATCATGCGGTGGTCGCCGGCTTCTGCCGCGAGCACAGGATCGACCTCGTCGTGGTCGGGCCGGAGGCGCCGCTGGTCGCCGGCATCGCCGACGATCTGCGTGCCGCCGGCATCCGCGTCTTCGGGCCGTCGAAAGCGGCGGCACGCCTGGAAGGCTCCAAAAGCTTCACCAAGGAGCTTTGCGCGAAATACGGCATCCCCACCGCCGCCTATGGCCGCTTCGACAATCTTCAGGCGGCGCGCGCCTACGTGAAGGAAAAGGGCGCGCCGATCGTCGTCAAGGCCGACGGGCTGGCCGCCGGCAAGGGCGTCACCGTCGCCATGACCGAGCAGGAGGCGCTGGCCGCGCTCGATGCCTGCTTCGACGGCTCCTTCGGCGCGGCCGGGGCCGAGGTGGTGGTGGAAGAGTTCCTGACCGGCGAGGAGGCGAGCTTCTTCTGCCTGTGCGACGGCGCCACGGCGCTGCCCTTCGGCACCGCGCAGGACCACAAGCGCGTGGGCGACGGCGACACCGGCCCCAATACGGGCGGCATGGGCGCCTATTCGCCGGCGCCGGTGATGACGCCGGAAATGGTCGAGCGCACCATGCGCGAGATCGTGGAGCCGACCATGCGCGGCATGGCCGAGATGGGCGCGCCCTTTTCCGGCGTGCTGTTCGCCGGCCTGATGATCACGGATACGGGGCCCAAGCTGATCGAATACAATACCCGCTTCGGCGACCCGGAATGCCAGGTGCTGATGATGCGCCTGAAGGATGACCTTCTGGTGCTGATGAACGCAGCCGCCGACGGCCAGCTTGCGCACATATCGGCGCGCTGGAAGGACGAGGCGGCGCTGACGGTGGTGATGGCCGCCCGCGGCTATCCTGCGGCGCCGGAGAAGGGCTCGGTCATCCAGGGCGTGGACGAGGCGGCCGCGCTGGAGGACGTCGAGATCTTCCATGCCGGCACCGCCGTCAATGCCGGCGCGCTGGTGGCAAATGGCGGCCGGGTGCTCAACGTCACCGCCGCCGGACGTACGGTGGCCGAGGCGCAGAGGAAGGCCTATGAGGCCGTCGACATGATCGACTGGCCGCAGGGTTTTTGCCGGCGCGACATCGGCTGGCGGGCGGTGGAGCGGGAGAAAACGGAGCAGCCGGGCTAACGCGGCCGGTCGCCGGCAGCGATGGAGCCGGTGACGACGGCGTCGATTTCGGCGCCCTGCGAGGCCGGCACGGTGCTTTGCCCGTCCCGCAGCGAGGCGACATATTCGGCCATGCCATAGCGGTACGGGTTCGTGCCGAGCACCGGCGGCAGGCGGAACCCGTCCGCGAACCGCCGCCACCAGGCGCCGACCGCGGCGGTCAGTTCATCCGCAGTCGGCGGCGCGGCCACGGCCGCATAGGTCACGGCGAAGTCGCCCTTGAGCGCGGCCTCGCGCGGGATCGGCAGCGGGACGCTGGCCAGATAGTCGGCCGGCACGTCGATCAGGGCGCCGAACGGCCACCGGCCGCGCAGTTCCGCCGCCGTCATCGGCGCCACATTGACATCTATGTCGTCGGGCGTGCCGGGCACGCGGTACGGGCACTGCCGCTTGCCGCAATTGGCTTGCGCGGAGAATTGCCAGAGCGCGTAGCCGTGCCAGTTGCCCTTGGGAAAATGCGTGTCGATCTCCGGCTTGTAGCGGGCATACCACAACGGCAGCCGCGACAGGAGCCGGTAGCGGTCGCGGTGCTCGGCGATATGACGGGCGGTCGTGCCGTTGGTGTAGAGGATCGGGAAGCGGCCGGCGCGGCGGTGAACCTGCCGCACGAATTCCTCGGCATCCTCCAGCGACATCCATTTTTCGGGATCGTTGTCCTCGATGTCCAGCGCCAGCAGGTCGTCGGGCGCCGGCTGGGCGAAGTCTATGAAATTGTCGGCCTGCTCCACCGGGTTGCCGGGCCGGGCCAGATGATAGGCGCCCCATTTGAGGCCGAGCGCCTTGGCCAGCGTGCGGCGGGTCAGGAACAATTCGCGCGCCACCGCATGCCGCTTCCACAGCGCCTTGCAAAGCCTGAATTCAGTTTCCCCGCCCGAGCAGGCATAGGCCGGCGGGAGCCCGTCCGAGGCCTTGTTGATGAAGCCGACGATGCGCTTGTCCGAGACCAGGGCCGGCCAGTCGATCGGATTGTATTCGTAGGCGTCTATGACCAGCGCCCGTTCCGGGTTCTTCCACGGCTCGACGAAGTCGGAGGCGCTCGCGCCGGCCGGGGCCGCTGCCGCCATTGCCAGGGCAGCCAGCGCCGCCCGCCGTCTATGGCGCGCCTTGGGGTTCAAGTCCGGTTCCTTCTGGTCTCGATCTTCCCGACCGGAACCGATCCTGGACCGACATGGTTAATGAATTGTCGCCTTTCGGGAGGCTCCAGCCCTCTTAGTCCTGTCGACCCTTCTGCATGACGATCTCGAACGGGTCGGGCGCCGGATGGTCCCCCAGCGTGCCTTCGGCCACGCGTCTGCGGTGGTGGGCGAGCGAGCATTGCGGCGAGCACAATATGCCCCTGTCCGACCAATAGGCGGGGCCGTTCTCGAGCAGGCCCTCATAATAGCAAAAGCCTTCGGCCCGGTAGGGCAGGCCGCATTCGACGCAGCGATATATGTCGGGGCGGGCCAGCATCGCGATCTCCTGTCTCCTTCTTTTCCTTTAGCGCAGCTTGGCCGCGACGCAAAATCCGCGTGACAAAATTTGACCCTTACGTAAAAGGTGAAGCGCCGAATTGCGAAGCTCGCGCGCTTTACGCGGCGTGCCAGCCGACGTATCGACAGTCGTCGGACAGGTCAGGGAGATGCGGCATGTACAAGGCACCCGTCGATCGGATCGCTTTCACGCTGAAGCATGTCGCGGGGCTGCGCGAGGCGCTACGCTCGGGACGCTTCGGCGATCTCGGCGAGGACCTTGTCGACGCCATCCTGCAGGAGGCCGGCCGCTTCGCCGCCGAGGAGGTGGCACCCCTCTACAAGGCGGGCGACCAGGCGGGCGCCGTGCTGAAGGACGCCGCCGTCACCACCCCTCCCGGCTGGAAGGACCTCTATCGCCGCTGGATCGAGGGCGGCTGGAACGCGCTGACCGGACCGGAGGAATTTGGCGGGCAGGCGCTGCCCATGATGCTTTCGGTCGGCGTGCTGGAGATGTGGAATTCGGCCTCCATGGCCTTCGGCATCGGCCCGACCTTGACCATGGGTGCGGTCGAGGCGCTGGAAAAGCACGCCTCGGGGGAATTGAAGCGCACCTATCTGGAAAAGCTGGTGTCCGGCGAATGGATGGGCACCATGAACCTGACCGAGCCGCAGGCGGGCTCGGACCTCGCCGCGTTGCGCGCCCGTGCCCAACCGGCCGGCGACGGCACCTATCGCATCTTCGGCCAGAAGATTTTCATCACCTATGGCGAGCACGACTTCACCGACAACATCGTGCATCTGGTGCTGGCGCGCCTGCCCGACGCGCCGGCCGGCACGCGCGGCATCTCGCTGTTTCTGGTGCCGAAATTCCTCGTCAACGCGGACGGTTCGCTCGGCGCCCGCAACGACGTGTTCTGCTCCGGCCTCGAGGAGAAGCTCGGCATCCACGGTTCGCCCACCTGCACCATGATCTACGGCGACGGTTTCGGCGGGGCCGAGCCCGGCGCGGTCGGCTGGCTGATCGGCGAGGAAAACCGCGGGCTCGCCTGCATGTTCACCATGATGAACAATGCCCGCCTCGCCGTGGGCATGCAGGGCGTGGCGATCGCCGAGGCCGCCTTCCAGAAGGCGCTGGCCTATGCCAACGAGCGTCGGCAGGGCAAGGCTGCCTCCTATACCGGCCAGGGCATGGCGCCGATCGTCCACCACCCGGACGTGCAGCGCAACCTTCTGACCATGCAGGCGCTGACCGAGGCGGCGCGGTCGATTGCCTATTCCTGCGCCCATGCCATCGACATGGCCCGCGTCTCCGAAAGCGACGAGGCCCGCCACTGGCAGGAGCGCGCAAACCTGCTCACCCCGCTTGCCAAGGCCTTTTCCACCGATGTCGGCGTAGAAGTGGCTTCGCTGGGCGTTCAGGTGCATGGCGGCATGGGCTTCATCGAGGAGACGGGCGCGGCCGCCTTCTATCGCGACGCCCGCATCGCCCCGATCTACGAGGGCACCAACGGCATCCAGGCCATCGACCTCGTCACCCGCAAACTGCCGCTGGGCGAGGGCGAGCATGTGCACGCCTATATCGACGAACTGGTCGCGATGGCGGGGGCGGCGCGCAGCTCAAACACGGCCGGCCTGGGCAACAGCGCCGACCTGCTCGACCAGGCGCTGGACGAGCTTTCGGAGGCGACGCGCTTCCTGCAGGACCTGGCGGCCAAGGGCGAGACCGAACAGGCGCTGGCCGGCGCCACGCCGTATCTGCGGCTGATCTCGCTCTGTGCCGGCGGCGCCTATCTGGTGCGCGGCGCACTGGCCGACGCGTCGGGAGGCCGGGCGGGGCTTTGCCGCTTCTATGCGGAAAACATCCTTGTCGAGGCGCTGGCCCTGAAGGCGCGCGTCATCGGCGGCGCGGCAAGCCTGCTGGCGGCGGGCAAGGCGCTCGTCTCTCCCTGATCGTCCCGAAAAGGAGCCGCAGTGACCGACCACATCCTCATCGAGCGCCGGGACGCGGTGCAGGTCATCCGCATGAACCGGCCGGACAAGAAGAACGCGCTGACGCGCGCCATGTACGGCAAGATGTCGGAAGCGCTCGCTGCGGGCGACGCCGACCCCGCCGTGCGGGTGCATGTCTTCCTCGGCGTGCCGGGCGCCTTCTCGGCCGGCAACGACCTCACCGATTTCCTTGCCGTGGCGACGGGCGGCGAGGGCGGCTCGGAGGTGTGGGAGTTCCTGCTCGCGCTGGCCAGGTCGCAAAAGCCCATGGTCTCGGGCGTCGACGGCATCGCGGTGGGCATCGGCACCACGCTCAACCTGCATTGCGACCTCACCTTCGCCACCCCGCGCACCGTGTTCCGCACGCCTTTCGTCGATCTCGGCCTGGTGCCGGAGGCCGGCTCCAGCCTGCTGGTGCCGCAGGTGCTCGGCCGCCAGGGCGCCTTCGCGCTGCTGGCGCTGGGCGAGGGGCTTTCGGCCGAGCAGGCCCAGGCCGCCGGCCTGATCCATCAGGTGGTGGAGGAAGGCGGGCTGGAGGCGGCGGTGCTGGCCGCCGCCGCGCAGATCGCGGCCAAGCCGCCCCAGGCGCTGCGCATCGCGCGCGACCTGATGCGCGGCCCGCGCGAGCCGCTGCTAGCGCGCATCGAGGAGGAGACGGCGCTGTTTCGGGAGCGGCTCAAATCCGACGAGGCGAGGGCGGCGCTCATGGCCTTCATGGAGCGGAAGAAATAGGCCGATGAGGCGCAGAAGCAGGGATTCAGGGATAAAGCCGCGTCTTGTCCCATCCGCTGTCGTCCCTGCGGGAGAAGACGACGCGGTCGTGCAGGCGGAACGGCCGGTCGTGCCAGAACTCGATCGACGAAGGCATGATGCGGAAGCCCGACCAGTGCTTCGGGCGCGGTATGTCGCCGATCGCGTAGCGGGCCGTGTATTCGGCCACCGCCTTTTCCAGCGCGAACCGGCTTTCCAGCGGCCGCGACTGCTTCGAGGCCCAGGCGCCGATCCGGCTGCCGCGCGGGCGCGAAGCGTAGTAGGCGTCGGCCTCGGCGTCGCTGACCACCTCGACCGGCCCGCGCACGCGCACCTGCCGGCGCAGCGACTTCCAGTGGAAACACATGGCCGCCTTCATGCTGCCCAGGATCTCGCGGCCCTTGGCGCTCTCGAAATTGGTGTAGAAGACGAAGCCGTGCTCGTCGAAGCCTTTCAGGAGCACCATGCGCACGTCCGGCAGCCCGTCGGCGTCCACGCTTGCCAGGGCGACTGCGTTCGGGTCGTTCGGCTCGCTTTTGGAAGCGTCCTCAAGCCATTGCTTAAAAAGCACAAAAGGCTCGGCCGCCTCGGTAAAGTCATTTGTTGTTAACCCGGTTTCGCTCATAATTTATCAATTCCGTCACTGGCCTGGGAGATTTGCCGGTTGTCACGCGCCGCGCAAATGTTCGATCGAGGCGACCCTGCCGCATTGAAGCGGTTGGACGGCGCCGTGTACAGCCGGCCAGGGCGACTTTTCGGTTCGTCCTGCCTGCGGCTGGCGGCCGTCTGCGCGCCCGCCATCCTCCTCGGCGCCTGCGGCATGGGCGGCTTTTCGCTGGAAAAGGCGGAGGTCGACCGCTCGATCCTGACGGGCTCGATCCCGGCGGCCCCGGGCACTGCGGCGGCCGGGCCGGCCGACACCGAGATGGCGTCCGATCAGGCCACGATTCGCAACGCCGTCTCCTCTGCCGACCTGGAGGAGCTTGCCGGAAAGCCGCTGCCTTGGGCCAATCCGGAGACCGGCTCGCGCGGCTCCGTGACCGGTCTCGTCCAGTCGGGCGGCAAGGGCCGTTTCTGCCGCGCCTTCGAGGTCTCGCGCGAGCGCTTCGACGGCGTGGCCATGTTTCGCGGGCAGGCCTGCATGACCGAGGCCGGCGACTGGCGGCTGGACAATTTCGGCGCGCTCTGATTTCCCTTCTGCCGTCCTTGCGGGAACCCGCCTTGCCGCATCCGGGGGCACTGGAATTTCTTCCTATGCCGTCTCATATAGAAGGCGATTGTGAAATTCATCTTCTAGCAGGCAGGATATATGCGCGACCCCTATGAAGTGCTGGGCGTGTCGAAGACCGCCTCGGCCAAGGAGATCAAGTCGGCCTTCCGGAAGCTCGCCAAGAAGCACCATCCGGACCAGAACCCGAACGATCCCAAGGCCAAGGACCGCTTCGCCGCCGCCAACCAGGCTTACGAGATACTTGGCGACGAGAAGAGCCGCGCGGCCTTCGACCGCGGCGAGATCGACGCCGAGGGCAAGCCGCGCTTCCAGGGCTTCGAAGGCTTCCAGGGCGCGCAGGGGGGCGACCCCTTCGCCGGCTTCCGCCAGCAGCGGGGTGGCCCCGGCGCCACGCATTTCGAGTTCCGCACCAGCGGCGGCGGCCGGCCCGGCGGCGATCCGTTCGACGGCGCCAGCGACATCTTCAGCCAAATCTTCGGCGACGCTTTCGCCCAGCAGCAGGGCGCGGGGGGCGGCGGCATGGGGGGCCGTGGCCGCTCCGCGCCCGCCGGCACCGACCTCAACGTCACGCTGGACGTCAGCGTCGAGGAGGCGGCCACCGCGCCGAAGGTGACGGCCATGTTCCCGGACGGGCGCAGGATCGCCGTCAAGCTGCCGGCCTATGTCGAGGACGGCCAGACCATCCGCCTGCGAGGGCAGGGCGGGCCGTCGCCCCTCGGCGGCGAGCCGGGCGATGCGCTGGTCAAGATAAGGTTGCGCGCGCATCCGCGCTACCGGCTGGAGGGCCGCGACCTGCATGTGGACCTCGACGTGCCGCTGCACGACGCCGTGCTGGGCGCCAAGATGCCGGTGGAAACGCCGACCGGCCGGCTGGCGGTCAACGTGCCGGCATGGTCGTCGTCCGACAAGGTGCTGCGCATCAAGGGCCGCGGCCTGCCGCTGAAGGCCGGCGGCCACGGCGATCTCTACGTCCATGTGCGCATCATGCTGCCGCAGGGCGGCGACGCCGATCTTGAAGCGCTGATGCGAAAGAAAGGCTGACGCGAGGGCCCGGACATGCCCTGCCGCTGGCTCCCGGAAGCGCATTCAACCGTTTGAAGCTTGAAGGCTTTGTGTGCCTGTGCGATAGGCACGACGAAGCGGACAATCAAGCGGAGAGCGTTCACATGGCGGGTGGACAGGGCCTGATGGCCGGCAAGCGCGGCCTTATCCTGGGCGTGGCGAACAATCGCTCGATCGCCTATGGCATCGCCAAGGCGTGCGTGGACCATGGCGCGGAGATCGCGCTGACCTATCAGGGCGAGGCGTTCAGGAAGCGCGTGGAGCCGCTGGCGGCGGAACTGGGCGCCCATGTCGCGGGCCATTGCGACGTGACCGACCCGGAAAGCCTCGACGCGGTCTTCGCCGACGTAGCCGGCAGATGGGGCAAGATCGACTTCCTGGTCCACGCCATCGCCTTCTCAGACAAGGAGGAACTCGACGGCCGCTATGTCGAGACCACGCGCGACAATTTCCTGCGCACGATGGACATTTCCGTCTATTCCTTCACCACCATCGCCAAGCGCGCCGAAGCGCTGATGCCCGACGGCGGCTCGCTGCTGACGCTGACCTACTACGGCGCCGAGAAGGTGATGCCGCACTACAATGTCATGGGCGTGGCCAAGGCTGCGCTGGAGGCCAGCGTGCGCTACCTGGCCGTCGACCTCGGCGGCAAGGGCATCCGCGTCAATGCCATCTCCGCCGGCCCGATCAAGACGCTGGCCGCCTCCGGCATCGGCGATTTCCGCTACATCCTGAAGTGGAACGAATACAACGCGCCGCTCAAGCGCACTGTCACGCCCGAGGAAGTGGGCGATTCGGGTCTCTACTTCCTGTCCGACCTGTCGCGCGGCGTCACCGGCGAGGTGCATCATGTCGATTCGGGATACCATGTGGTCGGCATGAAGGCGGTGGACGCACCGGACATCTCCGTCGTCAAGGATTGAGGCGCAAGGCCGGCCTCGGCCGTGCATCTTCCGGAAGCCGCTGCATCGCCATGCCCCCGCTTGTCTATTTCGTGCGCCACGGCCAGACCGACTGGAACGCCGAGGAGCGGCTTCAGGGCCAGGCCGACACCCCGCTAAACGCGCTGGGCCGCCGGCAGGCCGAGCAGAACGGGCGCCGTCTGGCCGGACTGATCGCCGCGCCGGCGGATTTCGATTTCGTCGCCAGCCCCATGCTGCGCACACGCCGGACGATGGAACTGGCGCGCGCCGCAATGGGCCTGGACCCCGCCGACTACCGCACGGACGACCGCCTGGTGGAGCTGAATTTCGGCGACTGGCAGGGTTTCACCTTCGCCGAACTGGAAAGCCGCGTTCCCGGCGCCGAGCGTGCGCGCGAGTTCGACAAATGGGATTTCCGTCCGCCGGGCGTCGGGGCCGAAAGCTACCAGATGCTGCTGGAAAGGGTTCGCCCCTTCTTCGAGGAGTTGAGCGTGCCCACCGTGTGCGTGACGCATGGCGGCGTCATCCGCGCCCTGTTCCGGCTGGTGGAAGAAATGCCCAAGGGCATGGCAGCCATGCTCGACGTGCCGCAGGACAAGGTGCTGCGGCTGCGGCAGGGTCGCCTGGAGTGGCTATAGTAGGGCCCGCCGCTCAGTCCGGCAGTTCCATGTCGGTGACGATGTTCTGGCCGTCGGTCACGTCATAGGCGATGACCACGTCCATGCCCGGCTTCAGCGCGTCGACATCCATCTCGGCGTTGAGCTTGTAGGACTTGCCGTCGTCCAGCGTCATCGTCATCGTATCTTTGTCGATCTTCTTGATGTGGCCTTCCGTTTGGCCGGCCAGGGCGGCGGTCGCGCTCAGCAATGTGGCGAAAACGGCGCCGGTCAGGATACGCATGGTCGTCCTCTCGGGTTCGGTATGCACGCGGCACGCGCTGGCGGCCGCGCTCGATGGCGTGGCAAGAGAGCAGAAACCAGCCGAATGTGTCAAAACTATTCCGCCGGGGCCCGTCTTGCGCACTCTTGCGCACACATTGCATGACGGCTGGACACGGGCGGCCGGCGAATGGCATTTGACCATGGCCGCGAAGGCCAATAGAACCCCGCTTCGTCCGGCCCGTGCCGGCAGGGACCGTTTTTCTATGTCGCACAACACTTTCGGCCATCTCTTCCGTGTCACCACCTGGGGCGAGAGCCATGGCGCGGCGCTGGGCTGCGTGGTGGACGGCTGCCCGCCGGGCATCCGCTTCACCCGCGCCGAGATCCAGCACGAGCTGGACCGCCGTCGTCCGGGCCAGTCGCGCTTCGTCACCCAGCGCCGCGAGCCGGACGAGGTGAAGGTGCTGTCCGGTTTCATCCTGGACGAGGATGGCGAGACCATGGTCACCACCGGCACGCCGGTGTCGATGATGATCGAGAATGTCGACCAGCGCTCCAAGGACTATGGCGAGATCGCCCGCCAGTACCGGCCGGGCCACGCCGACTATGCCTACGAGATGAAATACGGCCTGCGCGACCATCGCGGCGGCGGCCGTTCCTCCGCCCGCGAGACGGCTGCGCGCGTGGCCGCCGGCGCGCTTGCCCGCAAGGTGGTGCCGGGGCTGGTGGTGCGCGGCGCGCTGGTTTCGATGGGCGAGAAGGCCATCGACCGCGCCAACTGGAACTGGAATTTCGTCGACGACGCCGAAAATCCCTTTTTCACGCCCGATCCCGCCTCCGTGGCAATGTTCGCCGACTATCTCGACGGCATCCGCAAGGCCGGCAACTCCGTCGGCGCGGTGATCGAGATCATGGCCGAGGGCGTGCCGGCGGGTCTGGGCGCGCCGATCTATGCCAAGCTCGACCAGGACATCGCCTCGAACCTGATGTCGATCAATGCGGTGAAGGGCGTGGAGATCGGCAACGGCTTCGAGGCCGCCCGCATAACCGGCGACAGGAACGCCGACGAGATGCGCATGGGCAATGACGGCAAGCCGGTGTTCCTGTCCAACAATGCCGGCGGCATACTGGGCGGTATTTCGACCGGGCAGCCCGTCGTCGCGCGCTTCGCGGTGAAGCCGACCTCGTCGATCCTGACGCCGCGGCGCTCCGTCGACAAGGACGGCAAGGACGTGGACGTGGTGACCAAGGGCCGGCACGACCCCTGCGTCGGCATCCGCGCCGTGCCGATCGGCGAGGCCATGGTGGCCTGCGCCATCGCCGACCACTATCTGCGCCATCGGGGTCAGACGGGGCGGTGAATGGAAGGATGACAGTCTTATGATCGATGCAGTCCAAGCCGGCCGGCCGATGGCCGCCATTCCCCGTTCACTGTTCCCCGTTCCCCATTTCACAATTCACGGCTGATCCATGTCCTACGACCAGAAGAAGATCGTCGAAGCCATCCGCGCCTTCGAGCGCGGCGAGATCGTCGTCGTCATGGACGACGACGGGCGCGAGAACGAGGGCGACCTGATCGTCGCCGCCGTTCACTGCACGCCGGAGAAGATGGCCTTCATCGTGCGCCATACCTCGGGCATCGTCTGCGCCCCGATGACGCGCGAGGACACGCACCGGCTGAACCTGGCGCCCATGGTGGCCGAGAACGATTCGGCCCACACCACGGCTTTCACCGTCAGCGTCGATTTCAAGCACGGCACCACCACCGGCATCTCTGCCGACGACCGCACGCTTACCGTGCGCAACCTTGCCAACGGCAATGTCGGGCCGTTCGATTTCGTGCGTCCGGGCCACATCTTCCCGCTGGTGGCGCGCGAGGGCGGGGTGCTGATGCGCTCCGGCCACACCGAGGCGGCCGTGGACCTGTGCAAGCTGGCCGGCCTGCCGCCGGTCGGCGTGATCTCCGAACTGGTCAACGACGACGGCACGGTCATGCGCGGGCCGCAGGTCGCCGCCTTCGCTGCCGAACACGGGCTGAAGCAGGTTTCCGTCGCCGATCTCATCGCCTACCGCCAGCGCCAGGAAAAGCTGATCGAGCGCGTCGCCTGCACCGACATCGAAACGCCCGGCGGCAAGGCCAAGGCCTTCACCTACACGCTGCCGTGGGATGTGATGCACCATCTGGCCGTCGTCTTCGGCGACATCCGCGATGGGGTCGACGTGCCCGTGCGCCTGCATTCGGAGGATGTCGTGTCCGACGTGTTCGGCACCCGCCACCGGCTGGACGACATCATGAAGGAGATGGGCGAGCGCCGGCGCGGCGTCATCGTCTATCTGCGCGAGGGCTCGGTCGGCGTCGCCCATCAGGAGCGCCACCGGCCCGTTGCCGGCGAGGACCACGAGGAGGCGCGGCGCCGCGAGAACGAGTGGCGCGAGATCGGGCTCGGCGCGCAGATATTGCGCGACCTCGGCATTTCCTCCATCAGCCTCATCGCCTCGCGCGAGCGCCACTATGTCGGCCTCGAGGGTTTTGGCATCCACATCGCCAGCACCGAGATATTGTAGGCGGCGCGCCGATCTCCTGTTGAACAGCGGCCGGCCATCGGCACGAAACATGGCCAAACCGGCCGCATGCGCCTATATCGGGGCATGGTCACCCGCCTCTACACCCATCCGGTCTATCTGGAGCACATCACGCCGACCGGCCATCCCGAGCGGCCGGACCGGCTGCGCGCCATAGAGCGCGTGCTGGACGACGAGGCGTTTTCGGCGCTCGACCGCGTCGAGGCGCCGCTGGGCGACGAGGCCACGATCCTCTATGCGCATCCGCAAAGCCATCTGGCGCATGTGCGCGCCGCCATTCCCGAAAGCGGGATGACGAGGATCGACGCCGACACCGTCGCCAGCCCGAAAAGCTGGCAGGCGGCGTTGACCGCCATAGGCGCGGCCAATGCGGCGGTCGATGACGTTTTCGAGGGTCGCGCCGACAATGTCTTCGTGGCTTCGCGGCCGCCCGGCCACCACGCGGAAAAGACCAGGGCAATGGGCTTCTGCCTGTTCAACAACGCCGCGATCGCCGCCCGCCACGCCCAGAAGAAACACGGTGCCGAACGCGTCGCCATCGTCGATTGGGACGTGCACCACGGCAACGGCACGCAGGACATCTTCTGGGACGACGCATCCGTGCTCTATTGCTCCACGCATCAGATGCCGCTCTATCCCGGCACCGGCGCCAAGGACGAGACCGGCGCGGGCAACATCGTCAACGCGCCGCTTTCGCCCAACACCGGCAGCGACCTGTTCCGCGAGGCCTTTTCCTCCCGCGTGCTGCCGGCGCTCGATGCCTTCGCGCCGGATCTGGTCATCGTCTCGGCCGGCTTCGATGCGCATCATCGCGACCCGTTGGCCGAGATCAACCTCGAAGAGGACGATTTCGACTGGGCGACCGGCAAGCTGATGGAGCGTGCCGCCCGTCACGCGAACGGCCGGCTCGTCAGCCTGCTGGAAGGCGGCTACGACCTGCACGGATTGGCATTTTCGGTCGCCGCCCATGTCGGCCGGCTGATGAAAGGATAGCGAATGGAAGGCCAGACCAACGAAGACGTCAAGGCGATGAGCTTCGAGCAGGCGCTGGAGGCGCTGGAGAAGATCGTCGACGACCTGGAGCGTGGCGACGTGCCGCTCGACCAGTCGATCCGCATCTATGAGCGCGGCGAGGCGCTGAAGGTCCATTGCGACCGCCTGCTCAAGGCGGCCGAGGACAAGGTGGAGAAGATCCGCCTGGCGCGCGACGGCAAACCTGTCGGCACCGAACCGCTCGACGGGGAGTGACCCGGTTTCGTCGGTCCGCCGCGGTGAACGGTCCGTCATGGCGCCATCGCTTTGTTCTGGCTGGTTTGAGGCGTAGGTTTCGCCAACTCGTCCTGAACGGAGCAGTGCCATGTCCTTCTTCCCCGGAAACGATCCCGTCCTCGGCAATGCCGCGGCCTGCGACCAGATCGAGCTGATGGTGGTGCCCAATGCGCGCGACATCGACGGCTTCCAGGTCCGTCGCGCGCTGCCCACGGCGCGCCGGCGCCTCGTCGGCCCCTTCATCTTCTTCGACCAGATGGGGCCGGCCATCCTGCGCGCGGGACAGGGGCTGGACGTCCGTCCGCACCCGCATATCGGCCTTGCCACCGTCACCTACCTGTTCGACGGCAAGATCAGGCACCGCGATTCGCTCGGCACCGAGATGGTGATCGAGCCCGGCGATGTGAACCTGATGACGGCCGGGCGCGGCATCGTTCATTCCGAGCGCACGCCGGAGGAACTGCGCGGCGCGCCCATGTCCATTTCCGGCCTGCAGACATGGCTGGCCCTGCCCGACGGCAAGGAGGAGGTCGCGCCCGTCTTCGAGAACACGGCGCGCGCCGACCTGCCGACGATCGACGCCGAAGGGGTGAAGGGCCGCATCATCATCGGCTCCTTTTCCGGCCTGCATTCGCCGGTGCGCGTCGCGTCCGACACGCTCTACGCAGACATCCGCCTGGCGCCCGGCGCGCGGGTCAAGATACCGGCAGATGCCGAGGAGCGCGCCATCTACACGCTGGACGGCGAGGTCGCCATATCGGGCGACAGATTCCCGCCGGCGCGGCTCCTGGTGTTCAAGCCGGGCGACGAGATCGTCGTGTCCTCGGAGGCCGGCGCGCATTTCATGCTGTTCGGCGGGGCTTCGCTGGGGTCGCGGCGCTACATCTGGTGGAACTTCGTCTCCTCCTCGAAGGAACGGATCGAGCAGGCCAAGAACGAATGGAAGACCGGCCGCTTCGACATCGTGCCGGGCGACGAAGAGGAGTTCGTGCCGCTGCCGGAAGGCTGAGCGTGAAAGGGCCGCCACCGCCCGAGGTCGAAGCGCGACCGCTGGGCGCGTTTACTTTCTGCGGGCGCCGTCCTATTGCGGCGGCCGGACATTGGCATTAAGCAGATCACCGACATGAATGCGAAGCTTCAGACGCCGCTCCTCGACAAGGTTCGCGTCCCCTCCGACCTGCGCAAGCTCGCCGAGCGCGACCTGCCGCAGCTTGCATGCGAGTTGCGCGCCGAGCTGATCGACGCCGTCTCGCAGACCGGCGGGCATCTTGGCGCAGGGCTGGGCGTGGTGGAGTTGACGCTGGCTCTGCACTATGTGTTCGATACCCCCGACGACCGCATCATCTGGGACGTCGGCCACCAGGCCTATCCGCACAAGATC
Source organism: Mesorhizobium sp. PUT5 (assembly GCF_052216645.1). Classification (NCBI taxonomy): domain Bacteria; kingdom Pseudomonadati; phylum Pseudomonadota; class Alphaproteobacteria; order Hyphomicrobiales; family Phyllobacteriaceae; genus Mesorhizobium; species Mesorhizobium sp. PUT5. The sequence goes on from NZ_JBQOSO010000003.1 coordinate 1,418,024, forward strand.
CTCACCGGCCGCCGCGACCGCATCCGCACGCTCAGGCAGGAGGGCGGGCTTTCCGGCTTCACCAGGCGGGCCGAGAGCGAATACGATCCCTTCGGCGCCGCGCACTCCTCCACTTCCATCTCGGCCGGGCTCGGCATGGCGGTGGCGCGCGACCTTGCCGGGGGCCGCAACAACGTGATCGCCGTGATCGGCGACGGCGCCCTTTCGGCTGGCATGGCCTATGAGGCGCTGAACAATGCGGGCTCGCTCGGCGCGCGCCTCATCGTCATCCTCAACGACAACGACATGTCGATCGCGCCGCCGACCGGGGCCATGAGCGCCTATCTGGCGCGGCTGGCTTCCGGTCGCACCTATCTCGGCCTGCGCGACATCGGTAAGAAGCTGACCTCCACGCTCGGCCGCCGCGCCGACCGCGCCATCACCCGCGCGGTGGAGCACGCGCGCGGCTACGTCACCGGCGGCACGCTGTTCGAGGAGATGGGCTTCTTCCATATCGGCCCGATCGACGGGCACAATCTGGAGCACCTCGTGCCGGTGCTGAAGAACGTGCGCGACAACGGCCGCGGCCCGGTGCTGATCCATGTGGTGACGCAGAAGGGCAAGGGCTACGCCCCGGCCGAGGCCGCCGCCGACAAGTATCACGGCGTCAACAAGTTCGACGTCATCACCGGCGCGCAGGCCAAGGCGCCCGCCAATGCGCCGAGCTACACCACCGTCTTCGCCGAAAGCCTGATCCGCGAGGCGCAGGAGGACGAGCGCATCGTCGCCGTCACCGCCGCCATGCCGTCGGGCACCGGGCTCGACCTGTTCGGCAAGGCCTTTCCCACGCGCACCTTCGATGTCGGCATCGCCGAGCAGCATGCCGTCACCTTCGCGGCTGGGTTGGCCACCGAAGGCTACAAGCCCTTCGCCACCATCTATTCCACCTTCCTGCAGCGCGCCTACGACCAGGTGGTGCACGACGTGGCGATCCAGAAGCTGCCGGTGCGCTTTCCCATCGACCGGGCCGGCTTCGTCGGCGCCGACGGAGCGACCCATTGCGGCGCCTTCGACATCGGCTATCTCGCCTCCCTGCCGGGCTTCGTGGTGATGGCCGCCGGCGACGAGGCGGAACTGCGCCACATGGTGCGCACGGCGGCCGAGTATGACGAAGGCCCGATCTCCTTCCGCTATCCGCGCGGCAACGGGGTGGGCGTCAACCTGCCCGAGCGCGGCTCGGTGCTGGAGATCGGCAAGGGCCGCGTCGTCAGGCAAGGCACGCGCGTCGCGCTGCTTTCTTTCGGCACAAGGCTTCACGACTGCCTGCTGGCCGCCGAGGAACTGGGCGCGGCGGGCCTGTCCGCCACGGTGGCCGACGCGCGCTTTGCCAAGCCGCTGGATCACGATCTGGTGCGCCGGCTGGCGCGCGAGCACGAGGTGCTGGTGACGGTGGAGGAGGGCGCAGTCGGCGGCTTCGCGTCGCAGGTGCTGCATTTCCTCGCCCACGAGGGACTGCTGGAGAACGGGCTGAAGGTGCGACCGCTGGTGCTGCCCGACGAATTCAGCGATCATGCCAAGCCCGAGAAGATGTATGTCGACGCCGGGCTCGATTCGGCCGGCATCGTGCGCACCGTCTTTGCGGCCCTGGGGCGTTCCGTGCAGGCGCAGCGCGCCTGAATCACAGCTTCAACGGCCTGATTCGTCATGTGAACTGTCGGAATCGCTTTCTCGGCCGCCGTCGATAACCTGCTGTTTACGCTGGTATTTGGCGTTTCGCTTACCGTCTTTCTTGGCCGTTTCTCAATCGCCCGCCTGCTAACGCAATCCCATGACGGGACGGGCAATCAGAATTTCTGTCGGTGTGGCGCTTCTTGGCGCGTGCGCCTTTGCCGGCGCGCTGCCGGCCGGCGCGACCGAGACCGGCTACGACCGCGCGCTGGAAAAGGCGGCGGCGGGAATCGTCGCGGCCAGGATTGGCGATCTGCGCGGCGGCCTTGCCTTCGCCGAGCAGCCGTCCTTCGTCCGTCCGGCCCCGCCTGCGCCGAGGACGACGCAGGCACCCCGCCGCCCGGCCGAGGAAGCCGTGGCCGACGGCCTGGTGCCGGCGGTGGAGCGGCCGCGGTCGCACGGCATCTACTGACGCCGTTATCCGGACTGTTGCGTTGCGGGCCGGCTTTCGCCAATGAAGGCGGATGAAGTCCGACCAGCCAGCCACCTCTGCCCGCCAGCGGCTCGACGACCTGCTCGTCGCGCGCGGCCTGTTTGCCAGCCGGTCGCGCGCCGCCGACGCGGTCCGGCGCGGCACGGTCGGCGTGGACGGCGTGGTTATCTCCAAGCCCGGGCAATCGGTGCCGGCGGATGCCGCCATTGCCGTGGACGATCCGGCGCGCGGCTATGTCTCGCGCGCGGCGCTGAAGCTGATCGCCGGTCTCGACCGTTTCGGCTTCGACGTGCGCGGAGCCGAGGCGCTGGACGTCGGCGCCTCCACCGGCGGCTTCACGCAGGTGCTGCTGGAGCGGGGTGCCGCCCATGTCACCGCGCTGGATGTCGGCCACGGGCAGTTGCACGCCGGCCTCGCCGCCGATCCGCGCGTCACCTGCATCGAAGGGCGGAACGCGCGCGACCTCACCGAGGCCGAACTCGGCGGCCGTGTTCCCGATCTCATCGTCTGCGACGTGTCCTTCATCTCGCTTAAGCTGGCGCTGCCGCCGGCATTGGCGCTGGCGGCCCCCGGGGCAAGGGCGGTGCTGCTGGTCAAGCCGCAGTTCGAGGCCGGGCGCGAGGCGATCGGCAAGGGCGGCCTGCTGCGCGACCCGGCCGATGCGGAAAAAGTGGCCGGGGACCTGCGCCTCTGGCTGGACGGTATGCCGGGCTGGCGCGCGCTGGGAATTTGCCCATCTCCCATCGAGGGCGGCGACGGCAACCGCGAATTCCTGCTGGCTGGGGTCAAGGACGTATGAGCACGCGCTTCACGATACAAAGGCTGGGCGCGCAGGGCGACGGCATCGCTTCCGGCGAGGGCAGGGACGTATTCATTCCCTTCACGCTGCCGGGCGAGACCGTCACCGCTGCCCGGGAAAAGGACCGCGCCATGCTGCTGGCGGTGCTGGAGGCTTCGCCGCTGCGCGTGGAGCCTGCCTGCCGTCACTTCACCGAATGCGGCGGTTGCGCGCTCCAGCACGTGGAAGAGGGCGCGTATCGGGCGTGGAAGCGCGAACGGGTCGTCCAGGCGCTGAAGGCGAAGGGAATCGCCTGCGAGGTCGGCGATCTCGTGCCCTGCCGGCCGCAGACGCGCCGCCGTGCCGCTTTCACGGCGCGCCGCACGGAAGGCGGCATGCTGCTGGGCTTCAACCGTCACCTGTCGGCCGAGATCATTGCGCTGGAGGAATGCCCGGTGACCTTGCCGGCGATCGTCGAATCGCTCGGCAGGCTGCGGGAACTGGCCGGTCTCGTCTGCTCCACCCGCGATCCGTTCCACCTGACCGTGACGGCCACGGATTCGGGGCTGGACATCGCCGCGCAGGGTTCAGGCCGCATGGGAGACAAGCAGCGCCGCATCGCCGCCGACTTCGTGATCCGGGAAGGCTTTTGCCGGCTTTCCGTGGACGGGGAGATCGTCATCGAGCCGAAGAAGCCGGTGGTGATGTTCGGCAATGTCGCCGTAGCGGTGCCGCCCGGCGTCTTCCTGCAGGCCACGGCCGAGGCGGAGCAGGCCATGGCCGATCTGGTTGGCAGCCATCTTGCCCGTGCTAAGCGCGTCGCCGATCTGTTTTCCGGCTGCGGCAGCTTCGCGCTGCGGCTGGCCTCCAGGGCAGAGGTACACGCGGTGGAAGGCGACGCGCCCGCCCTTGCCGCGCTGGACCGGGGTTTTCGCCATGCTGCCGGCCTGAAACGGGTGACGGCGGAAAAGCGCGACCTGTTCCGCAGGCCGCTGACGTTCAAGGAACTCGCCGCCTTCGACGGCGTGGTGTTCGACCCGCCGCGTGCCGGCGCCGAGGACCAGGCCAGGCAGATCGCGCGCTCCGACGTTCCGTTCGTCGCGGCCGTCTCGTGCAACCCCGTCACGCTGGCGCGCGATCTGGCGATCCTCATCGAGGGCGGCTACAGCTTGAAGGGCGTGACGCCCATCGACCAGTTCCTGTGGTCTGCGCATGTCGAGGCGGTGGCGCTGCTGGAGAAGCCGAAGAAACGGCGGTGAAGGCTGCGCTCGGGTTTATGCGCCGTCCCCCTCTCTCCGTCGCGCTTCGCGGCGCGGCAAAATTCCCCTCGCCCTTGTGGGGAGTTAACGCCGAGAGGGTGGGGATAACGCCCAGATGGCTCAGACCTGCGTGCCGCCCACCGTCATCTGGTTCATGCGCAGATGCGGCTGGCCGACGCCTACCCGCACGCTTTGCCCGGCCTTGCCGCACATGCCGATGCCGGGGTCGAGCTTCATGTCGTTGCCCACCATGGCCACGCGGTGCATGGCGTCGGGCCCGTTGCCGATCAGCATGGCGCCCTTGATCGGCTGGGTCACCTTGCCGTCCTCGATCATGTAGGCTTCCGTGCAGCCGAACACGAATTTTCCGGACGTGATGTCCACCTGTCCGCCGCCGAAGGAAACGGCGTAGATGCCCTTCTTGACCGAGGCGATGATTTCTTCCGGCGTATGCTGGCCGGCGGTCATGTAGGTGTTGGTCATGCGCGGCATGGGCTGGTGGGCGTAGGATTCGCGCCGCCCGTTGCCGGTTGCCTTCATGCCCATCAGCCGGGCGTTCAGCCGGTCCTGCATGTAGCCGACCAGTTTGCCGTCCTCGATCAGCACATTGCGGGCCGAGGGCGTGCCCTCGTCGTCGATCGTCAGCGAGCCGCGCCGCTCGGCGATGGTGCCGTCGTCCACCACGGTGACGCCCTTTGCCGCGACCTGCTGGCCCAGCAGCCCGGCGAAGGCCGAGGTCTTCTTGCGGTTGAAGTCGCCCTCCAGCCCGTGGCCGACCGCCTCGTGCAGCATGACCCCCGGCCAGCCGCTGGAAAGCACGATGTCGAAGGTGCCGGCCGGAGCCGGCTTGGCCTCGAGATTGACCAGCGCCTGCCGGAGCGCCTCGCGAGCCGTGCCCTTCCAACTGTCCTCGATCAGGAACTGGCCGAAGCCGGCGCGGCCGCCAGTGCCGTAGGAGCCGCTTTCCTGGCGGTCGCCGTCGCCTACGACAACGGCCACGTTGATGCGCACCAGCGGGCGGATGTCGCGCACGATCTCGCCGTCGCCCCGCAGGATCTCGACCTGCTGCCAGGACGAGGCGAGCGAGGCCGTGACCTGGCGCACGCGCGGGTCCTCTGCGCGCAGGAAGGCGTCGATCTCCTGCAGGAGCTTCGCCTTGGCCTCGAAGGAAGGCGAGGGGATGGGGTTGTCGTCGCTGTAGAGGTGGCGGTTGGTGCGCTGAGGGGCGGCCGCAAGCCGGCCGGAATGGCCGCCCTTGACCGCCGAGACCGCGTCGGCGGCGCGCAAAAGGGCGGCTTCCGATAATTCGCTGGAGTGGGCATAGCCGCTGGCCTCGCCGGCCACCGCGCGCAGGCCGAATCCCTGGTCGGTGTTGAAGTTGGCCGTCTTGAGCCGGCCGTTGTCGAACATCAGCGCCTCGCTCTCGCGGTGCTCGAGATAGAGTTCGCCGTCGTCGGCGCCGTTCAGCGTGTCGGCGACGATGCGCCTGATGCGTTCGTCGGAAATGTCGAATCGGCCGATGAGACTGGTCATGGCGCACGGGTCCTTGAGAGAAACGGTTTCACCCCGATGTAGGCGCCACTACGCGCTTCGGCAATGCACGCACGATGCAGGCTCGGACCAGGGCGGCTCAGGGCAGGGCGGCGAAGCCTTCCGCGAAGCCCTTGAGGTCGACGGGAATGCCGATGCCTTCCTCCGGCGTCTGGAAGACGATGAAGGTTGCCGCCTTGCCGTTCTTGAGCGTGTCGAGCAGCGGCTTTTCCAGGATCACTTCGGCATAGCAGCCGTCCTGGAAGCAGCGCACGAAATAGGCGCGGCCGATATCCTTGCCGTCCACGTTGAGGCCGAGCCCGTTGGGAAGCAGCACGCCGAGCGGGGCCAGCACGCGCAGGATCTCGGCCTTGTCGTCGGCGGTGCGCAGCACCACGACGGAAAGGCCCATTTCCGGCCGGTCCTCGGCCACGACGTTCTGCATCATCACGCATTGCTCGGAGGTGGCTCCGGGCGGCGTGTCGCAGATGATGGACCAGGCCCCGTGGGTGGATTTCACGTTGCCGCTCGGCTGCGCGGCAAGCGCCTGGCCTGCCCCGATCATGCCGGCGAGAAAGACGACCTTCGCCAAGGTTCCCGAAACACGAAAGTTCATGTCGGCTCCATTCCCGAATCATGACACTTTAAGCTGGGCAAATGCCAAGGAAAAGCGCGCCCGCGGCGCAATTGCACCCGACTGCGGCCGGAATGCGGCTTTTCGTGCGATATGAAGCGGTTTTCGCCCGGGCTGCACCTGCCGAATCGCGCCTGCTAGCAGCTTTGCGGCCTCTCCACTTTGAGCGCGCGCAAAAATGCCGCATGATTTCCGCCGCTCCTTCCTTGCGGTGGGAAAGAGAGTATGGTTTGAACCACGCTGGACCGCCCGGGATTCCCATTCCGGCGCCGTTCCGTATTCTTGCGGCCAGATCGCGGGGACTGGGAGATGAAGAGGTCGATGAGAAAATTATTTGCAGGCGCCAGCGCCGCAGCGGCATTGTTTGCGGGGTCCGCCGCCCGCGCGGCGCAGCCCGTGGATTGGCAAACCAGCTTCCAGCCGGCCGCCACGGACATCATGCGCCAGGTCACCTGGTTCGAGCACTACACGCTCTGGTTCATCGGGCCGGTCACCCTTCTGGTGCTGATTCTGCTCGGCTATTGCATCGTGAAGTTCCGCGCGAGCGCCAATCCGGTTCCCTCGCGCACCAGCCACAACACGCTGATCGAAGTGATCTGGACCGTCGGTCCGGTCATCGTGCTGCTGTTCCTGGCGGTTCCCTCCTTCCAGCTTCTGACGGCGCAGTACACGCCCACCGAGGAGGCCAAGCTCACGGTCAAGGCCACGGGCAACCAGTGGAACTGGGACTACGAATATCAGGTCGAGCAGCCGCTCTCCTTCAACTCCGCCATCCTCGAGGATGCCGACCGGGCCGATGCCGGCAAGGAAGACAGGGCGGTCTATCCGCGCCTGCTGGCGGTCGACCACGAGCTGGTCGTGCCGGTCAACACCATGACCCGCGTGCTTGTGACGGCGTCCGACGTCATCCATGCCTTCGCCATGCCGTCCTTCGGCATCAAGACCGACGCCGTTCCCGGCCGCATCAACGAGGTCTGGTTCAAGGCGGAGAAGGAAGGTCTCTATTACGGGCAGTGCTCGGAGCTGTGCGGCAAGGACCACGCCTTCATGCCGATCGCGATCCGGGTCGTCTCCGATAAGCAGTACGAGACCTGGCTGGCCGCGGCCAGGACCGACCTCGGCGGCGCCAACAAGGCGCTGATGGCGGAGGTCGACGGTACCAACAAGGTAGCCGCTGCCGGCAACTGAAGCCGCAGCCAGCAAGAATAGGGAACGGAGCGGGAATAATGGCTCACGCTGCAGCTCATGACGATCACAGTCACAAGCCGCGAGGCTGGACCCGGTGGGTCTATTCGACCAACCACAAGGACATCGGCACCCTCTATCTCATCTTCGCCATCATCGCGGGTCTGATCGGCGGGTTCCTCTCGATCATGATGCGCTGGGAGCTTGCCGAGCCCGGCATCCAGATCTTCAGCGGACTTGCCCAGATGGTCTATGGCGTCGGCGCGGACGAGTCCGTCGATGCCGGCAAGCACATGTATAATGTGTTCACCACCATGCACGGGCTGATCATGATCTTCTTCATGGTCATGCCGGCCCTCATCGGCGGCTTCGCCAACTGGATGGTGCCGATCATGATCGGCGCGCCGGACATGGCCTTCCCGCGCATGAACAACATCTCGTTCTGGCTGCTGGTTCCGGCGTTCCTGCTGCTGCTGATCTCGTTCTTCGTGCCCGGCCCCGCCGGCGCGTGGGGCGTGGGCGGCGGCTGGACGATGTATCCGCCCTTTGCCACGAGCGGCCAGCCCGGTCCCGCCATGGACCTGGCGATCCTGTCGGTGCACGTCGCCGGCGCGTCGTCGATCCTGGGCGCCATCAACTTCATCACCACCATCTTCAACATGCGCGCCCCGGGCATGACGCTGCACAAGATGCCGCTGTTTGCCTGGTCGGTGCTGATCACGGCCTTCCTGCTGCTGATCTCCCTGCCGGTTTTGGCCGGCGGCATCACCATGCTGCTCACCGACCGCAATTTCGGCACGGCGTTCTTCTCGCCGGACGGCGGCGGCGACCCGATCCTGTACCAGCACCTGTTCTGGTTCTTCGGGCATCCGGAAGTGTACATCCTGATCCTGCCGGGCTTCGGCATCGTCAGCCACATCATCTCCACCTTCTCGCGCAAGCCGATCTTCGGCTATCTGGGCATGGCCTACGCGATGGTGGCGATCGGCGCGGTAGGCTTCATCGTGTGGGCCCACCACATGTACACGACCGGCCTGTCGCTCGACACGCAGCGCTACTTCGTGTTCGCCACCATGGTCATCGCGGTGCCGACGGGCGTGAAGATCTTCTCTTGGATCGCCACCATGTGGGGCGGGTCGATCAGCTTCCGCCCGCCGATCCTGTGGGCCATCGGCTTCATCTTCCTGTTCACCGTGGGCGGCGTCACCGGCGTGCAACTCGCCAATGCCGGCCTCGACCGCCTGTATCACGACACCTACTACGTGGTTGCCCACTTCCACTACGTGCTGTCGCTGGGCGCCGTGTTCGCCATCTTCGCGGCCTGGTACTACTGGTTCCCGAAGATGACCGGCTACATGTACTCGCCCTTCATCGCCAACACGCATTTCTGGGTGATGTTCATCGGCGTGAACCTGGTGTTCTTCCCGCAGCACTTCCTCGGGCTTGCCGGCATGCCGCGCCGCTACATCGACTATCCCGATGGCTTCGCGGGCTGGAACCACGTGTCGTCGATCGGCTCCTACATCTCGGCGGTCTCCGTCCTGATCTTCCTGTACGGCGTCTTCGACGCCTTCCAGAAGAAGCGGGTGGCGGGCGCCAATCCGTGGGGCGAAGGCGCGACCACGCTGGAGTGGCAGCTTTCCTCGCCGCCGCCCTTCCACCAGTGGGAGCAGCTTCCCCGCATCAAGTAAGCGGGCTTTGATGCGGAGCCGCCGCCAAGGCGGCTCCGGCCAATGCTGGAACGGAACGAACAAGAACCGATGGCCCTGGTAGACGACACACGAATTGACGAGCCGGCCTTCCGAGTTTCGGAAGCCACGGCCGGCGACTTCTTCTCGCTGCTCAAGCCGCGCGTGATGTCGCTGGTGGTGTTCACCGCCTTCGTCGGCCTTGCGGCTGCGCCCGTCGCCATCAATCCGTTCCTGGCGGTGGTGGCCATCCTGGCCATCGCCGTGGGCGCCGGGGCCTCCGGCGCGCTCAACATGTGGTACGACGCCGACATCGACGCCGTCATGTCGCGCACCGCCACGCGCCCGGTGCCTTCGGGCCGCGTGGCGCCCGGCGAGGCGCTGGTCTTCGGGCTGGTGCTGTCGGCCCTGTCGGTGATGACGCTCGGCGTCCTCGTCAACTGGCTGTCGGCGGCCCTGCTGGCCTTCACCATCTTCTTCTACGCCGTGGTCTACACGATCTGGCTGAAGCGCTCGACGCCGCAGAACATCGTCATCGGCGGCGCGGCCGGCGCCTTCCCGCCGGTGATCGGCTGGGCCGCCGTCACCGGCAGCGTCAGCCTGGAAAGCGTCATCCTGTTCCTCATCATCTTCCTGTGGACGCCGCCGCACTTCTGGGCGCTGGCGCTGTTCAAGTCGGGCGACTACGAGCGCGCCGGCATCCCGATGATGCCGAACGTCGCCGGGGAGGCCTCCACCCGCCGCCAGATCTTCGCCTATGCGCTGGTGCTGGCGCCGGTGGGCGTGCTGCCGTGGTATCTCGGCTATGTCGGCGCCGTCTACGGCGTGGCCGCGGCCCTGCTGGGCGCGGGCTTCGTCTGGTACTCCTGGAAGGTGCTCAGGATGCGCGACGGCGACCGCGCCATGAAGCCGGCCAAGGCGCTGTTCGGCTATTCGCTGCTCTACCTGTTCGCCATCTTCGCGGTGTATCTGGCCGACAGCGTCGCGGAGCGCGCCCTCGGGCTCGTCGGAGCATGACGATGGCGGAAGACAAGCACGAGACCGTCATCCTGACGGAGCGACAGCAGAAGGCGCGGCGCAGCCGCTCCATAGCAATCGGCATCGCGCTGGCGGCGCTGGTCGTCATCTTCTACGTGGCAACCATCATCAAGTTCGGTCCCTCGATCCTCGACAGGGCGATGTGAGGCTGCGATGAGCGAGAACGGAAATTCCCCCGCCCCGAACCGGCAGAAGTCCAACCGCGTCGTCGCCGGCGCCTGCGTTGCCTTCTTCGTCGGCATGGTTGGGATGGCCTATGCGGCGGTGCCGCTCTACAGCATCTTCTGCCAGGTCACCGGCTATGGCGGCACCACGCGCCGCGCTACCGAGCAATATGCCGACAAGGTGCTCGACCGCGAGATCACCATCCGCTTCGACGCCAACACCGCGGGCGTTCCGTGGGAGTTCAAGCCGGTGCAGCGCTCCGTCACCATCAAGATCGGCGAGACCGGACAGGCGCACTATACCGCCACCAACATGCTGACGACGCCCACCACCGGCCATGCCAGCTTCAACGTGGTGCCGGAACTGGCCGGAGCCTATTTCAACAAGGTGGAGTGCTTCTGCTTCACCGACCAGACCCTGCAGCCTGGCGAGACGGCAGACATGCCTGTCGTCTTCTATGTCGATCCCGACATCGTCAACACGCCGGAGCTGAAGGACATCAAGACGATCACCCTGTCCTACACCATGTTCCCGACTGCCGGGAACAAGCCGGTCGCCACGGCGCCGGCGGCGGACAGCAAGGCAATAACGACCGGAGAGAACCTCGGGGGCTGACATGGCAGACGCGCACGCAAAACCGCAACACGACTACCACATCATCGATCCGAGCCCCTGGCCGTTGATCGGGTCGATCGGCGCCTTCGTCATGGCTGTCGGCGGCGTGGGCTGGATGCAGCACATGAAGGGCAACGAGTTCCACCTGTTCGGCGTGAATATCGCCACGCCCTGGATCTTCTTCATCGGCGTGCTGATCGTGCTCTACACCATGTTCTCCTGGTGGTCGGACACCATCAAGGAAGCGCATGAGGGCCACCACACCCGCGTGGTGTCGCTGCACCTGCGCTACGGCATGATGATGTTCATCGCCTCCGAGGTGATGTTCTTCGTGGCCTGGTTCTGGGCCTTCTTCGACGCCAGCCTGTTCCCCAACGAGGTCCACCAGGTGGCGCGCGCCACATATACGGGCGGCGTGTGGCCGCCCAAGGGCATCGAGGTGCTCGATCCCTTCCACCTGCCGCTCTACAACACCATCATCCTGCTGCTTTCGGGCACGACGGTGACCTGGGCGCACCACGCGCTCCTCAACGGCGACCGTAAGGGGCTCGTCAACGGACTGACGCTGACGGTGGCGCTGGGCGTCCTCTTCACCTTCGTGCAGGCCTACGAGTACATGCACGCGCCGTTCGACTTCAAGGATTCCATCTACGGCGCCACCTTCTTCATGGCCACCGGCTTCCACGGCTTCCACGTCATCATCGGCACCATCTTCCTGCTGGTGTGCCTGATCCGCGCGATCAAGGGCGACTTCACGCCCAAGCAGCATTTCGGCTTCGAGGCGGCTGCCTGGTACTGGCACTTCGTCGACGTGGTGTGGCTGTTCCTGTTCGCGTCGATCTATGTCTGGGGCTCCGTCGGCGGCGTGATCGCGCACTGACGGCACGGGCCGGCTGATCTGTCGGGGCGGCTGCGGCAACGTGGCCGCCCTGATTTTTTTGGAATGGATGATAGGATTGATCCCATGAACGACGACAAGGCGATCTGGGCGCCGGTCGAGCCCGTTTCCGCCGGCCTGAAGGGCTGCTGCCCGCGCTGCGGCGAGGGGCGCCTATTCAAGGGCTTCCTGTCGCTGGCGCCGCGCTGCGGCACGTGCGGGCTCGACTATTCCTTCGCCGATGCCGGCGACGGGCCGGCCGTGTTCGTCATCCTCTTCATCGGTTTCGTCGTCGTCGGACTGGCATTGTGGATGGAGGTGACGTTCGCGCCGCCCCTGTGGCTGCACTTCATTCTGTGGATTCCGCTCACCCTGGTGCTCGGCCTCACCGCGCTGCGGCTCATCAAGGGCGTTCTGATCGCCCTGCAATACCGCAACAAGGCGGCCGAGGGCCGGCTGGACCGCGGCGCATGAGCAGCGTCCCGCAGCCCTCTGCCGCCCGTCGCCCCCGCAAGGGGCTGGCGCTGGCTTGCGGCGCCCTGGTCTTCCTCATCCTCATTGCGCTCGGCACATGGCAGGTGCAGCGCCTGCACTGGAAGGAAGGGCTGCTGCACACGATCGAGGCGCGCACGCATGCGCCGCCCTTGCCCCTGACCGAGGTCGAGAAGCAGTTTGCCGAGACCGGAGACGTCGACTACACGCCCGTAACGGTAACCGGAACCTTCCTGCATTCCGGCGAGCGGCATTTCTTTTCCACCTGGCAGGGCGCTTCCGGCTTCGATGTGCTCACGCCGCTCAGGCTGGCGGACGGCAGCTTCGTGCTGGTCAACCGCGGCTTCGTGCCCTACGACCGGAAAGAGGCTGCTACCCGTCCGCAGGGCCAGGTCGAAGGCACGGTGACCGTCACCGGGCTCGCCCGCAATCCGGTGACGCAAAAGCCGTCCATGATCGTGCCCGACAACGACCCGGCCAAGAACATCTTCTACTGGAAGGACCGCGACCTCATGGCGGCCACCGCCGGCCTGCCCGCGGGTGCGAAACTGGCGCCGATCCTCATCGACGCCGATGCCTCGCCCAACCCCGGCGGGCTGCCGCTCGGCGGCGTCACCATCGTGGACCTGCCCAACAACCACCTGCAATATGCCGTCACATGGTACGGCTTGGCCGCCGCGCTGGCCGGCGTCCTGATCGCCTGGCTTCTGCGCTCGGGCAGGGCCGCGCCTCCCTCCTCTTGACAGGAACGGCATCGGCGGCCCATGTCCGGGCACGCCGGAAACCCGAGAACGCCATGCCGCAGCCCAGCCCCAAACCACCGCTGACGATCAGGCTCTGCCAGCCGCGCGGCTTCTGCGCCGGCGTCAACCGCGCCATCCAGATCGTGGTGCTGGCGCTGAAGAAATATGGCGCGCCGGTCTATGTCCGCCACGAGATCGTGCACAACCGCTATGTCGTGGAGGGGCTGCAGAAGCTCGGCGCCGTGTTCATCGAGGAATTGCACGAGATACCGGACGACCATCACCACTGCCCGGTGGTCTTTTCCGCTCACGGCGTGCCGAAGTCCGTGCCCGCCGACGCCGTCGCGCGCAATCTGTTCTATCTCGACGCGACCTGCCCGCTGGTGTCCAAGGTTCACAAGCAGGCCATGCGCCACCAGCGCCTCGGCCGCCACGTGCTGCTGATCGGCCATGCCGGCCACCCGGAGGTGATCGGCACGATGGGGCAACTGCCGGAAGGCGCGGTGACGCTGATCGAGACCGAGGCCGACGCCAAAACCTTCGTGCCGGACGACCCGGCCACGCTCGGCTTCGTCACCCAGACCACGCTGTCGGTGGAGGACACCGCCGGCATCATCCGTGTGCTGCAGGAGCGGTTCCCGGAGATGCAGGCGGCGGCCGCCGAATCGATCTGCTACGCCACCACCAACCGCCAGGAGGCGGTGAAGGAAACGGCCGTCGGCGCGGATCTCTTTTTGGTGGTGGGCGCGCCCAACTCGTCCAATTCCCGCCGGCTGGTCGAGGTGGCGGAGCGCGCGGGGGCTGCGCGCTCGCTGCTCGTCCAGCGCGCCGCCGAGATTCCGTGGGACGAGATCGGCGGCATTTCCGTGCTCGGCCTTTCGGCCGGGGCCTCGGCGCCGGAGATCATCGTGGACGAGATCATCGACGCTTTCCGGGAACGCTTCGACGTATCGGTAGACCTTGCCGTGACGGCCACGGAAACGGAGGAGTTTCCGGTCATGCGCGCATTGCGCGACGTCGAGCTTACCGCGGCCGACATGGCCTTCGTCAACGGGACGCGGTGAGGCGTCATGGCTGTCTATACCGACGTTTCCGAGGGAGAGCTGGAAGCCTTCCTCCGGCATTATCCGGTGGGCTCGCTGCTCTCCTACAAGGGCATCGCCGAGGGCACGGAAAATTCCAACTTCCTGCTGCACACCACCGGCGGCACCTATATCCTGACCCTCTATGAAAAGCGGGTGGAGCGCGCGGACCTGCCCTTCTTCCTCGGGCTGATGGACCATCTGGCGAAGAAGGGCATCTCTTGTCCGCTGCCGGTTCACCGGCAAGGCGGTGAGATGATCGGCGAACTGGCAGGCCGGCCCGCCGTCATCATCACCTTCCTGGAAGGCATGTGGCTGCGCCGGCCCAGGGCCGCGCATTGCCGCGAGGTGGGCAGGGCGCTGGCGGCGCTTCATCTGGCCGGTGCGGATTTCACCATGACGCGCCCCAATGCGCTGGCCATCGACGGCTGGCGCAAGCTGTGGGACGGCTGCCGCGAGCGCGCCGACGAGGTCGAGCCGGGCCTCGCCGCCGAGGTCGATGCCGATTTCGCCCTGTTCGCGCGCGACTGGCCCAAGGACCTGCCCTGCGGCATCATCCATGCCGACCTGTTTCCCGACAACGTCTTCTTCCTGGGCGAGAAGCTGTCGGGCCTGATCGACTTCTACTTCGCCTGCAACGATTTCTACGCCTACGATCTGGCCACCTGCCTCAACGCCTGGTGCTTCGAGAAGGATTTTTCCTTCAACCTGACCAAGGGCGCCGCGCTGCTGGAAGGCTACCAGAGCGTGCGGCAACTGAGCCAGGCCGAGAAGGCGGCGCTGCCCATGCTGGCGCGCGGCTCGGCGCTGCGCTTCATGCTCACCCGCCTTTACGACTGGCTGAACGGCCCCGGCGGCGACCTCGTCATGAAGCGCGATCCGACCGAATATATCCGCCGCATGCGCTTCCATCGCGCCATACGCTCGCCCTCGGAATACGGACTGCAATGAAGCAAGTTGAGATTTTCACCGACGGCGCCTGCTCGGGCAATCCAGGTCCCGGCGGCTGGGGCGCGATACTGCGCTTCAACGGCCAGACCAGGGAACTGTCCGGCGGCGAGGCCGAGACCACCAACAACCGAATGGAATTGCTGGCGGCGATCTCCGCCCTCGATGCGCTGAAGGAGCCGTGCAAGGTCGAGCTTCACACCGACAGCAAATATGTCATGGACGGCATTTCGAAGTGGATCCATGGCTGGAAGAAGAATGGCTGGAAGACGGCCGAGCGCAAGCCGGTGAAGAACGGCGAGCTGTGGCAGGCGCTGGACGCCGCAAACCGACGCCACGCGGTGACCTGGCACTGGGTGAAGGGCCATGCCGGCCACCCGGAGAACGAGCGCGCCGACGAACTGGCCCGCGCCGGCATGGCGCCGTTCAAGGGCAGGCCGGCGCGGCCGCAAGCCGCAGTGGCCGAAGGCGAGCCGAAGCCGGTCCGTCCGGCATCGCGGCCGCCCCGCCGCTCGTCGCAGAGCTACTGACGCCGGATAGCGGCGGGCCTAGAAGCTGCGGCAGGTTCGATTGCCCGCCGCGAGGCGGGCTGAGCGATCAAAGTTGCTCGAGCACCTTCGCTGCGCTGGATTCCACCGTTTGGCCGGGCGCGCCCTCGACATTGAGCGCGGTGACCTTGCCGTGGTCCACGATCATGGAAAACCGCTTGGACCGCAGCCCCATGCCGCTGCCGGACATGTCGTGGTCGAGCCCGATCGACTTGACGAAGTCGCCGTTGCCGTCGGCCAGGAACAGGATCTTGCCCTCTGCGCCGGTGAAGCGGGCCCAGGCGTTCATCACATGCACGTCGTTGACCGCGACCACGGCGATGGTGTCGACGCCGCGGCCAAGGATGGCGTCGTGGTTTTCCAGATAGCCGGGCAGGTGGTTGTTGGAGCAGGTGGGCGTGAAGGCGCCGGGAACGGCAAACAGCACCACCTTCTTGCCGCCGAAGATTTCGGCTGTGGTCACCGCTTTGGCGCCGTCCGCGCCCATGGTCTTGAAGTTCGCCTCGGGCAGCTTGTCGCCAACGGAAATCGTCATCGCGGTCCTCGTTCAGATAGGGGGAAGGGAAAGAAGCCGGGGCAGGGATAGCGGACGGCGCGGCCGTACGCAATCGTCACCGGCCCCGGACAGGCCCGGTCACGGATAGGGCAGCACGCCGCGCACCGCACCGCCCGAACTGGTGAGCGTGTAGTGCAGGCCGCCATTCGCGGGGGGCGTGCTCGGCCGATCGAGGATGGGCACGGAAAAGACCAGCTTGCCGGCCCTTTCGCTGCGCACCGGCGCGCCGAACATGTAGTCGTCGGCCCCGGCGATGAAGAAGTCGGCCGCGCCGGGGTCGCCCGGCACGTCCGCCTGCACCACCAGCGTCTCGTGGTTGCCGCCGCCGGGCACCGCCCGGAACCCGGGATGCGCTTCGCGCGGCAGGGCCGCCAGCGCGGCCTCCACCGCCTGGGCGTCGGCGCCGTTGTCGGGATCCGTGCCGGGATCGACCTCGAGCTTGGCCTGCACGGGAATGCAGATCGTCTCGCAGATGCCGATGAAGATGCGGGCGTCGATCTTCGTTTGGCCCTGCGGCGCGGCAAGCGTGAAGAGAATCGGCAGCGAGACCGAATGGTCGTAGCCGGCCCACTGGCCGTAGCCGTCGTCATGGCGCCGCGGCGCCGGAAACGACATCTCCGCTCCGGTCACGTTCGTGCTGCCGTCGATGCCGAGCTGTGGCGGCACGCCGTTGTCGCCGGGGTCGCGCCAATAGGTTTTCCATCCCGGCTTCAGCTCGATGTCGAGCGCGCCCTGCAGGCGTCCCTGCGCATCGGGCCGCCCCGTGGTCACCAGCCGCACGCGGCCTCCTTCGCCGTCGTGCCACGCCGAAGAAGAGGCGGCGGCGGGAAGGGCGCTCAGCAAAACTGCGGCGATGCCGGGCAAAAGACAGGAATGTCGCATGAGCCTGATTTGACCGGCATGGGCCGGCGGCGCAACTGCCCGGCCGCCTTGCGCCCCATCATTTTTGCGTGACCCCGCCGGGGCATGCACATCGAATTTGACGAGCTGGCATCTTTCAAGGCACCACCAAAAGCGATAGGTTCGGGCAATGGATTTGCTGCGCAACAAGAAGGAAGCCGGCAGCAACGGCTTCCTCGACGATCAGTTCCTCATCGCCATGCCGGGCATGAAGGACGACAGGTTCGCACGCTCGGTGATCTACGTCTGCGCCCACTCCCAGGAGGGCGCGATGGGGCTCATCATCAACCAGACCCAGCAGATGCTGTTCCCCGACCTTCTGGTGCAACTCGGCATCATGAACGAGCAGGAGGTGATCCGCCTGCCCCGGCACGCGCGCGATTTCGTGGTGCGCAATGGCGGGCCGGTGGACCGCAGCCGCGGCTTCGTGCTGCATTCGGGCGACTATCGGGTGGAATCCTCGCTCACCGTCTCGCGCGACGTCTGCCTGACCGCCACGGTGGACATATTGCGCGCCATCTCCTCCGGCCGCGGCCCGCGCCACGCGCTGATGGCGCTCGGCTATTCGGGCTGGGATGCGGGCCAACTGGAAAGCGAGATCGCGCAGAACGGCTGGCTCACCTGTCCGGCAAGCGCGGAGCTTCTGTTCGACGCCGACATCGAGCACAAATACGACCGCATCCTCGCCTCGATCGGCATCGACCTGGCGCATCTCAGCATGGCGGCCGGCCACGCCTGACCCGGGCGAACCATCATCCCGCAAGCCGGCTGACGCAGAGCGGAAGGCGACTGTCCGGGATCCAGCGATGACCCCCCGGAGGCCCCTCACGCCGTCGTTGCGGCGAACTGCTCCTTCAGCAGCTTCGGCACCGCGTCGCCGGCCACGGGCGGGCCGAACATGAAGCTCTGCACATATTCGCAGCCCATCTGGCGCAGCTCCAGCGCGTCGCTCTGGTCGGAAATGCCCTCGGCCACCACCGACAGGCCGAGTTCGTGCGCCATATGCACCATGGAGCGCAGCAGCACCGCCCGCTTGGGCGTGGTGTCGTCGACGAAGCTCTTGTCGATCTTGATCGTGTCGAAGGGGAAGCGCGTCAGGTAGGAGAGCGAGGAATAGCCGGTGCCGAAATCGTCCAGCGACAGCCCGATGCCCAGACCCTTGAGCTTGGCCAGCACATGCGCGGCCTGCTCGGGATTGTCCATCACCAGCGATTCGGTCAGCTCCAGCCTCAGCGCCGGCGGCTTCAGGCCGGAACGCGCCAGCACCGAGCGCACGTCGCTGACCAGGTCGCGGCGGATGAGCTGGCGGCTGGACAGGTTGACCGAGACCGAAAGCGGCACGTCGCCGAGCTGCCGCAGCCAGCCGGACAGGTCGTCGGCGGCCTTCTGCATGGCGAACAGGCCCAACTGGACGATGAGGCCGCAATTCTCGGCCACGGGAATGAAATCGGCCGGGGGGATCATGCCGCGGCGCGGGTGCTCCCAGCGCAGCAGTGCCTCGAAGCCGGCGATGCTCTCGTCCTCCAGCCGCACGATCGGCTGGTAGGCCAACGTGAACTCGCGCCGCTCGATGGCGCGGCGCAGGTCCGATTCGAATTGCAGCCGGTCGGTGCCGACGGAGCGGAAGGCGGGCCGGAAAGGCTCGATGCGGTCGCCGCCGAAGCGCTTGGCCTGGTGCATGGCGAGCTCGGCGTCCTTGACCAGGTCTTCGGCCGAGGACTGCTCGGAGGTCCAGGTGATGAGGCCGATGGAGGCCGTCAGCACGATTTCGCGCCGGGCGAAGTTGATCGGGGCGCTGATGGCCTGCTTGACGGCGTCTGCGATGGCGGCGATGCGGGCCGGGTCCTGCTCGGAAAGCAGCATCAGCGCGAACTGGTCGCCGGTGAAGCGCGACAGCGAATCCTTGGGCTTGAGCAGCCGGTGCAGCCGGCGGGCCACGGTGAGCAGGATGGTGTCGCCAGCCGAGATGCCCAATCCGTCATTGACCTGCTTGAAGCGGTCGATGTCGACGATGAAGACGGTGGGCCGCACCTTGTCCTCGGTGCGGGCGATGGAGATGATCGCCTCCAGCCGGTTCATGAACAGTTCGCGGTTCGGCAGGCCGGTCAGGTTGTCGTGCACGGCATCGTGCAGCAGCCGCTCTTCCGACTTCTTCTGCTCGGTCACGTCCACCATGGTGCCGACGCAGCGGATGACCTCCCCGTCGGAGCCGATCACCGGCCGCGCCCGCAACGCGAACCAGTGATAGTGGCCGTCGGCGCCGCGCAGGCGGAAATTCTGCGCCACGCGCCCGCGCCGGTGCTCCAGCACCACGTCCAGCGTGGTGCGGAAGGTGTCGCGGTCGTCGGCATGCAGCACCGGCAGCCAGTTGCGCGCGGCCCCGCCCAGGCTGTTGGGCGCCAGCCCCAGTTGCAGCGAGACGTCGGGCTTGGTCACCACGCGGTCGCGCAGCACGTCCCAGTCCCACACCGTGTCGCCGGAGCCGGCCACGGCCAGCGCCTGCCGCTCCAGGTCCGAGAACAGGCCCTGGTTCAGCGCGCCGCCCGCGAAGGCGTGCTGCATGACGGTGAAGCCGATCAAAAGGATGATGAGGATGAGGCCGCCGCCGAGCGCCGGCTGCACGATGTCGTTGTCGAGCAGGCCGGTGATCGCCATCCAGGCACCGGTGAGCCAGATCAGCACCATGACCCAGCTCGGCACCAGCATGATGGCGCGGTCGTAGCCGCGTATGCCCAGGAAGACGATCAGGCCGAGGCCGATGACGGCGGTGGCGGCAAACGAGATGCGCGCGATGCCGGCGGCCACCGCCGGATCGACGATGGCCACGCCGGCGATCAGCAGCAGGCCCAGTATCCACACCAGCACGCCATAGCTGAAATGCCCGTGCCAGCGGTTGAGGTTGAGATAGGCGAACAGGAAGACCACGAAGGTGGTGGCCAGCGCCACCTCCGTGCCCGCCCGCCACATCTGCTCGTTGCCGGGCGATACCTCGATGATCTTGGCCAGGAAGCCGAAGTCGACGCAGATATAGGCCAGGACCGCCCAGGCCAGCGCCGCCGTGGCCGGGAACATGGAGGTGCCCTTGACCACGAACAGGATGGTCAAAAACAGCGCCAGCAGGCCGGCGATGCCGATGACGATGCCGCGATAGAGCGTGTAGGAGTTGACCGTGTCCTTGTAGGCTTCCGGCTCCCACAGATAGACCTGCGGCAGCTTGGGCGAGGCAAGCTCGGCGATGAAGGTGACGACCGTGCCGGGGTTGAGCGTCACGCGGAAGACGTCGGCGTCGGGGCTGGCCTGGCGGTCGAGCGCGAAGCCTTCGCTGGGCGTGATGGCGGCGATGCGGGTGGCGCCGAGGTCGGGCCAGAAGATGCCGGAATTCACCAGCCGGAAATGCGGCGCCACGATCAGCCGGTCGAGCTGCTGGTCGGTGGTGTTGGCGAGCGCGAACACGGCCCAGTCGCCGGTCGAGCGGGCGTCCTTGGCCTCCACCTCGATCCGGCGCACGATGCCGTCCGGTCCCGGCGCCGTGGAGACCTGGAAGTTCTCGCCCTGGTTCCTGTAGATCTCGACGGCGCCGGAAAGGTCGAGCGCCACGTCGTCGCGCGCGATCTTGATCGGCTCCACGGCGAAGGCCGGGGCCGCCGCGCACACCGTCAGCATCGCCGCCAGGAGGAAGGCGAGAATCTGTTTGATCTGCTCCGGCAGCGGCCCGTTGCGCAGCGGTTTCGTCAAGGATCAGTCCTTCGTTCCTGCGCCCGGATCATCGTCTGCAATGCGCGCATATAGATAGTGGTCCTGCCAAAGGCCGTTGATCCTCAGATAGGACCGCAAGAGCCCTTCGCGCTGGAATCCGGCTTTTTCAAGCACGCGGATGGAGCGAGCGTTGTCGGGAATACAGGCAGCCTCGATCCGGTGCAACCTCAGCGTCTCGAAGGAAAAGCGTGCCAGGACCTTGACGGCGTCGGTCATCAGCCCGCGCCCGGCATAGCGCTCGCCGATCCAGTAGCCGATATGGCCGCTCTGGGAGACGCCGTGGCGGATGTTGCCGAGCGTGATGCCGCCCGCCAGCCGGCCGCTTTCGCGCTCGAAGATGAAGAAGGCGAGCGCGGTGCCCCGGGCATAGTCCTCGCGGTAGTGGCTGATGCGATGGCGCCAGGCGCTGCGCTCCAGCTCGTCGGGCATCCAGCGCGGCTCCCAGCGCTCCAGGAAGGCGCGGCTTTCGCCGCGCAGTTGCGCCCATTCGCGGTAGTCGCCGGCCAGCGGCACGCGCAGCCTGATCTTCTCGCCCTCCAGTGCCGGCAGGTCGCGGCGGAAAAAAGGCAGCGCGAACACGACGCCCGGCCCGGACGATCAGACGGCGAGCCTTCGCGCCGCGGCCTCGCCGCCCGAAGGTGCCTCGAGGATGCTCTCGTATGGCGCCAGCGTGCCCACAGGGCCGACCGCAGCGAGCGTCGGCTTGGTGGAGAACAGCCGCGCCGACAGGTCCGTCAGCCTGTCGACGGTCAGGGCCGAAAGCCGCTCCATCAGCTCTTCCTTGGGAATGGGGCGGCCGAAAAGCAGCAACTGCCGCGCGATCTGCGAAGCGCGGCTGGCCGGGCTTTCGCCCGACATGATGAGGCCGGCGCGGTATTGGGCGCGGGCCCGGTCCAGTTCGTCCTGCCGGATGCCTTGGCCCGCCTTCTGCAATTCGCGCACGATCACGGGGACCAGCTCGGCGATGTCGGCCTGGCCGGTGGCGGCATGCACGCCGAAGATGCCGGTGTCGGAAAAGCCCCAGTGGAAGGCATAGACGGAATAGCACAGGCCGCGACGCTCCCGCACCTCCTGGAACAGGCGCGACGACATGCCCCCGCCCAGGATCATCGACAGCACCTGGCTGGCGTAGAAGTCGCGCACATGGTAGGCGCGGCCCTCGAAGCCCAGCACCACCTGCGCGTCCATCAGGTCGCGATCCTCGCGGAAATCCCCGCCGACATATTGGGCGTAGCTCGGGGCGACGCTGTCGGCCTTGGTGCGGAAGCCGCCAAGCTTGGCCTCGACTTCCTTGACGAAGTCGTCGTGCCTGACGTCGCCGGCGGCCACCACGACCATGCGCTCGGCGCCGTACTGGCGCTCCATGAAATCGTGGAGTTGCCTGGAGGTGAAGGACTTCACCGTCTCCGGCGTGCCCAGGATCGAGCGGCCGATGGTCTGGTGGCGGAAGGCGGTCTCGGTGAAACGGTCGAACACGATGTCGTCGGGCGTGTCGTGCGCGGCACCGATCTCCTGGAGGATGACGTTCTGCTCGCGCTCCAGTTCCTCGGGATCGAACTCGGATTCCTGCAGGATGTCCGCGAGGATGTCGACCGCGAGCGGCACGTCGCCGCTCAGCACCCGCGCGTAGAAGGAGGTGGTTTCCACGCTGGTGGCGGCGTTGATCTCGCCGCCCACATTCTCGATCTCCTCGGCGATCTGAAAGGCGCTGCGGCGCTTCGTGCCCTTGAACGCCATGTGCTCCAGCAGATGGGCAATGCCGTGCTCGTCGTCGCGCTCGTTGCGGGCGCCGGACTTCACCCAGGCCCCGAGGGCAACGGATTCTATGCTTGGAAGCGTTTCGGTGGCGACTGTCAGGCCGTTCGACAGACGGCTTACCTCAACACTCATATGGTCAGAACTCCTTACCGCGCCGCCCGGGAGCGGCGGCCGACATGATCTTCCACCATTTTCAGGTCCGATGGAAGTACCGTGAATTTTTCTTGGGCGTTCATCATCGGGGCCAGCCATTCGGGCAGGGCGGGATGCACCCCGCTGGCCGCTTCCACCGCCGCCGGGAATTTTGCCGGATGAGCGGTGCCCAGCACCACCATCGGCGCGGCGCCGGCGGGCTGCTGGCGCGCCACATGCACGCCGGTGGCCGTATGCGGGTCGAGCAGGTAGCCCGACTTCGACCAGGTTTGGCGGATCGTGGCGGCGGCTTCGTCCGAGCCGGCGCGGCCGGCGTCGAATTCGGCCCGGATGCGGGCGAGGTCGGCGTCGGCGATGGTGAACGCGCCCGACTGCTTCAGCGCGCCCATATAGCGGCGCACCGCCGCCGCATCGCGCCCCGCCGCCTCGAACAGGAGCCGCTCGAAGTTGGACGAGATCTGGATGTCCATCGACGGCGAGGTGGTGGCGACCACTTCCTTCATGCTGTATTCGCCGCTCGCCAGGGTGCGCGCCAATATGTCGTTGTCATTGGTGGCGATCACCAGCCGCTCCACCGGCAGGCCCATCCTCTTGGCGGCGTAGCCGGCGAAGATGTCGCCGAAATTGCCGGTCGGCACGGTGAAGGAAACCGGACGGTCGGGCGCCCCCAGCGACAGGGCCGACGAGAAATAGTAGACGATCTGGGCCATGATGCGCGCCCAGTTGATGGAGTTGACGCCCGACAGCGCGATGCGGTCGCGGAAGGCGTGGTCGTTGAACATGTCCTTGAGCAGGCCCTGGCAATCGTCGAAATTGCCCTCGATGGCCAGCGCATGCACGTTTTCGGCGGCCGACGTGGTCATCTGCCGCTGCTGCACCGGCGAAACGCGGCCATGCGGGAAGAGGATGAAGACGTCCGTGCGCTCGCGCCCGCCGAAGGCCTCGATCGCCGCCCCGCCCGTATCGCCGGAGGTGGCGCCCACGATCGTTGCGCGCTGGCCGCGTTCGGCCAGCACATGGTCCATCAGCCGGGCCAGCAGTTGCATGGCCACGTCCTTGAAGGCCAGCGTCGGCCCGTGGAAGAGTTCCAGGACAAAACCGTTCGGGCCGATCTGCACCAGCGGGCAGGTGGCCTCGTGGCGGAAGGTGGCGTAGGCCTCGCGCACCAGCTTCTCGAACGTGTCGGCCGCGATCTCGCCGCCCAGGAAGGGCGTCAGCACGCGGATGGCGAGGTCGGGATAGGAAAGCCCGCGCATGGCGCGGATTTCGGCGGCCGAGAACTGCGGCCATTCCCGGGGCACGTAGAGCCCACCGTCGCGCGCCAGCCCTGCCAGGACCGCGTCGGAAAATCCAAGCGCGGGCGCTTCCCCGCGTGTGCTCACATAGCGCATCTGTCGCCGTCCGTTTCTGGCAGGCCCGTCCCGCAGCGACGGGCAAGTGGATTTCTATGCTTCGTCAGTCGCATTTTTGCCGTTGGGTTGCTATAGGACACGAGCTTTGCCAGAGGGAAGTCCAGTTTGATGGTGTTTCGTTCGTTCGATGGCCGCGTTGCTGCGAGCCTGATGGTGACCGGCTTTGTGCTCAGCCTTGCCGGATGTCAATCGGCCGGCAAGGCTATGGACAATGGCGCGCTGCAGCCGGACCCGCCGAAGGTCAAGGCAAGCGACCTTCGCGCCTACTGCCCCAAGGTAACGCTGCGCGAGGGCACGGCCTATTTCAACAGCTATGCCAAGGGCGGCCAGGACGATCCGTCCAAGCTGGCCTACCAGGCGGCGATCTCCGATGTGACGCGCGACTGCAGCCGCGGCGACGGCACCCTGACGATGAACGTGGCGGCGGCCGGAAAGGTGGTTCCGGGTCCGATGGGCAGCGCTGGCACCGTCACCATGCCGATCCGGGTCGTGGTGGCGCAGGGCAGCCAGGTGCTCTACTCCCAGCTTCACCAGTACAAGCTCCCGATCAGCGACACCTCGGCCGCCACGCAGTTCGCCTTCAGCGATCCCAATGTCTCCGTGCCGGTGCCCGCCGCCAACACCTATCAGGTCTTCGTCGGCTTCGATGAAGGCCCGCCGAAGGCCGCCAAGCCCGCCGAGGCCAGGCCGGCCCCCAAGGTGGCGCGCAAGAAGAAGCCGGTGGCGCCGGCCGCAGCGCCCGCACAGCCTCCGTCGCAGACGAGCATTTCGGACATTCCGCGCTGATCGCCGGCGCGGTCTGAGCGGCCCTCAGGCGTGCTCCGACCATTCCGAAAGGGCGGCGAGCACCCCGTTCAGCTCCGCCCAGCGCCGAATGACCGTCTCCGCGCCGGCCTCGGTCAGCGCATCCGCATGGCCGGGATAGCTGTGCGAGGCGCCGGTGAACCCGACCACGCGCATGCCGGCCGCCCGCGCGCCGGCCACGCCGTGGACGGAATCCTCGATCACGAAAGTGTCGGCCGGCTTCGCGCCCAGCGTTTCGGCCGCAAACAGGAATACGTCCGGCGCCGGCTTGGTCCTGGCCGTAGGCGTTTCGAGCGCGGAGAAGATGCGCCCGGCAAACAGCGGCGACAGCCCGGTCTTCTCCAGCATGAAGGCGATGCGCTCGCTGCGCGAGTTGGAGCAGATGCAGCGCGGCACGGTCACGGCAGCCACCGCATCGCGCACGCCGTCGATGGCGCGCACCTCACGGCGCAGCCGGCGGTCGACCAGTTCCTCGGCGCGGTCGATCATCGAGATCTGGAAGGGGATGCTGGACTTCTCCTCGACGGCCATCAAAATGTCCTTGAAGGTCAGGCCCGCATAGGTCTCGGCCAATTCCTCGGCCGAGATTTCATAGCCCGCTTCGGTGAGGAGGTCGGCCTCGACGCGGGCGGCGATGATTTCCGAATCGACGAGCACGCCGTCGCAGTCGAAGATGACGAGATCTGGTTTTGCCATGTTCATCCGGGACAATGGGGGGAAGGGGGCCGCGCGTGGGCGGATGTCGGGGGCGGACATACACCAACGGGGGCCCGGCGGCAAATTCAGGGTGATGCGGCTTCATCAATTCTTTACCGAGAACGGTAACCATAACGGCGAGTAAACAGTAACGTGTCCGGGTGTTTCCGATGTCTGCCGTGCGTGTCCTCGACGAGCTTTCTTCCTCCGCCCTCCAATTCGAATGGCTGGACACGATCCTGAAAGGCGACTGCGTGGCCGCCCTCGATCGGCTGCCGGAAAAGTCGGTGGACGTGATCTTCGCCGACCCTCCCTACAATCTCCAGCTCGACGGCGACCTGCACCGGCCCGACCAGTCCAAGGTGGACGCGGTGGACGATCATTGGGACCAGTTCGAGAGCTTCGAGGCCTATGACGCCTTCACCCGCGCCTGGCTGCTGGCGGCACGCCGCGTTTTGAAGCCCAACGGCACCATCTGGGTCATCGGCTCCTATCACAACATCTTCCGCGTCGGCGCCAGGATGCAGGACCTCGGCTTCTGGATCCTCAACGACGTGGTCTGGCGCAAGACCAACCCGATGCCGAATTTTCGCGGCCGCCGTTTCCAGAACGCGCACGAGACGATGATCTGGGCCTCGCGCGACCCGAAAGCCAAGGGCTACACCTTCAACTACGAAGCGCTGAAGGCGGCCAATGACGACGTGCAGATGCGCTCCGACTGGCTGTTCCCCATCTGCACCGGCGCCGAGCGGCTGAAGGACGAAAAGGGCGACAAGGTCCACCCCACGCAGAAGCCGGAAGCGCTGCTTGCCCGCGTCCTGATGGCCTCCACCCGGCCCGGCGACATCGTCCTCGATCCCTTCTTCGGCTCCGGCACCACCGGCGCGGTGGCCAAGCGTCTCGGCCGCCATTTCGTCGGCATCGAGCGCGAGCAGGACTATATCGACGCCGCTACGGCGCGCATTGCGGCGGTGAAGCCGCTGGCCGATGCGGACCTCACCGTTCTGTCCGGCAAGCGGGCCGAGCCGCGCGTCGCCTTCGTCAGCCTCATCGACAGCGGCCTGCTGAAGGCCGGCACCACGCTCTACGACGCCAGGAAACGCTGGGCCGCGCGGGTGCGCGCCGACGGCACGCTGGCCATCGGCGACCAGGCCGGCTCCATCCACCGGCTGGGCGCGCAGGTGCAGGGGCTGGACGCCTGCAACGGCTGGACCTTCTGGCACTACGAGCGCGCCGGCGGGCTCACTCCCATCGACGAGTTGCGCCGCATCGCCCGGCTCGGCATGGAACGGGCAGGCGCCTGACCATGTCGGGAGGAGGCGCCGCAGCGGCGATCGCGAGATTGAATCGAATCCTGAAAAGTCGCCGCAAAGCGATTCAAATCAAACGGCGATCCCGAACGAGTTCAGGTCCGACCTGAGCTTGTCCGCGCCGGTAAAGAGCACGGCCTGCCAGCCCGCCGCCCGTGCGCCCTCGACATTCTTCCGGCTGTCGTCGATGAACAGCGACGCCGCCGGATCGAGATCGAAGGACCTGGCGTGGTGCTCGTAGATGGCCGTATCCGGCTTGATGAGCCCGACCTCGCCCGAGACGGTGACGCCGCGCGGCAGGTCGAGGAAGACGAAGCGGCTTCGCGCTTCCGCAAAGGTGTCGGCGGCGAAATTGGTCAGCATCGTCACGTCGCGGCCGGTTTCGACCAGCCGCTCCATCAGCGCCACGCTGTCGTCATAGGCGTGCGGCACCATTTCATGCCAGTGCCGGCGGAAATTGCGGATGTTGTCGGCATGGCCGGGATGCTCGGCGATCAGCAGCGCCTCCGCTTCCTGCCACGACCGGCCGCGATCCTGCTCGATGTTCCAGGCGCTGGTGCAGACATGGTCGAAGAACCATTGCCGCTCGGCCGCGTCGGGAATGAGCCGGCTGAAGGGAATGTCCGGATCGTAGTGGATCAGCACCCTGCCGATGTCGAACACGATGTGACGGATTTCGGTCATGCTTTGCCTTTTGCCTGCGCACGCTTTTTCGTGGCGCCCGGAATAGCAAGCTCTATCGCCTTTTTCATGACGGTGGGCAGGGCCTCGCCCAGCACCCCTTCGGGACCCGACCAGAAATGATCCTCCGGCGCCGCGCCGACGGCAGCGGCATGGTAGACTTCGAGCTCCAGCGAAAAATGCGTGAACACGTGGCCGATGCGTCCGGCATGGCGCCAGCCCGCCGGGAAGGGGGCCGCGTCCGCTCCGGTTTCGCCGTCGACGCGCGCGGTCCAGCCGGTGGTGGGCACCTCGCTCATGCCGCCGAGCAGGCCTTTTTCGGGGCGCTTGCGCAAAAGCACCGCGCCGTCGCCCCGCACCGCCACGAAGGCGGCGCCCCGGCGCAAGGGCTTTTCCGGCTTTGCGCCGCGCACGGGCAGGC
This sequence comes from Mesorhizobium sp. PUT5, assembly GCF_052216645.1. Lineage (NCBI taxonomy): Bacteria > Pseudomonadati > Pseudomonadota > Alphaproteobacteria > Hyphomicrobiales > Phyllobacteriaceae > Mesorhizobium > Mesorhizobium sp. PUT5. Next base: position 1,446,193 of record NZ_JBQOSO010000003.1, read on the forward strand.
GCTCCGGGTCGCCATTGGCCAGGGCGCTGCAATCCTGACGCAGCGGGCACAGCATGCAGCGCGGCCGTCGGGGGGAGCAGATCGTGGCGCCGAGATCCATCGTCGCCTGGGCGAAATCGCCCGGGCGTTCGCCCGGCACCAGCCGCTCGACCTGCGCACGGATTTCGGCCTTTGCCTCGGGCAGCGGCGTTTCGATCGAGAACAGCCGCGAGACCACCCGCTCGACATTACCGTCCACCACCGCCGCCGGCCGGTCGAAGGCGATTGCCGCGATTGCCGCGGCCGTGTAGGGGCCGATGCCGGGCAGGGCGCGCAGGCCATCCTCCGTGTCGGGGAACAGGCCGCCCCGCGCGGCGACAAGATCGGCGCAGGCCTTGAGGTTGCGGGCGCGCGAATAGTAGCCCAGCCCGGCCCATGCCTTCATCACGTCGTCGTTCGGCGCCGCCGCCAGCGCCTCCACCGTCGGCCATTTGTCCAGGAAGGCGCGGAAATAGGCTTTTACGGCCTCCACGGTGGTCTGCTGCAGCATCACTTCCGACAGCCACACGCGGTAGGGATCGGGCCGGACCCCGCGCGCCAGTGCGCGCGGCGGCACTCGCCAGGGCAGGTCGCGGTGATGCGCGTCGTACCAGGCCAGCAGCAGGGCGGCGATGCCGTGTTGCGTCTGCTGCTTGCAGCCGGAGGTCGGGAATGTCATGGATCAAACAAGATGAAGATCGAAGATTTCATGTCGGCCGCCCGGTCGTATGCGGCACCTGGATAGAGGCATGGCAGGCAAACCATCTTTCCGCAACCCCGTTCCGGTCAGCGATCTGGCGGGCGGCATCCTCGATCCGATGCTGCGGCGGCGCACCGGGATGTCGCTGGCGTTGGTGCAGTCGTGGGAGGAGATCGCCGGCCCGCGCCTTGCCGCCCGCTCGCGGCCGGAAAAGATCCAGTGGCCGCGCCGGCTCCACGAGGACGACCCGTTCGAGCCCGCCACGCTGGTCGTCGCCTGCGAGGGCGTGGCGGCTCTGCACCTGCAGCACGAGACAGGCGAGATCATCGGCCGCGTCAACGCCTTTCTCGGCTTCACCGCTGTCGGCCGCATCCGCATCGTGCAGAAGCCGATGGCGGCGGGCAAGGTGCGGGAAAGGCCGGCGCTGCGGCCGCTTTCGCCAACCGAAAAGGCCCGGCTGGCGGGGTCCGTGGCGGGGATAGAAGACGAGAGCCTGCGCGCTTCGCTGGAGCGGCTGGGCGCATCCATCCTCGGCGAGCGGAAGTAGCGGTTTGCCGCACGCCAAGATTGTGACGCAAATCTCGCGCTTTAGTGATCGCGGCCGGGCATTTGTACATTGGCTTGGGGGCAACCATGGCTTAATTCGCGCAAACGCTCGCCTTTTCGTGTCTTTGCATTGCAAACTTCAACCATAGCTCAGGTGATTCGCATGAACCGCTTCCTGTCCCGCAGAACCGTTCTGTCCACGCTGGCTACCGCCCCGGCGGCGCTCGTGCTGGCAAGCAGCCGCGAGCTTGGAGGCCAAGCCAGGGCGCAGGATGCCATGAAGCCGGCGGTCGAGGCGCCGACGCCCTCGGGCACGGTCGACATGAAGGAACTGCTCAAGCCGGGCGCGCTGCCCGACGAGGCGATGGGCAAGGAGGATGCGCCGGTCACCATCGTCGAATATGCCTCGATGACCTGCCCGCATTGCGCGCATTTCAACGACACGACCTTCCCCGAGCTGAAGGCGAAATATATCGACACCGGCAAGGTGCGCTACATCCTGCGCGAATTCCCGTTCGATCCGCGCGCAGAGGCCGGCTTCATGCTGGCGCGCTGCGCCGGCGACAACTATTTCCCCATGGTGGACGTGCTGTTCAAGCAGCAGGACAACTGGGCGACGGCCCAGAACGCCAAGGATGCACTGTTCCAGATTTCCAAGCTTGCCGGTTTTACACAGGAGAGCTTCAACGCCTGCTTGACGGACCAGAAACTTCTGGACCAAGTCAGGGCGGTGCAGAAGCGCGGCGCGGAGGAGTTCAAGATCGACTCCACGCCCACCTTCTTCATCAACGGCAAGACCTACAAAGGGGCGATGTCGATTGAGGAAATGTCGGCCATCATCGACCCTCTGCTCTGACGTCCTGACGGTGCCGGAGCGGCCGCGCTTCGGCGCGCGCGGCCGCATGGGGCGGCGCGCATGAAATTCTCGCGCCTGCGCCTGCTCGGCTTCAAATCCTTCGTGGAGCCCGGCGAGTTCGTCATCGAACGCGGCCTCACCGGCATCGTGGGGCCGAACGGATGCGGCAAGTCGAACCTCGTCGAGGCGCTGCGCTGGGTGATGGGCGAAAGCTCGTACAAGAACATGCGCGCGTCCGGCATGGACGACGTCATCTTCTCCGGCTCCAACACGCGGCCCGCGCGCAACACCGCCGAAGTCACGCTTTTCCTCGACAATTCAGACCGCACCGCGCCGCCCGCCTTCAACGACGCGGATGAATTGCAGGTCTCGCGCCGCATCGAGCGCGAGGCCGGCTCGGTCTACCGCATCAACGGCAAGGAGGCGCGCGCCAAGGACGTGCAGCTTCTGTTCGCCGACCAGTCCACCGGCGCCCGCTCGCCCTCCATGGTGGGGCAGGGGCGCATCGGCGAGCTGATCCAGGCCAAGCCCCAGGCACGCCGCGCGCTGCTGGAGGAGGCGGCCGGCATTTCGGGCCTGCACACCCGCCGCCACGAGGCCGAGCTGCGGCTGAAGGGCGCCGAGCAGAATCTGGAACGGCTGGACGACGTGGTCGGCGAACTGGGCGGCCAGATCGAGAGCCTGAAGCGGCAGGCCCGGCAGGCCTCGCGCTTCAAGAACCTGTCGGCCGACATCCGCAAGGCCGAGGCCACGCTTCTGCACCTGCGCTGGGTGCAGGCCAAGGAGCAGGAGGGCGAGGCGCGCTCGGCGCTGGCTTCCGCCACCTCGCTGGTGGGCGAGCGCGCGGCTTTCCAGATGGAGGCCGCCAAGGCGCAGGCCATCGGCGCGCACAAGCTGCCCGAACTGCGCGAGGCCGAGGCCGCCGCCGCCGCCGCCCTGCAGCGCCTGACCATCGCACGCACACAGATCGAGGAGGAGGCCACCCGCATCCGCTCGCGCCAGGGCGAACTCGACCGCCGCCTGCAGCAGCTCGACGCCGACATCGCCCGCGAGGAGCGCATGGTGCGCGAGAACGCGGACGTGCTGGAGCGCCTGGCCGAGGAAGAAGCCGTCCTGAACGAGGAGAATGCCGGCGCCGCGGAGCGCGAGGCCACCACCCGCGCCGCCTTCGAGGCCGCCGCCGCGACGCTTTCGGCGAGCGAGGAGGCGCTGGCCAGGTTCACCGCCGGGCGGGCGGAAGCCGCCGCCTCGCGCACCCAGGTCGAGCGCAGCCTGCGCGACGCCGCCGAGCGGCGAGACCGTTTCGCGCGCCAGCTTGCCGAGGTCGACCGCGACCTCTCCGAGATCGGCGCCCGCATCGCCGCGCTGGCCGATCCGGCCGAGAAGCGGCTGCTGGCGGAGCAGGCCGTGGCCGCGCAGGAGGAGGCCGAGGCTGCGGCCGGGCACGCCGAGGAGGCGGTGGAAGCGGCACGCGAGGCGGAGGATGCCGCCCGCGCGCCGCTGCAGGAGGCGAAGGCCGAGCTTGCCCGCGTCGAGACCGAGGCCCGCACGCTGGCCAGGATGCTGAACGCCGCCGGCGGCGGCGACCTGTTCCCGGCGGTGCTGGAGCAGATCGGCGTGGAGCGCGGCTACGAGACCGCGCTGGGCGCGGCCCTCGGCGAGGATCTCGACGTGCCGCTGGACCGCGCGGCGCCCGTCCATTGGGGCGACAGCGAGGTGCAGCCCGCAGATCCCGCCTTGCCGGAAGGGACGAAAAGCCTTGCCGGCGTCGTGCGCGCGCCCGCCCAGCTTGCCCGCCGGCTGGCGCAGATCGGCATCGTCGATGCCGTGGATGGAGCCCGGCTCCAGAAGCTGCTTGTCCCCGGCCAGCGGCTGGTCAGCCGCGAGGGGGCCCTGTGGCGCTGGGACGGCTTTACCGCCAGCGCCGACGCGCCGACGCCCGCCGCGCTCCGGCTGGAGCAGAAGAACCGGCTGGCCGAGCTGGATGCCGAGGCGGTGGATGCCACGCGTGCGCTGCGCGCCGCGGAGACCGCGCTGGCCGAGGCGCAAGGCGTGCTTGCCCGCAGCACGGAGGCCGAGCGCGCCACCCGCCAGGCCGTGCGCGACGCCCAGCACGCGCTGGATGCCGCCCGCACCGCCCTGTCGCAGGCCGAGAAGGCTGCCGGCGAGCTTTCGAGCCGGCGCGAGGCGCTGGCCGAGGCGCATGCCCGCGTGGTGGAAAGCCATGAGGAGGCGGCTGCCGCTGTCGAGGAGGCCGAGGCGCAGCTTGCCGATGCGCCCGACATCGGCGACCTCCAGCTCAGGCTGGAGCAGGCCGCCGCCCATGTCGCGCGCGACCGTGCCGCCCTTGCCGATGCCCGCGCCGTGCATGACGGGCTGACCCGCGAGGCGCAGGCGCGCACGCGCCGGCTGGAGGCGATCGCCACCGAGCGCCGCAACTGGCTGTCGCGCGCCGAGAACGCTTCCCAGCAGATCGCCTCGCTGGCAGAGCGCAAGGAAGAGGCCGAGGAGGAGCGGGAGCGGCTGGCCGAGGCACCGGACGAGATCGACGCCCGCCGCCGTGGCCTGCTTTCGCAGCTTGCGCAGGCCGAGGACCTGCGCAAGGCCGCGGGCGACCGCTTGCAGGAGGCCGAGAACCTGCAGGGCGGGCTGGACAAGGCCGCCACCGCCGCCATCCAGGGCCTGGCCGAGGCGCGCGAGGCCCGCGCCCGGGCCGAGGAGCGCCTGACCGCCGCCGACGAACGCCGGCAGGAGGTCGAGGCGCGCATCCACGAGACGCTCAACACGCCCCCGCATCTCGTCATCCGCCATACCGGGCTGGAGGCCGACGCGCCGATGCCCGACGCCGGCGAGGTGGAGCGCCAGCTGGAGCGGCTCAAGATCGAGCGCGAGCGGCTGGGCGCGGTCAATCTGCGGGCCGAAGAGGAGCAGAAGGAGCTGTCCGACCGGCTGGAGGCCATCGTTTCCGAGCGCGAGGACATCATCGAGGCGATCCGCAAGCTGCGGCAGGCGATCCAGAGCCTCAACCGCGAGGGGCGCGAGCGGCTGCTGGCGGCCTTCGACGTGGTCAACGGCCATTTCCAGCGCCTGTTCGCGCATCTGTTCGGCGGCGGCACGGCCGAGCTGCAGCTCATCGAATCCGAAGACCCGCTGGAGGCCGGACTCGAAATCCTGGCCCGCCCGCCGGGCAAGAAGCCGCAGACCATGACGCTGCTGTCCGGCGGCGAGCAGGCGCTGACGGCCATGTCGCTGATCTTCGCCGTCTTCCTCACCAATCCGGCGCCGATCTGCGTGCTGGATGAGGTGGACGCGCCGCTGGACGATCACAATGTCGAGCGCTTCTGCAACCTGATGGACGAGATGTCCGCCTCGACCGAGACGCGCTTCGTCGTCATCACCCACAACCCCATCACCATGGCGCGCATGGACCGCCTGTTCGGCGTCACCATGGCGGAGCAGGGGGTGAGCCAGCTCGTCTCGGTCGACCTGCAGGCCGCCGAGGCCATGCGCGAGGCAAGCTGAACCATGCCCATTCTCGTCACGGGCGCTGCCGGCTTCATCGGCAGCCATGTCTGCCTCCGCCTGCTGGAACGGGGCGACGAGGTGGTCGGCGTGGACGACATGAACGCCTATTACGACCCGGCGCTGAAGAAGGCGCGGCTCGCCCGCCTGCTGGGCCGGTCGGGCTTTTCCTTCCACGAGATGGACATTGCACAGGAAGGTGCGCTGGAAGCCTTTTCCGGCGCCGGCATCGACAGGGTGGTGCATCTGGCGGCGCAGGCGGGCGTGCGCCATTCACTGGAAAACCCCCGCGCCTATCTGCGCTCCAACCTGGCCGGCCATCTCGAGGTGCTGGAGTTCTGCCGCTTCCTGCCCGCCTTCAGGCACCTGGTCTATGCCTCGTCCAGCTCGGTCTATGGCGGCAACACCAAGGTGCCGTTCAGCGAGGGCGACCCGGTCGACCATCCGGTGTCGCTCTATGCGGCCACCAAGAAGGCCGACGAACTGATGAGCCATGCCTACGCGCATCTCTACGGCATTGCGCAGACGGGCCTGCGCTTCTTCACCGTCTACGGCCCCTGGGGCCGGCCCGACATGGCTTACTGGCTGTTCACCGAGGCGATGCTGGAAGGCCGCCCGGTCCGCGTCTTCAACAATGGCGAGATGTGGCGCGACTTCACCTATGTCGACGACGTGGTCGACGCGGTGGTGGCCGTGCTCGACCGCCCGCCGGGGACGGGCGAGGGCGCGCCGGCGGGCGTCTACAATGTCGGCAACAACCGGCCGGTGCGGCTGGGCGATTTCATCGACACGCTGGAGAAGGTGCTGGGGGTGACGGCCGTGCGTCGCGACGAGCCGATGCAGCCGGGCGATGTGGAACGCACCTATGCCGACCTTGCCGCGATCCGGCGCGATTTCGGCTTCACGCCGAAAACCTCGATCGAGGAAGGCTTGCGGCGCTTCGCCAACTGGTATCGCTTCGAGTGGAAGAAGTAGCGGCGGCCGTTTCGGCCCGTCGCACGGTTGGCTGGGGCGCCAGGATTCGAACCTGGGAATGTCGGTACCAAAAACCGATGCCTTACCGCTTGGCGACGCCCCACCAGTGCCAGGACCCGATGCCGGGCCATGACTCGGTGTGAGCGGCCTTATAGGCAGGGCCGGGCAAAAGCACAATCGCCAACCGCCTCGCCGGCGCACGAAAATTCTCTGGCGCGGCCGGCTTGGCGGCGGCCTGTCGAAGGCGGGCTGCCCGCTCGGCGCCTACTCGCTCCACACCGCCAGTTCGTTGCCGGCGGGGTGGAGGAAATGGAAGCGGCGGCCGCCGGGAAAGGCGAAGATCGGCCTGGCGATGGTGCCGCCGGCATTTTCCACCGCGGCCAGCGTTGCCTCCAGGTCATGCGAATAGAGCACCGGAAGCGGCCTGGCCGCCGCCTCCGAGGCGTCGGCCTGGAAACCGCCGTCGAGCCCTTCGCCGAAGGCCGAATAGGTGGGGCCGTAGTCGGTGAACGACCATGAGAACGCCTCGCTGTAGAACGCCTTGACGCTGTCCAGTGTGCCGCCGGTGGCCGGCAGTTCGAGATAGTCGAGCTTGCCTGTCCGTTTCATGATTCATCCTTGAATGTTCCCTTTATGTTCTATCGCTAAAGGCGCTGGCGCGCAAGCGGCATGGTGGACGGCCCGGCTCGCAGAGGGATTTTCGGCTCGCCGCCGCGCTGCTGCCGGCCGGCTTCGGTGGAACCGGAACGACTTGAGCCTTTCATGGCTACACGGAACCATTCTGCCGGGCCGCTTCGGGCCAAATCCGTCGGGCTTCGGCAGCGGCCGATGCACCACATCGACCTCGCCGAACCCCTCGACCTTGGCCCAAATCTGCTCCGGCAGAATGGTTCCGTGTAGCCATGAAAGGCTCTAATCGATTGTAGGTGTCGAACCGTCTTCTCGCGCCTTGCGTTTCGCGGCCGCTCCCCCTATCGCTCGCCCGGAAGCCAGGATCGGGGCGGATTTCCAACCGGCGCAGACTGAGGAGCAAGCATGACCAAATGGGTCTTCACCTTCGGCGACGGCGCGGCTGAAGGGCGTGCCAGTGACAAGAACCTGCTCGGCGGCAAGGGCGCCAACCTGGCCGAGATGTGCAGCCTGGGCCTGCCGGTGCCGCCCGGCTTCACCATCACCGCCGAAGCCTGCAACTGGTACTATGCCAACGGCCGCGCCTATCCGGATGCGCTGAAAGCGCAGGTGGACGCAGCCCTCGGCCACGTCGCCCGGCTCACCGGCCGCAGTTTCGGCGATCCGCAGAAGCTGCTGCTGGTCTCCGTGCGCTCCGGCGCCCGCGCCTCGATGCCGGGCATGATGGATACCGTGCTCAATCTCGGCCTCAACGACGAGACGGTCGAGGCGCTGGCCGCCGATTCCGGCGATGCGCGCTTTGCCTATGACAGCTACCGCCGCTTCATCCAGATGTATTCCGACGTGGTCATGGGGCTGGACCATGAGGTGTTCGAGGAAATCCTGGAGGACCGCAAGGCGAGCCTCGGCCACGACCTCGACACCGAGCTGTCGGCGGCCGAATGGCAGGACGTCATCGCGCTCTACAAGGCCCGCATCGAGGAGGAGCTTGGAAAGCCCTTCCCGCAGGATGCGCGCGAGCAGCTCTGGGGGGCGATCGGGGCGGTGTTCTCGAGCTGGATGAACCAGCGCGCCATCACCTATCGCCGCCTGCACGACATTCCCGAAAGCTGGGGCACGGCGGTCAACGTGCAGGCCATGGTGTTCGGCAACATGGGAGAGACCTCCGCCACCGGCGTCGCCTTTACCCGCAATCCGTCGACCGGCGAGAAGGCGCTCTACGGCGAATTCCTGGTCAACGCCCAGGGCGAGGACGTGGTGGCCGGCATCCGCACGCCGCAGAACATCACCGAGGCCGCGCGCATCGCCGCCGGCTCCGACAAGCCTTCGCTGCAGAAGCTGATGCCGGAAGCCTTCGCCGCTTTCGTGGACATCTCCCAGCGGCTGGAAAACCACTACCGCGACATGCAGGACCTGGAGTTCACCATAGAGCGCGGCAAATTGTGGATGCTGCAGACCCGCTCGGGCAAGCGCACCGCCAAGGCCGCGCTCAAGATCGCCGTGGACATGGCCAATGAGGGCCTGATTTCGAAGGAAGAGGCGGTCGCGCGCATTGACCCGGCCTCGCTCGACCAGTTGCTGCATCCCACCATCGACCCGAAGGCCGAGCGCCATGTCATCGGCGCCGGCCTGCCGGCTTCTCCCGGTGCGGCCACCGGCGAGATCGTCTTCACCTCCGACGAGGCCGAGGACCTGCGGGCGCAGGGACGAAAGGTCATCCTGGTGCGGGTGGAGACCAGCCCGGAAGACATCCACGGCATGCATGCCGCCGAGGGCATTCTGACCACGCGCGGCGGCATGACCAGCCATGCGGCGGTGGTGGCGCGCGGCATGGGCAAGCCCTGCGTCTCGGGCGCCGGCTCGCTGCGCGTCGACCAGCGCAACGGCACGCTGATGGCCATGGGCGTGACGCTGAAGAAGGGCGACGTCATCACCATCGACGGCGGCAACGGCCAGGTGCTGAAGGGCGCGGTCGCCATGCTGCAGCCGGAACTGTCGGGCGATTTCGCCGCCATCATGGAATGGGCCGACGCCGCCCGGCGCATGAAGGTGCGCACCAATGCCGAGACGCCGGCGGATGCGCGCATGGCGCGCTCCTTCGGCGCGGAGGGCATCGGCCTGTGCCGCACCGAGCACATGTTCTTCGACGGCGACCGCATCGTGGCCATGCGCGAGATGATCCTGGCCGACACGGAAAAGGAAAGGCGCGCAGCCCTTGCCAAGCTGCTTCCCATGCAGCGCTCGGATTTCCTGGAGCTGTTCGAGATCATGGCCGGCCTGCCGGTGACGATCCGCCTGCTCGACCCGCCGCTGCACGAGTTCCTGCCCAAGACCGAGGAGGAGATCGCCGAAGTCGCCGAGGCCATGGACGTGCCGGCCGACAGGCTGCGCCACCGCACCGAGTTGCTGCACGAGTTCAATCCCATGCTCGGCCATCGCGGCTGCCGCCTGGCCGTGACCTATCCCGAGATCGCCGAGATGCAGGCGCGCGCCATTTTCGAGGCCGCGGTGGAAGCGGGCAAGAAGGCGGGCGCACTGGTGGTGCCGGAAGTCATGGTGCCGCTGGTCGGCCTCAAGAAGGAACTGGACTACGTCAAGGCCCGCATCGACCAGGTGGCCGAGGCCGTGATGGCGGAGACGGGCGTGCGTTTCGACTATCTCGTCGGCACCATGATCGAACTGCCGCGCGCCGCCATCCGCGCCCATCTGATCGCCGAGACCGCCGAATTCTTCTCCTTCGGCACCAACGACCTGACCCAGACCACTTTCGGCATCAGCCGCGACGACGCCGCTTCCTTCCTCGAAGCCTATCGGCAGAAGGGCATCATCGAACAAGACCCGTTCGTGTCGCTCGATGTCGATGGCGTCGGCGAACTGGTGCGCATGGCGGCCGAGAAGGGCAGGGGCACACGGCCCGACATCAAGCTCGGCATCTGCGGCGAGCATGGCGGCGACCCGGCCTCCATCCGCTTCTGCGAGGAGGTCGGGCTGGACTACGTGTCCTGCTCGCCCTTCCGCGTGCCGATCGCTCGGCTGGCGGCGGCGCAGGCGGCCGTGCGCAAGGGCAAGGGCGCCTGAAAGGCAAGCCGAAGCAGCGGCTTGCGGCGCAAAGGCGAATCGTTTCCGGAGCGCCTTGAAGTGCCGCCGCAAGTTTGCCGTTTTCGGCGCCCACAGCGCCGTCCGACATCGATCGGGGTTGCCATGCGCCTGTTTGCCGGCCTTTCCGTGGCCATTCTGCTTTCTGCCGGCGCTGCCGGCGCCGGGCAGGCGGGGCTCGTCGAGCCGGCGCTCCATATCGCGCCGGGCGGGGCGGGCGCCCCGCGCGTGGCGCTGACTTTCGACGCCTGCATGGGCGCCACCGACATGCGCATCCTGTCGACGCTGATCGACAACCGCATGCCGGCCACCATCTTCGTCACCGCCCGCTGGCTGAAGCGCAACCGGGACGTTTTCGCGCAGATGCGGGCGCATCCGGACCTGTTTGAGATCGAGAACCACGGAGCCATGCATGTGCCGGCGGTCGATCGGCCGGCGAAAATCTACGGCATCGCCGCCGCCGGCTCCCCGGGCGCCGTCGAGGCCGAGGTGGAGGGCGGCGCGGCTGCGATCCGTGCGGCCGGTGCGGCGGCTCCCGGCTGGTTCCGCGGCGCCACGGCGCGCTACATCCCTTCGGCGATCGCGGCGATCCGCAGGCGGGGCTTCCGCATCGCCGGCTATTCGGTCAACGGCGACGGCGGCTCGCTGCTCGGCGCCCGCGCGGCGGAGAAACGCATTGCCGCCGCCCGCGACGGCGACGTGGTGATCGCCCACATCAACCAGCCTACCCACGCCGCGGGCGAGGGCGTGGTGAAGGGCCTGCTTGCGCTCAAGGCAAAGGGCTATTCCTTCGTGAAGCTGTCCGACGTTCAGGCGGACGGCTCGGACGGGACGACCGCCGCGGCAAACGTCGGTTTCTGAGGCGCGCCGGTCAGGCCGCCGTCTGGAACACGTCCATCAGCCCGGCATAGGCGGCGGCGATGCCGGCCACCGGGTTCGCGCTGCGGGCCGCCGTTTCCACCTTCAGCGCGCCGCCCCTCGTGGGCAGGGTGAGCAGCAGGAACTGCCGGTCGCCGCCCACGCCGATCGAGGCGGCGGCCACATGCTCGCCCTGGCCGTCCCTCTGGACGCACATCTTGAACAGCAACTGGCCGCCCACGGCTTCCAGCGCGCCGCCGACGGCCTGGACGAAATCATCCTCCGACACGGTCTCCGGCCTTTCCGGCTCAAGCTCGGTGAGGCTTTCGACCAGCGCCGTCTCGAGCGCCTCGTCGTCGATCCGGGAATCGTCCTGGCGGGTTTCTTCCGTTTGAGGGTCCACCATGCGGGCCTCTTTGCATCTATCAACAGCGCCCCCGCTCAAGCATAGATTCCTCGCCACGATGGCTGCATTGTGGCGCCGGGCTGCCGTAACGTGACGTCTGGACATTGGCGCGCTTCGATCCACAATGCCGCCGAAAGGGAGGAACCGACAGTGCTTGGACTGATGCAGGAATGGCCGCTTCTGTGCCACAAGTTGATCGACAACGCGGCAACGCAGCATGGCGGGCGCGAGATCGTGTCGCGCTCGGTGGAGGGGCCGATCGTGCGCACCACCTATGCCGAACTGCGGCTGCGCGCGCTGAAGGCGGCCCAGAGGCTGGAGCGCGACGGCTTCGCCCTGGGCGACCGCGTCGCCACGCTGGCCTGGAACACCGCCCGCCACCTCGAGGCCTGGTACGGCATAATGGGCATCGGCGCCATCTACCATACGCTGAACCCGCGCTTGTTTCCCGAACAGATCGCCTGGATCATGAACCATGCGCAGGACCGGGCACTGTTCGTCGACCTGACCTTCCTGCCGCTGGCCGAAAAGATCGTGCCGCAGGTGCCTTCGGTGGAAAAGGTGATCGTGCTGACCGACGCCGCCAACATGCCGGCCACCTCGCTTTCCGGCACCGTGGCCTATGAGGAATGGCTGGCCGAGGCCGATGGCGACTTCCGCTGGAAGAGCTTCGAGGAGGAGACGGCCGCCGGCATGTGCTACACCTCCGGCACAACGGGCGACCCCAAGGGCGTGCTCTACAGCCACCGCTCCAACGTGCTCCATGCCATGATGGCGGCCATGCCCGACGCCATGGGCATCTCCTCGCGCGACGTGGTGATGCCGGTGGTGCCGATGTTCCACGCCAATGCCTGGGGCCTGGGCCAGAGCGTGCCGATGACCGGCGCCAAGCTGGTCATGCCGGGCGGGCGGATGGACGGCGCCTCGATCTATGAACTTCTCGACACCGAGAAGGTGAGTTTCACCGCCGCCGTGCCCACCGTGTGGCTGATGCTGCTGCAATATCTGCAGGAAACCGGCAACAAGCTGCCGCATCTGAAGAAGGTGGTGATCGGCGGCTCGGCCTGCCCGCGCATGATGACGCAGAAATTCCAGGACGACTATGGCGTCGAGGTCGTCCATGCCTGGGGCATGACCGAGATGTCGCCGCTCGGCACGCTCTGCACCCTGAAGCCGGAATATGCCGGCCTCGAGGGCGAGGCCCGGCTGGACGTGCAGCAGACGCAAGGCTTCGCGCCGTTCGGCGTGGAGATGAAGGTGACGGATGATGCCGGCAACGCGCATCCGTGGGACGGCAGTACCTTCGGCCGGCTGAAGGTGCGCGGGCCGGCCGTGGCGCGCGCCTATTATGGCGGCGCGGGCGCCGAGCAATTCGACGCGGAGGGCTGGTTCGATACGGGCGACGTGGCCCATATCGACCCGCATGGCTACATGCAGATCACCGACCGCGCCAAGGACGTCATCAAGTCCGGCGGCGAGTGGATCTCCACCATCGCGCTGGAGAACCTTGCCGTCGGCCACCCGGACGTCGCCGAGGCGGCGGTGATCGGCGTGCCGCATTCGAAGTGGCACGAGCGGCCGCTGCTGGTGGTCGTGCGCAAGCCGGGGCGCGAGCCGGCGGCGGCCGACATACTGGCCTTCTTGGAAGGCAAGGTGGCGAAGTGGTGGATGCCGGACGACGTCGCCTTCGTCGCCGAGATTCCGCACACCGCCGCGGGCAAGATCCTCAAGACGGCGCTGCGGGCCCAGTTCAAAGACCATCGCCTGCCCACGGACAACCCGGCCGCCGGATGACGGGGACTTTCGGCTTCCAACCGGCCCGGAACCGCTTTAAAGCTCAACCGGAACCCGGGGCTGGTGCGGCGCGACATGACTGAATATCCCGAGCGGCGAGTGTCGAGGTCGGGCCGCTGGTCGCGGCGCGTCGGCGCCTTTTCCCTGGTGCTGCTGCTGACCGTCTGGACGGGGCATCATTTCGGTCTCACGGAGACGCCGGCCTTTCTGTGGGTGCTGGCGCTGGTGGCGCTGCTGGCGGCGCTGGCGCTTCTGCTCGCCGGCCTCGCCTTTTCCCGCTTGTGGAAATTCGGCGACGAGGGCGGGCGCGACCTGACCGTGGGCGTCTTGCTGGCGGCGCTGGTACTGGTTCCCTATGGCTTCATCGGCTGGCGCGTGGCGACCCTGCCGGCGCTCAGCGACATCTCCACCGATCAGGACGATCCGCCCGTGCTGGACCTGGATACGCGCACGGACGGCATGAACGCGCTCGTTCCGCCGACGCCGGGCGAAAAACGCCTGCAGGGCCAGGCCTATCCGCTGGTGATCGGCCACCGCTACGACCTGCCCTTCGACGAGGCGCTGGATGCCGTCGAGACCGTGGTGAAGGAGCAGCGCTGGCAGGCGAACGCCCCGTTGCCGCCGACCGACGACGTGCGGGACGAGGTCACCATCGCCGCCCTTGCCCGCTCCTTCATTCTCGATCTTCCCGCCGACGTCGCCGTCCGCGTTGTCACGGACGGCGATTCGACGCTGGTCGACATGCGCTCGGCCTCGCGTTACGGCCGCCACGACCTCGGCGACAACGCCGCGCGCATCGTCGCCTTCTTCGACGCCCTCGACCGGGAAGTGGCCGGCCGGATCGGCACGGCGCCGGATCAGTAGGAAGGGAAGAAAATCCCCTCCAGCGACGGATCGCCCTCGCTGCGGGCGGCGCCGCGCGCCACCAGGTCCTCCAGATGCGCCAGCACGGAAAGGCCGGCCGCGCCGTGCAGGCGCGGGTCGGTGTCGCGGTAGATCGCCTCCACGATCGCCTTGATGGTGCGGTCGCCCGCCCTGAGCCGCTCCAATATGGCGCGCTCGCGCATGCGGCGGTGGGTCTTCAGCCCGCGCATGAAGCTGCGAGGCGCCGTCACCGGCCCGCCATGGCCCGGCAGCAGCAGCCGGTCGTCGCGCTCGATCAGGCGGTCCAGCGAGGCCATGTAGTCGCTCATGGCCCCGTCGGGCGGCGCCACGATGCTGGTGGACCAGGCCATGACATGGTCGGCCGAAAACAGGATGCCGGTGCCCTCCAGCGCGAAGGCGGCGTGGTTGGCGGCGTGTCCCGGCGTCAGAACGGTGCGGATCGCCCAGCCGTCGCCCTCGGTCAACGCGCCGTCGGCGAGCGCGACGTCCGGCCGGAAATCCATGTCGGCGCTGGCGTCGAGCGGGTTTTCCTCGCCGATGCGCAGCGGCCGCGCCGGCCTGTGCGGCCCCTCGGCCAGCACCGGGGCGCCGGTCTCGGCCTTGAGCCGCGCGGCAAGCGGCGAATGGTCCCGGTGCGTATGGCTGACGAAGATGTGGCTTACCGGCCGTCCGGCGATGGCGCCGAGCAGGGCCTTGAAGTGCGCCTCGTCGTCCGGACCCGGGTCGATCACCGCCAGCGTGTCCCTGCCGACCAGATAGGTGTTGGTGCCGTGGAAGGTGAAGGGCGAGGGGTTCGGCGCGGTAAGGCGCGCCACGTCCTTCACCTTGCCGCCTGCGGGGACGGCGCTGCCATAGGCCGGATCGAACCGGGCGTCGAATTTCAGCGCCATGGAAAACCTCGCGGGCGTGGGAAGGGTGGCGAAAGCGATTGCCGCTTAGCACGGAAGCCAATATAGGGAAACGCGACGCGTCATCGACGCGACGGTCACGAATCGGAATTGGGGAAGACCATGGCAAATGCTATCACGATGCGTCCGCTTGTTTCCTTTGCCTTGCCGCAGAAAGGCGCGGCACGCCTTGCGGCGCAGTTCGGGCTCGCGCTCGGCGGAACCCTGCTTCTGACCCTGTCGGCCAAGACCAAGGTGGTGTTCGGCCCCGTCGACATGTCGCTGCAGACGCTGGCCGTCATGCTGATCGCCGCCTCCTTCGGCCTGCGGCTGGGCCTTGCCACGCTGATGCTTTACATGGCCCAGGGCGCCATGGGCCTGCCGGTCTTCCAGAGCACGCCCGAGAAGGGCATCGGCCTTGCCTACATGCTCGGCACCACCGGCGGCTATCTGGCCGGCTTCGTGGCCATGGCGGCCATCGTCGGCTGGGCGGCCGATCGCGGCTGGGACCGCAGCCTGGTCAAGTTCACCGGCGCCCTGCTGGCGGCCGAAGCGGTCATGATGGCCATGGGTTTCGCCTGGCTGGCGGTTCTGATCGGCGCCGACAAGGCCTGGCAGTTCGGCGTCGTGCCGTTCATCGTGCCGGACCTCATCAAGGTGGCGCTCGCCGCGGCCCTGGTGCCGGCGGTGTGGGCGCTGCTGCCGAAGCGGCAGTAACGCACCCGGCGGTTCCGGGGCGGTTCCGGCAGGGGCGGCCGGCAAGGCTGCCCCGTATTCGGAAGCGCCGGCAACACGAGGCGCCCTGATGACGATCGCTCTCACAGGCGCTTCAGGCATGGTTGGATCGGCGGTCTTCGCCGAATTGACGCAGGCGGGCCGCAAGGTCCGCCTGTTGACGTATCGGGAGCCTGCGCCCGGGACGGGCGTCGAGGCAAGAAGGCTGCCGCCGGCCGGCGCCGATGTCTCCGATTTCGAGGAAGCGTTGCGTGGTGCGAGCAGCATTATCCACTGCGCGGCCCTCAACAACGATGCGGGCGCCACCTCCGAGGCGCTGTTCGAGGCCAATACGAGGCTGGCCGGTAAGCTGGCGCAGGCCGCTGCTTCCGTCGTTCCGGGCCGGTTCGTGCATCTGTCGTCCATCCGCGCCGTGGCGGGGGCGGAAAGCCGGGCGTTCGTGAACGAGACGACGGCGCCCGCGCCCACCTGCGCCTACGGCGCCTCCAAGCTTGCCGGCGAGCAGGCCGTGCGGGAAGCCTTTCGCGACCGGCGCGGCCACTTCGTCATCCTGCGCCCCGCGCCGATCTATGGCGTGGGCATGCGCAGCGGGCTGCATACCTTGCTGCGGCTGGCCGATTCGCCCTGGCCGCTGCCATTCGCATCGCTCGCCGCGCCGCGTTCGCTGCTGTCGCTGGTGGGGGCGGTGCGCGCCATCATCCTGGCGCTGACGCGGGAAAAGCTCACGCGCACCGACTATGTCGCGAGCGATGCGGATCCGGTTTCCCTCGCCGACATCGTCGCGGCCTACCGCGCGGGCCTGTCGCGGCCGCGTCGCATGGTTCCGGTGCCGCCCTTTGTGTTTGCGACCGCGGCGCGCCTGGCGGGCCGGCAGGCGGCGTGGGCGCGTATCTCCGGCGGGCAGGTGTGCGATCCTTCGGCGCTGGCCGCGCTCGGCTGGACGCCCGAAACGGACAGCCGCACCGCCCTTTCCGCGCTGGCGCGGCGGCTGGCGGCGCCGAATTGAAGGGCACTCGTCTAAAACCCGAATGCAATTGTCCGTCCGGAAGACCGGTAGCTAGTTCTGTCTAGCCTTCCGCAACCGCATCGAACAGGATGCGCCTGACCTCTTCGGCTTCCTGTCCCTCCAGCGCGGCGCGCAGCGCCTGCAGCTTGCCGGGCAGGTCCTTGCTGCGCCCGTGCATATACATGGCCCGCAGGATCTTCGAATGCGCGGTGGTCTGCACCCGCGACGGATCGTAGAACAGGTCCTCGGCGATCTTCTCGCCCTTGGCGGGGCCGATGCAGACGATCTCGATCGCGCCGTCGGGGTTTGCCTCGTCGCGGATCGTCAGTCCGGCCAACCGGATCATGTCTTCCGCCAGTTCGCGGATGCGGACCGGCTCGCCCATCTCCAGCAGCAGGATGTCGCCGCTTGTCGAAAGGGCGCTGGCCTGCACGATCAGTTCGGCCGCCTCGCGCACCGACATGAAGTAGCGCGTCATGTCGTCATGGGTCACCGTCACCGGCCCGCCCTTGGCGATCTGCTCCTTGAACAGCGGGATCACCGAGCCGCTGGAGCCGACCACGTTGCCGAAACGAACCGAACAGAACACGGTGGAGCGGCCTTCGCGCGGCGCCGGCCTGGCGCTGAAGTGGTGCAGGATGAGTTCCGACCAGCGCTTGGTGGCGCCCATGACGCTGGCCGGCCGCACCGCCTTGTCCGACGAGATCAGCACGAAACGGTCCACCCCGGCGTCATAGGCGGCCTCGGCCAGTTCCCATGTGCCGTTGATGTTGTTGGAAATGCCTTCCAGCATGTTCTCCTCCACCAGGCGCACATGCTTGTAGGCCGCGCAATGGAAGATGACGTCGACCTTGTTTTCCTTCAGCACCCGGTCGAGCAGCTTGCGGTTCGCAGCCGAGCCCAGCACCGGCACCACCGGCACGGGCCCCTGCTGGGCGAGTTCGCGGTTGATCTGGTAGAGGCCGTGCTCGTTGAGGTCGAGCAGCACCAGCCTGGACGGCCGGAACTGCGTGACGATGCGGCACACGGCCTGCCCGATCGAGCCGGCCGCGCCGGTGACCAGGATCGTGCGGCCGGAAACGGCGGCGCGCAGCAGTTCCGGGTCCGGCGCCACTTCCGAGCGCCCGAGCAGATCATCTATGTCGATGTCGCGGACGGAACTGACCAGATAGTGCCCGGCCGCGATGTCGGCCAGCGGCGGCAATATCCTGATCTTGGCCGGAAGCTGGCTCAGCCGCGCCACCTGGTCGCGCCGCTCCTTGGTCATCGGGGTGGGGGTGGTGATGACGATCTCGCGGATGCCCATATTGGTCACCAGCCCCTCGATGTCGCCCGGCTGGTAGACGCGCAGCCCCAGCACGTCCATGCCGACCAGCGCGCGGTCTTCGGTGATGAAGCCGGCGACCACGCTTTCCTTGGCCGAGTTGAGGGCGTGCGCGAGCTGTATGGCGGGTTCGCCGGTTCCGTAGATCAGCGTCGGGCGCGGGTGGCGCGTGGTGGGCGATTCGCCCCACAGCAGCCACTTGGCCCCGAACCGGCTGCAGATCATGTAGGCGCTGACCAGCAGCCACAGGATGACGGGAATGCTGCGCGGCGTGCCTTCGATACCCGTGAGCTGGGTCAGGAACGCCAGCGCCACCCACAACAGCATGGTGACGGTGACAGAGCGCAGGATCACCCAGATCGCCCGTTCCGGCAGATAGCGCAACACCGAGCGGTAGACGCCGGAGCGTACGAAGACGGGCACCGCGATGATCGGCAGCGCCAGCATCAGCGCCCACTGATTGAGATTGGGCACGAAGGAGCGGTCGAAGCGCAGCAGGAAGGAGACCCAGCCGAGGCCGACGAGCACGGCGAAGTCGAGCATCACCAGCAGCGCCTTCTTGGCGGGGCGCGGAACGTCTACCGCACGCTGGCGCACGGACTGGAGCGGCTCCCGCCACGACGCGAACCTGGGTACGCCAAGCGCCTGTTTTTCTGCCATCGCACTGCCTCTCCGTGGGCGGGCTCTCGCCGCCGCCTAGCTTGCTCGCTGCCGAAACGCGATCTGGCGTTCCGGCAACGTTCCCCAGCAACCGCCCCGCTTTCGCCGTGCCTACTGCCTCCTTGTGGCGTGCTCAAGGCTTTTCCGGTTTGATACGATGCCCCCATGTTCTAAAAGGCGGTCGGTTCGTGCCCAACGCGGCGCGGGCCGGCCCGTTCCCTCCCGTCACCGGAGTAGCCTAGCCTTGACCTTCAAGATCGTCCACGATGCCCGGCCCAATACCTTCGAGTTCGAGACTTCGGCGCTCGTCGCGCCTTCCGGCTTCCGCGAATATGACGCGCGCTGGTGGTTCGGCCATCCCGGCTCCTCCAAGCAGCCGGAGTTGAACCTCGTGGGTGTGCAGGCGCTCGGCATGGGCCTCGGCACGCTGATCCGCCGCATGGGCGTTGGCCCCGACATCGTCACCGGGCACGATTTCCGCTCCTATTCGCTGTCGATCAAGCTCGCCCTGGCCTCCGGCCTGATGGCGGCGGGCGCCAGGGTAAAGGACATCGGGCTTGCCCTGTCGCCCATGGCCTATTTCGCGCAGTTCGCGCTCGACGCGCCGTCGGTGGCCATGGTCACCGCCTCGCACAACGAGAATGGCTGGACCGGCGTGAAGATGGGGGCTGCGCGCCCGCTCACCTTCGGCCCGGAGGAGATGAGCGCGCTGAAGAAGATCGTGCTCGAAGGCGATTTCGACCTCGCCGGCGGCGGCTCCTACGAATTCGTGCCGGATTTCCGCGCCCGCTACCTCGACGATCTGACTCAGGGCAGGTCGATCACCCGCAAGCTCAAGGTGGTGGCCGCCTGCGGCAACGGCACGGCGGGCGCCTTCGCGCCGGAAGCGCTGGCGCGCATCGGCTGCGAGGTGGTGCCGCTGGACGTCGACCTCGATCACACCTTCCCGCGCTACAATCCGAACCCGGAGGACATGAACATGCTTCATGCCATCCGCGACAAGGTTCTGGAGACCGGCGCCGATGTCGGCCTCGGCTTCGACGGCGACGGCGACCGCTGCGGTGTCGTGGACAATGAGGGCAACGAGATTTTCGCCGACAAGGTGGGCGTCATGCTGGCGCGCGACATTTCCGGCCTGCATCCGGGCGCCAGGTTCGTGGTGGACGTGAAGTCCACCGGCCTGTTCGACACCGACGCGGTGCTGAAGGCCAACGGCGCCGTCACCGACTACTGGAAGACCGGCCATTCCTACATCAAGCGGCGGGTGGCGGAACTGAAGGCTGCCGCCGGCTTCGAGAAATCCGGCCATTTCTTCTTCAATCCGCCCTTCGGCCGCGGCTACGACGACGGGCTGGTGACGGCGATCGCGGTCTGCGCCATGTTGGACCGCAATCCGCAAAAGTCCATGGCCGACCTCTATCGCGACCTGCCGCTCACCTACGGCACCCCCACCATGTCGCCCCATTGCGACGACGACAAGAAATACGGCGTGGTGGCGCGCGTGACGGCGGATTTCGAGGCGATGAAGGCGAAGGGCGCCATCTTCGCGGGGCAGAGGATCGTCGACCTCGTCACCGTCAACGGCGTGCGCGTGGTGGCCGAGGACGGCACCTGGGGGCTTGTGCGTGCCTCCTCCAACAAGCCGGAACTGGTGGTGGTGGTGGAAAGCCCGGTCTCGTCCGAGCGCCGCCGCGAGATGTTCGAGGCCGTGGACGAGGTGCTGCGCCGCAGCCCGGAAGTGGGGCCTTACAACCAGACCTTCTAGGGTCTGGTCCCGCGCGGCAGGTGACAATGCCGGGCGGCCAGCTTAAAAGGCTGCGTTCGCGCTTCAGCGCCCCGCGGCAGCGGCGGCGGTTTCATTGTCAGGAACGCATGCTCCGAAGTCTTTGGGAATATCGCTTCTTCGTCCTGACGTCGATCTGGAACGACTTCTACATGCGCTTCGTCCGCAGCAAGCTGGGCGGCGCGTGGCTGATCCTGCATCCGCTGTCGCAGGTGATGATCTACGCCTTCATCCTGTCGAATCTTCTGGCCTCCAGGATACCCGGCATCTCCGGCTCCTACGGCTATGCCATCTACCTCATGGCCGGCCTGCTCGGCTGGAATCTGTTTTCCGAGGTCCTGGACCGCTGCATGAAGGTGTTCGTCAAGAACGCCAACATCATCAAGAAGATGAGTTTCCCGCGCATCACGCTTCCCATCATCGAGATCGGCTCGGCGCTGCTCAACAACATGGTGTTGCTGGCGGTCATGGTGATCATCTTCTTCCTGCTGGGCCATGGCATCGACTGGAGCATCCTGACGGTGTTCCTCCTTGCGCCCGTGGTGGCGCTGCTGGCTGCCGGCATCGGCATCACGCTGGGCGTGCTCAATGTCTTCATCCGCGACGTCGAGCAGGTCATGCCCATCATCCTGCAACTGATGTTCTGGTTCACGCCGATCGTCTACCCGGCCGGCGCCATCCCCGAGCAATATCTTCAATATCTGCGGCTCAGCCCGATCTTCCAGATCGTCAGCGCCTATCACGAGGCGATCGTCTTTCACCGCTTCCCGCCGCTGGCGCCCATCGCCATCCTGTTCGTTCTGGCGCTTTTCGCCTGCGCCCTGGCCATCTTCATGTTCCGGCGCGCCAATGCCGACATGGTGGACGTGCTATGAGCGTGCTGCGCGCCGAAGGCATCGCCAAGAGCTTCCGGGTCCACCGGTCCGAGTGGCGCCGCGTCCTGTCGTGGTTCCTCCCGAGCCAGCGGTTCAGGCACGAAAAGCAGATCCTGCACGACATCGACTTCCAGGTGAACGCGGGCGAGGCGGTCGGCATCGTCGGCCAGAACGGCGCCGGCAAGTCGACGCTGCTGAAGATCCTGGCCGGCACGATGCAGCCGACCGTCGGCAAGGTCCATGTCGATGGCAGGGTGGCGGCGCTGCTGGAACTCGGCATGGGCTTCAATCCGGACATGACCGGCCGCGCCAATGCGCTCAACACGGCCGGCCTGATGGGCTTTTCCCGCGAGCAGGCGGAAGCGGCCTTGCCCGGCATCGAGGATTTCGCCGAGATCGGCGATTATTTCGACCAGCCCATCCGCATCTATTCCAGCGGCATGCAGGTGCGGCTGGCCTTTTCGGTGGCGACAGCCTTCCGCCCCGAAATCCTCATCGTCGACGAGGCGCTGTCGGTGGGCGACGCCTATTTCCAGCACAAGAGCTTCGACCGCATCCGCCAGTTCCGCGCCGCCGGCACCACGTTGCTGCTCGTCTCGCACGACAGGGCCGCGATCGTGTCGCTGTGCGACCGCGCCATCCTGATCGACAAGGGCACCATCCGCATGGACGGGCATCCCGAAAGCGTGCTCGACCTCTACAACGCCATCGTCGCGGAGAAGGAAGGCTACACGGTGCGCCAGACCATCGGCGAGGACGGGCGCGCGCGCACCA
The DNA here is from genome assembly GCF_052216645.1 of Mesorhizobium sp. PUT5. Lineage (NCBI taxonomy): Bacteria > Pseudomonadati > Pseudomonadota > Alphaproteobacteria > Hyphomicrobiales > Phyllobacteriaceae > Mesorhizobium > Mesorhizobium sp. PUT5. Next base: position 1,468,523 of record NZ_JBQOSO010000003.1, read on the forward strand.
CTTCCGGAACCGGCGAGGCGGCGATCGACAAGGTGGTGCTGCTGGACGAGACCGGCGCCGAGACCGACATCCTGAAGGTCGGCGCGCGCGTGACCCTGCAGGTCGACACCAGCCTGCTGGCGGACATCCCCGGCTTCGTGGTCGGCTACATGATAAAGGACAGGCTGGGCCAGCCGGTCTTCGGCACCAACACCTACCATCTCGGAAAGCCGCTGAGAGAGCTGGAAGCGGGGGAAAAACTCTCCCTGCGCTTCACTTTCGACGTGAATTTCGGTGAAGGAAGCTATTCCGTCGCCGTCGCCCTGCATGAGGGCGACACGCATCTGGGCCGCAACTACTGCTGGCAGGACCTTGCCTTGACCTTTTCCGTCGTCAACACCGACAAATCCCGCTTTGTCGGCATCTCATGGGCTCCGCCCGAGCTGGAGCTGGTGCGATGACGGACCGTTCCTTCTATCACGAGTTCGAGGCGCATTTCCGCGGCGGGCGCGAGGAGATTGTCGGCCGCCTGCGCGTCTATTTGCCTTTCCTCTATCCGTTCACCGAGCCCGCCGCCGGGACGGCCGAACGGCCGGGCCTGGTCGATCTCGGCTGCGGCCGCGGCGAGTGGCTGGAACTGGCCGGCGAAAACGGCATGCAGGCCGAGGGCGTCGACCTCGACGACGGCATGCTGCAGGATTGCTTCGCGCGCGGCCTTTCGGCGCGCAAGATGGACGCCATCGCCTTCCTGCGCTCGCTGCCCGACGCCAGCCGGGCGGTCGTTTCGGGCTTCCACATCGCCGAGCACCTGCCCTTCGAGGTGCTGCAGACGCTGATTTCGGAGGCGCATCGCGTGCTCCGGCCTGGCGGGCTGCTGATCCTGGAAACGCCCAATGCCGAGAACCTCGACGTCGGCACGCTGGCTTTCCACATGGACCCCACGCACAACAAGCCGCTGCCGCCGGGCCTGCTTTCCTTCCTGCCGCGCTATCATGGCTTTGCGCGCGCCAAGGTGCTGCGCCTGCAGGAAAAGCAACCGCTGGCCGAAGCCGAGACGGTGCGCCTGATCGACGTGTTCCGCGGCGTCAGCCCCGACTATGCGGTGATCGCCCAGAAGCCGGGCGAGGCCGACTTCCTGGCGCGGTTCGACGCGCTCTTCGCGGCCGACTACGGGCTGACGCTCGATACGCTGTCCGAGCGCTTCGAGCGCGGCATCCAGCAGCAGATCCGATCGCTCGAAGAGCAGTTGCGCGAGTTTTCCGACTACCAGCAGCGGCTGGCGGCAGTCTATGAAAGTACGTCTTGGCGGGTGACGAAGCCGCTGCGCGTGGCGAGCCGGCTCGCCGCCGACACCAAAATGCGGCTTGCCGGTGCGCGCGGCACGCTCAAGGCCTCGGTCAGGAAGACGCTGAGGCGGCTCGCCATGCTGGCCGTTTCCCAGCGGCTGGTGCGCGAGACCGGCAAGCGTGTGCTGGGCCGTTTCCCCGGGGCGGCGGCGCGCATCCGCTCCCTGCTGCTTTCGTCCGGCGCCGCCATTGGCAACCAGCATTTCCAGCATGGCCTGAGCGCCTCGCAGCTCTCGCCGAAGGGGCGGCTTCTCTACAAGGATCTGAGCGAGCGTCTGGGCAAGAATGGCTGACATACTCATCGACATGCAGGCCTGCCAGACCGAGAGCCGCTTTCGCGGCCTCGGGCGCTATACCGACGCGCTGGCGCAGGCGATCGCCGCGCAGGCCGGGCAGGACGAGATCCACCTGCTGCTCAACTCGTCCTTTCCCGAAACGCTGGCGGCGATCCGGCGCACGTTCGACGGTCTCGTGCGGCCGCAAAATATCCATGTCGTGGAATTGCTGGACCTGTGCGAGGACCGCTCGCCGCGCCTTCGCTGGCGCCACCACGCCTCGGCGCTGATGCGCGAAGCCTATATCGAGATGATCGCGCCGGACGTGGTGTTCTGCCCGTCCTTCTTCGAGGGCTACATCGATTCGGCCGTGCTCAGCATCGGCCGGCTGTCGTCGGTGCCGGTGGTCACCACCGTGCACGACTTCATCCCGCTGATCTACCGGCAGGACTATCTGGACAACAATGCCGACTTCAAGCGCCACTACCTGGCCAAGCTGGAGGAGCTGAAGAAGAGCGCCGGCATCATCACCATTTCCGAATCCTCCTTCTCCGAGGCGGTGGACCTGCTCGGCATTTCGCCGGACATCCTGGTCAACGCTTCCGAGGCCGGCGACCCGAAATTCCGCCGGCTGGAGCTTTCGACGGCCGACAGGGAAGCCGTGAGGCGCCGGTTCGGGCTGGAAAAGCCGTTCGCGTTCTACACAGGCGGCTCCGACCCGCGTAAAAACCTGCCGCGCCTGGTGGAGGCGTTCGCGCGCCTTCCGGTTGAGCTGCGCGAGCGCCACCAGCTCGTTCTTGCCGGCTCGATGCCGGAACTCGACCGCACCGAGCTCCAGGAGGAGGCGCGCCGTAGGGCGCTGCCGCGCGATGCGCTGAAGTTCCTCGGCTATGTGAACGACGACGACCTCATCCGGCTCTACAACCTGGCCGAGCTTTTCGTCTTCCCCTCCCTGCATGAGGGTTTTGGGCTGCCCTGCCTGGAGGCGTTCCAGTGCGGCACGCCGGTGCTGGGGGCCAATGCCTCCAGCCTGCCGGAGGTGATCGGCAATCCTCAGGCGCTGTTCGACCCGCTTTCCGCCGGCGATATGGCCGCCAAAATGCAGGCAGTGCTCGCCGACGCCGGCCTGCGCGCCCGGCTGGCCGCGGAAGGCGCCGAGCAGGCGGCGCGGTTTTCGTGGGAACGCAGCGGCCGGCTGGCGCTGGCCGCGATCCGCAAGGCGGCCGCCGCACCGAAGGCGCCGGAGAACTGGGCCGCGACCCGCGCGCGCATCGAGACCTGCCAGCAGCGGCTGGTGGAGGCGCTGGCCAAGATGCCGCCGCAGCCGGCCAAGCCCGACGAGCAGGACCTGATGCAGGTGGCGCAGGCCATGGTGCGCAACCGCACGGCGGCCGAGGCCCGGCTGCGCCCGGCAAGTCTCGCGCGGCCGGTGGAATGGCGGCTCGAAGGGCCGTTCGACTCCAGCTACAGCCTGGCCGTGGTCAATCGCGCGCTGGCCCGCGCGCTCGCCGCCGAAGGCGAGAGGGTGTCGCTGCTGTCGGCCGAGGGACCGGGCGAATTCGCGCCGAACGAGGCGTTCCTCGCTGCCAATCCCGACCTTGCCCGGCTGCATGCGCGCTCCTCCACGCCTGAGGCGATCGAGGCCGAGGTGGTCTCGCGCAACATGTATCCGCCCCGCGTCGTCGATATGCAGGCCCGCGTCAACGGCCTGCACAACTACGCATGGGAGGAGACTGGCTTCCCCTCCGACTACGCCGAGGCGTTCAACGAGAGCCTGCAGTTCATCACCGCCACGTCCCGGCACGTCGAGCGCGTGCTGGTCGACGGCGGCGTGTCGGTGCCGATTTCGGTCGTGGGCAACGGTGTCGACCACTGGATGCGCATCGAGCCGGACCCGGCCTACCGCGTCCGCACGGCCGGCTATACCTTCCTGCACGTCTCCTCCTGCTTTCCGCGCAAGGGCGCGGACGTGCTGCTGGAAAGCTACGGCAGGGCGTTCACGAACAAGGACGACGTGCTGCTGGTCATCAAGACCTTCCGCAACCCGCACAACCGCATCGAGGAGATGCTGGCGCAGCACCGCGCCGCCAACCCGGCCTATCCCGACGTGCTGCTCCTCATGGATGACGTCGGCGAGGCCCAGCTCAAGGCGCTTTACGGCCAGTGCGACGCGCTGGTGGCGCCGAGCCGCGCGGAGGGTTTCGGCCTGCCGATCGCCGAGGCCATGCTGAGCGGCCTGCATGTGATCGCCACCGGCTGGAGCGGGCAGATGGATTTCTGCAATTCGGCCAATGCCGACCTGATCGACTTCAGCTTCGCGCGCGCCGACACGCATGAGCCGGACAAGCCCGACAGCGTCTGGGCCGAGCCCGATGCGGAGCACCTGGCCGCGCTGATGGCACAGGCTTTCCGCCGCAAGGCGGGCATCCCGCGCTTGCCGGTGCCGCACGGCCTGCTTGCGGACTACGGCTGGGCCGAGGTGGCGCGGCGCAACGTGGCGGCGGCGGCGCGGGCTGCGGAGGCGCCTTATCTCGCCGATCCCAGGGTCGGCTGGATGTCGACCCACAACAAGCGCTGCGGCATCGCCACCTATTCCCAGCACCTCATCGACGTGCTGGGCCTGCCCACGGTGATCCTGGCCGGCCACGCCGACGAGAAGCTGGGCAAGGACGGCGACAACGTCGTGCGCTGCTGGCACGAGGGCAAGGTGGACGACTTCGCCGCCGTGCTGGCCGCCGTCGAGCACTGGAAGCTCGACGTGGTCGTGGTGCAGTTCAACTACGGCTTCTACGATTTCGAGCGTCTCGCCGCCTTCCTCCACCGCCTCGTCGACGCCGGCAAGACGGTGGTGGTGACGCTGCACGCCACCATCGACCCCGCGCACGAGCCGCACCGCAAGCTGGAGATGCTGGTTCCCGCGCTTGCCCGCTGCGGTCGCCTGCTTGTGCATTCGGTCAACGACATGAACCGCCTCAAGCGCCACGGACTGGTGGAGAACGTATCGCTGTTCCCGCACGGGGTGCTGGCCCCGAAGGCGCCGGCCGCCGCCACGCGCTCGGCCAAGGGCCGCAACCGCCCGGTCACGGTGGCCAGCTACGGCTTCTTCCTGCCCAACAAGGGGCTGCTGGAACTGATCGAGGCCGTCCATCTGCTGCGGGGCAGGGGGCTCGACTTCCGTCTGCGGCTGGTCAATGCCGAGTTCCCGGCCGAAGTGTCCTATCGTCTGATCCAGCAGGCCAAGGCGCTTATCGCCAGGCACCGGCTGTGGTCCTATGTCGACCTGCGCACCGATTTCCTCAGCGACGAGGACAGCCTGGCGCTGCTCTCCAGCGCCGATCTGGTCGCCTACACCTATCAGGAGACGGCCGAATCGGCGAGCGGGGCGGTACGCTACGGTCTCGCGGCGGGCAAGCCGGTCGTGGTCACGCCGCTGCCGATCTTCCAGGACCTCGACGACTGCGTCTTCAAGCTGCCGGGCACCTCGCCGGCGCAGATCGCGCAGGGCCTGGAGGCGCTGGCGTCCGATGCCGCTGCCGGCGCGCCCGACTTCGTGGAGCGGCTTGCGCGGGCGCGGAACTGGCGCGACAGCCATGCCTATCCGGTGCTTGGCCGCCGGCTGGCCGGCATGCTGAAGGGCCTCGCCCGCGACAGGACGAAGCCTTCCGGCCCGGCAGGCTGAGGCGATGCGGATCGGTGTCGACGCCCGTCTGCTGGCCCGGCCGCTGACCGGCATCGGCCGCTACACGCACGAGATGGTCAACGCCCTGCTGCGGGCGGATGCCGATCTCATCCTCTACGCGCCCGGCCCCCTGATCCATCCGCTGCATCAGGGCGCCGGCCGCGCCCTGCAGCGCATCGTGGCCATGAAGGGCGGCGGCGCCGGACGCGTGCTGTGGGGGCAGGCGGTGCTGCCGCTTCTGGTGCGGCGCGACCGCCCTGATATCTTCTGGGGGCCGGCACACCGGCTGCCGGCCGCCCTGCCGCGGTCGATCTTCGGCTGCCTCACCATCCACGACCTGGTCTGGCGCTTCGCGGGCGAGACCATGCGGCCGGCGAGCCGGCTGATGGAGAAGGTGCTGATGCCGCCCGCCCTGAAGCGGGCCGACAGCATCGTGGCTGTCTCGCAGCACACCAGGACCGACATCGAGCGCAGCTTTCCGGGGCTCAAGGCCGACATGTCGGTCATCTATCCCGGCGTCGCGGAACGGCCACCGGGCCACGCCGCCTCCCACCTGGCCAGATGGGGAATCGCGCGCCCCTATATCCTGTTCGTCGGCACGCTGGAGCCGCGCAAAAACCTCGCCCGCCTGCTGCAGGCCTATGCCGCTCTGCCTGCCGAAGCGAGGCAGAAGGCCGACCTCGTCGTGGCCGGCGGCGCGGGCTGGGGCGATGTCAACCTCGAAAAGGCGGTCGCGTCGCTCGGCCTGCGCGGCAGCGTCCACCTCACCGGCTATGTCGACGAGCGGGAACTGTCCACGCTCTACGAGAATGCGCTGTTCCTGGCCATGCCCTCGCTCTACGAGGGCTTCGGCCTGCCGCTGGTGGAAGCGATGCGCTACGGCCTGCCGTCGCTGACCGCCAACCTCTCCTCCATGCCCGAAGTGGTGGGCGAGGCTGCCCTGCTGGTCGATCCGCTCGACACGGGCGCGATCACGGACGGCCTGCAACGCATGATTTGTCTGCCGGAACTGCGGGCGCGTCTTTCGCAGGCGGCGCAGGCAAGCGTGGCGCGCTTCGACTGGGACCATGGCGCGCAGCAGTTGCTGGAGCTTTTTGCGCGGCGCGGGCAACGGGCGTAGGGCGTCGCGCGAACGTAGCGGCTGCTCGCGTTAGCGGAAGGCAAAATATTTCAGGATCAGGAAGTTCAGAACCGGCGACAGGGCGACCAGTCCGACCAGGGCGTAGAGGTAATTGACGGAAAAATACTCGGCCGCCGAAGACAGCACGACGATGATGCCCAGCGTGACCAGTGACGAGGACAGGAACTTGAAATAGTTCGCGAAAACGACCGGCACCCGGAAGGTCAGCATCGAGTTGAGCACGAAGGAGACGAAGTTTGCGGCCAGGAAGCCGCAGACATTCGCATACACCTGGTTCACGGCGAGATGCCCGGCCAGCAGGACGACGATCGCGGCATGGACCAGCGTGTTGACGCCGCCGATGACGCAGAAGGTCAGGAATTCACGATAATTCTTGGCCGTCTGCACCAGGGCGCGCATGGCTCGGCTCTTTCAGGGATGCTTTGCGGATGACGTAGAGGGGCCGGAACTTCACCTCCTTGTAGGTGCGGCCGACATACTCGCCGAGAATGCCGATGCCGATCAGTTGCAGGCCGCCCAGGAAAGTGACCAGCGCCACGATTGAGGGATAGCCCGGCACGCGGTTGCCGAACAGAAGCGCGCCCAGCATGATGATGAAGCCGTAGCCGATTGCCAGCAGCGACAGCGCCATGCCGACATAGAACCATAGCCGCAGCGGCACCGTGGTGAAGGAGGTGATGCCGTCGACGGCGAAGTTGAGCAATTTCCAGAAATGGAACTTCGAGCTGCCATGCGCCCGCTGCTCCACCTTGAACTCGATGGTCTCCGTGCGGAAGCCGATCCAGGCGAACAGGCCCTTCATGAAGCGCTGGTTTTCCCTGAGACGCGAAAGCGCATCCACCACGGCACGGTCCAGCAGCCGGAAGTCGCCGACGTCGCGCGGGATTTTCACCTCGAACAGCCGTGAGGAAAGCCTGTAGAACAGCCCGCTGAGGAAGGCGCGCAACGGCGAATCGGAGTCCCGGCTCTGGCGCTTGCACAGCACCACTTCGGTGCCCTGGCGCCACAGCCGGACCATTTCGGGAATGATTTCGGGCGGATGCTGCAGGTCGGCGTCGATGATGATCACGGCGGCGCCGCGGGCGTGGTCGAGGCCGGCGGTGATGGCGGCCTCCTTGCCGAAATTGCGGCTGAAGTCGATCATCTGCACTGCGCCAGTGCCCGGGTCCAGGCGCGAGATCGCCTCCAGCGTGGCGTCGCTGCTGCCGTCGTTGACGAAGACGGCTTCCCAGGCAAGGCCGAGCGGGGCCACCGCCCTGGTCAGCCGCTGCCAGAACGCCTCCATTCCGGCCGCCTCGTTGTAGCAGGGAACGACGATGGACAGTTCCACGTCGCTCATGGCTGGCCCTTCCGGCACACGATCCAGATGTCGAGCTGTCGGCACTGCGTGCCTGCCGGCACGTAGGAGGCGATCTGCTCGTCGCTGAACTGGGCGCGGGTGAAGACATAGGCCGAGCTGTCGGGATCGGATGCCGCGATCTCCGGCGCGATGGCGTCGCAGTCGGCGCCGTAGCGCGAGATGAAGCCGGTGGTGAGATTGTAGCCGCCCCTGGCCGCGACCATCTGCAGGGGCAGGATCTCGCGGATCAGCGCGCCGTTGCACTTGAACTTGGGGAACGCATGGATCGTCTTGACCCCGGCAAGCGCGGCGTTCCATTGCGCGATGTCGGCCGGCTCGCTGGCCTCCCGCTTCAGCGCCTGCTTCACTGCGGCGAAGGTCGGCTGCAGGTCCACGGCCTGCACCAGCAGCACGGCCGCCGCGAGCCCGGCCCGCGCCACCACCCCGAGATTGGTGAAGCGCACCACGACGTAGAGCACGATCGCATAGGAAACGACCCAGAAGAACCGGCCCGAGGAGCGGAATGCCTCGAACAGCGGCATCAGGAATTCCGGCGCCCGCCAGTGCAGCAGGTGCACCGGCCCGAGATAGATCTCGTTGGACAATGCATAGACGGCGCAGGCGGCCAGCACCACCACCAGGAAACGGCCCGGCCGCTGCCAGTCGGCTCCCGGTCGCGCCAGCCTGGTGAAGGTCAGCGCGACCAGCGCGATCAGTCCGAGTCCGAGATAGTTGTAGCCTTCATACTGCCCCCCCGTCGCGTCGACGAAGAAGGGCATCGAGATCAGGCTGCCCTGCGCGACCGGAGCCAGCAGGTTCATGGAATAGTAGCCGAAGCCCGTGTCGGGCACCGCCTTGCCGAAGGCCGTGCCCAGCATGAGCGGCACGCTGACGGCGATCGCAGCCAGCGGCACGGCGATGACCGCCAGGTCCCTGCGGTTGGCCGTCTTGCGATAGAGGTCGATCTGGCATGCCGCCAGAATGGCGATCGCCATCGCGGTCAGGTAGAAGTTTATGTAGAAGGCGAGAACCAGAAGCAGGGTCCATGCGCCGGCCGAGCTTTTCTGCTGCCGCTGGGTGCGGATGTAGAGCCCCAGCGCGAAAAGCAGGATGAAATGCGCCTGCAGGCTGAGATGGCCCATGCGCGCCGTCAGCGAAGGCATCAGAACGCACAGAAACACGGTCAGTCCCAACACCCACCAGTCGTTGTCGCGCAGTTGCGAGGCCGCGAACCACGCCGCCGCCCCCTGCAGCGCGAAGCATAGCAGCACCCATATGCCGAACGGGTTGGCCGGCAGCGCCACTACCGGCGAAAGCAGCTTCAGCGCCAGCGAAAAGGCCGGAATGGCGTCCACGAAGGTGACGACGGTGCCTGCCGGCCAGTTGAGCGAGGGGATGGACAAGAGCGGCAGCGACCAGGGCGCGCGCATGAAGGCGAGGTAGCCGGACAGATACTGGGCGATGTCCTCGACCTGGGTGTGCCAGTAGCTGGAGGTGCCGGCGATGAAGCCCTTGGGCGTGACCACCATCGCGAAGATAGCGCCGAACACCACCGACAGCACGAATCCGGCAATGCCGGACGATTTGAGCCCGAGGCCCGTCAAGATCGGCTTGTGGGTCATCCGTGCTCCGGAAAGTCCTGTCAGGTCCGCCGCCGCCGGTGGGCGGGCAGCCGGCCTCACGCCAGGGGCAGGCCGGCAAAGTCCTGCGCGTGGCCGATGGTGGAGACGATCGTATGATCGTCCCACACCCAGCTCACCGAATAGGCATGGTCGTCGGGATCGTCAATCGCCGTGGTGTCGACGAAGATGACGGTGTTGCCGGACTGTATCATCTCGACCGAATGCGACAGCTTCAGCAGGAACTGGTAGACGAAGGTCTTTGCGGCGGCGTCGCCGGGCAGATACTGCGCGATCACGTCGGCATGCGGCATGCCGTCCGGCATCTGCACGCCGCCGCTTGCGGGCGCCTTGCCGGCGCCGGCCTGCGTACCGGCCAAGTCGGCCAGCACGAGCTGCGCCATCTGCTTGTTCAGCGTCGAGACATCGAAGGTGGCGTCCACGCTCAGCCCAGCCATCTTGTAGCTGGAAACCTGGCCCAGATGCTCGCTGGCGAAGGAAAGCAGCGCCTGCAGGTCCTTGGCGTCGTCGGCGGCCGGCGCCTTGGCCACGGTCGCCTGCTGCGAACCGGAGGCGTGGGCTTCGGCCACCACGACGGATTTCTCGATCGGGTGGGGCAGGGTGGTCTTGCCGGCCGCGGTCGACTGCGCCGTCTCCTCGATCTTGACCTCGGCCGTGAGTTGCACGGACACGTCCTGCGCATGGTCGCTCGCCGAAAGGGTCACGGCTGTCGGCTCGGCGTGAGCGGCCACTTCGCGCGCGGCGATCGCATCCTTGCTTTCCGCCAGACCCCTGTCGGCCGAGGCGAAATCCTGCTGCAGGGAGGCCGCATGCACGGGGTCGGAAACGGTGAGCGGCGCCTCTCCCGACGCCAGCTTGGCGTGGCTGGCGTTCTCGGCGAATTTGGCGTCGTACAGTCCGAAGGAAATGGCGATGGCCGTCAGCCCCGCCGCTATGCTCGCGGCCGTGCCGGCCATGTTCCACGAGGCGCCGTCGGCTGCTGCGCCGGCGCGCGAAAGCTCGGCCTCGCGGGCGACCAGCCGGTGAAGCTCGTCGGTCGGCGCCTTGTTGCGGCCGGCGGCATCGGCATCCAGCCGCGCCGGTGCCTTATCGGCCTGCGCATGCGCAGAGCCGCCCTCGGGAGGCATGTCGGTTTCCGGTCCCGCCAGCGAGGGGAACAGCGCCGCATGCCCCGCGCCGTCATTGCTGTCCAGTTCTCCGGCCTGGGCGGAGCCGACCAGATGATCGGAGGCGAGATAGAGCGACCATACCAGCGCCGCCAGCATCACCGCCGGGTGCAGCCGCACCACCGAATCGGTGCGCCCCGGCCGGAACTGAACGATGTTGCCGGCGGGCGTGCGCGATGCCACCGCTCCGGCGAAACGGTCGATGAGGGCGGCGAAGCTGGGGCCAGAAAGCACCGTGTCCAGCCCCGGCCCGTCCAGTATGTAGAGCCCGTCGATACGCGCCAGGTGCACGAACACCTCGCCGTCGGCGTGGCAGAACACGAACCACGGATCGCCCTCGTCGCTCACCCCGCGCGTCGTCTCGATACGGATGTTGGCCTGCACCAGCAGTGCCTCGACCCGGTAGAGGTCGGCCAGTTCCTGATTGGTCCAGTCGCGTCCGACGCCTACCGGCAGAGGGCCGAAGCGGGCGTCGCGTCCGCCCTGGAGCCCGCCAGCCGCCAGGCTCCCCGGCCGGCCGGCGGAAAGCGCTCCACCCGAGAACGCTTCCTCGGGCAGGGCCGCCCCTGAAAAAATACCTGCTGAAAACGCCTCGTGCGGCTCGGACGCGTAAAGGTCGGCGCAGAACGTTTCGCCGTCCAGTGCGCTGCCCAATGCATCCTCGGGCGCAGCCTTGGCGCCCTGGCGTTTCCTGAAGCCGGCAAACGTCAATATATCGGCCATCGCGCGGGTCCGCTCGCCGGGCTCAGGAAGCCCTGGCCCGGTCCTCGAAGAGAATCTCGTAGGAGATCGGATCGTAGAACATCAAAAGCTTTTTGACGAACGCTTTCTCGTCCAGCTTCAGAGCGCCGGCCCAGTCGCGATAGCGCTGCGCCGGAATGCGTCCGCGTCCGTTCTCGAGCTGCGATATGAAGGTGTAGTATTCCAGCTCCAGCATGCGCGCCAGTTCGCGCTGGGAAAGGCCCGCGGCCTCCCGCTGTTCCTTCAGCCACGCGCCCGCGGCTTGCCGCAATTCGCTGGTCTCGCTGTGTTGGACCTGGTTCGACTTCGCCAGCATGGGTACGCAGTCTCCTTCATGGCCGCCGCCCGCTCGCCGTTCGCGAAAGGGCGCCGGCGCCTGTCCGCTCGGGTCGCCCGGCAGGGCACACCCCAACATCGCGGTGCCGCAGCAACCAATGCCAAACTGTGGCCTGTGCGTCAATCTCCGATGGTATGATTTTTACTCTACTTTTTTCGCGTGCACGCATTGCGACGTCAAGCGAGGAGAAAATCGCAATCGAAGGTTGTGGGCCTGGCTCCCCGCCGCTCCGTCCGCAACTGATCCGTTATGAGAGGCCTGCGTTATCGGACGGCTGCGTTCTGCCGGCGGGTTTTCCTGTCAGCGGGCGGATTGGGGATTTGGCGCTGCCGGCCGTGCATCTGCCGTCGTCCTGCGCTAGGCTGCGTTTTCCCGAGCAACAGGAGCCGACATGGCTATCAACCCGGTCACCCGCGAAGCCTATGGCGCAAGGTCGTGGCTGCGCTTTTCCGACTATCGTTTCGCCGCCTCCGTCACCCTCATCCGCCTTGCCGGCGCCGAGATTTCGCATGCGGCTCTGGCCATGCCGCTGGCCTTTGCGCAGGGCGAAGGCAAGCCGGCCATCGCCGCCCTTCTGGGGTTCGCGCAGGGCCAGAACCTGTTCGTGGCACCGAACGGCCGCTGGGCCGGACGCTACGTGCCGGCGGCCTTTCGCGGCTGGCCGTTCCGGCTTCTGAAGGCACCGGACGGCCAGGCTACGCTCTGCTTTGACGAGGCGAGCGGCCTTCTGGCCGGGCCGGGCGAGGGCGAGGCCTTCTTCGGCCCCGACGGCCAGCCCAGCGAGGCGATCAGGCAGATGCTGGAATTCCTCGGCCAGGTCAGCCGCAGCCAGGATGCGGCAGACGCCGCCTGTGCGCTGCTGGCGCAGCACGGGCTTCTGGAGCCCTGGCCGCTCAAGGTGCGTGACGGCGAGCGCGAGCGCGCCGTGGGCGGCCTGCTGCGCGTCAACGAGGCCGCGCTCAATACGCTTTCCGCCGACGCTCTGCTTGCGCTGCGGAGCGGCGGCGCGCTGGCGCTCGCCTATGCGCAGCTTCTTTCCATGGGCAACGTCTCGCTGCTCGGCCAGCTTGCCGCCGCCCATGCCGGTGCTGCAAGCCAGGCCCAGGCTGCCCATCCCAACGGAAACGGCGACCTGACCAAACTGTTCAAGGCCGATGACGGGCACGGCATGATCGACTGGAAGAAGCTGCTGGACGATTGAGCCTTTCTTCCTCTTCCCGAAAAGGGGGAGGGGAAATGGGGCCTTGCCGTCGTCGTCCCCGGCAGGTGGCGCGGACCTCGAGGGACGCGCCATTTTCGGGCAAGGCCCGGGGGAGAGAGAACTCCCCCTATTTTTCCTTCATGCTCTTGTGGAAGGTGTCGGTCAGCGGTTTGACCAGATACTGCACCAGCGTGCGCTCGCCGGTGGCCACGATGACGTCCGCGGGCATGCCCGGCAGCAGCCGGCCGCGCAGGTCGAGCGGGATGGTCTTGGTGTCGACCTGGATGCGCGCCTGGTAGTAGGGCTCCTGGCCGGCCTGGGTGGGCTCGATCACGTCCTGCGACAGCACCGTGACCTTGCCGAAGATGGCCGGCGTGGTGCGCGCCGAGAAGGAGGAGAAACGCACTTCGGCGTCCAGCCCCACATGCACGCTGTCGATGTCGATGGGCCGGATCTTGGCGGTGACGATGAGGTCGTCGTCAAGGGGAATGATGTCCAGCACCGGCTCGGCCGCGCGGATGACGCCGCCGATCGTGTGCACGCGGATGTTCTGCAGCATGCCGTAGACGGGCGCGCGCACCACGGTGCGCTGCAGCACGTCGCGGGCCACATCGGTGCGCTCGCCGGTTTCGTTGAGCTGGTCGCGGATGTCTCGCAACTCGTTGCCGGCGCGCTCGACATATTCCTGGTTCACCTGCACGATCTGCAGCTTGGTTTCCGAAATGGTCTGGCGCAGCTTGGCTATCTCGGAGGCGATCTGGCCGTGGTTGCCTTGCATGTCGAGCCGGGCGCGGGTGACCGAGGCGAGCTGGTTGGTGGCCACCACGCCACTGGCCTTGCCCTTGGTCAGCCGCTCGATCTCCTCGTCCAGCGAAGAAACCTGGTTGTCGATCGCCACGCGCTGCTGATCCAGCCCGTCCACCGCCTCGCCGAGCTGGCTGATGCGGTCGTTGAGGATGGCGATCTGCCCGTCGCGGGTGCGCTTGCGGTCGTCGAAAATGGTCTGCTGCAGCTTGATGGACTGCTTTACCGTCGCGTCGTCGGCGTCTTGCAGGTCCTGCGGCAGCTCGATCGCCGAGGCGCTGGCGCTTTCGGCGTTGAGCCGCGCCTCGGTCACCCGCAGCACCGAGAGCCGGTTGCGCAGTACAGAATAGGCGCCTTGTGCCTGGGTCGGGTCGAGCTTGAGAACGATGTCGCCCGGCTTGACGATCTCGCCTTCCTTGGCCACGATCTCCGAGACGATGCCGCCTTCCAGGTGCTGGACGGTCTTGCGGTTCGATTCCACCGATACGGTGCCGGACGCCACCACGGCGCTTGCCAGCGGTGCCGTCGCGGCCCACGTGCCGAACACGCCGAAGGTGAGCAGCAAGGTGATGTAGCCGGCGGTGATGTAGGGCGCCGGCGAAAATTTCTTCTGCTCGGCGTCGTTGTTTTTCTTGTTCATGGTCTATCCAGTTCGGAGCGGGCCCGTGGGGGCCGGCCGGTTCGGGACGGGTGTTTCATCGAGCGTGGCCGGCTCGGCGGCCTGCGCTCAGACCGCCTGGCGGGCCGGCGCGGCGGCTACCGGTGCGACAAGGCCCCCCTGGCCTGCGGGACGGGCGCTGGCCGCCATCGCGCCGGGAGCGGCCTTCGGCTGCAGCAGGTCCCGCGTCGGGCCGAAGGAGCGCATGCGTCCCTCGGTCAGAAGCAGAGCCTTGTCCGACAGGGCTACGAGGCTCATCTTGTGGCTGACGAACATGATCGACTTGCCCTCGCGCTTCAGCTCGTCGATGGCGCGGAACAGCGCCTCCTCGCCCTCGCTGTCGAGATTGGCGTTGGGCTCGTCGAGAATGATGAGCGACGGATCGCCGAACAGCGCGCGGGCCAGGCCGATGCGCTGGCGCTGGCCGCCCGAAAGCGAACGGCCGCCGGCGCCGATCTGGGTGTCATAGCCGTCGGGCAGGCTCTGGATCAACTGGTGGACATGCGCGCGCGTGGCGGCCTTGATGATGTCCTCGGACGTGGCGCCTTCGCGGAAGCGCGAGATATTCTCGGCGATCGTGCCGGAGAACAGTTCGATGGATTGCGGCAGGTAGCCGATATGGACGCCCAGATCGTCCTTGTTCCAGTGCTGCAGTTCCGAGCCGTCCAGGCGGATGGCGCCGGAGAAGGGCTGCCAGACGCCGACCAGCGCGCGGACCAGGCTCGACTTGCCGGCCCCGCTCGGGCCGACCACAGCCACCGCTTCGCCCGGCTGGACGGTGAAGGACACGCCCTGCAGCACCGGCGTGCGCGAACCCGGGGGCAGCACCGTCACCTGTTCGGCCGTCAGCACGCCCTTGGGCGCGGGCAGTTCCGTGCGCTCGATCTCCTCGGGCGTCTCGCGGAACAGCTTGCTCAGGCGATTGTAGGCCTGGCGGGCGCCCACGAACTGCTTCCACTGCCCGACCACCTGGTCGACAGGCTGCAGGGCGCGGCCGGCGATGATGGAGCAGGCGATCATGGCGCCGGGCGAGATCTCGCCCTTGAGCGCCAGATAGGCGCCGGCGCCGAGCACCACGGTCTGCAGCGACATGCGCACGAATTTCGAGGTCGACAGCAGCGCGCCGGCCTTGTCGCTGGCGAGCGCCTGCTTTTCCAGCATGCTGCGATGCATGCCGTGCCAGCGCGCGCGCAGGCTGGTTTCCATGCCCAGCGCGCGGATCACCTCCACGTTCTGGAGCGTCGAGTTGGCGAAGTGCTGCGCCGACTGGGAATGGCCGTTGGCCTCCAGCAGCGCCTTCTTGGTCATCAGTTCGTTGGCGATGGCCAGCGCGAAGATGATGACGGCGCCGATCAGCGTCACCCAGCCGATCAGCGGGTGGAACAGGAAGCACACGACCAGCATGATCGGCATCCACGGCACGTCGCACAGCGCGATCAGGCCGGAGCCGGTGAAGAATTCGCGCAGCCTGTCGATGTCCGACAGGGCGAACTCGGAACGGGCCTGGGGCTGCTGCAGCGTGTTGGTGACCACGCGGTTGAACAGGCCCTTGGCGATCATGTCGTCGAAGCGCAGGCCCGAACGCACCAGCACCCGTGAGCGCAGCCATTCGAGGATGCCGTACACGGCCAGCATCGCCAGCGCGATCAGCGTGACCATCACAAGCGTCATCTCCGAGCGGCTGTGCAGCACCCGGTCATAGACTTGCAACATGTAGAGTGGAGAGACGAAAACCAGAAGGTTGATCGCACTGCTGAAGACTATGGTCGATGCGATGATCGATCGATAGGTCCTGAGCGCTGTAACGAACGGGTTTTCAACTTGCATCTGGATACTTTCGGTTGTGAGAGCAACCTAACGAAAACTGCTCTGCGAAATAGCGCGCCACGTTCACGGCGAACGTTTCTTGCCAGGCTGCAATAGCGCTGTGAATACCATCGCGCCCCCCGCAAGGGAACCCCGTTCTCGATGGCGAGATGGCGATTTTGTGGCGCAGTGACAAAACTGCCGCCATCCCTTGTGCGACCGATTGGCACCCCGACTTCCGATTCCGCCCGGGCGGTGTTCCGCTGCCGGTCCTGCCTGTCCAGCCTTGTCCGGTCGGCCTTGACTGCCGAGCCTTGCCTGCAAATTTGAAATCGGTAAGAAGAGGGCCGGCTGGCGGGCGTGCATCGAGCGAAGAGGAAACATGAGCGGAACAAAGATCAGGCCGGTCATCCTGTGCGGCGGTTCCGGAACGCGGCTGTGGCCGCTCAGCCGGCGCGATCATCCCAAGCAGTTCCTCGCGCTCGGCGCGGACCGGAGCCTGCTGGTCCAGGCGATCGAGCGCTCGGCGCTGATCCCGGGCTCGGAACGGCCCCTGCTGGTGGCCGGCGAGGATCACCGCTTCTTCGCGCGCGCGGCGCTGGAGGAGGCCGGCTGCCCGGGGCAGCTTCTGCTGGAGCCGGTGGCGCGCAACACAGCCGCGGCCATCGCCGCCGCCGCGCTCGTGGTCGCCGCCGAGGATGCCGGCGCCGTGCTCGTCGTCCAGCCTTCCGATCATTTCATCAAGGATGCCGCCGCCTTCGCCGCGACGCTTTCGCAGGCGGCCTCGCTCGCCGCCACCTCGGACGCCATAGCGCTGCTGGGCATCCGTCCGACCGGTCCGCACACGGGCTACGGCTATATCGAGCCCGGCGCATCGGTGGGCGAAGGCGGCGCCCGTGCCGTCACATCCTTCCACGAGAAGCCGGATGCCGGGCGGGCGCAGGGCTTCGTGGAAAAGGGCTTCCTGTGGAACGCCGGCGTCTTCGTGGCGCGCGCAGGCACCCTGGTCGCCGCGTTCGAACAGCATGCACCCGACATTCTCGCCGGCGCGCGGGCGGCCGTTGCCGGCGCCAGGCAGGACCAGGATTTCCTGCGTCTCGACCGCGAGGCCTATGAGGGCACCCGGGCGCAGTCCATCGACTATGCGGTCATGGAGGCCTATCGGCACTGCGTGGTGGTTCCCTTCGCCGGCGAGTGGAGCGACCTCGGCTCCTGGGACGCGGTCGGCAGCCTCTACGAGCCGGATGGGCAGGGCAACAGGACCGTCGGCGACGCCATCGCCTTCGACAGCCGCAACACCATGATCGTGAGCGAGCATCGCCTGGCGGTGACGGTGGGGCTGGAGAACGTCACCGTCATCGACGCCAAGGATACGGTTCTGATCGCCGCCAACGACCGGCTCGACGGGGTGCGCGACGTGGTGGCGCTGCTGAAACAGAAGGAGCGCGCGGAAGCCGACACGCCGGTCAAGGTGGAGCGGCCGTGGGGCAACTACGAGGTGCTTTCGCAGGGTCCGGGCTACCAGATGAAGCGCATCGTGGTGAAGCCGGGCGGCAAGCTTTCCCTGCAGTACCATCACCACCGCGCCGAACATTGGATCGTGGTGGAGGGCCGGGCCGAGGTGACGCGCGGGGAGGAAGTCTTTACCCTCTCGCGCAACGAAAGCACGTTCATTCCCCTCGGCGCCGTGCATCGCCTGCACAATCCGTATTCCGAGCCGGTTGCGATCATCGAGGTGCAGACGGGGAGCTATCTGGGCGAGGACGACATCGTGCGCGTCGAGGACGTCTATGGCCGAGAGAACGACGGCGCCGAAAAGGGCGCCCCTTCCGTCGCCGTCAAGAATGCCTGAGCCGGCACACGCTACGCCGGCCGCCTGACCCACATGCGTGTGCTTCACGTCTACCGGACCTATTTTCCCGATCCCGAAGGCGGATTGCAGGAGGCGATCCGCCAGATTTGCCGCGCCACGCGGCCCTTCGGCATCGAAAGCAGCGTCTTTTGCCTGTCGCCGCAGCCCGAGCCGCAGCGGCTGGAAAGCGACGGCTTCGTCACCTGGCGCAGCCGGTCCTTCGCGGCTCCCGCCTCCTGCGATCTCGGAGGCCCGGACGCCTGGCGCCTGTTCGGCAGGCTCTGCGCCGAGCACGACGTCATCAACTATCACTTCCCCTGGCCCTTCGCCGACCTGCTCCACCTGACCGTGCGGCCCAAGGCGCGCGCGGTCATGACCTACCATTCCGACATCGTGCGCCAGTCCGCGATCGCGGGGCTCTACGCGCCGCTGATGTGGCGCATGATGGACAGGATGGAGGCGGTCGTGGCCACCTCGCCCACCTATGCCGCCACCAGCCGCGTCCTTTCGGATGCGCGCGTGAAGGAGCGGGTGCGCGCCATCCCGCTCGGCATCGAGGACCTGGCCCTGCGGCACCCGCAGCCAGCCCCGGCGCCGGAGGCCGCGCCCTACTTCCTGTTCGTGGGGGTGCTGCGCTATTACAAGGGGCTGCCGACGCTGATCGAGGCCGCAAGACAGGTGAAGGCCAGGATCGTCGTCGCCGGCGAGGGGCCGGAGGGGCCGGCGCTGAAGCGGATGGCGCGCGAAATGGGCTGCGACAACGTCGAATTTGCCGGGCGGGTGAGCGAGGCGGAGAAATTCCGCCTGCTGGCCGGCTGCCGCGCCTTCGTGCTGCCGTCGCACCAGCGCTCGGAAGCGTTCGGCATGGCGCTGGTGGAGGCGGCGATCTACGGCCGGCCGATGATCTGCTGCGAGATCGGCACGGGCACCTCCTTCGTCAACGCCGACGACGAGACAGGGCTGGTGGTGCCTCCGGACGATCCGGCCGCGCTGGCCGGCGCCATGAACCGGCTGCTGCAAGACGAGGGCCTGGCGCGTCGCTTCGGCGCGGCTGCCCGGCAGCGCTATGAAGACCTGTTTTCGGCCGAGGCGCTCGGCAGCGCCTATGCCGCGCTCTACCGGGGCAAGGGAGCGAAGGAATGAGCGCGGGTCGCGGCATGGCGCGGAGGCGGCAATGGTGAGCAGCGTCGGCCTCCAGGCGCCGGCGGCGGGCCAAGGACTGAAACGCGCGTTCGACATTGCGGTGGCCTTGCCCATGCTGGTGCTGATCTCTCCGGTGATGCTCGTGGCCATGCTCGCCGTCCGGCTGACCTCGCCGGGGCCGGCGATCTTCTCGCAATTGCGGGTGGGACGCGACGCCGTGCCCTTCAGGTGCCACAAGCTGCGCACCATGGCCGCCGGCACGCCTTCGCTGCCGACGCATGAGGCCCCGCCGGCAGCCGTCACGCCGGTCGGCCGCCTGCTGCGCCGCTCCAAGCTCGACGAATTCCCGCAATTGTGGAACGTGCTGAAGGGCGAGATGAGCCTGGTCGGCCCGCGCCCCTGCCTGCCCACGCAGACGGAACTGATCGAGCATCGTCAACACCAGGGCGTGCTTGCCCTGCGGCCCGGCATCACCGGCCTGGCGCAGGCGCGCGGCATCGACATGTCCGACCCCGCGCTTTGCGCGCACACGGATTGGGTCTATCTCAGGAACCGGTCCGCCATGCTCGATCTGCGGATATTGCGGGCTACCTTCTTTGGCGGAAGTGTTCGCGTCGACTGAATCTGGTTTTATCTGGCCTCCACGCAACGTCTGAACGGGAAAGCCGATGCGCATCACGGTATTTGGGACGGGATATGTCGGCCTGGTGCAGGCCGCGGTGCTGGCCGAGACCGGCTACGACGTGGTGTGCGTGGACATCGACGCGGCCAGGATCGAGCGGCTGAAGCGCGGCGAGATCACGCTGTTCGAGCCGGGACTGGACCGGCTGGTGCAGGAAAACAGCGCGGCCGGGCGCCTGCATTTCACCACCAGCGCGCAGGAAGGCGTCTCGGGCCGCGAGATCCAGATGATCGCCGTGGGCACCCCTTCCGGCGAGGACGGCTCGGCGGACCTCAAGCACGTGCTTGCCGTGGCCGACACGATCGCCGCCCATATGGACTCTCGCAAGGTCGTCGTCATCAAGTCCACCGTGCCGGTCGGCACGGGCGACAGGGTGCGGCATCGCATCGCCGACCGCCTGAAGGAGAGGGGGAGGCAGGACCTGACCTTCGACGTGGCCTCCAACCCGGAATTCCTGAAGGAAGGCTCGGCGGTCGAGGACTGCAAGAAGCCCGACCGCATCATCATCGGGGTGTCGGAGCCCGACACGGAGCGCACGCTGCGCGAGCTTTACGCGCCGTTCAACCGCAATCGCGAGAAGATCATCGTGATGGACGTGCGCAGCGCCGAACTGACCAAATATGCCGCCAACTGCATGCTGGCCACCCGCATCAGCTTCATGAACGAGATCGCCGGCCTGGCCGAGATGCTGGGCGCCGACATCGAGCGTGTGCGCCACGGCATCGGCTCCGACCCGCGCATCGGCTACCAGTTCATCTATCCCGGCATCGGCTATGGCGGCTCCTGCTTTCCCAAAGACATCCGCGCGCTGATCCGCACCGCCGACGAGGTGGGCTTCGACGCCGCAGTGCTGAAGTCGGTGGAGGCGCGCAACGAGCGCCAGAAGCGCGTCATGCTCGACAAGATCGAGCGCCATTTCGGCGGCGACATCGCAGGCCGCACCTTCGCGCTATGGGGGCTGGCCTTCAAGCCGGAGACCGACGACATGCGCGAAGCGCCTTCGCGCGTCATCATGGAGGGGCTGTGGCAGGCCGGCGCCAGGGTGCGGGCACACGATCCGGAGGCGTTCCGCGAATGCCGGCGCATCTATGGCGAAAGGCCGGACCTCGTCTTGTGCCCCTCACGGGACGCCACGCTCGACGGCGCCGACGCGCTGATCGTGGCCACCGAATGGAAGGGGTTCCGCGTGCCGGATTTCGCCGCGATCAGGGCTGCGCTGAAGGAGCCGGTCATCTTCGACGGGCGCAATATGTACGATCCCGCGATCGTGGCGCGGCACGGCTTGAAGCTCTACGGCATCGGCCGGCCTGCGGAGTGCTGACGCCGCATTTTGCCGGCTTCGGGCCGGCGGCGAGGAGGGTGGCGATTTTTTGCGGCCTTTGGCGTAGAAGGGGAAAAACCATTCCGGTGCGGAAGCGCAATTGAGCGAAGTCTGCGTTGGCTGCCCTGGGCGCAGCAATTACAAGAGTGCGGGCTCCGGTGCGCCGGCGGTTCAGGCAAGGCGAGGAAGAAAGCATTAGGTCGATGACGCTCGGGCTCACACATCTGCAAAGGCTCGAGGCCGAGTCCATCCATATCTTCCGGGAGGTGGCGGCGAATTTCTCGAAGCCGGTCATGCTCTATTCGGTGGGCAAGGACTCTTCCGTCCTTATGCACCTGGCGATGAAAGCCTTCTATCCGGCCCGCCCGCCCTTTCCCTTCCTCCATGTCGATACCACCTGGAAGTTCCGCGAGATGATCGCCTTCCGCGACAGGATGGCGAAGGAACTGGGCTTCGAGCTTCTGGTCCACGTCAACGAGGAGGGGGTTCGGGACGGGATAAATCCCTTCGACCACGGCTCGAACACCCACACCCACGTCATGAAGACGGTGGCGCTGCGCCAGGCGCTCGACAAATACGGCTTTGACGCAGCCTTCGGCGGGGCGCGGCGCGACGAGGAGAAGTCGCGTGCCAAGGAACGCATCTTCTCCTTCCGCAACGCCAGCCACGCCTGGGACCCGAAGAACCAGCGGCCGGAAATGTGGAACATCTACAACACCCGCATCTCCGCCGGCGAGTCGATCCGGGTGTTTCCGCTGTCCAACTGGACCGAGCTGGATATCTGGCAGTACATCCTGCAGGAAAACATCCCCATCGTGCCGCTCTATTTCGCCAGGCAGCGCCCGGTGGTCGAGCGCGACGGCATGCTGATCCTGAAGGACGACGGGCGCATGCGGCTTCGCCCCGGCGAGGTGGTGGAGAACCGGCTGGTGCGCTTCCGCACGCTGGGCTGCTATCCGCTTACCGGCGCCATCGAGTCCGGCGCCGACACGCTGGAAGCCATCGTCGGCGAGATGCTGACGGCGCGCACCTCCGAGCGCCAGGGCCGCCTCATCGATCGCGACGAGGCCGGCTCCATGGAAAAGAAGAAGCGCGAGGGGTATTTTTGAGCATGGATACCGCCGTGGAGAGGGGTGCCGCCGCCGAAAGCCTGGCCGCCGCCGACAGTGTGCGCGCCTATCTGGCCGCGCAGGAGAAGAAGTCGCTGCTGCGCTTCCTCACCTGCGGCTCGGTGGACGACGGCAAGTCGACGCTGATCGGCCGGCTGCTGGCCGATACGCGCCAGATATTCGAGGACCAGCTCGCCGCGCTCGAGCGCGATTCCCGCAAGCACGGCACCACCGGCGACGACATCGACTTCGCCTTGCTGGTGGACGGGCTGGAGGCCGAGCGCGAGCAGGGCATCACCATCGACGTCGCCTACCGCTTCTTCGCCACACCCAGGCGCAAGTTCATCGTGGCAGACACGCCCGGCCACGAGCAGTACACCCGCAACATGGCCACCGGCGCCTCCACGGCCGACCTCGCCATCGTTCTGGTCGACGCCCGCCAGGGCATATTGCGCCAGACGCGGCGCCACACCATCATCGCATCGCTGCTCGGCATCCGCCACATCGTGCTGGCGGTGAACAAGATCGACCTGGTCGGCTTCGAGCAGACCGTGTTCGACGACATCGCGGCGGAATATGGCGCATTCGCCGACGGGCTGGGCTTCAAATCGATCGTGCCCGTCCCGCTTTCGGCGCGCTATGGAGACAATGTCAGCCGGCGGTCTGAGCGCATCGGCTGGTATGCAGGGCCGACGCTGGTGGACCACCTCGAAACGGTCGAGGTGGACGAGGAGACCGTCGCCCTGCCGTTCCGCTTTCCCGTCCAATATGTGAGCCGGCCCAATCTCGACTTCCGCGGCTTTTCCGGCACCATCGCCTCCGGCACGGTGGCCGAGGGCGACGAAGTGGCGGTGGCCAAGTCGGGCAAGGTGGCGCGGGTGAGGCGCATCGTCACCCATGACGGCGATCTGAGGGAGGCCGTCGCCGGCCAGGCGGTGACGCTGGTGCTGGACGCGGAGGTGGAAGTCTCGCGCGGCAACATGCTGGCAGCACCGCAGGCCCGCCCGCAGGTGGCCGACCAGTTCGCCGCCAATCTCGTCTGGTTCGACGAGCAGGCGCTGCTGCCCGGCCGCTCCTACATTTTGCGCACCGCAACCGACCAGGCCAGCGCCACCGTCACCGAGCTGAAATACCGCGTCAACGTCAACGATTTCGCGCATGAGGCGGCGAAATCGCTGGCGCTGAACGAGGTCGGCGTCGTCAACATCTCCACGCGCGCGCCGATCGTTTTCGACCCGTTCGCCGAGAACCGCGCCACCGGCGCCTTCATCCTCATCGACCGTTTCACCAACGCCACGGTGGGCGCGGGCATGATCCTGCACGGCTTGCGGCGCGCCGAGAACATCCACTGGCAGTCGCTGGACGTGGACAAGCGGGCCCGCGCCGCCATGAAGCACCAGCGGCCGGCCGTGTTCTGGTTCACCGGCCTGTCGGGCTCGGGCAAGTCCACCATTGCCAACCTGCTGGAAAGGAAGCTGCACGCCACCGGCCGGCACACCTATCTGCTCGACGGCGACAATGTGCGCCACGGCCTGAACCGCGACCTCGGCTTCACCGACGCCGACCGTGTGGAGAACATCCGCCGTGTGGCCGAGGTGGCCAGGCTGATGGCGGATGCGGGGCTCATCGTCATCGTTTCCTTCATCTCGCCCTTTGCTGCCGAGCGGCGCATGGCGCGCGAACTGATGGCCGCCGGCGAGTTCGTGGAGGTGTTCGTCGACACGCCCTTCGGGGAGTGCGCCCGGCGCGACCCCAAGGGCCTCTATGCGCGCGCGCTGAAGGGCGAGATAAAGAACTTCACCGGCGTCGATTCGCCCTACGAGCCGCCGGAAAACCCGGAAATCCATCTCCAGACGCTCGGCCGTTCGCCGGAGGAGATGGTGGAGATCCTGGACCTGTGGCTCGCCGAGCGCGACCTTGCCGAGGACAATTACGACGATGGCGGCGGCATCTGAGGCTCAAACCATGCTGGACCTGTTCGAGCGGCTGGCGCTGGAGGCGGGCCGCGAGATCATGCGCGTCTACCGCGCGGGCGGCGCGGTGGAGCACAAGGCCGACGCCTCGCCGGTGACGGAAGCCGACCGCGGTGCCGAACGGATCATCCTGGCCGGCCTGCGCGCGGCGTATCCCTCGATCCCCTGCGTCGCCGAGGAGGAGGTGTCGGCCGGCATCGTGCCCGCCGGGTTGGGAGAGGCGTTCTTCCTGGTCGACCCGCTGGACGGGACGAAGGAGTTCGTCAACCGCCGCACCGACTTCACCGTCAACATCGCGCTGGTGCGCGCCGGCGTGCCGGAAGTGGGCGTCGTCTTCGCGCCCTGCACGGGCCGTCTCTTTGCAGGCCGGCCGGGGGGGGCGGGGCTGGTCGAGGTGGATTCCAGCTTCCATGCCGGCCGCCGCAGGCCGATCGCGGTGCGGGCCGGCAAGCCGCCGCTGGCGGTGGTGGCCAGCCGCTCGCACAACACGCCCGAGACCGACGCCTACATCGCCGGCCTCGGCAAGACCGAGATCGTGTCGGTCGGCTCGTCGCTGAAGTTCTGCCTGCTGGCGGCGGCGGCGGCGGACGTCTACCCGCGCTTCGGCCGCACCATGGAATGGGACACGGCCGCCGGCGATGCCGTGCTGCGCGCCGCCGGCGGCACGACCGTCACGCTGGACGGCGCGCCGCTTGCCTACGGCAAGCGCGACCAGCCGCACGATTCCGACTTCGCCAATCCGTATTTCATCGCGCGGGGCGCAACTTGATCATGTCATCCCCGGCGAGCCGCGTGCCTGGCCGGGATGACGTTGAAAGGCGCAGGCGCTACTCCGCTGCAGCGGCCGAATTGGAGCCGATATAGTTGCGGATCGTCTCGATGATGCGGTCCTGGTCGGCCTCCGAAAGATAGGGGTGCATCGGCAGGCACAGGATGCGTTCGGGCAGGGTTTCGGAAACCGTCAGCCCGGCCGGCGTGCGCGGGAAGTCGCGATAGGCGACCTGGAGGTGCAGCGGCTTGACATAGTAGATGACCGAGGGGATGCCCTTTTCCTGCAGGTGCGCCTTCAGCCCGTCGCGCTTCGGCGTCTCGATGGCATATTGCGCCCAGGCCGAACGGCCCTGGCCGGGATTGCGCGCGGCTTTCACGACATCGCCCAGGCCCTCGGCATAGCGCTGCGCCACCCTGTGGCGTGCCTCCATTTCGTCTTCGAGGATGGCGAGCTTCTCGATCAGGATCGCCGCCTGCAGCGTGTCGAGGCGCGAATTGATGCCGACATGGACGTTGTCGTACTGGGTCTCGCCCTTGCCGTGGAAGGCGAAGGAGCGCAGCTTCTCGGCCAGCGCGTCGTCGTTGGTGAACATGGCGCCGCCGTCGCCGTAGCAGCCGAGCGGCTTGGCCGGGTAGAAGCTGGTGCCCGCGACATGGCCGAAGGCGCCGCACATGGTGCCGTCCGCCGAGCCGCCGATGGACTGCGCCGCGTCCTCGATGACCAGCAGGTTTTCGCGGTCGGCGATCTCCATGATGGCGCCGTAGTCGGCCGTGAGCCCGAACAGGTCGACCGGGATGATCGCCTTCGGCTTCAGGCGGCCTTCCTTCTTGACCATGGCGATCGCGGCTTCGAGGCTTTCGATGTCGATGTTGTAGGTCTCGGCGTCGACGTCCACGAAGACCGGCTCGGCCTTGGCCAGAGCCACGACCTCGGCCGTGGCCGCGAAGGTGAAGCTCGGCACGAACACGGCATCGCCCGGTCCGACGCCGGAGGCATAGAGCGGCAGAAGCAGGGCATCGGTGCCGTTGGCGCAGGCCACCACATGCTTGGTGCCGACATAGGCGGCGAGCTTCTTCTCGAATTCGGCCACCTGCGGTCCGAGGATGTAGCGGCCGTCCTCGACGACGCCGTCGATGGCTGCCTTCAGACGGTCGCGGATGCGCGCGCGCTGGGCGCCGAGATCGATGAACTGCATGTTCTTTCCAGACTGTTTGGCCATATTTGCTGCCGCTGGTAGCAGAGATGCGGGAGGCGGAAAAGCCGCGATCGGCGCGGGCTGTGGGGCCACGTTACCGCACTGTGCCGCAAACGGGCCTCGGCTATCGGAAATCGGGGCTCGGGGCTGCGCAGGCTACGCGCCGAAACATATTGTGATCGGGCCGATGTCGCATCAGGGCGTTCAGCGCATGGTGGACATGGCGCGGTCTTCGTGGTCATGCTCGGGCCGCCGAACCTTCCAGCCGGAGCTTTGTCATGAACGCCAGCCAGGCGCGGTCCGAATGGACCCCGGTCATCGCCGCCAACCGGCCGCATCCGCATAATCCCGGGGTGCCGTTCTCGCTCGATCCGGTCGAGGCGGTGCGGGTGAACCTGTCGGCGGCGGAGCGGCGCACGGCTTCGCTGGCCGGGCGGCGGACGGTGAAGAAGCAGTGGCAGGCGGCGTGGCTGGTGCGGGCCATCCAGTGCATCGACCTGACCACGCTGAACGGCGACGACACGCAAGGCCGCGTGCGGCGGCTGTGCGCCAAGGCGCGCCATCCGCTGCGGGACGATCTGCAGCAAGCGCTCGGCCTTGCCGACCGCACCGTCACCACCGGCGCGGTCTGCGTCTATCACCGCTTCGTCGCCACGGCGGTGGATGCGCTGAAGGGATCGGGCATTCCGGTCGCGGCCGTCTCCACCGGCTTTCCGGCCGGCCTGTCGCCGTTTGAAACGCGGCTGCGGGAGATCGAGGCCTCGGTGGCCGACGGCGCGCGGGAGATCGACATCGTCATCACCCGCGAGCACGCGCTGACCGGCGACTGGCAGGCGCTCTACGACGAGGTCAGGGCCTGCAAGGAGGCTTGCGGGCCGGCGCATATGAAGACCATCCTTGCCACCGGCGACCTGCAGACGCTGCGCAACGTGGCGCGTGCCTCCTGGGTGGCGATGATGGCCGGCTCCGATTTCATCAAGACCTCGACCGGCAAGGAGAGCATCAACGCCACGCTGCCGGTGACGCTGGTGATGCTGCGCGCCATCCGCGACTATCGCGCCATGACCGGCCATGTGGTCGGCTACAAGCCGGCCGGCGGCATCTCCACCGCCAAGGACGCACTGGCCTATCTGGCGCTGGTCAAGGAGGAACTGGGCAACGACTGGCTGCAGCCGAACCTGTTCCGCTTCGGCGCCTCCTCGCTGCTGGCCGACATCGAACGGCAGCTCGAGCACTACGTGACCGGCCGCTATGCGGCTTTCAGCCACCACGCCATGGCCTGAGCCGGGCGAGGGAAGGGACAAAGATGTCGATCGCAGAGATTCTTGACACGATGGAATACGGCCCCGCCCCGGAAAGCGACAAGGAAGCGCGCGCCTGGATCAAGGGGCTCGGCGGCGAGACGAAGCTGTTCATCGGCGGCCAGTGGCGGAAGGCGAAGTCCGGCGCAAGCTTCGACACCACCGCCCCGGCCACGGGCGAGGTGCTGGCGCGCATCGCGCAGGCCAATGCCGCCGACGTCGATGCCGCGGTGAAGGCTGCCACCAGGGCACAGCCGGCCTGGGCAGCGCTTCCGGGCCACCAACGCGCCCGCTACCTCTATGCGCTCGCCCGCCTCGTCCAGTGCCACAGCCGGCTGTTTGCCGTGCTGGAATCGCTCGACAACGGCAAGCCGGTGCGCGAGAGCCGCGACATCGACATTCCGCTGGTCGCCCGCCATTTCTACCACCATGCCGGCTGGGCGCAGCTGATGGAAGGGGAACTGGCGGACAAGGAACCGCTCGGCGTCTGCGGCCAGATCATCCCGTGGAACTTTCCGCTGCTGATGCTGGCGTGGAAGATCGCGCCGGCCATCGCGCTCGGCAATACGGTGGTGCTGAAGCCCGCCGAATACACCTCGCTGACCGCGCTGCTGTTTGCCGAGATGTGCCAGAAGGCCGGCCTGCCGGAGGGCGTGGTCAACATCGTCACCGGCGACGGCGCGACTGGCGAGGAGATCGTCGATCATCCCGGCATCGCCAAGATCGCCTTCACCGGCTCCACCGAGGTGGGGCGGAAAATCCGCGAGGCGACCGCCGGCTCGGGCAAGAGCCTGACGCTGGAACTGGGCGGCAAGTCGCCCTTCATCGTCTTCGACGACGCCGACCTCGACGCGGCCGTGGAGGGCGTGGTCGACGCCATCTGGTTCAACCAGGGCCAGGTGTGCTGCGCCGGCTCGCGGCTCCTGGTGCAGGAAAGCGCCCACGACCGTTTTGTCGCCAAGCTCACCGCGCGCATGGAGACCCTGCGCGTCGGCGATCCGCTGGACAAGGCCATCGACATCGGCGCCATCGTCCATCCGGTGCAGCTCGAACGCATCAGGGCGCTGGTCGAGACCGGGGTGAGGGAAGGCGCCGTCCTGCATCAGCCCCGGGCGGCGGTGCCGGCAAAAGGCTGCTTCTATCCGCCGACGCTGCTGACCGGCGTGCATCCGGCCGCCACCGTCTCGCGCGAGGAGATCTTCGGCCCGGTGCTGGTTTCCACCACCTTCCGCACGCCGGCCGAGGCGGTGGAACTGGCCAACAACACCGAATACGGGCTTGCCGCCACGATCTGGAGCGAGACGCTGTCGCTGGCGCTCGACATCGCGCCGAAGCTGAAATGCGGCGTGGTGTGGGTGAACGGCACCAACATGTTCGATGCCGGCGTCGGCTTCGGCGGCTACAAGGAATCCGGCTTCGGCCGGGAGGGCGGGCGAGAGGGACTGGCCGCCTATTGCAGGCCGAAATGGCTGGGCCGGGCCAAGCCGGTGGTCGAACTGCCCGCGCCGCAGCCGAACGGCGAGGTGCTGTCCGCCGGCTTCATCGACCGCACGGCCAAGCTCTACATCGGGGGCAAGCAGGCACGCCCGGATGGCGGCTATTCCCGCCCGGTCGCCTCGCCCTCGGGCGCGCTGGTCGGCGAGGTGGGCGAGGGCAACCGCAAGGATATCCGCAACGCCGTGGAAGCCGCCCGCAAGGCGGCCTCGTGGAGCACGGCCAGCGAGCACGGCCGCGCGCAGATCCTCTATTACATCGCGGAGAACCTGGAGGCGCGGGCGGCCGAGTTCGCCGAGCGGCTGGCCGCCATGACCGGCAGGCGCAAGGCCGACACGGCCAGGGAGGTTGCGGCAAGCGTGTCGCGCCTGTTCTCCTACGGCGCCTGGGCCGACAAGTTCGAGGGCGCGGTGCACAGGCCGCCGCTGCGCGGCGTGGCGCTGGCCATGAACGAGCCGGTCGGCATCCTCGCCATCGCCTGCCCCGAGGCGCCCGGCCTGCTCGGTTTCGTCTCCGCCTTCGCGCCCGCCGTCGCCATGGGCAACCGCGTGGTGGTGGTGCCATCCGCCAGCCAGGCGCTGGCCGCGACCGATTTCTACCAGGTGCTGGAAACGTCGGACGTTCCCGCCGGCGTCGTCAACATCGTCACCGGCGAGCGTGCCGAACTTGCGGTGGAGCTGGCAAAACATGAGGAGGTGGACGGCATCTGGTGGTTCGGCGACGGTGCCGCCGCCGGCGCCATCGAAAAAGCCTCGGCCGGCAATCTCAAGCAGGTCTGGGCCGAGACGGTGCAGCGCGACTGGTTCTCGGCCGCGCAGGGCGAGGGCAGGGAGTTTTTGGCGCGCGCTACCCAGGTCAAGAACATCTGGGTGCCCTACGGGGAATAGGCGTTCGTCCGTCTCAGCCGATCTCGTGCCGCCAGGGCGGATTGGCGCCGGCGCGCGCCACGGTGACGGCGGCCGCCTTGGTGCCGAGCGTCAGCGCCTGACGCATCGCAGCTTCGGAAAGATCGGCGATGGCTTCCTTGACCAGCAGTCCCTGCTCGTGCAGCGAGGCGAGCACGCCGCCGTTGAAGGTGTCGCCGGCGCCGACCGTGTCGACCACCTTCACCTTCTCCGGCGCCACCTCGACCCGGTGCGCCCTGGTGTAGGCCACCGCGCCCTTCGCGCCATGGGTGACGATCATCAGCTTCGGGCCGCGCTCCAGCCAGCCGCGCACCACGTCCTCCTGCGCGCCGGCCTCGCCGAACCAGTCGAGGTCCTCGTCCGAGAGCTTGACGATGTCGGCCATCGCCATCATGGCGCGGATGCGCGTCAGGTGCTTGTCGCGGTCGGGGATAAAATTCGGCCGGATGTTGGGG
Source organism: Mesorhizobium sp. PUT5 (assembly GCF_052216645.1). Lineage (NCBI taxonomy): Bacteria > Pseudomonadati > Pseudomonadota > Alphaproteobacteria > Hyphomicrobiales > Phyllobacteriaceae > Mesorhizobium > Mesorhizobium sp. PUT5. The sequence goes on from NZ_JBQOSO010000003.1 coordinate 1,498,837, forward strand.
TCGAGCATCATGACGCGGCGGTGCCGCTCGCGCCGCATGAATTCCTCGTAAGCGCTGCCGGCCGGCTCCGAGATCAGGCTTATGGCGCCGAACAGCATCGCCTCCACCTCAGCGCCGAGCTGCGGAAGATCGTCCACCGTCAGCATGCGTGCGGCAGTGTTCTCATCGTAGAACTGATAACTGGCCTGCCCGTCCTTCAGGCGTACGAAGGCCAGCGTGGTGGGCCGCGCCGAAACGGGCGCGTAGGTGCAGCCGACCTTGCTGGCCGCCAGCGTCTCGCGAAGCTGGGCGCCGAACATGTCGGACGAGAGGCCGCAGAAGAAACCGGCCGGGGCCCCGAGCCTTCCGAGCGCGATCGCCGTGTTGAACAGGGCGCCGCCCGCATAGGGCGCATAGGCGGCCTCGCCCGCCGCGGTCTGTCGCGGCAGCATGTCGATCAGCGCGTCGCCGCAGCACAGGATCATGATCTCTTGCTTTCCCCTGGATGAGCGGCGCCGAGGCGCCTTCTTGCCGTGTCGGCCGAATGTGCGGGCATTTCGTCAGGCGTTGCCGGGCACATGCGCCGCACCCATCAGGAAACGCTCCGAAAGCGGCAGGCTGGCCGCGCCCAGCGCGCGCGCATGGATGCCGACCGTGCCCTCGCGCACGGCGGGCAGGCGCAGCCCCTCGACGTCGATCCCGCCGATCGCGTCGATGACGCGCTCCACCAGCCGTCGCCGCACGGAAGCCGGCATCCAGCCGTCGATCACCGCCGCCTCGAAATCGATGACCGCGCAGGCGGACACGATGGCGTAGGCGAGCGCGTCGGCCGCCCGTCCGAGCCACATGTCCAGTTCGGGGCCGAGATCGCCCCAATCCTGCGGCGAAGACCACAGATGCGCGGTTTCGGCGCCGCGGGCCGCCAGCATCTTTTCCAGCACCGCGATGGAAGCCACGTCGATAAGCTGGGTGGGCCGGCCGTTCTCCCCGGGCACCGGCATCGAGCCCAGCGCCCCGGCATTGCCGCTCGGGCCGCCATGCAGCCGGCCGTTCAGCACGATGCCGCCGCCGGCGAAGGCGCCGATGTAGAAATAGACGAAGTCGCTCAGGTCTCCCGTCTTTCCGAACACCAGTTCGGCGCCGCAGGCGGAGGTCGCGTCGTTCTGCAGATAGACGGGGAAATCGCACAGCGGCTGGATCTCGGCGCGGATGTCGCAGTCGCGCCATTCCTCCATCACCGCGCGGGGGGCACCGGCGGCGTCCGCCCAGCTCCACAGCTCAAAGGGCACGGCAATGCCCAGCCCTGCGATGCGCTTGTCCTCGGCCGGCGTCAGCTCGGACCGCAGCGTTGCGATGCCTTCGGCCACGAAGGCGATGGCCTCGCGCGGCGCCGGATAGCGATAGGAATGCTGCAGCATGGCGCGCACATTGCCGAGAAAGTCGATCAGCACGAGCTCGGCGCTGCGCCGCCCGATCTTGAGGCCGATGAAGAAGGCGCCGCCGGGCGCGAGCGCCATCGGGATGGACGGCTGGCCGATGCGCCCGCGCTGCGGCGCGCGGCGCACGAGCAGCCCGTCCTCCTCCAGCGCGCGCATGATGACCGACACGGTCTGCGCCGAAAGCCCGGTCATGCGCGCAATGTCGGACTTGGCAAGGCTGCCGTGCTGGCGCACGAGCGAAAGCACGAGCCGCTCGTTGTGGTCGCGCATGCCGCTCTGGTTGGTGCCGCGGCGGATGCGGCCGGCCGCGGCCTCGGACGAAACCTGTCTCGAAACGATGTCTTCCACCAGTTCTCCCTCGCCCATACCGGGGCGCCCCGACCGGGGCCGAAAATGCTCGGTGTCCGGAAAGCTGTCAATAATAAATAAGAGTGATTTAATTATTGACAGCCGCCCGGCCTTCATGTCTCCTGCATAGACGGCGGCGGCCTTCGGAGGAAGGGTCGGCACGCCCGAAGGAGGGCGCCCGTCAGCAGGCGTCCTGGGTTCGTCCACAGGGAGGAGAAGCATGGGCAAGCTGAAATTTGTGAAGGCGATGGCCGTGGGCCTGGCGGTCTGGGGCATGTCGGCCGGGGCATCGCATGCCGCCGACATCGTCGGCCTCATCACCAAGACCGAGGGCAATCCGTTCTTCGTCAAGATGCGCGAGGGCGCTCAGGCCAAGGCCAAGGAACTCGGCCTCGAACTGCGCACCTTCGCCGGCAAGTTCGACGGCGACAACGACAGCCAGGTTGCGGCCATCGAGAACCTGATCTCGGCCGGCGCGAAGGGCTTCGCCATCGTGCCGAGCGATTCGGCGGCGATCGTGCCCACCATCAAGAAGGCGCGCGACGCCGGGTTGCTGGTCATCGATCTGGACACCCCGACCGAGCCCATGGACGCGGTGGACGCCACCTTCGCCACCGATAACCGCAAGGCCGGCATGCTGATCGGCGAATGGGCCAAGGGCACGCTGGGCGACAAGGCCAAGGACGCCAAGATCGCCTTCCTCGACCTCGCCACCAACCAGCCCACGGTGGACTATCTGCGCGACCAGGGCTTCATGCAGGGCTTCGGCATCGACGTGAAGGACCCCAACCGCTACGGCGACGAGGACGATCCGCGCATCTGCGGCCATGAGATGACCGGCGGCGCCGAGGACGGCGGCCGTACCGCGATGGAGACGCTGCTGCAGAAGTGCCCGGACGTGAACGTCATGTATACGATCAACGAGCCGGCGGCGGCGGGCGGCTATCAGGCGCTGAAGGCGGCCGGCAAGGACGACGGCTCGGTGCTGATCGTGTCCATCGACGGCGGCTGCCCGGGCGTGAAGAACGTCCAGGCCGGCATCATCGGCGCGACCTCGCAGCAATATCCGCTGAAGATGGCGGCGATGGCCATGGAGGCGATCGAGAAATACGTCAAGACCGGCGAGAAGCCGAAGCCCACGGAAGGACAGGAATTCACCGACACCGGCGCCACGCTGGTGACCGACAAGCCTGTCGAAGGCGTGCCGTCCATCACCAGCGAGGAGGGGCTGAAGCTCTGCTGGGGGTGATCCTTTTCCGGCTCGCCGCGCGGGTCTAGAGTAGGCGGGAAGGGCGCAGGCAACGTCCTTCCCGCGCAACGGGTTCCTTGGGAGGGGCGTTCGATGAGCGACGACGCGACCGGATCAGCGACGGCGGAGCGCGGCCTTGCCGGCCACGAGCAGGCCGTGGCCAGTTTCGAGGAGGACCGCCACTCGCGGCTGAGGCAGGTGCAGCATTTCCTGCACGAATACCCGACGGCCATCCCCTTCATCGTGCTGATCGTCGGCGTCGCCATCTTCTCGGTCATCGTCGGCGGGCGTTTCTTTGCGCTGTTCAACCTGTCGCTGGTGCTCCAGCAGGTCACCATCATCGCCGTGCTCGGCATCGCCCAGACGCTGGTGATCCTGACCGCCGGCATCGATCTTTCCGTCGGCGCCATCATGGTGCTGTCCTCCATCGTCATGGGCCGGCTGGCGGTGGTGTGGGGCTGGCCGCCTGAGATCGCCTTCGTGGCCGGCCTCGCCACCGGCCTGCTCTGCGGCCTCATCAACGGCGTGCTGGTGGCTCTCATCAAGCTGCCTCCCTTCATCGTTACGCTGGGCACCTGGAGCGTGTATGGCTCCATGGTCATCTACGTCTCCCATTCCGAAACCATCCGCGCCCAGGACATCGAGGCGACTGCGCCGCTGCTGCAATGGCTGGGCCACACGATCCGGCTCGGCGGCGGCGCGGTGCTGACCTATGGCGCCATCGCCATGATCCTGATCGCCGTCATCGTATGGTACGTGCTGAACCGCACCGCCTTCGGGCGCCACGTCTACGCCACCGGCGACGACCCGGAAGCCGCGCGGCTGGCCGGCATCAACACCGCCCGCACGCTGATCGCCGTCTACACGCTGGCCGGCCTCATCTGCGCGATCGCGAGCTGGGTGCTGATCGGCCGCATCGGCGCCGCCAGCCCGCTCGGCAACCAGACCGCCAACCTGGACGCCATCACCGCCGTGGTGATCGGCGGCACCTCGCTGTTCGGCGGGCGCGGCTCGCTGCTCGGCACGCTGTTCGGCGCGCTCATCGTGGGCGTGTTCCGCAACGGGCTGGCGCTGGCGGGATTCGAGTCGCTGTGGCAGGAATTCACGGTCGGCATTCTCATCATCCTGGCCGTCACCATTGACCAGTGGATCAGGAAGATTTCGGCATGAGCATCTCGACGCCCGTTCTGGAGGCAAGGGGCCTCAACAAGCGCTACGGCCGGGTGGTGGCGCTCGACAACGCCGATTTCGACCTGATGCCCAACGAGATCCTGGCGGTGATCGGCGACAACGGCGCCGGCAAGTCCACGCTGATCAAGGCGCTGTGCGGGGCGGTGATGCCCGACAGCGGCCAGATATTCCTGGACGGCAGGCAGGTGCATTTCCGCTCGCCCATGGAAGCGCGTCTGGCCGGCATCGAGACCGTCTACCAGAACCTGGCGCTGTCGCCGGCTCTCTCCATCGCCGACAACATGTTTCTGGGCCGGGAATTGCGCAAGCCCGGCTTCGCGGGGCGCTTCCTGCGCCGGCTCGACAGGGCGCGCATGGCCAGGCTCGCCCGCGAAAAGCTTTCCGAGCTGGGCCTGATGACCATCCAGAACATAAACCAGTCGGTCGAGACGCTTTCGGGCGGCCAGCGCCAGGGGGTGGCGGTGGCGCGTGCCGCCGCCTTCGGCAGCCGCGTCGTCATCATGGACGAACCGACCGCCGCCCTCGGCGTCAAGGAAAGCCGCCGCGTGCTGGAACTGATGCTGGACGTCAAGCGGCGCGGCCTGCCCATCGTGCTGATCTCGCACAACATGCCGCATGTGTTCGAGGTGGCCGACCGCGTCCACATCCACCGGCTCGGCCGGCGCATCGCCGTCATCGACCCCAAGCAATACACCATGTCGGATGCGGTGGCCTTCATGACCGGGGCCAAGAAGCCGCCGGCCGCTCCTCTCGCGGCATGAAAGCGCCGGATTTTTGCGCTATCGCAGGCCGCAGGGCGGCCCGTTCGGTCGAACGGCCCTTGCCGCCCGCCCATGATGGGCCGAAATGGTAGGGCACGGCCAGATGGAAGCCGATTCGACAGCCTGCCGGGCCCCCAGCCAGATTCAGAGATACGCGCGTGGAAATCCGACCCCTTCAGCCGCTTCCGGAAAATCCCGACCCAAAGGTGCTCGCGGCGGAAATCCTGCAGGCCCTGAGATACAGGGTGGGCAAGGATGCCACCGTCGCCACGCCCTATGACTGGCTGACGGCCTCCATCAAGGTGGTGCGCGACCGCGTCATCGACCATTGGATCAAGGCGACCAAGGAAGCCTACGAGGAGCACGAGAAGCGCGTCTACTACCTGTCGCTGGAGTTCCTGATCGGCCGGCTGATGCGCGACGCCTTCTCCAATATGGGCGTCATGGAGACGATGCGGGCCGCGCTCGCCTCGCTCGGTGTCGATCTCGACCTGATCGCCAAGCTGGAGCCGGACGCCGCACTCGGCAATGGCGGGCTGGGGCGGCTGGCGGCCTGCTTCATGGAATCGATGGCCACCGTCGACATTCCCGCCCACGGCTACGGCATCCGCTACGCCAACGGCATGTTCCGGCAGGAAATCCATGACGGCTGGCAGGTGGAACTGCCCGAAACCTGGCTCGACCACGGCAATCCGTGGGAATTCGAGCGCCGCGAGCGCTCCTTCGAGGTCGGCTTCGGCGGCGCGGTGGAATCGCTGCCCGGCGAGGACGAGGCACCGGACCGCCACGTCTGGAAGCCCGGCGAGCGGGTGCTGGCAGTGGCCTACGACACGCCGGTCGTCGGCTGGCGGGCGGAGCGGGTCAACACGCTCAGGCTATGGTCCGGCATGCCGGTGGACCCCATACTGCTCGACAGGTTCAACGCCGGCGACCATATCGGCGCGCTGGCCGAGAGCAACAAGGCAGATGCGCTGTCGCGGGTGCTCTACCCGGCCGATTCCAACCAGGCCGGGCAGGAACTCCGGCTGCGGCAGGAATATTTCTTCTCCTCCGCCTCCCTGCAGGACATATTGCAGCGGCATCTGAGCGCCTATGGCGACCTCGCCTCGCTCCCGGACAAGGCCGCGATTCACCTCAACGACACTCACCCCGCAATCGCCGTTCCCGAACTCATGCGGCTTTTGATCGACGTGCACGGCATGGGCTTCGACCAGGCCTGGGACATCACCCGCCGCACCTTTGCCTACACCAACCACACCCTGCTGCCGGAGGCGCTGGAAAGCTGGCCCGTGCCGTTGTTCGAGAGGCTTCTGCCGCGCCACATGCAGCTTGCCTACGCCATCAACGCGGCCGTGCTCAAGGAAGCGCGCCGGACCGGAAAATTCTCCGACGAGCAGATCGCCCGCATCTCGCTGATCGAGGAGAACGGCGAGCGGCGCCTGCGCATGGGCAACCTCGCCTTCGTGGGGTCACACTCCGTCAACGGCGTGTCGGCCCTGCACACGGAACTGATGAAGGAAACGGTGTTCGCCGACTTGCATGCGCTCTATCCGGACCGCATCAACAACAAGACCAACGGCATCACGCCGCGGCGCTGGTTGTTCCAGTGCAATCCGGGGCTCACCGCGCTGGCGCGCGAGGCGATCGGCGACCGCTTCCTCGACGACATCGAGGCGATCCGCGATCTCGATCCGCTGGCAGGCGACGCCGCCTTCCGCGAGAAGTTCGCGGCGGTGAAGCGGCAGAACAAGGCGCGGCTGGCTGATCTGGTGGCAGAGCGGCTGGGCATCAAGGTCGATCCGTCGGCCCTGTTCGACATCCAGATCAAGCGCATCCACGAATACAAGCGCCAGCTTCTCAACATTCTCGACGCGGTGGCGCTCTACGACCAGATCCGTTCGCATCCCGAGCGCGACTGGGCGCCGCGGGTGAAGTTCTTCGGCGGCAAGGCGGCCCCCAGCTACCACAACGCCAAGCTCATCATAAAGCTGGCCAATGACGTGGCGAAGGTGGTGAACCGCGATCCTGCCGTGCGCGGCCTCCTCAAGGTGGTGTTCGTGCCCAACTACAATGTCAGCGCCGCCGAGATTCTCATCCCCGCGGCGGACTTGTCCGAGCAGATCTCCACCGCCGGCATGGAGGCGTCGGGCACCGGCAATATGAAGTTCGCGCTGAACGGGGCGCTGACCATCGGCACGCTGGACGGCGCCAATGTCGAGATCAGCGAGCGTGTCGGCCAGGACAACATCTTCATCTTCGGGCTGACCGCCGAGGAGGTGGCCGAGCGCCGCGCCGGCGGCTACGATCCGCGTGCGGTCATCGCAGGCTCGCGCGAGCTGTCGCAGGCTGTTTCGGCCATCTCGTCCGGTGTGTTCTCGCCCGACGATCCGGGGCGCTATCGCGAGCTCATGGACGGGCTCTACCAGCACGACTGGTTCATGGTGGCTGCCGATTTCGATGCCTATGCCGCCACACAGCGCGGCGTGGACGCCGTCTGGCGCGACGGCGCCGACTGGCAGGCTAGGGCGATCCGCAATGTCGCGCGCGTCGGCTGGTTTTCCTCTGACCGCACGATCCGCGAATACGCGAAAGACATCTGGCACGTGCCGGTTTGATGTGATTGCATGGGGTCGGCAACGACCAGTTGTCGAGGGAGGAACGCTGCTTGACCAAAGGGCCACGCGTGACCGCCGCGAAAAGCCGCCCGGCCGGGCAGGCCGCGGCCGGCGACGTGGCGGCGATCGTGGCCGGCACGCATGGCGATCCCTTCGCGGTGCTGGGCGTGCAGCAGGCCGGCGCCAGCCTGGTCGCCCGCTGCTTCATCCCCAACGCCGAGACCGTCACCGCCTGGACGCTGGCCGGCAAGGAGGCGGGCGAGCTTTCCCGGCGCGACGATGCCGGTTTCTTCGAGGGGCCGCTTTCCATCCGCAAGCGCCAGCCGCTGCGCTACCATGCCAGGAACGCCGGTGGCGACTGGTGGGTCGCCGATCCCTACTCCTTCGGCCCGGTGCTCGGCCCGATGGACGACTATTATATTGCAGAGGGGTCGCATCTGCGGCTCTTCGACAGGCTGGGCGCGCATCTCATCGAGCATGAAGGCGCGGCGGGCGCGCATTTCGCCGTCTGGGCGCCGAACGCCAGGCGCGTGTCGGTGGTGGGCGACTTCAACGGCTGGGACGGCCGCCGGCACCCCATGCGCTTGCGGCAGGACACCGGCGTGTGGGAAATCTTCCTGCCCGGCATCGGTGCCGGCCGCCCCTACAAATACGAGATCATCGGCGCGCAGGGCACCCGCCTGCCGCTCAAGGCCGATCCCTTTGCCTTCCGCTCGGAGCTGCGGCCGGCCACCGCTTCCGTCACCGACGCGCCCTTGCGGCACCAATGGGGCGACGCCGCCCATCGCGACTTCTGGCGCAACGCCGATCCGCGCCGCCAGCCGGTCTCCATCTACGAGGTTCATGCCGGCTCGTGGCAGCGCCGCGACGACGGCTCCTTCCTGTCGTGGGACGAACTGGCCGACCGGTTGATCCCCTATGTGGTCGACATGGGCTTCACCCATATCGAGTTCCTGCCGATTTCCGAGCACCCCTACGACCCGTCCTGGGGCTATCAGACGACAGGCCTCTACGCGCCCACCGCGCGCTTCGGCGAGCCCGAGGGCCTTGCCCGCTTCGTCGACGGCGCCCACAGGGCCGGCATCGGCGTCATCCTCGACTGGGTGCCGGCGCATTTTCCGATGGACGCGCACGGGCTGGCGCGTTTCGACGGCACGGCGCTCTATGAGCATGCCGACCCGCGCAAGGGCTTCCACCCTGACTGGAACACGCTGATCTATAATTTCGGCCGGCGCGAGGTGGTGTCCTTCCTCGTCAACAACGCGCTTTACTGGGCCGAGAAATACCATGTCGACGGGCTGCGCGTGGATGCGGTGGCCTCCATGCTCTACCTCGACTATTCGCGCAAGGCCGGCGAATGGCTTCCCAACGAGAAGGGCGGGCGCGAGAACCTGGAGGCCGTGGCCTTCCTGCAGCGGATGAACAAGGAGCTGTACGGCCACCAGCCCGGCGTCGTGACCATCGCCGAGGAATCGACATCCTGGCCAAAAGTCTCGCAGCCCGTCCATGAAGGCGGCCTCGGCTTCGGCTTCAAGTGGAACATGGGCTTCATGCACGACACGCTGGCCTATCTGGCGCGCGAGCCGGTTCACCGCAGGTTCCACCACGACGAGCTGACCTTCGGGCTGATGTATGCCTTCAGCGAGAATTTCGTCCTGCCGCTCTCCCATGACGAGGTGGTGCACGGCAAGGGCTCGCTGGTCTCCAAGATGGCGGGCGACGACTGGCAGAAATTCGCGACCCTGCGTGCCTACTACGCCTTCATGTGGGGCTATCCCGGCAAGAAGCTGCTTTTCATGGGGCAGGAGTTCGCGCAGCGGCGCGAGTGGAGCGAGGCGCGCTCGCTGGACTGGAACCTGCTCGACCATGCCCCGCACCGCGGCATGCGGCAGGTGGTGCGCGACCTGAACCTCCTTTACCGCTCGCACCCGGCGCTGCATGCGCGCGACTGCGAGCCGGAAGGCTTTTCCTGGCTGATCGTGGATGACAAGCAGAACTCCGTCTTCGCATGGCTGCGCCGGGCGCCGGGCGCCAGCGCAATCGCGATCGTCTCCAATTTCACGCCGGTGCCGCGCGAGGACTACCGCGTTCCGCTGCCGCAGGCCGGCCGCTGGCGCGAGATCATGAACACCGACGCCGCCGACTATGGCGGCTCGGACAAGGGCAATGGCGGCTTCGTCGAGGCGCGCGGGCAGGGCGGCGACATCGCCGCCACGATGCTGCTTCCGCCGCTGGCCACGATCATGCTTGAATTCGTTCCTGAATGAGCGACGTTTCAGGATCAGGGAGGCTGAAATGGTGCAAACGACGAGACCCCAACCGCTGGCCCGCGAAGCGATGGCCTATGTGCTGGCGGGCGGGCGGGGCAGCCGCCTGAAGGAGCTGACCGACCGCCGCGCCAAGCCGGCCGTCTATTTCGGCGGCAAGACACGCATCATCGACTTCGCGCTCTCCAACGCGCTGAACTCCGGCATCCGGCGGCTCGGCGTCGCCACCCAGTACAAGGCGCATTCGCTGATCCGCCATCTCCAGCGCGGCTGGAATTTCCTGCGGCCCGAGCGCAACGAGAGCTTCGACATCCTGCCGGCCAGCCAGCGTGTGTCCGAAACGCAATGGTATGAAGGCACGGCCGACGCCGTCTACCAGAACATCGACATTATCGAGAGCTACAATCCCGAATACATGATCATCCTGGCCGGCGACCACATCTACAAGATGGACTACGAGCTGATGCTGCGCCAGCACGTCGACGCCGGGGCGGACGTCACCGTCGGTTGCCTGGAGGTGCCGCGCATGGAGGCGACCGGCTTCGGCGTCATGCATGTCGACAAGGCGGACACCATCCTGTCCTTCATCGAAAAGCCGGCCGACCCGCCCGGCATTCCCGACAAGCCGGATTTCGCGCTGGCCTCCATGGGCATCTATGTCTTCCGCACGAAGTTCCTGATGGACTTGCTGCGCCAGGACGCGGCCGACCCCAATTCCAGCCGCGACTTCGGCAAGGACATCATCCCGCAGATCGTCAAGGGCGGCAAGGCGGTGGCCCACCGCTTCGCCAAGTCCTGCGTGCGTTCGACCCAGGAAACCCTGCCCTACTGGCGCGATGTCGGCACCATCGACGCCTATTGGGAGGCCAATATCGACCTCACCGACGTCACGCCCGAACTCGATCTCTACGACCGCGACTGGCCGATCTGGACCTATTCCGAACTGACGCCGCCGGCCAAGTTCGTCCATGACGAGGAAGACCGCCGCGGCGAGGCGATCTCCTCGCTCATCGCCGGCGACTGCATCATCTCGGGCGCCTCGCTGCGCCACAGCCTGATCTTCACCGGCGCGCGCGTCAATTCCTACTCCCGGCTGGAAGAGGTGGTGATGCTGCCGGACTGCCATATCGGCCGCAACGCGCGGCTGAAGCGGGCGGTGCTCGACCATGGCGTGCACATTCCCGAGGGCCTCGTGGTCGGCGAGGACCCGGAACTGGACGCCAGGCGGTTTCGCGTTTCGGAAAAAGGCATCTGCCTCATCACCCAGCCGATGATCGACCGGCTGGGGAGCTGAGAGGTGGTGGTTCCGCTCGCGGCAATGAACGTCCTCTCCGTCACGCCCGAGATATTCCCGCTCGTCAAGACCGGCGGCCTGGCCGACGTGGCGGGCGCGCTGCCGCTCGCGCTCAAGGCCAAGGGTGTGGCGGTGCGCTCGCTGCTCCCCGGCTATCCGGTGGTCATGCAGGGCCTGGGCAGGAAGAAGGCGGTGCTTGCCTACAAGGACCTGTTTGGCGGCAAGGCGGCCGTCCATGCCGTCGTGGCCGGGGGGCTCGATCTTCTGGTGCTCGAGGCGCCGCATCTGTTCGATCGCGTCGGCGGACCCTATGGCGATGCCGCCGGCCATGACTGGCCCGACAACTGGCGACGCTTCGCGGCGTTGAGCCGGGCGGGCGCCGATATCGCCGCCGGCGCGGTCGCCGGCTACGCCCCCGACGCCGTGCATGCGCACGACTGGCAGGCGGCGATGACGCTGGCCTATATGCGCTACGGCAGGGCGGCCGCGGTGCCCTCGCTCATCACCGTCCACAACCTCGCCTTCCAGGGGCGGTTCGCGGCCTCCATCTTCGGCGACCTTGGCCTGCCCGCGGCGGCGATGGCGCTGGACGGCGTCGAGTATTATGGCGGCGTCGGCTTCCTGAAAGCCGGCCTGCAGGCGGCCTGGGCAATCACCACCGTCAGCCCCACCTATGCGCAGGAAATCCGCACGCCCGCTTTCGGCATGGGGCTGGACGGGCTCATCAACCTGCGCGCCGCCGACCTCTACGGCATCGTCAACGGCATCGATGTGGAACTGTGGAACCCGGCGTCGGACAGGCATCTGGCCGCCACCTATTCCGCGAAGACGCTCAAGGCGCGCGCCAAAAACCGCGCCGCCGTGGAAGGACGCTTCGACCTCGAACGCGATGCCGGCCCGCTTCTGTGCGTGGTCAGCCGGCTGACCTGGCAGAAGGGCATAGACACCCTCGTTTCCATCGTCGACCAGGTCGTGGCGGCCGGCGCGCGGCTGGCCGTGCTGGGTTCGGGCGATGCCGGACTGGAAGGTGCGCTGCTGGCGGCGGCCGCGCGCCATCGCGGCCGTGTGGGCGCCGTGATCGGCTATGACGAGGCGCTGTCGCACCTGATGCAGGGCGGCTGCGACGCGATCGTCATTCCCTCGCGCTTCGAGCCCTGCGGGCTCACCCAGCTTTACGGGCTGCGCTATGGCTGCGTGCCCATGGTCGCGCGCACCGGCGGGCTGGCCGACACGATCATCGACGCCAACGAGGCCGCCGTCGCGGCGGGCGTGGCCACCGGCTTCCAGTTCGCGCCGGACAGCGGCGATGCCCTGCTGCATGCCGTGCGCCGCGTGGTGGAAGCGCATGCCGAGCCGAAGATCTGGTCTTCGATCCAGAGTCAGGGCATGAAAGCCGACCTGTCCTGGGATCGAAGTGCGGCGAAATACGTTGAACTCTACCGCCGGCTCCTGTCGAGAAGAGTGTCCCAGCCATGATCAGAACAGTCCCCACCAAGCCCTTTGACGACCAGAAGCCCGGCACCTCCGGCCTGCGCAAGAAGGTGCCGGAGTTCCAGCAGCCCAACTATGTGGAGAATTTCGTCCAGTCGATCTTCGACGCGCTTGACGGTTTTGCCGGCAAGACGCTGGTGCTGGGCGGCGACGGCCGCTTCTACAACCGCGAGGTGATCCAGAAGGTGCTGGCGATCGCCGCCGCCAACGGCTTCGGCAAGGTCATGGTCGGGCAGGGCGGCATCCTGTCCACGCCCGCCGCCTCCAACGTGATCCGCAAATACAAGGCCTTCGGCGGCATCATCCTTTCGGCCAGCCACAATCCCGGCGGCCCGAAGGAGGATTTCGGCATCAAGTACAATGTCGAGAACGGCGGGCCGGCGCCGGAAAAGATCACCAACGCGATCTTCGCCAAGTCGAAGACCATCAGCCAGTACAGGATCGCCGATATCGGCGGGATCGACATCGACAAGCCCGGCACCGTCGAGGCCGGCGGCATGACCATCGAGGTCATCGATCCGGTGAAGGATTATGCCGAGCTGATGGAAAGCCTTTTCGATTTCAACGCCTTGCGGAGGCTTTTTGAATCGGGTTTCCGCATGCGCTTCGATTCCATGCATGCCGTCACCGGTCCCTACGCCAAGGAGATATTCGAGCGCCGGCTGGGCGCAGCCGACGGCACCTGCCGCAACTTCCGGCCGCTGCCGGATTTCGGCGGCCATCACCCCGACCCCAATCTGGTCCATGCCAAGCATCTTTATGACGAGATGATGAGCCCCGCTGCGCCCGACTTCGGCGCCGCCTCCGACGGCGACGGCGACCGCAATCTCATCATCGGCAAGGGCATCTTCGTCACGCCCTCTGATTCGCTGGCGCTGCTTTGCGCCAACGCCACGGTGGCGCCCGCCTACAAAAAGGGCCTTGCCGGCATCGCCCGCTCCATGCCGACCAGCGGCGCGGCGGACCGCGTGGCGGAAAAGCTCGGTATCGGCATCTACGAGACGCCGACCGGGTGGAAATTCTTCGGCAACCTGCTCGACGCCGGCATGGCCACGATCTGCGGCGAGGAAAGCTCGGGCACCGGCTCCAATCACATCCGCGAGAAGGACGGGCTTTGGGCCGTGCTTCTGTGGCTCTCCATCCTGGCCGCGCGCGGCGAGAGCGTGAAGGAGATCGTGGAGAAGCACTGGGCCACCTATGGGCGCAACTACTATTCGCGCCACGACTATGAGGAAGTCGAGGCCTCGCGCGCCAATGCGCTGATCGACGAATTGCGCGGCAAGCTCGCCTCGCTGCCCGCAACGACGGTGCGCGGCCTGACCGTGGAAAAGGCCGACGACTTCTCCTATCACGACCCGGTCGACGGCTCGGTGAGCGAGCATCAGGGCATCCGCATCCTGTTCAAGGGCGGCTCGCGCCTGGTGTTGCGGCTGTCGGGAACCGGCACGGTGGGGGCGACGCTGCGCCTTTATATCGAGCGCTATGAGGCGGACCCGGCAAAGCACGACATCGAGACGCAGGAAGCGCTGGCCGACCTGATCGCGGCGGCCGACGACATCGCCGGCATCCGCAAGCACACCGGCCGCGACAAGCCGAGCGTGATCACGTGAGGGATATCTCCCCCTTGCGGGGGAGATGGGCCGCTCCGCTCGGCGCCGTCGTCACCGCGGAAGGCGTCCGCTTCGCCGCCTGGTCCGGGGCGGCAGAGCGTGTGTGGGTGTGTCTGTTCGACGGCGAGCGCGAGACGGAGCGGCTCGAACTGGCGCGGGAAGGCGAGGGCGGGCACGCACTCTTCGTGCCGGGCATCGGTGCGGGGACAAAATACGGCTTCCGCGCCGATGGCCGGTACGCGCCCGAACGCGGCCTTTGGTTCGATCCGCAAAAGCTGCTGGTCGACCCCTATGCGCTCGCACTCGACCGGCCTTACGTCTGCGACCCGCGCCTTGCCGCCCGACGCGGCGAGGGCGGCGACACCGCTTCGCTGGTGCCGAAATCGCTGGCTGTTTCACTGCCGGAGCCGGTCGCCCCGCGGCAGCCGCTGTTTTCTCCGGGCGGGCTGATCTACGAGCTTTCCGTGCGCGCCTTCACCATGCGCCACCCCGACGTGCCGCCGGCGGAGCGCGGCACGCTGCGTGCGCTGGCCCATCCGGCCATCGTCGCGCATCTGAAGAAGCTCGGCGTCTCGGCGGTGGAGCTGATGCCGGTGGCGGCCTGGATCGACGAGCGGCATCTGCCGGCGCTCGGCCTTTCCAATGCGTGGGGCTACAACCCGGTCACCTTCATGGCGCCGGACCCGCGCCTTGCGCCCGGCGGCATCGCCGATCTGCGCCATGCGGTGGAGGCGCTGCACGCGGCCGGCATCGGCGTCATCCTCGACGTCGTATTCAATCACACCGGCGAGAGCGACGAATTCGGCCCGACGCTGTCGCTGCGCGGCCTGGATGCGCGCGCCTATTATCGCCACGACGAGGCGGGAAGACTGGTCAACGACACCGGCACCGGCAACACGCTGGCCTGCGATCATCCCGTGGTGCGCCGGATGATCCTAGACGCCCTGCGCCATTTCGTGCGCCATGCCGGGGTGGACGGCTTCCGCTTCGACCTTGCCACGGTGCTGGGGCGCGAAGGCGGTGCGTTCACGCCCGAGGCCGCGCTGTTGCGGGATATGCAGGCCGATCCCCTGCTTTGCGACCTCGTGCTGATCGCCGAGCCGTGGGACATCGGCCCCGGCGGCTACCGGCTGGGCGGCTTCCCGCCGCCCTTCCTCGAATGGAACGACCGTTTCCGCGACGACAGCCGCCGCTTCTGGCGCGGCGACGCCGGCACCGTCGGCGCGCTGGCGACGCGGTTGGCAGGTTCGTCGGACATTTTCGGCCGTGACGGCCGCAACACCACGCGCACCGTGAATTTCATCGCCGCCCATGACGGCATGACGCTGGCCGATCTCGTCGCCTATGGGCGCAAGCACAACGAGGCCAATGGCGAGGAAAACCGCGACGGCCACGACGACAATCTGTCGTGGAACAACGGCGCAGAGGGCGTCAGCGCCGACCCGCAGATCGGCGAACGGCGCAGGAACGATGCGCGCGCCCTGCTGGCCACCCTGTTCGCCTCGCGCGGCGCGATCATGCTGACGGCCGGCGACGAGTTCGGCCGCACGCAGGGCGGAAACAACAACGCCTATGCGCAGGACAATGCCGTCACCTGGCTGGACTGGGACGGACGTGACCGGACGCTGGAGGATTTCGTCGCCACCCTTTCGGCGCTGCGTCGTTCGGTTCCGGCCTTCGCCGAAACGGATTTCCTCACCGGAGGTCCGGCCGAGGCGCCCGACGTGGCCTGGCTGACGGAGACCGGCGCGGCCATGGACGAGGCAGCCTGGCACGATCCGGCGCGGCGACGGCTGACGATGCTGCTGGGGCAGGGCACGGCGGAAGGCGGCCGGCTCGCCGTGCTGATCAACGGCGACCGCCGCGCCTGCCGCTTTTCCTTGCCGGCCAGGCCAGGCTGGCGCTGGATGCCGGCGCTGGAGCCCGCACCGGATATTGCGCAGGCGCTGCCGGGCCGCAGCGTGACATTCATGATCGAGGAAAGCGATGGCGATAGCGGGTGACGGCAATTGGTGGCGGGGCTGCGTCATCTATCAGATCTATCCGCGCTCGTTCCAGGATACGGACGGCGACGGCATCGGCGACCTCGCGGGCGCGACCAGGCGCCTCGCCCATGTCGCCTCGCTCGGTGTCGATGCGGTATGGCTGTCGCCCTTCTTCGCCTCGCCCATGGCCGACATGGGCTACGACGTGTCGGACTATTGCGCCGTCGACCCGATGTTCGGAACCCTTGCGGATTTCGACGCGCTGGTGGCGGAAGCCCATCGCCTCGGGCTGAAAGTCATCATCGACCAGGTGCTGTCGCACTCCTCCGACCGGCACCCCTGGTTCGTGGAAAGCCGGTCGAGCCGCGACAACGAAAAGGCCGGCTGGTATGTCTGGGCAGATGCCAGGCCGGACGGCACCGCGCCGAACAACTGGCTTTCCGTTTTCGGCGGCCCCGCCTGGGAATGGGATTCGACCCGCCGGCAATACTACCTGCACAATTTCCTCGGCTCCCAGCCCGACCTCAATTTCCACAACCCGGCCGTTCAGGACGCCTTGCTGGACACGGTGCGATTCTGGCTGGAGCGCGGCGTGGACGGCTTCCGCCTCGACACGGTGAACTATTACGTCCACGATCGCTGGCTGCGCTCCAACCCGCCGCTGCCCGAGAGCGTCGCCGGCACCAATGTCGAAACAAATCCCTACCTCTATCAGGAGCACCTGTTCGACAAGACGCGGCCGGAGAACCTCGCTTTCCTGCGCCGGTTCCGCGCGCTGCTGGACGAATATGAAGGCCGCGCCGCCGTCGGCGAGGTGGGCGACGAGACGCGCTCGCTCGAAACGCTGGCCGCCTACACCTCCGGCGGCGACAAGCTCCACATGTGCTACACGTTCGACCTGCTGGGTCCGCAATTTTCGGCCGCCCATGTGCGGCGCTGCGTGGAGGCGTTCGAGCAGGCGGCGCCGGACGGCTGGGTATGCTGGGCCTTCTCCAATCACGACGTGGTGCGCCATGTCAGCCGATGGACGCCGCCCGGCGGCGACACCGACGCCGTGGCGGGGTTCGCGATCGCGCTGATGTGCTGCCTGCGCGGTTCGATCTGCCTTTACCAGGGCGAGGAACTGGGCCTGACCGAGGCAGAGCTTGCCTTCGAGGATCTGCGCGATCCCTACGGCATCCGGTTCTGGCCAGGCTTCAAGGGCCGCGACGGCTGCCGCACGCCGATGGTGTGGGAGGCGCAGGCGCAAAATGCCGGTTTCTCGACCGGAAAGCCGTGGCTGCCGATCCCGGCCGAGCATCGCGCCCGCGCCGTGGACGTGCAGAATGCCGCCCCGGACTCGGTGCTGGCGCGCTACCGGGACATGCTTATGCTGCGCAGGGCGTATCCCGCTCTGGTGTCCGGATCGATCCGCTTCCTTGAAGCGCAAGGCGACGTTCTCGCCTTCCTGCGCGAGGCGGACGGGCAAAGGCTGCTGTGCCTGTTCAATTTTTCCGGGGAGGCGGTGGAATGGGCACTGCCCTCGGGAGTGCGGCCGCTTCAATCCGCGCTCTTCGCAAGTCACGCAGTTTCCGGCGCAGAACGACTGTCGTTCGGCCCGCTCGGCCACGTTGTCGCGCGGCTCGGCTAGCCTCTACTGCACCAGCACGGAGCGGCCGCAGGTGGCGCCGGTGACACGCACGTCTGCCTGCCCGAGCCCGATCCCCAATGTCTTGAGCAGGTTGTAGAGCAGCTTGTCCACCGGCGCCGTTGCGGTGCGCAGCACGGCGATGACGGGAGGCTTGACCAGATTGAGCACATCGTCGAGGAAGCTCAGCGGCAAGCCGACGGCGCTGACATGCAGGTCGAGCCTGTCGAGCAGCGAAGTGGTCAGCGACTGGGTGTAGTCGCTGGTCGTCACGGTCTTGATCTTCTTGGCCGCAATATCGGCATCGTTGAAGACCAGCGTCTGCTTCGCCGTATTGCCGATGTCCACTTCCGAACGTCCGGACACCTCGACCAGCGGAAGCTTGAGCACGGTGATGCCGAGCAGCTTCAGTTCCACCGCCGCCTTGGCGATCTGCGCATCGCCGAACGATTGCGGCCTGGTGAAGTCGCCGAAGTTCGCGCTGTCGTTGCGTGCAAGCTTCAGGGACGCGAGTCCCGGCCGCGCCGCGATCGTCACCTTGCGGCTTTCGGGGCGCCCGGTCGGGCAGGAAATGTCGGTGATCTCGGCCTCGCCATAGGCCAGTTCGACGTTGATCGGCAGCGAGACGGACGCCAAGTTCAGTCCGGCCACGGGGTTGGAATTGCCGATCGCGACGTCCGCCGTCAGCTTGATGCGGGTCTGCGCGGTGCGCACGAGGGCGCCTTGTTGGCCGACCCTGAACCAGGGGGACGACTGCGGCGGCTCGCCCACGGCAACCTTCAACTGCATGTTCGCCAGCGGGGGAAGGGCGATGCCGGCCCCAAGATCGATCTGCCGCGACCCGTTGGCCACCACGGCCGCCGCCATCAGCATGTCGAGCGCGCCGGCCGCCACGACCAGGCCCGGCGGCTTTTGCCCGAGCGCCAGTTTCCCGACATTGCCGAGGTCGATGAGTTTGGTCAGCGGGAGCGCGGCGGTGGCCGACGCGTTCGCGGCCAGAGTCTCGAGCGCCAGCCGGCTCGTCGAATCCAGGCCCGGCACATGAGCCATCGCGCCGGCGATCTGACCGACGGTCGCCTGCGTGGCGAGCACGTCGGAATAGGAGGCTGCGGTGAGGTTGAGGCGGGTTGCCAGCACGTCGAGGAAAGACAGGACCTCGATATCGGTGTTGAGCAGCGCCTTGTAGTCCATCGCCTGCAGCGAGATGCTCGTGCCCAGCAGGCCGCCGAGAAGGCTGTTCAGAAGAGGGCTCTCCTTGGTGTCGACATCGGCAAGCCGCGAGCCGATGGAGAAGGCGGCCTGCGGCGTGGCGGCGGCCACCGCCTTCACGCCGATGACGGGCGGGTCCATGAAGGCGCCGCCGAAGAACAGCGTCCCGGTCTTGTGCATCGACACTTCGACCGCGTTGAATGGCGGGTCGGCGGTGGCGGAAAACCGTTGCCCGGCGCTGGTGCCGGGGCCGGTGACATAGCGGCCGCGCACGACCTTCACCGACACCTTGCCGCCGGTCACGTCGAGGGGGTCGCCGGAGCCCTGCAGCGTCGGGGCGGCCATGCCGTTGGCCTTCAGCGTCGCCAGCGCCGCGGCCTCGGCCTTGCCGATATTGGCGGCTGCGGCGATCGCGGCCAGGTCGGCCAGCGCCTGCGCCTCGCGCCGTTCGGTGAACAGCGATCCCTCGTCCACGGCAAAGGCCGTCAAAAGCAGCGCCACAGGCGCGGTCAGCGCCGTCATGACCGCGAAATTTCCCCGGCGGTCGCCGGCAAGCCGTCGCATCAAGCCATCGCCGGCACGAACGGGATGCTGCATCATAGACCTCCCATGCGGATCGTGGACGTTCGGGAAATGGTGACGTCCGGCATCGGCAGTCCGGCCAGCAGGTTCCAGATCGGCAGATTGCGCGCGTCGTAGCGCACCGAAACGTCGAACTGGTTGGGGTCGGCGACGCTGTCGCGGGCATCCGCGGTCAGCTTGTTCGGATCCACGAACGGATAGGTTCCGGCATTGGCGGCGACGAAAGCCTCCACCAACGTGCGGCGTTCGGCCGTCGTCTCCCCGGCAATGGCGGTGCGTGCTGCGTCGGCGGCAATCTGCTGGACGGAGTGGCTGGCGCCGAAATAGATGCCGTATGCAACCATTCCGAGTATGAGAAGGATGAAGATCGGCACCAACATGGCAAATTCCACCGCCGTGGCGGCGTCGTCGTCCGCAGTGAAAGATTGCCCTTCTCGGCTTGATCCAAAGACATTCTTCATGCCATCAGTCTGGCCCGGACTGCTGCAGAAATCCTCAAGGGAATATGCAACCAAAAGGTGTATGTGCGTGCATGGTGTGGCTTTTGGGCCAAGCGGCATATGCATGGCTTGGCAGCGAGGATGCGCTTTTTGCCATTTGTCGCGCCGGGCGCTTGGGCGTAGGCTTCCGCGCTGATCGGCATGGATTGAGGCGGTGCCAACAGGGGCGGGGATGCGGCCCGGTTCGCCAAAGTTTCGGTTGCGGATTTTGACCGTTACGCCTGCCGCACGCCGACAAATGCTTTGTCCTGGCCGGTTTCGCCAGGTGCCGATCGAGGCCTTCAACTTCGTTGACCAGCGGGAGGAAGAAGATGGCACGCAAATATATCGACTGCCGGGAATTCCCGAGCGAGATGAAATGCACCGTCGCCATATCGGCCGACAATGAGGAGGAACTGATAAACGCCGCGGTGCAGCACGCCGTCGCGGTGCATGGCGGAAAGGACACGCCGCAATTCCGCGCCGAGGTAAGGAACGCGATCCATCAGGGTTCGCCGCCGGCCTGAGGGCGCGCGCGCAGGCGCGGCTCGCGGCGGCAACCGACGCCAAGGCAGGCACAACCGTGCCGGCTTATTGAAGCGCGTCTGTCTGGAAGTTGGGTCTTCTGGTCGGAGTGGCAGGATTTGAACCTGCGACCCCATCGTCCCGAACGATGTGCGCTACCAGACTGCGCTACACTCCGCGACCAGACGGCGGGCTTATAGCCGCCGCGCCTCGTTCCTGCAAGCGGGAATGGCACTGCGAAACCGGAATTTCTCCATGGCCTCGATGCCGCAGCGCCGCACGCGGCGGTCGGTTGCCGCTTTGCGTCAATAGGGGCTGTCGACGTCTCCCGTCTCGACATAGACGGCCTTGAGCTGCGAATAGTGGGAAAGCGCGGCAAGCGCGTTCTCTCGCCCGATTCCCGACTGCTTGACGCCCCCGAAGGGCATCTCCACCGGGGTGAGATTGTAGGCGTTGATCCAGCAGGTGCCGGCCTGCAACTCGGAAATCACCCGGTGGGCGCGCGGCAGATCGCGGGTGAAGACGCCCGCCGCCAGCCCGAATTCGGTGGCGTTGGCGCGCTCGATCACTTCGTCCTCGCTATCGAAGGACAGCACGCTCATCACCGGCCCGAAGATTTCCTCGCGCGCGATGCGCATGTCGTCGGTCACGCCGGTGAAGACGGTGGGCTCGACGAAGCAGCCGCCGTCGAAGCCCTGCAACGCGGGCACGTTGCCGCCGCAGGCAAGCGTTGCCCCTTCCTCGCTGCCGATTCGGATATAGTCGACAACCCTGTCGTGCTGGGTCTTGCTGATCAGCGGTCCCATCTGGGTGTCGGGATCGAGCGGATCGCCGACCCGGATTTTCTTGGTGCGCTCCACCAGGCGCTCGACAAAGCGCTCGTGCAGGCCCTTCTGCACGAAGACGCGGGTGCCGTTGGAGCACACCTGGCCGGTGGAGTAGAAATTGCCGAGCATCGCGCCGCCGACGGCGTTTTCCAGGTCGGCGTCGTCGAAGACGATGAGCGGCGACTTGCCGCCGAGCTCCATGGTGGCGTGCTTCATCTTCGAGCCGGCAAGGGACAGAACCCTGCGGCCGGTCGGCACCGAGCCGGTGACGGAAACCTTGGCCACGACGTCGTGCTCGACCAGCGCGGCACCGACGTCGCCATAGCCCTGCACGACGTTGAACAGCCCGTCCGGAAGGCCGGCCTCGGTGTAGATCTCGGCCAGGGCGAGCGCGGAAAGCGGGGTGTTTTCCGAGGGCTTGAACACCATGGAGTTGCCCATGGCCAGCGCCGGCGCCGACTTCCAGCCGGCGATCTGGATCGGATAGTTCCAGGCGCCGATGCCGACGCACACGCCCAGCGCCTCGCGCCGCGTATAGGCGAAGGGGCCGCCGAGATCGATGAAGTCGCCATTGTAGGCGGCGATGGCGCCGGCGAAATATTCGAGGCAATCGGCAGCCGAGGGTGCGTCGGCCACCAGCGTTTCCTGCAGTGCCTTGCCGGTGTCGAGCGTCTCCAGCCGCGCCAGTTCGGCGTTGCGGGCGCGCAGCAGGTCGGCGGCCCGGCGCAGGATGCGCCCGCGCTCCACCGGCTTCAGCCGTGCCCAGGCACCCTGCGCCGCGCGCGCGGCCTCGACCGCCAGTTCCACGACGTTGGGCGTTGCCGAATGCAGCATGGCGATGGTTTCGCCGGTCGCCGGATAGATGACGGGCAGCGGCGCGCCCTGCTCGTCCTCCACGAAGCGGCCGTTGATATAGTGCGATGCCTTGGGCTGGGCTTTCATCGGGTTCCTTTCACATTGGCAGCGCATTGTGGGGCAGCGCATTGTGTGGCAGCGCATTGTAGCATACCGCACTCCGACTTCACCGGTCGCTCGCCTGCCAGCGCGGGTTGATCCATGGCTCCTGGTTGGAAGGCGCGAGCGGTGCGCGGCCGAGAATGTGATCGGACGCCTTCTCGCCGGTCATGATCGAGGGCGCGTTCAGATTGCCGTTGGTGATGCGCGGGAAGATCGAGGAATCGGCCACCCGCAATCCTTCCACGCCGATGACGCGGCATTCCGGGTCCACCACCACAGTCCGGTCGTCCTTGCGGCCCATGCGGCAGGTGCCGCACGGATGCAGCGCGCTTTCGGCGTGGTCGCGGATGAAGGCGTCCAACTCAGCATCGGTCTGCACATGGCGGCCGGGCGAAATCTCCTCGCCGCGATAGGGATCGAAGGCGGCCTGGCCGAATATCTCGCGGGTGAGGCGGATGCAGTGGCGGAACTCGGCCCAATCGTCCGGGTGAGACATGTAGTTGAAGCGGATGAGCGGCTTTTCGTTCGGGTCGGGCGAGCGCAGCGTGACCGCGCCGCGCGACTTCGAGCGCATCGGGCCGACATGGGCCTGGAAGCCGTGCGACTTCGCTGCCGCCTTGCCGTCATAGCGCACGGCTGCGGGGATGAAGTGGTACTGGATATCGGGATAGTCAATGCCGGCCGCCGACCGCACGAAGGCGGCGGCCTCGAAATGATTGGTGGCGCCCAGTCCGCTCTTGAAGAACAGCCATTGCGCGCCGATCAGCGCCTTGGAGAAGGGGTTGAGCACGGAATTCAGCGTGATCGGCTGGGTGGATTCCTGCTGGATGTAGAGTTCCAGATGGTCCTGCAAATTGGCGCCGACGCCGGGCCGGTCCGCGACCACGGCGATCCCGTTGTCCCTCAGATGCTGCGCGGCACCGATGCCCGACAGCATCAGCAGCTTGGGCGAATTGATCGAGGAGGCGGCCACGATCACCTCGCGCCGCGCCTTCACCACCTCGATCTTGCCGCGCGCCTCGATCTCGACGCCGGTGGCGCGTTGATTCTCGATGACGATTTTCCGCGCGAAGCCGTTGACCAGGCGCACGTTTTGCCGCTTCAGCGCGGGGCGCAGATAGGCGTTTGCGGTCGACCAGCGGCGGCCGAGATGGATGGTCTGCTCCATCGGCCCGAAACCTTCCTGCTTGGAGCCGTTATAATCGTCGGTCGTCTCGAAGCCGGCCTGCAGCCCGGCCTCGATGAAGGCGGCGTAGAGCGGATTGGCGCGCCTGCCGCGCTGCACATGCAGCGGCCCCTTGGTGCCGCGCCAGCCGTCCTCGCCGCCATGCGAATGCTCCATGCGCTTGAAGTAGGGCAGCACGTCGGCATAGCTCCAGCCGGCAGCGCCTTCCTCGGCCCAGTGGTCGAAATCATGCGCGTGGCCGCGCACATAGACCATGCCGTTGATCGAGGACGAGCCGCCCAGCACTTTGCCGCGCGGCGTAGCCAGCACGCGCCCGCCCAGATGCGGCTCTGGCTCGCTGGAAAAGCCCCAGTCGTAGCGCGCCATGTTGAGCGGGATGGACAGCGCCGATGGCATCTGGATCAGCGGGCCGATGTCGGTGCCGCCATATTCGATGACGATGACCGAGTGCTTGCCGTCTTCCGACAGCCGGTAGGCCATGGCCGCACCCGCCGAGCCGGACCCGATGATGACGAAATCGGCTTCCGCCATGCCTATTCCCCCCTCGGAAAGCGCTTCTGCTCTTCCAGCACATTGAGGTCCATGTGGTTGCGCATGTAGCGCTCGGAAGCCTGCCGGAGCGGCTGGAAGTCCCAGGGAAAGTAGGCGCCGTTGCGCAGCGCCGGGTAGACCACCCAGCGCCGGGCCTGGCTCTGGCGCACGGCGGCGTCGAAGGCGGCCATGTCCCAGCGCGCCCGCACCTTTTCCATGAAGTCCGCGACCAGCGCTTCATGGGCGGGGTCGGCGGCGAGGTTGGTCAGCTCCAGCGGATCGGATTCCAGATCAAACAGTTGCGGCGGATCGATCTCGCAATGCACGAACTTGTGTCTGCCGTCGCGGATCGCCACCAGCGGCGCATAGGAACCTTCCGCCGCATATTCCATCAGCACCGGCTCGCCGCGCGGCTTGCCGTCCATCAGGGGCTTCAGCGACTGGCCGTCGGTCCACGGCATGATGGCGGCGATGTCGATGCCGGCCAGGTCGCAGAGCGTCGGGCAGATGTCGAGGTTGGAGGTCGGCGCCGCAATCAGGCCGGGCGCGATGCCTTTGCCCGCCATCATCAGCGGCACGCGCGCCGAGCCCTCGAAGAAGCTCATCTTGAACCACAACCCGCGCTCGCCCAGCATGTCGCCGTGGTCGGAGCAGAACAGGACGAGCGTGTCATCGAGCATGCGGGTGCGTTCGAGCACCGAAAGCAATTCGCCGACCTTGTCGTCGAGATAGGAGACGTTGGCGAAATAGCCGCGGCGTGAGCGAAGCACCTGCTCGGGCCGGATGTCGAAGCTGTCATAGTCGCTGGCCAGATAGAGCCGCTGCGAGTGCGGGTCCTGTTTGTCCCCTTGGATGAAGCCGACCTCGGGCTCCAGTTCGGCACAGTCCTCGTAGAGGTCCCAATATTGACGGCGCGCCACGTAAGGATCGTGCGGATGGGTGAAGGAGACGGTCAGGCACCAGGGGCGGCGGCCGGGATCGTCCGAGGCCCGCGAAAAATCGTAGAGCTTCTGGGCGGCGAGGAAGGCGACCTCGTCGTCGTATTCCATCTGGTTGGTGATCTCGGCCACGCCCGCGCCGGTGACCGAGCCGAGATTGTGGTACCACCAGTCGATGCGCTCGCCCGGCTTGCGGTAGTCGGGCGTCCAGCCGAAATCCGCCGGGTAGATGTCGGTGGTCAGCCGCTCCTCGAAGCCGTGCAACTGGTCGGGGCCGACGAAATGCATCTTGCCCGAAAGGGCGGTGTGATAGCCGGCCGCGCGCAGATGGTGTGCGAAGGTGGGGATCGAGGAGGCGAACTCGGCGGCGTTGTCGTAGACGCCGGTGCGCGACGGCAACTGCCCGCTCATGAAGGAGGCGCGGCCGGGCGCGCAAAGTGGCGAGGCGGTGTAGTTGCTGGAAAAGCGCGCTGAGCGGGCGGCCAGCGCCTTCAGGTTCGGCGCATGCAGGAATTCGGCCGGGCCGTCGGGGAACAGCTTGCCGTTCAACTGGTCGACCATGATGATGAGAATGTTGGGGCGAAGGCTCATCTGTCGGCTTTCTGCTGGACAAGCTTGATTTCGAGATAGTCCTCGATCACGGCGACGGCGCTTGCCGCGTTCGGCGCGCCGTCCTTCAGTGCCCGGCGGATGTAGAAGCCGTCGATCAGGGCCGCGATGCCATCGGCGACCTGGTCGGCCTGCCTGCGAGGCATCAGGCGGACAAGGCCGCTCATCAGGTTCGAATGCAGGCGGCGTGCATAGATGCGCAGCAGCCGGCGCATTGCCGGCGACTTCTGCGCCTCGACATAAAAGGCCAGCCATGCGGCGATGGTCTCCGCCTGGAACTGCTTGTCGGAAAAGTTCACGGCAATCAGCGCGAGCACGCGTTGATGCGGCGTAGCCGCTGCGCGCAGAGCGGCGCGCGCGTCCGCGCCCAATTCGGAGAGCAGGTGGCGCATGGTGGCCTGCAGCAGATCGTCCTTGGCGCCGAAATAGTGATGCGCCAGCGCCGACGACACGCCGGCGCGGCCGGCGATCTCCGACATGGTGACGTCGAGCGAGCCGCGCTCGCCGATTGCCGAGATCGTGGCGTCGATGAGTGCCTTGCGGCGCAGCGGTTCCATTCCGACTTTCGGCATTTTTCCGGCTCCTTCGCGGCTGAGATTATTTTTTATTGACCCGTCAATCAATAAAAAACCGGCGCCAGTTATGCTGCAATGCAAAAACTTCCCTTTACTGCGCCGGCTCGGATGTCCATCTTGGGGATGACGCCCGCGCGGCGGGCCAATTCACCTGGAGGAAAATCTATGACCGCATGCATCGTCGGCTGGGCGCATTCGCGCTTCGGCAAGCTGGAAGGCGAGACGCTGGAAGGCATGATCACCAAGGTGGCGGCGGAAGCGCTGGAGCATGCCGGCATCGGCCCGGACGACGTGGACGAGATCGTGCTCGGCCATTTCAATGCCGGCTTCTCGCCGCAGGACTTCACTGCCAGCCTGGTGCTGCAGACCGACGACCGCCTGCGCTTCAAGCCGGCGACGCGGGTGGAGAACGCCTGCGCGACCGGTTCCGCTGCCGTGCGGCAGGGCATCCGCGCCGTGGGCGCCGGCTCGCGTGTCGTTCTGGTGGTGGGTGCCGAGCAGATGACGACCACGCCAGGCCCCGAGATCGGCAAGAACCTCTTGAAGGCGTCCTACCTGCCGGAGGACGGCGACACGCCGGCCGGCTTCGCCGGCGTGTTCGGCAAGATCGCGCAGGCCTATTTCCAGCGCCATGGCGACCAGTCGGACGCGCTGGCGATGATCGCGGCCAAGAACCACAAGAACGGCGTCGACAACCCCTACGCCCAGATGCGCAAGGATTTCGGCTTCGATTTCTGCCGCCAAGAGAGCGAGAAGAACCCCTTCGTCGCCGGGCCGCTGAAGCGCACGGACTGCTCGCTGGTTTCCGACGGCGCCGCCGCGCTGGTGCTCACCGATGCCGACACGGCGCTGTCCATGCGTCGCGCGGTTGCTTTCCGCGCCAACGAGCATGTGCAGGACTTCCTGCCGATGTCGAAACGCGACATTCTTCTGTTCGAGGGTTGCGAGCAGGCCTGGGCGCGGGCGCTGAAGAAGGCGGGCGTGACGCTGGACGACCTGTCCTTCGTCGAGACGCATGACTGCTTCACCATCGCCGAGCTGATCGAATACGAGGCCATGGGCCTGGCAAGGCCCGGGCAGGGCGCAAAGCTCGCGCTGGAAGGCTACACCGCCAAGGACGGCAAGCTGCCGGTCAACCCCTCCGGCGGGCTGAAGTCCAAGGGCCATCCCATTGGCGCCACCGGCGTTTCCATGCATGTACTCACCGCCATGCAGCTCGTTGGCGAGGCCGGCGGCATCCAGGTGCCCGGCGCCAAGCTCGGCGGCATCTTCAACATGGGCGGTGCCGCGGTCGCCAATTACGTGTCGATCCTCGATCGGATAAGGTAGACGGGACGCGGTAGAGGGGCACGGGCACATGGCCAATCCGGTTCTCGTGGAGGTGCTGCGAGGTGCCTCGGTGGAAAGCGCGCATCGGGGTGCGGTGGCTGTCTGTGACGCCGACGGCAATCCGGTCTGGGAGATCGGCGACACCGACCGTCCGGTCTTCCCGCGCTCGGCGGTGAAGGCTATCCAGGCGTTGCCGCTGGTTGAGACCTGCGCGGCTGATGCCTACGGCTTCGGCGAACGTGAGCTGGCGCTGGCCTGCGCCTCGCATTCGGGCGAGCCGGCGCATGTGGAACTGGCGCGCGCCATGCTGGCCAAGGCCGGGCTCGACGAGGCCGCACTGGAATGCGGCACGCACTGGCCTTCCAACCATGACGCGACGATCGCGCTGGCGCGCGGCGGCGGAAGCCCGAACCAGCTCCACAACAATTGCTCTGGCAAGCATTCCGGCTTCCTGTGCACCTGCGGCCATGCCGGCGAAGCCCATGCCGGCTACGTCAGGCCCGCCCATGCCGCGCAGGAGCGCGTGCGAGAGGCGCTCGCTTCCGTGACCGGCGCGGCGCATGGCGAGGAAAACCGCGGCATCGACGGCTGCTCCATTCCCACCTATGCCGTGCCGCTGAAAAGCCTGGCGCGAGGCTTCGCCAGGATGGCGACGGGCGTGGGCCTCGGCCCGGAGCGCGCGAAAGCGGCGAAAAGGCTGCTTGCCGCCTGCATGGCCGAGCCGTTTCTGGTTTCCGGCACCGGCAAGGCCGATGTGGCGCTGATGCAGGCCGCGCCGGGCCGTATCTTCGCCAAGACCGGCGCCGAGGGCGTCTATTGCGCAGCCCTTCCCGAGCTTGGGTTCGGCATCGCGCTGAAATGCGACGACGGTGCCGGCCGCGGCGCCGAGGTCATGGTCGCCTCGGTGCTGGCGAAGCTGCTTTCCAAGGACGAGGCGGTGGCGGCGCGGCTGGCTGGGCTGGCCAATCCGCCCATCGGCAACCGCGTCGGCGCAAAAGTTGGCGCACTGCGACCTTCGCCCCCGCTGGCCTGACCGTCAGCTTGCGCGGTTGCGCTCGATGGTCAGGTGGGCGTAGCCGGCATTGCCGGTCAGGGCGAGGTCGGCAGTGACCGGCTCGGCCCAGCGCTGGCCCAGGATCGCGCCCTTCAGCGTGCCGTCGATGACGTTGTCGGCAATGATCGTCGCGCCTGCGCCCTCCACCACCGAGACGGCGATGCCCGTCCCGGCCTTGCGGACGATGTTGGCGGTGACGATCACGTTGCGCAGATAGGGGCCCCAGCCGAGTTGGATGCCGTAGAGCGGCGCGTTCTCCACCACATTGCCGGTGACCGCGGTGTCGGCCTCCGCGCAGATGCCGGTGCCGAAGCCCGGCCCTTCCGGCGGATAGGGGCCGGCGGCCGAAAGGTTGCGGACGACATTGCCGGAACAGGTGGCCATGCGCCCGCCCTCGTTGAAGTTGACGATGGCGATGCCGTTGGCGGCGCCGTCGACGATGTTGTTGGCGATCGCGGCACCCTCGAAGGCGAATTCGCAGTAAAGCGCGGTCTCGCCGGAGCGCAGGCAGGTGTTGCCGCCGATCTGCACGTTGTCGCAACCGTTGGCGCGGATGGCCGAGAAGGCGCAGTCGGCGACCACATTGCCGGAAATGACGACGTTGCCGGCGCGGAAGGCATTGATGCCGTTGCCATGCTGGCCGGTGCCGCCGGCGCGCGCGGCTATGCCTGCGATGCGGTTGCCGGTGACGATGGTGCCGTCCTCCCCCGCCTGCCGGCGGTGCACCAGGATGCCGCCATTGCCGCAGTCGGAAACGGTGTTGCCGGAAATCGTCAGCCCCGCCGCATCGACCGACCATAGGCCGACGTCGGTTGCGCCCGAGAAAAGGCAGCGCTCGACACGGCCCGCCGTGCGCTCGACCACCAGCCCGTTGCCCGCGCAGGCGAGGATGCGGCATTCGTCGACCGCCAGATGCGCGACGCCGCGCAGGTCCAGCAGGCCCTGCGCCTCGCCCTCGATCGGCCGCATCGCGCCGTCGAAGGTCAGGCCCGAAAGCTCGATATGCTCGGCGTTTCGCGCCAGCATCAGATGGCCGCCGCCAAGGACGATGCGGGTGGCGCCCGGCACGCCCGAAAGCCGCACGCGCGGCGGCAGCGTCAGGCCGGAGACGACATAGGTCCCGGGCGGCAGGAAGACGGGCTGGTCGCGCGCGGCCGCCTCGCGCAGCATCCTGCCGAAGGCCTTGCCCTGGTCGTCGGCCGCGTCCGGCCGCAGGCCGAGCCCGGTGGCGTCGATCCCGCCGCGCTTGGCGGCGCTGGCGGCCCCTTGGTGCAGGAAACCGGCGGCCGCGAAGGCGGCTGCTCCGGCGACAAGCCTGCGTCTGTTCAGCATTGGCACGGGCTCCTTTTTTCCTGGCAGGATCAAGCAGGAAGCATACCGGACGCAGCGCGTGCGCGGCCCGGCTTGAGATGCTGCCGCAGGGAGCCTAAGCTTGAACCATGAGCAGAGCCTTTACCCGCGAAGAAGATAGCGAAAACGCCGTTGCCGGCATCGCCGAGCGGCCGATAAGCCCTCACCGCAACCTGGTCACGCAGACGGGGCTGGCGATGATCGACGCCGAACTGGCAGCCTTGCGCGAGGCGCTGGCCAAGGCGGGGACGGATGGCGACGGCGACCGGGAGCGCATCGCCATGATATCGCGCGACCTGCGCTACTGGACCGCGCGCCGCGAGAGCGCGGAGCTTTCCGTGCCGGAACCGGACAGCGAGGTGGTCCGCTTCGGCATGACGGTGGAGCTGGAGGCCGAGGACGGAGCCAGGGCGTCCTGGCTTATCGCCGGCGAGGACGAGGCCGATCCGGGGAAGGGCTCGATCAGCCACGTCTCGCCCATGGCGCGTGCGCTGTTCGGCCGCTCGGTCGGCGACGTGGTGACGGTCAACGGCAAGGAATGGGAGATTACGGGGCACGGATAGAGCGGTAGCCATCCGGCCCGCCGGCTGAGACCTACTGTCTCTTGTGCTTTGCATCCTCCACTGTCGTGTAAGGTGCGAGATGTTTCTTCGCGACTTCGATCTGTTCTCGAAACTCGTCGGTCATGTACGGAGACGCGTCGCCCTTCGCGCATCCGCACAAATCCGCTCCGACCATTCCAGCCAAATTAACAGGCCCTGACCCTAGCCAAGCTTTCGCATGATGCAATTTCGCGTTCGACAAGGTCTTTTATCAGATACACGGAACCTTACGCCATCAGCCGGTCCAGCAGCCGTTCCGCCGCTTCGGGGATGACCGTGCCGGGCGGGAAGATCTCGGCCGCGCCCGCAGCCAGCACCGCCTCGAAATCCTGCGGCGGGATGACGCCGCCCGCCACGATCAATATGTCGTCGCGGCCGAGCTTCTTCAGCGCGTCGCGCAATTCGGGGATCAGCGTCAGGTGGCCGGCGGCCAGCGAGGAGGCGCCGACGACATGTACGTCGTTGTCGGCGGCCAGCTTCGCGATCTCCTCCGGCGTCTGGAACATGGCGCCCACGGTCACGTCGAAGCCGAGATCCGCGAAGGCGGTGGCGATGACCTTCTGGCCGCGGTCGTGGCCGTCCTGGCCCATCTTGGCCACCAGGATGCGGGGCCGGGTGCCGGTCTTCTTCTCGAAGGCGGCGAGCTTCTGCTCCAGCCGGTCGACGCCCTTGTTTTCGCCCAACTCCTTGCGGTAGACGCCCGAAATGGTGCGCACCGAGGCGACGTGACGGCCGAACGCCTTTTCCAGCGCCAGCGAAATCTCGCCCACCGTCGCCTTGGCCCGCGCTGCGCGGATGGCGAATTCCAGCAGGTTGAGGTCGCCGCGCGCTGCCTCGGTCAGCGCATCGAGCGCGCCTTCCACCGCGCTCACGTCGCGGGTGCCCTTCAATTGCTGGAGCTTGGACAGTTGCCGGGCGCGCACCTCGGCATTGTCGATCTTGAGCACGTCGACCTCGATGTCCTTGTCCGGGCGGAAGGCGTTGACCCCCACCAGCACCTGCTCGCCGGCATCGATGCGCGCCTGCGTGCGGGCGGCCGCCTCCTCGATGCGCAGCTTGGGGATGCCCTTTTCCACCGCTGCCGCCATGCCGCCCAGCCTCTCCACCTCCTCGATATGATCCATGGCGCGCGCGGCGAGATCGTGGGTGAGCCGCTCGACATAGGCCGAGCCGCCCCACGGGTCGATGATGCGGGTAGTGCCGCTTTCTCTCTGCAGCACGATCTGGGTGTTGCGGGCGATGCGCGCCGAATGGTCGGTGGGCAGCGCCAGCGCTTCGTCGAAGGAATTGGTGTGCAGCGACTGCGTGTGCCCTTGCGTGGCGGCCATCGCTTCCACCATGGTGCGTATGATGTTGTTGTACGGGTCCTGCGCCGTTAGCGACCAGCCCGAGGTCTGGCAATGCGTGCGCAGCGACAGCGAGCGCTGGTCCTTCGGCGAAAAATTCTTCTGCATGAGCTGCGACCAGATCAGCCGCGCGGCGCGCAGCTTGGCCACCTCCATGAAGAAGTTCATGCCGATGGCCCAGAAGAAGGAGAGCCGCGGCGCGAACTTGTCGATGTCGAGCCCGGCCGCCACGCCGGCGCGCGCATATTCGATGCCGTCGGCAATCGTGTAGGCGAGCTCCAGGTCCGCCGTCGCCCCGGCCTCCTGCATGTGGTAGCCGGAGATGGAGATGGAGTTGAACTTCGGCATATGCCGCGAAGTGTAGGAGAAGATGTCCGCCACGATCCGCATCGAGGGTTTCGGCGGATAGATGTAGGTGTTGCGAACCATGAATTCCTTGAGGATGTCGTTCTGTATGGTGCCGGCGAGGTCCTTCTGCGCCACGCCCTGTTCCTCGGCCGCCACGATGTAGAGTGCCAACACCGGCAGCACCGCGCCGTTCATGGTCATCGACACGGTCATCTCGCCGAGCGGGATGCCGTCGAAGAGCTGGCGCATGTCGAGGATGGAATCGATGGCCACGCCCGCCATGCCGACATCGCCGGCCACGCGCGGATGATCGCTGTCGTAGCCGCGGTGGGTGGCCAGGTCGAAGGCGATGGAAAGCCCCTTCTGGCCGGCGGCGAGGTTGCGGCGATAGAACGCGTTGGATTCCTCTGCCGTGGAGAAGCCGGCATATTGGCGGATCGTCCACGGCTGCTGGATATACATGGTGGGGTAGGGGCCGCGCACGAAGGGCGGCAGGCCGGGCCATGTGTCGAGCGCGGCAAGCCCCTCGAGGTCCTGCCCGCCATAGAGCCGCTTGACCGGGATGCCTTCCGGCGTCTGCCACAGCCCTTCGGCCGTGGCGGGGGCGATATGGGGGGCGGCCCAGGCCATGCGGCTGAAGTCGGGGATCATGGTGCCTCTCCGATCGCCTCATCGATGCGCAAGGCCGGCAGCGCCTCGCAGAAGACCACGCCCTCGCTGGGGTCGGGCCGCCGCTCGGCGGCGAGCGTCTCGACCGGTTCTTCCCGTCGGGCTGGATGCAGCGTGGTGCCGACGATGGCGCGCGCGCCGTCCCGGTAGGCATGGAGGCGCGCGTCCCGCGCCGCGATCACGCGGCGCTGGATGTGGCCGTCCCGCAGGCTGGCCAGCACGCCCCCCTCGGTCTCGATCTGCGTGAATTCCTGCCAGGCCGCCTCGCACAGCGCGTCGGTCAGCGCCTCGATGCCGCCGGAGCCGAAGGCGGGGTCGGCGACATGGTCGAGATGGCTTTCGCGCGCCATGACGAGCTGCGTGTTGCGGGCCACGCGCCGGGCAAAGCCCGCCGGCAGGCCGTGCGCGATGGTGTGCGGCAGGATGGCGATGGAATCGGCGCCGCCCACCGCCGCCGAAAAGCAGGCGATGGTGGTGCGC
Organism: Mesorhizobium sp. PUT5; assembly: GCF_052216645.1. Lineage (NCBI taxonomy): Bacteria > Pseudomonadati > Pseudomonadota > Alphaproteobacteria > Hyphomicrobiales > Phyllobacteriaceae > Mesorhizobium > Mesorhizobium sp. PUT5. Next base: position 1,532,289 of record NZ_JBQOSO010000003.1, read on the forward strand.
AATATGTTGGTCTCGGGGTCCTTCGCCGTCATCATGCGGTAGGAGGTTTCGGCATGCACATAGGCTGGCGCGGGCGGGATGGCGCAGGCTTCGCCGATGCGCGCCCACAGCCGGCGCAGCGCCCTGACCTTGGCCATTGAGACGAACTGGTCCTGGTCCACGGCGAGCGCGAAGCCGATATGCGGCGCGGCATAGACCAGCGGCTGGCGCGCGTCCTCGAACATGCGCAGATAGGCGACGGCCGAGGCCAGCATGATGCCCAGTTCCTGCGCCTCGGTGGCGCCCGCATTGTGGTAGACGCGGCCGTCCGCTTCCAGCAGCGTGCCGGGAATGCCCATGGCGAAGAAATGCGCCAGCGACTGCGGCATGGAGGCCTGCAGCGCCTCGATCGAAATGCGCAGCCGCCCGGTGCCGGCGAAGATGGCGGCCGGGTCGATGCCGAAGGAGAGGCTGAGCCGGGCTGGATCGACGCGGCGGCTGCCCAGCAGGCCCACCAGCCAGTCGGCCATGGGCCGGCTCCAGGGATGCACGTCGATGCGCAGATGCACCTGGTTGAGCGGCACCTGCTTCAGCAGGCTTTCCAATGTGTCGGCGTCCGTCGGCAGCCCGTAGCCGAAGGCGTTCGGCGCCCCTTGGAACACGAGGGACAGGCCGGTGGCGCCCTGGGCCAGATCTTCCGCGATCTGGGCGGCGGCGCGCTCCACGTCGGGGTCGTCCACGCGCTGGCTGACGATCCATGGCTGCTGCGGGTTGAGGCGCAGGCTGTGCTCGCGGCCGGTCGCACGCGGGTAGAGCGGCTCGATGCGGATGCCGTCGTCGGTGCGGGAGACCAGTCGCTCCTCGAACGCAGCGCCTGCCAGCGCCCTTTCGGCAAGCGCCAGCCACTGGGCCCGGTCGCCGGCTTCGGTCGATTTGCTGGTTTCCACGGCTTCGCTCAAGCTTCCGGCCTCGTCGCAAGCATGTCCTGCCGGCCATCCCGGCCTGGAGGAACTGTAGAGCCCCTTTGGCACTGCCGCAATGCAACACAAGGGTCAGAGCGGCAGAAGCATCGCCGCCCCAACTTGCAGCCTTGAGCCTGCGCCTGCATTACTACGTCTGCAATAGCATATGTGCGACCGACCCCGGTTGCAGGACACGAAAGTGGAGATCCGACGAACATGGCCGACGACGCGAGCATCTTCCTGGGCGCCAGCCGCAAGCCGGACGACAGTTACCAGCACGCCGAGCAGCTGCTTTTGAAATACGGCAACCGCCACGGCCTCGTCACCGGCGCTACGGGCACGGGCAAGACCGTTTCGCTCCAGATCATGGCCGAGGGCTTTTCCGACGCCGGCGTTCCGGTGTTCTGCGCCGACGTCAAGGGCGACCTCTCCGGCATAGCGATGAAGGGCACGGCGCAGGACTTTCTGCTCAAGCGCGCCGCCGAGGTGAAGCTGGAGCCCTACGAATTCGAGGATTTCCCGGTGATCTTCTGGGACCTGTTCGGCGAGCAGGGCCACCCGATCCGCGCCACCGTGTCGGAGATGGGGCCGCTGCTTCTGTCGCGGCTGATGAACCTGACCGAAGCGCAGGAAGGGGTGATGAACATCGCCTTCCGCATCGCCGACGAGGAAGGGCTGCTGCTGCTCGACATGAAGGACCTGCAGGCGCTGCTGGCCAACATCGCCGAGCGCGCGGCCGAGATCGCGGCGCGCTACGGCAATGTGACGAAACAGTCGGTGGGCGCCATCCAGCGCTCGCTGCTGATCCTGGAGCAGCAGGGCGGCGCGCATTTCTTCGGCGAGCCGGCGCTGCGAATCATGGACCTGATGCGCACGTCCCGCGACGGGCGCGGCGCCATCAACGTGCTGGCCGCCGACAGGCTTATGGCCAGCCCGCGGCTCTATGCCACTTTCCTGCTGTGGCTGATGTCGGAACTGTTCGAGCAGCTTCCCGAAGTCGGCGACCCCGACAAGCCGCGGCTGGTGTTCTTCTTCGACGAGGCGCATCTTCTGTTCGACGATGCGCCTAGGGCGCTGGTGGACCGGGTGGAGCAGGTGGTGCGGCTGATCCGCTCCAAGGGCGTTGGCGTCTATTTCGTCACGCAGAGCCCGCTCGACGTGCCGGAGAAGGTGCTGGCCCAACTCGGCAACCGCGTGCAGCATGCGCTGCGCGCCTACACCCCGCGCGAGCAGAAGGCGGTGAAGACCGCGGCCGAGACCTTCCGGCCCAATCCCGATTTCGATTGCGCCAGGACGATCACCCAGCTCGGCACCGGCGAGGCGCTGGTGTCGACGCTGGAGGAAAAGGGCATTCCGTCGATGGTGCAACGCACGCTGATGCGCCCGCCATTCTCGCGCATCGGGCCGATCACGGCGGAAGAACGCCGCAAGATCATCCTCGAAAGCCCCGTGGCCGGCCAGTACGACCAGCCGATCGACCGCGAATCCGCCTTCGAGCTGTTGCAGAAGAAGGCGGCCGAGACACAGGCGCCGGCCGGCGAGCAGGCTGGCGGCTCGGGCTGGACCCTGCCGGATTTCGGCGGCGGCAAGTCCGGTGGCGGGCGCGCGCCGCGCCCCTCCAACCGCCAGTCGGTGACAGAGGCGGCGGTCAAGTCCGTGGTGCGCTCGGTCGGCTCCTCGCTCGGCCGCGCCATCGTACGCGGCATCCTCGGCAGCTTTTCGAAGGGGCGTTGAGCCGCCCCTTCCCGGAAGGCAGGTCCTGACCCTAGCTCAGAACCAGGATTTTCCCAGCACCTGGCTGTCGGGCACGCCGGCATCGATGGGGATTGCCTTGTGGTAGCCCATGGCCACCATCGGCGCGCCGACATTTGCGGTCACGACAACCGGGCTGCGGTTCGGGACGCGCTCGAACAGGTCGATGACGTCCTGGTTCATCAGCCGCACGCAGCCCGACGAGACCGACTTACCGATGGAACTCCATTCCGGCGAGCCGTGCAGCCGGTAGAGCGTATCCTCGCCGTTCTGGAACAGGTAGAGCGCCCGCGCGCCGAGGGGATTGGCCACGCCGGGCGACATGCCGCCGTTGCGGACGCTGTATTTCTCGAGCTCGGGCTGGCGGCCGATCATGCTGTCCGGCGGCGTCCATTTCGGCCATTTGCGCTTGTATTGCACCACGGCGTCGCCCGCCCATTCGAAGCCGGCTCGGCCGAGGCCGACGCCGTAGCGCAGCGCTTGGCCGCCCGGCTGCACGACATAGAGGAAATGGCCGCTGGTATCGACCACGACCGTGCCCGGCTTCTCGCCGGTGGGGTCGGCCACATACTGGCGCAGGAACTGACTCGGTATCTTGCGCCACGGCACGGCGGGGATCTCGTAGCCCCCGTCGGAGAGCGGCCCGTAGATGGTGTCGTAGTCCATCATCTCCGGCTCCGGCGCCGGCGGCGGGCCGTAGTCGATCGGCGGCTGGCTGCTGACCGTGGTGCAGGCCGAGACGGCGGCGGAGGCGACGCCGAGCGCTGCGACGTTCAGGAAGCCGCGGCGTGATAGGAGCACGGGGGAGGACGGGTTTTTTGTCATTGGTGGTTTTCTCGAACTGGCAAAACGCAAGGGGCGGGGACAGGAACTGCCCCGCTATAACGATCGAGCGCGATAGGCGTTGCCGATTCTGTTCTTAAAGTGGACAAAGCAAGGCGCGGCCGTGACGCATTCGCCACTGTTGCTGTTATGCAACGCCTGATTGGGCGCTCTCAGCCGCTGGTCGGCAATCCTTCGAGCGAAGGCAGGATCAGGTCCGGCGGCAGGTCGCGATATTCGTCCGGCTGGTTCGTCCGGTTGATCCAGACGGTGCGGAATCCCGCCTTGGCGGCGCCCGCCACGTCCCACCTGTTGGACGACTGGAATGAAACCGCCTCCGGATAGAGCCGCCACGATGTGGTGACGATCTCGTAGACCGACGGGTCGGTCTTGAAGCGCCGCACGGCATCCACCGAAAACACGTCGTCGAGTATCTGGTCGAGGGCGGCCGACTTGACCGCCTGCTCGAGCATGGCAGGCGAGCCGTTGGAAAGGATGGCGAGCCGCGCGCCGGAGGCTTTCAGCGCCTTCAGCACCGAAGGCACTTCCGGGTAGCAGTCCAGCCGCCAATAGGCTTCGAGCAGGGCCGTGCGCAGCGCGGGATCGGCGGACGGTACCTTGGCCAGCGCAAAGTCGAGCGCCTGCTCGGTCAGCTGCCAGAAATCGGCATAGGCGCCCATCAGCGACCTGACCCAGGAATATTCGAGCTGCTTGGCCCGCCAGATTTCCGAAAGAAGCGGCCCGTCCGGGCCGATGGCTCCGGCATGGCGGCGCACCGCCGCATGCACGTCGAAGAGCGTGCCGTAGGCGTCGAATACATAGGCTGCATGTTGCATGCCGCAAGTTTTGGAGCGGGAGCGGCCGGCGTGCAAGCGGCGATTGTGCGGCAATGGGGCGCTGGACCAATAATTCCACCACGTAGTGATTGACGCGGGGCGCCCAAGCGTCGTCCAATAAACGCAGTTGCACCGACAAAAAGCAGGATGGACCCGAACGATGACACTGGCGGCGGCCGCGCAATCGGCAACCTGGACCTATGTGGATGGCGGTTGGCACGAGGGCAACGTGGCCGTCATCGGGCCGCGCAGCCATGCCATGTGGCTGGCATCGACCGTGTTCGACGGCGCACGCTGGTTCGAGGGCGTGGCGCCCGATCTCGATCTCCATTGCGCGCGGGTGAATGCGTCCGCGCTTGCACTCGGACTTGCGCCCACCATGGCGCCGCAGGACATCGTTGGCCTGACCTGGGAGGGCCTGAAGAAGTTCGACGGCAACACGGCGGTCTATATCCGGCCGATGTACTGGGCCGAGCATGGCGGCTACATGGGCGTGCCGGCCGACCCGGCCTCCACGCGCTTCTGCCTGTGCCTCTACGAATCGCCGATGATCGCGCCGGAAGGCTTTTCCATCACCGTCTCGCCCTTCCGCCGCCCCACCATCGAGACCATGCCGACCAACGCCAAGGCCGGCTGCCTCTATCCCAACAACGGCCGTGCCATCCTGGAGGCCAAGTCGCGCGGCTTCGACAATGCGCTGGTGCTCGACATGCTCGGCAACGTGGCCGAAACCGGCTCGTCCAACATCTTCCTGGTCAAGGACGGGCATGTCTTCACGCCCGCCGCCAACGGCACCTTCCTGTCCGGCATCACCCGGGCCAGGACCATGGCGCTGCTGGGCGACTACGGCTTCCGTACCATCGAAAAGACGCTGTCGGCGCGCGATTTCCTGGAGGCCGACGAGATCTTCTCCACCGGCAACCATTCCAAGGTGGTGCCCGTCACGCGCATCGAGGACCGCGAGCTTCAGCCCGGTCCCGTCGCCCGCAAGGCGCGCGAGCTTTATTGGCAGTGGGCGCATTCGACTTCCGCCGGATGAGCGGCTAGAAGGAACCCGCGCGTCGCCCCCGGAGTTGTTGTCCGGAGGCGCGACCGACCTATCTTAGACCGGTAACGATACCGGATTTCCATGAGGGAGTACGATCCATGGCTTTTGAATTGCCCGCATTGCCGTATGACTACGAGGCGCTCCAGCCCTACATGTCGAAGGAGACGCTCGAATACCATCACGACAAGCACCACAAGGCCTATGTCGACAATGGCAACAAGCTGGCCGCGGAGGCCGGCATGGAAAACCTTTCGGTCGAGGAAGTGGTCAAGCAGTCGTTCGGCAAGAATGCCGGCCTGTTCAACAACGCGGCCCAGCACTACAACCACATCCATTTCTGGAAGTGGATGAAGAAGGGCGGCGGCGGCAACAAGCTTCCGGCAAAGCTGCAGAAGGCCATCGACAGCGATCTCGGCGGCTACGACAAGTTCAAGGCCGATTTCGCCAACGCCGGCGCCACGCAGTTCGGCTCGGGCTGGGCCTGGCTTTCGGTCAAGAACGGCAAGCTGGAAATTTCCAAGACGCCGAATGGCGAGAACCCGCTGGTCCACGGCGGCAGCCCGATCCTCGGCGTCGACGTGTGGGAGCATTCCTACTACATCGACTACCGCAACGCGCGTCCGAAATATCTCGAAGCCTTCATCGACAACCTCATCAACTGGGACTACGTGCTGGAAATGTACGAAAAGGCCACGGCCTGACCGCCTGCGCACGTTCCTGACGAAAACCCCGGTTCCGCCGGGGTTTTTTCTTTGCGGCGCTGCGCTTCCCTTGCGGTGCCCCTTGCAATCACGGCCGCTTCACGCAAGCGTGACCGGAAGCGGTGGACTTTTTACTCCCCGTTGATTGTTCCCGTTACGTTTGGTCGTTCATATCTGGAGCGATTCCCCCCACAACCATGGAGCCTGTTGAATGAGAAAGCTCGTACTCGCCATCTCGCTGCTCGCGCTTGGCGCATCGGTCGCCCAGGCGGATGTGGTCACCGACCGTCAGGCGCTGATGAAGGAGCGCGGCAAACTGGTCGGTGCGCTTTCCAAGGTGGTGAAGGGGCAGGAGCCCTTCGATGGCGCGGCCGTGATAGCAGCCTTGAAGGCGCTCGAGGCCAATGCCGAGAAGACGGACGTGGCAGTGCTCTTTCCGGCGGGCACCGACAAGGGCGACACCGAGGCCTCGCCGAAGATCTGGGAGGACATGGACGGCTTCAAGGCCGCCGAGGACAAATATCTGGAGGCCACAAAGGCGGCGTCCTCCGCCGCTCCGGCCGACGTCGATGCGCTGAAGGCGCAGGTGGGCGCGATCGGCGCCAGTTGCGGCGCCTGCCACCAGTCCTTCCGCCTGAAGAAGGGCTGACGGGCCGGTATGCGCCCGGGCCGAAAGGTTGCCATCGCCGTGGCGGTGCTGGCGGTGGCGGGCGCCGCCGGGTGGGTGCTGTCGGCACCGGTGCGGCTGGATGCCGCCACCCTGGCTGCGCTCGGGCCGGGCGACGCTGCGCGCGGCAAGCGCATATTCTTCGCTGGCGGTTGCGCCTCCTGCCACGCCACGCCCAAGGCCGAGGGCGACGACCGCTTCCGGCTCGGCGGCGGGGTCGAACTGAAGACGGCCTTCGGCACCTTCGTTGCTCCCAACATCTCGCAGGACGAGAAGGACGGCATCGGGACCTGGTCGGTGGAGGACCTGGCCGATGCAATGATGGCCGGGGTCTCGCCGTCCGGCGAGCATTTCTATCCGGCCTTTCCCTACACTTCCTATGCGCGCATGAAGCCGTCGGACGTCGGCGACCTGTACGCCTTCCTCAAGACGCTGCCGGCGGTGGCCGGCAAGGCTGCGGACCACCAGCTTGGGTTCCCCTTCAGCGTGCGCCGGGGCATCGGCCTGTGGAAGCGGCTCTATCTCGATCCGCAGCCGGTGGTCGATTTTCCCACCGGCGCACCCGACCTGGTGCTGGCCGGCCGATATCTGGCGGAAGGGCCGGGCCATTGCGGCGAGTGCCACACGCCGCGCGATTTCGCCGGCGGTGCGAAGAAGGATCAATGGCTGGCCGGGGCCGTGGCGGCCGAGGGCGGCGGCGTCGTGCCCAACATCACCCCGGGGCCGGGCGGCATCGGCGACTGGTCGGCCGACGACATCGCCAACTACCTGGAAACCGGCTTCACTCCCGAATTCGACACGGTGGGCGGGGCCATGGTCAACGTGCAGAAGAACATGGCCGAACTGACGGCGGACGACCGCGCGGCGATCGCGGCCTATCTGAAGGCCGTGCCCGGGCACCCCAACGGCTATCCGCCGCGCAAGCCGGCCACGAAATAGCCGTGGCCCGGCCGGCAGCGGCAGTCGTCAGGCTCCGGTCTTGCCGGTCATCTTCAGCGCAAACGCGTAGGTGTAGGCCACTTCCTCCAGCCGCGAGAAACGTCCCGAGGCGCCGGCATGGCCGGCATCCATGTTGATGCGGAACAGCACGGGATTGTCTCCCGCCTTCAACTCGCGCAGCCGCGCCACCCATTTGGCCGGCTCCCAATAGGTCACGCGCGGATCCGTCAGGCCGGCCACGGCGAGGATGGGCGGATAGTCGAGTGCCGCGACGTTGTCATAGGGCGAATAGGCGGCAATGGTGCGATAGTCGTCCGCCGACGCGATCGGGTTGCCCCATTCAGGCCATTCCGGCGGGGTGAGCGGCAGCGTGGCGTCCAGCATGGTTGTGAGCACGTCCACGAAGGGCACCTCCGCGACGATGGCGCCGAAGGCTTCCGGCGCCATGTTGGCGATCGCGCCCATCAGCATGCCGCCGGCCGAGCCGCCCTGGGCAACGATGCGGTCATGCGCGGTGTAGCCCTCCGCGACCAGGTGCCGGGCGGCGGCGACAAAGTCCTTGAAGGTATTTTCCTTCTTCGCCCGCTTGCCGTCTTCGTACCAGGCATAGCCCTTGTCCTTGCCGCCGCGCACATGGGCGATCGCATAGACGAAGCCGCGATCGACAAGCGACAGGCAATTGGTGTTGAAGGCGGCGGGAATGGTGATGCCGTAGGAGCCGTAGCCGTAGAGCAGGCAGGGCGCCGAGCCGTCCAGCGGCGTGTCGGCGCGGCAGAGCAGCGAGATCGGCACCAGTTCGCCGTCATGCGACGGCGCCATCAGCCGGCGGGTGACGTAGCGGCCGGCGTCGTGGCCAGACGGCACCTCCTGCGTCTTGAGCAGAGTGCGCTGGCGCGTGCGCATGTCGTAGTCGAAGACCTGCGCCGGCGTGGTCATGGAGGAATAGGTGAAGCGCATCACCTCGGTGTCGTACTCGTAGGCACCCGAAAGGCCGAGCGAGAAGGCCTCCTCAGGGAAGGAGATCAGATGCTCCTCGCCGCTCGCCCGCTCGCGCACGACGATGCGCGGCAGGCCGTCCTTGCGCTCCAGGCGCACGAGGAAATCCTTGAAGGCGAGGATCGACAGGATGAGCCGCCCGGGTTCGTGCGGCACCAACTCCTTCCAGTTGGCGCGCATCGGGTCCGCGGCCGGGGCGGTCATGATCTTGAAGTCCTTGGCGCCGTCGGCATTGGTCAGCACGAAGAAGATGTCGCCGCCTTCCTCCAGGTCGTATTGCAGGCCGGCTTCGCGCGCCGCCACCAGCTTGGGTTCGGCCAAAGGATCGTCCGCCGGCAGGATGCGATATTCCGAGGTTTCGTGATCGTTGATGCCGATCATGATCCATTCATTGGAGCGTGTGCCGCCGACGCCCATGAAGAAGCCGGGGTCGGTCTCCTCATAGACGAGCCTGTCCTGCGCCGGGTCCGTTCCGAGCTTATGGAAGAACAGCTTCGAGGGGCGGTGGTTGGGGTCGAGCCTGGTATAGAAAAAGCCGTCCGAGCCGGCGGTCCAGGTGCCCGAGCCGCCGGTGTCGGGAACCTGTTCGGTCTGGTCGGCCCCGTTGTCGAGGTCGCGCACGCGCAGCGTGTAGAACTCGGAACCCTTGTCGTCATAGGCCCATAAAAGACGCTTGTGGTCCGGCGAATGGTCGATGCCGCCGAGCCGGAAATAGGCCTTGCCGGCAGCTTCGGAATCGCCGTCGAGCAGGATCACCTCCTCGCCGCCGTCGCGCGGGGTGCGGAAATAGCGCGGCTGCTCGCCACCCAGCCGGAAGGACGAGCCGTAGGCATAGTCGCCGTCTTTCATGGGCACGGAGGAATCGTCTTCCTTGATGCGGCCCTTCATCTCGGCAAACAGCGCCTTGCGCAGGTCTGCGGTGTCGGCCATCAGCGCCGCCTGATAGGCGTTTTCGGCGTCCAGATGGGCGCGGATTTCCGGATCGAGCAGCGACGGGTCGCGAAACACCTCCTGCCAGTTGCCGGCCCTCAGCCAGGCATAGTCGTCCGTGCGGGTGATGCCGTGATGCGTATCGGACACGGGCCGCTTTTCCGTGGGCGGCGGGGCGAGAAAAGGCATGGGCGCAGGTCTGGTCATCGGTCGTCCCTGAAGTGGTGCGGAGGGGCTGTGAGAACACGCAGCCGTCTTCGTTTCAAGAGCCAAAGGCGCCGGCCCGTTGCAATGGCCGGCTCGGGCACGGCAACAATACACATCCCGCCGGCAGGTAGTTTGCGACGCGAAAGGCGGTTTCGGATAGGTATAGTCCCTCGTAACGGGCGGGATTCTTGACTGTCGCTTGCCGTTAGCGATGAGGAACTTGATGAGAACGCAATTAAGAGAGTTGAGTTATCAATATTTCTCGATCTGAAATGATTAGACCGAAGAAGTGAATTGACTTGATTGGTGGTGGGGTTCATTAAAGCCGCGTGATGCGAATCGCGGGTTCTCCTTCCCGCAGAAATGTCGCGCCGTGTCCAGGCTGCCGAGAATGGGCATGAAAATCAAAAAACATCACTGAGGCCCGAAAACCATGGAACTTGCCGAAACGCCGTCCAGAAACAGCGATATGCTGATCGAACTTACCGCCGATGTGGTTGCCGCCTATGTCAGCAACAATCCGGTTCCCGTAGGAGAACTGCCGAACCTGATAGCCGATGTCCATTCGGCACTCGGCAGGGTGGGGGGCACCACGGAACAGCCTCAGGTCGACAAGCAGAAGCCGGCCGTCAATCCCAAGCGCTCGGTGCACGACGACTACATCGTCTGCCTGGAAGACGGCAAGAAGTTCAAGTCGCTCAAGCGCCACCTCATGACGCACTACAACATGACGCCGGACCAGTATCGCGAAAAGTGGGGCCTCGACGCGAACTACCCGATGGTGGCGCCAAGCTATGCGGCCGCCCGCTCGCAGCTTGCCAAGAAGATGGGTTTGGGGCGCAAGCGCAAGACCCGGTGACCACGCCTTCCGGACCTTTGGAAATCAGCGGCGCTTTCGGGCGCCGTTTTTGTTTGCATCGGTCGGTCGAGGGCGCCTCGGGCGCGTGCAGGGCAGCGGGGCCGCCTCGGTGCCGAGCAGCCTGTCCAGTACCTGCTTGAGCGCGATGTGGCGGTTGAGGTCGTAGCTCCAGTGCCGGCTCATGCCCTTCAGCCGCTCCCGCTCGATCGCCCGCCGCAGACGGCCGGCGAACTGGTTCTTCTGGGCAGGCGGGGCCGCCAGGGCAACCGGCAGGTCGATCCCGCAGATGAGTTTTGCCGCGGCGAGTTGCCCCGCCTGTTCCACCGCCTCCTGCCTTTGGGTGGCGAAGATGCGCGCCTCCGCTTCGAACTGTCTCATGCTGCCTCCCATGCGGGTTCTCGACGCCACTATCGAGGCTCGTGAGAGGATGGGGAGTAAGCGACGGAGGATCTTTTTGAGGAAAATATAGAAGGCAAGTATTTCAATAGGTTGTCTGCACTCGCCTTGCCGATATGTTCATTGTTTGTTCACATGCCGTCGAGCTGTGAATATAAGGAACATATTCCTTATTATATACTTGACGTACCAGACGCTAAATGCGATAAGGGAGTCAAGGAGTTACGGAAATGCTCGATCTCACCAACGCGATTTACCACGATGCCGACAAGGCCCGCGCCCATCTGGAGGCCATCCATTGGCCGCATGGTCCGATCTGCCCACATTGCGGCAATGCGAACCCTGGTCGCATCACCAAGCTTGAGGGCAAATCCACTCGCCCCGGCGTCTATAAGTGCAACGAATGCCGCCAGCCCTTTTCCGTGACTGTTGGCACCGTGTTCGAGCGTTCCAAAATTCCACTAAACAAGTGGGTGATGGCTTCGCACCTGATGGCCGCCTCCAAGAAGGGCATCAGCGCGCACCAGCTTCACCGCATGTTGGGCGTTACCTACAAGACCGCCTGGTTCATGGCGCATCGCATCCGCGAAGCCATGAAGGAAGACGTTAAGTCTGCTGGTCCTCTTGGCGGCGAAGGCAAGACCGTGGAAGCCGACGAAACCTACATCGGCAAGCGCGACACTCCCTATGTCTCACCGCAGCGCAAGGGTCGCCCCTTCACCAAGAAAGGCAAGAGCGGCGGCGCACAGAAGCGCACCGTTGTTTCGCTGGTCGAGCGCGGCGGCAAGGTTCGCTCCTTCCACGTCCAGCACGCCACCAAAGACGTTGTGCGCGACATTCTGGTTCGCAACGCTGACCGCTCGTCAACGCTCTACACCGACGAAAGCCGCCTCTACACCACGACTGGCGAGGAATATGCCAAGCACGAAACTGTCAATCATTCCCGCAAGGAATACGCGCGCGGTATCGTCCACACCAACACGATTGAAAACGTGTTCTCGGTGTTCAAGCGCGGCATGATCGGCGTTTACCAGCATTGCGGCGAAGCCCATCTTCACCGCTACCTTGCCGAATTCGATTTCCGTTACAATCGCCGTACCGCGCTAAAGATCAGTGATGCAGAACGCGCCGAAGACCTGCTTCGTATGGCTCGTGACAAGCGCCTCACCTATCGGCGGATTGGTGAAGCCGGTATCGCCTAAGCAAAAGGCGCGCAAATTTCTCCTCAAGCGCAGGAAACAGCGATTCGACTCTGGGTAGCAAATCGCTATTCTGAAACTGGCTGACGCGAGCCAGTCATTGGCACCGGTGCGACCGGACCAACGACCAAGGTACTCACGCCAGCTAGACCCTTGGCGGGGTCTGTGTCGCCCGACGCCACGGGCGGCTAAGGTGTGATTTTTCGTGGAATGAGGACCCTGTTTGAGGGGTAATTTTCGTCCAAACGGGACCCCTTAACGTGGGGTCATCAAAGTGCCTCCGGTTTGATCGGAGGCATTTGTGTTTTGGATGTTGGTTGTGGAGACGATTGCAAAGATACGCCGGCTGTCGCTGGTGCAGGGGAAGTCGATCAAGGCGATCTGCCGGGAGCTGAAGATCTCGCGGAAAGTGGTCCGCAAGGTGCTGCGCTCGGACGAGACGGAGTTCCGGTACGAGCGCAAGCATCAGTCCTATCCTCGCATGGGGGCCTGGCGCGAGAAGCTGGACGGGCTCCTGTCGGCGAATGCAGCGAAGCCGCAGCGGGAACGGCTGACGCTGATCCGGATCTTCGAGGAGCTTCGCGGCCTCGGCTATGACGGCAGCTACAGCTCAGTGTGGCGGCATGCGCAGGATTGGGAAGAGCAACGCGGCAGCGCCGCGGCCGAGGCCTATATCCCGCTGAGCTTTGCGCCCGGCGAAGCCTATCAGTTCGACTGGAGTCACGAGGTCGTCCTGCTGGACGGCGTGACGGTTACGGTGAAGGTGGCGCACATGCGGCTCTGTCATAGCCGCATGTTCTTTGTTCGGGCGTATCCGCGCGAGACGCAGGAGATGGTGTTCGACGCCCATGATCGGGCCTTCGCCTTCTTCCGCGGAACCTGCACGCGCGGCATCTACGACAACATGAAGACGGCGGTGGACGCGATCTTCATCGGCAAGGATCGCCGCTACAACCGCCGCTTCGCGCAGATGTGCGGACATTACCTTGTCGAACCGGAAGCTTGCACGCCGGCGTCGGGTTGGGAGAAGGGCCAGGTCGAGAACCAGGTCGGGCTGGTGCGCGAGCGCTTCTTCACGCCGCGGCTGCGCTTCAAGACGCTGGAGGACCTGGACGGCTGGCTGGCCGACAAATGCGTCTCCTACGCCAAGGCGCACCGGCACCCCGAACAGGACGGCCGCACGATCTGGGAGGTGTTCGAGGAGGAGCGCGGCAGCTTCATCCCCTATGCCGGGCGCTTCGACGGCTTCCACTGCATTCCCGCCTCGGTGTCGAAGACCTGCACGGTGCGCTTCGACAACAACAAATACTCGGTGCTGTCGAGCGCCGTCGGCCGGCCGGTCGAGATCCATGCCTATGCCGATCGGATCGTCATCCGCCAGGACGGCGTGGTCGTGGGCGAACATGCCCGCTGCTTCGGCCGCAACGAGGTGATCTACGACCCTTGGCATTACGTCCCGGTGCTGGCCCGCAAGCCCGGTGGACTGCGCAACGGCGCACCGTTCAAGAATTGGGTTCTGCCGTCGGCCATGGAGAAGGTGCGCCGCAAGCTCAAGGCCGCCGATGACGGCGACCGGCAGATGGTGTCGATCCTCACCTGTGTGCTGAGCGACGGATTGAACGCGGTCGAGGCGGCCTGTCAGGAGGCGCTCGATCACGGCGTCTCGTCGGCGGCGGTGATCCTCAACATCCTGGCCCGCCGCCGCGACCCGGCGCCGGGCACGATCCTTTCCATTCCCCAGGCGCTGAAGCTGGCTCACGAGCCGATCGCCGACTGCGCCCGCTATGACCGTCTAAGGAGAGCAGATAATCATGGAACGCACCGAGGTTCTGGAACTGATGGGCACGCTGAAGCTCTACGGGATGCGATCAGCCTATGACGAGATCATGGGCGTCGCCATCAAGCGGCAGCACGAACCTCCGAAGATCGTCGGCGATCTGCTGCAGGCCGAGATATCGGAGAAGCAGGCCCGCTCCATCAAATACCAGCTCACCGTCGCCAAGCTGCCATTGGCCAAGGACGTCGATGACTTCGACTTCACCGGCACGCCCGTCAACGAGAGCCTGATCCGCGATCTTGCCGGCGGAGCCTTTGTCGCCGATCAGCGTAACGTCGTCCTGGTCGGCGGCACCGGCACGGGCAAATCCCATCTAGCCATCGCCATTGCCCGGGCGCTTATCCGCAACGGCGCGCGCGGCCGCTTCTTCAATGTCGTCGACCTGGTCAACAGGCTGGAGACCGAGACCCGTGCCGGCCGCCAGGGGCGCATTGCCGATCACCTGACCCGGCTCGACTTCGTCGTGCTCGATGAACTGGGCTATCTGCCCTTCGCCCAGGCCGGCGGGCAGTTGCTCTTCCATCTCGTCTCGAAACTCTACGAGCGCACCAGCGTCATCATCACCACCAATCTGGCGTTCGGCGAATGGCCCACCGTCTTCGGCGACGCCAAGATGACCACTGCGCTGCTCGATCGCCTGACGCATCACTGCGAGATCGTCGAGACCGGAAACGAATCCTGGCGCTTCAAGAGCCGCTCTCAAAGCTAAAGCCAAAAACCAACGAACCGCACCCGATCAGGCTGTGCAACCCCGACCAGCTTCGCCTGATCGGGCGCTAACCGCCGTGCCCTTCATCAACCCCAAAACCGGGGTCCCTTTTGCACGAAAATACAGGGTCCCGATTCCACGGTCATTGACAGGCTAAGGCAGCAGAGATTGACAGGACGTCTTTCGATCACTGCCGAATTCCCCAATGCCTGATCAGCAGAAGGGATAGCGCCAGCAAGGGCGCGAACAAAATACTTCGTAGGTTTCACAGCCTACGGCGCCGTAGGCCTGACACAAAGGCAAAAGCCAATGTTTAGGCTTTCGATAAGACTGCAGTTGGAGCTTTCGGCTCCCAAGGCCGGGCTCGTGGTCTCACTACTGGCCCTTCTTGCGAGGTGGCTGTTCTGACGGGGAACGGCGGGCTTCGGCCCGCCGTTCCTTTGTTTGAGGCTTCGCCTTGGGGTGTGGCGGGGTCTTCAACAGGCGGCGTAGAACCTCGTCGCCCTTTTCCTGGTCTTTTTCACTTGAGGTTTCTGGCATGGAAGAACTTTCATATGACGAACTGGCCGGCATGGTCATGAAAGACGTGGTTCCAGCCACTATAGGGCGGGCTACCATCGCGTGGAACAATGTGTCCCAATCAGTATACTACATCTTTCAGACCCTTACGGGGCTAGACCACGACGCAGCAAAGGCGGCGTTCTTTGCGGTTAGTTCAGATCGTTCTCAGCGCGACATGACGCAAGCGTTGATCGAGCAAAAGCTAAAGCCCATCAACCCGAAACTGGCCAAACGCGCAATGGCCGCGCTCGGGGATGTGAATGGGCTGGCCGGAAAGCGCAATGACATCCTCCACGTCGTATTCGCTGCAACTGATGACCCGAAAACCGCAAGCCTATTTCATGGACGCGGTCACATCAAAGACAAGAGCGGCAGTGAACTAATCTCGTCGGTCCATCAAGTCGCCATGAGGTCGCTGCAAGCAGCATCAGCGCTCTTGGAGATCGCGTCCGAAATTATGCGTCTTCCAGAGTTTCACCCGGCTCCACTCCCAACACCTCCGAAAGATATTTTTCAGCTAGGTACGACATCAGCGGCCAATCTGGAGGGATTCGGTCTCCTAGATTTTCTTGCCACCATGCCGCCGTCTCCCGACGAAGAACCTCAATAGTTTCCGGCCTGTCACGCTCCCGAATCATAGGATTTCATTCCTTGGTACGTCAAGTATATAATCAGGAACATATTCCTATCGTGGAGGACGTTCCGTGCATTCGAACACAGCCCGCCTTGACCAGCCGGAAGATGTCGCCGGCCGCGCCGTGCATCCGCCCGATCGCTTCCGGCCGACGCCCAAGCGCCGCGACGAGATCGCCCTGGAACTGTGCGAATGCCTGATCGACATCGTGGCGGCGCTGTTTGCGGTTTCCAGCAAGGAACTGCGCAAGGCCGGCCGCACCGTCGAGCCGGTGTCGCGCGTGCGGCAGATCGCCATGTATGTGGCCCATGTCGTCCTGCGTCTGACCCAGGGCGAGGTTGGCCGGGGATTCGGGCGCGATCGTACGACGGTCGTACATGCCTGCAAGGTAATCGAGGACATGCGCGACGATCCGGAATTCGACCGCGTCGTTGCGGTCGTGGAGCGCGTGGCGGATGCCGCTTTCCGCGCCAGGCCGGGGCTTTGAAGATGCGGAAGGAAACGGTTCTTCCCGATACGGGGCGGCGTCTGCTGCGCTTCCTGTCTGCCGGGCCGGCTTCGCTGCGGCCGGCGGCTGCCCCCGGCAGGCTTCTGCTCGAAGCGCAGGAGCGCGGAACGATCGCGGTCGAAGAGCGCACCATGGAATTGCTGGCGCGGCAGGGGGTCGTGGTCAGGGCCTCGCACAGCGTCGCCCTTTCCGCTGCCGGAGCCGCGCTCGCCCGGCGGCTCGCGCCGGCCCATGCCACGGGCGAAGCCATACGCGACATCGACCTGGTGACGGTTCCGGGCGAGGCTGGCCCTTCGGCCGCGTTGGCCAACCTGGCGGAATCGCCGCTGGCGCAGTTGGTGCGGCGCAAGGGCAGGGACGGCAAGCCGTTCCTTGCCATGCGGGAATATGAGGCGGGTGAAAGGTTGCGCGCCGACTACACGCGCGGCCAGATCATGCCGCGCCTCGGCGCCAACTGGATCGCCAGCGTGGCCTCAGGCCGGCGCGCCGACGGCGGCGGCATGGCCGAACTGACCGACGCCGCGCTCGGCGCGCGCCGGCGCGTGGACAAGGCCATCGAGGCCGTCGGTCCCGAGCTTTCGGGCGTGCTGATCGACGTCTGCTGCTTCCTCAAGGGACTGGAGCGCGTCGAGACGGAGCGCGGCTGGCCGGTGCGCTCGGCCAAGATCGTGCTGAAGACGGCTTTGGGCGTGCTGGCACGGCACTATTTCCCGCAAGCGGACGCAGGCCAGCGAAAACGGCCGCTGCATTGGGGCGCAGACGACTACCGCCCGAGCATTTCCTGACCGCTTCCGTTGTTCAGGCCGTTTGCCTTGCTGCCGCGGCTTCCGCGTCGCGAAGGATACGCTTGACCATGAAGCGCAGGCCATTGGCGCGCTGCGGCGAAAGGTGCTCGTCGAGTCCGAGCGTCTTCAGCGTCGCCTCGGCGTCCGTGCGCATGATCTCGCTGGCGGGGCGGCCCGAGAAGAGGGCCAGAACGACGGCCACCAGCCCGCGCACGATATGCGCGTCGGAATCGCCCTGGAAGGTGAGGATGGGGTCGAGCCCCGTTCCGGTCGCGGTGGTGAGCCATACCTGGCTGACGCAGCCCGGCACCTTGTTGGCCGGCGTGCGCTCGGCGTCGGGGAAGGGCGGCAGCGCCTCGCCGAGTTCGATCAGGTAGCGATAGCGGTCCTCCCACTCGTCGAGCAGGGAGAAATCGTCGCGTATGGTCTGGATCGTCTCGCTCATGCCGCGGATATAGTCGCGTCCAGCCGTTCCGTCACGGAAAAAGAAAACACCGCAGGCGCCGAGAGGACGAATCGTCTGCGGTGGTGCCGCCGTTGCGGCAGAATGTTCGTCTTCAGTCCTTCGTGGAAACGCTTCCGGTGGTGGTGGCGTCGGGCAGCGCGGCCCCGTCGCCGCTGTCCAGCATCTCGGCGGCGATCCGGGCGGTCTCGCGGGCGCGCACGGCAATGGTGTGCATGGCCGTGCGGCCGGTCTCGCACACGTCCGGCTTGCGCGCGCACATGCCCGCCAGGTCGCCCGCAGCCTCGCGCGCCGCCACCAGAGCCTGCAGGGGGCCGACACTCTCCTGGCCGGGCTCGTTCGGGCCGAACGGCAGCGCCAAAAGCACCAGCGAGAACCAGAAGGCGGTTTTGATGAGGAAACCCATTTGTCTGTCCTCTCGTCGGGAGTGACGGCTTCATGCGGCCGCCTTTTCGATGGCCGTCACCTTGCCTTGCCCGCACGAAGGACGGCTTTCGCGATTCGGGCTGATTTTCCTCAAATTTTAGACGAAACGGCGAGGCTTCGTTCATGTCGCATTCGATTCAAATGCCGATGGATTTCCTGATGCATTTTTAACCATCTAAACATCTGTTTTCATTGCATATTTATGTGGCAGCCCAGGCCTGCTGCGCGAATGGGGGCCTAAGACGGCCTGCGCCTGCGGCTAACGGGCCGTTTACTATGGCGGCAATTGCCACGGTTCCGCCCTTCCAGGGTACCGGAATTGGCCGTGGAAAGGCGGTTCAGTGGGGCGCCTTTATTCTTTCCTTAAAGGCTCGATGCGAGTTTCGAAGCCAACAAAAGCGATCTGCGAAGCAGGCCTGTGCGAGTGCGTTGCGTTGAATTTGAGTGCGACCGGATACGTTGATCTGCCCGACGCGATGGCCGCTGGCTGCGAACGCCTCGTCCATCCCGGCGTCATGGAAGCAGCGGGGCGCCGCCGGCAGCGGCGTTTCATCGGCGCCATGCTAGCCGCGCCCTTCCTTCTGGTCGGAGGCGCCGTCTCGCTTGCCGCGGCGCGCCTGGGCGCCGACATGATGCTGGCCACCATTTTCTGCACATTCGGCCTGTTCTGGTTCGTGGCCCTGCTGGCAAGCTCGACCGGCCGGCTGGCGGTCGGCGGCCCGCTCGCTCTGGCTGCGAGCGGCATCGGGCTGGCGGGCCTGCTTTCCGCCGCGGGTGGCCTTGCCTCTCCCGTCGCGGTGCTGGCGCTGGCCCTGCCGCTCGAAGCCTATTGGATCGGCGGCTCGCGCCGCTGGGCGCTGCGGGGCCTTGCGGCCTCGGGCGTGGCCGTGCTTTGCCAGTTCCTGTTCCCCGCCTGGCCTGGCGCGGCTGCGGCCGCCTGGCATTGGCTGGTCCCGGCAGCCTGGGCCGTCACCCTCGTGCCGCGCCTCGGCGGGTTCCGCCGGGCCGCGGGCGAGAGCGAGGCGCCGGTAGAGGCGCGGCTGGAAGATGTCATCGAAGCGGTCGTCTTCCGCATGGCCCGCAATGGCGAGGTGGTGGAAACCAGCGGCAAGGCGCGGCCGATCCTCAATCTCGCGCCCGAGCTGCTGGCCGGCAGCGGCCTTTTCGACCGCGTGCATCTGGCCGACCGGCTGGCCTATCTGACCGCGCTGGCCGACATGCGCGAGGGCGCGGCGTCGCGCAGTCTGGAACTGCGTGTCCGGCTGCCCCGCACGCAGGCCCACGCCGCCGGCGACAATTATCGGCCGTTCTCGCTGGAATTCCTGGCGGCGGGCGTCGAGGCGGAGGCCGGTGGGTTCGTCGCGGTTCTGCGCGAGAACGACGAGATGGTGGACATGCGCGAGGCCCTGGTTGCCGCCCGGGAGGCCGCGGCCAGCGCTGAGGTCGCCAAGGGCCGCTTCCTTGCCGCCGTCAGCCATGAGCTGCGCACGCCGCTCAACGCCATCATCGGCTTTTCCGACATGCTGCTAAACGAGATGTGCGGTCCCTTCGGCAATCCGCGCCAGAAGGAATATGTCGGCCTGGTGCGTGATTCGGGCCAGCATCTGCTGGAGGTGGTCACGTCCATCCTGGACGTGTCGCGCATGGAGGCGGGCACCTATTCGGCCGAGCCGGAGCCGTTCCGCTTCGTCGACGCCGTGGAGATGTGCCGTGCCATGATGGCCGGCCAGGCCGAGGCGAAAAGGGTGGAACTTGCCGCTCATGTGGCGCCCGATTGCGGCGAGATCAACGCCGACCGCCGCGCCGTGCAGCAGATCCTCATCAATCTGGCCTCCAACGCCATCAAGTTCACGCCCGACGGCGGCAAGGTGGCGATTGGCGCCCAAAAGGTCGGCTCGCGGCTGCATTTCTGGGTCAGCGATACCGGTATCGGCATCGCCGAGGAGGATCTGGACAAGCTCGGCAAGCCTTTCATGCAAATCCAGAACGACTATACGCGCCGCTTCCAGGGCGCAGGCCTCGGGCTTTCGCTGGTCAAGGGGCTGGTGGGGCTGCACGAAGGCACGATGACGATGGAGAGCGCGCCCGGGCAGGGCACGAAGGTGACGATCAGCCTGCCGGTGGGAGGACCGAAGAAGCTGCATGACAAACCCGTGGTCCTGCCGATGCAGCCGGTGCAGTCCGCTCCGGCGCAGGCAGGCGTTGCGGAGGTAAAGAAGGAGCCCGGCCATGGCCCGTTCCGCAAGACGGCCTAAAGCAGCGGCCCGCAAGCGCCCCAGCGCGTTTCGCAACGGTGCGATGGCGCTGGGCGGGCTGATCGCCGAAAATCCCGTGCTGGTTGGCGGCTCGACCGCTTTCCTGGTCACGCTGTTCTACGTTTCGGCCAATGCGTTGTGGTACCAGCCCTTTCCGCACACCGGCGCCTTCTTCGCAACGCGCAGCGTGGCGCACTTCCCGGCCGGCACCGCGGAGCCTGAAACCACGATCAACATCGTGCGGCCGAAGCCGGCGCCTGCGCCTGCCTCCCCTGCAGCATCCGTGCCGGCGCCCGCAGCGGCGGCGAAGCCCGCTGCCGCGCGCGACCCTGTGGTGGAGCAGGTGCAGGGCATATTGAAGGATCTCGGCTTCTATTCCGACGCGGTGGACGGCCTTACGGGCCCGAACACGCAAAGCGCCATCGCCGCCTACCAGCGCAAGGTCGGGCTTGACCCCAGCGGGACCATCGACGACGCGCTGCTGGAGCAATTGGGCGCTTCGCCCATGACCGCCTCGGTGCCGCCGCGGCCGGCGCCGCGCCCCAACGGCACGGGTGCGGCAGCATCCGCCACGGCATCCCCGTCCACGGACGCGCGCATCGTCAGGATCCAGGCCGGCCTGAAGGCGTTCGGCAACGAGGATATCACGCTGGACGGGGTCATGGGCGCGCGCACGCGCGCCGCGATCCGCGAGTTCCAATCCCTGTTCGGACTGCCCGAGACGGGCGAGCCGGACGCGGCCGTCTACGCCAAGATGCGCGAGATCGGCCTCACCAACTGATCCTTCTCGCGCTCTGGCCCGATCGGCGCTATTCGGAGCCCGGTTCAACGGAGTCTGTCATGCGCGTTACCACCGATCTGTGGGTCTCGGCCTTGCTGCGCCGCGTGTTCGCGTCGTCGGGCTTCGCCGCCGTCGTCCAGCGCGGGGCAACGGAGGCCGGCGCCGTGTTCGTGCTGGCGCGGGACCGCATGGGCGGGATCTCGCTCTACGGGCCGGCGCCACAGACGAGCTATGGCGAGGCCCGCCCCGACGAGCGCTTCTTCAGTCCGATCATGGCCGATGCCGATGGCGTGGCGGTCGATGCCCGGCTGGAGAAGGAAAGGCGCTTCGACCCTGACATATGGGTGGTGGAGATCGAGGCTGGCTCCGTGCCGGTGGCGGAGCTTCTGGCGCTCAGGACACCCTGACGTTCGCCGCTGCGCCGTCTTCCTTCCATTGACGCACCTGCCTGCGTGCCTCCTCGCGCGCCGTCTGCCGGTAGCGGTCGAGGAAGACGCGGATCGCCTGCGGATGCGGGAAGCGTGCGGGCAGGGCCGCCACGACGATCAGAAAAGCCTCGTCCTCGTTGAGGTCCAGCGCGCGCAGCGCTGTCAGCAACTGCGCATAGTCGGGGCTGGTGGCAATGGTCCGGGCCGTGGTGAAATCGATGCCGAGCGCGTCGGCCAACGCCGTATGGAACAGGGCCGTGTTGCCGGCAAGCGCGGTTTCGCGCAGCCTGGTATAGGTGCCGGAGGCGCCGGGCGGCTCGACCGTCGCCGCCTCGGGCTTCTGCCGCATGCGCATCATGGCCCGCAGCTCCTCCCGCGTCTTTTCGGCGGCCGCACCGGGCGCCGGCCGCACTTCCGGCAGGGGCACGACGATGTCCCCGGCCTTCTCGGTCACATGCACCAGCGCCGGCTTGTCCAGAATCCGGATCAGATTCGCGATCGCCTGGTTCAGTTCCCTTCGCCGCGCGATCGCGCGCGCATGCGGCAGGCCGTGCCGCCCGATCAGCGCGATCAGGTCCACGTCGGTGAGGGCCCGGGAGCGTATCAGCAGGGGAGCCGCGATTTCGACCGGCTGCTCGCACAGCCGCCGTACCAGGGCGGCAGGCGCGTGCTCGCATTCGGAAAGGGCGGCGGCAACGAAGCGCAGCGATTCGACGGAGACGCTGTCGAAGAGCGGCAGCGCAAGGTCTTCCAGTTGGGCGATCTCGC
This sequence comes from Mesorhizobium sp. PUT5, assembly GCF_052216645.1. Classification (NCBI taxonomy): domain Bacteria; kingdom Pseudomonadati; phylum Pseudomonadota; class Alphaproteobacteria; order Hyphomicrobiales; family Phyllobacteriaceae; genus Mesorhizobium; species Mesorhizobium sp. PUT5. The sequence continues at coordinate 1,554,737 of NZ_JBQOSO010000003.1, forward strand.
GGCGCGAGGGGCGCGGCAGCGAACAGAAGGCCGAGACGGCGGCGCGGAACAGCCGGTCGTTCTTGCCGGTTTCGGTCCCGATCGCGATGTGCCGAAAATCCGAGGAAGACACGACAGGATACGCCTTACACCTTGCACATGGGCCGTTTCGGGGCCGGCCCTTGTCGGACCGGCGCGATACGGTATGGATCAAATTAGCGCTGATCCGTTAGCGCTCCGTTAACCCTCTGGTGGCCTTATCTTTCATGGAGGCGTTGCGTTGTGCTCCGGGCAACCGAGAGGAGTACGCGAAAATGGGCAGGGTCCTGTCTTTCACGCCGCGAACCGCGGCAGGCGTTCGACCACCGCGCGCGCCGGGTGCGGCGGCCGGATCATCATCTTTCCCGGCATCCGCTACGAACCGCCGAAGGACGCGGCGGGCTGCGACGACGGCGACACGCCCGGCAGTCCGAAGCCGACCTTTCCGCGACCGGCACCGCGCCACTGAGCATTGGCGTCAGAATTGCCGCAGCTTGCAGGCGCTTTGGCGCAGGAAGCGCTCGACCGCCGGTTTCCAGCTCTGGTCCGGCACGAAGCCGCGGATGACGACGATGCCTTCGCCGATGTCCGCCTCGACGAAGACCGAGCCCTCCAGGCCTTCCGGAAGCTCCTTGCGCACCTCGATCATCTGGGCAGGGGTCAGCACGATCGCGTCCAGCGCCCCATTGGCGGCGCTGCGGTCGTTGAAGGAATAGAAATTATGGCCGTTGCGGTCGTAGACCGAGACCGACCAGAACGGGACGTTGGCGGCCGCCGTGATCTGCACGGGGCCGTCCTCGAGGTCGAAGCGGCAGGCCACGGCCTGGAACAGCGGATCCACCGACTTGACCACCGGTGCCCCGCCCGGCTCGGGAACGAGCGGCGTGACCCGATAGAGGTCGGAGGCCATGGCCAGCCGGGACCAGGCGTCGCGCTCGGAAAATTCCGGCACCATCAGCAGCACAGCTATGTGCACGATGCCAGCACCGACCAGCCCAAGCAGCACGGCGTGCAGCAGCCTACGCATCGCAGCTTCCCCTCGCGATCCGCGGCAGCCTGACGTCGGACAGGCCGGTGCTGCTGGCGATCGGCGTGTCGTAGAAGGTGAGCACGAAATAGAGCGTGCCGGTGCCGGGAACGAGCAGCCAGTTGCCGGCCGCCGGGTGGCGGCCGGTCGAGATCTGGGCGGAATTGTCGGGCCGGCGCAGAATCTCGTAGGAATGCAGCGCGGCAGGGCGCGGCCTGCCGGTCTCGATCGCGTCGAGCGACTGGTCGGCGGCATAAAGCGTCCAGAACCGGGCCGTGGGGAATTGTCCCTCGATAGTGTAGGCGCATTCGCGCCGCAGCGGTTCGCCATCGGAATCGCGCTCGGCCACGAAGGCGAGGCCTTCGGCGCGCCCCAGCGCCAGCACGCCCTCGCGCGCCACGCGCGCCTGGGAGTAGGGGTCCGCATCCGGCGTGCCGATGTCGGGGAAGGCCGTCCATTGGCCGATACGGATCGCGCCGATGCCGCTCTGTGCGTCGAGCGCATACCAGACGCTGCCGCCGCCCGCGCCGATGGCGATGGCGAGCGCGACGAGCGTGAAGAATGCGTTTCTCAGCATGGCCACCGCCGACGGAACTGTCCCCGCGCACATATCGCGGGGCAGGCCGGCGTTGCAAGCATGGCAAGCGCGCGCCTCAAAGGGCCGACAGCGTCTGCGGTTCGGGCGGCGGCTCCAGAGCCGGCGCATCCTGCAACAGCTTCGTCAGATCGCGCAGCACCTGCGTGGTGCGGGCCGAGAGCACCGGCGGCCGTTCGGCCGCAGCCTTGGCGGCCTCGTCCTCGGCTTTCTTCTTCTCCGCTTCCCGCGCCTTGGCCGCCACCTGGTCGTCCACGAAAGGACGGTCGATGCCCGGAATGGGCTTCAGGTCGATGTTCTGGTGGGCATAGGCCATCAGCCGCTGCCACACCATGGCCGGCAGCGAGCCGCCGGTCATGTTGCGGGTGGGGCTGAAATCGTCGTTTCCCAGCCAGACAGCCGCCGTGTAGTTGCCGGTGAAGCCGACATACCAGGCGTCCCGATAGGATTGCGTGGTGCCGGTCTTGCCGCCGGAGACGATGCCGGGCAGCGCGGCGCGGCGCGCCGTGCCGATCACCGGCACCTGGGTCAGCATGGCATTCATGGAACGCAGCGCCTGCTCCGAAAGCACCCGGTGCGGCGGGGGTGCGTCCTTGGCCCAGTCGTATACCACCTTCCCGGTATGGGTGACCAACTGGGTGATGCCGTGGCGGCTGCCCACGAAGCCGTCCTGGGCGAACACGCTGTAGCCGGTCGCCTGGTCCATCACCGTCATGCCGGAGGTGCCCAGCACCATGGTCTTGTGGGATTCCAGCGGCGATTCCACGCCCATCGCCTCGGCCATGGCCTTGATCGGCGGGATCGACAGATAGTCCTTGGCCAGCCGCACCGGCACGGTGTTGATCGACCTCACGAAGGCGTTGAGCAGCGTGATCTTGCCGCCGAAGCCCCCGCTGTAGTTCTTCGGCGCCCAGCCGCCCCAGTTGATCGCGCCGCCCGAAACCACGGAGTCGGGCGTGAAGCCGTGCTCCATGGCGGTGGCGTAGACATATGGCTTGAAGGACGATCCGGTCTGGCGCAGCGCCTTGGTGGCGCGGTTGAACTGGCTGGCGCCATAGTCGCGCCCGCCGACGATGGCGCGCACCGAGCCATTGGTTTCGATCACCACCAGCGCGCCTTCGCTGACATTGTATTCCTTGCCGAACTGGCGAAGGTGGAATTCGAGCGATTCCTCGGCCGCCTTCTGGATGTTGGCGTCGAAGGTGGTGTGCGCCACCAGCGAATGGGTGCCGGGCGGCGCGATGCGCTTGACCTCGTCGAAGGCCCAGTCGAGGAAATAGTCCGGGCTCTTGCGCTCGCCGCGGTCGACCACGTCGGCCGGGTGGAGCCTTGCCTCCAGCACCTGTCCTTCGGTCATGAAGCCGCTGTCGACCAGGTTGTTCAGCACGACATTGGCGCGGGCGCGGGCGGCCGGCAGGTTGATATGCGGGGCGTATTTGGTGGGTGCCTTGAACAGGCCCGCCAGCATGGCCGCCTCAGCCAGGTCGAGGTCCTTGACGCTCTTGCCGAAATAGAAATCGGCCGCCGCCTCGATGCCGAAGGTGCCGCCTCCCATGTAGGAGCGGTCGAGGTAGAGCTGGAGAATCTCCTTCTTGGACAGATTGGCCTCCAGCCACAGGGACAGGAAGGCCTCCTTGATCTTGCGCTCCAGCGTGCGCTCATTGTTGAGGAACAGGTTCTTGGCGAGCTGCTGGGTGATGCTGGAACCGCCCTGCACGACGGTGTTGGCCCGCACGTTCTGGGTCAGCGCCCGCGCCAGGCCGAACACGTCTATGCCGTAATGATCGAAGAAGCGGCGGTCCTCGGTGGCCAGAACGGCCTTGATGACATGGTCCGGCATCTGGTCGACAGGCACCGAATCGCGCTGGATGATGCCGCGCTGGCCGATCTCGTTGCCGTAGCGGTCGAGGAAGGTAACGGCGAAATCGTCCTGCGCGCGCCAGTCGCCGGCCGTGTCCTGGAAGGCCGGCAGCGCCAGCGCCAGCATCACCACGGAGCCGGCCGCGCCCATGGTGAAGCCTTCGCTCAGCACCTCGAAGATGCCGCGGCGCCAGCCCTTGACCCGGAACTTGCGCGAGAAGATCGTGGCGGCTTCCCAGAACCGGCCGGCCCTGAACCCCAGTTCGTAGAGGGACGAATCGATCCAGGCGTCGAGCGCCAGGAACCACGCGGCGATCGGACCTCTCTTCTTGCGTGGCTCGGATGGCTTGACCATGCGAAACTGTCCGACTGCGGCGCGAGGCCCGACGTGAACGCCATCCCGCTGCTTTGGGCGCGGAATGACCCTTGTGTGTCATTTTGCGGCACCTCTCAAGGAAAATCCCGCTACGGGAGTCCCTGGATAAGAAATCGAGGGCGCATAGGAATATTTTCTTGACAGCGTGACGGTGCTTTGATAGTGTCCGGCTATCGTCAAGAAAGTGTGACCGGCGCCTCGCCGGAGACAGTCATGCCGCCGCTGCGGCGCGTGGCTTCGCAGTGTCCTCCCGCCGTCATGGCGGGTTTCTCATTTCATCAGCCGGGGAAGGTTCCGATGTCCGCTGCCAGAAACGGTGCGCGGCAGCACGCCTTGCGCGCGCTTGCCGAAGGCGTGCCGGCAACGCTCGACCTTCTGGCGGATGTCAGCGGGCGTTCGCTTTCGACCTTGCGGGACCAAGCCAGGAAAGAAGGATGGGTGCTGCGGGCAGAACCGCGCGGCGACGTGGCCGGCCGCGTTCGCACGTTGGCATTGGCGTTGCTGGAACGGGTGGAGGCGCTGGCGGTGGGCGAGGAAGGAGGCCAGATCAGCAGGGCGGAGATCGACGGTCTGATCGCGATGATCCGCGGTCTCGAGAAAATCGACGAAATCATGCGGCCGCAAGAAGCGGCCAGAGAAAGCCAGACCAGACAGGATGAAGACTTGGCCGCCATGCTCGAACGTCTCGATGCCCGGATCGTCGAACTGGCCCGTGAACTCGCAGCTCAAATGGCTGCGGCAGAATCTGGGCTTCCGGGGGGCGGGCCTGACCAAGGGCGAGTGGGTGCATGAGGCGCGGCTGGCGCAGTATCCGCTGCTGCCGCTGCAGCCGGCCATCTGGCTGGTGACCGGCGGCCGCGGCGCCGGCAAGACCCGGCTCGGCGCGGAATGGGTCAATGCGCTGGTGCACGGGCTGTCTCCCTTTACCCGTCGCAGATACGGTCGCTTCGCCTTGGTCGGCGAGACCCTGGCCGACGTGCGCGACGTGATGATCGAGGGGCCATCCGGCATCGCCACGATCACGCGCCGCGACCGGCCGCGCTTCGAGGCCAGCCGCCGCCGGCTGGTGTGGCAGAACGGGGCGGTGGCCTACATGTTCTCCTCCGAGGACCCCGAAAGCCTGCGCGGCCACCAGTTCGAGGCGGCCTGGTGCGACGAGGCCGCCAAATGGCGCCACGCCGAGGCTTGTTTCGACATGCTGCAATTCGGCCTGCGGCTGGGCGAAAGCCCGCGCCAGATCGTCACGACGACGCCGCGCCCGACACGGTTGATGAAGCGCCTGTTGGCCGACCCGTCCGTGCTGATGACGCGCATGCGCACCGAGGAGAACCGGGCCAATCTGGCGGCCGGCTTCCTGGATGCCGTGCAGCGCCGCTATGGCGCCACCACGCTTGGCCGGCAGGAACTCGACGGCGAACTGATCGAGGACCGCGAGGACGCGCTGTGGTCGCGGCAGATGATCGAGGGCGCGGTGGACGCCGCAGCCGGGCCGCTGCGCCGCATCGTCGTGGCGGTTGACCCGCCGGCCAGTTCGAACGGCACGTCGGACGCCTGCGGCATCGTCGCCGCCGGTCTCGACGAGGAGGGGCGGGCGGTGGTGCTGGCGGATGCCACGCTGCGCTCTGCCAAGCCGCAGGCATGGGCCGAGCGGGCCGTTGCGCTGTTCCACGGCCTGGAGGCGGATTGCCTCGTGGTGGAGGTCAACCAGGGCGGCGAGATGGCGGGCGCCGTGATCCGCACCGTCGATGCGTCCGTGCCGGTGAAGCCCGTCCGCGCGCGCCGCGGAAAATGGCTGCGCGCCGAGCCGGTCGCGGCCCTCTACCAGCAGGGCAGGGTGCGCCATGCCGGCCGCTTTCCCGAATTGGAGGACGAGATGTGCGATTTCGGCCCCGACGGCCTCTCCGGCGGGCACTCGCCTGACCGGCTCGACGCGCTGGTGTGGGCGATCGCCGAACTGATGCCCGACAGGGCGGCCAACCCGCGTATCCGCGACATTCGATAGGACATCCCACATGGCTTGGACATGGCCCCGCTTTGGCGGGAAGGCCGGCGCGCGCCCGCCGGAGCGCAAGACCGCCCCTTCCGGCTTCATCGCCTTCCACGCGCAGGGCGAGGCGAACTGGACGCGCCGCGACTACGCCACGCTCGCGCGCGAGGGCTTCATGCGCAACCCGATCGTGCACCGCTCGGTGCGGCTGATCGCCGAGACCGCCTCGGCCATTCCCTGGCTGCTCTATGAGGGCGCGGCCGAGATCGAGGCGCACCTGCTTCTCGACCTGCTCGAACGGCCCAACCCGCGCCAGGCCGGCGCCACCTTCTTCGAGGCGCTCTACGGCCATCTGCTTCTGGCCGGCAACGCCTATGTCGAACTGATCGACGCCGGTGCCGGATCGCGCGAACTGCACCTGCTGCGACCCGACCGGGTCGCTGTGGAGACGGACGCCGCCGGCTGGCCGTGTGCCTTGCAGCACCGCGAGGGCAGCGCCCGGCGCAGCGTGCCGCTCGGCAGCGCCGAGGGCGGCGGCGCCGCGCACCTGACGCTGTTCCATCCGCTTGACGACCATTACGGCTTTCCGCCGCTGGAGGCGGCGCTGATGGCGCTCGACACCCACAATGCCGCCGGCCGCTGGAACAAGGCGCTGCTCGACAATTCGGCGCGGCCCTCCGGCGCGCTGGTCTATGCGCCGAAGGAGGGCGGCAACCTCACCGACGAGCAGTTCGAGCGGCTGAAGAGCGAACTGGAGGACGACTATTCCGGCGCCACCCGCGCCGGCCGGCCGCTGCTGCTGGAAGGCGGGCTGGACTGGAAGGCCATGGCGCTGTCGCCGAAGGACATGGACTTCATCGAGGCCAAGCACTCGGCCAGCCGCGACATCGCGCTGGCCTTCGGCGTGCCGCCCATGCTGCTCGGCATTCCGGGCGACAACACCTATGCCAACTACCAGGAGGCCAACCGCGCCTTCTACCGGCTCACCGTGCTGCCGCTGGTGGCGCGCATCGCCAAGGAGCTGTCGGCCTGGCTGGCCGCGGCCTTCGGCGAGGGCCTCAGGCTCTGGTACGACGCCGACCGCATCGACGCGCTTTCTGGCGAGCGCGACGCGCTGTGGGCGCGGCTCGAGGCGGCCGGCTTCCTGACCGAGGACGAGAAACGCGAGGCGGTGGGCTATGCGCCCGGCGGCCTCTGAACCAAGGACGGCTTCCGCCCCGACCAGCCGCGCGTGCCGGCCGGTAATCCCGATGGTGGGCAATGGACGGGCGGAGGTGGCGCACAGGGCGGCTGGTTGCAATATCAGCCGGTCGGGTCCGATGACCGGAATGAACTTCGACCAGGATATAGGGTCGATCTCTTGGGGGAAGAAGCGGCTGGCGGCCACACCATTCACGATCATGTAGGAAGGAGTCCAGAAGCTCTATTGGCGAGAGTTCGTGGAGAGAGGTATATTAGTATTTTTAGCACGGTAGATCGATATCGCGACGGATCTTTTCCTTCAATCCAAGCCGCGAATAAGCTCGTGAATGCAACTCTATCGCAAGACAGATCTACCGTTGACGCTGTGGCAAGCGGACTTATTATGAAAAAGACGCTTGTTACCGCAACATTCTCCTCGAAGACCGGAGTTGAGGCTTTTCGAGGCGGAGAATATGAGCAGCCTTATTTGCTCGATACTTATGGTGTAGGCGTTGTCATCGTCCACGATCCTGACAGCGCCCGAGGCTTCAGGATCGTTACGGCGTACCCAAGAAATGACTAAGGACAAGAATATGGAAATCCTGCCTCGGCTTCGCGAAATGGCGCGGATGATGCATCAGGACGTACCGCTCTTTGTGTCGATGGCGGAGGAAAGCGAACTGATCGAATATCTGGTTGAGGGCGAAAGCGCCGAAGACGCGACGGCAACGAGTGATTTCATCGACTCACTCTTGTCTTCTGATTTGACCGACAAGGATTTGGCCGACCTGTGGATTAAGGCGGGTTCGGATTGGTTCGTTTCCGAGCCTGGAATTCCCCGCTTTCTGACACTTCTGCGCGACCGATTGCGGCGATCCTGAAGAAAGCGATGTCTCCCCGCATGTAAAGGACAACAAGCGCGGCGGACAAGGATGGAAATGGCCATGAATAAGCGCACCGGAAAGATGGCGCCGGTTCTCGTAAAGAGGGATAGGCACTTTATAACGATCTTGGAGCCATACTGGTGAACGATTATGGGGCTCGGGTTGAAACAGTATTTCGATTCAGGCTGTGGGAACGACGATAAATGTCTAAGCAATGGTCCCGCGCGTTGTCGTTCATGTTACCTCCATTGGTTGACGGAATTCTCCTAGGCTCAATCGTGGGGGGCGTGAATCTGTACATTGCGGTTCAGCACAATCCGCAAGGAGAGTTCTATGACTACGACAGTCACGCCGTGATTTTATTGGCTGCGATACCGTTGTTCCTGTCATGGTTTTTACCTGTTGCACTTTTGGTTTTTGTCGTCCAGTCACTTACGGCTTTGTTTTGGCGTTGGCTCGGATTGCCGCGCTGACTAGAGCGGTTTTCGATCAGTCTGGCTCATAACCACATGAAGTGAAGTAGTTGGCGCATTCGTTAGGCTGGAAGATATCGACGAGCTTGCCGATCAGGCTCCAGAGGCCGCCGACGGTTCGCTCTCCCGCCTTGCGCAGCATGGCCTTGAGGCGGGAGAAGGCTTTCTCAATGGGGTTGAAGTCCGGGCTGTAGGGCGGAAGGAAGCGCAGTGTCGCGCCCGCTGCCTGGATGTGTTCGCGCACCGAGGCCCGCTTGTGGCTCGACAGATTATCCATGACGACAACGTCACCGGGGCGCAGTTCCGGCACGAGAACCTGAGTGACATAGGCTTCAAACCAGTCGCCGTTGATCGGCCGATCCAGCACCATCGGTGCGACCATGCCACTCATGCGCAGCCCGGCCACGAGCGTGGTGGTCTTGCGGTGGCCATGCGGGAAGCCCATCCGCAGCCGCTCGCCTTTTGGGCAGCGTCCATGGCTGCGGGTCATGTTGGTGGTGGTCCATGTTTCGTCGATGAACACAAGACGCTCCGGTTCCAGATCGATCTGGCCGTCGAACCAGGCCCGGCGCTGCTTCAGGATATCGGGACGGTCTTGCTCGACGGCATGGCCAGTCTTTTTTTGCGCGTCATGCCACGGCGCGCGAAGAAGCGGTGGAGCCCGGCGATCGAGACGTGCAAGCCGATCTCGATCAGCGCCAGGCGCAGTTCCTCAAGCGAGGTGTCCCTGCGCGCTTCCCAAATCGCCAGGATGTCCGCCCCACGCTCCTCGATCCGGCGTGACCGCATATCGCCGCCCTGTGGTTTGGGAGAAAAGTCGCCAGTTTCCCGGCGCTGCGCCTGCCAGCGGATCGCCGTCGATGGTGCAACGCCAAAGCGAGCGGCTGCCGCACGGCAGCTCATACCATCATCAACCGCCGCCAGAAGCCGCGAACGCAAATCCATCGAAAGAGGTTGGCCCATCCATGCCGGCCTCCATCACCAGCACGGATCCTGAATCAGAAATTACGCTCCGAGGGAATCCACTCTCGATTCATAACGGTCGAAATCCGCTCTAGCGAGTATTTGGAGATTTGTGACGATCTTGGAGCCATATTGCTGAGCGATTGTGGGGCAAGATCCGAAGAGTTTTTCCGGGGACGACCATGGGATGCTGAAATGTGATCGAGGTGACGCGACATGCATCCTTTGCTCAAGAGATCTGTGGCCAATACTTCGTTCGCTTTTACGAAATCTATACCACGCTGGACGAAGTGGCGGCGCTCGGCATTCGCGGGTTGAACGAGGAAGAGAAAAAGGAACTGGCGCTCGTTCTCGACGACATCACGAGTTCGCGTTACAGCGCCGACGATCTCGTGAAGTTATGGAACAGCTCGCCCGCCGACGTATGGTTCGGCGATGGCGAGGAGGTGCGCATGCTATTCAGGCGCGCCCGGCAAATGATCGCCTGAGGCCGCGCCAGGATCGAGGCGGAAAGTTTCCTGGCCGAGGGCGCCCCTGTAGAGGATGATGGACGCAAGCTGCGCGACCGTTGCCGCGCAGGCTGCATGTGGAAAGGCCGGCTGCCCGGCATCTCGATATAGCGAGGCATTCGCCAGCCGCGCCTGCGTGCGGGCCGGCCGTTTGCCTTCGCTTGTTTCTTACCATCGAAAACCGGACGAACCCATGAACGACACCAACTGGCTGTGGCTGGCGAAGCTCGCCGGCGCCGTCGGCGGCTCGGCGATCTCGCTGGCCTACATCCTGCCGCACGGCCGCCGCGAGGCGGCGTCGCGCTTCGCGGTCGGGGTGGTCTGCGGCCTCGTCTTCGGCGGCACGGCGGGGCTGAAGATCGCCTCCGAACTGGGCGTCGAGGCCATCATCGGGCCGATCGAGATGATGCTGATGGGCTCGGCCGCCGCCAGCCTGTGCGCCTGGTGGGCGCTGGGCTTCGTCATGCGCGCCTTCGAGCAGAACCGCATCGTGGGCATGTTCCGCAAAAAAGATCAGGAGAATGCCGATGGACGCTGAGACATTGGCGCGGCTGTGCGAAAGAAAGCGCCTCGACCTGGCCGTGAGCGCTGTGGAGCCGGACGGCTCGTTCTGCGGCTACGCCAGCCTGTTCGGCAAGGTCGATCTCGGCAAGGACGTGGTCGAGCGCGGCGCCTTCTCCGCCTCGCTGCGGGCGCGCGGCGCGGCCGGCATCCGCATGCTCTACCAGCATGACCCGAACCAGCCGATCGGCGCCTGGACCGAAATCCGCGAGGACGCGCGCGGCCTGTTCGTGCGCGGGCGGCTGACACGGGAGGTGGCCCGCGCCCGTGAGGTGCTGAGCCTTATGCGGGCCGGCGCACTCGATGGGCTTTCCATCGGCTTCCGCGCCGTGCGGGCAACGCGCGACGCGGCAGGCGGCGTGCGCCGCATCCTGGAGGCCGACCTGTGGGAAATCTCGGTCGTCACCTTCCCCATGCTGCCCGGGGCGCGCGTCGAAGCCGTCAAGGGCCGGCGGACGCGCCGCCTTCTGACGCTCGATCCCGGCCTTGCGGCCTCGATCCGCGCCGCCACGCGCATCATCAACAGGAAAGGAAATGCCATATGAACGCAGCATCCCCCCACATGCCGGTCGAGACCAAATCGGCAGCCGGCGACCCTCTCGACCTGAAGGACGCCTTCGGCGAGTTCATGTCCGCCTTTTCGGCGTTCCGCGAAAGCAATGACGAGCGGCTGGAGCAGCTCGAGACCCGCCTCGGCGCCGATGTCGTCACCACGGAAAAGGTCGAGCGCATCTCCCAGGCGCTGGACGAGCACAAGCGGGCGCTCGACAGGCTGACGCTGAAGGGCATGCGCCCGGCGCTCGGCCGTGAGGAGCGGCCTGCGCCGTCCGAGCACAAGAACGCCTTCCACGCCTATCTGCGCAGCGGCGACGACAGGCTGCTGCGCGCGCTGGACACCAAGGCCATGTCGTCCTATGGCTCCGGCCAGGACGGCGGCTATCTGGTGCCGACCGAGACCGAGACGGAAATCGGCCGCCGGCTTGCCGCGCTTTCGCCGATCCGCTCCATCGCTTCGGTGCGGCAGGTCTCGTCCGCCGTTCTGAAGAAGCCGTTTTCGGTGACCGGGCCGGCGGTGGGCTGGGTGGCCGAGACTGCGGCGCGCCCCCAGACCAGCACGGCCACGCTGGCCGAACTGCAGTTCCCGACCATGGAACTCTACGCCATGCCGGCCGCAACCGCGACGCTGCTGGACGACGCGGTGGTCGACCTCGACCAGTGGATCTCCGGCGAGGTGGAGGTGGCCTTCGCCGAGCAGGAGGGAACGGCCTTCGTCTCCGGCGACGGCACCAACAAGCCCAGGGGCTTCCTCGACTATCCGCAGGTCGCCGAAAGCGCCTGGCAATGGGGCAAGATCGGCTACAAGCTCACTGGCGCGGCGGGCGAATTGCCGGAGGACGACCCGTCCGACCTGCTGATCGACACGATCTATTCGCTCAAGGCCGGCTACCGCCAGAACGCCAACTGGGTGATGAACCGCAAGACGCAGGCGACGATCCGCAAGCTGAAGGACGCCGACGGCAACTATATGTGGCAGCCGCCGGCCGCTCCCGGCCAGCGCGCCCTTTTCATGGGCTTCCCCGTGGTCGAGGCCGAGGACATGCCCAATGCGGCCGCCGACGCCACACCGATCGCCTTCGGCGATTTCGGCCGCGGCTATCTGGTGGTGGACCGGACCGGCGTGCGGGTGCTGCGCGACCCGTATTCGGCCAAACCCTACGTGCTGTTCTACACCACCAAGCGCGTCGGCGGCGGCGTCCAGGACTTCGACGCCATCAAGCTGGTCAAGTTCGGCACGGCCTGATCGCTGCGGCGGCGTCCAACCTCGCGCCGCCGCACACCGTGCCCGCTGCGGCTCCGGCCCCTCCCGCCGGAGCCGCTTTTTCTTTCCAGACGAGGTGGACGCATGACGCTTTTCCGAACCGCCGAACCCTCCGCCGAGCCGGTCACGCTGGCCGAAGCCCGGGCTCATCTGCGCCTCGATCACCAGGGCGACGACGAGCTGCTTTCAGGCCTGATCCGCGCCGCCTGGCAGGAGGTGGAACGCAGCACCGGCCTGGCGCTGCTGGAACAGCACTGGCGGCTGGCCCTCGACCGCTGGCCGCGTTCCGGGCGGGCGGCGCTCGCCGTCCACCCGGTGCGCGAGGTGCTTTCCGTCACCGTCTTCGGCAGCGAGGGCGAGGCATCCCTGCTTGCGCCCGCAAGCTACGAGGCCGACCTGTTGTCCCGGCCGGCGCGCGTCCATTTCAGCGAGATGCCGAAGCCGGGGCGCATCATGAACGGCGTCGAGATCGATTTCACCGCCGGCTTCGGCGAGGCGAGCACGGACGTGCCGGACCTGCTGCGCCGCGCGATCCTGCTCCTGGTCGCGCACTGGTACGAGTTCCGCGCCGGCTTCGGGCCGGGCGATCAGCCGGTTTCCTTTCCCGGTGGCTACGACCGGCTGATTGCCGGCTATCGCGCCCGGAGGCTATGATGGTGATGTTCGTCGACTCCGGCGCGCTGCGCAGCGAGCTTTCGTTGCAGGCCTGCACCATGCAGCCGGACGGCCTCGGCGGTTTTGTCGAGCAGTGGGCGGAGGTCGCCACCGTCTTCGCCCGCATCGAGCCGGTGGCGGCCGAAAGCCGCTTCGGCGCCGGCCAGACGCTGGAGGCGATGACCCACCGCATCACGCTGCGCCGCCGCGCCGGGCTGGCAAGCGGAATGCGCTTTGCCAAGGCCGGTCGCGTGTTCGACATCCTCACCGTCCACGACCCGGACGAGAGCGGCCGTTATTTCGTGTGCCGGGTGCGGGAGGTTGGCCTATGAAGCTTGCCATGGCGATGACGCTCGACGGGCTGATGCGTGCCCTGCGCTGGCGGGCGCACGATCTGGCCGAGAGCATGGAAGGCGGCTACGCTGCCGGCGCCCGCGATCCGGCGCGCGCCGAGAGGCTGTCGCAGCGCAGGCATATGCAGGCGCAGTCCGGGGAGGCAGACGATGACCGCAGCCGCCGCTGATCTTCAGAAGGCCCTGTTCGAGGCCCTGAACGGCGACGCCGCGCTGGTTGCCGCACTGGGCGGAGCCAAGGTGCTCGACCACGCGCCCGCCAATGTCGCCTTTCCCTACATCACCTTCGGCCGCACCAGCGTCTACGACTGGAGCACGAGCACCGAGAGCGGCACCGAGCAGCTCTTCACGCTGCATGTCTGGTCCAAGGCCAAGGGCAAGGCCGAAGCGCTCGCCGTCATGGAGATCGTGCGCTGGCGGCTGGACGCCGGAGCGCTCGCGCTGGACGACCGCCACCTCGTCAACCTCACCTTCGAGTTCGCCGAGGCCCGCTTCGACGAGGACCTGTCCGTTTATCACGGCCTGCTGCGGTACCGGGCGGTGATGGAGGACGCCTGACGGCCGTCCGCGCAATATCCGACAATCAGGAGACCCCGACATGGTCGCACAGAAGGGCAAGGACCTTCTTCTCAAGATCGATTCCGACGGCTCCGGCGCCTTCGTCACCGTGGCCGGGCTGCGTTCCAAGCGCATCGCCTTCAACAGCGAGACGGTAGACGTCACCGATGCCGATTCGGCCGGGCGCTGGCGCGAGCTGCTGGCCGGCTCCGGCGTGCAGCGCGCCGCCATCAGCGGCTCCGGCATCTTCAAGGACGCCGCCTCTGACGCCGCGATCCGCGCCCGCTTCTTTGCCGGCGAGATCGTGGGCTGGCAGCTCGCGGTGCCGGATTTCGGCATCGTTTCCGGCCCGTTCCAGATCACCTCGCTGGAATATACCGGCGCGCATGACGGCGAGGTGGCCTTCGAGATGGCGCTGGAATCGGCCGGCGCCATCTCCTTTGCGGTGGCGCCATGAACGCCAACCGCCGCCGCGGCGAGATCGTGGCAACCCTCGACGGCAGGCCGCATCGGCTGTGCCTGACGCTAGGCGCGCTGGCCGAGCTGGAGAGCGCCTACGAGGCCGACGATCTCGGCGCGCTGGTCGCCCGCTTCTCGGGCGGGCGCCTGTCCGCGCTCGACCTGATCCGCGTGGTCGGCGCCGGCCTGCGCGGCGGCGGCGAGGCGGTGACGGATGAGGCGGTCGGCGCCATGCAGTGCGAGGACGGTGTGGCCGGCTTCGCCGCGATCGTGTCGGAACTGCTGACCGTGACCTTCGGCAAGGCTGGGGAGGCCGCCGACCCAAACCCTTGAATGCCGCGGCGGGTTCGAGGCCGGCCTTCCCCTGGGACGAGGTCATGGCGATCGGGCTCGGCCTGCTGCGGCTTCAGCCGGGCGCGTTCTGGGCCATGACGCCGCGGGAATTCGAGCGCGCGGCAAGCGTGCTTGTCCCGGCCCGCGCCGCGCCGCCCGGCCGGCGCGACCTGGCCGCGCTGATGCGGGCGTTTCCGGACGCGGCCGCATAGTTTTCAATCCCGAGGAGAACCGACTTGGCCGAGGACGTCACCGTTTCCATCCGCGCCGACACCGCGCCCTTCGAGACCGCGCTCGCCAATCTGGAAAAGCTTTCCGAGAGCTTCGGCAGCCAGATCGCCGGGGCGCTGAAGGGGGCTGCCGTCAGCGGCCGCGAGTTCGACGACGTTCTGCGCCGCATCGGGCTCAACCTTGCCGGCATAGCGCTGGAGCAAGGCCTGAAGCCGCTGCAGTCGCTGGCGGGGTCGCTGTTTTCCGGCCTGCTGGGCGGCCTGCTGCCCTTCGCCAAGGGCGGTGTCGTGCCGTTCGCTTCCGGCGGCGTGGTGTCGGCGCCAACCTATTTCCCGGTCGCGGGCGGCGTCGGGCTGATGGGCGAGGCGGGCCCGGAGGCCATCCTGCCGCTGCGGCGCGGCGCTGACGGCAGCCTGGGTGTGGCCGCCGGCGGCGGGGGCGCATCCGTCAATGTCGTCTTCAACGTCACCGCGCAGGACGCCGCCTCCTTCCGCAAGTCGGAGGCGCAGATCACCGGCATGCTGGCGCGCGCCGTCTCGCGCGGCAGCAGGACCCTTTGAAGGAGGCGGCGTTGAGCGAGCTTGCCAGTTTTCACGACGTCCTGTTCCCGCCGGCCGTCTCCTTCGGCGCCACCGGCGGGCCGGAGCGCCGCAACGAGATCGTCGCGCTGACCTCTGGCCGCGAGAAGCGCAACGCGCGCCTCGCGCAGTCGCGGCGGCGCTACGACGCCGGCACCGGAATCCGCTCGCTGGAGGACCTGCACGACGTGGTGGCGTTCTTCGAGGCGCGGCGCGGCTCGCTGCACGCCTTCCGCTTCCGCGACCCGTTCGACATGAAGTCGTGCCGGCCGCAGGCCACACCTTCGCCGCAGGACCAGAGGCTGGGGACGGGCGACGGCACGACAATGCGCTTTGCGCTGGTGAAGGTCTATGGCGAGGGTGCGGACGCCTACAGCCGGCCTATCGCCCGACCGCGACCGGAAAGCCTGCGCGTTGCCGTGGGCGGGGTGGACGCCGGCTTCAGCTTCGACGAAGAGAAAGCCGAGATCGTGCTGGCCAGCGCCCCGGGCGTGGGAATTCCCATCACCGCCGGCTACGAGTTCGACGTGCCGGTGCGCTTCGACACCGAGCGCATCGAGATCAGCATCACCAGTTTCAAGGCCGGGCAGATCCCCAGCATCCCGCTGGTCGAGGTGCTGCTGTGAGCGCATTTCCGCAGGCTCTTGCCGCGCATCTGGCGCGCGACGTCACCACGGTCTGCCAATGCTGGCGGCTGACCCGCCGCGACGGCCAGGTGAGCGGCTTCACCGATCATGACCGGAGGCTGACCGTCGCGGGCGTGGATTATGAGCCCGGCACCGGGCTGGCCGCCAGCGAGGCGCGGGATTCGCTCGGGCTCGCCGTCGACACGGTCGATGTGGAGGGCGCGCTTTGCTCCGAGCGTATCCGTGCCGAGGACATCGCTGCCGGCCTATACGACGGCGCCAGGGTGGAGGCGTTCCTGGTCAACTGGCGCGATCCCGCCGTCTTTGCCCTCATCCGCACCTCCACCATCGGCAAGCTGACGCGCGGCGGCGAACATTTCGTCGCCGAGCTGGAAAGCCTCGTCCATGCGCTCGACCAGCCCAACGGCCGCTACGTGACCCGCGCCTGCGACGCGGAGCTGGGCGATGTACGCTGCGGCGTGGATCTCGGCGCGTCCGGCTTTGCCGGCGAGGGCGTGGTGGCGCTGGCCGGCAGTGCGGACACGATCGCGGTTTCCGGTCTGGGCGATTTCGCCGGCGGCTGGTTCGCGCACGGCACGCTGCTGTGGACCGGCAGCGCCCGGCAGGGGCGCAGCGAGCGCATCGTGGCGCACCGCATCGAGGACGGCACGGTGCTCTTGACGCTGCTGCCTTCCGTCGGGCCGGTCATCGCGCAGGGCGATGCCTTTTCCGTTGCGGCAGGCTGCGACAAGAGCTTCGCCACCTGCAGGAAGAAATTCGCCAACGCGCTGAATTTTCGCGGCTTCCCCCATTTGCCGGGCAATGACACGGCCTATTCCTATGCCGTCGACGGCGGCCAGTTCGATGGCGGTCCGGTCGTCCCCTGAAATGGGTGCCGGCACGGCGGCCGCCGTCGTGGCCGAGGCACTATCGTGGATCGGCACGCCCTACCGCCACCAGGCCGCACGCAAGGGCGTCGGCTGCGACTGCCTCGGCCTGGTTCGCGGGGTGTGGCGGGCTCTCTACGGCGTCGAACTGGAGAAGCCCGGCGCTTATGCGCCGGACTGGGCCGAGACCGGGGGCAGGGAGCGGCTGCTGGAGGGCGCGCGCCGCCATTTCACGCCGCGTGGACGACCTCATCCCGTCGATCCGGGCGACCTTTTGCTGTTCCGCTGGAGGCCCGGCCTGCCGGCCAAGCATCTCGGCATCGTGGTGACGGACGGCCGCTTCGTGCATGCCTATGAGGGCGCGGGCGCCGTGGTCGCCTCGGCGCTGGTGCCGCAATGGCGTGCCCGCATCGCGGCGCGCTTCACCTTCCCCGACATTCACCGATAGAGCCGGAGCGGTTCATGGCGACAATTCTGCTACAGGCGGCCGGCGCCTATCTGGGCGGCATGCTCGGCCCCGTGGGTAGCGCGATCGGCACTGCCGCCGGGGCGCTTGCCGGCTATGCGGTCGACACCGCGCTCATCAACGCCACCAGGCGCATCGAAGGGCCGCGGCTTACCGGTGCGCGGCCGTTCACCGCCGAAGAAGGCGTGTCGCTGCCGCGCATCTACGGCACTGCGCGTATGGGCGGAATCCTGATCTGGGCCACCCGCTTCGAGGAGAGCAGCGAGACGCGGCGCCAGGGCAAGCTGGGGCCGCGCGTCACGCAATACAGCTACTTTGCCAACGTCGCCTTCGCGCTGTGCGAGGGCGAGATAGCCGGCATCCGCCGCATCTGGGCCGACGGACGCGAGATCGACCGGGAAGGTGTCGAGCTGCGCATCTACCAGGGCAGCGAGGACCAGCCGCCCGACCCGCTGATCGAGGCCAAGCAGGGCGCCGGCAACGCGCCCGCCTATCGCGGCGTCGCCTATGTCGTGCTCGACCGCTTCGACCTTTCCGACTACGGCAACCGCATCCCGCAACTGCAATTCGAGGTAATCCGCCCGATCGGCCGCCTGAGCCGGCAGGTGCGGGCGGTCTCCCTGCTGCCCGGCGCGATCGAATACGGGCTTTCGCCTGCGCTCATCACGCGCATGCGGCGCCCCGGCGAGGAGGAGGCCGTCAACCGCAACGTGCTGTTCGCCGGCACCGACATCGCCGCCTCGCTGGACGAATTGCAGGCCATCTGCCCGAAGCTGGAGCATGTGGCGCTGATCTCGACATGGTTCGGCGACGATCTGCGCGCCGGTTCCTGCCGCGTGCGGCCGGCAGTGACCGATGCCGGCGAGACCGGCTTTTCCAGCGACTGGGTGGTTTCCGGGCTGCCCCGCGCCGAGGCCCCGGTGGTCTCCTTTCACGATGGCGGCGCGGCCTATGGAGGCACCCCCTCCGACCGCAGCGTGCTCGACGCCATCGCCGAGATCAAGGCGCGCGGCCTTTCGGTCACGCTCTACCCGTTCATGATGATGGACATCCCGGTCGACAACGCGCTGCCGGACCCGGAGGGCGGGGCGGCCCAGCCGCCCTATCCGTGGCGCGGGCGCATCACCTGCGATCCCGCGCCGGGCCGGCCCGGCTCCGCCGACAAGACGGCCGCCGCGCGCGCCCAGGTGGCCGCCTTCTGCGGTGCGGCGCGGTCCGGCGATTTTGCTCCGGAAACCGATACGATCCGCTTTTCCGGGGCGCCGGACGAATGGGGCTATCGCCGCATGGTGCTGCATTACGCGCATCTGGCGGTTCTGGCCGGCGGCGTCGACGCCTTCCTGGTGGGCAGCGAGCTGCGCGGCCTGACTCGGCTGCGCGACGGCGCCGGCAAATTCCCCTTTGTGGAGGAGTTGTGCGCGCTGGCGGGGGAAGCGCGCTCGGTTCTGGGCCCGGCCACCCGCACCACCTATGGCGCGGACTGGAGCGAATATTTCGGCTACCACCCGGCCGACGGCAGCGGCGACGTCTATTTCAACCTCGATCCGCTGTGGTCGCATCCGGCGGTCGATGCGGTCGGCATCGACAACTACATGCCGCTCTCCGACTGGCGCGACGCCGACTATGCCGGCGGCAATCCGGACGGTTTTTGCGGCCCCTACGATCCGGACGGGCTGAAGGCGGCTGTCGCCTGCGGCGAGGGTTTCGACTGGTACTATGCGAGCGCCGAGGCCCGCGCCGGGCGGGTGCGCACGCCGATCACCGACGGCGCCTACGGCAAGCCGTGGACCTACCGCTACAAGGACATCGTCTCCTGGTGGTCCAATGCCCATTACGACCGCGTCAGCGGCGTGGAGCGGCCGCAGCCCACCGGCTGGGTGCCGCGCGGCAAGCCGATCTGGCTCACCGAGTTGGGCTGCCCGGCCGTCGACAAGGGTCCGAACCAGCCCAACGTGTTTCCCGACCCGAAATCGTCGGAAGGCGGCTCGCCCTATTTCTCCACCGGCGGGCGCTCGGACGTCGCTGCGCGCCGCTACCTGGACGCGCATATGGCACATTGGGATGCGGCGGGCTCCGATTTCCGGGACACCGCCAATCCGCTGTCGCCGGTCTATGGCGGGCGCATGCTGGATTTCTCCCGCGTTTATCTGTGGGCGTGGGACGCGCGGCCGTTCCCGGCCTTTCCGCTGCGCAACGACCTGTGGTCCGACGGCGGCAACTGGAACCTCGGCCACTGGCTGAACGGGCGGCTGGGCAGCGCCGATCTCGGCTCGCTCATCAACGCCATCCTGGCCGACCACGGCCAGCCGCCGGCGGTCGTGGACAATGCCGACGGCGTCGTGCAGGGTTATGTGCTGGAGGATCCCACCACGGCGCGGGCTGCGCTGGAGCCGCTGGTGGACCTGTTCGACCTTGCGGTCATCGAGGAGCCCGACCGGCTCCTCTTCCGCACGGCCGGCGCGACCGGCGAGGCGGCAATCGAGATGACCGGCCTCGTGCTTTCCGACGAGGCGCCCGTGGTGGAGACCACGCGCTCGCCCGACCACGAACTGCCGGCGGAAGCGGTCCTGACCTTCCGCGATCCGATGATCGAATACCAGGCCGCTTCGGTGCGTGCTACGCGCCTCGGTGCCCGGGGAAGCCGGCAGCACGCGATGAGTTTCCCCGGCGTGCTGGAAAAGGGCCAGGGTACCGTTCTGCTCGAGGAATGGCTGAAACGGGCATGGTACCAGTGCGAAGTCGCCACCTTCTGCGTCGCGCAGCCGCGGGACGACATCGTGCCCGGCGCCATCATCCGCTTGCCGGAATCGAAAAACTCCTCGGAGTTCCTGGTGACGGGCATCGAGGACGGGCTGGTGCGCAAGGTCACCGCCCGGCAGATCACCCGGGGCGTGCCGGCGCCGTGGCATGAGCCGCAGCCGTCGGTCCCGCCGGGCACCGATGCCGGCGGTCCCGTCGTCGGCAAGCCGCACGTATTGTTCCTCGACCTGCCGGCGGAGGCCGGCGCGGGCGAAGCGCGCGACCAGTTCCGCGTCGCCGCCTGGCAGAAGCCCTGGCGCAGCCAGACGCTGTCCGTATCGCCGGAGGATGCCGGCTTTTCCACCCGCACATTGGTTTCCCGGCCTGCCTCGCTCGGCCGGCTCGTCCAGCCGTTGGGTCCGGGCTTCGAGGGCCGGCTTGACCGGGCGGGTTTCGTCCACGTCGAACTTTTCGAGGCGCAGGCTGCGAGCGCAAGCCGGCTCCAGCTTCTCAACGGCGCCAACGCGGCGGCCCTGCGCTCTGCGTCGGGCGCGTGGGAGGTGCTGCAATTCGAGGCGGCCGAGGAGATTGCGCCGCAGGTCTGGCGGCTGGGCGGGCTGCTGCGCGGCCAACTCGGAACCGGCGACGCCATGGCGGCGGGCGCGGGTGCCGGCGCCGATTTCGTCATCCTTGACGAGGCGGTCGTGCCGGCCGGCCTGCTGCCGGCAGAGGTGGGCCTGCTGCTGAACTGGCGTGTTGCCCCCTCCGGCCCCTGGACCGGCGCGTTCGCGCAGAGCGCCGAGATCGGTGGCCTGCGCGCCCTGCTGCCGTTTTCGCCGGTGCATCTTCGGGCGCGGTGGCGCGACGGCGATCTGGAGCTTTCGTGGATACGCCGCAGTCGCATCGGCGGCGATTCCTGGGAGGGCGGCGACGTTCCGCTGGGCGAGGAGGCCGAGCAGTACGGTATCGAGATCGCCGCGGCCGGCGGCCCGGTGCTGCGCACGGCCACCGCCTCCGAACCGTCGTGGCTCTACACGGCCGCGACGATCGGCGCGGATTTCGGCGCGCCGCCCGCCGCCCTCGACGTGACGGTGCGCCAACTCGGCCGCGCCGGTTGGGGTGTTCCGGCCACCCGGCGCCTGCCGCTCCAATAGCACTCAAGCCAAGGGATTACGCCATGATCAGCACCAAGCCCTGGTATCTGTCGCGCACCATCTGGGCCTCCGTCATCACTGTGCTCACCGGCCTTGCCGGACTGAGCGGATTGCCGGTCGAGGACCTGGACCATGCCGCCCTGGTCGAGACGCTGCTTCAGGCGGTGAGTGCCGTTTCCGGCCTGATCGCCGTTATTGGCAGGTTGTCGGCCAAGCACAGAATAGGCTAGGGTATGCAGGCTTTCGCCATTGGGGGGCGCCAGTGGGGGCTGGAGAAGGATGCGGGTTTGCGCATCCAGGGGGAGCGTGGATTGCGTGTGTCTAATGTTCATTCGACGTTCAGCCCCGATACGCTAGAACGTCCGGCATGATGGATTTCCGCTCCCGTTTCCGGTCGACCCTGCTGGCGCTTTGCGCCGGTGCGCTCGTCGCCCCGCAGGCAGGCGCGCTTCCGCTCGCTCTGCCGCAGCAGCAGAGCGCGGTGGTGAGCGTCGCCTCCGATTGCTACGCTGTCGGCCAGCAGGTCGCGGCGGAAAAGGGCGGTACGCTAGCCAAGGCTTCGCAGGCCACGCGCAGCGGGCAGGCGGTATGCGTGATCGTCGTGCTGGTTCCCGGCAAGGACGGTGAACGGCCGCGGCGCGCCGAGATAGTGGTGCCGCAAGGATAATCGCTTCATTTGGTCCGGGCCCGGAATCGGCCTATATCTGGCGGCCGTTCGGCTCCCGTGATGGCAAGGGTGAGCATGCGCATACTCGTCGTCGAGGATGACAAGGATTTGAACCGGCAGATTTCCAGCGCGCTGGAGGATGCCGGCTATGTCGTGGACAAGGCGTTCGACGGCGAGGAAGGTCACTACCTGGGCGACACCGAGCCCTACGACGCCGTGGTGCTGGATATCGGCCTGCCGCAGATGGACGGCATCAGCGTGGTCGAGCGCTGGCGGCGCGACGGGCGCAAGATGCCGGTACTGATGCTGACCGCGCGCGACCGCTGGAGCGACAAGGTGGCCGGCATCGACGCCGGCGCCGACGACTACGTGGCAAAGCCCTTCCACATCGAGGAGGTGCTGGCCAGGGTGAGGGCGCTGATCCGCCGCGCCGCCGGCCACGCCTCGTCCGAACTGACCTGCGGTCCGGTGCGCCTCGATACCCGGGCCTCCAAGGCCGACATCGACGGCGTTCCGCTGAAGCTGACATCGCACGAGTTCCGGCTGCTGGCCTATCTCATGCATCATATGGGCAACGTCGTCTCGCGCACCGAACTTGTCGAGCATCTCTACGACCAGGATTTCGATCGCGATTCCAATACGATCGAGGTCTTCGTCGGCCGGCTGCGCAAGAAGATGGGCATCGACATGATCGAAACCGTGCGCGGCATGGGCTACCGCATGCGCGAACCGGAGACCTGAGGCGGAACCGCTGTCCACACGACCCGCCGACACAAAGAAGGCTGCCCGAAAAGGGCCGTCGCTGCGATTTTGGCTGCGCTCGCTGACCTTGCGCGTGGTCGCCCTCTCCACAGTGTGGGCGATCGTGACGCTGATCGTCATCTTCACCCTCATCACCACGCTCTACCGGCAGGCCAGCGAACGCGGCTTCGACAGCCTGCTGTCGGCGCATCTGTTCAATCTGATCGGCTCGGTCGGCATTTCCGAATCCGGTGCGCTGAACGGTTCGCCCGACCTCGGCGACCTGCGCTTTTCCGAACCCCGGTCCGGCTGGTACTGGTCGGTGGAGCCGGCTTCCGAGGGCGTCAGCGGCTATCTGCACTCCTCCTCGATGACGGAGCGTATCCCTTCGCCCAGTGCGGCGGAGGTTCCCTTCGATTCCAGTTTCCAGCGCAGCTACACCACTGAGGGCCTCGACGGCGAGACGCTCCAGGTGTTCGAAAGCGAGTTCGTGCTGGACGCCAAGAACCGCGCCGCGCGGTTCCGCGTGATGGGAAACGAGAGCGAGCTGGAAGAGGAGATCGCGCGCTTCCAGCGCCGCCTGCTCACCTATCTGTCGCTGTTCGGCGCCGGCATGATCGCCATCAACGCCGGCGCCATCCTTTTCGGCCTGCAGCCGCTGCGGCGCGTCCGCAACGCGCTGGCCATGGTGCGCGAAGGCACGGCCCAGCGGCTGGACGGCCGCTTCCCCACCGAGATCGAGCCGCTGGCCAACGAAACGAATGCCCTGATCGAGAACAACCGGCGCATCGTCGAGCGCGCACGCACGCAGGTGGGCAACCTTGCGCATTCGCTCAAGACGCCGCTGGCGGTATTGCTCAACGAGGGCCGCGCCCTGGGGGGAGAGAAGGGACAGCTCATCACCGGGCAGGCCGCCTCCATGCAGAAGCAGGTCGATCACTATCTCCAGCGCGCCCGCGTGGCTGCGCAGCGCGACAGCGTCGTCTATCGCACGCTCGTCGCGCCGCTGGCCGAGCGCATGGTGCGCGTGCTTCGCAAGCTCAATCCCGATGTCGAACTGTCTCTGGCTCTGCCGGCGGAGGAGATCGTCTTTGCCGGCGAGCGGGAGGACCTGGAGGAGGTGCTGGGCAACCTGCTGGAAAACGCCATGAAATGGACCCGCACCCGCGTCGCCGTTTCGGTCTTGCGCGCTGCGCCGGGCGATGACGGCAGCGAGCGTTTCGAGATCCGCATCGAGGACGACGGCCCGGGCATTCCCGAGGACAAGGCGCGCGAGGCGGTCAAGCGCGGCCGCCGCCTCGACGAGACCAAGCCCGGCACGGGGCTCGGGCTTGCCATTGTGGGCGAACTGGTGAACGAGTATGGAGGCGCGCTGGCGCTAGGCCGCTCCGAACTGGGCGGTTTGAAGGCGGTCGTGCGGCTCCGCAGCCTGGAATGAGACGGGTCGGCGGCCCTGCGGCGGCCAAATTTTGGCCAAAGATCAACCTTACCGCCTCGGCGCATCCGAGGCGAGGCGACGGGACCGGTGTCGACATGATGATTCGCGTGGCACTCCTGGCCGGACTGCTCGCCATGGCAGGTTGCAGCACGACGGGAAGCGGCCGTGGCGCGACAGTGTCGCCGGGGCAGGCCGACATTGGCGGCAAGCCGGGTCCGGTCTCGGTCCTGGGCGGCGGCCTCGTCGCCGGCACGATCGGCGCGGGCCTGACCACGGGCGACAAGCGCAAGGCGCTGGAGGCCGAATACAAGGCGCTCGAATACACAGCCGGCGGACAGAAGGTCGCCTGGAGCGGCGACCAGGCGGGGCACCGCGGCGAGGTGGTGGCCGCGCAGCCCTATCGCGTCGGCTCGCAGGACTGCCGGCAATATACGCAGACCGTATTCACCGGCGCCGGCGCCGGCGCTACCGCGCGCGGCACCGCATGCCGCAACCCCAACGGAAGCTGGACCCCTTTGACCTGATCCCGCCGGCGGATTGCGCTCGATCAAGGCCGTCCCGCCGCGATGCCGTCAAAGCGTCGCAGGGTATGCGAGTTGGCACGGGCCGGCCGTGCGGCTATTGGAACTGTTATGATGTTTTGGATCATAGCTGCGGCGCTGACGCTGGGTGCGAGCCTGACGGTGCTGCTGCCGCTCGCCGGCGGAAGGCGGGCAGCACGGGACGGCTCGTCGCATGATCTTGCGGTCTACCGCGACCAACTTTCCGAACTCGACGGCGACCTTGCACGCGGTCTGATACAGCCGGCGGAGGCCGAACAGGCGCGGGCCGAGATCGGCCGGCGCATCCTGCGCCTGGAAGGCGGAGGCCATGCGCAGGCGGGTGCCGCCCGGTCGGCGCCGACGGCGCTGCGTCTGGTGTCGGCAATTGCCGTGCTTGCCGTGCCGCTGGTGAGCTGGGGCCTCTACAGCGAGATCGGATCGCCGGACCTGCCCTCGCAGCCGCTGGCCGCTCGGCTGACCAAGAACCCCGCCGACAGTTCGGCGGACGAACTGATCGCCCGCGCAGAATCTCATCTGGCGGCCAATCCCAACGACGGGCGTGGCTGGGACGTGCTTGCCCCGATCTACCTGCGCATGGGCCGCTATGCGGATGCGGCCACCGCCTATCGCAACGCCCTGCGGCTGGAGGGGCCGACGGCCCAGCGCCAGACGGGGCTGGGCGAAGCGATAGCCGGCACTGCCGGCGGCGTGATCTCCGCCGCTGCCCAGGCGGCGTTCGAGGAGGCGCTGAAGCTGGAACCGGGCGACGCCAAGGCGAGCTTCTATCTGGCTGTCGCACTGGCGCAGGAAGGCCGCGGCGCGGAGGCCAGGGCCGCGTGGCAAAGCATGCTGGCCACGCTGCCGCCGGCATCCCCCTGGCGCAGGGCGGTCCAGCAGGCGCTGGCCGAGGCCGGCGACAAGACGGCCACAAGCGCTCCCACCGAGGAGGAGATGACCGCGGCCGCCTCGATGTCGCCGCAGGACCGCGCCGCCATGATCGAGACAATGGTGGCGAGCCTGGACGACAGGCTGCGGCAGAACCCGCGCGACGAGGAGGGCTGGATGCGGCTCATCCGTTCCTACGCCGTGCTGGGCAAGGCCGACCAGGCGCGCGAGGCGCTGGGCCGCGGCGTTGCCGCATTCGGCCCCGACAGTGCCGAGGCCAAGAAGATCACCGCCTTTGCCGCCACGCTGGGGCTGGCGGCGGCGACGGAGTAGAGCCATGACCCGGAAGCAGAAGAGATTGTCGGTGATCGCGGCGGGCCTCGTCTTCCTCGGCGCGGCGACCGGGCTCACCTTCTATGCGCTCGGCCAGAAGGCATCCTATTTCTACATGCCGGCCGACCTTGCCGCGGCCGATGTGGCCCCCGGCCAGCGCATCCGGCTGGGCGGTCTGGTGGAGGCCGGCACGATCGTGCGCGGGCAGGGCGCCACCGTCGCCTTCGCCGTCACCGACGGCGAACGCTCGGTCAAGGTGACCTATACCGGCATCCTGCCCGACCTGTTCCGCGAGGAGCAGGGCGTCATCACCGAAGGCGCCTTCGACGCCGGCGGCACCTTCGTCGCCGACAGCGTTCTGGCCAAGCATGACGAACGCTACATGCCGAAGGAGGTGGCCGACGGACTCAAGGCCAAGGGCGTGTGGCAGGAGAGCACCAATTGAGCAACGGGCACAGCCGCCATGGTTGAGATCGGACATTTCGCGCTCGTGCTCGCCTTCGCACTGTCGCTGGTGCAGACGGCAGTACCGCTGATCGGCGCCCGCACGGGCAATGCGCGCATGATGGCCGTGGCGGGGCCGGCCGCCATCACCGGCTTTGCGCTGACGGCCCTGTCCTTCATGGGGCTGGTGGTTGCCTATGCCACCTCCGATTTCTCGGTGGCGAGCGCCTGGGAAAACTCCCATTCCCTCCAGCCGATGCTCTACAAGATCACCGGCACCTGGGGCAATCACGAGGGCTCCATGCTCTTGTGGGTGCTCATCCTCACTTTCTTCGGTGCCCTGGTGGCGGCGTTCGGCACGAACCTGCCGGAAAAGCTGAAGGCCAATGTGCTGGCCGTGCAGGGCCTGGTCGGCGCGGCCTTCTTTCTCTTCGTCCTGACCACGTCGAACCCGTTCGCACGGCTGAACCCGGCCCCCATCGAAGGGCGCGACCTCAACCCCGTGCTCCAGGATTTCGGGTTGGCGGTGCATCCGCCGCTGCTCTACCTGGGCTATGTCGGCTTCTCGGTCTGCTTCTCCTTTTCCGTGGCCGCCCTCATCGAGGGGCGCATCGACGCGGCATGGGCGCGCTGGGTGCGGCCCTGGACGCTGATGGCCTGGATATTCCTGACCGGCGGCATCGCCATGGGCTCCTACTGGGCCTATTACGAACTGGGCTGGGGCGGCTTCTGGTTCTGGGACCCGGTCGAGAACGCTTCCTTCATGCCGTGGCTGGCCGGCACCGCGCTGCTGCATTCGGCCATCGTCATGGAAAAGCGCTCGGCGCTGAAGATCTGGACGCTGCTTCTGGCGATCTTGACCTTTTCGCTGTCGCTGCTCGGCACCTTCCTGGTGCGGTCAGGCGTGCTCACCTCCGTGCACGCCTTCGCCACTGATCCGGCGCGCGGTGTCTTCATCCTGGCCATCCTCACCTTCTTCATCGGCGGCTCGCTGGCGCTGTTTGCCCTGCGCGCATCCGCGCTGACGACCGGCGGCCTGTTCCAGCCGATTTCGCGCGAGGGCGCGCTGGTGCTCAACAACCTGTTCCTGACCACCGCTACGGCCACCATACTGATCGGCACGCTCTATCCGCTGGCGCTCGAGGCGCTGACCGGCGACAAGATTTCCGTCGGCGCCCCCTTCTTCGATCTCACCTTCGTGCCGCTGATGGTGCCTCTGCTGATCCTGGTGCCGTTCGGTCCGCTGCTGGCATGGAAGCGCGGCGATGCCTTTGCCGCAGCGCAGCGTCTGATGGCCGCATTCGCGGCCGCCCTGGTCGCCATGCTGGTCACGGCTTTCGTCCTGGACGGCGGCTCGGCGCTGGCGGCGCTCGGCGCCGGCCTTGCCGCCTGGCTGGTCATCGGCGCGCTGACCGATCTCGCCATGAAGTCGGGGCTGGGCACGGTGCGCAACGCATCGGTCATGCTGCGCCGCTTCGTCGGCCTGCCGCGCTCCGTCTTCGGCACGGCGCTCGCCCATCTTGGCCTCGGCCTGACCATCCTCGGCATGGTCGGCGCGCTCGGCTTCGGGACCGAGCGCATCCTGTCCGTGCATGCCGGCGAGACGGTGGAGATTTCCGGCCACACATTGCGTCTTGCCGGGCTCTATCCAGTCCAGGGCGCGAACTACACCGAGGATCGCGCCCGTTTCGAGCTTCTGGGCAGGAACGGCGAGGTGGTCGGCACCGTCAGTTCTTCCAAGCGCTTCTTCCCCGTGCGGCAGACCGCCACCACGGAAGCCGGCATCAAGACCCTCGGCTTCAGCCAGCTCTATGTCTCGCTGGGCGACGAGGGCACGGACGGCTCGGTCGTCGTGCGCATCTGGTGGAAACCGCTGGTCACGCTGATCTGGCTGGGCGGTGTCGTCATGATGATAGGTGGCGCCATGTCGCTGATGGACCGGCGGCTGCGGGTCGGCGCGCCGGCCAGGCGCAGGGAGCGGGCGGCCGCGCTCGCCGCGCGCCCGTCATGAGAAGTCGGCTTTCACTCGCACCGCTCGCCCTGGCCGTGGCGCTGCTTTTCACCGGCGCCGCCCATGCGGTGAAGCCGGACGAAATGCTCGCCGACCCGGCGCTGGAAGCACGCGCCCGCACGCTTTCGGAAGGCCTGCGCTGCATGGTCTGCCAGAACCAGTCGATCGACGAATCGGACGCGGATCTGGCGCGCGACCTGCGCGTGCTTGTGCGCGAGCGTCTCCGGGCGGGCGACAGCGACCAGCAGGTGATGGACTACATCGTCTCGCGCTATGGCGAGTTCGTGCTGTTGAAACCGCGCTTCGACCTGCGCAACGCTCTGCTGTGGACCGCGCCGGCGCTGCTGCTTCTGGTCGGTGGCATATTCGTGTTCCGGGCGGCGCGCAGGCGCCCGGCGGCGCCCCAGTCGGCGGCCCTCACCGACGAGGAGAAAACGGCACTTGACGCCATCCTGCGCCGCGACTGAGCGCGGCTGCGCCAACATTACGAAAGTTTCATCCACTGGAAAGGGGCCCGTAATGTGGGCCGCCCTATCTCTTGGCCAACGGATGCCGGCGGCATCCCGTTCAATTCCGGTTCAAGAGGACACCAGACCGATGACAACCGCTCCCTCATCCCGTTCCCGTACCCGCACGCGCCTCATGGCTGCGGCCGCCTCCCTCGCAATCGCCGGCGCGATCGGCTTCGGCGCAGTCACCACCGGAACCGCTCCGGTGCTGGCCGACGCGGTCCGCGTCCAGGCTCCGCAGGTCCCCAGCTTCGCGGATGTGGTCGAGAAGGTCACTCCCGCAGTCGTCAGCGTGCGCGTCGCCAAGACCCAGACGACGGCCGACAATTCGGACACGTTCCAGGGTCCCGACATGTTCCGTGACAACCCGCAACTGCGGCGCTTTTTCAAGGATTTCCGCGGCTTCGGCGACCAGAATGGCAATCGCCGGCCCAACCGCGGCAACCGGGGCGGCGAACTGCGCCCGGTGGCCCAGGGCTCCGGCTTCTTCATTTCCGAGGACGGCTATGTGGTGACCAACAACCATGTCGTGCAGGAAGGCACCGCCTTCACCGTGGTCACCAACGACGGCAAGGAGCTTGACGCCAAGCTGGTGGGCACCGATCCGCGCACCGACCTTGCCGTGCTGAAGGTGGATGGCAAGGGCGAGAAGTTCACCTATGTCGATTTCGCCGACGACTCCAAGGTACGCGTCGGCGACTGGGTGGTGGCCGTGGGCAATCCTTTCGGCCTCGGCGGCACCGTCACGGCCGGCATCGTATCGGCCCGTGGCCGCGACATCGGCGCCGGTCCCTATGACGACTTCATCCAGATCGACGCTTCGGTCAACCGCGGCAATTCCGGTGGTCCGACCTTCGATCTCACCGGCCAGGTGGTCGGCATCAACACCGCCATCTTCTCGCCCTCCGGCGGCAGCGTGGGCATCGCCTTCGACATTCCCGCCTCCACCGCCAAGACGGTGGTCGAGGACCTCATCAAGAACGGCTCGGTTTCGCGCGGCTGGCTGGGTGTCGAGATTCAGCCCGTAACGGCCGACATCGCCGAATCGCTGGGCCT
Source organism: Mesorhizobium sp. PUT5 (assembly GCF_052216645.1). NCBI lineage: Bacteria > Pseudomonadati > Pseudomonadota > Alphaproteobacteria > Hyphomicrobiales > Phyllobacteriaceae > Mesorhizobium > Mesorhizobium sp. PUT5. The sequence continues at coordinate 1,584,655 of NZ_JBQOSO010000003.1, forward strand.
GAGCACGCAGAAGGGCGCGCTGGTCGCCAGCGCCCAGGACGACGGTCCGGCCAAGAAGGCCGGGATCACGGCCGGCGACGTCATCACCCAGGTGGACGGCAAGGACGTGGCTTCGTCCAGGGATCTGGCCCGCATGATCGGCGCCTACCAGCCGGGCAAGATGGTCAACGTCACCCTGTGGCGCCAGGGCAAGTCCGAGACGGTGAAGGTCGATCTCGGCACCTTGCCCACCCAACAGCAGGCGTCGGCCGACGAGCAGTCGGCACCGTCCCAGAACAGCGGCCAGTCGCTCGCTGACCTCGGCCTGACCGTCACCAAGTCGGAGGACGGCAAGGGACTGGTTGTCACGGACGTCGATCCCGACAGCGTTGCCGCCGATCGCGGCATCCAGGCCGGCGATGTCATCGTGGCTGTCAATTCGCAGGACGTGAACGGCAGCGGCGACGTCACCAGGGCGATGGCCGACGCCGCCAAGGCCGGGCGCAAGTCCGTGCTGGTGCAGATCAGCCGCGACGACAGCAACCGCTTCGTCGCCCTGCCGGTGGCCAAGGGCTGACGCGATGCTTTTCCCAGGCGGCGGTTTCAACACCCCCGGGCCGTCGCTTGGGAAAGAAGGAGCCGGACGCACAGACCAGTAGCCGGCCCGACTCCGGCGGCAGCGGGTCCCCATCACCCGCTGCCGCGTCAGTTTTTGGGGCAGTTGCTCATGTCGTTCACCAGACCCGACGAAATCGCCTATAACGGCTCCATGAAGATTCTCGTCATAGAAGACGACCGGGAAGCGGCCGAGTATCTGCAAAAGGCCTTCACCGAGGCCGGCCACACCGTCCATCTCGCCGGCGATGGCGAAACCGGCTTCGCGCTGGCCGATTCGGGCGACTACGACGTCATGGTGGTCGACCGCATGATGCCGCGACGCGACGGGCTCTCCGTGATCGCCGCGCTGCGCTCGCGCGGCAACACCACGCCGGTGCTCATCCTTTCGGCGCTGGGCGAGGTGGACGACCGCGTCACCGGCCTGCGCGCCGGCGGCGACGACTATCTGGCCAAGCCCTATGCCTTCACCGAGCTTCTGGCCCGGGTCGAGGTGCTGAACCGGCGCGCCGGCGCCCGCGAGAGCGATACCGCCTACCATGTCGGCGACCTCGAACTCGACCGGCTGTCGCATTCCGTCAAGCGCGCCGGGCGCGAGATCACCCTGCAGCCGCGCGAGTTCCGCCTGCTCGAATATCTCATGCGCCACGCCGGCCAGGTGGTGACGCGCACCATGCTCCTGGAAAATGTCTGGGACTATCATTTCGACCCGCAGACCAACGTCATCGACGTGCATGTCTCGCGGCTGCGCGGCAAGATCGAAAAGGGATTCGACAAGCCGATCCTGCATACCGTCCGGGGTGCCGGCTACATGCTGAAGAGCGGATGAAGTCCGATGGCGCTTTCCGTGCCGGCCATCATGAAGACGACGGCAGCGCGGCTCTCGGCGCTCTACCTTCTGCTGTTCGCGCTGTGCGCGATGGCGCTCGTTTTCTATATGACCTCGCTGTCGGCGCGCATGCTGATGGCGCAGACCCAGGAGACCATCAACGAGGAGGTGCTGGGCCTTGCCCGCGCCTACCAGCGCGGCGGCCTGCCGTTGCTGGTGCGCGTGGTGGAGCAGCGCGCCCGCCAGCCCGGCGCCAACCTCTATCTTATCGCCGACGCCAACGGCCAGGTTCTCACCGGCAATGTCCAGAGCCTGGAGCCGGGGATATTGGAGCAGGACGGCTGGACGCAGCGCCCGTTCCACTACCAGCGCTACGGCGAGGGCGAGCTGGAGCGCCTGCGCGGCAGCGAGGAACAGCAGGGCTCGGCCCAGGCCAGGCCGGAGGGCGAACGCGGCCATAACGCCATCGCCGTGGTGCTGCGCCTGCCGAACCAGATGATCCTGCTGGTGGGGCGGGACCTCGGCGAGCCGGAACTGTTCCGCGCCGTGGTGCGCCGCGCGCTGATGCTGGCGCTGGGCATGATGGGCCTCGGCGCCCTGTTGATCTGGTTCTTCGTGGGCCACGCGGCGCTGAAGCGCCTCGACGGCATGTCCGAGGCCAGCCGGCGCATCATGGGTGGCGACCTGACCGGCAGGCTTCCCGTCAGCGGGGCCGGCGACGAGTTCGACCGCCTGTCCGAAAGCCTCAACGCCATGCTGGCCCGCATCGCCACCCTGAACGAGGGGCTGAAGCAGGTTTCCGACAATATCGCGCACGACCTGAAGACCCCGCTGACGCGCCTGCGCAACCGTGCCGAGGCCGCACTTGCCGGCGACCGCAGCGCCGAGGACTACCGCGAGGTGCTGGAAGGCGCCATCGCCGAATCCGACCATCTCATCAAGACCTTCAACGCCATATTGATGATCTCGCGCCTGGAGGCCGGCTATTCGGCCGAACACATGGTCAAGGTGGACCTGGCGGCCGCCGTGCGCGACGTGGCCGAGCTTTACGAACCGGTGGCCGAAGAGGCGGGGGTCTCGCTGGAGACGTCCGCGGAGGGGTCGTTCACCGTCGACGGCAACCGCGAGCTGATCGGGCAGGCCCTGTCGAACATCGTCGACAACGCCATCAAATATTCCGTCGACGCCGCTGCCAGCCCCAGGGTACGGGTGGCGCTGGCGCGCGCCGGCGGCATGATAAAGCTGGCGGTGAGCGACAACGGCCAGGGCATTCCCGACAATGCCGATCGCGCGCGCGTCACGGAGCGCTTCGTGCGGCTGGAAAAGAGCCGCTCGCAGCCGGGGTCCGGCCTTGGGCTGAGCCTGGCCAAGGCAATCATGACATTCCACAAGGGCAGGCTTGATCTGGTGCCCGCCGATCCTGGACTGTCGGTCGTCATGAGCTTTCCCGAAGGGCAGGAGCATCCGAAATGACCGCAGGCGCAGCAAGGGCACCGACGATGGAAGCGTGGCTGCTGCGGCCTTCGGTCGAACTGGCGCCGCTGGATGCCGGCCGCGCGCGCCGCGAGCTTGCCGAGGTGGCCGCCGCCGCCGGTGCGGAGGGACTTTCCCGTCTGGAGGTGTTCCTGTCGGGGGAGGGGCCGGAGCAGCGCTTCCTCGCCGCGGTGTTCGACCTGTCGCCTTTCCTGCGCGATCTGGCCCGGCGCCGGCCGCAGATGCTGGACATATTGTTCGGGCGCACGGTGGAACAGCGGCTGGCCGAGATCGTCACCGCCGTCGCGCTGAGCCCGAATGCCGAAGGCGTGTCCGAGGCGTCGCTGATGATGGAACTGCGCGTGCTGAAGGCGGAGGCGCATTTCCTGATCGCGCTCGCCGAACTGGCGGGCGAGGCCGAGACGGCGCTCACCGTGCGCCGGCTGAGCGATCTCGCCGGCGCCTGTGTGCGTGCCGCAGTCGATTTCCTGCTGCGCGACGCCCACGGCCAGGGCAAGCTGAAACTGCCCGACTCGCAGGACCCGGCCCGCAATTGCGGCTGGATCGTGCTTGGCATGGGCAAGCTTGGCGCCCACGAACTGAACTTCTCCTCCGACATCGACCTCGTGGTCTTCTTCGATCCGGAGGCGCCGGCGATCCTCGACGCCTACGACGCCACGGAGCTGTTCTCGCGCATGACGCGACGGCTGGTGCGCATCCTCCAGGACCGCACCGAGCACGGCTACGTGTTCCGCACCGACCTGCGGCTGCGGCCCGACCCCGGCTCGACGCCGCTGGCGATCCCGGTGCTGGCCGCGCTGACCTACTACGAGGGGCGCGGCCAGAACTGGGAGCGCGCCGCCATGATCAAGGCGCGGCCGATAGCCGGCGACCTTGCTGCCGGCCGGGCGTTCCTGAAGGAACTCCAGCCCTATGTGTGGCGCAAATATATGGATTATGCGGCGATCGCCGACGTTCACTCCATCAAGCGCCAGATCCACGCCCACAAGGGCCATGGGGAGATCGCGGTCAGGGGCCACAACGTCAAGCTCGGCCGCGGCGGCATCCGCGAGATCGAGTTCTTCGTGCAGACGCAGCAGCTCATCGCCGGCGGCCGCTTTCCCGAACTGCGCGGCCGCGAGACCGTTTCCATGCTGGGAGAGCTTGCCGCGCGCGGCTGGATCACGGCCGAGGCGCGCGATGCGCTGACGGCGCAATACTGGTTCCTGCGCCGCGTCGAGCACGCCGTGCAGATGGTGGCCGACGAGCAGACCCACACATTGCCGGAGGACGACGAGGGGCTGGAGCGCATCGCCCGCATGCTGGGCTATGCCGGCGTCGATGCGTTCGCGGCCGCGTTCCGGGCCGCGCTGCAGCAGGTGGAGCGGCACTATGCGGCCTTGTTCGAGGCCGCGCCCGAGCTTTCCGCCGGTATCGGCAATCTCGTCTTCACCGGCGATGTGGACGATCCCGACACCTTGCAGACGCTGTCGCGGCTGGGCTTCCATAGGCCAAGCGACATCTGCCGCGTCATCCGCGCCTGGCATTTCGGCCGCTACCGCGTCACCCGCTCCGCCGAGGCGCGCGAGCGGCTGACCGAGCTGACGCCGGCACTGTTGCAGGCCTTCGGCGGCACCCGCCGCGCCGACGAGGCGCTGATGCGCTTCGACGAGTTCCTGGCCGGGCTGCCGGCCGGCATCCAGCTCTTTTCCCTGCTGCAATCCAAGCCCGCGCTGTTGCAGCTCATCGCCACCATCATGGGGGCCGCTCCCCGGCTCGCCGCCGTTATCACCCGGCGCCCGCATGTCTTCGACGGCCTGCTCGACCCGGCGCTGCTGGCGGAGCTGCCCGACCGCGCCTATCTGGCGGAACGGCTGGAGGTCTTCATCGACGGCGAGCGTGCCTATGAGGAGGTGCTCGACCGGCTGCGCATCTTCGCTTCCGAGCAGAAGTTCCTGATCGGCGTGCGGCTGCTGGCCGGCTCCATCGAGGCCCAGCGCGCCGGCACGGCCTTCTCCGACCTCGCAGACCTCACGATCGGCGCTGCGCTCGACGCGGTGACGGAGGAGTTCGCGCGCCGCCACGGCCGCGTCGCGGGCGGCCGGGTGGCGCTGCTCGGCATGGGCAAGCTGGGCAGCCGCGAGCTGACGGCGGGCTCGGATGTCGATCTGATCCTGCTCTACGACCACGACGCGGACGCCGAGGAATCCGACGGCGACAAGCCGCTGGCGCCCTCGCATTATTTCAGCCGGTTGACCCAGCGCCTCATTGCCGCGGTGTCCGCGCCGACCGCCGAGGGCGTGCTCTACGAACTGGACCTGCGGCTGAGGCCGTCAGGCAACAAGGGCCCCGTCGCCACCCATATCGACGCCTTCCGCAAGTATCAGCGGCAGGAGGCCTGGACCTGGGAGCAGATGGCGCTGACCCGGGCGCGGCCGATCGCCGGCGACGTCGATCTGTCGGCGGCGATCGTGGCCGAGGTCGACGCGATCCTGGCCCAGCCGCGCGACGCCGCCAAGGTGATGGCCGAGGCCCGCGAGATGCGCGCCCTGATCGAGGAGGAGAAGCCGCCGCGCGACCTTTGGGACGTCAAGCTGATCCCCGGTGGGCTGATCGACCTCGAATTCATCGCGCAGGTGGCCACGCTGACCGGCGGGACGGAAAATGCGGCGCGCAGCACCTCGACGGCGGTGACGCTGGCCCATCTTGCGTCTTCCTTCGCCGGCGGTCAGGCGCGCCAGGAACTGACCGACGCCTGGTCGCTCTATCTGGCGCTCACGCAGATCATCCGGCTGTGCCTGGTGAACCCCTTCGACAGGGCCGACGTTCCGCCGGGATTGGCGGATCTTCTGCTGGCCGCCACCGACCTGCCGGATTTCGGCGTGCTGGAGGCACATCTGAAGGAAACGTCGCGGAAGGTCAGGGAGCATTTCGATCTTCTGCTTCGTGGGAAACGGTCATGATGGATGGAGCCTGAACGGCCGTTTCCGTCGCATCGGGGGTGACGGTGCAACAGGAGAAAGACCATGAGTAAGTCGACCACACTCGCGCTCGCCTTCGTCGCGCTGGCGGGAACCCTCGGCGCGGCTCATGCCCAGCCTCAGGGCGACGGCGCAATGCGCGGCCGCATGATGATGCGGCTGCAGAAGGCCGTGAAGGACAACAACGGCGCCATCACCTTCGACCAGTTCTCGGACGTCATGGATGCGCGCCTGAAGAAGCTGGTTGCCGACAATGGCGGCAAGCTTACCGTCGAGCAGCTTGCCGACGCGTTGGAAAAGGCGCGTTTCGAGCAGATGGCCAAGCGCATCATCGCCCGCTACGACACCAAGGGCGACGGCACGCTGACCACCGACGACATCACGGGCCGCGAGAAGAAGGTGTTCGCGCTGCTCGACAAGAACAATGACGGCAAGATCGAGCAGAACGAATTGCCGAAGCGCGGGCCCGACGGCCACCACCGCCGGTGGGGCGGCGAGAAGCGCATGCAGTAGGCTTGCGTGACGTCACTCCGGCGGCGCATGCCGCCGGAGACCCGCATCACCCGAGACTCATGCCGCCCTCTTGATGGGCAGGGAGGGCCTGCGCGAGGGGATGCGCACCGACACGATGGTGCCCTGGCCCTCGACCGAGCGGATCTTGAGCGCGCCGCCATGCAGTTCGGCCAGCGAGCGGGAGATGGCCAGGCCGAGGCCCGAGCCCGCGTGGTTCTTCGAGAACTGGTTCTGCACCTGTTCGAACGGCCGGCCGAGCTTGGACAGCGCCTCCTTCGGGATGCCGCAGCCATTGTCCTCGATGGTCAGCGTCATGGCGCCCGCGGTCTTGCGCGCCTTCAGCACGATATGGCCGCCCTGGCCGGTGAACTTCACCGCGTTCGACAGCAGGTTGATGATGATCTGCTTGACGGCCCTGCGGTCGGCATCGAGCGTCATCGCCTCGGCGATGCGCGTTTCCACCGCGATGTTCTTTTCCGCGGCCTGGAGCGAGACCACCCGCGCCGCCTCGCCGATGAGCGGATTGAGGTCGATCTCCTCGCGGTCGATGGAGAACTGCCCGGCCTCGATCTTAGACATGTCGAGTATGTCGTTGATGACGCCCAGAAGATACTTGCCGCTGGAGTTGATGTCGGTGGCATATTCCTCGTAGCGGTCGCAGCCCAGCGGGCCGAACAGGCTCTGCTGCATCAGTTCCGAGAAACCGATGATGGCGTTGAGCGGCGTGCGCAACTCATGCGACATGTTGGCCAGGAACTCGGACTTGGCCTGGTTGGCGGCCTCGGCGCGCTCCTTCTCCAGCATGTACTTGCGGTTCAGCTCGACCAGCTCGTGCGCGCGTTCCTCCTCGGCCCGCCGCGCCAGCGACAGGTCGTGGATCGTCGCCATCAGCCGCCGCTCGCTGTCCACCAGCTTGTCCTGGTGCTGCTTGATCTGGGTGATCTCGGAGCCGACGGAGACGGTGCCGCCGTCGCGCGTCTTCAACTCGTTCACCTGCAGCCAGCGGCCATCGGCGAGCTGGCGTTCGTAGGTCACGCCGGCCTTCGGCCCGTTGACGTTGGCCAGCCGCCGCTCGGAGGCGAAGGCCAGCATGTTGCCCTCGATCACCGCCCGGGGCGTGCCGGGCATGACGAAGCGGTCGGACAGGCCGTTGTCGTGCTGGTACTTGGAATTGCACATGATCAGCCGGTCGGCGGCGTCCCACAGCACGAAGGATTCGGTGATGTTCTCGATCGCCGTGCGCAGCCGCAGGTCCGCCGCTTCCGAACGCAGCGCGAGATGCCGCTGCTCGGTGACGTCGACGGCGATGCCGATGAGCTGGATCTCGGGCGCGTCGGGGTCCACGACCTGGGCACGCGCGCGCATCCACACCCAGCGCCCGTCGGCGTGGCGCATGCGGAACACCTGGTCGATATGGTCGATCTCGCGGGCCACGATGCGGTTGGCCAGCTCGAACAGGTCGTCGTCTTCCGGGTGGATGATCTCGTGCACCTCGCCGAAGGACAGCATGGTGTCGCAGGGCTCGTAGCCGAGCAGGTCGTACATCGAGCGCGACCAGAACATGCGCCCGCGCGCCATGTCCCAGTCCCACAGGCCGCAGCGGCCGCGCACCAGCGCCATGTCGACGCGCTGATGGGCTTCCAGATAGATGCGGTCGGCGCTCTGCGCGCGCGAGACCTGGCAGAAATAGGCGTAGAGCACGATGATGAGCACGCCCGCCGTCAGCACGAACAGCGTCACGTTGAGCGAGGCGCCCCGGCGCCATTCCGCGAACACCGCCTCGCGGGGGACAAGCACCGCAGCGGCGTACCCGTCCCTCAGTTCGACGGCGGCGTACCAGTCTTCCTCGTCGATGCCGACGGTGGTCACGCCGGCGCGCTCGCCGAACAGGAACAGCGGCTGCCCGCCGGTGACGATGCTGTCGAGGTGGCGCCCGTACCAGAGCGTGGAGCGGGGAGTGACCGCCACGATCTTGAAGCGGGCGTCGGTGATGGCCAGCACGTGGCTGGGGCTCAGCGCGCCGAGCCGCGCAACCGTTTCCAGCGCCTGTTGGGCGCTGTCGGGAGCGGCGCTGCCGGCCTGGGCCAACTGTCCCGCTGAGAGCGCCAGCAGGGCCTTGGCGTTGCGCTCGATCTCGTCGTGCCAGTTCATCAGGGAAAGCGTCCTGAGCGCCGCCACGACCACCAGGAACAGGATGATGAGCGTCGGGATCAGCCGGCGCAGGATCGGCTCGGCGGCCAGCAGCCTGCCGTAGGCCGGTTCGGCAATGAGACGCATGTTGCCGGCCAGACCGCTCCTGTGCGGCATGTCCCTGCGTCTTTCAAAAGCCGTCCGTCCGGGCGCGCCCCACGCGTCCGCCTTGGCCATGAAATGGCTCTCCTGCAACTCTGCCCCGCTTGAAGATCCGGCAACGCCGCACTTCCGAATCATCAGTAAGGAATCAAAGCTGATTCGCCTTGTCCAGTGGGCGGACGAAAAAAGACGCGTTTTCAGGCCAGCGTGCGCTCCACGATGTCCTTCAGGTCGGCCGACTGCGCCCCGGCGGCCAGCGACAGAAGTGCGGCCCGCGCCCGCGCCTGGCGCGTCGGCTCCAGCGAGCGCCACGAGCGCAGCGCCGTCGCCAGCCTGGCCGCCATCTGCGGGTTGCGCTTCTCGGTCTCCAGCACCGTCTCGGTGAAGAAGCGGTAGCCTTCGCCGTCGGGGCGGTGGAAGCCGGTCTGGTTGGCGGCGGAGAAGGTGCCGACCAGGGCGCGCAGCCGGTTGGGGTTGGTCATCGAGAAGGCCGGATGGGCACAGAGCGTGCGCACCGTCTCCAGTGCCTGCGGGCCGGGCGCGGCGGCCTGGATCTGGAACCATTTGTCCATCACCAGCGGGTCGTGGGCGTAGGCGCGCTCGAAGGCGGCCAGTGCCTCGATCGCCTCAGGCGAGCCTGCATGGCGGTGCGCCAGCACGGCAAGTGCCGCCGCGCGATCGGTCATGTTGGTGGCCGAATGGAAGTGCTCGGCCGCGAGCCCGGCGCCGCCGGGCAGCAGGGCCAGATAGTCGAGCAGGCAGTTGCGCAGCGCCCGCCGACCGGCGCTCGCCGCGTCGGGGCTGAAGGCGCGGTTGTCGCGCAGCCGGTGGTAAAGCGCCTCGAAGGCCGGCCGGTTGCCTTCCGCCAGCGCCCGTGCGAGCGCCTCGCGGGCCTGGAAGATGGCGTTGGGGTCGATATCCTTGCCGATCTCGCGGGCGATGTCGGCCTCGCCGGGCAGGTTCAGCGACAGCGCCCGGTAGGCAGGTTCCAGCGTTTCGTCGCCGGCGATGCGGCCGGCGAGGTCGCCGAGCCAGGGCGCGAATTGCGGCGTTCCGCCTCCCAGCACGGTGCGGCACCCGGCAATCAGCGCCTCGCTCAGCAGCGTGTTGAACGCCTGCCAGCGCGAGAAGGCGTCGCTGTCGTTGCCGGCGAGGAAGATCTGGTCCTGCGGGCTCTGCTCGACGGAGAGCGTGATCGGCGCCGAAAAGCCTCGGTTGAGCGACAGCGCCGGCCGCTCGGCCACGCCCGAAAAGCGCACGGTGTGGCGGCGCTTGTGCACATGGATGATGCCGTTCTCAACGGTGGCGCCATCGGCCGCCTGATAGGCGAGGTCGCTGCCGTCCTGCCCGACGAGGCCGAAGGCCAGCGGAATGTGCATCAGCCGCTTGCGGGCTTCCGAAGGCGTCGGCGGCAGCGACTGCTCGATCTCCAATGTCAGTTCCTGCCGGGCCGCGTCGTAGGCGGAGGCGATTGCCAGGTGCGGGGTTCCGGCTTGCTGGTACCAGAGCGCGAACTGCGAAAGGTCCTGCCCGGAGGCATCCTCGAACACCTTCAGGAAGTCCTCGATCGTGGCGGCCTCGCCGTCGTGGCGCTGGAAGTAGAGATCCATGCCGGCGCGGAACGCTTCGGCGCCGAGGATGGTACGGATCATGCGCACCACCTCCGAGCCCTTCTCGTAGACGGTGGCGGTGTAGAAGTTGTTGATCTCGCGGTAGCGGCGCGGCCGCACCGGATGCGCCAGCGGACCCTGGTCCTCCGGGAACTGGTGGGCGCGCAGCGTGCGCACCTCGGCGATACGCTTGACCGCGCGCGAGCGCTGGTCGGCGGAGAACTCGTGGTCGCGGTAGACGGTCAGTCCTTCCTTCAGGCAGAGCTGGAACCAGTCGCGGCAAGTAATTCTGTTGCCTGTCCAATTGTGGAAATATTCGTGGGCGATGATCGCCTCGATATTGGCGAAGTCGGCGTCGGTCGCCGTCTCGCTGTCGGCCAGGACGTATTTGTCGTTGAAGATGTTGAGGCCCTTGTTCTCCATGGCGCCCATGTTGAAGTCGGACACGGCCACGATGTTGAACACGGAAAGGTCGTATTCGCGGCCGAACACCTCCTCGTCCCATCGCATCGAGCGCTTCAGCGCGTCCATGGCGTAGCCGGCCAGCTTCTCCTTGCCGTGCTCGACATAGATGCCGAGTTCGACCTCTCGGCCGGACATGGTGACGAAACGGTCGCTGACCTTGCCGAGGTCGCCTGCCACCAGCGCGAACAGGTAGGAGGGTTTCGGGAACGGGTCGTGCCACACCGCATAGTGCCGGCCTTCGCCAAGGTCGCCGTGCTCCACCGGATTGCCGTTGGAAAGCAGCAGCGGCGCGTGTTCGCGCTCGGCTTCCACGCGCACCGTGTAGACGGAAAGGATGTCCGGCCGGTCGAGGAAATAGGTGATGCGCCGGAAGCCTTCGGCCTCGCATTGGGTGCAGTACACGCCGTTGGAGCGGTAGAGCCCCATCAGCGCCTCGTTGCGGGCGGGCGCCATCTCCGTCTCGATCAGCAGCCTGAAGCGGTCCGCGGCCGGCGGCAGGATGATGGCCAGCCGGTCCGCAGAGACTTCGCAGGCGTCCGCCGTTGCAGCGTCGCCGTCGATCTCCAGCCGCACCAGTTGCAGTCCGTCGCCGTCCAGGACCAGCGGCGCGTCCACGGGTGCGCCTTCGCGCCGTTCCACCGTGAGCGTGGCTGTCACGCGCGTGGCCTCTGGCGAGAGGCGGAAGATCAACTCCGTCTCGGGGATGAGATAGGCGCTGGGACGGTAGTCCTCGAGCCGGAAGATCTGGCCGGTGTCGGTGCGCATCCGTCGACGCTCCTGCATGTTCGTGGCGGCGGACCGCGAGGTTCAACAAAAACTGAAGCCTGCGCTCTTTACACCAAAGCCCCCCTCGACAACACTGCCACGGACCTTATGTCAAAGGCTCGCTTCCCGATCCATCACCGCGAGGGTCTTCGATGACTGCCGTCACGCCGAAATTCGGGATGGGCGCCTCGGTGCTGCGTGTCGAGGATCGCGCCTTCATCACGGGCAAGGGCCGCTACACCGACGATATTCAGCCTCAAGGCCTGCTGCATGGCTATGTGCTGCGCTCTCCGGTCGCCAACGGGCGCTTCACGATCGGCGCGCTGGAGGCGGCGCGCACGGCGCCGGGCGTGCATCTGGTGCTGACGGGCGACGACGTCGCCCATCTCGGCGGACTGAAATGCGAGGTCATGCAGCCGCAGCCGGACGGCACCCGTGCGCCGACGCGCGACATCCCGCTCCTGTGCCGCGGGCGCGTGCATTACGTCGGCGATGCCGTAGCCTTCGTGGTCGCCGACAGCCGGGGCCTCGCTCAGGACGCGGCCGAACTGATCGAGGTCGACTACGATGCCGAGGACGCAGCCGCCGACACGGCCGCTGCGCTCGATCCGCAGACGCCTCTGGTCTGGCCGGAACTGGGGTCGAACCGCGCTTTCTTCCATCATTTCGGCGACAAGGCCACTGCCGACGCCGCCTTTGCGAAAGCCACCAGGATCACGCGCGTCGAGTTCCACAACAACCGGCTGGTGTGCAACTACATGGAAGCGCGCGCCGCGATCGGCGAGTGGGATGCGGACGAAAAGCGCTTCACCCTGACGACGGGCTCGCAGGGCGTGCACTCCATGCACAAGATCCTGTGCTCGCTGTTCGGGGTGGACAAGGGCAAACTGCGCGTCGTCACCCCCGACGTGGGCGGCGGCTTCGGCACCAAGGCCTTCGTCTATCGCGAGCACGCGCTGGTGCTGGAGGCGGCGCGGCGCCTCGGCCATCCGGTCAAATGGGCGGCCGACCGCACCGAGCATTTCCTGACCGACGCGCAAGGCCGCGACAACTTCGTGGTGGCCGAGATGGCCATGGACGGGGAAGGGCGCTTCCTGGCGCTCAGGATCGACCTCAAGGCCAATATGGGCGCCTACATTTCCCAATATGCGCCCTTCATCCCCTATCTCGGCGTGACCATGTCCACCGGTGCCTACGACATCACGGCGCTCGACGTCTCGGTGACGGGCCTCTACACCAACACCTGCCCGGTGGACGCCTATCGCGGCGCGGGCAGGCCGGAAGCCGCGCTGCTGCTGGAAAAGCTGGTCGATGCCTGCGCCCGCGACATGGGCCTTGCGGCCGACGAGATACGCCGGCGCAATTTCATCCGTCCCGAGCAGTTCCCCTACCGTACCCAGACCGGGCGGCTCTACGACAATGGCGAGTTCGAGGGACATATGAACCTTGCCATGGAACGCGCGGAATGGACTCGGTTTTCCGAGCGGCTGGCAGAGTCCGGATCGCGCGGCAAGATCCGGGGCATCGGCATGGCGACCTATATCGAAGCCTGCGCCTTTCCCGGCTCCGAGCCTGCCCATGTCGAACTGAACGGCGACGGCACCGTGACGCTCAAGATCGGCACCCAGTCCAACGGCCAGGGGCATGCGACGGCCTATGCGCAGTTCGTCGCCGAAAAGCTCGATCTTCCGATCGAAAGGATAAGGGTGCGCCAGGGCGACACGGATGAACTGAAGGCCGGCGGCGGCACTGGCGGCTCGCGCTCCATCCCGTTGGGCGGCGTTTCGGCCGCGCGCGCGGGCGAGGACCTCGCCGCCAAGATCAGGAAGATCGCCGCCGACGAGCTGGAAGCCTCGGCCGCCGACATCGAGCTTGTCGAGGGCCAGGCCCGCATCGTCGGCACCGACCGTGCGATCGACTTCGCCGCCGTCGCCAGGGCGGCGAGAAGGCCGCAGGACCTGCAGGGCTTCGGCGAATTCCGTCAGGACGAATGCACCTACCCGAACGGCACGCACATCTGCGAGGTCGAGATCGACCCCGACAGCGGCGCGACCCAGGTCGTGCGCTACACCATCGTCGACGATTTCGGCGTCACGGTGAACCCGATGCTGCTGGCCGGCCAGGTGCATGGCGGCGTCGTGCAGGGCATCGGCCAGGCGTTGACCGAGAACGCCGTCTATGGCGAGGACGGCCAGCTTCTGACGGCGAGTTTCATGGATTATGCCATGCCGCGCGCCGACACGGTGCCGTTCTTCCATTTCGAGACGCGCAACGTACCGTCCGTCACCAATGCGCTCGGCATCAAGGGGGCGGGCGAAGCGGGCACGATCGGCTCCACGCCGGCGGCGCTCAACGCCGTCACGGACGCCCTTTACCGCGCCTACGGTATCGGCCATATCGAGATGCCGGCAACGCCGGCACGTATCTGGGGCGCGATCCGAGGGGCAGTGTAGAGGGTGAGTTCAGTCGCGGTTTCCGGCGCGGGCGGCGCACTGACCGCCATCGCGCTCAAGATCACGTCGGTGACGGTGTTCGTCGCGATGTCGTCCTTGATAAAGGCTGCCGGCACCGTGCCCGCCGGGCAGATCGTCTTCTTCCGATCGTTCTTCGCGATTTTTCCGATCCTGCTCTTCCTGGGCTTCAAGGGAGAGCTGGGCACCGCTTTCGCCACCAAGCGGCCCCTGGGCCACGTTGCGCGCGGGGTGATCGGGGTCTGCTCGATGGGGCTCACCTTCACCGCGCTGACACGGTTGCCTTTGCCGGACGCCATCACGCTCAACTACGCCCAGCCGCTCCTGGTCGTCGTCTTCAGCTCGATCTTCCTGGGCGAGGCGATCCGCATCTATCGCTGGAGCGCGGTGGCGGTGGGTCTGGTGGGCGTGGTCATCATCGCCTGGCCGGAACTCACTCTGCTGACGTCGGGCTCGGCCCTGGGCGAGGAGGAGGTGTTCGGCGTCGCCGCCGCCCTTGCCGGCGCCTGCACGTCGGCCGTCGCGGCCATACTGGTGCGCGCGCTCGTGCACAGCGAACGCACCGCCACCATCGTGCTGTGGTTCTCGCTGATGGCCAGCGTGCTGTCGCTGCTTTCGATTCCGTTCGGCTGGCAGGCCCTGAGCTTCCAGCAATACGCCCTGCTCATCTCGTCGGGCTTCTGCGGCGGCCTCGCCCAGATCCTGATGACCTCGGCTTACCGCCACGCCGAAGTCTCTGTCGTCGCGCCCTTCGAATATGTCTCGATGGTGCTGGCGATCGTGGTCGGCTTCTTCGCCTTCGGCGACGTGCCCACGCTCTACATGCTCGTCGGCGGCCTGATCGTGGTGGGAGCCGGGCTTTTCATCATCCTGCGCGAGCGCCAGCTCGGCCTCGAGCGCGCGAGCGTGCGCAAGGTGACCGGACCGCAAGGCTGAAGCGCCCGCTCAGGCCTGAAGGGTCTTCAGCTTCATCTTCACCTCGACGAAGTCGCGCCAGGCCAGCCGCTTGTGCGCCGGGGTGCGCAGCAGATAGGCGGGGTGAAGCGTCGGCATGGCCGGGATGACGGTTCCGGAGGCGGTGGTGTGCACGCGCCAGTTGCCGCGCAGGCGCAATATGCCCTCGGTGGTGTTGAGCAAGGTTTTGGCCGAGGGGCCGCCGAGATTGACCAGCACTTTCGGCCCCACCAGCTCGATCTGCCGCTCGATGAAGGGGCGGCAGATTTCGGTCTCGTGCGGCGTCGGCGCGCGGTTGCCCGGCGGGCGCCAGGGAATGACATTGGCGATATAGGCCGATTGGCGGTCGAGCCCGATCGCCGCGAGCATGCGGTCGAGCAGCCGGCCGGAGCGGCCGACGAAGGGGCGGCCTTCGATATCCTCGTCGCGGCCGGGAGCCTCGCCCACCAGCATCAGCGCAGCTTCCGGGTTGCCGTCGGAGAAGACCAGGTTCTTGGCGGTGAATTTCAGGTTGCAGCCGTCGAAGGAAGCCATTGCCTCGCGCAGTTCCGCCAGCGTGGCGGCGCCGGCGGCAAGCTGGCGGGCAAGGGCCGCCTGCGCCTCGTCGGGCACTGCGGCTTGTGCCGGGCGTGGCGCTGCCGGCGCAATCGGCACCGCCGCTGCCCGTGCCGCGGCCGGCTGCGCCGCTACCGGCGGGCTGGGCTGCGGGGCTGCCTCGGCGAAGCGGTTCATCGGCGCCTCGTCCAGCGCCTCGTCCACGCCGGCCTCGGCATAGAAGGCCAGCAGCGCGCGGGTATCGATGGCATTGTCGAGGGTGATCATGGCCGCACCTTCGTTCGGGCGCGCCGGATTTGCAAGCGTCAGGTCGAGGGAATGCGGGGGTCCTGCACGATGTAGAAGACCCAGCGCGGGGTGTAGTCGGTCACCAGGAATTCGAATTGGGCCGTTTCCAGCGGGTCGACCTTGCCGTCCCTGAACAGCAGCCTGTCGTAGGGCTCGAACTCGCGGCTGAAGGTAGCGAAATCGGGGGAGGCGATGTTCTCCGGGATTTTCGATCGCTGGTCGAAGGAAAGCCCGTCGCCGAAGGTGCTGGGCTGCCCCAATATCTCCTGGAGCTCGAATTCGAACTCCACCCAGGGCAGGCCGCTGTTGTTGAGCGCGTAGACGCGCATATACATGATGCCGCTGACATACTCGCCCGATGCGTCGAAGGGGCGGATCGGACGTATGGCGCGGATGGTCAGCGTCACCGGCGAGGCCGATTCCAGCTCTTCATGGATCACGATCGGGTCGTCTCGGGTGCCGCTGCCGGATGCGCCGCGGATCAGGAATCCGCCCTGCTCGTCGGAAAATGCATAAGGGCCGGCGGCCCATTCCTTGCGCTCCTCCGCCCTTGCCGATACGGCCGGCAGCAGGCAAAGACCCAGCAGCATCGCCATGCGCGCATGGCGCGCGGCAACAAGGCGCATCGGCTGGAATCCGGGCGGATCGGGACTGCGCATAGGCGCCAGTATGTCCGATCGCAACGCCGCCGCAAGGCCGCCTGCACGCGGCATCCCGCAGCCGCGATGTGGAATGCGGTCTTTTCGCCGGTTTCCCGTTGTGAATTGATGCGCTATGGAGCGCTGAGCCAGCTATGATCCGGCAAGCGGTGCGGAGGGATTTATGAGCGAGATTGAACGCGAAAGCATGGAGTTCGACGTAGTGATCGTCGGCGCGGGGCCTGCCGGCCTTGCCGCGGCGATCCGCCTGAAGCAGGTCAACCCCGAGCTTTCCGTCGTGGTGCTGGAAAAGGGCGGCGAGGTCGGCGCGCACATCCTCTCCGGCGCGGTCGTCGATCCCATCGGCATCGATCGGCTGCTGCCGGGCTGGCGCGAAGAAGGCGATCACCCCTTCAAGACGCCGGTGACGGCCGATCATTTCCTCGTGCTCGGACCGGCGGGCTCGTTCCGCCTGCCCAACATCCTGATGCCGCCGCTGATGAACAATCACGGCAACTACATCGTCTCGCTCGGCAATGTCTGCAAATGGCTGGCCGCGAAGGCGGAAGCGCTGGGCGTGGAGATCTATCCCGGCTTCGCCGCCGCGAGCCTCGTCTACAACGACGACGGCGCCGTCACCGGCGTCATCACCGGCGACATGGGCGTGGAGCGGGACGGCGCCCACGGACCGAATTTCGCGCCTGGCATGGCGCTGATGGGCAAATATGTGCTGATCGGCGAGGGCGCGCGCGGCTCGCTCGCAAAGCAGCTCATCGCCAGATACAATCTTTCGGATGGGCGCGAGCCGACCAAGTTTGGCATCGGCCTCAAGGAACTGTGGCAGGTCAAGCCGGAGAACCACAGGCCGGGCCTCGTGCAGCATTCCTTCGGCTGGCCGCTCGATATGAAGACCGGCGGCGGCTCCTTCCTCTACCATCTGGAGGACAACCAGGTCGCGGTGGGCTTCGTCGTCCACCTCAACTACAAGAATCCCTATCTGTCGCCCTTCGAGGAATTCCAGCGCTTCAAGACGCATCCCGCCATTGCGCCCACTTTCGAAGGCGCCAAGCGCATCGGCTACGGCGCCCGCGCCATCACCGAGGGCGGCTGGCAGTCGGTTCCGAAAATGTCCTTCCCCGGCGGCGTGCTGATGGGCTGCTCGGCCGGTCTCGTCAACGTGCCGCGCATCAAGGGTTCGCACAACGCGGTGCTGTCGGGCATGCTGGCGGCCGAGCATGTGGCGGAGGCCATAGCCGCCGGCCGTGCCAATGACGAACTGACGACCTACGAGAACGCCTGGCGCGCCACCGACATCGGCAAGGATCTGAAGAAGGTGCGCAACGTCAAGCCGCTGTGGTCGCGCTTCGGCACGCTGGTCGGCATCGGCCTGGGCGGGCTCGACATGTGGCTGAACACGCTGTTCGGCGCCTCGCCCTTCGGCACGCTGAAGCACGGCAAGACCGACGCTGCTTCGCTCGAGCCGGCTTCCAAGCACAAGAAGATCGACTATCCCAAGCCTGACGGCGTGCTGACCTTCGACCGGCTTTCCTCGGTGTTCCTGTCCAACACCAACCACGAGGAGAACGAGCCAGTGCACCTGATCGTCGGCGACATGGAGTTGCAGCGGCGGTCCGAGCACGACGTCTTCGCCGGGCCGTCAACCCGCTATTGCCCCGCCAGCGTCTACGAGTGGGTGGACAAGGACGGCAATGCGGCGGCAGACCCTTCGGCCAAGGATGTGCGCTTCGTCATCAACGCGCAGAACTGCGTGCACTGCAAGACCTGCGACATCAAGGACCCGAACCAGAACATCAACTGGGTGCCGCCGCAGGGCGGCGAAGGCCCGGTCTACCAGAACATGTAAGGCGCTCTTGCCCTCCCTCCTTACAGGGAGGGTGGAAGCTCCGGCCACGCGGCGGCGATGGCGCTGGCACGCTCGCTGTCGGGCTCGCGCTCGCCAGGGCGGATGGAGAAATCCACCTGCACGGGCAGGTGGTCGGAGCCGGTGTTTTCCAGCCTCTGCGTCTGGTGGATGAGGATCGCGCCCTTGGAGAATACCTGGTCGATCGGCAGTCCGGCGAAGCGCAGGAATTCGGGCAGGCGGATGTGGAGCCAGCTGGGGCCGATCGACGGCACCACCTTCAGCCCGCCCAGTTCCGCCACCCGCTGCACGGCGGCGCTCCACGGGGCGGCATTGCAGTCGCCGGCCATGATGGCGGTTTCGGAAAGCGTTTCGAATTGTGCCGACATCGCCGTGATCTGGCGAGCCTGGCGGAAAGGCCACGGCCAGCCCAGATGCAGGGCGGCCACGTCGACAGGCGTGCCGGCGAAGTCCACCTTGGCGATGGCCAGCGCGCCGCGTCCGAAGCATTGCGGCTGCGTGCCTTCGACGAAGGGGCGCCGTGACAGGATGGCCACGCCGAAGAAGCCGTTGGGGTAGGGGCAGAATACGCTGTGGGGGTAGGCGGCGGCCAGCAGTCCGAGCTTGCCGCGCCACATCTCCGAGACTTCCTCCACCGTTACCACGTCGGGCTTGGTGCGCCCGATCAGCGACAGCACCTTTTCGGGGGTGGGGTTGTTGTAGAGCAGGTTCATCTGCAGAAGGCGGTATGTGGCCTGGTCGGGAGGCGTTGCCGCCAGCCCCGCCTCGACACGCCCCAGCCCCAGAAAGCTCAGGGCATTCGACGTCGTCGAGAAGGCGACGGCCGCGAACATCAGCACCGAGAGCGCCGGCAGGCGATGGCCGGTGGCCAGCATCGGCAGCGCCAGAAGCGCCGCAAGCACGGCCAGATGGACGCGGAAATGCGCCAGCGAATCGAACGCCGGGTGGAAGCTGCCGAAGAAGCCGGCCAACAGCGCCAGCGCCGTGGCGAGCATCGCCACGTTTGTCCATTCCACCGTCATCTTTCGCAAGCGCGCTCCGCTCATGCACGATCCTTATCGGAACAATTGCGGCGCCTTCAAGGTGGCCCTTTTGGGGAGACGGCTACTGGAAGGCCGTTTCGGAGAAGCTCCTGAGCTTGCGCGAATGCAGGCTCTCCATCGGCATTTCGGCCAGCTTCTCCATCGCCCTTATGCCGATGGTCAGGTGCTGCGCCACCTGGCGCTTGTAGAATTCCGTCGCCATGCCGGGCAGCTTCAGTTCACCGTGCAGCGGCTTGTCGGAGACGCACAGCAGCGTTCCGTAGGGCACGCGGAAGCGGAAGCCGTTGGCCGCGATGGTCGCCGATTCCATGTCGAGTGCGATGGCGCGCGATTGCGACAGGCGCTGCACCGGGCCGCGCTGGTCGCGCAATTCCCAGTTGCGGTTGTCGATCGTGGCGACCGTTCCGGTGCGCATGATGCGCTTGAGGTCGTAGCCCGACAGGCCGGTCACCTCGGCCACCGCCTCCTGCAGGGCCACCTGGATCTCGGCCAGCGGCGGCACCGGCACCCACACCGGCAGGTCGTCGTCCAGCACATGGTCCTCGCGCACATAGGCGTGCGCCAGCACATAGTCGCCCAGCGCCTGCGTGTTGCGAAGGCCTGCGCAGTGGCCCAGCATCACCCAGGCGTGCGGACGCAGCACCGCGACATGGTCGGTGATGGTCTTGGCATTGGAGGGGCCGACGCCGATGTTGACCATGGTGATGCCGCCGTGGTTCGGCTTCTTCAAGTGATAGGCGGGCATCTGCGGCAGGCGCGGCGAGATCGCGCCTCCGTCCGGATGGGTCATTCCCGAGCGGGTGACCAGGTTGCCCGGCTCCACGAATTCCTCGTAGCTGCCTTCGCCCCTGGCCATCATGTCGCGCGCCAGCGCGCAGAATTCGTCGATATAGAACTGGTAGTTGGTGAACAGCACGTAGTTCTGGAAATGCTGCGGACTGGTTGCGGTGTAGTGGGACAGCCGGTGCAGTGAATAGTCCACCCGCTGCGCGGTGAACGGCGCCAGCGGCTTCGGCTCGCCCAGCCCCAGTTGCAGCGTGCCGTTGGCTATGTGGTCGTCGGTGCCGTCGAGGTCGGGCACGTCGAACAGGTCTCGAATCGGTCGCTTGATGTGCTCGGCCGCGGAGGCGTCGACATGGGTGCCTTCGATAAGGGCGAAATGCAGCGGGATGGGCGTGTCGGATTCCGACACTGTCAGCGGGACGCCATGGTTGCGCATGAGCAGCCGGAACTGCTCGACGAGATAGTCCTCGAAAAGGTCGGGCCGGGTGATCGTGGTGCTGTAGTTTCCGGGCGTGGCCAGGTGCCCGTATGCCTGCCGCGAGTCGACCTGGGTGAACGAGGTCGTCGTGATGCTGACGGCCGGATAGAAGGCCCGGTAACGGGTGCTCTTGTCGCCGCTGGTGGCCAGCGCCGAGAAGCAGTGGCGCAGAAAGGCGGTGTTACGCTCGTAAAGCGCGCGCAACGCGGCCACCGCTTCGCGCGCATCGGTGAAATTGCGCGCCTCGTAGGGCTCGGGCGTGACGATCGTCTCGATGGCTTCCGGGTAGATTCGTTTTTCCATGGCCCATTATAGTAGAGGAAAGGCCGCAGGGGAGGGCCATCTTCGCTTCCGCGATTATGCCTTCTCAGCCGCGCCGCAGGCTGACCAGCAGCACCAGCCCCATGCCGGTCTTCTTCGGCGCCGGCGCCTCGATGATGGCGCCGGGGTCGGCGCGCAGGCTGGGCACCGCCAGCACCGGCGCGGCCAGCAACACCAGGATGATGCCGGCGCGTGTCAGCAGGTGCAGGAATTTGCGGATCTTTGCGGCGGAACGGGGCATCGTGGCGGCCTTCCTGTCAGAGCCGCGGCGAGGTCTGGCAGGCGAAGCCGCAGCGGGAATGGTCTTCCCAGTGGCGTTCGGACCTGCCGGCCTCGGCCACCAGCATGGCGAAGCCCATGCCGAACAGGGTCACCAGAAGGCAGACGATGGTGAAGCGGCGTGCGAGCATGTTTTTTTCCCCTCGAGACAGGAGCAGAATGCCTCCATGCGCCTGAACCGGCTCTGAGAAGGCCGTTCATCCGAGGTTCAAATTTATTGACGGGATTTTGAGCCCGCCGGCGCTTGCGATCTGTCCGCCGATGTTTATCTGCGTTGGGGTAATTCAACACGGAGACTTGGCATGACCTCGCAGACCGCCCCGATGGAACTTCACTACTGGCCGACGCCGAACGGCCACAAGATCACGATCTTCCTGGAAGAGGCGGGCATTCCCTATGAGGTCAGATATGTGAACATCGGCCGTGGCGAGCAGTTCGAGCCGTCTTTCCTGAAGATCTCGCCCAACAACCGCATGCCGGCTATCGTCGATCCGGAAGGACCCGGCGGACAGCCGATCTCGGTGTTCGAATCCGGGGCCATCCTGCAATATCTCGGCCGCAAGTTCGGCAAGTTCTATCCGGCCGACGAGCGCCGGCGTACCGAAGTGGACCAGTGGCTGTTCTGGCAGATGGGCGGCCTGGGGCCGATGGCCGGCCAGGCCAATCATTTCCGCCAGTATGCGCCGCAAAAGGTGCCTTACGCCATTGAGCGCTACACCAACGAGGTCAACCGGCTCTACGGCGTGATGAACCGGCGCCTCGCCGACCGCGCCTATCTGGCCGGCGACGACTACTCCATCGCCGACATGGCGTCCTTCCCGTGGATGCGCTCGCCGCAGAACCAGGGCCAGGACATGAACGATTTCCCGAACGTGAAGCGCTGGTTCGAGGCTATAGCCGAACGCCCCGCCGTCATCAGGGCTGTCGAGGTGGGGCAGGAGCACCGCCGCAACCTTGCGGAGGACAAGGAGGCGCAGAAGGTGCTGTTCGGGCAAAGGGCGCGGTAGGCGAACGGTGAATGGAAAAATGGTGAATGGCAGACTGTAGCTGGTTGAACGGCGGGGCATTCTGCCCGACCATTCACCATTCACCATTCACCATTCACCATTCACCATTCACCTACATCTTCATCCACGTCTGGCTCTTGCAGATCAGGCCGCCCAGCACGCAGCCGCTGAGCTTCAGCGAGGCGCCCGCCAGCGATGCCTTGCCGGAATAGGTCTTTTCGCTGTCCGGATCGGTTATGGTGCCGGTGTATTTGGCATCGCCGGAAGGCTTGAAAGAGCCGATGCGCTTGCCGGCGTGCTTGCCCGTCTTGAGCGTGATGGAAAAGCCGTCGCCGCCGCCGGCGATCACGGCCGTGGCGCCGGATGCGGTCTTCCAATCGCCTTCGATGGGGTCGGCCAGGGCCATGCCCGTCATCATGAGCCCGGCCGCGAGCGCTGCGCTGATCTTGCCAAACATCCGTGTCCTCCCTGGAAGGCCGTCGTCCGGCCCTGCGCCGCGACAGGCTAGTTCAGTTGCCGGGCGAGCGGAAGCGGTGCCGCTGGGGAAGGATGGCGCGATTTTCCGCGCCGGCAGCAAAGGTTTCGCCGGTGCCCGGCAGATCTCTTTCTGATCGGAAGCGTTTTTGTGGTTAGCGAAGCGTTGTCCGCACCGGGTCGGATTTTCGTCGAATTTTCGCGAATTCCGCACCGCGGCGGGCTTTCTATCCTTAACGGTTCGTCACGTTTACCTCTTGTTTTAGCTTTGTTTTCTTCAAATTAAGCACGCCATTTAACGACGGATTCAAGGCTCTCCGGCATTCTTGGAAGCATCGAAGGAGCGGTCCGGCGGGACGCAAATGAAGGCCGCTCTCGGGAGCAAGACAGGGGACGAAAAATGGCACGTTTCGAAATGCTTGAAGCCGGGTTCGGTACGATGGGCGCCACCGCGCAGGCCGATATCCTGTTCGAACTCGGCATGATGTACGCCACCGGCCGCGATTGCGAGATCGACGTGGTCGCCGCTCACAAATGGCTCAACATCGCCGCCATCAAGGGCTCGCTGCGTGCCGCCGAACTGCGCTCGGAACTGTCGGCCACCATGTCCAAGGGCGAGATCGCCCAGGCTCTGCGCGATGCCCGCGAATGGATGACGCTGCACTGAGAAACGCCTGATGGGGAGGCCGCTCCAACGGCCGCCCAAAAGGTTGGAAGTAGAGCGACGCGGCGGCAATGCACCTCCGCGCGCGAGCAGGGAAGCAGGCGGAAAGAGGCGTTTCGGCGCCGTTGAAGCCACCGCCAAAGCCGCGACCGGCCGAGACAAGGCCGGCGCGGCTTTCGCCTTTCCAGCACGCCGCAAGCAATGCCCCCCATGCATGCTCACGAATGCTAATGCGTCTGGACAGATTCCCGGAAGAATGGAATTGTCCACTTCCTCCAGAGCGCTGCCAGGGGGCAGTGCCAAGAATAGAGGACGGGAACACTATGAGAAAAACGGGAATTCTGCAGGCAGCCATGTTCGGCCTGTTGCTGAGCTCGTCGGGCGCGCTGGCCGACGACATCACCTTCGCCGTGGCCGGCCCCATGACCGGGCAGCTCGCCAATATCGGCGACCAGTTCAAACAGGGCGCCCAAGCTGCGGCCGACGCCATCAACGCTTCGGGCGGTGTCGCCGGGCGCACGATCAAGCTGTCGATGGAGGACGACCAGTGCGATCCGAAGCAGGCCGTTTCGATCGCCAACCGCATCGTCGCCAACGGCGTCAAGTTCGTGGACGGCCACGCTTGCTCCGGTTCCAGCATCCCCGCCTCCGCTGTCTATGCCGAGGGCGGCGTGATGATGATGAGCCCTGCCTCCTCCAACCCGGCGATGACCGACGACGCCGCCGCCAAGGGCTGGAGCACGATCATGCGCCTCTATACGCGCGACGATGCCCAGGGCGCCTTCATCGGGCCGTGGATCGCCAAGAAATATGCCGGCAAGAACGTCGCCATCCTGCACGACAAGAGCGCCTACGGCCAGGGCGTCGCCGATGCCGTCCGCGACACGATGGAAAAGTCGGGCCTGAAGGAGATTTTCTATGACGGCATCAATGCCGGCGAGAAGGACTATTCCGCGCTCGTCACCAAGCTGAAGGAAATGAAGGCCGACGTCGTCTATTTCGGCGGCTACCATCCCGAAGCCGGCCTGATGCTGCGCCAGGCGGCCGAGCAGGGCTACAAGTTCCAGCTCATCATGCCCGACTCCATCGCCTCGCCGGAGTTCTGGCAGGTCGCCGGCCCGGCCGGCGAAGGCACCATGTTCGTGTTCCCGTCCGACCCGCAGGCGCGGCCCGAAGCCAAGGAAGCGATCGAGAAGATCAAGGCCGGCGGTTTCACGCCGGAAGGCTTCACGCTGTTCTCCTACGCCGTGATCCAGGCGTTCGCGCAAGGTATCGAGCGCGCCGGTTCCGACGATCCGGTCAAGGTGGCCGAGGCGCTGAAGAACGGCGAGCCGATCCACACCGTGGTCGGCGACGTGACCTTCGACGAGAAGGGCGATCTCAAGAACGCCAGCTACGACATCAACCAGTGGCACGACGGCAAATACGCGCCGATCCCGCTGGACTGAGCCGATCACTGGAAGAACAGGAAACGGCCGGGCTCGCCCCGGCCGTTTTTCGTTGCAGGCTATGCGGCGCTGAGCGGCCGTATCCGTTTCTCCGTTTCAGGCCATGCGCCGGAGCGCAGCTTCCTGAGTTCGTAATCCGATTGGAGATTGAGCCACATTTCCGGGCTCGTTTCGAAATACTTTCCCAGCCGCAAGGCAGTATCGGCGGTGATGCTGCGCTCACCCTTGACGATGCCGGCGACGCGGCTCACGGGCACGTCGATATCTCGGGAAAGCTGGTTCTGACTCACCCCCAGCGGCTTTAGAAATTCTTCCAGGAGAATTTCGCCGGGAGGAATGGGGTCAAGTTTGCGTTCCATGACTGTCACCTATGGTAGTCGACGATCTCGACATCTTCGGCGCCATTGTCGTGCCAGACAAAGCAAATACGCCACTGATCGTTGACGCGAATGCTCCACTGACCCTTTCGGCTGCCCTTCAGGGCTTCCAGGCGGTTCCCGGGAGGGGCCTTCAGATCATCCAGCCGCAGCGCAGCATGAAGAAGCAATAATTTTCTGCGAGCCGCACTGTCGATGCCCGAAAAACGGCTGACCCAAATGTCGTTGAACAGCTTCTCCGTGTCTCGGTCGGCGAAGGATCGGATCATGCCGAATCGTATTCTGTTAGAGGCATTCCGTCAACCGGAATGGGGCCGGCGAAAAAACCGGCTCAGGCTTCCTTTTCTTCCACGAACCGCACCAGCACCGTGCCGTCGCTCACCTGCGCGCCCTCGGCGGCGATCTCGTCGATCACGCCGTCACGCGAGGCGGTGATGGCGTGTTCCATCTTCATCGCCTCCAGGATCAGCAGCGGCTGGCCCTTGGCGACCGTTTCGCCCCTGGCGGCCCGCACCAGCTTCACCAGCCCGGGCATCGGCGCGCGAAGCGCATCGGCGCCGGCACCTGCCTCATCCGCGCTCGCCAGCGGGTCGGGAACGGCGAAATTGTAGGCGGCGGCGCCGTCGAACACGGTGATGTGCCCCGGCCAGCAGGCAAGGCGCGCCGCGGCAGGATGAACCGGCAGGGTTCCGCCCGCTGCCGTTTCCAGCGCAATGCGCGCTCCTCCGTTCTGGACCGAAATCTGCGCGACGATCTCCTGCTCGCCGAGGCGCAGATGGGTGCGTTGCGGCGTGGCGTGGAAATGCGCATAGCCGGCAAGCCCGGACCAGGGGTCGGCTGAAATGGGCCGCTCCGCGATGCCCGTAGCCGCGAGCGCCGCCGCCGCGACGATCCCGTCCGATGGCGGCGGGAGGGCGGTCAGCGCCGCCTGTTTGCGGCCGATCAGGCCGGTATCGACGTCGCCGGCCGCAAAATCGGCATCGGCGGCAAGCGCGGCGAGAAAGGCGGTGTTGACGGTCGAACCGGCGACTTCCGTGCCGGCCAACGCGCGGCCCAGTGCCGTCAGGGCGGCCGGCCGGTCGGGCCCGTGAGTCACCAGCTTGGCGATCATCGGGTCGTAGAAGGGCGATATGGCATCGCCCTCGCGCACGCCGGTCTCGACGCGCAGCGCATCGTTCGCCCGGGGAAATTCGAGATGGTGCAAGGTGCCTATGGAGGGAAGGAAGCCGCGCGCGGCATCCTCGGCGTAGAGCCGCGCCTCGAAGGCATGGCCGTCGAGCGTGATCTCGTCCTGCGTCAGGGGAAGCCGCTCGCCGGCCGCCACGCGCAATTGCCACTCCACCAGGTCGATGCCGGTCACCATCTCCGTCACCGGATGTTCGACCTGCAGGCGCGTGTTCATCTCCATGAACCAGAAGCGGTCCGGCCTCAGGCCGTCCGAGGCGTCGACGATGAATTCGATCGTGCCGGCGCCGGAATAGGCGATCGCCTGGGCCGCCGTCACCGCCGCTTGCGTCATCGCCGCGCGCATCTCCGGCGTCATGCCGGGGGCCGGCGCCTCTTCTATCACCTTCTGGTGGCGGCGCTGGGCCGAGCAGTCGCGCTCGAACAGATGCACGACATTGCCGAAATTGTCGCCGAACACCTGCACCTCGATATGGCGCGGCTTGTCGACATATTTTTCGACCAGCACGCGCTCGTCGCCGAACGCGGCCTTGGCCTCGCGCCGCGCACCCGAAAGCGCCTCGGCAAACTCTTCCGGATCGTCCACGCGCCGCATGCCCTTGCCGCCGCCGCCCGCACGCGCCTTGATGAGCACCGGATAGCCGATCTCGCGCGCCTTGGAGGCCAGAAGCACGATTTCCTGCGCCTCCCCATGGTAGCCGGGCACCACCGGCACGCCGGCCTTCTCCATCAGCCGCTTGGCGGCGTCCTTGAGGCCCATGGCGCGGATCGATGCCGAGGACGGGCCGATGAAGGTGAGGTTCGCCGCCACTACGGCATCGACGAAATCCGGGTTCTCGGACAGGAAGCCGTAGCCGGGATGGATCGCCTCCGCGCCGGTGATCTTGGCGGCCGCGATGATGCGCTCGGCGTCGAGATAGCTTTCGGCGGCCTGCGGCGGGCCGATGCGGATCGCCTCGTCGGCCATCTCTACATGCAGCGCGCGGGCATCGGCGTCGGAATAGACGGCGACGGTGCGCACGCCCAGGCGCCGTGCGGTGCGGATGATGCGGCAGGCGATCTCGCCGCGATTGGCTATGAGGATCTTCTGGAACATGACGGCCGTCCTCACATCCTGAACACGCCGAACTTCGTGTCCGGCACCGGCGCGTTGAGCGCGGCGGAAAGCGACAGCGCCAGCACCTCGCGCGATCTGGCGGGATCGATGATGCCGTCGTCCCACAACCGCGCCGAGGAATAGAGAGGATGGCCTTCGCGCTCGTATTTCTCCAGCGTCGGGCGCTTGAACTCTTCTTCCTCGGCCGTTGTCCAGGTGCCGCCGTTGCGCTCGATGTTCTGGCGCTTGACCTGCGCCAGCACCATGGCCGCCTGCTCGCCGCCCATCACCGAAATGCGCGCATTCGGCCACATCCACAGGAAACGGGGCGAATAGGCGCGCCCGCACATGCCGTAATTGCCGGCGCCGAACGAGCCGCCGATGATCATCGTCACCTTCGGTACCTGCGCGGTGGCCACCGCCGTCACCAGCTTGGCGCCGTCCTTGGCGATGCCGCCGGCCTCGTATTTCTTGCCGACCATGAAGCCGGTGATGTTCTGCAGAAACACCAGCGGGATTTTGCGCTGGCAGCACAATTCGATGAAATGCGTGCCCTTCAGCGCGCTTTCGCTGAAAAGAACGCCATTGTTGGCCAGGATGCCCACCGGCATGCCGTGAATATGCGCAAAGCCCGTCACCAGCGTGGTGCCGTAATTGGTCTTGAACTCGTCCAGTTCCGATCCGTCGACGATGCGGGCGATCACCTCGCGCACGTCGTAGGGCTGGCGCAGGTCGGTCGGCACGATGCCGTAGAGTTCGTGGGGGTCGTGAAGCGGCGGCACGGGGTTGCGGAGATCGAGGGCGATCTCCTTTTTCCGGTTCAGGTTCTTCACGATGCGCCGGGTGATGGCCAGCGCATGCGCGTCGTCCAGCGCGTAATGGTCGGCCACGCCGGATTCGCGTGTGTGCAGGTCGGCGCCGCCCAGTTCCTCGGCCGTCACGTCCTCGCCGGTCGCCGCCTTCACCAGCGGCGGCCCGCCGAGGAAGATGGTGGCCTGCTTGCCCACCATGATGGATTCATCGGCCATGGCCGGCACATAGGCGCCGCCCGCCGTGCAGGAGCCCATGACGCAGGCGATCTGCGGAATGCCCGCCGCCGACATGGTGGCCTGGTTGTAGAAGATGCGGCCGAAATGGTCGCGGTCGGGAAACACCTCGTCCTGGTTGGGCAGGTTGGCGCCGCCGGAATCGACCAGATAGATGCATGGCAGGTTGTTCTGCGCCGCGATTTCCTGCGCGCGCAGGTGCTTCTTCACGGTGACCGGATAATAGGTGCCGCCCTTTACCGTGGCGTCGTTGACCACCACCATCACCTCGCGGCCCTCGACGCGCCCGATGCCGGCGATCATGCCGGCGGCGGCGATGTGGTCGTCATACATGCCATAGGCAGCGAACTGGCCGATTTCCAGGAAGGGCGAGCCGGTATCCAGCAACTGCGCCAGCCGCTCGCGCGGCAGGAGCTTGCCGCGTGCCACATGCCGCTCGCGCGCGGCGTCCGAACCGCCGCGCTGGACCACGGCCGCCTTGTGGGAGATATCCTCCACCAGCGCCCGCATCCGCTCGGCATTGGCGCGGAAGGTTTCGGACGAGGGGGAGATCTGGGATTGGATCGTGGTCATTGACAGGCTCAAGGTTGATATTATATTTTGATATCAATCTGGGTCGGGGGGATCAGCCCTCTGGCCATCGGTTGCGAACTGGACTGCGCGCCAAATCTTGCTTCAGATTGCAAGTATCGGGATGCAAGGGGAAGCGTGGTCGATGAATAGAAAGCATCAGAAAACTCTTGCCGAAATTTTCGCTGATCCGGTCAGCGGCTCGATCAAGTGGCGCGATGTAGAGGCTTTGCTTCTGGCTTGTGGTGCGAAGATGTCTGAAGGTAGCGGGTCGCGCGTGAGGTTCACTATTTCCGGCCAGACTTTATTTCTCCACCGCCCGCATCCTTCGCCAGACACGAGGCGTTGGGCGATCCGAGATATTCGAGAGTTTCTGGTCGATGTTGGGATAACGCCGTGAGACTTTACAAGGGATATTCGGGATCGATCGAATTCGATGACGAGGACATGGTTTTTCATGGCCGCGTGCTTGGCATTCGCGATATCGTGACATTTGAAGCCGAGAACGCGGATGAATTGGTGAAGGCTTTTCATGACAGCGTCGACGATTACCTTGCCTTCTGCAAGGAGCAGGGCGTGGAACCGCGAAAGCCCTATTCCGGCAAGCTGGCGTTGCGCACGACGCCGGAGATACACGCGCTGCTCAGCAAGGCGGCGGCCAATGACGGCAAATCCATCAACCAATGGATTTCCGACACGCTTGCCGAGGTTGCCCGCAAGCGCGTGGACGAGGGCTCGACGAAGGTGCGTACGCGAACCCACTAGCCTTCCTCCGCCATCATCTCGCGGCCGATCAGCCAGCGGCGGATCTCGCTGGTGCCGGCGCCGATTTCGTAGAGCTTGGCGTCGCGCAGCAGGCGCCCGGTCGGGTAGTCGTTGATATAGCCGTTGCCGCCGAGCAACTGGATGGCGTCGAGCGCCGTCTGCGTCGCCCTTTCGGCCGCAAAGAGGATGCAGCCGGCCGCGTCCTTGCGCGTCGTCTCGCCACGATCGCAGGCGGCCGCCACCGCATAGACATAGGCCCGCGCGGCGTTCATCGTGGTGTACATGTCGGCGAGCTTGCCCTGCACGAGCTGGAAGTCGCCGATCGGCCTGCCGAACTGCCTGCGTTCATGCACATAGGGCATCGCGACATCGAGGCAGGCCGCCATGATGCCGAGCGGACCGCCGGCCAGCACCGTGCGCTCGTAGTCCAGCCCCGACATCAGCACCGCGACGCCGTGCCCTTCCTCGTGCAGCACATTCTCGAACGGCACCTCGACGTCCTCGAACACCAGTTCGCCGGTGTTGGAGCCGCGCATGCCGAGCTTGTCCAGCTTCTGCGCCACGGAAAAACCCTTGAAGGATCTTTCCACGATGAAGGCGGTGATGCCGCGCGAGCCCGCGTCCGGATCGGTCTTGGCGTAGACCACCATCGTCTCGGCGTCGGGTCCGTTGGTGATCCACATCTTGGTGCCGGAAAGCACGTAGCGGTCGTTCTTCTTCTCGGCGCGCAGGCGCAGCGAAACCACGTCCGAGCCGGAACCCGGTTCCGACATGGCGAGCGCTCCGACATGCTCGCCCGAGCACAATGCGGGAAGATATTTGTCCTTCTGCTCCCTCGTGCCCCAGCGGTTGATCTGATTCACGCACAGGTTGGAATGTGCGCCGTAGGAAAGGCCCACCGAAGCGGACGCCCGGCTGATCTCCTCCATGGCCACGACATGGGCGAGATAACCCATGCCCGATCCGCCGTAGTCGGGGTCGGCGGTGATGCCCAGCAGGCCCAGCGCACCCAGCTCGGCCCACAGATGCGGCGGGAACTCGTTGGTGCGATCGATTTCCGCGGCCAGCGGCGCGATCCGCTCCTGCGCGAAACGGCGCACCGTGTCGCGCAAGGACTCCATGTCCGAATCAAGCCCGAAGTTCAGCGTGTGCGTGTACATGCTGGCTCTCCACCTGCATTGTCGCGCCGACGAGGCGCATTGTCATGCCAAGATATGTAGCGGTGACGCCGGCCACCGACAGGCGTTCGTCCGGGCGGAACCAGACGATGACGCCGGTGATCATCTGGATCAGCGCCATGGCGGTCAGCCCGATATCGTCGATGACGAAAGCACCGCTTTCAGCGCCCTCGCGAAGGATCGCGCGCAGTTCCTTTTCATAGGCGCCGCGCAATTTCAGGATGGCGGTCAGCTTCTCCGGCGAGAGGCTGCGCAGCTCCATGTTGGAGACATGGGTGGAATGCCTGCGCGCGATATGGAAGGCGATGTGGTTCTTCACGAAGGCGGTCAGTCGGGCAACCGGCGCGCCGGAAGCGGGCCTCGCAGCCTGCCATGCGCCCAGCAACCCTTTCATGTGCTCGTTCATGAGCGAGAACAGCAGGTCTTCCTTGGTCGGGAAATAGCGATAGAGCGCGGCCGCCTGCACGCCGACCTCCGTTCCGAGCCGGCGCATGGAAACGGCCTCGTAGCCGTAGCGCGCGATCAACGCGGCGGCCGCCTCGCGGATCGCGGCTTCGGTCTTTTCGCCGTCGGAACCTGCCTTGCGCGCCATCTGTCTCCTCGCTTGCGGTATTAATGAAACAAACGTTCACTTAATTCAAGGGAGATTCTTCACCGGCGGTTGACGCAGGGCGGTCCT
The DNA here is from genome assembly GCF_052216645.1 of Mesorhizobium sp. PUT5. NCBI lineage: Bacteria > Pseudomonadati > Pseudomonadota > Alphaproteobacteria > Hyphomicrobiales > Phyllobacteriaceae > Mesorhizobium > Mesorhizobium sp. PUT5. The sequence goes on from NZ_JBQOSO010000003.1 coordinate 1,616,358, forward strand.
GCCCGTGTCCGGCAAGTCTACGGACGAAGAATCGGTTAGGCTGTGGACGAAGAAATCCGGATGGCCCCCATGCGCGTGCGTCTCACCATGATTTGCAGCGGCGTTTCACCGGCGGTCAGGTGCGGCGCATTTCCTTGCGGGGAGGCGGCGGAGCCGGCCTGGCTCATGGCGCGGGCGACGGCGCTGTCGGCAGTGCTGCGCCGGCCGGACCGGGTATGGTGCGGCCCTGCCGCAAGCGCCCGGCAGGTTGCCGAAGCGCTCGGCCTGCAAGCCAGCGAGATGGAGGCGCTGCGCGATCAGGACTACGGTGCCTGGGCGGGCAGGAGCTTTGCGGAAATGGAGGCGACGGCGCTGGAAGGGTGGATGGGTGATCCGCAGGCGACGCCGCCCGGTGGCGAATCCTTCGAGGGGGTTTTTCGTCGTGTCTCGGATCTGATGGAGGGGCTGGTGAACGAACCGGGCCACATCGTCGCGATCACGCATGCACCGGTGATTCGAGCGGCGATCCTGCATGTCGTCGGCGCACCGCTGTCGGGCGCCCGCCATATCGACGTGGAGCCGCTGAGCCTGACCGATTTTCGCAGCGACGGCCGCCGCTGGGCGCTGCGCGCCACCGGCATCGCAGCGCCGGTGGGCAAGCAGGTTGCCGGAAGCCTGGGCGCCGTCTGAGCCGGGCCCGGCTTTTCGCCTCAGTTGCCGCGCGCAGCCGCGAGTGCGCCGGGCAACTCCTCGGCAAGGATGTCGAGTTCGTGATCCAGACCGACGCTGATGCGGATGCAGCGGTCGAGCCCCGGCGCCATCGGCTTGCGGATGAAAACGTCGCGCGCCAGCATCGCCTCCAGCACCTTGAGCGCGAAGGCGCCGTCGCGCCCGCAATCCACGGTGACGAAATTGGTTGCCGAGGGCAGGGGTCTCAGCCCGTTCTCCTCGGCGATCGCCGCGATGCGCCGGCGCCCGGCATCGACCCTGGCCACCACTTGCCCCAGCCATGCCTGGTCGGCCAGGGCCTCGACGCCGGCGACCTGGGCCATGCGGCTGACGCCGTAGTGGTTGCGCAACTTCTCGAAGTCGCGGATCGCCTGGACCTCACCGAAGGCGTAGCCGCAGCGTATGCCGGCCAGCCCGTAAGCCTTCGAGAAGGTGCGCATGCGGATGAGATTCGGCCGCGACACGTCGATGGCCGGCAGCGCAGAGGCCGGCCCCAGTTCGCAATAGGCTTCGTCCAGCACCAGCATCGACGTTTCCGGCAGCGCCTCGATGAAGCGGTTGATCTCGTCCGCTTTCCACCAGCTTCCCATCGGGTTGTCGGGATTGGAGAGATAGACCAGCGGCGCCTTTTCCCGGCGCGCGGCGTCAAGCAGGCCGTCAAGGCTTTCGCGGTCGTTCTCGTAGGGAACGGCGACGAGCCGCCCACCGGCTCCCGCGACGTGGAAGTTGAAGGTGGGATAAGCGCCGAGCGAGGTCACGACCGGGTCTCCCGGCCCGACATAGAGCCGCACGAGCAGGCCCAAAAGCCCGTCTATGCCTTCGCCCACCACCACATTGTCGGGCGCCAGTCCGAGATAGGCGGCTGCGGCAACCTTCAGGTCGTGGTTGTCGGGGTCGCAATACATCCACATGTCGCCGGCGATTTCCGCCATGCGTGCCACGACGCGCGGCGAAGGGCCGAAGCTGCTTTCATTGGCGCCGATGCGGGCCCGGAACGGCCGCCCTCGCGCCCGCTCCTGCGCCTCGGGGCCGACGAAGGGCACGGTTTCGGGCAGCGCCGCGACAAGGGGTGTCAGGGGAGGGCGTGTGCGCATCGTGATGTTCGTCCGTGAAAAAACAGCGACAACAGCGCTACAGCGCCCACTGCTTGCGTGCAAGCGGATGCGCCTGGGATCAGGCACTTCTTCTTCAGGCCAGGAAAAGAAAAAACCCGGCGGTTGCCCGCCGGGTTCGATTTCGATCGCGAACGACTGATTAGAAGTTGCGCTGGAAGCGGATGATGCCGCCGACGGCGTTCTTCTTGTCGATGCCGGTCCAGGTGCCGAGGTAGTCGTCCCGGCCGAAGCGGCCTTCGTGGACATAGTCAACTTCGCCGGTGACCGTGAAGCCGGGCACGATGGTGTAGGCGACGTTGGCCGCGACGCCGAGGCTGCGGTTCTCGTCATACGACACCTGGGCGTTCAGCTCGGTCTTCTCGTTGACCTTGTAGGTGCCGCCGCCCCAGACAGCCCAGTTGCCGCCCCAAGGCTTGTAGAAGTTCCGGTCGACGTGGTCGTCGGTGCCGTAGCCGCCCATGAGGAACACGGAGAACGCGTCGTTCACGTTGACGTCGACACGCAGCTTGCCGGCCCACTCTTCGTAGTTGCTGTTGTAGGCAACCACACCGACGATGCCACCCCAGCCCTGGGTGAACTTGGCGCCCAGCACGACGTGCGGGACATAGCTGTCGATCACGTTGGTGTCGAGGTCGAAGGTCTCGAGCCAGCGCGGCTTGATGGCATCGATACCAGCGGTACCGAGCGTGCTTCCAACGTCACCGTTGTTGCCCTGCTCGAGCGAGACGATGGCCGAGAAGCCGTTGCCGGCGTCGAAGGTGTAGCTGATCAGGTTGGTGCCGAAGCCGCCATAAGGAACCAGCGTATCGTTGATGACGTTGCCGGCATAACCGGAGAACGTGTCGTAGGCCGATTCGTCGGCGCCGATGCGCAGGCCGCCGAGCTGCACCCAGGCGAAGTGAGCGTCAACGCCCGTCGCGCCGTTGGTGTAGTTGAAGCGGGTCTCGGTGTAGGTCTTCAGGGTGCCGAGTTCGGTCTCCTGACCGGTATAGGTCCTCAGCGCGAAGCGGGCCTGCTTGTTCCAGGCGCGCTGGAAGTCGCCGTTGCGCACGTCGACTGCTTCACGGCCGTTGAAGGAGCCGCGATCGCCGAACGAGGCGTCGTAACGGACATAGCCGCCGATGCGCAGGCAGGTCTCGGTGCCGGGGATGTAGAAGTAGCCGGCGCCGTAGACGTCGCAGATGCGCACGTATTCGGCCGGCTCCGGCTCGGCGACGACGACGGCGTCGGCGGCGCGCGCACCGGAAACTGCGATCAGAGCCGCAGCCGAGCCGAGGAGAAGGCTCTTGATGTTCATTTTCTGACCTCCAGTCAAAAGTTAAAAAACGGGTCTGGGTATTATTTGCTGAAGGACAGCGTTCCCTGCCCCATCCCCACTGTTGAAAAAGATGCGCACCGCGCTCCTTCTTCGAACTCGACATTACCCATCGGTCGGCGGCGTTCAACACAGATCGCGTCGGCCAATGTATCGGCGGCACGCTATCCAAGGCCCATGTTGCACAAATGACACGTTTTCACCCCCGGCAGAAAGCTGTTCTTAACCATTCGAGCCCGGAAAGAGCTTGAAAACGGGCCGAGCGGCGCTTCCTGGCGGTGAATCGCCCTCCCGACTCGGCTCCTGATCGCGCGGTGCCTGGGGATGCTCCCCCCGGCGCCCGTCCGGAAGGGTTCCGCCTTTTTTACCGGATTGTTGCCCGGCCTTATTGATTGTGGTCCGGCTTTTCATTATCCAGCGGTGCGCCGGAGAGGTGGCCGAGTGGTCGAAGGCGCTCCCCTGCTAAGGGAGTAGGCCTCAAAAGGGCCTCGTGGGTTCGAATCCCATCCTCTCCGCCATCTCCAGATTATCCCTGCATTTTCATCCACTTACGCGCCATTCCGCGGCGCATCGGCGGGCTTTTGCCGCGGTTTCGGTCCGTTTCGCCGGCGATTCTGACTGGAGGTCAGAAAATGAACATCAAGAGCCTTCTCCTCGGCTCGGCTGCGGCTCTGATCGCAGTTTCCGGTGCGCGCGCCGCCGACGCCGTCGTCGTCGCCGAGCCGGAGCCGGCCGAATACGTGCGCATCTGCGACGTCTACGGCGCCGGCTACTTCTACATCCCCGGCACCGAGACCTGCCTGCGCATCGGCGGCTATCTGCGCTACGACATCGGTATCGGCGACCGTGAAGGCACCCGCGACGTCATCGACGTGCGCAATGGCGGCCTGAACGACACCTACTACAAGCAGGCCCGCTTCGCGTTTAAGACCTGGACCGGCCAGGAAACCGAACTCGGCACCCTGAAGACCTACACCGAGACCCGCATCAACTTCGGCAACACCGTCATCGGCGGTTACAACGACGCCCACAACAAGGGCATCTCGCTGAACTTCGCCTGGGTCCAGCTCGGCGGTCTGCGCATCGGTAAGGACGAGTCGGCTTTCAACACGTTCTCCGGTTACGCCGGCAACGTCATCGACGACACGATCGTCGGCTACGGCGACTTCGACACCAACCTGATCAGCTACACCTTCGATGCCGGCAACGGCTTCTCGGCTCTGGTGTCGCTCGAGCAGGGTGAAGGCATCTACACGATCGACAGCTACATGCCGCATGTCGTCCTCGGCGCCAAGTACGCCCAGGGCTGGGGTGGCGTGGTCGGCGTGGTCGGCTATGACAGCGCTTCGGAAGAGTGGGCCGGCAAGGTTCGTCTCGACGTGAATGTCGGCGATCAGCTCGAACTGTTCGTGATGGGCGGCTACGGCACCGAGAAGCACTTCACCCGCAACTTCTACAAGCAGTGGGACGGCAAGTGGGCCATCTGGGGCGGCGCGACCTACAACGTCAACGACAAGACTTCGTTGAACGCGCAGCTCTCCTACGATCAGGGCAAGACCTTCGGTCTGGCAGCGAACGTCGCCTACACGATCGTTCCCGGCTTCACGATCACGGCTGAAGTGGACTACTTCAACCAGAGCGCCAGCAAGTACCACGGCAAGGATGACGGCGTCGGCGGCATCCTGCGCTTCCAGCGCAATTTCTAAGAGATGTCGTCTCTTACATGAATATGGAAACCCGGGCGCACCCGCGCCCGGGTTTCTTCGTGTCCGTGACAGGCTTGGGATGAGGAAAGAACTGGGGGTGTAACGATAGCTGGACGGATTTGCGGGCGGTCTCGAAGGGATCTCCGGTCGCCGGGGATGAGGCTGCGGACAAATCTGCCCTCTTGAAAGGGCGCCGCTGAATGGATAGGGCTTGCCTCATCCACTCGGGGGTGTGGTGATAATATGTCCAATAATGCACTTCAGGAGAGCCAACTCTCCGATCATTTCGCGGCTTTCACTTCTCAAAATACGAAGATCAAGTATGATATCGGAATAAGAGAAGTAAAAGCATACAGGATCGGCGAGCTTTTTTCAGCATATCGTGATATTTTGTGGGATGATGGGCGGCATAAATATAATGTCAGCTCGTTCATCGGCGAAATCGACGAGATTTTGCTTGGCGAACGCTTCAGTGCGTTTAGCCAGAACACCCTTGACGGTCTTATCGGCACCCTGCGCCAGCGCGGCAACAGCAACGCAACCATCAATCGCAAGATGGCTGCCCTCAGCAAATTGCTGCGCAAGGCTTATAAAATGGGGGATATCCACAGCCTGCCCGAGTTCCGCCGCCAAAAGGAGCGGGCGGGACGAATCCGCTTCCTCGAAAGGGACGAGGAGGCGCGTCTGTTTGCGGCGATCCGCAGCCGCAGCGAGGACGCCTACAGGCTGTCGGTCTTCCTGGTAGATAGTGGCTGCCGTCTCGGCGAAGCCCTCGGTCTCATCTGGAACGACATCCAGACCCACCGCGTCTCCTTCTGGATCACCAAGTCGGGCCGCAGCCGCACCATTCCGCTGACCGACCGCGCCCGGGCGTCCGTCACGGTCTCGGCCGAAGGGCGGCGGCTCAAAGGCCCGTTCGCGATGCTCAACCAGCCGCAATACCGCGCCATCTGGAACGATGCCAAGATGGAGGTCGGGCTCGGCGCCGATACCCAGGTGGTGCCGCACATCCTGCGCCATACCTGCGCGTCGCGCCTGGTCCAGGGCGGGATCGACATCCGTCGCGTGCAGATGTGGCTCGGCCACCAGACGCTGCAGATGACCATGCGCTACGCGCATCTGGCCACCCACGATCTCGACGGCTGCGTCACCGTGCTCGAAAGCCGGCCACCGGCTCCGGTCAAGGAAGATGTCGCCGAGGATGACGCTCAGGCGGATTGCCCGGCTGAACCCGCCGCTGCCAAGATGCGCAAGCAGGCAAGGTGAGGCTGGCCTCGCCGGTCGGCGAGGCTTCCCGTCTGGGTTGTGGTTGTGCCCTGACAAGATATGCCGGGAACCGCGCCTGAGGCGTTGACCGGCTATCGCCTGTGCTTGGTTGTTCGGGAAGCGGGCGCCTGGAACCATGTCGGCGGCATGCCGGGCAGCCCGGATGGTTTCGCCATTTGCAAATGCCGTGCGCCGGTCTCTGCCGCTTGTGGGTGGGGGGACAGGAGCGGGACGGAAAGCCTTTGCGCTTCCTTAAGAGTTGCTGTCGAGGAAGGTGGCGATCGCGCGGGGCAGGGCGCCGGTTTCGAGGAAAGGGGCGTGGCCCTGTCCGGCCACGGTTATCGTTTCCAGGCCTGGATGGCGCCGGCGCATCTCCTCCAGCGTTTCTGCCGAAAGCAGCCGCGAATTGGCGCCGCGTATGGCCAGCATGGGCACCGCCGCCAGCGCGTCGAATTGCGGCCACAGCGCAGGCAGCGGCTTGGACAAATCGAGCCCGTCGAAGGATGCGGCAAGCTTCGGGTCGAAATCGGGCACCCAGGCTCCGTCCCGTTCGCGATAGATTGCGTGCGCCATGCGCAGCCAATCAGCCGGGCTAAGTGCCTGAAAATCCTCGCCATGCACCGCACGTTGCGCCTCGGCGGCCTCGCCGAGGCTGTTCGGCGACCGGGAACGTTGCAGATAGGTGCGGATATGGGCCAGGCCCTCCGCCTCGACCGCGGGACCGATGTCGTTGAGCACGACGGCCTTCAGCAGTTGCGGCCGCAGCGCGCCCAGCACATGGATGATGAGCCCGCCGCGGGAGGTGCCGATGAAGGCGGCCTCGCCTATCCCCAGCGCATCCAGCCCCGCCAGGATGTCGTTGGCCTCGACGCCGACATTGTAGTTGCCGGCATCCGGGTCCCAGTTCGAGCCGCCTCGCCCCCGATAGTCGAAAGCGATGACCCTGCGCGGCTTCGGCGTGCCGGCCGAAAGATAAAGCGCCAGTTCGTGGAAGTCGCGGGCGTTGCGGGTCAGGCCGGGCAGGCAGATGACCGGCAGGCCGGCGCCCGCATCCTCGCCATAGAGCCGCGCATGCAGGCGCAGGCCATCAGCCGCTGCGTAGAAGAAATCCTGGAACCCGTCCGCGTGCCCCAAATGCCGCCCCCGAATTGCAATCTTTACGTGCGCCCGTCGACCAGGTCGCCGGCGATGTCGAACCGGCCCGAAAGCCGCATCTTGTAGACTTCGTAGTTTTCCATCACCCGCTGAACGTAGCTGCGCGTTTCGGCATAGGGAATGCGCTCGATCCAGTCGACGACGGTATCGAGGTCCTTGCCGCGCGGATCGCCATATTTCGCCACCCATTCGGCGGCGCGGCGCGGACCGGCATTGTAGCCGGCGAAGGCAAGCACGTAGGACCCGCCGAAGCGGCCGAGCTGCTCGCCGATGAAGGCCGAGCCCAGAGTGGCGTTGTAGCCGGCATCGGTCGTCAGCCGCTCCGGGGAGAAGGCGAGGCCGGCCTTCTTGGCAACCTGTTTTGCGGTGTCGGGCAGCAATTGCAGGAGACCGCGCGCGCCCGCGCCGGAAACCGCGCCGATATTGAACTCGCTTTCCTGGCGGGCAACCGCATAGGCCAGGGCTTCACCGGCGCTCGAGACGTCGGCTGAAGCCGGGATCACCCCCAGCGGGTGCGACAGCGCGCCCACGTCGATGCCGCGCCCGGCGGCGATCTTGGCCACCTTCAACGCCAGGAAATGATTGTCCTGCCTCTCGGCCATTTCCGCCAGCAGGGCGAGTTCGCCGGGGCTGGTCAACTGCCCGGCGAGATCGCGGTAAAGCGTTTCGGCATAACGCGGATAGCCCGCTTCCTCCAGCCGCCGGATGGCCGCCACCGCTTCCCGCGCGGCAAAGGCCTGTCGGTCGGCGGCGCTCGGCACCGGGTCGGCGATGTCCAGCGCCTGCCGGCCAATGCGCGCGCCGGCGAGCTGGCCGTAGAAGGTTGTGCCGTAGTCCGCCGCCTTGGCGAAATACTCGCCCGCCTTGCCCGGGCCGCCGGCCTCGGCCGCCCGGCCCAGCCAGTAATAGGCGCGCGCCAGGGTGATCGGCCCCTGCGCCAGCGTGGCGATGCGGGCGAAATGCTTCGCCGCCGTCCTGGTGTCGTCGAGCCCGCGCAGCGCGTACCAGCCGGCGTGGAACTCGGCGTCGGCCGCGTCGGCAGCGCTTTCGGCGGCGTGGGCGGCGGCGATCCTGTAGGCGGCCTTCATGTCGCCGAGGTCCGCCAGCGCGCGCGACAGCGCCCGGCGCTCCGCCCACCAGGCGTCGGGGTCGATCAAGGCGTCCCGGTCGGTCGGGGCTTTCAGCATGATCGCGGCAGCCTCGCGAAACTTTTGCTGACGGCGCAGATATTCGGCCTGGGCGAAGAAATAGCCGGCCGAGCGCTGCCCCTGCGGAACGGCGGCCAGCAGCTTCGGCGTATCCTTGGCATTGCGCACGGCCGCCGCCCAGGCGTCGGCCAGCGGCTTTGCCTCGGCCAGTTCAGCCACACGCAGGGCGGAATTGACGCGATCGGCATAGAGCATGCGCTCCATGCGGTAGCGGTGATCGGCGGCCGGGATGATCCGGCCGAATTCGGCAAGGATGAGGATCTCGTCCTTGGTTCCCAGCTTCGTCTGGCGCCAGAAGGGTGAAAGCACCGAGCGCGCGGCATTGGCGTTGCCCTGTGCCATATAGGCGCGGGCCAGCAGCACCGTGCCCTCCGTGGTCAACGGCTGGCTGCCGTGGAACGCCTGCACCACCGCCTGCGGGGCCGGGTTCTCGCGCGCCAGTGCCCGCTCGCTGTTGGCGCGCAGCGTGGCCATGCCCGGCCAGCCCGGCAGCATCTCGGCGGCAGCCGCGATCTCGCCGCTCGGAACCGCGCTGCCGCCATAAAGGGCGATAGCCCAGGCAAGCACATGCCGGTCCAGCGAATCGGCAGGCAGGCTGTCGCGTGCTGCGCGCGCAGGGTCGGTCTGGCCTGCCGCCAGCGCATCCAGACCGCGCTTCAGGCTGGCGATGTCGGCCGGTTGCGGCGCCATGCCGGCACCTGCCGGCGTGGGCGCCGGAGACGCCGGCAGGGCAGGTGCAGGCAGCGGGGCCGCGGGCTGCGGAACGGTCCCTGTCATCTGCGCCCCGGAATCCGGTCCCGCTGCGGTGGCGAAAGGCAGCGCGGCCAGCAAGCCAAGGACGATGACGGCCCGATAGGAGTGTGGCGCGGTCATGGTGGCGTTGTTTCCGTGCCCAGGGTGTGCGCGTGTCTATGTAAGCGTGGCTGCCAATGGTGAACGGGGCGTAAATGAATGGACGAAGCCGCCTCCCGGAATGCCTAGTTGGCCCAGTCGGCTTTTCTTGCTCCGCAACGATGTCGAGACTATGGTGCGCCGCCTTGCTTTGGTCTAGAAGCCGGCGATCGACAGAAATTGCGAAACCGCAGAGGTTTCAGGGAGTTTGTTCCGCATGCTGAGAGGCTCGCTTACCGCGCTCGTGACGCCGTTCGATCGTGACAGGCGTTTCGACGAGAAAGCCTTTCGCGCTTTCGTGGAATGGCAGATCGCCGAAGGCACCAAGGGGCTGGTCCCGGTAGGCACGACGGGGGAATCGCCCACGCTCTCGCATGACGAGCACCGCCACGTCGTGCGGACTTGCGTGGAGGTGGCCGCGGGGCGCGTGCCGGTGGTGGCCGGTGCGGGTTCCAACAACACGGAAGAGGCGGTCGGCCTGGTGCAGTATGCCGAGAAGGCCGGCGCGGACTATGCGCTGGTGGTGACGCCCTATTACAACAAGCCGACCCAGCGCGGCCTCTATGAGCATTTCGCGGCGGTGGCCAGAGCCACCAGCCTGCCCATCATCATCTACAACATCCCGCCGCGCTCGGTCATCGACATGCTGCCGGAGACGATGGGCCGTCTCGCCAACGACTTCAGGAACATCGTCGGCGTCAAGGACGCCACAGGCAAGGTCGAGCGCGTCTCCGAGCAGCGCGCCACCTGCGGCAAGCAGTTCATCCAGCTTTCGGGCGAGGACGCCTCGGCGCTCGGCTTCAACGCCCATGGCGGCGTGGGCTGCATCTCGGTCACCTCGAACGTGGCGCCGCGCCTGTGCGCCGAGTTCCAGGAGGCGACGCTGTCGGGCGCTCACGAAAAGGCGCTGGAATTGCAGGACCGGCTGCTGCCGCTGCACAAGGCGATCTTCCTGGAGCCGGGCGTTTCGGGCGCCAAATACGCCCTGGCGCGTCTGGGCAAGGGGGAGAACGTGGTGCGCTCACCGCTGGTGACGGTGGAAGAGCAGACGGCGCAGAAGATCGAGGCGGCAATGAAGCATGCCGGCTTGATCAACTAGCCGCGGGACCCCATTTGCCCGCATCATGAGCCAGGTGAAGAAGGCCGATCCCAACAACAGGACCGCCGCGGAAAACCGCAAGGCGCGCTTTTCCTATGAGGTGCTGGACACCATCGAGGCGGGGCTGGCGCTGACCGGAACCGAGGTGAAGTCGCTGCGCCAGGGCCAGGCCAACATCCAGGAATCCTACGCCTCCGTCGAGGATGGCGAGTTGTGGCTCATCAACTCCTACCTGCCGGAATATCTGCAGGGCAACCGCTTCAACCACGAGCCCCGCCGGCGCCGCAAACTGCTGGTTTCCAAGCGCGAACGCGCCAGGCTCGCCCAGAGCGTGGAACGCGAGGGCATGACGCTGGTGCCGCTGAAGATCTATTTCAACGATCGCGGCCGGGCAAAGCTGCTTCTGGCGGTTGCCCGCGGCAAGAAGCTTCATGACAAGCGCGAGACCGAAAAGCAGCGCGACTGGAACCGCGAGAAGGGCCGGCTGCTGAAGGAGCGGGGGTGAACAAGGGAAAATAGGTGCTGCTGCGCGCCCGGAAGGGCCGTTGCCGCCAGGGGTTCCGCCGGTTTCTATCTTACTACGCTAGAAACTCCGCTATCTCCCTGAACACGTTCACGAACATCTCTTCGGTCAGCACGCCCGTATTGGTATTATAGCGCGAGCAATGGTAGCTGGAAAACAGCGTCAGGGCGCCCGCCTCCTGTCTTCCGCCATGCTTGAACGGGTATGCGGCAACGCGCCGGCCCAGCGCCCGCACCGTCAACTGGTGGGCGATCGCGCCGAGCGCCAGCACCGCGCGCAGGTTGCGGAAGCGGGCGATGGTGGGGATCAGGAAGGTTCGGCAGGTGGATATCTCGGCGCCGACCGGCTTGTTCTGCGGCGGCACGCAGCGAACCGCATTGACGATCGCGGTGCCGATCAACTCCAGCCCGTCGTCGGGCCGCGCCTTGAACTCGCCGCGCGCCAGGCCGAAGCGGGTGAGGGTGGTATAGAGCAGATCGCCGGCATAGTCGCCGGTGAAGGGCCGGCCCGTCCGGTTGGCGCCGCGCAGGCCGGGGGCCAGCCCCACGATGAGCAGCCGCACCGCGTCCTCGCCCTCGGGCGGCAGGAAGGCCGGCACCGGCGCGTTGAACCAGGTCGGCTCGCGCTGGCGCCATTCGGCCAGGAAGTCGTGAAGTCGCGGGCAGAGCGGGCAGTCGCGGTCCGGCTCGGGAGAGGCGACCGCCGTCGCCACGACAGTCAAATCTCGTCCTCTTCGGTGTCGGCATGGATGGGATCGGGTCTTCGCGCCGGCCGCTCGGACGGGTCGCGCCCGACCTCGGCCTTGAGTGTCATCAGATCGATGAAATGGTCGGCCTGGCGGCGCAGGTCGTCCGAGATCATCGGCGGCTGCGAGGCCATGGTCGAGACGATCGAGACCTTGCGGCCGCGCCGCTGAAGCGCTTCGACCAGCGTGCGGAAATCGCCGTCGCCGGAGAAGATCACGTAGTGGTCGACGACATCGGCAAGTTCCAGCGCGTCCACCGTCAGTTCGATGTCCATGTTGCCCTTGATCTTGCGGCGGCCGCTGGCGTCGGTGAACTCCTTGGCCGGCTTGGTCACCACCTTGAAGCCGTTGTAGTCGAGCCAATCTATGAGGGGGCGGATCGAGGAATATTCCTGATCCTCCACCAGCGCGGTGTAGTAGTAGGCGCGCAGCAGGTAGCCCTGCTTCTGGAAGCTTGCCAGCAGCTTGCGATAGTCGATGTCGAAGCCCAGCGACCGCGATGTGGCGTAGAGATTGGCGCCGTCGATGAAGAGAGCGATCTTCTCGCGCGGATCGAACATGAAAAATTCCTTTGTCGAAATGTCTTTGCCGGAATGCCTTCGCAACCGCAGCCGGTTGCAAACAGACCGGCCATAACTTAACTGGAGAGCAATAACGTCGGGATCAAGGCATTCCAAGACGCCGGCCGGTCATGCCGGTGCCCGCACAAGAGAATGTGATCGGCGCAGCCTGCGGTTCCGTTACATGACGGGGTGCACGCTTGCCGAAAAGCTTGAGTTTCGGCAAGGTTCGGGTTATGGACCGCGCCGGTTTCCCATAATATCAAGAGCACGAAAGGGGCATTGAATGGCCCGCGTAACCGTTGAAGACTGCATCGACAAGGTCGACAACCGCTTCGAGCTGGTGCTGTTGGCCGGCCACCGCGCCCGCCTGATCAGCCAGGGCGCGCCGATCACCGTGCCGCGCGACAACGACAAGAACCCGGTCGTGGCGCTGCGCGAGATCGCCGACGAGACGCTTTCGCCCGGCGATCTCAAGGAAGATCTGATCCATTCGCTGCAGAAGCATGTCGAGGTGGACGAGCCGGAGGCCCCCGAGAGCGAGGCCATCGCCGACCAGACCGGCGCGGTTGCCGCTGCCGACGCCGACGAGCCGGAAGAGAACATCGCCTTCGACCGCATGTCCGAGGAAGACCTCCTGGCGGGCATCGAGGGACTGGTGGCGCCGGAAAAGAGCGACGATTTCTAAGGTGCTGGAGTTGCCGCACTTTCGTGGCGGCGATTTCGCAGCTATCTATATCATGCGCCGGACGGCCGTCCGGCGCATGATTCATTTCGACCGATCCTCCGCGAGTAACCGTCCATGATGCGTCAGTACGAGCTTGTCGAGCGCGTCCAGCGCTACAAGCCCGACGTCAACGAGGCGCTGCTGAACAAGGCCTATGTCTATGCCATGCAGAAGCATGGCCATCAGAAGCGGGCCTCGGGCGACCCGTTCTTCTCGCATCCGCTGGAAGTGGCCGCCATCCTCACCGACATGCACATGGACGAGGCGACCATAGCGGTGGCCCTCCTGCACGATACGATCGAGGACACCACCGCCACCCGCGCCGAGATCGACGAACTGTTCGGTCCGGAAATGGGCAAGCTGGTGGAGGGCCTGACCAAGCTGAAGAAGCTGGACCTGGTCTCCAAGAAGGCGGAGCAGGCGGAAAACCTGCGCAAGCTCCTGCTGGCGATCTCGGAAGACGTGCGCGTGCTGCTGGTCAAGCTGGCCGACCGGCTGCACAACATGCGCACGCTCAACCACATGCGCGAGGACAAGCGCCTGCGCATCGCCGAAGAGACGATGGAGATCTACGCGCCGCTGGCGGGGCGCATGGGCATGCAGGGCATGCGCGAGGAGCTGGAGGAGATCGCCTTCCGCTACATCAACCCGGAAGCCTACCGCACAGTGACGGAGCGGCTGGCCGAGATCTTCCAGCGCAACAAGGGCGTGCTGGAGGAGATCGAAAAGGCGCTGTCGGCCCTGTTTGCGAAATACGACATCAAGGCGACAGTCACCAGCCGCCAGAAGAAGGCATGGTCCGTGTTCCGCAAGATGGAGGCCAAGGCGCTCTCCTTCGAGCAGCTTTCCGACATATTCGGCTTCCGCGTGGTCGTCGACACCGTACAGGATTGCTACCGCGCCCTCGGCGCCATCCACACCACCTGGTCCATGGTGCCCGGCCGCTTCAAGGACTACATTTCCACGCCCAAGCAGAACGACTACCGCTCCATCCACACCACCATCGTCGGGCCGTCCCGCCAGCGCGTCGAACTGCAGATCCGCACGCGCGAGATGAACGAGGTGGCCGAATACGGCGTGGCCGCGCATTCGGTCTACAAGGACTTCGGCTCGAAGGAGGGAAGCGGCAAGGCGAACGGCGCGGCACCCGCCCTGTCGAAGGACACCAACGCCTATGCCTGGCTGCGGCGCACCATCGAGCAACTGTCCGAGGGCGACAACCCTGAGGACTTCCTGGAGAACACCAAGCTGGAACTGTTCCAGGACCAGGTGTTCTGCTTCACGCCCAAGGGCATGCTGATCGCCCTGCCGCGCGGCGCCACGCCGATCGACTTCGCCTATGCCGTGCACACGGAGGTCGGCGACTCCTGCGTGGGCGCAAAGGTCAACGGCCGTATCATGCCGTTGATGACGGAGTTGAAGAACGGCGACGAGGTCGAGATCATCCGCTCCAAGGCGCAGGTGCCGCCGGCCGCGTGGGAATCGATCGTCGTCACCGGCAAGGCGCGCGCCGCCATCCGCCGTGCCACCAAGAACGCCATCCGCAAGCAATATTCCGGGCTCGGCGCACGCATTCTGGAACGGGCCTTCGAACGCAACGGCAAGACCTTCTCGAAGGAGAGCCTGAAGCCGGTGCTGCACCGGCTGGCGCGCAAGGACATCGAGGACGTGCTGTCGTCGGTCGGCCGCGGGGAACTGTCGTCCGCCGACGTCATGAAAGCGGTCTATCCCGATTACAAGGACGAGCGCGTCACCGTTCCGCAGCCGCGCCAGCGCGAGGAAGGCTGGTCGCGCATCCGCAACGCCGCCGGCATGCTGTTCCACCTGCCGGGCCGCACCCCACGCCGCGGCTCGGGTCTGCCGAAGGGCGCGGCCAGGGACGCGGCCGTACCGATCCGCGGTGTGCGCGGCGACCTGCCGGTGCGTTTCGCGCCGGAAGGCGCGGTGCCGGGCGACCGCATCGTCGGCATCGTCCAGCCCGGCTCGGGCATCACCATCTATCCGATCCAGTCCCCCTCGCTTACCGCCTTCGACGACCAGCCCGAGCGCTGGATCGACGTGCGCTGGGACATCGACGAAAACAACCGCGAGCGTTTTCCGGCGCGGGTCTCCGTCACCGCCATCAATGCGCCGGGTTCGCTTGCCGATATCGCCCAGGTGATCGCC
The DNA here is from genome assembly GCF_052216645.1 of Mesorhizobium sp. PUT5. NCBI lineage: Bacteria > Pseudomonadati > Pseudomonadota > Alphaproteobacteria > Hyphomicrobiales > Phyllobacteriaceae > Mesorhizobium > Mesorhizobium sp. PUT5. The sequence continues at coordinate 1,631,542 of NZ_JBQOSO010000003.1, forward strand.
TCCAACGACGCCAACATCCATACGCTGTCGATGGTGCGCACCGCGCCCGACTTCACCGAGATGCTGGTCGATATCGAGGTCTGGGACCTGAAGCATCTGAGCCGGCTTCTGTCGCAGCTCAAGGAAAACGCCAGCGTCAGCGACGCACGGCGCGTCAACGGATAAACGGATAGGGACGAATGGCAGAAAAGGGCATGGGCACGGCCGAGGTGCTGGACATCTTCCGCGAGGCGGGCGCGGTGCTGGAGGGGCATTTCATCCTCACATCCGGCCTGCGCAGCCCCGTCTTCCTGCAGAAGGCCAGGGTGTTCATGCATGCCGACAAGACGGAAAGGCTGTGCCGGGCGCTGGCGGACAGGATTCGCGCCTCTGTGCCAGGCCGCATCGACTATGTCGTCGGTCCTGCCGTCGGCGGCCTGATCCCCGCCTACGAGACCTCGCGCCATCTCGGCGTGCCGGCCATCTGGGTGGAGCGAGAGCAGGGTGCCTTCCGGCTGCGCCGCTTCGAGATCGAAAAGGGCGCGCGCGTCGTCATCGTGGAGGATATCGTCACCACCGGCCTGTCGATCCGCGAAACGATAGAATGCATGCGCGACCTCGGCGCCGAGGTGCTGGCAGCGGCCTGCATCATCGACCGTTCGGCCGGCAAGACCGATGTCGGCGTGCCGCTGATCGCACTCGCCGAATATGAGGTTCCGGCCTATCCTGCCGACCGATTGCCGCCCGAACTTGCCGCCTTGCCGCCGGTGAAGCCGGGCAGCCGCAACATCTGATGCCGACAAGCGTTGTATCGTAGATATGCTGTTCAAGCGCAGGGAATCCGAGAGCCTTTGGGAACGCTTCCGCGTGTGGCTGTGGCCGCGCCGGTCGTTTTCGCGCTCGCTTCAATATTTTTCGAAGCGGATCCTGCGCCTGAACGCTTCGCCGCATGCGGTGGCGGCCGGCGTGGCGGCGGGCGTCTTTGCTTCCTTCTTCCCGCTCGGCCTCCATTTCATCGTCGCGGCCGTCATCTGCTGGGTCATCGCCGGCAATCTGGTCGCGGCCCTGCTTGGTGCTGCTGTGGGAGGCAATCCCCTGACCGTCCCGCTTCTGTGGGGCGTCTCCTGGGAGACGGGCAAGATCATCCTGCACCAGCATGCGCCTTCGCACGGCCCGCCGGCGAACCTGGGCGACATGCTGCAGCATCTGTCCTTCGCGCAACTGTGGCATCCGATCCTGGAGCCGATGGCCGTGGGCGCGGTCCCGCTCGGCATCCTCTTCGGCCTGGTGTTCTACGGCATCACGCGCTGGGGCATGGGCGCCTTCCGCGAGCAGCGGCGGCGCAGGCTGGCCGAGAAGGCGCGCCGGCGCGGCGGCAAGGTCTCCAGCGCCGCCGGCGGTATCGGCAGCGCCACGCAATGATCCTCGGCATCGGCTCCGACCTGATCGACATCCGCCGCATCGAGCGGTCGATCGAGCGTCATGGCGCGCGCTTCATCACCCGCATCTTCACGGCGGGCGAGCAGGCCCGCGCCGAAAGCCGGCGCGGGCGCATTGCCAGCTACGCCAAGCGCTTCGCCGCCAAGGAGGCCTGCGCCAAGGCGCTGGGCACCGGCATTGCGCAAGGCGTGTTCTGGCACGACATGGAGGTGGTGAACCTCGATGGCGGCATGCCCACCATGGAACTGAGCGGCGGCGCCGCTGCAAGGCTCGCGCGCATGCTGCCCGCCGGCCACCGCGCTGCCGTCCATCTCACCATCAGCGACGACTATCCGATGGCTCAAGCCTTTGTGATCATCGAAGCTGTTCCGGTCTCACAAGCGCCACAGTGAGGGCTCTTGCGACGAGGCGTCATTGACGTTGCCCGGCGCCCGCCGAGACTCTATACACATCGCACAATCGAGGACGAGATGAGCGTGGCTGACAAATCGCAGAAGAAATCCGGCGGGCTCGGCGAGACCGTCAGCGTCATCGTCCAGGCTCTCATCCTGGCGCTTGTCATCCGCACCTTCCTGTTCCAGCCCTTCTCGATCCCGTCGGGTTCGATGCGGCCGACCCTGCTGGAAGGCGACTACCTGTTCGTCACCAAATGGGCCTACGGCTATTCGCGCTATTCGCTGCCCTTCGGCCCGGACATCTTTTCAGGCCGCATCTGGGGCGCCGAGCCCAAGCGTGGCGACGTGGTGGTGTTCAAGTTCCCGCCCAACCCGTCGATCGACTACATCAAGCGCGTGGTCGGCCTGCCGGGCGACCATATCCAGATGCGCGACGGCCAGCTCTTCATCAATGGCGTCGGCGTGCCGCGCGAGAAGATTGGCCAGATCGACAATCCCGACATCACCGAGGTCAATCGTCCCGTCGACGTTTATCGCGAGACATTGCCCAACGGCGTCTCCTACGACACGCTGGATCTGACGCCGAACGGCATCGGCGACAACACGCGCGAGTTCGTCGTGCCGGAAGGCCACTATTTCATGATGGGCGACAATCGCGACAATTCCAGCGACAGCCGCTTCAGCGTCGGCTACGTGCCTTACGAGAACCTTGTGGGCCGCGCCAACATCATCTTCTTCTCCATCGCCGGGGGCGCCAGCCCGCTGGAAATCTGGAAGTGGCCGACCGACATGCGCCCCTCGCGCCTGCTCAATTTCGTACGCTGATGGGCTTGAAGCGGCCGACAGGTGAGGGGCTGGCGCGGACTGTGGCCGCCGCGACGGGCCATGCCTTTCACGACCTGAGGCTGCTGGAGACGGCGCTGACCCATTCCAGCGCCGTCAAGGCGGTCAGCAACAATGAGCGGCTCGAATTCCTGGGCGACCGGGTGCTCGGGCTGGTCGTTGCCGAAATGCTGTTTCGCCTGTTTCCGGACGCGCCCGAAGGGGAGATCGCGCCCCGGTTCAACGCGCTTGTCGATGCCCGCACCTGTTCGGAGATCGGCGTCGAGATCGGCCTGGAGGACCTCGTGCGCGCCGATGCCGCGCTCAAGGCGCGCTCGCGCGGAAGCGGCGGCAACTATCTGGCCGACGCGGTCGAGGCGCTGATCGCTGCCATCTATCTGGACGGTGGCCTGGATGCAGCCCGCGGCTTCGTGTTGCGCTATTGGGAGCCGCGCTCGCGCATGGCGGTGGCCAAGCCGCGCAACCCCAAGTCCGAATTGCAGGAATGGATCGCCAAGACCAGCGATGCCCGGCCGCAATATGCCATCGAGAAGCGGGAAGGTCCGGACCACCAGCCGGTCTTCACCGTCTCCGTGAAGGTGAAAGGCTTCGACCCGTCCTTCGGGGAAGGCGGCTCGCGTCGTGCAGCCGAAGAGGCCGCGGCCACGGCCTTCCTGCGGCGTGAGGGCGTCTGGGCCGAACAAGAGGAAGGCGATTCCGCGTGACGAGTTCCGAGGCAGTTCCCGCCACCCGTTCCGGTTTCGTCGCGCTGATCGGCGCGCCGAACGCGGGCAAGTCGACGCTGGTCAACCAGCTTGTCGGCACCAAGGTTTCCATCGTCACCCACAAGGTTCAGACCACGCGCGCGCTGGTGCGCGGCATCGCCACCCACGGCGCGGCGCAGATCGTGTTCATCGACACGCCCGGCATCTTCAAGCCGAGGCGGCGGCTGGACACGGCCATGGTCACCACCGCCTGGGGCGGCGCCAAGGACGCGGACATCGTTCTGGTGCTCATCGATGCCGAGCGCGGCATCAAGGGCGACGCCGACGCCATCCTCGAGCGGCTGAAGGATGTGCGCCAGCCCATGGTGCTGGTGCTCAACAAGGTCGACAGGGTGAGGCCGGAGGCGCTGCTTTTGTTGGCCAAGACGGCCAATGAGCGCGTGCCCTTCCGCAACACCTTCATGGTGTCGGCCTTGACCGGCTCCGGCTGCAAGGACCTGCTGGACTATCTGGCCGAGGCTCTGCCGGCCGGCCCGTGGTATTATCCGGAAGACCAGATTTCGGACCTGCCGATGCGCCAACTCGCGGCCGAGATCACGCGCGAGAAGCTTTATTTGCGGCTGCATCAGGAGCTTCCCTATTCCTCGCATGTCGAAACCGAGAAATGGGAGGAGAAAAAGGACGGATCGGTGCGCATCGAGCAGGTCGTCTATGTCGAGCGCGACAGCCAGAAGAAGATCGTGCTCGGCCACAAGGGCGAGACCATCCGCGCCATAGGCCAGGCCGCGCGCAAGGAAATCGGCGACATTCTCGAACAGAAGGTGCACCTGTTCCTGTTCGTGAAGGTGCGCGAGAACTGGGGCGACGACCCCGAGCGCTACCGCGAGATGGGCCTGGACTTTCCGCATTAGGGCCCTTGCCCAGTCCGCCGATCGCAGTTCGCCGATCCCAATCCGGCAATCCTTGATTTCGCCGGCGAAGCGGTGAAAGGCTCCGCTCATGGAATGGCGCGACGAGGGAATCATCCTTGGCACCCGCAGGCATGGCGAAACCAGCGCCATACTGGAGGTGATGACGCGTGCGCATGGCCGCCATCTCGGTCTGGTGCGCGGCGGCCGCTCCCGTCGTCTCCAGCCGGTGCTCCAGCCCGGCAACCGCGTCGACCTGGTCTGGCGCGCGCGCCTCGACGAGCATCTCGGCACCTTCCAGGCCGAGGCGCTGGAGACCAACGCCGCTCGGCTGATGGACAGCGCCGTCGCCGTCTACGGCCTTCAGGTGCTGGCCGCGCATCTGCGGCTCCTGCCCGAGCGCGACGCCCATGTTGCGCTCTACGAGACCCTTTGCCTGATGATCACGCATCTCGACGATGCGGACGCCGCCGGCGAGCTGGTGGCGCGTTTCGAGCTCCTTGTGCTCGAGGAACTCGGCTTCGGGCTGGACCTGGCCGAATGCGCGGCCACCGGCACGCATGCCGATCTCGTCTATGTTTCGCCGAAATCCGGCCGCGCCGTCTCCCGCGAGGCCGGCGCGCCCTGGCACGACAGGATGCTGCCGCTGCCGGCCTTCCTTCAGCGCGGCTCTGGCCAGCGCGCCGATGCGGCCGCGGTGGAGGATGCGTTCCGGCTGACCGGCTTCTTCCTGGCCCGCCACGTCTACGAGCCGCGCGGCCTGCAGGCGCCGGAGGCCCGCGCCGGCTTCCTGTCGGCGCTGCGCCGGCATCGCGGCCACGCGGCTTGAAACGTCACCACAATTCGGCCTCAATCAAAGCGCGAAAGCGATTCCGATGCACCGCCGCCACGGCCGGTTGCGTCGGCATTTCGACCGGGGCATTTCCATCACGCGATCAGAGGTTTTCGAACCTGCATGTCCGCCGCCATCCGCACGGCCCGCGCATCCGACGTCGATGACCTCGCCGCCATCGAGAACGCCGTCTTCACGGGCGACCGCCTGTCGCGCCGCTCCTTCCGCAAGCTGATCGAGCGCGAGACCGCCGAGACGCTGGTCGCCGAGAACGGCGGCCGCATCGGCGGCTATGCCATCGTGCTGTTCCGCAAGGGCAGCGGCGTGGCGCGCCTCTACTCGATCGCCACCGCGCCGGAATTTTCCGGCCGTGGCATCGGCCGCCTGCTGCTCGAGGCTGCCGAGGACGTGGCCTTCGGCCACGGCCGCATGATGCTGCGCCTGGAAGTGCGCGAGGACAACGAGAGGGCGATCGGCATCTACGAGAAGGCGGGCTACCGCAGGATCGGCCGCGAGCCGGACTACTACGAGGACGGCGAGGCGGCTCTTCGCTACGAGAAGGCGCTGCGCGGCGGCGTTCCGGCGGCGACCACTGTGCCATTCTACGAGCAGACCAGCGATTTCACCTGCGGCCCCTGCTGCCTGATGATGGCCATGGCCAATTTCGACCGCGGCTTCGTTCCCGATCCGGTCATGGAAATCCGCCTGTGGCGCGAGGCGACCACGGTGTTCATGATGTCGGGCCCGGGCGGCTGCGAACCGTTCGGCCTTGCGGTCGCGGCCTACGACAACGGCCTGTCGGCGGAAATCTTCGTTTCATTCTACGGCGCCCTGTTCCTGCAATCGGTGCGCAGCGCGGAAAAGCGCCGCGTCATGGAACTGGCCCAGGCCGATTTCCGTCGCCGCGCCGAGGCCGCCGGCATTCCCGTGGCTTACCGCGGCTTCGCGCTGGACGACATCCGCGCCGCCCTTGCACAGGGCAAGCTGGTGCTGGTGCTCATCAGCGGCTTCCTCATGTTCGGCAAGAAGGTGCCGCACTGGGTTCTGGCCATCGGCGACGACGGCGACCATATACTGATCCACGATCCGTGGGTGGAGGACGAACGGGAGGAGACGGCCGCCGACGCCGCCAACATTCCCGTTCCTTACGCCATATTCATGAACATGGCGCAGTTCGGCCGGGACGGCTTGCGCGCCGCCATCATACTGGGGAGACGTGGCAGAAAATGACCTGGGTCATTCTCACCGGGCGCCAGAACGACCTCGACCACGCGGCGACGCCGCACAAGATCATCACCAACCGCGACTACCTCGCCCACCCCGCGCTGTTCCGCGGCCAGCGGCCGAAGGTCATCAACCTGTCCAACCATTACGACTATCAGAGCCGCGGCTACTACGCTTCCCTGCTGGCCTCCTCGCGCGGCCACAAGGTGATCCCGACCGTCGAGACCATGATCGACCTGTCGGAACGCAAGCTCTACGAGAATGCCCTGCCGGAACTGGAACTGGCGCTGAACAAATGCCGCAAGGAACTGGGCGGCATCTTCCCGCCCAAGGTGCATGTGTTCTTCGGTATCGGCCCCTCGCGGGCCTGGGACCGCTTTGCCCGGCTGCTGTTCGACTGGTTCCGCGCACCGGCCCTAGAGGTCGTGATCGCCGACAGCGCCGAATGGGCCACTGTCCGCAAGATCGGCTTCCATCCGATCGGCCGCATGGACGAGGTGGAAAAGGAACGCTTCATGCACTGCATGGACGTCTATACCGGGCGCGAATGGCGCGACTCCAAGGCGCGCACGCCGGCGCGCTACACTTTCGCCACGCTGGTCGACCCGCATGAGGAACTGCCGCCATCGCGCATTTCCTCGCTGCGCCACTGGGCCAGGATCGCCGAGAAGATGGGCGTCGAGGTCGAACCGATCACCCGGCGCGACCTGGCCAAGCTCGCCAACTACGACGCCCTGTTCATTCGCGAGACCACGTCGATCTCCAACCACACCTATCGCTTCGCCCGCCGTGCCCAGCAGGAGGGCATGCCGGTGATCGACGATCCCCTGTCGATGATCCGCTGCACCAACAAGGTCTACCTCAACGAACTGATGACCACCCACAAGGTGCCGGTGCCGCCGACGGTGATGATCGCCGGCCTGTCGGACCTTGACGTGGCCGCGCAGACGCTGGGCTTTCCGCTCGTATTGAAGATTCCCGACAGCGCCTTTTCGCGGGGCGTGAAGAAATGCGCCAATCTGGCCGAGCTGAAGGCGCTGGCCGTCGAATGGCTGGAGGATTCCGATCTTCTCATCGCCCAGAAGTTCATTCCGACGGAATTCGACTGGCGAATCGGCGTGCTGGGCGGGCAGCCGCTGTTTGCCGTGCACTACCTGATGGCCAAGAAGCATTGGCAGATCGTCAACCACAAGGCCAATGGCAAGGCCGAGGAGGGCGGCTTCAAGACCTTCACGCTGGAGGAAACGCCGCCGCGCGTGGTTGAGACCGCGGTGAAGGCCGCGCGCTGCATCGGCGACGGGCTCTACGGCGTCGACCTCAAGGAGACGAAGGACGGCATCTTCGTCATCGAGGTCAACGACAATCCCAATCTGGACCACGGCTGCGAGGATTCCGGCGAGAAGGACGAGGTCTGGACACGGCTCACCCAATGGTTCCTCGACAGGCTCGACCGGCCGGGCCGGTGAGCCTCGGACAAGAAGCTGCAAAGCGTTTGCGAAGCGGGCTTATTTCCGCAGCGCCTCGATCTCGGCGTAGCGTTTCAGGAAAGCGCTCTGCGCCCAGGTCACTGGACGCGGCGCGAGGTCGAGCCGGTCGGCCGAGAAGCCCCGCGGACGGCCGAAGAATTCGGCGGCCTCCTTCAACGTGAAGCCGGCAAGCACGGTGGCCTCGAAATAGGCGGCGATCTGGTCGGCGCGCTTGATCTCCTTCTTGAGGCTTTCGGGCAGTTCGGCCGGCAAGGAGAAGCGCAGGTGGATCGCGCGCTGCAGGCGCTGCTCGCAGTCCTTGTAGCTGCCGCCCATCACCGACTTGAACGGCGAGATCATGTCGCCGATGACGTATTCAGGGGCGTCATGCAGCAGGGCGGCCAGTCGCTGCTCGGACGTTGCCTGCGGCGCGATCTCGCCGAACAGGCGTTCCACCAGCAGCGAATGCTGCGCCACCGAAAACGCATGGTCGCCGCTTGTCTGTCCGTTCCAGCGCGCCACGCGGGCGAGCCCGTGGGCGATGTCGGAAATCTCGACGTCGAGCGGCGAAGGGTCGAGCAGGTCGAGCCGGCGGCCCGAAAGCATGCGTTGCCAGGCACGCGGCGGCGCGCCCGGACGATCCGCCGCCATCAGGCGTCCTCCGCGCCGGCGGGAGAGGCCTCGGGGAAGCTGAATGTCGCCCAGTCGGGAATGGAAAGAGCCACCGGCACGTCTGCGGCCAGGATCGGCTTGCCGGCATCGAGCGCTGCCTTGACGCGGTCGATGCGGGCGATAGCCAATCCCGACATGCCGGAGGTGGAGCCGAGCGTGCCGACGGGGCGTCCGTCCACCGTCAGCTCCGTGCCGGGCGCGGGCAGGGGAGCTTCGGCCGAAACCAGCAGCACCCGCCGGCGCGCGGTGCCGCGGTGCTGCATGCGCGACACGACCTCCTGGCCAACATAGCAGCCCTTCCGGAAGCCTACCCCTCCGGTCTGGTCGAGCAGCACGTCGTGCGGGAAGGCGTCGCCAAGCTGGTAGTCCTCGCCGCCTTCGGCAACTCCATGGGCGATGCGGAAGGCGTGCCAGGCGGCAAGGTCGCCTTCGCCGCCGGCCTCGCCATAGCTGCGCCGCACCGCGCCGCCGGCAAAGCGCATGTCGACGAGCCAAGGTGAATCAGTTTCCGAGAAAGCTGAATCATCGTCCCACGATATGGCGACAAGTCCCTGATCGGCCTTGGCAATCTCCGCCTTTGCGCGCAGCCGGTATAGCGTCAGCCGCCGCATGAAATCGTCGGCGACATCGGCCCGGCATTCCAGGCAAAAGCCGTTCTCGCCCACTCGCGAAACAAGAAAATCGAAGAGGATCTTGCCTTGTGGGGAAAGCAGCGCGCCCGGTTTGGCTTCGCCCGGTTTCAGCGCTTCGAGATCGACGGTAAGGATATTTTGCAGGAAATGTTCGGCGTCGGGGCCGGAAACGGTGATGAGCGCTCGGTCCTGGAGGAGGGCTGTGGGCATGGTCTGAGGGCGGCCTGATCTTGCAAAACGGTCGGCCATTACGTAAGCCGGCCGCATCCTCCCCGCAAGAGAGCCGGCAGCCATGGCACAGATCTACGACCTCATCCTGACAGGCGGAACGGTGGTCAACCAGGACGGAAAGGGCTTGCGCGACATCGGCGTGCGGGCCGGCCGCATCGCCGCGATCGGCGATCTTTCCCGGGCGTCCGCCGGTGAGACGATCGACTGCCGCGGACTGCATGTCCTGCCCGGCGTGGTCGACAGCCAGGTACATTTCCGCGAGCCCGGGCTGGAGCACAAGGAGGATCTGGAGACGGGCTCGCGCGCGGCCGTGCTGGGCGGCGTCACCGCCGTGTTCGAGATGCCCAACACCAATCCGCTGACCACCGGCGAGGCCGCCCTTGCCGACAAGGTGCGGCGGGCGACGGGGCGCATGCATTGCGACTTCGCCTTCTGGGTCGGCGGCACGCGCGACAATGCCGGCGACGTGGCCGAACTGGAGCGCCTGCCGGGCGCGGCCGGCATCAAGGTGTTCATGGGCTCTTCCACCGGCGACCTGCTGGTCGAGGACGACGAGGGCGTGGCGTCGATCCTGCGCAACACCCGCCGCCGCGCGGCCTTCCATTCCGAAGACGAATTCCGTCTGCGCGAGCGCATGGGGCTGCGGGTGGAGAACGATGCGTCCTCGCATCCGGTGTGGCGCGACGAGGTTGCGGCGCTGACCTGCACCGAGCGGCTGGTGCGTATCGCGCGCGCCGCGCGCGCCCGCATCCATGTGCTGCACATCTCCACGGCCGAGGAGATCGCCTTCCTGGAACAGCACAAGGATGTGGCCACCTGCGAGGCCACGCCGCACCACCTGACGCTTTCAGCCGACGACTATGCCCGGCTCGGGACGCTGATCCAGATGAATCCGCCGGTGCGGGCGGCACGGCATCGCGACGGGGTGTGGCAGGGCATATCCCAGGGCGTCGTGGACGTGCTCGGGTCCGATCACGCGCCGCACACGCTGGAGGAGAAGGCGAAAAAATATCCAGCATCGCCTTCGGGCATGACCGGTGTCCAGACGCTGGTGCCGATCATGCTGGACCACGTCGCTGCCGGTCGTCTTTCGCTGGAACGCTTCGTCAACCTTTCCAGCCATGGCCCGCACCGTATCTTCGGCATGGCGCGCAAGGGCCGCATCGCCGCCGGCTACGACGCCGACTTCACGATCGTGGACCTGAAGCGCCGCGAAACCATCACCAACGCACAGCAGGGCTCGAAGGCCGGCTGGACGCCTTATGACGGCAGGCAGGTCACCGGCTGGCCGGTCGGCACCGTCATCCGAGGGCGCCGGGTGATGTGGGAAGGCGAGATCGTCGCGTCGGGGCAGGGCAGGGCGGTGGAATTCTCGGAAGCGCTGCGGAAGTAGCGCGGCAGTTGCAACCGGCCCTACGGGCCGGGCAGTCGCATAGGAAAGAGAGCCCTCAATCTCCTGCCACGAAGAACGCCCAGCGGCCTTCGGGCGTGATGCCGACCCGGTAGAAGATGTAGGCGCCGAACTGCTTCATGTCGTCGTAGTCGCCGGCAGTGACGATCTTGAACAGTTCCACCCGCTGCTTCGCGTCGAGCTTGTCCAGCGGCATGGCGAAGAAATAGGGCCACACGTAGAGCTCTTCCGGCTTGCCGGCGTCGAGATGCACATAGCCGGCATCCAGCACCTCTTCCATGATGGCGAGGATTTCCTGGCCTTCCGTGTCGCCCGACAATCCCTTGAGGAACTCGATCGGATCGCCGTCTATGTCGGTCAGCGAAAGCTGGGTCGCCGAATCGCCCATGCCGATCAGCGGCCGCAGCTTCTCGATGTCGCCGCTCTTGCAGGCTTCGACGATCAGGCCGTGCATGCGCCGGACCGGCTCGGGCAGCTTGGAAAGGTCGTAGAATACTTCCGGCAGCGGCGCGTCGGGATCGACGCGCGGGTTGAGGAGGCCGCCGTCTCCCGGCTTGGCCGGTTCGACCTGTTCCGGCTCCTGCTGGTCGGGTGCGGTCGGCTCACCGGCGGGCGCCGCAGGCCGCGTGATGGGATCGGGCATCGGCACGGCCGAACCGGGCGCCGTCATGTCGTCGTCGGCGGGCGCCGGGGCCGCCGGTGCGGGCAACTCCTCGCGCTTGATCTCCGACAGCGCCGCTGCCGGCTGCGCTGAAAGCAGCACCGCAAAAGACGTGGTGGAGGCGAGAACGGCCAGTGCCAGCCCGAATCCCGTGGCAACGATCAGCCCGTGCCGCCTGCATGAAACCGGAAGTACCACCGACTGCCACTCCGTCCAGTCGGGCCTGCGGCCCGAAAGATGCCCCCTCGCGCGAAAGGCCCTGCCTTCCCCGTCGCGAGCCGGCCGTTCAGTGGCGCAATTGCTCCGGTCCGAACGCGCCGGCAATCACCTTTTCACGCATCCTGTCGAGCAGGGCAAGGGCCGCGGTCTCGCCGTTGGCGCGCAGCATCTCGCCGAAGGCCGTTTCCAGCGCCGCCTCGGCGATGATTTCGGGCTCGATCCCGGCCGAAAGCCCTTCGGCCCAGGCCTCGTTGTGGCTTTCGACGGCAGTCAGGCGCTTTTCTTCCCGAACCAGGGCGTCGATATCGCTGACAGTGTGTTCCATACGCAACATTCACCCTACACAAGCTTTGATCCCGACAATTCGGATCAAGCTTTAGGCATCCCTTTAATGTCCCATTAAGGCTTTCTAGCACAGCCATGCGCGCGTGTGCGACCGCTTTGCCGGAAAAGTTAACCGTCGCTTAAAGATCATGGACGGGCGTGGCTCAATTGCCATAGCGCGAGGCGATGTCGCGCGAAAGCTGCTCGGCTTCCTTCATGTAGCGGTCGACGGCCTCGGTGGCCGAGGCGGTGCATCGCGTGTAGGTGCCGCCGAAGGATCGGTAGCCGCGGTTGAAGGAGGCGATGAAGCGGGCACGCCGTTCCGGGTCCGGTTTCTCGGCCTCCAGCAGCCTTTCCATCTCGGCGCGCCACCGGTCGCCTTTCTCGCCGCACAGATTGCGCAGGAAATGCAGCGAGCCGAGGATTTCGGCCAGCCGCATCAGGCCGGGCTCGAACGGCGCTTCGGCTGCGCGCACCGGCTGTGCGCCCGCCATCAGGCCGGCCGCGACGACGGCGCAAAGCAGGGTCGAGGCCCGTGTCATGCCTCCTCCGGGCCGGGTGAGAGCAGGGTGCGCGCAATGGCCAGCACCGAGTCGGCCAGCGGCAGCGCGGAAATCTGCGCCAGCGTATAGAAGGCGGCGCTTTCGGCATCGTCGTTGGCTACGGCCTCTCCGCCGCAATGCGCGGCGCCGAACACCGTGAGCCGGTAGTCGACGGGATGGCCTTCGCCCGATCCTTCGATGAAGATCGTCTCCAGCGGCCGCAGACCTTCGGCCTGCAGCCCGGTTTCCTCGAAAAGCTCGCGGGCCGCCGCCTGTTCCAGCGTCTCTCCCGCCTCCACCTTCCCGCCGGGAAAAGCGTAAAGCCCGCGCGAAGGCGCGCGCCCGCGCTTGACCAGAAGCACGCGCGTGCCGCGCACGAGTGCGACCGAAACCGCCGGCACTTCCTGTCTTGCTTTCATGGGCGCTGCGGATGCCGGTTGCGGCAAACCTCCTGTGGACCGGTACGGACGCACGAGCTTTAGCGGTTGCAGGAGCGGGCTTCCACCACCACCTTCGGTCCCGGATCGAAAATTCGAGATTTTCAGATGTGCGGACGCTTCGCCCTGACCGCGACGCCGGATCAGACGGCGGCCTTCCTCGGCCTCGCCGAACTGGACGACTTTCCGGCGCGTTACAACATCGCGCCGACCCAGCCGGTCTTGGCCGTTCTGTCGGCGGGCCCGCAGGCGCCCGGCTCCAACCGGCCCGACCGCACGGCCCTGCTGGTCCGCTGGGGCCTCATCCCCGCCTGGGTGAAGGAGACGCGGGGCTTTCCGCTGCTGTTCAACGCCCGCTCGGAGGGGGCTTCCGAAAAAGCGTCCTTCCGCGCCGCCATGCGCCATCGCCGCGCCCTGGTGCCGGCATCCGGCTTCTACGAATGGCAACAGGCGGGCGGCCGCAGGGGGCAACCCTTCTGGGTGCGCCCGAAGCGTGGCGGCCTCATCGCTTTCGCCGCGCTGGTGGAAACCTATGCCGAGCCGGGTGGCTCGGAGATGGATACCTGCGCCATCATGACCACGTCTGCCAACGCCGACGTCGCCGACATACACGAGCGCATGCCGGTGGTGATCGAGCCGCAGGATTTCTCGCGCTGGCTGGATTGCCGCACGCAGGAACCCCGCGACGTGGCCGGCCTGTTGCGCCCGGCCGATCCCGGCTTCTTCGAGGCGGTTCCGGTTTCCGATCTCGTCAACAAGGTCGCCAACACCGGACCGGAAATCCAGGACGAGCATACCGCGTCCGTGGTTCCGGCGGCCGCGAAGCCGAAGCCTCGCAAGGCAGGTGCCGATGAAGGCCAGATGACTTTGTTCTGAGCGGCGGCCGCAACGGCCGGGTTGCATCAGGCCGCGCGCGGCGAGATGAACTTCTGGACCGGCTTCTTCTTCTTTTCGGCGTGAAGCAGCGCGGCGACGATCGCGGCAGGGCCTATCGCACGGTAGTGATTGGCGAGCGACGGTTTCTTGACGGGCTTGTCGTCTTTCTTGGATCGAGGCATCCTAAACTTCCCCCGGGAACTATGCCGTGTCTGGTTACTGTCCATGATCGGGGATTCCGTCCAAATCATGACGCGGACGCCTTTAGCGGGCGGATGTTTCATCCCGGTGCCGGCATGTTTAATAAAATGTTTCCGATCGCGGCTTTCTGCGCGGGTGCCTGGGGCATTCCGCTTGAAACTTGCTGCTTGACGGCGGCGGCGGGGAAGGCGATAAGCGGCGCATGAAGACGTCGTTCGCCATTCGCGGCATTTCGATTATTGACTAGCGCACGCGCTGGTCCGGACGTTTTCGCCTCATCTTTCCCCAGAGTGGACAAACGCCCCGGCCAGCAGGCCAAGGGAGTTTCATGTCCGGTTTCAACAATCCGACCGATCCGAGGGGATTGCGGCTCACCAACACCCTGACCCGGGAAAAGGAGGATTTCGTCCCGATCGACCCGGCGAACGTGCGCATGTATGTGTGCGGGCCGACGGTCTATGATTTCGCCCATATCGGCAATGCGCGCCCGGTGATCGTCTTCGACGTGCTGTTCCGCCTGCTGCGCCATCTCTACGGCGAGGCGCACGTCACCTATGTGCGCAACATCACCGACGTGGACGACAAGATCAACGCGCGCGCCCTGCGCGACTTTCCCGACCTGCCGCTCAACGAGGCGATCCGGAGGGTGACGGAAAAGACCGCCGATCAGTTCCACGAGGATGTCGCCGCACTCGGCTGCCTGCCGCCCACCTTCGAGCCGCGCGCCACCGAGTTCGTCGCCCCGCGCGCCGACGGCAAGACCGACATGATCGGCTTGATTCAAACCCTCATCGAACGCGGCCATGCCTATGAAGCCGCTGGCGAAGTCCTGTTCGACACGGCATCGATGCCCGACTACGGGCAATTGTCGCGGCGCCCTCTGGACGAGCAGCAGGCCGGCGCGCGCGTGACGGTGGACCGGCACAAGAAGAACCCCGGCGATTTTGTCCTTTGGAAGCTGTCGTCGCCGGAGGAGCCCGGCTGGGACAGCCCCTGGGGCAGGGGGCGCCCGGGCTGGCACATCGAGTGCTCGGCCATGTCGGCGGCCTATCTCGGCGAGGTGTTCGACATCCACGGCGGCGGGCTGGACCTGATCTTCCCGCACCACGAGAACGAGATCGCCCAGTCGCGTTGCGCCCACGGCACCGCGGTGATGGCCAACTACTGGCTGCACAACGGCTTCCTCCAGGTGGAGGGGCAGAAAATGTCCAAGAGCCTGGGCAACTTCTTCACCATCCACGAGCTTCTGGAGGCCGAAACGTTCGGCGGCCGCAAGTGGCCCGGCGAGGTGCTCAGGCTCGCCATGCTGATGACGCACTACCGCGAGCCGATCGACTTCTCCGTGCGCAAGCTGGAGGAGGCCGAGAACATGCTGCGCAAGTGGAAGCGCGCAGCCGATCTCGCATCGGAGCCGGGCGAATTGCCAGGTGAGATGATCGCGGCCCTGTGCGATGATCTCGGCACCTATCCCGCCTTTCAGATGCTGACCCGTTTGGCGGGCGAGGCGGTCGAGGGCGACGGCGCTGCCGCGTCCACCCTGAAGGCGGCGCTGGCGTTCCTGGGCTTCGACGTGTCGTCGGCTGCGGTCGACGCACATGCGGTGGAGACGGCGATTGCCGAACGTCTTGCCCTGATCCGCGACAGGAAATGGGCCGAAGCCGATAGAATCCGTGACGAATTGCTGGCGCAGGGCATCCAGCTCAAGGACGGCAAGGATGCCGCCACCGGCGAACGCATCACGACCTGGGAGGTGAAGCGATGATCGACCATACCGGAATTGCGGTGACCGATTTCGAGGCGTCGCGAAAATTCTACGATGCGGCGCTGGAGCCCCTTGGCGCCTCGCTGGTGATGATGGTGCCGGCCGAATACACCGGCGGTGCGAAGGTCGGCGGCTACGGCTACGACCGGCCGCAGTTCTGGCTGCACGAGGCGGCCGAACCGGGACCGGGCCGGCACTATGCCTTCACGGCCGACACGCGCGCCGAGGTGGACGCCTTCTACGCGGCTGCAATGGCCGCTGGGGGCCGCGATAACGGCGCGCCGGGCCTGCGCCCGCACTATCATCCCAACTACTATGGCGCCTTCGTCTTCGATCCCGACGGCAACAACATCGAAGCGGTCTGCCACGCGCCGGAGTGAGGAAATGAATCCCGGATCAACGGTTTGCGCTGTTTCGATGATTCAGCGCGTGAGCGGGCTCAAGGGAGGCTGGCCATGAGCCTTGACAACAAGCCCGTCTATACGGGCGGCTGCCAGTGCGGAGCGGTACGCTTCAGGATCGAGGGCGCGCTGGGCGATGCCTCCGTCTGCCATTGCCGCATGTGCCAGAAGGCGTTCGGCGGCTTCTACGCGCCGTTGGTTTCGGCACGCGGCGCCAGGCTGGAATGGACGCGCGGAACGCCCAGGAAATTCCGCTCTTCCAACTTCGCGCAGCGCGGCTTCTGCGCTGAATGCGGCACGCCGCTCACCTATGAGGCGCCGGACGGCATCGCGCTCGCCATCGGCGCATTCGACCATCCGGAAGAGATCGCGCCGGTGATCCAGTGGGGCGTGGAAGCCAAGCTGCCCTATGTGGATTCCATTCCCGCCCTGCCGGCCAGGGACACCATGGCCGACGAGGAGGCCGCGACCTTCCTCGCCGGGCTGGTCTCCTACCAGCACCCCGACCACGACACCGAACAATGGCCCCCCGAGGAAGACAGAAGATGAGCCAGGACCTGCGCAGCCTCTATCCCGAGATCGAGCCGTTCGAGACCGGCATGCTCGATGTCGGCGACGGCCACACGATCTATTGGGAGCGGGTCGGCACCAAGGGCGCCAAGCCGGCGGTGTTCCTGCATGGCGGGCCCGGCGGCACGATCTCGCCCAAGCATCGCCGCCTGTTCGATCCCAGGCTCTACGACGTGATCCTGTTCGACCAGCGCGGCTGCGGAAAATCCGTGCCCAACGCCTCCCTGGAGGCCAACACCACCTGGCATCTGGTGGCCGACATCGAGCGGCTGCGGCAGATGTGCGGCTTCGACAAGTGGCTGGTGTTCGGCGGTTCCTGGGGATCGACGCTGGCGCTGGCCTATGCCGAGACGCATCCCGAGCGTGTCAGCGAGCTGGTGGTGCGCGGCATCTACACCCTCACCCGTGCCGAATTGCAATGGTACTATCAGTTCGGCGTGTCGGAAATGTTCCCGGACAAGTGGGAGCGGTTCCTCGCTCCCATTCCCGAGGCAGAGCGCGGCGACCTGATGGCCGCCTACCGCAAGCGGCTGGTGGGATCCGACCGGGCCGCTCAGGTCGAAGCCGCCCGCGCCTGGAGCATCTGGGAGGGCGAGACGATCACGCTCCTGCCGGAGCCGGAGACGTCCGATCCCTTCGCGCAGGACGACTACGCCGTGGCCTTCGCCCGCATCGAGAACCATTATTTCGTCCATGCCGGCTGGCTGGAGGAGGGGCAGCTCCTGCGCGACGCCGGCAAGCTTAAGGGCATTCCCGGCACCATCGTGCACGGCCGCTATGACATGCCGTGCCCGATGAAATACGCCTGGGCGCTGCACAAGGCCTGGCCGAAGGCGGAATTCTTTCTCATCGAGGGCGCCGGGCATGCCTATTCCGAGCCGGGCATTCTGGACCGCCTGATCCGCGCCACCGACGAATATGCCGGGAAGCAACCTTCATGACCCGCGAGCGCCTCTATCTCTTCGACACCACCTTGAGGGACGGCCAGCAGACGCCGGGCGTGGACTTCTCGGTCGAGGACAAGATCACCATCGCCGGCCTGCTCGACGAATTCGGCATCGACTATGTCGAAGGCGGCTATCCGGGCGCGAACCCCACCGATACCGAGTTCTTCACCAGGAAGCGCACGTCACGATCGAAGTTCGTCGCCTTCGGCATGACCAAGCGCGCCGGCGTGTCCGCCTCCAACGACCCCGGCCTGGCGACGACGCTGCAATCGAAATCCGACGCGGTTTGCTTCGTCGCGAAGAGCTGGGACTACCACGTGCGCGTGGCGCTGGGCTGCTCCAACGAGGAGAACCTGGAAGGAATCCGCGCCTCGGTCGAGGCGGCGCGCGCCGCGGGCAAGGAGGCGATGATCGACTGCGAGCATTTCTTCGATGGGTTCAAGGCCAATCCCGACTATGCGCTGGCCTGCGCGCGCACGGCCTACGAAGCCGGCGCCCGCTGGGTGGTCTTGTGCGACACCAATGGCGGCACCCAGCCCTCGGAGGTGCGCGCCATCGTGGAAAAGGTGATCGCGGCGGGCATTCCCGGCAAAAATCTCGGCATCCACGCCCATGACGACACCGGCCAGGCGGTGGCCAACTCGCTGGCCGCGGTCGAGGCGGGCGTGCGCCAGATCCAGGGCACGCTGAACGGCATCGGCGAGCGCTGCGGCAACGCCAACCTGACCACGCTGGTGCCGACGCTGATGCTGAAGCCCGCCTATGCCGGCCGCTTCGCCACCGGCATCTCGGCCGAGCAGCTCGCCGGCCTCTCGCACCTCTCGCGCGCCTTCGACGAGCTGCTCAACCGCGCTCCGGAGCTGCAGGCGCCCTATGTCGGGGCGTCCGCTTTCGCCACCAAGGCCGGCATTCACGCCTCCGCCATTATGAAGGAGCCGCAGACCTACGAGCACGTGCCGCCGGAGACGGTCGGCAACCGCCGCCGCGTCATGGTGTCGGACCAGGGCGGCAAGGCCAATTTCCTGGCCGAGCTGAAGCGGCGAGGCATCGCCGTGCCGCGTGACGACCTGCGTCTGGACGCGCTGATTTCGGTGGTCAAGGAGCGCGAGGCGCAGGGCTATGCCTATGAGGGCGCCGACGCCAGCTTCGAGCTTCTGGCCCGCAAAATGCTGCACGGCCTGCCGGAATTCTTCCGCGTCACCTCCTTCCGCTGCATGGTCGAGCGCCGCTTCGATGCCAACGGCAATCTCAAGACGGTATCGGAGGCCATAGTGAAGGTGCTGGTGGACGGCGAGGAAAAGATGTCGGTGGCAGAGGGTCACGGCCCGGTCAATGCGCTCGACCTCGCCCTGCGCAAGGACCTCGGCAAGTACCAGGGCGAGATCGCCGATCTCGAACTGGCCGACTTCAAGGTGCGCATCCTCAATGGCGGCACCGAGGCGATCACGCGGGTGCTGATCGAATCGCACGACGGCACCGGCGCGCGCTGGGCGACGGTGGGCGTGTCGGAGAACATCATCGACGCCTCCTTCCAGGCGCTGATGGATTCGATCGTCTACAAGCTGATGAAGAACCGCGATATGGCGGGCCTGGTGGCGGCGGAGTAGGGCGCCTCGCCGCCGCTTGACGGCGGTTCATTGACCCATCACCGGAAGTCCATTGAACCATCAGCAATATTCAATGGCGCCGAACGCACAGGCGGCCCATATGGGCGGGCATGAGTGCCGAAACGCTTCCCCTTGACGAAAAAGCCGCCCAGCGCGGCTTTCTCTATGCCCTTTCCGCCTATCTGCTGTGGGGCGTGCTGCCCTTCTACATGAAGGCAGTGGCACATATCCCGGCGATCGAGGTGGTGGCACACCGGGCGTTGTGGTCGGTGCCCGTCGCCGGCGCGCTGCTGGTGTGGCTCGGCCGCACCAGCGACATCCGGCGCGCGTTGCTGACGCCGCGCACGCTGCTGATGGGCATGCTGACGGCGGCGCTGATAACCTTCAACTGGTGCATCTATGTGTGGGCGATCGCGGCCGACAGGACGGTGGAAACGGCCCTCGGCTACTACATCAATCCGCTGTTCAGCATCTTCCTGGGGGCCATTCTGCTGGGCGAGAAGCTGACCCGGCCGCAGGTCCTGGCGATCTTGCTCGCCGCCGCGGCAGTGGCGCTCCTGACCTGGGAAACGGGCGGCCTGCCCTGGGTGTCGATCGGGCTCGCCGTGTCCTGGGCCTTCTATGCGCTGTTCAAGAAGACGTTGCCCATCGGCCCGGCTCAGGGCTTTTTCCTCGAAGTGCTGATCCTGGCTGTTCCGGCCCTGGGTTACATCATCTGGGCGGAAACGACCGGCACCGGCCATTTCGGCGATCAGGGCATGGGCGACGTATGGCTGCTAATGGCGGCCGGCGTGGCCACGGCCGTGCCTCTGATCCTCTATGCCAACGGCGCCAAGCTGCTGCGGCTCTCGACCATCGGCATCATGCAGTATATCGCGCCCACCATCATCTTCATGGTGGCGGTGTTCGTCTTCCGCGAACCGTTCTCCCGCGAGCAGGCGCTGGCCTTCGGGCTGATCTGGCTGGCGCTGGCGATCTATTCCTGGTCGATGCTGGCCGGCCGCCGGTAGCGAAGCGCCGGCGGGCTCGTCGCCGGCTGCCGCTACATCTTGTCGATGACGGAGGAAACGCCTTCGGTGGGCACGTCGCCGGCCGCACCGGCCGCCAGCACGGCGGCCACGATCGCTTCTGGGTCGTCCACCACCAGCGGCTTGACGTTGTGGGCGGTGTGGATGAAGCCTGCCGCCGCCATGTGGTCGAGCAACGACAGCATCGGGTTCCAGAAGCCCTTCACATTGGCGAAGACGATCGGCTTGCGATGGTGCCCGAGCTGCGCCCAGGTCATGATCTCGACGATTTCCTCCACCGTGCCGATGCCCCCCGGCAGCGCCACGAAGGCGTCGGATTCCTCGAACATCCTGTGTTTGCGCTCGTGCATGTTGTCGGTGATCACGAGCTGGTCGAGGCGTTCCAAAGCGGATTCGGTGGCTTCCTTGTTCATCAGGAAGCGCGGGATGATGCCCATGACCTTGCCGCCGGCCTTCAGCGTGCTCTGGGCCACCGCGCCCATAATGCCCTTGGTGCCGCCGCCATAGACGAGGCGCAGGCCCGAACGCGCGAGCGAGCGGCCGAGGGCATGGCCTGCTTCGAGAAAGGCTTCGTCCTTGCCGGGAGACGAGCCGCAATAAACGCAGATGGATCGAATCGTGTTCATGGTGCGATTGGTGATAGCCTCCTTAACCGTGGTCAAGTGTTCAGTGGGCTTTTTCTTGTCGGCCTCTGCAAAACAGGCTAGACCCGCTCAAGCGGGTATTGGGCAGGAAAAACATGGCAGTTACTCCACTTAAGGCATTGTGGTTCGCGGCTGGCGGGTCCGTCGCGATTGTCGGGGCTGCGTATGTTTCTGGCGCCCTCGACCCGCTTTTCAAGTCCCCGCCGCCCGCCCAGGAGGTGTCTGCCCCGCAAGCGCAGCCGCAGGCCGAGCAGGCAGGCCAGACTGCCCAGCCGGCAGCCGCGACGCAAGCGCCCAAGACAGCATCGGGCACCGAGGGGCGCCTGCCTGCCGCAAAGGCTCCGGAAGGTGAGGCAATGAAGCCGGCCGAGCCGCAGGGCGGGGCGATGAAGCCCGCGGCCGAGGCGGCGGCCAATCCGGCGCCCGGCAACGAAGCCGCCGCCACGGCCGAGACGGCCGCCACGGCCGCCAAGGTGATCGCCCCGACCTTCGATGTGGTACGGGTGGAGGGCAACGGCTCGATGGTTGTGGCCGGCAACGCCGCGCCCAACGCCAAGGTCGAGGTGGTACATGGCGCCACCGTGCTGGGCTCCACCATGGCGGGGCCGGACGGCACTTTCGCCATCGTGATGGACAACCCTCTGAAGCCCGGCGACTACCAGCTCGTGCTGCGTGCGACCACGTCGGACAATGTCGCGGCCACCTCCGAGCAGACGGCCGTCGTCTCCGTTCCCGATAAGCCGGACGGACAGGTGCTGGCCATGGTGGAGGAGCCGGGCAAGCCGGCCGAGTTCCTGACCATGCCCCAGCCCGAAAAGAAGGCACCGGCTCCGGCCGACGCCGAAACCGCTACATCCACGGGCGCGGAAACCCAGGCTGCGCCGTCGGCGGCAGAGCCGGCAGAGCCGGCGGAACCCCAGCCTGCGCCCGCGGAGCAAGCCGCGCAGCCGCCTGCTACGACCGCGCCGGCGCAGACGGCGGCCCCGGCAAAGGCCGTGGAAGGCCCGGCTGTCGTGGTCGAAGCCGTAGAGATCGACGGCCACAAGATTTTCGTCGCGGGCCTTGCCGATCCCGGCCGCAAGGTGCGCGCCTACGCCAACGACATGCTGCTGGGCGACGCGCAGACCTCGGCGGACGGCCATTTCCTGGTCGAGGCCACGCGCGACCTGCCGGTCGGCGAATACACGATCCGCGTGGACGCGCTGGATGCCGACGGCGCCAGCGTCGTGGCGCGGGCGGCGGTGCCGTTCCAGCGCGAGCCGGGCGAATCGATGGCCGCGGTCGCACCTTCCGCCGGATCGGCGACGCCGGCCGAAACCAAGCCTGTCAACCCGGAGCCGGCCGCAACCGGCACGCAGCCGCCGTCTTCAACGCCGGCTGCGCCTGAAACCGCCAGTCCGCCTGCACAGGCTGAGACGCAGGCACCCGCCGATGGGGCACCTGCCGCGACGCCCGCCGTGCCCGAAACGATTTCGCCCAAGCTCGAGCATGCCGACGGCGCCGTCATCATCCGCCGTGGCGATTCTCTGTGGCGTATTTCGCGGCGCGTCTACGGCCACGGAATCCGGTATTCCACCATCTATCTGGCCAACCAGGACCAGATCCGCAATCCGGACCTGATCTGGCCGGGACAGGTGTTCAAGGTTCCCGAAAAGTCGCGCGAAGGCGAGGCGGCCGACATGAAGGCGCTGGGCGATCAGGCAACGACTCCCTCGTCTCCGGCGCCGGCGCAGCAGTAAAGGCGATCATCGGCTACGGCCGCTTGCGGAATAGCCATTCATCGTATATCGGCGATATACGATGAATGAACCTCGTGCCGACTCGCGCTGCGGCGCTTCTGCCGACGCCCATGCGATGGCGGCCAGACTGGCCGCACTGTCGCACCCGGTGCGCGTCGAGATCCTGCGGCATCTTTCCGGTCGCCCTGCCTGCTGCTGCCGCGACGTGGTGGAACGCGTCGAGCTGGCGCAATCCACCGTCTCGCAGCATCTGAGGGTGCTGGTCGCGGCCGGCCTGGTCAGCTACGCCGCGGAAGGCCAGCGTTCGCGCTACGCTGTGGATCACGAGGCGTTGGCGGCGTTGTCGCGCGACGTTGCCGAACTTGTCGATTCCTGCAGCGTCGGCTGCTGATTTTCCCGTTTTCAGAGCAAGAACAGTGCCCGAAAAAACCGTTTCCGCCGAATCCGGCACCTTGAAGACGCTGCGCAACCTGTGGCCATACATGTACCCGGCCGACCGGCCCGATCTCCGCTGGCGCGTCACATGGGCGACGCTGTTGCTGGTGATCGCCAAGCTCACCCTGGTGGCCGGCCCCTATTTCTTCAAATGGGCGACCAATGCGCTGGCCGGCGAGGTGAAGACGGAACCGCCGCTGCCGTCCTTCCTGCTGGGCGCGGTCGCGCTGGTCATCGTCTACAATCTGCTGCGCCTGGTGCAACTCGGCTTCAACCAGTTGCGCGACGCGCTGTTTGCGCGCGTCGGCCAGCATGCGGTGCGCCAACTCGCCTACCGCACCTTCGTCCACATGCACGAACTGTCGCTGCGCTTTCATCTGGAGCGGCGTACGGGCGGCCTCTCGCGCATCATCGAGCGCGGCACGAAGGGCATCGAGACGATCGTGCGCTTCATCATGCTCAACACGGCGCCGACCATCCTGGAGTTCGCCCTGACCGCCGGCATCTTCGCCGTCAGCTATGGCTGGAAATATGTGGCGGTGGTGGCGGTGACGGTCGCCATATATGTCTGGTTCACGGTGCGGGCCAGCGACTGGCGCATCGCCATACGCCGCGACATGAACGACAGCGACACTGACGCCAACACCAAGGCCATCGATTCGCTGCTGAACTTCGAGACCGTCAAATATTTCGGCAACGAGGCCATGGAGGCGCAGCGCTTCGACCGCTCCATGGCCCGCTACGAGCTGGCGGCCACCCGTATCTGGACGTCGCTGGGCTGGCTGAACTTCGGTCAGGGCCTCATCTTCGGCCTGGGAACGACCATTGTCATGGTCATGTCGGCGCTCGAAGTGATGCGCGGCACGCAGACGGTCGGCGACTTCGTGTTCATCAACGCCATCATGATCCAGCTCTCGGTGCCGCTGAACTTCATCGGCTTCGTCTACCGCGAGATCAGGCAGGGCCTGACCGACATCGAGCAGATGTTCGACCTGCTCGACGTGAAGCAGGAAGTGGTGGACGATCCGGAGGCCGTCCCGCTCGCGATCGGACCCGGCCGTGTCGAGTTCCGCGACGTGCATTTTTCCTACGATCCGGACCGGCAGATCCTCAAGGGGGTGAGTTTCGAAGTTCCGGCCGGCAAGACGGTAGCCATTGTCGGCCCGTCCGGCGCCGGCAAATCCACGATTTCGCGGCTTCTGTTCCGCTTCTACGACGTGCAGGAAGGCGCGGTGCTGATCGACGGGCAGGACGTGCGCGACGTGCAGCAGGAAAGTTTGCGCGCCGCCATCGGCATGGTGCCGCAGGATACGGTGCTGTTCAACGACACCATCGCCTACAACATCCGCTACGGGCGCCCCGGCGCCAGCGAGGAGGACGTGCAAAGGGCAGCGCAGCTCGCCCAGATCGGTTCCTTCATCGACCGTCTGCCGGAAGGCTACCGCACCATGGTCGGCGAGCGCGGGCTGAAGCTCTCCGGCGGCGAAAAGCAGCGCGTGGCGATCGCGCGCACCATTCTCAAGGCACCGCCGATCCTGATCCTGGACGAGGCGACCTCGGCGCTGGACAGCCATACCGAGCAGGAGATCCAGGCGGCCCTCGACCTCGTCAGCCGCGGCCGCACCACCATCGTCATCGCCCACAGGCTTTCCACCGTCATCTCGGCCGACGAGATCATCGTCCTGAAGGACGGGCGCATCGCCGAGCGCGGCACCCATGCGGCGCTCCTGCGCGAGGGCGGGCTCTACGCTTCCATGTGGGACCGCCAGCGCGAGGCGACCGAGGCGGAAGAGCGGCTGCGCATCGCCCGCGAAAGCGATGAGATGGGCGTGGTTGTGCGCCGGCGCACGTCCGAGGTATCCTCGTAGAGGAGCGGCCCGTCCGCCCTTTGCGGAATGTCGCGTTGCGGCACCGGGCCGTTTCCGCTAGAGAGGCCGGACCGAAACGGAGCCGGCCGACAACCCGATGAATCTGATCGATACGGTCAAGAACGCCTTCGTCCCGATCCATCGGGAAGGCTATCCTTTCATCGCCGGCTTTGCCGCTGCGACGCTCATCCTCGGTTATTTTTCGTCCGTCCTGTTCTGGATCGGTCTCATCCTCACCGTCTGGTGCGCCTATTTCTTCCGCGACCCCGAACGGGTGACGCCGGTGGACGACCGGCTGGTGGTCAGCCCGGCCGACGGCGTGGTCTCGGCCGTGGGGCCGGCCGTGCCGCCGCGCGAGCTTGGCCTCGGCCCCGCCGAAATGACGCGCGTCTCCGTCTTCATGAACGTGTTTTCCTGCCACGTTAACCGCTCGCCCGTGCGCGGGCGCGTTGCCCGCATCGAGCACCGGCCCGGAAAGTTCCTCAACGCCGAGCTGGACAAGGCGAGCGCCGAGAACGAGCGTAACGGCCTTGTCATCGAAAGTCCGAACGGCACCGTCGCCGCCGTCCAGATCGCCGGTCTCGTCGCCCGCCGCATCGTATGCTGGGCCGATGCCGGCGGAGCGCTTGCGGTGGGCGAGCGCTTCGGCCTCATCCGCTTCGGCTCGCGCGTCGATGTCTACCTGCCGGCAGGCGCCGCGCCGCGCGTGGCGGTGGGGCAGACGGCGGTTGCCGGCGAGACGGTGATTGCCGAATTCGGCGGCGCCGAAGGTGCGCCGCTGGTGCGCATTTCCTAGGATTCCGGCGTTGGCGGGGGCACCTTTCAAGCGGTTCGAGGCGCACGGTCAGGGCGGCCCGCGCATCCGCGAGATTCCGTTGCGCATGGTCTTTCCCAACCTGGTCACCGTGCTGGCCATCTGCGCGGGGCTTTCCGGCATCCGATTCGGCTTCGAGGGCCGCTTCGAGTCGGCGGTGGTGATGGTGCTGATCGCCGCCTTCCTCGACGGTATCGACGGAAGGCTGGCGCGCCTGCTCAAGGCGACCTCGAAATTCGGCGCGCAGATGGACTCGCTGGCCGACATCGTCAATTTCGGCGTGGCGCCGGCATTGGTGCTCTATGCCTTCCTGCTCGACCGGGCCGGCTCGCCGGGCTGGATCGCGGCGCTGCTGTTCGCCATCGCATGCGGCATGCGGCTTGCCCGCTTCAACGTGCTGGACCAGGCCGACGGCCAACCGACCTGGCAATCCGAATATTTCGTCGGCGTGCCGGCGCCGGCAGGTGCGCTGCTGGTCATGCTGCCGCTCTACCTGTCCTTCCTCGGCCTGCCGCAGACGAAGGAGGTCGCGCTCGCGGCCGCGGCCTTCACGGTTCTGGTCGCCTTCCTGCTGGTCAGCCGGCTGCCGGTCTATTCCGGCAAGAGCCTGAAGCTGCCGGGCGATCGCGTGCTTCTCATCATCCTTGCGGTGGTGCTCTATTTCCTGCTGCTGGCGAGCTATCCCTGGTACACGCTGTCGGCCTCGGCGCTCGCCTATCTGGTGTTCCTGCCCTTCAGCATGCGCGCCTATGCCCGCAGGGCCAAGCAGGAAGGGGAGGCGGCACTGCCGCCCGACGTCGAGTAGCGCCCCTGCTCCGTCAGGGCGGGGAGCGGGCCTCGGAAATTCGATCGAACAGCACCTTGCGGACGGGGGCGGAAGGATCGTTCGCGGCGGCGGTCATTTCCGCGACCGTCATCGGCTTCAGCACGTTGATCGCGAGGTGCGGGAACAGGCGGCGGCGCGTGCCGCCGGCCGGGGCCAGCGAAAACGGCAGGTGCCGCGCGCCGCCCACGAAGATCGGCACGATGCCGGCATCGGCCTGCATGGCGATGCGCGCCACCGCGCGGTAGAGCCGTAGCGCCTTCGCATCCGGCTCGGGATCATCGGGAAAATACACGGCCAGCCGTCCGCGGCCCTTCAGGACCCGTACCAGGCGGCGGCTGACGAAGATGTGCTCGGCATTGAAGGCGATGGTGCGGCCAAGCGCGCGCCAGGGCTCCAGCCAGGCCGAGCGCGCCGAATCCGGGTCGAGGATATGCAGCGTGTCGGTCGGCAGCAGCGACAGCATCAATGCCGGTTCCAGACGCGACTGGTGGACGATGGCGTAGATGACCGGCGGCGGGGCCTTGCGCGCGACCTGTATGCGCCCGTCCGAAATGCGGTAGGCGAGCTTGAACGGAACGTAGAGAAGCGCCTGCCCGGCGTCGATGCCGAAGCGAAGGCGGTCGACGGTTGCGACCAGCACCCATGCGATGGCGATGCCCGCGAGCAGCGATAGCGTCAGGGTCATGGCGCTTCACTCCCAACTGTCGTCGCGCGACGCATCCGGCGGCCGCTCAAGCGGGAAAAACTAGACGAAGCCTCGCACAGGTCAATGATGTCTTTGCATTGCTGTCGTCATTGCGTCGTCCGGAAGGAAGACCGCCCTTGCCGGGCGGCCACGCGGCCCCGTCATTCCTGGGGCTGCGCGCCGGCCCCGTCTTCGCCCATGTCGTCGGCATAGGGCGAGGCGCTGGGAATGCACTGCACGGTCCAGCCGGCCGGCGCTGGCTGCTTCTGGTATTCGGTGACGGCCGAGGCGCACTGCTCGCGCGTATCGAATGTGCTGGGCAGCACGACCATCCCGCCTTGGGGACCGGCAACGACGAGATACCACACCAGCGCGATAGTGGATGACATGGGCAAGTCCTCTTTGTTGATGGCGGATCGAGAATCCGCGCCGGGAATCTAGAACGGTTCGGGGTTGGTTGGAAGCGTCCTGCCGGAGGTAATTCGACCCGGCCCCAAGGGCGTGCGTCCGCCGCGTGAAGGGTCAGTCCGGCAGGCGATAGGACACCCAGCGCTTCTGCCGGGCCTGGAAGATGCGGCCGGTCTCGGTCAGCGCGGGGCTGGCCAGCGGCAGCACCCAGGCCGCGACCTCGGAGGGGTGAGGCAACGTCTCGGGGTCCTCGCCTGGCATGGCCTGGGCGCGCATGGCGGTGCGGGTTGCGCCCGGGTCGAAGGCGTTGACGCAAAGCGGCATGTTGCGGGTCTCGTCGGCCCAGGAGCGCGCGAATGCTTCGACCGCAGCCTTGGAGGCGGCATAGGGTGCCCAGAAGGCGCGTCCCGCGTGAGCGGCGCCCGAGGACATGAGGATGGCGCGTCCGGCATCGGACTTCCGCAGCAGGGGATCGACCGAACGGATCAGCCGCCATGTCGAGGTGAGGTTGATCGCCATCACCTTCTCGAAGGTCTTGGCTTCCACATGGCCGATCGGGGCGATGACGCCGAGCACGCCGGCATTGGCCACCAGTATGTCGAGCTTGCCCCAGCGATCGTTGACAGCGCCGCCGAGCCGGTCGATGCCTTCCATGTCGGCGAGGTCGAGCGGCACCAGCGTGGCCGCGCCCTTGCCGGTGCGGGCCGCCTCGGCCTTGATCTCATCGTCCAGTTCTTCCAACCCGCCTACCGTGCGCGCCACCGCAATCACATGCGCGCCGGCCGCCGCCATCTGCTTGGCGATGAAATAGCCGATGCCGCGCGACGCGCCGGTGACGACGGCCACACGGCCGGTGAGGTCGGGCACGGAGGGGGTGGCGGCCGCTTCTTCGGAGTCGACCTTGTCGGGGGAGGTGGTCATGCAATTATCCCGTTCGAGCCAAATGATGTCCGGGACCAGATAGGACGAATCCGCCTTTCGGGAAACCCTGCGAAAGGAAATGGTCGCTTGTCGTCGCGGAAAGCGAAAAAATCACCTGCCGCCATGTCGGAGGACGAGCTTTTGCCGCGTCTTGAAGCGTAAGCGCTTCCACACTGGAGAGGTCCATGGGCAGAACCGTTGCAATTCTCATCGCAAGACTGATCTTCGCCGCCGTCTTTGCCATGGCCGCCAGTTTCAAATTCCTCGGAATGGACGAAACCGCCGCCTATATCGCCGCCGCCGGCTTTCCGGTTCCGCATTTCCTTGCCTGGGTCGCGGCGTTCTTCGAGGTTGCGCTCGTGCTGGCGTTCCTGACCGGGGCCTTCTTCTCCGAAGCAGCGCTCCTTGCCGCGATCTATGTGATTTTCCTGGCCTTCGCCTTCCACGGCCCGTCGCACTGGCAGGGCAACCAGGCCGAGTTCGGCTTCTTCGTCGACCATTTCACTTTCTTTGCGGGACTGCTTTTCGCGGCCGTCCATGGACCGGGCGAGCGGCTGGCCATCCGCAGGGGATTTATCTGGAGAAACGAGCCGGCCTAGGTGCGCTAGGCGCTACTGGCCGCCGCTCGCCAGCAGCGAGAGTGTGCGCACATTGTCGGCGCCCTCCAGGTCGGCAAGGCGCGTGGGGTACTGTCCGGTGAAGCAGGCGTCGCAGAACTGCGGTTGCTCGCCGTTGCGTGCGACCTCGCCGACGGCGCGGTAGAGCCCTTCGATGGACAGGAACCCGAGCGAATCGACGCGGATGAATTCCGCCATGTCCTCGATCGACATGCGCGAAGCCAGGAGCTTCGACTTTTCCGGGGTGTCCACGCCATAAAAGCAGGAAGCGCGCGTCGGCGGCGAGGCGATCCGCATGTGCACTTCCCTGGCGCCGGCGTCGCGCACCATCTGCACGATCTTCTGGCTGGTGGTGCCGCGTACGATGGAATCGTCCACCAGCACGACGCGCTTGCCCTCGATCATGCGACGGTTGGCGTTGTGCTTGAGCTTCACGCCCATGTGGCGAATTGAATCGCCGGGCGAGATGAAGGTGCGGCCGACATAGTGGTTGCGGATGATGCCGAGTTCGAAGGGAATGCCGGCTTCCTGGGAAAAGCCGATCGCCGCCGGCGTGCCGCTATCGGGCACGGGCACGACGATATCGGCTTCCACCGGGCTCTCTCGCGCGAGTTCTGCGCCGATCGCCTTTCTCACGTCGTAGACGTTGCGGCCCTCGACCGTGGAGTCGGGACGCGCGAAATAGACATATTCGAAGATGCAGAAGCGCGATTTCTGCGGCTCGAACGGAAAAATGCTCTCGATGCCCGCGGAAGTGACCACGATCATCTCGCCCGGCTTGACGTCGCGCACGAAGCGGGCGCCGATGATGTCCAGCGCGCAGGTCTCGGAGGCGAGAATCCAGCCGCCGTCGAGATCGCCCAGCACCAGTGGGCGGATGCCGAGCGGATCGCGGCAGCCGATCATCTTCTTGGAGGAGAGCGCCACCAGCGAAAAGGCGCCTTCGACCTGGCGCACGGCGTCGATGAAGCGGGCGTTGAGGTCGCGTTCCTTGCTGGTCGCGACCAGATGCAGGATCGTCTCCGTGTCGGAGGTGGAGGAAAAGATCGCGCCCTGCTTCTGCAGTGCGCGCTGCACGGTCATGGCGTTGGTGAGATTGCCGTTATGCGCGACGGCGAAGCCGCCATCCGCCAGTTCGGCGAAGAAGGGCTGCACATTGCGCAGGCCCGATCCGCCGGCGGTGGCGTAGCGGGTGTGGCCGATTGCGCGCGCCCCGGGCAGGCGGTCCAGCACTGATTGCTTGGTGAAGGTATCGCCGATCAGGCCGACATGGCGCTCGACATGGAATTGCACGCCGTCATAGGAGACGATGCCGGCCGCCTCCTGGCCCCGGTGCTGCAAGGCATGCAGCCCGAGGGTGACGATGGCCGCGGCGTCCTGGCGCCCGAAGATGCCGAACACGCCGCATTCGTCATGGAAATGGTCGTCTGCCTCGGCGCAAAGTACGTCGGCTGCGTGTGCCATAGCCTGAAGCCCTTCTAAAATCGCCATATAAGGCGGCAGCGGCCCGAACGCAACGCGTCAAACCGGCCCGATTCGACACTTTCGGAGCCGGAAAGCGTCTTGCCTGCCGGCTTCACGCGATCAGTTGTTGGCGGGCGCCTCGTCGTCCGGCGCGCTCTGGTCGCCGCTGTCGGGGGTGGGAGCCGTTTCGGAGCCGCCGGCGTCGGGCGTCGCACCCTGCTTGTTCAGCCGCTTGAGGATAGCGTTCTCCGGGTCTTCCGGCAGCATGTTCTCGATCGAGGTGCCGATCGATTCCAGCAGGGGCCGCGACTTGGCCTGCGTCACCCAGGCCGGCGCATTCGTGCCTGCCAGCCAGTTGAAGAACATCAGTCCGACCGCCACCACCAGGATGCCGCGCGCGGCGCCATAGAGGAAGCCGAGCGTGCGGTCGAGGGCGCCGACGCGGCTGTCGATGATGAAGTCGGCGATCTTCATGGTGATGACCGAGACCACGATCAGCGCGATGACGAAGACGATCGCGGCGGCCGCGGCCATGGCGATCTTGTCGTTGTCGATATAGGGCTGAACATAGGGCATGACGGGCTTGTAGAAGAAGAAGGCCGCCGCGGCCGCCGCCGCCCAGGAGGCAACCGACAGAACTTCGCGCGAGAAGCCCCGCACCATGGCCAGCATGGCCGAGACAAGGGTGAAGCCGACGAGGATTCCGTCAAGCAGCGTAATCGGCATGTCCCCACTCCATGAAGTGCTGCATCAATCCAACTCGCCGGCCTGTGCAGCGCTGCCGCGCCGGCTTCCGGCGATGCGCGCCACCAGTTCCGCAAGCTCGGTTGGCCGGAATGCACCGGAACCCGTGCCCACGCCGATCTCTTCGCTGCCCAGGGGCAGAACCGCGCTTCCGAAACCCAGCTTCTCGGCCTCCTTGAGACGCTGCTGCGCATGCGCAACCTGCCTTACGGCACCCGAAAGGCTGATTTCGCCGAAATAGACGCAATCGGCGGGAAGGGCAAGGCCGGTCAGCGACGAAACCAGCGCCGCCGCTACGGCAAGGTCCGCCGCGGGCTCCGAGATGCGGAAGCCGCCGGCGACGTTGAGGTAGACGTCGTGCTGCGAGAAGCGCACGCCGCAATGCGCTTCCAGCACCGCCAGTATCATGGAAAGCCGCGCGCCGTCCCAGCCCACGACGGCGCGGCGCGGCGTGCCGAGCGGGGAGGGCGCCACCAGCGCCTGGATCTCCACCAGAACGGGCCGCGTGCCCTCCATCCCGGCAAACACCGCCGCCCCCGGCGACTTGGCGTGGCGCTCGCCCAGGAACAGTTCGGAAGGGTTCGCCACTTCGCGCAGGCCCCCGTCGGACATTTCGAACACGCCGATCTCGTCCGTCGGGCCGAAGCGGTTCTTCACCGTGCGCAGGATGCGGTAGTGGTGGCCGCCTTCGCCCTCGAAATAAAGCACGCCGTCCACCATGTGCTCGACCACGCGCGGCCCGGCGATCTGGCCTTCCTTGGTGACGTGGCCGACCAGTACGATGGCCGCACCCGTCGATTTGGCGTAGCGGATCAGCGCCTGCGCGGAGGCGCGCACCTGCGTGACCGTGCCGGGCGCCGAATCGGCCAGGTCCGTCCACAGCGTCTGGATGGAATCGAGGATGACCAGATCGGGGCGCCTGCCTTCGGAGATCGTAGCCAGAATATCCTCGACATTGGTTTCGGCGGCCAGTTCGACGGGCGAGGATGCGGCTCCCAGCCGCTGGGCACGCAGCCTGATCTGGGCCACGGCCTCTTCGCCGGAGACATAGACGACGCGGTGGCCCTGGGAGGCGAGAGCCGCGGCGGCCTGCGTCAGCAGCGTCGATTTGCCGATGCCCGGATCGCCGCCCACCAGCAGCGCCGAGCCGCGCACGAAGCCGCCGCCGGTGGCGCGATCCAGTTCACCGATGCCCGAAACGATGCGCGGCGCGTCCTCGATCTCGCCCGACAGCGTGGTCATGGCCACGACGCGGCCCTTGCGGGCGCTGCGCAGGGAGCCCGGCCCGGCGCCGATGCCGCCGGACGTGCCTTCCTCGATCAGCGTGTTCCACTCGCCGCAGGAATCGCATTTTCCCGCCCAGCGCTGATGCACCGTGCCGCAATTCTGGCAGATGAACTGTGTGCGGTTCTTGGCCAATGCCTATTCGAACCTCTCCGGCAGGTGGCTTTCTTCCGCAAGATCGGAAAAGCGCGTGTACTGGCCCTCGAATGCGAGGTCCACCGTTCCCGTCGGTCCGTGGCGCTGCTTGGCGATGATGACTTCGGCCTTGCCTCTCACACGTTCGAACTTGAGGCGCCATTCCTCGTATTCGGCCGTGCCTTGCTCGGGCTCCTTGTTCTGCATGTAGTATTCGTCGCGATAAACGAACAGCACCACGTCGGCGTCCTGCTCGATCGAGCCCGATTCACGCAGATCCGAGAGCTGCGGGCGCTTGTCGTCGCGGTTTTCCACCTGGCGCGAGAGCTGGGACAGCGCGATGATCGGCACGTTGAGTTCCTTGGCCAGCGCCTTCAGCCCGGTGGTGATCTCGGTGATTTCCTGGACGCGGTTTTGCGAGGCCTTGGCGGAAGAGCCCTGCATGAGCTGGATATAGTCGATGACGATCACGTCCAGCCCGCGCTGGCGTTTCAGCCTTCGCGCGCGGGCCGAAAGCTGGGCGATGGAGATGCCGCCGGTGGAGTCGATGAACAGCGGGATCTTCTGAAGCATCTGCGTGCAACTGACCAGCTTCTCGAAGTCGGCTTCGGTGAGATCGCCGCGGCGGATCTTGGACGAGGGCACTTCGGCCTGCTCGGAGATGATACGGGTAGCGAGCTGTTCGGCCGACATTTCGAGGGAGAAGAAGCCGATCACGCCGCCATTCTTGGCTTTGAACGAGCCATCGGCCTGTTGGTCCGGCTCATAGGCCTCGGCGACGTTGAAGGCGATGTTGGTGGCCAGCGACGTCTTGCCCATGCCAGGCCGGCCGGCCAGGATGATCAGGTCGGAAGGCTGCAGGCCGCCCATGCGCTTGTCGAGGTCGGTCAGGCCGGTGGCGGTGCCGGACAGATGGCCCTCGCGCATATAGGCGGCGCTGGCCATGTCGATCGCCGTCTTGACCGCGTCGGTGAAGCTTTCGAAGCCACCGTCGTAGCGCCCTGTCTCCGCCAGTTCGAACAGGCGCCGCTCGGCATCCTCGATCTGCTCGGACGGCGACATGTCGACCGGGGCGTCATAGGCGATGTTGACCATGTCCTCGCCGACCGTGATCAGGGCGCGCCGGGTGGCGAGGTCGTAGATCGCGCGGCCGTAGTCGGCGGCGTTGATGACGGTCACCGCCTCTGCCGCCAGCCGGGCCAGATAGTGCGCCACGGTCATGTCGCCGACCTTCTCGTCGGCGGGCAGGAAGGTCTTGATGGTCACCGGATTGGCCATCTTGCCCATGCGGATCAGTTCGGCCGAGACCTCGAAGATCTTGCGGTGCAACGGCTCGTAGAAATGGCTGGCCTTGAGGAAATCGGAGACGCGGTAGAAGGCGTCGTTGTTGACCAGCATGGCGCCCAGCAACGCCTGCTCGGCCTCGATATTGTTGGGTGCCTCGCGATAGAGCGGCGTCTCGGCCGTGCCGAACTTGCGTGCTGCCTCTGCCATCATGTCCCCGATTCCTGAGCCCGGTCAGTCGATACCAGATCGCAGGCGAGTCGGCGGTGACCAATCTGCATCAGTGCCGTTCCAAGCGGCCGTCGTTCCCACGATTCACAGCCAAAAATTTTTGGTGGAAAGAAACGAGGGCAGCCCGAATCGCAACGGCGAGGATAGCCGTTTTTCCATCCTGGAACAAATCGGAAACATTACGAGCGGCGAGGCGCTATCCAGGCGGCAGCGTGTCGCCCCAGTCGCAACGGCGGGCCGCACGGAACGTGTCGCCGTCGCGGCGGCTGAAAAGCTGCGTTCCGGCGCTGCCGTCGGGCCGGCACAGTTTCAATTCCACCTTGCCCGAACCCGCGCGCGGCGGTGCTAGCACGCGCGCCGGCAAGGCGGTGCCGCTTGCCATGGGTCGGTGCGACACGGCCACATAGGCGAATTTCTCGTCCTCCCATGGCACCTCCGCATCCTTGGCCAGCCGATGCAGGCGCGATCGGGTGACGCGCCGGGAAAAATGGCACCAGTCGGGCTCGACGAGCGGGCAGGAGCCGTGATGCGGGCAGGGGGCGGCGATATGGCCGCCGGCCTCGACCAGTTGCGTTCGCGCCGCCAGAATTCGCTGCCAGCCGGCCGGCGTGCCCGGCTCCACGATGATCAACGTCTCGCCGGCCAGAGCCCACAGTCTCTCGACGAGCTTCGGCAGCGCTGCCGGTGCCAATTCGTCCAGAACATAGGCGACGGTGACCAGATCGGCCGATTTTATCCCATCGAGGTCGAGCGTTGCGTCGCCGGGAATCCATTCCACCTTCGCGGACATGGCATCGGCCAGAGTTTTGCCGATTTTGCGGGCAGGTTCGCTGGCTTCCAGCAGCATGGCTTCTTCCAGTCCGGGCCAGCGGTCCGCCGCTGCCCACAGCATGGTGCCGGGACCGGCACCGATGTCGAGCAGGGTTTTCGGCGAAAAATCCGGGCGCGCCTCGGCTACCGCTTCGAGGGCGGCACGCACGGCGGCATAGGTGGCCGGCAGGCGGGTGGCCAGATAGGCTTTTGCCGCCATGTCGCTGCCCATGTGAAGGCGCCCGTCGCGCGTCTCGGCGCGGTAGCGGTCGGAGAGCGTGCGTGCGGCCTTTTTCAGATCGGGCAGCGGCACGCCTTCCAGCATCCGGTCAACGCCTTGGCGCAATGCAGCAGGCAGTTCCACGCTCAAGCTCCCCGCGGCGCGAATAGGATCACGGAGGCGCCGCCGATGCAGATGGCCGCGCCGATCAGGTCCCATCGATCCGGGCGAAAACCCTCTGCGAGCCACAGCCAGAGCAGCGAAGCGGCAATATAGACGCCGCCATAGGCCGCATAGGCGCGGCCGGCCGCGTCGATGGGTGCCAAGGTCAACAACCATGCGAAAAGAACGAGGCAGGCAAGACCCGGCGCCAGCCACAGCGGCGATTTCTCCAGCCGTAGCCAGGCCCAGAAGGAGAAGCAGCCGGCAATCTCGGCCAGTGCGGCTGCGGCATAGATCGGATAGGTCATGCGAAAGGATCCGTCGGGTGACGGAACCTTATTCGCCGCAAGCGCGGCCGATAGCAAGCGGACAGGCCTGCCGTCTATTCCTTGCCGGCCACCTTGCGCTTGCGCGCGGTCTTGGCCGCCGGCTTGGCCACCGCCTTCTCGATCGCCCCGGCGACGGGCTCTTCCTTGCTGTGGCCCATCTCGTGCAAGGCGATCGCCTTCTCGCACTTGCCGATATAGTCGCGCGTCATCGGCAGCACGTCGTTCTTCCTGGTGAGCTGGATCTGGAAGTTCACCAGATCCTGCCAGCGGAACGAAGCCTCGGAGCCGGAGAGATAGAACTCCCACATGCGGCAGAAGCGTTCGTCATAGATGGCCTTGACCTTGTCGCGATTGGCAAGGAAGCGCTCGCGCCACGCCTTGAGCGTTTCCGCATAGTGCAGCCTCAATATCTCCACGTCGGTGACCATCAGGCCGGAACGCTCGATATGGGGCATCACCTCCGACAGGGCGGGAATGTAGCCGCCGGGAAAGATGTGCTTGCGGATGAAGGCGTTGGTCGTGGTGGGCGGGCCGACACGTCCGATCGTGTGCAGCAGCATGACCCCGTCCGGTTTCAGCAATTGGGCGCATTTGTCGAAATAGGTGCGGTAATGGTTGACGCCGACATGCTCGAACATGCCGACCGAGACGATGCGGTCGAAGCGCTCGGACAGGTCGCGATAGTCGCGCAATTCGAAATGAGCACGGTCGGCCAGCCCCTCGGCATGGGCCCTGTCTGTTGCGACCTGATGCTGCTCGGTCGACAGCGTGACGCCCAGCACGTCGGCCTCGAAGGTGCGGGCGATGTAGAGGCCGAGCCCGCCCCAGCCGCAACCGATGTCGAGCACGGTCTGGCCGGGCTTGATCTTGAGCTTGGCGGTGATGTGCCGCTTCTTGGCGAGTTGCGCCTCCTCCAGCGTCATGTCGGGGCGCTCGTAATACGCGCAGGAATATTGCATGTCCTCGTCGAGGAAGAGCTTGTACAGCTCGCCCGACAGATCGTAGTGGCGCTCGACGTTCTTCTTGGAGCGGCGCGCATTGTTGAGCTGCTGGAACGGGCGTGCCGCAAGCCGCGCATGGTTCAGCAGCTTGCCCCAGTTGGAATCGATCCAGGAAATGCCCGTGTTTTCATAGATCAGATGGAGGAAGGAGAGCACGTCGCCTTCCACGAAGTCCAGTTCCTGCTCCATGAAGGCTTCGGGGATGGCAAGGGAGGGGTGCAGCGTGATCGCCCGTTCGGCGCGGCGGGTGTGAACGACCATATGCACTTTGTCGCCGCTGCCGTCGCCGAAATTGCGCGTGGCCCCGTCGGGTCCGGTCACGGACAGGTTGCCGACACGAACCATCTTTTCGGCAACGCGTTGCAGAAGAATATTCATGGCAAGATCCAATCCCAGGCAATATCCCTGATCTTGCTAAAAACTGCCCGCCTTGGAAAGTTCCTTTTGTCAGAAAAAACCCGGGCACGAGGCCCGGGCTCTTGGTCCAGATGTTCAGCGTTGAAAGGCAGTCGGCATCGGGCGATTGCCAGCCCAATGTCTCGATTGCCGGCCCGCCGTTACTGTCCTTCTTCTTCTTCCTCGACTTCGGCGTTCGGGTCGAAGAAGTTGTCGGGGCGCGCGTTCTCGTTGATGTCCTCGCCGTAGATGGCCTCGGCCGTGGTCAGCGTCTCGCCGCGGGCCTGGCGCTCGGCCTCGTCGGTGGAGCGCGCCACGTTGAGCGTCACCGTCACCTCGACCTCGGGGTGCAGCGCGATGGCCACGTTGATGAGGCCGATGGTCTTGATCGGATGGTTGAGTTCCACCTGGTTGCGGGCCACGCTGAAGCCCTCTTCCGACAGGATGTCGGCGATGTCGCGGGTGGACACCGAACCGTAGAGCTGGCCGGTTTCGCCGGCCGAGCGCACCACCACGAAGCTGACGCCGTCGAGCTTGTCGGCGATTTGCTGGGCTTCGGACTTGCGCTCGAGGTTGCGGGCTTCGAGCTGGGCGCGCTGACCTTCGAACTTCTTCTTGTTGGCGTCGTTGGCGCGCAGCGCCTTGCCCTTGGGCAGCAGGAAATTGCGGGCGAACCCGTCCTTGACCCTGACGGTATCGCCCATCTGGCCGAGGCGCGCGACGCGCTCGAGAAGGATGACTTCCATTTCTCTCTCCTTATGGCCGCATGTGGCGGCACGGGTTGGAGACGGGCTGGAAGCTGGCCGGGCGCGGGGCGCCGTCTTTTCGCTGTCCTGCCCGTCGAGGCAGTTAGAGGCGGCGCACCGCCCCAACTCGGATTTGGTAGTGTCCCGCCGTGCCGATCACGGTCAGGAAGAAACGGGCGGCAGACCGCCCGCCTCGCATTCTCATTGCCGCATGATCTTATCCGGAAAGTCCGCGACTTTCCGGGATCATGCTTTAGCGAACCACGTAGGGCAGCAGGCCGAGGAAGCGGGCGCGCTTGATCGCCTGGGCGAGCTCGCGCTGCTTCTTCTGGCTGACGGCGGTGATGCGCGACGGCACGATCTTGCCGCGCTCGGAAATGTAGCGCTGCAGCAGGCGCACGTCCTTGTAGTCGATGCGCGGGGCGTTGGCGCCGGAGAACGGGCAGGTCTTGCGGCGGCGATGGAACGGACGCCGGGTCGGGATCTGGTTGATGTCGACCATTATTCTGCAGCTCCTTCAGCAGCTTCGCGCGGACGGCGCGGACCACGATCGCCACCGCCGTCACGATCGCCGAAATTGCGAGCAGGACGGTCGCCGCGGTCGCGATCGCCGAACGAGCGCGGGCCGCGGTCACGATCGCCGAAGCCGCCGCGATCGGAGCGCTCTTCGCGCTTCTGCATCATGGCGGAGACGCCTTCCTCATGCTTCTCGACCTTGATGGTCATGAAGCGCAGCACGTCCTCCGACAGGCCCATCTGGCGCTCCATCTCGTTGAGGGCGGCCGGCGGGCAGGTCAGGTCCATGAGCGTGTAGTAGGCCTTCCGGTTCTTCTTGATCCGGTAGGTGAGGGACTTCAGTCCCCAGTTCTCGACCCGGCCGACCGAGCCGCCGCCTTCGGTGATGACGCCCTTGAAACGTTCAACGAGCTCATCGACCTGCTGCTGCGACAGATCCTGCCGGGCAAGGAACACATGTTCGTAAAGAGCCATAGTTCATTTGCCTTTCTTCGTTTCTCTCCCGGTTCCCGGCGGCTAAAGCCTCTGCAACTTCTCTTGACCCGCGATTGCGGCGGGGAAGAAAGGAGCATGACGAGACGGTCGAGAGCGGAGACACGGGAGGCGGAAGCCCTTGCGGCTCCACGACGAAAGCGTGTTTTCAGGGAAAACGGCCTTCGGCCCTCCGTTCAGCCCCCGGTCGGGACCGGCAGATTGAGCGCGTCTATACAGGAATCTGGCCGCAACGCAAGCCCGGCCCCGCCTCGGAGGCAAGCGGGAAACCGCGCGGGATGCCGAAGGCGATGGCTGCGCTCGGATTGCGCGGCCGGGCGTGGTGCGGTAGATTTGACGGGCGCGCAGCCGGCCTTTCTGGTGGTTCGGCGTCATGGAAATCCTCTACGGACTCGCATTCCTGGTGCTTTTCAGTGCGAGCGCGCTCGGCGGCCTGGCGTTGCGCCCCCGTCTTCACGACAACCATCTGTCGGCAGAGAACATGGACGCGCTGCGGCTTGTGACGGGCCTTCTCGTCACCTTCACCGCGCTTGTGCTCAGCCTGCAACTGTTGACGGCACGGTCGGCCTTCGATGCCGCCAACAAGGACCGTTCGCTCTATGCCGCGAGGCTGGCGCGCCTCGACCAGTGCCTTCGCAATCTGGGCCCGGAGATGGACCCTGCGCGGCTTCAACTTCGTCAATATACCGCCGCCGTCATAGCCAGCACCTGGCCGCGCGAGAAAGCACCTGCCATCGACGGGATGCCGGATGTGCGGCGCATGGCCGTAAGCGGCGAGGATGCGGGGCTGAAAGCCCTCATCAACGAGATCGGCATGACGATCGACGCGGTGGCGCCGGCCGATGCCGCGCGGGCGAACCTGGCGGCCAGATGCCGCGAGAACTATACCACCGTCCAGCAGAGCCGCTGGGCGGTCATCGAGGATGCAAACGGCGTGTCCCGCAATTCGTTCAGCGGCATAGTCAGCTTCTGGCTGGCACTGGTGTTTCTCAGCTTCGGTCTGCAGGTCCCGCGGCGTCCGCTGAGCGCGGTCGTGCTCGCCATCGGGGTCGTGGCGGTGGCCAGCGTCATGTTCGTCATCGTCGATCTGGATACTCCCTATGGGGGAGTGTTCGGCATCACGAGCGCGGCGATGCGCGAGGCCCTGGCCGATATGGGCCGTTAGGGCACGAGCCCGAAAGGCTGGAGACTTTTGGACTCATTCTCCAAAAACAAAAGCTTGGCCCGGAAGGGAGACCCCGGAAGAGATCGCCTCGCGCCGGGCCGCTTCAGCCTCGCCGTACTCTGAACGCCAGCCGTCCGATCGCCACCAGCATGTAGATGCCGAAGAACAAGCCGAGCGACCAGCCGAAGCCATGGGGGCCGAACATGTCCATGCCGATGCCGATGGCCTGCGGCCCCACCACCATGCCGATGCCGTAGCACAGCACGAAGGCGGCATTGGCGGAAGCCAGTTCGTGGCCCGAAAGCTGCGAGCCGAGATGGGCGAGCCCGACCGTATAGAGGGCCGCCACCACGCCGCCCCATACGAACAGCAAGGCCGCCATGAGATGCCAGTTCTGCGCAAAAAGCGGCATGAACAGCGTGCCCGCCAGCCCCACGGTCGCGCAGCCCAGAAGGATGTAGCGGCGATCGCTCACCCGGTCGCTGATCATGCCGATCGGGATCTGCAACAGCACGTTGCCAAGCCCGATCATCGTCAGCAGCAGGGCGGCATCGGCTTCCGAATAGCCGATGCGGCTGCCATAGACCGGAAACAGCGCGAAGCCCCCGG
Source organism: Mesorhizobium sp. PUT5 (assembly GCF_052216645.1). Classification (NCBI taxonomy): domain Bacteria; kingdom Pseudomonadati; phylum Pseudomonadota; class Alphaproteobacteria; order Hyphomicrobiales; family Phyllobacteriaceae; genus Mesorhizobium; species Mesorhizobium sp. PUT5. The sequence continues at coordinate 1,672,399 of NZ_JBQOSO010000003.1, forward strand.
TCTCCACGGCGCCGAACACCAGCACCGCCACCGTCGCCGTCGGCACCAGCCAGATATAGCTGAGGAAACCGCTGGTTTCCTCGCCCTCGGGGCGGATCGGCGGGCTTTCGTTGCGGGCGGCCAGCACCGGGATCGCCGCCACGGTCACCAGGACGACGGTGACGCCGAAGGGCAGGAAGCCCTCGCTACCCAGATGCGCGAACAGCCATGGCCCGAAGGCGAAGCCGAGTGACAGCACCGTGGCGTAGACGCCGAGCACCAGGCCGCGCCGGCTGGGCGGCGCCGAGGTACTGATCCAGAATTCGGACAGGATGAACAGGATGGTCAGCGACATATGCAGCGCCACGCGCAGCGGGAACCACATCCAGAACGCCGGCGCGAAATGGAAGCCGACGAAGGCCAGCGCGCCGGTTGCGATCATCAAAAGCATCGCCCAGGCTACCCCGAGCCGCGAGGCGATCGGCGTGGCCAGGGGCGCCCCGGCGATCGAGGCGACACCGGCGATCGCGGTATTGAGGCCGATCATGGAAGCCGAATGGCCGCGCGACTCCAGGATGACGGACAGAAGCGGCATGCCCAGGCCGATGGCGATGCCTACCACGCTTATCGAGGAGATCGCCGCCGTCATCGGCAGCCATTGCACGCGCTCCGCGTCCTGCACCCTGGTGTCCACCGTCATGCGAAGTCCGAAATCTCGTGTTCAGAGAAGCTCGCGCCTGAAATGCGCATGCACGAGCCGATAGAACGGCACCGCCGCACCGGGACTGAGCCCGGGATCGCGGGCGAGCCGCTCCTCCAGCTCTTCCAGCACCGTCCGCGTGATGGAGGGGATGTCCACCTGCTTGGCCTCGGCGATCGGCAGCCAGGCCAGTTCCTCCAGTTCATTGGTCGGGCCGCCGCCGTCAAGCTCCACCGCGACATCGCTGCGCCAGGCGACCAGGAAACGCGTGTCGAAACGCCGCACCCGGCCGGGCGGCGTGATGGCGCGGGCCACGAAACGCACGCTTTCCAGGGAAGGCTGCACGCCGTGCCGGACAAAGCCCTGCCAATCCGGCTTGCCCGTGCTGAAATCGCCCTTGCGGCCGATCAGCAGTCCCGCTTCCTCATAGGTCTCGCGGATGGCGGAAAGGGCGATGGCGCGCGCGCGCGCCGCGCTGACGCGACCGGTGCCGGCCCTGAGCTTTTCCTCGTCCTGCGCGGTCAGCGCGCTCGCCACCGGAACGCGGCTGTCGGCCGGATCGGTGCGGCCGCCGGGAAAGACGAACTTGCCCGGCATGAAGGCGTGGCTGCGATGGCGACGGCCCATCAACACCAGGAACCCGTCGTTCCGGCGATCGAGCAGGATCAGCGTGGCGGCGTCGCGCGGGCGCTTCGGCCCGTTGCCGGGCACGATGTCGCTGCGTTCGGCCTTGTCGATTTCGGCCTTGGTCATCCCGTCCATATGCACGCCCTAGCGAAAAGCGCCCCGCCGCGAAAGGGGTGTCTGCAGCCCGCGCATTGCGCCAAGCGGCTCAAATCTTGGGATGCAGCTCGATGGAATCGGTCTCTCCGCCGAAGCCGTGCATGTAGAGCGCCCATTGCAGGCCCACCACCGCGCCCTTGATCGGCTGGAGCAGCGCGAGCGCCAGGATCAGCGTCAGCGGCGTCCAGATGGCCAGATGCAGCCACATGGGCCAGGAGGTGGCCATCTCGACCGCCATGAAGCCGCCGAGCACGACGTGACCGACGACCACGATGTCGAGATAGGCCGGCAGGTCGTCGGCCCTGTGGTGCGAGAATTCCTCGCCGCAATTCGAGCAATGGTCAGCCGTCTTGACGAAAGCGCGGAAAAGCTTGCCTTCGCCGCAATGCGGGCAGCGGCCGAAAAAACCGCGCTTCATCGCTTCCCACAAAGGGCGCGCCGGACGGCCGGAATGGTGCTCGCCGCCGAAAACCTGTTCTTCCATGATCAACGTCTCCTGCCGCGCGTGCCCGGACGCGACTGGGAGGCGCGCGCCCGGCCCTTGGCCTTGTGGAACGACCGCCTCGATCCCGGCAGCGGCTTTGGCTCGCTCAGCATCTCGAAGCGCATCGCGCCGGCCATCGGCGCCACTTCAACGAGACGGACCTCGACGCGATCCGCGAGCTGATAGCCTTTTCCGCTGCGTTCTCCGAAAAGCGAACGCGCCGTTTCATCGTATATATAGTAGTCGCCGCCAAGCGATGACACCGGGATAAAGCCATCTGCGCCATATTGCGGCAATTGGACAAAGAGTCCCGCCTTCACGACACCCGAGATGCGTGCGTCGAAGCGGCTGTCGATATGCTCGGCAAGGTAGGCGGCCACCAGCCGGTCGACCGTCTCGCGCTCGGCCGCCATAGCTCGCCGCTCGGCGGTGGAGATCAGCGCGGCAGTCTCCTCCAGGCGCGCCTCTTCGTCGCGGGTGAGCCCGCCGGAGCCGAGGCCGAGGGCCGCGATCAGCGCACGGTGGACGACGAGGTCGGCATAGCGGCGGATCGGCGAGGTGAAATGCGCGTAGCGGCGCAGGTTCAGCCCGAAATGGCCGATATTGGCGGGCGAATATTCAGCCTGGCTCTGGGCGCGCAGCACCACCTCGTTGACCAGTTCCTCGTTGTCCTGCCCTTTCACCCGCTCCAGGATGCTGTTGAACTGGGCCGGGCGCATCTGGGGCCCGCGCGCCAGCGTGAGGCCGAGCGTATGCAGAAAGTCGCGCAGCGATTCCTGCTTGGCCAGCGACGGGCCATCGTGGATGCGGTACACCAGCGCCTGCTTCCTGGCCTCCAGCGTTTCGGCGGCGCAGACATTGGCCTGGATCATGAACTCTTCGATCAGCTTGTGGGCGTCGAGCCGTTCGGGCACCAATACGCGGTCGACCGTGCCGTCCGGCTTGAGCAGGATCTTGCGCTCCGGCAGATCCAGATCCAGCGGCTGGCGCGCGTCGCGGCCACGCTTCAGCACGGCATAGGCGCCCCAAAGCGGTTTCAGCACTGTGTCGAGGATCGGGCGGGTCTTGTCGTCCGGCACGCCGTCGATCGCCGCCTGCGCCTGCGGGTAGGCGAGTTTGGCGACGGATTTCATCATCACGCGGTGGAAGGAATGCCGGACTTTTCGCCCCTCGGCCGAAAATGTCATGCGCACGGCCATTGCCGGTCTGTCCTCGCCCTCCCGCAGCGAGCACAGATCGTTGGAGATGCGCTCGGGCAGCATGGGGACGACCCGGTCCGGAAAATAGACCGAATTGCCGCGGTTCAGCGCCTCGCGGTCCAGCGCCGAGCCGGGCCGCACATAGGCCGCGACGTCGGCGATCGCCACTGTGGCGATGAAGCCGCCGGGATTGTTCTCGTCCGGATCGGGCGCAGCGTAAACGGCGTCGTCGTGGTCCTTGGCGTCGGCCGGGTCGATGGTGACGAGCGGCAGGTCGCGCCAGTCTTCCCGGCCTTCCAGCGGCACCGGCTTCAGCGCCTGCGTCTCCGAAAGCACGTCGGGCGGGAAGATGTGGGGGATGTCGTGCGCGTGGATGGCGATCATCGAAACCGCCTTTTCGCTCGTCAGCGAGCCCAGAACCGCAAGCACCTTGGCCTTGGGCAGCCCGTAACGCGGCGCGCGCGCCGGCTCCACCTCGACGAGATCGCCGTCCTTGGCGCCGTTCTGGAATTCCTTGTCGACGACAAGTTCGGGCTGGCGCCGCTCCACCGGCTCGATGCGGAAAGTGCCGTCCCTGAGCGTGCGGAAGATGCCGAGAACGGCTTCCGAGCGCCGCTCGAATATCTTCATGATCCGCGCCGTATACGCCGGGCCGGTGGGATCGTCGGTCGGGAAGGTCTTGGCCAGGATGCGGTCGCCGATACCGGGAACGGGACCGCCGCGCGAAACGCGCACCGCAACGGTGGGCGCGGGGCCGTCGCCTTCTTGCTCGGCCGAGCGTGCCAGCAGCCCGCCTTCGGAATCGCGGCCGAAAATATCGAGGACGGCCACATGCGGCAACGCGCCGGGGCGGATGTGGCGTTTGCGCTTCTTTTCCAGCAGGCCCTGGTCCTGGAGGTCGCGCAGCGTATCCTTGAGCCAGGCACGGTCCTCGCCTCGCAGCGCGAAAGCCTTGACGATCTCGCGCTTGCCGGAACGGTCCGGATTTTCGGCGATGTAGCGCAGGATTTCCTCGGGCGAGGGGCGATACTGGTCGCGCGTCCCGCGCCGGGTGTCGCCAGCGCGCGGATCGCCGTGATGCCGTCCGGAGATCCCGCGCGCCAAGCGTCTACCCCTTCTTCGCGGCGGTCTTCTTCGCCGCCGTGGTCTTCTTCGCCGCCGCCTTGCGGGCCGGTTTCTTGCCGCCCCCCTTGGCCTCCTTCTCGGCGATCAGCGCCAGGGCCTCGTCCATCGTCACCGATTGCGGGTCCTTGCCTTTGGGCAGGGTGGCGTTGATCTTGCCGAAATTGACGTAGGCGCCGTAGCGTCCGTCGCGCACCGTGATCTTGCCGCCGCCGTCGGGGTGGTCGCCGAGTTCCTTCAGCGCCGCCGGCGTGCCGCCGCCGCGCGCGCCTCTGCCCTTGGATTGCTTCTCCGCCAGCACGGTGACGGCCCGGTTGAGGCCGATGGAGAACACGTCCTCGATCGAATCGAGATTGGCGTATGTGCCGTCATGCAGCACGAAGGGGCCGTAGCGGCCGAGCCCGGCCGAGATCATCTTGCCCGTCTCCGGATGCTTGCCGACATCGCGCGGCAGCGAAAGCAGCGCCAGCGCCTTCTCATGATCGAGCTCGGCGGCGCTCCAGCCCTTGGGAAGGCTCGACCGTTTGGCTTCCTTGCCCTCGCCGCGCTGCACATAGGGGCCGAACCGCCCGGAACGCAGCGTGATCTCCTCGCTCGTATACGGGTCCTTGCCCAGCGCCCTGGGGCCGTCTTCGCCCGTGCCGTTCTCGCCATTGCCGTTGCCGTTCTCGCCGAGCTGCCGCGTGTAGCCGCATTCGGGATAGTTCGAGCAGCCGACGAAGGCGCCATATTTGCCGAGCTTGAGCGACAGGTTGCCGCTGCCGCATTTGGGGCAGATGCGCGGGTCCGAACCGTCCTCGCGGGCGGGAAACACCAGCGGCGCCAGCTCTTCGTTCAGCGCATCCAGGACGTCGGAGACGCGCAGTTCCTTGATGTCGTCGACCGAGGCCGAGAAATCCTTCCAGAAGTCGCGCAGCACGTCCTTCCAGGCAAGCTTGCCGTCGGAAATCTCGTCCAGCTTCTCTTCCAGGGAGGCGGTGAAGTCGTATTCGACATATTTGTCGAAAAAGCTTTCGAGAAAGGCCGTGACGATCCGTCCTTTCGATTGCGGGATCAGCCGGCGTTTGTCGATGGTGACGTATTCGCGGTCTTCCAGCGTCTTCAGCGTGGCCGCGTAGGTCGACGGACGGCCGATGCCCAGTTCCTCCAGTTTCTTGATGAGCGAGGCTTCCGAATAGCGGGGCGGCGGTTCGGTCGTGTGCTGCGTGGCATTGATCGCCTCGCGCGCAAGCTGCTCGCCCTCGCGAATCTCGGGCAGGCGCCGGTTGTCCTCGTCCTCGGAATCCTCTTCCTTCTGGTCGGTGTAGGCGGCGATGAAGCCGTCGAAGCGGATGACGGAGCCGACAGCGCGCAGGCCGGCGGTGCGCGGGCCGTTGACGGCTTCGATCTCCACCGTGGTGCGCTCGATCTCAGCGGCATTCATCTGGCTAGCGATGGCGCGCTTCCAGATCAGTTCGTATAGCCTCGCCTGGTCGGCATCCAGATACTGGCGCACCGAGGCCGGCGTGCGGAAGAAGTCGGTCGGGCGAATCGCCTCGTGGGCTTCCTGCGCGTTCTTGGCCTTGGTGGTGTAGTAGCGCGGCTTTTCCGGCAGATACCTGTCGCCGAATTCCTTGCCGATCGCGGCACGGGCGGCCGAGATCGCCTCCGGCGCCATCTGCACGCCGTCGGTTCGCATGTAGGTGATGAGGCCGGCGGTCTCGCCGCCGATGTCCATGCCCTCGTACAGCCTCTGCGCCACCTGCATGGTGCGGTTGGCCGAGAAGCCGAGCCGCGAGGAGGCGGCCTGCTGCAGGGTCGACGTGGTGAAGGGCGGTGCCGGGTTGCGCTTGGTGGGCTTTGCTTCCACCGAAAGCGCGCGGAAGGATGCACCCTCCAGCATCGCCTTGATGCCGTCGGCCTGCTCCTTGTTCTTGATGTCGAGTTTCTGGAGCTTCCTGCCTTCGTAGGCGGTCAGCCGCGCTTCGAAACTGTCGTTGCGCGGCGTGCCGAGGATGGCGGCGATGTTCCAGTATTCCTCGCGGACGAACCGTTCGATCTCCGCTTCGCGGTCGCAGACGAGGCGCAAGGCCACCGACTGCACGCGGCCGGCCGAGCGGGCGCCGGGCAGCTTGCGCCAGAGAACCGGCGACAGCGTGAAGCCGACCAGATAGTCCAGCGCGCGGCGAGCCAGATAGGCGTCGACCAGCGGCACGTCGATCTGGCGCGGATTGGCCATGGCGTCCAGGACCGACTGCTTGGTGATGGCGTTGAACACCACGCGGCTGACGGCCTTGTCCTTCAGCACCCGCTTCTGGCGCAGCACCTCCAGCACATGCCAGGAAATGGCCTCGCCCTCGCGATCCGGGTCGGTGGCGAGGATCAGGCCATCTGCATCCTTCACCGCCTTGGCGATGTCGGCCAGCCGCTTGGCCGAGGCCGAATCGACAGACCAGGACATGGAGAAATCCTCGTCCGGGCGCACCGAGCCGTCCTTGGCCGGCAGATCGCGCACATGGCCGAAGGAGGCGAGAACCTTATAGTTCCGCCCGAGATATTTATTGATTGTCTTCGCCTTTGCCGGCGATTCGACCACCACGACGTCCATGTTGCCCGTGTGTGCTGGGTCTGCGGCAGAAGAATCCCTCAGGCCGCGACGAAAAATCATTCGGATCGCCCGTCAAATGGCCGTGCTTTTGCATCCGGTCAAGAGGCAGCGTCCCATGGATGGAATTGGAGCATGCAACTAAAGAGAGAATAAACGAAAAACTTGCAATTTTAAGTATGTCAAATATCTTGCTTGCATCGCCTTTCGATCACCGTGGAGTCGGTCGGCGAACCCTGAAGGCAATACGCGGGGCGCGCGCACGGGAAAGGGGGATCATTGTCGATGCGGCAATCGTACACAAGACGACGGACCGATACGCTCGACTATCTGCAATCGATGCTGGGGCAGCTTCGCAATATGGCCGAGGCGGAGCGCTACGACATGCTGACCTATCTGATCGAGATGGCCTATGTGGAGGTCAGCGACATCATCCGTGGCGAACGGCCCATGCGCACCCACAATACAGGTGCCGGCGCCCCCAATGGCGTGCCCGGCAGGGTTCCCGTCCGCCGATAGGCGGCCGCGCCTGCCCGGGCGAGCGGCGCGCCGGCTTCGGCCGCCTTGTCTACTGCGCCTTGGCCACGTGCCACATGCCCATGGCGCCGTCGCCTTTCATGTCGCCGGCCTTTTCGTCCTTGGCGAAGGTGTAGAGCGGCTTGCCGTCATAGGCCCACATCATGGTGCCGTCCTTGCGCTTGATGACGGTCCACTCGCCCTGGTCCTTGGCGCTCGCGGCCGCCTTCAGCGGCGGCCAGTTGGTTGCGCATTTGCCGTTGCAGTTCGATACGCCCTTCTCGTCCTTGTCGAACGTGTAGAGCGTCATGCCCTTGGGGTTGGTATAGATCTTGGTGCCCCCGACCTCCGCCTCCTTCCAGGCTTCGGCAGCGAAGGATGCCGTCGTTCCGATGAGCAATGCGGCCAGACTGATTGTCAGCGAATTCATGGCAACGCCTCCTTGATGAAACGGTGCACTGGCGCGTGCAGTCGATGAATGCTGGCCTGTGTTTTATCGGGCCAATATGGCGGAATGGCGCATACCAGCGACGAAATGCGCCACGAAATGGTGATTGGAGCCGACATGCCGGCATGGCTATATGGGCGCCGGTTCGAGGCGAAGGAAGCGGGATGGCGTTGGATATCGGCTATGTAAGCGCTGTGGGCGCGGGCGCCCTTTCTTTCCTGTCGCCCTGCGTGCTGCCGCTCGTGCCGCCCTATCTGTGCTACATGGCCGGCGTCTCGGTTGAGGATTTTCGCGGCCAGGCGAGCATCTCCGCTAGGACGGGCGCCCGCGGCGCGTTGCTTGCGGCCTCGTTGGCCTTCGTGCTCGGCTTCACCACCGTCTTCGTGGCCCTCGGCGCCGGCGCTTCCACCATCGGCCGCCTGCTGCGTGTGTGGCAGGAGCCGCTGGCCTTCGCCGCCGGCATCCTCATCATCCTCATGGGCCTGAATTTCCTCGGCGTGCTGCGCATTCCGCTTTTGTCGCGCGAGGCGCGTTTCCAGAGCCAGGGCAAGCCGGCAAGTGCGGTCGCGGCCTATGTCATGGGCCTGGCCTTCGCCTTCGGCTGGACACCATGCATCGGCCCGGTGCTGGGGCCGATCCTGACGATGGCCGGCGGACGCGAGACGATGGGCGAGGGCGCGCTGCTGCTCGCCGCCTATTCGCTCGGCCTCGGCATACCGTTCCTGGTCGCGGCGATCTTTTCCGGCGCCTTCATGCGCTTCCTCGGAAAATTCCGCGTGCATCTCGGCCGCGTCGAAAAGGTCATCGGCGGCCTTCTGGTGGTTGCCGGCGTCTTCTTCCTGACCGGCGGCGTGCAGACCGTCGCCTACTGGCTTTTGGAAACCTTCCCCGTGCTCGGTCAACTGGGCTGACATTGCCCGCATTGGAGCCTTCCGCTGCAGATGCTAGATAAGGGCGGCGAATCCAAAGCTCTCCAGCGGTAGCCGCCCATGACCTCCAGAACCTGCCTGTCCATCATCCTCGCCGCCGGCGAAGGCACGCGCATGAAGAGCGCGCTGCCGAAGGTGCTGCACGAAATCGCCGGCCTGCCCATGGTGGCGCATGTCGCCCGGGCCACCGAGACGGCCGGGGGCGGCGATCTGGCGCTGGTGGTTGGCCACGGCGCCGATGCCGTGCGCAAGGCGGCGGAAAAATTCGCGCCCCGTGCGGAAATCTTCGTGCAGGAAAAGCGGCTGGGCACGGCCGATGCCGTTCTGGCCGCGCGCGCGGCGATCGCCAGGGGCTATGACGATATCCTCGTCATGTTCGGCGACACGCCGCTGATCGACCCCGCCGCGCTGGAGGCTGCGCGGGCGAGGCTGGCTGCGGGCGCCGCCGTCGCCGTGCTCGGCTTCCGTACCGAAAACCCGGCCGGCTATGGCCGCCTGATCGAGAAGGATGGCCGCCTCGTCGCCATCCGCGAGGACAAGGACTGCTCGGCCGAGGAGCGCGGGATCACCTTCTGCAACAGCGGCCTGATGGCGATCGCCGGCAGGCATGCGCTGGAGCTGCTCGATGCGGTGGGCAATGCCAATGCCAAGGGCGAATTCTACCTCACCGACATCGTCGGCATCGCGAGCGCACGGGGCCTGGAGGTGGTGGCGACTGAAACAGGCTTTGAAAGCGCGCTCGGCATCAACAACCGCGCCGAACTGGCCGAGGCGGAAGCGCTGTGGCAACAGCGCCGACGGCGCGCGGCGATGCTGGCCGGGGTCACGCTCGTATCCCCCGACACCGTGTTCTTCTCGCACGACACCGAGATCGGCGCCGACACCGTTGTGGAGCCGAATGTCTGGTTCGGGCCGGGCGTGAGGATCGAACCGGGCGCCAGGATCCGCGCCTTCAGCCATATCGAGGGTGCCTCGATCGCTTCCGGCTGCGAGGTCGGGCCCTTCGCGCGGCTCAGGCCCGGCACGGACCTCCGGGCGAAGGCCAAGGTCGGCAATTTCTGCGAGGTCAAGAAGGCGACCGTGGAGGAGGGCGCCAAGGTCAACCACCTCACCTATATCGGCGATGCCCGCATCGGCGCCGGCGCCAATATCGGGGCCGGCACCATCACCTGCAATTATGACGGCTATTCCAAATTCTTCACCGACATCGGCGAGGGGGCCTTCATCGGCTCCAACTCCGCACTGGTGGCGCCGGTCGCCATCGGCAACGGCGCCTATGTCGCCTCGGGCAGCGTCATCACCGACAGCGTGCCCGACGATGCGCTGGCCTTCGGGCGGGCGCGGCAGAAGACCTTGCCTGGCAAGGCGCGCGAATTGCGCAGCCGAAGGGCGGAGGCGGCGAAGAAATAAGCAATTTCGCCAACTGGATGTAAACCGTTGCCGGCCATTAATCTCGTTGCGCCATACTAAAGCCGCTTCGTGCGGGCTGATACGCGGCGCAATGGAACGTGACTTTCTTGGATCGTGCGCGCCCGCTAGAGAGCGGGTGCGCGGTTTGACAAAGCGGGGACTTCGGACATGTGCGGGATAGTCGGCATCGTGGGCCACACGCCGGTGGCGCCGCTGATCGTGGATGCGCTGAAAAGGCTCGAATATCGCGGATACGATTCCGCCGGCGTGGCCACCATCGAGCGCGGTGAGCTGTCGCGCCGCCGCGCCGAGGGCAAGCTGATAAATCTGGAACGCCGGCTCCAGAACGAGCCGCTGGACGGCACCATCGGCATCGGCCACACCCGCTGGGCGACCCATGGCGTGCCCAACGAAACCAATGCGCACCCGCATTTCTCCAACGGCGTGGCCATCGTCCATAACGGCATCATCGAGAATTTTTCCGAATTGCGGGAAGAACTTACCCGCGACGGCTACACCTTTGCCTCCCAGACCGACACGGAGGTGGTCGCCCATCTGGTTTCGCGCGAACTGGCGCGCGGGGCCAAGCCGGTCGATGCCGCGCACCAGGCGCTGAAGCGGCTGCAGGGCGCCTTTGCGCTGGCCATCATGTTCAAGGGCGACGAAGACCTGATCGTGGGCGCCCGCAACGGGCCGCCGCTGGCAGTGGGCCATGGCGAGGGCGAGATGTTCCTGGGGTCCGACGCCATCGCGCTGGCGCCGTTCACCAATTCCATCACCTATCTGGAGGACGGCGACTGGGCCGTGGTGCGCCGCAACGAGTTCTCCATCTTCGACATCGACGGCAACAAGGTCGAGCGCCAGCGTCAGCAGTCCGTGGGCACTTCCTTCCTGGTCGACAAGGGCAACCATCGCCATTTCATGGAAAAGGAGATCTACGAGCAGCCGGAAGTGATTTCGCACACGCTGGCGCACTATCTCGACTTCGCCAACGGGGTTTCCAAGCCGCTCGACCTGCCCTTCGATTTCGCTACGATCGACCGGGTGGCCGTGTCGGCCTGCGGCACGGCCTATCTGGCCGGCCTGATCGGCAAATACTGGTTCGAGCGCCTGGCCCGGCTGCCGGTCGATATCGACGTCGCCTCGGAGTTCCGCTACCGCGAGATGCCGCTGCCGAAGAACTCGGCCGCCTTCTTCATCTCCCAGTCGGGCGAGACGGCCGACACGCTGGCCTCGCTGCGCTATTGCCGCAGGGAAGGACTGCCCATCGGCGCCGTCGTCAACGTGCGCGGCTCCACCATCGCGCGCGAATCAGACGTGACCCTGCCGACGCTGGCCGGCCCGGAGATCGGTGTCGCTTCGACCAAGGCATTCACCTGCCAGCTTTCGGTGCTGGCCGCGCTCGCGGTGCGGGCGGCGGCGGCGCGCGGCACGATTTCGGCCGACGAGGAGAGGTTGCTGGTGCGGCAGCTCGCCGAGGCGCCGCGCTACGCCAGCCAGGTGCTCAAGCTGGCCGGCCAGATCGAGAAGGTCGCGCGGGAACTGTCGCACTACCGGCACGTGCTCTATCTCGGCCGCGACACCAACTTCCCGCTCGCCATGGAAGGCGCGCTGAAGCTCAAGGAAATCTCCTACATCCATGCCGAGGGCTATGCGGCGGGCGAATTGAAGCATGGGCCCATCGCGCTGATCGACGAGAACATGCCGGTCATCGTCATCGCCCCGCATGACCGCATCTTCGAGAAGACCGTCTCCAACATGCAGGAAGTGGCGGCCCGCGGCGGCAAGATCATCCTGATCACCGATGCCAAGGGCGCGGCCCATGCAACCGTCGAGACGATGGAAACCATCGTCCTGCCGGATATGCCCGACATCATCTCGCCGATCGTCTACGCGCTGCCGATCCAGATGCTGGCCTATTTCACCGCCGTATTCATGGGCACCGACGTCGACCAGCCCCGCAACCTGGCGAAATCGGTGACGGTGGAGTAGTTTGTATCACTTGCTGATACGTGCTCCTTGACTCCTTTCTGTATCATGCCATGATACAGAAAGGAGAGAGACCCGGTGATCGTTTCTTTCAAGGACAAGGCCGTGGAGGCGATTGCCGCGGGCGAGGCGCCGAAGGGCTTCCCGTCCGATCTGGTCGCCCGTGCCGAGCGGAGGCTTCGCGCCGTGGCCAACGCGGTCGACCTGAAAGACCTGCGGTCGCCGCCCGGAAACCGCCTTGAAGCGCTGAAGGGAGATCGCGCCGGGCAGCATTCGATCCGTATCAACGATCAGTGGCGCATCTGCTTCCGATGGACCGAAGCAGGTGCGGAAGATGTCGAGATCGTGGACTACCACTGAACGAGTCCCGCCCGGAAAAGGTGCAACATGCTGAAATTCGCGCGACCTATTCACCCCGGCGAGTTCCTGCGCGAGGAGTACCTCGTTCCCTTGGACATGAGTGCCGGTGCCTTGGCCCGGAAGCTCAATCTGCCGCGCACGCGTATTGAGAGAATCGTGAAGGAAGAGGTCGGCATGACGCCCGACACCGCGCTGCGGCTGGCGCGCTTCTTCGACACCACGCCGGAATTCTGGATGAATTTCCAGCAGGCATATGAACTGGAAACCGAAGCGCGGAGACTCGCCTCCGAACTCGACAAGATCGAGCCGCTGGTCGCTGCATAGGCCGGCTGCCGTCTGGCCAAAAACTTCCCGGGTTCCAAAGCGCCGGTCCCTCGCGTAATGTTGCAGCGCAACGAGGCGGCGGTGGCGGCATCATGTCCGATGGCACGAAGGTTTCCGGCATGACCCGGCTCAGGAACTATTTCCTGACCGGCTTCATCGTCTGCGCGCCGCTGGCGATTACCGTCTACATCGCCTGGTCGTTCATCGGCTGGGTGGATTCGTGGGTGAAGCCCTATATCCCCGCCCGCTACAGCCCCGATACCTACCTGCCGTTCCCGGTGCCCGGCTTCGGGCTGATCGTCGCGCTGGTGCTGATCACGCTCATCGGCTTCCTGGCCGCAAACATCGTCGGCCGCGCCATCGTCAATTTCGGCGAGCGGCTGCTCGGGCGCATGCCGCTGGTGCGCGGCATCTACCGTTCGCTCAAGCAGATTTTCGAGACGGTGCTGTCCAACAAGGGCGACATGTTCAGCCAGGTCGGGCTGGTCGAATATCCGCGCAAGGACGTGTGGTCGCTTGTCTTCGTGGCCGGCGAGAAGGAAACCGAGATCAACCGCAAGCTGGACAAGGAAGGCGACCCGCTGGTGGCGGTTTTCATGCCCTGCACGCCGAACCCGACCACCGGCTTTTTGATGTATGTGCGCAAGTCCGAGGTGGTCATGCTCGACATGACCATCGAGGAGGGCGCCCGCCTCATCGTCTCGGCCGGGCTGGTGCCGCCGCCGCTTGACAGGAAGCCCCCGGACAGGAAAATCGGTGCCAACGGCAAGCCGGTGAAGATCGGCAACCCGCCCGCCGGCGCGCCGCTTCAACCGGCGCGCAGCAGCCGTACCGCCTCGTCCCTGCCGAACAAATAGAGCAGCAGGCGCAGTGCCTCGCCGCGCTCGCTGCGAAGATCGGGATCGCGCGAAAGGATGAGCCGTGCGTCGTCGCGCGCGGCTTCCAGAAGGTCGGCATGGGCCTCGATGCCCGCCACCTGGAAGCCCGGCGCGCCGGATTGGCGCGTGCCTAGCAACTCGCCTTCGCCGCGCAGCTTCAGGTCTTCCTCGGCGATGACGAAACCGTCCTCCGTCTCGCGCATCACCGAAAGCCGGCGCTTCGCCGTCTCGCCGAGCGGGTCCTTGTAGAGCAGCACGCAGGAAGAAGGTTTCGTGCCGCGCCCCACGCGCCCGCGCAACTGGTGGAGCTGGGCCAGGCCGAAACGCTCGGCATGCTCGATCACCATGATCGTGGCGTCGGGTACGTCGACGCCCACCTCGATCACCGTTGTCGCCACCAGCACGCGCGTTGCGCCATCCTTGAAGGCGCGCATCGCCTCGTCCTTCTCCGCGCCCTTCATGCGACCGTGGACGAGGCCGATCCGGTCGCCGAACACGGGCTTCAGCGAGGCGAAGCGATCCTCCGCCGACATCAGCTTGACCTCCTCGGATTCCTCCACCAGCGGGCAGATCCAGTAGATCTTTTGTCCTTCGGCGACGGCATCGCGGATGCGGCCGACCAGTTCGTCCAACCGTTCCATGGGCAGCGTGACGGTGCGGATCGGCTGCCGGCCCGCCGGCTTTTCGGTGAGCTTCGACACATCCATGTCGCCGAAAGCGGTCAGCACCAGCGTGCGAGGGATGGGGGTTGCCGTCATCACCAGCATGTCGGGGGCGTCGCCCTTGGCGGTGATGGCCAGCCGCTGGTGCACGCCGAAGCGATGCTGCTCGTCCACCACCGCCAGAACGAGGCTTTTGAACGCCACGCTTTCCTGGAACAGCGCATGGGTGCCGACCACGACGTCGATCGAACCATCGGCCAGGCCGGCCAGCACTTCGCTGCGCTCGCGGCCCTTTTCGCGCCCGGTCAGCACGGCGGTGCGCAGGCCGGCCTGTTCGGCCAGCGGCGCGATGGTGGAAAAATGCTGGCGGGCGAGGATTTCCGTCGGCGCCATCAGCGCCGCCTGGCCGCCGGCCTCCACCGCGCGCGCCATGGCCAGCAGCGCCACCACCGTCTTGCCCGAGCCGACATCGCCTTGCAGCAGCCGCAGCATGCGCTCCGGATCGGCAAGGTCGGACAGGATTTCGTCAAGTGCGGCTTCCTGCGAACCGGTCAGGGAATAGGGCAGGGCGGCGCGCAGCCTTTCCACGATGCGCCCGTCACCCACCAGGGGCCGGCCGGAAAGCCGCCGCACCCTGGCGCGCACCAGCGCCAGCGAAACCTGCCCGGCCAGGAACTCGTCATAGGCGAGCCGGCGCCAGGCGGCGCTTTCGGGCGCGGCGTCGAGCGGGCTTTCCGGGTTGTGGATGCGGGCGAGCGCGGCGCCGAAGGCCGGAAACGTGTGGCGGCGCATGAAGGCGGCATCGTCCCATTCCGGCAGATCCGGCACGCGCTCCAGCGCCTGCCCGATGGCGCGGCGCAGCACCTTCGGCGAAAGGCCTGCCGTCAGCGGATAGACCGGCTCGACCAGCGGCAGGCTTCCCGCTTCCTCCGCCGGCGCGATGTGGTCGGGATGCACCATGGTCGGACGGCCGTTGAACCATTCCATGCGGCCCGAAACCACGACCTGCCCGCCCTCCGGCAATTGCTTTTCGAGATAGGCGGCATGGCCGTGGAAGAAGGTCAGCACGATGTCGTCGGTGTCGTCATGCGCATAGACCCGGTAGGGTACCGAGCGGCTGCCGCGCGGCGGCGGCTGGTGGCGGTCGACGGTAAGGTCGAGCGTGACGATGGCACCTTCGACTGCGTTGGCGATGCCGGGCCGGTTGCGGCGGTCGATCACCGAATTGGGCAGCACGAAGACGAGGTCGGCGGCGCGCGCGGCGCGCTCGCCCAGGTCCACCGGCAGCACGCGCTCGATCAGCGCGGCCACCTTGGGCCCGACGCCGGCCAGCGAGGTGATGGGGGCGAACAGGGGATCGAGCAGGGAAGGGCGCATGCTCAGCCTTCCGCCCGCCGGTTACCCCCACCCCTTGCCCCTCCCCGCAAGGGGATCGCCAGCGCCTCGGAATTCCCCTCCCCCTTGCGGGGAGGGGCAAGGGGTGGGGGTGCTGAATGATCTGCCATGGAAAACATTGGCCGAGATTAGAAACTATCCGTCGCCTTGCAAGGCTGACACCACCCTCTATCCACGCTATATGCGCCGCGTCGGGAAAGGACGCGCCATCATGACCGCAACGAACACATCAGCCACCGGACGCGCCAGCGACCTCGACCCCCGCCGCAAGAAGCTGCTGTTCCGTTCCTGGCATCGCGGCATGCGCGAGATGGACCTGATCCTCGGCCGCTTCGCCGATGCCGAGATCGGCGCCTTGACCGGCGAGGAGATCGACCAATATGAAAGGCTCCTCGAATTTCCCGACGACCAATTCTTCCTGCTGATTACCGGCGAAAGGCCCGTGCCGCCGCATCTGGATTGTCCGCTCCTGCAAAGGATACTGGTATTCGGCCGGACATTCGAAGCCTGAACGTGATCGCATGAACCTCATTCCCACCATCGGCCTGCCGCAGGGCCGCATCGGTTCCTTCATCCTCGACGGTGTCGCCGACGGCTACGAAGCCTTCGCGCTGGTCGAGATCGCGCGCGAGATCGCGCCCGACCGGCCGATGCTGTTCGTGGCGCGCGACGGCCAGCGCCTGCCGGCCATCGTCGAGGCGCTGGCGTTTGCCGATCCCGGCCTGCCGGTCTTGGATCTGCCGGCATGGGACTGCCTGCCCTACGATCGCGTCTCGCCCGGCTCGGATGCCGCCGCGCGGCGCCTCGACGCTTTGGCCGGCATGGCGGCGCTGGCCGCAAAGCCGCACCGGGCGGTGGTGCTGACCACGGCCAACGCGCTGCTCCAGCGCGTGCCGCCCGCCGGACTGGTCGAGTCCCAGGCCTTCCGCGCCCGTCCGGGCAATCAGGTCGACATGGACAGGCTGATTGCGCGGCTGGAGAATTCCGGCTTCGAGCGGGTGCCGACGGTGCGCGAGGTGGGCGAATTCGCCGTGCGCGGCGGCATCCTCGACCTCTATGCGCCGGGCGCGGAAGAGGCCCTGCGCCTCGATTTCTTCGGCGACACGCTGGAATCCATCCGCGCTTTCGACGTGGCCAGCCAGCGCACCACCGGCCAGCGCAATGCGCTGACCCTGCAGCCCATGAGCGAGGTGGCGCTCACGCCGGAAACCATCAGCCGCTTCCGTCGCGCCTATATCGAGGCGTTCGGCGCGCCCTCGCGCGACGACGCGCTCTATGCCGCCGTCAGCGAAGGCCGGCGCTTTGCCGGCATGGAGCACTGGCTGCCCTTCTTCTACGAGCGGCTGGAAACGGTATTCGACTATCTGCCCGACATGCCGGTGGTGTTCGACCATCTGGCGCATGAGGCGCTGGCCGAGCGCCATGCGCTGATCCTCGACCACTACGAGGCGCGTAAGGGGCAAGCTGGCGGCGCGCTGAAGGAGGCGGTGCCCTACAAGCCGGTTCCGCCACAGCTCATGTATCTCTCGCCCGAGGAGGTGAATGCGGCGACCGCGGATCGCGAGGCCATCGAACTGACGCCTTTCGCGGCGCCCGATGCGGGCGACAGGAAAGTCTTCCATGCCGGCTCCCGCGCCGGCAGGAGCTTTGCCGAGGAGCGCGCTGATCCCAAGATCAACGTCTTCGCCGAGGTGGTGAACCACATCGCCGACGAGCGCGCGGCAAAGCGCCGGGTCGTCGTCGCCGGCTGGACGGAAGGCTCGCTCGATCGCCTGGCGCAGATATTGGCCGAGCACAATCTCGGCAATCTCAAGCGCGTGGCCACGCTTGCCGAGGTGGAGAAGCTCGGCGCCGGCCAGGCCGGCCTTGCCGTGCTGCAGCTCGAAACCGGCTTCGAGACCGACGCCATGGTCGTCGTGGCCGAGCAGGACATACTCGGCGACCGCCTGGTGCGCCGCTCGCGCAAGAAGCGCCGCGCTGCCGACTTCATCGCCGAGGCTGCTTCGCTGTCGTCCGGCGACATCGTCGTCCATGCCGACCACGGCATCGGTCGCTTCGTCGGCCTGAAGACCATCGAGGCGGCCGGCGCGCCGCACGACTGTCTGGAAATCCGCTATGCCGGCGACGACCGGCTGTTTCTGCCGGTAGAGAACATCGAGCTTCTGTCGCGCTACGGCTCGGATTCGGCCGAGGCCACCCTCGACAAGCTGGGTGGCGGTGCCTGGCAATCGCGCAAGGCGCGGCTGAAGAAGCGGCTGCTCGATATGGCGGGGCAACTGATCCGCATCGCCGCCGAGCGCCAGATGCGCACTGCGCCCGCCATGATCCCGGCCGAAGGGCTTTACGGCGAGTTTTCCGCACGCTTCCCCTACGAGGAGACGGAAGATCAGCAGAACGCGATCGACTCGGTCGTGGAGGACCTGTCCGACGGGCGGCCGATGGATCGGCTGATCTGCGGCGACGTCGGCTTCGGCAAGACCGAGGTGGCGCTGCGCGCGGCCTTCATCGCCGCGATGGAAGGGTTCCAGGTTGCCGTGGTGGTGCCCACCACGCTCCTGTCGCGCCAGCATTTCAAGACCTTCTCGCAGCGCTTCGCCGGCCTGCCGGTCAAGGTGCGGCAGGCGTCCCGTCTCGTCGGGGCAAAGGAACTGGCCGAGACCAAGAAGGGGTTGGCCGAAGGCACGGTCGACATCGTGGTCGGCACGCACGCGCTGCTCGGCTCCTCGATAACATTCAAGAATCTCGGCCTGCTGATCGTCGACGAGGAGCAGCATTTCGGCGTCAAGCACAAGGAGCGGCTGAAGGAGCTGAAGAGCGACGTGCATGTGCTGACGCTGTCGGCCACGCCGATCCCGCGCACGCTGCAACTGGCGCTGACGGGGGTGCGCGAGCTGTCGCTGATCGCCACGCCGCCGGTGGACCGCATGGCGGTGCGCACCTTCATCTCGCCCTTCGATCCGCTCGTCATCCGCGAGACGCTGCTGCGCGAGCGCTATCGCGGCGGCCATTCGTTCTATGTCGTGCCGCGCATCAGCGATCTTTCGGAAATCAATGATTTCCTGAAGGAATCCGTGCCGGAACTTAAAGTGGCTGTTGCCCATGGCCAAATGCCGCCCGGTGAACTGGACGACATCATGAACGCCTTCTACGACGGGCAGTACGACGTCCTGCTTTCCACCACCATCGTGGAATCCGGCCTCGATATCCCGACCGCAAACACCATGATCGTGCACCGCGCCGATATGTTCGGCCTGGCGCAGCTCTACCAGTTGCGCGGCCGCGTCGGCCGTTCCAAGCTGCGCGCCTATGCGCTGTTCACGCTTCCGGCCAACCGCAAGCTCACCGACACCGCCGACCGGCGGCTGAAGGTGCTGCAATCGCTGGATACGCTGGGCGCCGGCTTCCAGTTGGCCTCCCACGACCTCGACATCCGCGGCGCCGGCAATCTTTTGGGCGAGGAGCAGTCCGGCCACATCAAGGAAGTCGGCTTCGAACTGTACCAGCAGATGCTGGAGGAGGCAGTGGCCGAGGTGAAGGACACCGGCGAGGTGGCCGATACCGGCTGGTCGCCGCAGATCGCCATCGGCACGGCGGTGATGATCCCGGAAAGCTACGTGCCGGACCTGCAATTGCGGCTGGCGCTCTACCGGCGCGTCGGCGATCTGGAGACGCCGGAGGAGATCGACGGGTTCGGCGCCGAACTGATCGACCGCTTCGGCCCGCTGCCGGAAGAGGTCAAGCACCTGTTGAAGATCGTCTTCATCAAGGCGCTGTGCCGCAAGGCCAATGTCGAGAAACTGGACGCCGGGCCGAAGGGCGTCGTCATCCAGTTCCGCAACAAGGAATTTTCCAATCCCGCCGGACTGGTCAAGTTCATCGGCGAGCAGGGCTCGCTGGCCAAGATCCGGCCCGATCACAGCATCGTCTTCATCCGCGACTGGCCGAATGCCGAAAAGCGCCTGTCGGGCTCGGCGGTGGTGATGACGCAACTGGCGAAGCTGGCGGGGTAGCCTGTTGCCGAGATAGGGGGTCTCTGCCGGCACTTCGCCCAGCACCCCTCATCCGACCTCGCTGCGCTCGGCCACCTTCTCCCACAAGGGGAGAAGGGAGCGCGTCAGCGGCATTTGTGCCAATCTTCGCCGTTGGTGTTTGCTGCCCGAGGTTCTTTCCTTCTCCCCTTGTGGGAGAAGGTGGCCGAGCGCAGCGAGGTCGGATGAGGGGTGTTGGCTGGGACGAAACGTTACCGCCAAGGCTTCAGTGACGGATCGCGTGCATAGGCTATGATGGTGTCGCAGACGGAATCTAGGTCGCGCAGCACGTCATCGTTCCAGAAGCGCAGAACCCGAAAGCCGCATTCATTCAGCGCCATGTCGCGTCGGCGATCATAGTCCGAACCTGCGTGCTGGCTGCCATCGATCTCAACGATCAGCCTCGCTTCGAGGCAGACGAAGTCGGCGATATAGTTTCCGATCGGCGCTTGCCGGCGAAATTTTATCCGATCGAGTCGCCTTCCGCGCAGTTCCTGCCAGAGCTTGTCTTCGGCCTCCGTGGCCTCTTTCCGCATGGTTCGTGCGAAGTGTCGATTCCTGGAGGACACGGGTTGATGTGGCACGCGCGCAAGCCCGCTTTCGTCAATCCACTCGTTGCAACTCCCCGCCCGCCTTCGCTGCCGCGATCTGGCGCAGCGCATCGGCGAGCACGTCCGTCTCCTGCGCGCCCATGACCGCATATTTGCCTTCGATGAGGAAGCAGGGCACGCCGGTGATGCCCATGCGCGAGGCGGTCGCCATCTCCGTCTGAACGGCCGCCACGTCGGCGTCGGTGGGCAGGAGCGTCTCGACCACGGCTGCGTCCATGCCGGCCTCGCGCGCCGCCGCGATCAAGACGGCGTGGTCGCCCACATCCGCGCCTTCCTCGAAATAAAGCCGGAACAGCCGGCGCACGAGCCGGTTCTGGACCGTTTCCCCGGCCGCGCCCGCCCAGCGGATGGCGCGGTGGGCGTCCAGCGTATTGGGCGCTATCCTGATGGCGTCGAAATCGAATGCAATGCCTTCCGCCGCTCCCAGCGGCTCGATGCGGGCGTGGATGTCGCGGATGCGCTGCTCGCTGCCGAACTTGTCCAGCATGTATTGCCGCCGGTCCTTGCCGCCGCGCGGCACGCTCGGGTCGAGCTGGAACGGCCGCCAGTTGATATGGACGTCGACGCCGTCGACGGCAGCCACCGCCTTGTCCAGGCGCTTCTGGCCGATGAAGCACCACGGGCAGACCACGTCCGACACGACGTCCACGCTCAGGGAAACGGGCTCGCTCATGATTCGTCCTTCCGCGTCCGTTCGGCTGTGAAAATCAGTTCGCCTTCCGCCACCATGTCGGAAGCTGATAACCGAATATGGGCGTCTTTTGCGGATGATCCAGATAGTTCCAGTACGCGATCCACCGCCCGGCATTGTGCTGCATGGGCACCATGTAGGCGCCGGAGATCAGGAGCCGGTCGAGCACGCGCACCGCAGCCACGTAGTCGTCCTTGGCGCGCGCGTTCAGCATCGCCTCGATGGCCGCATCGACCGCCGGATCGGCGACGCCGGCCAGGTTGAAGGAACCTTCGACATCGGCTGATTCCGAGCCCCAGCGGCCAAGCTGCTCGAACCCCGGCGACAGCGAGTTGTTGAAGCCGCCGGCGCCCACCAGAACCTCGAAGTCGAAGCGCTGCTTGCGTGCCTGGATCTGGTCGCCGTCCAGCGCCCGGATGGTCACGGCAATGCCGAGCTTGCCCAGCGTGCGCTGGTAAAGGGCGGCCAGCCGCTCCTCTTCCTGGCCCGAGGTGAGAATCTCGAAACCGAAGGGTTTGCCCTGCGGGTCCAGCAGGGCGCCGCCCTCGATGCGGTAGCCGGCGCTCTGGAGCAGGTCCAGCGCGGCGCGCAGCACCTTGCGGTCCTGGCCGGAGCCGTCGGTGAGGGGCGGCCGCCAGCTCCCGTCCATGACGTCCGGCGGCACGCGGCCGGGGAAGGGGGCAAGCAGTGCTTTCTCTTTCTCGCTGGCGGGGTGGCCCAGTGCCGAAAGCTCGGAGCCCTGCCAGTAGCTCATCGTGCGCGTAAACTTGCCGCCGAACAGGTTCCGGTTGGCCCATTCGAAGTCGTAGAGCATGCCGAGCGCGCGGCGCACCGCGGGGTCGGAGAATTTCTGCAGCCGGGTGTTGAACAGGAAGCCCGTCACCACCGGAGGGATGCCGAGCGGGAATTGCTCGACGACGACCCTGCCGTCCCTGGCGGCGGGAAAATCGAAATCGCGCTCAGCCTGCAACGGCCCCATGCCGGTATAGGACGAGCCGGCATAGGCGGAGCAGAGGCCCTTCTTGAACGCCTCGAACTGGGAATTGGCGTTGAGGAAATACTGGACGGTGATCTTGTCGTAGTTGTCGAAGCCGCGTTTGGACGGGACGTCGCTGCCCCAGTAGCCGGGATTGCGCTTGAAGACGATGCGGTCGCCCGCCTGCACGTCGGCCACGGTGTAGGGGCCGCTGCCGACCAGCGGTTTCAGCGTGGTGCGGTCGAATGTTTCCTTGTCGAACGCATGCTTGGGCACGATCGGCGTCATCGCCACGATGAGAGGGAATTCGCGGTCGGCCAGGTCGTTGAAGGTGAAGCGCACGCTGTGCTCGCCGGTCTTCTCCAGCCTGGCGATCTTCTTCATGCGGTCGGAATAGGGCGGGCGGCCCTTTTCGGTGAAGACCTCGTAGGTGAAAAGAACGTCTTCCGGCGTCACCGGCTGGCCGTCCGACCATTTCGCCTTCGGGTCGAGGTGGAACTCGATCGTCCTGCGGTCATCGCTCAGGTCGGCGGTGTCGGCCAGCAGCCCGTAGAGGCCGAAAGCCTCGTCGGCGTTGCGCATCATCAGCGGCTCGAACACGAGATTGCCGAGGATCGTGTCCATCATGCCGCGCGCGGTGGTGCGCAGGCTTTTCAGGATGAAGGGGTTGAGGTTGTCGAAGGTGCCGACCACGCAATAGGTGATCTCGCCGCCTTTCGGTGCTTGCGGGTTCACGTAGTCGAAATGGCTGAAATCCGCCGGCAGCGCCGGCTCGCCCTGCATGGCGATGGCGTGCTTTGGCTCGGCCTGCGCCGGAAGGGCGCAGGAAAGGGCAAGTGAAGATGCGGCGGCGAACCGACGGAGGATGCGGCCCATGACCCGTTTTCCTGGAGCGGCGTGATGATTCTCGGCGCAACCTAGCATGTGCGATGGCGATACTGTGGCCACAGTCGAGAAATGCCGGTAACGGACTGGATTCGGCGCGGCCGGCAGTGTAACACGCCCGACGAAGTCATTCTGTTGCCTCATTTCGGCAAGAGGTAGCACGTCGCAAGGCGGGAAGAAGCCGGCCGCGGGAACCTTTCAGAGGAACTGGACCATATGACGAGCCTGAACACCAACGCATTCCGCCTCTCGGTCATGGCCGCTGGCGTGATCGGCTTCTTGGGCGTCGGCATCGCCGCGGCGAGCGCGCAGCAGCAAATTCCGCAGGGCTGGTTCAAGGCCTGCACCAAGCAGGAAGACGTGGACATCTGCAACGTGCAGAACATCACCACCGCCAGCACCGGCCAGCTCATCACCGGCATCAGCCTGATCGACCTGCGCGGCAAGGTGAACCGCAAGGTGTTCCAGGTCACCGTTCCCAGCGGCCGCATGGTGCCGCCCGGCATCGCGCTGCAGATCGACGGCGGCAAGGCCCAGAAGCTCGACTACGTCATCTGCTTCCCCGACCGCTGCGTGGCCGAGGTTCCGATGACCGACCAGCTCGTCGCCTCCTTCAAGAAGGGCTCGGAGCTGACGCTTACCTCCGTCAACTTCCAGAACCAGCCCAACCCGATCAAGATATCCCTGCAGGGCTTCTCGGGCGCCTTCGACGGCCCGGCCATGCAGCAGTCCGATCTCGAGGACCGGCAGAAGAAGCTCCAGGAGTTCGTGAACAAGAACAACGAGGACTTCGCCAAGAAGCTCAAGGAAGAGCAGGACAAGGCCAAGACAGGCAACTGATCCGGCGCGCGGGTTTTCTCGCGGAAAGCTTCAAACGATCCATGCATCTGCGAACGGCCCCCTTGCGGGGGCCGTTTTGCTTTGGGCTGTTCTCTCGGGTCGGGTAGAGGCCGGACATGAAAAAAGGCCGCGTCGTTGCCGACGCGACCTTTTGAACTGCAGGGCTTCCAGTGGAAAGCCTGGAATACCGCGCTTAGCGCTTCGAGAACTGGAAGGAGCGGCGAGCCTTGGCCCGGCCGTACTTCTTGCGTTCCACCGTGCGGCTGTCGCGGGTCAGGAAGCCGCCCTTCTTGAGTACGGCGCGCAACGCCGGCTCGTAATAGGTCAGCGCCTTGGAGATGCCGTGGCGCACGGCGCCCGCCTGACCGGACAGGCCGCCGCCGACCACGGTGGCGACGATGTCGTACTGGCCGTTACGGTTGGCGGCAACGAGCGGCTGCTGGAGAATCATCTGCAGGACGGGACGCGCGAAATAGGCCGCGAATTCCTTGTCGTTGACGATGATCTTGCCGGAGCCGGGCTTGACCCAGACGCGGGCGATGGCGTCCTTGCGCTTGCCGGTGGCATAGGCGCGGCCCGACTTGTCGAGCTTCTGGACATGGACGGGGGCAGCCGGCTGCGAAGCCTGCGCCACCGTGCCGAGTTCTGCGAGCGAGGAAAGCTGCTCAGCCATTACGAGGCCCTCTTGTTCTTGGCGTTCAGCGCGCCGACGTCGAGCGTCTCGGGCTGCTGGGCGACATGCGGATGTTCGGCGCCTGCATAGACGCGCAGGTTCTTCATCTGGCGACGGCCGAGCGGGCCGCGCGGAATCATGCGCTCGACGGCCTTCTCGACGACGCGCTCCGGAAAGCGGCCCTCCAGAAGCTGGCGCGCGGTGCGCTCCTTGATGCCGCCGGGGTGGCCGGTGTGCCAGTAGTAGACCTTGTCGGTGTACTTCTTGCCGGTGAACACCACCTTGTCGGCGTTGATGATGATGACGTTGTCGCCATCGTCGACATGGGGGGTGAAGGTGGGCTTGTGCTTGCCGCGCAGACGGTTGGCGACGATAGTGGCGAGCCGGCCGACGACGAGACCCTCGGCGTCGATCAGCACCCACTTCTTCACCACATCCGCAGGCTTCTGCGAAAAGGTTGCCATGGATTCTTGCTTTCGTTCAGGACCTTTGCCCTGCCGGACAAAGGGCGTTTCTTGTTGCTTGCATTGACCGGGGACAAAAACCCGCCGCCAATAATAAAACTGCGGCCTTTGCGGGCCGCCGTTCCGGTGCCGCTTATAGGGGAGGGTATGGGTGGCGTCAAGCAGTGGAAATCTGCCCCGGATCATGAAAACATTTGAAAAACATATGGTTAGAAATGAGGTATTATTTTACCGCCACGATTATCGCTTCGGCGGGATCGAATAGGTCCCGGTGGCGTGGGCCACGGTGTGGCGGTCCGGTCCGGCGACGATGTCGATGTCGAACACCATCAGGCTCCTGCCCAGCTTCAGGATGCGGCAATGGCCGTCGATCGGCCCGGCCTCGGCCTTGCGCATGAAATTGATGGTGAGGCTGGTGGTCACCGAAAGCGCATCCGGCCCGGCATGCGAAAGCACGCAGGCATAGCCGCCGATGTCGGCCAGGGTGAACAGCGAGGGGCCGGACACCGTGCCGCCGGGCCTGAGATGCGTTTCGTCCGCGTTCAGCCGCACGGTGCATCCGCCGGGGAAGACTTCGAGCGTTTCGTAGGAATTGCCGCCGCCGTTGAGCTGGGGGAAGGCGGAACGCATCAGCGCGTTGACTTCGGCGGCGGTCAGGACGGGCTTCAGATCGGCTTGGGCGGGCATGCTGGCGTTCCTCGTTTCCGCCGCTTCTATGCCCGCGCCGCGGCCGGCCTTGCAACACCCGGATCCCACCGGAACGCGATGAAGGGTGTTGGCTGCGGCCATATGGCGTATTACCTATCGGACGATGCAGGGAGAAGGAAATGGCCGAGATCGTCGCCATGAAGCGTCTGGAACAGGAAGGGCCGGTTCTGGCCGAGCAGTCCGAGGGTATCCTGCGGCTGACCCTGGCCAACCCGCCTGCCAACGCGCTGTCGCTGGCCGTCATGGCGGCGCTGAAGGCTCAACTTGATCGCGCCCGCGACGACGCCTCCGTGCGGGTGGTGGTGCTGGCGGCCTCCGGAAAGGTGTTCTGCGCCGGCCACGACCTCAAGGAATTGACCGCCAGCCGTGCCGACCCCGATCGGGGCCGGGCCTTTTTCGAGCGTACCTTCGCCGAATGCTCGGCGCTGATGCAGGCCATCGTCAACAGTCCGAAGCCGGTGATCGCCGCAGTGGACGGACTGGCCACGGCCGCCGGCCTCCAGCTTGTGGCAAGCTGCGACCTGGCGATCGCCTCGCAGGAGGCTGCGTTCTGCACGCCGGGCGTCAATATCGGCCTGTTCTGTTCGACGCCCATGGTGGCGTTGTCGCGAAACGTGTCGCGCAAGCAGGCCATGGAGATGCTCCTCACCGGCGAGACCATCGATGCGGCCACGGCGAAGGAATTCGGCCTGGTCAATCGCGTCGTGCCACGCGAATATTTGAATCAGGTCGTGACCAAATACGCCCAAACCATTGCTTCCAAATCGCCTTTGACGCTGAAGATCGGCAAGGAGGCGTTCTACGCGCAAGCCGAGATGGGGCTTGCCGAAGCCTATGACCACACCGCCCGCGTGATGACGGAGAACATGCTGGCACGCGATGCGGAAGAGGGCATCGGCGCCTTCATCGGCAAGCGCAAGCCCGAATGGAAGGGAGAATAGCCGCTTGGACCCCCGCATCTCCATCGTCACGATTGCCGTCGACGATCTCGACCGCGCCGCCGCCTTCTACGAGGCCATGGGCCTGACCCGCCATCGCATCAAGGACGGTGTGGCGTTCTTCCAGATGGGGGGCGCCATCCTGTCGCTGTTTCCGCGCGAGAGCGCCGAGGCCGATTCCGGCATCCGCTTCGGGGAAGCGCCTTCCCGCGTCTATCTCGCCTACAACACGCGATCCGACGACGAAGTTGATGCGGTGCTGGCCGCGGCGGAACATGCGGGCGGCCGTATCGTCAAACCGGCCGGGCGCGCCTTCTGGGGCGGCTGGTACGGCTATTTTGCCGATACGGAGGGCAATCTCTGGGAGGTCGCCCACAATCTGGATTTCCCGATCGACGCGGAAGGGCGGATCAGCTTGCCGGAATGAAGCACGACATGAACCACGACGCCTACGACAATTCTTATATTACCGGCATCCTCAATTCGGTGCGGTCCATCGCCGTCGTCGGCGCCTCGGCTAACGAGGTGCGGCCGAGCTTCTTCGTCATGAAATATCTGCTGGGCAAGGGTTTTTCCGTCATCCCGGTCAATCCCGGCCAAGCGGGTGGAAAAATCCTCGGCCAGACCGTTTATGCCAGGCTGGCCGACATCCCCGAACCTGTCGACATGGTCGACATCTTCCGTGCATCGGAAGCGGTCCCGGCCATCATCGACGAGGTTCTGGCCCTGCGGCCCTTGCCCAAGGTGGTGTGGATGCAGCTTACGGTGCGTCACGACGAAGCCGCCGCGAGAGCGGAGGCCGCCGGCATCAAGGTGGTGATGAACCGCTGCCCGAAAATCGAATATGCGCGGCTGTCCGGCGAAATCGGCTGGAACGGCGTCAATTCCGGCGTGGTTTCGTCCAGGAAGCCGCTCTTGCGCCCAGGTTTCCAGAGCTTCGGCGTGCGCCGGAATTAGTGGGAAATAATTTTCTCCGAAAGCCGCCGCGGGAGGGACTTTCGTTCTAGAGTGCGGAGGCGACGGGCATTTTCCCCTTTGCAATCGAGGTCGTGCTCAGCCAAAGATGCGGGCGATTTCACGTTCGGTTTCGGTAGGGAGTTCCCAATGTCACAACGTACACCCGGCTTCAACACGCTTGCCGTCCACGCCGGCGCAAAGCCCGACCCGGCCACTGGCGCGCGCGCCACGCCCATCTATCAGACCACCTCTTATGTCTTCGAGGATGCCGACCATGCCGCCTCGCTGTTCGGTCTGAAGGCGTTCGGCAACATCTACACCCGCATCATGAACCCCACCCAGGCGGTCTTGGAGGAACGTGTGGCGGCCCTCGAGGGCGGCACGGCGGCGCTGGCCACTTCTTCCGGCCATGCCGCGCAGCTTCTGGTGGCGCACACGCTGCTGCGCTCGGGCGAGAATTTCGTAGCGGCCAAGCGCCTTTATGGCGGCTCCATCAACCAGTTCGGCCACGCTTTCCAGAATTTCGGCTGGGAGGTGCGTTGGGCCGACACCAACGATGTTTCCACCTTCGCCGCGGCCATCGACGACAAGACCAAGTTCATCTTCGTGGAAAGCCTCGCCAACCCGAACGGCGAGTTCGTGGACATCGCGGCCATCGCGGAAGTGGCCCGCAAGCACGGTCTGCCGCTTGTGGTCGACAATACGCTGGCCACGCCATACCTGCTGCGGCCGATCGAGCACGGCGCCGACATTGTCGTCCATTCGCTGACGAAGTTCATCGGCGGTCACGGCAATTCGATCGGCGGCATCATCGTCGACGGCGGCACGTTCGACTGGTCGAAATCGGGCAAATATCCGATGCTGTCGGAGCCGCGTCCTGAATATGGCGGTATCGTCCTGCACGAGACCTTTGGCAATTTCGCTTTCGCCATCGCCGCGCGCGTTCTTGGCCTGCGCGACTTCGGCCCAGCCATTTCGCCTTTCAATGCCTTCCTGATCCTCACCGGCCTTGAGACGCTGCCGCTGCGAATGCAGCGCCATTGCGACAATGCCGCCGCCGTGGCAGCCTGGTTGTCCAACCACCCGAAAGTATCGTGGGTTTCCTATCCGGGTCTGGCCAATGACAAGAACCATGCGCTCCAGAAGAAATATTCGCCGCTCGGCGCGGGCGCGGTGTTCACCTTCGGTCTGAAGGGGGGATACGACGCCGGCGTCAAGCTTGTCGCTTCGCTCGAACTGTTTTCGCATTTGGCGAATATGGGCGACACCAAGTCGCTGGTCATCCACCCGGCCTCGACCACGCACCGCCAACTTACCGACGAGCAACGCACGGCGGCCGGCGCGGGCTCCGACGTGGTGCGCCTGTCCATCGGCATCGAGGACGTGAACGACATCGTCGCCGATCTCGACCAGGCACTGGCGAAAGTCTGACCGGCATGGCACGGAGGCTCCGGACAAACCGGAGCCTTCCGCATCATGACCGAACCGACATTTGTATCCCTCGACATTGCCGGCATCGAGCCGGAAGAAGGCGCGCCGGCGCCGGATCGGCTGATTTCCGGCGCCCCGCAATTCCGTACCTGGAACGTCGAGGAGCGGGAGGGCGGCCTCTATGCCGGCATCTGGGAATCGACGCCCGGCAAGTGGAATATCCGCTACGACGAATGGGAATTCTGCCACATCCTCTCCGGCGTCTCGGTAATCGCCGAGGACGGCGGTGTGACGCGCACCGTTCGTGCGGGCGACAGCTTCGTGCTGAGGCCCGGCTTCAAGGGAAGCTGGGAAGTGCTTGAGACGACTCGCAAACAGTATGTGATTCTCGCAGCTTGACCGGCTGCGAAGCTTCGATCTCGCCATTGCTCCTCATCGTGCAGGAGGCCGTCGGCTCCGGCCCGGCCAGGGTTTTGGATGCCGGATTGGAACCATTCGGCGGCTGACAGATTGTGTGCCACGGAAGGGTTACGCAATCGGAGGAAACGATGGACAGACGGGTCTTTCTCAGCGGCATGCTCGGCCTGACGGGGGCAACGCTGGTCGCAAGCCTTGTAGGGTCCGGCAAGGCGATTGCCGGTGTTCCCGCCACTGGGGGCGGCATCCTCGGCGAGCTTGATGCGTCGCTTCCCGATCTCGCTGTAGGTGGCGTCCCCGAAGTGGAGGAAGTGCAATATCGTGGGCGCGATCGCGACCGGCGCGACCGTCGCGGACGTGACCGGCGGCCGCGGAGGCGTCCCGTGTGGCGGACGGTTTGCCGCCGGTTCCGGAGCGGCGGTCGATGGCGCAGGCGCTGCTGGCGCGAGCGCGTCTGGGTATAATGCCGGCAGCGGAAATACCGCCCTGACAGCCCGGCGGGGCCGGGCATTCAGGGCGGTGGCTGGCCAGCCGTCGCGTACCAAGGCCGAGATGGTATCCACCCGGACGTGCTGCCCTGAATCGCTGGCCCGTCCGGGAAGATGAAAGCTGCGGTGATGAGCAGACACGTGGCTGCCGGCTCTATGTGGCGGCGATGGTGGCGGTCATAGTCGGGGTGGATTTCCTGTTCCTCCGGGGCCGATTCTGGGAACGGCTGGCCGCGAACATTGGCATCGTTTTTGTGTTCGCGGCCTTTTACCTGCTGTTTCTCCGAAGAACCTGAACCGACCGTGCTCGGAAGGCGGTTGGCCGCAAGGCCCGCAGCGCGTGGCGAGGGCCGGACAGGCAGTGGAAGCATGCTTTCAGCCACACTGGATCAGCATCGCGCCTTGCCGGGACCGCTCCAGCCCGTATCTTGTCGGGGTCAGACCGGACAAGCGCGCGGAGATCGGCATGAATGTGATTGTTGTGGGAGCCGGCATTGCCGGCCTTTCGACGGCCTGGTCGCTGGTCAAGGCCGGCCATAACGTCACGATCCTTGAGCAGGGGCCGATTCCCAACCCGCTGGCGGCCTCCGGCGACCATCACCGCATCATCCGCCGCGCCTATGGCGCTGCCGCGGGCTACGGCCGTCTCATCACCGAAGCCTACGAAGCGTGGGACGAACTCTGGAGCGACCTGGGGGAAAACCATCTCGACCCGCGCGGCTTCATGTGCGTCTCGCGCGAAGAGGGCGACGAGGCCGAGCAATATCGCACGGGGCTGGAAAAGGGCGGCTATCCGTTCGAATTGCTGGAACCGGCGGCAGCGGTGGCGCGCTGGCCGTTTCTGGAGGCCGGAACCTTCCGCTACGCCTTCTTCTCGCCGGAAGGCGGCGCGCTGCATTGCCGGAAGATCGCTGCCGGCCTGGCGAACTGGCTGCGCGCCGGCGGCGCCAATGTCTACGAGAACAGCAGGGCGACGGCGGTCGATGCCGATGCCGGACGCGTGACGCTGGCGGACGGCCAGACCCTTCAGGCCGACCGCGTCGTGGTCACGGCCGGCGCCTGGGTGCTCAAGCTGTTTCCCGAGCTGGGCGGCGAATTGAGGACCTATCGCACGGCGCTTGCCTATGTCGAGCCGCCCGCAGACCTCAAGGCGGCATGGAAAAAGGCGCCGGTTATCCTCGATGTCGGCGGCAAGACGGACGGCTACATGATCCCGCCGACCCGTGGCACGGGCATGAAGTTCGGCTCCGGCCTGCACAAGGTTCCCACCAGCGACGCCGACTGGAACCGCGATCCGGTGGAAGGCGAGGGCGAGGTGGTGCGCAACCTGTTCTCGCCGCCCATCGCCCGCATCGGGGAGTATCGCGTGACCGAGGTGGTCACCTGCGCCTACACCTTCACCGAGGACGAGAAGTTCCTCGCCCATGAGAAGGGCCGGTGCCTGGTCGTTTCGGCCTGTTCCGGCCATGGCTACAAGTTCGGCGCTGCCGTCGGACGGCGCGTAGCGGCCGCGGTCGGCGACGGCGACATCGGCAACTTGAAGCGCTGGCTGCGGGCGGAGGCGGTGTAGGCCGGGCAGCGGTCCTTAAGCGGTAACCTTTATTCCGGCGTGGCAGTTGATCGGCGCGGCCACCCTTGCACAAGGGCGAGCCGGCATCCTATTTACAAAAACAGCGATCCAGGGCGATTCCGCCAGTCAAGGGATATCCTATGAAAGACCCCGTCGAAACCTACATGAACCTCGTTCCGATGGTGGTCGAGCAGACCAACCGCGGCGAGCGCGCCTACGACATCTTCTCGCGCCTGCTGAAAGAACGCATCATCTTCATCACCGGGCCGATCGAGGACGGCATGGCGTCGCTGGTTTGCGCCCAGCTTCTGTTCCTCGAAGCCGAGAACCCGAAGAAGGAAATCAACCT
Source organism: Mesorhizobium sp. PUT5 (assembly GCF_052216645.1). Taxonomy (NCBI): domain Bacteria; kingdom Pseudomonadati; phylum Pseudomonadota; class Alphaproteobacteria; order Hyphomicrobiales; family Phyllobacteriaceae; genus Mesorhizobium; species Mesorhizobium sp. PUT5. The sequence goes on from NZ_JBQOSO010000003.1 coordinate 1,704,187, forward strand.
CTACATCAATTCGCCCGGCGGCGTCGTGACCAGCGGCCTTGCCATGTACGACACCATGCAGTTCATCAAGCCGCCCGTGTCGACGCTCTGCGTCGGTCAGGCGATGTCGGCTGGCTCGCTTCTGCTGACGGCGGGTGCCAAAGGCATGCGCTTCGCAACGCCGAACTCGCAGATCATGGTGCACCAGCCCTCGGGCGGCTATCAGGGGCAAGCTACCGACATCATGATCCACGCTCAGTTCACCGAGCGTCTGAAGCGCCGCTTGAACGAGATCTACGTCAAGCACACCGGCCAGGATTACGAGACGATCCATAATGCGATGGAACGCGACAACTTCCTGACCACCGAGCAGGCGATGGATCTCGGCCTGATCGACAAGGTGCTCACCTCGCGCGAAGAAATCGAGAACGCGACCGTGACCGCCTGATTGGTGCCGCCGGAGCGGCATCGCGGCGGGAGGCAGCCGCGCGCTTGGAACTTTTGAGAAGGTTTGCGGCATTTCCGCCACAATTGACTGTTTCCTCGACGGGCGCGATTGCCTACGTTAAGGCTATGTTGAGCTTCGACGGCTTAGCGTCATGCTGGGTTCGTTGCGAATCGCTGCCGCGTTTCAGAATTGTGTTGCGTACGGAATGCGTTGTGGGTGCCAGTGTGTGCTGGCGGCGGCGGTTGCCGCGATTGACTGCGTAGACGTCCTGCCGTTTCGCGGCGGGCGCCATGAAAGGACTGGACGATGAGCAAGGTCAGCAACGGCGGCGATTCCAAGAACACGCTCTATTGCTCATTCTGCGGCAAGAGCCAGCATGAGGTGCGCAAGCTGATCGCCGGCCCTACGGTGTTCATCTGCGACGAGTGCGTCGAACTGTGCATGGACATCATCCGCGAGGAGAACAAGACCTCGATGGTGAAGTCGCGCGAGGGCGTGCCGACCCCGCAGGAGATCCTCAAGGTCCTGGACGATTACGTGATCGGCCAGCCCTACGCCAAGCGCGTGCTGTCGGTGGCTGTCCACAACCACTACAAGCGGCTTGCCCATGCCGGCAAGAGCAACGACGTCGAACTGGCCAAGTCGAACATCCTGCTGATCGGCCCCACGGGGTGCGGCAAGACGCTGCTGGCCCAGACGCTGGCGCGCATCATCGACGTGCCCTTCACCATGGCCGACGCCACCACGCTGACCGAGGCGGGCTATGTCGGCGAGGATGTGGAAAACATCATCCTCAAGCTGCTCCAGGCTGCCGACTACAATGTCGAGCGCGCCCAGCGGGGCATCGTCTACATCGACGAGATCGACAAGATCAGCCGCAAGTCGGACAATCCCTCGATCACCCGCGATGTCTCGGGCGAGGGCGTGCAGCAGGCGCTTCTGAAGATCATGGAAGGCACGGTCGCCTCCGTGCCGCCGCAGGGCGGCAGGAAGCACCCGCAGCAGGAGTTCCTGCAGGTCGACACGGCCAACATCCTGTTCATCTGCGGCGGCGCCTTCGCCGGGCTGGACAAGATCATCTCGGATCGCGGCAGGAAGACCTCGATCGGCTTCGGCGCCACGGTCGCCTCTCCGGAGGACCGCCGCACGGGCGAGTTGTTCCGCCAGGTGGAGCCGGAGGACCTCCTGAAGTTCGGCCTCATCCCCGAATTCGTCGGCCGCCTGCCGGTGCTGGCGACGCTGGAGGATCTGGACGAGCCCGCGCTGATCCAGATCCTGACCGAGCCGAAGAACGCGCTGGTCAAGCAGTATCAGCGGCTGTTCGAGATGGAGAGCGTCGATCTCACCTTCCACGAGAACGCGCTGGCGGCGATCGCCCGCCGCGCCATCGAGCGCAAGACCGGCGCACGCGGCCTGCGTTCCATCATGGAAGCGATCCTGCTCGACACCATGTTCGAACTGCCGGCGCTTGAAGGCGTGCGCGAGGTGGTGATCTCGGAAGAGGTCGTGTCTGGCAATGCCCGGCCGCTCTACATCTACTCCGACAGCAAGGAAAAGAAGGGCAACGTCAGCGCTTGAGGAAAGCGCTGGCGGCGGCCCGCGATCTTGCTGCGCCGGGCGGTGACACCTCTCGGTCGTCTGTGCGAACAATGCCACTTGATCTTTGCCTTGCCGGCCTCCACCTATCGTGCGAGGCCAGTGGCTGAATTCCGTGCTGAGAACACCCCCTCACAAAGGATGGTAGGCGGAACGACTCCCGGTCGTTAATATGAGAATCGCGGTTGGCCGAAGGCGGCCGCGACATGAAAGGTTGGACAATGGCCAAAATAACCAGGTCGGCCGGCGACGGCGTCTTTGCCGTCTTGCCCTTGCGCGACATCGTCGTGTTCCCGCACATGATCGTGCCGCTCTTCGTCGGACGGGAAAAATCCATCAAGGCGCTGGAAGAGGTGATGGGCCAGGAAAAGCAGATCCTGCTCGCCACCCAGATGAATGCCGCTGACGATGATCCCGAACCCGGCGCCATCTATGACGTCGGCACGCTCGCCAACGTGCTGCAGCTCCTGAAGCTGCCCGACGGCACCGTCAAGGTGTTGGTCGAGGGTGCCGCGCGCGCCAAGATCGCTTCCTTCACCGACCGCATCGACTTCCACGAAGCCCGCGCCACGGTTCTGGCCGAGCCGGAGGAGGAAGAGGTCGAGATCGAGGCGCTGGCGCGTTCGGTGGTCTCCGACTTCGAGAACTACGTCAAGCTGAACAAGAAGATCTCGCCTGAGGTGGTGGGTGCGGCCAGCCAGATCGACGACTATTCCAAGCTCGCCGACACGGTCGCCTCGCATCTGGCCATCAAGATTCCCGAGAAGCAGGAGATGCTCGGCACGCTTTCCGTCAAGGAGCGGCTTGAGAAGGCCATGGGCTTCATGGAAGCCGAAATCTCCGTGCTGCAGGTGGAAAAGCGCATCCGCTCGCGCGTCAAGCGCCAGATGGAGAAGACCCAGCGCGAATACTACCTCAACGAGCAGATGAAGGCGATCCAGAAGGAACTGGGCGAAGGCGAGGACGGCCGCGACGAGGCTGCCGAGATCGAGGCGCGCATCAAGAAGACGAAGCTTTCCAAGGAGGCCCGCGAGAAGGCGGAGGCCGAGCTGAAGAAGCTGCGCTCGATGTCGCCGATGTCGGCCGAGGCCACGGTGGTGCGCAACTATCTCGACTGGCTGCTGTCGATCCCGTGGGGCCGCAACTCCAAGGTCAAGCAGGATCTGAACTTCGCCCAGGAGGTGCTGGACGCCGACCATTACGGCCTTGAGAAGGTCAAGGAGCGCATCGTCGAATATCTGGCTGTGCAGAGCCGTCAGAAGAAGCTGAAGGGGCCGATCCTGTGCCTCGTCGGCCCTCCCGGCGTGGGCAAGACCTCGCTCGGCAAGTCGATTGCCAAGGCGACGGGCCGCGAGTTCGTGCGCATGGCCTTGGGCGGCGTGCGCGACGAAGCCGAGATCCGCGGCCACCGGCGCACCTATATCGGCTCGATGCCCGGCAAGGTCATCCAGTCGATGAAGAAGGCCAAGAAGTCCAATCCGCTCTTCCTGCTCGACGAGATCGACAAGATGGGCCAGGACTTCCGCGGCGATCCGTCCTCGGCGCTGCTGGAGGTGCTTGATCCGGAGCAGAACGCCACCTTCATGGACCACTACCTCGAGGTCGAGTACGACCTGTCGAGCGTCATGTTCGTGACGACGGCGAACACGCTGAACATCCCTGCGCCGCTGATGGACCGCATGGAGATCATCCGCATCGCCGGCTACACCGAAGACGAGAAGGTCGAGATCGCCAAGAAGCACCTTATGCCGAAGGTGGTGCGCGACCATGCCCTTCAGCCGAAGGAGTTCTCGGTTTCCGATGATGCCATCCGCGCCATCATCCAGACCTACACCCGGGAAGCCGGCGTGCGCAGCCTGGAGCGGGAGCTGATGAAGCTCGGCCGCAAGGCGGTGACGGAGATCCTGAAGACGAAGAAGAAGTCGGTGAAGATCACCAAGGACAATCTCGACGACTATCTGGGCGTGCCGCGCTTCCGCTTCGGCATGGCCGAGACCGACGACCAGGTCGGCGTCGTCACAGGATTGGCCTGGACCGAGGTCGGCGGCGAGTTGCTGACGATCGAGGGCGTCATGATGCCCGGCAAGGGCCGCATGACCGTTACCGGCAACCTTCGCGACGTGATGAAGGAATCGATCTCGGCGGCGGCGTCCTACGTGCGCTCGCGGGCCATCGATTTCGGCATCGAGCCGCCGCTGTTCGACAAGCGCGACATCCACGTGCATGTGCCCGAGGGTGCCACGCCGAAGGACGGCCCGTCGGCTGGCGTGGCCATGGCGACCGCGATCGTTTCGGTGCTGACCGGCATTCCGGTGAAGGCCGACGTTGCCATGACCGGCGAGATCACGTTGAGGGGCAGGGTGCTGCCCATCGGCGGCCTGAAGGAGAAGCTGCTGGCGGCGTTGCGCGGCGGCATCAAGAAGGTGCTGATCCCCGAGGACAACGCCAAGGACCTGGCCGAGATCCCCGACAACGTGAAGAACAACATGGAGATCGTTCCGGTTTCGCGCATCGGCGAGGTGCTCAGGCACGCGCTGGTCAGGATGCCGGAGCCGATCGAATGGGCCGAACCGGCGGTGACGGCGCCCGCGGCGGAAGACGCGAGCGAGGACGCCAAGGCGATCGCGCACTGAGCTTCCAGCCAAGGTTGCGGTGCACAATCCAAAAGCCGGGCGCGAGCCCGGCTTTTCCTTTGGAAAAAGCCCGGTATTCCGGGCTTTTTTCGCATTTCTTGTGGCCTTGCCGCTTGGTTGTGGCGATGCTTCTTTCTAAAGTCCGTTCCCTGCCGGACGAGTCGAGAGGTCCGGACTTTCTCATGGAAGGAATTTTTTATGAACAAGAACGAACTGGTGTCCGCCGTGGCCGAGCAGGCCGGTCTCGAGAAGGGGAAGGCCCAGTCGGCGGTTGATGCGGTGTTTGCCGTCATCACCGGCGAACTGAAGAATGGCGGCGATGTCCGCCTGGTCGGGTTCGGCAATTTCTCCGTCTCGAAGCGCGAAGCCTCGACCGGACGCAATCCGCAGACCGGCGCCGAAGTCCAGATCCCGGCGCGCAACGTGCCGAAATTCTCGGCCGGCAAGGGCCTGAAGGACGCCGTCAACTAATCTCTGCGCATCCGCGAACCGGGACGCTTCGCGCGCGGTAAGGCCGGTGCGAAGCCGGCCGGATCGCATGACGATCCCGGGGCTGGTGGCCTGTTGGCGCCGCCAGTCCGCAAAGGTGCCGAGATCGCCGGCCGCCACGTTATCCGGGGCGGCGAAGCGGGTTGCTCGGCTGTCGATCGGCATCCCCTCGATACGGCCCATGCCGATCGGGGGGTATTGCTTCCGTCTCCGGACGGTAAAACGCCATGCGACGGGTGCATGGCGGTCTTCGCCCAGGTTCTTGCCGTGCGGCGGTTCGTTCCACCAGATTCGTTCCATTGCGGCGCGCCTGCTCCGAGGCGATTTGCGCGACGAAGATGGAAACCTGCATGCGGCGGTTTGCTCCCGGCAGGCTGGCTTGCTCGCAGGCGGCCGATCTGCGGGCGTCTGATATGGCCGGGACTTCGTCGCGCTGCCGGCACTCGGATCCCTTCGCCGCGACCGGCCCGGTCTTTCGGGGGAGGCCGCACGGCGGCATGTCGCCGGCAATTTCGACCGGATAATCACAAGCGTGTCATCGTTGGGCGGGAGTGCTTTGCATTCGGCGCGCCCGTGCAATAGGCTGCAAAGCCTGCCGCCTGCGATGCGGCCTGGATATTTTACGTTTACGTAAATCCCGATCTTTATAACCGATTGAAAATACTGGGATCGAAATAACCGTTTGAAAAATTTTGGAACGAGGGCTATGGGGTGCGGCGAATTTGCGCGGGAGCCCGCGCCGCATCGGCTTCTCCTTCGACGCCGCCCCGGCGTCGCCTCAGCAAAGGGAATGATCCTGACATGGCACGCAACAAGATAGCGCTCATCGGCTCGGGCATGATCGGCGGCACGCTCGCCCATATGATCGGCCTGAAAGACCTCGGCGACGTGGTTCTGTTCGACATTGCCGAAGGCATCCCGCAGGGCAAGGGGCTCGACATCGCCCAGTCCTCGCCGGTGGACGGCTTCGACTCGCGGCTCACCGGCGTCAACGACTACGCCGGCATCGAGGGCGCGGACGTGTGCATCGTCACCGCCGGCGTGCCGCGCAAGCCCGGCATGAGCCGCGACGACCTGCTTGGCATCAACCTGAAGGTCATGGAGCAGGTCGGCGCCGGCATCAAGAAATACGCGCCCAACGCCTTCGTCATCTGCATCACCAACCCGCTCGATGCCATGGTCTGGGCGCTGCAGAAGTTCTCCGGCCTGCCCAGGAGCCATGTGGTCGGCATGGCCGGCGTGCTCGATTCCGCCCGCTTCCGCTATTTCCTGGCCGATGAATTCAAGGTGTCTGTCGAGGACGTTTCGGCCATGACGCTCGGCGGCCATGGCGACGACATGGTGCCGATGGTGCGCTACTCCACCGTCGCCGGCATCCCGCTGCCCGACCTCGTCAAGATGGGCTGGACCAGCCAGGAGAAGCTCGACGCCATCGTGGAGCGCACCCGCAAGGGCGGTGGCGAGATCGTCGGCCTGCTCAAGACCGGCTCGGCCTATTACGCGCCGGCCGCCTCGGCCATCGCCATGGCCGAGAGCTACCTCAAGGACAAGAAGCGTGTGCTGCCCTGCGCGGCCCACCTCAACGGCCAGTATGGCCTCAAGGACATGTATGTCGGCGTGCCGGTGGTGATCGGCGCCAACGGCGTCGAGCGCGTCATCGAGCTCGACTTCAACAAGGCCGAGCAGAAGATGTTCGACAAGTCGGTGGCCGCCGTCCAGGGGCTCACCGAGGCCTGCGTCGGCATCGCTCCGCAACTGGCCAACAAGTAACGCTGGAGAAGTTGCCATGAACATTCACGAGTATCAGGCCAAGCAGCTTCTCAAGGGGTTCGGCGCGCCAGTCGCGGAAGGTGTTCCGGTCTTCAAGGCCGGCGAGGCTGAAGCCGCCGCCAGGAAGCTGCCGGGGCCGCTCTACGTGGTGAAGAGCCAGATCCATGCCGGCGGGCGCGGCAAGGGCAAGTTCAAGGAGCTTTCCCCCGACGCCAAGGGCGGCGTGCGGCTGGCGAAGTCGGTCGAGGAGGTCGTGGCCAATGTCGGCGAGATGCTGGGCCACACCCTCGTCACCAAGCAGACCGGGCCGGCCGGCAAGCAGGTCAACCGCCTCTACATAGAGGATGGCGCCGACATCGACCGCGAACTGTATCTCTCGATCCTGGTGGATCGCACGGTCGGCCGCGTCGCCTTCGTGGTTTCCACCGAGGGCGGCATGGATATCGAGACGGTGGCACACGACACGCCGGAAAAGATCATCACCGTCGCCATCGATCCGGAAAAGGGCGTCACCGTCGGCGATGCCGGCAAGCTGAATACGGCGCTGAAGCTTTCGGGCGCCGCGGCGGCCGACGGCGAGAAACTGTTCCCGGCGCTCTACAAGGCCTTCGTCGAAAAGGACATGAGCCTGCTCGAGGTCAACCCGCTGATCGTCATGACGAACGGTCACCTGCGCGTTCTCGACGCCAAGGTGTCGTTCGACAACAATGCGCTTTTCCGTCATCCCGACGTGGTTGAGCTTCGCGACACCACGGAGGAGGACGAGAAGGAGATCGAGGCGTCGAAATACGACCTCGCCTATGTGGCGCTGGAGGGCGACATCGGCTGCATGGTCAACGGCGCAGGCCTCGCCATGGCGACCATGGACATCATCAAGCTCTATGGCGCCGAGCCGGCGAACTTCCTCGACGTCGGCGGCGGCGCGAGCAAGGAGAAGGTGACGGCCGCCTTCAAGATCATCACTGCCGATCCGGCCGTCAAAGGCATCCTCGTCAACATTTTCGGCGGCATCATGAAGTGCGACGTCATCGCCGAGGGCGTGGTGGCCGCGGTCAGGGAAGTCGGCCTGAAGGTGCCGCTGGTGGTGCGGCTGGAAGGCACCAATGTCGAACTGGGCAAGAAGATCATCGACGAGAGCGGCCTAAACGTCATCTCGGCGGACGATCTGGACGACGCAGCCAAGAAGATCGTGGCGGCGGTGAAGGGAAACTGAGCTGATGTCCATTCTCATCGACAAGAACACCAAGGTTCTCGTTCAGGGCCTGACCGGCAAGACCGGCACCTTCCACACCGAGCAGGCGCTTGCCTATCACGGCACCAAGATGGTGGGCGGCATTCATCCGAAGAAGGGTGGCGAAACCTGGCACGGCTCGAAGGGCGAGGCCCTGCCGATCTTCGCCAGCGTCGCCGAAGGCAAGGAAAAGACCGGCGCCACCGCCTCGGTCGTCTATGTGCCGCCGGCAGGCGCCGCCGATGCCATCATCGAGGCCATCGAGGCAGAAATCCCCTTCATCGTCTGCATCACCGAGGGCATCCCGGTCATGGACATGGTGCGTGTCAAGGCCAGGCTCGACAGGTCCAAGTCGCGCCTGCTCGGGCCCAATTGCCCGGGCATTCTGACGCCGGACGAATGCAAGATCGGCATCATGCCCGGCAACATCTTCAGGAAGGGCTCCGTCGGCGTTGTTTCGCGCTCGGGAACACTTACCTATGAGGCGGTCTTCCAGACCACCAATGTCGGCCTCGGCCAGACCACGGCCGTCGGTATCGGCGGCGATCCGGTGAAGGGTACGGAGTTCATCGACGTGCTGGAAATGTTCCTTGCCGACGAGGAGACCAAGTCGATCATCATGATCGGCGAGATCGGCGGTTCCGCCGAGGAAGATGCCGCGCAGTTCCTGCGCGACGAGGCCAAGCGCGGCCGCAGGAAGCCGATGGCAGGCTTCATCGCCGGTCGCACCGCTCCTCCCGGCCGCACCATGGGTCACGCCGGCGCGGTGATTTCCGGCGGCAAGGGCGGTGCGGAAGACAAGATCGCGGCGATGGAGGCGGCCGGCATCAAGGTGTCGCCATCGCCGGCGCGATTGGGGACGACCCTGGTCGAAGCCATCAAGGGCTGATTGACGCGCCGGGCGGTCCTCCTGCCCGGCGCGAATGACAAGGAGGGGCAGATTTCGCAGGGCGGCCGATAGGGCCGGCCTCATCGGCAGCATAGCCGTTCACGGTTCAGGAGTTGAAGCAGGGGCTTCAAAAGCGATATGTCGAGACAAGACCACGCCAACGATCAATTCGCACTCACCTCGTTCCTCTACGGCGGCAACGCCGACTATATCGAGGCGCTTTATGCCGCTTATGAGGACGACCCCGCATCCGTCGATCCGGAATGGCAGGACTTCTTCGCATCGCTGAAGGACGACGCCGCCGACGTCAGGAACAACGCCCGGGGCGCTTCGTGGAAGAAGCCCGGCTGGCCGCTCACGGCCAATGGCGAACTGGTTTCGGCGTTCGACGGCAATTGGGGGCTGGTCGAGAAGGCCATCGAAAAGAAGGTCAAGGGCAAGCTCGCGGAAAAGGCGCAGGCTGCCGGAGCCATGCTGTCCGAGGCGGAAGTTCATCAGGCCGCGCGCGATTCCGTGCATGCCATCATGATGATCCGCGCCTTCCGCATGCGCGGCCACCTGCACGCCAATCTCGATCCGCTGGGCATCGCCAGCCAGCTCGAGGACTATAACGAGCTGTCGCCGCAGAATTACGGCTTCACCGAAGCCGACTATGACCGGCCCATCTTCCTCGACAACGTGCTGGGGCTGGAATTCGGCACCGTCCGGCAGATGCTGGATATCTTGACCCGCACCTATTGCTCGACGCTGGGCGTGGAGTTCATGCACATCTCCGACCCTGAGGAGAAAGCCTGGATCCAGGAGCGCATCGAAGGCGCCGACAAGGAAATCTCCTTTACCGCCGAGGGCAAGAAGGCGATCCTGCACAAGCTGATCGAGGCGGAAGGCTTCGAGCAGTTCATCGACATCAAATACAAGGGCACCAAGCGCTTCGGCCTGGATGGCGGCGAATCCCTGATCCCCGCGCTGGAGCAGATCGTCAAGCGCGGCGGCCAGCTCGGCATGGAGGAGATCGTGCTGGGCATGGCCCATCGCGGCCGCCTCAACGTGCTCTCCCAGGTGATGGCCAAGCCCCATCGCGCCATCTTCCACGAATTCAAGGGCGGCTCCTACGCGCCCGACGAAGTGGAGGGCTCCGGCGACGTCAAATACCACCTCGGCGCCTCGTCGGACCGCGAGTTCGACGGCAACAAGGTGCACCTGTCGCTGACCGCCAATCCTTCTCATCTGGAGATCGTCGATCCCGTGGTGATGGGCAAGGCCCGCGCCAAGCAGGACCAGATCTACGGCCGCTCGCGCGAAGAAATCGTGCCGCTGGAGGAACGGGCCAAGGTGATGCCGCTGCTCATCCACGGCGACGCCGCGTTCGCCGGGCAGGGCGTGGTGGCGGAAATCCTCGGACTTTCCGGCCTGAGGGGACATCGCGTCGCCGGTACGGTCCATTTCATCATCAACAACCAGATCGGTTTCACCACCAATCCGCGCTATTCGCGCTCGTCGCCCTATCCGTCCGACGTGGCCAAGATGATCGAGGCGCCGATCTTCCACGTCAATGGCGACGACCCGGAGGCCGTGGTCTTCGCCGCCAAGGTGGCCACCGAATTCCGCATGAAGTTCCACAAGCCGGTGGTGGTGGACATGTTCTGCTATCGCCGCTTCGGCCACAACGAGGGCGACGAGCCGGCCTTCACCCAGCCGATCATGTATCGTGCCATCCGCGCCCACCAGACCGCGCTTCAGCTCTATAGCGCCAGGCTGATTTCCGAGGGTCTCCTGACCCAGGAAGACATCGACCGCATGAAGGCCGATTGGCGCGCCCATCTGGAAGCGGAATGGGAGGCCGGGCAGTCCTACAAGCCCAACAAGGCCGATTGGCTCGACGGCGTCTGGTCGGGCCTGCGCGTTGCCGACCATCAGGACGAGCTGCGCCGGGGCAAGACCGCCGTGCCGGTCAAGGCCCTGAAGGAGATCGGCAGGAAGCTGACCGAGGTGCCGAAGGATTTCGAGGTGCACCGCACCATCCAGCGTTTCCTCGACAACCGCCGCAATGCGATCGAGACCGGCGAAGGCATCGACTGGTCGACGGCCGAGGCGCTGGCTTTCGGCGCCATCCTGCTCGACGGCAATCCGGTGCGCCTGTCTGGCCAGGATTCCGAGCGTGGCACCTTCTCGCAGCGCCATTCGGTGCTCTACGACCAGCGCGACGAGACCCGTTACATACCCTTGAACAATCTGTCGCCGGCCCAGGCCGGCTACGAGGTCATCAACTCCATGCTGTCCGAAGAGGCCGTGCTCGGCTTCGAATACGGCTACAGCCTGTCCGCGCCCAAGGCTCTCACCATGTGGGAAGCCCAGTTCGGCGACTTCGCCAACGGCGCGCAGGTGGTGTTCGACCAGTTCATCTCGTCCGGCGAGCGCAAATGGCTGCGCATGTCGGGCCTCGTCTGCCTGCTGCCGCACGGCTATGAGGGCCAGGGGCCGGAGCACTCCTCGGCACGCCTGGAGCGCTTCCTGCAATTGTGTGCGGAAGACAACATGCAGGTCGCCTACTGCACGACGCCGGCGAATTATTTCCACATCCTGCGCCGGCAGTTGAAGCGCGATTTCCGCAAGCCGCTGATCCTGATGACGCCGAAGTCGCTGCTGCGCCACAAGCGCGCCGTTTCGACCATCGCCGAACTGTCGGGCGAAAGCTCTTTCCACCGGCTGCTGTGGGACGACGCGCAATATCTGGGCAACGAGCCGATCAAGCTGGTCAAGGATTCCAAGATCCGCCGTGTCGTGCTGTGCTCGGGCAAGGTCTACTACGACCTTTACGAGGAGCGGGAGAAGCGCGGCATCGACGACATCTATCTGCTGCGCGTCGAGCAGCTCTATCCGTTCCCGGCCAAGGCGCTGATCACCGAGCTGTCGCGCTTCCGCAACGCGGAGATGGTGTGGTGCCAGGAAGAGCCCAAGAACATGGGCGCCTGGTCGTTCATCGACCCCTATCTGGAATGGGTTCTCGCCCATATCGACGCCAAGCACCAGCGCGTGCGCTACACTGGCCGCCCCGCCGCCGCTTCGCCGGCGACTGGCCTGATGTCGAAGCATCTGGCACAACTTGCTGCGCTGCTCGAAGACGCACTCGGCGAATAGACATAAAGGAACGGAAGCTACACATGGCCACCGAAATCAAGGTTCCCACTCTCGGCGAATCCGTTACCGAGGCGACTGTCGGCAAATGGTTCAAGAAGGTGGGCGAGGCGATCGCCGCCGACGAGCCGCTGGTCGAGCTTGAAACCGACAAGGTGACGATCGAGGTGCCCGCCGCGGCCGCCGGCGCGCTGGGCGAAATTACCGTCAAGGAGGGCGAGACCGTCGGCGTCGGCGCCATCCTCGGCACCATCGTCGAAGGCGGCGCCAAGGCCGCGCCGCAGCCCAGGCAGGACACGGCCGTGGCGCAGGCATCGGCGCCGACCGCGGCCTCCACCACCAAGGAAGCCGCCGCCCAGTCGGCCAAGGTCGCAGGGGAAGGGGCCATCGAGGCGCGCACGATGCCGCCGGCACCTTCCGCCGCCAAGCTGCTCGCCGAGGCGAATATTTCGGTGGACCAGGTCTCCGGCTCAGGCAAGCGCGGCCAGGTGCTGAAGGGCGACGTGCTGGACGCGCTCGCTCAAGGCGCGCCCTCGCAGCCGGCCGAGACGCCCAGGGCCGTGCCGGCCGTGGCACGCGCGCCTTCGTCGGCCGAGGATGCGCCGCGCGAGGAGCGCGTGCGCATGACCAAGCTGCGCCAGACCATTGCGCGCCGACTGAAGGACGCCCAAAGCACTGCTGCCATGCTCACCACCTTCAACGAGGTGGACATGAAGGCGGTGATGGACCTGCGCGCCAAGTACAAGGACGTGTTCGAGAAGAAGCACGGCGTGAAGCTCGGCTTCATGGGCTTCTTCACCAAGGCCGTGACCCATGCGCTGAAGGAGATTCCGGCGGTCAACGCCGAGATCGACGGCACCGACATCATCTACAAGAACTACGCTCATATTGGCGTGGCCGTCGGCACCGACAAGGGCCTTGTCGTGCCGGTGGTGCGTGACGCCGACGCCATGTCGATCGCCGGGATCGAGAAGGAAATCGGCCGCCTCGGCATAGCCGCGCGCGACGGCAAGCTCTCGGTCGCCGACATGCAGGGCGGCACCTTCACCATCTCCAACGGCGGCGTCTACGGCTCGCTGATGTCCACGCCGATCCTCAATGCCCCCCAGTCGGGTATCCTCGGCATGCACAAGATCCAGGAGCGCCCGGTGGTCATCGGCGGCCAGATCGTCATCCGCCCGATGATGTACCTGGCGCTTTCCTACGATCACCGCATCGTCGACGGCAAGGAAGCCGTCACCTTCCTGGTGCGCGTCAAGGAAAGCCTGGAGGATCCGGAGCGTCTGGTCCTGGATCTTTGACGGGCGCTTTGCACCAGCCTTTTGAATGCTGAACCGATGAAGACCGGCCTGGCGCGCCGCAGCCGGTCTTCGCCGTAAAGAGGGACAAGAATATGGCTTATGACGTGGTGGTGATCGGCTCGGGACCGGGCGGCTATGTGTGCGCCATCAAGGCTGCCCAGCTCGGTCTCAAGGTGGCCGTGGTGGAGAAGCGCGAGACCTTCGGCGGCACCTGCCTGAATATTGGCTGCATCCCCTCGAAGGCGCTGCTGCATGCCTCGGAGATGTTTGCCGAGGCCGGTCATTCCTTCGACACGCTGGGCGTCGAGGTGCAGCCGAAGCTCAATCTCGCGAAGATGCTGGCGCACAAGGACACCACGGTGGCGGCCAACGTGGCCGGCGTCGCCTTCCTGTTCAAGAAGAACAAGATCGACACCTTCCGCGGCACCGGCAAGGTGGTTTCGGCGGGCAAGGTTTCCGTCACCGGCACGGACGGCAAGGCCGAGGAGATCGAGGCGAAGAACATCGTCATCGCCACCGGGTCTGAGGTTGCCGGCATTCCGGGCGTCAAGGTCGACTTCGACGAAAAGACGATCGTCTCCTCCACCGGCGCGCTGGAGCTGCCCAAGGTGCCGGAAACCATGGTTGTGGTCGGCGGCGGCGTCATCGGGCTGGAGCTGGGGTCTGTCTGGGCGCGCCTGGGCGCCAAGGTCACCGTGGTGGAGTTCCTCGACACCATCCTCGGCGGCATGGACGGCGAGGTCGCAAAACAGTTCCAGCGCATGCTCGGCAAGCAGGGCTTTGTCTTCAAGCTCGGCGCCAAGGTGACCGGCGTGAAGAAGGAGAAGAAGGGGGCGACCGTCACCTTCGAGCCGGTGAAGGGCGGGAACGCCGAAAACATCGAAGCCGATGTGGTTCTGGTCGCCACCGGACGCCGGGCCTATGCCGACGAACTGGGCCTGAAGGAGGCCGGCGTGGCGACGGACGAGCGCGGCCGCGTCAAGACCGACGCGCATCTCGCCACCAATGTGCCCGGCATCTGGGCCATCGGCGACGTGGTGGCCGGGCCGATGCTGGCCCACAAGGCCGAGGACGAGGGCGTGGCCGTGGCCGAGCGCATCGCGGGCCAGGCCGGTCATGTGAACTACGACGTCATTCCGAGCGTCGTCTATACGAGCCCCGAAGTGGCCTCCGTCGGCAAGACCGAGGAAGAGCTGAAGAAGGCAGGCATCGACTACAAGGTCGGCAAGTTCCCCTTCACCGCCAATGGCCGGGCGCGCGCCATGCTGCACACGGACGGCTTCGTGAAGATCCTGGCCGACAAGAAGAGCGACCGGGTGCTCGGTGTCCACATCGTCGGCTTCGGCGCCGGCGAGATGATCCACGAGGCGGCGGTTCTGATGGAGTTCGGCGGCTCGGCCGAGGATCTCGCCCGCACCTGCCACGCACACCCGACCATGTCGGAGGCGGTGAAGGAGGCCGCGTTGGCCGCCTTCTTCAAGCCGATCCACATCTGACTGCAGGAATAAGGCTCGCCGATATGGCGGGCCTTATTCCATTTGGCGCCTATTGGGCCGGCTGTGCAGGTGCCGGCGCCGGTTGTGCCGGGGCTGCGGGCTCGGCGGGCTTTGCCGGCTGCATGGTGGGCGCCTGCGTCGGAGCAGGTTGTGCCGGAGCCGCGGGCGCGGCCGGCTGGGCCGGTGGCGAAGGAGCCGGGGCGGACTGGCCGGCTGCCGGCTGTTCGGCGGGCGGGTTTTCATAAGGCGCGCTGCGCCAGAAGACATAATAGGCAATGATCGCCAGCACGATCACCGCCAGAGCCATCATCCATATGCTGCCGCTTCCGCGCGCCTGCGCTGGAACGGGGTCGTCGAGGCGCGGATCATTGGTGGAAGGGCCCGGGATCGGATTGAGCGGGTCCGTCAGGCGCGGATCGTTGGGGTCCGGGCGGTTGGGGTTCGTGGCCATGAAGTCCTCCATCGAGTGACGGCGTCAATCGCCATCAACGCCTGATGGAGGATCGGGTTTCAATTTGCGGGCCGAAGGCGGACGGCAACGCCCTCCGGGGACATGCTTCGTTCCCGGAGGGGCGCCGCCCGAAGCAGAGAAAAAGCGTCAGTCGGCGATTTTCCCGTCCGGTTGCTGCGCGGATGCGGCCTTGTGCGGCAACACGATTTTGGCGTCCGGTACGGACATCGGAGCGGCCTTGTCCACGTTCACGCTGGCGACGACGGTACGGTCGGTCTTGGCATCCTGCGCGGTCCGCATGAAGTCGCAGGCATGGACGGCCGATATGGAGAGGCCGAGCGACGCGGCCACGATCAGTGCTTTCGTCATGCTTTTCTCCTTCTCGCCACGGTCAGATGGGGTGAAAGGATAGCAAAGGCGGACGCGGAGGGAAAATCACTCTTTGCGGGTGGGGTCGCCCTGTGTCGCGACAGGCGACAACACATGGTCGGCGGCCTGCACGACCTGCGGGGCGGCGTCGACCGTGCGGGCGGCGATCAGGGCCACCAGCAGGAAGCAGAAGAAAAACAGAAGGTTGAGCGCAACCAGCCCCCTGAACGACAGGAGCGCCGCGCGATCTGCCATGGCCATGATGCGTCTCATGCCTGTCTTCTAGCTGCAAAAGACGGCCGAACGGTTAACAGGCAACGTCAAATTGCCCTGATGCCGAGGGGAACTCAGGCGCGCGGGTGGGCGGATTCGTAAATCTCCAGGAGCCGCGCGGTATCGACGCCGGTATAGATTTGCGTGGTCGACAGGCTGGCGTGGCCGAGCAGTTCCTGGATGGTGCGCAGGTCGCCGCCGCGCCCCAGCAGATGCGTGGCGAAGGAATGCCGCAGCGCATGCGGCGTCGCCGTTTCGGGCAGGTTCAGCGCCGAGCGCAGTTTCGCCATCTCCCGTTGCACGATGGCTGGGTTGAGCGCGCCGCCGCGCGCGCCGCGAAACAGCGGCTCGCCCGCGCCGAGATGATAGGGGCAGAGCCTGCGATATTCTGCGACAGCCCTGAAAGCGACCGGCAGCACCGGCACCAGCCGCGTCTTGCCGCCCTTGCCGGTGATTCGCAGCACCGTCTCGTCGGCCGAAGCAAGATCGGCACCGTCGAGGCCGAGCGCTTCCGAGATGCGCAGTCCGCCGCCATAGAGCAGGGTCAGCACCGCCGCGTTGCGCGCCGCGATCCAGGGCTCCTCGGCCAGTTGCCCATCGGCAGAGACGACACGCCTGGCATCCGGTGCAGTCAACGGCTTGGGCAGAGATTTGGGTTGCTTCGGCGCGCGCAGCGCCGTCGCACCCGCCGCATTGACGAGGCCGCGTCGCTCGAGAAAGCGCAGGAAAGAGCGAACGCCGGCAAGTCCGCGCCCCAGCGTGCGAGGGCCGGCCCCCCTTTGCCGGCGCGAGGCGAGGAAGGCGCGCAGGTCGGCCGGCCTGAGGTCGGCAATGTCGGCGATGCCGGGCGAGCCGCCGCAATGGCCGGTCAGGAATTGCAGGAACTGTCGCGTGTCGCGCTCATAGGCTTCCACCGTCAGCGCCGAGAGCCGGCGCTCGCCCGCCAGCGCCTTCAGCCAGCTTTCGCGCGCGGCTTGCAAGTCGGGCTTGGCGCAGATGAGGAATTCCTGCATTGGCAGTCGGGACCCGATTAAACTAAGTCAGTATCGACTTACCCGGTTAGCAGGCGGTGAAGCGAGGCGATGCCAAAACCTGAAAATTCCATCCAGATGGCCGTGATCGGCGCGGCCCACGGCATCCGGGGCGAGTTGCGCGTCAAGACATTCACCGGGGACCCGTTGGCGCTGGGCGACTACGGGCCGCTCCATGATAAGGACGGCCGCGCCTTCGAGATCGTCGACATCCGGCCGGCCGGTACGGTGGTGGTCGTGCGCTTCAAGGGCGTGGACGACCGCAGCGCGGCCGAGGCATTGACCGGCACGGAACTGTTCGTCGACCGTTCGGCCCTGCCCGACGAGGAGGAGGACGAGTTCTATCACGCCGATCTGGTCGGGCTTGCGGTGAAGGACGAGGATGGCGCGGCGGTCGGCAAGGTCGCGGCCGTGCAGAATTTCGGCGGCGGCGACATACTCGACCTGACGCTGGACGGCCGCAAAGGCGTGCTGATCCCGTTTTCCAAGGCGGCCGTGCCGGAAGTCTCGGTCGCCGGGGGATATGTCCGCATCGACAGGCACGCGGCGGGCCTGGTCGAGGATGACGAAGAACCCGGTCCCGAAGGCTTCGACATGCGCAAAAGCCGCCCGCGCGGGCCCAAGGATGCCGGAGGCAACCGGTGATGTTCCGGGCCTCGGTGCTGACGCTCTATCCGGAAATGTTTCCCGGCGCGCTCGGCCTGTCGCTGGCCGGCAAGGCGCTGGAGGCGGGAACGTGGTCGCTGGAGACGGTCCAGATCCGCGATTTCGCCACCGACCGCCACCGGACGGTGGACGACACGCCGGCCGGCGGCGGCGCCGGCATGGTCATGCGCGCCGACGTTCTGGCGCGTGCCGTCGACCATGCCTCGCCGCCCGGAGATCCCCGCCCGCGCCTGCTGATGAGCCCGCGCGGCAGGCCGTTGACGCAGGCCAGGGTGCGAGAACTGGCCGCCGGCCCAGGCGCCGTCATCCTGTGCGGGCGTTTCGAGGGCGTCGACCAGCGCCTCATCGAGGCGCGCGGCCTGGAGGAGGTCTCGATCGGCGATTTCATCTTGTCGGGCGGCGAGCCGGCGGCGCTGGTGCTGCTCGATGCCGTGGTGCGGCTGCTGCCGGGCGTTATGGGCAACGAGCGCTCCGGCGAGGAGGAGAGCTTCGAGAACGGCCTGCTGGAGCATCCGCACTACACGCGCCCACAGGAATTCGAGGGCCGCACGATCCCGGAAGTGCTGGTTTCCGGCAACCACGCCAGGATCGCCGCCTGGCGGCGCGAGCAGGCGGAGCGGCTGACGGCGGAGCGGCGGCCGGACCTTTTTTCGCCGGATCAGCCCCGCACGAAATAATAGAACGCCAGCAGCAGGCCCACGGCGATCACGAAGCCGCGCAGGATGGGCTGCGGCACGCGCCGGGCCAGCCACACGCCGCCATAGCCGCCGAGCGCCACGCCCGGCACCATGGCCGCCGCCTGCGGCCATGCCACCACCCCGCCCGAGACGAAGACGATAATCGCCACCGCCGCGATGACGATGGACAGCATGTTCTTCAGCGCGTTGAGCTTGTGGTAGTCGCCGTTCTCGGTCAGACCGAGCGTGGCCAGCATCATCACGCCCATGCCCGCGCCGAAGAAGCCGCCATAGATGGACGCCGTGAACTGGATGAGGGCGCCGATGCGCGAGCCGGCGTGCGCGCCGGCATCCGGCCGGGGCTTCGGCTTCAGGCGCGGCCCGGCCGCGAACAGGACGGTGGCGGCGATCAGCAGCCACGGCACCATTGCCCGGAATGACGGGTTGTCGAGCGAAAGCAGGATCAGCGCGCCGGCCAGCGCGCCTGCCGCCGAAGCAAGGCAGAGCAGAAGCGCGCCGCGCCACATGCGGGTGATGTCGCTCCAGTAGGCGAGGGTGGAGGTGACGTAGCCGGGAAGCTGGGCGACGGAGGAGGTGGCGTTGGCCGTGATCGGGGCGACGCCCACCAGCGTCAGCGCGCCGAAAGCCAGGAAGGTGCCGCCGCCCGCGACCGCGTTGACCGCGCCGGAAAGCACGCCCGCGAGAAACAGCGTGATCGCGTCGAGAAGAAGCATGGTGTTGCCCGTGGAAAAGTTCCCCTGAAAGGTCTAGAAAGCCTACATCTTTCGCGCAAGGCCAAAGCGAAAGCGCGCGGCCGCAAATAAAGCTGCGGCGAGGCGTGACAAATGGCGCAAATGGCGCTATGTGGCCGCTGAACCTGCGGGAAGAATCCTGCGGGGCCCGTCAACAGTGACGGTGTAGCCGCCCCTGCCTGATGCCAGCCGGCAAAAGGCATAACCAAGCGGTCCTCGGGATTTTGTCCCGCGAGACTGCGAGGCGAGCGTCGGGCGCTCTGGCTGTCGGAAGAACAAGAAGTGGATTTTGAGATGGATATCCTCCGTCAGATCGAGGCCGAGCAGGCCGCCAAGATCGAAGCCAAGCGCAAGCTTCCCGAATTCCAGCCCGGCGACACCGTCCGCGTCAACGTGCGCGTCACGGAAGGCACCCGCACCCGCGTGCAGGCCTATGAGGGCGTCGTGATCGCCCGTTCCGGCTCCGGCTTCCAGGAGAATTTCACCGTCCGCAAGATTTCCTACGGCGAGGGCGTGGAGCGTGTGTTCCCGGTCTATTCGCCGATGGTCGAGGGCGTCGAGATCGTGCGCCGCGGCAAGGTGCGCCGCGCCAAGCTCTACTACCTGCGCGACCGTCGCGGCAAGTCGGCCCGCATCTCGGAGAACACGGGCGCGCGTGCGCGCCGCCTGAACGAGGCCGAGCGCGACGCGCTGAACGCCGAAAGGGCACGGATCGAGGCCGAGAAGGTGGCCGCTGCCGAGGCTCTGGCCGCCGAGAAGGCCGCACAGGACGCCGCCGAGAAGGCGGCTGCCGAGAAGGCCGCCGAATAAGCCCTGCGCAAAAACCATCTCGAAAAGGCGGCTTCGGCCGCCTTTTTTCATGCGCATAGCGCACCGGCGGCGCATCGGGCCGTCTTGAAAGGTGCCGGCGGGCGGCTAAAGTCGAAGCAGCCGTCGCCGCCGGAAAGGCTGGCGCCATTTTCGGGGGAATTGCCATGACCAGAACGAAACTGCTGCTTGCGGCCCTCGCCGCGCTGTTGTTTGCGCCGCTTGCCGCCTTTGCGCAGGACCTTCCCGACCTGGCCGGCCGGAAGGTCGTCGTCGTCACGGAAAACGCCTATCCGCCGCTGCAATTCGTCGATCCCAAGACCGGCAAGCAGATCGGCTGGGAATATGACGCGATGGACGAGATCGCCAGGCGGCTCAACTTCCAGGCAGAGTACCAGAACACCTCGTGGGACGCGATGATCCAGGCGGTGTCCGACCATCAGTACGACATCGGCATGACCGGAATCACCATCAACGACGAACGCAAGGCCAAGGTGGATTTCTCCGAGCCCTATATGCGCAACGAGCAGTTCATGCTGGTGCGCGGCGACGAAAACCGCTTCACCGACGCCAAGAGCTTCGCCGCCTTCAAGGACGGGCTGGTCGGCGCGCAGGCAGGCACCTCGCCCTTCTACACCGCCGTCTACAGCGTGCTCGACGGCAACGAGCAGAACCCCAGGATAAAGCTGTTCGAGACCTTCGGCGCCAGCGTGCAGGCGCTGAAGGTGGGGGACGTCGATGTGGTGCTGACCGATTCGACCGCCGGCAAGGGCTATGTCGATGCTTCAGACGGCAAGCTCAAGCTGATCGGCGGCCCGCTCGGCACCGAGGACTTCGGCTTCATCTTCCCCAAGGGCTCCGACCTCGTCGCCCCTGTCAATGCCGCCATTGCCGCCATGAAGGTGGATGGCGCCATCGAGGCGCTGAACAGGAAGTGGTTCCTCGACTACAAGATGGGCGAGTGAGACGCGGATGCCTCGCGCACCCGATGTGAAGCGAAAGCGCGCGTTGCGTCCATTTCCTCGCACCTTCCAGCCTTTCGGCGGCTGAGGCTTCGGCATGCAGCCGCCGGCGCGCGCTCAAAAGCCCGAATTCCCCTGGTGGCTGGCCGTGGCCGTGGCCATCGCGGTTGTCGCGGCCGTGGGTATTGCGGGAAGCGACCTCTATCGCCAGGTCTTTGCCACTGTCGCCAAGGGTATCGGCATCACCGTCTTCGTCACTGTGGTCGGTTTTGCGCTGGCCGCGGCCCTCGGCCTTGGCGTGGCGCTGATGGCGCTGTCGGGCTCGGCCTGGCTGCGCCAGATCGCCCGCTTCTATGTCGAGATCATCCGGGGCGTGCCGATCCTGGTGCTGCTGTTCTGGATCGCCTTTGCCGGTGCGCCGGCCTTTGTCGCCGGGTGGAATTTCGTCACCGCGCCCTTGCAGCAGGCCGGCTGGATGGACGCGCTCATCGTGCGCGACATATCGTTGCTGTGGCGCGCGATCATGGCGCTCACCATCGGCTATTCGGCCTTCATCGCGGAAGTGTTCCGCGCCGGCATCCAGTCGGTCGAGATCGGCCAGATCGAGGCTGCGAAGGCGCTCGGGCTCTCGCGCCTGCAGCGCTTCCGGCTGATCGTGTTCCCGCAGGCGATCCGCACCATCCTGCCGCCGCTCGGCAATGATTTCGTCGCCATGGTCAAGGACTCGTCGCTGGTCTCGGTGCTCGGCGTCGCCGACATCACCCAGATGGGCAAGATCTACGCCTCCGGCTCGTTCCGTTTCTTCGAGACCTATTCCATCGTCGCCTATATCTACCTGATCCTCACCGTCGGCTTGTCGCTGGCGCTCAGGGCGCTGGAAAGGCGCCTCAGGCGGCAGCACGCGCGGTCTTGACGCAAGGCGGCGCCGGCCTCACCCTTGCCGGCAGGGAGGAGCCGATGGAACCGGAGAGAAGCAATGCCGGCGTCGTGCTGGACAAGGCGAACGCGGCACTGGATTCCGTCTACTCGGCGACGACGTCCGAGGGGCTTTCGGCCGCCTACGCTGCCTGGGCGGCGAGCTATGACAGCGAGACCGCCGCGCTCGGCTACCTGCTGCCCTTCCTGATCGCGGCCTGGGTGGCTCGGCATGTGCCGGCTGACGAGGGGCCGCTGCTGGATGCGGGCTGCGGCACCGGCCTCACCGGACCGCAGCTCAAGGCGCTGGGCTATGCCGACATTTCCGGACTGGACCTGTCGCAGGAGATGCTGGCCGTCGCCGCCACGCGCAACGCCTATGGCGAGTTGAAGCAGGCCGTGCTCGGCGGGCCGCTGCCCTGGCCGGACGGTCATTTCCGCGCCTTCTTCTCCACCGGCGTGTTCACCATGGGCCACGCGCCGGCATCGGGCCTGCGCGAACTGGTCCGCATCACGCGCAGGGGAGGCCACGCCATCTTCACGGTTCGCGACCAGGTATTCGAAAGCGGCGGTTTCCAGCCGCTCTTCGACGAGCTGGAGCAAGGACAAAAATGGCGCCTGGCGGAGGAAAGCCCGTGGTTCCGCTGCTATGCCGTCGCCGATCCCGAGGCGCTGGTGAAGACCTTTGTCTTCCAGGTGCTATAGTGGTCGCAATTGCCGATCCGGCAAAAGATTGCTATGGAGCGGGCCATGGAAGAACTGTTCGGAAACCCGTCCTACAAGGGCTTCGTGCTGCAGGACAAGAAGCGCCTGCCGGCACGATTCTTCGCGTGGGTTTCCGGCTCGGCCATCTGCCGACTTATCTAGCCGCCTTCGCCTGTCCCGCTTCGGCCGGCAGGAATTCCGGTATGGCCACCTTCTTTCCATTTTTTGAATCGACGGATTTACGCACATGAGCGCACCGCGCACCCTCTACGACAAGATCTTTGACGACCACGTTGTCGACCGCCAGGCCGACGGCACCTGCCTGCTCTATATCGACCGTCACCTCGTGCACGAGGTCACCAGCCCGCAGGCCTTCGAGGGGCTGCGCATGTCCGGCCGCAAGGTTCGCCACCCCGAGCGCACGCTCGCCGTGGTCGACCACAACGTGCCGACCTCGCCTGACCGCGTCAACGGCATCAAGAACGAGGAAAGCCGTATCCAGGTCGAGGCGCTGGCCAGGAACGCCGCCGATTTCGGCGTCGAATACTATTCCGAGAAGGACCGCCGCCAGGGCATCGTCCACATCATCGGCCCTGAGCAGGGCTTCACCCTGCCGGGCATGACCATCGTGTGCGGCGACAGCCACACCTCCACCCACGGCGCCTTCGGCGCCCTGGCGCACGGCATCGGCACGTCCGAGGTGGAGCACGTGCTGGCCACCCAGACCCTGATCCAGAAGAAGGCCAAGAACATGCTGGTGCGCGTCGACGGGCAGTTGCCCGAGGGCGTGACCGCCAAGGATATCATCCTTGCCATCATCGGCGAGATCGGCACCGCCGGCGGCACCGGCTACGTCATCGAATATGCCGGCGAGGCGATCCGTTCGCTGTCGATGGAAGGCCGCATGACCGTCTGCAACATGTCGATCGAAGGCGGCGCCCGTGCCGGCCTGATCGCGCCGGACGAGACCACCTTCGCCTATGTGAAGGACAAGCCCCGCGCGCCGAAGGGCGCGGCCTGGGACATGGCGCTTGAATACTGGAAGTCGCTGAAGTCCGACGAAGGCGCGCATTTCGACAAGGTGGTCGTGCTGGATGCCGCCAAGCTGCCGCCCATCGTCACCTGGGGCTCTTCGCCCGAGGACGTGGTGGCCGTCACCGGCGAGGTGCCGGACCCGGACCTGATCGAGGACGAGAACAAGCGCAATTCCAAGAAGCGCGCGCTCGAATATATGGGGCTGGCCGCCGGCACCAAGATCACGGACATAGAGCTCGACCGCGTCTTCATCGGCTCCTGCACCAACGGGCGCATCGAAGATCTGCGCGCCGTGGCGGCCGTCGCCAAGGGCAGACAAGTCAATCCGCGCGTCAACGCCATGATCGTTCCCGGCTCGGGCCTTGTGAAGGCGCAGGCCGAGGCGGAAGGGCTGGACAAGATCTTCATCGAGGCCGGCTTCGATTGGCGCGAGCCGGGATGCTCCATGTGCCTGGCCATGAATGACGACCGGCTCAAGCCTCATGAACGCTGCGCCTCGACCTCGAACCGCAACTTCGAGGGCCGCCAGGGCTTCAAGGGCCGCACCCATCTGGTCTCGCCGGCCATGGCGGCGGCCGCCGCGATCGCGGGACATTTCGTCGACATCCGCGACTGGAAATAGGCAAGGCTTCCGCGGGCTGCCTGGCCTTTTCGGAAATGCTCCGAGCCGCAAGCCGGCCGGGGCCTTTTTCTTGTCCTAGAGTATCCGTTTTGGTCAAGGAAGTTATGGGGCCCATTTGCGGTGGTCCCTGAGCAGTGCGTTTGCGAGGACGATCAGCTTTCGCATGATGGCGGTGATGGCGACCTTGGAGGCTTTGCCGGCGGCCTTGAGCCCATCGTAGTTTGCCTTGAGGTCTGGATTGAAGCGCGTGGCGACGAGGGCCGGCATGTAGAGGGCCTGGCGAACGTTGGCCCGACCGCCTCTGATGAAGGCGCGGCCTGTCCATTTTCCAGACTGGCGTGCGACCGGGGCGAGGCCAGCGAGCGATGCAGCCTGGGTGTTTTCGAGGGTGCCGAGTTCGGGCATGTCGATGATCAGCGCGAAGGCGGTGATGGCCGAGACGCCGGGGATCGATACAAGGATGTCGAAGCGGTTGGCTAGGTCAGGATCGGCCTTGATGAGCTTCATGATCTCGACTTCGATCGCGGCGAGCTGGCGCTCGATCTGCCTGAGTTGCTCGCCATTGTGACGCTTGAGGATGGGTAAGGTCAGGTTCTTTGCTCTGTTCTTCGCCGCCGTGCGGTTTTTCACCAGCGCCTCGCGGGCCATGGAGAGATCCTTGAGATCATTAAGGAGCGGGCCGCGCGTCGGTCGGGCCTCGAGGTCGAGCAACATCCCCATGCGCGCCAGCATGGCGGCGTCGAGCCGGTCGGTCTTGGCAAGCCGGCCGGTGGCCTCGGCGAAGCGCCTTGCCTGACGCGGATTGACCTTGACAAGGGCGAAGCCGCCATCCGCCAGCCTCCGCTCGAAGGCTCGGTGATAAGGACCGGTCGGTTCGTAGACGATGCGGGTGTCAGGCTGTGCCAGCCACGCCAGGAATGCTCTATGGCCGGCCTTGTCGTTGCCAAAGCGGCGGCTTTTGCCATCGCTCATGCGGTGGGCGTCGAGATGGTCTTTCGAGATGTCGACGCCGATGGTATCGTTCATCATCTTTCGCTTGTCCTGTGCTTGTCGTCCGCAGCCGAACTGCGGGTATCCGTTCAGGCCTCAAGAGAAAGACGAGGGCGATCACACTCTAGCTCGACCCGTCAACGGTCAGCATTTCAACGATCCGACCCTCGCCGCCGACGAGGGGCTGCTACCCCTCCCGGCGGTCCCTTCTTCGCCCGTTCGGCAGCAAAAGTCATAAGACAAGCCTTTCATAGCTACACGGGACCATTCTGCCGGGCCGCTTCGGGCCAAATCCGTCGGGCTTCGGCCTCGGCCGATGCACCACATCGACCTCGCCGAACCCCTCGACCTTGGCCCAAACCTGCTCCGGCAGAATGGTTCCGTGTAGCTATGAAAGGCTCTGGGCTTATCCGGGACGCCGCACGAACTCGTGGAACTCCTCGCGCTGCCCCGGAACGTCCCTGGCCACGACCATGGCGAGCCGGGCCTTGTCGAACAGCTTGAACCATTCGTCCCATTCGACCAGATCGAAGCCGCCCGAATTGGCGGGCCGCTCGGGGCGGTCGACATCCTCATAGGCCTGCTGCCCGAACACGATGCGCAGCATCGGCTGCGTGCCGGCTTCGGGCGAAATATCCACCACCGCCGGAGAGCCTGCGCGTGCGGCCACCCAGTCGCGGATCGCCTGATGATCCGTCAGCATCACCGTTTCGGCCATGTTCGCCTCCTTCGCGCTTTTGTTCCGAAACGCCGGTCCTTGCCTCCGGTTCCGCCGCCATCGATGCAGCCGTTAACCTGTTCTTTGGCGTGGCTGGGTTATTCATCCACAAGGGCGGAGCTATATGAGCGGCGCAAGTTTCATCTTGGCTATCAATCTGTTTCTCTCCGGTCTGCTCGCCGGGGCGTTCATGATGATTGCCGTCTACGATGTGCGCCGTGTCTCGGCTCGCTGGCTGGTCTTCACCAACCTCCTTTGCATGGCCTATCTGATCGTCGAGTTCAGCATCCCGGCCTTCGCCGACGCCCGACCGCCGGTGGTCGCGGCGTTCGCCCTGTTCCTCGCCTCGACCATCGCCTACAATGTCGGCCTGGCACGCAAATACGAAGTGGCGCTGCGCTGGGCGCCGCTGGTGGTGTTCTTCTTCGCGGCCAGCGTGGTAGTCTATTTCGCGCAGGATCTGCCGCGCCACTCCCTTGCCCGCATGATGGCCTACCAGCTTCCATATGCCATCATGCAATTGGCAGGCGCGGGGATCGTCTGGTCGTCCCGGCAAAGGCCGGAACTCCTCGACCGCATGCTTATGGCCACGCTGGTGGGCAGCGGGGCGCAGTTCGCGGCCAAGCCCTTCATGGCCCATGCGTTGGGCGGCTGGGGGCCGGCGCCGCAGCAATATCTGCAAACGTCGTATGCCATGGCCTCGCAGTCGCTGGGAACGGTTTTTGCCATGGCGGTGGCCGTGCTCACCCTGGTCGTGCTGGTGCGCGACGTCATGCGGGACGCCACCGCCAGATCCGAAAGCGATGCCCTGTCGGGCCTCCTCAATCGCGGCGGTTTCCAGCGCCATGCCGAACTGGCCCTGCGCGATGCCGCGCGCCATGGCGTGCCGGTCTCGCTGGTTATCGCCGACCTCGATCATTTCAAGGCGGTCAACGACAGTTTCGGCCATGCCGCCGGCGACCATGTCATCGAGACCTTCGCCGGTTTCCTCAGGGATGCCGCAGCCCCCAGCCATGTCGCCGGGAGGATGGGAGGCGAGGAATTCGCCATCCTGCTGCCCGGCACCAACCTGGCGGCGGCGCGGCTGTTCGCGGAAGGTGCGCGCAGCGCCTTCAGTTCCCTGCCCATCGAGGGATTGCCCGCGCTCCACCGATGCACGGCAAGCTTCGGCGTCGCCGAACTGCAGGCGCAGGAGGGGCTCGGCGATCTGATGCAGCGTGCGGATGCCGCGCTTTACAATGCCAAGAAGGGCGGCCGCGACCAGGTGCGCACCTCGGCCCCCTGTTTCGAAGTCAGGCCTTCCAACTGGGCGATCGCTAGCGGCAGGGGTTGAGATCGGGCATTTCGCCGTCCGACAGTCCGTACATGTAGCTCCGGCCCTTGACGAAGACCGGCGGCCGGTAGCAGCCGCCCTCCGCGAAAGGACCGCCCATGTCGTCGAGATATTCGACCTTGGGCCCCCCGGTGTAGTTCGCCAGTTGCTTGGCCCGCGCGCCTTCACCCACGATGATGCGCTTGTATCCGGCGGCGCTGTCGATGACCAGGTTGCCGAAGGAATCGGCATAGACGCGGTCGTGATGGCGCGACCCTGCAAGGGCCGGCGCGATATGGGCCGCGGCGAGCGCGGCGCCGGCAAGGGCCGCCAAAAGAATCCGTTTCCGGGCAATGCGGTGCATGGATGTCTCCTCCTTCGATGAGGGTGGCACCTCCTCGATTCGAGACGTTAACCATTTCTTAACCATTGTTAAGGGATTTGGCAGGGCATGCGCTTGCGTTCGTGCAATATGGTTAACAAGTCGCGATGGCCCCTTGATCCCGAGGGGAAGGCGCATCTAGGCTTGCAGCATCGGAGGTTCTTCCAATGGCCCTAGGCCGGATGGTCAGGGTGACGCTCGCCCTTCTGCCGCTCACCATTGCCGCCGCCTGCGTGTCGGACCCCGGTCCGCCGGCACTGAACGGCAGGCCGGCTCATGCCGCGGCGCTGACTTCGGGAGCGCCCGTACTGCAGACGGACGAGGACAGGCCCCAGCCCCGGCGCGCGACCTATAGCTGCGCCGACGGCGGCATGATGACCATCGAGAATATCGGCTCGGCGGTCAGGGTTCTCGGCCCTGACGGCGTCGACGAGGAACTCCCGGCTTCGCCGGCCGGGCAGAACAGCCGTTTCGGCGCCCACCACGACGCGATCGTCATCGACGGGCGCGACGCGCTGGTCATGAAGGGTGGGGCAACCCCAATCGCCTGCACGCGCTGAGCACGTCTCCGGCGGGCAGGGGGGCGGGCAGGGGAGACCCTGCCTATTTGCGGTAGCGTTCCGGGCTGAGGTCGCGCGGGTCGACCTCCGGCTTGCGGCCCGAGACTATGTCGGCCAGCACGCGTGCCGAGCCGCATGCCATGGTCCAGCCCAGCGTGCCATGGCCGGTGTTGAAGTAGAGGTTGGCGAATTTCGAATTGCCCACCAGCGGCGGGCCGTCGGGCATCATCGGCCGCAGGCCGCACCAGAAGCTGGCCGCGCCGATGTCACCCGCGCCGGGAAACAGATCGCCCACCGAATGTTCCAGCGTCTCGCGGCGCGATGCCCGCAAAGTGAGATCGTAGCCGGCGATCTCCGCCGTGCCGCCCACGCGGATGCGGTCGCCCAGCCGGGTGATCGCTACCTTGTAGGTCTCGTCCATCACCGTGGAGACGGGTGCCTTGTCCGCGTCGGTGATCGGCACGGTGATCGAATAGCCCTTCACCGGATAGAGCGGGATAGGTTGTCCGATCCTGCGCATCCAGATCGGCGAATAGCTGCCCATGGCCATGACATAGGCGTCCGCCGTTCGGCTGCCGGCGCTGGTCTCGCAGCCGGCGATGCGGCCGCCTTCGACGCGGATCGCCTTCAGCGTGGTGCCGTATTCGAACTTCACGCCGCGCGCCGCGCACATCTCGGCCAGCCGCTCGGTGAAAATCTTGCAGTCGCCGGTCTCGTCGCCCGGCAGGCGCAGGCCGCCGACGAATTTTCCGCGCACGCCGGCAAGCCCTGGCTCGGCCGCCACGCAGCCGGCAGGATCGAGCACCTCGTAGGGCACGCCGTACTGCTTCAGCACCTCGACGTCGCCGCCGATGCCGTCGAGTTGCTTCTGCGTGCGGAAAAGCTGGAGAGTGCCCTGCGCGCGGTCGTCATAGGCGATGCCTGTGGACGCGCGCAGCGCCTTCAGCACGTCGCGGCTGTATTCGGCGATCGGCACCATGCGCGCCTTGTTGACCGCGTAGCGGGCCGAGGTGCAGTTGGCCAGCATCTTGAACATCCAGCTCCACATATGCGGATCGAGCGCCGGCCGGATCTTCAGCGGCCCGTGCCTCATGAGGAGCCATTTGATCGCCTTGACGGGCACACCCGGCCCGGCCCAGGGCGAGGAATAGCCGGGCGAGACCTCTCCGGCATTGCCGAAGCTGGTTTCCAGCGCCGGTCCCGGCTGGCGGTCGAGCACCGTCACCTCGTGGCCGGCCTCGGCCAGGAACCACGCGCTGGTGACGCCGATCACGCCGCTGCCCAGAATGAGAACCTTCATCGTAAACTCCCCCTCGGCGCTCTTCGACGCCTTACCCGATATCCGTCCGCACGAAATTCATGGAAATCCGCGCCGTTACCCGAGGTAGCGGCGGTGGAAGCGGTGGCCGAGGCTGGTCAGCACTTCGTAGCCGATGGTGCCCGTCAGTTCCGCCACGTCGTCCACGCTCTGCGACGGCCCGATCAGTTCGACCAGGTCGCCCTCCTTCAGCCGCCCTTCGGGAACGGCCGAGATGTCGACGATGATGGAGTCCATCGACACGCGACCGATGAAGGGCAGGCGCACGCCGCCGACGAAGGCCGCAGCCGCGCCGCGCCGGTGCCAGCCGTCGGCATAGCCCAGCGACAGGGTGGCGGCGCGCAGCTTGCCCGATACGCTGTAGGTGTGGCCGTAGCCCACGCCCGCGCCCTCGTCGAGCAGGCGGGTCTGGATGATCTTGGCCTCCAGCCGCACGACCGGCAGCATGGGGTTGTCGCGGCCCGGCGTGGGATTGATGCCGTAGAGAGCGGCGCCCGGTCGGGCGAGGTCGTAATGGTAAGGCTTGCCCAGGAAGATGCCGGAGGAGTTGGCAAGCGCGGCCGGCGCGGGCGGCAGCTTCGCGCGCAACTCCTCGAAGGCCAGCCGCTGCGCCTCATTGGCCGGATGCTCGGGCTCGTCGGCGCAGGCGAGGTGGCTCATCACCAGCTTCAGGTCGAGCCCGTCGAAGGCCCGTGGGTCGGCTGCCACCGCATCGACTTCCCCGGGCGTCATGCCGAGCCGCGACATGCCGCTGTCCACCTGCAAGGTCGCGGGCAGTTTCCGTGCCAGGCGCCGGGCCATGTCGCGCCACGCGGCAAGTTGGCCGCTGCTGTTGAGCACTGGCGTCAGGCCGGCTGCGGCCGCGTCCGGCTCGGCCCCGGGAGGAATGCCGTTGAGGATATGGATGGCAGGGCCCGTGCCAAGCGCCGGGCGCAACTCTATGCCTTCGCTGACGTGGGCGACGAAGAAGGTGTCGCAGCCTTCCGCCATGAGCGCCCGTGCGATCCGTGCCGCACCCAGCCCGTAGCCGTCGGCCTTGATCACGCCGGCGGCGCGCGCCGGACTGAGTCGCGACTGGAGCCTGCGATAGTTCTCGCGCAGGGCGCCGAGATCGATGGTGAGAACGGCACCTGTCGCCGCAAGGCCTGGCTGTGGCGCCACGGTCCGCTCCAGCATGATCTGGTTCATGGCGGCTGCCCTCGAATCCTTTCGAATATTCCCGTAGAAACGGTGCAGCCGTGCTTGTAGCATTTATTTTGTGCACGATCCCGCCGAAATATAAGGCGGTACTCGAGGATCGTGCCGTTTTGCGTTTCGCCTGAGGCGAGATTCGCACGGAAGCGTCGCGGGGCGCCGCTTCAGCCGGCGAGGTGCCTGAAGGCCGCGATCACCTCGTCATAGACCTTGCGCTTGAAGGGCACGATCAGGCTGGACAGGTCCCGCATCGGCCGCCAGTCCCAGCGGTCGAACTCGGCCGTATGGCCGCCCGGCGGAGGGTTGATGCGGATTTCGCTCACATCGCCATGGAAGCGGAAAGCGAACCATTTCTGCGTCTGGCCGCGATATTTTCCGCGGAACGCGATGCCGACGAGATGTGGCGGCAGGTCGTAATTGATCCAGCCCGGCGCCTCGCCGACGAGGTCCAGGCTTTCCATGCCGGTCTCTTCGTAAAGTTCGCGGCGGGCGGCGGCCAGCGGCTCCTCGCCCTTGTCGATGCCGCCCTGCGGCATCTGCCACAGTTGCGCGGTGCCGGAAAACTCGCTGTCCGGCTCGGGGATGCGGTGCCCGACCCACACCAGCCCGCGGGTGTCGAGCACCATCGTGCCGACGCAGGGCCGATAGGGCAGGCTTTCGGGATCGACCGGCTTTTTTGTCCTGGGCATCTTGTTCATCGCCTTTCGGGATCGTTCGCAACCGCCGAGACCGGCACGATCTCGATGCCGCGCTTGCTGGCCTCGACGATCCAGGCCGCCACCGCGTCTACCGTCACGCCGAAGGCCGAGCCTGTGCCCAGTGCAAAGCCCTTGGCGCGGGCGGTGGCCTCCAGTTCGTCCAGCTTCTTCAGAATGGCGCCGCGCTCCTGGACGACGTCGATGGCTGTATCGGCGACCGCCAGCGGCACGCCGTCCTTCTGCGCCAGATCCGGCGCGACGGAGCGTGCGGAAGAACCATCGTCCAGATAGCCAAGCCCGCGCTCGGCAAGCTCGGCCATGAGCGGTGCGAAGGCGGTCGGATCGGCCGAGAAGCGCGCGCCCATATAGTTCATCACCATGGTGTAGTTGGTGGTGCGCGACAGCACCCGGCGCAGGTTCTTCAGGTTTTCCTGCGGCGTCGCCGCCACCGTCAGCGTGTCGCGGCCGGGATTGACGTTCGGATAGTCGAACGGCTCCAGCGGCAGTTGCATGACGATCTCGTGGCCGCGCCGCCGCCCTTCCTGCATCCAGCGGCCGATCGAGTTGCCCTGCGAGGCGAAGGCAAGCGTCACCTCCGCGGGCAGCTTGGCGATGGCTTCCTGCGTGCCGGTCTGCGAGACGCCGAGCCCGCCGATGACGATGGCCACGCGTGCGCCGCGCGCGCCCGACCACGGCCTGGCATAGACGTCGAACGGACGCCGGCCGTCGGCTGCGCGGATCGGCAGCGGCCCTGTCTCGCTGTCCTCGATCAGCGCCTTGTCGGGAAGGTGTGCAACGGACAGGTCCTGGCCGATCGCCGAGGGGTCCCGCACCACGATGCCGGCCTGTCCGCCGGTCTCCACCGGTTGCACATGGATGATTTGCGGTCCATCGGGCCTGCCGGCCGCAGGCGGCGCAGCGGCGGGTGGGGGAGGCGTGGCGGATGCCGGCGCCGGCATCTGCGTGGTCGGCCCCGGCGTTGCCACCGCCACGGGTTCGATCCTGCGGAAGGGTTTTTCGCGCAGCGCGATGGCGCCCGACACGACGACCAGGGCAGCGACGGCGAGGCCCGCTGCCAGCGCGCCTCCGCTGATGCGCCGTCGCGCCGGACCCTGCCTTTTCCTCGCGGACTGCCCGAGCGGACGGTCGATCTCTCTGGTGCCCTCAGTCAAGCCGCATCCCCTGGAAGGCGCCCCGAATCAAACTGCCGGAACCTTGACGGTCCCGGCAGCATCGCATTGCTGGCAGCGCCCGGCCAGAATTATCGCGATCTCGCGGCCTGGCGCAGGTCCCGCGCGAACCTACTGGTTGTTCATCACCGCCTTGTCGGGATTGGGCGGGAAGGACGGGTCGGTCTTCTGGCCGCGCAGCAATTCCTCGGCATAGATGAGCTGGAGGTCATCCTTCGGGTCCGGCGGCACATAGGCGGCGGAGCCGGAGCCCTTGTCGCTTTCTTCGGCGCCCTTGATATGGCCCTTCAGGTCGGACTCGCCGCGGGTGACGTCGCGCCCCTGCAGTTCCGGCGGCAGCGGCTGGTCGACCTTGATGTCGGGCGTGATGCCCGTACCCTGGATCGACTTGCCCGACGGCGTGTAATAGAGCGCCGTCGTCAGCCTGAGCGCGCCGTTCTCGCCCAGCGGGATGATGGTCTGCACCGAGCCCTTGCCGAAGGACTGCGTGCCCACCACCGTGGCGCGCTTCATGTCCTGCAGGGCGCCCGCCACGATCTCCGAGGCGCTGGCCGAACCGCCGTTGATGAGCACCACCAGCGGCTTGCCTTCGATGTCGTCGGTCGCCTTCGGCTTGGCGTCGAAGCGGGTCACGTCCTTGGGGTCGCGGCCACGGGTGGAGACGATCTCGCCGCGGTTCAGGAAGGTGTCGGACACGCTGACCGCCTGGTCGAGCAGGCCGCCCGGATTAAGCCGCAGGTCGAGCACGTAGCCTTTCAGCTTGTCCTTCGGAACCTGCTTCTTGATCTGCTGTATGGCGTTCTGCAGGTCGTCATAGGTCTTCTCGGTGAACGAGGTGATCTTCATGTAGCCGACGTCGTTCTCGACACGGAACTTGACCGCCTTGACCTTGATGATGTCGCGCACGACCTTGATTTCGAGGGGCTTGTCGGCGCCCTGGCGCAGCACGGTCAAGGTGATCGGCGTATTGACCGGACCGCGCATCTTGTCGACCGCGTCGTTGAGCGTCATGCCGCGCACTTCCGTGCCGTCGATCTTGCTGATGTAGTCGCCCGCCAGCACGCCCGCCTTGGCCGCCGGCGTGTCGTCGATCGGCGTGATGACCTTGACGAGGTCGTTTTCCATCGTCACTTCGATGCCGAGGCCGCCGAACTCGCCCTTGGTCTGCACGCGCATGTCCTGCGCTTCCTCGGCATTCATGTAGGATGAATGCGGATCGAGCGAGGACAGCATGCCGTTGATGGCGTTCTCCACCAGCGCCTTGTCGTCAGGCGGCGTGACATATTGCGCGCGCACGCGCTCGAAGATGTCGCCGAAGATCGCCAGTTGCTTGTAGGTGTCGGAACCTGCGGCGTTGGCGGTGGAGCCGGGCGCGCCGTAGACGAGGCTCATGGCCGAGGCGCCCATGAGCGCGCCGGCAAGCAAGAGCGACAATTTCCGCATCATTTCACGTCCTTCCAGAAAAGCGGTCCGCCCACCACGGGGTCGGATCGACGGGTTTTCCATCCTTGCGGAACTCGACATAGAGCTCCGGCTGGGTCATTCCGCTCGGCGCAGGCGCGGTGCTTGCCACCCGGGCCTCGCCCATCGCGCCAATCGGCTCTCCCGCGAGCACAGATTGGCCGGACGCGACGCTCAATCTGCTCATTCCCGCCAGCACGACATGATAGCCGTCGCCGGCATTCAGGATCAAGAGTTGTCCGTAGGAACGAAACGGCCCCGCATACAGAATGGTCCCATCCGCCGGCGCGGTAACGATTGCGCCCGATTGTGTCGCAACCATGTCGCCCTGCATCACGCCGCCGTTACCGTCGTCGGCGCCGAACCGGCGTTTGATCCTGCCCGTGGCGGGCAGCGCGATCTGGCCCTGCAGGGCCGAAAAGGGCGGCGAATCGACCAGCCGGTTGGCGTCCGGCACCGGCAGCATGGCCAGGTCGGCCTGGGCGGCCGCGTCTGCCGCGGCCTTCTCCGCCTGCTTGCGCTTCTTCTCGGCCTCCGCGTCCAGCGAGGCGATGAGGTCCTTGAGGCTGGCGGCGCGGGCGGCAAGGTCGCGTGCCTTCTGCCGCTCATCGGCAAGGGCGCTCTCGGTTTCGGCCTGGAGCTTGCGCTTGGCCTCCAGAAGCAGGGTGAGCCGCTGCTTCTCCGCCGCCTGCTCGCCCATGGCCGCCGTCAGTCGGGCTCGCTCGGCTTCGATGGAGGCCGTCACCCGTGACTGCTCCTTCAGGTCGGCCATCAGCTTCTCGGTCTCGTGGCGCATTTCCGGCACCACTGCGCCGAGCAGGATGGCGCTGCGCACCGAGGAAAGCGCGTCTTCCGGCTTGACCAGCAGGGCGGGCGGCGGGTTGAGTCCCATGCGTTCCAGCGCGCCCAGCACCTCGGCCAGCACGCCGCTGCGGCGCGCCAGCGAGACGCGGATCTCGTCCTCCTGCTGCTTCAACCCCTCCAGACGCACACCGATGTCCTCGATGTCCTCGCCGAGCTTCTGTTCGGTCTTGGCCGACTGGATCAGCGCTGCGGTGATCGAGGCATGGTCCTTCTTCACCGTGGCGACGTCCGCGGCAAGCTTGGCCAGCCGCTCCGCCGAAAGCGTGATCTGCCTGGAAAGCTGCTCGTATTCCGCGCGGTCGCGATCCTGATCCGCGGCGTCCGCCTCCTGCGCGCGGGCGCCGGCGAGCGAAAGGGCAAGCACCGCCATCACGGCCGCGAGGCCGCCGGGCACGCTTGCTCTGGTTCGCCGTCCTTCACCCATGCGACCTCGATCCTAGACCGGGCTTCGTTAACGGAACATCAACCATGTTGGAAGCACCGCCTGGTTGCGGATGGCTGCTCACGAACGGTGATAGGGGTGCCCGGCAAGTATGGTCGCCGCGCGGTAGAGTTGCTCTGCCAGCATGATCCTGACGAGTTGATGCGGCCATGTCATGGCGCCGAGCGAAACCACGAGGTCGGCCTGGTCGCGCAGCGACTGGTCGTGTCCGCCGGCACCTCCTATGGCCACCAGCAGGCCTTTGCGGCCCTCGTCGCGCAGCAGGCCGACGCGCCCGGCGAAGTCCTCGGAGGTGAAGCTGCGGCCGCGTTCGTCGAGCAGGGCCAGCACCATGCCTGGCTGGAGCTGCGCCTGCAGGGCGCGTCCCTCCTCGCGCCGCCGCTCGGTTGCGGTCTGCGCACGGCTTTCCGGCACTTCGACGATACCGGCGAATTCGAGCCCGATCGCCGGCCCGCTCTTGGCGAAGCGCTGGAAGTAGCGTTCGGCCAATTCTCTTTCGGGGCCGGCTTTCATCCGGCCCACGGCATGCACGGAAACTTTCATCCTTGACCCTAGTGGAGGGTTTCTTCCTCCAGGTCCGGCGCCTGCCACATCTTTTCAAGATTGTAGAATTCGCGGACCTCGGGTCGGAAAACATGGACGATGACGTCGCCCGAATCGATCAGCACCCAGTCGGCGCTGGCCAGCCCCTCGACGCGCGCATTGCCGAAGCCGGCGTCCTTGAGCGCCTTGAGGAGATGATCGGCCACCGCCGAGACGTGGCGGTGCGAGCGGCCCGACGCGACCACCATGTAGTCGCCGAGCGTCGATTTTCCCTGGATGTCGATGGAGACGATGTTTTCGGCCTTGGAGTCTTCCAGACTGGCAAGGACTTTCTCGAGGGCACGGGAGGATGCGTCGCTGACGCTGATCCCGGCCGGCGAAGGCACAAGGTCGGCCTTCTTCCGAAGTGCTGTTCTCAGTGTCTTTCCTTTCGCAGCAAGAACAACCAAATCACCCTGCAAATCAGGTGATGTCACTTAAATAGGCAGAGTTCCGTTTCAGTTTCAAGACGGCTTGCAAATGCCGTCCTGGACGAAAACGTCGCGCAATGCGCTACGGTTCCCCCCGCTCAGGCGCGTCGTCGGGCGCGAAGGCAAGGTCTACCGGCGGCGGCGCCTGCGCCGTCATCGGCGCGAAGCTTGCAGTGGCCAGCGGGGCTTCGGCGCTTGCGACGCGCCAGGCCACGAACAGCGCATAGACCAGCGCGATCGCCACCGCCACATGTATGAAGACCTGCGTGCCGTAGAGCGCCGACAGGCCGGTGACGATGCCCGGTACCACGAAGCCCGCCACCGACCAGGCAAACAGCAGCGAGGACGACAAGGCCACCAGGTCGTCGCGTGTGGCGCGGTCGCTGGCATGGGCTGTGGCGAGCGAATAGACGGATTCGGCCGCCCCGTCCCAGACGACGTAGATGACGATCAGCGCCGCAAGTGCGCCGCCATCGAAACCGAAGGCCAGTATGCCGGCCGCCACGGCCAGCAGCGCGGCGAAGATCAGCACGTAGCGGCGATCGGTTCGGTCCGACATCCAGCCGAGCGGCATCTGCAGGATCAGCGTGCCCACCGGCATGGCGGCCAGCAGCAGCGCCACATCGTTCTGGCTGTAGCCCTTGGCCGTGGCGTGGATCGGGGCGAAGCCGGAAATGGTCATGGAAAGGCCGCCCACGGCCAGCATGCCCGCCACCCCGACGGGCGAGATGCGCCAGGCCTTGGCCAGCGCCACGGAGGCGGAGGCCGGCGGCGCCGGCTGGGCCAGCCGCGTCAGGCCGACCGGCAGAATGGACAGCGCCGTGAAGGCGATGCCGATCATCGGTGCCGAGTTGGTGCTGATGTCCACCAGCGCCAGCGCATAGTAGCCGACGCCGAGGCCGGCGATGTAGGCCACGGACGACAACGCCATGACGCGGCCGCGGATGGCATTGTCGACCACGTCGTTCAGCCAGCTCTGTGTCACCACGAACAGGCCGCATATGGCAAAGCCGTAGAGCGCGCGCGCCGCAACCCACAGGACGGGATGCGGACCGGCGCCGATGGCGACGTTGGACAGCGCGATCAGCGCCGAGAGCACCATGAAGGCCCGTGCATGACCGACGCGGCGCACCAGCGCGCCGATGAGCAGGCAGCCGGCCACGCCGCCAGCCGAAAGGCCGGTGATGATGAGCCCGGCCCAGACGGGATCGACGCCCTCCGCTCCCAGCCGCACCGGGATATAGGCGAACATCAGCCCATTGCCGACCGCAATCAGCGCCATGGACAGGATGACGCTGGCGATCGCGATCAGCGGTGCCGGCGGACCGCCGCGCGCCGCATCCGTCTCCGCCCGATCCTTGTCCAGCACCATGCTCATGGCGCGAGATTGCCTCGTCCGCCGCCCGGAAGCCGCCGCAAAAGCGACATCCGCAGACGGCGGCATGCTGCTTCGCCGCAGGCGGGGCAGCCGTTCAGCCTGTGGCCGGCCGCCTCAGCGCGGTGGAGGAGAGGGACGAGCGCCGGCCGTGGATGAAGGTCCAGGCGGGCGCCCTCATGCGGGCGAGGCGCCGGGCATCCCGCTCGTCGACGCGTGCGTAGTCGAATGTCTTGGCCGCGACGGACGACAGGAAGGACAGCGTCGAGCCGGGGCGGTCGATCACCGCGACGGGAAAGGTCAGCATGATTTCGCGCCAGCGCTGCCAGCGATGGAAGTCCCGCAGCGAATCGGCGCCCATGATCCAGACGAAATCGACACCCGGATTCCTTGCCCGCACCAGCGCCAGCGTATCGGCCGTGTAGCGCACGTGATGCGCGGCCTCGAAGGCGGTGACCTTGATCCTGGGGTTGGCGGCCACGGCCTCCGAAAGCCGGATGCGCTCTTCCAGGGGCGCCAGTTCCCGCGCGTTCTTGAGCGGGTTGCCCGGCGTAACCATCCACCAGAGCTGGTCGAGCGCCAGCCGGCGCAGGGCGATCTCGGCCACCAGCGCGTGGCCGGCATGCGGCGGGTTGAAGGACCCGCCGAACAGGCCCACCTGCATGCCCTTCTCGACATGCGGCATGCGCAGGTAGCGGCGGGGCAGCACCCTAGAATTGACCGGCCGGGCTCAAGGCCGCACCTGCCCTGAGCCGCGCACGCGGTATTTGAAGGAGGTGAGCTGCTCCACGCCGACAGGCCCGCGCGCATGCATCTTGCCCGTGGCGATGCCGATCTCGGCGCCCATGCCGAACTCGCCGCCATCGGCGAACTGGGTGGAGGCGTTGTGCAGCAGTATGGCCGAATCGATCTCGTTGAAGAATTTTTCCGCCGCCGCCGCGTCCTCGGCCACGATCGCCTCGGTGTGATGGGACGAGAAGGACTCGATGTGCTCGATGGCCCCGGCCACGCCGTCGACCAGCCGCACGGAGATGATGGCGTCGAGATATTCCGTCGACCAGTCGGTGTCGGTGGCCGCTCCGGCATCCGGGAAAAGCTTCCGCACCTCGACGTCGGCGCGGATTTCGCAGCCGGCGTCGCGCAGCGCCTCCAGCACCGGCACCAGATGGGTGGCGGCCGCCGCGCGGTCGACCAGCAGCGTCTCTGCCGCGCCGCAGATGCCGGTGCGGCGCATCTTGGCGTTTACGGCGATCTTCACCGCCATGGCGAGATCGGCCGACTTGTCGATGTAGAGGTGGCAGATGCCTTCGAGATGGGCGAACACCGGCACCCGTGCTTCCGTTTGCACGCGCTCCACCAGGCTTCGCCCGCCGCGCGGCACGATGACGTCGAGATTGCCGGAAAGGCCCTTCAGCATCTCGCCGACCGCGGCACGGTCGGTGGTCGGCACGAGCTGGATGGCGGCCTCGGGCAGCCCCGCCGTCTTCAGCCCTTCCGCCAGGCAGGCGTGGATCGCCGCCGACGAGTTGATGGAATCCGAGCCGCCGCGCAGGATTACCGCATTGCCGGCCTTCAGGCACAGCGCGCCGGCATCGGCGGTGACGTTGGGCCGGCTTTCGTAGATGACGCCCACGACGCCCAGCGGCGTGCGCACGCGCTCGATATGCAGGCCGTTCGGCCTGTCCCATTCGGCGATTGTCGTGCCCACGGGATCGGGCAGGGCGGCGACGGCACGGACACCCTCGGCGATGGCGCGGATGCGGCCGGCATCGAGGGCAAGCCGGTCCATCATGGCGGCCGAAAGGCCGGCCTCCCGGCCGTTGGCAAGGTCGATGGCGTTGGCGTCCAGGATGTTCTTCTCGTTGGCCAGGATGGCGTCGGCCATGGCGTTCAGCGTGGCGTTCTTGGCCTCGGTCGAGGCGATCGCAAGCGGCCTGGCCGCCGCCCGCGCCCGGCGGCCGATCCCGGCCATCAGGGTCGCCGTGTCGTCCCCTGCCTCGTCGTGCAGCTTCAGCATGGCTCAACCTCCGCCTTGCACGTCGGCATGGCTCACCACGAGGTCGTCGCGGTGGATCATGGCCGAGCGCGCTTCGTAGCCCAGCACCGCCTCGATCTCGGCGGTCTTCAGCCCCGCGATCCTTACGGCATCGGCCGCATCGTAGGCAACCAGCCCGCGCGCGATCTCGCGCCCCTCGGGCGACAGAATCGCCACCGTGTCGCCGCGCGCGAAATTCCCCGCCACCTGCTTCACGCCGGCCGGCAGCAGCGACTTGCCGGACATCAGCGCACCGACCGCGCCGGCATCGACGGTGAGCCGGCCCGCCGGCTCCAACTGGCCGGCGATCCAGGTCTTGTAGCCCTTGACCGGATGCGCGCTCGGCTTGAACAGGGTGAAGCGCTCGCCGCGCTCGACAGCCCTGAGCGGCGACAGCCGCGTGCCGGCGGTGATGATCATGGCCGTGCCCGCCCCGGTGGCGATCTTGCCGGCGTCGAGCTTGGTGCGCATGCCGCCGCGCGACAATTCCGAAGCCGCGGCACCGGCCATGGCCTCGATGTCGGGCGTGATGCGCTCGACCTGGGGGATGAAGGCGGCGTTGGGGTCGCGCGCCGGCGGGGCGGTGTAGAGCCCGTCGATGTCCGACAAGAGCACCAGAAGGTCCGCGCCCATCATGGTGGCGACGCGGGCCGCCAGCCGGTCGTTGTCGCCATAGCGGATTTCGGAGGTGGCGACCGTGTCGTTCTCGTTGATGACCGGCACCGCCTGCATCTTGAGCAGGGTGGAAATAGTGGCGCGGGCGTTGAGATAGCGGCGCCGTTCCTCGGTGTCGCCCAGGGTGAGCAGGATCTGCCCGGATTTCAGCCTGTGCCGGCCCAGCGCCTCGGCCCATGCGCCGGCCAGCGCGATCTGGCCGACCGCCGCCGCCGCCTGGCTCTCCTCCAGCTTCAGCGCCTTCCTGCCGAGGCCGAGGATGGTGCGGCCGAGCGCGATCGCCCCCGACGACACGACGAGGATCTCGGTTCCGTCCGCCGCCAGCGCGCCGATGTCGTCGGCCAGCGATTGCAGCCATTCGCGCTTCAGGCCACTGGCGCGGTCGACCAGCAGCGCCGAGCCGATCTTCACTGCGATGCGGCGGTAGCTTTTGAGGGGGAGGGGGGCAACGCCGTGGACCGCCATGATGGTCATGCTTTCCACCGCTCATCCGTCACGTCGGCTTCAGCGGCCTGCTCCCGCGCCTCCTGCACCACGGAAATCAGCGCGCGCAAAGCCGTCTCGACGCCTTCCCCGGAGACTGCCGAAAGCAGCAAGGGCGCGCGGCCGCAGGCCTTCTTCAAGGCCGCTGCCTTCTCCCTGCGGGCCTCTTCGTCCAGCGTGTCGACTTGGCTCAGGGCCACGATCTCCGGCTTTTCCGCCAATCCCTGGCCATAGGCCTGCAATTCGGAACGCACGGTCGCATAGGCCTTGGCCGGGTCTTCTTCCTGCGCCGAAACCAGATGCAGCAGCACCCGCGTGCGTTCGACATGGCCGAGGAAGCGGTCGCCGATGCCGACGCCCTCATGCGCGCCTTCGATGAGGCCGGGAATGTCGGCGATGACGAATTCGCGCGCGTCGATGCGGGCGACGCCCAGGCCCGGATAGAGCGTGGTGAAGGGATAGTCCGCGATCTTCGGCTTGGCCGCCGTCACCGCAGCCAGGAAGGTGGATTTTCCCGCATTGGGCAGGCCGACCAGCCCGGCATCGGCGATCAGCTTCAGCCGCAGCCAGATGTTGAGTTCCTGGCCCGGCAGGCCGGGATTGGCCCGGCGCGGCGCCTGGTTGGTGGCGGTCTTGAAGTGCTGGTTGCCGAAGCCGCCATTGCCGCCCTTGGCCAGCAGGAAGCGCTGGCCCACTTCGGTGAGGTCGCAGATCAGCGTCTCGTTGTCCTCCGCATAGACCTGCGTGCCCGCCGGCACCTTCAGCACGACGTCCGCGCCCTTGGCGCCGGTGCGGTTGCGGCCCATGCCGTGCACACCGGTCTTGGCCTTGAAATGCTGCTGGTAGCGATAGTCTATCAGCGTGTTGAGGCCGTCCACGGCCTCCACCCATACATCGCCGCCGCGCCCGCCGTCGCCGCCGTCCGGCCCGCCGAACTCGATGAATTTTTCGCGGCGGAACGACACCGCGCCGGCGCCTCCGTCGCCGGAGCGGATATAAACTTTGGCCTGATCGAGGAATTTCATCTGACTGTGCCGTTCCGGCTGCTATTGGGTTTCACGGACGCGTCTTCCCTAGCCTAAGGTGCGGCCGAGTGCGAGAGCGGATGCGGCCGATTCGGCCGCAGGGCAGGGGGTATCGTGGTGAAGCTGGTCACCTACAATGTTCAATACGGCATTGGCCGCGACGGAAAACTCGGTCTGGAGCGCATCGCCGCCTCCGTTGCGGACGCCGATATCATCGCCCTGCAGGAAGTGACCCGCAACTATCCAACCAATGGCGGCGTGGACATGGTCGCCGGGCTTTGCGCCTTGCTGCCGCACCACCGCCATGTCTACGGCGCGGCCATGGACATCGACTTCGGCGCGCTCGCCCCTGAGGCAGGCAGTGCCGAACTGCGCTTCCAGTTCGGCAACATGCTCTTGTCGCGCTGGCCGATCGCCTCGTGCCGCAACCTTCTCCTGCCGCGTAGCCGCACCTACGACCGCGCCAACCTGCAACGCGCGGCGCTGGAAGGGCTGATCGTCACGCCGCTGGGGCCGCTGCGCTTCTACAGCGTCCACCTGGACCATGTGAACCGCGACGAGCGCATCATGCAGATAAGGCACCTGAAGGAGCGCGTGCTGGCTTATCCGCGGGAAGGCGGCGCGGTGACGGGCGCGGGCGAATACGGTTTTCCCGAGCCGCCTTGCCCCGAGGATTTCGTGCTGATGGGCGACTTCAACATGCGTCCCGGCGAGGCCGAATATGACGAGATGACGGGTGCGCCGGACACCCTGTTCGGCCGCCGCATCGTCGCGCACCACCCGGTCGACGCCTCGCGCCTGGCCGGCCCTGCGCCGGAAGGCAGCGTGAGCTGGGTGGACCTTTCCGGCGCCGGCCAGCATGCGCGCCTCGACTACTGCTTCGTCTCGGCAGGCCTCGCCGCCCGCGTCAGCGACACCTGGATCGACGCCGACGCCGACGGCTCCGACCACCAGCCGGTGTGGACGGTGCTGGAATAGGCTTCGGCGCCGGTTCACAGCCTCGCCCAGCTCCTGATGCTGTTCCAGGTCCTGCGGTCGAGCCTGTAGCGCTCGACCGGCACCTGGCCGGCGACCATGGAATTCAGCATGCCCTGGCCGGCATACTGGAAGCCGCATTTGTGGATGACCCGGCGCGAAGCGGGGTTGATGACCCGGCAGGAGGCGTGCAGCACCTGGATGTTGGTCGCCGAGAAGGCGAGGTCCACCAGCGCGTGCGCGGCTTCCGTGGCATAGCCCTTCTTCCAGTGCGGCTCGCCGATCCAGTAGCCGAGTTCCAGCCCGCGCTCGGTGGCGTTGAGCCCGGCGCAGCCGACGAACGCGCCCGTTGCGGACACGGTCAGCGCATAGACGGCGCCGGAACGCTGCAGCCGCGCCATGGCCAGGAAGGCGCGGGCCTCGGCCTCGCCATAGGGGTGCGGCATGCGCGCCAGCATCTGCGCCACATGGTGGTTGTCGGCAAGCTCGACCAGTTCGGCGATGTCGCTTTCGCACGGCGCGCGCAATGTGAGCCGCTCGGTGGCGATCTCGGGCCGATCCAGCGTGTAACTTTCGTCCTCGGTGTCTTCCGCTTCTGCAACCATGACGATGTCCTCCAGGCGTGGTGAAAAAGAAAGGGGAGATGGCGACCCATCTCCCCTGATCCTTTTCTGGCCTGGCCAGACACCGGTTCCCGAGATGGGGCGCCGGTGTTCTTGGTGCGGAACCGGCTACTCCGCGGCTTTCGGCATCGGGTTTACCGACACGTAGGTTCGGCCGTTGGCTTTCCTGGCAAACGACACGGCGCCTTGCTCGAGGGCGAAGAGGGTATGGTCCTTGCCCATGCCGACATTGGTGCCGGGATGCCACTTGGTGCCGCGCTGACGCACGATGATGTTGCCGGCCAGCACTGCCTCGCCGCCGAACTTCTTCACGCCAAGGCGCTTGGATTCCGAATCGCGACCGTTGCGCGACGAACCGCCAGCTTTCTTGTGTGCCATGATACTGCTCCTTTGCGCCGCTTCGGGCGC
This sequence comes from Mesorhizobium sp. PUT5, assembly GCF_052216645.1. Lineage (NCBI taxonomy): Bacteria > Pseudomonadati > Pseudomonadota > Alphaproteobacteria > Hyphomicrobiales > Phyllobacteriaceae > Mesorhizobium > Mesorhizobium sp. PUT5. The sequence continues at coordinate 1,748,160 of NZ_JBQOSO010000003.1, forward strand.
CTGCAATCTCTATGAACGCGTTCGCGTTCCGTTTCAAGCCTGCCGGGGCGAAGAAAGTCGCCCTGCGGCGGTCTTATTCCGCCGCGTCGTCGGCCTTGGCCTTCTTCGGCGCCGCCTTTTCCTTCTTCGGCGCGTCCTCGGCCTTGGCCTCGCCTGCGGCTTCCGCCTTCACCTCGGCCTTGGCCGCCGCCTTCTTGGAAGGCTTGGCGCCGCCGGTGAGGATTTCGGAGATGCGCACGGTGGTCAGCAACTGCCGGTGGCCGATCTTGCGGCGCGAATTCTGCCGGCGGCGCTTCTTGAAGGCGATGACGGTCTTGGCCTTGCCCTGCGCGACCACTTCGGCGGTGACCGTCGCACCTTCCACGAAGGGTGCGCCGATGACGACATCGTCGCCCTCGCCATGCGCCAGGACCTGGCCGATCTCGACGATCTCGCCGACTTCGCCGGAAACCTTCTCGATCTTGAGGAGATCGTTGGCGGCCACGCGATACTGCTTGCCGCCCGTTTTGATGACTGCGAACATTTTTAGCCTTTCGCTGTTCGGTCGGCCTTTGTGGTCCGCCGCGCCTTTCCTGGAGCATACCCGGGAAACGGACGGTCCGGCCGTCTTTTTGTCAGTCTGCGGGTTCAAAAAACAAACAGCGCGGAGACCTGCCCCACGCCGATTGCGTGGCGTGCCTAACCGAAGGTTGCGCCAGAGTCAAGGTTTTGCGGAGGAAGAGCTGCCGAAAGAAACCGCCGGCGAGCCTTCTACGCAAAGGGCGGACAGGTTGCAGACCATATGGCCATGGTCTGCGCCGGCTTCCCTCCATGATCTTGCCGGCCTGCATCGACGTGTCTCTCGCCGATGCGGGCCGGCCGGACGCCGGCCGCGGCGAAAGCGACGCTGCGGCCTGTTGCCGGCCGTGTTTGGGGAAAAGCGATCCGGGACGGATTGGGCCTTGCAGGGTGGCCGCCGAGCCGTTATCTAGTGCGCCGCCGGCATGGCCGACCACATGCGGAGAAGTGGCAGAGTGGTTGAATGCACCGCACTCGAAATGCGGCATACTCGCAAGGGTATCGGGGGTTCGAATCCCTCCTTCTCCGCCACACCTTATTGAAATCAGTGTATTTTTTGATGATTTTGTCGTCAAATCATAACATGAATCATAACTCTCTAAAGGATATAGCTTTCAAAACGTCGACTTTTTACGTAGGCGACGAGTGAGCTATGTTAGCGTAAAAACGGCCCTATTCTCGCTAGCATAGGCGACGTGCGGCCGCATTGCCGGCTCGCTTTCCCGGCTCCTTAGCCGACCCGCAACTTCACATTCATGGACGGTCTCAGGCCGAGCGGCATTCCGCTTGGCGGTTTTGGCTCGTCCAAATTTTGAGGACACCAATGGCCCGGACACTAATCGGCCAACTCATCCTTCGGCTTAGGGCCGAAGGTTTGGGTGAGGCCAAAAACGTCGTCACGACGATGAAGGACATCGAAAACGCGGCCCGCAACATAGGGCGCACCGGCGTCGGCTCGTGGGGCGTCGGATTTCAAAAGCAGCTCGACGGATTGAAGCTTGCGCGGAACGATATCGACGCCGTGCAGCGGTCGTGGGGAACCCTGCACGAAAGCATGAAGATCCGGAACCTTGCCAAGGCTCTGAAGTCCGCTGAGATTTCGCACTGGAAGACCTCCACAATCTCCCATCTGGCGGCAGTTCGGGCGGCAGCGGAAGCGACCGAGCGGCGCGCCATAGCCATGAATCGCGCGCTCGGCTTCGGGGTCAAGCCTCTTATGGTGATGGGGGGCGGTTACACTATGGGGTACATGGGCGGCATAATGGGCCGCGAGGCCCTAATAGCCGCCTCAAATGAGCGGCGGGTACAGGCGGAGGCGAAATATGCCGGCCTCAGCCTCGACGAGCGCGGCAAGATCGACACGCGCGCCGACGAGCTTGCCGCACACTACCGCCTCGCAAAGTCGCAAATATATGACGTGATGAAGGAGGCATCGCTGTCGATGCCCTCCACCGACGCGGCAATCGCCGTTTCCGACGAGATGGCGCGGGCCTATCTGGTGCTGTCGAACATGATGGGACCGGAGGGCGCCCTGGCTGGCCTCCGGCAATTCAACAAGGCGCTGGACAACATCGAAAGGGTCACTCCGGAGGAATATCGGTACGGGCTCGAAAATTACATGAAAGCGCAGCAGGTGATCGGGCGCGACATCGATCCCGCCGCCTTCGCCGAGGCGATCAAATTCGCGCGCGCCGGCGGCAAGGTGTTCGGCGACGAGTTTCTGTTTCAGTGGTTGCCGATGCTGATTGCTGAGAGTGGCGGCAGTGACAGTGGCACCCAGCTTCGCGCCGCCTTCGATCAGTTCATCGTTGGCCGAGCTTCCAAGGAGGCCATCGCGGCACAGGATGAGTACGGCATCCGCGAAGGAGTGGTGCGCAACAAGAATGGCAAGATTGTCGACAAGGGCCGGCTGCTCAACCAGCAGAAATTCACCGACAACCCGCTGACGTGGATGTGGGATACGCTGCTTCCCAAGCTGCGCGAGAAGGGCGTCGACCTCGATGACACCACGGAACTGGCGCGCATTGTCGGCCAGCTTACGAACAATCGACTATCATCCGACCTGATCTTGCGGGCAATCCTGTCAATGCAGCAATATCGTCGGCTGGTCGAAGAGCGGCTGCCCAACGCCGCTGGCCTCGACGCCGCGGACAGCATTCAAACCGACAATCCTTTTGCAGCCTGGGCGGGTTTCAAAGATAGTCTGGAAAATCTGTCTGCGGCGGTCCTGCCGATGGGCCACGTCAGCACGGCTCTGAACACATTGGCCGACGGCATCAACACGCTAACCGCCGCGGCTCGGGAGAACCCGGCGCTTACTGCCCTGGGCATGGGCGCCGCCGGCGTCGGCGCGTTTAAAGGCGGCAAAGGCATTTATGACCTCCTTTCCGGCGGCTTCGGGCTCAAGTCGTCGGCCATCGCACTCGACGGTTCTGCGGCCGCGCTGACCCGCGCCGCTGCGGCGTTGGGCGGTCAAAGCGCACTCGACGGCGGCATTTTGCCGGATGGCAAGCCCGGTAACAAACCCGGCGGCGGAGGTGGGCTCTGGGGCTGGATGGCCGGACTTGTGGCTGCCGCGCCGGGGACTTTGGCAGCCATCATCGCCGGGAGCACCAACCTCGGCCAATCCGACCTTGTGAAAACGGACGAGGAAAAAGCAAGGTGGGACGACGTCAAAACCCGCATTGCTGAGCATTTCCGTCAAAAGGAAGAGGAAGCCGCTTCGCAGCGCTCCCGAAGCGAAGCACGGCCCGGCGAACAAGACACCGGTGAGGCAGATCGTGAACGGTCGCTGGACGCCTACCTTGACGGCCCTTCTGGCACATTCGACCAACTCCGCAACGACGCGGCGCGAACTGGTCAGGATGTCAAGGATTCCTTGAACGTCACTGTCACGCCGACCGTAGACAGTTCCTCCCTCGACGCTTTCCTGGCCAAGGTGAAGGCTGCGGTTTCCGAACTCGAACGCCTTGGCGGCCTGACTGCAGACCGCACCGGCAATTCGGCTGCCGAGTTGCGCCGCAGCATGGCCGACTATGGAGTAGCCCCGTGATTATCCTCGATACGATCGCGACCTTCGCAGCCGTGTTGATGCTCAAGGGCATTCTGGCTCCATCTTCACCGCTATGGGAACGGGGCGGCATGGGCGCGCTGGTCAACGGCCTTTCCGCCGGAAGCCTCGCATGGCTGCTCATTCGGCTCTGGGCGGATTATGCGGGGTTGGCGCCGTGACCCGTCGCAAGTCCATCCTCCCGGATGAAGTGTCCACGGATCAACTTGCGGAACTGCTGGGCTTCTCGGCGCGTAGCGTTCGCGAGTGGGCCAGCCGCGGTGTGATAGTTCGCGGCGAAAAACCCGGCCGATATCGGACGCTTGAATCGATCCGAAATTACGTGGCCGTCCTTCAGAAGGACGTCGACGAAGCGTCGACCTCCGCCAGTCGGGTCTTGGCCGAAGAAAAGGCCAAAAATGCTCGCATCGTCCGCCAAATCAAGCTCATCCAGTTGGCGAAGCTCGAGAGCGGGATTCTTACACTCGATGAGCTTGACAATGCTTGGGCGCAGTTCAGCGCCGACTTGAACAACGCAATCTTGTCGGTCCCCCGTGAAGCACGGGCCGCAATTCCTCATCTCACCGAGCATGACGAGCGCACGATGATGCGCGTCGTCGGTGACATGTTGGTCGACCTGGCAAGGCGGGCCGAGGGCATGCCCGGCGTCAAGAACGTCCAAGAATTCGGAGTGCTTCCAGATGACTAACCATCCCATGCCGAGCGCCATTCATCACCTCGCCGCCGGGCACGGCCCATGGGCAATGGGCTCGGCCGACACCACCTCGCTTATTGCGAGGGGCCAGCGAATTTTCGACCGCGTCTTCGCGGAAGCCACCGATGACAGCCCAAACGCGCTCGAGGCTTATCGTACGGCAAAGGCCGAGCAAGGCCAGCGCTTGGGCGTACGTGGCGACGTTGGCGTTCTCTATGTCAGAGGTCCCTTGTTAAAGCGGGAATCCTGGATCAGCGGCTTACTGGGCCTCACCACTTACGAAACGCTTCGGCGCGATTTCCAGGTAATGCTTGATGAGCCCCGTCTTAAATCGCTGATTCTCCATGTGGACTCGCCCGGCGGCGAAGCGAACGGCTGCGACGAACTTGCGGCGGCGATCTACGACGCCCGCGGCAAGAAGCCGATCACCGCATTCGTGAGCGGTATGGCGTGCAGTGCCGCGTACTGGATCGCTTCTGCTGCTGATCGCATCGTCGTCAGCGACCTGGCGGTACTCGGCTCCATCGGCGTTGTTGTCGAAGTGTCGAACCGCCGCCGTGAAGGCGTGGAGGAATTCGTGTCTTCCATGTCGCCGGGGAAGCGACCGGACATCAACACGGATGAGGGCTTGGCCCGCGTCCAGAAGATGGTCGATGATCTGGCCCACGTCTTTGTGAAGGCGGTGAGCAAGCACCGGGGCGTAACGGCTCAAACCGTCATTTCGAAATTCGGCGCCGGCGGCGTCGAGATTGGTGCCAACGCCGTTAAGGCCGGCATGGCCGATGAAGTCGGCCAGTTCGAGGCAACGCTGGCACGCATGCAGGCACGGGCCAAGCCAGCATCGAAAACCAATGCTTCGTTTCCCCAAACACCTCCCGCCGCGACTGCAGGAGCCGCCCTATCTGGGTCGAGCGACGTTGCCGTGCCGGTGCCTTCCACCCAGGAGCAGCAGCGAGCCGCGGGCCTCGCGAGTAAGCGGCGAGAAGAGGAAATCGCCGCGTCCTGGCGGCGGGCGGCGGCAAACGCGAATGGCATTTTCGATTTTCCGGTAGACGATGCCGGCGAAGCAAAGGCAGGCGCAGAACCTGCGAAGCCCCCCACCGGGTGGCAGAAGGCAGCAGCCGAAGCGAACAAGCGCTTTGGCAACCTCTAAACGAAGGAAACGGACCAATGGAAAACGACTTCAAAGAGCAATTTCGCAAGCGTGCGGCAGCAATTCTGACCGCGCCAGAAGCGAAGCTGTGCCCCCGGTTGGCGGATCATCTCGCCTACGAATCCGACATGGATGCTGACGCCGCCCTCGGCGCAATGAAAGCCTGGAAGGTGGACTACGACAACCAGCGTGCGCGCAGTGGTACGCAGGACTTCGTCGGTCGCAAGACGGCAGACGGAGCTCTCGGCCTGGCGACATTGGGGGATGAACCCAACGCCGAAATCGACAACGCTGTTGGCAACGGGAGGTTCATGCAATGAGCCTGGCGGAAAATCTTCTCCCTAGCCGCAACGGGTCTCGTCACAAAAAGGGCGACATGACTCGCGTTCAATCCGCACTCTCAGAGCCATTGCCCGGCGGCATCGACCAAGCGGTGGCCAAGGTAAAGGCGGCAATCGAGGCGTTCGACGTCGCGCGCTCCGCTTTCGCCGAAATTGGTTCGGCAGAAGCAAAGGCAGAACTGGAGCAGGCCGTAATGCGTGCCGAGTTTTCCTTGAGCGACGCTACCGTCAAGCGCGAGGTTGCCGACCGCATCGGTGGTGATGGGCCGTCGGATGCGGAGATCGAGGCGCTCGAGACCGCCTTCTCGCGCGCCAAGACCGCTCGCGACAGCGTCGACACACGCAAGGCAGCCTACAGCGGTGTCGTGGAAGCTCGTCGCAAAAGCCTTTCAGCTGCACAGCATGAACTCTGGGCGATCGTCGACGCCTGGGTGGACGCCGCCTACGCCGCAGCCGACCGGCAGCTCGCGGAAGGCGTCAATCTGATCGGCGAAGCACTGCATATGGCGAAGGCGCTGACGACCTGGCAATCGCAGTGGATCGACGCGGATATCCGACACCACAGTCTCGTTGCCGGCACTGGCGAAATCCACCGCGGCCCCGACAACATCGAACTGCCCCCGGCGATCGCCAATGCAGTGTTCACCTGGCGCCAGGCGGACAGCGCAGGCCGCCACTAATCCAATCTGCGGCGGCCCCTCCAGCCGCCGTCGATAAGCCGAGCCGGGCTCTGGTCCGGGGCGCGGGTAACGGCTCGGCTGAAGGCGTTGCGTAGCCGCCGGCACGTAACGCAAGTGGCCGCCCCTGGCGTTATTGCCGGGGGCGGCTCTCGCCTGTCCCGACTGGCGCAGCGCGGCCGGGATGCGCGAAGCTGGCGGTAACGACAGTCTGGACCAGAACGAAACCGCGTCACCGCACAAAAAAAAACGCCCGAAGGCGGCAATTGAGGCGTCGCACCCTCAGGGGTTGAGGACGGGCTGACGGCGCTGCATGGCACATTATGCGACGTTGCGTTCCGTGCAATGGGCGCAGATGGGCCAAAGAGGCAAGGGAACACCCCGGCTGCAGCGAACCGAGGCCGGCCAGGCGGTCTCTCTTCGTCGATCCAGTCGACTTCCAAAACTACCCACATCGCCAGACTGAATTGGCTTTGACGTAGCGCAAAGGAAGCGCAGACGGAGGCCGGGTAGATTGACACAATATCGGCAGGCATCTGACTCGTCGAAAGGATTAGGACATGCGCCGTTTCTGTTTGATGTTGGGTGTCCTGCTTGGCGTCTTTACCGTGCCCGATGTTCGCGCCCAGGATAGTGTGGAGCGAGGGAAAGCGTTGGTGACGCAATATTGTTCTGGTTGCCATGCAGTCGGACCAAAAGGCGAGAGCCCGAATCCAATTGCTCCACCATTTCGGAAGCTATCAGAACGTTTCCCAATCGATGCACTTGAGGAAACGTTCATCGGATCGATCGATACGGGGCACCCAGGGATGCCGGTGTTCAAGGCGACACAAGATCAGATCGACGCTATCATCGACTACATCGCCACGGTCATGGAATAGAAGGCGCAATGTGTGACTTCAGTAGCGCCTGAAACGAAAACCCCGCCGAAGTGGCGCCATTGGTGCGATTTTGAATGAACTATGCCGATCGTGCCGATGTTCGGGGAGCAATCGGCTTCTTCTTTGGTGCCGGCAGAAGGCCTTCGCGCTGGGCCTGTTTTCTCGCCAACTTCCTTGCCCTTCTGATCGCGTCGGCCTTTTCTCGGGTGCGGCGTTCCGAAGGCTTCTCGTAAGCCCTTCGCTCTTTCATTTCGCGAAAGACCCCTTCTCGCTAAATTTTCTTTTTCAGCACCCGTAGGGCTTGATCGATGTTGTTGTCTCTGACCAAAACTTGCAATGTGTCTCCTGACAGGCCCCGAGGGGCAGCGTTTGCGGTCGACCGGAGCGGAAGACCAAGCCATGCACCATATAGGCTTCTGACGGCAAAGAACGCGTTGTGAATCAAAAAAACTGCGGTGAGCCCCTGAAACGAAAACCCCGGCCGGAGCCGGGGCTAAGGTGGGCGTCGATATTATTGACTAAGGCTGGCTAAGCGCATACTCGATGGCGTCTAATACGCCCCTGCGGTCCTGAGGGTTTGTGCGCTGCACCCATTCGGCGCACATGGCGGTCCACAAAGCGTTCGATCCGCAACGGAGTTCATTGGCCATGCTCCGGAGCCAGCCATGATGATCCTGCTGCACCATCGCTCTTTCGCACGCGTCTACGACGGCGGAGAAGTCGCGGCCAATGCGTATCGGAAGGTCGCCCCAGTTGGCGTTTCGCAAGCCGGCAAAGACTACACGCTCCGGGGCGTCGCCTCCTGGTAGCAGATGTGTCGCCTCCTTCTCCTCTTGATCTCCGTCAAGGAACACTACGGTAGGTCGGGGAAATCGCTTATTTTTAACCATCTGGCCTAATGCGGCACCGATGTTGGCTGCCCCATATGGCGTAATTGCGCACCGGACAAAGGCATCTGGGGCGTCACGGCTTAGGATTTCAGATACCCATACTTGCGCTCTGTCGTCTTCAACATAGACTTCACAGTCTGGGTGTCGTTCATCGTCCATTTTCGTCATGGCGAAGTGTGGACTAACCCCAGTGACAACTTGTTTGGCACCCCCAGTTTCCAGGATATGAGCGCGAGCTTGCATCGGGAGTTCTTCAAGGACATATGGTGAGTGTGTAGTCAGGATAATCTGACATTCTTGGATGCGCGCCACCTCAGCAAGGTCACGTACAAGGCGACGTTGCGCACGCGGGTGAAGCGAGGATTCGATCTCATCAATTAAAACCAAGCCGTATTTGGGGAGTTCGGCGCGGAGTAGCTCTGCGGTAGTCGTTTCCCCAGAGCCTTGGTGAAAGCCAGAATAAGGCTTCCCATTTCGTGTAAGGACTGGGATTTCGCGCGCGGCATCGATGCTCGATATAGCCATTTGAGGTGGTGCCGGTTTCCGAGACAGGGGCCTAAGGTGGATCTTCCGATGAGAAGGACGATCCAGCATGAAGACACGCAGACGGTTTACGGCCGAGTTCAAGGCCAAGGTCGCGCTTGAGGCGATCCGCGGCGAGCGGACGATTTCGGAGCTGGCGACGAAGCACCAGCTTCATCCCAACCAGATCACCCAGTGGAAACGGCAGGCCATTGAGAACCTGGCCAAGGCGTTCGACGACAGGGCTTCGGATGCGCAGGTCGGCCGGGAAGCCGAGGTGACGAAGCTGCACGCCAAGATCGGCCAGCTCGTCGTGGAGCGGGATTTTTTGGCCAAGGCCTTCGATCGCTGAGCCTGGATCGGAGGAGAATGATGATTGATCCCGATCACAACCGGCTCTCGATCCGCCGCCAGTGCGAACTGGTCTCGATCTCGCGGGCGTCGTTCTATCGACAGCCTGCCGGCGAGACGCTCGAGAACCTGGAACTGATGCGCATCATCGACGAGGCCTTCATGGAAATGCCCTGGTATGGCTCCAGGCAGATGGCGCGGCATCTGCGGCGTCAAGGCTGGTGTGTCGGCCGCAAGCGGGTTCGACGGCTGATGCGCAAGATCGGGCTGTCGCCGATCTACCAGGCTCCGAAGACCAGCGAGCCGCATCCCCAGCACCGCATCTATCCCTACCTGCTGCGGCATCTGGCGATCGAGCGGCCCAATCACGTCTGGTGTGCGGATGTGACTTACATTCCGATGCGGCGCGGCTTCCTCTACCTTGTCGCCATCATGGACTGGTTCAGCCGCAAGGTGCTGGCCTGGCGGCTGTCGAACACGATGGAAGCCGACTTCTGCGTCGCTGCTCTGGAAGAGGCGATCGCCCGCCACGGCAGGCCCGACATCTTCAATACCGACCAGGGATCGCAGTTCACCAGCTTCGCCTTCACCACGACGTTGAAGGATGCCGGCATCCGCATCTCCATGGACGGGCGAGGCCGCTGGATGGACAACGTCTTCATCGAGCGGCTGTGGCGCAGCCTCAAATACGAGTGCGTCTTCCTCAGCGCCTTCGAGACCGGAAGCGAAGCTCGCAGCGGCATCGGCTCCTGGATCGACTACTATAACCGGCGACGCCCACACTCGACCTTCGGCGGCAGGACACCAGACGAGGTCTATGCTATGGCACAAATGAAGGAGCAATTGGCGGCGTAAAAACCAACCCAATCCACCTTAGCCAAGCCGCCAAACTGTCTCACCAGGCGGGTCCACCTCAATTCTGGCGTTCTCATAGGCCTTGCCCATAATTTGGGACAAGCGCGCAAGCTGAGCGCTATCGAACGATTTGGAGGAAGCCTCAGAGTGCTTATTCTTGGCTATCCGCGCATATCCAACACGCGTCCCAACTGGTTGCAGCCGGCTGAGGTCAATGTAAGTGACGGGCCGTTTTGGACGATCTGGTCCGCCAAGCCAGCGCGACGTTGGCTTTCTGAACGATCCGTTGGTCCGCGTCTGCCCCTGCTTATAGCCAAAGTCAAATCTCACATCGCGCAATTGGTCCCACGCTGTTTCTGGGAAGAATTCAGAAGGGAACCACACCCGTCCGTCGTTCTGATATGCGCATGCTGCTGACTGAATGATCGTGCTTTTACCTGAGCCGTTTTCGCCTACTATCGCTACAATCGGAAAATTCAGCGAAACCCTCTGACCACTCCATCCGCGAATGCCTCGAATCTCTATCCATTCGAGAAATTTCGGCCAACTATTCCCCGCGATCCACTTGTTTTCCAGCAGTCTGATCTCATTGCCAACGGCCATAAATCCCCTCCCATCACGTCGAAAGTCGTCAAATTGCGCCGTGCCAGCGCCCATTACCTCGCTCTCACGGCGCGTGCGAGCGAGGTATCCCCGGCTCTTGCTGCTGATAAGAGCCGTCTTCCCTCAGTTCATTCTGCACATCACCCCTATTGTTTGCGCCCCGCGCGCGCCGGTATCATTTTAGGCGCCCCGCTCGCCCCGCTTCCGTCAGCCCTCATCAGGCCGCAGCTGCGCCTCGATGATCTCCCGCGCTGCCTCGTAGATCGGTTTGACCTCTGATTCGTCGCCTTGGTGCGATTCGAGGAGATAGAGCGCTTGCTCGTACACCTCGCGCACCTCACCGTCGGACAACACCCCCTTCACGCCCAGCGTCCCGATGAGGGCAGCGAGGATCGCCGCTGACGAAAGGTCGCTGGCGGCTATGGCGTCGATGCGCGGGCCTCGCTCTGCCATCCCCAGCCCCTCCCCAGAAGCCTGAACAACATCGCGCGCTAGGCGCAAAGCTGCAAGAGGGGTTGTCGTTCGGTGCGCAGACCCGGTGACATCGCCCGCTCCCGCTCGCCGGGGCGGGTTTCTTTTTGCGTTTCAGGCGGCCTCGGACGGACCAGACGCCCGTCACTTTTTCCTCGTCTCACCCGGCTTGACGGCACCGCCACTAGCAGGCGCGTTGTTGATGGTTGTTGCCGGCCTGTCCTGGGCTACCTACTCGCTTATTGGGAGGGGCTCACTCGCACCCTTGGCAGATACGGCTGGAAACTTCATTCGGTGCACGCCCATCGGCGTCATTTTGATCTTGGTGGGGTTGGTATACTTGCGACCGAATGCTTACGGGCTTGCCTACGCGATTATCTCCGGCGCAGTGGCCTCCGGCTTGGGCTATGTCATCTGGTATGGTGTGCTGCCTCACTTGATCCGATCTACGGCAGCGGTTGTGCAATTGACCGTCCCTGCCATTGCGGCAGCCGGCGGGGTAGTCATTATAGGCGAAACTTTGAGCGGCAGACTATTGATTGCCATGACCGGTATCGTCGGCGGCGTTTGCTTGGCGCTCCTGGCAGCTGACCGGCGGCGCAGACGTATGTCTGCACTCAGCCACGATGGATGACGGTTCCACCAAAAACGCTACCGGCCGGCGTAGAACTCAAATACCCAAGGGCGGACTCCAGCGGATACAGATGGAGCCCGCCAATAAAGATCGGCCTCAGATGAACGTCGCAGCTATTCGGCGGGCGTCAAGCGCCTAGCAGCCGTTTGTTCATCGCCCCGGCCTTTCAGCACGACCCAGCCGAACAACAGCATGCCGAGGAGAACGATCAGCGAGCCGACGGCGGCGATCGGATCGCCGATCGGGTGATCCGTATGGGCGAGGCCGACCCCGACCGTCAGGGTCAACGTTCCAAGAACCCACACAGAGACCTGCGTTCGGGCGAGGCCGCTCCGGTCAATCGTCGGATGCGGATGGTAATAAATTCCGAACAGGAAAAGCGACACCCAGCCGAGCAGATTCAGGTGCGCGTGCGCTGGCATTGCCGAATGGTCCTGGGATATTGCCATCTGGATTCCCCATAGCATGCCAATGAGAACCAGCAGTACGGCTACTGGAAAGCAAATCGACGAAGCTTTCATGGTTTCCTCCCGATTTTGAAAGCAATGGAAGGAAATCACACCTCGCGAAGTCCGACAAGGACGTGCGCCGAACTGCTTTCTATGGATGTCACATATGCGAGGCGGCGGGCGCGTGAGTGGCCACCTCGCAGCCTATACTTCGGCCTTGTCCAGAATATCGGACATCCGGGACTGCCAGCCCTTGCCGGTGGCCTTGAACTTGGCGATGGTCCCGGGCTTCAAGAGCATGGTGACGCGGACCTTCCCGGATGGAGGGCGGCCGGGCTTTTTCGGGGCGTTTTTTGACTTACGCGTGGAGAGTTCGTCCATGAATTCCGCCACAGTCATTTTTGGTTTCGGATTGTCGTCTGGCTTTATCTTGATCGCCATGGGGGCCTCCTGAATATCGTAAGCACAAAATACCATATGCGTGGATTTCATGCATACGAAATTGAGGGCCGGGATAGAGGCCATGGTGGGCTAAGCGGGACCGCCCGCGGCTTGGCGACAGAATGCGGGCACAATCCCGCGAGAGCGGAAAGAGTTGGGCACGGCCTGCTAGCGGTCGAACCGGCGCCAGTTTGTGGAACAGTGACCCGGAACGCCCATTCAAATTCACCGTCCACGCCAACAACAGAAAGGGGGCCGAAACTACCGACCCCCATTGCTAGAAGCGCTGTACGCGCGCTCACGAGCCGCGGAGAAATTAGTAGCCAATCCAGGATGAGCCGTAATAGGCATTGACTTCGCGGGCGCGGTTTCGATCTTCCCAGTCCCAATCGCTGCCGGAATATCTGGGTGCGCCTTCGAGTCTCTCCTTCGTGAGATTGACGCGATAGCCGCCCAGATCCGTGTCGTAAGTAAGCTGGTCCCATGGCAACGGATAGTGTTCGTCACCGATGCCAAGGAAACCGCCAAAACTCAGGACGGCATAGCTGACCCGCCCGTCTCGCTTGCCGATCATGATCCTCTCGATCGAGCCAATCTTGTCGTTGTCGGTCCCGTAGACGGCAGTGCCTTCCACTTTATCGCTGCCGATCAGTCCATTTGTCTCTCTGGTTTCGCTCGCCATGGTCATATCTCCTTTTTTTTTAGAAGGAGATCAACGAGCCTATGAGCGGAATGTTCCTCGCCAATGAACTGATCGCTAATGCGAGTCGGTTGAGCGCTGCGAATCCTAGCCGCGCCACACCAGGCGGATTTTGCATTCAGCGATTCGGGTTTTCACGTTAACGGCACATGAACACCGCGTTCTGTCTCGTTTCAGTTTCGAGATGCAATTCTCTCAACGTTGAATGAACTGCGCACAGCGCTCAAAACGGGAGAGAGACATGCTTAAGTCCATAAAGATCGCCGCCCTTTCCGCCTTCATCGGTCTTGGATCGTTGGCAACGCTTCCTGCAGTGGCTCAGGCTGATAGCCTCCACATCGGGATGTCCTCGCATGGCGTCACAGTCGGTTACGGTGGTTGGGAACGCCACGCCTGCACGCCCACCAAAGCAGTGTCGAAGGCCCGTCGCATGGGTGTGCGCCACGCTCGGGTTCGCAGTGTTGGCCGCCATACCATCCGAGTTTCGGGGATTCGTCACGGTCACCACACGAACGTCACGTTCTCCAAGGCCCGGAATTGCCCGGTCGTGCGTTGGTAGGCCGACCCGATGCTACTGAGCGTGCCGGCCTCTACGCGAGGCTGGCAGCAACCTTGAGGCCGGCCATGCCGCGCGGTCACCAGTCCTGCTTGTCCATCGCGAGGCTTCGTTTGAACGCGCTGATGTTTCGCCCCTTGGTAACGTATTCTTCGTAGCGGCTTATCGTTCCGGTCTTGGCCTTTTCGTCCAGTCTGGTTTTCCAGACATCCGTCAATATTAAGAGGTAATCGTACCGCCTGACATTTAGGGGGTGCCGGCGGCGCTCATCGATAAAATCCCGGAGCACCTCGACCGTATTGACAAGAGTGGTCGCAACCATTTCGAAGCACGTTTTTTCGTCCAGTATTCCGTCGAAAATCGAAATGGCCATAGTCTCCCAATGTGCCAGAACGACCTTGGTTTGACGAAGGGTTTCGGGGTCGTTTTCGACATCCGCAACCGGGGCGCGCGTCTTGCTGTCAAAGTAGGCAGTGAATTTGCTTTCGATCGCACTGCGGGCTTTGAAATAGTCTGGGTTTTTCGTCAGCGAGTAGCCGATCGCGTCCTTGCGTTGGTCCATACTCTGTTTGCTGCGCCAGGCAAGAAGCGCGACGACGACGCCAGAAAAGGCGAGCATCGTGAACAGGGTACGTAGGATATCTGATATTGCCGTTACGGTTTCTGTGACCAATTTCGCCCGTCGCTCCCAAACCCGCCCGAATGTGACCACACATGGCGCTGACCGACAAGGATGTGCGTCGTGCTGCTCTCTATGCCGGCAAGAGGCAGGAGGCGGTCAGATCTTCGACTTCCTCCAGCCCGCCTTGCGAGCCTCGTCTTCGGAGCAGAACCGGCGCTCGCCGTCACGTTCTGAAATAACGGTCTTCTCGTAGTGTTTTTGCCCGGGCACATGGTAGATGCGCTCGCCCTTCTTGGAGATGTTGCCCTTGATATTGCAGCCACCAGTTTGTGGTGAGCTGACGAGCGGGACGATTGTTGCCGCCGCCGCCGCGCTCTGTGCGGCGCGCCAGTCCCACGGAGCCTGAAACGTTCCGGCCCATATGCCCAGCCGTGCTGACTTCGCGGTGGCTTGGTCATCGGCATAAGCACCATTCGAATAGCGCGGCCAGTCCATCGCGTGGCCGTTGCGGATGAGCCACTTGGCAACCGACTGGCCATCAGCGCGGTAACAGTCACCGACAAAGCGGCCGTAGCGATCGCGCTCGACGAAGTCACATCGTGTCGGGCGAGACTGGGAAAGGAACTTATCCAGCGCCTTGGCTGCAACCTGGCCGCAGCGGTAATCGTGCCCTTTCGCATCTTGGCAGAGCTGCGCACTTTCGGGCGCGTCGATCCCGTTGAGCCGAATGCGCTGGCCGTGAATTTCAAGCGTATCGCCGTCGATGACCGAGGCTCGGCCGACAAGCGGCTCTGCAAAGGCGTCTCTGACCCAACTGGCGATCACGACGACCGCCAGCAAGAGCAATATCTTGCGCCAGTGCAGCACGATCATGAGGACGAGTAGTTCCACGTCAGTGGCAATGTACCTCGCCGGCCTTTTTATCCATGTGGCAGCATTGGCCGGGCGGCGAATTCTTGCGGCATCCGCCCCCGTGAGCCAGAGCGGCGCCAGAGAACGCGAATAGTGCCAAAACGGTGATGATGAGCCTCATTGTCTCCTCCCAAACCCTGACGGTATGAAACCAGAGGGGGCGAGGGGAAGCAAGGCTGACAGGCGGACGATGCCAGTGCCAAGCTGGTGGAATGGCGACGGCACAAGGGTTCGTTAACTTCTCAAGGCTCGCACGCACATAGCCGGCGGCTAGTCAGCGCACCACAAGCACAGGTATTTGGCTGTTCGCCAGGACTTCCGCCGTCTGGCTCCCGAGCAGCAGCCGTTTGACGCCGCGTCGGCCATGGGATGCCATCACGATCAGATTGCACCCGGCCTGCTGCGCTGTTTCCAGAATGGCCGCAGCGGCTCTGGCGTCAGGTACATGGACCGTGCGAGCCTCGATGCCCATATCTTGTGCTGTCGCTTTTACCGAAGCAAGCAGCCCTTCGGCTTCCTGCTTGCGGCCCGCCGCGTAGCCAGCGATTTGAGCTGGAGTGACGACCCAGGCTGCCGTTCCGGTCGGTATTGGGTATGAACCGCCCCGGGTTTGCCGGAGGCCTTCTGGTTTAAGTTATGCCGCGATGGCCGGTTCTTCCAGCATGGCGTAGTAGCGTTCCTCGGCTTCGGCCGGCGGGATGTTGCCGATGGGTTCCAGCAGCCGGCGATTGTTGAACCAGTCGACCCAGGTCAGCGTGGCGAACTCGACCGCCTCGAAGCTTCGCCATGGTCCCCGGCGATGGATGACCTCGGCCTTGTAGAGGCCGTTGATCGTCTCGGCCAGTGCGTTGTCGTAGCTGTCGCCGACACTGCCCACAGACGGTTCGATGCCGGCTTCGGCGAGACGCTCGGTGTAGCGGATGCTGACATATTGCGATCCGCGGTCCGAATGATGAACCAGACCACCGCGATGAACGGGTCGGCGTTCGTGCAAGGCCTGTTCGAGAGCGTCGAGCACAAAGCTCGCATGGGCGGTCCTGCTCACCCGCCAGCCGACAATACGACGGGCGTAGGCGTCGATGACGAAGGCCACGTAAACGAAGCCCGACCAGGTGCTGACATAGGTGAAATCCGAAAGCCAGAGCATGTTCGGGGCCGGCGCGTGGAAGACCCGGTTCACGCGGTCAAGCGGGCACGGCGCGGCCTTGTCCTGCACCGTGGTGCGGATCGGCTTGCCGCGAATGACGCCGTGAAGGCCGAGGTCGGCCATCAACCGCTCGACCGTGCAGCGCGCGACATCAAAGCCCTCGCGCAGCATCTGCCGCCAGACCTTCCTCGTGCCGTAGACCTCGAAGTTCTCGGCGAAGACGCGCTCGATCTCCGGCTTCAGCGCGAGGTCCCGCTTCGCCCGCGTCGACAGCTTCTCGGGATCGGCGCGCTTGGCGACATGATCGTGGTAGGTCGACGGGGCGACCGGCAGCACCCTGCAGATCGGCTCGACCCCATGCGCCTCGCGGTGATCGTCGATGAACGCGATCATCGTTTGAATGGGCGGTCGAGCTCCGCCTGGGCAAAATAAGCGCTCGCCTTGCGCAGTATCTCGTTGGCCTGCCGAAGCTCCCGGTTCTCCCGCTCAAGAGCCTTCATCTTCTCGGCCATGTCTGTCGGAACGCCGGCTCGCTTGCCAGCATTAATCTCGGCCTTCTTCACCCAATCCAGCAGCGTGTGCGCCGAGCAGCCGATCTTTGCCGCTATCGACTGGCAGGCAGTCCAGCGCGAAGAATGATCAGCCTCGTGATCGAATACCAACCGCACCGCACGCTCGCGCACCTCAGGGGAAAACTTGTTCGTCGTTTTGCTCATCATGGCTCCATCCTATTGGGAAGTTGGAGCCTCCGGCAAACCCGGGGCGGTTCAGTGAAGCTGCCGCGCCATCGACCAAGCGCCCCGGTCTCTTGGGTCCCCCTTTTTCAGCCGACCGCACAATGGCGCTGCCGGTCATGTCGGTGTTTCGATCCCGCCCGACCATCTCTGCCAGCGTTTCGGGCATCGCTTCGAACGCGCCGGTTTCGACCCAACGCCGATAGCGCCGCAAGACGCTGGTCCTCTTGCCGTGGTCATCAGGCAGGTGTCGCCATTGGGCGACAGATCCGAAGCCTCGCCACCGGCGCGCCCGGAGTGCGCGGCAGCCGGACAACTATTTTTCTTGATGCCCCTGGGTCCTGCCATTATAGTCCGTTGCCATATATGAAATTTAATTCCAAGCACGATTGAGGCAGCATGGTCGTTGACACCCCGGTCGTTATCGAAAGTCGGCCTGAGGCAGGCGTAGGACTGGTTGAGATCAACCGTCCGGAAGCGCGCAACGCGCTCAATCTCGATGTACGCGAGAGCCTGGCCAGGGCCGTCGAGGCGTTCGCGGCTGATCCCGAAATCCGATGCATCGTGATCACCGGACGTGGCGGCCATTTCGCCGCCGGGGCCGACATCAAGGCCTTCGAGGCGATGGGGGCGGCCGACATGCTGCTGCAACGCTCGCATCGCTATTGGGAACTGGTCGCCCGCTGCCCCAAGCCGATTATCGCTGCCGTTGAGGGCTACGCGTTGGGTGGCGGCTGCGAGCTTGCCATGCACGCCGACATCATCGTGGCGGCGCGGACTGCGACCTTCGGCCAGCCGGAAGTCAAGCTCGGCATCATGCCGGGTGCGGGCGGCACCCAGCGCCTGCTGCGCGCCATCGGCAAATACAAGACGCTGATGCTGGTCCTCACCGGCGACCTGTTTCCGGCCGAAGAGGCCGAGCGCGCGGGGTTGGTCAGCGTTCTGACACCGGAGGGCGAGGCGCTGCAGGCAAGCCTCAAGATTGCCGGCAAGATCGCCAGACTGCCGCCCATTGCCGTCGAGCAGATCAAGGAAGCCGTCATCAATGGCGAGGATGCGCCGCTTGAGACGGCGCTGCGTCTGGAACGTAAGGCCTTCCAGCTTTTGTTCGACACGGCCGACAAGCGCGAGGGTGTCTCGGCCTTTCTCGAAAAGCGCAAGCCCAGCTTCAGCGGCGAGTGACGGAAATGACTGCAGTGGGGGAAGTTGCAATCGAAAAGGCTGGTATTGTTGGCGCCGGCGTCATGGGCGCAGGCATTGCGGA
Source organism: Mesorhizobium sp. PUT5 (assembly GCF_052216645.1). NCBI lineage: Bacteria > Pseudomonadati > Pseudomonadota > Alphaproteobacteria > Hyphomicrobiales > Phyllobacteriaceae > Mesorhizobium > Mesorhizobium sp. PUT5. The sequence goes on from NZ_JBQOSO010000003.1 coordinate 1,766,685, forward strand.
GGTCTTCGCCGCCGGCGGCCTGGCGGTTCTGCTCATGGATGCGCAGCCGGGCAAGGCGCAGTCCGCACTGGACCAGATCACAACGCGCCAGCGCGCGCGGGCGGCCGCCGGCAAGGCGGACCCGGAAGCGGTAGAGCGTCTCCTTGCGCGCATCCGGCCGATCGACAAGCTTGATGATCTGGCCGATGCCGACCTCGTGGTCGAAGCGGTCGTTGAACGCATTGAGGTCAAGCGCGACCTGGTGCGCGCGCTCGAAGCAATCGTAAGGCCGCAGGCCGTCATCGCCACCAACACCTCGTCCCTTTCGGTAACGGCCATAGCGGCGGCCGCCCGAAATCCGGAACGTGTTGCCGGCTATCATTTCTTCAATCCCGTGCCGGCCATGAAGTTGGTCGAAGTCATTCGCGGCGCCCACACCGAACCCAAGGTCGAGGCTGCGCTGGTCGAGTTGACGAGTCGTTTCGGCCATCGCGCTGTTCTGGCCAGCGATACGCCCGGCTTTATCGTCAATCATGCCGGGCGCGCCTTCGGCACCGAGGCGCTCGGCATGCTGCGCGAGGGCGTCGCCTCCATCCCTCAGATCGATGCCATCCTGCGAGATGCTGCCGGCTTCCGCATGGGCCCCTTCGAGCTGATGGATCTCACCGGCCTCGACGTTTCGCATCCGGTTATGGAAAGCATCTACAACCAATATTATCAGGACCCGCGCTATCGGCCTTCCGTCGCCGCCGCCCAGCGCATGGCGGCGGGCCTTCTGGGCCGCAAGACCGGCAAGGGCTTCTACACCTATGACGGCAACCGGCAGATCGCGCAGGAGGAAAAGCCCGCGCCGGAGCACGCCAAGGCCGCACCTGCGGCCATCATTGTCTTGGCCGACGCAGCCGCCGATGAGATGCGCCTTTTGCTGGAGGCCGCCGGTCACCGGGTTTCGACCGATCCCGCAGACGCGAATACGGACCAGGCTCTGGTGCTGGTCGGGCTGGTGGGCGAGGACCTGACCGGCGCGATCGCGCGGCTAAAATTGCCGGCCGCCGCCTGCGTGGGGTTCGATGCCATCTTCGGCCTCGACAATCACCTCACTTTGGTTTCTTGCCCGGCCACCTCGGACAATGCCAAGGCGGCTGCACTGTTTGTGGTTGCCGGCGCCGGGCGTAAGGCAACCATGATCGAGGACAGTTGCGGAGCCGTTTGCCAGCGCGTCGTTGCCATGATCGTCAACATTGGCTGCGAGATCGTCGAGCAGGCCATCGCCACGCCAGCCGATGTCGACGCCGCCGTCCGGCTCGGCCTGGGTTATCCGCACGGGCCGTTGGAATGGGGCAACAAGCTTGGCGCCGGCCGCGTCCTCAAGATGCTGGATATCATCCACGATCGCACGCGCGATCCCCGATACAGGGCGAGCCTTTGGTTGCGGCGGCGGGCCGAGCTGGGGTTGCCGCTTGGTGCGGAATTGTAGAACAGAGGGCGCAAATTGGTCTCCAAGAGTGAGTTGAAACCTTCGGCGCCCTGGTACCGGATCGAGGTCGACCAGTCGGACTGGGCCGCCGTTCCGGCTGACCTGTTGATCCGCCTCTACAGCCAGATGAAGCTCATCCGTCGGTTCGAGGAAAAGATCCTCGATCTGGAGAAGGCCGGCCTTGTGCATGGACCTGCCCATGCCAGCATCGGCCAGGAAGCGGCTGCTGCAGGCGCCGTCAACTGGTTGCGTCCGGAGGATCAGATCAACGGTACCCATCGCGCCCACCATCAGGTGCTGACCAAACTGGTCAACGCGCAGACCAGCACGGACTTCGATCTGCTCACGCAGGACTTCACGCCTGCCATGAGCGACGCCGTCTACCGCTTCATGGCCGAGATCATGGGCCTGGCCCCCGGCTATTGCGAAGGCCGCGGCGGATCGATGCACATGCGTGACGCCGCCTCCGGGGTCGCCGGAACGAGTGCCATCGTCGGCGGCAACATCCCGCACGCCGTCGGCTATGCGTTGGCCGATCATGTTCTGCATCGCGACGGCATTTCGGTCGCCTTCTTTGGCGATGGCGCATCGCTGCAAGGCGCTACCTATGAATCCATGAACATCGCCGCCGCCTACAAGCTGCCGGTGATCTTCTTCGTAGAAAATAACCTCTATGCCGTATCCACCCGCATCGATGATGTGACCGCAGAGACCCGCATATCCTCGCGCGGGCCGATGCTCGGCTTCACCGGTATCGAATGCGACGGCATGGATGTCGTGGCCGTGCATCGCGCCATGAGCGAGGCCATCGACATCATCCGCCAAGGTCGCGGTCCAGTTGTGATCGAAGCGATGTGCTATCGCTATTTCCACCAGAGCGGCTCCAAAAGCGGCAGCGATTTCGGCTACCGCAGCCGGGAGGAAGAGCAGGAATGGCAAAAACGCGATCCGCTGCGCCTGGCGGAAAGCCGGCTTGCCGCGCTCGGTGTCCTGGACGACGAGGGCTTTCTGACCATTGACGAGCGCATCACCGCCGTCGTGCAACAGGCGGCCGACCGCCTGACTGAAACAGCGCCCGGTTCCAACCAACTACGCATTCCCGACCGGCTTTGGCCGTTGGCGCAGAGCGTCGATAACGGCATCCTGGCCGATTCAGCCGAAACGGCCGGTCTCAAATATCGCGAGATCGAGGACTATGCGCCCGACCAGCTAGTCAAGGCGCGGTTCGTCACCGCGGCCGGCGAAGCGTTGGGCGCGGCCATGGCCGCCGATCCTTCGATCATCGTCCTGGGTGAAGATGTCCATCGTCTGCGTGGCGGCGTCAGCGGTTTCACCCGTTCCGCTCTCGAACAGTATCCCGGGCGCGTGCTCGCCATGCCAATTGCCGAAAACGGCTTCACCGGCGTCGCGCTGGGCGCGGCGTTGCGCGGCTTGCGCCCGGTCGTGGAAATCATGTTCGGCGATTTTTGCCTGGTCGCGGCCGACCAGATCGGCAACGGCATCGCCAAGGCCCGCCACATGTTCGGCGACGGATTCCCGGTGCCTGTCATCATGCGCGTGCGCGTGTCGCCGCATACGGGTTACGGCTCGCAGCATTCGGGTGACCCGTCGGCGCTGTTTCGCCTGTTTCCCGGCTGGCATGTCGTCTCGCCGACCAACGCCTTCGACTATGTCGGCTTGCTGAACACGGCGCTCAAATCCAACGATCCGGTGGCAATCATCGAGCATGTCGAGTTCTATCAGCGCGAGACCCTGGTGCCGCGCGACGAGCGCGACTATTGCATCCCCTTCGGCAAGGCCAAGGTCGTGCGCCAAGGGTCGGCCTGCACAGTGCTTGCAACCTCGGTCATGGTGCCGATGGCGCTGAAAGCGGCGGAAGAAACCGGCATCGACGCCGAAGTCATCGACATGCGTTCGATCGGTCAGCTTTCGGTCAACTGGCCGCTTGTGCTGGCCTCCGTCGCCAAGACCAACCGGGTCGTCATCGCCGAGCAAATGGCAAGCGGCTTTTCTCTCGGCCGTCACTGGATCGCCGAGATCCAGGCCCGCGCCTTCGACGATCTCGACCATGAAATTCTCCACGTCTCCGGCAGCCTGTCGGCACCCGTCGTGTCGGCCGTTTTGAACAAGGCCGCGCTGGGGTCCGCCGAAAAGCTGCGGGAGGCGTTGGAGTTCATTACGCAAAGTGCGTGAAACCAAAAAGTGTGGAAGGAGCACAAAATGGGGAAATCTAGTCAACTGACAAAGGCGCGTTGGAAGAGTCTGGCCGCGGCGACGATGCTCATCGGCATCACCGCCGCGACGATGCCGGCCAGCGCCAAGACACTGGTCATCGCGCGCGACATGGACATCAATTCGCTCGATATTCCGCGGGCCTGGTGCGATACCTGCATGATCTATAACGCAGCCGTCTATGAGAGCCTGCTGGCGCTGGACGCCGACAACAAGCCGGTGCCGTCGATCGCCGAAAGCTGGTCGGCCAATGCGGACCAGACCGCCTTCACCTTCAAGCTTAATCCCAAGGCCGTCTTCGCCGACGGTTCGAAGGTGGAAGCCGAGGATGTCAAATGGTCGATCGAGCGCCTGAAGAACATCAAAGGCAGCGCTTCCAGCCTGGTCGAAACGATTGCCTCGGTCGAGACGCCCGATGCTGAAACGGTGATCGTCAAGACGACCGGCCCCAATTCGGAACTGCCCAACGTTTTGGCTGCGTCCTACCTTGCGGTCGTCAACAGCAAGGTCGCGCAATCCGAGGGCAAGGCCACGGCCGCGGAGGATGCCGCGCAGAGCGATCAGGCCGAGGCCTGGTTCCTGTCGCACTCGGCCGGCAGCGGCCCCTTCGTACTCGAATCCTATCAGCCTGGCGCCGAACTGCGCCTGAAGCGCAATGAAAACTACTGGCGCGAACCGGCCAAGGTCGACGAAGTCGTCATCCGTCAGGTCGGCGACGCCGTGGCCCAGGCGCAACTGCTGCAGAGCGGCCAGGCCGACATCGCCATGAACATCGACCCTGAAACCGCCAAGACGCTGACGGGACCCGACGTGAAGGTCGAGTCGGCGCCGTCGAACAACTTCGTCTATCTGACCATAAGCCCGGGCGCCGTCGCCAACCCGGTCGAGATGACGCCGGAAATCCGCGAGGCGATCTCGATCGCCGTCGACCGCAACTCGCTGATCGACTTCACTGTCGGCGAAGGCAATGCGCGGCTGATCTCGGTGCCTTTCCCGCTCGACTTCCCGGGCGGCGCCAATCATCCGATCCCCGAATACAATCCGGAGAAGGCCAAGGAGATTCTGCAGAAGGCGGGACATGCCGACGGCTTCACGCTGAACGCCACCTATCCGAAGCTCAATGTCTACGGCGTCGATTTCACCTTGGCCATGCAGAAGATCCAGCAGGATCTGGCCAAGGTGAACGTCAAGCTCGACCTGAAGCCGGTCGAATTCCCGAACTGGCGTGAAATGGCCATGAAGGATCACATCCCGATCTCCTTCGTGTTCTTCGCGCCCGACTTCTACGGCACCTCGCAATACGTGAATTATTTCGGTCTCGGGCCGGACACGCCCTGGGCCAAGCGCGGTGGGGCGGAACGCGACCCGTCCTTCCTGCTGCCGGAGAGCCAGACCATGCTGGCCGACGCGCTGAAGTCGCCGCCCGAGGAGGCGGAGAAGATCTATTTCGACATTGGCGAGAAGATAAAGGCGAAGAACGTCATCATCCCGATGATGAGCCCGAACACCATCTTGGCCTACAGCGCCAAGGTGCACGGACTGCGCAATTCGCCGAGTTCCAACGTACCTCTGTACGAAATCTCGCTCGACGATTGAGTGCCAGGCATGGCGAGGCTCTGACAAAGGGCAATCGCTTTTGAGAGTCCTTTCATCCTGTCGCTTCGCAACCCCTTCCCCCGGCGGGGGAAGGGGAGAGCCAGCATTGCAAGCGCCTTTCCCCTTGGGGAGAGACCAGCGGTGCGAAGCGCAGACCGGGAGAGGGGCCGCTCGACGTGGGCTACAAATGCCTGATTGACCCATCGGGTCTCATTTGACCGTCCGGTTGCGCCGCGTTGCCGGACGCCCGAACCAACCCGGTACTGCAATTCACAGACCGATCTTGCGGAGGCAAGGATGTCCTACACCGACTTCATTTTCACCGGCTATCGCCAGCGCCTTGCCGACCTGCAAGCCAGTTCCAACCCGTTCGCCCAAGGGGTCGCCTATATCGAAGGCGAGCTTTATCCTCTCCATGAGGCCAGGATCCCTATTCTCGACCAGGGCTTCCTTCATTCCGACCTGACTTACGATGTGCCGGCAATCTGGGACGGCCGCTTCTTCCGCCTCGACGATCACCTCGATCGATTTGAGCGCAGCCTGAATCGGCTTCGTCTCCGCAGCCCGCTCGATCGTCACGCCATCCGCCAGAAGCTGGTCGAAATGGCTGCCAGAAGCGGCATACGCGATGCTTATGTGTGCATGATCGTTACGCGCGGCCTCAAATTCATCCGTCAATACGCGCCCGAAGAGATCGAGAACAATCTTTATCTGATCGTGCAGCCCTTTGTCTGGGTGATGGGCGAAGAGGTGCAGAAGACCGGCGGTTCAGCCATCATTGCCCGCGACGTGCGCCGCGTGCCGCCAGGCGCCATCGACCCGACGGTGAAGAACCTGCAGTGGGGTGATTTCGTGCGCGGCATGTTCGAGGCGCGCGACCGTGGCGCCGACTATCCGATCCTGACCGATGGGGACGGCAATCTGACCGAGGGTTCCGGCTTCAATGTCTGCGTCATCAAGAACGGCGTCCTGTTCACGCCGCGCCGCGGCGTCCTCGAAGGAGTGACACGTAAGACCGTGATGGAAGTGGCCAAGACCAACGGCATAGAATGCCGCCTTGAAGATGTGCCGGTCAGCATGGCCTATGATTGCGAAGAAATGCTGTTCGTCACGACCGCTGGCGGTGTCATGCCGATCACAAGGCTCGATGGCGCACCCATCGGCAATGGCGCGGTCGGTCCTGTCAGCAAGACGATTTGGAAGGCATATTGGGAGGCCCATTACGACCCGATGCTTTCCTTCGCCATCAATTACTGACCAGCGCCGGATCGTTTCATAAGAGACAGCCGCATCGTGTTCGAGCATCGGTTGTCCGGCTTCGCGCGGACAAGCGTCGAACCGGGACTTTCCTGATTGCCGATCTTCTGTTGCGGGATCGCATCGGAGGCTGTCGATCCGGATGGATCAGGCCTATGGAGAGAAAAAGAAGGACCGGTACGTAAAGACGCATGGCGAACGGTCCGGATATCATATTTCATCGCGTCGACACTTCCGATCGTCGGCAGCACGGGGCTGCTGGCAGACGGGTAGGCAAAACTCCCGCAATAGGCTGTGGCCGGTCTTGCGTGTCGCGCAGGCGCGCCGATTGCGGCATGCACGAAGGAGCTTGGCATGTCTTATCCTGAAACGGTACTTCTGCACATCAATGGACGGTGGAAGCCGGCCGCATCCGGCAAGACGCTGCCGGTGCTCAATCCCGCCAGCGAGACGGTGCTGGGCCAACTCGCCCATGCCGGCATTGCCGATCTCGACGAGGCGCTTGCCGCCGCCGAGGCGGGCTTTGCGATCTGGAGCAGGACGCCCGTATTCGAGCGCTACAAGCTGATGCGCAAGGCCGCGGAACTGCTGCGCGGGCGCGCCGACAAGATCGCCGGCCTGATGACGTCCGAGCAGGGCAAGCCGCTGGCCGAAGCCAAGATGGAAACCCTTTCGGCCGCGGATCTGATCGATTGGTTTGCCGAAGAGGGGCGGCGCTCCTATGGGCGCGTCATTCCCGCCCGGTTTGCCGGCGTGGCGCAGATCGCGGTCAAGGAACCTGTCGGTCCTGTCGCCGCCTTTACGCCGTGGAATTTTCCGCTCAACCAGGTGGTGCGCAAACTGTCGGCGGCGCTGGCCACCGGCTGCTCCATCATCATCAAGGGCCCTGAGGAAACACCGGCTTCCCCGGCCGAGCTCGTGCGCGCTTTCGTCGATGCCGGGGTGCCGGCCGGCGTCGTTAATCTCGTCTATGGCGTGCCGGCGGAAATTTCCTCCTATCTGATCCCGCATCCGACCATCAAGAAAATCTCGTTTACCGGCTCGACCGCCGTGGGCAAGCAACTCGCCGCCGTTGCCGGACAGCATATGAAGCGCGCCACGATGGAGCTCGGCGGCCATTCGCCGGTCATCGTCATGCCGGACGCCGATGTCCAGCGCACGGCAAAGCTCATGGCCGCTTCCAAGTTCCGCAATGCCGGGCAGGTCTGCGTGTCGCCGACCCGCTTCCTTGTCGACCAGGGGGTTTACGACGAATTCGTCGAAACCTTCGCCACGGCTGCCAGGGCCGTCAAGGTCGGCGACGGTCTCACCGAAGGCACGACGATGGGGCCGTTGATCAGTGAACGCCGCATCGAAGCGGTGAGCGCCCTGGTGCAGGACGCGGTTCAGTCCGGCGCCGAACTTAAGACGGGCGGCAAGCGTATCGGCAATTCGGGCTATTTCTTCGAGCCGACGGTTCTGTCCCGCGTTCCGAAAACCGCGCGCATCATGAATGAGGAGCCGTTCGGCCCGGTCGCGCTGATGGTGCCCGTTTCCAGCCTGGACGAGGCCCTCGGGGAGGCCAACCGACTCAACTATGGTCTCGCCGCCTATGCGTTCACCCGATCGGCCGACAGTGCCGCCCGGATCTCCAACGGCCTCCGCTCGGGCATGGTGTCGATCAATCATCTCGGTCTGGCGCTGCCGGAGGTGCCGTTCGGCGGCATCAACGATTCCGGCTATGGCACGGAAGGCGGGGCGGATGCCCTCGAGCCTTATCTCAACACCAAGTTCGTGACGCATCTGCAGGCTGAGTAAGCCAATCAAAGAAGCTCGGCTGAAATGGCCGGGCTTCTTTGCGTTCGGGGGGACAATGAGCATCAGGTTTGCGGTCATCGCCGACGATTTCACCGGCGGCCTGTTCGTCGCCAGCAATCTGGAACGCCGGGGCATTCCGGTTGTCTATGTCAGCGATCCGGCCGTCCTGCCCACTGTCGGTGATCAGGAAGTGCTGGTGCTGGCAACGCGCTTGCGCTTCCTGCCCGCGAAGGAAGCGATTGCCAGGCTCGACGCGTTGACCAGCGCGCTTGACGCCATCGGCACGCGCTTTCTCTATTACAAGTATTGTTCGACGTTCGATTCCACCGACGCTGGCAACATCGGGCCATGTGCCGATCTGCTGACGCGAAAATATGGGCTGGAGCGCTTGATCTTCAGCCCCGGCTACCCTGATTTCCGAACCTATGTTCATGAAGGCTATCTCTTCTACAAGGATCGGTTGATCTCGGAATCTATCAAACGTTTCGATCCCATCACGCCGATGAACGACCCTGACATGGTGCGGGTGCTGCAACGCCAAACCACCGAAAGAGTGGGCCTGTTGCCGCATCGCGTGTTGCATGGCGGCGTCGAAGCGGCACGCGACCACGTGCAGTGCTTGCAGCAAAGCGGCGTGCGCTATGTGGTGATGGATTGCGTCGACAATGACGATATTGCCTGCGGCGCGAGCATCTGTCGCCGGGACCGTGTCACCACGGGCGCGGATGCCCTTGCTATCGAACTGGCGCAGCAGTGGCGACAGGCCGAGGGTGCGTTCGTTGAGCGCGATGCGTCGCCACCCGATCGCGGCGTGGGTGCCGAGGCCGTTCTGGTGGGCAGTTGCAGCGAGATCACGCTGAGGCAGCGCGATCATTTCGCAGGTTCCAATCCGCTTCACAGCATCGACATTCGCGATGGCGACGAGCAAACGCTGGTCGCAAGGGCGTTGGCCTGGGCCGATGCCCATCTGTCGGCCGGAAAACCGTTGGGCTTTTCGGTTGCCGGCGATCCGGATTTCGTCGCCGCCACGCAGGCGATTTATGGCGTAATGGGCGCTGCGCGTAAGGCTGAGACGGTGCTGGCGCTGATCGCCAGAGGGCTCGGCAACAAGGGGGTGCGCAAATTCGTGGTTTCCGGGGGCGAAACGTCCGGCGCTGTCGTCGAAGCGCTCGGCATCAGCAGCATGCGGGTGCTTCCATTCGATGAGTTGGGTGCCGGCTCCTGCATTTCGCTCGACAGTCGCAAGATCTCTCTGCTCCTCAAGCCCGGAAAGACCGGCGCAGACGATGTCTTTTCGGCCGCCCTGGCCAAGATGCGGACATCGTGAGTGACGGCTGTCCCGGTTCTAGCGTATGCCGGGCGGGGTCGCCGCTCTGATACGGCGTAAGCGTTCGCGCAGCGCGGTGAGCAGACCGGCAAAGGCGATGACCCCCACGCCCAGGATCGCCAGGGCATCGGGAAATTCCGCAAAGACGATGATGCCGAACAGCATGGCCCAGCCGAGTTGCGAATAGGCGACCGGAGCGATCTGATTGGCGCTGCCATTGCGCGCTGCGGTCACGAACGCCAATTGCCCGAAGCCCACCGCAAGACCCGACAGGACGAGGCAAAGAAAATCGTGCGCCGAGGGCACGACAAAGCCCTTGATCAGCATGGCGACGGTGTTGAAGGCGACGAGATAGGCAAACAGCATTCCCAGGACGCTGGTTTTCTTGGCGCCGGAGCCGAGGCTGCGCACGATGATTATCGAGGTTCCGCTCGAAAGCCCCGCGATGGCTGCGCTTAGATGGCCGAGCTCGAGTGTCTGGAACCCCGGTTTGACCGCCAACAGGACGCCGACAAAGCCAAGTGCGACCGCAAACCAGCGCCAAGGCCCGACATATTCCTTCAAGACGAGGACGGACATGATGGTAACGAAGAAGGGGGCCAGGAAGATCAGCGAATAGGCGTCGACCAGCGGCACGGTGGTGAAGGCATAGATTGCGCACAGGCTCGAACAAACGCCGCAAATGGCTCGCAGATGCACCGGCCACGGTCGGCTCATTTTCCAGAAGTCGCGCCAGCGTTCATCGCCATGCCGCGTGTTCAGCAGGACCAGCACCGCGAAAAGATTTTCGAAGAAACCGATTTCGAAGACGCTCAGCGGCCCGTGCAGGGCCTTGGTGAAAGCGTCCGAAATGGAGAAGCAGGCATAGGCTGTGAAGGCACAGAGATAGACACTGGTGAAAAGAGCACCCCGGCGCTGCATTGATGCTTCATCTTCCGTCGGAGTGGCCGGCAATTTGCGACGGCCGCGCCGGGGATCTTGCGCGATCTCGGTGCGGTCGCCGTTCATGCTGTGTCAGATGGACTTCGCCTTGATCGCCTTCTCGGTCTCGGCAAGCGCGATCGACAGCTTGCCGACGATTTCGTCGACGTGGCTTTCATCGATGATCAAGGGTGGGCAGAAACCGATCGTGTCGCGCATGGCGCGTACCACGAGGCCATTCTCATAGGCCTTGTCGGCAAGGCGGGCGCCAATCGTGCGCGACGGGGAGAAGGCCAGGCCGGTGGCCCGGTCCTCGACCAGTTCGACGCCGTACATCAAGCCGACGCCGCGCACGTCGCCGACGATCGGCGAGTCCTTGGTGGCGACCTCCAGCTTCTCGCGCAGGATCGGGCCCATCTTGCGAGCATTGGCGACGATATCGAGCTCTTCGTAGATGGCGATGGTTTCAGAGGCGACCGCCGCGCCGACCGGGTGCGCGGCGTTGGTGAAGCCGTGACCGAAGGCAGTGCCGCCGGCATTGTAGCTTTCGACCGCCGCAACGATCTTCGGCGATACCACGACGGCGGCGACCGGGAAGTAGGAGGAGGTGATGCCCTTGGCGAGCGACATCATGTCCGGGACCATGCCGACGGTATCGCGGCCGAACCAGTTGCCAGTACGGCCGAAACCGCAAACGACCTCGTCGTCGAGGCACAGGATATCGTATTTCGCAAGCACCTTCTGGACGGCTTCGAAATAGCCTTGCGGCGGCGGAAGAATGCCGCCGCCGGCGATCACCGGCTCGGCGATGAAGGCGGCGATCGAATCCGGCCCTTCGCTCAGGATGAGGCGCTCGAGCTCGGCAGCGAGACGGGCGACGAATTCCGCTTCGCTTTCGCCAGGGAGCCTGACCCGGTAGTTGTTGGGGCACAGCGTGTGGATGAACCCGGACAGGGGCAGCCCGAACTCCCGGTGCATCATCTCCAGACCGCACATGGAACTGGCAACGATGGTGGAGCCGTGGAAGGCGCGGTCGCGCGCAATGACCTTGCGCTTCGTCGGCTTGCCGCGCGAGGCGTGGTAGAGCCAGGCAAGCTTGACCATGGTCTCGTTGGCTTCCGAGCCGGAGGTCACGAAAAAGGTCCTGCCATCCTTCATGCCGGTCAGTTCGACTAGCTTCCTGCTCAGCGAAGCGGCCTTCGGGTTCGTCCGACCGTAGAAGGAATGGTAGAAGCCGAGATCCTGATATTGCGCGGCGGCGGCCTTTCCGAGGCGCTGGTTGTTGAAGCCAAGCGCGGCGCACCAGAGGCCGGCCATGGCGTCGATATAGCGTTTGCCGTTCTCGTCGATCACGTGCGGGCCGTCACCCTTGACGATCACGCAGGCGCCGTCGCGCGACAAGGCTTGCGGGTTGGTCTGAGAGTGGAGGTGATAGGCGAGATCGGTCGCGTTGGTCTCGGACTGGCCGTTCGAAAGCATGGGTGCTGGCTCGCTGATGGAATGATGTGACAAAAGGATATTGATAAAAAATTCGATTATCAACGGCTAAGTGTTGTCACGTGGCAGGAGCCGGCTGGGCCAGGACGTCGATGGCTGCGAGCGCTTCCGGATCGGGCATGCGCGGTTCGAAATGTTGCGGCAGATAGTTTCGCAGATAGGATATGGCGGCTTCGGTCGAGGCGTCCACGAATTCGGGCGCGATGAAGCCGAGCCGGCCATAGGACAAGGCCCAGATGCCGTCCTGGAGAGCGATCGCGACCGCGATCTTGGTCTGCAGGTCCTTGATGTAGGGCAGGTGGAAATAGGCCTCCAGAAGCTTGACGCGCGATCGCGCCACGGCTTCGTTGCCCGCCCAGTCCGCGGCGCGAACGTCGACGCTGACGCCTGCCCCCAGGAACAGCCGGAGCGCGGCAGGCCTGGCGTTTAGAAAGGCGGCGCTTCTGGCTTGCCGGAACGACACCACCTGCTGCCAGGATGTGGGGCGAGGGTCCATCGGCTCGATCGCCAGGCGATACAGCTGTTCATTGAAGCGCTTGGCCAGGGCGACAAAGGCGGCGTTGCGGTTGGGGAAGAAGTGATAGAGGGACGCCAGCGGGATCTCCGCCTGTTCGGCGATCTGGGCGAGGCTGACATCCTCGTTGCTTTTCTCGGCCAGCAGGATTTCCGTCGCGTCCAGGATGTCCTGGACGCGCTTCAATCCCCGGCTGCGCATCGGCCGCTCGCCCTGCTTCACGCGTGGTTTCATCCACCCTCTATAGCAGGTCCTTGCGACAATGCGATTATGATAACTTATTCGAATTTCTTTCGACGATGTCGGGGACCCCCTCGGATCCAGTTCGATGCGCCTACACGGCGGCCGCGGCGTCCTTGATCATGTTGCGGGCAATCAGGATCTGCTGGATTTGGGTCGTGCCCTCATAGATGCGGAACAGCCGAACGTCACGATAGAAGCGTTCGATGCCGTATTCCTCCATATAGCCGGCGCCGCCATGGATCTGCACGGCGCGGTCGGCGACGCGGCCGACCATTTCGCTGGCGAACATCTTGCAGCAGGCGGCGTCGGTGGCGACGTTCTCGCTGCGATCCTTGGCGCGTGAGGTCTCCAGCACCATGCACTTGGCGGCATAAGCCTCGGCGCGGCTATCGGCGAGCATGGCCTGGATGAGTTGGAACTCGGCGATCGGCTGCCTGAACTGCCTGCGCTGCATGGCATAGGCGAGACTGTCGGCGATCAGGCGGTCGGCGACACCGACACAGACGGCGGAAATGTGCAGGCGGCCCCGGTCCAGCACCTTCATGGCCGTCTTGAAGCCCTGGCCTTCCTTACTGCCCAGCACGGCCGAGGCCGGCACGCGGCAGTCCTCGAAGATGACGTCGCATGTGTGGGAACCGGATTGCCCCATCTTCTTGTCGACCTTGCCGAGCGACAGGCCGGGTGTGTCCGCTTCGACGAGGAAGGCGGTGATCGCGCCGCCGGGCTTGTCGGCCGATTCCGTACGGGCAAAAACCGTGAACAGCCCGGCATAGGGCGCGTTGGTGATGAAGCGCTTGGTGCCGTTGAGGATGTAGCCATCGCCGTCGCGGCGGGCGCTGGTGCGGATCGAGCCGGCATCGGAGCCGGCTTCCGGTTCGGTCAGGGCGAAAGACGCGATGATTTCGCCGGTGGCCAATCGGGGCAGATAGTTCGCCTTCTGCTGGGCCGTGCCGTCCATGACCAGTCCTTGCGAACCGATGCCGTTGTTGGTGCCCAGCACCGACCGGAAAGCGGGCGAGGTCCGGCCGAGTTCGAAGGCAAGTCGCGCTTCCTCCTCCATGCTCAGGCCAAGGCCGCCAAATTCCTCCGGGATCGAAAGGCCGAACAAACCAAGTTCCCGCATTTCCTGCTTGATGTCGTCGGCGACGCGGTCCTGGCGCGCGGTATCGGCTTCGGCCGGCATGAGGCGCTCGTGGACGAAGCGGCGAACGGTGTGTAGGAGTTGCTCGAAAACGTCGGGCTCAAGGGCCATGGTTCACCTAGTCATGATTGGCAGCCATCGAGGCGGCAATTGGCATGTGCAACCGATTACGTCGTCTCACCGGTCGGATTGTCCGAGCGCCACCATCTCGTTGAGGATGGCCAGCGAGAGTTCGGCCTGTTCCATGTAGGGGAGGTGGCCGCATTGCCGGAATGCATGCAGGCCGATGCGCGCCGGCAGCAGGTTGCTATGGGCAAACGGGATGATGCGGTCCTGCACGCCGAAAATGACGCGCATCGGCATGCGCAGCCGCTCCAGGTCCTGGCGGATGGAGAAGGTCTGCGTTCCGTCTGCGAAATAGCGCAGCGCGAATTCGTGAAGCGAACGGGTCAGCCCCTCATCGCGGCGCTGTTCCTCGACGACACGCAAAAATGCCGGTGAAATTCCGGATGCATCGAAGACGAGTTCATGCAGCCAGGGTAAGAGGCTGGACGCCTGTCGGGCGAGGACGAAGCCTTCGACAAAGGCAGCGCGGATTTCCGGCCCGAGACCACCGGGCGACATCAAAAGCAGCGAGCGGGCCGAGACATAGCCACGGCTGGCAAGGCGCGCCGCGACGGCCGCGCCAAAGGAATGTCCCATCAATGTCGCCGCTTCCACGCCTTCGGCCGTCAACCGGGCCTCCACCATCTCGCAGATGGCGTCGAGATCGTGGGGCACGACGCGCGGCGAACGGCCATGGCCGGGCAGGTCAATGGCCAGGATGCGGGCTTTCGGACGTCCTGCGCCCAAGAGGGCGCGCCAGGCGTTGTGATCGGAGGCGAAGCCGTGCAGGGCGACCACCGTGCCATCGCCTTCCTTTTGCAGCCAGACCGAATGGAGCGACGCCGAATGCGGCGACGCTTGGGCCGTCGCCGCATTCGGCTGGGCCGGTGTGGGAGCGGCGGCCGCCTCAAGCAGGTCGCGTTTCTGGATGCGGCCGCGCGGGCCGCTGCCCTGGATACAGGTCAGGTCGATACGGCGTTGCTCGGCGATCCGCCGGGCCAGCGGCGTTGCGACGATGCGCGAAGCCGAGACCTTTGTCTGGATCGGGGGCGCTGAAGCCGTTGGCGTCGCTGCTACCCCGGCGGAAGCGCGCCTGGCTTGGCCGCCAGCCTTCAGCGATGGCAAGCCGGCCGGCTGTTCGCCGGGGGCAAGGATATGGCCGACCGCTTCGCCGACCTGAACCTCGTCGCCGGCCTTGCGCGCGTGACCGAGAATGCCGGAGGCGGGCGCTTCGACCTCGACGGCTGCTTTGTCGTTGTCGATTTCGAACAGGACGTCGCCCTGCCTGACCTCGTCGCCGTCCTCCTTGAGCCATCGCGAAATGGTGCCGCTATCCGTTTCCAGGCTCACCTTGGGGAAGACGATTGCAGTGGCCATCGGGGCTATCCTAACTCGACGCGGGCGCTCTGGGGCGTGGCTGCTATCTGATGTTGCAGGTTGGGGGGTCTGGCGCCCGTCAACCCGTCCTGCAACTCTTCGAGCAGCTTCCTGAGCTTGGGGACGAAGTTAGAAAGACATTCCTCGACCGGTGCCAGGTCCTTGATGCCGCCGCAGGTGATGGCGACAAGCTGCGAGCCATCCGTCGGTCTGAAGGGCATGCCTACGGCATTGATGTAGCTGTACCAGTCGCCGAAGGAGGTGACGAACCCATCGCGCGCATAACTTTCCAGACCGTGGTCGATAGCGCATCGGATCTCGTCACGGATATCGGGATAGGTGGTGAGAAGCCGTTGTATGACCGCTTCGCGGATGGGCTCCTCCATGGCGGCGATGTAGGCCAGGCCCATGGATGTCTTCCAGATGGGTAGGCGCGAGCCGACATTGAGGCGTAGCGTCACCGGCGTTTCCGGGCGGCAATTGGCGATATAGACCATTTCCAGGCCGTCGCGCGTTCCCATGGCGACGGCCACGCCTGTCTCGAAGGCCAGGGCCTGCATCAATGGCTTGGCCATGTAGATGACAGCGCTGGTGCTGAGGCCTGAATAACCCAGCGAAATCGTTGCGGGACCGATGCTGTAGCGGCCGAGCGCAGGGTCGTAGATGAGGTACTCGAGGCTGACCAGCGT
This sequence comes from Mesorhizobium sp. PUT5, assembly GCF_052216645.1. Classification (NCBI taxonomy): domain Bacteria; kingdom Pseudomonadati; phylum Pseudomonadota; class Alphaproteobacteria; order Hyphomicrobiales; family Phyllobacteriaceae; genus Mesorhizobium; species Mesorhizobium sp. PUT5. Next base: position 1,782,837 of record NZ_JBQOSO010000003.1, read on the forward strand.
GTAGGTCAGCCGCGAGACGGTCGCCTTGGGCAGGCCGGTTCGGTCGATGAGTTCCTGGTTGCCCAACGAGGCATCCGCCGGCGTGAAGGCGCGCAGAATCTGCAGGCCGCGCACCAGGGCGGAGGCATGCTGGCCCACATCCTTTTCAGTGGGGGCCGTGATCGGCTTGAAGCGTTTTCTCATCCTGCTCCTCCCGCTGGCGATTGCGCTTTGGTCTTCTGTGCCTTGTACAGGGCATCCGTGCATGCTCCCAATTCTCGGGCCCGGCAGCCTCGCGTGACGAGCGCCAGGAGGGCGGGATAAATTTGGAACATAATTTCATTTCTATTGACGGCAGTCGGCCGCCTTGTCAATATTGTGACGGGGCCATCGCTTCCGGGGCAGGCGCAGACAACCATCTAATGGGAACACGATGCTGAATTATATCCTACGGCGCAGCATCGCGATGCCTTTCATTCTGTTGGGCATCGTCACCATGGCTTTCATGCTGACGGCGATCACCAAGGGTGACCCGCTCACGGCGGTGGTCAGCGAGCAGCAGATGGGCAATCCCGAAATCGTTGCTGCGGCCAAGCAGCGCTGGGGTCTCGATAAGCCGTTGCCGGCGCGTTACCTGATCTATGTCGGCAATCTGCTGAAGGGCGATATGGGCACATCCTTCGTCACGCGCCAGCCGGTCGCCCGGGATTTGATGATGCGTCTGCCGGCGACGTTCGAACTGGTGATCGCGGCCATGATCATCGGCAGCGCCGTAGGCATCCTTTTTGGTCTGTTGGCGGCCTATTATCGTGATACGGCAATCGACCAGGGCGCGCGGATCTTCTCGCTGTTCGGCTCGTCGGTTCCGATTTTCTGGCTGGGCTTGGCGGCGCTGTTCCTCTTTTCGGTCAAATTCCAGATACTGCCCGGGCCGGGTCGCCTCGATCCGCGCATGGCCGCTCCCCCCGTTGTCACCGGGTTCATGACCATCGACACGCTTTTGGCCGGCAACTGGACCGCCTTCAAGGACGCGCTGGTGCATCTGGTGCTGCCGTCGGTCGTTCTTGGCTGGACGGTTGCCGGAACGATCTCGCGCTTGGTGCGCGCCAACATGCTCGAAGTGATGGAGCGCGAGTTCATCCTCACGGCCCGCGCCAAGGGTGCCGGCGAGATGCGCGTGGTTCTGCGCCATGCGTTCCGCAACATCCTCGTTCCGGTGCTGACCGTCATCAGCTACTCCTTCGCCTATCTGATCACCGGCGCGGTGCTGACCGAGACCGTCTTCGCCTGGCCGGGAATGGGCAGCTATGCGGTGACGGCCGCACGCTCGCTCGACTTCCCCGCCATCATCGGCGTGACGATCGTAGGCGGCGTCATGTTCCTCATCACCAACTTGCTCACGGATATCGCCTATGTGCTGGCAAATCCGCGCGTGCGCCTGAACTGAGGGGACGGCCATGGCCATGGTTCAAACCGGTTCCGCCCGGTTCAGGCTTCCGGTCTGGGTCTCTCCGGCCCTGATCGTCGGTGGCGTTGTCGTGCTGTTCTGGCTGATTGCCACGCTGTTTCCCTACTGGATTGCGCCGCATGATCCCTTCGACATGGTGGGGCGCCGGCTGCAGGCGCCAAGTTCCTCCTTTCTGATGGGTACCGATGCCCTGGGGCGTGACGTCTTTTCGCGGACCGTACACGGGGCGCGATATTCGCTGCCGATCGCGCTGCTCGTGGTCGCCAGCGCTGTCGTTATCGGTTCGGCCGCCGGCGCCATCGCCGGCTATCGCGGCGGCTTCGTCGGCAACGTCATCATGCGCCTGGTCGACATCACCCTGTCCTTCCCGCCGATCTTGCTGGCCATGGCAGTGGCGGCTTCGCTCGGGCCGGGCTTGTTCAGCGCGGCCATCGCCATGGTCGTGGTGTGGTGGCCGGTCTATGCGCGCCTGATGCGCGCCCAGGTTCTGGAGGTTCGCGAACGCGAGCATGTCGAGGCGGCGGTGGCCGCCGGAGCCGGCAATTTCCGCATCCTGACCAAGCACATTCTGCCGCTGTGCTGGACGCCGATCCTGATCAGCGCGTCGATGGATCTGGGGCAGGTCATTCTTCTGGCCGCCTCGCTCTCCTTCATCGGTCTCGGCGCCACGCCGCCGACGCCGGAATGGGGTGCGATGATCTCCGACGGCGCTCGCAACTTCTACAATTGGTGGATCGCCTTCGGTCCCGGCATGGCCATTCTGACAGCTGTTCTCGGCTTCAACTTCATCGGTGACGGCCTGCGTGACTACTTCGATCCGAGGTCGGCGAAATGAAGGCGAATATGGAGTACGAGAAATCCGTAGGCGCCGCCGCACCTCTATTGCGCATTCGCGACCTCAAGGTCGGCTTCAGCGGCCGTAACGGAATGCTCCTTGCCGTGCGCGGCCTGAATATCGAACTGTCGAAAGGCGAGGTGCTTGGCATTGTCGGCGAATCCGGTTCCGGCAAGTCGCTGGGCATGCTGTCTTCGATCGGCCTGCAGGCGCGCAACGCCGAAGTGAGCGGCTCGGTCGTGTTCGACGGGCAAGAGCTTGTGGGCAAGCCGCGTTCCGAGATGCGTGCGTTGCGCGGCTCCAAGATCGGCATGATCTTCCAGGATCCGCTGTCGTCGCTCAACCCGGTGATGACCGTCGGCGACCAGATCCGCGAAGTGCTTTTCCTGCACAACAAGGGCATGAGCAAGGTGCAGGCCACCGAGTGGGTGCTGGAACTGCTGCGCCTTGTCGCCATCCCGCAGCCCGACAGGCGCATCAAGCAATATCCGCACGAATTTTCCGGCGGTATGCGCCAGCGCGTCATGATCGCCATGGCGATTGCCAACAACCCGGCGTTGCTGGTCGCGGACGAGCCGACAACGGCGCTCGACGTGACGGTGCAGGCGCAGATCATGCTGATGTTGCGCGAGCTCAAGGAAAAGCTCGGTTTGGCCCTGGTCCTGATCACGCATGATCTCGGGGTCGTTGCCGGCCACGCCGACCGGGTGGCGGTGATCTATGCGGGGCTGATCGTGGAGGAGGCGGAGGTGCGCGAGCTCTTTGCCAATCCCCGTCATCCCTATACGCGCGGCCTCATCGCCTCCATCCCGAAATTGAGTTCGTCGGAGGACAAGCTCTATTCGATCCCCGGCGCACCGCCCATGCTCGGCGCGATGCCGGAGGGGTGCGCGTTTCATCCGCGCTGCAGCTTTGCGCAGGATATCTGCCGCAAGAGCGCGCCGCCGACATTGGAGTTCGGCCGGCACCGCGCGGCCTGTCATTTCGCAGAGAGCCTGCCGTCATGGAACGAAACCGCAGCCGTGGCGAAAGGAGCCGCCCATGGGTGAGGCAGCCGTGAAGGAACAGGGCCAGTCGGTAGATGACATCGCGCTGTCGGTGCGCAATCTGCGCAAGTCTTTTCCCGTGATGGGCGGGGCCATAATCCGGCGTGAGGTAGCGCAACTGAAGGCGGTCGATGATGTTTCGTTCGATTTAAAGCGCGGCGAGACGCTGGGGCTGGTTGGTGAATCCGGTTGCGGCAAGTCCACGCTCGGGCGTTGCCTGTTGCGCCTGATCGAACCGACTTCGGGTAGTGTGCAAGTCAACGGCGTCGATGTCATCGCGCTCAACGAAGCTGAAATGCGCAAGATGCGCCGGCATCTGCAATTGGTGTTCCAGGATCCCTACGGCTCTCTCCATCCGCGCATGCGTATCGAGGACAGCATAGCCGAGCCCCTGCGCATCACCGACATGACAGGCGCCCAGCGACGTGAGCGCGTGCTAGAGATGCTGGATCTCGTCAGCCTCAGCGAAGCGCATGGCAAGCGCTATCCGCACCAGCTTTCCGGCGGCCAACGCCAACGCGTGGTGATCGCTCGGGCGCTGGCGCTGAAGCCGGAAGTTCTGGTGCTTGACGAGCCGGTCTCGGCGCTCGACGTGTCGGTGCAGGCGGGCGTGCTCAATCTTCTGCAGGAGATCCAGGACAGGATGGGAACGGCCTATGTGTTCGTGGCTCACGATTTGTCGGTCGTGCGCCATATCTCGCATAAGGTCGCGGTCATGTATCTTGGGCGCTTTGTCGAAGTGGCACTCTCGCGCGACCTTTACGACCGGCCGCTGCATCCCTATTCGCAGGCGCTGATGTCTGCCGTTCCGGTTGCCGATCCCGATATCGAGCGCAACCGCAAGCAGATACTGCTCAAGGGCGACGTGCCGAGCCCGATCAATCCGCCGTCAGGTTGTCCGTTTCGCACCCGCTGCTTCAAAGCGCAGGACAAATGCGCCGAGGTCGTGCCGCAACTGGCGGAGATGGAACCCGGACATTATGCGGCCTGCCATTTTCCAGGACCTTCGGCGGTCTGAACGGCCGCTCGCGCCGTCCACAATATGAATCGATACAATGCGAGGGCGTATGTCGCAAATCGTTGAAGGTGAGCAGACAGGGCAGGCGAATACCGCGCTGCCGCTGGCCGGCATCAAGGTGCTCGACCTGTCGCGGGTGCTGGCCGGCCCCTGGGCGACGATGAGCCTGGCTGATCTCGGCGCCGAGGTGTGGAAGATCGAGAACATCGAGGGCGGCGACGATACGCGCGCCTGGTCGGTGCCGAACTATAACGGCGTCAGCACCTATTATCTTTGCGCCAATCGCGGCAAGTCCAGCATCGCGATCGATCTCAAGCATCCCAAAGGGCTTGAGATCGTTCATCGGCTCGCCGCGCAGGCCGATGTGGTGATCGAGAACTTCCGCCCCGGAACCGTACAGCGGCTGAAGATCGACTACGAAAGCCTCAGGGCAATCAATCCGGCCCTGATCTATTGCTCGATCTCCGGCTATGGACAGACCGGTCCGGAATGGGATCGTCCCGGCTATGATTTCGTGATGCAGGCCGAGAGTGGTCTCATGTCGATCACCGGCGCGGCCGATGGGGAGCCGCAACGCATCGGCGTCGCCATGACCGACATCATCGCCGGCATGGTTTCGGTGCAGTCGGTGCTTGCCGCGCTTTACCAGCGCCTGCAGACGGGTCTCGGCCAGTATATCGACGTTTCGCTGCTGGAATGCGCGCTCAATACGCTGATCAATGTCGGCAGCGGCTATCTCAATGCCGGCGTCGTGCCGCACCGTTATGGCAATGCGCATCCGACGGTCGTTCCCTATCAGATCTGTGCGTGCTCGGATGGCAGCTTTGCGCTGGCGGTCGGCAATGACAAGCAGTTCGTGGCGCTGTGCGAGAAGGTCGTCGGCCTTCCGGCGCTCGCCAGGGACCCGCTCTATGCCACGGCGGCTGCGCGCGCGCTCAATCGCGACAGCCTGCTTGCCGTCCTTGGAGCGGCATTCCGTAAGAACACGCGCCGACATTGGATGGAAGCCTGCCTGCGCCACGGTGTTCCGGCAGGCGACGTCAAATCGGTTCCCGAGGCATTCGAAAGCCCGACCGTCAAGGCGCGGCAGGTGGTTCAGACGCTCAACAGCGATCATCTTGGGCCGGTTTCCCTGGTGCGGCCGGCGCAAGGCCTCACTGCGCAGCGGACGGCCAGCTACAAGGCGCCGCCGATGCTGGGCGAAGATACTGCTGCCATTCTGTCCGGCACCCTGGGTTATGACCCGACCGAGATCGAAGCGCTTACTCGATCAGGCGTCGTGCGCCAGTTCATCCAGGCGCCGCGAGCGACGTGAGCAGGACCAATGATGGACGCACGCCGCATCACCGGGCAAACCAAGCTCATGTTGCTGATGGCGGATCCGATCGCTCATGTGATCGGCACTGAGTTCATCACGGCGCATATGCGTGCAGCGGCGGAGGTCAGGAGATGACGACCGGGCGGGACCATCCATTGCTGTTCGGCGCGATCGCCGACGATTTGACCGGCGGTTCGGAATTGGCGGCCATGATGGTGGCGCGTGGCATGCCGACCAGCCTGGCGACCTCGGTCGAGGCGGAGATCGATCCGAGTTCGCTGGCGCATATCATTGCTCTCAAGACGCGCGTAGCGCCGGCGCAGGAGGCGGTGGCGCTGGTTGTGGAAGCGGCGCGAAAGCTGCTGGCGGCCGGTTGCGAGCATATTTTCTTCAAATATTGCGCCACGTTCGATTCGACGCCGGCCGGCAATATCGGTCCGTGCGCGGAAGCGTTGGCCGACCTTGTCGGCGCGAAACTGGTACTGTTCACTCCTGCCCTATGCGAAACCCAGCGGACTGTCTTTCAGGGCCATATGTTTGGCGGCGCCCAGATTCTGGCCGAATCGCCGAAGCGGTTCGATCCGTTGACGCCAATGACGGACTCCAATTTGGTACGCGTGCTGGCGGCGCAGAGCAAAGGCGCCGTCGGACTGGTCGCCCATCCAGTGGTGGATCAAGGTGCGGATGCAATCCGCGCCCATTGCGGCAAGCTGGCCGCTGAAGGCGTGAGGCTGGCGATCACCGACACGATTTATGAGCGCGATCTTGCAGCGATCGCGGAAGCGGCCGCCGACATGCCGCTCATGACCGGCAACGCGTCGATCGCGGCGCATTTGCCCAGCGCGTGGCGGCGCGCCGGCCGTCTCAAGGTGGCGCAGGCCTCGTATCTGCCAGCCGTGGCCGGGCCCGCTGCCATTCTGGCCGGCAGCGTTGCGGCGCGTACGGCCGAGCAACTGGAGCATTTCGGCCGCGCCAACGAAGTGCTGTACGTCGATCTGTCGCGCGTATTTGCAGGCGATGATATGCGGGCCGAATGCCTGGCCGCCGCCGCCAGGTCGATTGCGGACCAGCGCACCATCGCGATTGCAACCACGGCGCCGCAAAGCGAGGTCGAGCGTCTGCAAAACGCCTTCGGCCGCGACGCGGTGGCGCATCGCGCCGAGGTCTTCCTGTCCGATCTTGCGAACAGCCTGATCTTCGAGCACGGTGTGCGGCGCCTGATCGTCGCCGGAGGCGAAACGGCCGGCGCCATCGTGCCCGGCCTGCCCATCGACCGCTTCATCGTCGGCCCCTATCAAGGGCTCGGCACCGGACGCCTGGTGGCGGAAATGCCATTCCCGGTAGCCCTGATGCTGAAATCCGGCAAGCTGGGCGGGCTCGATGTGTTTTCCGCCGTGCTTGAGGACATGCAGCAGCCTTTCCAGGCGCAACCCTGCCTCGATCAATGGCCGCCGCAGCCGAGGACCCTATGACTGATCACGATTCGATCCGGCGCTCGATCGTGGACGCCTCGCGCTATATCGGTGCCAAGGGGCTCAACAGCGGTACTTCGGGCAACATCAGCGTGCGCGTCGCAACCGGGATGCTGATCACGCCGACCGGCATTGCGCCGGAAAAGCTCGATCCGGCCTCGATTGTCGACATGACGCTCAGTGGCGACCGGGCAGGGACTTCGCGGCCCTCCAGCGAATGGAATATGCACGCGGCCATCTATCAGGTCTTCCCGCAGGCAAACGCAATCGTGCATGCGCATCCCGATCATTGCGTTGCGCTGTCGTGCCTGCGCGAAGCGCTGCCGCCCTTCCACTACATGATTGCGTCCTTCGGTGGCGACGATGTGCCCTGTTCCGACTACGAGCCATTCGGCACGGCGAAACTGGCGCAGGCGGCGGTGCGGGCGCTTGCCGGCCGCAACACCTGTCTTCTGGCCAATCATGGCATGATCGCCTTTGGACCGGACCTGGCGGCCGCGGTGATGCGGACGGAAAAGCTGGAGATGCTGGCCAGGCAATACATGCTGGCCAGGACGATCGGCCGGCCTGTCATGCTGACGGATGCCGAACTCGCCGTGGTCAAAAGCCGCTACAAGACCTATGGTCAGCAGAGCCCGGAATTAGAGAGCATTTTGCAGCCAAGCGAACATATTTGACTTCGTATAAATTCTGTAAAAACGAACGAATAGAGCGAAAGCATTCACCCGCCAAACGGCGCCGTCACGTTGATTGTGTGCCCATGCTGCCGAGGAGTGGCTACTTGCCGCAATAATGGTCGTTCACGTAAGGAACGGCGTTGCCGTCCGGGCCAGGTATGTTCGAGGCGCAGGGACCCATGTCGAAGGGGTCGGTCGGGCCGGCCGAGGGAACGCCCTTTGTGGCATAGGGACTGTATATGCTCCCGGTGACGGTCTGGTCGAAACCGTAGTCGGTTCCGGGCAGTTCGCTTTCGGCGCTGTCATGCCGGGTTCCATGGCCGCGAGCCATTGCCGCGCCCGAAAGATCGAGGGCGATGAGAGAGGCCATCAACACTGTCTTGAACATTGGAGTTCTCCGACAATCACGGGCACTGGTGCCTTATGTGAGGAAATAGGGGACCTCGACCGGGCGTCCCTTCAAAAGAGGGTGAGCACCTCGCTATTTGCGGCGTCCCGCGCGGTTTTGAGTTTGCGGCATCGGACGACGCAATGGCTTCATGGCGACGTCTCCGCAAGGACGGCCGCAATCAGGCTGGCAACGGTCTCGTTGTATCCGCTTGGCGAGAGCCCGACCGGCCAGCGAATTGAACTCGCCTATGCCGGGCCGCTCTCTCCTGGTGAACATGCTCGCGCTTTCATGGAGGTGGTCTCCTGCGCGCGCAATCGCCCCATCTGCGCGCTCAAACGCGAGGCCAGTCCCACCAGATCGGACTGTCGCGACACGCCGGTCTTGGCGAAGATGTTGCCGAGATGGGTCTTGGCCGTGGTTCGTGCCGTGCCGAGGATGGCCGCGCTTTCCGCCAGCGTATGGCCGGCGAGCAGCATGCCGAGCACCTGGATCTCGGCGCGCGTGAGGCCGAAGGCGATCCCCAGCACTTCCGCGTCGCCGGCGCCTGCATCGACGGCACTGACGAAGATTATCGCCCGTGCCCGCGGTTCCAGGTGCCCGCGCATCGTGCCGCCATGGAGCGGCAGGACGCTGGCGAGGGCTGGAGGATGGCCTGTCTCGGTCAGGCGCACCGCCAAGCCGACGCCGCCCATCGCAGATCCGTTGCCCGTGGCAAGTCCGATCGCGGCGTGCAATTCCATCGTCGCCGCGGCCGCGCTGGCGTGCAGCGTGCCCGCCGCCCGCCGGATCGGCGCGCCGGCCCGCAGCATCGCCTCGGCGGCGACGTTGGCGTGCACTATCCGGGCTCGGCCGTCGGTCAACACCACACCCGCTTCGAGGGCATCGAACGCCTGTTGCGCGGTATCGGCCTCCAGCGATTTCACTTCCAAAATATTGCTGATGGTGACGGCACGCCGCAAATGAGGCGCCAGCAATCGACCGAGCCTGATCTCGCGCTCGGTGATCAACCCGACCGAGCGATGCCGTCCCACGCCGACCTGGGCATGCCGGGTAGGGGTATGGAGCAGCACCATGCCCAAAGAGTCGACGATACCCTGCGGGTTGCCCCATTCGGCTACGTAGCGTGACGTCTTGGCGATCTCCGGCGGCAGATCGCGCGAGCGGACCTGAGGCTCATCCGGAGAGAGAGGAATAGCCTGAGGCAGCCGCTCCCAGGTCGCGAATTCGGCCTGGTGGTCCGTCTGCCGCTCCAGCCAGTACGGATCGATCCCCACGCTTTTTTCCAGCAGCGCCCGCTTGTTCACCAGGTCGAACAGGCCGAGTTGGGCATTGCAGCTTTTCATCAGGGATCGGATGCGGTCGAGCGTTTCTTCCCACAGAGCGGGATCGAGGGCGCATTCGTATATGGAGCCGATTGTCTCGGATAAGGCTTCCTGCGACGGAAAGTTGGCCATGGCCGCATCCCCCGCGCACATGAACGATAAAATCTACCCCATCAGGCGCAATTCGGCAAATGGGCCGCGCCGGTCATCCTGGGCAACGGACGGTGTTCCTCCATCTGGAGGAAGTCTGCCGCGCCGCGATGTGGAAAGCTTCCTGCCACGGAAGCCCGACGCAGCCGGCGCTGATCGATCGCATGTGATCGGCTTTCCGCGACTTGATCGTGATGGGGGGCTCGCAATGCCGAACAATGAGGAACTGATCGCGCAACTCTACATTGGTTATTTCAACCGCGCGCCCGACCCGCAGGGGCTGGACTACTGGTTGGGCCGCATGGCCGCGGGCGTGCCCCTGGCCGACATTGCCGATTCCTTCGCAGCGTCGCCCGAGGCGATCGCCAACTATCCCTTCTTCGCCTTCCCCAACCTGGTCAATTCCCGGCAGTTCCTCGGCCGAATCTACCACAACCTGTTCGGCCGCGACATCGACGCCGACGGCCTCACCTATTACAGCGGCAAGCTGGCTTCCGGCGCCACGCCGGTGGGCGCGATCATTGTTGAGATCCTCGGCAATGCCGCCACCAACGATGGCAGCTCCGACCAGATCTACCTGCACAACAAGGTCGAGGTCGGGCTCGACTGGGCGTTGGCAGCGGCCGGGGTGGAAGGCTTCCGCTACGACCGCGCCGGCGCTAGCGGCCGCGCGGCGCACGACGCCATCGCCGACGTCGACGACACGCCTCAATCGGTGGCCGCGGCCAAGGCTGCGACCGCCGCATTCTTCGCAGGGGCCTCGCCAGCCGAGCCGAACGAACCCGTTCCGGGCGGTGGGGGCATACCCGGCGGCGGGGGCGGATCGCCGGGCGACGGTGGGGCTGGCAAAACGGTCATGCTGACGACCGCCGTCGATAATCTGACCGGCACGGCGGGAAACGACCTGTTCAAGGGCGTCTACAGCGGCGGAAGCCCGATTGTTGATGGCACCACCTTCAGTTCTGGCGATACGATCGGCGGCAAGGGCGGCTACAACACGCTTTCCGTCCTGGTGACCGCATCGGGGCCGCCTGTCATTCCCACCTTGACCAACATCCAGAACATCGAGATCCAGGCCCTGGCCGATTTCGACCTCTCGCTCATAAACAGCACCGGCGTGCAGCGGGTCGAACTCACCGGCTTATATGGCAAGAAAGTCGAGATCAGCGGTGTGAAATCGATCTTCGACCTTGCACTGACCGACTTCGCTGGGTCTGGCAGGGTATATTATCAGTCGGAAGCCGTGTCGGGGACGAATGATGTCCAGAACATCGTGCTCAGCAATTACTTTAATGTCCCCGGTGATCCTCTTGAAATCGACAACGTCGAGTTTGTGAACGTCGATTCAAAGACAGCCTCATGGCTGGAGCAGAACTCGCTTTACTTCAAGGGCGATTCCGTGAAGACGGTCAACGTCACCGGCGCGGCACCGCTGGTGATTTTTGTTTCCGGGCCCGCCTTCCACACCCTCGATGCCGCGGCTTCGATAGGAAACATTGCTGTGTACGTGGACAATGCCAACGGCCCGCTTGCCCTCCGCGGTGGCTCGGGCGATGATTTCTTCCTTTATTATCGGGATATTACCCCTGACGATCACGTCGACGGCGGCGCCGGCTTCAACACCCTCGCACTGAGTGGTGGCGATTACCGAGCCGCCGCGAACCCGGTAGTCAAGTCACTCAATGCCACAACCTCGATCCAGCAGATCTGGTTCAGCGGCCCTGACGACGTCCTTATCGACCACGACACCCTAACCAATGCCGACTTGGAAACCATTCGTTTCACCAGCGCCGATGGTGATGTGACGGTCGACCATGCCCTGTCGAGCATCGACTACGGTTTTGGGGGCTCCGAGAAAACCGTTACGTTCGACATGGCGGCTGGCAACGTTGAGCTGAACCTGCACCTCGGCGTAACCGGCGGGGATGAGCCGGTAAGCGTCAACAGCATCTTCGGGCAGGCACAGACGATCAACCTGTCGTCGGATGGCGATTTTGCTTCCGGCGCCAACACGATCTCCCAAAATATCTTCAACGCCAATGGCGCGACCGTCAACATCACCGGCGAGGCCGCCCTGACGATTTCAGGGCTGTTCGCCTATGCCACGATCGATGCTTCGGCCTTCACCGGCGATCTGGTGGTTGCCGGGTCGGGCGCAAACGCGGGCCAAGCCGACATCATCAAGCTGGGATCGGGCGTGGACACCGTCAACGTCGCGGGCGGGAAATCGGGACACGTCTCCGGCGGTGAAATCGACGCCGACAGCATCGATGCCATCCACAACTTCGCTACCGGCGATGGTGGCGATCGCCTCAACTGGACCGATCTCGGTGACAACGTCTATGCGGCGATTGCCGCGGCGACGCAGGACGAAATCGACAACGCTGTTACGCTGACCGCGGCGGCCCGTCTGGCGGCGACCGGCCAGGCGGTTTCGCATTGGACCGCGTTCGAATTCGAAGGGCAGACCTACGCGCTGCACGTCTTTGCACCTGATGCCTTTATAACCCTCACCGACGCCGTCGTCCTTCTGGTCGGTGTCAGCGTTGCGGACCTGAGCCAGGCGAACTTCGGTGCGTGATCAGCCTCACTTTTAAGAGTAGTCATGTTTAAGAGTAGTCATGGGAATCCGCCGTCCTCCGACGGCGGGTTTTGTTTTGCCGTCAGGCATCGCCAGGCTGGCGCGCCCGACGCGGTCTTCGGGAGGAAGAGTTCACATCGTAGGGTTCCGGCTGCCCGCCTTGCATTGGCGCCGCCGGTTTCGCTGTGCGTGATGTCGTCCCTTCTTCCTCCATTTGGAGGAAGCGCGGCGGAGCGCCGATATGGAAATGTCCGATCAGTGGACCTCACGCCGGCGTGTTCCGATTCGCAGCGATTTGCTGGGGGACAGCAAGAAGCCCTTCAAGCCTTGAACGCCGGCAATCCCAACATCGTCTCCGGCGAAGGAGCCGAAAGGACTGGGAGGAAAGCCTGCGGGCCATCCGAAAAGGAAGCAAGGCGATACGGTATGCATATCTTGTCGATCCCTCGAATGTGTACACGATCTGGGACTGCATGCTCGACCTGCCGGCTGTGGTCGACGGCAGGCTGCCGATGCCATCGACGGAGGTCGAAGCCATCACAGTAGTGGCTATGCTCAACCGGGGTGCCCTGCCAGCACGCGACGCGGAGCATCCGACCCTGCTGCTGGCGAAGACCCGCACGCAAAGGACTCGCGAGGCCGCAAAGGGGGAAACATGACCGGCCTCTTCTGCCCGCGGCAACTCTCCGCATTGATCGGGCTGATCTATGATTGCACGCTCGACCCGTCGCGGTGGGATGATGCCATTGATGGCATCAGGGACGCACTTCGTTGCGATTCCATTATCCTTTCCTTGAATGACCTGCGCTCCGGCACGCTTCTGATCGACAAGAGCGTCGGCTGGCCTGAGGAATGGCGCCGCCGCCGGAATGGTCATCTGGCGGAAATCCATGCACGCATTTCAGAGTGGCTGGCAGAGGCGCCTTGCCTTGATGCGCCGTTCATCGCATCACGCCATCTGCCGGAGGACTACGCCGCCAGTTCCGCCTACATAAAGGAGGTGCTGGAGCCGCTCGGCATCGTTGATGTGATGCATCTCTTCCTGGTGCGGACACCCGCGCACGTCTCCGAGCTTGTAAGCATGCACCACCAGCGATACGGCGTCGTCACCGAAAGGGAAACCGAGGTGGTCGCTTTGCTGTTGCCGCATCTCAGGCGCGCCGTCACAATCAGTCGCGTGCTGGAAGCACGCGAGATTGGCCGGCAGCAGATGGCGGGGGCGCTCGATGCCTTGCAATGTGGCGTCGTGCTCACCGACCGGGATGGCGCGATCCTGCACCCCAACCGCGCCGCCGAGGCGGTGCTGGATAGGGGCAACGCGCTACAGGATGCCGGCGGATATCTACGGGCTTGCAACCCGGCTGCTTCGCGGGAGTTGCGGGCCGCGATCCGGCTCGCTGCGCAGGATGAGAGCGCCCTGGGAACGGCCGGGCTTGCCGTGCGCCTCGACCCGTCGGGCACGAAGCCGCTGTTCGCTCATGTGCTGCCGTTGGCGGGTGGCCAGCGCCGCGATGGGATGCAAACGGAAGCCAGCGCTGCCGTCTTCATCAGCGCCCAGCCCGACGAGCGGATTGTCGCCACGGCGATGGCCGCGGCCTTCCATCTGACCAGGGCGGAACGACGCCTTCTTGCACGCCTGCTGGCGGGAAAGACGTTGGCGGAGGCCGCCGGGATACTCGGCGTCGCACCGACAACCGCCAAGACGCATCTCGAAAACATCTTCTCGAAGACCGGCGTTTCCCGCCAGGCCGATTTGATGCGGCTGGCCATGCAGGCGCTGCCGCCCGCCGCTCTCCCGAATTGACCGGTATCGGCCGTCCCTGCCTGCAATCCCGACCGCCTGCCATCGGATAGGAGATGTGTTCGCCGATGCCGTCGCCGGTGGCGATATTTCCAAACATGTCCGCCACCTTCGCGGGAGGAGTCGCTGCCCGCGAAGGTGGCGGCGCGGCGGAGAGCGCCGGGGCAAGCGGCGCCCTCCGCCATCTTTGCTCGAAGGGAGCGCGCGCCGGCTCCCTAGGCCGCGCTCAAAACCTCCGTCATGCCGATGCGCACGCCGAGCCGACCCCTAGCGCGGCGATAGCGCCGGTGCTTGTTTCAGATGAGAACCACCCCCAGTTGCGGACCAACGCAGGGGTAGAAAGGTGTCATACTGGCCCGGAGGATACTTCCTCCAAACAGAGGAAAAACCGCTGGGTCGTGTCGCAGCTCCGATTGCAGGCTGGTCTGCTCCATGAAAGCCTGTCAAGTCAGCGCATATGCCGCTCAATCGCGGCTTGTTCATCATCCGGCAGTGGCTGGCGTGCCAGCCACCCTCGACCACGGCCATTGAACAGATCGGCATGCGGTCACCTCGCGTGCACACGACCTCCTCAAACACATCGTTGAGGATCAGGGTCTGCGGCGCCTATCGTGATGCGAGATTGCCGGCGCGCCTCAGGGCCGCCATCATATCTTGTTCCAGTTCCTCGACTATGGCCGCCATGGGTGCTGCCCGCGTGATCGCGCCCAGGCTTTGCCCGGCCGACAATACGCCGCGCGTAACGTCGCCGGTCTCGTAGGCGCGCCGGCCGATCTTGCCGCTGACGAGGGGCAACAGGTCCTGAATAGTGACGTCGGGCCGTTCCGCCTCGATGCGTCGCAACTCTCGCATGGTGTCGTTGGCAAAGGCGCGCACGGTGTTCCGCACCGTATGCATGCCGAGCGCGGTGTCGTTTTCCGACGCCTCGATAAGGGCCTGCTTGTAGCCGGGATGAGCCCAGACTTCGTCGGCGACCAGGAAGCGGGTGCCGATGACGACGCCGGCGCCGCCCATTGCGAGCACCGCGGCGATCTGCGCGCCGTTTCCGATGCCGCCACCGATCAGCCATGGAATGGTGAGCCGCGCACCCGCAAGACCAGCATTGACCATGGAGCCGATCATGTCGAGACCGGGATGGCCGCCGCATTCGGCTCCGACGATTGAGACGGCGTCGACTCCGATCGTTTCCGCCTTCTGCGCATGTTTGAGACTGGACACTTTGTGCAGCACCTTGATGCCCGTGCCTCGGATGATCGGCAGAAACGGCTCCGGGCTGCGACCTGACGTTTCGATAAAGCGCACGCCTTCCTCAGCGACCAGTTCGAAGGTTTCACGCGTGCGTTCGCCTTCCACCAGCTTGGGCAGCATGGAAATGTTCACGCCGAAGGGCAGGTCGCCGACCATGTCGCGGCAGCGTCGGATCTCGGTGCGCAACGTCTGGCCGTCGGGAAAGCTGGCGGCGGTGATGAAGCCGATGACGCCGGCCTTGGCGGCGGCAGCTACATAGTCGGCGTTGGCCAGCCACATAAGCCCGCCGGCAACGACCGGGAGGCGGATTCCGAAGAGTTCGGTGACAGCGGTGCCGATACCGGGCCGCTTGGCGGCGGCCGGCTCAGGCGAAGGCGCGGGGAAGGCGGCCGGGCGTTTCTCGCGGAAGGCGGCGATGCCCTCGGCGGCTTCCGGGGCGACGATGGCACGCGCCATGGCGGCGCGCTCACGGTCGAGCTGCGCTGCGATGCTCGTTTTGCCCTGTCCGTCGAGCAGAGCGAGGATAGACGTCTGGGCCGCGCGTGCGCCGCGTGCCAGCGTGGCTGCGAGATCGAGCGCGACGTCGAGGGCTTTTCCGGGGGCGGCAACGCGATTGACCAGACCGAGTGCTGAAAGTCGGTTGGCCGGCACCTGAGGTCCGAGAAGCGCCATCTCGGCCACGAGTTGCGGCGGCAGCGCACGGGCAAGATAGGCGGTGGCGCCGCCGTCAGGCACGAGGCCTGCCTTGACATAGGACAAGGCGATATAGCTGCCCTCGGCGGCGACGATCAGATCGCAGGCCAGGGCAATCGATGCGCCGGCGCCGGCGGCGCCCCCCTCGATCGCGGCGATGACCGGCTTCGGGAAGGCGTACAGCCGTTGCGTCACCCTATGCAGTTCTTCGATGCGCTCTTCGTTCTGCGCAATGGACAGGGCAGCGCGTTCGGCCAGAGAACGCAGATCGCCGCCGGCGCAAAAAAAACCGTCGGCACCCTGCAGCACCACATTGGCAATGCCGACATCGGCTTGCGCGGCGTCGAGCAGGGCAAGCAGCTGACGGTACATGGCCGGCCCAAGCACATTGCGCTTGCCGGGCGTGTTGAGCGTCAGAATGAGGGTCGCGTCTCGTCGCTCGCTCAGGACCGGGTCGTAGGTGAGGGTAGTCATGCCTGTCTTTCGTTGCTGGCCGCAACCTTGAAGGTGGCGGTCGCGGTGGCGAGCAGCCGACCGCTTTGATGACGCAATTCCGCTTCGGCAAATTTCAGGCTGCGTCCGCCGCCGGTCACGCGGCCGGTCGCAATGACGCGGCCGGAGCGCGCGGCCGAGACGAAGTTGACGGTCAGTGTGACGGTCACGACAGTGGCGTCGATATCGCCGAGCGAATGACGCACGGCGATGCCGCAGCCATTGTCGAGCAGCATGGAAACGAAGCCGCCATGCAGCAGGCCGAGCCGGTTGAGATGCTGGGGGCCGATGTCGAGTGAACAAACGCCTTGCGACGTATCGTCGGGCAAGAACGAGCGATAGCCGAGGAGGGCGCGCGCGCCCGACAGGTTGACGGGCAGGATGTCACCCTCGCCGGTATCCCTATGTTGATCCGCCACGGCAATCTCCAATGCGGCCAGGCACCCGGCTCCGCCGTCAGGCAACGCGCTCGATAACCATGGCTATGCCTTGCCCGACACCGATGCACATGGACAGGCAGGCGTAACGGCCTCCGCTGCGCTCAAGCTGGCGCATGGCCGTCAGCACGATGCGCGCGCCCGAAGCCCCCAACGGATGGCCGACGGCGATGGCGCCGCCATTCGGGTTGATGCGGCTGTCCCTGGGGTCGAGGCCGAGTTGCCTGCAGCAGGCCAGGACCTGGACGGCAAACGCTTCGTTGATCTCGATCAGGTCCATGTCCGCCATGGTCAGCCCGGCGCGTTCCAGTGCCTTCGGCACGGCAAAGCCCGGTCCAATGCCCATGATGCGCGGCGGTACGCCGGCGACGGCGCCGGAAACCACGCGCGCACGCGGCTTCGGCCCAAGATCGCGCGAGCCGATCAGAAGTGCGCCGGCGCCGTCATTGACGCCGGATGCATTGGCCGCAGTCACCACGCCGCCTTCATAGAGCGGCTTCAGCGTCGCCATTTTTTCCAGGCTGGTGTCGGGCCTGGGATGCTCGTCCGTTTCGACTTTCACCACGTTGCCTTTGCCGGCAGCTATCTCGATGGGCAGGATTTCGTCGCGAAAGAAGCCTTCGGCGCGCGCGGCCTCATATTTCTGCTGGCTGGCATGGGCAAAGACATCCGATTCTTCGCGGCCGATTTCGTAGTCGCGTGCCAGATTGTCGGCCGTCTGCGGCATGGCGTAGTCGCCGAAGGTCTTGGCAAAAGCCTTGTTGGGAAAGCGTGTGCCGATGGTGGAATCGTAGATTTCCGGCTGGCGGTTCCAGGCCGCGGGCGACTTGGCCATGACGAAAGGCGCGCGCGTCATGCTCTCCACGCCGCCGGCAACATAAAGATCGGCTTCACCAACCGTGACCGAGCGCGCCACATCCAGAACCGCTGCCATGCCCGAGCCGCACAGGCGGTTGACGGTCAAGCCGCCGGCCGCTTCGCGCACGCCCGCCAGCAGGCCGGCAAAGCGACCGATATTGCGGCTGTCCTCGCCCGACTGGCAGACATTGCCGAGCACGACATCCTCTATCCTGTCGACTGGCAGATCGGAACGATCGACCAGCGCGCGGATGACCTTGGCGGCCAGATCATCGGGTCGGATCGTGGAAAGCGCACCGGCATGGCGGCCGAAGGGGCTGCGCAAACCGTCATAGATATATCCCTGGAGCATGGATTAGTCCCTCTCGTCCAATTGTGCCCGGAAGCGGTCGAGCAAGCTGTTCTTCAAGATTTTGCCGGTTGCGGCCTGCGGCAATGCCTCGGCCACGATCACCCTGGCCGGCACCTTGTAGGGAGCGAGCCGCTCGCGGGCCCATAGGCGCAAGTCGTCTTCGCTCACCGGCGCGTGCGCCGTGACGAAGGCCAGAACCTCCTCATTGCCGTTTCGGGCACGGCCGACCACAGCGCAAAGCGTCACCGCCGCGTGGGCGCTCAGTATGGCTTCGACCTCCGGCGGGTAGACGTTGAAGCCGGAATGGATGATCAGTTCCTTCTTGCGCCCGACAATGTGAATGGCGCCGCCACTGTCTTGCTTGCCCAGGTCCCCGGTCTTGAGAAAACCATCGTCGGTGAGCGTTGCCAGAGTGGCCTCGGGATTGCGGAAATAGCCCTTCATGACATTAGGGCCACGTACCCAGATCTCGCCGACGCCCTGTTCATCCGGGCGGTCGATGGCGATCTCGACCCCGGCGAGGGGGTGTCCGACGGCAGTATCCGTGCGTGGGTCCTCGATGCGAGTTGCGGCGATGGAGGGCGAGGCTTCGGTCTGGCCATAGCCATTGTGCAGCGTCGAGCCGAAGGTCCGCTCCACTTCCAACTTCAGTGCAAGATCGAGTGGCGAGCCGCCGGCATAAAGATAGCGGAGCCGATGACGCGGCCTGTCGATACGCTCTTCCTTCAGCACTTTCAGCATGTTGGCGAACATCTGCGGCACGGCCGTAAGCACCGTCCCTTCGGTCTCGATCTGACGCAGCACCGCGCGGGCATTGAAACGGGGCACGCAGATCAGGCGGGCGCCACCTGAGAGGGCGGCCAGAAAGACGGAAGACAGGCCGAAAATATGTGTGCCGGGCAGCACGGCGAGCAAGGTATCGTGAGGCCCGATATGGCGCATGCGGGCGCCTGTCTGGGCAACGAACAGCAGATTGCCATGACTTAGCATGACGCCCTTGGGCTCGCCGACCGTGCCGCTGGTATAGATCAGCACGGCGGTCTGTTGCGGACCGTCGTCGACCGGTTCCGGGGTGGCATTGCGCAAAGGGGAGACGACGACCTCGCCGCAGCGCAGTTTGCCGATCGAGGTTGCTCCCATGCGCGCGGCGTGTACCTGCGCGGAAGGCGAGGCTTCGGGCGTAAACAGAGCTGTGCGCGCTTCCGCCCTTTCCATCAACCGGTCGACCTCCGATGGAGTCAGGCGCGCATTCGCAAGCGCTGCCCAGGCGTCGAGCCGGCTGAGTGCCAGCACGCCGGCCAGAAAGGTTGCGCAATTCTCGCCCAGAACCAGCACACGGTCGCCGGGACGGACACCGTAGCTGCGCAGCAGATCGGCCATTTTATCGACCAGGATCGTCAGTTCGGCATAGGTGTAGGCGGCCCGGTCGTGGTCGATCAGGGCTATCGATGCAGGAGTTCCGTGTGTCAGCAGATCGTGAATGCGCTGAAATGCCCTGGTCCCGGCCGCTCCTATGCCGGGGTGGCTCGGTGCGGGGTTGAGGGACACGATCAATACCGAACTCTTTTCGTCGCGTTGCCGGAAATTCGCAAATAAATCGAAAAATGCGAAATTGCAGTTTGCACAGCGAACGGTATTATATGGAAAGAAATGCCTGTCAAGCGGCAGCCTGCCGCGCTGCTTGTGAGTATTTCCTTCTTTGACGGGAGCGCCGATGACCCAAGACACCATGACCGCCGATGAGACCGATGGCGGTGATCGTCAGTTTGTGACGGCGCTGGCTCGAGGGCTCGACATATTGAGCTGTTTCCGCCCGCAGGACCGGTTTTTGTCCAACCACGAGATTTCGCGGCGCACCGGACTTGCAAGGCCGACGGTTTCCCGGCTGACCTATACGCTCACGAAAACCGGGCATCTGCTGCGCGACGAGGCGAGTGGCGCCTATCGGCTGGCGGCGCAGGTGTTGCGGCTCGGCTTCAGTGTGCTTGGGGCGATGGACGTCGCCGAGCGCTGCGCAAGCGAGATGGATGCGCTGCGGGAAGGAGCCAATCCCTATGTTAGCGTGGCGCTGGCGGAGCGAAGCGGCACTCGCGCCGTCTATCTGGCCGTACGCAGGCGCCAACAGGCGGTTTCGCTGTCAATCGACGTTGGAGCGCGTCTGCCTTTGTTCTACTCGGCGATGGGCCGCGCCATTTTGGTCGGCATGGCCGAAGGCGAGCGCGAAGAGGTGCTTCGCGCTGCGGTGCAGGAATTCCCAGAACAGCGCGAGCGCATGAAAAGGGGCCTCGACGATGCTTTGATCGACTACGAGAGGTACGGCTACTGCACCAATTTCGGTGTCTGGAAGCCGGAGATCAACGCCATTGCCGCGCCCCTGCGCTCGCTTGACGGCACTTCGGTCTATGGTCTCAATGTTGGCGGGCCATCCTTCCTAGTAAGCGCGGAGGCGCTGCACGAGGACTATGGGCCGCGCTTGGTGGCCGCGGTGGATAGGCTTGGCGGTCATTGAAATCGCTCCGGTGCAAGCGTTCGGAGGTTGCGACGGCAACGGAATAATGCAGGCGGCACATTGCTTGCAGGCTATGGACTGTCCGGCACGGCTAATAGTATCACCGCGGAAGGGGAAACCCTGTCCAGCAGCAGGCGAAAGCGGTGATCGTGTCCATGCAGCCAGTCGGGGGTATACAAAGCAAGAGCCTGTCGTCGCAAGTCTACCTGCATTTGCGCCAGCAATTGATGTCGGCGCGCTATCGCCCGGGCGACAGGCTGAAGATACGCGACCTCGCCCGGAGCATGGGTACAAGCGAGACGCCGGTGCGCGAGGCTTTGCTGCAATTGGTCAAGGACGGCGCTCTGGAAATGAAGCCCGGCTACTACATCCGTGTGCGGCGGGTCAATCTTCAGGAATATCTGGAAATCCGCAAGGTTAGGCTCCTGCTGGAGCCTTACGCCGCCTTGCAGGCGATGCCGTATATAGATGATGCCGTCATCGACGAACTGGAGAAGTTGCACGCGGTCCTCGTTCAGGCCGAGAGCAAGAAAGACTATCCGACGGCCCTGCAGGCCAACTACGATTTCCACTTCATGGTCTATCGTCGCTCCAACATGCCGCATCTGATCGAGATTCTGGAGCGGCTTTGGGTCCAGATCGGCTCGACGATGACCTTTCTTTACCCCTTTGGTCACCCGACCTATGAGGGCGACCACCAGCATCTGCATATGCTGGCCGCGCTGCGGGCGCGCGATCCCGATGCGGTGTTGGCGGCCTATGAAGCCGATCTGGTGGAGGGTGGGCGCAACTTTTTGCGCTATCTGGAAGAGGTGGAAAAATCGGGCGTTCACGACCCGGCTGATCTCTGATCCTGAGTTACGCTGAGCCATAATTGCGGGCGCAACGCCGCCAGACAATCATTCTGGAGGTTCGCCAGAGCCATTCCGCGCCCGTCGCGCCAAATTCGGAATATGTTGTGCGGCAAGGCACCGGTGATGCGGTGGCCAGCTTGCGTCGTACGGATATATGATATATCAAAATCCGCATCGCGCTCCGGAGGCGCGCATGATTGAAGATGCGAGGATCGTCAATGGAAAGGCTTAATCTCCATACCGACATGGCACTGCGTGCTCGAGCTGCCAAGGTGATCCCCGGCGCGATGTGGGGACATCAGAATGTCGCCCGTTTGCCTGAGGGCTATCCGCAATATTTCGCGCGCGCCGAGGGCTGCCGGACCTGGGATGTGGACGGGCGCGGCTATATCGACTTCATGTGCGCTTGGGGACCGATGCTGCTCGGTTACAATGATCCGGATGTCGAGGCCGCCGCGGTGCGCCAACGCGAATTTGGCGATGGCTTCAACGGACCGAGTGCCCGTCAGGTTGAACTGGCCGAGCTCATTGTCGAGACGGTTCCGCATGCCGATTGGGCGATGTTCTCCAAGAACGGCACCGACGCCACCACCGCTTGTGTGACCATAGCGCGCGCCGGCACCGGCCGCCGCAAGGTCCTGGTTGCGCGCGGCGCCTATCACGGCGCCATTCCGTGGTGCACGCCCTCGGTTGCCGGCGTGACCGAGGAAGACCGCGCCCATCTCATCCACTATGACTACAACGATGTTGCGAGCCTGGAAGCTGCGGTCGAACAGGCCGGCAAGGATCTGGCAGCCATCTTGGTTTCGGCGTTCAAGCATGATCTGGGCAAGGAGCATGTCATGCCGACGCAGGCATTCGCCCGCCGAGCGCGCGAACTTGCCACGGCTGCGGACGCGGCGTTGATCGTCGACGAGGTGCGCGCGGGCTTCCGTTTGCATAGCGGCGGCACGTGGGAACTGGTGGGTGTCCGCCCGGACCTTGCCGCCTGGAGCAAGGCGATCGCCAATGGCCGTGCGCTGGCTGCGGTGACCGGCAATGACCGCTTCCGCGAAGGCGCCACCAAGATTTTCACGACCGGTTCCTTCTGGACGGCCGCGGTGCCACATGCGGCGGCGATCGCCACCATCACCAAACTGCGCGACACCGATGGCGTCGAGCATATGCGCGGAATGGGCCAGCGTCTGCGCGACGGGCTGGCCGCACAGGCCCAGCGGTACGGCATGCGCCTGCAGCAGAGCGGGCCGACACAGATGCCGGTGTTCCTGTTCGCAGACGACGCCGACCGGCGCATCGGCAACCGTTTCTGCCTCGAGGCACTGGCGCGCGGCGTCTATCTGCATCCGACGCACACCATGTTCTTGTCGACCGCGCATACGGCCGCCGATATCGACGAGGCGCTTGCCGCAACGAACGAAGCGATGGAAATCGTCGCCAAGCTGTAGTGTTTCGCGGGTTGCAGCGCATCTAACATTCCATCGACGAAAGATGATCAAGCTTTGCCTGCTCCAACTCGGAGCCGGCATGGGTCGATTGCATTCGTCACAAGTTTAGAAATTGGACAAGGAGGCGACGACGGTGACAACGGACAACCACCGAGGCCATGGCCGCAATGTGTCGGAAGACTATCTGGCAGATCGCGCGAAATTTATCAGGCTCGAGACGTTACGCCTGACACGCATTGCCGGCGCCGGTCATTATTCCAGCACCTTTTCTGCGGCGGAGCTGTTTTCGGCACTCTACTACGCGCATCTGCGCTTCGATCCGAGCAATCCGAAATGGCCGGATCGCGACCGCTTCATCCTCAGCAAGGGGCACGCGGCGATCGGCCTCTATCCGGTTCTGGCCGATCTTGGCTTCTATGAGGCGTCCAAGCTCGACGATTTCACGCGGCTCGGCAGTTCCTTTGGCGATCATCCGGACATGAAGAAGATCCCGGGCATCGATTTCTCGTCCGGCTCGCTCGGCCACGGCCTGTCGGTTGCGCTGGGCATCGCGCTTGCCGGCCGCATGCAGGGCCGCAGCTATCGCACCTATTGTATGATGGGTGACGGCGAACTCAACGAAGGGCAGATCTGGGAAGCGGCCATGGCCGCCGGACATTTCAAGCTGCGCGGCCTGGTCGGCATTGTCGACCGCAATCAACTCAGTATCGATGGGCCGACCGAAAAGGTGATGTCGGTGGAACCGCTGGCCGACCGCTTCGCTTCATTCGGCTGGGACGTCAAGCGCATCGACGGCCATGATCTGAAGGTGATCCTGGAGACGCTGGACGGCCTGGCGCCGGTCGGCGAGGGCAAGCCGCAAATGATTATCGCCGACACGATCAAGGGGCGGGGCGTAAAGCACATGGAACTGTCGCTCGACTGGCACGTCGGCAATCTCGTCGGCGCCGATTACGAGGAGGCCTTCGAGGAAATTTCGCAGGGCCTCAAGCCCTTTGTGAAGGAGAATGCATGATGGTCGCGCAAGTGGACAATTCCGGTCAGGACCAGAGCGCGCTGTTTCGCGGCGACGACAAGGAAATCACGCTCAAAGACGCCAAGTCGGTGCGCGGCACTCCGGCCAAGTCGATGCCGGCGTTCATTCTGGGTGAGGAGTTGGCCGATCTTGCCGACAATGATCCGCGTATCGTTGTGGCGACGGCCGATCTCGCCAATTCCAGCCGTTCGCGCGATTTCGCCAACCGCCATCCCGATCGCTTCATCGATTTCGGTATTGCCGAGCGCAACATGATCACGGCGGCCGCCGGCATGGCATCGTGCGGCATGGTCCCTTACGTCGCCACTTTTGCCGCATTCTGTGGCCTGCTGGGCGCCGAAGTCATCCGCACGGACTGTGCCTATCCGCGCATGAAGGTACGTATCATTGCCCACCATTCCGGCATTTCGATGGGCTTCTACGGCACAAGCCATCATGCGCTGGAAGATATCGGCATGATGCGCACGATCGCCGACCTGACGGTGGTCTGCGCTGCGGACGCCAACCAATTGCGCGCCGTTCTGCGCGCCTCGCTCGAACATCCGGGTGCGATGTACATCCGTCTCGGACGCGGACGCGATGCGGAAGTCTATAGTGAGGTGCCGGCCGATTTCCGGATCGGCAAGGCGGCAAAGTTGCGCGAGGGCCGCGACCTGACCATCATCGCCACCGGTTCGCAGGTTCATGCCAGCCTGGCAGCGGCCGAGCGGTTGGAGGCCGAAGGCCGCAGCGTACGGGTTGTCGACATGCACACGATCAAGCCGCTGGACGTCGAGGCGGTGAAGGCGGCGGCGGCCGATACGGGCGCTATCATGACCGTCGAAGAGCACAATGTCATCGGCGGTCTGGGCAGTGCGGTCGCCGAAGTCCTTGCCGGCGGCGCGGCGGTCCCTTTCCTGCGCCATGGCATCCAGGACGAGTTCTCGCTGATCGGTCCGCCGGCTGCGCTCTATGCCCACTACAGGCTCGACGCCGACGGCGTGACGCAGGTGGCGCGCGAGTTCCTGGCCAGCGCCGGCAAATGACGCTGCGGTCCCGGCCGGCCGTTCTTCAGGCCGGGACCGTGCCTTGCACTTGAAAAGGAAATTTCGGTGTTGCCGGGGCCGCTCCGGCCGCCGATACGTCGTATACGTTGATGCAGGCCAATAGTGGCCATCGGAAATAAACCTCTTGCCGACGGGTGGGCCATACATTTTTTGAACCGAAGCCCTTCGCGGCGCAGGAACCGCTACTCCGCGGCAGCTATTCGGGGTAGACCGGAGCTTCCTCCGGCCCCGGCTTGTTGAAAAGGATGAATACCAAGGGGTTGCCGGGCTCGGACATTGCATCGCTGCGCTGGCCCGTTATCTCCCCGGCTACCGCGCTTGTATATTCCGCAACCACCTCGCCGAAGCTGTTGCGCTGGATGGCCACCTTCTGCCCCGGTTCGACCTTGTCGTCGAGCTTGACCAGATGCTCGACGATCCCGCCCGCAGTGGCCAGGATCGGAAACGCGCTGTCGCCGACAAAGACATCCACGTCCTTGCCGGTGCGGCCCATCGGCCCGCCGATGATGCCGTGGTGCTTGAGAACGTTCATCGTGCCTTCCACGAACAACTCGATCATCCTGGGGTTCAGGATGCGCGCGGCGCCGATTTCCGGCGCAAAGGCCGGGATTCCCACGTCTATGAACGCGTTGTGCAGCACAGTGGGATAGGCAGCCTTCGGCATGTTCAGGATCTGGCCGACGGGATAGAGATCCAGCATCGCCTTGACCTCGGGTCTTTCCGTCTCGCCGATATTGAATGCGGTGACCTCGAATCCGGTCGTGCCGGTATGGAAATCGATCGCGGCGTCGGCGTTCGGCCGCAGCAGCCGGTTGAACAGCAGCCCGGCATGGCGGCTCGGCGCGGTCAGGCCGTTCTCGTTGCCGGGCCATTCCCGGTTCATGTCGATCAGATCGACGCCTCTGCCCTGGTTCGGCCACCGGCGCTGCATGCTCTCCAGGGCCGGGCGCGACACGTCGGTGACCGCCATCACCGTGCCCGACATCAGCGCCGGATCGAGCTTGTTCATCACGGTCTGGACCGTATGTATCGAACTCATCTCGTCGCCATGCACGCCGCTCGTCAGAACGACGCGTTTGCCCGGCTTTGCTCCCCTGGCGACCGTCACGGACACATACCAATGGTGCCCGGTGGGAGTCTCCACTCCCTGGAAATACAAAAGGTGCTTCCGGCCAGGCTCCAGATCGTCGACGTCCAGCGCGCTGACGACCTTTTTGCCCTGGATCATGTCGCCGGTATAGACGGTCCCCGATCCCGGGTTGGCCGAGGACGCCGCGGTGTCCTCCGCACTTGCGGCGCCAGCAGTAACGGCGACGGCGGCGGCCGCGCCGACCGTGGCAATGGACGACATTAGCAATTCGCGGCGGTCGATGCCTTTTCCAGATCTGCCGGGCATGACAACGTCCTTTGTGATTGTGGAACGCGGCGTTCGTACGACGGCACGGCATGCACGTCGGTCACAAAATACCATGCCTGCATTTCGAGCAAGCCTACCTATTTGCGGGCGACTGCCACTTTCGAGTATACTTCATCGACCTTTGCACCATCCGCATGCATTTTCCCGGTCGACATTGCCGACCACGGCGTTGGTCGGTCTCTTCATCATCTTCCCCTGACCATCGGTCGCGATCCGGAGCAGGAAGGCTTCATCATGTTTGGCGGGCGGCCCCCCGCGCCACCGGGTGGAACCGAAGAGGCGGCGTGGCTGGAAATGACTATTCGGCGGCAATTCCAGCCGTTGATGGGCAAGGCCGCGTCCAGCGATGGCGCGGCCGTGCCGTCGTGCTATTGGCTGATCAGGCCGATCGCCCGGCCCATGCCGCCCGTCGCACCTTCGAACTTGTGCGGCAGGAAGATGAAGATCGCGCCGCGCGTCGGCAGCTTTCCGAGGTTGGTGAGGTTTTCCGTGGCGATCATGCCGTAACCCAGCGCTGCCCAATGCGGCGTGTAGTCGTCCTGCATCAGGCCGATGCCGCGGGCGTCGATGCCGATATGCTTCACGCCGCGCTCGTGCAGCAACTCGATCGCATCCGCGCCGGGGGCGGGATGAGAGCGGTCGTATTTGAAGCCCTCGGGATACGGCCGGAAATAGGTGTCCGACCAGTCGGTGCGGAACAGCACGATATCGCCGGCGGCAAAGGGGCCGTTCTCCTTCTCCCACGCCTCCAGATAGGCCCTGTCGATGACCGGGCTTTGGGCAAGGTTGGTCTTCTCGCCTTTCGGAGCGGCCTCGATGAGGGGACGGACATCGACCACCACGGCCGGGCCGATCATGTCGTTGAGGTCGAGCTGATCGATGGTGACCGAGCCGTATTCGTTGGCGTGAGGCAGGCCGCTTTCCAGCGTGGGAATCATGTGGCACGGCGCATCGCAATGCGTGCCGGTATGGTCGTCATGGACCTGGACATATTCGAGGAACTGGCCACGCGGCCAGGTGTAGTGGTTCATCATGTACTGGCCGAACCGCTGGCCTTCCGGCGGCGACGAGGGCTGGTTTTCGCCCGTCAGCACGGACAAATCGACGAGTTTCGCCCCCTTGATGAGAGAAAGAAGCATATCTGCGTTGGACACGGCGACACCGATAGAAAGTTGAACCTGCCGGGATAGGGCAGAGGTCGCCCCGAGTTGTCAATAGTTTCCAAAAAGAAAATTTTGTTTCAGATCGGTAACGGGATGGCAATCACGGGTTTTTCTTCTGGGTCCGCTTGCCCAGGCGCTCGGAAAGCACCTCGCGCAGCGTCTGGGCAAGGTTGGGCGTCGCGCTGGAGCACATGACGAGAAGCTTGGCCGGCTTGTCGCCGACCGCGAGGTAGGCGTGGCCCATGGTGCTGTCGAAATAGGCGGAATCTCCCGCTTTCAGGAGCGTGGGCTCGTAGAATTCCGTCCTCAGCTCGATGCTTCCCTCAAGGACATGGAGATATTCCTCGCCGACATGGTTCCACAGGCCGCCGATTTGGCTGAGCGAGTTCGCGCGAACCTCGATCATCATCGGAATGATCCGTTTGTGCGCGATATCGGTGCACAGATACGTATAGGTGAAATTGTCGTCGCTCATGGTGAGGCCGGAGGCGCCGTAGGAAATGCTGCGGCGGCCGGTCAGCCGGCGCATGTCGTCGCCCTTTTCCGTGGAGTTGGAGACGAGATCGCTGATCTCGATGCCCAGGCCGGCACAAAGCTGCAGAATCGACTGATAGGACGGGGAAATCAGGTCGTTTTCGATCTTCGAAAGGGTCGACTTGGAAATTCCGGTTTTCGCGGCAACGTCCGCCAGTGTCCAGCCGTGATAGCCGCGCCTTTCGCGCAGGGCTTCGCCTATCGACCGAGCGGTATTTGCAGGCAGCATTATTTTCCTATCCGGGATCAGGTTACCGAGTTGATGCAGATCGGGCTTTCACCCGCAATGGTAGCGCCGACCTGTGTTGGGGGCAAAGGAAATTTCAGCTTGTTTCTGTGTTGACACAAAGTTTCTTATATGAAACCTAAGCGCGGAAATTCAAGAAATGGAAGTTCATGCTCATGGCAGATTTGGCCAAACAGGTTGTCTGGGTCACCGGTGCGGGCAGCGGCATCGGCGAAGCCGCCGCCGCCACTTTGGCAGCGGCCGGGGCGACCGTCGTTCTCACGGGCCGCAGGCGCGAGCCGCTCGAAGCGGTGGCGGCCGGCATCGTGGCGGCTGGCGGGAAGGCGGCGGTGGAGCCGGGCGACCTCACGGATGCGGCCAGGGTCGAGGAGATCGCCCGGGGCATCCTCAGCCGCTTCGGCCGGCTTGACGTCCTGGTCAACAATGCGGGCGTCAATATTCGCGATCGGGCAACTGCGTCGCTCAAGCCAGAGGGCGTCGACACGTTGCTTTCCACGAATCTGGCCGCTGCCTTCTATTGCGTGACGAGCGTTCTGCCGATCTTCCGCGGGCAGGGCGGCGGCCTGATGATCCATACCGCCTCGTGGCTCGGGCGCCATAGCCACAAGCTGGCCGGCGCGGGTTACAGCGCCGCCAAGCATGCGGTGGTGGCGATGAGCCATGCCATCAACATGGAAGAGTTCGACAACAACATCCGTTCCTGCGCGCTCTGCCCGGGCGAAGTCGCCACGCCCGTTCTCGAGAACCGGCCTGTGCCCGTGCCGCAGGAAGAGCGCGACCGCATGCTGCAACCGCAGGACCTGGCCGACATGATCCTCATGATCTGCCGTCTTCCGAGCCGGGTTTGCCTGAACGAGTTGGTCATCAGCCCCACCTGGAACCGCATGTTCCTGTCGCAGGAGCAGTCCGGGCTGGTGGCCGAAGCACGCGCTTCCTGAGGAAGAGGTCATGTCCGATCCGCGCCCCGACCGCCGGCAGCCGAACCGGATTCCCATCCTGCAGATGCGGGAGATCGCCAAGCATTTCGGTCCGGTCAAGGCACTGAATGGCGTGAATCTCGATGTCTATGCGGGAGAGATCCATGCCCTGATGGGAGAAAACGGTGCCGGCAAGTCGACCTTGATGAAGGTCTTGTCGGGCGCCCACAAAGCCACGTCGGGCGTGATCGAGGTGGACGGGCGTCCGGTGGCCATAAGCGGGCCGGCGCATGCCAAGCAACTGGGTATCTCCATCATCTATCAGGAGCTGGCGCTGGCGCCGAACCTGACCGTGGCCGAGAACATGCTGCTGGGCCACGAAAAGTCCCGCATGGGCGTTCTGGACCGCGCGGCGATGCATCGCGCCTGCGCCGGCGTGCTGGAGCAGCTCGGGGTCGACTTCGGCGCCGCCGACAAGGTCGGGGGGCTTTCGCTGGCGCAGAGGCAGCAGGTGGAGATCGCCCGCGCGCTGCTGTCGGATTGCCGCATCCTGGTCATGGACGAGCCGACGACCTCGCTGTCGTCCACGGAATGCGAGCGCCTGTTCGCGCTCATCCGCAGGCTGCGCGGTCAGGGCCTGGCCATCATCTACATCAGCCACCGCATGAGCGAGATCTACGATCTCAGCGACCGCGTCACCGTTCTGCGCGACGGCCGCTATGTCGGCTGCATCGAGCGCGCCGAACTGTCCGAAGACAGGCTGGTGCAGATGATGGTCGGGCGCGACCTCTCCAGCTTCTACCAGAAGGACAGGAGCGCCGGCTACAAGGCGGGACCCGTCGTGCTGTCTGTGCGCAACATGGCGGATGGACGCAAGGTTCGCGGCGTGTCGCTCGACCTGCATGCCGGAGAAATTCTCGGCCTTGCCGGCATCGTCGGCGCCGGCCGCACCGAACTGGCCCGGTTGGTCTACGCCGCCGATCAGAAGACCACGGGGACGGTGACGCTGAACGGTCGCGAACAGGATCTGAAAAACCCGCTCGACGCGATCGAAGCCGGAATCGTCTATCTCACCGAGGATCGCAAGCACGAGGGCCTGTTCCTCGACATGAGCGTTTCCCAGAACGTGAACATCGCCGCGATGGGCGGCGACAGCCGCGGCTTCGGGCTCCTCGATTTCTCCGCGGCCGGGCGGCGGACCCGCGCGGCGATCGACGACATGAAGATCGCCGTTTCGGGGCCGCAGGTGAATGTCGGTTCGCTGTCCGGCGGCAACCAGCAGAAGGTGCTGCTGGCACGCCTTCTCCAGACCGATCCCAAGGTGCTCATGCTCGACGAGCCTACGCGAGGCGTCGATATCGGTGCGAAATCGGAAATCTACCGCATCATCGAAAAACTCGCCGAAAAAGGCACGGCCATCCTCGTCATTTCGAGTGACCTGCCCGAACTGGTCGGCATTTGCGATCGCGTCGTGGTCATGCGGGAAGGCGTGATTGCCGGCGAGGTGGGCGGCGACACCGGCATGGCGATCGATTCGGAAACGATCATCGCCATCGCGACCGGCTCGTCCGGCGCCAGTGGCGATCAGGAAATCCACGAAGACAGGAAGGTAGCTCCATGACGGCGACCGACACACCCATGGAACCCGGCGCACGGCGCAAGCGTGGTCTCAAGATATCGTTCCATGCCCTTGGCATGCTGCCGATCCTGATCCTGATCGGCCTCATGTTCCAGTTCCTGAGCGGCTATGTGGAGACGGGCAGCCTGTCGCAAGCCTGGTCCGAAGGCCGCTTCATGGCGACGCAGAACCTGTCCATCGTCGCGCAGCAGGCCTCCATCAACACCGTGCTGGCGGCGGGGATGACATTCGTCATCCTCACCGGAGGCATCGACCTCTCGGTGGGTTCGGTGCTGGCCGCCTCGGCGATGGTGGCGGTCATCGCCTCGCTGCTGCCGGGCGCCTATGGCTATCTCGGCATTCCCGCCGGCATAGGCCTCGGCATGCTCCTGGGCTTCTGCAACGGCTCCCTGGTGGCCTTCGGCAGGTTGCCGCCCTTCATCGTCACGCTCGGCACCCTGACGGCGGTTCGCGGACTGGCTCGCCTGCTGGGCGAAGACAAGACGGTCTTCAATCCCGAACTGCCCTTTGCCTTCCTCAACGGCAACGCATTTTTCGGCATCTCCTGGCTTACCGTCATCGCCTTCGCCGTCATCCTCGTCTCGTGGTTCATCCTGCGCTTCACGGCGCTCGGCGTGCGCATCTATGCGGTCGGCGGCAATGAAGTCGCTGCGCGCCTGTCGGGCATCAAGGTCTGGCTGGTGCTCCTTTTCGTCTACACCGCTTCCGGGTTCCTTGCGGGACTGGGCGGGGTCATGTCGTCCACCCGCCTTCTCGCGGCCAACGGCCTCCAGCTCGGCCAGGCCTACGAACTCGACGCGATCGCGGCGGTGATCCTTGGCGGTACCAGCTTCGTGGGCGGCGTGGGCACCATATGGGGCACGCTGATCGGTGCGCTCATCATCGCCGTTCTTTCGAACGGGCTGATCCTCACCGGCGTCTCCGACGTCTGGCAATTCATCATCAAGGGGCTCGTCATCGTGGGCGCGGTGACGCTCGACCGGTATCGCCTGAAAGGGTCGGCTCGGACCTAGGGAGGCAATGGCCGGAGCGGCAAGTCGGCTGCCGTTCAGGACATGTCCGTAATGCCGACATCAGCATAGGGAACATACAATGAAGCGCATGTTAATGACCGCCACGGCGATCCTGTCGCTCGGCGTTTCGGCGGCCACGGCCGGCGAGCTAAAGTCCATCGGCATCTCGCTGGCTTCGCTCGGCAATCCGTTTTTCGTGGCCCTCGCGTCGGGTGCGGAAAGCGAGGCGAAGAAGATCAATCCCGATGTCAAGGTCACGACCGTCGGGTTCGAGCAGGACCTCAACAAGCAGGTCGATCAGATCGACAGCTTCATTGCGGCCGGTGTCGACATGATCCTGCTCAATCCGGGCGATCCGAACGCTCTGGCCCCGGCCATCGGGAAGGCCAAGGCCGCCGGCATCGTCGTCGTTTCGGTGGATACTGCCGCCAAGGGCGCCGATCTTACCGTCACCACCAACAACGTGCAGGCGGGCGAAGTGGCCTGCCAGTACATCGTCGACAAGCTCGACGGCAAGGGCGACGTGATCATCCAGAACGGGCCCCAGAATTCCGCCATCATCGATCGCGTGAACGGCTGCAAGTCGGTGTTCGAAAAGGCGCCGGGCATCAAGGTCCTTTCCGACGACCAGGACGGGAAGAGCTCTCGCGACGGCGGCCTTTCGGTGATGCAGGCTCAGCTTACGCGCTTTCCCAAGATCGACGCCGTTTTCGCGGTTGCCGACCCGCAGGCGATCGGCAGCAGCCTGGCCATGAAGCAGCTCGGCCGCGACGGCATCATCATCACGTCTGTCGACGGCGCTCCCGATCTCGAGGCCGAGCTGAAGAACCCCGGCAATCCGTCGATCCACGCAACCGCCAGCCAGGACCCCTACATGATGGCCCGCACCGCGGTCGCCCTCGGCTTCAAGGCCCTGAATGGCGAGAAGCCGGAGCAACCGGTCGTGCTGCTGGATTCGCACCTCGTGACCCGCGACAATGTCGGCGAGTACAAGGGCTGGGAAGCACAGCGCGATTGATCTCGGACCGGCCGGCCCCGTCTATCGGTCGGGGCCGGCCGCCAGACACGTTGCGTGGGCGAGATACGCGTCGCCGCCGCCACACACCTTTAATTGCAGGCAGTCCAAGACATGATCGTTCCGCACCATGGCATTTTCGTCGGCCGCGCCCAGATACCGGGTTATTCATACCCCCGCATCGTCACGGTCAGGGACGGGGGGCTGTACGACATCACGGAAAAGTCGATGGCGACCGTGCGCGACATTGCCGAAAGCGAGGATCCGGCCGGTCATGTACAGAATGCGCGCGGCAATCTGGTCGGCGAGGCCGACGCCGTGCTGGCACATGCGGCCGAACCCGGGTCGAAGCAGGTCGGACTGCTTTCCCCCATCGACCTGCAGGCGGTGAAAGCCTCGGGCGTCACATTCGTGGCCTCGCTGCTGGAGCGGGTGATCGAAGAACAGGCGCTCGGCGACAAGACCCGCGCCGACGCGCTTCGCAACGAGGTGACGGAGTTGATCGGCACCGACCTCAGCAAGATCGTGCCGGGGTCGGACCAGGCGATGGCGCTGAAGCAGGTCCTGATCGGCCGGGGAATCTGGAGCCAGTATCTCGAAGTCGGGATCGGGCCGGACGCGGAGATATTTACCAAGGCCCAGCCCATGTCGAGCGTCGGCCACGGTGCCGATGTCGGGCTGCATCCGATCTCCCAGTGGAATAACCCCGAGCCGGAAATCGCGCTTCTCGTCACCAGCAAGGGACGGATCGCAGGCGCAACGATGGCCAACGACGTCAATCTTCGCGACGTCGAAGGGCGTTCGGCACTGCTGCTTGGCAAGGCGAAGGACAACAACGCCTCGGCGGCGATCGGGCCGTTCGTGCGCCTGTTCGATGCCTCTTTCACCCTTAAGGACGTCAAGAGGGCTGAGCTGTCGCTGCGCATCGAGGGCGAGGACGGCTTTGTGCTGGAAGGTACCTCCAACATGGCCCGGATTTCCCGCTCGCCGGAGGCGCTGGTATCGGCCACCATCGGCGATCACCATCAGTATCCCGATGGCCTGGTGCTGATGCTCGGGACGATGTTTGCCCCGACGATGGACCGCGACGGGCCCGGCAAGGGCTTCACGCACAAGCTCAACGATATCGTGGAGATTTCCACGCCGCTGCTCGGCACGCTGCGCAACCGTGTCCGCCTCTCGACCGAATGCCCGCCATGGACCTACGGCACCAGCCATCTGATGCGCGATCTGGCGCGCGCCGATCTGCTTTGAGGTCAGTGGAAAAGCGCGGGGCGCCTGGCGCAACCCTGGGCCGCCACCGCACGCCGCTGCTATGAGCCGCGACGCCTGGGGATCGTCAGGACGTAACAGAGATATCCCTGGCCCTGCCGCCGCGTGATCCGACCGGACAACTGCTTTTCCACGGTCAGCTTCAGAAGCGTCGACCCATAGCCGCTGTGCGAGGGGCGGCGGGCCGGAATGGAAGCTGCGGATTCCGCCCAGAGCAGGCGCAAGATCTGCGCCCCGCTGAAAATGCGGATCGACAATCGGCCGTCGTTTGCGGCCAGGGCGCCGTATTTCAGGGAATTGGTCGCCAGTTCGTGGAAAAGCAGCGCGAAGGACGTGATTTCCCCGGTGTCGATCGCTATGTCGTCGCCATCGAGCCTTGCGGCTAGCGTGCCGTTGTTGGCGCTGTAGGGACTAAGGACTGCCTCGATCAGGCCCTTCAATCCGCCTTTCACCACCGAGCCCGGCTGTGTGCCGCTTATGCGCAGATATTGATGCGCGTTGTGCAGGGCTTCCAGCCGCTTCCTCAATATGTGCAGCAGAGGCGAAAGCTCGGGCGATTCCCGCGCGGAAAGACTGACCAGCCCGTTGACGAGCGCAAAAAGGTTCTTGATGCGATGGTCGAGCTCGTGCGCGACGAGTTCGCGTTCCAGGCTTACGGTCTTTTCGAGATGTATGTCGGTGGAGGTTCCATACCAGCGCACGACGCGCCCGTTCTCGTCCAGTTTCGGTGACGCCT
The DNA here is from genome assembly GCF_052216645.1 of Mesorhizobium sp. PUT5. Lineage (NCBI taxonomy): Bacteria > Pseudomonadati > Pseudomonadota > Alphaproteobacteria > Hyphomicrobiales > Phyllobacteriaceae > Mesorhizobium > Mesorhizobium sp. PUT5. The sequence goes on from NZ_JBQOSO010000003.1 coordinate 1,817,818, forward strand.
TGAGGCGCAGCCAGCGATATTCGCCGCTGTGATGCAGCAGGCGATATTCGATCTCGTAAGGCTCGCAGGAAACGAGAAGCTGTCTTCGCTGCTGCTCGACGCGCTCCCTGTCGTCGGGATGCACCAGCGACGTCCAGGTCTCGGCATCGACCGAATTTATCCGTTCGCCGACGAATTCCCTCAACTGACGATTGATGTAGTCGTGTCGTCCATCGGCGTCGACGCTCCAGAGGATGAGCGGGACGTCGTCGGCAATCTTGTCGAACCTCTCTTTCAATATGTCGAAATCGTCGGCTCTTGACATCGTCTCCACCACCCGCCGCGCAAGGAGATCGCAAGCGGCAGCCGGCAACCGGATCATTTCCAGCGACAGGCCGCACAACCCGACAGGGGCTGACCTCCGATACAGCTATAGACCGTACGCCGGGCTCTTGCAGCAAGAGATCGGGGATGCAACGGTCATGTGCCGGATTTTCGGCGGATGCGACGCTCGCTCGCCACGCGTTCTGTCGCCGCAACCAAATCGAGGGGCAGTTTCTGTCGTCCCGACACCCGCCGACACAGGGCAGCGCCTTGGTCATTTGCCTGTCTGACGAGAGCCACCTTGTGCAGATGTCGTTCCGTCTCGGGGCGCCGGTCCGAACGACCGTGGCAGCGATCTCGATTGACAGTCTTCAATCAATGTGTTGAACATATAGTATTACAAGAATGTCGCCTGCTGGTGACGGAAATGACGGCCTTCATCTGGCTTCCGCGGGTCGAAAAAGGGTTTTCCTGCTCGATGGAAGCGAAGATGGGTGCGCGCCCAAGGGAGGAGGAGCAATGAGGTATCTGGGAAGAATACTCGCCGGGTCGGCGTTGGCGGGCACTCTGTTCGCTGGTTCGATGGCCTTTGCCGCGGCACCGAATATCTGCGTGGTGCACAATGGCGCAGACCATCCCTCGATCACCGCGCTGGTGGCCGGCATGGATGACGAGGCCAAGATCTTCGGGGCAACGGTGACCTATTTCGATCCCGCTCTCGACCCGGTCAAGCAGGTGTCGATGATCGAGGACTGCACTTCGCGCAAGCCCGACGTCATCGTCGTGAACACTGTCGATCCCGCTGCCGTCGTCCCGGCCATCGCCAAGGCGAGCGAAGCCGGCATTCCGGTGCTGACCCAGAACGCCGATACCAATGCCGACGGACGCGCCTATACCAAGGCGTTCGTGGGCAGCCAGTCCTTCGACCAGGGCTATGCCGTGGGCGAGATGATCAATACGGCGTTGGGCGGCAAGGGCAAGGTGGCCGTCATCACGGGCAAGGTTGGACAGACCGACTCCGTCAACCGCACCGCAGGAATGGAAGCCGCGTTCAAGGATGCCTCATCCGGGATCGAAGTCATCGCCGTGCAGCCTGCCGACTGGAGCAAGGACCGCGCGCTGACCGTCATGCAGGATCTGCTCACCCGCTTCCCCGAGATCGATGCCGTGTTCGGCCATGACGATCCGATGGCGCTCGGTGCTTTGGAGGCGATCAAGGCGCAGGGCCGCCAAGGCGAGATCAAGGTTTTCGGCGTCAACGGCAACAAGGAAGCCTGCGCGGCCATCAAGAATGGGGAGATGTACGGAACCGCTCTGCAGATGAGCTATCTGGTGGGTGTCTACACCGTGCGCGCGGCCTATGACGTAACCAACGGTCGGCTCATCCCCCGCACCATTCTTGCGCCGACCGCGGCGGTGACGCCCGATACCGTCGACAACTGGATGGCGCAGTGCTGGTAGCGGCTTTCGAGCCTGGCTGAGCGAGGGGCGTCGGGATGGTCGACACAGTGTCCGAAGCCGGTCTGGCCCAATCCACCTTGCAACGCGCTCCCGGCAATTCTTCCGGGAGCGTGCGCACGCGGTGGTACGAGCCGTTGCGCAATCACACCGCCTTGATATTGCTGGTGGTGTTGCTGATTGCCGGCAGCCTCACTTCCGATGTTTTCCTGACGCCGCGCAACCTGCTCAACATTCTGTGGGCCATCTCGATCCTCGGCATCGTCGCGCTGGGACAGACGGTCCTGCTGCTGACCTGCCGCTTCGACATGTCCGTGGCTGCGGTCGTAGGCTTTGCCGGCATCGTCACGGTCCTCGCCCAGATCAACGGCTTCGGCCTCTATTCCTCCATCGCGGTCGGTCTGCTCGCCGGCGCCGGCATCGGCCTGCTCAATGGCCTGCTGGTGCTTCTCACCGGTGCGAATCCGTTTCTCGTCACGCTCGGCACCAACCTCCTCGTCTATTCGCTGTCTCTATCGTTGACGCAGTCGAAGACGCTTTATGCGACGATACCGGCTTTCAACGTGCTCGGCCGGGGCCAGTTGTTCGGCTTCCTGCACGTTTCTGTTGTGGCCTTTTTCCTGCTTGCGCTTGTGCTGGAATTCCTGCTGCGCCGCACCATCTTCGGGCGCACCGTCTTCGTCATCGGCTTCAACGAGGTTGCCGGCAGGTTTTCCGGCTTGCGGATCGGCGCCACGAAGCTGGCGACATTCGTGATGTGCAGCTCGCTTGCGGCGCTGGCCGGCATCATCATGACCTCGCGCACGAATTCGACCGTTGCCAATGCCGGCTTCGGCATGGAGTTCGATTCCATCATCGCCGCCGTGCTCGGCGGCACCAGCCTGTTCGGCGGCCGGGGCGGTGCCCTGCGTACCATCGTCGGCGTGGTGGTGCTCGGGGTGATGAACAATCTTCTTGTGTTGCTCAACGTACCCACGGAAGCGCAGCAGATCGCAAAGGGCAGCGTCTTCCTGTTGGTGGTGTGGGCCGACAGCATGTTGCGCCGGAACTGATGGGGCACAGATGAGGCGTTTCATCGGTATCTTCGAGAAGCACAGCGCCGCGCTCATCGTATTCGGTCTTGTCGTAGCTTTCGGCTCGACGAGCACGGGGACGTTCGCCACCGGCTCCAACATCGAAAACATCGCCCGCCAGATTTCCCTCGACGCGCCCATGGTGTTCGGGCAGGCCGTGGTCCTGATCGCCGGCGGCATCGACATTTCCGTCGGTTCCACCATGGCGATGGCGGCTGCTCTCGCCATTGGCCTGCAGCCCTATGGCACGCTCACGGCGGTGGCCGCCGCGCTTCTGTTCGGCCTCGCGGTCGGCGTCGTGAACGGATTGCTGGTGACCCGGGGCCGCATCGTGGCGTTCGTGGCCACTCTCGGCACGATGAGCGTGGTGCGAGGTTTGCTGCTGACCTACACCGGGCAGAGATCGCTGTCGGGGCAGGACCCGGCCTTCGCCTGGTGGGGCGGGGGACAGATCGGACCCGTGCCGGTCTCGCTGCTGGTGGTGCTTGCGCTGCTCGGAGTCCTGTGGGTGTTCCTTGGCCATACCCGCGAGGGCAGGGCGCTCTATGCCATCGGCGGCAGCAAGGATGCGGCATTCCTCGGCGGGGTGTCCGTGGATCGCGGATTGATGGTCGCGTTTTCGATCAGTGGCGCGCTCGCCGCGGTTTCGGGCGTGCTGGTCGCGTCCCGCCTCAATTCCGCTTCGGTGCAACTGGGAGCGGATGCTCCGCTGATGTCCATCTCGGCCGCACTGATAGGTGGGGCCAGCCTGCTCGGCGGCAAGGGCGGTATCATCGGCGCCTTCTTCGGCGTCCTGGCGCTGGGGATCCTGAACAACGGCATGAATCTGCTTGGCGTGCCGACGTACAGCCAGATCGCCATTCGCGCGATGATCCTTATCGCCATCGTCGCCATCGACGCTCTCGGCACGGCCCTGCGCCGTCGAGACCTGGCGCAGGGCCGCATCACCCAATGAAAAGGCACGCTGGTGGAGTGGGACAGATGAGCAAACCGGTACGTATCGCGACGACTTCGATGGCGACGCTCGAAGCTATCTCGCCGCCCTACAATCTGTCTGAGCCGGATCCGGCCGCGACCCTGGCTCGCGGTCTCGCGTTGATCGATGCGGCGGGCGCGCAGAAGGCGGACCTGGTTTGCCTGCCCGAGACCTTCGCCACGGCCGGTCTGACCAGCCAGCGGAGTGCGGAGTTCGCAGAGGCGGCGGACGGCCCTTCTTTTGCGGCACTGGCCGAACGTGCGCGGGCCAATCGCATCAATGTGGTCGCCGGCGCATTGCAGCGAGAAAACGGCCGAACCTCTAACGTCGCCGTTCTGTTCGGTCGCGATGGGGAGCGGATCGGCACCTATTCCAAGCGCCATCCCACCGAAGGGGAGATCGAGGGTGGTGTCGTTCCCGGTGCATCAGCCGGCGTTTTCGAGACCGACATCGGGCGTGTCGGCCTCGCCATCTGCTTCGACCTCAACTGGCGTGAGTTGTGGACGGAAATGAAGGCGCAAGGCGCCCAACTGGTGTGTTGGATCTCCGCATACGAGGGCGGCTTTCCGTTGCAGGCCTATGCCTGGATGCATGATTTCGTCGTCGTTTCGTCCGTGCAATCCTATTGCGGCAAGATCATCGACCGCACGGGCACTGTCCTGACCACGACCAGCCGCTGGGGGCGGCTGACGAGTTGGGATATCGATCTCGACCAGCGATGGTTCCATACCGACGGACAGGCCGAGAAGATCGTTGCCGTGCAGCAACGCTATGGGGAGCGCGTGCGGGTGGAAACGCGTGGCGAGGAGCATCTGTTTTCCGTGGCGCGCCGCGACCCGGGATTGTCGCTCGATTCTGTGGTGGCGGAACTGGGCCTGGTTCAACTCGACGACTATCTCGACCGCTGTACGCGCGCGCAGCGACGTGTTCGCGAAAGCAGTTGAGGCAGGCATGGGCGAGCAACTGCTTTCCCTCACGGGAATCTCCAAGGGGTTCCCCGGTGTCCAGGCGCTGAGCGATGTTTCCTTCAGCCTGGCGGCGGGAGAAGTGCACGCCCTGATGGGCGAGAACGGAGCCGGAAAATCCACCCTGATAAAAATCCTGTGCGGGGTGCAGCCGCCGGATTCAGGGCAAATTCTGATCGACGGAAAACCGGTCACCGTCGGCAGCCCGGTGGAGGCGCGCGCACTCGGCATCGCGCCGGTGCATCAGGAACTGCATCTCGAACCCTATCTTAGCGTTGCCGAGAACATATTCCTCGGCTGCCAGCCACGCACGCGCTTCGGCACCATAGACTGGAAGGGAATGGTCGCTGCCGCCCGCGGCATTCTGGACGAGCTTGGCGTTGGTCTGGACGCCACGGCGGAGGTCGGGCGGCTGTCGATCGCCGAGCGGCAGGTGGTGGCGATCGCGCGGGCAGTGTCGACGCGTGCGCGCATCATGATCTTCGACGAACCGACGTCATCGCTCACCCGCCGTGAGACCGAACTGCTTCTTTCGCTCATCCGGCGGCTGCGCGGCCAGGGCATTGGCATCGTCTATGTCTCCCATCGCATGGAAGAGATATTCGACCTGTGCGACCGGGTGACCGTGTTCCGCGACGGGCGCTATGTGTCGACCGGCCGCGTTGCCGAAACATCACTCGATCAACTGATCCGGGCGATCGTCGGCCGCGACATCGTCGCATTGCCGATGAAAGCGACAGCCATTCCCGGAAAGACCTTGCTCGACGTCTGTGGCCTGAGCAAGAAGGGCCTGCTGCACGACATTAGCTTCAGCCTGCGCAGCGGCGAGATCGTCGGACTCTCCGGATTGGTCGGCTCTGGCCGAACCGAGCTTGCCCGCACGATTTTCGGGGACATCACCCCCGATAGCGGTGAAATCCTCGTCGACGGGACACCCGTTGCGCGCGGTGGCCCGCGCGCTGCCATCGCCGCCGGCATCGGCCTGGTTCCCGAAGACCGCAAGGACCAGGGGCTGGTCGTCGATCTTTCCGTGATGGCCAATGTCGGCATGCCTTCGCTCGGCGTTCTCGGCCGCTTCGGCGTGCTGAGTCGGCGGCGCGAGCGAAGGCTGGCTGAAGATTACGTCAAGCGCCTCGCCATCCGCACGCCTACCGTCGGCCAGAAGGCGATGTTCCTCAGTGGCGGCAACCAGCAGCGTGTGGTGATCGCCAAATGGCTGGCAACCCGCCCGAAAGTGCTGATCGTCGATGAGCCGACGCGCGGCGTCGACGTGGGCGCGAAGTCCGAGATCCATGCCCTTTTGCGATCGCTGGCGAGCGAGGGCATGGCCATCTTGATGATTTCCTCGGACCTGCCCGAGGTTCTCGCCGTGAGCGACCGCATCCTGGTGATGAACAATGGACGGATTTCGGGCGAACTGTCCGGGGACGCGGTCACGCAGGAACAGGTGATGGGCCATGCCATGGGCGTGGCCTGATAGGCAGCCGCCCTGGCGAGGTTCCGCGCGGGCGTTCAGGGCATGAACTGACCGCCATTGATATGGATGTTCTGTCCAGTGATGTAGCCGCTCATGCTGGGCGAGACGAGATAGAGAAAGGTGCCGACGCAATCCTCCGGCTCGCCGATGCGCCCAAGATGCACCGCCTTGCGCATGGCCTCCATCCGTTCGGGCGGGGTGGCGTCGTGGAACGGGGTGCGGATCACGCCGGGGCTGACGGTGTTGACGCGGATGTTCCTGGGCGCCAGGTCGCGCGCGAGATGGCGGGTCAGATTATGGATGAAAGCCTTTGCCGACGCATACATCATGGAGCCGGCGCCGCCGCCGTCCATGCCGGCGATCGAACCCACATTGACGATGGCACCGCCATTGCGTTTTTCAAGGAAAGGGATTGCAGCCTGGCACGCGGCAATCGCCGAGACGACATTGAGGTCGAACACCTGGTCGATCAGCGTGCGGTCCACCTCCGAAAAGGGCACCCGTCGCACCAGCGAGCCGGCATTGTTGATGAGAATGTCGAGGCCGCCGAGCCGTTCGGCCGCCTCTGCAACGACGCGGGCGGGAACGCCCGGCTGGGTCAGGTCGCCCTGGACCAGTATGGCCTTGCCGCCTGCTGCGGAGATCTCTTCTTGGACGCTGGCGGCGGCGTCGGCACTGGCGTTGTAGTGTACGGCAACGGCCGCACCTCTGCCTGCAAGGCCCTTGGCAACGGCTGCTCCGATACCGGTGCTTGCTCCCGTGACGAGAGCCAGTTTCCCGCCGATATCGTTTCCGTACATGGTCAGCCATCCTCTTTTGTATTATTGTATGATACATACCGTAGACGGTCTTTGCAACCATGCGGCTGGAATCGTATAGATTTGCAATGAGGAACCAGGCAGTCCGGCGTTTGCCACTCGAACAGGGATCACCATGCTGAAGAGCGAAATTCCGGGCCTTGGGCCGATCATTCGGAAAGTGCATCTCAGGTTGGGGGACCAGCTTGGTCTGGCCATCGTTCGGGGCGATTTCCCGGCCGGGGCGCTGCTGCCTTCCGAAGCGAAGTTGTGCGAGATGATGGGCGTCAGCCGCACCGCCATGCGCGAGGCTATCCGCGGACTGGCGGCGAAATCGCTGGTCGAATCCCGCTCCAAGATCGGCACGCGCGTGCTGCCGGCCGAAAATTGGAACCATCTGGATGCCGATGTGCTGCGCTGGCAGCTCGAGGTCACCGACACGGAAGAGTATCTGCGCAAGATGTTCGAACTGCGTCTTGCCACGGAACCGGCCGCAAGCGCGATCGCTGCGCAATCCGGTACGCCGGCCGACCATGCCTGCATTTCGCAGGCCTTCGATGACATGGTTGCCGCCGGCGCCGACAATGCCTTGTGGGTGGAAGCTGACCTCAAGTTCCACAAGGCCATTTATTTGGCCACTCACAACCAGTTCTTCTGGCCGATCGGCAAACTGTTCAATCTGGCGCTCAAGGAAATGTTCACCATCGCAGCGCGCGGCTCCCACCGCGCCCGCGCGGTGGAAGAACATCGGGCGCTCATGCAGGCGATCATCGATGGCCGGTCGGAGGTCGCGCGCGCCTTGTCGCTGAAGATGGTCGAAAACGCTGCCGCCGATATTGTTCTGATCCAGTCAGGCGAGCGGAACGGCAAAAACTGATTGCCCGGGCAGGGCGCGTTCCCCCATTTCGCGATCTGGGCAGCGATGCCCCCGGTGCTTGCCCTGGCGATATTGCGGAGGGAAGGCTATGGCGGAAACAGGATCAACGACCGCCCACCATCGCCGGACCATTCGCCGCTTCAAGCGTAGAAACGGCGGCGTTCGGCGTTCATAGTTCTGTTCTGAAATGGCGCACCCGACAGGATTCGAACCTGTGACCTCTGCCTTCGGAGGGCAGCACTCTATCCAGCTGAGCTACGGGTGCGTCGCGGTCACCTGCCTATCCTAACCGGCATATGCAGGTCAACGGCTTCCAGCGACGGCGAACCGAAAGTTTCCGGTGAGCGGCCGCCCAGTTCCGTGCTTCCGCGGTTGGCAGCGTCGCCGGCGGAGCCGCTGCGGCAGGGCAGGCGGGTCGTTTCGGTGCTTAGAGCCCTAGAGCCTGGACGATGCGCGGGGTGGCCTCATTCCAGTCGTGCACCACATGGATGTCGCTCGGCAGCGGCGGCAGGAAGGCGCGCAGCGAATTGTCCGCCATCAGGTGGAACAGGTGGGCGTCGGCGACCGACTCGCGCACCGAGACGTGGTTCGGCGGCTGATCGTCCACGAAGGCCACGGGGCGATTGCCCTGTCCGCGCAGCTTGGCCACGGCCGGCCCCTTCGCCATCTCGGTGGTGAGCAGGGGAAAATGCAGGCCGAGCGCGTCCAGATGGGCGCGGCGGGTGGCGCGGTGCCTGTGGGGCATGGCGGTCAGCATGACGATCTCGGCGCTGCGGCCGAGCCGGTCCAGCGCGTCCGCCGCGCCGGCGGTGACTTCCTGCCACTGGGCCTGCAGGTGAAAGAACTCGTCAAGCAGCGCCCACACCTGCGCCTGGTCGGCCAGCCTGCCGGTGTCGCGCTCGGCCACGTTGCCGGTCAGCCGGAAGGAGGCCATGGTGAGATTAAAGCCGCGCTCGTCCAGGAAGCGGGGGAAGGGGCGCATGAATTCCAAAAGAACGTCGTCGACGTCCAGCACCAGCAGCGGCCGGTCGTCCAGCGACAATTCCTCGATCTGGCGTGCGGTTTCGGGATCGTTGCTCATATGGAACGCTCGTGTCTGTCGTTGCCCAGCGGCAGGGCGCCGAGCGCCCTGCCGACCGCTTCGGGCGGCGTGGCGGTTTCCTGCGCGAAGCGCATCAGGGTCGGCTCATGCGCCAGGATGAATTGCAGCACGCCGGCCAGGAAGCCGGGTTCAGCCGCGGCCCGGCGGATCGCCGCCGCCTCGATGCCGGTGATCGCCAGGAAGCGGGAGAGCAGTTCCGGATCGGACGCGACGAAGCCGAGCGCCGCGACCGCAACGCCTTCGGCATCCTCCCGCGTGGCCGCTGCCTTTGTCATCGCTACCTTCCTAGTCTACCTTGCCGATCGTGGAACGGCCTTCGAATCGTGCTCCGAAGTAGCCGCATGCGCCGCCTGGGGCAAGTCGGGCATCGCCTGGGGCGCCATACGGGCTTTTCGAACCGCCGGTTTCCATTTCGTCAATGATCTTGACGTAAGGTAGGGCCGGGTTTGGTGCGTTCCACGAGCGGACGCGAGGCGGCCGCTCCTTGCCGATACGCCGCCGGGACGGGAATTCTATGCCGAAGAAGGTCATGATCGTCGAAGACAACGAGCTGAACATGAAGCTCTTTCGCGATCTCATCGAGGCCAGCGGCTACGAAACCGTTCGTACCCGCAACGGGCTGGAGGCGCTGGAGCTGGCCCGCATGCACCGCCCCGATCTCATCCTCATGGACATCCAGTTGCCGGAAGTCTCGGGGCTGGAAGTGACGAAATGGCTGAAGGAAGACGACGAGCTGCATGTCATCCCCGTCATCGCCGTCACCGCCTTCGCCATGAAGGGGGACGAGGAACGCATCCGCCAGGGCGGCTGCGAAGCCTATATCTCCAAGCCGATCTCGGTGCCGCGCTTCATCGAGACGATCAAGTCCTATCTGGGCGATGCCTGACATGGGCGTCGTCCTGACGAGCCGGAGCCGCACATGACAGCCCGAATCCTGGTCGTCGACGACATCCCGGCCAATGTGAAGCTGCTCGAGGTCAGGCTGCTGGCCGAATATTTCGAGGTGCTGACCGCCACCAACGGCCCCGACGCCATCGAGGCCTGCGAAAACGGCAAGGTGGACGTGGTGCTGCTCGACGTGATGATGCCCGACATGGACGGGTTCGAGGTGTGCCGCCGCCTCAAGCGCGATCCCGCCACCGCGCATATTCCGGTGGTGATGGTCACCGCGCTCGACCAGGTGTCCGATCGCGTCCGCGGGCTGGAGGCTGGCGCCGACGACTTCCTCACCAAGCCGGTCAACGACCTGCAACTCATGACGCGGGTGAAGAGCCTGGTGCGGCTGAAGATGCTGACCGACGAGTTGCGCCTGCGCGCCGCGACCACGCGCGACATCGGCATCGAGGAGCTTCTGAGCCGCAGTTTTTCCGGCGGGGACGCGCTGCCGAAGGTGCTGCTGATCGACGAACGCGAGCCGTCCAGCGAGAAGATCCGGAAGATGCTGCGGCAGGCGGCGCAGGTCGACGTGGCCGACGACCCGCATGCCGGCTTTTTCCAGGCCGCCGAGAACGCTTACGAATGCGTTCTGGTGTCCACCGGCTTTTCGGACTTCGATCCGTTGCGCCTGTGCTCGCAGCTTCGCTCGCTGGACCGTACCCGCTTCGTGCCGATCATCCTGCTGGCGGAGCAGGGCGAGGACGAGCGGGTCATCCGCGGGCTCGAACTCGGCATCAACGACTACCTGATCCGTCCGGTCGACCAGCATGAACTGACCGCGCGGCTGCGCACGCAGGTGCGCCGCAAGCACTATAACGACCAGCTTCGCGCCAGCGTCACCCAGACGATCGAGATGGCGGTGACGGACGGGCTGACCGGCCTGCACAACCGCCGCTACCTGGACAGCCATCTGCAGACGCTTTTCGATCGTGCGATGACGCGGCGGCGGCCGCTGTCGGTGATGATAACCGATCTCGATCGCTTCAAGGCGATCAACGACACCTTCGGTCACGACGGCGGCGACGACGTGCTGCGCGAGTTCGCCAGGCGCCTGCGCCAGAATGTCCGCGGCATCGACCTGGCCTGCCGCTATGGCGGCGAGGAGTTCGTGGTGGTGATGCCGGACACGGGCGGCGACGTGGCGCACAAGGTGGCCGAGCGCATCCGCGCCCAGATCGCCGACACGCCCTTCGTCGTGGGGCGCGAAGGCCGAACCGTCCAGGTGACGGTCTCGGTGGGGGTTTCTTCCCTGCTCAAGGGACCCGACAGCGTCGCGGCGCTGATGAAGCGGGCCGACGTGGCTCTCTACGAGGCCAAGACGGGCGGCCGCAACCGCGTGGTGGCCAACGCCGCCTGATGGCGTGCGGCCGATCGCCCTCGCGGGTGACGGTCCGATCCGTGCCGTCAGGGTTAGCGGTTTACCTTAACCCGAGCGATTCGGCGGGGTTGGTTAAGAAACGGTTGATTTCCATAAGCGCTTGCGCAAATGTGCGGGCACCGACGATGGACGGGACCGGCAAGGAGGAGCGCGCCGGCATCCCGTATCGGGTATCCCGCCTCGATGTCCGCGCATGTTTCGGATCGGGACGGTGCCCGAAGAAAGAAACAAGGCCGCGCCGCGATCCTGTCGGAGCGCGCCGCTGCAGATACCCCATGATGCTCAGGTCCGCCGCATCTCCTGGGTCCGTGGGGTCGGCCGGCCGGCACTGGCACATAGTGGCCTCCTCGTACCGCTGCCAGAATGCCGACCGGCCCCCTTTTCCGCGGTCTTCGCAACCGTTCGAACGCTGTCGCGGAAGGTGCCTGCGCGCTGCCCTTCCGGGGCCATTATTGCGGGTATAGTCTATGCGCCGGTAATGGCGTCAGGGCGCAATCATCAATGGCAATACCGATCGCGATCGTCGTTTTGCTGCTTGTGCTGGGCGCGGCGTTCGCCTTTCTGCGCGCCGATCCCGGCAGGCTGGCGGCGCTGCTGCGGCGTTCCGGGGCGCCGCGTCCGCGCCGGCGATCCGTGGTGCGCACGGCAGCCCTCGAAATGGAACTCGACCACGATACCGGCGCGCTGGAAGGACTGGTTCTGGCCGGTCGCCGCGAGGGCAGGAGGCTCGGCTCCATGAAACTGGCGGAGCTGAGGCAGCTTTACGCGGAGCTGCGCGGCGATCCCGAGGCGCGCCAGCTACTGGAGGCGTATCTTGACGGCCGTTTTCCCGCCTGGCGCCGTGACGCTGAGCCGGATGACGGCGAGGGGCTGCGCGTTGCGCCACGTGCGGGCGCCATGACTAAGGAGGAGGCCTACAAGATCCTTGGTCTTGAAGCGGGCGCTGCCGCGGCGGATATCCGCAAGGCGCATCGCCGCCTGATGCAGCGCCTGGGCCCCGATGTCGGCCATGCGTCTTTCCTGGCGGCGAGAATCGACGAAGCCAAGGACGTTCTGCTCTCCACTCACGACTGATCTCCTTCGACGCTGTACTTTCCGGGAGCCTGAGCGCCGCTCACTGCTGAACGGCGTAGCACTGGATCTTCTTCTTCTTCAAAGCGTCGCACGCCTTCCACGCCGCCGCCTTGGTATCGAAGCTGCCGAAGCGGGCGCGATAGTAGGTAACGCCGCTCTTCTGGAAGGACGCGGTGAAGCCCGACGCGTCGGTAAGGGCGGCGCGGGCCTGCTCCGCGACCTTGTCGAGAATGGCCTGGGCGCCCTCCTTGCTGGGTGCGGAGGCGACCTGCACGACCCAGCCGCTCTGCGTCACCGAAGAGGTGGCCACGGGATCGACGGCCGGCTGCTCGGCATAGGCGGTGACGATGGGCGCCGGCTCCTCGGCTTCTGCGGCCGGTGCTGCGGCAGGTGCGGGCGAGGGCGCGGGCAGCGGATGCGATGCCGGAAGCTGGGCTGCGAGCGTTGCCGCCGGCACGACCGGTTCGGAATCGTCGGCCGAGGCCACTTCCTGCTCCCCGGCCGGCCGGCTGTCGGGCGTGGGGGCGTCATGCTTGGGCAGAACCACCTTGGAAAGGGCGACGGCGGCATCGCCGTTGGCGGCACGCCCCACCAGCGGGGCGCTGCCGCCACGCGAGGAGGCTTGCGGCAGGTAGGTGGCGATGAGCTTTGACATCTGCTGGTCGCGGCTCGCGCCGGAGGTCCCGCCCATGACCACCGCCACGAGGCTGCGGTTGCCGTCGACGACGGAGGTGACGAGGTTGAAGCCGGAGGCCCGGGTGAAGCCGGTCTTGATGCCGTCCACGCCCTTGACCCGGCCGAGCAGCCGGTTGTGGCCGTTGATGCGCGTGCGGCCGAACATGAAGGAGCGGGTGGAGAAGTAGCCGTAATATTGCGGGAAATGCTCGCGAAGCGCGATGCCGAGGGTGGCCATGTCGCGGGCGGTCGTGAACTGGCCCGGATTGGGCAGGCCGTTGGCGTTGCGGAAGACGGTGCCGGACATGCCGAGGCTGCGGGCCCTGGCGGTCATCATCCTGGCGAACTGCTCTTCCGAGCCGCCGAGCAATTCCGCGAGGGCGGTCGAGGAATCGTTGGCCGACTTGGTCACCATCGACAGGATGGCGGTCTCCACCGATACCGAGGCGCCTGCGCGCACGCCGAGCTTGGTCGGGGGCTCGGCCGAGGCATTGGCGGAGAAGACCACCGGCGTGGTCTTGCTGATCCTGCCCTTGGCCAGCGCCTCGAAGGTCAGGTACAGCGTCATCATTTTGGTCAGCGACGCGGGATAGCGGCGTCCGTTGGCATCCTGGGAATAGAGCGTCTTGCCGGTTTTGGCGTCCATGACGATCGCGGCATATTGGCCGGCAAGCGAGGCCGTCACATCCGCCGCCGCAAAGCCCAGGGCCAGACAGACGATCATTGCCGCTTTTAGAAAATAGCCGGATTTGAACGCGATGCCCGACGACGCCTGACGCACTGTTTTTTCCTTTGGGATTTTCGTTGCACCTGAGAGGGTGGCAAAGGTCCGACCCTGCTGTCGGGCAAGCTAACGGGGGCAGCGTTACCAATCCGTTTATGGTAACCGCAGCGTTCACCATTTTCCGTGGAATTGATGCAAACTTTCCACGAACGCATCCGCCTTGCAGTGCCCCGAGGTTGCGATTGACTTGTTGTGCAGCGCAACATATATTTTGCGGCATTGCACAAGAGGCGCATGCAGCGCCATCGCCGAAAGGACGCGCAAATGACACAGACCTACGAGGATTTCACCAAGTACGGCAAGGAATTCGCCGACAGCGGCCTGAAGAGCTTCGCATCGCTCTCCAAGGGCACCCAGGCGATCGCGGTCGAAGCCGCCGACTACACCAAGAAGAGCTTCGAGAACGGCAGCCTCTTCATGGAGAAGCTTCTTTCGGCCAAATCGTTCGACAGCGCCGTCGAGATCCAGTCGGATTATGTCAAGCAGTCCTACGAGGCTTTCGTTGCCCAGGCGACGAGGATAGGCGACCTCTACGCCGAGTTGGCCAAGGATGCCTACAAGCCTTTCGAGACGATCGTCGCCAAGGCGCAGTAAGCTTTCGGACGTCCGGATCGCTCAAGGCCAATCGGACAGACCCGGTCGCATCGCGGCCGGGTTTTTTCGTGCCCGGGCCTGCGGCGCCGCCTGGCCGGCGCCGATCCGGCAAAAAAACCGCCGACATTGTCCAGGCGACCATATTGTAAGCCAGATAGAAGGGCTTAAAATCTCCGAGCGAAAACCTACATGTCGGTTCGCAGGGGATTCGACCCAAAGGCAGGACTACGTGACGACCGCCCAATCTGCCACAACTCAGGTGGCACGCATGCAGAACGGCAACGACGGCAACAATACCGGGCGCGGCACAGCCGTCATCACGCGCGCCAAGACCAAGACGAAGAAACCCAGCCTGTACCGGGTGCTTATCCTCAACGACGACTACACTCCGATGGAATTCGTGGTCCACGTGCTGGAGCGCTTTTTCCAGAAGGATCGCGAGGCTGCGACGCGCATCATGCTTCATGTCCATAACCACGGCGTGGGCGAGTGTGGAATTTACACCTACGAAGTGGCCGAGACCAAAGTGTCCCAGGTCATGGATTTCGCCAGACAGAACCAGCATCCGCTGCAATGCGTGATGGAGAAGAAGTGAGGTAAGATGCCGGCTTTCTCCCAAGGCCTCGAAAAGGCGCTGCACCAGGCACTGACGCTCGCCAATGAACGTCATCACGAATACGCGACGCTGGAGCACCTCCTGCTCGCGCTGATCGACGACAACGAGGCGGCCGCCGTGATGCGCGCCTGCAACGTCGATCTCGACGAGTTGCGCCAGACTGTCCTCAACTACATCGACACCGAGCTGGACAACCTCGTCACCGGCTACGACGAGGATTCCAAGCCGACAGCCGGCTTCCAGCGCGTCATCCAGCGCGCCGTGATCCACGTCCAGTCCTCCGGCCGGGAGGAAGTCTCCGGCGCCAACGTGCTCGTGGCCATCTTTGCCGAGCGCGAGAGCCATGCCGCCTATTTCCTGCAGGAACAGCAGATGACCCGCTACGACGCGGTCAACTACATCAGCCACGGCATTGCCAAGCGGCCCGGCGCGTCCGAGAACCGCACCCCGCGCGGCGCCGAGGATGAGCAGGGCGGCCCCGCTGGCGACCAGCAGGAGGATTCGGGCAAGAAGAAGCAGCAGGACGCCCTGACGGCCTACTGCGTGAACCTCAACGTCAAGGCCAGGGCCGGCAAGATCGACCCCCTGATCGGCCGCGAGCCGGAGATCAACCGCACCATCCAGGTGCTGTGCCGCCGCTCCAAGAACAACCCGCTCTATGTCGGCGATCCCGGCGTGGGCAAGACGGCGATCGCCGAGGGGCTGGCCAAGCGCATCGTGGAAGGCGATGTGCCGGACGTGCTGGCCGATGCCACCATCTTCGCGCTCGACATGGGCACGCTGCTGGCCGGCACGCGCTACCGCGGCGATTTCGAGGAGCGCCTGAAGCAGGTCGTCAAGGAACTGGAGGATTATCCCGGCGCCGTCCTGTTCATCGACGAGATCCATACGGTGATCGGGGCCGGGGCCACCTCCGGTGGCGCCATGGATGCCTCCAACCTGCTGAAGCCGGCGCTTTCCTCCGGCGCGATTCGCTGCATCGGTTCAACCACCTACAAGGAGTTCCGGCAGTTCTTCGAGAAGGACCGCGCGCTAGTGCGGCGCTTCCAGAAGATCGATGTCAACGAGCCGACCGTCGAGGACGCCATCGAGATCATGAAGGGGCTGAAGCCCTATTTCGAGGACTTCCACAAGGTCAAGTACACGGCCGACGCCATCAAGGCCTCGGTGGAGCTCTCGGCCCGCTACATCAGCGACCGCAAGCTGCCGGACAAGGCCATCGACGTGATCGACGAGACCGGCGCCTCGCAGATGCTGCTGCCCGAGAGCAAGCGCAAGAAGACGATCGGCATCAAGGAGATCGAGGCCACCATAGCCACGATGGCGCGCATTCCGCCCAAGACCGTCTCGGCCGACGACGAGAAGGTGCTGGCCGGCCTCGACGTGGAGCTGAAGCGCGTCGTCTACGGTCAGGACACTGCGATCACCGCGCTCACCTCGGCGATCAAGCTGGCGCGCGCCGGCCTGCGCGAGCCGGAGAAGCCGATCGGCTGCTATCTGTTCTCCGGCCCCACCGGCGTCGGCAAAACCGAGGTCGCCAAGCAGCTTGCCGCCTCGCTGGGTGTCGAGCTGCTGCGCTTCGACATGTCCGAATATATGGAGCGTCACACCGTCTCGCGGCTGATCGGCGCGCCTCCCGGCTATGTCGGATTCGACCAGGGCGGCCTGCTGACCGACGGCGTCGACCAGCATCCGCATTGCGTGCTCCTGCTCGACGAGGTGGAAAAGGCGCATCCCGACCTGTTCAACATCCTGTTGCAGGTGATGGACCATGGCAAGCTGACCGACCACAACGGCAAGTCCATCGACTTCCGCAACGTCATCCTGATCATGACCACCAATGCGGGCGCCTCCGACATGCAGCGCGCGGCGATCGGCTTCGGCTCCACCAAGCGCGAGGGCGACGACGTGGAGGCGATCAACCGCCTGTTCACGCCCGAGTTCCGCAACCGGCTGGACGCCATCATCCCGTTCGGCTCGCTGCCGGTTCCGGTGGTGCATCAGGTGGTGCAGAAGTTCGTCATGCAGCTCGAGGCCCAGCTCGCCGACCGCGGGGTCACCTTCGAGCTGTCTCCGGAGGCCGTGGCCTGGCTGGCGGAGAAGGGCTACGACGAGCGCATGGGCGCGCGTCCGCTGGGCCGCGTCATCCAGGAGCACATCAAGAAGCCGCTGGCCGACGAGGTCTTGTTCGGCAAGCTGAAGAAGGGCGGCACGGTGCGCGTCACCGTCGAGAAGAAGGAAACCGGCGAGCCGGGCCTGAAGCTCGAATCGCTGGCCGACGAGGCGCCGGTGAAGCCGAAGAAGGAGCCGGAGGAACGGCCCCGGATCCGCAAGGCGACGGCCCGGAAGCCTGCGGTGAAGAAGGCCGCAGTGCAAAGGCAGGAGCCGAAGGGCAAGGATGGAGCCAAGCGCAGCCTGGTGCCGCAACTGCCGCGCAAGAGCTGACGCCGCCTGCCGAAACCGATCGAAAAAGCCCCGGAAGCGGGGCTTTTTCTTTGGGCGGCGCCCCGCCGCCGGGGTGGCAATCAGATCAGGGCAAGCCCCTTCATCGAGGCGTGGCCCTTCTTGCCGATGATGATGTGGTCGTGGACGGTTATTCCGAGCCGCTTGCCCGCCTCGATGATCTCCTTCGTCATCTCGATGTCGGCGCGCGACGGCGTGGGATCGCCGGACGGGTGGTTGTGCACCAACCTGTGAAATTAAGAAAATTGTTATATTTCAATATGATATATAACGGCGCAAATGAGGTGGTGCCGGTATCTGGTGTCTGTAACTCGCGCCAACTCGGGACAATCCCGGTGTAACCCGGACAACCCCTCAAGTGCCCGCATTCGCATGCTGCTGCACGAACTCCACATCAATCTATCCCATTTTAAGCGAGCACCGATCAGAACAGGAGCTGACCCTGATCGACAATGTGCAAACCGCATCCATCGTCAATCGAAGGCCAGCCCTGTTCATTCAGTCCACTTCTCCCTCGGTGTCGTTGGCGCCGAAGGATGCAGTTGATATGCGCTTACAGGAAACTAGGTTTGAACGATCCCATCGCTCCAACTCCTCGATCGGGTATAGGATCGCTTTACCGATTTTGACGAATGACGGACCAATTCTCTTCGATCGCCAGTTGCGTAGCGTACCCTCGCTAACCTGGTTGCGATAACGCTCGACGACCTCTTCTAGGGTCAAATAGGCAGGAACAGACACAATTTCTCCATAGCTCCAGTAATTGTGCAACGGCCTGCTGCACAAATGTGTATGAGGCGGATGAGCAGGATTGACCTCGCTGCGCTTGACGCTGGACAATTCCGTGATCACGCTGGTTATCGGGGAGTCCGACATCGGACTCGAGGCTCGCGGCTGCTTCTCGACGGAGTGACCGCGAGCCCGATCGGAGCTTAGGCTGTCAATGACCGTGGAATCGGGACCCTGTATTTTCGTGCAAAAGGGACCCCGGTTTTGGGGTTGATGAAGGGCACGGCGGTTAGCGCCCGATCAGGCGAAGCTGGTCGGGGTTGCACAGCCTGATCGGGTGCGGTTCGTTGGTTTTTGGCTTTAGCTTTGAGAGCGGCTCTTGAAGCGCCAGGATTCGTTTCCGGTCTCGACGATCTCGCAGTGATGCGTCAGGCGATCGAGCAGCGCAGTGGTCATCTTGGCGTCGCCGAAGACGGTGGGCCATTCGCCGAACGCCAGATTGGTGGTGATGATGACGCTGGTGCGCTCGTAGAGTTTCGAGACGAGATGGAAGAGCAACTGCCCGCCGGCCTGGGCGAAGGGCAGATAGCCCAGTTCATCGAGCACGACGAAGTCGAGCCGGGTCAGGTGATCGGCAATGCGCCCCTGGCGGCCGGCACGGGTCTCGGTCTCCAGCCTGTTGACCAGGTCGACGACATTGAAGAAGCGGCCGCGCGCGCCGTTGCGGATAAGCGCCCGGGCAATGGCGATGGCTAGATGGGATTTGCCCGTGCCGGTGCCGCCGACCAGGACGACGTTACGCTGATCGGCGACAAAGGCTCCGCCGGCAAGATCGCGGATCAGGCTCTCGTTGACGGGCGTGCCGGTGAAGTCGAAGTCATCGACGTCCTTGGCCAATGGCAGCTTGGCGACGGTGAGCTGGTATTTGATGGAGCGGGCCTGCTTCTCCGATATCTCGGCCTGCAGCAGATCGCCGACGATCTTCGGAGGTTCGTGCTGCCGCTTGATGGCGACGCCCATGATCTCGTCATAGGCTGATCGCATCCCGTAGAGCTTCAGCGTGCCCATCAGTTCCAGAACCTCGGTGCGTTCCATGATTATCTGCTCTCCTTAGACGGTCATAGCGGGCGCAGTCGGCGATCGGCTCGTGAGCCAGCTTCAGCGCCTGGGGAATGGAAAGGATCGTGCCCGGCGCCGGGTCGCGGCGGCGGGCCAGGATGTTGAGGATCACCGCCGCCGACGAGACGCCGTGATCGAGCGCCTCCTGACAGGCCGCCTCGACCGCGTTCAATCCGTCGCTCAGCACACAGGTGAGGATCGACACCATCTGCCGGTCGCCGTCATCGGCGGCCTTGAGCTTGCGGCGCACCTTCTCCATGGCCGACGGCAGAACCCAATTCTTGAACGGTGCGCCGTTGCGCAGTCCACCGGGCTTGCGGGCCAGCACCGGGACGTAATGCCAAGGGTCGTAGATCACCTCGTTGCGGCCGAAGCAGCGGGCATGTTCGCCCACGACCACGCCGTCCTGGCGGATGACGATCCGATCGGCATAGGCATGGATCTCGACCGGCCGGCCGACGGCGCTCGACAGCACCGAGTATTTGTTGTTGTCGAAGCGCACCGTGCAGGTCTTCGACACCGAGGCGGGAATGCAGTGGAAGCCGTCGAAGCGCCCGGCATAGGGGATGAAGCTGCCGCGCTCCTCCTCGAACACCTCCCAGATCGTGCGGCCGTCCTGTTCGGGGTGCCGGTGCGCCTTGGCGTAGGAGACGCATTTGTCGGCCAGCCAGCCGTTCAGGTCCTCCAGCGTCTTGAAGCGCAGCCGCGGCGTGAAGAAGCGCTCGCGCACCAGCCCGACCTGGTTCTCGACCTGGCCCTTCTCCCAACCCGACGCCGGCGTGCAAGCTTCCGGTTCGACAAGGTAATGTCCGCACATCTGCGCGAAGCGGCGGTTGTAGCGGCGATCCTTGCCGATGAAGATCGCGTCCACCGCCGTCTTCATGTTGTCGTAGATGCCGCGCGTGCAGGTTCCGCGGAAGAAGGCGAAGGCCCGATCATGGGCGTCGAACACCATCTCCTGCGTCTCGCGCGGATACGCCCGAACAAAGAACATGCGGCTATGACAGAGCCGCATGTGCGCCACCTTCACCGTAACCGTCACGCCGTCCAGCAGGACGACCTCGTGACTCCAGTCGAACTGATAGGCTTCGCCGGGCGCAAAGCTCAGCGGGATATAGGCCTCGGCCGCGGCGCTGCCGCGTTGCTCTTCCCAATCCTGCGCATGCCGCCACACTGAGCTGTAGCTGCCGTCATAGCCGAGGCCGCGAAGCTCCTCGAAGATCCGGATCAGCGTCAGCCGTTCCCGCTGCGGCTTCGCTGCATTCGCCGACAGGAGCCCGTCCAGCTTCTCGCGCCAGGCCCCCATGCGAGGATAGGACTGATGCTTGCGCTCGTACCGGAACTCCGTCTCGTCCGAGCGCAGCACCTTGCGGACCACTTTCCGCGAGATCTTCAGCTCCCGGCAGATCGCCTTGATCGACTTCCCCTGCACCAGCGACAGCCGGCGTATCTTTGCAATCGTCTCCACAACCAACATCCAAAACACAAATGCCTCCGATCAAACCGGAGGCACTTTGATGACCCCACGTTAAGGGGTTGCCGATTCCGAGGAAGCCGCCCCTTCATTCCGATTTGATCTCGCCCCCGGATTCCGAGATGATCTCGCCCCTAGGGACCGGGCTATGCTGGCAGTGATTGTTGTCATTTCGTCGAGCGCTTGTGTCAAGTCTTTCGCTGCTGGTCTCGGCGCAGGCTTTCTCCGGTCAGATCGATACGATGGGCATTGTGGACGAGCCGGTCGAGAATGGCGTCGGCATAGGTCGGGTTGCCGATTACGTCGTGCCATGCCGACACGGGTAGCTGGCTGGTGATGATGGTGGAGCGCCGCCCGTAGCGATCTTCGAGGATTTCGAGGAGATCGTGACGGGCCTGATCGTCGAGGGGTTCAAGGCCCCAATCATCGAGGATCAGCAATTGTACGCTGCCGAGCTTGCGCAGCAGGCGTGGGTAGCGGCCATCACCGCGCGCCAGCGCCAGGGATGCGAACAGTCTGGGCACACGCTGGTAGAGAACGGAGCGGTCGTCGCGGCAAGCCTTGTGGCCAAGCGCGCAGGCGAGCCAACTCTTGCCGACGCCCGCCGGGCCGCAGATCGCCAGATTGTCGTGGGCATCGATCCAGTCGCCGGCGATGAGCTTGAGGAACAGGGCCCGATCAAGACCGCGCTCACTGCGATAGTCGACATCCTCGGGGGCGGCCTGGTGACGCAGCTTTGCAAAGCGCAGGCGGCCCGCGAGCTTGCGATCGTAGCGCCAGCTCCATTCCCGGTCGAGCAGCAGACCCAGCCACTCGATATGGCTGAGCTGTTCGGCCTCGGCATTGGCGGTGAGTTCGTCGAATGCCCGGGCCATGCCGGTGAAGCCCATGGCGTTCAGGCGATCGAGGGTGGGATGTGCAAGCATGCCTTTCTCCTTCAGTGGTAATAGCGGGAACCGCGGATATTGGGGTGGTCGATGGGCTTGGCCGACGCCGTCCGCGGGGCGGTCGTCCGGTCGAGATGGTTGTCCAGGATGGAGCGGACCGAGCCGTAGGTCCGCGCGCCGATCTCAAGCGCGCGGCCGCAGGCGGCGTTGACCCTTTCCCGGCCAAAGCCCCTGGCCAGGCGGATGATGCCCAGACAGGCGCGGAAGCCCTGCTCGGGATGCGGCCGGTCGGCCAGTATCTTCTCGCACAGGAGCGCCGCGTCAGAACCGATCGCCGAGGCCTCGCGGCTGATCCGCTCGATCGTCCAGTCGGCGAAGCGGCGGTGCGACGACGGCATATGCTCGGGGACGGTGGTATGCCGGCCATTGCCGCTGGAGCGCATATGGGCGGCGATCCGCTCGCCCTTGCGGAACAGCTCGACGGTGCTCGCCGTGATGCGGGCCTCGATCTGCTCGCGCGCGAAGCGCCAGGGAACGGAGTAATAATGCCGATCGATCTCGACATGGTAGTCGAGGCCGGCACGCCGGATCCGCCATTCGGCGAAGACATAGCGTTCCGCCGGCAGCGGCCGGAGTGCCGGGCGGTCGATCTGCTCGAACAATTGCCGCCGCGTG
The DNA here is from genome assembly GCF_052216645.1 of Mesorhizobium sp. PUT5. Lineage (NCBI taxonomy): Bacteria > Pseudomonadati > Pseudomonadota > Alphaproteobacteria > Hyphomicrobiales > Phyllobacteriaceae > Mesorhizobium > Mesorhizobium sp. PUT5. The sequence continues at coordinate 1,840,250 of NZ_JBQOSO010000003.1, forward strand.
CGCCCGACACGGCGCAGCACCCGGCGATCATTCAGATCGACGAGCAGATCGCCGATCGCCGCATTGACCTCGGCCAGACTGTAAAAGACGCGATGGCGTAGCCGACCCAGAAGCCAGCGCTCGACAATGCGCACCGCCGCCTCGACCTTTGCCTTATCTGGCATGATCGCGCTGACGCCTCGATATCTTTGCCGCACTTCGGTGGCAGGCGCTATGGTGAGACCATTCGGGATGTGGGGCGTCGGGAGCACGCGAGTGCGGGCAGGCCGAGCGAAAGACATGGGCTGCGAGCCCGAGCCTTTATATGGTCGCCCCTGCGGCTTACCCGAATGCGCTGCGAGCGCGGATCCGTAGTTGCCGTGTAGCCCGCCAGCTCCTGAGAAGAGGGATGACATAGCGAAAGGGGTAGATATGCGCATCATCGGCATGGATATCCACCGCGTCTTCGCCGAAGCGGTGGCCCTTGAAGATGGAGAAATCAAGCGACTTGGCCGGATCGGCATGACGCGGGAGCATCTGGAAGACTTTGCCAGAACACTTCTGCCGTCGGATCATGTCGTGGTGGAAGCGACCGGCAATGCGACCGCGGTTGTGGAGATCCTCGCTCCGCGCGTGGCAAGGGTGGCCGTGGCAAATCCGTTGCAGGTCCATCTGATCGCCAAGGCGAAGATCAAGACCGACGCGATCGACGCGCGCGTCCTGGCGCAACTCTATGCCGCAGGTTTCCTGCCCGAGGTCTGGATTCCCGATGGCGCAACCTTGGCTCGCCGACGTCAGGTGACGCGCCGAACGCAACTTGTCCGGCAACGGACCCGTCTAAAATCGATCGTCCAGTCGATCCTGCACGCGAACCTGATTCCACCCTGCCCATTTGCCGATCTCTTCGGCGGCAAGGGGCGGATCTGGCTGCGGGCCCAGTATCTACCGGACGACGAGCGGGAGGCCATTGAACGGCACGTCGAGGAATACGACCGCCAGTCCGATGCACTCAAGGGAGTGGAGCGTGACATTGCACGCGCCGCCTTGTCCGATCCGAACGTGACACGATTGATGACGATCCCGGGCATCGACATGGTGGTTGCTGTCGGATTGATGGCGGCGATCGGCAAAATCGAACGTTTTGACAACCCCGACAAGCTGGTCGCCTATATAGGTCTCAATCCAAGCGTCCATCAATCCGGTGAGGGACCGGCCCATTATGGTCGGATCACCAAACGCGGACGCGCAAATGCCCGCCATCTACTGGTCGAGGCGGCCTGGCAGACCGTTCGAAGCCCCGGGCCGCTACACGCTTTCTACGAGCGCGTGCGGGGCAAACGCGGCAATCACATTGCCGCAGTTGCGGTCGCCCGCAAGCTGGCGGTGATCATCTGGCATCTGCTGACGAGAGGTGAAGATTACAGCTGGGTCCGCCCCTCGCTACACGCCAAGAAACTTCGCGACCTCGAACTGCGCGCCGGACATCCGCCGCGACGCGGCCAGAAAGGCGCCGGCTACGACTACAACATCACGCAACGTCGCCGGGAGGAGCGCAACCGCGCTCAGCAGGCCGAAGGCGCATATCGGCGAATGACGGCCGGATGGCGACAAAGAGGGCCCCGCTCAAAACCCACGGACGCCACAAATGAGGAGCGACAATGATCAGGCTGCGCCGCAGGGCTTGAACCTCATGCCCTGCCGTTCACCACGTGGTCGCCCGTGGGCCTGAAGAAAATATCACAGATTCCGTCAAAAGGGCTATTCGATCTCATCCGTGTCTCGGGGACGGCGCGGTCGGGTCGGCAGCACCGAACTGCCGTAATGCGCCGCCATCCCGGCATAGGTGCGGTTGACCTGCGGATCGTAACGGCAGGCCTTGATCACCGCCACCTTGGCATTGTCGGGAATGAACAGAGCCGGCGCGCCGCCGAAGCTCTCCAGCGCATTGACGTGGCAGCCGATCCAGTCCGGCAGCGTCTCGCTCCAGCGCGCCTCGGCATAGGACAGGCTCGATGCGCCGAGCACCGCCACGAACAGATGCGCAGCACGCATTTTGCCCGTCAGCCGATCTATGACCACCATCACCGTGTCGCCGGCATAGTCGACGAACAGCTTCTCGCCGGCGGCATGGTTCTGCCGCATCGTTACCGGCAGGTTTGCCGCCCACCCCCTGTAGAGGTCACAAAAACGGCTATAGCGGTAGCCGTCGGGATGGAGCGCGATGTATTCGTCCCACAGGATCTGCAGCGTCACATGCTTGCGCTTCAGCTCGCGATGGATCTCGGCCCAGTCCGGCTCGACGCTACGGCGGTGTCCTGTCTTCTTTCCGGATGCCTTATAGAGCGCCGCCTCCAGAACCGTGTCCGTGACCTCCTCGCCAAGCGGCCAGGTCAATCCGGCAGTCGCAGCGCGCCGGAGCGTCTCGCGCACCGTCGAAGGTGCAGCGCCCACCCGGTACGAGATCGCCTTGTGGCCAAGGCCTTCCTCAAATCGGTATCGCAAAATCTCGCGGACACGCCGCATCGCCAATCTCTCCGCCGGCATCTCGTTCCTTCCCTCGGACAAGCCAAAGAAGGAACTTTCACCAGCAGAGCGCCCGGCCCAAACGCCGCATCCAAGGGGGCGGCTTCATCTCGGAATCAGGGGGCGACTATTTCTCGGAACGAGGGGGCGGCATCATTTCGGGATCGGGGGGCGACATCCCTCGGAATTTGCAAGGGGTCCCGTTTGGACGAAAATTACCCCTCAAACAGGGTCCTCATTCCACGAAAAATCACACTTAGGCCTTTCGGCGAGCTGCCTGATGTTGTGGCGCAGCCGGTCGGACCGTTTTGCTATTCGGATCGGACGTTGAACTCACTGTCCCCGAATCCGCCCATTGTTGCAGGTCGGCGAGCGCATAGACGACCCGACCGCCGAGCTTGCGGTAGATCGGGCCTGTTCCATAAGTCCGATGCTTCTCTAGTGTTCGCGGCGACAGTCCGAGGAACATTGCGGCCTCGCGGGTACGAAGATAACGCGGCGGAATGACGGGTGGCTGCATATCGATAACTCCTTTGTTTCGCGGGCCGGAACGGCCTGCGACCAGGTGGTTTTACGATTTCACTGGAAAGAACTGTCCGCTGGCGAAGTGTCGAGTGCAGCTGCTCACGCTTCAATTTAATTGTTTCATCCCCTCTTCAGCGGAGCTAAAGAGACGAGAACCATGGAGGCGGATGTTCCCGTTCTTCGATAAAAGCGATTTTGCAGGCGTTCCAAGCCAGCGCTCCAAGCGACCGATCAAGGAATTTGAAGCCGCCATTGATCGCGCGGTTGGAGGGCTGGTGAGAGCCGATGGTGCATGTGGCGTCGATCTCTGGTCGGCGTTGGCCAACGTTCGATGGCATGCATCGAATGGGGCCGTTGTTTCCTACTCTTTTCGAGAAGCGGCCACACTTGTCGCCTGGGTACGTGAAGAGGGTGACTACATCTTGTGGTATTGCAGTGGACCTCCGGGCGTGGTGGCGCCATGGATCGGTGAAGCAATGGCCGTTGAAGGCTGGAGTTGGACCGCTTCCGACTGATCGCGCTCTTCGCTGGCGAGGAATCATTCTCCCGCGCGATACCGTGCTCCGGTCCGGGGCAGGTAGAGGTGATTAAGCCGCGCTGAATATTCAATTGAGAACCCGCGGACCAGTGCGAGCGTGCGGAATTATACGCTAAGAGGTATTTATCTGCGTTATACGTTATGACGTATATAGGTATTTATTCTCTGAAGCGTATATTGACATTTATCCTCTAGAGCGTATACAGCGTGCTCAGAGAGGTGCGCCGTGGACCAGATCGCCCGAACGCCTAAGCAAATCGGAGATGCCATCCGCCGGCAGCGCCGCAAGCTCGGCCTGAACCAGACTGGCGTCGGGGACAAGACAAAGCTACGGCAGGCAACCATCTCAGCCGTCGAGAGTGGCGCCCTCGGGACCCAGCTCGGGACGCTTTGCGACATTCTCGCGGCGCTTGACCTCGAGTTTGTTATCCGTCCCAGGACGAAGGCAAAGCCGGCCGAGATCGAGGACATCTTCTGATGGCCCGCCCGCGTCGGCACATCCCGCTTAATGTCTTCCTGAATGGCCGCCTCGTCGGGCGGCTGAACAGGCAATCCAGCGGTGCAATCGACTTTCAGTACGATCTGTCCTGGCTTGCGTGGGAGCATGCGCTGCCCGTGTCGCTATCTCTGCCTCTGCGTGAGGACCGCTATATCGGTGCGCCTGTCATCGCCGTCTTCGACAATCTCCTGCCGGATAGCATGCCCATCCGCCGCCGCATGGCGGAGCGAGTTCACGCTCAGGGCATAGACGCTTACGACCTACTCGCTGCTGTCGGACGGGACTGCGTCGGCGCATTGCAATTCCTGCCGGACGGCATCGAACCCGGCGTCGCCGGCGCTGTCGGCGGCAAACCTATCGACGACAAGGGAATCGCCCGGCTTCTCGGTGACCTTGCATCCGCTCCCCTTGGACTTGGCGAGGATGAGGACTTTCGGATATCGATCGCCGGCGCCCAGGAAAAGACCGCACTGCTGTTCTGGAACGGGCGTTGGTACAAGCCGCTGGCGACTACGGCCACGACGCACATCCTCAAACCGCAGATTGGCCGACTGCCGAATGGCATCGATCTATCCTACAGCGTTGAAAACGAGTTCTTCTGCCTCAAGCTGGCGGCTGCTCTTGGACTTCCGAGCGCCGCCGTCGCTATCCAGGAGTTTGAGGGTAACCGCGTGCTCGTGGTCGAGCGGTTCGATCGCCGCTGGACCAGCGACAACCGTCTCCTGCGTTTACCTCAGGAGGATTGCTGCCAGGCTTTGTCGGTGCCGCCATCCCTGAAATACGAATCCGATGGCGGCCCCGGCATTCCGGCTATTCTCAATCTGTTGAAAGGGAGCGACCAGCCGGAGGCGGATCACGCGACATTTCTGAAGGCCGTTATTGCCTTCTGGCTGCTCGGTGCCACAGATGGGCACGCCAAGAATTTCAGCGTCTTTCTCTCTCCCGGTGGCCGTTTTCGTATGACGCCGCTCTACGATGTGATCTCGGCGCGGCCCAGCCTCGACGCGGGCCAAATCACGCGCAACAAGATGAAGCTGTCTATGGCCGTGGGTGACAGCCGTCACTACATCGTCGACAGCATCATGCCTCGCCATTTTGTCCAGACCGCTGCCAAGGCAGGGATTGGTGCGCGCCTTGTGACCGCGATCTTTGATGAACTGCGCGCACAGGCGCCAGCAGCGGTCGAGCAGGTTACCGCATCGCTTCCGAAAGCATTTCCTGCCGAAGTTGCCGACAGCATCAGCAATGGGGTCAAGGCCCGTCTGCGCAGGATGGAGGACGCCTGAGGCCAAGATTTAGCTCATAGTTGGAGCCGAAACGTCTTCTCTCTCCTTGGTTGCAGCGGATAGTGGACCGGTGTTGGCCAGGGTGAGTGCTGGCTATGTCAGGTTCGGGTAATTCGCCCACCTAGTTTGTATGGCGAGTATGGGGCCGAAACCAGACTGGCCCCTTTTCGGCTTCAGATTAGAGCGGTTTTCGATCAGTCTGTGAACCGCCCCGGGTTTGCCGGAGGCCTTCTGGTTTAAGTTATGCCGCGATGGCCGGTTCTTCCAGCATGGCGTAGTAGCGTTCCTCGGCTTCGGCCGGCGGGATGTTGCCGATGGGTTCCAGCAGCCGGCGATTGTTGAACCAGTCGACCCAGGTCAGCGTGGCGAACTCGACCGCCTCGAAGCTTCGCCATGGTCCCCGGCGATGGATGACCTCGGCCTTGTAGAGGCCGTTGATCGTCTCGGCCAGTGCGTTGTCGTAGCTGTCGCCGACACTGCCCACAGACGGTTCGATGCCGGCTTCGGCGAGACGCTCGGTGTAGCGGATGCTGACATATTGCGATCCGCGGTCCGAATGATGAACCAGACCACCGCGATGAACGGGTCGGCGTTCGTGCAAGGCCTGTTCGAGAGCGTCGAGCACAAAGCTCGCATGGGCGGTCCTGCTCACCCGCCAGCCGACAATACGACGGGCGTAGGCGTCGATGACGAAGGCCACGTAAACGAAGCCCGACCAGGTGCTGACATAGGTGAAATCCGAAAGCCAGAGCATGTTCGGGGCCGGCGCGTGGAAGACCCGGTTCACGCGGTCAAGCGGGCACGGCGCGGCCTTGTCCTGCACCGTGGTGCGGATCGGCTTGCCGCGAATGACGCCGTGAAGGCCGAGGTCGGCCATCAACCGCTCGACCGTGCAGCGCGCGACATCAAAGCCCTCGCGCAGCATCTGCCGCCAGACCTTCCTCGCGCCGTAGACCTCGAAGTTCTCGGCGAAGACGCGCTCGATCTCCGGCTTCAGCGCGAGGTCCCGCTTCGCCCGCGTCGACAGCTTCTCGGGATCGGCGCGCTTGGCGACATGATCGTGGTAGGTCGACGGGGCGACCGGCAGCACCCTGCAGATCGGCTCGACCCCATGCGCCTCGCGGTGATCGTCGATGAACGCGATCATCGTTTGAATGGGCGGTCGAGCTCCGCCTGGGCAAAATAAGCGCTCGCCTTGCGCAGTATCTCGTTGGCCTGCCGAAGCTCCCGGTTCTCCCGCTCAAGAGCCTTCATCTTCTCGGCCATGTCTGTCGGAACGCCGGCTCGCTTGCCAGCATTAATCTCGGCCTTCTTCACCCAATCCAGCAGCGTGTGCGCCGAGCAGCCGATCTTTGCCGCTATCGACTGGCAGGCAGTCCAGCGCGAAGAATGATCAGCCTCGTGATCGAATACCAACCGCACCGCACGCTCGCGCACCTCAGGGGAAAACTTGTTCGTCGTTTTGCTCATCATGGCTCCATCCTATTGGGAAGTTGGAGCCTCCGGCAAACCCGGGGCGGTTCAATAGTGACGGTCTCCGGCTGTCACCGTACGTCGCTGCAAGCGCGTAAGTTCGTCGTCGCGTATCTGGAGGTCGACCCAAGCGGTCGCCTTGGTAGCGCGAACGGAGGTCCGGCCGTCCTCATGCTTTAGCTCGAAGCGCCGGACATGATCGAGGAAGATGAGCCCGTCGTCGGTCCATTCCTCAAACCATTGCTCGAAGCTTGAGGTGTCGAAATCGCCCTCGAGATCAAGGACGAGCAGCGTGTCGGTGGCCGGCTCGTAGAACTCCGCAATCGCCTCCTCGGCTTCTCGTTCTCTGATTCCGACGCCAGCGGTGCTTCCGAAGTGATATGGCGCACCGTGGACTTGGATATCGGTGCAGATTCGGCGGAGCGTCTTGAGACCGATGCCAAACCTGCCCCGCAAGTCCGCGTCGTCGCGTTTCGTACTGACGAACGGAAGCATCATCGCGAGCACATGCTCATACTCGACCGGAAGCCCATTATGAGTGATCAGCATCTGCTTGCTGGTCGGGCCGTCGCGCAGCGTGACACGGACCTCCCGTGCGCGGCGATCTTCCGCATTCTGCAGCACTTCGACGACACCCTGATAGGGGTCGACATTGGCGCCTTCTGCGGCATGGCCAGCGCTCTCGATAGCTTCCTGGACCAAGAGCGGCGTGTTGGCGAGCAGCCGGTCGCACTCGCGAATATATTCGGCTGCAAAGATTGCGTCGCGCGGGTCAGCCGGGAGCCCCTGCTTGTCCTTCGAAAGGATCTTATGCGCAGCGAGCCGGGCTAGGGTCCGCAGGGTTTCTGCACCATCATGATCTGAAATGGCCGCGAACGTCGCCATACTGCCTCCCTGTTTAGCAGAATTATGAGTTTGGGGCGGGTCAGTCCAGTCGAAGATGACGCCTTTTTAGGTCCAACGGTCGGACGGGTAGCGGTAAGCTCTAAGCTCTCGAAGCGATCCGCCAGCGCGGCTGAATTAACGGCAGGTTTTGGGAAGCTCGCGAGTGTCGACGACTGGCGGAAATGAAGGCGCGAAGCAGAACGTTTGCTATTGGCAGAGAACTGATTTCCGCTCTTGGCGCGAATCCGAAAATCGCAGGCTCAAAGCCGTCCCGCCTATGTACACGCTATTCTACGCTAGAACTCTCTCGCGCTCTGAAGCGGCTTTACTTCACTCCGCAAGTGGCGTGTTCTGACCTCGTCAGATCAGCAGCAGGCCTTTCATGCTGGCATAGCCCTTCTTGCCGATGATCAGATGGTCGTGGACGGCAATGCCCAGCCGCTTGCCGGTCTCGACGATCTCCTTGGTCATCTCGATGTCGGCGCGGGACGGCGTCGGGTCGCCACTTGGATGATTGTGGACCAGGATGATGGCCGTGGCGGAAAGCTCCAGCGCCCGCTTCACCACCTCGCGCGGGTAGACCGGCGTATGGTCCACCGTCCCGGTCTGTTGGACCTCGTCGGCGATGAGGGCGTTCTTCTTGTCGAGGAACAGGATGCGGAACTGCTCGCGCGCCTCGAAGGCCATGGACGCGCGGCAATAGTCCAGCACCTGCGTCCAGGAGGACAGCGTCTCGCGCGCCGTCAGCTCCGAGCGCAGCATGCGCTGGGTGGCTGCGGCGATGACCTTGAGGTCGAGCGCCACGGCCGGTCCGATGCCCTTGACCTCCCGCAGCAGCGCCTCGTCGGCCCCCAGCACCTCCGCCAGCGTGCCGAAGCGCGCCAGCAGCGCCTTGGCGACCGGTTTGGTGTCGGCGCGCGGAATGAGGCGGAACAGCAGCAGTTCGAGCAGTTCGTAGTCGGGCAGGGCGGCATGGCCGGCCGTGGCAAAACGTTCACGCAGGCGCTCGCGATGGCCGAGATAATGCGGCCTGGCGTCCGGCGCCGATTTGTGCATGGCCGGTTGCGGCTGTTCGCCCAGGAAGCCGCGCTCGTCGGTCTCGTCCTTTTCCATTCGCCCCCGCGCGCTGCTGCAACGATGGACGCCGTGGCGCTACCGGGGCGGAAGGCCGGGCGTGTCGAGCCCGTTGGGCGAGAGGGTGAAGACCTCGCACCCGGTTTCGGTCACGCCGACGGCATGCTCGTATTGTGCCGACAGCGAGCGGTCGCGCGTCACCGCCGTCCAGCCGTCGGACAGCACCTTCACGTGCGGCCGGCCGAGATTGATCATCGGCTCGACGGTGAAGATCATGCCGGGCCGCATCTCCACGCCCTCGTTGGCGCTGCCGTAATGCAGAATGTTGGGGGCGTCGTGGAACAGTTGGCCCACGCCGTGGCCGCAGAAGTCGCGCACCACCGAGCAGCGCTCGCTTTCGGCATAGGCCTGGATGGCCTGGCCGATGGCGCCGGTGCGGGCGCCGGGCCTGATGGCGGCGATGCCGCGCATCAGGCACTCGTAGGTCACTTCCATCAGCCGTTCGGCCGCGCGCTTGATGGTGCCGACCGGATACATGCGGCTGGAATCGCCGTGCCAGCCGTCGAGGATGTAGGTCACGTCGATGTTGACGATGTCGCCTTCGCGCAGCGGCTTGTCGTCGGGAATGCCGTGGCAGACCACATGGTTGATCGACGTGCAGGTCGATTTGGTGTAGCCGCGGTAGTTCAGCGTGGCCGGCAGCGCGCCGTGGTCCATGCCGAACTCGAAGACGAAGCGGTCGATGGCATTGGTGGTGACGCCGGGCTTCACGCGCTCGGCAAGTTCGTCGAGGCAGCGGGCCGTAAGCGCGCACGCCCTGCGCATGCCGGCAAACCCCTCCTCGTTGTAGAGGCGGATCTGGCCGGTATTCCTCAGCGGGGCGGTATCGGCTTGAAGATAGGTGACCATCGGGCGGGGCTTCTTGTCGTTGTTCTCGTGCCCTATCATGTGACACCGAAAGCGCCCAGCTTCAACCTTCTATCAACCTTGGCGACACGACATGCCTCTTTCAGGGCCGGGCAGCCTTGCGGGAAAACCGCATTGCCGACACATTCCTGCGCGATGGCGCAGTGACGCAACCTTTGCCGAAGCACCATGTCGAGCGCGCAGATTTGCCCGTGGTGCTGGAGAAGTCCGATGGACAGCCTGCAATTTACAGTACCCGTCCGGATCGTCCCGGGGGCCGGCCTCCCGATCGAGGAAATCTACGGCGTCGAACTTGCCCTGGACCTGCTGGCCGACTGGCCGGCCGGGCGCCAGGGGCCGCTTTATCAGGCCGCCTTCAATGCCTGCTTCGGCGCCACCGTCGGCGTCGTGGCCACGGAGGAGGCCTGCCGCGCCTTCGCCGCCTTCTGCCGGGTAAGCGGCATCATGGCCAAGGATATGCCGCCGGTCGGCCCGGTCGAGATGGAAGCCGCAAGGCCGCGGCCGTCATAGACGGCGCCCGCTCCGGCCTATATTGCGAAAGACCAGAATAGGCAGGCAAGGGCCGCCGCGGCGAACACCACCAGGAACAGGCTTCGCAGCAGCACGTTGCGGCGCAATTCGTTCATGACCAGATGGGCGCCGACGACCGCCGCCACGAACAGGAACCGCCAGTTCCACAGCGTCCACAGGGCGCCGTTCTGGCCGAAGGCCCATCTGGCGGCGACGCAGCCGACGATCGTGCCGAACAGGGCAACGACCGTCCAGAACAGCGTGTCGGCGGCGTTGAGGAGGACAAAGCTCGCCGCGCGCAGCGGCAGCAGCATCATCAGCATGGCGGCAAGAAAGTAAACCGCGCCGAGCGGCAGGAACATGCCGGGATCGGCAATGCCCTCAAGCCGCGCCACGCCTGTCAGGCCGAACGGGTAACCGTGCCTGGCCACGGCCAGGCTGAGCGCCGTGAGCGCCGCCGTCAGAACGGCGACCAGCGCGAAGGAGGTGAGGGCCTTGGTCATGGCGCGTGCCGGCTCCATGCGAATCGGATGGAGCTTGATAGCCTGCGGATCGTAAATGGCGCGTAAGCCCGGCGCGCGGCGGCAGGAAAGCTGGTGCCCCCGGCAGGGATCGAACCCGCGACCTTCGGTTTACAAAACCGCTGCTCTACCAGCTGAGCTACAAGGGCACGGTTGCCCGTTAGCACATCTGCCGCGACAGTAAAGACAATTGTCTGGGCAGCCCTGAGGGTCATTGCGGCTTGCCCCCTGAAATCGGCGGATTCGTCTCCCATATCTTTGTCGAACGTCATCGGCAGGGAGAGGAAGCATGATCCGCATCGTCATCATCGTCCTGCTGGCCGTCGCCATCTGGACGCTGGTGCTCAGGCTCGCGCGCTGGCTTCGCCAGGCGGATATCGACTGGACCGGCGTGACGTTCGCCATCGGCTTCGTCGTGCTGGCCTTCTGGCTGCGTCGTGTCACCGGCATGGGCTGAGCGATCCGTCGCTCAGGCCGGCGCACGCCCGCCGATCATTCGCGTCACCTCGCCTGCGGCATCGCGCACCAGCGGGCCGATCTCGGCGACGCGGGCGGGCGTGACGCGCACCGTCGGCCCCGACACCGAAACCCCGCCCACCGGCTCGCCGAACTCGTTGAAGATGGCGGCGGCCACGCAGCGCATGCCGGGGTAGCGCTCCTCGTCGTCGACCGCCCAGCCGCGCGCCCTGATCTCTTCCAGATTGCCGGAAAGGGCCGGCAGAGTGGAAAGCGTCCGCTCCGTGAAGGCTTCCAGGCCGGCGCGCTTGGCGATGGCCGCAATGCGCTCGGTGTCGAGATGGGCCAGCACCGCCTTGCCGATGCCGGAGGCGTGGAAGGCGCTGCGCGTGCCCGGACGGAAGAAGGCGCGGATTGCCTGATGTGTCTCGACCTGGCTGACGAAGACGACGCAATCCTCCTCGGCCACGCCCAGATTGGCGGTTTCACCCGTCTTTTCCATCAGTTCCTGCATGACGGTGCGGGCCCGGTCCACCAGCTTGCGGCTGCGCAGGAAGGCGGCTCCCATGCGATAGGTGCCGACGCCGATGGACCAGAGCTGTTCGTTCTGGTCGAACTCGACCATGGCGTGGCTCTCGAGCGTGGTCAGCATGCGGTAGGCGGTGGGCGCGGAGATGCCGGAGGCGCCGGCGATCTCGGAGAGCGAGAGGCCGTTGCCTTCCGCGACGATGGCCAGGATGCGCAGCGCCCGGTCAAGCGACTGAACCGAGGCGGCTTCGGGAGGCCCGTTGAAGGCGCGCGGCCGGCCGCGCTGGCGTTTTTCCATGGTTGGCATGCGGGCATTGTCGCCGCTTTTGCCGTGCACGCAATAAAATATTTTTTCAGATGGGTGCCAGGATCGATGGCTGAAAAATGAAGACATCAATTTTATCAATTGACTAAGCGATTTTCATGGAAATGAAAAAATATTTTGAAAAAATTGAAAAATGGCGAGGGTGCTGGCAGGTTCGTCCCGACATTGTTTTCGGCTTGGAGCCGGTTGGAGGATTGAGCCATGGCCAGGATGCGCGCGGTCGATGCGGCGGTTCTCGTTCTCGAGAAGGAAGGCATTTCGGCCGCCTTCGGCGTGCCGGGCGCGGCCATCAATCCTCTCTATTCGGCACTGAAGGCGAGGGGGGCGATCCGCCACGTGCTCGCCCGCCATGTCGAGGCCGCCTCCCACATGGCGGAAGGATATACCCGTGCCGCGGCCGGCAATATCGGTCTTTGCATCGGCACCTCGGGCCCGGCCGGAACGGACATGATCACCGGCCTCTATTCGGCATCGGCGGATTCGATCCCGATCCTGTGCATCACCGGCCAGGCGCCGCGCGCCAGGCTCACCAAGGAGGATTTCCAGGCGGTCGACATCGCCGCGATCGCCGCGCCGGTCGCCAAATGGGCGGTCACGGTCATGGAGCCCTATCTGGTGCCGATGGCGCTGCAGAAGGCTTTTCATCTCATGCGTTCGTCGCGTCCCGGCCCGGTGCTGATCGACCTGCCGCTCGACGTCCAGCTCGCCGAGATCGAGTTCGACATCGACGCCTATGAGCCGCTGCCGGCCTTCAGGCCGGCCATGACGCGGGCCCAGGCCGAAAAGGCGCTCGCCATGCTCAACGAAGCGGAAAAGCCGCTGATCGTCGCCGGCGGCGGCATCATCAACGCCGATGCCTCCGACCTGCTGATCGAATTTGCGGAAGTGACCGGCGTTCCGGTCATCCCGACCCTGATGGGGTGGGGCGCGATTCCCGACGACCACCGGCTTATGGCCGGCATGTGCGGCCTGCAGACCTCGCACCGCTACGGCAACGCCACCATGCTGGCGGCCGACTTCGTGGCCGGCATCGGCAACCGCTGGGCCAACCGCCACACCGGCTCGGTCAACGTCTACACAAAGGGCAAGAAAATCATCCATGTCGACATCGAGCCGACGCAGATCGGCCGTGTCTTCGCCCCCGACCTTGGCGTCGTCTCGGATGCGGCGGCGGCGCTGAAGATGCTGCTCGACGTCGCCACCGAATGGAAGACGGGGGGAAAGCTGCGCGACTGGTCGGGCTGGGCGAAGGAGTGCCAGGATCGCAAGAAGACCATGAAGCGCAAGACGCATTTCGATCAGGTGCCGCTGAAGCCGCAGCGCGTCTACGAGGAGATGAACAGGGCGTTTCCGCGCGACACCACCTATGTCTCGACCATCGGCCTTTCGCAGATCGCCGGCGCGCAGTTCCTGCATGTCTACAAGCCGCGCAACTGGATCAATTGCGGCCAGGCCGGGCCGCTCGGCTGGACGCTGCCGGCCGCCCTCGGCGTGCGCGCCGCGCGTCCCGACGCCCATATCGTGGCGCTGTCGGGCGACTACGACTTCCAGTTCCTCATCGAGGAACTGGCCGTCGGCGCACAGCACCGGCTGCCCTACATCCATGTGGTGGTGAACAACGCCTATCTCGGGCTCATCCGCCAGTCCCAGCGCGGCTTTGCGATGGACTACGAGGTCAGCCTCGCCTTCGAGAACCAGAACCGCGAGGACGATCCGCAGGCCGGCTACGGCGTCGATCATGTCGCGGTCGCGGAGGCGATGGGCTGCAAGGCTGTCCGCGTGTCGAAGCCCGAGGAATTCGCCGGCGCCTTCAAGGAGGCCGAGCGGCTGATGAAGGAGCATCAGGTTCCGGTGGTGCTGGAATTCATCCTGGAGCGCGTCACCAACATCTCCATGGGCACCGAGATCGACAAGGTCACCGAATTCGAGGAGCTTGCCGAGAAGAACGAGGATGCGCCCACGGCGATCGTCATGCTGGACTAGAAAATGGACCGTCATCCCGGAAGCCGGACCGAGCGTAGCGAGGAAAGGCTATCCGGGGTCCGTCCGGAACATCGGTCAGGTCGCGGAATGGACCCCGGCTCGCGGTCGCTTCGCTCCCTTGGCCGGGATGACATGCGTTGAGGCCGATATCCTTGCCGGACCTGTGTGGAGACAAAAAGAATGCCGAAATTTTCAGCCAATCTTTCCATGCTCTTTGCCGAGCACGACTTCCTCGACCGCTTCGACGCCGCCGCGCGCGCCGGCTTCAAGGGTGTCGAATATCTCGGCCCGTATGACCATCCGGCCGAGGCGGTGGCCGCACGCCTGAAGAAGAACGGCCTCGCTCAGGTGCTGTTCAACCTGCCTTCGGGCGACTGGGCGGGCGGCGAGCGCGGCCTTGCCATCCTGCCCGACCGCGTCGAGGAGTTTCGCGCGGGCGTGGACAAGGCGATCGACTATGCGAAGGCCCTTGGCTGTGGCCAGGTGAACTGCCTTGCCGGCATCGCGCCCGAAGGGGCCGATCGGCAGAAGCTGGAGGACGTTTTCGTGGGGAACCTGAAGTTCGCGGCCGAAAGGCTGGGAAATGCAGGGATAAAACTGCTGATTGAGCCGATCAACACGCGCGACATTCCGGGCTTCTTCCTGAGCGGCACCAGGCAGGCTCTCGCCATCATGGAACGGGTGGGCTCGAAGAACCTCCATCTCCAGTACGACATCTATCACATGCAGGTCATGGAGGGGGATCTCGCCCGGACCATAGAGGCGAACATGCCCCGCATCGCGCATATCCAGCTTGCGGACAATCCCGGCCGGCACGAGCCGGGGACGGGCGAGATCAACTATCCCTTCCTTTATGAGTTCATCGACCGCATCGGCTATTCCGGCTGGGTCGGCGCCGAATACAAGCCGAAGGCCGGCACGGAAGCCGGGCTCGGCTGGTTCCGGCAATTCGCGGGCAGGGCCGCGGCTTAGCCGCGCCGGCCTTGCAACTGAAGAAGGATACGGAAAAATGGAAACCATCGGCTTCATCGGGCTGGGCATAATGGGTGCGCCGATGGCGGGTCATCTGCTGGATGCGGGCTATCCGGTCGTAGCCAGCGACCATCGGTCGAAGCCGCCGGCCGATCTCCTCGCAAAGGGGCTGAAAACCGTTTCCGGCCATGACGCGGTGGCCAAGGCGGCCGACATCGTCATCCTGATGGTGCCGGACACGCCGCAGGTGGCGGAGGTGCTTTTCGCGGATAGCGGCGTCGCTGCCGGCCTGGCGAAAGGCAAGCTGGTCATCGACATGAGTTCCATCTCCCCGATCGCCACCAAGGAGTTCGCCGGGAAAATCAACGAACTCGGCTGCGATTATCTCGACGCGCCGGTTTCCGGCGGGGAGGTCGGGGCAAAGGCCGCCTCGCTCACCATCATGGTGGGCGGCGAGGAGAAAGCGTTCGAACGCGCGCGGCCGATCTTCGCGAAGATGGGCAAGAACATCACCCTGGTGGGCGGGAACGGCGTCGGCCAGACCACCAAGGTGGCCAACCAGATCGTGGTGGCGCTGACCATCGAGGCGGTCGCCGAAGCGCTCGTCTTCGCCTCCAGGGCGGGCGCCGACCCCGCCAAGGTGCGCCAGGCACTGATGGGCGGACTTGCCGCCTCGCGCATCCTGGAGGTGCATGGCGAGCGCATGATAAAGCGCAGCTTCGACCCGGGCTTCCGCATAGAACTGCACAGCAAGGATCTCAATCTTGCCCTGGAAGGCGCGCGCGCGCTCGGCGTGGCGCTTCCCAACACCTCGATGACGCAGCAGCTTTTCAATTCCTGCGCGGCCAATGGCGGCGCCCGGGAAGACCACTCCGCGCTGGTGCGAGCGTTGGAGCGCATGGCTGGTCAGGAGGTGGCGTAGCCGGTGAATGGTGAATGGTGAATGGTAAAATAGCGAATAGAGATAAGCGGTGGGCTTGATGGCTCAAGCGCCCCCTATATCCGACCATTCACCATTCACCATTCACCATTCACCCCAAAAACTTCCGCGCCGCATAGAGCGCCACCGCAGCCGCATTCGACACATTGAGCGAGCGGATCGCGCCCGGCATGTCGAGCCGGGCGAGCGCGGTCACCGTTTCGCGCGTCCTCTGCCTCAGGCCCTTGCCCTCGGCTCCCAGCACGAGGGCGATTTTTTTGCCCGAAAAGGTGGCTTCCAGTTCGGCCGGGCCGTCGGAATCGAGGCCGATGCTCTGGTAGCCGGCCGCATGCAGCGTGGCGAGCGCTTCGGCCAGGTTCCGCACCTCTATATGGTCGACATGCTCCAGCGCGCCCGAGGCCGATTTCGCCAGCACCCCGGATTCGGCCGGGCTGTGGCGGGCCGTGGTGATCAGCGCGCCGGCGCCGAAGGCCACCGCCGAGCGCAATATGGCGCCGACATTGTGCGGGTCGGTCACCTGGTCCAGCACCAGCACCAGCGGCGCGTCGCCCAGCGCGTCGAGCCGCTTGGGCGCCAGCGGCTCCGTCTCGATCAGCACGCCCTGATGCACGGCGTCGGAGCCGGTCAGCCTGTCGATGTCGCGCGGCTCCACCAGTTCGGCCGGGAAGGGCAGGGTGGAAAGGTCGGGCAGGCCGAGCCGTTCGGCGGCGTTTCGCGTGGCGAGCAGCCGCCTGATTCGGCGCCGCGGGTTGTCGAGCGCCGCGCGCACCGTGTGCAGGCCGTAAAGCCGCACCAGTCCGTCCGGCGCCTGTTCTCCCGGCGGCAGCTTCGGCCGTTGGCGAAAGGAGGGCGCGCCGCCCGCCTTCTCGTCGCGATAGGCGCGCCGCAGGCGCGCATAGTGGCCGTCCTTCGCCGTTCCGCCGGGGCCTGTGCCGGCGGTCTGGCCGGGTTTTTTTCTGTCGCTCATGACGCCTCTATAGCGGCGGCCGCGCGCTTTGGATATGCTGCGTGCGGACCTCAAGCGAATAAGTCGGCAAAAACGCCCGGGGCGCGGTTGACACTCCATTGGCTTGCCGCCATAAGGCGCTCGCGGATTTCGGGGCGTGCCTAGGGCGCTCGCCGGGTCTGCGCAGAATGCCTCGTTGCAAGGCTCCGGCGGCAGTACGGAGGAGTGCCCGAGTGGTTAAAGGGGACGGACTGTAAATCCGTTGGCTTCGCCTACGTTGGTTCAAATCCAACCTCCTCCACCACTGCCGCACCGGAGCCATCGTGCAATCCGAACAGGTTTCGCGCCTTGGCGGATCGTACGGCGCGGGTGTAGCTCAATGGTAGAGCAGCAGCCTTCCAAGCTGAATACGAGGGTTCGATTCCCTTCACCCGCTCCAAGCCTGCTTCTTCCAATTTCAACCGCCCATCCCTATATCGGGCCGACATCCCAGAACGGACCGAACCCGCAGGCGGGCGGCATTCCCGGCCACAAGGCACTTGTGTTTTTTGGCCTTTGTCGCTAATCGCCCCGCATCCGACTGAACGAAGGTCCAGCGCCCAAGGAAAAGAGACGATGGCAAAAGGTAAATTCGAGCGCACGAAGCCTCATGTGAACATTGGCACGATTGGTCACGTTGACCATGGCAAGACGTCGTTGACGGCAGCGATCACGAAGTTCTTCGGCGACTTCCGGGCGTATGACCAGATCGACAACGCGCCTGAGGAGAAGGCGCGCGGCATCACGATCTCGACGTCGCATGTGGAGTATGAGACGGCGAACCGTCACTATGCGCATGTCGACTGCCCCGGCCACGCCGACTATGTGAAGAACATGATCACGGGTGCTGCGCAGATGGACGGCGCGATCCTGGTCGTGTCGGCGGCGGACGGGCCGATGCCGCAGACGCGCGAGCACATTCTTCTGGCGCGCCAGGTCGGCGTTCCGGCGATCGTGGTGTTTTTGAACAAGTGCGACCAGGTCAACGATCCGGAGCTTCTGGAGCTGGTGGAGCTTGAGGTTCGCGAGCTTCTGTCGAAGTACGAGTTCCCGGGCGACGACATTCCGATCGTCAAGGGCTCGGCGCTGGCGGCGCTGGAGGATTCGTCGAAGGAGCTCGGCGAGGATGCGGTGCGCAAGCTGATGGCCGAGGTCAACGCCTACATCCCGACGCCGGAGCGTCCGGTCAACAAGCCGTTCCTGATGCCGATCGAGGACGTGTTCTCGATCTCGGGCCGCGGCACGGTGGTGACGGGTCGCGTCGAGCGCGGCATCGTCAAGGTCGGCGAGGAGCTCGAGATCGTGGGCATCCGTCCGACGTCGAAGACGACGTGCACGGGCGTTGAGATGTTCCGCAAGCTGCTGGACCAGGGCCAGGCGGGCGACAACATCGGCGCGCTGCTGCGCGGCGTCAACCGTGAGGGCGTCGAGCGCGGTCAGGTTCTGGCCAAGCCGGGCACGGTGAAGCCGCACAAGAAGTTCAAGGCCGAGGCCTACATCCTGACGAAGGAGGAGGGCGGACGCCACACGCCGTTCTTCACCAACTACCGTCCGCAGTTCTACTTCCGCACGACGGACGTGACCGGCATCGTGACGCTGCCGGCGGGCACGGAGATGGTGATGCCCGGCGACAACGTGACGGTTGACGTGGAGCTGATCGTGCCGATCGCCATGGAGGAGCGCCTGCGCTTCGCCATCCGCGAAGGCGGCCGCACCGTCGGCGCCGGCATCGTGGCCAGCATCATCGAGTAGGCGACGCGGCAAGCTCCGTGGCACTGGCCGCGGCCTTGTGATCGCGCGGGGCGCAAACGCGCCTCGCGGCTCGCCGAGGGAAAGAAGATGGCGGCCCGACCGGCCGCCATTTTCAATCGGGCAGGACGAGGCGTCCGTGACGCGTTGTCCGCCGGGCGTCTTGCCTGCCCATGATCCCTGCGCGACAATGGCGTAGTTTTCGGGATCATGAGCCAGAAAGCGCTTGAAGCTTTCGCGCCGACCGACTAGGAACGGCGCGATCGGAAAAGATCCTCGCCGGCAGGCCGCGCAGGCGGCAGGCAAGGGGATCGGTTCCTGACTAGGGGTATAGCTCAGTTGGTAGAGCGGCGGTCTCCAAAACCGCAGGTCGCGGGTTCGAGCCCTGCTGCCCCTGCCATTTCCTTCGATGTCATTGCCGTCTCGATCTTGAATATGGCGCGCGGCTTGCCATATGACTTGGGTTGAGGCATAAGGGTGCGACAGCCGGGACGGGACGACTGGATGGTTCCGATGCGGCGTTCGGTCATAAAGCGGACGCTTGCCACTTGCGTGGATCAAGAATCGGTTTTATGTAGGCACGACAGACACGCGACGCGTGGAGCTGGGAATCCGGCTTTGCGCGTCTGATTTGCATGGGCGGAATGCCTTGGCCGATTCGGCCGGAGCGCTTCATGCCCGGCATGTTCCACCGGCCGCGATGTCGTCGCGGCGGGATTATCCAGGAGGTCCGGTTCAACGGGCCTTGAACACAGAGCGGCATATGGCGTCGAAGACAATCAATCCATTCGTCTTTCTTCAGCAGGTCAGGGCCGAGACCGCCAAGGTCACGTGGCCGTCCCGGCGCGAGACCATGGTCTCCACGGTCATGGTGATCGCCTTTGCTGTGATTGCGATGCTCTTCTTCTTCAGTGCCGACATCCTCATGGGTTTCGCGGTCGAGAAGATTCTCGGCCTTGGGCATTGAGCCGGCGACTACGGAGACGTTTTGAATGACCGCTCGCTGGTACATCGTCCATGCCTATTCGAACTTCGAGAAGAAGGTCGCAGAGGACATTGAGAACAAGGCCAAGCAGAAGGGCCTTTCCGACAGGATCGAGCAGATCGTGGTGCCGACCGAGAAGGTCGTCGAAGTGCGCCGCGGCAAGAAGGTGGATGCCGAGCGCAAGTTCTTCCCCGGCTACGTGCTGATGAAGGCGAGCCTGAACGACGCCGTCATCTCGCTGGTGAAGAACACGCCGCGCGTGACCGGCTTCCTCGGAGAGGACAAGCAGACCGCCAAGCCGATGCACATCACCGACAAGGAGGCCGAGCGCATCCTGCATCAGGTCCAGGAGGGTGTCGAGCGGCCCAAGCCGTCGGTCACCTTCGAGATCGGCGAGCAGGTGCGTGTCTCCGACGGTCCGTTCGCCTCCTTCAACGGCTTCGTCCAGGAAGTGGACGAGGAGCGGGCGCGCCTCAAGGTGGAGGTTTCGATCTTCGGGCGCGCCGTGCCTGTCGATCTGGAATTCGGTCAGGTCGAGAAGGGCTGACCGGATGCCCGCTGCCGTGCGGCGGCGGGAGGCGGCACCCAGGTGCTGCGAGCAAGGTGGGAGGCGAACGCGGGCTTAGCCGGCCGCGAAAGCCGCACCACCGCACTGCAACCGCCGGCGCGCTTCCAAGCGGGGCCGGCAAGAGAAAAAGGCAGGAATAGAGATGGCTAAGAAAGTTGCGGGCCAGCTCAAGCTCCAGGTCCCCGCGGGTTCGGCGACGCCGTCGCCCCCGATCGGCCCTGCGCTTGGTCAGCGCGGCATCAACATCATGGAATTCTGCAAGGCATTCAATGCCCAGAGCCAGGAGATGGAGAAGGGGTCCCCGATCCCGGTCGTCATCACCTACTATCAGGACAAGTCGTTCACCTTCGTCATGAAGACGCCGCCGGTGGCCTACTTCCTGAAGAAGGCCGCCAACCTGAAGTCGGGGTCGAAGGAGCCGGGCAAGTCCAGCGCCG
The DNA here is from genome assembly GCF_052216645.1 of Mesorhizobium sp. PUT5. Taxonomy (NCBI): domain Bacteria; kingdom Pseudomonadati; phylum Pseudomonadota; class Alphaproteobacteria; order Hyphomicrobiales; family Phyllobacteriaceae; genus Mesorhizobium; species Mesorhizobium sp. PUT5. The sequence continues at coordinate 1,860,918 of NZ_JBQOSO010000003.1, forward strand.
GCTCGATCGCTCGCGACAAGGTGCGCGAGATCGCCGAGGCAAAGATGAAGGACCTGAACGCAAACGACGTCGAGGCGGCCATGCGCATGGTCGAGGGTTCCGCCCGCTCGATGGGCCTGGAAGTGGTGGGCTGAGACAATGGCGAAGATTGCTAAGCGTGTTGCCAAGTCCCGCGAGGGCCTCGATCCCAACAAGGCCTATGGCCTGGCCGAAGCGCTCCAGGCGCTGAAGGACCGCTCCTCGGTCAAGTTTGACGAGACCGTCGAGATTTCGATGAATCTCGGCGTCGATCCGCGCCATGCCGACCAGATGGTCCGCGGCGTGGTCAACCTGCCGAACGGCACCGGCCGCACCGTGCGCGTGGCCGTGTTCGCCCGTGGCGACAAGGCCGAGGAAGCCAAGGCCGCCGGCGCCGACATCGTGGGTGCGGAAGACCTGGTCGAGATCGTGCAGAAGGGCGAGATCAACTTCGACCGCTGCATCGCCACGCCGGACATGATGCCGCTGGTCGGCCGTCTGGGCAAGGTGCTCGGCCCGCGCGGCATGATGCCGAACCCGAAGGTCGGCACGGTGACCCCCGACGTGGCGGCCGCCGTCAAGGCTTCGAAGGGCGGTGCGGTGGAGTTCCGCGTCGAGAAGGCGGGCATCGTGCACGCCGGCGTCGGCAAGGTCTCCTTCGACGTCAAGGCGCTGGAAGAGAACGTCCGCGCCTTCGCCGATGCCGTGACCAAGGCCAAGCCGACCGGTGCCAAGGGCAACTACGTCAAGAAGGTGGCGTTGTCGTCGACCATGGGTCCGGGACTGCGCCTCGACATCGCTTCGCTGGCCGCTGAGTGAGCCGGCACCGGGCCGCTCCGGCGAGAGCGGCCGTGTGAAGAATTCCGGGTCCCGGTCCGCCGGGCTCCGGATGCTGCAAGCCGCAAGGCTTTCGGCAAATCCTGTCCGAGATTGCAGGCGGCTCCGGTTCGTCCGGGTCCTTAATCGCATGGCCTGCATGAGACGGGTGAAGACCCGACAAAGGAGCCAGTCTCCGATGGAAGGTTCGAACCGTGTTTGCCTTTTGTCTGCGCATCCCGGGCTTCGGCCCGTCGATGTGGCGAAAGGGGGCAGGATCCTCGAGCGTCGTTCGGGCGGTCCGTAAGGGAAGCCCGTGCGGCAAAAGGCAACCGACGCCTGCTCCTGACGGGGCGGGAGTCAACTGGAGATAGGCAGTGGATAGAGCGGAAAAGCGCGAATTCGTCACGGGCCTGAACGATGCGTTCTCGAACGCGGGTTCGGTGGTCGTGGCCCACTATGCCGGTATCACGGTTGCGCAGATGACCGATCTTCGGTCGAAGATGCGCGCAGCCGGCGGCACCGTCAAGGTCGCGAAGAACCGCCTCGCCAAGATCGCTCTTCAGGGCACGAACTCCGAAGCCATCATCGACCTGTTCAAGGGACAGACGCTGGTGGCCTATTCGGACGATCCGATCACGGCGCCGAAGGTGGCGTCCGATTTCGCCAAGGGCAATGACAAGCTGGTCATTCTCGGTGGCGCGATGGGCGCGACCGCACTCGATGCCGACGGTGTGAAGGCACTCGCCTCGCTGCCGTCGCTCGACGAGCTGCGCGCAAGGCTGGTGGGCATGATCGCCACGCCGGCAACCCGGATCGCCCAGGTCGTCAATGCGCCTGCGGCTTCGGTCGCGCGCGTCATCGGCGCCTATGCCCGGAAGGACGAGGCGGCGTGAGGCCGTTCCTCGGGAACTATCAACAACACGTTTCGAACCGATTGAAGGAAAATCAAAATGGCTGATCTCGCCAAGATCGTTGAAGACCTTTCCCAGCTCACCGTCCTTGAGGCGGCCGAGCTGTCGAAGATGCTGGAAGAGAAGTGGGGCGTTTCGGCTGCCGCTCCGGTGGCCGTGGCCGCCGCTGCCGGCGGCGCTGCCGCTGCCGCTCCCGTCGAGGAAAAGACCGAGTTCGACGTCATCCTCGCCGAAGCCGGCGCCAAGAAGATCGAGGTCATCAAGGAAGTGCGCGCCATCACCGGCCTGGGCCTCAAGGAAGCCAAGGACCTGGTCGAGGCTGCTCCGAAGCCGGTCAAGGAGGCTGTTGCCAAGGCCGACGCCGAGAAGATCAAGGCCCAGCTCGAAGCTGCTGGCGCCAAGGTCGAGCTGAAGTAAGCACGACGGTTTCCGGCGGATGGGTTCGCCCATCCGCCGGATCGTGCGTGTTCTGATGGAAACCTCTTTCCTGAAGGCCGGAATCGGCTTTCAGGAAACGGGTTTTCAGCCGTTTCTGCCCCGCCGCGACATGCGGTGACGGCAACCGCCGCGAGGCGGAAAAAGACAGGAAGGCCGCCGCCTTGCGGCCAGGAAAGGCAGGACGGATCGCGGCGAGATCCGTCCCGAGAAGGTGCCCCAAGAGGGCAAAGAAGGAGCGACGATGGCCCAGACCCAGACTTTCAATGGCCGCAGACGCGTACGCAAATTCTTCGGGAAGATCCCGGAAGTTGCGGAGATGCCGAACCTCATCGAGGTGCAGAAGGCATCCTATGACCAGTTCCTTATGGTGGACGAGCCGAAGGGTGGCCGTCCCGACGAGGGGCTGCAGGCTGTCTTCAAGTCGGTCTTCCCGATTTCCGATTTTTCCGGCGCGTCAATGCTGGAATTCGTCAAGTACGAGTTCGAGGCGCCCAAGTTCGACGTTGACGAGTGCCGCCAGCGCGACCTGACCTATGCTGCGCCGCTCAAGGTGACGCTGCGCCTCATCGTGTTCGATATCGACGAGGATACCGGCGCCAAGTCCATCAAGGACATCAAGGAGCAGGACGTCTACATGGGCGACATGCCGCTCATGACGTCGAACGGCACCTTCATCGTCAACGGCACCGAGCGCGTTATCGTCTCGCAGATGCACCGGTCGCCGGGCGTCTTCTTCGATCACGACAAGGGCAAGTCGCATTCGTCCGGCAAGCTGCTGTTTGCCGCGCGCGTCATTCCCTATCGCGGTTCGTGGCTCGACATCGAGTTCGATTCCAAGGACGTGGTGCACGCCCGTATCGACCGCCGCCGCAAGATTCCGGTGACCAGCCTGCTGATGGCGCTCGGCATGGACGGCGAGGATATCCTGTCGACCTTCTACGACAAGATCACCTACAAGCGTGCCGGCGACCACTGGCGCATCCCCTTCAATGTCGAGCGCTTCAAGGGCCTCAAGGCCGTCAACGACCTGGTCGACGCCGATACCGGCGAGATCGTGGTCGAGGCCGGCAAGAAGATCACCGCCCGCCAGGCCCGCCAGCTTGCGGAAAAGGGTCTCAAGGCCATCAAGGCGACGGACGAGGACCTGCTCGGCAACTATCTGGCCGAGGACATCGTCAACTACGCGACCGGCGAGATCTTCCTCGAGGCCGGCGACGAGATCGACGAGAAGACGCTGAAGGTTCTGCTCGGCACCGGCGAGGAAGAGATCGAGATCCTCGACATCGACCACGTCAATGTCGGCGCCTACATCCGCAACACCCTGGCCGTCGACAAGAACGAGAGCCGGCAGGATGCGCTGTTCGACATCTACCGCGTGATGCGCCCGGGCGAGCCGCCGACGCTGGAGACGGCCGAGGCCATGTTCAACTCGCTGTTCTTCGACGCCGAGCGCTACGATCTGTCGGCCGTTGGTCGCGTCAAGATGAACATGCGCCTGGAGCTGGACTGCCCCGACACGGTGCGCGTGCTGCGCAAGGAGGACATCCTTGCCGTGGTCAAGACGCTGGTGGAACTGCGCGACGGCAAGGGCGAGATCGACGACATCGACAATCTCGGCAACCGCCGCGTGCGTTCGGTCGGCGAGCTCATGGAAAACCAGTACCGCGTCGGCCTGCTGCGCATGGAGCGCGCGATCAAGGAACGCATGTCCTCGATCGAGATCGACACGGTCATGCCGCAGGACCTGATCAACGCCAAGCCGGCGGCGGCGGCCGTGCGCGAGTTCTTCGGTTCTTCGCAGCTCTCGCAGTTCATGGACCAGACCAACCCGCTGTCCGAGATCACCCACAAGCGCCGCCTCTCGGCGCTCGGGCCGGGCGGTCTGACCCGCGAGCGCGCCGGCTTCGAGGTGCGCGACGTGCACCCCACCCATTACGGCCGCATCTGCCCGATCGAGACGCCGGAAGGCCCGAACATCGGCCTGATCAACTCGCTGGCGACGTTTGCACGCGTCAATAAGTACGGCTTCATCGAAAGCCCTTACCGCAAGATCGTCGACGGCAGGCTGACCGACGAGGTCGTCTATCTGTCCGCCATGGAAGAGGCCAAGCACTATGTGGCCCAGGCCAACGCCGAACTCGACGCCAATGGCGGCTTCGTGGACGAGTTCGTCATCTGCCGGAATGCCGGCGAGGTGATGATGGCGCCGCGCGAGAACGTCAACCTGATGGACGTCTCGCCGAAGCAGATGGTCTCGGTCGCCGCGGCGCTCATCCCGTTCCTGGAGAACGACGACGCCAACCGGGCGCTGATGGGCTCCAACATGCAGCGTCAGGCCGTGCCGCTGGTGCGTGCGGAAGCACCGTTCGTCGGCACCGGCATGGAGCCCATCGTGGCCCGTGACTCGGGCGCGGCCATCGGCGCGCGCCGTGCAGGCATCGTCAACCAGGTGGACGCCACCCGTATCGTCATCCGGGCCACGGAAGACCTCGACCCGGGCAAGTCCGGCGTGGACATCTACCGGCTGATGAAGTTCCAGCGCTCGAACCAGAACACCTGCATCAACCAGCGTCCGCTGGTGAAGGTTGGTGACCGGATCGAGAAGGGCGACATCATCGCGGACGGCCCGTCGACCGATCTGGGCGATCTGGCGCTGGGCCGCAACGTGCTCGTCGCCTTCATGCCCTGGAACGGCTACAACTACGAGGATTCCATCCTTCTGTCCGAGCGCATCGTCGCCGACGACGTCTTCACCTCGATCCACATCGAGGAGTTCGAGGTCATGGCGCGCGACACCAAGCTCGGGCCGGAGGAGATCACGCGCGACATTCCGAACGTGTCGGAAGAGGCGCTGAAGAACCTCGACGAGGCCGGCATCGTCTATATCGGTGCGGAAGTGCAGCCGGGCGACATTCTGGTCGGCAAGATCACGCCGAAGGGCGAGAGCCCGATGACGCCGGAGGAAAAGCTCCTGCGCGCCATCTTCGGCGAGAAGGCGTCCGACGTGCGCGACACCTCCATGCGCATGCCGCCCGGAACCTTCGGCACGGTCGTGGAAGTGCGCGTCTTCAACCGCCACGGCGTGGAGAAGGACGAGCGCGCCATGGCGATCGAGCGCGAGGAGATCGAGCGTCTGGCCAAGGACCGCGACGACGAGCAGGCCATCCTCGACCGCAACGTCTATGCCCGCCTGGCCGACATGCTGGACGGGAAGGACGCCATCGCCGGGCCCAAGGGCTTCAAGAAGGGCACGACGCTCAGCAGGTCGATGCTGACCGACTACCCGCGTTCGCAATGGTGGCAGTTCGCCGTGGAGGACGAGAAGCTCCAGGGCGAGCTGGAAGCGCTGCGCGGCCAGTACGACGATTCCAAGAAGGCGCTGGAGCAGCGCTTCATGGACAAGGTCGAGAAGGTGCAGCGCGGCGACGAGATGCCTCCCGGCGTCATGAAGATGGTCAAGGTCTTCGTGGCCGTGAAGCGCAAGATGCAGCCCGGCGACAAGATGGCCGGCCGTCATGGCAACAAGGGCGTGGTATCGCGCATCGTTCCGGTCGAGGATATGCCGTTCCTCGAGGACGGCACGCATGCGGACATCGTGCTCAACCCGCTGGGCGTGCCCAGCCGCATGAACGTCGGCCAGATCCTGGAGACGCATCTGGGCTGGGCCTGTGCCGGCATGGGCAGGAAGATCGGCGAACTGGTCGATGCGTACAAGGCGGGCGGCGACATCAAGCCGCTGCGCGAGACGATCGAGCAGGTAATTCCCGACAACGACCGCAACGAGCCGGTGCGCGCCTATGACGACGAATCCGTCGTTCGTCTCGGTGAGCAGATGCGGCGCGGCGTTTCCATCGCCACCCCGGTGTTCGATGGCGCGCACGAGGCCAACATCAACGACATGCTGGAGCAGGCGGGCCTGCACACCTCCGGCCAGTCGCAGCTCTATGACGGGCGTACCGGCGAGCCGTTCGACCGCAAGGTGACGATGGGCTACATCTACATGCTCAAGTTGCATCACCTGGTGGACGACAAGATCCACGCGCGTTCGATCGGTCCGTACTCGCTCGTCACCCAGCAGCCGCTGGGCGGCAAGGCGCAGTTCGGCGGCCAGCGCTTCGGCGAGATGGAGGTCTGGGCGCTGGAAGCCTACGGCGCCGCCTACACGCTTCAGGAGATGCTGACGGTGAAGTCGGACGACGTGGCCGGCCGCACCAAGGTCTACGAGGCGATCGTGCGCGGCGACGACACGTTCGAGGCTGGCATCCCCGAGAGCTTCAACGTTCTCGTCAAGGAGATGCGCTCGCTCGGCCTCAACGTCGAACTGGAGAACACCAGGGTCGACGAGGCTCCGCAGCGTCTGCCCGACGCGGCCGAATAGGACCGGAAGAAAGCGGCCGCGGATATCCCGCGGCCGTCTTGCCCGTTTCGGCTAGAGACCGAGTTTCGCGGGTTTCGGCCCGTACAAGAAATGCAAAGGGGTTTTCGAGGACCCCGAAAAGGAGAATGGCATGAACCAAGAGGTCATGAATCTCTTCAATCCGCAGGCGCCGGCGCAGGTGTTCGATTCCATCCGCATCTCGCTCGCCAGCCCGGAAAAGATCCTGTCCTGGTCGTTCGGCGAGATCAAGAAGCCGGAGACCATCAACTATCGCACGTTCAAGCCCGAGCGTGACGGCCTGTTCTGCGCGCGCATCTTCGGTCCGATCAAGGACTACGAATGCCTGTGCGGCAAGTACAAGCGCATGAAGTACAAGGGCGTCATCTGCGAGAAGTGCGGCGTGGAGGTCACGCTGAGCCGCGTGCGCCGCGAGCGCATGGGCCACATCGAGCTGGCCGCCCCGGTCGCCCATATCTGGTTCCTGAAGTCGCTGCCGAGCCGCATCGGCACGCTGCTCGACATGACGCTGAAGGACATCGAGCGCGTCCTCTATTTCGAAAACTACATCGTGACCGAGCCCGGCCTCACCGCGCTGAAGGAGCATCAGCTCCTGAGCGAGGAAGAGTACATGATGGCCGTGGACGAGTACGGCGAGGATTCGTTCACCGCCATGATCGGCGCCGAGGCCATCCACGACCTGCTGGCGTCGATGGACCTTGAGAAGATCGCGGGCGAACTGCGCACCGAGCTTGCCTCCACGACCTCCGAGTTGAAGCAGAAGAAGTATCTGAAGCGGCTCAAGGTGGTCGAGAACTTCATGGAATCCGGCAACCGCCCGGAATGGATGATCATGAAGGTCGTCCCGGTCATTCCGCCGGACCTGCGTCCGCTGGTGCCGCTGGACGGCGGCCGTTTCGCGACATCCGACCTGAACGACCTCTACCGCCGCGTCATCAACCGCAACAACCGCCTGAAGCGCCTGATCGAGCTTCGCGCGCCCGGCATCATCGTGCGCAACGAAAAGCGCATGCTGCAGGAAGCGGTGGACGCGCTGTTCGACAACGGCCGCCGCGGCCGCGTCATCACCGGCGCCAACAAGCGCCCGCTGAAGTCGCTGTCCGACATGCTCAAGGGCAAGCAGGGCCGTTTCCGCCAGAACCTGCTCGGCAAGCGCGTGGACTATTCGGGCCGCTCCGTCATCGTGACGGGTCCGGAGCTGAAGCTGCACCAGTGCGGCCTGCCGAAGAAGATGGCGCTGGAGCTGTTCAAGCCCTTCATCTATGCCCGTCTTGACGCCAAGGGCTATTCGTCCACCGTCAAGCAGGCCAAGAAGCTGGTCGAGAAGGAGCGCCCTGAGGTCTGGGACATCCTGGACGAGGTGATCCGCGAGCATCCGGTGCTGCTCAACCGCGCGCCGACGCTGCACCGCCTCGGCATCCAGGCGTTCGAGCCGACCCTGATCGAAGGCAAGGCCATCCAGCTCCATCCGCTGGTCTGCACGGCCTTCAACGCCGACTTCGACGGCGACCAGATGGCGGTGCACGTGCCGCTGTCGCTGGAAGCGCAGCTCGAAGCGCGCGTGCTGATGATGTCGACCAACAACATCCTGCACCCGGCTTCCGGCGCGCCGATCATTGTGCCGTCGCAGGACATGGTTCTGGGCCTCTACTACCTGTCGATCGTCAACCAGAACGAGCCGGGCGAGGGCATGGCCTTCGCCGACATGGGCGAGCTGCAGCACGCGCTGGAAACCAAGGCCGTCACCCTGCACGCCAAGATCAAGGGCCGCTACAAGGGCGTCGATGCCGAAGGCAACGAGGTCTCGAAGATCTACGAGACGACGCCCGGCCGCATGATCATCGGCGAGCTGCTGCCGAAGAACGTCAATGTGCCGTTCGACACCGCCAACCAGGAGATGACCAAGAAGAACATCTCCAAGATGATCGACACCGTCTACCGCCACTGCGGCCAGAAGGAGACGGTCATCTTCTGCGACCGTATCATGGCGCTGGGCTTTGCCCATGCCTGCCGTGCCGGCATCTCGTTCGGCAAGGACGACATGGTCATTCCGGACACCAAGGCCAAGCTGGTTGCCGAGACCGAGGCGCTCGCCAAGGAATACGAGCAGCAGTACAATGACGGCCTGATCACCCAGGGCGAGAAGTATAACAAGGTGGTCGACGCCTGGGCCAAGTGCTCGGAGAAGGTCGCCGACGAGATGATGGGCCGCATCAAGGCGGTCGAGTTCGACGACAACGGCCGCCAGCGGCCGATGAACTCGATCTATATGATGTCGCACTCCGGAGCGCGCGGCTCGCCGACGCAGATGCGCCAGCTTGCCGGCATGCGCGGCCTGATGGCCAAGCCGTCGGGTGAGATCATCGAGACGCCGATCATCTCCAACTTCAAGGAAGGCCTCACCGTGCTCGAGTACTTCAACTCGACCCACGGCGCCCGCAAGGGCCTGGCCGACACCGCCTTGAAGACGGCGAACTCGGGTTACCTGACCCGCCGCCTGGTCGACGTGGCGCAGGACTGCATCGTCACCACGATCGACTGCGGCACCGAGAAGGGCCTCACCATGCAGCCGATCGTCGATGCCGGCCAGGTGGTCGCTTCGCTCGGCCAGCGCGTCCTCGGTCGCACGGCTCTCGACGACATCAATCATCCGGTCTCGGGTGACCTGATCGTCAAGGCGGGCAAGCTGATGGACGAACGCGACGTGGAGCAGATCGAGAAGGCCGGCATCCAGACCGTGCGTATCCGTTCGGCGCTGACCTGCGAGGTCCGCACCGGCGTCTGCGCCGTCTGCTACGGCCGCGACCTGGCCCGCGGTACGCCGGTCAACATCGGCGAGGCCGTCGGCGTCATCGCCGCGCAGTCGATCGGCGAGCCGGGCACCCAGCTCACCATGCGCACCTTCCACATGGGCGGCACCGCGCAGGTGGTGGACTCGTCCTTCCTCGAAGCGTCGTATGAAGGCACGGTCAAGGTCCGCAACCGCAACGTGGTTCGCAATTCCGACGGTCACCTCGTGGTGATGGGCCGCAACATGGCGATCCTGATCCTCGACGAGGCCGGCAAGGAGCGCGCCACGCACCGCGTCACCTACGGCAGCCGCATCTATGTGGACGAGGGCGACAAGGTGAAGCGCGGCCAGCGTATCGCCGAGTGGGACCCCTACACCCGTCCGATCCTCACCGAAGTCGAGGGCCGGGTCGAGTTCGAGGACCTTGTCGACGGCATCTCCGTGCAGGAGACGGCCGATGAATCCACCGGCATCACCAAGCGCGAGGTCATCGACTGGCGCTCCACGCCGCGTGGCTCGGACCTCAAGCCGGCCATGGTGGTGCAGGACGCCAAGGGCAAGGTGGCCAAGCTGTCGAAGGGCGGCGACGCCCGCTTCCTGCTCTCGGTCGAGGCCATCCTGTCGGTCGAGCCGGGCGCCCATGTGAAGCCGGGCGACGTGCTGGCGCGTATCCCCATGGAAAGCGCCAAGACCAAGGACATCACCGGCGGTCTGCCGCGTGTTGCGGAACTGTTCGAGGCGAGACGCCCGAAGGACCACGCCATCATCGCCGAGATCGACGGCACGGTGCGCTTCGGACGCGACTATAAGAACAAGCGCCGCATCATCATCGAGCCGCATGACTCGACGCTGGAGCCGGTGGAGTACCTGATCCCGAAGGGCAAGCCGTTCCATCTTCAGGACGGCGACGTCATCGAGAAGGGCGACTACATCCTCGACGGCAATCCCGCGCCGCACGACATCCTGGCGATCAAGGGCGTGGAAGCCCTGGCTTCCTATCTCGTCAACGAGATCCAGGAGGTCTACCGGCTGCAGGGCGTGTCGATCAACGACAAGCACATCGAGGTGATCGTGCGCCAGATGCTGCAGAAGGTGGAGATCACCGAGCAGGGCGACTCGACCTACATCCCGGGCGACCATGTCGACGTGATCGAACTGGACGAGGTCAACGACCGGCTGATCGAGGAAGGCAAGAAGCCTGCCGCCGGCCAGCCCGTGCTGCTCGGCATCACCAAGGCTTCGCTGCAGACGCCGTCCTTCATCTCGGCCGCCTCCTTCCAGGAGACGACCCGCGTGCTGACGGAAGCTGCGGTCGCCGGCAAGACCGACATGCTGCAGGGCCTGAAGGAAAACGTCATCGTCGGCCGCCTGATCCCGGCCGGCACCGGCGGCCAGATGAGCCAGATCCGCCGCATCGCGACGCATCGCGACGAGCTGATCCTCGACGAGCGCCGCAAGGCCTCGGGCGCGGAAGTGGCCGAGCCGATGCTGACGGACATGGTCACCGCGGCGCAGTAGAGGCGGCGCAGGACCGAAGACTTGAAAAGGGGCCCGGCGTGGCCCCTTTTTATTTGTCCGGAGCTTACGAGAGGACCTTGGAATGAGCAGGAAAAGCTGGAGTGCCGTGGACGACTATATCGTTGGTTCGCTGTTCGAGCCTGACGCCGCGCTGGATGCCGCGCTCGCTGCCAACCGCAGGGAAGGCCTGCCGGAGATCGACGTTTCGGCGGCGCAGGGTAAGCTGCTTCATCTTCTCGCCCGCATCGGCGGCGCGAAGACGGTGCTGGAGATCGGCACGCTCGGCGGCTATTCGACCATCTGGCTGGCGCGGGCGGTTTCCGCGGGCGGCAAGGTGGTGACGCTGGAGCTGGAGCCGCGCCACGCCGCGGTCGCCCGCTCCAACATCGAGCGGGCAGGGCTCGGCGAGCGCGTCGATCTGCGCGTCGGGCCGGCGCTCGCGTCGCTTTCGGCACTGCAGGCCGAAGGGGCGGGGCCGTTCGACTTCATCTTCATCGACGCGGACAAGCCGAACAACCCGAACTATCTGGAATGGGCGATGAAGCTCTCTCGCCCGGGCACCGTCATCGTCTGCGACAACGTCATCCGCGACGGCGCCGTGCTGGACACCGACGGAAGGGATGCCAACGTCGAGGGCGCGCGGGCGGCATTCTCCTTCATCGGCAAGGACGAACGCCTGGACGGAACGGCGATCCAGACGGTGGGCGCCAAGGGATATGACGGTTTCGCGATCGCCGTCGTGAAGTAGAGAGCGGCTCGGCGTCCGGCGTCAGTCGAAGAAGGGCGCCACCACGTTGCGCTTGCCCAGCATGAACGCGTCGGCGACATGTTGCAGCGGCGCCAGGTCGACGTCTGAGCGGCCAGAGCGCACCAGTTCGGCAAAACGCCGGTAGAGCGCCGGATATTCGGCCTCCTGTCCTTCCTGCACCACCTTGCCGTCTATCGCGAGACGGGCGCCGCCGCCGGAAAGCAGCATCGAGCCCTTGTCGGTTTCGGCGGTGATGTCCCAGCTCTGCGGTCCGGTCTGGAGCCAGTCCAGTTCCATAGCCACGCGGAGCCCGGTCGCCGCACGGAAGACGACATGCGCCGCCACCGGCGCGTCGCGGTTTTCGGGGAAGTCTAGATCGGCCGAGACGATGTGCATCGCCGGCAGGATATGCGTTGCGATCGAAAGGGCGTTGATGCCGGGATCGAAGACGCCGAAGCCGCCCGGCGTCCAGATCCATTCCTGGTTCGGATGCCAGCGGCGCACATCCTCTTTCCAGGTGATCGCCGCCGCCCTGACATGGGCGGAGGCCAGGAAATCGCGGGCCGCTTCGACCGCCGGCGCGTAACGCGAGTGCCAGCTCGCGAACAGCGAGACGCCTTTGTCCCGCGCCGACGCCTTCAGGTGTTCCACCTCGCTGACGGTGGCGCCCGGCGGCTTCTCAAGGAAGACGTGCTTGCCGGCAGCCAGGGCCGTATGCGCCGCCTCGTAGCGGAATTGCGGCGGCATGCACAGCGACACGGCCTCGATTTCCGGCACCGCCTCCAGCATTGCTTCGATGGAAGGGAAATTGGAAATGCCGTCCACCTTGCCGTGGCGGCTGGTCGCAGCGACCAGCCGGTAGTCGGGGTCTGCGACAAGTGCGGGCAGGTGCTGGTCGCGCACGATCTTGCCCACGCCGACGATCCCGATCCTGATGGGGTTCGCATGGATCATCCCAGGCTCTCCTCGAAGTCCATTTCCAACTTTCCGCCGCCCTGCAGGAACGCTTCGATCTTCGGTTCGAACGGCGACGGATCGAGCCCGTTCGCCTCCAGCCAGTCGTCGGAATAATAGGTGTCGGCGTAACGTTCGCCGGAATCGCAGATCAGCGTCACCAGAGAGCCTGCCTCGCCGGCGGCGGCCATGCGCGCGGCATGGAAGCACATGGCGGCGAAATTGGTGCCGGTCGAGCCGCCGACCCGGCGGCCGAGCCGGCGCGAAAGCACCCGCATGGCGGCCAGCGAGACGGCGTCGGGGACGCGCAGCATGTGGTCGATGACGCCAGGCACGAAGGAGGGCTCGACCCGTGGCCGGCCGATGCCCTCGATGCGGGACGGTTCCTGGCACAGGCAGGCTGCGTTTCGCGTGGCGAAGCCGTCGAAGAAGGCCGAGCGCTCGACGTCGGCGACGCACAATCGGGAGTCATGGCGCTTGTAGCGGATATAGCGGCCGATGGTCGCCGTCGTGCCGCCGGTGCCGGCGCTCATCACCACCCAGGCCGGAACCGGATGACGTTCCTCGGCCATCTGCTGGAAGATGGATTCGGCGATGTTGTTGTTGCCGCGCCAGTCGGTGGCGCGCTCGGCATGGGTGAACTGGTCCATGAAATGGCCGCCCAGCCGCGCCGCCAGCTCCGCCGACTCGGAATAGATGCGCCGGCCGTCGTCGATGAAATGGCAGCGGCCCCCATAATGCTCGATGGCCGCGATCTTCTCGGGCGAGGTCGAGCGCGGCATGACCGCGTAGAAGGGCACGCCGATCATGCGCGCGAAATAGGCTTCCGATACCGCGGTGGAGCCGGAGGAGGCTTCCACCACGGCCGTGCCCTCGCGGATGTGGCCGTTGCACAGCGCATACAGGAAGAGAGAGCGTGCCAGCCGATGCTTGAGGCTGCCGGTGGGGTGGGTGGATTCGTCCTTCAGATAGAGATCGATGCCGGAAAGCGCGGGGACGTCGAGCTTCCACAGATGCGTGTCGGCGGACCGGTGCTGGTCGGCTTCAATCGCGGCCACCGCACCGTGAACCCAGTCGCGCACGTTCGTCGGCTTGGTTCGGGTCATGACGCGATCTCTCAGGAAGGCTCATCGAAGGTTACGATCGACACCTCGCCCTCCAGCGCTCCCTGCCAGGCCGACAGATGCGGCTCCTCGTCGGGCGCGCCGTCCATTTCGCCGATCTGGTCGAGCTCGGCTTCGGCGTAGCCTTCGGCGGCGAGCGACTCGAGCGCGCGCCGCACCGCCGAATCGTCGTCGGGGGCCACCAGCATCACATGCACGCCCTCGGCTTTTCCGCCCTTGCGCCGCCAGACCCGGCCGGTGATGATGATGACGGGACGCACTCCGTCATTGTCGTTCATAGCTTCGTTCACGGCTTGATTCCTCCGGGCGAGGGGACCATATTCATCCAACCCGTCTTTTGGCACGAACGGAAGCGGCGCGACAGTCGAAAGCGGGACAGTTTGTTCCGTCCGGGTGCTGCAGCGCGAAACAATATTGCAATGCGTTTCATACATGTCTGCCATTCCGGCATCGCAGCGCAATATTTAAGGGCGCGGGCTTGACGGTTTAGGCCGTTGCAGGTAGAAGCCGCGACGTCTGAGCCGATGTGAGGCTGGCTTTTCCGAAGCGACGCGCTTTGGAGTTTGCCTCAAACAGGGTTCGTTTTACGAGCGAAAAGACATTTCCGGCTTGCATGAAGCGGCTTCCGCTTCCTCTGCCAATTGTTCGGGCAAGACCGCGAGTGTGCGGTTCGGGGCCCGAATTTGCGTATGGAAATGCCGCTTGCAGGCTGCCCGTAACGGGCTCGAGACGCGAAATTGAGAGACAAGAGGGTTTAATGCCTACCGTCAACCAGCTGATCCGCAAGCCGCGCCAGGCGCCGGCGACGCGCAACAAGGTCCCGGCCATGCAGCAGAACCCGCAGAAGCGGGGCGTTTGCACGCGCGTCTACACCACGACGCCGAAGAAGCCGAACTCCGCGCTGCGCAAGGTTGCGAAGATCCGCCTCACCAACGGGTTCGAGGTGATCGGCTACATCCCGGGCGAGGGGCATAACCTCCAGGAGCACTCCGTGGTCATGATCCGCGGCGGCCGCGTCAAGGACCTTCCTGGCGTGCGCTATCACATCATTCGTGGCGTGCTCGACACCCAGGGTGTGAAAAACCGCAAGCAGCGCCGCTCCAAGTACGGTGCAAAGCGTCCGAAGTAAGGATTTTCCGGCTTCGGCGCTTTTTGTTTTAGCGCCATGCCGAGACTAGAGAGACAAGAGCCATGTCCCGTCGTCACAGTGCAGACAAGCGCGAGATCAACCCCGATCCCAAGTTCGGCGATCTCGTCATCACCAAGTTCATGAACGCCGTCATGTACGACGGCAAGAAGTCGATCGCCGAGACCATCGTCTACGGTGCGCTCGATCAGGTGCAGGCCAAGACCAAGCAGGAGCCGGTCGCTGTCTTCCATCAGGCGCTCGACAATGTCGCTCCGCATGTGGAAGTGCGTTCGCGCCGCGTCGGCGGTGCGACCTACCAGGTTCCGGTGGACGTGCGTCCGGAGCGCCGTCAGGCCCTGGCCATCCGCTGGCTGATCACGGCTGCCCGCAATCGCAACGAGACCACCATGGTCGATCGTCTTTCCGGCGAGCTGATGGACGCGGCCAACAACCGTGGCACCGCTGTGAAGAAACGCGAAGACACCCACAAGATGGCGGAAGCCAACCGCGCCTTTGCGCACTACCGCTGGTAAGCGCGAAAGAAGACTGAAGAGGCACCTCCCATGGCCCGTGAATATCCCCTCCACGACTACCGTAACTTCGGCATCATGGCTCACATCGATGCCGGCAAGACGACGACGACCGAGCGTATCCTTTATTACACGGGCAAGAACCACAAGATGGGCGAGACGCACGACGGCGCCTCGACCATGGACTGGATGGAGCAGGAGCAGGAGCGCGGCATCACCATCACGTCCGCTGCGACGACCACGTCCTGGAAGGGTCGCGACGGCAAGAACCGCCGTTTCAACATCATCGACACCCCCGGCCACGTCAACTTCACGATCGAGGTGGAGCGTTCGCTGCGCGTGCTCGACGGCGCCATCACGCTGCTGGATTCCAACGCCGGCGTCGAGCCGCAGACGGAGACCGTGTGGCGTCAGGCCGAGAAGTATCATGTTCCGCGCATGATCTTCTGCAACAAGATGGACAAGATCGGGGCCGATTTCTACCGCTGCCTCGACATGATCAAGTCGCGCCTCGGCGCCGTGCCGCTCGCCCTGCAGCTGCCGATCGGCGCTGAGAGCGATTTCAAGGGCGTCATCGATCTGATCGAGATGAAGGCGCTGGTCTGGCACGAGGAGCATCTCGGCGCCGACTGGGACGTGATCGACATTCCCGCCGACCTGCAGGCCAAGGCCGAGGAATATCGCGAGAAGATGATCGAGACCGCCGTCGAGATGGACGACGATGCGATGAACGCCTATCTCGAAGGCACCATGCCCTCGAACGATGAGCTGCGCGCGCTGATCCGCAAGGGCACCATCGACGTCAAGTTCCATCCCGTGTTCTGCGGCACCGCCTTCAAGAACAAGGGCGTGCAGCCGCTGCTCGACGCCGTCATCGACTTCCTGCCGGCGCCGGACGAGATTCCCGCCATCAAGGGTGTGGATCCCAAGACCCAGGAAGAGCTGGTCCGTCATTCCAGCGACGACGAGCCGCTTTCGCTGCTGGCGTTCAAGATCATGAACGACCCCTTCGTCGGCTCGCTCACCTTTGCCCGCATCTACTCCGGCAAGCTCACCAAGGGCATGTCGGTTGAAAACACGGTGAAGGGCAAAAAGGAGCGCGTCGGCCGCATGCTGCAGATGCACTCCAATTCCCGCGCCGACATCGAGGAAGCCTTCGCCGGCGACATCGTGGCGCTGGCCGGCCTCAAGGAGACGACCACCGGCGACACGCTGTGCGACCCGCTGAAGCCCGTCATCCTGGAGCGCATGGAGTTCCCCGAGCCGGTCATCCAGATCGCCATCGAGCCCAAGACCAAGGGCGACCAGGAAAAGATGGGCCTTGCCCTGCATCGCCTTGCGGCGGAGGATCCGTCCTTCCGCGTCAAGACCGACGAGGAAAGCGGCCAGACGATCATCGCCGGCATGGGCGAGCTGCATCTCGACATCATCGTCGACCGCATGAAGCGCGAATTCAAGGTCGAGGCCAATGTCGGCGCGCCGCAGGTGGCCTATCGCGAGACGATCACCCGCGCCCACGAGCAGGATTACACGCACAAGAAGCAGACCGGCGGTACCGGCCAGTTCGCCCGCGTCAAGGTGGTGTTCGAGCCGAACACCGAGGGCGAGGAGTACGTGTTCGAGTCCAAGATCGTCGGCGGTGCGGTTCCGAAGGAATACATCCCCGGCGTCCAGAAGGGCATCGAGAGCGTCCTGTCTTCCGGTCCGTTCGCGGGCTTCCCGATGATCGGCGTCAAGGCCACCCTCATCGACGGTGCCTTCCACGACGTCAACTCCTCGGTGCTGGCGTTCGAAATCGCGGCGCGGGCCTGCTTCCGCGAAGCGGCTCCCAAGCTCGGCGTGCAGCTGCTCGAGCCCGTCATGAAGGTCGAGGTGGTGACGCCGGAAGACTATGTCGGCAACGTGATCGGCGACCTGAATTCGCGTCGCGGCCAGATCCAGGGCCAGGAGAGCCGCGGCATCGCCGTGGTGGTCAACGCCATGGTGCCGCTGGCCAACATGTTCAAGTACGTCGACAGCCTGCGTTCCATGTCCCAGGGCCGTGCGCAGTACACGATGCAGTTCGACCATTATGAGCCGGTGCCGACCGCCGTCGCTCAGGAAGTTCAGAAGAAATACGCTTAAATCCCGCAGGGTTGCGACAGTAACTTGGTTCAATGCCCGAACGGGCTAGCAGGAATGGAGACCTCACATGGCAAAAGGTAAATTCGAGCGCACGAAGCCTCATGTGAACATTGGCACGATTGGTCACGTTGACCATGGCAAGACGTCGTTGACGGCAGCGATCACGAAGTTCTTCGGCGACTTCCGGGCGTATGACCAGATCGACAACGCGCCTGAGGAGAAGGCGCGCGGCATCACGATCTCGACGTCGCATGTGGAGTATGAGACGGCGAACCGTCACTATGCGCATGTCGACTGCCCCGGCCACGCCGACTATGTGAAGAACATGATCACGGGTGCTGCGCAGATGGACGGCGCGATCCTGGTCGTGTCGGCGGCGGACGGGCCGATGCCGCAGACGCGCGAGCACATTCTTCTGGCGCGCCAGGTCGGCGTTCCGGCGATCGTGGTGTTTTTGAACAAGTGCGACCAGGTCGACGATCCGGAGCTTCTGGAGCTGGTGGAGCTTGAGGTTCGCGAGCTTCTGTCGAAGTACGAGTTCCCGGGCGACGACATTCCGATCGTCAAGGGCTCGGCGCTGGCGGCGCTGGAGGATTCGTCGAAGGAGCTCGGCGAGGATGCGGTGCGCAAGCTGATGGCCGAGGTCAACGCCTACATCCCGACGCCGGAGCGTCCGGTCGACAAGCCGTTCCTGATGCCGATCGAGGACGTGTTCTCGATCTCGGGCCGCGGCACGGTGGTGACGGGTCGCGTCGAGCGCGGCATCGTCAAGGTCGGCGAGGAGCTCGAGATCGTGGGCATCCGTCCGACGTCGAAGACGACGTGCACGGGCGTTGAGATGTTCCGCAAGCTGCTGGACCAGGGCCAGGCGGGCGACAACATCGGCGCGCTGCTGCGCGGCGTCAACCGTGAGGGCGTCGAGCGCGGTCAGGTTCTGGCCAAGCCGGGCACGGTGAAGCCGCACAAGAAGTTCAAGGCCGAGGCCTACATCCTGACGAAGGAGGAGGGCGGACGCCACACGCCGTTCTTCACCAACTACCGTCCGCAGTTCTACTTCCGCACGACGGACGTGACCGGCATCGTGACGCTGCCGGCGGGCACGGAGATGGTGATGCCCGGCGACAACGTGACGGTTGACGTGGAGCTGATCGTGCCGATCGCCATGGAGGAGCGCCTGCGCTTCGCCATCCGCGAAGGCGGCCGCACCGTCGGCGCCGGCATCGTGGCCAGCATCATCGAGTAATAAGAAGAACAACAGATCTGTCGCGGGCGGGGTAACGCCCGCGCCGCGCCAGAACAAGGAATGACGAGATGAACGGTCAGAATATCCGCATCCGCCTTAAAGCGTTCGACCATCGCGTGCTCGACGCCTCCACGCGGGAAATCGTGTCGACGGCCAAGCGCACCGGCGCCAATGTCCGCGGCCCCATTCCGCTGCCGACGCGGATCGAGAAGTTCACGGTCAACCGCTCGCCGCATGTCGACAAGAAGAGCCGCGAGCAGTTCGAGATGCGCACGCACAAGCGTCTCCTCGACATCGTGGACCCGACCCCGCAGACGGTCGACGCTCTGATGAAGCTCGATCTGGCCGCAGGCGTGGACGTCGAAATCAAGCTCTGAGAGCTGGCACATGAGCCGGCCGGGCGTGAGCCTGAATGGCTCCTCTGAAGGAAAATGAACCGATGCGTTCAGGTGTAATTGCACAGAAGGTGGGAATGACCCGCATCTACAACGATGCCGGCGAGCACGTTCCCGTCACCGTTCTCCGCATGGAGAACTGCCAGGTCGTGGCCCAGCGCACGCAGGAGAAGAACGGCTATACCGCCGTCCAGCTCGGCGTCGGGCTTGCCAAGGTCAAGAACACGTCGAAGGCCATGCGTGGCCATTTCGCCACCGCTTCGGTCGAGCCGAAGTCCAAGCTGGCCGAGTTCCGCGTCTCGGCCGACAACATGCTGGACGTCGGCGCCGAGATCACCGTCGAACACTTCGTTCCCGGCCAGAAGGTTGACGTGACCGGCACTTCGACCGGCAAGGGCTTCCAGGGCGTCATGAAGCGCCACAATTTCGGCGGCGGCCGCGCCACCCACGGCAACTCGCTGTCGCACCGCGTACACGGCTCGACCGGCCAGCGCCAGGACCCCGGCAAGGTGTTCAAGGGCAAGAAGATGGCCGGCCACATGGGCGACGTGCGCGTCACCACCCAGAACGTGGAAGTCGTCTCCACCGACGCCGACCGCGGCCTGATCCTGATCAAGGGCGCCGTCCCGGGCACCAAGGGCGCCTGGATACTGGTGCGCGACGCCGTGAAGTCGGCGCTGCCGGACAACGCGCCGAAGCCGGCCGCGATCCGTGCCGCTTCCGCCAAGAACGAGGCCTCGGCCAACGAGGGAGCTGAATAATGGACCTCAAGATCACCACGCTCGCCGGCAAGGACGCCGGCAAGGTGACGCTGCCGGAGGCGATTTTCGGCCTCGACCCGCGCGAGGACATCCTCCAGCGCGTCGTGCGCTGGCAGCTCGCCAAGAAGCAGCAGGGCACCCATCAGGCCAAGGGCCGGGCCGACATCGCCCGCACCGGCGCCAAGATGTACAAGCAGAAGGGCACGGGCCGCGCCCGTCACTCGTCTGCGCGTGCACCGCAGTTCCGCGGCGGCGGCAAGGCCCACGGCCCGGTTTCGCGCAGCCATGAGTTCGACCTGCCCAAGAAGGTGCGGGCTCTCGGCCTGAAGCATGCGCTTTCGGCCAAGGCCAAGGCGTCGAACCTGATCGTCGTCGACGAACTCAAGCTCGACGACGCCAAGACCAAGGCGCTGGCGGCCAATCTGGTCTCGCTCGGCCTGACCAACGCGCTCGTCATCGGCGGCGCCGAGATCGACCAGGGGTTCAAGAAGGCGGCTGCCAACATCCCCAACATCGACGTGCTGCCGATCCAGGGCATCAACGTCTACGACATCCTGCGCCGCGGCACGCTGGTCCTTTCCAAGGCGGCGATCGAGGCCCTCGAGGAGCGCTTCAAATGACCGACCTTCGTCATTACGACGTGATCGTGAGCCCCGCGATCACCGAAAAGTCGACCATGGCTTCCGAGCACAACCAGGTCATCTTCAACGTGGCCAAGAAGGCTTCGAAGCCGGAAATCAAGGCAGCCGTCGAGGCGCTGTTCGGCGTCAAGGTCACGGCGGTCAACACCCTTGTCCGCAAGGGCAAGGTCAAGCGCTTCCGCGGCACGATCGGCCGTCAGGGCGACGTCAAGAAGGCTGTCGTGACGCTGGCCGACGGCCAGTCGATCGACGTCGCGACCGGTCTCTGAGCTAGGGCGGCGAGGACAAGAAAATGGCTTTGAAACACTATAATCCGATCACGCCGAGCACGCGTCAGCTGGTCATCGTCAACCGCTCGGGCCTTTACAAGGGCAAGCCCGTCAAGGGCCTGACCGAGGGCCTGACGAAGTCGGGCGGCCGCAACAACTACGGCCGCGTCACTGCCCGCTTCATCGGTGGCGGCCACAAGCGTACCTATCGCATCATCGACTTCAAGCGCCGCAAGCTTGACGTCGTGGGCACGGTGGAGCGTCTGGAATACGACCCGAACCGCACCGCGTTCATCGCGCTGGTCAAGTATGAGGACGGCGAGCTGTCCTACATCCTGGCTCCGCAGCGCCTGGCGGCCGGCGACAAGGTCGTGGCCGGCGAGGCCGTCAACGTGAAGCCGGGCAACGCCATGCCGCTTTCGGCCATGCCGGTGGGCACGATCGTCCACAACATCGAGCTGAAGCCCGGCAAGGGCGGCCAGGTGGCCCGTTCGGCAGGCGCCTACGCGCAGCTCGTCGGGCGCGACCAGGGCATGGCGATCCTGCGTCTCAACTCGGGCGAGCAGCGCATCGTCCATGGCTCCTGCTTCGCCACCGTCGGCGCCGTGTCGAACCCCGACCACGGCAACATCAACGACGGCAAGGCCGGCCGTACGCGCTGGCGCGGCAAGCGTCCGCACAACCGCGGCGTGACCATGAACCCGGTCGACCACCCGCACGGCGGCGGCGAAGGCCGCACTTCGGGCGGCCGTCACCCGGTTACCCCCTGGGGCAAGCCGACCAAGGGCAAGAAGACGCGGTCCAACAAGGCGACCGACAAGTTCATCGTGCGCTCGCGTCATCAGCGCAAGAGCTAAGAAGAGGTAGCCCCAGTGACTCGTTCTGTTTGGAAAGGCCCCTTCATCGACGGCTACCTTCTGAAGAAGGCAGACAAGGTTCGGGAAGGCGGTCGCAATGAGGTGATCAAGATGTGGAGCCGTCGCTCCACCATCCTGCCGCAGTTCGTCGGCCTCACCTTCGGTGTCTACAACGGCCAGAAGCACGTCCCCGTTTCCGTGAACGAGGACATGGTCGGCCACAAGTTCGGTGAGTTTGCGCCCACCCGTACCTATTACGGCCACGGCGCGGACAAGAAGGCGAAGAGGAAGTAACGATGGGCAAGGCCAAAGCTCCGCGCAGGCTTGCTGACAACGAGGCGCGCGCCGTTCTGCGCACGATCCGCGTCAGCCCGCAGAAGCTGAACCTGGTTGCTGCGCTCATCCGCGGCAAGAAGGTCGCCACTGCGTTGAACGACCTGGAATTCTCGCGCAAGCGCATTTCCGGCACGGTGAAGAAGACGCTGGAATCGGCGATCGCCAACGCGGAAAACAATCACGACCTCGACGTCGACGCCCTGGTCGTCGCTGAGGCCTATGTCGGCAAGTCGATCGTCATGAAGCGTTTCCACGCTCGTGGCCGCGGCCGCGCCAGCCGCGTCGAGAAGCCGTTTTCACACCTCACGATCGTCGTTCGTGAAGTGGAAGAGAAAGGGGAGGCCGCATAATGGGCCAGAAAATCAATCCGATCGGTCTCCGCCTCGGCATCAACCGCACCTGGGATTCGCGCTGGTACGCAAACACCGGCGAGTACGGCAAGCTGCTGCACGAGGATCTCAAGATCCGCGAGTATCTTGAGAAGGAACTGAAGCAGGCCGCGATCTCCAAGGTCGTCATCGAGCGCCCGCACAAGAAGTGCCGCGTGACCATCCACGCCGCGCGCCCGGGCCTCATCATCGGCAAGAAGGGCGCCGACATCGAGAAGCTGCGCCGCAAGCTGACCGAGATGACCAAGTCGGAGACGCACCTCAACATCGTCGAGGTGCGCAAGCCCGAGACCGACGCCACGCTGATCGCGCAGTCGATCGCCCAGCAGTTGGAACGCCGCATCGCGTTTCGCCGGGCGATGAAGCGGGCCGTGCAGTCGGCCATGCGGCTCGGCGCCGAAGGCATCCGCATCAACTGCTCCGGCCGTCTCGGCGGCGCCGAGATCGCGCGCATGGAGTGGTATCGCGAGGGCCGCGTGCCGCTGCACACCCTGCGCGCCGACGTCGACTACGGCACTGCCGAGGCGCACACCGCCTATGGCATCTGCGGCGTCAAGGTGTGGGTGTTCAAGGGCGAGATCCTCGAGCACGATCCGATGGCTTCGGAGCGCCGCGCCACCGAAGGCGATCACGCAGGCGAGCGCAGCGGCGGCCGCCGTCGCGAGAACGCCTGACGCATTTGAGAATTTGGAGCAAGTAAGATGCTGCAGCCAAAGCGCACAAAGTTCCGCAAGCAGTTCAAGGGCCGTATCCACGGTGCTGCCAAGGGCGGTACCAACCTGGACTTCGGCGGTTTCGGACTGAAGGCGCTGGAGCCGAACCGCGTTACCGCGCGCGAGATCGAGGCGGCTCGCCGCGCGATCACTCGTGAGATGAAGCGTGCCGGCCGTGTCTGGATCCGGGTGTTCCCGGATCTGCCCGTCACCAGCAAGCCCACCGAAGTCCGCATGGGCAAGGGCAAGGGCGCCGTGGACTACTGGGCCTGCCGTGTGAAGCCCGGACGCATCATGTTCGAGATTGACGGCGTGCCGGAAGAGGTGGCCCGCGAGGCGCTGCGCCTGGGCGCGGCCAAGCTCTCGGTCAGGACGCGCTTCGTGCAGCGCATCGCGGAATAAGGAAGCTCAAGATGAAAGCCGAAGAACTCCGCGCCAAGACGCAGGATCAGCTCGCCGACGACCTGGCCTCCCTCAAGAAGGAGCAGTTCAACCTGCGCTTCCAGAAGGCGACGGGCCAGCTCGAGAAGACCGCCCGCGTGAGGCAGGTCCGCAAGGACATCGCCCGCATCAAGACCATCGCCGCCGAGAAGTCGGCGGCCAAGAAGGGTTAAGGACCATGCCGAAGCGCATATTGCAGGGCACTGTCGTCAGCGACAAGAACGAGAAGACGGTCGTCGTCAAGGTCGAGCGCCGCTTCATGCATCCGATGATGAAGAAGGTCGTGCGCATGTCGAAGAAGTACAAGGCGCACGACGAGAACAACGCCCACAAGGTCGGCGACACCGTGCTGATCCAGGAATCGAAGCCGATCTCCAAGGACAAGCGCTGGGTCGTGGTGACGTCCGAGCAGGCGTAAGACGAATTTTGGACAGACCGGGGAGGGGCTCAGCGCCCGTCCCGATAGAAAAGAAGAAGGCGGCCAGTCATGATTCAGATGCAAACAAACCTCGACGTGGCGGATAATTCCGGCGCCCGTCGTGTCATGTGCATCAAGGTGCTGGGCGGCTCGAAGCGGAAGTACGCCTCCGTCGGCGACATCATCGTGGTGTCGATCAAGGAAGCCATTCCGCGCGGCCGCGTGAAGAAGGGTGACGTGATGAAGGCGGTCGTGGTGCGCACGGCCAAGGACATCCGCCGCCCCGACGGCAGCGTGATCCGGTTCGACAAGAACGCGGCCGTTCTCGTCGACAACAAGAAAGAGCCGGTGGGCACGCGTATCTTCGGACCGGTTCCGCGCGAGTTGCGCGCCAAGAACCACATGAAGATCATCTCCCTCGCGCCCGAAGTGCTGTAAGGAGCCGCAACAATGCAGAAGATCCGTAAAGGCGACAAGGTCGTCGTGCTTTCGGGCAAGGACAAGGGCCGCTCCGGCGAAGTCCTGTCCGTGCAGCCGAAGGACGACACGGCCATCGTGCGCGGCATCAACATCGTCATCCGCCATCAGCGCCAGACCCAGGCGCAAGAGGGCGGCTTGATCAGGAAGGAAGCGCCGATCCATCTCTCGAACCTGGCGGTTGCCGATCCCAAGGACGGCAAGCCGACCCGCGTCGGCTTCAAGTTCGAGAAGGACGGCAAGAAGGTGCGCTTTGCCAAGCGCTCGGGAGAAACGATCAATGGCTAAGGCAGCACAGGCGGAAGCCAAGAACATGCCGCGCCTGAAGAAGGTCTACAACCAGACCATCAAGCAGGCGCTGCGCGAGCAGTTCAAGTACGACAACGAGATGCAGGTTCCGCGCATCGACAAGATCGTGCTGAACATGGGCGTCGGCGAAGCGACGGGCGATTCCAAGAAGCCGTCCGTGGCGGCCGAGGACCTTGCACTGATCACCGGCCAGAAGGCCGTCGTCACCCGCGCGCGCAAGTCGATCGCCGGCTTCAAGGTGCGCGAGCAGATGCCGATCGGCGCCAAGGTGACGCTGCGCCAGGAGCGCATGTACGAATTCCTGGACCGCCTGGTCAACATCGCGCTGCCGCGCGTTCGCGACTTCCGCGGCCTGAACCCGAAGAGCTTCGACGGCCGTGGCAACTACGCCATGGGCATCAAGGAGCACATCGTGTTCCCGGAGATCAACTACGACAAGGTCGATCAGATCTGGGGCATGGACATCATCGTTTGTACGACTGCGAAGACGGACGACGAGGCCAGGGCGTTGCTCAAGGCCTTCAACTTCCCCTTCCGCCAGTAACGGCAGCGAGAAAAGGAAGAATCTGAAATGGCAAAGACCAGCTCCGTCGAGAAGAACAACCGGCGCCGCAAGCTCGTCCAGCAGTACGCCGCCAAGCGCAAGGCGCTGAAGGACATCGTCATGGACCAGTCCATCCCGATGGAAGAGCGTTTCCGCGCCCAGCTCAAGCTGTCGGCGATGCCGCGCAACTCGGCCAAGATCCGTATCCGTAACCGCTGCGAAGTCACCGGCCGTCCGCGGGCTTTCTATCGCAAGCTGCAGCTTTCGCGTGTCGCGCTGCGTGATCTGGGCAATACCGGCCAGATCCCGGGCCTGGTCAAGTCGAGCTGGTAAGGAGGACATAAGATGTCACTGAGCGATCCTCTCGGCGATATGCTGACCCGTATCCGCAACGCCTATGGCCGCAAGAAGTCGACCGTGTCGACGCCGGCCTCGCGTCTGCGCGCCCGCGTCCTCGACGTGCTCAAGGCCGAAGGCTATATCCGCGACTACAGCCAGACCGATTTCGGCAACGGCAAGTCGGAACTGGAGATCGAGCTGAAATATTTCGACGGTGCGCCGGTCGTGCGGGAAATCTCCCGCGTTTCCAAGCCGGGCCGCCGCGTCTATGTTTCGGCCAGGTCGATCCCGCAGGTGGCCAATGGCCTCGGCATCGCCATCCTTTCGACGCCGAAGGGCGTGATGGCCGATCACGAGGCCCGCGAGCAGAATGTCGGCGGCGAAATCCTCTGCCAGATATTCTGAGGGTGAATGGTCAATGGTGAATAGTGAATGGTGACGCGGCGGCCCTTTGCGCCATTCACCATTTTTCCATTCACCATTCATAGCTGCTAAGGAAAGAGGGACAAGAAATGTCTCGTATTGGAAAGAAACCGCTTTCGGTGCCGCAAGGCGTGACCGCGACCGTTACCGGCCAGACCGTGACGGCCAAGGGGCCGAAGGGCGAACTGAAGTTCGTCGTCAACGACGAGGTGCTGGTCAAGCTGGAGAACGGCGAGATCAGCGTCGAGCCGCGCGACCAGTCCAAGGATGCCCGCTCGAAGTGGGGCATGTCCCGCTCGCAGATCGAGAACATCCTGGTCGGCGTGAAGGACGGCTTCGAGCGCAAGCTCGAGATCCAGGGCGTCGGCTACCGTGCCGCCATGCAGGGCAAGAACCTGCAGCTGTCTCTTGGCTTCAGCCACGAGGTGGTCTACGAGGCTCCCGAAGGCGTCACCCTTGCCTGCCCGAAGCCGACCGAGATCAGCGTCACCGGCATCGACAAGCAGAAGGTCGGCCAGGTTGCCGCCGAGATCCGCGAATATCGCCAGCCCGAGCCGTATAAGGGCAAGGGCGTGCGCTATTTCGGCGAGAAGGTCTTCCGCAAGGAAGGCAAGAAGAAGTAGTCGAGCAAATGGTGAATGGTGAATGGTGAAGTGGTAGACGACAGGGTGCGGGCTGTATCGCAGCCTTTCCCGTTTGCCATTTTTCCATTCACCATTCACCGATAGCAACGCCACGGGAAGGGGCCGCGGGAGACGATACGCTCTACCGCACATGGCAGCTCCCGTTTTACAAGGCAGGAAAGAACCATCATGGCTTCGAAGGAATCCACCCAGCGCCGTTCGGCGCGCGTCCGCCGGCAGATCAAGGCGGTTGCCAACGGCCGCCCGCGCCTTAGCGTGCATCGCAGCTCCAAGCACATCTACGTGCAGGTGATCGACGATGCCCAGGGCCGCACGCTCGCGGCCGCTTCGACGCTGGAGAAGGAACTGAAGGGCTCGCTCAAGACCGGCGCGGACGCTGCGGCAGCCGCGGCGGTCGGCAAGCTGGTTGCCGAGCGCGCGCTGAAGGCGGGCGTCAAGGAAGTGGTGTTCGACCGCGGGCCCTACATCTATCATGGCCGCGTCAAGGCGCTGGCCGAAGCCGCGCGCGAGGGCGGCCTGAGCTTCTGATCGTTACCCGGCCGGCCGGGCCGCATCGGAACGAATTTGACTTTCACCGCCGGCATCCCGTAAGGGGTGCCGGCATTTCAGCAAACCGTGCTTCCGGAAAAGAACAAGGAACAGGATATGGCACAGGAACGTAGGGACGGCGGCCGCGATCGCGGTCGTGACCGCGAGGAGCGCGACGACGGCATCGTCGACAAGCTCGTTCACATCAATCGCGTCGCCAAGGTGGTCAAGGGTGGCCGTCGCTTCGGCTTCGCCGCGCTCGTCGTCGTCGGCGACCAGAAGGGCCGCGTCGGCTTCGGCCACGGCAAGGCGCGCGAAGTGCCTGAGGCGATCCGAAAGGCCACCGAATCGGCCAAGCGCGAGATGATCTTCGTGCCGCTGCGTTCGGGCCGCACGCTGCATCACGACGTCGAGGGACGCTGGGGTGCGGGCAAGGTGCTGCTGCGTGCCGCTAAGCCGGGTACCGGCATCATCGCCGGCGGCCCGATGCGCGCCGTTTTCGAGACGCTGGGCATGCACGACGTGGTCGCCAAGTCGATGGGCACGTCGAACCCCTACAACATGGTTCGCGCCACCTTCGACGCGCTCAAGAACCAGATGCACCCCAAGGACGTCGCTGCTGCGCGCGGCATCAAGTACTCGACCCTTCAGGCTCGCCGCGGCACCGCCGTTGCGGCCGACGAATAGTCGGTAGGGACCAGGGATCTGAACCATGGCCAAGAAAGCAACCAAGACCATCACCGTCGAGCAGATCGGCTCCCCGATCCGCCGGCCGAAGGAGCAGCGCGCCACGCTGGTCGGCCTCGGCCTCAACAAGATGCACAAGCAGCGCACCCTGGAGGATACGCCCTCCGTGCGCGGCATGATCGCCGCCGTCTCCCACCTCGTCCGCGTCGTGGACGAGAAGTGAGCAGGGGCTGAGGAGATTTCAGATGAAACTCAACGAACTGCGTGACAACGAGGGCGCCACCAAGGCCCGCAAGCGTGTCGGCCGTGGTATCGGCTCGGGCCTCGGCAAGACCGGCGGCCGCGGCGTCAAGGGCCAGAAGTCCCGCTCGGGCGTGGCGATCAACGGTTTCGAGGGCGGCCAGATGCCGCTCTACCGCCGCCTGCCGAAGCGTGGCTTCAACAACATCTTCGCGAAGGAGTTCGTGACGGTGTCGCTGGCCCGCATCCAGACCGCGATCGACGCCAAGAAGCTGGACGCCGCCGAGACGGTGAACGCCGAGGCGCTGGTCAAGGCCGGCGTGGTGCGCCGCGCCAAGGACGGCGTGCGCATCCTTTCCGACGGCGAACTGAAGGCCAAGGTCGCCTTCGACGTCGCCGGCGCCTCCAAGGCCGCGATCGAGAAGATCGAGAAGGCCGGCGGCTCGGTGAAGCTGCCGGAAAAGGCCGCGGCCGAGTAAATGCCTTTCGCGAGCGGCCGCGTCATCGCGGCCGCTTGCATCTTGGCCTTGCCGGGACTATTTCCGGGTCTCGGTGATAGGCGCTGCCCGAAGCGGGCTTCCTGCGTTATCCGGCGGCGGCCCGAAGAATGCGAAGCGGTCTTCGGGAATCATCCGACGCTAGAACAAGGACAGGGCAGGGCGGCCTTCATGCTGACGTCGCTGCCCCGGCGGAGATTAATTGATGGCTTCGGCTGCAGAACAACTTGCTTCCAATCTCAACTTCGCCGCCTTCGCCAAGGCCGAGGATCTGAAGAAGCGCATCTGGTTCACCATCGGCGCGCTGCTGGTCTATCGTCTCGGCACTTACATTCCGCTTCCCGGCATCAATCCCGATGCCTTCGCCCAGGCCTTCAACTCGCAGAGCAAGGGCGTGCTGGGCATGTTCAACATGTTCGCCGGCGGCGCCGTTCAGCGCATGGCGATCTTCGCGCTGGGCATCATGCCCTACATATCCGCCTCCATCATCATGCAGCTCATGACGTCGGTCATCCCGTCGCTCGAAGCGCTGAAGAAGGAAGGCGAGCAGGGGCGCAAGATCATCAACCAGTACACCCGCTACGGGACGGTGCTCCTGGCGCTGGTTCAGGCCTACGGCATTTCGATCGGGCTTGAAGGCGGCAACGGCATCGTCACCAATCCCGGGCTGTTCTTCCAGCTTTCGACGGTCATCACGCTGGTCGGCGGCACCATGTTCCTGATGTGGCTGGGCGAGCAGATCACCGCGCGCGGCATCGGCAACGGCATCTCGCTCATCATCTTCGCCGGCATTGTCGCCGGCCTGCCGCACGCCATTTCCGGCACGCTGGAACTGGGCCGAACCGGCGCGCTGTCCACCGGGGTGATCCTGGCCATCATCGTGCTGGCCATCGTGGTCATCGCGCTGATCGTGTTCTTCGAGCGCGCGCAGCGCCGGCTGCTGATCCAGTATCCGAAGCGCCAGGTCGGCAACCGCATGTTCCAGGGCGATACCTCGCACCTGCCGCTGAAGCTGAACACCTCGGGCGTCATCCCGCCGATCTTCGCTTCGTCGCTGCTGCTGCTGCCGGCCACGGTGGCCGGTTTCTCCAACACCACCAATCTGCCGGCCTGGATGAACACCGTTCTGGCCTCGCTCGGCCACGGCCAGCCGCTCTACATGGTGTTCTACGCGGCGATGATCGTCTTCTTCACCTTCTTCTACACGGCCATCGTCTTCAATCCGAAGGACACGGCAGACCAGTTGAAGAAGCATTCCGGCTTCATTCCCGGCTATCGCCCCGGCGAGCGCACGGCCGATTATATCGACTATGTGCTGACCCGCATCACCGTTGTCGGCGCCATCTATCTGGTCGCCGTATGTCTGTTGCCGGAATTTCTCATCACCGCCACTGGCGTGCCGTTCTACCTTGGTGGCACTTCGCTTCTGATCGTCGTCAGTGTTACGCTCGATACCGTGGCGCAGATTCAGGGACACCTGATCGCACACCAGTATGAAGGTCTGATCAAGAAGTCGAAGCTGCGCGGGGGCAAGAGAGGCAGATGAGATTGATATTGCTGGGACCGCCGGGGGCGGGCAAGGGCACCCAGGCGCAGCGCCTGGTTGAGCGGCACGGCATCCCGCAGCTTTCCACCGGCGACATGCTGCGTGCAGCGGTCAAGGCCGGAACGGACGTCGGCAAGCGGGCCAAGGCGGTTATGGATGCCGGCCAACTCGTCTCCGACGAGATCGTCAACCAGATCGTCGCCGAGCGCGTCGACGAAGCCGATGCGAAGAACGGGTTTATTCTGGACGGCTATCCGCGCACCGTTCCGCAGGCCGAGGCACTGAATCGCATCCTTGCCGAGAAAGGGCGCGGGCTCGATGCCGTCATCGAACTGAAGGTGGACGAGACGGCGCTGGTCAAGCGCATGGAAAAGCGCGTCGCCGAGACGATCGCGGCGGGCGGTACCGTGCGGGCCGACGACAACCCCGAATCGTTCAAGAAGCGGCTGGTCGAATATCGCGAGAAGACCGCGCCGTTGTCGGCCTATTATGCCCGCACCGGCGAACTCCGTACGGTGGACGGCATGGCCGATATAGACGACGTCACCCGGCAGATCGAGAACGCGGTTGCGGCCGCGACCGCTGGCGCGTGAGCGATTGGACTTGACGAGGCCGGGCTGCTGGAGTATGGCGGCCCGTCTTCCTATCAGCATAGGCTTGTCCTGTCCGAGCGGGCGGGGCGATCATATTGAACCGAAGACCCCCGCAAGGGCCGGCCTCCACCGGACGCGGGTCAACGCAAAGCGCCGGCATGGTGCCCTTTAGGGGCAGCCGGCCCAAATGGAGAAAGAGAAGAAAATGGCTCGTATAGCCGGCGTCAACATCCCGACCAACAAGCGCGTCGTCATCGCGCTTCAGTACATTCACGGCATCGGCAAGAAGTTCGCCCAGGAGATCATCGACAAGGTCGGTATCCCGGCCGAGCGCCGCGTCAACCAGCTCACCGACGCCGAGGTGCTTGCGATCCGCGAGGCCATCGACCGCGACTACCAGGTCGAGGGCGACCTGCGCCGCGAAGTGTCGATGAACATCAAGCGGCTGATGGACCTCGGCTGCTACCGCGGCCTGCGTCACCGCCGCTCGCTGCCGGTGCGCGGCCAGCGCACGCACACCAATGCGCGCACCCGCAAGGGTCCGGCCAAGGCGATTGCAGGCAAGAAGAAATAATCTGGCGAATGGTGAAATAGTGAATGGTGAATGGCGGTTTTGACCATTTACCATTTTCCCATTCACCATTCACCGTCTGGTGTAGCCGCTGGAATTACGGCGGCGTAGAGATCAATCGAAAGGAAAATCATGGCCAAGGAAGCCACCCGCGTTCGCCGCCGCGAGCGCAAGAACATTTCTTCGGGCATCGCCCACGTGAATTCCACCTTCAACAACACCATGATCACCATCTCCGACGCGCAGGGCAATGCGATCGCCTGGTCGTCGGCGGGTGCTCAAGGCTTCAAGGGCTCGCGCAAGTCCACCCCGTTCGCGGCCCAGATGGCCGCCGAGGATGCCGCCAAGAAGGCGCAGGAGCATGGCATGCGTACCCTTGAGGTCGAGGTCTGCGGTCCTGGCTCGGGTCGTGAGTCGGCTCTGCGCGCGCTTCAGGCCGCCGGCTTCACCATCACTTCGATCCGCGACGTCACGCCGATCCCGCACAATGGCTGCCGCCCGCGCAAGAAGCGCCGCGTCTGACAAACAATGAACCGCCGTGGGGCGCCGCGAGGCGCTCCACTGGCTTTCCAGGTCGCCCGTCACGATTGGATGGTGGCGGGTTAACGGAAGGAAGGCAACATGATCCAGAAAAACTGGCAGGAACTGATCAAGCCCAACAAGATCGAGTTCTCGTCCAAGAGCAAGACGCTGACCACGCTGATGGCCGAGCCGCTGGAGCGGGGCTTCGGTCTCACTCTGGGCAACGCGCTGCGCCGCGTGCTTTTGTCGTCGCTGCGCGGCGCCGCAGTCACCGCCGTCCAGATCGACGGCGTGCTGCATGAGTTCTCGTCGATCGCCGGCGTTCGCGAGGACGTGACCGACATCGTTCTCAACATCAAGGAAATCGCCATCAAGATGGAAGGCGAGGGCCCCAAGCGCATGGTCGTGCGCAAGCAGGGTCCGGGCGCCGTTCTCGCGGGCGACATCCAGACAGTGGGCGACGTCGAGATCCTGAACCCCGAGCACGTCATCTGCACCCTGGACGAGGGCGCCGAGATCCGCATGGAGTTCACGGTCGACACCGGCAAGGGCTACGTGCCGGCGGAGCGCAACCGTGCCGAGGACGCGCCGATCGGTCTCATCCCGGTCGACTCGCTCTACTCGCCGGTCAAGAAGGTCTCCTACAAGGTCGAGAACACCCGCGAGGGCCAGGTTCTCGACTATGACAAGCTGACCATGGCCATCGAGACCGACGGTTCGATCTCCGGCGAGGATGCGGTGGCTTTTGCCGCCCGTATCCTGCAGGACCAGCTCGGCCTGTTCGTCAACTTCGAGGAGCCCCAGAAGGAAGCCGCGGCCGAGGCCGTCACCGAGCTTGCCTTCAACCCGGCGCTGCTCAAGAAGGTGGACGAGCTGGAGCTTTCGGTGCGTTCGGCCAACTGCCTGAAGAACGACAACATCGTCTATATCGGCGACTTGATCCAGAAGACCGAAGCCGAGATGCTGCGCACCCCGAACTTCGGCCGCAAGTCGCTGAACGAGATCAAGGAAGTGCTGGCGGCCATGGGCCTGCACCTCGGCATGGAAGTGCCGGATTGGCCGCCGGAGAACATCGAAGATCTCGCCAAGCGCTACGAAGACCAGTACTGAACCTGAATAGAGCATGGTGCCAAGGACCGGCGCGCCGGTCCGACGGCCATGCGGAAAACCATCAGAGGCCGTGGCCTCTTGACAAGCTAAAGAAGGAAAAGAGCCATGCGCCACGGTTTCAAAGGCCGCCGGTTTTCCCGCAGTTCCAGCCACCGCAAGGCGATGTTCGCCAACCTCGCCGTCTCGCTCATCGAGCATGAGCAGATCGTCACCACCCTGCCGAAGGCGAAGGACCTGCGTCCGATCGTCGAGAAGCTCGTCACCCTCGGCAAGCGCGGCGACCTGCACGCCCGCCGTCAGGTCATCGCCCAGATCGGCAACGAGTCGGTGGTCAAGCGCCTGTTCGACACGCTCGCGCCGCGCTACGCCACCCGCAACGGCGGCTACCTGCGCATCATGAAGGCGGGCTTCCGCCACGGCGACAACGCCCCGCTGGCGGTGATCGAGTTCGTCGACCGCGACACCTCGGCAAAGGGTGCGGCCGACCGCGCCCGGCTTGAGGCCGAAGGCGGCAACGAGGAAGCCGAAGCGGCATAATCGCTATCTTCAGCACCACGACAGGAAGGGGCCCTCGCGGCCCCTTTTTCTTTGGCCCTTTCCCGCGCCGCCACGCGTTTCGGGCGGAAGGCAAGTTGTGCGGCTCGATGCGGCGCGCCTCCTTCATCCACGGGAGGCGGCGGCCTCGTCATCAACCTGTTACGGGCGGCCTCTACGGACAGGCTCGAAATGCCAGCCAGATGGAGATCCAGCCATGTCCGACGAGATGCAGCACGCCCATTTCCGCACCAGCCTGCTCGAAGAAAGCGACGGCCCGGGCAGCAATGCCACCGAAAACCGCACGATGGGCGAGATCATTGCCGCGCGCTTTTCTCGCCGGGGCTTCCTCCAGGGCTCGCTCGCCGTGTCGGCGATAGCGGCCACCGTCGGCCCGGTTGCGCTGCTCTCGGCCGAGAAAGCACGCGCCGACAATGGGTCCGCCTTCGTCTTCGACGAGGTCGAGGCGGGCATCGACGACAAGCATCACGTCGCTGCCGGCTATGACGCCGACGTGCTGCTGCGCTGGGGCGATCCGCTGTTCTCCGACGCTCCGGAGTTCGATCCGGCGAGCCAGGCGGCAGAGGCCCAGTCGAAACAGTTCGGCTACAACAACGACTATGTCGGCTATATCCCGATCGAGGGTTCGGCAGAGCACGGCCTCCTCGTTGTCAATCACGAGTATACGAACCCGCACCTGATGTTCCCCGGCATCGTGAAGGTGGTGGACAAGGACGGCAAGAAGGACCTGGAGCTTGCGCCGCTCAGCAAGGAACAGGTCGATGTCGAGATGGCCGCGCATGGCGGCACCGTGGTCGAGATCCGCAAGGAAGGCGGCAAGTGGAAGGTGGTGCGCGACGGCAAGCTGAACCGCCGCATCACTGCCAACACGGAGATGGAGCTTTCGGGGCCGGTCGCCGGGCACGACCGTGTCAAGACCAACGCCGATGCTTCGGGGACCAGGGTGATCGGCACGCTCAACAATTGCGCCGGCGGCGTCACGCCCTGGGGCACCTATGTCATGGCGGAAGAGAACTTCCACGGCTATTTCAATGGCTCGCTGCCCGAGGGCCACAAGGAGGCGGCCAACTACAAGCGCTACGGCGTTCCGGAAGGCGCCTACGAGTGGGGCGCGCACTACGATCGCTTCGACCTGTCCAAGGAGCCCAACGAGCCGAACCGCTTCGGCTGGATCGTGGAGGTGGACGTCGACGACCCGACCTCGATGCCGAAGAAGCGCACCGCGCTCGGCCGCTTCAAGCATGAGGGCGCCGAATCCATCGTTTCCAGGGACGGGCGCGTGGTCTTCTATCTCGGTGACGACGAGCGCTTCGACTATGTCTACAAGTTCGTCACGGCCGGCAGGTTCGACCCGGACAATCGCGCCGCCAACATGGATCTGCTGGACGACGGCACCCTTTATGTCGCCAGGTTCTCCGAGGACGGCGCGGTGGAATGGCTGCCCGTCGTATTCGGCCAGGGCCCGCTGACGGCCGAAAACGGCTTCGACAGCCAGGCGGACGTCCTGATCGAGACCCGCCGCGCGGCAGATCTGCTCGGCGCCACCAAGATGGACCGGCCGGAGGACGTCCAGCCGAACGGCGTCAACGGCAAGGTCTATGTCATGCTGACCAACAACACCAAGCGCAAGGACGATCAGGTGGACGCGGCCAATCCGCGTGCCAGGAACGCCTTCGGCCACATCATCGAGATCGCCGAGGATGAAGGCGATTTCGCCGCTGCCAGGGGCAAGTGGGAGATCCTGCTGAAATGCGGTGATCCGTCCGTGGCCGATGTCGGCGCTTCCTTCTCCACCGACACCACCGCGAGCGGCTGGTTCGGCATGCCCGACAATTGCGCGGTCGATTCGGCCGGCCGGCTCTGGGTCGCCACCGACGGCAACAATGCCAAGGAAACCGGCCGCACGGACGGCCTTTGGGCGGTCGACACCGAGGGCGGCGCGCGCGCGACGTCCAAGCTCTTCTTCCGCGTGCCGGTCGGGGCGGAAATGTGCGGCCCGCTTTTCACGCCGGATGACGAGACCGCCTTCGTCGCCGTCCAGCATCCGGGCGACGGCGGCCCGGACTGGGAAGCATTCGGCCGGCCTTCCTATTACGAAGACCTGTCCACCCGTTGGCCGGACTTCAAGCCGGACATGCCTGTGCGGCCCGCCGTGGTCGCCATCACCAGGCAGGGCGGTGGCAAGATCGCCATCTGAACGGCCTACGGCCGTACATCCTTAGCCACCCGGAAGAGAAGGCCCCGGCTCCAGCGGACCGGGGCCTTTTCGCGCGGCTTTAGGGGCGAGTAAAAAAATCGCGATAAGCCTTTCATTTTGCACAATCGTCGCGACAATGGCGCCGACTTCGTCCCGGAGGATTCGCGATGCGCGCCAAGTGGCTCTTTCCCGTCCTGGTCTGTGGCCTCATGGCTGTTGCCGCGCCGCTCGGCATAGGGGCGGCCGTGGCCCAGGACAGCCAGCCCGGTCTCTCGGACGTGCTGACCGACCTGCTGCGCGGTGTGGAGGGCGCCGACAAGAACGCGGGGGCAGACCGGCGCGTGCCCTTCGGCCGCGAGGAGATACAGCTTTCCTTTGCGCCGCTGGTCAAGCAGACCGCGCCGGCCGTGGTCAACGTCTACGCCTCGCAGACGGCCAAGGTGGTTTCGCCTTTTGCAGGCGATCCGTTCTTCGAACAGTTCTTCGGGCCTTCCCGGCCGCGCGCGCAGGCGTCGCTTGGCTCGGGCGTGCTGGTCGACCCGAGCGGCCTCATCGTCACCAACTACCATGTCATCCAGAACGCCGACGAGGTGAAGGTCTCCACCTCGGACGGACGCGAATTCACCAGCAAGATCCTGCTCAAGGACCAGTCGGTCGATCTGGCGGTGCTCAAGATCGAGTCCGACAAGCCCTTCCCGGTCGTCGCGATCGGGGATTCCGATGCGCTCCAGGTCGGCGACCTCGTGCTGGCGATCGGCGATCCCTTCGGCGTCGGGCAGACCGTCACCAGCGGCATCGTGTCCGCCCTGGCGCGCTCGCCTGTCGGCATTTCCGATTCCGGCTTCTTCATCCAGACCGACGCGGCCATCAATCCCGGCAATTCCGGCGGCGCGCTCATCAACATGGAAGGGCAGGTGGTGGGCATCAACACCGCCATCTTCTCCCGGGGCGGCGGCTCCATCGGCATCGGCTTTGCCATTCCGTCCAACATGGTGCGCGCCTTCCTGGAGGCGGCCAAGGCCGGCCGGGAGTTCTTCGAGCGGCCCTATATCGGCGCCGGCTTCGAGCCAGTGACGCCGCAGATCGCGGAATCCCTCGGCATGGACGCGCCGCGCGGCGCCCTGGTGTCCAACGTGCAGGAAGACGCACCTGCGGCCAAGGCCGGGCTGAAGGCCGGCGACGTGGTTCTGGCCTTCAACGGCGCGCCGCTCGAGGGCGTGGACGCGCTGGGCTACCGGCTGGCCACCGCGCCGATCGGCTCGAAGGCCGAACTGGAGGTGCTGAGCAAGGGCAAGACCGAAAAGGTCGAGATCGAACTGGAGCGCGCGCCGGCCGGCGAAAACGCGCCGCCGGTGCTGCTGCCCGGTCGCAGCCCCTTTGCCGGCGCCAAGGTGGCCGAACTCTCGCCGCGGCTTGCGCAACAGCTCAATGTCGGCAGTGCCAGCACGGGGGTGGTGATAACGGATATCGCGCCGAACTCCCCGGCTGCCGGCTTCGGCTTCCAGCCCGGCGACATCGTGCGCGAGGTCAACGGCCAGACAATCGACACCCCTCAGAAACTTGCCCTGATTTCGCAGCAGAACACGCGCTGGTGGCGTTTCAGCGTCGAGCGCGACGGGCAGCTTTTGCAACAGGTGCTGCGTTACTAGGGTCAGGACCCTAGATAATGCGGAACAGCTTTTCCGCTCGAACCACAGCTCGCCGATATAGCCATGGCTGATCTCTTCGCACGCGACGAACCGCGCAAGGCGCCGCCCGGCCAGCCCCTGGCCGACCGGTTGCGGCCGAAGACGCTGGCCGAGGTCGTGGGTCAGGACCATCTGACCGGGTCCGACGGGGTGCTGACGCGCATGATCGCGTCCGGCTCGCTGGGCTCAATGATCTTCTGGGGCCCGCCCGGCACCGGCAAGACCACGGTGGCGCGTCTTCTGGCGGGCGAGACCCATCTCGCCTTCGAGCAGATCTCGGCCATCTTTTCCGGCGTGGCCGACCTGAAGAAGGTGTTCGAGACCGCGCGCCTGCGCCGCGCCAACGGCCGGCAGACGCTGCTGTTCGTGGACGAAATCCATCGTTTCAACCGTGCCCAGCAGGACAGTTTCCTCCCGGTCATGGAAGACGGCACGGTGGTGCTGGTTGGCGCCACCACGGAAAACCCGTCCTTCGAGTTGAACGCCGCGCTCCTGTCTCGCGCGCGCGTGCTGGTTTTCCAGGCGCTGGGGGAAGACAGCATCGCCAAGCTGCTTGCCCGCGCCGAGGAGGAGCAGGGAAGCCCTCTGCCGCTCGATGCCGAGGCCAGGGCGATGCTGGTGCGCATGGCCGATGGCGACGGCCGCGCTTCGCTTACGCTGGCCGAGGAGGTGTGGCGCGCCGCCAAGCCGGGCGAGCTCTTCGACCCGCAGGGGCTGCAGCGCATCGTCCAGCGCCGCGCGCCGATCTACGACAAGGGTCAGGACGGCCATTACAATCTGATCTCGGCCCTGCACAAATCCGTGCGCGGCTCGGACCCGGATGCCGCGCTTTATTATCTGGCGCGCATGTTCGATGCGGGCGAGGACCCGCTCTATCTCGGACGCCGGCTGGTGCGCATGGCGGTGGAGGATATCGGCCTTGCCGATCCGCAGGCGCTGGTGATCGCCAATGCCGCCAAGGACGCCTACGACTATCTCGGCTCGCCGGAAGGCGAACTGGCGTTTGCCCAGGCCTGCGTTTATCTGGCGACGGCGCCGAAGTCGAACGCGGTCTACACCGCCTTCAAGGCTGCGACGCGCGCGGCCAAGGAGCACGGTTCGCTGCTGCCGCCCAAGCACATCCTCAATGCGCCGACCAAGCTGATGAAGCAAGAGGATTACGGCGCCGGCTACCTCTATGACCACGACGAACCCGACGCCTTTTCCGGGCAGGACTATTTTCCCGAGAAGATGGGCCGCCAGACCTTCTACGACCCACCCGAGCGCGGTTTCGAGCGCGAGATCAGGAAGCGGCTGGATTATTGGTCGAAGCTGCGCAAGGAACGCGCCGACAAGTAGGGCCGCTTGGAGCCCGGCGCAAAAAGGAATAGTCTGCCGAAATCGCCACTGAGGTTTAAACGTCCCGGAGCCATGAGCGGATGACGAAAGACCAGCGCAAACTGATACGCAAGCTTGCCATTGCGATCCCCGTCCTGGTGGTCGCGCTCTACTTCATTCCCATCATCACGATCGTCTTCCTCGTCTGCGGGCTGATCGACGTGTTGCGCAACGACCGGAAGGACCCGCGGCTGTTCACCCTCTACTTCATGGGCAACGGCATGTTCACCTGGCTGCTTTCGCCGTTCAACCTGCTGGTCGATCTTCTCAGTTACCGCAATCACGGCGTGTGGAAGCTGGACCAGCTTCCGCCGGACTGCCGGGCCGAGGTGGAGGAGGTGCTCGGCACCTTCAAGGAGCGCCGCAACGAGATCATCGCCGACATCGACGCGGCCTTCGGCTCGGGCCGGCGCGGCATGTATGTCTACCAATGGTACGGCAAGCACAAGATCGACAACGTGGCTGAATTCAACAAGGATTTCAAATACGTCAAGACGATCGCGGTCTCCGTGTTTTCCGGCCGCGAATCGACTTCATGGCATTTCGGCCCGCTGCGGCTGAGCCTGCGCGTGCTCTACAATCTCATTCCGGTGAATGCCGAGATTTTCGTGCAATGCGGCAACGTCAAGAACTACTGGCACGACAACCCGCTATTCATCTTCGACGACACGCTGCTGCACCGTTCGGTCAACGAATATGACGGCCGCCGCTATTGCGTTTTCATGGATATCGTCCGGCCGTCGCCGGTGCCCGGGCTGATCTCGGCCCTTCTGGCGTTGGTGTCGGTGAGCGTCGAGCGCATCAATTCCATCTTCTACAAGAACTGGAAGATGATCGGATCCAGCAAGCCGAAAAAGACCGAGGCCGCCTGATGCGGCCGCGGCCGCGCCGGTTCCGGTGCGGTCCTTCCTTGAAGCACCGGAGTGAGGCCGCGGCGTCACATGTATCATGTCCTGCTCGTCGCCATCGGCGGCGCTCTCGGCGCTTCGGCGCGCCATCTCGCCGGCCTGGGGGCGCTGCGCCTGTGGGGACCCCACTTTCCGTGGGGCACCATGCTCATCAACATCGCCGGCTCCTTCGCCATGGGCGCGTTCATCGAAATTCTGGCGCGCCGCTTCGGCGCCTCGAACGAGCTGCGCCTGTTCGTGGCCACCGGCGTGCTCGGCGGCTTCACGACGTTTTCTTCCTTCTCGCTGGATTTCGCGGCGCTCTGGGAGCGTGGTTCGGCACTGCCGGCTCTCGGCTATATGCTGGCCAGCGTCGTCGGCGCGATTCTTGCCCTGTTTCTGGGTCTCTGGCTCGTCAGAACCGTTTCATAGTGCTATCTGGCCGTCGAAGGCAGGCGGCAGAGAGACATGGCAGGCGTCGAACAGATCACGGTTGAGGCCGACGAGGCGGGCATGCGGCTCGACCGCTGGTTCAAGGCCCACTATCCCGGGCTGGGCTTCGGCCATTTGCAGAAACTGCTGCGCTCCGGCCAGGTGCGCATCGATGGCGGCCGTGCGAAGTCCGATACGCGCGTCGAACCGGGGCAGGTGATCCGCATTCCCCCGCTTGAAGTGGACAGGAAGGGCGAGGGCCAACTCACCGGCCATTCGATCCGCAATCAGGGCGACGCCGACGTTCTGGCCAAGATGCTGCTGCATGAAGACGACAAGGTCTTCGTCTTCAACAAGCCGGCGGGGCTTGCCGTGCAGGGCGGCTCCGGCGTGACCCGCAATGTCGACGACATGCTGGAAGCCTGGCGCAACAAGAAGGGCGAGAAGCCGCGTCTCGTCCACCGGCTCGACCGCGACACGTCCGGCGTGCTGGTGGTGGCGCGCACGCGCCTTGCTGCCATGAAGCTTTCAGAGGCGTTCCGTGCGCGCGAGACCAAGAAGACCTACTGGGCGCTGGTCAAGGGCGTGCCGGCCAAGCGCGAGGACAAGATTTCCACCTGGCTGGTGAAGGAGCAGACGCCCGACGGCGACCGCGTGCGCGTCGCAAAGCATGGCGAGAAGGGCGCCGACCACGCCGTGTCCTACTATCGCGTGGTCGAGCAGGCGGCGCAGGCGCTGTCCTGGCTGGAGATGGAGCCCTATACGGGACGCACCCACCAGTTGCGCGTCCATGCCGCCCATATCGGTTGTCCGATCATCGGCGATCCGAAATATTTCGAGGCCGACACCAACTGGGATTTCCCGGGTGGCATGCAGAACCGGCTGCACCTGCACGCGCGCCGCATCGTCATTCCCCATCCGTCCGGCGGCAAGGTCGATGTCACCGCGCCGCTGCCGCCGCATATGCGCCAGAGCTGGAACCTGCTGGGTTTCGAAGACGCCACGGCGGAACCGGACCCATGAGCGGCGGTGCCGTGCCGGCGCAACGCAGTTCCATCGACATGACCGCCGCTGCCCTCATGGTCTTCCTGACCTTTTCCTGGGGGTTCAACTATGTCGCGGCGAAGGTTTCCTATTCCGGCTTCAGCCCGGTGGTCCTGTCCATAGGCCGATCGGTCATCGGCGGTGCGCTGGTGCTTGCCTGGTGCCGGTGGCGCGGCGTTCCGCTGTTCCGGCGCGACGGCACCTTGGGGGCCGGCGCTCTTGCCGGCCTGCTGTTCGGCCTGGAGTTCCTGCTGCTCTATGTCGGGCTGGAACGCACGACGGTGGCGAACAACACGCTGCTCGTGAACACCATGCCGTTCTGGGTGCTTCTGCTGGGGCATTTCCTTCTCGGCGAGCGCATCACGCAACGCAAGCTGCTCGGCCTGACCCTCGCCTTTGCCGGGCTGGTGGCGATGTTCTTCGACAAGCTTGACGGCGGCATGGACGGCACACTGGTCGGAGACTTGCTGAGCCTTCTGGCAGGATTTTTCTGGGCACTGAGCAATGTCGTCATCAAGCGCTCGAACCTCGCCCGCATCGGCGCGGAAAAGACGCTGCTCTACCAGCTTGCCGGCGCCATCGCCGTCGGCCTGATTGCGCTGCCTCTTGACGGCACGCCGATCCGCACCATCTCGACCCTGCCAGTGCTGGCGCTGCTGTTCCAGGGCGTCTATATCGTTACCTTCAGCTATGTGCTGTGGTTCTGGATGCTGGGTCGCTATCCCGCTAGCAGCCTGACGAGTTTCGTCTTTCTCTCGCCGGTGTTCGGCGTGTTGTGCGGGGCGATTTTCCTGGGCGAACCACTGGACGGGCGCATCTTCGTGGCGCTGGCGCTGATCGCCGCCGGGCTGGTTCTGGTCAGCCGGCCGGGGCGGCGTTACTTGCCCGGATAGGAGATACCATGCGCGACATTTTGAGCGATCTGGAAGCCGGCCGGCAGCTTTCCGATCCCGATCCGGTACGCCGGGCGCAGATCCAGATGAAGACGCCGCTGCCGAAGCGCTTCTACGAGCAGGCGGCCGTCGTGCCTGGCGAGGACGGCTTTGGCGTGCATCTCGACGGCAGGCCGGTGCGCACGCCTGGCAAGGCGCTGCTGGCGCTTCCGAGCGAGGCGGCCGCCGCGCTGGTGGCCGAGGAATTCGGCGCGCAGGAAGATGTCGTCGACCCTGTCACCATGCCGGTGCTGCGGCTGGTCAATACCGCTCTGGACGGCGTTGCCGCCGATCCGCAGGCGGTTCTGGAAGACATTTTGAGGTTTTCCGCGACGGACCTTCTGTGCTACCGCGCCGACGGCCCGGAAGGGCTGGTCAACCGCCAGAACCGGCACTGGGACCCGGTGCTGGACTGGGTGCGTGCGGCGCTCGGCGCCCGCTTCAACCTTGCCGAGGGGGTGATCCATGTCGAGCAGCCGCGCGAGTCGATCGCCGTTCTCGGCGCGCATCTGGCCCAGCGGCCGCAGCCGCTCAGGCTCGCCGCCATCCATCTCATGACCTCGCTGACCGGTTCGGCGCTGCTGGCGCTTGCCGTGGAGCGTGGCGAACTGGACGCCGAGGAAGCCTGGCAGGCGGCGCATGTCGACGAAGACTGGCAGATCGAGCATTGGGGCCAGGATTCGGAGGCCATCGCTCGTCGCGCGATGCGCAAGCGCGACTTCATGGCCGCGGTGCGGCTGCTGGAAGCGCTCGGCAGGTGATAGGTCTCGCGCTTTGCGCAATCCGGATATGAAAAGGGGCCTTCTGCGGCTTTAGTGAAGTCGCGGAAGGCCCCGGTTCGTTCAGCCGATACGGCAGGCGCCGCGCTTACGCCATCGCCTTCTGGAGGTTCTCGTCGATCTTGTCGAGGAAGCCGGTCGTCGACAGCCACGGCTGATCGGGGCCAATCAGCAGCGACAGGTCCTTGGTCATGAAGCCGGACTCGACGGTCTGGATGCAGACCTTCTCCAGCGTCTCGGCAAAGCGCTTCAGTTCGGCATTGTCGTCCAGCTTGGCGCGGTGGGCGAGGCCACGCGTCCAGGCGAAGATCGAGGCGATCGAGTTGGTCGAGGTCTCCTGACCCTTCTGGTGCTGGCGATAGTGACGGGTCACCGTGCCGTGCGCGGCCTCGGCTTCCACGGTCTTGCCGTCCGGCGTCATCAGCACCGAGGTCATCAGGCCGAGCGAGCCGAAGCCCTGCGCGACGGTGTCGGACTGCACGTCGCCGTCATAGTTCTTGCAGGCCCAGACGTAGCCGCCCGACCACTTGAGGCTGGAGGCCACCATGTCGTCGATCAGGCGGTGCT
Source organism: Mesorhizobium sp. PUT5 (assembly GCF_052216645.1). Classification (NCBI taxonomy): domain Bacteria; kingdom Pseudomonadati; phylum Pseudomonadota; class Alphaproteobacteria; order Hyphomicrobiales; family Phyllobacteriaceae; genus Mesorhizobium; species Mesorhizobium sp. PUT5. The sequence continues at coordinate 1,904,369 of NZ_JBQOSO010000003.1, forward strand.
CGTACCAGATCTTGCGCTTCTCGAACTCCTCCTTGAACTCTGCCTCGTAGACTTCCTGGAAGAGGTCCTTGAAGCGGCCGTCATAGGCCTTCAGGATGGTGTTCTTGGTCGACAGGTAGACGGGATAGTTGCGCAGCAGCCCGTAGTTCAGCGAGGCGCGGGCGAACTCGCGGATCGATTCGTCGAGGTTGTACATGGCCATGGCGACGCCCGAGCCGGGAGCGTCGAACACGTCGTGCTCGATCGTGGTGCCGTCCTCGCCCACGAACTTGATCGTCAGCTTGCCCTTGCCCGGGAAGCGGAAGTCGGTGGCGCGGTACTGGTCGCCATAGGCATGACGGCCGACGACGATCGGCTTGGTCCAGCCGGGCACCAGGCGCGGCACGTTCTTCATGATGATCGGCTCGCGGAAGATGGTGCCGCCCAGGATGTTGCGGATGGTGCCGTTGGGGCTCTTCCACATCTTCTTGAGCTTGAATTCCTCCACGCGCGCCTCGTCGGGGGTGATGGTGGCGCATTTGACGCCGACGCCGTGCTTCTTGATGGCGTTGGCGGCGTCGATCGTCACCTGGTCGTCGGTGGCGTCGCGATGCTCGACGCTGAGGTCGTAATATTCCAGGTCGATGTCGAGATAGGGGTGGATCAGCTTGTCCTTGATGAACTGCCAGATAATGCGGGTCATCTCGTCGCCGTCGAGCTCGACGACCGGGTTCGCCACCTTGATCTTCGCCATGGAAAAACGCCTCGTTGCTGGAAATCTGGAACGGCTTTGCCTGAAGGGCTCGGCCGGGCTGCGGCCCCTATATCAAAGCGGGTGAGGGGGTGCAAACGGCGTCCCGGCGCAGCGCGCCTCCTTTCGGAATAAAGTCGGCCTATCTTTGGAAAAGCTTCATTTTCCCGGCCGAATATGTCAGGGACGCGGAAAAATGCCGCAAACCGCAATTCATTGAGAGCATGTCCTCCAGCAAGACCACCGCAAAATCCACCGCCGGGCCGGCCATCGTCCTGGTCGAGCCGCAGCTTGGCGAGAACATCGGCATGGTGGCGCGCGCCATGGCCAATTTCGGACTGACGGAGCTGCGCCTGGTCAACCCGCGCGACGGTTGGCCGAGCGAGAAGGCGCGTGCCGCCGCCAGCCGCGCCGACCATGTCATCGATGCCGTCAGGGTATTCTCCGATCTGCCGTCGGCGATCGCCGATCTCAATTTCGTCTTCGCCACCACCGCGCGCGAGCGCGACGGCTTCAAGCCCGTGCGCGGGCCGGTGGAGGCGGGCAGGGCGCTGAGGGCGCGCGGGGCGGCCGGGCAGCGCACGGGCATCCTGTTCGGACGCGAGCGCTTCGGCCTCGACAATGAGGAAGTCGGCCTGGCCGACGAGATCGTCACTTTTCCGGTCGATCCTAGCTTCGCCTCGCTCAACATCGCCCAGGCGGTGCTGCTGATGTCCTATGAGTGGATGAAGTCCGGCCTGGAAGACGAGACGGCGACAAATTTTTCCGGCCCCGACATGTCGCCCGCCAGCAAGGAGCAGTTGCACGGGCTGTTCGAGCATCTGGAGGCGGCGCTGGAGGCGCGCGGCTATTTCCGCCCGCCGGAGAAGAAGCCGAAAATGGTGGACAATCTGCGCGCCGTGCTGACCCGGGCCGGCTTTGCCGAGCCGGAGCTGAGGGTGCTGCGCGGCGTGATCGCCTCGCTCGACTATTTCTCGCCTAAGGTGCCGCGCGGCGCCGGTTATCCCGAGCGCAAGGCCAAGGCCGACCGCGACGCCCATGGCGAAGCCGAAGCGCCGGAGGGGGGAGCCAGGGATGACTGAACGGCGGCCGGTGCTGATGTTCGATTCCGGCATCGGCGGGCTCACCGTGCTGCGCGAGGCGCGGGTGCTGATGCCGGACCGCCGTTTCGTCTATGTGGCCGACGACGCCGCCTTTCCCTATGGCGGGTGGGAAGAGGCGGCCCTGTCCGCCCGCATCCTCGACCTGTTCGGCACCCTGCTGGCGAAATACCAGCCGGAACTCTCGGTCATTCCCTGCAATACGGCCTCGACGCTGGTCATCGATGCCCTGCGCCGGAAGTTCCCCGGCCATCCCTTCGTCGGCACGGTGCCGGCCATCAAGCCGGCGGCCGAGCGTACCCGCTCCGGCCTCGTCTCGGTGCTGGCCACGCCGGGCACGGTGAAGCGGCAATACACGCGCGACCTGATCGAGAAATGGGCGCAGAAGTGCCATGTGCGCCTGGTCGGTTCCGACAGGCTGGCGGGCCTTGCCGAAACCTATATGCGCGAGGGTTTCGTCGACGAGGAGGTCGTGCGCGCCGAGATCGCCCCCTGCTTCATCGAGAAGGACGGTGCCCGTACCGACATCGTGGTTCTCGGCTGCACGCATTATCCCTTCCTGGTGAACCGCATGCGCAAGACCGCGCCTTGGCCGGTGGACTGGCTGGACCCCGCCGAAGCGATCGCGCGGCGCGCATTGTCGCTGCTCAAGCAGATGGAGCCCGGCGCCGGCCTTGGCGCGGGCGGCGGCGCCGACCTCGCCGTCTTCACGTCCGGCCGCAGCGATTTCGCCACGCGCAGGCTGATGCAGGGATTCGGCCTCGCGGTCGCTTGAGCCGGGAGCGATTTGAACGAAAATCGGGAACGTTGGCCTTCGGGATGCGTTTTTCTCCCTTCTTAAAAGGGAGAAATGCCATGCCTGCCACTTCCAAGGCCCAGCAAAAGGCCGCCGGCGCGGCCCTGTCGGCCAAACGCGGCGAGACGAAGAAAAGCGAGCTTCGCGGCGCGTCCAAGCAGATGTATGAATCCATGAGCGAGAAGCAGCTCGAGGAATTCGCCGAGACCAAGCGCAAAGGTTTGCCGAACAAGAAGTCCGAGCACTGACCGAGCCGCCGTTTGCGGCCGATCTGCTTGACAGCCGGCTCCAACCCCTCTAGTGAAACCCGCGAAGCACCGGGCCGCAAAGCCCGGTTGTTTCGTTTGACGTGTCCCGTGGATGGTCCGTCGCTGTGCGCGGATAATCCTGTCAGGTCTCGAAAATGGAGGCCAGAGGAGGGCGCGTTTCCTTCCCCGCGGTCATGGGGCCGTGGGTATCTTGTTTGAAAGGGAATGCGATGAGCAAGCGCGAATCCGCAAAGTACAAACTCGACCGCCGCCTTGGCGAGAACATCTGGGGCCGCCCGAAGTCGCCGGTCAACAAGCGCGAATACGGTCCCGGCCAGCACGGCCAGCGCCGCAAGGGCAAGCTGTCCGACTTCGGCCTGCAGCTCCGCGCCAAGCAGAAGCTGAAGGGCCACTACGGCGACATTTCTGAAAAGCAGTTCCGCAAGACCTACGAGGAGGCCAACCGCCGCAAGGGCGACGCTTCCGAGAACCTGATCGGCCTGCTGGAGTCGCGCCTCGACGCCATCGTCTATCGTTCCAAGTTCGTGCCGACGATCTTCGCCGCGCGCCAGTTCGTCAACCACGGCCATGTCAACGTCAACGGCCGCCGCGTCAACATCGGCTCGTACCGCTGCAAGCCGGGCGACGTGATCGAGGTGCGCGAGAAGTCGAAGCAGCTCGTCATGGTGCTGGAGGCCGTGGGCCTGGCCGAGCGCGACGTGCCGGACTACATCGAAGTCGACCACAACAAGATGGTCGCCACCTACGCCCGCGTGCCCGGCCTCGCCGACGTGCCTTTCGCGGTGCAGATGGAGCCCAACCTGGTCGTCGAATTCTATTCGCGCTGATCGGTTTCCATTCCGGACCTGCAAGGCCGTCCCTCGGGGCGGCCTTTTCTTTGGCCGGCATGTCGGCTAGAGCATGTTGCAGCCAAGTGGAATCACTCGGCGTCGCATACATGCGGCAAAATCAATTAGATAGACCATGATATCGTCCGAAAACCGCTTCACACTTTTCGGCATCGTGGTCTAATGCGGACGCCTGCGAAACCTGAAGGCGATGCGCCATGAACATGCTGCCGGCACAGATCGAGCCCGACGACGCCGAATCCGGCTGTCACCCGCTGTTCCGCGCTGCGCCGCCCTCGGTGGAGTTCAACAAGCTGCGCAAGCGCTTGTTGCGGCAGGCGCGGCAGGCCATCGACGATTTTTCGATGCTGAAGCCCGGCGGCCGCTGGCTGGTGGCGCTTTCGGGCGGCAAGGATTCCTACGGACTGCTGGCATTGCTGCTCGACCTGAAATGGCGCGGCCTGCTGCCGGTGGACCTGCTGGCCTGCAATCTCGATCAGGGCCAGCCGAATTTTCCGAAGCACATCCTGCCGGACTACCTGGATGCCAACGGCATCGCGCATCGCATCGAATATCAGGACACCTATTCGATCGTCACCGGCAAGCTGCCCGAAACCAGCACCTATTGCTCGCTGTGCTCACGGCTGCGGCGCGGGCATCTCTACCGCATCGCGCGCGAGGAGGGCTGCTCGGCGCTGGTGCTCGGCCACCACCGCGAGGACATCCTCGAAACCTTCTTCATGAACCTGTTCCACGGGGGTCGGCTGGCGGCGATGCCGCCCAAGCTGCTCAACGACGAGGGCGACGTGATGGTGCTGCGGCCGCTTGCCTATTGCGCCGAAGCCGACCTTGAGAAGTTCGCTGCGGCGATGGCCTTTCCCGTCATCCCCTGCGACCTGTGCGGCAGTCAGGACGGCCTGCAGCGCAACGCCATGAAGGCGATGCTGGAGGATATGGAAAAGCGCATGCCCGGCCGCAAGGACACGATGATCCGCGCGCTGTCCAACGCGCGCCCCTCGCATCTGCTCGACCGCAAGCTGTTCGACTTCGCCGGGCTCGCGCCCGCCGGCTGAGAGCCGAAGCCGCCTACGTCACAGGCGGATTGTGCGGCTCGAACATCCGGCCGCGCTCGGCCACGAGAACCGCGGCCAGCGCGCCCACCGAGACCAGGCAGAAGCCTGCCGCCAGCGGCGTCACCGTGCCGTCGAACGCCTGGCCCATCATCGTGCCGAGCAGCCCTCCGAAGAAGGTCTGCATGAAGCCGAGTACGGAGGAAGCTGTGCCGGCCAGCGCGCCCAGCGGTTCCATGGCCAGCGCGTTGAAGTTGGAACCCAGCATGGCGAAGGGGATCATCGCCGAGGCGAAGACGGCGATGAACAGCAGCAGCGGGATTTGGCCGGTCAGCGACAGGGCGAGCCAAAGCGCGCTGATGCCGAGAAAGGCGAGCAGCGCGCTTTGTGAAAGGCGGCGCATGCCAATGCGTCCCACCAGCCTCGCATTGGCGAAGTTGGCCACCGCGATCATCCCGGCCACGCCGGCGAAGATCACCGGGAACATCTCGCCCACCCCGTAGATGCCGACATAGATCTGCTGCGAGGAGTTGATGAAGCCGAACATGGCCGCGAAGGTGAAGGTGCTGGCCAGCGTGTAGCAGAGCGCGATGCGGTTGGTGAGCACGATGCGGAACCCGCCAAGCACCGCCTTTGCCGTCAACGGACGGCGATATTCGGGATGCAGCGTCTCCGGCAGACGCAGCACGCCCCACGCGGAAATCACCAGCGCGCCGATGGCCATGGCCACGAAGATGAAATGCCAGCTCGCGAACAGCATGACGACCTGGCCGATGCCCGGCGCCACCACGGGCACGGCCATGAACACCATGAAGATCAGCGACATCACCTCGGCCATGCGGCGTCCCTCGAAGGTATCGCGCACGATCGAGACGGAGATGACGCGCGTTGCCGCCGCGCCTATGCCCTGCACCAGGCGGCAGAGCAGCAGCGTGGCGAAGCTTGGCGCGATCGCCGCAGCGGCCGCGGCGAGAACATAGATGACGAGGCCGATGATGAGCGGCGGGCGGCGGCCGAAGCGGTCCGAGAGGGGACCGAAGGCAAGCTGGGCGACGCCGAAGCCGAGTATATAGGCGGTGATGACGTATTGGCGGTGGTTCTCATTGTCCACGCCGAGGCTGGCGCCGATCTGCTGCAGCGCCGGCAGCATGATGTCGATGGCCAGCGAGTTGAGCGCCATCAGCGCCGCGCACAGCGCGATGAACTCCCAGCGCGGAATCGACAGCCGGGCCGCCTGTGGCTGATCCATGGGGTTTTTCCGATCTCAAACGAAATGCGCCGGCATGCCGGCGCATCGGTCTGTCATGACCCCGTTTCCGGGCAGAGCGGCAGCGCCGCGTCGGCTTGGCGGTCAGGCTGCGCCTTTGACGGCGACGCCCTTTTCCTGGAAGAAGGATTGCAGTTCCCCAGCCTGGAACATCTCACGAACGATGTCGCAGCCGCCGACGAACTCGCCCTTCACGTAGAGCTGCGGAATGGTCGGCCAGTTGGAATATTCCTTGATGCCCTGGCGCAGCTCACTGGAGTCGAGCACGTTGACGCCCTTGTAGTCGACGCCGACATAGTCGAGAATCTGCACGACCTGGCCGGAGAAGCCGCATTGCGGGAAACCGGGCGTGCCCTTCATGAACAGGACGACGTCGTTGCCCTTCACCTCGTTGTCGATGTAATCGTTGATTCCGCTCATGGACGATCCTTTCACGCCTGCGGGAGCCAGGCGGCAAACTATGACATTCAAATAGCCCCCAAGTCGCTTCGAAACAAGCCGCTTGTCCTTTTGCCGGCATGACGGCATCCGCACTGAAATGAGACGCGAGCTTCCACTCCTCGGACAGATGATGAAAAAGCGGCACTTCGCGACGATCTTCGCCGGCGCGCTGGCGGTCGCGGCGGCGATGATCTGGTGGCGCTCTCCGCGCTCGCCCCTGCCGTCGGAGCCGGAGGCGTCCCTGCCGCAAACCTGCCGTGACGTCGATTTCGAATCGGTCGGCTATGTCGTGTGCGAGATCGACCTTGCCGCCTATGAGGTGACGCTGGCCCGCCTGGATGCGCAAGGGCGTCCATACGGGTCGGTGAAGGCTTTCACCCGGGCCGTGACGGCACTGGGCGAGCCGGTGCTGCTGGCCATGAACGCCGGTATGTACCACAAGGATCTGTCGCCGGTCGGCCTGTTCGTCGAGAACGGTCGGCAGGAGGCGCCGCTCAATCTCGCCGACGGCTTCGGCAATTTCTTCCTGAAGCCCAACGGTGTGTTCTTCGTCGCAAGGAACGGCAGGGCAGGGGTGCTGGAAAGCGGCGCCTTCGCGGCGGAAAATCCCGATGTCGCCTATGCCACGCAGTCAGGCCCCATGCTGGTGATCGACGGCAAGCTGCACCCGCGCTTCCTGGAGGACGGCACCTCGCGCTACATCCGCAACGGCGTGGGCGTGCGGGCCGACGGCACGGTGGTGCTGGCCGTCTCGCGCACGGTGGTGAGCCTGGGCAGCTTCGGCCGCCTGTTCCGCGACGCACTCGGCTGTCCGAATGCGCTGTTTTTCGACGGCGCGGTGTCCACGTTCTCCAACGGCAGCCGCGTGATTGTCGGCGGCGACTATCCGGCGGGGCCGATCCTGGCGGTAAGGGCCAAGGGGTAGAGCCGCTTCTACCCCTGCTGGAGCATCGGACCGAAAAATGTTCGGTTTTCGGGTTATTCCGATGCTCGATCAAAGTGTTGGAGCGTCCTTTGCGCGTCCGAAGGGACGCCCGGCGCTCTAAAGAGGCAGAGGAATTTACTCCGGCGCGCTGGTCTGCAGCGCCAATGCGTGCAGCACGCCGCCCATATTGCCCTTCAGCGCCTCGTAGACCATCTGGTGCTGCTGCACGCGGGTCTTGCCGCGGAAGCTTTCTGCCACCACCTCTGCGGCATAGTGCTCCCCGTCGCCGGCAAGGTCGCGGATGGTCACCTTGGCATCGGGAATGCCTTCCTTGATCATCCGTTCGATGTCGCGCGCGTCCATTGCCATACTGTATTCCTCGTTCAGCCTTCCATGAATCGCGGGAACCACGATTCGTGAGCAGTCTTGAGCTGCTCCAGAGGTATGGCACGCGCCTGCCCGAGTTTCAAATCGCTGCCGCCGGTGGTGCCGATCCGTTCGACGGCAATGCCGAGCTTGTTCAACTCGGCCTCGACAGCCTGCCACTCCTTGCCGCTCGGGTCGAGCGAAAGGGTCAGCAGGTAGCGCCCCTGATCCTCGCCGAAGAAGGCGGCCACCGGGTCGGCGCCGGCGGGGGCGTCGACGGAGGCGCCGATGCCGGATGCCATCGCCATCTCGGCCAGCGCCACCGCCAGCCCACCGTCGGACAGGTCGTGACAGGCGGTGACGATGCGTGACGCGATCATCGCGCGCACCTGATCGCCGACGCGCTTTTCGTGGCCGAGGTCGACCGGCGGCGGCGGCCCGTCCGTGCGGCCGTGGATATCGCGCATGTAGACGGATTGCCCGAGATGCGAGCCCCAGCCGGCCGGTGCGCCGACGAGCAGGATCGTTTGGCCTTCCGCGGCAAAGCCGATGCGCGCCATGCTCGCCCAGTCGGCGATCAGGCCGACGCCGCCGATGGTCGGCGTGGGCAGGATGCCCCGGCCATTGGTCTCGTTGTAGAGCGACACATTGCCCGAAACGATCGGGAAGCCGAGTGCCCGGCAGGCCTCGCCGATACCTTTGATGGCGTGGACGAACTGGCCCATGATCTCGGGCCGCTCCGGATTGCCGAAATTGAGATTGTCGGTGGCCGCGAGCGGAAGGGCGCCTGTGGCGGTCAGGTTGCGCCAGCATTCGGCGACCGCCTGCTTGCCGCCTTCATAGGGATCGGCCTCGCAATAGCGCGGCGTCACGTCGGAGGAGAAGGCCAGCGCCTTGGTCGGGTGGCCTTCTACGCGCACCACGCCGGCATCGCCGCCCGGCCGCTGCAGCGAGTTGCCCTGGATGAGGGTGTCGTATTGCTCCCACACCCAGCGGCGCGAGGAAAGGTCCGGCCCGTCGAGCATCTTCAGCAGCGCATCAGCCACATCGGCCTGCGGCACGTCGCCGGCTGCCAGCGGCGCGGGCTTGGCCGGCGCCACCCAGGGGCGGTCGTACTCCGGCGCCTGGTCGCCGAGGTCCTTGATCGGCAGGTTGGCGACCTCCTCGCCCTGATGCAGGACGCGGAAGCGCAAATCGTCGGTGGTGTGGCCGACCACCGCGAAGTCCAGATCCCACTTGCGGAAGATCGCCTCGGCCTCGGCCTCCTTTTCGGGCTTGAGCACCATGAGCATGCGCTCCTGGCTTTCCGAGAGCATCATGTCGTAGGCGCTCATCCGCTCTTCGCGCACCGGCACCTTGTCGAGGTCCAGTTCGATGCCGAGGTCGCCCTTGGCGCCCATCTCGACAGCCGAGCAGGTCAGGCCGGCGGCACCCATGTCCTGAATGGCGATCACGGCGCCGGACGCCATCAGTTCGAGGCAGGCCTCCAGCAGGCACTTTTCGGTGAACGGGTCGCCCACCTGCACGGTGGGGCGCTTCTCCTCGATGTCGTCGCCGAATTCGGCCGAGGCCATAGTGGCGCCGCCGACACCGTCGCGGCCCGTCTTGGCGCCGAGATAGACCACCGGCAGGCCGACGCCGGAAGCCTTGGAATAGAAGATGCCGTCCGTCCTGGCGAGCCCGGCGGCAAAGGCGTTGACCAGGATGTTGCCGTTGTAGCGGGCATCGAAATTCACCTCGCCGCCCACGGTCGGCACGCCGAAGGAATTGCCGTAGCCGCCGACCCCGGCGACCACGCCCGAAACCAGATGCCTTGTCTTGGGGTGGGCCGGTTCGCCGAAGCGCAGGGCATTCATGGCGGCGATCGGGCGCGCGCCCATGGTGAAGACGTCGCGCAATATGCCGCCGACGCCGGTGGCAGCGCCCTGGTACGGCTCGATGTAGGAGGGGTGGTTGTGGCTCTCCATCTTGAAGACCACGCAGTCCCCGTCGCCGATGTCGACCACGCCGGCGTTCTCACCAGGCCCCTGGATCACAACCTCGCCCTCGGTCGGCAGCGTGCGCAGCCACTTCTTCGAGGACTTGTACGAGCAATGCTCGTTCCACATGGCCGAGAAAATGCCGAGCTCGGTGAAGGTCGGCTCGCGTCCGATCAGGTCGAGGATGCGCTGGTATTCGTCCGGCTTCAGCCCGTGGGCGGCCACGAGATCCGGGGTGATCGGGCGGGTGTTGGAAACGGTCATCGCACTTTCCGGTCGGTTCGGCTTTGGGCTCTTCCTAAAGCCTGAAATACCTTGTTCCGCAAGGACGGCCGTCCTCACGGTACAACAAAAGCTCGTTGCGCGGCCTGTTTGCGCGGTCTGTTTACGCGGCCGTGCCGCATTCAGCGCTGCCGGCCTGCCAACGGGCGATGTCGGCACCGATACGGGCGCCGAGCGGCTCGGCCATCAGCGGGCCGAACACCTCGACGCGGCTGGAATTGCCGGTGGCCTGCACCACGAGCAGCGGCTTGCCGCCGTAATGTTTGGCCGGCACCAGCAGGAAGCGCGGCGTGCCGCCGAAATTGTTCAGTTCGTTCGCCATCTGGTACGGCTTGAAGGCCGGGTCTTTGCTGGCGATCCAGCACTTGTGGGCGGCGATCGCCACCTGCTCCATGGCCCTGAGCGATGCGCTCTTCCCGGAAGGGGTCACGGTCGTGTTCGATTTGGACTGGCAGGCGGCAAGTGCCAGTGCGGCAAAGCTGAGGGCGGCGGCGCCGGCGAGGGAAAGGCTCTTCGTCATGCGTCTGCGTTCCTGCCGGGAGGATGGGTGCGATGGGGTCAGGCAGCCAGGCCAAGCGCGCCTTCGAACAGGGCGCGCCCATCGGTGCCGCCATGCGCCGTCTCGATCAGGTTTTCCGGATGCGGCATCAGGCCCAGCACGTTGCCCTTGTCGTTGACGATGCCGGCGATGTCGTTGACCGAGCCGTTCGGATTGGTGCCCTGCGCATAGCGGAAAACCACCTGACCCTGACCTTCGATGCGCGCCAGGGTCTCGGTGTCGGCGAAATAGTTGCCGTCGTGATGCGCCACCGGGCAGCGGATGACCTGGCCCGGGCGGTAATTGCGGGTGAAGGCCGTATTGGCGTTGGCCACTTCCAGCTTCACCTCGCGGCAGACGAAGCGCAGCGAGGCGTTGCGCATCAGCGCGCCGGGCAGCAGGCCCGCTTCCGTCAGAATCTGGAAGCCGTTGCAGACGCCGATCACCTGCACGCCCTTGGCGGCCTTCTCAGCCACGGCGCGGATCACCGGCGAGCGTGCGGCGATCGCACCGCAGCGCAGGTAGTCGCCGAAGGAGAAGCCGCCGGGAATGGCGATGAGGTCGACGTCCGGAATTTCGGTGTCGGTCTGCCACACCGTCACCGGCGGCTTGCCGGAAATCCTGGTCAGCGCCGCAATCATGTCGCGGTCGCGGTTGAGGCCGGGGAGGAGGACGACGGCGGATTTCATTGCGGCTCGTAGGGGGCTTGGGGTTTCTCGGCCAGTTCACGCAGTTCGAGGCGGCGCTCGATGCGGTCTAGGCGTTCGTCATGGCGCGCGAGGATGCCGTAGATGTTATGGATATCGGTCTGTATTCCGATCATATGGCCGCGAATGACGTTCAGTTCCTTCTTGACCTCGGAGACATCCATGCGAAGTTCGGACATGTCATGATGCATCCGCTTCATGAGCTCGTACATCAATTCGTTGCTGACTTCCGCCACCGGGCTCCTCCAGCACAACCTCAGGTGATGGCTATACTATAGTTCTCGATCACCGTGTTTGCCAGCAGCCGGTCGCACATGGCTTTCAGCTCGGCCTCGGCCTTGGCCTTGTCGGGGCCGGCGAGTTCGAGGTCGAACACCTTGCCCTGGCGCACCGAACCTATGCCGTCGAAGCCGAGGCCGGCCAGCGCGTGCTCGATTGCCTTGCCCTGGGGGTCCAGAACGCCGTTCTTGAGAGTGACGGTGACGCGGGCCTTGATCACGCCTTGCAGCTCCAGTCTTGCAGAAACAGAAAAAGGGGCGGGCCGCTCAGTGCGGCCGGCCCTTGGGGTTGCCGGAAGCGACCAGCACGGGGCCGGTCGGCCGCGGCGGCTCGTTCTCGTTCATGATGCCGAGGCGTCGGGCGACCTCCTGATAGGCCTCCACCAGCCCGCCCATGTCGCGGCGGAAGCGGTCCTTGTCCAGCTTGTCCTGGGTGGCGACGTCCCAGAGCCGGCAGGAATCGGGCGAGATCTCGTCGGCCACGACGATGCGCATCATGTCGCCCTCGTAGAGGCGGCCGCACTCCATCTTGAAGTCGACGAGCTGGATGCCGACGCCGAGGAACAGGCCGGAGAGGAAATCGTTGACGCGGATGGCCAGCGCCATGATGTCGTCGATCTCCTGCGGGCTCGCCCAGCCGAAGGCGGTGATGTGTTCTTCCGACACCATCGGATCGTCGAGCGCGTCGGCCTTGTAGTAGAACTCGATGATCGAGCGCGGCAGCACGGTGCCCTCCTCGATGCCGAGGCGTTTGGCGAGCGAGCCGGCGGCGACGTTGCGGACCACGACCTCGAGCGGGATGATCTCCACTTCCTTGATCAGCTGCTCGCGCATGTTGAGGCGGCGGATGAAATGCGTGGGGATGCCCATGCGGTTCAGGTGGTTGAAGATGTGCTCGGAGATGCGGTTGTTGAGCACGCCCTTGCCGTCCACCACCTCGTGCTTCTTCTTGTTGAAGGCGGTGGCGTCGTCCTTGAAGAACTGGATCAGGGTTCCCGGCTCAGGCCCCTCGTAAAGGATCTTGGCCTTGCCTTCGTAGATGCGGCGGCGTGATTTCATCTGATTTTTCTCAGGGTTGGAAGGGCAGGTGGCTGCACCGGTCCCTTTCTGTGGCGGCCTCGGCACGGCCGCAATGGGTTTCAACTCGGGTCTCTAGCGCAATCGCACGCTTTCCTCAATCGACAAATCCGGGCAATACCTGCTTTCCAGGCTGCTTTGAGCAGGGGAAATGCCGCAGCCGCCGCAGTGCCTGCCATATTGACCCGGGCGGGGGCTTTTGGTTTGTGCTCGGCCACCACATATTCTGCGCTACCCGAATCGCAATTCCAGCCGGAGGAATGCCCATGAACGAAATGAAGGACCGCCAGGAAGGCTTCGAGCGCAAGTTCGCGCATGACGAGGAGCTGCGCTTCAAGGCTGCTGCGCGCCGCAACAAGGCGCTCGGCCTGTGGGCGGCCGAAAAGCTCGGCAAGAGCGGCGCAGATGCCGAAGCCTATGCCAAAGAGGTGGTGGTTGCCGACATCGAGGAGGCGGGCGACCACGACGTCTTCCGCAAGATCCGCAAGGATTTCGACGCGGCGGGCGTCGCCCAGTCCGACCACCAGATCCGCCGCACCATGGACGAATTGATGGCGCAGGCGATCGAGGAGATCAACAACACCTGATCTTGGCCCTCTGCGTCAGTGACCGCCCGGCCTTCGGGCGGGTTCCCTCGCATTTGCAGCCGCTTCCGGCCGAAACCGGAGGCGCGGCAGGAAAAGGAGAACGGCCATGTCCCTGAAATCGCGGCTGGAGGCCGGCGAGACCCTTTGCACCGCCTGGTCGGGCGTGCCGGACGCGCTGACGGTCGAGATCGTCGCCGCCCAGGGCTTCGATGCGGTGACGCTGGACATGCAGCATGGCGGCCACAACGAGGATAGCGTGCTGCGCGGCCTCGCCCCGGTGATCGCCGCCGGCAAGCCGGCGCTGGTGCGCATTCCGGTCGGCCGTTTCGACATGGCCAGCCGCGCGCTCGACTTCGGCGCGGAAGCCGTGATCGCGCCGATGGTCAATTCGGTGGACGATGCCCGGGCGTTCGCCGCGTCGATGAAATATCCGCCGCTCGGCGAGCGCTCCTGGGGCCCCACCTACGGGTTCCCGCGCCACGGCAAGGGCAGCCACGCCGAATGGCTCGCCGAAAGCAATGCGCGCACCATGGCATTCGCCATGATCGAGACACGCGCGGCGCTCGACGCGCTGGACGACATCCTGGACACGCCCGGCATCGACGGCGTGTTCCTTGGCCCGTCCGACTTCTCCATCGCATGGACCGAAGGCCGTGCCGTCAGTTCCACGCTGGAGGACATGATGGAGACGGTCGCCTGGGTCGCCTCCCGGGCCCGGGAAGCCGGCAAGCCGGCCGCGACCTATGTCGTCGATCCGGCGATCGCCGGCCGCGTGGTGGCGATGGGCTACCGGCTGCTGGCCATGGGCACCGAGCATTCGCTGATCGCGCTCGGCGCCAGGACGCTGCTGGCCGACGTGAAGAAGTCGATCGGGAAATAGGCTGGCGCTTCTATAGCCGCGACATGAACTGCGCGAAGGTGAACGAGCCTTCCGGCCACGGCCCATGCCCGGATTCCGCGTTGATGTGCCCGATCTCGCCGGCGTCGATGAACAGGGAACCCCAGGCGGCGGCAATGTCTTCGGCCACCTCGAACGCGCAATAGGGATCGTTGCGGCTGGCGATGGTGATCGACGGGAAGGGCAGCGGATCGCGCGGGTAGGGCCCGAAAGTCATCAGGTGTCGTGGCCGGATCTTGGGATTGGCGACGTCGGGCGCGGCCACCAGGAAGGCGCCGGCCACCTTCTTGCGGAAATGCGGAATGGACTGGATCGCGGTCGGCACGCCGAGCGAATGCGCGATGATGACCACCGGCCGCTCGGCCTCGTTGACGGCCTGGATCATCCTCTCCGTCCAGTCTTCGCGCACGGGCTTGGCCCATTCGGCCTGTTCCACACGGCGTGCCGTGGAAAGCCGTGCCTGCCAGCGGCTCTGCCAATGGTCCGGCCCCGAATTGGTGTAGCCGGGTACGATGAGGATGTCTGCGTCTTTGACCTTCATGGCGCGCATGTAGCGAGCGGGCGGGGCACGTGCAACGGCAAGATTCCGTTTCTGGATGATGAACGGCGTGTTCCGTTTTTGCCGGCTTGTGTGAACGATCGGCAGGTACGATTTTGGTGGGGAGAATGAATTGCCGCCCGCTGGAACGGTTCTCCGGGCGGCGGAAAGCCGGGCTTGCACGCCGGATGGAGACGATGATGACCGAACTGCCCTTTGCCGCAACCACGCCGGTCAGCGTGGCACGCGTCGGCCTGAAGGCGAGGAACGCTGCCGCGCTCGCCGATTTCTACGGAGCCGTGGTGGGACTGGAACAACTTTCCCGCGACGGCGAGACGATCACGCTCGGCGCGAAGGACCGCCCGTTGCTGGTGATCGAGAACGATCCCGCCGCCCGGCCGGACGATCCGCGCAGCGCCGGCCTGTTCCACACCGCCTTCCTGCTTCCTGGGCGCGCCGATCTCGGCCGCTGGATCAACCATGCGGTCGAGCGGAAGATCCGGATGGACGGCGCCTCCGACCACATCGTCAGCGAGGCTGCCTACCTGACGGACCCGGAAGGCAACGGCATCGAGATTTATGCCGACCGGCCGCATGAAAGCTGGAAATGGAGCGACGGCCAGGTGGCCATGGCTACCGAGCGCATGAACATTCCCGAGGTCGTGGGCTCCGTTCCGGAAGGCGATGCCGGCTGGCAGGGCGCGCCGGAAAACACCGTGGTCGGCCATGTGCATCTGCGCGTCGGCGATCCGCGCCAGGCCGAGGACTGGTGGCATCGGCAACTGGGCTTCGACACGGTGGCCAGATACGGCTCGCAGGCGGTGTTCCTGTCCACGGGCGGCTACCACCACCACATCGGCGCCAACACTTGGCAGAGCGCCGGTGCCAGCCGCCGCGATCCCGGCCTGTCCGGTCTTGCCTGGGTGGAACTGAGGTCGTCGCTGGCTCCGGCGCCCGCGGCATACGAGGATCCGTGGGGCACTGCCGTCCGCATCGTGCCCGACAAGGCGGCCGCCGCGGCGTGAGCCGCGGCACGGCCGCAGTGCGGCTCAGCTTTCGCCGAACACCCGCCTGAAAATCGTGTCGACATGCTTGGTGTGGTAGCCAAGGTCGAATTTTTCGCGGATATCGGCTTCGGAAAGGGCGGCGGTGACCTCCTTGTCGGCTAGCAATTCCTCAAGGAAATCCTTGCCTTCCTCCCACACCTTCATGGCGTTTCTCTGCACCAGCCGGTAGGCGTCCTCGCGGCTGACGCCTGCCTGCGTCAGCGCCAGCAGCACGCGCTGCGAGTGCACCAGCCCCCGGAACTTGTTCATGTTCTTGAGCATGTTGTCGGGATAGACAAGCAGCTTGTCGATCACGCCCGTCAGCCGCGCCAGGGCGAAATCCAGCGTCACGGTGGCGTCGGGCCCGATCATGCGCTCCACGGAGGAGTGCGAGATGTCGCGCTCGTGCCACAGCGCCACGTTCTCCATCGCCGGGAAGGCGTAGGAGCGCACCATGCGCGCCAGACCGGTTAGGTTCTCGGTCAGCACCGGGTTGCGCTTGTGCGGCATGGCCGACGAGCCCTTCTGGCCGGGCGAGAAATATTCCTCGGCCTCCAGCACCTCGGTGCGCTGGAGATGACGGATCTCGATGGCCAGCCGTTCGATGGACGAAGCAATGACGCCCAGCGTGGCGAAGAACATCGCGTGGCGGTCGCGCGGGATGACCTGCGTGGAGACCGGCTCCGGCTTCAGGCCGAGTTTTTTCGCGACATGCTCCTCCACATAGGGGTCGATGTTGGCGAAGGTGCCGACCGCGCCGGAAATGGCGCAGGTGGCGATATCCTCGCGCGCATGCACCAGCCGCTCGCGGGCGCGGCTGAACTCGGCATAGGCTTCGGCCAGCTTGACGCCGAAGGTGGTCGGCTCTGCATGGATGCCGTGGCTGCGGCCGATGGTGACGGTGTCCTTGTGCTCGAAGGCGCGCCGCTTGAGCGCAGCCAGAAGCGCGTCGATGTCGGCCAAAAGGATGTCGGCGGCGCGCGTGAGCTGGACGGCGAGGCAGGTGTCCAGGACGTCGGACGAAGTCATGCCCTGGTGGATGAAGCGGGCGTCCGGGCCGACGAATTCGGCGAGGTGGGTGAGGAAGGCGATGACGTCGTGCTTGGTCACACGCTCGATCTCGTCGATGCGCTCGACGTCGAACTCGGCCGCACCGCCCTTTTCCCAGATGGTCCTTGCCGCCTCCTTCGGAATGATGCCGAGTTCGGCCAGCGCATCGCAGGCATGCGCCTCGATCTCGAACCAGATGCGGAAGCGGGTCTCGGCCGACCAGATGGCGACCATTTCCGGGCGTGAATAGCGTGGGATCATCGAACGGTCCTGACGTGAAGGAGAATTCGCCGCGTCCTACCAGAGCGGGCCGCAATGCTCAACGCGCAAGCCGCGTGAACCGGTTGCTGCCGGCCAAAGCGTCCCATTTTGCGCATCCCATGCAGCCAAATGCGCCCTCATCCGTTTCTAGCGGGTCGAAACGGAGGACTTGCAATGAACCATGCGGCCAGGATTCGCGAGCACATGGAAATAATCGGTGCGGACGGGGTGCATGTCGGCACCGTCGATGGCGTGGAAGGCGACCGCATCAAGCTTACCAAAGCCGATAGCGGCCAAGGCTCACACAGGGGGCATCACCACTATATTCCCCTGAGCCTCGTGGCCGAGGTGGAAGGCGACAAGGTTCGCCTCTCGGCCAATTCGGACGTGGCCGCGGAGATGTTCGAGGAGGAAAAATCCGACCGAACCTGACGCCGTTCACCCCTTTTGCGACGCCCAGGTCGGCACGAGGTCGCCCGGGGCGGGCGTCGCGGCGAAGACGCCGCGGCTGATGGCGCGCGCCATGGTGGCGCCGGCCGCGGCAAAGAGGTCGATCGCCTCGTCGGGCGAAGGAGCGATTCCGCTCCTTCCCGTCGCCAGCGCGAAGACGAGATCCCCGTCCATCGGCGTGTGCGCCGGCCAGATGGCGCGGGCGAAGCCGTCATGGGCGGAGATGGCCAGCCGCTTGGCCGCGGCCTTGGTCAGCACCGCGTCGGTGGCGATCACGGCAATGGTGGTGTTGGCGCCGGCCTTGGCCTCGCGGAACTTGAGCCGCAGCCCGCTTGCCTCGGCGGGCATCGGGTTGGGCAGGCCGAGGCCGCCGAACTCGTCGCCGATCTCGAAGGGCGCCGCCCAGAAGTGGCGCGTGTCGGCGACCGTTGCCGATCCGACCGGGTTGACGGCGACCAGCGCGCCGAGCGTGATGCCGCTGGGCAGGCGTGTGGAGGCCGAACCGAGCCCGCCCTTCCACACCGCGGTGGTGGCGCCGGCGCCGGCGCCGGCCGTGCCCAGGGCGAAATCGGCGGCAGCCGCCTCGACCGCCGCATAGCCGAGTTCGCGGTAGGGCGGATAGCGGCCCCAGTCCTTGTCCCCGCCATTGAGGAGGTCGAACAGGATGGCGGCCGGAACGATCGGAATATACTGGCCGCGCACCTCGAAGCCGACGCCGCGCTCGCGCAGGGCCGCCTGTACGCCGGACGCCGCGTCGAGGCCGAAGGCCGAGCCGCCGCCCAGCACCACGGCATTGATGCCTTCGACCGAATTATGCGGCTCCAGAAGGTCGGTTTCGCGTGTGCCCGGCGCACCGCCGAGGACCTGCACGGACGCCACTGCCGGCTCTTCGCAGACAACCACCGTAACGCCTGACTTCAGCTTGGCGTCGTCGGCATTGCCGACCTTCAGGCCTGCAACGTCGGTGATGAGGTTTTTGGGGCCGGTGCGGAACATCATTCGCCTTCCATCGGAATGAACCGCGCCCCGTCATAGCGGAACATGCGGTAGGGATTGTGCGCAAGGTCGCCCTTGGCGTCGAAGCGGATCGGGCCGATCGCCGTCATGAAATCCTGGCCGGCCAGCACCAGTGCCAGCGGCTTGCCGGATGTTTCGGCGGCAGACAAGGCTGCCCGTGCGATTTCCACGGCGGCATAGGCGGGCAGCGCATAGCCTTCCGGCCGCACCCGTGCCGTGGCGAAGGCATCCAGCGCCCGCGGGTCGGCCCCGTCGGCCCATTCCGGCGGTGCGATCATCAATGTGCCGGCGGCATAGGGCACCGTGCCGGGCGGTGTACGCAGGGCCTCGCCGCCGGCAAAGACCATGCCCGCATCGAGCTTTTGCGCGTCGCGCTCCATGATGGCGAGGTCCTGCCCGTCGCCACCCACGAAGACATGCGTGGCGCCCGCCTTCTTCAGGCGGCCGATCAGGCCAATCTGGTTGTCCAGCTCGGGGCGGTAGGTGTCGGTGAACACCGGCTTCAGCGCCGCCTGCTCGGCCGCCGCGCGGAAGCTTTCGGCCAGTTCGCGGCCGTAGATGGTCCCGTCGTCGATGATGGCGAACAGGTTGCCGCGCCAGGCCTTGACCAGCATCGCCGCGATGGCGCTGCGCTCGCTGTCCTCGCGCGGCGCCAGCCGGAAGACCGGCCAGCCGGTCTTTTCGCGCCGGTCGGTCAGGCTGTCGGTGCGCACGCCGACCGTTATCGTTGGTATGCCGGCGTCCTTCAGCACAGGCAGCGCCGCCTCGATCGCCTCGGTGCACAGGAAGCCGACGACCATATCGACCTTCTGAGCGGCGAACTGCCGGGCCGCCTGCGCGCCGCCGTCCGCGCTGCAAGTGTCGTCCGCCGTCACCAGCCGTATGCCTGCGGCATCCGCCGCCACCCTGGCGCCCGCCGCGACCTGCCGTCCGAGCGGCGCCGAGGGGCCCGACAGCGGCGCGGCGACGCCCACGGCGAACGCCTGCGCGGCCGCGCCCCCGGCTGGAAGATGCAGCGCCGCAAGGGCGGCGAGGAATGCGGCGGTGATTCGCATCTGCGCGAAAAGATCCTCCTGCGGCGCGGTTGCCGTCCAAGACCTAAAGCGTGGTCGTTTCCGGCGCAACAGCCGAATTCTTGCGTGCCTTTCAGGCACTTCGCCAACGGTCCGGTTCCGTGTGGCCTTATTGTGGGGCAGGATATGCGGCCATATATAGCGGTGGATCCATTGGGAAGTTCATTGTGCTGAAGAAGAACGACGTCGAGCCCCAGGCCTATCGCGATGCAATGGCGCATTTCGCCGGCCATGTGCATGTTGTGACCACCGACGGTCCGGCCGGCCGGCGTGGCGCCACGGTTATCGCGGCATGCTCGGTATCCGACACGCCGCCGACGATCCTGGTCTGCCTCAACCGGCAAAATCCCAAGAACGAGCCTTTTCTGAAGAACGGCAATTTTGCGCTCAATACGCTTTCCTCCCACCAGCAGGCGCTCGCGGCCGGCTTTTCCGGCCAGACCGGCCTTTCGTCCGACGAGCGCTTCGCGCTCGGTCGCTGGGACACCATCTCGACCGGCGCCCCGACCCTTGCCAACGCGCTGGCCGTGTTCGATTGCGAGCTGATCGACACCAAGGATCTGGCCACCCATCGTGTGCTTTTTGGCAAGGTGACAGGCCTGCGCATCGGCGATAACCTGAAACCGCTGATCTATCATGACCGTGCCTACCACGTCCTGTGAGCGGGCCCGCGGGACCCAGGAGACGCAATGACCGGGCTGAAACCGCGCCCCGCTCCGCGCAGCATCGACGAAACGCTCGAACTGCTGACGGGGGCGGACTATGTGGCGGATCGCTCGCTGGCCACGGTGCTGTTTTTGTCGCTGCGCATGCAGCGCCCGCTTTTCCTTGAAGGCGAGGCCGGCGTCGGCAAGACCGAGATCGCCAAGGTGCTGGCCGCAGCACTCGGCCGTCGCCTGATCCGCCTGCAATGCTACGAGGGGCTGGACGTCTCCTCCGCCGTCTACGAGTGGAACTACGCAGCCCAGATGATCGAGATCCGCATGGAGGAGGCGGCCGGCAAGGTCGACCGCTCCGCCATGGAGCGCAACGTCTTTTCCGAGAAATACCTGATCCGCCGCCCGGTGCTGGACGCGCTGACCGGCAAGCCGGGCGCGGCCCCGGTGTTCCTGATCGACGAACTCGACCGCACCGACGAGGCGTTCGAGGCGTTTCTGCTGGAAATTTTGTCCGACTTCCAGGTGACGGTGCCGGAACTCGGCACCATCAAGGCGGAGGAGCCGCCCATCGTCATCATAACCACTAACCGCACGCGAGAGATCCACGACGCGCTGAAGCGCCGCTGCCTCTACCATTGGGTGGACTATCCCGACGCCGCGCGCGAACTGGAGATCGTGCGGCGCAAGGTGCCGCAGGCCAACAGCCGGCTTTCGGCCGAGGTGGTCGCCTTCATCCAGAAGCTGCGCCAGATCGACCTGTTCAAGGCGCCGGGCGTGGCCGAGACCATCGACTGGGCAGGCGCCCTGACCGAACTGGACAAGCTGGCGCTCGATCCCGAGACCATTTCGGACACGATCGGCGTGCTTTTGAAATACCAGGACGACATCGCCCGCATCGGCGAGGGCGAGGGCGGCCGCATCCTCGGCGAGGTCAAGGCCGAGCTTGCGGCTGCGGCGGAGTGATGGGAGCGCTACTGGCGCGGATTCTCGAACTGGCCGAGGCCGGGAAGGTTCGTGTTTCCGCACATGGCCTGGAGGAGCTTGCAAACGACGACATCACGTTCACGGAATTGCTGGAAGGCCTGCCCTTTGCGATTGGCGTCGAGGAGTATGGAGATTATCACAAAGGACCGTGTATACTTGTGCTCCAGGCGGCAATTGATGGAAGCCCTGTTCATGTCTTGTGGGGCATCGCGCGCAACGCTCCCGACATCGCAACCCTCATAACCGCATACCGGCCGGATCCGGATCGCTGGAACGAGGATTTCCTGAAGAGGAAGCCGAGATGAACCGCAAAGCCGTTCGCTTCGTTCACGCGAATGAATATGCCGCAGAGGTCGAAATCGAACTCATCCCCGACGATGACGCCTGGGGCCCCTACATTTCCAAGGACGACGCGATGAAACTCGATCGCGTCCGCTCCGCGCTCAAGCGGGGCGACATTTCGGCGGCCGCGCGCGAAGCCCGCGTGTTCAAGCTGATGCCGCTCTCTGCCTGACAAGCGATGTCTGGCTGCGATGAAACGGACAGCACATAGTAGAAACGAGCAGGACGGCCGCATCGCCGACAACATCGTCTATTTCGCGCGCGCGCTGCGCAAGGCCGGCATGCGGGTGGGGCCGGCTTCGGTGAAGGACGCCATCGAGGCGGTGCTGGCCGCCGGCATCGGCAGCAGGGACGATTTCTACTGGACGCTGCATTGCGTGCTGGTCACGCGCCACGAGGACCACGCCACTTTCGACGAGGCGTTCCGCCTGTTCTGGAAATCGCGCGAGCTGATCGAGAAGATGCTGGCCATGTTCTCGCCGGTGGCGCCCGACAGGCGCGAAAAGCAGAAGCCGCGTGCCGCCGAAAGCCGCGTGGGCGAGGCGCTGCTGGAGGGCCGGCAGAAGGATCGGCCGCCACGCGAGATTCCCGAGGTCGAGGTCGACGCCCGCTTCACCGTTTCCGGCGACGAGGTGCTGCGCGCCAAGGATTTCGCGCAGATGAGCGCGGCCGAGCTTGCCGAGGCGCGCCGGGCGATCTCCGACCTGCGCCTGCCCTTCGATCTGGTGGCCACGCGCCGTTTCCGGCCAGACCCGCGCGGTGCCCGCATCGATCCGCGCGCCATGATGCGGCATGCCGCGCGTGCCGGCGGCGGGCTGATCCTGCCGAAATTCCGTTCGCCGCGCCAGCTGCATCCGCCGCTGGTGGTTCTGGCCGACATTTCCGGCTCGATGAGCCAGTACAGCCGCATCTTCCTCCACTTCCTGCATGCGCTCAGCGAAAAGCGCCGGCGCACCCACGCCTTCGTCTTCGGCACGCGGCTGACCAACCTCACCCGCCAGTTGCGCAACCGCGATCCGGACCAGGCGCTGGCCGACTGCTCGTCGGCGGTGCGGGACTGGTCGGGCGGCACGCGCATCGGCGATGCGCTGGCCGAGTTCAACCGGCTGTGGTCGCGCCGCGTTCTGGGGCAGGGGGCCGTGGTGCTGCTCATCACCGACGGGCTTGAGCGCGACGACGCGGGCGAGCTTGCGCGGGAGATGGAGCGCCTGCGCAAGTCCTGCCGGCGGCTGATCTGGCTCAACCCGCTGCTGCGTTTCGACGGCTTCGAGGCGCGTGCGCGCGGCGTCAGGGCCATGCTGCCGCATGTCGACGAATTCCGCCCGGTGCACAATCTGGAAGCGCTTGCCGATCTGTGCGCTTCGCTGGACGGGCGCGCCGGCCGCGAAGTGGACCCCCGCCGCTGGATGCAGGGTGGCATCCGGGCCGCGGCATAGCTATCTATCGGGTGGGTGGAGGAAAGATCATGGAACACAACACCGATCTGGACGAGGTTCGCGACCCTCTCATCATCGCCGAAGGATGGAAGGAGAAGGGGCGGGACGTCGCCATCGCCACGGTGGTCGAGACCTGGGGCTCGGCGCCGCGCCCGGCGGGCAGCCATCTGGTCATCGATGCGGAAGGCAATTTCCACGGCTCCGTCTCCGGCGGTTGCGTGGAAGGCGCCGTCGTCACCGAAGCGTTGGAGGTGATCGAAGGCGGCAAGGCGAGGATGCTGGAATTCGGCGTCGCCGACGAGACCGCCTGGCGCGTGGGACTTTCCTGCGGCGGGCGCATCAAGGTCTACGTCGAACGTCTGGGGTGACCGAATTGCGCGAGGGCGAACTGCAAATCGCCGCGCCCTGACGCAGTTTTAAAGGGGCGATCATGGACCTGCAGCTTCTCAAGGAATTGAACGCCGACCGCCGCGACCGCCGCGCGGCGGTGCTGGTGACGGATCTGGGCGACGGCAGCGCCCGCCTCGTGCACGAAGGCGAGGCGATTGCCGGCGAGTTGGGCGGCGCGATCGCCGGCGCCTTCCGTACCGGGCGCTCCGGCTCGGTCGAGGCGGAAGGCCGGACCTATTTCCTCAACGCGCATCTGCCGCATCCGCGCCTCGTGGTGATAGGCGCCGTCCATATCAGCCAGGCGCTGGCGCCGATGGCCAGGATCGCCGGCTATCCGGTGGAGATCATCGACCCGCGCACGGCCTTCGCCACGAAGGACCGTTTTCCCGACGCGCCGCTCCATGCGGAATGGCCTGAGGACGTGCTGAAGCGCCAGCCGCTGGACGGCTACACGGCGCTTGCCGCCGTGACGCATGACCCCAAGGTGGATGATTTCGCGCTGAAGGCGGCGCTCGACGCGGATTGCTTCTATGTCGGCGCGCTCGGCAGCCGCAAGACACATGCAAAGCGCGTGGAGCGCCTGCTGGCGCTTGGCGCCCGGCCGGAGCAGATCGCGCGCATCCATGCGCCGATCGGGCTGGAGATCGGCGCGGCGAGCCCGGCCGAGATCGCGGTCGCTGTGCTGGGGCAGGTGATCGGCGCCTTCCGCTCGCGCGGGCTGGAGGCGAAGGAGAAGGTGGCATGAGATTCGGCCCGGTTCCGCTCGACGAGGCCGAGGGCGCCATCCTCGCCCATTCCACCGTGGTCGGCGACCGGCGCCTGCGCAAGGCAACCCGCCTGGGCGCCGACGACATCGCCGCCTTCCGCGCCGCCGGCCTTGCCGAGGTGGTGGTGGCGGTGCTCGCTACCGACGATGTGGATGAGAACGAGGCCGCCGGACGCCTTGCGGGCGCCCTCGGCTTCGCCGGCATCGAGGCGCGCCCGCCCGCCACCGGCCGGGTCAATCTTCATGCGACCGTCTCCGGCATCTTCACCGTCGACAAGCAACTGATCGATTCCATCAATCTTGTGGACCCCGACATCACCATTGCCACCATGCCGGCCTTCGCACCGATGGTGGAAGGCCAGATGGTGGCCACCATCAAGATCATTCCCTTTGCCGTGCCGGAGGACATGCTGCAGAGGGCGATCGCGCTCGCCCGCGGACGTGAGGCGTTCCGCATGAACCCCTACACCCCGCTGAAGGTGGGCGTGGTGCAGACCGTGCTGCCCTCCATCAAGACCAGCGTCCTCGACAAGACGCTGCGCGTCACCGAGGAGCGCATCGGCCGCACCGGCAGCACGATCTCGGGCGAGATCCGCACCCCGCATGCCGCGCCGGAGGTGGCGCAGGCCATCGTCGATCTGGCGGGCGAGAGCGACATGGTGCTTGTGTTCGGCGCGTCCGCCATGAGCGACCCGGACGAGGACGTCATTCCGGCCGCGATCCACGCTTCTGGCGGCGTCGTCTATCGCTCCGGCATGCCGGTCGATCCGGGCAATCTGTTCGTGCTGGGCGAGCGGCAGGGCAAGCCGGTCCTCGGCGCGCCCGGCTGCGCCCGCAGTCCCAGGCTCAACGGCTTCGACTGGGTGCTGGACCGGCTGATGGCCGGCATTGCGGTGACCCGGGAGGACATCGCCGGCATGGGGGTCGGCGGGCTCCTGATGGAAATCCCCACCCGGCCGCAGCCGCGCGAGGCACCCGCCGTCAAGGCAGGCGCCAATGCCCCGCCGGAAGCAAAGGAACAGGAACTCAAGGTGCATGCGGTGCTGCTGGCAGCCGGCCGGTCGAGCCGCATGGGCGGGCCGAACAAGCTGATGGCGCTGTTCGACGGCAAGCCGCTGGTGCGGCGCGCGACCGAGCGCGTGCTGGCCTCGAAGGTTGCCGGCACGGTGGTCGTGACCGGCCACCAGCAGGAGCGGGTGCGTGAGGCCCTTTCGGGGCTTGCCCTGCGGTTTGTGGAAAATCCCGATTTCGCCGACGGCCTCTCCACCTCGCTCAAGGTGGGCGTGGCGGCGCTGCCGCACGATGCCGCCGGCGCGCTGATCGTGCTGGGCGACATGCCGGGCGTTTCCGGCGAAGACCTCGACCGCCTGATGGACGCCTTCCGCAAGGCCGGCGGCGCCGCGGTCGTGCGCGCTTCTCACCAGGGCAAGCGCGGCAACCCGGTGCTGCTGCCGCGCGCGCTCTTTCCCGCCATCTCGCATCTGGAGGGCGACACCGGCGCCCGCCATCTGATCGAGACCGGCGGGCTCGACGTCATCGACGTGGAGATCGGCGCCGGTGCGGCGGTGGACGTCGACACCCCCAAGGCACTGGCGGCGGCCGGCGGCGTGCTGCAGGACTGACACGTTGACAAGCGGCATGTCGGGGCGGCAAGGACAGCCATGTCCATGCTGCGGGGTTTGCCGTTGCGCCTTTCCAGATTCTTCACCCGCGCCGTGCCGCCGGCTCTGGCCGCACTTCTGGCCGCCGGCATGGCTGCCGCCCAGCCGCTGACGCTGAAGCCCTTCAAGGACGATCTCTTCGCCTATCCGGCACTGCTGTCTTCCGAAAAGGGCGACCTCTACCGTGTGTTCGACTATCGCGAGCTTCGCGACATCAACCAGCGCGACGAGGTGCCGGAGCGCCGGGTGCGCAGCCAGTACACCGCGCTCGGCGTGCGCAAGGCGCAGCAGGACCTTACGCTGGAGAGCGAGGCCGGCGCGGTGCGCTACATTGCCGTGGGCAACACCAAAGGCGCATCCGTCATCACGCTCTACCTGCACGGGCAGGGCGGCTCGCGCCGGCAGGGCGTCGACGATTTCACCTTCGGCGGCAACTTCAACCGCATCAAGAACCTGATGGCGGATAATGGCGGGCTTTATCTCTCTCCGGATTTTCCCGATTTCGGCGACCGCGGCGCCGCCCAGGTGGCCGCCCTGATCGACCACTACGCCGAGGCTTCGCCCGGCGCGAAAATCTTCGTCGCCTGCGGTTCGATGGGCGGCGCGCTGTGCTGGAAGCTGGCGGCCCGCAAGGACACCGGCGCCCGCATGGACGGGCTGCTGCTGCTCGGTTCGCTCTGGGACGAGAGCTTTTTCACCAGCCCCGCCTTCAGGCGCAAGGTCCCCATCTTCTTTGCCCAGGGCAGCAAGGACCCGGTGTTTCCGGTGCAGAACCAGGAAGCCTTCTTCCGCTCGATCCTGTCGAAGTCGCCCGGCTATCCTGCACGCTTCGCGCGCTTCGAGACCGGCACCCACGGCACGCCCATCCGCATGGCCGACTGGCGCGAGACGCTGAACTGGATGCTGTCGCTTGCGCGCTGAACAAGCGGGCCGCGTTCAGGGCGCCGTGTTGTAGTCCAGCACCGTCTGCGGATTGACCTCGCCGTCGTAGGAGGCGTCGACATCATATTGCACAAGGCTGAATTTCCCGTTGCGGAACAGGTAGATGCCCGACGACGACGCATCGCCGGCGCCGCGCCACTTGTCGTGCGTGACGATGCTGTGGGCAGCCTCGTCATAGCCGGAATTGACCAGCAGGTCCGTGGTCTGGAAGCCGATGATGCTGATCGCTTCGACCTTGCCCTGACTGTCGCCGTTCTCGTAGTGGATGTCCAGTTCGGGCACGGCAAATTGCAGTTGGCGCATGCCCTCGTCGTCATGGACGTAGTAGGCCGCGGTCTCGTTATAGGTGGACATCGCACAGAAGAAGCGGAACAGCCTGACCTCGCGTTCCGGCTCGTTCTCGGCGGCATCGGCCGTGTGATAGCGCAGGATGCGGGTCTCGGGCGTCCCGACGGGAGCTCCGTCCGGCGTCTGCTCGTCGCATCGCGAGGCGTAGGTAGCTGCAAAGGCCGCCTTGGCCTGCTCCAGAGCGGCATCCCGGCGCGGCGGCGCCGGGCCATCGCCGCAGCTTTCGGGCGGCGCATCGGCCAGATCGGCACTGGAAGGCTTCAACTCGCCCTTTTCGATATGGATCGGGTTGAAGGGCGGTTCCTGGACCTGCGCGTTCACCTGCCGCAGCGTATAGCAACCGGCAAAGACCTTTGCCGAGCCGTCCCTGGCGGTGGCGCGGATCGCAACGGGAAGGCTGAAATAGACGCTGCCCGCGGCCCCTTCTTCAGAAGCCTGGCCGGTCTCGACCTCGACCTTTTCGGTGTCCTCATATCCCTTGACGAAGGCGTCGAAGTCCTTGGCGGGCTTGGCTTCGCCGTAATAGTCCCAGGCGCGGGCATATTCGTGGCGATTGATGGCGCTGTAGAGCGAGCGGATCACGGAAGCCGCGTCGGAGCGGTCGTCGACATAGGGCGCCTCGGCGGCCGCCGCCTGCGAAAGCGCGGCGGCGACGACAAGCGAGGCGATCGCGGCGGCAGGCAGGCTTTTCATCGCGAATCTCCGTTCGGCCCGTAAAGCCTACCGCAGAATGCGGCGCTGCGGTGGCGCCGGCTTACAGGCTCAGCGCTGCGACATTTCCCGGGCGATGCGCGGGAAATCGGCCGGCTTGACGCCGATGTCGGAACGGTCGGCGTTGCTCATGGAATGAAGCAGCGCGAGAGCCGCGCGGTAGCGCGCCTGCTCGGTCGGACGCGGGCGGGAGAAAAGCTCGGTGAAGAACCCCATGGGGCCAGGCTCCTGTTGGTCCTCCCTGCGCCGTTTATATAGACAGAATATGACGATTGTGCAGTGCAACATCGACATGACCGGCATGCGGCATTTTGTCGGTCATTTCGGGCAGCGGCAGGCGCGGCGTTGGTTCATGGAAAAACGAATCGATGCTCTTGGCCTCGATGGCGTCAGCCGCTAAATTGCCCGGGCCTCTAAATTGCGCCGAAAGGTGCACATGCATTTTTAACGAGGCGAAACCTATCGTCGGCCGGGATAGTCGAGCCAGGGAGGCGAACATCGGTATCGGGGCCAAGCAGGATTTTGCTTCGCTGCTCGACGATCTTTTCACCGCCTCCGGCATGCCGGAGGGGCCGGTGGAAAGCGCGGCACGGCCATCCATTCCCTTCGACTATCTGTCGGTGGCCGACGAACTGCATTCGGGGCGCATCAAGGTCTCGGGTGAAGTCTTCAACGCCGAATATCGCGCCGTCGGCAGCGATCTTGCCGACGAATTCGCGGCCCTGTTTGCCGACGCCAAGGCGACGCTTCAGCAGGAGCAGCCCGCGCCGGAAGAGAAGCTGCCGCCCATCGATCCCGAATCGATCGCTGCCGAGCTTGGCCTGAACAAGGTCGAGAAGGCGGCGGATTTCGGCAGGCTGCGCCGCAGCTTCGCCTTCTCCAACCATCCCGACCGCGTCGCGCCGCACCTGCGGCAGCGCGCCATGATCCGCATGCAGGTGGCCAACATGCTGATCGACGACGCGCGCCGAAAGGCGCTGGCCGCAGCGCGGCGCTGATCCCGCGCGGTCAGGCCGCCGCCCCGCCGAACCCGGTCAGGAAAGCGGTGAGATTGTCGCCGAGCGCGTCGCACAGATAGCCGCCTTCCTGCACGATGGTCGTGGGCAGATTCAGCCCCGCGATCGCCTCGCCGATGCGCGAGAAGCCGGGCGTCGTCACCGAAAGCCCTCCGAACGGGTCGCCTTCGAAGGCATCCAGCCCCAGCGCCACCACCAGCGCGTCGGGCGCGAAGGAGCGGATGCGCCGGAACGCGGCCTCCAGCGCCCCCATGAATGCCTCGTCGCCGGACTTGCGCGGCAAGGGCAGGTTGAGATTGTAGCCGAGGCCGGGCCCTTCGCCTCGCTCGTCGGCATGGCCCCAGAAGAACGGATAGAACCGCACCGGATCAGCATGCAGCGAGACGGTCAGCACGTCCGGCCGCGCGTAGAAAATTCCTTGCGTGCCGTTGCCGTGGTGCAGGTCGACATCCAGGATCGCCACCCGCGCCGCCGATCTGCGCAGCACCTGCGCGGCCACCGCCGAATTGTTGATGAAACAGAAGCCGCCGGCCACATCGGCGAAGGCGTGGTGGCCGGGCGGACGGCACAGCGCATAGGCGGCGGGGGCGCCGGACAGCACGGTTTCGGCAGCTTCCACCGCGCTCCAGGCGCTCCACAGCGCGCTGTCCCAGGTTTCCGCCGAAATGGGGCAGGCTGTGTCTGCCATGTGGTAGCCCGCCTGGCCGACGGCGGAGGCCGGATAGGCGCCGTCGCGCGCGATGGGGTGAATGTTGGGGATCACTTCTTCGGAGGCACCATCGATGCGCTG
Organism: Mesorhizobium sp. PUT5; assembly: GCF_052216645.1. Taxonomy (NCBI): domain Bacteria; kingdom Pseudomonadati; phylum Pseudomonadota; class Alphaproteobacteria; order Hyphomicrobiales; family Phyllobacteriaceae; genus Mesorhizobium; species Mesorhizobium sp. PUT5. The sequence goes on from NZ_JBQOSO010000003.1 coordinate 1,933,986, forward strand.
CCAGCGGACAAAAATGTGCTCGAGGAAATCGAGATATTCCGGCGTATGCACCGCTGCCACCGGGCCAAGCCCATGATTTTTCGGCCGTGCGATAGTGCAGCCTGCCGCCCTTGCGCCGGCCAGCAACCGCTCCGCGCGCTCCGGCTGCTCCGGGTTGGGTTTCTGCGCGCCGCTGGACAGGAAGGCTTTGGGGTCGTGGCGTTTCTGCTCGTCGGCGTAGAAGGCTTTCATCTGTCCTCCGGATGATCGTCGTTTTCGGCGAACGCGAAAAACGCATCGCCGAGGATCTTGTGGACCTGCTCGTTGCGCGAGCGGGCGATGCCGAGCCGCTCGTAGAAGGCCTGCGCCTTCACATTGTCCGTGTCCACGGCCAGCCGCAGATAGACGCCGCCCGCGTCCCGGGTAAGCCGCGCCACCTCGCGCAGCAGCTTCTCGCCCACTTTCAGCCCGCGAAAACGCTCAGCGACGAACAGATCCTGGATATAGACGCCGGGACGGCCCATCCAGCTCGAAAAGATCGGGAAATACAGGCACATGCCGGCGAATTCGGAATTGATTTCCGCGACCAGCGTGGCAAAGGCGGGCCGCTCGCCGAAGCCGAAGCGGCGGATGTCGTCGGCTGTGGAAGCGATCTTGTGGGTCTCGCCCACGGCCTCGCCTATGCCCAGCAGGGCGGCGTGGATGTCATCGGCATCCTCGATCCTGCCGGGGCGGATGGCGAGTTTCGGAACCGTCAAAACGCCACCTTGTCGGCGCCCTTCAGCGCCAGCATCTCGCGCGCCTTGGCCGGGCTCGCCGCCTCCAGCGACAGCCCTTCGAGAATGCTCCGGATGCGCCGCACCTGATCGGCATTGGATTTCGCCAAAGTCCGGCCGTCATAGAGGCTGTCTTCCAGCCCCACCCGCACATTGCCGCCCATGGCGGCGGCAATGGAGACCAGCGGCATCTGGTGGCGGCCGGCGGCCAGCACCGAGAAGCGGTAGTCGTCGCCGAACAGCTTGTCGGCGATGCGCTTCATGTGGACCAGGTTTTCCGGGTCGGCGCCGATACCGCCCAATATGCCCAGAACGAACTGGATGAAGAACGGCCCCTCGACAAGCCCGCGGTCGCGGAAATGCGCCAGCGAGTAGAGATGGCCGACATCGTAGCATTCGAACTCGAAGCGAGTGCCGCAACCCTTGCCCAGCTTGTCAAGAATGAACTCCATGTCCGCGAAAGTATTCTTGAAAATGGTGTGGCGCGTTGCCTCCAGGAGCTGCGGTTCCCATTCGTGCCGCCATTCGCGCGGGCGATCGAGAATGGGAAACAGTCCAAAGTTCATCGAGCCCATGTTGAGCGAGCACATTTCCGGCTGCGCCTTCAGCGGTGCGGCCAGCCGCTCGTCCAGCGTCATCAGCGAGGAGCCGCCGGTGGTGATGTTGACCACCGCGTCGGTCGCCTGCTTTATGCGCGGCAGGAAGCGCATGAACACCTCGGCGTCGGCGGTGGGGCGTCCGTTGGCCGGGTCACGCGCGTGCAGATGCAGGATCGAAGCCCCGGCTTCGGCCGCGGCGACCGCTTCGGCCGCGATCTGGTCCGGCGTCACCGGCAGGTGCGGCGACATGGACGGCGTATGCACCGAGCCGGTGACCGCGCAGGTGATGATGACCTTGCGTGCTGCCATCCCTTGCCCCTTTCAGCGGTCGACCGGCAGGTCGAGTTCGGCGGCCAGCGCCTCCAGCGAATCGCCGAGAATGCCCACCATCTCGCCGATCTGTTCGCGCGTGATGATCAGCGGCGGGGCGAGGATGAAATTGTCCAGTTCCATGCCGTCGCCGCGGATGCGGCGCGAATAGATGATCAGCCCGCGCTCGTAGGCAAGGTCGAGCAGGCGCTGGTTGGCGTTTTTATCCTTGGGCAGCGGCTGGAAAGTCCCCGGATCGGCCACCATGTCGGCGCCGATCAGCAGGCCCTTGCCGCGCACGCCGGCGATAAAGGGAAAGCGTTTCGCCAACCCGGCCAGTTCGCGGATCAGCAACTCGCCCATGGCAGCCGCATTTTCCTCGCAGCCCAACCGCTCCATTTCATCCAGCACCGCAAGGCCGGCCGCGCAGGCCAGCGGGTTGCCGGCATAGGTGTAGCCGTGCTGGAAGCCGCCCATGTCGAGCACCGGCCGGATGACGCGGCGCGAGGCCGCCATGGCGCCGAGCGGGGCATAGCCGGAGCCGATGCCCTTGGACATGGTGATGATGTCGGGCCGGCAGTTCCAATGGTCGCCGCCGAGATATTTTCCGGTGCGTGCCGCCCCGCTCATCACCTCGTCGTGGATGAGCAGGATGCCGTATTTGTCGCAGATCTCGCGGATACGGGCAAAATAGCTGTCGGGCGGCACCAGCGCGGCGGTGGCAGCGCCGCCGATCGGCTCCATGATGAAGGCGACGACGCTGTCCGGTCCTTCGGCGAGGATTTTTTCCTCGAGCATGTCGGCATAGCGGATGCCGCGCTGCTCCATCGTCAGGTTGTCGCGGTCGCGATAGGCGGTCGGCGCGGGCACGGCAGGCATGGCCGTTGTCTGCGGCGCGAAGGTCTCCGTCAGCGCCAGGTCGCCGGTCACGCCGAGCGCGCCGATGGTGCCGCCGTGATAGGACGGAAAGCGGCAGATGACCTTCCAGCGTTTCGGCTGGCCGATGGCCACGGCCCATTGCCGCGCCAGCTTGATGGCCGATTCCACCGCCTCGGACCCGCCGGAGACGAAGAAGATGCCGTCCACGTCGCCCGGCATCTTGCCCGCCAGCCGCCGCGCCAGTTCCTCTGCCGGCTCGTTCTCGAAATGCAGGCGGTAGGCGAAAGTGGTCTTGTCCATCTGCCGCCGCATCGCCTCGATGACGTTGCGGTTGCCGTGGCCGATATTGGAAACCATCGGCCCGCTGGAGCCGTCGATGAAGCGGCGGCCGTCCCTTGTCCAGAAATAGATTCCGTCCGCGCGGTCCACCAGCGGGCGGCGCAGGCGCGTGACGTAGAACAGGTGCGAGGCCGGGCGCTCGGGCTCGGCGGGCGGGGCGGCTATGGCTTGCTGGGACATGAATTTTTCCATTCGACCTGCGAGGCATTTCACCGGGCCGCCCGGCCAGCGTCAACCGGAAACGATCGGGCCAGCGCCGGCCTGTCGGGTGCATGCTGGCGGCAGAGGCGATTAAAAAAAACGACAAATGCCGCAAGATAGCCGCCGAAGCATCATTGGCGGGCCATGATTGGCGTCCTATCTAGAGCCTACCCGGGCGGGTAGGTTCGCTGCGAGGAGGCGAGATATGATCGAGAACACGCCAAAACTGGACGAACTGCTGAGCGACCCGGTGATCAGGCTCGTGATGGCCAGCGACGGCGTGCAACCGGACGAGGTGCGCGTGCTGCTGGAGCGTGCCCGCGACCGCAGCCTGGAGATCGGTCCGCCGGAAATCGGTCCGATGCCGCCGCCGGTCCACATGATCGGCGAAAGCTGCTGCGCCAGTTGGTTCTGCGGCTGATCGGGCCGTCACTTTCCCAAACCCAATCGCAATCGTCATCTGACGTACAACCGCCCCGACCGGGGCGGTTGCTTGCTTTCGACGCCGTTGGCGATCAGATCCGCTTGTCGGTGACCATCTTGGTCCGCAGATAGGCATCCAGCCCTTCGATGCCGCTTTCTGCGCCGTAGCCGGACTCATTGACGCCGCCGAACGGGGTTTCGGCTTCGTGCACGGCCGTATGGTTGATGCCGACCACGCCGGATTCGATGGCGTCGCTTGCCGTGGCTGCAACCGACCCGCTGCGGGTGAAAATGTAGGACGCCAGGCCGTAGGGCAGGGAATTCGCCCGCTCGATCACCTCGTCGAACGACCGGAACGGCGTGATCTGCGTGATCGGGCCGAAAGGCTCCTCGTTCATGGCGCGCGCGTCGTCGGGAACGTCGCGCAGCACGGTGGGCGCATAGAAATAGCCCGTCCTGTCCAGCCGCTCGCCGCCGAGAACCACGGATGCGCCCTTGGCGACGGCGTCCTGCACGAAGCCGTCCATGATGCCGAGCCGCCGCTCGGTGATGAGCGGCCCCATCTGCACGCCCTCGTCGAGGCCGTTGCCGACTACGACCTTCCTGCTGCGCTCGACGAAGCCGGCGATGAAGGCCTCGTAGACAGCCTCGTGCACGTAGAAGCGGGTCGGAGAGGTGCACACCTGCCCGGCATTGCGATATTTAGCCGCCGCCAGCACATCCATCGTGCGGTCGAGATCGGCGTCTTCGAACACGATTGCCGGCGCATGCCCGCCCAGTTCCATCGTGCATCGCTTGAGCGTTTCAGAGGCAAGCCTTTGAAGCAGCTTGCCGACCGGGGTCGATCCGGTCAGGGAGACTTTCTTCGGTATCTTCGAGGCGATCAGGTGTTCCGAGATCGGCGCCGGGGGCCCGAACACGATGGCCAGCGCGCCGGGCGGCACGCCCGCATCCTGGAAGCAGCGGCCGATGGCCACCGCCGTGCCGGGCGTTTCGTCGCTCGGCTTGACGATGATGGTGCAGCCGGCCGCCAGCGCGGCGGCGATTTTCAGCGTGACGTTGCCGGCCGGGAAGTTCCAGGCGGCGAAGCCGAGCGCCGGCCCGACCGGCTCCTTCAGCGCCATCTGCCGTATATCGGGACTGCGGGCGGGAATCACGCGGCCATAGGCCCGCTTGCCTTCCTCGGCATACCAGCGCGTGGCGTCGGCGCAGAATTGCAGTTCGCCTTCGGCTTCCCGCAGCGACTTGCCGTTTTCCAGCGTCAGCGTGCGTGCGATTTCAGGCTTGCGAGCTTCGATGAGGCCGGCCGCCCGGCTCAGCACCTCCCAGCGAAAGGCGGCGGTCGTCTTCTTCCAGCTTCGGAACGTGCGCCCCGCCGCATCGAGCGCGCGGTCGAGGTCCCGTACGGAGGCGCAGGGCACGGTGCCGATCTGCTCTTCCGTGGCCGGATTGATCAGCGGCAGGCTGTCGCCGGCGCTGCCCGCGGTCCATGCTCCGTCGATCAGAAGCTCGAGCTTTTCGCTGTACATCGGCTGCCGTCCCACTATTGCGCGACCCGTCCTGCCGGCTGCGTTCGTGCCTGGGCAGGGCGGCATTTTCCGGATTGTGGAGTCTACGGTATGTTGTATAAATCTGATGATAGATAATATGCAATCAAAAGATTTCGCATATGATAGGCTGGCAGCGGCTCGGTGGCGGCCGTGCCGGCAAGGAGGACGAGATGAGCGCGAGTGGGGATCATGTCGAGGTCGCGGTGATCGGTGCCGGCAATATCGGCCTCGCCGTCGCCTACTATCTCGTCAGGAAATACGACGTCTCGCGCATCGCGCTGATCGATCCGCGCGATCCCATGAGCCTCACCTCGGCGCAATCGGGTGAGAACTACCGCAACTGGTGGCCGCATCCGGTGATGACGGCCTATACCGACGACAGCATCCGGCTCATGGAGGAGATCGCGCGCGAGAGCGGCAACCGCATCAACATGACGCGCCGCGGCTATGCGCTGGTGACGCGCAGGAGCGACCCTGCCGATCTCGTCGAGGATCTTTACCGTGGCTATGCCGGGCAGGGGGAAAGGTTCATTCGCATTCACGACAGCGGCAGCTCGCACGCTGCCTACCGGCCGGCCGTGTCGGCCGCCTGGGAAGATGCACCCGAAGGGGTGGACGTGCTGTGCAGCCAGGAACTGATCCGCAAGACTTTCCCGGCCTATGCCCGGGACGTGGCGACCGTGCTCCACATTCGCCGCGCCGGCTCCATCAGCGGCCAGCAACTCGGCCAGTTCATGCTCGAGGCCGTCCGATCGGCCGGCGGCCGGCTGATCCGCGGCGAGGTCGTCGGCGCCGAGAGGGCAGGGCCGTTCGCGCTCTCCATCGCGAGCGGGGACGAAACCGTCCGGCTCCGCGCCGAACGCGTGGTGAATGCCGCAGGCCCGTTTCTCAAGGATGTGGCCAGGCTGCTGGGCGAGGACCTTCCGGTTTCCTGCGTCTACCAACAGAAGGTCGCCTTCGAGGATCATGAGGGCGCGGTGCCCCGGAACCTGCCCTTCACGATCGACCTCGACGGCCAGGAACTGGACTGGACCGACGAGGAGCGCGCCATCCTTGCCGAGGACCCTGCCACCGCGCGGCTGACGCAATTCATCGCCGGCGGTATCCACTGCCGCCCGGACGGTGCGGAAGGCGGCAAATGGGTCAAACTCGGCTGGGCCTTCAACGAGTGCGCCGGCGACCCGCATGGCCCGGAACCGGCGGACGACCATTTCCCCGACATCGTGCTGCGCGCCGCCGGCCGCCTGCAACCCGCGCTGCGGGCCTATCTCGGCCGCCTGCCGCGCGGCGCTCATCACTATGGCGGCTACTACACCATGACCGGGGAGAACTGGCCGCTGATCGGGCCGATGGCGACGCCGGGCGTGTTCGTGGCGGGCGCGCTGTCCGGCTTTGGCACCATGGCCGCCTGTGCCACGGGGTCGATCTGCGCGGATTGGATCATGGGTGGCCAGCCGGTTTCCTACGCAAGGATGTTGAGCCTGGACCGCTATCGCGATCCGGCGCTCATGGCGGAACTGGCCGGCCTGCAGAGCCGCGGCGTGCTGTGATGCGGCGCAGCCGGCAGGAGGCGCGGCCATGAAAATCGGATTCGTCGGCACCGGCGTCATCACCGAAGCGATCGTCACCGGCCTGCTGCAAGCCGGCATCCCGGTGGACGGCATCGTCGTTTCGCCGCGTTCGGAGGCCACGGCCGGCAGGCTTGCCGCGCTGTCGCCGCTGGTAGATGTGGCCAGCAACAACCAGGAGGTCGTCGGCGGCTGCGACGTCGTCTTCCTGGCCGTGCGTCCGCAAGTGGCGGAAGAGGTCGTGCGTGCCCTGGATTTCGCGCCCGGCACCGTCGTGGCAAGCCTGATCGCGACCGTCCCGATCCCGACGCTGAGAGAATGGATCGGCGCGGAAGTCGAAATTGCCAGGGCGGTTCCCTTGCCCTTCGTGGCCGATCTTGCCGGCGTGACCGTCGTCTACCCCCGATCGGATGTGCTGGACCGGATTTTCGCGGCCCTGGGCACCGTGATCGATTGCGAGACGATCGACGAGTTCGACGCCTTCGCCGTCGCCGGGGGGCTGATGGGCGCCTATTTCGGCTTTGCTGAGACATGCGCGCAATGGCTCGGCACGGCCGGCGTGCCCTATGACAAGGCAAAGGCTTATCTCGCGCCCTTCTTCCATGGCCTGGCGGGCAGCGCGGTGGCGGCTTCGGACAAGAGCTTCGAGGATCTGCGCATCGGCCACACCACCGTCGGCGGCCTGAACGACCAGCTTTACGAACGCTTCCGGCAGGACGGCGGCCTGCGGGCGCTGACTGCCGCGCTGGATGCCGTGGCCGAGCGCATCGACAAAGCGCGTACGAAAGTGAAGCGCGAATGAAACCCGTGTGTTGCGCCCGAAAATTGCAGTGAATCTACAGGAGATGACGTGAAGACCGACATTTTGATCATCGGCGGCGGCGCGATCGGTTCGGCAGTTGCCTATTTCGTGAAGCTGCAATCGCCCGGCACTCAGGTGACCGTCGTGGAGCGCGACCCGACCTATGGCCGGGCCTCCACGCCGAGGGCTTCCGGCGGCGTTCGGCGGCTGTTCTCGCTGCCAGAGAACATCGAATTGTCGAACTTCAGCATCCCGTTTTTCGAAACCTTTCCCGAAACGATGGCCGTCGACGGCGCCAGGGCCGAGATCGGGTTCAGGAAGAACGGCTATCTGTTCATCGTGCCGCCGTCCGCCCGCGACATGCTGAAACGCAATTTCGAGACCGAGCAGAGGCTGGGATGCAACGTCGCCTGGCTGGAACCCGACGAACTGAAGCACAAGTTCCCCTCCATGAACGTGCAGGATCTCGGCGCCGCCGTCCACTCTCCCGACGACGGCTGGCTGGACCCGCACAGCGTGCTGATGGGCTTCCGCAAGAAGGCGCGGTCGATGGGCGTGGATTATCTGGTCGACGAGGTTTCCGGGCTGGAGCGCCGCGGCAGCGCCGTCACCGCCGCCACGCTGAAATCCGGCGCGCGGGTCGAGGCCGAGCATTTCGTCAATGCCGCCGGCGCCTGGGCAAAGGACATTTGCGCCATGCTCGGCATAAGGGTGCCGATCGAGCCGCTGCGCCGTTTCGAGCACTATTTCGAAGCGGAGGAACCGATCGAGCCGCTGCCCTACCTCAAGGACCCGGAACGGCTGGCCTTCCGGCCGGAGGGCCAGGGCTATTCCGGCGGCGTGCCGACGCTGGAGGAGCCGCGCGGCTACAATTTCGACGTGGACCACGACTATTTCGAAAATGTCGTGTGGCCGGCGCTGGCGCATCGCTTCCCGCAATTCGAGAAGACGAAATGCAAGAACACGCTACCCGGCCTCTACGACCAGAACGACTTTGACGGCAACGTCATCATCGGGCCGGGAGCCGATGGGCTCGGCAACTTCCATATGCTGGCCGGGTTCTCCGGCCATGGGCTCATGCATGCGCCGGGATGCGGGCGCGCCATGGCCGAACTGATGCTGAAGGGCCGCTACGAGACCATCGACCTGACGCGATTCGGCTGGCAGCGCCTTGTCGACGGCGTGCCGTTGCCGGAACAGGGCATCATCTGAGAGCTTCGGCAGGAAAGCATGGCGCCGCCACGGTCCCCGAAGGCCGTGGCGGTGGCATGTCTACCGTGCTGCTTCGACGTGGCGGCCGCTGGCCTGCAAGGATTTCTGGGTCTGCTCGATATGCCGCTCCAGCAGCTCGACGGCCTGCTCGATCTTGCCTTGCCGGCACAGTTCGAGCAGTTCGTGGTGCTCTTTCTGCGGCCTGGCCTTGCCGGCCGCGCGCGAGACCTGCCGGCGCGTGAAGCGGTTGACGTGGCCGTAATTCGCCTCGATCATGGCGAGAAGCTTCTGCCTGTTGCAGGGCGCATAGAGCGTCCAGTGGAAGTTCCAGTTCATCTCTCCCCAGGCGTCCGGCTCGGAGGCCGCGTCATAGCGGTCGAGGATTTCCTGCGCGGCGTCGAGGTCCTCTATCGCCATGTTGGGGATGGCCAGCTTCAGCGCCCTGGTCTCGAGCGCGATGCGGATGTCCAGCATTTCGAGGACGTCTTCCAGAGACAGGCCCTTGACCACGGCGCCCTTGTTGGCGTGGAAGACGACGAGCCCCTCGCTTTCCAACTGGCGCAATGCCTCGCGAACCGGGATGCGGCTGGTGCCGAACTGCTCGGCCACCTCGTCCTGCCGCAACTGATGGCCGGCCTCGAACTCGCCGGCCAGGATGGACGCGCGTAGCCCGTCCCTCACGAGTTCGGGCGCGGGTTTGCGGACTTCAGCTTGCTTGGGTGCCATGGACGACCCCGCGATCATGAATGCGGCTAACGATTATGCAATTGTGAAATATCGTATATGATTGTCAAGAGTCCGGTCCCGTCGGCCGCCATTGCGTGCTTAGCCCTTCTTCGCCCGCTGCGAAAGCAGGGTGCCGCCGAAGGCCCAATCATCCGAACTGACGTCGTTGAAGATGATGCTCACCGATTCGGGCGAGCAGTTGCAGAATTCCACCAGCGCGTCGGTGATGGCCTGGGCCGTCTTCTGCTTCTGCTCCACGCTGCGACCCTCGGAAAGGTCCACTCTGATCCAAGGCATTTTTTCTCCTTCCCTTCGGTTGACCCGGAGTATGGGCGCCAGGCTTGCAGGCGCCAGTTTGAGTTTGACATGACTTTATACGATAAAATAAAATAGTATCCAATACGCGATGCCTGCGTCGCGATTGTCGGTGCCTTCCCCGGGGAGTCTGCGAAGATGCGTTTTGACTACATCGTCGTCGGGGCCGGATCGGCGGGATGCATCGTCGCGACAAGGCTCAGCGAAGACCCGTCGATCCGGGTACTGCTGGTCGAGGCGGGCGGCTCCGACCGCAGCCCGGTCATCGCCATGCCGGCGGCGCTGCCCTTCACCTATCAGAGCAGGAAGCTGGGCTGGGGCTACGAATCCGGCCCCGAGCCCCATCTGGGCGGCCGCACGATCGACGAGAAGCGCGGCCGCGTCGTCGGCGGCACCTCCTCCATCAATGCGATGATCTTCAACCGCGGCAATGCGCTGGATTTCGACGGCTGGGCCGAGCAGGGCCTGACCGAGTGGGGCTATGCGCAATGCCTGCCCTATTTCCGCCGGATGGAAACCTTCGCCGAAGGCGCGGACGAGTGGCGCGGCGGCGAGGGGCCGATGTTCATCAGCCGTTGCCGCGCCGCGCACAAGCTCTACGACACCTTCCTGCGCGGCGGCGAGCAGGCCGGCTTCGAGGTCGCGCCCGATCACAACGGCTACAGGCAGGAAGGTCTGCACATCGCGCAGGCCTTCGTGCATGACGGCCTGCGCTGGAGTTCGGCGCGGGGCTATCTTCATCCGGCGGCGCGCAGGGAGAACCTCGAGGTTCTCACCCATGCGCGGGTCGACAGGGTGGTCATCGAAAACGGTGCCGCTGTCGGCATCGAGATGCGGCATAAGGGCGAGCGGCGCACGGTTGCCTGCGAGCGCGAGGTCATCCTGTGCGCGGGCGCCTTCAACAGCCCGCAACTTCTGATGCTATCCGGCGTGGGCAACGCCGACGACCTGCGCGCGCACGGCATCGAATTGAAGGCCCATGCGCCGGGGGTCGGCCGCAATCTGGAAAACCATCCCGGCGTGAATCTTCAATATGCGACCAATTACGAAGATTCGCTGGTTTCGGAATTGAACATGCTCGGGCAGGTGCGGCTGGCGGCCGACTGGGCCTTGCGGAGAAAGGGGCTGGGCACCAGCAATTTCTTCGAGGCGGGCGCCTTCCTGCGCACGCGCCCCGATGTCGGATTCCCCAACATGCAGTTCGAGTTCCTGCCGCTGACGCGCCAGCTCAGGAATGGCAGGCTGGTCGCCATTCCCGGCTTCCAGTTCTGGATGGACCTGTCGCGGCCGGAAAGCCGGGGCGCCGTCACGCTGCGCTCGGCCGATCCCTCGGCAGCGCCCTCCATCGTCTTCAACCACCTGGAATCCCGGCAGGACCTCCAGGATCTCGTCGACGGCGTGAAAATGGCGCGCGACATGATCCGCCAGCCGGCCTGGGACAAGTTCCGCGGCGAGGAACTGGCCCCCGGCGCGGATGCCGGAACCGACGCCGAACTGGAGCGGTTCGTGCGGGCCAATCTGGGCACGTCCTTTCATCCCTCGGGCACATGCCGCATGGGCGTGGACGACGAGGCGGTGGTCGACGGGGAAGGGCGGGTCAAGGCCGTGCGGCGCATGCGCGTCGTCGACGGCTCGATCATGCCGAGGATCGTCACGGCCAATCTGAGCGCCGCGATCATGATGATGGCCGAGAAGATCACCGACCGTATCCTCGGCAAGCCGGCGCTGCCGCCGTCTGCCGCGCCGTATCACCGCGCAGTCGCGGCTTCCTGACGAGGGTAGGCGCGAGGCTCGCGCAGGTAGATATAGCCAAATTCGATTGCTTAGGATGCGGGCCCGAGCAACTGTCCGGCCCACACCCCGCGCTCGACGCGATCTCTGACGATGTCCTGTATGGCCTGGTCGGCGAAGCGCGCCAGCCGCGAGGCAGGCCGGTCCGAGGGATAGGCCAGCACGAGGCGGCGCATCGGCACCGGGTCGATCAGCGGCGCGGCCGTGAGGTCGCCCTCGCCGATATCGGCATGGATGGGGGCAAGCGGCAGGATGGTCCAGCCATGGCCGTGGCGCACCAGATCCTTCAGCGCTGCATAGGAATCCGCCTCGATGCCGACATCGAGCGCAATGCCGGCCTCCGCCGCGCAACGCTCCACGATGATCCTCAATCCGTGCTTGACGCTGGGCAGCAGCAGCCGCCTGCCGGCCAAGGAGGCGAAGGGCGCCGCCCGCACTGGCGAGAAGCCGGCATCCTGGGGGCCGATGAGGAACAGGTTTTCCAGCAGCAGCGGGCGCGAGCGCAGGGAGCGCGCCGTGCGCGGGTCGTAGAGCACGGCAAGGTTCACCTCGCCCCGGTGCAGCCAGTCGAGCAGGTAGCCGGTATAGGCGCTGACCAGCCGCAGCTTCGCCTGCGGATGGGCCTTGCCGAAGGTGGCCGCCAGCGGCACGGAGATGATGTCGGCAACCGTGGGCGGCAGGCCGATGGCGACCTCGCCGGTGAGCGGTGCATCCGCGGGCTTTGCGGTGGCGCGGATCTCGTCGATCTCGGCCATCACGCGAACCGCATGCTTCAGCACGTCCTGCCCCTGCTCGGACAGCACCATGCCGCGCCCGTGGCGCACGAACAGCGCAAAGCCCAGTTCCTCCTCCAGCATCCGCACCTGCCGGCTGAGCGCGGGCTGCGCGATGTGCAGGCGGTCGGCGGCTTTGCTGAGGCTGCCCAACTCGGCGACATGGATCAGGGTGCGTAGCTGCGATAGTTCCATGAGCTATCGAATATCATTATATCTGGTCACAAGAAAGAGAAGCGGATTGCATCGTTTGCCGCGTCTACACTGAAGCCGATAGAAATCCTCGGAGGTTTTAGGTGGCGGTGAGCATCCAGGCAAAATTCGCGGAAGGTGGCGCCTCTGCCGCCGTTCCGGCCGAATCTGAAAAGCAGTGGCCGGAACAGGTCTATGACGCGCTGAAGGCAGCCGGCATCAGCCAGATGTCCTATGTGCCTGATGCCGGCCACACCACGCTGATCCAGCGTTTCAGCACCGATGCCGAGGTGGCCACCAATGTGCTGACGACCGAGGAAGAGGGCATCGCCATCGCCGCCGGCTCCTGGCTCGGTGGGAAACGCAGCGTCCTCCTCATGCAGTCCTCCGGCGTGGGCAACTGCATCAACATGCTGTCGCTGCCGGTGCAGGCGCGCTTTCCCCTGCTGATGCTGGTGACGATGCGCGGCGAATGGGCCGAGTTCAATCCCTGGCAGGTGCCGATGGGGCAGGCGACGGAGGCGTCGCTGAAGGCGATCGGCATCACCGTGCTGCGCGCCGAGACCGGCGCGGACCTTGTGGAGACGGTGGCGCAAGCCGCCTCGATGGCTTTCGACGCCGACCAGCAGATTGCCGTACTGATCGGGCAGCGCCTGCTCGGCAAGAAGAAGTGGTGAGCGCCATGACCCTTGAGACGATGGATCGCCGCGAGGCGGTGGAGAAGCTTCTCGACGCGCGCGACGGCGCGCTGGTCGTCACCGGCCTCGGCTCGCCGAGCTATGATGTCCACGCCGCCGGCGACCGCGACGACAACTATTATCTGTGGGGCGCCATGGGCGGCGCGGCCCTGGTCGGCCTCGGCCTTGCCCAGGCGCAACCCGAAAAGCGGGTGATGGTCATCACCGGCGACGGCGAGCAACTGATGGCGTTCGGGTCGCTGGCCACGATTGCGGTGGCGAAACCGAAGAACCTGGACATCATCGTGCTCGACAACCAGCATTTCGGCGAGACTGGCATGCAGGCCAGCCATACCGGCCGCGGCATCGCCTTCGACAAGATCGCCGCCGCTTGCGGCTTCGCCGAGACTGCCGAACTGCGCTCGCTGGAAGAGGTCGACACGCTCACCCGGCGCCTGCTCCGGCCCGGCGAAGGGCCGCGCCTGTTCGTGCTCAAGATCACGGCGGAGAACCTGCCGCGTTCCTTGCCGCCGCGCGATGCCGTTCACGTCAAGAACCGCTTCCGCGCCCATCTCGGCTTTTCCACCTGTTGAGGTTCGCCATGACGCCGGTCAGCTTCCAGAACACGGTCGGCGGGCGGCTGCAGCCCGTCGCCGACACTTTCGAGACCTACGATCCGTTCACCGGCCAGTCCTGGGCGCTGATCCCGCGCGACGGCAAGGCGGAGGTGGATGCCGCCGTGGCGGCGGCCAGGGCCGCCTTCCGGTCGAGGGAATGGGGCGGCATCACGCCCTCGGCGCGCGGCAGGCTGCTGGCGCGCGTGGCCGAGCTGATCGCGGAAAATGCCGAGCGTATCGCAGCGATAGAGACGCGCGACAACGGCAAGCTCATCACCGAGATGACGGCGCAGTTGCGCTACATTCCGGAATGGTTCCGCTATTTCGGCGGCCTTGCCGACAAGGTCGAAGGCGCGGTGCTGCCCATCGACAAGGCCGGCATGTTCGCCTTCACCCGCCACGAGCCCCTGGGCGTGATCGCGGCGATCGTGCCGTGGAATTCGCCGCTGCTGCTTCTGACCTGGAAGCTGGCGCCGCTGCTTGCCGCCGGCAACACGGTGGTCATCAAGCCATCGGAGCACGCCTCGGCCTCGACGCTGGAATTCGTCAAGCTGTTCGAGCAGGCCGGCTTCCCGCCCGGCGTGGTCAACACCGTCACCGGCATGCCGATGGAGGTGGGCGTGCCCCTGGTGGCGCATCCGGACGTCGCGAAGATCGCCTTTACCGGCGGCGAACCGGGCGGCATCGCCGTCTATCGCGCCGCCGCCGAGGGACTGAAGACGGTCACGCTTGAACTGGGCGGCAAGTCGGCCAACATCGTCTTCGACGACGCCAATATCGACAGCGCGGTCAACGGTGCCATCTCGGGCATCTTCGCGGCCAGCGGCCAGACCTGCATTGCCGGCTCGCGCCTTCTGGTGCACCGCAAGGTCCACGACCGGGTCGTGGACGGCGTGGTGAAGCTCGCGGCCAGCGCCCGCATCGGCAATCCGGCCCTTTCCGACACCCAGGTGGGGCCGATCACCACCGAGGCACAGCGCGAGAAGGTCCTGTCCTATCTGGATATCGCCCGTGGCGAAGGCGCCGAATGCGTGCTCGGCGGCGGCAGGCCGGCCGCGGCGGAACTGGCGCAGGGCTGGTTCGTGGAACCGTCCATCTTCACCGGCGTCAGCAATTCCATGCGCATCGCCCGCGAGGAGGTCTTCGGGCCGATCCTGTCCGTGATCCCTTTCGACGACGAGGAGGAGGCCTTCGCCATCGCCAACGACAGTCCCTACGGGCTGGCCGCCGGCCTGTGGACCGCCGACATGGGCCGGGCGCTGCGGGGTGCCGCGGCCATGGAGGCGGGCACGGTCTGGATCAACACCTACCGCGCCGTTTCCTATATGGCGCCCTTCGGCGGCTACAAGAGGAGCGGCATCGGCCGGGAGAGCGGACAGGAGGCGATTGCCGACTATCTCCAGACCAAGACGGTTTGGATCGACACCGTCGGCAAGACCGCCAATCCCTTCGTCATCCGCTAGATTGATTGCCGCCGCACAGTAAGAAACAATCGACCCTTCGCCTCCGGCGCGCGGCCGCGTCCTGCAGGCCGCCTCGCGAGCCGGTGGTCTAAGAGGGAAGGAACAAGGAGTTGGACATGAGACAGGCGGGCAAGGTGGCGGTCGTCACCGGGGCGGCGCGCGGAATCGGGCGCGCCTGTGCGGAACGTTTTCTCGCCGAAGGCGCCAAGGTGGTGCTGGGCGACATCGACGCCGCCGCGCTGGAAAAATGCGCCGCCGAGATCGGCACACCCGACACGGTTCTGGCTCTCGTCACCGATGTCAGCAGGAAGGATCAGGTCGATGCCCTCGTTGCCGCTGCGGTGGCGAAGTTCGGCCGGATCGACATCATGGTGAACAATGCGGGCATCGCCCCGGTCCAGGATTTCCTGGACATCAGCGAGGCCGACTACGACAGGGTTCTCGGCGTGAACCTGAAAGGCGCCTTCATGGGCACCCAGGCCGCCGCGCGTCAGATGATCGCGCAGGGCAGGGGCGGCGTCATCATCAACATGTCGTCGATCAATTCGGGGCTCGCCAACCCGCGCGTGGCGACCTATGCGATCTCCAAGGGCGGCATGAACCAGATCACCGGCACCGCAGCCGTCGCCTTCGCGCCCTACGATATCCGGGTGGTCGGGGTCGGTCCGGGCACCATCGCCACAGAGATGGTGATGGACGGGACCTTCATCGATTCGGAGGAAATGCGGCGGGCCATCCTGTCGCGCACGCCGCTCGGGCGCCTCGGTGCCGCCAAGGAGGTTGCTTCCGTCGTCGCCTTCCTGGCCAGCGACGACGCCTCCTACATCACCGGCGAGACGATCTATCCGGATGGCGGGCGGCGCGTGCTGAACTACACGGTGCCGGTCAAGGAGTGATGTGATGGGCAATTTCGACAAGCTGCATCATATCTGCGTCGTGGTCGCCGACATAGACAAGACGCAGGCCTGGTACGAATCCATCGGCATCGGTCCATGGCAGAGTTATCCGCCGATGACGCAATACACCGATATTTCCGTGCCGAATCGCGAGGCCTTCCTGAAGCTGAAATACCGCGTCTGCAATCTGCCCAATATCCAGATCCAGCTTTGCGAGCCCAGCCAGGACCCCAGCCCGCAGCGGGAGTTCCTCGACAGCAAGGGCGAGGGCGTGTTCCATATCGGCTTCGAGGTCCCGGACGCCGATGCGGCCGAAGATGCCGCGAAGGCTGCGGGGCTGCCGGTCCAGGCGCGGGGACGGCGCGACGACGGCACCGGCTTCGACTACTACGACACCGCCGGCCAAGGCGGCGTGGTGCTGCTCACCCGCGCCACGCCCCCGGCGAAATAGCTTTCCAGGCCGATGGCGCAGCCTCCCACCATATTGTTCCTGCCCGGACTACTGTGCGATGCGGCGCTCTGGGCGCATCAGGTCGAAGGAGTGCGCGACCTGGCCGGGACGGCGGTCGCAGACCTCACCCGAGACGACAGCATCGCCGCCATGGCGCGCCGCGCTGCCGCGATTGCCGACGGTCCATTCGTTGTCGTGGCGCTGTCGATGGGCGGCTATGTCGCCTTCGAATTGCTGCGGACGGTGCCGGAACGGATCGCAGGCGTGGCGCTGATCGATACCGCGGCCACGCCTGACACAGCCGAGCGGGCTGCCGAGCGCAGGGCGGGCATCGCCAGCCTTGCGGCAGGACGCTTTGCGGGGGTGACCTCGCGGTTGCTGCCGAAGCTCGTCCATCCCGAAAGGGTGGCCGGTCCCGTGGGCGATGAAGTGCGGGCGATGGCGCAAAGGGTGGGCGGCGAGGCCTATGTGCGCCAGCAGCAGGCCATCCTCGGCCGGCCTGATTCGCGCCCGATGCTGGCGGATGTGCGGGTTCCGGCCCTTGTCGCGGTGGGCGCGCAGGACGTGCTCACTCCGCCCGCCGAGGCGCGCCTCATCCACGAAGGCATCGTGGGCTCCCGCCTCCACGTCTTTGCCGGTTGCGGCCATCTCCCGCCGCTGGAGGTTCCGCAAGAAACCACGGCGCTGCTGCGCGAATGGCTGCTCGGCGGGGTCCTTTCGCCGTGAAAGGTCAGTTCAGTTGCCGCGCAGCTCCTGCAGCCGCTCGACCAGAAACCTGCCGCTGGTGATGATGTGCATTTCCAGCAGGCTGACGGCGCGTAGCGTGTCCTTGGCCTCGCACAATTCGATGAGCTGCCAGTGGTCGCGGTCCGACTGCGCTTGGATTTCGGTGAGCGACACCATCATGCGGGTGTAGCGTTCGAGCTGCTGATAGATGCGACCCACCAGCTCGATCGTCGTCTTGCGGCCGGACGGCGCATAGAGCGCCGCATGAAAATTCCAGTTCAGCACGTTGGAATATTCGCCGGCCCGGCCCTGTTCCTGGTGCCGCTTGGCATGCTCGCGGGTAAGCGCGAGGTCTTCCTCGCTCATCCGGGGAATGGCGAGCGCCAGCAGCCAGGTCTCGATGCGGGCCCGCAATTCGTAAAGTTCGAGAATCTCGTCCAGGGAGATGGAGGAGACGATGGCTCCCTTGTGGGAGACGAGGGTGACGAAGCCCTCCGAGTGAAGCTGGTGCAGCGCTTCGCGCACCGGAATGCGGCTGACGCCGAACTCCGTGGCCAGGTGCTCCTGACGCAACTGGCTGCCGGCTTCGTATTCGCCGGACAAAATCTTCTGCCTGATGGCATCGGTCACCTGGGCCGAGATGGTCTTCTTCTGTACGAGCATATATCAGCCTGGAAGCGATCGCCGCGCCAAGATTTGATGCGACGCCGCTTGGTTTGAAGAAGCAGACCCATAGCATCGCCGCCCGGGGATTGTCACTCCGCTGCGCGATGCGGGCGTGCCTGCCAAGATATTCTCAATAGACATGTTCTTTGATCGGCTGGTTGCCGGCGATGCGCTCGTAGCGGAAGGCCGACAGGTCGATGGACCGGTATTGGTCGTAGGCGATCAGGTCGCAGACGCCCGAGCCGGTCGCCGCCGCGTGCATCATGCCATGGCCGCTGAAGCCCGTGGCCAGGACGAAGTTCGAGATTTCCGGATGCCGCCCGATGATGCCGCTGTGGTCGAAGGTGTTGTACTCGTAGAGCCCCGCCCAGGCGCGCAGCATGCGAAGCCGCTCGAAGCCCGGCACGCGATGGGCGAGAGCGGGCCAGATCACCTCGTCGAACAGGTCGTAGTCCACCTCGAGGCCGAAGTCGTCGGGATCGTTCTCGCGCAGGGGCGGCACGCCGCACAGGAAGAGCTGGCCTTCCGGCCGCAGCCAGAACCCGCTCGTATCGAACACGAAGGGGCAGTTCTCGATCCTTTCCGGCGTCTCGAACACGAAAACGCAGCGCTTGCTCGGCACCACCGGCAGCTCTGCACCCACCATACGGGCGATCTGGGCGCTCCAGGGACCGGCGGCGTTGACGACCGTGCCGGCGGACAGCCGCTCGCCATTGTCGAGAACGACCTCCCCGACCTTGCCGGGTGAGGCCATGGCCAGGTCCGTCACCGTGGCCGCGCGATAGTCGACGCCCTGGGCGCGCGCCTTGCGACGGAATGCCTGGAGCAGGCCAGGGCCGTCGAACCAGCCCTCGTTTCGCAGGCCGAGCGAGCCGAGGGCGAGGTCTTCGGTGTTGAGCCACGGGAAGCGCCGCGCCAGTTCGGCCTGTTCCATCAACTCGACCTCGACGCCCATGTCGCGCTGGACGCGGTTCTTGGCGCGCTGCGCCTCGGCCCGCTCCGGCGTGGCCAGCACGAGATAGCCGGGCTCGTGCAGCCCGATGTCGGCCAGTTCGTCGCCGATGGCGAGCCGCGTGGGCACTTCGCGCAGGAAGTCGATGCTGAACTTCGACATGGCGATGTTGGGCGGCGTGCCGAATTGCTGGCGGATGGCGCTGGTCGACAGCGAGGAAGAAGAGGCGGTGTAATAGGGATCGCGCTCGATGACGGCGATACGGCCGCTGAAATCGGCATTGGTCGACAGAAAATAGGCAATCGAGCTTCCGACGACCCCTCCGCCGACGATCACGACATCATAGCTTGTGCCCATTCCCGATCGAATCCCTGCCTTCAACGCCATGAGGCGGTGTAATTGGATACTATTGGCGACGAATGGCGCCGCTTTCCCCTATGCATAGCCCGGTCCGAGGGTCAGAAAAAGGGGTTTGACGAAAAAATTGGAATACATTATCCAATTTGTGCCTGAAGCCCGTTTGCCCGGTCCGTCCGGAGCAGCCAAGCGAGGAATGTGCCGTGGGTCTCATCGCTCCCCGTCTCGATGTCATCAAGCCAAGCCCCAGCATGGCCATAACCGCCCAGGCCATGGAAATGCGCACGGCCGGCATCGACGTCATCTCGCTGAGTGCGGGTGAGCCGGATTTCCCGACGCCCCCGCACATTGTTGCGGCTGCCTACGAGGCCATGCGCAACGGCGAGACGCGTTACACGGCGGTGGACGGCACCGCTGCGCTGAAGAAGGCGGTGGCGGGCAAGTTCAGGCGCGAGAACGGCCTCGACTACGCACCCTCCGAAATCACCGTTGCCGGCGGCGCAAAACAGATCATCTACAACGCGCTTTTGGCCACGCTCGCGCCCGGCGACGAGGTGGTCGTTCCCGCGCCCTGCTGGGTTTCCTACACCGACATCGTGCGCCTGGGCGAAGGCACGCCGGTCATCGTTCCCTGTCCGGAAGCGGAAGGTTTCAAGCTGACGCCGCACGCCTTGCGCAGTGCCATCACCGAGCGCACCAAGTGGCTGATCCTGAACACGCCCTCCAACCCCACGGGCGCCGTCTACAGCCGCGAGGAGCTTGCCGGCCTGGCCGAGGTTCTGCTCGAGCATCCCCGCGTCCACGTGCTGACCGACGACATCTACGAACATATCCTGTTCGACGGGCGCACGTTCCACACCATTGCCGCCGTCGAGCCGCGCCTGAAGGAGCGCACGCTGACCGTCAACGGCGTTTCGAAAGCCTACGCCATGACCGGCTGGCGCATCGGCTATGCCGGCGGGCCGGAACCGTTGATCCGCGCCATGGCGACCGTGCAGAGCCAGAGCACGTCGAACCCGTCTTCCATATCGCAGGCCGCGACCATAGCCGCGCTTGAAGGCCCGCAGGATTTTCTTCGCCCGCGGGCACTCGAATTCCAGGCCCGGCGCGACCGTGCGCTGGAACTGCTGCGGGCGATCCCGGGCCTGACCTGCCGGACGCCGCAGGGCGCGTTCTATCTCTATCCCAACTGCTCGGCGCTGATCGGCCGCCGCCGTCCGGATGGCGTCACGATCCGCAGCGACGACGACTTTTCGCTTTACCTGCTCGACCGGGCGCGCGTGGCGGTGGTGCAAGGCTCCGCCTACGACCTGTCGCCGCATTTCCGAATTTCCATAGCCGCCTCGATGGACCAGATCGAAAAGGCGATCGGCCGCATCGCCGAGGCCGTCGAGGCGCTCGGGTAGCGGGCCATGGATCTGGATTTCGTCGAAAAGCTGATCGGGGCCGTCTCGCGCTCGCCCATCGCGGAGCTGGAAATCGAACGCGATGGAACCCGGGTGCGCATCTGCAGGCACGCGCCGGGTGCGGCAACTCAAGCCGGAGTGTCGCCGCCGTCGGCATCCGCCGCCACGGTTGCTCCCGCTTCCCCGGCTCCGGCAGGCCCGGCCTCGGGCCGCCACTCGATCCGTGCGCCGCTGACGGGCGTGTTCTACCGCGCCGCTTCAGAGGGCGCGCCGCCGCTGGTCTCGGTCGGCGACGTGGTGGAGGAAGGCCAGAAGATCGGGGTGCTCGAAGCCATGAAGACCTTCAACGTCGTGGAAGCCGACCGCGCCGGAAGGATCGTCGAGATCGCATTCGAGGACCGGGCCGCCATCCAATCCGGCGACGTGCTTTTCGTCCTGGATGAAAGGTTTTAGGGCGATGTTCGACACCGTCCTCATCGCCAATCGCGGCGAAATCGCCCTGCGCATCCTGCGCGCCTGCCGCGAACTCGGCTTGCAGACGGTGGCCGCTCATTCGGAGCCGGACGCTGCCCTTCGCCATGTCGCGCTGGCCGACAAGGCGATCTGCATCGGCCCGGCGGCCTCTGCCCAAAGCTATCTCAACATTGCCGAGATCGTCTCTGCGGCGCAGCTGACCGGCGCGGGCGCCATCCATCCGGGCTACGGCTTCCTGGCAGAAAGCGCGGCTTTCGCCGAGGCCGTCGAGGATGCCGGCCTTGTCTTCATCGGACCGTCCGCCGAGGCGATCCGCACCATGGGCGACAAGGTTGCCGCCAAGCGGGCGATGATCGCCGCAGGCGTGCCCTGCGTGCCGGGCTCGGAGGGCGCGCTGCCGCTGGACGAACAGGCAGTGCGTGCCACCGCCGCGGCCGTCGGCTATCCGGTCATCGTCAAGGCGGCGGGCGGCGGCGGCGGGCGCGGCATGCGCGTCGTGCGCGAGGAGCGCGAACTTGCCGAGGCCGTGTCGCTGGCGCGGGAGGAGGCGGGCCGGGCCTTCGGCAACCCGCAGGTCTATCTGGAAAAATTCCTCGAACATCCGCGCCATATCGAGATCCAGGTTTTGGCCGATCGGCACGGCGCCGCCGTCTGGCTCGGCGAGCGCGATTGTTCCATGCAGCGCCGCCACCAGAAGATCATCGAGGAAGCGCCCGCGCCCGGCATTGCCCGCGAGGCGATCGCCGGGATCGGTGCCCTGTGCGCGAACGCCTGCCGGTCGATCGGCTATACCGGCGCGGGCACGTTCGAGTTTCTCTATGAGGACGGGGAATTCTACTTCATCGAGATGAACACCCGCGTGCAGGTGGAGCATCCCGTCACCGAACTCGTCACCGGCATCGACATCGTGCGCGAGCAGATCCGGATCGCCCAGGGCGAAAAACTGTCGTTCGGGCAGGACGACATCCGCATCCGCGGCCATGCCGTCGAGTGCCGCATCAACGCCGAGGACCCGTTCAGCTTCCGGCCGCATCCGGGCCGGGTCGAGCGCTGGACGCCGCCGGGCGGGCCGGGAATCCGCGTCGAATCGCATCTCTATTCCGGCTACACGGTGCCGCCGCACTACGATTCGCTGGTGGCCAAGCTCCTGTCGCATGGCGCGACGCGGGCCGAGGCGATCCGGCGCATGGGCGGCGCGCTCGCCGAAATGGAAGCCGTCGGCATCGCCACCAACGCCCCGCTCCATCGCGTGCTGATGGAGGAGCCCGGCTTCGCGGCCGGTGGCTTCGACATCCATCATCTCGAACGCCTGATCGAAGGCGGTCTGCTCGACAGGCGAGGCAGCAATGACGCTTGAGGAGATCGAAAGGCTGGCCGCTTCGTGCGCGGCCGCCGGCATCGGCGAGATCGAACTGGCGCAGGCCGGTTTTTCGCTGCGGCTGCGCATGGGGCCGGTCGCGGGCGAAACACCCGTGGTCGAGGCGCCGAAGGTCGAAGCGGTCTTCAAGGGCGTGCGCGCGCCGGGCGTCGGCGTGTTCCGCCTCGATCATCCGACGACCGGCCGCCCGGTCGCCGAGCCTGGCCGGAATGTCCGCAAGGGCCAGACCGTCGGCGTGCTGCAGGTCGGGCCATGCCTGAAGGCTGTCGTCGCGCCGGCCGATGGCGTTCTGGGCGCGGCGCTGGCCGAGGACGGTGCGGTCGTCGGCTACGGCACGCCGCTTTACGCCTTGCTGTGAAGACCACAACCGATCCTTCAAAATCTTGGGAAAACGCCATGACGGATAGCGCATTGCACGTCGATATCAATTCGGACATGGGCGAGGGCTTCGGCGCCTACCGGCTCGGCGACGATGCAGCGATCCTCGACATCGTCAGCTCCGCCAATGTCGCCTGCGGTTTCCATGCCGGCGACCCCGAGATCATGGCCGCCACCTTTGCCATGGCGCGCGAGAAGGGCGTTGCCGTCGGTGCGCATCCGAGCTTCGCGGACCTGTGGGGGTTCGGGCGCCGGACAATCCCGCATTCGGCCGGCGAGATCGAACGGCTGGTGGCCTACCAGATCGGCGCGGCGCAGGCGCTTTCCACCTATGCCGGGCACCCGATCCGCTATGTGAAGGCGCATGGCGCGCTGGGCAACCTGACCCAGACGGACCGGACCGTCGCCGAAGCGGTGACGCGCGCCGTCAAGGCGGTCGATCCCCGCCTCATATGCCTCGTCATCGCGCTGGGCTTCCAGGACAGGAGCGCGCGCGACGCGGGCCTCAGGGTCAAGTCCGAGATCTTCGCCGACCGCGCCTATACCGAAGAAGGGCTCCTGGTCTCGCGCAAGCTGGAAGGGGCCGTCATCCATGATGCCGAGCAGGCGGCCGAACGCGTCGTGCGCATGGTGAGGCAGGGCGCCATCGAGACGGTTTCCGGCAAGGCGCTGAAGACGCCGATCGATTCCATCTGCGTCCACAGCGACACGCCGGCTGCCGTGGCGATCGCCGCGCGCGTGCGCGCCCGGCTGGAAGAGAGCGGCGTGACGGTCAAGGCGTTCGTCGACGCGGATTGACCGCCGGCGGCGGCCTCAGGCGCCGGTCGCGCCGGGCGTCAGCATGGGCCACGTATCCGAAAGCCGGTAGCCGCCCGGGAACGGGTCTGCCGGGTCCAGCATGTGGTGCTGCGTCCCGGTGATCCAAGCCCGGCCCGCTATGGTCGGCACGATCCCGGCACGCTCGCCCACGCTGCATTCCGCCTCGATGGCGCAGTCGAATTCCGTTCCGATGATCGAGCGGCCGATGAAGCGGTCGCCGGCCTTCATCTGGCCTCTGGCATGAAGAAGGGCCATCCGGGCCGAACAGCCGGTGCCGGTGGGCGAGCGGTCCAGCTTGCCGGGATTGACCACCACGGTGTTTTTCCCGGTCAGGATGCCGTTCTCGACCTCGACAGGGTTCGTGAACTGGCAAAAGGAGATGTGATCCCACGCGTTCGTCGGATGCTTGAAGCCGATCTGCTCATTGGCCGCGGCGGTGATCTTCATCGCCGTTTCGGCGATGTGGCGCGCCTCGTGCGGTTCGAGGGCGAAGCCCAGCGACCTGGCGTCTACGACCACGAAGCTGTCGCCGCCGAAGGCGGTGTCCACCGTCAGCGTGCCGAGCCCCGCCACCTCCAGCTTTACGTCCAGCCTGTCGGCGAAGGACGGGATATTGCGGACGCGGATCTTCTCGGCCTTGCCGTTCCTGCACTCGGCCGTGACCTCGATCAGCCCGCCGGGCGCTTCGAGGACGAAGCGCGTCTCGGGTTCCTGCATCGCAATGATGCCGGTGTCGAGCAGGACGGTGGCCACGCAGATCGAGTTCGAGCCGGACATGGGCGGCGTGTCGGCGGGCTCCATGATGATCCAGCCCATGTCGGCCTTCGGGTCGACCGGGGGAACCAGCAGGTTCACGTGGCGGAAGATGCCGCCACGCGGTTCGTTCAGCACGAAGTTCCGCAGCACCTGGTCCGTCGCGATGAAGCGCGACTGTTCCCAGATCGTCTTTCCGGGCGGCGGCGCCACTCCGCCGACGATCACGTCGCCGACTTCCCCTTCGGC
This sequence comes from Mesorhizobium sp. PUT5, assembly GCF_052216645.1. Classification (NCBI taxonomy): domain Bacteria; kingdom Pseudomonadati; phylum Pseudomonadota; class Alphaproteobacteria; order Hyphomicrobiales; family Phyllobacteriaceae; genus Mesorhizobium; species Mesorhizobium sp. PUT5. The sequence continues at coordinate 1,958,682 of NZ_JBQOSO010000003.1, forward strand.
GTGGCAGCCGACGATGTGAACGGACTTGGTGCTTCGCATTTGCTTGTCCTTCGTAAGCGGCCGGCCGCGGGCGGGGCCTTCCTCAGAACCAGACGTCGGCCAGCCTGTGGCCGCGCGGGTAGGGGTCGGTCGGGTCGAGGCCGTACTGGCCGATACTAGTGATCCACGCCTGTCCCGCAATGGTGGCCACCACCGCATCCAGATCGCCGACGCGCGTGTTGGCGATCACGCGGGAGTCGAAATGGGTGCCGACGATGGACTTGTTGCGGAACAACTCGCCCCTGGCGATCTGTCCCTTTGCCGACATCACCGCAAGCCGCCCCGTGGTGCCGGTGCCGGTGGGGGAGCGGTCGAGCCTGCCATGCAGGCACACCGTCCCGTTGGTGCTTTCGAGGCGGCCGCCGATGCGCTCGACGGGGCCTTCGAAGATGACGTTGGAGACGTCGCGGATCTTCGGGTTCTCCGGATGAACCACCACGAGTTGCTCGTTGACCGCCTTCTTGATGCGCTGGCCCATCAGCGACATCTGGTGGGCCTCGTCGGGCGTGACGGCAAAGCCGAGCGCGCGGGCGTCGACATGGGCGAAGGTCATGCCGCCATAGGAGGTGTCGACGGTGACGGTGCCCAGCCCCTCGACCTCGACCGGCGTGTCGAGATGCAGGGCAAAGCCCGGCACGTTGGTGAACTCGACCTGCTTCACCTTGCCGTTTTCGCAGGTGCAGCGCACCTCGATCATGCCGGCGGTGCCTCCATGCGCAGCCGCGTCTCCGGTTCCCGCATCGGCACCATGCCGGTCTCCAGTGCCACGGTCGCCACGCAGATGGTGTTCGAGCCCGACATCGGCGGATATTCGGTGCTTTCCAGGATCACATAGCCGAGGTCGGCCGAGCGGTCGCAGGGCGGCAGGATGATGTTGGCGTTGACGTAAGGCGCGCCGCGCGGCTCGAACAGCACCAGCCCGCGTATGTCGTCCATATGCTGCTCGAGATATTCCTTCTTCTCGAACATGGTGTTGCCGGGAACGTCCATGACGCCGCCGGTAATCACATTGCCCACTTCACCTTCGGCATGGCAGCCGACGACCGTGAATGTCCTGGTCCAGTGCATTGATTTTCCTCCCGGATGATCGGTTCGTAAAGCGGTCGGCGGTTCCGGCTAGCCGGCGCCCTGGGCAAGGGCGCGGGCGTGCGCCGCCATGAAGCGCCTGCTCCATTCCTGCTGGGCGCGGAGCGCCGCCGTCGCCTCTTGTGTCGATGTCGGCGAAAAACGCAGGCGCGCGCCGACCGGCGCCTGTGCCAGCCGCCACAGGTCGGCCTCGATCACCGTGGCGATCTTGGGATAGCCGCCGCAGGTGTTGGCGTCGGCAAGCTGGATGATGGGCTGGCCGGACGGCGGCACCTGGACGGTGCCGGGCACGATGCCGTGCGACAGGAGTTCCAGCGGCGAGAGCAGCGACAGCGTTGCCCCGGACAGGCGGTAACCCATGCGGTTGGCATCGTTGGTGACGGTCCAGTCGCTTTCGGCAAAGGCCGCGCGGGCTTGCGGCGTGAAGGCGTCGAACTCGGCGGCGGGCAGAACCCTCAGTGCGATGGCGGCGGTCGCGCCGTCGGCCGCGTTCCGCCGTTCCTCCACCGCGGTGCCGAAGCCGCTGGCGGGCAGGGGGCAACGTGCGGGATTGAGCGCCAGCCGGTCGCCGCGCGACAGGCCGCGCCCGGCAAGGCCGCCGAAAGCGCCTTTCACGTCGGTTGCGCGCGCGCCCACGACCAGCGGCAGGTCGAGCCCTCCGGCGAAGGCGACGTAGGAGCGGGCGCCGACGCGGGGTCTTTCGATGGTCAGGGTCTCGCCGGCGCGGATCGGCATCGCCCACCAGGGCGGGCAGGGCCTGTCGCCGATGGTGACCTCGCAATCCGCACCGGTGACGGCGACCGCCGTATCGACATGGGCGCGCAGCCGGAACGGATGAAGCGCGACCTCGATGCCTGCGGCGGCCGCATCATTGCCCAGCATGAGATTGGCGATGGCCAGCGCCTGCTTGTCCATGGCGCCGCCATGGCTGATTCCCAGCGCCAGCCGGCCGGGCCGCCCAAGGTCCTGCACGGTGTTCGGCAGGCCGGTGGTCAGGATCTCCATCATGTGACGATATCCGCTACGGTGAACCGGATCGTGTCTCCGGGCATGAGCAGCACGGGCGATTCGGCGTTGGCGTCGAAGAGCTTGGCGTCCGTGTGGCCGATGATGTGCCAGCCGGAGGGCGCGGTCATGGGCATGATGCCGGCCTGCGCGCCGCCGATGATGACGGCGCCTTCGGCCACCTTGAAGCGCGGCGTGCTGCGCCGGGCCCAGGCAAGCTTCGGGTCCAGGCCGGACAGATAGGGGAACCCCGGCATGGCGCCGACGGCGGCGACCGTATAGGTGGCCGCCGCATGGCGCCGGACGGCTTCCTCGACAGGCATGCCGCAATGGGCAGCCCAGCCGGGGAGGTCCTCGCCGCGCGCGCCGCCGTAGAAGACGGAAATCGCATGCTGCCTGCCGGCAACCTGCGTGACGTTCGCCTCGACCCACAGCGAGCCCAGCCGCGCGCCGATGTCGGTCGCATCGGTGGCGAGGGGGTCGAACAGCACGAGCAGGTTGTTCATGCCGGGAACCGTCTCGCGCACGCCTGCGAGCGCAAGGGCTGCGTTCGCGACCGCCCAGACACGTTGCTGGACGGCGTCGCTGAACGCGCCCTGCGCGCCGTCGAGCAGCAATGCGCCCGATCCCGCAAGGCTGATGCGCGGCGCATCGACGGCCATGGCCGGTTACTCCTCGACCGGGACCGTGTAGTTCAGGATGAGGCGCCCGCCGTCCGGGTAGATCGTCTGGCCGACGATGTAGGAGGAATCGTCGCTGGCCAGGAAGGAGGCCACGCTGGCGATCTCCGAAGGCTCGCCGCAGCGGCCGCTGGGCGTGCGCGACAGGATGGTCTGGCGCTGCGTGTCGTTGGCCATGACGGAGCTTTTCACCATGTCGGTGAGGATGGTGCCGGGGCCGATGGCGTTGACGCGGATGTTGTGCGGGATGAGCCCCACCGCCATCACGGCCGTCAACTGCTTGATGCCGCCCTTGGAGACCGCATAGGCCACGGAATTCGGAATGGCCAGGATGGCGTTGATCGACGACATGTTGACGATCGACCCGCCGTGCCCCTGTGCGATCATGGTGCGCGCCGCCGCCTGTCCGAGAAGGAACGGCGCCTTCAGGTTGACGCGCTGCACGCGGTCGAAGGCGTCTTCCGGAAAGTCGACGAAATCGTCCAGGTGGATGATGCCGGCATTGTTGATGAGGACGTCCACGCCGCCGAAGCTGCTTTTGGCCTTGCCGACGACGTCAGCCGCCATGTCCCGGGTGATCTCCGACAGGTCCGCCGCCATCCAGTCGGCGCGCTTGCCCAGGCGCTCGACATGCTCGCGGATGCGGTCCTCCTTCACGTCCACCAGCAAGACCTTCGCGCCTTCGGCGTGAAAGCGTTCGACGCAGGCGAGCCCGAGCCCCTGCGCTGCCCCGGTGACGATAACGACTTTCCCTTCGTGCTTCACGTCGGAGGTCCTTCCTGTTTTTCAGTTTGTGTGGATATGTTATCCAAAATAGCGTGAGCTTTGACGATTGCGCAAGACGGTCCAGTACCTGTCCTCAACGAAATGGGCGTGACAAAGCTATTTTTTGGGGAGTTTCTCGAAGTATCCCCGGCGAAAAACGCCTCCGTCAAATTTTCCGCTTGTCAGATTGGATATTATATTCATAAATTGCGGGCAGCCGGAATGAAGGGGAGTGAGGGAATGGCCGACGCGGTGCAGGTGAGCGAACTGATCCAGGCCTTTCGCGCCTTCGGCACGCCCTTGATCAGCGACAATCTTGCGCGCGTGCCCGGTGCGGTCGGGCTGCGCCCGTTCCATCGCTTCAGCGGCGCCATGGCCGGCAGGGCGCTCACCGTCAGGACGCGCGAAGGCGACAACCAGTTCATCCACCGCGCGCTCGACCTCGTGCGCCCGGGCGACGTCATCGTGGTCGATGGCGGCGGCTATGAAGGGCGCGCCCTGATCGGCGAGATCATGACCAGCGTGGCGGCTTCGCGCGGTGCGGCCGGTTTCGTCGTCGACGGCGCCGTTCGTGACTCCGGCGCGCTCGGCAAGGGCACGTTTCCATGTTTCGCACGCTCGGCCATTCATCTGGGCCCCTACAAGGACGGCCCGGGCGCCATCAACGTGCCGGTATGTGTCGGCGGCATGGTGGTCCATCCGGGTGACATCGTGGTCGGCGATGAGGACGGCGTCGTCGCGTTCCCGGTCGCCGGTGCGGCCGAGTTGCTTGCCGCGGTGAAGGCGCAGGAAGCGCGCGAGGCCGAGATCATGCTCAGCATTCGCGAGAACCGTTACCAGGGCGCCTATGCCAGGTGAGCCTCAAATGGCGCCCATGATCGGTGCCGTCGTGCGGGGCGCGTTGACCGATTGTATAAATTCTAATATGGAACGTATTAAATACGAGGATCTTGTATCAAGCTCGGAGGCGAGAAGAACCTCAACAGGGCCTATGGCCGTCCCGAGAGCAAGGCGAGAACCGCAGCCGGGTGTGATCGGCTGTGCAACAGGGGAAGAATGGAGATTTCGATGATTGCATCATTCAGGAAGCTTGCTTGCGCCACGGCTCTTGCCGGCCTTGGCTTGACGTCCGTGGCCGCGGCCGCCGACGTCAAGCTCGGCATCGTTGCGCCCATGACCGGCCAACTCGCAAGCGAAGGCCAGGACATGGAAAATGCGGTGAAGATGGCGATCGACGCCGTCAACGCCAAGGGCGGCATCAATGGCGACAAGGTCACGACCGTGACTGCCGACGATGCCTGCGACCCGCAGCAGGGCGTGACGGCTGCCAGCAAGCTGGTGTCGGAGGGCGTGACGGCGATCCTCGGCGGCTATTGTTCCGGTGCCGTTCTGCCCACGCTCAAGATCTATGGCGACGCCGATATTCCGTTCGTCATCATCAGCGCCAACTCGACCAAGCTGGTCGCCGCAAATCCGGGCAATGCCTTCCTCGTCAACTCGACGGGCGACATGCAGGCGACCACCGCCGTCGAATTGTTCAAGAAGAACGGCTACGCCAAGATCGCCATCATCGACGAGGGCGACGCCTATTCGTCCGATCTCGCCAAGCTGACCGCCGAAGCCTACGCCAAGGAGGGCGGCGAGGTCGTCGCCCGGGAAACCACGACGGCCGGAGAGCAGGACTATTCGGCGGTGGTGACCAAGATCAAGTCCAGCGGTGCCGATGCCGTGTTCTGGACAGCATACCACGCCGGCGGTGCCCTTTTGACCAAGCAGTTGCGCCAGGCCGGCTTCCAGGGCGGCATGGTGCTGGGCGACGGCAACAACTCCCCCGAATATCTGGAGATCGCGGGTTCGGCCGGCGAGGGCGTCTATCTCCTGTCGCCGCCCACCGTTGATCTGCTGTCGGGGGCAGCCGACTTCAAGGCCAACTACAAGGAGGCCTACGGCCGCGAGGCCGGTGCCTATGCGGCCCTGTCCAACGATGCGGGCAACCTCATCGTCGATGCGATCGGGCGGGCGAAGTCGGGAGACCACAAGGCGATCATCGAGGCGCTGGCGGCGAGCGACTACAGCGGCCTGGCCGGCGAGATCAAGTTCACCGACAAGCACACGCTCCAGACGTCCAACTTCCGCCCGGTGGTGGCCAAGGGCGGCAAGTGGGTCGCCGCCGAATAGCAGCTCCGGTTCCCGTGAGGGGCGGGCGGTCGCCTTGCCCCTCACGGCTTCCGTGTCCGGCTGTGCCGACAGGGTGCTGCCGGCGCGCAGCGTCAATTCAACCTCGTTGCCTGGGAAACCCTCATGACGTTTGATCTCGTCATCCAGCAACTCGTCAACGGTCTTATCGTGGGATCGTTCTACGCCCTGATCGCGCTCGGCTACAGCATGGTCTTCGGCGTCATCAAGCTGCTGAACTTCGCCCATGGCGACATCTACATGACGGGTGCCTTCGCCGGGCTTATCGTGCTGTCGGTGGTGGGCGTTTGGGTCGGCAACGGCTGGCTGGGCGTCATGTGCGCGGTGCTGGTGTCGATGCTGGCCGTCGGCCTGCTGGGCGTCATCATCGAACGCTTCGCCTATCGCCCCATGCGCAACGCCCCGCGCCTTTCCATCCTGATTACCGCGCTCGGCGCCTCGATGGTGCTGAACGGTTCGGCCCTGGCCCTGACGGGCGGGCGGCATTCGGCGTTCAACACCGACCTCGGCTATGCCGGCATCGACATTTCCGCCGTCCACATCACCTACACGCAAATGGTGCTGGTCGGCACCTCCCTGGTGCTGATGGCAGGCATGCAGACCTTCATCTCGCGCACCATGTACGGCAAGGCCATGCGCGCCGTCTCCATCGACATGGGGGCGAGCCGCCTCATGGGCATCGATGTCGACAAGGTGATCGCGCTGACATTCTTCATGGGCTCGGCGCTCGCCGCCGGCGGCGGCGTGATGGCCGGCGCCTATTATGGCAGCGTCCATTTCTTCATGGGTTTCATCATGGGTCTGAAGGCCTTCACCGCCGCCGTCATCGGCGGCATCGGCAGCGTGCCCGGGGCCATGCTCGGCGGCCTGCTGCTCGGCCTGCTGGAAGCGTTCGGGTCTTCGCTGCCCTTCGTCGGATCGGAGTGGCGCGACGTCTTCGTGTTCGGTGCTCTCATCCTGTTCCTGGTGTTCAAGCCGACCGGAATTCTCGGTCGCTCGGTGGTGGAGCGGGTCTGATGTCGGACGAAGCAAAAGCCGCACCCGCCGCCGCGCCGATGCAATCCATGGGCCGTTCCGTGGCCCTGCTGGGGGTTGTGGCCCTGGTGTGCGCGGTGGCCCTGCCGCAATTCGCCAACGCCTATGTGACCGAGGTGGCGACGACGGCGCTGCTCTACATCGTGCTGTGCCTCGGCCTCAACATCGTCGTCGGCTATGCCGGCCTGCTCGACCTCGGCTATGCGGCCTTCTTCGCGGTGGGCGCCTACACCACCGGCATCCTGACCGCGGAGTTCGGGTTCAATTTCTGGCTCACCATCCCCGTCGCCATGATCGCGGCCTGCATCGCCGGCGTCATCATCGGCACGCCGACGCTGAGGCTGCGCAGCGACTACCTTGCCATCGTGACGCTGGGCTTCGGCGAGATCGTGCGCATCATCGCCCGCAACCTCGAGATCACCGGCGGCGCCAGCGGCCTGGTCGGCATCGAGCGGCCCGCCATCTTCGGCTTCAAGCTGGTGCAGGTGCAGCACTTCTACTACGCCTTCCTGGTGCTGGCGCTGATCGCCGTCTTCGTTTGCCTGAGCGTGGAGCGCTCGCGCATCGGCCGGGCCTGCTTCTACGTCCGCTACGACGAGGACGCCGCCGCCGGCATCGGCATCAACCGGGTCTGGATCAAGCTGCAGGCCTATATGATGGGCGCGGTGATCGCCTCGCTGGCCGGCTGCCTCTACGCCGCCAAGATGACCGCCATCTCGCCGGAGAGCTTCACCTTCAGCCAGTCGCTCATCATCCTGCTCGGCGTGGTGCTGGGCGGCATGGGCCGCATACCCGGGGTCATACTGGGCGCCATCCTCGTCGCCCTGCTTCCGGAGGTGCTGCGCGGGGTGGGAACCTATCGCCCGCTGGTCACGGCCGTGGCGCTGCTGGCGATCATGCTGTTCAGGCCGAACGGCCTGTGGCCTGACAAGCGAGTCTGACCATGGCGCTGCTGGAAGTCAAGGATCTGCGCCTGAGCTTCGGGGGGCTGAACGTGCTCCACGACGTCTCCTTCTCTGTCGAGAAAGGCGCCATCAACAGTCTGATCGGGCCGAACGGCGCCGGCAAGACGTCGCTGTTCAACTGCCTGACCGGCTTCTACAAGCCCAAGGGCGGCTCGATCAGCCTGGCCGGGCATCGGATCACCGGCCTGCCGCCGCATCGCATCACCGAGCGCGGCCTTGCCCGCACGTTCCAGAACATCCGCCTGTTCAAGGAAATGACGGTGCTCGAGAATGTCATGTCGGGCCAGCATTGCCGCACCCGCTACGGTCTCGTCTCCGCGATCCTGCATCTGCCGGCGCAGCGCCGCGAGGAGGAGGAAATCCGGGCCGTCAGCCTGCGCTGGCTCGATTTCGTCGGCATAAGCGAGCATGCGCCGCGCCTGGCCGGAGGGCTTTCCTATGGCGACCAAAGGCGGCTGGAACTGGCCCGGGCGCTGGCCTCCACGCCTGAACTCATCCTGCTGGACGAGCCCGCGGCGGGCCTCAACGAGCGCGAGAAGCTCGATCTCGTGCATCTCATCCGCCGCATCCGCGACGAGACCGGCGTCACCGTGCTGCTGATCGAGCACGACATGGGCCTCGTCATGCAGGTTTCGGAGAAGATCGTGGTGTTCGATCACGGCCAGAAGATCGCCGACGGCACGCCCGAGGCCGTGCGCGCGGACCCGAAGGTCATCGAGGCCTATCTGGGCACGGAGGACTGAGATGGACCCCGAAATCGTCCTTTCGGCCGAGCGCCTCGTGGCGCGCTACGGCAGCGTCGAGGCGCTGCACGGCATCAGCCTTTCGGTCCGGCGCGGGCAGGTCGTGGCGCTGCTGGGCGCGAACGGCGCCGGCAAGAGCACCACCTTGCGCACGCTCTCCGGTCTCATCCCCGCCGCCTCGGGCACCGTCCGCTTCCTCGGCGAGGACATCACCCGGGTTGCGGCGCACCGCCTGCCGCACAAGGGGCTTGTCCACGTGCCGGAAGGGCGGCGCATCTTCGGCGAGATGACGATCCGGGAAAACCTCGACCTGGGCTCCTTCACGCTGCAAGACGACGCCGAACGGCGGCGGCGCATGGAACATGTCTTCGAGCTGTTCCCGATCCTGGCGCGCCGCCAGCATGGCGACGCGCGCAACCTGTCGGGCGGCGAGCAGCAGATGCTGGCCATCGGCCGGGCGCTGATGGCCGGGCCGAAGGTGCTGCTGCTCGACGAGCCCTCGATGGGGTTGGCGCCGCAGATGATCCGCGAGGTCATGAACATCGTGCAGCGGCTGAACCGCGAGGGCGTCACCATCCTGCTGGTGGAGCAGAACAGCAAGGTCGCGTTGAAATTCGCGGACTACGGCTATGTGCTGGAGGCCGGCCGCATCGTGCTCGAAGGGCCGGGCAGCCAGCTTGCCAACGACGAGGCCGTCATCAGCGCCTATCTCGGCAACGCCGCCTGACCGGCCGCCGGGCCGCTGCCCCGCATCTTTACGGCGGCCCTGCGGAGGTCGGGGCGTCAGCGAATTTGCGCGCCCCGCCGCCGCCACGCCCGGGTTTCATCCCGCCTGGCCATTGTCAAAGAGCTGGCTTCTCAAGGAAGCCGGGAAGACGGGCGGCCGCAGGGTCGCGCATCTGAGTAATTCTTATGCGGCCTTGCGGCCGCCCGTCCGGCGTCTCCGGAACCCCCGTTGGGATCGCCCATGACCGGGACCGGCCCTTCGCCCCAAAAGGGGACAAAAAACCGCTCCAGATGGCAGCCCCAGCGCTGCTTTCGCCCGCTGACTTGAGCCGGCAGGCATTGGCGCCCGACGACCTTGACCCAGCCACCACCCATACGGATCCATCCGGTCCGCCCGTACGGCCACGTTAGCCGCACCGACGGAAGCCGGTTCCTCCCCGCGCAACCACCGTCATGATCGGCTTTCCCGCAGGAGGAACTGGGCGGAAGCATAAGACGGCCCGGCAAGGTGTGGATAAAAGCGCTTCGTATCCCCGGACAAATGGCGCCGGAGGCCCCGCCACTTCGTCATCCCCGGGCAGCGAGGGCGGAGCCGAGCGCGACCGGGGGATCCATTCCGGAACGGCCACGAAGCGCAGGGCGGCGCAGGATGGGGTTTCCGTCTGCACCGCCTCATGCGGCCGCAGCGCTCAGGCATGGATCCCAGGGTCTGCGCCGCGTTGCGCGCGGCTTCGCCCTGGGATGACGAAAGGGTGATGCATTTGCTATTTCGGCCCGATCTTGCGATCGGGCCGAAGGATAAGCTATTGATTTTTATTCCTTATCACGAGCACCCGCTGGTTGCGCCGCAGGTGTCGCACTTCTCGCAGGTGCCGTTTCGCACCATGGTGAAGTTGTGGCACTCGGAGCATTCGTTGCCGGTGTAGCCCTGCATCAGCGATTGCTGGCGGCGGGCGGCGGTCAGCGCCTTGGCCTCGGAAGCCTCCCTGGCCGCGGCGTCGGTGAACAGCTCGGCCGCCGTCTCGGCCGGCATCGCCTCCTGCTCGGCCTCCTGCGCCAATTCCTTCGCACGCTCCTCGTAGTCGCGCTTGAAGGCGGTCGCTTCCTCCGCAAGGCCCGCCACCGCCGGCTTCAGCGCCGTGGCGCCGGCCGAGATGGGATGCACGTTGGAGGCATAGGGCGCGGTGCGGGCAGGGGCCGGGTTGCCCGCTGCCGAACCCTTGGGCTCGCCGCCGCCCGTGCCCGTCACCAGCTTCACCGGCGAGGCGCCGCGGGTCAGGCCCTTGGAGAAGGCCAGCGCCTTGCCTTCGGTGATGCCCTTGCCGAGCGAGGTGTTGGAGAAGTCGGTGTCGACATGGGCAAGGTCGTTGCGGCCGAGATAGGAGATCGCCAGCTCGCGGAACACGTAGTCGATGATGGAGGTGGCGCTCTTGATGGCGTCGTTGCCCTGCACCATGCCGGCCGGCTCGAACTTCACGAAGGTGAAGGCCTCGACATATTCCTCCAGCGGCACGCCATATTGCAGGCCGAGCGAGATGGCGATGGCGAAGTTGTTCATCATGGCGCGGAAGGCCGCACCTTCCTTGTGCATGTCGATGAAGATCTCGCCGAGGCGGCCGTCGTCGAACTCGCCGGTGCGCAGATAGACCTTGTGCCCGCCCACGACCGCCTTCTGGGTGTAGCCCTTGCGGCGGTTCGGCAGCTTCTCGCGGTCGCGCACCACCTTTTCGATCACGCGCTCGATGATCTTTTCGGTGACCGCGACCGCCTTGGCAGCGGCCGGGGCTGCGACCAGCGCCTCGACGGCGTCGTCCTCGTCCTCATCCTCGTCGGCGATCAGCGAGGCGTTGAGCGGCTGGGAAAGCTTGGAGCCGTCGCGATAGAGCGCGTTGGCCTTCAGCGCCAGCTTCCACGACAGCATATAGGCGCTCTTGGCGTCCTCGACGGTGGCGTCGTTGGGCATGTTGATGGTCTTGGAGATGGCGCCCGAGATGAAGGGCTGGGCCGCCGCCATCATGCGGATGTGGCTGTCCACCGAAAGGTAGCGCTTGCCGATCTTGCCGCAGGGATTGGCGCAGTCGAACACCGGATAGTGCTCTTCCTTCAGGAAGGGCGCGCCCTCCAGCGTCATCGCGCCGCAGACATGGATGTTGGCGGCCTCGATCTCCTTGCGGGTGAAGCCCAGCGCCGGCAGCATCTCGAAGGAGAAGTCGTTGAGCTGCTCGTCGGTGAAGCCGAGCACGCCGCGGCAGAAATCTTCGCCCAGCGTCCACTTGTTGAACACGAACTTGATGTCGAAGGCGCTTTTCAGCGCGGCGTTCAGCGCCGCGATCTTCTCGTCGGTGAAACCCTTGGCCTTGAGCGTGGCCGGGTTCACGCCCGGCGCCTGGCCGAGATTGCCATGGCCCACCGCATAGGCCTCGATCTCGGCGATCTGGCTTTCGGAATAGCCGAGCGTGCGCAACGCCTCGGGCACCGCGCGGTTGATGATCTTGAAGTAGCCGCCGCCGGCCAGCTTCTTGAACTTCACCAGCGCGAAGTCGGGCTCGATGCCGGTGGTGTCGCAGTCCATGACCAGACCGATCGTGCCGGTGGGCGCGATGACGGTGGCCTGCGCGTTGCGATAGCCGTGTGCCTCGCCCAGCTCGATGGCGCGGTCCCAGGCGGCGCGGGCGTGCTCGACCAGTTCCTTCTGCCACACATGCGCCGCTTCCAGCGGCACCGGGTCGACCGACAGCTTCTCGTAGCCGCCGAGTTCCAGTGATGTATCTTCCGCGCCGACGCCATAGGCGGCGCGGCGGTGGTTGCGCATCACGCGCAGCATGTTGTCCGCGTTGCGCTCGTAGTCGGGGAAGGCGCCGAGCTGGCCCGCCATCTCGGCCGAGGTGGCGTAGGCAACGCCCGTCATCAGCGCGGTGAGCACGCCGCACAGCGCCCGGCCCTCGTCGGAATCGTAAGGAATGCCGGCCGTCATCAGCAGGCCGCCGATATTGGCGTAGCCGAGGCCGAGCGTGCGGTACTCGTAGGAAAGCCTGGCGATCTCCCTGGACGGGAACTGCGCCATCATGACGGAGACTTCCAGCACGATGGTCCACAGCCTGACCGTGTGCTCGTAGGCCGCGATGTCGATAGTGCCGTCGCCATTGCGGTAGGGCAGCAGGTTGATGGAGGCCAGGTTGCAGGCCGTGTCGTCCAGGAACATGTATTCCGAGCACGGGTTGGAGGCGCGGATCGCGCCGGCCGAGGCGCAGGTGTGCCAGTCGTTCATGGTGGTGTTGAAGTGCAGGCCCGGATCGGCGGACGCCCAGGCGGCATAGCCGATCTTCTCCCACAGGTCGCGGGCCTTCAGCGTCTTGTGGACCTTGCCGTCGATGCGGCGGATCAGGTTCCACTCCGCGTCCTGCTCCACCGCGCGCAGGAAATCGTCCTTCAGCGAGACGGAGTTGTTCGAGTTCTGGCCGGAAACGGTGAGATAGGCTTCCGAATCCCAGTCGGTGTCGTAGGTCGGGAATTCGATCGACGTATAGCCCTGGCGCGCGAACTGGATGACGCGGCCGATGTAGTTTTCCGGCACGGCGTTCTTCTTGGCCGCCTTGATCTCGCGCTTGAGCGCGGTGTTCAGCGTCGGGTCGAAGCAGCCGTCGTCGGCGCCCTCGCAATTGACGCAGGCGCGCATGATGGCTTCCAGGTGCTTTCTGACGATCTTGGAGCCGGTGACGAGGGCGGCGACCTTCTGCTCCTCCTTCACCTTCCAGTCGATGAAGGCCTCGATGTCGGGATGGTCGGCGTCGACGATCACCATCTTGGCGGCGCGGCGCGTGGTGCCGCCGGACTTGATGGCGCCGGCGGCGCGGTCGCCGATCTTGAGGAAGCTCATCAGGCCGGACGACTTGCCGCCGCCCGAAAGCTTCTCGCCCTCGCCGCGCAGGTTCGAGAAGTTGGAGCCGGTGCCGGAGCCGTATTTGAACAGGCGCGCCTCGCGCACCCACAGGTCCATGATGCCGCCCTCGTTGACGAGGTCGTCCTCGACGCCCTGGATGAAGCAGGCATGCGGCTGCGGATGTTCGTAGGCCGACTTGGACTTGGTCATCTTGCCGGTGAAGGGGTCGACATAGAAATGGCCCTGGCCGGGACCGTCGATGCCGTAGGCCCAGAAGAGGCCGGTGTTGAACCATTGCGGCGAGTTGGGCGCCACGCGCTGGGTGGCCAGCATATAGGCCAGCTCGTCGCGGAAGGCGGCGGCATCTTCTTCCGAATCGAAATAGCCGCCCTTCCAGCCCCAATAGGTCCAGGTGCCGGCCAGGCGGTCGAACACCTGGCGCGCGTCGGTTTCCGAGCCGTAGCGCTCGTTCTCGGGCAGTCCGGCAAGGGCCGCCTCGTCGGCCACCGAGCGCCACAGGAAGGAGGGGACGTCGTTCTCCTCGACCTTCCTGAGTCGGGCCGGCACGCCGGCCTTGCGGAAATATTTTTGCGCCAGGATGTCGGCGGCGACCTGGCTGAACTGCGCCGGAACGTCGATGCCGTCCAGACGGAACACCACGGAACCGTCCGGATTCTTGATCTCCGACAGAGCCTTGCGGAACTCGACCGTCGCGTACGCCGATTGTCCCTGCCTGGTGAAACGCCGCTCGATGCGCATCGTGCCTGTCCTTTTTGCCTGTCTATATATAGCGCTTTTCGGCGGAGATTTCGTGCTCCGTCGCGCAAGCGCAGGTCCGCCTTGCCCGGCCATGGAAACATGGCCGGCTCTCCTGTCCGCGCCCTTCGCCTCGGGACCGGAAGCTTTCCTGGGGAAGCTTCTTTCCGGCCTGTCGGCGACCCCGCACGGGTCCATCGAAACTGAAACTTTTCCGATTCCCTCGCCGGGAGGGAAACTAACACTATCTAGCGTGCATCATGCCCGCAAACACTAAATGTAGTGTTAACAATGAATTTATCCAGCCCGCGAAGCCTCCTTTTTCGTCCGCAGACCCGTGGCGGCGCCAGTGCGTCCCCTCCGCCTCGTAAACGGCCGGGATGCGGCTGGACACGCATGAAATCCGGGAAGGATGACCGGGCTCGAAACTCTCCGGCCGCGCCGCAACGGCAGCGCATGACCCATAAAAGGCGACTCGGCGGGACGCGTCAAGAGTTCGTTTTTGTGGATTTTGTGACCCCAACATCTTGTGTGCCACGAATGTGGATAACGGGGAGAAAAACGGCGGGCAGGGGTCGTGGCACATCACTGTCCGGCGACAGCCGGCTTGCCTGTTTCGCGTGCATTTGTAAAAAGGAGGTGGGGGAAATAGTGCTGGGAGCGACGGTGGTCGCTCCATTGGGGTGACACTTGAACGCCTATTTTGTCCGCAAGGCCACCAATCACGAGGTGGTCGGCCTGTTCGTCGCGTCGTCGGCCGCGTTGCTGGCGGCGGTCGTCGATGAGTGCTGCGATCCGTCGATCTGCGACTATGCCCTGGCCCCGATGGGCGGGCTGATGGTTGCGGCCATGACCCGCGCCCGGTGGCCGTTCGCAGCGGATGATGCCGATCAGACGGGCCTGGAGGCCGCCGTTCTTTCCCAGCAGTGGGAGGACGATCTGCGCGACGCCGACGACCGGCTCGAATGGCGCTCGCTGAAGCCGGCGGCGCTGCGTCTCCTGCGTGCGCTGGAAAAGAGGCCGGCAGCGAAGAAACCGGCTCCGCACGGCAAAAGCGGCGTCGGCGGCTGAGGGCAGGGTTCGGCGGCTTCGACGCAGGCGGGCAGGCCCCGCCGGGCCGCGCAAGGCCTCAAGCCGCGAATTTCTCCGGATCGGCACCGAAACCAGCGATAATCCGGCCGAGGTCGGGTTCCTTGACCATGCGGGCCGCATCGGCCGGAAAGACCCAGCGGCGCTCGCGCTGATTCTGCTCCTTCCAGCGGTCGGCCACCGAGTCGACCCGCAAGGGAAACACCAGTACCTCGCAGGGCACTTCCTGCCCGCTGGAAAGCGCCTTGGCATAGAAATAGCGCCCGGCTTCGAAAGGCGAGATCGCGCCCGTCAGGCCGGCCTCCTCGCGGGCTTCGCGCGCGGCCGCCTCGCACAGCGGCTCCCGCGCCTCCGGCCAGCCCTTCGGCACCACCCAGCGACCCGTGTCGCGGCTGGTGATCAGCATGACCTCGACCGCGCCGGCGTGCCTTCGCCAGGGCAGGGCGGCCACCTGCAGGCGGCGCGGCACGGTACCGAACAGCTTGCGCATCCGTTCGGTCAGATCGGCATTGTCGGTCAGGGGCCCGCTCAGCATGCGAAAATCCGTTCGGGCAAAGGGAGAATCGTTTGCCGTCTCAATAATTCTACGGCCGATCATATGGAGTAAAAGTAAAAACTTCCGCCGGGGCAGCCGAAACGGCCGCCCCGGGGCGCGATATCAGTGCATTTTGCGCGAGGAGGCTTTGGTCAGCCGGTATGGTCGTCGGCGATCGGCTTCTGGTAGGTGAAGCCCATGTCCCACGGGAAGTAGATCCACGTGTCCTGGCTCACCTCGGTCACGAAGGTATCGACCAGCGGCCGGCCCTTCGGCTTGGCGTAGACCGTGGCGAAATGCGCCTTGGGCATCATCGCCCGCACCACGCCGGCGGTCTTGCCGGTGTCGGTCAGGTCGTCGACGATCAGCACGCCGGCGCCGTCGTCACTCAGGAGCGAGGGGGTGATCTCCTTCAGCACCTTGAGTTGCCCCTGCGAGGTGTAGTCATGGTAGGAGGCCACGCACACCGTCTCGATGACGCGAATGCCGAGTTCGCGCGAGATGATGGCCGCCGGCACCAGCCCGCCGCGCGTTATGCACACGATCGCCTTCCATTGCCCGTTGACCCCGGCAAGCCGCCAGGCGAGCGCCCGCGCATCGCGGTGGAACTGGTCCCAGGAGACCGGAAATGCCTTTTCGGGAAGGGACATGGCGCACTCCGCGGAGGCGCGCGCCCGGCGCGCGCGTGAAACAAGGGAATGCGGGCGGAATTAGCCGGAAAGACGCGGCCTTGGCAAGGGTGTTGAAACACCCAGGCTGTGGACCGTCGCGCCGGGAGGGCCGCGGGACTTTCGTCACGTGACAAAGAGGGCCGGGCAGGGCATTCCCCTATCGCGACAGGAATGCCGCCACCGGTGCCGTGCGCAGCACCGAGCGCGTTACCCCGCCGAACAGCAGCCGCCGCAGCCAGGAATGGCTGTAGGCGCCGAGCACGATCAGATCCGCGCCCGTTTCCACCAGCCGGTTCTGGATCATGTCTTCGACGGCCACGCCGTCGGTGTCGCCCACCGAAACCGAGACGGCGACGCCGTGGCGGGCGAGGGCGGCGGCGATGTCGGCGCCGGCTGCCTCGGGGTTGCCGTCCAGAACGTCCGGCGGGTCGATGACGAGCACCTCCGTCCTTTCGGCGCCGATCAGGAAGGGCAGCGCGTCGAAGGCTGCGCGCGCCGCTTCCCGCGAACCGTTCCATGCCAGCAGCACGCGCTTGAACGTGGTGATGACCGGGCCGGAATGCGGCACCACCAGCACCGGCCGGCCGGCATCGTAGACCAGCGTGTCGACATCGGCGCCGGGTTCGCCGCCGGATTCGCGCTGCGCGGCCACCACGAGGTCGGCGGCGCGCACGCTGGCAATGCCGGAAAGCGCGCTGTCGCCGGAGAAGGTTTCCAGGCTGCGCCATTCGAACGCCAGGCCGGCACCCTCTATGCGCCGCAGGAATGCGGCCTGGAGCCTGTCGGAACGCTCCTTGTTGAGTTCGGACGACACCTGGAGGAATTCCGTGTCGGGAAAGCCGGCCGCCGAGGTGTAGGGCACCGGCATGGCCTCGGCGTGGATGCCGATCAGATGGGCGCCGAACCGCCCGGCCAGCGGCACGGCACAGTCCAGAACGCGTTCGGCGTCCTGCTCGTTCTGCAGGATCGCGACGATGGTCTTGAACGTCATGTCGGGCCCCTCATGTTTGCCTGCGATCGTCTTGCCTGGACGAAACGTCCCTGCGGCAGGCCGGGTTCCGCCATGGACCTCAGCCGGCCGCGGCCAAGCCGTCGACCATAGACTGGACCTCTGCGCGCGCGGCTTCAAGGGCTTCCTCGGAACGCGAGCGCACCACAAGCTCCGTCCAGAACTTGCCGTCGCCATATTTGGGATAGGAGCCGATGATCGTGTCGGGATGCCGCTTCTGGATCTCCGCCAGCGGCCCGCCGATGATCCCCTCGCCGAAAGGGCACTGCACCGTGGCCGACAGCATCCTGGCGCCGCCCTGGAGCGTGGGCACGACATTGTCCAGCATGGCCTGGAAGATGGCCGGCACGCCGGCCATGACATGCACGTTGCCGATGCGGAAGCCGGGCGCGGTGGACACCGGATTGTTGATATGGACCGCGCCGCGCGGCATGCGCGCCATGCGCCTCCGCGCCTCGGTGAATTCGAGGCCGCGCCTGGCGTAGCTTTCCTCCAGCATCGCATAGGCCCTGGCGTCGTATTCGCAAGGCACGCCGAACGCCCTGGCCATGGAATCGGCGGTGATGTCGTCATGCGTGGGGCCGATGCCGCCGGTGGTGAAGACATAGGTGTAGCGGGCGCGCACCGCATTCACCGCCGCCACGATCTCATCCTCCTCGTCGGGGACGATGCGTACCTCCTTCAGGTCGATGCCGATCGCGGTCATGATCTCGGCGAGATGGCCGATGTTCCTGTCCTTGGTGCGGCCGGACAGGATTTCGTCGCCGATGACGAGCATGGCGGCAGTGACGATCTCGGGCATGGCGGGCTCCGGCTGCGGACGATGCCAATCACATAGACCTCGGTGCCGGTCCCTGCAATCGTGCTGTCGCGGTGAACAATCTGTCTCCGACAAGGATGTTTCCGGTGAACGGTCTAGCTCCTAGATACGTCGGGCGCGGCGGCTATCCGCCCACGAAATCGAACATCAGGAGACGAAGCATGGCAAAGGTACTTGTTCTTTATTATTCGAGCTGGGGCCATATGGAGCAGATGGCCCGTGCGGCGGCGCAAGGCGCCCGCGAGGCCGGCGCGGAGGTGACGGTCAAGCGTGTTCGCGAATTGGTGCCGGAGGAAGTGGCCAAGGCCGCCTATTACAAGCTCGATCAGGAAGCGCCGATCGCCGAGCCGCTGGAACTGGAGAACTACGACGCCATCATTGTCGGCGCCTCGACCCGCTACGGCGCCATGGCCTCGCAACTGAAGAACTTCTTCGACCAGACCGGGCCGCTCTGGGCCAGGGGCGCGCTGGTCAACAAGGTCGGCTCCGTCATGGTCTCGACCGCCACCCAGCACGGCGGCGCGGAACTGGCGCTGCTGTCGACGCAGGCGATGCTCCAGCACCACGGCATGGTCATCGTGCCGCTGTCCTATGCCTATCAGGGCCAGATGGGCAACGACGTGGTGCGCGGCGGCGCGCCCTACGGCATGACCACCACGAGCGACAGCGACGGTTCGCGCCAGCCTTCGGCGCAGGAGCTGGAAGGAGCGCAGTTCCAGGGCAAGCGCGTGGCCGAGATCGCCATCAAGCTGCACGGCTGATACGTCTCCTGGTCGTGCGGCAGGGGCGGCTCTCCCGAGCGGGAGGGTCGCCCCTTTTTGTCGGGCGGCGCCTAACGCGTCTTGCCGTCCTCGTCCGAGACCTCGGTTTGCGGCCGGTCGCGTCCGTCGGCCAGTTCCTCATGCCATTTGCCCGCGGCATCCTCATATTCGATGCCGTCGGTGGCGCCGGAAATCTGCTGCTCCGACGAGGCGATCTGCGCGGCGCGCAACGCGTCCTGGTGAGTGGGGAAGGTTTCCGAATAGGTGGCGCCGACCTTGTAGGCCCAGCCGCCATCATGCTCCACGATCTTGTAGGTCAGCTTCGCCATGAAGTCCTCCGGTTCAAGAACGGCGACAGGATCATGCGGTTCCCGCGCGCCGTCCGCTACAAATCCGCTGACTGCCTGCGGATTTTCCAGCACTTCGCGGAAGGTTTCAACCACCCTGCCGAAGCGCCGGTCCGGGAAGGCGTTCACGCAGGCCTGGCCCAATGCTCCATCGTGGTGACCGAGCGGGCAAGCTGCGGAGCCGGATGGATCTTCTCGCCCAGCGCCGCTGCCGCACGCCAGCCCCAGCGCGGATCGGCCAGGAAGGCGCGGCCCAGCGCCACCATGTCGGCCCGGCCCTCGGCCACGATGGCGTTGGCCTGCGCCGGCTCGGTGATGAGGCCGACCGCGCGGGTGGGGATGCCGGCGCCCTTTTTCACCGCTTCGGCCAGGTCCACCTGGTAGCCGGGGCCGGAGGGCAGCTTCTGCAGCGGCGAGTTGCCGCCGCTGGAGCAGCAGATATAGGCAATGCCCTCGGCCTTCAGCGCCTTCGCCACCTCGATCGCCTCGGCCACGTCGAAACCGCCGTCGACCCAGTCCTTCACCGAAAGGCGGGCGCCCAGCATCAGCCCGGGCGCCGCCTGCCTGACTGCGCGCGCGACCTCGACGGCGAAGCGCATGCGGTTTTCCAGCGAGCCGCCCCAGCGGTCGGTGCGATGGTTGGAGAGCGGCGACAGGAACTGGAAGATCAGATAGCCGTGCGCGCCATGCAGCTCGATGAAGTCGAAGCCGGCGCGCTCGGCACGCCGGGCGGCTTCGGCGAAATGGCGGATGACCTGCCCGATCTCTTCCTCGTCCAGCGCATGCGGCACCTGCCAGCCGTCATCATAGGCGATCGCCGAGGCCGACACGACCGGCCACGGGTCCTGATGCGGCTTCAGGGGGCCGCCGCCTTCCCAGGGCCGCTGGTTGGAGGCCTTGCGACCGGCATGGGCGAGCTGCACGCCGAATTTCGCGCCGGGCAGGGCCACCCGGCGGGCGGCGTCCAGCGCGCGCCGCGCCGCCGCCTCGTTGTGGTCGCCGTAGAGGCCCATGCAGCCATGGCTGATGCGGCCGCGCCGCTCCACATTCGTCATCTCGACGGTGATCATGCCGGCGCCCGACATGGCCAGGTTCATCCAGTGGTAGAGGTGCCAGTCGCTGGCCGAGCCGTCGTCGGCGGAATATTGGCACATCGGCGCCACCGCGATGCGGTTGGGGAATGCGAGGCCGTCGAGCGTGATGGGCTGGAAGAGGGGGGCGGTCATGCGAACTCCGTGCGGGCTTCGAAAGTTTTGCGGCGGCCAGTCGTCTGCCGGGCCGATCTTGCGGCGGTCTGCCCCGAAAGGCCGGATTCGGCATAGACCGGGGACCCGCGCTATTTAGGCAGCGCCCGCCGTCAATGCCAGCCCCGCAAGCCCTCGCCAAGAAGGCGCGGAACTTGATGCGGCCTGACATTGCCGGGCCGATGGTAGCTGCCGTCATCCGCCGGCTTGCGCAGAACTACGGCCACTGCCATGAACGCCGCGGCCGTGAATCAACCATCACGCTGACACGTGCCACTGGAAGCTGCAAACAACACAAAACTCCATGGGGACAAATGATAACTTTGAGGGAGAACGCCTTGGGGAAACTGGCGATTTGTCTGTTCCTCATAGGCGGTTTATTCGGCAGCTCCGGGCATGCCGCGCCGTCAGCGGACGCCACGCACTACGAATTTTTTCTGGAGAACGGCACGCTCGAAATGAAAGATGGCGTGCGCCTGGCCGTGACCTACTACCGGCCCGTGGCCAAAGAGCCGGGGGAAACATTCCCGGTGATCATGGAAATGCTGCCTTATCGCAAGGACGATTTTTTCACGCTTGGCGATTATGAATATGGCTCATATTTCGCCAGGCGCGGCTATGTCGTTGCCCGCGTGGATGTGCGCGGTACGGGAGGCAGTGAGGGCGGCATCCCCGAAAGCGAGTATTCCGAAGCGGAGATTTCCGACGCGCAGGAGTTGATCGCCCAACTGTCCAAAAAGAGCTGGTCCAATGGCAATGTGGGCATGTACGGCCTTTCGTGGAGCGCCTTCAACTCACTGATGACGGCCCACAGAAAACCGCCTGCGCTCAAGGCCATCATTGCCGCGCATGGGTCGACGGACCTCTTCTACAATGATGTGCACTATATCGACGGCGCTTTGCACATAGATTCCTATGCGCATCAAATCGATACCGACAATTCGATGCCGCAAAGCCCGGACTACCGCATCGATGAAGATTATTTCCAAAATCGTTTCGACAGGGAACCCTGGATATTCACCTGGCTGCGCCAGCAGAAGGACGGCGATTTTTGGCGCAAGGAGTCCGTCACGTTCAAGGCCCCTCTGGAGGTCCCGGCCTATCTGATCGGGGGATTGCTCGACGGCTACAGGGATTTCGTCATGGATGTGGGGCGGACCGCCAAGGCGCCGGTCATTGCGGAAATCGGGCCGTGGAACCACGCATGGCCTGAATACGGCGTGCCCGGCCCCAACTACGAATGGCGGCAAAAGGCCCTGCGCTGGTGGGACCACTGGCTCAAGGGAATGGACAATGGAATTCTGGACGAGCCCCGCTGGATGGCATTCATGCGCACCGGCCACGCGCCTGCCACCGATCTGGCGACTGTCCCCGGCTATTGGCGCTGCGGTCAGGAGTGGCCATCGGACGGCGCCACCCAACGCCTCTATCCTCAAACCGCGCAACTGCTTGGCAACGACCCCGCGGAGCAGGAAACCGCCCAAGACCTGCTCTACCGCGCCGGCGCCGGGCTGGCGGCCGGCGGCTGGTGGGGCGAGCAAACGGGCGACATGGCGGCGGACGACGCCCACAGTCTGGTCTACGATTCCGCCCCCTTGACCGAGGCCCTGGAAATCATGGGCATGCCGCAAGTGCGCTTGCGCGTGGCCGCCGATGCCCCTTTCTACCAGTGGACGGTGCGGTTGGAAGATGTCGCTCCGGATGGCCAGGTGTCCCTGGTCAGCGGCGCGATCATCAATCCGTCCCAGCGCATTTCGCGGCTTGAGCCTGCGGCGCTTATACCGGGTGAACCGACTGCGCTGAG
Source organism: Mesorhizobium sp. PUT5 (assembly GCF_052216645.1). Classification (NCBI taxonomy): domain Bacteria; kingdom Pseudomonadati; phylum Pseudomonadota; class Alphaproteobacteria; order Hyphomicrobiales; family Phyllobacteriaceae; genus Mesorhizobium; species Mesorhizobium sp. PUT5. Next base: position 1,980,838 of record NZ_JBQOSO010000003.1, read on the forward strand.
CACATCAATTCACTTCACCACATGGCGCTTCAAGCCCGGCCATCGCATCCGCCTGGCCGTCGCCAACGCGCAGTTTCCCATGATCTGGCCCAGCCCTACGGCGGGCAGTACCAGTCTTTTGCTGGGCAATGACACATGGCTCGAACTGCCGGTGGTGCCGGTGCAGAACGAAACGAACCAGGCCTGTATCCTGCCGCCGCCGGAGCAAAGCGATGCGGCGCCTTTCGGCAAGGAGCTGGAAAATAACGGCCCTGTCTTCAACAGTGTCCGCAATGAGCAGACCGGCGATTCGACATTCACGACCGCCAGCGACGTTGCCTGGACCATTCATGACAACCAATACCGATCCAGCGAATCGTACCGATGGGACGTCAATGACGCCGCGCCTGCCAACGCCCGCTACCAGGGCGAACGCAGGAATGTCTTTACCGTCAAGGGCAATGAAATAGACCTCACGACCAAGGCGCGGATCGAGTCGGATGCCTTGGATTTCCACGTCACTTTCACCAAGACTTTGCGCAGGAACGGCGAGCTGATCAGGGAAAGGACATGGGCGGACCGCATTCCGCGGATGTATCAGTGAGGAAGCCTCGGCGATCTGGCCATGGACGGTGACGCTACTCAAGCCTGTTCGGCCACCGGCTTGCATCGCGCGACGCCGCGTCCGCAAGGGTTTGGCGACGATCCAGGGGGATAAAGGGTGGTGCGGGCGGCGGGGATCGAACCCGCACGATCGAGGATCGAGGGATTTTAAGTCCCTTGCGTCTACCGGTTCCGCCACGCCCGCATCCGCTTTCCTTTCGGGTGCGCGAGGCGTTTCGTCAATGGCGTATCCGCCACAATCATGGAAAGCCCGCCCGGGCGGGGGCGCAGGACGGCCGGCGGGCGCAACGCCCCTCAACCCCACGCCTCACGCCGACTGAATGTCCCGGCGCCCCCGCAAGGCTTGTGCCCGATCGTCGGCGCCGGCGCCACGATAACCAAGTTTTAACCTTAACCGGCCCGGCTCAGCGGTCCTTCACCGTCTCCATCGCCACGAAGGTGGAAGTCTGGGCCACGTGCGGCAGGGCCGAGATGCGCTCGCCGAGCACGCGGCGGTAGGCGGCGATGTCGCGCGTGCGCACCTTCAAGAGATAGTCGAAGCTCGCCGCCATCATGTGGCACTGCTCGATTTCAGGCACCCCCTGCACGGCGCGGTTGAAGGCATCCAGCGCGGCCGAGCGCGTGTCGGAAAGCTTGACCTGGACGAAAGCGAGATGGCCTTCGCCCATGCGCTCGCGATCGATGACGGCCGCATAGCCGCGGATGAAGCCGTCGCGCTCCAGCCGCTTGACGCGCGCCTGCACCGGCGTCTTGGAAAGTCCGACCTTCTCGGCCAGCTCGGCCATGGAAAGCCGCCCGTTCTTGGCCAGCGCCGACAGGATGCTTCTGTCCATGCGGTCCAGTTGGTCTTCTGACATGGGAAAAATCATCCGATCAATGCGAAACGTAAGCCATTACCTAGTCCATACGGACTGGGCTGTCGACTTGTTTGGACCGGCCTTTGCACTGCGTTATGCTAGTTTGGCTTCAGTCACTCCAACCCGTGCCGCACAGGTCCGCCATGCCAGAACCAGACGCCATCCGCGAGAAGATCCGCGCCAACTATCTTGCCGACGAGGATGTCGCCGTGAAGCGGCTGGCCGAGGCCACGGGCCTGTCGCCCGAGGACCGCAAGCGAATCGCGGCGCGGGCCGTGGATCTGGTCAAGGCCGTGCGCGGCTCGTCCGACCCGCGCCTGATGGAGGTTTTCCTCTCCGCCTATGGCCTCTCCACCAAGGAGGGCGTGGCGCTGATGTGCCTGGCCGAGGCGCTGCTGCGGGTGCCCGACGCCGAGACGATGGACGATCTGATCGCCGACAAGATCGCCCCGCATGACTGGTCGGCGCATTCGGGCTCGTCGTCCTCCATTTTCGTCAACGCCTCGACCTGGGCGCTGATGCTGACGGGGCGCGTGCTGGACGAGGGCGAGGGCGGCATAGAGGGCACCTTGCGCGCGATGGTGCGGCGCCTGGGCGAGCCCGTCATCCGCAAGGCGGTGGCGGCGGCCATGCGCGAGATGGGCGAGCAGTTCGTGCTCGGCCGCACCATTGCGGAAGCCATGAAGCGCGGCCGCTCGATGACCGACAAGGGCTATCTCTATTCCTTCGACATGCTGGGCGAGGCCGCCCGCACGGAAGAAGATGCGCTGCGCTACCTGAAAGCCTATGCGGACGCGATTTCCGCGCTTGATGTGCCGGCCAACGGCCCCGACATCCGCCGCAACCAGGGCATCTCGGTGAAGCTTTCGGCGCTGCATCCGCGCTACGAGGTGTCGCAGCGGGAGAAAATGCTGCCGGTCATGGTGGAGCGGCTGCTGTCGCTGGCACTCGCCGCCAAGAAGGCGCGCATGGGCCTCAACGTCGATGCCGAGGAGGCCGACCGCCTCGACCTGTCGCTGGACGTCATCGAGAAGGTGCTGGCCGACCCGCGCCTTGCCGACTGGAACGGCTTCGGCGTGGTGGTGCAGGCCTACGGCCCGCGTTGCGCCTACGCCATCGACTGGCTTTATGCGCTGGCGAAGAAGCTCGACCGCAGGATCATGGTGCGCCTGGTCAAGGGCGCTTACTGGGACACCGAGATCAAGCGCGCGCAGGTGCTGGGCCTTGCCGGCTATCCGGTCTTCACGCGCAAGGCCAACACGGACGTGTCCTACATGGCCTGCGCGAAAAAGCTGCTGTCGATGACCGACCGCATCTATCCGCAATTCGCCACGCACAACGCCCACACCGTGGCGGCGATCCTCTCCATGGCGCCGGACCGCGATTCCTTCGAGTTCCAGCGCCTGCACGGCATGGGCGAGCAATTGCACGAGACGGTGCGCAAGGCCGAGGGCACGCGCTGCCGCATCTATGCGCCGGTGGGCGCGCATTCCGACCTGCTGGCCTATCTGGTTCGGCGGCTTCTGGAGAACGGCGCCAACTCCTCCTTCGTCCACCAGTTGACCGACGAGGCGGTGCCGCCCGAAGCCATCGCCCGCGATCCGCTGGAGACCGTGGAAATGCAGGGGCCGGCGGCCAATCCGAACATCGCCAGGCCCGCCGCCATCTTCGGCGACGGACGCGGCAACGCCAAGGGCTGGGACATTTCCGACGTGGTGACGCTGGCGGCGATCGAAAAGGGCAGGGCGGCGTTTTCCGGCCCCGACCGCTGGCAGGCCAAACCATTGAGCCGCGCCGCCGGCAAGGGCGAAAAGCGCGCCGTGCTCAACCCGGCCAGGACGGACGAGATCGTCGGCTCGGTGGTCGAGGCCACCCGGGAGCAGGCCGCCGAGGCGATGGGCATTGCCGTGGCAGCGCAGCCGGAATGGGCCAAGCGCCCCGTTTCGGAGCGCGCCGATCTGCTGCGCCGCGCCGCCGACCTCTACGAGAAGAACGCGGTGGAGTTCTTCGCGCTGGCCACGCGCGAGGCCGGCAAGACACTGGCCGACGGCGTGGCGGAAGTGCGCGAGGCGGTGGATTTCCTGCGCTATTACGCGTCGGAAGCCGCCGGGGCGGAAGCGGGCACCGAGGCGCGCGGCGCCGTCGTGTGCATCTCGCCGTGGAATTTCCCGCTCGCCATCTTCACCGGCCAGATCGCGGCAGCGCTCGTCACCGGCAACAGCGTCATCGCCAAGCCGGCCGAGCAGACGCCGCTGATCGCCTTCCGCGCCGTCCAGATGCTGCATGAGGCCGGCGTGCCGGCCGACGTGCTGCAACTGCTGCCGGGCGACGGCCCGTCGGTGGGCGCGCCGCTGACGGCCGATCCGCGCATCGCCGGTGTCTGCTTCACCGGCTCGACCGAGGTGGCAAAACTGATCGAGAAGCAATTGGCCGAGACCGCCGCGCCCGACGCCATGCTGATCGCCGAGACCGGCGGGCTGAACGCCATGGTGGTGGATTCCACCGCTCTGCCCGAGCAGGCGGTGCGCGACATCCTGGCTTCCGCCTTCCAGAGCGCCGGCCAGCGCTGCTCGGCGCTGCGCGTGCTCTATGTGCAGAAGGACGTGAAGGCAAAGACGCTGGCGATGCTGAAGGGCGCGCTCGCCGCGCTCACCGTCGGCAACCCGTGGCAGATCGAAACGGATGTCGGCCCCGTCATCGACGACGATGCGAAGAAGTCGATCAGCGACTATTGCCAGGAGATGGAGCGCGCCGGCAGGCTGGTTGCCCGGCTGGACGTGCCGGGGGGCGGCCGCTTCGTCGCCCCCACCGTGCTCAGCGTGAAGGGCATAGAGGAGATGCAGCGCGAGGTGTTCGGCCCCGTCCTGCATGTCGCCACCTTCGAAGCCGACAGGATCGATTCCGTCATCCGCGCCGTCAACGCCAAGGGTTTTGGGCTGACCTTCGGCCTGCATACCCGCATCGAGGGCCGCGCCCAGCATTTCGTCGACGGCATCCATGCCGGCAACATCTACGTCAACCGCAACCAGATCGGCGCGGTGGTCGGCTCGCAGCCCTTCGGCGGCGAGGGGCTTTCCGGCACCGGGCCGAAGGCGGGCGGCCCGCACTATCTGCGCCGTTTCCGCAAAGGCGCCGAAGCGCGCACGGAACTGGCGCAGGCGCGCGCGGCGACCGCCAAGGAGCTTGCCGACAACATGCCCGACCCCGCGCTGGGCGGCTGGTCGGCGCGGCCCGACCGCGTGGCGATCCTGAGAAAACACCTGCGCGGCAAGGGGGCTGCTGCGATCGCGGCTTCCGCCGGGCTCGATTTCGGCCAGGTGGACCTGCCCGGTCCCACGGGAGAGGCCAACACGCTGTCGCTCGGCCCACGCGGGCGGGTTCTGTGCCTGGGCCCCGACGCCGACACGCTGCTTTCGCAGGCGATCCAGGCGCTTGCCGCCGGCAATGCCGTGCTGGCCGTGGCGCCGGCGGCGCCGGCAGCCCTTTCCACGCTGACCGGCAAGGGCCTGCCGGTTGCGGCGCTGGACGCGCGGCTCGATCCGGCAGCACTTGCCTCATTGCCGGTCGATGTGGTGGCGTTTTCGGGATCTGCAAACGAGGCGCGCGCGCTGCGGCGCGCGCTCGCCGGCCGCGGCGGGCCGATCGTGCCTCTGGTCGGCGAGGTGCTCTATCCGGCCGCCTATGCGCATGAGCGCGCGGTCTGCGTCGACACCACCGCGGCCGGCGGCAATGCCAGCCTGCTGGCGGCGGCCTGAGACGCGCAAAAGGCGCGGCGGTTTCTCGACCGCCGCGCCCCTGATCGATAGAACCTGTACGGGCGGCTTACGCGCCTTCGACGGCCGAAAAGCCCTCGAACTGGGGATGGCCGATATAGTGGACCTTCGTGGTTCCGCTGTTGCGGTGGGCGGCGCGGAAATTCTCGGATTTGGTCCAGGCGATGAAATCGGCTTCGCTGGCCCAGACCGTGTGCGAGGCGAACAGCGTGTAGCCTTCCTCTTCGTGGAACTTGCCGCGCAACAGGTGGAATTCCTTGAACCCGGCCATTTCGGCAAGCGAGGAGTCGCGGTTCTTCCAGACGGCCTCGAAGTCTTCCTCCGAGCCCTTCTGCACCTTGAAGCGATTCATGGCGATGTACATGTGCTGTTCTCCTGTCTGTGTGATGGGTGTGGAAGCTCAGAATGGCCCGATCGGCAGGGTGAAGGCCCAGTTCGGACGTCCCGCTTCGGGCGGAATGGGAGGGAAGGGCGCTGCCCTTTCCACGATGGCGAGCGCCGCCTTGTCGAGTTCGGGCGACCCCGAGCTCTTGACCAGGCGCAACGCCCCGATGCCGCCTCCGCCATTGACGACGAACGCCACCTGGGCGTTGTTCCGGGCCTTGGCCCGCGCGGAAGGCGAGATGTTGCGCGCCACGCGCCGCAGCTTGGCGGCCACCTTGCCGGGATAGTTGGAAACCGCCGCGTTGCCGGCAGCAGAACTGCGCGCGCCCCTGCTGGCCAGCGTCGTGTCGCCGTCGTCGCGGCCGTCCGAGACGCCGCGCCTGGCGTCGCTCTCGGCCTGGCCGCCCGAACCCGCCTGCGTCCTGGCCTTTCGCGGCCTAGGCTCCGGCTTCTTGACCGGCTCGGCCTTCCTGGCCGGCTTTTCCTGTGGCTTCGGCTTGGCCGGGGGCGTCTGCTTTGCCCGGGGCTTCTGTTGCGGCATCTCCTCGGCCGCGACGACGTCATCGGCCTGTGCCTGTGCCGGGGCTTCGGCTGCCGGCTGCACGATGTCGTCCTGCGGCGGCGATAGCGGCGCGGCGGCGAGGATCTGCGGCAGCGGCGCCTCGACGGCCGGCTGGGCTTCGTCCTGGACGGCGGCAGCGGGCTGCGTCTCGGTCTCGACGGGCCGCATGGTCTCGGTGGCGGGCGCAACCGCGTCGGCCTCGCTGACCGGCTCGGCCGCTTCCGCGACCGTCACCGGCTGGGCCTCCACCGTCTGTACCGGCTCGGCCTCCACCGTCTGGACCTGCTCGGCATCCACGGTCTGCACCGGTTTGGCGTCGACCATCGGCACCAGCGTGACCTGGGTCACGTCGGTGTCGGCTATCGCGCCGGCGGAAGCGCTGTCCTCGGCGGCGGTGCCTGCCATGAGGATGCCCGACTGCTCGCCACCCTCGATCTGCACGGGGTCTTCGATCGCGCCGAAGGGCGAGGCCAGAAGCGCGGCGGCCGCAGCCGCGTGGAGCAGGCAGGATATGACGATCGCCGGCATCCAGCGGCGCTTCCGCTCTGCCCGTTTGCCGGCGTTGCCCATCGGGGCGGCGACGGTCGGCACCGCCGGGACAGGGCCGATCTGCGCCATATGGCTGCGCAGGGCGATGTCACGCGCCGTCAGTTGCACCGCGCCGCGCGGAATGGCCAGCGCCGGATCGTCCCGTTCCGCAGGCATGGCGCCGAGCCCGGCCAAGGGCCAGGTCGGACCGCCATGCGAGAATGCCGGCTCGGGATGTCGCAAGGTGCTTTCCTCAGACGCCGAAGGAGATGCCGGCCTTGCTGTCGGTCTTGAGCTTGCCCATGCAGGCGGCGGGCTCGACGCCCGTTCCGGCGCATTCCGTGGCGCTGTTGACCAGCACGCGGCTGATCTTGCCGCAATCCGTGCCGGCCAGGTCGAAGCGCACCACCTTGGTCTTGCCGGCGGGCAGGTCCTTGAAATCCAGCACGGTCAGCCTGTCCACCACGCCGGCCTCGTTGAACAGCGCGATCTCGAACGCCGCCTTGGAAAGGTCGGCGCCGAGGTCGTTCTTCACCACGAAGGTCAGGCGGCAGCCCTTGTCGGAGGGCTGGGCGCCGTTGAGCTCGAGGCTGAGGGCGGCGGGGGCGGGGCGGGCCGCCTCCTGCGCAAGCGCGCCCCAGGAAAACGCTGTCGCCACGGCTGCCGAGAAAATGAGGGTTGCCGTCTTCATGATTGCATCAGCCTCCAAATCTCATGGTCGCCGCCAGCTTCAGCGTCACGCCCGGCTCGTAGACCGTGCTCGTGGTGCTGGCGTTCAGCGGATTGGCGTATTTGACGTCGAAGAGGTTGTCCACGCGGAAATCGAGCTTCAGGTTGTCGGTGGCCTTGTAGCTGGCGAAGGCGTTGACCAGCGTGTAGTCCTCGGCCGTTGCATTGCCCTTCGGCTTTCCGTTGTACTGCACTTCGCCGCCCACCGTCAGCCTGTCCTCGAAAAAGCGCAGGCCGAGCTGGGCGGTGACCTGCGAGGAGGGGATGGTGGCGAGGTCGGCGCGCTCGCCGGCATAGGAGACGGTGTGGCCGTCGATGACCGATGCCGACAGTCCCGCAAAGCCCCAGGCCGCGTCGTAGACGCTTTCGAACTCGAAGCCGCGGATCTTGGCGTTGGCGAAATTCTGGTACTGGTAGCAGGTGGGGATGTAGTAGCCGCCCGGCGCGAAGATCGGCGGGACATTGGTCAGGAACGGACAGCCCGGCTGGCCGGCGTCGATCGAGGCGCCGTCGATATAATCGTCGACGTCGTTGTTGAAGTAGGCCGCCTTGAGGCGTAGCGCATCGTCGCCCCGAAACACGCCGTCGGCCTTGTAGTTCACGCCGAATTCCCAGGTCTTGCCGGTTTCCGGCCGCAGATTGGGATTGGGCAGGAAGGGGAACACAACGCCCGCCGGGTGCAGGCCGCTGATCAGCGTCTCGCTGAGCGAGGGCGAGCGGTAGCCTTCGGCATAGGTGCCGTAGAATTGCAGACCTTCCAGGCCGGGGCCCTGGAAGGGCGAGACGCCCACGGTGACGCGCGGCGACAGCCGGTCGCCCGAGGTCTCGGTGTCGTCGCCCTTGAGGCTGTAGCTGTCGTAGCGGAGCCCGGCGATGACCTCCAGCCAGTCCCAGGAGAGCTTGTCCTGGATGTAGGCGCCGGACACGCGGCGCTTGCCCGAAGGCGTGTAGAAGGAATCCCCGCCCGAGGTGCCGGTGGTGTCGACGTCGTCGCTCACCCAGTCGCCGCCATAGGTCAGCTCGTGCGCGAACTGGCCGGTCTCGAAGCGCGACGTGTTCCAGATGTCGAAGCCGCCCGTGCCGACGTCGTAATTGGCCTTGGAGCCGATCGGCAGGACCACCGGCAGCCCGGTGACGGGATCGTAGCGGCCGCCGACCGGCACCAGGCTGGTCTGGTCGAGCCTGGTCTTGTTGAACGACCCGTTGATGTGCAGGTCGAGCCAGCTCTTGTCGTCGTCGGTGATGTTGTAGCGGGCGGTGAAAGTGTTCTGCTTCAGGTCCAGATCATAGGCCGGCTTGCCGCCGCTGATCTCGTTCCATTGGTCGCCGGCGCCGACCCAGCCGAGCTTCAGTTCGCTGTTCTCGGAAGGCCGGATGGTGGTCTTGAGCAGCCCGCCCAGCACCTCGAAGCCGCTGCCCGCGACCCTGTTGCCGCCGCCGTCCTTGTAGTCGCCGTAGTCGCGGTAGACGATGTTGCCCAGCGCATCCAGATTGTCGTTGAAGCGGTAGGCGCCGGTGGCGCTGGTGGTCCAGCCGTGGCCGTTGGTCTCGTAGGCGCCGGTCACGGAAGCGGCCCAGGTCTCGTCCGGCTTGAGGAAGTCGATCGCGTCCTTGGTGTCGAAGAAGACGACGCCGCCGATAGCGCCGGAGCCGTAGGTGTTGGCGACCGGGCCGCGGATCACGTCCACCGATTTCACCAGTTCGGGGTCGATGTAGAAGGTCGACTGGGTGCCGTGGTCGGAGCGCTGAAAGTCCTGGCGCGCGCCGTCCACGATCACGGCGACGCGGCCGAAGTCCTGCAGGCCGCGGATGTTGATGGAGGAGGCGACGCGCCTGGAGTCGGCCTGCACTGCCACGCCCGGGACGCCGAACAGCATCTCGTTCGGGGTGGCGGCCATGCGCCGGTCGATCTGCTCCTGGTCGACGTGGCTGGAAGAGGAAAGGCTCTGAATCGCCGTCTCCCCGGTGCGGCTGAGCAGCATGATCTTGTCGAGAAGGGTGGCGCCGGCGGCGTCCTTCTTGGCGTCGGTTTCCTGCTTTGCCTGTTCCGCCTGCTGGTCGCCTGCCTGTGCGGCCTGCTGCGCGTGCGCCGATGTTGCCAGCAATGCAGTCGCCGCCGCCCCCGCCAGAAGCGCGGCCAGCCCGCCGGCCGCCCTACGGCTCGGCCTGGAAGCGCCGGCCCGTCCCCAATTCGCCAACTCCATTGCAGTCGAACTCCAAAATTCGCGTTGCATGCTGGCTGGCGAAACGCTTGCTCGCATTTTTGATCGTGCCCGGCATCTTAAATATTGACTCGTTTAGTCCGGTATTGCACTGACTAGTAAACATGATTATTCGAGTCAACAAATGAATCGGATTTTCCGCGGGCTTCTCCCTGGGCCCGCTTCCGAGCAGGAGCGATCCGGATGAACACAAACGATCCAGACGATTTCCGCCCCCGTTTCCGTCGATTCGAGGGGCAGGCGGCCGTGCGCACCGAGCGCATTCCGCTTTCGGTCAGGACGCTGTCGTCGAACGCGCTGTTCCAGGGCGAGCACGAGATCGGCATCGAGCACCACGGTGCGCTCTACCGGCTCAAGATCACCCGCCAGGGCAAACTCATTCTCAACAAGTAAGGTGCAGACATGGACCAGCGCGTAAAACCCGCCCCACACGAAATCAGGCGGGCACGCTCGGACAATCCGAAGATGCGCGAGCGCGATCTCGCCGCCCAGCTCGGCATTTCCGAGGCGGAGCTGGTGGCGGCCCATTGCGGTGAAGGCGTCCTGCGCGTGGAGGCGCGCGCCAACGATCTGCTGACCGGGCTGGAGGCCGTCGGCGAGGTCATGGCGCTGACCCGCAACGACAGCGCCGTGCACGAGAAGATCGGCATCTACGACAAGGTGGTCACCGGCGACCACAGCGCGCTGGCGCTCGGCGAGAACATCGACCTGCGCATCTTCCCCAAGGTGTGGAAACACGGCTTCGCGGTGGAGAAGCGCGACGGCGACGACATCCGCCACAGCCTGCAATTCTTCGACGCGGCGGGCGATGCCGTGCACAAGGTGCACCTGCGCCCCGCGTCCAATCTCTATGCCTACCAGAAGCTGGTCGCCCGGCTGCAGTCCGCCGACCAGTCTCCGGCGATCGCCGTGGAGCCGGCGCCGGCCAACATGGATGCCGAGGTTTCCGGCACGCCGACCGATGCGGCGGCGCTGCGCGAAAGCTGGAGCAGGCTGACCGACGTGCACGAATTCTTCGGCATGCTGCGCAAGCTGAAGCTCGGCCGCCGGCAGGCGATGCGCATGGTGGGTGCCGACTATGCCTGGCAGCTCGAAGCCGGCGTCGTGCCGCTCATGTTCGAACGGGCGGTGGCGGACGAAATGCCGATCATGTGCTTCGTCGGCAATCGCGGCTGTATCCAGATCCATTCAGGCCCGGTCAGGAATATCAAGCCGATGGGGCCGTGGCTCAATGTGATGGACGAGACCTTCCACCTGCACCTGCGCACCGATCACATCGCCGAGGTCTGGGCCGTGCGCAAGCCGACCAAGGACGGGCACGTCACTTCGTTGGAAGCCTATGACGCCGATGGGCGCATGATCATCCAGTTCTTCGGCAAGCGCCACGAAGGCGAGGTCGAGCGTGCCGACTGGCGCGCCCTGGCCGGGAGCCTGCCGCGCCTGGCCGCGCCCGTGGCGGCATAGGAGACTGCCATGAGGACCCTGCGTGGGCTGGCGCTGGCGGCCGCCTTCGGCCTTTCCGCCCTGGCGGGCGCCGCCCGAGCCGCCGAGGGAACGGCATCGTTCGCCGATACCTCGCGCATCGCCTCGATCGGCGGCTCCGTGACCGAGATCGTGTTTGCGCTGGGCGAGGAGAGCCATCTCGTCGCGCGCGATTCCACCAGTCTCTATCCGCAGGCCGCGCTCGAACTGCCCGACCTGGGCTACATGCGCCAGCTTTCGCCCGAAGGCGTGCTTTCGGTCAATCCGACCGGCATCCTGGCCCTGCAGGGCAGCGGTCCGCCGCAGACCATCGAGGTGCTGAAGACGGCGAGCGTGCCCTATATCGAGGTGCCCGAGACCTTCGACCATGAAGGCATCCTCACGCGCATCCGCGTCGTCGGCAAGGCGCTGGGCGTCGAGGCCAAGGCGGAGAAGCTGGCGGCGGAGGTCGACGCCAAGCTCAAGGCGGCCGAAAGCCGCACCGCAGGCATCGAGGAACGCAAGCGGGTGCTGTTCGTGCTGTCGCTGGCCGGCGGCAAGGTGCTGGCCTCGGGCTCCGGCACCGCCGCCGACGGCATGATCCGGCTGGCCGGGGGCGTCAACGCCGTCGAAGGCTACGAGGGCTACAAGCAGCTTTCCGACGAGGCGATCGTCACTGCGCGGCCCGACGTCGTGCTGGTGATGGACGGCGCGGGCCCCGGTGTTTCGGAGACCGACCTGTTCGCCAATGCGGCCATCTCCCAGACGCCCGCCGGCACCGCCCGCCGACTGGTGCGCATGGACGGCGGCTATCTGCTCGGCTTCGGCCCGCGCACGGCCGATGCCGTCAACGACCTTGCCGCCGCGCTCTACGGCGGCCAGTCCACCCATTGAGCGGGCAGGCGGGATGGTGGACCAGTCGCTCGCCGGCCCGGCCGGCATGATGGCGCGCCCGGCCGGCGACCGTTCCGGCCGCGCCGTGCTGGCGCTCGCGGCTCTTGCGGCGGGGCTGGTGGCGGTTGCGCTGTTCAGCCTGGCGTCGGGCGCCTCCGACGCTTCCGCGCTCGGCGTGCTGCGGCACTGGGTGTCCGGCGCGCCCGCCGATGCGCTGAGCGCGCGAGACCGCATCATTATCCACGACATCCGCCTGCCGCGCGTCGTCATGGGCATACTTGTGGGCGCGGCGCTGGCCGTGTCGGGCGCGGTCATGCAGGGCCTGTTCCGCAATCCGCTGGCCGATCCCGGCCTTGTCGGCGTTTCGGCCGGTGCGGGGCTCGGGGCGGTGTCCGTCATCGTGCTGGGCACCACCTCGCTCGCGCCGTTCACGGCCCTGCTCGGCCCGGCGGCGCTGCCGCTGGCCGCCTTCTGCGGCGGCCTCGCCGCCACCTTGATCCTCTATCGCGTTGCGACAAGGCAGGGCCGCACCTCGGTCGCCACCATGCTTCTGGCCGGCATCGCGCTCGCGGCGCTGGCCATGGCCCTGACCGGCATGCTGGTGTTCATCGCCGACGACCGGCAATTGCGCGACCTGACCTTCTGGCAGCTCGGCTCGCTGGCCGGCGCCACCTGGCAGAAGATCGCGGCGGCGGCGGCCGTCATCGTGCCGGCGCTGGCGGCCATGCCCTTCCTGGCGCGCGGCCTCAATGCGCTGGCGCTGGGCGAAGCCACCGCCGCCCATCTCGGCGTGCCGGTTCAGCGTCTGAAATACGCGGCCATCGTCAGCGTCTCGGCCGCGGTCGGCGCGGCCGTGGCGGTCAGCGGCGGCATCGGCTTCGTCGGCATCGTCGTGCCGCATTTGCTGCGCCTGGTTATCGGCCCCGACAACCGCTACCTGCTGCCCGGTTCGGCGCTGCTGGGCGCGGCGCTGCTTTTGCTCGCCGACGCCTTCTCGCGCACGGTCGTGGCGCCGGCCGAACTGCCGATCGGCATCGTCACGGCGGCGATCGGCGGTCCGTTCTTCCTGTGGATACTGCTGCGCCGGCGCGGCATCGTCGATCTGTGAGGGCAGCGCCATGATCGAACTGTGCGACGTATCCGTGGCGATCGGCGCCAAACGCATCGTTTCCGGCGTCGATCTGGAAGCCCGGCCGGGGGAGGTGGCGGCGATCGTCGGGCCGAACGGCTCCGGCAAGTCCACCCTGCTGAAGGCGCTGTGCGGCGATCTTGCCCATGGCGGGCGCATCGCCATCAACGGCCGCGACGTGGCGGCGATGAATCCGGCCGAAGCCGCCGGCATTCGCGCGGTGCTGCCGCAGGCGGCGACGCTGGCCTTTCCGTTCACCGTGCATGAAGTGGTCCGGCTGGGGCTTGTCGGCGGACGTTCGGGCGTGCTCGCCGGCGAGGCCGGCCGCCTGCCGGAACGGGCGCTGGCGCGGGTCGACCTGGAAGGTTATGCGGGCCGCTACTACCAGGAGCTTTCCGGCGGCGAGCAGCAGCGCGTGCAGCTTGCCCGGGTGCTTTGCCAGGTCTGGGCGCCGGTGCTGGAGGGCAGGCCGCGCTACCTGCTGCTCGACGAGCCGGTGTCCAGCCTCGACATCCGCCACCAGTTGATGGTCATGGACGTGGCGCGCGATTTCGCGGAGCGGGGCGGCGGCGTTGTCGCCATCCTGCACGATCTCAACCTCGCCGCCATGTATGCCGACCGCATCCACGCCATGCACGATGGCCGGCTGGTCGCCTCCGGCACGCCGGGCGAGGTGCTGAACGATACGCTGATCGAGAAGGTTTTCGGCTGTCGCCTCAAGGTGGGCGCCCTGCCGGCCGGCGGCGTGCCCTTCGTGCTGCCGCAGTCGATCGTCTCCCACTGAAGCGGAAAGACCGCCGGGCGCCGGCGCCGCCGCCCGAAGGTCAGGCGGCGTGGTCGGCCGGGAACTCTATGCCCAGAAGCTGCTGCATGTTGGGGCGGGCGGCCACCAGGGTGGCGATCGAATGGCCGGCCAGCACCTCGAAGAAGGCGTTGAGCGCCTGGCGCAACGCCGCATTCAGCGAGCAGGCATCGATCAGCGGGCATTCGGAGGTGGAGTCCGCCTCGAAGCATTCGGCCATGGCGAAGTTCTCCTCCGTCACGCGCACCACGTCGAACAGGGAGATGTCCTCGGCCGGCCGGCCGAGCTTCACGCCGCCATGGCGCCCACGCACTGTCGTCACCAGCCCGTTCTCCACCAGCGGCTGCAGGATCTTGAACAGGAACAACTCGGACACCGAATAGGCCGCCGCTATCTCGGGAATGCGGCTCAGCCGCCCCTCGTTGGCCGCGCAGTACATCAGTATGCGTATGGCATAATTGGTCTGGCGCGTGAGTCGCATGATGGTTCCTTCCGAAGCAGTGCCTTAGCGAATATGGCGCATAGTTTGGAATAATTCCAGACTGGAATGCAATATAGGTGAACATTTTTGTCAACTTTTCGTGCGGGCGCAAGCAGCGGGCCGAAAAGCGGCGACCGAGCGTCGCAGGTGACCCTGCGGCAACTTGCAAATCATGCTGCATTGCACAATATTGCGTGCGTCGGAGGACGACTCGGGGAGGAACCCACGAGGAGCACGACATGGAAAACGACGTTGCGCATGCTGCCCCGGCAATGGGGACCATACGCCAGCTCAGGCCATCCGATTTTCCCCGTTTCCGCGATCACCTGCTGCGGCTCGACGCTCGCAGCCGCCGTGACCGCTTCAATGGCGTGGCCGGCGACGCCTTCGTCTCGGCCTATGCCGATGGCTGCTTCGCCGATGGCACGACCGTGGTCGGCTATGTCGAGAACGGGCTGGTGCTGGGCGCCGCCGAACTGCACGAGCGCCCGGAGGATGACGAGCCGACGGCCGAGATCGCCTTCAGCGTCGAGCCGCATCTTCAGAACCGGGGCATCGGCGGGTGGCTGTTCGCGCGCCTGATCGCGCAGGCGAGGGGGCTCGGCTACGCGCGCCTGCGCGTGACCACGCACCCCAACAACGCGGCGATGAAGGCGCTGGCCCGCCGCTATGACGCGAATCTCAGCTTCGAGGACGGCGAGACCGTCGGCACCATCGACCTCGGCCCCGGCCCGGACGACGGCATGGCGCTTTTTCCGTTTCGCGCGCGGCTGACGCCGCCGCCGCTGATGCCGGCCTGAGCCGGCATCCGTCGGCTCGTCGCGACGGCCCGGTCAGTCGGCGTTGGCCTTGACCTGGACGCCGAGCGTCTTGGTCAGGTCCTGCGGGTTGGCCATGGCGCCGGCCATGATCAGCGCGAACGGCACCGGCGAGGCGGGATGCGCTGCGATCTCGATGCTCTTGGGATTGTCCAGATAGGCGCTCACCGCCGCCGCCACCTGCTGGGTCAGCTCGGGGTTGTTGAGCTGCGCCATGCCGAAGGGCACGATGGCCTTGGCCTGGTTGGCGACGTCCTTGGCCTTCATGCCCTGCTGTCCGGCGACATAGTCGAGCACCTTGCCGGTCAGCGAGGCGTCGTCGAAACGGATCGAGGCGCCGTTGAAGGTGAGCTGCTGGAGCAGCCCCAGGATGGCCATGCCCTCGGCCGACTTGTCGTCGCCGTCGGGCTGCGCGGCGATCCGCTTCTGCATCTCCTGCAGCGACTTGACAAAATCCAGCGTGTAGCCGCTGATGTCGAAGGTCATTCCGAACTTGCCGGCATTGTCGACGGCGATGTCGTATTTCGACAGCGTCATCTTGCCGTCGGAGGGCTGCCACGAGCCCGCCATCGCCAGATGGCCGGAAATGGTCTGGTAGCCCAGCGCGTCGATGACCGCCTTCGACTGGGGATCTTCGACCAGCGAAAGATCGCCCGTGAACTTTTCCGCCCCGCCGCTGAAGGTCATCGCCTGGCCGTCCGCCGGCGGCGAGACCTGCACCGAGAAATTCTCCATCGAGAACGCGGTCCTGTCTTCGACCTTGACCGCGAGGCTGGCCAGCTCGGCCGAGCGGTACATCATGATGGTGGACATCGGATCGTCGCTGCCTTCCGGCGGAACGGTGATGCCGTGCATGGTGAAGGGGCTGATGTCGACGGTTGCGCCGTCCTGGCTGTGCGTGAAGCCCTGCGTGCTGGCGGTTTCGATCGTGTAGCCGCCATTGGCCTCGCCGATGCCCTGGAGCGTCACGTCGCCGATGGCGAGCGTATCATTCTCGGCGGCAGGCTTCACCGTGACGCCTTGCAGCACCATGCTGGAGCTGTCGCCGGAAATGCCGGTCCAGCCGAACTCCACGCCCTGGGCGGCCATCAGGCTCTTCAGCCGGTTCGCCACGGCGGTCGTGTCCTGCGCGAAAGCGGCGTTGAGCGGCAGGGCGAGCAGGAATGTCGAAAGGGCAAGCTTGCCGAAGGTCGAGCGGTGAGAAGTCATCGCATGCTCCAAAAACGAGGTGCCTGTACGGCATGGAATCAAATTACGTCGCCGCCAGCTTGCCGGTAACCGGGACCGAAAGAAGACGTTCGGCACCACATTGGCCGAAATTCGCGCAAAAAGGCAATCGCGCCGCATGGTCCTGATGCAACTCGGTGAACAGGTCATGACCGGCCTTCCCGCGCCTGCATTGCCGGCGCCAGCATGCCGGGCGACTGTAACGGCTTTGTGCCGCGGGCGGCCTTGACGAACGCGCCCCTTGCCGCGAATCAGCGGCTCGGCTAGTCGGAAACCATGGGAAAAAGCCTCCTGCCGCCGGGAAATGGCGGCGACGACCACATCGAGCCGGTAGATTTGAAAAAGGCGCTTGAAGAGCGCTATCTCGCCTACGCTCTGTCGACCATCATGCACCGCGCCCTGCCGGACGTGCGCGACGGGCTGAAGCCGGTGCACCGGCGCATCATGCATGCCATGCGGCTGCTGCGCCTCAACCCCGACCAGGGCTTCGCCAAATGCGCCCGCATCGTCGGCGAGGTCATGGGCAAGTTCCATCCGCATGGCGACCAGTCGATCTACGACGCGCTGGTGCGGCTGGCGCAGAGTTTCTCCATGCGCTACCCGCTGGTCGACGGCCAGGGCAATTTCGGCAACATCGACGGCGATAACGCCGCCGCCATGCGCTACACCGAGGCGCGCATGACCGATGTGGCCACCGAAATCCTGGCCGGCATCACCGAGGATGCGGTCGACTACCGCCCCACCTACAACGAGGAGGACGAGGAGCCGGTGGTTTTGCCCGGCGCCTTCCCGAACCTTCTGGCCAACGGTTCTTCCGGCATCGCCGTCGGCATGGCCACCTCGATCCCGCCGCACAACGCCGCCGAACTGTGCGACGCCGCGCTCCATCTGATCGACCATCCCGACGCGCCGGTGTCGAAGCTGACGGATTTCGTTCAGGGCCCGGATTTCCCCACCGGGGGCATCGTCGTGGACAGCCGCGCCTCCATCCTGGAAGCCTATGAGACCGGCCGCGGCTCCTTCCGCGTGCGGGCCAGGTGGCACCAGGAAGACCAGGGCCGCGGCACCTGGGTGATCGTGGTCACCGAAATCCCCTACGGCGTGCAGAAGTCGCGCATGATCGAGAAGATCGCCGAGCTTCTGCTGGCCCGCAAGCTGCCGCTGCTGGAGGATATCCGCGACGAGAGCGCGGAAGACATCCGCATCGTGCTGGCGCCCAAGAGCCGCACCGTCGATCCGGGCCTCCTGATGGAATCGCTGTTCAAGCTGACCGAGCTGGAAAGCCGCTTCCCGCTCAACATGAACGTGCTTTCGCGGGGCAAGGTGCCGAACGTCCTTTCGCTGAAGGACGTGCTCAGGGAGTGGCTCGACCATCGCCGCGACGTGCTCATCCGCCGCTCGCGCCACAGGCTCGCCGAGATCGAGCGGCGGCTGGAGATTCTGGCCGGCTATCTGATCGCCTATCTCAACATCGACGAGGTGATCCGCATCATCCGCGAGGAGGACGAGCCCAAGCAGGTGATGATGGCGCGCTGGGATCTGACCGACACCCAGGCGGAAGCCATCCTCAACATGCGCCTGCGCGCCTTGCGCAAGCTGGAGGAATTCGAGATCCGCAAGGAATTCGACGGTCTTTCGGCGGAGAAGAAGCAGATCGAGGCGCTGCTCGGCTCGCAGGAGAAGCAGTGGAAGACCATTTCCTGGGAGATCCAGAAGATCCGCCGCGATTTCGGTCCCGAGGAGAACACTGAGCTGGGCCCGCGCCGCACCCAGTTCGCCGACGCGCCCGAGCACGACCTGACCGACATCGCCCATGCCATGATCGAGCGCGAGCCGGTCACCGTGGTGGTGTCGCAAAAGGGCTGGCTCAGGGCCATGAAGGGCCACCTGTCGGACTATTCGCAGCTTTCCTTCAAGGAGGGCGACGGGCTCAAGATCGCCTTCCACGCCCAGACCACCGACAAGATCCTGGTCTTCACCACGGGCGGCAAGTTCTACACGATCGGCGCCGACCGGCTGCCGGGCGGGCGCGGCCATGGCGAGCCCATCCGCATCATCGTCGACATGGACAACGACCAGGACATCGTCACCGCCTTCGTCCACGACCCGAGCCGCAGGCTCCTGCTCGCCTCTCATCAGGGCAACGGTTTCCTGGTGCCGGAGACGGAGGTCGTGGCCAACACCCGCAAGGGCCGGCAGGTCATGAACGTCAAGGCGCCCGACGAGGCCAGGATCTGCGTGCCGGCCGAGGGCGACCACGTGGCCGTCATCGGCGAGAACCGCAAGATGCTGGTGTTTTCCATGTCCGAAGTGCCGGAAATGACGCGCGGCAAGGGCGTGCGGCTGCAGAAATACAAGGACGGCGGCGTTCTCGACCTGAAGACCTTCGCGCTGGAGGCGGGGCTTTCCTGGCAGGATTCGGCCGAGCGCACCTTCACCCGCTCGCAGGCCGAACTGGCGGAATGGATCGGCGCGCGCGCCTCCGCCGGCCGCATGGTGCCGAAGGGCTTTCCGCGCACCGGAAAGTTCGGTTAGCCTTGCCGGAACCGGCTCGCATGCGGAAACGGCATATCGAGCGCGGGGCGGCTGCGGAACGTTTGGACTCTCGTCATTATTGCTGCACTATGAAGCGGTAGGACGGCAGGCAGGCCGGCGAAGCCGAGGCCTGCCAGGATCGAGGAATGCCTATTGAAACAGCCTGACGTGAGGAAGCAGCCGAAGGAGCCGCGTCTGTTCGGCGTGCCGGCGCCGGTGCGCTCGGCCGTCATCCCGCCCTTGTCGGCGGCGCGCTGGCTGCTGGTGCTGATCGTGGCGGCCGGCGTCTATTTCTTCCACGGCTTCCTGTTTCCGGTGCTGGCCGCGCTGGTCATCGCTTTTGCGAGCTGGCCGCTCTATCGCCGCCTGCTCGATGCCCTGGGCGGAAACCGCACCGTGGCCGCCACCATCGCCATCCTGCTCATCCTCGCCTTCCTCATCGTGCCGATCTTCATGGCCGGCAGCTACGCCATCAACGAAATCCGCGAATGGGTGTCGTGGGCGTTCGAGACCAACCGGCTGGGCGCGGCCACGCCGCACTGGATCGCGGCCTTGCCGGGCGTCGGCGAATGGCTGGACGAGCAATGGACGCAGCGCCTCGGCCATCCCGGCGGCATCGGCGAGATCATCTATCTGGTCAGCGGCGCCAACATCCGCTCGATCTATCAGACCGTGCTGGCCGCGGGCGGCAGCGCGTTCTCGCTGCTCTTGACCATCCTGTTCATGCTGATCGCGCTGTTCTTCGCCTATCGCGACGGCGAAAGCTTCGCCGCGCAGGTCGACCGGCTGGGCGAGCGCATCCTGCCGATGCGCTGGGAGCGCATCTCGCGCGTGGTCCCGGCCACCATCTCCTCCACCGTCACCGGCATGACCGTGATCGCCATCGGCGAAGGCGTGGTGCTGGGCACGGCCTACTGGCTGGCGGGCGTGCCTTCGCCGGTCACGCTCGGCGCGCTCACCGGCCTGATGGCGCTCATCCCCGGCGGCGCGCCGGTCTCCTTTACGCTGGTGTCGATCTACCTCGCCGCCAGCGGCTCGCTGTTCGCCGGGCTCGGCCTGTTCCTGTGGGGCTCGGTCGAGCTTTTCATCGTCGACAAGACCATCCGGCCCAAGCTGGTGGGCGGGCCGATCAAGCTGCCCTTCCTGCCCACCTTCTTCGGCCTGATCGGCGGGGTGAAGACCATGGGCTTCCTCGGCCTGTTCATCGGGCCGGTGCTGATGGCCCTGCTGGTGGCGATCTGGCGCGAATGGGTGCACGAGGTCGAGGTGTCGGACGCCGCCGTGGCGGAGGGGGCGGCCGAGGTTCCTGCCGCTGCCGCTTCCGTCGAGGCGCTTCCGCCGGCGCCGCCCGAAAGGACGCCGGAGCACTCTCAGGCCGGGTGACGCACCGCCACCGCTGCGGCGCGCCGCCTTCGCCCTTGGCGGATCTGCCACAGCGAATGGGCCACCAGCGTCACGATCAGGATGGCGCCGCCGATCAGGCTGTCGCGCGAGGGCACCTCGGCGAAGACCATCCACACCCACACCGGCGCCAGCACCGTCTCCAGCAGGTAGAACATCGCCACTTCCGGAGCCGAGATGAAGCGCGGCCCGGTGGCGAGGCAGAAGAACGAGATCGGCATGATGACGGCGCCGTTGAAGATGATCCACCAGGGCTCCTTCACCGCATAGCCGACATTCAGCACCATGATGACGGCGACGATGAAAGGCAGCACCACGCCCACCAGGGCGGTGAAGCCCATGTCCTTGCCGCTGGCGCGCGAAATGGTCAGCGCCGAGGCGATGCAGAAGGCGGACGACATGGCCATCACATCGCCCAACAGGTTGCCGGAACCGATCGAGCCGCCGACGATGATGCCGACGCCCACGACCATCGCCGCCATCGCCAGGAAGGTGGCCGCGCGCGGACGCTCCTTCAGGAACAGCCATGACAGAAGCGCCGCGAACATGGTGTTGAAGGTGAGGATGAACACCAGGTTGGCCGTGGTGGTGTGGAACACGGCGGTGACGAAGGTGATCGAGCCGACGCCGTAGAGCGCGGCCACCGCCAGGCCGGTGCGGCCCGGGATGAGCGGCGGCGCCTTGGGCGTGACCGCGCGCCAGATCGTCCACACCACCAGCGCGGCCAGGAAGGTCGTGCCGGTGCGCAGCATCAGGATGGACCAGGGCTCGCCGTCGGCAAGACGGATCAGCGGAATGTCCACGGTCAGCGTCATGCCGCCTATGGCGGTGATCAGCAGTCCCTTGGCATGGTCGTGGCTGTGGCGGGAGGCGGGCACGCAAAAGCTCCGTCAATGTGCAACGGCAGCGTTTGGGAGCCTTTCTGGCTGGGAGACGGGCCGGCGTTTCAGCTATATGCCGCCGAAGCGTTCCCAGCCCTTGGGGCGGAGATGCTCCTGCGGTTGAAAACGCATCTTATAGCTCATCTTGCGCGAGCCATTAACCCAGTAGCCGAGATAGACATGGGGCAGGCCCATGGCCTGGGCGCGGGCGATGTGGTCGAGGATCATGAAGGTGCCCAGCGAGCGCCCCTCCATGTCCGGGTCGAAATAGGAGTAGACCATGGACAGGCCGTCGGCCATCTTGTCGGTCAGCGCCACGGCGATCAGGTCGCCCTGGCCCTTGCCGGTGATGAAGGTGTCCGGTCCGCGCCTCCGGTATTCGATCACCTTGGTGTCGACATGGGTGTCCTCCACCATCATGGCGTAGTCGAGCACGGTCATGTCGGACATGCCGCCCTTGCGGTGGCGGGCGTCGAGATAGGCGCGGAACAGCGAATATTGCTCGGTCGACGGCACCGCTTCGTGCATGACGCCGACGAGATCGGAATTGTGCTGCATCACCCGGCGCATGTTGCGGCCGGGCTTGAACTCGTCTGCCAGTATGCGCACCGAAACGCAGGCGCGGCAGGTCTCGCAGGCGGGCCGGTAGGCGATGTTCTGCGAACGGCGGAATCCGCCCTGGGTGAGCAGGTCGTTCATCTCGGTGGCCTTCTCGCCGACCAGATGGGTGAAGACCTTTCGCTCGAACTGGCCCTCCAGATAGGGGCAAGGCGAGGGCGCCGTCAGGAAGAACTGCGGCGACTGGGTCGGATTCGGATGCTGCGTCATCGAGCCTGAATTCGCTCCCGGGAATCACCCTACCTTGGCGCGGGCCGCGAAAAATTCAACAGGATTGTGCAGGACCGGCCATTCGCCGGTCTTCACATTTCGAGGTAGGCGGTGGAAGGCGTGCCGGGGGGCCTGACCCTAGCGGTCGCCGCGGACGACCACGGTGCCCAGCAACAGGTCGTGCAGCGTGCGCTTGCGGTCGGTGAACAGCGTCACCAGCAGCACCAGCGGCGTGAGGATGACGTTGGCGGCCCAGAAAAGCACCGTGTGCACCACCGCCGTCAGCCCGTCGATGCGGGTGCCGTCGAGCCGCTCGAGGCGGATGTCCATCATCCTCATGCCCCAGGTCGCCTGGTTGCGGCCGCCCAGCGTGTTCCAGACATAGATGGCCGCGACTGCCGGCACGAGGAATGAAAACAGCATCCAGCCGAGGCCGAGGGTGAGCACGCCCAGCAGGAAGACCAGGATGGCGAAGGGAATGGTGAGCAGGCCGATCATCAGATAGTCGATCAGCCAGGCGAAGATGCGGCGCGTGCGCACCCCGGAATACAGCCGGTAATCGTCCAGGCTGGATGGGATGATCTCGCCGTCGATGATGCGGGCCGTGTTGTCCATCTTGCTCCTTCGGGCCGGGGCAGGCCGGCCGCTTTGCCTGTGAGATGGTTTTTCGCCTGGGCGAATTCAAGCCCGCGGCGTCAGGGCCTGCGCTGCGGGCCGGCAAAGGCCGAAACGGCGATCGCCACCCAGCCCGCTATGAGCAGCGTGCCGCCCGCCGGGGCGGCGAAGGCAAACAGCCTGCTTCCCAGGAAATCCCGGGCCAGCAGGTCTCCGCTGAAAAGGACCAGGCCGAGGAGCAGGACGAGCGCGCCGGCGCGCAGGGTGCGGCTTGCGCCTGCGAGGCCGGCGGCGAGCAGGGCCGGGGCGTGGGCGAGCAGGAAGGAGGCGGCCGTGCCGGTGAAGGCGCCGCCCAGATGCGCGGCGGCCGCCGACAGCGCCACGCCGGCGGCGCCCGCAATGCCTGCGGCAAAGACGAGGACGCGGCCGGTTGCGTCGGTCGGCATGTCGAGGCTCATTGTGTCGAAGTCTCCGTTTCGCGTGGTTGGCCGGCCTTTGCGGCAGCGCCTTCAAGCCGGGTCCGGACGATCCAGTTGGCGGCCGCGCCGACGCCCATCACCACGGCCGTGGCGAGGAAGACGGCGCGCATGCCGAAATGGCCGCCGATGAAGCCCCCGGCCACCGGGCCGGCCACCTGGCCGACATACTGGGCCGACACCGAAAGCCCGAGCACGTTGCCGCCGACGCGTTCGGGAACGTTGTGGCGGATGACGCTGGTGATGCAGGGCAGGAGCCCGCCCAGCGCCAGCCCCATCAGGAAGCGCAGCACCATCAGTTGCCAGCTCTGCGTGACGAAGGCCTGCGGAACCAGCAGCAGGCCCGCGACCGCCAGCGCGCCGATGATGACGGTCCAGTGTCCGACGCTGTCGGCCAGACGGCCGAGATACGATGCCGAAAGGATGCTGCCCAGCGCCGCAGCCGACATGACGATGCCCGAAACCAGCGTGACGCGGCCCGCATTTCCGACCAGTTGCGCCACGTAGACGGT
This sequence comes from Mesorhizobium sp. PUT5, assembly GCF_052216645.1. NCBI lineage: Bacteria > Pseudomonadati > Pseudomonadota > Alphaproteobacteria > Hyphomicrobiales > Phyllobacteriaceae > Mesorhizobium > Mesorhizobium sp. PUT5. The sequence goes on from NZ_JBQOSO010000003.1 coordinate 2,004,556, forward strand.
GATGATCGGCTCGATCGACATCGTGGCGAACATCAGCAGCATGCCGGTCGCCAGCATGGCGGCCACCGGGCGTTTGTCCGCCACCTGTGCCCAGCCGCCTTTCTCCTTGCCGCTGGCGGTCCTGGCGGGCGGCGCGGCTCGCGGCTCCTCCTTGATGAGGAAGGTGGTGGCCAGGAAGGCAAGGAAGATGATGGCGCCGGCCAGGAGGAAGGTGGCGCGGATGCCGATCAGCGGCGGCAGGGCGCCGCCCACCAGCGGCCCGACCAGATTGCCGGCCATGATGCCGGCCGCCAGGGTGCCGAGCGCCCAGCCGGAACGCTCCTTCGGCGTCTGCATGGCCACCAGGATGGTGGAACCGGAGGAATAGCCGCCGGCCAGCCCAATCAGCAGGCGCAGCGCCACGAGTTGCCACACGCTCTGCACCATTCCCATGAGCGACATGCACACCGCCATGCCGAGCGAGGCGCGCACGAGCATCAGCTTGCGCCCGTAGCGGTCGCCGAGACGGCCCCAGAGCGGGGCCACCAGCGCCGCGGCGAAAAAGGTGGCGCCATAGGCGATGCCCGACCATTGCACGACCGCGGCGTGGCCCTCTGCGCCCAGTTCCTCCACATAGAGCGGCAGGAACGGCAACAGCAGCGTCATGGCGATGAGCGTGGTGAAGGAGCCGGCCAGGCACACGGCGAGATTGCGCCGCCAGTGGATGTTGTGGGCGGGCTCGGCCGCTTCGGATTTCATCATTTTCATGCAGCTATGGGCGGCTCAACGGATCGGATGGGAAGATGCGCCGTTCATAGGCCATTGCTTTCGCCTGTGGGGCTTGACCCCAGTGATTTGCTTATCCGATCGATGGCTTGGCGCAGTTGGGGCAGGCTTTCCGTAACGACTGCCCACACGAGTGGATCAGAAGTCTTGTGGTACTCGTGGCGCAGGACATTGCCGATGCCGCGCACCTGTTTCCAGGGGATCTCGGGCGCGAGTTCGAGCAATGGGTCGGGAATGTGGCGCGCGGCTTCGGAAATGATCTCGATACCACGCTCGACGCCGTGGCGCAGAAGCCAGTCGTCGTGAAAATCATCGAGCGTCTTGCCGCGCGTCGCCCGCGCGATGCCGTCGAGCGCTTCGCTTATCTCCGCCAGAACGGGCTCGATCCGTCGCTGCCTCATCAAAACACGCGCGTGGCGGATTGCTCGATCTCGTCCTTGAGCAGCGGATGCAGGCTGTCACGCGTGGTGATATCGATCTCCGTCGCCATCCGCTCTTCCAGAAACTGCTTGATGCCGACAAGGTCGATCAGCGAAAAATGCCGTGCAGGATCGTAGTCGATGAAAAGATCGAGGTCGCTGTCCTGGCGGGCCTCATCCCGCCCCGCGGAGCCGAACAGATAGAGCGAGGTGGCGCCCATCTTCCGAATGGCGTCGGCATTCCCCTGCAACCGCTCTATGATCTCGCTCCGGCTCATGGGTCCATTTTAGCGCGAGGCATGGGAATTCCAATCGTTGCGCGCTCAGCCCTTCAGCATTTCGGCGACGCGCGGGGCGAAATAGGTCAGGATGCCGTCGCAGCCGGCGCGCTTGAAGGCGAGCAGCGATTCCAGCATCACCTTCTCGCCGTCGATCCAGCCATTGGCGCTTGCCGCCTGGATCATCGAATATTCGCCCGACACCTGGTAGGCGAAGGTGGGCAGCGCGAACTCGTCCTTCAGCCGGCGGATGATGTCGAGATAGGGCAGGCCGGGCTTGACCATCAGCATGTCGGCGCCTTCCAGAACGTCCTGCTCGGCCTCCCGCACGGCCTCGTCCGAATTGGCGTGGTCGATGTAGTAGGTCTTCTTGTCGCCCTTGAGCAGGCCGGCGGTTCCGATGGCGTCGCGATAGGGACCGTAGAAAGCCGAGGCGAACTTGGTCGCATAGGACATGATCGCCACGTCGTGGAAGCCGCTGGCGTCGAGCGCGTCGCGAATCGCGCCGATGCGCCCGTCCATCATGTCGGAGGGAGCGATGATGTCGGAGCCGCTGGCGGCCTGGATGACGGCCGCGGCCGCCACCTGCTCCACAGTCTCGTCGTTGACGATGACGCCGTCGCGCAGGATGCCGTCATGACCGTGGCTGGTGAAGGGGTCGAGCGCCGCATCGGTGATGAGGCCGATCTCCGGCACGGCCCGCTTGATGGCGCGCGTGGCGCGGTTGATGACGTTTTCCGGGTCGAGTATGGCCGAGCCGGTCTGGTCGCGCAGGCCCATCTCCACGTTGGGAAAAGTGGCAAGCGCCGGAATGCCGAGCTTTGCCGCGCGTTCGGCCTCCTTCACCGCAAGGTCTATCGACAGGCGGAAAACGCCCGGCATCGCGTCCACCGGCTCGCGCCGGTTCTCGCCTTCGACAATGAAGATCGGCCAGATCAAATCGTCCACGGTCAGCCTGTTTTCCTGCACCAGGCGGCGCGACCAGTCGGCCTTGCGCATGCGCCTCAGGCGCCGGGAGCCGGTGATCTCGTTTACGCTGCGCGCGCCGGCAGGCTTGGCGGGGGTGAATTTGTTCATGGCTCTTCTCCGGAATGGGGCGGCTTTTAGCACGATGCGCGCCGCAGACCAATGCGGCATGGTTGGTATGACGGCGCAGGCCGGGGCATGGCTTGCCATTGACGTAGTCGCCACCGCCGCTTAGCACGGAGCGGGATATCGAGGCTTTCTGGACGGGTTTGTTGATGGATTTTGGCGGCGGCGAGGAGATCCGCTTCGAGCGCGCGGGACGGGCAGGGCTCGTCACGCTGACGCGGCCGCAGGCGCTCAACGCCGTCACCCACCGCATGGTCGACGCACTGGCCAAGGCGCTCGACGCCTGGGAGGCGGATCCAGGCGTATCCGTCGTCCTGATCCGGGGCGAGGGCAGGGCCTTTTCGGCCGGCGGCGACATAACCCACATCTATGAGGCGGGCAGGGCGGGCAAGCCGCCATTTGCCTTCTTCGCCGACGAATACAGGCTCAATGCCCGTATCGCCCGTTTTCCCAAGCCCTACGTGGCGCTGATCGACGGCATCGTCATGGGCGGCGGCGTCGGCGTGTCGTTTCATGGTTCGCACCGCGTCATGACGGAAAACGCCCAGTTCGCCATGCCGGAGGTCGGCATCGGCTTCTTCCCGGATGTCGGCGGCAGCCATCTGTTGCCTGCGCTCGGCGGCTTCGGCATGTATCTGGGCCTCACCGGCGAGCGTATCCGCTACGGAGACGCGGTGGGCTGCGGGCTCGCCACCCATGCCGTCGGGGCGGCCGACCAGGCGGCTCTTGTCGAGGAACTGGTGCGCGGCGGCGATGCGGACACTGCGTTGCGCCGTCTTTGCCGGAACGTGCCGCGCGAGACCGATGCCTCCATGCTGGAGGCGATCGAGGCGTATTTCTCGGCCGGTACGCTGGAGGAGGTGGTGGCCGGGCTGGAACGCGCCGCGCCGGCCGACGAATTCGCCGCCGGCACCCTGGCGACACTCGGGAGCCGCTCGCCCACCAGCCTGCATGTCGCCTTCCGCCAGATCCGGGCGGGAAAGGGACTTTCGATGGACGAATGCATGAAGATGGAATTCCGCATTCTCAACCGCATGCTGGCCGGCCACGACTTCTACGAAGGCATTCGTGCCGCCGTCATCGACAAGGACAGGAAACCGGCGTGGCGGCCCGCCACGATCGACGCCGTCGCCAGGGCCGACATCGACGCGTATTTCGCACCGCTTGGCGGCGGGGAACTGGCCCTGTGAGCGAGATGGTGCGGCAGCGCGTCATGCTCGGACCGTCGCGCCTCGACGTCGCTTTCGCCTGGTTCCAGCGCCTCATGGCCGCTTATTGCCTCCTGCTCGGCGTGTTCTACTGGGTGCGGCTGATCGGCATCTATCCCGGCGCTCTGTGGCGCTTCGACCTGATGCCCATGCACTGGCGGACGGTGTCGGCCACGCTGGCGGTGCTGTTTCCCTTCGCCGCCGCCGGCCTGTGGATGCTCACGTCCTGGGGGCCGGTGATCTGGTTCATCTGCGCGGCGACCGAAACGGTCATGTATGCGGGCTTCCCGCAGCTCTTCGGCGAGCGCCGCGCCATCGTGACCGCGCATGTGCTGGTGGCGCTGGTCTATCTGGCGTTTCGCGTCGTGCTCCATCTGCGCGACCGGCGCGCGAGCCGCGAGACAGCGGCCTGAAAGCCGTTCAAGTTTTAGGTTAATTCTTCTCCAGCGGATGACCCTTCGTTAAGCCTCTTTGGAAGCAGCCTCCCGGTAAGCTCTTGTTAGCCTTGGTGTTTAAGTCGAATTTTATATGCATTCGATAGTGTCGCGACCAAGGTGAGAAAAACAAAAAATCACCAGGCGACAAACGAGAGGCAAAGACAATGATCAACCAGCGCGCTGCCGCGAAGGCCACCAATGTATCCGACGACCGTCGCGAGACGATCCGTTCGCTCTACATGGAATCGCTCCAACTCGTCGAGAGATTGCACCGTCGTCTGCTTGACGTCGTCAAGGACGAGTTCGACCGCAATGGCCGCTCCGACATCAACGCCATCCAGGCGCTGCTGCTGTTCAACATCGGCGAAGCCGAGCTGACCGCCGGTGAGCTGCGCTCCCGCGGCTACTATCTGGGCTCGAACGTGTCCTACAATCTCAAGAAGCTGGTCGACCTGGGCTTCATCAACCACCAGCGCTCGCGCATCGACCGCCGCTCCGTGCGGGTGAGCCTGACGGAAAAGGGCCAGGAAGTGGCCGAGATGGTCGGCGGGCTCTACGAGCGTCACATCGGCTCGATCGAACAGGTCGGCGGCATCAACCAGGACGAGTTCAAGCAGATGAACCGTGCGCTGCAGCGCCTCGACCGCTTCTGGAACGACACCATCGCCTACCGCATGTAGGTTCGCATGGCGCGGTCGCGGGTCTGCTCCGTGGACCGGTGCCGAAAAGGCACGGTCCGTCCCTTTCCGCCCCGCCACGCGGCGCCGGGACGCCGCAACGTCACGTTGCCGCCATATTCGGATGAAAGCGAGGATGAACCTCCTGTTGGAAGTCCGTGCGGTCGCGCGTCCGGCGCACCGCGATGTGAAACATGGTTGGCTGATTGTTAAGGATGGCCGCCTAGGGTAGGCGAGCCGCCCTGAGCCGAACCGATGGGTCGAACTGCTTAAGATGTCTGGAAAGCCGATGATCACCAGCCGCCGCTTTTTTCTTTCCGGAGCGACTGCGCTTGCCGCCAGCCTTGTGGCCGGCCGGGCGAACGCACAGGACGTCCTGGGCGATATCTTCAAAACGGCCGGCAACTGGAACGACACGTTCGACGCGCGCGGGGGCGAGAGCACGAAGGTGGCTTCCACCCTGCCGATCTTCAGCCCGCAGACGGTGAACTATACCGAGCAGGCGATCGCGCAATACCAGGATATCGTTTCGCGCGGCGGCTGGCCGCAGGTGCCGGATACCAAGAAGCTGCGCCTCGGCGTTTCCGATGCCGATGTGATGCCGTTGCGCCAGCGGCTGATGGTTTCGGGCGACCTGCCGCAGAGCGCCGGCATTTCGCAGGCCTTCGATTCCTATGTCGATGCCGCGCTCAAGCGCTTCCAGCTTCGCCACGGCCTGCCCGCCGACGGCACGACCGGCAAATACACCTTCGCCGCCATGAACGTGCCGGCGCCGGTTCGGCTCGGCCAGTTGCAGACCAATCTCGGCCGGCTGAACGAAAAGGTGGGTACGCTCGGCGACCGCTACGTGCTGGTCAACATCCCCGCCGCCCAGATCGAGGCGGTGGAGAACGGGCGCGTGGTGCTGCGCCATACGGCAATCGTCGGGAAGATCGACCGCCAGACCCCGATCGTCAATTCCAAGATCAACGAGATCATCGTCAATCCGTACTGGACGTCGCCGGTCTCGATCGTGCGCAAGGACATCATCCCCTTGATGCGCAAGGACCCCAACTACCTGAAGGACAGCCACATCCGCCTGTTCGCGCCGGACGGCAGCGAGGTCGACCCGCTCAACGTCAACTGGTCGACGGAAGAGGCGACGAAGTATCGCTTCCGCCAGGATCCGGGCAGCAACAACGCCATGGCGTCGGTGAAGATCAACTTTCCCAGCCCCGACGGCGTCTACATGCACGACACGCCGCAGCAGAGCCTGTTCAACAAGCTGATGCGCTTCGATTCGTCGGGCTGCGTGCGCGTGCAGAACGTGCGCGACCTCGTCACCTGGATCCTGCGCGACACGCCGGGCTGGGACCGGCAGAGCTTCGAGGCCGCGATCAAGACCGGCGAGAACCGTCCTGTCGCCGTCACCAATCCGGTGCCCGTGCATTTCCTCTACGTCACCGCTTGGTCGACCGGGCCGGGCGTCGTCCAGTTCCGCGACGACATCTACCGCGAGGACGGCGTGGACTCCCTGCAGATCACCTCTTCGCTGTAGGCTGTCTCTTCCTCGACGCCAAAAAAGGCCGCCCCACATGGGCGGCTTCTCTTTTGGGGCAGGGCTTGTCAAGCAAAGGATACTGTCTCCGGCCCCAGGTGAGGCCCGGCGAAGTAGTGCTGAAGCACTGGCACGCAAAGGATCTGAGCTGCAGGACGTGATGGTTGCCCGCCAGGGGTCTGGCTTCTCTTCGAAGTCGGCGCTTGACCGCTCCATGATCGGGTCGGATGGAGAGGCATCCCACTCTTTTTTCCGAAGCTGCCAGTCTTAACTGACGTCCAGCCCGCCCGCGAGATTGCCTACCCACTCGTCCCTGAACGGGACCTCTATCCGCGCAGCGTCGCGGAATTCTCTATTCGATCGATCACTCAGGCGGTCTTGGCCTCCCAGCGATATGGCGTATTGTCCATCCACATCCGATGCAGGATGACTGCCAGGCGTCGAGCCACCGCCACGGTAGCCTTTGCCATACCTCGCCGACGCGCAATGGATAGTCCCCACGTCTTCAGCGGAGAGCTGCGCTTCGTGAGCCGCAGCAAGATTCCGGCGGCTTCTACCATTACCCAGCGGATTCCTGCATCGCCGCACTTGGAGATGCCTCTATCCCGGTCGATCTCGCCGGATTGATAGCGTGAAGGCGTCAATCCGAAGTGGGCTGGAACGGACCGAGATCGACTGAAGCGCGCCGGTTCGTCGACGCCAGCCCGAAAGCTTAGGGCAACCACCGGCCCAACTCCCGGTGCCGTCATGAGGAGTTTGCAGATGTCGTCGTTCTCAGCCAGCCGTTCCATCGCCTTTTGCAATCGCTGAAACTGCTCTCTCAGCACGCGGCGCACTTCCAGGAGAGGATCGATCACCAGGTGAAGATGCGGGGACTGTTCGAGCAATTCGATAATGCGCCGCTCAAACTGCAACCTGGTCACGACTCCAACCTTGAGGCCGAAGTTGCGCAGCAGGCCGCGTAGGTTGTTCTCCGCATCGACAATCTTCGCCTGCACGAACTTGCGCGCAGTGAGCAGCATCCGAATCTCCTGGCTCCGAACGGTCTTGACATGGACCGGCTTGTAGAGCCCGACCCGCATCATCTGCGCGATGCCTCGGGCATCATTGCGATCGGTCTTGTTGATCTGAGCTGAGAGCGCGGCCTTCATGTGCCGCGTCTCAACACAGATCACTGGATAGCCTGCGGCCGCGAGGCCGCTGTAGAGCCATTGCGAGAGTGGACCGGCCTCTAGGCCGACGCGCTTGTAGGGACCGCCAACTGCGTGAAGTGCGGTGCCGATCACAGTCGGCTCGGTCTCGACCTTGCACTCACGGATGAGATCGCCATGCGCATCCATCACGCAGATGCTGGTTGAGCGCACCGAAACATCAAGGCCAACGAACAATTCCATAGCAAAAGCCTCCTCCAGGTTGAACCGTTGGAGCTTGCCCGGAAGACGGTCTACCAGCCACCCTTTCAAAGGAGGCGGCTGGCGCCCCAATCATCCGATCTTTTTTCGTCGGGCAGGGCTGGCGCATTCGGGCCAGCAAATTTCGCGCCCCAAGCGTGGCGGGGCGGGAGCATCTGTGTTAATGGCCCCACCAGTTTCCTCCGGTCATCAGGGATTTCTCGCTATGGCAACAGCAACGGCCGCCTTGAACTCGTTCGAGAGCTTCTTCGAAACCACCCTTGCCGATGCCGATCCGGAAATCTTCGGCGCCATCCGCAACGAGCTTGGCCGCCAGCGCCACGAGATCGAACTGATCGCCTCCGAAAACATCGTCAGCCGCGCGGTGCTCGAGGCCCAGGGCTCGATCATGACCAATAAATATGCCGAGGGCTATCCGGGCAAGCGCTACTATGGCGGCTGCCAGTTCGTGGACGTGGCCGAGGAACTGGCCATCGAGCGCGCCAAGAAGCTCTTCGACTGCCAGTTCGCCAACGTCCAGCCGAATTCGGGCAGCCAGATGAACCAGGCCGTGTTCTTGGCGCTGCTGCAGCCCGGCGACACCTTCATGGGCCTCGATCTGAATTCGGGCGGCCACCTGACGCACGGCTCGCCGGTCAACATGAGCGGCAAGTGGTTCAAGGTCGTTTCCTACGGCGTGCGCGAGGACGACCACCTTCTCGACATGGACGCGGTCGAGAAACTGGCGCACGAGACCAGGCCGAAGCTGATCCTGGCCGGCGGCACCGCCTATTCGCGCATCTGGGACTGGAAGCGTTTCCGCGAGATCGCCGATTCGATCGGCGCCTACCTCATGGTCGACATGGCCCACATCGCCGGCCTCGTCGCCGGCGGCCAGCATCCGTCGCCGCTGCCGCACGCCCATGTCGTCACCACCACCACGCACAAGTCGCTGCGCGGCCCGCGCGGCGGCATGATCCTCACCAATCACGAGGACATTGCCAAGAAGATCAATTCGGCCGTGTTCCCCGGGCTGCAGGGCGGCCCGCTGATGCACGTCATCGCCGCCAAGGCCGTTGCCTTCGGCGAGGCGCTGAAGCCGGAGTTCAAGACCTACGCGGCCAATGTCGTGGCCAACGCCAAGGCGCTTGCCTCCAGCCTCAAGGAAACCGGCCTGGACATCGTTTCGGGCGGCACCGACAATCATCTCATGCTGGTCGACCTGCGGCCGAAGAACGCCACCGGCAAGCGCGCGGAGGCCGCGCTCGGTCGCGCCAACATCACCTGCAACAAGAACGGGATCCCCTTCGACCCCGAAAAGCCCTTCGTGACCTCGGGCGTGCGGCTGGGAACGCCGGCCGGCACCACCCGCGGCTTCGGCCAGGCCGAGTTCCGCGAGATCGGCCATCTCATCGCCGAGGTGCTCGACGGCCTGAAGGCTGCCAATTCCGACGAGGGCAACGCCGCCGTGGAAGCGGCGGTGAAGGCCAAGGTGGTGGCGCTGACCGACCGCTTCCCGCTCTATCCCTATCTGGGGTGAGGGGGAATCTTGCTGCTCTTGATTTGAGCCGGCCTCGGTAATACCTTTCTGAAAACAGGTATTACCGAGGCTGCCATGAGCACGAAAGTCACGACGAAAGGGCAGGTCACCATTCCCAAGACGGTGCGCGAGATGTTGCGCGTCGAACCCGGCGGGGAAGTCGAGTTTCGGCTGAACGACCGCAACGAGGTGGTTATACAGCGTGTGGACGGGAAGAAGATAACCAGCCGGTTTGACAAATATCGGGGCATGCTCGGCCCGGGCCTGACAACGGACGAGATCATGGCCCTTACGCGCGGTGACGATTGGCGCTCGTAGATTCGAACGTGCTGCTCGATCTGCTGACCGGGGATCCTGTTTGGGAGGATTGGTCGGTGCAAGCGCTCGCCGGTGCTCAGGCGGCGGGTTTCTTGGCCATCAATGACATCGTCTACGCCGAATTGGCGACGAGATTTGAAGCCGTGGAGGCGCTCGATGGATTTGTCACGGATGCCGGTCTGCAAATGCTGCCGATCCCGCGTGCCGCACTTTTCATGGCGTCCAAGGTTCATGCGCTCTACCGGCGTGCCGGAGGCGTCAGGACTGGCGTCTTGCCCGATTTTTTCATCGGGGCTCACGCGGCGGTCCTGCGTTTGCCCATCGTGACGCGGGACGGCGGACGTTACCGGACCTATTTTCCCACAGTTGAACTCATAACTCCAAAGATGAACTAGGCCATGCGCTGCCCTTATTGCCAGTCCGAAGACACCCAGGTGAAGGATTCGCGCCCCGCCGAGGACGGCGCGGCGATCCGCAGGCGCCGGGTTTGCCCCGATTGCGGCGGCCGCTTCACCACCTTCGAGCGGGTGCAGTTGCGCGATCTCGTCGTGGTCAAGAAATCCGGGCGCAAGGTGCCTTTCGACCGCGACAAGCTGGCGCGTTCGATGGAGACGGCTGTGCGCAAGCGCAACGTCGACCCCGAGCGCATCGATCGCGCCGTCACCGGCATCGTGCGCCAACTCGAAAGCTCCGGCGAGACGGAGATCCCCTCCGCCGAGGTCGGCCGGCTGGTGATGGAGGCGCTGAAGTCGCTCGATGACGTGGCCTATGTGCGCTTCGCCTCGGTCTACCGCAATTTCCGCGAGGCCAAGGATTTCCACGACGTGCTCGGAGAACTGAAGGGCGACGAGGAGCAGCCCTGACGATGGCAGCAAGGGACAGGGCCGCGCAGGAGGCGCTCGACCGCCGGTTCATGGCGGCCGCATTGCGCCTGTCGCGCAGGAATGCCGGCCGCACCGCCACCAATCCGTCCGTCGGCACCATCGTCGTGCGCAACGACGGCGGCGGGCCGATGATCGTCGGCACCGGCGTCACCGCTGTCGGCGGCCGCCCGCATGCCGAAACGGAAGCGCTGGGGCTGGCCGGCGAACTGGCGCGCGGCGCAACCGCCTATGTCACGCTGGAACCCTGCGCCCATCACGGCCGCACCCCGCCTTGCGCCGTCGCGCTGGCGGCTGCCGGCATCGCGCGCGTGGTGGGTGCGGCCAGCGATCCCGACCCGCGCGTGTCCGGCAAGGGCTATGCGATCCTGCGGCAGGCGGGCATCGAAGTGGTGGAGAAGGTGCTGGCGGTGGAAGCGGCCGAGCAGATGGCCGGCTATATGAGCCGTTCTCTGAGAAAGCGCCCGGAAATCGTTCTGAAGCTTGCGCTTTCCGCCGACGGCTATATCGGCCGCAGGGGCGGGGGGCAGGTGTCGGTCACCGGCGAGGTGGCGCGCCGCGAGGTGCATCTGATGCGCGCCGAGGCAGATGCGGTGCTCATCGGCATCGGCACGGCGCTGGAGGACGATCCGGCGCTGACCGTGCGGCTGCCCGGGCTGGAGAGCCGTTCTCCTGCGCGCGTCCTGCTCGACAGGCGCATCCGTCTGCCGGAAACATCCAGGCTGGTCGCCGGCGTCGATCGCGTGCCGCTCTATATCGCGGCCGCGCCGGATGCCGAGCCGCATCGCCGCGCGGCGCTGGAGCGGCTGGGCGTGCGCTTCATCGGCACCGAGACCGTGGACGGAGCGGTCGCCCTGCCGGAACTTATGGAAGACCTTGCCGCGCTCGGCATGGCAAGCATATTGGTCGAGGGCGGCGCGGAAGTGGCGAAAGCGTTCCTGGCGGACGACCTGGTCGACCGCATCGTGCTGTTTCGCGGGCCGGACGAGATCGGCGCGGGCGGCGTGGCTTCGCCGCTGGACGAGCGGAGCATACCGGCCGGCTTCCGCAAATTGCGCGAGATGCGCTTCGGCGACGACATGTACAGGGAATGGGTGAGGGACATCTGATGTTCACCGGCATCGTCACCGACGTCGGCACCGTCGCCGCCGTCAAGCCGCTGAGGGAGGGCGTCGGCCTGCGCATCGACACGGCCTATGACCCGGCCGGCATCGACATCGGCGCCTCGATCTCCTGCGGCGGCGTGTGCCTCACCGTCACGGCGCTGCCGGAGGCCGGATCCAACGCCCGCTGGTTCGAGGTCGAGGCTTGGGAGGAGGCGCTGCGGCTCACCACCGCGTCGACATGGCGGCCGGGCACGCGCCTCAATCTGGAACGGGCGCTGAAGATCGGCGACGAACTGGGCGGGCATATCGTCTCGGGCCATGTCGACGGCATGGCCGCGATCGTGGCGCGCGAGGAGGAGGGCGATGCCGTGCGCTTCACGCTTGCAGCGCCGCGCGAACTGGCGCGTTTCATCGCGCCGAAGGGCTCGGTTGCGCTCGACGGCACGTCGCTCACCGTCAACAAGGTCGAAGGCGTGCGCTTCGACGTGCTTCTGATCCACCACTCGCTGGAGGTCACCACCTGGGGCGAGCGAAAGGTGGGCGACCGCGTCAATATCGAGATCGATACCATGGCCCGCTATGCGGCCAGGCTGGCCGAAGCCGCCAGGGAAGGGCTGTGAGCCCGGTTTTCGAATAACGACTTGCCTTTCGCCTTCCGCGGCAATCTGGGCCTTGCGGTCCCATGCGCTTCGGCCTAATTGACCGGCTCCCTCGGAGATGCGGATATGGCCCGGACCAAAAAACCCAAACTCTTGATCGTCGAGGCGCGTTTCTACGACGACCTGGCGGATGCGCTGCTGGAAGGCGCCAAGGCCGCGCTCGACGACGCCGGCGCCAAGTACGACGTCGTGACGGTGCCGGGGGCGCTGGAAATCCCGGCGGTCATCTCGCTTGCCCTCGATGCCGAGGCCGACGGCGCCGCCGCCTATGACGGCTTTGTGGCGCTCGGCACGGTGATCCGGGGCGAGACGTATCATTTCGAGATCGTCGCCAATGAATCCGCGCGCGCGCTGATGGACCTTTCGGTCCAGGAATCGGTCTGCCTCGGCAACGGCATCCTCACCACCGAGAACGAGGAGCAGGCCTGGGCGAGGGCGCGCAAGAGCGAGGGCGACAAGGGCGGTTTCGCCGCCCGTGCCGCGTTGACCATGATCGGTGTGCGCAAGAAGCTCGGAGCTTGATGCAAGTGACGCAACCCACCGGCAGCGGTCAGCCCCCAATCCGCCAGGCCAACAAGCGCGGCGCAGCCCGGCTTGCCGCCGTGCAGGCGCTCTATCAGATGGATGTCGCAGGCAGCGGCCTTCTGGAGACGACGGCCGAGTACGAATCCTTTCGCCTCGGCAAGGAAGTGGACGGCTCGCTCTACCGCGAGGCGGACGCGCAATGGTTTCGCGCCATCCTGGCCGGCGTGGTCGAGAACCAGAAGACCGTCGATCCGATCATCCGCCAGGCGCTGACCGAGGACTGGCCGCTGTCGCGGCTGGATTCCACATTGCGCGCCATCCTGCGCGCCGGTGTCTACGAACTGATGAAGCGCGAGGACGTGCCGGTGGCTGTCATCGTTTCCGAATATGTCGATATCGCCAAGGCATTCTACGAAGAGGACGAACCCAAGCTCGTCAACGCCGTGCTGGACCGCGTCGCGCGCCGGGTGCGCGGCGAGGGCCGCGGCAAGGATGCCCGGTGACGGCGGTCGCGACCGCCCCTGACGCTTCCTCGGAAGCGCGCCGCACGGCCTTCATCCTGGCAGCGGCGCAGGCGATCGTCGGCTCCGCGGCGCCGATCGCGATCTCCATGGGCGCGCTGGCCGGGCACTACCTGCTCGGGCCGGACAAGTCGCTGGCCACGGCCCCGATCACCGGCTTCAACCTCGGCGTGGCGCTCGGCGCGCTGCCGGCCGCAGCCATGATCCGCGCGCTCGGCCACCGCGGCGGCTTCATGACCGGAACCCTGGTGACGGCGCTGGGCGGGCTGATCGCCACGCTGGCCCTGTTCCAGGGCAGTTTCTGGATGTTCGCCGCCGGCCTTGCCATGCTCGGCATCGGCGGCGCCTTCGTCCAGCAGTTCCGGTTCGCCGCCGCCGACAACGCCCCGCCCGCCTTCAAGGCGCGGGCCATCTCCTTCGTGCTCGCCGGCGGCATCGTCACCGCGATCCTCGGACCCCAGATCGTCATCTTCACGCGCGAACTGCTCGCGCCGGTCATGTTCGCGGGCTCCTTCGCAGCAATTCTGGTGCTGGCGGCCGTGGGCGCCCTGCTTCTTTCGTTCCTGCGCGTGCCGGCGCGCTCGTCCGTGGCGCCGCCGACGGTGGCGGGCGAGGCGCGGCCGTTGCTGGAAATCGTCGCTCGCCCGCGATTTGCGGTGGCTCTGCTGTGCGGGGTCGGGAGCTATGCGCTGATGAGCTTCGTGATGACCGGTGCTCCGCTGGCCATGGTCGGCTGCGGCCTGTCCACGGACGACGCCACGCTCGGCATCTCCTGGCACGTCATGGCCATGTACGGGCCGAGCTTCTTCACCGGCGCGCTCATCCATCGCTTCGGTGCCGAGCGCATCGTCGCCCTCGGTCTGGCGCTGCTGGTCGGCTGCGCCCTGGTCGCCCTGTCCGGACTCGCGCTCTGGCAGTTCTGGACCGCGCTGGTGCTGCTCGGGCTGGGCTGGAACTTCGGCTTCATCGGCGCCACGGCCATCGTGGCCGAGAGCTACCGGCCGGCCGAGAAGGGCAAGGTGCAGGGCTTCCACGATTTCGTGCTGTTCGGCTCGGTCGCCTTCGCCTCGCTGATGTCGGGCGCCGTCTACAACGCCTGGGGCTGGGACATGCTGAACTGGATCGTGTTTCCCATAGTGGCGGTGTGCTTCGTGGGCCTGGGCGTGCTCGCGCTGACGAACAGGCGCCGCAGCGCCTGAACCGCGCTTCCGTCGTCGGGCGGGAGCCTACCGGCCGACCGGTCGTGCCGGGTGGTCGAGGGTGACCTCCAGCCGAAGCCCGTCGCCCGACGCCACCCAGCGGCGCATGAGGACGAGGAAGTCGTGCCGTGCGCCGGCTGTTTCCAGCGTCACCAGATCGCCTTGCGCGCAACCGGCCGGCAGGCGCAGCGCGCTGAGCGCGGCCGATAGTCCTTCCTGACGGCCGGCGTGAAGGCGCGCACTCGCCGTCAGCGCGATTTCCACGGCAAAAGTTGCACTGTCGAGGGGACTCGGCCAGTTTCGGTTGCGGTGGTTGGGATCGCCACTTTCCGGAGGAGACTTCGCCATGACTTTGCGTCTTTCCAAGATCATCATGTGCCTGTGCCTGGCTGCCTTCGCCTTCCTCGTCGCATTCGGCAACATCACCGACTATGGTTCGAACTACGCCTTTGTCCAGCATGTGCTGTCCATGGACACGACCTTTCCCGGCAACGCGCTGATGTATCGCTCCATCACCAGCCCGGGGCTGTGGACGGCCGGCTACTGGCTTATCATCCTCGGTGAGGCGATCACCTGCGTCCTGTTCCTCGTCGCCGCCTGGAACCTGTGGAGCGCCCGCAACGGCAGCGGCCGGGACTTCAACAACGCCAAGAAGTTCGCCGTCATCGGCACCACGATGGGCTTCCTGGTCTGGTATTTCGGCTTCATGGTCGTCGGCGGCGAGTGGTTCGCCATGTGGCAGTCCAAGACCTGGAACGGACAGGACGCCGCCTTCAAGTTCTATATCACCATGCTCGTGGTGCTGATCTACGTCATCCAGCCGGACGCCGATCTCGAGCGCGAATGAGCCGCCGCTGCCTGCCCGCCGGCGGCGTTCGGCGCCGGTGGACGGCCCGTCGGCCGAAAAGACAGCGAAAAGCGAACAATATCTTGACGTTCGCCGGGGAACCTGTTCGCATGCGCCCTGTCGATCCGGCGCCGAGGAGGAATTTGGCGCCCGTCGAGGTTCAATGTCCGGGGAGGGGTTCTTCCGGATGATCAGTCGAGGAAAAATCCGCAAATGACCATGCTCTATGTCGTCATTCTCTGCGGCGTGCTTTCCGTTGTCTACGCCATCTGGGCGACGCAGTCGGTGCTTGCCGCCGACCAGGGCAACGCGCGCATGCAGGAAATCGCCGCCGCCATCCGCGAGGGGGCTCAGGCTTATCTTTCGCGCCAATATACAACCATCGCCATCGTCGGCGTCGTCGTCTTCCTGCTCGCGTGGTGGCTGCTTTCCGGCACCGCCGCGATCGGCTTCCTGATCGGGGCCGTGCTTTCGGGAGCGGCCGGCTTCATCGGCATGCACGTTTCGGTGCGCGCCAACGTGCGCACCGCCCAGGCGGCCTCCAACAGCCTCGCCGCCGGCCTCGACATCGCCTTCAAGTCGGGCGCGATCACCGGCCTTCTGGTCGCTGGCCTCGCGCTGCTCGGCGTGTCCGTCTATTACTGGGTACTGACCGGGCCGCTCGGCCATGGACCGGCCGACCGCACGGTCATCGACGCGCTGGTGGCGCTGGGCTTCGGCGCTTCGCTGATCTCCATCTTCGCGCGCCTCGGCGGCGGCATCTTCACCAAGGGTGCCGACGTGGGCGGCGATCTCGTCGGCAAGGTGGAAGCCGGCATTCCCGAGGACGATCCGCGCAACCCGGCAACCATCGCCGACAATGTCGGCGACAATGTCGGCGACTGCGCCGGCATGGCGGCCGACCTGTTCGAGACCTATGCGGTGACGGTGGTGGCCACCATGGTGCTGGCCGCCATCTTCTTCGCGGGCGCGGGCAATCTGGTCGATGTGATGATCTACCCGCTCGCCATCTGCGGCGCCTGCATCCTCACTTCGATCGTCGGCACCTTCTTCGTCAAGCTGGGCGCCAACGGTTCGATCATGGGCGCGCTCTACAAGGGCCTGATCGTCACCGGCATCCTGTCGGTGGTCGGGCTTGGCGTGGCCACGTCGCTCACCATCGGATGGGGCGAACTCGCCATCACCGGGGGCAGGGCGCCCGTCACCGGAACCAACCTGTTCATCTGCGGTCTTGTCGGGCTGCTGGTCACGGCGCTGATCGTGGTCATCACCGAATATTACACTGGCACGGGCAAGCGCCCGGTGGTCTCGATCGCCCAGGCGTCGGTGACCGGCCACGGCACCAACGTCATTCAGGGCCTCGCCGTCTCACTGGAATCGACGGCGTTGCCGGCCATCGTCATCGTCGGCGGCATCATCTCCACCTATCAGCTTGCAGGCCTGTTCGGCACGGCGATCGCCGTCACCACCATGCTCGGCCTGGCCGGCATGATCGTGGCGCTGGACGCCTTCGGCCCGGTCACCGACAATGCCGGCGGCATCGCCGAGATGTCGGGCATGCCCAAGGAGGTACGCCAGTCGACCGACGCGCTGGACGCGGTGGGCAACACCACCAAGGCCGTCACCAAGGGCTATGCCATCGGTTCGGCCGGGCTCGGCGCCCTGGTGCTGTTCGCGGCCTATTCCAACGATCTGCAGTTTTTCGCCGCCAACCCGACGCAGTTCCCGTACTTCTCGGACCTCGGTACGGTCTCCTTCGACCTGTCGAACCCCTATGTCGTTGCGGGGCTGATCTTCGGCGGCCTGATTCCGTACCTGTTCGGCGGCATCGCCATGACGGCCGTCGGGCGCGCGGCGGGGGCGATCGTGCAGGAGGTGCGCAAGCAGTTCCGCGAGAATCCGGGCATCATGCAGGGCACCGCCAAGCCGAACTATGCGCGCGCCGTCGACCTGCTCACCAAGGCGGCGATCAAGGAGATGATCATTCCCTCGCTGCTGCCGGTGCTGGCGCCTCTGGTCGTCTATTTCGGCGTTCTGCTGATCTCGGGGTCCAAGGCCTCGGCCTTCGCGGCGCTCGGCGCCTCGCTGCTCGGCGTCATCGTCAACGGCCTGTTCGTGGCCATCTCGATGACCTCCGGCGGCGGCGCCTGGGACAACGCCAAGAAGTCGTTCGAAGACGGCTTCACCGACAAGGACGGCGTCAAGCACCTGAAGGGTTCGGAAGCGCACAAGGCCTCGGTGACGGGCGACACGGTCGGCGATCCCTACAAGGATACCGCCGGTCCGGCGGTGAACCCCGCCATCAAGATCACCAATATCGTGGCGCTGCTGCTGCTGGCGGTGCTGGCGCACGGCGGAGCCGCCTGACGCCCATATATATTTCCCGGCGGCGCAACGCCGCCGGCAGGGCGTCAAGGGACAAAAAAACCCGCGGAAGCGATTCCGCGGGTTTTTCGTCTTTCGATCTGCAAAAAAAGTGTCGCGGCGCGTTACGGGCCGCTGCCGCCGCCCAGCAGGCTGCCGGCCGAGCCGGGGGTCATCTTGCCTGCGCCCCGGATGATCTGGGAGAGGAAGTTCTGGTCCTTGCCGCCGGTCGGCGTGGTGCGCGATATGAAGTCGAACACCTTCCCGTCCTTCAGGCCGTAATTGGCGATCTGGCTGACGCGGCCGTCCTGGCCGAAATAGACGGCGAGCACCTTCTGGTCCACGAGCCGCGGATTGTCGAAGGCGACGGACCGCCGGCGCGTCTGCGAGATATAGTAGAAGACTTCGTTGTCGAAGGTCGCCGTGGTGGAAGGCGTGCCGAGCGCCAGCAGCACCTGCTCGCGGCTGGAGCCCACGGGCACCATGTCCAGCGCCTGCTGGTCGACGATATAGCCCTGGTTCAGCGTCTCGCTCGGGCTGAGGTCGCCGAACATCTTGGAGGAGTTGCAGCCGGACAATGCCGTGGCGGCCAGCATGGAAGCCAGGCCGACCGGCAGGGCCGAAAAGAGCGACTTGATTTTCCGAGTGCGCAACGACAACTCCCTAATTCCGCCTCCGGCACCGCTTGCATGAGGCGGCAAAAGCGGTAAACCAGCTTGGCCGCCGATGCAACAATGCCGCCCGACAAACAGGTCCCCGGGAGACCGCCCCCAATGTTCCAGCGCCTGTTCGGCCGCAAACGCCAAGTCAACCGCGCTATAACCGACGCCCTCTACGGTCAAATCGTGGCGGCCGCGCGGCAGGAAATCCTTTATTCGCAGTGGAATGTGCCCGACACGCCGCTCGGCCGCTTCGAGATGTTGTCGCTGGCCATGTTCCTGCTGCAGAACCGTCTCGTCGGCGAAACCGGCCCCGCAGCCGATGTGGCGCAGGTGCTGATCGACGAGTTCTTCACCGATGTCGACCATTCGCTGCGCGAACTGGGAATCAGCGACGTCGGCGTGCCAAAACGCATGAAAAAGCTGGCGAAGATGTATTACGGCCGCACCGCCACCTATGCGGACGCGCTGGAGCGCGGCGACCGCGAGGCGCTGGTCGCAGCCCTTGCCCGCAACGTCAGGCCGGACGAAGGGGAGTGGCCCGAGGCGGAAAGCCTGGCCGCCTATGCCTTCCGGGTGAAAGAGGGGCTTGCCGCGCAGCCCTCGGGCGATATCTGCGCGGGCAGGCTGTCGTTTCCGGCGGCCGCGTGAAGGAGCCGGCGATGCACGACAAGGCCCAGCCGCAAAGCCCCGTTTCGTTCCTTGCCCATGTGGCCAGGATGCCGCAGAACGGCCTGCCGGTGACGATCGAGGCCGATGCCGCCCAGCGCGCTGCGCTGGCGCAGGCGCATGGCCTGCTCTCGGTGGCGTCCTACCGTGCCGAGCTGCTGGTCACGCCCTGGCGCCGCAACGGCGTCAAGGTCACCGGCCGGGTGGAGGCCGACATCACCCAGGCCTGCGTGGTCACGCTCGACCCGGTCGCCGCCCATGTCGACGAGCCGGTCGAGGGCCTGTTCCTGCCTGAGGATTCCAAGCTCGGCCGGCTTGGATTCGAGGCCGGCGGCGAGATCCTGCTGGATGCGGAAGGCCCCGACAGCCCTGAGATATTCTCCGGCGACACGGTCGATGTCGGCGCCCTGGCCGAGGAGTTCTTCGGCCTGGCGATCGATCCCTATCCGCGCAAGCCGGGCGTCCTGCTGGGCGAAGACGATGACGCCGATGACGGCGAGACCGAGTTCCAACGCAAGCTGAAATCCCTGTTCGGAAAATCCTGAAACGGGGGCGGGGTGATAAATGCCGGTTGTGCGGCGGCTCAAAACCGCTATTTTCGCCGAACGTCGCGGGGCGACCCAGCAAAACAAGAGATGATTCCAGCGTGATCAGGATTTCCATCGATGCCATGGGCGGGGATCACGGCCCGGGCGTTGTCATTCCCGCGCTTATGGCTGTCGCGGTGCGCCGGCCGGACATCCGCTTCACCATCTACGGGCGGGAGGAGGCCGTGCGGCCAGAACTCGCCAAATATCCGAAGCTCGCGGACAAGAGCGAGTTCATCCACAGCGAAGTCGCGGTCAAGATGGACGAGAAGCCCAGCCAGGCTCTGCGCCACGGCCGCTGGAAGTCGTCCATGTGGATGGCGATCGAGGCGGTGAAGTCCGGCAAGTCCGAAGCCTGCGTGTCGGCCGGCAACACCGGCGCGCTGATGGCGATGTCGAAATTCTGCCTGCGCACCATGGCCACCATCGACCGGCCCGCCATCGCCGCCATCTGGCCGACGCTGCGCGGCGAAAGCGTCGTGCTGGACGTCGGCGCCACCATCGGCGCGGACGCCCACCAGCTCGTCGACTTCGCCATATTGGGCACGGGCATGGCGCGCTCCGTCTTCGGCATGGAGCGGCCTACGGTCGGCCTGCTCAATGTCGGGGTGGAAGAGGTCAAGGGCCAGGAGGAGGTCAAGGACGCCGGGCGCATGCTGCGCGAGGCCAACATGACTTCCATGGACTATCGCGGCTTCGTCGAGGGCGACGACATCGGCAAGGGCACGGTGGACGTTGTGGTGACGGAAGGGTTTTCCGGCAACATCGCGCTGAAGACCGCCGAGGGCACGGCACGACAGATCGCTTCCTATCTGCGCGCCGCCATGGGCCGCACGCTGATGGCGCGCATCGGCTATGTCTTCGCCAAGGGCGCCTTCGATCGCCTGCGCGAGAAGATGGACGTCAGCCGTTCCAACGGCGGCGTCTTCCTCGGGCTGAACGGCATCGTGGTCAAGAGCCACGGCGGCGCCGATTCGGAGGGCTTCGCGGCAGCCGTGGAGCTGGCCTACGACATGGTCCGCAACCGCCTGCTGGATCGGATCGAGGCCGATCTGGATCTGTTCCACGCCCGCAATCCGCAGGTTCAGGCCCAGGCAAGCACGAAATCCGACGCCGAAGCCGGCGAAGAAAACCAGGAAATGTAAGACATTGATCAGATCAGTCGTTCGTGGGGTCGGTTCCGCGCTGCCCCGCCGCATCATGAGGAATGCCGATCTCGAAGGCATGGTCGAGACCTCGGACGCATGGATCGTCCAGCGCACCGGCATCCGCCAGCGCTACATCGCGGCCGACGACGAGACCACCGCCTCGCTGGGTGAGGCCGCCGCACGCGCGGCACTTGCCGATGCGGGCCTGACGCCCGACGACATCGACCTGATCGTGCTGGCCACTTCCACGCCCAACAACACCTTTCCGGCCACGGCGGTGGAGATCCAGAACCGGCTCGGCATGCGCCACGGCTTCGCCTTCGACATGCAGGCCGTGTGCTCCGGCTTCGTGTATGCGGTGACGACGGCCGATCTCTACATCCGCGGCGGCATGGCCAAACGCGTGCTGGTGATCGGCTCCGAGACCTTCTCGCGCATCCTCGACTGGAACGACCGCTCCACCTGCGTCTTGTTCGGCGACGGCGCAGGCGCGCTGGTGCTGGAGGCGGGCGAGGGCGCGGGCACCATCGCCGACCACGGCGTTCTGGCGGCGAGCCTGCGTTCCGACGGCACCCACAAGGACAAGCTCTACGTCGATGGCGGGCCTTCCACCACCGGAACCGTGGGGCATCTGCGCATGGAAGGCCGCGAGGTGTTCAAGCACGCCGTCGGCATGATTACCGACGTGATCGAGGCGACATTCGCCCAGGCCGGTATCACCGCCCAGGACCTCGACTGGTTCGTTCCGCACCAGGCCAATAAACGCATTATTGACGCTTCCGCCAAGAAGCTCGGGATAGCCGAGGAGAAAGTGGTGATAACCGTGGACCTCCACGGTAACACCTCGGCGGCATCGGTGCCGCTGGCGCTGTCCGTCGCGGTTGCCGACGGGCGCATCAAGCGTGGCGATCTGGTGCTGCTGGAGGCGATGGGCGGCGGCTTCACCTGGGGCGCGGTGCTGATCCGCTGGTAACGGCAGAGCGGTCCGCATCGGTCCTTGACCTTGACGGATCAATTACTTACGCTCCGCCGTCGTTTGGAAGATATGTTTTTTAGCGGATGGGACGGTCGATGGGGGGAAAGACACTTACGCGTGCTGACCTTGCCGAGGCCGTCTACCGCAAGGTCGGCCTGTCCAGGACCGAATCCGCCGAATTGGTGGAAGCGGTGCTCGATGAGATTTGCGAAGCGATCGTGCGGGGCGAGACGGTGAAGCTGTCGTCCTTCGCCACATTCCACGTGCGATCCAAGAACGAGCGGATCGGCCGCAACCCGAAGACGGGCGAAGAGGTGCCGATCCTGCCGCGCAGGGTGATGACGTTCAAGGCTTCGAACGTGCTGAAGAGCCGCATCCTGCGTGCGCACCAGAACAAGGCCAAGGCGGGCAAATAGAGTATCGGGCCGGACAAGGGAGTTGGACAAGGGAGCCGGCCGGTCCGAAGCCCGGGCGATGAAAAGGATCGCCGCCATGCGCCGCAAGGCGCGGGGGCGATCTGAGCCCGACGCGAGGGGCAGGCGTTCCAGCCGCACGGGCTTAGAGCCTTTCATGGTTACACGGGACCATTCTGTTTCTCGTTTGGCGTGCCGATCCACCAGGAAGGGCGCGAAGGTCGATGTGGTGCATCGGCCGAGCGGCCTGACGCCGTGGGCGGCCGCCAAACGGAAACCCGGAGGGCCGGGCCGGTTCGGGCCAAATCCATCGGACTTCGGCAGCGGCCGATGCCCCACATCGACCTCGCCGAACCCCTCGACCTTGGCCCAAACCTGCTCCGGCAGAATGGTCCCGTGTAACCATGAAAGGCTTGTCTTATGACTTTTGCTGCCGAACGGGCGAAGAAGGGACCGCCGGGAGGGGTAGCAGCCCCTCGTCGGCGGCGAGGGTCGGATCGTTGAAATGCTGACCGTTGACGGGTCGAGCTAGAGTGTGATCGCCCTCGTCTTTCTCTTGAGGCCTGAACGGATACCCGCAGTTCGGCTGCGGACGACAAGCACAGGACAAGCGAAAGATGATGAACGATACCATCGGCGTCGACATCTCGAAAGACCATCTCGACGCCCACCGCATGAGCGATGGCAAAAGCCGCCGCTTTGGCAACGACAAGGCCGGCCATAGAGCATTCCTGGCGTGGCTGGCACAGCCTGACACCCGCATCGTCTACGAACCGACCGGTCCTTATCACCGAGCCTTCGAGCGGAGGCTGGCGGATGGCGGCTTCGCCCTTGTCAAGGTCAATCCGCGTCAGGCAAGGCGCTTCGCCGAGGCCACCGGCCGGCTTGCCAAGACCGACCGGCTCGACGCCGCCATGCTGGCGCGCATGGGGATGTTGCTCGACCTCGAGGCCCGACCGACGCGCGGCCCGCTCCTTAATGATCTCAAGGATCTCTCCATGGCCCGCGAGGCGCTGGTGAAAAACCGCACGGCGGCGAAGAACAGAGCAAAGAACCTGACCTTACCCATCCTCAAGCGTCACAATGGCGAGCAACTCAGGCAGATCGAGCGCCAGCTCGCCGCGATCGAAGTCGAGATCATGAAGCTCATCAAGGCCGATCCTGACCTAGCCAACCGCTTCGACATCCTTGTATCGATCCCCGGCGTCTCGGCCATCACCGCCTTCGCGCTGATCATCGACATGCCCGAACTCGGCACCCTCGAAAACACCCAGGCTGCATCGCTCGCTGGCCTCGCCCCGGTCGCACGCCAGTCTGGAAAATGGACAGGCCGCGCCTTCATCAGAGGCGGTCGGGCCAACGTTCGCCAGGCCCTCTACATGCCGGCCCTCGTCGCCACGCGCTTCAATCCAGACCTCAAGGCAAACTACGATGGGCTCAAGGCCGCCGGCAAAGCCTCCAAGGTCGCCATCACCGCCATCATGCGAAAGCTGATCGTCCTCGCAAACGCACTGCTCAGGGACCACCGCAAATGGGCCCCATAACTTCCTTGACCAAAACGGATACTCTAGGATTGGAAAACGGGCGCCCGCATTGAGGCGGGGCTTGAATGGCGTCCGATAAACCGCTGAAATAAGGTGTCGATTCGGCATTTTCCGCCGTTTCGCCGTCCAGCGAGAGGATTCGCCCATGGACAAGAGCCCCGATGCTTTCCGCACCATCAGCGAGGTAGCCGAGGACCTCGACCTGCCGCAGCATGTGCTGCGTTTCTGGGAAACGCGCTTCACGCAGATCAAGCCGATGAAGCGCGGCGGCGGCCGCCGCTACTACCGGCCGCAGGACGTGGAACTGATCAAGGGCATCCGCCACATGCTCTACGACCAGGGCTACACCATCAAGGGCGTGCAGAAGCTGCTGCGCGAGAACGGCAACCAGTTCCTCATCGCCATCGGCAACGGCGACCTTGCCGCCGTGGAGGCGATCGCCCAGCGCAAGCAGGCGGACACGGTGCCGCTGACCCAGGGCGCGCAGCCGCGCGCCGTGGACGAGGAGATGCTGGTGGGCCAGCCCAAGGTCAAGCCCAGCCGGCGCTTCTTCGGCCTGGGCAAGAGCGAGGAGGAAGGACCGGTGCAGGCCGACAGCGGCAAGCTTTCGCGCGACAACCGCGCGCTGCTGCAGGAAGCGCTGTTCGACCTGCTGGAGTGCAAGCGCCTGCTCGACCAGGTGCGTTGAACGCATGCTCCGGGCGCGCTTTGCGCCCTTCCGGCATATACGGTGCCGGCGCAGGAACCAACCTGGCCGGTGGCCGTTTCATGTCCTCACTCAACAGGGACATGGGAATGAACTTTTTTTCCAACCTCTCCGACAGCGACCTGGAAAAGCAGGTCGCCTCGCTTTCGCGCGAACTTGCTTCGCTGAAGAAGGTCCTGGCCCGCCGCGGCAACTCCTATTACGAGGACGGGCGCGACATGGTTTCGGACTTCTCCGACGATCTCGCCGAACGGATCGGCAGCAGCCTGCCCGCGGTCCGCAGGCAGGCGAGGGCCATCGAAAGATCGGCGCGCGAACATCCGGCGACCGCCGCGGCGATCGGCCTCGTCGCGCTCGGGCTGGCGGCCATGTTCCTGGTCGGCCGGCGCTGAAGCCGGCTGCGGTCCTGCGAGGAATTGCTGGCGATCCCGGCAGGATTCGAACCTGCGACCATCGGCTTAGAAGGCCGGTGCTCTATCCAGCTGAGCTACGGGACCGCTGGATCGGGATGATGGCCCACGGGACCGTCATCCCCGTTTCTCTTACTGTTTGCGCATGACCTTTTCCCGAAAACCGCTTTGCGCCTTTCGGGATCATGCGGGACGACGCTCAGTGCGTCCAGGGCGTGCGGCGGTCGAAGCGGAAATTGTCCGAATACGAAATCTGCCGGCGCTTGGGCGGGGTGGGTTCCTCGATGCGATAGGGCAGGCCCTGCTTTTCGGCATAGGCCACCGCTTCCTCGCGCGTGTCGAAGGCCAGCCTGATCTGGCTCCTCATGTCGCCGGAGCTTGTGTAGCCCATCAGTGGATCGATCTTGCGCGGCTTTTCCGGGTCGAACTCCAGCACCCAGTGGCCGGTCTTGGCCGTGCCGGACTGCATGGCTGTTTTCGCGGGGCTGAAAATGCGCGCGGACATCGAAACCTCGTTCATCAAAAGCGGCTGCTTTGACATCGTGCTTACTGTGCAATGCCGCCGATGGCAATGCGCCGGCCGCGTGAACCTAGCTCGCGGCCAGCGCCTTGATGCCATCGGCGACGAATTGCACGGCCAGCGCGGCCAGGATGACGCCCAGCAGCCGCGTCAGGATCGAGCGGCCGGTCTGGCCGAGCAGGCGGTCGATGCGCTCGGAAAGCACGAACACCATATAGGTGATGGCCAGGCACAGGAAAATGATGCCGACCAGGGCCGCGCGCGCGGCGAACCCCTGGTAGGAGCCGGAAAGCAGCACCGTGGCCGAGATGGCGCCGGGACCGGCGATCAGCGGGATCGCCAGCGGGAAGGCGGCCAGATTGTGGATGTGGTCGCGGGTGATCGCGACGTCGGAGATCTTTTCCTTCCGGTCCTGCCGGCGCTCGAACACCATCTCGAAGGCGATGAAGAACAGAAGGAAGCCGCCGGCCACCCGGAAGGCCGGCAGCGTGATGCCGAATACCGAAAGGATCGCGGCGCCGGCGACGGCGAAGAGCGCCATGACGAGGAAGCCGATGACGCTGGCGCGGATCGACACCTGCCGGCGCTGCTCGCGGTTCATGCCGCGCGTCACCGCCAGGAAGATCGGCGCAAGCCCCGGCGGGTCGATCGTCACCAATATGGTGACGAAAGCATTGAAGATGCTGTCGAAACTGGGCATGCGGCCTCCCCCGTCGCATGCAGGCTAGCGCATTGCCCGGCAAGGTGGGAAGCGGTTTTGCCAAATGCCGCGCAGACGGCTGGACCGCGCACCCGCGGCTGACCGCGACATTCCCGCCCGCAAGGCGCATCCATTTGAAATACCGAGGAAAACCAGTTCTGGAAAACGGTCCCCGCCATTGGAGAAACGGTGCGCTTTCCTATATAAGGGGTGGATGATTCCTGAATTGCGTGACCTGTTTTGACCGACCAGAAGACACCTCGGGGGCCGGACGGCCCCTCGGACATCGAGCCCGTCTCCATTATCGAGGAGATGCAGCGCTCCTATCTCGACTACGCCATGAGCGTGATCGTCAGCCGGGCGCTGCCGGATGTCCGCGACGGCCTGAAGCCCGTCCACCGCCGCATCCTCTACGCCGCGCATGAGAGCGGCTATCACTGGAACCGCAAATATGTGAAGTCGGCGCGTCCCGTGGCGGACGTGATGGGTAAATACCACCCGCATGGCGACGCCTCGATCTACGATGCGCTGGTGCGCATGGCGCAGGACTGGTCCATGCGCGTGCCGCTCATCGACGGGCAGGGTAATTTCGGCTCCATCGACGGCGACCCGCCGGCGGCCATGCGCTACACCGAGTCGCGGCTCACCCGGGTCGCGCACGAGCTTCTGGAGGACATCGACAAGGACACGGTCGATTTCCAGGACACCTACGACGCCTCCGGCAGCGAGCCGCGCGTCCTGCCCGCGCGCTTCCCGAACCTTCTGGTCAACGGCTCGGGCGGCATCGCGGTGGGCATGGCCACCAACATCCCGCCGCACAATCTGGGCGAGGTCTGCAACGGCGCCATCGCCCTCATCGACAATCCGGCCATCGATCTTTCGGAGCTGATGGAGATCGTGCCGGGGCCGGATTTTCCGACCGGGGCAATCGTGCTCGGCCGTTCCGGCATCCACAGCGCCTATTCCACCGGGCGCGGCTCCATCATCATGCGCGGCAAGGTGCATATCGAGGAGAGCCGCGGCGATCGCGAGGCCATCATCGTCACCGAGGTTCCCTACCAGGTGAACAAGGCCTCCATGATCGAGAAGATGGCCGAGCTGGTGCGCGAGAAGCGCATCGAGGGCATCTCCGACATCCGCGACGAGAGCGACCGGCAGGGCTACCGGGTCGTCATCGAGCTGAAGCGCGACGCCAACGCCGACGTCATTCTCAACCAGCTCTACCGCTTCACGCCGCTGCAGACCTCCTTCGGCGCCAACATGGTGGCGCTGAACGGCGGCAAGCCGGAAGTCATGACGCTGCTCGACATGCTCCGGGCCTTCGTCGCCTTCCGCGAGGACGTGATCAGCCGGCGTACGAAATATCTTCTGCGCAAGGCGCGCGACCGCGCCCATGTGCTGGTCGGCCTGGCGATTGCCGTCGCCAATATCGACGAGGTGATCCGGCTGATCCGCAGCGCCCCCGATCCGCAGACGGCGCGCGACCAGTTGATGACCCGGCGCTGGCCGGCCGCCGACGTCGAGGCGCTGATCAAGCTCATCGACGACCCGCGCCATCGCATCAACGACGACGGGACGTATAACCTGTCCGAGGAGCAGGCCCGCGCCATCCTCGAACTGCGCCTGCAGCGCCTGACCGCGCTGGGGCGCGACGAGATCGACGACGAGCTGAACAAGATCGGCGTCGAGATCGCCGACTACCTCGACATCCTGTCGTCGCGCGCCCGCATCCAGCAGATCGTCAAGGACGAGCTGGCCGCCGTGCGCGACGAGTTCTCCACCCCGCGCCGCACCGAGCTTGCCGAAGGCGGGGCCGACATGGAGGACGAGGACCTCATCCAGCGCGAGGACATGGTCGTCACCGTCAGCCATTCCGGCTACATCAAGCGCGTGCCGCTGTCGCTCTACCGGGCCCAGCGCAGGGGCGGCAAGGGCCGCTCGGGCATGTCCACCAAGGACGAGGATTTCGTCACCCGCCTGTTCGTGGCCAACACGCACACGCCGGTGCTGTTCTTCTCCTCGCGCGGCATCGTCTACAAGGAAAAGGTCTGGCGCCTGCCCATCGGCACGCCCCAGTCCCGCGGCAAGGCGCTCATCAACATGCTGCCGCTGGAGCAGGGCGAGCGCATCACCACAATCATGCCGCTGCCGGAGGACGAGGGAAGCTGGGGCGAGCTGGACGTGATGTTCGCCACCACGCGCGGAACCGTGCGCCGCAACAAGCTGTCCGACTTCGTCCAGGTCAACCGCAACGGCAAGATCGCCATGAAGCTGGACGAGGAGGGCGACGAGATCCTCGGCGTGGAGACCTGCACGGAAAACGACGACGTGCTGCTGACGGTGGCGTCAGGCCAGTGCATCCGCTTCCCGGTCTCGGACGTGCGCGTGTTTGCAGGCCGCAATTCGGTCGGCGTGCGCGGCATTTCCATGGCCGAGAACGACCCTGCGATTTCCATGACCGTCATCGAGCACGTCGAGGCCGACGCTTCGGAGCGTGCCGCCTACCTGAAGCGCTCGACCGCCGAGCGCCGGCTGCTCTCGGGCGCCGGCGAGGAGGAGGAGATCGCGCTGACCAACGAGGAGGTGGGCGAGGAGGCCCAGCTCTCCGACGAGCGCTACGAATTCCTCAGGCAGCACGAGCAGTTCGTGCTGACCGTCACGGAGTTCGGCTACGGCAAGCGTTCCTCCTCCTACGATTTCCGGCGGACCGGACGTGGAGGCAAGGGCATCCGCGCCACCGACGTGTCGAAGGTGGACGAGATCGGACGGCTGGTTGCAACCTTCCCGGTGGGTGACGAAGACCAGATCATGCTGGTGTCGGACGGCGGCACGGTCATCCGCGTTCCCGTCCATGGCATCCGCTTCGCCAGCCGCGCGACCAAGGGCGTCACCATCTTCAACACCGCTGCCGGCGAGAAGGTGGTCTCCGTCGAGCGCATTTCCGAGCCCCAGGGCGACGGAGATAACGGCGACGGCGAGAACGGAACCGAAGACGCTGGCCCGGCGCAAGAGAACGGAGCCGGCGAAGAGGCATGACCGGCGCGGCCGCTTCCTCGCTGCGCCTTGCCGTTGCCGGCGATCTGGCGACGGTGGAGCGGCTGACCGAGGAAGCCTATGCGCCATACACGCCGCTGCTCGGCGCGCCGCCGCTGCCTGTCGGGGAAGATTATGCGCCCCGAATCGCCGCCGGCCAGGTCTGGCTGCTGGAGGTGGAGAGCGAGCCGGCCGGGCTGATCGTGCTGGAGGCGCATTCCGACCATATGCTGATCTACAGCGTGGTGGTGGCCCCCGCCTTCCAGGGGCGCAGGCTCGGCCATCGCCTGCTCGACTGGGCCGAGGAGCGGGCCGCGCTTGCCGGGCTGGATCGCATGCGGCTGTTTACCAATGAGCGCCTGACCCGCAACATCGGGCTCTACGCGGCCTATGGCTATGTGGAGAGGGAGCGTCGCTTCCATCCCAAGCGGGACGGCTGGACGGTCGTCTACATGGAAAAGGACCTGTCGAAGAAAGACCCCGGCGAGCGCTGAGCAAAAGGCTTTAGGATCAGTCGCGGCGGCCGAAATGGTAACGGCGGTCGCGGGTGTTCAGGCGCACCCTTTCAGCTTCCTGATGCAGACCGAACACTGTGGCGATCAGCATGGCGACGGTCATTGCGGCGGCGAGCATGAAGATCATCATGGCTTGGTTCTCCTGGTTCGACAACGAACGGGCCGCGAATTGGTTTCACCCACGCCATCATCTCTACGTGAACGATATTTAACCGCTCCTGACCGGCGCGTTCATTTGAAGTTCATGGTTTCCGAATGGTTCATGCGCCTGCGGGGATGGCATTTGTCCTGCGGCTGATCTAGAAAGCTGCGCCATGAAAGAACGCGTCGCCATCTATGCCGGCTCCTTCGACCCGCTGACCAACGGCCATCTCGATGTGCTGAAGGCATCGCTGGCGGTCGCCGACATCGTTTATGCGGCCATCGGCGTCCACCCGGGCAAGAAGCCGCTGTTTTCGTTCGAGGAGCGGGTGGACCTGATCGAGCGGTCCGCACGCGAAGAACTGGGTGCCGACGGCGCGCGCATCAAGGTCGTGGCCTTTGACGGGCTGGTCGTCGACGCGGCGCGCAGGCATGGCGCCTCGATCATGATTCGCGGCCTGCGTGACGGCACCGACCTCGACTACGAGATGCAGATGGCAGGCATGAACGAGACCATGGCGCCGGAACTGCAGACGGTGTTTTTGCCGGCCAGCCCCTCCGTGCGCACCATTACCGCCACACTCGTGCGTCAGATCGCCTCGATGGGCGGCGACATCCGCCCCTTCGTGCCGGCATGCGTTGTCGGCGCGCTCGTCGCCAAGTTCGCGAAATAGCTCGGAGATACATTCATGCAGCTCAAGAAGCTCGCTGCCTTCCTCGTCGTGCTGGCGGGGCTCTTCGCCGGATCGGCGACGGCCTTTGCGGCTGATCCGGAAAACACCATGATCATCACGCTGAAGGACGGCGACGTCACCGTGGCGCTGCGTCCGGACCTTGCGCCCAAGCATGTCGCCCAGATCAAGAAGCTGGTGCGCGAGGGCGCCTACGACAACGTGGTGTTCCACCGCGTCATCAACGGCTTCATGGCCCAGACCGGCGACGTGCAATACGGCAATGCCAAGAAGGGTTTTAACGCCTCTGCCGTGGGTACCGGGGGCTCGGAACTGCCGAACCTGCCGGCGGAGTTCTCCAAGGAGCATTTCGTGCGCGGCGTGGTGGGCATGGCCCGGTCGCAGAACCCGGATTCGGCCAATTCGCAATTCTTCATCATGTTCGGGCCCGCACCGAGCCTCGACGGGAAATACACCATCGTCGGCAATGTCGAGAAGGGCATGGAACTGGTCGACAACATCAAGAAGGGCGACGATGCCCGCAACGGCGCCGTGGACGACCCCGACCGCATGGTCAAGGTTCGCATCGCGGCAGACGGAAAGTAAGCCGGCCGCAAGGAGCCGGATGACGAAAGGACAGGAAAATGGCCGAAATCAAGGACCGCGAGAACGCCCTCATCATGGAAACGACGAAGGGCACCGTCGTCATCGAAATGTTTCCGGACCTGGCGCCGGGCCATGTCGCCCGCATCAAGGAACTGGCGCGCGAGGGCGCCTATGACGGCGTGGTGTTCCACCGCGTCATCGACGGCTTCATGGCCCAGACCGGCGACGTGCAGTACGGCAACTCGTCCAAGCCTTCCTTCGCGCCTTCGCGCGCCGGCATGGGCGGTTCGGACAAGCCGGACCTCAAGGCCGAGTTCTCCAACGCCAACCATGGCCGCGGCACCTGCTCCATGGCGCGTGCGCAGAACCCCAACTCGGCCAACTCGCAGTTCTTCATCTGCTTCGATGACGCCTCCTTCCTCAACCGGCAATACTCGGTCTGGGGCCAGGTCGTCGAGGGCATGGACAATGTCGACAAGATCAAGCGCGGCGAGCCGGTGCAGGACCCCGACAAGATCGTGTCGCTGAAGGTCGCTGCCGACGTCGCGGCTTGAGACCGGCATGATCTGGAGCCTGCTTTGGGCGGCGTTTGGCGTGGTGGCGGGGTCGTTCCTCGCCATCCAGGCGCCGATCAATGCCGCACTCAGCAAGGGCCTCGGCCTGCCTGTGGCGGCCGCGGCCTCGTCTTTTTTCGCCGGCGCGGTGGCGCTGGCCTTCGTGTCGATGGCGGTTTCGCAGGCGCAGGGCGTTACGATCGGCTGGCGCGTTCCGCCATGGTGGATGTTCGTTGCCGGCGGCTGCCTGGGCGCCGCCTTCGTCACCGCCATAATCATCCTGACGCCGCGGCTCGGCGCGGCAGCCACGATGGGCTTCGTGGTCGCCGGTCAATTGTTTGCCGGCCTAATCGTGGACCGCATCGGCTTCCTCGGGCTTGCGGTGCGTGAGATTTCGGTCGGGCGCGTCGCGGGCGCCATGCTGCTGCTTGCCGGAGCGGTGCTGATCCGGATCTACTGAACATGCGCGTGGACCTGTTCGATTTTGAATTGCCCGAGGAGCGCATCGCGCTGCGGCCGGCGGAACCGCGCGACCGGGCCCGCCTGCTCGAGGTGAAGCCGGGTGAAGCGCTGCGCGACCTGCGCGTGCGCGACCTGCCGGACCTTCTGGCCCCCGGCGACGTGCTGGTGTTCAACGACACCAAGGTCATACCCGCCCAGTTGAAGGGGCTGCGCCGGCGCGGCGAGGCGGTGGCGCAGGTGGAGGCCACGCTGCACATGCGCACCGCGCCCGACCGCTGGCTGGCCTTCATGCGGCCGGGCAAGCGCGTCGCCGCCGGCGACCGCATTCATTTCGGCCATGACGGCAATTCGTGTTTTCTCGGCCAGCTCGACGCCACGGTGATCGAAAAGGGCGAGGGCGGCGAGGTGCTGCTCGGCTTCGACGTTTCCGGCCCCTTCCTGGACGAGGCGCTGCATGCCGTCGGCCATATTCCGCTGCCGCCCTACATTGCCTCGAAGCGCGACGACGACGAGCGCGACCTGGCCGACTACCAGACCGTCTATGCCCGCGAGGAGGGCGCGGTGGCTGCCCCCACCGCCGGCCTGCATTTCACGCCGGAACTGTTTTCCGCGCTGGACGCGGCCGGCATCGAGCGCCGCTTCGTGACGCTGCATGTGGGAGCCGGCACCTTTCTGCCGGTCAAGGCCGACGACACGGCCGATCATAAAATGCACGCCGAAACCGGATTCGTGCCGCAGGACGTGGCCGATGCGCTGAACGCCGCCAGGGCCAGGGGCGGCCGCATCGTGGCCGTCGGCACCACGTCGCTGCGCCTGCTGGAGAGCGCCGCGCGCGAGGACGGCACCATTGCCGCCTGGTCGGGGGCCACCGACATCTTCATCACGCCCGGCTACCGCTTCCGGACGGCCGACGCGCTGATGACCAATTTCCATCTGCCGCGCTCGACCCTGTTCATGCTGGTCTCGGCCTTTTCGGGGCTGGAGACGATGCGCGCGGCCTATGCGCATGCCATTGCAGGCGGCTACCGCTTCTATTCCTACGGCGACGCCAGCCTGCTGTTCAGGGCCGACACATGAGTTCCGAATTTTCCTTCAAGGTGCTGGCCACCGACGGCAAGGCGCGCCGCGGCGAAGTCTCCATGCCGCGCGGTACCGTGCGCACGCCGGCCTTCATGCCGGTGGGGACCGGCGGCACGGTCAAGACCATGTATATGGACCAGGTGCGCGACCTCGGCGCCGACATCATCCTGGGCAAC
This sequence comes from Mesorhizobium sp. PUT5, assembly GCF_052216645.1. Classification (NCBI taxonomy): domain Bacteria; kingdom Pseudomonadati; phylum Pseudomonadota; class Alphaproteobacteria; order Hyphomicrobiales; family Phyllobacteriaceae; genus Mesorhizobium; species Mesorhizobium sp. PUT5. Next base: position 2,037,890 of record NZ_JBQOSO010000003.1, read on the forward strand.
ACCTATCACCTCATGCTGCGGCCCGGGGCCGAGCGGATGGCGAGGCTGGGCGGCCTGCACGAATTCGCCCGCTGGCCGCACCCGATCCTGACCGACAGCGGCGGTTTCCAGGTCATGTCGCTGTCCAAGCTGAGGAAGCTGACCGACCATGGCGTGACCTTCCGCTCGCATATCGACGGCGCGCCCTACGAGATGACCCCGGAGCGCTCGATCGAGATCCAGGGACTGCTCGATTCCGACATCCAGATGCAGCTCGACGAGTGCACCGCGCTGCCGGCGCCGCGCACCGAAATCGAGCGGGCGATGGAATTGTCGCTGCGCTGGGCCGAGCGCTGCAAGGCGGCCTTCGGCAGTCAGCCGGGAAAGGCCATGTTCGGTATCGTGCAGGGCGGCGACGTGGCAGACCTGCGGGTCGGCTCGGCCCGGGCGCTGGCCGCCATGGACCTGAAGGGCTATGCGGTGGGCGGGCTTGCCGTGGGCGAGCCGCAGGCGGTGATGCTGGACATGCTCGACGCCACCTGTCCCGAACTGCCCGCCGACAAGCCGCGCTACCTGATGGGCGTCGGCACGCCCGACGATATCCTGAAATCGGTGGCGCGGGGTATCGATATGTTCGACTGCGTCATGCCCACGCGGGCAGGGCGGCACGGGCTGGCCTACACCCGGCGCGGCAAGGTGAACCTGCGCAACGCCCGCCATGCCGACGACCATCGCCCGCTGGACGAGGAGAGCGACTGCCCAGCCGCGCGCGATTACAGCAGGGCCTATCTGCATCATCTGGTGCGCTCGCAGGAGGCGCTGGGGGCGATGCTTCTGACCTGGAACAATCTTTCCTACTATCAGAAGCTGATGCAGGATATCCGCGCCGCGATCGAGGCCGGCGCGTTTGCGGAACGGGCGCAGGAAATTTCCGAGGGCTGGGCGCGCGGCGACATCGCGCCGCTGTGAGGCGATGGCGCCGGCGGCCGGCCCCGGCTTGAAAGGCAGCCTCCGGTCTGTCACAAGGCCGAAGACCCGGCGCAAGTGGAGCGAGGCGATGAAGGCGTTTTTCGTGCAGATAAAGTGCGACCTCGGCAAGGCCTATGAAGTCGCCAGCGAGTTGGCGGACGCCGAGATCGCATCGGAAATCTATTCGACGGCCGGGCAGTACGACCTGCTGGCCAAATTCTATCTGGAGGACGACGAGGATATCGGTCACTTCGTCAACCAGAAGGTGCAGGTGATCCCCGGCATCAAGGACACCTTCACGACGGTGACCTTCCGCGCCTTCTGAACGGCGGCGCCTTGCGGCGCACACCCCGACTTTTCCTTTCCACTGCTTTCGTTTTCAGCTATTGCTAAGAAAAACGAAAACGGTGGAGAGGGCCGATGTATCTGTCGCCGCGTCATTCCGAGATCATCCAGTTGGCCAAGGATCATGGCCGCGTTCTGGTGGACGACCTGGCGAGCCATTTCAAGGTCACGCCGCAGACGATCCGCAAGGATCTCAACGATTTGTGCGACCAGCGGCTTCTGACCCGAATCCATGGTGGGGCTCTGTTTCCCTCCGGCATCGAGAACATGGAATACGAGGCGCGGCGCAAGATCGCGGCCGAGGAGAAGGAGGCGATCGGGCGGGCGGCTGCGCGCATCATCCCCGACAGCGCTTCGCTGTTCATCAATATCGGCACCACCACGGAAGCGGTCAGCAAGGCGCTTCTCGACCATTCCGGCCTTATGGTCATCACAAATAATATCAATGTCGCCAATAGGATGCGGGTCTATCCTTCCATAGAGGTGGTGATTGCCGGCGGGGTCGTCCGCGGGTCGGACGGCGGTATCGTGGGCGAGGCCGCGGTGGATTTCATCAAGCAGTTCAAGGTCAACTATGCCGTCATCGGCGCCTCGGCGATCGATCATGACGGCGCGCTGCTGGATTTCGACTTCCGCGAGGTGAAGGTGGCCCAGGCCATCATCGCCAATGCGCGGCACGTGATACTGGTTTCGGACCGCACCAAGTTCGAGCGCACCGCGCCGGTGCGCATCGGCCATCTGTCGCAGGTCGACACCTTCATCACCGACCGTTGCGACATCCCCGCCATCCGCCGTATCTGCGCGGAATCGGACGTCAAGCTGGTCGAGACCGCGCTGCCCTGAAGCCGGTACGAACGGCGGTTTTCATTGCCATAATTTCGTTTGACACGCGTTTCTATTTCGGAATAATTCCTCCACATTTTCGTGAAAGCCGAAAATGCTGCAATGCGAAGTCGCCAGGAGGGATCTTTGGGCGAAAACCCCATCCATGACATCCTGGTCATCGGCGGCGGCATCAACGGTTGCGGCATCGCGCGCGATGCGGCCGGCCGCGGATTTTCGGTTTTCCTGGCGGAGATGGACGATCTTGCCAGCGGTACCTCCTCCGGCTCCACCAAGCTGATCCATGGCGGGCTGCGCTATCTGGAGTTCTACGAATTCCGGCTGGTGCGTGAGGCGTTGATGGAGCGCGAGGTGCTGTGGCGCAACGCGCCGCACATCATCTGGCCGCTGCGCTTCGTGCTTCCCTATGCGGCCGGGTTGCGGCCCGCCTGGCTGCTGCGGCTCGGCCTGTTCCTCTACGACCACATCGGCGGGCGCCGGCTGCTGCCGCCCACCCGCACGCTGGACATGCGCACGGACCCGGCCGGCGTGCCGCTGAAACCGTTGTTTTCCAAGGCGTTCGAATATTCGGACGGCTGGGTCAACGACGCGCGGCTGGTGGCGCTGAACGCGCGCGATGCCGCCGACCGCGGCGCGGTGATCCGCACGCGCACCAGGGTGGCGGCAGCCCGGCGCGAAAATGGGTTGTGGACCTGTACGCTGGAAGACCGGCGCACCGGCGCCACGGAGCAGGTGAGGGCGCGCCTGCTGGTCAACGCGGCGGGCCCGTGGGTGGATCATGTGCTTTCCCACACGGTGGGCCTGTCGGAGGTGCATAATGTGCGCCTGGTGCAGGGCAGCCATATCGTGGTACGGAAGAAGTTCGACGACCCGCGCGCCTATTTCTTCCAGAACCGTGACGGCCGCATCATCTTCGCCATCCCCTATGAGGACGAGTTCACGCTGATCGGCACCACGGACCGGGATTTCCCGGGCGATCCGCACGACGTGCGCATCAGCGAGGAGGAGATCGACTATCTGTGCACGGCGGCAAGCGAATATTTTGCGGAAGCCGTGCGGCGCGACGACATCGTGTGGACCTATTCGGCGGTGCGGCCGCTCTATGACGACGGCGCCTCCAGGGCGCAGGAGGCGACGCGCGACTACGTACTGAAGGCCGATGGCGGGGAAGGCGAGGCTCCCCTGCTCAACGCCTTCGGCGGCAAGATCACCACCTATCGCCGGCTCGCGGAAGCGATGCTGGACAAGATCGAGGCTTTTCTTGGCCGGCGCGGCGCGCCGTGGACGGCCGAGGCGCCTTTGCCGGGCGGGGATTTCCCGGCCACCGGCTTCGAAGCGGAGGCGGAGCGGCTTGCCGCCGACTATCCCTTTCTCGGCGCCGGTTTGGCGCGGCGGCTCACCCGGCTCTACGGCACGCGCGCCCGTGTCCTGCTCGGTTCCGCCGGATCGAAGGCCGAGCTTGGCCGCGACTTCGGCGCCGAGCTATACGAAGCGGAGGTGCGCTATCTCGTCGACAACGAGTGGGCGCGGACGGCCGAGGACATTTTGTGGCGAAGGACCAAGCGCGGGCTGCATTTCAGCCCCGCGCAGGTGGCGGCGCTGGAAGATTTCCTGCAACCTGCGAAAGGGCCGCATCGAGCGGCGGCGGGATAGGGTCGGGCGGTGCGTGCAAGAGGGGGGAATATGACCGGCCATATCCTGGCGATCGACCAGGGCACGACTTCGAGCCGAGCGATCCTGTTCGACGGCGCCATGAGGATGGCGGGCGTCGGCCAGCAGGAGTTTACCCAGCATTTTCCGGCTTCCGGCTGGGTCGAGCATGACCCGGAGGAGATCTGGTCGAGCGTGGTGGCGAGCGTGAAGGCGGCGCTCGAAAAGGCCGGGCGGCAGGCCGGCGAGATCGCCGCCATCGGCATCACCAACCAGCGCGAGACCGTCGTCATCTGGGACAGGGCGACCGGCAGGCCGATCCACCCGGCAATCGTGTGGCAGGACCGGCGCACCGCGCCGCTTTGCGCCAGGCTCAAGAAACAGGGGCTGGAACCGGAATTCACCCGCAGGACCGGACTGCTGCTCGACCCCTATTTCTCCGGCACCAAGATCGCCTGGATTCTGGACAGGGTGCAGGGCGCGAGGAAAAGGGCCGAAAAGGGCGAATTGCTGGCCGGCACGATCGATTCGTTCCTGATCTGGCGGCTGACCGGCGGCAGGGCGCATGTCACCGACGCCACCAACGCCTCGCGCACGCTGGTCTACAACATAGCCGACAATGCCTGGGACGAGGATCTGCTCGGCATTCTGGACATCCCGGCGCAGATGATGCCGCAGGTGAAGGATTGCGCCGATGATTTCGGCACAACGGACGAAACGCTGTTCGGCGCGCGGACAAGGATCTGCGGCGTGGCCGGCGACCAGCAGGCGGCCACCATCGGCCAGGCCTGCTTCGAGCCGGGCATGATGAAATCCACCTACGGCACCGGCTGCTTTGCCCTGCTGAACACCGGCACCGACATGGTGCGCTCCAAAAACCGCCTGCTCACCACCATCGCCTATCGCCTGGCCGGCAAGACCACCTATGCGCTGGAAGGTTCCATCTTCGTGGCGGGCGCAGCCGTGCAATGGCTGCGCGACGGACTGAAGGTGATCGGCAAGGCCGGAGACAGCGGCATGCTTGCCGCCGAGGCGGACCCCGCCCAGGATGTCTATCTCGTCCCGGCCTTTGTCGGGCTCGGCGCGCCGCACTGGGATGCCGAGGCGCGCGGCGCCATCTTCGGCCTCACCCGCAATTCGGGGCCGGCGGAATTTGCGCGCGCCGCGCTGGAATCGGTCGCCTACCAGACGCGCGACCTGCTGGACGCGATGAAAAAGGACTGGCAGGAAAAGGCGGCGAGGACCGTCCTGCGGGTGGACGGCGGCATGGTCGCCTCCGACTGGACCATGCAGCGCCTGGCCGACATCCTCGACGCGCCGGTGGACCGGCCCACGATATTGGAGACGACGGCGCTGGGCGCGGCATGGCTGGCCGGTGCCGAGGCGGGAGTATGGCCGGCGGCGGACGAATTCGCCCGAAGCTGGGCGCTCGACCGGCGATTCGAGCCGCAGATGGACGCCGCCACGCGGGCCGCCAAGCTGAAAGGCTGGCGCGATGCGGTGCGACGCACCTTGAGCGCCACGTGAAAGGCCGCGCCGTCGCCGGCGCGGCCGTCTTTGCCTGTCGGGGCCAGCCGTCCGTCAATACGGCGAAACGCATTGGCGGCGCGGGCCGTTATAGGGCTGCCAGGTGTTGTCGTAGGCCCGATAGCTACGATAGCGCTGCGAGCACCAGTTCACATGGGCATTGCCGTAGGCCGCAGGTGGCGGGCGGTCATTGGCGAGGGCACCGGAAATGATCGCCCCGGCCGCGAAGGCCCCCAGCGGGAACCAGAGATCGCCATGGCGGCGATAGCCGGGCCGATAGTTGCGATAGCCGCGATGCCCGCGCCAGTAGTAGTCGCCGCCGCGACGGACGACGCGGTCGCCGCCGCGACGGATCACCCGTTCACGCCCTCTCCACTGCACGGTCTGGAGATCGGAGGAGGCCACGGGCTTCTGCGGCACGTAAACCGACTGGGCGTTGGCCGCCGTGATCTCGGCGGCAACGAGCGAAACGCCCAAGGCGGCCGCCAGAAGACCTGGCATCAGCTTCTTCATGAATCTTCTCCTTGCTTGACGTCCCACGGGGAAACGAAGGGAGGTGGCATTTGTTCCGCGAAGTCAAGCTTTTGCCCGTCCGGCGCCAAATCCGCCGCGCCGCGCCTTCCGGTGCAGGGGCAGCCGCAAACTCCTGTGGCGGGGCGCTTTTTCCGGTTGACCGGCCGAAGCTCGCTCCCTATGTTCCGCCGCAATTTCGGGGCGTGAGAAGCCTCGGAAACGCAGCGGCAGGCGCGTCCGGTTGCCGAGGCGAACGCGGCTTTTCCGCCGCGCGGCCGGAAGGTTGCGAAACGGAAATTCCGTCGCGGCCGGAATGCCAGGACGGGCCGGTAGCTCAGCGGTAGAGCACGTGACTTTTAATCATGTGGTCGAGGGTTCGATCCCCTCCCGGCTCACCACCCTGCAGAGATTTCGACCCTGTAGAGATTTCGACAGGGGTATCTTCCTCGATGTTCTCGCCCGGCCGGTATGGGGCTCAGCGCAGCATGAGCACGCGGCAGGCGGCTCCTTCCTCGACGGCCGGAGCGAACGGCTCGCGGATGACGAGGCCGTTGGCGTCGGCCATCATCTTCAGCATCGAGGAATCCTGCGTGCCGAAAGGCGTCGCCACGAGCGCGCCTTCGTCTTCCTTCACCACCACCGCGCGCACATAATCCTGGCGACGGTCGTTCGCGGCCATGGCGATGCCGAGGCGCGCCTCGCGCATGTCCTGTCTGAACGGCCGGCCGCCGAGGCGCGAAAGCAGGGGTTTGAGGAAAAGCTGCGAGCACACCAGGCTCGCCACCGGGTTGCCCGGCAGGCCGAGGCAGCGAATGCCGTCCAGCCGGCCGAACATCAGCGGCTTGCCGGGACGCATGGCGATGCGCCAGAAGCCCAGTTTCATGCCTTCCGCCGTCAGCACGTCGTGAACCAGATCATGGTCGCCGACCGAGGCCCCGCCGAGCGTCACGATCACGTCGGCGCCGGCTGCGACCGCCTTGCGCACGAGCGCGGCGATGGCTTCGCGGCTGTCCGGCGCGATGCCGAGGTCGAGTGTCGCGGCGCCCACGGAGCGTGCGGCGGCCGCCACGCCGTAGGCGTTCGATGCGATGATCTGGTCGGGGCCGATGGCGCTGCCTGGCGTCGCCAGTTCGTCGCCGGTGGCGACGATGGCGACCAGCGGCCGCCGCACCACGTCCAGGCGCGGATGGTTGGCCGCCGCCGCCAGGGACAGGGCTGCCGCGTCGAGCCGGCGCCCGGCCTCCAGCAGCAGGTCGCCTTCCGCGAAGTCGAGGCCGGCCTTGCGAACGTTGCGGCCCATTGAGGCCGGCTCCAGCACCTCTATGGCGCCGTCGCCCAGGTCGCGCACGTTCTCCTGGATAACGACGGTGTCGCAATCCGCCGGCAGCGGTGCGCCGGTGAAGATGCGCACGGCTTCGCCATCGCCCACGCGCCCCCCGAAGCTGTGGCCCGCGGCCGCCGTGCCCACCACTTGCAGCCGCGCAGGCGCAGTCGCCACGTTCCTGCCGCGCACGGCATAGCCGTCCATGGCCGAGGCATCGAAGGGCGGCTGGGTGCGCAGCGCCATGAGCGGCGCCGCCAGCACGCGGTCCCAGGCATCGGCCAGCGCGACGCTCTCGGCCGGCAGCGCGTCTGCGCCTTCGAGCAGGCGGTCGAGCGCTTCCGAAATCGGGATGAGTGCCATCACGCGTCAGCCTTGTAGTCGCCGGACTTTCCGCCGGTTTTCTCGACCAGCCGTATGCCGGAAATCGTCATGGCCCGGTCCACGGCCTTGGCCATGTCGTAGATGGTCAGGCAGGCGACCGAGGCCGCCGTCAACGCCTCCATTTCCACGCCGGTCTTGCCCGTTACCCGGGCGAGCGCCGTGACCCTCAGGCCGGGCAGGGCTTCGTCCGGTTCGATCTCCACGGAAACCTTGGTCAGCAGCAGCGGGTGGCAGAGCGGGATCAGCTCGTGCGCCTTCTTGGCCGCCATGATGCCGGCGATGCGGGCCGTGCCGAGCACGTCGCCTTTCTTCGCATTACCTTCCAGGATGGTCGCGAGCGTCTCCGGAAGCATGCGGACAAAACCCTCGGCCACGGCGGTGCGCTGGGTCTCGGCCTTTTCGCCGACATCGACCATGTGCGCCTCGCCTTGCCGGCCGATATGGGTGAGGGCAGGGCGGCCGGACATGAGCTCAGACGGCCTCCGCAGCCGTGTCTAGCCCGAGAAGAGCGCGGGTTGCCGCGGTCACGTCCTGCTGGCGCATAAGGCTCTCGCCGACGAGGAAGGTGCCGATGCCGTTTTGCGCCAGCCGCTGGCAGTCGGCATGGGTGAAGATGCCGCTCTCGCCCACCAGCAGCCTGTCGGGCGGGACCATGGCAGCCAGCCGCTCGGACGTTTCCAGACTGGTCTCGAAGGTGCGCAGGTTGCGGTTGTTGATGCCGATCAGCCGCGACGACAGTTTCAGCGCGCGTTCCATCTCGGCTTCGTCATGCACCTCCACCAGCGCATCCATGCCGAGCGAGAAAGTGGCTTCTTCCAGTTCGCGTGCGAGCGCGTCGTCGACGCTGGCCATGATGATGAGGATGGCGTCGGCGCCCCAGGCGCGCGCTTCATAGACCTGATAGGGGTCGAACAGGAAATCCTTGCGCAGCGCCGGCAGCGGGCAGGCGGCGCGCGCCGCGGTGAGGAATTCCGGCGCGCCCTGGAAGGACGGCGCGTCCGTCAGCACCGACAGGCAGGCCGCGCCGCCGGCGGCATAGGCCCTGGCAAGCGCCGGCGGATCGAAATCGGCGCGGATCAGGCCCTTGGAAGGGCTGGCTTTCTTGATCTCCGCGATCAGGGCGAAGCGGCCTTGCCCGCGCCGGGCTTCGAGCGCGGCCAGGAACCCGCGCGGCGCATCGGCGTCCTTCGCCCGCGCCTCGATCTCGCCCAGAGGCACGCGCGCCTTGGCAGCGGCGATCTCGTCGCGCTTGTAGGCCTCGATCTTCTTGAGGATGTCAGCCATCTTCCTGCTCGTTGGAGACCTCGACGAGCTTCTTCAGCACGTCGCGCGCGCGGCCGCTGTCGATGGCGCCGGCGGCCTTCAGGATGCCGTCCTCCAGCCGGGTCACGACGCCGGCGACCACGAGGCCGGCACCGGCGTTCATCAGTACGGTGTCGCGATAGGCGCCTGGCGCGCCGTCGAGCAGCGCCCGCAGGGCCTTGGCGTTGAAAGCCGAATCCCCGCCGCGCAGCGCCTCGCGGCCGTGCCGCTTGAGGCCGAAGGTTTCCGGCTGGAGCGTGAAGGTGCGGATCTCGCCGTCCGCCAGCTCGGCCACCGAAGTCTCTCCGGTGGTGGTGATCTCGTCATAGCCGTCGCCATGCACCACCCAGGCATGCTCGGCGCCCAGCGCTTTCAGCGTCTCGGCAACCGGCACGATCCATTCCGGCGCGAACACGCCCACGAGCTGGCGCTTGACCCCGGCGGGGTTCGAAAGCGGTCCGAGCAGGTTGAAGATGGTGCGGGTGCCCAGTTCCACGCGCGTGGGGCCGACATGCTTCATGGCCGGATGATGCGCCGGCGCGAACATGAAGCCGACGCCGGCCTCGCGGATGCAGCGCCCGATCGCCTCCGCCGACAGGTCGATCTTGATCCCGAGCGCGGTCAGCACGTCGGCGGCGCCCGTGAGCGAGGAGAGCCCGCGATTGCCGTGCTTGGCCACCGGCACGCCGCAGCCGGCGATGACGATGGCGGATGCGGTGGAGATGTTGAGGCTGTGCGAGCCGTCGCCGCCGGTGCCGACGATGTCGATGGCGTTCTCCGGCGCGTTCACTCGCAGCATCTTGTCGCGCATGGTGGCGACCGCGCCGGAAATCTCGCTCACGGTTTCGCCGCGCACCCGCAACGCCATCAGGAAGCCGCCGATCTGGCCCGGCGTGGCGTCGCCCGACATGATGATGTCGAAGGCCTCGCGCGCTTCCTCGAAGGACAGGGGCGCGCCCGCGGCCACCTTGGCTATGTGGGTCTTGAGCGCGCTCATTGGTTCATCGCCTGGGCGATCGCGGTCTGGTCGATGCGCACGTCGTATTGCGTCTGCAATTTCGCCACCAGTTCGTCGAGCATGTCGTCGGCCATGCCGGAGGCGAAGGCGTTGCGCGCCTCCTCGGGCACCGAGCCGGCGTCGGCGCCGGCCGGCTCGAACACTTCCGCCACCTTGAACAGGATCTCGGCCTCGCCCGTCGGCGCCGGCACCACGCCCACCGCTCCATCCGGAACGCCGAACATGGCGGCTGCGCCCTCCTTGCCGAAATCGGCGTCGTCGGCCTCGCGCTTCAGGCCGCGCTTGGTCTGCTTTTCCAGGTTCAGCCCGCCGGCGATCGTGTCGAGCGAGGCGCCGTTCCTGGCCTGTTTCTCCAGTTCGTCGGCCTTGGCGCTGAGGCGCTTCTCGGCCTCCGCCTTCGTCCAGTCCGCGACGACCTTCTCGCGCACCTCGTCCAGCGTGCGGTCGCGGGCAGGGGTCACCGCGTTGACCTCGTAGAAGACGTAGCCGCCATCGGCCGTGCTCAGCCCTTCGTTCTCGGCGCCGGTCTCGGCGTCGAACACCGCCCGGATCAGGGCTGCGGACTCGGGCAGCCCCGCCGCGACGGTGCCGTCGGGGTGCTGCCCGGCGCGGTCGATGGCGTCCACCGTCACGACCTTGAGCTTCATCTTGTTGGCGGCTTCCTGCATCGTCTCGCCGGCGGCGCGTGCGTCCTCATAGGCGTCGTGCGTGTCGGGCAGCACGCGGTTCGCCTCCACGAGCGCCAGTTCCTTGCGAATCTGGTCGGAAACCTCGGCCAGCGGCTTCACCACCTGCGGCTTGATCTCGGTGACGCGCAGCAGCACGGGGCCGAAGGCGCCCTTCACGACAGGGCTCACCTCATTGAGATTGAGCGAAAAGGCGGCATCGGCCACGGCCTTGTCGGGAATCTTGTCCTTGGACAGGGTGCCGAGCACCGTGTCGGCCTCGGTCTTGCCCTCTGCTGCGGCCAGCTTGTCGAAGGTGGCGCCGGCCTTCAGCGAGTCGGCGGCGGCTGTGGCGGCCTCGGCCGACTTGAACACGAGCTGCTCCACGGTGCGCATTTCCGGCGTGGTGTAGCGGTCCTTGTTCTTTTCGTAGTCGGCGGCGACCTCGCTGTCGGTGATCGAACTCGTGTCGACGATATCCTGCGGCTCGAGCCGCACATAGGAGAACTTGCGGTATTCGGGCGCCGCGTAGGCCTTCTTGTTTTCTTCGAAATAGGCCGAAAGCGCGCTGGCGGACGGCGGATCGATCGGCTCGACCAGCGACCTGGGCAACACGACATAGTCGATCGTGCGGTCCTCGCCCCGATAGAGCGCGACCGCCTTCAGGAAGGTGTCGGGGGTCTTGAGCCCGTCCGACACGGCCTCCACGATCTGCTGGCGCACGGCGACCTGGGAGCGGTTTTTCAGATAGTCTTCCGGCCGCATGCCGACCTGGCGCAGCACGTAGTCGAACATGCGCCGGTCGAACTGGCCGTCGGCGCCCTTGAACGCGGGATCGGTATGGGTGAGCTGTGCAAGCCGGTCCTTGGACAGGCCGAGGCCGAGCTTGCGGGCCTGCTCGTCCAGCAGCGCGCCGGAAACCAGCCCGGCCAGGACCTGGTTCTGGACCCCCAGGGCGGTCGCCTGCTCGGTCGTCAGCCGCTGGCCGAACTGCTGGGACAGCGCGTTGATCTGGCGGTCATAGGCCAGGCGGTATTCGGTGACGGAAACCGTGGTGCCGCCGGCCGTGATGACGGAGTGATGACCGGCGATCGTGCCCATGACCCGCCCGGATATGCCCCACACGGCAAAGCTCACCACGAGCAGGGAAAGCAGCGCCTTGGCCACCCAGGTTCCAGCCGCATCTCTTAAGGTACCGAGCATTGCCACGTCCAATTTGACAGATGAAAGGGCAATAGCCTCCTTCACGGCCAGTGTCGATTGCTTTGTGCCTCGATTTTGGTAGTGAAGCCGGTGTTCGCAACAGGCCCAGCCGGCCGCTTCGGAGGTCAGATCGATGACACCAGGGATTCGCCCGCTCGTCGCCGGGAACTGGAAAATGAACGGCACCGGAGCCTCGCTCAACGAGTTGAGGATGATCGGCAACGGCTTCATGGGCGGGCTCGACGCGGAAACCGAGGCGCTCGTCTGCGTGCCCGCGACGCTGCTCACCAGGGCGGCAGAGGCGGTGTCCCGCACGCCGGTGCGCGTCGGCGGCCAGGACTGCCACGCCGACGAGAGCGGCGCCCATACCGGAGACATCTCGGCCGAGATGCTGAAGGACGCGGGCGCCAGCCACGTCATCGTCGGCCATTCTGAGCGCCGCATCGACCATGGCGAGGACGACGCCACCGTGCAGGCCAAGGCGCGTGCCGCCTGGCGGGCGGGGCTGACGGCCATCATCTGCATCGGCGAGACCAAGGCCGAGCGCGAGGCCGATGCCACGCTCGACGTGCTGGCGCGCCAGATAGCCGGGTCCGTGCCGGCAAGCGCCACGGCACAGAACGCCATCCTGGCCTATGAGCCGGTCTGGGCGATCGGCACGGGGCTTACACCGACCGTGGCGGACGTAGCGGAGGCGCACCGGCACATACGCGAGCGGCTTGCCGAGAAGCTGGGGTCGGCTGCGGCAAAGATGCGCATCCTTTACGGCGGCTCGGTCAAGCCTTCCAACGCGGTGGAACTGCTCGGCGTGGCCAATGTGGACGGCGCGCTGGTCGGCGGCGCCAGCCTCAAGGCTGCGGATTTCCTCGCCATCGCGGAAGCCTATCGTTCCATCTGATGCGGCGCCCAGACGGTTTGATAATCCGGCCACGCGACCCATATTCAGGGCGCGGGCTTGGAAATGCCGCCAAAGCATTGTATTGAGCCGCCTCCGATGACCCGGCGCCGCGTGCGCCCGCGCCAGCCTTGCCAGGATAGAGAATGGAAACCGTACTGATCGTCGTGCATCTCATGGTCGTGCTCGCGCTTGTGGGCGTGGTGCTGATGCAGCGCTCGGAAGGCGGTGGTCTCGGCATCGGCGGCGGTTCCGGCTTCATGACCGCGCGCGGTGCGGCCAACGCGCTGACGCGCACCACGGCGATCTTGGCGGCGGCCTTCTTCGCCACCTCGCTCATTCTTTCGATCCTCGCCCGCTACGGCGAAAAGCCGATCGATATCCTGGATCGCGTGCCGGCCACCGAGCAGGGCGCGGGCAAGGGCGTTCTCGACCAGTTGCCGGGCGCGCTGCCGCCCGCCGCTCCGAATGAGAGCAAGGCGCCGACGCCGCCCTCCGGCAGCGATGCGGCCGCACCCGCTTCCGAGGCCGCGCCGGCTTCCGCCACGCCGCCGGCAGGCGAGGCGACCCAGCCTGCGCAGCCGCAGGTTCCGAACCAGTAAGCCCTGTTTCGCGCATCCCCGCCGCAACCTGTTGTTGTTTGAACACAGTGGCGACAAATGGCGCATTGGCGCTGCGATTCGCCGCGGCGCCGCTTGAGGCCACGGCACTCAATCGCTTATAGCTGCCCTGCGGCATATTCGGCGTCCTGCGAGGCGCCGGGCGGCGCCGTGGGCAACACGCTTTCTGATCGGAAATTTCGCCATGCAGCTTCGCAGCTTCATTCTCGCCGGCCTTTGCGCGGCGTTCTCATTTGGCATGCCCGCTCATGCGGCCATGCCGGCTCTTCAGGCGCCGGAGGGTGGCGCGGCGACTGATGTGATGCTGGCGGCCGCCAAGAGCCCGGCGGCCGAGTTGAGGCAGCTCAAGAAAAAGAAGAAGCCGACCAACGAGGACCTGGCTCGCATCAAGGAACTGGAAAAGCAGGTCGCGGCCGAGCGGGCGATCGCCCAGGCCAAGGCCGTCGAGGCCAAGAAACTGGCCATGCGCGAGGCCGCCAAGGCCCGGGCCAAGGCCGAGCGGGAGGCCTTCCTCGCCAAGCGCGAAAGCGGCAAGTTCGCAGTCAAGGCCGCGGCGGCGGCTCCTGTGCGGCCGGTCGCGCCGCTGAAGCCCATCCTGCAGGCCGAGGAGGCGATTCCGCCGGAGGCGCAGAGCGTCATGCTGTCGGGCAACAATGGCGAACTGCGCTCCGAAACGGTTGAGCGGAAGCAAAGCAGCGGCCTGTTCGCCGGCCTGTTCGGCGGCACCACGTCCTCGATCTCGCTGCTGCCGGAAACCCGCGCGCTCGATTCGGCCCTGCGAAAGAAGAACGAGAAGCGTCCCTTCCAGGTGAGGCCGGAATTCGTGCCGCAGGAAGTGACGTTCTCCGGCTATGAGCCGGGCACCATCGTCATCGACACGCAGGAGCGGCGCCTCTATCTCGTGGAAACCCGCTCGACGGCGCGCCGCTATGCGATTGCCGTCGGTAAGGAAGGGTTGCAGTTCAAGGGCGAGACCTCCGTCGGCGACAAGCAGGAATGGCCGCGCTGGATTCCGACCAAGGAGATGCAGGAACGCGAGCCGAAGCATTACGGCCAGTACAAGGACGGAATGCCGGGCGGCGGCGAGAACCCCCTTGGCGCGCGCGCCATCTACCTCTATCAGGGCAAGAAGGACACGCATCTGCGCATCCACGGCACCGTCGCTCCGCAGACGATCGGCACCAGCGCCTCGAACGGCTGCTTCCGCATGATCAACGAGCATGTGATGGACCTCTACAGCCGCGTGCGGATGGGCACCAAGGTCGTCATTCTCTGACGCAGCGGCACAATCTGGCGAAAGGGCCGGCTCGGACCGGCCCTTTTGTTTTGCCCGTTCGGGCGCTTCGACTTGCCTGGAAAAGCCTTCGCGGCGGTTTTTCCTCTGGCGGAATCGTTCCAGCCGCGTTATGCGATGGTTCCCATGGCGCGATATGTATTCATCACCGGCGGCGTGGTCTCCTCACTTGGTAAAGGCATTGCCGCGGCGGCTCTCGGAGCCCTGTTGCAGGCGCGCGGCTACCGCGCGCGCATCAAGAAGCTCGACCCCTATCTAAACGTCGACCCGGGCACGATGAGCCCCTACCAGCACGGCGAGGTGTTCGTCACCGACGACGGGGCCGAGACCGACCTCGACCTCGGCCATTACGAGCGCTTCACCGGCCGCTCGGCCAACCGAAACGACAACATCACCACCGGCCGCATCTATCAGAACATCATCGAGAAGGAACGGCGCGGCGACTATCTCGGCGCCACCGTTCAGGTGATCCCGCACGTCACCGACGAGATCAAGAATTTCGTCCTCGACGGCAATGACGAGTTCGATTTCGTGCTGTGCGAGATCGGCGGCACGGTCGGCGACATCGAGGCCATGCCGTTCCTGGAGGCGATCCGCCAGCTCGGCAACGATCTGCCGCGCAACAACGCCGTCTACGTGCACCTGACGCTGATGCCGTGGATTCCGGCCGCGGGCGAGCTGAAGACCAAGCCCACCCAGCATTCGGTGAAGGAACTGCGCTCCATTGGCATCGCGCCCGACATCCTTCTGGTGCGCGCCGATCGCGCCATACCGAAGGAAGAGCGGCGCAAGCTGTCGCTGTTCTGCAACGTGCGCGAGAGCGCCGTCATCCAGGCGCTGGATGTCGGCCACATCTACGACGTGCCGATGGCCTATCACAAGGAAGGGCTGGATTCGGAAGTCCTGGCCGCCTTCGGCATCGATCCCGCGCCGAAGCCGCGCATGGAGCCGTGGCAGGGCGTTTCGAGGCTCATCCACAACCCGGAAGGCGAGGTCACCATCGCCATCGTCGGCAAGTACACCGGGCTGAAGGACGCCTACAAGTCGCTGATCGAGGCGCTGTCGCATGGCGGCATCGCCAATCGCGTCAAGGTCAAGCTCGACTGGATCGAAAGCGAGATCTTCGAGAAGGAGGATCCGGCGCCGTTCCTGGAAAAGGTTCACGGCATCCTCGTTCCCGGCGGCTTCGGCGAGCGCGGCTCGGAAGGCAAGATCCTGGCCGCCAAGTTCGCGCGCGAGCGCAAGGTGCCGTATTTCGGCATCTGCTTCGGCATGCAGATGGCCTGCATCGAGGCCGCGCGCTCGCTGGCCGGCATCGAGAATGCCTCGTCCACCGAATTCGGCCCCGCCAAGGAGCCTGTCGTCGGCCTGATGACGGAATGGCTCAAGGGCAACATGCTGGAGAAGCGGCAGGCGGTCGGCGATCTCGGCGGCACCATGCGGCTCGGCGCCTATGAGGCACGGCTGGCGCCGGGCTCCAAGATCGCCGACATATACGGCAGCACCGACATTTCCGAGCGCCACCGCCATCGCTACGAGGTCAATATCGACTATCGCGAGCGGCTGGAGGCGTGCGGGCTGGTGTTCGCCGGCATGTCGCCGGACGGCGTGCTGCCGGAGACGGTCGAATATCCCGACCATCCCTGGTTCATCGGCGTGCAGTACCATCCCGAATTGAAGAGCCGGCCGCTGGACCCGCATCCGCTGTTCGCCTCCTTCATCGAGGCGGCGATCGCGCAGAGCCGGCTGGTGTAGGTGTAGGCTAGGGTCAGGCCCTGTTAATTTGGTTGGAATGGTCGGAGCGGATTTGTGCGGATGCGCGAAGCAAGGCCGCAGGAAGGCTGAAGCCTTTCAAGGCCTTGCGACAAAGCAGCCCGTGCAAATCCGCCCGATCCGAAGGACGATCGAGCTGGCGTCGATCTGCCGCGTCAAAGTCCTCGACCGGGGGAACCGCCCCGCTCTTCGGACTTTTCCTCGCATCTCTTGCCATCTCGAACGCCATTCCAACCAAATTAACAGGTCCTGACCCTAGGACAGCCGTTAGTTGATCTGTCGGCCCGCTGCGGCTTCCATGCGCTCCAGGCGGTAGCGCATGAGCCGCAGGATGCGGCTTTCGAAGTTGATGAGTTCGACCCGGTCGAACTCGGCCTGCGCCTTGTCGTGGCGGGCGAGAATAGCGGCGCTGATCTCACCGGCCTTGGCGGTCGCGGCCTGACAGGTCTTCTGCGGCCAACTCGCCTTCAGCGCGTCCTCCAACTCGCGGCCGTAGTTCTTGGCGATTTCGACATGCCGCTCCTCGTGGCGCTTTATGTCGGCCGAAAGCGTGTCCCAGAAAAGCCGCACCCCCGGATCGACCTTGCCGCGCGGACGCCACCTGGGCAGGATGACGCTGGTGCGGATCGTCACCTCCGCCGAGACGATGGAGCAGGAACCCGGTTGCTGGGCATAGCCGATGCGGGTGGTGAAGCGCATCTGCGTGGCGCCCGGATGCCGCAGCCCGGTGGTCTTCACCTGTGGACCGTGGCTGTTGAGCTGGTCCTGGATCTGGTCGAGCGTGTGCCCGCGTATGGTGAAATAGCTGTAGGTCTTGACCAGCGAAGCCGCCTCGGCCGGAAATGCGGCCAAGAGCAGGACAAGAACGCAGAGCAGGGGACGTTTCATCATGTTGCCTCTGCTTCCACCTTGCGTTAGGGCCGTTGCCGGCGCAACGGAAAACCCATGAAGGGTCGGTCCTGTCTGCGGCCATGGTTGACCGGCAATGATGATGAGACGATGGCAACTGGCGCATGGCCGCCACCTCGACCTCGGCGAGAAGGCCGTGGTGATGGGCATCCTCAATGTCACGCCGGACAGTTTTTCCGATGGCGGCCTGTTCGATACCGCCGGCCTCGCCCTGGCGCAGGCCCGGCGCATGATCGCCGAGGGCGCGGCTGTCGTGGACGTGGGCGGCGAATCGACCCGGCCCGGCGCCGCGCCGATCGGCGCGGCCGAGGAGCAGGACCGCGTGCTGCCGGTGATCGAGGCCCTGGCGGCAGCGGGCGAGGCGCTGATCTCGGTCGACACCTATCGCGCCGAGACGGCGCGGCTGGCGGTGGCCGCCGGTGCCCATATCGTCAACGACGTCTGGGGCCTCCAGCGCGAGCCCGGTATAGCCGAGGTCGCGGCTCGGACGGGGGCCGGGCTGGTCATCATGCACACCGGCCGGGAACGGGAGATCCTGCCCGACGTCATTGAGGATCAGTTCTTCTTCCTCGAAAGATCGCTGGAGATCGCCAGACAGGCCGGCGTGCGCGGCGAAAGCATCATGCTCGATCCAGGCTTCGGCTTCGCCAAGGAGACGGCCGAGGCCAATCTGGACCTGATGGTGCGCTTCGGGGAACTGCACGCGCTCGGCTTTCCGCTGGCGGTCGGCACCTCGCGCAAGCGCTTTCTCGGCACGGTGACGGGTCGCGACGCCGCCGACCGCGCGGCCGGAACGGCGGCCACCAGCGTCGTCTTGCGGCTGAAGGGGGCGCATCTGTTTCGCGTCCACGATGTCGCAATCAACGTGGACGCGCTGGCCGTCGCCGATGCTATTGTGACCCGACAGACCGCCTTGCAGGACCTGCCTTGATGTACACGATCCGCATGAAGAACTGCGCCTTCTTCGCCCGCCACGGCGTGCTGGACGAGGAGGAGACGCTCGGCCAACGCTTCTACGTGGACGCGGCACTGACCGTCGACCCCGGCCGCGCGCTGGAGGAGGACGCCATCGAGGCCACCGTGGACTACGGCGTCGCCTTCGAACTGATCGAGAAGATCATCACCGGGGCCCGCCGCTTCCTCATCGAATCGCTGGCGCTGGAGGTGGCCAAGGCCCTCACCGTGCGCTTCCCGCAGATCGTGCAGGCCGAGATCACCGTGCGCAAGCCCAACGCTCCGGTGCGCGGCGTGCTCGACCATGTCGAGGTGACAGTTGTCTGGCCGCAATAATTCGGGCGCGAGCGCCGTCTTCGTCAGCCTGGGCGGCAATCTCGGCGATCCGGCAGCCTCCATGGGCAAGTCGCTGCGCATGCTGGACGAGGACGCCGGCACGACGGTGGTGCGCGTCTCCTCGCTCTACCGCACGCCGCCCTGGGGCAAGACCGACCAGCCGGATTTCCTCAACGCGGCTGCCGAGCTTTCGACCACGCTGGCCCCGCGCGGCCTGCTGGACCTCTGCCTGGAAATCGAGCGCCGACTGAAGCGGGTGCGCGAGGAGCGCTGGGGGCCGCGGCTGATCGACGTCGACATACTGGTCTTCGGCGACCGCGCCATCCACGAGGTGGGGCTGGACGTGCCGCATCCGCGCATGCTGGAGCGCGCGTTCGTGCTCGCGCCTCTGGCCGAAATCGCGCCCGGCCTGGTCGTTGCCGGCCGCAGCGTTTCCGAACGGCTGGCCGCCATGGATGCCGCCGGCATCGAAAGGCTGCCAACCGGGCAGGGCTGGTGGCGAGCCGGCAATTCCGCATCGCCGGCGGCCTGACGAGCGGCCCCTCTCAGCCGGAAAACCCACCGCCGTCGAGGAAGGCCTGCTCCTCGCGCGTCGTCTCGCGCCCGAGCGCGCAGTTGCGATGCGGAAAACGACCGAAGCGGGCGATGATGTCGCGGTGGTCGACGGCATATTCAAGCTCGCCCTCGGCATGGGCCTTGTGGAGCTCGACCGAGCGTTCCTGGTCGGCCATGTCCTCCGAATGCTCGAATGGCAGATAGAGAAAGACGCGCACCTCCTGCTCGACAGCCAGATCGTGCCCGGCCTCGATTGCCCTTGCCGCAAAGTGCCGCGCTAGCGGATCGGTCGCGAACATATGGCCGGTGCCGCGGAAACAGTTGCGCGGGAACTGGTCGAGCAGGATCATCAGCGCCAGCGAGCCTTCCGGGTGGTCAGCCCAATCGTCCAGTTCGCGCCTGGCCGCCATGTAGTGCAGGTCGAGAAAGCGGCTTCGGAACCCGTCGTCGAAGGCCTCGTCCTTACTGAACCACGCATCGCGCCCGGCTTCGCGCCAGAAGGCGGTCACGGCGAGCGCTCTTTCGTCGGGCAAGGTCGTGATGGCGTCGGGCTGGGTCATGACGGGCTGGTCCTGTCCTGTGGGTTTCTCAACATGTCGGCGGTCTCCTCGCTCAGGGCGCGGCCCGCCTGGCGCGGCTGGGCGAGCGGGGCCGGCACGGGCGTGGCGATATTTCCCTGGAGGAAGTTGCGGCCGTCGCGGATATCGCCTGAAAGCTGCATGTCGAGCCGCGCGTCGTCGCGGCGGCGCACGTCCTCGATCGTATCGGCCACGTCTTCGGGATCGACGCCCAGCGCCTCCAGCGTGGAGCCACCGAACACCAGCGCCGATTCGAAGGTCTCGCGCAACTGGTAGTCCACCCCGGCGTGGATGAGTTGCAGCGCAGTGCCCCGGTCGTAGGCGCGGGCGAGCACCGTCACCAACGGGAACTCCGCCTTGAGAAGCTCGGCGATGCGGACGGCCGTCTCGGGCTTGTCCACGCATACGAGCACGGCCCGGGCGCGCCCGGCGCCGGCCGCGTGCAGGATGTCGAGGCGCGTGCCGTCGCCGTAATACACCTTGAAGCCGAAATCGGCCGCCGCCTGGATCATCTCCACGTCGTTGTCGATGATCGACACGTCCACGCCGCGCAGCAGCAGGGGTTGGCTGACGATCTGGCCGAATCGGCCGAAGCCGATGATGAGCACCGAGCCGGTCAGTCCGTCCGCCACCTCCACGTCGGACAGCGACTGCTCGTCGCGCGGGCCGAGGCGGCGCAGCGCCACGATGGCCAGCGGGGTGAGCACCATGGACAGGATGACGATAGCGGTCAGCACCGAATTGGCGCGCGCATCGATGATGCCGACGGCAGCGGCCGACGAATAGAGCACGAAGGCGAACTCGCCGCCCTGCGCCATCAGCACGGCGCGTTCCAGCGCTTCTTCGTGGCGGGTCCGCAGAAGCCGCGCCACGATATAGATGCCGAATGCCTTGGCGACCATGTAGGCCACCACATAGACGGCCACCAGCCGCCAGTCCTGTGCCACCACGGCAAGGTCCAGCGACATGCCGACCGCCAGGAAGAACAGGCCGAGCAATATGCCCCGGAAGGGCTCGATATCGGCTTCGAGCTGGTGGCGGAAGGTCGATTCGGAAAGCAGCACGCCGGCCAGGAAGGCGCCCATGGCCATGGACAGGCCCGACAGTTGCATGACGAGTGCCGATCCCAGCACCACCAGCAGGGCAGCGGCCGTCATCACCTCGCGGGCGCGCGCATCGGCCAGGATGCGGAAGAAGGGGTTGAGCAGGTAGCGTCCTGCCACGATCAGGCCGACGATGGCGGCGATGCCGATGCCGACTTCCGTCAGCCGTTCGGACAGGGTCGTCTCGCTTCCGCCCGGCGCGAGGAAGGCCACCGCCGCCAGCAGCGGCACGATCATCAGGTCCTCGAACAGCAGGATGGAGACGATGCGCTGGCCCTTCGGCACGGCGATGTCGCCGCGTTCCTCCAGAAGCTGCATGACGATGGCGGTCGAGGTCAGCACGAAGCCGGCCCCTCCCACGAAGGACTGCGCCCAGGAAAAGCCGCCCAGCCGGCCGGCCAGCGTCAGCAGTGCCGCGCAGATGCCGACCTGGAGCGTGCCGAGGCCGAAGATCTCGCCGCGCAGCCCCCACAGCCGCGAAGGCTGCATCTCCAGCCCGATGATGAACAGGAACATGACCACGCCGAGTTCGGCGACGTGGAGGATGGCCTGAGGATCGGAGAAGACGCGCAGGCCGAACGGGCCGATGACGAGGCCGGCGGCCAGATAGCCGAGGATGGAGCCCAGACCGGCGCGCTTGAAGATCGGCACCGCGACCACGCCGGCCGCCAGAAGCGCCACCACCTGGGTAAGATCGGTGCCCGAAACCTCAGCCGACATGCATGTGTCCGATCCTTCGCGCCGCGCCGCGGCGCGGCAGGGCCGAGCGGCAAAGATAGGGGCTGCGACGGCGAATGGACAGGGGCAATTCCGGCCGCGCGCGGCACATCGCCCGAAGGCCGTATCCGGCAGGAAGGAAACGGATCGGCGCGACGCGCCTTGGCCGTCAGTTCTTGGCGACCGCGCCGACCGAAGCCGCGTCCACGCGCTTCAGGTTCATGCCGATCACCGGCACCATCTGGTCCTCGACCTTTACCGAAACCGTGACGATCATGGAATTGTCGTCGGGCACGCGCGCCTGCATGACGCCGCGCAACTGGTTGCGGTTGATGGAAAAGACCACCTTGCGCTGGTCGACCACGCTGCCTGCGACGATGTCGAGGCCGTTGCCGGAGGCGCCTCCCATGAAGCTGCCCTTGTAGCCGGCGCGGCCCTTGCGCTCGACGGAAGCCGACATGGGCTGGCTGAAGACGCCGACGCGGCAGCCGCCGTCCAGCGACATGCCGACCTTGCCGGCCGGCGTGGAGCCGGTGAAATTGCAGGTGAACTTGGTGCCCTTGTACTTGCCGGCGACGATCTCGCCGGGGCCGACCCACTTGCCTTCGACGGTGCGGAAGAAGTCGACGTCCCGCTCGCCGGCGGACGCGCTTGCCGCAACACCGGCCGACGCCGAGGCGGCGATCGCGAGAGGCAGTACGGCGGACAGGAACATGCTCTTCATGAACGACACCAGGCAACGAAAGACACGCGGAAGGGATAGCCGGACCATGAAGAAGATTGGTTAATGCTTCGTCACTGCCGCGTGGCAGAGCTTTACGAAAAATGGGTTCGGGTCAAGCGTCGGGAGTGCCCGGCGCACGCTTGCGGCCGGTGGCGTAGGCGGTGAGGGCCGACAGGAAATCGCCGAGGCCCGGGCGCTTTGCGGCGGTGAAGGGCAGGGGGCGCGTCGTCTCCATCGCGGCGATGCCGATGCGTGCCGTCATCATGCCGTTGACCACGCCTTCGCCGAGCTTGGCCGACAGGCGGGCCGCCAGGCCGTGGCCGACGATCTGCTGGACGAAACTGTCGCCGACGGCGATCGAACCCGTCACCGCCAGGTGCGCCAGCACGCCGCGCGCCAGCCGCAGGAAGCCCAGCGTGCCGGGCCTGCCGCCATAGAGTTCCGACAGGCGGCGGATCAGCCGCCCGGCCTCGAAGGTGACATAGGCGACGTCGACCAGCGCGCGCGGGCTGACGGCGGTGACCAGCGAGACGCGCTTGGCCGCGTCGAGAATCAGCACCTTGGCACGCTCGTCGAGCGGCCGCAGGATTTCCGTTTCGGCCAGCTTCAAGAGATCGGTGCCGTCGATGACCTCGCCGCGCAGCCCTTCCAGGGTTTTGCGGCCGGCGGCGGTCTGCGGCCTGGCGGCGACGAAGGCCGACAACTCGTCCACCAGCGCCCGCGCCGCCTTCGGGTCGTTGCGGGCGAAGGCGTCCAGCGCGCGCGACTGCATCTTTTCGACCTCTGCCAGCCGCCGGATGGCCAGGAACTCGCGCGCCAGCAGGGCCACCAGCGCCACCAGCGCCAGGCCGGCCATGCCGGCGGCGAACCAGCCCAGCCACGGCGCGCGCTCGAACAGGTCGCGGATCAGCCGGTCCGTCCACAGGCCGACGGCCAGCGACACAAGCACGCCGAGCGCGCCGAAGAAGACCGTGGCAAGCATCGAGCGCTTGCGCGGCGCGATCGCCGGCGGCGGTTCCGCCGCGACGATGTCGGGCTCGGCGAATGCGTCCACGGCATCTGCGATGACCACCGCTTCCGCCGGTTTGACCGCGCGCGGCCGGCGCTGCGGTTCCGCGGCTGTCGCGGCGGCACCGGTCGACGCTGGTTTCGGTTCCGGCTCGATACGGAACGCGGCCGGCTTGCGCGGTTCGGTCATGCGAGGCGATCTCCGATCAGGAACTGCAAGGCCCGGTCCAGCCGGATGTGCGGCAGCGACAGCGCCACCCCCTCGGCCGTGCGCTCCAGCCTTGGCGGCCGGAAACGCACGAAGCGGATGGCCGGGTCGGCGTCGGGCGCCTTGGGTGTTGCCTTAATGTCCTTGAACACGGCTTCAACCTTTTCCGGCAAGTCACCGGGAAATATGGCTGTTTCCGTATTTCCGTCGAAGGTTTCGCCGCCGATGCGCTCGCCCGCCAGCGGCGTGCCGATGATGACGGGCAATGTCTCGCGCCCCTGTTTCACGGTGCCCTCGCGCGTGGCCCGCACGGCCGCCATGGCCACCACGTCGACATCGGCGCCGGTGAAGTTGGCGCGCGCGATGGCGCGCTCGGCCAGCCGCCGCACGATGGCCTGGAGCCGGTCGTGGCTCTCGTGGTGGAGATGATCGGCCTTGGTCGCCGCGATCAGGATGCGGCCGATGCGGCGCGAGAAAAGGTCGGTGAAAAGACTGCCGCGCCCGGGGCGGAAACAGGCGAGGATCTCCGTCACGGCGCGTTCGAGGTCGGCCATGGCGGCCGGGCCCGCATTGAGCGCCTGAAGCGCGTCGATCAGCACGATCTGCCGGTCGAGGCGCGCGACATGCTCGCGGAAGAACGGCTTTATCACATGCGTCTTGTAGGCTTCGTAGCGCCGCTCCATCATCGCATGCAGCGAGCCGGCGTGCGGCCGGCCGTCGCTCAGGTCGGGCAGCGGCGCGAAGGTCAGGGCAGGGGAGCCTTCCATGTCTCCCGGCATCAGGAAGCGGCCCGGCGGCAGGGTCGAGAGCGCCCGCTCGTCGTGCTTGCAGGCCTTGAGATAGGCGGCGAAACTTTCGGCCAGCCGCCGGGCCGTCATCTCGTCGGCGCCGGCCTGCGCGTCGATCCCGGCCGACAGGCTGCGCCATTCCCGCGACAGGTCCGCACGCACCGGCAGCGCCGCCAGTTCGAAGGCCTCGCGCGAGAAATCGGCGAAGGACTTTCCCAGCAGCGGCAGGTCGAGCAGCCATTCGCCGGGATAGTCGACAATGTCCAGCGAAAGCCGTCCGGGCGAGAACATGCGCCCCCAGCCGGACGCCGATTCATATTCTATGGTGAGGCGAAGCTCGGAGATGGCGCGGGTGGAGTCCGGCCACACGCGCTCGTCCACCAGCGCCGCCACATGGTCCTCGTACTGGAAGCGCGGCACGGCGTCGTCGGGCTGATGCTCCAGGAAGGCGCGGGCGATGCGGCCGGATTTCTGCGCCTCGAACAGCGGCAGGCGGCCTCCATGGATCAGGTTGTGGACGAGGGCCGAGATGAACACCGTCTTGCCGGCGCGCGACAGGCCGGTCACGCCCAGGCGCAGCGACGGCGAAAGAAGCCCGGTGGCGCGACCGGCAATGGTATCCAGCGCAATGCGGGCCTCGTCGGAAAAGCTGGTCAGCGATGATGCCAATCTGGTCCTCTCAAGCGTCGGCCAACCCATATAGGCATGGCGGCAGCGGTTTTCAGCGCCTTGCCGGCCTGAGAAAGGCTTCCAGCCGCCCGGTGCCGGGCGCGGCTGCCGCGATGCCGCCCTCGAAGCCGATGACGGCGAGCCCGCTGGTGGGAAACCCGTGGCGAAGCTGCATCTTCGCTTCCTCTTCGCCACGGCCGGACATTTCCACCGCAAGGTCTTCCATCATCGGGTTGTGGCCGATGACCAGCAGGGAACCGGCGCTGCCGTGAGCGCGTATGATGGCAAGATAGCCTGCCGCATCCTCGCTGTAGAGTTCTTCGAGAAAGACCACCCGGCCGGTGTCGGCGCGGCCGGCGACGCCTTCCAGCGTCTGGCGCGCCCTTGCGGCCGTCGAGCACAGCGTCAGGTCGGGCACGTAGCCATGGGTTCGCATGGCCTCGCCCATCGCTTCGGCGTCGGCGGCGCCGGAGGGCTCCAGCGCGCGGTCGAAATCGCGCATTCCGGGCTGGGCCCACCCGGCCTTCGCGTGCCTGAGAAGGAAAAGCCTCGCCATCCGCATCCTCCGGCGGGATGCAGCCCCGCGACCCAAGCTCTAGCCGTCTGCGCTCCGGCGCGCAACGGCGGGCGGGTTTGGACAACGCGACCGCTCGCAACCCATGCGGGAACAACGTTTGCGACAATACGCCAACGTGCGGAGGTTTGCGCTTGTATAGCCTTGTTGCGGCGAATATATAGGCGCCAAACTTTGGGGTTGTCGGGTGAGTCGAATGAGCGATCTTATTGCTACCGATTACGTGCCCTCCGAAAGCGAGCCGTTCATGAACGAGCGGCAGAAATCCTACTTCCGGCAGAAGCTCGTTACTTGGAAGAACGACATATTGCGCGAAGCGCGTGAAACCCTCGAAATCCTGCAGCAGGAAAACGCAAACCATCCCGATCTCGCCGACCGCGCCTCGTCGGAAACCGACCGCGCGATCGAACTGCGTGCCCGGGATCGGCAGCGCAAGCTGATCTCCAAGATCGATTCCGCGCTGCAGCGTCTTGACGAGGGCACATACGGCTATTGCGAGGAGACCGGCGAGCCGATCTCGCTCAAGCGTCTGGATGCGCGGCCGATCGCCACCTTGTCGATCGAGGCGCAGGAACGCCACGAGCGCCGCGAGAAGGTTTACCGCGACGATTGAGGCAGGCGCACCGCCCCCCGAAGGGCGGTGAAGCTTGCGGTGATGATCGGTGCCGGGTGATCGGCCGGGCGCCGTTTCTTGCGCCTGGCAAGCCGAAGCGCCGTGCGTTCCTTCGCACGCGCGAAGGACGCTTTGGATGCTTTGATTGAGCGGCGGAATATCCCGAAAGCCTAGCGGACTTTTCGGTCCGATGCCCTGCTGCCGCTTCGATTAGTGCAGCCGGCTTGGGGTCCCGCCGGTGCGTCTCGTCATTTCCTGTGGTGGGAAAGCTCGCCCAGCAGACGCGCCATCTCGTCATCGAGCGAAGGCGGGGCCTTCGGCGCAGAGACCGGGGCCGTATCCGGCGTTTCCTCCAGCGACACTTCCAGTTCGCGCAGCAGCGTATCGTCGATCTCCGCCGGAGAAGCCGGGGCGGAAACGGGCCGGGCCGGCGGCTCCGGGTTTGCCGCGTCCTTCGGATGCGGCACCGGTTCGGGCCGCGGCGCGGGCGGCGGCGCCACAGCGGCTGCCGGCCCACGTTGCGGTGCCGGCGGCGGTGGAGGCGGTGCAGCGGCATATTGCTGACCTGCCGGAACCTGCCGATGAACGGGGGCAGGAGCAGGCTGCGGCGCACGGGGCCGCGGCGGCGCGGCGGGATGCGGATTTCCGTGCTCGGCAGGCGGCGGCTGCCGCCGGGCGGGGACGAGGCGGATGTCGCGCTCGACCACCACGTCGGTGGGCCCGCCGATCAGAAGCAGGTGCTCGATGTCGTCGCGGCGCACCAGCACGAGGCGGCGGTGGCTGTCCACGGCGGTGGCGTCCATGACCGCCAGCCGCGTCTTGCGATTCCTGCCGCCGGCCACGAAGGTTCCGAAGGTCAGGCTGCGGACCAGCTTGACGATGAGCAGGACCACGAGCAGCAGGACGAGGGCCGCCAGCGTCCACAGGATGGCCGCCGCATATCCAGGACCCGCCATGCCATCCAGCCACTCCTGCATCGCCTTGCCCTCAAAATCCGCCCGAGCGCGACACTAGACCGGCGCGGCGGGCGCCCGCAAGTTGCCATTCGGCAATGTGGATAATGTGACGCCATGTCCCTGCGGCCCCGGAGCCTCGCGACCGTTCCCTCTGCATTTTTCGCCGACGTTGCAGCGGAGGCCTTTTTTGTGCAGGTAGAATATGATCCAACCGGAACGGGCGGGGCGGGGCACAGGAATTCGTGGATAAGAGGCAGATGGCCAAGGAAACGGGCGGCGATTTCTATCCCGTGCCGATCGTGGATCAGGGCACTCGGCCCGGGGCGGTCACGCGGCTGATCGCCTTCATGGTCGTTCTGGCGGGTGCGGCCATCGTCTTTGCGGTCTTTCGCGAAAGATTCGGCGACCCCTTCCTGCTCGGGCTGCTCGGCGTGCTGGCAATGATCGGCGTCGGCTTCCTGTTCGCCACTGCCATCGGCTTCGTTCAGGTGGCGCCGCGGTCCACGGGCGACGAACTGTCCAAGGCCTTCATCGATTCGATGTCGCAGGGCCTTCTGGTCTCGGACAACAAGGGCCGGGTCATCTATGCCAACCGCGCCTATGCCGATATGACGGGGGCCGGCTCCCCGGCCGACATCAAGACCGTCGAGGGCCTGCTTTCCGATGTGCCGGAGGCTTCCTCCACCATCTATCGCCTCGCTTCCGGCCTCAGGGACGGCCAGGCGGGCGACGGCGAGTTCCGTCTTTCCCAGCCGATTCGGCCGGGCGCCGAGCCCGGCGCGCGCTGGTATCGCGTGAGGGCGCGCATCTTCAACGTGCCCGGGCAGCGCCAGCCGCTGTCGGCCTGGCAACTCGCCGACATTTCCCGCGAGCGCGCCGAGCAGGAACGCTTCTTCCTGGACCTGCAGGAGGCGATCGACCATCTCGACCACGCGCCGGCAGGCTTCTTCTCGGCCGACCAGGAGGGCCGGGTCACCTACATCAACGCCACGCTCGCCGAATGGCTGGGCATCGACCTCGCCTCCTTCACGCCGGGCGCGGTGGCCCTGCCGGAGATCGTTGCCGGCGACGGCATGGCGCTGATCCGCTCGGTGCGGGCCGATCCGGGCACGACGCGCAACGCCGTCATCGACCTCGACCTCACCACCATGACGGGCGAGGCGCTTCCGGTGCGCTTCATGCACCGCGTCTCGGCGAGCCGCGAAGGCGTGAGCGGCCCGACCCGCACCATCGTGCTCAACCGTACCCAGGGAGAGGACGCTTCCGCCGATCTGCGGGCATCGGAGGTCCGCTTCACGCGTTTCTTCAACTCCACCCCCATGGCGATCGCCGGCGTCGATCATCAGGGGCGCATATTGCGCACCAACGCGCCGTTCCTGTCGCTGTTCTCCCGCGTGGTGGACCGCGACGCGCTCGACCGGCGGGTGCGCTTCGATACCGTCATCCACGAGCGCGACCGGGCCGCCTTTGCCGCCGCGCTGGAAAAGGCGCGCCAGCAGCAGGCCGACATCGCTCCGATCGATACGGTGCTGCCGAACGACGAGGAGCGGCATGTGCGCTTCTACGTCAACGCCGTGGCCGACGGCACGGCGGGCGACGGCGCCGAGGAGGCGGCCATCGTCTATGCGGTGGACACCACCGAGCAGAAGGCGCTGGAAGGCCAGATGGCGCAGAGCCAGAAGATGCAGGCGGTGGGCCAGCTTGCCGGCGGCATCGCGCATGATTTCAACAACGTTCTTACCGCCATCATCATGGCGTCGGACCTTTTGCTGGCCAATCACAGGCCGTCCGACCCGTCCTTCCCGGACATCATGAACATCAAGCAGAACGCCAACAGGGCCGCTTCGCTGGTCCGGCAGCTCCTGGCGTTCTCGCGCAAGCAGACCCTGCGGCCGGAAGTGCTCAACCTCACCGACGTGCTGGCCGACCTGCGCATGCTGCTTGCCCGTCTCGTCGGCAACAACATCAAGCTCAAGGTCGATCACGGCCGCGACCTGTGGCCGGTCAAGGTCGACATCGGCCAGTTCGAGCAGGTCGTGGTCAACCTGGCCGTCAATGCGCGCGACGCCATGCCCGACGGCGGCGAACTGACGGTGCGCACCAGGAACGTGACGGCGGACGAATGCGCGGCATTTTCCTATCGCCGCGAGTTGGTGCCGGCCGACTATGTGCTGGTCGAGGTGGAGGACAGCGGCTCCGGCATCGCGCCGGACGTGCTGAAGAAGATCTTCGAGCCGTTCTTCACCACCAAGGAGGTGGGCAAGGGCACGGGTCTCGGCCTTTCCATGGTCTACGGCATCATCAAGCAGACCGGGGGCTTCATCTTCTGCGATTCGGAACAGGGCAAGGGCACCGTCTTCCGCATCTTCCTGCCGCGGCACGTGGCCGAGGCCGTCCAGGCGGCCGAGCCGAAGGCCGGCGGCGCGGAGGCGAAAGCGGTCGCGGCCGCCAAGGCCGACCCCGCCGCCAGGGACCTGTCGGGCTCGGCCACCGTGCTCCTGGTGGAAGACGAGGATGCGGTGCGCATGGGCGGCATGCGCGCGCTGACTTCGCGCGGCTATACGGTCCACGAGGCGTCTTCCGGGGTCGAGGCGCTGGAGGTATTCGATTCGCTGGACGGCAAGATCGATATCGTCGTCTCGGACGTGGTCATGCCCGAGATGGACGGGCCGACATTGCTCGGCGAACTGCGCAAGCGCCAGCCGAACATCAAGTTCGTGTTCGTGTCCGGCTATGCCGAGGATGCGTTCGCAAAGAACCTGCCGGCGGACGCCCAGTTCGGCTTCCTGCCCAAGCCGTTCTCGCTCAAGCAACTCGCCACCGTGGTGAAGGAAGTGCTCGAGGCGTAGGCCGGGCGGGGATGCCTTTCAGGAGTGCGGCCGGATCGTGCAGGTGGCGGCGGTGAAGGCGCCGTCGCGATGGCGCATGACGATGTCGAAGGACGCCGTCGTTTCGCCATCGTCCGTGACCTGCGTGAGCACCACGCTGTTGCCGCCCGAGGTGAAGCCGCCGAGCGGACCGAGCCAGGTGATCTCGCCGTTGGGATTGATCTGGTAGTTGTAGCCCTGCTGCGGCCTTCCGGAGAACAAGGGCCCTTCGAAGGATGGGCCTTGATAGACGCTGCCCTTGATGCCGATGTCGCCGAGGGTCAGGAACATGCCCAGCATATAGACCTCGCAGCGGTAGCTGCCGTCCGGCAGGTGGCCAGGGACGTAGGCTGCGTCGGCCGGGCGGCCGGCGGCCATGGCCAGGCAGAGAACGGCAAGACAGGGCAGAAAACGTCTCATGTCGCATCCGGTTCGGGTGGATCGCGGCGTCCGGTGGCCGGCACGGCCGTTACCGGACAGATTATCGTGAATATCCGGCCTGGATAGTCTGCGTCGTTGCTCCAACATTCTTTCCGCCCGTGGCCGAAGCTGTTGTATTCTGTCCATGGCTTGGTGAGTCGGCCGCTTTTTCCGTGTGTGTCTGGGGGCAGATGTGAGGGAAGGCGGCGGCGCCGGCAAGTTCCGCGCAAGCGACCGTTCCCAATATTCCCAGCGTCTTCCTTTGAGTCATCCGACCCGTGGGAGCAAGGGGCATGGGCAAATGACGGAGCACTTCCTCGACGACTATCAGAAGCGGCGGCTCACGGAGCGCGTCGATATCCTGACAGCCGTCAATATCCTGAAGTCGCGCGGTTACGACGAAGACGAGATGATTTCGGAGATCACCCGCATCTTCTACGTGGACCTCGACGCCTACAACGAGATCGTCACCGTCGCGCGATAGGGCGCCGGCCGGAAACGATCCCCGGAGACCGTACCGCGGCGTTGTGCGCCGCATGCCGGTGCGGTGCCTGCGCTAGAGTATCCGTTTTGGTCAAGGAAGTTATGGGGCCCATTTGCGGTGGTCCCTGAGCAGTGCGTTTGCGAGGACGATCAGCTTTCGCATGATGGCGGTGATGGCGACCTTGGAGGCTTTGCCGGCGGCCTTGAGCCCATCGTAGTTTGCCTTGAGGTCTGGATTGAAGCGCGTGGCGACGAGGGCCGGCATGTAGAGGGCCTGGCGAACGTTGGCCCGACCGCCTCTGATGAAGGCGCGGCCTGTCCATTTTCCAGACTGGCGTGCGACCGGGGCGAGGCCAGCGAGCGATGCAGCCTGGGTGTTTTCGAGGGTGCCGAGTTCGGGCATGTCGATGATCAGCGCGAAGGCGGTGATGGCCGAGACGCCGGGGATCGATACAAGGATGTCGAAGCGGTTGGCTAGGTCAGGATCGGCCTTGATGAGCTTCATGATCTCGACTTCGATCGCGGCGAGCTGGCGCTCGATCTGCCTGAGTTGCTCGCCATTGTGACGCTTGAGGATGGGTAAGGTCAGGTTCTTTGCTCTGTTC
Organism: Mesorhizobium sp. PUT5; assembly: GCF_052216645.1. Lineage (NCBI taxonomy): Bacteria > Pseudomonadati > Pseudomonadota > Alphaproteobacteria > Hyphomicrobiales > Phyllobacteriaceae > Mesorhizobium > Mesorhizobium sp. PUT5. The sequence continues at coordinate 2,069,258 of NZ_JBQOSO010000003.1, forward strand.
TTCGCCGCCGTGCGGTTTTTCACCAGCGCCTCGCGGGCCATGGAGAGATCCTTGAGATCATTAAGGAGCGGGCCGCGCGTCGGTCGGGCCTCGAGGTCGAGCAACATCCCCATGCGCGCCAGCATGGCGGCGTCGAGCCGGTCGGTCTTGGCAAGCCGGCCGGTGGCCTCGGCGAAGCGCCTTGCCTGACGCGGATTGACCTTGACAAGGGCGAAGCCGCCATCCGCCAGCCTCCGCTCGAAGGCTCGGTGATAAGGACCGGTCGGTTCGTAGACGATGCGGGTGTCAGGCTGTGCCAGCCACGCCAGGAATGCTCTATGGCCGGCCTTGTCGTTGCCAAAGCGGCGGCTTTTGCCATCGCTCATGCGGTGGGCGTCGAGATGGTCTTTCGAGATGTTGACGCCGATGGTATCGTTCATCATCTTTCGCTTGTCCTGTGCTTGTCGTCCGCAGCCGAACTGCGGGTATCCGTTCAGGCCTCAAGAGAAAGACGAGGGCGATCACACTCTAGCTCGACCCGTCAACGGTCAGCATTTCAACGATCCGACCCTCGCCGCCGACGAGGGGCTGCTACCCCTCCCGGCGGTCCCTTCTTCGCCCGTTCGGCAGCAAAAGTCATAAGACAAGCCTTTCATGGCCCCATGTAAAAGGCTCTAAAGCGGAATGTTGTCGTGCTTCTTCCAGGGGTTCTGCAGGTCCTTGTTGCGCAGCCTGCGCAGGGCCCGTGCAACGCGCCTGCGCGTCGAATGCGGCATGATCACCTCATCGATATAGCCACGCTCGGCGGCCACGAAAGGCGACAAGAAGCGGTCCTCATAGGCCTTGGTGTGCGCAGCGATCTTCTCCGGATCTCCGATGTCCTTGCGATAGATGATCTCCACCGCCCCCTTGGCGCCCATGACGGCGATCTGCGCGGTCGGCCAGGCATAGTTCATGTCGCCGCGCAGATGTTTCGACGCCATCACGTCATAGGCGCCGCCGAATGCCTTGCGGGTGATCACGGTGACCTTCGGCACGGTGGCCTCGGCATAGGCGAACAGAAGCTTGGCGCCGTGCTTGATGAGGCCGCCATATTCCTGGGCGGTGCCCGGAAGGAAGCCGGGCACGTCCACGAAGGTGACGATCGGGATATTGAAGCAATCGCAGAAGCGCACGAAGCGGGCCGCCTTGCGGCTGGCGTCCGAATCCAGCACGCCCGCCAGCACCATCGGCTGGTTGGCGACGAAGCCCACCGTGCGGCCGTCGATGCGGCCGAAGCCGGTGACGATGTTTTTGGCGAATGACGGCTGGATCTCGAAGAAATCGCCTTCATCGGCGGTCTTCAGGATCAGCTCCTTGATATCGTAGGGCTTGTTGGCGTTGTCGGGCACGAGGCGGTCGAGCGAGGGATCGTCGTCGGTCACCGACTGGTAGCATTCGATCTCCGGAATCTCGGCGGTGTTGGAGGCGGGCAGGAAGTCGACCAGCCGGCGCATCTGCAGCAGCGTCTCGACATCGTCGTCATAGGCGCCATCGGCGATGGAGGACTTCGTGGTGTGGACCGAAGCGCCGCCGAGGCCTTCGGCCGTCACCGTCTCGTTGGTCACGGTCTTGACCACGTCCGGCCCGGTCACGAACATGTAGGAGGTGTCGCGCACCATGAAGATGAAGTCGGTCATGGCAGGGGAATAGACGTCGCCGCCGGCGCAAGGGCCCATGATGACCGAGATCTGCGGGATGACGCCGGAGGCCAGCACGTTGCGCTGGAAGATCTCGGCATAGCCGCCGAGGGCCGCCACGCCCTCCTGGATGCGGGCGCCGCCGGCGTCGTAGAGGCCGATGATCGGTGCGCGATTGCGCAGCGCCATCTCCTGTACCTTCACCACCTTCTCGGCATGCGCCTCCGACAGCGAGCCGCCGAACACGGTGAAATCCTTGGCGAAGAGGTAGATCGGCCGGCCGTTCACCGTGCCCCAGCCGGTTACCACGCCGTCGCCGGCGATCCTGGTCTTCTCCATGCCGAAATCGGTCGAGCGGTGCTCGACATACATGTCGAACTCCTCGAACGATCCTTCGTCGAGAAACACCTCGATCCGCTCGCGGGCGGTGAGTTTGCCCTTCTTGTGCTGTGCCTCGATCCGGGCCTTGCCGCCCCCCATGCGGGCGATCTCGCGCCGGCGTTCGAGTTCCTTCAGCACGTCCTTCATCGGATGGTCCCTCGCTCAAAAGCTCTGTTTTGGTAGCCATGCCGATGATCCAGCGCAAGCGCGGCTTTCGATGCGTCTTTGCTGCGTCGCAGCATAATCGGCTTGCATTCCGGGCCGGACTCCTCCATATGCCGCTGCATAGGCGCTTGGGCCGGCCCATGAATTCCGGCTTTCTCCCCGTTCGAGACTGGTTGCGTCTGTTTCCCCTTTCCCGGCTCGCCGGCAAAGCGGCGAAAAGTCCCCCGGTGTGAGGCCGGCGGGCACGACAGCGCAGCCGCGCGGGTTTTTCGAACCCGCCGCCTTGTCGTTTTTCCGAACAATTCTGCGATGGCGGGTTGCGCCCTGCCGTCCTGTGCCTGCGGCCTGCGCCGCATGAAAGAAGACATATTTTGACCGACGAAAACACTGCGGACCAGAACGGTTTCGCGAAACTCGGAATTTCCGGCCAGTTGCTGAAGGCCACCCTGGCGGCCGGCTTCACCGAGCCCAAGCCCATCCAGGAGCAGGCTATCCCCGCCCAGCTCGAAGGGCGCGACGTGCTCGGCATCGCCCAGACCGGCTCGGGCAAGACGGCCGCTTTTGCGCTGCCGATCCTGTCCAAGATCATCGCGCTTGGGACAAAACGCCGGCCGAAGACTGCTCGCGCGCTGATCCTGGCGCCGACGCGCGAACTGGCCGTGCAGATCGAGGAGACCATCAGGGTGCTGGCCAAGGGTGCCCATGTGTCCACGGCCCTGGTGCTGGGCGGCGTCTCCCGCTTCAGCCAGGTCAAGAAGATCGGCCCCGGTGTCGATTTCCTCATCGCCACGCCCGGCCGCCTGACCGACCTGGTGCGCGAGAAGGACGTCATCCTGTCGGAGACGACCTGGCTGGTGCTGGACGAGGCCGACCGCATGCTCGACATGGGCTTCATCAACGATGTGCGCCGCATCGCCAAGGCCACGCACCCGGCCCGGCAGACGGCGCTGTTTTCGGCCACCATGCCGAACGAGATCGCCGATCTCGCCAAGGGCCTGCTGCGCGATCCGGTGCGCGTCGAGGTGGCGCCGCAGGGCACCACCGCCGCCGAGATCGTGCAGGGCGTCGTCTTCGCCCGCACCAAGCAGAAGCGGCAGGTGCTGTCCAACATGCTGGCCGACGAGGCCATGCGCTCCGTCATCGTGTTCGCGCGCACCAAGCACGGTGCCGACCGCGTCACCAAGGACCTCGAGCGCGACGGCTTCGAGGCGGCCGTCATCCACGGCAACAAGTCGCAGAATGCGCGTCAGAAGGCGCTGAACGGCTTCCGCGACGGCTCGGTGCGCATCCTGGTGGCCACCGACATCGCCGCGCGCGGCATCGACGTGCCCGGCATCAGCCATGTCGTGAATTTCGACCTGCCGGACGAGGCGGAAAGCTATGTCCACCGCATCGGCCGCACCGGCCGCAACGGCGCCGACGGCGTGGCGATCACGCTGGTCAACCCGTCGGAGAACAGCAAGCTGCGGCAGGTGGAGCGCATCATCCGCATGAAGCTGCCGATCATCGCCGACCATCTGGGCAGCCCCGACCCGCAGCGCGAGCCGCGGCAGCCGGCCAACGACCAGCCGGCGGGCGAGCGCACGGGCAGGGGTCCGCGCCGGGACGGCGCCGACAAGCCGCGCTTCGACGGCAAGCCGTCCGGAAAGCGGCCCTTCACCGGCAAGCCCAAGGGCGAGCGCAAGCCGGAGGGCGCGAAGCCCTTCCGCGCCCGGCGTCGCCCCGGCGGCCGCAGCAAGCAGGCGCGCGCGGCCTGACGCTCAGTTCTTGCGAGGGAGGCGGCGCCCGAAGCTCAACGGGCGCCGGTTCCAGCCGGTCAGTACCGCGATGGCCCGCAGGCAGAGCGGACGCGGCAATATCGACAGCAGCTTGAGGCCCCAGGTCAGCCGGCGCGGAAAGGTCACCTCGAAGCCGCCGCGCTGGATGCCGCGCAGCATGCGCCGGGCGGCGACCGGCGCCGGCAGCAGCGCCGGCATGCGGAACCCCGCATTGCGCGTCAGCGGCGTATCGATGAAGCCGGGATTGATGACCTGGATGCGGATGCCGATCTTGTCGAAGTCGAACTTCAGCGATTCGGCCATCAGGTTGAGCGCCGCCTTGGTGGCGCCGTATGCGGCCGTCGTCGGCCAGCCGAAATAGGCGCTGACGGAGCCGACAAGCACGACATGGCCGCACGCCCGCTCGCGCATGTGCCTGACCACGGGCACGAGGCCGTTGACCACGCCCATGACATTGACGTCGAAGCTGCGGCGGAACTTGCGCGCCGACATGTTCTCGCCGGCGATCGGCACATAGGCGCCCGCATTGAACACCGCCAGCACGATCGGCCCGACCTCGCGCTCTATCGTTGCCACCGTCGCCGCCATGCCCTGCTCGTCGGTGACGTCGCAGGGATAGGCCACGACATGGCCGCGGCATTCGGCGGTTTCGGCCACCAGCATGTCGATCGGGTCTTCCTCGCGCGCCGTCACGGCCACGATGAAACCCTGTGCCGCCAGTTCCCTGGCCAGTTCCCGGCCGATACCGGAACTGCCTCCGGTGATCCAGGCCACACCATCTTTCGGATTGGCGCGATAAAGAGTCATGATGCTCCGAAACGTTGCCGGCAAGGCTTAGCGAGACGAAAAACGAAAGGAAAGGGGCCTTTTGGGCGGCGCTGGACAGTTCGCATGCTTCGCCGCCGCGCCACATTGATCCGGAATGCGACTGGTCCAGGCAAATTCCTGCCTTGAAAGGGGCGTTGCGCGTTTCTAGGGTCTTTTCGCAAGCATTGAAGGATTCCTCCCCATGTATGGTTCTGTCATCGAAGCCATCGGCAACACGCCGCTGATCAGATTGAAACGCGCCTCGGAGGAAACCGGCTGCGAGATTCTCGGCAAGGCCGAGTTCATGAATCCCGGCCAGTCGGTGAAGGACCGCGCCGGTCTGTTCATCATCAGCGACGCCGAGCGACGGGGCCTGCTGAAGCCCGGCGGGGTGATCGTGGAGGGCACGGCCGGCAACACCGGCATCGGCCTCACGCTGGTCGCCAAGGCGCTCGGCTACCGCACGGTCATCGTCATTCCCGAGACGCAGAGCCAGGAGAAGAAGGACACGATCCGCATTCTCGGGGCCGAACTGATCGAGGTGCCGGCGGTGCCCTACAGGAACCCCAACAACTACGTGAAGCTTTCCGGCCGGCTGGCCGAACAGATGGCCAGGACCGAGCCCAACGGCGCCATCTGGGCCAACCAGTTCGACAATGTCGCCAACCGCGACGGCCACGCCCGCACCACCGCCGAGGAGATCTGGAACCAGACGGGCGGGCGCATCGACGGCTTCGTCTCCGCGGTCGGTTCCGGCGGCACGCTGGCCGGCGTGGCGGCGGGCCTGCGCGCCCGCAGCAGGAACGTGAAGGTGGCGCTGGCCGATCCGCTGGGCGCCGCGCTCCACAGCTTCTACACCAGCGGCGAACTCAAGGCGGAGGGCAACTCCATCACCGAAGGCATCGGGCAGGGGCGCATCACCGCCAACCTGGAAGGTTTCGCGCCGGACTTTTCCTTCCAGATCCCGGACGAGGATGCGCTGCCGATCATCTTCGACCTGATCCAGGAGGAGGGGCTTTGCGTGGGCGGCTCCACCGGCATCAACATCGCCGGCGCCATCCGCCTGGCGCGCGAACTCGGCCCCGGGCACACCATCGTGACCATCCTCGCCGACTACGGCACGCGCTACCAGTCGAAGCTGTTCAACCCGGCCTTCCTGCGCGAAAAGAAGCTGCCGGTGCCGGAGTGGATGGAGAAGCCCAGCGACATTCCCGTGCCGTTCGAGCAGGTGGCATGATGGCGTACCGCACGCAGACGCTGTTCCGCGACGATTCCTACCTGCGCACGGCGGAAGCGGAGGTCGTGGCCGTCAACGAGCGCGGCGGCATCATCCTCGACCGCACCATCTTCTATGCCACCTCCGGCGGCCAGCCGGGCGACACCGGCCATCTGGAGCGGGAAGACGGCAGGCGCATCGCCGTCGCCGCCACCGTTACCGGCGAGACCAAGGACGAGATCGTCCACGTGCCGGCACCGGACCAGCCCCTGCCCGAGCCCGGCGAGAAGCTGAGGCTCGGCATCGACTGGGAGCGGCGGCATTTGCTCATGCGCATGCACACCGCCTGCCATCTGCTCAGCGTCGTGTGCCCGTTCCCCATCACCGGCGCGGCGGTGGCGGTCGATGATTCGCGCGTCGATTTCGACATTCCCGACGTCGGCTACACCAAGGAGGACGTGTCGGCGAGGCTGATGGAACTGGTGCACGCCGACCATCCGCTGTTCATCCGCTGGATCACCGACGAGGAATTCGCCGCCAATCCGGGCCTGGTGAAGTCGAAGAACGTGCGCCCGCCCAGCGGCACCGGCCGCATCCGGCTGGTCTGCATCGGCGAGGATGCGACGGTCGACAGCCAGCCCTGCGGCGGCACCCATGTGGCGCGCACCGGCGAGGTGGGCGAGATCCATATCGGCAAGATCGAGAAGAAGGGGCGGGAGAACCGGCGCTTCCGCATCCGGTTCGGGCCGATGCCGGCCGCCTGAAGGTCGAAATTCCAGGGAGAGAGACATGGCCGAGGACAGCCCATTCACCGTCGATGCCGATTGGCTGCAGCAGCGCCTCGGCCAGCCCGGCCTTACGGTCGTGGACGCGTCCTGGTATCTGCCGGCGCAGAAGCGCGACGGGCGGGCCGAGTACAAGGCCGGGCATATTCCCGGCGCCGTCTTCCTGGATCAGGACGCGATATCGGACCAGGATTCGCCGCTGCCGCACACTTTGGCCTCGCCGGGCGATTTCGCGCAGTTCGTGGGCTCGATGGGCATCTCGGCCGACGACACCATCGTCGTCTATGACGGGCCGGGCTTCTTCTCGGCGCCGCGCGCCTGGTGGATGTTCCGTGTCATGGGCGTGTTCCAGACCTTTGTGCTCGACGGCGGCCTCGACCGCTGGAAAGCCGAGGGGCGGGCGGTGACGGCCGAGCCGACGAAGATCGCTCCCTGCGTGTTCCATGCCGACTTCGACGCAGCCCGCGTCGTCGGCTTCGCCGAGATGCAGCGCATCGTGGACACACGCGAAAGCCAGATCGCCGACGCGCGCCCCGGCGGCCGCTTCACCGGCGCGGAGCCGGAGCCGCGCGCCGGCATGCGTTCGGGCCATATGCCGGGCGCCCGCAGCGTGCCGGCCTCGGCCTTGTCCGAAAACGGCGTGCTCTTGCCGAAAGCACGGCTGCGCAAGATATTCGAGGAGGCCGGCATCGACCTGTCCAGGCCGGTCGTCACGTCCTGCGGTTCGGGCGTGACGGCGGCGGCGGTGACGCTGGCGCTGGAAACGCTCGGCCACACCGACAACAGGCTCTACGACGGCTCCTGGGCGGAATGGGGCGCGCGGGCCGACACGCCGGTGGTGACCGGCAGGGAATGAGATCAATGAGCGAGGGCGTGCCGGAGAGGATCGACGTCACGGTGACGTTCCTGGAGATGGAAGCGCCGCCGGCGAGATACCCGCCGCTGCCTTACGGGCGCCAGATCGCGCTGCTGCGCACGAAGAACATCCCGCTGCATTTCTATCGCTACCTGACCGACCGGGTCGGGCGCAAATGGCACTGGGTGAACGTGTTGCGGCTGTCCGACGAGGAACTTGCCGCCACCCTCCACCGCGAGGACCGCGACATTCGCGTGCTCTATCTCGACGGCGCGCCGGCCGGCTTCTTCGACGTGCGCCCGCACCTGCCGGAAACGGCGGAGCTGGCCTATTTCGGCATGATGGAGCATGCGATGGGGCAGGGGCTCGGCCGCTGGTTCCTGGGCGCGGCCATCGAGGCATGCTGGTCGCACCAGCCCAGGCGAATCTCGGTGCAGACCTGCACCCTGGACCACCCAGCAGCCCTGCCGCTCTACCAGAAGCTCGGCTTCCAGCCGGTGGCGCAGAAGAGCGAAGTGGTGCGGCCGATGCCCTTTGCCGAGCGCATGGCAAGCGTCATGCGCCCCTGAACGCGCCGTTCATCGCTCCTTCACCTTCGCCTTGCCATTGTCGCCCGCGATCCGGACAGACGGAACAAGGAGACATGGAATGCTGAACCGCCGCACCGCCATCACCGCGCTCGCCGCCGCGCTCATCATGCCGGGCGCAGCCTTTGCGCAGGCCACCACGCCGTCCGCCGCGCAGATCGAGCGGCAGCTTGACGCTGCGCCGCGCATGCGGCTGCGGCCCGACCAGCGGGTGACGGTGCGCGAATTCAAGCGGCGGCCGGACCTGCGCCGCGCCGCGCCGTCCATCGACATCCAGTCGATCAACTTCGCCTTCGGCTCGGCCGAAGTGGCGCCTTCCCAGTACGGCAAGGTGAAGAACATCGCCGACGCGCTCAACGCCGTGCTGCGCCGCAACCGTCGCGCCCAGATCCTGATCGAGGGCCATACGGACGCGGTGGGCTCGGCCGCCTCCAACCAGGTGCTGTCGGAGCGCCGGGCCGAATCGCTGAAGCGGGTGCTGGTGCGCGAGTTCGGCGTGCCGTCGCGCGCGCTGGAGACCATCGGCTACGGCGAGGAATTCCTGCTCGTGCCGACACAGCAGGAGAACTGGCGCAACCGCCGCGTCACGCTGCGCCGGTTCGACGATTTCGTGCGCTGAACCGGAGATCGGGCGGCGTTAACCTTTCATTAACCAAAGCGGGGCCACTATGGCCATGAACTGTCGCGCTGCCGTTACATTGTCGCGGTAGATGACAGGTGTCGAAGGATCGGCCGACCGCGGATGTACCGGCGGCGATCTCCGGCCAACGAGGAAGCGGGGCAAACACCCCGCTTTTTTGTTGTCCGCCGTCTGCCGCGCCCGGCGGGAGGCTCAGGCGGCCGCGAGAGCGGCCTTCGGCTCCGCCAGATCGTAGCCGAGCGCTTCGGCCACCGCGCGGTTGGTTATGCGGCCCTTGTGAACGTTCAGCCCGTTGCGCAGGTGCGGATCGTCGGCCAGCGCCTTCAGGCCCTTGTCGGCAAGCTGCAGCCCGTAATGCAGCGTGGCGTTGTTCAGCGCATGCGCGGAGGTGACCGGCACGGCGCCCGGCATGTTGGCCACGCAATAGTGGATGACGCCGTCCACCTCGAAGGTCGGGTCGGCATGGGTCGTGGGATGCGAGGTCTCGAAGCATCCGCCCTGGTCGATGGCGACGTCCACCAGCACCGCGCCCTTCTTCATGCCCGACAGCATCTCGCGGGTGACGAGCTTCGGCGCCGCCGCGCCGGGGATCAGCACGGCGCCGACGACGATGTCGGCGGAAAAGCATTCCTCCTCCAGCGCCTCGACCGTGGAATAGCGCGTGTTCACGCGCCCGCTGAAAATGTCGTCGAGCTGCCGCAGGCGCGGGATCGAGCGGTCGATGACGGTGACATCGGCGCCGAGGCCGGCCGCCATGCGCGCCGCATGCAGGCCGACCACGCCGCCGCCCAGCACCGTGACCTTGCCCGGCGGCACGCCCGGCACGCCGCCCAGCAGAACACCGCGCCCGCCATTGGGCTTCTGCAGGGCGGTGGCGCCGGCCTGGATGGAAAGCCGCCCCGCCACTTCGGACATCGGCGCCAGCAGCGGCAGACCGCCGCGCTCGTCCGTCACCGTCTCATAGGCGACAGCGGTGACCCCGGAGGCGAGAAGGCCCCTGGCCTGCTCGGGGTCCGGCGCAAGATGCAGATAGGTGTAGAGGATCTGGCCCTCGCGCAACTGCACCCATTCCTGCGGTTGCGGCTCCTTGACCTTGACGATCATGTCCGACTTTGCAAATACGTCGGCCGCGGTGCGGGCGATCGCCGCCCCCGCCGCGCGATAGGCGTTGTCGTCGGCGCCGATGCCGGCGCCGGCACCGGTCTCGACCAGGACTTCGTGGCCGTGGGCGACATATTCACGCACCGAGCCCGGAGTGAGGCCGACGCGGTATTCGTGGTTCTTGATTTCCCTGGGGCAGCCGACGCGCATTCTCATCCTCCTCCCGGTTTCAGAGTGCGGATTTGCGGGGCAGACATTCAAGCACGGAACGGTTCGCGAATGTTTGCGAACAGGCTTGCGATCGGCGGGCGATACCGTTAATTCTTGCGTAAAATATCCATATATTCGCAGGAAGCGCGAAAAATGCCGCTAGACAGGATCGATATCGCCATTCTGGACACGTTGCAGAAGGACGGCCGGATACCCAATGCCGCGCTTGCCGAAAAGGTGGGCCTGTCGCAGTCGGCCTGCTCGCGCCGGCTCGACAATCTCGAGAAGTCCGGCGCCATCCGCGGCTATCATGCCCGCATCTCCAATGCCGCGCTCGGCCACCAGATGACGGCGATCGTGCACATTTCGCTGTCGGGCCAGTTCGAAAAGACGCTGTCGGACTTCGAGACCGCCATCAAGCGCTGCCCGAACGTGCTGTCGTGCCATCTGATGTCGGGCGAATACGACTATATCCTGCGCATCGCCGCCAAGGACCTTGCCGACTACGAGCGCATCCACAAGGAATGGCTTTCGGCCATGCCGCATGTCACCAAGATCAATTCGTCCTTCGCGCTGCGCGAGATCATCGATCGCACCGCCATGGGCCTGAGGCCGGAAATGGCCTGAGGGTCCTTTCGAAACGCAAGTTGCCCGTCAGGCTTCGGAAACCGTCACGACGCGGTCCATGGGAATGTCGTGGGGCTGCGGATGGATGGTGGCGATGCGCTGCAGTTCGTAGCCGATGCCGATGACCAGCGGCTTGGAGGCCATCGCCGCCAGCGTCCGGTCGTAGAAGCCGCCGCCATAGCCCAGCCGGTAGTTGCGCGGATCGACGCCGACCACGGGCGAGATGACGATATCCGGCAGCACCGCCTCGCCCTCGGCCGGTATCGGAATGTTCCACACGCCCTTTTCAAGTCGGTCCCCGGGCGCGTAGGCGCGGAAGACCAGCGGCTTGCCCTTTTCCACCACCAGTGGCAGGGCGGTGCGGCCGCCGCGCCTGTTGATCGAGGCCAGCCACGGCCGCAGATCCGGCTCGCCGCGGAACGGCCAGTAGAGGCTGACCATGCGGCCGCGCACGTCGCCGATCTCGTCATCCAGCCTTTCGGCCAGTTTTGCCGACAGCGCCGCCCTTGTATCTGCCGGCAGGGCGAGCCTTGCGGCGATCAGGCGCTCGCGCTCGGCCTTGCGCCATTGCCGGATGCCGTCCCCGCCGGCGGCCGTGTGCGATGCCGCGCCGGAGCGGGCCTGTTCGTCGGGACTGGCGGTCACGGACACCTCCTTGCAATTTGTGGAGACCCTACGCCCGGGCGGGCGCCCTGGGCGTTCCTTCGGCGACATGGGGGCCGTGTTTCGGGTCGCAATCCCTTGAATGACGATCGCAAAAAGACGGGGAAGGGCAGGGCCGGAACGGGAGCGGCTATGGCGGTGCCGTCCGAAATGCGCTAGCGCTTGGCCATGCGCTACGTCATCGTCATCGTCGCCTTCGCTTTCTTCCTGATCTGGGACGGGCTCTACAATCAGGGCCGCTACATGGACGCCGGCGTCAAGGGGCTGAAGCAGGCGGTGACCTACGTGGCCGGCTGAGCGCATTCGTCGCGGGGCCTGGCGCCGCAGGCAGCGCGCGCATGGGTTGACGCGGAAGGGCCGCTGGTCGACAAACCCGCCTTGTCGAACATTCGTTGAACCTGCGCGGCGTTGCCGGTGTCTCCGGGAGGCCGCGCGCGAAGGAGGCCGCTTGATCCGGCATATCGTTTTCTTCAGCGTCCGGCACAAGGACGAGGTGGAGGCCGTGCGCAAGGGGCTGATGGCGCTCGGCGACATCCCACATTCGAACTTCTTCGAGGTGGTGGCCAACACCAAGGTCGATCCGTTGTCGGACGAGGTCAACCTGGTGGTCTATGCCGAGTTCGAGGATCAGGCGGCGCTGGCCGCCTACAAGGCGCATCCGCTCTACGACGAGACCACGCGCAAGGTGCGGCCGCTGCGGGAACTGCGCCTTTCCGCCGATGTCGAATCCCGGGGGCGCCCGACGCGCTGAGCGGCGCGTCGCTGCCGGCACTGAACCGGAGGGTCAGTCCACCAGGATGCGCGCTTCGCGCGCCGCCTCGATGAAGGCGGCCCTTGCGACGTCGGGGGGCCTTTCGCCATGAACCGCCGCCAGGCAGGCCTGGCGCGCGGCCCGATATTTCGGCGTGCCGGCGTCGGGCCAATGCTGGGTGAGCAGCGCCGCGGCCTGGCGGGCGCTTGAAATGTGATGGATATCGCCGACGATCCCGACGGTAATGGCCACCGGTTCGGCAAACCAGCCTTCGTGCATGGAAGTACCTCCAGCCCCGTGTGACACTCAACGCCGCGCCCGGGCGGAGGTTCCGTTGCCAGCGAGGATCGCGGCGCCGCCACGTGAACCCGGCATAAGCGGAAAAAACGCCCTCGGCTGCGCTGCCGTCGCATGAACGAACGCGGCGGGTGCTTGCGGGAAGTGCGGCCTGGCAAGTTGACGCGGCGTTGCAAATGGCTAAAAGCAGCGCTCGGAAGACCAATTGGTTGCAAACGGCCTTCGCGGGCGTTACGAAAAGGCCAATAACCGTAACGAAGTCAACCAGTTGGAGGGATGGCCGAGCGGTTTAAGGCACCGGTCTTGAAAACCGGCGAGGCAGCGATGTCTCCGTGGGTTCGAATCCCACTCCCTCCGCCATGGCCATTGATTTTATTATGTTTTTTGGGATTTTTCGCCGTTTGACATAACGGAAAGCCCGCCGCTCTTTCGAACGACGGGCCTCAACGCAGCGCTGCGGCAACGGGTTTCGACCGGAAGGTGGCTGCGTTGATTCTAAGCCCGCCTCGCCCGGTACGCCATGACCGCCAGGACGTCTTCCAGTTGGCGGCATAGGTCCAGTAGTTCGCCCTCGGCGGTCTTCATGATGCGCCGATTCTCGCGGCGCTTGGCTTGGATATCGGAAAGGCTCATTCGAAAATCTCCCGGTCGACATCGCGCCTAGTGTACATGGATCGTGTCACCCACTCTCCATCCACCATTATATCCATACGCCACAACTCAATTTCCCCGCGCTTCCAGGCAGCCAGCTGTTCCTCATCCGCCTCGTTGAAGATGGCGCGCTTGCCGTGCTTGCCGGTCGTTGACGTGGAAGTAACTTCAGTGGACATGCCTAATTCCTTTTCGTAATGCGATGCATTACAATGCATTACATAATGGGGTATGGCAGTCAACCACAAAATGTCCTACATCGTAATACATCCATATCACCACGCAGAGGAACCAATGGCAAAGACAGCAAGTCTGGCGCTGCGTATTGCGCCGGCAACAAAGGACGCACTGGAGGAGGCAGCACGGGCCGACAAGCGGACGGTCTCGAACTATGTGGAGAAGATCATCACCGAAGATCTAGAGGCGAAAGGCTTCCTGCCTGTGCCTGTGCAAGCTGCCGAGTAGCGGCCCGGGCGTTCGCCTCCGTGATCGGCAGGGCTGAAACCATTGAGATTTTTCGGCCGATTTGCCGTTACTAACGGCAGCCGGCCAGCGCAAAATTGCGTTCACGGAGTAGCCACGCGCGATGATCGGGCGGAACTGTTCAGTGCCAGATCGCCCAAAAAAGCCAACAAGATCAACTACCGCCCCCCGACCGCGCGCGAAGGGAGACCACCGGGTCGAAAACAGACCCAGTGATTTGTACCAGCAGTCCACACGCGCGAAGGGAGACATACCGAGAGTTCGCGGTATTTGTCCTTCGAGGCCCTGTCGACTCGCGCGCACACGCGAAGGGAGACGTTTGCGGGTGATCGCCGTCGCCGACCACCGTGCGGTCAATGATAGCGGCACGCTGTGTTGCTGGCAGCTTGATGAGCGCGTCCATTTCAACGCCTTTGTCGAGTGACGTGCCGGCAATGCGGTGAATGTCAGCGCCTAGTTCGCGGGCGCGGGCGATTTTTAACTGAACATCGCGCTTCACCGATTCAGGATTGCGACCGTTGCCGACCACGGCGGCCACTTCGGAAGCAAAATCCTTGTTCCCCCTCCCGCCTAAACTGCGAGAATTTCTCGTAGTTTCTTCGCCGCCGCTCCGCCCCGTCAGGCGTTGAGCAGTGGATGGTGCGGTTGGGGTCGAGGGCTTTGTACGCCTTGACTCCCCACCGAATGTTCCCTTAATGTTCTTACACTGCCACCCGCAGTAGCGGCCCGGCCCCTCCGCCAAGCCCACCCCGCCGGGCCGCTTTTCTTGACTCCCCTCCCTGCCGTGCCAAGATCGGCGCGGGAACAGGGAGGGGATGATGTTACCAGAACCAATAGCCGGCAATATCGATATGTGGCGGAAAGACATTCGCTCCGCGAACATATCAAGTGTAGACGGTGACGTCTCGAACGCCGATTCCCATCGTGACAACATACTTCACTTGATGGAATCCGATCAGGAAGTACAGCGTCTACTTGACCTCGCAGTTGAGAAGAGCAAGGAATACTATCTTTCCGCATCCATATTTCGGCCGGGCGACGAATCGCTGAAAGAATCCGCGTTGGCAGCCCTTGATGCACTGGCGTCATCCCTCGAATATGCGAAGCCAAATCAAATCGCACGCAATCTTGGATTAGATTGGCACCCTAAGCCGCGCGGGTGAATACCCACTCCAGCACCCGTGCAGTGCCGTCTTGAATGTTGCGCCAGTCATCGCCGAAGATGGCTGTCATGTCGGCGTCGTAAACGGCGATGGCGGCATCTACTACGGGAGCTGACAACCTTACCCATCCCAGGTCGCCCCCAGTCCTGTTCATTCCAAGCGCAAAAAATTCCTGCTTTTCATTGTCGGCGCACAATTGGCACGGCCAGTCGCCCCAACCGTCCAAATTAAAGATCGCGAGCACACGTAGCTCATCATCACGGACGTGGTTCACGATTTGCATGTTTGTAATCATCACAACCCCGCCCTTTCCATTGTCTCGCCGATCGCCCGCTTCAGACCGGCGTCGTCATCCTCGTCGGCGGCTGGCTGGGAGTGCGTTGCAGGCACCGATGCCCCGTCGCCCGCAAGGGTCCGATAGGCCTGAATGGCGGCGCGCTGCACATCGCCGAACACCCCGTCGCTGAAGTGCACGGAAGCCTTACGCTTACCGGGCGGAGCGCCAGGCTCCCACAACTTGGGAACGCCGATAGATAGCGTGCCGTTGGTATTATTGTGAACATCGATGTTCGAGACCACCACGCCGTTGACGTAAATCTTGCAGAAGGCCAGGCGGTTGCTGCTGCCGCTGCAGAGTTCGACACTCATTACGCGGATGTCGTTGATCATCCTCATCTCCCTCCGGCGCCTATATGGCGCCTGTCTGTATCCAGTTCGACGGCGCTGCTCTTGGCGGCGGCGCTACCTTGAGGCCCGTCGCGAGTTGCTCGGCGCGACTGGACCAGTTGATGTTCAAAAGCTCCCGCACAGCGAAGGCGTACACGGTACAGTCGAGCGCTTCATTGCGGCGGCCGGGCACAGGTTCCCATTTGCGGACCATCTGCCCGCCAACACGCCGCATCACGGCCCGCTCGCCGGTCAATTGCTCAAACCAGACGGGCGGCAGGTCTTTCGAGAACCGCATTGTGTTGCCGCGCGTCACCCGGCTGAAGATGTGGCCCTTGAGCCCGTCGACACCGACGATAAACAGCAGTCCGGCCTGTTTGTTTCGGGTCCGCTCGATCCAGGGCCGGCGGCCTCCGTCACCC
The DNA here is from genome assembly GCF_052216645.1 of Mesorhizobium sp. PUT5. Lineage (NCBI taxonomy): Bacteria > Pseudomonadati > Pseudomonadota > Alphaproteobacteria > Hyphomicrobiales > Phyllobacteriaceae > Mesorhizobium > Mesorhizobium sp. PUT5. Next base: position 2,085,165 of record NZ_JBQOSO010000003.1, read on the forward strand.
TTGATGGCGAACACCTTGCGGTGCGTTCGCGGCCGGCAAAAGCGGTAGACCGCTTCCATGGTCTCGCCGTCGCTGGAGTCCACCGCAACGGCATCGATGCCAATCTCGCCACCAAGCGGATGCTTCCACTTCATCTTGAGCAGATCGTCGAGATCAGCCCAGGTCTCGGCGTCTGCCGGCAGGCCGTACAGCACCTTGTGGCCAAGCACATAGGCCGTCCTGTCTTCGTCCCAGCCGATGAATGTTACCTCGATGCGGTCCCGCTGTACGTCGACGCCGGCGGTGATCGCCAGCACCTCCCGCGGGAATGGCTGCTGTTCGGCACCGCCAAGCCCGAACGGCTCCGCACCAGCCGCCAGGGCATCCTGGTCCAGTTCCTCGCCGGCCTCGCGCCAGCCTTCGCCAAGCACCAGGTTGATGAATGTCTGCAGTTCGTCGGGCCGATCCTTGGCCGCCAGGAACTCGGCCGCCAGCTTGCCCCAGGCAGCATTGCCCAGCGGCGACACCAGGCTGTTGATACGGAAACCCGCATGGCCCTTCACGTCGGGCCTGGTAGCGCGCCAGCGGCCCTTGGCGACCATGCCGGCCTTGTAGGACTCGGCGGTTTCCGTGCCGCAGGAGGGACACCACCAGGCGGCTTTCTCCGGCTCGCCTTCAGGCCAGCGGATGTCCTTCCATTCAATGACGTGGTGATCGCCGCAATGCGGACAAGGCACCTCGAACACCCGCTGGTCACTTTTGGCATATTCGGCCAGCACCAAGCTGGTTTCGGTGTAGATAGGTGTCGAGCCGACCACGATCTTGCGGTCGTCAAACTGTTGCGTACGCATTTCGGCAAGCCGGACCGGGTTGCCCTCGGCCGTGACTTCCATGGCGTCCGTCTCGTCGACGATCAGCACGCGGATGTTGAGGCCACGCAGGTTGCGCGGTGCCTTCGCGGCCACCACCTTCAGGCTTCCGCCAGGAAAGCGCCGGGACAGCATGGTGTTGCGGTTCTTCTCCACCATGTCGCCGGACAGGGCGCGGGTCAGCGCAGGCGAGGCCGCAAAGGTCGGCTCGACGTTCCTGGTGACGAAGGTCTTGGCGTCGTCCTCGGTCGGCAGCACGAAGAGCACCGGCGCGGGGTCGTTCACGACGTGGTGGCCGAGCGCGCCCACCAGCAGACTGGTGTAGCCGATGCGGGCGCTCTTCACGACCGTGACACGCTCGATCAGCGGGTCCGAGATGGCATCGGCGATGCCCGTTTGGTAGGGATAGAGCCGCACCTTGCCGGGCAGCGCCGACACATCGTCCGGCAGTACCAGGTTGCCCTCAATCCATTCCGATAGGGGCACCTTCAATGGCGGGATCAGCGCCTTCAGCGCCGCCCGTCTCGTCGTGTGAATCATTTCCAAGATCCGTCAATGCGCGCCGCAGTTCGGCGTCGAGTTCGACCGCCTGGGCCGCGGTAAGCCCCGCAGCGGCCCGCACGCGGCTGGTCACGGCCAGGATGCCGGCGCGCACCTTGCGCAAGATGTCTGACCACTCGCGCTCGACGTCCGCGGCAAGAACAAGCTCCTTGCGCGACTGCCGGTTCTTCAGCTCCTGGCCGTCCGCCTGCTCACGGGCGAGGCGCGCGCGCTCTTGCGTCAGGTCGAGGATTTGATTGGCGCCGCCTCGTGCGGCAGCCACCTCTCGCAGGTGGGAGGTGTAGGCGTGCACCGATGCTTTAAGATCGTACTTGCCGCGGCTGAGGCGGACAACCTTGCCGTCGTTTGCGAATGCGGCAATGGCTTGGCTAGACACGCCAAGCCAGCCGGCCAGTTCGCCGGCTCCGACCGTGTCGTTCATTTCATCCCCCCTTAGGAAAAATTGCCTAGAGCGATATTCCGGGGTCGCGCGCCCCCGCTGGCCCAACAGTGGGAAGGACCCGTTGGGCCAGTGTTGCACAACTGCAACAGATGGGCCGCCCCTGCTGCGGGCCGGCTACGGCACGAGCCTGTCGAGCACCTTGCCTATACGCTCCTGCAGGAGGGGAGCGGCCGTCGCTTCAAAGGCGGCCGCAGTGGCGCCCGCCGTCATCTCGGTCGGGATGAACATGCCAGAGCGCGCGAACGTCAGCTTGGTGCCGGATGTGTCTAGTCTGCGCATGACGTGGCCGCCTTTGACCAGGCCGTGCCGTTGCGGGAATGCGCCGCCCAGAATGAAGGTACCGGCGAACAGGGTGCGCCTGTTCCAAGGTGAGGCCCTTACGCCTGCCTTGCTTTCGGCTGGGCGGACATACTTGAGGCGGATATTGCCGCCGCGCGTCACCATGTCGTAGCTGAGGCGCTTGCCGCCGGCCATGGTGACGTCGACGGCTTTTACGATGGTCTTGCGCGGCAGGCCAGTCTGCGCCGTCAGGTTGCGGATGACCTGGGTCTTGGCCCGATTGCCGACCTTGTTGACCTCACGAGGGATCACCTTCGGGAACTCGCGCTGAAGGCGGTCGAGCCGCTCGCCGAACTTTTTCAACTCGGCGTCGGCCCAGGTGATGCTTATGGTTGTCATATCAGGCGTGCCCGATGCCTGTAGCTCGGGGCTGCAAGAACTCCGCAGGGGTTGTCGGTGTTCCCGCCGGAGCATCGGGCGCGACCTTGCCGCCCTTGCTTTTGTCGGCACCGCTAGCCGACTTGCCGTCATACAGCTTGGCGCTGATTTTCGTCGTGAACCCGGACTTCTTGGAATATTCGTGCGTCACGGAATCTATAATGTACGGCACGCCGTCGAGCCCGGGCCGAACACCTGAGAACAGCAACGGCGCTCCGGCGATAACAGATGTGTCTCCGACGATCGTGACGGAAGCGGAGCCGCGCCCACGCTGCAGGTCTTTAGCTTTCGAATGAGCGGCTTTGTCAGCTTCAGCCACGTCAGCAAACGGCTCGGTGATGCGATAGACGCCATCGGCTTCGGAGTCAGCATCGGCCTCCACCTCGACGCGCTCGGCCTTGTCTTTGTCTTGATAGTAAGCGACCACTTTCTGGAAGCGGTCACCGTCCTGCGCCTCGAAACTGCATGTTCCCTGAACGATATTGCTTGGCGTCACAATAACGGAGCCAAGGGAGGCCCCGCTGACTGATGTACCGCCGCCTCGTTTCGAGAATATCATCCTACCCTGCTTGACAGCGAAGATAGCATTATGCCGCTTAGCCAATCGCTCCAAGAACGCGATATTGGATTCGTCCTGTTGTGCAAACCATTCATATTGATATTCGCCGATCTCGGAATCTACAGAGGCGGATAAGCCGCACTCACCCGCAACCTCCTCTACAATGTCCTTCAGCTTCTTATCCCAGTGGCGCTCTTTGCGCTCTTTCAGGCCATCGCCGCGCAGATCGGCCGCCTTGCCGGAGATGCTAACGCTATAGGGGAGGCATTTCCCATTGATCTGGTCAACGGTAAATCGCCCCACACTGGCAACGCCAGTTTCTCGATAGCCAAGTCGAATGTCGACAATGGCCCCGGTGCGCGGCAAGGCTAGAAAATCTGGCGGGCCGTCGTTCAGGTTGGCGCTAAACGTGTCTGACGCTATTCCCTCTTTATCTACAATGCTGATGTCGATGAGGCGCTCATAGAACGCCCCGGCGACGGGGGTGCCGTCAACAGTTACTTCAATGATCGGATGCATCAATATGCCCCCATAAATTGCGATTGCACGGATGATCTCGTTGCCCGCGACAGCCGTTCGACAACGGCGCTGACCACAGCATTAAGATCCATGTTCGCTCCGTTGATGTTGAACGTGTTGTAATTGGTAACGCCGCCACCGCCGATAGCGTGATTGGGCACGATCGTTCCGCTCTGACGCGGTCTGAAAATCTCCGCCCCGCGCTCACCGACAAGATAAGAGCCGCCGGCCCGCACGGGACCGCCCGAGGCGCGCGCGCCGTCCACGGTGGGACCGTCGACCCGCACCGTATCGCCCCCGCCCCACATGCGGGACAGCCAGGCCGGCGGCGACGGCCATTTGATCAGCGAGCCGATGTCGATCGAGCCGATGGCGGAGATGATGCGCCCGGGAAGACCCTTGAACCATGCCAGCATCTCATCGATCTTGGCCTTGATGCCGTCCCACATCGACTGCGCCAGCGTCATGCCGGATTTGAGCATGTCGCCGGCAAAGGCCGCGACCTTGCCGGGCAGTTCAATTATTGCCTTGAGGGTATCGCCGACGAATGTCCCGGCAGCAAGGCCGGCTCGTGTCCACCCGCCGCCCATTTCGTCTATCGGGCCGAGCAGGCTTGAAACCTTCTCCCATAGCCAGGAGAACCCGTCCAGCACCGGTTGAAGGGTAGGCATGACTGGTTCGATCGCGCGAGAAAACGCCCCCTTGAACGCCTCAAAGGCGGTGCTGATGCCGGACCAATTATTGTAAATCCACGCGCCAGCCATTGCGATGCCGACGACGATGGCGCCGATGCCCGTCCCAATGACGGCGAACTTCAGCGCCTGGAATGCGGCGGTCACCAGCCGCAGCGGATTGAGCAAACTGAGCAGGCTTCCGCCCATCGCCGAAAGCGCCGCACCGTGGCCGCCTACTGCGGCTGCGGCGGCATAGCCGATCATCGCGGTCCGAAGCGCGTTGAACCCTGCCACAACGGGCGCGATAGCGATGCTTCCAAGCGACCTTGCGGCCGACAGCGCGGCAATGCCGGCATCGAGGAACGCGCCCTTGATGAACAGGCCGGCATAATTGGCGGCGATGGCGGCAACCTTGAAGCCGACCAGGGCCGACATCGCGGTAACCAGTCCACGCGTCAGCGCCGGATTGGCCTCGGCCCAGTCGGCCATGCGGTTGACGATCGGCACCAGCGCGCCGGCAAGATCGGAAAGCGCGGGCAGCAAGGCAGCGCCGACGGCATTGTTGATGTTCTCCACGGCGATGGAAAAGCGCTTTGCGGCCATCTCGCCGGTGAGGAGCCGGCGCTGGTAATCTTCTTCGACCACGCCTTGCGCAGCCATAGCCGCCGCGCGAATGCGGCGATACTCCTCGATGTTCTGGATCAGCGGACGCAAACCCTGCTGCACTTGAGCGTCGTTGAACAGGTCGCCGAGCCGGCCAAGGTCCCCTTTCAGGGTCCGGTTCGTGATCTCGGCAATGGCCTCGATCGGCGTCATGCCCTTCTTCGCCGCCTTGGCCATCTCCTTTTCGAGATCGACGCCCATCTTGGCAAAGTTCTTGCGCGTCAGCGGCGCGTTGATCTTCTGCAGGATGTTCGAAAGGTTGGTCGCGGCACTGGCGCTGTCGCCGGTGCCCTTGCGAACGATCTGCAAGGCCGCCGACAGATCGGCCACCGCCGGAACGCCCGTCTGTTTCAGGGCCTGGTAGCCGGCGCCGAGCTGCGGGAAGTACCGCGACATGTCCCGCAGCTCGAAGGCGCCTTCCTTGCCGGCCACGGCCATGACATCCAGCGCCCTGCCGAACTCCAGCGCAGGCACCTTCAGATTGTCGAGCGCGGCGTAACCAGCCTGGGCAAGATCGGCGACGTCGGCCTTGTAGGCGGTGGCCGCCTTACCGATCGGATTGAGCAGGGCGAGCGCGTCGTCACGGCCCGCGCCCATGCCGGCCAGGATATCCATGCCCTCGGCCATGGCCGATGCCGATTGCGTGGTGTCGCGGGCTACCTTGCGGATTTCCTGCCCGAGTTGCGGCAGGGATTTGATCGGAGCGTTGATCTTTTGGCCGATGTCTTCGAGCTTCGACTCGAACGCCATGGCCGCCTTCACCGGCGCGGAGATGCCCTTGTAAAGCACCATCGCGCCTGCGGCGGCGTCCAGCATCTGGCCGCGCACAGCGGCCAGGCGAGCCGCGTTGGCCCTGCTGGCAGCCGTGAGGCGATCCATGGCGGCGGCAACGCCACGAGCCGGCGCGGTCAGCCTGTCGATTAGACTGACGATAAGACGAGATTCTTTGGTGGCCATTCTAGGTTCCGTTCTTCGCCTTGATCAGCCGGACGGCTGCGTCGTAAAAAAGAGAAAGCCTGGCTGTCGGCCAGGCTTCTATTTCTGAAATGGGCGTTGACAATTCTGATGCGACAAGTGCGACGGCGTCTATGACACCGTCGCTTCCGATTCCCCCATCAGGTGTGCGACCTCCGCCGAGATGCGCTTGAAGTCCGCCATCGACAGTTCACGCATGGCATTCAGCGTGGTGCCCGACATGCCGGCCAGGATAGCCAGCATTTTCGCAACCTCGCCCTGCACGGCGTCGGCCAACACCAGATCGCCGACCTTGGCCTCGCGGAACGTCAGTTCGGTGTAGGTCTTGCCGGCATCTGTGATCGGCGTATTAAGCTTGATTGTGTGCATTGCGGTGGTCCTCGATTTTGACGTTCACTGTGATCGGCGTGCCGATCCTGGGGATGGGCTGCAGCGGCTTGCCCTCGGGCAGCGTGGGCCGCTGCGCAGCCACGCGGGCTGCGAAGCTGGAAAGCGCGGCGAACATCAGGCAGCCTTCCCGCCCAGCCGCACGATGCCCGTTGCGCTGGGATTCGCTGCGATGGCAAGCGCGTGACCTAGCGGGGTATTCGTGCTGGCCGTGGTGGTAGCCTCGCCGCCGTCGACATAGACCAGCGCGCCAACGGTCCATGCTTGGGCAGAGACCTTCTTCACTGAGAACACGCCGCTGGTCTTGATGTTGACCGGCGAACCTGATGCGGCGTCTGCGCAGGCAACGCCGACCAGCTTGCCGACCTCAACAAGATCGCCTGCCTTCACATTGGCTGGAGCGGGTACGGTAACGATGTCACCGCTGGAGATGAAGTTCTTCATTCGTCAAAGCCTTTCGAGAAGGTGGGATAGAAGACATTGATGCGCGTGCCGGCATTGGCCGCGATGTCACGGTCGATGGCGTCGATGGCCGCCTGGATTTCCCGAACGGATCGGTATTCGACTTCGCGTCGAGTGCCGCCGGAGTGGAAGACGATACGGAGCGCGCCGCTGTTGCGGGCCTCTATCAGAGAGGCCCGCTGCTCTAGAAGCTCGGCGTGGGTCATTTACGCGCCGGCGTTCTTGACCGCGCCGCGGAAGTCGATGGCGCCCACGGCAAAGTCGAGACCGGCGGCGACCTTCACCGCCTGCGTGTCGAAATCCCGCTCGGTGCGGACCTGCGGGCCTTCCGAGCCGGCGACGTAACCGTAAACGACGGTGGGCGCCGCGCCCGGGGAGGTGAACAGGTAATGCTCGGTGGCGCCGAGATTCGCGTCAACGACCAGTTCGGCAAAGTTTGCCCACGGGTTGACGTCCGAAGTCTTGGTGGCGGCGATTGCCGTGAGAAGCGTGCGCGCCGCGACCTCCAGGTCGGGGCCGACGACGAGATATGCGGGCTGCAGGTTCAACGGCAGGCCGTCCAGTGAGGTTTGCGCGCGCAGGGCCTTGACCATGGCGGCAATGGTCGTCGCGCCGAACGCGGCTGCGGTAGGTAGGTTGGCGTGGTCGGTATGGAAGAGCGCTTTGCCATCCGACAGCGCCGCGTTCGCCTTCACTACGCCATAGGCCAGTTTGTTCTCGTCATTGGCCGCGGTGATGGCGAGACCGTTGCTGAAGTCCGACAGAGCCGACAGGTCGTCGTTGATTAGCGCCCGTCGACCGATGGCGATGCCGGTGCCGAACTCCTTGGCGCGGACCTTCTCCGCATTCTCACTGATGGTGCCGTACTTGACCTCGCCGCCCTCGCCGATTTCCCTAAAGGCGGGGAAGTCGCCGACGCGCAGGAACTGGTGATCCTTGAAGTCGACGAAGGGCTTGCGGGCGGCCCATTTGCGATAGGTCGGGGCGGCCACCTGGTACTGCGCGAGAAGCGCCTTGTTGGCGGCATCGGACAGCAGCAGCGGGAAATCACTGGTGGAGTGTGCGCCGACCGCACGCTGAAGCAGGCCGTCCTGATCGCGAAGATTGACGCGCTCGCCGGATGCGACAGCAAGATCGCCGACCATGTCGAGCACGCGGTGGCCACGGAACTCGACCGCCCTGCCTTCCAGCTTGCAGGCGGCGGGGGCGAGGCGATGCGCGAGCGCGTCGGCCATTGCCGAGCGGATGCTGGCCGGGTCGGTGTGGTCGGTGCCGACCGTGATGTTGCTGATTGCCGGGGAGCGCTTGCTCATGGCGTCGAGTGCAGCGGCGCGGGCCTGGTCGAGCGTGGCGTCGGCGTCGATCTGGCTGTCAATCCATGACTGGTCGAGGCCAGTGGTCTTGGCGATGCTGCGAATTTCGGTGTTGATTTCAGCGCGCGTAGCGACGACGGGCTGGGACTCGATAATCTGTTCAGGCATGTGAGAATTGCTCCTAAGGCCCGCGCCGCTGTCGGCCGGGATTGTGACGAGGGATGCTTCGAGGAGGTCGAGAGAGACAGCAGTCTTGGTGCGCCTGCGGCCTTTGGCGGTCTCAGACCATTTGGTGACAGCGTAGCCAATGCTGACGCCGTAGGACGCGCCGTCGGTAAGTTCGGCCGCGACGCGTTTTGCCCGCTCATTATGCTTGGACAGGCGTACCGTTCCGCGCAGTTCTGAGCCGACAGTCTTGATGTCAACGACTTCGCCGAGGCGATCGTCGACGGAACCGCGAGAATGCGAATCCAGTAGCGGGATGCTCGCCGGCCATTGCTGGTCCAGCGACAGCACCTCGTCGTAGGCGCCGCGACTGTCGTATCGCTCGACCGCAGCGCCCGTCGAAAGGACGGCATCCACGGTGTAGGTTTCGGCGTTCCATGAGGACGCGCGAAGGGGTGCGGCCCGCGTCAACGGGCCGTTCGGTTCGGGCATGTTGTCTCCTGATGTTAGGCCGCAGCTGCAGGCGGCTGGTTTTGGTTCGCGGCGGGGCGGTGCTGGAACGTCAGCCCCAGGGAGGCTGCGCGCTGATTGTCGGCGGCGATCTCGGCGTCGAGCGCCTCGACATCCACGCCGCGCGACGTGACGGCTTCCCGCCTCGACATGAGCCCGCCCGCGATGGCGTCGAGTTCGGCCTGCACGTCCTTCGCCGGATCGACCCATTGTTGCTTGGGCACTATGAACTTCACGCCCATTGCTGCGTCGACCGTCGTTTCAACGCGACCTGACAGCACCTCAAGCGTCGCCCACCGCCTCCAGATCGGGCGCAGCGCCTGGAATGCCAGAACACCGTGCTGCAACGCCTCAATGCGGCGGCGCCACTCGACGAGGCCGGCCCGGATGGAGGAATAGTTCACATCACTGAGGTCGCCGGTCAGGATCGATGCCGGCAGGCCGAGGCCGACCGCGATCTCCCGTTCGGTCAGCGTGGCGAAGTCGATCACTTCGGCGCCGACGTTGGCGGGCGTCGAAAAGCGGATGTCCTGGCCTGGGTCGAGGTATTTTAATGTTCCGGGTTCGAGGCCGCCGATCAGGTTTGCGCCGCGCTGTTCGCCGTCGAAGGGCGCGCCGCTGCCGTCCGTCGTGGTGACGAAGCCGGCGAGCGTGGCGGCGACACGCTGGCGCATCAATTGCGCATCGCGCCAGCCGTCGAGGTCCGCCATCCGCATTATGACCGGCGCGAACCACGATATGCCGCGGACCTGGCCCGGTAGTTCTGGCCGGAACAGATGCGCGACATCCTCAGCGGGGATGCGCACCGGCTGTTGAACGACGGCAAACGGCATTCCGGGCCGCTCGGGGTAGACGTGGTATGCGACACGCCGCCCGGCCCGATCGAACTCCACGCCCTGCACGATGCGCCCAGAAGCAAGGTCGCGGTTAAGGCTTCCGTCCACTTGCTCTGCTTCAACCACGCGGATGCGCAGCCGATCGTCGACATTGCCGAGGATGGCAAACAACTCGCCGTCAATCACCAGCCGCCTGACCATAAGAGCCTGCAGGCCATAGAAGTCCGTCAGCCCGTCGGCATCCGCCTCGTCGGTCCAGAGTTCGTGCGCAAGGTTGAGGGCGGCACGGATCGCATCGTCGGGATGCTGGGCCTGTGCCTTGACGCCGGTGCCAACCAGGGCTGAAACCCATGCCTCGACAGCGCTGGCGGCCAGCGCATTGTTGCCGGCCAGGTAACGCGCGCGGGAGGCGAGCGTGCCGCGGCTGGCCAGCATCGACTGCTGCTGCAGCGGCATAGCAGGTTGCCCTCGCCAGCGGCGGCCACCAGCTGCTCCGTCGTATGAACGGACGCCTAGAAGGCGGCGGAGCCTATTGAGCATGGAGCGCCTCAAGCTTAGTGGAGACCTCCATCCAGATCTGCGACAGTTCGACCTCGGTGGTAACGAATCCCTCGGTCAAGTGAAGCTGATCGAACAGTGCCGGCAGGCGCGGCTGGCCGTCATGGTGGACGGTTTCCAGTACGGCCTTAATGACGCCGTTGCCGATCGTGACGCCAGCCGCCGCAAGCGCGGCGAGGATGGCGATGACGTAGACGCCGTGCGCGGTGAACAGGCGCCGGTGCATTCGCACGATGTAGAGCGCAAAGCCGGACAGGTCGGCAACGGAGGACCAATAATTTACCGTACCCTGCGGCGTGGCGGTGATGGTCGAGACCTGTTTGACTGTGAATTTGTGGGTGTGAAGCCATGTCGGTTCACCAATGGCGATACCGACAGGCGGCGCGGCTGCCAACATGACAAACCTCCCGTTTGTTAGATTTGAATTGTCGCAAGTTTGCGGGGTTTAAAAAAAGCCGGCGGCCCTTGGCGGAAAGGTAAAAAAACGCCAAGGGCCGGGATCAACGCCGCTGGAGAAGACAGGGGCGGATGGGGTGTGGGAATGCCAAAAAAAGAAGGAGCCCGGCGGCTCCTTAAAATTGCATGGGCAGAGAGATCGTACTCCCTCACATTATACGCGCCGGGGAGGAGCGATTTGGCACACTATGCAGCGGCCTTCTTAAGATTATTGTCATTTGCCGCCAGAACCGCCTTTCCAGCGTCCAAGAGGGCTTTGCCGCCTGCGCGATCGGCATAGCCGCCACGATAGCCAAGCCGTCGCCCGATTGATGCGAGTTTCCCGCGGGAAGCCACTTCTTCGATAACAGCCGCGTGCCTTGTATCAAGCTTCGGCGGCTCCTCTACCTTGCCGATCACCGCGGGCGATGCGGTTTGGCTGCGGCCCGATATGCCAGCAATGAAGCGAGCCCCCTTCGCAATCACTGTCGGGCATTTTGTTGCCGGAAAGTGCAGCCGTTCAAACGACACCGACCCGTCGACGCCAAACGCACGCAGGGTGTCACGGTTGGCCTCGACGCCACCCAGCGGCCCATACATCGGCGCCAGAGCCGGCTCGCCAGAGAGCGGGCGCTGATACGACTCCGCGTGAAGCGGCGATGGCGTTGTCGGCTTCAGAGCCAGGTATCCGGCAGCGTCAAGTCGGTATGGCCGCCTCCCGCCGCGGGGCTTGTTGGCCTTGTAGGTGGGGAATCGCACATTGCCGGCATCGTCAACATAAGAAACCAGCATCCCGCCATCGGCACCGCGCCTGGCACCTTGCCGCGTGTAGAACGTGAGCCCGCCCAGCGTGACGATGTGCGGCGCGGCAGCATGCGGTGTACGACTATATGTGTATGCCCACGGCCCACCACTCCTGCTCACCTTGCCGGTTCGCTTGTTACGCCAGCGCTCGCCACACCACGGCCAGGCGAAGCCGCCAGCGCTTCGCAGCATGGAGTGGATGTCAGGCTTCACCTCGTGGAGCATCTCGGGCCAGATTTCGTCCGGCCCATCCTGAACCGGCTCCGCCATGGTTTCCGATGTCAACGGATGGTCGGGGACAACATGGGATTCCGTGTCGTCGGCACTGCGATCCCTTGGGTCCAGATATGCAGGCGTTTTCTCCGCACCGTAACTGCAGTTTTCGTCACGTATGCGTTGAAGCACAGCCAGGGCCGCTTCTGGATCTTGCTTTGCCAGCCACCGAATGGCTGGGAGGTTGTAGGTCATGATCTCTCCTATGCTGCGTACCGCTCTTTGTGGCGGCTGGCTCTTCATGGGTGGGAGTGCCCCCCGGCGTTCCAGCCGGGGTGGGTGCTTCCACCCACCGGGGGGTTATAGGGGGGTGGAAGAACACCCGGTGGAACAGGGGTGGAAGGGTGGTGGAAGAGATGCTGGAAGCCCTAAGCGGCCTCCGCCTCCGGTCCGAAATCCTCCGCAGAAACGACAAGGCGCTGACGCTGGCGCGAGGGCGGCCCGTCCATAACCACCCTGACGAGCCCGGCAGCCAACAGCCGCTGCATTGCCCCCTCCAGCGCCTTCTTCGTCATACCCTCCGCATCCGGCCGCGTTGCCATGACGGCCGGCGCGTAGTTGATCCCCTTTGTGGGGGCGACGCGTTGGCCCGTGCGATTGATGGCGGAAAGCAATTCGCGAAACTTCTCGTCGGCGCGCTTGTTCAGCAATCCAGTCGCAGCGGACGGCTTGCCGTCGTCAAGCACGAAGGCACCTTCCCGCCAGCGCATGCGTATCTCGCCGCCCTTGCGTCCATAGTTGGCCTTCATTCCCTTCAGGACGCGCACGTCTTCGTCATCATTGTCGGCAGTGAGATAGAGGCGCGAGCGCACCGAATTGTTCCAGGCAGTCGAGCCGGACGTGCCGGAACCGGATATCATCCCCGCAACGGATGGATGCGAAAGCAGCAGCACCGCAACCTTGTGGTCCATGGCCAGCCTCCGCAGCATGGTGACGAAGAACCGCACATGCACCCGGTTGTTCTCGTCACCACCGAACAGGTCGGCGCTGGTATCCAGTATCAGCAGTTCCGGCCGGAATGCTCTGACCAGTTCTTCAATCTTGGCGGCCATGTCGCTGGTCTGCATCTCGCGGTTCGGGTTGATGAACATCAGTTCGGCATTTCGGCCCGCCATCGGTATGATGCGCATCTGGCCCTTCAGGTTGGCGAAGCTGTGCCCCGTATTGCGCAAGATGTCGTCGCCTCGCCGTATTAACTCATCTTCATCGTCTTCAGCCGCAAGGTAGACAACTCGACCCTTGGCCGGCGCAAGGCCGACAGTCTCGATGCCAAGCGCGCCAGCGACTCCTATTTGATAAGCGAGCAGCGACTTTCCGGTGCCACCATCGCCAGACAGAATGGTCACCTGTCGGCCAGGGACTATTCCGTCGATGTACCAATTCCGATCCGGGATAGCGCGGCCATGCCAGTCAGCGGGGTCGATTATTTTGATGTCGCCTGCCTTCTTTTCCGGCAGGTCAACCGGCTTGGAGCCGCGGTCAGTATACAACCATGCTCGGCCGCTGGCCGCGAAAGCAATCTGGCCGAGGGCGCCGTCAACCTTTGCACCGAACAATGTGCTGCCGCGGATTTCTCCGCCGTAGGCTTCGGCATAGGGCACGAGGCGGTCGAACGTGGCATGCCTTTCTTCCGTCTCCCGCTCGAACTTGTCTGCCAGCGCATCGAGCGACTTCATGAGATCTGTTTTCGGCGGGATAGACGGCTCGGCTTCGATGTCGCGCAAGATAATCTGCTCAGCGACGATGCGGTCGGCCTCGGGTCCGTGTACGTGCTGGACATGCGGAGAAGGGTCTAGGCGCACAATCAGCGTTGTTTCTGGATCGCACCCGTCGACGTTGCTGACGATGACGCATGCGCGCCTGGCGGCCTGCTCGTCGTCTGGCCATTCGTCTGCAGGTAGGGCTTCCACGTTGGCTGGGCTGGTGCGCTCCCAGTCAGGCTCGCCATCGTCCGCGGATGGCGCAAGCACCACATCGGTAGTGCAGTGCCCGTGGTCGCATAGGCGATCGCAGATGCCGAAAATCAGGTCACGAGTTTCGTCTGGACTAAATTGCGGCTGCGGCATTCGTATTCATCCCCACGGCGGCAAGCGCCATTTCAACAATTTCATGGCGCGCCATTGGCGATACACTCAAGCCGCCGGAGCCATTGCCTGGCCCGTAAAGAAGGACGCGCTTATCTGGCGCCTGCACCAGTGTGCAGTCGCAAATCATGATGTCTTCTGTGACTTGAAGGTTGAATTTCGCGAGGGTGTGAAAGCCCCTCGCTGACGGGCTTTGGTAGACCCGTCGCGCTGATCTAATGCGCATTGATGGTGTTCCCGTTGTCGGAATAGGTGAAGCCGGCTGGGCGCCGGTCTTGCTTAGTGGCCCTTGGCGGGCTGGTTAGGGGGCTATGGCAATCACGCCGCAGCCCTCGCCGCGATACGTTCGTTGATCCATGCTTCGACTTCGGCGCGGACATAGGCTGTCCTGCGCTGGCCGAGTTTGACAGGTCGGGGGAACTCCCCGGCCTCGGCCATCAGCGCTAGTAATGTGCGGCTGAGCGACGTGGCTGCAGCGGCATCTTTAGGCGCCATGAGCGGCGCGTTGTCGTTCGCAGACTTCATATTGACTCCTTTCGCGGCGGATGGAATCCGCACGCAGTGAGACTCGATTAGGTGTGACGGAATGGCCTGTTGGCCTAAGTGGGCGGCAAAATCCGCAGGGCGCCGCACGGAGGCGACACATGAACAGGCATCAATATCTGGTCAAATCCAGTGCCCGTAGCGCTATTAGTGCCAATTCCGCCTGCAGTGTCAATACCACCCACCGGAAATTAATCGGTGTCAAGCCTCTTTATTCGCAGGAGTGCAATATTTTTCCCACTCTTCCATGAGGGCACGCCGCTTTGCCAAAGCGTCAGATCGGCGATATGCCGCCTCGGTCTTGTCCTTCAGAACATGCGCCAGGGCCGTTTCTATCAGATCCCGCGGATAATGAGTCTCGTCGCCTGCCCAGTCTCTAAAGCTGGATCGCAGCCCGTGAAGGGTAGCATCGCCAGCCCCTGCGGCGCGCAAGGCCTTAACCATAGCCGTGTCGGAAATTCCCCTGCCGGCAATGCCGCCTTCGAAGATCAGGTCGCATGTCGACCGCTGTATTGCGGCCTTCACGATCTCGATGGCCCGGTCCGAGAGCGGCACACGATGCTCACGGCCAGCCTTCATCCGCTCCGCGGGGACGGTCCAGATTGCCTGGTCGAGATCAAATTCGCTGCGGACGGCACCGCGCACCTCGCCGGAACGGGCAGCCGTCAACGCGGCGAACTCTACAGCCCGCGCAGAAACGCCCGTTGAGGCGCGTAGGCGCGCTATCACGGCAGGCAGGTCTTTGTAGCCGACAGCAGCGTGATGACCACGAGATAGCTTCTGCCGGGCCGGCAATAGCTCTTTCAGACCGCCGCGCCAGTCGGCCGGATTGTCGCCGGCGTACAGTCCACGCGCTTTGGCATGATCAAGGACAGCGGCAATGCGCATGCGGGTGCGGTCGGCGGTTTCCGGGATCTCCGTCCAGATCGGCTTCAGCGTCTCAACGATGTCGTCGCGCGTGATGTCCGCAATCGGTTTGGCGTGGAGCGGCGCAGCATACTTGTCGAGCGTCATCCTCCACTGGGCCTTGTGCTTTTCGTTGCGAAAGCCGGCCGTCTTCACGGCGATGACGTCTTCCATTACCTCGGAGAAGGTGCGGCGCCGGATCAGGTCTTCGCCGCGTGCCAGACGATCGCGGATGGCGTCGGCCTTCTCTCTGGCAAGCGCCAGCGATACTGGAGCGGTGCCTTGGCCGTATCCGCCGAGGCCGATCTCCTTCCGATCCGTACCTCGCCTATATATGAAAAACCACTGGCGCGAGCCGCCCTTGCGCACACGCAAGAAAAGGCCATCTCCATCCGAATGGATGCCTGCCGGAAGGGTTCGAATCCGTGTTTCGGAAAGTTTGTTTCTGGCCATACCGATTCCAGTTGCCATAACCGGCATAGCGAAAATAGGGAAAATACGGTAAATTGCAAGAAATTAAGCACGCAATATCAATAGTTTACACGCGGGCGCGGACACTCCCTCCGCCATCAACCGTTCCTTCTAGCTTCGCCAATGTTGCCCATGGGATCGCCAGGTTTCCGCTTGGCGCTTGCAGCCACGCTGGCCTGTGGCAGTATCCCGAAGCGGGTTGCACCCTGCGACCCGCCGGGCTCCGCCGGCCGGTCAAGATTTGAAAGGCATGCGAAATTGCGGTTCGGCGCGCACCTGGCGACAGTCCTCCATCGAAGAGCGGAATCCATGTCCGGCGTCGGAGCCGCGTTGGGCATCCTGTTCTTTGCGGCCGCGCTGACGCCGACACTCGTGCCGAGAAGCTATCTCACCCAGGGGATCCTGGCCGGCTCGTGCCTTGCGGCCGGTTACGGGATGGGCGTCCTTTGCCGCCGGGTCTGGGCCTATCTGGAATTGCCCGAACCGGGGGGGAAGCTGCGCCGTGTCGCCAATATGGTGATTTTGGCGTGCTGCATCGGCGTGGCCATCGTCTTTCTCCGGCAGGCGACGGAATGGCAGAACGCGGTGCGCATGGCGATGGGCATGGAGCCGGTCGAAAGCGTGCATCCGCTGAAGCTGAGCGTGATCGCGCTGGTTACATTCTCGGTGCTGCTGGCGATCGCGCGCCTGTTCGGCCTGGCGGCCCGCCTTTCAACCGGCCGCATGCAGTCCTTCCTGCCCAGGCGGGTTGCGACCTTGGCCGGCCTCGCCCTCACCGCCGTCCTGTTCTGGTCCCTGGGCAACAATCTGCTGGCAAACACCGTCTTTCGCGTGCTCGATTCGTCCTATCGCGAATATGACGCCCTGATCGAGCCCGAGCGTCCGCAGCCGACCGATGCGAACAAGACCGGCAGCGCAGCTTCGCTGATAAGATGGAACGAGCTTGGCCGCGCCGGCCGCGAATTCATCGCTTCGGCGCCCACAGCCGAAGAGATCGGCAGTTTCACCCGCCAGCCGGCGAAGGAGCCCGTTCGCGTCTATGTCGGCCTTCGCGCCGCCGACACGGCCGAGGCCCGCGCCGGACTGGCGCTGGAGGAACTGAAGCGGGCAGGGGGCTTCGAGCGCAAGATCCTGATCGTCATCACCCCGACCGGGACGGGCTGGGTCGATCCGGCCGCCATGGACCCGGTCGAATATCTCCACCACGGCGATACGGCCAGCGTGGCGGTGCAATATTCCTATTTGAGCAGTCCGCTGTCGCTCCTGGTGCAACCCGAATATGGCAGCGAAACGGCCCGGGCACTTTTCCGGGAGATCTACCGTTACTGGACCGGCCTGCCGAGGGACCGCCGGCCGAAGCTCTATCTCCAGGGGCTCAGCCTCGGTGCGATGAATTCCGAGAAATCGATGGACCTCTTCGAGATGATCGGCGACCCCGTTGACGGCGCGCTGTGGAGCGGCCCGCCATTCGCAAGCAGGATCTGGCGCTCGGTGACGGACGCCCGCAACGCCGGCTCGCCCGAATGGCTGCCCGAATACAGGGACGGGCGCCTCTTCCGCTTCATGAACCAGGCCGGAGGAACGGTTCCTCCCGGCTCGCCCTGGGGCCCGATGCGCATCGTCTACCTGCAATATGCCAGCGATCCGATCGTCTTCTTCGACTATCGCGATCTCTATCGCCGGCCGGCCTGGCTGGAGGCCCCGCGCGGCCCGGATGTCTCTTCGGAACTGAAATGGTATCCGGTGGTGACCATGCTGCAACTGGCGCTCGACATGGCGGTGGCCACCGGAACGCCGATGGGCTACGGCCATGTCTATGCCCCGGAGCACTATGTCGATGCCTGGGTCGCGGTCGCGGGCGCGGACGGCTGGTCGCCCGCGGCGATCGAGTCGCTGAAGGCGTATCTTGCGGCGCGCGCGAGAGCGCCGGCCGGCGCGACGGACCAGGCCTATGATGGCAGAGGCGGTTAGGACCTTGAGAGTCCCGATCCAGGCTCGGGCCCTTCGGCCCGAAGATTTGGCCCCTCAGCGCGCCGCCGCGGCCAAACCCCTTTCCAGGTCTGCCTTCAGGTCCTCGGCGTCCTCCAGCCCGATCTGCAGGCGGATCAGGCCGCCTTCGTAAGGCCCCTTGGCGATGATGCGGTCGCCCAGGAAGACCGGCACCGCCAGGCTCTCGTAGCCGCCCCAGGAATAGCCCAGGCCGAAGATCTCAAGCGCGTCGAGGAAGGCGTGCGTCTCCTTCTGCCCGCCGCCGTCCAGCACGATCGAAAAGACGCCGCTGGCACCGGAAAAGTCGCGTCTCCACAATGCATGGTCCGGATGGCTGGGCAGGGCAGGGTGGAGCACGCGCGCAACGCCCGGCCGGCCTTCCAGCCAGCCCGCGATCTCCAGAGCGCTCTTGCGGTGGTGCTCCAGGCGCACGCCCATGGTGCGCAGGCCGCGCAGAACCTGATAAACGTCGTCTGGCCCGGCGCAGCAGCCCAGCGTGACGAAGCCTTCGTGAAGCCGTTCCCAACACGCCTGGTTGGCGGAGACCGTGCCGAGCAGCACGTCGGAATGGCCGCCCGGATATTTCGTCGCCGCATGGATGGAGATGTCCACGCCGTGGTCGAGCGGCCTGAGATAGAGCGGCGTCGCCCAGGTGTTGTCCATCATGACCACCGCGCCGGCTTGGCGCGCGGCCTTTGCGATGGCCGGAATGTCCTGCACCTCGAAGGTGTTGGAGGCCGGCGATTCGGTGAAGACGATGCTGGTGTTGGGCCTGAGCAGGCCCGCTATGCCCGCACCGATGTGAGGATCGTAATACTCCACCTCCACGCCCATGCGCGTCAGCATGGTGTCGGCGAAATGCCGCGTCGGGTGATAGACCGAATCGGTGATGAGGATATGGTCGCCCGCCGCGGCGAAGGCGAGCAGCGGGATAGTCACCGCCGTGAGGCCGGAGGGAACCACGATGGTGCCGGCGGACCCTTCCAGTTCGTCGATGGCCTGTGCCAGCGCGTCGGTGGTCGGCGTTCCGCGCGTGCCGTAGGTGTATTTCTGCTTGCGCGAGACCATCGTGGCGGCATCGGGATAGAGCACGGTGGAGGCATGCACCACCGGTGGGTTTACGAAGCCGAAATAGCCATGAGGGTCATGCCCGGCATGCGCCAGCCGCGTGTTGGTGCCCTGCTGCCTGTCGTTCTTCGTCATGATCGCGTGCCCCATGGGAAAAGAATGGGATAGTGCGGCGGCGCAAACCGCGCAACCGCACCCGCCACGCCAGCGGCGCGGATAGGGCTGGGCCAGGCGGCTGAACCGTCGGGCAGCCGGATTGATACGGTGCGGCTATCGGTTTGGTCATTTTTCTTGACCTGCTTTGAATAATCGCCTTCGATACGTACCGTGAATGGGAGGTAGCCTTTCAACGGCAGATTTCGCCGCGCTTCGGAAGTGGGCCGGGGACGTTTGGCTGCGTTCACACGAAAAAAACAGGGTTTTGCCTGAACAACAGAAAAGGGTCTGTGGGTGATGAAGAATATTGCAATCGGCATTCTGGGGGCGGCCGCGTTCGGTTTCATGGCAGCGGCCGCCTCGGCGGACACGCTCGACGATGTCAAGGCCAAGGGGTTCATCCAGTGCGGCGTCAACACCGGCCTCGCCGGCTTCTCCGCGCCGAACGACAAGGGCGAATGGACCGGCCTCGACGTCAACTTCTGCCGCGCGGTTGCGGCCGCCGTCTTCGGCGACGGCACCAAGGTCAAGTTCACCGGGCTCAGCGCCAAGGACCGCTTCACGGCCCTGCAGTCGGGCGAAGTGGACATCCTTTCGCGCAACACCACATGGACCATCAACCGCGACACGGCGCTCGGCCTGAACTTTGCCGGGGTGACCTACTATGACGGCCAGGGCTTCATGATCAACGCCAAGAAGCTGCCTGGCGTCAATTCGGCCCTGCAGCTCTCGGGCGCCGCAGTCTGCGTGCAGGCCGGCACGACGACGGAGCTCAACCTCGCCGACTATTTCCGGGGGAACAAGATGGAATACAACCCTGTCGTGTTCGAGAAGTTCGAGGAGGCCAATGCCGCCTACGATTCCGGCCGCTGCGACGCCTACACGACCGACCAGTCCGGTCTCTACGCCGTGCGCCTGCAGATGTCGTCGCCGGACGACCACGTGGTGCTGCCCGAGATCATCTCGAAGGAGCCGCTCGGCCCGTCCGTGCGCCAGGGCGACGACAAGTGGTTCCATATCGTGCGCTGGACCTACTTCGCGCTGCTTAACGCCGAGGAGGCGGGGGTGACGCAGGCCAATGTCGACGAGATGAAGAACAGCAACAATCCCGACATCCGCCGCCTGCTCGGCTCGGAGGCCGAAACCAAGATCGGCACCGATCTCGGCGTGAGCAACGACTGGGTGGTCAATATCGTCAAGGCCACAGGCAACTATGGCGAGATCTTCGAGCGCAACGTCGGCAGCGGCAGCCCGCTCAAGATCGCTCGCGGCATCAACGCCCTGTGGACGAAGGGCGGCCTGCAATACGGCATGCCGATCCGCTGATCGGCCCGGCCAGGCCGGAGAGTGCCCTCTCCGGCCTCCTTGCCCGGCGAGCCACAACAAGAACAGGCCGCCGGGTTGACGTCACGGTAAGGGGAACCATGTGGCACAAGAGGCTATCCACGACGCACCTGCAAGAGCGTCCCTGATCTACGACCCGAGAGTCCGGGGCTTCGTTTTCCAACTGGTTCTGGTCGTTGCCCTCGCGCTCGGCATATGGTGGATCGTCCAGAATACGATCGACAACCTGCACCGCTCCAACATCGCGACCGGGTTCGGATTCCTGCGCGGGCGCGCCGGTTTCGATATCTCCGAACGGCTCATCGAATACACGTCCGACGATTCCTACGGCCGGGCGCTGCTGGTCGGCATCTGGAACACCGCCGCCGTCGCCGCGGCGGGTATCGTCACCGCCACCATACTGGGCTTCCTCGTCGGTATCGGACGCCTGTCGAACAACTGGCTCATCCGCAAGCTGGCGACGGCCTATGTGGAACTGTTCCGCAACATTCCGCCGCTGCTGGTGATCCTGTTCTGGTATCAGGGTGTGCTGGCGCTTCTGCCGAGCGTTCGCGACAGTCTGTCCCTGCCTGCCGGCTCCTATCTGAACAATCGCGGCTTCTACTTCCCGAAATTGATGTGGGGGCCCGGATCGTGGCTGGTGTTCGCCGGCTTCGTCGTCGCCATCGCGTTGAGCTGGTACGTGGCGCGCCGCGCCAAGGCCCGGCAGATGGCGACAGGCCAGCGGTTTCCCGTCTTCCTCACAAGCCTGGCGCTCATCGTCGGCCTGCCGCTTCTTGCGTTCCTTCTGGCCGGCCTGCCGGTTTCCGTCGAGTATCCGCAGAAAGGAACCTTCAACCTGACGGGCGGCATCAACGTCAAGCCCGAGTTCCTGTCGCTTTATCTGGCCCTGTCCTTCTACACCGCAGCCTTCATCGCCGAGATCGTGCGCGCCGGCATATTGGGCGTGCCGAAGGGGCAGACCGAAGCCTATTCCGCGCTCGGCCTGCGGCGGGGGACGGGGCTGCGCCTGGTGGTCATCCCTCAGGCCATGCGCATCATCATCCCGCCCCTGACCAGCCAGTATCTGAACCTGACGAAGAATTCCTCGCTGGCGGTGGCGATCGGCTACCCCGACCTCTATGCGGTCGGCGGCACGATCCTGAACCAGACCGGCCAGGCGATCGAGGTCGTCGTCATCTTCATGATCGTCTATCTCGGCATAAGCATCGCCACGTCGCTGATCATGAACTGGTTCAACGCCAAGATGGCCTTGAAGGAGAGGTGAGCCATGGACGAACATGACATGTCCTGGGTGCGCACCGAAATGGTCCTGGCCGAGGCTGCGCCCCGTTCGCAGGTCGGTCCCGGCGCCTGGATTCGCAAGAACCTGTTCGCGACGCCGACAGATGCCGCCATGACGCTGGCCAGCCTGCTCTTGCTCGCCTGGGCCGTGCCGCAGGTGCTGAACTGGGTTTTCTTCAGTGCGGTGTGGGTCGGCGCGGACCGGACCGCTTGCCTGACGACGGAGCAGGGCGGGCAGCTGCCGGCCGGATGGTCGGGCGCGTGCTGGCCTTTCGTCAGCGGCAGGATCGGCCAGTTCATGTTCGGCCGATATCCCTTCGAGGAACGTTGGCGCGTTGTCCTGACCGGGGCGATCTTCGTGGCCCTGCTGGCGCCGCTGCTCATCCCCAAGGTGCCTTACAAGGGGCTGAACGCTATCCTGTTCTTCGGTGTGTTCCCGTTCGTCGCCTTCTTCCTGCTGGTCGGCGGCGCCTTCGGGCTGCCCTATGTCGAGACGCCGGTCTGGGGCGGCCTCATGGTCACGCTGGTGCTGTCCTATGTCGGCATCGTGGTGTCGCTGCCGCTCGGTATCATTCTGGCGCTGGGGCGCCGCTCGCAGATGCCCATCGTCAAGCTGCTGTCGGTGATCTTCATCGAGACGGTGCGCGGCGTGCCGCTGGTCACGGTGCTGTTCATGGCCAGTTTCATGCTGCCGCTGTTCGTGCCGCCGGGCATGAGCTTCGACAAGCTGCTGCGCGCGCTCATCGGCGTGGCGCTGTTCGCCTCGGCCTATATGGCGGAGGTCGTCCGCGGCGGCCTGCAGGCGATTCCCAAGGGCCAGTACGAGGGGGCCGATTCGCTGGGCTTCAGCTATTGGCAGAAGATGGGCTTCATCATCATGCCTCAGGCGCTGAAGCTCGTCATCCCGGGCATCGTCAACACCTTCATCGGCATGTTCAAGGACACCACGCTGGTTCTCATCATCTCGATGTTCGATCTTCTGGGCGTGGTGAAACAGAATATTTCGGGCGATCCGACCTGGGCGACACCGCAGACGGCCAAGACCGGCTACGTCTTCGCCGCGGCGATCTTCTGGATTTTCTGCTTCGGCATGTCCCGCTATTCGATGTTCATGGAACGCCGGCTCGACACGAGCTATAAGAGATAGGCAGACACGAAGGGGAAAACGGCCCATGGCCACGGAAAATGCCGTCAGCGCGGAAGAGATCAAGGTCAACACCAACAAGATGCAGGTGTCCGACACGGACGTGGCCATCGACATCATCGGCATGCACAAATGGTATGGCGACTTTCATGTTCTGAAGGACATCAACCTGAAGGTGATGCGCGGCGAGAGGATCGTCATCTGCGGGCCTTCGGGCTCCGGCAAGTCGACCATGATCCGCTGCATCAACCGGCTGGAAGAGCACCAGAAGGGCAAGATCATCGTCGACGGCAAGGAATTGACCAACGACCTGAAGAAGATCGACGAGGTGCGCCGCGAGGTGGGCATGGTGTTCCAGCACTTCAACCTGTTCCCGCACCTCACCATCCTGGAAAACTGCACGCTGGCGCCGATCTGGGTGCGCAAGGTTCCCAAGAAGCAGGCAGAGGAAGCCGCCATGCACTTCCTGGAGCGCGTGAAGATTCCCGAGCAGGCGCACAAATATCCGGGCCAGCTTTCGGGCGGGCAGCAGCAGCGCGTGGCGATCGCCCGTTCGCTGTGCATGAACCCGCGCATCATGCTGTTCGACGAGCCCACATCGGCGCTCGATCCGGAGATGATCAAGGAAGTGCTGGAAACCATGGTGGGCCTGGCCGAAGAGGGCATGACCATGCTGTGCGTGACCCATGAGATGGGCTTTGCACGCAAGGTGGCCAACCGCGTCATCTTCATGGACGCCGGGCAGATCGTCGAGCAGAACACGCCGGCCGAGTTCTTCGACCATCCGCGCCACGAGCGGACAAAGCTGTTCCTCAGCCAGATCCTGCACTAGAGCAATTCCAGGAAAGCGGGAACCGGTTTTCCGTCCGGAATTGCGTAAAAACAACAAGATAGAGCGTTTTCGCGATTCGGAGAAAAGCGGAACAGCTCCAGGGGTCCGGACCGGTTCTTCGAGGCGAGTGTAACGAGCCTCGAAGAGGCATGACGGACAGGGGCTATCCAACGTCCTGGGGCGCGCGCCAGCCATAGAGCCAGTCGAGATCGGCCGCCAGGCTGTCCGGCGACCGCAGCTTGAGGACAAGGTCCCGCGCCAGCGCCACGGGTCCGGCGGCATGCCAGGCCAGATGGTTGAGCGCGCCGCGCCGCGCCACTTTGGCCACGCGCGGTTTCCGGTCCCGCTCCCACCCTGCAAGCGCGTTGGCCGGACCGTGCCGCGCGGCGGCCACGGCATGGGCCAGCGTTTCGGCATCCTCGATGGCCATGGCCGCGCCCTGGGCGGCGAAGGGCGTCATGGCATGCGCGGCGTCGCCGATCAGGGCGATGCCGCCGTGCAGGGTCCATGGGCGGCGGGGATCTACGGTGTGCAGCGGCCAGGCCAGCCACGGCGCGGCCTCGCCGGCAAGGCGGGCAAGCTCCGGCGCCGTGCCGCGCATCGCGCGCGACAGGATTTCCGGGTCGGCCTCGCCGGACCAGCTTTCCGCGATACGTTCGCCTTTCGTGAAGGCGACGAGATTGAAGGCCGCCCCGCCGCTGACCGGATAGGCGATCAGGTGAAAGCCCGGATGCAGGAAGGCAAGGACGTGGCCGGCTCCGCCGAGGCGGCTGACGATCCCGCCCGCGGGACTTTGCGCCGGCACCGTGGTGCGCCAGGCCAGTTCGCCAGCGAAGCGGCTTTTGCCGTGGCGGCCGTCGACGAAGCCGCGGGCCGTCGACCATACCCCATCTGCTCCGACCAGCAGCACGCCTTGCGCCCGAAGGGGACTGCCGCCGGCTTCGATGGACAGGTTCACACCGTCGGAACTCGTCTCCGCCCTTTGCAGGGATGCTCCCAGCACGAGCTCGATGGCCGGTTCCGCGCCGACGCAAGTGAGCAGCGCCTTCTGGAGGTCGGCGCGGTGCGCCACGAGGTAGGGCGCGCCCCAGCGCCGTTCGGCGGCCTCGCCCAGCGGCACGCGGGCCAGCTCGCGCAGCGAAGCGGCGTCCTTCAGCACCACGGCACCCGGTCGCACCGCGACGGGTCCCATGGCGTCAAGCACGCCTAGGCGGCGCAATATGCGGGCGGCGTTGGGCGAGAGCTGGAGCCCGGCACCGACCGGCTCCAACTCGGGCACACGCTCGAAGATGCGGACCTGAAAGCCTTGCCGGGCAAAGGCCAGTGCGGCGGTGAGGCCGGCAACGCCGGCTCCGGCGATCAGGATCGGCCGTTCGTCCGTGCCCATCCTCGTCCCGGATGCCGGCGCGGGCTCAGACGGGGACCGCGATGTAGAGGCAGCCCGGCGGGACGGTCTCGGTCGCCTTGAGCGCCGGCGAATAGCGATACAGCGTCGAGCAGTAGGGGCAGATCTTTTCGCCGTCGGCGCCCATGTCGAGGAAGACATGGGGATGGTCCTGGGGCGGAGTGGCGCCTACGCACATGAATTCCTTCACGCCGATCTCGATCGCCGCATGTCCCGCGTCGTTCTGGAAATGGGGGATGGACTCGCCGGCCATCGTCGTCTCCGTCTCGCTTCGTTCCGATGCGTTTGGAACATAAGCGGCGCGTTTGCAAGATCGCCGAAATGAAACTGTCGCGAAAGCGTGTCAGAGGGTAAGTTGAGCCGGATAAACGGCGCACGCTGGAGAGAAGCAGCATTATGACCGAACTGAAGCCGGTGCAGGCCGAATTCACCGCCGCCGAAACGGCCGCTGAAGTGAGCGGAAATCCCGATCGCTTCGTCAACCGGGAGTTCTCCTGGCTGCAATTCAACCGGCGCGTGCTGGAGGAGTCGCACAACGCCAACCATCCGCTCTTGGAACGCGTGCGCTTCCTGTCGATCTCTGCGGACAATCTGGACGAGTTCTTCATGGTTCGGGTGGCCGGCCTCGCGGGACAGGTGCGGCAGGGCATAAAGCTCAGGAGCCCGGACGGCCGCACGCCGGAGCAGCAGCTCGAACACCTGCTGCGCGAGGTGCAGCGCTTGCAGGAGGACCAGCAGAAGAGCCTGTCCGACCTTATGGCGCTGCTCGAGCGGGAAGGCATCGCCAGCATCACCGGCCACCAACTCACCAAGGACGAAAGGCCGTGGCTGGAGGAGCATTTCCAGGAGCAGATATTCCCGGTTCTGACGCCGCTTTCGATCGACCCGGCGCATCCGTTCCCGTTCATTCCCAATCTCGGCTTCTCGATCGCCCTGCAACTGCGCCACCGCAAGGACGGCGAGATGATGAGCGCGCTGCTGCGGCTTCCGCCGGCCCTCAAACGCTTCATCCGCCTGCCGGACCGCAAGGACACGGTGCGCTTCATCCCGCTGGAGGAAGTGGTCGGGCTCTATATCGGCAAGCTGTTCCCCGGTTATGAGGTCAAGGGCGCCGGCACCTTCCGCATCATCCGCGACAGCGACATCGAGGTCGAGGAGGAATCGGAGGATCTGGTGCGCCTGTTCGAGACGGCGCTGAAGCGGCGGCGGCGCGGCTCGGTCATCCGTATCGAGTTCGACCGGTCGATGCCCGAGGAGCTGCGTGATTTCGTGGCGGGCGAACTCGGCGTTTCGGGCAATCGCGTCAGCGTGCTGTCGGGGCCGCTGGCGCTCAGCCAGATTTCGGAATTCGTGGCGGTGGCGCGCGACGACCTGAAGTTCACGCCCTACAATCCGCGCTTTCCCGAGCGCATCCGCGAGCATGGCGGCGACTGTTTCGCCGCCATCCGCGAGAAGGACATCGTCGTCCACCACCCTTACGAATCGTTCGACGTGGTGGTGCAGTTCCTGCGCCAGGCGGCGGCCGACCCGGAGGTGGTGGCCATCAAGCAGACGCTCTATCGCACCTCCAACGACAGCCCGATCGTGCGCGCGCTGATCGATGCGGCCGAGGCGGGCAAGTCGGTGACGGCGCTGGTGGAACTGAAGGCCCGCTTCGACGAGGAGGCCAACATACGCTGGGCGCGCGATCTTGAGCGCGCCGGCGTGCAGGTGGTGTTCGGCTTCCTGGAGCTGAAGACGCACGCCAAGATGTCGCTGGTGGTGCGCCGCGAGGACGGGCGGCTGCGCAACTACGTGCATCTGGGCACCGGCAACTACCATCCGATCACCGCGCGCATCTATACGGACCTGTCCTTCTTCACCACCGATCCGCACATCGCCCGCGACGTCTCGCAGGTCTTCAACTTCATCACCGGCTATGCCGAGCCCACCGGCGAAATGCGCATCGCGCTTTCGCCCTACACGCTGAGAAGCCGCATCCTCGGCCATATCGAGGACGAGATCGGGCATGCCCGCAACGGCAGGCCCGCGCGCATCTGGATGAAGATGAATTCCCTGGTCGATCCCACCGTTATCGACGCGCTCTACGATGCAAGCCGCGCCGGCGTCGAGATCGACCTTGTCGTGCGCGGAATCTGCTGTCTGCGCCCCCAGGTGCCGGGGCTTTCGGAAAACATCCGCGTGAAGTCGATCGTCGGCCGGTTCCTCGAACACAGCCGCATCTACTGCTTCGGCAACGGCCATGGCCTGCCTTCGGACGAGGCGATCGTCTACATCAGCTCCGCCGACATGATGCCGCGCAATCTCGATCGCCGTGTCGAGACGATGGTGCCGATCGCCAATCCTACGGTGCACGCCCAGGTGCTGGACCAGATCATGCTGGGCAACATTGTGGACAACCAGCAAAGTTTCGAAGTATTGGCTGACGGCACCTCGCGCCGGATCGTTCCGGACGAGGGAGAAGAACCGTTCAACGCGCAGGAATATTTCATGACGAATCCTAGCCTGTCTGGACGGGGCGATGCACTGAAGTCGCACGCGCCGAAGCGTATCGCGCAGTTCATGCGCCGCAAGAAGCACAGCGCGACGGCCGGTTGATGCCCGCAGGCTCGCAGGGTCGACTTCAGGACCGCCGGCCGCTGTCGATCATCGACATCGGCTCCAACTCGATCCGCGTCGTGGTCTATGAGGGGCTGGCGCGTTCGCCGACCGTCCTGTTCAACGAGAAGATGCTGGCCGGCCTCGGGCGCGGCATCGTCTCCACCGGCAGGCTCGATCCCGAGGCGGTGACGCGGTCGATGGACGAATTCCGCAGGTTCCGCGCCCTGTCGGATCAGGCGGGGGCCGAACAGGTTCACGTGCTTGCGACCGCGGCGGCCCGTGAGGCGGAAAACGGGCAGGATTTCATCCATCGGGCCGAGAAGGTGCTGCAGACGCCGATCCGCGTCCTGTCGGGCCGGCAGGAGGCGTATTATTCCGCGCTCGGCGTCATTTCCTCCTTCCACCCGGCCGACGGTGTCGTCGGCGATCTCGGCGGCGGCAGCCTGGAACTGGTCGAGGTGAATGGAACCTCCGTCGGCGACGGCATCACGTTGCCGCTGGGCGGCCTCCGGCTCCAGGACATGGCGGGAGGCTCGCTCTCTGCCGCTGCCGCGATCGCGCGTCGGGAAGTTGCGCGCGCGCAGGTGCTGGCAAGCGGAAAGGGCAAGCCGTTCTACGCCGTCGGCGGCACCTGGCGAAATCTCGCGCGGCTGCACATGGAGATGACGAACTATCCGCTCGAGGTCATGCACGGCTACGAGATTTCGACGGAAAGCGCCGTCGCCTTCCTCAGGCAGGTGGCCAAGGGAGAGGTGGAAAAGATCAAGGGCATCGAAGGGGTTTCGAAGAATCGCCGTTCGCTGCTGCCCTACGGCGCCATCGTCATGCAGGAGATCATCAGGGCCATGCAGCCCTCGAAGATCCTCGTCTCGGGTTTCGGCGTGCGCGAAGGTTTCCTCTATTCCCTTCTCGATGCGGAGCAGCAGAAGGTCGACCCGCTGATCTCGGCGGCCGAGGAACTGGCGCGGCTGCGCTCCCGCTCTGTCGCGCATGCGCGGGAACTGGTCGAATGGTCCGGCAAGGCGTTCGCCACCTTCGGCATCGAGGAGACGGCGGACGAAGCGCGCTATCGGCAGGCGGCCTGCCTGCTGGCCGACATCGGCTGGCGCGCGCATCCCGAATATCGGGGCACCCAATCGCTCAACATCATCGCGCATGCCTCCTTCATCGGCGTCGACCATCCCGGCCGTGCCTTTCTGGCGCTGACCAACCTGTTCCGGCACGAGGGGGTGTTCAACGAGTCCGTGGCGGAACTACGCGCACTGGCCGGACCGCGCAACCTGGAGCGCGCCCGCATCCTGGCGGCGATGATGCGCGTGGTCTATCTGCTGACGGCAGCCATGCCGGGGGTGATGCCGCGGCTGCGCTGGGAGAGGTTCGGCGGCGACCGGCTGGCGCTGGTCATTCCCTCGGACCTTGCCGGATTATATGGAGAGCGGCCGGCCGGCCGGCTGACACAACTGGCCAAGGTCACCGGCCGCAAGCTGTCCCTGGCGGTGGAGGGCGGGCCGAGCACATCTGCCAAGTAGCGTCCGCGCCAACGAAAAAAGGCGCGAGATCGCGCCTTTCTCCTGAAAATAACCCCGAAACGTCGGGTCAGTCGCCCAGACGGCTGTCGATCGAAAGACGGCCGGCACCCAGAACGGCAAGCAGCAGGAAGCCGCCGGTGATGGCGAGGTTCTTCTGCAGCATCAGTGCGTTGCCTGCCTGCGAAAAGTCCAGATGCGCGACGGCGGTGGCGGCCAGCGTGAAGACGGCCAGCACGATCGCGGCGATGCGGGTCTTGAAGCCGAACAGCACGGCAAGCCCGCCGAGCAGTTCGACTAGACCGACGACGATGGCAGTTACCATCGGCAGGGGCAGGCCGATGCTGCCGAAGAAGCCGGCGGTGCCGGCAAGCGAGGTCAGCTTGCCGAAACCGGCGATGATGAACAGGATCGACAGAAGCACGCGTCCGGCCAGCACGACGACCGGGGCGTTGGTGACGCCGGAACCGGCGGCGGAAGGGATAGTGGACATGTGATCTCTCCAGGAGTTGCGATGCCCACTAAATATACCATCTCCACTGTTCACCAAAGATGCGAATTCGATAACGCATCGTTCACTTAATATTGCATTCTGGCGGTCTATCCCGGATGGGTCATGTCCTCCGGCCGCACCAAGCGGTCGAAGTCGGCCTCGCTGACATAGCCGCCGCCGACGGCCTCCTCGCGCAGCGTCGTGCCGTTCTTGTGGGCGGTCTTGGCGATCTTGGCGGCGTTGTCATAGCCGATGGTCGGCGCGAGCGCGGTCACCAGCATCAGCGAACGGTCGAGCGCGGCCTTGATGTTGTCCTCGCGCGCCTCGATGCCGACCACGCAATTGTCGGTGAAGGAGACCGAGGCGTCGGAAAGCAACTGCACCGACTGGAGAAAATTGTAGGCCATCAGCGGATTGTAGACGTTGAGCTCGAAATGGCCCTGGCTGCCGGCGAAGGTCAGCGCGGCGTTGTTGCCGAACACCTGCACGCAGACCTGCGTGAGCGCCTCGCACTGGGTGGGGTTGACCTTGCCCGGCATGATCGACGAACCGGGCTCGTTCTCCGGCAGCGACAGTTCGCCGAGGCCCGAGCGCGGGCCGGAGCCGAGGAAGCGGATGTCGTTGGCTATCTTGAACAGGGCGGCGGCGGCGGCGTTGATGGCGCCGTGCGAGAACACCATGGAATCGTGCGCGGCCAGCGCCTCGAACTTGTTCGGCGCCGAGGTGAACGGGATTCCGGTGATGGCGGCGATGCGCTCGGCGACCTTTTCGGCGAAGCCGACCGGCGCGTTGAGGCCCGTGCCGACGGCCGTGCCGCCCTGCGCCAGTTCGCACAGGCCCGGCAGCGTCAGTTCGATGCGCTTGATGGAGGATGCTACCTGCGCGGCATAGCCGGAGAATTCCTGGCCGAGCGTGAGAGGCGTGGCGTCCTGCGTGTGGGTGCGGCCGA
Source organism: Mesorhizobium sp. PUT5 (assembly GCF_052216645.1). Classification (NCBI taxonomy): domain Bacteria; kingdom Pseudomonadati; phylum Pseudomonadota; class Alphaproteobacteria; order Hyphomicrobiales; family Phyllobacteriaceae; genus Mesorhizobium; species Mesorhizobium sp. PUT5. The sequence continues at coordinate 2,115,661 of NZ_JBQOSO010000003.1, forward strand.
TCTTGACGATATGGTCGAAGGCCTTGGCCTTGGCGTCGAGCGCGGCGTGCAAGTGCTTCAGCGCCGGCAGCAGGTCGTGGACGATGCGCTCGGCGCAGGCGATGTGCATGGCCGTCGGGTAGGTGTCGTTCGACGACTGGCTCATATTGACGTGGTCGTTGGGGTGCACCGGCTTCTTCGAGCCCATGACCCCGCCGAGCAGTTCGATCGCCCGGTTGGAGATCACCTCGTTGGCGTTCATGTTGGACTGCGTGCCCGAACCTGTCTGCCACACCACCAGCGGGAAGTGGTCGTTGAGCCTGCCGTCGATGACCTCCTGCGCGGCTTCGACGACGGCCTTGCCCAGCGCCGGATCGAGCTTGCCGAGGTCCATATTGGTTTCGGCGGCGGCGCGCTTGACGATGCCCAGCGCGCGCACGATAGAGGCCGGCTGCTTTTCCCAGCCGATCTTGAAATTGCCGAGCGAGCGCTGCGCCTGGGCACCCCAGTAGCGGTCGGCGGCAACCTCGATGGGCCCGAACGTATCGGTTTCGATTCTGGTCTTTTCAGCGCTCACGAGCCTGTCTCCGTTCAATATTTCGGCACCGGCCTACCGCGTTGCACAACGGGCTTCAAGCGAAGATTACCCCGGCGGCCGATGCAAATCGTTTCAGGGCGTCGAGCGTGCCGCGGAACTGGACGGACAGGCCGGACCCATGCTGAAATGGCCGCCATGAGCCCTTCTTCCGCAACCGTTCTCCCCCGCCGCAGCGTCCTTGCCGGGCTAGCCGGAATGGCGGCATCGGCCGCGCTGCCGTGGCCGGAGCGAGCCCGGGCGGCCGGCCAGGTGTTGCCCATAGATGCCACCTTCCTGTTCGTCGCGGATGTCCATGCCTGTCGCATGGCCGGCGGCCTCAGCCCCAATTGCCAGAAGGAAGGCAAGACCGACGCCAACCTGCTGCGCAACGTGGCGGCGCTGAACGGCATCGCCGACAAGCAGTGGCCGGCCGCGATAGGCGGCGTGGCAACCGGCTTGCGAGGGGCCGGCAGCCGCATCGGCACGCCGCTCGGCATCATCGTCGGCGGCGACATGACGGACGACGGCGGCGGACAGGTGACGCAGCCGAGCGAAGGCACCCAGCTTCTCCAGTTCAGCCAGCGCTACCAGCAGGGCGTCGGCGACGACAGGGTGCATTTTCCCGTCTATGTGGGGCTCGGCAACCATGACCTCGACCAGAACGGTCCGGCGCCGCATGTCGACTGGTATCGGCGCGAAATGCGCGACTATGTCGAGATCAACCACCGTCCCGGCGTCTTCTTCAAGCCGCCCGTGCCGGCCAACGACTACGACGCCGATTCCGACTGCTATTCCTGGGACTGGGGCGGCCTGCATCTGGTACAGACCCACCGCTTCGCCGGCGACACCGGCCACGGCGCCCCCAGCAGCCTGCCGTGGTTGAAGCGCAATCTGGCCGCCTACGCCGCGGACGGGCGCCCGGTCGTGATCTTCCAGCACTATGGCTGGGACGCTTTCTCGACGGAAAGATGGGACCCGGCAAGATCCACATTCGACGACGAGGGCTCGGGCCAGCCGCACTGGTGGAGCGAGGCGGAGCGGCAGGCGTTGCTGGCGACGCTGCACGGCTACAACGTTGTCGGCATCTTCCACGGCCATCAGCACCAGACGCCGATGATCTACCAGCGTGACGGGTTGGACGTCTTCAAGCCGAAGGCCGCGTTCATGGGCGGTTTCGCGCTGGCGCGCATCACCTCCTCGGCGATGGACGTGGTGCTGGGCGAGGCGGCGGGCGCGCATGGCGACGTCGTCTTCACCGACGCCTTCAGCCGCGCCCTGCCGGCTTGAGAGGAGACAGGCCCGCCATGGAAAAGGGCGGCTCTGCGGCCGCCCCGGACTTTCGGCTGCCCTTCGGCAGGATCAGAAGGAATCCTTGATCTTCTGCTTGGCGTCGCCATAGGTCTTCTGCACCTTGCCGGCAGCCTTGTCGGCCATGCCTTCGGCCTGTGTGCCCTTGTCGCCGGTGGCCTTGCCGATCGCCTCCTTGACGGAGCCCTTGACCTGCTTGGCAACGCCGGAAACCTGATCCTTGTTCACCATTTCGCATCTCCTGGTTAACGTGGCCAAGACAAACGAGGCTGACGCGAAAGGGTTCCGTAAGTTCATGAACCAGATGAAGATTCACGCATAGCGAGCAGAGTTCAATAGAAAAAGCCTCTTACGCAAATCGATGTGCAAAGGGCGTCTGGTGCCCTCGGCTTGCGTCGGATCGCTCCTTCGGCCGCCTGTGAAGCCGGGAAAACGTGGGTGGGCGGCGCATGGTTCCCTTCCGGCTCCGGGGCTGTGGTCCCAAAGAAAAAGGGCGGCTCTGCAGCCGCCCTTCCCAGTTCTTTCGCGACGGATTTCTTAGAAATCCATGCCGCCCATGCCGCCCATGCCGCCGGGCATACCGCCGGGCATGCCGCCGGCAGCTTCCTTCTTCGGCGCTTCGGCAATCATGGCCTCGGTGGTGACCAGCAGGCCGGCAACCGAAGCAGCGTCCTGCAGAGCGGTGCGAACGACCTTGACCGGGTCGACGATGCCCAGCGCGATCAGATCGCCATACTCGTCCTTGGCGGCGTTGTAGCCGTAGGTCGCGCTCTTGTTCTCGAGGATCTTGCCGACGATGATCGAAGCTTCCGCACCGGCGTTGGACGCGATCTGGCGGGCCGGAGCCTGCAGAGCCTTGCGCACGATGTTGATGCCGGCAGCCTGGTCGGCGTTGGCGCCTTCGGACTTGATCGCCTGGGTGGCGCGCAGAAGCGCGACGCCGCCGCCGGGGACGATGCCTTCCTCAACGGCCGCGCGGGTCGCGTTGAGCGCGTCGTCGACGCGGTCCTTCTTCTCCTTCACTTCCACTTCGGTCGAGCCGCCGACGCGGACCACCGCAACGCCGCCGGCGAGCTTGGCCAGACGCTCCTGCAGCTTCTCCTTGTCGTAGTCGGAAGTGGTTTCCTCGATCTGCTGCTTGATCTGGGCAACGCGGCCCTGGATCTCGGCCTTCTTGCCGGCGCCGTCGACGATGGTGGTGTTCTCCTTGGAGATCGACACCTTCTTGGCGCGGCCGAGCATGTTCAGGCCGACATTCTCAAGCTTGATGCCGAGGTCTTCGGAGATGACCTGACCGCCGGTGAGGATGGCGATGTCTTCCAGCATGGCCTTGCGGCGGTCGCCGAAGCCGGGCGCCTTGACGGCAGCGATCTTCAGGCCGCCGCGCAGCTTGTTGACGACCAGCGTGGCCAGAGCCTCGCCTTCGACGTCCTCGGAGATGATGACCAGCGGCTTCGAGGTCTGAACGACGGCCTCGAGGACCGGCAGCATCGCCTGCAGGTTGGAGAGCTTCTTCTCGTGGAGGAGGATGTAGGCGTCTTCCAGCTCGGCAACCATCTTGTCCGGGTTGGTGACGAAGTAGGGCGACAGGTAGCCGCGGTCGAACTGCATGCCTTCGACGACTTCAAGCTCGGTCTCGGCGGTCTTGGCCTCCTCGACGGTGATGACGCCTTCGTTGCCGACCTTCTGCATGGCCTGCGCGATCATCTCGCCGATTTCGCTCTCGCCGTTGGCGGAGATGGTGCCGACCTGGGCGACTTCCTCGGAGGTCTTGATCTTCTTGGCCTTCTTGACGAGGTCGGCCACGACTTCCGAAACGGCCAGATCGATGCCGCGCTTGAGATCCATCGGGTTCATGCCGGCGGCAACGGCCTTGTGGCCTTCCTGAACGATGGCCTGGGCCAGAACGGTCGCGGTGGTGGTGCCGTCACCGGCCTTGTCGTTGGTCTTGGAAGCGACTTCGCGGACCAGCTGGGCGCCCATGTTCTCGAACTTGTCTTCCAGCTCGATTTCCTTGGCGACGGAAACGCCGTCCTTGGTGATGCGCGGGGCGCCGAAGGACTTGTCGATGACGACGTTGCGGCCCTTGGGGCCGAGCGTGACCTTCACCGCGTCGGCGAGGATATTGACGCCGCGCAGCATGCGCTCGCGGGCGTCACGGGAGAATTTTACGTCTTTAGCAGCCATTGTTGAGCTCCTGGGCGCTGTGCCCGAAATTCAGATTGAGGTGCGGGTGGAAGGGCTCGATCAGCCGATGATGCCCATGATGTCGGATTCCTTCATGATCAGAAGGTCTTCGCCATTGAGCTTCACCTCGGTGCCGGACCACTTGCCGAACAGCACGCGATCGCCGGCCTTCACGTCCAGCGGAACCAGCTTGCCGCTTTCGTCGCGGGCGCCGGAGCCGACGGCGATGATCTCGCCTTCCTGCGGCTTTTCCTTGGCCGTGTCGGGGATGATGATCCCGCCGGCAGTCTTCTCTTCCGACTCGACCCGGCGAACGACCACGCGGTCATGAAGCGGGCGGAACTTCGACTTTGCCATTTGATTTCCTCGGTCAAAATGATGAGAAAGGATTCCCTCCGTCCAGCGAGGCTGGACCTCGTTAGCACTCGCCACGGGTGAGTGCTAACGCTGCAGTGAAATAAGCATCCGCCACGACGGAGTCAATAAGCACTTGCCTGGTAAACTCGCCTGCCGCCGGTTTTTCGCCGCTGCCGGCGAGCGGCGGTCGAGTTCCGACGGGAAGCTTGCATGGCAGCCATGCATTTTTGCATGGCAATTGTGCGGCGCGGAAACTTGAATGATGAGCACGCTTATTATATATGCCGCTCATGGTTTCCGACGGTCTTGATAGGCTTGGCTTTCTGCTCCACGACGCCGCGCGGCTGATGCGCCGGCGCTTCGAGGCGCGCGCCAGCGGCTTCGGCCTTTCTGCCGCGCAGTGGCGCTTGCTGGTGCGCGTGGCGAAGGAAGAGGGCGTGGCCCAGGCCCGTCTGGCCGAGCTGCTCGAAATCGAGCCGATCAGCGTTTCGCGCCTGATCGACCGCATGGAGGAGGGCGGCTGGATCGAGCGTCGCGCCGATGCGACGGACCGCCGGGTGCGCACTATCTATCCCACGGCCAAATCGCGTGACGCCTATGCGCATGTGAAGAGCCTGGCCGGCGAAGTTTACGAGGAAGCTCTGGCAGGCCTGTCGGCGGAGGCGCGCCGCGCCCTGGTGGAGGGGCTTTCTCGCGTCATAGACAACCTTTCGGACGGCGAGACACCGTCGTGCGAACAGCCCAAGGTTACGGAAAGCGTAGCGTCATGAATGCGGTATCCAAGATAGACGAGGACGCGGCATTAAAGCTGGAGATGGAAGCCCCGGCGCAGCCGGCGGCGCCCGTGGCTATGCCCGCTGCCGTGCAGGAAACCCCTGCACCCTCACCCAAAAAGAAGAAGCGCCGGACCGGCCGCTTCGCCCTCATGCTGGCGTTGCCGCTGCTTCTGGCGGTGGGCGGCACCTATTTCTGGGTGACCGGTGGCCGCTATGAGGAGACCGACAACGCCAATCTGCGGCAGGCCAAGGTAGCCATCGCCGCCGACACCGCCGGCCGCATCGTCAAGGTGGACGTTTCCGACAACCAGGTGGTGAAGAAGGGCGACGAACTGTTCGTCATCGACCCGGAGCCCTACCGCATTGCCCTGGCGCAGGCTGATGCCTCCCTGGCCGCCGCACGCCTGAACGTTGAGCAATTGCGCGCCGCCTACAATCAGGCGTTGGCCCAGGAAAAATCGGCGCAAAGCGAGGTCGATTTCTCGCAATCCCAATATGGCCGGGCCGCCGATCTGGCGCAGAAGGGCATCAGCGCGACTTCGTCGCTGGACCAGGCCCGCAACGACCTCGACAAGGCCAAGCAGCAGCTTGCGGTGGCCAACCAGGGCATAGAGAGCGCCAAGGCTGCGCTCGGCGGCAATCCGGATATCGTTACCGACCAGCACCCGTCCGTGCTTGCCGCACTCGCCGCGCGCGACAAGGCGGCCTACGACCTGGCCCAGACCACGGTGCGGTCGCCCGGCGACGGCATCATCTACCAGGCGTCCTCCTTCAAGGTCGGCCAGTACGTGACGGTGGGAACGCCCCTGTTCGCCCTGGTCGAGACCGGTGACACCTGGATAGAAGCCAATTTCAAGGAGACGCAGCTCACTCACATGAAGCCCGGCCAGCAGGCCGACGTGGAGCTGGATACCTATCCCGGCAAGACGTTCAAGGCCACCATCCAGGCGGTCGGTGCGGGCACGGGCGCGGAATTTTCGCTGCTGCCGGCACAGAACGCCACTGGCAACTGGGTGAAGGTCACGCAGCGTATCCCGGTCTATCTGAAGCTCGACGACCCGGATTCGGACGTTGCCGTGCGCACCGGCATGAGCGCGGCCGTTACGGTCGACACCGGCGTGGCACGCGGCTTCGGCGCGCTGTTCGGCCATGCTTTCGCGGGCGAGGCCGGCCAGAACACCGGCGCGCCCGCCAGGAACAACTGAAACGGGCAAGGAGCGCTTTTCCGGCGGATGACGCCGGAGATTGAAAGGGGCCGGCCGGCGGGTGTGACGGAACCCGCGTCGAGCATCTCCTGACGATTTCCGACGTTCCGCTTTACGAGTTCCCGGGCGGCGGCCGTCCTGTATCGGGGCGCCGGTCGACAAACCCCCAGTCGATCGGCGCTTCAACGGGTCGCCCGCCGTCCGGGAAGCCAGCAGGGAAGGGCAGGCCCGCCACGGGCAGGCTGCCGCCCTTTGCTCCCACTACCCTCGCTTTATGCGCAGAAGCCACAGATGAGCACGCAAGAAACCCATCGCGAAGTGCCGCACCGTGGCCTGATCACGGTCTCGATCATGCTGGGCACCATCATGCAGGTGCTCGACACGACCATCGCGAACGTGGCGCTGCCGTCGATGACGGGCGATCTCGGCGCTTCGCAAGACACGATCAACTGGGTGCTGACCTCCTACATCGTCGCGGCGGCAATCATGACGCCCGTGACCGGATGGCTTGCCGACCGGCTCGGGCGCAAGCAGCTTTTCCTCATCTCGGTGGTTGGCTTCGTCATCTTCTCCATGGCCTGCGGCCTTGCCGGCAGCCTGACCTCCATGGTCGCCTTTCGCCTCATGCAAGGCGTGTTCGGCGCGGCCATCGTTCCCCTGTCGCAGACCTTCCTGCTGGACATCAACCCCAAGGAGCGGCACGGCCAGGCCATGGCCATCTGGGGCGCCGGCATCATGGTCGGGCCGATCATCGGGCCGACGCTGGGCGGATGGCTGACCGAGACGCTGAACTGGCGCTGGGTGTTCTTCATCAACCTTCCCGTCGGCATCGTCGCCTTCCTCGGCTCGGCCGCCTATCTGCCCCAGATTGCCAAGCGCGTGCGCGGCTTCGATTTCTTCGGCTTCGCCATGCTGTCGCTCGGGGTGGGCGCGCTCCAGCTCATGCTGGACCGCGGCGCCGACGCCGACTGGTTCTCCTCTCTGGAGATCTGGATCGAGCTTGGCCTGTCGCTGATCGGCTTCTGGGTCTTCATTGTCCACATGCTGACGGCGGAGCACCCGTTCATCGACCCCAAGATCTTTCTCGACCGCAATTTCGCAACCGGCCTGGTCTTCATCTTCGTCATCGGCGTCATCCTGCTGGCAAGCCTGGCGCTGTTGCCGCCGATGCTGTCGACGATCTTCGGTTATCCCACGATCACGACCGGCCTGGTGATGGCGCCGCGCGGGGTCGGCACCATGATCTCGATGCTTTTGGTCGGGCGGCTGGTGCGCGTCGTCGATCCTCGCCTGCTGGTCGTGGCGGGCCTGCTGCTGACCGCCTATTCGCTCTACGACATGTCCGGCTTCTCGCCGGAGATGGACGACTGGCCGATCCTGACCACGGGCGTCATCCAGGGGCTGGGGCTCGGGCTGGTGTTCGTGCCGCTGTCGACGGTGGCTTTCGCCACGCTGGATGCACGCCACCGGACCGACGCCACGGCCCTGTTCAGCCTGGTGCGCAATATCGGCTCGTCGATCGGCATTTCCATCGTCACGGTCATGCTGACGCGCAACGTGCAGGTCAACCACGCCGAACTGGGCGCCTTCATCAACCCCTACAACCCGAATCTGCTGGCGGCTTCGCCGGCCGCCGCGCAGGGCGACCCGACCGCCCTGTCCCAGATCGACGGGCTGGTCAACATCCAGGCGCTGATGATCTCCTACATCAACGACTTCAAGCTGATGATGATCGTGACGCTGTGCGCCCTGCCGTTGGTGTTTCTGCTGCGCCGGCCGCGATATGCCCTCGCCGGGGCGCAGGCCTCCGCGGCGCATATGGATTAGGATCTTGGGGCAGGGCGTTTCGACCTGCTCCCTGTCCCTATTTGCCCAGCACCAGGGCCCAGTATCGCCAGTCGCCGTTCTTGCCGTCGCGGACATAGGCCAGGCCGAAGCGCGTGAAGCGCGGGTCGAGCATGTTGCGCCGGTGCGGAGGGGAAGCCATCCACATGTCGAACAGCCGCTGCAGGTCCATGCGGCCTTGCGCGATGTTCTCGGCCGCCGCGCCATCGATGCCGTTCTGCTTGACCCGCGCGGAAAAATCCCGTCCCCAGCCGGTGGTGTGGCTCATGCGCCCGGCGCCGGCCATGTAGCCCGCCTGCTGGAGCGCGGCCTGTTCGAGCCGCGTGTCGGGCTGGAGGGCCGGCAGCCCCTGGGCGGAACGGATGCCCGCAAGGATGTCCGCAGCGGATGCCGAAGACCCGCCGCCGCTTCCCGTCTGCCGGCCCGTGGCGCACGAGGCCAGCGCGAGCAGGGCGCCGCCACAGGCGGCTTTCAGCAGCGTGCGGCGACCGGCATCGAATTGCGGCGGTTCGGACGAGGATCGAAGCAGTGAGAGGCGCATGCCGTTCCGAATAACATAGATCATGGCTTTTGCCGGGCGGCGGCCGCAAAATGTCCGGTCTCGCCTGCGCCTTGCGTGCCTCCGGGGGGCATACCGCGTATTTGAATACTCCGCGGCGCCGGACCCTGTTATGATCGGCCCGTTGATAGAAATGGCAGCGACAGGCGGCCATCCGGGCAACAGCCGCCTTCTGCCGAACGGGAGAAAGGTCATGGCCGCATTCCATGTCATGGCGGATGCCCGCGGCATGCTCATGCAGCCGGCAGTCCGCCGCATCACCACCCATGACGTCTGGGACGCCCTGAGGCTGGGCGCCGAGGACTTCTGGGCCAAGCCGTCGCATTACGCGTTCCTGTGCATCATCTATCCGATCGTCGGCGTCATGCTGGCCCGGTGGACGACGACGGGCGCCGACGCCATCCATATGGTCTATCCGCTGATGTCGGGCTTTGCGCTGCTGGGCCCGTTTGCCGCCATCGGCCTCTACGAGATCAGCCGCCGGCGTGAGCTTGGTCTGGATTCCGCCTGGAAGCACGCCCTGGAAGTGCGTCACTCCCCCGCCGTGCCGTCGATCGTCGCGATGGGGGTGCTGTTGCTGGCGGTGTTCCTGGCCTGGCTGCTCACCGCGCAAGCCATCTACACGGCCGTATATGGCGGCCAGGCACCGGCCTCCGTTTCCGGCTTCCTGAGCGAGGTGCTGAGCACCGGGCGGGGCTGGAAGCTGATCTTCTACGGCAATCTCGCCGGGCTCTGCTTCGCGCTGTTCGTGCTGATAACGACGTCTGTGGCCTTTCCCATGCTGCTCGACCGCGACGCCGGCGTAGTGGCCGCCGTCGACACCTCGGCCCGGGTGTTCGCCGCCAATCCGCTGCAGATGATATTGTGGGGCCTGATCGTGGCAGTGCTGCTGGTCATCGGCTCGATACCGCTGTTTGCCGGCTTGGCGGTGGTCATGCCGATCCTTGGTCACGCCACCTGGCATCTCTATCGCAAGGCGGTGGAACCGGGCAAGGCGGCTTCGGCCCGGCGCCCGATGTAGCGCAATGAGAGAGGTTGAAGGCAGACCGGCCCGGCAGTTGCGCCGGGCCGGCGGGTATTGCGCCTATTTCACGATGCGCAGGTTGGATAGTTCGTCTGCGATTTCCTTGAATTTGTCGGATAGGTTGTCGCTGGTCGCGTTCCAGTAGAGCTTGGCCGGCTTGGCCGGGTTGTCGGGATCGCGGCGGTAACGAGAGTCGGATGCGCAGTCCGTGAGAGCGTTGATCGCCTTCTTCTCGTCGCTCTTTTTCTCGCTGAGGTCGAGCGACACCGTCATGAGCAGGATATTGGAGTCCTTGGCGTTCTCGCAGAGCGTCTTCAGATGCCAGTCGAGCGCGGCCGTGTAGTTCGAACTGGAGTAGGTGGTCTTGCTGACCGTGCTATCGGTGTTCATGAACAGACGCGTGAGGCTCGAGCCTTGCGGAATTATGCCGGCATAGCCGTAGGCTGCGTAGGTGGAGAGATTGGACGCGTTCTTGCTGTCGCTCATGGCTGAATAGGTGTTGGCGCCGTCCGTCAAAACGATGACGACCTTGTCGTTGCCCTTATCGGTGTTCGGCCGGCCATTGGTGAAGGGTTCGTTGCTGGAAACGGTGCGCCATCCCCAGGCGAGACCTTCCGGAACATTGGTGTTCCCGTTGGATTGCATGGCGTCTATGCCATCGAAGATTTTCTTCTTACCGCTTTCCGTCGTGACGTCCTGCAAGGGTGTGATCGCCGTGGTCGTGCAAGAGTAGTTGGGGCCGCGCGCGCCGGACGCGCTGGTCACATTCCACGGCTTTTCGAGGAAATACTTGCGGGCGTCCTGCTGGCGGGCCTTCACTCCGAGGCTGTCGTCGGAATCCACCCACCAATTGTTATTGTAGCTCCATGTCGTGGTGGAGGTATGCGCCTTGCCGAACTCGTCCGTTCCGGTCCAGAAGTTGCCGGCCTCGTCGGGAGCGAACATGGGCACGAACATGGTCGCGGGGTCGCTCGACGTGGGTGATGTGTCATTGTCGTTGTAGGGGAAGGGGCGCGCTTCCACGCAACCGGCCCATTCCTCATACTGCTTCGACTTGCCGAGGGTCTTGCAATTGGATCCGTTTTTGACATCGCAGACCTGCGTCTTGATCAGTTCGTAGAGCTTGAAGCGCGTCATCTCCTTGTTCTGATCCGAGCCCCAATCCTTGCCTCGCATATAGTAGATGTCGCCGGATTTCTCGATATACTTGTTGGCGTTGTTGGCCTTGGTCATCTTCGACCAATCGAAATTTTCATGATGGATCGGCGAGATGCCTCTCAAATCCATCCAGGTCGCGTCTTTGTTCTCATTCCCGATATTCACGGAGGCCGCAAACGGGACGAGCGAGAACTGGACGGGCTTTTCCATCTGCTTCATCTGCTCGGCTTGCAGGGAAAGTGTATCCACGAGCTGCTTGGCTGCCGCCTTCAGCAGGGTCATGCGCGGCTTGCCGGTTGAGCCGCCCTTCGTATCCATCGAGCCCGAATTATCCAGCACCAGAGCCACCTCCAGCGTGTTCTTCAGCCGGATCTCGGAGCAGGTGGTGAAGTTGAAATCGCTCGACTCGCGGCCGATGAGCATGGCGGCGGCCGGCAGGAAATAGGGCGAATAGGTGAGGTCGGCGCACATTTTCAGCGTGCCGCCGCCGGCGCTGTTGTTGGGCAGCACCACCGTCAGCACGGTGTTCACCGGATCGACATGCCGCAGGTTGGCGGTAAAGAAGTTGTTGGCGTAGGCGATGGCCTGGCTGTCGCTCACCCCGCTGGCGATGTAGCGCGCGGTGGCCAGTCCGGCGGCGTCGAGCGCGTTCAGCGTGTCCTGCCGCTGGCGGGATATTTCCGTGTAGTCCACCGCCAGCGCCAGCGCTCCCATGAGCGGCACGAGCGCGACGACGGTGAGAAGGGCATAGTTGCCCCTCGTATCGCGGAAGAATTTGCGGAACATCGGCCTTCACCCCTGCCAAGCCCATTTTGGCCAAGGATAATGACCGCAATCGCTAAATTTCCGGTTCCCGAACTTCCTTCAAAATGCGTTGCGCAATTGCTGCGCCGTTAACCATTTGCAAAGCCCCGGCCAGTTCGGCAAGGCCCCGGCGCGACCTGCCCCGCCGCAAAAGCTGATGACAGGGCAGGGCGCTTGAGCTAGGACCCCCTCGTCATCGATGCTCGGGAGACGGAACCTTGGAATACGGCATGACCGAATTGCCCAAAACGATTGCCGCGCTCGATGCGTTGTCGGGGCGCTATTCGGCCCTGCTTTGCGACGTCTGGGGGGTCATACACAATGGGGAGACGCATTTCCCCGATGCCGCTGCCGCTCTGGCAAAAGCGCGTGCAGCCGGGGCCGCCGTCGTCCTCATCACCAATTCCCCGCGCCGCAGTCGCGACGTTGTAGCCCAGTTGCGCGCGATCGGCGTGCCGGATCAGGCCTATGACCGGGTGGTGACCTCCGGCGACGTCACGCGCGATCTGATCGCCCAAGGCCCGCGCATGATTTTTCATCTCGGCCCCGACCGCGACGCAAGCCTCTTCGACGGGCTGGATGTCGAGCCGGTCGAGGAGTTCGAGGCGCAGGGCGTCATCTGTACCGGCCTTTTCGAGGACGAAGTCGAAACGCCTGCGGACTATGCAGAACTGTTGCAACGGCTGCGGGCCAGGAACCTGCCCTTCATCTGCGCCAATCCCGACATCATCGTCGAGCGTGGCGATCGGCTGATCTGGTGCGCCGGCGCGCTGGCGCGCGATTATGCGCAGATGGGCGGACGCACGCTGATCGCCGGAAAGCCGCATGCGCCGATCTATCGTGCCGCGTTGCAGGCTGCCGCGGAGGTGCTCGGCCGCGAGCCGGACCGTGCCGAGGTGCTGGCCATCGGCGACGGCGTGATGACGGATGTGAAGGGCGGCGCCGACAACGGCCTCGACGTTCTCTACGTGTCGGGCGGCATCCATGCGCGCGACTATGGCGAGCCGCTGGCCCCGGACCCGGAAAGGCTTGCCGCTTTCCTGGAAAAGCACGGCTACAGCCCCGTGGCCGTTATCCCAAGGCTTCGGTAGGCATGACGGGCTCGTTCGAGCGCATTTCGGGCGACCGGCCGCTGCCTTCCCGTCTGCGCGGCGGGGTGGTGGCCATCGGCAATTTCGATGGCGTGCATCGCGGCCACCTGGCGGTGCTGCAACGCGCGCTGGACGAGGCCCAAGGCCGGGGCGTGCCGGCGCTGGTGCTGACGTTCCAGCCGCATCCCCGCAAGGTCTTCCGGCCGGAAGCGCCGCTGTTCGTGCTGACACCGCCGGTCATGAAGGCGCGGCTTCTGCACGAACTCGGCTTCGACGCGGTGGTGGAACAGGCCTTTTCGCGCGAATTCGCCGCGCGCTCGGCGGAGACCTTCATAACGGATATTCTGGTGGACATGCTCGGCATCGGCTGCACGGTGACGGGCGTCGACTTCCATTTCGGCAAGGACCGCCAGGGCGGCCCGGCCTTTCTGATGGCGGCCGGCGAACGCTACGGTTTCGGCGTGACGCTGGTGGACGCTTTCCGCGACGAGGGCGCGGAGGTGGTGTCGTCAAGCCGCATCCGCACGCTTCTGGAAAGCGGCAGGCCCGAGGAGGCGGCAGGGCTGCTCGGCTATCGCTTTACCGTGGAAAGCGAGGTGATCGGGGGGCAGAAGCTTGGCCGCACCCTCGGCTTCCCCACCGCCAACATGAAGCTGGCGCCGGAAACCGCGTTGAAGGAAGGCATCTATGCCGTGCGCTTCCGTCGTGCGGACGGCACGCTGCATGACGGCGTCGCCAGCTTCGGGCGCCGCCCGACGGTCGACGACAACGGCGCGCCGCTGCTTGAAACCTTCCTGTTCGACTTTTCCGGCGATCTCTACGGCGAGGTCTGCCGGGTCAGCCTGTTCGGCTACCTGCGCGGCGAAGAGAAGTTCGACGGGCTCGACGCGCTCGTCGAGCAGATGAAGCGCGACGAGGCCGAGGCGCGGGCGCTGCTGGCGGGCGTGCGTCCGCTGTCCGATCTCGATGCCCGCATCGCCTTCTAGGCTGCGGCGCGTCTGCCGGTCTTCAGTGCCAGCCCGAAGGCGATGAAGGTCCAGCCCTGGAAGATCAGGTCGATCGCCAAGAACAGGCCCAGCACCCACAAGCTGTTGGCCGGCCAGCGCAGCGCGATGAGGATGCCGACCAGCAGCGTGACGATGCCCGCTGCGATGATCCAGCCCGAGCCTTTTTCGGCCCGGTGCTGCCAGCCTACCCAGAGCCGAAGCAGGCCGGCGGCGACCAGCGCGACGGCCAGCAGGAAAGTCAGCACCGCGGAAGCCAGAAGCGGGTTGTAGAAGGCGAAGAAGCCGGCGACCGCATAAAGCAGGCCGGAAAGCAGCCAGTAGAAGAAGCGCCCCCAGCTCTTGACGCCGAAGGCATGGATGATCTCGATGATCCCGCTGAACAGCATCAGCCAGCCGACGAGGTAGACCGATGCGACGGTGGCGATGACCAGATTGCCGAAGGCTATGCCGCCGAAGATCAGGAGCAGCACGCCCAACGCCACGAACCAACCCCATTTTGCCTGCGTTTCTTCCAGTGCCTGTCTGAAGGTGTCGCCATTCAGAGTCATCAGTCCTCTCCTTCAAAGCATCCAGCGGCGCTGGTTTGCGCCGCATGAAAGGTATCGCTCCCGCCGGCCTTCGTCCAGAAGCACGATTTCCGGCCGCCGGCCCGTGCAATCGCGCGATGCGACGGAGTTAAATCAAATTTTACCCAAGTCCGGGCATGGCTTCGATCAACGGTGAGTTGTGCGCAAGGTGTCGAAATGAAGTCCGTCAAAACCCTGTCCGCGATGTTGGCCTGCGCCGCGTTGCTCATGCCTGTGACGGCCGCGGCGGGCGAGGGCGCCTTCGGCTGGATGTCCGGAAACTGGTACCTGACGGTCGGCGCCACCGGACTCGTCGCACCGAAATTCGAGGGCAGCAGCAAATACATGCTGAGTGCGATGCCGCTCGTTTCGCTGGGCAAGGCAGGCCCCGAGGCGCGCTTTTCCTCGCGCAACGACAATATCTCGCTGGCGCTGATCGACGACGGCGAAGTTCGCGCCGGCCTTGTCGGCAAGTTCCTCTGGGCGCGCGACAATGACGCCGATGAGCTGAAGGGGCTGAAGCCCGTGCGCTGGGGCGGCGAGGCCGGCGGCTTCTTCGAGTTCTATCCGCTGGACTGGGTGCGCGTGCGCGCCGAACTGCGGCACGGCATCCGCGCCCACAACGGCTTTGCCGGCGACGTCGCGGCCGACGCCTTTTTCGACATCACGCCGGACATCCGCATTTCCGGCGGCCCGCGCCTGTCCTTCGCGTCCGCCAAATATTTCGACGCCTATTATGGCGTCGATGCGCAGGAGGCGGTCGATTCGGGCCTTGGCGAATATCATCCCGGCAGCGGCCTGAAGTCGGTCGGTGCCGGCGGCGCCGTCACCTGGCGGGTGACCGACCCCGTCACCGCCAGCCTGTTCGGGGAATATGCCCGTCTGACCGGCCCGGCCGCGAAGTCCAGCCTCGTGCGCGAGCGCGGCGACCGCAACCAGTTCACCTTCGGTGTGTCCACCACCTACCGCTTCGATTTTTCCATGTAGGCGGGCGGCCCTTTATTCCAGGCCCGTCTTCGGTTAGAAGCACGGGCCATGTCGAGCTTTCCGCGCATGTTCGCGTCCGTGATACGAATTACCGGCCCGGTGTTCCGGACGGCCGGGGCTTGAGCCCGGCCCGGAAGCGCCGGGAATCTTGGTAGCGCCCCTCGCGCTTTTTCCAGAACATGATAGTTGAACGCCCGAGGCCGCCCTGCGGGCGATGGACATGGCAAGGCAATGACCGACACCGAACCGCAAACGATCGATTATTCCAGCACGCTCTACCTGCCGCGAACGGATTTCCCGATGCGCGCCGGCCTGCCGGAGAAGGAGCCGGCGCTGGTCAAGCGCTGGCTGGACATGGACCTCTACCGGCGCCTGCGCGAAACCTCCGCCGGCCGGCCGATCTATGTGCTGCATGATGGCCCGCCCTATGCCAACGGCAACATCCATATCGGCCATGCGCTGAACAAGATCCTCAAGGACGTCATCAACCGCTCGTTCCAGATGCGCGGCTTCGACGCCAATTACGTGCCCGGATGGGACTGCCACGGCCTGCCGATCGAATGGAAGATCGAGGAGCAATATCGCGCCAAGGGCAAGAACAAGGACGAAGTGCCGATCAACGAGTTCCGGCAGGAATGCCGCGACTTCGCCCGGCACTGGATCACGGTGCAGACCGGCGAGTTCCAGAGACTCGGCGTCATCGGCGATTTCGACAATCCCTACACCACCATGAATTTCCACGCCGAGGCGCGCATTGCCGGCGAGCTGCTGAAATTCGCCATGAGCGGGCAGCTCTATCGCGGCTCCAAGCCCGTCATGTGGTCGGTGGTCGAGCGCACCGCGCTGGCCGAGGCGGAGGTCGAGTACCAGGACTATGAGAGCGACACGATCTGGGTGAAGTTCCCGGTTCAGTCGCAGAGCCTGGACCTTGCTGCCGGCGAGCCGGTGAAGGAAGTCGCCAGCCGTGTCCTGAGCCCCGATCTCTACGACGCCCATGTGGTGATCTGGACCACCACGCCGTGGACCATTCCCGGAAACCGCGCCGTGAACTTTTCGCCGCGCATTTCCTACGGTCTCTACGAGGTGGCTGCGGCGGAGAATTCCTACGGCCCGCAGCCCGGGGAAAAGCTGATCTTCGCCGATGCGCTGGCCGAGGACTCGGCCGCCAAGGCCAAGGTAACGTTCAACCGGCTCCGGAGCGTCAGCGCCGAGGAGCTTGAAAGCCTTACGCTTTCCCACCCGTTCAAGGGTTTTGCCGACGGCTACGGGTTCGCCGTCCCCATGCTGGCGGGCGATCATGTCACCGACGATGCCGGCACCGGCTTCGTGCACACCGCGCCCGGCCACGGCCGCGAGGACTTCGACGCCTGGATGCATGCCGTGCCCGATCTGGAAAAGCGCGGTATCGACACGCGGCTGCCGTTCACCGTGGACGATGGCGGCTTCTTCACCAAGGACGCGCCCGGTTTCGGCCCGGATCGCGAGGGCGGCGCGGCCCGCGTCATCGACGACAACGGCAAGAAGGGCGATGCCAACAAGGCCGTCATCGACGAACTCATCAAGCGCGATGCGCTGCTCGCGCGCGGGCGGCTGAAGCACAGCTACCCGCATTCCTGGCGCTCGAAGAAGCCGATCATCTTCCGCAACACGCCGCAATGGTTCGTCCATATGGACAAGCAGCTCGGCGATGGCACCACGCTGCGTTCGCGCGCACTGAATGCGATCGACGCCACCCGCTTCGTGCCCTCGGCCGGGCAGACCCGCCTGCGCGCCATGATCGAGGAGCGGCCGGACTGGGTGCTGTCGCGCCAGCGCGCCTGGGGCGTGCCGATCGCCGTCTTCGCCGACGCCGACGGCAACGTGCTCCAGGATGAAGCGGTCAACGCCCGCGTCCTCGAGGCGTTCGAGCAGGAAGGCGCCGATGCCTGGTTTGCCGATGGCGCGCGCGCGCGCTTCCTGGGCGCCCGCGCCGGCGAGCCATGGGTCATGGTGAAGGATATTCTCGACGTCTGGTTCGATTCCGGGTCGACCCACGCGTTCACGCTGGAAGACCGCCCCGACCTGAAGTGGCCGGCCGACGTCTATCTGGAAGGGTCGGACCAGCACCGCGGCTGGTTCCATTCCTCGCTGCTGGAGAGTTGCGGCACGCGCGGCCGCGCGCCGTACGACGCCGTCATCACCCATGGCTTCACCATGGATGAGGAAGGCCGCAAGATGTCGAAGTCGCTCGGCAACACGGTGGTGCCGCAGGATGTCATCAGGCAGTCCGGCGCCGACATTCTGCGCCTGTGGGTGGTTACCACCGACTATTGGGAAGACCAGCGGCTCGGCAAGACCATCCTGCAGACCAACATCGACGCCTACCGCAAGCTGCGCAACACGATCCGCTGGATGCTCGGCACGCTCGCCCATGACGAGGGGGAGGAAGTGCCCCTGGCCGAGATGCCGGAGCTGGAGCGGCTGATGCTGCACCGGTTGGCAGAACTCGATCAGATCGTGCGGAGCGGCTACGACGCCTTCGAGTTCAAGCGCATCACGCGCGCGCTGCTCGACTTCATGGTGGTGGAGCTGTCGGCCTTCTATTTCGACATCCGCAAGGACGCGCTCTACTGCGAAGGGCCTTCGAGCGTGAAGCGCAGGGCGTCCGTGGAAGTCGTGCGCCGTCTGTTCGATTGCCTGGTGAAATGGCTGGCACCGATGCTGCCCTTCACCATGGAAGAGGCGTGGCTCGATCGCAGGCCGGATGCCGAATCGCTGCATTTGGAGCAGATGCCGCAGGTGCCGGCGCAATGGCGTGACGATGCGCTGGCCGAAAGGTGGCGCAAGGTGCGGCAGATGCGCCGCGTCGTCACCGGCGCATTGGAGATCGCCCGCGCCGGCAAGGTCATCGGCTCCTCGCTGGAGGCCGTGCCGGTGGTCTATCTGGAGGATGCCACGCTGGAAGGCGAGGTGGCAAGCGTCGACATGGCCGAGATCTGCATCACCAGCGGCCTGGAATTCCGGCATGGCGGCGCGCCGGCCGACGCTTTCCGCCTTGACGACGTCAAGGGCATCGCCGTGGTGATCGAACAGGCGGAAGCGAAGGGGCTGAAGAAATGCGCCCGCTCCTGGCGCTACACCGCCGACGTGGGCAGCGACCCGCAGTTCCCCGACGTGTCGGCGCGCGATGCCGCGGTGCTGCACGAGTTGCAGGCGCTCGGCCGGCTCTGAAGGGTGCACAAATGCAACGCAAGACGACTGCGGGCGGCGCACTGCCGCCCGTACGTTGCCCTTGACGGGTGGTTAAGATACATACGCAAAACTCGTCACGACAAATTGTCGCCGGAATTTCGGTGAAGTTGCGGGCGGCGGATCGTCGGCAAAGCCGGCGGCAAGGGCTTTGAGAGTGGGATTTTTTGGCATGACGCATAGACTTCCTGCGCGCGCCGCGCTGCTGGCGCCGCTTGTCGCGTCCGGGCTGGCGCTGTCGGGCTGCCTGGGCTCTCCCACCTACGGCACCGACAAGACCGCCAGCGAGCAGCTCGTCGGCGATCTCAGCAGCGCCTTGTCATTCTCGCCGCCCAAGCGCGAGCACATCGACTACAAGCCCCGCCCCGCCCTGGTGAGGCCCGCGCCGGGGCAGAAGGAAAGCCTTCCGGCGCCGCAGGACAACATCACCCAGGCCGCGAGCGCACAGTGGCCGGAATCGCCCGAACAGCGGCGTGCGCGCCTGCGCGAAGATGCGTCCAAGCATTTCGAGGACACCAATTTCCAGGCGCAGATCGTGGACGACGTGCAGACCGATCCCGAGGCGGTCAAGAAGGCGCTGGCCATATCCGGCTCCAGCCACCCGCCGCCGCCGGATGGAGGCCAGGATGTGGCGCGCCGCGGCGAGGTCAAGCGCCGCCTTGCCGAAAGCAACCAGGGTGACCCCACGACGCGCAAATATCTCAGCGAACCGCCGCTGACCTATCGGGCCGCGGCCGCCACCGCGCCGCAGAACGACCTGGGCGAGGACGAATACAAGAAGGAGCGCCGCCTGAAGCAGCAGGCGAAAGGCAAGAAGGGCATGTTCGACTGGCTGCCCTGGTAGGAGGGTAGCGGGGCAGGCTCAGCGCCTGCCCTGGAAGAAGCCCTTGAGCAGGGCGGCCGCGCTGACCTCGCCGATGCCGCAATAGACTTCCGGCACGTGATGGCAGGTCGGAGAAGCGAAGAAGCGCACGCCGTTGACCACCGCGCCGCCCTTCTCGTCGGCCGCGCCGAAATAGAGCCGGCGCAGCCGCGCGAAGGAGATGGCGCCGGCACACATGGTGCAGGGTTCCAGCGTGACATAGAGGTCGCAGCCGGTGAGGCGTTCGCTTTCCAGCGTCCGGCAGGCCTCGCGGATTGCCAGCAGTTCGGCGTGCGCGGTCGGGTCGGCGAGTTCGCGTGTGCGATTTCCGGCCGCCGCGACGAGCCTGTCGCCGCTGGCGACCACCGCGCCGACCGGTACTTCGCCGCGGGCTGCCGCAGCTTCTGCCTCCCGCAGCGCCGCCGCCATGAAATCCGGCCGCTTCAATCTGTTCAACTCCGAATTCGCCTCGCCACTTGCAGGCGATCCTGATATCTAGCCGCGCAAACGGGCAAAGGCCACATGAACGACGACGACAAGAAATTTTCACGCCAGCGCGGACCCAAGCGCTTCGGTGCGCAGGCGCGAGGCGGAGACAAATCCGCCAGGCCGGCTTCGGGCGACGGCAAGCCGTTTTCCAAAAAGCCTTTCGCGAAACGCTTCGGCGACAAGGACGCGGGACCCGGGCAGCCGAAGCGCGAATTCCGGCGCGACGAGCGGGCTCGCGAGGACCGGCCGGACCGGCCGCCGCGCCGCGATGGCAAGCCCGGCGAGCGGCCGTTCCGCAAAGGTCCGCCGCGCCAGGACCGCGCCGCCGAGGGCGAGCGCGGCGAACGGCGCTTCGAACGACCGAAGCGCGATTTCGAAAGCCGCGATCGCACAGGGGAAGATCGGCCTCCGCGCCGCGACGGCAAGCCCGGCGAGCGGCCGTTCCGCAAAGGCCCGCCGCGCCAGGACCGCGCCGCCGAGGGCGAGCGCGGGGAACGGCGCTTCGAACGGCCGAAGCGCGATTTCGAAAGCCGCGATCGCACAGGGGAAGACCGGCCGCCGCGCCGCGACGGCAAGCCCGGCGAGCGGCCGTTCCGCAAAGGCCCGCCGCGCCAGGACCGCGCCGCCGAGGGCGAGCGCGGGGAACGGCGCTTCGATAGGCCGAAGCGCGATTTCGCCGGAGCGGGGAAGAGCGAAGGCGGCTTCAGGCCGCGTCCGCGCCCCGCGCCGGCAGCAGCCGCCGAAGAGGGCGAGCGCATCGCCAAGCGGTTGGCGCGGGCGGGCATTGCCTCGCGCCGCGACGCGGAAGAGCTGATCGCGGCCGGCCGCATCAAGGTCAACGGCAAGGTGTTGACCTCGCCGGCCTTCAACGTCTCGACCACCGACGTGATCCATCTCGACGGCACGGAAATCCCGGCGATCGAGCGCACGCGGCTGTTCCTGTTCCACAAGCCGGCGGGGGTGGTGACCACCAACCGCGACCCGGAAGGGCGCAAGACCGTGTTCGAGGTGCTGCCGGCCGAGCTGCCAAGGCTGATGACGGTGGGGCGCCTGGACATAAACACCGAAGGGCTGCTGCTGCTCACCAACGATGGCGGGCTGGCGCGCGTGCTCGAACTGCCGGCCACGGGCTGGCTGCGGCGCTACCGCGCCCGCGTGCACGGCCAGGTGGACGAGAAGGCGCTGGCCGGCCTGAAGGACGGCATCGCCGTCGACGGCGTCTTCTATGGTGCCGTGGAAGCCTCGCTGGAGCGCACACAGGGCTCCAACGCCTGGCTGACGATCGGCCTGCGCGAAGGCAAGAACCGTGAGGTCAAGAACATCCTCGGCGCGCTCGGGCTGGAGGTGACGCGGCTGATCCGCATCTCCTTCGGGCCGTTCCAGCTCGGCGAACTGCCTGAAGGTCATGTACTGGAGATCAAGGGCCGCATGCTGCGCGATCAGCTCGGCGAGCGGCTGGTCGAGGAATCCGGCGCGAATTTCGAAGCCGATATCGCCACACCCTTTTCCAACAAGCCGGTGCGCCGCAGCGAGCCGCGCCCGGACGAGCCGGCCCGGCCGCGGATCACGCGCGACGGCGACCACCGCCCGATCGGCGAGGGCGGCTTGATCAAGAACCGCAAGCGCCGCGAAGGCGCGCGCGACGAAGCGCTCGGGAAGCTTTCGACGAAGCCGGAAAGGCCCGCTTTCGGTGCGCGCAGCGGCAAGCCGGCCAAGGATTTCCGCAAGGGCGAGCGTGAGCCGCGCCAGATGGAACCGCCGGGTCAGCGCCGGGCGAATGTGTGGATGGCGCCGGGTGCGCGCCCGCAGGGCAAGGCCAAGCCTGACGCCGATGCAGGTGTCGACAAGCCGCGCGGCGAACGTCCGCGCGGCGGCGGTGCGAAGGGCGGGCCCGGCCCGTCGGGCAGGCGGCCCCGCAAGGGCCCTTCGAGAGAAGGTTGATGCGCATCGTCGGCGGCGAGCTGCGCGGCCGGCCGCTGGCGCCGCCGCGCACCGATGCGATCCGCCCTACCATCGACCGCACGCGCGAAGCCGTGTTCAACGTGCTGGCGCACCGCTTTACCGGCAGGCTCGAGGGTGCACGTGTGCTCGACCTGTTCGCCGGCACCGGTGCGCTGGGCCTCGAGGCGTTGTCGCGCGGGGCCTCCTACGCGGTCTTTATCGAGGAATCGGCGGAGGGCCGCGGACTGATCCGCGCCAATGTCGAGGCATTCGGGCTGACCGGCCGCACCAAGATTTTCCGGCGCGACGCCACGAACCTTGGCGAAGCCGGCACGCTTGCGCCGTTCGGGCTGCTGTTTGCCGACCCTCCTTACGGAAAGGGGCTGGGCGAGCGTGCCCTGCGTTCGGCGCGGGCGGGCGGCTGGCTGGTTCCCGGCGCACTGTGCGTGGTGGAGGAAGCTGCGGCCGCTCCTTTCGATCCTGGCCCCGGTTTCGGCGTGATCGACGAGCGCGCCTACGGCGAAACAGTGATCCGTTTCATCGAGCTTGCCTGACTTCGGCCGCCTTTGACGGCCAGATGACGGGTGGTTCAAAAGCTGGCGGGGTGCGTTCCGGTTCATCCCTGCCGTATGATCGGAGCAGTTCATGACATTTCACGCTGGCTGGCTGCGGCGTTGCCTGGTCTCGGCGACGCTGGTCGTGGCTGTCGCCGCACCGGCTTTCGCGCAGACCGCGCCTGATGGCGCGAAAGTGGCGGATTTCTCGCTCGCCAACGGCATGGAAGTGGTCGTCATTCCCGACCACCGGGCCCCGATCGTCACCCATATGGTCTGGTACAAGGCCGGCAGCGCCGACGAGCCGCCGGGCAAGTCGGGCATCGCCCACTTCTTCGAGCACCTGATGTTCAAGGCCACCACCAATCATCCGGCCGGCGAGTTCGACCGCGCAGTGGCCGCCATCGGCGGCAACGACAATGCCTTCACCTCCTATGACTATACCGCCTTCCACGAGACGGTGGCGCCGCAGGCGCTGGAAGAGATGATGGGCTTCGAGGCCGACCGCATGCGCAACCTCGTCCTCACCGACGAGACGGTCGCCACGGAGCGCGATGTCATCATGGAGGAACGCCGCGCGCGCATCGACAACGAGCCCGACGCGTTGCTCGACGAGGCGGTCGACGCCACGCTGTGGCTGAACCAGCCCTATCGCATTCCGGTGATCGGCTGGATGCAGGAAATCGAAAAGCTGAACCGCGCCGATGCCAGGGCCTTCTATGACCGCTATTATGCGCCCAACAATGCGGTTCTGGTGGTTGCGGGCGACGTCGCGCCCGATGCCGTCAAGGCGATGGCGGAAAGGACCTACGGCCTTATCCCGCGCGGGCAGGACCTGCCGCCGCGTGTGCGCCCCGTGGAGCCGGAGCAGCACACGAGGCGCACCGTGACGCTGGCCGACGACCGCGTCGGCGTGCCGAGCTTTTCCACCCGCTGGGTCGTGCCCTCCTATCGTACGGCCAGGCCCGGCGAAGCCGAGGCGCTTGACCTGCTGGCGGAAATCCTGGGGGGAGGCATCCGCAGCCGCCTCTATCAGGAACTGGTCGTGCACAAGGGCATCGCCTCCAGCGCCGGGGCCGTGTTCCGGGGACGGACGCTGGACGATACGAGCTTTGCCGTCTACGCTGCGCCGCTGGGCAAGGCGGGACTTGCCGATGTAGAGGCGGCCGTGGACACGGAGGTCGCGCGGATCGGCCGGGACGGCGTGACCGATGCCGAGCTGCAAGCGGCCAAGGACCGTTTCGTCCGCTCCATGATCTTCGCGCGCGACAGGCAGGAATCCATGGCCAACATCTATGGCAGCACCCTGGCCACCGGCGGCACCGTGCGGGACGTGCAGGAATGGCCGGACCGTATCCGCAAGGTTACGGCCGGCGAGATCAAGGCCGCGGCCGCCCGATATCTGGTGCAGGCGCGTTCGGTGACGGGATATCTGTTGCCGCAGCAGCAGACGGAGAATTGACGGCATGCCGAGCCTGACCGCCATTCGCGCGCGCATTGCCGCGCCAGCAGCCGCGTTGCTGCTTTCGATCCTGTTCCTCCTGCTGCCGGCGATCGTGGCGCGGGCTGAGGTCAACATCCAGTCCGTGACCTCCGAGAAGGGGATTACCGCCTGGCTGGTGGAAGACTATACGGTGCCCATCGTCACCATCCGCTTCGTCTTCGACGGCGGCTCCACGCAGGATCCGCCCGGCAAGGAAGGGTTGGCCAACCTGATGACCGGCCTGTTCGACGAGGGCGCGGGTACGCTCGACAGCGACGCCTTCCAGACCCGTCTCGACCAGGTCGGCGCCGAGATGAGCTTCGAGGCGAGCCGCGACGGTATCTACGGCTCCATGCGCATGCTGGCCGACCACGACGAAGATGCTTTCGAGCTCCTGCGCCAGGCGGTTGAAGAGCCGCGTTTCGACCAGCAGGCCGTGGACCGCATTCGCGGCCAGATCCTGTCCAACCTGCTGGCGGGCGAGCGCGATCCGGCGACGGAGGCTCGGGAGAAATGGCTGCGCGCGGTCTATGGCAACCACCCCTATGCCCGGCCGGACGAGGGTACGAGCGGGAGCGTGAAGGCCATTACCGTCGATGATCTGCACGCCGCGCACAAGGCGTTGTTCGCACGCGACGGGCTGCATGTGGCCGTGGTCGGGGCCATCGACGCGCCGACGCTGAAGCGCGACCTGGACCTGCTGTTCGGCGACCTGCCGCAGAAGCAGTCCCTGCGCCCGGTCGCGGATTTGCAATTGAAGCTCGGCCAGCAGCTTCAGGTCGACTACGACCTGCCGCAAACCTCGCTCCAACTGGCTTTTCCGGGCGTAAAGCGCAATGCGCCGGACTTTTACGCCGCGGCGCTGATGAACCAGATCCTCGGCGGCGGCACTTTCACGTCGCGCCTGTTTCGTGAAGTTCGCGAGAAGCGGGGTCTTGCCTACAACATCAGTTCCGCCCTGGCCGATTACGATCATGCCTCAGCATTGGTCGTCGCCACCGCAACCCGATCCGACCGCGCCGCCGAGACGCTTGCCGTCATTCGCGACGTCGTCAGGGACATGGCGGTGAACGGACCCACCGAGCAGGATCTGGCGGCGGCGAAAGCCTATCTGGTCGGCGCCTACGCGATCAACAACCTGGATTCGTCAAGCTCGATCGCCTCCACCCTGGTCGAACTGCAATTGGACCGGCTCGGCATCGACTATATCCAGCGCCGTGCCGGCCTTCTCAATGCCGTGACGCTGGACGAAGTGAAGGCGGCCGCCAGGAAGCTGCTTTCGGCCGAGCCCACAGTCATGGCGGTCGGCCCTCCGCTCTCGGGGGCTGCCGAAGCCGGTACGGCAGGGCCGGAAGGCGACAAGGCCGCGGCGCAGGGAACCGCCGGGAGCGGCACCAGCGGCGGCGCGGCCCAGGATGGCGCCCGAGGGGGCGGTGGATGAGCCCGACCTTCGGCGTCGCCTTCGGAGGCGGCGGGGCGCGCGGTCTGGCCCATATCCACGTCATCGAGACCCTGGACGAACTCGGCATCCGGCCGGTGGTCATCGCCGGCTCGTCGATCGGCGCCATCATGGGGGCCGGCATGGCTTCGGGCATGACCGGGCGGGAAATTGGCGACTATGCCCGTTCCATCCTCGGCACGCGCGCGCAGGTCGCCAGCCTCATGTGGAAGGCCCGGCCCGGCAGTCTCGCCGAGATGATGCGGGGCGGGCTGCGTGTCGGCCAGTTCAATGTCGAGCGCATCCTGAAAGCCTTTCTCCCGCCGGCCGTGCCGAAAAGCTTCGACGCGCTCCGGATTCCGCTGAAAGTGACGGCGACCGACTATTTCGGCCACAAGCTCGCCGTGTTCGAGGACGGGGACCTGCATTCGGCGCTTGCCGCCTCGGCTGCCATTCCGGCCGTGTTCCGGCCGGTGGTGCGGGACGGGCGCATGCTGATCGACGGGGGCATCTACAATCCGGTGCCCTTCGACCTCATCGAAGCGGATGCCGACATCACCATCGCCGTGGATGTGGTGGGAGCGCCGTCGGCAGCCGAGAGCAGGCGGCCGACTTCGGTCGACCTGATGTTCGGCGCAACGCAGCTCATGATGCAGTCGATCATCGCCAACAAGCTGACGCAGTGCCAGCCGGACATATTGATCCGACCGCCGGTGTCGCGGTTCCGCGTGCTCGATTTCCTCAAGATGAATGCGGTGATGGCCGAAACCGCTTCGGTGAAGGACGAATTGAAGCGTCGCATCGAGGCCGTGCTGAAATCTCGCCGTCAACTGCAGGCGCACTGAACGTTTCCGGCGGTCGCCTGCCATTGCACAAGGGCCCGCGGGACAATAGATGCACCATCGACAGGCCGCCAAATGACAGGATTGCAGGCATGAAGGATATGCTGGACCCCTCGCAGCTCACCGACCGCGTGGCGGAGCTCGTCGAGGCCGCGAAACGGGCGGGGGCCGATGCCGCCGACGCCGTGGTGGTGCGCGGCCGTTCGACCAGCGTGTCGGTGCGCTTGGGCAAGGTGGAGGATATCGAGGCGGCGGAAAGCGAGGATGCGTCGCTGCGCGTCTTCGTCGGGCGGCGCGTCGCCAGCGTCTCGGCCAACGCGGCGTCCGATGCCGACGAACTCGCCGGCCGCGCGGTAGCGATGGCGAAAGTGTCGCCGGAGGATCCCTATCAGGGGTTGGCCGATCCCGCCCTGCTGGCCAAAGAACGGCGCGATCTCGATCTGTTCGACGCCACGGAGATCTCGGCCGACCGGCTGAAGGAGGATGCGCTGGCCATGGAGGCGGCCGCTCTTGCCGTCGAAGGCGTCACCAATTCCTCCGGCAGCGGCGCCAGCGCCGGCATGGGCGGCCTGGTGCTTGCCACCTCGCACGGTTTCCTCGGCCATTATGCCGCCACCCGTTTCTCGCGCTCGGCCAGCGTGATCGCGGGCGGGGGCACCGCGATGGAGCGCGACTACGACTTTTCCTCGCGCCTGCACTTCGCCGATCTCGATGCGCCCGAGACCATCGGCCGCAAGGCGGGCGAGCGGGCGGTGAAGCGTCTCGGGGCGCGCAAGGCGGCAACCGGTGCCGTCGACGTCGTGTTCGACCCGCGCGTTGCCCGCGGCATCGCCGGGCATCTTGCCGGCGCCATCAATGGCGCGGCGGTGGCGCGCAAGACCAGCTTCCTGCGCGACATGATGGGCAAGCAGGTCGCCTCCGCCGCCATCACCGTCATCGATGAACCGCTGCGCATCCGCGGCCAGTCTTCCCGGCCCTTCGACGGGGAAGGCGTGGAAGGCGAAAGGCTGGTCATGGTGGACAAGGGTGTGCTGGGCCACTGGTTCCTGTCGACCTCCACCGCGCGCGAACTGGGCCTGACCACCAATGGGCGCGGCGTGCGCAGCGGCTCGTCCGTGTCGCCGTCATCCACCAATCTGGCGATAGAGCCGGGCGAGAAGACGCCGCTGGAACTGATCGCCGCTCTCAAGACGGGTTTCTACGTCACCGAGGTGTTCGGCCAGGGCGTCAACATGGTCACCGGCGAATACAGCCGTGGCGCTTCCGGATTCTGGATCGAGAATGGCGAGATCGCCTATCCGGTGTCCGAGGTCACCATCGCCTCCAATCTCAAGGCGATGTTCCTGAACATGATGCCGGCCAACGATCTCGACCGCAATTTCGGCACGGCGGCGCCGACGCTGCTGATCGAGGGGATGACCCTTGCCGGAAGCTGATGCGATCATGGCAAGAGACCTCGCCGAAGACCTCGCCCTGCTGCGGGAGGCGGCGTGCGAGGCCGGCGCGATCGCGCTCGCCTATTTCGGAAAGGACCCGCAGGTGTGGTTGAAGGGCGGCACCTCGCCGGTCAGCGAGGCCGACTATGCCGCCGACGCATTCCTGCGCAGGACGCTTATGGCGGCACGCCCCGGCTATGGCTGGCTGTCGGAGGAAACCGCCGACGATCCGGCGCGCCTTGCCGCACGCCGAACCTTCGTGGTCGATCCGATCGACGGCACGCGCGGCTTCCTGCAGGGTGCCGATACCTGGTGCGTCAGCGTCGCCGTGGTGGAGAATGGCCGCACGCTTGCCGGCGTGCTGGAATGCCCGGTCAAGCGCGAGACCTATTGGGCCGTTCCCGGCGGCGGCGCATTCCGCAACGGCCACTCCATCGGCGTGCGGGCGCCGGGCACCGCGCTGGAGGTGGCCGGCCCCAGGCCTATGCTCGACCTGCTGCCGGCACGGTGGCAAAGCCGGCTGCACCGGGTGGCATACATTCCTTCGCTGGCGTGCCGCCTGGCGATGGTAGCCGCCGGCGATCTCGATGCAACCTTCGTCAAGCCCGACGCGCATGATTGGGATATTGCCGCCGCCGAACTTATCCTGGCCGAAGCCGGCGGCAGCCTGCTCGACAGGCGCGGCCGGGCGCCGACCTTCGGCGGTGAGATCATCCGCCACGGGGCATTGGCGGCAGGCAGCGGCGAGTTGCTGGAGGCCATGGCGGCCGTGATTGCGCAAGCCGGTAGCTGAACGGGTTTTGACCAGTTTCAAAACCGCATGCTTTGGGTTAGACCAGCTACCAAAATCATGGGACTTGAAGGACGCACATGGCTGGCAATGAAACGGAAAAACAGCTTTTGCACCTGGTGTTCGGCGGCGAGCTGAAAACGCTCGGCAGCACCGAATTCCGCGACCTCGAAGCGCTTGATATCGTCGGCATCTATCCGAACTACCAGTCGGCCTATGCCGTTTGGAAGGCCAAGGCGCAGGCCAGCGTCGACAATGCGCATATGCGCTATTTCGTCGTGCACCTGCATCGCCTGCTCGATCCCGAAGCAAACGCCGGCGCTTGACGATGGAGCAAAGGGTGGCGCAGCCGCGGGCGCAAGAGCCCGCGCCAGGCAAGAAGCGTGGCGACAGGACCTTGCGGGCATTCTGGAAGAGGATACGCAAGCCGCTGGCGCAGTCTCGCTTCGTCAAGGGCGCCATCGTCAGCCTGTTCGTGCAGGCCATGCGCTTCATCCGCATGACCAACCGCACCGCTCCGGGCTCCATCCGCTTCGAGGGCAGCGAATATGAAAGGCTGGAGCCCGCCATCATCGCTCTTTGGCACGGCCAGCACCTGTTGATGCCGGCCGCCTATCCGAGCCGGCGCAACCTGGTCGCCATGGTCTCGCGCAGCGCCGATGCCGAGCTGAACGCGCAGGTGATCGAACGCTTCGGCATAGAGACCGTGCGCGGTTCGGGCGGGCGTGAAGATGCGCGCCATCTCGACAAGGGGGGCGCCAAGGCGCTGATCGGCCTGAAGAAGTCGCTCGCCGCCGGCAAGAACGTCTGCATGATCGCCGATATCCCCCATGGCACGCCCCGCGAAGCCGGGATGGGCGTCGTGTTGCTGGCGAAGCTTTCGGGGCGGCCGATCTTTCCGGCCGCGCTCGCCACCAGCCGCCGCAAGGTGCTGGAGAAGAGCTGGGACAAGACCACCATCAACCTGCCCTTCGGCCGTCTGGCCATCGCCGCCGGCCGGCCGGTGCATGTGAGCGCGGACGCCGACGAGGCGGAAATGGAGCGCAAGCGCCAAGAGTTGACCGACGAGCTTAACGCGGCCACCGCCAAAGCCTACAGCCTGGTGGATGGCGGACGATGAGCGAACACTGGGCGCGCACCGTGCTGTCGATGTACCGCTTCGCGGGCGCCGCCGCCTATCCGCTGATCGGACCCTATGTCGCCTGGCGCGTCTCGCGCGGCAAGGAAGACCGCAGCCGCACCCGCGAGCGCTATGGCGTGGCCGGGCGCCCGCGGCCGCCGGGCCCGCTGATCTGGGTCCATGCGGCAAGCGTAGGCGAGACCATCGCGGTGGTGCCGCTGGTGGAGAGCATCCTGGCCTATGGCGTCAACATCGTGCTGACCACCGGCACGGTGACCTCCGCCAAGGTGGCCGAGGAGCGGCTTTCCGATCGCATCATCCATCAATATGTACCGCTCGACCTGAAGCCGGCGGTCAGCCGCTTCCTCGACCATTGGCAACCGGACCTGGCCATCATAGCCGAATCCGAGATCTGGCCGATGACCATACTGGAACTGGGCGCCCGGCGCGTGCCGCAGGTGCTGGTCAATGGCCGCCTGTCCGACCGCTCCTTCTCGTCCTGGAAGAAGCGGCCCGGTGTCGCCGCGGCGCTGTTCGAGAACCTCGCCCACGTCGTGGCGCAATCGGAAGTGGACGGCGAGCGCTTCCGCGCACTCGGCGCGCGGCCGGTGACGGTGTCCGGCAATCTCAAGGGGGACACTGTGCCGCCGCCCGCCGACGAACTGGCGCTTGGCGTGCTGAGGCGGCAGATCGGCGCGCGGCCGACCTGGGCCGCGGTCTCCACCCATGAGGGGGAGGAAGACATCGCCGCCAACGTCCATCTGGCCCTGCGCGCGCGCCATCCGGGCCTGCTCACCATCGTCGTGCCGCGCCATCCGGACCGCGCCGACGCGCTGGCCGAGCAGTTCGCGGCCATGGGCCTTCACGTCGCGCGGCGCAGTTCCGGCGATCCGGTCGAGCCCGGCATCGACATATTGCTGGGCGACACGATCGGCGAGATGGGATTGTACCTGCGGCTGACGGAGATCGCCTTCGTCGGCCGCTCGCTGACCTCGCAGGGTGGGCAGAACCCGCTGGAGCCCGCCATGCTCGACACGGCGGTGCTCGCCGGGCGCAACGTGCAGAATTTCCGCGAAGCCTACCAGAAGTTGCTCGACAGCGGCGGCGCCAAGCTGGTGCGCGACAGCAACATGCTGGCCGGCGCCGTCAATTTCCTGCTTACCAACGAGGCGGCGCGGCGCGGGATGATGGCGGCCGGAGCCGCGACGGTGGCCGAGATGCGCGGCGCGCTGGCCCGTACGCTGAAATCGCTGGAACCTTTCGTCCAGCCCCTCATCGTCAAGGCGCGCCTCAAGAGCGCCGGTGGCCGTTGACCTCCGAGGCGCCCCCCTTCTGGTGGGAGAAGCCGGACTGGCGTGCCGCGATGCTCGCGCCTCTGGCGCTCGCCTACGGTCTCGTCGCAGGGCGCCGGATGAAGTCGGCACGCCGCCGCAAGATCGACGCGCCGGTGCTTTGCGTCGGGAATTTCACCGTCGGCGGCTCCGGCAAGACCCCGGTGGCGATCGCGCTTGCCCGGGAAGCGCAGCGCATGGGACTTTCCCCCGGTTTCCTGTCGCGCGGCCATGGCGGCAGCTTTTCGGGCGTGCATGTCGTCGATCCCGACCATGACGGCGCCCGCCTGGTGGGCGACGAGCCGTTGCTGCTGGCGCGGCAGGCGCCTACGGCGGTTTCGCGCGACCGAGCGGCGGGCGCGGAACGCCTGATGGCAAAGCACGGCTGCGATTTCCTCATCATGGACGATGGTTTCCAGAGCGCGCATCTGCACATGGATCTCGCCTTGCTGGTGGTCGACGCCCGCCACGGCCTCGGCAACGGCCGCATCATTCCCGCCGGTCCGCTGCGCGCGCGCATCGGCGACCAGCTTCTGTTTGCCGATGCCGTGCTGAACATGGGCGAGGGCACCGCCGCCGACGCGCTGGTGCGCCGGGCGGCGCGGGCAGGTAGGCCGATCTACCAGGCGCAGGCCTTTCCGGTTGAGGTGGAGCGATTCGCGGGCCGGCGGTTCCTGGCCTTCGCCGGCATCGGGCATCCGGAAAAGTTCTTCGACACGATCGCGGCGGCCGGCGGCACGGTCGTAAAGTCGCGAGCCTTCCCGGATCATCATTTCTATGCCGAGGACGAACTGGCCGAGCTTGCCGAAACCGCCCGGCGCGAAGGCCTGACGCTGCTCACCACGGCCAAGGACGCCGCACGCCTGCGCCATGAGGCGCCTGCGGGGTTCCTGGACGGACTGGAAGTACTGGAAATCGACACGGCGTTCGATCCGCCGCATGTGCCCCGTCTGCTCGTCGAACAGACGCTGGACGCCTGGCATCAGCGCCGTGTCCGGAAATAAAGCCGGTCAGCCGCCGCGCCGGCTGCGCAGGTCGGGATTGGCCTCGATCTCGCGGCGCAGCGAGACGTCCGCGCTGACATAGGGCTCCTGGCGGGCGACGCTCCAGTATTTCAGCTCGTCCAGCGGGATGGAATCGCCCGTGACGGCGCAACGCACGAACGAGCCGGGGCTGACGACCTGGAAATCGCCGTCCAGATAGCGGATGCGGGCCTCGCGGCCGCCTGGCCCTTCAAAGCGGTTCATCATGGGTGTGCGTCCATTCTCATCGGTCGTTTCGGCCACAAATCGCCGGCCAGGTCAAGGACATCCGGTCGCATCCTTTCGGGCACGTCACCGGCGTCCGAACAGCCGCTCGATATCCGCCAGCTTCAGCTCGATATAGGTCGGGCGGCCGTGATTGCAGGTGGCCGAGCCGGGCGTCGCCTCCATCTGGCGCAGCAGCGCGTTCATCTCCTCGGGCCGCAGCCTGCGCCCGGAGCGCACGGAGCCGTGGCAGGCCATGGTGGCGGCGATGTGATGCAGCCGCTCCTTCAGCGTCTCGACCGTGTCGTTGTCGGCCAGTTCGTCGGCGAGGTCGCGGACCAGTTGTCCCACGTCGATCTCGCCGAGCATCGAAGGCGTTTCGCGCACCGCGACCGCACCCGGCCCGAAGCGCTCCAGCCCGAGCCCGAAGCAGGCCAACGTCCCGGCGTGCAGCGCCAGCCTTTCGGCGTCCTCCTCCGGCAGGTCGACGATCTCGGGCAGGAGCAGCATCTGCGCCGGCATGGGACGCGCTTCGAGCGCCTGCTTCAGCGCCTCGTAGACCAGTCGCTCATGCGCAGCGTGCTGGTCGACGATGACCAGCGAATCGACGGTCTGGGCAACGATGTAATTCTCGTGCACCTGCGCGCGGGCCGCGCCCAGTTCCGTTCGCAACAATGTCTCGGAAGGCTCCTGCAAACCGGCTCGGGCATCGGCGCCTTGAAGCGGCCCGGCGTCGAAGGTGGCCTGCACGCTTTCGCCAAAGCCGGTTTCCAGCGGCCGGTAGGGCGAACGCGCTGGGTCGAAGCCGGGCGCCGGCTCGGGGCGGAAGAAGGGATGGGCGCCCTGATGCCCTTTGGTTCCGGAGCCGCCCGGCCGGAACGCGGCCATCATGCCCGCAGCGCCGGTCGTGGCCGGGCGAATGCCGGCGGCGGCGAGCGCCTGGCGGATGGCACCCACGATCAGCCCGCGCACCAGGCCGGGATCGCGGAAGCGCACATCGGCCTTGGCGGGATGTACGTTGACGTCGACCAGCGCGGGATCGAGCGTGAGGAACAGGACGGCGAGCGGATGCCGGTCGCGCGGCAGGACATCGGCATAGGCGCCGCGGATCGCACCGGCGATCAGCTTGTCGCGTACCGGGCGGCCATTGACATAGGCATATTGCTGCAGCGCATTGGCGCGGGTGAAGGACGGGATCGAGACGTGGCCGGAAAGACGCACGCCCTCGCGCTCGGCATCGATGGCGAGCGCGTTGTCGGGGAAGTCGGCGCCCATCACTTGCGCGATGCGGGCGAGCTGGCCGTCGGCGCCATTGCCGGCGGCAGGCAGGTCCAGCGTTGAACGGTCAGGGCCGGCCAGCGTGAAGCGCACATCGGGGAAGGCAATGGCGATGCGCTTGACCACCTCGCTGGTCGCGGCGGTTTCGGCGCGCTCGCCTTTCATGAATTTCAGCCGTGCCGGCGTGGCGAAGAACAGGTCGCGCACCTCCACGGTGGTGCCGCGATTGGCGGCGGCCGGGCGCACCGGCAAGAGCCGGCCGCCTTCCAGGCCGATCTCGGCGGCGCTGTCGCCCTCGGCCGTGCGCGAGCGGATGGTAAGCCTCGCCACCGAGCCGATCGACGGCAACGCCTCGCCGCGAAAGCCGAGCGAGCGGATGTCGTGGATATCGTCGCCCAGCTTGGAGGTGCAGTGCCGCGCCACGGCCAGCGGCAGTTCCGGCAAGGGAATGCCGGCGCCGTCGTCGGTGACGCGGATCAGCGCGAGTCCGCCGCCGCCGGTGACGACCTCGATGCGGGAAGCGCCGGCATCCAGCGCATTCTCCACCAGTTCCTTGACCACGCTGGCGGGGCGTTCGATGACCTCGCCGGCGGCGATCTGGTTGATCATCGTGTCGGAAAGCTGGTGAATGGGCATTGTGCCACTATACCGGGATTCGACCGCGCTGCGAAAGCGCCGGGCTGCAGGACGTGGCGCCAAAGCCGGAATGGCGATCTTGGATGTCCTTGGCACCCTCAGATGCGGTCAGCCTCGCCCTCGATAGGGCGTTACGCCCGTGTCCGGCAGCCATGCATCCTCGGGCGGAGTGCCGGTCTGCCAGAACACGTCGATGGGGATGCCGCCGCGTGGATACCAGTAACCGCCGATGCGCAGCCAAAGCGGCCTTGCCGCCGCCACGATGCGCCGGCCGATGGCGACGGTGCATTCTTCGTGGAAGGCGCCGTGGTTGCGGAAGGATGTCAGAAACAGCTTGAGCGACTTCGATTCGATCAGCAGCGCATCGGGCGCATAATCGATGACGATATGGGCGAAGTCGGGCTGGCCCGTGACCGGACAGAGCGACGTAAACTCGGGCGCGGTGAAACGCACGATCGCCGGCGGCCCGTCACCCCGGCTGAACGGAACGGTTTCCAGAACCGCCCTGTCCGGGCTTTGCGGTATCTCCGCATGCGCGCCGAGTTGGGTAAGCAAATCTGTCGCGGTCATGGCGAGGCTTCTTTCAGAAGGGGCCGGCGCACATGCCTTGATATAGTCTGGCGGCACTGGCGGGCAACGATCTGCCGCCCGCAGGTCAGACCGCCCCGGAGACCAGCTTCAGCTTCGCCTGGCGCGGGTTGCGCGCAACCAGCCATTCCCGCGCCTTGTCCTGCGGCATCGGAAAGGCGATGGAATAGCCCTGCACCTGGTCGCAGCCGATCGCCGAAAGCGATTCCAGTTCTGCTTCCGTCTCCGCCCCCTCGGCGACGATCGAGATGCCGAGCCCGCGCGCCAGTTCGGTGATGGCGCGCACGATCTTGGAGTTGTCGTCGTTCTCGTGGATGTTCTGCACGAAGCGGCGATCGATCTTCAGCCGGTCGATCTCGTTGGGGTTGACGTGGCTGAGCGAGGCATAGCCGGTGCCGAAATCGTCCAGTTCCAGATGGACCCCGGCAGAGCGGATATGGCGCAGCTTCGCCGCGATCCCGGTCTTTTCGTCGTCCAGGATGACGGATTCCACGATTTCCAGCGATAGCTTGGAAGGCGGCAGGCCGGCCGCTTCCAGCGTCTTGAACAGGAAGGTGTCGAAATCGGCCTCGCGCAATTCGCTGCCGGAGACATTGACGGCCAGTCGGCCGAAGAGGATGCCGTCGCGGTGCCATTCGGCGCCCTGACTTATGGCCTTTTCGATGACGATGCGGCCGATGTCGGCCATCAGTCCGCATTTCTCGGCCACGGGGATGAATTCGCCGGGAGAGACCATGCCGCGGTCGGCATGTTTCCAGCGCGCCAGCGCTTCCACGCCGATGATCGATCCGTCGCGCAACGAAACCTGCGGCTGGAAATAGACGTCGAAGGCGCGTTCGGCGATGGCTATCTGGATATCCTGTTCCAGCCGCTTGCGATGGTCCAGTTCCTGGCGCAACTGTTCGGAGAAGAAGGAGGCCGCGCCTCCGCCCAGCTTCTTTGCCGAATAAAGGGCAAGGTCTGCGTGGACGAGCAGATCCTGCACGTTGTCGGCATCGACCGGATAGACGGCGATGCCCGCGCTGGCGCCGGGCTGGATGGTGGTTCCCTGATAGACGATCGGCTGGTTGATGCGCGACAGGATGCGCCTGGCCACCGTGTTGATGTCTTCGCTGCTGCCGGCTCCGTTCAGAACCATGATGAACTCGTCGCCGCCCAGCCGCACGCACAGATCCGACGCGCGGCACGATTCGCGCATGCGCTGTGCGGTGGCGATGAGCACATAGTCGCCGGCGGCATGCCCCAGCGTGTCGTTGATCTGCTTGAAGCGGTCGAGGTCGAGCTGCACGACCGCGACCCGCTCGCGCCGCCGGTGCGCGCTCTTGAGAAGCTCATCGAAATGGTCGGTCAGAAAGGTGCGGTTGTGCAGCCCCGTCAGCCCGTCATGGATGGCGATGAAAGCCATCGAGTTGCGCGCGTCGATCAATTCGTGGGTCTTACGCAGGATCACGTTCGACATGGGCCGGAAGATGAACAGCGCGATCAGGACGATCGCGCCGATCGTCGCGTAGAAGAGGGTGCGGTGAAGGCTGAGCAGCCCGCGCGACTTCTCTTCGGCATGCATGCGGATGCTGTCGGAAAGCGCGGCGTAACCCGCCAGCGTGGCATTGGCGATGGGCGCATCGAGCGAGATGACCTCGCCGTCGAACTTGCGGTTCTTCTCGCCGTTCAGGCTTTTCAGCCGGTTGTCGATGGCTGACGCCAGGCGCCGGCTGCTCGAGGCCAGTCCAACCGTGAAGTGGTCGAGGTGAAAGGGTCTGCCGAACAGAACGGCCTCGACGGAAAACGGCGGGGTCGATGCCGAAAGTTTGGGGTCGGCGCCGAGGGTTTGCATCAGCCGGTCGTAGTTCTTCTCGAACTGGTCAGTCGCCTCCATCAGGGCCGACAGAAGGGCCGGCTGCTTGTCGCGCGTGGCGGCATCGGCAACGGCGGCGAGGAAGACGATGCGCTGCGAGAGCGTCTTTTGCGTGGAGACGATGTCGAGCAGGGCGCGGTCACGTTGCTGGGCGGCGATCATCTGCTGCAGCAGGATGAAAGAGGCCATCGCCATGCCGGCAATTATAAGCAAGGCAGCCCAATAGGCGCTTTTGAAAAGAAAGGTCAGCCTTCTCGAATCGGCTTGTGCCGGCTGCTGCGACATATCCTATGGGGGCCTTTGAACGGGCAAAATATCGCTTCATACTGAGGTGCAAATGGTTAACGAGCCGGCAACCAGGCGGGTGCGGGGCGCCGTACCCGAACAAGTTTGAAGAGATGGTTACCGCCTTCTTATAAAGTAGCAGCTTATGTTCTGTCGCAACCGTCCGAAGGCTCGGTCGCTTTTGTAATGGATTTTTCGACCGGACGGGGCGACAGTCCTTCCCGGCAGGAACGGGACCGACCATGACCGCGGCATTTTTATCCTCTCTCGACGACCAACTGGAGGGCCTCAGGCAGGCCGGGCTGTACAAGGCCGAGCGCGTCATCACCTCCATGCAATCGGCCGAGATAGAGGTGGCAGGCGGCGGCAAGGTGCTGAATTTCTGCGCCAACAACTATCTCGGCCTCGCCGACAGCGAGACGCTCCGCGAGGCGGCCAAGGCCGGGCTCGACCGCTACGGCTACGGCATGGCCTCGGTTCGCTTCATCTGCGGCACGCAGGAGGAGCACAAGCAACTGGAAGCGCGCATTTCCGCATTTCTCGGCACGGAGGACACGATCCTCTATTCATCCTGCTTCGACGCCAATGCGGGGCTTTTCGAGACGCTGCTGTCGGAGGAAGACGCGATCATCTCCGACGCGCTGAACCACGCCTCCATCATCGACGGCGTGCGGCTGTCGAAAGCGAAGCGCTTCCGCTATGCCAACAACGACATTGCGGCGCTGGAGGAAGAACTGAAGAAGGCCGAAGGCTGCCGCTTCAAGCTGATCGCCACGGACGGCGTCTTTTCCATGGACGGCATCGTCGCAAATCTGCAGGGCGTCTGCGATCTCGCGGAAAAATATGGCGCCATGGTCATGGTGGACGACAGCCATGCCGTCGGCTTCGTCGGCCGGCACGGGCGCGGTTCGGCCGAGCATTGCGGCGTCGAGGGCAGGGTGGACATCATGACCGGCACGCTGGGCAAGGCGCTGGGCGGTGCGTCCGGCGGCTATACTTGCGGAAAGCGTCAGGTTGTGGACTGGCTGCGCCAGCGCTCGCGGCCCTACCTGTTCTCCAACACGCTGATGCCGGCGATCGCTGCGGCGTCGCTCAAGGTCTTCGATCTGGTCGAAAATGGCGACGGCCTGCGCGCCCGCCTCTATGCCAATGCAGAGCGCTTCCGCTCCGCGATGACGAAGCTGGGCTTCACGCTGGCCGGGCAGGGTCATCCCATCATTCCGGTCATGCTGGGCGATGCCGCGCTCGCGCAGGAGATGGCGGCGCGCATGCTTGCGCGCGGCGTCTACGTCATCGGCTTTTCCTTTCCGGTCGTGCCGAAGGGCCAGGCGCGCATCCGCACCCAGATGTCGGCCGCACATTCGACAGGCGACATCGACCGCGCAGTCGAAGCGTTCGGGGAAGTCGGGCGCGAACTGGGCGTGATTTCGTAAGGAGCGGGAAATGTCCAACATGATGCGGGCGCTGGTGAAGGCAAAGGCCGAGCCAGGCATCTGGATGGAGCGGGTGCCGGTGCCGGAGATCGGCCCCAACGACGTGTTGATAAAGGTCGGGAAGACCGCGATCTGCGGTACGGACGTGCATATCTACAACTGGGACCAGTGGGCGCAGAAGACGGTGCCCGTGCCGATGGTGACCGGCCACGAATTCGTCGGCACCATCGCCGAGGTCGGCTCGGCGGTCACCGAATACAGGGTCGGCCAGCGCGTATCGGGCGAAGGGCACATCGTGTGCGGCCATTGCCGCAACTGCCGTGCGGGCAGGGGGCACTTGTGCCGCAACACGCTGGGTGTCGGCGTCAACCGGCCGGGCGCCTTCGGCGAATATGTCGCGATTCCCCAGCACAATGTGGTGCCGATCCCCGATGACGTGCCGGACGAGGTGGCCGCGATCTTCGATCCGCTCGGCAATGCGGTGCACACGGCGCTGTCCTTCGACCTGGTCGGCGAGGACGTCCTGGTGACCGGCGCCGGCCCGATCGGCATCATGGGCGCGCTGGTGGCGCAGTGCGTGGGCGCGCGCAAGGTCGTCATCACCGACATCAATCCCACCCGGCTGGCATTGGCCCGGAAACTTGGCGTCCATCACGTGGTCGATGCCTCGAAGGAAAAGCTGCGCGACGTCATGCGCCAGGAAGGCATGACCGAGGGCTTCGACGTGGGGCTGGAAATGTCGGGTGCTGCGCCCGCCTTCCGCGACATGATCGACACGATGAACAACGGCGGCAAGATCGCCATTCTCGGCATCGCGCCCACGGGCTTCGAGATCGACTGGAACAAGGTCATCTTCAAGATGCTGACGCTCAAGGGCATCTACGGCCGCGAGATGTTCGAGACCTGGTACAAGATGATCGCGCTGGTGCAGGGGCCGCTGGACGTGACCGGCCTCATCACCCACCGCATCGGCATCGACGACTACATCGAAGGCTTCGAGGCCATGAAGAGCGGCGATTCCGGCAAGGTGGTTATGGACTGGTGAGGCTGCCTGCCTCAAGCGACGAGCTTTTTCTCCAGCGCTGACAGCGCGGTAGCGATGGCCGCGCGCTCGCCATCGCGCAGCTTGTGCAGCAGTTCCGCCTCGAACGCCTTCGCCAGCGGCACCATCTCCCGATAGGCGGCAAGGCCGGCCCTGGTGAGCGCCAGGTGCTCGGCGCGGCGATCCTTTTCGTCGGGCGTGCGCACCAGCCAGCGCCGCCGCTCCAGTTCCGCGACGGCGCGCGACACCTTGGTCTTGTGCATGGAAGATTGTGCACCCAGCGCCGTGGCCGTCATTGCCCCATGCTGGCCAAGCCCGGCCAGAACGCGCCATTCGGGCCGGGTCAGGCCCAGCCGGTCCTTGTAGACCCGCGCAAAGTCGCGGCTGACCAGGTCGGCCAGATGATAGAGCCGATAGGGCAGAAAATTCTCCAGTTCCAGGACGTCGTGTTCGCCGGGCATGATGTTCCGTTCCAGACGTGGTGAACCTCGTTGATGGTTACAAAATCAATGGTTACGAATGTAACTGATATCGTCGACCCACGGGAGGTGGTCATGGCCTTTTCTTACATGCCGGGTTTCGGCAACGATTTCGAGACGGAGACCCTGCCGGGTGCGCTGCCGCAGGGCAGGAATTCCCCCCAGCGGCCGGCCTACGGGCTCTATGCCGAACAACTGTCGGGTTCGCCCTTCACCGCGCCGCGCGGCACCAACGAGCGCTCCTGGCTGTACCGCATCCGCCCGAGCGTCAAGCACACCGGCCGCTTCGAGGGCGCGCGCTATCCGCTGTGGAAGACGGCGCCGAACCTCGGAGACCACGAACTTGCGCTCGGCCAGCATCGCTGGAACCCGATGCCGATGCCGACGGAACCGACCGACTTTCTCGCCGGCATGCGCACCATGACCACGGCCGGTGATGCGCTGGGACAAAGCGGCATGGCCGCCCATGTCTACATTGCCAACCGCTCGATGACTGACGATCATTTCTTCAATGCGGACGGGGAGATGCTGGTCGTTCCTCAGGTGGGCAGGCTGAACTTTGTCACCGAAATGGGAGTGATCGAACTGAAGCCCGGCGAGATCGCCGTGCTGCCGCGCGGGCTTGTCTTCAAGGTCGAACTGGTCGACGCCGAGGTCCGCGGTTATGTGTGCGAGAACTACGGCGCCAAGTTCACGATGCCCGACAGAGGCCCCATCGGCGCCAACTGCCTGGCCAATGCGCGGGATTTCAAGACGCCCTGCGCCTGGTTCGAGGAAAAGGAGACGCCCTGCCGGCTCACCGTGAAATGGTGCGGCGCCTTCCACGTCACCGAACTCGACCATTCGCCGCTCGACGTGGTCGCGTGGCATGGCAACTACGCGCCTTACAAGTATGATTTGGCAACGTTTTCCCCGGTCGGTGCGATCCTGTTCGATCATCCCGACCCGTCGATCTTCACGGTGCTGACGGCACCGAGCGGCGAGGAAGGCACGGCCAATGTCGATTTCGTCATCTTTCCGCCGCGCTGGCTGGTGGCGGAGGATACGTTCCGCCCGCCCTGGTATCACCGCAACATCATGAGCGAATTCATGGGCCTGATCCACGGCCAGTACGATGCCAAGGAGGAGGGTTTTGTCCCGGGCGGCATCAGCCTGCACAACATGATGCTGGCGCACGGGCCGGACGCGCCCGGCTTCGAGAAGGCTTCCAGGGCCGAGCTGCAGCCGCATAAGCTGGACCGCACCATGGCCTTCATGTTCGAGACCCGCTTCCCGCAGATGCTGACACGCTTCGCCGCCGAAAGCCCCGCGCTCCAGCAGGACTATATCGATTGCTGGAAAGGCCTGAGGAAACGCTTCAACGGCACGCCGGAAGGGGATTGGAGTTAAGGTCGACGCTGTAATAAGGTCGTGCGTCCTTCCAGGGGACGCACGATGATGCGGCGGCAACCGCCGCAAACCGGGGAGAACGGAAACCGCATGAAACTTGCCACATTGAAGGACGGGACGCGCGACGGAAGGCTCGTCGTCGTCTCGCGTGATCTCACGCGCTGCACCGACGCCTCGTTTCTGGCGCGTACATTGCAGGCGGCGCTGGACGATTGGGCGCGAATTTCGCCGCATCTGGCCACTCTTGCTCAGTCGCTGGAGAGCGCCTCGGTGCCCTCGCAGCGCTTTCATGAGCATGACGCGCATTCGCCGCTGCCGCGCGCCTATCAGTGGGCGGACGGTTCGGCCTATCTGAACCATATAGAATTGGTGCGCACGGCGCGCGGTGCCGAGATGCCGGAAAGCTTCCGGACCGATCCGCTGATGTACCAGGGCGGCTCCGACAGCTTCGTCGCCCCGCGCGATCCGATCCGCATCGCCGACGAGGCGTGGGGCATCGACATGGAGGCGGAAGTCGCCGTGATCGTCGGCGACGTGCCGATGGGCGCGACCGTCGAGGAGGCGCGGGCGGCGATCCGGTTGGTCATGCTGGTCAACGACGTCTCGTTGCGCGGGCTCATCCCGCCTGAACTCGCCAAGGGTTTTGGCTTCTTCCAGGGCAAGCCGTCATCGGCCTTTTCGCCTGTGGCCGTGACCGCGGACGAACTGGTCGATGCCTGGGACGGCAAAAGATTGCATCTGCCGCTTTGCGTGGATCTCAACGGCAAGCCGTTCGGCCGCGCCAATGCGGGTGTCGACATGACCTTCGATTTCCCGCAACTGATCGCACATGCGGCCAAGACGCGTCCGCTGGCCGCCGGCACCATCGTCGGCTCCGGCACCGTCTCGAACAAGCTCGACGGTGGACCGGGAAAACCGGTGGGAGAGGGCGGCGTCGGCTATTCATGCATTGCCGAGCAGCGCATGATCGAGAC
This sequence comes from Mesorhizobium sp. PUT5, assembly GCF_052216645.1. NCBI lineage: Bacteria > Pseudomonadati > Pseudomonadota > Alphaproteobacteria > Hyphomicrobiales > Phyllobacteriaceae > Mesorhizobium > Mesorhizobium sp. PUT5. The sequence goes on from NZ_JBQOSO010000003.1 coordinate 2,157,811, forward strand.
GATTGCCGACGGTGCGCCGAAAACGCCCTTCATGCGCTTCGGCGACACCGTGCGCATCGAGATGAAGGACAAGGCCGGCCGCTCGATCTTCGGCGCGATCGAACAGACGGCGGAGAGATACGAGCGTTGAGCCCGATCGGCTGGCCCGCCTTCGGGAGTGCCGAGCATAGGTCGCGACGGATCGGCCGGCAGGAGCCATGCTTATTATTGTAGCTACGAAAAAGATTGACTAGGATTTCTTGTAGGTACATATATTAATGAAGATCGTCTGGGACGAACCGAAGCGGCTGGCCAACATCGAAAAGCATGGGCTGGATTTTTCGGCGCTCGATGGTGAATTCTTTCTGGGTTCGTTGGTCGTTCCTGCAAAGTCCGGCCGTTTCAAAGCGATAGGTAAACTGGCCGACGGCGTCGTCGCCGTCGTGTTTGTCCGCCTTGGAATGGAAGGCGTGTCGGTCGTTTCCATGCGGTCTGCGAGCCGGACTGAAAGGAGGCATTTTGATGAAGAAACCTGAAAAATATGCTGAATTCGAACCGAACCGAGGTTACGCCAAGGCGGATTGGGACACTGCCTCGGACAATCCGGAATGGAGCAAGGAAGATTTCCGCAATGCAAAGCCCTTCGCGGAAACGTTTCCGGACCTTGCCGAAAGCATCCGGCGGGCGCGGGGGCGTCCGGCGCTCGCCCATCCCAAGAAGCAGGTGACATTGCGGCTGGACAGCGATGTGATCGCCAGTTTCCGAGCCGGCGGGCCGGGTTGGCAAAGCCGGATCAACGACGCCTTGCGCAAGGCGGCCGGTCTGTCGAAATAGGCTGGCTGCGGTTTCGTTACTCGGCCGCCTGCACCTTCAGCACGCCGCGACGGATCTGGTCTTCCTCGATGGATTCGAACAGCGCGCGGAAGTTGCCCTCGCCGAAACCTTCGTCCCCCTTCCTCTGGATGAACTCGAAGAAGATCGGGCCGATCACGGTCCTGGAGAATATCTGCAGCAGGATCTTGGTCATGCCGCCGTCGACGACGCCTTCGCCGTCGATCAGGATGCCGTGCTTCTTCATGCGCTCGATCGGCTCGTCATGGCCAACCACGCGCTCGCGGCTCTTGTCGTAATAGGTGTCGGGCGGGCCGGGCATGAATTTCAGCCCGTTGCCGGCCAACCGGTCGGTGGCGTCGTAGATGTCTTCCGTGCCCACGGCGATGTGCTGGATGCCTTCGCCCTTGTATTTCTTGAGATATTCCACGATCTGGCTCGTCTCGTCCTTGGACTCGTTGAGCGGGATGCGGATCTTGCCGCAGGGCGAGGTGATGGCGCGGCTGACGAGCCCGGTGATGCGTCCGTCGATGTCGAAATAATGAATCTGCCGGAAGCCGAACAATTCGCGGTAAAAATCCCACCACTTGTCCATATTGCCGCGATAGACGTTGTGGGTGAGGTGGTCGAGATAGTAGAAGCCGACGCCCTCCGGCTTCGGGTCGCGCTCGCCGATCCATTCGAACTCGGCGTCGTAGGCTGAGCCTTTCGCCCCGTATTTCTCGATGAAATAGATGAGCGAGCCGCCGATGCCGACAATCGCGGGGGCCTCGAGCGCCTTGTCGTCATCCTCATAGGGCGTGGCGCCTTTCGCCACGGCATGGTCGAAGGCATGTTTCGCGTCGACCACGCGCCATGCCATGGAAGCCGCGCAAGGCCCGTGCTGGTCCACGAACTTCATTGCGTGCGAGCCGGGCTCGGCGTTGACGACATAGTTGATGTCGCCCTGACGCCAGACGGTGATCGCCTTTGTGCGGTGCTTCGCAACGGGCACGTAGCCCATGCGGGTGAAAAGCTCGGCCAGCTTCTGCGGCTCGGGATGCGCGAATTCGACGAACTCGAAACCGTCGGTGCCGGCGGGATTGGCCTCGCTGATCCTGGCCGGCGGTGCGTCGTGCGGGAAGGGGCCCATGACATGATCCTCCTCATCGATTCAGATCATTCTACGCCCGACTGGCCGCACGAGGCTTGCATTCGAATGCCCTGGATGCTCAAATTGCGCGCATTTCGTGCATAATCGAGAAGAAAATGGCTCCAGACGAGCGGATAGATCAGTTTGATCGCAAGATATTGGCGCTGTTGCAGCAGGATGCCCGGCTCACCAACAACGACCTGTCGGAGCGGGTGAACCTGTCCGCCTCGCAATGCTCGCGTCGCCGCCAGCGGCTGGAGGAAGACGGCTTCATACGCGGCTACCGTGCGGTGCTGGACCGCGACCGCCTCGGCTTTCCGCTGGTCAACATGATCTCGGTGACGTTGGCCACCCACAACCGCGACAACGCCCGCCGCTTTGGCGAGCTGGTGGCGCGGCTGCCCGAGGTTCAGGAGGCGCACGCGCTGACCGGCGAGATGGACTATATCTTGAAGGTGGTGACGCCCGACCTCAAGTCGCTGTCGGATTTCGTCAACGGCGTGCTTCTGCCGCATGAATCCGTGCAGCACGTCAAGACGGCGGTCGTCCTGGAAACCCTGAAGGAGACCGCCGCCCTGCCCATTAACAGGCCCTGACCCTAGCCTTTGGCCTGCTGGATCAACGCATAGAGATTGGCGCAGCGGCCGCCGGAGCGGCAGAAGGCCAGGATCGGCCCTTCGAGGTCGTCCAGCGCATGCGCCTGGTCTTCGACATTGTCGGTGGTGATCTGGCCGCTGACGACCGGGATGAAACGGAAGGCAAGGCCGGCCGCTTCCACCGCTGTCTGGATAGCACCGTGCGAAGGCTGGCCGGGCTGCTCGTCGTCCGGGCGGTTGCAGATGACGCTCTTGAAGCCAGCGGCCTTGATGGCGGCGACATCGCCCGGCGTGATCTGCCCCGAGACCGAGTAGTTGTCGGTGATCTGACGGAATTCCATGCGACCCTCGCAATCTGTTGTGCGCAGTGCCAGAAACAGTCTGGCAGGGGCGGCCTTCATGCCACCGCAGCTTGCTTTGTGCAACGCCGAAAGCCGGCCTTGCGGCCGGCCGTCAGCGCTCTGCGATGCGCAGCAGATCATGTAGGGTGAGGCGTGCCGCCATTCGAGGGGTGCGGCAGGCGTCAGCTTCCCAGGATCGCGCCTTTGATCTGGGCGATGTTGTTGCGCATCATGTCGATATAGGTCGATGCCGGGCCGTCGGGGCCGGACAGCGCGTCCGAATAGAGTGCGCCGCCGACCTTGATGCCCGTCTCCGCCGCTATCTGCTCGATCAGGCGCGGATTGGTGATGTTTTCCACGAAGATCGCCGTCGCCTTGTCCTGCCTGACCTGCGCGACAAGACGGGCGACATCGGCGGCCGAAGCCTCGGAATCGGTCGAGATGCCCTGCGGAGCCAGGAAGGTGAGGCCGTATTCGTGCTCGAAATAGCCGAAGGCGTCGTGCGAGGTGATGACCACGCGCTTCTGTGCCGGGATGGCGCCGATGGCCGCCCGTACGTCGCCGTCCAGGGCGTCCAGCTTCCGGGTATAGGCGGCGGCGTTGGCCTCGTAGTCGTCGCATCCGGCGGCATCGGCCACGCAGAAGGCGTCGGCGATATTTTTCACATAGATTTTCGCGTTGGCGACGGACTGGAAGGCGTGCGGATCGATGACGCCATGGTCATGGCGGTGCTCCGCATGGTCGGCTTCCGCATCTGCGGCGTGGTCTTCTTCCGCCTCCGCGAACTCAGGCTTGAATTCGACGGTATTCACCCCCTTGGTCAGTTCGACGATCTGCGCGCCGGTGGCGCTGGCCTCCACGAGCCGCCGGAGAAAGCCCTCGAAATGCAGCCCGTTGACCAGCACCACGTCTGCCTTGGCCATGGCCACCGCATCGGCCGGCTTGGGCTCGTAGACATGGGCGTCGCCATTCGGGCCGACGATCGTGGTGAGGGCGATACGGTCGCCGCCGACATTTTTGGCGAAGTCGGCAATGACGGTGAAACTCGCCACCACCTTCAGCGGCTCGGCGATCGCCGGCGCGGCCGCAATGGCACTTAATGTTATAACGCTCATCGCCAGGGCGCGTCGAAAGGATGGCAGCATGACGGGGTCTCCTTGCAGTTTTCTACGCTTATAAGGGTTCAGGCGGTGCGGTGCCGGTGGGGCACGATGCGGTTGCGCAGCGCGCCGCGCGTTCCGAAAAGGATGGAGGCGAGATAGACCGTGCCCGCCGACAGAATGATGGCCGGGCCGGATGGCAGCGACAGGTGGTAGGACAGAAGCAGGCCGGCCACGCAGGAAGCAAAGCCGATCGCCACTGCCACCACGCACATCGGCCCGACGCGCGATGTCCAGAAGCGCGCGCCCGCGGCCGGCAGGATCATCAGCCCGACCGACAGCAGCGTGCCCAGCGCCTGGAAGCCGCCGACCAGGTTGAGCACGACAAGGCCCAGAAAGACGAAATGCGCCGGGCCGCCCATCCGGCTCACGGAGCGCAGGAACAGCGGGTCGAGGCAATCGGCCACCAGTGCGCGCCAGAAGACGGCAAGGGCTGCAAGCGTGACGACGACGATGCCGCCGATGAGGGCAAGCGCCTCGTCGTTCAGCGCAAGAACGGTTCCGAACAGCACATGCATGAGATCGACGCTCGAACCTTTGAGCGAGACCATCAGCACGCCGATGGCGAGCGAAATGAGGTAGAAGGCCGCCATCGAGGCGTCCTCCCGCTGGATCGTGAAGCGGGAGACGGCGCCGGCGCCGAGCGCCACGACGATGCCCGCCACCAACCCGCCCACCGTCATCGGCAAAATCTCCAGCCCGTAGAGCAGGAAGCCGGCGGCTGCCCCCGGTAGGATGGCGTGCGCCATGGCATCGCCGGAAAGGCTCATGCGCCTGAGCATCAGGAAGACGCCGACGGGGCAGGCGCCGAGCGACAGCATGAGCGCGCCAAGCAAGGCACGCTGCATGAAGGCGAAATCAGCGAACGGCGCAATCAAAAGCCCGTAGAGCGCATCCATCACGCGGCCCTCGGCCCCAGATCGTGCTCGTGACGGGGTTCGGCCCCATGGCCGTGCTCCGCCGCTCCATGCCCGTGGTCGTGCGGCTCGCACCACGGCGCGTCGTCCTCCCACGCCTCGTGGAATTGCCGCGCCCGCAAAAGGTTTTCCGGCCGCAGCGTCTCGGTCGTTTCGCCCCAGGCCACCGGTCGGCGCGCCAGAAGCAGCGCCTCGGGGAAATGGCGGCGGACAAGGTCCAGGTCGTGGGCGACGACCAGAACAGTGCGTTCCTCGCCATGCCAGCGCTTGATCAGCGCAACAAGATCAACGACGGTCTTGGCGTCCACCGCGTTGAAGGGCTCGTCGAGAAGGATCAGGTCGGCATCCTGCACCAGCACGCGGGCGAACAGCGCGCGCTGCAACTGCCCCCCGGACAGCGTATCTATCGCGCGCTTCTCGAACCCCTCCAGCCCGACAGCCATCAGCGCCTTGCTTACCGATGCCCGGTCCTGAGCGGTGTGGCGGCCGAGCAGGCCGCGGCGGGGCCACAGGCCCAGCGATACGAGATCGACGACGCGCGCGGGAAAAGAGCGGTCCAGTTCCGACTGCTGCGGCAGATAGGCGATGCGCGTTGCCGGCAGCCGCGAAATCGCGCCAGAGATCGGCTTGAGCATGCCCACGATGCCCTTCATCAGCGTCGACTTGCCCGAACCGTTGGCGCCCACCACGGCGGTGAGCGACCCCTTGCGGATCACGCCATCGAGATGATGCACGGCGGGATGGCTTCCGTAGCCCAGCGTCAGATCGTCGAAGGTGAGGCAAGGTTGCAGCATGTGACGTTCCGTATGCGGTGGGGCGTGGGGAGCGTCGCTTCTGGATATGTGATGTTATTACATTAGTCAACGCATCGGCGCAAAATTCCCCAGACCGGAAAACGCGGTGGGGCAGGGTCGGCGGATGGCTTGCCCTTGCGCCGCGCAGCACCTAAACAGGCGCGGTCACCGTTGGAAGGCCATTCACTGGAAGGGAAGCAGAAATGAGCATTCGCCGTATCGATGTCGGGCCGCGCATGAGCCAGATCGTCATCCATGGCAACACCGTCTATCTGGCCGGGCAGGTCGGCACGCCGAACGCGAGTGTCGCCGAGCAGACCCGCAGCATCCTGGCGACGATCGACGGATTGCTCGCCAAGGCCGGCAGCGACAAGACCAAGATCCTTCAGACCATCATCTGGCTGGACGACATGGCCAATTTCGCCGAGATGAACAAGGAATGGGACGCCTGGGTGCCGCAGGGCCACACGCCCGCCCGCGCCACCGGCGAGGCGAAGCTGGCGGGTCCGGAATACAAGGTCGAGATCATCGTCACCGCGGCGATCTGAGCGGCTGCAGGCGTCCCGGCGATCACGCCGGAGGCGTGATGAAAGCCGTCGGCTTGCGCCGCGACATGGAACGGGGCGGACATGGGGCGATATGGGCGTTGCCCGCCCCGTGTCCGCTGCTCTACCATGTAAGCGGCGCAGCGGCGGACGCAGCCGCGCGCATCCACCCGGAGGGACAAGGAGCAGCATGATCGATACGCCCTGGCTCACCGTCACGCACGGCGCCGCGCCGCTGCTGGTTTCGATCCCGCATACCGGCACCGAACTGGCCGGGCTGGAAGGCCGGTTTTCCTCACCCTGGCTGGCGCGCTGTGACACAGACTGGTGGATCGAGAAGCTCTACGATTTCGTCTCGGGGCTCGGTGCCTCGGTCGTGCGCACGGCCATCTCGCGCAGCGTCATCGACGTCAACCGCGACCCTTCGGGCGCATCGCTCTATCCGGGGCAGGTCACCACCGGACTGTGTCCGACCGAAACCTTCGGCGGTGTCAGGCTGTATCGCGAAGGCGAAGAGCCCGACCCGGCCGAGATCGAGCAGCGGCGCAAAACCTGGTTCGACCCCTACCATGCGGCGTTGCAGGCCGAGATCGACCGCCTGCGCACGGTGCACGAGCGCGTCGTGCTCTACGATTGCCATTCGATCCGCTCGGAATTGCCGCGCCTGTTCGAGGGCACCCTGCCGGTGTTCAACCTCGGCACCAATGACGGCAAGAGCGCCGATCCGGCGCTACAGGAGAAAGTGCGCGGCATCCTGGCCGCGACCGGCGTTTCGCATGTGATCAACGGCCGCTTCAAGGGCGGCTGGATCACCCGCCACTATGGCCGGCCGGAAAGCGGCGTGCATGCGCTCCAGATGGAACTGGCCTGTCGCGGCTACATGCACGAGCCCGCCGATGCGGTCAGTCCGGAGAACTGGCCGAGCGAATACGATGCCGCTTTCGCCGCGCCGATCCGAGAGACGCTCGAGGACGTGCTCCGCGGCGCGGTCGCCTGGGCGCGCAACTGAACGACTTTGGCGGCCGGGCCGAGCCGGCTGCGGCAAGCCGGGAGTATAGGTCCGGCGTAGCGCACAGGATTTTTCCTACATGAATCGAGAAGGGGCAGGGCGCTCGTTAAAGCCCGTCTCCAAGCGTTATCGCGAAGCCGGCGAAATATCGCCGGCCATGCCGCTGCGATCACGAAAAAGCCCGAATCCTCTCCATTCCATCCGCGCCGTCGCTCACATAAGTGGGTGCCCGGAGTTGTCGGGGGGGCAACGCCTGCTATTGTCTGTCGGTATGGATCGCCGATCTCATTCGACTGCCGTTGCTATGCAACCAATCACGTTTAAATCGGTTACGGGAATGCGACCCGGGGCTCTGCCGCGGATCGTCCCCGCCGCATGGATCGATCGATGAACATACAGACCAGCCCCGCGCAGATCGAACAGATTGGCGCGAACGCTCCGGCCGCCCCGGAAGAGCCCATTCGTTCGCAATTCCTGGCGGAAGACCGGCTCCGCAGCCTTGGTGAAAGCCTCGCGCGAGGCGACGTGAATGAGCTTGCGGGGCTGCTGCCGTTCGATTTCCAGGCCCGCATCCGCGAAAACGCCAAGAAGATCCTGGAGGTCTACCGGCTGACCAACGCGGCCCAGGGCCGTGGCGAGACGATCACGCCGGCCGCGCAATGGCTGCTCGACAACAATTATCTGGTCGAGGAGACCATCTATCAGATCAAGCGCGACCTGCCGCGCCGCTTCTACCGGCAGCTTCCCACCTTGCAACTCGCCGACGGCACCAGCGTGCCGCGCGCGCTGGCGCTGGCCTGGGCCTATGTGGCGCACACCGACAGCTCCGTCTCGGCGCAGATGTTCAAGGCCATCGTGGAGGGATTCCAGTCGATCGAGCCGATGAGGATCGGCGAGATCTGGGCGCTGCCTTCGCTGCTGCGTTTCGTGCTCGTGGAAAACCTGCGCAGGCTGGCGGTGAGGGTGAGCCGGTCGCGCGACATGCGCATGATCGCCAACGAGGTCGCCGACCGCGTGCTGGCCGCCGACGACACCGGCGGGCGTCAGTCGATCCTGTCGGGATATGCCGCGCATGCCCGCGACACCACCTTCGCCACGCAACTGCTCTACCGCCTGCGTGACGGCTCGCAGAATTCCGGCCGGGCGCTGGAGTGGCTGGAGGCGGAGCTTGAGCAATCCGGCACCGATGCCGAGGAAATCATCATCGCCGAGCACCAGACGCTGTCCAGCGGCAACGTGACCACCGGCAACATCATCCGGGGCCTGCGCCTCATCAACGACATCGACTGGACGGTCTGGTTCGAGGACGTCAGCCGCATCGATGCCTTGCTGCGCGAACGCACCAATTTCAGCGCGCTCGACTTCGCCTCGCGCGACCAGTACCGGCGCGAGATCGAGCAACTCGCCCGCCGCTCCGATAAATCCGAATATCATGTTGCGGAAAAGGCGACCGAACTGGCCGGCTGTGCGCGCAACGCCGCCGAGCCCGAGGCGGCTATCGATGTCGGCTTCTTCGTGGTCGGTCCCCGCCGCCCGGAACTGGAACGCGAGATCGGTTATCGCCCGAGCCTGGCGGAGCGCTTCAAGCGCTCGTTCCGGCAGAGCGGATGGCTGGGCATCGTCGTGCCGGTCTTCGCGCTGACGGTGCTGCTGTTATGGGTCACCGGGGCGGCACTGCTGGTGCTGGGGCTTTCGCCTGCGGCGATCACCCTGATGCTGGTGCTGTTTTCAGTGCCGGCCAGCGAGGGCGCGCTCGCCTTCTTCCACACCGTGGTGCTGCTGTTCCTGAAACCGACCCGGCTGATCGGCTACGAATACAAGGACGGCGTGCCGGCCGAGGCGCGCACTCTGGTGGTGGTGCCTTCGCTGATCGGCTCGCGCGACGACGTCGAGGAGAACATCCGCAACATCGAGGTCCACCACCTCGCCAACATGTCGGACGAACTCTATTTCGCCCTGCTTTCCGACTGGCCGGACAGCAAGGACGAACTGGACGCGACGGATACCGAGATCCTGGAGTTTGCCCGCTCCCAGGTCGAACGCCTGAACGCCCGCTATCCTGCGGAAGGGATTCCGCGCTTCCATCTGCTGCATCGGCGCAGGCTCTACAACGCCGCGCAGGGCTGCTGGATGGGGTGGGAGCGCAAGCGCGGCAAGCTGCACGAGCTGAACCTGCTGCTGCGCGGCGACAGCGACACCACCTTCCTGCCGCTGGATGTGCCGCTGCCGCAGAACGTGACCTATGTGATGACGCTCGATGCCGACACGCGCACCACGCGCGGCGCGGTGTCCAAGCTGATCGGCAAGCTCAGCCACCCGCTGAACAGGCCGCACATCGATTCTGCCCGGCACGCGGTGACGTCCGGATACACCATCCTGCAGCCGCGCATCACTCCTTCGCTGACGACCGGCGACGAGGCGTCGTTCTTCCAGCGCGTGTTTTCCGCCAATCGCGGCCTGGACCCTTACGTCTTCGCAGTGTCGGACCTTTATCAGGACGTGTTCGGCGACGGCTCCTTCACCGGCAAGGGGCTGTACCATATCGATGCGTTCGAGACGGCGCTCAAGGATCGAATCGAGGAAAACACCGTTCTCAGCCACGATCTGCTGGAAGGCGCGCTGGGCCGCTCGGCGCTCATTACCGATGTCGAGCTGGTTGAGGACTACCCCACGCGCTACTCGGTGGACGCCTCGCGCCATCACCGCTGGGCGCGCGGCGACTGGCAATTGCTCAACTTCATCCTCGACCCGCGCTCGGGCGTGCCGGCGCTGTCGCGCTGGAAGATGGTGGACAATCTGCGCCGCTCGCTCACGCCCATCTTCTGGGTCATGGCCGCCATCGCCGGCTGGACGCTGCTGCCCTTCACCCAGGCCGCGCAATGGCAGGCGCTTCTCATCCTGACCCTGTTCATGGCGCCGACCTTCGACATCGTCAATTCGCTGCTGCCGAAGAGCCGCGATTCCACGCCGCGCGGCCATTTCTCGGCGCTTGCCCGCGACGTCGCCTTCGGCACGGCCATGGTGGTGCTCAAGATCGTGCTGATGGCGCATCTGGCCTGGATGATGGCAGACGCCATTGGCCGCACGCTCTACCGGCTGTTTGTCTCGCGCATGAACCTGCTGGAATGGCGCACCGCATCGCAGGCGCACAAGGGGGCCGGCGACGGGCTGGGCTACTACTACAGCCTCATGTTCGGAGCGGTGGTCATCGGTCTCGTCGGTCTCGCCATCCCCGTGCTCGCCGATTCCACGGGCGCCTTCGTCGCCTTCTTCTTCGCGCTGTTCTGGGTCGGCTCGCCGGCCTTCGCCTGGCTCATCAGCCGCTCGGCCGAGACGGAGGACAGGCTGCACCTGCTGCCGCGCGATATGCATGCCCTGCGCATCGTGGCGCGCCGCACCTGGCACTATTTCGAAAGCTTCGTCACCGAAGAGCATCACCACCTGCCGCCGGACAATTTCCAGGAAAGCCCGGCTCCGATCGTGGCCGGCCGCACCTCGCCCACCAACATCGGCGTCTATCTGCTGTCGGTGGTGTCGGCGCGCGACTTCGGCTGGATCAGCCTCTCGGATGCGGTTTCCCGTATCGAGGCGACCGTCTCGACCATGGAGAACATGCCGCGCAGCAGCGGCCACCTTTACAACTGGTATGATACCAGGACGCTCAAGCCCCTCTATCCGCTCTATATTTCCGCGGTCGACAGCGGCAATCTGGCCGGCCATCTCGTGGCGATGGCCGCCGCCTGCGCCGAATGGGCCGAGGCACCCTCCGTTCACCTCCAGGGCGATTTCGAGGGTATTCTCGACGCTGTGGCGATCCTGGACGAGAGCCTGGATGAACTGCCGGACGACCGGCGCCAGCTCCGCCCCCTGCGCCAGCGGCTCGCCGACCGGCTGGACGGCATGCGCAGGGCCGTGCGCACCATCAAGGCACAGCCGGAGATGGCTTCCATCCGGACCATCAACCTTGCCGTGCTGGCGGGCGAGATCCGCAAGCTCGCCGCCGCGATACATACCGAGGCGGATTCCTACCATAGCGACGTGCTCACCGATTGGGCCGCCCGGCTTGAAGCGACCTGCGAGGCCCATGTCAGGGATGCCCACAGCGACGACAAGACGGTCGAGGCACTGCGCGCAAAGCTCATGGAACTGCGCGAACGGGCGCGCCGCTTCGCCTTCGAGATGGATTTCTCCTTCCTGATGCGGCAGGAGCGCAAGCTGCTTTCCATCGGCTACCGTGCCGAGGAACACCAGCTCGACGAGGCCTGCTACGACCTGCTGGCCTCCGAGGCGCGGCTGACGAGCCTTTTTGCCATCGCCAAGGGCGACCTGCCCACCGAGCACTGGTTCAAGCTCGGCCGACCGATCGTGGAGATCGGCTTCCGCGGCGCTCTGATGTCGTGGTCCGGCTCGATGTTCGAATATCTGATGCCGCCGCTCGTCATGAAGGAACCGCAGGGCAGCCTGCTCAACCAGACCAGCAAGCTCATCATCAAGCGCCAGATCCAGTACGGGCGCGAGAAGAACGTGCCATGGGGCATCTCGGAAGCCGCCTACAATGCCCGCGACCGGGAAATGAACTATCAATACACCAACTTCGGCGTGCCCGGACTTGGCCTCAAGAGGGGGCTGGGCCAGAACACGGTGATCGCGCCCTACGCGACCATCCTCGCCGCGCAGTTCACGCCGCGCGAAGCGGTCGAGAACCTCAAGCGTCTCGATGAGATCGGCGCGCTCGGCCGCCATGGCTATTACGATGCGGTCGACTTCACGCCGCAGCGCGTGCCCGAGGGCGCGCGCTGTGCCGTCGTGCAGAACTATTTCGCGCATCACTCCGGCATGTCGATCGCCGCAATCGCCGACGCCGTGTTCGAAGGGCGCATGCGCGACCGCTTCCACAGCGATCCCGTCATCGAGTCGGCCGAATTGCTGCTGCAGGAAAAGGCGCCGCGCGAAATTCCCGCCGATACGGTGCGCACCGAGGCGGAGGAGCGATCGTCCAAGGACGACACGGAAGTGCAGAGCCCGGACACGCGCGTCATCCTCGATCCGGCATGGGCGCTGCGCGCCACCAACCTCATGTCCAACGGCCGCTATTCGGTGATGGTGACGGCGACGGGCTCCGGCTATTCGCGCTGCGGCGACATCGCCGTCAACCGCTGGCAGCCCGATCCGACGGAAGACCGGCTGGGCTCCTACATCTTCCTGCGCGACGTCGAGACCGGCGACTGGTGGTCGGCGACTGTCGAGCCGAAGAGCGTGCCGAACGAGATCGCGCAGGCCCTGTTCTCCGACGACAAGGCGAGTTTCATCAAGACCGTGGGAACCCTGCGCTCCGAGGTCGAGTGCATCGTCGTGTCGGAAGGCAATGGCGAGGGCCGGCGCGTCACCCTCTACAACAACGGCCCGGTCGACCGCCACATCGAGGTCACGTCGTTTGCCGAACTGGTTCTCGGCTCCGAAGCCGCAGACAACGCGCATCCGGCCTTTTCCAAGATGTTCGTCGAGACGGAAATCGCCCCGCAGAACGGCGCCATCTACGCCACTCGCCGAAAGCGCGAGGCCAGCGATCCCGACATAGCGGCGGTGCATTTCGTCACCGACCCTTCCGCGCAATCGCGCGACACCGAAGCCGAGACCGACCGCCGCGCCTTCATCGGGCGCGGGCGCACCATCGCCGACGCGGCCGCCTTCGACGGCGGCGCCCGGCTCGGCGGCCATTCCGGCTTCACCCTCGACCCGGTCGCGGCGCTGCGCCGGCGCGTGCGCGTGCCGGCCAACAAGAAGATTTCCCTGACCTTCTGGACCATGGTCGGCTCGAACCGTGCCGAACTGGAGGAAGCGGTGTCGAGGCTCGACCATGCGGAAAGCTTCGCGCGGCAGGCCATGCTGGCCTGGACCCGCTCGCAGGTGCAGAACCGCCATCTGGGCCTCAGCCTCACCGACGCGGCGAATGTGCAGAAGCTGGCGCGCTACCTGATCTATCCGGATCCTTTCCTGCGCGTGCCTTCAGACGTGATCGCCTCTGGGCTGGGCAAGCAGTCCAGCCTGTGGCCTACCTCCATTTCCGGCGACTACCCGATCTTTGCCGTGCGCATCGGCGACATCGCCGATATCGAGATCGTGGCGCAGGCGCTGCGCTTTCAGGAATATATGCGCGCACGCGGCATGATGGCCGATCTCGTCATCGTCAACGAGCAGGCGTCCTCCTATGTCCAGGATCTGCAGCAGGCGATCGAGGCGCTGTGCGAGAACGCCCGGCTGCGCGGCACGGAACTGGGGCCACGCCAGCACATCTTCGCGGTGCGGCGCGATCTGATGGACGAGCCGACCTACAAGACGCTGCTCGCGTCCGCCCGCGTCGTTCTGCACACGCGCAACGGCACGGTCTTCGACCAGGTCGAGCGGGCCGAGTCGGCAGCGCTGCTGGCGCGCGATGCGGCCCACCCGGGTGGCGCCCTGCTTTTGCGGGAAAATTCCGCGCGGGGGCAGGCAACCGCCGCCGCGACGCAGACCTTGCCGGACGGGGGCGAAGGGCTCAGCCATTGGAACGGCTTCGGCGGCTTCGAAGGAGACGGCCGCCACTACGTGACGCGCCTCGCCGGCGACCGGGTCACGCCGCAGCCCTGGATCAACGTCATCGCCAATTCCGCCTTCGGCTTCCACGTGTCCGCAGAAGGGGCGGCCTTCACTTGGAGCCGCAACAGCCGCGACTACCAGATCACGCCCTGGTCGAACGATCCGGTCAGCGACCGGCCGGGCGAGGGCATCTATATCCACGACCTCGATACGGGCGCGGCATTCTCGCCCCTGGCAGCGACCGTGCGCGACCCCGCCATGGTCTACGAGACCTGGCACGGGCAGGGGTTCTCCACATTCCGCACCAGGCGCGGAGCCTTGTCGATGGACCTCACCTACGTGGTCGACCCGGCCGATCCGGTGCGCATCGCCCGGCTTCGCATCCAGAATAGCGGCGGGGCTACGGTGCGCTTGCGCATCTACGCCTATGCCGAATGGGTGCTGGGCAGCCATCGTTCACGCACCGCCGCCACCGTGGTTTCCTCACGCGATGCGGCCACGGGCGCCCTGTTCGCCCAGAACCCCTACGGGCTCGATTTCGGTGAAAGGGTGGCGTTCCTGGCGTCCGACCGCGAGCCGGACTCCTTCACTGCCGACCGGATGGAGTTCCTCGGTCGCCACGGCACAAGCCGGGCGCCACAGGCGGTTCTGTCCGGAGCGGCACTTTCCGGCCGCATCGAAGCCGGAGACGACCCATGCGCAGCGCTTGCCCGCGACGTCGAAATCCCGGCCGGCGGCGACGTCACGCTGCTGTGGATTCTGGGCGATGCCGGATCGGCCCAGGAAGCGTCCGCCTTGATTCAGGCCCATCGCGACAAAGACTTCGATCAACGCCTGGCCGACAATGAGCGCGACTGGCGCGGCTTCCTCGATACGCTGCAGGTCGAGACGCCGGACAATGCGCTGAACGTCATGGTCAATCATTGGCTGCCCTATCAGGCACTGGCCTGCCGCATTCGCGCCCGTTCCGCTTTCTATCAGGCCAGCGGCGCATTCGGCTTCCGCGACCAGTTGCAGGACACGCTGGCGCTGCTGGGGCACGATCCGGCCCTGGCGCGCGCGCAGATCCTCAACGCCGCCGCGCGCCAGTTCCCCGAGGGCGACGTGCAGCACTGGTGGCTGCCGCGCACCGGCGCGGGCGTGCGCACCATGATCTCCGACGATGTGGTGTGGCTGGCCCATGCCACGGCGCGCTACGTGTCGGTGACCGGCGACAAGTCGATCCTGAAGGAAAAGCTTCCCTTCATCGACGGGCAGGCATTGGCGGAGGGCGAGCACGATGCCTTCTTCACGCCGGAGCCGTCGAAGAAGACCGCCTCGCTCTACGACCATTGCGCACGCGCTCTCGACCTCGCCATCAAGCGCAGCAGTCCGGCCGGCCTGCCGCTGATCCTCGGCGGCGACTGGAACGACGGCATGAACCGCGTCGGCGAGAAGGGCAAGGGCGAGAGCGTCTGGCTGGGCTGGTTCCTCCTGCGCACACTGGCCGATTTCGGCGCGGTGGCGAAGGCCGAGGGCGACGCCAAGCGCGAGCAGGCATGGGAAAAGCATGCTTCGGCACTCAAGCTTGCTCTCGAAGCCACGGCCTGGGACGGCGAGTGGTATCGCCGCGGCAGCTATGACGACGGCACGGCGCTGGGTTCGCACAGTTCCGCGGAATGCAAGATCGACTCCATTGCCCAGTCCTGGAGCGTGCTTTCGGGCGAAGGCGATCCGGTTCGGTCCCGTACCGCGATGGAAAAGGCGGTGGAGATGCTGGTCGACGACGACGCCAGGATCGTGAAGCTGTTCACGCCGCCCTTCTCCAAGACGGACAAGGACCCGGGCTATATCAAGAGCTATCCGCCGGGCGTGCGCGAAAACGGCGGCCAATACACCCACGCCGCGACATGGTTCGTGATCGCTCTGGCCGAGATGGGGTGGACCGACGAGGCCTATCGATGCCTTTCGATGCTCAATCCGGTCACCCATGCGGCGGATGAGGCCGCCGCCGAGCACTATCGCGTCGAGCCCTATGTGGTCGCCGCCGACATCTACGCCGGCGAAGGCAAGAACGGCCGCGGCGGCTGGACATGGTACACGGGTTCCGCCGGCTGGCTCTATCGCGCCGCGGTGGAGGGCATTCTCGGCATTGAAAGGCATGGCAAACGCATCGAGATCAACCCCCGGCTTCCCTCGAACTGGGATGGCTACACCGCCCGCCTGCGGCTGGCGGGCGCCGAGTGCGACATCCGCGTGGTGCGTGCCAGGAACATCAAGACCGCTTCGCTCGAAGTGAACGGAGCCAAGATGAAAGGGTCTTCATTCGAGGCCGCGAGCGGCACGAAACTTGATGTGATTGTGCGGATACCGGCCGTCTCCGGCAAGGTGCAGACCAAGCGCTGATTAAAATTGCGGCAGTCGCCCAGTGCTGCCGCAATTTTGCCGCATGGCTGGCATTTCACCTTTTATCTCAACTCGTTAAGCGATCACGACAGATTTCGAGCGGTTGCCATCTTTTGTTCGCGGAATCGGAACTGAAGCGGCCCGCAAGCATTGTTTTGCGTGCCCTGTGACTATAGGTGTTTCCCGCGTTTGAAGCGGTTCGCAACAGATAGTTTCGCGGAGTAGCCGGGTGTCCCTTCTGCAAATCTATTGGAGAGCGCTTGGCTATCTTGCGGCCGACAAGAAGCGCGTGGCATTCATCTGCGCCGCCAACGTAACGCTGGCTGCCGTTGCTATCCTAGAGCCGATCATGTTCGGCCGCGTCATCGACGCCATTTCCAACCGCACGGATGCCGTCCCGCCGCTGGCCATGTGGGCCGGGCTGGGCGCATTCAA
Source organism: Mesorhizobium sp. PUT5 (assembly GCF_052216645.1). Lineage (NCBI taxonomy): Bacteria > Pseudomonadati > Pseudomonadota > Alphaproteobacteria > Hyphomicrobiales > Phyllobacteriaceae > Mesorhizobium > Mesorhizobium sp. PUT5. The sequence continues at coordinate 2,174,511 of NZ_JBQOSO010000003.1, forward strand.
TGTCGTCGCCTTCGTGCTGGTGGCGCGCAGCGCCGACCGCTTCGCCCACAAGCTGCGCTGCGAGGTGCTTTGTGCGTCGTTCGAGCGGGTCATCGCCATGCCGCTCGCCTGGCACCACGAGCGCGGCACGTCCAATTCGCTGCACACGCTGCTGAGAGCGGTGGAATCGCTTTTCTCGCTATGGCTGGAATTCATGCGGCAGCATCTGTCCACTGCCGTGGCGCTGATGCTGCTGGTGCCGACGGCACTGACCATGGATCTGCGCATGTCGATCGTGCTTCTGGTGCTTGGCGTGCTTTATTTCGCCATCGGCCGGCTCGTCATGCGCCGCACCAAGGACGGGCAGGCCAGCGTGGAGCGGCACTATCACACCGTATTCGCGCATGTGACGGATTCGGTGAGCAACGTCGCCGTGCTGCAAAGCTACAACCGTGTCGTCCACGAGACCGAGACGCTCAAGCGCCACGTCCACGAACTCCTGAACGCCCAGTATCCTGTGCTGGACTGGTGGGCGCTGGCGAATGCGCTGCATCGGCTGTCGTCGACCATCTCCATGATGGTGGTGCTGATGATCGGCGCCTTCCTCGTCACGCATGGCGAATTGCGGATCGGCGACGTCATCGCCTTCACCGGCTTCGCCACATTGCTGATCGCCCGGCTCGACCAGGTGTCGGCCTTCGTCAACCAGATTTCGGAAGCGCGTGCCAAGCTGGAGGACTTCTACCAGTTGGAGGATTCGGCGGTCGAGGAAGCCGAGCCCGAGGGGTTGCGCGACCTTGGCCCCGTGAGCGGCCACGTCCGCTTCGAGAATGTCGGTTTCGAGTTCCCCAATTCGGGGCAGGGGGTGGACGACGTCTCCTTCGAGGTCCAGGCGGGGCAGACGGTGGCGATCGTCGGCCCGACCGGCGCAGGCAAGACCACGCTCATCAACCTGCTGCAGGGCGTTTATGTCCCCGAACGCGGCCATATCCTGATCGACGGCATCGACACGCGCTCGGTGACGCGCGCCTCTCTGCGCCATTCCATCGCCACCGTGTTCCAGGATGCCGGCCTGCTCAACCGCTCGATCGAGGACAACATCCGCCTCGGCCGTGCCGACGCCACTTACGAGGACGTCCATGCCGCGGCCGAAGCGGCGGTGGCCGAGGATTTCATCCGATCGAAGAGCGGCGGTTACGACACCGTGGTGGGCGAGCGCGGCGGCCAGCTTTCCGGCGGCGAGCGCCAGCGCATCGCCATCGCCCGCGCGGTGCTGAAGAATGCGCCGATCCTCGTCCTGGACGAAGCCACCAGCGCGCTCGACGTAGAGACCGAGGGGCGCGTCAAGGAGGCTATCGACGACCTGCGCCGCAGCCGCACCACCTTCATCATCGCCCACCGCCTGACGACCGTGCGCGACGCCGATCTGGTGGTGTTCATGGACAAGGGCAGGGTGGTCGAGATGGGCGGCTTCTCCGAGCTTTCGCTTCGCAACGGACGCTTCGCCGCCCTTCTGCGGGCCGGCGGCCTGCTCAACGACGAGGAGGTGCGGCGCCTGGCTCGCCTTTCCGTGCAGGACGAGGCGGCCTGATCCTCGCCGCTGCCGCGCGCCTGCGGCAACAACTTCCCTGTGCGCCGATTGCCGGCAGGGCCGCTCCGGTCTATGTATCGGTGCATGAGCGATACGAGTGCGCGCCCGTCATTGTGGGCCGATATAGCCAATCCCACACGCTTCATTGCGCTGGCCGACCGGCTGGTGCCCTGGCTTGCCGCGCTGGCGGCCATGCTCCTGGCCGTCGGCCTGTACATGAGCTTTGCTGCGCCGGAAGACTACCAGCAGGGCAGCACGGTCCGCATCATGTATATCCACGTGCCGTTCGCCTGGCTCGCCATGATGTGTTACTCCCTGATGGCGGTTTCCGCGCTGGGCACGCTGGTCTGGCGCCATCCGCTGGCCGACGTGGCGCTGAAGTCCGCGGCGCCGATCGGCGCGGTCTTCACCGCGCTGTCGCTGATCACCGGCTCCATCTGGGGCAAGCCCATGTGGGGCACCTGGTGGGTATGGGACGCCCGGCTCACCTCCGTTTTCGTGCTCTTCCTGATGTATCTGGGCATCATCGCGCTGACGCGGGCGCTCGACGATCCCGGCCGCTCCGCGTGGGCGGCGGCGATCATGACGCTCGTGGGCTTCGTCAACGTCCCGATCATCAAATTCTCGGTCGAATGGTGGAACACGCTTCACCAGCCGGCTTCCGTGTTCCGGATGGATGGACCGACCATCGATCCCAGCCTGCTCAGGCCGCTGATGGTGATGGCGGTCGGCTTCACCGTTCTGTTCTTCGCCCTGCATCTCATAGCGATGCGCACCGAAATCCGCCGCCGGCGCGTGGCGGCCATGCGCCGTATGGCTGCCCGCCGCGCCGAAGCCTGACAGGATGCCAAGATGAAACGCTCCAGGGTCAACGACATCATCCGTGACGCCGACGCCTTCATCCGCTCCTTCGGCTACATCATGCCGCCTTTCGCCTACTGGACGCCGGAGGAGATGAAAGCGCGCAGCGAAAGCTCTCGCGGCATCTTCGACGCGCGCCTGGGCTGGGACATCACCGATTACGGGCAGGGCAGGTTCGACGAATTCGGCCTGTTCCTGTTCACCGTGCGCAACGGCCGTCTGGAAGACATGAGGAAGGGCGCGGGCATGCTCTATGCCGAGAAGATCATGATCTCGCGCAAGGACCAGCTCTCGCCGATGCATCGCCACGCCATCAAGACGGAAGACATCATCAATCGCGGCGGCGGCAAGCTGGTGCTCGAATTGTTCATGTCGGACCGGGATGGCGGCGTCAACCCGAAGGCCGAGGTTTCCGTGCCGGTCGACGGCACCGTCCGCAAGCTTCCCCCGGGCGGACTTCTGAAGCTCGATCCGGGCGAGAGCGTGACATTGTTTCCCGGCGTCTGGCATGCCTTCTGGGGGGAGGGCAAGGACGTGCTGATCGGCGAGGTGTCCACGGTCAACGACGATCTGACCGACAACATCTTCCGGGAGCCGATCGGGCGTTTTTCCGAGATCGAGGAGGATGTCCCGCCGCTCCATCTGCTCGTATCCGACTACGAGCGCTGGGTGGGCTGAGCGCGCGGGGCGGTCGATCGCCGCCGCGATCTGCGGCCACAGCGTGGGTCCGGGCAAAACCGTTCGGAAAAAGCGAACATTCCCACACGTACAATGCGTTGGATTATCGATCGGGAGAATGCAATTCCAGTGCCAGCCAGCATTGGAGTATCGCATGTCCTCGATTTCGCCTGCCGCCGACGCACGGCACAACGTCACCCATAAGAGCGCTTCAGCGCCGAATGCCGGGATCGGCACGGGCAAGACGACCGTGTGGGCCGGTCTGGTGCTCGCTGTCATCGTGGCCTCCGCGGCGTATTCTTTCCGCAACCTGCCGGGGCTCGGCATCTTCAGCCCGATGATCCTGGCGGTCCTCGTCGGCATGGTGGTGGCCAATCTTGTCGGCGCGCCGGCTCATGCCAAGCCCGGCATCGCCTTTTGCCAGCGCAAGGTACTGCGCTACGCCATCGTTCTTCTCGGCTTTCAGTTGACGGCGACTCAGGTCGCCTCCATCGGCATGGGCGGCGTCAGCGTCGTGGTGATCACGCTTGTCGCGACCTTCTGCTTCACGATATGGGTTGGGCGCGCCTTGGGCGTGGATCGCAAACTGACCGAACTGATCGCCGCCGGAACCTCGATCTGCGGCGCGTCGGCGGTGGTGGCCACCAACGCCGTGACCGCCGCCCGCGACGAGGATGTCGCCTATGCGGTCGCCGCGGTGACCGTGTTCGGCACGATCGCCATGCTCGGCTATCCGCTGGTCGCGCCCCTCCTCGCGCTTGACCAGCACGCATACGGCCTGTGGTCGGGCTCGTCGATCCACGAGATCGCTCAGGTGATCGGCGCAAGCTTCCAGGTCGGCCCCCAGGCCGGAGAGGTGGCCACCATTGCCAAGCTGGCGCGCGTCACGCTGCTGGCGCCGGTGGTGATCACGCTGGGCATCCTGGCTGCCCGCGGCCGCAAGGGCGAATCGGCCGCCAAGCCGCCGATGCCGTGGTTCGTGGTCGCCTTCATCGGTGCCGTGGCGATCAACAGCGTCGTGACGATCCCGGCCGAGGCCAAGCAGGCCATCGTGCTGGCCACCACCTTCATGCTCACTGTTGGCCTGGCCGCCATGGGCCTGCAGACCAACGTGTCGGCGATCCGCTCGCGTGGCCTGCGCCCCTTGATGGTTGCGCTTTCGGCGTTTGTCTTTATCGCTTGCTTCAGCCTGGTGCTTGTGAAACTGGCCGCGTAAAGGAAGCCGGATGACGCTGGAGCAGTTGCGGATATTCGTTGCCGTCGCCGAACGTGAGCATGTGACGCGCGCCGCCCGCGACCTTAACCTGACCCAGTCCGCAACCAGCGCGGCGGTCGCGGCCCTCGAAGCGCGCTATGCGACCAAGCTCTTCGACCGCGTCGGCCGCCGTATCGCGCTGACCGACGCGGGCCGCCTGTTCCTGGTCGAGGCCAAGGCGGTGCTGGCGCGTGCGGCCTCCGCCGAACTGGTGCTCGCCGATCTTGCCGGCCTGAAGGTCGGCTCCCTTGGCCTCGCCGCGAGCCAGACCGTGGGGAACTACTGGCTGCCGAAATTCATCCACGCTTTCCGCGCCGCCTATCCGGGCATGTCGGTGTCGCTGGTCATGGGCAACACCGAGACCGTGGCCGCGCTGGTGCGCGAGGGCGAGGCCAATCTCGGCTTCGTCGAAGGCGAGGTGGAAGAGCCGCGCCTTTCGGCAATGACTGTCGCTGAAGACGAAATGGTTCTGGTGGTGCCGGCAAACCATCCGTGGAGCCGCCACAGGGCCGGCGACAAGCTGGACCTCAGGTCGGCCGATTGGATATTGCGCGAGCCGGGTTCGGGAACGCGCTCGATTCTCGCGGCAATGCTGCGCGAGGAAAGCATCGACTGGTCCGAAATGCGCACGAGCCTGGTTCTGCCCTCCAACGAGGCCGTGCGCTCGGCCGTAGAGGCGGGCGGCGGCGTCACCGTCATCTCCAAGCTGGTGGTGGCACGCGCGCTGGCTGCCGGCACGCTGGCGGCCGTGGACTATCCGCTGCCACGTCGCCGCTTCCTCATGCTGCGGCACAAAGACCGCTATGCCACCGCTGCCGAGAACGAATTCATGCGGCTTATCGAGACATCCGGATAGGCTGCCGCGGTCATGGGCGGAGCATGGCCCTGCCTCTCCGGTCAGGCCGCTTCGTCGGTGGCGATCAGCTGCCAGTTGCGGTCCCGCAAGCTCGGATCGCGTGCAAAAGTCCAAAGGTCGCCGGTTTCCACCATCCGCATCGTGTCGTTCCGCACGATTTCGCCGTCATCGGGTTCCGGGGCCGTGGACCGGATCGCGCTGACGACCTCGGCAATGAAGCGGACGCTGATTTCGAGCCGCCCTTCATTCACGTCGCCGGTGACGATGCGGGCTTCCTTCAGGCACACGAAGGTTAGGTACAGCTTCTCGCGGCGCTCCCTGCGTTCTGCCATTGCCGCTTCGAAGGCCCCCAGCACGTCCGCCGAGAGGAGCGGCGCAAGGGCCGTGCGGTCCTCCTCGGCATAGGCGCGCAGGATAGCCTCATAGGCGTTGGACGCGCCGCGCAGGAAATCGGCTTCGTCGAAGGCGGGGTCGGCGTCCCTGACAGCCTGGCAGGCCGTGCCGGAAACGGGGCGCCTGGCGGCTGCATCCTTGCCGGGACCGTCGGCCGGGGCCGGCTTGTCGGTGCCGATGTGCGGAAACAGGATGTTCAGCATCATCAAAAGCCCCCACCACAAGGCAAACAGCACAATCGCGGGGATCTGGCTCCCCATCTCGGCGGTTTCATTCATTCCGGCCTCCATGCCGGAGCGGCCAGCCTGCGCCGCTCCGTTTCGACCCATTCTTCTCGCCTGCCGGCAACCCCTCCCTTTTTCAGCGAATGCGCGGAAGCTCGGAGAACTGGTGGTAGGGCGGGGGCGACGATAGCGTCCATTCCAGGGTCGTGGCGCCGACGCCCCAGGGATTGTCGGACGCTATGCGTTTCCTGGCGAAGGCTTCTGCGATCATGACGAAGAACACCACCAGCCCGAAGGCAGATATGTAGGAACCGATCGACGAGATGAAGTTCCAGTCCTTGAAGGCATCGGGATAGTCGGCATAGCGGCGGGGCATGCCGGCCAGGCCCAGGAAATGCTGCGGGAAGAACACCAGGTTGACGCCCACGAACATCAGCCAGAAGTGAATCTTGCCCAATGTCTCGCTGTACATGTAGCCGGTCATCTTGGGAAACCAGTAGTAGAAGCCGGCGAAGATGGCGAAGGCCGCTCCCAGCGACAGCACATAGTGGAAGTGGGCCACGACGTAATAGGTGTCCTGGTACATGCGGTCGAGACCGGGATTGGCCAGTTGCACGCCGGTGACGCCGCCGATGGTGAACAGCAGCACGAAGCCGGTCGCCCACAGCATCGGCGTCTTGAACTCGATCGAGCCGCCCCACATCGTGGCCAGCCAGGAGAACACTTTGACGCCTGTCGGCACGGCAATGACCATGGAAGCAAAGGCGAAATAGCGCTGCGTGTCGAGCGACAGGCCGACCGTGAACATATGGTGCGCCCACACCACGAAGCCGATGACGGCAATGGCCACCATGGCATAGGCCATGCCCAGATAGCCGAAGATGGGCTTCTTGGAAAAAGTGGAGATGACGTGGCTGACGATGCCGAAGCCCGGCAGGATCATGATGTAGACCTCGGGATGGCCGAAAAACCAGAACAGGTGCTGGAAGAGCACCGGATCGCCGCCGTTCTCAGGGGCGAAGAACGACGTACCGAAATTGCGGTCTGTGAGCAGCATGGTGATGGCGCCCGCCAGAACCGGCAACGCGAACAGCAGCATGAAGGCCGTGACCAGCATGGACCAGGCGAACAGCGGCATCTTGTGCATCGTCATGCCCGGCGCGCGCATGTTCAGTATGGTGGTGATGAAGTTGATGGCGCCGAGGATCGAGGAGGCGCCCGCAACGTGGATCGACAGGATGACGAGGTCGACCGCCGGACCTGGCTGCCCGATGGTCGAATAGGGCGGATACAGCGTCCAGCCGCCCGCATGGCCGTAGGCGCCAGGTGCGCCCGGCACGAACAGCGAAATGATGAACAGGAGGAACGAGGCCACCAGCAGCCAGAACGACACATTGTTCATGCGCGGGAAGGCCATGTCCGGCGCGCCGATCATGATCGGCACGAACCAGTTGCCGAAGCCGCCTATGAGCGCCGGCATGAGAACGAAGAAGATCATCACCAGCCCGTGGCTGCTGACGACCATGTTGTAGGTCGTGGGATCGGTGAAGAACTGCAGGCCCGGCTCCTGCAATTCCATGCGGATGGCAACCGACAGGCCGGTGCCGAAGATGCCGGCGAGCATGGAAAAGCACAGATAGAGTGTTCCGATGTCCTTGTGATTGGTCGTGAAGACCCATCGGGAAAGGAAAGTCGGCCTGTGATCGGCCGGGAGTGCCGCTGCTGTATCCGTCATGATCTTTCACCTGCCTCCTTGATGGTGGCGGGCGGAGCGGTCTCACGGGTGGACGGCGATCTGCTACGTGTCGTCACAAGCGGGGAACCGGCCCCGACCTGCATTCTTTTCGTGGTTCGTGATCATTCGTCCGTAACGATGGCGTCCATGGCAATGTCATGGGCCTGCGGATAGATAGTACGAATCGCGGCGTTCGAATAGCCGGCGCCAATCACGAACGGTTTCCTGCGCATGGCGGCCAGCGTCCGGTCGAAGAATCCGCCGCCATAGCCCAGCCGGTAGTTGGCCCCGTCGAAACCGACCAGAGGTGCGATGACAAGGCTCGGCTGGACCGAGGGCCCGTGAGCGGGAACGAGGATGTTCCAGACCCCGCGCTCCAACGGATCTCCCGGCGACCAGATGCGGAACTCCAACGGCCACCCCTTCTTGATGACGACCGGTAGGGCGATCCGCCCGCCGCGCTCGATCACCTTTATCATCCAGTTGCGCAGGTCCGGCTCGCCGCGGAACGGCCAGTAGGCGCTGATGATGCGGCCGCTGACCTTGCCCATGGTGCGGTCGAGCGCAGCCGCGATGCGGTCGGACCTGTTCTTCCGCTCCTCGGCGTCGACCGCCAGGCGCTCGGCGAGCAGGCGCGTGCGCTCGGCCTTGCGCCAGCGGCAGACGTCGGTCCATGCGTCGCGCACCGGCTGCGGCTGAAAGTTCGGCGTCAGTTCATGCATGAAGCAGGGGGGAGATGCGTATTCGCCCGGTTCGGGCGTCGTATCGTCGGCAATGGACATGATGGTCCTCGGGCAGGCAGCCCGTCCTGTGCGCCATGCCGGAACGGGCTCTCTCACAAGGCAGGCTGCGCCGGTTGAAAAGAGAAGGCAAACGGAATTAAATGCAGTATCAATGCAATATTCTTGCATTGAATTTTGGCATTGGGAGCTCTGCAATGGATATCGACCGGGCGCGGACATTTCTCGAAATCGTTCATTCCGGCAGCTTCCTCAACGCCGCGGACCGGCTCCACGTCACCCAGACCACCGTCAGCGCGCGCATTCGCACGTTGGAGGAGGAACTGGGCCGCCAACTCTTCATCCGCAACCGCAACGGCGCCCAGCTCACGCCGGCGGGGCGGGAGTTCGAGCGCTTTGCCCAGTCTTTCGTGCAGATATGGGAAAGGGCCCGCCACCAGCTTGCCATCCCGTCCGGACAGACCAGCGTGGTGGCGCTGGGCGGCGAATTGAGCCTGTGGAATCCCCTGCTGCTCGACTGGCTTGTATGGATGCGCAAGTCGAAGCCGGAGATCGCCATCCATGCCCATGTCGGCGTGCCGGACCAGCTCATCGAGAGGCTGCGGACCGGCGTTCTGGACATTGCGGTGCTCTACGCGCCGAAACTTCTGCCCGGCTTCCGGGTGGAATTGCTGGAGGAAGAGCAGCTCGTCATGGTCAGGACACCCGCCAAGCCGGGCGAGCCGGAAACCGCCCCCGACTACGTCTATGTCGATTGGGGGCCGATGTTTGCCGCCCAGCACGGAGCCAGCGCAACGGCTTTCGGCGCTCCGGGCCTCATGGTCGGCCTGGGTCCGCTGGGCTTGAGCTACATCCTGCGGGCCGGCGGCATGGGCTATTTCCGCAAGGGCGCCGTGGCCCCGCACATTGCGGCCGGGCAACTGGAACTCGTGGCGGGCGCGCCCGAATTCACCTATCCGGCTTATGCGGTCTATGCGGAAGCGGGGGAAGGCAGGGCCGACGTGCAGGATGCGCTGCAGGGCCTCAAGACGGTCGTCGGATGAGGCAGGCTGCCCGCCGGCTCTGCCGGGCGGGGAGCGACGCGTGCAGCTATGCCGCCGAAGGGCCCGGATCGTCGAAGCCGTTGTCGGACGCCGGCACCGCGGTTTTGTGCGAGGGCTTCGGCGGCAAATCGTCGGAACTGTGCACCACGCGCAGGAATGGCCCGCGCGGGCGCAGGATTTGGGCGGAAGCCTCCCCGCCGGATGCCTGCCCGTCGGCGCGGCCGCCTCGTTCCGATTGCTTCTGCGATGCCTCCGGCTGGTAGAGCACCTGCTGCAGGGTCAGCGTTTCCCGGCCGCCGTCCGCCCGGGTGATTTCCATGGATTGGCCCTCTGAAAGGCCGAGCAGGGCAAGCCCGCGCGGATTGGTGATCGGCAGGATCGTGCCGACGAGGCCGCGCATGTCGTCATGCGCGATGACGCGAATCTCCTCCGGTCCGCCGTCGACGCGATACGCCACCCGGCTGCTCAGGGTCGCGACATGGGGGGCAATGTCCTCGCGGAACGTGACGATTGCATTGGAGATCTTGCGCTGGAGGATGACCCTCATCGTCTCGTCGCGGCCGGTCACACGCTCCAGCATCACTTCCAGAACGGTGAAGTCCTTGGTGGTCAGGTGGAAGGTTTCGATATCGGACATGGGCATGTCTCCCTGCCGGCCCGGCGCCGGGACCCGGCTTCACGCGTTGGTCTGGTGCTGGATGGCTTGCCCCTGAGCCCGACCGCCGCCGGACGCAGGGGTCAGCCTCCTGCGATCAGGCTGCCCGCATGATTGAGAAGACGCCGACGGCCGCCCTTCATGCCTGTTCCCGTGTCTCCGCCGGCGTGGCGATGGTCACGTCCAGAACCGCCAATTCGTGACGGCGGCCGTCGCGGGAGGTCCAGTTCATCGATTGTCCGGCGGAAAGGCCGAGCAGCGCTGTGCCGATCGGCGTCAGGATCGAGATCTTGCCCTGGGCGATATCGGCTTCGCCGGGAAACACCAGCGTGACGGTCTTTTCCTCGCCCGTATCGGGCTTGAAGCGGACGGTCGAACCCATGCGCACGACCTTGTCTGCGACCGCATTGTCGGCCACCACGCGCGCGCGATCCAACTCCGCCAGCAGTTCCTCGGAAATCTCCGGGCTGCGCTCCGCCACGGCCTCGGCGAGCGCCGAAAGGCGGGTATGGTCGGTCTTCGAGATCGAGATGTTCGGCTTGCGCCGCAATCTTGCATTGTTTTGCATTTCAACTCCGTGTTTTGGTCACGACAGAACGCACGCGAAATAAGGCGCAAACGCCAAGCCAGATGACTATCCTTCGTGGTGCGCGCCGAACGTCGGGAATAAAAAAACCCGTATGCCGCTCTGTCGGGAAGTGGTGTGCCCCCTCGGCTCGGGGGGCGCAGACGGCCGAGCCGGGGGCTATACTCCCGCGATGGGGCAGATCCGGAATGGCAAATAGCCAGTATGGGCGACCGTGGTGTTCATGGGAGGATAGTTGGTGATGTGGCGGTCAAAGTCAAGACACGCCGAAGCCGCCGGAACAGCGTGCCGCGGCGGCTCAATCGCGCCGCGCGGCAAGCAGCGTTTCGATGACAAGCTCGCGGCCTGCCCGACTAATGCCGATGCCGGCCGGCCGCTCCTGTGCCAGTCCCAGCTCCACAAGGCGCGCGCCGAGCGCGGCGGAAAGCTCCGGGTAGGGGCCTCGATTCATGCGCTTCAGCGCCATGCGCTCGTCGTCGCTCAGATCATTCCACGCCACCGTCATGGCTAACCGTCCAGTCGCTTGGCCGCTTGTGTTTCATCGGCACGCAAACTTGCCCGCCGCCGCGGGCAATCGGTGATCCACTGTCTTGCTCGGGCAGAATGGACCAATGCTGGCCTTGATTTCAATGCATAAAAATTGCACTGAAGCCAAAATAAATTTCACTTGCCTTATATTAAATGGCGCGCCAAGGGTCTTTCGATTTGCCGTCATGGCCGACCCGCATGCCCGATTCCGCCCTCGGTGTTGAGCGATATGAACGCGCCCGCATTGCCGTCCTCCTCTCTTTATCTCGGCATCGACACGGGAGGCACCTACACCGACGCGATCCTGTGGTCGGAAGCCGCAGGCGTCGTGGCCAAGGCCAAATCTCTCACCACCAGGCACGACCTCGCCGTAGGAATAGAGGGCGCAGTCGGCAGCGTGCTCGGTGAGACCGGTGTTGCCCCCGAAGCGATCAAGCTCGTTTCGATGTCGACCACGCTGGCCACCAACGCCCTGGTGGAGGGGCAGGGGGGACGCGTCGCGCTGGTGATGATCGGCTTCGAGGAGGACGATCTCCAGCACGACGGCCTGTCTTCCACGCTCGGGTCGGACCCGGTGGTTTTCTGCCCCGGCGGCCATGACGTGCACGGCGAGCCGCGCGAATTGTCGCTCGAGGCGCTGGAGACCGCCTTGCCTTCGCTCGCCGGGACGGTGTCGGGCGTGGCGGTCGCCGCCTACTTCGCAGTACGCAACCCGGAGCATGAGATCGCCGCGCGCGACCTGATCCGCGAAAGGACCGGTTTGCCCGTCACCTGCTCGCACGAACTGTCCTCCAGGCTCGGCGGCCCGCGCAGGGCGCTGACCACCTTGCTCAACGCCCGGCTGATTTCCATGATCGACCGGCTCGTGGCGGCCACACAGGGATTTCTGGCCCGGCGCGGCATCGTCGCACCCTTGATGGTGGTGCGCGGCGATGGCGCGCTGGTGACTGCCGACTTCGCGCTCCAGCGTCCCATCGAGACGATTTTGTCGGGGCCTGCCGCCTCGCTGGTCGGGGCCCGCCACCTGACCGGGCTCGACAACGCCGTGGTCTCCGACATCGGCGGCACCACCACCGACGTCGCCGTGCTCGACCGCGGCCGGCTGCGGCTCGACCCGGACGGAGCCACGGTGGGCGGCATGCGCACCATGGTCGAGGCGGTGGCCATGCGCACCTACGGGCTGGGCGGCGATTCGGAAGTCGCGCTCAAGGAACGCAGCCTCGTCTCCGGCATCGTGCTCGGCCCCCGCCGGCTGGTGCCGTTGGCGTTGGCCGGTCGGCAGCATGGCGAGGCCATCAGCAAGGCGCTGCACCGGCAGGCGCTGAACCCGGTCAGCAGCAGGCTGGATGGCCGCTTCGCCATCCGCACCGGCCTGCCCGAGCGGCTGGCGGCCGGGCTGAGCCCCACCGAGACGCGGCTCTTCGCCGAAATCTCCGACGTTCCCGCTCCGCTCGACGACCTGCTCGTCTCCACCTCGCGGCTTGCCACGCTGAACAGGCTCGTGGCGCGCGGACTGGTTCACATCATCGGCTTCACACCGTCGGACGCGGCACATGTGCTCGGCCGGCAGGCCAATTGGGACGTCTCCGTCGCCCGGCTGGGCGCCGGCCTCCTGGCGCGGCGGCGCGACGGGCAGGGGCGGTTGGTGGCCAAGGACGCTGAAAGCTTCTGCGAACTGGTGCTGGAGGCCGTCACACGCCGCTCGGCCGAAGTGATGCTGGAAACCGTTTTCGCCGAAGACGGGCTCGACGGCGGCGTTTCCGTGGCCAACCCGCTGGTGCAACGGGCGGTGACCCTGACCGGCGGCATGGCCCAACTCGCCATCGTGCTCGACCGGCCGGTGATCGGCCTCGGCGCATCGGCGCATCTCCACTATGCCGCCCTGCCACGGCTGATCGGCAATTCCTGCGTGGTCGCCGAGCATGCCGACGTCGCCAATGCGCTCGGCGCGGTGGTGGGGCAGGTATGCATGTCGGCCGAAGCGCGCGTCAGCCAACCGGAAATCGGGCTTTTCCGGCTCAACGCCGGCGAGCACCTGCAGGATTTCGATACGGAAGAGGAGGCCCTGGCCGCTGCCGAAATCCATATCCGGGCGGTTGCCGCCGAGCTTGCCGAGCGCGCCGGTACGGACCAGGCTCGCATCGAGATCGCGCGCGACATCCGCGTAGCCACCATCGAGAACGAGCGCAGCTTCGTGGAAGCCTTCATCGTGGCGACGGCGACGGGACGGCCGCGCGTCGCCTCCTGACCGCTCACGCCTGTTCGAGCGCCAGTTCGCATTCGAGCGCCTGGACATCGCGCCCGATCGCAGCGGCGGCGATGATCCTGCCGCCTTTCCTGTAGCGCACAATGCAGTCCTGCGCGGCGATGTCGCCGTCGACCTCGATGCCGTCCCACGCTTGCGCATGCCCGACATAGCGGATGGTCACGTCGTAATGCGCGCTCCAGAAGAACGGCACGTCGCGGAACGGCCGGGCCGCTCCCAGCATGTTGCGTGCGGCTGCCTGGCCCTGCCGCTCGGCCACCACCCAATGCTCGATGCGCTGCATCTTGCCGCTGGCCGGATCGCGCCAGCGGGCCACGTCACCGGCGGCGAAGATGCCCGGGGCACTGGTTTCCAGCATCTCGTTCACCACGACGCCCCTGTCGACGGCGAGCCCCGCTTCCTCGGCGAGAGCGACGCGCGGCCGCACGCCGACGCCGACGACCACCAGGTCGGCGGCCAGTTCGCGGCCGTTGTTCAGCATCACCTTCCCGGGCTCGATGCGCGCGATGGATGTGCCCATGTGGAACGCCACGCCATGCTGTTCATGCAGGGCGCGGATGAAGTCGCCAAGCTCGGCGCCGAGCACGGCTTCCAGAGGCCTCTCGTCCAGGGACACGACATGCACGTCGAGCCCACGCGCGCGCAGCGAAGCGGCGACTTCCAGCCCGATGAAGCCCGAGCCCAGCACCACTGCCGTCCTGGCGGTCCTGGCCCGCTCGATGAGGTTGCGGCTGTCCGCAAGCGAGCGCAGCGTCAGCACATGCTCTCGCTCGCTTCCGGGAATGGGCAGGCGCACCGGTTCCGCCCCGGTCGCCAGGAGCAGGCGGTCGAAGGGGAAGGCGCGTCCGTCCTGCATCACCACCGTGCGGGCGGCCGCATCGATGCGCTGGACCGCCGCCTTCAGGTGCAGGTCGATGCGGTTCTGCGCATAGAAATCGTCCTGGCGCAGGGGAATCCACTCTTCCGGGGCATCGCCGGCCAGGTAGTCCTTGGACAGGTTGGGCCTGTCGCAGGGCGGGTCTGCATCGTCGCTCAACATGGTCAGGCGCCCGTCATAGCCGTGCCGCCGCAGCATCTCGGCGCAGGCGAAGCCGGCAGCGCCGCCACCGACGATCACGATGTCTTCCGGCTGCCCGGACGGCAGGGCTGCAGGTTTGTTCGCCGGCTCCGCCTTTTCACGCACCACGATGCGGTCGCCATTGCGCTCGACCTTCCAGCACGAAAGCGCATCGAAGGCGGGAGCGCCGAGCGCCTCGCCGGTGCGCAGCGAAAAGCAGGCGTGATGCCACGGGCAGCGCACCGTGCCGTCCACCACGATGCCTTCCGCCAGCGGTCCGCCATAATGCGTGCAGGAAGCACCGACGGCCATCACCTCGTCGCCGACGCGCGCCAGCAGCACCTCCTCCTTGCCGACATGACCCTTGAGCAATGGCCCGTCGCCGAAGGCGGAGAGCGGAACGCCCTGAGTGAGGTCGGGGCCGGGGTTCTGCTGAGCATGCGATGCCATTGCGGTTCTCCTTGCCTGCGCCCGTCGCGCAGATGCTTCGACGCCCGCCGACATGAAAAGTTCCCGGCCGGAAGGCCCGTGGCGCAATCATATTGTGCCCGAGCGGCCCGAAGCGGGAACCTTTTCCCCGGCCATGCATCCGATCTATGCTTGAGAAGGAGGAAGTCGATGGGCCACGCACGGAAAAGCACCGCGATCGCCGTCGCCGCCGACGACATGGAATTGGTGCGGCGCGCGCAGGCGCGCGAAGCCGGCGCCTTCCGCGAGATCATGCAAAGGCACAACCAGCGCCTCTACCGGATAGCCCGCGGCGTGGTGCGCAACGACGGCGAGGCCGAGGACATCGTGCAGGAGGCCTATGTCCGCGCCTTCACGCATCTTGGCAGCTTTCGCGGCGAAGCCGCTCTGTCGACGTGGCTTTCACGCATCGTCATCAACGAGGCGCTGGGCCGGCTGCGTGCCCGGCGCCGGCGCGAGCAGGCCATGGCGCCGCTGCGGCCGGCCATCGAAGCCCACGTCATTCCCTTTCCGCTCAATCCAGCCAGCGACGATCCGGAACGCACCATGGCGCAAAGACAGATCCTGCAACTGGTCGAAAAGGCGACCGACAACCTGCCCGACATCTACCGGGCCGTCTTCGTCGCCCGCGTGATCGAAGGCCTCAGCATGGAAGAGACCGCCGAGGTGCTGGGCATCCGTCCCGAGACGGTGAAGACGCGGCTGCATCGCGCGCGCGTGCTCGTGCGCAAGGATCTGGATGAGCAGATCGGCCCGGTGCTGCTCGACGCCTTTCCCTTTGCCGGTCGGCGCTGCGAGCGCCTGACGAGCGCGGTGATGCGGCGTCTGGGCTTTTCCGACTGATTTTTCGGGAACGTCGCGGCCGCGCGCGCATCCAATCGGCGTCCACTCAAGATGCGCCCGCAAGCCCTGACGGCTCGGGCTCCAAGGAGGTTTCCATGCTTATTCGCCCGCTTGCGGCCACGGCCGCGCTTTGCCTTTTCGCCGCCTCGGCAACGTTCGCTCAGGCCGCCGAGAAGCCGACCGATCCACAGATCGCCCACATCGCCTATACCGCCGGTGAGATCGACATCGAGGCGGCCAAGCTCGCCCTGAAGAAAACCCAGAACAAGGACGTGCGCGACTTCGCCGACGACATGGTGCGCGACCACGAGGCGGTGAACAAGCAGGCGCTCGATCTCGTCAAGAAACTGAAGGTGAAGCCCGAGGACAACGCCACCAGCAAGTCTCTCGTGGCCTCCGCCAAGGAGGAGCGCGCCAAACTCGCCAAGTTGAAGGGAGCGGCCTTCGACAAGGCCTATATCGACAATGAGGTGGCCTACCATAAGCAGGTCAACGGCGCGCTGGAGACCGTGCTGATCCCATCGGCCAGCAACGCCGACCTGAAGAGCCTGCTGGAAACCGGCCTGAAGGTCTTCCAGGGCCACGAGCAGCATGCCGAGCATGTCGCTGCGGCGCTGAAGTGAGGCGATCGCCATGTCGCCGAAACGTCTTTTCGGAGCCGTCGCGCTGCTGCTCGCCGTATCCATGCTGCCAGCGCAGGCCGAAACCATAACGGTCACCATCGACAAGCTGGTGTTTTCGCCCGCCACCGTCAGTGCCAAGGTCGGCGACACCATCGAATGGGTGAACAAGGATGCGCTCGCCCATACAGCCACCGTGAAGGGCGGCTGGGACGTGATGTTGCCACCGAAGAAATCAGGAAGCGTCGTGCTGAAGCAGGCTGGCGCGCTGGACTACTACTGCCGCTTCCATCCCAATATGAAAGGCCGGATCACCGTCGCCGCAAAGTAGCCGGCGGCGTGATTTCCAATGCCCCGCGCTGCCTTTCGGCGGCGCGAGGCCGCAACCCGGCGATAGCGACCGGCTCACGCAAAAAAATTTCGACTCCGCCGCTCCATATGTTTCGACCACGAAAAATGCGGTTGTTGGAAGGAAACTTGCGCGGAAAAAGTCATCGCTAGAATGGCCATCTCAAACAGCGTTTCCAGCAATTTTATTGCACTCATCTAGCAGATTCATTCATTTGCATGCAGCCCTGACGCGCGTCAAACCTCGCCCGAAACGCACTGTTCCCGCCGCTTTTTCCGACGTTTTTCGAAGCCGGCGGCGCATATCGGAGGAGCCGGCAGCGATGACCGTGGCGAACTTTCCCGGACCTGGGCTGACCGCCGAGCAATGGAGCCAGGTGACGGCGCTCGCCACCTCGCTGAACCCCGGCCAGGGCTTGTGGCTGTCGGGGTATTTCGCCGGCATAGAGCATGGCGCACGCGCCCTTGCCGGGGCCACGGCGCTTGCGTCGGTGCCGCAGGCACCGGCAGCGCCGCAGCCGGCCGCCGCAGCCGCGCGCACGCTGACCATCCTTTACGGCAGCGAGACCGGAAACAGCGCGGCCCTTGCCCGCACGCTGGCCGACAAGGCGCGCGCCAACGGGCTCGAGTCCCGGCTTGCGGATATGGCCGACTACAAGCTGCGTCAACTGAAGGAGGAGCAGGACCTGCTCGTTCTTGCCAGCACGCATGGGGAAGGGGAGCCGCCGCTTTCGGGGATCGCCTTCTTCGAATTCGTGGAGAGCCGCAAGGCGCCGCGGCTGGATGGGTTGCGCTTTGCCGTCCTGGCGCTGGGCGATTCCACCTATGAGCATTTCTGCGGCGCAGGCCGCCGCCTGGACACGAGGCTGGCCGAGCTTGGCGCGATACGTCTTGCCGAGCGTCTGGACTGCGACGTGGACTACGACGGGCCGGCTGCCGGCTGGATCGATGCCATGCTGGCGAAGCTGCCTGCCGAACAAGAAGACAAGGTCGCGGCACTGGTCGCGCAAGCGACGGCGGCGCCGGTGCAGGCCGGATTCGACAAGCGCAATCCGTTCCTGGCGACGGTGATCGACAATCTTGTGCTGACCGGTCGCGGGTCGAGCAAGCAGACACGCCATGTCGAGCTGTCGCTCGACGGCTCCGGCCTCGCTTTCCAGCCGGGCGATGCGCTGGGAATCGTGCCGCGCAATGCGCCCGAGCTCGTGGAGAAGCTGCTGGAGGCGCTGGCGCTTTCGGCCGACGAGCAGGTGGCGCTGAAGGACGGCTCGCGGCCGCTTGCCGAGGCGCTGGGCGACACCTTCGAGATCACCGCCGCCACGCCGCGCTTCATCGACCGCTGGGCCGAGCTTAGCGGCGCGGCCGAACTTGCCGGCTTGCGCGGGGAAGACAACGCGCCGGCGCGGTCCGCGTTTGCCCGCGACCATCATGTCATCGATATCGTCAGGCGTTTTCCCGTCCGCGGCCTGGCCGCCGCGGATTTCGTGGCTGGTCTTCGCCCCCTGCAGCCGCGCCTTTACTCCATTGCCTCCAGCCCGGACTACGCCCCGGACGAGGCGCACCTGACCGTCGCCACCGTGCGCTACGAACTGCTCGGCGAGGCGCGCGAGGGCGTGGCCTCCGGTCATCTTGCCGGACGCGCCGAACCCGAAAGCAGCCTGCCGGTCTATATCCAGGCCAACCCGCACTTTCGCCTGCCGCAGGACGAGCGGCCGATCCTGATGATCGGCGCCGGCACCGGGGTGGCACCCTACCGCGCCTTCCTGCAGCAGCGCGAGGAGAGCGGCGCTGGCGGAAAGTCCTGGCTGTTCTTTGGCGAGCGCAACTTTGACAGCGACTTCCTCTACCAGACCGAATGGCAGGGATGGATGAAGGACGGGCTGCTGTCGCGCATGAACGTCGCCTTCTCCCGAGACTCTGCCGCCAAGGTCTACGTCCAGCATCGCATGGCCGAGCAGGCGCGCGACATCTACGCCTGGCTGGAGGAGGGCGCCAACATCTACGTCTGCGGCGACGGCCAGCACCTTGCGCCGGACGTGCACGCGACGCTGAAGCAGATCTTGGCGCAGCAGGCCGCCTGCGACGAAG
Organism: Mesorhizobium sp. PUT5; assembly: GCF_052216645.1. Classification (NCBI taxonomy): domain Bacteria; kingdom Pseudomonadati; phylum Pseudomonadota; class Alphaproteobacteria; order Hyphomicrobiales; family Phyllobacteriaceae; genus Mesorhizobium; species Mesorhizobium sp. PUT5. The sequence goes on from NZ_JBQOSO010000003.1 coordinate 2,193,325, forward strand.
ATGCCGCCGAAGACTATCTCGCCACGCTGCGGCGCGACCGCCGCTACCAGATCGACGTCTATTGAGTGCCGTTCCGATGAGCCTTCTTTCCCCGCACGCTCCCACCGACCGCAGCCGCGACGTTTCCCAGCCGCTGGACAGGCTCAATCCCGACGAGACGCTGAAGGCCGAAAGCCGGCAGTTGCGCGGCACCATCTCGGACGGGCTGGCGGCCGAACTCACCCGCGCCGTGCCCGGCAACGACATCAAGCTGATGAAGTTCCACGGCCTGTATCAACAGGACGACCGCGACATCCGCGACGAGCGGCGCCGCCAGAAGCTGGAGCCGGCCTATACGTTCATGGCCCGCATCCGGTTGCCGGGCGGCGTGTGCAGCCCCTCGCAGTGGCTGAAGCTGGACGAACTGGCGCGCGCCTACGGCGGCGACACGCTGCGCCTGACCACGCGCCAGACCTTCCAGCTCCACCGCGTGCAGAAGCAGAACCTGCGCCCGGCCATGCAGGGGCTGCGCGAGGTGCTGCTGGATACGCGGGCTGCCTGTGGCGACGACGCGCGCGGCGTCATGTGCTCGGTCAATCCCCGGCTTTCGGCCATCCATGCCGAGGTCTTTGCGCTTGCCAAGCGCACCAGCGACCACCGGGTGCCGCAATCGGGCGCCTATGAGGAGATCTGGTACGGCGAGGAGCGCGAAGGCACGGGCGACGGCCCGCAGGAGCCTTTCTACGGGCGCACCTACATGCCCCGCAAATTCAAGATCGGCTTCGTCGTGCCGCCGTCCAACGACATTGACGTCTATTCCCAGGACCTCGGTTTCATCGCCATCGTGGAGGACGGCAAACTGCAGGGCTTCAACGTCGCTATCGGCGGCGGCATGGGCCGTACCGACCAGGCGCCGAAGACCTATCCGCGGCTCGCCGACCTCATCGGCTTCATAGAGGTCGAGCACTTGCAGCAAACGGCCGATGCCGTCATGGGCGTGCAGCGCGACTATGGCGACCGCCTTGACAGGGCGCGTGCCCGGTTCAAATACACGATCGACGACAAGGGGCTGGACTGGATCAAGGGCGAGATCGAGGCCCGCCTGGGCTTTGCGTTGCAGCCGGCACGGCCGTTCGCTTTCACGACCAACGGCGACCCGAACGGCTGGACACGAGGAGACGACGGCCGCTGGCACCACACGCTGTTCATCCAGAACGGCCGCGTCAGCAATTTCCCCGGCCGTGCGCTGATGGACGGCCTGCGCGCGATCGCGCAGACGCATACGGGCACCTTCCGCATCACTCCGAACCAGAACCTCATCATCTCCGACGTCTCCGAAGCCGCAAAACCGGCCATCGAGGCGGTGATGCGCGAGCATGGACTCGGTGCGGCCGACAGGATCAGCGGGCTGCGGCTGAACTCCATGGCCTGCGTGGCGCTGCCCACCTGCGGTCTGGCCATGGCCGAGAGCGAGCGCTACCTGCCCGACCTCGTCACGAAGATCGAGGCGCTCCTCGAACTCCACGGGCTGGAAGACGAACCGATCACAATCCGCATGACCGGCTGCCCCAACGGCTGCGCGCGTCCCTACATCGCCGAGATCGCGCTGACCGGCCGCGCGCCGGGCAAGTACAACCTCTATCTGGGCGGCGGCTTTCATGGCCAGCGCCTCAACAAGATGGTGCTGGAGAATGTCGGCGAAGCCGCCATTCTCGATCATCTGGCCAGGGTGATCGCGGATTTCGCTGCGAACCGAACGTCCGGCGAGCATTTCGGCGATTTCGCTATCCGCGCCGGCCACGCGGCCGAGGTGAAGGAAGGCCGGCATTTCAACGATTGAGCGCGCGGTCGGCCGCGCCCTCGGCAGGTTTCAGGAAGAAAGGATGAAGTCATGACCGACAATGTGTCGCATTCGCTCGTCACCGCCGATTGGCTCAAGGACAATCTGGAAAATCCGAAAGTTCGGGTGTTCGAGGTCAGCGTCGATCCCGGCGTCTACGAAAAGGCCCACATTCCTGGCGCCGTCAATCTGGATTGGCATGTCGACCTGGTCGATACCGTCAACCGTGACATCGCTTCGCGCGAGAAGCTGCAGGCACAGCTCCGCAAGGCGGGGGTGGAGGAAGACACCACCGTCGTCATTTATGGCGATCACAACAACTGGTTCGCGGCCTGGGGCGCCTGGGTGCTCGACGTCTACGGGTTCGGCGAGCGGGTGAAGCTGCTCGACGGCGGCAGGAAGCTGTGGGAGGCGCGGGGCCTGGCGCTGACCGACAAGGTACCCTCATTCACGGCATCGTCCATCGAATTGCCGGAGCGCGACAACAGCCTGCGCGCGCGGCTCGCCAACGTGCTCGACGTGGTAGAGGGCCGCATCGAAGGCAAGCTGATCGATATCCGTTCGCCGGACGAATATCTCGGCAAGATCTTTGCGCCGGAAGGCGTGAAGGAACTGTCGATCCGCGCCGGCCACATCCCCGGCGCCGAGAACGTGCCGTGGGCAACCATCGTCAACGAGGACGGCACCTACAAGCCGCTCGATGAAATTCGCAGGATCTATGCCGACAAGGGCGTGGACGGCTCCAGGCCGGTCATCACCTATTGCCGCATCGGCGAGCGCTCCAGCCATTCCTGGTTCGCGCTGAAGCGCCTGCTGGGCTACGAAGTGCGCAACTATGACGGCTCGTGGACCGAGTACGGCAATGCAGTGGGTGTGCCGGTGACCAATAGGAGCGGCACCGTCTGGCTGGGCAAATAGCCAGATCCGACTGACCGGCTAAGACACCTAGCAAGATCACCCAACACCGCCGCGGCCATGTGACGCGGCGGTGCACGTATTTTACAAATATAGCTAAGCACAAGTCTTTCTTGACCTTTTGTCGCACCCGATGACGCCGTCTGCGACATTGTTGCGAATTGGGCTCCACTATTACCGATGCTAATCCGACCTCTGCCGGCAAGAATAATGCCGTGCGGAGTGGGTCTGGAATCGACTCGGGCCAGCGTTTATCCTGGCCGTGGACGAGTCGGCAGCGATGTCGGGTTCTGACGTCGCGATGCAGCCGGAAATCGAAAAGGCGGACACGGGCAGCGAGGGCGTGATGGTTTCAGGACTGACGGTCACCGAAAGACAATGGGCGCTGGTCACGCTTCTGGCGCTCGCCCTGATCGGCCTGGCCATGGCGGCTGCCGGAAGCGGCGATCCTTTCGGGATTCACGGCTTCATCGTGCTCATCTTCAGCGTCGGCCTGGCCTTCGTGGTGATGTCCGGCTACTACGCCCCCGAACCCGACCCCGCGCGCCTGTCGCATTACTATGACGACCCGACCAAGGCGGGTATCGTGCTGACGATGGCCTGGGCGGTCTTCGGCATGGCCTTCGGCGTATGGGTCGCCGCGCTGCTGGCCTGGCCGGACCTGACCTTCGACGCTGGCTGGGCAAGCTTCGGCCGCATCCGCCCCGTGCACACCACCGGCGTCATCTTCGGCTTCGGCGGAAACGCGCTCATCGCCACCTCCTTCCACGTGCTCCAGCGCACCTCGCGGGCGCGCCTGCCGGATCAGTTCAGCCCTTGGTTCGTGCTGCTCGGCTACAACCTGTTCTGCATCCTGGCCGTGACCGGCTACTTCATGGGCGTCACCCAGTCCAAGGAATATGCCGAGCCCGAATGGTACGCCGACATCTGGCTGGTGATTGTGTGGGTGGTCTATTTCGCGATCTATCTCCGCACGCTGGCAAGGCGCCAGGAGCCGCATATCTACGTGGCCAACTGGTACTACATGGCCTTCATCCTGGTCGTCGCGGTGCTGCACATCATCAACAACCTGGCGGTTCCCGTTTCCTGGGGCGCGGCCAAAAGCTACTCTTTGTTCTCCGGCGTGCAGGACGCCATGACGGAGTGGTGGTACGGCCACAACGCCGTGGCGTTCTTCCTGACCGCCGGCTTCCTCGGCATGATGTATTATTATCTTCCCAAGCGGGCGGAGCGGCCGATCTTTTCCTACCGGCTTTCCATCATCAGCTTCTGGGGCATAACCTTCCTCTATATGTGGGCCGGTTCGCACCACCTGCACTATACGGCGCTGCCGCAATGGGTGCAGACGCTGGGCATGACCTTCTCCATCGTTCTGCTGGTGCCGTCCTGGGCTTCGGCCGGCAATGCGCTGGCGACGCTGAACGGCGCCTGGAGCAAGGTGAGGGACGACGCCACGCTGCGCTTCATGATGGTGGCGGCGGTGTTCTACGGCCTGACGACCTTCGAAGGCTCGTTCATGGCGATCCGGCCGGTGAACTCGCTGTCGCACTATACCGACTGGACCGTGGGCCACGTGCATGCCGGCGCGCTCGGCTGGGTGGCGATGATCACATTCGGTTCGATCTATGCGCTGGTGCCATGGATGTGGAAGCGCGAGAGGATGTATTCCCCCAAGCTCATCGAGGTTCACTTCTGGTTGGCCCTGACGGGATGCATCGTCTACGTCTTCGCGATGTGGAATTCGGGCATCATCCAGGGGCTGATGTGGCGGACCTACAATGACGGCGGCACGCTGGCCTATTCCTTCATCGATTCCGTCGAAGCGATGCATCCCTACTACATCGCGCGCACGTTCGGCGGGTTGCTGTTCCTGCTCGGCGCGATCGTGGGAACCTACAATGTGATGATGACCATCCGCCAGGGCAGGGCGGCCGCGCTGGAGGCAGCCCGCACCGACGTCCCCGTGCTCGCCTCGCCGAGCGCCGTGCAGGCCGGAGAATAGAGATGTCGGAATTCTTCCATCGCAAGATCGAGCGAAACGCCATGGGCTTCGCGCTGGCGATCGTGGTCGTGGCCTCGATCGGCGGCCTCGTGGAAATCGCGCCGCTCTTCACCATCAACGAGACGGTCGAGGACGCACCCGACATGCGCGTCTACACGCCGCTCGAACTGGCCGGACGCAACATCTATATCCGCGAAGGCTGTTACGCCTGCCACAGCCAGATGATCCGCACCTTGCGCGACGAGGTCGAGCGCTACGGCCCCTATTCGCTGGCCGTGGAATCCAAATACGACCATCCCATGCTGTGGGGTTCCAAGCGCACGGGGCCGGACCTTGCCCGCCTCGGCGAGAAATATTCCGACGCATGGCATGTGGCGCATCTCATCAATCCGCGCGACGTGGTGCCGGAATCGGTCATGCCGAAATATGGCTGGCTGATGCGCAACGAGCTCAAGCTGGACGATCTCGGCGCCCATCTTGCGGCCCAGCGTGCCGTCGGCGTGCCCTACACCCAGGATATGATCGACAATGCGGCCAAGGACGCCTACGGCCAGGCCATGCCCGACAGCGAGGCGTCCGCCGGCGTCACCGAGCGCTACGGCGAGGCCACGCATGTGCGCAATTTCGGCGGCGATCCCGGGCGCGTCACCGAAATGGACGCGTTGGTGGCCTACCTGCAGATACTCGGCCGGTTGACGGAGACGGCCTACAAGCAGGCGACGGTCGTACCGGCGGAGGATTGAGCCATGGGCATCGATCATGACACCCTCGTGGCGTTCTCCAAGAGCTGGGGACTGTTCTACCTGGTCGCCTTCGCCATCGGCGTGGTGATCTACGCGCTCTGGCCGTCCAACCGGAAACGGTTCGATCGCGCCAAGAAGAGCATTCTGGACAAAGACGACAAGCCGCGGAGCTAGAGCTGTGGAGCTGGGCAAACAAGATCCCGTCACCGGTCGCACGACCACGGGGCACGAATGGAACGGCATCGAAGAGCTTGAGACCCCGATACCTCGCGTCGTGTCCTTTTTCCTGGCGGCCACGATTCTGTTCGCGGTCCTGTGCTGGGTGCTCTATCCGACCTGGCCGTTGGGCTGGACCTACACCAAGGGCCTGCTCGGTTTCGATCAGCGCAACGTCGTGACGGAGCAGGTGGCTGCCGCCGATGCCGAGCGATCTGTCTGGACTGCCAAGGTCGAGCAGATGAGCTATGCCAACATCGAGGCAGACCCGCAGTTGATGCATCTCGTGAAGGAAACGGGCCGCACACTGTTCCAGGACAATTGTGCGGCATGCCATGGCATGGAAGCGACCGGCGGTCCGGGCTTCCCGAACCTTGCCGCAAAATCGTGGCTGTGGGGCGGCGAGCCCGAGGCCATCGAGGAAACGATCCGCGTCGGCATCAATTCCACCAGCGAGGACACCCGCGTTTCGCAGATGCCGGCCTTCGGCCGCGACGGCATGCTGCAGGCCGATCAGATCCTGAACGTGGTCGCCTATGTCCGCTCTCTGTCGGGCGCGGCGCCTGCCGCGGGCGATGCCGACCGGACCGTGGCGGGCAAGGAAGTGTTCGAGGCCAATTGTTCGGCCTGCCATGGCGAGGACGCCAAGGGCAGCCATGACGTCGGCGCGCCGGATCTGACCGACGCCAACTGGATCTATGGCGGCAGCCAGCAGGCGGTCTACACGTCTGTCTATTCGGGTCGGCAGGGACACATGCCTCATTGGGATGCGCGGCTGTCGCCGCTGACCGTCAAGCTCCTGACGCTCTACGTGCATACCTTGCCGGAGGCGCGGAAATGACGATGGCCGTGCCCGTCAAGCGCCTCAATTGGCGGCTGATTTCGCTGGTGATCGTGGCGGCGGTGGTGTTGCTCGTCGTCGGCGCCAACACGCATCTGGTCTATGTCGCGTTCGACTCGCAGCCTGGCTGCGTGCCACATGCCAAGACGGTGGACCAGGACGGCACCGGCGGGAAATTCCGTGCGGCCGGTTCGGCCTGCTGAGGGAAGGAGAAAAGCGCATGATGAGCACCAGCAACTCCGCTCCCGGCCAAATTCTGCCGCTGGCGGCAAGCCGCCGCCGCAACCTGCCCGCAAGCGCGGCTTTCGGCTGGCTCCGCGCCGGCTGGCGCGACCTTTGCACCCATCCCTGGCCGAGCCTTGTCTACGGCATCGCCGTCTTCGCCGTGTCCCTGGCCATCGTATGGAGCCTGTTCGCCTTCAAACTCGACTACATCCTGTTTCCGGCGCTGGCCGGCTTCATGGTGGTCGGGCCGCTGATCGCCATCGGCCTCTATCAGAAAAGCCGCGCCATCGAACAGGGCGAGCCGGTGCGGCTTGCCGACATGCTGCTGGTCGACGCCCGGTCGGGCGGGCAGGTGCTGTTCACCGGCGCCATCCTGTGCCTCCTGATGCTGCTGTGGATGCGGGCGGCGGTCATTGTCTACGCGCTGTTCTTCGGGCTGCGGCCGTTCCCCGGGCTCGACCATATCGCGGAGATGCTTTTCACCACCCCGACGGGCTGGGCCATGCTGCTGGTCGGCTCCGTGGTGGGCGGGCTGTTCGCGGCGTTTTCCTTCGCCATCAGCACGTTCTCCATTCCCATGCTGCTCGACCAGCGAACCGACGCTTTCACCGCCATGGGCACCAGCATCTCGCTGGTGTGGAACAACAAGCCGGTGATGCTGGCCTGGGGCCTCATCGTGCTGGTGCTGTTCCTGCTCAGCGTCGCGACCGGCCTTGTCGGGCTCGTCGTGGCCTTCCCGTTGCTCGGCCACGCCACCTGGCACAGCTACAGGGCGATCGGATGAGCTGCTGCGCGCCCGGCGCGGAGACTGTCGCCGAGCTTGGCGGCGCACCCTCGCGGGAGGAGGTGCTGCTTGCCAGCCGCGACCTCGGGGACGGGATCAGACAGACCGACCTCTCCGTGCCCGGCATACACTGCGGCGCCTGCATCCGCACGGTGGAGAAAGGCCTCGGCAAGCTTGCCGGCGTGCAGCAGGCGCGCGTCAACCTCTCCACCCGGCGCGTGGTGGTGAAGTGGCACGCCGACAAGGTGCCGCCGCTTGTCGAAACGCTTGCGGCGCTGGGCTATCCCGCTCACCTGTTCGACACCGAGGCGGACAAGGGCGACCCTGAGCTTTCGCGCCTCATCCGGGCGTTGGCCGTGGCTGGCTTCGCGGCGATGAACATCATGCTGCTGTCGGTTTCCGTGTGGTCGGGGGCCGATGCCGAAACCCGGCAGGCGTTCCACTGGATTTCAGCCGCGCTGGCGCTGCCGACGCTGCTCTATTCGGGCCGCATCTTCTTCAGGTCGGCCTGGGGTGCGCTGCGGCATGGCCGGACCAATATGGACGTGCCGATCTCCATCGGCATCTGCCTCGCCTTCGGACTTAGCGTCTACGATACCATGCACAATGGCGAGCATGCCTATTTCGATGCCGCCACCACGCTGATCTTCTTCCTGCTGATCGGCCGCACGCTCGATCATGTGATGCGCGAGAAGGCGAGGGCGGCTGTGCACGGGCTGATCCGGCTCACTCCGCACGGCGCCACGGTGCTGCGCGCGGACGGAAGCCTCGACTACCTGCCGGTCAAGGAGATCGAGCCGGGCATGCTTATCCTGCTTGCGGCAGGCGATCGCGTGCCGGTGGACGCCGTCGTGGCGGAAGGCATTTCGGAGATGGACTGCGCGATCGCCACGGGGGAAAGTGCCCCGCAGCGCGCCGTGCCCGGTTCTGCCTTGCAGGCGGGCACGCTGAATCTCTCCGGGCCGCTTGCCATTACGGCCACCGCCCGGGCGGAAGATTCCTTCCTGGCCGAGATGGTGCGCCTGATGGAGGCGGCCGAAGGCGGCCGCGCCCGCTACCGGCGCCTGGCCGACCGCGCTGCAAGGCTCTATTCGCCCGTGGTGCATGCCACCGCGTTCCTGACATTCCTCGGCTGGATGGCCGCGACCGGCGATTGGCACCGCGCAATCGGCATCGCCATCGCCGTCCTCATCATCACCTGTCCCTGCGCGCTGGGGCTGGCCGTGCCCATCGTTCAGGTGGTGGCGGCCCGCCGCCTGTTCGAGAACGGCATCATGGTCAAGGACGGCTCCGGCCTCGAGCGGCTGGCCGAGGCGGACATGGTGGCTTTCGACAAGACCGGCACGCTGACGCTGGGCCGGCCGCGCCTGGTCGGGCAGGAAAGGATCGACCCCGACGCGCTCGCATTTGCCGCCGCGCTTGCCGCGCATTCCCGCCACCCGCTGTCGCGGGCGATCGCCGCGGCCGGCGCACACGGGCAGACCGGGCCGCATCTTTCCGACATTTCCGAACATCCCGGGCTCGGCCTCCAGGCCCGGGCCGGCCGGGACGTCTACCGCCTGGGGCGGGCGGGCTGGGCGCTCGGCGGCGGAGGCGACGAAGGCGGGACCGTTCTTTCCCGCAACGGACAGTTGCTGGCGGCCTTCACCTTCGAGGACACGCTACGTCCCGAAGCAGGCGAAGCCGTTTCGGCGCTGCGCGGCCTCGGGCTGGGCGCCGAGGTCCTGTCGGGCGACGAGATGGAGGCGGTTGCGGCAACGGCGAACCGGATCGGCATCGAGGATCACGCAGGCGGCCTGCTGCCGGCGCAAAAGGTCGCGCGTCTGCAAGCGCTGGCCGGGGAGGGGCGAAAGGTGCTGATGGTCGGCGACGGCCTGAACGACGCGCCGGCGCTGGCCGCGGCGCATGTCTCCATGGCGCCGGCGAGCGCGGCCGATATCGGTCGCAACGCCGCCGACTTCGTGTTCCTGCACGAGCCCCTGTCGGCCGTGCCGCTGGCGGTGGCGGTGGCGCGCGAGGCCGGCAGATTGATCCGGCAGAATTTTGGGTTGGCGATCGCCTACAACGCGATTGCCCTGCCCATCGCCATTGCCGGCTATGTCACGCCGCTGGTCGCAGCCATTGCAATGTCGCTGTCCTCGGTGATCGTGGTTGCGAACGCGTTGCGACTGCGGCAGGGGCGCGCGCCGAAGCGGAACCGGCAGGAACGCCCGTATCGTCAGGCAGCAACCGGACAGGCCGTGGGACTGCCGGGATGAGCAGCCTGATCTTCCTCATTCCCTTGGCGCTGCTTCTCGGCGGCGTTGCGCTTGGCGCATTCTTCTGGTCGCTGAAGAGCGGTCAGTATGAGGATCTCGATGGCGCGGCCGAGCGCATCCTGTTCGACGACGAAGAGGAAGGGAAGGACGATAGGTCGCGCTTCAATAACATCGATTGACGATATATGTTTATCTGGCGTGAGCATCGGCGGCGATGCGAACAAGGGAGCGCCGTCGGGCTTCGGCGGTGCAGGAGACCGGAACGGCAAGCATGAACGAACCCGCCAGGACCAGGAAGACCATCATCGTCGACGGTGTTCCGCTGCCCGAAATGCTCGACGAGGCCATGATCCACGCCGTCGTTCACGGCTTCTATGACGAGATCCGGCGCGATGCGCTGCTGGGTCCGATCTTCAACGGCGTGATCGCACCCGAGGCCTGGCCGCATCATCTCGCCAAGATGTGCGACTTCTGGTCGGCCACGATGCTGCGCACATCGCGCTACGACGGACGGCCGCTGCCGCCGCATCTTGCCATACCGGAGTTGGGGGAAGAGCATTTCCGCCGCTGGCTGACCCTGTTCCAGGCGACGGTGACGCGCCTGTGTCCGCCGGAGGTCGCCACGCTTTTCCTCGAAAGGGCGCTGCGCATCGCCCATTCCTTCCGTCTGGCCATCGCCTATAACCGTGGCCACGACACGCTTGAGATCCGGCCGATAGTGAAGGAGAATCTGTGAGGCCCCCGCCCGATTTCCGCGAAATACACTTCTCCCCGCCAATTTGCGTTGCCTCAAAGTTGAGTGCGGAAGTCCGCAATAGAAGCAGCGCGACAAATTCAACCTCCCAAAACGGAAAGGCAAGAAAATGAGACATGCAACCCTGATAGCCACGACTTTCGCGGCCCTGATGCTGGCCGGCGCCGCGCATGCTGCCGACCACGAGGTGCAGATGCTCAACAAGAGCGCCAACGGCGTCATGGTTTTCGAACCGAACTACATCGAGGCCGCGCCCGGCGATACCGTTACCTTCGTGCCGACCGACAAGGGCCATGACGCGGCCAGCATCGACGGCATGATTCCGGAAGGCGCGGAACCCTTCAAGGGCGAGATCAGCAAGCCGGTCACCATCACCGTCGACAAGGAAGGCGTCTACGGCGTCAAATGCGTGCCGCACTACGGCATGGGCATGGTGGCGCTGATCGTGGTCGGTCAGCCGACGAACCTCGAGCAGGCCAAGGGGGTCAAGCAACCCGGCAAGGCCAAGAAGGTGTTCGCCGAACTGCTGGAAAAGGTACCGGCGGGCAACTGAGCCGACGCGACTTTTTCTTCGGATAGCAACCGGCCGGGCGGACATGCTGTCCCGCCCGGCCCCAGACGGCACAGGCGACATGGCGATCCCGCGTACCAGGCCGGGCAATTATCCGGCGGTCCTTTCCTACGGCTTCCGGCCCTTTTTCCTCCTTGGTGCCGCTTTTTCCGGGATTTCCATCCTGTTCTGGCTGCCGCTGTTCTACGGCAGCCTCGACACCGCCAGCCTGTTCGCGCCGGTGGACTGGCACATCCACGAGATGCTGTTCGGCTATGCGGCCGCGATCGTGACCGGCTTCCTGCTGACCGCCATCCCCAACTGGACCGGCCGCCTGCCGGTGCAGGGCGCGCCGTTGCTGGTACTCGTGCTTTTGTGGGCCGCCGGGCGCGTGGCCGTGTTCTTGTCGGCCCAGATCGGCTGGGCCGCCGCCGCCGCCATCGACAGCGCCTTCCTGCTGGCGGTCGCCGCCGCCGCGGCGGTCGAGATCGTCGCCGGCCGCAACTGGCGCAACCTCAAGGTACTGGCGCCGGTCACGGTGCTGTTCGCCGCCAATCTCATGTTCCACATCGAGGCCCATTTCAACGGCCTGTCCGACATCAGCCGGCGCCTCGGCATCGGCGCTGCGATCCTGCTCATCATGATCATCGGCGGGCGCATCATCCCGAGTTTCACCCGCAACTGGCTGGTGCGAGAAAATCCCGGGCGCCTGCCCATTCCCTTCGGGCGTTTCGATGCCGTGGCCATCGTGCTGTCGGCGCTGGCGCTTGCCGCCTGGTGCGCGTTCCCGGAGCGGGGCGACACCGGCGCGGTGCTGGTCGCGGCCGCCGCTCTCAACGTCATACGGCTGGGCAGATGGGCGGGCGACCGCACCTGGCGCGATCCGCTGGTGCTGATCCTGCATCTGGCCTTCGCCTTCGTGCCGGTCGGGCTGTTGCTCGCCGGGCTGGCAGCGCTCCTGCCACAGGCGGTGCCCGCCGCAGCCGGGCTGCACGCCTTCGGCGTCGGCGCCATCGGCTGCATGACGCTGGCGGTCATGGTGCGCGCCACGCTCGGCCACACAGGACGGGACCTGCGGGCCGGCTTTGACGGCTGCGTGGTCTTTGCGGCCATCCTGCTGGCCGCCGTGCTGCGCCTCTGCGCCGTCTTCCATCCGGGCGAAACGTTTCTGCTGCACGGCTCGGCCGCCGCCTGGGCGGCCGCCTTCATCGGCTATTCGGTGTTCTACGGGCGCATGGCGATGCGTCCGCGTCTGCGCGCCGGGGAAAAGGACGACGGCGTTCTGGCTAGGCTGTTCTCGTTCCATCGGGCCTGACGTTCGCCGGACCGCTGCCGCCCTCAGTGGTAGCCGATGTCGGCCCGCACCTTGCCGCGGAACACCCAGTAGGACCAGCCCGTATACATGAGGATGACCGGCAGCAGAAAAAGCGTGCCGACCATCAGGAACGCCTGCGTGCTCTGCGCCGAGGCGGCGTCCCACAAGGTGTAGGTGTGCGGGACGATCAACGGCCACAGGCTGATGCCGATGCCGAGATAGGAAACCAGGAACAGCCCGATGGCGGCGATGAAAGGCAGGGCTTCCGAGCGGTTGTTGAGCGAGCGCCACTCCAGCCAGCCGAGCAGGGCGGTCACCACCGGGACCGGCGCCAGGAACGCCATGTTCGGCCATGTGAACCACCGTGCGGCGATGTCGGCATTCATCAGCGGGGTCCAGATGCTGACGATGCAGATGGCGGCGAACACCCCGAGGAAGCACCAGCGGCCAAGCCGGCGCGCGCGATCCTGCAACTCGCCTTCGGTCTTGAGGATCAGCCACCCCGCGCCCAGCAGCCCGTAGCCGAAGACCAGCGCGATGCCGGTGAGGATCGAGAACGGCGTGATGAAATCCCATGACGAGCCGACGAAATGGCGGCCTTCGACCTGGAAGCCCTGGATGAATGCGCCCAGCACCATGCCCTGGGCAAAGGTGGCGATGGTGGAGCCCCATGAAAAGCCGTGGTCCCAGAAGGTCTTGTGCTCCGCGTCCCGATAGCGGAACTCGAACGCGACGCCCCGAAAGATCAGCGCCAGGAGCATGACCAGTATGGGAAAATAGACGGCCGGAACGATGATGGCGAAGGCCAGCGGGAAGGCGGCCAGCAGCGCCAGCCCGCCGAGCACCAGCCAGGTCTCGTTGCCGTCCCAGATCGGCGCGATCGAATTCATCACCATGTTGCGGGACTCGGTATCCGGCTGGAAGCCGAAGAGGATGCCGACGCCCAGATCGAAACCGTCTAGGATCACATAGAAGCATACGCCGATCCCGAGGATAAGCGTCCACAGCGGCACGAAGTCGAGAACCAGCGGCTCCATGATCAGTCGGCCTTTCCCTGTACCGAGCCGGGCAGGGCGCGGACCGGCCCTCCGGGACGGCCGCTCTCGATCTCTTCGAACTCTTCCTGCTCGTCCTCGGCTTCTTGCGGTCCCTTGCGCACGAACCGCGCCATGATCAGCAGTCCGGCCGGGAAGATCACCAAATAGGCGACCATATAGCCGAGCAGCGAGATCAGCACGTCGCTTCCGCTGAGCGACGGCGAGACCGAATCGGCGGTTCGCAGCAGGCCGTAGACCGTCCAGGGCTGGCGGCCTACCTCCGTCGTGGTCCAGCCGGCCAGCACGGCGACGAAGCCGAGCGGCGCCATCCATTCGCAGGCGCGCAGGAACCAGGTGCTGTCGTAGAGCCGGCCCTTCCAACGCAGCCACCAGCTCGCCACCACAACGGCCAGCATAAGCAGCCCGATGCCGACCATGATGCGGAAGGCGAAGAAGGGAATGGCGACCGGCGGCCGCTGGTCGCGCGGCCAGTCCTTCAGACCGCGAACCTCGCCGTTGAGGTCGTGCATCAGGATGAGGCTGCCCAGCACCGGCGCCTCGATCGCATAGCGGTTGGCCTCGTTCTGCTCGTCCGGCACCGCGAACAGCACGAGCGGCACGCGCCGCCCCGTTTCCCAGTGCGCCTCTATCGCGGCCAGCTTGGCCGGCTGGTGTTCGAGCGTGTTGAGACCATGTTCGTCGCCCAGCAATATCTGCAAGGGCACCAGGACGGTGAGCAGCCACAGCGTCATGGACAGCATGCGCGTGCCTTCCGCCACGAATCGACCCCGCCGGATGAGCCATGCCGCGACACCGGCCACGACGAAGGCGGTGGTGACGTAGAAGCCGACGACTGTATGGCCGAGACGATAGGGGAAGGACGGGTTGAAGATGATGGCGAACCAGTCCTTGGGATAGAAGCGGCCATCGACCAGTTCGTAGCCTGCCGGTGTCTGCATCCAACTGTTGGCGGACAATATCCAGAAGGAGGACAGCAACGTGCCGAAAGCCACCATCAGCGCCGCGACGAAATGTGCCCAGCGTGGCACCAGGCTGCGCCCGAACAACAGGACGCCCAGGAATGCGGCCTCCAGGAAGAAGGCGGTCAGGCCTTCATAGGCGAAGAGCGGCGATAGGACGTTCGCCGTGGCGTCGGAGTAGCGGCTCCAGTTGGTGCCGAACTGAAAGGGCATGACGATGCCCGACACCACCCCCATGCCGAAGGCGACGGAGAAGATCTTTATCCAGAAGCCGGAAATGCGGAAATAGATCTCGCGCCCGGTGAAGAAATGTATGCCTTCCAGAAGCGCGATGTAGGAAGCCAGCCCCACCGTGAAGGCCGGCAGCAGGATGTGCCAGCCGACGACCCATACGAACTGCAGGCGGGACAGGAGCAGGGGATCGAGTTCCATCGATTGCCTTGCGCGCGCTGGTCAAGGTTTTCCCGTTCGGGATCGCAATGCCAAGATAGCGCATCAGGCCGATCCAGCAAGGCCGGCCTGCAACCGAAGATTGGAACCGGCGCTCAGCTCATCGCGCGCGCCACCAGCGCCTTGAAGCTGGCCAGCAGGGAAGGGGCTTCCCGAACCAGCCGGATGCCGAGATTGTCCGGCGCGATGCCGGCGGCGCAGCCGCCGCTCTTGCCGTCGCGGATGAAGTTCGACATGTAGCCGCGGTGACGGCCGCCGACCACGCGAACCCCGCAATTCTCGATGCTCTGCGCCACGCTGCCGTCCGCCGCAATCGTGGCGCGCATATAGCAGCTCGTCGTCCATTCCCAGACATTGCCGGCGACATCCGCAAGGCCCTTGCCGTTCGTCCCGAAATGGCCGAGCGGCCTCGGCTCGGCATCGCGCGGGCCCGTGCCGGACTCGGCGCGATAGCGCGCCAGCCAGCGGGCGACGGGGTTGGCGCCGTCGTCTTCCACCCCGAGCGCGTCGTCATTCATGCGCTCGGCGGCCGCAAAGGCCCATTCCTCGTCGGAGGGCAGGCGCCAGGTGTCGCCGGTCTTTTGCGACAGCCACGCGGCATAGGTGACGGCATCGCGATAGCTCACCCCGGTGACGGGCATGTCGGCGGAAGCCTTGCGGCCGCCTTCCGGCGCCTCGCACGCCCCATCGGCCACGCAGCCGGCATAGTCGGCAGCGCTGACCTGGAATTTCATGATGTCGAATCCGCGCCGGAAGGTCACGTTGCGCTTCGGTGCGTCGACCGGCCAGTCGGCCTTGAGATATTCGCCTGGCAAGCGAAAGACGAAGGAGCCGGGCGCCACCGTTACGGTCTCGACGGGCATTGCGGCCCTGTCTGCCGGATGCCACAGGACCGGAGCGGCGGCGAAGGCCAGTACCGTTGCCGCCAGGGCTGCGGGGGTCGCCAGTTTCATGACCATATCCTCCAGAAAAAGGCCCGCCGGAAACCGACGGGCCGCCCGTTCGACTGCTCGCGCTCGCCCGTCAGTAGGTTGCGATCGGAGCCGGAGCCTTCACCTGCGCCATCAGGTCGTTGTCCCATTCGCCGTCCACCATGACATGAGCGGTGGCGCCGAGTTCGGCCGCCTCGATGAGGTTGTGGTTGACGTAGGCGTAGATGCCCGGCTGCCGGAAGGTGTAGAGCGCAGCCGCGGCCGATCCGCCGCGCACGAACCAGGTCTCGAGGTCCTTGGCCGGGGGATTATGGAACTTGCCCATCTCCCACACATGGTCGCCATGGCCGCCGATCAGGTGAGGGCGCGTGTCGCGGTTGGCCTGCGAATGCACGAACAGCACCGTTTCACCGACATTGGCCTTCAGCGCGTTGTCGCCCGTGAGCGCACCGACCTTGCCGTTGAAGACGACATGGGTGGGAACCAGCCCGCGCATGACCTTCAGCGTGTCGTCGTAGCTCTCGCCCAGCGAGGCGTAGTTGCGGAACTTGCCGTTTTCGTCGCGCGGGATGTAGAAGTCGTTCTCGCCGATGTAGAAGAGGCGGTCGTATTTCAGCGGCTTGCCGTTCTCGTCCTTCAGCCCGTCGCGCGGCAACACCATGATCGTGCCGCTCATGCCCGACACCACGTGCCAGGGGATCATGCCCGCAGGTGCGCAGTGATAGACGAAGGTGCCGGCCCGCGTAGCCTTGAAGCGCAGCGTCGCCTGCTCGCCGGGGTTGACCTCCGTCAGCTTGGCGCCGCCCAGGGCGCCGGTCGCCGCATGGAAGTCCACATTGTGCGGCATCTCGTTGGTTTCTGGGTTGACCAGCGTCAGTTCGACATAGTCGCCCTCGTGCACCACCATCATCGGCGCCGGGATCGAGCCGTTGAAGGTCATGGCCTGCAGGGTCGTGCCTTCGTCGTCGATGACCATCGGCTGCTCCTTGATCGTCAACTGGAACTCGACGATCTTGGGGCCGCCCGTGGCGACCTGCTCGTGCGCATGCACGAAGGGCGGGGCGACCAGCGCGACCTTCTCGCGCGGCAGCTTGCTCACATCGACGGGCTGCGGCTGCGCGCGGGCCGGCGTGGCCGACATGGCCGCCAGCACCGCGGCGGTTGCCGCACCGGTGACCGTACCCAAAAGAGCTTCGCGTCTCGTCAGCATCTTTCCATCTCCTTCATGAAGGTTGCCTGTCTTCATGGCCAGGAAACTAGGACGAGTTGCGCAAACGCTCTTTGTTGCAGCGCAACAATCGCTCGCAAGTGCAAAATGTCGCACCTGGATGGCAAAGGGCGCATAGGAGGAACGGGGACGAGAAAAGGAGCCGGCGCCTCACGATACGAGAGGCTCATGTAAAAGTCGCATAAGATAGATTATGGAACCGATGCTTGTGCCGTTCGGCTTTATGTCGTGGCCACGAACTACGCCGCCAGCGGCACCACGGCTGCCTTTGCAGCCTTGACCAGCGCTGCCGGCGCAGCGGCAAAGACCGCGTCATGCGCCCCGGCCGCGGCCCAAACGCGCTCGAAGCCCAGCAGCGTCTCGTCCGCAAAAGCAGGAATGGCGATCAGGTGGCCGAGCGGTGAAACGCCGCCGATGGCAAAGCCGGTCTGATCGCGGATATGGCGCGGCTCGGCGCGCTTCAGCGCTTCTCCCGCCAGCGCGGCGGCCTTGCCGAGGTCGAGCTGGTTAGAGCCCGAGACCAGGAACAGATAGAGCCTGTCGCTGGTCTCGCCTTGAAAGACCAGCGACTTGACGATCTGCGCCACCGTGCAGCCGCATTGCTGCGCGGCTTCCTCTGCGGTCCTGGTGGACGCGCCCATGCGCCTGACCTCGATGTCCAGCCCGGCATCCGCCGCAGCCTGTGTTACGCGCTCGATACTTCCCGCCATGAAGAACTCGCCATTTCACATTGAATCATAAGCTATTTCCACGATCATGCCGTCATATCCCGGCTCGACACGCGCAGGCGTCTCGGCCATCACCGTGTCGTAGTCGAGCGGCACGTGCATATGCGTCAGCACCGCCTTTCTCGGCGCCAGCTTCTCGATCCATTCCAGCGCTTCGCCCAGCGAAAAATGGCTGGGGTGCGTCCTGTATTGCAGTGCGTCGATCACCAGCAGCTCGAGCCCGCCGAGCCGTTCGGCGGTCGCCTTCGGAAAGGCGCTGACGTCGGGGCAATAGGCCAGCCCGCCGACCCGGAAACCGAGCGAGACGATGTCTCCGTGAACCTGCGGCAGCGGCTGGAAGGAGAGGGAGCCCCCCTCGCCCGCGACAACCACCGGCCGGTCGTGGTCGATGGTGCGCGCCCACAGGATCGGCGGATAGGAACTGCCGTGCGGCGTCTCGAAGCAATAGCCGAAGGCCGCTCGCAGCCGCTCCATGGTGGGTCCGTCGGCATAAATGTCGATCAGCTTGCGCTGCTCCAGGACGAAGCCGCGCAGATCGTCTATGCCGTGGATGTGGTCGGCATGCGGATGGGTGTAGATCACCGCATCGACACGCTTCACGCCCGCCATCAGCATCTGTGCGCGAAAATCCGGCCCGGTGTCGATGACCACGGTGGTCTTTGCGCCGCTGGCCGAGATTCGCTCCACCAGCGCGGCCGCGCGCATGCGCCGGTTCTTCGGGTTGGTAGGGTCGCAATTGCCCCAGTCGCCGGTAATTCGCGGCGTGCCGGGCGAGGAGCCGCAGCCGAGCAGGGTGAAGCGCAGCCGGTCGCCCACCGCTCAGCCGCCCCTTTGCGTCGGGCGCGGCATCTTGGAAAACAGCCGGAAGACGTTCTGCGTGGTGATGTCGGCGACTTCCTGCTCGCTCACACCGATCGTGGCCGCCAGCACCTTTGCCGTCTCGGCGACATAGGCAGGCTCGTTGCGGCGGCCGCGATGCGGCACGGGGGCCAGATAAGGCGCATCCGTCTCCACCAGCAGCCGCTCGCGCGGCACCCGCGCTGCGATCTCGCGCAATTCTGCCGA
This sequence comes from Mesorhizobium sp. PUT5, assembly GCF_052216645.1. Taxonomy (NCBI): domain Bacteria; kingdom Pseudomonadati; phylum Pseudomonadota; class Alphaproteobacteria; order Hyphomicrobiales; family Phyllobacteriaceae; genus Mesorhizobium; species Mesorhizobium sp. PUT5. The sequence goes on from NZ_JBQOSO010000003.1 coordinate 2,212,167, forward strand.
GTTCTTGAAGGTGATGATGCCGGAAAAGGAGATATGGCCTCCCAGCGCCACGCCCACCTCCGCCAGCCGCGGGCCGGAGGAAAAGCAGTGCAGGATAAAGGGGAAGGCCCCCTTCCCCGTCTCCTCCTCCAGGATCGCGGCCATGTCTTCGTCTGCCGAACGCGCATGGATGACCAGCGGCAGGCCTGTCTCGCGGGCGGCGGCGATGTGGGTGCGCAAGCCCTGTGCCTGCGCCTCGCGCGGAGCGTAATCGTAGTGGTAATCGAGCCCGGCCTCGCCGATCGCCACCACCTTGGGATGCGCGGCAAGGCGCACCAGCTCGGCCGCGGTCACGTCCAGCTCTTCCGCGGCGTTGTGCGGATGGGTGCCGACCGAGCAATAGACCTCTTCGAAAGATTCCGCGATCTCAAGAACCTGCTGGAACTTCCTGACCCTGGTCGAGATCGTCACCATGCGCCCGACCCCGGCCGCCAGGGCGCGGGCGACGATATCTTGCCGCTCCTCGGCGAAATCCGGAAAGTCGAGGTGGCAATGGCTGTCGACCAGCATCAGGCGTTTCCATCCACAGGCTCGACATAGCGCGGAAACACCGGCTGCGGCGCCGGCAGCGCCGTGCCGGGCATCAGCGCATGGTCCGCTGCCACATGGCCGAAACTTCTCGCTTCATCGCCCACGGCCAGCATGTCGAGCAGCTTGCCCGCCGAAGTGGGGATAAAGGGCTGGCACAGCACGGCCACCCTCCGGATCACCTCTGCGGTCGTCCACAGCACCGTCTCCATGCGGGCGGGGTCGGTCTTCTTCAGCGCCCAGGGCTCCTGCGCGGCGAAGTAACGATTGGCCTCGGCGACGACGGAGAAGATCGAGGCCAGCGCCACATGGATGCCCTGTTCGCCCATCGCCTTGCGCGCGGCGTCAAGGGCCTCCACCGCCCGGTCGAGGATGTCGCGGTCGGCTTCCAGGAGGTCGCCGCGCTTCGGCACCTGGCCGCCGCAGTTCTTGGCGATCATCGACAGCGAGCGCTGGGCCAGATTGCCGAGATCGTTGGCGAGGTCGGCATTGGTGCGATTGACGATGGCCTCGTGGCTGTAGCTTCCGTCCTGGCCGAACGGCACCTCGCGCATGAAGTAATAGCGCACCTGGTCCAGCCCGTAGTGGTCGACCATGGTGAACGGGTCGACGACGTTGCCGACCGATTTCGACATCTTCTCGCCGCGGTTGAACAGGAAGCCGTGGGCGAAGATGCGCTTCGGCAGCGCAATCCCGGCCGACATCAGAAACGCCGGCCAGTAGACCGCATGGAAGCGGATGATGTCCTTGCCGATGATGTGGGCGTTCGCCGGCCAATAGTGCCAATTCTCCGAGTTTTCATCAGGATAGCCTGCGGCCGTGATGTAATTGGTGAGCGCATCGACCCACACATACATCACATGCTTGTCGTCGCCCGGCACCGGCACGCCCCACTTGAAGGTCGAGCGCGAGATGGAAAGATCGCGCAGGCCGGATTTCACGAAGCTGACGATCTCGTTGCGGCGCTCGGCCGGGCCGATGAAGTCGGGGTTGGCTTTGTAATGGGCCAGCAGCCTGTCCTGATAGGCCGAGAGGCGAAAGAAATAGGTCTGCTCCTCGTTCCATTCCACCGGCGAGCCGAGCGGTTCGCGCCGCACGCCGTCTTCGCCCACCGTGGTCTCGGATTCGTCGAAATAGGCCTCCTGGCGCACCGAATACCAGCCGGAATAGCCGCCGAGATAGATGTCGCCATTGGCCGCCATCTTTTCCCAGATAGCCTGGCTGGCGCGGTAGTGGCGCGGTTCGGTGGTGCGGATGAACTGGTCGTTGGAGATGCCGAGCTTTTCGTCCATTTCGCGGAAGATCGCCGAGTTGCGGTCGGCGAGTTCCTTCGGCGTGATGCCTTCGGCCTCGGCGTTCTGCTGCATCTTCAGGCCGTGCTCGTCCGTTCCGGTCAGGAAGAACACATCCTTGCCGTCGAGCCGCTGGAAGCGCGCCAGCACGTCGGTGGCGATGACGTTGTAGGCGTGGCCGATATGCGGCTTGCCGTTCGGGTAGAATATCGGCGTGGTGACGTAAAATTTTTCGCGTGACATGTGCGGACCGTCGGAAATCTGAAATGGAATGATGTCGGGCGTGAATTATCGCATCGGGACGGCGATTGCCATCCCGCACCACGCGTCACATTCGCATTGCAGAATTCAGGCGGTCGATCATCGTGAGCGCGTGCTGCTTCTTGTCGAGATTGTAGGTTTCGGTCTCAGATATCGCGTCCAGAGCCTCTTGCCAAGCATCCGACAGCGCTTTGGCCCTGGCAAGGTCGCCGGCAAGCGCGGCAGCGCTGGCGCCGTCGGCAAGCAGATCGAGCGCATGGCGGTTGAAAATGCCGAACTGCACCGTCTGGTCGCGGCCGGCAACCGCCTCCGCAAGCCGGTAGGCCGCGGCGACGTCCATGCCGGGCGCCCTCGCCAGCGCGCTTAGCGCCTCGGCGATCTCCAGCCCGCCATATTGGGTGAGCAGGACCGCCGCACGGGCGCTGCCCCCTGCCCTGACCGCCAGCGCAGCGCGCGCGGCCGGTTCCTGCGGCGGTGGCGGCTCCAGCCCGTCCAGGACCCGCATCAGATCAGCCTCGCCGAGCGGGTTGAGCCGCATCATCTGGCAGCGGGAGCGGATCGTGGGCAGGAGGCTGCCGGGCGCATGCACGATCAGGATGAAGAGCGTGCGCTTGGGCGGTTCTTCAAGATTCTTCAGCAACGCATTGGCGGCATTGGTGTTCATGTCGTCGGCCGGGTCGATGATGACCACCCGGTGGCCGCCATCATGCGACGTCATCGACAGGAAACCGCCCACCTTGCGGATCTCGTCCACGGTGAGCACGGTCTTGAAGGCCTTGGTGCGGTCATTGAGCGGCCGCGTCAGGTGCAGCACCGAAGGATGCGCGCCGGTGGCGATCTGGCGAAACAGCGGCGAGGCCGGGTCGGGCGCATCGAGCGTTTCCGGCGCCGAGGCGGGTTGCGGATATTTCAGCAGGTGGTGCGCCAGATGGAAGGCCAGCGTGGCCTTGCCGATCCCGAGCGGGCCGGCCAGGATCAGGGCGTGTGGAAGTTTGCCGGCGCGATAGGCGGCGGCAAGGATCGACGCCGTTTCGGAATGTCCAAAAAGGCGCAGGGTCTCGGCCGGCGACGGCACGCCGTCCAGCATGTCGTGCTGCTCGGGGGCGATCCGTTCGAACATCATGCCGGCGTCGCCTGTCGGCGGCCGCGCGCCGGCAGCTTCACTTCCAGCGCGGCAAATATGGCGGCTGTCACACGGTCTTCCACCACGCCCATGTCTCCGGAAGCATCGATGACGATGCAGCGCTCCGGTTCTGCGGCCGCGATCGCCAGGAATGCGTCGCGCCGGCGTTGATGGACGGCCAGCGTTTCCTTCTCGTAGCGGTCGGGCGCGTCGCCGGCACCGCGCCGGTCGCCGGCACGCCGCAGCCCCTCCTCGGCGTCGAGATCGAGAATGAGCGTCCGGTCCGGCACCATGCCATTAACGGCAACGCGCTCCAGCGCGCGCATGAAGGCGGGGTCGAGCCCGCCGGTGACCCCCTGATAGACGCGCGAGGAATCCATGAAGCGGTCGCATAGCACGATGGCGCCGCGATCCACGGCCGGACGGATGACCTGCTCGACATGGTCCGAGCGCGCGGCGGCGAACAGAAGCGCCTCCATGCCCGGGCCGAACGGCTCGGCGGCGCCCGACAGGAGCACATGCCGCACCGCTTCCGCGCCGGGCGAACCGCCCGGCTCGCGGGTCACGACCACATCGTACTTCTTGGCGCGCAGCTTGGCCGCCAGCCGGGCGATCTGGGTGGACTTGCCGGCGCCCTCCCCGCCCTCGAAGGTTATGAAGAAGCCTTTGGCCAATAGTCGCGCCTTCGCTCGTCTGCGTCCCATGCGCAATGTGCGCCGGGTGTCATAATCCGTGCCACCTAACGAAGCCAGCCCACGGCCAACTCCTTCAGCGCGTCGAGCGCGCGGTCGGGCAGCGTTCCGACCTCGACCGTCTCGGCGGCGTATAGAGGCGTTTCCTGGCTCAGCGTGTCGCCGATCCATACCCGCAACGAACCCACCCTCTGGCCTTCCTCGACCGGCGCCGGCAACGGCCCGTCATAGACGATGCGCGCCGTCAGCTTGTCGCGATTGACGATCGGCAGAAAGATATCCACCGGACCCTTCGCCTTCAAGCTCACACCCGATTTGACGCCACCGAAAACCTGCGCCTCGCCTACCACCTCGTCCATGGCGAAAATCTCGGTCTTCTCGAAGGAGCGCAGGCCCCACTCGATCAGCTTGCGCGCCTCTTCCGCCCGCTCGCGGTCGCTGGCCAGCCCGCTCATGGCGGCGATGACGCGCTTGCCGTTCTGCACGGCTGAACCGACGATGCCGAAGCCGTCCTCCTCGCTCGCGCCCACGGCCAGCCCGTCGGCGCCGATGTCCATCGCAAGCAGCGGGTTGCGGTTGCGCTGCGAAATCTTGTTCCAGGTGAAGTCCTTGAGGCCGTAATCGGCATAAAGGTCCGGATAATCGCGCCACAGATGCAGGGCCAACAGCGTCAATTCCCGCACGGTCGTCTTCTGCCCCGGGGCCGGAAGTCCGGTCGCGTTGACGAAGGTCGACATCTCCAGCCCGATCTGGCGCGCGCGCTCGTTCATCTGCATCGCAAAATTCTCCTCCGAGCCGGCATAGCCCTCGGCGAAGATGATGCAGCCGTCATTGGCGGCCTGCACCGTAACGCCCTTGATGAGGTCTTCGAGCGGGATGGAGGATTTCAGGGCGGCGAACATGGTGGAGGCGCGGGACGGCGCCCCGCCGGTGCGCCAGGCATGCTCGCTGACCACGAACGTGTCTTCCCGCTTCAGCCGGCCGGTCTTGATGGCGTTGAAAGCCATTTCCATCGTCATCAGCTTGGCCAGCGAGGCCGGCTGGATCGCCTTGTCGGCGTCCTTGGAAAACAGCACCGTGCCCGTCCCGGCATCGATCATGAAGGCCTCGGCCGCCTTGGTCTCGAAAAGCTGGGCCGCGGCGGGCGCAGCACATGCCACGACCAGCGCGGTGCTCAGGAACCCGGCGAGAAACCGACGAAGACGACGGATCATGCGAATGGAAAGCCCCGCGTTCGGCCAGAGAGAGACCGCAAGGCTATCAGGCTTTGCGGGCGGATCAACAACCGGGCCGCAAGGGCCGCCTCAATCGCGCACGGCAATAGCGTCCGCAGCGCCGTGCGACCATGCCGCCTGCAGCATGGCGTCCAGGTCGGCGCGTCCGTCCGGGTAGAGATTGACCGAATACCATATCTTGCCACCGGCGCCGTCCGGCCGGCTCTGCTCGATGCCGATTCGTCCAAATCCGGCAAGCTGCGCCGCGATTGCCCTGGCTTGCGCGGCATCCGCATAGGAACCCGCCGCGACATAGTCGCGGCTGTAGGCAGCCGCGGCGGCGGGATTGGCGCGCTTCCACGCATTTGCCAGATCGTCCGGGTTCACCCGCCCTGCCTTTTCGAAAGCGTCGAATGCGCGCGCCGCGCTTTGCACCCGCTCGTCCGCGTAGGACAGCGAGGCGATGGCGAACGGCACCTGCGAAGGCAGGGCAAGGTCCGGCCGCTGCGGCACGATGGGGCCGAATTCGGGCAGCGCGATGCCGTCAAAGGACGGGGCCTGCGCCGACAGCACCGGCTGGACGGCGGTCGCCTCGGCCAGCATCTGCTGGGGGAACGGCACGGGCATCGGCGCGGGACGGGCGCTGGGGGTCGATCCGTTCATGGCGATCATCACCCCGGTGGGCAGGCCGACCGACGGGTCCGGAGCCCGGTTGCCCGGATGGTACGATGCCATCAGATACCGGTCGTCATCGCCGTCGAGCGGTGCGCGCCCGACATATTCCACCTTGACGTTGGCGGTGCCGACATTGGCGTAGTCGAGCATTTCGGCCGCGCGCTGTGACAGGTCGATGATGCGGCCTTCATGATAAGGGCCACGGTCATTCACCCTCACGATGACGGAACTGCCGTTGGCCAGGTTGGTAACGCGCGCATAGCTCGGCAGCGGCATCGTCGGGTGCGCCGCGGTCAGGTGGGCGGTATCGTAGACTTCACCATTGGCGGTCAGCCGGCCGTGGAAGGCGTCGCCATACCAGGAGGCGCTGCCGACCTTGGCGTAGCGCTTGTCCTCTTTGGGATAGTACCACTTGCCGCGCACCTGATACGGTTTGCCGAGCTGGTCGCGTCCGCCGCCCCGCGGAATCTTGCTGCCCGTGGCTACCCGGGGGCTCGCCTTCACGCCGTATTCGCTCTCGGCGAAATACTCCTTGGACCGCTTCTTGACGGCCGCGGCCCTGGGTTCGGGCGAAGCGCAGGCGGCCAGCAGGCCGGCTGAAACCACCACGAACATGAAATCGGATGCGCGGCGAAGACGCTGGCGCGTCAATGTCTGCATTTCTTCGATGGTCCCCTCAGGCCCGACGGCGGCACCGCGACACGATACATTTGCGAAAGCCAAGGCAAGCCGCTGATGCACGCATCCGACGCCCCGGTCCCCAAAGTCCATCTGCGCAGGAATTGCTTATCAGCAGATTAACCAACTATGTCCTGAACCCGGCGAGATTGTGGCACAATCGCGCTGCCGCCGGTTCCAGGGTTTGGCTGCGATCCGCCGCTCAGCCGGTGCGGCCGAAGAAGATCCGCGCCAGCCCTTCCTTGGTGACCTCCACGGCATGAGCCGAACTCAGCGTGATGTGCCGTTCGATCAGTTCGCCGCCGGCCTCGCCGTCACGGCGCCTCAGGCAATCTATGATGGCGGCGTGCTCGTCATACAGCCCGCCGCGGCGCCGGCTGCTTTCCAGATCGATCCTGCGGAAAAACCGGATGAGCGAGTTGATCCCTTCGAGGGCATTGAGCATCCGCTCGTTCTTGGACAGGCGCACGATGGCGGTATGGAAGGCTTCGTCAGCCTCGGCCACCCTGGCCCAGTCCGTGGTGGGGCCCAGATTGCTGTTGTCGTGCCACAGGGCGATGGCATCGCCGATTTCGGCGTCGCTGCCGCGCTGGCAGGCGAAGCGGAACGCCGCCCGCTCGATGGCCGCGCGGAGCTCGTAGAGCTCCTGCACCCCTTCAGGCGTTATGTCGCGCGCATAAAAGCCCCTGTTCGGCACGAAAGTCATGAAACCGTCGCGCGCCAGCCGGTTCAAGGCCTCGCGCACGGGCGTGCGCGACACGCCAAGCCGGGCCGCAAGCTCGACCTCGTTGACACGTTCGCCCGGCTTGAACCGGTACTCCACGGCAAGCTCCTTGACCGCTTCGTAGACCTTTTCCACGCTGTCGGCCGCCCGTCCGGTCTTTGCCTGCCGGGGCTGCTGCCGGGATTGAGCGGCGTCCGTTGCAGCGCGTTTTTCATTGATGTTCATGACTTTCTCCGCATTGGCCCAGTCTTGCCACGGCCAGGTGCAGTTCACAATCCTCTTGTGGATACACTTATGTCCACATATAGTGAGTCCTATCAGAAACGGAGGTTTTCCCATGAGCGACATCAAGCGCATCGAACCAGGCGCACGCATGAGCCAGGCCGTCGTCCACGGCGGCGTGGCCTATCTTTCCGGCCAGGTGGCGCTTGACGCCGGCGGACAGAGTGTCACCGCCCAGACCACCAACATTCTCAGCCGCATCGATGCTCTGCTCGCCGCGGCAGGCACCGACAAGACCAAGCTGCTGTCGGCGTCGATCTGGCTTTCCGACATCTCCACCTTTGCGGAAATGAACGCGGTATGGGACGCCTGGGTCGCGCCCGACTGTGCGCCTGCTCGCGCGACCGTGGAATCCAAACTCGCCGCGCCGCAATTCACGGTGGAGATCGCCGTGATCGCGGCGCTCTGACCGTTCCCGCAGCAGACGGAGAAGCAGCATGCGCGTGATTGTGCTCGGCGCCGGAGTCGTCGGCGTTACAACCGCCTACGAGCTCGCGCGAGACGGGCATGAGGTCACGGTGGTGGACAGGCTTGCCGAGGCGGCGGCCGAGACCAGCTTTGCCAATGCCGGTCTCGTCGCGCCCGGCCATGCCTATACATGGTCCTCGCCCAAGGCGCCGCGCATCCTGCTTCGCTCCCTGTTCGACGACGGCCAGGCGCTGCGCTTCAGGCCCAGCCTCGACCCGCGCCTGTGGTCGTGGTCCTGGAAGTTCCTGCTGAACTGCACGGCCGAGAAGGCGCGCACCAACACCAAGCGCAAGGTGCGCCTGTGCCTGTACTCGCAGGAGCGCCTGAAAGGCGTCATCGCCGATACGGGCGTGGAATATTACGGCCGGGAGGGCGGCCTGCTCTATCTCTACCGCAAGCCCGAATCCTTCGCGCGCGGCGCGGCCAACACGCGCATCCTGTCCGAGGAAGGGCTGGACCTGCGCGCCATCGATCCCGGCGAAGCCGCGCGTATCGATCCGGCGCTCGAATCCGTGAAGGACAAGTTTGCAGGGGCGGTCTATTGCCCTTCCGACGGCAGCGGCGACGCCCGCGTCTTCACCCAGAATCTCGCGCGCTTCTGCGCCGACAATCTCGGCGTCAAGTTCATGTTCAACACCTCCGTCGACGGTTTCGAAAGCAAGGGTGACAGGATCACCGGGGTGAAGACGTCGCGAGGCGTCATTTCCGCCGACGAATATGTTCTGTGCCTCGGCGTGTTCGCGCCGGATTTCGCCAGGACCTTGGGCGTTTCGCTGCCGATCTATCCGATCAAGGGCTATTCCGTGACCATGCCGCTCGACGGCAGCAACAATCCGCCTTCGATCGGCGGCGTCGACGAGGACAATTTGGTCGCCTATGCGCGTTTCGGCGACCGTTTGCGGGTGACGGCGACCGCCGAGTTCGCGGGATACGACAAGTCGAACCGCCCCGAAGACTTCAAGCATATGCTTTCGGCCATCCGCGACATTTTCCCGAACGGCGCGAATTACGGCGCGCCGCAATACTGGGCCGGCCTGCGGCCGATGACGCCCGAAGGCACGCCGATCTTCGGCCGTGGCGGGCGGTACAGCAACATGGTCTTCAATGTCGGCCACGGACATATGGGCTGGACCATGTCGGCGGGATCGGCGCGGATCACCGCCGATATCGTCAAGCGCGCGAAGCCGGATTTCGATCCGGCCGGCATGATGGTGAGCGGCCGCCGCTTCTGATCGCAAATCTTGCGCCGCGCACCCGAAACGAGGGCCGTCGCCGGGGCTAGCAACCGGAAATGATGTCCCGCGCCCTGGCGGCGAATCGCCTCGCCAGCGGGGCGACGTCGGCGGCATCGGATGCGGCGGCATTTCCCGCGCGCGCCCTATCTGCGATGCCGACGAAGATCACGGCGAAGCGGAACAGCGAAAAGACGACGTGGAACGGCTCCAGCGGCTCGGTGGGCGCGGCATGGGCGAAATAATGCTCCACGAAGGTCCGCTGGTCGGGAATGCCGAGCGCGGCGAGGTCGAGGCCCCGGATGCCGCCATATTCGTCAGGCATCGATTCCCAGGCGATGCAGCAGAAACCCAGATCTGCGAGCGGGTGGCCGAGCGTGGACAGTTCCCAGTCCAGAATGCCGATAACCTGCGGCCTGTCGGGATGAAACAGCAGGTTGCCGAGCCTGAAATCGCCGTGGGCGATGGCGACGTGGCCGCTGTCGGGCGGCATATGGGCAGGCAGCCATGCCGCGACCTCGTCGAGCGCCGGAATGGGCTCGCTCGACGATTCCCGCCATTGCTTGGTCCAGCGGCCGATCTGGCGCTCGAAATAGTTGCCGGGCCGGCCATAGTCCGCGAGCCCGACCTCGTGCGGGCGCACCGCATGGAGCTTCGCCAGGGTCTCGGCCATGGCGAAATAGATGGCGCGACGCTCCTGCGGCGCCATGCCGGGCAGCGCGCAATCATGGAAGACGCGCCCTTCCAGCCGCTCCATCAGATAGAAGGGCGTGCCCAGCACGGCATCGTCGGCGTGATAGAGCACCGGCTTCGGCACCGGCACGTCGGTCGGCGCCAGCGCCTCCAGCACCCGGAACTCGCGATCGACGGCATGAGCGCCGCGCAGGATCGGACCCGCCGGCTTCTTGCGCAGCACCATGCGGCGCCCGCCGAAATCCACGAAGTAGGTCGGGTTCGATTGACCGCCGCCGATGCGTTCGAGCCCGAGTTGGCCCTTGCCGAAGCGCTCCGTCAGGAAGTGCTCCAGCGCGGCGGGATCGAAATCGGCGTTCATTGCACGTTCCCCTGCTGCGGATGCCTGCATGCCATGTTCAGGCATTCGCCGCGACGTTCCAGCGCCAGAAGTCCGCGCCCTCATCGTTGAGGAAGCGGTTGAGCACCATCTTGTGCACCTCGTCGGCGCCGTCCACGAGGCGGGCCTGCCGCGCATAGCGGTAGATCCATTCCAGCACCGTATCCTTCGAATAGCCACGCGCGCCATTGATCTGGATGCCGACATCGGCTGCGTCATGCAACAGGTTGGCGACATGGATCTTGGCCATGGAGACCTCCTTGCGGGCGAAGCCGCCGCGGTCGAGCTCCCATGCCGCCTTCATCACCAGCAGGCGGCCGATCTCGATGCGCATGGCAAGGTCGCCGAGCTTGACCTGGATGCTCTCGCGGTCAGCCAGGCGCACGCCGAAGCCTTGACGCTCCGCAGCGTAGGCGCGGGCGATCTCGACACAGCGCTTGGCCAGCCCCAGCCAGCGCATGCAATGGGTCAGGCGCGCGGGGCCAAGCCGGGTCTGGGTGACCTTAAGCCCCCTGCCCTCGCCCAGCAGCAATTCGTCCGCCGGGATTTCCAGGCCATCGAATTCAAGTTCACAATGGCCGCCATGCTCTTCCGGCCCCATGATGTCGATGCGGCGCCGGATACGCCAGCCGGGCTGGTCCTTGTGGAACAGCAGCGCCGAAAGGCCATGGCGCGGATCGTCCGATGTGCGGGCGATCAGGATGAAATGGCTGGCCTCGCCGGCCCCGGTGATGAACCATTTGCGGCCGGTCACGACATATTTGTCGCCGCGCTTTTCCGCCCGCGTCATGATCATCCCCGGGTCCGAGCCGCCGCCGGGGTGCGGCTCGGTCATGGCAAAGGCCGAACGCACCTTGCCCTCGACGATCGGCTTCAGCCATTTTTCCTTCTGCTCGGGCGTGCCCAGCGCCTCAAGCACCATCATGTTGCCGTCGTCCGGCGCGGAGGAATTGAACACCACAGGGCCGAAGATCGAGCGGTTCATCTCCTCGTAGCAGACCGCCATGCCCATTCGGCCGATGCCTGCGCCGCCGGTTTCGGGCTTGAGTTGCAGGCACCACAGCCCCGCCGCCTTCGCCTTGGCGCGCAGCGTCTCCAGCACCGGCAGGGCAATGTTCTCATGCGCGTCATAGGAGGAACGGTCTTCCTCCAGAGGCAGGATTTCGCGGGATGCGAAATCCGCGATACGGGCGCGGTAGTCCTCGACCTGGGGGGAAATCTCGAAATTCATGGGAATGCTCACAATGAGGAGACGAGATGGCCGCCATCGACTTCGATGGACGAGCCGGTGATGTAGCTGCCGGCGGCAGAGGCGAGCAGCAGCAGCGCGCCGTCGAGTTCCCGCGGCTGGCCCAGCCGGCGTTGCGGAATGCGCCTGACGAGTTGCTGGCCGGCTTCCGAGGCGAAGAAGTCACGGTTGATGGCGGTCTCGATATAGCCGGGGCAAAGCGCATTGACGCGGATGCCGTCGCGCGCCCACTCGAGCGCAAGCGCCTTGGTGAGTTGGATGACGCCGGCCTTGGAGGCCGCATAGGCGCTGACGTTGCCAGCCACGCGGTGGCCGAGGATGGAGGCGATGTTGACGATCGCGCCACCCCTGCCCGCTTCGCGCATGCCGCGCGCCACGGCCTGCGCGACGAGGAAGGTGCCTTTGAGATTCGTGTCCAGCACGCCATCCCATTCGGCCTCTTCAAGATCGAAAGCCCGCCCGGCGCCCGAAATGCCGGCGTTGTTTATGAGGATGTCGAAATCCACCGCCGCCTCGGCAAGCGCCGCGACCACGGATGCGCTGTCGGCAACGTCCATCTGGACGGCTTGCGCGCTGCCGCCGGCGGCGGCAACGCGGACGCAGGCTTCCTCCAGCGCTTCCTTGCGCCGGGCGGCCAGCACCACCGCCACGCCGTGCCGCGCCAGCAATTCGGCAAAATGCAGGCCGAGCCCCCCGGAGGCACCTGTGACCAGCGCGGATTTGCCTTTGAGATCTTCGAACAGCATCGGTGACACTTTCAAAAAACGAGCGAGCGCTCGATTTTCTTATCGCTCCTTTACCCCTTTTGCAACAGGCTCTTTGCTGCTATTTGCTGAGCCTGGGCCAGCGTCGCAGGCCGAAGCACAGGATGGACACGGTTGGACCTCGCGCGCCACAGGCAATGGACCGCCGCCTTCTCCACGGAGGCGCTCTGCCGGCGCATCCTCGAGCGGCATCGCGATGCCGTGCGTGTGCAGAAGCCGCATGTCGCGGTGGCAAATCTCGGGCGCATCATCGAGGCCACGCTGAAGCTGTCGAACCGGCAGGGCTTCCACGCCACCAGCCTGCGCGACCTGGCGCAGGCTTCCGGTCTCAGCATGGGCGGGCTCTACTCCTATTTCGACAACAAGGCCACGCTGCTGTCGATGATCCTCGGCGAGGTCTCGTCCACGGTGAACGAGGTTCTGCGGGCGGCGCCGGAAGAGATAGCCGAGGACCCGGCCGCCCATCTCAGATGGCTGATCGAGGCGCATGTGCGGCTGACGGAAGCCATGCAGCCCTGGTTCGTCTTCGCCTTCATGGAGGCCAAGTCGTTCCCGGCGGCCGAGCGCCGCATGGCTGTGGACAGCGAGGCGGCGACGGAAGAGATTATCGCCGCGGTGTTGCGCCAGGGCGCCCGTCACGGCGTCTTTGCCGTTGCCGATGCCGACCTGACGGCATCGTTGATCAAGCCGCTCCTGCAGGATTGGTACGTCAAGCGCGCCAAGCACCGCAAGCGGGGCACCGGCATCGACGCCTATATCGAGGCCGTCTCGTCATTCGTGGAAGCAGCGCTTCAACCGGCCCGCACCTGACCTCCGCTTCGCCTCGCAGATCCGACGGCGCCCCCGGTATCGCCGGCGGCGCGCTTCCGGTCAGGCGTTCGCGGCAAGCGGCGTCTGGTAAAGACGGCCCAGCCCGGAAATCGCATCCGCTATCCCCGCCAGCCTGAGCATGTGCCATGCCATGGCGTGGTTGCTGGAGGTGACGGGCTTGCCCAGCCGCGCTTCAACCCTTTCGGCGATGCGGGCAACGCGCAGGCTGGTGCAGGAGACGAATACCGCCTCGCACTCGTCGGACGAGCCGACCTGCACCATCGCGTTTTCGATCGCCTCGGCGGTGATGCGGGCGACGCGATTGTCGTCCGCTTCGTTGAACGAGCCCATGACAGGTATTTGCAACCCGCGCTCGATGAAGGCTGCCCGCAACGAGTGGTTGATGGAAGCGATGTAAGGCGTCAGCAGCGCGACGCGGCGGGTGCCAAGCGCCTTGAACGCCGCCACCGCAGCAGTCACCGGATCGGTGACCTTGACCTGCGGCATCACCTCCTGCACGCGCTTTGCCACCTGGCTCTCGCCGATCACCAGCGCTCCCGACGTACAACCGAAGCCGATGACGTCGAACGTCACGTCGGGGAGAAGCCTGACCGTGCCGGGGATATCGGCCTCCATCTTGCGGAGGTTGTCCGGGGTGATCTCCACCGGCGAATGAAGGCGGGCCTCGTAGAGCGCCGCCCCGTCCGGCAGGGCGAGGCGGAACTCATCCTCGATGGTCTGGTCGGTGCGCAGGACGAGCAGGCCGAGATTTCCCCTGCGGCCAACGCCGGCATCGGTCTCGAAAGCGATGTTTTCGATGTTCGAGACCAGGTCGGCGGTGTCGGTCGGCCTTGCAGCAATGGTCATGATCTGCCCTTCTTGGTTTGAATCCGGAGGCGCCGCATCAGGAGATCGCCGCCGGTTGCGGGGTGGGTTCGGCGGCAGGCGGGGGCTCTCCGCCGAGATAGAGATGGCGCATGGCGGGATCGGCGAGCAGATCGTCGGCCCGCCCCTCGATGGCCACCTTGCCGAGCGACAGCACATAGGCGCGATCGGCCACGCTCAATGCCTCGAAGGCATTCTGTTCGACCATGACGATGCACATGCCGGTGCGGTCGCGAATGTCGGCGATCGCGGCGAACACCTCATGCATCATCGCCGGGGACAGACCGGCGGAGGGCTCGTCGAGCAGCAGCACGCGCGGGCTGGAGATCAGCGCGCGGGCCAGTGACAGGATTTGTCGCTCGCCGCCGGAGAGCGCGGAAGCCTTGCGTTCCTGCTTGGAAGCCAGCGAGGGATATTGCGTCATCACCTCCTCATAGCGGGCGGCGCGTGCAGCCGGCGCCATGTGGCGGGCGCCGAGCAGGATGTTGTCGGCAACCGTCAGGGTCGAGAAGACGTTGTCGGTCTGAGGCACGAAGCCCATGCCGTGGTTCCTGATCCGGTCATGCACCGGAACCGCCCCGACATTGCGCCCCTCCATTTCGACCGTGCCGCCACGCGGCCTGACGAAGCCGGCGATGCATTTGAGCAGGGTGGATTTGCCGCAGCCGTTAGGGCCGAGGATGGTAACGATCTCCCCGCCAGAGGCTGCGAGGTCGATGCCCTGGAGGATATCCGGGCCGTCGCCGTAGCCGGCGCGAACCTTGTCGACCCGGATCATGCCAGCACCTTTTGTCGCTCGACGGATTTGCCCAGATAGGCCTCGACGACCCGTTCGTTCTTCGCCAACTCGTCCGGCGCACAATCGGCAATGATCTCGCCGCGGTCGAGCACGATGCAGCGGCTGCACAACTCGCGGATGAAATGCATGTCGTGCTCCACCACCAGCATGGCCACGCCGCGTCCATTGAACGCGCGCAGCAATTCCACCATGCGGCTGCGCAATTGCGGATGCACGCCCGCGGTCGGCTCGTCGAGGCACAGCAGCTTCGGCCTGGTGCGCAGGGCCAGGGCTATGGAAAGAAGCTTCTTCTGTCCGCCCGAAAGCGAGCTGGCGGGCTGATCGGCGACGGCTGTCAGCGCGAACTGCTCCAGCAGGACGTCAACCTGCGAGTGATCGCCCCGCCTCGGCGTGAAGGCGTCGAAAAGGCCGGCTCCCTCGCGCGAGCCCGCATGCAGAACCTGCCTCACGCTCATGCGATGCGGCATGGAGGGGAGCTGGAAGGTGCGGACCAGGCCGTGCCGGGCGATCCTGTGGGCTGGCATGCCTGCGACGCTTTCGTTGCGAAACAGGATCTCGCCCGCATCGGGCCGCGAGAAGCCCGAAACGACGTTGAGCAGGGTGCTCTTGCCCGAACCGTTGGGGCCGAGGAGACCCACGATCTCGCCCGCGCCGACCCGGAAGCGGACGTCGGCGAGCACCTTGTGCGCGGCGAACGCCTTGGCGACGGCCTCGACGGCCAGAACGGTATCAGCCATTGCCACGCCCCCCGATGCGTTCCGGAACGAGGCCCTGCGTGCGCCACATGAGGAAGGCCAGAAGTCCCCCGCCGACCAGCGTCAGACGCATGGCGGCCACGTATTCGGACGGAAGCTGGAACGCATCCTTCACGAAGGGCACGAACGCGAAGAGGAACTGCATGAGGAAGGCCCCGACGATGGCGCCAAGATGATTTCCGGAGCCGCCGATGATGACCATGGCCCAGATGAGGAAGGTCTCGGAGGCGACGAGCTGGTCGGGCCCGACGAAGGTGATGTAGTGGGCGAAGACGAAACCCGAGAGCGCCGCCATGACCGCCGCGACCATCAGCGTCTGGGTCTTCAGCACCGAAAGGTCGTAGCCGAGCGAGACGGCGAGCTGCGGCTCTTCGCGCATCAGCTTGAGCGCCAGGCCGTAACGGCTGCCCGTCAGCCGACTGCACAGCCACCAGGCCGCCAGCAGCAGCGCCAGGCACAGGCCGAGCGTCGCCAGAGGGCCGGCGGGGCGCGGCATGTCGCCGAACAGCAGCGGAATGCCGCCCACGCCCTGGGCACCGCCGGTCAGCCACGTTTCGTTGTTGGCGAGGATGCGCAGCACCTCGGCAACGGCCAGCGTGGCGATGCCCCAATAGTCGGCGCCGAGATTGCGGCCGAGCCGGGCGAAGGCCACGGCAACGAGAAGCGCGAACGCCACGCCCAGCGCGATGCCGGCCACCGGGCCGAGCTGATGGGAAAAGGCGATCGAGGCGCCATAGGTGCCGCAGCCGAACAGGATCACCTGGCCGAAATTGACCAACCCGGCAAATCCCACCTGCAGGTTGAGGCTGAGCGCCAGGAGCCCGTAGAGGCAGGCCATGATCGCGACATGGATGAGAAACTCAAACACGTTTCACCTCCGAGACGAACAGGCCGTAGGGCTTCACGAGCAGCACGACGACCAGCAGGAGGAAAGACGTGGCGGTGGCGTAGGCGGCGGGGATGAACAGAACGGATTCCCCGAAAAGCGGCCCGAAATTGACATTCGTCACCAGCGTCTCGGCCGCCGCGATCACCACGGTGCCGACGGCCGCTCCCAGTGCGTTGCCGAGCCCGCCGAGGATAGCCGCCGCGAAGACCGGCAGCAGCATGTCGAGACCGAGCTGCGCGCTCATTTCGCCCTTGACGGAAAGCCCGATGCCGCCGAGCGCCGCCATGACGCCGGACAGGAACACGACCGTGTTGGTGACCTTGCGGGTGTCGATGCCGGTCGCGCTGGCAAGCACCGAGTTCGTCGCGGTGGCGCGCATGCAGCGGCCGAGATCCGTGCGGAAAAGAATCGCCGCGAAGACGGCGATGGCAAGTGCGCTGATGGCCACCGAAATCATCTGATGCTCCGTCACGCGCGCGCCGAGAAAGCGCAGCGGCGGCTTGATGTCCAGCGCGAAGCGTTGCGGGCGCGGCCCCGCCGTGACCAGGAAAATCGCGGAGAAAAGCATGCTCAGCGCCAGCGAGCCGATCATGGCGATGGCCGGCCCGGCCCGCAGCAGACGCTCGAAGAGCGCGATGTTGAGGACAACCGCCAAAAGCCCGACCAGCGCGCAGGCGACAAGCCCGGCGATGACAAGCGGCAGGCCGATCATCTGCAGGAAAAGCGCCAGAAGCGCGCCCGCGGTCGCATATTGCACCAGCGCCACGTTGGGAAAGCGGATCAGCGAATAGACGCTGCTCAGACCGATGGCGATCAGCGCCATATCGACAGCGCGGATCAGGACATCGACGACAAACTGGACCATTGTGTTTTCTCTCGAGGCGTTTGCCACGCCCGCGCGGCGCACGGGCGGACAAAGGGCGGCGTTCGGCCAAGGCCTCCCGCCGCCCGAACCCGTCAGCGCGGCTGGGTGCCGTCGGCGATCTTCAGCTTGAGGTAGGGCTGCTTGGAGCGCTGCCGGTCGGCATCGAAGGTGATGTCGCCGGTCGCACCCTTGTAGCCGTTGCCGATCTCCTTGAGCGCGGCGGCAATGGCCTTGGGCTCGGTCAACCCGGCCTTGTCGATCGCCGCCGCCGCCATCATCACGGCATCGTATCCATAGCCGTTGAAGCTGGTCTTGAAGGGCTCGTTGTACTTGGCCTTGTAGGCGGCCTCGTAGGCCGCACCGTCGGGACCGACATAGTTGAGGTCGAGCCCGTACTGCCCCTGAACGAACTGCGGGTCGGCGTCGCTGGTGCACATCGACAGATAGATCGCGTACCAGGGGGTCGAGGTGAGACCAAGCTCGTAGGCCTCGCGGTTGACGGTCGCGGCTTCCTTGCCATAGGCGGAGTAGACATAGACGTCCGGCTCGCCGCGCTCCATCTGCTGCAATTCACGACGATAGGTGGTCTGGCCTTCGGTGTACAGGACCGTCGAGACCACCTCGCCGCCAAGCGCGGTGAAGGCCTTCTGGAATTCGTCGGCAACGCCCTGGCCATAGGCGTTGTTCGGCACGATCACCGCGGCCTTCTTCCAGTTGTTGTCGATGACGTCCTGGGCCGCGAAGCCGGAGGAGACGTTGTCGAGGCCGATGAGGCTGAACGAGCCCTCGCCCAGGTCGCGGATCTTGCCGCTCGACGAGCCGATGTTGAGATGCACGCGGCCTTCCTGCACCAGGTACTGGCCGACCGGAATGGTGATGCCCGACGAGTATTCCCCGATCACGACGGGCACGTTGTCGACCGTCACGAGCTTCTTTGCGGCATCGAGTGCCGATGGCGCGCGTCCGCCGGAATCCTCCACGATCACGCGCAGTTTCTGGCCGCCGAGCACTCCGCCCTTCTCGTTGATCTGATCCACCGCGACTTCAATGCCGCGACGCTGGTCGTCGCCCAAAGTCGCGCTCGCTCCCGAGAGCGGCAGCACTGCTCCGAGCACGACGTCCTGCGCGAGTGCCGGAGCACCCGACAAGGCAAGGCAAGCAGCCGCCAATATGGCTTTACGCATTCTTTCCTCCGAATTTGCTTCCGATCGCCGTCTCGACGTGCGCTCGGACAACCTCCACAGCATGCATGTATGCACGATTTTTAAACTAAGTGAATACACATCATCATGCAATAACCTACGACATCCGGCCGTTGCGATTTGCGCGCTTTGCAGTTGGCGCGCGCAGCTCCTATTCGGCCGCCACGCGAATCGGCTGAGGCTCGACGGCCTCGCCCAGTTCGCGCCACCTGGCACGCGCCTTTTCGATGCTGGCTTCCTTTACGTGGCCGTAGCCGCGGATTTCTTCCGGCACCTCGGCAATGGCCACGGCCGCTGCGTGGCCCTGCGCGGAAAGGGCCTCCAACGCGGCTTCGACATGCTGGCGATATTCACCGATCAGGGCCCGTTCGGTACGGCGCTCGGCGGTGTAGCTGAACGGGTCGAACGCTGTGCCGCGCAGGAACCTAAATTTCGCCAACGCGCCGAACGCCGTCATCATCCACGGTCCGAACGCCATCTTGGCCGGCTCTCCGGTGTTGGGGTCTCTCTTCGCCAGCAGCGGCGGCGCCAGATGGAAAGTCAGCCTGCCCTTGCCATCGAAGGTTTCGGCGATCTGCCGGCGGAACGTGCCGTCCGAATAGAGACGCGCCACCTCATATTCGTCCTTGTAGGCCATGAGCTTGAACAGATAGCGCGCCACGGCTTCCGAAAGCCTGCCTTCCTTTCCGGTGACCGCTTTTTCGCGGGCGCGCACCCGCTCGACGAGGGCTCGGTATTCACCGGCATAGCGGGCATTCTGGTAGCTGGTGAGGAACGCCGTGCGGCGGGAAACGATCTCGTCGAGCGACCGGGATTCGATGCGATGGCCGAGCGGCGAGCCGGCCTGCGGCCTGGGCAGCAGCGCCTCCACCGCAGCGCGATCCGCCGCGGCGAGCCTGCCAAGCCGGAATGCCGTGCGGTTCATTTCCACCGCGGCGCCGTTCAGTTCGATCGCGCGATCGATGCTGGCGGCCGAAACCGGGATCAGGCCCTGCTGCCACGCGTAGCCCACCATGAACAGGTTGGTGCCGATGGAATCGCCGAGCAGCCCGGTGGCAAGCTGCGTGGCGGGGACGACTTCGACCTGCTCCTTCCCGGCCACGTCCTTGACGATGCCGGATAGGCCAAGGCCCTGGATGCGGAAATTGGGGTCTCGCGTGAAGGCGCCGGTGATCGTCTCTTCGGAATTCAGCACAACCCGCGTGCGGCCATGCGCCATCACGCCCAGCGCTTCCTTTCCGGCGGCCACGACAAGATCGCAGCCGAGCACCAGATCGGCGGCATGCGAGGAGATGCGTACGGCGTGCAGATCCTGCGGCGTCGGCGCGAAGCGCAGGTGCGTCGTGACCGGCCCGCCCTTCTGGGCCATGCCGGCCATGTCGAGGGTGGAACAGCCCTTGCCTTCAAGATGGGCGGCCATCGCCAGAAGGGCGCCAATCGTGATGACGCCGGTGCCGCCAATGCCGGTGACCAGGACGTTCCACGGACGGTCGAGCTCGAGCGGCGCCGGCTCGGCGATCGGCCGGGCGGCGATGACCTTGGGATCGATGTTTTTCGGGCGACGCGGTTTCGCGCCCTCGACGGTGACGAAGGACGGACAAAAACCCTTCACGCAGGAAAGGTCCTCGTTGCAGGAGGACTGGTCGATGCGGCGCTTGCGGCCGAACTCGGTGTCGATGGGCGTCACCGACAGGCAGTTCGACTTCTTCGAGCAGTCGCCGCAACCTTCGCAGACCAGTTCGTTGATGATGACGCGGCGCTCCACGCGCGGCTTGGGGTCGCGCTTGCGCCGCCGCCGCTTTTCGGCGGCGCAGGTCTGGTCGTAGACGATGGCCGACACGCCTTCGACCTCGCGCAGTTCGCGCTGAACGGCGTCCAGTTCGTCGCGATGGTGGATCGAGACGTTGGCAGCGAAGGCTTCCTGCCCCGCATATTTGTCGGTGTCGTCCGAAACCACGGCGATGCGCTCGACGCCTTCGGCGCGGATCTGGTGCGTGATGCGCTGCGGATTGAGCGTGCCGTCATGGCGCTGGCCGCCGGTCATCGCCGTCGCATCGTTGAACAGCACCTTGTAGGTGATGTTCACCCTTGCAGCGACCGCGGCCCGGATCGCCAGCAGGCCGGAATGGAAATAGGTGCCGTCGCCGAGATTCTGGAACACATGGCGCGTCGGCACATAGGGCGACTGGCCGATCCAGTTCGCGCCCTCGCCGCCCATATGCGTATAGGTAGCGGTGTTGCGGTCCATCGCCTGCGACATCCAGTGGCAGCCGATGCCGGCAAGTGCGCGGCTGCCCTCGGGCACGCGCGTCGAGGTGTTGTGCGGGCAGCCCGAGCAGAAATAAGGCGTGCGCTGCACGGGCACGAGGGTGGCGAGCCTGGCGCCGTCGACGTCAGAAAGCCTGCCGATCCGCTCGACGAGTTCTCTGTCGTCGAGCCAGGGCAGGATGCGGGCGGCGATGGCGCGCGCGATCTGGACCGCATTCAGGTCGTCGTGGGCCGGCAGCACGATCCGGTTTTCGCCGTCGCGCTTGCCGTAGACGCATGGGCGGCGATCGGCAGGCATGTTGTAGAGGATATCCTTGACCTGCCCTTCCAGCAGCGGCCGCTTTTCCTCAACGATCAGCAGTTCCTCAAGCCCGGTCGAGAAGGCGATGATGCCCTCCGGCTCCAGCGGCCAGACCATGCCGACCTTGTAGATCGACAGGCCCAGTTCGATGGCCCTCTTTTCGGAAATGCCGAGTTCCTCCAGCGCCTGGCGCACGTCGAGATAGGATTTGCCGGTGGTGACGATGCCGAGCCTGCGGCGGGGACCGCCGAGCGCGACGCGGTCGAGACGGTTGGCGCGGGCGAAGGCGAGCGCTGCGGGCAGCTTGAGATTGTGGAGCCGCCGCTCCTGTTCCTGCGGGCTGTCGGGCCAGCGTATGCCGGGGCCGCCTGCGGGCATTTCGAAATCCGAGGGCGTCCTGAAGGCGACATGGTCGCCGCCCACGACGATGGAAGCAGAGGAGTCGACGGTCTCGGCGATCAGCTTCATCGCTGTCCAGCAGCCAGAATAGCGCGACAGCGCCCAGCCGTAGAGACCGTAGTCCAGGATTTCCTGGACGCCGGCCGGATTGAGAACCGGAATCATCGCATCCATCAGCGCATATTCGCTCTGGTGCGAGGTTGTCGACGATTTGCAGGTGTGATCGTCGCCGGCCAGCAGCAGCACGCCCCCGTAAGGCGCGGAGCCGGCGAGATTGCCGTGGCGGAAGGCGTCTCCGGAACGGTCGACGCCCGGCCCCTTGCCATACCACATGGCAAACACGCCCTGCTTGTTGGCCTTTTCCAAGAGGTTGATCTGCTGCGTGCCGAGCACGGCGGTGGCGGCGATGTCTTCGTTGAGGCCGGCCTGGAAGCGGATGTCGTTGGCCTCCGCAAACCGGCGCGCCTGACCGAACGCCTGATCGATGCCGCCGAGCGGAGAGCCGCGATAGCCGGTGACAAACCCTGCCGTATCGAGCCCCGCGGCTCGGTCGCGCCAGCGCTGGACCATGGGCAGACGCACCAGCGCCTGCGTTCCGGTCACGAAGATGCGCCCCTCTTCCAGCAGATATTTGTCGTCGAGCGAAACCGCTGGGGAAGCCATGGTGATCTCCTGCGCGCGGATATCCGGGTCAAAGCTCGAGCGAACGGCCTCTACCGGGCAGTCTTCATGTCAATCCATAACTGTATACACATATGAATTTTATCCTGCAAGCATAAGCAAAACAGGAAGTGCCGTTGCGACGTGGAAAAATCGCGCATCCTCGCCCGGCCGCGCCGGCGAAACCTTCGAGCGCAAGGAAAGAGGAAGGCAACCGCGGGGCGCGGCTACGGGTGAAGAGTGTCCTGCCCGTCGTCCAGGGCGCCGACGACGTCGGCGGCCAGCGAACGCGTGATGCGGCTTTTCTGCTCCAGTGCAGCCCTGTCGAGTTGCTGCACCACGCGCATGGCCGCTGCGAGGGAGCGCTCGATGCGCCGCACCAGATAGTGCACGACATGCGGCTCGACCTCGACCTGGCGGTCCGCGAACAGCTTGGTGACCACGCCCGCCAGCAACAGGTCGTCCGGCTCGTGGATCTCCACCGTGGCGGCCGCCTTCAGCCGCGAGGCGAGGTCAGGAAGAGTTACGCCCCATGCGGCGGGAAAGCGCCGCGCCGTGAGCAGCAGGTGCGACCCCTCTGCGCGGATCGCATTGATGAGATGGAACAGCCCTTGCTCATCGATCTCGTCGGCATCGACGTCATCGATCAGCACGGAGCGCGCTCCCAGCGCGGCCGCCTCTTCTCCGATACGACCGGGCGGAAGCTGTATCGCACCGGCGCTCTCACGCCAGATGGAGGCCAGGTGGCTCTTACCGCAGCCGCGCGGCCCTGCCAGCACGATCACCGGTGCAGGCCAGTCCGGCCAGCGGTCCACCAGCGCCACCGCCTCGGCGTTTGCCGCCGAGACCACCAGATCGTCGCGCGAATAGCCAGTGCCGTGCCCGAGATCGAGCGGAAGCTGGCGTGGCTTTTCCATCTGCCTGGTCATCCGCGTGTCCGGGCGGCCTTGGACCGCTGTGCCGTCGTCGGCGGCGGCTCGGTGGCCTCGCCCTGATAGAGCGGCGATTCGAGATAGCGCGAGATGGCGAAGCGTACCAGCACGGCGATGGCGGCAGCCGCCGGCACCGCGATCAGCAGGCCGACGAAGCCGAACAGCGCGCCGAAGGCAAACAGCGAGAACATCAGCCAGACGGGGTGCAGGCCGACGCTCTTGCCCACCAGCTTGGGCGACAGGATGTTGCCCTCGATGAACTGGCCGACGAAGAACACGCAGG
This sequence comes from Mesorhizobium sp. PUT5, assembly GCF_052216645.1. NCBI lineage: Bacteria > Pseudomonadati > Pseudomonadota > Alphaproteobacteria > Hyphomicrobiales > Phyllobacteriaceae > Mesorhizobium > Mesorhizobium sp. PUT5. Next base: position 2,235,508 of record NZ_JBQOSO010000003.1, read on the forward strand.
CTACCACCACGATCATCACCCAGTCCGGCCAGAACTGGACGAAGGCGACCCCGACCGCCAGCACCAGCCCGGTCAGCGACCCGACATAGGGAATAAAGCTGATAAGGCCGGCGAACAGGCCGATCAGCACGCCGAAGTTCAGGCCGGTCAGCGTAAGGCCGATGGCATACATGGCGCCAAGCACCAGGCACAGCGTGCCCTGGCCGCGTACGAAGCCGGCGGTGGCGGTGTTGATGTCGGTGGCGATCTGGCGCACCGTCTGAACATGGTCGCGCGGCACCCAGCTATCCACCGTGGAGACCATGCGGTCCCAGTCCAGCAGCATGTAGAACGCCACCACGGGCGTCACCACGAACAGGCTGACCACCGATACCAGCGCCACGCCGGAGTTCCAGATCGACTGGAAGACGGTGGTCAGAAGGCCGAAGCCGGAGGTCAGGAGCGAATTCAGCCCCTCTTTCAGGCCGGCGGCATTGACGCCGAAGCGCTGCTCCAGCCATTGCGGATCGAAGCTCGTGATGAGGCCCTGCAGCCGCGTCAGATATTCCGGCAGTTTGCCCGCGAACTCGCTCATCTGCGAAGCCAGCACCGGGATCAGCACCACGAAAGCCAGCACCAGCGCTACGATGAATGCGATGAGGATCACCACCGTGGCCATGACGCGCGACAGGCCGAGACGCTCCAGCCGGTCCGCCACGGGATCGAGGAAATAGGCCAGCACCATGCCTGCCACGAAGGGCAGCAGGATGCCGCTGAACATGTAGAGGAAGAGCGCGAGCACGAGCGCGGCGCCCAGCCAGAATCCGGCATGGCGCCAGAAAGCGGCCGATGCCGCGGCCCTGGCGGGCGCTTCGTCAGGTGCTGCCGGGGGTACTGCCTTCGCCATAGCCGTTCATGTGCCTCAGCCAGGCCACGAGATAGGCTGCGGCCGAAGCCACGGTCAAGAGGCCGGACGTCAATATGAGGAGCGGCCGCAGGGGCCCGAGCGACAGTTCGAAGGCCAGTTCGCCCAGCACCATCGCCGCCAGGACGATCTGGACCGCCGTGTTTGCCTTCGATACCAGCAGCGGCCGCATCTCCACCGGCTGGCCCATGACGGTCGACAAGAGCACCGCGCAGACGATGAGCGCGTCGCGCGAGACCGCCGCAATGACCAGCCACAGCGGCAACTGGCCGATAATGCCCAGAACGACGAACACGCAGACCAGAAGCAACTTGTCCGCCATCGGGTCGAGATAGGCGCCGAGCCGTGAGCGCTGGTTGAAATTGCGGGCGATGAAGCCGTCCATGGCGTCGGATACGCCGGCGGCGATGAATCCGGTGAAGGCCCAGCCCCAGCGCGCCTCGAGCATTGCCAGCACCACCCCCGGCACCAGCAGGAATCGCAGGATCGTGATCACGTTGGGGATCGTCACAAAATACCCCGCAGGTTGTATGGTCCGATCGACAGGCCTGATAGGTGGGCGACCCCGCGGCGAACCGCAATAGATCGGCCCCGATCTTTTGCCCCGCCGGGACAAGCACCGGATGCATGCTGCTTGCGGGGCGGGGCCGTTCGTGGCAAGAGCCCGGGAAAAGCAGGGAAATGGCGATGAGCGAGCAGAAGAACGGGCTCACCTATGCCGATGCGGGCGTCGACATCGACGCCGGCAATCTGATGGTGGAGAAGATCAAGCCGCTGGTGCGCGCCACGCGGCGGCCTGGCGCCGATGGCGAGATCGGCGGTTTCGGCGGTGTGTTCGATCTCAAGGCGGCGGGGTTTTCCGATCCCGTCCTGGTGGCCGCCAATGATGGCGTCGGCACCAAGCTGAAGATCGCCATAGAGGCCGGCAAGCACGACACCATCGGCATCGACCTCGTCGCCATGTGCGTCAACGACCTCGTCGTGCAGGGGGCCGAACCCTTGTTCTTTCTGGATTATTTCGCCACCGGCAAGCTCGATCCCGAGCAAGGGGTGGCCATCGTCAGCGGTATTGCGGCGGGCTGCAAGCAGGCGGGCTGCGCGCTGATCGGCGGCGAGACGGCCGAGATGCCGGGCATGTACAGCGACAAGGACTACGACCTCGCCGGCTTTGCCGTGGGTGCCGCCGAGCGCGGCCAGCTCCTGCCTACCGACGACATCGTCGAGGGCGACGTGTTGCTGGGGCTTGCCTCCTCGGGCGTGCATTCCAACGGCTTTTCGCTGGTGCGCCGCATCGTCGCGAAAAGCGGGTTGGCCTGGGACGCGCCCGCACCTTTCGCCGCCGATGCGACGCTGGCCGAGGCCATGCTGGAACCCACCCGCATCTATGTGAAATCCGTGCTGCGGGCGATCCGCAACACGCACGGCATCAAGGCGCTGGCCCATATCACCGGCGGCGGCTTCCCCGACAACATCCCGCGCGTGCTGCCGAAGGACTTTTCCGCCGAACTCGACCTCGACGCCATCGAGGTGCCGCCCGTCTTTTCATGGCTCGCCAAGACCGGCGGCGTTGCGGCGGAAGAGATGATGCGCACCTTCAACTGTGGCATCGGCATGGTGGTGGCGGTCGCATCGGGCCAGGCCGCACAGGTGGCGGCCGTGCTCCAGGAAGCCGGTGAGACGGTGACGACCATCGGCCGGATCGTGCCGCGGCGCGACGTCGGCGTCATCTACCGGGGATCGATCGGCCTATGAGCACCTTGACAAAGAAACGCGTCGCGATCCTGATTTCCGGGCGCGGCTCCAACATGAGCGCCCTGCTGGCCGCGGCGGCCGATCCGGACTATCCGGCCGAGATCGTAGGCGTCGTGTCCGACAAGGCCGACGCTGCCGGGCTCGGCATCGCCGCCGCGCGCGGCGTGCCGGCGCAGGCGATCGCCCGTGCGGACCATGCAAGCAAGGACGCCCATGATGCCGCCATCGACGCGGCGCTGACGAAGCTCGACGCCGAGATCGTGGCATTGGCCGGCTACATGCGCCTGCTGACGGCGCCCTTCGTGGAGAAGTGGCAAGGCCGCATGATCAATATCCACCCTGCCCTGCTGCCCTCCTTAAAAGGGCTGGACACGCACCGCCGCGCACTGGAAGCCGGTATGCGCGTGCACGGCTGCACGGTTCACTTCGTCACGCCGGAAATGGACGACGGCCCCATCATCGCGCAGGCGGCGGTGCCGGTGATGCTTGGCGACGACGAAGATGCGCTCGCCGCGCGCGTGCTGAAGGCCGAGCACCGGCTATATCCCAAGGCGCTCCGGCTGGTGGCGGAGGGGAAGGTTCGCATGCAAGGCGGCCGGGCGGTATTCTCCGGCCTGGCGGAAGACCCTGCCGGCGAGGCCAGTTCGCTCTTCTCGCCCGGCGCGCTGCGCGACGCCGTCGATCTCGAAGCGCTGGCACGCTTCACGCCTTGAGCTTCGATTGCGATGCGCCGCCTGCTTCTGCTGCGCCACGCCAAGTCGAGCTGGGACGACCCGACCCTGGCGGATTTCGATCGACCGCTGGCCACGCGCGGTATGAAGGCGGCGCGGCTGATGGGCGCGGAAATGGCGCGGCGCGGCTGGATTGCCGATCTCGCACTGGTTTCTACATCGGTCCGCACGCGCCAGACATGGGAACTGGTGGCCGCGCAATGGCCCGCTCCGCCGTGCGAGGCACGCTTCACCGACACGATCTATGAAGCGCATCCGCGCGACTTGCTGGCCGAAATCCGCAAGACCGGGGACGGAGTGCGCCGCCTGCTGGTGGTCGGCCATAATCCGGGGCTGGAAATGCTCACCCGGGAGATTGCTGGGCCCGATTCCGATCCCGCCGCCATGCAGCGGCTCGCCGCCAAATTCCCGACCGCGGCACTTGCGGGCCTGGAAGTGGAAGGCGCCTGGTGCAATCTCGGCGAGCGCTCCGCCAGGCTGACGGATTTCCTGCGGCCGCGCGATCTCGATTGAAGAGACAGCCGACCCGGCTCACGTCGCCGGCCGCACCCACACCTTGCTGTCATGCACGGCAGCACCTCCATAAGGCGCCGGTGCATCGGAGCCGGTCAGCACGTTGATGCCCTCGCCGCGCTCATGCGCGCTGTTCGGCCACACGCCTTCCGCGATGACGACCCCCCTCCGGACGCCGGCAAACAGCGTGGCATGCAGCACCACCTCGCCGCGCGTGTTGCCGATCTCGACCCGGTCGCTGTCCACGATGGAAAGCGCCGCGGCATCTTCGGGGTGGATCAGCAGTTGCGGCCGGCCTTCCTTGGACTTGGAAACCGGCGTCTCGGAGAAGGAGGAGTTGAGGAAATTGCGCGCCGGCGAAGTCGCCAGCCGGAAGGGATGTTCCGCATCGGCCACCTCGATCAGGTCGATATGATCGGGGAACTGCGGCAGGCGATCATAAGGCCCGAACACGCCCATGCTGGCCGGCGGTTTGTTGGGCGCGGCCTGGCCGGTCCAATCCGGACGGAAACGGAATTTCTTGTCCTTGTGCCCGAAGCCGTTGAGGAAATGCGCTTCCTCGAATGCCGGCTGAAGATCGGCCCAGCGCTCTTGGCGGAACGTGTCGAAGTTGCCCAGCCCCTTCTTGCCCAGCATGATGTCGATGTGCTGCCGCTCGGTGAGCCCGAAACCCGGCATGTCCGCCACGCCGAGGCGCTTGGCGAGTTCCTCGATGACGAAGTGGTTGGTGCGCGGGCCTTCCGGCGGATCGATCAGCTTCGGCCCCAGCGTGACGTGCTGGTTGCCGCCGCCCTTGTAGATGTCGTCATGCTCGAGGAACATCGTCGCCGGCAGCACCACGTCGGCCAGCTTGGCCGTATCGGTCATGAACTGCTCGTGGACGCAGGTGAAAAGGTCCTCGCGCAGGAAGCCCTGCTTCACCAGCCGCTGCTCGGGGGCGACATTGGCCGGGTTGGTGTTCTGGATCAGCATGGCCGTCACCGGCGGCCCGCCATAGAGCGCATCTTCGCGGCCGACCAGCACCGGGCCGATGCGCGAATGATCGAGGTAACGGATCTTCGGGTCGCGCAGCCGCGTGCCCTCCAGCACATCGGTGTTGAACTTCAGCACGCCGGAGTTGGAGTGGAAGGCGCCGCCACCCTCGTACTGCCAGCAGCCGGTGACGGCGGCGACCGAAAGCGCCGCATGCATGTTGACCGAGCCGTTGCGCTGGCGCGAAAAGCCGTAGCCGAGCCGGAAGAAGGTTTTTTTCGTCGTGCCGATCAACCGCGCGAAGGCCTCGATCTCCTCCACCGAAAGTCCGGTGATGGCGGCGGCCCATTGCGGCGTACGGGTGGCAAGGTGCGCTTCCAGTCCCTTGGGGTCGTCCGTGTATTTTTCGAGGTAGGCCCGGTCGGCATGGCCGTCGCGGAACAGCACATGCATGACAGCGCAGGCCAGCGCACCATCGGTGCCGGGCTTCAGCACCAGCCCCATGTCGGCCTGCTTGACGGTGGCGTTCTCATAGATGTCGATGGCGACGATCTTGGCCCCGCGCTCCTTGCGGGCGCGGATGGCGTGCGTCATCACGTTGACCTGGGTGACCACGGCATTGGTGCCCCAGATCACCACGCAGTCCGATTTGGCCATCTCGCGCGGGTCGACGCCGCGCAGCGCGCCCGTGCCCATCATCCAGCCGGTCCAGGCCAGATTGGTGCAGATGGAACCGAAGAAGCCGGAATATTTCTTGGAGTGCCGGAGCCGCTCGATACCGTCACGCTGCACCAGGCCCATCGTGCCGGCGTAGAAATAGGGCCATACCGTCTCGGACCCGTATTTTTCCTCGGCTGCTTCGAATTTCTCGGCGACGAGGTCGAGCGCGGCTTCCCAGCTTGCCTCCTTCCATTGCCCGTCGCCCTTGGCGCCGGCGCGCACCAGCGGCTTCAGCAGTCGGTCTGGGTGGTGGACGCGGTCGGCGTAGCGCGCGACCTTGGCGCAGACCACGCCGGCCGTATAGCTGTTGGCTTTCGCCCCGTGGATTCGGCCGATGCGATCCGGTCCCAGAAGCTCGACATCGAGCGCGCAGGTGGACGGACAGTCGTGCGGGCAGGCGGAATGCCCGATACGAAGCTTGGCGTGCTGGTTCATGCCGTTTCTTAGCGCGCCGCGAAGCCGGCGCATAGTGCCAGGCAGCACGCCTCGGCCCGGCCTATTCGGCGACGCCTTCCTCATATTCGGTCGACATTTCCAGCCATCTCTCCTCATGGCCGTTCAATTGCGCCGAAAGCTCGGAGCGTTCCTTGGCCAGCCGCGTCGCCTTGATCGGGTCCTTCTCGTAGAGCACGGGATTGCCGAGTTCGTCCTCGATCAGGTCGATGCGCTTGCGAAGCCGGTCCATCAGCCCTTCAGTGGCGCGGATCTGCTTGGCCAGCGGTTCGAACGCCGCGCGGCGCTGGGCCGCCTCGCGGCGGCGATCGGCCTTGGAAGCCTTTTCCGCCTCGCGCTTCTCGCGCCGGTCGCCCGAAACGCCCGTCACCAAAGTCTTGTAGTCGTCCAGATCGCCATCATAGGCCCTGACCGTGCCGTCCTTGACCAGCCAGAGCCGGTCGGCTGTCGCCTCCAGCAGGTGGCGGTCATGCGATATGAGGATGACCGCGCCCGGAAAATCGTTGAGCGCATAGACCAGCGCCTCGCGCGAATCGATGTCGAGGTGGTTGGTCGGCTCGTCGAGGATGAACAGGTTCGGCCCGTCGAAGGCCGCCAAGCCCATCAGGAGCCTCGCCTTCTCGCCGCCGGACAGATCTTTGGCCGGCGTGTTCATCTTTTCGGTCGAAAGGCCGAACTGCGCGACCCGTGCCCGCACTTTCGCTTCCGGCGCATCCGGCATCAGTCGCCGCACATGCTCGTAGGCGTTTTCCTCCGGTCGCAGGTCGTCCATCTGGTGCTGGGCGAAGATCGCCACCTTCAGGCCGGGGGCGACCGTCATCGTGCCCGCCTCCGCCTTCAGCCGGCCCGCCAGCAGTTTGGCGAAGGTTGACTTGCCGTTGCCGTTGGCGCCGAGCAGCGCGATGCGGTCGTCATTGTCGATGCGCAGGTCGAGCTTCCTGAGGATCGGCCTGTCTGCTTCGTAGCCGACATTGACGCCGTTCAGGGCAACGATCGGCGAGGCGACCGTCTTCACCGGTTCGGGAAAGGAAAACGGCCGGACCGTATCGTCCACCAGGGCGGCGATCGGCTTCATCTTCTCCAGCGCCTTGATGCGCGACTGCGCCTGCCTGGCCTTGGACGCCTTGGCGCGGAACCGGTCGACGAAGGACTGCAGGTGCTTGCGCTGCACCTCCTGCTTGACGCGGCTCTTTTCCTGCAATTCGCGCTGTTCGGCCAATTGCCGCTCGAACTGGTCGTAGCCGCCGCGCCAGAAGGTCAGCTTCTTCTGGTCGAGATGGACAATCGAATTGACCGCCCGGTTGAGCAGGTCGCGGTCGTGCGAGATCAGCAGCACGGTGTGCGGATATTTCGCGACGTAGTTCTCCAGCCACAGCGTGCCTTCAAGGTCGAGATAGTTGGTCGGCTCGTCCAGGAGCAGCAGGTCGGGCTCGGAAAACAGCACCGCGGCGAGCGCCACGCGCATGCGCCAGCCGCCTGAGAAGGACGAGGCAGGCCGCTTCTGCGCCTCCTCGTCGAAGCCGAGACCGGCCAGTATGGTGGCCGCGCGCGCCTCGGCGGAGTGCGCGTCGATATCGGCCAGCCGGATGTGGATCTCGGCGATGCGGTGCGGGTCCGTCGCCGTCTTCTCCTCCTCCAGCAGCGCCGCGCGCTCCTTGTCGGCCTTGAGCACGATTTCGATCAGCGGCTCCTCGGTGCCCGGCGCCTCCTGCGCCACCTGGCCGATGCGCGTGCTCTTGGGCAACGAGACGGAGCCCGTCTCGGCCGAGAGGTCGCCGGTGATGGCGCGGAACAGCGTCGTCTTGCCGGTACCGTTGCGCCCGACGAGCCCCGCCTTGGTGCCCGCAGGCAGGGTCAGCGAGGCATGGTCGAGGAGCAGGCGTCCGGCGATGCGCAGAGAAAGGTCGTTGATGATCAGCATGGCGGCGCGTTTTGGCCTGCCCGCGAGGCAATGGCAAGGGGCGGCGAGGACTCCGCCTCGATCACGCGAATGCCCTGCCTTCCTCCGTGCGCTGGAAATAGATCAGATCCAGCGGCACGGAAGGACGTCCAAGCACGGTCAGGATCATGTGCGCCTGGCCGCGATGGTGGGTCTGGTGGTTGAAGAAATGGTCGAGCGCCGGCGACAGCCGCTGCGAAATGGTGCGCATGTCTGTCACTGTCAGATATGTGAAACGGCCGGCGAAGTCCTCGGGAGCAAGGTTTTCCACCCAGTCCACGATGCGCTTGTCCTCGGCCTCGCGGGCGACGCGCAGCGCCGGCAGGCCCTTGTGCATGATCGCGTCCAGTTGGGCAGGGGCATCGCCCTCCCCGGTGAAACGCTTCATCCAGATGCGGTCGGCGGCCAGCATGTGATTGAGCGTGCCCATCATGGAGCCGAAGAAGGCGCCGACGTCGCGGTTGAACTCCTCGTCCAGCAGGTCCGAAGCGGCATCGTAGATGCGGCCGTTGGCCCATCGGTTATAGGCAGCAAACATCATGAAATGCCGCTTCATCCGCATTCTCCCGCCTCATCGATCGTCCAGCTCTACCGTCCGGAGCCGGCAACGCCAATCCCCTTTGGCGAGTGCCCGCCGACGGCGTCCTCTTGGCAACGCGCCGGGTGGCCTGTATAGAGCCCGCCACACGACAATCCCCATATCTCAAAAGGACGACCCATGGCGCTCGAACGCACCTTTTCCATGATCAAACCGGATGCCACCCGCCGCAACCTGACCGGCGCCATCACCAAGATGCTGGAAGATGCCGGCCTGCGCGTCGTGGCCTCGCGCCGCGTATGGATGAGCCGCCGCGAAGCCGAGGGCTTCTATGCCGTTCACAAGGAACGCCCCTTCTTCGGCGAACTGGTCGAATCCATGTCGTCCGGCCCCACCATCGTGCAGGTGCTGGAAGGCGAGAACGCCATCGCCAAGAACCGCGAAGTGATGGGCGCCACCAACCCGGCCCAGGCCGCCGACGGCACCATCCGCAAGGTGCATGCCCTGTCGATCGGCGAGAATTCGGTGCACGGTTCGGACGCGCCCGAGACCGCCGCCCAGGAAATCAGGTACTGGTTCTCGGACACCGAGATCGTCGGCTAAGGCACCGATTTATATACTGGCTATAAGCCATTGCAGATATTTGAGAGCCGGGGCGCAATCCCCGGCTTTTTCATTGTGTCACTTGTCCTTTGCGAACCGCGCCAGGTCGCGCCCCTTCGCATCGTCGAGATGAAGCTTGCCCTGCTCGAAGCGGAATGAAGCAGCCTTGCGCAGCGCTTCGAACAATTTGCGCTCCTGATCCATCATCGCCGGCGCGCAGGCCATCATGGTGGCGCCGACGCCGGTGAAGGAAACGCTGCTTCCCTCGATCTTCGCCGAAGCGAAATACCGGTTGCAGGCGCCCAGCCCGCTGGCGCGCCCGCTCCTTTCGATGCGAAGCGTCGAGCGGGCGGTGTCGATCACGCCGCGTCCGGCAATGTCTTCCGCCAGCCACGTCGTATCGAAGATGCGCGGCGGCGGGCCGGCCGCCTGCGAGACCCGGGTCAGCATCAGCGTGGCGCGATCGGTGCGCAGCGGGTCGATCTGGTGGCGGGTGTCGGTGACGAACCAGAGCCTGCCGTCCACGGTTATGCGCGCCTGCAAGGCATAAGACGCATGCGGCCGGACGGCGGAGGGGTCGAATTTCAGCTTGAAGCGGATCGGCACTTGGCCGGCGGGCCTGATCTTCTGCTCCGCGACGATCGTTGCCGGCGCATCGGCCCGCGACACATCGGCGAGCTGCACCTCCAGCACGGCATCCGGCGGCAGAGCGATGCGTTCGCGGTAGGTGGCCTCGCCCTTCACTGTGCGTTGCGCGGCCAGCGCGAAGTCGGGCGTGGCAAGCATGCCCACGACCAGCGGCGCGAAGCCGAAGATGAAGAATTCGGCAATTCTGTCCAACATGCGACGCCCCTCCCGAAAGGTTCTCAATTGGCCGCAGGAATGCGGACAAACCGTGGCCGGACAAAGGATTGTTCGAGACGATTCCTTAAGCGGAATTAAGGATCAGCGCGACCGCTCGCGCCAGCGGGCAGCGGCCTCGTCGTCAGCCTCCTTCGCCGCCACCCAGCCGCCCTGGGAGCCGTCGGCGGCATGTTCCTTCTTCCAGAAGGGCGCGCGCGACTTCAGGTAGTCCATCAGGAAGTTGGCAGCCTCGAACGCTGCCTGCCGGTGGCTGGAGGCGCAGACCACAAGCACGATGTTCTGGCCGGGCTCGATCTTCCCGTAGCGATGGATGGCGGTGAGCCCCTGGAGCGGCCAGCGCGCCACCGCTTCGGCGGCGATGCGGGAAATCTCGGCCTCGGCCATGCCCGGATAGTGCTCCAGCTCCAGGGCGGCGAGTTGCCCGCCTTCGTCGCGGCACAGGCCGGTGAAGGTGACGACGGCGCCGATGTCGGTACGGCCGGCCGCCAGCGCGGCGATCTCGGCCGCAATGTCGAAGTCGCCGGCCTGGACGCGCACCACTGTCGGAACAGGCGCCGGGGTCATGGCGTCAGCCTCCGGTCATGGGCGGGAACAGGGCTACCTCGCGCGCTCCTTCGAGACGCTGGCCGTGCTCGACATGCTCGTGGTCGATGGCAACCCGGATCACCTCGGGAAATTGCAGCGCCAGCTCGTAGCCGTCGCCGCGCGCCTTCAGCCAGCGCAGCAGGTCGGCCACCGTGTCGACGCCTGCCGGAAGCTCGACATCTTCCTGCGACTTGCCGATCCGTTCCCTTACCCAGGCGAAATAGATCAGCCTCATGATCCTACTCGTCCACGATATGCTTCAGCCCGGCCCGGAAATAATCGTAGCCGGTATAAAGCGTCACGATCGCCGCGACCCACAGCAGCACCAGTCCCACCTGCGTCGTCAACGGGAAGATCTTGTCACCCGCCGGACCCGCAAGCAGGAAGGCTATGGCGATCATCTGGATCGTCGTCTTCCATTTTGCAAGCTGGGTGACGGGAACCGACACCTTGAGGGCGGCCAGGTATTCACGCAGCCCCGACACCAGGATCTCGCGGCACAGGATGATGATCGCCGCCCACAACGACCAGCCGGCGATTCCGCCGCGATGGTCGGTGTCGGCCGCCAGAAGCAGCAGACAGGTCGCGACCAGAAGCTTGTCGGCGATGGGGTCCAGCATCCTGCCAATGTTGGAGGTCTGCTGCCAGGCACGCGCCAGATAGCCGTCGAAATAGTCGGTGATGCTGGCCAGCACGAAGATGGCGAGCGCCGACCAGCGCGCGAAGTCGCTGGATTTCAGATGGCCTTCGAGGAAAAAGCACAGCACCACCAGCGGCACCGCGACGATACGGGCGTAGGTGAGTATGTTAGGCAGGTTGAAAGCTCGTTTCGACATGGCTCGCCGACTCAGGTTTGACATATCTCAAACCAGAACCGGCCATGGGGGGCAACAAAAGAAAACCGACTGGCCGGCGCCAGCGGCCCCTGCGCCGTCATTTCTCGTGAAAATGATCGTAGACCAGCGTGGCGATCGATTCGGAAATGCCGTCGACGGTCATCAGATCCTCCACCGCCGCCCGACTGACCGCCTTGGCCGTACCGAAATGCAGAAGCAGCGCGCGCTTGCGCGCCGGCCCGATTCCGGCGATCTCGTCGAGCGGGCTCCTGACCATTTCCTTCCTGCGGCGGGCGCGGTGCGATCCGATGGCGAAGCGGTGCGCCTCGTCGCGCAGCCGCTGGACGAAATATAGGACCGGGTCGCGTACCGGCAGCGTGAAGGAGTCCCGGCCCCGCACGAAGAAGCGCTCGCGTCCCGCGTCCCGGTCCTGGCCTTTTGCCACGCCGATCGCCGCCACCCGATCCTCGATGCCGAGTTCGACCAGGATCTTCCGCACCGCCGTCATCTGCCCCTGCCCGCCGTCGATCAGGATCACGTCCGGCCACGCCGGAAAACCGTTCGACATGTCGTCGTCCGGCGCGTCATGCGGGGCCTCTCCGTTGCCGTGTTCCTTCACCAGGCGCGAGAAGCGCCGCTCCATCACCTCGCGCATCATCCCGAAATCGTCGCCGGGCGTGATGTCGGTCGAGCGGATGTTGAACTTGCGGTACTGGTTCTTCACGAAGCCTTCCGGCCCGGCCACGATCATGGCGCCGACCGCGTTGGTGCCCATGATGTGGGAATTGTCGTAGACTTCGATGCGCACCGGCGCCTTCTCCAGCCCGAAGGTCTCGCCGAATCCCGACAGCAGCCGCGCCTGGGTGGAGGTCTCGGCCAGCCTGCGGCCGAGCGCTTCGCGCGCATTCTGCGACGCGTGGTCGGTGAGGTCCTTCTTCTCGCCGCGCTGCGGCACCGAGATCGTCACCCGGCGGCCGGCCCGGGTCGACAGCGCCTCGGCCAGGAGTTCCTGCTCTTCCACGCCATGCGACAGCAGGATGGCGCGCGGTGCTGGCTTGTCATCATAGAATTGCGCCAGGAACGAGCCCAGAACCTCCGCTGCCTCCAGCGCCGGGTCCGCCTTCGGGAAGTAGGCGCGGTTGCCCCAGTTCTGGCCCGTGCGGAAGAAGAACACCTGGATGCAGACCTGCCCGCCTTCCTGATGGATGGCGAAGACGTCCGCCTCCTCCAGCGACTGGGGGTTGATGCCCTGATGGCTCTGCACATGGCTCAACGCGGCCAGCCGGTCGCGCAGGATGGCGGCGCGCTCGAAATCCAGTTCCTCCGCGGCCTGCTGCATGGCCGACGAGATTTCCGTCTTCACTTTCTGGCTGCGCCCCGACAGGAAGTCCTTCGCCTCCGCCACCAGCGCGGCATAGTCGTGATGGGAAATCTCACCGGTGCAAGGTGCAGAGCAGCGTTTGATCTGGAACAGCAGGCACGGACGCGTGCGGTTCTCATAGAAGGAATCCGTGCAACTGCGGAGCAGGAACGCGCGCTGCAGCGCATTGATCGTGCGGTCCACCGCCTGTGCGGAGGCGAAGGGGCCGAAATAGTCGCCCTTGCGCGAGCGTGCGCCGCGATGCTTGTAGATTCCGGGAGAGGGATGGTCGCCCGTCAAAAGGATGTAGGGAAAGGACTTGTCGTCGCGCAAAAGCACGTTGAAGCGCGGCCGCAAGCGCTTGATGAGGTTGGCCTCGAGCAGCAACGCCTCGATTTCGGTACGGGTGACGACGAATTCCATCGTCGCCGTTTCGCGCACCATGCGGCCGATGCGGTTGGTGTGGAAACGCCCTTGCGCATACTGGGTAACGCGCTTCTTGAGGCTGCGCGCCTTGCCGACATAGAGCACATCGCCGGCCGCATTCATCATGCGATAGACGCCCGGCCGGTTCGGCAGGCGCTTGACCACGGCCTGGATGACCTCGGCCCCCGCCCTGTCCTCGCCCTCTTCCGCCGCCCAGTCGAGCGCAGTGAAGGCAATATCGGGGCCGGACGGCACGGCGATCTCGTCCGCGCCCTCCTCGTCGAGGTCGACGTCGGGCAGGTCGTCGCCTGCGGGCAGGCCGCGCGTCCTGCGTCTGGAATCCGTGGAATTCATTCCGCCATGCCTGTCACATCCGGCGTCTGCCACGCAAGATGCTGTCCGCCGTCGAGCGCGATCATCTGGCCCGTCACCGACCTTGCCTGCCACAGATAGCGGATGGTGGCGCCGAATTCCGACAGTTCCGGGCCGCGCCGCAGCACCAGCCCGTCCAACTGCGCCTGGAAATCGGCGTCGTCCTGGCGCGCGTTCTTCAGCGTCGGTCCGGGGCCGATGGCATTGACCCGGATTCGCGGCGCCAGCGCCATTGCCATGGTCTGCGTGGCCGCCCAGAGCGCCGATTTGGACAGCGTGTAGGAAAAGTAGTGAGGGGTGGGCTTCCATACGCGCTGGTCGATGATGTTGACGACCAGCCCATCGGCACCGGCAGGCAGCGCCAAAGCAAAGGCCCGCACCAGCACGGCCGGCGCCTTCACGTGGATGGCGAAGTGCCGGTCCCAGGCGGCCTCGTCGAAATCGAGTATCGAATCGTCGTCGAACACGGAGGCGTTGTTGACCAGCAGCGAGATCGGCCCCAATTCGGCCTCCGCCGCGGCCACCAACGCACCCGCAGCCTCCATGTCGGTGAGGTCCGCAGTGACCACGGCGGCGCGACCGCCGGCGCCGGCGATACGCGCGGCCAGTTCGTCCGCTTCGCTGCGGGAGGCATTGGCGTGGATCGCAACGGCAAAGCCGTGCGCAGCCAGATCCTCCACGATCGCGCTGCCGATTCGCCTCGCTCCCCCGGTCACCAGCGCCGTCCCGGCGGCTTCAATCATTGCTTGTCCTCTTTTCGCGCAGGAGCGATTTTGGCAGCCCCTGGTAAAGTCCTGTTCTTTCCTGCGGCAGCATTGTGGCGAAACGGCCAGATTGCCGGCCTGATCCAGGGTCGGCCGGTTCGCCGCCACCTCAATATAGGGCGGGACAACCCCTTGCACCAAGCCGGTTTCAGCGTTAAGGAAAGCCATCTCCTGACATGTTTGTTGCAAATCGGCAACGCCATCCTTCCGCCGTATTTGCGTCGGGAAAAGACCTCAATTCAGGTTCGGTTCAGCCGCATTTCCTCACCAGATTCCGGAACCGATGAGCGGCGAGCCCGTTTTCTCCCAGGCGGGGTCCGGTCGTTCATGATGAGCAAGCCAGTTTCTGTGGCTCAAGGAGAGTAGAACATGCACGCCAATCTCAAATTCGCTCGGCCGGCCGCAGCCGCTATCGGGCTTGTCGCACTGCTCGGCACCGTCCCCGCCTTTGCCGCGGATGTGGTTCAGGAAGAGCCGCCGGCACCCGCCCCGATCGCCGAGCTTCCCGTGGCTTCGTGGGCCGGCCCCTATGCCGGTATCAATCTCGGCTACGGTTTCGCCGGCCGCACCAAGGTCCGTGATTTCGACACCAGCATCCACACCGATGGATTTATTGGCAGCGGTTTCGTCGGTTACAACTGGCAGCAGGAAAACTTCGTCTACGGCGTCGAAGGTGAACTCGGCTACAACGGCAACCGTGGCACCGACAACGACTTCAGGTCGAAATCGGGCCTCGAGGGCTCCATCCGCGCCCGTCTCGGCTACACTGTGAGCCCTGACATCCTGCTCTACGGCACCATCGGTGGCGCTGCAGAGAAGCTGAAGGTCCAGGACCAGCTTTTCGACATCAGCCAGAGCAAGGGCATGTTCGGCTGGACGGCCGGCGCCGGCGCAGACATCAAGTTCACCGACAACGTGTTCGGCCGCGTCGAGTACCGCTATACCGACTACGGCTCGAAGAACTTCGATGCCATCGGCAGCCGCATCAAGGACTCCGACAACCGCATCACCTTCGGCGTCGGCATGAAGTTCTGATCGCGGCAACAAGCCAACACGAAAAAGCCGGGCCCTGCGCCCGGCTTTTTTGCATCATGCCTGCGTTTACGAAGGCAGGCAGGCTTTCAGTTCCGGGAATTTCTCGTCGAAGCGCGCCGCCCAGCGTACCAGACGGCTGCGGCCCTTCTCCCA
The DNA here is from genome assembly GCF_052216645.1 of Mesorhizobium sp. PUT5. NCBI lineage: Bacteria > Pseudomonadati > Pseudomonadota > Alphaproteobacteria > Hyphomicrobiales > Phyllobacteriaceae > Mesorhizobium > Mesorhizobium sp. PUT5. Next base: position 2,251,028 of record NZ_JBQOSO010000003.1, read on the forward strand.
TTTTCCGGCAAAGCGCAGGGCCAGATAGCCGAGCGTGGCGCGCAGTGCGATCTGGCCGGCCGTGATCTTCTTCGGCAGCTTCGGCGGATTGGCGTTGAGAAGATCGAGCGCACGCGTGACCTTTCCCCACTGCTTGTCCATCCACGGCTGCGAAATCATCTCCTCGGGCCGGTAGCGCTTCTCGTAGACGATCAGCAGCGCACTGTCGCAGATGCCGTCGGCCAGCGCCTCCAGAACCTCGGCCTCGGTGCGCTTGTCCGCATTGCGCGGAAACAACGCGTTCTTGGAAACGCGGTTGAGATGCTGGGTGATGGCCCGGCTGTCGAAAATGGAGCCGCCGTCGTCGAAGACGAGCGCGGGAATCTTCCCCAGCGGATTGGCGGCCAGAAGTTCGGCCGGCGATTCGTCAGTCTTGACCGGCACCGGCTCCAGCGCGATGCCGGCATAGGCGGCGGCCATGCGGACCTTGGCGCTGTAGGGCGAGGCGGAGGCGTAAAGCAGTTTGGACATGGTCGATTCCTGTTCGAGGGCCAGACCTCTTTACCGCGCGGGCGCGGGAAGGCAACGGCCACGAACAGCAAACCGGAAAGACCGGCAATGGAAGCGTTGCCGGCCGTGGCGACGAATTAACCGCCGCGAACCGGCGGCATCACCACCCTGGGCTGGCGGCAAGCCTGCCGGTCGACTTGCGGACAGGCGCGGAAGCCGAGATCGCGTGTCATGCAGATACGCACCTCGCGCAGGTAGCGCCGGTCGCAGGTGACTGCCACGGCATCGGGCCGCAGCCCGGGATTGGTACGCAAGAAGGCGTCTTCCACTTCCTGCGGCGCAACCATGCGATATCCGTCGAGGCGGCGGTATTCGTCCGGGATCGCCACCTTTTGACGTGCGGCGCGCAGCATGCGGAAATAGTCCGTCTGGCTGAGCCCCGTACAGGTGCCGTGCTTTTGCCATTCATGGCGCACCAGTCCCGGGGACGGCATGATGTCCAGAAGCGACCGCGTCAGGGCGCCCGGCACCCTGGCAGTGCCCGCCGCGCAGTCGCTGGGATAGCCGCGCTCGAATTGCGGCCAGAGGCCATGCACCACGAAGGCGTAGGGGCGTCCCGCCTCGCATTGCTGGCGGTTGGCGTCGGCGCCCTCCGCCGCGCAATAGCTCGGCGACCATGACAACGACAGCACATAGAAATCGAAGTCCTTGGCGGATGAGGTTCCTGCCTTCCACCCGTTGCGCCCGCCCGCGAGCGCGTCCTGCGCGCAAAAGGCAAGCACCACGCACATGCACAGGGCAAGTGCCGGCGCAAGCCTGCGGCCTTTCCGGCTCATGACGGCATCAGCGCAGGATACGGCAGCCGCCGTCATAGACCATCCAGCGATCGAAGCCGGCCACGCAGAACTCGACATTGTCGCCGATCGAGGCAAAGCCCTGACCTTCTTCGATCAGGTACCAGATGGTCCGGTCATGGCCATTGGAGAGCGCCACCCTGGCATGGCAATAGCGCCGGCCGATCGGCCATTCCTCGCTGGCCGGCTGATAGCGGCTTTCCCGAATGCCGCGGAAATCGACAATGTCGACCTGGGGCAGGTTCGGCACATGGCGGACCTGATGGCGAAAGCGGTGGGTGATCTTGTTCAACACCCACGATTCAGCACAGACGCCGGAATCCTGCCAATAGGTGCCGGAAAGGTCCGCCGCCTGAACCGCAGGGGCGGCGAAAGAAATGTTGAGGCCGGTGACGGCCGCGAGAAAGAACTTGGCGAAGCGAGTCATATCGACCTCATCTGTAACGATGCAGTGTGAGGTTTCGCGAAGGCCCGGTCAAGCGGCTGGACCCGGTGTCCGTAGCATGCCGGGAAGGCGGTGCAGACGTCAGTCGGTGAGAATGAACGTGACCTTCATATTGACGCGGTAGGCAATGATCCTGCCGTTCTCGACGACCACCTTCTGCTCCTGGATCCAGGCGCCTTCGACGTTCTTCAAGGTCTTGGAAGCCCGATCGATGCCCTTCTGGATGGCATCCTCGAAGCTGGTCGGCGAAGACGCGGTGATCTCGGTGACACGTGCGACTGACATGGCCTGCTCCTGTCGATGAGTGACTTTCGCCAGGACAGCGTACAGTCCCCGCCTAACCACCACAAGCGCCGGGAGACTCAAGCTTTCGCGATGCGGTCGAAGCTCATCAGCCTTTCCAGAAGAGCCGGCATGTCCTTCAGCGGCACCATGTTTGGGCCGTCGGAGGGGGCATTGTCCGGGTCCTGATGGGTTTCGATGAACACACCGGCCACGCCGACGGCCACTGCCGCGCGCGCCAGCGTCTCCACGAAACGCCGCTCGCCCCCGGAGGAGCCGCCCTGCCCGCCCGGCTGCTGCACCGAATGGGTGGCGTCGAAGATCACCGGAGCGCCGATCTCGGCCATGATCGGCAGCGCGCGCATGTCGGACACGAGCGTATTGTAGCCGAACGAAGCTCCGCGCTCCGTCACCAGCACGTTGGGGTTGCCTGAGCCGGTAACCTTGGCAACCACGTTCTTCATGTCCCAGGGCGCCAGGAACTGACCCTTCTTGATGTTGACGATCTTGCCGGTCTTCGCAGCCGCAATCAGAAGATCGGTCTGGCGGGAAAGAAAGGCCGGAATTTGCAGGACATCGACATGCGGAGCGACGAGCGCACATTGCTCCTCGGTATGAACGTCGGTCAGCACCGGCAGGCCGAACTCACGGCGCAGATCGTCGAACACGGGCAGCGCCGCGTCGATCCCGGCGCCGCGTGTCCCCGACAGCGAGGTGCGGTTGGCCTTGTCGTAGCTGGTCTTGTAGACGAGGCCGATGCCGAGCGTTCGCGCCATTTCCTTCAGCCTGCCCGCCATGTCGAAGGCGTGCTGGCGCGATTCGAGCTGGCACGGACCGGCGATCAGCGCGAGCGGCGCGCTGTTATCAAAGACGACCCGGCCAGCCGCGACGGACGCATTGGGCTTGTTCATGCTTGCTCCTCAAAGACGAAGGGAACGCCCTGGCCGTACGCCGGCGGAACGATGAGCCTGTCATCCTGCAAATGGTGAACGACGCCGTTTTTCGCAAGCAGCCCAGCCATGGAACCCAACGCCGCGACCCGCAAGACGACCGCGGCGAAGCGCAGGGCCGAGGGCGCGCCAGCATCAATGCCGAAGCGCGCGGCGAAGGCCGCCGGCTGGAGAACGCTGATCTCCGCATTCGGCAATGCTACTCGCCCGCCCGCGACGGCAGCCGCCGGTGCGGCCGCCGCCACGGCCAGCAGTGCAAGGCGAGAGCGGGGGTCGTCGGCGGTGGCCACGACTTCCGCGATGGCCGTCGCACCGTTTTCATGCGCCTGCAAGGCGGCGCGGTCGACCTTCGGCACGTTGATGCGCTGGCAGGCGAAGACGAAGGCGTCTGGCGTGTCGTGCCCCGAGGCGAAGGCCAGGCTGAACGATGCCCGATCGCTGCGGCCGGCGGCGTCGATGAACGGGCGCGAGAAGTCGAGCCGGTCGCCGGCCGAAATGCCGGCATCGACGTAGCGGGCATGGTCGGCGTCGGCGTCGTCAGTGCCGAACACCACGGCCGAAAAGCCCTCCTCGCCTAGACGCTGGCGGTAGGTCCGATCGCGCGCGACGAACACGTTGCCGGCGCGCACCGCCGCGTCGGCAGCGGCCAGATCGCCCACCGCCAATGGTTCGATGAAGGTGCCGTCGGCGAGATAGACGCAGCAATTGCGCGTGCCGAAAGGATGCTCGCCATTCGGCGCGACGGTAAAGCCGAGCGCGGACAGGCGCGCGCGCGCCGCGTCTAGATCGGCGACCGGCAGGACGAGGTGGTCGAGCGGATGGGCGGAATTCATGGTCTCGGCGGTGTGCCCTATTCCCCGGCCCCGTGCAAGGGCGCGGGAATGCCGTCGGTTCCGCAAGGATGGCGAATCCCGGCCGCAAAGGCGGCACCGGTGCTGACGCCCCCAAAGCGCCGGCTCGACAAGGTTTATTTGTTCCGGCGCAACGTGGCCCGATCCCGAACCAGCTAGTCAATCGCAAAACGCACAGCGCAGATTTGGGGAGAAAACCATGCAGTATATGGTTTATGCGGGCACCTTCGCCGTCGCCCTCGTGGCCATCCTGTCATTCCTGGGCTTCAGGTAAGCAGGTTTGCCGGCGTCGCCCGAGGCGCTGGTGGCCTGTGCAAAGCAAGGGCCGCCGGCGGCGTTTGCGTTGCGGGCAGCGTCAGTTGGAAAGAAGCGCCGACCAGAACCACGTATCTTGTCCGAACGTCCGGGCGGGAAATGAATGGTGGGCGATGACGGACTCGAACCGCCGACATCTTCGGTGTAAACGAAGCGCTCTACCAACTGAGCTAATCGCCCGCCTGGCCGGACCTTTAAGGGGTTCAAAACGGCTTCGCAAGGTCAAATGACCGCGCTGCGCCGCCTTTGCCGGCAACCCTTTGACGCCCCATCCTCCGCAGCGCAAAAAAACCTTTGCAGCTTTTCAATTATGCCGTCGCGGGCCGCTTGACACCCTGCGGCGAACCCCTTATCCAGCGCCCATCGACGCACACGACTGACACGTGTTCGTCGCAGCGCGGGTGTAGCTCAGTCGGTTAGAGTGCCGGCCTGTCACGCCGGAGGTCGCGGGTTCGAGCCCCGTCACTCGCGCCATTTCTTCCAAAGAATCGTTATGTCCGAATCGGGCCTCAGCGGCAGGATCGAGCAGGCTCCAGTCACGGTCTTTATCGTGGGCCGGCTCCATCTGGTTTACGCGCAACCAGCGACAGGAGCCTGTGCAGGGCGAATCAGCGTTCGTCGAAATGCCCGCCCTGATTCCCGATCGTCCTCGCCCGATTCGCACAGACATCCGGTCCTGATCGGGCCGGATTTTCCGCGGCGCCGATTCCATCCGGGTCGGCATGCCGCCCCGGTCGGTCGCCCTTAGAGCAATTCCAGCAAAAGTGCGAAGCGGTTTTGCGTTCGGAATTGCGTCAAAACAAAGGGTTAGAGCAATTCCGCGATTCGGAGAAAAGCGGAAACGCTCTAATCCACGTCCTCGGCGAGCAAGCCCGACACGAAATCGAACAGGCCGGGCCGCCTGTCCCGGCGCAACCGCTCGGCGGCGACGACCGCACGCACCTCCGAGAAGGCGCGGTCGAGATCGTCGTTGACGATGACGAAATCGTACTCCGTCCAGTGCTCGATCTCGTCGCGCGCGTTCTTCAGCCGCGTCTCGATTACCGCTTCCTGGTCCTCGGCGCGGCGCTTCAGCCGCGCCTTCAGTTCCTTCATGGACGGCGGCAGGATAAAGATGGAGACGATGTCGCCGCGCATCTTCTCCTTGAGCTGCTTGGCGCCCTGCCAGTCGATGTCGAACAGCATGTCGCGGCCCTCGGCCATCGCGCGCTCGGCCGGCTCGCGCGGCGTGGCGTAGAAATTGCCGTGCACCTCAGCCCACTCCAGCAGCTCGTCATTGTCGCGCAGGATCTCGAATTCCCGTTGCGTGCGGAAATGATAATGGATGCCGTCGATCTCGCTGCCGCGCCGCGGCCGCGTAGTCACGCTCACCGAAAGCTCGAAGCCCTGATCGCTCTCGATCAGGTTGCGCGCTATGGTCAACTTGCCAGCGCCCGAAGGCGAGGACAGCACGAGCATCAAGCCCCGGCGGCGGATGCGGGAACCGGTGTCCTTGGGCACCATAAGCTACTCCAGATTCTGGACCTGTTCACGGAACTGGTCGACCACCGCCTTCAGTTCCAGCCCGACGGCGGTGACGGCGGCGGCGTTCGACTTCGAGCACAGCGTATTCGATTCGCGGTTGAATTCCTGCGCCAGAAAGTCGAGCTTGCGACCGACGGCGCCGCCCGCGGCAAGCAATGCACGGCCCGAGGCCACATGCGTCTTCAGCCGGTCGATCTCCTCGCGTATGTCGGCCTTGGTGGCCAGGAACGCGGCTTCCTGATGCAGCCGCGCCTCGTCCAGATTGGCCGAGGCGTCCATAAGCAGCCGCACCTGCTCGGCAATGCGCTCGCGGATTGCGGCAGGCTCGCGCGAAGGATCGGCCTCGGCCCGCAGCGTCAACGCCTCGATGGCATCGAGATGGCCGGCAAGCAGATCGCCCAACGCCGCGCCCTCGCCGCGGCGGGCGTTCTCCAGGCCGGCAAGCGCATCAGCCAGGGCGGCCTCGATCGCCGCGTCCAGCGCGGCACGTTCGTCGTCGCTCTCCACCGCATCGGGCATCTCCAGCACGCCGCGCAAGGCAAGCAGACCGTCGGCGGTGGCGGGCGCGGCGCCGAATTGCTCCTGCAGCCGCTGCGCCAGACCGGCCACATCCTTCAGGAATGCCTCGTTGATGACCGGCTGCCCCTGCGCAGCACCCGTGCGCGATACCGCCAGCGCGGCCTGGAAACTGCCGCGTGCAAAGCGCTTCTGCACGGCCTGCCGCAGCATAGGCTCAAGCCGCTCGAAACCGGGCGGCAGGCGCAACCGGATCTCAAGGCCCTTGCCGTTGACGGATTTCACTTCCCACGCGATCGCGGCGCCCGCATGATCGGCGGAAGCGCGCGCAAAACCGGTCATGCTCTGCAAGTTCATGGCACCCCCTTGGCACCTCTGCCCCGACAAATTCGCAATGCCGGCGGCTATTGCGAGGTGTCGGGCTGTGCGCCGGACTGACCGCCGCCGTCCGCCCCGGGTTGCGGCGCTGCGGCCTTGGCGGCTTCCTCGGCCTGCTTCTTCTGCAGCGCGCGATAGCGGGCGACGTTCTGGTTGTGCTCTTCGAGCGTGGCTGCGAATACATGCCCGCCATTACCGTCGGCGACGAAATAGAGGTCCTTCGTCTGCGATGGATTGGCCACGGCTTCCAACGCCGCGCGGCCGGGATTGGCGATCGGCGTCGGCGGCAGGCCATTGATCTGATAGGTGTTGTAGGGCGTGGCCTTGTCGATGTCGGATTGATAGATCGGCCGATCGGCCGGCTTGCCCTTGCCGCCGAACAGCCCGTAGATGATGGTCGGGTCCGATTGCAGGCGCATGCCCTTGGCCAGCCTGTTCAGGAACACGGCGGCGACGCGCGAACGCTCGTCGCTGCGGCCGGTCTCCTTCTCCACGATCGAAGCCAGGGTGACGAAATCCTCGACATTGGCGATCGGCAGGTCGGGCACGCGACGCGTCCATACCTCCTCCACCAGTTTCTTCTGGTCGGCCAGCAGCTTGTCGACCATCTGCTGGCGCGTGGCGCCGCGCGTGAAACGTAGCGTGTCGGTGGCGAGGCTGCCTTCCTGCGGCAACTCAGCCGGCATGTCGCCGGTCAATTCGGCCTGGGACGCGATGCGTTCGAATGCCTGTTCGACCGTCAGTCCCTCGGGGATGGTCAACGAATACATCACCGACTTGCCGCTTTTCATCAGGTCCATGATGTCGTGCATCGAGGCGTGCGGATCGATCGCATATTCGCCTGCCTTCAACGCGGAATCATTGCCATAGGCACGCACGCCGATGCGGAATATGCGCGCGTCGCTGATGAGGCCGCGCCGCTCCAGTTGGTCGGCGATTTCGGCCACCCGCATGCTGGGCTTGACCAGCACGGTGCCGCCACCGGCCGAAGAGCCGGGTTCGTTGAAGGCCTGTCGGCCGAAATAAAGCGCGGCGCCCACCGCCAGGATGACCAGAACGATGCAGGAAAAAAGGAAATTCAGGAACACCACCGTCTGGCTGCGCGACGCGCGCGAGCGCCTGGGCGGAGGGGGCGTGCCGGCCTCGGGCCGCAACGCCTCGCTCGCCGTCTTCGGCACGAAGGGCGCAGCGGGACGGGCGTTTCCCTCATTGTCCGCAGGACTGGTGTTCATGGCACCCTACCGCTTGTTCTTCCGGCGATTCCCCGACTGCAGAGTAGGAGGGAATATGGCAAAATTTCCGGCAGGGCCTTCCCGGCACGCGGATCAGCCATTGTATCGCTGGAAGACGAGCGAGGCGTTGGTGCCGCCGAAGCCGAAGGAATTGGAGAGCGCGACGTCGATCTGCCGCTTGCGCGGCGTGTTCGGCACGAGATCGATCTGCGTCTCGCGCTCGGGATTGTCCAGATTGATGGTGGCCGGCGCGATGTTGTCGCGGATGGCCAGAATGGAAAAGATCGCCTCGGCCGCTCCCGCCGCACCGAGCAGATGGCCGATCGACGACTTGGTGGACGACATCGACACTTTCGGGGCGGCATCGCCGACCAGGCGCTCGACGGCGCCGAGCTCGATCGTGTCGGCCATGGTCGAGGTGCCGTGGGCGTTGATATAGTCGATGTCGGCGGGCTTCAGTCCCGCACGCTTCAGTGCAGCGCTCATGCAACGGAACGCGCCGTCGCCATCTTCGGCCGGAGCGGTGATGTGGTAGGCGTCGCCGGTCATGCCGTAGCCGGTAACCTCGGCATAAATCTTGGCGCCGCGCGCCTTGGCGTGCTCCAGTTCCTCCAGGACCACGACGCCGGCGCCCTCGCCCATGACGAAGCCGTCGCGGTCGCGATCATAGGGGCGCGACGCCTTTTCAGGCGCGTCGTTGCGCTCGGTGGAGAGCGCGCGGCAGGCCGCGAAGCCGGCCAGAGAAAGCCGCGTCACCGGCGCCTCGGCGCCGCCTGCCAGCATCACGTCGGCATCGCCGAACTGGATCAGCCGCGCCGCATCGCCGATCGCGTGCGCGCCGGTGGAGCAGGCGGTGACCACGGCGTGGTTCGGGCCTTTCAGCCCATGCCGGATCGAGACCTGCCCGGACACCAGGTTGATGATGTTGCCGGGAATGAAGAAGGGGCTGATACGACGAGGGCCGCGATCATGCAGGATGAGCGCGTTCTCGGCGATGCCTTCGATGCCGCCGATGCCGGAGCCGATCATGACGCCGGTGGCGCATTGTTCTTCATGCGTCTTCGGCTGCCAGCCCGAATCCTTCAGCGCCTCGTCGGCGGCCGCGATCCCATAGAGGATGAAGTCGCCGATCTTGCGCAGTTCCTTGGCTTCAAGGACCGATTCGGGATTGAAGGTGGCGCCGGAGCCGTCGCCCCGCGGTATGACGTGGGCGATCTTGCAGGCAAGATCGTCCACCTCGAAGCTGGTGACGCGCGTTGCCGCGCTGCGGCCGGTCAGAAGCTCTTTCCAACCGTGCTCGGCCCCGACGCCGAAAGGCGACAGCAGGCCGAGACCCGTAACGACGACGCGTCTCATCGCAGATACTCTTCAGCGGCGACTGCGTTGGAAATCAGGCCGAAGCCTTGTCGATGTACTTCACGGCATCGCCGACCGTGAGAATGGTCTCGGCCGCATCGTCCGGGATCTCGACACCGAATTCTTCTTCGAACGCCATGACAAGTTCGACCGTGTCGAGGCTGTCTGCGCCCAGATCGTCGATGAAGCTGGCCTGCTCCGTCACCTTATCGGCGTCGACGCCAAGATGTTCGATGACGATCTTTTTGACGCGCTCTGCGGTGTCACTCATATGGGCATCCTCGTCTTCAAGTTTGTTTGTCTTCGTTAGCGGGCATGTTGCCCCTAATCAAGCTGAAAGATGGGCCTGCCGGAAACGCTGCCAGGCTGGCCACGGTCGCCCGAAAACCCCCGGGTTGCGGGCCGCATTACACGAAAACGTCGCTGGCTCCAAGCGGGGCCGGGCTTTTTCCCCGCCCCGTCGTTTCCTGTCCCCAGGGTTGCTACTCCGGATTTGCCTCGACCAATGCCGGATCGGTCAGATCATCGCCATGCCGCCGTTGACGTGCAGCGTCTGGCCTGTGACATAGGCTGCCTCGTCCGAAGCGAGATAGGCGACCGCCGAGGCGACCTCGGCGCCGGTCCCCATCCGCCTGGTGGGGATGGCGGCCATGATGGCCTCTTTCTGCTTGTCGTTCAGCTTGTCGGTCATGGCCGATTCGATGAAGCCCGGCGCGACGCAGTTGACGGTCACGCTGCGGGTCGCGATCTCCTGGGCCAACGACTTGGAAAAGCCGATCATGCCGGCCTTGGAAGCGCAATAGTTCGCCTGGCCAGGGTTTCCGGTCACGCCGACCACGGAGGTGATGTTGATGATGCGGCCGTGGCGGCGGCGCATCATCGGATGGGTGAGTTCCCGGGTCAGGCGGAACACGGCGGTCAGGTTCACCTCCATCACCGAATCCCAGTCCGCGTCGGACATGCGCACGAACAGCCCGTCCCTGGTGATGCCGGCGTTGTTGACGAGGATGTCCACTCCCTCCAGTTCGGCTTCCGCCTTCTGGCCGAGCGCCTTGACTTCGTCGCGGTCGGACAGATTCGCCGGGAAGAGCTTCACCCGGTCGCCCAGTTCGGCAGCCAACGCCTCGAGCCTCTCCATGCGGGTGCCATGCAGCCCGACGGTCGCTCCCTGCGCGTGCAGCACGCGCGCGATCGCTTCGCCGATGCCACCCGTCGCCCCGGTGACAAGCGCCTTGCGGCCGGTCAGATCGAACATTGTTGTCTCCTTGGAACGCTCTCCCGGTAAGAGAGGTCGAATGTAACAGGTCAGCCCAAAGTCGCCAGCGCCGCGTCCACGTCGGCAGGCGTGCCGACGGAAGCCGTGGCGATGTCGCGGTTGATGCGCCGGGCCAGGCCTGACAGCACCTTGCCCGCGCCCACCTCGTAGAGCGTAGTCATGCCGTTGGCGCCGAACCATTCCACCGTCTCGCGCCAGCGCACGCGGCCCGTCACCTGCTCGACCAGGCGGCTGGCGATGGTTTCGGGATCGCTCGTCGGCGCAACGGACACGTTCGACACGACCGGCACGGCCGGCGCAATTTTCTTCACGCCGGCCAGTGCCTCGCGCATCGCTTCGGCGGCCGGCGCCATCAGCGCGCAATGGAAGGGTGCCGACACCTGCAGCATCAACGCGCGCTTGGCGCCCTTTTCGGTGCACAGCCTGGCGGCCAGTTCGACCGCCGCCCTGGCGCCGGAGATGACGAGCTGCCCGCCGCCATTGTCGTTGGCCACCTGGCAAACCGATCCCTTCGCGGCTTCGGCGCAGGCGGCTTCGACGTCGGCCTGCTCCAGCCCGATGATGGCGGCCATGGCGCCCTCGCCCACAGGCACGGCGGACTGCATGGCGTTGCCGCGGATGCGCAGGAGCCGCGCCGCATCGGCCACGGAAACGAAGCCTGCGGCGGCAAGCGCCGAATACTCGCCGAGCGAGTGGCCGGCGACGTAGGAGACCTTGTCCTTCAGCGAAAAGCCGCGCGCTTCCAGCGCCCTGACGGCAGCGAGCGAAACCGCCATGAGCGCCGGCTGGGCGTTGGCCGTCAGCGTCAGCGTCTCCTCCGGGCCTTCCCAGATAACGGCGGAAAGCTTCTCGCCCAGCGCCTCGTCGACCTCCTCGAAGACGCGCCGCGCCTCGGGGAACGCATCGGCCAGGTCCTTGCCCATGCCGACGGCCTGGCTGCCCTGTCCGGGAAAGGTGAATGCGATCGCCATGTTGCTGACCCCGTTCCGTCTCTCGATGCCTGCCTGTGGCGCAAGCGGCCCCGCCAAGTCAAGCCCGCCGACGGCCGGGGTCCCGCCGGCCGGCAGGCCGTGGGCCGCTCACGCATGATTAAAGGCAGACACTATTTTTTGCCGGCTTGTCCCGCTTTTGCCGCAACCGCCGGGTTTGCGTGACGGTTTCATGACAGTTAAATGACATATTTTCGCGTGCGTTCCGGGAGTTGGAGTTGGCGACGGGCAGAGCAAACACAGCAATGGCCGCATCTGCGGGCACGAGCATTCCGCCACGCGCCGGAATGCGGAGCGCACGGATTTGGCCCGCAGCCCGCTACGGCTTCTATTCGCTTCTGGCTTCGGCCACCCTCGTCTTTGCCATCGAACTGATTTTTCGGGGTGATTTCGGCTCCACGACCGGCTTCTTCCTGCAGCCGTTCAAGCCGGGCTGGACGACGATCGTGCTTTTCACGCTGACGGTGATCGCGCTGGACGCGTTGCTGGGCCGCGCATATCAGGCGCTGATCCTGGTGGCGCCGCTGACGCTGACGCTGGCCTTCATCGGCCATCAGAAATCGCACTATCTGGGCGATCCGCTCTATCCGACCGATTTCCTCTTCGCTCGCCAGATCGTCGACCTTCTGCCGCTTCTGGTCCGTGAGAGGCCGCTGACAGGCCTGGCCATGGTCGCCGGGCTGGCAGGCGTCCTGGCTCTGCTCATCTTCGCCTGGCGTCAGTGCTGCCGCCGAATCCGCGTCATGAGCTACCGGGGCCGTGCCGCCCGGCTGGCATTGTGCATCCCGTTGCTGGCCTCTTTCGTCTCCATCATGGACTACGCCACATTCTCGTGGACGCGAGACCGGCTGAACATCATCCCGATGATGTGGGACCAGAAGGAGAACTACAACTCCAACGGGTTCGCGCTGGCCTTCGCGCTCAACGTGCCGATGGCGCATGTCACGGCACCCGCCGGCTATTCCGACAAGGCCATCGCGGCCATCGCCAAGCCCCAGGTCACAGCCTCGGTGCCGGCGGATAAGCCGGACATCATTATCGTGATGAGCGAATCCTTCTGGGATCCGACGGAACTGCCGGGCGTCACCATCACGCCGGACCCGATTCCGACGGTGCGGTCGCTGCAATCGGGTTCGGTGTTCTCGCCGGAATTCGGCGGCATGACGGCCAATGTCGAGTTTGAGGCGCTGACGGGCTTTTCCAACGCGTTCCTGCCGGCCGGCTCGATTCCCTACCAGCAATATGTGCGCGCGCCGGTTCCCTCGCTGGCCACCTTCCTGAAGAGCGAGGGCTACGAGGCGCGGGCCATTCACCCCGGCACCAACTGGTTCTGGAACCGTGGCAACGTCTACCAGGATTTCGGCTTCGACGATTTCAAGTCGGAGGAGAACCTGCCGCCCATGATCAAGCGCGGGCCGCTGGCCTCCGACGAATCGATGACCGACGAGATCATCCGCGAGGGCGAGGAGACGGACGCGCCGTTCTTCTTCTTTGCCGTAAGCCTCCAGAACCATGGGCCTTACGAGCCCAATCGCTACCCAGACGCCGCCCACGCAGTGCAGGCTTCCACCAGTCAGTGGGCACGCGATTCGCTGCAGAGCTATGCGGAGGGCGCAGCCGATGCCGACCGCGGCCTGCAGCGCCTGATCGACTGGGCTAAGAATCGCGACCGGCCGACCGTGATCGCTTTCTTCGGCGACCACCTGCCCCCGCTCGGCCCCGTCTATGTCGAGACCGGCTTCCTCAAGAACAACGTCGCGCCCCGCAAGGAAGCCCCCGACCAGATGCTCAGGCACCACAATACCCCGCTGGTGCTGTGGTCGAACAGGACCGGCCCGGTCGAGCAGACCGGCGCGATCAGCCCTGCCCTGCTGCCCTTCCACGTGCTCAAGGCGGCGGGCATCACCCACCCCTACTACACGGGCTTCCTCGGCGCGCTCAGCGAACGCTACCGCATCGTCGACCGCAACGTGCTCTTCGACGCCAATGGCGAGGCGACGCCCGACTGGGCGCAGCAAAAGGAGACCGACCCGGCGATCCGCGATTTTCGCTACCTTCAATACGACATGATGTTCGGCAAGCGCCGCGCCGGCCCCGATTTCTTCCCCGAGACGGTGAACAAGCTCATTGCCCACACAAGCTGAGAGCCGGTCCGGCCGGGCGACGAGGGACACGAAGGCTTGACTTTCCGGGCGCATTCTTTATGTGTCGCGCCAAGTTTCCCGCGCCCGGGCGCCGTGCCCGTGCTCCTGCGGCTCGAACCCCAGACATCAACGGACTGACATCATGGCCAAAGCCGCAAACATCAAGATCAAGCTTCTTTCGACCGCCGATACCGGCTTCTTCTACGTGACGAGCAAGAACAGCCGCACCAAGACCGAGAAGCTGTCGTTTCGCAAGTACGATCCGGTCGCCAAGAAGCACGTCGAGTTCAAGGAAACCAAGATCAAGTAATTCGGGGTTTCCGCCGAAAACAAAAAAGCCGTCCTTCGGGGCGGCTTTTTTGTTATGGCCCCCAGGCCGGCGCCTCACAGAAGGCCGAGTTCGGCCAGGTCCTGTCTGAGCTTCGCAGGCATCTCGGCCAGCGCCGAGCGCCCCGTTCCGAGGTCGGCGGGCGCATCCTCAGGCTTCAGATAGCGCCAGCCCTGGAAGGCCCGACGCGGCTGCCACTGCGTGCGCACGACATGCGGATCGAGCACGAGGCGGCAACGGCCGATGCCCTCGGCATCGGTGAAGGGCCGGATCTCCGTGATGAGCTGGCGGCATTGCACCGAGCCCTTGATGACCCAGTAGAGCGAGCCGCCGTCCACGATCTCGGCGCCACGCGTCGGCACCATACGGGTGGTATGGTACTGCTCCACGGGCTGCCCGGCCCGTCGGCATTCGTCGAGCCTGAAGGCGATCCACTCCTCAAGGTCCTCGACGCTGTCGCAGCCGACGCACAATTTTATCAGGTTGAGAGCCATGGCTTCACGTTAGCCCGCCGCCGACGCGCGTCAACGGCCTGAACCGTTTCTCCACATGCGGCGCATCAGCACTCCACCACATTGACCGCAAGGCCGCCCAGGCTGGTCTCCTTGTATTTCTCGTTCATGTCCAGCCCGGTCTGGCGCATGGTCTCTATCGCCGCGTCGAGCGGAACAAAATGTGTTCCATCGCCCTTGATGGCAAGGGAGGCGGCCGTCACCGCCTTGACCGCGCCGAGAGCGTTGCGCTCGATGCAGGGCACCTGCACCAATCCGGCTACGGGGTCGCAGGTCATGCCCAGATGATGCTCCAGTGCGATCTCCGCCGCGTTCTCGACCTGCTCGGGCGTGCCGCCCATGACCGCGCACAGGCCGGCGGCGGCCATCGCCGAAGCCGATCCCACCTCGCCCTGGCAGCCGACTTCGGCACCGGAGATCGAGGCGTTGGTCTTGATGATGCCGCCGACCGCCGCGGCGGTGAGCAGGAAGTCGCGGATGCTGGCCTGATCCGCTTCCGGGTGGAAATGCAGCCAGTAGCGCAGTACGGCCGGCAGCGTTCCCGCCGCCCCGTTCGTCGGTGCGGTGACCACGCGCCCGCCTGCCGCATTCTCCTCATTGACCGCCATGGCGTAGATCGACAGCCAGTCGTTGGCCAGCACCGGATTGGGCCGGTTCTGCTGCCATTCCTCCTGCAGCTTGTCGTGCAACTGGCGGGCGCGGCGGCGCACCTTCAGGCCGCCCGGCATGATGCCTTCCTGCGTCAATCCGCGCTCGATGCAGCCGCGCATGGCGCCCCAGATCGCGTCCAGGCCGGAATCGAGCTCCGCGCGCGGCATGTGCGTCTCCTCATTGGTCCGCTTCATGTCGGCGATGGAAAGGCCGCTCCTGGCCGCCATGGCGAGCATCTCGGCAGCCGTCTTGAAGGGATAAGGCACCTTCTTTCCCTCGGTGTTGACCGAGCCGCGCGTCTTCATGCGCTGCAACTCCTCCTCGGAAACCACGAAGCCGCCGCCGATGGAATAATAGATGCGTTTCAGGAGCAGCCGGTCGCCGGAATCATAGGCATAGAAGGCCATGCCGTTGGCATGTCCGGTCAGCGGCGTCTTCTTGTCCAGCACGAGATCCTTGCCGGGATCGAAGCGGTAGGAGGGGTGTCCGGGCGGAGCGATTCGCTTCTCGGCCGCCACCTTGGCGATGATGGTATCGACATGGTCGGGATCGACGCTTTGTGGAGTGAGCCCGGTCAGGCCCAGCACGACAGCGCGGTCGCTGCCGTGGCCGATGCCGGTATAGGCCAGCGAGCCGTGCAGGCTGGCGCCAAGGCGGTCGACCTTCGCGCCGGCTGGCCGCGGCCAGTCGTCCGACAGCAATTCGGCAAGAAAGCGCGTGGCCGCCGTCATCGGCCCCATCGTGTGCGACGAGGACGGGCCGATGCCGATCTTGAACAGGTCGAAAACCGAAAGGAACACGCGAGGATCTCCCAAAGCAAGCGTTGGCCTACATATAGGAAACCGGCAACAGCGCGCGACGGAATTCGCGCCATCCGGCTGCCGTTTTGCGCACGCGCCTGCAAACCGGTTATCTTGGCCGGCCGCACCGCGACGTGCGGACAATCAGCCGACCGGCGAAACCGGAGCGCGCGCGGCTACCACCATGCCTGCGGCTGGAACCTGCCTGCCGCCTGTTCGATGACATGGGCGGTCTGGAACAGCGTTTCCTCGTCGAAGGGCCGGCCGATGAGCTGCAGCCCCAGCGGCAGGCCCTTGGCGTCGAGCCCCGCAGGCACGGCGATGCCCGGCAGGCCGGCCATGTTCACCGTCACCGTGAAGATGTCGTTGAGGTACATCTTGACCGGATCCGCGCTCATCTCCTCGTCGGCCAGGCCGAAGGCGGCCGAAGGCGTGGCGGGCGTGAGGATGACGTCGACGCCGGCGGCGAAGGCGTCCTCGAAATCCTTCTTGATGAGCGTGCGCACCTTCTGCGCCTGAAGGTAGTAGGCGTCGTAATAGCCGGCCGACAGCACATAGGTGCCGATCATGATGCGGCGCTTCACCTCGCGGCCGAAGCCGGCGGCGCGGGTGTTCTCGTACATCTCCACGATGTCCTTGCCCGGCACGCGCAAGCCGTAGCGCACGCCGTCATAGCGCGCGAGATTGGACGACGCCTCGGCCGGCGAGATGATGTAGTAGGCCGGCAGCGCATATTTTGTGTGCGGCAGCGAGATGTCGACGATCTCGGCTCCCGCCTCCTTCAGCCAGGCGATGCCCTTCTGCCACAGCGCCTCGACCTCCTGCGGCATGCCGTCCAGGCGGTATTCGCGCGGAATGCCTACCTTCATGCCCCTCACCGGGCGGCCGATCGCCGCTTCATAATCGGGCACCGGCAGATCCGTCGACGTGGTGTCCTTGGGGTCCACCGAGGCCATGGACTTGAGCAGGATCGCGGCGTCGCGCACGTCGCGCGCGATCGGCCCGGCCTGGTCGAGCGACGAGGCATAGGCCACGATGCCCCAGCGCGAACAGCGTCCGTAGGTCGGCTTGATGCCGACCGTGCCGGTGAACGCCGCCGGCTGGCGGATGGAACCGCCGGTGTCGGTTGCGGTGGCGCCCGCGCACAGGAAAGCCGAGACGGCAGCGGCCGAGCCGCCGGAGGAGCCACCCGGCACGAGCTGCTTGTTGGAGCCTTCCGCCCGCCAGGGATTGACCACCGGGCCATAATAGGACGTCTCGTTGGACGAGCCCATCGCGAACTCGTCCATGTTGAGCTTGCCCAGCATGACCGCGCCGTCGGCCCAAAGATTGCTGGTGACGGTCGATTCATAATGCGGCTTGAAGCCGTCCAGCACATGGCTGCACGCCTGCGTGTGGATGCCTTCGGTGGCGAACAGGTCCTTTATCCCCAGCGGGATGCCTTCCAGCGCGCCGCCCTGCCCCTTCGCCAACTTCACGTCCGAGGCGCCCGCCATATCGCGCGCCTTGTCGTGGGTGACCGCGATATAGGCATTGAGCGCCGGGTTGACGCGGTCGATCGCCGCCAGATAGGCGTCCGTCAGCTCGACGGCGCGGATTTCTTTGGCCTTCAGCTTGCTGCGCGCTTCGGCGATCGTCAGTCGGGTCAGGTCGGTCATCGGACAGGGTCTTTTTTACAGGAGCGGGGCGGCCGAAGCGGGAAAAGCGACGCTATTCCACCACTTTGGGGACAAGGAAAAAATTCTCTTCCGTGGCCGGCGCGTTGGCAACGATGTCGGCGGCCTTGTTGCCGTCGGTGACGACGTCCTGCCGCTTCTTCATGGCCATGGGCGCCACCGAGGTCATCGGCTCTACGCCGGTGACGTCGACCTCGTTCAACTGCTCGACGAAGCCGAGAATCACGTTCAACTCGCCGGTCATGCGCTCGGCATCTTCCTCGCTCACCGCGATGCGGGCGAGGCGCGCCACGCGCTTCACTGTCTCTCGATCTACGGACATATCATTGCCTCGGAAAAACCTGCTCGCGCTATAGCGGCCCGGCGCGGCGGGCGCAACCGGCTACGCCGGGCAGCCGAGGCCCCGCGTCACAAGGTGAACGGCTCGCCGATCTTCGGCAGCGCGACCTTGGTGCCGGAGCCTTCCAGCCCGGAAACGAAATTGTCGGCCGTCTGATCCAGCAGCGGGAACGTGCCGAAATGGCAGGGTATGGCGGTCTCGAACTTGAAGAAGCGGCGACAGGCAAGGGCCGCCACCGCGCCGCCCATGGTGAATCGGTCGCCGACCGGCACGATGCCGATCTTCGGCTCGTGCAGCTCGTTGACGAGAGCCATGTCGGAAAAGATATCGGTATCGCCCATGTGGTAGAGCGTCTTGTCGTTCGGGAAATGCAACACCAGCCCGCCCGGATTGCCCAGATAGGTGTTGGCGCCGCCCTGCCCCTGCGAGGAGGAGGAATGCAACGCCTGGACAAAAGTGGTGGTGAAGGCGCCGCAATCGACCGTGCCGCCGATATTGCCGGGGTTTATCTTGTCCTGGCCGACGCCCTTGCCGACCAGATACATGCAGATCTCGAAATTGGCGACCAGCATGGCGCCGGATTTCTTGAGCACCTCAACGGCGCCGCTGATATGGTCGTCATGGCCATGGGTGACAAGCACGTGGGTGACGCCCTCGGCCGGGCCTTCCCAGCCGCCATTCCAGGAAGGATTGCCCACCAGATACGGGTCGATCAGGATGGTGGCGCCTTGCGTCTCGACGCGGAAAGCGGAATGACCGTACCAGGTGAGTTTCATTGCCAGTGAATTCCTTCATGTATCGAGGTATGGAAGGATAGAGCGCTGGCCGGCCATGTCAAAGGAAAGCGCGTGGGTGTCGTCGCGATCGAAGAACTGAGGCGCCATCTGGCCGGCGGACGCGTGCTTGCCGGGCTGGACCTGGGCGACAAGACCATCGGCGTTGCCGTCTCGGACCGGGGCCTTTCCTTCGCCCATCCGCGCCCGGTCATCATGCGAAAAAAATTCTCGCTCGACGCGGCCGCCCTTCTGGCGGCGCTGGAAAAGGAAAATGTCGGCGCCGCCGTCATCGGGCTGCCCGTCAACATGGACGGGTCGGAAGGGCCGCGCGCGCAGAAGTCGCGCGCGTTCGTGCGCAACATGGCGCCGCTGAGCGCCCTTCCCTTCGCCTTCTGGGACGAACGGCTGTCCACCGTCGCCGCCGAACGGACGCTCATCGAGATGGATTTTTCCCGGCGCAAGCGGGCTCAGAAAATCGACTCGGCCGCCGCCGCCTTCATTCTGCAGGGAGTTCTGGACCGCCTTCAGGCGATTGGCCGCGACGAGCCGCAATTCCCCTGACCCAGCCCATGATGGTGCGGCGACGGCGGAAAGCCCATATCGCCAGCACCAGAAGCGAATCGACGATGCAGGCCTTGGCGACCATGCCGGGAATGAGCGCCGGGTCGATGCCCAGCATGTCGCCGTAGAGCTGGAAGACGAGGTCGTGCAACGGCCGGCTCAGCATCACATAGCCGAAATTGATGTCGTTGAGCGACAGGAAGAACCAGCCCCAGAACAGCGCCAGCGGGGCGGCCCACAACAGAAGCAGCGTCCGCATCAACGCTCACCTGTCCGCAGGGCGCAGAAACGCGCCCGGCTTGAGATCGGGAAAGATGGAGGGCGCTGCCGCATGGCCGTTCCTGCTTCGACTGCCGGACAGTGGGCCTTGCCGGCCGCCGCCGCAATGGAAACTATTTGTTAAGGTTAACGGCAATCCACAGCCGGGCCTTGTCGCATGCCCAAACCGTGCTCAGACCGATGGCGGATAGAGCGTATCGAGGATCATGCGCGCATCGTGGCGCGAATCGAGCATGCCGTAAGTGGTGCGCCACTGGCCGCCCAGTCGCGTCTCCACGAAGGCGTCGGCGATGCGCCCTGCCCCGAGCCGCCGCAATTCCGCCGCAGCCGCCGACAGGGCGAGCTGCTCGGTCAGAAGCCGCGCCGACCCCTCGTCGGACGCCGCCACCTGCATGGCCGCCCTGAGCACGCCGATGGTGCCGCGCCCGCCGGTGCCGAGGTCGCGATCGATGCCGGCCAGCACCTCCTCGAACAGCGCAGGCGCACGCGAAAGCACGCGCAGCACGTCCAGCG
Organism: Mesorhizobium sp. PUT5; assembly: GCF_052216645.1. Lineage (NCBI taxonomy): Bacteria > Pseudomonadati > Pseudomonadota > Alphaproteobacteria > Hyphomicrobiales > Phyllobacteriaceae > Mesorhizobium > Mesorhizobium sp. PUT5. The sequence goes on from NZ_JBQOSO010000003.1 coordinate 2,271,065, forward strand.
CCATGACGTTGCCGGATCCTTCCCAGATCGCGTTCACAGGCGCCTCGCGATAGTAGCGGGCGAGCGGCGCCTCCTCGACATAGCCGTTGCCGCCCAGGCATTCCATGGCCTCGTAGATCAGCGCCGGGGCGATCTTGCAAACCCAGTACTTGACCACGGGGGTCATGGCCCGCGCGAATGCCGCCTCGCCGCGGTCGCTCGCGGCATCGTCGAAGGAACGGGCGAGACGGAACGACAATGCGGTCGCCGCCGCCACGTCCAGCGCCATGTCGGCGAGCACGCGCTGCATCAGGGGCTGATCCATGAGATTTGCGCCGAACACCTTGCGATGACGTGTGTGGTGAACCGCTTCGCCAAGGGCCGCGCGCATGATCGCCGAGGAGGCGACCGCGCAATCCAGCCGCGTCAGCGTCACCATGTCCATGATGGTGCGGACGCCGGCGCCCGGTTCGCCCACCATCTCGCCGATGGCGTTCTCGAACTCCACCTCCGAAGACGCGTTGGAGCGGTTGCCCAGCTTGTCCTTCAGCCGTTGGAAACGGAAGCCGTTTCCCGACCCGTCGCCCAGCACGCGCGGCACCAGGAAGCAAGACAGGCCCTCGGGGGCCTGCGCCAGCACCAGGAAGGCGTCCGACATCGGCGCCGACATGAACCATTTATGGCCGGAAAGCCTGTAAAAGCCGCTGGAGCCGGCGCGCTCCGCCTTGGTGACATTGGCGCGCACGTCGGTGCCGCCCTGCTTCTCGGTCATGCCCATGCCGAGCGTAAGCCCCGCCTTTTCCACCGGCGGCTTCTGCGAATGGTCGTATTTGCGCGTCGTCACGCGCGGCGCCCATTCCCGGAACAGCTTGGTATTGGCCATAAGCGCCGCGAGCGAGGCGCTGGTCATGGTGATGGGGCACAGATGGCCGGTCTCCAGCTCGGCCGTCAGATAGAACCGGGCAGCACGCACCTGGTGCCGGCGGCCTGTCTCGGCCTCGCCATTTTCCCACACCGAGGAATGCAGGCCGGACGCGACCGAGCGGCGCATCAGCGCATGATAGGCCGGATGGTATTCCACCTGGTCGATGCGGCGGCCCTGGCGGTCGTAGGTTCGAAGCTTCGGCGTCTCGATATTCGCCAGCCGGGCCAGCTCCTGCGCTTCCTGGCTCAGCACGAAGCGGCCCAACCCGTCCAATTCCTTGCGCACCGGTTCGGAAAAGCGTTCGGCAAGCTGGATCAGCAACGGATCGCCCCGCCATGCGTTGCCGCCCGTCAGCGGCGGGGACTGGTTCGCTACCTCTTCTGTCACGCCTCATCCTTTTCTCGGCGACGCCCGCGAATCCGCGGCCGGCGCCCGGTTTATAGCGCAGGAGCGGTAAAAATACCGGGAGAAAATCCCGCAATCCAGAACCGGCGCTTGCCCGCGCCGGCCACCGGCCCTATAGCAGCCGCTTGTGATGACAGACGCCGCGCCCCTGCCGCTTTTCCCCCACCGCCACCTGCTCGGCATACGCGAGCTTTCCCCAGCCGACATAGAATTGCTTCTAGAGCGCGCAGACCGCGCGGTGGCGATCTCGCGCCAGCCGGAGAAGAAGACGTCGGCCCTGCGCGGCCGCACGCAGATCAACCTCTTCTATGAAGCCTCCACCCGCACGCAGTCCTCCTTCGAACTGGCGGGAAAAAGGCTCGGCGCCGACGTCATGAACATGTCGGTGGCAAGCTCCTCGGTGAAGAAGGGAGAGACGCTGATCGATACAGCGATCACGCTGAACGCCATGCGCCCCGACATCCTCATCATCCGCCATCAGTCGGCGGGCGCGGCGGCGTTGCTGGCCCAGAAGGTCGGCTGCTCGGTGGTCAATGCCGGCGACGGCACGCACGAGCATCCGACCCAGGCGCTGCTCGACGCACTCACCATCCGCCGCGCCAAGGGCGACATTTCCAAGCTGATCGTGGCGATCTGCGGCGACATCCTGCATTCGCGCGTGGCTCGCTCCAACATCATCCTGCTCAACGCACTGGGCGCCCAGGTGCGGGTCGTGGCGCCCTCCACGCTGCTGCCAGCCGGCATCGAGCAGATGGGCGTGATCGTCCACCGGTCCATGGCCGAAGGGCTGAAGGACGCCGACGTGGTGATGATGCTGCGCCTGCAGCGCGAGCGCATGGAAGGTGCCTTCGTGCCGTCGGTGCGTGAATATTTCCGCTATTTCGGCCTCGACGCAGACAAGCTGAAAGCGGCCAAGCCCGACGCGCTGGTCATGCATCCCGGCCCGATGAACCGCGGCGTCGAGATCGCCTCGGCCATCGCCGACGGGCCGCAGAGCGTCATCCAGGAACAGGTGGAGATGGGAGTGGCCGTGCGCATGGCGGTGATGGAAGCCTTGCTCGACCCGCGCCGCAACCAGGAAGGGCGCGGCGCATGACGGTCACGGTCTTTGAACGCGCCCGCATCGTCGATCCCTCGCGCGGCATCGACGAGATCGGCTCCGTCGTGGTGGAAGGCGGCAAGATCGCAGCCGCCGGCGCCTCTGCGTTGAACCAGGGTGCGCCGGAAGGTGCCGGCGTCATCGACTGCACGGCCAGGACGATCATGCCCGGGCTGGTCGATTCGCGCGTCTTCATCGGCGAACCGGGCGGCGAGCATCGCGAGACCATCGCCTCGGCCAGCGTCGCTGCCGCCGCCGGCGGCGTCACCTCGCTGGTGATGATGCCGGACACCCACCCGGCCATCGACAATGTGGCGCTGGTGGAATTCGTGCTGCGCACGGCGCGCGACACCGCCCTCGTCAACGTCTTCCCGGCCGCGGCCATCACCAAAGGGCTCGAAGGCCGCGAGATGACGGAATTCGGCCTGCTGCGCGAAGCGGGTTGCGTGGCCTTCACCGATGGGCGCCATACGATCGCGAACTCCCTGGTCATGCGCCGGGCGCTGACCTATGCGCGCGACTTCGGCGCCGTCATCGTGCATGAGACGCAAGACGCCGATCTCGCCTCGGCCGGCGTCATGAACGAAGGGCTTTATGCGAGCTGGCTCGGGCTGCCGGGCATCCCGCGCGAGGCCGAGACCATCCCGCTGGAGCGCGATCTGGCACTGGCCCGGCTGACGCGCGGCACCTACCATGCCGCCAAGATCTCGACCGCAATGTCGGCGGCGGCCATTTCCCGCGCCAAGGCCGATGGCGCCGACGTAACGGCGGGCGTGGCGATCCACAACCTTGCGCTCAACGAGAACGACGTCGGCGAATACCGCACCTTCTTCCGCCTCACCCCGCCGCTGCGCGCCGAGGAGGACAGGCTGGCGATGGTAGAGGCGCTACGCGACGGCACCATCGACCTCGTCTCCTCCTCGCACGACCCGCAGGACGTCGACACCAAGCGCCTGCCCTTCGCCGACGCCGCCGCCGGCGCGATCGGACTGGAGACGCTGCTTTCGGTGGCGCTCAGGCTTTTCCACAATGGCGATCTGCCGCTGCTCCGGCTGGTGGAAGTGCTGTCCACCGCCCCTGCCCGGCTGTTCGGCCTGCCGGGCGGAACGCTGAAGCCAGGCGCTCCCGCGGATCTTGCGCTGGTCGACCTCGACGAACCCTGGATCGTCAGCGAAGCCGGCATCCGCTCGCGTTCGAAGAACACCTGCTTCGAGGGCGCCCGGCTGCAAGGCAGGGTCTTGCAAACCATGGTCGCGGGCCGCACAGTGTTTGCTGCCTAGCTGCCGAACAGAAGCTGCAGGCGACGGGGGACCAATGACGCTTTCCATGCTCTACGCGCTCGTCGCCGGCTATCTGTGCGGTTCAATACCCTTCGGCCTGCTGCTGACGCGTGCGGCCGGGCTCGGCGACGTGCGCAAGATCGGCTCCGGCAATATCGGCGCCACCAATGTGCTGCGCACCGGCAATAAGGGTCTTGCCGCCGCGACCTTGCTGCTGGATGCGCTGAAAGGGCTCCTGCCGGCCCTGATCGCCGCCCGTTACGGTGCCTCTCTCGGTGCCCTGGCGGGCTTCGGCGCCTTCGTCGGCCACCTCTTTCCGGTCTGGCTGGGCTTCAAGGGCGGCAAGGGAGTGGCCACCTATCTCGGCGTGCTGATCGGGTTGGCGTGGAGCGTTGCGCTGATCTTCGCCGCCGTCTGGCTGCTCGTGGCGCTTTTGTTCCGCTATTCTTCGCTCGCCGCGCTGGCGGCGTGCGTGGCCGTGCCGGTCGCGCTGGCCGCACTGGGCCGCTACGAGTTCGCGCTTGCTTTCGCCTTGATGAGCGTGCTGGTCTTCTACCGGCACCGCGCCAACATCGCGCGCCTCAGAGCCGGCACGGAGGGCAAGATCGGGGCCAAGGGATGAGCGCCGCTGCCGCCGGTCCGCGCCTGAGCGACCGGCAGCGCCGTGCCTGGCTGCGCCTGATCCGAACGCCCAATGTCGGGCCTGCGACGTTCCGCGACCTCATCAACCGATATGGCTCGGCGGAAAACGCCATCGCCATGCTGCCGGAGCTGACTCTTGCGGGCGGCGCCATGCGGCGCATCCGCATCCCTTCCGTGGACGAGGCGGAAGCGGAAATGGACACCGCGGACCGCCTTGGGTGCCGCTTCGTCTGCCTCGGCGAACCGGACTATCCGCCGATCCTGAAGGCGGTCGATCATCCGCCGCCTGTACTCGCGGTGAAGGGCAACGCCGATGTGTTTCATCTGCCCGGGGTTTCGATCGTCGGCTCCCGCAACGCTTCGCTGGCCGGCATCAAGCTGGCGTGTAATTTCGCCGCCGAACTCGGGCGGGAAGGCTATTCCATCATATCCGGATTGGCGCGCGGCATCGACACGGCCGCGCACCAGGGCGCCCTTGCCACAGGCACCGTGGCCGTGTTGGCCGGCGGGCTGGACATGCCCTACCCGCCCGAGAACGCGGAACTGTTCGAGGAGATCGCCGCGCGCGGCGCGGTGGTTTCTGAAATGCCGTTCGGCTGGCAGCCGCGCGCGCAGGATTTTCCGCGTCGCAACCGCATCGTCGCCGGCCTCGGGCTCGGACTGCTGGTCGTCGAGGCGGCGAAGCGCTCCGGCTCGCTCATCAGCGCACGGCTCGCCGCCGAGATGGGCCGTCTGGTTTTCGCCGTGCCGGGCTCGCCGCTCGACCCCCGCGCCGGCGGCACCAACGGGCTTCTGAAGGACGGTGCCATCCTGACCACGGAGCCCGCCGACATCATGCAGGCGCTGGCGCCGCTGGCGGGAGCGGAACGGTCGCTGTCGCACACGCTGGAGGAGCCACCCGACTTTGCTGCTACGCCGCCGCCCGGCGACGACGATCGTACACGCGTGATCGAGGCGCTCGGTCCTGTGCCGGTCGGGGTCGACGAGATCATTCGCCACACCGGCCTGCACCCCGCACAGGTGTTTATGGTGTTGCTGGAACTGGACCTTGCCGGCCGGCTGGAGCGCCATGCGGGCGCAAGCGTCTCGCTGCTCTTTCCCGATTGATACCTGCCAGGCATGCAGGACATGAAAACGGCCGGCGTGGGAGCCGGCCGTCCATGGCTTTGGACTGACAAGCGTCAGGCGCTGGCGGCAGCCACCGCGCGCTTTGCCATCACTGCCACCAGATGGGCGCGGTATTCGGCCGAGGCATGGATGTCGGTCATGAGCGCATCGGCCGGGATGGTGACGCCGTTCACGGCGGCGGCATCGAAATTGCCGGCCAGAGCGGACTCGATTTCGGCCGAGCGGAACACGCCGTCGCCTCCGGCACCGGTCACGGCGGCGCGCACGGCTCCGTCCTTGCCCCTTGCCACGAACACGCCGACGATGGCGTAGCGCGATGCCGGGTTGCGGAACTTCTCATAGGCGGCGCGGGCAGGCGCTGTGAAGGAAATGGAGGTGATGATTTCGCCGTCCTCCAGCGCCGTCTCGAACAGGCCGGTGAAGAAGTCGTCGGCCGCGATCCTGCGCTTGTTGGTCGCGATGGTGGCCCCGAGCGCCAGAAGCGCGGCCGGATAGTCGGCGGCCGGGTCGTTGTTGGCCACCGAACCGCCAATGGTGCCCTTGTGGCGCACGGCGGGGTCGCCGATCAGCGAGGCCAGATGCGCCAGTGCCGGGCATGCCTTATTGAGGCCGGCGTCGTTGGCCACCTCGTAATGCGTGGTCGCCGCGCCGATGGTGACGGTGTCGCCGGAAATCGTGACGCCCTTCAAGGCGTCGATACGTGAAATGTCGACCAGATCGGAGGGCGCGGCAAGCCGCGTCTTCATGGCCGGAATCAGCGTCATGCCCCCCGACAGCAGCTTCGCCTCGCCGCTGCCGAGCAGCTTGGCGGCGTCCTCGACCGAGGCGGCACGGTGATAATTGACCGAATACATGGCGTCCTCCTCAGTGCTTCGCCGCGCGGATCGCCGCCCAGACCTTTTGCGGGGTGGCCGGCATGGTGATGTCCTCCGAACCGATCGCATCCGTAATCGCGTTGATGACGGCGGGCGGCGAGCCGATGGCACCCGCTTCGCCGCAGCCCTTGAGGCCGAGCGGATTGGACGGCGACGGCGTGCTGGTCGTGGACACCTTGAACGACGGCAGGTCGCCGGCGCGCGGCATGGTGTAGTCCATATAGCTGGCCGTCAGGAGTTGGCCGCCGTCGTCGTAGTTCGCCCCTTCCAGAAGCGCCTGGCCGATGCCCTGCGCGACGCCTCCGTGCACTTGGCCCTCGACGATCATCGGGTTGATGATGTTGCCGAAATCATCTGCCGCCACGAACTGGATGATGTCGGTCATGCCTGTTTCGGGGTCGATCTCGACCTCGCAGATGTAGCAGCCGGCCGGGAAGGTGAAGTTGGCCGGATCGTAGAAGGCCGTTTCCTTGAGCCCCGGCTCCATGCCGGCGGGCAGGTTGTGCGCGGTATAGGCGGCAAGCGCCACCTGGAACCACGGCACCGACTTGTCCGTGCCGGCGACCTTCAGCGCACCGTCCTCGATGACGATGTCGCTTTCATCCGCCTCCAGCAGATGGGCGGCGATCTTGCGCGCCTTGGCTTCCACCTTGTCGAGCGCTTTCACGATGGCCGACATGCCGACCGCGCCCGAGCGCGAGCCATAGGTGCCCATGCCCATCTGCACCTTGTCGGTGTCGCCGTGGACGATCGAGATGGAGTCCATCGGAACGGAAAGACGCTGCGCGACAAGCTGGGCGAAGGTCGTTTCATGACCCTGGCCGTGGCTATGGGAACCGGTCAGGACCTCGATCGTGCCGACGGCATTGACCCGCACTTCCGCGCTTTCCCAGAGACCGACGCCGGCGCCCAGGCTGCCGACGGCCGCCGACGGCGCGATTCCGCAGGCCTCGATATAGCAACTGAAGCCGATGCCCCGCAGCTTGCCCGCCTTCTTCGCCGCTTCGCGGCGCTGTTCGAAGCCCACATAGTCGGCGGCCTTCATCGCTGCGTCGAGCGAGGCGGCGAAGTCGCCGGCATCGTAGTTCATGATGACCGGCGTCTGGTGCGGGAAGGTGGTGACGAAGTTCTTGCGCCGCAATTCGGCCGGCGACATGCCGAACTGGCGCGCCGCCACTTCCAGCATGCGCTCCACGTTGAAGGCGGCTTCGGGGCGCCCTGCCCCGCGATAGGCATCGACCGGCGCGGTGTTGGTGTAGATCGCCTTCACGTTGGCGTGGATCGCCGGGATATCGTACTGGCCCGACAGGAGCGTGGCGTAGAGATAGGTCGGCGTCGCCGACGAGAACAGCGACATGTAGGCGCCCAGATTGGCCTTGGTCTCCACCTTGAAGCCGATGATCTTGTAGTCCTGGTCGAAGGCCATTTCGGCATGGGTGTGGTGGTCGCGGCCATGAGCGTCGGTCAGGAAGCTTTCGGTGCGGTCGGCCACCCATTTGACCGGCACGCCCGTCTTCTTCGAGGCCCACAGGCACACGATCTCTTCCGGATAGATGTAGATCTTGGAACCGAAGCCGCCGCCGACATCGGGGGCAATGACGCGCAGCTTGTTTTCCGGCGCCACGTTGTAGAAGGCGCTCATGACCAGGCGCGCGACATGCGGATTCTGCGAGGTGGTCCAGCAGGTGTAGTGGTCCTCCGCCTTGTCGTAGACGCCAAGTGCGGCGCGCGGCTCCATGGCATTCGGAACCAGCCGGTTGTTGACGATGTCCATCTTGACGACATGCGCGGCCTTCTGGAAGGCGGCTTCCGTCTCGGCGGCGTTGCCGATCTCCCAATCGAAGATCAGGTTGTTGTCGGCCTCAGGATGAATCTGCGGCGCCCCGGCGTCCATCGCCTTGGAGGCATCGACCACCGAAGCAAGCTCGTTGTAGGCAATCTCGACCGCCTCGGCCGCATCGCGCGCCTGGCCCTTGGTGTCGGCCACCACGATGGCGACCGCGTCGCCGACATAGCGCACCCGGTCGACAGCCAGCGGCGACCATGCGCCCATCTTCATCGGCGTGCCGTCCTTGGAGTGGATCATCCAGCCGCAGATGAGGTTGCCGATACCATCCGCCTTGAGCTGCTTGCCGATCAGCACGTCGATCACGCCCGGCATGCCGCGGGCCTTGTCCACGTCGATGCCGACGATCTCGGCATGCGCGTGCGGGCTGCGCACGAAAGCGGCATGCTTCATGCCCGGCACGACCATGTCGTCGACATAGCGGCCGGCACCGGTGATGAATCTCTTGTCTTCCTTGCGCGCGACGCGGGCGCCGATGCCTTCAATACCCATCAGAATCTTCCTCCCGGAATCCGGTGAATGGGAAAATGGTGAATGGCCGAAACGTACCCCTCAGGCCATTCCCTGTTCACCATTCACTAAGCCGCCTTCGCCGTACCTTCGCCCGCCATCGCCTTCGCCGCCGCGAGGATCGCCTTGACGATGTTGTGATAGCCGGTGCAGCGGCAGATATTGCCCTCCAGTTCGGCCCGCACGGTCGTTTCGTCGAGCCCTTCCGGGTGGCGGCGGATCATATCGGTGGCGGTCATGATCATGCCGGGCGTGCAGAACCCGCATTGCAGGCCGTGATGCTCCTTGAAGGCGGCCTGAACGGGGTGCAGATCGGCGCCGTCCGCCAGACCTTCGATCGTCACCACGGTCGAGCCGGACGCCTGCGCGGCGAGCATGGAGCAGGATTTCACTGCCTTGCCGTCGACATGGACGACGCAGGCGCCGCATTGCGAGGTGTCGCAGCCGACATGGGTGCCGGTCAGCCCCAGGTGCTCGCGCAAGAAATGGACCAGCAGCGTGCGGTCTTCGACGGTCGCGCTGACCCGTCTTCCATTCACTGTCAACGTCACGTCAGACATGAAGCCTCCCTGGGTGCTGAACCTTGGTATCGGCCGCCGGGCACGCCCTCCTCACCGGCACACCGCTATTCTTATCTCGCATAACGACCGGCAAGGCCAGCCCTGCCTCGATTGCTCACGAGAATGCTATCGGCCCCGGACGCCGTATATTGTACTTTCGGTCATGCGCGCCGGCGCGCGGCCATTGCCAAGCGCATGCGCAGCGGCAACAATGTTGCGCCGGCAATGCCGGGGCGACCGCGGGAGGAATGGGCTGGCCTGTCTTCGCACGCGCTATGGATGCGGCCTGACGGCGCTCACCACCGATGAGCCCGACATGGACGCTTTTGCCTGCGCGCTGGCGCAGGAGGCCGAGGCGGCAGGCGCCGGCTTCGCGCTGCTGTTCTTCTCCCAGAGCCTCGTGGATGCCGAAGTCCTGGCCGCCGCGCTGCGCGCCCATGCTCCCGCGCTTGCCCATGCCGGCTGTTCGACCGCCGGCGAGATCACGCCCCGGGGGCTGGAGGATGGCCACGTCCTGGCCATGCTGTTCCCCTCCGCCGCCTTCACCGTCGCCAGCGCCATGGTGGAAGGCATCTCCACCTCCGGCATGGACCGCATCACCACCGAGGTCGAGGCGCTGCGGCGCAGGCTGCGTGCGCCCGCGGGCAACGGAGCGGACGCCGGACCTGGCGGCAACGTCTTTGCGCTCTGCTTCATCGACGGCCTGTCCTATGCCGAGGAGGCCGTCACCTCCGCCATCCACTGGGGGCTGGACGACATTCCCCTCATCGGCGGCTCGGCCGGCGACGACCTGAAGTTCGAGACCACGCGCCTGATCCGCGACGGACGCGTGACTACCGACAGCGCCATCATCGTGCTGGTGGCGACGCCGATCCCGTTCCACGTCTTCAAGACCGACAATTTCGTCCCGACCGGCGAGAAGCTGGTGGTGACCGCCTCCGACCCCGAGCGCCGCATCGTGCGCGAATTCAACGCCGGCGTGGCTGCGCAGGAATATGCCGCCTCGGTCGGCATGACGCCGCACACGCTCACTCCGATGAGCTTCGCCTCGCATCCGGTCGTGGTGAAGGTGGGTGGCGAATATTACTGCCGCTCGATCCAGAAGGTGAATCCGGACGGCTCGCTGTCCTTCTTCTGCGCCATAGACGACGGGGTGGTGCTGTCCATCGCCCAGCCGAAGGGGATGGTGGAATCGACGCGCGCGGCGCTGAGGGAAGTGGAGGCGCGGCTCGACGGCATCGACCTGATCCTCGGCTTCGACTGCGTGCTGCGCCGGCTCGACGCGCGCAACCGGCAGGTTTTCCGGGATATTTCCGAACTGTACCGAACCAACCGGGTGATCGGCTTCGGCACCTATGGCGAACAGTACCGCTCCATGCACCTCAACCAGACCTTCACCGGCATTGCCTTCGGCCAGCGGCAGGCGGCGGAATAGCGGGGGCCGTCATGGCGCTGGGCGACGTGGACGACATCGAAAGGCTGAAGAAGATCAACGCCGCCCTCGTCAGCCGCGTCGAGCGGTCGATGGACCAGCAGGGCAACGCCTTTTCCCTGTTCCAGACGGCGATCCTGCTGGAGAACCGGGTGCGCACGCGCACGGAGGAATTGCAGCAGACCCTGCGGCGGCTTGAGCAGTCCAATATCGAGTTGAGCGCCGCGAAAGAAAGCGCCGAGCAGGCGAACCTTTCCAAGACGCGCTTTCTCGCGGCAGCCAGCCACGACGTGCTACAGCCGCTCAACGCCGCGCATCTTTCCGTCTCGGCGCTGGCCGAGGTGCAGACCAGCGACGAAGGCCGCAAGCTGGTGCGGCAGGTGGAACGCTCGCTGGAGACCATGGGCGACCTGCTGCGCACGCTGCTGGACATTTCCAAGCTGGATGCGGGCGTGGTCCAGCCGGAAATCTCCGACGTCAACCTGGAGACGCTGTTTTCGGCGCTGCGCTCGGATTTCCAGCCGATGGCCGGGATGAAGGGGCTGAAGCTGAAGTTCCGGCCGGCCGGCGTCATGGTACGCTCCGACCGCACCCTCCTGCGCCGCATCCTCCAGAACGTGCTGTCGAACGCCCTGCGCTACACCCAGGCGGGCGGCGTGCTGGTCGGCATCCGCCGGCGCGGCGCGACCGTCAGGATCGACGTCGCCGACACCGGTTGCGGCATTCCCGACCACGAGCGCGAGGCCGTGTTCGAGGAATTCCACCGGGCGGCCGCCGGAAGCGATGCCGGCCAGAGCGCAGGACTGGGGCTCGGGCTTGCCATCGTGCGGCGCATGGCCGGAGCGCTGGGCCACCCGGTCACCTTCTCCTCGCGCATCGGGCGCGGCACCATCTTCCACATCGACGTGCCGCTGGCCGAGGGCGTCGCCGCCGAACCCGTCTTAGCGGCGGGTGAGATGGAGCGTCCGCCCGGCTACGGGCTGTTCGGCTCCAAGGTGCTGCTGGTGGAGAACGACGCCGACGTGCGCGGCGCCATGACGTCGCTGCTGGAGCGCTGGCAATGCGCGGTGCGCGGCGCCGCCTCCACCGACGACGCGCTGGACGCGCTGGGCGACACCGCCTGGATTCCCGACATCGTCATAGCCGACCAGCATCTCGATCTCGGCGATCTCGGCACCAGCACCATCGCGGAGGTACGAGAATATCTCGGCCGGCCGGTGCCGGCGCTGATCGTCACCGCCGACCCCTCGGACGAAATCGCCGCAGCCGCCCGCGCGGCCGGCATCGAGGTCATGCGCAAGCCGCTGAAACCGGCGCAGCTTCGCGCGCTGCTGGCGCATCTGCTGGCGTAGGTTCCTTCCGGCATGCCGCTTTCCCCTGTCATGCCGGAATCTGGCACGAACGATGCGCGGAGTGCCGATCCGCGGCTCCGTCCGAGATTGCGGCTGTCGGCCGGTCAAAGTCCGGTCTGGTCGCGAAACAGTTCGGCGCTGTCGAGCTTGGACACCTCGATCACCGCCTGGGTCCGGGAGTAGACGTTGAGCTTGCGCAGGATCTCCGAGACATGCGCCTTCACGGTCGTCTCGCCCACCTGCAGTTCGAAGGCGATCTGCTTGTTCAGCATGCCCTGGCGCAACATCTGCAGGACCCGCAACTGCTGTGGCGTCAGCCTCGCCAGGCGCTGCACCATGTCGGCGCGGTCGGCGCTGTCGGCATCGGGCTGGCTGCCCTCGTAGGTATCCGGCACATAGACCGCGCCTTCGATCACCGAACGGATGGCGGCGGCAAGCTCGTCCTTGCGCGCCGATTTCGGCACGAAGCCCGCCGCCCCGTAAGACAGCGCCTCGGCGATGATCTTGGCATCCTCGTGGCCCGATACGACCAGCACCGGCAGGCGCGGATAGCGGGTACGAAGCTGGAGCAGGCCCTCGAATCCGTGCACGTCGGGCATGGACAGGTCCAGCAGCGCCAGATCGAAGGGCTTTTGGCCGGCCAGCATGTCCAGGGCCTCGGCGATCGAACGCGCCTCGACCGTGTCGACTTCGGGATAAGCGCTGTGCACGGCGCTGTGGAGGGCCTCGCGGAACAGCGGGTGGTCGTCGATGATGAGGAACCGGGCGGCTTCACTGGCGGCTGACATTGGTCGGGCTTTCAAGCTCCCGTCTTGCGGCGTGCGGCCGATGGTTGGGCAAGGATAGCGCCTTAGGCGCGCTGCGTTATTGCCAAATAGTATAGCGATCCCGGAGGCAGGCAAAGTTTGCGAACGCCATGCTTGCCCACCCGCCCAAATCGGCCGATTGTGAAAACGAGTCGCAACCGATGAAGCCTGAGAGCATGACCGATTTTGTCCTTCCCCTGTCCGTTCCGCCCTCGCTTGCCGTCGCCGGCAGCAAGGCGCGCTTTCCGGTGCGCCGCATCTTCTGCGTCGGCCGCAACTATGCGGCCCATGCGCGCGAACTGGGCAATGACGAGCGCGACCCGCCGTTCTTCTTCACCAAGCCGGCTGATGCCGTGGTCGATTCGGGCGCCACCATCCCCTATCCGCCCCTGACGCAGAACCTGCATCATGAGATCGAGTTGGTCGTGGCGATCGGCAAGGGAGGTTTCCGCATCCCGCGCGCGGAGGCGCTCGATCACGTGTGGGGCTACGGCGTGGGCATCGACCTTACCCGGCGCGACCTCCAGGACGTGGCCAAGAAGGCCGCGCGCCCCTGGGACTGGTCCAAGGCCTTCGACCGCTCCGCGCCGTGCGGCGCGCTGATGCCCGTCGAAAAGGCTGGTCACCCCGGCAAGGGCCGTATCCGGCTGGCCGTCAACGGCGAGGTCCGCCAGGACGGCGACCTGACCGAGATGATCTGGCCGGTTGCCGACATCGTGGCCATCTGCAGCGAGGCCATGGAACTCCAGCCGGGCGACCTGATCTTCACCGGCACGCCGGCCGGCGTCGGCGCCCTCCAGCCCGGCGACCGCGCCAGCGGCGAGGTCGAGGGCATCGGCACGGTCGAATTGACGATCGGACAGCCGCAGTGAGCGAAATCGTCCTTCACAACTACTGGCGCTCCTCCACCTCCTACCGGGTGCGGATCGCGCTGGAGATGAAGGGCCTTTCTTACCGTTACGTGCCGCATCACCTGCGCTTCGGCGAGCATCGCGAGCCGGATTACCTGGCCGTCAACCCGCAGGGGCTGGTGCCGGCGCTGATCTGGACGGACGGAGCCGTGCTTGGCCAGTCGCTGGCCATCATCGAGTTCCTCGACGAGACGGCGCCCGAGCCGCCGTTGCTGCCGCGTGACGCGGCCGGACGGGCGCGTGTGCGCATGCTGGCGCAGATGATTGCCTGCGACATCCATCCGGTGAACAATCTGCGGGTGCTGACCAGCCTCCGCGCCCTGTTCGGCGCGGGCGACGAGGATGTCGCCAACTGGTTCCGGCATTGGGTGAATGAAGGGTTTCAACCTCTTGAGAAGATGCTTTCTTCTTCGTCGCAGACGGGCACTTTCTGCCATGGCGAGATACCCGGCCTCGCCGACATATGCCTGGTGGCCCAGGTGGCCAGCAACGCCCGCTTCCATGTCGACATGAGCCCCTATCCGACGATCTCGCGCATCCACGCCGCCTGCATGGACCTGCCGGCCTTCCTGAAGGCCGCGCCGCAGAACCAGATCGACGCCGAACAATTGTAAGGACCCCCGATGAAAGCCGTATTGTTCGAGAAATTCGGTGAAAAACCCGAATTGCGCACCGTACCCGACCCGACGCCCTCACCGGAAGGCGTGGTCATCAAGGTGGAGGCGACGGGACTGTGCCGCAGCGACTGGCATGGCTGGATGGGGCACGATCCCGATATCCACCTGCCGCATGTGCCCGGGCATGAACTCGCCGGCACGGTCGTGGCCGCCGGCAAGCGGGTGAGCCGGTGGAAGGCGGGCCAGCGTGTCACCGTGCCGTTCGTGGCTGCGTGCGGCCGCTGCTTCGAGTGCGCCAGCGGCAACCAGCAGGTATGCGAGCACCAGTTCCAGCCGGGTTTCACCGCCTGGGGCTCGTTCGCCGAATATGTGGCCATCGACTTCGCCGACACCAATCTCGTCAGCCTGCCCGAAACGATGGATTTCGCCACCGCCGCCAGCCTCGGCTGCCGCTTCGTCACGTCCTTCCGTGCCGTCGTGGACCAGGGACGGGTGACGCCGGGCGAGTGGGTGGCCGTGCATGGCTGCGGCGGCGTGGGCCTGTCGGCGGTGATGATCGCGTCGGCCATGGGCGCCAATGTGGTGGCGGTGGACCTTGCCGAGGACAAGCTGGATTTCGCCCGCAAGATCGGCGCGGTTGCGACCGTCAATGCCGCCCAAGCCGAAAATGTGGTCAAGGCCATCAAGCAGATCACCAATGGCGGCGCACATATGTCGATGGATGCGCTCGGTCATCCAACTACTTGTTTCAATTCGATTTCCTGCCTGCGTCGGCGCGGCCGCCACGTGCAGGTCGGCCTCATGCTGGGCGAGCACGCCAGGGCGGCGGTGCCGATGTCGAAGGTGATCGCCTATGAGTTGGAAATCCTCGGCAGCCACGGCATGCAGGCCTTCCGCTACGGTGCCATGATGGAGATGATAGGGACGGGCAAGCTCAAGCCCGAACTGCTGATCGGCCGCACCATGAGCCTGGAGGAGGCCCCTGCCGCGTTGATGGCGATGGACACGTTCGCAGGCATCGGGATTGGCGTGGTGACACGGTTCTAACTCGCCTTCACGGTGGCCGGAGGCGGCCGCCAGCCTGCCTGCCCGTGAAAAAGCGCGAAGAAAATTCACCTCTGACCGGTAGACAACTGCGCGCGGATCGCCCAATCTGGCATTCAGACCGGCAGAAGCAGCCGGCCCAACCGGGGCGCTAAGATCCGGATGACAAAGATCAAGGGGTGGACACTCTACGACGCTCGGCTGGCGTGGGCCCTCATCGCCCCGACGCTGCTGCTGCTGGTCGTGTTCCTGTTGCTGCCCATCCTCGTCATGGCGGTCTACACCTTCTTCACCTTCGTCACCGCCGGGGTGGAATCGAGCGCGCTGACGCTGGCCAACTGGACCGAGTTCCTGACCGACAGCTATTATCACGGCTTCCTGCTGAAGACCGTGCGCGTCGGCGCCATCACCGCGATCATCTGCGCGGTCCTGGGCTATTTTCCCGCCTATTTCATCTGGGCCACGTCCTTCCGGCACAAATGGCTCCTGCTTCTGCTGCTCATCGTGCCGTTCTGGATTTCCTTCACCATCCGCACCTTCTCCTGGATCAACATCCTGGGCGAACAGGGCGTCATCAACGTCGTGCTGCTCAGGCTCGGCCTCATCTCGGAACCACTGCCGATGCTCTATACCGAGGGCGCCGTCATCATGGGCCTGCTGCATTTTCTGCTGCCCTACATGATCCTCAACGTCTATGTGAGCCTTGAAAGCATCGACCGCACGCTGATCTCGGCCGCCCAGTCCATGGGCTGTACCAGCGCGCAGGCATTCCGGGAGGTCACGCTGCCGCTTTCGCTGCCGGGGCTGGCGGCGGGTCTGCTGCTGTGCTTCGTGCTGGCCGCCGGCAGCTATGTGACGCCCCAGCTCCTGGGCTCCGGGCGCGACGCGCTGTTCGGCAACCTGATCTACGACACCATCATGAGCCAGTTGAACTGGCCGATGGGCGCCACGCTGTCGATCGTGCTGTTCGTGCTGCTCGGCTGCGTCGCGGCCACCTACACACGCTACATGGGCATGTCGCAGATCATGAAGGGGCTGGGTGGATGACGGCGCTGCGGCACGATCGCCAGGGCATCTGGGCCTGGCGCATCACCGGCCTGGTCACCCTGCTCGTCTACATCTTCCTGTTCGCGCCAATCGTGGCCACGGTCGTGCTGTCCTTCAACGCCTCGATGTTCGGCGGCTTCCCCCTCACCGGCTTCAGCCTGCAATGGTACGCCAAGCTGATGACCAACGAGCCGGTGCTCGCCGCCTTCCGCACATCGATGTGGATCGCGCTCGTCACAGCCGCGGTGACCACCCTCCTCGGCATCATGGTGGCCTTTGCCCTGGTACGCTTCCAGTTCCCCGGAAAGCAGACCTTCGGCACGCTGGTCATCCTGCCGGCACTGGTGCCGGAGACGATCCTGGGCGTGGGGCTTCTGGTGCTCATCAAGGCCGTGGACCAGCCCCGCACCATCTGGCTGCTTTTGCTGGGCCATATCCTGCTGGCGCTGCCCTATGTGGTGCTCGTGGTGCAGGCGCGCATGATCGGCATCAGCCGCACCTATGAGGAGGCAGCGCTTTCGCTGGGTGCGGCGCGCATCGCCACGTTCCGCGAGATCACCCTGCCGCTGCTGATACCGGCGGTGGCGGCGGGGATGCTGCTGGCCTTCACCATCTCATTCGACAACACCTCCGCCAGCCTGTTCTGGAGGCCGGCCGGCGTGGAGACCATGCCGACCCAGATCCTGTCCATGCTGAAGATCTCGATAAGTCCGGAAGTGAACGCGCTCGGCACGGTCATGGTCCTCGTGACCGTCGGCATCCCGCTCATTGGCGGCCTTATCCTGCAAAGCCTCACGCAGTTGAGGAAACGTGTCGGTAGAAAGGGGAGTGCAGCATGAAAATGTCCAATACGACAAGATTGGAACGCCTGAGCGAGCGCTATCAGAACGGCGACATCAGCCGCAGGACATTCCTGACGCTGACGGCCGCCGCCGCGGCCTCGACGGGCCTTTCCATGCCCTGGATGGGGCGCGCGCTGGCCGCAGCGACGGAAGTCCGCTTCGACGGCTGGGGCGGCGTGGTGCAGGAGGCGATCGATAAGTACGCCTTCCAGCCCTACACGGCAAAGACCGGCATCAAGGTGGTGCAGGGTACATTCGGCGACGAGGACGAGATCATCACCAAGATCAAGACCTCCAAGCCCGGCGACTATCAGGTCGTCCATTCCTCCGGCGTGAACTACTACATCAAATACGTGAATGCGGGCGTGAACACGGAGATCAACGAGGCCAACATTCCCAATATGAAGAACGTGCTCGAGCCGATGATCGAGCCGTTCCGCAAGATCACGCCGAAGATCTCGGCCGTGCCCTATGACTACGGCACCACCGGCATCGCCTACAACAACAAGGTCATCTCCGATGAGGAGGCCAAGGAAAAGGGCGTCGGTCTGCTGTTCGACAAGAAATACCAGGGCAAGGTGGGCGGCTATTCCGACATGACCACGCGCGTCTGGTATGCCGCGCTGCAAACCGGCCAGGACCCCAACGACATCAAGGACATGGATGCGGTCTGGGCCAAGGTGCGCGAGAATCGCGATCTGGCCAAGAAATTCTGGAGTTCCGGCGCGGAGTTGATGGACCTTCTGTCCAAAGGCGAGATCGTGGTCACCGATGCGTGGTCCGGGCGCGTCGCGGCCCTCCAGCAGCAGGGCCACCCCATCGGCTATCTCGACCCGAAGGGCTCCTACGCCTGGATGGAGGACATGCTGGTGCTCAAGGGCGCGCCGATGGCCGAATGCGAGGAGTTGATCAACTTCATGCTCGATCCCGCGACCTCGATCGCCGTGGCCGAAGGCCAGAACTATCCGCCATCGCTCGACCCCACCAAGGTGAAGCTCACCGAGAAGATCGAGAAGCTTCCCGCCTTCGACCCGACCGGCTCGATGAAGGCGCTGACCTTCGCCGACCCCATCTACTGGGCGAAGAACGAGGACGCCTGGACCAAGCAGTGGGATAGGATTTCCAAAGGTGCATGACAGCCTGCACACATCGCCCCGGCCGGCTGCGGCCGGGGCCCTGCCCGGCACCGATCTCGCACCCGTGCGACAGCCGGCGGTCGAGTTCCGCGACATCGCCATCGCCTATGGCAGGTTCATGGCGGTGCGGGACTTCTCGCTTGCGATCAGAAAGGGCAGCTTCGTCACGCTGCTCGGCCCGTCAGGCTGCGGCAAGACCACCATCCTGCGCTCCATAGCAGGCCTCGTGGACGTCACCGAAGGCCAGATATCCATCGGCGGCCGGCGGGTGGACGATGTGCCCATCTACAAGCGCAATATCGGCCTGGTGTTCCAGAGCTATGCGCTGTTCCCGCACAAGAGCGTGTTCGACAACGTCGCTTTCGGCCTGAAATACCGCAAGGTGTCCAAGCCCGAGATCGCGCGCAGGGTGGGCAAGGCGCTGGAGATGGTTCGGCTTCCCGGTTCCGAAAGGAAGCTGCCGTCGCAGCTCTCCGGCGGACAGCAGCAACGCATCGCGCTCGCCCGCGCCATCGTCTTCGAGCCCGAGGTGCTTTTGATGGACGAGCCGCTGTCGGCGCTCGACGCCAACATGCGCGAGGAAATGCGCGTCGAGATCAAAAAGATCCAGAAGGAAACCGGCATCACCGCCATCTTCGTCACGCACGATCAGGAAGAGGCGTTGTCCATGTCGGACCAGATCGTGGTGATGAACGCCGGCCGGATCGAGCAGATCGGCACGCCCGAGCAGGTCTATGCCGAGCCCGCGACGGCTTTCGTCGCCGACTTCCTCGGCAAGGCCAACATGCTGCCGGGCACGGTGGCGGCGGTGGACGGCCTCGTGGCGACCATCGCCCTGGCCGCAGGCCGGAGCGTCACGGCGCTTTCGCCGCGCGTGCTGGCGCCGGGGGAAAGCATTACGCTGGTCGTGCGGCCGCAGAAGCTTCAGGTTGCGGCCGCCGGTGCCTGCGCGAACAGACTGGCCGGCAAGATCGTGTCGACCTCCTATCTCGGCGGCAGCGCCGTCTACGAGATCGACATCGGCCAGGGCTCGGTCGTGCGCGCCTACGCGCTGATCGACGGAAAGGTCGCGCGCGAAGGCGAGACGGTAGAGATCGGATTCGACCCCGCCGCCTGCGTGCTGCTCGACGCGCAGGGCCGGCGTATCGCGTGACGGCGGATTGGCAAACCTGGAACCCTATTGGAATAGCAATGCCATATGTCCGCTTTCCAATGTCGGGTTTGAGGCCGGCTACCGGCCGTCGCGAAAGCGGTTCGTGATCGGATAGCGCCGGTCGCGGCCGAAATTCTTCCTGGTGATCTTCACGCCGGGAGCCGCTTGCCGGCGCTTGTATTCGGCAATGTAGAGCAGGTTCTCCACCCGTGTCACCGTGGCGCGATCATGGCCGCGAGCGACGATCTCGTCCACGCCCATCTCGTTCTCGACGAGGCATTCGAGGATGTCGTCGAGCGCCGGATAGGGCGGCAGCGAATCCTGGTCGGTCTGGTTCTCGCGCAATTCCGCAGACGGCGCCTTGTCGATGATGTGGGTCGGAATCACCTCGCCGGACGGGCCGAGCGCGTCCGGCGGCACATGGGCGTTGCGCCAGCGCGACAGGGCGTAGACCTGCATCTTGTAGAGATCCTTGATCGGGTTGAAGCCGCCGTTCATGTCGCCGTAGAGCGTGGCGTAGCCCACCGACATTTCCGACTTGTTGCCGGTGGTGACCACCATCGAGCCGAACTTGTTCGAGATCGCCATGAGGATGGTGCCGCGCGCCCGCGACTGCAGGTTCTCCTCGGTGATACCTTCCTTCGTGCCTTCGAAAAGCTGGGTCAGCGCGTGCTGGAACCCCTCCACCGGTTCCTGGATCGGCACGATGTCGTATCGGCAGCCGAGCGCGCGGGCGCAATCCTCGGCGTCCTTCAGCGATGCCTGCGTCGTGTAGCGATAGGGCATCATCACGCAGCGCACCCGCTCCTCGCCCAGCGCGTCGACTGCAAGCGCCGCACAGATCGCCGAATCGATGCCGCCCGAAAGGCCGAGCACGACGTTTTTGAAGCCGTTCTTGTTGACGTAGTCGCGCAGGCCCAGCATGCAGGCGCGGTAGTCTGCTTCTTCGTGGTCCGGCAGTCTCGACATCGGGCCTTCGGTGGAGACCCAGCCGCGATCGGCCCTCACCCAGGTCGTGACGGCCAGCGCTTCCTCGAACTGACTCATCTGGAAGGCGAGCGTCCTGTCGGCATTGATGGCGAAGGAGGCGCCATCGAACACCAGTTCATCCTGCCCGCCGAGCTGGTTGGCCCACACCAGCGGCAGGCCGCTTTCGATCACCTGCCGGATGACGATCTGCTGGCGCACGTCCATCTTGCCGCGATAGTAAGGGGAGCCGTTCGGAACCAGCAGCATTTCGGCGCCGCTCTCCGAGAGCGTCTCGCAGACGCCATGGTCGCCCCAGATATCCTCGCAGATGGGAATGCCGATGCGCACGCCGCGAAAATTCACAGGCCCCGGCAGGTCGGGGCCTGCCTGGAACACGCGCTTTTCGTCGAACTCGCCATAATTCGGCAGGTCGACCTTGAAGCGCTCGGCGATCACCTTGCCGCCATCGGCGACAATGACGGAATTGTGCGTGCCACTCTTGCGTTTCAGCGGCGTGCCGATGACGACGCCAGGGCCGCCATCGGCCGTATCGGCGGCAATCTCGGCCACGGCACGCTCACAGGCATTGAGGAAAGCCGGCTTGAGGATGAGATCCTCCGGCGGATAGCCGGCCAGGAACAGCTCGGTGAACAGCACCAGGTCGGCGCCCTGCCGGGCCGCCTCCGCCCTGGCCTCGCGCGCCTTGGCGAGATTGCCGGCGACGTCGCCGACGGTCGGGTTGAGTTGGGCGATGGCGATGCGCAAGGTGTCGGGAGCGGATGTCTTCGTCATGCCACGGGTTTAGCGTGGGCGGCCGCGACCGGCAATGGCGTCGGCTACGGCCGGCCCTACTCTGCGGTGTAATGACGGAGCGTCTCGGGCGGATTGTTCGGACCGATCGACATGGCCAGAATTCGCGAGATGTGCTTGCGCGACAGCCCCGCCTCGCCCGCCCACTGGTTGATCTGGGCCTGGATTTTCGCCATGTCGCGCTTGGAGGTCGGGGTTTCGGCGATGTCGAGGCCGGCGTCGCGCAATGCCGCCACCATGTCGGCCGAGAGCACATATGTGTCCCATTCCAGCCAGCGCAGCACATACTGACCCGTATTGCCGCCCAGCCGGCTGCCGTGCTTGGCTAGGAAGGCCGTCAGGCCAGCCTGGTCGTCGGCCGGCCACTGACTGAGGAAGCGCCCGAACCCGCCATGCTCCTGCGACACGCGCTCGACGAAGGCGGCGTTGTCGCGCACGGACCTGATCTTCTGCGGATTGCGCACGATGCGCTTGTCGGCAGCCAGTTCGTGCCAGAAGTCGTCGGGTTGGAACAGAAGCCGCTTGGGCTCGAAGCGGAGGAAGGCTTCCTCGAAGCCCGGCCATTTCTGCTCGATCACGCTCCACACGAAGCCGGCCGAAAAGACGCGCTCGCTCATGGTGGACAGGATGCGGTCGTCGCCGACCCTGGCCAGCGCGGCATTGTCGGGCACGGCACCCAGCAGCGACGCCAGCACCTCGTCGCCGCCCTTGCGCGCGGCCGCGCGCGCCCGGATCTTCTGGAAATCAGCCATGGGTTCCTCACATTCGCGCTGAAACTAGCACTTCCCGAGTGCCTCGCCAGCCACTACCACTGGCGGCAGTGCGGCAAGGGAAGGCAATGACACAGGTCATCCACCACCTGATCGAGCAATACGGGCTGATCGCCGTGTTCCTGGGCTGCATGGCCGAAGGCGAGAGCGCCGCCATCCTGGGCGGTTTCTTCGCGCACCAGCATGTCTTCGTCATCTGGCAGGCGCTGCTGGCTGCCTTCCTGGGCGCGTTCGTCGGCGACACGTTCTTCTTCTTCCTCGGCCACAGCTTTGCCGAGCATCGCTGGGTCCGCCGCCTGCGCAGGCGGCCCGGCTTCAACCACGCCTACCGTCTGGTGCGCAAACATCCGAACATCTTCGTGCTGTCCAACCGCTACATCTACGGCATGCGCCTCGTCGGCGGCGTAGCCTCCGGCCTCTCGGGCATACCCGTCTGGCGCTTCGTCCTGCTCAACGCCCTTTCCTCGCTGGTGTGGGCATTGCTGTTCGTCACGCTTGGCTATGTCTTCGGGCTGGGCGCGGAGCAAATCGTCGGTCGCGCCCTGCTCCACCACCAGCGTCTACTGATCGCCTTGGGCATCGGGCTGGCAGTGGTGATCGTCGCAGCTCTCGTCGCGCACTACATCGCAAAGCGCGAGCGCGCCAAAGAAACCGATTGAACCGGCGAAATCAGAACGGCAGGCCGGCCAAGCGCTCGCCGATGGCGACGAGCCAGACGCCCGCGGCCAGCACGATAGCGATCAGCACGGCAAGCGAGCCGCAATCCTTGGCAAGCTGGATGTCGGAATCGAATTCGCGGCTGACGGCGTTGCAGGCAGCCTCGATGCCGGTGTTCAGCACCTCGACGAGGATCAGCACCAGCACCGCGCCGAGAAGCAGCGCATAGCCGCTCCAGGACGTGGAGGCGAACCAGCCGATCGGCAATGCCAGCCCCAGCAGCGCCAGTTCCTGCCGGAAGGCCGCCTCGCTGCCCGCCAGCCGGCGGAAGGCGCGCACCGAATTGTGAAAGGCATCGATCAGCCGCTTCATCCCCGCTCCTTTCCGCACCGCCGGCAGGTCATTTCCTCCTGCTGGCGGAATGAAGCGCTTATGTCGCGTCCCTCCGCCTTCCGCAACCTCGATCGAAGGTGCCAGACGATCGGTAGCCGGCAATTGCAAGCAGGGATTGATCCGAAAGAAACAAGCAATTAAGAAAACTTTAGCTAGAATGCTTCTATGTTCTACAAGCGAAGATCGCAAAGGGGGTGCCATCTTCGCCGAAGCGCTGACCAGTCAGGACGCCCCCTTTCCGGCAAACCCAGTCACGCCGGACGCAGGGAACACTCATGCAGCCGGCAGCAGTTCCTCCTGAACGCAGTACCGATCTGGCGACTACGGTTGTCACGATGATGCGCCAGCTCGGCATCATGGGCCTACCGCGCAACTATGAGATATTCTACGAGGCACTCGCCGGCACCAGCCCGGAACTGAGCCTGTCGGTCATCGCGCTCAGCAATCGCCCGACGCAGGACGAACTTGACCGGATCGGCCAGAAATTCTTCGCCCACAACCACACCCGCAGTATCGTCGAGCAGGCGCGGGACGTGCTGGCGCGCGAACTGGAGGACGTGGCCGCAATGCTGCGCTCCGAGCGGACGCACATCGAGAAATATGGCAGGATCCTGGACGAAACCTCCAGCGGGCTGAAGGAGCGCAACGTGCTGTCGCGCGAATTGCTGGAGAAGATCGTCGGGGCGATATCGACCGCCACGGCATCCACGCTGGACCACGGCCGGCGGGTGGCAACCGCCCTGAACGACAAGACGAACGAGCTGGAAACCGTCAAGTCGAAGCTGGAGGAATACAAGCGCCTGGCCGATACCGATCCGCTGACGCATATCTGGAACCGCCGTGCCTTCGATACCGAGATCGCCAGGATATACAACAGCAACCGAGGCATATTGTTCAACGCGCTGATCCTGGCCGACATCGACTCCTTCAAGAACATCAACGACCGTTTCGGCCATCCCGCCGGCGACAAGATCATCAAGAGCGTGGCCTCGATATTCCACTCCAGCGTGCCCGCCGGTATGTTCGTGGCGCGCACCGGCGGTGAGGAATTCGCTCTCATCGTGGATGGCGCCACCGAGGACGCCACCTTCGAGATCGCCGAGCGCATCCGTACGCTGGTGGAACAGACGTGCTTCACCTGCGACAAGGCCGGGACGGACTGCGGCCCCGTCACGATTTCGATGGGCATCTGCATGGCCTCCGAAGCCAGCGGCCCCGAGGAGCTCTACGCCAAGGCCGACCGCGCGCTCTATCGCTCCAAGGTCGAAGGCCGCAACCGCGTCACGAGGCACTCCTCCATGCCCGGCCGGCCGGGCAAGAACTGGATGCTCTACAAGACCGAGTGACCTTCGGCACGCCCTCACCGGGCAGAAGCCTCCCCGATCGGCCTGGAAAGGAAAAAGGCGCCGGATTTCGCCGGCGCCTTCAGCATTTCTTCCCGAGCCGTCCGCTCTCAGCCGGCGATAGCCTGCCGCTGCGGGATCACGTGGCTCTTCCTCAGCAGATCCGAGACCAGGAAGGCCAACTCGATCGACTGGTCGGCATTGAGCCGCGGATCGCAATGGGTGTGGTAGCGGTCCTGCAGTTCCTCGGCAGTGATGGCACGCGCGCCGCCCGTGCATTCGGTGACGTTCTTGCCGGTCATCTCGATATGGATACCGCCCGGATGCGTGCCCTCGGCGCGATGCACTTCGAAGAAGGTCTCCACCTCGGACAGGACGCGCTCGAACGGTCGGGTCTTGTAGCCGGCGGCGGTGATCGTGTTGCCATGCATGGGGTCGCACGACCACACGACGGAACGGCCTTCCTTCTGCACCGCGCGCACCAGCTTGGGCAGATGATCGGCCACCTTGTCGGCGCCGAAACGGGCGATCAGCGTCAAGCGGCCCGGCTCGTTCTCGGGGTTGAGCAGGTCGATCAGTTCGAGCAGCCCGTCCGGCGTCAGCGAGGGTCCGCATTTCAGGCCCAGCGGGTTCTTGATGCCGCGGCAATATTCGATATGCGCATGGTCGGGCTGGCGGGTGCGGTCGCCGATCCAGATCATGTGGCCGGAGGTGGCGTACCAGTCGCCCGTGGTCGAATCGACGCGCGTCAGCGCCTCTTCGTAGCCCAGAAGCAGCGCCTCGTGACTGGTGTAGAAGTCGGTCTCGCGCAGCGCATGGTTCGTTTCCGAGGTGATGCCGACGGCCTTCATGAAGTCAATCGTCTCGGTGATGCGGTTGGCGATCGACTCGTATTTCTCGGCCTGCGGGCTGCCGGAAACGAAGCCCAGCATCCAGCGATGCACATTCTCCAGGCTGGCGTAGCCGCCCTGCGCGAAGGCGCGCAGAAGGTTCAGCGTGGCCGCCGACTGCCGATAGGCCATCACCTGCCGCTGCGGGTCGGGCACGCGCGACTTCTCGTCGAATTCCAGACCGTTGATGATGTCGCCGCGATAGCTGGGCAGCGTTACCCCGCCCTTGGTCTCGTTGTCGGCGGAGCGCGGCTTGGCGAACTGGCCCGCAACGCGTCCGACCTTCACCACAGGCTGCGAGCCGGCGAATGTCATCACCACTGCCATCTGCAGGAACACGCGGAAGAAGTCGCGGATATTGTCGGCACCGTGCTCGGCGAAGCTCTCGGCGCAGTCGCCTCCCTGAAGCAGGAACGCCTCACCGGCAGCCACGCTGGCAAGTTGCTTCTTCAGCTTGCGCGCCTCGCCCGCAAATACCAATGGCGGAAAACTGGCAAGCTGGGCCTCCGTGCTCTTCAACGCAGCCGCGTCCGGATAGGCCGGAACCTGGCTGACCGGCTTTGCTCTCCACGAGTTCGGGGACCACTTCGTCATCGTCACAATCCAACGCTTGCTGCTGCGGACGCCATTGCCCGCAAGCCTGCCACTCAATATGGGGACCGCGCTCCCTTACATGAAGCCGGCCGCGCATTCCAGTCCGGATTTGATTCGGCCCGTCACCGGGTGGGTTGTCGTTCGGCGTACGGCTTCTGTTGCGCCGCAGCAACGACGCGTCGAATTGCGTTTGTGCGCGCAAACGAAAACTAATTGAAAATGATCAATTGGTGTTACGATCCGTAACAAAACAAAAAAGGTTTGGACGGATAGTGATTCGGGTCGGCAGACCATTCCATTCAGTGCTGAAGCCATCTCCGCCCGGCGCAGATGCGCCACCTGCCAGGACGCCGGTTTCTTCGATGCGCAGCTTCTGGGGCCTCATGCGGGCCTACTGGTTTTCCGAAAGGTGGAAGGAAGCCTGGCTGCTTGCGGTGGTGATCGCCCTGCTGACGGCGCTGTCCAGCAAGGCCGGTGTCTGGTTCGCGGAAGCCTCGGGCGAGTTGGTGAATTCCATCGCCTTCTTCCACGACGCCGCCAACACCTCCCCGCTGAAGAGCCTTCTGGAGAATGCGGCAGCGCTCGTGGCGCTGGTCGTGCTCAAGGATGCCGGCATCACCGGCGCGCGCAGTTTCGTTTCAGCCACCCTGCACCGCAAATGGCGCGGGTGGCTGAACGGCCGCTTCAACGAGGCGCTACTGGATCCCAACCACACGCATTTCCATACCCAGCACGGCGGCGAGGCCAGCGCGCCCGACAATATCGACCAGCGCGTGCAGGAATCCATCAAGAGCCTGACCGGCGGCGCCATCGGCCTGGCCATGGGGGTGATGGCAGTTGCCACCTCCATTTTCTTCGTCGGCCAGAAGCTGCTGGAAACCTCGACCGAGGTGGCCGGGCTGGAGTTCCTGGGCGAATACGGCAGCGCCGTGCTGGCGCTGGTGGCGGTGGCCACCTACGTGCCCGTCAACACCTGGATCGCCGTGAAGCTCGGCGGGCTGCTGGAGCGATTGAGCATCCGCATGCAGCAAGCCGAGGGAAGCTACCGTGGCGAGTTGACGACGTTCCTGCGCCGCTCCTTCCACGTCGCCGCCTCGCGCGGAGAACACATGCAGAAGTCGATGCACGACCGGCTCTATGTCGACATCGATCGCACATGGTCGCAGCTGATCGTGGTCAACACCGGCTATTCCGCCTTCGAGATGGTGTACAATTTCATCGGCGCACGCGTGGTCGCCTATGCGCCTGGCCTGGTGCCCTTCATCCACAGCAGGCTCGACCTCAAGGGCTACATAACCGGGGCGGAGCTGGTCAATTCGCTGATCAGCCAGTGCTCGTGGTTCATCCACGTCATGCCGGCGATCGCCACGCTAAGAGCCAACGGCCGTCGCGTCATCGAGCTTGCCGAAGCCATCGAGAACGTGCAGCAGCCCGCCGAGTTCTACCGGCAGACCGGCAGGTCCGAATTCACCTATTCCCGACAAAATCCCGTTTTCGGGCTGACCGTCCAGCACCTGGAGCTGATGCATCGGGGCCACGATACCGCGCCTTTCCTGACCACGGAGCGGCTGCGCTTCCGGCGTGGTGAATGGACCTTCCTGAAGGGAGAATCGGGCTGCGGCAAGACCTCGCTGATCAAGGCGATCAATGGCCTGTGGCCCTACGGGCACGGCACCGTCGTCTTCCCGGAGGGAATCAAGAGCTTCTATGCCGCGCAGGAGGTGAAGCTGCCTCCGCTGTCGCTCAAGGAACTGGTCTGCTTGCCGGAGCCGCCGGACGGTCATGGCGATGCGCAGACCGCCGCCGCCCTGCACAAGGCCGGGCTGGGCGAATTCATCGAGAACCTGCATGACGAGAACCGCCAGGGCAAGAGCTGGGACCAGACCCTTTCCGGCGGCCAGAAGCAGAAACTTGTGGTCGCCCGCATCCTCTTGCAGAAGCCGGGGCTGCTGTTCCTGGACGAGGCCACCGGCGCGCTCGACCCGGAAGGCAAGGTCGCCTTCCATCAGGCGATCAAGGACAATTGCCCCGATGCGACCGTCATCAGCGTCATGCACGAGGCGGTGCCGCCGCGCTCGGCCACGGGTCAGGAATTCTACCACAGCGTGCTTTCGATCGCCGACGGCGTGGCATCCAAGAGGCCGCTGGCGCCGAGCCTTCCAGCCGAAATCACCACCATTCTCACCCGCCCGCCGGCGCTGGACGACGGCTGGCTGCGAATCCCGCGGCTGCGCCTGCGGGCATCCAACCGGAGCTGACGCGAAGGCGCCTCATTTCTGTTGACTTGAGGTGGCGCGCTCCTATGTTGCGCTGGCTTGCAAAGCCGAACCAATCCTGCAAGCGGAAAGGTCAACCCGCCATGCCTGGCGACAGTCACAGTCGAATGCAATCGCCGTCTGCCTGACGTGACCTCTCGGCTCACGCTTGGCGGACGGCCAGGAGTGAGCCATGAACGAATCTTCGCCCGTCGCTGACGACGATGCCGTCGCCATCGCCCGCATTCTCGCCAACGATCACGTTGCCGACGTCGTCGAGGCCCTGAACCAGGAGCCCCGTGAGCTGGCGTCGGAACTGCTCGCTGAGCTGCCCTTCGAAAGAACGGTCGAGATATTCGACCAGCCCGAGCTTGAAGAGGCTCCGGAGCTGGTCGAATCGCTGCCGCGCGAGCGTGCCGCCAAGTTGCTGGCCGCCATGTCCGCCGACCGCGCCGCCGACGTGCTGCGCGAGTTGAGCGAGCCTGCACGGTCCCAATTGCTGCATGCGCTGGCACCGGGGGTGCGGCATTCGCTGCTGGCTATCCTCGGCTATCCGGAAGGCAGCGCCGGCTCGATCATGACCACCGAATATGTCAGCGTACCGCCGGACTGGACCATAGGCGCCACGCTGGAATACATCCGCAAGGTGGAACGGACCCGCGAGACCGTCTATGCGATCTATGTGGTGGACCCGCTGACACGCAACCTGCTGCGCGCCTTCGGCTTGCGTCGGCTGATCACCGGCGCCCCGGAGGATCGCATCATCGATATCGCCCCGGAGCATTCGCCGGTCACGGTCTCGCCGCTGATGGATGTCGAGCAGGTGGCCCACCTCATCCGCAAGTACGATTTGCTTGCCGTGCCCGTGGTGGAAGACGAGAAAATCCTCGGCATCGTCACCGTGGACGACGTCCTCGACACGATGATCGAAGAAAACACGGAAGACGTGCATCGTTTCGGCGGCATGGAAGCACTGGACGAGCCCTACATGAAGATGGGCTTCTTCTCCATGATCGGTAAACGCGGCGGCTGGCTGTGCGCGCTGTTCCTCAGCGAGATGCTGACTGCAAGCGTCATGCAGCACTATGAGGTCGAGCTCGAAAAGGCGATCGTGCTCACTCTGTTCATCCCGCTCATCATGAGTTCGGGCGGCAATTCCGGCTCGCAGGCGACCTCTCTGGTCATTCGTGCGCTGGCGCTGCGCGAGATCTCACTGGCCGATTGGTGGCGGGTGGTCATGCGCGAACTGCCCAGCGGCGTCGTGCTGGGCACGATGCTTGGCCTCGTCGGCGTGGTTCGCATCACGCTGTGGCAGACCCTCGGCCTCTACGATTACGGCCCGCACTGGGAATTGATCGCCGCTACGGTAGGCGTCGCACTGGTCGGCATCGTCACCTTCGGTTCCCTGACCGGCTCCATGCTGCCCTTCGTGCTGAAACGCATAGGCTTCGACCCAGCCAGCGCGTCCGCTCCCTTCGTGGCCACGCTGGTCGACGTGACTGGCCTTGCCATCTACTTCACGGTGGCGCTGATGATCCTGCGCGGAACATTGCTCTAGGCAGAGGCGGCCGGCGGGCGGATCAGTCGATCCGCTCGCCGTTCTTCACCCGGTAGGTCGGCTTGTACATGGTGACGAGTTCCTCCGCCGCGGTCGGATGGACGGCCATGGTGCGGTCGAAATCATCCTTGCTCACGCCCGCCTTCAGCGGAATGCCCAGCAATTGCGCCATCTCGCCCGCATCGGGCCCCAGCACATGGGCGCCGAGCACCTTGCGGGTGGCGGCGTCCACCACCAGCTTCATCAGCATCTTCTCGTCGCGGCCCGACAGCGTGTTGCGCATCGGCCGGAACGAGGCGCGGTAGATTTCCAGCTCGGGATAGCGCTTGACGGCCTCGTCCTCCGACAGACCGACCGTGCCGATCTCCGGCTGCGAGAACACGGCCGTGGCGATGGTGTCGTGGTCGGGCGCGGTGGGATTGCCCTTGAAGGCCGTTTCCACGAAGCACATCGCCTCGTGGATTGCCACCGGCGTCAGTTGAACGCGATTGGTGACGTCGCCGATCGCCCAGATATTGTCGGCGCTGGTGCGCGAATAGGCGTCTACCTTGATCGCCCCGCCTTTCACCGTCTCCACGCCCGCGGCATCGAGGCCCAGCCCTTCCACGTTGGGAACACGTCCGATGGCAAGCATCATCTGGTCGGCGCCGAGCTTCCGCTTGCCGGTGACGGTGATGTCGAGACGGCCGTCGGGCCGCCGCTCCACTTTCTCGGAGGTTGCGTGGCAGAGGATATCGATCCCCTTCTTCTCCATGGTTTCGTGCAGCATGCGCCGCAGATCCATGTCGAAGCGGCTGAGGATTTCCGTGCCGCGGTAGACCAGCGTGGTCTTCACGCCGAGGCCGTGGAAAATGTTGGCGAATTCAACCGCGATATAGCCGCCGCCTTCGATCACGATGGCCTCCGGCAATTTTTCGAGATGGAATGCCTCGTTGGAGCTGATGCACAGCTCGTGGCCGGGCAGCGCCGGATGCGCCGCCGGCCGGCCACCCGTGGCGACGAGAATGGTCTCGGCCGTCACGCTGCGCCCCTCGCCCGCGAGCCGGATCGTGTGCCGGTCGACCAGTTCGGCGCGGGTATGGAAGGCCTCGGCACCGGCGCCCTCTACGTTCCTGCGGTAGATGGCCTCGAGACGCGCGATCTCGCGATCCTTGTTGGCGATCAGCGTCGGCCAGTCGAAGCCGGCCTTCGGCACCGTCCAGCCATAGCCGGCGGCATCCTCGAAGTGCTCGGGAAACTGCGAGGCGTAGACGAACAGTTTCTTGGGCACGCAGCCGCGGATGACGCAGGTGCCGCCGAACCGGTATTCCTCGGCTATGCCGACGCGTTTGCCGAGGGCTGCGGCAACGCGCGCCGCCCGCACCCCGCCGGAGCCGCCGCCGATCACGAAGAGATCATAGTCGTAAGCGCTCATGACGGACTCCGTTCGGTGCAGTTGCGGTCACAGGTAGGCCGCCGCGTGCCAGATGAAAAGCCCAGCCTGATCGGCCGGGCCGTCAGGGCGCCGCTACGAGGTCAGTTCTGCGAGCCGGTGTCGGCTCCGTCTGCCGGGGCAGGCTGCGCCTTGGTTCCCGCCGCGGCCTGAAGCGCCTCGCCCACCTGCTGGGCCAGATCGCGCGCGATGCCATTCTGCCAAATGTCGGCCGCCTTCACCAGTTCGCGCGTCACGATCGGCCCGCTGTCGAGCAGCTTCTTGCCGGCTTCGGAATTGTAGAAAGCGGCGATGTCGCTCAGTTCCTGCTCCGAGAACACCTTGGCATAGGCGACCGCCGCTTCCTTCTCCAGGTCCGCCCGGCGGGAGGCGAGCGCCAGCGCCTTTTCGCTGACGGTCCTGGAGATCAGCTCCTGCATGTCGGGATTCTTCTGGATGAGTTGCTGCTCCAGCGCCGCCGCGGCCTGCGGCAGGATGCCGTCGAAGCTGTCGGTGGCGTGGATCGCCGCAATGGCCGCGCGCGAGGCTTTCATGTGCGGTTCGGAAATGTCCTGCGACAACGCGGGCGACGACAGCGCCAGGACGGCCGATGCAGCTAGAACGGCGGAAAGGCGGCGAACCCGTTTATGCAAATTCATGATCGGTAGGACTCCCCTGTTTTTTCAGGCCTGTTTCGTCGGATGTGGCTATCGGGTGGCGTAGACGGTCTCGATGCCGTCGTCGCCGGCGATGACGGCCGCAGATGCCAGCCCGATGAAAAGACCATGCTCGACCACGCCCGGAATGGCATGAAGAGCATCGGAGAGCGCTCTTGTATCCGGAATGCGGCCAAAAGATGCATCAAGAATGAAATGGCCGCCATCGGTAACGAAAGGCTGGCTCCCCGTCATCCGCAATGCGATCGGGCCCTCAAGGCCAAGCGCGGCGGCGGCCTTGCTCACGGCAATTTCCGTGGCCCGCAGGCCGAAGCGGTTGACCTCGACAGGCAGCGGGAAACGCCCGAGCGTCTCCACCAGCTTGGAACGATCGGCGATGACGATCATGCGCGAAGAGGCCGCAGCCACAATCTTTTCGCGCAGCAACGCGCCGCCGCCGCCCTTGATGAGGGTGAGCGACGGATCGATCTCATCGGCACCGTCGATGGTAAGATCGAGTTCTGGGGTCTCCTCCAGCGTGGTGAGCGGCACGCCGAGTTCCATGCAAAGGGCGGCGGTACGCTCGGAGGTCGGCACGCCGACGACATTCATGCCGGCGCCGACCTTTTCGGCCAGCAGGCGCACGAACTCCTCGGCCGTCGTGCCCGTGCCGATGCCGAGCCGCATGCCGTCACGCACATGGGAGAGCGCGGCGCGCGCGGCTTCGACTTTCAATTGCCTCGCGTCCATCTGAGTGCCCTCGCTTCGCGCATTCTTCGTGCGCCGCTCTAGCATTTTTGCCCGTCCGGTCAAAGGGAGATGCCGGGCTGGCGCCTTGCCCGATCGGTATCCGGGGGCTATCGCCTGGCAGGAAGATTATCGAAAGGACCTATCATGACGCGCCCCATCATCGTGTTCGATCTGGACGGCACCCTCATCGACACGGCGCCTGACCTGCTCGACAGCCTGAACCATACCCTCGCAGCCGGACAATTGCCGGCAGTGGACGAGACCGGCTTCAGGCGCTTCGTCGGCCATGGCGGCCGCGTGATGATCGAGCGCGCATATACGGCCCAGCGCAAGACTCTCGTCGCTGACGAGCACGACAGGCTGTTCGGAATATTCCTCGACCACTACACGCTCAACATTCCCGGCAGGTCGCAGCCGTACCCCGGCGTGCTGGAAGCGATCGCCCGCTTCGAGCAAGCCGACTACGCGCTGGCCGTATGTACCAACAAATATGAGGCCAACTCGCTTCAACTCATCGAGGCGCTGGGGCTGACGAAGCACTTCACCGCCATTGCCGGCCAGGACACCTTTCCGTTCCGCAAGCCGGACCCGCGCCATCTCACCCGTACCATCGAGCTGGCGGGGGGCGATCCCACCCGGGCCCTGATGGTCGGCGATTCGCAAACGGACATCGACACGGCCAAGGCAGCCGGCATCCCGGTGGTGGCGGTCGATTTCGGCTATACCGACCGGCATGTCCGCGAATTCGAGCCTTCGGCGATCATCTCGCATTTCGACGAGCTGACGCTCGACCTCGCCGCACGGCTGATCGAAAGCGCGAATGGAAAAAAGGTATCCTGAAAGGGAGATGGTGGGCGATGCAGGGATTGAACCTGCGACCCCACCCGTGTGAAGGGTGTGCTCTCCCGCTGAGCTAATCGCCCGCCTGAGACCCGAAAGGGTCAAGCGCGCCGGGGATATACGGGAGCAGCGCCAATGAAGTCAACCGACTTTGTTTCGATACCCCGCGAAAGAGTCGCCAAGCCGGCGGCCGGGCGTTTCGACCGGCCATACATGTCAGCTTTGCGGGCTGCGCGCCGCCTCGGTGGCATCGAGGGCCTGCTGCAGGCGTTCGTCCCGGCCATAGACGTCGTCGAAATACTCGACCTTGCCCGACATATCGGGCCAGGCGGTGAAATAGGCCACGTAGACCGGGATGTCGCGTTCCACCTTCTCGGTGGAATGGCCCTTCTTCAGCCTGTCCTTGATCGCATCGACCGAGGTGCCGAGGACGGCTGCGGCCATGCCGCGCGGGTCCTGCAGGCGCACGCAGCCATGGCTGAGCGCCCGCGCGTCACGCTGGAAGAACGATTTCTGCGGCGTGTCGTGCATGTAGATGGCGTGCTTGTTGGGGAACAATATCTTCAGTTCGCCGAGCGCGTTGGCCTCGCTCGGCGCCTGGCGCACGCT
Organism: Mesorhizobium sp. PUT5; assembly: GCF_052216645.1. Classification (NCBI taxonomy): domain Bacteria; kingdom Pseudomonadati; phylum Pseudomonadota; class Alphaproteobacteria; order Hyphomicrobiales; family Phyllobacteriaceae; genus Mesorhizobium; species Mesorhizobium sp. PUT5. Next base: position 2,305,159 of record NZ_JBQOSO010000003.1, read on the forward strand.
GTAAGGCACTTTCGTGCCATAGGCCGCCCAGTCGACGGAAGACGAGGGAATGCGCTGGCCGCGCGAATCGGTCACCTCATAGCCGGCGCGGTCGAGGTAGCCGGGGTCGCTGCGCAATCTCGGCAGCATCTCGTTGACGATGATCGACTGCGGCACACCCCAATAGGGGTGGAAATCCACCTGCTTGATGCGATCGTAGAAGAACGAGGTCTGGTTTGTGACCTTGCCGATGACGACGCGGGTCTTCAGCTTTTCCTCGCCGCCCTCGATGTAGCTGGCGGTAAAGGCCGGCTGGTTGATGAAGACGCGCGGGCTGCCGAGGTCGGACGGAAGCCAGCGCAGTTCTTCCAGCGCATAGCGCACCTTGGCCAGCCTGTCGGCCTTGGACGTGCCGGCAAGGGCGGCCACGGTGCGCGGGCCGATCACGCCATCGCCCGCAAGGCCCGCCTTCTTCTGTGCCGCCTCGATCAGCGGCACCAGTTCGCGGTCGTAGGCCTCGACGCCGGAAAAACGCGCCAGCAGTTCGCCATAGGCGTCCTGAAGCTCGCCGTCGCGGCCGATCAGCGTCAGAAGCTTCGGCAGTTCGGCGCTGGTCTGCCCCGGTTTCAGCAGCAGCTTGGGATCGATGACGATCTCGTTCTCCTCACTCGCCCGCAGCGCTTCCAGTTCGACCCGCAGCGCCTGGTATTCCGGGTTCTGCGGATGCCGCGATTCGAGATAGGTGCGCGCCTCCTGCGTGTGCGCCATCGCCTTCAGCACCCCTTCCGCGTCGAGCGGTTTGGGCGGGAAATCGTAGTAGCCCGATATGCGGTTCGGGTCGATGCGGCCGCCTTGGGCATCGCGCACATAGCGCAGCACGCGCGCCGACAGCATCATCTCGAAGCGGATGAGGTCGCGCATGCGGCCGACGGTATCGTCCATGGAATAGCCGGCCGGGGGCACGTCCACGGCATAGTCGGAAGCGGCGAGGCCGAAGCCGTCGGCTTCGCTCAGCACCCTCACGGTCTCCTGCGCGCGGCCATTGGCGCTCCAGCCGCTCACCCAGATGAAATCGGGGTTGGCCGCATAGTAGGCAGTTAGCGCCTTGGCGATGTCCGGCTCGGCCAGAAGCGTGTAGCCGTCCAGCCCCGTCAGCGCCTCGCGGAAGGTCGTGCCGGCCAGCGCCGGCGTGAAGGCGGCATTCTGCGGCAGGGAAACCAGCGGTGAAAAATCGACCCGCACCAGCGGCGTGGCCTTATAGGTGTTGTAGGTCGGCGCGCTGATCTTGGGAGAGGCGGCCGCAGGCGGCGTGCTCCGCGGCTTCGGCGGCGGCGGGAATTCACCCCGCGGCGGCCGCGCCGGCTGTGCATTGCCGCCGAGCAGCATGTCCAGGAAACCCTGAGCGCCGGCCTGCGGAGCCCCCAGCGCCAGCATCGCCGCTAACGCCGTCAAAGGCAGCCTGACGCCTCTCTTCCCGAACGATTTCATAGATCACCCGCTCCGGTATTTGCCGGATCCCGTTCCGCCGCGAAACGAACCCGCCAGATCGCCGGCGGTGTATGACGCGATGATATCGATTCATACCGATTTGGTTAAGCTTCGATGAATTTCGAAGCCTGTGTTGCAGAACGGCTTCACGACACCGTGAAAGCCGGCGCATGCTCCCGGCCCGCAAATTTTCATGCCGCGATGCAATCCCGATGGCGGCGCGACCCTGCATATGGCATCAAATCCGCACTGAGTTTGCGATGCGCGGAGACGACCGATGAAGAAGGGCTTTCGGGAACTGCTCGACGAGGCCAACGCCGAGATCGAGGCGATCTCGCCGGACGAGGCTGCAAACCTGCTCGAAGACGAGGAGACCGTCTTCATCGACCTGCGCGACCAGCGCGAACTGGAGCGCGAAGGCCGCATTCCCGGTGCAAAGCACGTGCCGCGCGGCATGCTGGAGTTCTGGATCGACCCTGAAAGCCCCTACCACAAGCCGTTCTTTGCGTCGGGAAAGAGCTTCGTCTTTTTCTGCGCCGGCGGCTGGCGCTCGGCACTTGCCACCAAGACCGCCCAGGATATGGGGCTGGAGCCGGTCAAGCACATATTGGGCGGCTTTTCCGCCTGGAAGGCCGCCGGCCTGCCCGTCGAAACCGGCGACAGGCAACGATAGCCGGCCTCAGTTGCTTGAATCAGAGCCTGCAGCGTCCACGAAGCGCACGGCCTCTCCCACCACCCCGCCGTCGGCCAGTATGCGTCGATGGCCGAGCCCGTCCGCCCAGCACAGCCGCACATGGCCGCCGGCGTCCGCATATTGTTCGGCATGCCAGGCGGGAACCTCGCGGTCGTCACGGGCGTGAACGACCAGGGTCGGAACCGGCACGGCCGCGAGTTGCCGGTCGCCCTGGAACGCCTCCAGCCGGCGGCCGGCGACGCGCTCGACCGTTCGGGACATCGCCGCCCGTGCGCGCGGCCCGACATTGAGCATGTCGCTGAAGCCGGTGAAGATCGCAGGTATGGCGCAGGGTGCCGCGATCAGCACCAGTCTCTGCACCGGCACAGGCGCGGTCCCCCTGACGAACCCGGACACGGCGTTGACGGCGACGGCGCCCCCGAAGGAATGGCCGACGATGGCCGCGAAAGGACCGAACCATTGCTGCGCCAACGCCACTGTCTCGACCGCGCTCGCCAAGGTAAGCCTGCGGCCGCTCGACCGGCCGTGTCCCGGCAGGTCGAGCGAGATCACCCGGTTGCCGGCATCGCGAAGCCCCTCGATCAGCGCGCGCATATATTCCGTGCGCGAACGCCAGCCGTGAATGACCAGCACCGTGGCGCCGGACGCCCTCCCCGGCTCGGGACGGAATTCATGCACCGCAATGCAACCGGCGCCGTGCTTCAGGCGATGATGGCGAGCTTCGGTCATGAAGCCCGCAGCGCCGGCAAGCGCCCTGCGCTCGCCCTCGGTCGGCCGCTTGACGTTCGGGGTGCGGCAGAAAAGCTCGAACGCCGCGCGGCCTGCCAGAGACGGAGCGACATGCTCGCCAAGGCCGAACAGGCCGCGGATGACCTGCAATCCAAACGATGCCATAGTGTCGACTGATATCTCGTTCAGGTATGAACACAAAATAGTTCAAGTATGAACAATAAGCAAGAACTGCCTTGGGACAATCCGCGTTTCCGCAACTGGGTGGCGGTGGCGCGCGCCTGCCACGTGCTGGAGCGCACGCTGACGGCGAGGCTCGGGCCCCTGGATCTCAAGCCGGCGCAACTCGACGTGCTGATGAACCTCTACCGCCACCCCGGCTTGTCGCAGCACGACCTTGCCCGCCGGCTGCTGGTCGGCCGCTCCAACATCACCATGCTTTTGCCGCAGCTCGAATCGCGCGGCCTGCTGCGCCGCGAAGGCGACGAGAAGGATCGCCGCGTGCTGCGCCTTACCCTGACCGACGCGGGCGTGGCGCTGCTGATGGAGGCGCTCAAGGTTCACATGGAGCTGATAGAGCTGGCGATGAGCCAGTCCACGCCCGAGCAATGCGACATGATCGGCGAGCAGATGCGCAAGATCACGGATGCCCTGAACGGCTCGTGACCGGCCTTTCGTCAGCCGCGCGACAGGCCTTTTTGCTGCAACTCGTCCAGATAGGACTGCCAGCGTGTCTCCTTCTCCCGCCCCAGCGTGGCCAGGTATGTCCAGGTGAAGATGCCGGTGTCGTGAAAATCGTCGAAGGTGATGCGCACGGCGTAGTTGCCTACGGGGTCGATCTTGCGGATGGCGACATTGCGCTTGTTGGGCACCGTCACCCGCTGCTCCGGCGAATGGCCCTGCACCTCCGCCGATGGTGAAAGGACACGCAGCATCTCGGCCGGCAGCTCTATCGGCGCCTCGCCGGGAAAGATGACTGTCAGAAGCTTGCGATCCTTGGAAACCCTGAGTTCCTTCGGAGGGGTCATGGCGCGATACTCCGGTGGTCTCATTCCCCTACCCCGCTTCGGCCGGCACGCAAAGGCGCTTTCGTGTCGCGGACAGCCGATGTCGCCGCCGGGATGTGACCAAAGACCATGGCAGCCTATCTTGAATGCCGCGCCGGTTCGTATCACATAGCAGTATATAACGGAGCGCTCGAAAGCGCGGCGGGCGAGGAAACGCAGCATGGACATGGTCGATCCGTTCGGACGCACGATTACCTATCTGCGCGTGTCGGTGACCGATCGTTGCGATTTTCGCTGCGTCTATTGCATGTCCGAGGACATGGCCTTCCTGCCCAAGAAGGACCTTCTGTCGCTGGAGGAACTGGACCGGCTGTGTACCGTCTTCATCGACAAGGGCGTGAAAAAGCTGCGGCTGACCGGCGGCGAGCCGCTGGTGCGCAAGAATATCATGCATCTGGTGCGCGAATTGTCGCGGCATCTGAAAAGCGGCGCTCTGGAAGAGCTGACGCTCACCACCAACGGCTCGCAGCTTTCGCGCTTCGCCGCCGAGCTGGCGGATTGTGGGGTCAGGCGTATCAATGTCTCGCTCGACACGCTCGACCCGGAGAAATTCCACGCAATCACGCGCTGGGGTCATCTTGACAAGGTCATGGCCGGTATCGATGCCGCGCTGGCGGCCGGGCTCAAGGTGAAGCTGAACGCCGTCGCGCTGAAGGACTTCAACGACGCGGAGATTCCCGAGATGCTGCGCTGGGCGCATGGGCGCGGCATGGACATGACGCTGATCGAGACCATGCCGATGGGCGAGATCGAAGCCGACCGCACCGACCAGTATCTGCCGCTGTCGCTGTTGCGCGCGACGCTCGAGCGGCAGTTCACGCTGACCGACATCCCCTACAAGACCGGCGGGCCGGCGCGTTATGTCCAAGTGGCGGAGACGGGCGGCCGGCTCGGCTTCATCACGCCGATGACGCACAATTTCTGCGAAAGCTGCAACCGCGTGCGGCTCACCTGCACCGGCACGCTGTATATGTGCCTGGGCCAGGAGGACGCAGCCGACCTGCGCGCGCCGCTGCGTGCTTCGGAAGGCAACGAACTCGTCGCGGCCGCGATCGACGAGGCCATCGGCCGCAAGCCCAAGGGGCATGATTTCGTCATCGACCGCCGCACCCGTCGTCCATCGGTGTCGCGCCACATGAGCGTCACCGGCGGCTGATCCCCCGCCTGCCCTTTCCCCAACCACGTCCGGCCCGGCGCACCGCGCCGTGGACCAGCCGTTTGCCGTTGCTGTTTCGAAGATCCTTGATACAGCTTGCGGGAAGCCACCGGAGGCGTTTTCTTGCCCGTTTCCCACAATTTTCGCGGCGCGCTGTTCATGATGGTTTCGATGGTCGGGTTCTCGACCAATGACGCGATCGCCAAGTTCTGCTCCGAATCCATGAACATGGCGCAGGTCATGCTGGTGCGAGGCGTCTTCGCAGCCATTCTCGTCGTCTTGCTGGCCTGGCATCGCGGCGCACTGGCTTCGCCGCAATTGATGCTCCATCCCCTCGTGGCGCTTCGCGTGGTGGCCGAGGCGGCCGCCTCGGTGACCTTCCTGATCGCGCTCGCGAATCTGCCCCTGTCCAACGTCTCGGCCATATTGCAATCGCTTTCGCTGGCCGTCACCATGGGCGCAGCCCTGGTGCTGAACGAGCATGTCGGCTGGCGCCGCTGGCTGGCGATCGCCATCGGCTTCGGCGGTGTGCTCATCGTCGTCAGGCCCGGCTCCGACGGCTTCAGCCTCTATTCGCTGATGGCACTTGCCTGCGTCGCCTTCTGCGCTGTGCGCGACCTTGCCACCAGGCGCATTCCCGAGCAGGTTCCCTCGCTTATGGTATCCACCGCAACGGCGTTCGCCATGGTGACGATGGGCGCCCTGCTCCTCCAGCCCATGGGCGGCTGGACACCGATGACGGGCGCCAGCACCGGCCTGCTGGCGCTCGCGGCCGTGCTGGTGGTGATCGGGTACCAGTTCATCATCATGTCCATGCGCACCGGCGACATCTCCTTTATCGCACCCTTCCGCTACGCATCGCTGATCTGGTCTATCTTCCTCGGCTTTGCCGTCTTCTCGGAACGGCCCGACATGCCGATGATCCTCGGCTCGATCATCATTGTCGGCTCGGGTCTTTATACGCTCTACCGCGAGCGCCTCGCGGCAAGGCCGCGCGGCGCCCTCAAAAATGCTGGACCGGCGCTCGAACCGGAAGGCATATAGACGGCAGGCACGGCCCATTGCGGCACAACGGACATGAACGAGCGGATTGCGGGCATCATCCTTGCGGGCGGGCTGTCGCGGCGCATGGGCGGCGGCGACAAGGGTCTGCTCGTGCTCGGCGACCGGCCGGTGCTGGCGCATATCGCGGCCCGGCTCAGGCCGCAGGTGGGTGCGATGGCGCTCAACGCCAATGGCGGTCCCGCCCGATTCCGCGACCTCGGCCTGCCGGTCGTTCCCGATACGATGCATGGCTTCCAGGGGCCCCTCGCCGGCATCCTCGCCGGGCTTGAATGGACCGCCGCACATGGCGGCTGTACGGCCGCGCTCACCGTGGCCGGGGACACGCCCTTCTTCCCAAAGGATCTGGCCGCACGCCTGCAGGCAGCGGCCGCAGAGCGGCCCGGCGCCATCGCGCTCGCCGCATCCTGCGGGCGACAGCACCCCACCTTCGCGCTCTGGCCGCTGGCGGTGCGGGCGGAGTTGGAAAGCTTTCTGGCCGGCGGCAATCGCCGCGTCCTCTCCTTCATCGAGCAGCGGGAAGCGGTCACGGTGGAGTTCGAGCCGGGTGGCGGCAGCGGCCTCGGCTTCGATCCGTTCTTCAACATCAATACGCCCGGCGACTTCGCCCAGGCACAGACCATCCTGCAAGGACTGGAACCATGACGAGCCGCATTTTCGGTATCACCGGCTGGAAGAATTCGGGCAAGACCACGCTGACCGAGAGACTGGTGGCCGAGTTGGTGCGCCGAGGACGCCGCGTCTCCACCGTCAAGCACGCGCATCACGAGTTCGATATCGACAAGGAAGGCACCGATTCCCTGCGCCATCGTCTTGCCGGCGCAACCGAAGTGGCGGTGGTGTCGGGCCGGCGCTGGGCGCTGATGCATGAATTGCGCGGAGAGGAGGAGCCCTCGCTGGAGGCGATCCTCTCCCGCCTCGCTCCTGCCGATATCGTCATCGTGGAGGGCTACAAGCGCGAAGCGCACAAGAAGATCGAGACCCGGCGACTGGGCGCCAAAGATCGCACGCCGCTTTCGGCGAATGATCCCAATATCGTGGCGGTGGCCGCGGACTCTCCGCAGGAGGGCGAGTCCCTGCCCGTCTTCGACCTCGACGACATCGCCTCGATCGCCGATTTCGTGGAGCGCACCTGCGGCCTGGCCGGCTGAAATCTTTTTCTGGCGCCTGACGCTGCGGCAGGATGCGGCCTGCGCGGTGCGGCTGTTTTGCAGTTGCTTTTTTGCCGGAAAGAGTGGGAGTATCCGGCCAGCGGGCGGACGGGAGTGCCGCTCACGAGAAGCCGTCGGAACGACGGCCGGTCCATGCAGAGAGGAACACAATGCGTATTGCACTGCGTATCGCGCTTGCGGCATCAGCCGCCATGCTGACGTTGGGCGCTGCCCAGGCCCAGGAAAAGGTCCTGAAGATCGGCACGGAGGGTGCCTATCCGCCGTTCAACAATCTCACCGCAGACGGCAAGCTGGAAGGCTTCGACGTCAACATCGCCCAGGCGCTGTGCGACGAGATGAAGGTGAAGTGCGAGTTCGTCGCCCAGGATTGGGACGGCATCATCCCGGCTCTGCAGGCCGGCAAGTTCGACGCCATCATCGCCTCCATGTCGATCACGCCGGAGCGCAAGGAAAAGGTCGACTTCACCGACAAGTACTACAACACGCCGCCGGCCATCGTGGCGCCCAAGGACAGCGACATCAAGGGCGTGACCAAGGAAGACCTCGCCGGCAAGACCATCGGCGCGCAGGCTTCGACCACGCATTTCAACTATTCGACCAAGACCTATACCGATTCCACCATCAAGCCCTATCCGACCGCGCAGGAATACCAGCTCGACCTGGAGAACGGCCGTCTCGACGCGGCCAATGACGACGTGGTGGTGATTCAGGAGTTCCTCGATTCGCCCGAAGGCGCCTGCTGCAAGCTGATCGGCACCATCACACCGGTGGTCGAGATCCATGGCCCGGGTGCGGGCATCGCCATACGCAAGGGCGAGGACAAGCTGCGCGAGGACTTCAATGCGGCCATCAAGGCCATTCGCGCCAATGGGAAGTACAAGGAAATCAACGACAAGTACTTCAAGTTCGACGTCTACGGCGGCGAATCCTGACCACGGAAACAAGCAGAACGGCGGGGAGATTCCCTGCCGTTCTCGCATCATGGGGTAGGCGCCAAGCGCATGTCTCCCGAAAGTGAAGGCCGTTCGGGACAAGGACATGCGTAAAAACAATCGCTTAAGGCGCGGCAGACGAATCTGAACGATCGCGAGGCGCTTTCGGGGAACGCGCCGCCATCTGATCGAAAAATGGGAAGGACGGGCGCGCCGATGCAAAGCGCGTGGACGCTGCTTAGTTGGGGGCCTGAGGGGTGGCTGAAGAGTATCGCCTATGGCGTATTCGTCACCGTCTCGCTTGCACTCGCCACATTGCCGGTCGGCTTGGCGATCGGCTTCTTGGTCGCGTTGGCCAAGCAGTCGGAGGAACGGTCGCTCAGACTGGCCGGAAACGTCTACACGACCATCTTCCGCGGTTTGCCGGAACTCCTGACCTTGTTTCTTGTCTTCTACGGTGCGCAGATCGGCCTGCAGAAGCTGTTCCAGCTTTTCCAGCCTGGTGCCACCATCGAGGTCAACGCCTTCATCTCGGGCATGATCGCGCTGGGCGTGGTCTTTTCCTCCTATGCCAGCGAGGTCTTTCTGTCGGCCTTCCGCGCCATACCGCGCGGCCAGTATGAGGGCGGCTATTCCATCGGCCTGTCGGCATGGCAGACAATGCGGCTGGTGGTGCTGCCCCAACTCATCCGCATCGCCCTGCCAGGCCTCGCCAATCTGTGGCTGATCCTGCTCAAGGACACCGCGCTGGTCTCGGCCATCGGGCTCACCGACATATTGCGGCAGGCCGGCGTGGCGGCGCGCGTCACCAAGCACGCCTTCCTGTTCTTCGGCTTTGCCGCCCTGCTCTATCTCGCTCTGGCCATCATCTCTTCGATCGGCATCGGCGCCATCGAACGCGCCGTCAGCAGCCGCGAGGTGCGCCGATGAGCGCCGCCGCCCATTCGGTCGAGGTCACGCGCCCGCCGCCGCCGGCGCATGGCTGGCCGCGGACGCGCATTCTGGGCCATGTCCTGCTTTGCTTGTGGGCGCTGCTCGCCTTCGGCATGATCTGGTTCCTGGCCACCTCCTGGAACCCGGAGATCATCGAAAAATATGCGCCGACCTACTGGTCGGGCGTGAAGGTGACGCTGGCGCTGGTCGCCATCTCCATCGTGGCGGGCGCAGTGATTTCGGTCCCGATAGCCTATGCGCGCATGTCGAAGAACCGCGTTCTCGCGGTGCTCGCCTATGCATATGTCTACTTCTTCCGCGGCACGCCGCTGCTGGCTCAGACTTTCCTCGTCTATTATGGGGTCGGCTCCTTCCGGCCCGAATTGCAGGCGCTCGGGCTGTGGGGCTTCTTCCGCGACGCCTTCAACTGCGCCATTTTCGCCTTCTCGCTGAACACCGCCGCCTACCAGGCCGAAATCCTGCGCGGCGCCATCGAAAGCGTGCCGAAGGGCCAATGGGAGGGCGCGGCCGCGCTCGGCCTGCACAAAATGCAGACGATGCGCAAGATCATCCTGCCGCAGGCGCTGATCGTGGCGCTGCGCCCCTACGGCAACGAGGTGATCCTGATGGTAAAGGGGTCGGCCATCGTCGCCATCATCACGGTCTACGACCTGATGGGCGTGACGCGGCTGGCCTATTCGCGCACCTTCGACTTCCAGACCTATATCTGGGCTGCGATCATCTATCTCATCATCGTCGAAGTGCTGCGCCATGCCATCGAGTGGATCGAGCGCCGCATCACGCGCCATCTCAAGCGCTGACTTACCCTGTTCCATGGGCTAAGAACGCCCCGGACAGGCGAACTGGAAGGATTCGAAGACAATGGCGGCAGTGGCGTTTCTCGGTCTGGGCGTTATGGGTTACCCGATGGCCGCGCATCTCAGGCACAAGGGCGGCCACGACGTCACGGTCTACAACCGCACCGCCGCCAAGGCTGAAAAATGGGTCGCCGAGCATGGCGGCAGCTTGGGCAGGACTCCGGCCGAAGCGGCAGAGGGCAAGGACTTCGTGTTTGCCTGCGTCGGCAATGACGACGACCTGCGCGCTGTCACGATCGGCAAGGACGGCGCCTTCCAGACGATGAAGAAGGGCTCGGTCTTCATCGACAACACCACGGCCTCGGCCGAGGTGGCGCGCGAACTGGCAGCGCAAGCGGCGCAGCGCGGCTTCGCCTTCCTGGATGCGCCGGTCTCCGGCGGGCAGGCCGGCGCGGAAAACGGCGTGCTGACGGTGATGGTGGGCGGCGAGGAGGCCGTGTTCGAGCGCGCCCGGCCGGTGATTTCGGCCTATGCGCGCATGGTGGGGCTGATGGGGTCGGCAGGCGCCGGCCAACTCACCAAGATGATCAACCAGATCTGCATAGCCGGCCTCGTCCAGGGCCTGGCCGAAGGCATTCATTTCGGCCGGAAGGCCGGGCTCGACATCGAAAAGGTGGTCGAGGTGATCTCCAAGGGCGCGGCCGGTTCGTGGCAGATGGAAAACCGCCACAAGGCCATGAACGAAGGACGCTACGAATTCGGATTCGCCGTCGACTGGATGCGCAAGGACCTTGGCATCTGCCTGGAGGAAGCCGACCGCAACGGCGCCTCCCTGCCCGTGACGGCGCTGATCGACCAGTTCTACAAGGACGTGCAGAAGATGGGCGGCGGGCGCTGGGACACCTGCTCGCTGATGGCGCGGTTGGAGAAGAAATAGGTCCTCCTCCGGCCATCTGCGAACTCAGGCCGCGCTCTGTCCCGATTCGCGATCCAGCACCATGTAGTCCAGCGGCATCTCGGTCGTGTACTTGATCTGCTCCATGGCGAAGGACGACGACACGTCGTGGATCTCGATCTTGGCGATCAGCCGCTTGTAGAAGGCGTCGTAGGCGGCGATGTCGGGCACCACCACGCGCAGAAGATAGTCCACGTCGCCGCTCATGCGGTAGAATTCGACCACTTCGGGGAATTCCTGCACCACTTCCGAGAAACGACGCAGCCATTCCAGGCTGTGCGACTTGGTGCGGATGGCGACGAACACATTGACCCGCACATTGATCTTCTCGGGGTCGAGCACGGCCACCCGCCGCCTGATGACGCCCTCTTCCTCCAGCTTCTGGATGCGGCGCCAGCAGGGCGTGGTGGAAAGCCCCACCTTCTTGGCCACGTCGGCGACCGCGAGCGTCGCGTCTTCCTGAAGCAAACGCAAAATTTTTCTATCGAGACGGTCCATAACGGCTTCCCCGTGGAAAATGATTTGCATCATCCACTTTCTTCGCTGCAACGCCAAGAAAGAAATTCTGCCGGTCGGTGCGAAAACGAGTGATATTTTGCGCCGAACTCAGCCGATCCGATCACGGATTTGCGCCTTGAGGAAAGGCAGCAAATCCGTTTCAAACCAGGGATTGCGTTTCAGCCAGCCCGTATTGCGCCAGGAAGGGTGCGGCAGCGGCAGAACCTTCGGAACGCCCGGCGCCTCCCAGATCGCGCGCCAGCCGCTCACCGTCTCGGTCAGGGAAGGACGGCGCGCCGTGCCCATGTGCCAGTTCTGGGCATAAAGGCCGATCGTCAGGACAAGGTCGATCTGCGGCATCAGCGCCATCAGCGGCGCGCGCCAGGCCGGCGCGCATTCGCGTCGTGGCGGCAGGTCGGCCCCGCGTTCGTCCTGGCCGGGAAAACAGAACCCCATCGGCACGATGGCGAATTTTTCCGGATCGTAGAATTCTTCCGTCGTAACGCCGAGCCAGCTCCGCAGCCGGTCGCCGGAGGCGTCGGTAAAAGGCCGGCCGGAGAGATGCACCTTGGTTCCGGGTGCCTGGCTGGCGATGAGGATGCGCGCCGTGGCGGACGCCACCACGACCGGGCGCGGCTCGTGCGGCAGCGGCGGGCCGACCGGCCGTTCCACGCAGATGCGGCAAGCACGGATCTGCCCCACCAGCCGGTCCAGTTCCACACCCATCGCCAGCGCCCGCATATCCTCAGGCCGAAGCGCTCGGGCGCGCCGAAACCTCGCCGTACCAGCGCCGCACGTTCCTGCATTCCGCCGGCACCTCGATGCGCGCCGGCTTCATGAAGTCGATGGCGATCATGCCGGTGATATCGGCAATCGAATAGGCATCGCCGGCGGCGAAGCGGCGCCCGGCCAGCTCGCCATCCAGCAGGTGCAGGAATTCCACCACCTTTGGCTTGTTGGCCTCGCCCCATTCGGGAATCTGCGGCACCTCCCAACCCTTCATGGCCGGGTGGAGATGGCGGAAGGCGAAACCGACGGGGAGGAACAGATTGAGTTCCATGCGCCGCTGCCACATCTCCACCAGCGCCTTGCCGAGCGGGCCCTTGCCGAACAGCGCCGGCTCCGGCTGCAACTCCTCGAAATAACGGCAGATGGCCACCGTCTCCGTCAGGATCGTGCCGTCGTCGAGTTCCAGTACCGGCAGCCGCCGCAACGGATTGCGCGAGCCGACCGCTTCCTGCTTGTGCTCGTTGGCTCCCATATCGACCGGCACCAGCGGCACCTCGATGCCTTTTTCGGCAAGGAACACGCGTACCCGGCGCGGATTGGGCGCGCGTCCGCCATCGAACAGTTTCATCCGGGCCTCCGATGCAAGCTTGAAGCAGCTACCACAAACAACAGGGACCCCATCACGGCAAGGGGAAAAATTCCCGCAGCCAGTCGCCGATCGCGGCCAGCAGGTCGTGTCGCGGCTCGTCCATGCCGTTGCGGCGCCTGCGCCAGTCCTGCGGCTGCTCGAAATCGCCGGCCCAGATGCCGAGGCCGGCCTCCCGCGCGGCCCGCTCCTCGGCCGTAAAGTCGCCGTAGGCGACGGCCCAGCCTGACGCAACCATGGCGCGGTTGAGATCGACGTCGCCGGCCCGGCAATCGCCGAGCAGGCGGCCGTAACGGTCGTGACGGCTGCCGCTGCACGATACCGGTTGTCCCGCGATCGCCTGCACCAGCGCCTGCCGCGCCAGCTTGCCGCACGGATAGTCGGCCCCTGCCCTGCGGCAGGTCTGCCCGTATTCCGGCGCGTCGATGCCGCGCAACCGGACGCGCTGGCCGGCGAGGGTGAGCGAATCCCCGTCCGCGACCGTGGGCACGCCCTGCCTCTCCTGCGCCTGCCTGGCGTCGAGCCGCACGGCCAGCGCCGCCAGCGCGGCAAACAGCAGCATCATCAGGACAAGGTCGCCTGCCATGCGCAGGCGCCCTCCCCGTCGCGTGCCGCGCCGCCGCTGCCAGTTCATCTGGAAAACAGCTTCTTAATCATTGCCCCGTAGCATTGGCGGTCGGGCAGCGCTGCCCGTACAGATTGAAGTTCGGATGCCACTGCAACGCTCGCACACAGCGGACAAGAACATTGTGGATCGCAGCAAGCGGCACCGCAACAGCGACGTCGCGCGCGCCGTGAAGAAGACGCGCGACCGTCTGTCCCAGCAGGCAGGCAATCCCGATTTCGACCGCGAGATGCTGAAGCTGCACGCGCGCGCCATGGTCGGCAGCGTGGCGGCGATACCGCTCCTGGTGGTCGCCATCATGGCCGCCGGACTGTTTGCCGGCATGAGCGGCGACATACTGGTCTGGGCGCTGCTGACGATGAGCTGCTACACCGGCCTCGCCTTCATCGCCCGGCGCGTCGACCGCATGGAGGCGGCCAGGATCAGGCCGGCGCACACGCGGCACACCTTTCTCCTCGCCCATTTCCTGAGCGGGATCGGCTGGGCCTATTTCGCATCCTTGGGCTGTGCGCCCTGCGCCGTGGACCAGTTCCCGGTCGTCAAGGCCGTGATCCTGCTTTTGGCCATGGCCGCAACGGCCATCATGGCCTCCTCGCTCAGCGGCGCCCTGCTTGCCACCTTTGCCTTGCCCGTCGTCGTCTATGGCTGGTTCGGGGTGCAGTTGATGTTGCCGGTCGAAGCCATGATGGTGGCGCTCCTGGCCGTCGCGCTGCTGTTCTTCGCCTACGTGGCGCGCCACCTCAACCGCTCCACGGTGATGCTCTTGTCCTTCCGCACGGAAAAGGATGCGCTGATCGCCGAGTTGGAGACGGCGAAGGCCATGTCGGACGAGGCACGCCGGCGCGCCGAGGACGCCAACCTGGCGAAGTCGCGCTTCCTCGCCTCCATGAGCCATGAACTACGCACGCCGCTCAATGCCATACTCGGCTTTTCCGAAGTGATGGCCAGCGAAGTGCTTGGCCCCATGGGCAACCCGACCTATCGCGACTATGCCAGCGACGTGCACGATTCCGGCCGGCACCTGCTCGACCTTATCAACGAGATCCTCGACCTGTCGCGCATCGAGGCCGGCCGCTACCTGCTCAACGAGGAGCCGGTGAACCTGCTTTCCATCGTCGAGGACTGCTGCCACATGATGGAATTGCGGGCGCGCAACAAGGACATCCGCATCGTGCAGGACTTCGAGCCCGAGTTGCCGCGCCTGTTCGCCGACGAACGCGCCGTGCGCCAGATCACACTCAATCTTCTGTCCAATGCCATCAAGTTCACGCCCACGGGCGGCGAGATACGCGTGCGCGCCGGCTGGACCGCCGGCGGCGGACAATATGTCTCCGTGAAGGACAACGGCCCCGGCATTCCGCCTGACGAGATCCCGGTGGTGCTGTCTGCCTTCGGCCAGGGCTCGATCGCCATCAAAAGCGCCGAGCAGGGCACGGGCCTGGGCCTGCCGATCGTGCAGGGCCTGATCGCCATGCATGGCGGCGAGTTCGACCTGCAATCCAAACTGCGCGAAGGAACCGAGGCCATCGCCATATTCCCGCCGACCCGCGTGATGGAAGAGCTGCCGGCCGTGCCGATGAAAATGGCGGCTGCGGGCGGGCGGCGGCGGTAAAACGCGACGCTTGCCCCGAGGCTTCCCTACCGCGCCGCAGCGGCCATGCCCGAACAAACCAGAGCGGCGGCCTTGATCGTTCCTGCGGCAAACCCTGCCCCCACCGCCTCGCCATGGCTGATGCGCAGATCGAGCAGCGGCGCAAGGCCGAGGCGTTCGGCCGTGCGGGCGCCTTCCGGCTCCACCGGCCGGCTCGCCAACATGCAATGGTCGAGTGCGGCCGGATTGGCCACATGCAGCACGGCAGCCGCCGCCAGCGTCGCCAGCCCGTCGATCAGGACCGGCACCTTCTGCAGGCGCGCGGCAAGGATCGCGCCCGCAATCGCCGCGAACTCGCGCCCTCCGACCCGGCGCAGCGCTTCCAGCGGGTCCGAAAGATGCGCGCCATGGCAAGCCAGTGCATCGTCGACGGCAACCGCCTTGCGCACCATCATGGCTGCATCCGCACCTGAGCCCGAGCCCACCCAGTCCGCGCCGGTGCCGCCGAACAGCGCCGCCAGCAGGGCCGCGGCTACGGTGGAGTTGCCCACCCCGAGGTCGCCCAGGCACAACAGATCCGTGCCGCCCGCCAGCGCCTCCATGCCGAAGGCCATGGTGGCGGCGCAGCCGCGCTCGTCGAGCGCCGCTTCGACGGTGATGTCGCCGGTCGGCAGGTCGAGGGCGAGATCGAAGACCTGCAGCCCGAGATCGTAGGCGATGCAGACCTGGTTGATCGCCGCACCGCCCGCCGCGCACATTTCCACCATCGCCGCGGTCGCCGCGACCGGGCGCGGCGAGATGTTGTGGCGGGCCACGCCGTGGTTGCCGGCAAAGATGGCGACAAGCGGTTTCCTCACGGCCGGCGGCGCTTGGCCGCTCCATTCCGCCAGCCATGCGGATATGTCCTCCACACGGCCGAGCGAACGGTCCGGCCTGCCCGCCTTTTCGAAAAGCGCCCGCACCCGCGCGCCCGCCTCCTTGTCGGCCGGCGGCAGCCGGCCGAGAAGCTCGCGAAAATCGTCGAAGGGCAATGCGCTGGTCATGTGTTTCTTCCCGCCTTGCGAGCGGCTTACCCGCCCAGCCCTTTTCATACAAGCCGGATGGCGCGAACGACGCAGGCTGCGACGCAAAGCTGCAGGCTTGCATTGCGCATTCTGTTGCACCATGTGGTGGTCAGGCTTGGAAAATCAAATGACAGCCATCGAATCGCCCTGCATCCTGGTCTGCTCGATCGACATGAAGACCGGTTACTGCTTCGGCTGCGGCCGCACGCGCGACGAGATCTCGGACTGGATCGGCATGACCGCCGAAATGCGCCGGCAGGTCATGTCCGAGTTGCCGACACGGCTGGAGACGGTAGAACGCAGGCCGCGGCGCGAAACCCGGCGCGCCCGCATGGCGCGCGAACGTGGCGAGGCATCTTGAGCGGTAGGGATCGTTTGCTCTGGATCGTGCTGGGCGTCATCGGCCTCGGCGCCGTGTTGCTGATCTTCAACGATTCGACCGGCAGCACCTTCGGTATCGACAATGACGGATTCGGCCAGTTGATCTGGCTCGGCGCGCTGGCGCTGGTCATCGGTGCCGGTATCCTGCGCTCGGGCAGGTCGTTCGGCACCGCGGCACGGCAGTTCGGCGGCTGGGCCTTGATCGTGCTGGCGCTGATCGCCGGCTATCAGTACCGCTACGAGCTTCAGGACTTCGCCAGCCGCGTCACCGCCGGCCTCGTTCCCGGCAGCCCGCTGGCGCTGGGCACGCAGGACGGCCGCGCCACGGTGGCGCTTGACAAGGGCACCAGCGGCCATTTCGAGGCACGCATCCAGGTCGACGGCCACCCCGTGCTTGCCCTGGTCGACACCGGCGCCACCACCACGGTGCTCACCGCGCAGGACGCGGGTGCGGCCGGCATCGACCTTTCGACGCTGAACTACACCGTGCCGGTGGCCACTGCGAACGGGGTGACCCGCGCGGCTGCCGTGCGCGTCGGCGAACTTTCGATCGGCGCCATCTCGCGCCGCAACGTCACCGTGCTGGTCGCGGCCCCCGGCACGTTGCCGCAGAGCCTGCTCGGCATGAACTTCATCGGCTCGCTGTCGGGCTTCGACGTGCGCGGCGACCGCATGGTCCTGCGCGACTGAGCACGGCTCAGGCCGCCTCCCCGGCAGCCTGCAGGTCCACCGCCTCAAAGGCAGCGTAAAGCACGTCGGGACCCGCGTCCGCCCGGGTCGCGTCGGTGGACAGGATCTGGCGCCAGCGCCGCGCGCCGGGCAGGCCGTGGAACAGCCCGACCATATGGCGGGTAATATGGGAAAGGCGGCCGCCCTGCGCGATATGGCGCGCGGCATAAGCGGCCATTGCCTCGATCAGCGCCGCGGGTTCGAACTCCTTCGGCGCTTCGCCGTAGAAGGCGGAATCAGCCCCGGCCAACAGCCCCGGCGTGTGGTAGGCGGCGCGGCCAAGCATCGCACCGTCGACATGGCCCAGATGCTGTATCCCTTCGTCCAGAGTCTGAATGCCACCGTTTATCCCTATGAATCGGTTCGGGTAACTCCCCTTGAGTCGATAGACGCGGCCGTAGTCGAGCGGCGGGATATCGCGATTCTCCTTCGGGCTCAGACCCTGCAGCCAGGCCTTGCGGGCATGCACCCACAGCGCGTCCGCGCCGGCGGCGAAGACGCCGGCGGCAAGCGTGTCGAGGGCGATTTCGGTGTCCTGGTCGTCGACGCCTATCCGGCACTTGACGGTGACCGGGATCTCGACCGCCGCCTTCATCGCCGAAACACAGTCGGCCACGAGGTCCGGCACCTTCATCAGGCAGGCGCCGAAGGTGCCCGACTGCACGCGGTCGGACGGGCAGCCGACATTGAGGTTGATCTCGCCATAGCCGAAGCTCTCGCCGATCCGCGCGGCCTCGGCGAGTTTTCCCGGATCGGAGCCGCCGAGCTGGAGCGCCACCGGATGCTCCGCGGCATCGAAGCCGAGCAGCCGCTCGCGCGGGCCGTGGATGACGGCATCGGCAACGACCATCTCCGTGTAGAGCAATGCGCGCCGCGTGAGCTGGCGATGGAAGAACCGGCAATGCCGATCCGTCCAGTCCATCATGGGCGCAATGGCGAGAGGGTGACGATAGTTTTTCAATTGCTTCTTCTGGCAGCGGAGTTCTGTGATCTAGCGATCGCGGGCGTCCAAGTCAAAGAACGCGCCGCAACCCGGACCTGGCTGCTTTCCTCGCGCCTGGCCGGGTGCTACAGACTCAGGCCGCCCCATGGAGATTTCGCCGTGCCCGCCGCAACCGCAAAGCCGCCCTTGATCGAGCCCGTTTCGGCGCTGGAAGAGCCGGCGGTACTGGCGCTCAACAACGCGCATGCGGCCGAACTGTCGTGGCTGGAACCCGAGCGGTTGTCGTTCCTGCTCGGGCGAGCCTTCTATGCGCGCCGCATCGGCACGCTGGAGGCCTTCATCATGACCTTCGACCAGGATGCCGTCTACGACAGCCCGAACTTCCTGTGGTTCCGCGCGCGCTATCCCCGCTTCGTCTATGTCGACCGCGTGGTGGTGGCGCCAGGCGCCCGCGGCCGCGGCCATGCGCGGCGGCTCTACACGGATCTGTTCGCCTCCGCGCAATGCGCCGGCCACACGCTCGTCACTTGCGAGGTCAATTCCGACCCGCCAAACCCTGCGTCGGACGCCTTTCATGCTGCACTGGGCTTCGGCGAGGTGGGCGAGGCGTCAATCCACGCCGGCGAGAAGCGCGTACGCTATTTCGCCCGCAGCCTCGCCGGCGGCCCATTGCCCGCGTCGGGCGGATAAGCCGAAAGCGCTGGCGCCGGGGCCGCGATTTGCGTATCACACCCGCACGACGCCACGGACCCCGCCGCGATGTTTGAAGAACTCCAGCCCGCCCCCGCCGACAAGATCCTTGCCCTGATCGGCCTCTACCGCGCCGATCCGCGCCCGGAAAAACTCGATCTCGGCGTCGGTGTCTACAAGGACCGCGACGGCAACACGCCGGTCATGCGCGCGGTGCGCGAGGCCGAGCGGCGCCTTTTGGAGACGCAGACCACCAAGACCTATCTCGGCCTCGCCGGCGATCTCGCCTTCAACAGCGCCATGGCCGACCTCGTCTTCGGCGCATCGGTGGGTGCGGCGCGTGTGCGGGCTGCGCAGGCACCCGGCGGCTCGGGCGCGTTGCGGCTGGCGGGAGAACTCATCAAGCGCACGCGGCCCGACATCACCGTTTGGGTGTCGGACCCGACCTGGCCGAACCATGTGCCGATGATGCGCGGCGCAGGGCTTTCCGTGCGCGCCTATCCCTATTTCGACGCCGCATCCGGCGCGGTTCGCTTCGAGGCCATGCTGGAGGCCCTCGGCCAGGCACCGCGTGGCGACGCGGTGCTGCTGCATGGCTGCTGCCACAATCCGACGGGCGCCAATCTCGACACCGCACAATGGGCCAAGCTGGCCGACCTGCTTGCCGACCGCGAGCTGCTGCCCTTCATCGACATCGCCTACCAGGGTTTCGGCGAGGGGCTGGAGGCCGACGCGGCCGGCCTGCGCACCGTCGCAGCCAGGGTGCCGGAAATGGTGGTGGCCGCAAGCTGCTCGAAGAATTTCGCCGTGTACCGCGACCGCGTCGGCGCGGCCATGGTGATGGCGGCCACGGGGGCGCAGGCGGAGACCGCCATGGGCCACATGCTGGCGGCGGCCCGCACCATGTATTCCATGCCACCGGACCATGGCGCCGCCGCCGTGCGGCTCGTCCTGGCGGATCCCGAGCTTCGTGCCGATTGGGAGGCGGAGCTGGAAGACATGCGCCAGCGCATGCTGCGGCTTCGCATCGGCTTCGCCGAGGCGTTGCGGCGCCAGTCCAACTCCGACCGCTTCGACTTCATCGCGCGCCATCGCGGCATGTTCTCGCGCCTCGGCCTCACCGAAGCGCAGGTCGCCCGCCTTCGTGATGAGCACGCCGTCTACATGGTGGGCGACAGCCGCATCAACGTCGCCGGCCTGCCGGAAGACAGGCTGGACCGGCTGGCCACGGCCATCGTCTCGGTGCTGGACTGAGCGTGCCGATGAAGCCGTCCCGGGACATTTCGCGGCTGCTCGAGATCATGGCGGCGTTGCGCACGCCGGGCACCGGCTGCCCCTGGGACGTCGAGCAGACCTTCTCCACCATAGTTCCCTACACGATCGAGGAAGCCTACGAGGTGGCAGACGCCGTCCAGCGCGGCGACCTCGACGATCTGCGCGAGGAACTGGGCGATCTTCTGCTCCAGGTGGTCTTCCATGCCCGGATGGCGGAGGAAGCCGACGAATTCGCCTTCGGCGACGTGGTCGAGGCCATCACCACCAAGATGATCCGACGGCATCCGCATGTGTTCGGCGACGCGGCCGCGCGCGGCGCCGGCATGGCCAAGGGCATGTGGGAAAAGATCAAGGCCGAGGAGAAGGCCGAAAAGCGCGCAGCCCGCCTGGCGCGCGGGCTCGACCCCGAAGACCACGGCAAGGGTTTTCTCGACGGTATGCCGCTCGCGCTGCCTGCTCTCACCCGTGCGCTGAAACTGCAGGAAAAGGCCGCGCGCGTCGGCTTCGACTGGAGCGAGGCAGCGCCCATCCTCGACAAGATCGAAGAGGAGATCGGCGAGTTGCGCGAGGCCCTGGCCGGCGGCGACACGGCCGCGATCAAGGACGAGTTCGGCGACATGCTGTTTGCGCTCGTCAATCTCGGCCGTCACCTGAAGCTCGATTCGGAAGCTTCCCTTACCGGCACCAACGAGAAGTTCCGCACGCGCTTCCACCATGTCGAGCGTGCCCTGGCCGATCAGGGCCGTTCGCTGGAGGAAGCTTCGCTGGAGGAGATGGAAGCGCTCTGGCAGCAGGCCAAGACGGCCGGCCGAACGGACCCGTGAGGGCGAACTGTTCCGCTGTCTGAGACAAGCACCGGTTATCCGGAAAACTGGGCGTCGCTTTCTTGCTCGGCCGCTTTATCCGCTGCTGCGCAACCTGCGCTCGATCTCCTCGCACGCGCTTTGCGTTGCCAGCAGCGTCAGCGACACGCTGCCGTCTTCATTGTCGGTGCGGGCGGTGACGTCGCCGTTGCGGTAGAGCCAGTCGAGGTGGCTGAGCTGGCGAGGGGCCAGCGTCACGCTGAGCGGGCGCAATTCACCCGACACGCGCGTCTCGATCAGCGCCAGCAACGCATCGATCCCCTCGCCCGTCGCCGCCGAGACGGCTACATGCGGCGCGGCCTCGGCGCCATCGGCCAGGAGCCGCGCGCGATGGGCCTCGTCGAGCAGGTCGATCTTGTTCCAGACCTCTATGACGCGGCGGGAATCGGTGGCATCCACGCCCAGATCGGCAAGGATTTCCTCTACATCCTCGGCCTGGGCGGCAGTGTCCGGATCGGAGATGTCGCGCAGGTGCAGCACGAGGTCGGCCTCCACCACCTCCTCCAGCGTGGCGCGGAAGGCGGCGACCAGATGAGTCGGCAGGTCGGAGATGAAGCCGACCGTATCCGACAGGATGATCGGGGTGCCGTGCGGCAGGCGCACGCGTCGCAATGTGGGATCGAGCGTGGCGAAAAGCATGTCCTGCGCCAGCACGCCCGCTCCCGTCAGGCGGTTGAACAGCGTGGACTTGCCGGCATTGGTGTAGCCGACGATCGCGACAACCGGAAACGGCACTTTCTTGCGCTTGGCGCGGTGCAGATCGCGCGTGCGCCGCACCGTCTCCAGCTCGCGCTTGAGCTTGACGATCTTGTCCTGCAGCACGCGTCGGTCGGCCTCGATCTGGGTCTCGCCGGGACCGCCGAGGAAACCGGCACCGCCGCGCTGGCGCTCCAAATGGGTCCAGCTCCGCACCAGCCGGCCCTTCTGGTAGTTGAGATGGGCAAGCTCGACCTGCAGTGCGCCTTCCTTCGTGCGCGCACGCTCGCCGAAAATCTCCAGGATCAGCCCGGTGCGGTCCAGCACCTTGACGTCCAGTTCCTTTTCGAGATTGCGCTGCTGCACCGGCGTCAGCGGATGATCGATGATGGCAAGCTCCGCGCCGCTTTCCTTCATGATCTGCGCAAGCTCGGACACTTTGCCGCTGCCCAGCAATGTGGCCGGCCGCGGCTCGGCAACGGTGACGACCGCCGAATGGACCGGGTCGAGATCGATGGCGCGTGTAAGCCCGACCGCCTCTTCGAGGCGTGCTTCCGGCGAGCGCGAAAGGCGCGGCCGGCCCGAATCATCCTCGCCGGCCTGCCCGCGCAGCAATAGCGGCACCACAACCACGGCGCGGGTAGGCCCTTCGGCCTCGGTGCTCACATCGCCCTTCCTGGCGTTGTCCCCGGGGTGTGCCCCCGGACGCGCGTTGCCGTTCCGTGCCAATTAGCCGCCTTGGCTTTCCTCGCCGTCGAACATCTGAACCGGCTGGCTCGGCATGATCGTGGAGATGGCGTGCTTGTAGACGAGCTGCGAGTGACCGTCACGCCGCAGCAGCACGCAGAAATTGTCGAATGAAGTGACCACGCCTGTCAGTTTCACGCCATTGATCAGAAAGATCGTGAGCGGATTCTTGCTCTTGCGAACCGAATTCAGGAAAAGATCCTGAAGATTTTGCGAACGCTCTGCCATTGTTCTTGTCTTTCGCCGATCCCCTTCGGTAGACACGCCAGTGCGCCAAAATACTCAGGCTATGTCAAGCTTGCTACCGACCCCGCCGTCCAGACGGCAAGGCACGTGAGAATAAATTAACTACCTTCAGACTGCGGTTATCAGGCCGGACTTTTTTCCGCAACGTCAAAAAATGCCGCCCTGAGCGAAAGTGCAATGGAGCCGGGCTGGCCATTGGCCACGGAATGCTCGTCTATCGCCACCACCGGCATGACGATCGAGGTGGCCGACGTAATGAAGGCTTCGCGTGCGGTCCGTGCCTCCTCCACGGAAAAACCGCGCTCCTCGATTGCCAGCCCGTGCTTCCTGGCGACGTCGAACACCGTGGTGCGGGTGATGCCGCGAAGGATGCCGTGCTCGGCCGGCCGCGTCACCAGCACACCATCCCTGGTCACGATCCAAGCATTGGTGGAGGCACCTTCCGTGACGTTGCCGCCGGCATCCACGAACCAGGCTTCATGCGCACCCTTCTCGCGGGCCTGCTGCTTGGCCAGTACGTTGGGCAGCAGGCCCACCGTCTTGATGTCCACGCGGTCCCAGCGATTTTCGGCAACGGTGATGACCTTGACCCCGCCCTCGGCCTTTGCCGCGGCAGCGACCGGGTCGCTCTTCTTGGCCGTCACCACCAGCGACGGCCGCGTGCCTGCCGGCGGAAAGGCGTGGTCGCGCGGGGCTACGCCGCGTGTCACCTGCAGATAGACCAGCCCGTTGGCGACCCGGTTGCGGCGGATCACTTCACGCATCACCGTTACCAGCGCAGAGCGGTGCAAGGGCCAGCCGATGGCGAGCTCGTTGAGCGAGCGGTTCAACCTGTCGAGATGGCGTGTCATGTCGACGATGAAGCCCTGCGCCACCTCGCACACCTCATAGACGCCGTCGGCGAACTGGTAGCCGCGATCCTCGATATGCACCGTGGCGTCACGGTGAGCGAGATAGCGTCCGTTTACATAGGCGATGCGCGGCATGGCAGCCCCCCAATTCCGATCTCTCTTATGCGATTCCGCACCTGGCGTAAGCGGCCCCGTCACACGCCCAGCGATTTCAGCTTGCGGTGCAGGGCCGAGCGCTCCATGCCGATGAACTCGGCCGTCTTGGAGATGTTGCCGCCGAAGCGGTTGATCTGGGCGACGAGGTAGTCCTTCTCGAACTGCTCGCGCGCCTCGCGCAACGGAAGCGCCATGATGTGCTGGTCCGACTGGTTGGGCGTGCGCGGCATAACGTCGCCAATCTCGGACGGCAACAACTCGGCCGTTATGGGTGCATCGGCATCGTCACCGCGCGCCAGAATCATCAGACGCTCGATATTGTTGCGCAACTGGCGCACATTGCCCGGCCAGTTATGCGCCTGCAGCACCGCCATGGCGTCGTCGCCGATGCGGCGCGGCCGGATGCCCGCCTGCCGGGCGATCTGCTTCATGAAGCTGTCCACCAGATAGGGAATGTCCTCGCGTCGTTCGGCCAGCCCCGGAACCGTCACCGGCACCACCGCGAGCCGATGATAGAGATCCTCGCGGAAGCGGCCTTCCGCGATCATCCCCTCCAGGTTTTGCGAGGTCGAGGAAATGATGCGCACATCCACCTTGACGCGCTTGGTGCCGCCCACGCGCTCGAACTGCTGTTCCACCAGAACACGCAGGATCTTGTTCTGCGTCTCGCGTGGCATGTCGGCAACCTCGTCGATATAGAGGATGCCGCGATGCGCCTCCTCCAGCGCGCCGACCTTGCGCTCCGTGCCGTTCGATTCGGTGCCGAACAGTTCGATTTCCATGCGCTCAGGCGTGATCGTGGCCGCGCTCAGCGTCACGAACGGGCCGCTCTTGCGCGCCGACAGCGCGTGGATGGCGCGTGCCGCCATCTCCTTGCCCGAACCCGACTGCCCGATGATCATGATGCGGCTGTTGGTCGGCGCCACGCGCTCGATCGTCTGGCGCAACTGGCTCATCGCCGACGACATGCCGATCAGGTCGAAGGTCTCGCCGCTGCGCTGCCGCAGGTCGGAGACCTCGCGGCGCAGCTTCGAGGTTTCCAGCGCCCGTTCCGCCACCAGGATCAGCCGGTCGGCCTTGAACGGCTTCTCGATGAAATCGTAGGCGCCGCGTCGGATCGCCGACACGGCGGTTTCGATGTTGCCGTGGCCGGAGATCATCACCACCGGCAGATGCGGGTGCAGGGTCTTGATCTCGTCCAGCAGCGCCAACCCGTCGAGACGCGAGCCCTGCAGCCAGATGTCCAGGAACACGAGCCTCGGCACACGGTCGGCGATCGCCGCCAGGGCGCTGTCCGCGTCGTGCGCCGTTCGGGTTTCGTGGCCTTCGTCGCTCAGGATGCCGGCGACCAGCTCGCGGATGTCTTCCTCGTCATCGACGATAAGGATGTCAGACGCCATTATCGACCTTTTCCGTTTCTTTCCGGTTCGCTTCCCCGCCCCGGCCGGACGTGGAAGGCAGTATGATGGAAACCATCGCACCGCGCCCGCCGTGGAACTCTTCGGGCGCGTCATGGAGTTCCAGCCGGCCGCCATGGTCCTCCACGATCTTCTTGACGATTGCGAGGCCGAGACCGGTGCCTTTCTCCCGCGTCGTCATGTAGGGCTCCAGCAGCCGCTGCCGGTTCTCGCGCGGCAGGCCCTTGCCGTTGTCCACGACGTCGACACGGATCGCATCGCCCTGCCGCTGCGCCTGGATGCGGATGATGCCGTGCGAACCGTCGCTGCGGTCGGCGCCTTCCATAGCCTCGGCGGCGTTCTTGACGATATTGCCGAAGGCCTGCGCCAGAAGCCGGGTGTCGAATGTGCCCGTCAGAGGCTCGTCTCCGAAAGCACGCTCGAAGGTGACCTCGGGATGGCTGACCTCGACGAGGAAGGAGGCCTCGCGCAACGGATCGCGCAGGTCGATGGCCTTCATCTCGGGCTTCGGCATCCGCGCGAAGGCGGAGAATTCGTCCACCATGCGGCCGATGTCGCCCACCTGGCGGATGATGGTTTCCGTGCACTGGTCGAAAACCTCGCGATCCTCGGTGATGACCTTGCCGTAGCGCCGCTTGATGCGCTCGGCGGAAAGCTGGATCGGGGTCAGCGGATTCTTGATCTCGTGGGCGATGCGGCGCGCCACGTCCGCCCAGGCCGACGAGCGCTGTGCCTGCACGAGATCGGTGATGTCGTCCACCGTGACGACGTAGGAATTCTCCTGCGTGTCGTCCTCGTCCTCCTCGACGGTGATCTGCACGTTGAAGGTGCGTTCCGCGCCTGCGCGGAAGAAAGTCACCTGCTCGCGATATACGGGTTTGCCGGATTCGCGGCCGATCTCGAAGACGCGCCCCACATGCGGCAGCACTTTGGACAGATTCTCTCCCACCGCTGCCGCCGTCGAGGTGACAAGCAGCGCCTCGGCCGAGGGATTGACGATGGTGATGATGCCGTCATGGTCGACGCCGATGACGCCTGCGGTCACGCCGGCGAGCACCGCCTCCGAGAAGCGGCGGCGCTCATCGATGAGATCCTTGGCGGCCAGGATCTCGTTGCGCTGGGATCGGAGTTCCAGAAGCATCTTGTTGAAGGTATCGCCAAGCGAGGCGACGTCGCCGTCTGACGCACGCACCGGCACGGAAACGTCGAGGTTGCCGGTCGCCACCTCGGCAGCCGCGCCGATCAGTTGTCGGATCGGGCGCACCAGCCGGTCCGCCACGGCGATTCCGGTCCAGATGGCCGACAGGATGATGATGAGCGTGAGCGACAGGTAAGGCAGCGCAAAAGCGATCTGCGAGGGGCGCCTGTTGGCTTCCAGCCCGCGATACTCGTCCGTGTTGGCGCGCACGATCTGGCGAGCCTTGATGACTTCGGGGTCGACGAGCTTGATCGTGTACAGGAAGAGCCCGTCGAGTTCCTTGAGCTTGATGATGGCGCCCATGATGTTGCGGGTCTCGGGCGCGATCAGCAGCGGCTGGCCGTTTTCCGCCTCCTGCACCGACCCCTCCGGCGGCTCCGGCATGGCGAAATCGGCGCTGGTCCTGGCACTCATCACGAAGGAGCCGTCCGGCTTCACCAGCGCGGCATGAGCGAGGCCGCGCCCCACGGCCTCCTTGGTCAGCAGGTCGAGAAAGCCGGTGCGGTCGAGGCCGTAGAGGGTGCGGGCGTTGTCGAGGTCATAGGCCATCGACAGGGTGGTGCCCTGGAGGTTGCGCGCGTTCTCCTGCACGTAGGCGTCGGCGATCGACAGCGAGGAATTGATGATGGTCTTGGTCCGGATCTCGAACCAGCGGTCGAGGCCGACGTTCAGCGTGACGGAAGCCACGATCGCCACCATGATGGCGGGGATGGCCGCCACCAGCGCGAACATGGCCACGATACGCACATGCAGGCGCGAGGCCGCCCGCCCGACGCGGCGCGCGGTCAGGATGCGATGCACCTCGCGGCCGATCAGGATGGTCAGGAACAGGATGAAGACCGCATTGAGCGCGATCAGGATCAACGTGATCGTACGATCGGGCGCGATCGGGGTGGCGCCGATCAGGATGGCGAAGGAGATGGCGGCGGTCAGCAGCGCGCCCACGATGGCTATGATGCCGGGCAACGCCATCAGCCGCCGGCCTTCCTGTATGCCGGATCTGCGGAAGAGCGGTATTTTCAGCGTCGGTACCTGTATCGCCATTTCGCCGGTGTGTGTCATGGTCGAGTCACATCTATGCAACGCATTGTGGCGATTATGCAACAAGCCGGCCAGGGACCAAAATCTTTCCAGTCCGGTTTTCAACCGCTCGAATCGGTTGCAGACGGATGCCGCTACGGCCTGGACGCCTTGTAGACGTTGACGCCGAGATCGCGGATCTTCTTGCGCAACGTGTTGCGGTTGAGCCCCAGCAGCTCGGCGGCGCGGATCTGGTTACCGCGGGTGGCGGCCAACGCGGCGAGCACGAGCGGATACTCCACTTCGGCCAGGATGCGGTCATAGAGGCCGGCCGGCGGCAGGTCTGCGCCGAACGAGGCGAAATAGCCTTGCAGGTAGCGCTCCACCGCCTGCCCGATCGGCAGATTATCGGGCACCGGCATGCCCGGTTCCAGCGTTACGGGTTCCTCGCCCGCCTTCAGTTCCGCCTCGACGATCTCGGCCAAAATCTCGTCCTGCGGATAGAGCGCGGCCAGCCGGCGCACGAGATTTTCCAGCTCGCGCACATTTCCCGGCCATGCGTAGCGCTTCATCAGTTCGATGCCGGCGGCCGAGATCCGCTTCGCCTGAAGGCCTTCGCGGACGCCCTGCTTGAAAAAATGGCGCACGAGGTCGGGAATGTCTTCCGCACGCTCGCGCAGGTTCGGCAGGCGCAGCGGCACGACGTTGAGCCGGTAGAACAGGTCTTCGCGGAACAGGCCCTGATTGATGAGCACGCGCAAGTCCTTGTTGGTGGCCGCCACGATGCGCACGTCGGTCTTGATTGGGGTACGGCCGCCTACGGTGGTATACTCGCCCTGCTGGAGCACGCGCAGCAGCCGCGTCTGTGCCTCCATCGGCATGTCGCCGATCTCGTCCAGGAACAGCGTGCCGCCCTCGGCCTGCTCGAAGCGGCCGGTGGAGCGGTTCTGCGCGCCGGTGAAGGCGCCCTTTTCGTGGCCGAACAGTTCCGATTCGATCAGGTCGCGCGGGATGGCCGCCATGTTGATCGCCACGAAGGGGCCGTTGCGCCGGCGGCCATATTCATGCAGCGCGCGTGCGACCAATTCCTTGCCGGTGCCCGATTCACCGCTGATCATCACGGTAAGGTCGGTCTGCATCATGCGCGCCAGCACGCGGTAGATGTCCTGCATGGCGGCGGAACGGCCGACGAGCGGCATGCTTTCGGGCTGGTCCTCGGGCCGCGCCTCGACCTTGGGGCGCCGTGGCTCGGCAAGCGCACGGCCGACAATGTTGAGCAGTTCGGTCAGGTCGAACGGCTTGGGCAGATATTCGTAGGCGCCGGCCTCGGAGGCGCGGATCGCCGTCATGAAGGTGTTCTGCGCGCTCATCACCACGACGGGCAGCTCGGGCCGTGCCTTTTTGATGCGCGGCAGCATGTCGAAGGCGTTTTCGTCCGGCATCATCACGTCGGTGACCACCAGGTCGCCTTCGCCCGCAGCCACCCAGCGCCATAACGTCGCCGCGTTGGAGGTGACGCGCACCTCATGTCCGGCGCGCGACAGCGCCTGGTTGAGCACGGTGCGGATCGCGGCGTCGTCGTCGGCGACGAGTATGGTGCCGCTCGCGCTCACGCCCGTTCCTCCTTCCAGGCCGGCATCAACACGCGGAAGGTGGTGCCGCGCGGGCTGGATTCACATTCGACCACGCCGCCATGCTCGCCCACGATCTTGGCCACCAGCGCCAATCCCAGGCCCGAGCCGTTGGCCTTCGTGGTGATGAAGGGGTCGAACAGGATCGGCTGGATGTCTTCCGACACGCCCGGACCGTTGTCGTGCACGCAGAACTCCAGCGGCAGGGATACGCGATCGGGCGAACCCGGTGCCGAAACACGGATGCCCGGCCGGAAGGCCGTGGACAGCCCGATCTCGCCCAGCGGATCGCTGCCTACGGCCTCTGCCGCGTTCTTAACCAGGTTGAGGAAGACCTGGATGAGCTGATCGCGGTTGCCATAGACCGGAGGCAATGAAGGATCATAGTCCTCCACGATCTTGATTCTGCCGGCAAAGCCGTTCTTGGCGATCGCCTTCACATGATCGAGCACCACGTGGATATTGACCGGGTAGCGCTCGATCGGCCGCTCGTCGGAAAACACCTCCATGCGATCCACCAGCGCCACGATCCGGTCGGTTTCGTCGGTGATGAGGCGCGTCAGCGCGCGATCCTCGTCGGAAGCGGAAAGCTCCAGAAGCTGTGCCGCGCCGCGGATACCCGACAACGGGTTCTTGATCTCGTGCGCCAGCATGGCGGCAAGGCCCGTCACCGAGCGCGCGGCGCCGCGATGCGTCATCTGGCGGTCGATCTTGTCGGCCATGGATCGTTCCTGAAACATCACCACCACGGAGCCCGGATATTCCGGCACCGGCGCGGCATAGAGATCGACGATCCTGTCGATGCCCAGTCGCGGCGAGGAGATGTCGACGCGGTATTCGTTGACCGGCGCCAGCCTTTCGCGCACCTGCTCGACCAGCGTCAGCAACGGGCTGCCGAAGGGAATGAACCTGTCCAGCGTGCTGCGCGCCAGCAGGGCCGCGCCGGAGCGGAAGAAATCCTCCGCATCGGCGTTGGCATAGGTGATGACGTTGTCCGGCCCCAGCATGACCACCGGCCGGCGGATGGTATTGAGCACGATCTGGGCGGCGTTTGCCCTGTCGGCAGGCGGAGGAGACGCAGCCAGGCTCATGCCGCGCTCCGCAAAGCCCCGGCGCCGTTCGTCGCCGACAGGAACGCATCGCGCAGCAGCGCGACCACTTCCTTCGGCTCGCGCGAGGTCAGGATTCGCTTGCGTAAATCATCCGGAACCGCCGCCGTGCATCGGCCCAGATACCAGCCCAGGTGCTTGCGCGCCTGTCGCAACCCGCTTTCGGTGCCGTAGAGGGCGAGCATGTCCTCGTAATGGGCCTCGACATAGTCGGCCATCGCCGCCGGGCTTTCCGGCACGCCGGCGGCAACAGCGCCTGCGGCTTCCGCCGCGATGTGGGCGGCCATCCACGGAGCGCCGTAATGCGCGCGCCCGACCATCACCGCATCCGCGCCTGACTGCTCCAGGATCGTCGCCGCGTCGGCCGCGGTGCCGACATCGCCATTGGCCACCACGGGGATGGAAACGGCGTCCCTGACGCGGCGAATCGCGCGCCAGTCGGCCTTGCCGTTGTAGAACTGGCAGCGCGTGCGGCCATGCACCGTCACCATCCGCACGCCGGCCTGCTCGGCCCGGCGGGCCAGCACAGGCGCATTCAGCGCCTCCTCGTCCCATCCCAGCCGCATCTTGACGGTGACCGGCACGGAAACCGCACCGACAACGGCCTCGATCAGCGAAAGCGCGTGGTCGAGATCGCGCATCAGCGCCGAGCCGGCATAGCCACCGGTTACCTTCTTGGCGGGGCAGCCCATGTTGATGTCGATGATGTCGGCGCCCTCGCCCGCCGCAATGCGGGCTGCCTCGGCCATATGGCCAGCTTCACGCCCGGCAAGCTGGACCATGTGCACCGGCAGGCCGGAATGGCGGATACGCAGGTCGAAGCCGGCGCGGCCGCGGGCAAGCTCGCCGCTCGCCACCATCTCCGACACGACCAGTCCGGCGCCATGCGCATGGGCGCGCTGGCGGAAAGGCGCGTCGGTGATGCCCGACATCGGCGCCAGGAATACGCGGTTGCGAATTTCGACGCCGCCGATCAGGAGCGGTCGGGCAAGCGCGGCCAGATCAATCATGCACAAAAACCAAGCAAGCTTTCTCGATGCACATTCTGTAGCCATGCAGGCGGCTTTGTGCAACGCGATATGAGCGCACTTTGCGGCGTATTTGGGAAAAGGCTGGCCTTCCGCATCGCGCCCGACTAAGCCTCTGCCCATGGCAGAGCAGAGCGGAAATCAGCATGGGCAAGCCGACCGCGACATCGCGGTTGTCATCGTGGCGGCCGGCCGCGGCGAACGCGCAGGCCGGGGCGACGGGCCCAAGCAATATCGGCAAATCGGCGGCCGCTCCATCCTGTCGCGCACGCTGGAACCTTTCCTGGCCCACCCGCGCATCGCGAATGTCGTGGTCGCCATCCATGCCGACGATGCGGCCCTGTTCCGGCAGGCGGCAGGCGCAGACACATCGCGCGTGGTAGCCGTCACCGGCGGGCCGACGCGCCAGGCTTCCGTGCGGCTCGGGCTGCTGGCCCTGCAAGATAGCCGCCCGGCCAGCGTGCTGATCCACGACGCGGTGCGACCCTTCGTCGATGCGGCCCTGATCGACCGTGTGATTGACGCCATCGACGAGCGCAGCGGGGCGCTGGCCGCCCTGCCCGTTACCGACACGCTCAAGCGGGAGGGCGCAGACAGAACGATCGACGCCACGGTACCGCGCGCCGGCCTGCATGCCGCGCAGACGCCGCAAGGCTTTCCGTTCGGCCCGATCCTCGACGCGCATGAACAGGCGCATCGTGCCGGACGCGACGACTTCACCGACGACGCGGCGATCGCCGAATGGGCGCGGATCCCCGTCCGGCTGGTGCCGGGCTCGCCCGACAACGTCAAGCTCACCTGGGCGAGAGACATTTCAATGGCAAACCAAATGCTTAGCTTGGAACGTTCGAGCTTTCCGGATATCCGCACCGGCAATGGCTACGACGTGCATTCGTTCGAGGCCGGCGACCATGTCATGCTGTGCGGCGTTGCTATCCCTCACGACAGGAAGCTGTCCGGCCATTCGGATGCCGATGTCGGGCTGCATGCTCTGACCGACGCGCTGCTGGCTACCTGTGGCGCCGGCGACATCGGCACGCATTTCCCGCCCTCCGATCCGCAATGGAAAGGCGCCGCATCGCACATCTTCCTGGAGCATGCGGCCGGACTGGTGCGCGCGCGCGGCGGACGCATCGCCAACGCCGACGTCACGCTGATTTGCGAGGCCCCGAAAATCGGCCCGCACCGCGAGGCGATGACCGCGGCGCTGGCGGCGATGCTCGGCATTTCACTCGAACGGGTTTCGGTCAAGGCGACCACGAATGAAAAGCTCGGCTTTCTCGGCCGCGGCGAAGGCATCGCGGCCATCGCGACCGCAAGCGTCATCTATCCCGGAGAGGTACCGGCATGAGCGAAGAACCGAAGGACGGCGATCTCGCCAACCGTTTCCTGCAAGCCTGCACGCGCCACAAAATCCTTGCCGCGACGGCGGAAAGCTGCACCGGCGGCCTCATCATCGCCGCGATGACGGACATTGCCGGCTCCTCCTCCGTGGTGGACCGTGGGTTCATCACCTATTCCAACGAAGCCAAGATGGAGATGCTGGGCGTCACGGCGGCAACGCTCGATGCCTTCGGCGCCGTTTCGGCCCAGACGGCGCAGGAAATGGCCGAAGGGGCGCTGGCGCGCTCGCATGCCGGGATCGCACTTGCCGTAACAGGCATCGCCGGCCCGGATGGCGGCAGCGCCGAAAAGCCGGTCGGACTTGTCTGGTTCGGCCTGGCGATGAAGGGCAGCCGCACGGTTGTCGAGAGCCGCGTCTTCGATAATCGCGGCCGCGACTTCATCCGCCGCGAAACGGTCGGACACGCGCTCGCCATGGGCCTTGAAGCGCTCGGCGCCTAGGCCCTGCCGTAGACGGCGTCGGCGCGCTTCTCGAACGCCTCGGAAAACATGCGGAAAGCGCGGTCGAACATGGATCCCATCATCACGCCGAGGATGCGGCTCTTGAATTCGTAGTCGATGAAGAAACGCACGAAGCAGCCGTCGCTGGCCGGCTCGAAGGCCCACTCGTTGGTGAGATATTTGAACGGGCCGTCTATATATTTGACGTCGATGACTTTCTCGTCCGGCTTCAGCAGCACTTGCGTGGTGAAGGTTTCGCGGATCGCCTTGTAGCCCACGGTCATGTCGGCAATGAGCAGCGTGCGTCCGTCGCGCTCCCTGCGCGAACGTACCGCAAGCGCCTCGCACAGGGGCAGGAACTGCGGATAGTTCTCGATGTCCGCCACCAGCGCGAACATCTCGTCCGGTGTGTGCGCCACACGGCGCGTTGCTTCGAATTTCGGCATTCAGGCGGTCGCTGCGGCCGATTTCTCGAGTTGTGTCGCGCGCGCGGCGCGCAGGCGCGCGAAATCTTCGCCTGCATGATGCGAGGAGCGGGTCAGCGGGCTCGACGCCATCAGCAGGAAACCTTTCGTCCGGCCGATCGTCTCGAACGACTTGAATTCCTCGGGCGTGACGAAACGCACCACCGGATGATGCTTCTTCGACGGCTGCAGGTACTGGCCGATGGTCATGAAGTCGACATTGGCCGAGCGCAGGTCGTCCATCAGTTGCAGCACCTCGTTGCGCTCCTCGCCCAGCCCCACCATGATGCCGGACTTGGTGAAGATCGAGGGGTCCAGTTCCTTCACGCGCTGCAGCAGGCGGATCGAATGGAAGTAGCGCGCGCCCGGCCGCACCGTCAGGTAATTGGACGGCACCGTCTCCAGATTGTGGTTGAACACGTCGGGCTTGGCCGCCACCACGATCTCCAGCGCGCCGTCCTTGCGCAGGAAATCCGGCGTCAGGATCTCGATGGTCGTGGCCGGCGTGGTGCGCCGGATGGCGTGGATGACATCGGCGAAATGCTGCGCGC
The DNA here is from genome assembly GCF_052216645.1 of Mesorhizobium sp. PUT5. Classification (NCBI taxonomy): domain Bacteria; kingdom Pseudomonadati; phylum Pseudomonadota; class Alphaproteobacteria; order Hyphomicrobiales; family Phyllobacteriaceae; genus Mesorhizobium; species Mesorhizobium sp. PUT5. The sequence goes on from NZ_JBQOSO010000003.1 coordinate 2,339,138, forward strand.
CGCCGTCGGCCAGGTCGTCGCGGTCGACCGAGGTGATGACGACATGGGTGAGCCCCATGGTCTTCACCGCATGGGCGACGCGCTCCGGCTCGCCCGCGTCGAGCGGCAGCGGAATGCCGGTCGCCACGTTGCAGAAGGCGCAGGCGCGGGTGCAGATCTCGCCCATGATCATGAAGGTGGCGTGCTTCTTGTCCCAGCACTCGCCGATATTAGGGCAGCCGGCCTCCTCGCACACCGTCACCAGCCTGTTCGACTTCACGATCTCGCGCGTCTCGGCATAGCCCTTCGACACCGGCGCCCGGACACGAATCCAGTCCGGCTTGCGCAGCACCTCCTGGTCGGGCCGGTGCGCCTTCTCAGGATGGCGCGGCCGCGGCGGGTTGGCGACAGTGTCGAGAACGGTGACCATCTACATGCCTTCCGATCTGCGTGCCCCGGTGGCACCGCAACTGATGCGCGTCATCTAAGCCTTTTCGACGCAAAGAAAAAGGCCGTGGCGCCGCAAGCGGTCACGACCTTTCCGAAACCAGGGTGTCGCGGTGCTGCTACCGGCGCACCAGACGCCCGACGAAGATCAATATGCAGGCGCCGATGAAGCCGGTGATCAGATAGGCGACCCAGCCGACGCCAAACCCCTGAATATTCAACGCTTGCAGGATGGCGTTCAACACCACCGCGCCGACGATGCCCAGAATGATGTTCATGAAGATACCGGTATTGGTCTTCATGACCATTTCGGCCAGCCATCCGGCCAGCCCGCCCACGATGATGGCCGCGATCCAGCCCACGCCGTTCATGTGCATATGCCCTCTCCTCTTGTGCCGGGTGAAAATGCATCATGAAACGCTCGTCGCCGCAGCTCGGTTCCATCCTCAGGCGTTAAGCGCCCTGCCATAGGCGTCGAGCACGCTTTCCTTCATCATTTCGGAGAGCGTCGGGTGCGGGAACACGGTGTGCATCAACTCTTCCTCGGTGGTCTCCAGGTTCATCGCCACGACGAAGCCCTGGATCAGTTCGGTCACCTCCGCGCCCACCATATGCGCACCGAGAAGCTGGCCGGTCTTCTTGTCGAAGATGGTCTTGATGAAGCCCTGGTCCTCGCCCAGCGCGATGGCCTTGCCGTTGGCGCCGAACTGGAACCGCCCGACGCGGATGTCGTAGCCGGCTTCCTTCGCCTTCGCCTCGGTCAGACCGACTGATGCGACTTGCGGGCTGCAATAGGTGCAGCCGGGAATCTTCGACTTGTCGAGCGCATGGACACCGGGAAATTTGGCGATCTTCTCGATGCAGATGACGCCCTCATGCTCGGCCTTGTGGGCCAGCATCGGCGGGCCCGCCACGTCGCCGATGGCATAGATGCCCGGCACGTTGGTGCGGCCGTAGCCGTCCACCGCGATGCAGCCGCGATCGGTCTTCACGCCCAGAGCCTCGAGGCCGAGATTCTCGATGTTGCCCTGCACGCCGACCGCCGAGATCATGCGCTCGGCCGTGATCTTCTCGACTGTGCCGTCCTTCTTCTGCACATGGGCGGTGACGGAATTGGCACCTTTCTCGACCTTGGTGACCTTGGCCTCGAGCAGGAACTTCATGCCCTGCTTCTCGAACTGCTTCTGCGCGAATTTGGAGACTTCCGCGTCCTCCACCGGCATGATCTGCGGCAGAACCTCCACCACGGTCACCTCGGCGCCCATGGTGCGGTAGAAATGGGCGAACTCGATGCCGATGGCGCCGGAGCCCACGACCACGAGCGACTTCGGCATCTCCGGCGGCACCATCGCTTCGAAATAGGTCCAGACCAGCTTGCCGTCCGGCTCCAGGCCGGGAAGCACGCGCGGCCGCGCGCCGGTGGCGACGATGACATGCTTTGCGGTGTAGGTGCCCTCCCCCTTGGTGCCCTTGGGCACCGGCGGCTGCGGCTCCATCGGCTTCTTGGCCGTCTTGCTCACCACCACCTCGCCGGCCTTGCCGAGCTTCGCCTCGCCCCAGATGACGTCGACCTTGTTCTTCTTCATCAGGAAGCCGACGCCGCCGTTGAGCCGCAGCGACACCTTGCGCGAACGGTCGACCACGGCGGCCATGTCGGCCGACACGGTACCGTCGATCTTCAGCCCGTAGGCGCCGGGATGGTCCGCATAGTGCTTGATCTCGGCCGAGCGCAGCAGCGCTTTCGTGGGGATACAGCCCCAGTTCAGGCAGATGCCGCCCAGATGCTCGCGCTCCACGATCGCGGTCTTGAAGCCGAGCTGGGCCGAGCGCACCGCCGTGACATAGCCGCCCGGGCCGGAGCCGATGATGATGACGTCGTAGTTCTCAGCCACGTGCATGTCCCCAGTTCAAAGTTCCAGCATCCGCCGCACCAGCGGGGCCAGCGCCGCGCCGATCCTGCGGGTGTTTTGCGCGTCGAGATGGACGCCGTCGAGCGGCGAGGTCTCGGCCACGGTGCCGGCGTCGAAGAAGCCGCAGCCGGTCTCCTGCGCCAGAGCCTCATAGAGCGGCGCGAGATGCCGCGAGGTCTTGTCGCCGCCGGAAAACATCTCGCCAAACTCGAAACTGTCGGTCGGGCAGAGCGGCGGCGGCGCAACGAGAAGGATCTTCGGTGCAGGCTCGCCGAGCGGGTAGTCATGGCCCCGCACGATGTCGACCAGCCGTTCCATGCCCTGCCTGGCCGCAATCGCGTTGCCGTGGATCCAGGGCTTCATGTCATTGGCCCCCAGCATGATGACCACGAGGTCCAGCGGGGCATGGCTGGTGAGCGCCGTCGGCAGGATACGCGCGCCGTTGCGGTCGGCGCCGGCCAGATGATCGTCGAAGGCCGTCGTGCGGCCGTTCAACCCCTCGGCGACGACATGCACGCCGACGCCAAGCTCTGCCTGCAGCACGCTCGGCCACCGGTCCTGCAGCGCATGCCGGCCCGGCCCTTCGGGGTCGTAGCCCCAGGTCAGGGAGTCGCCATAGCAAAGGACGCTCTTCATCGAAGCCTCCGTCCCGCGCCGTCTAGACGAGCATGGCGAGCGGATTTTCGATGATGCGCTTGAAGGCGCCGAGCAGTTCCGCCCCCAGTGCGCCGTCCACCGCACGGTGGTCGGTCAACAGCGTGACCGACATGACGGTGGCGATCCTGATCTCGCCGCCCTTCACCACCGCACGCTCCTCGCCCGCCCCCACCGCCAGGATCGTCGCATGCGGCGGGTTGATCACCGCGGCGAAGTCCTTGATGCCGAACATGCCGAGATTGGACACCGCCGTGGTGCCCCCCTGGTACTCTTCCGGCTTCAGCTTGCGTTCGCGCGCGCGCCTGGCCATGTCCTTCATCTCGTTGGAGATGGTGGACAGGCTCTTTTCATCGGCCTTGCGCACGATGGGGGTGATCAGACCGCCCGGGATCGAGACGGCCACGCCGACATCGGCGTGCTTGTGCTGCACCATGGCGCTTTCGGTCCACGACACGTTCGCCGTGGGCACCTCGCGCAGGGCGAGCGCCATCGCCTTGATGATCAGGTCGTTGACGGAAAGCTTGTAGGCCGGCACCTCGCCCTTTTCGGTCTTGCGCACGGGTGCCGCGTCGTTCAACTGCTTGCGCAGCGCAAGCAGCGCATCCAGTTCGCAATCGAGCGTCAGGTAGAAATGCGGGATCGTCGTCTTGGCTTCCACGAGGCGGCGCGCGATGGTCTTGCGCATATTGTCGTGCGGAACGAGATCGTAGGACCCTTCCTCGAACAGCTTGAGCACCGCCTCGTCCGACATCGGCTTCGGCGCGACCGCAGGCGCGTCCGGAGCCGCCTTGGCTTGTGGCGCTTGGGCGGCGGCACCGCCGGCGACGGCTGCTTCGACGTCGGCCCTCACCACGCGCCCATGCGGACCGGAGCCCTTGATGGCCGACACGTCCACGCCCGTTTCCTTGGCGATGCGGCGCGCCAAGGGCGAAGCGAAGACGCGCTCGGTGCCCAACGCCGGGGCCGCGGCACCGTTTGCAGCCGTAACCTGGGTATGCGCAGAAGGTGCGGCCGGTTTCGTGCTGGCCGCGTCCTGCTTTGCAGGCGTCGCCTTCGAAGTATCCGCCACCGGCTTCGCCTCCGCCTTGGGCGGCGCGGCCTCGCCGCCGGACTTCGCGGCGGCCGCCGCATCCTCACCCTCGCCGGCAAGTACGGCGATCAGGGCATTGACCTTCACGCCCTCGGTGCCTGCCGGCACGACGAGCTTGGCCACGGTGCCTTCGTCGACCGCCTCGACCTCCATCGTGGCCTTGTCGGTCTCGATCTCGGCGATGACGTCTCCCGGCGAAACCTTGTCGCCTTCCTTGACCAGCCACTTGGCGAGGTTGCCCTCCTCCATGGTGGGCGAAAGCGCAGGCATGGTGATGTTGATGGGCATTTCGTCCTCCCGCCTGGCTCAGCGATACGTCACGGCTTTGACGGCCTCGACCACCTCGGCCACATTGGGCAGGGCGAGCTTTTCGAGATTGGCCGCGTAGGGCATCGGCACGTCCTTGCCGGTGATGGTGACGACCGGCGCGTCGAGATAGTCGAAGGCCTGGCGCGAGACCTGGTTGGCGATGAAATCGCCGACGCAGGACTGTGGGAAGCCTTCCTCGACCGTGACCAGCCGGTTGGTCTTCCGCACCGAGGCAATGACGGTGTCGAGGTCCATCGGGCGGATTGTCCGCAGGTCGATGATCTCGGCGTCGATACCCAACTCGGCCAGTTCCGCCTCGGCCTTGACGGCGTAGGTCATGCCGATGCCCCAGGAGACGATCGTCACATCCCTGCCGGCCTTGTGGATGCGCGCCTTGCCGATGGGCAGCACGAAATCGTCCAGCTTCGGCACGTCGAAGGAATGGCCGTAGAGAATCTCGTTTTCGAGAAAGATGACCGGGTTCGGATCACGGATCGCCGCCTTCAGCAGACCCTTGGCGTCCGCTGCCGTGTAGGGCTGCACCACCTTGAGGCCCGGAATGTGGCCGTACCAGGCGGCATAGTCCTGGCTGTGCTGGGCAGCCACCCGCGCGGCAGCGCCGTTCGGACCACGAAAGACGATCGGCGCGCCCATCTGGCCGCCCGACATGTAGAGCGTCTTGGCGGCCGAGTTGACGATCTGGTCGATCGCCTGCATGGCGAAGTTGAAGGTCATGAACTCCACGATCGGCTTCAGGCCGGCAAAGGCCGCACCGACGCCGACGCCGGCGAAACCATGCTCGGTGATCGGAGTATCGACGACACGGCGCGACCCGAACTCCTGCAGCAAGCCTTGGGTGATCTTGTAGGCGCCCTGGTATTCGGCAACCTCCTCGCCCATGACGAACACGTCCGCGTCGCGCCGCATTTCCTCGGCCATGGCGTCGCGCAGCGCCTCGCGAACGGTCATGGAAACCATTTCGGTTCCGGCCGGAATGTCGGGATCGGCTGCGGCTTCGGCCTTGGGCTGCGCGGCCACCGGCGACGGGGCGGCCTCCTGCGGCGCCGGCTGCGCGGGCGCCTCGACTGGAGCGACAGCCGGAGCCTCGGCCTTGGCCGGGGCAGCGACCGACTTGCCGATGTCCGCAGCGCTTTCACCATCCGCCAGAAGCACGGCGATCGGCGTGTTGACCTTCACGCCCTCGGTGCCCTCGGCAATGAGGATCTTGCCCAGCGTGCCTTCGTCGACGGCCTCGACCTCCATGGTCGCCTTGTCGGTCTCGATCTCGGCGATGACGTCGCCGGGAGCGACCTTGTCGCCCTCCCTCTTCACCCACTTGGAAAGATTGCCCTCTTCCATCGTCGGCGACAGGGCGGGCATCAGAATCTCGATCGGCATGTCCTGCCCTCCCTCAGATCAGGATATCGGTCCAGAGCTCGGAGACATCCGGCTCGGGATCGTTCTGCGCGAATTCGGCCGAATCGGCGACGACGTCGCGGACCTGCTTGTCGATCTCCTTCAACTCGTCCTCGTCGGCCCATTTCTTCGAAATCAGGCGCAGCTTGACCTGCTCGATCGGGTCATGCTCGGAGCGCATCTTCTGCACCTCTTCCTTGGTGCGGTATTTTGCCGGATCGGACATGGAGTGGCCGCGATAGCGATAGGTCTGCATCTCCAGGATGATCGGTCCCTTGCCGGAGCGGCACCACTCGGTGGCGAGATCGCCGGCCGACTTCACCGCCCGCACGTCCATGCCGTCGATCTGGATGCCCGGAATCTTGAAGGACGCGCCGCGCTGCGAAAAATCCGTCTCCGCAGAAGAGCGGGTCACCGACGTGCCCATCGCATAGCGGTTGTTCTCGATGACGTAGATCACCGGCAGCTTCCAGAGCGCGGCCATGTTGAAGCTTTCGTAGACCTGCCCCTGGTTGGCGGCGCCGTCGCCGAAATAGGTCACCGACACATGATCGTTGCCGCGATAGCTGTTGGCGAAGGCCAGCCCCGTGCCAAGCGGCACCTGCGCGCCGACGATGCCGTGACCGCCGTAGAAATTCTTCTCCTTGGAGAACATGTGCATGGAGCCGCCCTTGCCCTTGGAGTAGCCTCCGCGGCGCCCCGTCAACTCGGCCATCACCCCGCGCGGCGACATATCCATGGCCAGCATGTGGCCATGGTCGCGATAGGCGGTGATCATCTGATCGCCCTCCTTCATGGCCATGCGCATGCCGGTAACGACGGCCTCCTGGCCGATATAGAGGTGGCAGAAACCGCCGACGAAGCCCATGCCGTAGAGCTGGCCGGCCTTCTCCTCGAAGCGCCGGATCAGAAGCATGTGCCGGTAGGCGTCAAGCTCCTGCTCCTTGGTGAATTCAGCCGGTTTGGGGGTCGATGGCGCCGACGCCTTGCTGTCGGCTCTGGATTTGGCAGGCGCTTTCCTCGCGGCGTTTGCCATGCGTCACTCCCTATAGACGTCTCTTTAAGGACATTGGGAGAGGGAACCCTCTCCACAGAATGAGCAAGGCTAGCATGCAAAACAGCCTTGCGCCATGCGGAAAAACGCATGGCTGGCATGCATGCAAACTGTTAAAATCATTAGGGATTATAACGATTAACCGACTTTCGGTTAATCGCCATTCCGAGGCACCATGACGATGACTTCGTCGGGCAGCGAAAGGTTGAGCGCCCGACGCGCCTGCTCGTCCAGCATATCCTTTTCCATGCTGCCGTCATGCAATAATTGCACGCGCTGTTCCATCTCCACGCGCCTGGCCTTGATGGACGCCAGCTGCGCCTCCAGTTCGGCCGCCTGTGCCTGAAGCCTGTACTTGGAATAAATGCCGAATTCGCCGTGATAGGCATGGAAGCCGAAATAGGCCAGGAAGGCCGCGCACAGCAGCGGCACGATCAGCCGTCCGGTATTTCTCTGCTTGTGCTGACGTGTCCACATCGACCCAGTTCCTTGCCGGTCCTTTCTCGCCCCCAGCCTTTCTCACCCATTGTGCTTAATGGACGGTTACGCCGCGCAGCCGCAGCGGCAGGTCGAAACGAAAAAGGGCGGCCCGCGCCGCCCTTTCCCTGTCTTCGCCTGTCGACGAAAATGCCTCGCTCAGCCCCGCAGGATCGAGGTGCCCGCATAGCGCGCCTGCCTGCCCAGTTCCTCCTCGATGCGGATGAGCTGGTTGTATTTGGCGAGCCGGTCGGAGCGCGCCAGCGAGCCGGTCTTGATCTGCCCGCAATTGGTGGCCACGGCGAGGTCGGCGATGGTGGCGTCCTCGGTCTCGCCGGAACGATGCGACATCACCGCCGTGTAGGCCGCGCGATGGGCGGTCTCGACTGCGTCCAGCGTTTCCGACAGCGAGCCGATCTGATTGACCTTGACCAGGATGGAGTTGGCCACGCCCATGCGGATGCCATCGCGCAGGCGCGCCGAATTGGTCACGAACAGATCGTCGCCGACGAGTTGAACCTTGTCGCCGCATAGGTCGGTCAGCACCTTCCAGCCGTCCCAGTCGTCCTCGGCCATACCGTCCTCGATGGAGATGATCGGATAGTCGGCGGCGAGCTTGGCCAGATATTTCGCCTGCGCCTTCGGGTCACGCGTCTTCTTCTCGCCCTCATAGACATAGGCGCCATCCTTGAAGAACTCGGTGGCGGCGCAGTCGAGGCCGAGCGCGACCTGTTCGCCCGGCTTGTAGCCGGCCTTCTCGATCGAACCCATGATGAAGTCGAGCGCAGCCTGCGCGCTCTTCAGGTTCGGCGCGAAGCCGCCCTCGTCGCCGACATTGGTATTGTGGCCGGCGTCCTTCAGGCCCTTCTTGAGCGTATGGAAGATCTCGGCGCCCCAGCGCACCGCCTCGCGCAGCGAGGAGGCGCCGACCGGCATGATCATGAATTCCTGAAAGTCGATCGGGTTGTCGGCATGCGCGCCGCCGTTGATGATGTTCATCATCGGCACCGGCAGCACATGGGCGCCGGCGCCGCCGACATAGCGGTAGAGCGGCAGGTCGGCAGCCTCGGCCGCCGCCTTGGCCACGGCCAGCGACACGCCCAGGATGGCGTTGGCGCCGAGCCTGCTCTTATTGGGCGTGCCGTCCAGCTCGATCATGGTCTGGTCGATTTGAAGCTGGTTCTCCGCCTCCAGGCCGCCGATCGCCTCGAACAGCTCGCCGTTCACGGCCTCGACCGCGCGCTCCACGCCCTTGCCGAGATAGCGGGAACCGCCGTCGCGAAGCTCGACCGCCTCATGCGCGCCGGTGGAGGCGCCGGAAGGAACCGCGGCGCGGCCCATGGAACCGTCTTCCAGCACCACGTCCACCTCGACCGTGGGGTTGCCCCGGCTGTCCAGGATTTCACGGCCTACGATATCGACGATGGCGGTCATGGCGGGTCCCCGATGCGATCAGTTTCGATGCCGCCGTCTTAGCCAAAGCGCTGCAAAACGCAATCGGCAGGCACAAATATTGCCGTCCGACCGGTCATGGTCCCCGGCGGAAGGAGCACCGAGGCCGCCTGCATGGCTGCAAGAAGAAGTTCCAGCCGCGCCGGAAGATTTGAACGGTAGCGGGACTATTCAGGATGGTGCCCAGGGCCGGAATCGAACCAGCGACACGCGGATTTTCAGTCCGCTGCTCTACCAACTGAGCTACCTGGGCCTCGCTCCGCGGGCGTGTCGCCCGTCGGTCTTCGAAAGCGCCAAGGCGTCCCTCGAAAGCAGGTGGCTTATAGCACGAGAATCGGCCCTGTCCAGCGCTGCGGTGACGATTTTCAACGAGAAGAGAAAACACCTTGCAGAAGCATGAGCAGCCCGCGCCGCGCGCGCCCGGACCGGCCGTTTTGCATGCCAGGAATCAGTCGGCGGGGCGGTCCGGCGAAGGCTTTTCGTCTTCCTCTTCCTCGTCGCGGACCGGAATGGCATAGGCGCCTTTCAGCCAGCGATTGAGGTCGAGGGCCTTGCAGCGCGCCGAGCAGAACGGAAAGGTTTCGCGCGCCGAGGGCCGGCCGCATTCCGGGCAGGGTCGGCGGGGCCGCAGAGGAGTGACGGTGCTGTCCTTGCCGGTCATGGCATTGTCCGCGCCGATGCCGCGCTCACGAGACGGGTTCCGCCGGCCAGCGCCGGTGGATGTCGTAGCCCTCGCCCGCGAGCAGCGCCGTCGTCTCGTAAAGCGGCAGGCCGACGACATTGGTGTAGGAGCCGGAAAGCTTCACCACGAAGGCTCCGGCAAGCCCCTGCACGGCATAGCCGCCCGCCTTGCCGCGCCACTCGCCCGAGGCGACGTAGCTGTCGATCTCCCGGCGGGGCAGCCGCCGGAAGCGCACGCGCGTCTCCACCAGCTTCTGGCGCAGCTTGCCGTCTGGCGTGAGCAGGCAGATGCCGGAATAGACCCGGTGCGAGCGGCCCGAAAGTAATTGCATGCAGAAGGCGGCATCGTCCAGCGTTTCGGCCTTGGGCAGGATCCGTCGCCCCACCGCCACCACCGTGTCGGCGGCGAGCACATAGGCCGGCACGTGGCCGGATTCGGCCCTGAGCGAGGCGAGCGCCTTTTCGGCCTTCTCCTTGGCCAGCCGCTTGGCCAGCGAACGCGGATGCTCGGCCCGCTGCGGGGTCTCGTCGACGTCCGCCGGCAGGATTCGGTCCGGCTCGATGCCGGCTTGCTGCAGGAGCTCGATTCGGCGCGGCGAGCCGGAGGCAAGAACGAGCGGATGCGGATTGCTCATCGCGATCCCCGGAAGGGCCGGCGTCGGCTACTTGAAACGGTAGGTGATGCGGCCCTTGGACAGGTCATAAGGCGTCATTTCGACCAGGACCTTGTCTCCGGTCAGCACGCGAATCCGGTTCTTGCGCATGCGCCCGGCGGTGTGGGCGATGATCTCGTGTTCATTTTCGAGCTTGACCCGGAACATCGCGTTCGGCAGCAATTCCGTGACGACACCAGGGAACTCGAGGACTTCTTCCTTCGGCATTCGATACCTTTGCATGGATGATTTCCGGCGGCCCGCCGGACTTGGCGCGGAACCTATCCGATTATCCGCCTTTTGTGAACACGCTTATTCGGCGCGGATCCGGTCCTGCCCGAAACGTTCGGCGATGCGCGCCTTCAGCCGCTCCCGCACCTCGCGATAGGCGGCCATGATCTGCTCGCGCGTTCCCGTGGCGGATGTGGGATCCGGCATCGGCCAATATTCCACCTCCACGGCCATGGAGCGCGTCAGCTCCAGCGCGGCATGGTGCGCCTGCGGCGCCAGCGTCACGATCAGGTCGAAATAGTCGTCTTCCAGCTCGTCGATGGTCCGGGGATGGTGCTCGCCCAGCGACAGCCCTTCCTCCGCCAGCACCGCATCCACGAAGGGGTCGCGCTCTCCGCTGCGAACGCCTGCCGACGCGACGAAGGTGGCGGCTGGCAACGCGCGGCGCGCCAGCGCCTCGGCCATGGGCGAGCGCACGGCGTTCATGCCGCACATGAACAGGATGGAGCGGGGCGGGCCGGCGGCGGCCAGGTCAGCCTCGCCAATGCAGCACGCAAACCAGCGTGAACAGCCGGCGCGCTGTGTCGAAATCGACGTCGATCTTGCCGGAAAGCCGGTCCATCAGCGTCTGCGAGCCTTCGTTGTGAAGGCCGCGCCGGCCCATGTCGATCGCCTCGATATGGCTCGGCGTGGAGGAGCGGATGGCGTCATAATAGCTTTCGCAGATCAGATAGTAGTCCTTGACGATGCGGCGGAACGGCGTCAGCGACAGGATATGAGTGACGACGGGCGTGGTGTCCTCACGGCTGATGGCGAAGACGAGGCGCGAATCGACCAGCGACAGTTTCAGCCGATAAGGTCCGATGCCGTCGTCGCTGACCGGACGGAAACTGTTCTCCTCGATCAGGTCGAAGATCGCCACGGCCCGCTCGTGCTCGACATCTGGCGTCGAGCGGCCGATCGTCTCGTCCAGCTCGACGTCGACCAGCCTGGCGCGCTGCTGCCCGGGTGCCGACATCGCCCCCGCCTAAAGATTGAGCCGCACGGCCACGGAACGGCCATGCGCGTCGAGCCCCTCCGCCTTGGCCAGCGCGATTGCCGCCGGCGCCAGCGCCTTGAGCTGGTTGGGACCGAGCTTGAGGATCGAGGTGCGCTTGAGAAAATCGAGCACCGACAGGCCGGAGGAAAAGCGCGCCGAGCGCGCCGTCGGCAACACGTGGTTGGAGCCGCCGACATAGTCGCCGATCGCTTCGGGCGTATGCCGGCCGAGAAAGACGGCACCGGCGTTGCGCATGCGTGCCAGAAAACCTTCCGCGTCGTCGATGGCCAGTTCCACATGCTCGGCGGCTATGCGATCCACCAGCGGCAGCGCGGCCTCGAAGCTGTCCACCAGAATGACGGCGCCGAAGTCGCGCCAGCTCGCGGCGGCCGTTTCGGCGCGCGGCAGGGTCTGCAACTGCCGTGCCACTGCCGCTTCCACCGCTTCGCCGAACGCGGCGTCGTCGGTGATGAGAATCGACTGCGCCGAGACGTCGTGCTCAGCCTGGGCAAGAAGGTCGGCGGCGATCCAGTCGGGATCGTTGGACCCATCGGCCACCACCAGCACCTCCGAGGGCCCGGCGATCATGTCGATGCCGACTGTGCCGAACACCTGCCGCTTGGCGGCCGCCACATAGGCGTTGCCGGGCCCGACGATCTTGGCCACCGGGCGGATCGTCCCGGTGCCGTAAGCAAGGGCCGCCACGGCTTGCGCCCCGCCGATACGGTAGATTTCGGAAATGCCGGCAAGGTCGGCGGCCACCAGCACCAGCGGGTTGAGCCGGCCGTCCGGCGCCGGCACCACCATGACGAGGCGCTCGACGCCCGCGACTTTTGCGGGCACCGCGTTCATCAGCACGGAAGACGGATAGCTGGCTGTGCCGCCGGGCACATAGAGCCCGACGGATTCGACCGGCGTCCAGTGCCAGCCCAGTTCCACGCCGGCGGCATCGGTATAGCGCTCGTCCTTCGGCCGCTGCCGCCGGTGATGGGCGTGGATGCGGTCTCGCGCGAATTTCAGCGCCTCCACGGTGGCACCATCCGCTTCCGCATAGGCTTTTTCGATGTCGGCCCGAGTCACCGCCATGCCGAGGGCGGCAAGGTCGGTGCGGTCGAAACGGCGCGTGTAGTCGACCAGCGCCGCATCTCCCTCGGCCCGCACCCGGCCGACGATGTCGCGCACGATCGCATCGACATCGGCCGAAACCTCGCGCTTGGTGGCGAGAAAGGCGCCGAAACGCGTTTCGAAGTCGGGATCGGCCTGGTGAAGCGTGACTGCCATTGGAAAACTCAACTCTTATGCAGGGGGCGGGACGTGGCCTGCCAGGCGCCGCCGGTGTCGGCCAGTCGCGCCTCGATGCATTCGACGTCCAGAACGACCGTGCCGCCGCCGGAAAACACCAGCTCGATCAGCCCGGAAGGCGGGTCGAGCGGCACGAAGCTGACGGCCAGAAGCGACAGCACATCCTCGCGATTGTTGCGGGCGATGCCGCTGGACTTGACGCCCAGCACACGGTCGAAATGTAGAACCGCGCGGCGGCGCTCGTTATGCTGGCGGAAGAAACCGGATTTCTTCTCCCAGACGAAGCGGTTCATCGGCACGATGAACCGCTTGGCGGCCGGAAGGAATTCAAGCTCGCCGACCTTCATGACCGCGTCCTGCACGTGGGCGGACAAGATCTTCAGATCCTCGACGTCGAGCGCGACCAGCTTGAGGGCGTCCATGCGGATTCCGCATCTGCGAAGGTTTATGACACGAACCTTCTGTTAGGCGGTCTTTCGGGCTCATGCAACTGTAGGGGAGCGATGCCCTACCGTGCCACTCCCCTGCCCTTCATCCGCTGATGCGCTCGATCACCGCGCCGCAGCCGGAGAGTTTCTCCTCCAGACGCTCGAAACCTCGGTCGAGATGGTAGACGCGATTGACGGTCGTCTCTCCCTCGGCCGCCAGCCCGGCGATGACCAGCGACACGGAAGCGCGCAGGTCCGTCGCCATCACGGGTGCGCCCTTGAGCTTGGAAACGCCTTCCACGATCGCCGTCTGACCCGACAGCGTGATATGCGCGCCCAGCCTGGCCAATTCCTGCACATGCATGAAGCGGTTCTCGAAGATGGTCTCGGTGATCCGCGATTTCCCCCGCGCCATGGTCATCAGGCCCATGAACTGCGCCTGCAGGTCGGTCGGGAAGCCCGGAAACGGTGCAGTCGTCACGTCGACAGGCGCGATTCCGGCGCCATTGCGCCTGACGCGGATGCCTTCATTGGTGGGGATGATTTCTGCCCCGGTCTGCACGATCACGTCCAATGCCGATTCCAGCAGGTCCGGCCGCGCGCCTTCCAGCAGCACGTCGCCGCCAGTCATGGCCACGGCCATGGCGTAGGTGCCGGTCTCGATGCGGTCGGGAATGACGCGAACGCTGGCGCCCGAAAGCCCGTCGACGCCTTCGATGGTGATGGTGGGCGTGCCAGCGCCGGAAATCTTCGCGCCCATGGCGTTGAGGCATTCGGCAAGGTTGGCCACCTCCGGCTCGCAGGCGGCGTTTTCCAGGACCGTCTCGCCGCGTGCCAGGGTCGCGGCCATCATCAGCACATGCGTGGCGCCGACCGACACTTTCGGGAAGACGTAGCGATTGCCCCTCAGCCCCTTCCTGGCCTTGGCGATGACATAGCCATTGTCCACGTCGATATCGGCGCCCAGCGCCTGCAGGCCGTCTATGAACAGGTCGACCGGCCGCGTGCCGATGGCGCAGCCGCCCGGCAGCGAGACCTTGGCTTCACCCATGCGTGCCACCAGCGGGCCGATGACCCAGAACGAAGCGCGCATCTTCGACACCAGGTCGTAGGGCGCCGTCGTGTCCACAATGTCGCGCGCGGTGAAGTTCAGCGTGCGGGCGTAGCTGGTGGCGCCGTTCTGGTGGTCACGCTTGCCGTTGACCGAATAGTCGACGCCATGATTGCCGAGGATACGGATGAGCCGTTCCACATCGGCCAGATGCGGCACGTTCTCCAGTGTCAGCGTCTCGTCGGTGAGCAGCGCGGCGATCATCAGCGGCAGCGCCGCGTTCTTGGCGCCAGAGATAGGGATGGTGCCGGTCAGCTCCTGGCCGCCGACGATCCTGATTCGATCCATGAAGAAGCGTCCCTCGGCCGGAATGGCCGCTTTCAATCGTTTGAGTGTGATCTGCCCGTCTAAACCATCGGCCGGGCCGGTTCAAGAAACTGCATTTTTTCGCCCCCTCCCTGCGGGTGCGGCGACATGACGCCCACCGCCGTGACGGCCATCAGCTCTCCTGCGCGCCGTCCTCGCCGGACGTCCCTTCCCCCGACATACCGATTCCTTCGGGACGCGTATCTCCCTCGCCGCCGCGGCGCGAACGCGTCTGCGCCTTGCGCCTGGCCAGATTGGCGCGCAGTTCCGCCGCCAGCCTTGCCCTCCGGTCGCCCTTCGGTGCCTCTTCCTTCGCGCCTGGCGGATTGGCTTTGCCAGTCATGGCCCCATCGTCCCGTACCTCGATGCATAGCGCAAATTATGGCACGGCCATGTCCGCAAGCCCAGCTTTGCACAGACTGACAGACATGCCTTGCGCTTCCCGATTTGATGTGGCAGAAGTCCGCCGCATTCGAGGCGCTGCCGTAGCTCAGTGGTAGAGCACTCCCTTGGTAAGGGAGAGGTCGAGAGTTCAATCCTCTCTGGCAGCACCATTCCATCCTGTCGATATTCCAGAAGCATCTGGTCTTGCATGGCTCGTTACGAGGCACCTGTGCTGCACGCATGTGCAGCAGACTTCTTTTTGTGCCTCGCCTCGAGCGTGCAGCACGCGGGCCCGCCGAACCGGATGTCGGAGCCGGCGGAATACGACGGCCGCCGGTCGCGTCGCGCTTGATTTTTCGAACCGGACATGATGCTTTCCCCGCCCATGAAAAGACGACTTTGCCTCGCGGCCTCAGCCCTGCTGGCATTTGCGGCGCCGGCCAATGCGCTCGACAGCCGGCTGAGGGCCGGGCTGCTCAAACTCGATCCGCAGACCCGGCTTGAACAGCGCTGCGACGCGGAAGTCCTCGAGCGCATTACCAGCGAAAACCACGGCTTCGACGCCGACAGGGTGGTGGCCTACACGTTTTCAGCGCCGCAGATCGCCCGCGATTCCATCAGAAGCAGCGGCGCGGCATTCCGCAGCAAGGGTGAATGGTATCGGCTCAAGTTCAGATGCGAGACCGCGCCCGACCACATGGATGTGTTGAAGCTTCGCTATCGGATCGGAGAGCGTATTCCCCGGGACGACTGGTCGAAACACGACCTCTATCCCTGACGGGTCGCCGGCCTGTGCCGATCCGGGGCGGACGACTTCCGTTTGCGCGACCGACATCAGGATACGTCAAAGCCCCGCGCCCCGTGCTCCGGCCCTTGACGTATTCCGGGCAGCCTCGTACGCCGTTCTGGTAACCGACATCCACATCGACATCCGAAAGCCCGGACGATGGAAATCTTCACTGCCGCCGGCATATCGGCGCTGTTGCAAGTCATTGCGATCGATCTGGTCCTGGCGGGCGATAACGCCATAGTCATCGGCCTTGCCGCAGCCGGTCTTCCGGCCAACCAGCGCCGCAAGGCCATCCTCATCGGCGTAGCAGCCGCCACGGTGCTGCGCATCTGCTTCGCCGCGATCGCGGTGAAACTGCTTGCGGTACTGGGCCTCCTGCTGGTCGGCGGCATCCTGCTCTTGTGGGTGTGCTGGAAGATGTGGCGCGAACTGCGCACGTCACAGGAGGACGAGCGCGAGGCTGCCGAATCTCTGGCCAGCGACCCTGTCCCCGCAAAGGCCAAAGCCGGTGCGGCACCCAAGCCCCGCAAGACGCTCGGCCAGGCGGCCTTGCAGATCGTCATCGCCGACGTATCCATGTCGCTCGACAATGTGCTCGCCGTGGCAGGCGCGGCACGCGACCATTTCCCGGTGCTGGTCATCGGCCTGATCCTGTCCGTTGCCCTGATGGGACTCGCCGCCAGCTTCATCGCCAAGCTGCTCCATCGTCACCGTTGGATCGCTTATATCGGCCTGCTCATCATCCTCTATGTGGCGCTCGACATGATCTGGCGCGGCGCGTTCGAGGTGTGGCCGCATGTGGACGACTTCATCATCTGACGATTTGCACCGCGCAGGAATTGTGATACTGCGCCGCCTTCCAAATCGCCGGAAGAGCCGTCCATGCCCGTCCCACGCGTCAGTTTCGTCAGCCTCGGATGCCCGAAGGCGCTCGTCGATTCGGAGCGCATCATTACGCGGCTGCGCGCGGAAGGCTACGAGATCGCCCGCAAGCACGACGGCGCCGACCTCGTCGTGGTCAACACCTGCGGCTTCCTTGATTCGGCCCGGGACGAATCCCTCGGCGCCATCGGCACGGCGTTGAAGGAGAACGGCAAGGTCATCGTCACCGGTTGCATGGGCGCGACCCCCGAGTTGATCCGCGAAAAACACCCCAACGTGCTCGCCATCACCGGCCCCCAGGCCTATGAGAGCGTCATGGCCGCGGTCCACGAGGCGGCACCTCCGGCCCACGACCCCTATGTCGACCTCTTGCCGCCGCAGGGCGTCAAGCTGACGCCGCGCCACTATGCTTATCTGAAGATTTCAGAAGGCTGCAACAACCGCTGCACCTTCTGCATCATCCCTGCCCTGCGCGGCGACCTTGTCTCGCGGCCCGCCGCCGACGTGCTGCGCGAGGCCGAAAAGCTCGCCAAGGCCGGCGTCAAGGAAATACTGGTGATCTCGCAGGACACCAGCGCCTATGGCGTCGACGTCAAATACCAGCCCAGCTTCTGGCAGGAGCGCGAGGTGCGGGCGAAATTCTTCGACCTGGCCGAGGAATTGGGCAAGCTCGGCGTGTGGGTGCGCCTGCACTACGTCTACCCCTATCCGCATGTCGCGGACGTAATCCCGTTGATGGCCGAGGGGAAAATCCTGCCCTATCTGGACATCCCCTTCCAGCATGCCTCGCCGCAGGTGCTGAAGAACATGCGCCGTCCGGCCCATGGCGAAAAAACGCTGGAGCGCATCCGCTCGTGGCGCGGGACCTGCCCCGACCTCGCCATTCGTTCCACCTTCATCGTCGGCTTCCCCGGCGAGACGGAAGAGGATTTCCAGACGCTGCTCGACTGGCTGGACGAAGCCAGGATCGACCGCGCCGGCTGCTTCAAGTACGAGCCGGTGCAGGGTGCGCGCTCCAACGATCTCGGGCTCGAACAGGTGCCGCAGGAGGTCAAGGAGGCCCGCTGGCACCGGTTCATGCAGCGCCAGCAGAAGATTTCCGCCGCGAAGCTGGCCAAAAAGGTCGGCAAGCGCCTGCCTGTCATCATCGACGAGGCGCACGGCACCTCGGCCAAGGGCCGGACCCGTTACGACGCGCCTGAGATCGACGGCGCCGTGCATATCCAGTCGCGGCGGCCGCTGCGCGCCGGCGACATCGTGACCGTAAAGATCGACCGTTCCGACGCCTACGACCTGTACGGCCAGGCGGTGTAGGCGGTGTAGGCGGTGTAGGTCCTAATCTGCCGCATCCTGCTACGCGTTGCGCGGGGCTTTGAACTGCACCGGTGTCGCCCGCCTGGCAAGTTCGGCCTCCTTGGCCTGGTAGCTGCGATAAGCGGGACGGTCCGTGGCGCGGGCCAAATAATCGCCAAATACGTCGAGCGGCGGCAGCACCTTCAGTATGTTCATGGTGAAATGGATACCGGAAGCAAGCTGCGTGTCCGCAGCGGTAAAGCTGTCGCCCACAGCATAGGCTTGGCCGGCAAGGATTTTCTCGACGTTGGCGACCATGTCCTCGAACGTGCCGAACGAAAAGCCGTTGCCTCCGTATTTCAGGCCCTGCGCCCGTGCGGCAATTGCCGGATCGAAAACCGAATCGCAATAGACGAGACGGGTGAGATAAGCGGCACGCCGCTCATCGCCGATCGGTGGAGCAAGCCCGGCCTGCGGAAACGCATCCGCCAGATACATTGTGATCGCCGCGCGCTCGGTGATGACGAAGCCGTCATGCTCGACCGCCGGAACCTTCTTGTTCGGCTGGATGGCCCGATAGCTCTCGGGAACGCCACCCGGCGCCCGGATGTCGACCAGCTCGATTTCATAGGGCTGGCCGAGTTCCTCCAGCAGCCAAAACACGCCCGACGCCCGCGACCATGGTGCGCAGTAGAATTTCAGCATCCGGATCTCCCTTTCGCTCGCTTCGGGGCTTCCTACCAAACCCCTCCTGACAGCTTCTTGTCAGGAGAGGCCATTGTGGTGCGCTCGACGCCGCCATCCGTAGGCGGATCGGGATGACGGCGTCATGGATGTCAAAAAAAGGGCGCCGCGAGGGCGCCCTTTCTCATTCATGCCGTGCCTTGCGTTACTGCGGCAGCTTGTCGTCCACGCCCTTGACGTAGAAGTTCATGCCCAGCAGCGTGGCATCGTCTGCCACCTCGCCGTCCTTGAGCCAGGGCGAGCCGTCCTGCTTTTCAATCGGGCCGGTAAAGGGGTTCCAGCCGTCGGCGATCTTCTTCTCGGTGGCTTCGGCCATGGCCTTGGTATCGTCGGCCATATTGGCGAATTCCGCCATGTGGACCGCCTTGTCCTTGATGCCGAGCCAGACATCGTCAGGCTTCCAGGTACCATCGAGAACCGCCTTCACGCGCTCGACATAATAGGGCCCCCAGTTGTCGACAATGGCCGTGTACTGAGCCTTCGGCGCGAACTTCGCCATGTCGGACGCCTGACCGAAGCCGTGCAGGCCGCGCTCCTGCGCCACCTGCAGCGGAGCGGTCGAGTCGGTATGCTGGACGATGATGTCCGCGCCCTGGTCGAACAGCGCCTTGGCGGCGTCCGCTTCCTTGCCCGGATCGAACCAGGAGTTCACCCATACGACCTTGATCTTGAAGTCGGGGTTGATGGAATGCGCGCCGAGGATGAAGGCGTTGATGCCCATCACGACTTCCGGAATCGGGAAGGAGACGATGTAGCCCGCAACGCCCGTCTTCGATTCCTTGGCGGCGATCTGGCCGATCACATAGCGGCCCTCGTAGAAGCGGGCATTGTAGATGCCCAGATTGTCCGCCGTCTTGTAGCCGGTGGCGTGCTCGAACTTCACGTCGGGGAAGCGCTTGGCGACCTTGACCTCGGCGTCCATGAAACCGAAGGACGTGCCGAAGATGATCTTGCAGCCCTCGCGCGCCAGACGCTCGAAGGCACGCTCGGCGTCCGGCCCCTCCGCCACGTTTTCGAGGTAGGCGGTCTCGACCTTGTCGCCGAGTTCCTTCTCGACGTCGAGGCGGCCCTGATCGTGCTGGTAGGAATAGCCGAAGTCGCCAATCGGTCCGACATAGACCCAACAGGCCTTCAGCTTTTCCTGAGCCTCGGCGGTCGCGGCGAGTGACACCGCGGCCGCCGTGGTCATCAGGGCAATGAGCAGTTTTTTCATGACGCTATTTCTCCGTGTTAACCTGAGTGTTCCGTTGTCAGCGATCCGGCACGAATGGCTGCCCCAGCGAGGCCGGCGTGTTCATCATCGTCAGACGCTTGTTGCGCGAGATTAGAACAAGAACCACGACGGTTGCCAGATAGGGCAGCGAAGAAAGAAACTGGGTCGGCACCGATTTCAGCAATTCTATCGGCTTGTAGACGATCCAGGGCATTCCGGCGAACTGCTGCAGGTCTATGGCCTGCACGTGGAGCTGGCCGATCCAGATCAGGCCGAATATGTAGGCCCCGATCAGCACCCGCCACGGCCGCCAGGAAGCGAACACCACCAGCGCCAGCGCGATCCAGCCGCGGCCGGCGCTCATGTTCTCCACCCATTGCGGCGTATAGACGAGCGAAAGGTGGCCGCCTGCCAGCCCCGCGCAGGCGCCGCCGAACATGACGGCGAGATAGCGGTAGCGGATGACGTGGATGCCGAGCGCATGCGCCGAACCATGGCTGTCGCCGATGGAGCGCAGGGTAAGCCCGGTGCGGGTGCGGAACAGGAACCAGGCCACGCCCGCGGTGAGCGCGATCGACAGATAGAAGATCGGGTCCTGGCCGAACAGCAGCTTGCCCACCACCGGCAGGTCGGTCACCATGGGAATGTAGAGATTGGGGAGCCTCTCGCCGGGCAGGCCGACGAAACTGGTGCCCATCATGCCCGACAGGCCGAGGCCGAGCAGTGTCAGCGACAGGCCGGTCGCCACCTGGTTGGTGGCGATGGTGAGGGTGAGGAAGGCGAACAGCAGCGAAAAGACGGCGCCGAGCGCGATTGCCGCCAGGAGGCCGATCCAGGGAGAGCCGGTCAGGTAGCCGGCGCCGAAACCGCCGACGGCGCCCATGATCATCATGCCCTCGACGCCCAGATTGAGCACGCCCGACCGCTCGGCCACCAACTCCCCGATCGCGGCGATGAGCAGCGGCGTGGCGGCCGTGGCCACGGTCATCAGTATGTTGACGGCGATGTCCATCAGTGCGCCTCCTCGAGCTTGGCCGCGACATCGAGCTTCGGTGCGCCGAGCCCGACCAGGCGGATGCGGTAGTGGATGAGCGTGTCGCAGCCGAGCACGAAGAACAGGAGCATGCCCTGGAACACGCGTGCGACCTTGTCGGAGATGCCGAGCGCGCTCTGCGCCGCCTCACCGCCAAGATAGGTCAACGCCAGCACCAGGCCCGAAGCCACGATCCCGAGCGGATTCAGCCGGCCGAGGAAGGCCACGATAATGGCCGTGAAGCCATAGCCGGGTGAGATGGAAGGCTGAAGCTGGCCGATCGCGCCGGACACTTCCGAGATGCCTGCAAGTCCCGCCAGCGCGCCCGACAGCATGAAGGCGAAGAACACCATGCGGTTGAAGCCGAATCCGGCGAAGCGCCCCGCGCGCGGGCTTGAGCCCAGCACCCGCACCTCGAAGCCCTTGAGCATGCGGCTCATCAGGATCCACACCAGCACGGCGGCCACCAGCGCGAAGACAAAGCCGACATTGGCGCGGCCGGCAGAAGGAAACAGCATCGGCAGCGTGGCCGCGTCGCTGAACTGCACCGTCTGCGGGAAGTTGAAGCCCTTGGGATCGCGCCAGGGGCTGCGCACGATCCAGTCCAGGAAAAGCTGCGCCACATAGACCAGCATAAGGCTGGTCAGGATCTCGTTGGTGTTGAAGCGCGTCTTCAGGAAGGCCGGGATGCCTGCATAGGCGGCGCCGCCGATCATACCCATGATCAGCATCAGCGGCAGCACGATCGGGCTCTCGAAGGTCGGGTAGAGCACCGGGATGACCGAGCCCGCAATGGCGCCCATGATGAACTGGCCCTCGGCACCGATGTTCCAGATATTGGCGCGATAGCAGACGGCAAGGCCGACGGCGATCAGGATCAGCGGGGCAGCCTTGATGGCCAGTTCGTGCAATTGCCAAATCTCGGTGACCGGCGAGATGAAATAGGTTCGGAACGCCGTGACCGGATTGATACCGAGCAACGCGAACATGATGCCGCCCGCCACCATCGTCAGCGCGAAGGCTATGAAGGGCGAGAGGATGGAAAACAGCGCGGAGCGCTGTGGTCGCTTCACGAGTTCGAGGCGCATCAGGCGGTCTCCAATCCCGGTTCGTCCTCGGCGTGCGCGGCATGGCCGGACTCGGCGCCGCCCATCAGCAGACCGATCTTCTCGAAGGTCGCCTCGGCGATCGGCATCGGCCTCGACAGTTCGCCATTGTGCATCACGGCGATCGCATCGGAGATTTCAAACAGTTCGTCGAGATCCTGGCTGATGACCAGCACGGCCGAGCCGCTGCGCGCCAGTTCGATCAGCGCCTGGCGGATATGGGCGGCCGCGCCCGCATCGACCCCCCAGGTCGGCTGGTTCACAACCATGACCGTTGGCTTGCGGTCCAGTTCTCGTCCGACGATGAATTTCTGCAGGTTGCCGCCGGAAAGCGCCGCGGCTTCCGGATCGGGCGCACTCTTGCGCACGTCCATCACTTCGATGATGCGCTGGGCGGCGCTGTAGACTGCGGCGCTCCTGACCATGCCGCCGGGACCTACGAAAGCCTTGTGGTCCGTGGCGTGGCGCGACAAAAGCAGGTTTTCCGACAGCTTCATGCGCGGGGCCGCACCATGGCCGAGGCGCTCCTCCGGCACGAAAGCAGCGCCCAGCAGACGACGTCCGGTTATCCCCAGCGCACCCGCGTCCTTGCCGCGGATGCGCACCGAGCCGGCATCCTGTTGCCTGACCTCGCCCGAGACGGCTTCGAAGAATTCGCCCTGGCCGTTGCCGGCCACGCCCGCGATGCCGATCACCTCGCCGGCACGCACCGTCAGACTGACGTCGCGCAGCGGGATCGAAAACGGCGTTGCCGGCTTGCGGCTGAGATTGCGGATTTCCAGCAGCGAGGCGGCCTTGTCGATGCCTTCGACCGGTGCACGCACCACCGCCTTGACCTCGTTGCCGACCATCATGCGCGCCAGCGACGAGGCTGTTTCTTCGCCCGGGTTGCAATGGCCGACCACCTTGCCGTGGCGCAATACGGTGGCGCGGTCGCAAAGGCGCTTCACCTCCTCCAGCCGATGGGAGATGTAGAGAATGGATTTTCCTTCCTCGCGCAGCCGCTCCAGCGTCTCGAACAGCTTGTCGGCCTCCTGCGGCGTCAGCACCGAGGTGGGCTCGTCGAGGATGATCAGTTGCGGCGTCTGCAGCAGGCAGCGGATGATCTCGATGCGCTGGCGCTCGCCGACCGACAGGTCGCCCACCAGCGACTGCGGATCGAGCGGCAGGCCGTAGCTGTAGGATAGCGCCCTGGCCTTGGCGGCGATGGTGCCGATGGGCGAGCCGTCATCCAGCGAAAGCGCGATGTTCTCGGCCGCAGTCAGCGCCTCGAACAGCGAAAAATGCTGGAATACCATGCCGATGCCGAGCTTCTTGGCGACGCCGGGGCTGGTGATGCGCACCGGCTGGCCGTCCCAGAAGATCTGGCCGGAATGGGGCTCCAGCGAGCCGAACAGCATTTTGACGAGCGTGGACTTGCCCGCGCCGTTCTCGCCGAGCAGCGCGTGGATTTCACCCTTGGCTATGGTCAGGTCGATATTGTCGCACGCCTTCAGCGTACCGAATATCTTTGTCAGGCCGCGGACCTCCAAAAGGTTCGCGGCATCGTGGCTTGTGCTCACAGTGCCTCCCATCCGGCATACCGGACATGTTCTGTGTTCCCACACCTATCGTAAGCGGGCCGCGCTCCGGCCGCAAAGCAGGCCACCGTTTGAAAGAGCTTCAAGAATTTCAGAGTAAACATGTGAGCATCGCCAGCCTCACGGGACAAGGATCGTGGCTCCCGTCGTAAGGCGATTTTCAAGATCCGCATGGGCCTTGCCCGCATCTGCCAGAGCATATCTTTGATTGATGCTGATTTCGACGGCGCCGCTCAGAACCACCTCGAACAACGCGGCGGCCGACTGCTCGAGATCGGCGCGCCCGGCATTGTAGGTGAACAGGGTCGGTCGCGTCGCAAACAGCGAGCCCTTGCGGGACAGCAAGCCGATGTCGAAGGGCGGGATCGGGCCCGACGACTGCCCGAAGGACACGAACATCCCGCGCGGCCGCAGGCAGTCGAGCGAGCCCGGGAAAGTGTCCTTGCCGATCGAATCATAGACCACGTCGCACTTCCTGCCGCCCGTGATGGCAGTGACCTCGGCGACGAAATCCTGCTTTCGATAGTCGATGACATGGTCGAAGCCGTGCGCCTTCGCCAATTCGACCTTGTCGGGGGAGCCTGCGGTGCCGATGGTGACGGCGCCCAGATGCTTGGCCCATTGCCCGAGGATCAGCCCGACGCCGCCTGCCGCGGCGTGGCACAGTATGGTGTCGCCTTCTTTCACGCTGAAGGTGCGCCGCAGCAGGTATTCCGCCGTCATGCCCTTCAGCATCATCGCCGCAGCCTGCTCGTCGCCGATGCCGTCCGGCACCTTCACCAGCCGGTCCGCCGCGATCACCCGCTTCTCGGCATATGCGCCGGTCGCCGCCGCGTAGGCCACCCTGTCACCCGGCCGGAGCCAGTCGACTCCCGGCCCCACCTCCTCCACGACCCCCGCCGCTTCTGCGCCCGGGATCAGCGGCAGGCCGTTCGGAGCGGGATAAAGCCCGGTGCGATAGTAGACGTCGATGAAGTTGAGGCCGATGGCCGTGTGCCTTATCAGGACCTCTCCCGCACCGGGCCGGCCCGCGTCGACCTCTTCGTAGCGCAGCGTCTCGGGCCCGCCATGAGCGTGAATGCGGATTGCCTTGCTCATTGTTGCGTGCTCCCTGCGCCGAGTTTCGGAAAGAGCTGCATGATGCCGCCAATGCAGAAAAGATAGAGCCCGGTGACGGTTATGCCGATCTTTGTGAAGCGGCTGACATTCTCGGCCAGCACACCGATCTGGTTGTAGAACTCGGCGAGTGCCGATTCCGCCAGCGCCAGCACGCCGAACGCGCACCACAGCAGCGTGATGGCGAGATTGATGGGGCGCAGCCGCTTGACGCGCACGGGATGCAGGAAATTGATCGGCACGAAGGTCAGCAATCCGGCGATCACCACCGCGGCAAACGATATCCATTCTCCCGGTCCGACCACGAACAGGGTGAATACCACCATGTTCCAGACCACCGGAAAGCCCTTGAAGAAGTTCTCCTTCGTCTTCATTCCGGTGTCGGCATAGTAGATGGCGCTGGACACCACGATGATGGCCGCCGACAGGAAGGACAGCTTCTCGCCCATCAGCCCGAACTGGTAGAGCGCAAATGCCGGTATCAGCACATAGGTGACATAGTCGATGATGTTGTCGAGCAACTCGCCCGACCATGTCGGCAAAATTTCCTTCACCTCAAGCTTGCGCGCGATCGGCCCGTCTATACCGTCCACGAACAGCGCCAGGCCGAGCCACCAGAACATCGCCGTCCAGCGTTGCTCGGCCGCCGCCACCAGCGACAGGAACGCCAGGAACGAGCCCGATGCCGTCAGCAGGTGCACGGAAAAGGCGCGTGCCTGCGGCCAGGTGACCTTCTTCTTCGGCCGCGGGATGCGGTCGGTGAGCTTCTTGGTTGTCGCGCTCTTGCTCACGGCCCACGCCAGTCCAGCTTGCAGATCTCGGCCGAGCGGCCGGCGAAATTCCAGTTGCGACCGAAGGCGCGCATCTTGCTGCGGTCGGATTTCGCCACGATCACCTCAGGCGCGATCCAGTATTGCGAATTGGTGATGACGGTATCCTTGTCTTTGTCCTTGCCGGCGATCGGCGTCACCGCGCCGTCGATGACCTTGGGGATCTGGAAGATGCGCGTCCTGTCCTGCGTCTCGTAGGTGATCGGCACCTGCTCCACGCCCAGGAATTTTCCGACGAGGATCGACAGCAGCGAGGTGGTTCCCCCTGCCCTGCCGGTGAATATCCGCCCGAACGCCTTGGCGGCATGGATGGAGGCGCGCTTGTCGACGAACAAACCCGCCGTCCAGTTGCCGCGGCTCATATAGCCGGGGATCTCCATGACCAGCCCGAGGTTAAGGCCGGACAGGTCCACATCGCCGAAATGACCGGCATCGATGCGAAATCCCGCCCAGGTCTGGCAATAGCCCTCGGTCGGCGGATGGTTGCCGAGCGAAAGCACGCAGGGGCAGAAGACCGTACAATTGCAGGAGAGCACCAGCTCTCCCTTCAAAGCCCAGCTTCGATCGGCCATTTTTTTGCTTCCTCCGTCAAAGCGAGACTATTAGCAGCATCGCCGCCCACACAAGCAGTATCGCACCGGCCGTCCAAGTGGCAAACCGGCCTGCAAGCTGTTTTTCCACCAGGCTGAACAAGCCGATCAGCGCCATCCAGAAAAGGTTCATGATACCGACGCTGAACATCACCAGCATCAGCGCCCAGCAGCAGCCCAGGCACCATAGCCCCTGCTCCGCTCCCAGCCGCAGGATATGGGCCGGCCGGCTGCTCCAGCGCCCGAACAGCACGGAGAAGGGATTGCGGCATTTGGTCAGGCAGGCATGCTTCAGCCCGGTGAACTGGTAGGCGCCGGCGACGAACAGCGCCGCCGCCCCGGCCAGCCCTGCCGCCGGACCCAGCGTAGCCTGCCCCGGCGCCAGGGCATGGAGCGCAAGCGTGAGGCCCGCGAAGCCGATGGATGCGGCAAGCCATACCGCAAGGTATCCGGCCACCAGAACCAGTGGATGCACCGCGGCCTCGCCTTTCCGCCGGGCCGTGTCGGCGATTTCGCAATAGGTTCGGATCATCGGCGCGGCCGACGGAAGCATGGTGGCCACCGCCATCAGGAACCACATGGCAACCAGAACCGATGCCTGCACGGCCGTCCCCGCCAAGCCCTGAAGCGGCGTCGGTGTCAGGCACAGCGCCACGAAACCTCGCAGCAGGTCCGGCAGCGGCAGAGCCGGCAATTGCCGCAGCAGCGTGTCGCCCGGCGCCCCGGCGCCCGGAGGCTGGGTCTCGACGGTTCCGATCGCCATGGCGGCCAGCATGGCCCACGACAGCATGACCGCCGCCGTCACCGCCACGATGACCGCCGCCCGCGGATGGCGCGCTATTTCCGCCGCCGCACGCGCCGCCGGGTCGAGATGGCTGAAATCGTCGTGCCGCATGGCCATGTGGCTCTACCACACTCCGCTGGGGTGAATCGCCGCGTTGATCATATACCGCGCGCTGCCCTATATGCAGACTTGGTCGCGGACCGCAAAGCCGGAGCCGCCTTCGGGAGAAAAAGTCGAGTTGAGCACTTTGCCCTACGCGCATGTTCTCGTCGCCGGAACCGGGCCGGCCGGCCTCGTCGCAGCGCTTGCGCTGTCGCGCGCCGGCTTCAAGGTGACGCTGGCCGGGCCGGAAACGGCCACTGGCGACGGCCGCACCACCGCGCTGATGAACCCGGCGCTGGCCATGCTCGACCGCATCGGAGTGCTGGAGGCGGTGAAGCGGCAGGCGGCCCCGCTCAAGGTCATGCGCATCATAGACGCCACGCAACGGCTGATCCGCAGTCCGACGGTGACCTTCCGCGCCAGCGAGATCGGCGAGGAACAGTTCGGCATGAACATGCCCAACGCCGTGCTCAACAAGGTGCTGGCCGAAGCCGTTTCGGCCGAGCCGGGCATCGAATGGCGCAAGGCCCTCGTGGAGGCGTGGGACCTCGGCGGCGAGCAGGCCGTCGCGACCCTGGCCGACGGAAGCACCGTTTCAGCCTCGCTGGCTGTAGCCGCCGACGGCCGCCTGTCGCCCGCGCGTCGGGCCGCCGGCATCGAGATTTCTTCGCATTCCTATCCGCAGGCCGCGCTCGTGCTCAACTTCTCCCACCGCAGCGAGCACGGCTTCATCTCGACCGAGTTCCACACCGGGACCGGACCCTTCACGCAGGTGCCGCTGCCCGGCAACCGCTCCAGCCTGGTATGGGTGGTGAAACCGGAAACGGCCGAGCAGCTCAAAGCGCTCGACGCCGCCGCCCTCTCCCTGCGCATAGAGGAGGGCATGCAGTCGATGCTGGGCCGAGTGTCCGTCGAAGGCGGCCGCCAGATCTACCCGCTGTCGACCTCCACGCCCCGCCGCTTCGCTGCACGGCGGGTGGCGCTGATCGGCGAGGCAGCCCATGTGTTTCCGCCGATCGGCGCACAGGGCCTCAATCTCGGCATCAGGGACGTGTCCGACCTGGTCGCAATAGCCGGCCTCCATCGCGAGGACCCCGGAACGCCCGCCGCGCTCGCCGCCTACGATGCCAGGCGGCGCCCCGACATCCTGGCGCGGACCAACGCGGTGAACCTGCTCAACCGTTCCCTGCTTTCCGACATGCTGCCGGCGCAGGTGGTGCGCAGCGCCGGCCTTGCCCTGCTCGGCGGATTCGGCCCGCTGCGCGCCCTGTTCATGCGCGAGGGGCTGCGTCCGGGCAGCGGCTTCTCGGCGCTCGCCGGTGCGTTAAGGGAACAGATCCGGCGGTAACATGCCATGCCGGATCACGTAGAGAAGGCCGGTGACCGTCACCACCGACATGCAGGTGGTGATGAGGATGCTGGCCGAAGCGCGCTGCACCCACACCCCATATTGCTGGGCGATGACGAATACGTTCGTCGCTGTCGGCAGCGCCGCCAGCAGCACGGCCGAGAACACCCATATCTCGGAAAAATGACCGATCCAGCTCAGCATCACGTAGCATAGCAGAGGGTGCACGACGAGCTTGAGGACAGCTATCGGCGCGATCTCGTGCGGCACGCGCTTGAGCGGCCGGAGCGCCAGCGTCACCCCCATGGCAAACAGCGCGCAGGGAGCCGCGGCGCCGGAAAGGTAGGAAAGCAGCCGCTCCAGCGGCACCGGCGGGCGGAATTCGAAATAGGCGGCCGCAACGCCGATCGCGGTGGCCACGATGAAGGGATGCAGCGCGATCCTGCTTGCAATGCCTGCGGCCACTTGCGGAAGTGGCCGCTTGTCGTCGCCCGCCAGGGCCATCATCATCGGGGCGATGGTGAAGTGCATGATGTTTTCGAAGCAGAAGATCAGCGCAACAGGCACGGCAGCCTGCTCTCCGAAGGCCAGCACCGCCAGCCCCGGCCCCATATAGCCGATGTTGCCATAGGCTGCAGCAAGGCCCTTGATGGTCGATTCGGCGATCTCGCCGCGCGACAGCAGCATCGATGCCACGAACATCAGCGAAAAGACGATATAGGTCGAAAAAACCGAGCCGAAGATGAAACCCCACTCGGTCAGTTGCTCGAATGGCGTCCTGGCCAGAAGCTGGAAGAACAAGGCCGGCAGCGCGACATAGATGACGAAGGTATTCATCCAGCCCAGCGCCTCCACCGGCTGGCGGCTGATGCGCGCCACCATGAAGCCGATGAAGATCAGGCCGAAGAACGGAAGAACGAGACCGACGATGTCCGACATGGGTTCTCCCGCTCGCTGTCGCGCCCCCGGCTAAAGGCCGCACCAGAGCGCGTCAAGCCGAACTCGGGCACCGGCGGGATTGAATTGCGACCGTGTCTGCGCCAGATAAGGCCAATTGGTTGAAGGGTTTCGATGGAAGTGGTGAACAAAGTAAAGACGGCCAAGTTTTCGATCGGCCAGGTGGTGCGCCACCGGTTGTTCCCGTTCCGTGGCGTCGTCTTCGACGTCGATCCGCAGTTCGCCAACACCGAGGAGTGGTACGAATCCATTCCCGCGGAGGTGCGCCCGCGCAAGGACCAGCCCTTCTACCACCTGCTCGCGGAAAACTCGGAGACCGAGTACATCGCCTATGTCTCGGAACAGAACCTCCAGGCGGACGAGTCCGACGAACCGGTGCGCCACCCTCAGGTGCGCGAGCTGTTCGAGAAGCGCCCTGACGGCAGCTACGGACCGAAGCGGCAATCGCGACACTGAAGCTACGGATGCGAAAAGGCCCCGCTTGGCGGGGCCTTTCTATTTAATTCACTTGCAGGAACAAGGGCCTGTCAGGCGTCTTTCTTCTGGCTCACGACGCGCAGCGACAATTCCCGAAGCTGCTGCGGCGTCGCCTCGGCGGGCGCGTTCATCAACAGGTCGTAGGCTTGCTGGTTCATCGGGAACATGGTGACCTCGCGAAGGTTCTTCGCGCCGACCAGAAGCATCACCACGCGGTCGATGCCGGCCGCCATGCCGCCATGCGGCGGCGCGCCGTATTGGAAGGCGCGATATAGGCCGCCGAACCGCTCCTCCACCGTGGCCCGGTCCAGCCCGACGATCTCGAACGCCTTGACCATGGTTTCCGGCAGGTGGTTGCGGATGCCCCCGGAAGCGATCTCGAACCCGTTGCAGACCAGATCATACTGGAATGCCTTGAGCGACAGCGGATCGGAACCGTTCAGCGCATCGATGCCGCCCTGCGGCATGGAGAACGGATTGTGGGCGAAATCCACCTTCTTCTCGTCCTCGTTCCACTCGTAGAAGGGGAAATCCACGATCCAGCATAGTTCGAAGCGGTCGCGGTCGACGAGATTCAGTTCCTCGCCGGCGCGCGTGCGCGCAGCACCCGCGAAGGCGGCGAACTTGTTCGGATCGCCAGCCACGAAAAAGGCGGCGTCGCCGTCCTCCAGCCCGAGCTGGGTGCGGATGGCATCCGTGCGCTCCTCGCCGATGTTCTTGGCGATGGGGCCGGCGCCCTCGATCGCCTCGCCTTCCTTGCGCCAGAAGATGTAGCCGAGGCCCGGCTGGCCCTCGCCCTGCGCCCAGGAGTTCATGCGGTCGCAGAAAGCCCGCGAGCCGCCGGTCTTGGCCGGAATGGCCCAGACTTCGGCCTTGGGATCATTGGCGAGGATGTTGGCGAACACCTTGAAGCCCGAGCCGCGGAAATGCTCCGACACGTCCTGCATCTCGATCGGATTGCGCAGGTCCGGCTTGTCCGAACCATATTTGCGGATCGCCACGTCATAGGGGATGCGCGAGAACTTCGGCGTCACCGGCTTGCCGTCGGCGAACGCCTCGAACACGCCGCGCATGACAGGCTCCATGGTGGAAAGCACGTCCTCCTGCTCGACGAAGCTCATTTCCAGGTCGAGCTGGTAGAACTCGCCGGGCAGCCGGTCGGCGCGCGGGTCCTCGTCGCGGAAGCAGGGCGCGATCTGGAAATAGCGGTCGAAGCCCGACACCATGATGAGCTGCTTGTACTGCTGCGGCGCCTGCGGCAGCGCGTAGAAGGTGCCGGGATGGATGCGGCTCGGCACCAGGAAGTCGCGCGCCCCTTCCGGCGAGGAAGCCGTCAGGATCGGCGTCGAGAATTCGGTGAAGCCTGCGCCTTCCATGCGCCGGCGCATCTCGGAAATGATCTTCGTGCGCGCGACGATGTTCCTGTGCAGCGTTTCGCGGCGCAGGTCGAGGAAGCGGTATTTCAGGCGGATGTCCTCGGGATAGTCGGGCTCGCCGAAAACCGGCAGCGGCAGTTCCTTGGCCGCCGACAGCACCTCGATCTCGCGCGCGAAAACCTCGATCTCGCCGGTCGCCAGGTTGGGATTGACGGCCTCGGCGGCGCGGGCCTTGACCTCGCCGTCGACGCGGATCACCCATTCGCCGCGCACGCTCTCGGCGGCCTTGAAGGCAGGCGAATCCGGGTCGGCCACGATCTGCGTCATGCCGTAATGGTCGCGCAGGTCGATAAAGAGGAGACCGCCGTGGTCGCGCACGCGGTGCACCCAGCCGGACAGTCGAACAGTGGCGCCGACGTCGGCCTTTTTCAATTGAGCGCAGGTATGGCTGCGATAACGATGCATATCGAAATTCCGGTCAGGAGTTGCAGACGGGCCGGAACGCTGAATCCGGCCCAGAAGCCGGCGCGAAAAGCGCATGGCGGGCCGGGTTTGTCAAGGCAACGCGCGACAAACCGGCAAAGCCGATACTTCACGCGCTTGACGAAACCTCCCGCGGCTGAAATGGAAGAAAGGTTCGGTTTCTGTCAAAAGCGATTTGATGCACGTCATTACCACCCAAGGCGACCTCGATGCGGCCATTGCCGCCTTCGAAAAGTCGGATTTCGTCACGGTCGACACAGAGTTCATCCGCGAGACGACCTTCTGGCCGATATTGTGCCTGATTCAGATGGCGGCCCCGGGCGTGACCGCGCTGATCGACCCGCTGGCGCCCGGGATCGATCTCAAGCCCTTTTTCAGGCTGATGGCGAACGAGGCCGTCA
The DNA here is from genome assembly GCF_052216645.1 of Mesorhizobium sp. PUT5. Lineage (NCBI taxonomy): Bacteria > Pseudomonadati > Pseudomonadota > Alphaproteobacteria > Hyphomicrobiales > Phyllobacteriaceae > Mesorhizobium > Mesorhizobium sp. PUT5. Next base: position 2,371,169 of record NZ_JBQOSO010000003.1, read on the forward strand.
CCAAGGTCTTCCACGCAGCCCGGCAGGACATCGAGATCATCATGCATCTCGGCGATCTGATTCCCCACCCGGTGTTCGATACACAGATCGCCTCGATGGTCTGCGGCTTCGGCGACAGCGTCTCCTACGACCAACTGGTGCAGAAGGTCACCGGCGCACGTATCGACAAATCCTCGCGCTTCACCGACTGGCGGCATCGGCCGCTGTCGGAAAAGCAGCTCGACTACGCCCTGGCCGACGTCACGCATCTGATCGACGTCTACGAATATCTCCGCGCCGAGCTGAAGCGCGAGAACCGCGCCCATTGGCTCAACGAGGAAATGCGTGTGCTGACGGCGCGCGAGACCTACGTGCCACACCCCGAAGACGCCTGGAAGCGCCTCAAGATGCGGCTGCGCAAGCCGCAGGAACTCGCCGTGGTGCAATCCGTCGCAGCCTGGCGCGAACGCGAGGCGCGCGAGCGCGACGTGCCTCGCGGGCGCGTACTGAAGGACGACGCCATCTACGAGATCGCCCAGCAGGCGCCGAGCGACGTCCAGGCGCTCGGCCGACTGCGCACCACACCCAAGGGCTGGGAAAAATCCTCCGCCGCCGCCTCGCTGCTCGCCGCCGTCAACGCCGCCCTGGCGTTGCCGAAGGAGAGCCTGCCGAAGCTGCCAAAACCCTTCCAGCCGCCGGAGGGAACCAGCGCGGCGGCCGAGTTGCTGAAGGTGCTGCTGAGGATCGTGGCCGAGAAGGAAGGTGTCGCGGCCAAGGTCCTGGCCTCCAGCGACGATATCGACCACATCGCGGCGGAGGGCGAAAAGGCGGACGTACCGGCCCTCCATGGCTGGCGGCGCGCCGTGTTCGGCGAGACGGCACTAAGGCTGGTGCGCGGCGAGATCGCCATCAGGTTCGACAATCGCAAGATCGCCGTGTTCGAGGTCGAGCGCTGATTTGCGCTCAGGCCACCGCCAGGAGGTCGAGAGCCAGCATGGCCCACATCACCACGACAACCACGAACCCGGCGGCAAAGACGGGGCTGCGGTAGCGCAGATCGTTGCTGGTGACGTGCACATAGGCGTGGACGTAGCGCAGCAGCACGAACAGCCACGCCAGGGTGACGGTGACGAAAGAAACGCCACCCGCGGCCAGCAGAGCCAGGCACACGGCGTGGAACAGCACCGGCAGTTCGAACTGGTTGGCCAGGTTGTTGGCCACCACGGCGCTGGCGTCGGGCTCCTGCCGGTTGAGCTTGAATGTGTCCGGCCTGACGCCGCCGCTCCGCATGGCCACCCGCCGGCGCCACCCCAGCAGCGCATAGACAAAGCAGACCAGCGCGGCATGCGCGATCATCGGCCACAGGATCGCCGTCTGGTTCATGGTCGCTCCTCCTCCCCTGGCCCGTTCAGGCGCGGCGCCTCCCGCGCGCGGTCGCCACGCCCTTGCCGGCGGCGATACCCATAGAGCGCAGGTCGAGCGACATCAGCCCGACCGGCGCAATGGTCCGCGCGCAGCAGTCCTCAGGCTCCGCCGGGATAGTTGGGGCTTTCCCGGGTGATCGTGACATCATGGGCATGGCTTTCGCGAAGTCCTGCATTGGAGATGCGCACGAAGGTGGCGCGCTCGCGGAAATCGGCGAGATCGCGCGCTCCGACATAGCCCATTGCGGCCCTCAGGCCGCCGGCAAGCTGATGCAGCACGCCGGCCACCGGCCCCTTGTAGGGCACCTGCCCCTCGACGCCCTCGGGCACCAGCTTCAGCGTGTCGCGCACCTCCGCCTGGAAATAGCGATCGGCCGAGCCGCGGGCCATCGCGCCCACCGAGCCCATGCCGCGATACGCCTTGAACGAACGGCCCTGGTAGAGATAGACCTCGCCCGGGCTCTCGTCCGTGCCGGCCAGCAGCGAGCCGATCATGGCGGCGCTTGCCCCGGCGGCCAGCGCCTTGGCAAGGTCGCCGGAGAACTTGATGCCACCGTCGGCGATCACCGACACGCCGGCCTTCTGCGCCGTTTCCACCGCTGCCATGATGGCCGAGAGCTGCGGCACGCCCACCCCCGCCACGATGCGGGTGGTGCAGATCGAGCCCGGCCCGATGCCGACCTTGACTGCGTCGGCACCGGCATCGATCAGAGCCTGGGTGCCTTCGGCCGTGGCGACGTTGCCGGCCATGATGCGCACGGAATTGGAAAGCTTCTTGGCGCGCGTCACCGCGTCCAGCACCCGCTGCGAATGGCCGTGGGCGGTATCGATGACCAGAAGGTCGACGCCGGCATCGATCAGCCGCTCCGCGCGCTCGAAGCCATCCTCGCCCACGGTGCTGGCGGCGGCCGCGCGCAGGCGCCCATGCGCGTCCTTGCACGCATTCGGGTTGAGCCGCGACTTCTCCATGTCCTTGACCGTGATGAGGCCCACGCAGTTGCCGTGACGGTCGACCACCAGCAGCTTCTCGATGCGGTGCTGGTGCAGCAGGCGCTTGGCCTCGTCCTGGCTGACGTTTTCCTTGACCGTGACCAGGTTCTCGCGGGTCATCAGCTCATAGACCTTCTGGGCCGGATCGGAGGCGAAGCGGACGTCGCGGTTGGTCAATATGCCGACCAGCCGGCCCGTCTTCTGGCCGCCGGCGCCGCCGTTCTCCACCACCGGGATACCGGATATGCCATGCGCCTTCATCAGCGCCAGCGCATCCGACAGCGTGGCATCCGGTCCGATTGTCACCGGGTTCACAACCATGCCGGATTCGAACTTCTTCACCTGCCGCACCTGCTCGGCCTGCTCTGCCGGGGTGAAGTTGCGGTGGATGACGCCGATGCCGCCGGCCTGCGCCATGGCGATGGCAAGGCGTGCCTCGGTCACCGTGTCCATGGCGGCGGAAAGGATCGGCACGTTGAGGTCGATATCGCCGGCGATGCGCGTGGCGACGTCGGTTTCGCCAGGCATCACCTCGGAATGGCCGGGCTGCAGCAACACGTCGTCAAAGGTGAGCGCCAGCGCGCCGGTGGACGTTTCGATGATCTTGGCCATGCCGCTCCTCGGAAAATGCAGGAAAAGCGCTGCGACCAGCAGGTCCGCGCCGACTCGTTTCTATCCTTCAGGATGGCGCTGGCTGGTAACACGTCCACGCGCGTATGAAAAGCGCCCGCTTCGAGGGGATGGCGTCGCATGCAGCCGGAGTCGCGCAAATGTGACGCCGTTCTGCCGCGACATGCGTTCACGCGTATGCTACCGGGCGTGCCGCTGGACTTTTCCGCTCCATCGACGATCTTATGTCGCGGCTTTTCAACGCTTTCCGAAACTCACCAACCGGAACCGCCCGTGAATCGAATCATCCCGCTGATACTCGCGGTCGCGCTCTTCATGGAAAACATGGACAGCACCGTGATCGCCACCTCGCTGCCGGCGATCGCCATCGACATCGAGACGAGCCCGATCGCTCTCAAGCTGGCGCTGACCTCCTATCTCGTGTCGCTCGCCATCTTCATTCCGATCAGCGGCTGGATGGCCGACCGTTTCGGCGCCAAGAATGTCTTCCGCACGGCAATCGCGGTCTTCGTGGTCGGCTCGGTCGCCTGCGCCGTCTCCAATTCCCTGCCTGCATTCGTGGTGTCGAGGTTCCTGCAGGGCATCGGCGGCGCCATGATGACGCCTGTCGGGCGGCTGGTTCTGGTGCGCGCCACCCCCAAGAACGAGCTGGTGGCGGCCATGGCGTGGCTGAGCATTCCCGCCCTGGTGGGGCCACTGGTGGGGCCTCCGATCGGCGGCTTCATCACCACCTACTTCACCTGGCACTGGATATTTCTGATCAACGTGCCGATCGGCATAATCGGCATCGGCCTTGCGACCCGCTACCTGCCCGAGACCCCGCCGGTGAAGACGCCGCGCCTCGATCTCGCGGGCTTCGTGCTGTCCGGCCTTGCAGCCTCGGGCGTGGTATTCGGCCTCTCGGTCGCCGGCCTTCCCGCGCTGCCGCCGGCCGTGGGCCTGGCAACCGTCGCGGTCGGGCTGCTGTGCGGCGTGCTCTACCTGTTGCACGCCCGTCGCGTGGCCAACCCGCTTCTCGCGCTCGATCTGTTCCGCAACCAGCTTTTCCGTTCCTCCGTGCTCGGCGGCGGGCTCTTCCGCATCGGAATCGGCGCAGTGCCGTTTCTGCTTCCTCTGATGTTTCAGCTCACCTTCGGGCTCACACCGTTCCAGTCCGGCATGATCACCTTCGTGACCGCGATCGGCGCGCTCGGCATGAAGCTCGCCACGACCTGGGTGTTCCGCGCCTTCGGCTTCCGGCGCGTGCTGATCTGGGGCTCGCTTCTGGCGGCCGCAACGGTCGCCGTGAACGGTCTTTTCACGCCGGACACGCCCTATGCGGTGATGCTGGCCGTCATTCTGGCCGGTGGCTTCATCCGCTCCATGTTCTTCACCGGCATCAATGCGCTGGCCTATGCGGACATTCCGCCCGAGGATACCAGCAAGGCCACTCCCATCACCGCGGTCGGCCAGCAGCTCTGCATCGCGCTCGGCGTGGCTCTGGCCGGCAGCATCCTCGAGGTGCAGACCAAGATCCACGGCGGCCCGCTGACGCTGGCCGACTTTCACATCGCGTTCTACCTGGTCGCCTTCGTCTCGGCGCTGGCCTGCCTGTCTTTCCTGCGCCTCTCGCCGGATGCCGGCAACGCCGTTTCAGGCCACAAGGGTCGCCAGGCCAAGCGGATGGAGACGGTGACTTCCGCGACCTCCGGCAGATGAGACGGCGGACCCCCGGTCTCAATCCTGCGGCTGCCGCCCGCTGAAGTCCTTGGCCAGCAGATAGAGTTCGACCGATTCGTCACGCGAGGCAGGCGGCTTCACATGATGCACGGAGCGGAAATTCCGCTTCAGCGCATCCAGAAGGCCGGCCTCGGTGCCGCCCTGGAACGTCTTGGCCAGGAAATGGCCGCCCGGCCGCAGCACCTGCATGGCAAAGTCGGCCGCGACCTCGCACAGATGCATGGTGCGCAGGTGATCGGTACGGCGGTGCCCGGTGGTGGGCGCCGCCATGTCGGAAAGCACGATGTCGGGTTCACCGCCCAGCGCCTCGGTTAACCTGCCAGGCGCCTCGGGATCGAGAAAATCCATTTCCAGCACCGTCGCGCCCGGAACCGCGTCCATCTCCAGATAGTCGATGCCCACCACATGCGGCGATTCGGGCGTCGACCTCGTGCGCGCGGCGGCCACCTGGCACCACCCGCCGGGTGCCGCGCCAAGATCGATGACGCGCATGCCGGGCTTCAGCAACTGGTGCTTGTCGTCGATCTCGATCAGCTTGTAGGCGGCGCGCGAACGGTAGCCATCGGCCTTGGAGCGCTGGACATAGGGGTCGTTCAGGTGCCGTTCCAACCAGCGCCGGGAAGACTCCTTGAGGCCGCTCTTCTTCTTTACCCTGGTGCGCAGCACGCGGGTGCCCGCACCCGCCGGGCCTTGCGGCTTCTTGCTCATCGCCGGCCTCCCTCGCTATGCGCACGGTCGCGCCATCTGTCGCGCCAGACGCCGTCGTCGGCCATCAGCTCGCTCAATATGCCTTCGCGCAGGCCGCGATCGGCAACCCTGAGCCGCTCCGACGGCCATATGCCGCGGATCGCCTCCAGTATGGCGCAGCCGGCCAGAACAAGGTCGGCGCGGTCGGCGCCGATGCAGGGATTGGCAACCCGCTGCTGGAAATCCCAGCCGAGTAGCTTCTCGATCATGCGGTCGACGCTGTCGCGGTCCATCCACAGCCCGTCCACCCGGCGACGATCGTAGCGTTCCAGTTCCAGATGTACGCCCGCCAACGTGGTCACCGTGCCCGACGTGCCGAGCAGGTGAAAGTCCGGGCCGGCGACCAGATGGTCAAGCCGGTCGCGCTCATGAAACGCCTTCAACCGCGTGGCCACGTCTTCCACCATGGCGGCGAAGGTCTCGCGCGTGACGGTGCGGCCGCCGAAGCGCTCGGCCAGCGAGACCACGCCCACCGGCAGCGAGGTCCACGATACGATATGATTCGCAAGTCGCTGCGAGCGGGGCTTGCTGACGTCGATCAGCGCGATCTCGGACGAGCCGCCGCCAATATCGAACAGCACCACGCCGCGCGTATCGCGCTCGACCAGCGAGCCGCAGCCGGAAACCGCCAACCGCGCCTCCGTCTGCCGGTCGATGACCTCCAGCTTCAGTCCGGCCTCGCGCTCGACCCGCTCCAGGAACTCGGCGCCGTTCCCGGCCGAGCGGCAGGCTTCGGTGGCGATCAGGCGCGCGCGCCTGATCTTGCGATTGCGCAGCTTCTCGCCGCAGACCTTCAGCGCCTCCAGCGCCCGGTCCATGGCAGGTCCGGCCAGCCGGCCGCTACCCGACAGCCCCTCGCCCAGCCTGACGATGCGCGAAAAGGCGTCGATGACGCGAAACTGCCCGTTGCGGGTCGGCACGGCCACCAGCAGGCGGCAATTGTTGGTGCCGAGGTCGAGGGCGGCGAACACGGGCAGGTCTTGCGGGAACCGGCGCCGCCCCGGATCGCCCACGCGGATCGCAGGTGCGGGTGGCGCGGCCGCCGGCGTACGGCGCGACACGGCAGGGATGTCGGCCTGGCCGGAGGCGGCCAAGGCAGATACGCCGGCCGCCGCTTCCGGGGGCTCGGCCCCGTCCCGGGCTGGATCCGGCCGCGCAAAGACCTTGCGGCCACGCTTGCGCTTTCGCCGCTTCCGGCCCTTGCCCTGTGGCAAACCCTGGCTCTGGGGTGGGCCCCCGTCCTGGGATGAGCCCTTGTTCTGGAGCGGGGTTGCGTCCGCCACCTGCCCGGGACCGCGCGAGCCCGCCTTCGGGCGGCTCGGCTTCCGGCCTGTGGGCGCTGCTTGCGGCACGCTCTGCGCCGAAACATTGCCGGACGTTCCCGCTTCCGGCGCCCGAACGCCGGTATCGCGGTCTTCCACTGTCGATCCTTCCAGCGCCGCGCAAACCGGTGCTTGCCATGCCGCAGGCGCATCTTTCCCGTAAGTTGTGGTCAGACTAGCAGCGCTGCAGCCGATCACCAAGCGCAAAGCGAAAACGCATCCACGCCTGTTGTTGAACAGGCAGCGCCAATAAGGCATTCCTTAACCATATGGCCTTGCATGGATTCCCTGCCGCCGCGGCAGAACGGATTTCGAACGCAGGTAATGGAGATGCCGATGATCGTCGCAGCATGAGATGGACGCGCTATTTCTGGCCCGCCGTCGGTCTTTCGGCCGTCGCGTTTTCGATCTGGCTGTTGGTGGGCGAATTGCGCGGCATATCGCTCGACGATGTGTGGGCGGGGCTCGAGGCCATTCCCAACCACCGCTGGCTCCTGGCGGCGGCGAGCGCGATCTGCGCCTATGCCGCGCTGGCCGGCTACGACCGCATCGCGCTCCTGCACCTGCGCAAGCGGGTGTCCTGGCCGTTCGTGATGCTGTGCTCGTTCACCACCTATGCGCTGTCGCACAACATCGGCGGCTCGGTGTTCTCAGGCGCGGTGATACGCTACCGCGCCTATGGCACGCGCGGCCTGAGCGGCCAGGAAGTCGGCGTGCTGGTGGGCATCTGCTGGATCACCTTCGTCTTGTCGACGCTGCTTGTCGCGGGCGTGGTGCTGCTGTTGGAGCCGGACCTGTTCGAGCGATTCTCCGACATCGGCTATGGCGGATTCTCCGCCGGCGCCGGCCTGTTCATGCTCCTGCTGGTCGTCGCCTATGTGTTCGGAAGCTGGCTGCACCTGAAGCCACTGAACATCGGCCGCTTCCAGTTGCAATATCCGCGGCTGCCAATCGTGGCGCGGCAGTTGACGATCGGGCCGGCTGAACTGCTTGCCGCCGCCGGCATCTTCTATTTCGCCCTTCCGGCGGAGGCGAACCCCGGCTATCTGGTCGTGCTAGGCGTGTTCCTGGTGGCGTTCTCGCTGGCCCAGATTTCGCATGCGCCGGGCGGGCTCGGCGTGTTCGAGTTCATCTGCCTGGCCGGACTGTCGAACATGGACCAGGCCGGCGTGGTGGCCGCACTGCTGGTGTTTCGGCTGCTTTACCTGATCGTCCCGCTGCTGATCGCATTGGTGGTGGTGGTTCTTTTCGAGCGCTCCCAGTTCGGACGCCGCCAGAGTTGAACCGCGCCGAATTGAAATTCAAAGCGGGCTTGACTATTTCACGATGGTGGTTACAAGGCAGCCGAAACGGGCGCTGCCACCCAAGGCGCCGGATTTGGACATACCAGATTTCGACGCAGTTTCTGCCCGTTTGGCCAAAGCATCCGCAACGGATGCTCTTTGGGGAATAGGTTAACGGTAGACCAGCGGACTCTGACTCCGTTAGTCCTGGTTCGAATCCAGGTTCCCCAGCCACTTTCCTCCTAACTCATTGAAATCATTTAAGTGCGTCGCGCCACCTCAGGCGGGAAGAAGCATTTTGCTACAAACCGCTGCTACAAAGAGCGAGCGAAGCGGCGTGGCAGCTCCTTCCAATATCGTCCAGCGCGGACGCATATTTCATTTCCGACGAGCCGTTCCGGCAGATTTGCGCGACAGGCTGAAACGCCGCGAACTGGTTCGCAGCCTCGGTGCTTGCGGCCCAAGGAGCGCTCGGCTACGAGCCGATGAACTATATTGGCTCTCCGAGCAACTTTTCGAAACGGCCCGTGCAAACCCCATGCTGACCCAGGATCAACTCGCCCGCCTTGCCCAGAGTTTCTACAACCACGTCCTGGAACGGGAAGGCGCGGTGCGAGCATCCGGCATGTATCTCACTAAAGACGGCCGCGTTGCCCGAGCGAACTACTGGGGGAACGTCGCGGAGCAGGTCCGAGATTCGTTGGGCGGTAACACTCTGGATCACGGATCAGACGCAGCCCGAATGTCGGCCCGATTGGCTGGCCTGAGTTGGGATGATCTGAACGAAGCCGAGCGGCATCAATGCAAGGAAGTCGTTCACCGTGCCGGTATCGACCTCGCAGAAGCGCTGAAAGCCCGATATGAAGGCGACTTCGAGTTCGAGCCCAAGAGCAAGTTGCTTCGCCAAGCTTTGGCTGAAGTTCCCCCTACTGCCGCTCCCCTTCATCAGACGCAATCAAGGGCGCAGGCAGAGCCGCTATTTTCTACTGTCTATCCGAGCTACATCGAAGACCAGCTTCGGCGCGGCGAATGGCGTCAGCAGACAGGCAACCAAGCAGACGCCACCTATAGGCTATTCATCCAGATTTGCGGTGACAAGCCGGTAAGCCAGTATAGACGGCCGGACGCCGCCCAATTCCGCGCAACGGCGGAGCGTATGCCTTCCGACTACGGCAAGGCCGCTTCCTACAAGAATTTCACGCCCGAAGAGATCATCCGCGCCTATGAAAAGCTGCCGGTCGAGCGCAAGCCACCGCTGCTAACGCAGAAAACCATCAAGCGCCATTTCTCGGCTCTTTCTGCGATGTGGAGTGAGGCCGTGGCCACCGGCAAGGCCACGGAAAACATCTTCTCCGGCTTCAAATTCGCCGCCGTCAAAAGGGCTGTCGATGAGCGGGACCAGTGGTCCGGTACGGAACTCAAGGCGTTGTTCGGCTCCCCCGTCTGGTCGGGATGCTTGTCCGCAGGCCGTCGCTCACAGCCCGGTCAGCAAATCATCCGCGACGACAAATTCTGGATACCGCTTATAACCCTGTTAAGCGGCATGCGGCTGGAGGAAATCTGCCAGCTTCGCACCGATGATGTTCGGGAGGAAAATGGCATTTCCTTCTTCGACATCAACGACCGTCCACCGCGCCAGTTGAAGAACAAGAACGCCGTTCGGCGCGTCCCGATCCATAGCGATCTGATCCACATGGGCTTCCTGGCCTACGTCAAGACGCTTGGAAAGGGATCGCAGCCGGTGTTTCCGGCCCTGAAACCGGGCGGAGCGGACGACAAACTCGGCCATGGCTTTACAAAATGGTTCACCCGCTACCGGCAGGACATCGGCGTTTATCGCAAGAACCTCGATTTCCATTCCCTGCGGCATACTGCGACGACCTTGATGCACCAAGCCGATGTCCCGACAAATGTCATTGATCACCTGACAGGTCACAGCACGCCTGGGGAAACCGCGCGATACACGAAGGGATCGACCTTGCAACAGCTTGCCGCCGCGATAGAGGCCATCAAGCCGGGACTTGCCCTGGCACACCTTCATAACGACCGCTGAAAATGCACCCGGAGCCCGAAACGCTCCGGGCGTAGGCAAAAATTCGGCTGGCGAAGCTGGCCGCTTCTGACTTTATCGCGAAGGGGAGAATGATCGATCCCATCGATCCAATCATTCTCTCTTCCCTCTCCCTCCATTCCCTTTCCTCTCTGCATTCCCTGATCCTTCAATCGGGAAACAAATCAAAAGCAGGGAAACCAACCGAGGAGATAAGCCCATGCCAGCCAAACGCCGCATCGACGCCACCCAGGCCATGGCCGAAGCCGAGGCCGCGCTGACCCGCGCCGGAGTCAAGTTCGTGCGCCATTCGCCATTTCATCTCAAGGTCCAAGTCTTCAATTTCTGGCCCTCGACCGGCAAGGTCAGTCGCGACGACAGCAGCAAAAAGGGCGCCAACCTTGGTCTCGCTGTCTTCATCCGGTTGTTGCGAGAGGCCGGGCTGGCCACCGCCCAGCCCATAGACGTTGTTGATGATCCTGGCGCCTTCATCGTACAGCGCCCGCCGCAAGAGCCCGGCTTCGAGACCTATTGAAATATACTTGAAAATGGGAGAGCCGCCTCAAGCGCAACCCATCTCAAATCAGACCTACCCCTCGGCCCTCGCCCCCACCTGCATCCTACGGGATGAGATCGCGCAAATAGTCACAAATGCTCGATTGGGGAAACCACTTAAACGCCTATAAACAAACAATTATTCAGACTTACCGAAACCCCTTGATCTGCCAAAAAAGAAACTGGCAGACTATGCAGCCCAAGTTACCTGCCGTAGTGGTCAGTTTCGTCACCGGTACAAGTTCAATCGGTCTACGAAATCCTGCGGATAAAGCTCACGAACGTCGCGAATCCCCCGTTCATATGCAGATTTGAACCGCTTCGGCTTTGCCGGGCGTCGATCCGCTTTCATCCAAATGTCTAGGTCGGAGCGTGCCTTGCCAGCATCAACAGCAGATACCCCTAATAGCTTCAAGTCGCCTCCAAGTTTCACCGGATCGGCATAGAACCGCTCCAGGCCACCTGGCACACCCGTTCGTCGCTGGGTCGGCCCCAAACTCTGCGAGACGCCGCACCGCTTCACGCTGACAGGACCAGGGTCTCGCCATCGGAAAGGAATGAGGTCTCCCAGGAAAACATCTCGACCATCGGGGGCATACTTAGCAGATTGGACCAGGGCCCCACGCTCGAAGCCTTTCGAAATGTAGCCGAGACGAAGAAACGTTAGCCAAGGCTGCTCCACCAAGGCACCCGTTATCCTGACCGAACCTCTTGCCACGCCACCAAACCGCCGCTCCACCCACTTCTTCAGATAGGCCTTAAACTGCCGCCTGGGATGCTCCGTGGCGGACAAACGCTTTAAGCCTGGTGGCGAGCCGCCCGGTACAAATAACGCGATGTGGGAATGGAGGCCGAGCGCAGCACTGTTCTCGTGGCAGTAGATGTATGCACACGGCCAACCTCGCTGCCCCAACCAATCCCCGATGCACTTCAGTAGCGATTGGAAGCCCTTCTTCACGTCGTTGTCACTTCGGCAATCCAAGAGCGACCATGTAATCGTGATCATCGTATCGAGCGGCAGTCCAAACTCATGAGCGAACTCGCAGGCGGAATACAATTCCGCAAACTCTGCCTCATCGATCAGCCGTGATGCCTGGTCTGATTTCGGCATAACAAGCACTTGCCGGGCCGCCCCATCAGGGTTAGTGCGAGTTTCCACAACGGTTTCAGATGGTGCACTGGCCTTCAGATAGCCGCCCCGGAGACGACCCTTCCATTTTTTCACAAAGACATGGGGCCGGTCGACGACTTCACTCGCGAACTCGGCTTGGAAAATTTCGTACTTATCATCAAGATTCGCGCCATGGATTGCCTGCAAAAGCAAGGTATGCGGTCCAAAGCCATCCGACGCGCACACCTCGTCGGCCCCAGGCCCTCCGGCTTCGTGGACCGCCCGCGCATAATCATCATTCGAAAGAAAATCGCTCCGTCTTATGCCGGAGTTTCCCATGCCAAAGGTTCCTGATTGGCCACCGCGACGCGGCTTTTTCAGCTTCTTGCTGTCCCGGCTTACTGGCATCAGATACCTATTCAATGCTCAATCGTAGCGTACTCGATTAATGTTAATTCGACCATTTCATCAACAATTCATAGCAACTTGCATCTGGCTCGTCTGAATCATCCTCGTTCATTTCAGAGATCGAGGATTTTCCTGAATGCCCCAGGCCAACGTCCATCCTACACCCTTCGACCAAGACGACGTAAACGAAACCATCCCACTCATTCCCGAAGACATCCTGCGCCAGCATCATTGCTTGGAACCCGACGCCTCAAGGTTCACCGCCGCTGCCCGCCTGCTGCAATCCCTTTGGCGGCAGGATCAGAACCTGCCGGTCGGTCGCCACCGCAGTCCGTCAGGGGAAACGCGCCAGATCGGCTCTCGTCTTACCATGTCGGCAGGCCGCGCCGGAGCCAACTTCCTCGATCCGGCCATCGCTTCGCTGGTTCGTCGTGAACTGGTCTATCGCGAGATCGGCGCACTGATCGACGCCGACCGCCTCTTCCGCAACCTGCTTTCATCCATGCCGCTGGTGTTCAATCTCTTCGGCCCGCTCAAACGCGATCTTGACCTTGCGACCCGTGTAATGCGTCTGGTCCTGCCGGGCTTCAACGGGACGGTCACAAACATCCTGTTCGAGCACAGCCCCGGACGGGGAAACCCGGCCTTTTCCGCCGACTACACCGCAGCCGACGCCCTAGTTCGCTACCGCACCGAGGATGGCCGACGCGGGTTCGTTTTCGTCGAGCAGAAATACACCGAAACCCTCCAGGAAACGACGCAGCCGACCCGGCCCCATCTCGACAGGCTTTCCGAGCAATCCGGCCTGTACAAAGACCCCAATGCTTCCAGTTTGAGGTCCAGCCCATGCCAGCAGCTATGGCGGGAACATCTGCTCGCCGCCAGCATGATCCAGCGCGGCAATTATGATGACGGACACCTCATCGTCATCGCCCCTCGCCTGAATTGGCATGTACAGAACGGGATCGCGGCCTATGCCAGCCACCTCAAGAAACCGGAACCGGGTCAGCCCACCTTCACCGGCATATTCCTTGAGCGCTTTATTGAAGCCATCGGAACCGCCGGAGAGCATGATTACGCCCAACGGCTTCATCAACGCTACGCCGATTTCGCGCGGATCGACCAGATGATCGACGCTTATCTCGACGCCGAGGATCAGGTTCGTGCCGAGGTGCTGATCGGTTCGCCGTCCGGGACGCTGGCTGGTTGAAACACAAGGCTCGTTAAAAGGCCGGAACGCTGCTCCGGCCCTAGTAACTCAGTTGGGCAGGAAGCCCAACGCATAAACCTTTGGGCGAAGCTTCGTGGTTAGCGTTGCATACGCGGCCCTCAATGGATCGAAGTCGGTCAGCTCGGTGTCACCATATGCTTCGAGTGCACGTCGAATCTGATACCATCCGGCGTCTGGCCGCCCGAGCTTGTATTCGTCGCGAATTTTGCGTGGGAATTTAGTGGCATGGAAGCGCGCCCAGAGCTTCCGGCCTTCTTTGAGCACCGCTCGCCCCTCCGGCGAAAAGGACATGCCTTGCAAGTGGCGTACCAAAAAGTTGCTCTCAAATCGCCCCTTCGCGCCAACGTCGGCCTCGCTGAAGGGGATGAAGTGATTGACTAGGCTCCAGTCTTGATCGTTCCAGTGAAGGCCGTCGGCCCCGGCGGTTAAATTACTATTGTTGAACAGCATCCAGACAAGGCAGTCCGACTTGAACTCGTCGGTCAGCGGCTTGCTCGGCTGCAGGAATTGATCACGATCGTTGAGCCAAGTCGGTTTGATCAGGCGGCGGACGCTGAAAACGACAGCAGCTTGCCACAAATTGTCCGGTGTGACGTAAGTGCCGCCGCCATTCCTACCAGTATAAATGGACGAGGTAAGGACTGTCCCGGTCGAGGCGTTCTGCAGATCGTTGTTACCTGCAAACAGATATCCTAGAGCGCCCTCGCACGAGCGCTTCCTACGGGGATTTCTTGACGGCGTGAGCGCGTTCGAAAGCGGGAGTGCCAATTCTCCTCTAGCTTTGGGAGCTACGATCCACGCATTCAAGAATGTGGACGCGGGATGAACCGCAAAAGTCTTCTCATCGACCAACATTCCCGCCTTATCTAGCGCATTAGCTGTGATGTCGCCGATTTGGTCTTTTACGCTTTGGTCCCATATCAAAAAGCCGATCGGGAATTCGCCTTTCAGTTCGAAGGCGCGGCTGTGGACAACAAAGCCGCCTAGATACTTCGCTTGCCAAACCCTTCGAAATGCTTCGAAATTGGGAGCATTGACGTATTTCAACTTGCTGAACATCGCTAGCGTTGCACCGGGCAATTCCTGTCGGATGCGAATTAGGAAGTGTACGAACAATTCTTTGCTAGCGTAGCCCAAGTTCATTTCGCGCATCCACCCGTTGATGCGCGTCTTCTCCACACCGATCTTGTTCTCGTCGCCCTTGCCGATTCCAGACCCGCTCTCCGCATAAGGCGGATTAATCAGGACCAGGATCGGCTTCGCGCCCTTTTTCCCATTGCGGGCATCGTCAATCGCCTGTCTCAGCGCCTTGGGTAGCTTATTGGACAGACTGTAGTCGACCTCGCCGAAGTCGGTAACGTCGTCGTTGAGATAATCGTACTGGAAAATCTCCGCACCCGCGAAAGCCGGGTTCGATCTCATGATTGTCACGTCGGCTTGGTCGAGCGTTGACATAAACACATTGCGCAGGTTGCTGTGCTTCGCCTCGAGATTGCCCACCCCTGCACACATGTCCCAAACTATATAGCGGTCCTGCCATTTCTCTCCCAGCGTGGCACGAAGCTGATCATAGGCTTTGTCGACGATGTGCAGGGGAGTGTAATACGCACCCTTGAATTTCTGCTCATCGATGGGGAGAAGGCTATCGCGCCTTTCAAGTAGATAATGGCGGTGCTTCTGTTCGGGTGGGCGGTGATAAATCGCCCAAAAGTTGCGGTAGCCGCGATCGTTGGCCAATTCGTAAGTTTGGCCGTTCAGGAGGAACGTCGGCCCAGCAGCGGTCATCAATAGTCGCGCAGGCAGATTGTTTATCGCCTCACGCTGCCCATCATGCATAATATCGGCGAAAAACAGGACGGCGTAATCCGCCTGAGCTTTCACGCCCAGCTCCCCGCCGATCATCGAAACCCAGCGGTCGAAAACCTGCCGCAGATTATCAGGCGTGATCGCCGTACGAATGATTTGCCGCTTCTTGATCGCGTCCTTTACCGCCAAGATGAATGCGGCCTCGTCGTGCGCAATCTCATATTCAACGATGTGCGTCTGCACGTATGGCGCGATCTGAGTGCCCAACGCTTTGCCGGCGCCCGATCCGGATTTTGGCCAGACAATGCTCTTGTCGTCGAGCAACGGCAGTGCCTTCTCGGTTGGCATGATCGCCGCCTTTTCGCGGTCGATCACGGCCAAGAAAGCTGGAATCGGTTCGCCCCGCTTCTTTGCGGCACGGACATAAAACATCAGTTGCGCAAACATAACAATCGGCGGTGTCGAAACCGCCTTTGCTTCGAACCAGACTTCCTGCGTCTGAATATCGACAAGGTTCTTGGAAACACCCTTGAGTCCCAAGGCCGAAATATAGGCGTCCTTGACGTCTTCCTCCGTGCGAGCCTTGGCGAGCGTATGTGCTAGTGTCATGAAATGCGTCGCCCCCATTCGTTTCGTAATACCAAAATCGACGTTATAAAGCTTTCCGAATGATTTGCGACGTCAAAGCGGACACTCTGCTATCGACGCGATGTAGTACCCGGCGGATGTCTGCTAATCTTGTCCGCTCTCCAACAGCGGACTGTTGGCTTCCCACCCCATTCGGCTCACACACTATTCCTTCCGCCGCCCACTCCGCAGCGGCTTCGGCGGGTGATCCCCCGGCCCTGGCACCATAAAGAATTCGCTCACAGACACCGCCAGCGCCCCGGCCACCTTGTCCAACAGGTCAACGGTAGGGTTTTCCGTCTGCCGCTCCAAACCACCCAGATACGCGCGATCCACGCCAGCATCGGCGGCCAGCTTCTCTTGCGAGATGCCTTGGCCGACCCTTATCCGCCTGAGATTCCATGCGACCAGCGCCCGTCCGTTCATCAGACGAGGACAGCATTCATGTTGCCAAAGAAACCACTGGCTATAGCCACAGGAAGATTCTAGGTTGCGCCGAAACCAAGCGGAGCGAACCATAGCCAAGTTACACCCTCCCTGGTCGAACCGGAGGGGGAATGCGGGTCAGGATTCATCGCGGCACCAAGGAAATCGGCGGCTCGTGTATCGAGCTTGAGGCAGGCAGCGAAAGGCTGTTGCTCGATCTGGGCTTGCCCCTGGATGGTGACCCGGAAGATATTTCGGTTCACCCCACTATTGACGGCCTGGACGGGCAAGACTCCCTTCGGGCGCTTGTCCTGTCGCATGGCCATCTCGATCACTGGGGGCTGGCGCATCTCGCCGGTAAGGAACTGCCCGTCGCTTTGGGTGCCGCAACCCATCGCATCTTCCAGGCGGCGGCACCATTTTTGCCGCGATCTTATATCCCCGAAAACACGTTGGAGCTTCGCGACCGGACGCCCATGTCGTTCGGCCCCTTCAAGGTGACACCGTATCTGGTCGATCATTCGGCCTATGACGCCTATGCTCTGGAAGTCGAGGCGGGCGGCAAGAAGCTGTTCTATTCGGGCGACTTCCGCGCCCATGGACGCAAAGCCGCGTTGTTCGAGAAACTAGTTGCAAACCCGCCTCGCAACGTCGATCTGCTGTTGATGGAAGGTTCCACGCTGGGACGACTCGACGCCGACCACAAGTTTCCGACCGAACCCGAGATCGAGGCGCGTCTCATCGACATCTTCCGGGCAACGCCCGGCATGGCGCTGGTGGCGGCATCCGCGCAGAACATCGACCGGATGGTGAGCCTTTACCGTGCCTGCAAGCGGACTGGCCGTACCCTGGTTATCGACCTCTATGCCGCCGAAGTCCTGCGCGCTACAGGCAATGCCAACATACCGCACTCGGACTGGCCGAACATCGCCGTCTATGTGCCGCATTACCAACGTGTCCGCATCAAGCAGACCGAGCGTTTCGACCTCCTCGAACCTCACAAGGCCAACCGCATCTTCGCGGAGGATTTGAAGGCGCTCGCCCCGAAAGCCGCCTTCCTCTTTCGTCCCGCCATGCTGTCCGATCTCGACCGGGCCGAATGCCTGGATGGCGCAGTGGCCGTCTGGTCGCAATGGGACGGCTATCTGAACCAGGAAAAGGGTATGCAGGTGTCCGAGGCGCTGCATGCGCGCAGTATTCCCCTCGAACATGCCCACACCTCCGGTCATGCCAGCATTGCCGACCTCAAGCGGCTTGCCACAGCGCTGGCGCCCCGGATGCTGGTGCCGATCCATACGTTCGAACCGCACCGCTTCCCTGATCATTTCGGAACCATTGCCCAGCAGAAGAACGACGGTGAATGGTGGGAGGTCGCGGCATGACACCCTTCATAGCTCCGCACCGCGCGCTTGATCCAGCTTTCCTGGATGCGCTGGAGGAACTGGCGACCGACAGCACAGGCAACTGGTGGCGTGATGTGCTCCAGCATCCCGACCTTGTTCTCGCCGTCCGGCGCAACTCCATCAACGCCTACTATAGAGGCGCTTCCATCTTTCGTATCGGCTGGAAACCGGGCCAGGTGATCCCGTTCACCCACGCCAAATATCTTGTTCGGCCAGCGCAGACCTATGTTGCCCTGGAACGCGGTGAATTCCAATTCGACGCCCGCGACGTGCTTCAAAAGACGTATCTGGGTATGGAAACCTTGAACGAGATGTGCAGGGCCGCATCTCGGTATGCCGGCGCGGAGAAAGCCGGCCTTCATCCCATGCTCGCCGGCAATGCCGATGTGATCGATGCCGAGATCGCCCTGACGCGCCTGTCTTCGCCGGACGACGATGGCGAGGAGGAGATTGCCCCATCCGACCGAAGGCAGGATCGTATCGACGCGGCGATTGCCACCCTTGAAAACGATGTGCCGACGATCCGCTTCTACGAAGCCAAGCACTTCACCAATTCGGCCCTACGCGCCAGCGGTGACAATCTCCCCGATGTGGTTCGTCAGATCACGGATTACCATAAGGCGCTGGAAGCCTATAGGGCCGAGCTTTCGGCAGGATATGTCGAGACGGCAAGGGCGCTGCTTCGTTTCAACGACATGCGCATGCAGGCGTTCGGAGAGAGCGCCGCCCGCAGTGTTGCACCGGCGATCCGACAGATTCTCGAAACGGGCTCAGTGCCCCTTATCGACACGCTTCCCCATCTCATCATTTACGGGTTCGACAAGGCCCAGCGGGACGACCTCACCTGGGGTAAACATCTCGCCAAACTCCAGGCTGCGATACCGGGGCGGGTAAGGGCCATCGGCAATCCGACCCGGACAACTGTGTTCAATCGGTAACAGTGGGACTTTCTTGCGAATTCGGAGCAATTCAAACGAGACTGACGTGAATACGTGGGGCGGTTCATCGCCCGAGGGAGCCGCATCATGAGAAATCACGATGGGGAGCCCATGAAAGTTGTCGTCTATTTTCGTCAGGCAGGCGGAACCGTCGCCAGGACATATCCTCTCATCACCCATTGGACCGAAGACGAGGATGAACAGCCCGTTCCCCTGTTCAGCCAATTTGATACGGACGCGATGGCCGATGCGGGACCGGAAATTCTTGTCCAGCTTCACTCAGCCAATCGGTGGCTGATGGAAAAGCAGGGTGTTGTCGTCGCGTCCTTCACGGAGATGGAGGATGGATCAGGCCGCCGCCCTGCCTATGGCGCTGCCCGGAAGGCAGCGAGCCGCGAGCGAGCCGCTGTGCTGATCGCCACGACCAAGGCACTCGCTGGACAACGCTTCGCGCCCATTTCGCAAGACGGGCTGGAAGTCGTCCGTTTGGAAGACCCCGACGAGGCCACCCGCGAAAGCTGGGCACGATCCCGGAATGTCGTGGTCTATTTTCGCGCACCCGCTGGCCCCGAGGAAGCGCAAGCCCTTCTGGAAAAGCAACGGCGAGAAATCCGCAAGATGCTGCGATCCGCCATTGTGCTGGCCGAGTTTGTGGAAACCGAGCCGCTTCCTTCGGCAGAGCGCCCGCAGCTCCAGCAGGCGCTTGCGCTCTGCCGCGAGCAGAAGGCACGCCTTTTCATCGGCACGACGGATGCCATCGGAGACGGTGAGGTATTCACGCCGGATTTTACCGATGTTCCCTATGAGGTCGCCTATCGGAAAGCATATGAGTGGCCTGAGACGATCCCACTGGATCATTGCCCGTTCCCCGTCGCCCTGTATTTCGGCAAGCAATGGACGCACGGCTATGTACCGCTTTACCTTGCCAACGCCACGGAGAATGACCTCCTTGAGGTGGCGATATCCGGCATCGGCACGACCGTCATGGATCGCGAGCAAGTCGAAACCACGCCGTCGAGAAAGGCAATCGACATCGTTACACGCGGCACCGGTCGGCTGGTCGAGGCTTACGACGTCTATTTCGACGGGGACTTTCTGGTCATCTACACCGTCGAGGCGCGCTCAGGCGATGGCACCCGCTACAGCGGACGTGCCGCGACCAAAGGCATTCCCGGCAATCGCTGGCTTCGTATCGACCTCTTGAAACCGATTTCCGCCTGACCTCTTTCATCACAGGATTTTCCATGAACGCTCAGTTTTTTCAGTCCTGGCGTGGGGCTTTGCTCGTCGCCGCGGTCGTTACTGTTGGTGTTTCCGGATACAAGGCCATCTTCGGCCCCGACACTGCAACGCGCATTGCGCAGGCCAGAATGTCCCGCCTGCTGCCAGGCGGCCAACCGACGCAGGATATGTTCAGCCGACAAGTCGCCGCTGCGCGGCCGTTCGTCAGCGCGCAGATAACGCTCGGCCAGCTTACGAACTACTTGCAGGGGCTCAACTACGAGATTGTGTGGGAGGTGGTCGACGTCGATACCTTCGTCATGCGCGCCAGCGGCAACGATGCGTTGACGCGCCGAAACGAAGAATATGCCATCCAGTTCGTGGTGCTGGACGGTCCTGTCAAGGACGGCAGGGTTATCGGTGTCTTCAATGGTCCTGCTGCCGGAATCGAGAGCATGGCCTATAATCGGGTCACGGTGTCGGACGAGGAGATCGTCCAGTTTATCCTGACGATTGTTTCCGATCTTTCACCCGTTCCGCTCCAGTAGGTCAGCCTTCATGCTCGGCAACATCATCGATCACCGAACAGACCGCAGCACCCCCGAATGCGATGCCGTCTTCGAACCCTCCGCCCATGACAATGCCAGACGTCCGAACGGGCGTCCCTGGTTCGTGCTGGAGGAGGCGGAGGCCGATCCTGCCTATTTCCATGTGCTGGATTCGGTCGACACGACGGTGCGCGAGGCCCTGCTGAAAGCCGAGCGAGACTGGCCTTTCGCCGTCACCGTCTATCTTTACGACAAGGGAGCACGACCTTTGGGATAGCGGCGCAGAGCCTCTTGCAGCGATCCAATCGACTGCTACAATTCTCAAACCATTTCCTATCGCGATGTGCTGATTTCATTGAGGTTTTCGGGCTGAAAAGCTGGCCGTGCAGGGTCCAGGTTCCCCAGCCATCAAATTATTCAACGAATTCAGCGACTTAACTCATAGCTTCGGCGCCGTTTTGTGTTGCGTACGGTTTCCGCATTGCTCTTGTTCCGGCAAAAAAGTCGCCTCCGCGCTGCCCTTACACCGCGTTCGCTGGGATGCTTTTCATGTGGTCGGCACGGCATCGGACCATGTTGCAATCGCCGCATGAACGCGGGCCGCTGGCCGCAGCCCGGCGAATTCATCAGTTGACGACGGCATTCGGCTGTTGAGCTTCATGCGCTATGATCTCGGATATATCGACTTGGAACAAAGAACCCTGCAGACCATCGACAACCCGTTCGGCACGAGGTTGCCACCTATATCTCCGGGCCGGACAGGGAAATGATGGTCGGAGTGGCAGGATTCGAACCTGCGACCCCCTGATCCCAAATCAGGTGCGCTACCAGGCTGCGCTACACTCCGGACCGCCGCGCCGCGGCGTGGCTTTCCACTGGAGCATTTCCGCTTTTTCCAAATCGCGAAAACGCTCTATCTTTTTGTTTTTACGCAATTCCGAACGGAAAACCGGTTCCCGCTTTTCGAGGAATTGCTCTAGTGGCTCGGCATGCAGAAGGCAAGATGCAAACGAAAACAATACGGCAAAAGCCGCCTGGCCATCGCCGCCGCGGGCTGCTCGGCCCGCCCGGTGTCTATTGCGCACCCGTAGCGGCCACGCTTTCGCCCGCGAGCCAGGTAAGCGACCAGCCGGCGCCGCGCTCCTGCACCAGCAACCTGTGCAAGGCCGGCAGCAGGATGCGCAGTTCCTCTTCCAGAACGAAGGGCGGGTTGGCCACCACCAGGCCGGTGCCGTCGAGCCTGGGTTCCTGCGAGGCCGGGCGGATTTCGAAGGCGATATCGAGCAGCTTCGGCACGCCCGATTCGGCGAGGTCCCGGCGGAAGGCTGCGACCGCCGCGCGGTCCTTGATCGGATACCACAGCGCGTAGATGCCGCCCGGCCAGCGCCGGTATGCCTTTTTCAGCCCGTCCAGCAGGCGCGCGAACTCGCCCTCCTCCTCGAAGGGCGGATCGACCAGCACGAGGCCGCGCTTTTCCTTCGGCGGAAGATGCGCGCCGAACGCCAGCCAGCCGTCCAGTTCGGTTACCCTGGTCTGGATGTCCCCGGCAAACAGGACCTTCAGCCGCGCCGCATCCTGCGGGTGCAACTCCAGCGCCGACAGCCGGTCTTGCTTGCGCAGCAGATGCCGCGCGAGCAGCGGCGAACCGGGATAGGCGGCCAGCCCGCCTTCCGGGTTGGTTGCGCGCACGGCTTGCAGATAGGGCCCGGCAAGGACGGCTTCTTGCGCATCCAGCGCGCCCTCCATCAGGCGGCCGATACCGCCCCGCCACTCGCCGGTCTTTTGCGCCTCGGCGGAGGAAAGATCATAAAGCCCGATGCCCGCATGGGTGTCGATGACACGAAACGGCTTGTCCTTGCGCTTCAGATATTCGACGAGCCGCGCCAGCACGACATGCTTGACGACATCGGCGAAATTCCCCGCATGGTAGGCGTGGCGATAGTTCATCTTTCAGATCGATCCGCTTCGCCCCGGCCCGGACGGAATCTTCCTGGAGAGCAAGTTCGAGGACTGAGGCAGCGCAAGCACGCTCATTCCGAACCGGCGGCCTGCCGCAGCCGCTCCATGTCGTCCAGTAGCATTTCCACGCCGAGAGTGAAGGTGGCGTCGAATTCGCCCGTGCCGAAATACCGGCCGGCCTGCGCGACATTGGGGAAGTCGCGCGCCATCTGCTCCTCGCTCACGGTCGTGGTCGCTGAAGGGCCACGCGCATAGCCTGCCGTCTCGTCGAGTATGGCGCCCATGAGATAGTAGCCGGTGGTCCTGAAAAGACGCGCAGCCGTTTCGCGATCGAAGCCGGCATCGAGAAAGAGGCCGATGATGCCATCCAGCCAGGCAAGGCAGGCCGGCGAATTCATCCGGTAGGTGACGAGGAACGGCGCGAAGGACGGATGCTGTCGCCCGATGCGGCGAAAATCCTGCATGGCCATGCGCATGCGCTCGCGCCAAGGAAGATCCTGCGTCGGAATGGCCAGCGACGCGATCAGCCGGTCGACGAGCGCCTCGAACAGATGCGCCTTTGACGGGAAGTGATGGTAGATGCTCATTGCCTCGCAACCGAGCACGGCGGCGAGCTTGCGGGTGGAAAAGCCGTCCAGCCCTTCCTTCTCGATCACTTCGAACGCCGCATCCATGATGATGTCGGGCGAAAGCCGCCCGCGTGCTCTCTTTTTGTTGATCGGCCGATCCATCGCGCTCCTCGCCGATTCGCTTGACAACTTACGCCGTAAGGTTCAACTCTAATAACCTTACATCGTAAGGATGTTAAAGGCCAGAGGAGAATACCATGTCGCAGATCGCATCTTGCATTCATGATTTCACTCATGCTTTCCGCATTCCATTGTTGGCTGCGGCCTGTGCATCCGCACTGGTGCCGGCTTCCGCACGCGCCGACGACTACGAGACGGCGATGAAGGAAATCCAGTCCACCATGGGTGGCGTGCCCGGCTTCGTGAAGCAGTTCCCGAAGGCGGCGCTGCCCGGCGCCTGGGCGGAAGTCAAGGCGCTGGAACTCAGCGACAAGACTGCGTTGTCGCCCAAGGTCAAGTCGCTCATCTCGCTCGCCGTCGCCGCGCAAATCCCGTGCAGCTATTGCATCTGGTCCGACACCGAGGATGCCAGGCGCCATGGCGCGACGGACGAGGAAATCCAGGAGGCGGTGGCCGTCTCAGCCCTGACCCGTCACTGGAGCACCGTCTTCAACGGCATGCAGGTCGACCTCGGTACGTTCAAGAAGGAGATGGGCGGGCAATAGCGGCCCGGGGCCGGCGCTCCCGGTCGCGGGCCGCCGGCCCCTCACGCCTTGCGCTCCCAGCGTCTATCGGGTGTCTGCTGCCAGTAGGTGACGGCGTGGCCGGCCGCCTTGATATTCTTCCAGTGGCCGCGTGCGGCCTCCATCTGGGCCGCATCGTGGCCGTCGAAGAGAAAGACCGCGCGGTCGTAGCCGGAAAGGTCGGGCGGGCTGGCGCCATCGACAAGGAAGCGGATTTGGGCCGCGTTCGCATTGTCCTGCCCGGTCGTAAGCAACACCGGCTGCTCGGCAGGATGAGGCTCGCGATCGGTGGCGTGGGCAAGAAAAGAATCGTCGCGGAAGGTCCACAGGTGCTGGTCGAGCGCGTCGCGCCGCTCCTCCGTGCCGGTCTGCACCACCGCGCGCCAGCCGCGCTCCAGGCTGCGCTCCAAGAGGCCGGGCAGCGCATCCTCCAGCGTCGATTCGGTCAGGTGGTAGAACAGGATTTCGGCCATGTCGTTCCGGCGCGCCGTCGCCTCAGCCTTCATAGTGGTCGTGCACCAGCCGGTCGAGCAGCCGCACGCCGAAGCCCGTTCCCCAGGACTGGTTGATCTCGCTGGCCGGCGCACCCATCGCCGTGCCGGCGATGTCCAGATGCGCCCAGGGCGTATCCTTGACGAAGCGCTGGAGGAACTGGGCCGCGGTGATGGCGCCGCCATAGCGGCCGCCGATGTTCTTCATGTCGGCATTCCTGGAATCGATCAGCTTGTCGTAGTCCGGGCCAAGCGGCATGCGCCAAACCCGTTCCTGCGTCGCCTGTCCGGCCTCGGCCAGCCGGCCGGCCAATTCGTCATTGTTGGAGAACAGCCCGGCATGATGCTGACCGAGCGCCACCATGATGGCGCCGGTGAGCGTGGCCAGATCGATCATGAATTGCGGCTGGAAGCGGTCATGGCAGTACCACAGCGCATCGGCCAGCACGAGGCGGCCTTCCGCATCGGTGTTCAGCACCTCGATCGTCTGTCCCGACATGGAGGTGACGATGTCGCCCGGCCGCTGGGAATTGCCGTCCACCGCATTCTCGACAAGACCGATGATGCCCACGACATTGGCCTTGGCCTTGCGGGCGGCGAGCGCATGCATCAGCCCCAGCACTGCCGCCGCACCGCCCATGTCGCCCTTCATGTCCTCCATGCTGGAGGCCGGCTTCATGGAATTGCCGCCGGTGTCGAAAGTGACGCCCTTGCCGACGAAGGCGACAGGCTTGTCCTTCGCCTTGCCGCCGTTCCACTGCATGACCGCCAGGCGCGCGCCGCGCGGCGAACCCTGCGCAACCCCGAGCAGGGACCCCATGCCGAGCTTCCGCATCTCCTTTTCGGCGAGGATTTCGACCTTGACGCCAAGCGCCTCCAGCGCACCGGCACGCGCAGCGAACTCCACCGGCCCCAGCATGTTGGCCGGCTCGTTGACGAGGTCACGCGCCAGGAGAACGCCGCCTACCACGGCCTCGGCGTCGGCGAATTTCTTTTTCGCATCGGCCGGGTGCGCGGTCTGGATGACGATTTTCGCCGGTTTCTTCGGCGTCGACTGGCCGTTGCCATCCTTCTTGGTCTTGTATTTGTCGAAAGCGTAGCTGCGCATCAGGATACCCGCGCCGACCGCGGCGGCTTCCGCGCCACCGATGGAAAGACCGGGAAGGTCGAGCACCACGGCCACCTCCACGGCATTGCGCAAGGCCGCCGCAATCGCGCCGCCGATCTTCATCCACGCGTGTTCGTCCAACTCGGAAACCTGGCCTGTGCCGATGGCGGCGAGCCGGTCGAACTGGCTACCTTGCGGGGCCAGCACCTCCACGAGGGCACCGAACTTTCCGGAGAATTCGGCAGCCGCAAAGGCGCGCTCCAGCACCTTTTCCGGATCGCAGGCCGACGCTGCCCCGGCCAATCCCTCCCCCTCGGCGGACAAGACGAAAACGGTGCCCTTCCGGGGTGCGGAGAATTTTGCAAAGGTGATCGAAGGCTTCAATGACATGGATTTCCACTTTTGCGGGACTGGAGGCAGGACGGAATCCGACATTTCGCGGTTTTGTCCCTTTTGGCAAGACGTGCGGCCAAATGCCCGTCTTTTCCGTCGCGCCGCCGCGCCCCGGCCGCAACCGGGCATTAACCACGCCTTTTTGCCGATTCTTATCCATTCCCGCCGACACTGGCGGCGGCCAGGGGCGTTGATGTAACCAGGGCGCGCCGGTTGTGCGGGTCCGGACGGGCATATATTTTGTCCGCGGACGGGATGCCTGTCGAACGCAATCGGAAAGTACGTGCCTGGATGAACGTCGTTGAACGCTACATCATGCGCCGGGCCTTTGTGCTCTTCATCGGGGCACTGGCCTGGACGCTGACGATCGTCTGGACGACGCAGGTTCTGACGCGCATCGACCTCGTCACCGACAGCGGCCAGTCAGCCCTCACCTTCTTCGAGGTCGCCGGGCTCATCCTGCCCTCCATCATCCCGATCGTCGTGCCCTTCGCGCTCGTGGTCGGGGTCGCCCAGACGCTTTCGGTGATGAACGTCGATTCCGAACTGGTGGTCATCAACGCCTCCGGCGCCTCCCGGCTGACGGTGGTTCGCCCCATCCTCATCCTGGCGCTGTGCGCGAGCCTGTTCTCGCTGGCGGTCGACAACGGGCTCGACCCCTATGCGCGGCAGCGCAACCGCGAACTGGTCGCCAACGCCCGCGCGGATTTCCTGTCGCTGATCATTCAGGAAGGCACCTTCCGCAAGGTCGAGGACGGCCTGTTCGTGCAGATCGGCGAACGCTTTCCCGACAACCGCCTCGGTCAGATATTCGTGGCGGACTCTCGCCAGGAAGGCACCGAGCTGGTCTACTACGCAAAGAACGGCGCCGTCATCGACAAGGGACCGCTGAAAGTCCTGCTCATGAGCGACGGCATCGTCAACCGCAGGACGCAGGAAGGCGACGTCTCGGTCATTCACTTCGCCTCCTACGCTTTCGACCTGTCCGCCTTTGCGGCGGCCGCTTCGGAGGCGACCTTGCTGCCAAAGGACCAGAGCACGTCCTACCTGCTTCACCCCGATCCCAACGACCGTGTGTTCCAGCAGCAGCCCAACGCCTTTCGTGCCGAGCTTTCCCAGCGCCTTTCGGACTGGCTCTATTCCCTCACCTTCGCGCTGATCGCGCTTGCGGTGGCCGGCGACGCCCGTTCCCATCGCGAAGCGCGGATCCACCCACTCGTCACGGCTGTCTGCATCGCGCTCTTCGTACGCTGGCTGGGCTTCTTCGCCGCGGGCAAGGCCGTCACCATGCCGGCCTTCAACTACATGATCTTTGGCGTCCCGGTGGTGGCTTCGGTCGTGGCGGCGTGGTTCATCTATGCCAACCGGCGAATGGAACTGCCGATGAACTGGGCCGACCGGCTGACGTCGCTCGGCGCCTCTGTAGGCGACGGGCTGACCAATGTACGGCTGCGCCTTTCCGGCGCGGCGGCCCGGCGCGAGGGCAGTTCCTGATGGGCTGGACGCTGCGCCGTTACTTCCTCCTTCGCTATCTGGGGATCACGCTGTGGATCTTCCTCGGCCTGTTCGCGCTCGTGTTCCTTATCGATTTCACGGAATCGACCAGCCGCATCAGCGGGCTTCCGGGCTTCACCTACGGTACGGGACTGGCCATTTCGGCGTTGCGCGTGCCGATGATCATGCTGCAGACGGTGCCGTTCGTGGGCCTGTTCTCGGCCATGGCCACGCTGGTCTCGCTGAATCGCCGCTATGAACTGGTCGTTGCGCGCTCCGCAGGCATCTCGGCATGGCAGTTCCTGCTGCCGTTCTGTGCCGGTGCGCTGCTGTTCGGCGTGCTCTCCGTCGGCGTCCTCAATCCTCTCGCGGCGCATGGCTTCTCGCAGTCCGAGCGAATCGAAAGCATGCTGCGTGCAGGCAAGTCGAACCCGGTTTCCAACGATTCGGTGCCCTGGATCAGGCAGAAGACGGCCTCGGGCGACGCCATCATCGGTGCGCGCGCCATCCTGAACCAGGGCCTGGAGATGGCCGACGCCTCCTTCTTCCTGCTCGATCCGCAAGGCAACATCGTCGTGCGCAAGGATGCAAGGCATGCTTATCTGCGCGACGGGTACTGGGAACTGGAAGGCGTCAAGGTCATCGACAACAGCGGCGCCTCGGTCGCGGAAGAAAGCGACCGCGTGCCCACCGACCTCAAGCCGGAATTCGTTCAGGAGAGACTGGCGCGGCCGGAAACCATACCCTTTTACGAGTTGCCGCGCACAATCGAGGTTGCCCGTTCCTTCGGCCTCAGGGCAAATGCCTTCGCCATGCAGTTCGATTCGCTGGTGGCCCTGCCCTTCCTGATGGTCGCCATGACCCTGATCGCGGCGACGGTATCCATGCGGTTTGCGAGGATGGGGCAGTCCGCTACAATGATTCTGGGTGGCGTCGTGGCCGGGTTTCTGCTTTATGTCGTTTCGGTCCTAGTCAAGGCGTTTGGGGTGGCGGGGTTCGTTCCGACGACCGTAGCTGCATGGTTTCCGGTTGTCGTTGCGATGTTCTTTGGGGTAACGTTCCTGCTGTATAAGGAAGACGGCTAGTGAGGGGGGCGGTTTTCAGCAGCCGCAGGTCGATCCGGGCAGCGCTCCTGTGTGGGGCGAGCGCTTTGGCATGCCTGGTCGCCGCCGGCCTTGCCGCGCCGGCCGCAGCCCAGAGCGTGGAGGAACTTGCGCCCAGCGTGCCTGCCGGCACGCAGATGCTGCTGGAAGCAGACACGCTCGTCTATGACAACGACAAGCAGACCGTTACGGCTGTCGGCGGCGTGCAGATCGACTATGGCGGCAACCGGTTGGTCGCCCAGCGCGTGCAATACGATCGCAAGACACGGCGTCTCGTCGCCAGCGGCAACGCCCAACTGGTGCAGAGCGACGGTACCAAGATCAATTCCGAGCACATCGACCTCACCGACGACTTCGGCGATGGCTTCGTCAACGCGCTGCGTGTGGAAACCACGGAAAAGACCTATTTCGGCGCCGAAAGCGCCGAGCGCATGGGCGGCGTGCTGACCACTTTCTTCAACGGCGTCTACACCGCCTGCGAGCCCTGCGAAAAAAAGCCGGACAAGGCACCGATCTGGCGTCTGAAGGCGCGCCAGATCATCTGGAACGGCGAAAAGAAGACGGTGCGCTTCGAGAACTCGAATTTCGAGTTCTTCGGCTTCCCGATCGCCTATCTGCCGGCTTTCGAGATCGCCGACCCGACGGTCAAGCGCAAGAGCGGCTTCCTGATGCCTGGCCTCGCCTTCAAGAGCCATCTCGGCGCCGGCTTCAGCATTCCCTACTATCTGGCGCTGGCTCCCACCTACGATCTAACCGCCCGCGGCACCTACTATACCAAGCAGGGTTTCCTGGGCGAGGCGGAATGGCGCCAGCGCTTCGACAACGGCCAGTACAGCCTCAAGATCGCCGGCATGCGCCAGCAGAACCCGGACGCCTTCGATCTCAACACGGTCGATCGCGGCAATCCGGGCGAGCCGACGCGGTTTCGCGGCATGATGGGCTCCAAGGGTCAGTTTGCCATCAACGAACGTTGGGATTTCGGCTGGAACGTGCTCCTCCAGACCGACAAGAACTTCTCCAACACCTATGACATCCAGGGCTACACGGACTATGTCCACCGCTCCGAGGTCTACCTGACCGGTCTGAACGACCGCAATTACTTCGACCTGCGTGCCATGCGCTTCCAGGTGCAGGAGAACACGCTGGAAGGCGATATCGGCGCCCGCAACGAATCCCAGCCATGGGTCCTGCCTTCCCTCGACTATGCCTACATTCCGGACGCCCCCCTGGCCGGAGGGCAGCTTTCCGTCAACCTGAACGCCCGCGGTATTGTCCGCAACGAGATAGACGAGGCTTTCTTCATCCCCAACGTGCCGGGAAGCGGCGTGCAGCGCGTCCGCGGCATCGAGGGCCAATCGGGCCGGCTGACCGGCGAGGCGGAGTGGAAGCGCAATATCATCACCGATGGCGGTCTGGTGATAACACCGCTGCTCGCCTTCCAGGCCGATGGCGACTTCCTCAACGCCAACTCGGGTTCGCTGCAGGCGATCAGCGACATGGCCGCCGCGCGCGGCCTGGAAGACGACATGCGCTCCTCCTTCGCCCGCTTCATGGCCACCGCCGGCCTTGAATTGCGCTGGCCGGTGCTGTTCACCGGCGTCGGTTCATCGCACATCGTCGAGCCGACGGCACAGCTCTTCGCGCGCCCGAACGAGCCTTTTGTGGGTGGCCTCGCGGTTCCCAACGAGGATGCGCAGAGCTTCGTCTTCGACGCCACGACGCTGTTCGAGCGCGACAAGTTTTCCGGCTACGACCGTATCGAAGGCGGTACGCGCGCCAATCTCGGCCTGCGCTATTCCGGCAGCTTCGACAATGGCTGGGCCACCAACGCCCTGTTCGGCCAGTCCTATCAGGTCGCGGGCGTCAACTCCTTCGCCCAGCCGGATCTGGTCAATGCCGGCGCCGATTCGGGGCTGGAAACCAGCAAGTCCGACTATGTCGGCTTGGCCGGCTTCAGCACGCCCGGCGGCTTCTCCGCTTCCGTCAGCGGGCGCTTTGACGAACGGACGCTCGACGTGCGGCGCACCGAGGTGAAGGCCGCCTACAGCGGCACGCCGGTTTCCCTTTCGGCCCGCTACACCTTCATCCAGGCCCAGCCGTCCTACGGGGTGCCGGAAGACCTGCAGGAACTGTCTTTCGGAAGCTCGGCCAAGCTCGGCCAGTACTGGCGTATCTTCGGCTCCGGCACCTACGACCTGGAAAAGAACCTCTTCACCAATGACGGCTTCGGCTTCGCCTATGACGACGAGTGCTTCAGCTATACGATGACCCTGTCCCAGAGCCGCAATCGCGACACGAGGGAGCTGACGCAGAGCTTCGGCTTCAACATCTCGTTCCGCACCCTGGGCGATTTCGGGTCGACCAAGAGCAGCTTCAATCAGTGACCCTGCACGGGAGCGACATGGTTTCGCCGCATAGGGCGGGCAAGCGTGGCATATTGTTTGCCGGAGCCGGGGACCGGAATGCAGACGACTGGGTTTCACGAAGCCGGATTTCACATGGAATGTCCGCAATGAGGAAATATCTCTTTTCGGCAAGCCTTGCGCTGCTGGTCGCGGCAGGCTCCGTATCGCTGCCCGTCATGGCGCCGCCGGCATTCGCCAGCACGATCAAGTATATCGTCAACGACGTCCCGATCACCACCGGCGACATCCAGCACCGGGCCGCCTTCCTGCGCCTTCAGCGCCGCAAGGGCGATGCCGCGCAGGAGATGATCGACCAGACGCTGCGCCTTGCCGAGGCCAAGCGCCTCGGTATCCGCATTTCCGACAGCCAGGTCGATGAAGCCTACGCGCGCTTTGCCTCGTCCAACAAGATGCAGCTCGGCCAGCTCGACGGCATCATGGCCAAGTCGGGTGTCACCAGGGAGCATTTCAAGGAGTTCATCCGCGCCCAGATGGCGTGGAACCAGGCCGTGGGCGCGCGATTCCGGGCTGAGCAGGGCGGCGGCGGCATGAGCGAGCAGGATGCGGTGCGCCGCATGCTCGACAATGGCGGCAACAAGCCCACCGCCATGGAATACATGCTGCAGGAAATCATCTTCGTGGTGCCGGCTGCAGAGCGCAGCGCCTCGATGGCCAAGCGCAAGCGCGAGGCGGAAGCCATGCGCGCCCGCTTCAACGGCTGCAACACCACCCGCGAGTTCGCCAAGGGCCTTCTTGACGTCACCGTGCGCGACCTGGGCCGTGTCCTGGCACCGCAGCTTCCCTCGGACTGGGCCGACCAGATCAAGAAAACCAAGGTCGGCTCCGCCACCGCATTGCGCGAGACGGGCCGAGGCGTTGAATTCATCGGCATCTGCTCGGCACGCGAAGTCTCCGACGACAAGGTCGCGCAGATGATGTTCCAGAGCGAGAATGCCGGTGGCAACGACGACAAGGCGGACGCGCTCGCCAAGAAATATCTTGAAGACCTGAAGAAGCGAGCCCGCATCGTACAGCGCTGACCGTGCCGAACCTCCTCCCCTTGGCCGTCAGTTGCGGCGATCCTTCCGGGATCGGCCCGGAGATCGCCATTGCGGCATGGCATCTCCGCAACGAGAGGCAATCGCCGCCCTTCTACCTGCTGGCCGATCCGACGCTCGTTGCCGCCCGCTCGCGCCTGCTTGGCGTTGATATCCCGATCCGGGAAACGACGCCGCAAGAGGCGA
Source organism: Mesorhizobium sp. PUT5 (assembly GCF_052216645.1). Lineage (NCBI taxonomy): Bacteria > Pseudomonadati > Pseudomonadota > Alphaproteobacteria > Hyphomicrobiales > Phyllobacteriaceae > Mesorhizobium > Mesorhizobium sp. PUT5. The sequence continues at coordinate 2,403,096 of NZ_JBQOSO010000003.1, forward strand.
CCCGGACGTTTGCGGACGCCCTGCCCGTCGTGCCGCTCGCAGTGCATTTCACCGATGCCCCGGGGCACCCGGACACTGCGAATGCAGAGGGCGTGATCGAGGCGATCGACCGCGCCGTGGCCGATTGCCTTGCGGGCCGCGCCGCCGCCGTCGTCACCTGCCCGATCGCGAAAAAGCCGCTCTACGACGCCGGCTTCCGGTTTCCCGGCCACACGGAATATCTGGCCCATCTGGCCGAGCGCCACACGGGCGGCGCGGTCGTGCCGGTGATGATGCTGGCCGGACCGGATCTGCGCACCGTCCCCGTCACCATCCATATCGCGCTGGCCGACGTGCCGAAGGCGCTTACCGCCGAACTGATCGCGACGACCGCACGCATCACCGCCCATGATCTGGAAGCGCGTTTCGGCATCGCCAGGCCACGGCTGGCCATCGCCGGGCTCAACCCGCATGCGGGCGAAGGCGGCTCCATGGGCCTGGAGGACCGTGATATCGTCCAGCCGGCCATCGACAGGCTGCGCGCGGAAGGCATCGACGCGTTCGGCCCGCTGCCGGCCGATACCATGTTCCATCCGCGCGCGCGGGCCGGTTACGACGCGGCGATCTGCATGTATCACGACCAGGCGCTGATTCCGGCGAAGGCGCTTGCCTTCGACGAGGCGGTGAACGTGACGCTGGGCCTGCCCTTCGTCCGTACCTCGCCGGACCACGGCACCGCCTTCGACATTGCCGGCAAGGGCATGGCGCGGCCGGACAGCCTGATCGCCGCCTTGAAGCTTGCCCGCCGGCTTGCCGACCCCGCCTCCGCAACGGCAGCCGCATGAGCGCCGATGGCCTGCCGCCGCTCAGGGAGGTCATCGAACGCCACGGGCTGCAGGCCCGCAAGGCGCTCGGCCAGAATTTCCTGCTCGACCTCAACCTCACCGGCAAGGTGGCGCGCGCGGCGGGCGATCTGTCCGAGGTGACGGTGATCGAGGTCGGGCCCGGGCCCGGCGGCCTGACACGAGCGCTTTTGATGCACGGCGCCCGGCGCGTCGTCGCCATCGAGCGGGACGAGCGTTGCCTTGCCGCGCTTGCAGAGATCGCGGCCCGCTATCCCGGCCGGCTGGAGGTGATTTCGGGAGACGCGCTGAAGACGGATTTCGCGGCGCTTGCAGACGGCACCCCGACCAGGATCGTGGCCAACCTGCCCTACAATATCGGCACCGAGCTTCTTGTGCGCTGGCTGACGGTGGCCGAGTGGCCGCCCTACTACCAGTCGCTGACGCTGATGTTCCAGCGTGAAGTGGCCGAGCGCATCGTGGCGGGGCCTGGCGACGAAGCATATGGACGCCTCGGCGTGCTGGCCGGGTGGCGCACGCAGGCGAGGATCGCCTTCGACGTGCCGCGCCAGGCCTTTACGCCGCCGCCCAAGGTCACCTCCTCGGTGGTGCATCTCGTCCCGCGCACGGCGCCGCTGCCGGTCGATGTGACTACGCTCGGCCGGCTCACCCAGGCGGCCTTCGGCCAACGCCGCAAGATGCTGCGGCAGAGCCTGAAAAGCCTCGGCGGCGAAGAACTGCTTGCGCGGGCCGAAATCGATCCGACCCGCCGGCCGGAGACGTTGACGGTCGGGGAATTCGTCCGGCTGGCAAACGCGCTGTAGAGCCGCATCCCCGCCCTTGGCGGCAGGGGGACGTCAGACGGACACACCGGCCCGACGTCACACCGCAATGCGGAGTTCTCTGCGCCGGGCGACACGTCGCCCGGCCGTATCAGGGGCTGTCAGAACGGGATTTCGTCGTCCAGTTCGCGCGACGTGCCGCCGCCACCGCCGCGGCTTCCACCGCTGCCGGCCCGGCCATAGTCGCTGGGCCCGGACTGGCCGAAACTGTCGCCGCGGCCGCCGCCGGAATAGCCGACCTGGCCGCCCTCGCCCTGCCCGCGCGCATCCAGCATCTGCAGTTCGCCGCGGAATTTCTGCAGCACCACCTCAGTCGTGTAGCGGTCCTGGCCGTTCTGGTCCTGCCATTTGCGGGTCTGCAACTGACCCTCGATATAGACCTTCATGCCCTTCTTCAGATACTGCTCGGCGACCTTGGCCAGATTGTCGTTGAAGATCACGACATTATGCCACTCGGTCTTGTCCCTGCGCTCGCCGCTGTTCTTGTCGCGCCAGCTTTCCGACGTGGCGATCCGCAGATTGACGACCGGATCGCCCGAGTTCAGCCGCCGGATTTCCGGGTCGGCCCCCAGGTTGCCCACCAGGATGACCTTGTTCACGCTGCCAGCCATGATACTTCTCCACGCTCGTCCGAAACCAGATTTCGCCGCACCTTACAGTCTGCGGCCAAATGCGCCCACTTCAGACCGCTCTTTCCCCATACAATTTTTTTGTTCTCTTTATGTTCTAATCATTGATGACTCAGCCGTCAAGCGGTTCAGCGAGAAGATGGATGGACCTGTATCAAGGCCAGCTATCGCCCGCCGGCGTGCTAACTGGCTTTGTCGCGCGGTTGCCTGTATGCTCGCGGCCATGAAACGAACCCCATTTGCCATGCCTTTTTCGCGGGAAGTCTTTTTTGGCGTTTTCGTTGCCGCTCTCGTGCCGCAGGCTGTCTCCGCAGGGAACACCGCACAGCAAGGCAGCGCTCTGCCTGGCGTCGACGGCGACTACCGCATGCCGATTCCGAGGAAGCCGCCCCTTCATTCCGATTTGATCTCGCCCCCGGATTCCGAGATGATCTCGCCCCTAGGGACCGGGCTATGCTGGCAGTGATTGTTGTCATTTCGTCGAGCGCTTGTGTCAAGTCTTTCGCTGCTGGTCTCGGCGCAGGCTTTCTCCGGTCAGATCGATACGATGGGCATTGTGGACGAGCCGGTCGAGAATGGCGTCGGCATAGGTCGGGTTGCCGATTACGTCGTGCCATGCCGACACGGGTAGCTGGCTGGTGATGATGGTGGAGCGCCGCCCGTAGCGATCTTCGAGGATTTCGAGGAGATCGTGACGGGCCTGATCGTCGAGGGGTTCAAGGCCCCAATCATCGAGGATCAGCAATTGTACGCTGCCGAGCTTGCGCAGCAGGCGTGGGTAGCGGCCATCACCGCGCGCCAGCGCCAGGGATGCGAACAGTCTGGGCACACGCTGGTAGAGAACGGAGCGGTCGTCGCGGCAAGCCTTGTGGCCAAGCGCGCAGGCGAGCCAACTCTTGCCGACGCCCGCCGGGCCGCAGATCGCCAGATTGTCGTGGGCATCGATCCAGTCGCCGGCGATGAGCTTGAGGAACAGGGCCCGATCAAGACCGCGCTCACTGCGATAGTCGACATCCTCGGGGGCGGCCTGGTGACGCAGCTTTGCAAAGCGCAGGCGGCCCGCGAGCTTGCGATCGTAGCGCCAGCTCCATTCCCGGTCGAGCAGCAGACCCAGCCACTCGATATGGCTGAGCTGTTCGGCCTCGGCATTGGCGGTGAGTTCGTCGAATGCCCGGGCCATGCCGGTGAAGCCCATGGCGTTCAGGCGATCGAGGGTGGGATGTGCAAGCATGCCTTTCTCCTTCAGTGGTAATAGCGGGAACCGCGGATATTGGGGTGGTCGATGGGCTTGGCCGACGCCGTCCGCGGGGCGGTCGTCCGGTCGAGATGGTTGTCCAGGATGGAGCGGACCGAGCCGTAGGTCCGCGCGCCGATCTCAAGCGCGCGGCCGCAGGCGGCGTTGACCCTTTCCCGGCCAAAGCCCCTGGCCAGGCGGATGATGCCCAGACAGGCGCGGAAGCCCTGCTCGGGATGCGGCCGGTCGGCCAGTATCTTCTCGCACAGGAGCGCCGCGTCAGAACCGATCGCCGAGGCCTCGCGGCTGATCCGCTCGATCGTCCAGTCGGCGAAGCGGCGGTGCGACGACGGCATATGCTCGGGGACGGTGGTATGCCGGCCATTGCCGCTGGAGCGCATATGGGCGGCGATCCGCTCGCCCTTGCGGAACAGCTCGACGGTGCTCGCCGTGATGCGGGCCTCGATCTGCTCGCGCGCGAAGCGCCAGGGAACGGAGTAATAATGCCGATCGATCTCGACATGGTAGTCGAGGCCGGCACGCCGGATCCGCCATTCGGCGAAGACATAGCGTTCCGCCGGCAGCGGCCGGAGTGCCGGGCGGTCGATCTGCTCGAACAATTGCCGCCGCGTGCGCCCGACACGGCGCAGCACCCGGCGATCATTCAGATCGACGAGCAGATCGCCGATCGCCGCATTGACCTCGGCCAGACTGTAAAAGACGCGATGGCGTAGCCGACCCAGAAGCCAGCGCTCGACAATGCGCACCGCCGCCTCGACCTTTGCCTTGTCTCGGGGACGGCGCGGTCGGGTCGGCAGCACCGAACTGCCGTAATGCGCCGCCATCCCGGCATAGGTGCGGTTGACCTGCGGATCGTAACGGCAGGCCTTGATCACCGCCACCTTGGCATTGTCGGGAATGAACAGAGCCGGCGCGCCGCCGAAGCTCTCCAGCGCATTGACGTGGCAGCCGATCCAGTCCGGCAGCGTCTCGCTCCAGCGCGCCTCGGCATAGGACAGGCTCGATGCGCCGAGCACCGCCACGAACAGATGCGCAGCACGCATTTTGCCCGTCAGCCGATCTATGACCACCATCACCGTGTCGCCGGCATAGTCGACGAACAGCTTCTCGCCGGCGGCATGGTTCTGCCGCATCGTTACCGGCAGGTTTGCCGCCCACCCCCTGTAGAGGTCACAAAAACGGCTATAGCGGTAGCCGTCGGGATGGAGCGCGATGTATTCGTCCCACAGGATCTGCAGCGTCACATGCTTGCGCTTCAGCTCGCGATGGATCTCGGCCCAGTCCGGCTCGACGCTACGGCGGTGTCCTGTCTTCTTTCCGGATGCCTTATAGAGCGCCGCCTCCAGAACCGTGTCCGTGACCTCCTCGCCAAGCGGCCAGGTCAATCCGGCAGTCGCAGCGCGCCGGAGCGTCTCGCGCACCGTCGAAGGTGCAGCGCCCACCCGGTACGAGATCGCCTTGTGGCCAAGGCCTTCCTCAAATCGGTATCGCAAAATCTCGCGGACACGCCGCATCGCCAATCTCTCCGCCGGCATCTCGTTCCTTCCCTCGGACAAGCCAAAGAAGGAACTTTCACCAGCAGAGCGCCCGGCCCAAACGCCGCATCCAAGGGGGCGGCTTCATCTCGGAATCAGGGGGCGACTATTTCTCGGAACGAGGGGGCGGCATCATTTCGGGATCGGGGGGCGACATCCCTCGGAATTTGCATACCGCATCGTCAGGCCCGCGCCTGAACTGGAAGAGACTGCACCGGGCACGCGCTTCAACATCGGCGACATGGAGGTGCGTGTTTCCGGCTCGATCACCGTCGATATAGGCGTCGGCTCGCTGCACCCCCCACGTCACTGAGCCAACGGCGTCGCATCCCGACTTGCCGACACTGACACATTGGGGCGACACCGGGAGGCCTGAGCCCCCGCCGCGGCACATGGCAGCACCAACGCTACGGCCTCCGTCAGGGCGCGAGTTGCCCCACTTGCCACGCTACGCAGGAATGTCGCATCAAACGAGAACGGCCCCGCCGCTGCTTGTGCAATGCGGCCGGGGCCTTATGATCAGTTCCAATCACTTTCACCGGGATATTTAACCGGCTTTGGATTTCGGATGCTCCGCGGCGCTCAGCCGACGATCCGACAGAAGTCTCTGATTGTTGGGGAACGGTTGACCGGCTTGCCGCCAAGCCGAAAAGCCCTGCGGTGCCTAGGCCGACCGCGGCTCCACATGCAGGTGGAGCCTCAGGTAACTGTCCGGTGGACTCATGCCTCCACTCCTCTGTTCGTTGCTCCTTCTGCCGTCCGGAGCTCTGATTCGCTGGCCTGCGGCGCCTCGCAGGCCGCCTGTTCGGCACGAAGATCGCACATCAGGGCGATCGGTTCCGGGGACGCCTTGAATGTGGCCCCTGGTTTCCGCTGCGTCAAGTCCTGGGAGCCTGTCGGGAAAAATGTGATCGTCGCCACAAACGCGGTAGCCGTCCCCTTTGTCAGGAGCATGTTCGACCTTTGTTCTTTTCGCTTGCCGCTCCGGGCAAAAGGCGCTTAAACGCAAGGCATGCGTTTCTCGACGCGACGTCAAAACGACCTATATGTGGAGCGGCCGGGAATCCCCGCCAATCCGAAATTCCAGTTCTGAGGCGGCGGACCGGCAATGGCCGACCATAAGTTCATTTCCATTCGCGGCGCGCGCGAGCACAATCTCAAGAATGTCGATCTCGACCTGCCTCGCGACTCCCTCGTCGTGATGACGGGGTTGTCAGGCTCGGGAAAATCCTCCCTTGCCTTCGACACCATCTATGCCGAAGGGCAGCGGCGCTACGTCGAGAGCCTGTCGGCCTACGCGCGACAATTCCTGGAGATGATGCAGAAGCCGGATGTCGACCAGATCGACGGGCTTTCTCCCGCCATCTCCATCGAACAGAAGACCACCTCGCGCAACCCGCGCTCGACGGTGGGCACCGTCACCGAAATCTACGACTACATGCGGCTCCTGTTTGCCCGGGTCGGCGTGCCCTATTCGCCTGCCACCGGCCTGCCGATCGAAAGCCAGACGGTGAGCCAGATGGTGGACCGGGTGCTGGCGCTGGAGGAAGGCACCCGTCTCTACATGCTGGCCCCGATGGTGCGCGGCCGCAAGGGCGAGTATCGCAAGGAACTCGCCGAACTGCAGAAGAAGGGTTTCCAGCGCGTCAAGGTGGACGGCATCTTCTATGAGATCGCCGACGTGCCGGCGCTGGACAAGAAGTACAAGCATGACATCGACGTGGTGGTGGACCGCATCGTCGTGCGCCCGGATCTCGCCACGCGGCTCGCCGATTCCATCGAGACGGCGCTGAAGCTGGCCGACGGGCTGTGCGTGGCCGAATTCGCGGACCGGCCCCTGCCGGCCAGCGAAACCTCGGAGGAATCGGCCTACAAATCCAAGAACGAGACGCATGAGCGCATCCTGTTCTCGGAAAAATTCGCCTGTCCGGTGTCGGGCTTCACCATCCCCGAGATCGAGCCCAGGCTGTTTTCCTTCAACAATCCGTTCGGCGCCTGCCCGACCTGCGACGGGTTGGGCAGCCAGCGCGCCATCGACCCGAGCCTGATCGTTCCCGACGACAATGTCACGCTGCGCAGCGGCGCCGTGGCACCCTGGGCGAAGTCGACCTCGCCTTATTATGCGCAGACGCTGGAAGCGCTTGGCCAGGCCTATGGCTTCAAGCTCGGCGACAAATTCAAGGACCTCTCCGCCGAGGCGCAGCAGGCCATATTGCGCGGCACCGGCGAGCGCGAGGTGACGTTCCACTACGACGACGGCCTGCGCTCCTACAAGACCACCAAGACTTTCGAGGGCGTGATCCCGAACCTGGAGCGGCGCTGGAAGGAGACCGAATCGGCATGGATGCGCGAGGAGATCGAGCGCTTCATGTCGGCCACCCCCTGCCCGGCCTGCAAGGGCTACCGGCTGAAACCCGAGGCTCTGGCGGTCAAGATCGCCGGCAAGCACATCGGCGAGGTGACGGAGCTTTCCATCCGCAAGGCCAATGGCTGGTTTGAAGAGTTGCCGGCCCAGCTCAACGACAAGCAGAACGAGATCGCGGTCCGCATCCTGAAGGAAATCCGCGAACGGCTGCGCTTCCTCAACGATGTCGGGCTGGACTACCTCACCCTTGCCCGCAATTCCGGCACGCTGTCGGGCGGAGAGAGCCAGCGCATTCGGCTCGCCTCGCAGATCGGCTCGGGCCTCACCGGCGTGCTCTACGTGCTCGACGAACCGTCCATCGGCCTGCACCAGCGCGACAATGCCCGCCTGCTGGATACGCTGAAGCACCTGCGCGACCTCGGCAACACGGTGATCGTGGTCGAGCACGACGAGGACGCCATCCTGCATGCCGACCATGTGGTCGACATCGGCCCGGCCGCCGGCATCCATGGCGGCCGGGTGATCGCGCAGGGAACGCCGGCCGAGATCATGGCGAACCCGAACTCCATCACCGGCCAGTATCTGTCGGGCGAACTGGAAATCGCGGTTCCGGACCAGCGCCGACCCGGCAAGAAAGGCAAGCGCATCAAGGTGGTGGGCGCGCGCGGCAACAACCTGAAGAACGTGACCGCCGAGATTCCGCTCGGCACGTTTTCCGCGGTTACCGGCGTCTCGGGCGGCGGCAAGTCCACCTTCCTGATCGAGACGCTGTTCAAGGCCGCCTCACGCCGCATCATGGGCTCGCGCGAGCATCCGGCCGAGCACGATCGCATCGAAGGGCTGGAATTCCTCGACAAGGTGATCGACATCGATCAGTCGCCCATCGGCCGCACGCCGCGCTCCAACCCGGCCACCTATACCGGCGCCTTCACGCCGATCCGCGACTGGTTCGCCGGCCTGCCGGAGGCCAAGGCACGCGGCTACCAGCCCGGCCGTTTCTCCTTCAACGTCAAGGGCGGGCGCTGCGAAGCCTGCCAGGGCGACGGCGTCATCAAGATCGAGATGCACTTCCTGCCCGACGTGTACGTCACCTGCGACGTCTGCCATGGCAAGCGCTACAATCGCGAGACGCTGGACGTCACCTTCAAGGGCAAGTCGATCGCCGATGTGCTGGACATGACGGTGGAGGAAGGCGTGGAATTCTTCTCCGCGGTTCCGGCCGTGCGCGACAAGCTGGAAACCCTGAAGCAGGTCGGCCTGGGCTACATCCATATCGGGCAGCAGGCCACGACCTTGTCCGGCGGCGAGGCGCAGCGCATCAAGCTGGCCAAGGAACTGTCGCGCAAGGCCACCGGCAGGACGCTCTACATTCTGGACGAACCGACCACGGGCCTGCATTTCCATGACGTGGCCAAGCTGCTCGAGGTGCTGCACGAACTGGTCGAGCAGGGCAACACCGTTGTGGTCATCGAACACAATCTGGAGGTCATCAAGACCGCCGACTGGGTCCTCGACCTGGGGCCGGAAGGAGGCGACGGCGGCGGCGAACTGGTCGCGGCCGGAACGCCCGAGGACATCGTTGCCGAACCGCGCAGCTACACCGGCCAGTTCCTGAAGGAACTTCTGGAGCGGCGGCCGGGCAGCAAGCGGGAAGCCGCCGAGTGACGAGCGAGAACGGCATCGTTTCGATCGAAAGCCGTTTCGGGGTCGCCGAGACGATCGACCGGCTGGTAGAAACGGTGACGAAAGCCGGCCTTACGGTCTTTGCCCGCATAGACCATGCCGCTGGCGCGGCGCAGGCGGACATGCCGTTGCGTCCCACGCAACTGCTCATTTTCGGCCACCCGAAGGGCGGAACGCCGCTGATGCAGGACCGGCAGATTGCCGGTATCGACCTGCCCGTCAAGGCACTGGCCTGGGAGGACGAGACCGGCAGGGTCTGGCTTTCCTATAACGCGGCGGAGTGGATTGCCGGCCGGCACGGGCTCGGCGCGACGAGCGGACAAGCCGTGGAGGCATTGGCGAAAGGGTTGGAAAACGCAGCGGGCGTCGCAACCGACATCGAGCCGTAGACCCCGCCTATCCCCGGACCGGCCTGACGGACCGTGCCGGATTTATTGCACTAGCACGAATGATGCGGACGAATTGGAGGAGGAGCGCATGGCCAAGTCGGGAACCATCCGGGCAGGAATGGGCGGCTGGACCTTCGAACCGTGGGACACGGCCTTCTATCCCGAAAAATTGGCCAAGGCGAAGCAGTTGAACTACGCCTCGCGGCAGGTTCCGACCATCGAGGTCAATGGCACGTACTATTCAAGCTTCAAGGAGCCGACCTTCGTCAAATGGGCAGCCGAGTCGCCGGACGGCTTCGTATTCTCATTGAAGGGCAACCGCTTCATCACCAACCGCCGCGTGCTGGCGGAAGCCGGCGAATCGATGATGCGCTTCCTCGAGTCCGGAGTGGCCGCTCTCGGCGACAAGCTCGGCCCGATCCTGTGGCAGTTTGCCCCGACCAAGAAGTTCGACCCGGACGATTTCGAGGCCTTCCTCAAGCTGCTGCCCGAAAGCCAGGACGGGGTAAAGCTGCGCCATGCGCTGGAGGTTCGCAATCCTTCCTTCGTGGTGCCGGAATTCGTGGCGCTTGCGCGCAAATACGGTGCGGCGATCGTCTATGCCGATCATGCCACCTATCCGGCCATCGCCGATGTGACCGGCGATTTCGTCTATGCCCGGCTGCAAACGGGCAAGGACGAAAATCCCGACTGCTACACGCCCGCTTCACTGGACGAATGGGCCGCGCGGGCCAGGATCTGGGCCGAGGGCAAGGTGCCCGAAGACCTGCCACGCGCCGACCCGGCCGCGCAGGCGCCCGTGAAGCCGCGCGACGTGTTCGTCTACTTCATCACCGAGGGAAAGGTCCGTGCACCGTTCGGCGCGATGGCGTTGATGTCGCGCGTGGCACAAAAAGGCTGAGCACGGCATCAGGCAGGATCTTGTTTTGCTGCCCGGCAGGCAGCAGCGGCATCAGGCGCCTGCGCCGCGCGCCACGCGCTCGATTTCCTCGCGCACCAGCCGCTCGACCAGCGTCGGCAGGTTGTTGTCCAGCCAGTCCTGCAGCATCGGGCGCAACATTTCCTGCGCCATCTCGTCGAAAGTCTTGCGGCTGCGGCTAGCAAAGGCCTCGGAAAGCTCCTCGAAGGCGGCAGCCACCTGCCGGCTGGTCTGCTCCGACACCAGGGCCGGCCGCGCGGACAATGCCTCTGCGGACATGTCAGGCGAAGTCTCCGTCGGCGGCGCAGCGGCTTCCGCCTCGACCGTTACCGGCGACGGCTGCCCATATTCCAGTTCCGGCTCGTGTCGCTCGAAAACCATCCCGGCCGGATCGCTCTCCGCCGCGCTAGCCGGGTCGCCGGCCGGCTGGCTTTCCTGCGCGATGCGGTTGCCGATCTCGGCCAGCGAGATCGGAGCGCGTTCGCCCTCGGCCGCAGCGGCATCGGCCGCATCCGGGACTTGCAATTGCGCCTGCACTTCGGCGAGCGTGATCTGTCCGAAGGGTTGCGGATCGGCCTGCAGTTCGGCCCGAAACGCATCCACCTCCGGCAACGCCGCATCCTGCGCCTCTTCGAGTTCGGACGCGTGCGGGAATTCGCCGGACTCGGCCGGCCGGCGACCGGAATCGCTGTCCTCGATGATCCTCCTGATGGAGGCCAGTATCTCTTCCATCGAAGGTTCGCGCTGTGCGCTGCTCGCCGTGGCCATCGTCACATTCGCCGCCCTTGTGACCTGTTGCGTCGCCGAACCGGAAATCTGCCGGATCGAATCACGTCACCAAGCGTAACTGACCGATGAGCCGACGAGAATCCCCAATCTCGGGGTTCGGCGGATTTCAACAGGATAGCCGGGCGCGACGCCGACAGCCGCAATCGGCCCGAAATCAGCGTCCGTCAGGCGTGCGCAGGCCGTACCACTTGTCCTTGACGGCATTGTAGTGCTCTTGCGGCTTGTACTTGACCACATTCAGCGCCAGCCGCTCGGTCGACAGCCGGCCGGTGGCCTGCAGGATCGCATAGCTGGCCAGCACCACGTCGCGCTCGGAGCCGGCGAGGTTGATCTGGGCATTGACGACATCGTTCTGCGCGTTGAGCACGTCCAGCGTGGTGCGCTGGCCGACGTTGCGCTCCTCGATGACGCCATTGAGGGCGAGCCGCGCCGCCGCGACCAGGGCGCGGTTGGCATCGACGCCTTCGCGCGCGGCCGTATATGACGTCCAGGCGGCGGCAACGGCGTTGCGCACCTGGTCCTGCATGACATCGACTTCGATCCGGGCCTGGCCGAGCTGCTCCTTGCTCTGGCGCACCTGCGCCGAAGCCCGCCCGCCCTGATAGATCGGCACCGTCAGCGTCGCGCCGATGCTGGCGGAGGTCTGGGCGCCGGTGTTGAGCTGCGAAGCGCCGAAACCGTTCGCGTACTGATCGTTGTACGAGACGCCCGCGGATGCGGTGACCGAAGGCAGCAGCGTGCCCTCGGCGGATTTCACCGAGAAAGCGGCCGCATCCACCAGATGCTGGTTGGCAAGAATGGCGGGATGCTCATTCGCGGCGATCGCGAAGGCCGATTCGAGATTGTTCGGAATCAGCTTGGTAAGCGGGCTCGCAGGCTTCAGCGTACCGGGCTGTTCGCCGACGATCTGGCGATAGGCCGCTTCGCTGGCGAGCGCCTGCGCGCGCGCCGCACTGAGCTGGGCAACGGCATTGGAGCGCGCGGCATCGGCCTGCGCGACGTCGGTGCGCGTGCCTTCGCCGACCTCGAAGCGCGAGCGTGCCGCGCGCACCTGCTCGGTCAGCGCCTTGAGGTTCTGCTCCGTCAGCTTGGCCACCTGCCGGTCGTGGATCACGTTCATATAAGCCTGGGCGGCAGAAAAGAGCGTGTTTTCCTCGGTATTGCGCAGGCTTTCAACCGAAGCCGATACGCGCGCCTCGGCGGCCGACACATTGTTCTTCGTCTGGAAGCCGTCGAACAGCGTCTGGTTGATCTGCACCCCGAAATTGCCCTGGGTCAGACGCGTCGTGCCGCCGCCGCTGCTGCGTGAGGCCGAATAGTCGATGCTGGCAGAGCCTGCGACCGTTGGACGGTAGCCCGACTTGGCGATGGCCACGCCCTCGTCGGTGACGCGCACGCCGGCCCGGGCAGAATTGAGCGACGAGTTGTTCTTGTAGGCCTTGGCCAGAGCACCCTGGATGGTTTCGGCCGATGCCGGCAGTGAGAGCGCGGCCACCGAAACGAACAGGGCGGCAAGAAGGCTCTTTTTGGCAGATCGCACGGCGTATCCCTCATTCGTTCACGGGAACTGCGCCGCTCCGCCATCCTCGAAAGGTGGCCGGCGCCGCGTTTCCCGTTCCCCTGCCGCCGGAGCTGCTTTGAGCAGAACCAGGCCAGGCAGCGTCGTTTGAAAACGATAGCCAACATGCCACGATGCCGGCCGCAACAGAAAAACGCTCAGAACTCGAATGCATGCATGCGTTCAAATCCCGGTAGTGGCTTTATTGCCGCATTGAAGGTGCGCCGCCCCGTAACGACCCCGGCCGTCTTGAGATAAAGGCGCGCAATGCCGGCATTGCCGCTTCCCTCGACGGCGACAAGACGCCCGCCTTCGGCGAGTTGCTCGAACAGTGATTCCGGCACTTCTTCGACGCTGCCGCCGATCAGGATCGCGTCATAGGGTGCGCTGGCGGCATGGCCTTCCCTGAGCGGCCCGGTGACGACCTCGGCATTCCTGCAATCGAGCTGCGCAAGAATCGAGCGCGCCGTCTCGGCCAGCGCCGAATCGCTTTCCAGGGCCACGACCGACCGCGCCAGGCTCGACAGGATCGCGGCCGAGTAGCCGGTGCCGCAGCCGACATCCAGAACGTTGTCCTGCGCGCCGACCTCCGCGAGCTGGATCAGGCGGGCCAGCGGCGACGGCTCCATCAGGTAGCGAGCGCTGCCCGGGCCGCCGGCGATGCGCACGTCCTCGTCTATATAGGCCAGGTCGCGCAAGTCGGGGCTGACGAACAATTCGCGCGGAACCGTCAGCATGGTCTGCAGCAAGGGAGCGCTGGTTACGTCGACGGTGCGAATCTGGCCGTCGACCATTTTCACCCGGCGCTCGGCGAAATCAGCATCCATGTCGCAACAATCCCGCTTCCGGCGCGCCACGGCGCCATGCCTTCTTCAGGAACATGCCGGCGCTGCGCGCCGGTCCGGGATCTTGGAGGCCTCGCCCGGAATCGAACCGGGGTGCAAGGATTTGCAGTCCTCTGCGTAACCACTCCGCCACGAGGCCTCGATCGCTCCGGCGTTCCACGCGAACTCAATAGGTTGGAGGCAAATGGGCGTCAAGCGGCAGACGGCTATTTATCACAGGCGGACTGCCGCAGCACCCGAGGCACGGCCGGGTACCGGCATTCCTCAGCCGTCGCGCGGGCGGCGGCGCCTTTCCCACCACACCACCACGCGGCGCCTGTGGCGGCGCACCCAGCCATATTCGTAGGACAGCACGAGCAGCCCCAGCGGAATCATCCAGAAACCGAGCACGGGCAGGAAACCCAAACAACCGAGAATGACCAGAACGACGCCGATCGCGATGCGCAGACGGCGCGAGCGCGGCAGAACGAACTCCCGTCCGAAAAGAGAAATTCGGCGCCGTGGCGTTTCGGAAACGTCGCTGTCTGCTGCCATGCCGGGGTCTGGTCCTTTCATGCTTGAGCCGCCTCGCCCGCGTCGGATCATCGTCGTTGCCGGGTCCGTCCGACCACATTGTGCCCGCGGCCGCAATGCCGGCGCGCAAGGCATGGTAACGTCATTTGCCGGGCGAGGGAAAAGACTGGCGGAAAAAAGCGGGAAAATGTGAATTGCTTCTTTGCAAACGCGAAACGGGCCTGCTATAGGCTGCGCCGTTCGCATGAGAGCACCTGTTCCCCGGTAGCTCAGCGGTAGAGCAACCGGCTGTTAACCGGTTGGTCGCTGGTTCGAATCCGGCCCGGGGAGCCACTTTAAAATCAAGCACTTAGCTGAAATTTAAGCGTGGCGCGCGAAGCGCCTTTCTTGATTTATGGCAACGTTTTGGCAACATCTTTGCCAACTCGGCCCATCCTTCGGTCGCGGCCCGATTCGACAAAACCCCACCGAAAAATCTGCACTTATGTCGAAGACGCGGATCGGTCCGCTGATAGCTTCGCAAATCGTTAGAACCGAGTGCGAGGTGAAATATGCAGCTTCTCGACTATGCCGCCCTGAAAGCAAGGGGCATCCGCTACAGCCGCCCCCACCTGTGGCGGCTCATGAAAGCGAAGGAGTTTCCGCGCCCGGTGAAACTGGGGGGCGGCGGGCGCAACCTGTGGGTTGAAAGCGAGATAGACGCTTACCTGCAACGGAAGATCGCGGAACGGAACGATGCGGCCTGACGCAAAAAGGAAAGCCGCCCTCTAGCAAAGGGCGGCTCCTTCTTGTGCGAGATGCGGGTACGGTGACAAATAGGAATTTATCCTTATCGCCCGCAAATTCAAGCCCTTCTTGCGCGGCGAGCCAATTCCATGAGCTTTGACAAAATTCCCGACGAATTGCGCCAGCGTGTGCAATGGGTAGTGTGGCAACCGTCAAAAATCCCATGCTGCGCGAGAACCGGCAAACCTGCTAGCGTCACCGATCCGCAAACGTGGTCCTCGTTTGACGAAGCCGTAACGGCATTCCAGTGCGGCAACGGTCGCTATGCTGGCATTGGCTTCGTTTTCACGGCCGACGATCCCTATTGCGGCATCGACCTAGATCATAGCGACGACCCGGTTATCGTTGCTCGCCAACAGAAGATATTCGAGGAATTCAACAGCTATTCGGAGTTCTCTCCGAGCGGCAAGGGCCTGCACATAATTATTAGAGCGGATTTCGACCGTTATGAATCGAGAGTGGATTCCCTCGGAGCGTAATTTCTGATTCAGGATCCGTGCTGGTGATGGAGGCCGGCATGGATGGGCCAACCTCTTTCGATGGATTTGCGTTCGCGGCTTCTGGCGGCGGTTGATGATGGTATGAGCTGCCGTGCGGCAGCCGCTCGCTTTGGCGTTGCACCATCGACGGCGATCCGCTGGCAGGCGCAGCGCCGGGAAACTGGCGACTTTTCTCCCAAACCACAGGGCGGCGATATGCGGTCACGCCGGATCGAGGAGCGTGGGGCGGACATCCTGGCGATTTGGGAAGCGCGCAGGGACACCTCGCTTGAGGAACTGCGCCTGGCGCTGATCGAGATCGGCTTGCACGTCTCGATCGCCGGGCTCCACCGCTTCTTCGCGCGCCGTGGCATGACGCGCAAAAAAAGACTGGCCATGCCGTCGAGCAAGACCGTCCCGATATCCTGAAGCAGCGCCGGGCCTGGTTCGACGGCCAGATCGATCTGGAACCGGAGCGTCTTGTGTTCATCGACGAAACATGGACCACCACCAACATGACCCGCAGCCATGGACGCTGCCCAAAAGGCGAGCGGCTGCGGATGGGCTTCCCGCATGTGATTTTTCGTGGAATGAGGACCCTGTTTGAGGGGTAATTTTCGTCCAAACGGGACCCCTTAACGTGGGGTCATCAAAGTGCCTCCGGTTTGATCGGAGGCATTTGTGTTTTGGATGTTGGTTGTGGAGACGATTGCAAAGATACGCCGGCTGTCGCTGGTGCAGGGGAAGTCGATCAAGGCGATCTGCCGGGAGCTGAAGATCTCGCGGAAAGTGGTCCGCAAGGTGCTGCGCTCGGACGAGACGGAGTTCCGGTACGAGCGCAAGCATCAGTCCTATCCTCGCATGGGGGCCTGGCGCGAGAAGCTGGACGGGCTCCTGTCGGCGAATGCAGCGAAGCCGCAGCGGGAACGGCTGACGCTGATCCGGATCTTCGAGGAGCTTCGCGGCCTCGGCTATGACGGCAGCTACAGCTCAGTGTGGCGGCATGCGCAGGATTGGGAAGAGCAACGCGGCAGCGCCGCGGCCGAGGCCTATATCCCGCTGAGCTTTGCGCCCGGCGAAGCCTATCAGTTCGACTGGAGTCACGAGGTCGTCCTGCTGGACGGCGTGACGGTTACGGTGAAGGTGGCGCACATGCGGCTCTGTCATAGCCGCATGTTCTTTGTTCGGGCGTATCCGCGCGAGACGCAGGAGATGGTGTTCGACGCCCATGATCGGGCCTTCGCCTTCTTCCGCGGAACCTGCACGCGCGGCATCTACGACAACATGAAGACGGCGGTGGACGCGATCTTCATCGGCAAGGATCGCCGCTACAACCGCCGCTTCGCGCAGATGTGCGGACATTACCTTGTCGAACCGGAAGCTTGCACGCCGGCGTCGGGTTGGGAGAAGGGCCAGGTCGAGAACCAGGTCGGGCTGGTGCGCGAGCGCTTCTTCACGCCGCGGCTGCGCTTCAAGACGCTGGAGGACCTGAACGGCTGGCTGGCCGACAAATGCGTCTCCTACGCCAAGGCGCACCGGCACCCCGAACAGGACGGCCGCACGATCTGGGAGGTGTTCGAGGAGGAGCGCGGCAGCTTCATCCCCTATGCCGGGCGCTTCGACGGCTTCCACTGCATTCCCGCCTCGGTGTCGAAGACCTGCACGGTGCGCTTCGACAACAACAAATACTCGGTGCTGTCGAGCGCCGTCGGCCGGCCGGTCGAGATCCATGCCTATGCCGATCGGATCGTCATCCGCCAGGACGGCGTGGTCGTGGGCGAACATGCCCGCTGCTTCGGCCGCAACGAGGTGATCTACGACCCTTGGCATTACGTCCCGGTGCTGGCCCGCAAGCCCGGTGGACTGCGCAACGGCGCACCGTTCAAGAATTGGGTTCTGCCGTCGGCCATGGAGAAGGTGCGCCGCAAGCTCAAGGCCGCCGATGACGGCGACCGGCAGATGGTGTCGATCCTCACCTGTGTGCTGAGCGACGGATTGAACGCGGTCGAGGCGGCCTGTCAGGAGGCGCTCGATCACGGCGTCTCGTCGGCGGCGGTGATCCTCAACATCCTGGCCCGCCGCCGCGACCCGGCGCCGGGCACGATCCTTTCCATTCCCCAGGCGCTGAAGCTGGCTCACGAGCCGATCGCCGACTGCGCCCGCTATGACCGTCTAAGGAGAGCAGATAATCATGGAACGCACCGAGGTTCTGGAACTGATGGGCACGCTGAAGCTCTACGGGATGCGATCAGCCTATGACGAGATCATGGGCGTCGCCATCAAGCGGCAGCACGAACCTCCGAAGATCGTCGGCGATCTGCTGCAGGCCGAGATATCGGAGAAGCAGGCCCGCTCCATCAAATACCAGCTCACCGTCGCCAAGCTGCCATTGGCCAAGGACGTCGATGACTTCGACTTCACCGGCACGCCCGTCAACGAGAGCCTGATCCGCGATCTTGCCGGCGGAGCCTTTGTCGCCGATCAGCGTAACGTCGTCCTGGTCGGCGGCACCGGCACGGGCAAATCCCATCTAGCCATCGCCATTGCCCGGGCGCTTATCCGCAACGGCGCGCGCGGCCGCTTCTTCAATGTCGTCGACCTGGTCAACAGGCTGGAGACCGAGACCCGTGCCGGCCGCCAGGGGCGCATTGCCGATCACCTGACCCGGCTCGACTTCGTCGTGCTCGATGAACTGGGCTATCTGCCCTTCGCCCAGGCCGGCGGGCAGTTGCTCTTCCATCTCGTCTCGAAACTCTACGAGCGCACCAGCGTCATCATCACCACCAATCTGGCGTTCGGCGAATGGCCCACCGTCTTCGGCGACGCCAAGATGACCACTGCGCTGCTCGATCGCCTGACGCATCACTGCGAGATCGTCGAGACCGGAAACGAATCCTGGCGCTTCAAGAGCCGCTCTCAAAGCTAAAGCCAAAAACCAACGAACCGCACCCGATCAGGCTGTGCAACCCCGACCAGCTTCGCCTGATCGGGCGCTAACCGCCGTGCCCTTCATCAACCCCAAAACCGGGGTCCCTTTTGCACGAAAATACAGGGTCCCGATTCCACGGTCATTGACAAGCTATCGGCCGGCCGCAGCGCCTTCAATTCGCGGTCAGTGCTATAGGATCGCTTCTCCATGCCGCAGGCTCCCGTGGCAACATTCTGGCAACATTTTCTGTGAAATACCATGTTGCC
This sequence comes from Mesorhizobium sp. PUT5, assembly GCF_052216645.1. Taxonomy (NCBI): domain Bacteria; kingdom Pseudomonadati; phylum Pseudomonadota; class Alphaproteobacteria; order Hyphomicrobiales; family Phyllobacteriaceae; genus Mesorhizobium; species Mesorhizobium sp. PUT5. Next base: position 2,421,699 of record NZ_JBQOSO010000003.1, read on the forward strand.
AGATGCAACACAACGAAAAGCCGTACAGCATCATCGCATTGAAATATCTATGGTTTATGATGCAAGGCGCAACGGTGCGAAATACGGCAAAAAGGCACCCCACACGTCTGTTAACCGGTTGGTCGCTGGTTCGAATCCGGCCCGGGGAGCCACTTCGGTTCAAAACTGCGAACTTCGCGCCTGCGAGTTAACACTACGCCTCCGGCCGCAAGAAGCGCATCGAACAACCAGAGCTTCGATCCCACTATCCTGACCTCGCTGTCACTGACCTCGACCCTCTGGGCGAGTTTCTGGACGTGGTGGCGCGCGTAGCCGCCACCGGAGGTGCGCAGCTTGCGCTTCGCCTCCGCCGCGAAACGGCGCACCATCTCCGGCGTGATCTCGATCGGCCTGTTGCCGTCCTTCGCTTCGGCACGCTCCACGTCGGCGCGCGCCGAATCGCGAATCGCCTTCAGTTCGGCGATACGGCCCTTGAGGTTCTCGTCCGTCCGGTCCGCGATCCCGTCCTCGATCGCTCCATAGAGACGCGTCAGGCGGGCATCGGCATCGTTGGCCTGCCGCTTAAGCTGGGCGATGCGATCGCTCGCGTCGTCCGCGTCGTGCCTGCGGCGCTCCAGAAGGCCGGCCAGAATGTTCGCCGCCCGGTCGCCGGCCAAGACGCGCTGCTCGATATGCTCGACAACCAGATCATCGAGCCGGTCCATGGGAACCGTGCGGCCTGGGCAGCCGGTCTCCCCCTGCCGCGCCCTGGTGCAGCAGGTGTAGTAGCGATAGTCGGCCTTCTTGCCCGACGTGCGAAGCGTCATCGCTCCCCCGCAATCGGCGCAGAAACAGATGCCGCCAAGAAGCGTCGGGCCGGTCACGAAGCGCGGAGCCTTCAGTTGCGGGCTTCGCTCGCGCAGCATCTCCTGAACCTCGTCGAACTCGTCCTTGTCGATGATGGCCGGGACCTGAACCTCCACCACCTCATCCTCGGGCTTCGCCTGCTTCTTGCGCCAGCTATAGACGTTGAAGCGGTGGATGCCGATGTAGGTCGTGCGGGTCAGTATCTCGTGGATCATGCCGAGGCCCCAGCGCCCGCCGGTGGCGGTGCGGATGCCCTTGTCGTTGAGGTGTCCGGCGATCTGGCGCGCACCCATCGGGCCGCTCTCGCCGATGCCGACGCGGGCAAGCCGGAAGATCAGGCGGACATGATCGGCGCGCAGCGGATCGACCTCCAGCTTCTTCTTGGTCCGCGTCCCGCGCTGCTCTGTTTCGACAACGCGGTAGCCAAAGGGCGGCCGCGAACCGTTCCAGTAGCCCTGCCGGGCATTCTCTCGCATGGCCCGCAGCGTGTGCTTGGCGTTCTCCTTCGACTGGTACTCGTCGAAGAGAGCCATGATCTGCCGCATCATGACGCTCATCGGGTCGTCGCCGAGATCCTGTGTGATCGAAACCAGTCGGACGCCGTTCTTGGCGAGCCTGCGGACGTAGAACTCAAGCTGGAACTGGTCGCGGAAGAAGCGCGAAAAGGAATGGACGACGATCACGTCGAATAACGGCGGCCGCGCCGCCGCAGCGTCCATCATGCGCTGGAATTCCGGCCGGCGGTCATCGGTGGCCGACGCGCCCGGCTCGACATATTCGGACACGACGCGCCAGCCCTTGCCTTCGCAGAAGGACAACGCCTGCCGGCGCTGGTCGGGGATTGACAGGTCGTGCTCGGCCTGACGCCCGGTCGAGACGCGGAGATAGAGGACGGCGCGTATGCGGCCATCGGCGTCGGTTGCGCTTTCGGTATTCGTCATGATGCACCTCGCACTTCAGCGACGGGGGCCGAAAAGCTCGTCCAGAAGGTCGGCGAAATGCACCTCGATAATGTCGAGTTCGGCGTCCGTGATCGGGATGTCCTGCGGCCAGTCGTCAGTGACGACGGGCCGCCATTCCTTCTTGCGACCGGCAGGCCGGCGCGCAGGAACAGGTTTGCGCTTGTAGTCGAAAAGATCGACCACATCGCCAAAGGTCTTCCCCAGCCTGTCCGGACGGCGTGCCATCCGTCCATCGTGGGCAAAAGCGCCAGGACGGCAAGCTCCAACCGCTCCACCAGTCCGTCGCCGGAATCGCGCCCAAGCGCGCAGGATCGCGCGAACGGCTGCGAGATCGAAACGTAGCGCGCCGCCGCGTAGCCGAGAAACTTGCCGGCAATGTCGCGGGTCATGACCATCGTCAGGTCCTCACCAGGCGCATGTCCGCATCGGCGGCCGCGCCCTTGTCGAAGGTGAGCGTCTCGCTGCATCCGGCCAGACGGCCGGCATGGGCGATCAGCGCATCGGAAAAGTCCGCTTTCGTGGCCCGATAGGTTGCCAGCGCCAGATAGCCGGCATCGGTGCGCTCGACCACGATCTCTCGTGCGCGCAACAGCGTTTCCACCGTGTCGGCAATAGCTTGCCGCGACATCCTGTAGGCGCGCGTCAGCACCCATACCGTCTCGACAAGCACGACCTGCGAGATGAAGCCCGGCGCATCCGGGGTAAAGGCGTCGATGATCCGCGAGGCGGCGGGCGACTGAACCTCGTCGTCCTGCGCGAGGTAGCGGACGAGGATATTGGTATCGACGCCGATCATTCGCCGGTCGCTCCGGCCACGATCGCCGCCTGCATGTCGTCCAGGCTGACGGGCTTGGCAGGACGCGGAACGATCCCTTTCAGCGATTTGATCGAATAAGAAGCAGGCACGACAGCGTAGTGGCCGTCCTCCATCCGGATGAAATCTACTCGATCTCCGGTGGTCAGGCCCATATCGGACCGGACCTGCTGAGGAATCGTAATCTGCCCCTTGGAGGTGATGGTAGCCGTTGGCATAACTTAAATCCTTACCCTGTGTAAGGAACAAAGTAATGCGCAATTCTCCTCACGTCAAGAATGCGGTTGGGCCAGCCGCGGTAAGGGCAGTGCATGTCAATTTCGCTTGAGCAGGGCAAAGAGAACCAGCACCAGCAGCACGTTCGCGATGGCAACGACGAAAAGTACGGCAAGAGCGCCATCTGCCCCAAAGCCATCAATCAGCAACGCACCGACAGACGGGGCCGCCGCCTGCATGATAAGGCTCGGCATGGCGATACGGCCCATGATCGAGGCATAGCGATCTTCTCCGAAGATGGCGAGCGGAAGCGTGCCGCGGGCAATCGACTCGATGCCGATACCCATGCCGTAGAAGATGAGCGCAGCGGCCACGACCGGAAAGCCACCCCAAAGAAGACCGACGCCGATCGCGACGAAAATGGCGGATGCAAACTTGGTCCAGATGGGATGATGGAATCGGCTTATGAGCATTTCGATAGCGCGAGCGCCGACCTGCGAAGGGCCGACTATCGCGCCGAGCGCGACGGCGGCCGCAAGGGCAATCTCGCGGGCTTGAAGGATCGTCAGCAAATGAACGGAAAGAGTCGCGGAAATTACCGAGCCAATAGTGATGACTAATGCCACGAGCACGAACACCAGGCGCGATTCCGCCGGTATCGGCCGCACGCGCGTCGTGACTTCGCCGCTCTCGACTGCCGCAACGATCTTGAAATCACGCTTCGGCTCTTTCGGTAGGGCGAAGACGTAGAGCGGCAGCAGCACGGCGATATGAATGCCGGCATAGATCAGGCAGGCGTTGCGCCAGCCAAATTCGGATACGAAAAGGGCCGAGAGCGGCCAGCAAACGGTGCTGGCAAACCCGCCAAACAATGTCAGCGTAGCGATGGCCGTGCGGGCGCGCTGGCCGTAGAGCCTGCCAAGGGTCGCGAACGCCGCATCATATAGGCCGGCACCCATTCCAATCCCGAGCACCAGCCAAGAAATCACGTAGAGCGGCAGATTGGGAGACAGCGCGAGGCCGGCCAGACCGAGAGCAAGAAAGACGGCGCTCGCAGCAAGGACCAGGCGGCCGCCGAGTTGCTGGATAGTGTCGCCCACACGCGGCGAGACGATGCCGGCGACCAGCAGGCCCAGCGACAGACCGCCGACGACCCAGGCAAGCGGCCAGCCGGTATCGCTCGCAATTGGCTGCGCAAGAACCGCCAACAGGTAGTAGGACGATCCCCACGCCAGAATCTGCGCCACGCCGAGAACCGGAATGACGACCAGCAGGCTTGGCATAGGCGATGTGGTCGCCACCGGCTCCGAGACAGGACTATTCACGCGGGAGCCTCGCGGCCAATCGTTCCGCCTCGATAGGGGTGGAGCTATGGCCGCCGCGCTCATACCACCCCTTTGAGCGGTTCACGATCCAGACGACCGAGAGCATGACCGGCACCTCGATCAGCACCCCAACCACGGTTGCCAGCGCGGCCCCGGAGTGGAATCCGAACAGACTTATGGCGGCGGCAACCGCCAGCTCGAAGAAGTTGGATGCACCGATCAGGGCCGAGGGGCCGGCCACGTTATGTTGTTCGCCCACGGCGCGGTTGAGCAGGTAGGCCAGCCCCGAGTTGAAATAGACCTGGATCAGAATTGGAACCGCCAGCAGGGCAATGATGAGCGGTTGCGCGATGATCTGTTCGCCTTGGAAGCCGAACAGCAGCACCAGCGTCACCAGCAGGGCGACCAGCGACAGCGGCCCGAGCTTCGCCAGCAACGCGGCGAGCGCCGCCGGGCCGCTGGTGGCGAGCAGCCGTCGCCGGATGATCTGCGCCACGATCACCGGAATGACGATGTAGAGCACGACCGACAGGACCAGCGTTCCCCACGGCACGATGATCGCCGAGAGGCCGAGCAGCAGGCCGACGATGGGGGCGAAGGCCACCACCATAATCGCGTCGTTAAGCGCAACCTGGCTCAGCGTGAAATGCGGCTCGCCCTTGGTCAGATTGGACCAGACGAACACCATTGCGGTGCAGGGCGCGGCCGCCAGGATGATGAGGCCGGCGATATAGCTGTCGATCTGGTCGGCTGGCAGATATGGCCGGAACAGCCAGCCGATGAACAGCCAACCGAGCAGCGCCATCGAAAAGGGCTTGATCGCCCAATTGATGAACAACGTCACGCCGATGCCGCGCCAGTGCCGGCCGACTTCACCGAGGGCGGCGAAGTCGATCTTGAGCAGCATGGGAATGACCATGAGCCAGATCAACACCGCGACGGGCAGATTGACCTTGGCGATTTCGAGCGCGCCGACAGCTTGGAACGCGTCGGAGAACCAATGTCCAAGCGCGATGCCGACGACGATACAGAGGGCCACCCAAAGGGTGAGGTAGCGTTCAAAAGTGGACATGGGGAATCCTCAGAAACCAATGCTGCGAGAGAGCAGCGGCGCACTTGCCGGGCACAGGCTCGCCGCCTGCCGGATCGCCAGCACGGCGGCCGGCGCGGCTTGCCGCCCCACGACCTTGAAACCGATCTTCTCGAAGAAAGGTGCCGCCGAGCTTGTCAGCAGCCATGCGGTGCGCGCGCCCTCACGATAGGCGCGATAGAGCAGCAGCGGCACGATGTTGCGGCCAATGCCCTTGCCGCGAAACGCCGGCAGGACGGCGACCGAGCGTAGCAGGACATGTTCGCCAAGGAGCTCGAGGCCGCCATAGGCCACGGTTGCACCGTCGAGCGTCGAGAAAACATAGAAGGTGCGTCCCGCATTGGTGAGATCGTCCACCGGCAAGCCTTCGGCCGTCAGTGCGCCGACAAGACCCGCATCATTGGCGGCGACGAGCTGATCCTTGAGGAAGGGCGCACCTTCCTCCTTCAGGAGACTCGCAACAGGCGCATCCGGCAGCAGATCGGTGGCAACATCCGATGGCCGGCAAAGAGCTATGCCCTTCGGCGTCACGACGAGGGACCGGTTGATAAGGATGGGATGCGCCATCATCGCATTGAGCAGATCGCTGTCGCTCAAGCCCGGATCGTCCAGTCCGAGTTCGCCATAAGGCGCCCCCTTCTTGCGAAGGACCGCCCGGACGGTCAGCCCCGCGCGCGCGATGAGGTCGGCCAGCTCCGAACGTGTCGGCGGCGTCTTGAGATATTCGACCACTTGGGGCGCAAGGCCGTAATGCCGGATCAGGGCGAGCGTGTTGCGGGAGGTTCCGCAATCGGGGTTGTGGTAGATGACGACGCTCATTACCGCCTCATGCCGCGCTGCCGCGTGGCGAGCTTGCGCCTTCGGACTGGCCGATTTCGACAAGGCGGGTGCGCAGCGTCGATTTGTCGAGGCTGGCGAAGGGGAGCGCGGCAAAGATCGCGATGCGGTTCCTCAGATAGCGGAACGCGGTCACGAAGGCCGTTTGCCGGGCAATCTCCGGACCTTCGACGACGGCGGGGTCTTCGATCCCCCAATGCGCCGTCATCGGCTGGCCCGGCCAGACCGGGCAGGCTTCGCCAGCGGCGTTGTCGCAGACGGTGAACACGAAATCCATGACCGGGGCGTCAGGGGCCGCAAATTCGTTCCATGCCTTCGAGCGCAGGCCCTCGGTGGGATAGTCGAAATTAGCGAGGGTCGTGATGGCGAGCGGATTGACCGCCCCCTTGGGCTGGCTTCCGGCCGAGTAGGCGCGGAAGCGGCCCGCGCCATCCTTGTTCAAGATGCTTTCGGCCAAGATCGAGCGGGCCGAGTTCCCGGTGCAGAGGAACAGGACATTGAAGATGCGTTCGGGCGTGGCGTTGTCAGGCATGGGCGGTTTCCGTGGCGGGTTCACAACAGGCGATGAGCTTGCTCGCGACCGGGTTGCACACGGCCGGGTGGCCCTGGCAGCAGTCGCGCATGAGAAAGTCGAGCAGACCGGAAAGCGCCGGATAGGAGGCGCTGTAGATGATCGAGCGCCCGTCGCGGCGCGACTCTACGAGGCCGGCTTGTTCAAGGTGGCTTAGATGGAAGGACATGCGCGACGACGATGCGCTGTCCATCGCTTCCCCGATCGCGCCGGCCGGCATCCCTTCGGGGCCGGCCGTCACCAGCAGGCGCACGATGCGTAGCCGGGTTTCCTGCGAGAGCGCGGCGAAGGCGGAGAGGGCTTGCTTTTCATCCATGATCGTCTCAATATCTCAAGAGTTATTGAATCATGGATACATCAACATGAACGCCCCCGCTACCCCCGCAGTTATCGAATTTGATGGTGACGCCTCGCTCGGCGCGATCCTGGCCGCGCTGGAATGCTATGGCGAGAAGCCGCTTGTGCTCGACTATGGCGGCCGAACGATCCGCCCAGGCTATCACGTTACAGAGGTCAAGGCCGGTTCGTTCGTCACGCTCGATTGCGGCGGCAATCCCGACGCCTGGCGCGAGACGATTTTGCAGGTGGAAGACCTTGGCCCCGAGGGCAAGCATGAGTTCATGGCGGTTGGCAAGTTCCGGGGGATACTCGCCAAGGTGGCCGAGCGCGTCACGCTCGACCCCGACGCCCGGCTGACTTTCGAGGTTGGCCCGCCAGAGCTGCCCATGCAGGTGTTCGATGTTGACACCCTGCGTTTTGATGCCGACAGGGTTGTTTTGCGCCTCGCCCCCCGCCCCGCCATCTGCAAACCGAGGCATCGGGCAGCTCACACGGCGGCCGACGCTGCATGTTGTGGGCCAGCGATCCAAAAGCCTTGCTGCGGCTAGGCTGTTGGCTCGTTCGCTCGAACCATCTTCGACACGATCGCGGCTAGGCTGTCTGCAAGGCGAGTTGGCGCGGCGGCTGATCGGGTAAGTACGAGGGCGGTTTCCCCGAGTTGCGGAAGGGTGGCATCGGAAAGTCGCCTGACTCGATCGGTGAATGCGCCTTGCGGCAGGACGCCGACAGCGATGCCGGCCGAGATAGCGGCTCGAACACCGGCGACGCTTTCGGTTGTGCAGATGATCTCATAGCTCACTCCCGCCCGTTGCAGCAGATCGAGGCAGCGTTCCCGCCACCAGCATGCCCGATCGAACAGGGCAACGGGCAGCGGGCGACGGTGCTCGACTTCATGAAAAGCCGAACCGGCCCAAATGGCGGCTTCACGGTGAACGACAATGTCGTCAGACGCGACATTCTCGGGTGCGTGAAGTGCAATATCCAGATCGCCCGCTGCGAGCGCAGCAGGAAACTCAACACTCGCGCCGCACCGCAAGAGGATGCGAGCGCCGGGTTGCTCTTGCGAGAATCCGGACAAGATCGAAGGAAGCAGGGTGTCGCTGTATTCTTCGGGCATGCCGAGGCGAATTTCACCCTTGTTGTCCGGCCCCCGCATTGCGATGACGGCCTGATCGAGCGATTCAACGACCTGACGCGCGATCGGCAGCAACTGTTCGCCACGCGTCGTAAGAGAAACGCCTCGCCCATGCCGATCAAACAATTGCTGGGCGACAATCTCCTCGAGTTTTTGCACTTGAAGGCTGACGGCCGATTGCGTGCGGAGCAGACGCGCCGCGCCGCCGCTGACGCTGCCGGCCTTGGCAACCGCCAAGAAGCTACGCAGCAGATCGCTATCGAGTTGCGGAAACGTGGTATCGTCTTGGCTCATAGCAAGTATTTATACTATTCGTTTCATAAATGGAAGCGTTCTCCTTAGACTGCCTATCAACAGGATGGTGGTCATGAACATTGCGCTTCCGAATCCACAAAAGCCGATCATGTGGGCGACGGCGGCCATTGCCACGGTCGCGGTCGTGGTTCTCTGGCCGGAGAAGGCACAGCAGACGGTGCGCTTCGTGCTGGAGAGCTTTGTCAGCGTGGCACCGACGATCGCCATCGGGATTATCCTCTCGGCGTGGGTCGCCGCGAGCGGAGCCGGCGCCGTCACGTCAAAATGGTTCGAGGGCCGACCTGCCTCGACTATCGTGATCGCGTCCGCAATTGGTTCCGTAACGCCAGTTTGCGGCGTGACCGTACTCCCTCTGATGACCGGATTCCTTGCCGCAGGGGTGCCGCTTGCGCCGATCATGGCGTTTTGGCTTTCCTCGCCTGTCACCGACCCGGCAATGTTCGCGGTCACGTGGGCTGTTCTCGGACCTGCCTTCGCCATTGGAAAGATGGTCGCGGCTTTTGCGCTTGGATTGTTCGCGGGAGCAGGAACGGCGGCGCTCACAGGCACAAACATGGTCCAGCGTCCGCTACGCGCGTCATGGATCACGACTGGCAGCGAATGTGGCACCTGCGCTCCAGCCGAGTTCGCATTCCGCATCTGGCAGGAACCCGCCCGGATGCGAATTTTTCACCGGGAGCTCCTGTCGATGACGAGGCTGATCGCCCTATGCCTCGCCTTCGCCTTTTCAGCGGAATTTCTGCTGCGTGATCTCCTGCCGCCGCATCTCGTCGCAACTTATGTCGGGGAAGGTTCCATCTATGCGATCCCGCTCGCCGTTATGGTCGGTGCGCCGATGTATCTGGATGGCTACGCCGCGCTACCGCTGGTTCGCGGGCTGCTCGACCTTGGCATGTCGCCAGGCGCTGCGATGGCTTTTCTCGTGTCGGGTGGCGCGGTCAGCATCTGGGGTGTCATGGCCGTGGTGGCGGTTCTCCGGCCCTCGACGATCGCGCTGTTCGTGACGCTTGCCGTAGTTGGCTCGCTGGCGATCGGATATGTTTTCGACTGGATTTGGGCGGTACTGCCTTGAAAGGCAGCCTGATCCGCGCGGCCATGGCGGCGCTTTGGCGCAAATTGCGCCCACAGCGCAGTCCTCAAAGAAATCGGCCGCTATCCAGGCTCGACGACCATCAGCTTGCGGATCTCGGGTTAACCCGCGAACAGGCGGATGAACTGGACAAGCGTCACGATCATCAAGCCAGATCGCGCAACAAAGGCGATATCGCTGCTGTCCATCGCGATGCTGGCCGCAAATGACGGCGCTCGGTCCGCTGTTCGGTTTCGTGTTTCAGATCGCTGAAGGTCGGGTGGCTTATGTACCGGCCGCGATGGCGGATCTCTGGCTGACGTTCTGCGAGCCAACCACCACGCCCCGAACGCTGGCGTTCGGTGAACTTGCCCGCAAGGAATACCTCATGAGCTTTTCGTCGTTGGCCGTCGCCGGCCGTCTCGCACAGGTCGGAACATTACAGCGGCACCAGTCGCATGCAGGAGGGAGACTTGCATGGAGTTTCGTCAACTACGCTATGCGCTCGCAGCCATCCGACACGGCAGCTTCCGCGGCGCAGCCGAATCGCTCGGGATCGATCAATCGCTAGTCGGTAAATCCGTTCGGACGCTGGAGAATCGAATAGGCATCACCATTTTCGAGCGTAGTCCGCGAGGGATTCGTCCGACCGAAGCTGGTAAAGCCTTCCTTGCGAGGATCGCGCCAGCAATGGAGCAGATCGAGCTTGCCCAACGGACGGCTGCGCTTGCCGGCCGTGTGGATCAGGGAACCGTTCGTATCGGCGTCATCGCATCGATTTCAACGGGCTTCCTGTATGATCTGCTGCTTCGCTTCTCGAAAAGACATGCGAGTGTTCGGCTCGTCGTCAGCGACGGCTCCATGCACGAGAACATTGAGCTAGTGCAAAGCCGCAGGATCGATATTGCATTTCTAATCGGGGAACCCGCAGTCGCCGGGTGCGAAACGCTGCCTATGTGGGGTGAAGACGCCTATATCGCGGTCAGCAACACGCACGAACTCGTCCAGGCAGACACGGTTGCATGGGAGGATTTGGCGCAGGAGCATTTCATTGTGACCCGGAACGGATCGGGGCCGGTTGTCCACGATTTCCTGATCCGAAAGCTGAGCGACTTCGCAAGCCGCGTGGAGATCGAGCCGATGGACGTGACGCGCGACATCATGCTCGGCCTTGTGGGGATGGGGCGCGGAATTAGCCTTGTCGGTGAAGCGGCCACCGGAATCCATCTTCCGGGGCTGATATTCCGTCCGATAGCGGGAGCGCAGGACAGTATTCCCTACAGTGCAATCTGGTCGAAGGAGAATGACAATTATGCGTTTCGGCGGCTGCTGAGCTTCGCGAAGATCATGGCTGGAAAGGAACGGCGCGCCATCGCGAAGCTCCTGAAAGGCGCAGCGGACTGACCGACATTTCAGGGCGCAGCTTTTTTTGCCCTGCTGAACCCCTTGTCGGTAGCCATGAATCTAGCCACCATCGGAGCGATCAGCTTGGCCGGATCGAGCGGCGTGGCCTCGCCGAAGGTTTTGGCGAGGATCGCGGCATATGCCTGCAAATCCCTGAACACCGGCGCGGGAAGCTCGACCGTGATCTTGATCGGCTTGTCGTCGGGAATGGCGGAGAGCTTCAGTTTCGTCATGTCGGCTCCTTCGCCGCGCCCCACGGCTGCATGATGAGATCCCGCTGGACGATAATCCGGATCGGAAAACCCGGACGGACGGTAAGCGTCGGCTGAATGTTGAGTTGGCGGCGCACGATCTGGCGGCCGACGTCTTCGGCGCTGCCCTGTGCGCTTTCGCGGATGGCCTTGGCGATTTCGTTTTCGCTGCTGTTGCTGCCGATCGACGTGCCGACGCCGAGAAGTGTCGAGAGCGCAGCGGCCTTGAAGAGTTGGTCCCAATGGTAGTCGACGCCATCCTCGAGGCCGGAGAAGCCTTGCGGATCGGTCCCTTGCAGATGTTCGAGCACGATGGAGGTGCCGTCCGGCATGATGAGTCGATTCCAGACCAGCAGCACACGCGACTGGCCGAACGCGACCTGGCTGTCATACTGGCCGATCAGGCGCGAGCCTTGCGGGATCAGGAGATGCGCGCCGGTCAGGCTGTCATAGACGTGTTCCGTCACCTGCGCCGTGACCTGTCCCGGCAGGTCGGATTTGATGCCGGTGATGAGCGCGCCGGGAATGACCGTGCCGGCCTGCACGATGTAGGGCGATACCTTTTCCTGCACGCGGTCGGAGCTAACCGTGCGCTTGTCGCTCGCCGCGTTGACGAAGGCCAGTTTGCGATCCTGCATGTTCTGCGCCGAACCGGAATCGAGCGGCGGTGTTTCGGCCGGAACCGGCAGGCTGGTTGCCGGATCGACGCCGGAAGCTGTCGCTGTATCGACCGGAACTGTCTGGCTATCACTCGCACGCACCCCCCGACTGTCGGTGAACAGCTTCGCCAGCCGTGCGGCCTCCATTTCGGCCAGCCGGCGTTCTTCTTCGGGATCGGCGCGCGGCGTCTGGATCGCCGGCGACGTCACTGGCCTGCCCTCCTCCCTCGCACGCAGGATCGGCCGGCCAAGATCGCCGGGTAGAGCGGGACCGAGCTTCGGGGTGTTGGTGTAGTCCTTCGGGAGGCCCGCCAGCCCATCGGCGGGCGTGCGGTTTTCCGTGTTGTGGAGTTCGGTTGCGGGCTGATTGCCGCGCCGGCCGGTGTCGAGCGCCCAAAACAGCGCGGCAGCAACGGCAACGCTGGCGATACCGCCGAGGCCGATCAGCACCTTGCGAGAAAGGCGCGTGACACGGCGTGGTTCAGGACGCAGGCGTAATTGCGCCCTTAGATCGGGAGCGTCGGTCATCGGCCCCCTCCTCGCGAAAACAACGCCGTGCGCTTCGCCGCTGGCCGACCATCGGTTCGGACGATGCGAACCCGGCGCTGCGAGTCCTTGTCGCCAAGGCGAAGCTCGGCGGCGGCAAACAGCCGATCCACGACATAGTAGTTCTGCCGGGCGCGATAGTTCACCAGTTCGGAATTACCCGAAGCGCCGATGACGAATAGCGGCGGCATTTCGCCCTGACCGATGCCGGACGGAAACTCGATATAGACCTTGGACCCGTCGTCGAAGGCGCGCAGCGGCCGCCAGGGCGCGGAATCGCCCTCTATGCGGTAGCGGAAATTCAGCTTCGAGATGTCGACGCCCGATGCGACGGCTTGAGTCTGCGCCGCCCGGACATTCTGGCGGCGCAGCGCGATCAACTGGTCCTGCGGATACTGCCATGAGACGGAGGCCATGTAGGTCTTTTCCGTGGATCGCAGCTCCAAATGATAGGTGCGCAGGTTGGTGTTGATGACAAGGTTGGTCTGGAGATCCGGCCGCGTCGGCTTTACGAGGATATGGACCTGCCTTCTGTCGCCTGTGCCGCTCTCGGTGTCCCCGACAATCCAGCGAACCGTATCGCCCGCCGCCACCGGGCCGGAGCCGACAAGCTGTTCGCCGGGTTGAAGCGCGATGTCCGTCACCTGTCCCGGCGCGGCATAGACCTGATAGAGCGCGCCAGCCGCGAACGGATAGACCTGCACCGCGTTGATGAAGCCGTCGCGCACCGGCTGCATGCGGGCGGCCTCGTTTGCGGCGCTGATCCGTTGTTTCGGGTCGGAAGATTCCGGTTTCGCCTTGCCACCGTCGACCGGCTTCAACTGGCCGGGCAGCGGCAGGGTTTTGGGAACCTCGACCACCTTAACGGGGCCGACCGGATCGGAAGTCCGCACGGCCGGAGCCGCGTCGTCATAATCTATTTCCGGGGGGATGTATTTCTTGGCGCAGCCGGCAAGCGCCGTGGCGGATACCAGCGTGGCCGCCAGCGCGAATGTCATTTTCCTGTTGGCCCCTCTCATTGACCCATCTCCTTCGACCAGTTGATTGCATTGACGAACACGCCGAGCGGATTGACGCGCAGCTTCTCGGCCGTCGTCGCCTGCTGGATCACGACGGTCAGGATGGCGGTCCAGCGTTCAGTGCCGGCGAGTTGGCCGTTCTCGAAGCGCCGTTCCGTCCATGCGATGCGGAAAGAGTCCGGCGAGGCTCGGATGACGCTCGACACCTCGACCGCGATCTGCACCTTGCCGACCTTGGTGAAAGGGTCGTTAGAGCGCGCATAGTCGTTCAGCGCTATCGCGCCGCGATCGGTCGTGAACTCGTAGGCTCTGAGCCAGTTCTGCCGGACGATTACCGCATCCGCCGGGATGCTCCTGACCTGCTCAACGAACCGCGCCAGATGCCACGCGATCTGCGGATCGGTCGGCCGATAGTCGGCCACGGCCGGCGCGACAGCCTGCGCCTCGCCGAAGCGGTCGATCTGCACCACCCACGGAACCACGGTCCCGCGCGTGGACTGCCAGACAAGAGCGCCGGCGCAACCGGCCGCCAGCGCCATCGAGCAGAAGGCGGCCCGCCGCCAGTTGTGGGCCTGCGCGCTAGCGGCTCCAATCCGTTTGTCCCATTCTTGGCCCGCCTTCTGGTAAGGGGTTTCCGGTTCGGGCGTGCGCGCATAGCGCACCGTCGGACGCTTGAAGAGGTTCATTTGCGATCATCCTGATTGAGATTGACCGACATCGAACCGCCGCCGTGATCGCCGGAGCGGATCGTATGAGCAGCTGTGCTGACGCCGTGGTTGATGGTGCCGCCACGCTTCATGCGCTTGGCCCAATCGGGCTGCGGGGCATTGGAACCGGAGCTGATTCCGATGCCCGTTCCAACACCGGAGGTTGCGGAAGACGGGCCGCCGGAAGCTGCATCGCCGCCGCCGTCGGCATGGCCGGGATTGACCTCGTTCTTGCCGCCCGTCGCCTTCCATGCTGCTGCCTGCCCGGAACGGTAGCTGGTGCGCATGGATTCGGAGGAGCGTGCAGCCGTCTCCTTGCCCTTGCTGAGGACAAGGCCAGCTCCCGTCTTAGCGACTCCGGCAAAAGCGGCCGCACCGCCGCCTGTCCCGGTCGTTCCAACGGAAGCGTCCCCGAGACCGTAGGCCGTGCGAACGCCTCCGGCCAGCGCAGCGCCGCCACGCGCCGTCGCGCCGATCGCACCAGCCGCCATGCCGGCACCGGCACGCGCCCCCATGTAACCGGCAGCACCAAGGCCGGCGGCGGCAAGGCCGGTTCCGACAGCAGCACCCGCGCCGAGCTGCGGAGCCCCGGAGACAAGGCCGGTGGCGATGCCGGGACCGAAGATCGACAGGCCCATCAGCGCCAGCGCCCCGAGCATCACGGAGAGCGCTTCAGTGATGGTCGGCTGCTCGGAGAAGCCGGCGGTGAACTCGCCGAACAGGCCGGAACCGATGCCGACGATGACCGCCAGCACGAGAATCTTGACGCCGGAGGCAACAATGTTGCCGAGCACCCTTTCCGCGAGGAAGGCGGTTTTGCCGAACAGTGAGAAGGGGATCAGCACGAATCCCGCCAATGTGGTCAGCTTGAACTCGATCAGCGTGACGAAGATCTGAATGGCGAGGACGAAGAAGGCGAGCACGACGATGGCCCACGCGACCATGAGCACGATGATCTGAACGAAGTTCTCCAGAAACGCGATGTAGCCGGTCAGTTCGCCGGCGGCGGTCAGCAGCGGATTGCCGGCGTCGATACCGACCTGCGCCACACGGCCGGGCTGGAGAAGTTCGGATGCCGACAGCGACGATCCGCCGGCTTTCAATCCGAGCCCGGAAAAGCTCTCGAAGACGATTTTCGCCAAGCTGTTGAAGTTGCCGATAATGAAGGCGAAGAAGCCGATATAGAGCGTCTTCTTGATAAGACGTTGCAGCACGTCCTCATCCGCGCCCCACGCCCAGAACAGACCGGCAAGCACGATGTCGATGACAATCAGCGTCGAGGTGAGGAAGGCGATTTCCCCGCCGAGCAGGCCGAAGCCGGAATCGATATAGCTGGTGAAAGTCTCCAGAAAGCGGTCGATGACGCCGGTATTGTTCATCGCGACGGCACCTCCTCGGTCGGCGTGGGAACCGCGCCGAACCGTTCCGGCTTCGGCATGGCCGGGCGTGCCGGCTTGTCCGATTGGAGGAAACGGCGGCGGCTTCGCGCCCATGCCTTTCGGCAGGCTGCGTCCTCCAGCGCCGCCGCGCCGAGATCGCGGCAGCGAGTTAGCTCACGGCGAGGATCAGGCTCGCCGCCCGGACGCACGATGCTGGGGGCGTCGGCATCGGGCGCATCATCGTCGCGCAGGGCGCTGATGGCGGCGGTCAGGCCCGCGCCGATGGCGATGACGGCGACCGTCCGGGCGGCGATCTTCAAGTCCATCGTCCCCATGCTCCTCAATCGTGGAACATGCGGACGCTGGACGAACTGTAGCCGGAGCCAGCCACGAAGCGGGAGAACTGCTCGCGGGCTTGTTCCTGCGCTGCCGCGCGGCGCGAATGCTCCAGTGCTTCGGCCCGACCCTGCGCTGCCAGCATCGAGGTCAGATCGGCAAACTGAGCGGCCTGCACGGCGAGAAGCTGGTTGCCGGCCTGCGTCGCCTGAAGCACACCGACCGCCGACTGACTGGCGTCGACCAACTCGCTCGTCTGACGCTGCGTCCCCTCGATATTGGTGACGGCCGTAGCGCCAGCCTTCAGCGCATGCTCGAAGGCCGATACTGATTGCTGCCAGCGCTGTTGCGCCGAGGAAATCAGTTGTGTCGCCGAGCGGTCGCCGGAAGCAAAATCGCGATAGGTCGCGTTGAACTGCGCGTCGATGTTCTGGACATTGTAGGCGAGTTGGTCCGCTTCGTTCACAAGCGACTTCATTTCGGAGAAATTGCCCTCGATCTGCGAGAGCATGGAGGTCGGCAGGCTGGTCAGGTTCTTCGCCTGATTCAGCAGCATCTGCGCTTCATTCTGGAGCGACGTGACCTGGTTCTTGATCTGCTCCAGCGCGCGGGCGGCCGAAAGCAGGTTCTGGGTGTAGTTCGTGGGATCATAGACGATCTTCCACGCCAGCGCCGGGGTCGGCGCCAGAGGCAGAACGACAGGCAGCAGGATCGCGGCGGCGCTGACGACGCCGGCGAGCGCGCGGATATGGCTGCTGGTGCGGCCAGTGCGAACGGCAATTTTCATGATGATGACTCCTCTTCTGTCGACGGGGAAAAAGGCAGCGGCTCGCCAGCCGACGCAGCCGACTGGTCGATGACATTGGTGAGGTCGGGAATGAGATCGGCCGCCCACTTGAGGCCGTTGGCTTCCAGCCAGGCTTCGAGGAAATACGGCCGCGCGCCATCGGCGAGCAGTTCGTCGATCAGCGCATGGGCGGCCTTGTCGGAGGCCGCGCAGAGTGCCAGCGCGATCGACCCAAGACCGAGCTCGAACAGCCGGTTGCCGCGTCGCGATTGGCAATAATAATCTCGCTTTGGTGTCGCGCGGGCGACGATCTCGATCTGCCGATCATTGAGGCCGAACTGGCGATAGACGGCTGCAATCTGCGGTTCGATCGCCCGTTCGTTGGCGAGGAAGATGCGTGTCGGGCAGCTTTCGATGATGACCGGCGCGATGGGCGAGGCTTCGATGTCGGCGAGCGACTGCGAGGAGAATACGACCGCAACGTTCTTTTTGCGGAGCGTCTTCAGCCATTCCTTGATCTTGAAGGCGAAGCCGCCATCGTCCAGCGCCCGCCACCCTTCGTCGATAATGAGCAGCGAGGGCCGACCGTCGAAGCGGGATTCGATCCGATGGAACAGGTAGGACAGCACGGCGGCGGCCGCGCCGGTGCCGATCAGCCCTTCCGTCTCGAACGCCTGCACGGAAGCGATGCCCAGATGTTCATGCTCCGCGTCGAGCAGCTGGCCGTAGGGACCGCCGATGCAGTATGGACGCAATGCCTGTTTCAGCGCCGACGATTGCAGCAGCACGGTCAGGCCCGTGATGGTCCGCTCCGCGACCGGCGCGGAGGCGAGCGAGGTCAGCGCCGTCCAGAGGTGTTCCTTCACGTCCGGCGTGATCTCCACGCCTTCGCGGATCAGAATGTCCACCAGCCAGTCGGCCGCCCATGCCCGTTCGGGCGTGTCGTGGATGCCGGCCAGCGGCTGGAGAGACACGGTATTCATCATCGCCGTGTCGTCGGAAAGCGAGCCGCCCAAGTCCTGCCAGTCGCCGCCCATCGCCAAGGTGGCGGCCCTGATGGAGCCCCCGAAATCGAAGGCGAAGATTTGGCTGCGCGGATAGCGCCGAAACTGAAGCGCCATCACAGCGAGCAGCACGGACTTGCCCGCGCCGGTCGGGCCGACGATCACCGTATGGCCGACGTCGCCGACATGGAGCGCGAAGCGGAACGGCGTCGCCCCTTCGGTCTTGGCGAAGAACAGTGGCGGCCCGTCGAGATGTTCGTCGCGCCCCGGCCCGGCCCAGACAGCCGAGAGCGGCATCATGTGCGCGAGGTTGAGCGTGCTGATGGGTGGTTGGCGGACGTTAGCATAGACATGGCCAGGAATGCTTCCAATCCATGCCTCGATCGCGTTCACCGTCTCCACGATGCAGGTGAAGTCACGCGACTGGACGACCTTCTCGGCGAGGCGGAGCTTTTCGTCGGCAATGCGCGGATCGGCGTCCCATACACTGATGGTCGTCGTAACATAGGCTTCGCTGACCTGGTCCGATCCAAGATCCTGCAAGGCCGCGTCGGCGTCGGCCGCCTTGTTGGCTGCGTCCGAGTCCACGAGAACCGATTGCTCGTTGGTGAGTACTTCTTTCAGGATGGCGGCGACGGATTTCCGCTTGGCGAACCATTGCCGCCTGATCTTCGTTACCAGCCGCGTGGCGTCGGTCTTGTCGAGCATGATCGCCCGCGTCGACCAGCGGTACATGAAGGCGAGCCGGTTGAGGTCGTCGAGGATGCCGGGGAACGTGACAGTCGGGAAACCGATCACCGTCAGCGTGCGCAGGTGGAAATTGCCCAATCTTGGCTCCAACCCGCCAGCAAGCGGCTGATCGGCCAGAAGCGCATCGAGATACATGGGTGTTTCCGGCACGCGCACGCGATGCCGTGATACCGAGACCGTGGAATGCAGGTAGGTCAGCGTCTCCGCATCATCGAGCCAGCCGGCTTCCGGCACGAAGCCTTCGACCAGGTGCAAAACGCGGTCGGTCCGATCGATGAAGCCCTTCAACAATTCCCACGGATCGACGCCGGAGCGCTCGCGGCCCTCGTAGAGCCAGCTTTCCATGCGCGATGCTTCCTCTGCCGGCGGAAGCCATACGAAGGTGAGGAAATAGCTCGACTCGAACAGAACGCCGCTATCCTCGAACTGCTCGCGACGTTCGAGATCGAGAAGCGCGGACGCCGAATCCGAAAAACGGCTATCCGGATAATCGGTGGCGGGGTTGCGCTGCGCCTCGACAAAGATCGCCCAGCCGGAGCCGAGACGGCGCAAGGCGTTGTTCAGCCTCCCGGTCGTGCCGACCAGCTCCGACGGCGTGGCGCTGTCGAGATCGGGACCCCGGAAACGGGCGGTCCTCTGGAAACTGCCATCCTTGTTCAGAACGACTCCCGGCGCGATCAGTGCGGCCCAGGGCAGGAAGTCGGCAAGGCTGGCGGAGCGTTTGCGGTATTCGGCCAGGTTCATCATGTCGAATCCCCCTCACACGTCCATATGCGCCGGGTAGCGCAGGTGCCGACGGCCCACGTCGACGAACTGCGCATCGCGCCGCGCCGCCCACACAGCGGCGAAATGGCCGATGGCCCAGATCACCAGTCCGGCTATCCAGAGGCGCAGACCGAGCCCGACCGCGCCGGCCAGCGTGCCGTTGGCGATGGCCACGGCGCGGGGAGCGCCGCCGAGCAGGATGTGTTCTGTGAGCGCCCGGTGGACAGGCGCGAAGAAGCCGCGAACCTCTTCCTCCATCATACCAGCGCCCCGCCGCCAAAAGAAAAGAACGACAGGAAGAAGCTCGACGCGGCGAAGGCGATGGACAGACCGAAGACGATCTGGATCAGCTTGCGAAAACCTCCTCCTGTATCACCGAAAGCGAGCGCGAGGCCGGTGGCGATGATGATGATAACGGCGACAATTTTGGCGACCGGCCCTTCGATGCTCTCCAGAATCTGTTGCAGAGGTTCTTCCCACGGCATCGAGGACCCGGAGGCGTGAGCGGGCATGGCGGCCGTCACCATGATCGTGGCAAGCGCCGCCAAGCTGGCGAGGTGCTGGCGGGCCTCGCGCAGCATGGACAGCCTCGGCGCGGCCGGCAAAACCGGGCGGGACGGTTCGATTGGATCGGCTGACGATTCCAGCCGGCCGGGTATGGTGGACGTGATGATCGCCACGGTGTCGTTCGGAGCGACAGGCAAGACATGCAGGCTCATACAGGCTTTCCTTTCGGGAGCGGTTGATGGTCGGGAGGAAGGTGCGCGTTAAGAGTGCGGTAGTCGCCGGTGACGGAATCGATCCCATCGACAAGGGCGATTTCGGCCAGCCGGCGCGCGGAGCCGCGGCCGGACAAGACGGCGATGAGGTCGATGGTGTCGGCGATCAACGCATGCGGGACCGTGATGACGGCCTCCTGCACGAGCTGTTCGAGCCGCCGCAGCGCGCCGATGGCCGTATTCGCGTGGATGGTGCCGATGCCGCCCGGATGGCCCGTCCCCCACGCTTTAAGCAGGTCAAGCGCTTCGCTGCCGCGCACCTCGCCGACCGGGATGCGGTCAGGCCGCAGGCGCAGCGACGACTTCACCAGATCGGAGAGTGAGGCCACGCCGTCCTTGGTCCGCATCGCGACAAGGTTCGGCGCTGCACATTGCAGCTCGCGCGTGTCCTCGATCAGCACAACGCGATCCGCAGTCTTGGCGACCTCGGCGAGTAGCGCGTTCGTGAGCGTCGTCTTGCCGGTGCTCGTGCCGCCGGCGACCAGAATATTCTTCCGCTTCTCGACGGCCAGCCGCAGCACGTCGGCCTGTTGGTTGGTCATGATGCCGGCGGCGACGTAGTCCGACAGGGTGAAGACCGCGACCGCCGGCTTTCGGATCGCAAAGACGGGCGCGGTGACGACTGGTGGCAATAGCCCCTCGAACCGCTCGCCGGTTTCGGGCAGCTCGGCCGAGACGCGCGGATTGCCGGGATGGACTTCCGCGCCGACGTGATGGGCGACCAGGCGCACGATGCGTTCGCCATCGGCCGGCAACAACTTGTCCCCGGTGTCTTCCAGCCCCTCCTTCAGACGGTCTACCCACAGGCGGCGATCCGGGTTCAGCATCACCTCGACAATGCCTGCGTCTTCGAGATAGCGGGCAATGGCGGGGCCGAGCGCCGTGCGCAGCATCCGCGCGCCGCGTGAAACGACCTGTCCGTCATGATGAAGCGCCACAAAGACCCCCGTTCCTCGCGGCGAAGACATTCGGGCCGCGAACGGGGATGATTAGAAGAGGCAGGAAATCGAGCTTTGCAACAAGCTACGTGTCGTCATAGTGCCGGATCGTGGAGAAACTTGCAGGATGCGGTCCTGACGATTCACCGATACTGCGAAGAACCTAGTCGGCGGCCGAATCAGCGTCGCTCACAGGCCGGGCCGGCGGTACATCGTCGGCGATTTCCTGTCTAAGCTTCGGCCCCTTGCGCAGACGCTGGCCGAGCGCGTCCACGAAACCGTCGTAGCGTTGAATCCCCTTGGCCCGCGCTTCGGCCCGCTGCGCCTCCGGCAGCGCTGGCGTCGAGGACAGCCAGTAGCGGACGAATAGGGCAATCGTCTCGATCGCAATGCCGATGTCCCGCTCGACGCGCTGGACGCGCCGGTCGATCTGGTCGAGACGGCGGGTGACGGCTGCCTCCCGCCGATCGGCCGCGTCGGGAGACAGGAAGGACGCGATGGCGGCCTCGGCGACCAGCGAAAGGGAAACTTCGCGTCTAGCGGCATAATCCTCCAGCGCGTCCATGACATCGTTGTCGAGATAGGCCGATAAGCGTTTCTTGCGCATGGTCAGAGTTCGATTCCATCGTTGGGGTCGAGCGCGGCCTGACGGGCCGTACGGTGCATGGCCCGGTCGATCGCCCGGCGGCGCACGGCGCCCGTATCCTCGTCATCGAAATCGAATTCGTTTTCGGGCTTCGGTTCCGTTTCCGGGGCGACGTCCTCGTGTTCCGGAAGTTCGGGCTGGCGACGGATACCGCCATTGGCGGGGTCGCCATCCTTCATGTCTGGCGCTTCGGGGGCCGGCTTCGTTCGATCCGAAGCCGCAGGTCGTTCGGGCGGCAGAATATCGGTCCAGTCGTCGGCGCGGCGTTCGACCGATTGCATGACGATCGGCGGTGCCAGCACGCGTTCGGCCAGGCGGGAATCGGCGTAGTAACGGGCCTTGGTGGCGCGGATCGGATGGATGCCGGACACCATGACTATGGCGTCGGTCGGCGGAAGCTGCATGATCTCGCCCGGCGTCATGAGGGCGCGCGCCGTCTCCTGCCGCGATACCATGATATGACCGAGCCACGGCGCCAACCTATGCCCGGCGTAGTTTCGCATGGCCCTCATCTCGGTCGCCGTACCGAGAGAATCCGAAACGCGCTTGGCGGTGCGCTCGTCGTTGCTGGAAAAGCTGACGCGCACATGGCAATTGTCAACGATGGAGTTGTTCGCCCCGTAAGCCTTCTCGATCTGATTGAGCGATTGGGCGATCAGGAATGCCTTCATGCCGTAGCCCGCCATGAAGGCCAGCGCCGATTCAAAGAAATCCAGCCTGCCCAGCGCCGGGAACTCGTCCAGCATCATGAGCATGCGGTGGCGGCGCTCCTTCGCGTGCAGGTCTTCCGTCAGCCTTCGCCCGATCTGGTTGAGCACCAAGCGGATCAGCGGTTTCGTGCGGGAGATGTCGGAAGGCGGAACCACGAGGTAGAGCGTGGTCGGCCGTTCGCTTTCAACCAGGTCGGCTATGCGCCAGTCGCAGCGCGAGGTGACGGCGGCCACGACCGGATCGCGATAGAGGCCGAGAAAGGACATTGCCGTCGACAGCACGCCGCTCCGTTCGTTCTCGCTCTTGTTGAGCAACTCGCGGGCGGCGGAAGCAACGACGGGATGCGGACCTGACGCGCCGAGATGGCGGGTCAGCATCATCGTGCGCAGGGTCTTGTCGATCGGCCGGCCGGGATCGGACAGGAAATTTGCGACGCCGGCCAAGGTTTTGTCCTTCTCGGCATAGAGAACGTGGAGGATCGCACCTACCAGCAGGGCGTGGGAGGTCTTCTCCCAATGGTTCCGCCGCTCCAGCGAACCTTCCGGGTCGACCAGCACGTCGGCCACGTTCTGCACGTCGCGGACTTCCCATTCGCCGCGCCGCACCTCTAGCAGCGGATTGTAGGCGGCCGACGCGGCGTTGGTCGGGTCGAACAGCAGCACGCGGCTGAAGCGCGACCGCCACCCAGCGGTCAGTTCCCAGTTCTCCCCCTTGATGTCATGGACAATGGAGCTGGCCGGCCAAGTCAGGAGTGAGGGAACCACCAGGCCGACGCCCTTGCCCGAACGTGTCGGGGCGAAGCAAAGCACATGCTCCGGCCCATCGTGGCGCAGATAGTCCTTGACGTAGCGGCCGAGCACGACGCCATCGGGATCGAGCAGACCGGCTTCGCGGATTTCCGCTGGGGTAGCCCATCGTGCCGAGCCGAAGGTTGCGACGTCGGTCGCCTCGCGCGCCCGCCAGACGGACATCATAATCGCGACAACAATAGCGATCAGGCCGCCGGATGCGGCGATCGCACCGCCCTCAAGGAAGATCGACGGCGCATAGGCGTCGTAGAAATACCACCACCAGAAGAAAGCCGGCGGCGGATAGATCGGCCATCCGGCGATTTCGGCCCAAGGTTCGCCAAGCTGGGACTGATAGCCCAAGCGCCACGCGGTCCATTGGGTCGCGCCCCAGACGGCCACGAGCACAATGGTCAGGACGACTAGAATCTGACCCCAAAGAATTCTGGTGGCCGACAAGGCTTCTCCCCGATGAACAATCGGGGACGAATAAGAAATGCACGTTTCCCATCGGAGCAAGAAGAAAGCTCGCCTGCGGGGACGTCATAGTAGCCAATCGTAGAAATACTTACAGGATGCGGTGATGCCTTTGCGACAGAAGCCGATCGCCGATCCAGCCATTCTTATGAGCGTTACCTCGAAATGCAGCCAGTATTTGAAGCAAGCGATGAGAAATCCCCGGCAGAATTCGTAACGGAGAGTCTTTCACACATTTGAACTCTGCTATGATGTGAAAATCCGAAGGAATCGCACATGGACGACGTGAGTGAGCAGGAAATCCATCTCCGAATGAGGGCTGATAAAACCTATGTCAGTCCGGCGTTTAAGGGATTCGCCGGCGAAAAGATCAGGATCGCCAATAAGGTCATCGATAATCAGGGAGGCTACGAATACGCCATCGTCAAGGATGAGATCATTGTCCGGGAAACGCCAGCCGGGCGCTTCCAGATTAAGGCCACATTCGCAGAATCTACCCGAGGGATACAGACACTCACAATTCAGAAATTCACGAAAAACGGCGGCAAGGAATACTTCACGTTTCTGCCGGGGGAGATCACCCGGCTTCTCAAGTTCCTCACCGATATCAAGCGAATCAATTTTCCGGACGATGGCAAAATCAACATTTCGGACACTGACTTAGAGCAATTGCTTCTGAGTCCCGAGCAAATGAAGCGGGTCGCGGCTGATAATCAGCCGCTATTGGCGGCCCTTGCGCGTACGGAAGTCACCACCGAGGACGTCATCGCTCTTGGGTATCGCAAGCGTCAGTTGCGGATCTTCGAGCGGCTTTTGGCTGAACCCGCCTTCTTCACGGCAACACAGGAACAGCGAGCCCTAGCGCCAGAGGCGGTGTGGCAGCAGTTCTTTGAACGAAACCCTTGGATATTCGGGGTCAGCCTCTCACTGATTCATTTCGGGCCATTGGATGGACGGAAGATGGAACAGGTCGTCAGGGGATTCTCAGTGGCCAGCTCCGGCAAGCGCGTAGATGCCCTGCTCCGCTCGCATGCGGTGATTTCAACAACCTGCTTCGTAGAGATCAAACGGCACGATACTGCTCTCGTGGGCGAGAATCAGTACCGTCCCGGAATCTGGCAACCATCCAAGGAACTATCCGGAGCTGTGGCCCAGGTTCAGGGAACGGTAGCATCCGCCCTGGAACATTGGTCGTCGCAGGAAATCGTCCACGATGCCGACGGGAACCCTACTGGTGAGATACTATTCACCGCTGAACCACGATCATACGTGATCTGCGGGAGCCTGACTGAATTCCAGACGAATCCCGGTGTGAACGATCGGAAATTCAGGTCGTTCGAGCTTTACCGTAGGAATCTGCTGCGGCCGGAGGTTGTGACGTTCGATGAACTTTTCCAGCGCGCGCGCCTCATCGTTGAAGCCCAGCAGGGAATGACGGACAGCGCAGATGCCTGAAGCGCAAAAGTCCAGTGACATTGGCATGAAACGCGGACGTGCAATCGCGAACCTGCCGGCAGACAAGCAACTCGACCTGATCGCCGAAGGCTTGCCGATCCTGATGATGAGCGCGGGCGATCTGATCGATGCCGCTAACGAGATGACGGGCCATCCGCGCGCCTCCAAGATACTGGAGGGTCATGGCCTCGAGGAAGCCGCGAAGATTCTGATCCTCCTAGACATCGTCAGGTGTCCGCCAAAGGTCCGGCCATCGCGCATCGGACCCATGATGTCTTGGTTTTACGAACACCTTCCAAGGCTCCTCTATATCGAAGCCCAGGATTGGCGGCCGATGGACCTGAACGATCTTCGGGGCTATGTCGATCAGCAGCGCCGATCCCACTACCTCGAAGGTCATATCGGCGAATACATCCTCCCGAATTCCACGATTTCGTCTCGCGAGGCGCTGCTTTACGCTGACATCATCGCGTATGAGGAAGGCGATCCGATCTGGAGCAGTCCGAGCTACGATGACCCCGTCAGCCCTCTTTTCCCGCGTTATCCAAGTCCTTGGAAGACATGTCAGGGTTTGCAGGCAGTTGGCGCCTTCACGCGCGCCGGCCTCGACATTGTTTCCTCGACGTGGGCAGCTGTCGATTTTTCAGGTACGGAATCATTTCGGGAAGCATCAGACCTGACCTACCGCACCCTTGTCGGATTGGAGGGCGCCAAGCTCATCACGGAACATGCTACTGATGAGCAGGCAACACATCTGATGCACCGTTGGCAGTTGCCGATGTATCGGCTCGACTTCAAACGCATCGACGTTCCGATTGAAGAGTTGAGGGAACAGCGGGACGCGAATTTTTGGGCTGAGGTCGGCTACTAGGACAGAAGCGCCTACACGATGGGAACCGGCTGGGTGCGGCGGACACATGAATCCGCCGCAACAGGGGCGTCTCGGATTTCTCAGCCCCTCAAAGCCCGAGGCCGCGTTTCCGGCCGAAGCTCCAGTCCACGCCGCCATCTTGGCGCGCGACACCGGAAACATGCTGGCCGATGTGCTTCTCGATCGCCGGCGTCCATGGCACGAGCTGGAAGCCAAGCCCGTCGTCGATCATCGCGAAGCGGCCGGAGGCCAGCGAGAAGCGGCGGCTGTAGATCCCGGACACATAGTCTCCGTCGCCGCCCTTGACGAAATCCGTGCCGGTTTCGCCGGCCAGCCGCCGGCCGAGCGCATCCACCTCCTGCTGACGCGAGCGGTCGATCAGGTTGCGGGCGAAGATCACCCGTTGCCCCTGATGACGGGCGAAGCCTTCATCGACAAGGTGTTCGGCGCGGGCCTCCAGCGCCTGTTTCACCTCCAGTCCGAAGCCGCCTTCGCCGAGATCGGCCGGCTGGCGGGCAATAAGCTGGCGGTCCAGCCATGTCGCGCCTTGTCCGTGAATCTGCTCCTCCACGGAGAGGTCGGAACGCACCGCGAGCGCCACGCGGCTTCGCCCTTTCGCGTCCTCGTAGCGGCGCAACTCGACAGTCGAGCCAGGCGGGGAATCGCCGGTCGCGTCGAGATCGGTGAACCGGATATGGTGCGTGCGTCCGTCAATGCCGTCGACGATGGCATAGGCCGAGCCGCGCAGCTCATCGTCAAGGCCGCGTTCGAGCAGCCGGCCGATGACAGGCTCGCCATTGGTTTCAGCGGCGAGAACATAGCGTTCGGTCCCGCGCTCGATGCCGTGCTCCGACAGGCTCTTGTGCATGCGCTTGATAACGTCGCCGCGCTGGCCAAGTTCGCGCAGAGTGGATTCGGCTTCCTCCGCCATGATCCATCGACCCGGCTCAATCGAATGGGCAAGACCAAGGCTTTCCAGCTTCCGCAAGCGCCCGACCTTCAGGGTGAGGAATTCGTCGGGCTGACGGTCGGCGGCCGGCGTGAGATCCATGACGCCGTAGCGATCGGCATCGCGGACAAGCTGGCGGTCGAGCTGGGTCCAGCGTTCGGACTCGATTTGCCGCTCCACGGATTTGCGGATGTCGTGATCGGTGCGCGGCCCGAGCGTCTGGGTGAGGATGTCCCGCGCCCGGTCGCGCATCCCTTCCCTGATGTAGTCGCGGGAGATAACCAGATTTTCCCCGTCGTCGGCGACGCCGCGCACGAGGATATGGACATGCGGATGTTCGGTGTTCCAGTGATCGACGGCGATCCAGTCAAGTTTCGTGCCGAGGTCGCGTTCCATATCGGTCATGAGATCGCGGGCGAAGGTCTTGAGGTCGCCGAGTTCGGCCGCGTCGTCGGGCGAGACGATGCATCGAAAGTGGTGGCGATCCTCCTTGCAGCGGTCGGCGAAGGCGTCGTGATCGGCCTCGTCGGTTTCGGGGCCGAACATCTGCGCCTTCTCACCGTCGCGCGTGACGCCCTCGCGCCGGAGGTAGCGCAGATGTCCGGAGAGCGGCGAGGACCATGCGTATTGCCTGACCACGCGCGTCTTGATAACCGCGCCGCGCGAACGACCGGTCAGCAGGCGATTGGCGCGCAGGCTGGCAACCCGCCCGCGTCCGAATGTGGAGCTGCGCGGCGAGAGGATGCGGCCGCTACGCGATATGTGCCCGCCGGCGCGCTGCGCGGCCGCCAGCGCCTGCGAGACGAACGGACGGGCGCGCTGCGCGGCTCCCCTTGACCGGATGCGTCCAGGGCGGACACCGAAATCGTCATCGCGGCTCATGATCCTCCCTCGCACCTCGTACCTTTTGTTGAAATCATTCGCGGAATGGCGAAAGCGCACCTCGCGCAAATTCAATGCACATCGCAAAACAGCTCGCTAACCCATTGAAACGACACACCCCGACCGAGCCGCACATCGCGGCCCTTTATCCTGCAATCCTCCTCCAGTCCCTCCGCCCGGTGCCTCTCCCGCCGCCATTCCTGCGACAGGGCGCGCTCTGGCACGATCACTGCCGGGACCGGCCGTCATCGGGAAACCTGAGCCGATCGCGGCACGAACAGGCCGTCAGACGGCGGCCCGAGTGCCGACAGATCGACGATCGCCGACGCGTCGGGCCTGCTTCCGAAAGGAAGACCGGCAGATGCCGGATCGTCCTCATTCTGGACGTTCGAGCGTCCAGCGAAGAGCGGCGCGCGCGACCATGATGGTGCCGCCGGGCGACCAGCAGAGCGCGCAACGGCGCCCGTTCCGTCGATCATCGGCATGATCTTCGCGACGTAATCGACGGTCTCGGCCGGCAGCGGGCGGCCGGTCGCGAGATGGCTGTCGTAGCGGCCGGGGCCGGCATTGTAGGCGGCGAGCATGGCGCTGACCGAGCCGTAGCGGTCATGCATCTCGCGCAGATAGGCGGTGCCGGCAAGGATGTTGTCGCGCGGCCGCCACGGGTCGTCGCCGAGACCGTGCTTTGCACGCAGCTCGTCCCATGTGGCGGGCATGACCTGCATCAGGCCGATCGCGCCCTTGGGCGAAAGCGCGGCCGGGCCGTTGACGCTTTCGACGGCCATGACCGCGCGTATCCAGCGCTCCGAAACGTCGAAGCGACGGGCGGCATCGGTGATATGCGCCGCCCACGGATCGGCCGGCGATACGACGACGGGCGAACGGCGGGACGATCCATCCGGCGTCGATGCGACAGCCGATGCGGCCTCGTCGCGCGGCGGATCGGCCGATGCCGGAGCCGCCGTTACGACGACAATCGCGCATGCGGCCAGCATCGCCGTGACCGTGCGGACGGCAGCGCAGGAACCGCCGTCCCGAACACCCACCAGTCTGCCATCGTGCTCGCTCCGGTCAAGGGCAAGGCTTCGCCGCCGGCCTGAGTTTTCCTCACAGGCGACGCATGATGATATGCTCGCCGGTCGGAAAACAGGCCGCCGCCCGTGACCTGCGCTGCGCGCGACGGCCGCCTCGTGGGCGATCGGGTCGAGGGGATTGACCGGCGCTCGATCGATCAAGGGGATTGAGCCTGAAGGACGATAAGAGCGACGGGATCGCATGGCTTCATGCCTCGCCATCGTTGTTCTTCCTGCGCGTCCAGTGCAGGTTCCATGCGCCCTTCTTCGCGTCGGCCTCGAACAGCCGGGCGCGGATCGGCTCGGGGAAGGACGGATCGTCGATGGTCAGCGACAGGTAGCTGCCAGCCTTGTCGCCGGTGCGGTCCCACGCCGCGCCGACTTCCAGCCCGTCGAGGAAGACGCGATGCTCGGGCGCGTTCTCGGCGTCCGTGTCGTCGGCCGGCAGGATGGCGACCTCGACGTCGAGGGTGAGCGTGCGGATGCGGCCGAAGAAGCCGTCGTCGTTGCGGGTGAAGGTGCCGATCTGGGCCATTGCTGAGCACTCCATGTGGTTGGGGATGCGAGCCGTCACGGCTCGTCGGAGACCGGCTCGCGGAAGGCTTCCGCGGCCGGATCGGGATCGTCGGTGGTCCAGACGGGGATCGCCCGGCCGACGACGGATGAGAGAGGGAGCGGCCCGAAATAGCGGCTGTCGAAGCTGTCGGGGCTGTCCCAGTTCATGAAGAAGGCGTCGCCGTCGCCGAGCGTGCGGCAGTCCTGCCAGACGGGCAGCGGGCGGCCGCGTGTGTCGCGCTCGCGCGCCTGCCCGTAGCTCGCGCCGTAGGCGATGATCTGCGCGCCGTGCCGGCAGACCTCGGTTCCGCCGAGCGCCAGCACGCGCTTGATGAGCGGCAGGCCGCGAGGCAGGTAGCCGCGCTCGTCGAGGAAGGCC
The DNA here is from genome assembly GCF_052216645.1 of Mesorhizobium sp. PUT5. NCBI lineage: Bacteria > Pseudomonadati > Pseudomonadota > Alphaproteobacteria > Hyphomicrobiales > Phyllobacteriaceae > Mesorhizobium > Mesorhizobium sp. PUT5. The sequence continues at coordinate 2,451,328 of NZ_JBQOSO010000003.1, forward strand.
GCCAGCTCGTCCGGCGGCATGACGACGGCAAGGTCCGTCACCTCGATGCGCTCGACCGGGACGATGCGGTAGAGGCCGACCGGCACGCTGGCCGATGCGTTCCAGATGAAGCGGAGATCGGGCCGGCTCCATGCCGGCGCCACGATCAGCGCCGCCCCGGCGAACATGGTGATGAGCGTCACGCGGCGCGCGGTCATGGCGCGTCCCCGTCTCCGGATGCGCGGCTTTCCGGCTCTTCATCCGGCTCGTCATGCCCGTGGCGGATGATGCCGGGCGGGAACGCCGCCAGCACCATCTCCAGCGCCGCCTCGGTGCGCAGGATGGCGCGGCCGATGACTTCGGGTATCTGCGGCACGACCGCGTCGCCGAACGCCTCGACGATCAGGCTGGCAGCAGGCGTCCCCTTGCGACTGCCGAGCGCAATGCGCGTGCCAGCCACCCAGGCGGAAAGCCCATCATCCAGCCGTAGGTGACGGGCAAGGCCGCCGTTCCAGTCAGCCCACGGCTCTTCAGCATCGCCGCCAGCGCCCGCGCTCCCGCCCATTTGTCCGGCGCGCGATCCGTCATCGCGCCGTCCATCACCGCGTCCATCGTCGGGGATTTCCTGCGGTCGTAGGCCGGGCTCCAGCCGTCCATGCGGCTGTCGCGCTTCGTCGGGGTGGGAAGGATTTCCGCCGCGTGGAGCAGCAGGTTCGGCGTGTCGATCTGCGCCTTCGCGCCGTTCGACCGCTTGCCCGTCTCGATCTCCTGCGCGCTCAACCTGCGACCGCCGTTCGGCTTCACCGGGGTCGGCATCATGCCGGCATGGTGGCTGGCGTGGCCCTGAAGCTGGCTGAGCACATCGCCCCGGCCGCCGCGATCCGCGTCCGATTTCCGCGGCGTCGGCAAGCTGGATCGGATCGAAGCCGATGAGCCATGATCGCTTGCGGACATGGTTGGCGCCGACATTGTCAGCACCCACCACGCACGGTTCGCAGGCGTAGCCGAGCGCTTCCAGCTCGCCGAGCAGCCGGTCAGCGCCGCGAGTTCGGAGGTTACTGCTGTTCTCAAAAGCGAACCAGCGAGGGCGGCAATCTCCGACCAGGCGGACAGCTTCGAGGTAGAGGCCCGACCGCTCGCCGTCGATCCCTTGGCCCTTCGTGTTGGCGCTGGAGATGTCCTGGCAGGGTGGCGACCCGACGATGATGTCTGGCAGGTATCCGAGATCGGAAACAAGTCGAGCTGACGTGAGGGTGCGGACGTCGGAATACAGCCGGACATGCGGAAAATTCTCCAAATAGAGGAAGCGCCGCCATTCGACGATCTCGCAGGCGGCGACGGTGACGAAGCCGGCGCGGTGCAGGCCGAGCGACCAGCCGCCCGCCGCGGCGCTGAACAGGTCGAGGACGGTGAAGCGGCGCCCTGTGATGAGGCCCATCATGGCGTCACCTCGCGGCGGCGCAGCCAGGCGCGATGCTGCTCCCGGCCATAGGCGCGGAACGGCTCGTTGACGGACAGGCGGTTGTGGATGTGCCGCCAGTGGTCCGGCGCGACGTCGGCGGGGCCGATGCCGCTCGCCTCGATCGCGTCCACGGCCTTCAGCACGGTCTCGACCTTCGGCCAGCCGGTGATGCGCAGGAGGATTTCCCCGCCCGGCCGCACGAAGGGCAGCGTCTGATACGGCTCGCCTCGATCGACCGTGCGCACGATGTCTACGCGCGAGATGGTGGTGCCGTGTTCGTTGCCGGCCCAGCGGACGAAGGCGAAAACATTTCCCGGCGCAAAGACGGCGATGCGGCGATGACGGTCGATCCGCTGCTCGCCAACTATCCTGCCGAAGCGAAGCCAGTGCTCGATCCGCTTCTCGCGCCATGTCAGCTCGACGACGGTCGAGCTGGAGGTAAAGGCCGGAACGTAATCGCCCGTCCTCATGGCCGCACGCTCCATGCGGAAGGCATCGCGGGGTCCGCGCAGGCTCGCCGTCGCGGATCGGTCAGTCGTCCACAAATTCGCTTTTCAGCGGCAGGCGTTAGAAGAAATCCATAGGATTTCAGGTTAGGAATGTTAGCAGAACGGATTATGCAGCCGCCGCAGACGGCTGCATGGCCAGCGGGTTCCCGAAATGACGTGCGGAGGGTTCCCGAAATCCCGTCCTCGTGGGTTCCCGAAATGACGAACGGATTCACAGCTTTTCCCCCGCCGCGCCTTTCCGCGCGAGGCGTTCCGCAAGTCGCGAAAGCTGGGGCGCGTGGCAGGGCCTGAAGGACAGCAGAGGCTCGCCCGCGCGATCCTGTCCGATCGTCAGCCGGTAGCCGGGCAACGGCTGGCGGCCGACGATCTCGCGGAGGTCGAATGCGAAGCGCTTGTAGGCGGAGAGGCAGCCGGACTTTGCGTGCAGATGGCGCAGATGGAACGACCAGCCATGATGCTGGCGGCCGCCATGCTTGCGCACGAGCCGGTAGAGCCAGCGTTCGAGGCCGCCCGTCAGGTCGAAATAGGCCCGGTCGATCGTCAGCACAAAGGCGTCGACCATGACGCCGGCATAGAACCAGTCGGGAAGAACAAGCTCGATGCCGAGCGGCCGTTCCTTCTCGTCGGCCCGCTCCTTCCATTCGTTGATCCAGGAGAAGCGGTGCATCCGCCGTTCGCTGGTCTGACGGATCGTCGTGGCGATCGTCGTCAACTGGAGACGATCGAGCGCCGATTTCAAGAGATGATATTCGCGCGCGGACGTGCCGCGGCCCACGAAGGTTAGGATTTCATGCGGCGTCGCCGCCATGTGGCGCGACGTGCGCAGGCCGTGATCGCGCGCATCGATGATCTGCGACGCGGCCCAGATCAGGATGTCGGCGTCCCAGATCGTCGCCATGCCGTGCTCGGCGGTCGCCTCGACACGGATCGCGGTGGAGCCCATCCGGAAGTCGATCGGTTTGGTTCGGCGGGTCTTGGCGAGCGAGAAGAACGGCCACGACATGAGGTCCTGCGCATCGCGCGGAGCCATGTCGCCGGGCCGGGCGTGGAACAGTTCGAGCTGCGCGCTGCCGTTCGTCGGCCTTCGTCGGGACAGAGACGCCCGCACGGTCAGCGGTCCCCCGGCTGCACGTCGAGGGAATCATCGGCGGGGAAAGGCTTCGTGGACAGGAGAGGCTCGCTGTCCGGATCGGCCGTCGAATGACGTGCCGTTCCATCCGCCCACGCCTGAAGATCGTCGATCGAATAGATGACGCGGCCGACGATCTTCCTGTAGCGAGGGCCTGTGCCGAAGGTCCGGTGCTTTTCGAGGGTGCGGCCCGACAGGCCAAGGAAGCGGCCGGCCTCGGGCGTGGTGAGATAGCGTGGCGGAAGGGTGTTCGGCTGTCGCATGGGATGGTGCCTCCGTGTGCCGTTTGCGTGCCGCCGCGAAGGGCAGCGGGTTCGGGGCAACGGTGGCGAAGTCCATCCGCGCAGGGAGGGATCGGAATTGTCGGGCCGGCGCGATCCCCTGAACGCTAGGCGAACGACGGTCAGGATCGGCCGATGGCAGGGAGGAGGAAATGCCGGTAGCCCCAGTCGACAAGGGCGTTGCCTTCGATGAACAGGCGCTGGAGCTGGCTCCGGGCGCTGTGGTCCTTCCATTCGATCGCGCGGAGAAGAGGAGCGCCCAGCACGATATGGCCGATGATCCTGTGGGACGCGCCATCTGCTTTCGCATCGAGCGCGCGCAGGATCGCGATCAGGCGCTGGCGCAGATGGTCGGCGAGCGGGTGGAGGTCGGAAACTGTATCCCCATCGCCGAAGAACAGCGTCCAGAACCAGCCGGCGGCCTGCAGCCGAAGCAGGAAATGGTCGTCCAGCGGAATGACGACGACATGCGCTGCGCCGGGTCGATCGCCGGGCAGCATAAGGATATGCAGGGAGGCGATGCCGGCAACGCTGCCGGCACGAACATAATAGCCATCGTCGGTTGCCGACTGCTCGCTCCACGGCATGACGGCGGGGTCGAAGCGCAGTGCGGACGGGAAGATTGCCGACGCGCGGTCCAGAACGATGCTCGCGGCGTGCCAGTCCGGCCGCCAGAGAATGCGGGTGCTCGCGGCGTCCTGCTCGGGATCAGCGGGGAAATCGCACCCCCCATTTGTCGCCGAGCGCTTTGGCTTCCTCCTGCGACAGCGAGCGCATGAAGCGCCGGTAGTCCTGACGATACTCGCGGTTGCGCCGCAGGAACTCCCAAGCCAGATCGGCTGGTGAAAGGGCACGCAAAGGGTCGTAGGCGGCTGCGGACCGCCAGTCGGGGCGTTTCATGGCCTGTCTCCGAATTGTCTTGCGAAAGGAGCAGGCTCGATTATCGCCCAGCGATTGTCGATGCCGGCCGCCTGCAACCCCGGTGGAATGGATCGCGGCGGCTCAATGCCGTCTTGCGGTTTCCAGCAGCCCGGCATGGCCGTGCTCCGCCAGCCAGCGGGCACGCTGGAGATGCGTTTCGTAGGAGCGCCAGGCGCGGCCCGGATCGGTTCCGGCGTCGATACCAAGCACTATTCGGACCACTTCCCGCCAATCCGCTCCCTCCGCATCCGCATCGAGCAGGCGCAGATAGGTGACGAGGTGGAGCAGATCGTAATTCTGCAACGTCTCTGAGGATGGGGCTTCTTCGGCCACGCCGGGTCGGCTGGAGGATTCGGGCGGCATGTTCATGCTCCCATGATGCGCTGCGCTTCGATCATTCGCAGGGGTTTGCGCTTGCCGCCTTTTCCCGCCACGATGGCGGGAGCGGACGCATGGCCGCCGCGGGCTGCAAGAACTGTTGGCAACGCCGTTCAAAGCCGATTTTACGCACTATAGTTGATAAACTTATAGTGCGTAACTGGCCACTCGTAAACGCATGGACATGCGTGAGCTTGTTGGCCGGAATTTTGCACGCCTGCGTCGGGAAAAAGGTCTGACGCAAGAACAGATCGAGTCGATTTCCGGATTCAGCCAGCAGTATTTGAGCAGCCTCGAAAGAGGCCGCCGCAACCCGACGATCATCACGCTCTACGAGCTGGCGCAGGCGCTCGGCGTGAGCCATGTCGACCTCGTTCGTCCTGATGGCAAAGACGAGAGCTGACATCATCTACTCCGCATAGAAGTCGCCCGTGCGGGCGTCTGCATCTTTCGCGAGCCGGACGTGTCCGGCGAGCGCGATTTTCGCGCGGCCTTTAGGACGCGCGACGGCCGCCGATCCGATGGGGATCGGCGGCGGCGTTCAAGATGGGGCGATCGGTTTACGGCCGCAGCCAGCGCCACAGCTCATCCGTTCCTGCACGCCGATAGGACAGGCGACGGCATCGGAATGGGTTCCATAGGTAGTTCAACGGCTCGAAGCCATGCCACCAGTCGGCGTCAATGTCGCCGCACCGGCCCTCGAACAGCACTTCGCCGCTTGCGAGGTGAAGCCGAAACTCCATCGGCAGGGCGTCGCCCTGTTCAGGGGTGCCGCGTGCGGAGCGCCGTTAACGTCCTCTCCCAATCCGATGCAACCGCCGTGATGGTCTGTCGTAACGATCCAGCGCATGTCATGCCCTTTCATGTGATTGTGGGGATGAAGCGCCCGCCGCTTGGACGGGCGCATATGTCGGGGAAAGGGGCGGCCTATGCTGCCGCCCTTCCGTCCTGCTGCTGCATCCATGCGAGCCGCTTACTGGCCGTCTGGTGGTGTCGGCTGTCCAACTCTATGCCGATCCAGTCGCGGCCAAGCTGCTGTGCTGCCGCCAGTGTCGAACCGCTGCCGCTGAACGGGTCCAGCACAAGATCGCCGGGCTTCGTGAAAGCCTCGATCAACGGCGCCAGTGCTTCGACGGGCTTTTGCGTCGGATGCAGCTTGTTGCCCGCATAGGGGAAGTCGATCACGTCCGGGATGGGATTTTCGGGCAGGGAAACATTGCCCTTCGCCAGCAAGTAAGCCTGTTCGTGCTGGTAGCGCAGGAACTTCGACGATGACGCATAACGCTTGCGGAACACGATATGGCCGACGACGCGGAAGCCTGCCGCCTTCCATGCGTCCATGAACAAATCGACCTTGTTCCAGCCGTAGAACGAAACCGCGAAACCGCCATCCTTCAAAACGCGGTGCATCTGGTTGAAAGCGGGGTGAAGCCAACCCCCGCGGGTCGGGCAAATTCCCCCACTTTGGGTCGGGTCAAACTCCCCCGCCTGACCTGACGGTCGACTGAGGAGGGTTTCGACCTCCTGGGCTGTCGAAGCAGGACGGATATTTCGTTCCCTTTTGCAGAGGGAACTTGGAGTGAACGTCTTGAAACCGCACCTGAAAACCACAGTCCTGACACTGCTTGACCGTCAAAAGAGCCAGCGCGAGATCGAGCGTCTGACGGGCGTCGACCGCAAAACGATCCGCCGCTACCAGAGCCTGCGAAGGGAGCCGACGGCGGAGGCAAATTCCCCCGGGGCGACCGCCGGCTCTGGGCATGAGAAGGGGCAAATACCCCCACCCCGACCGCCGGCTCGGGAAGGGCCGACCTTGGCGCCGAGCAAAGGCACGACCTCGGCTTGCGAGCCGCACCGGGCGTGGATCGAGCAGCAGGTTCGCCTGAAACGGAACGGGCAGGCGATCTACCAGGACCTGGTGGATCGGCTTGGTTTTGGCGCCAGCTATTCGAGCGTGAAGCGGTTTTTGCAGAGCTTGCGGCGAGAGGCGCCGCATCAGTTTGACCGTCTGGAATTTTTGCCCGGCGAGGAAGCCCAGGTCGATTACGGCGAGGGTGCGCTGACGCTGAACCCGAAGACTGGGCGCTATCGCCGGCCGCGGCTGTTCGTGATGACGCTGAGATACTCACGGCGCAGCTTCCGGCGCGTGGTCTGGCAATCGAGCCAGCAGGTCTGGGCACAGCTTCACGATGAAGCCTTCCGCTATTTTGGTGGCTGCCCGAATTACGTGGTGCTCGACAATCTGAAGGAAGGCGTCGTCAAGCCCGACCTGTACGAGCCCGAGCTCAACCGCCTTTACGCCGCGATGCTGGAGCATTACGGCGTCGTCGCCGACCCGGCGCGGGTGCGGGATCCGAATCGCAAGGGGTCCGTCGAAAATGCGATTCAACATACCCAGGGAACTGCGCTTGGCGGCCGGCGCTTCGAGACGATCGAGGCCCAGAACGACTTCCTGATGCACTGGGAGGAGAAGTGGGCGTCGAAGCGCATCCATGGCAGCACGCAGCGGCAGGTCGAGGCCATGTTCCAGGAGGAGAAGCCGCATCTGCGACCGCTGCCGGCCGAGCGCTTCCGCTACTTCAAGGAGGAAATCCGGACCGTCTACGACGACACCACGATACGCGTTGACGACAGCTTTTACGCGGCGCGGCCGGCCCCGATCGGCAGCAAGGTTCTGGTGCGTGTCTACACCTCGACGATCGAGATCAGGGATCGTGCGACACAGGCGCTGCTGCGCATCCATGAGCGGGCCACGCATCGAGGATCGGTGAACCTGCCCTATGACGAGCGTCCCTTTAACCCCACCCGTGAAACGCACTTCCTGCTCGCGAAAGCCGGCGAGATCGGCCCGAAAACCAAGGCGCTGTGCCAGCATCTGTTCGAAGCCGAGGGCCGGGTCAGGCAGCGCGCGATGTGGGGTATTGTCGGGCTGAACCGAAAGTATCCCGCTCGCTTCATCGAGCAGGCCTGCGAGCTCGCCGTTCGGGACCGCATCTATCGCTACAAGCTGGTGCGCACGCTCGTCGAGCGGCTGTTCGCGCAAGCAGCGGCGCGGGTCGAACAGGCACCTGAACCGACTTCGTCGCTGACGCAGGAGCATCCCCTGATCCGCCACGCGGCGGAATACGGCGATCTCTTCAGCCTCGGCGCCCAGCGCGCGGCCAACGACGACACAAACGCCGGGCTCGACCCAACCGCGCTCGCATCGGCTGCGCACCCCTGACCAGCTCCGCCGATGCGAACGCCAGCCCCGCGCGTCGTAGCGGCCGCGCAAAACACCCTTCAATCCAACGGAGACACCAGCCTATGACGATGACCATGCCTGAAATCGAGCGCGCCCTACGACAGTTGCGCCTCCCTGGAATCCGCGACACCCTGCAGACGCGGGTGTTGCAGGCTCAGGGCACCAACCAGCCCTTCCTCGAGACCTTCTCCCTGATCCTGCAGGATGAAATCGATCGCCGACAGTCCCGGCTTATCGAACGCCGCTATCAGCAGTCCGGACTCGAAGAGAAGCTGACGCTCGCTGAGTTCGACTGGTCCTTCAACCCGAAGCTGCCGCGCCAAGCCTGCTTCCAGTTGCTGACGCTGACGTTCATCGCCGCCGGCGAGAACGCCCTGCTGATCGGGAAACCCGGCACCGGGAAATCCCATGTCGCCAAGGCCATCGCCTACCAGGCCGTCATACAGGGCCACAAGGTCCAGTATCTGGAGGCCGACGACTTCTTCAACCGCCATCTCCTCTCGCCAGCCCCGCAACGGGAAGCGCGGCTGCGCAGCGTCATCGATGCCGACCTGCTCGTGCTCGACGACCTGTTCCTCGCACGCTCCATCCCCGACGAGGCCGGCGCATTACTGCAGACCTTGATCCACCAGCGCTACAAGCTACACCGAAGCGTCGTGGTCACGTCAAATCGCGTCGTGCAGGACTGGGGAACCTACCTCCGCGACAACACGATGAGCACCACCATCCTCGACCGCCTCATGCATCGCTGCCACCTGCTCGAGTTCGAAGGCCGAAGCTATCGCCTCAAGGAAGCCGCCGAGGCTCTTGCTCGCCAAGCAACATCGAAATAAACCTTCTGCGTCCTGCTGCAGGTGGAGGAGTTTGACCCGACCAAAGGTGGGGGAGTTTGAGGTGACCCTCCGGGCAACGGGCGTTGTCGTCGTTCGCCACCTTCCTGCCGTCGCGGCCGCGATAGTTTACGATGTAGGGCGGGTCGGTCAGGATGAAGTCAACCGATCCCCTGTCGAAAGAGCGCATCGCCTGGATGCAATCGGCGTTGAAGATCACGTTGCGGGATGTGTTGGCGGTTCCGGTCATGGCTTTTTCCTTTCGGGTTTGGAGGTTCAGAGCAGCGAAGCGCCGCTCCTGAACCCTTGCCCGTCGGCGAGACCGGGGTAGCAAGGCGCAAGGAAAGTCTTTGGCACCGTGGAATAAATGGAGGGGACCCGCTTGCGGGGGCGAGCCGTTTATGCCGCGAAAGGCCGGGGAGTTTTCTTGTGGTGCGCGAGGGCGGAGCCCATAGCAAACTGATCCGGCTTGAGCATATGCGGAGCTGGAAGGGAAAGGTTGATCTGCTATCTAAAATCGGAGGTTCGAGCCGTCTTCCGGTATTATCGATGCGTCGGAGGCGATCACGCACCATTCGCGGTAAACAGCACATCATACTTTCCAGAGATGCTGTATAAGGAAGCGCTTCTGCCAATAACGTCGGCTTTGAAAGGATTTGGCTAGATGCCCGACAAGCTTACTTCAGAATCCCGATCACGCCTAATGTCTCGCATCGGCGGAAAAAACACTGCACCCGAGCTTACCGTTCGCAAGGCACTACATGCGGCAGGATACAGATTTCGACTTCATCGCCGCGACTTACCGGGAACGCCGGACATTGTTTTGCCGCGCTATCGATCCGCAATATTCGTACATGGCTGCTTCTGGCATGGGCATGACTGCCCTCGGGGCCGGCTCCCGGTGACGAGAACAGAGTTCTGGGAAACCAAAATTCGCGGTAATCAAGCGCGCGACGCACGCAACAAAAAAGCACTGGAAGCGCGCGGCTGGCAGGTCCTAACTATATGGACATGCGAGTTGAAAGCATCTCGTGACTTTATGAGCGACATAGTTAGCGCCCTGCACCAGGTCGCTGCGGCAAAAGACTGATTCGAAATTAGTCAATCCGTTAAGCGATATGGTAGCTGCAACGCCTCATAAACCCTTAGAGTACGATCACGGCCTTTCCAGCATTGCACGCAAATGCTCACACAAAACCTGCGAAAGCAGCACCGGAACTGCATTTCCGATCTGCACGCCAGCGGCCATCAGCCCACCGTCGAATACGAAATCGTCCGGGAAAGTCTGCAAACGCGCGGCTTGACGCGCGGTGATGCCGTGGTGTTCAACGGGATGCACGAAGCGGCCCTTCGAAGGGTTGATGCAAGCTGTCTGAGGTGGTGCCGGTTTCCGAGACAGGGGCCTAAGGTGGATCTTCCGATGAGAAGGACGATCCAGCATGAAGACACGCAGACGGTTTACGGCCGAGTTCAAGGCCAAGGTCGCGCTTGAGGCGATCCGCGGCGAGCGGACGATTTCGGAGCTGGCGACGAAGCACCAGCTTCATCCCAACCAGATCACCCAGTGGAAACGGCAGGCCATTGAGAACCTGGCCAAGGCGTTCGACGACAGGGCTTCGGATGCGCAGGTCGGCCGGGAAGCCGAGGTGACGAAGCTGCACGCCAAGATCGGCCAGCTCGTCGTGGAGCGGGATTTTTTGGCCAAGGCCTTCGATCGCTGAGCCTGGATCGGAGGAGAATGATGATTGATCCCGATCACAACCGGCTCTCGATCCGCCGCCAGTGCGAACTGGTCTCGATCTCGCGGGCGTCGTTCTATCGACAGCCTGCCGGCGAGACGCTCGAGAACCTGGAACTGATGCGCATCATCGACGAGGCCTTCATGGAAATGCCCTGGTATGGCTCCAGGCAGATGGCGCGGCATCTGCGGCGTCAAGGCTGGTGTGTCGGCCGCAAGCGGGTTCGACGGCTGATGCGCAAGATCGGGCTGTCGCCGATCTACCAGGCTCCGAAGACCAGCGAGCCGCATCCCCAGCACCGCATCTATCCCTACCTGCTGCGGCATCTGGCGATCGAGCGGCCCAATCACGTCTGGTGTGCGGATGTGACTTACATTCCGATGCGGCGCGGCTTCCTCTACCTTGTCGCCATCATGGACTGGTTCAGCCGCAAGGTGCTGGCCTGGCGGCTGTCGAACACGATGGAAGCCGACTTCTGCGTCGCTGCTCTGGAAGAGGCGATCGCCCGCCACGGCAGGCCCGACATCTTCAATACCGACCAGGGATCGCAGTTCACCAGCTTCGCCTTCACCACGACGTTGAAGGATGCCGGCATCCGCATCTCCATGGACGGGCGAGGCCGCTGGATGGACAACGTCTTCATCGAGCGGCTGTGGCGCAGCCTCAAATACGAGTGCGTCTTCCTCAGCGCCTTCGAGACCGGAAGCGAAGCTCGCAGCGGCATCGGCTCCTGGATCGACTACTATAACCGGCGACGCCCACACTCGACCTTCGGCGGCAGGACACCCGACGAGGTCTATGCTACGGCAGAAATGATGGAGAAATTGGCGGCGTAAAAACCAACCCGATCCACCTTAGCCAAGCCGCCAAACTGTCTCACCAAGCGGGTCCACCTCACAGCGACGTCGGAAAGGTTCACATACGGGTTCTCGAACATTCGCCAATCAATGAGCGCGGCGACGTAATCCTCACTGCGATGTTTGGTTATCAGAAGGAGTATTGATCCGAGCTTCGCGCTCGACAGGCGACCGATGCCCTTCTGCCCTTGCCGCGCTCGGATCGGCAACCCGTTTCGATCGTCGGGCGGCGTAGGCCGAGCATCGGAAATTTTGCTCTCGGTGCCGATGACGAGCCAGCGCTCGAACAAATCTCGTTGCCGCATGCCATGACCGTCATCGGTCAGCACCGCAACCGGAGCTTCTTCGGGAAAGACTCGTAGCCTGACGTTGCGAGCATATGCGTCCCAGGAATTCTTCCAGAGCTCGGATACCGCGGTAGGGCAGTCGGCAATCTGCTCGCGTCCGAGATGGTCGATCGTTCGCGCGCGAGTGGCAAAGGTTTGGGAAGCGACTCCGGGAGCCACGGTACTGCTGGTCATGATTGCTGGTCCGCCCTCCCTCGATCGACAGCCTCCTTCCATAGACAGGCAGAACTATAAAACCAAATCTCCGTTAAACAACTTGTGAACGTGAAGGAGATTCTGCAATTTGACGATCTGGCACTCGTATTTTTATCCCTCTCGCGATCCCGCATGGGTGGAAGTTCGAGCCTCATCGAAAGCGGGGATGCATTAAGCCGCTTTCGGTACGGCCAAACGATAGCGCCCATACGCCACCCTCACAATCAAGCCTTCCTCGCACATACGCGAGAGATAGCACCTTGGAATGCCAATGGCTGCCAGTTCCGCAGTACGCACTTCGCCTTTTGAACCGCCCCGGGTTTGCCGGAGGCTCCAACTTCCCAATAGGATGGAGCCATGATGAGCAAAACGACGAACAAGTTTTCCCCTGAGGTGCGCGAGCGTGCGGTGCGGTTGGTATTCGATCACGAGGCTGATCATTCTTCGCGCTGGACTGCCTGCCAGTCGATAGCGGCAAAGATCGGCTGCTCGGCGCACACGCTGCTGGATTGGGTGAAGAAGGCCGAGATTAATGCTGGCAAGCGAGCCGGCGTTCCGACAGACATGGCCGAGAAGATGAAGGCTCTTGAGCGGGAGAACCGGGAGCTTCGGCAGGCCAACGAGATACTGCGCAAGGCGAGCGCTTATTTTGCCCAGGCGGAGCTCGACCGCCCATTCAAACGATGATCGCGTTCATCGACGATCACCGCGAGGCGCATGGGGTCGAGCCGATCTGCAGGGTGCTGCCGGTCGCCCCGTCGACCTACCACGATCATGTCGCCAAGCGCGCCGATCCCGAGAAGCTGTCGACGCGGGCGAAGCGGGACCTCGCGCTGAAGCCGGAGATCGAGCGCGTCTTCGCCGAGAACTTCGAGGTCTACGGCGCGAGGAAGGTCTGGCGGCAGATGCTGCGCGAGGGCTTTGATGTCGCGCGCTGCACGGTCGAGCGGTTGATGGCCGACCTCGGCCTTCACGGCGTCATTCGCGGCAAGCCGATCCGCACCACGGTGCAGGACAAGGCCGCGCCGTGCCCGCTTGACCGCGTGAACCGGGTCTTCCACGCGCCGGCCCCGAACATGCTCTGGCTTTCGGATTTCACCTATGTCAGCACCTGGTCGGGCTTCGTTTACGTGGCCTTCGTCATCGACGCCTACGCCCGTCGTATTGTCGGCTGGCGGGTGAGCAGGACCGCCCATGCGAGCTTTGTGCTCGACGCTCTCGAACAGGCCTTGCACGAACGCCGACCCGTTCATCGCGGTGGTCTGGTTCATCATTCGGACCGCGGATCGCAATATGTCAGCATCCGCTACACCGAGCGTCTCGCCGAAGCCGGCATCGAACCGTCTGTGGGCAGTGTCGGCGACAGCTACGACAACGCACTGGCCGAGACGATCAACGGCCTCTACAAGGCCGAGGTCATCCATCGCCGGGGACCATGGCGAAGCTTCGAGGCGGTCGAGTTCGCCACGCTGACCTGGGTCAACTGGTTCAACAATCGCCGGCTGCTGGAACCCATCGGCAACATCCCGCCGGCCGAAGCCGAGGAACGCTACTACGCCATGCTGGAAGAACCGGCCATCGCGGCATAACTTAAACCAGAAGGCCTCCGGCAAACCCGGGGCGGTTCATTTCGCACGAATCAACGCAATTGCGCGCTCCCTAAGAGATGGTTTCCGGCCACCGGCCAGTCGTAGAACCTCTGCGCGATCACGGTCCCGTTTGCGCACTCCTTCGCGCTTGCGCGGGTTCGTGGGTAGCGGGATCACGCATTCGTATTGTAAGGTTTCGCCAGACCTGGCGAGCCACTTTCCAAGAAGCTGACGCCAATCGACTGCCCTGGAGTAGTTCCAAGGCTAGGCGGCGTTTGGCGTCGTTCCCAGAATATATGGCGACCGGCGGCGCCGACCCTGTCGGGCACGACGCAATCAATCCCGGCGCGGTCTGAAGCTCCTGCGCAGCACCGGCAGGCCGGACGGCATTTGCCGGAACAGGAAGCCCAGCCGGGCAAACACCAGCGCCGTCAGCACCGCAAGGCCGTAGCCCAGCCCGAATCCGACAACGGTGTCGCTCGGATAGTGCGCGCCGACGAACACGCGGGTCGAGGCGATCCAGATGCAGACGAGCAGCGCAGCATAGCGTGCACGCGGAAACAGCAGGACCAGCACCGCCGCCACCGATCCCACCGTCGTGGCATGGCCCGACGGGAAGGAGGCATAGCGATAGGTCATCTCGAAGGGATGGAAGGAAAACGCGCCGAGTTCGGCAAAAAGCGTGGGGCGCGCCCGGCCGACGAAGATCTTCGCCACGTTGACGACAATGCCTGGCACGCCCACCGCGGCCAGAACGAAGAAGGCCAGGCAGGTTCTTTCATAGGCTGCCATGAGTTGGCGGCGCGACAAGCGGCGCCAGTCGATCTGGTTTGCCACCAGCAGCCAGGCCGCTGCCGGAAGCAGATACCATTGCCCCAGCCCCAGCAAGGTGAAGACATTCGCGAGGGTTCGAAACGCCTCCGGCAAGCCGCCTGCATATTGCCCGGCCCGCGAATCGAGGAAGATCGCGCTCAACGCCGCCAGAATGGCCGCGGCGGCGATCCACGTCCCCCATGGCAGGCGCGGATAGAAACCCGGGCGTCGGGCGAAACGGCCGCGCACGATGCGCCACGTGTCCACAAGATTGGCGAGCGAGCGCGCGATCACGCCTGCCGGAGGCGACGAAACCGGGTGCTCCGCTTCACTGGCCGGCGACATGATAGAGCCCCAGCGCCAATGCCTTGCCCGAGGAATAATTGACGCCGTCGATCTCGGCCAGCCGCGCCACGGTCCTGCCGGATGCGGCGAGCGCCGCCGTCAATTCACCCTCCTCGCCCACCGGCACCAGCGCAAGCGCGCAGGCGGGATCGGAGGCCAGATGCGCGGCCGCGCCTTGCGTGTCGGTCAGCACCGTATCGGTTCCGGCCAGGAATACCAGGCTTGGCTCATGGTAGCCCGATGCCGCCAGCACGGTGGTCTCGCACGGTCTGTAGGCGCGCACCTCCGCCTCGATGCGCGGGCTGAGCCAGATCGGCTGGAGCGAGGGAGCGATCGTGCCGAACAGCAACGCATAGCCGATGCCGGCGGCGGCGGCCGCTGCTCCGATTCGGCTGATGGACAGCGGCGCAGGCCGCGGGAAAGCGAGCCAGCCGGCGGCGAGCACGGCCACCGCGGCCGGGATGCTCCAGAAATTGAAGGCATGGTCGAGATAGAGCGGCGCGCCTATGCAGATTGCGGCGAGCCCCAGCGTGACCACGGCAAGGCCGAAGGCCGTCGCCCACCACAGCAGGGTCTGCCACCGCTTCAGCTTCTCCTGCGCCATGCCTGGCGGCGCCGCCAGCAGCCAGCCGATCAGCAGCGCCAGCGCCGGATAGGCCGGCAGCACGTAGTGCGGCAGCTTGGTCGGGATCAGTTCGAACAGCAGCCAGAAAGGAATGTACCAGGCCAGGCAGAAGCGCAGGCGAACATCCTTGCGCACCTGGTTCAGGGCAACCAGCGCGGCGCCGATCGCCGCCAGCCCGAACGGCCACATGAACAGCGAATAGGTGAGCACGTAGAAGCCCGGCGGCTGGCCGTGCGATTCCTCGCCCTGCGCCACCTTGCCCAGCATGTCCTTGCCCACCGCCTCCTGCCAGAAGGCGCCGCCGCTCTTCCAGGTGATCAGCGCCAGCCAGGGCAGAACGATGATCGCGGCGAGCAGGACGCCGCGCCCGGCCTTCAGCTTCTTCAGCCAGCGGCCGTCGCGTTCGAAGGCGAACAGCGTGGCCACCGTCAGCGCCGACAGCAGCGGCGCGATCGGCCCCTTGACGAGGATGCCAAACCCCTGCGCGGCCCAGAACAGCCAGGGCAGGAAGCCGGCCACGGGCTCGTTGCGGTGGGAGGCCACATAGATCTGGGCCAGCGCTCCCTGGGCTGCCACGCAGCAGGCCAAAAGCACCGCATCCGTCTTGGCGATGCGGCCCTCGAAGGCTACGGCGAACAGTGCGGCCAGCACCAGCCCGGCCGCCACGCCGGCAGCCGCGCCGAACAATCGCGCGCCGGTCCAGGCGACAGCCACGACCGAAAGCGCGATGCCGAAAGCCGACACCAGCCGGTAGATCCAGATCGGCGCTTGCGCCCCCTGCCCGCTCAGCCCGACCGCGGCCGACTGAAGCCAGTAGATGCCTATGGGCTTCTTGTAGCGCGCCTGGTCCTGAAAGCGGATATCGACATAGTCGCCGGTCTCCACCATCTGCTTGGTGGCCTGCACGAAGCGCGCCTCGTCACGGTCCACCACCGGCAGGCTTGCCAGCCCCGACGCCGAAAGCAGCAGGCTGAACAGGAAAAGCAGCAGATACCGCGTCTTCATCGCGCCTCCCCGTCCGCCGTCCCCGGCTGCTCAGTCGACCTTGCTCATGGCTGCCTTGCGCTCGTTGGCGATGAGCCACAGATTGCGGATATATATGACCAGTCCCAGCCCCTGCCCGGCGATGAAGACGGGGTCGCGCCGCTGGATGGCATAGACGAACAGCAGGCCGCCGCCGAACAGCGAGAAGAACCAGAAAGCCACAGGCACCACCGAGCGCTTCGCCCGCTCCGAAGCCAGCCACTGCACCACGAAGCGCATGGTGAAAAAGAACTGCGCGACGAAACCGAGCAGCACCCAGCCGTCGAACTGCAGGATGAAGACCTGGTGAAGCCAGTCGAGCAGGCCTTGCAACACGCTACCCATGGCTGATTTCCTCTACCTTCGGCATGCGCCGGCGTCGGCGCCGCAGCCACCACACCCCGGCGAGATCCAGCGCGCCCTGCAGGCCGCGGTCGAATATGCCGTAATTCGACTTACCGTGACGGCGCGGCCGGTCGAGCACGTCGCAGTGAACGACGGCGAGCCCCTCCTGGATCACCAGCGCCGGCACGAAGCGGTGGGTGCCGTCGAAGAAGGGCAGCCTGCGCAGCACGTCGGTGCGCACCGCTTTCAGCCCGCAGCCCGTGTCGCGCGTCTTGTCGTGAAGGATGGCGTTGCGCAGCCAGTTGGCGAAGCGCGAGGCAAGCTGCTTGGCTTTCGAATCGCGGCGCTTCAGGCGTTGGCCCTGTGCAGCGCCCGCCTGCGGCCCGGCCTCCACCAGCGCATCGACCAATACGGGAATGTATTGCGGGTCGTTCTGCCCGTCGCCGTCTATGGTGGCGACGATGCTGCCACGCGCGGCCCAGGCGCCCGAGCGCACCGCCAGGCTCTGCCCGCAGGATTTCTCGTGCCGCAGATGGCGGACCGGAAACGGCCGTGACGCCGCCTGGGCGGCAAGCACCGCCGCAGAGTCGTCGGTCGAGCCGTCGTCCACGACGACGACCTCGAAATCGCGTCCCTGCATGGCCACGGCGATCTCGTCCAGCAGCAGTGGCAGGTTCGCCGCCTCGTTGCGGCAGGGAATGACAATGGAAATCAGCGCATCCGCCATGAGGTTCGTGGTCCGCTCGCCGGCTGTCCGATTGCGATGGGCGCCGCGCGCACGCCGGCCCGATGCTCATGATGCCGCGAATGTTTCGAGGCGGCGCACCATTACGCCAGCGGGAAATGCGACGCAAGCGCACCCCGCGCGAATGGAGCGGTTGGCCGGGCCGCCTGCGGCCCCAGGCCCAAGCGGGCAGGTCCGAATGGGTGTATGCTCGCCCTCTAAAGGAACCTGCAAGATGTACCAGCCACCCCACCATGTCGAAGACCGCCTCGAGGTCATCCACGCGCTGATCCGCGCGCATCCGCTGGGGCTGCTCGTTTCCGCCGGCCCGCAGGGGCCGACCGCGAATGCGCTGCCCTTCCTGCTCGATGCGGATGCCGGGCCGAAGGGGCGGCTGCGCGCCCATATGGCGCGCGCCAACGGCCAGTGGCGCGAGATCGCGGCCAACCCGGACACGCCGGTTCTGGTGATCTTCCAGGGCGTGGACACATACATCACCCCTTCCTGGTACGCGACCAAGCGCGAGACCGGCAAGGTGGTGCCGACCTGGAACTATGCCATGGTGCAGGCGCGCGGCAGGGCGCGCGTGGTGGACGACCGCGACTGGCTCGCCGCCCAGATCGACGAACTGACCCGCGGCCACGAGAATGGCCGCAAGCCAGAGGAATGGCACGTTACGGATGCCCCGGCCTCCTACATCGAGGCCCAGATCAAGGGAATCATCGGGCTCGAAATCGAGATCGTCGAGTTGCAGGGAAAGTGGAAGGTGAGCCAGAACCGCCCGGCCGCAGACCGCGCAGGCGTGGTGGCGGGGCTTGCGGACGAGGCGCCGGAAATGGCCGAACTGGTGCGCCGCTACAGCGACGAACGCGACGCCAAGGACAGGCGCGGCACCTGACGGATCAGGGTTTCGCCAATACGCCGCCGGTCACGGCTTTGCGGCAGCCGGTCGTCGTCGGAAAGGTGAGCGGCCGGCCGGCCAGGGAGCGGACCGCCAGATAGGCCCAGGCTTCCGCCTCGGTCGCGTCGCCGTCCATGCCGACATCCTCGGCCAGAACGACATCGGCGCCGGTCTTCTGCGCGCCTTCGCGCAGGTCGGCAACGATGTGCGGGTTCTTGCGCCCGCCGCCGCACACGATCCAAAGCCTCGGCGGCAGCGGCAGGTGCTGGGCCGATTCCAGGATGGCTTCAGCCGACACGGCGGCCAGCGTGCGCGCGCCGTCGGAAAGGCCCATGCCTTCGGCGTCGGCGAGGGTAAAGTCGTTGCGGTCCAGTGACTTGGGGCCGGATCTTCCGAAGAATGGCTTGTTCAGATAGCACGCCACCACTTCCGCAACCACCCCGCCCTCGCTGGCGATCGCGCCGCCGGCATCGAAGGGAATGCCCGCCTCGCGCGCCACCCATTGGTCGATCAGCGCATTGCCGGGGCCGGTGTCGAAGGCGACGGGATCGCCCTGCTCCGGCACCCAGGTGATGTTGGAGATGCCGCCTATATTGACGAACACGACCGGAAACTGCCGCGCATGGGGTTGCGGCAGACCGCGGGCGAGCGCCGCGTGATAGGCCGGCACCAGCGGTGCCCCCTGGCCGCCATGGGCCATGTCGTTGGCGCGCATGTCGTAGACCACCGGCAGGCCGGTGCGCTTCGCAAGAAGCGGACCGTCGCCGAGCTGGACGGTGAGACCGAGGTGCGGACGGTGCAGCACCGTCTGGCCATGGAAGCCGATCACGTCCGGGCGTCCCCACTCCCTTGCCGCCCCCTGGAGGAAGGTCTTCACCGCTTCGGCATGGCGCAGCGAGATCTCGCGCTCCAGCGTGGCCAGGCCGTCCGGCCGCTCCTCGCGCCGCTCGATCCGTTTGGCCGGCTCCAGGCTTGCTTCGAGACGGCGACGGAACTCAGCCTCGTAGGGCACGAAGAAGGCCGGGCCGCGTTCGACGCTGCTTTCGCCGTCGGTGCGCAACATGGCCAGGTCGATGCCGTCCATGGAGGTGCCGCTCATCAGCCCTATCGCGCAGGTCATGCCGCCGTCCTTGTGATTCCTTGCCCGCAGATGCTAAACGCGCGCCATCACACTTGCCATGCCGGCCCGCCATGCCGGCACTCTTCGGGAACGACAAAGATGTCCGGCTTCAAATCCGATTTCCTGCGCATCATGAGCGAGCGCGGCTTCCTCCACCAGATTTCGGACGAGGCGGGCCTCGACGAGCTGTTCGCGAAGGAGACGGTGACGGCCTATATCGGCTTCGATCCGACCGCGCCCAGCCTGCATGCCGGCGGGCTGATCCAGATCATGATGCTGCACTGGATGCAGCAGACCGGCCATCGGCCGGTGGCACTGATGGGCGGCGGCACCGGCATGGTGGGCGACCCCTCCTTCAAGGACGAGGCGCGCAAGCTGATGACGCCGGAGACCATCCAGTCGAACATCGACGGCATCAAGAGGGTGTTTTCCAACTACCTGACCTTCGGCGACGGCCCGCGCGACGCGCTCATGGTCAACAATGCGGAGTGGTTGCTGCCCCTCAACTACCTGGAATTCCTGCGCGACGTGGGCCGCCATTTCTCGGTCAACCGCATGCTCTCCTTCGATTCGGTGAAGCTGAGGCTGGAGCGCGACCAGTCGCTGTCGTTCCTCGAATTCAACTACATGATCCTGCAGGCCTACGATTTCGTCGAACTGAACCGGCGCTACGGCGTGCGCCTGCAGATGGGCGGTTCCGACCAGTGGGGCAACATCGTCAACGGCATCGACCTCGGCCATCGGCTGGGCACGCCGCAGCTCTACGCGCTGACCACGCCGCTGCTGACCACGGCCTCCGGCGCCAAGATGGGCAAGTCGCTCTCCGGTGCTGTCTGGCTCAATGCCGACATGCTGAGCCCCTACGATTTCTGGCAATACTGGCGCAACACGGAGGACGCCGACGTCGGCCGCTTCCTCAAGCTCTACACCACCCTGCCGCTCGATGAGGTCGCGAAACTGGCCGCCCTCGGCGGGGCCGAGATCAACGAGGCCAAGAAAGTGCTGGCCACCGAGGTGACGGCGATGCTGCATGGCCGGGCCGCGGCCGAACAGGCAGCGGAAACCGCGCGCCAGACCTTCGAGCAGGGCCTCACCGCCGACACGCTGCCCGGCGTGGACCTTCCCCGCGCCGAACTGGAGGCCGGCATCGGCCTGCTTTCCCTGTTCGTGAAGGCCGGGCTTGCCGGTTCGAACGGCGAAGCCCGCCGGCATGTGCAGGGCGGCGCGGTGCGCCTCAACGACGCGCCGGTCACGGACGAGCGGCGCATGGTCACCCTTCAGGATCTGGGTGAGGAAGGCGCGATAAAGCTTTCCCTCGGCAAGAAGAAGCACATTCTGGTGCGGGCGGCCTGAGCGCCGCCGCTCTCACCGGTATTCGAAGATCGAACGAAAGATGCCCGGCGCGATCGCCGACAGCGGATTGACGTGCAGGTCGGGTTTGCTGGCGTCGCCTTTCAGCCGGTAGGTGACGCCGATCAGGCCGCCGTCGCGGCCGTTGCCGAGCAGCGCGCCCACCAGGGGCAGCTCGCCGAATATGCGGTTGATGCCATAGGCCGGCATGAAGGTGCCGGTCATGTCCATGCGGTCGTTCTCGTCGTAGAGCGTGCCCTGGAAGGTGGTGCCGATCAGCGGCCCGCGCAGCACGCCGTTGGCGAGCTTGAGGTAGCCATGCCCCTTCTCGATCTCGGCATAGCCGCGCTCGAATTGGACTTTCGCCGTATCGATGCTGCCTTTCACCGCCTGGTTGAGG
Source organism: Mesorhizobium sp. PUT5 (assembly GCF_052216645.1). NCBI lineage: Bacteria > Pseudomonadati > Pseudomonadota > Alphaproteobacteria > Hyphomicrobiales > Phyllobacteriaceae > Mesorhizobium > Mesorhizobium sp. PUT5. The sequence continues at coordinate 2,472,434 of NZ_JBQOSO010000003.1, forward strand.
CTGCGGTTATCGCCCGCGGGCGGGGTTGAGACGATCGAGGCCAGCTTGGGTTCGTCGACGATGAGGAAGTCGCGCGCATCCACGCTGCCGTGCAGCGGCCCTGCCCCGGCACCTGACAGTTTCAGCGCGATGCCGCCGCCGCGCATATGCGGATAGATGTCGAGGAAACGCAGGATCGCGCCGGCATCCGCCGATCGCATGTTCAGCGTGCGGCCATCGGCGCCGGACGTATCGGAAAGGGTGACTGCCCCGCCCGAACCCGCCATCGCGCTCACCTTCAGCCCGTTCACTTTCGCACCGGCGGCGCTGTAGCTCAGAGACAGGTCCGAAAGCTGCTCGTCGTGGAAGCCGGTCAGCGCATTTACATTGGCGCTGACCGATATGCTCTCCCCGCCCGCCGCCTTGGTGGCGGTCTGGCCGTCCGACAGGAACTGCTTGATGAGCGGCCGCGCATCGAGCGAATTTCCACTGATCTTCACCGCATAGCCGCCGCCCGAACGCTGCACCGAGACAGCGACATCGTCGCCGCGGTTCAGCCGCACACGCTTGAAATTGGCCGAAGCCAGGTTACCGCCCGACAGCGACACCGAGCCGTCGATGGCGAAGCTCTTGCCCTGCAGGCCGAAATCCGAGAGCGTCGTGGTGCTGCCGGAACTGCTCGCCGTGAAAGAGACGTCGGCCGGCACACCCGGCCCCTTGCTCCAGCCGGCCCAGGGAATGGTAAGCCGTGCACCGGTGAGGTCGGCCGCCACCTTCTGGCTGCCGTCCTGCCGCTTGTCCAGCGCAACCTTGATCGTGCCGGACACCAGCGCGGAAAGGCCCGGCATGAAGGCTTCGCGTGCCTTGTCGTCGATCACCAGCGCAACCTTGCGACTGCGCGGCGGCCCCTCCGGCGCCAGCGGCTCGACAAGATCGATCTCGGCGGGAATACCGTTGAGCCTGGCCCCGGCCTTGATCACCGCCTTGTCGGGATCGACCACGATCGAGCCGTCGGCGGCGGTCACCGTCTGGCCATCGACAGGCTTGGCCAGCGAAAGGCCCTGATAATCCAGCGCCACCAGCCAGCCGAGCCGGTCGCTGTCTACGCCGGCCTGCAAGGGAATGTCGGCCTTGACGTTGCCGGTAACCGTTCCCGACAGCTCTTCCGGCAGGATACCGACCCGGCGCATGGCATTGATCGGCTCGTAGGAGGCGAGTTCGGCCACCGCCGGCGCCTCGCCTGCCACGTCGATATCGAGCGCCCCGATCACCGGACGCACATGGGCCTGCTGGACCTTCAGCGTGCCGGCGCTGGCCGCAACCGTGCGCCCGCTCGGCATGTAGACCGTGCCCGACTTCAGCGAAATCTCGACATCGCTGCCGTGGAATTCCACCGCGCCCACCGCATCGCGCACCGGCGGGATGCGGCCGGCGGTGTCAAAGCGCGATCCCTCGACCTCGAAGCGGCCGAACACCTCGTCCCGGCTCAGCGGAATGCCATTGCCGAGGCGACCCGGCGCGACCTTGTACTGGAGCTGGGCTTCCGCCACGCGGCCGCCGAACAGGTTCTCCATGACCCACTTGCGGGCGCCGGTGGCGGAAAACCAGGGCCAGAGCTGCTTTACATGCGAGACCGGCATATTGTGCACGGTGAGCGCGAGCAGGATGCCCGGCGAGCCTGCATCGGCGAAGTCGACCTGGGCATGGCCCAGCACACCGCCCTCCGCTCCCGTCTTCAAGGCGATATCGTCGGCCGAAAGCACATGGCTCGCCGTCGCATAGTTGCCGGCGACGCGCGCAATGAACTGCATCGCCGGTTCGGGCGAATCCGCCGGGGCAAGCGTCGAGGCGTTGGTGACGAAATCGTAGCGGTAGGAAGGTTCCTCTCCCGGGGTTCCTTCTGCCGGCTTCGGCCCGATCGAGCCTTCGAAATCGAAGCGGGAGCGCCCGCTCGTCACCTGCAGGCGATCAACGGAAAGCTTTCCGCTGCCCGCCTCCAGCGCCGCCGCCATATCGATGTCGGCGCTGAAAAGGCCCTCCTTGCCGAGATCGAGAACCGAGCCCGCAGACGACACTGCTATGGCCAGCTTCGACGGGGAAGTGCTGCCCCCTTCCGAGCCGGACAGCCGCAACGCAAACGTGCCCATGCGGCCACCGCCAGGAACGGTGTCCCCCGGCCCTTCGATGTCCAGTTCGGCGTTCAGCAACGTCACGCGGCGGCTTTGGGGGTCGCGCTCGGCGGCGGCATCGAGGGTGACGGCGCGACCGTCGATGTCGGCGTCGGTGGATAGCTCCATCCGGTCGCGACCGCTCTGCGAAAGGGTCGCGTCGGCGATGGCGAGTTGCCTGAGAGGCGTGTCCTGCGGCAGCACGAAGACCACCCGCCTGAGCCGCACCTCGCGCAGGGAATCCAGCCGCACTGCGTCCAGCGCTCCGTTGGCCCAGCCGAACACGGCGGCGATCACCTTGTCGGGATCGACGAGACCGTCGTGATTGCGCAGATCGGCCAGCCAGTCGGTTCCCCTGCTGGAAGGTATGGCATCGACGTAGAAGCGGGCATCCGCAACCCTGGCGCTGGTCAGCCTGATCTCGCCCGACAGCAGCGGCATGAGGCGCACGCCGAAACGCACCAGACCGGCCTCCGCGACAGGCACACCAGCAGCCGTTTTCAATGTGACGTCGCGAACTTGGAGCGCTAGGAAGCTCGACCCGTCGAGCGTGATGCGTGCCGCTCCAAGCGAAACTGCGACATCGACACCCGCCATCTTCTCGATGGCCGCCTCGGCCTCCGTCCGGAGACGCTCGGCACCGATGCCGGAAGCCCCGAGCGCATAGACGGCCAGCGCCAGAAGCAGCACGAACCCGCCTGCCGCAAGCGCCAGACGGGCAAGCAGACGCGCTCGGCGGCCGATGGCCGCCTTGCCGAGCGGCGGCACCACGCAGGCCGAAGGCAAAGCGCCGAGATCGGCGATCTCGCCGCGCCTGAACCTGATCTTCTCGTGCCGGGGCGGCTCCTTATCCAAGCTTCCTATCCAAGCGCTTCCGCATCATCATCCCGGACCTGTGGACGAATCCCCGATCGACCATATATCGATGCCCCTTACACGCAACCTGGCGGGTTCCAGAAGCAGGATACTGGGCATGGCAAATCTCGAGGTGGGCGATCCGGCGCCCGATTTTCACCTTCCACGCGACGGCGGCGGCGCGCTGGCTCTTACAGGCCTCGCCGGCAGACCGGTCGTGCTCTATTTCTACCCGGCCGACGATACACCTTCCTGCACCGCCGAGGCGCTCGATTTCAGCCGGCTCAAACCGGATTTCGAGAAAGCCGGCGCGGCCGTCATCGGCCTGTCTCCCGACAGCACCCGAAAACATGACAAATTCAAGGCCAAGCACGGTCTCGGCGTCGATCTCGTCGCCGACGAGGAACGCGAAGCGATCGAAGCCTATGGACTGTGGGTGGAAAAGAAGCTCTATGGCCGCACCTATATGGGCGTCGAACGCGCCACATTCTTGATCGGCGCGGACGGGCGGATCGTCCGCATCTGGCGCAAGGTGAAGGTCAAGGGCCACGCCGAAGCAGTGCTGGAGGCCGTGCGCGCGCTCTGACGCCTCATGCAGCGACAGCCTTCGCGTCGTGAGATGCAACCGGCAAAGCTTTGTTAACCTTAACGGGTTGTAATCAAGCCATCGTTTTACGTTGCATACGAAAGCTTGATTCCCGTGAACGCATCCGGTCAGTCCGCGGTATTCGGCAAGCGCAAGGAGCCGCACACGGTCATCATCGCGCGCGGCGACGAAATCAGGCACTTCACCGTGCGCCCGTGGCTGGCGACCTTCGCCGGCTCGGCGCTGGCCGCCGCAGCGGTCGGCTATCTGCTGGCCACCTCCTATCTGGTATTCCGAGACGACCTCATCGGCGCGGCCGACGCAAGGCAGGCGCGCATGCAGCAGGCCTATGAGGACCGCATCTCCGCACTGCGCGCGCAGGTCGACCGCATCACCAGCCGCCAGCTCCTCGACCAGCAGATCATGGAAACCAAGGTCGGCGAATTGCTGGAGCGCCAGACGCAGCTCTCCAAACGCCACGGCCGCCTCGGACCATTGCTGGAGCGCGCCGAAAGCGAGGTCGGGAAAATGTTGCCGGATGCCGTGCCGGCGCCCGGCGAAAAACCCGACGTGCGGGCGCAGACGACGACGATCGACGACGCCGCTCCGCAGGCGCAGCTTGCCAGCCTCGCCACCGGCGAGGCGCGGCCGTTCGCCTTCTGGTCCACGCGCGGCCAGCTCCCGGCGGGCGAAAGTGCTGTGGATCGCGCCGACAAGCTGTTCGTATCCATCAACCGCTCGCTGCGCAGCATCGAGAACGAGCAAATCGACCGGCTGACCCGACTGGCCGATTCAGCCTACGAAAACGCCGACGCCATCTCGGAGGCGCTGGAAGCGGCCGGCCTGCCGGTGGACAACGACCTCGGCAAGAGCGAAACCGACGTCGGCGGGCCGCTGGTGCCGCTCGATCCCTCCGCCGTCTTCGACACCAAGGTGAAGGAACTGGACGACGCGCTCGACGCGCTCGACCGGCTCAAGCACGAGGCCCGCCGCCTGCCGCTCGCCAACCCGGCGCCGGGCCATGCCGTCACCAGCCCCTTCGGCGTGCGCACCGATCCGCTGCTAGGCACGGCAGCGCTGCATTCGGGCATGGATTTCCGTGCCCCTACCGGAATGCAAGCCAGGGTCACGGCACCGGGCATCGTCGTCAAGGCAGGCTGGAACGGCGGCTACGGGCGCATGGTCGAGGTAGACCACGGCCAGGGTTTCACGACACGCTACGGCCACCTGAGCAGCATCCTGGTCTCGGTCGGCCAACAGCTCGCAGCGGGCGACGTGATCGGCCAGACCGGTAGCAGCGGCCGCTCGACCGGCCCGCATCTGCACTACGAAGTGCGGCGCAACGGCGAGGCGATCAATCCGCTGCGCTTTCTCGCCGTCGGCAAGAAGATCGAGAACTACCTCTGACGCGGAAGTTCCCGTTTCAGTGCGCACCACGCTGGACGTCTTCAGGCGAGCTTTGCGCCCGCACCTTGCGGCGGTGGAAGATGAACAGGCCCGCCAGCACGATGATTGCCGAGCCGACGAGCAACTGGCTGTCGGGCACATCGCCGAAGAAAACAAAACCGAAGACGATGCCCCACAGCAGCAGCGTGTATTGCAGGGGAGCAAGCGTCGAGGCCGGTGCCAGCTTGAGCGCACGCGTGATCATGAGATGCGCCAGGCAGGACACTATGCCGAGCAGCAGCATGGCAGACCAGTCGAGCGCGTCGGCGCCGCGCCAGTCCGTGGCCGCCAGCGCGAGCCCCAGCACGAGCGAGCCCAGGGTCTGCCACGTCACCAGCGCCGTGTCGCTGGTTCCCCGCAGCCGCCGGCCGAGGATCATCGAGATGGCAAAGGACACGCTGCCGACAAGCGCGAAGAGCGACGGCAGCGACAGGGACGCCGTCGACGGCCTGAGCGCCACCACCACGCCGCCGAAACCCACGACGATGGCCAGCCAGCGCCGCCAGCCGACCTTCTCGCGGAGAAAGACGTGCGACAGCGCGGCAATGTAGATCGGCCCGGCCATGTAGAAGGTCATCACGTCGGCCAGCGGCAGATAGACGACCGCGGCATAAAACAGCGCGGTATCTGCGGTGGCGAACACAACCCGCAGGAACTGCAGTTCAGGGCGTTCGTGGCGCGTGAGGCTGGACAGCCCCTGCCTGGCGATCATCGGGGCAAGGATGACGAATGCGCCTAGGGAGCGGACGGCAAGAACCTGCCCCACCGAAAAGCTCGCCACCAGCCACTTGCCCATCGCATCGTTCAGGGCGAACATGAAATAGCCGAGCAGCATGATCGCGATGCCCGCCACGGCGAGGTTTTCCCTGGGAAACACAAAAGCCCGTCGCGGTGTCATCGTCCCGAATCCTGCGGAATACCGGACGGCGCCTACCCGGTTCCCCGCCCCGAGGCAAGCGGAAGTGCCGCAGTCGACCCGCAGCCGGGGCCGTGACCCGCTTGTGGTGGCGCCATGCGGCGTCTCCGGTCCCCTCAATCATTGTGGGCGATGAAATCGCGGCGAATCAGCGGCCGGCCCGCACGCTGCGGCGCGCGCTGCGATATTCGCGCACCACCATGTCGGTCAGTTCCTGCACGGAAGTCTCGGAGGTCGGCTTGTCGAAAACGATGGTGCCGCCCTCGATTAGGTTGATGCGGTCGCAGACATCGAAAATCTGGGCATAATTGTGGGCGATGATGACGATGCCCATGTCCGCGTCTTCCTTCAGTTGCTGGATGACGTCGAGGATCAGCGCCGATTCCTTGGCGCCCATCGCCGCCGTCGGCTCATCAAGAAGCAATATCCTGGCCTTCTGGTAGACCGAACGGGCGACCGCGATCGCCTGGCGCTGCCCGCCCGACAGCCGCGACACTTCGGCGTCCACCGAGGGGATGTTGACGCCCATGCGCTCCAGATGCGCCAGCGCAGCGCGCCGCATGGTCTTGTCGTCGAGGATGCCGAGCGGGCCGCCGAACACGGCCTCGCGCTGGAGGAACATGTTGCGGTAAACGTTCAGCTCGTTGACCAGCGCAAGGTCCTGGTAGACCGCCTCGATACCGAGGCTGCGCGCATGCGCCACCGATCGCAACGTCACCGGCACGCCGTCGAGATAGAGCTGGCCGCTGGTGGGTTGCAGATAGCCGGTGAATATCTTGACCAGCGTGGACTTGCCCGCACCATTGTCGCCCAGAAGCCCCAGAACCTCGCCGCGCATCAACCGCAGGTTTATGTCCCGCAGCGCGGTGACCTGGCCGAAACGCTTGGCCACATGCTCGGCGCGCAGCACCTCGCCTGAAACCGCCTTTTCCATCGGTGCCTCCCTAATCGCGCAACCGGCTGAGATGGATATTGATCGCCATCGTCACCAGGATCGCAGCCCCCAGGATCATGTCGAAGGTGAAGGCGCTGACGCCCAGAAGCGTGAAGCCGTCCTTCAGAATGGCCAGCACGAGCGCGCCGAGGAAAGCGCCGACCGTGGTGCCCAGTCCCCCGGTCAGCAGCGTGCCGCCGATGACCGCCGAGGCGATGGCCGCAAACATGATCTCGTTGCCTCCGGCCAGCGGGTCGATCGAACCGATGCGGAAGGCATCCAGAATGCCTGCGAAGCCGCCAAGCGCGCTGCACAGGATGAAATTGCCGGTCTTGATGACGCGTATCTTGATGCCGACCTCGGCCGCGCCGGTCGGGTTGCCGCCGGTGGCGATGGTGTGCAGCCCCCAGCGTGTCTTCATCAGCACGAATTGCAGGCCGAGGGCGATGGCCACCGCCCAGGCCAATTCCGCCCACGGATTGGCGCCGAAGATCTGCGTGAAGGTGTCGCCCGCCTGCGGCTGCACGGGGAAGCCGCCCGAAATGGTGAGCGTGAAGCCGTTGATGAGGAAGAGCATGCCCAGCGTCGTGACGAAGGAGGGCAACCGCAGGAACGTGGTGATGAAGCCGTTGAGGGCGCCCACCACGCCCGCGGCCGCCACTCCGGCGACCACCGCCAGCCAGTCCGGCACGCCGGCGTCGGCGGCGAAATACATGATGAAGGGCGACAGCGCGTAAACCATGCCCACCGACAGGTCCAGTTCGCCACACACGAGCACCATGACTTCGCCGGCGGCGATGATGGCGGTGGTAGCAGTGAACTGGACGAGATTCTGCAAATTGTCCGGGGACAGGAAGGCCGCGCTGGAATACTGGAAATAGACGACCAGCAGCAGCCCGGCGATCACGATGCTGGCCTCGCGGTAGCGGAACACCGCGGCCGCGACACGGCTCCAGGCCCCGCGCTGCGGGGGCAGGCCGCCCTGCCCTGCCCCGTTCACGTCGGCTGCGCGGCTCCCCTCGCTCTGCCGAAGCCCGACGCGGCCGTCCTCGTTCATCTGCGCATCCTCAGCCGGCGATCGGGCCGGAGCGCTCGACCAGCTTCTCTTCCTTCGAATTGCCCTCGTAGCGGCTCTTCGTCTTCAGATATGGCTGGACGCCGTCCTTGGTAACGAACTTCAGGCCGGTATTGATGTCGGCGGGTCCCGTAAGGCCTCCCGACATCTGGAACAGGAACATCTGCATGACCGTGTAGAAACCCTGCAGATAGGGCTGCTGGTCGATGGTGAAGTCGAGATGCTCCTTGTCGATGGCATCGAGGGTCTCGGGCAGCAGGTCGAAGCCGCCGGCCCGCACGCCCTTGCCGTGCAGCCCGTATTTCTCCATCGTCTTGCCCACCGCCATGGTGCTGCCGGCATCGACGGCGAACATGCCCTTCACGTCCTTGTGGCCGACATAGTAGGCGTCGACGCGCGAAACCTCCTCGTTGACGGTCGGCCCGCTGGCGATCTGCGTGAAGTTGATCTTCTTGCCCGAAGCCTTGATGGCGTCGGCGGCGCCGTCGAGACGCGGCTGGATGTTGAGCTGGCCGGGTGTGGCGATGAAGCCGACCACCTCGCCCTCGTCCACCAGGCTGACGATGCGCTCGCCCAGCGCCTTGCCGGCGAGATAAAGATCCTGGCCGATATAGGCCAGCCGGCCGTTGCCCTTGGCGTCGGCATTATAGGCAAACACCGGGATGCCGGCGTCCAGCGCCTTCTTGACCGGATCGTTGAAGGCGTGCTCGTCCACGAGGCAGACCGCGATGCCGTCCACCTTGGCGGCAATGGCGGTATTCATGGCATTTACCATTTCGGAAGCGATGGACTTCTGCGAGCCCGTCCATTGTGAGGTGCAGCCGAGCAACGCACAGGCATCGGCGATGCCGTATTGCGTCGGCACGAAGAACGGATTGGTGGTGACGTGGTTGACGAAGGCGAACTTCCACTCCTTGTGCTTGGGAAAGTCTCCTTCCCTGGCGGCGGCCGCAGCGGAGGCCGGCAAGGCGCCCAGCGCCGCGAGCGTGGCAGCCCCGCCGGCACCGAGCGCAACCTGCAGCAGCGTGCGCCGCGTGGCGGCCAGAGCCTGCCCGCACGTGTCGTCTTCACGATCCCGGATCATGGTCAATCTCCTCTATGTTTCCGATTTGTTCCTGGGCAATCCATAGACGCGCGGCCGGTAAAATATGACGATGAGAGGACCGCGGGGCCTTGCCCACACAACTAGGGTGCTACGGCCGTCGCTGTAGGGTGTGGCGGCACGATGACTTCTTTTTGAACAAAAAGTGCCGGGCCGGACTCCGAAAACGCCAGCCTGGCCTGCCGAAACCGCACCATGACAGGTGCAGCACCCCGTCGGCGCCTTCGGGACCTGAGCCATTTTGGAACAAGCCGGGCCGGAGTCACGTTTTCGGCACGCGGCCGAAGCCGTTCTCGACACTCCCGCGCCGGTCTGCTATCTCCCGCGCCGCTGTTTCAAGGAAACGCGCGCCGGTTGGTAGTCCGGCGATCCCGCCGAGGGATTCGAAGCCTCGTGTCCCTTGCGAGGCCCACAGCCAAGACCATGTGCCGGTCCCATGAGCCGCATAGGCTCTTGGGCAACCCGCATCGGACAGTGGACGAACAGCGCGGCAGACGAATCGATGGACAAGCCCGTCAGACAGAATGCGGCCCCCGCCGGGGCGGCACCGGCGATAACGGAAAGCGAGAAGAACGCCATCATCGGCGGCGTGCTTTTGTCCATGCTCCTGGCCGCGCTGGACCAGACCATCGTCGCGCCGGCCATGCCCACCATCGCCCACGCGCTGGGTCACGCGCAGTATCTGCCCTGGATCGTGACCGGTTATCTCCTGACGGCCACCGCCATGGCTCCGCTTTACGGCAAGATTTCCGACGTTTACGGCCGCCGCCCCACCATCTATGCGGCCATCCTGATCTTCCTCGCGGGATCGCTGGTGAGCGCGCTGGCGCCCAACATGCTCGTGCTGATCATCGGCCGCGCGGTGCAGGGCCTTGGCGGCGGCGGCCTTTTCGCACTGTCGCAGACGGTCATCGGCGATCTCGTCCCACCGCGCGAAAGGGCGCGCTATGCCGCGTGGATTTCCGGCACATGGGCCGTCGCAAGCGTTGCCGGGCCGTTGCTGGGAGGCACCTTCGCCGAGCATCTGCACTGGTCGCTGATCTTCTGGATCAACATTCCGCTCGGCATGCTGGCCATGGCCATCATCAACAACCCGCTGAAGAAGTTGCCGGTGGCGGCTCACCGCCACCGCATCGACGGCCTGGGGGCGCTGCTGCTCGTCGTTGCCACCGCGCTGCTGTTGCTGGCGCTCAACTGGGGCGGCGCCACCTATGCCTGGGGTTCACCGCAGGTCCTCGGCCTGATCGGCCTGTCGGCGCTGTTCTGGGCCGGTTTTGCGCTGCGCGTCATGCATGCGGTCGAGCCGCTGATCTCGCTCGAAGTGCTGGGCAATCCGATCGTGCTGGCCGGCACGCTGTCGATGTTCGTGTTGCAGGCGGCCAATGTCGGCCTTGCCGTCTACCTGCCGGTTTATTTTCAGTCCTATTTGAATCTCACCGCCAGCGAATCGGGCACGGCCCTGCTCGGCCTGCTGCTGGGCACCGTGTTCGGCGCCACCATGAGCGGACGCCTTGTTGCGCATTTCGTGCACTACAAGCGAATCGCGATCTTCGGCGCCGCCTTCGCCATAGTATGCCTGCTGGGGCTGGCCTATCTGGCCGATGGTGCCTCGCTGACGGTTGTGGAAATCCTGACCGTGGGCGTCGGCATCGGCACCGGCGCCACGTTCCCGGTCGCCACGGTGTCGGTTCAGAACGCGGTCGATCAAAGGCACCTGGGCGTGGCGACGGGCGTGCTTACATTCCTGCGCTCGCTGGGCGCCGCGCTCGGCGTGGCCCTGCTGGGCGCGGTCGCGCTGGCCTATGACCTGCCGCTGATGGGCGAAGGCGTCCAGATCAGCATCTCGCTCGCCTCCGCCGCCCCCTTCGCGATGATCTTCCTGGTCTGCGCGGCGATGCTGGTTGCCTCGCTGATCGCGTTCTTCTTGATGCCGGAAAAGCCGCTGCGCGGCAGCAACCAGACGGAAAGCCCGGTGCTTGTCGAATAGCGGGATCAGCCCTGCCGCTCGGGGATGCGCACCACGAGCCCGTCCAGTTCGTCGCGCACCTTGATCTGGCAGGACAGCCGCGAATTGGGCTGGACGTCATAGGCGAAGTCCAGCATGTCTTCTTCCATGGCCTCCGGTTCGCCGACCAGTTCGGTCCACGCCTCGTCGACATAGACGTGGCAGGTAGCGCAAGCGCAGGCACCACCGCATTCCGCCTCGATGCCGGGGACGGCGTTGCGAATGGCGTTCTCCATCACGGTCGAGCCGTTCTCGGCCTCCACGTCATAGCGAGTGCCGTCGAAGGCGATGTAGGTCAGCTTAGTCATTCCGTCACCTGATGGAGATCCGCGCCCGAGATAATCGCTCATACGGACAAGTCAACTGCGGCGCAAAATCGCCGTATGGTGACGCTTTTCCAAAAATGCGGTCAGCGGTCGATGGCGGCGATGAAATCGCGGACCTGCTCGATCAGTTCGCCCAGGCGCGGCAGGACCGAAACGTCCTGCGGGTCCTTCTCCACCTCGGCGGCCCAATCGGCGATGACGAAGGCGCCAACACCGCGTGCGGCTCCCTTCAACCCGTGTGCCAACAGGCGCCGCTGTTGCGTGTCGGCGTCCGCGATGCTGTCGCGGACCGAAATCGCCTGCTGGACGAACAGCCCCAGTACCTCGCGCTCCAGGTCGCGGTCGTCCAGGGTCTGGCGCGCCAGATGGGCGAGATCGATGGGTCGCGCGGGCGCTGCCCCACACGCCTCGCCGCCGGGCCTGGAAAAAGCCGCATCGTCCTCTTCACGCATGAAACCTCTCTTGTGGCATGGCAGCCGTCCATCCTCGTCAAACACGATGGACAAGGCGTTAATGCGGGCATGTGAAAAATGTTGGGCCGACACGCCCAACTCACGCCTTCGTTAACCTTATATTTAAAGTTTTACGTATGCGGCCGAATGCATGTTTTCTTTACCCCCCTGTGTCATTACGATACGAAGGTCGATTTTCAGCCTCAGGCGCGGGGCACTTAAAGTCACAATAATACGTTCCGCAGCGGCCAGTACAGGGTAGCGAACGCATGGCGAAGAAGACAACCACAAGCAAGACGCTCGACAGCGACGTCGCCCGCGAACTCGAGGAGGCGTTGGATCTGGACTTCGCCCAGGCCGACAGCGGCGACCTCGACATCGCCGCCTCGATGGAGGATCTGGAGGCGCAGATTTCCCAGGCTGCCGACGAACTTGCGCGCGCCGGAAAAAGCTCCGCCCCCCAGCAGCCCGCACCTGCGGCCAGCCAGTCCAATGCGGCCGAGTTGCGCCCCGCCGAACCGAATGGCGGCCAGCCGGCCGGCTTCGCGCCGGCCAATGACGATCGCCAGAAGGACTACCGCACCCTCCTCCACGGCCTCAACCGCCGCGCTTCCAACACCGTCTACTGGATCGTCACCCTCATCTCCGTCGCCTGGATCGCCGGTGCCGCAGCCCTTGCGCATCTTCTGTTCGGTCCCGGCATCTGGCAGATTCGCTCGGTCGGCCAGTTGCTCGCCCGCCCCGAATTGATCGGCATGGCCGTTGCCGCGCTGGTGCCGGTTATCCTGTTCTGGGCGTTTGCCGCCATGATTCGCCGCGCGCAGGACATGCGCCTGGCCGCCCAGTCGATGACGGAGGTGGCCTTCCGCCTTGCCGAACCGGAAAACCTTGCGCAGGACCGCGTGATGATGATCGGCCAGGCGGTGCGCCGCGAGGTGGCCGCCATGGGCGAAGGCATCGAGCGGACCCTGGCGCGCGCCGTCGAGCTCGAGACGCTCGTCCATAGCGAGGTCAGCCAGCTCGAACGCTCCTATTCCGAGAACGAGGCCCGCATCCGCTCGCTGGTGGATGGCCTGGGCAGCGAGCGGGAGGCCGTTGTCGGCCATGCCGAACGCGTGCGCGCGTCGATCGCCGGCGCACACGAGACGCTGCGCGACGAGATCAGCTCGGCCGGCGACCTCATTCGCGAAAGCATCCAGGGCGCCTCGACCAAGCTGTCGATGACCATCACCAGTTCCGGCGACTCGCTGATCGACCGGATCAATGAAAGCTCCATGTCGGTCTTCGATTCGATGGAGAGCCGTCTCGATTCCATCACCGACAGGCTGTCCACGTCCGGCGAGGCGTTCGCCAGCCTGCTCGACACGCGTATCGCCAAGCTTACCGATTCCACCGACGGCCTCACCCGGTCGCTCACCGAACTTCTCGACGACCGCACCGCCGGCATGGTCTCCCTCCTGGGCGGCGCCGCGCGCACGCTGAGCGCCGAATTCGAGACCAGCCTTTCGGGCATCGAGCGCACCCTGGCCGAACGCGGCCAATCGCTCATCAGCCAGTTCGAGACGCGCGCCGAAGCGCTCGACACCGGCACCCAGAAGCTCAACGCCGCCCTCGAAGCCCGTGCCCGCCAGATCAACGAGACGCTTGTCGAACGCGCCCGCGAGATCGCCGACACCTTCACCCACGGCAAGGATTCGCTCTCGGCGCTGATCGACGAGAGCCGTTCCCGCATCAGTTCCGATATGGCCGACATGGTCACCTCGACCTCGGCCATGCTGGAGGCGCGGGCCAGCGATTTCACCGGTCGCCTCGAGCTTGCCGGGCAGAGCGTCTCACGTGCGTTCGACACCGATATCCAGCGGCTTGCCGAAGCCCGCTCCGGCATCGAGGAAGCCGTCCAGCATCACAGCCGCGAGATGGCCGAAAGCCGCGAGCGCATGGCGGCCGCCATGCATGAGGACCTGGCCCGCTTCGCCGAGGGCCGCGCCGAGATCGACGCCGCCGTCACCGGCCAGGTGCAGAAGCTGGCCGAAGGCAGAGGCCTCATCGCGCGCGCCCTGGAAGAGGACCTCCGCAAGGTCAACGAGACCCGCGCGGCGATCGACGCTTCGCTCGGCGATCATCTCGAACGTCTGGAGGATGGTCGCAAGCGGCTGACCGAGGCATTGAACCATGATTCTGAAAAACTGGTTCAAACTCGCACCATCATTGATGAAATGGTTTCCGGCCACGTCGGCAAGCTGGCCGAAGGCAGGGACATCCTCGCGCGCGCCTTGGAGGCCGACCTCACGAAGCTTGAAGAGAGCCGGTCCGGCATCGATGCCCTCGTCGCCGGCCAGGTCGAGAAGATAGCCGAGGGCCGTGCGGTGCTGGCCAGGGCGCTGGAAGCAGACGTCGGCCGCATTCAAGGCCTGATGGAAAACCACTCCGTCAAGCTTGGCGAGGATCGCGACGTGCTGGGCCGCGCCTTGGAAAGCGATCTTTCACGTATCAGCCAGGCCGTTCAGGAACATGCGAACCGGCTGGCCGATGAGCGAGGCCTGCTTTCCCAGACCCTGGAATCCGACCTTGCCAAGCTGGCCGAGAGCCGGTCCAGCATCGACGGGCTTGTCGCCGGCCAGGTCGAGAAGCTGGCAGAAGGCCGCGACATCCTGCGGCGCGCGCTGGAAAGCGACCTCGCCACCATCCAGGAAACCATAGCCGACCAGTCGCGCAAGCTGACCGACGACCGCGCCCAGTTCGCGCATGTCCTGGAAAGCGATCTCCGCAGCGTCAACGCGCTCGTCCACGAGCATATGGAGAAGCTGGCCGCCGATCGCTCCACCCTTTCCCAGTCGCTGGAGGAAGACCTCTCCAAGCTGGCCGAGAGCCGCCAGAGCATTGACGGCCTTGTCGCCGGCCAGGTCGAGAAGCTGGCCGAAGGCCGCGACATCCTCAAGCGCGCGCTCGAGAGCGATCTCGACACTGTCCAGAACGCGATCGCAGACCATTCACGCAGGCTGGCAGGCGATCGGGCCGAATTCTCCCGCGCCCTTGAAGGCGACCTTGAGAGCGTCAATGCGCTCGTCCAGGAGCACAGGGAGAAGCTGGCCGCCGATCGCTCCACCCTCTCCCAGACGCTGGAGGAAGATCTTGCCAAGCTGGCTGAGAGCCGCCAGGGCATCGACAGCCTGGTCGCCGGCCAGGTGGAGAAGCTCGCAGAAGGCCGCGACATCCTTGCCCGCGCGCTGGAAAACGACCTCGCCACCATCCAGGGAGCGATCGCCGACCAGTCGCGCCGGCTGAGCCAGAATCATGCCCAGTTTTCGGCGGCGCTGCATGGCGACCTGCAGAATGTCGGCACTGTCGTGCAGGAGCACGCCGACAGGCTGGCGGCCGACCGTTTGACCCTTTCCAAAGCGCTGGAAGACGATCTCGCCAAGCTGGCCGAGAGCCGCCAGAGCATCGACGGCCTTGTCGCCGGCCAGGTCGAGAAGCTCGCCGAAGGCCGTGATATCCTGCGACGCGCCCTGGAAAGCGATCTCGCTACTGTTCAGGATGCGCTTGGCGAACACGCGCGCAAGCTGTCCGACCACCGTGCCGAATTCTCGAGCGCCCTCGAAGGCGATCTCCAGAAGGTGGACACTCTCGTGGGCGGCCACATGGAAAGGCTGTCCGCCGACCGCGCCACGCTGTCGAAAGCCCTGGAGGACGATCTCGCCAGACTGGCCGAAAGCCGCCAGGGCATCGATGGCCTTGTCGCCGGCCAGGTCGAGAAGCTCGCCGAAGGCCGCGATATCCTCAAGCGCGCCCTGGAAAGCGATCTCGCCACCATCCAGGACACCGTCACGGCGCAATCGCGCACGCTGGCCGACGATCGCGCCCGCTTCTCGCAGGCGCTGGAGGAAGATATCCGCGGCGTCAGCGAGTTGGTGAGCGGCCACGCCGAAAAGCTGGTTTCCGAGCGTTCGCTGCTAGCCAAGGCGCTGGAGGACGACCTCGCCAGACTGGCCGAGAGCCGCCAGAGCATAGACGGGCTGGTCGCAGGCCAGGTCGAGAAACTGGCCGAAGGCCGGGATATCCTGCGCCGCGCGCTCGAAGCCGATCTCGAAAAGATCGGGGAAACCCGTGGCGACATCGACGGAGCTATTGCCAGCCACGTCGGCAAGCTTGCCGAGGGCCGCAACATGCTGACCCGCGTGCTGGAGGGCGATCTGGGCAAGCTGGCCGATGCGCGCCGCGAGATCGACGCTGCCGTGTCCGGTCATATCGACCGGATCGCCACCAGCAGCACGCGCGTCTCGGACGCCATCGCTGCCGATATCGGCAGGATCGAAGACGCGTTCAGCCGGCAGACCGGTGTCATCGAGGAGCGCGCGAGCACGATGGAGCGCGCGCTTTCTGCCGGCGTCGAGAATATCCGCGGTGCGCTGGAACAGAGCGCCGTGGTCGTCGCCGCCCAACTGCGTGACAAGGTCCTGGAGGTTACTGCGGCGCTGCACGAGCAGGCCGGCGCCACCTTCAGCGACGCCGACCGCCGCATCGCGGAGCGGGCCGAGCAGACATCGGCAGCACTCATGGCGCGAGCCGAGGACATCGCCCGCACCTTCGAGGAAGCCGACAACCGGCTGGCGGCACGCGCCCAGGGCACGTCGGACGCCATGCTGGCGCGGGCCGAACAGAGCGCGGAAGAGCTTTCCGCCCGCGCTCAGGCGATCGCCGCCACCTTCGACACCGCAGACCAGCGCCTGGTGGCGCGCGCTGTCGAAACCGCCCAGTCGCTGGCGACGCGCGCAGGCGAAATCCTGCGCAACTTCGAGGATGCCGACCAGCGGCTTGGCGCGCGTATCGGCGAATCGGCAGAGGCGCTCGCCGCGCGTGCGAGCGATCTCGGCCGCATCTTCGACGACGCCGACCGGCAACTCGCCATGCGCATCGCCGAAGGCGCCGAAAACCTGTCCGGTCGCGCCTCGGAGATCGGCCGCGTGTTCGAGGAGGCCGACAGCCGGCTGGTGTCGCGCATTGCCGACAGCGCCTCCGCGCTCGATGGCCACGCAGAGAAGATCGTCGGCGCCTTTGCCGAAACGGAACAGCGCGTGGCGGAGCGTGTGCGGCAGACGGGCGAGCAACTGACAATTCATGCGCGCGGTATCGAGCAGACGCTGGCGG
This sequence comes from Mesorhizobium sp. PUT5, assembly GCF_052216645.1. Classification (NCBI taxonomy): domain Bacteria; kingdom Pseudomonadati; phylum Pseudomonadota; class Alphaproteobacteria; order Hyphomicrobiales; family Phyllobacteriaceae; genus Mesorhizobium; species Mesorhizobium sp. PUT5. The sequence goes on from NZ_JBQOSO010000003.1 coordinate 2,489,426, forward strand.
GCGCCGACGAGCGGCTTGCAGCCAACGCCGCGGCAACAGCCGCCCGCGTGGAAGAGCATGTGGCAAGCGCCGAAAACCGCCTGGCAAGCTCGGCAGAAGCCGCCGGCCAGAAGCTCGGCGAGCATGTCTCCCTGGCCGAGACCCAGCTTGCGTCGCGCGCCAACGTCATCGCCGAGACCTTCGCCGCGGTCGGCCAGCATATCGGCCAGAGCACGAACGAGGCGGCCCGCACGATCGGCGCCAACACGCGCGAGCTCAATTCCATGTTGGCTGCCCGCTCGGCGGAACTGTCGAAGATTCTCGACGAGACCGCACGACCCCTGGTCGAGCGCTTTGCCGATGGCGGCGCCGAATTGCAGCGATCCATGGAGGAAGCCACCGAACGCGCCACCGAGAAGCTGCGCCGGGAAAATGCGGTTCTGGTCGACGCGCTCGCCAGCCGCACCGCCGAAACCCTTTCGGCCGTGGACGGCGCCCGCTCGACGCTGGCCGAGAATGTCACCGACCTCATCGGCCGCATGTCCACATCCAGCGCCCAGCTCAACGATCTGATCGGGAAGGCAGCCGCCAATCTGGGCCGGGTCGAGGGCCAGCTCACCGGCAGCACGCAGAGCTTCGCGGCAACGACGGAAAAGGCGGCTCAGACCTTCGCCAGTTCGGCGCGTCTGGTCGACTCCAACACGTCGCGGCTCACCGAGCTGTCCTCGGCAACGCTGCGCGAGGTGGCCTCGATCGCCACGCGCTTCGACGAGCATGGCCGCCTGCTGGCCAGCGCATCCGAGCTTCTGTCCTCGGCACAGAGCAATCTGGAGCACACTCTGGAGCGTCAGTCCTCGCTCGAGGACCTCGCCGTCGGCCTGGTCAAGAAGTCGGAAGACCTGGAACGGGTCATGCGCTCCTTCGAGGGGCTGGTCGGCCAGACCTTGCAGAAGGCCGAAGGCCGCACGCTGGAATCGGCCGACAAGATCCGCACCTCCATCGCCGAGGTCATGGAATCGGCCACCAGGCGCTTCGCTGACGCGACCGAGGAGATGCGGCGCACCGCCGGCTCCATCAAGAGCGAGCTGGATCTCACCCGCGCCGAATTGAAGAAGGGCGTGGTGGAGATGCCGCAGGAGGCCAAGGAATCGACCAGCGCGATTCGCCGGGCGGTTTCCGAGCAGATCAACGCGCTCAAGGAACTGTCCGAGATCGTCGCCAAGTCGGGGCGGACCGTCAACGTTTCCGAGCCGCGCAGCCTGCGCCCTGCCCCGCAGCCTCCGGCGCCACGCACGCCCGAGCCACCGCGCCGGGCGCCTGCCCCGCAGCCGCCAGCGGCTGCAGCCCCGCTGCGCGGATCGCTGGACACGGCCACGGAAACGACGCTTCGCCCGCGCGAGCCCGCCCAGCGTCCGCAGCAAGGCGCCTGGGTGCGCGACCTGCTGAGCGGCGCGTCGCGCGAGGAAGAGCCGCGGCCGGTGCCGACGGAGGCGCCGCGCGCCACGCCTGTGCAGCGTTCGCCGCTGCATGTCGTGGAATCGCTCAACTCGCTCTCGGTGGACATTGCCCGGGCGATCGACCACGAAGCCTCGATCGAATTGTGGAACCGTTACCGGCGCGGCGAGCGCGATGTGTTCACGCGCCGTCTCTACACGCTCAAGGGCCAGCAGACGTTCGACGAGATCCGCCGCAAATATCAGGCCGAGGGCGAATTCCGCGCTGCGGTCGACCGCTATTGCGACGACTTCGAGAAGCTGCTGAAGGATGTGTCGCGCAACGACCGCGACAATGTCATGACGCAGACCTACCTGTCCTCCGACACCGGCAAGGTCTACACCATGCTGGCGCACGCCAGCGGCCGCCTGCGCTGACCGGAAGCATGAGCAACAAGAAAAAGGCGGGGAAATTCCCCGCCTTTTTTCATGAGGTACAGCCCTTGCCGTGTCGTTGGGGGGGACAATACCGGATGCGTGCCGGCAGTCAGCAGGCGCAGTCAGATGGTGGAATCGGTCCAGCGCACGATGTCCTGCGCTGCCTGGCCGAATGCGGCGTCGAGCGCCGCGACATAGGCCGGGTTGCCGGCGCCCGACAGCGGCGCGCTCGCGGTGAAGGAGCGCTGCGCGCGAACCTCGCCGTTGCGGTCGTTGAGCAGACGCACGAAAAGCTCGACCACGGCGCGGTTTTCGCCTCGCCCGACGCGCACGTCGAAGGTTCGGATTTCGGTGATGACCTGATAGTCGATGGCCAGCCCCTCGCCCGGCTTGCCGACGCCGGCGAAGCTGCCGGAGCGCTGGAAGGTCTCGGCAAGCCTGGCCTGCACGACCAGCGGCAGCCGGTCCGCCCACTGGGCACCCTTCAGGTATTCGATCGAGCGGGCGCCCGTCTTGATGACGATGTTCTGGCTGTCCAGCGCCTTCAGCGCCGAAGGCTCGGCGATCAGTATCTGCCGCCTGCTATGCCTTTGCCCGGCAACGCTGGCCGCCGAAAGCTCGAACGTGTCGAGCGGCGGCGGCCCGCCGCCCGGCAAGGCGGCGCAGCCCGCAATGGCAAGCGCCAGCAATGCCGCTCCCGATCCGGACACGATGGACTTCACGCGCGATCCCCGTTTGTGCGTCGGTCGCGCCGCCGTTGCCGGCGCGTCGACCTTGGTTTTTTGCGGCGCGCCCGGCTCGATGTCAACTCCAGGTAGCGCGCCCGGACCCGCCCCTTCTGCCGACATCGACATCAACGCCGCGCCCGCCCGTCATACTGGCGCACCTCGCCTTCCCCACCGGTAAGGATGCGCTGCGGATTGCGCCCCAGATCGGTCACCGTCTGCTCGATGCGGTTGATCGAGCGGCGGCTGTCCTGCACCAGGGCTTCGATGTTCTGCAGCCCCGCCCCCGAGAACCGGGCCAGATTGTCGGTTATGGTGCCCAGGCGCGCATTCAGCGTGTCGGCCACCTGCTTGAAGGATTTCAGCGTGGCCCTGGCGTCGGCCATGACGCCATTGGCCTCGCCGGAGCCGAGCAACTGATCGACCTTGGCCAGAATGCCGTCGACGCGCACGGAGGCGTCGTTGAGGCGCTGGGCGAGTTGGCGGGCATCCTTGATTGTCTGGTCGATGTCGTCGGCGCGATTGCCGACCTTTTCCGTCACCTTGGCAATATCGGCGGCGGCCTTGTCGGCGCTCTCGCTCGCCTGCTTGATATTGGCGAGCGCGGTGCGCACGTCGTCCGGATTGACGCTGTCCAGCAGGCCGTCCACCTTGGCCAGCGTGCCCTGGGTCTTCTGGGAAAAGTCGGTGATCGATCCCACCGCCCTGTTGACGTTGTCGAGCATTCCGTCGAGCTGGCTGCTGGTCTGCTTCAGATTGGCGCTCACCGCGTCGATATTGGCCACGATCTCCCGGACCTTGTCCTTGTCGACGGCGTTGAGCAGCCCCTCCGCCGCCTTCAGCGTGCCGTCCAGCTTGCCGGACACGCCCTGCAACTCATTGGCAAGCGCGCTGACGCTGGTCAGGAACTTGTCGACACCGTCGGAATTGCGCGCCAGCGCGTCGGAGAATTTCTGGACGTTCTGAACGGTCTGCGTCAGCGGCCCCCGCACGTCCTGGGTGAAGCCCTCCAGATTGGTGAGGACCTTGTCGGCCCGGTTGAAGATGTCCTGCGCCGACTGGAGCAGGTTGGTGACCGCCGAGGGGTTGGCAACGATCTCCGCCACTTTTCCCTCTTCCTCGGCCTCGTCCAGCAGCTTGGGCTCCTTCGGATTTGCGCCCTTGAGCTCGATATTCGCCTGGCCGGTCAAGCCGGCCAGCCCGATGTCGGCCTGGGTCGACTTGGTGATGGGGGTGTTTCGGTCGATTTCCGTGTCGGCGATGGCGACGGTCGGATTGTTGACGTCGATGTAGACGCGGCGCACGTCGCCCACCTTCACGCCGTTGAACAGCACGAAGCTGCCGCGGCCAAGGCCGGAGGCGGAGCCGGGAATGCGCACGCGCAGCATTGCTGTCTCCCCCCGCTCGCCAATACCGGCGGTCCAGTAGACGAAAGCGAACGCGGCGAGGATCGCCACCAGCGTGAAGATGCCGACAATGACGTAGTTGGCTCTGGTTTCCATCGCTTACTTATCGCTACTGCCGGGCGGCAAGATCAAGCTGCCGCGCCCGTTTGCCCCGGAAATACGACTTTACCCACGGTTCCTCGCTCTTGAGCATGTCCTCGATCGTGCCTTCGACCAGGATTTTCTTGCGCCCGAGCACGGCCACGCGGTCACATGTGGTGAACAGCGAATCGAGATCGTGGGTGACCATGTAGACGGTGAGCCCCATCGTATCGCGCAGCTTCACCACCAGCTCGTCGAACTCGGCCGCGCTGATCGGATCGAGCCCGGAGGTCGGTTCGTCCAGGAAGACGATGTCGGGATCGAGCGCCAGTGCCCGCGCCAGTGCTGCGCGCTTTATCATGCCGCCGGAAAGCTCCGACGGATATTTTGCGGCATCGTTCGGCGACAGGCCGACCAGCTCGATCTTGAGCAGCGCCAGCTCGTCCATCAGCTTCTTCGGCAGGTCGAGATATTCGCGCATCGGAACCTGCACGTTTTCCTTCAGCGTCAGCGAGGAGAACAGCGCCCCCTGCTGGAACAGCACGCCCAGCCGCATGTCGAGGGCCAGCCGCTCGGCGTCGCTCGCCTTCTCCACGTCGATGCCGAACAGACGGATCGTGCCCGAGCGCTTGCGCACCAGGCCCAGGATGGTGCGCAGCAGCACCGATTTGCCGCCGCCGGAGGCCCCCACGAAGCCCAGGATCTCGCCGCGCCTGATGTCCAGCGAGAGCCCATCGAGGATGACGTTGTCGCCGAACGCCACGGTGATGTCGGAGGCCGACAGCACGATCTCCTCATGCCCGGTCTCTTCCGCCATCCCTGTCTGCTTCTCCGCCGCCGCCGCCATGTCAGAAATTGATCGCCGCGTAGAAGATGGCGAACAAGCCGTCGAGGATGATGACTACGAAAATCGACTTCACCACGGAGGCGGTCACATGCCTGCCGAGCGATTCGGCGCTGCCGCCGACCTTCATGCCCTCGACCGAGGCGATCGTGCCGATGATGATGGCCATGAACGGAGCCTTGATGAGACCGGCGAAAATGGTGCTGAGGTCGATCGCCGCGCGAAGCCGGTCGAGAAAGGCGGCCGGCGGGATGTCCGAATACAGATACGCCGCGAGCATGCCGCCGGCGAGCGCCGCAAAATTAGCCAGTATCGTCAGACATGGCAGCCCGATCACCAGCGCCACCAGGCGCGGAAACACCAGAACCCCGATCGGGTTGAGGCCGATGACCTTGAGTGCGTCCACCTCCTCGCGCATCTTCATCGAGCCGATCTCGGCCGTGATGGCGCTGCCGGAGCGGCCGGCGATCATGATCGCCGTCATCAGCACCCCAAGTTCGCGCAGCACCAGAACGCCGACCAGATCGACCACGAAGATGTCGGCGCCGAAATAGCGCAGTTGATAGGCGCCCTGCTGCGCGACGATGGCGCCGACGATGAACGACATGAGCACCACCACCGGAACGGCGCCCACGCCCATGCGGTCGAGCTGGTTGAAGATGGCGGCCGGATTGATCGCGTGGCCGCGGCCGAGCTTCAACTGCGCGCCGCCGATTGTGGCGCCCAGTATGTTCATGGCAGCCAGGAAATCCTCGCCCATCTCGCAGACGCGCCGCCCTGTCCTTTCCAGCAGCCTGATGACGATGTTGGGCTGCTGGGTGACCTGAACTGCGTCACGGCCGTGAACCGCTTCATTCACGGCATCGAGCAATGTGGAGATCGTCTGGCTCTCTCCCTGGATGCTCACCTCCACGCCGCGTTGCCTGCATGAGGAAATCAGCCGGTCGACCAGCCAGGCACCAGCAGTGTCCATCTTGCCGACATTGGAAAAATCGAGCGCCAGGCGCTTGAAGTCGCCTTGCCTTTCGATGCTGCGCATGTCGGCATCGACCGCTGCGACCCGGCGCGTGATCCAGTTGCCGGAAAAGGCGCAACCGAGCACGTCATCTTCCCTGCCCGTCACGACGCGCGGCTGGCGCGCGTCCTGCGCGGCCGACTTGCTGCTTGCGTCGCGTTTGCCGATGGTCAACATGGCGCCCTGTTTAGCCCGACGCAAGCTGCCTGTCGATTTCGACACCATCCGCCAGCGTCGTCGCCGGAGAAGAAAAACATGCCGCGTGTCATTTCGGTCGAGATCGAGCGTTTTCCCATTGCCGGCAGCTTCACCATTTCGCGCGGTTCCAAGACGGAGGCGGAAGTCGTCACCTGCACGATCCGCGAAGGCGGCAACGCCGGACGCGGCGAATGCGTTCCCTACCGGCGCTATGGCGAGACGAGCGCGGGAGTGGCGGCGGCCATCGAGGCTGCGCGCGCATCGCTGTCGGCAGGCATGACGCGCGTGGAGTTGCTGCAGGCGATGCCGGCCGGCGCGGCACGCAACGCCGTGGATTGCGCCTTGTGGGATCTGGAGGCGAAGGCCAGCGGCATCTCCGTGGCCGAACGGCTGGGCAGCGTGCCACGCAGACTCGAAACCGCCTACACCCTGTCGCTCGCGGCATCTGAGGCGATGGCCGCCCAGGCACGCGCGAATTCGGCGCGCCCGCTGCTCAAGGTCAAGCTCGGCGGCGGCAAAGACGATATCGACCGCATCCGTGCGGTGCGGGCAGCAGCACCGCAAAGCCGCCTCGTTCTTGATGCCAACGAAGGCTGGAGCGAGGACGACATCGCCGCGAACATGGCTGCGGCGGCTGCGCTGGGCGTTTCACTGATCGAGCAGCCGCTGCCGGCCGGGCAGGACGAAATCCTGGGCCGCATCGACCGCCCTGTCCCGATCTGCGCCGACGAAAGCGTGCACGAGGCGGGCGATCTGGATCGGCTGGCCGGCCTCTACGACGCGGTCAACATCAAGCTCGACAAGGCCGGAGGACTTACGGCGGCGCTCGCCCTGCACAAGCGGGCCCGCGAAATGGGCTTCGGCGTCATGGTGGGCTGCATGGTTGGCACATCGCTGGCCATGGCGCCCGCCCTGCTGCTGGCGCAGGACGCCGACTATGTCGATCTGGACGGGCCGCTGCTGCTTGCCCGCGACCGCGAACCCGGCCTTGCCTATGAAGGTTCGCTGGTCTCACCGCCCTTTCCGGCGCTGTGGGGCTGAACGCGCGGCAAGCCAGATCAGCCACAGGCCCGCCAGCGCCACCGGCACCATGGCCCAGAAGCCGCCGACGTTCAGACGGTCGTAGAGCGGGCCGGAGGCGAGCGTGGCGCCGGCCATGCACACGCCATTGGCGAAATAGGCGATGCCCTGGGCAGCCCCGGTGCGTTCTTCGGGAATGGTCTCGGCGATCATCTTCTGCAAGCCGATCAGGATCAGGGCGGTGGAGAACGCGTGCAGCCCCTGCACCGCGAAGAAGCCCGGCAGGCCGAGGCCCATCGGCCAGACCAGCGGATAGGCGACCCAACGCACCGCCGCGCCGATTCCGGCGATCACCATGACCCTTTCCACGGAAACGGCGCCGAAGATGCGGTTGAACACCATGAACATCCACACTTCGCACACGACGCCGAACGCCCAAAGCAAACCGACCATCGAATCGCCGATGCCGATCGACTTCCAGTAGATGGAGGCGAAACCGTACATGAAGCCGTGGCTGCCGACGATGACGCCGGCGCCGGTGACGAAATAGAGGAAGTAGGGCTCAAGCAGCTTGGGCGCCTGGTCCTGCATGTCGGCAGCCGAAAGCGGCGAGGCCAGCCGCGGCCGGCCGAGGCGCGGCGTGAACAGGGCAGCGGCCAACGCGGCGCAGAACGACAGGAACAGGACGCCGGGAACCGCGCCGGCACCCGTATGGGCCAGGATAAGGCCGCCGGCGAGGTTGGCGCAGAGAAACGAGATCGAGCCCCAGATGCGCATGGCCGGATAGTTCGAGCCGAAGCGGCGCACGCCGGACAGCGCCAAAGAGTCGGCGATCGTCGAATGCGGCGTCCACACCACGGCAAGCACGAGCGAGACCGCCAGCACGACGACATAGTCCGGTGCCAGGAAATACCCCGCCGAGACGAGCACCGACGCCGCCACCAGCGCGATGTAGACGTCGGCCCGGTCGCGCACCTTGTCGGCAAGCGCGGTCAGCAGCGGCGTGGTGGCGACACGCAGGAACATCGGCGCCGAAAGGATGACGGCGATCTTTTCCGGGCCGAAGCCGTTCGCTTCCAGCCAGAGCGGGAAATAAGGCAGATAGATGCCGCCCGGCACCAGCAGCGTGAAGAAAAGCGCCGCCATGCGTGGCTCGAACCAGCGCGGCTTGATCTTCTGTTGCGGTGAAAGCGGCGGCAGGAGCATCGCAAATCTGTACCGTCGGGCGCGGTTCCGGGCCGGCCAGCGCGGCATCCGCATAGCATGGCCCCGATTACCGCGAAACTGCCTGGCCTAGGGTCAGGACCTGTTAATTTGGTTGGAATGGTCGGAGCGGATTTGTGCGGATGCGCGAAGCAAGGCCGCAGGAAGGCTGGAGCCTTTCAAGGCCTTGCGACAAAGCAGCCCGTGCAAATCCGCCCGATCCGAAGGACGATCGAGCTGGCGTCGATCTGCCGCGTCAAAGTCCTCGACCGGGGGAACCACCCCGCTCTTCGGACTTTTCCTCGCATCTCTTGCCATCTCGAACGCCATTCCAGCCAAATTAACAGGTCCTGACCCTAGTCGATTAACAGCCGCAAAGGGCCGCGCCCTTGGCGGTTGCCCCTGCACCAGCACAAGGAGTAAGTCTGCAACGGCCTGCAAGGAAACCTCGGAGGATTTGAAGATGGATCTCGGCATTCGCGGCAGGAAGGCGATCGTGTGCGCCTCCAGCAAGGGGCTGGGGCGAGGCTGCGCTGCGGCACTTGCCGAAGCCGGCTGCGACCTCGTGGTCAACGGCCGCAATGCCGAGGTGCTGGCAAGCACCGCGCAGCACCTGCGGCAAAGCTGGGGCGTCAACGTGGCGGAGGTGGTTGGCGACGTCTCCCGGCCGGAGGTGCAGGCCGCCCTGTTCGCCGCCTGCCCCGAGCCCGACATACTGGTCAACAACAATGGCGGCCCGCCCTTCCGCGATTTCCGCGAACTCGACCGGGCAAAAATCCTGGAAGGCGTGACCAACAACATGGTGACGCCGATCGAATTGGTCAAAGCAGTGCTCGACGGCATGGCGGCGCGCGGTTTCGGCCGCATCGTCAACATCACCTCGCTGTCGGTCTACACGCCGATCCCGGGCCTCGACCTGTCCTCTGGCGCCCGCGCCGGGCTCACCTCGTTCCTCGCCGGGGTGGCCCGCACCGTGGCCGACCGCAACGTCACCATCAACAACCTGCTGCCCGGCAAGCTGGACACCGACCGGCTTCGCGGCCCGCACGAGGCCGGCACGCCGGAAGATCCGGCAGCGGCCGCCGCCCGCAAGACGCGCATCAGCGCCGACATTCCGGCCAAACGGCTCGGCACGCCGGAGGAATTCGGACAGATCTGCGCGTTCCTGTGCTCGGTCCATGCCGGATACCTGACTGGCCAGAACATTCCGGTAGACGGCGGCCTCTACGTCAGCGCATTCTGAGGCTGCGGCCAAAAGCCTGATTCATTTCCGCAGCTTTTGGCGGCAAGTTGCTGATCACGGATGCTTTTCTGGCAGCACAGACGACGCCCAGGGTAGCGTTTTCACGTCTCGAAAAGCGACCCGGCATGCTAAGGAATACGGAACCAGTGAGGACGGGCCAGCATGAGAAGTGAAGGCGAAACAGCGGCAAACTCGGATCTCGACGAGGCGGCGCTCTTCTTCCACAAGTATCCGACGCCCGGAAAGCTCGAAATCCAGGCCACCAAGGCGCTCGGCAACCAGCGCGACCTTGCGCTGGCCTATTCGCCCGGTGTGGCGGCTCCCTGCCTTGCCATCCGCGACGATCCGGCCATGGCCGCCGAATACACCGCGCGCGCCAATCTCGTGGCCGTGGTGTCCAACGGCACTGCCGTGCTCGGGCTCGGCAATATCGGCCCGCTGGCCTCAAAGCCCGTGATGGAAGGCAAGGCGGTGCTGTTCAAGAAGTTCGCCGGCATCGACGTGTTCGACATCGAGATCGACGCGCCGGAGATCGAGCGCATGGTCGGCACCATCTCGGCGCTGGAGCCGACCTTCGGCGGCATCAACCTGGAGGACATCAAGGCGCCCGAATGCTTCGAGGTCGAAGAGCAGCTGAAGCAGCGCATGCGCATTCCGGTCTTCCACGATGACCAGCACGGCACCGCCATCATCGTGGCCGCCGCCATCCTCAACGGGCTCGAACTGGCCGGCAAGAGGATCGAGGACATCAAGATCGTCACCTCCGGAGCGGGCGCGGCCGCACTCGCCTGCCTCAACCTTCTCGTCTCGCTCGGCGCCAGGGTCGAAAACATCTGGGTCACCGACCGCTTCGGCGTCGCCTGGCGTGGCCGCACCGAAGAGATGGACCGCTGGAAGGACACCTATGTCAAGGACACGCCGCATCGCACCCTGGCCGACGTGCTGCCGGGGGCGGACGTGTTCCTGGGCCTGTCGGCCGCCGGCGTGCTGAAGCCGGAACTGCTGCAATCGATGGCCCCGCAGCCGCTCATCCTGGCACTCGCCAATCCGACGCCTGAAATCATGCCCGAGGTGGCGCGCGCGGCGCGGCCCGACGCCATGATCTGCACCGGCCGTTCGGACTATCCCAATCAGGTCAACAACGTCATCTGCTTTCCCTACATCTTCCGCGGCGCGCTGGACTGCGGCGCCAGCGCCATCAACGAGGAGATGAAGATGGCCGCAGTGCGGGCGATCGCGGCGCTCTCGCGCGAAGAGCCTTCCGACGTCGCAGCCCGCGCCTATTCCAGCGAAACGCCCGGCTTCGGTCCGGACTTCCTCATACCCTCGCCTTTCGATCCGAGACTGATCCTGCGCGTGGCGCCGGCCGTTGCCGAAGCCGCGGGCAAGACCGGCGTCGCCACGCGGCCGATCACCGACATGGCCGCCTATATCGACAAGCTGAACCGCTTCGTCTTCCGCTCCGGCCTCGTCATGAAGCCCGTGTTCTCCGCCGCCAAGACCGCGAGCGCCAAGCGCGTCATCTATGGCGACGGCGAGGACGAGCGCGTTCTGCGCGCGGCCCAGGTGGTGCTGGAGGAAGGGCTCGCCGAGCCGATCCTGATCGGCCGCCCGCATGTCATCGAGGTGCGGCTGAAGCGTTATGGCCTGCGCATCCGGCCCGGCGTCGATTTCGGGCTGATCAACCCCGAGGACGACCCACGCTACCGCCACTATGTCGATCTGCTTATCGAACTGGGCGGGCGACGCGGAATCACGCAGGAAGCCGCCCGCAACATGGTGCGCACCGACCCGACGGTGATCGCGACCCTTGCTATGAAACGTGGCGAGGCGGACGCCATGATCTGCGGCCTGGAGGGGCGCTTTGCCCGCCACCTGCGCAACGTGAACCGGCTGATCGGCCTGCGCGAAGGCGTCAAGGAGCTTTCGGCGCTGTCCATGCTGATCTCGCAGCGTGGCGTGCTGTTCCTTACCGACACCTATGTCACGGTCGATCCGTCGGCCGAGCAGATCGCCGAGATGACCATGCTGGCGGCCGAGGAAATCCGCCGCTTCGGCATCGAGCCGAAGGCGGCGCTGGTTTCGCTGTCCGATTTCGGTTCGCACGAGGCGCCCAGCGCGCAGAAGATGGCCAGGGCCGCGGCTCTCCTGGCCCGCATGGCGCCGGATCTCGAATGCGACGGCGAGATGCATGCCGACACCGCGCTTTCCGTCTCCCTGCGCCAGCGGGTCTATCCGCACAGCCGGCTCAAGGGTGAGGCCAACCTGCTGGTCTTCCCCAGCCTCGACGCCGCCAACATCACGATGTCGGCGCTGCGCACCATGCTGGACGCACTGCATGTCGGCCCCATCCTGCTCGGCACCGACATGCCGGCGCACATCCTGACCCCTTCCGTCACCTCCCGCGGCATCGTCAACATGACCGCGATCGCGGTTGCGGAGTGCTCCCATCGCGCGCAGGCGACCCAGCAGGCCAGCCGCGATGCGATCCCGCCCGGCGGCGCGGCGAGGTAAGCAAAGAGTTAACCCGGCCGACGATAGACTCCCGGCCGAACAGGCCGTGGAACGGGGCTCATGCGGGGTATCGACTGGAAGCTGGCGGTAGCGGGCGCGCTTGTTGGCGTCGCCGCCTTCTCGGCCGGCATCGCCCGGTCCCAAGCCGCACCGTCCGTCTGCCGCCAGCTTCAGGCCGAACTCGCATCGGTCTCCTCGCAGGGCAGCGGCGGGCCGAAACTGCTGGCCAAATATGACGACGCCATCGCCAGGCAGCGGCGCGAACTGGAAAAGGCCCGTTCGCGGGCCCGCGCCGCCGGCTGCGGCTTTTTCCTGTTGGGCGGCACCGTCGCCCAATGCGCAGCGCTGAACGCGGCGCAGGACCGCATGAACCGCAATCTGGACGCCCTGGAAAGGAAGCGCGCCGCGCTTGCTGGAAGCGGCTCGCGCCGCGATCGCGCCCGGATTCGGGCCCAGCTCGACGCAAATGGCTGCAACAACCCGCCTGGAGCGGAAGCGGCCGCCGCTGCGAGCTGGCCGGAGCAGCAGGTACGCATCCACGGCGGCGGCATGGACCTGACCTCGCCGCAGCCTCTCGGCGATGGTTCGGTAAGCGGCACCGTCATCGAATGGCAGGGTGCGGCACGGATAGCCCCTGGCGAATACCGCACGATGTGCGTACGCACCTGCGATGGGTACTTCTTCCCGATGTCCAATGCCGCGTCAGTCGGCAATTTCGAGCGCGACCAGAAGAACTGCGAGGCGAGTTGCCCCGGCACGCGCATGCAGCTTTTCTACGCGCGTGGCATCGGCGCGGATTCGGCCACTATGATCTCTACCGCCACGGGCGAGCCCTATGGCAATCTATCGACCGCCTATCTGTACAAACGGCCGGGCGCCTCCGTTCCGCCGGGCTGCGGCTGCAACGCCGCCGCCCAGGATTTCCGCGTCATCGCCGGCAAGCCGTCAACGGAGCCTTCGCGCCGGTCCGACGCGCAGGAACTGTCGTCGTTCCTGCCCGTTCCTGTCGCACGGCCGGACCCGGCCGCCGATCCGGAAACGCTCGCCAACCGCGATGGCGGACTCGACCTCGACGCATTGCGCACGCTGGCGAAAAAGCCGGCGGTTTTTCTGCCGCCGGCCGAAGAAGACCGCAAGGTCAGGGTCGTCGGGCCAGCGTTCCTTCCCGACCCAGGAGCGGCAGCAGATCCGCAAGCTCCGGCCCCGAAGGCAACCCCGTGAGCGCCAGTCGCATCGGCATGAACAGCGCCTTGCCCTTGCGGCCCGTTTCTTCCTTCACCTTCGCCGTCCAGTCCTTCCAGATCGTGTCGCTCCACGGCTCCTCGGGAAGGAGGTCGAACGCCATGCGCAGGAATTCGCGGTCCTCTTCCAAAAAATCCGGCTGCTCCTGCGGACCCTGATTGACGATGCGCCACCAGGACGCCGCATCGGCGAGCTTGTCGAGATTGCCGCGCACGGCCATCCAGAACGGCTCCGCCCGCTCGCCGGAAATACCGAGCACCATCAGCCGGTCGCGGACCTGGCCGAAGGGCATGTGATGCAGCAGCGCGCGATTCAGCACCTGCAACTCGTCCGGATCGAACTTGGCGGCGGATTTCGACGTTGCCGCGGGATCGAAGCGCCGGGCGAGTTCCGCCATGGTCGGCACCGCTTCGACATTCTCCGACGTACCGATCAGCACCGCCAGCGACGCCACCGCCATCGGCTCTATCCCGGCCTCCCGCAGCCCCTCGATCGACAGCGCGCCGGTGCGCTTGGAAAGTCCTTCCCCCGACGTGGTGGTCAGCAAATTGTGGTGGCCGAACACCGGCGGCTGCGCACCCAGTGCCCTGAACAGCGCAATCTGCACGCCTGTGTTGGTGACGTGGTCGTCGCCGCGGATCACATGGGTCACACCCATGTCGATGTCGTCCACCACCGAAGGCAATGTGTAAAGGTAGGTGCCGTCCTCGCGCACCAGCACGGGGTCCGACACGGAGGCGAGGTCCACCGTCTCTTCCCCGCGCACGAGGTCGTTCCAGTGAATGTCCGTGCGCTCCGGCTGCGCGGGGTCGGAGGTGAAGTTGGGCAGCAGGAAGCGCCAGTGTGGCCGGCGCCCGTCGGCCTCGTGCTGCGCAATCTCTTCGGGCGTCAGTGCAAGGGATTCGCGGCCATAAACCGGCGGCAGGCCGCGCGTGCGCCGCACCTTGCGGCGCAGGTCGAGTTCCTCCGGCGTCTCGTAGCAGGCATAAAGGACACCCGCCGCCTTGAGCCGCTCCACCGCCGTATCATAGGCGCCGATACGCCGGGACTGATATTCGGTGGCGTCCTGGAAAATACCCAGCCAGTGCAGGTCGTAGAGGATCGCGTCGGCGAATTCCTGCTTCGAACGGGCGGTGTCGGTGTCGTCGAAGCGCTGAATGAAGCGCCCGCGATGCTTCTGGGCGAAAAGCCAGTTGAACAGCGCAGTGCGGGCATTGCCGATATGGATACGGCCGGTCGGCGACGGGGCGAAACGGACGGTGACGATCATTGCGGGGACGTAAAGGAAGGCGCCGCCATTTGCAAGCCGGCGACGGGGCGGGTCGGGGCAGCGGGAACTGGATTTCCTAAGTTATCTTAGATTATGCTAATAAAATAGGGCGCGCGGAGGTTGCGGGCCCGCGCCACACCCGCTTTGCGGGCATCGCGACTCAGCATAAGTTCCGTCCGCGACATTCTGTCACGAGGAGGGAAGTATGCAAAAGAAGCTCGCCGCCGAATTTTTCGGCACATTCTGGCTTGTTTTCTGCGGCTGCGGCGCCGCGGTGCTCGCAGCCGCCTTTCCGGATCTCGGTATCGGCTTTCTCGGCGTGGCGCTCGCGTTCGGGCTTACCGTCGTGACCATGGCCTATGCGGTCGGCGGCATCTCGGGCGGCCATTTCAACCCCGCCGTTTCGGTCGGCATGGCCGTGGGCGGCCGCTTGCCCGCTGGTGAACTGATCGGCTACATCATCGTGCAGGTGGTCGGCGCGGTGGCGGCGGCTGCGGTCCTTTATCTTATCGCCTCCGGCAAGCCGGGTTTCGAGGCCGGCGGCTTCGCCTCCAACGGCTACGGCGACCTTTCGCCCGGCAAATATTCGCTGCTCTCCGGCCTGGTCATCGAAGTGGTGATGACCGCCTTCTTCATCTTCATCATCCTGGCCACCACGGCACCCAGGGCGCCGGCCGGGTTTGCGCCGCTGGCGATCGGACTGACGCTCACGCTGATCCATCTCGTTGCGATCCCGGTCACCAACACGTCCGTCAATCCGGCGCGCTCCACCGGCGCGGCGCTGTTTGCAGAGACGGGTGCGATCGGCCAGCTCTGGCTGTTCTGGGTAGCGCCCATAATCGGTGCCGCCATTGGCGCGGCCGTGTGGAAAGTGCTTTTCGGCGACGAGTGAGCCGCCCTGCCCATGACAACAAAAAGGCGGCCGAAGGACCGCCTTTTTTTTTGCTATCGGGATCATTGCCGATAGGGGTCAGGCGCTGGCGATCGCCTCCGACACCGCCGCCAGCGCGGCACCAGCCCTGGCTCCTTCCGGCCCGCCGGCCTGGGCCATGTCAGGCCGGCCGCCGCCGCCCTGCCCGCCGAGCGCGGCGGATGCCTTGCGCACCAGATCGACCGCCGAGAATTTTGCTGTCAGATCGTCGGTGACGGCGACCACGACGCTGGCCTTGCCGTCCTCGCCTACGCCGACGAAGGTGACGATACCGGAACCGAGCGACTTCTTGCCGTCGTCGGCCAGGGACTTCAGGTCGCGCGGCGCCACGCCCTCCACGACCTTGCCGAGGAATTTCGTGCCGCCGACTTCCTTGATGTCGGAATCCGCCCCGACCGCGCCGCTGCCGCCGCCGAGCGCCAATTTCTTGCGCGCATCGGCAAGCTCGCGCTCGAGCTTGCGGCGCTCCTCCAGCAACGCTTCGACCCGCGCCGGTACGTCGGCCGGCGAGATCTTCAGCGTGGCGGCCACCGATTTCAGCCGCCGCTCCTGTTCGTCGAGGTAGTGGCGGGCGGCATCGCCGGTAAGCGCCTCGATGCGGCGCACGCCGGCGGCGACCGCCCCCTCGGTCACGATGCGGACCAGGCCGATGTCGCCGGTCGCACGGACATGGGTGCCGCCGCACAGTTCCACCGAATAGGGTTTGCCCGCCTTGTCGCCGTGCAGCGCCGTGCCCATGGAGACCACGCGCACCTCGTCGCCATATTTCTCGCCGAACAAGGCCATGGCGCCCTCGGCGATGGCGTCGTCGACGCTCATCAGCCGCGTGGCGACAGGCGTGTTCTGCACCACGATCTCATTGGCCATTTCCTCCACCTTCTCAAGCTCTTCCGCCGAGATGGGTTTGGGGTGGGAAAAATCGAAGCGCAGCCGCTCCGGCGCGACGAGCGAGCCCTTTTGCGCCACATGCGTGCCCAGCACCTCGCGCAGCGCCTCGTGCACCAGATGCGTGGCCGAATGGTTGGCGCGCAGCCCCGTGCGGCGGGCGTGATCGACTTTCAGCTCCACCGCAGCATCCACACTGGCCGTGCCGCGCACGACCTTGCCGAAATGCACGAACAGGCCGTCGGCCTTTTTCTGCGTATCGGATATCTCGATGGCGAAGTTCTCTCCTGAAATCGTGCCGGTGTCGCCCATCTGGCCGCCGGATTCGCCGTAGAACGGGGTCTGATTGACGATCACGCCGACCGTGTCGCCGGCGCTCGCACTGTCGACCGCAGCGCCGTCGCGCACCAGCGCCTGGACTATCCCTTCCGCCTGCTCGGTCTCGTAGCCCAGGAACTCCGTGGCGCCGACCTTCTCGCGCAGGCCGAACCACACGGCCTCCGTGGCCGCCTCGCCTGAGCCGGCCCAGTTGGCGCGCGCCTCCGCCTTCTGGCGGGCCATGGCGGCATCGAAACCTTCAAGGTCGACACCGATGCCGCGCTGGCGCAGCGCATCCTGCGTAAGGTCGAGCGGGAAGCCATAGGTATCGTAGAGCTTGAAGGCGGTCTCCCCGTCCAGCCGCGCGCCTCCCGTAAGGCTCTCGGTGGCGTCGTTGAGCAGCACCAGGCCGCGCGCCAGGGTCTTGCGGAAGCGGGTCTCCTCCAGCTTCAGCGTCTCGGTGATCAGGCTTTCGCCGCGCACCAGCTCGGGATAGGCCTGGCCCATCTCGCGCACCAGCGCCGGCACCAGACGCCACATCAGGGGTTCGGCCGCGCCCAGCAACTGAGCGTGGCGCATGGCCCGGCGCATGATGCGGCGCAGCACGTAGCCGCGCCCTTCATTCGACGGCAGAACGCCGTCGGCAATGAGGAAGCTCGAAGCCCGCAGATGGTCTGCGATGACGCGGTGGCTGGCCCTGTTCTTGCCTTCGGCCGGCACGCCCGTCGCCTCGACCGACGCGCGGATCAGCGCCTTGAACAGGTCGATGTCGTAGTTGTCATGCTCGCCCTGCATGACGGCGGCAATGCGCTCGAGCCCCATGCCCGTGTCGATGGAGGGACGCGGCAGTTCGATGCGCTCCTCTTTCGTCACCTGCTCGAATTGCATGAAGACGAGGTTCCAGATCTCGATGAAGCGGTCGCCGTCCTCATCCGGGCTGCCGGGCGGGCCGCCGGGGATGCCCTCGCCGTGATCGTAGAAGATTTCCGAGCAGGGGCCGCAGGGGCCGGTATCGCCCATCGCCCAGAAATTGTCGCTGGTCGCAATGCGGATGATGCGCTCGTCCGGCAGGCCGGCGATCTTCTTCCAGAATTCGGCGGCCGCGTCGTCGGTATGGTAGACCGTGACCAGCAGGCGGTCCTTCGCCAGGCCGAATTCGCGCGTGATCAGGTTCCACGCCAGCTCGATGGCGCGATCCTTAAAATAGTCGCCGAAGGAAAAGTTGCCGAGCATCTCGAAGAAAGTATGGTGGCGGGCAGTGTAGCCGACATTATCGAGGTCGTTGTGCTTGCCGCCGGCGCGCACGCATTTCTGCGAGGTGGTGGCGCGGCTGTAGGAACGCGTCTCCAGCCCGGTGAAGACGTTCTTGAACTGCACCATGCCGGCATTGGTGAACATCAATGTCGGGTCGTTGCGCGGCACCAGCGGGCTCGACGGGACGACCTCGTGGCCCTCCTTGCGGAAATAGTCGAGGAATGCCGACCGGATCTCGTTGACGCCACTCATCAAAAGCTGCCTTTTCGCGAAAGTCGCCGGCCTCGCCAGCGTACCGAACACGGCCTTTTATCCGCCGGCCCGACCGCTGTCCAGAAACACGGGGCTGCCGAATTCCGAAGTCCCGTCGAGAACGCGAAACGGGCGAAGGAAAAAGAAAATCGCCGGCCATCATGACCGGCGATCCACAACTCGTTCCGAAACCGTCCGGCCGGACCGCCCGGTCTATCCTACGTCGGCCTCGCCCTCGAAACCGTCCTCGCCCGGGCCGCCATTCTCCAGGAATTTTTCGGCGATCAGACCGGCGTTCTGGCGCAGCGCCAGTTCGATCTCGCGCGCGGCTTCGGGGTTGTCGCGCAGGAATTGCTTGGCGTTCTCGCGGCCCTGGCCGAGACGCTGCGAATTGTAGGAGAACCACGCGCCGGACTTCTCCACCACTCCGGCCTTGACGCCCAGGTCGATCAGTTCGCCGGTCTTGGACACGCCCTCGCCATACATGATGTCGAACTCGACCACCTTGAAGGGCGGCGCCAGCTTGTTCTTGACCACCTTCACCCGCGTCTGGTTGCCCACGACCTCGTCGCGGTCCTTGATGGAGCCGATGCGGCGAATGTCGAGCCGCACGGAGGCATAGAACTTCAGCGCGTTGCCGCCGGTGGTGGTCTCGGGCGAGCCGAACATGACGCCGATCTTCATGCGGATCTGGTTGATGAAGATGACCATGGTGTTGGAACGCGAGATCGACGCCGTCAGCTTGCGCAGCGCCTGGCTCATCAGGCGGGCCTGCAGGCCCGGCAGCGAGTCACCCATCTCGCCCTCGATCTCGGCGCGCGGGGTGAGAGCGGCGACAGAGTCCACCACCAGCACATCGATGGCGCCCGAACGCACCAGCGTGTCGCAGATCTCCAGCGCCTGCTCGCCGGTATCGGGCTGCGAGATCAAAAGGTTTTCCAGATCGACACCGAGCTTGCGGGCATAGACGGGGTCGAGCGCATGCTCGGCGTCGACGAAGGCGCAGATGCCGCCCTTCTTCTGCGCCTCGGCCACCGTGTGCAGCGCCAGCGTCGTCTTGCCCGAGCTTTCCGGCCCGTAAATCTCGATGATGCGGCCGCGCGGCAGGCCGCCGACGCCGAGCGCGATATCCAGCCCCAACGAGCCGGTCGGCACCGTCTCGATTTCCACCACCTGCTCGTTGGCACCCAGCCGCATGATCGAGCCCTTGCCGAAGGCGCGCTCGATCTGCGACAGCGCCGCGTCCAGAGCCTTTGATTTGTCCACCGATTTGTCCTCTACGAGCCGCAAACTGTTCTGAGCCATGATACATCACCCCTTGGTCGTCAATGAAGGCCGGACATCCCGGTGATCTTCACAAATATGTACCTCTTTTGTTCCATTTTGGCAAGACTCGCAAGTCTTTGTAAAAAATTGATAATATCTATTTGTTCTTTTTTTGTTTTGCCATGAACCGCTGTCGCCGGCACGAGATGCCTCCTGACAAAGCGGCATGCGCATGGCGAGCGAATCGCCCCTTGCTTGCCGTGGCGCGGCGAAGCCGGGTAGCCTGTACGCGAACGCGGCCAGGGGATATTCAGCCGGCATGAGCAAGCCTTTGACCATCTTCGCCGCCGGCGGCGCCCATATCGACCGGCGCGGTCAGGTTTCCGGCACCTATGTGCCGGCCGCCTCCAATCCCGGCACGATGCGCGAGGATGTCGGCGGCGGCGTCTTCAACGCATTGCGCACGGCGGTGCGGCGCGGCATGGCCGCCGCCTTGCTTTCTGTGCGCGGCGGCGACGGCGCCGGCGAGACGGTGGCGCGCGCGATCGAACGCGCCGGCATCGGCGACCTTTCGGCCGTCTTCCTCGACCGCAACACGCCGAGCTATACGGCGCTGCTCGATCGCCACGGCGAGCTGATCGCCGGCTTTGCCGATATGGGCCTCTACGAGTTGGCGTTTCCACGGCAGGTGCGGCGCGCCAAGGTGCGCGAGGCCGTCGCGGCGGCAGACGCGCTGCTGGTCGACGCGAACCTGCCGGCTGCGGCGTTGGAGCATCTGGCAGCGCTGGCGGCGCAAAAGCCGGTCTTCGCCATCGCCGTCTCGCCGGCCAAGGTGGAGCGGCTGAAGCCGCTTGCCGAGGGGTTGGCGCTTCTGTTCATGAACCGGCGCGAGGCGGCGGCGCTCGCGGGCTGTGCGCAGGACGCGCCGGCCCGGGACATGGTTGCCGCCCTGCGCGAAGCGGGGCTCGCAGCTGGCGTGATAACCTCCGGCAGCGGCCCGGTCATCGGCTTCGACGCGCCAGGCTCCTTCACCTTGGCCCCGCCTCTCCCCCGCCACGTTGCGGACGTGACCGGCGCCGGCGACGCCCTGGCGGGCGCGACCACGGCGGCGCTCATGCGCGGGCTCGGGTTGCGTCAGGCCTTGCGCGAAGGCGCGGCGGCGGCGATGCTCGCCATCGAAAGCCCCGAAGCCGCTCCGGATTTCACGCCCACGACATTCGAGGCCGCGCTCGCCCTTGTGCCGCAGGCGCAGGACATGACATGACGGCGCAATCCTTATCGATGAACGGCCCCTGCCGGAGACGATCATGACGCCCGAGACCGCGAGTTCCTTCATAGACATCCACCCGCCCGTGGCCGAAGCGCTGGCCGCCGGCCGACCCGTGGTGGCGCTGGAATCCACCATCATCACCCACGGCATGCCCTATCCCGACAATGCCGCCATGGCGGCGAACGTGGAAACGATCATCGCCGACGAGGGCGCCGTGCCGGCCACCATCGCGGTGGTGGCCGGGCGTATCAAGATCGGGCTTTCCGATGCCGAGCGCGAGGACCTGGCCCAGGCCAAAGACGCCATGAAGCTGTCGCGCGCCGACCTCGCCTTCGCAGTCGCCGAGGAGCGCACCGGCGGCACCACCGTCGCCGCCACCATGATCTGCGCGCATCTGGCCGGGATCACGGTGTTTGCCACCGGTGGCATCGGGGGCGTGCACAAGGGCGCCGAAACCAGCTTCGACATCTCCGCCGATCTGGACGAGTTGGCGCGCACCCCGGTAATCGTGGTTTCAGCCGGCGCCAAGGCGATCCTCGACATCGAAAAGACGCTGGAGGTGCTGGAAACCCGCGGCGTGCCGGTCATCGGCTATGGCAGCGAGACGATGCCGGCCTTCTGGTCCAGGCAGTCGCCGTTCAGGGCGCCGCTGACGCTCGCCGCACCGGAAGGGATAGCCCGTCTCCACATGACGAGGCAGGCGCTCGGCCTGCAAGGCGGCATGCTGGTGGCCAATCCCGTACCGGTCGCGGACGAGATTCCGTCAGCGGAAATGGCCGGCTACATCGCCGACGCCCAGAAGGCAGCCGCAACCGGGGGCGTGTCCGGCAAGGCGGTGACGCCGTTCCTGCTGGGCAAGATCCTCGAGCTCACCGGCGGCCGCAGCCTGAAAACCAACATCGCGCTGGTGGAGAACAACGCCCGGCTGGCCGCAAGGATCGCAGGCGCGCTGTAGAGCTGCCGTTCACTTTCCCGTCCTCAGTCCCGCCTCGTAAGCCTTTCGCGCCCAGCGGGTCATCTCGTCGGGATCGTCCAAGGCGCCGTCCGGCACGGTCCAGTAGGGCATGGCGACGGTCTTGCCGTGCCGCTTGCCCACATAGGTCCAGCGGCTGCTTCCGGCCGCCTCGTATTCGTGGCCGATCAGGTCGTCTCCCTTCAGCATCAGCTCGCCGTGCAGCACGATGGCAACGATGACGCCGCCATGGTAGATGCCCTTGCCGCCGAACAGGCGCGTGATGGTGACCGGGCCGAGGCCGTCGAAAAGCTCGGCGATGCGCTCATTGTCCATGGGTTTCCACAGCTTGTCATCCAGCAGGAGGCAACCATATTGGCTTGACCTGTTGCAAGCCCGGAGTCGATGAGATGCCGCTTCTGCTGAAAGGCTCCTGCCGCTGCGGCGCCGTGCGCTTCAGCGTGCGGAGCCACACGCCCGTGCCCTACCAGCTCTGCTACTGCTCCATCTGCCGCAAGCAGCAGGGCGGCGGCGGATATGCCATCAACCTGGGCGCCGATTCGGCAACCCTGGAGGTCATGGGCGATGACGCCCTTGGGGTCTATCGCGCGGAGATCGAGGACGAGGAGAGGCCGGTATGCGAAACCTCGACCGGCGAACGCAATTTCTGCACGAAATGCGGCTCGGCCCTATGGCTCTACGACCCGACCTGGCCGGAGTTGGTGCATCCCTTCGCGTCCGCGATCGATACCGACCTGCCGGTGCCGAGGGAGCGCACGCACCTGATGCTGAAATACAAGGCCAACTGGGTGGAACCTGATATTCGGCGGGGCGACAAGGCGTTCGACCTCTACCCGCAAGAATCGATCGCCGGCTGGCACCGACGAACCGGCATGTGGGTGGAGTGACGCATCTGCCTCACTCCATCCGGCCGCCCGTCACCCGGCCGCCCTCGCCTCTGCCAGCGCCTTGAGGTCTGCGGGCTTGAGTTCGACGGATTCGCCGCAGCCGCAGGCGGAAGACTGGTTCGGGTTGCGGAAGGTGAAGCCGGTGCGCAGCGTGGTGACCTCGAAATCCATCTCCGTGCCGAGCAGGAAAAGCGCGGCCTCGGGTGCGACATACACATGGGCGCCGCCACGCTCGACATGGTCGTCCTTCGGGTTGGGCTCGGTGACGAGATCGATCGTGTATTCCATGCCGGCACAACCGCCCTTCTTCACGCCGACACGGATGCCCTGTGCGTTCTCGCGCGTCGCAACGATCTCGCATACCCGCTCGGCGGCCCGGTCGGTCATGCTCATGACGGCGAAGCCCATATCGCTCTCCACTCTCGCGCGGGTTCAAGGCCCACGGAACGGTTCTGCGCCTAAGATGGTGAAGATTTCAACCCGCGGCAAGGCGCTCAATACCACCCGACGGCGATCTGCGCCTCTTCCGACATGCGGTCCGGCGTCCACGGCGGATCGAACACCATCTTGACCTCGACGCTGGAAACGCCCTCCACCGCGCCCACTGCATTCTCCACCCAGCCGGGCATCTCGCCGGCCACCGGACAGCCGGGGGCCGTCAGCGTCATGTCGATCTTGACCGACCTGTCGTCTTCGATGTCGATCCTGTAGATCAGGCCGAGTTCGTATATGTCGGCCGGGATTTCCGGGTCGTAGACCGTCTTCAGCGCCGAGACGATGTCGTCGGTCAGCCGCGCCAGTTCGTCGGCGGGAATGGCCGGGGCCGAAGCGGGAGCGGCAGTTTCGATGCTTGCGTCTTCCATCATCATCACCCGAAGAATTTCCGCGCCTTTTCCAATGCGTCGGCCAGGGCGTCGACTTCGGCCCTGGTGTTGTACATGCCGAACGACGCCCTGCATGTGGAGGTGACGCCGAAGCGCTTCAGCAGCGGCTGGGCGCAATGGGTGCCGGCGCGCACGGCCACGCCCTGGCGGTCGATGACCATCGAAACGTCATGCGCGTGGATGCCCTGCAGTTCGAAGGAAACGATGGCTCCCTTGCCGGGCGCGTCGCCGAATATGCGCAGCGAATTGATCGCCCGCAGGCGTTCATGCGCGTAATCCTTGAGGTCCGCCTCATGCGCCGCGATACGCTCGCGGCCGACGCTTTCCATATATTCCAGGGCGGCCCCGAGCCCGATCGCCTGTACGATGGGCGGCGTGCCGGCCTCGAAACGGTGCGGCGGCTCGTTGTAGGTGACGACATCTTCCGTCACCTCCTCGATCATCTCGCCGCCGCCCATGAAGGGACGCATGGCCTCAAGCCGCTCCTTCTTGCCGTAGAGAACGCCGATGCCGGAAGGCCCGTAGACCTTGTGGCCGGTGAACACGAACCAGTCGCAATCGAGGTCCTGCACGTCGATGGGCATGTGCACGGCGCTCTGGCTGCCGTCCACCAGCACCGGGATGCCGCGCGCATGCGCGATGCGGCAGATCTCCTTGATCGGCGTGACCGTGCCCAGCGCGTTGGACATGTGGGTGATGGCGACCAGCTTCGTTCTTGCCGTCAGGCTCTTCTCGAAATCCTCGATATGGAAGGCGCCGAGGTCGTCCACCGGCACCCACACCAGCTTTGCGCCCTGCCGTTCGCGGATGAAATGCCACGGCACGATGTTGGAATGGTGCTCCATGATGGAAACGACGATCTCGTCGCCGGCGCCGATATGGGGCATGCCCCAGCCATAGGCCACCGTGTTGATGGCGGCGGTGGAATTGGAGGTGAAGACGATCTCGTCCACGCTGCCGGCATTGAGGAAGCGGCGCACCGTCTCGCGAGCCTTCTCGTAGGCGTCGGTGGCGGCGTTGGACAGGAAATGCAGGCCACGATGGACGTTTGCGTATTCCATGCCATAGGCGCGTTGGACGGCATCGAGCACGGCCTGTGGCTTCTGCGCCGACGCGCCGTTGTCGAGATAGACCAGGGGCTTGCCGTAGACCTCGCGCGCAAGGATCGGGAAGTCGCGGCGGATCGCCTCGACGTCGTAGGCAGCAATCGTGCGCCGATCATCCATGATAACTGATGAACTCCATCAGCGAACCGTCCGGGTCGCGAAAATAGACACTCATGCCATTCCCCTGCCCGCCGAACCGCGGCACCGGCCCGAGTTCGATCGCCACGTCATGCGCGGCCAGATGCGCCATCGCGTCCTCGATCGGGCCGTCCCAGCAAAAGCAGAGGTCGCTGTTCCCGGGCTGGACCGGCAAGCGGGCCACCGGCTCGGCATGAACGCCCTTGCCGTGGCAATTCAACTGGCGGTCGCCGAGGCGGAACACATAGCCCGCGCCACGTGCGATCGCCTCGGCGCCGATGACCCGAGTATAGAACGCCTTCGCTCGATCCCAGTCCGAGACATGGATCACGCAGTGATCGAGCGATACCGGCAGATCAGCCATGGCGCTGGAACCACTCGACCAGCTTTTCCTCCAGGGTCTCGACGATGGCCTCGTCTTCCAGTTCCTCGATCACTTCGGCCAGGAAGGCCCGCACCAGCAGCCCGCGCGCCGTCTTCTCCTCGATGCCGCGCGCCATCAGGTAGAACAGATGATCGCGGTGAATCTCGGTGACGGTGGCCCCATGGCCGCACTGCACGTCGTCGGCGAAGATCTCCAGTTCCGGCTTGGTCGAAAACTCGCCGTCGTCGGACAGAAGCAGCGTGTTGCAGGCCATCTTGGCGTCGGTCTTCTGGGCCTTCTGATGCACGTTGATACGGCCCTGGAAGACGCCGTGCGCCTTGCCGGTAACCACGTTTCGCACGATCTCGCGCGAGCCCGTATGCGGCACCGCGTGGTCCAGCACCATGGTGACGTCGGTGTGCGTGTCGCCGGCCAGAAGGTTGACGCCGCGCAACTGGAAATCGGAGCCTTCGCCCTTTGCGACGACACGGATCTCCTGACGCACAAGCTTGCCGCCGGCGTTCATCACGAACAGCGTCAGCCGGGCATCCTTGCCGATCCAGGCGTTGAACTGGCCGAGATAGGTCGCCGTCTCCGGCTGCTCCTGCACGATCACCCAGGTGATGTCCGAACCTTCGCCGATCGTCACATTGCCGACCGAGGAGACGAACGCAGCGCCTGTGCCGGTCTGCCGTTCGACGACGGTGGCCGTCACGCCGGCCCCCACCTTGACCGCGAGCCGCGCATGAACCTGCCCTCCGGCCTGAACGTTCTGAAGCTCGACCGGCTTGTCCAGCACGGTGCCGTCCGCGATATCCAGCAGCCAGCCGTCGGCAACGAAGGCGCTGTTCAGCGCGCCGATGGCGTCGTCGGCGCCCTGGGGGCCGAGCGCGGGTGCATAAGTGCCGTCGCCGAGCTTTTCGGAAACCGGCGAGACCTTGACGCCGTCTATGGTGGCGGCCTTGACGGCGGCGCCGTTCAGCAGCGCAAGCACTGACGATCCCTCGACGAGCGGTGCGACAGCCTTGGCCTCGGCAGTCGGCTCGAAGGCCGGAACGGTGGTGAGCAGGCGGCGCAGATCGGTGTAGTGCCAGGTCTCGATGCGGCGCGTCGGCAGGCCGGCCTTCAGCGCCTCGATCGCCGCGTCGCGCTTCAGCATCACTTCGCCGTTGCCCGGCAGCAACGAAAGCCGCTCACCGAAAGCGTCGACCAGGGCCGCTTCCGCCGCCGTGCGCTGGGGTTGTATCTGGATATTCATGGCGTTCCCCTCAAGCGGCCTCGCCGATCACGCCGGCATAGCCGTTGGCTTCCAGATCGAGCGCGAGCGACTTGTCGCCCGACTTGATGACCTGGCCCTTGTAGAGCACGTGCACGCTGTCGGGCACGATGTGCTCCAGCAGGCGCTGGTAGTGGGTGATGACGATGATCGCGCGCTCCGGCGAACGCAGCGAGTTCACGCCGTCGGCAACGATCTTCAGCGCGTCGATGTCCAGGCCCGAATCGGTTTCGTCCATGACGCAGAGCTTGGGCTGGAGCAGCTTCATCTGCAGGATTTCGGCGCGCTTCTTCTCGCCCCCCGAAAAACCGACATTGAGCGGCCGCTTCAGCATGGCCATGTCCATTTCCAGCGTGCCGGCCACGTCCTTCACGCGCTTCAGAAATTCCGGAACCTTCAAGGGCTCCTCGCCGCGCGCCTTCCGCTGCTCGTTCATGGCCACCTTGAGGAACTCCATGGTGGCCACGCCCGGTATCTCCATCGGATACTGGAAGGCAAGGAAGATGCCGGCGGCGGCTCGCTCGGCCGGGTCCATCTCCAGGATGGATTCGCCGTTGTAGAGGATTTCGCCCTCGGTCACTTCGTAGTCCTCGCGGCCGGCGAGGATATAGGAAAGCGTCGATTTGCCCGACCCGTTCGGGCCCATGATGGCGGCGACCTCGCCGGCTTTCACGGTAAGGTTCAGGCCGCGGATGATCTCGGTGCCGTCTTCGACGATGCGGGCGTGCAGGTTCTTGATCTCAAGCATTTCTTCTTCCTGAAAATTCGTTGGGTCAGCCGACCGAGCCTTCGAGGCTGATGCCGATGAGCTTCTGAGCCTCCACGGCGAACTCCATCGGCAGTTCCTGGATGACGTCCTTGACGAAGCCGTTGACGATGAGCGCGATGGCCTCCTCTTCGGGAATGCCGCGCTGCATGACGTAGAACTTCTGGTCCTCCGAAATCTTGGAGGTGGTCGCCTCGTGCTCGAACTGGGCCGTCGCGTTCTTGGCTTCCATGTAGGGAACGGTGTGCGCGCCGCACTGGTCGCCGATCAGCAGGCTGTCGCAATTGGTGAAGTTGCGCGCATTGGTGGCCTTGCGGTGGGCCGAAACCTGGCCGCGATAGGTGTTCTGGCTGAAGCCGGCGGCAATGCCCTTGGAGATGATGCGGCTCCTGGTGTTCTTGCCGAGATGGATCATCTTGGTGCCGGAATCCACCTGCTGGTAGCCGTTCGACACTGCGATCGAATAGAATTCGCCTTGGCTGTCGTCGCCCCGCAGGATGCAGGACGGATACTTCCAGGTGATGGCGGAGCCGGTCTCGACCTGGGTCCAGGAAATCTTGGAGCGGTCGCCGCGGCAGTCGCCACGCTTGGTGACGAAATTGTAGATGCCGCCCTTGCCCTGTGCGTCGCCCGGATACCAGTTCTGCACCGTCGAATATTTGATCTCGGCGTCGTCCAGCGCGATCAGCTCGACCACGGCCGCGTGAAGCTGGTTTTCATCGCGCTGCGGTGCGGTGCAGCCTTCCAGGTAGGAGACATATGCCCCTTCCTCGGCGATGATGAGCGTGCGTTCGAACTGGCCGGTGTTCTTCTCGTTGATGCGGAAATAGGTCGAGAGCTCCATCGGGCAGCGCACGCCCTTGGGCACGAACACGAACGAACCGTCGGTGAACACCGCCGAATTCAGCGTGGCGTAGAAATTATCCGTGACCGGCACGACCGAGCCGAGATATTTCTTCACCAGTTCGGGATGCTCGCGGATCGCCTCCGAAATCGAGCAGAAGATGACGCCGGCCTTGGCCAGTTCCTTCTTGAAGGTGGTGACGACGGAAACGGAATCGAACACCGCGTCCACTGCCACACGGCCGGACGCATAGACATTTCCGCTCGCCTCGCCATCGGCGGAAGGCTTCTGCACGCCGGCAAGGATTTCCTGCTCGCGGAGCGGAATGCCGAGCTTCTCATAGGTGCGCAGCAGTTCAGGATCGACCTCGTCGAGGGATTTCGGTCCGGCATGGTTCTTCGGCGCAGCGTAATAGTGGATGTCCTGGAAGTCGATCTTGGGATATTCGACCCGCGCCCAGGTCGGCTCCTCCAACGTCAGCCAGCGCCTGTAGGCGCCCAGGCGCCATTCCAGCATCCATTCCGGCTCGCCCTTCTTCTCCGAGATGAAACGGATGGTGTCTTCGCAGAGGCCCTTGGGTGCCTTCTCCGTTTCAATCTCTGTCTCGAAGCCGTATTTATATTGGTCGACGTCGATCTGGCGGACCCGATCGATCGTGTCCTGCACTGCAGGCATCAGCGTTCTCCGTCCATGCCGGGGTCAAGGCCCGGCCGTTTTCAAACTATGGCACCGCAGGACAGCGCAAATGCGCCGTCCGAGGCAGCGTAAGTTCCATATAGTGCTTCCCGACCGGAAATGCACCCGGCCAAAAGGTCCGCACCGCTCTACCAGGCCGAAGCCTGCACTCGGCCGCCTTCAGGCGGCTTCATTCCGGCCGGCGCGGCGCGAGGCGATGCCCGCGAGCGCCTTTTGGAACAATTCGATGTCGCTCGCTGTGGTGGCCGCGCCGATGGACACGCGCAACGCGCCCTGCCCCTCGCCGCGCCCCATGGCCTTCAGCACATGGCTGGGTCCCACTTTGCCCGACGAGCAGGCCGAGCCGGCCGACAGCGCCACCCCGGCAAGGTCGAAGGCGATCTGCGCCGTCTCCGCCTTCAGGCCCGGAACGGCGAAGAAGGTCGTGTTGTCCAGTCGCGGCGCGCCGGCGCCGAAAATCTCTGCGTCCGGCACGAGCGAAAGCAAGATCTCTTCGATGCCGTCGCGGCGCCCCCGCACGGCCGATCGGCCTGCAAGCCCGCCCAGCGCTTCGCGCGCGGCAGCGCCGAAGCCGGCGATCGCGGCGAGGTTTTCTGTGCCGGCGCGATGACCCTTCTCCTGCCCGCCGCCGACTATCAGCGGCACCGGCATCATCAGGTCGGAAGCCGCGACGATGGCGCCCACGCCCTGCGGACCGCCGATCTTGTGCGAGGAAAGGATCAGGTAATCGGCGCAATGCGCTGACATATCGAGCGGAATGCGACCCGCTGCCTGCACCGCATCGAGAACCAGAACGCCGCCCGCAGCCTTGACGATCCCGGCGATGCGCTCCAGCGGCTGGATCACGCCGGTCTCGTTGTTGGCCGCGTGCACCGCCACCAGCGGCAGGCCCCCTGCCTTGTCATGTCCGGCCAGAGCGCCATTCAATTCATCGAAGTCCAGAAGGCCCTCGCCATCCACGCCGATGCGCGTCACCATCTCCGGCGGGAACCTGCCGCCGCCGAGCAGGCAGGGGTGGTCGGCCGCACACACATAGAGCCTGCCCATGGGGAGCGCGCCGCGGCCCATGCGCCAGTCGGGGGTGAGAAGCATCGTCGCCGCCTCGGTGGCGCCGGAGGTGAACACCACATGCGCCGCCTTGCCGTTCACCAGCGCCGCCACGTCGCGACGGGCATCTTCCACAAGGCGGCGCGCGAGGCGTCCTTCTGCGTGGACCGAGGACGGATTGGCGGCCGCGCCCCACGCCGCGACCATCGCCTCGCGCGCCGCCGGCAGTAGCGGCGCACTGGCATTGTAGTCGAGATAGGCGCGTTGGCCGGCCATTTCCGTCCGATGTTTCCTTTTTATCGACCGCTTGGCGAGGAGGACGCGTTATTTCCTTGAAATTCCAAGGCGACCCATCCTATCTACGCGCTTTGCGGCACGGGTGGCCAGACGCATGACTTGGCCGCCAAGTTTTGAACAATTCTAAACTAGCTTCTAAGAAGACGTTCACCCGCCGTCAAGGCCCCGGAACGGCCGGAGGCAGGGTTGTTCGGACCGCCGCCGCGCATAGTACGGCAAGTGGAGTTATCGATGCCAGAGGTCATTTTCGCCGGTCCGGCCGGTCGCCTGGAAGGTCGCTACCAGCCCTCCAAGGAAAAGAGCGCGCCGATCGCCATCATCCTGCACCCGCACCCGCAGTTCGGGGGCACGATGAACAACAAGATCGTCTACGACCTCTTCTACATGTTCCAGAAGCGCGATTTCACCACGCTGCGCTTCAATTTCCGCGGCATCGGCCGCAGCCAGGGCGAGTTCGACCACGGCACCGGCGAATTGTCGGACGCCGCCGCCGCGCTCGACTGGGTACAATCGCTGCACCCGGACTCCAAGAGCTGCTGGGTGGCCGGCTATTCCTTCGGTTCGTGGATCGGCATGCAATTGCTGATGCGCCGGCCCGAGATCGAAGGCTTCATCTCGATCGCGCCGCAGCCAAACATCTACGATTTCTCGTTCCTGGCGCCCTGCCCCTCGTCCGGCCTCATCATCCATGGCGATGCCGACAAGGTGGCGCCCGCCAAGGACGTGCAGGGGCTGGTGGACAAGCTGCACACCCAGAAGGGCATTACCATTACGCAGAAGATCCTGCCCGGCGCCAACCACTTCTTCGCCAACGATGCCGAACTGCTGATCGAGGAATGCTCGGACTACCTCGACCGTCGGCTGGCTGGCGAACTTGCCGACCCGCGGCCGAAGCGGCTGAAATAGAAATTTCCAGACGCACGCCATGCCCTTCCGCGGGATATGGCACAAGCGCTTGAAGCTGGACCGGGCGCCTGCGCCCGGTCTTTCGATTCCGGCTGGCCGCGGTTCACAATTCCTTCTGGGTTGGGCACGGCCTCCCCACGGCGTCGCCGCACGTCGCGGCAGTCGACAGCGGCCTTGTGCTCAGCGCATCGGATTTGCGCAGGAGCTCGGTGAAGCCCAGAGCGAAGCTTCCCAACAGCAGGACTACGATCAAAAGACGCGCCAAGACCAATGGCCGCTCCCCAAACGGGCCGCCCCCGCCACCCGTTGTACCCAGCTAACACAAACGATGCGGCTTTACGATGGCGTGACCGCCGGAATGCAGAACGAAACGACCCGATGAAGCGACACATGGCCGGGCCCGGCAAGGCACCGTGGCCCACCGGCTATGCAGGAGCGGTGCGGCCATGCTACCTCGGCGCGGTCGGCGCGCCCGGGCACCAGCGCCGGGACGCCTTCCCAGACAGCCCGGCCAGGGGAGCCATGAGCAAAGCCAGCCGTTTCGCCTTCGTCTCTTCCGATACGCCCGACGCCGGCGCGGCGCTGGAAAACCTGTCGGCACGCTACGGCCAACGACCGGTGGCCGAGGCCGACATCGTGGTGGCCCTGGGTGGTGACGGATTCCTTTTGCAAACGCTGCGCGAGACGATGGGCACCGGCAAGAAGGTGTTCGGCATGAACCGCGGCACCATCGGCTTCCTCATGAACGAATATCGCGTCGGAGGCCTGCCCGAGCGCATCGCCGCCGCCCAGGCTGAAACCATCCGCCCGCTGGAAATGGAAGCGGTCACCTCCGGCGGCGAGAAGGTCTCCGCGCTCGCCATCAACGAGGTGGCGTTGTGGCGTCAATCGTACCAGACCGCCAAGATCCGCATTTCGGTCGACGGCCAGGTCAGAATGGAGGAACTGAGTTGCGACGGGGTGATGGTGGCCACGCCCGCCGGTTCAACCGCCTACAATCTGTCGGCGCACGGCCCGATCCTGCCGCTGGATGCGCCGCTTCTGGCGCTGACCCCGGTCAGTCCGTTCCGTCCCCGCGCCTGGCGCGGTGCGCTGCTGTCGAACAGGTCCACGGTGCGTTTCGACATCCTCGAAGCCGACAAGCGCCCGGTGAACGCCGCCGCCGACCATACGGAGGTGAAAGCGGTGACGACGGTGACCGTGCGCGAA
The DNA here is from genome assembly GCF_052216645.1 of Mesorhizobium sp. PUT5. Classification (NCBI taxonomy): domain Bacteria; kingdom Pseudomonadati; phylum Pseudomonadota; class Alphaproteobacteria; order Hyphomicrobiales; family Phyllobacteriaceae; genus Mesorhizobium; species Mesorhizobium sp. PUT5. Next base: position 2,521,606 of record NZ_JBQOSO010000003.1, read on the forward strand.
TCGCCCAGCGCCACGGCCACGCTCCTGTTCGATCCGAGCCATTCGTGGAATGAGCGCATATTGACCGAGCAATTCAGGTATTGATACTGCTCCTCGACGCGATTAATCATTGCCATTAAGGTTATATCGCCGCACCATTCGTCAATGGAGTTGTTTCTGTTGACAAATCGTGGGCTTGCGCCTATCGCAATGCAGCATATTGCAAGCGCGAGGCGCTTGCCGCGACGGTAGCCGCCACGCTCCCGAAACAGCCGAAGACAGCCAAGACACTTGTCCTCAGACACGCAGACCGCTCAGGAAGCTTTGAGCTTCACAGACCTCGGCCTCTCGCCGAAGGTGCTTTCCGCAGTCACCGACGCGGGCTACACGCAACCGACGCCGATCCAGGCGGGCGCGATCCCCCATGCGCTCACCGGCAAGGACGTGCTGGGCATCGCCCAGACCGGCACCGGCAAGACGGCCGCCTTCGTGCTGCCGATGATCACCCGCCTGGAAAAGGGCCGGGCGCGCGCGCGCATGCCGCGCACGCTCATCCTGGAGCCGACGCGAGAGCTTGCCGCGCAGGTGGAGGAGAACTTCGTCAAATACGGCAAGAACCACAAGCTCACCGTCGCCCTGCTGATCGGCGGCGTTTCCTTCGACGATCAGGAGCGCAAGCTTGAACGCGGCGCCGACGTGCTGATCGCCACGCCAGGCCGCCTGCTCGATCATTTCGAGCGCGGCAAGCTGCTGCTGACCGGCGTCGACATCCTCGTTATCGACGAGGCCGACCGCATGCTCGACATGGGCTTCATCCCCGACATCGAGCGCATCTGCAAGCTCATCCCCTTCACGCGCCAGACCCTGTTCTTCTCGGCCACCATGCCGCCGGAGATCACCAAGCTCACCGAGCAGTTCCTGCATGCGCCGGTGCGTGTCGAGGTAGCCAAGGCCGCCACCACTGCCTCCACCGTCACGCAGCGGCTGGTCAAGTCCGGCTCCAAGCCGTGGGACAAGCGCGCGGTGCTGCGCCGGCTCATCCGCGAGGAAGAGGACGGGTTGAAGAACGCCATCATCTTCTGCAACCGCAAGGTCGAGGTGTCGGAGCTGTTCCGCTCGCTGGTGAAGCACGATTTCAACGCCGGCGCCCTGCACGGCGACATGGATCAGCGCGCGCGCATGACAATGCTGGCCAATTTCCGCGACGGCAAGCTCAAGCTGCTGGTCGCCTCGGATGTCGCCGCACGCGGGCTGGATATTCCCGACGTCAGCCACGTCTTCAACTACGACGTGCCGATTCATGCCGAGGATTACGTCCATCGTATCGGCCGCACCGGCCGCGCCGGCCGTTCGGGCAAGTCCTTCACCATCGCCACCAAGTCCGACGGCAAATATATCGATGCCATCGAGAAACTGATCGGCAAGAGCATCGAATGGCACGATGGCGATCTTTCGACCCTGACCGCAGCCGACGAAAGCGAGGACGACGCACCCCGCCGGGGTCGCGGCGCCCCGCGCCGGGCCGGCCGCAAGGACGACGGGGAGCGCAGGCACGGCAGCCGCAAGGCGACTGCCCGCGGCGGCGATGCCGAGACCGCCGAGGCCGTACCGGCGGAAGCCGAGGGCCGGCACAGCCGCAGGGACGCCATCCGCGCCGACAATGCAGAGCGCAAGGGGGCAGAGCGCAGGGGAGCCGAAGGCAAGGGCACGGGGCACAAGGAGCGCGGTGCCGCGCATTTCGGCCGTAAGCACCGCGACGAGGACGATGACAAGGTCGTCGGCTTCGGCGACGACGTGCCGGCGTTCATGCTCGTCGCAGGCCGCGTCTGACCTCTTCCGGCATATATCCAAAAAAAAACGGCCCCGAACGGGGCCGTTTTCGTATCCCGGGCCGCCGTCTCAGGTGAGCGGCGTGAGTTGGATCTCGACTCGGCGGTTCTGGGCCCTGCCCTGCGCCGTATCGTTGGATGCGATCGGTCGCGTCTTGCCGAAGCCGGTAACGGCAAAGCGCCGCGAATCGACGCCCTGCGCCGTGAGATAATTCGCCACCGACAGCGCCCGTCGCTGCGACAGGTCGAAATTATGCTGGGCGCTGCCGGTCGAATCGGTATGGCCGAACACGTCGACGGTGGTCTGCTTGTATTTCTTCAACACCAGCGCCACCGAATTCAGCACCGAGTAGAACTCCGGCTTCACCGCATCCTGGTCGACATTGAAGGTAACGTCGGACGGCATGTTGAGGATGATCTGGTTGCCGACGCGGGTGACGCTGACGCCCGTTCCCTGAAGCTGCGCGCGCAGTTCATTCTCGTTCTGGTCCATGACGGAGCCGATGGCGCCGCCGGCAAGCGCGCCGATGCCCGCGCCGATCAGCGCGTTGCGGCGGTCATTGCCGCCGGCAAGCGTGCCGAGGGCCGCACCGCCCAGTGCGCCGATAACGGCGCCGCCGGCCGTGTTGGAAACCTTCTGCTCGCCCGTATACGGGTCTGTGGTGCAGCCCCCGACAAACACAGCCATCGCCACCGCGGCGATCACGGTCTTCTTCATAGGATGGTCCCTCTCCATAATTTGGCTGCGCAGAATGCGCGCCTGGCCGTCCTTTCCGCGCCTTGTAACACGAAATGCGGCGAAAAACGGAACCCCAAAACCGCCTTTTTCGCTTTTCGTCGCGCGCTGTGACACCCGCTTTAATAAAGCGGCTCCTCGAACAGGGTCCTGTCCCCATCTACCAGCGCCTTGATCTGCGCCGTCCCGTCCCCGGCCAGGGCGACACGCATGCCGAAGGGCCGCACGCGCATGTCGTTCTGGATCGCGATGCCCTCGCCTTCCGGAAGATAGAAGCGCTCGATGCCGTAGTCGGCCGAGATCGGGGCGTTGCCGCCAAGGTCCCAGCCGGCGGCGATATGGCCGGCGATATCTGCCTCGTCGTCCGACGCCGCCGGGGACGGCGCCCTGCCGAGCCATGCCGTGACGGGCCGCCAGTAGCCGTCGTCCCCCTTCTTCAGCCGCACAGTCAGCCAGCCGTCGCTGCTCGTGGGCTGGCCTGTCGGCCGGTTGGCGATGAGGTCCGGTGCTATGCTGGAGATGTCATAGCCGAGGTTGACATAGTCGCCGCGCAGGAGATCGCGCGGATCGACCGGCTCGACCTTCAGGAGCACCTCCTTGCCGTCGCGCAATATCGCGGCCCTGCCCGCGATGATCCAGCCGAGGAAGCCGATCTGGGCAAGCGCCAGTATCAATGCGGCGGCGATCAGTCTCTTTCCGGTCATTGCGCTGCTCCTGCCTGCGTTGCCTCGCCCGCCATGCGCCGCTCCACCCGGATGATGACGAAGGCCAGCAGCCCCAGGATAAGGGCTGCGGCCAGGAAGAAGCCCGCGGTGCCGAGCATGGTTTCCATCATGACGCCGTATATGATGAGCAGTTCGAAGGCGAAGCCGAGATAGGCCAGCCAGCGCAGCCCCCGGCTTTCACGCCCGCCGAACACGATCGCGGCGGCAATGCCCGCCAATGCCACGGCGGCAGCCAACCCGAAGCCGCTGCCGGCCGCCCGGTCGAACTGGATGATGACCAGGGCCGTGAGGAAGCCGATGAACCCATGCAGGGGCAGTCGCCCGCCAAGCCCGACGATGCGCTCGACAGGCTCCGGCGCCGCCACTGCGGCGGCAAAGGTGGCGGCCGAGACGACCGCAAGCCCGATCGCGATCACCAGCGTGTCGTGGTCCAGCGCCAGCAGCACGGCATAAAGAATGAGCGACAGCATGATCAGATGCCGCGCCTGCTGGCTGCGTGTCCAGAAGGAGATGCCGTAGAGCGCTGCCGCCATGACGACGAAGAGATGCGGAAACGCGAAGCTGCGATACATGTCGAAGCCATACGCGACCTTCAGCACCAGCCATGCATCGGCAATGCCCACCGTGGCAACCGTCAGCGGGTTGGAACGCAGTGCAATGGCCGCCACGGCCGTGCCGATGCCCCATGTGACCAGCGCCGAGGTTTCGTCGCCGGGCAGATGATACATCTGGCCGATCAGCGCGATGGAGCCGCCGAAGGCTGCCGCGGCCACGATCCAGAGCGCCTCGCCAGCAGCCGCCTGGCCGCGCAGCTTCAGCAGCGCGCCGCCGACATAACCGGCCAGTATGACCGCAAACAGCAGAAGCACCCGCGCCAGACGCGGGATCGCTTCCCAGTTGGCGGCGACAAAGATCAGGATCGCCGCCCCCAGCAGCAAGGCGGCCATCATGGCCAGGATCGCACCGAAGCTCAGCGCCCTGCGCTCGTTCGCTTCCACGTCCGACAGAAGCGTTGCGGCCGTGGCAGCGTCCACCAGGCCGGCCTGCTGCCAGCGCATGATGTCCTGCCGGACCTTCGAGGCATAGTTGGCCATTCGCGTCTCCCAACGTCAGCTAGGCATGGATCAGAGTGCTTCGGCAAGCGCCTGACCTGAAAGCATTTTTCGATTCGGGCATCTTTGTGTCAAAGGCGTGAAAGCCCATTAATGTTGCATTGCACAATTTGCATTGCTGCCATGCACCAACGACACTTTTAAATGAAAGCGGTCGGTCCTATCTAGGCTTCGTACACAGATGAAGCGACCTGAAGAAGACAGACGAGAAACGACCATGAACCTGATCCGCAATTACCGCAACTGGCGCCGCTACCGCGAGACGGTGTCCGAACTGAGCCGCCTGAGCAACCGCGAACTGAACGATCTCGGCATCAGCCGCAGCGACATCCCCTTCGTCGCCCGCAAGGCTTCCTGAATTTCCCGGGCCGAATGACGGGGCCCTGACAAGAGTACGAAAATGAACCTGATCCGCAACTATCGCAATTGGCGCGCTTACCGCGACACTGTGAACGAACTGGGTCGCCTTTCCAACCGCCAACTCGACGATCTCGGCATCAAGCGCTCCGAGATCAAGCAGATCGCCCGTCAGGTGATCTGACAACGGATTTCGCCGGGGTCTACCTCCTCCCAGAGCCCGGCGGATACGGTCGATCTCCTCCTCCTCCCTGAGGTCGACCACCAAAACGGCGCCCGCCGAACCTCCTCCCTCGGCGGGCGCTGTTCTAAAAAGGGTTTCGCCCCCTTTCAAACGGCGAAGAGAATTTCGCCAGAGCCGACCTCCTCCCCGGCGATGGCGAATACGGTCGACCTCCTCCTCCTCCCTGAGGTCGACCACCAAAACGACACCCGCCGGACCTCCTCCCCCGGCGGGTGTTGTTTTTTGTCCGCGCCCTTCCCCCCGACGCCGATTGCATTCGCGCAGCCAAGAGACTATCTCCCGCCGCATGAGCATCGACCCCATACACATCGTCGGCGGCGGCCTTGCCGGTTCGGAAGCCGCCTGGCAGGCGGCCGAGGCCGGCGTGCCCGTGATCTTGCACGAGATGCGCGGCGTCCGCGGCACCGAAGCGCACAAGACCGAAGGGCTGGCCGAACTCGTCTGCTCCAATTCCTTCCGCTCCGACGACGCCGAGAGCAATGCGGTGGGCCTGCTGCACGCCGAGATGCGGCTGGCAGGCTCGCTCATCATGGCCTCCGGCGATGCGCATCAGGTGCCGGCGGGCGGCGCGCTTGCCGTCGACCGCGACGGCTTCTCGCAGGCCGTTACGGCACGGCTGGAGGCGCATCCGCTCGTTACCATCGTGCGCGAGGAGGTCCGCGGATTGCCCCCGCCCGAATGGGGCCAGGCCATCATCGCCACCGGCCCGCTGACGGCCCCTTCGCTGGCGGAAGCGATTGCGGCCGAGACCGGCGCCGATGCGCTTGCCTTTTTCGACGCCATCGCCCCGATCGTGCATTTCGACACGGTCGACATGAACGTGGCCTGGTTCCAGTCGCGCTACGACAAGGTCGGGCCCGGCGGAACGGGCAAGGACTACATCAACTGCCCGCTCGACAAGCCGCAATACGAAGCTTTCGTGGCGGCCCTGCTTGCCGGTGCCAAGACCGAGTTCAAGGAGTGGGAAGGCACGCCCTATTTCGACGGCTGCCTGCCGATCGAGGTGATGGCCGAGCGCGGCAGTGAAACGCTCCGGCACGGGCCGATGAAACCCATGGGTCTCACCAACGCCCACAATCCCACCGTGAAGGCCTATGCCGTCGTGCAGCTCCGTCAGGACAACGCGCTCGGCACGCTCTACAACATGGTCGGGTTCCAGACCAAGCTGAAGCATGCCGAGCAGGTGCGCATCTTCCGCACCATTCCGGGACTGGAAAATGCCGAGTTCGCGCGGCTGGGCGGGCTGCACCGCAACACCTACATCAATTCGCCTTCCCTGCTCGACGGCACGCTTCAATTGAAGGGCCGGCACGGCCTGCGTTTCGCCGGCCAGATCACCGGCTGCGAGGGTTATGTCGAGAGCGCCGCAATCGGACTGCTGGCCGGACGTTTCGCCGCCGCCGAGCGGCTCGGCCGCCCGATTGCGCCACCGCCGGCCACGACAGCCTTCGGCGCACTGCTCAACCACATCACCGGCGGCCATATTCTGTCCGACGACGAGCCCGGCAAGCGTTCGTTCCAGCCGATGAACGTCAATTTCGGCCTGTTTCCGCCCGTCGAATCCCCGAAATCCGAGGGCAAGCGCCTGCGCGGCAAGGAAAAGACCGTCGCCAAGAAGAAGGCGACGACGGCGCGTGCGCTTGCCGACTGCCGGGCATGGCTGGGGCTTGCCGCACCGGCGCAGGCGGCGGAGTAGAGGCGCTACGATTGACTGCGCGAGCTTGGTTGCGCGAGCGAAGTCGGATATTATCCTACTTCATTGTGCTGAGGATTGCCGCATGGAATCCGCCGAGAAGATTTCCGTTACCGTCACGCCGGCCATGGCGCGCATGATCCGCGAGAAAGTCGCGGACGGCTCCTTCGGCTCAGCCAGTGAGGTTGTGCGCGCAGCTCTACGTGCCCTCCAGCGGGAGGAGGAAGAGCGTGCCGAGCGCATTGCCGCGATCAAGGCGCGCCTCAAGGCATCGATAGAGGATAAGAGCCCCTCCCTTTCCAGTTCGGAAGTCCGCGCTCGCCTTCAAGGCCTATTCGACCGACAATCGCGCGGCAACGATGATACAGCGGCTTGAGGTAAGCTACAGCGCCAGTGCCGAAAAGGACCTTGCCGATATTTTCGCATACATAGTTGAACGAGGGGGTAGCCCCAACGCCGCGTTGGGCTTTGTGTTGCGGATCGAAGATCGGTGCCAGAAGATCGGCGATGCGCCGCGCGGCGGACAGTCGCGCGACGACCTGCTTCCCGGGCTGCGCGTCGTGCCTTTCGAGCGCTCTGCGGTCATCGCCTATGTGATCGATGAAGATGGCGTGCGTATCATCAACATCTTCTATGGCGGTCGTGATTTCGAGACGCTGATGCGTGCAGAATAGACCTACCACCCTTTGGTGGCGCGGCGCAGCAGCAGCCAGTGCCGGCGCAGCGTGGAAAGCCGCGCCGTTTGCTTCAGCACGGAAAAGCCGGGCCGCTCGATGCGGTCGAGATAGGCGCCGGCAAGGGCAAGCGGCAGGAAAGCCGGCCGCACCGATTGCGGCAGGCGGGAAGCATCCCGCTCGAAGGCGCCCAGATGCTCGCGTGCCAGCGCGATCATGGCCGAAACGGCGCGGGCAGCGCCCGGGCCGCCGTCGCCCGACAGGAACTCTTCCCGGGAGGTGCCCACCGCAGCCAGCAGATCGGCCGGAATAAAACATTGGCCGCGCGCCAGGTGCCGCGGCAGCAGAAGCAGCAGTCCGGTGATCGCCTGCGCGCATCCCGCCCGGCCCGCCAGTTCGGCGAAATCCGGTGCGGCGGCCGGGTCCAGCACCATCGAAGAAAGCTGGATCAGCGCCGACGCCGTCTCGCCGCAATAGCCTTCCAGGTCCGTGCGCGAGGGCATGGGATCGTCGTAGAGGTCGAAAATGCGCGCTTCGAGATAGTTGTCGAAGGCCGCCTTCGGCAGGTTGTGGGCGACGGTCGCCGCTTTCAACGCCTCGGCCAGCGGATTGCCGGCGCCGGCATCCGCGTCGTCGGAGGCGATGACGTCGCGCCACCATTGCAAACGCACCTCGCCCGGCAGTGCCTCGCGGATACGGTCGCGTACTCCGGCGATCTCGGCGTTGAAGGCATAAAGGGCAAGCAAGGCGCCGCGCTTGCCCTGCGGCGCATAGAGCGCGGACAGATAACGGTCGTGGTCGGCGGTACGAACCGCCTCGGTCACGACATCGACACCGTCGCTCACGTCAGTCCACGGCAACGAAAGCAGCCGCCACCGCGCGCTCTTCGGCCAGAAGCACGTTGTAGGTCCTGACGGCCGCGCCCGTCGACATCGGCTCGGCGGCGATGCGGACGTCCTTCAACGCCGCGCGCAGGGCTGCGGGCAGAGGCCGCAGCTCCGTTCCCGTTCCCACCAGCAGGATCTCGATCCCATGCGCCTCGGCCAGCACAGCGGCGAAATCGTCCACCGTCAGGGCGGCGGGGTCGGCCGGCTCCCAGCCATGGATGCCGGAAGGCAGGCAAAGGAGCGAGCCGCGATGCGACATGTCGGCGAAGCGGAAGCCGCCGTTGCCGTAGGCTTCGATCGCCGCTCGGCCCGGGAAATGGGCTTCCCGGACGATGATGCCGCGGCCGGCCATCACTTGGCCGGCAACTGATGCGCGGCGTTCTCGGCGGCGATCATCTCCTTCTGCGTCACCGGCCGCAGGTGGAAGAAGATCAGGACCGGAGCCGCGATGAAGATCGACGACAAGGTGCCGATGCAGACACCGAACAACATCGACGCCACGAAGGATCGGATGACCTCACCCCCGAGGAGATACAGCGCAAGAAGCGCCAGGAACGTCGTGACCGAGGTCATGACCGTTCGTGCCAGCATCTCGTTGTCGGAAAGATCGAGCAATTGCCCGAGCGGCATCTTCTTGAAGCGTCGCAGGTTTTCGCGAACGCGGTCGTAGATGACCACCGTGTCGTTGAGGGAGTAGCCGACGATGGTCAATATCGCCGCAACCGTCGACAGGTCGAATTGCAATCCCGTGAGCGAAAGGAAGCCCAATGTCAGTATGATGTCGTTGACCGTGGATGTGATCGCCCCGATGGCGAATTGCCATTCGAAACGCACCCAGACATAGATGAGGATGCCGCCCATGGCCGCCAGTGTGCCCAGGATGGCCGTCCAGGCCAGTTCGTTGGAAACTGTGGGCCCGACCAGTTCGGTGCGCCTTATGTCATAGTCGGAGGCAAGCGACGCCTGGGCCTTCTGGACGACGGTATCGCCGGCATTCTCACCCGAATCCGGCAACACGCCGATACGGATGAGCGCGTCGCTGTGGTCCCCGAAACCCTGAACCTGGACTTCGCCCGCCCCGATCTGCGACAGGCGCGAGCGAATGTCGCCGACATCGGCCTCGCCCGATTTCGCCCTCACCTCGATCAGCGTGCCGCCGGTGAAGTCGATGCCCAGGTTGAAGCCATGCGTGAACACCAGCGCGACGGAGGCCACACACAGCATGACCGAAAGGAAGAACGCCTGGATACGGACCCGCATGAACGGTATCCGGGTCACCTCCGGGACGAGGCGGATATATCCTTTCGGGATTTCCTTCGGCCGCCAGCGGCGGAACCATTCCGCGGTCAGCCAGCGCGTCAGCGTGAACGCCGTGAACAAGGTGGTGATGATGCCGATGGCCAGCGTCACGGCGAAGCCGCGGACCGGTCCCGAACCGAGGAAGAACAGCACGACCGCCGCAATCAGCGTGGTGAGGTTGGAATCCACGATCGTAGCGAGCGCTCTGGAGAAGCCCGCGTCTAGGGCCTGAACGATAGAGCGTCCTTCGCGCCGTTCCTCGCGAATGCGCTCGTAGATCAGCACGTTGGAATCGACCGCCATGCCGATCGTGAGCACGATACCGGCAATGCCGGGCAATGTGAGCGTGGCGCCCACCAGGGTCAGCACGGCGATGATCATCGCAACGTTGGCGGCCAAGGCGATGTTGGCAATCCAGCCAAGCCGGCCGTAGGCGACCGCCATGAAGAGGACGACCAGGATCGAGCCGACGATCGCCGACAATTTGCCTGCCTGGATCGAATCCTGGCCGAGGCCCGGACCGACCGTCCGCTCCTCCACCACCGTCAAGGTCGCCGGCAACGCGCCCGCGCGCAGCAGCACTGCGAGATCGTTGGCGCTCTGGGCTGTGAAGTTGCCGGAAATCTGCCCTGTTCCGCCCAGGATCGGCTCGCGGATCTGGGGCGCGGAAATCACGTGGTTGTCGAGGATGATGGCAAACAGCTTGCCGACATTCTGCTGGGTTGCCTGGCCGAAGCGCGTGGCACCCTTGGAATCGAAGCGGAAGGAAACGACCGGCTCGTTGGTCCGCTGGTCGAAGGTCGCCTGCGCATCGACGAGATTCTCGCCCGAAACGATGACCCGGTTCTCTATCAGGTAGGGAACCGGCGGATCGTCCTTGGAATACATGATCGTATCGCCGGGCGGCACATGGCCATTGACGGCTTCCTGCACCGGCACGGATTGGTCGACCATCTGGAAGGTCAACTTGGCGGTCTGGCCCAGAATATCCTTCAGACGCTGCGGGTCCTGAAGGCCGGGAACCTGAACCAGGATACGGTCGTCGCCCTGGCGCTGCACGATGGGCTCCGTAGTGCCCAGTTCGTTGACGCGGCGGCCGACGACTTCGATCGACTGGCTCAGCGCGGTCGAGGTGCGATACTTGATACCCTCATCGGTCAGCGTGAAGCGCAGGAGCCCCGGCTCCGGCTCGTCCATGGTCATCTCGGAGATGGAGCCGCCGGTGAACATGCCGGACGAGACCGGATCCGTCAGCGACTTCAGCGCCTGCTTTGCGGCATCGATCTGCGAAGCATCGCGAATGCGCACCTGTACGGCCTTGGCTGTCCCGGACAGGCCGGTATAACCGATCTTGGCGTCGCGCAGTTGCACGCGAATCTCGTCGCGGGCGCTATTCAGCCTTTCCTTGATCAGATCGCTGGCGTCGATCTTGAGCAGGATATGAGAACCGCCCTGCAGATCCAGTCCCAGTGTAAGCTGCTTCTTCGGCACCCAGTCCGGCAAAGCCGAGAGCAGCTTCTGCGGATAGATGTTGGGGAGCGCGAACAGGACTGCGAGCAGGACGACCGCCCAGATCGAGATCGTCTTCCAGCGCGAGAAATAGAGCATGTGCTGTTATCCGTTCAGGCGCAAATCCGCCGCCAATGCGGCAAATTTCCGGCGGTCACTTCTTGGCGTTCTGGTTCGCCACCGGCTCGCCCTTGACCCGCACCTCGGCGATCGTAGAGCGCAGCGCCGTGACCTTGGTGCCGCCGCCGAGATCGACCTCGAGTTCGTTGTCGTCGATCACCTTGGTCACCTTGCCGACGAATCCGCCGCCGGTGACCACGGTGTCGCCGCGACGGATGGCCGAAAGCATCTCGCCGCGCTTCTTCATCTGGGTGCGCTGCGGCCGGATGATGAGAAAATACATGATCACGAAGATCAGCACAAACGGCAAGACGCTGATGAAAACATCAGGCGTTGCGCCGACGCCCTGGGCGTATGCCGGTGTGACGAACATCAAGAACTCCTGAAACATGAGGAAAGCCGCAACCGGCCCATGAAATTTGCGCGGAATATAGTCGGTCAAGCCGCCAATGCAACCGTTCGCGTGCCTTGTTCTCCTGCTCTTGCGGGGGCAAATGGCCACGGCGACGCAGCCGCTTGCAAAAGGCGAAACGCTATGAGAGAACCGTACCGTACGGTACGCATGCAAGCGCACCTTCCGCCAATTCATTTCCGAGGACGATCATGCCCGACAAAAGCATCGCAGCGCTGTCCGAAAAGCTCGACCGGCTGGTCGCGGCGGTGGAGCGGCTGGCGCCGGCCGCGGCCCCTGCCCCCGATTTCGAGGCGGCCGACTGCTTCGTGTGGCAGGCCGAGGGCGGCTTCCTGGACCCGGTCGCCAGGGTGAACCGCGTCGACATCGGCCTCATCCGAGGCGTCGACCACGTGCGCGACATATTGTTCGACAACACCGAGCGCTTCGCGGCCGGCTTCGCCGCCAACAACGTGCTCTTGTGGGGCGCGCGCGGCATGGGCAAGTCCTCGCTGGTCAAGGCCGTGCATGCCGCCATCAACGCCTCCGGCAAGACGGAAGGCCCGCTCAAGCTCATCGAAATCCATCGCGAGGATATCGATACGCTGCCGAAGCTGATGGCCTTGCTGAAGACCGCACCGCATCGCTTCATCTTGTTCTGCGACGACCTGTCCTTCGACCACGACGACACCTCCTACAAGTCGCTCAAGGCTGCGCTCGAGGGCGGCGTGGAGGGGCGGCCGGCCAACGTCATATTCTACGCCACCTCCAACCGCCGCCATCTGCTGCCGCGCGACATGATCGACAACGAGCGCTCGACCGCCATCAACCCGTCCGAGGCAGTGGAGGAGAAGGTGTCGCTGTCAGACCGTTTCGGCCTGTGGCTCGGCTTCCACAAGTGCTCGCAGGAAGACTATCTCGACATGGTCGACGGCTATGTGCGCCACTACGGGCTCGACATCGACGGCCAGCGGCTGCGCGCCGAGGCGCTGGAATGGGCGACGACACGCGGCAGCCGCTCCGGACGCGTCGCCTGGCAGTTCACGCAGGATCTGGCCGGCCGGCTCGGCAAGCCGCTGTAGGCTTCGGCGGCGTTTCCGCGAGGTCGCGGCGCACAAGGCCACATTCGATGTGAAAAAGCCCGCTCCTTGCGGAACGGGCAAAGCCGGCGGGCCGGACTGGAGGTCCCGGCGGCCCGCAATTTTATTATTTATTCTATTCGAGATAGCTGCTCGGGTCGACAGGCGCGGAATTCTTGCGCACTTCGAAGTGCAGCTTCGGCGCATCCGCGCTGCCGCTCATGCCCGATGTGGCGATCTCCTGTCCGCGCTTGACCTTCTGCCCGCGCTTGACCTCCAGTGAGTTGGCATGGCCGTAGACGGTGACGAGGCCATCCTCGTGGCGCACCAGCACGGTGTTGCCGAACTCCTTGAGCCCATCGCCGGCATAGATGACGACGCCGTTTTCGGCGGCCTTGATCGGCGTGCCCTCCGGCACAGAGATATCGATGCCGTCGCTGCCCTTGCCGTAACCGGATATGATGCGGCCGCGGGCGGGCCAGCGCATCTTGCCGATGCCGGTGGAGTCGGGCGCGGCAACGTCTTCCTGCTCGGCCTGGCTTATGACCTTGTCGGTCTTCTTCGGCGGCGTATAGGAGGCGAGCGTCTCGCTCGGCGTCGCCTTCTGCTGGCTCGGTGTCGAAGCCGTCTGCACCGGATCGACCGGCGCGGCGGGCTTGGCCGCGGCGACTGCCGCAGCAGGAGCGGCGGCCCCGGCGGCAGGGACCTTCAGCACCTGGCCGATCCGCACGAGGCCGTCCTGCATGCCGTTCGCCTGCTTGAGCGCCGGGACGCTGACGCCGGTCTTGCGCGAGATTGCAGACAGGGTATCGCCCTGCTGGACGGTATAGGTGCCCTTGGCCTGGCCAGCGGCGTTTGCCACCTGCGGCTTGGCCGTCGGGTCCTTGGCATCGGCGGCGGCATCCACCGGCGGCGCCGACTTGACCTCCTTCGGCTTGGGCTGCTGCGGCAGCACGGCCACGTCTTGGGCGGGTGCCTTCTGCGGCAGCGGCGCCTTGCCGGGCGCCTCGTCTGCCTTGCCGGCAGCCGCGACGGCCGAACCGGCCTTCGCCGGCACCGGTATGATGATTTTCTGGCCGGACTTCAGAACGCCGGCCTCCCCCATGCCGTTGGCCGACCTGATGGCATCGGCGGGCACGTTGAAGCGGCGGGACAGCCCGGTAAGCGTCTCGCCGTCAGTGACGGTGATCACCGTGCCGCCGACGCTGGACCATCCATGCGCAGCACCGGCGGCACTTGCCGCACGCACCGCCTCGGGTTCCGCGCTCTTGAACGGCTGCTGTGCAGCGTTGACGGTGCCGGTCACGGTCTTGTCGAGCTTGGCGGGGCCGGCCGCCACTGCGGCTGCGGCCGCCGGCGCGGGCTGAGCGCTTGCAACGGGCTGGGCGGTAACGGGGGTCAAGCTGGAACGGGCGACCGAATGGCTGTAGCTGGGGTCCGCCGGCGCAGGCGCCAATGCGGGTGACGGTGCCGCCCAGGTGTCGCCCGGATATGGCTGGTTGACCGGCTGCTTGTTGATGATGGAGCGCTGGTTGGCGGTCGAGCCGGTGGAGATTCCGTCGACGGCGTCGCTGAACCGCGCAACCCCGGAACTGCACCCGGCCAGGGCGCCGGCGACGACCAGCATGGCGCAGCTACGCGCCAGGTTGCGTCCGTTGGCCTTCAAAACACTGAGTCGCATCGCTTTAACCCGCATACCCGGTACTGACTGGGTATGATTAAAGCGCGTTAATGTTACTTGTCGGTTAAGCTGTTAGAATCAGGCGAAAATTTTCTTAAAACATGTGGTCACATGACCGCGGCCATGCTCGGCAGCACAGGCTGCAGGCGCACGGTGCCGATGTCTTCGCGTTCGAAGCGGCTGCCGACCTTGGTGAGCTTTGCCACCACCTGCTCGTCCTCTGCCGGGCCGATCGGAGCAATGACCGTGCCGCCGCTGGACAGTTGCTCCAGCAGGAAACGCGGCAGGCTCTCGAAAGCCGCCCAGACGACGATGCGGTCGAAAGGCCCTTCGTTGACCAGGCCGTTGGAGCCGTCGGCCTGGCGCGCGATGACATTGGTGATGCCGAGCGCCTCGAAGCGCTGCCTCGCCTGCTCCACCAGCGTCTTGTAGCGGTCGATGGTGACGATGCGTCCGGCCAGCCTCGACATCACGGCGGCGGTGAAGCCGGACCCCGTGCCGATCTCCAGCACCCGGCTGCCTGCTTCCGGCGCCAGCGCCGCAATCACCGCCGCCTGCAGGTCGGCGCCTTCCATGGCCTCGCCACACTCGATCGGCAGCATGCGGTCGGTCCAGGCGACGGAATGGAACTGGGCCGCCAGGAAGGCGCGCCGGGGCGTTGCCTCGAAAGCGCTGACGAGCGGCTTCGGAACGATGCCCTTGCCCCGAAGCCTCAGCAGGAAGGCAGCAAAGCCTTCGCGATCCTCTTCGTCGGCCAGGCCCTGGTTCATGCAAGCGCCTTGGCGAGTTGGTCGCGCAGCTCGTGCGCGGTGAGATCGAGTTGCAGCGGCGTCACCGAAACCAGGCGGTTGCGCATGGCGTGCAGGTCGGTGCCGGCCTTGCCCTCCGCCGGCTCGCGACCGAAACGCAACCAGAAATAGGGCATGCCCCGCCCGTCGCGGCGCTCGTCGATCCACAGGCTGTGCACCAGCTTGCCCTGCGAGGTCACGACCGTGCCGGCAATCTCCTGCGGCGCGCAATTGGGGAAGTTGACGTTGAGCAGCACGCCGTGCGGCAGCGGCGTGGCGATCAGGCGCTCCAGCAAGGCGGGGGCCAATGTTTCGGCCGTGGCATAGGGAACGATGCGATCCTCGCCGACATAGGAGTAGGACTGGCTGAGCGCGATCGAGCGCACGCCCAGCAGCGCTCCTTCCATGGCGCCGGCCACCGTGCCGGAATAGGTGACGTCGTCGGCGACATTGGCGCCGGAATTGACCCCGGACAGGATGAGGTCGGGCAGGTCCGGCAGGATCTTGCGCGCGCCCATGATGACGCAGTCGGTCGGCGTGCCGCGCACGGCGAAGTGCTTTTCGCCGATGCGCCGCAACCTCAGCGGCTCCGAGATGGACAGCGAATGCGCGTAGCCGGACTGGTCGGTCTCCGGCGCCACCACCCATACGTCGTCGGATAGCGTGCGGGCGATGCGCTCAAGCGAAACAAGGCCCTCGGCATGGATGCCGTCGTCGTTGGTGAGCAGGATGCGCATTATTTCGCTTCGATCTTTTCCAGCCCGCCCATGTAAGGCCGCAAGGCTTCAGGAATGGTTACGCTGCCGTCCTCGTTCTGGTAGTTCTCCATGACGGCGATCAGCGCGCGGCCCACGGCCACGCCCGAGCCGTTCAGAGTATGGACGAACAGGTTGCCCTTACCGTCCTTGTCCTTGTAACGGGCGTTCATGCGGCGCGCCTGGAAGTCGCCGCAGACTGAGCAGGACGAGATTTCGCGATAGGCGTTCTGGCCGGGCAGCCATACTTCTATGTCATGCGTCTTGCGGGCGCCGAAGCCCATGTCGCCGGTGCAAAGCACCACGGTGCGGAACGGCAGGCCGAGCCGTTTCAGCACCGTTTCGGCGCATTCGGTCATGCGCTCGTGCTCGGCGATCGAGCTTTCCGCATCGGTGATCGACACCAGCTCGACCTTGTTGAACTGATGCTGGCGCAGCATGCCGCGCGTGTCGCGCCCGGCGGAACCTGCCTCGGAACGGAAACAGGGCGTGAGCGCGGTGAGCCGCAGCGGCAGCTTCTCGTGGGCGGTGATCTCCTCGCGCACCAGGTTGGTCAGCGGCACCTCCGCGGTGGGGATGAGGCCCAGCCGGCCCTCGCCGTGGCGCACGAAGAACAAATCCTCCTCGAATTTGGGCAGGTTGCCGGTGCCGAACAGCGCGTCGTCGCGCACCAGCAGCGGCGGCTGCACCTCGGTGTAGCCGTGCTCGGTGGTGTGCAGGTCGAGCATGAACTGGCCGAGCGCACGCTCCAGCCGCGCCAGTTGACCCCTGACCACGGTGAAGCGCGAGCCCGACAGCTTCGCCGCGCGCTCGAAATCCATCATGCCGAGCGCCTCGCCGATCTCGAAGTGCTCCCTTGCCCAGTTGGGGCGCGGCGGCACGCGGCCGACCTTGCGGATCTCGACATTGTCGTGCTCGTCCTTGCCCACCGGCACATCGTCCAGCGGCACGTTGGGCAACACGGCAAGGATGTCGTTCAACTCCTTGTCGAGACGGCGTTCCTCGGCCTCGCCGTTCTGGATGAAGGCCTTGATCTCGCCGACCTCGGCCTTCAGCTTCTCTGCGAGGCCGGCATCGCCCGTACGCATGGCATTGCCGATCTCCTTGGAGGCGGCATTGCGACGTTCCTGCATCTGCTGCAGCTTCACGACATGGGCGCGCCGCGCCTCGTCGGCATCGACCAGGGAAGCAACCGTGGATTGCGCCTCCGCCGGCGACCACGAGCGCCGCAGCAGCGCCTCGGCAAGGGCCTTCGGGTTCTCGCGAATCCATTTTATGTCAAGCATTGTCCCATCCTCAACCGGCGCAAGCGCGGGGGTAAACCGCATACGCGGCGGATGCAAGCCGGTTCGCGCCTCACTGGCAAGCGTGAAGCGTCGTCCCGGTCAGGTGGAGGAAGCGGAAGAGCCGTTATCTTCCTTCTCGCGAGCGGCCTGCTGGCGGGCGCGGTCGCGCTCGATCATGCGAGCGGCCCAAATCGACACCTCGTAGAGCAGGATGGTGGGCACGGCGAGGCCGATCTGGCTCATCGGGTCGGGCGGGGTCAGCACCGCGGCCACCACGAAGGCGAGCACGATCGCCCATTTGCGCTTGTCGGCCAACGCCTGCGACGACAGCAAGCCGACCCGCGCCATCAGGCTGGTGACCACGGGAAGCTGGAACACGAGGCCGAAGGAGAAGATCAGCGTCATGATGAGGCTGAGATATTCCGACACCTTGGGCAGCAGCGAAATCTGGACGTTCCCGTCAGAGCCGGTCTGCTGCATGGCCAGGAAGAACCACATCACCATGGGCGTGAAGAAGAAATATACGAGGCCCGCGCCCATCAAAAACAGGATCGGCGAGGCGATCAGGAAGGGCAGGAACGCGGCGCGCTCGTTCTTGTAGAGACCGGGCGCGATGAACTTGTAGATCTGCGTGGCGATCAGCGGAAAGGCGATGACCATGCCACCGAACATGGCAAGCTTGATCTGGGTGAAGAAGAATTCCTGCGGAGCGGTATAGATCAGCTCGACCTTGTGCGGGTCGAGCCCCGCCCATTGCGTCGCCCATTTGAACGGGATGACCAGCAGGTTGAACAGCTTCTTGGCAAAGAAGAAGCAGACCAGGAATGCAACGAAAAAGCCGACGATGGACCAGATCAGCCGCTTCCTCAGCTCGATCAGGTGCTCGATGAGCGGCGCCGACGATTTCTCGATCTCTTCCTTGTCGCGTTCGGTAAGGCTCACTTGGGGGTTCCCTTAGCTTCCCTCTTGCCGGCCTTTTCGGCCTTGCCAGCCTTTTCGGCGACTTTCGCAGCAGATTCTTTCCTGGCCGCAGGCGCAGCGCGCTTGCCGGCAGATGTGACGGCGGCCGATTTCGCGGCCGTGGCCCTTGCTTTCCTTGCGGCGGCAGGCGCCGGGCCGGAAGACGCTGCCTTCTCAGAGGCCGCCTTGCCCTTCTTCGCCGGCTCCGGTGCCACGGCAACGGCCGGCGCAGCAGGCGCCTGTGCCGGCGTCGCAGGAGTTGCCTGCGGCTGCGGCGCCGGCGTATCGAGCCCGTCGGGCAGCGCGGCGGCGCCGTTCTTGAGCGGCTCGGCGGGCTGCGCCGCCTCGGTGGCGTCCGGGACGGTCGGCTCGGCAGGCTTCGGCTTCATGGCTTGATCGAGGCCGGCACGCACGTCGGCGGCCGCATCTTCAAACGGATTGAGTTGCTTCCTGATCTCCGCCATCGGGTTGAGGCTGCGCAGGGAATCGACCGACTTCTTGACGTCGTCGAGTTCGGCTTCCTTGAGCGCCTCGTTGAACTGGCGCTGGAAATCGCCGGCCATGCCGCGCAGCTTCGCCGTCATGCGGCCCATCGTCCGCAGCATTTTCGGCAAGTCCTTGGGGCCGACGACCACGATCATGACGACCGCGATCACCAGCATCTCGCTCCAGCCGACTTCAAACATGGCTAACCGTTCCGACCAGAAGCAAACCGTTCACAGGCTCAGCTCTTGCTGGCCTTTTCCTTCGCCGTCGTCACGGTTTCGTCGGCGCGGTGCTCGACGGTGCGGCTGGCATCGACGGTTTCTTCATCGTCGTCGGCCATGCCCTTCTTGAAGCTCTTGATGCCTTTGGCCATGTCACCCATCAGTTCCGGGATCTTGCCACGGCCGAACACCAGAAGAACGATCACCAGGACGATCAGCCAGTGCCAAATCGAAAACGAACCCATTGTATGTCTCTCTCGAACTGCTTCCCTCGACCTGATCTATGCGTTTTTTCATTCCGATTCAAACGGAACTACGACCGAGCCTGTGTATGATCGCCGCAGGGGCCGGATTCGTGCCCCCGAAGCGCTCACTCTTCCGTGACGCGCGGCGTCAAAAGGCCGAGTTCCTCCAGGTCGATGTCGGTCAGCGGGTCCTCGTCCTCCGTCAGTTCGTCCGGATCGGCCGGAGGCAGCGGCACCGAGAAGTTGGACGGCATGCGGGCCGACAGCAGGCCCGCGCCCTTCAGTTCCTCGATGCCCGGAAGATCGCGAATCTCCTCAAGATTGAAATGGTCGAGAAATTTTTCGGTCGTGCCGTAGGTCACCGGCCGGCCGGGGGTCTTGCGACGGCCGCGCATCCTCACCCATTCCGTCTCCAGCAGCGTGTCCAAGGTGCCCCTGGAGGTCTCGACGCCGCGTATGTCCTCGATCTCGGCGCGCGTCACCGGCTGGTGGTAGGCGATGATGGCCAGCACCTCCAGCGCGGCGCGCGACAGCTTCCTCTGCTGCACGGCATCGCGGCTCATCAGAAATGCCAGGTCCCCGGCGGTGCGGAAGGCCCAGGCCTCGCCCACGCGCACCAGATTGACGCCGCGGCGCGCATAGATCTGCCGCAATTCGGCCATGGCCGCCGGCACGTCCACGCCCTCCGGCAGGCGCGCGGCAAGCTGCTTGTCGCTGACCGGCTCGGCGCTGGCGAAGACGATCGCCTCTGCCATGCGCACGGCCTCGGCAAGGCGCAGCCGGGCCACGGCGTCGCCCGCCGGCAACTCGTCCTGCGGCGTCGCGCCGCCGGTACGGAAAGGAACGACGGAAGCCTTTCCGCCCTCGCTCATGATGCGGTCTCGGCCGCTTTAGCGCGCCGTCGCCCGCGCAGATAGAGGGGCGCGAAAGCCTCTTCCTGGCGCATCTCCATCGTGCCCTCGCGTACCAGTTCCAAAGTCGCGGCGAACGAACTGGCGACAGCCGTGCGCCTGTCCTGCGGGCTGGCCAGGTAGTCGATGAGGAAAGCGTCCAGCGCGGTCCAGTCGGACAGCGAGCCGACCAGCCGCGTCAAAATGGCGCGCGCTTCCTTGAGCGACCACACCCCGCGCTTGGCGATCTGCACATTGGTGACGGCGCGCCGCTGGCGCTGCGAAGCATAGGCGGTGAGAAGGTCATAGAGCGTGGCGGAAAATTCGTTGCGCTTCTCCACGATCACCATTTCCGGCATGCCGCGCGCGAACACGTCGCGGCCCAGCCGGTTGCGGTTGACCAGGCGGGCGGCGGCCTCGCGCATGGCTTCCAGCCGCTGCAGGCGGAACTGGAGCAACGCGGCCATTTCCTCGCCGCTCTCGCCCTCCTCGCCCTTTTGCTTGGGGATCAGCAGCCTGGACTTGAGAAAGGCCAGCCACGCCGCCATGACCAGATAGTCGGCGGCCAGTTCCAGCCGCATCGCTCTCACCTTCTCGACGAAAGCGAGATATTGCTCGGCCAGCGCCAGCACCGAGATGCGCGCCAGATCCACCTTCTGGTTGCGGGCCAGATGGAGCAGAAGATCGAGCGGGCCTTCGAAGCCGTCGACATCGACCACCAGTTCTGGGTCGCTGACGGCGCGCGAGCCGTCGCCCTCGGCCCACAGGCGATCCATCGGCACGGCCTTCGCGGCCTTCTGGTCAACTGCCTGCGCCACCTCGTCCGTCCGTTCTCCCTGCCGCCTTTGCGTTCGCCTCGAAATATTGCGCGAACTCGGCCCTAATCTCGGCCTCGTCGCTGCCGTCGCTGTCTCTGACCGAGGCCATCGCACGCTCGGCGCGCGCCAGCGCCATACCCTCCAGGGGCTTCGCCCGCGACGCGACCGCCGCCATTTCCTCCATCACGCCGTTGCAGTGAAGGACCAGATCGACGCCGGCTGCAAGGATCGATGCGGCTTTCGTCGGAAAATCCCCAGAAAGCGCCTTCATGGAGGTGTCGTCGCTGACCAGAAGCCCGTCGAAGCCGATCTCGCCGCGAATGATTTCCTCCACCACCTTTCCGGAAGTGGTAGCGGGGTTGCGCGGGTCGACAGCGCTGTAGATCACATGCGCGGTCATGGCGATCGGCAGATCGTTCAACGCCCGGAAGGGGGCGAAATCGTGGTCGAGCAATTCCTTCAACGACGCGGTGACGGTGGGCAGTTCGAAATGGGTGTCGGCAGTGGCGCGGCCGTGGCCGGGAATGTGTTTCATGACCGGCAGCACCCCGCCATCCATCAGACCTTGCGCCGCCGCGCGGCCCATGGCCGCCACGATCTTCGGCTCCCTGTCGTAGGCGCGCTGGCCGATGACGTCGCTGGCGCCGTCCACCGGCACGTCGAGAACCGGCAGGCAATCTGCGCTGACGCCGTAGCGCCTGAGGTCGAAGGCATGAAGCCGCGACAGCAGCCAGGCGGCGCGCAGGCCGGCCTCCTCGTCGTCACGGTAGAGCGCTCCCAGCGCACCCGCAGCGGGATAATTCGGCGCCAGCGGCGGGCGCAGGCGTTGCACCCGGCCGCCTTCCTGGTCGATGAATACGGGCGCATCCTCGCGGCCGACACAGTCGCGCATGTCGGCCACGAGATCGCGGATCTGTTCCGCTTCGCCGACATTGCGCGCGAACAGAATAAAGCCCCAGGGGCATTCGTTGCGGTAGAAGGTCCGTTCCTCGCGGGTGAGCGATTTTCCGGAACAGCCGAGGATGAGCGTTTGTGATTCGGTCATGGACGAAGTCTAGAAGGTCGCGGCCGCAAAGAAAATCGCGCCCGCGAACCGGCCCTCCCGCCCCGGCGCCGCCCTACGCTGGCTGGAGACGCGTCCTTGGCAGCGGCGGGAAGGCCAGTGCGATCGCCACCGCGCCCAGCCCGACGAGCGCCGAACCGACGAACAGCCAGGAATAGCTGGCATAAGCGTCGAACACCCAGCCGCCCGCCACCGGGCCGATGGCCATGCCGAGGCTGGAAACCATGGTGGCAGCGCCGAATACGGTGCCGAGGATGCGGGGCCCGAAATATTCGCGCGCCAGAACCGCATAGAGCGGCATCACCCCACCATAGGTGCCGCCGAAGATGACGGCCAGGGCATAGAACTCCCCAATATTGCGAACCGTGAGATAGGCCGCGATCACCGCCGCCTGGACCAGCAGGCCGACGACCAGAACCGGCTTGACGCCGATCCGGTCGCCGAGAACCCCGTACAATATGCGCCCGCCCAGCCCTGCAAGGCCTTCGACGCTGTAGATGCTTACTGCGGCCATCGGCGCCACGCCGCAGGCCATGGCATAGCTGACCATGTGGAAGATCGGGCCGGAATGCGCCGCGCAGCAGGCAAAGAACGTCATGGCGAGCACCAGGAACTGCACGGAGCCGAAGGCCTGCCGCAGCGTCATTCCCGCTTCTTGCGGGGCTTGTGCCGCCGAAGCCTCGGGATGAGCCGCGGCGGGGGCGCCGCGCACGAGAAGTGCGGCGGGCACCAACAGCGCCCAGGCCATCACGCCGATGACGAACATGGCCGTGCGCCAGTCATAGGCCGTGATGAGCCAGCGCGCGAAAGGCGAGATGGTCATGGGCGCCACGCCCATGCCCGCCGAAACCAGCGAAACGGCGAGGCTGCGATGCGTGTCGAACCAGGCCGTCGTGGCCACGATCATCGGCGCGAAGAAAGCACTGGCGGAAAGCCCGACCAGCACGCCGTAGGTCAATTGAAACGCCAGCAGCGACTGGGCCCGGCTGGCCACCACCAGCGCGAACCCCAACAGGACCGCACCGCTCAGCACGACGATGCGCGGGCCGAAACGGTCGGTGGCCGCGCCCCAGGCGAAGCCGCCTGCGCCCATGACGAGGAAGTTCAGCGTCATGGCGCTTGAAATGCCGGCACGCGACCAGTCGGTTCCGGCCGCCATCGGCTCCAGAAAAATGGCCAGCGAAAACATCGCGCCGAGGGCCACGCACGTCATCAGCGCGCCGGCGACAACAATCACCCAGCGATAGGAAGTGCCCATGTCATTTGTCTCCCTTGGACAAACCGCAAGGGGCGCACGGCGGATCGTGCGCCATCACGACAAATGACGCACGAGCCCCGGCAATTCCGACAGATTTTAGCCTCGCCGGAAGCGATTGTCTCGGCCCGGAAAGCAGAACGGCGCGGCAGAGGCCGCGCCGTTGCAGTCAATGGAAGACAGGGCTACTTCGACACGAAGCAGTTGCCGCCGGCGGCCTTGTAGCTCGTGCACAGGGCGATGGCGTCGTTGCGCGACTGGGTGGCGACGCGCACGCGATAGAAGGTGCCCTTGCCCGCGACTTCGGCCTTGACGATGCTGGCGCTGCGGCCCTGCAGCACGCCGGCATAGCGGCGCGCAAGGTCGTCGTAAGTGGCCTGGGCACTTTCGGCGGTCGGCTGGGAAGCGATCTGCACCGACCAGGAACCGGCAGCGGCGGCACCGGAATCGATCGAAGCCACCTGGTCGGGCTTGACCTCGCCCACGACGTTGACCGGCTGGTCGGACGGGCGCTGCGGCGCCACCGGCGCACGCGCGGGCGTGACGGACTGGGACTGCGCGGCCGGCTTTGCCGGCGCCTGCGCGGCGGGAGCGACGGCATCGGCATCCTGCGCAGCCGGTGCGGCCACATGCTGGGGCGCCGGATCGATCGGCTCGACCGCAGCGACCTGCACCGGCGCAGCCTCCTCGCGCGGAACCAGCGATCCGTCGGGCTTGACCACCATGGTGCGCACCTTGCGCGGGGTCACGAGAGGCGTGTCCTGGCCGGCCGGGGCAGCAGCGTCGTCGGTCTGCACGATGCGATCCTCGGACTTCCCTGCCTGCGCCGGCATCGTCGGAGCTGCGGCGTCGACTTCCTCCTGCGCCGAAAGGTTGACGATGCGCGCCTGCGGTTCCTGTGCGGTGACGTCCACCGGCTCTTCCGCCTTGGCAACCAGCGTCTGCTGGGCCGGCGCGGCCGGCTTGGCGCCCTTTGCCACGGCGTCGTAAACCTTGTTGTCCTGGTTCGGGATGACCGTGCCGCCCGGATTCTCCGGCTTGACCTTGATGGGCTGGTTGTCGGCCTTGACGATGGCCGGCGCATCACTGGCGCCCTTGCCGCCGAAAGACAGGGCAAATGCGCCGAGCCCGCCCACGACCGCTACGGCACCGATCACACCGGCGATCAGCAGGCCGCGCCGGCGCGAGGATCCGGCAGCCTCCATTTGCGCCGCAGCGGGAATGGCCATGGCCTCTTCGAGGTCGGGATCAAAGTCGAGATCGTCGGTGACGGCGAAGGGATCGGCCTCGGCCGGAACCTGCCCGCCCGCAAATTGCTGCGCGGCGAACCCGCGCGGGGCACCGCCACCGGAAAGCCCCGTGGCAGCCGCGGCGGCCGCGACCGGTGCAACCGCGGCACTGAAATCGGCATAGGCGCGCTGGTCGGCGGCGTGGCGGCCGAAACCTGCGGCATAGGGCTCGTCCTCGTATGAGGTGGCGCGTGCCTGGGCCTGCACCGGCTCGGCGGCGTTCATCTCGTTGAGCAGGCTGGCAAACTCGGCGTCGAGATCGTCGAAAGCAGGCGCTTCCGCCTGATCTTCCTCGAAGGCAAGCTCGGGAATGTCGAGATCGTCGGCCAATGCGACCACGCGCTCAGGCACATCGACGGTCTCGATATCGGGCACGTCGTCGTAGCCGGCAGCGGCTTCGGCCGCGGGCTCCTCGAAGGCCTCGGTCTCGTCCTGTTCGGGCGCGGCGTAATCGTAGGCATCGACAGGCGCCGCAGCCGCTGGTGCCTGGGCTTCGGCCCGCACCGGCGCCTCCGCCGGACTGCTCACCGGCGCGACAGGCGTGCCTCTGCCCCAGACCCGTGCCGGCGGCTCCGCAACGAATTGCGGCGCCGGACGGGAACTCAGCCATTGAAGCGATTCGATCGGGTCCTCGGGCTCGTCCGATGCGACCGGATCGACCGGCGCTTCGTCCTCGGCCGACATCTGCGCGGCAAGTGCGGCATCGAAAGCCTCGCCGTCGAACGATGCCTCCTCCTCCTCGGCCGCCTCGTCGGACGCATGCACATCGGCATACGCTTCCACAGGAGGCGCTTCCTGCTCTGAATGTTCGGGCCGGTACCGGTCGCCCTCTTCCGGAGCATCCTCGAAAGCCTCCGCCTCGAGACCGGCCAGAAGCTCAGCCTCGAAATCCGGTTCCGCGGGCTCGCCTTCGGCCTCCATCGCCGCCTTATCTAGCGCCCAGTCCAGCTCGTCGGTGTTTGCCGGCTCCTGGTCGACCGGTGCGGCCGATCGGTCGTCGGCAGGCAGATCGGAGAACGCAGCCATGACGGGGCGCGCACTCATGCGATTCAGCAGCGCATTCAGTTCGTCTTCCAGACTGTCCGAGCCGGCGACAGCAGCGGCCGGGGCCGGCACGGCCTCCTGCACCGGCATGGCCACTTCGGCAACAGGCTCGGGCGTTGCCGGCTGCCGCCACTCGTGCTCATGCGCCTCCGATGGCGAAACCGGCTCATGCGCCTCTATCGCAGCAGCGGGAAAATCCATCTCGGCTGCGGCCATCGCCTGGTCGAAATGCGCGTCGAAATCCTCGACTTCGGCGGACGCATGGCCGTGGCTCTCGTGGCCGATTTCGGCTTCGCCGTGGAGTTCACCGAACGCCTCGGCGACAGCATGATCGAATTCCCGGCCGGCGACGTCATCGGCGCCGTGGGCGGCGTATACATCCGCCTCGCGGGAAAAATCCTCGTCGAGGTCAAAATCCTCGCCCGATGCCGGAGCGAGGTGGTCATCCATTGCGGGGGCATCATACACGGTGGGTTCGCCGATCGCCTCAGGAATGGCCGGCGGCTGCGGCGCCGCGACCTCGGCGGACAGCGCCTGCGGCGCCTCGAAATCGCCGAATTCGCCCATCAGTTCCTTTTCCAGGTCGATGTCGAAATCGTCCAGGGCGGGCTCGATGGCGACGAGCCGGGGCTCCGCGCGTGGAGCGACAGGCTCGCGCGGGTCGAAGCCCATGATCCTGGTCAGTTCCGCGAAGGGATCGTCGGAGGCGATGTCGTTGTGATCGGCGATCTTGCGTTGGGGTCTGTCTGCCATTGTCGTTCCCGAACTCGCACTCAATCGGACGCCATGGACGTCGCGCAGGGTTGGCCCTACCAGCGCAATGTGGGCAAAAGGTGACAGGTTTTTCAGTGCAGCCTAACGCATCTCGGTGGGCGCATCCGCTCCTATCAGCGTCAGGCCGGACGTCAGAACATCCGATACAGCCTGCACCAGCCCTAGTCTGGCAATGGTCAATTGTGGGTCGTTAACCTTAACAAAACGTAAGTCCGGCGCATCGTGCCCTCTGTTCCAGGCCGCATGGAAGGTGCTGGCGAGGTCGTAGAGGTAGAAGGCCAGCCGGTGCGGTTCCAGCGAAAGCGCCGCCTGCTCGATCAAACGCGGATATTCGGCCAGCTTGCGAATCAGACCGATCTCGCCTTCGTCCGTAAGCTGAGACAGTCCGCTTCCGAGCCGTTCTCGGGAGAAAACCTCGCCGGGAAACTGTTCGCCTGCCTGGCGGAACACCGAGTGGCAGCGCGCCGAAGCGTACTGCACATAAAACACCGGATTGTCCTTCGACTGCTCGGTGACCTTGGCGAAGTCGAAATCGAGCGGCGCGTCGTTCTTGCGATAGAGCATCATGAAGCGGATGGGGTCGCGCCCCACCTCCTCCACCACCTCGCGCAGCGTGATGAAGTCGCCCGAACGCTTGGACATGCGCACCGGTTCGCCGCCGCGATAGAGCTTCACCAACTGGCAAAGCAGCACGGTCAGCTTCACGCGATCGCCTGCCAGCGCGCGGGCCAGCGCCTCCAGCCGCTTGACGTAGCCGCCGTGATCGGCACCCAGCACATAGATCAGGTCCTCGAAACCGCGGTCGATCTTGTCCTTCATGTAGGCCACGTCGGCGGCGAAATAGGTGAAGGAGCCATCGGATTTCACCAGCGGCCGGTCGAGGTCGTCGCCGACTTCGGTGGAACGGAACAGCGTCTGCTCGCGATCCTCCCAGTCGTCGGGCTTCTCGCCCTTGGGCGGCGGCAGCTTGCCTTTGTAGATGTGCCCCTTCAGCGTCAGGTCGTTGATCGCGGAACGAATTTTCGCGGCGTTGTCGGCGTGCAGCGTGCGTTCGGAGAAGAACACATCGTGATGCACGTTGAGCAGCGCCAGGTCTTCCTTGATCATCGCCATCATGGCGTCGATGGTACGGTCCTTGACCAGGGCGAGCGCCTCCTCCTCGGGCATGTCCAGGAGTTTGCGGCCGAATTCCTTCGCCAGCGCCTGCCCGACCGGAACGAGATAGTCGCCGGGATAGAGGCCAGCCGGAATCTCGCCGATGTCTTCGCCCAGCGCCTCGCGGTAACGCAGCAGCGCAGAACGGCCGAGCACGTCGATCTGCGCTCCGGCATCGTTGATGACGTATTCCTTGGTCACCTCGTAGCCGGCAAACGCCATCAGATTGGCCAGCGCGTCGCCGACCACCGCGCCGCGGCAATGGCCGACATGCATCGGCCCGGTCGGGTTGGCCGAGACGTATTCGACGTTGACCTTGCGATTCCCCCCGACCGTCGAGCGGCCGTAGTCCCGCCCCTCGCCCAGGATATCGGCCAGATGCGCCTGCCAGAACCTGTCCTTGAGCCGGAGGTTGACAAAGCCGGGACCGGCGACCTCGGCGACTGCGACGTCTTCGTCGCCGCGCAGCACCTCGGCGATCCTTTCGGCCAATGCGCGCGGGTTCTGTCCCGTCGGCTTGGCCAGAACCATAGCCGCATTTGTCGCGAGATCGCCGTGGCTGGCGTCGCGCGGCGGCTCGACCGCAAGGCGCGACAGGTCGGGCGCACCACCCTCCTTGTCTTTCAGATCAAGGGCTTCTACGGCCCTGATGATCCGCACGGTGAACTCGGCGAAGATGTTCATGTCGGGCTTTCTTCAAGCTTTGAAACGGTTCGGACTGTCAACATTCGCGTGACATGTCTGCTAAGACTTGTTTTTTACCGCGCTAACCCAATTCCGGCGTGCGGTCAAACCGACCCCGGTGTTCTTTCAGCGCATAGGTATCGGTCATGCCGGCGAGGAAGTCGGCGACGGAGCGCGCTTTGACGCGGTCGTCGGCCCGGTCCAGCCCCTCGCGCCAGCCTTCCGGCATGGCGCGCGGGTCGGCGAAATAGGCGTCGAACAGGTCCTTCACGATCCTTTCGGCGCCGACGCGCTCACGCATCACGTCGGGATGGCGGTAAAGATGCGTATACAGAAACGCCTTCAGCTCTTTTTCCTCCTCGGCCATGCGCGGCGAGAAGGTCACGATGGCCTCCCCGGCCATATGCACGTCGTCCGGGCTTTGCGGCTTGAGCCGCGCCAGATTCGCCGACGCCGTGGCGATCACGTCCTCGACCATGGCGGTGATCTGGCGGCGCATCAGTTCGTGGCCGGTGCGCACCAGGTCGAGGGCCGGATAGCGCTGGCGCACCGCCTTCAGGATCGAGCCCGGCAAGGCCAGCCCTTCCAGCATGTCGAGGCTGAGCAGCCCGGAGCGGATGCCGTCGTCGATGTCGTGCGTATCGTAGGCGATGTCGTCGGCGATCGCCGCGCACTGCGCTTCGAGGCTGGCGAAGCGGTCGAGTTCGAGGTCGTGCAGGGCCGAATAGTCGCGGATGGTGCGCGGCAGCGGCCCGTGCAAGCCGTTGCCTTGATGGTCGACCAGCGGGCCGTTGTGCTTGACCAGCCCTTCCAGCGTTTCCCAGGTCAGGTTGAGGCCGTCGAACTCGGCATAGCGGCGTTCCAGCCGCGTCACCACGCGCAGCGACTGCGCATTGTGGTCGAAGCCGCCCCACGGCGCCATCTTCTCGTTCAGCGCGTCCTCGCCGGTGTGGCCGAACGGCGTATGGCCGAAATCGTGCACCAGCGCCACCGCCTCGGCGAGATCCTCGTCGCCGCGCAGGGCACGCGCCAGGGCACGCGCGATCTGCGCCACCTCGATGGTGTGGGTGAGCCGCGTGCGGTAGTGGTCGCCTTCGTGGGCCACGAACACCTGCGTCTTGTGCTTCAGCCGGCGGAAGGCAGTGGAATGGACGATACGGTCCCGGTCGCGCTGGAAAGGCGTGCGGGTCGGGCTCTCGGCCTCGTCGACCAGCCGCCCCCTAGAGCGGGCCGGGTCGCAGGCGTAGGGCACACGGGGACGATAGCCGAAGCCGATATCGCCAAGTCCTTGCCCGGCCTGCCGCTCTTCCATGATCTCACCCGTCGGCGGACGCCGCCACCCGTCATCGAGCTTGTTGACTTGGCCGCCCATGCTTCATACCTATCAAGGGCAACCGAACGCAAGGTGAAGCCGATGAGCGCGGATGCCAGCACCGCAATCAATGTAGAAGTGACAGATGCCGCCGCAAGGCGGATAGCGGGGATCGTATCCAAAGAACCCGGCAAGACGGCGTTGCGCGTGTCGGTGGAAGGCGGCGGCTGCTCCGGCTTTTCCTATAAATTCGACCTGGTCGATCACCGCAACGACGACGACGTTGCCATCGAGAAGGATGGGGCGACCGTGCTGATCGACGATCTTTCGCTGGTCTACATGGGCGGTTCGGTCATCGACTTCGTGGACGACCTGATGGGTCAGTCGTTCCAGATTCGGAACCCCAATGCCGTCGCCTCATGCGGTTGCGGCACCAGTTTCTCGGTCTGAGCTTCCGACAAGTTTCGGCGAAAGCCGGTTCCAATCACGGCGGCGATGATGCAGGATCGCCGCCGGCAATCGGGATTCTTCCGGGATTTTCATGAAAATCGTGACGTGGAATATCAACGGCGTGCGCGCCCGCATCGGCAATCTCACGCATTGGCTGGGCGAGAGCCAGCCCGACATCGTGTGCCTGCAGGAGATCAAGTCCGTCGACGAGCAGTTCCCGCGCGCCGAGGTGGAAGCGCTGGGCTACAATGTCGAGACCCACGGCCAGAAAGGCTTCAACGGCGTCGCCATCCTGTCGAAATTGCGCTTCGACGAGGTCAGTCGCGGCCTGCCGGGCGATGAGGCGGACGAGCAGGCGCGCTTCATCGAGGGCGTGTTCTCCACCGACAGGGGAAGCCTGCGCGTCGCCTCGCTCTATCTGCCCAACGGCAACCCGATCGACGATCCGGTCAAGTTTCCCTACAAGCTGTCGTGGATGGCGCGGCTGGAAGCCTGGGCGGCGGAACGGTTGGCGCTGGAGGAGGCGCTGGTGCTGGCCGGCGACTACAATGTCATTCCCGAGCCGATCGACGCCAGGTTCCCGGAAAACTGGGTGGGCGACGCCCTTTTCCAGCCGCAGACGCGGCAGGCGTTCCGGCGCCTGAAGCATCTCGGCTTCACCGAGGCGATTCGCGCCGTGACCGACGCCCCCGCCACCTTCACGTTCTGGGACTATCAGGGCGGCGCCTGGCAGAAGAACAACGGCATCCGCATCGACCATCTGCTGCTATCGCCCGAGGCAGCCAACCGCTTTTCGTCCGCCTCGATCGAAAAGCACGTGCGGGCCTGGGAAAAGCCATCGGACCATGTGCCGGTGGCGGTCGAACTCGACCTCGCGGCGGCATAGCGGCCGGCCGCCTTTGCGGCTCGGACGGCGCGTGCCTACTGGTTGATGCCCTTGGTGAGGATGTCGTCAGCCAGCGAGATCGCCGTGCGGCGGTCGGCCTCGGGCGCCACGGCGAATGCCTCCTCCTGCATGGAGCGGATCCAGGGCCGGTCGGCGGGAGCGGCCCGTTCCAGCGCCGCCGTCATCATGGCAAGCCCGCGCACCATCTTGCCGCTCTGGAAAAGGAGGTTGCCGAGCGTGGCCTGCGCGCCGGCGTGTCCCTTTTCCGCGGCAAGCTGGAACCAGCGCGCCGCCTGCTTGATGCTGGCCTTCACGCCCCCCTCGCCCTTCAGGAACATGCGGCCCATCTCGAACTGGGCGTTCGGGTTTCGGTAGTTGGCCGCGGCGCGCATGTAGTATTCCTGCGCCTGCACCTCGTCGGCCCCCACCGGCGTGCCGGGAATGCCGGTCATCAGATAGTTGCCCAGCGCCACCAGCGCGTCGGACACGTAGCTTTCCTCCGGCGAGCCGGGCTCGACGTCCTGGTCGGCAATTTCCGAGAAGAACTTGAAGGCCTCGTAGTCGTCCTGCGTGACGCCGTCGCCTTCCGCATACATGCGGGCCAGCTTCCAGGTGGCGCCGATCTGGCCGTTCTCGGCCGCATACTTGTAAGCCTCTACAGCCTGGTCCTTGTGGCCGTTCTTGTAGGCGGAAAAACCGAACTGGAACACGGCCCAGGGATTCGACTGGGGCTTGATGCCGATCTTGTCGTCGAACACCTTGTCATCGAAGGCAAGCGCGCTGTCGGCGGCAGCGAGCACCGCCAGGAACGCCAGCGCCGACAGCAGCGAGGCGCGGGGGGAACCGGCTATGCGCATAACACCGCGCCGCCGTCATGCGGCCCGATCGCCCCGTCTGCGGCAGGCAAAACGCAGGCCCACGCGCAACAAGTGCCGGAAGGAGCGCGTTCCGAAGCCTCGGCCACACACTCGAACAATCCGGAAAGGGAACTCGATCTGGCGTTCATCTTCATCCTTGCCGCAGGGGTTGCGGCCGTCCCTTCAGCGCACCCAACGGTACGTTCCCGGACCCCTATCGAAGTGCTCCGGGTTTATGGCGGGAAAGGGGCGGTTGCCATGCCCGGCGGCGCCCCTCGGCAGCGTTGCCGGGCAGATGTTGCCGAAACGCAACAATTCGTGAGCCGGCCGCAGCCGCAAGAAGCGCCATAAGCAAAAAAGGCCGGGACGATCCGGCCTTTTCCTTCAGATATGCCAAGCGCTTACCATCTGATGTTGTAGCCGAGGTTCAGAGCCACGGCGTAACCCGCCTTCACAGACTGGTTCAAATCCTCGCCGTTGGCGCCGAAATACTGCGTCTCGTGAGCCGCGGCGAGATAGCTGAAGCCGACGCCGCCGCGCAGTTCGCCGCCGAGGGAATCCTTGACCAGCCCACCGAGCACGAGAGTGTAGGAATCGCTCGAAAGATCCCAGCCGGTGGCGACGCCGCGATCCCAGGTCAAGCTGACGAGGCCGGAAACGCGATCGCTGAAAGCATGGCCGACGCCGCCGGTCACGGTCCAGCCGTCACGCCAGTTGTAGATGTCCTCGCTGCCGATCATCGGGTTCGCGGTCCGGACCAGAAGCTCCTTCTGCACGCTCCAGTCGGTCCACTTGACCGCGCCGAAGGCCAGCCAGCCCGGCGCAATGCCGCTCTGCAATTTGAACTCGACGCTCTGCGGCAGATTGCCGACGCCGATCGCATCATATTCCTGGTCGATGCCAGCCGCCGCGGCACCCAACGCTTGCTGCAGCGCCTGTTGGGCGGCAGCACCGAGCTGCTGGGCCTGCGCCACATTGCCGGTTGCCAGCGCGGCCTCCGCTTGCGCTTGCAGCGACTTGGCCTGTGCGGCGAACAGCGCGGCCGCGGGCATGACCACGGAACCGGTCGCGCCATAACTGGTGCCGGAGCGGTACATCACCTGCGCGCGCAGCGCGATATCGGGAATCTCGTAGGCCGCGCCGATCCGGTAGCCATACTCCTTCCCGTCCAAGTTCAGATTGATGTTCGAAAGGGCGACGGGGCCCGTCGGTCCCGGCAGGGAGCCAAGCGCATTCTCGCGGTGATACCTGAAATCTTCCATGAAGCCGCCGCCGAGCAGCCAGAAATTGCCCTGCCCGGCCTGAAACTTCACGCCGCAGGTCAGCGCCTTCTCGTTGGTGGTGAAGTCCTCGATCAGCTTGCCGCTGAGCTTGGGCACGGCGTATCTGGCGGAACCGCCATTGTTGTCCACCATGGTGCCCGCGCAGCGGAAACTGTCGGCCAGATTGAATTTCGCCGCAGCGGAGGGGATGGCATAGTCTTCCGTATAGCTCGTGCCCAGGAGCCCGGCCACGGGGCTCTTGTCGAATTCCCGGTGCGGGGCGACGTAGGTGACGCCGGCGCGCATGTTAAAATTGCCGGAATCGAACAGAATGTCGGTATCGGCGTTGCCACGCGAAAAACCGCCGGCCTGGACGGCACCCACAACCGCCAGCAAGACGCACCCTGCCCCCAGAAGTGCCCCCAAATGCGAGTTGCTCATGAAAAACCTCTCCCCGAAATCAGTTCTTCAAGCTAGAGCCAAATCATCTTTACGAAGCAATAACGATTTTCCCGCGTACAAGTACAACGCCCTTGCAAAACTAGACCGAAGGACGGACCGCGAGGGCGACAAGGGCTGGAAACCTGCGATTTTTCAGGTTTTCCGGCCCGATGGGGATGGGAATTGGGCGGCGAGCGCCGTGGAAACCCTCGGCTTTCGGAGGTTTCGGCCCCATTGTTACATTACGGCAACAACAGGGCCAATTCTTTTCCGTTTACGTAAGCTCACCTTGCGGAAGGCCTGTCTCGCGACGGATCGCGGCGGAAAAACCCTCGTGAAACGGCCGTCAGCCCGCGTCACGCACCCGTTCCAGGGCCACCGCCAAACGGGCTTGCGATTCGCCATATTCGGCCAGCTTCTCGCGTTCGGCGGCCACGACCTCGTCGGGTGCGTTGGCCACGAACTTCTCGTTCGACAGCTTCTTGTGCAGGCGCGCGATCTCCTCGGTCACCTTGGCCACCTCCTTCTGCAGGCGGGCGGCTTCGGCCTTGAGGTCGATCAGGCTGCCCAGCGGCAGGCAGACCGTCGCCTCGCCGAGCACGATCTGCGCGGAGCCCTTCGGGGCGGCATCGGCCAGCGAAATGTCGCCGACGCGCGCCAGCCGCTTGATGGCGGCGTCGTGCCGGGCAAGGCGCTCGCGCGTCGCCTCGCTGGCATCCACCACCGCCAGAGGAGCGATAGCGGCCGGCGGCACGTTCATCTCCGAGCGCACGGAGCGGATGCCGGAGACCAGATCGATCAGCCAGTTGATGTCGGCGGCCGACTCCGCGTCCTCGAAATCCGGCGCCGGCCATGTGGCGTGGCACAGCAGCGACGACCGCTCCCGGTCCTCGCCAGCTGTCTCGGCCCACAGTTCCTCCGTCATGAACGGCATGAAGGGGTGCAGCAGCTTGTAGATCTCGTCCAGCACGAAGGCCACGCAGGCGCGGCTCTCGGCCTTGGCGGCCTCGTCGTCGCCCATGAACACCGGCTTCAGCAGTTCGAGGTACCAGTCGCAGAACTGGTTCCAGACGAACTTGTAGGCCGCGGCCGCCGCCTCGTTGAAGCGATAGCTGGTGATACCCTCGGTGACGGCGTGCGCAGCGCGCGTCAGTTCGGTCAATATCCAGCGGTTGAGCGTCAGCTTGGCGTCGTTCAGCCAGAAGTCGTCGTTGCGCGCCACGCCGTTCATTTCGGCGAAGCGCGTCGCATTCCACAGCTTGGTGCCGAAATTGCGGTAGCCGGCGATACGGGCCGGGTCGAGCTTCACGTCGCGGCCCTGCGCGGCCATGATGGCCAGCGTGAAGCGCAGCGCATCGGCGCCATATTCGTCGATCAGTTCCAACGGGTCGATGACGTTGCCCTTCGACTTCGACATCTTGGCGCCGTTCTTGTCGCGCACTAGCGCATGCACGTAGACCGTGTGGAACGGCTCCTCGTGCATGAAGTGCAGGCCCATCATCATCATGCGGGCGACCCAGAAGAAGATGATGTCGAAGCCGGTCACCAGCACGTCGGTCTGGTAATAGGTTTCCAGTTCCGGGGTCCTGTCGGGCCAGCCGAGCGTGGAGAACGGCCACAAGGCCGAGGAGAACCAGGTGTCGAGCACATCCTCGTCACGGGTCAGGATTTCGCCCGGCTTGAAGTTTTCGAGCTTCTCCTCCACCCATGCCTTCCACGGGCCTTCGAGCGCGAGATAGTGCTGGATGGCGGCCTCCAGCGCCTCCTCCTCGCTCTTTTCCACGAAGACCTGCCCGTCCGGGCCGTACCAGGCGGGAATCTGGTGGCCCCACCAGAGCTGGCGCGAGATGCACCAGGGCTGGATGTTCTCCATCCAGTCGAAATAGGTCTTGTCCCAGTTCTTCGGGACAAAGTTCGTGCGCCCCTCGCGCACCGAGGCGATCGCCGGCTTGGCGAGTTCTTCCGCGTTGACGTACCACTGATCGGTCAGGAACGGCTCGATGGGCACGCCGCCGCGATCGCCATGCGGCACGGTGTGCCGGTGCGGCTCGATCTTGGCGAGGAAGCCGCCCTCCTCCATCAGTTCGACGATGCGCTTGCGGGCGGCGAAGCGGTCGAGCCCGTCCAGTTCGTCCCAGATGGCGCGCTGCTCTGCCGTCGGTTCCAGGCCCTCGAGGAACTCCTCGTTGTCGCTGAGCTTCACCGCCGCCTCGACGGTGAGGATATTGATCGCCGGCAGTTTGTGGCGCTTGCCGACCTCGAAGTCGTTGAAGTCATGCGCGGGCGTGATCTTGACCGCGCCGGTGCCCTTTTCCGGGTCGGAATATTCGTCCGCCACGACCGGTATCCTGCGCCCGACCAGCGGCAGGACGACATTTTTGCCGACGAGCCGGCTGTAGCGCTCGTCTTCCGGATGAACGGCAACGCCGGTATCGCCCAGCATCGTCTCCGGCCGCGTGGTGGCGACGGTGATATAGGTCGCCGGGTTCTCCGGATCGAAGGCCACGCCCTCGACCGGATAGCGGAAGTGCCAGAGATTGCCGTCCATCTCCTTCTGCTCGACCTCCAGGTCGGAGATGGCCGTCAAAAGCTTCGGGTCCCAGTTGACGAGGCGCTTGTCCTTGTAGATCAGCCCCTGCTTGTAGAGCGTGACGAACACTTCCAGCACGGCCTTCGACAGGCCCTCGTCCATGGTGAAGCGCTCGCGCGACCAGTCGCAGGAAGCGCCGAGCCGCTTCAACTGATTGAAGATGGCGCCGCCGGATTCGGCCTTCCATTCCCAGACCTTCTCGATGAATTCCTCGCGGCCGAGGTCGCGGCGATGGATCTGCTTCTCCATCAGCCGGCGCTCCACCACCATCTGGGTGGCGATGCCGGCATGGTCCATGCCGGGCTGCCACAGCACGTTCTTGCCGCGCATGCGCTCGAAGCGCACCAGAATGTCCTGGAGCGTGTTGTTCAGCGCGTGGCCCATATGCAGCGAGCCGGTGACGTTGGGCGGCGGAATGACAATGGCGAATGCTTCCGCCCCCTCCTCCGAACCGGCGCCGGCACGGAAGGCGTCCGCCTCGTCCCAGAGTCTGGCGATCTTCGGCTCGACGGTTTTGGCGTCGTAGGTTTTTTCGAGCATGGAAAAGGGTCCGAACTGTCGGGGAATTTGCCGGCCACGGTAAATCGGAAGGGGGGCTTCAAGTCAACCGCGAGCCGCGCCCAGCAGTTCCGCCAGTACCGGCACCAGCGCCAAAGGCAAGTCCTCCGCGATCAGGCCGGGGCCGAAACGGCTGCCGGCTTCGGCGTGCAGCCAGACGCCGGCGCAGGCCGCCTCGAAGGCCGGCATGCCCTGCGCGATCAGCCCTGCGGCCAGCCCCGCCAGCACGTCGCCGGAGCCGGCGGTGGCAAGCCACGGCGCACCGTTGCAATTGATCGCGGCGCGGCCGTCCGGTGCGGCGATCACCGTGTCGGGGCCCTTGTAGACGACCACGGCATGCGCCCGCGCGGCCGCCTTGCGCGCCTTGTCCAGCTTCGACAGCGCAGCATCCGCCGCAATGTCGGAAAAAAGCCGGGCGAATTCGCCCTCGTGCGGCGTCAGCACCAGCGCCGGCGCACCGGCCGCGCCAGCCGTGATGAACAGCGAAGCAGGCGCGTCGCGGAACGAGGTGATGCCATCCGCATCCAGCACCAGCCCCTCGGCGCCGCTGCGCGCCTCCAGCACCGCGAGCGCAAAATCGCGCGCCTTCTCGCCGACGCCGAAGCCGGGGCCGAGCACGAAGGCGGAGGGGCGCCGGTCGTCGAGAAAGGCGCCCAGTTCTTCCGGCGTGCCGACCCTGTGCAGCATGACGGAGGTGAGGTGCGCGGCGTTCACCTGCATGGCGGCCGGCGGCGACAGCACGGTGACCGCGCCCGCCCCCGCACGTGCCGCCGCCAGCGCCGACAGGCGTGCCGCGCCGGTGGCCGCCGGCCCGCCGGAAAAGACGCCGACATGGCCGCGCTTGTATTTGTGCGCGTCCACGGCCGGAAAGGGCAGCATCTTCCTCCACAGAAGCGGAACGTTCTCATAGGTGCGCGCGCCCACGCCCGCGATGACGCGGTCGCCGATGCCGATATCGGCCAATACGGTCTCGCCGCACATTTCCCTGCCGGGCAGGAGCAGATGGCCGGGCTTTTTGCGCGCGAACGTCACC
This sequence comes from Mesorhizobium sp. PUT5, assembly GCF_052216645.1. Classification (NCBI taxonomy): domain Bacteria; kingdom Pseudomonadati; phylum Pseudomonadota; class Alphaproteobacteria; order Hyphomicrobiales; family Phyllobacteriaceae; genus Mesorhizobium; species Mesorhizobium sp. PUT5. The sequence continues at coordinate 2,559,023 of NZ_JBQOSO010000003.1, forward strand.
GTGACGGCGGCACGGAAGGCACGGCCCAGCACTTGGCCGCTCGCGCTCGACACGCCCGAGGGCAAATCCACGGCCACGACCGCCAGGCCGAGCCCGTTCACCAGATCGACCGCGCGGGCCGCATCTCCTTCCAGCGGTTTGGACAGGCCGGCGCCATAAAGAGCGTCGACGACGATTTCTCGCGCGCCTGGCGCAAAATCCCCCAAAGGCAAGGCCGCGACCGGGCATTCGCCGGCGGCCAGCGCAGCGTCGCTGCCAGCGCGCGGCTCGCCGGACGTCCACAGCGAAACGGACACGCCGCTCTCGGCCAGAAGGCGCGCCACGACGTATCCGTCGCCGCCATTGTTGCCGGGACCGGCCAGCACGTGCACGCGCGCGGCCGCCGGAAAACGCGCCAGCACCTCGGAGGCGACCGCAGCACCGGCATTGCGCATCAGGCCGATGCCTTCGAACGGCCCGGCAGCGATGGCCAGCCGGTCGGCCTCGGCCATTTCCGCCGGGGAGAGGAGTTCGATGCGCATGACTCGCTGTCCTGAGTGAGGGTTGGCTAGACACGGCCTGCCATCTTGATGGCAGACACGGGGAGTATTACTCTACTATCAGATTAAGGAAGTTCGCATGGCTGAACCGCAACTTTCCGTCCGAAGCGCCCGAGCGCGGGACCTTGCCCATCGCCTTGCGCGGCGCGAGAACCGTACCGTCGCCGACATCGTCGAGCGGGCGCTGGAAGCGTATGAGACCCGCGAGGCGGGACGCGAACCGGCCGTGGATTTCTATTCGCGGCTGACGACCGTACACGGGACAGACATAGACCTCGAAACGATCATCCGCGAGGCGCGGCGCGCTCACAAGGGACCGGAGCTTTGATCTTCCTCGACACCAATGTCGTGTCGGAGACGCTGCGAAAGTCGCCGGATAAAGGAGTGATCGCCTGGCTCGTGCGACATGATGCCGAACTCGCGCTGCCGACCGTAACTATTGCCGAAATTGCCTACGGCATTGCCAAAATCCGTCCGGACGAACGTGCGTTGCGCCTGGAGCAGGGGCTTGCCGACTGGCGGCGTCGGTTTGCCGACCGCATTTTCGGGCTGACCGAAGAGGCGGCCTTGGCCTATGGCGAGATCATGGGGCGGGCGGCGCATCACGGCACATCGATGTCGGCGCCCGACGGCATGATCGCCGCCATCGCCACGGTCAATGGCGGACGGCTCGCCACCCGCAATCTGGCGGATTTCCGCGCGGTGGAGATCGAACTCGTCTCTCCGTGGAAGTCCTGAAATCGCGGGCATTCCGGCAAGCCGGCATCGTATGCCCTTACAATAGGCAGTTGCACATAATTTATGCAGTCGGACTATATTGATCCAATATAGGCGGGCGAAAAGCGTGTGAAACGATGTTTCCACGAACTGGCACGAGACATGCTTCAGGATGCGCGAGCGGGCCCTGCGCCCGGCATTGCCAATCCGGAGGTTCAGTTCGATGAAGAAGATCGAGGCGATCATCAAGCCGTTCAAGCTCGACGAGGTCAAGGAAGCGCTTCAGGAGGCCGGCCTACAAGGCATCACCGTCACCGAGGCCAAGGGGTTCGGACGCCAGAAGGGTCACACCGAACTATATCGCGGGGCCGAGTATGTCGTCGACTTCCTGCCCAAGGTGAAGATCGAGCTGGTGCTGGCCGACGACGCCGTCGAGGCCGCCATCGAGGCGATCCGCAAGGCGGCCCAGACCGGCCGCATCGGCGACGGCAAGATATTCGTGTCCAATGTCGAGGAAGTCATCCGCATCCGCACCGGCGAAACCGGCCTCGACGCCATCTGATCCATTACCCTTCAAAGCAATTTCCTTCCCTCCCAACGTACAGGAAAGCCTGAAATGACCACAGCCGCCGACATCATGAAGCAGATCAGGGACAACGACGTGAAGTTCGTCGATCTGCGTTTCACCGACCCGCGGGGCAAGCTCCAGCATCTGACGATGGACGTCGCCGAGGTCGAGGAGGACATGTTCGCCGACGGCGTCATGTTCGACGGCTCCTCCATCGCCGGCTGGAAGGCCATCAACGAGTCCGACATGGTGCTGATGCCCGACACCGAGACGGTCCACATGGACCCGTTCTTCGCCCAGTCGACCATGGTCGTCCTGTGCGACATCCTCGACCCGGTCTCCGGCGAAGCCTACAATCGCGACCCGCGCGGCATCGCCAAGAAAGCGGAAGCCTATATGAAGGCCGAGGGTATCGGCGACACCATCTATGTCGGCCCGGAGGCCGAGTTCTTCGTCTTCGACGACGTGAAGTACAAGGCCGATCCGTACAATACGGGCTTCAAGCTGGACTCCACCGAACTGCCCTCCAACGACGACACCGATTACGAGACCGGCAATCTCGGCCACCGTCCGCGCATGAAGGGCGGCTACTTCCCGGTGCCGCCGATCGATTCGTGCCAGGACATGCGCTCCGAGATGCTCACCGTACTGACCGACATGGGCGTGCGCGTGGAAAAGCACCATCACGAGGTGGCCGCCGCCCAGCACGAGCTTGGCATCAGGTTCGACACGCTGGTGCGCAACGCCGACAAGATGCTGATCTACAAGTATGTCGTGCACCAGGTGGCCAACGCCTACGGCAAGACCGCCACCTTCATGCCGAAGCCGATCTTCGGCGACAACGGTTCGGGCATGCATGTGCATATGTCGATCTGGAAGGGCGGCAAGCCGACCTTCGCCGGCAACGAATATGCTGGCCTGTCGGAAAGCTGCCTTTACTTCATCGGCGGCGTCATCAAGCACGCCAAGGCCATCAACGCCTTCACCAACCCGCTGACCAACTCCTACAAGCGGCTGGTGCCGGGCTACGAGGCGCCGGTGCTGCTGGCCTATTCGGCCCGCAACCGCTCGGCCTCGTGCCGCATCCCGTTCGGCTCGTCGCCGAAATCCAAGCGGCTTGAAGTGCGCTTCCCCGACCCGGGCGCCAACCCCTATCTCGGCTTCGCGGCACTGCTGATGGCCGGTCTCGACGGCATCAAGAACCGCATTCATCCCGGCCAGCCGATGGACAAGGACCTCTACGACCTGCCGCCGAAGGAACTGAAGAAGATCCCGACCGTCGCCGGATCGCTGCGCGAGGCGCTGCAGAACCTCGACAAGGACCGCGGCTTCCTGAAGGCCGGCGGCGTGTTCGACGACGACCAGATCGATTCCTATATCGAACTGAAGATGGCCGAGGTGATGCGCTTCGAGATGACCCCGCACCCGGTCGAGTTCGACATGTACTACTCGGTCTGAACGACCGAACAAAAAGACGGACCCCGGCGCCATCGCGCCGGGGTCCGTCATTCCCGGCTATCCCCCGGCATCGAGGCGAGGCTTCAGCCCGCCGTCTTCCTGCGGCGCTCGTAGAACATGGCCAGTGTCTCGGCGATCAAAGCAGGCTTCTCGCCTCCCTCGATCTCGATGGCGTTGGAGAATTTCATCAGATACTGGCCCGGCCCCCTGTCCTCGACCGAAAGCAGCGTGGCGCGCAGCCTGACCCGCGCACCGGCCTTGACCGGATTGAGAAACCGCACCTGGTCCAACCCGTAGTTGAAGACGGCCTGGGTGTTTTCGGGCACCACGTTCAACGTCTGGCTCAGGCCGCCGATGAGCGAAAGGCTGAGATAGCCATGCGCGATCGTTGCACGGAACGGGCTTTCGCGCCGTGCCCGCTCGGCATCTACATGCAGCCATTGGCGGTCTTCGGTACAGTCGGCGAAACGGTCGATGCGGTCCTGGTCGATGACGACCCAGTCCGAAACGCCGAGTTCCTGGCCGGTCATGGCCCTGAGTTGCTCGAATGTCGGTGGTGGCTTGTTCATGCCGCCCTTTCTCTCCCTTTTTTGCCTTTCGAAGCATCAACGGTCGAAACCGCCGATTCGTTCGATGCGCCAGTCAGGAATAGAGGCGTCATCCCCAGGGTCAACCGCAGAGCACGAAACGCTCGAAGCTGTAGAGCGCCAACCCCGCAAGCCCGCCGATTATCATGCCGTTGAAGCGGATATATTGCAGGTCGCGGCCGATATTGACCTCGATCAGGCGGGTGAGTTGGGCAAGATCCCAGCGCTTAACCTGGTCCGCGATGAACTGCGAAACGCCGCTCTTCTGGGTTTCCACGAAGGCCGACAGCGCCACGACAAAACCCTGGTTCATGTCCGCCCGGATCTGCTCGTCTCGGGAAAGCTGGCGTCCGGCTTCCACCAACAGGTCCGCCAGATGGGCACGCACGGACGAATCCGGCAGGGTGGAATCCTGCTCGACGAAGCGGCCGAGGCTTTCCCACATGTCGCGGGCAAGGTCGCGTATCTCGGGCCGCTCGAGCAGGCCGCGCTTCAACTGCTCGGCCCGCCGCGCATAGGCTTTCGAGGTCTTCAGGCTGTCGATGAAGCCCATGACGAAGCGGTCGAATTCCTCGCGCAGCGGGTGATGCGGGTCGGCGCCCGCTTCCTCCAGCAATGCGCCGGCCGAGGCCACGATCTTCTTCAGGAGATAGGCGTCGGCCCTGAACAGGTTGAACAGCGTCGGCAATTCATCGTGGATCTTGCCGCGCAGCGCTTCCAGCGCCTGCTCGTCCTTGAGGAAGCGGCCGAGCACCCGGATAAGCTGGTCGAACAGCTTCTGGTGGCGGCGGTCGTCGGTGAAGGCGGTCAACAGGTCGGCCGCCAGCGGCGCCACCTGCACCTTGTCCAGTTGTTCCAGCATGCGGGCGGAAACGAAGTCGCGCAGGCCCGACTGGCCGATGGCAGAGAGCGCCTGCGGAACCAGCTTGACGACGAAGCGCGACAGGCCCTCGGCGCGGCTCCTGTCGGCGAGCCAGTCGGCGACGAGGGCGGAAAAATCCACCTCTTCCAGTTTCTCGCGCACCGGGCTGGGTGCCAGGAAGTTCACCTCGATGAAGCGGCCGAGATTGTCGGCGATGCGCTCCTGGTTCCTGGGGATGATGGCGGTATGGGGAATGGGCAGCCCGAGCGGTCGGCGAAACAGCGCCACCACGGCATACCAGTCGGCAAGGCCGCCGATCGTGGCGGCCTCCGCGAAGGCGGCGACAAAGCCGAGCCAGGGATGGCGGGCCTCGAAGGATTTGGCGACGGCGAAAACGGCAACGCAGAGCGCCAGCGCAGCCGTGGCGACCAGCTTGGTAAACCGCAGCGCCTTCAGCTTGGCGTCATTGTCGGCAGTCGCCGTCAAGGCACTGCTGCTCGCTTCGGCCTGGGACATGTTCGTGGGCTCCGCATCTGAGGCTCGCGCAGCCTATCACCTGCCGCGCATTTTTTCGGAAGCGCTTTGTGCGGCACGCATGGCCGCGCCGGCCATCACGGCACTGGCAAGTCGCATGCCAATTCTGTAGTTGTTCACCCTTCAGTGAAGCAGGGGAATCTGCGCATGGCGAACCGCAACATCGATCACGCCTTCACGGCCCGCGCCCGCACCGGCGCTTCATTCGAGCCGACCTATGCGGGGGCGCTGTCCTTCATGCGACGGCGCTATTCCAAGGACGTGAGGGGCGCGGACGCGGTGGTATGGGGCATCCCCTTCGATGCGGCCGTCACCAACCGGCCCGGCGCACGCTTCGGGCCGCAGGCCATCCGCCGCGCCTCCGTCATCCTCGACAACGACCCGCAATATCCGTTCGGCCGCGACCTGTTCGAGACGCTCGCCGTGGTCGACTATGGAGACTGCCTGCTCGACAGCGGCAACCACACGAAAACCCCGGCAACGATCGAGCGCGAGGCCGCGAAGATCCTGAAATCCGGCGCCTTCCTGCTGACGCTCGGCGGCGACCATTTCGTCACCTGGCCATTATTGAAGGCCCATGCCGCGATCCACGGGCCGCTGGCGCTGGTGCAGTTCGACGCGCATCAGGACACCTGGCCGGACGATGGCAGGCGCATCGACCACGGCTCCTTCGTCGGCCGCGCGGTCAAGGAAGGGCTGATCGACCCCGACCGCTCGATCCAAATCGGCATCCGCACCCATGCGCCGGACACCTGCGGCATCAAGATTCTCTACGGCCACGAAATCGAGGAGATGCGCACCTCCGACATCGCTTACGCCATCGTCGAGCGCACCGGCGGCAAGAAGAGCTATGTCACCTTCGACATCGACTGCCTGGACCCTGCCTTTGCGCCGGGCACGGGCACGCCGGTGGCCGGCGGCCCCTCCTCCGCCAAGATGCTTTCGGTGCTGCGCCAGCTCACCCAGGTCGATATCGTCGGCGCCGACGTGGTCGAGGTTGCGCCGCCCTACGATCATGCCGATATAACGGCCATCGCCGGATCGACCGTCGCCATGCACTATCTGGGCCTTCTCGCCGAGCGCAAGGCACGGCAGGAGGAAGGCGGCACCAACAACGGCATCGACATCTGACGACATCCCGGGAATTACAGGAAAATGAAACCGAAAATCTTCATCGACGGCGAGCACGGCACGACCGGATTGCAGATCAGGGCGCTGCTGGCCGACCGCGCCGACCTCGAGATCATCTCGGTTCCGGCCGAGCGCCGCAAGGAAGCCTCCGCGCGCGCCGAATTCCTCAACGCCGCCGATGTGGCGATCCTTTGCCTGCCGGACGATGCGGCCAGGGAAAGCGTGTCGCTGATTTCCAACGGCACCACGCGCGTGATCGACGCCTCGACCGCGCACCGCGTGGCGGATGGCTGGGAATACGGCTTCGCCGAGATGGACCGGGAACAGCCCGCCAGGATCGCCGCGGCCATGCGTGTCGCCAATCCCGGCTGCTGGCCGCAGGGCCCGATCGCGACGTTGCGGCCGCTGATCGCCGCCGGCCTGTTGCCGGGGGACTATCCCGTCACCGTCAACGGCATTTCCGGCTATTCCGGCGGCGGCCGGCCGATGATCGAAGACTACGAGGCCAGGGGCGACGAGGCCCCCGAATTCCTGCTCTACGGCCTGACCCTGAAGCACAAGCACCTGCCGGAACTGCGCAGATATGCGGGACTTTCAGGCGATCCCATCATGCAGCCGGCGGTCGGCAATTTCGCGCAAGGCATGATCACGGTCGTGCCGCTCCAGCTCGGCGCCCTGCCCCGCGTGCCGAAGGGTGCGGAGTTGCATGCGACGCTTGCCGATCATTTCTCGGCCATCGAGGGCGGCGTGGTGGAAGTGGCCCCTTACGAGGTCGTCGAGCGCGTGCCCGATCTCCAGCCGGAGGCCTGCAACGGCACCAACCGCATGAAGCTGCATGTCTTCGCCAACGACGACAGGGCGCAGGCGCTGCTTGTCGCCGTCTACGACAATCTCGGCAAGGGCGCCTCGGGCGCGGCGGTGCAGAACCTGGACCTGATGCTCGCCGGCCGCCGCTGACGGCGCTGTCCTATCGCACCAGGGCGGCCTGCGACGGCAATTCGTAGGCGCCCTTGGTGCCGCGCCAGTGAGCGGTGGCGAAAATCAGCACCAGCAGCGCGACGAACTGATGCGTCAGCGCGACATCGATGGGTGCCTGCATGAGCAGCGTGGCCACGCCGATCGCGGCCTGCACGACGACCATGGCCACCAGCACCCAGGCGCGCCGCGCATGGGTGGAACCCGGCAGCGCCCGTGAGGTCGCCACCGCATGCCAGAGCGCCGCCGCCAGCACCGCGTAGGCGAACATGCGGTGGATGAACTGCACGGTCTTGGGATTTTCGAACAGGTTGCGCCACGCGGGCTCGATCGCGAACAGGTCGCCCGGAATGACGGCGCCATCCATCAGCGGCCAGGTGTTGTAGGTCAGGCCGGCATGCAGGCCAGCCACCAGGCCGCCGAGATAGATCTGCACCAGCACCATCAGCACCAATATGCCGGCGAAGCGCTGCACGCTCCGTATTGCAGGCCCCTGGGAATAGGTGGCCAGACCGCGCGCGATATAGGCCACCGCCACGACGATGACGCACGCCATGGTCAGATGCGTGGCCAGCCGGTACTGGCTCACCGACACGCGCTCGACCAGACCGGAGGCGACCATCCACCAGCCGATGGCGCCTTGCAGGGCGCCAAGCGCCAGCAGGCCCACCAGCCGCGGCTTCAGCCCGCGCTCGAGGCGCCCGGCCAGCCAGAAGAAGGCGAGAGGCAGCGCCACCAGGAAGCCGACCCCGCGCGCGAGAATGCGGTGCGCCCATTCCCACCAGAAGATGTGCTTGAACTCGCCCAGCGTCATGTCCTTGTTGATCTGCTGGTATTGCGGGATCTGCTGATACTTGGCGAATTCCTCCTGCCATTCGGCATCGTTGAGAGGCGGAACGACGCCGTGGATCGGCTTCCATTCGGTGATGGACAGGCCCGATCCGGTCATGCGGGTGGCGCCGCCGACCATGACCAGCGCCACCAGCACCACCAGCACCACATAGAGCCAGCCGCGCACGAGGGCACGGTTGCGCGGGTCGCGGCCAGCAGGCGAAGCGACAGTCTCGGCAATGGCGGCCATGGCATGTTCCCGGCTTTGAAGATCTGCGACGAGATGGACCATCGCGCCGATGCTGGCAAGGCCAGCCAGCGCGGCACGCCGTCGCGCCGCGGCGCCATAGTATCGCTTCCAGATGCCGGCCTCATGAGCTATGAGACGCCGGTGAAAGGATCGCGCCCGTGCCCATTCGCCTGAAGAAGCTCATCGGAACCGTGCTCTTGGTGGCGCTGGTGGTGATCTATGCCGTGGTGGCCACCATCGTGGCCGTGGCACAGCTTTCGCAATCCGGGCCACTCGTCCATCTCGCCTTCTTCCTGATCAGCGGCCTCTTGTGGGTGCTGCCGGCCATGGCCATCATCAAGTGGCTGATCCTGGAGCCCAAGCCGAAAGGCTGAAAGGCCCGCACTCCCATCGGCCCGTCGATTATTCGTTCATCTTTTGCGCCTAGCCTGCCCGCGCGATCTGCCTTCCGGAAACCCCGGGAAACAGGCTCCAGAGGCGAATGAGATGGTCAACGCGACAGCGTCATTCGACGGCAGCGGCCTCGGGGCCGACACCACGCCGTACCCCAGGGTAGCGGACGGAGCGACCGCTGCCGCCGTCTCGCCCGCCTCGCCGGAAGCTCTGGCGGCCTATGACGCCTTCTGCCGCACCGCTCTGTTCGCACCGGCCCAGAGCGGGCTGTGGGTGCGCCACTGGGCCGGCACGATGGGTCCCGACGCCATTCTCGCCACCTCGAATCTGGACGGGCGCCCGCTGCTGGCGCTGGCGCTGGAGGTGGAGCGCTCCGGTCCCTTCCGCGTCGCCCGCTTCATGGGAGGCGGGCATGCCAACGGCAATTTCGCCCCGATCGACGCGGCCCGGCCCGAGGCGCTCACCTGCCGCACGCTGCGGCCGCTGTTTGACGCGATCGCCGAGGCCCGTCCGGATGTCGACGTGGTTGCGCTCCAGCGGCTGGCGCCCGAACTGGAAGGCGTGGCCAACCCGCTGGCGGCGCTGCCGGCCTTTGCCAGCCCGAACCCGTCGCTGGCGATCGATCTGACGGGCGGCTTCGAGGCGGTGCTTTCGCGCACCAGCGGCAAGCGCAAGCGCAAGAAGAACCGCTCGCAGATGCGCAAGCTCGAGGCTGCCGGCGGCTTCCGCCGCATCGAGGCGACAAGCCCGCAGGAAGTGAACGCCTTGCTGGAAGCCTTCTTCGCCATGAAGGAGGCGCGCTTCCGGCGCATGGGCATCGCCAATGTGTTCGGCGACGCGAAGGTACGAGCCTTCTTCCAAGCGCTGTTTGCGGGCGCGTTGGCGCAAAGGCCCCCGCCCTTCGTGTTGCACGGGCTGGATGTGGCCGGCAAGCTGCGCGCGGTGACCGGCTCGAGCCGCGCCGGAATGCGCCTCATCTGCGAATTCGGTTCCATCGCCGACGACGAGTTGGCCTTCGCCAGCCCGGGCGACTTCCTGTTCTTCGCCAATATTGAGGAGGCCTGCGCGCAAGGGCTGGAAATCTACGACTTTTCCGTCGGCGACGAACCCTACAAGCGACAGTGGTGCGATCTGGAGACCCAGCACCTCGACGTTCTGGTGCCGCTGACGGCGAAGGGCCGCGCCCTTGCGTTCCTGCTCCGGCAGGACGCGAGGCTGAAATCCTTCGTCAAGAAAAGCCCCGTCATCTGGCAGCTTACCAAGAAGCTGCGCCGCAGGGCGGCCGGCAGGGAGCCAATTCCAGGCGAGGAATAGTCCCGGCCGGGTCCGGGGTCATGCCGCCGAGCGGTCCGGCGTTTTGGGCTTGTCATGGCCCGCCGGCGAGACCAGCGTCAGGTCCGGATAGCCGCTGCTGATCAGGCTGACTGCTGCATCCGCTACCGCATCGCTGGCTTCCACCATGCTGACGAAGACCGCGGTGCCGTCTGTGACCAGCCGCCGGATTCCCTCCGCGCCGGTCGGCCCGCACTCCACCACGACCACGTCATAGGCCGTGGTAAGCGACTGCATGATGATCGGCAGCCGGTCGGCGCCGCGCATGGCGCGCGCGGGATCGGCCGTTCCGGTCGGGATGACGTGGCAGTCCGAATAACGATCGCCGTGGATCACATCGCCAAACTGCGCCTCCGACGCCAGAAGATCGGTGATTCCGGCTAGGCGGCCGGTCTCCAGCATAGGCAGCGATGCCGCGCCCGAAACGGTGAGGTCGAGCAGGAGCACGCGCAAGCCGCCGTCGGCGATCTCGCGCGCCACCAGAACCGAGCTGGCCGCAGCCTCGTCGCCCTCGGGAGACACGAAGATCGCGCAGGAAGCGCCGCCGGCCACGATCTTCTCAGCTGCCTTTTCAATGCCGACCTGCCCAAGATCGGGCCGGGCAGCTTCGGCTTGTGCGGACGCTTCCGCTTCCTGGCGTTCTGCCGCTTCGTCACGCACGGGTTCGCTCGTCGCGACCGGAGGCGGCACAGGTTCCGGCATTGTCTCCCGCGCCTGCGGCGCCTCAGCTATCACCACCTCTCTTACCGGCTCCGGCTGCGTGCCGGCGGCAGGGCGCAGGGCACGGCCGGAGAACAGTTCCTGCAGAAGCGTGACTATAGCCGTCAGCAGCAGCGAAGCGATGAAGGCGGCGCCGACGATGGGAGCGATCTTCGGGAAATAGGGCTCCACAGGCGTCGCCGCGCGCGAGAAGATGCGCGCGTCAACCGGCAGGTAGTTGCGGTCCTCGCGCGAGGAGGCCTCGCGATAGCGGGTCATGTAGGATTCCAGCAACTGCCGCTGTGCGGCAGCTTCGCGCTCCAGGGCGTTCAGTTCCACCTGCTGCTCGCCGGCCTGGGCCGACTGCGCCTTCAGCGTGTTGACATCGGCGACAAGCTGGTTCTCCCGCGCCTGCGCGGTGCGGGCTTCGGTGTCGACCCCCGCCAGCACTTTCCCCGCCTCGGCGCGGATCTGGCGATCGAGATCGGCAAGCTGGGCTCGCAGCGCGCGGATACGCGGATGATTGTCGAGCAGCGTGGTCGACAGGTCGGCGATATCGGCCTTCAACTGCACCTGCCGCTCGCGCAGGCGCTGGATCAGACCGGACGACAGCACCTCGGGCAACGCATCGATCGAGCCGCCGCTCTGGAGCGCTCTGCGCATGCTCTGGGCGGTAGCCTCGGCTGCAGCACGGCTTGCACGCACGCGCGAAAGCTCGCTCGCCATTTCCGAAAGTTGCTGGGTGGCCAGAACCGAATTGTTCTGGCCGATCAAGAGGTCCGCCTGGGCCCGATAGGCCGCGACCTTGGCCTCCGCATCCTTCACCCGCTTCGACAGATCGGCGATCTCGGGCGCCAGCCAATCGGTGGCCTCGGAGTTGGATTGCTGCTTGGCGCTGCGCTGGACCGCGATATAGGCGTCGGCAATGGCATTGGGGATCTCCGCTGCCAGCACCGGATCTTCGGAGGAGAATTCAATGACGATGACGCGGGATTTTTCGACCCGATAGACGGTGAGCTTCTCGCGCATCTTCTTGAGCACCCGCTCTTCGGGCGGGATTTCGGCCGGGTCGCTCTTCAAACCGGCGGTGACCAGAAGCTTTCCCAACGGCGACATCGCGGCGGCATCGTCGAATTCCGGCAATTTCGAAAGACCGAGCCTTTGCGCCACCTGCTTGAGGATCTCCGTCGAGGAGACCACCTCCACCTGGCTGGTCACGCCCTCCTCGTCGAGAATGGGCCGGTCGCTTTCGGGCCCGACATTCGGCCGGGTGAAGACCGATTCGCGCGCCTCGATCAAAAGGCGCGTCTCGGCCTTGTAATGTGGCGTCGCCAGCCATGCACCGATGAACGCCACCGCCGTCACCGCCAGCGTTACCGCTGCTATGCGCTTCCAATGCCGCGCCAGAGAGGCAAAAAGCTGCCTCAGATCGACGTCGAGATCCGCTACCGTTGATTGCATGCCTGACATGTCTTCCGCTCCCGAATTGGGCACGGGCCACAGTAAACAATCATGGTAACCTGCTGGTTAAGATGTCGAAGCCGCCGACACGGCCGCCGCAGGTGGCGACAGCGCTCCCTTTTACCGCCCATTAACCCTAATAGGACGATAACGGACGTGATCTTGATGCCTGCCGGAACGGCGGGCCGTCAGCCGAAGGTATGTGTCCGGCCATGAAAAGCTTTGCTCCGCTGTTTCGCGCAATGCTCGCAGCTTCGCTGCTGGCGGGCTGCTCGAGCTACCGGCCGACCCCCGCCGCCTTCCACGAGGTGCTGGACCACCCCTACCAACTCGGCGCAGGCGACCGCGTGCGCGTGACGGTGTTCGAGCAGGAGGGTCTGACCAACACCTACAGCGTCAACCAGTCGGGCTACATCGCCTTCCCGCTGGTGGGCGCCATTCCGGCTCGCGGGCATACGGCACAGCAACTGGAAGGCGAGATAGCGACCAAGCTGCGCCAGGGTTACCTGCGCGATCCCGACGTCTCGGTCGAGATCGACCGCTATCGGCCGATCTTCGTGATGGGCGAGGTGGGCGCGGCCGGCCAATATTCCTACGTGCCGGGCCTCACCGTGCAGAAGGCGGTGGCGATCGCCGGCGGCTACACGCCGCGCGCCAACCAGGAAAGCGTCGACATCACGCGCGACATAAACGGCAAGGTGATGACCGGCCGCGTGCGCACCTCCGACCCCTTGCTGCCAGGCGACACCATCTACGTCCGCGAGCGCCTGTTCTGACGTCGTGACAGGCATGCTGCGCGTCGTCCATTGCTTCCGGTCGCCGGTGGGAGGCATCTTTCGCCATGTACGCGACCTTACCGAGGCGCAGGTGGCACAGGGGCACGCGGTGGGAATCGTGTGCGATTCCACCACCGGGGGCACGTTCGAGGAACGCCTGTTCGAGGAGATACGACCCCACCTTGCGCTCGGCATCCATCGCACGCCCATGCAGCGCCACATTGGGCCGGGCGACGCCGCTTCCGCATGGCGCACATACACCATCATCAAGGAATTGAAGCCGGACGTGCTGCACGGGCATGGTGCCAAGGGCGGCACCTATGCGCGTCTGTTCGGCTCACTCCTGCGGGTTTCAAGGTCTCGCGTAGCCCGCCTCTATTCGCCGCACGGCGGCAGCCTGCACTATGACGAGAACACGGCGACGGGAAAGCTGTTCTTCGCCATCGAGCGGGCGATGGCACGCTTCACCGACTGCCTGCTGTTCGTGTCGGACTACGAGCAGCGTGCCTACCGGCGCAAGATCGGCGAGCCGCCGATTCCCAACGCCCAGGTCCATAACGGGCTGTTGGCGGCCGAGTTCGAGCCCGTGCCGGCGGGGCCGGACGCCGCGGATATGCTCTATATCGGCATGATGCGCGACCTGAAGGGCCCCGACCTCTTCCTCGACGCACTGGCGCTCGCCGAAGCGCGCCTCGGCCGCACTCTCGCCGCGGTCATGGTCGGCGCCGGCGACGACCTGCCGCGCTATCGCGCACAGGCGCAAAGCCTGGGCCTGGCCGAACGGGTGCGTTTCCTGCCGCCGATGCCGGCCCGCCGGGCCTTCGCCCTGGCCAGGCTCGTGGTCGTTCCCTCGCGCGCGGAGGCCATGCCCTATATCGTGCTGGAATCCCTGGCGGCCGGCAAGCCGATGGTTGCCACCGCGGTCGGCGGCATACCGGAGATATTCGGCGCGGGTTCCCCTGCTCTCGTGCGGCCAACCGCCGACGAAATCGGCGGCAAGATGGTCACCGCCCTGGCCGACCTCGGCGCCTATAGCGATCTCATGCCTGACGCGGCGAGCCTCAAGGCGCGTTTCGGCGCGGACGTTATGGCCGCACGGATCGAGCAGGCCTATTTCGCTGCGCTGAAGCAATAGCCGCCTGCAGGCCTGAGCAAAAACCGTTCCAAAGCAATTCGTTGCCGCAAGCCTTTCTTAGCTCTCTTTTGGTAGCAAGGGAGCGAACCCACGGACACGGCCATGAACGAAATCGACCCTGCGCGCCGCTTTTCCATGGACGCGGTGCGCAAATTCGAGGCGCCTGCGGAACAACCGCATGCCGGCGGCATGAACGAGGTCGCACGGCAGGTCGCCACGCAGTACCGGCGCGACACCATGTCGGCTGCCATGGTCGGCGGCGTGCTCCGGCTGGCCGAGTTCGCGATCCTGTTTGTGTCGGGCCTTGCCGTGTATTGGGGCTATATCGGCTTTTTCACGCACCTGGCATGGCAGTATCCGCTGGTCATAGGGCTTGCTTCTGCGCTCGCGGTCGTGCTGTTCGAGGTCGCGGACGGCTATCAGGTGGCGGCGCTGATGCGGCCGTTGGCCAGTTTCGGACGTTTGCTCCTGGCGTGGGCAACCAGCTTCGGATTGATGGCGCTGGCAGCCTTCCTCATGAAGATGTCGGGGGAATATTCGCGGCTTCTGTTCGGCATCTGGTTCGTGGCGGGCATCGCGTCGATTTTCGGCTTCCGGCTGATTTTGTCGCTGCTGATTCGGCGCTGGGCGCGCGACGGGCGCATGGAGCGCCGCGCCGTCATCGTCGGCGGGGGCAAGGCGGCCGAGACGCTGATCCGCGCCGTGGAGAAGCAGCCCTACAACGACATCCGCATCTGCGGCATCTTCGACGACCGCGACGACCGCCGCTCGCCGCCCATCGTCGCCGGCTACCCCAAGCTGGGCACCGTTCCCGAACTGATCGAATTCGCGCGCGTGGCGCACATCGACATGCTGATCGTGTCGCTGCCCATCACGGCAGAAAGGCGTGTGCTGCAGCTTCTGAAGAAGCTGTGGGTGCTGCCGGTGGACATCCGTCTCTCGGCCCATTCCAGCCAGCTCCAGTTCCGCCCGCGCTCCTATTCCTTCATCGGCTCGGTGCCGCTGCTCGACATCTTCGACAAACCGATCAACGACTGGGATTCGGTCGCCAAGCGTGCGTTCGACATCGTTTTCAGCCTGATCGGCATCGCCCTCTTCTCGCCGGTGATGCTGGCCACCGCCATCGCCATCAAGCTCGACTCGAAAGGGCCGGTGCTGTTCAAGCAAAAGCGCCACGGCTTCAACAACGAGGTGATCGAGGTCTACAAGTTCCGCTCCATGTATGCGGACCAGTCCGACCCGACGGCGAAAAAGACCGTGACCAAGAACGATCCGCGCGTCACGCGCGTCGGCCGCTTCATCCGCAAGACCTCCATCGACGAGTTGCCGCAGTTCTTCAATGCCCTATTCGGCTCGCTCTCGCTCGTCGGCCCGCGCCCTCATGCCGTGGCCGCGCAATCGCATAACCTGCTCTACAACGAGGTTGTCGACGGCTATTTCGCCCGCCACCGCGTCAAGCCGGGCGTCACCGGTTGGGCCCAGATCAATGGCTGGCGCGGTGAGATGGATACCAACGAAAAGATCCGGATGCGCACGGAATACGACCTCTTCTATATCGAGAACTGGTCGATGCTGTTCGATCTGAAGATTCTGCTGCTCACCCCGATCCGCCTGCTCGACACGGAAAACGCCTATTGAGCGCGGCAACCCACGATTTCCCGCGGGAGGCGATCAACGCCAAGCTGATCTCGCTGGTCGCTTCGGGTGCGATCGTGCTGGGCATCCTGCTTTCCGGCTTCGTGCAACGCGAACCGACGCCCTATGACATCTACATGGCCGGGCTCATGGGCATGTGGGCGCTGTTCGGCCTGCGCATCTCGCGCGCCATCACACCGCTGCTTGGGCTGCTCGTGCTGTTCAACGTCGGCGGGCTGATCGCCATGACCCAGATGCAGAACCTGATGGACACGCCGTTCTACCTGGCGGTCTCCTTCTTCCTGGCTCTCACGGCGGTTTTCTACGCTGCCGTCACCGAGGCGCGGCCCCAAACCTATCGCCTGATCCTCAATGCCTATGTGGTCTCGGCGGTGGTTACCTCGCTGTTCGGCATCGCCGGCTATTTCCATCTCTTTCCCGGCGCCGAGATATTCACCCGCTACGACCGCGCCACGGGCGTGTTCAAGGACCCGAACGTGTTCGGCCCCTTCCTGGTCCTGCCCGGCATCTATCTGCTGCACCGGCTGCTGACCGGACCAGTGCACCGCATGCCCGTGGTGGCCATGCCCCTGCTGGTCATCCTGGCCGGCATCTTCCTCTCCTTCTCGCGCGGCGCATGGGGGCTGTTCGGCGTGGCCGCCATCCTGCTTACCGGCGCGCTATTCCTGCAGAGCCGTAGCGGCGCGTTCAAGCTCCGCATCGTGGTGATGACCGTCGCGGCGATCGCCCTCCTCGTGCTCACGCTGATCGTGCTTCTGCAAATCCCCAGCGTGGCCGAGATGCTGACCGTGCGCGCCAAGCTGACGCAGGACTACGATTCGGCCCGGCTGGGGCGCTTCGCCCGCTACGCCATCGGCTTCCAGCTCGCACTGGAAAAGCCGCTCGGCATCGGCCCGCTGGTGTTCGGCCAGATCTACGGCGAGGACACCCACGACATCTGGCTGAAGGCACTGATGGACTATGGCTGGCTCGGCTTCCTGTCCTACCTCGCCCTGACGCTGTGGACGCTGGCGGCGGGTTTCCGCCTTTTGCTGCGCGACCGTCCCTGGCAGCCCTATCTGCTATGCGCCTATGTGGTCTATGTCGGCCATATCGGGCTCGGCACCGTGATCGACACCGACCACTGGCGCCACTTCTACCTGCTGCTCGGCCTGATCTGGGGCGCGATCGCCCTGGAATACCGGCATCAGCGGCAAACACGCCCGCATTTGCGCACCGCCGCGCCGGCTGTTGAAACGGTTTCCGAATTCGGTTGACCGCGGCGTGGTTGTCACGTACATCGCCAGCGGTTCGGAGTGTAGCGCAGCCCGGTAGCGCACTTGACTGGGGGTCAAGGGGTCGTGGGTTCGAATCCCGCCACTCCGACCATTTTTCTCCTTGAGAAATCAAGAGATTGAGAAACGGCGCCAATCTGGCGCCGGACCTCATCTTTATTCGGGGCACCCCGAGGAACAATCTCGGCAAAATGGCTGTAGCCGCCGCCACGGCAGCCGAACTTCGGCACAGGCAATCTCATACCAGTTACGAACCGTCTGCCTTCTCAGTTCCCGCCTGGGCCCATTCGTCTGAAGAGCAATGTTCGACTCGGGTCAGCCAGCCGGTGGCATGCCTTGCCGCAGCCAGCCCGACGGCCCAGCGCAAAAAAACGTCCGATGCCGCAGCACGGCTTGTCTTGAGGCTATCAGAAGAAATGGCGCGGAAGGTAGGTGCCGGTGTATCGCGCCCAGCGCCATTCGATCCTGTTGAATATCTCGCCGTCCACGAACTTGCGGAACCGCGCCGCTTGGCGGGCCACGCTTCTTCGGAACCCGCCGGCCGTGCTGTCCCGGCTCTCGGCAGACTGCAGCGCGCGATAGCTGAACGTACCGACGATTTCCGGCCAGAGCGAAACGGCGAAATCGCGATACTTTGCCGGCGGCAGGTCGTCTTCGAACGGGAAGTCGCAGAGCCTGCGCGCACGCCGGATCGCCGTCAGGGCCAGCGCCCGCTTCGCCAGGCCGTAGAGTTCATCACGCTCCGGCAAGGACGCGCCCTCCTTCTCGAACACGGACTGGAAAGCCCGGTGCCGGCCGACGAGGTCGAACAGAAAGCCGGCGTGGACGGTCTGCTGCATGCTGAGCGCATGCACGCGATAATAGGCCTGGTCCGCCCCGCGCACGCGCCCGATATCGGATATGGCAGCGATGCGCAGCCACATCTCCATGTCGCCCGAATGCGGAAGCTCAGGATTGTAGCCGCCGATCTGCTTTTGAACCTCGGTGCGAACCACCGCCTCCGGGCAGACGATGAAGTTCTTTCCCGACCTGCAGACCTGCCGCATCCAGTTACGGCCGTTCCAGACCGACATGCCGGTGGACGATATGCGCGCGGGCGGAAGCGCATCGGTGAACGAGATCGGCTGGCCATAGGTCATACCCACCTTCGGATGCGCCTCCATCAGCGCAGTGGCCCGCGCAAGCGCGCCTTGCGTCAAAAGGTCGTCCGCCGACAGCAGCACGAAATAATCGCCGCGGATCTGCGCGATCCCTTCGTTGTAGGTGGCGATATGTCCCCGGTTGGTTTCATGGCGGATGACGCGAACACGCGAATCCCGCCTCATGAGCCGGCTGCATATTTCGGGCGTGTTGTCGGGCGAGCAGTCGTCGATGATGAGGACATCGACCCCGACGCCTGTCTGGCTCAGGACGCTCTCGACGCACTGCTCCAGATAGCGTGCGTAGTTGTAGCAGGGAACCAGAACCTGGACCGTTGCCATACCGTGTTCGCCCATTGTCCGCGCCAGCGAGCGGATTGTGGAGGATCGGGCGCCCGAAACAAGCGCCAAGCCGCTAACCCTTTAGCGGTATCGCCATGGCGATGCCGCTCGCGGGGTCGCCTAAAGGACAACCTGTCTGCGATACCCGGCGGCGGCTAGACTGCGCTGCATTGGAGCGGCTATGGATGCATGCGGAACTCGCAAAACCCGCCTCGGTGCCTGCGGATAGGGACTCCAGCCCCGCCGCCCCGGCACCGATGACCTCCAAGCTGAAAGTCAGGGCCGTTCCGTCGGCCATGCCGGCGACGGTCACCGTCGTCATCCCGTGCTACAACTACGCGCGATACCTGCCGGCGGCCGTGGCAAGCGCCCTTTCGCAGGAGGCCGCCGATGTCGATGTGATCGTCGTGGACGACCGGTCTACGGACGACAGCCTGGCGGTCGCACGGGAACTGGCAGATGCCGACGCGCGCGTCCGCGTCATCGCGCACGAGTCGAATGCCGGGCCGGTGCAAACGTTCAACGACGGGCTAGCGGCCGCCCGGGGCGAGTTTCTGGTGCGCCTGGACGCCGACGACATGCTGACCCCCGGTTCCCTGCGGCGGGCGCTTGCGGTCATGCAGCACTTTCCCAGCGTGGGGCTGGCCTACGGGCACCCGATCCATTTCATCGATGGCGCGCTTCCGGCACATAGGGACAGGGCGACCTCATGGGCCGTCTGGCCCGGCCGCGACTGGCTCGCCGCGCGCTGCCGGAGCGGATATAACGCCATCACCTCGCCCGAGGTACTGATGCGCCGATCCGTCGTCGACGTGATCGGGGGGCAGATGCCGCTCGCCCACACCCATGACATGGAGATGTGGCTGCGCATCGCGGCATTCGCCGACGTCGCCTATATTCAGGGCGCGGACCAGGCCTGGCACCGCGAGCATCCGCAAAGCCTGTCGGCACGCGAGGTGGACAGCTTTCGCGACCTTGCCGAACGCAGGGACGCCTTCGACACCCTCTTCCACGGAAAGGCGGCTGGGATTGCGCAAGCTGCGTCGCTCCACGCAGCGGCAAGAGCCGCCCTGGCGGCGCAGGCGGTGGAACTGGCCGTGCGCCAGTACGACCGCGGCCTGCCCGACCGCGGCGAAATCGACAGGCTGCGCGACATGGCGCGCTCGCTTGCCGCCGATATCGAAGCCGTTCCCGGATGGGCGGGCCTGGAGCGCCGCATCGCGATGAGCGCGGCGCGTGCGCGACGCCATCCCGTCCATGTCGCCGAGCGGGTCGCGCGCGGGCTGCGGTTCCGCTACTCCCGCTGGAAGTGGCACCGCACCGGGCAATGGTGAGCCACGTTGGCGCAGTGTGCGTCAAAGCACCAGCCGCATCAGCGGGCGCTCCGCCTTGCAAGCGGGTGCGCGGCGAATAGCGGCTTCAAATACCGCGCGTAATTCATGGCAACCTGCCAATGCGCCCACATCCCCGGCGACTTGCCTCCAATCGTCGTGGCAAAAAGTTCAGTGTTCGATTTTCGGATAGTGACATCGGCCGGTCGCTGGCGATCCGAGAAATGGGCTGCGACAGGCGGGCGTAGTGGCGGGCGGCCCCGGTCGCCATCCTCGCGTACTGCGCAGAAACCTCGCCGCATTGGCAGGCGGCCATTCAGGCGCCTTGCTGGCGTGAACGCCCCTGCGGGGTTTAGGTGCCGTTTCGTGGCGGTATGGCGGCAGGACGGGATACGCTTCGCTCCAGTGTCGGCGACGACGTTGCACTTGCGACGGGCTTGCTGGCGCTCTTGCCACCATATCGCAAGGGGGAGGCGACGTAATCCTGTACGAGGCGAAGGATTTCCAAATCGGTGCAGGCGAGCCTACGGACTCTCATGGACCACTGACATTCGCGTCGCCCGAGCCTCTGCCGAAAGCCGCGCCGAACTCTACCAGGGCGCGCCGCGCCGCTGAAGACCTTCGCCCTTGCCGTCGCCGTGATCAGTCGCCCCCGGGCCACCTCACCCGCATACTACCACCCCCAAAGATGGCGGCCGGGTATTGAGGGAGGTAACACGGATTGCCCGTGCGCTGTTGCACGGGCAAGGTGGGTGCGTGCGTTGTCAGCCCCACCCGCCGACGGCGGCCCATCCATCACGACGCGAACAGCGACGGCGGCAAGTGTCCATATGCTGCGTGCTGAAACCGGGAGCCGGCAGCCTCGCCATATAGCTTCGCTCTTGTTGTCTGCCAAATCAAGTTTGCTTCGACGCCGGACTATCGTTCAGGAACTTTGGGCACCAAAGGTGTTTAATAGCACCGATGCAGCGGAGATTGATGCCGCCCGCGCCGTGGATCGTGATGTCTTTTGCGACGAAGAAACTTCGTGTTTCTATGGTCAGTGTTGCCCGGATGAGGTTGTAACAGTCTTCTATCGCCAACTTGCAAAGGCCGGTTACGATGTTGGTGCCGGCATCGGCATCTTGCGTTATGCCGGTGTTGGCAATCTCGGCGAGTATTAGCTGGCGAACTTCGCTTTCTGTATCCTCGACTGTCGGGTTTGTCATCGCAAGCCCGCCGACGATGATGGCGGCGCCGATCCATTCAGACGCTGACATTCTGCCCCCTTGAATGTTCTGTTTGCGTAGCGGAATTTTAGCGCGGGCTACATTGACCGATAATCGGTTCTCCAACAGCATGCTCAAAAGAGGTATCGCAGGTGGATATCCATCTCCTGGAGAGCGGAGCGAACTGCGAGGCGGCAAGGACGCCAGGGGCAAGCCCTATGCTTGCGGGCGACGGGGTTGGACAAGGCGAAGCGGTAGCCCGAAAAGTCTAGCCACGATTTATTGCGCGATGCCGGCCCCGCGCCTACCGTATTGCGATGGGGCTTGCCGGCCCTCAGATCATTTCATTTCGGCGACTCGAATTTGATGGAACGGCGGCGGGGGTCTCCTTGAGCCGGTTTGGCGACGTATTGGCCGGAAATGCGCTCTTCATCGAGGCGTCGCGTGTGGGGACCGAATCCAGATGAGATGGAATTATAAGTGGCCCGCGATAGCTGGTGCGGCAGTTGGAGCCGCAATAAACCTGCTATCTCCATACTTTGAACCTTCCGGCAGTACCGAAGTGATAACTACGCCGGGGTCGGTGTTTGGATCAGCCATAGGGGGAGCGCTAATTGCGTCCATAATTGTATGGATACGAAATAGATTCATTAGAGGGCCAGCACCCGAAACGGCGACGGAAGCTGTCAGCCGGCCTCGTGGCGATCGATCGAGATATGCACGGGCCGCCGTAGTTGGCGCCATCGTCCTAAATTTTATCGACATGACCCTTCTGAATACCGCCAGTCGCCTGAATTCGCCCTTCTCGATCTGGTCGATTTTGGTGTGGGCGGTTCTGGGAGCCTTTCTGGGCCTGGCCCTGACATGGATCATGACCTCATTTAAGGCCACCGCGCGCGGAAATGGCTAACGTGGTCGGTGCCCGCCCGTTGGTGGCTACGATGCGATTGGCTCAGCGGGCGAGGACGGTTCTTGGCTAAGCTTTGGAGGAAAGCGAGATGAGAATCCGTCGTGCCGCCAAGGCGCTCCATCATGCCGGATGCATCCCTGTGATGGCGGCTTTTGTGTTGCTCGCGGGTGAAACATTCGCGTCAGCTGCGGGACAAGGCGAGAACTCCATCGATATCGCGTTGCAGGCCTTGACCGACAAGCGCCCGGTGGATGCGAACGCTGCTTTCGCGAAAGCGGCCATGGAAGGAAACGCGGCGGTCCAGGGCGCGCTTGGTGTGATGTATTATGACGGCATAGGTGTGCCGGTCGATGCCGCGAAGGCGTTCTATTGGCTATCCAAGGCGGACGCGCAGGGGCGGCCTGAGGCGTCTTACCGGCTTGGGCTCATGTATGGGAACAGTGATCCGCTGGCGGGAGCGCCGGCTTTCGACCGACAAACCAGCGACAATTACCTCGCAAAGGCGTGGAACGGGCTCGATCCCCTGATAAAGAAGAACGATGCCATGGCGGAGGCCACCGCGGCGCGCTTCCTCATCCCCGACTACGACAGCATCACCGACCACCTTGGCATCCCCAAGGATGCGGCGCTCGCCGAAAGGCTGTTGAAAGCCGCAGCGGCCCAGGGCGACATCGACGCCATGGAGATGCTGGCGACGCTTTACGACCTCGATAGGGATAAAGGCAGAGCGCAGGGCAGACGCGACGGGCTTGTCTTCAAGGATACGGAGAAAGAGGCACTCGGCCTGCATGAGCGCGCAGGACTTCTCGGCCACTCACGGGCAATGGAACGCGTCGGCAAGTATTTTTCCGACACGGGTGATGACAAGAAGGCGGTGGCATGGCTGACAGCAGCGGCGAAGCTGGGCGACCGCTATGCATCGACCAGGCTCAGTCAACGCTATGGGATTTCCATCGGTACGCCATTCGCGGACTCCTATTCCGAGCCTCCCGAAACAGTTGCCGGAACCAAGGCAGGAGATATCGATCCGGTCCTGGTATCGATGGCCATCGTCGGGCTGGTCATGGCCATTGCGATTGCAAATCCCGCAACCGAAGGCGAGCCATCGGCCGACACAGAACTCTATGCCGACCGCCTGCGCGACGAGCGGAATTATTGGGAAATGCGGCAGTCGCAAGACGACTTTGCCTGCGCAATCGGCGGTGGCACCCCGAATTGGGGCGGCGGGTGTGACTGACTTAAGCCAAAGGCAAGGCGGTGTCCGGGTCAAACGTCTCAATGTGAGACGCATTTAAGCACGCCCTTTTTACGGCTTCGAAAAATTGTGCCCCTCGGGGCCTTACGGAAGCGTCCGGCGGGGACAGTAGTCGCTCTGAATACATGGCACCAATGATTGCCCACACGGTTCGCCGTTGTCGGCTTCTTCCGCAAGGAAAAATGCAAACTTGCAATATCCGCGGGCAGCACCGACGTCGCCTTACGGACGCCAGCAAATCCTTTGCGACCTATCGCGCCTGCTCGGGAGTCAACTTGCCTATTTTCGCGATGGTCACGCGCCGCACCGGGGCGCTTCTGCCGAAGCGTGCCCGGTGGCGCCGGACCTCATCTTTTATTCGGGCGTTGCCGGCCACCCAGCCGGATGCACTCCCGTTTCCAGCATCGAACGCGGCATCTTACCCGGCAGGAATTCGACATTGCCGGAAATCAGGGGCTTGCTGTTGTCCACCGAATAATAGCCATATCCCCCCTTCTGCACGTAATTGTCTGCGATGGTGACGCCGGTGATGGCGCCGCCCTTGTCACGGCCGTCGACATAGACCTGATAGCCGGCATCGCCGAGCAGCAGGTTGCCCTTGACGGTGACGTCGTTGATCGGCCCGAAATTGTTCTTGATGAAGATGTCGGAGGTATCGCGGCCGATCACCGTGTTGCCCTCGATCAGCACTCCGTTCTGGGCGCCCTGCACGGCGATGCCGTCATAGTGCGGGTCGGCGCCGGCGGCGGCGAGGTCGTGGATATAGTTGCCCTTCACCGTGCTGGCGCCGCCGGTCAGGACAATGCCGTTCTCCGACTTGGAGATGTCGTTGCCGATGAAGTTGCCGCTGCCGAGAATGGCCGCATTGGCGTTCTTGGCATAGCCGGGGCCGGTGATCTCGCAGTTCTGGATGGTGATGTTCTTGGCGCCTTCGGCGTCGATGCCCCACCAGCCATCATAGTTGATGACGCAGTTCTTGATGATGACGTCGGGAGCAGTAATCCGAAGAGAACCGTTGATGATCTGCCCTTCGATGACGGTTCCAGCCTGCGTGATCGTCATCGGGCCGGTGTAGGTGGTTAGTTTCGTTCCAGCCGGAACGCCTGCATCCGGCGAACCCGGCCGGGCGGTCTCCATGGCCGCAACGGTGTCGCCGGCGCGGGCACCGTCCATGGAGGCCGGAACGACGGCAAGTGCCGCAGCCGTTATGCATGCCAAACGCCTGACCATCGCACCGCCCGCCTTTCCAACAGTTCGACCCGCATGGGAGCCTATCATGCGCCTGCGCGGCCCATCGGCCAAGCGTCCTGCAGCACAGACGAGAAGCCCGGCCGGCGCATAGGCGCGCATAGCCGGGCAGGCACGGAGCAGGCTATTTGCAAGCCGACAGCATTTTCATGGCCTTTTCGGCATTCGCCTTGGCCGTATACATCTTGCTGCCGACATCCATCATCTTCTTGCCGTCGGGCTTGCTGGACACGACCTGGCACTTCTTGGTGCCGGCATCCTGCGCCACCCAGTAATCCGTTGCGGCAAATGCCGGGAAGGCGGCAATAGCCGTCAGCGAACCAGCGATCAGAACTGTCTTGATCATGCTATTCTCCTGTGAAAGATGGCACCTCTGGAAATCCCCCGGACGAATAGCTAGAGCGCGCACCGGCCGGTTCTTGCCCTCCCGGCTACTTCACGATGATTTGAAGCGGCTCGGCGACCGGCGAAAGGGACCGGACGGAGCCGGGCCTCTGGCGGAGCCTCGGCGCAGGATAATGCCACCCGCCCTCCCAAACATTCATCGAACTTTAAGCGTTGCGGAACACAACTGGAACAGATAGTGTTTGTTCCGGGTTTGTTTTTCCGATTCCGATCATTCGGGGGCACCATGCTGACGCGCAAGCAACACGAGCTTCTCCTCTTCATTCACGAAAGATTGAAGGAGAGCGGCATTCCGCCTTCCTTCGACGAAATGAAGGAAGCGCTCGATCTTGCGTCGAAATCAGGCATCCACCGGCTGATCACGGCACTGGAGGAGCGCGGCTTCATCCGCCGGCTGCCCAACCGCGCGCGCGCGCTTGAGGTGCTGCGGCTGCCCGATTCGATCGCGCCGGGCCTCAATGCCGCGCGCAAGTTCTCGCCCAGCGTCATCCAGGGCAGTCTCGGCCGGCCGGCCAGGGAGGCGCCGCGGCAGGCGCCGGGCAACGACGACGAGGCCACGGCCTCCATTTCCATCCCGGTTATGGGCCGGATCGCAGCCGGCGTGCCCATAGACGCCATCCAGCACAAGACCCATTCCATCTCGGTGCCGCCGGACATGATCGCCGGCGGCGAGCACTATGCGCTTGAGGTCAAGGGCGATTCGATGATCGAGGCCGGCATCTTCGATGGAGATACGGTCATCATCCGCAACGCAAACACCGCCAATCCGGGTGAAATCGTGGTGGCGCTGGTAGACGAGGAGGAAGCTACCCTGAAGCGTTTCCGCCGCAAGGGCGCGTCGATTGCGCTGGAAGCGGCTAACCCCGCCTATGAAACGCGCATTTTCGGGCCGGACCGGGTGAAGGTCCAGGGCAAGCTGGTCGGGCTGATCCGGCGATATTGACGACAGTTGCCGATGGCCTGCCCCATTCGGGAGGTTCTCCGGGCCGTCCGGTCCCTTGCGCGCGGAAATCACGGGCAGAGATTCCATATTGCCCCGTGATTGCCCCGTGTTGTTGCCTAGCTGCGGGCTCAGGCAGCCAGCGAATGTGGCTGGCAGCGCTATCGGGCGGGCTCTCTTGCCGTCCGCATGCCGATACGTCCCTTGATATCGTTCAGAGCGCGAGGCTCCCTCCACCACCGGCCTGGAAGGTTGCTCGATGCGCCTGCCATCTCAGCCGTCGTCGGCTTCGTCATCGCCTCGGCCGCGATCGCCCTGGCTGCCATGGGGCGCTTTGGAACTGTTCTCGTTGCGGTTGGCCGTTCTGGAGATTCCTTGAGCGCGACTTCTGGGGCCGGAATTGGCCTGATAGGGCGCCAGACCTCTCGCCTCGCGCGAAAACCGGCGCTGGAGATGCCACGGACGATAGTCGTTTTCGACTGCGAACCGGATTTCGGCAGGCGCGGCAGCGGAATTCGCGTCGAAGCGGATGGCCGCGCTGCCGGACCGGGCGAGATCGCGCTTGGTCAGCACGGCCACGAGCGGATCGCTGCAGGGATCGGCCGCCGTCGCGTCATCTATGACGATGAGCGCGGCAAACGCGCAGGCCGGCCGCGCCGCTGCCGTATTTGCCGCATGCACGACAATCGCCCCCGAAGGATGGCGGGCCACGCACGATCGGGCGGCGCACATGAAGGGCGATCCCGGCGGCAGGTCCGGCGCACCCTCGCCCGCATAGCGCAGGTCGCGCCCTTTCAGCGCCTCCGGCGGGACGGCGATCTCCGCATTCAGCGCACGGCTCCAATTCTCCATGGTGAACGCGTTCGGCCGCTCCCGGTTGACCGCGATCTCCCCGCCTCCGATCGGCACTGCGACGAGCCGTGCATCTTCCGAGACCAGCACGTCGGGTGCCTGCACCGCGCGCAGCGTCAGCAGCCCGAGAACCACGAATGGTATCGCGGCCAGTCGCAGCCGCGTCGTGGCCATGGTGCCGATCACCAGCGCCACCGTGGTCAGAAGCACCGATTCGAGCGAGATCAGGCCGATGCCGTCGACCGGAGAACGCTCCGACAGCCAGTTCGAGATGGCGATCATCGCCGCCAGCCCCTTGCCCATCACGTAGAGGAAGGGCCAGTCGAGTCCGAACGGCATCAAAAGGGCGCTGAACACGGCGAAGGGCATGACGACGAGCGACACCACCGGCATCACGGCGAGATTGGCGAACAGGCTGAGCGGCGACACCCGCTGGAAATGCCAGGCCGCGTAGAGCGTGGTGGCGGTACCGGCGACGATCGTGGTGGCCGCTGCCGCAAGCAGGCTCTTCCAGAACCAGCCGGCGACGACGCCCGCCAATCCGCGTCCTGGCCCGTGTGCCCGGACCCGGCGAACCTTCCCGGCCCGATAGTCCGTCCAGGCTGCGAAGCCGCCCACCAGTGCCGCGGTTGCCGCAAACGACATCTGGAAGCTCGGCCCGACCACTTCATGGGGCGAAACCAGGATGACGACCAGTGCCGATATGGCAAGGTTCCGCAGCGTGAGTGCCGCGCGATCGAACAGCACGGCCACCAGCATCACCGCCAGCATGACGAAGCTGCGCTCGGCCGCGACCACCATGCCAGAGATCAGCAAATAGGCGGCGGTGGCGACCAGCGCCGCGAAAGCCGCATATTTCTTCACCGGATGGCGGGAGGAATATTCCGGGAATAACGCGAACGCCCCGCGCAGCAGACCCATGATCGTTCCGGCCACCAGCGCCATATGCAGGCCGGAGATCGAGATGATGTGATAGATGCCCGTGCGCCGCATGGACTCATTGATCTCTTCCGGAATGCCGGCGCGCACGCCCACGATCAGCGCAGCCGCGATCTCGCCTTCGGGGCCGCCGATGCCGGCCCGGATGCGAGCCGCGACGGTCTCTCGCGCGCTCTCGATGGCGGTGGACATGAACGCTCGGGCAGGAATGTCGGTCGAGGCCAGCAGCTTGGGGTCGGTCAGGTAGAAACCGGTTGCACCTATTCCGTCGAAAAAGCTCTGGAAGGAATAGTCATAGCCGCCTGGCCGCACCGGCCCGGTGGGCGGCAGCAGCCGGGCGAAGCCGCTCACGGTCATACCGGGCCGCAGTCCATCCGGCACCTTGCGCGCCGAAAGCCGCACCCGTTCGGGCGCGTAGCGCAATTTGGGCCGGGCCGTCTGCGTCACGTCGACGGTCAGCCGAACCCGGCCGCTCGCCATCCGATCGATGGAAACAACCCTGCCGGTGACGCTGGTCGAAATCTCGGCGCCCAGCATGGCCGTGTCCATACGCCAGGTTTCCAGCTTGCCGGCCAGCACACCCAGCGCGCACATCAACGCGGCCATCGACAGCAGATACGCACGCGGCCGCGACCGCGCCGTGAATGCGATCACGGCCAGCGCCAGCGAGATCGCCACCGGCTGGAGGAAACCGGGCTCCTGCGGCAGCGCAAAATACCAGCTTATGCCTGCGCCCAAAAACACCGGCACAAGCAGGAAGGCCGCGCCACGGTCAAGTTCCAGTTCGGCGGCCTCGGCCACGCCGGCCCGCAGACGCCTGACGGAAAGCCGGCTCCGACGGCCGTGCACGGCTTTCAGGAATGACGCCCTGGCCTCCTGGGCGGATGGCGTCGCCTCCTGCGCGGGACCGCGGTTCGGCACAGGCGGGGAAACCGGAGCAAACAAAACCGCCGCCCCCGGCCCGCGGCCAAGCAGATCGCGCTCGCTGACGTCGTTCGCCGCCGCGTTTCCGCTCCAATCCGTGCCTCGGTCCCCTCCGGCCACGGTCTCGCCCCTTGCGCCACCGACCTCCTATGCTACATGAACGCCCGAGCTTCGAAAGCTCATACCTCCACCCGCCCCACCGGGAGCCCCATGTCCGACAAGGTCGTCACCCGCTTCGCCCCCTCGCCCACCGGCTTCCTGCATATCGGCGGCGCGCGAACGGCGCTGTTCAACTGGCTCTATGCCAGGCACACCGGCGGCACCATGCTGCTGCGCATCGAAGACACCGATCGCGAACGCTCCACCGAAGCCGCAACGGCAGCGATTCTCGAGGGCCTGTCGTGGCTGGGCCTGAACTGCGACGGCGAGCCAGTGTCGCAGTTCGAGCGGGCGCCTCGCCACCGCGAGGTCGCAGAGGAACTCGTGCGCCTCGGCAAGGCCTATTACTGCTATGCCACGCCGGCCGAGCTGGACGAGATGCGCGAGAAGGCCCGCGCCGAGGGGCGCCCGCCGCGCTATGACGGGCGCTGGCGCGACCGCGACCCGTCCGAAGCGCCGAAGGGCGTGCGCGGCGCCATCCGAATCAAGGCGCCTTCCGAGGGCGAGACGTTGGTGCACGACCTCGTGCAGGGTGAGGTGCGCTTCCCCAACAAGGACCTGGACGATTTCATCATCCTGCGCTCCGACGGCAACCCCACCTATATGCATGCGGTGGTTGTGGACGACCACGACATGGGCGTCACCCACATCATCCGGGGAGACGACCACCTCACCAACGCCGCCCGCCAGACGGTGATCTACGACGCCATGGGCTGGCCGGTGCCGAAGATGGCGCATATCCCGCTGATCCATGGCGCCGACGGGGCGAAGCTGTCCAAGCGTCACGGCGCGCTCGGCGTGGAAGCCTACCGCGCCATGGGCTATTTGCCGGAAGCGCTGCTCAATTATCTGGCCCGGCTCGGCTGGAGCCACGGCGACGACGAGGTCATGTCGATCCCGCAGATGATCGACTGGTTCGATATTGTCGACGTCAACAAGGGCGCCGCGCGGTTCGACTTCGCCAAGCTGGAAGCGCTGAACGGCGTGCACATGCGCGCCATGGACGACGAGAAACTCGCTCGCCTGCTGATCGAGACCCTGCCGCACCTGCCCGACGGCGCGGCTCTGACGGCGAAGCTCGACGCGCACGCCAGGGCCCAGCTTCTCCAGGCCATGCCGGGGCTGAAGGAGCGCGCCAAGACCCTCGTCGAACTTGCCGACAGCGCTGGCTTCATCGTCGCGGACCGCCCCCTGAAGCTCGACGAGAAGGCGCAGGCCATCCTCGATACGGACGCCCGGGCGGTGCTCAAGGCGGTTCTGCCCGCCTTCGAGGCGCTCGGCGAATGGACCGCCGCCAGCACCGAGGCAGTCGTGCGCGTCTATGCCGAGGGCGCCGGACTGAAGCTCGGCAAAGTAGCGCAACCCTTGCGTGCCGCGCTGACGGGCCGCAGCACGTCGCCCGGTGTCTTTGATGTGCTGGCCGTGCTGGGGCGCGAGGAAAGCCTCGGCCGCCTCAGGGATCAAATCGATTAGGAATTCTGGACCAAGAAGATTGACATTGAAACGCGCATTTTGCGGTGCAACATTAGCGCTGGACCAATCGAGTTAGGCCCCGGCCGAGGGGCATTTTCGATTTTCGAGAGTTCCCAGCAATTGCGATGCAGGATGGTTTTGCCTTGCGGGCAAGAGAACATGAGAAGGAGTTTGCAATGACCGAACAGACTGCGAAACTGGAACTGGGCGGCAAAACTCACGAATTCAACGTGCGAAGCGGCACGATCGGACCGGACGTCGTCGACATAAGCTCGCTTTACGCGGCAACCGGCGCCTTCACCTACGACCCCGGCTTCACCTCCACCGCAAGCTGCGAATCGCAGATCACCTACATCGACGGCGACGCCGGCGTGCTGCTGCACCGCGGCTATCCAATCGACCAACTGGCCGAGCACGGCGACTTCCTGGAAGTCTGCTACCTGCTTCTCTACGGCGAACTGCCCACCAAGGCGCAGAAAGACGATTTCGACTACCGCATCACGCGCCACACCATGGTGCACGAGCAGATGTCGCGCTTCTTCACCGGCTTCCGCCGCGACGCGCACCCGATGGCGGTGATGTGCGGCGTGGTCGGCGCGCTTTCGGCCTTCTACCACGATTCCACCGACATATCCGATCCATACCAGCGCATGGTCGCGTCGATGCGGCTGATCGCCAAGATGCCGACCATCGCGGCGATGGCCTACAAGTACCATATCGGCCAGCCCTTCGTTTATCCGAAGAACGAATTGAACTTCGCCGCCAACTTCCTGCACATGTGCTTTGCGGTTCCGTGCGAGGAATACAAGGTCAACCCGGTTCTGGCGCGCGCCATGGAGCGCATCTTCATCCTGCACGCGGACCACGAGCAGAACGCCTCCACCTCCACCGTGCGCCTGGCAGGCTCTTCCGGCGCCAACCCCTTCGCCTGCATCGCGGCCGGCATCGCCTGCCTGTGGGGCCCGGCCCATGGCGGCGCCAATGAGGCGGCCCTGAACATGCTGGCCGAGATCGGCCATGTCGACCACATCCCCGAATTCATCGCCCGCGCCAAGGACAAGAACGACCCCTTCCGGCTGATGGGCTTCGGCCACCGCGTCTACAAGAACTATGATCCGCGCGCCAAGATCATGCAGAAGACGGCGCATGAGGTGCTGGGCGAATTGGGCATCAAGGACGATCCGCTGCTCGACATCGCCATGGAGCTTGAGAAGATCGCTCTCACCGACGAATATTTCATCGAGAAGAAGCTCTACCCGAACGTCGACTTCTATTCCGGCATCACGCTCAAGGCGCTCGGCTTCCCCACCACCATGTTCACCGTGCTGTTCGCGGTGGCCCGCACCGTCGGCTGGATCGCGCAGTGGAAGGAGATGATCGAGGACCCGCGCCAGAAGATCGGCCGTCCGCGCCAGCTCTACACCGGCGCGACCGAGCGCGACTACGTGCCGATCGCCAAGCGGTGAAACGAAAAGGAAAAAGCGCCCTTCGGGGCGCTTTTTCATTTGATGTGCGAGAGCACCGCTTGGGCCGCGATCTCGCCGGCCGGCCGTGGCGTGTCCATGCGTCGGCGCACTTCGGCGAAGCCCGCCTTCTGCCAGGCGCGCATGCCGTCGTCCATGAACAGCGCCTCGATCTGGCGGACCAGTATCTGCGGCCGCACGAACTGGTCGTAGAATTCAGGCACCAGGGCGCGATCAGCGATCAGGTTCGGCAGGCAGGCCGACCAGACCTTGAGAAGATGCGGCGCCACCAGGCGCATGATCGGGTCCAGCCTGTAGCACGAAATCATCGGCACGCCGGACAAAGCCAGTTCCAGCGAAACCGTCCCGGAAGAAATCAGGGCCGCGTCGGCCTCGCCGAAGGCGCGCCACTTGCCTGCCGGATCCGTGACGATCTGCGGCTTCTCGGCCCAGCCCGCCACCCCTGCCCGAACTGCCTCGGCAACGTGCGGCACGGTCGGCAAGACAAGCCGCAGACGATGGCCCCGCGCGCGCAACAGGGAGACCGTCTCGCCGAACGGCCCGAGCAGTCGCCCGACCTCGCTCCTTCGCGAGCCCGGCAGAAGCAGAAGCGTCTTGACGCGGGCGTCGGACAGGTCGCGGGCCCCGGCTTGCGCGGCGGCGGCGGCCTCGACATTGTCGTCATGCCGCAAGCGATGGCCCACATAGGTGCCTGGCGGGCCGCCAAGCCGTTCCAGTTCCCGCACCTCGAACGGCAGGATGCACAGGATACGATCGACATAAGAGCGCATGGCTGGCGCCCTGCCCGGCCGCCAGGCCCACACGCTGGGGCAAACGTAGTGAACGATGGGGATCGTGCGATCGGCGGCACGGACCTTCCTTGCCACGCGCAGCGAGAAATCCGGGCTATCGATGGTGATGAGGCAATCGGGCCTGGCGGCAGCGATGGCGGCGGCGGCCTGCCCGATCCGCCGCATCAGCCGCGGAAGGCCGCGCAATATGGCGCTGACGCCGATCAGTGCGATCTCGCCCGCATCGAACAGGGAAACGAGGCCCAACGCCTCCAGATGCCTGCCGCCCAGCCCGATAAGCTCTATCCGGCGGCCGGTGGCACGCTGGAGCCCCGCTACAAGATCGGCGCCGAGCAGGTCGCCCGATTCCTCGCCGGCGACGATGGCTATCCTCAGCGGCCGCTCATCCGTCATGCGGCTTGCCCTTCGCCGGCAGACCAAGCACGAACAGGCCGAGCCGATCGGCATGAGCGATCATCTGCGGCCCGTCCAGAACCAGCGAGCAGCCCGCCTCGACCGCAATGCCGGCGAGACCGGCGGCATGCGCGCCTTCGACGGTCTGGGGACCGACGGCCGGCATGTCCGCACGCATCTCCTGTCCCGGCTTTGCGCATTTGACCAGCACGCCGCGCGCCTTTCCGCCGAGACGGCCGTGCCCACGCAGGTCCCTTACCCGCTCCAGCATCGCATCCGTGCCCTCGATGCCCTCCAGCGCGATGGCGCGTCCGCCTATCGCCACGGCGCCCTGGCCGATATCCAGTGCGCCGATCGCCTCGGCTGCCGCACGGGCGGCCTCGATGTCGCGCCAGTCGGCCTTTTGCGGCGCGGCCTTGGTCCATAATCCCTCGCTGGCGACCAGCTCGGGCACCACCTCATGCGCACCGACAACCTTGAAGCCCCGCGCCTCGAAGGCGCGCACCACCACCTTCAGCAGGCCGTCGTCGCCGCCGCGCGCCAGCGCCGACACCACGTGTAGGGCAATGGCGAAAAGCCCGGCATTGATGCGCATGGCGCGAAGCCGCGGGCGCCGCCGGATCTCGCCCGCCAGCACCACATGGGTGACGCGATGGCGGCGCAGCACGCCGATCAGCGACCCGATCTCCTCAAGCGGCATCACCACATGCTCGTGCCTGGCGAGTTCGGCGACGCGATCCATCTCGCCCTGAACCGCCAGCACGAAGGGGGGATGGCCCTGGACGGCCAATGCATCGGCGACTTCGATGGGGAGCTTGCCGCCGCCGGCTATGATGCCGACCTTGGCGCCGGGCGCCAGCCGAAAGAGATCGGAGCCGTCAGACGTCGTCGTCGGAATCGTCATCGGCACCGGCCTTCAGCGGCGGCATCGTGTATTGCCGTTTGCCGCGGCTGGAGATGAAGTCGATGATCTTCATGGCGGACGGCGAGTCCGCGAACTCGACCCTGGCCCGCACGATGTTTTCCGCGATGAGATGCGAGCGGTCGAATACCGTGCGGTAGGCCCGGCGCAGCAAGTGGAGTTCCGAATGCGAAAGGCCGGAGCGCTTCAGGCCGATGATGTTCAGGCCGCGCAGCTTGGCCCGGTTGCCGGACGCGATCGCAAACGGGATGACATCGCCCACGATCGCCGAGCAACCGGCGAGGAAGGCATTGTCGCCCACGCGAACGAACTGGTGCACTGCAGTCAGCCCGCCGATATTGACGTTGTCGCCGATCTCGCAATGGCCGCCGAGCGTGGCGCCATTGGCGAAGGTCGCGTTTTTCCCGACTATACAGTCATGCGCGATATGCGCATAGGCGAGGAAGTTGCCGTTGTCGCCCACCTCTGTCGCGCCGCGGCTGCTGTCGGTGCCCACATGCATGGTGACGCCTTCGCGGATCGTGCAGTTGGCCCCGATGGTCAGCGTCGTGCGGCCGCCCTTGTGGCGCATGTTCTGAGGCGGCGCGCCAAGGGTTGCCATGGGATAGACTTTGGTGCCGGCGCCGATGGTCGTAGCGCTACGAACCGCCACGTGGCTGACGAGCTCGACGCCATCGCCAAGGACGGCATCGGCGCTCACATGGCAGAACGGGCCGATGCGCACGCCGGCCCCGAGGCGCGCGCCCGGCTCCACGACGGACGAGGGATGGATGACGGTCTCGGTCTTCATGAACACCCTTGTCTCAGTCGTCGTCGACCATCATGGCCTGAATCTCGGCCTCTGCCACCTTCGCGCCGTCCACGATCCCCTCGCAGGCAAACTTGAGCAGGTTGCCGCGCTTCTTCAGCTTTCGCACATGCAGCATCAGCTGGTCTCCGGGGACGACCGGCTTGCGGAACTTGGCTCCGTCGATCGTCAGGAAATAAACCAGCGAAGGCTTCGTCGCGCCGGCTGCGCGAATGCAGATGGCGCCTGCAGTCTGGGCCATCGCCTCCACGATGAGCACGCCGGGCATTACCGGCCGCTCGGGGAAATGACCCTGGAAATGCGGCTCGTTGATGGTGACATTCTTGACGCCTATCGCGGAATCGTCGCCATCGATGTCGATGATGCGGTCGATCATCAGGAACGGGTAGCGGTGCGGCAGGAGCTTCATCAGCCCCAATATGTCGGCCGCTTCAAGCGTGGTTCCGGCCGGATCAGCCATTCTTGTCCCCTCTTCCGTGCTTGGTAAAGGCCCGGATCGCCGAAAGCTCGCGGAAGAAATCGCGCATCGGCTGTGCCGGCAGGCCCGCCCAGCGCTCACCTGCCGGAATGTCGTACATCAGGCCGGAAGACGCCGCCACCTGCGCCCGGTCCCCCACGGTGATGTGGTCGGCGATGCCGACCCTGCCGCCCAGCATGACGAAATCGCCTAATGTCACAGAACCGGAAAGGCCGCAATGGCCGGCAATGATGCAGCCGCGACCGATGCGCACATTGTGGGCGATCTGGACCAGATTATCGATCTTGGTGCCTTCGCCGATCACCGTGTCGGCCATGGCACCGCGGTCCACCGTGGTGTTGGAGCCGATCT
The DNA here is from genome assembly GCF_052216645.1 of Mesorhizobium sp. PUT5. Lineage (NCBI taxonomy): Bacteria > Pseudomonadati > Pseudomonadota > Alphaproteobacteria > Hyphomicrobiales > Phyllobacteriaceae > Mesorhizobium > Mesorhizobium sp. PUT5. Next base: position 2,594,553 of record NZ_JBQOSO010000003.1, read on the forward strand.
CGACGTCGTCCTGGATGACGACACGGCCGATCTGCGGCACGCGCTCCGGCCCCTTGGCGCCCGGCACGAAACCGAAGCCGTCCTGGCCGATCCTGGCGCCGCCATGGACGATGACACGGTTGCCGAGCAGCGCGTATTGCAGGCTGGCCCCCGGCCCGACGTAGCAATCGCGGCCGAGTTGGCATTGGCTTCCGATCACGGCGTTCGGGGCCACGACGGTACCGCTGCCGATCGAGACATGGGGCCCGATGACCGCACCGGCCTCGATCACGGCGCCCTTTTCCACCTTGGCGAGAGGATCGATGAAGGCACGGTCCGAAATGCCTGTTTCCGACGTCAGCGGCACGGGCGTGGCGGCAGCGGGGAAAAGCAGGCGGCCGATCATGGCAAACGCCTGTTGCGGCCGCGCATGGACGAGGACGGCAACCCCCGAAGGAGCCTTGTCCGCGATCTCCAAGGTGCACAGCACCGCGGTCGCCTTCAATCCCGGCATCAGCGCGGCATTGCGCTTGCCGTCCACGAAGACCAGCGCATGCTGGCCCCCGTCGCCCGCAGAAGCGATGGTTGCGATGCCGGCGTCGGCATAGGCGGGATTGGTCAGGTCTGCCCCGGTCAGACTCGCGACTTCAGCTACCGTGTACCGGCGCGAAGGCACAAAGAACACCGGATCGGTCATTCCAGAGCAATATCCTGCTGGATCGCGTGGCTGCGTCCCGGGCCACATGGCCCGGTCGCGCCGCTATACCCGCAAATTAGAAGCGGGTCGATATGCCGAAATTGAATTCCTGAACGTCGTCGGTCGCTTCCTTCTTGACCGGCTTCGCATAGTCGATGCGCAGCGGCCCGAAAGGCGAGGCCCACATCAGGCCGATACCAACCGACGCGCGCCACTTCATGCCGACGCTGGAAGGATCGACGCCAGCGACCTTGTTGCCGTAGAGCGTCGCCGCATCGGCAAACACCGCACCACGCAAGCCGAGGCTCTCCGGCACGACGGGCAGCGGAAACTGCGCTTCAGCCGATGCGTTGAAATACGTCGTGCCGCCCAGGTGGTCGAACCCGCCCGCACCGTTGGACGCGACCGGCCCGATGCCGTTGTAGTCGAAACCGCGAATCATGCGATCGCTGTTCTCGAAGTGGTCGAACACCCGTAGGCCGTTGTGGCCGTAACCCTGGATGAAGCCGGCACCGCCGGACACCAGGCCGACGATGTCCAGTTCGTCCGACAGGGTCTGGTAAACCGAACCGCGTGCCGTGTATTTCACGAACTTGGCGTCGCCGCCCAGACCGGCCACCTCGACGCCCGCATTGGCATAGATGCCGTAGTGCGGGTTCTTCATGTCGTCGATCGTGTTGTAGATCACGTTGCCGCTGACCGACGACTTGATCCAGGGCCCGCGCGCCTCGCCCGTGGTCGGATCGATGATTGCGTCCTGAATCGCCTGCGAGATGTTGCACTTGGCGGGATCGAACACGCCGAACTCGTTCAGGCAGCTATCGTCGTACTTATACTCTTCCTTGGAGAGATTGTAGGCGACCTGGGTGGTGATGTTTTGCGTGATCGGCAAGCCGAAGCGCACCGTGCCGCCGGTCGTCTCCGAATCGTAGGTGTAATTGTAGCGGCGCGTCGACCTGTAGATATCGAAGCCCGCGGCAATGCGACGGCCCAGGAAATAGGGCTCGGTGAAGGAGATGGCGTAATCACGCGAGTGCCTGCCGCCGCCCGCCGACAGGCGGATGAACTGGCCGCGGCCGAGGAAGTTGCGCTCGGTGATGGAGCCGGAGATCGTGGCGCCGGGGGTCTCGCCGCCGGTCGAATAGCCAGCGCCGATCGAGAACTCGCCCGTCGACTTCTCGACGACATCGACCACCAGGATCACCTGGTCCGGCTCGGAGCCGGGGGCCGTGGAAATGTCGACCTTTTCGAAATAATCAAGCGCTTCCAGCCGCTTCTTCGCGCGCTGAATGAGCACCTGGTTGAAGGCGTCGCCCTCGCTCACGTCGAACTCGCGGCGGATGACGTAGTCGCGCGTGCGGTTGTTGCCGCGAATCTCGATGCGCTCGACATAGGCCTTGGCGCCCTGGTCGATCGTATAGACCACCGAAATGGTGTGATTCTCGAAATTGCGGTCACCGCGCGGCGTGACCTGGGCGAAGGCGTAGCCTTGGCCGGCCACCCTCTCGGTCAGCGCGATGATTGAATCCTCGACATCCTTGGCATTGTAGACGTCGCCCTTGCGGGTCTCGACCACCGACATGAGCGCATTGCTGTCGACCTCGGGAATCGAACTGTTGACGCTGACGTCGCCGAAGGTGTAGCGGTCGCCTTCCTGCACGGTGATGGTGATCGTGTACTGGTTGGTGGCCTCATCGAGTTCGCCGAAGGCGGACACGACCTGGAAGTCGGCATAACCGTGATTGTAATAGAAGCGACGCAGTTGCTCCTCGTCGGCACGCAGCTTGTCCTCGTCATACACGTCGTCGCGCAGGATGAAGGACAGCACGTTCGAGCGCTTGGTGCTGATGACGTCGGCCAGGCGGCGGCTCGAATAGGCGTGATTCCCGACGAAGTTGATCGCCGCGATCTTGGTGCGCCCGCCTTCGTTGATGTGGAAGACGACGTTCACGCGGTTTTCGCCCAGATCCATGACCTGGGTGGTGATCTGCGCGTCGTCGCGCCCGATATGACGGTAGGCTGCCTTGATCGCCTCGACATCGGCATCGAGCGCGGCCTGCGAGAAAGAGCTGCGCGGCTTGAGCTGCACCGTCATGGAGAGCTGCGCATCCTTGATCTTCTTGTTGCCCTGGAACAGGACCTGATTGACCACCTGGTACTCGGAAACCTTGACGACCAGCGCAGAGCCGACCTGCGTGATCTGCACGTCCGAGAACAGACCGGTGCCGAACAGTGCCTTCACGGCCGCGTCGATGTCGGCGCTGGAGAACGACTTGCCAGGCTTGATCTGCACATAGTTGCGGATCGTTTCGGCGTCGATGCGCCGGTTGCCCTGCACCTCCACGCGGCTGACCACCGCGGCCTCGGCGGTCGAGACGGCAACAAACTGTACTGCGAGCGAACCGGGCAGGGCCACAGCGGCGGACAACGCCGCCGCGGACGCGGCGCTCAGAAACTTGGATGCTGCCTTCATCGGGCTACTTAACCTTTTTCTCGAAGTCCCCACGGCGAGAAAACCGGACGTCGGGTCAATTCTCGTACCGTATTAACCGGATTTTCCCTACACGCAAGGCTTCTGGTTAATTTGCATTTACTTCCCCATGCGGCGTGGCTTTCGCGTCACGCATATCCCCGGTCATGGTAAACGCGGTCTTGCCAGAGGGAGTGCCGAAATCGAATTTCTTCATGATTTCAGCACCCAAACAGATCATTCCAGAATACGAATCCCATGAAGCAGAGCACCAGGAACAGGCCGGTGCGATAAACCGCTTCCATCACCCGTTCCGATACGGGACGCCGGATCACCGCCTCCACCGCATAGAAGGCCAGGTGCCCGCCGTCGAGGGGCGGAATCGGCAGAAGGTTCAGTATGCCTATGCCGACCGACAGCATCGCCACGAGCTGCACCAGCCATTCGAAGCCCAGCTTGGCGGCCTGGCCGGCCATGCCGGCGATCTTCACCGGACCGCCGAGCTGGCACTTGTCTTCGCGGCCGACGACGAATCGCTTCAGGAACTGGCCGGTGCGGGAAATGATGTAACCTGTCTCCTCCACCGCCGCCACCACGGCGCCGCCCGGGCTGTAGGCGATGTGCCGCGGCTGGCCGACCTCCCTGTTGTTGACGACGCCGATCACCGCAACCTTGACCTTGTTGCCGAGCGCATCCTCCTGCTCGACCGGCCGGGGCGTAGCCCTGACGGTGATCTCCTTGCCGTCGCGCAACATGACGAAGGTGAGCGTGTCGCCCGCCCGGCCGGAGACCAGCCGCTGGACGTCGGCGAAGGACTCCACCTTCTCGCCGTCGACGCTGACGAAGCGGTCCCCGGGCTCGATGCCGGCCGCCTGGGCCGGGCTGCCGGCGGTCACCTCCGCCACCATGGGCTCTGCCACGTAGCGGCCATAGGCACCGAACAGCACCGCGAAGACCACGATGGTGAGCAGGAAATTGAAGAGCGGCCCGGCGACCACCGTGGCCGCGCGCTTCCATACCGGCTGGGTGTGGAAGGCGACCTTGCGTTCTTCCTCGCTCAGCGTCTCGGCTTCTTCGGCGCCAGGCTGGGAGGAGGTGGCGCTCACGTCGCCGACGAACTTGACGTAGCCGCCGAGCGGAATGGCGCACAGTTTCCAGCGCGTGCCGTGGCGATCGTTGAAACCGATCAATTCGGGGCCGAAGCCGATCGAGAACGCCCGCACGCCGATGCCGCACAGGCGTCCGACCAGATAATGGCCCATCTCGTGCACGAATACGACCGCCGTCAGCACGAAAAGGAAAGGCACCAGCGTGCCGATGATGAGGCTTTCCGTGCCGAATGCCGCGCGCAGGATTTCGCTCAATTCAAGCCCTCATTTCCTGACGGTCGGTCTTTCGTGCCAAACCAGGCAAATCCGTGACAGCCGCCGCGCCGGCGCTCAGGCAGGAAACAGCCCGTGCGCCGGATTCTCGGCCGAAGCCGCGATCCAGCCGATGACGTACAGGGCGAGCGCCGCCGCGACAAGCCCGTCCACCCGGTCCATCACGCCGCCGTGACCGGGGATGACGGCGCCCGAATCCTTGCATCCGTGGCGCCGTTTGATCCAGGATTCGAAGAGATCGCCCGCCTGCGAGACGATCGACAGGAAAAGCGCCACCAGCCCCAATGCCGCAAGGTTGCCGGCACCCGCCGCCGCCGCCAGCAGAACGCCCGCCGCAACGCCGCCCGCCAGCCCGCCCAGCGCGCCGCTCTGGGTCTTGCCGGGCGAGATCGACGGCGCCAGCTTCGGCCCGCCGATGGCGCGACCGACGAAATAGGCGAAGATGTCGGTCGCCCACACCACCGCGAACAGGAACAGGATCGCCACCAGCCCGGAGCGGTCGCCGTCGCGCAGCAGCGCCAGGCAGAAGCCCGACAGGCCTGCATAGAGCAAGCCGGGAGCTTCCCAGCGCCCTGCCCCGCGCAAGGCCGTCACGCCAGCGCAGACGGCCGCCAATACGGCCAGCAGCACGAGCAGCGTCGCCGCCGGCAGGCCCCATGCAAGTGCGGCGACGAACACCGCCATCATCAGGTCGAAGACAAGTCCGGCCCCGCCGGAGACTGTCCCGGGGCGCGACATGCGCGTCCATTCGTAGAAGACCGCCGCCGCGATCAGCGCCGACAGCAGCCGGAACGGCAGCCCGCCGAGGAAAGTCAGGCCGAGCACGACCGCCGCCAGCACGACGGCCGAAACGATTCGGAGCTGGAGATTGCTCATGCCGCTCACAGGGCGATGTCTTGCGCTGCCAGACCGCCGAATCGGCGCTCGCGACCGGCGAAATCGCGCAAGGCCTCCACCAGATGCTCGCGCGTGAAATCGGGCCAGTAGCAGGGCAGGAAGGCCAGTTCGCTGTAGGCAGTCTGCCAAGGCAGGAAATTTGAAAGCCGCAGTTCGCCGCTGGTGCGGATCACAAGCTCCGGTTCGGGAATGCCCGCCGTGTCCAGCGCACCCGCGAACATGTCGGCGTCGATGGCTTCAGGTTCGATCTCGCCGCGCGCGGCGGCGGCGGCCAGCTTGCGTGTCGCCCGCACGATCTCGTCCCGGCCGCCATAGTTGAACGCGATGACCAGGGTCAGCGCCGCGTTGCCAGCGGTAAGCGATTCGGCCTCCTCCAGCAGCGCCTTGATGTCGGGCTGAAGCCCCTGCCTGTCGCCGATGATGCGCACCCGCACACCGTTCTGGTGCAATTCGGCGAGATCGCGGCGGATGAAGATCTTGAGCAGCCCCATCAGGTCGCTGACCTCGGATTTCGGGCGCGACCAGTTCTCGGAGGAGAAGGCATAGACCGTCAGCCAGGAAATGCCGAAGCCGGGCGCGGCACGCACCGTGCGGCGCAGCGCCTCCACACCCGCCCGATGGCCGGCAACACGCGGCAGGCCGCGTGCCTTGGCCCAGCGTCCATTGCCGTCCATGATGATCGCGACATGCGCGGGCATTGCCCCCAGTGTCGTCATGGTCTCGCTTTCGAGCCGGCTTTGCGCGGCCACGCTAAAAGGCCGACCGGCCTAAACCTGCATGATCTCGGCTTCCTTCTCGGAAAGCAGGCTGTCTATGGTGCCGATCGTCTCGTCAGTCAGCTTCTGGACGCGGTCGGCCTCCTTGCGGTGATCGTCCTCGCTGATATCGCCGTCCTTTTCGGCCTTCTTGAGGAAGTCCATGCCGTCGCGCCGCACATGACGCACCGCCACGCGCGCGTTCTCGGCATAGTTGTGCGAGATCTTCACCAGTTCCTTGCGGCGCTGTTCGTTCAGTTCCGGCAGCGGAATGCGCAGGTTGGTACCGTCGACGATCGGGTTGAAGCCGAGGTTCGATTCGCGGATGGCGCGGTCGACCGCACCCACCATGGACTTGTCCCACACCGAAACGGACAGCATGCGCGGTTCCGGCACCGAGACCGTCGCCACCTGGTTGATGGGCATGGCCGTGCCATATGCCTGCACCTGGATGGCATCCAGAAGGTTGCTCGACGCGCGCCCCGTGCGCAGCGAAGCGAGGTCGTGCTTGAAGGCGCCGATCGCGCCATCCATGCGCCGCCTCAGATCGTCATAGTCGTTACTCATCGCTATCTCCCCGGCCTGTTCCCGACAGGCACTGTGCTTCAGGGAAAACCCTGTGGATCAATTGTCGGCAACGATCGTGCAACGGCCGCCACCTTTCAATATCTTTCCGAACCCGCCCTTCTCGTGGATGGAAAAGACGATTATCGGAATGTTGTTTTCGCGTGCAAGCGCAATTGCGGCGGTGTCCATGATCGACAGCCCCTGCCGGATGACCTCCTCGTGGGTGATGCGCTCGAAGCGCTCCGCGGAAGGATCCTTCTTGGGGTCGGCCGAATAGACGCCGTCGACCTGCGTGCCCTTGAACAGCGCATCCGCGCCGATCTCGGCGGCGCGCAGTGCCGCGGCCGAATCGGTTGTGAAGAACGGGTTGCCGGTGCCGCCGGCGAAGATCACCACCTTGCCCTCGTTCATGTAGGCCGTTGCCTGCCGCTGCGAGAAGCTCTCGCACAATTCCGGCATGGCGATGGCCGACAGCACCACCGCTTCGACACCGATCTTGATGAGCGAGGTCCGCAGCGCCAACGAGTTGATGACGGTGGCGAGCATGCCCATATGGTCGCCGGTGACGCGATCGCCGCCCTTGGAAGCGACGGCCACGCCGCGGAAGATGTTGCCGCCGCCGATCACCACGCCCACCTCGACGCCCAGCGAGCGCGCCTCGGCGATGTCAGCTGCAATGCGGTCGACGACGGAGACGTCGATGCCGAAATGTTGCTCGCCCATGAGCGCCTCGCCCGACGCCTTCAACAGCACGCGCCGGTAAAGGGGTTTGTCCGTCATCTGGTCCTCGAAACCGCCCGCGGAACTACCCTGCCGTACACCGGCACAGGCGTTCCCGCCACACTCGTCATGATGTGCGTCCCGATACACGAAGGGCGCCGCGATGTCACGCGGCGCCCCTCGCAATGCTGTCCAAAATGTCCGGTCTGCCGGAAATTCCGGAAACCTTCCGAAGCGCCGTTACTTCTTGACGGCAGCCGCGACTTCCGCGGCGAAATCGCTCTCGTCCTTCTCGATGCCCTCGCCCAGCGCATAGCGCAGGTAGGCGACGATCTTGGCGGGCGCGCCGATTTCCTTCTCCGCATCCTTCAGCGCCTGCTCCACGGTCACATCGGGATTGATGACGAAAGCCTGCTTGAGCAGCACGACCTCCTCGTAGAATTTGCGCAGGCGGCCCTCCACCATCTTTTCGATGATGTTCTCCGGCTTGCCCGAGGCCCGCGCCTGATCGGAGAAGATGGCCTTCTCACGCTCGATTTCGGTGGGGTCGAGTTCGTCCACGTTCAGCGCCAGCGGGTTGGTGGCGGCCACGTGCATGGCGACCTGCCGCGCGAACGCGCCGGCCTTGTGGGCGTCGCCCGTCGTCTCGACGGCCACCAGCACGCCGAGCTTGCCGAGATTGTCGGCGACGGAGTTGTGGACATAGCTCGCCACCGCGCCATGCGGGACGGTGAGCTTGGCCGAACGGCGGAAGCCCAGATTCTCGCCGATCGTGCCGACAGCGTCCTTGATGGTGTCGGTGACGCTCTTGTCGGAGCCCGGATACTTGGCGTTGGCGACCGATTCGGTGTCGCCGAAGGCCAGCGCGACCTTGGCGACGTTGTTGACGATCTCCTGGAAGGCGGCATTGCGCGCAACGAAGTCGGTCTCGGAATTGACCTCGACCACGGCTGCTTCGCGCAGGCCCTGCTCCACGCCGATCAGGCCCTCGGCGGCCGTGCGGCCGGCCTTCTTGTCGGCCTTGGCGATACCCTTCTTGCGCAGCCAGTCGACCGCCGCCTCGATGTCGCCGTTGGTCTCGGCCAGGGCTGCCTTGCAGTCCATCATGCCCGCGCCGGTCAGGTCGCGCAGTTCTTTGACCTGTGCTGCTGAAATGCTCATAGTCGCCTCTTTGTCTTTAACAGCGCAGGCGCACCATCGAACCCGACGATGCGCCGCGATACGACGCCTTGCGGCGTCAGAACTTCACCAGAATGAAGGCCGCGGCGCGGCCTCCGCGTCAGGCCTGCGGCTGCTCGCCTGCGCCTTCCCCGGCGACCGGAGCATCGTCCAGCGCAGGCTCCGCGGGCGCCTCGGCCGAGGCGCCGACGTCGATGCCGAGCGCGCCCTGCTGGCGGGCGATGCCGTCAATGGCAGCCCTGGCGATAAGATCGCAGTAGAGCTGAATGGCACGGGCGGCGTCGTCGTTGCCGGGGATCGGGAAATCGACCTTGTCCGGATCGCAGTTGGAATCGACGATGGCCACCACCGGAATGCCCAGGCGCTTGGCCTCCAGAAGCGCGATCGCTTCCTTGTTGGTGTCGATCACGAACATCAGGTCCGGGGTCGAGCCCATGTCCTTGATGCCGCCGAGGGCCTTGTTGAGCTTCTCGCGCTCGCGGTCGAGGTTGAGACGCTCCTTCTTGGTGAAGCCCTGGGCCTCGCCGGCCAGCATCTCGTCGAGCTTGCGCAGGCGCTGGATGGAATTGGAGATCGTCTTCCAGTTAGTCAGCATGCCGCCGAGCCAGCGCGAGTTGACGTAGTACTGCGCAGAGCGCTGCGCGGCGTCGGCGACGATGTCGGACGCCTGGCGCTTCGTGCCGACGAACAGCACGCGTCCGCCGCGGGAGACGACGTCGGAAACCTGCTTGAGCGCCTGGTGCAGCAGCGGCACCGTCTGCGACAGGTCGATGATGTGGATGTTGTTGCGGGCGCCGTAGATGTAGGGCGCCATCTTCGGGTTCCAGCGGTGGGTCTGGTGGCCGAAGTGAACGCCAGCTTCAAGAAGCTGGCGCATGCTGAAATCAGGCAGAGCCATTCTCTGTTTCCTTTCCGGTTGGCCTCCACGGGCATCCGACGGCCTCGGAAAACCGAAACGAAAGCTCGAGCTTTTCGGAAGGTTCGCCTGCGCCGCCACCGGAGGTCTCCGCCGGATTTCTCCCGGCCGGACACCGAAGCCCGTGTGTGGAATGCGGCGGCATATAGAAGGGATGGCGCCGAAATGCAAGCCGCCAGGCGGAACCCGCCCACCTTGGCCTGCCGCGCCACACGATTTCGCGATGCTGCCTACACGAAACCGCGATATCGGTCCAACCGGGCGGAACCCGGATGAAACGGGCGAGTTGAACGCGACGAAGATGCGCAACTCGTGGTGCAAGCCGCCCAATTGCCCGCCAAGCCTTCCGCGGTCCGGCAACGCTCCCAAGAAGCAATCCAGAATCGAACGGCCCGAAACGACAGATCTGCATCTTCCAGGGCAAGGCCGTTCGAAGGCGATCGACATCAGGCGGTTTCACCACCGGCGGGTGGCTATGGCCGCATGCGGCATGGCGCCCTATGCGGAGGAATAATTGCCATGTCGATCGCAGAATATATGCACAGGAAGCCGATCGCCGACATTGTCGGCGAAGCGGAACAACACGTACTGGCGCCGACGCTGGGGGCGCTCTCCATCACCTCGCTGGGGATAGGCTGCATCATCGGCGCCGGCATTTTCGTCCTGACCGGCACTGCTGCGGCGCAATATGCGGGGCCGGGCATCATGCTGTCCTTCGTGCTCGGCGGCATCGCCTGCACCTTCGTCGGCCTTTGCTACGCCGAGTTGGCGGCGCTGCTGCCCGTTGCCGGCAGCACCTATACCTACACCTATGCGACGCTGGGCGAACTGGTCGCCTGGATCATCGGCTGGGATCTGGTGCTGGAATATGCCATGGGCGCGGCGACCGTCTCCGTCGGCTGGTCGGGCTACGTGGTCAGCCTGCTGGCCAATTTCGGCATGCACATCCCGCCGGCCTATGCGGCGGCGCCAGGCACGGTGGCCGAAACATTGGCCAACGGCACGATTGTGCACGGCATCGTCAACCTGCCGGCGGCGTTCATCGTCGCGATCCTGACCTACATGCTGGTGATGGGCACGCGCGAATCGGCACGTGTCAACAACATCATGGTGGCAGTGAAGCTCGCCGTGGTGCTGGCCTTCATCCTGGTCGGCTCGGCCTATGTCGTCTCGGCCAACTGGCACCCGCTGGTGCCGGCCAACACCGGCGAATTCGGTCATTTCGGCTGGAGCGGCCTGCTGCGCGGCTCGGCGGTGGTGTTCTTCGCCTTCATCGGCTTCGACGCCGTGTCCACCGCCGCCCAGGAGGCCAGGAACCCGCAGCGCGACATGCCGATCGGTATATTGGGCTCCCTGCTCATCTGCACCGTGCTCTATATCGCCGTCTCTGCGGTGCTCACCGGCATCGTGCCCTACGGACAGCTCAACGTCGCCGACCCGATCGCCAAGGCGGTGGACGTCATCGGCCTCACCTGGTTCTCGGTGCTGATCAAGATCGGCGCGCTGGCCGGACTGACCACCGTGATACTGGTGCTGCTCTACGGCCAGAGCCGCATCTTCTACACCATAGCCAAGGACGGCCTGCTGCCGCAGGTGTTCTCCGAGGTCCATCCCGTGCGCAGGACGCCGTGGAAGAGCCAGATGATGATCGGCACCATCGTCGCCATCGTCGCCGCGCTCACTCCGATCGGCATCCTCGGCGAGATGGTCAGCATCGGCACGCTGTTTGCCTTCATCCTGGTGTGCGGCGCCGTCATCTACCTGCGCAGGAGCGACGCCAGCGTGGCCAGGCCCTTCCGCACCCCCGGCGTGCCGGTGGTGCCGATCCTGGGTATCCTGTTCTGCCTGCTGCTGATGGCCGGTTTGCCGATCGAAACCTGGATGCGGCTCGTCGTGTGGCTGGTGATCGGGCTCGTGGTGTACTTCTCATACGGCCGCAATCATTCGGTGCTGCGCACGGGATCGGCGCCCCCCGCCCCGCATCAGACGATGAAGGCCGGATGACTGCCGGCCCTCCTGCAACCAACCGCCGCGTCCCACCGGGCGCGGCGGTTATCGCATGGCCTTGCCGTTCGGCACCTTCACGCGCCGGAATACCGCCACGATCTCCTCGCGGCTGCATTCGACGGCGCCCAGCCGAACCGCCCGGTCACGCTCGAAGCCGGTAATGTCGTAGTGCGGCGCCGAGGTCTTGGGAGGCCCCTGGTAGGACGACAGCTTGAGGCCGAGGTGTGTGGCGAACCGGTGCAGTTCCGCCAGGTCGTCGGCGAGCATGTGGCACCACAAGAGGCCTTCATGCTTCCAGATCGCGGCATCGACATAGACCGCCATCGAGCCGGCCGCCGCGCGCGGCCTACTGGTTGCAGGTTTTCTGCGGCGCGGAATTGAACAGCGCCAGATTGACCAGCCTCCCCCGCATCGAGAAGTCGCCATAGTCCATGACGAGATCGCGCGTCAGGCCGTTCTCGTTCAGCTTGAAGGAGATGCGGTATTGCGGCACCTCTTCGCCCGAGGACGTGTCGGTGGGATCGAAATAGGCGATGTCGACGGGCCAGTACTTGTCCTCGGCAAGCCCGGCCAGCGCGGTCCGCTCCGGATCGTCCTTGGCCACGGCCACCGGCTTGCCGACGATCACGGTGGTGGTCATGACCTTGTCGGCGTCCTCCGAGCCGTCGAACAGGCTGGTCTCGTAGAAGGTGTCGCCTTTCTTGGCCTTGTCGATCAATTCGACCAGATGCTGGGTGGGAAACTGGGTGGCGGCAAGCTCCAGCGTGTTCGGCTTGGGCTTGTCGAGATCGACCCGCAGCCCCTTGGCGTCCCGCGTCGCGGTACCCTTGACCTCCTTGTTGAGATTCTGATCGATGAAGGACTTGGTGACGAAGGAGAACGTCTTGCCCTTCCCGTCCTCGAAGGTGGTCGTCTGCTGGTCGGTCACCTGGCTGTTGTCGCTGGTGCTGATCTGCGTGACGAAGCGGAATTTCACCGTGTAGCCCTCGCAGGCCGAGCCGTTGAACTCGTAGACCATGCGGCCGGTGATGCCGGTAATGTCGGAGCGGTCGGACGCGTTGTCGAGGGAAAGGTCGTAGACGGCCCGGTGCGGCTGCAGCATGGGAACGGCCAGGGCAGGTGCCGTCGACACGACCGCCAGCAGCGCGGCATTGAAAAGGAGGCGCACTGCCTGCATGAATGGACTCCGGTCGCGCGGTCCGGGCAGGACCGCAGAGGGCCAAGTTTAAAAAAAGTCGTGGCGGAAGCGAGGCAAAAACAGCAATTTCGGCCCCACCGACACCGCAGCTTCAAGCAATAGGGAATTACCATGAGCGAGACAATCGAAAAGCGGCTGGCCGATCTCGGCATCACCCTGCCCGCGGCGGCAGCACCGGCAGCCAACTACGTGCCTTTCGTGCGCACCGGCAACCTGCTGTTCCCGTCGGGCCAGTTGCCCATGAAGGACGGCAAGCTGGCCGCCGCCGGCCTGCTCGGCCGCGACCTCGACACGGCCGCAGGAAAGGAAGCGGCGAAGCTGTGCGCCATCAACATCCTGGCTCAGGCAAAGGCCGCATTGGGCGATCTCGAGAAGATTCGCCGGCTGGTGAAGATCAACGTCTTCGTCGCCTCCTCCCCCGACTTCACCGAGCAGCATCTGGTCGCCAACGGCGCGTCGGACCTTCTGGCCGAGGTTCTGGGCGAGCGTGGCAAACACGCCCGCGCCGCGATCGGCATGGCCGTGCTGCCGCTCAACGCAGCCGTCGAGATCGACGCCGTCATCGAGGTAGAGTAACCTGTCATGACCGATCTTTCCTGGCTGACCGCCCGCCCGATCGCGCATCGCGGCCTGCACGACCTCAACAAGGCGTGCTGGGAGAACACCCTGTCGGCCTTCGCGCGCGCCGCCGACAAGGGCTACGCCATCGAATGCGACGTGCACCTGACCTCGGACGGCGTGCCGGTGGTCTTCCACGACCACGATCTCGGGCGCCTTGCCGGCCAGGACGGCTATGTGTGGCAGCGCACGGCGGCCGAAATGGCCGCCCTGCGCATCGGAGGCACGGCCGATCATGCGCCGACGCTGGATGAGCTGCTTGCGCTGGTGAACGGCCGCGTGCCACTGGTTGTCGAGCTGAAGGGCACGCCCGGCCGCGACGACGGGCTTGTGTCCGCCGTCGCGCAGCGTCTGGCGACCTATGACGGCATGGCCGCCATCATGTCGTTCGACCATTGGCTGATCCGCCAGTTTTCCGCGGAAGCGCCGGGCATTCCGGGCGGACTCACCGCCTGCGGCACCCGCAACCAGGACATCGAGGCGCATTTCACCATGCTTGCGCACGACATCGCCTTCGTCTCCTATGCGGCCGGCGATCTGCCGAACCGCTTCATCAGCTTCGTGCGCGAGAAACTGGCGATGCCGGTCATCACCTGGACGGTGCGCGACCAGCCGGCGGTGGATCTGACCTTCCGCTATGCCGATCAGATGACTTTCGAGGGCTTCGAGCCGCAAGCGGCCGCCACGGCATGAACTGCGGCCTTGCGCGCGGCAGAATGGCGCTTAAGTAAAGCCGCATGGATGTGGGCGACGGCAGCAGGCATGAAGGCGACGCGGGCTTTGTGGTGCGCGTCGCCGCTGGCGTAAGCGCCTTCACCAAAGCCGAATGGAATGGCTTGACCGGCACCGGCCGGACTTCAGAATCCGGCTACAACCCTTTCCTTTCCTATGCTTTTCTGACGTCACTGGAAGAGTCCGGTTGCGCCGTGCCGCGCACCGGCTGGCAGGGCAACCACATCCGGCTGGAAACCGCAGGGGGGCGCCTGCTCGGCGCCATTCTCTGTTATGCCAAGTCGCATAGCCAGGGCGAATACGTCTTCGACCATGGCTGGGCGGACGCGCTGGAGCGGGCCGGCGGCCACTACTATCCGAAACTGCAATGCTCGGTTCCGTTCACGCCGGTCACCGGCCCTCGTCTTCTCGTCACGCGAGGCGAAGACGAGGCATCCGTAAAGGCCGGGCTGGCCACCGCACTCAAGGCGGTCACCGACAAGCTCGGCATCTCGTCGGCCCACATCACCTTCCTGCCCCACCAGGACGTGGGAGTTCTGGAAGCGGCCGGCTATCTGCACCGCACCGACCAGCAGTTCCATTTCTTCAACGAAGGCTTTGCAAATTATGACAATTTCCTCGCCACTCTCGCCTCGCGCAAGCGCAAGGCGCTGAAGAAGGAGCGGCGTGAGGCGCTGGCCGACGGCATCTCCATCGACTGGCTGTCCGGCAAGGACATCACCGAACGCGTCTGGGACGATTTCTTCGCCTTTTACATGGATACGGGCGGCCGCAAATGGGGGCGCCCCTACCTCAATCGCAGCTTCTTCTCGCTGGTCGGAGAGCGCATGGCCGACGACATCCTGCTGGTCATGGCCAGGCGCAACGGCCGCTATATCGCCGGCGCCATCAACTTCATCGGCTCCGATGCGCTCTACGGCCGCAACTGGGGCTGCATCGAGGACCACCCCTTCCTGCATTTCGAGGTCTGCTACCATCAGGCCATCGACTTCGCCATCGACAAGGGGCTGAGGGTGGTCGAAGCCGGCGCGCAGGGCGAGCACAAGCTGGCGCGCGGCTACCGGCCGGTGACCATGCACTCGGCCCACTATATCGCCCATCCCGGCCTGCGGCGCGCCGTTGAGGACTATCTCAAACGCGAGCGCCGGGAGGTCGCCCATATGGGCGCCTATCTGGAAGAGCACACGCCGTTCCGCAAGGAAGACCCTTCAGACATCGCCTGACCGGCCTCAGTGCACGACTGTCCTGGAAAACAGGTTGATGACGGCGACGCCGGCCATGATGAGCCCTATGCCCACCAGCGCCGGCAGATCGAGCGCCTGGCGGAACCAGGCCCACCCTATGGCCGTGACGAGCACGATGCCGACGCCGCTCCACAAAGCGTAGACGATGCCCACCGGCATGACGCGCAGCGTCAGCGACAGGAAATAGAAGGCCAGCGCATACCCGGTCACTGTCACCAGCGACGGCACGAGGCGGGTGAAGCCATGCGTTTCCTTCAACGCCGTGGTTGCCAGCACCTCGAACAGGATGGCGACCAGAAGGTAGACGTAATTCCACGACATGCGACGTTCGAAGCCCATTGATTTGGTGCGACGCACCGGATGATATGGCCGCCACGAATAGGACATCGACGCATGAACGGCGAGAGGCAGACCATGAACTACGACGATACCAACATCTTCGCGAAGATCCTGCGTGGCGAACTGCCCTCGCACCGTGTCTATGAGGACGAGGCGGTGATCGCCTTCATGGACGTGATGCCCCAGGGCACGGGACACACGCTCGTGGTCCCGAAGGCTGGCTCCCGCAACCTGCTCGACGCCGATCCCGCGACGCTGGGGCCCCTCTTTGCCGCCGTGCGCAAGATTGCCCAGGCAGTCAAGAAAGCCTTCGCCGCCGACGGCGTCGTGGTCATGCAGTTCAACGAACCGGCATCTGGCCAGACCGTGTTCCACCTGCATGTCCACGTCATCCCCCGTTTCGACGGGGTGCCGCTGAAGCCGCATACGGGCGCTATGGAAAAGCCGGAGGTGCTGGCGGCCAATGCCGACAAGATCAGACAGGCGCTGGCCGGCTGAAGCACCGCAGCGAAGCCACAAAAAAAAGGCCGCTCAGGGCGGCCTTTTTTTCGCAACAACTGCCGATTCTTACTCGGCGTCCTTGGCGGCGGCTTTCTTCTTCGGAGCCGCCTTCTTCTTCGACTCGTCGGCGGCCTCTTCGGCCGGCTTTTCTTCCGCCTTCTTGGCCGCGGCCTTCTTGGCCGGCTTGGCCTTCTTCTCGCCCTCGGCCTCGTCATCCTCGGCCATCAGCTCTTCCTTGCTCACCTTGTTGTCGGTGACGGAAACCTGGCCGAGCAGATGATCGATCACCTTCTCCTCGAACAGCGGCGCACGCAGCGTGTTCAGCGCCTCAGGATTGCTGCGGTAGAATTCGAACACTTCCTGCTGCTGGTTGGCCGGGAAGCGGCGAACCTGCTCGAACAGGCTGCGCTGCAACTCTTCGTCGGCAACGGTCACGCCCGCCTTCTCGCCGATTTCGGCCAGCACCAGCCCGAGACGCACGCGACGCTCGGCAAGGCGCGTGTATTCCTCGCGCGCCTCTTCCTCGGTGGTCTCCTCGTCGGCGAAGGTGTGCCCGGCAGCCTGCAGGTCGCGGTTGACCTGGTTCCAGATGTTGTTGAACTCGGCGTCCACGAGCTTGGACGGCGCCTCGAACTTGTAGGCGGCGTCGAGCTGATCGAGGAGCTGGCGCTTGACCTTCTGGCGGGTCATCGAGCCGAACTGGCTCTCGATCTGGCCACGAACGATCTCACGCAGCTTGTCGAGCGAGTCCAGGCCGAGCGCCTTGGCCGTTTCGTCGTTGATCTCGAGTTCGCCGGGCTTGGCCACTTCCTTGACGGTGACGTCGAAGGTGGCTTCCTTGCCGGCCAGGTGCGGCGCCTGGTATTCCTCGGGGAAGGTCACCGTGATGGTCTTTTCCTCGCCGGCCTTGGCGCCGACAAGCTGGTCCTCGAAGCCGGGGATGAATTCCTTGGAGCCCAGCACCAGCGGCTGGTCGCTGCCGGCGCCGCCAGCGAATGCCTCGCCGTCGATCTTGCCGACATAGTCGATGGTCACGCGGTCGCCCTCGGCCGCCGCGCCGTCCCTGGGCTCGAAGGAGCGCGTCGATTCGGCGATGCGCTTCACCTGCTCCTCGATCTCGCTCTCCGGCACGTCATAAACCGGGCGCGTCACCTTGACGTCGGAGAAGTCCTTGATCTCGATCGCCGGGATGACCTCGTAGTTCAGGCTGAATTCGAAGTCGGCGCCGCCGGCCAGGATCTTCTCGGCTTCCTTCTCGTCCTCGGTCATGATGACCTCGGGCTGCATGGCCGCCTTCTCGCCACGGCCGGTGATGATGCTGCGGGAATCGTTCAGAATCTCGTTGACCACCTCGGCCATGAACGACTTGCCGTAGACCTTGCGCAGGTGCTGCACCGGCACTTTGCCGGGGCGGAAGCCGTTGATGCGGACCTTGTCCTTGGCCTCCGACAGCCGCGCCATCAGCTTGGCTTCCATGTCGTCGGCAGGTACAGTGACCTTGATCTCGCGCTTGAGGCCGGAATTGAGCGTTTCGGTGACCTGCATATCAAACCTTTATCTTCACCAATGAGGCCGCCAAACGGCCTCGCCGTTCGCAGCCTGCCGGACAGTCTTGGCCAGGATGGCTGTGGCGCGGGTCCCGGAGAGAAGACCGCATGCGCGGTTCACAAACTCCAAACGACGCTCCAAAATGTGAATAAGTCTTTGTTTTTCCTACTTCTTTTCACATTTCATAGAAGCGGATCGCAGCATCCCGTCACATTCGACACGCCTTTTGTCACAGGCTTGACCTATTTTCAACCATCTTCGCGTTCGGCCAAGGCTCGCCTGCCGTTACCGCCGGCTCATTCCTGCCGCCGACATTGACAGAATGATGGCTACGTGGGATTTCCCGCCTATGCGGATGTGGCGGAATTGGTAGACGCCCCGGATTTAGGTTCCGGTGCCGAAAGGCGTGGGGGTTCGAGTCCCTTCATCCGCACCAGCCTTTTCCAATTCCATGTCGGCTCAAAGAGTTGCCTGACCTCAAAGGCCTGTAGTCGCCCCTCCCCTGCACAGGGGGCTGGTAAATCTCGGCAAAGACAATGGGCAAACCCCAGATCTCCCCCGGCTCGGTCCTTCCAGAAGAAGAACTTGCAGGACGCTACCCAGGGTCTCCCACTGACCTCCTCAGGCTCCCATGGCGGTCACGGGCGGCCCGTTTGTCTCGGTATCATTCCGTAACGGTGTATTCACCCAGTTCACAGAGGTCCTGGGTATCTTCAAGGTCTTCCAGATCATCGCCCTGGAACTCGAAACGCATGTCGTATTTGCAGGCGCGTCGCCCGTCCTTGACGGTGATGCGGACACTCTCGCCGGGGGCGAGCGCGTCCTTGCCGAACACGTCCTCTTCCCAACTGTTTTCACCCACGGGCGACGTGTAGAATGCGTTGATGACCGAGTTGGTCCCGTTTTTCAAAACGAAAACAAGATCATCGGCCTTGGCCACGTTGACGCCGACAGCAGCCGCGGCCGCGACCGTCGTGGCGAATATCCAAGATTTCATGCAAATTACCCCCAGCCCGAAATTGGGCTCGGCGTGTATAGGCATTCCGGTATGTTCAAGCCAGAATAATTTTGGCTTCGGCTTGCGTGCGGTCGATCGACGGGCCGCAGAAAACCAAGAAGCGCGGCGTGCGCATACGCCCGCACGCCGTCACATGTTGCTTGGGCATCGGACTCCTGTGGAATCCGCTTTTCGTTCGCGCTTGCGCGCCGTCCTGCTAGCCCGCCCGGCTCACCGGGTGTGCCGGCCAATGGAACAGCGCCCACAGGCTGGCCAGAAGGCCGCGACCGCCGATGGCGGCGCGCACGCACAGCGCAGCGCGCGAGGCGTGCATGGTTTCGCCGACATGACAATGGCACACGATGTTGTGAAGCTGCCCATCGCTCAATTCGAAGAAGCGCTTGGCTTCCCCGTAGCTATCGTTCTGCAGCCCTTCGGTGCGCAGCAGCGGGTCCTCGAAGGCCACCGACAACGGCGAGCCGTGGCAGCGCATCAGGTCGCGCTCCTGCAGCGGATAGTATTCGGTGCCTGGAAGCGCCGACAAAAGACGCGCCGGCTGGCGTTCCAGAAGTTCAGCCCAACGTTGGAGACGTTGGGTACGATCCATTCCCCGGGAAGACGGCTCGGTTTGGATCTCGGCTACCTTGTGCAGTTGATCCAGTGTCTGATGCCTCATGGCAACCTCCTAGTCAGGTGGTTTTTTCGGCCCCTGAACGCCCTGTCCTGAAAATCATAGCGCGCGCCCGACGAGCTTCCATAGGTGGCGGGTGCGAATGCCTGATTTTCCTGGAGCGCACATTTCGCGTGCACATTTCCGCGCCCATCAGAACGAATGCGGCGGCACGAACAGGCAGATCGTCCGCCCTGCATCGAGCCCCGCCCGGTGGGCACACCAGTGATACTGACCGTCGGGACTGTCCTTGACGCGCCTGTCGGTCATCGGCACCACCTCGCCGGTGTCGGTGATGACGTAGCCTTCCGGCCGCTCCAATATCTCGCCCTTGGTCGCGGCCCGGCAGTCGTAACCGGCGCAGCAGGAGAAGGGATACCGCCATCCCAGCGGTTGCGCGGCGGTCGGCGGAGCATCATGGGCCGCCACCGGACCGACAGACAAGACGGCCGCAGCCGCCAGCACAGCGCGCAAAACCCGGGTGACCGGTTGCGTCGAGGCAGCGGACATGGTTCGATCCTTTCGAACGAGCATGAAGCCATCGCCCGTCCGAAGAACGCTCCTTTCCGCCTTAGGTTCCTGCCTTCTAATTTAGACGCAAGTGATCCGGCGGGCGACTTGCGCGCCGCCGCTCAGTCCAGATCGGCCACGGGCTGGCCCGAGCTGCCCTCGATACGCTGCGAAAGCGACGCCTCCATGAAGTCGTCGAGGTCGCCGTCGAGGACATTCGACGGGCTGGTGCTCTCGACCCCGGTCCGTAGGTCCTTGACCAGCTGGTAGGGCTGCAGCACGTAGGAGCGGATCTGGTGGCCCCAGCCGATGTCGCTCTTGGTCGCCTCGGTGGCGTTGGCGGCCGCCTCGCGGCGCTTCAACTCCTCCTCGTAGAGGCGCGAGCGCAGCATCTCCCACGCCTTGGCGCGGTTCTTGTGCTGCGAGCGCTCGGCCTGGCAGGCCACGGCGATGCCGGTCGGGATGTGGGTGATACGCACCGCCGAGTCGGTGGTATTGACGTGCTGGCCGCCCGATCCGGACGAGCGATAGGTGTCGATGCGCACTTCCGATTCCGGGATATCGATGACGATCGAATCGTCGATCACCGGATAGACCCAGGCGCTGGCGAAGGAGGTGTGGCGCCGCGCGTTCGAATCGTAGGGCGAGATGCGCACCAGCCGGTGCACGCCCGATTCGGTCTTGAGCCAGCCATAGGCGTTGTGGCCCTTGATGAGCACGGTGGCGGATTTTATTCCGGCCTCCTCGCCCTCGTGAACTTCCAGCACCTCCACCTTGAAGCGGCGGCGCTCGGCCCAGCGCGTGTACATGCGCAGCAGCATGGAGGCCCAGTCCTGGCTCTCGGTACCGCCGGCGCCGGCGTGGATTTCCAGATAGGTGTCGTTGGCATCGGCCTCGCCGGAGAGCAGCGTCTCCACCTGCCGCGCCTTGACCTCGCCCAGCATGGAGCGCAGCGCCGCCTCGGCATCGGCGACGACGCTGCCGTCGTCCTCTTCCTCGCCGAGCTCGATCAGGCCGATATTGTCCTCAAGCGCCTGCGTCAGGCCCTTCACCGCGCCGATCCCGTCTTCCAGGTTCTGGCGCTCGCGCATCAGCTTCTGCGCTTCGGCCGGATCGTTCCAGAGGCTTGCGTCCTCGGCCCGGACATTGAGATATTCAAGCCGCTTTACAGCCTGATCCCAGTCAAAGATGCCTCCTCAGCAGGCTTATGGCCTGCTTGATTTCGTCGACGATGGTCTGCGTTTCCGCGCGCACGATGCTGTCCTGCTGCAAGGGGTTGACTGGTCGGCGCGATACATAGGCAGCGCGCCGGAGCGTGTAAAGCGAAATGGACCTGCGGCCGGCAGGTCCCGCCGGATGGCCCGGGCAAAGCCAGGCCCCCGGCACGCCTAGGAACCATCAATAAAGGCCGCCGCCGCCCGACTGGATGGCCTGCGAAGCCTGCGGCGACAGCTCGCCGCCCGGTCCGTTGGAACCGTCCTCGCCCATGCCGATGACCCAGTAGCTGTCGGCCGGGCCGGTGCCGGGCTTAAAGGCCTCGATGATGGTTCCGGGCGCGCCGTCGGCGGCGCGCATGCCGGTCTTGCGGTCGATCGCGATCAGCTTCATGCCTTCCGGAACCTTGAACTCGATCTTCGGCTGACCGACGAGGTAGTCCTTCATGAAATCCTTGAACACGGGCGCCGCCAGGCCGCCGCCGGTCACGCCCTTGCCGAGTTGGCGCGGCGTGTCGTAGCCCATATAGAGGCCGACCACGAGGTTCGGCGTGAACCCGATGAACCAGGCGTCCTTCTCGTCGTTGGTGGTGCCGGTCTTGCCGGCGAGCGGATAGCCCAGCTCGGACACGGTCACGGCGGTGCCGCGCTGCACCACGCCCTCCATCATCGAGGTGATCTGGTAGGCCGTCATCGGGTCCAGCACCTGCTCGGAATTGTCGACCAGCTCCGGTTCCGGCTGATTGTCCCATTCGGCGGCGTTGCAGTTCTCGCAGGTGCGCTCGTCCTGCTTGAACACGGTCTTGCCGTAGCGGTCCTGGATGCGGTCGATCAGCGACGGCTTGATCGATTTGCCGCCGTTGGCCATGATCGAATAGGCGGTGACCATGCGCATCACCGTCGTCTCGCCCGAGCCGAGCGCCATCGGCAGATATGGCGCCAGATGGTCGTAGACACCGAAGCGCTCGGCATATTCGGCCACCAGCTTCATGCCCATGTCGTTGGCGAGCCGCACCGTCATCAGGTTGCGCGAGCGCTCGATGCCGGAGCGCAGCGTGGCCGGACCTGCGGTGCGGCCGTCATAGTTCTTCGGCGTCCAGGTGGTGTTGCCGCTCTGGATGGTGATCGGCCCGTCCATGATGACGGAGGCCGGCGTGTAGCCGTTGTCGAGCGCGGCCGAATAGACGATCGGCTTGAAGGAGGAGCCCGGCTGGCGCATGGCCTGCGTGGCACGGTTGAATTCGGATTCGGCGTAGGAGAAGCCGCCCACCATGGCCAGCACGCGGCCCGTATGCGGGTCCATGGCCACAAGGCCGCCCTCCACCTCCGGCACCTGGCGCAGCAGGTAGTTGCCGGAATCGCCCTTCTTCTGGACGAAGACGACGTCGCCCGGCTTCAGCACCTCGGCGGGGGACTTGGCCTTGAGCGTCTTGCCGCCCTGCTTGTAGCGCATGGCCCAGGCCATGTCCTCCTTGGCGACGGTTGCCTCGACACGCTCCTTGACCAGCTCGCCCGACGCCTGGCGCGCGGGCTGGAGCCCGATGGAAAGACCGGAATCGGAACTGTCCAGCACCACGGCAAGCGACCATTCGGGCACGTCGTCGAGCCCCTTGACCTTGCCGAGCGCCTCGCCCCAGTCGCCGGAGACGTCGATATGGCTCGCCGGCCCGCGATAGCCGCGCAGCGTATCGAACTTGATGAGGCCGTTCTGCATGGCCTTGCGCGCGAAGAGCTGCAGTTTCGGGTCCAGCGTGGTGCGCACCGAAAGCCCGCCCTCGTAGAGCGCATTCTCACCGTAGCGCGCGATGATCTGCCGGCGCACCTCCTCGGTGAAATACTCGCCGGCGAACAGATAGGTGCCGTTGCGGCGCGGCTTTACGCCGAGGGGCTCGGCCTTGGCCTTCTCGCCCTCCTCGCTGCTGACATAGCCGTTCTCGACCATCTGGCCGATCACCCAGTTGCGCCGCTCGATTGCGCGATCGGGATGCCGGAAGGGGTGATAGTTGGAAGGCCCCTTGGGAAGCGAGGCGAGATAGGCGGCTTCCGCCACGGTCAACTCGTTGACCGATTTGTCGAAATAGGTCAGGGCGGCACCCGCCACGCCATAAGCCCCCAGGCCGAAGAATATCTCGTTGAGATAGAGCTCGAGGATTCGGTCCTTCGGATAGGCCTGCTCGATGCGGAAGGCCAGGATCATCTCCTTGATCTTGCGCTCGTAGGTCTGGTCCGATGTGAGCAGGAAATTCTTGGCCACCTGCTGCGTGATGGTGGAGGCGCCGACCTGGCGGCGGCCCGAACCGAAATTCTGCAGGTTGACGATGATCGCGCGGCCGAGGCCGGTGATGTCGACGCCGGGATGGCTGTAGAAACTCTTGTCCTCGGCCGACAGGAACGCCGCCTTGACGCGGTCGGGTATGGCCTGGATCGGCAGATAGAGCCGGCGCTGGCGCGCATATTCGGCCATAAGCGAGCCGTCCGTGGCATGGATGCGGGTCGTGACCGGCGGTTCGTACTTGGCCAGCACCTCGTAGTCAGGCAGGCCCTTGGTCAGATGGCCGACGTAGATCGCCGCCCCCGCCGCAATCAGGAGCGCCAGCGTGGTGCCGATGCCGAAGAAATAACCGATAAGACGAATCATGCCCACTCCAGTCCGTGGTCGGGGGACTGCCTAAACCATGCAGCAGGTCGCGCAAGGTTTCCGGAGCCTCCCTTTGCGCATTTCACGCCCAATGTCGCGACGATGTGGGCAAAATGCGGCAAGAATGGAATTCGGCCGCCGCAGCGCGCAATAATATCGGGGGATGTTGTCCATGCGCAACGCCTCTTCCGGTTGCATCATGGCGCTGCCCGCTCCCTAGCCGCCGGTATCGGTCTTGGCGGCCTTTGCCGAGGCAAACAGCGCAATCGCGTTGGTGATGCTCTCGGCGGCCTTGCCGCGCCAGCTCGGATCGGCCAGTTGCGCCTCGTCCTTGGCATTGGAGAGGTAGCCGAGTTCGACCAGCACGGAGGGAATGTCTGGAGCCTTGAGCACCCTGAAGCCCGCGGAGCGATGCGGATTGTTGATGAGGCCGACGGTCGTGGACAATTGCCCGACCAGCGTATGAGCGAAGCTCATGGAGAAGGAATGGGTCTCGCGACGGATAAGGTCGATGAGGATATCCGTCACCTCCTGGCTGTCGTCCTTGATCTCCATGCCGGCGAACTGGTCGGACAGGTTCTCGCGATCGGCCAGCGCCTGCGCTTCCGGGTCGGAGGCCTTGTCGGAAACTGTATAGACGGTGGCGCCGCGAATGCCCTTGAGGCTGATCGTATCGGCATGGACGGAGATAAACAGGTCCGCGCCATGCTGGCGCGCGATGCGCACGCGCTCGTCAAGGCGCAGGAAGACGTCCGCGTCCCGCGTCATGAACACGTCGTATTTTCCGGTGGCGGTGAGCTTGTCGCGCAATTCCCGGGCGAAGGCCAGCGTCACGTCCTTCTCGACCGTGCCGTTGGGGCCCTCAGCGCCGCCGTCGACGCCGCCATGGCCCGGATCGAGCACGACGGTGAAGCGATGGCCCGTGCTGAGCGGCCCCTTGCCGACCCTGGCGCTTTTCTCGGTCGACACGGTGGAAGCCGTGGTGAGCGCCTGGTCGGCCAGCGCGGCATCGAATTCCCGGTCGGACGCTGCCGAAATGTCCACGGCCAGACGGTAGCCCGCACCCTCCCGATTTTTCAGCACGTCGATTTTGTCTACCTTGAAGGGGCCCTTCCCCGCCAGGACGAGGCGCGACATGCCCTCGCCGACCGGACCGTAGCGTACGCCGCTCACCAGCCCGTGTGCCTTCAAGTCCTTCGGATCGAGCGCCATCTGGGTATCGGGCAGGTCGATGACGAGGCGATGCGGGCTGCGCAGCAGGAACCATCTGGGGATGGGTTCCCGGTCGAAATCGACGACGACGCGGACCTTCACCGCATCGCCGGCCATCTTGTAATCGACGGCACGCACTGGTTGCACGGCACCTGCCCCCGCGTCCGCCGCCTGCGCCCGCTGCACGGCCGCCATGCAGGCAAACACCAGAAAAAGCGCAAACAGGCACGGCGCAGCCCGGCGGCATGTGCCAAAGACCTTGTCTACGATCGTCTTCAACCCCATCTCAGTTCCAGTCGCGTCGATTCGGCAGGCGGGCAGTGATTCCGGCGAAATGCGGACGTCCGCAAAGTCGATTAACGATTGGTATCCAGAGAAGGTTAACCAAGCCTTTTCGCAGGCGGTTTGCGGCGGCAGGGCTTTTGCCGGCATGGAAATCGGGGTTGCCTTCCCTCCTGCCAAATCATAAAAGCGATGGTGGATCGCTGCAATCCTGGATCCGTCTCCCTGCGCAACTTCTGCCGCAGGCCCCTCACTGGACGGTTCCATTCGCATTGAGCGAAAAAGGCATCAGGCGATCGCGATGAATTCCGCAGGCGCGCACCCGTGACGGGGCGAGCGCCTGCGTTCAGGAAAACGGCGAGGGTCTTCCCTTGCCGGCTCTGTATGAGCAACAAGCTGGTCCGGTTTTTCCGGGCCTAGGTTCAAAAAGGTCCGCTGGGTCCAGATGGCATCAGGCGCAATCTTGGAAAGGTCCGCGTCAAACCGCGCCCCCGTGGCAGCGGGCGGTACCGCCTTTACGCCGAGCCATCCCGCAGCGGCCATCCAATTGTCCGGCATCCGTCAGAATTGGCTTTCACGGCAGCGGGCCTTGCCTCGCGGGCCGCAGCCGACGGCCGCCGGCGGGAAACGAAGTAATGCCCAACAAGATGCTAATCGACGCCTCCCACCCGGAGGAAACACGCGTAGTCGTCGTTCGCGGTAACCGTATCGAAGAATTCGATTTCGAATCTCAGGACAAGAAGCAGCTCAAAGGAAACATCTACCTCGCCCGCGTAACCCGCGTCGAACCTTCCCTTCAGGCGGCCTTCGTCGAATATGGCGGAAATCGCCACGGCTTCCTCGCCTTCAGCGAAATCCATCCCGACTATTATCAGATCCCGGTCGCCGACCGTCAGGCGCTGCTGCGCGCCGAGGCGGAAGAGCACGAGGACGACGATGACGAGAATGGCGACGAACACGACGACCGCAACCGCGGACGGCGCGGACGCCGTCGCGGCCGCAACCGCGAGCGCGGAGAGCACAAGCGCGACACCGGCGAATCGGAAACCGCCGACGAGCAGGTCGAGGCCGCCGACAACGGCGAGGCAGCCGGCGTAGAGCAGGCGGAAGCGGCGGACACCGTCGGCGAGGAAACCGTCGCGGCGGAGGCGCCCGGCGACGAGCCTAAGACGGTGGAAGCGCCCGGCGAACAGCCCGCGGCAGCTGAAGCCGCCAGCGACGCCGGAACCGGGACGGCACCGGAAGCCGAGGGCTCCGAAGACGCCGTCGTCGAGGCCGAGACCAATGGCTCGATGGCCGCCTCAGCCGACGCCCATGTGGTCTCGGAGGAGGTTTCGGCCGAGGCCATGACTTCCGGCGAGGGCGACAACGGCCTCTACAACGGCATGGTCGAGGAGGTGCATCAGCCCCACCACGACGATCACGAGATCGAATCGGTCGGAGCGGAGGACGCGCTGGAAGAGGTGCGCAACCGCCGCAAGCCGCCGCGCCGCCAGTACAAGATCCAGGAGGTCATCAAGCGCCGCCAGATTCTCCTGGTGCAGGTGGTCAAGGAAGAGCGTGGCAACAAGGGCGCCGCGCTCACCACCTATCTGTCGCTCGCCGGCCGCTATTCCGTGCTGATGCCGAACACGGCGCGCGGCGGCGGCATCTCGCGCAAGATCACCAACGCACAGGATCGCAAGCGGCTGAAGGAAGTGGTGGCCGATCTCGACGTGCCGCAGGGCATGGGCGTCATCCTGCGCACGGCCGGCGAAAGCCGCACCAAGGCCGAGATCAAGCGAGACTACGAATATCTGATGCGGCTGTGGGAGAACGTGCGCAACCTCACGCTCCAGTCCAGCGCCCCTGCCCTCGTCTACGAGGAAGGCTCACTCATCAAGCGTTCCGTCCGAGACCTCTACAACAAGGACATCGACGAGATTCTCGTCTCCGGCGAGGAGGGCTATCGCGAGGCCAAGGACTTCATGCGCATGCTGATGCCCAGCCATGCCAAGGTGGTGCAGCCCTATCGCGACACTTCGCCGATATTTGCCCGTAACGGCATCGAGGCGCAGCTCGACAAGATGCTGCAGCCGCAGGTGACGCTGAAGAGCGGCGGCTACATCATCATCAACCAGACGGAAGCGCTGGTCGCCATCGACGTCAACTCCGGCCGCTCCACCAAGGAGCACTCGATCGAGGACACCGCCCTCCAGACCAATCTGGAAGCGGCCGAGGAAGTGGCGCGGCAATTGCGGCTGCGAGACCTTGCCGGCCTCATCGTCATCGACTTCATCGACATGGAGGAGAACCGCAACAACCGCGCCGTCGAGAAAAAGCTGAAGGATTGCCTCCGCAACGACCGCGCGCGCATCCAGGTCGGCCGCATCTCGCATTT
This sequence comes from Mesorhizobium sp. PUT5, assembly GCF_052216645.1. Taxonomy (NCBI): domain Bacteria; kingdom Pseudomonadati; phylum Pseudomonadota; class Alphaproteobacteria; order Hyphomicrobiales; family Phyllobacteriaceae; genus Mesorhizobium; species Mesorhizobium sp. PUT5. Next base: position 2,622,205 of record NZ_JBQOSO010000003.1, read on the forward strand.
CGGCCTGATGGAGATGAGCCGCCAGCGCATCCGCGCGAGCGTGCTGGAATCGACCATGAAGCCCTGCCCGCATTGCGGCGGCACCGGCCATGTGCGCTCCGATTCGTCGGTGGCGCTGCTGGTGGTGCGCGCGATCGAGGACTTCCTGCTGAAGGATTCGCGCAGCCACATCATCGTGCGGACGCCGATCGCCACCGCGCTCTACATGCTCAACCACAAGCGCAGCACGCTGACGGAACTGGAACGCCGCTTCGGCCTGACCATCACCATCGAAGCCGACGATTCGATCGGCTCGCAGCACTACGCCATCTCTCGCGGCGCGCTGGCCGAGAAGCCGGAAGGCTTTGTCCCGATCCAGCCGCAGCCGGTCTATATCGAGCCGGAAGAGCCGGAGGAGGAAATCGTCGCCGAGGAGGACGAGGAAGAAGCAGCGGAAGCGGCACCTTCCCAGCCCCAGCAGCAGGCTCCTTCCGGCGAGAACGGTGACAGCCAGCGCAAACGCAAGCGGCGCCGGCGCCGCCGCGGCGGCCGCGATCGTGACCAGGACCACGGGCAGGATGCCGAAGCCGCCAACGGCGATGGCGAGACCGTATCGGAAGGGCCCGAAGGGTTCGCCGAGGATGCCGAGGAACTGGAGCCAGAAGCCGCCGCCGAGGCCGCGGCCGAAGCAGAGCCGGCCGGCGAAGCCGTCGAGGATGGCGGCCCGGCCAAGAAGCGGCGGCGCGGCAAGCGCGGCGGCAAGCGCAACCGTCACGAGGAAACGGACGAGGCGGCACTCGCCGATGGCGCCGAGGCCGAGGAAGGGAGCGAGCCCGTCCAGCCGGAGATGACGGCCGAGGCCGCCACCGCCGGGGAGGCCGCGGCAGCGGCCGAGATCGAGACGGAAACGCTGGTCGAGGCGCCCGTCCCGGCCGATGACGACGTCCCGGCGGCGGCCGAAAAGCCGAAGAAGCCGCGCCGCGCCACCCGCGCGAAAAAGACCGCCGAGGTGCCGGTGGAGGCGACCGAAACCGCTGCCGAGCCGGCAGCGGCCACTGCCGAGGAGGCAGCGCCCAGGGAAGAAGAGCCGGCCGCGAAAGAGGAGCCGGAGGCGGTTGCCGCCGCCGAGAAGCCCAAGGCCCGCGCCTCGCGCCGCAAAGCGGCAGCGGCCGCTCCGGTCGAGCCGGTGGTGGTTTCCTCGACCGGCGATGCCGAGCCTGGGGCCGGACAGCCGACCGGGGAAAAGCCCAAGCGGGTCGGTTGGTGGCAGCGCAAGGGATTTTTCTGAGTCGGGAATATCGGGGCCCTAGGATCGCATGGCGATCTGGCGGGAAACCAGTAAAAGAACGGCGGCGGAGCAAGGCTTCGCCGCCGTTCGTCATTCTGTCGCGATCACTTCACTGATGCCGGATGTGGCGTTCCGCCGAGACTTCGCCCTCGCTGAAGGCCTGGACGAAAGGCATGAGCTGCCACACGGCGGAAAGGCCGACGATCACATAGGCCACGCGGGCCACATGGCCGCCAGCGCCGCCAAACAAGGCGCCCAGCACGTCGAAGTTCGCAATCCCCATCACCAGCCAGTTCAGGCCGCCGATGATGACGAGAATCAAGGTGATAAGGTTCATGGCGCGCATTGGTGCCTCCATGAGTTCGATGTTGCCTGACCAGAAACGCAAGGCGGAACCGCTCGGTTCCGTACCAATCGCGGCTTTGTGAACGGCTGCAACGTTCGGTGACGGCCTATCCGATCCAGCGTTCGATCCTGGCCAGCGCCTCGACCATCTCGTCATGGCTGCCGGCATAGGAAAAGCGCATGGTGCGGTGCCCTTGCAGCGGATCGAAATCTCGACCGGGCGTGGCCGCGACATGCGCCTCGGCCAGCATGCGGCGCGCAAATTCCATGCTGTCGTTGGTGTGGCGCGTGACATCGCAGAATGCGTAGAAAGCGCCGTCCATCGGGGCGGCGAGCGCAAAGCCCAACTCTGGCAGCCGGCTCATCAGGAGCATGCGGTTTTCGGCGTAACGCTGCTTCACCACTTCCAGTTCGGGCGTGGCACCGAAGGCTTCGATGGCCGCCGCCTGCGAAAGTTCCGGCGCGGAGATGTAGAGGCTCTGAGCGATGCGCTCGACCGGCCGCACGGCTTTTTCCGGCAGCACCATCCAGCCGACGCGCCAGCCCGTCATGCAGTAATATTTCGAGAAGGAATTGATGACCGTCACGTTCGGGTCGAGCGAAAGCGCGGTGATGTCGGGCGCATCATAGGCCAGCCGGTGGTAGATCTCGTCGGAGATCACAGCGATGCCGAGGCCTTCGGCGGTCTCCAGAAGCCTCTTCAATTCGTCCGGCGGGACCACCGCGCCGGTCGGATTGGCCGGGCTGGCGAACAGCACGCCCTTCAGCGGCTTCTCGCGATGGGCCGCCTCCAGATGCCCGGCATGCAGCCATGCCTCGCCTTCCAGTTCGATCTCGACGACCTCGATACCGAGCGCCTTCATGATGTTGCGGTAGGCCGGATAGCCGGGCGCGGCGATCGCCACCCTGTCCCCGGCATCGAACATGGCCAGGAACGCCAGGTTGAAGGCCGCGGAAGAGCCGGTGGTGACGGCGATGCGCCGTGCCGGCACATGCACGCCGTAATGATCGGCGTAGTGCGCCGCGATCGCCTTGCGCAATGCCGGAAGGCCGAGCGTGTCGGTATAGCCGATGCGGCCGGCCTGCAGCGCCCGCTCCGCCGCCTCGCGCACGGCCAGCGGCGCGGGATCGGAAGGCTGCCCCACCGCCATGGAGATCACGTCGTGCCCCTGCGCTATCAGCCGGTTGGCCTCGGCCAGGACATCCATGGCGTGGAAAGGCTCGACTGCGCCGCGCCGCGAAAGCGATATGACCATTTCGACCTCACTCGTACCCGGCCGTTCGTGCCGGCGCCGCACAAATGCCCGATTGATGTGAGGATCACAAGGCGAGGAAGATTCCCGTTCCGGCTTTTCATCCCCGGCCACGTCGTCTACCAGTGAGCGCATCATGTCGAGCCTGCCAAGACCCGCATATGTGATCGCAAGGGCAGTCCGCGCCCTGGCCACTCTTTCGCTCGGCGCCGCGATGGCGGTTTCCGCCTCCTTCAGCGCCTTCGCGCAGGGCGTGCCGGTGGTCCGCGATGCCGAGATCGAGGCGCTGGTGCGCGACTATGCACGACCGATCTTCAAGGCCGCCGGCCTTTCCAACGCCGGCATCCAGATCATCCTGGTGAACGACCCGACCTTCAACGCCTTCGTCGCCGGTCGCCGCCTGTTCATAAACACCGGCGCCCTTTTGCAGGCCGAGACGCCAAACGAGATCATCGGCGTCATCGCGCACGAATGCGGCCATCTGGCCGGCGGACACCAGCAAAGGTTGCGCGACCAGCTCGAACGGGCCAAGACCATGGCCATCGTGGCCGGCCTGCTCGGCGCAGGAGCCCTCGCCGCGGGCGCGGCCAGCAACAATCGCGGCCTTGCCGGCGCCGGCATGGGGCTGGCCACCGGCGGCAGCGAACTGGCCCGCCGCTCTCTGCTCACCTACCAGCGCGGCGAGGAGACCACTGCCGACCGCTCGGCCATCACCTATCTCAACGCCACCGGTCAATCCGGCAAGGGCATGCTGAAGACCTTCGAGCGCTTTCAGAGCGCGCTTTCGCTTTCGGGCGCGCAGATCGACCCCTACCGCATCAGCCATCCCATGCCGCAGGACCGCATCGCCAGCCTGCAGACGCTGGTCGAAAAGAGCCCGTATTTCGGCAAGACCGATCCTGCCGCCCTTCAGCAACGCCACGACATGATGCGGGTCAAGATCTCGGCCTTCACGCAAGGCCAGGCGGCCACTTCGCGCCTGCTGCGCAAGAGCCCCGACCCGCTCGCCGTGCAATATGGCGACGCGATCTCCACCTACCTGAACGGCGACCCGCGCTCGGCGCTGACCAAGACCGATGCGCTCCTCAAGAAACAGCCGAAGAACCCCTATTTCCAGGAGTTGCGCGGCGATATCCTGATGAAGGCCAACAAGCCCGCCGACGCCGCCAGCGCCTACGCCAAGGCCGTCAGCCTGGACCCGGTCAAATCCGGCCTGCTGCCCGTCTCCTACGGCCAGGCGCTGATGGCCGTCGGCACGCCCGACGCCCTCAAGAAGGCGGTGGGGCAGATCTCATCCGGGCTGGAGCGGGATCGCGAGAACGCGGCCGGCTATCGCTACCTTGCCCAGGCTTACGGCGAACTGGGCGAAATCTCCAAGGCGGACCTGGCCACTGCGGAGGGCTATTACTACGGCGGCGCCTACCAGGACGCCAAGATTTTCGCGCTGCGCGCGCAACGGGGTCTCAAGCAGGGCGAGCCCGGCTGGGTGCGGGCCCAGGACATCATAAATTACAGGCAAACGGGCAAGACCAAGTGAACGCCCCCGCCTGCGGGGCGGCACCGACTGAAGGATCAAAAAGATGAGAAAAACGCTACTTCCGGGCACCACAGCCTCTGTGGCCGCCCTTGCGATGCTGGCGTTCGGGTTCACTGCGGGGAGCCCCGGCACGGCAAGCGCCGGGAGCGCCACGGCGTCGGTGCAGGTTTCGCCCGACGGCACGATCGACAGAACCCAGATCGAGGCCATCGTGCGCGACTACCTGCTGAAGAACCCCGAGATCATGCTTGAAGTGCAGGACGCGCTGGAGGCCAAGCAAAGGGAAGAACAGCGCCTCGCCTCGCTCGGCGTCATCACCCAGAACAAGGACGAGATATTCAACTCCCCGTTTGACGGGGTCGTCGGAAATCCCCAGGGCAAGGTCACGATCGTCGAGTTCTACGACTACAATTGCGGCTTCTGCAAACGTGCGATGGAGGACATGCAGGCGCTGACCAAGGAGAATCCCGACCTGCGCTTCGTGCTCAAGGAATTTCCTATCCTCGGCCCCGATTCGCACAAGGCCAGCATCGTGTCGCAGGCCTTCCACAAGCTGATGCCGGAAAAATACGGCGAATTCCACACCGCGCTTCTGGGCAGCGAAGGCCGCGCCACCGAAGCGGCGGCGATCAAGGTGGCGCTGTCGCTCGGCGCCGACGAGAAGAAGCTGCGGGAGGCCATGAAGGACCCCGCGATCAACGAGGAATTCTCCCGGACTTACGAACTTGCCACCAAGCTGGCGATCACCGGCACCCCCTCCTACGTGATCGGCAACGAGGTGGTGTTCGGCGCACTCGGCAAGGACGTGTTGGCCGAAAAGATCGAGGCGGCGGCCAAGCCTTCGCTTTGACGGCCCGGTTCGCCTGTTGCGAGCCGCTGTGGACAGCGCGAGAAGGCACTTGTGCTCTTTTCGCAGCGGCCTATGCCCTTTATAGAGGCCTCTTGATGGAGGTTTGCGCGCCGGCAGGCGCCGGAAAAGGTCTACTTTGAAAACGATTTTCGTTCTGAACGGTCCCAATCTCAACATGCTCGGCCGGCGCGAGCCATCGATCTATGGGACGCAGACGCTGGACGACATCGCCGCCGACTGCCGGAAGGCCGCAACCGAACTGGGGCTTTCGATCGACTTCCGCCAGTCCAACCACGAGGGTGATCTCGTCACCTGGATCCAGGAAGCAACCGAAAAGGCGGCCGGCATCGTGCTCAATGCAGGCGCCTACACCCATACGTCCATCGCCATCCACGACGCGATACGCGCGGCCCAGCCCGTGCCGGTGGTGGAAGTGCATCTTTCGAACATTCACGCGCGGGAACCGTTCCGCCACGTATCCAAGGTCGCGCCGCACGCACTGGGCATGATCTGCGGCTTCGGCCCGCTCGGATACGTGCTGGCGCTGCGGGCACTCGCCGCCCGCCTCTGACCGGGCGGAAAAAGGAAAGGCCGATCATGACCTCAAGGAAAACCGACGTCAACCAGCAGCTCATCCGCGATCTGGCAGGCATATTGAACGACACCAACCTGACCGAGATCGAGGTCGAGCTGGGCGATCTCAAGCTGCGCGTCTCGCGCCATGCGGCAGCCGTCCACGCCGTGGCGGCCCCACCCATGGCCTTCGCCCCGCCGCCGGCCCAAGGCGCGGCGCCGGCATCCGCCCCGGCAACTCCGGCTGCGGACGCGTCGAAGAACGCCGTGCCCTCGCCGATGGTCGGAACCGCCTATCTGGCGCCCGCGCCCGATGCCCGGCCCTTCATCGAGGTGGGGCAGAAGGTCACGCAAGGCCAGACGCTGCTGATCATCGAGGCGATGAAGACGATGAACCAGATACCCTCGCCGCGCGCCGGAACCGTCACCGCCATCCTGGTGGAGGATGCCCAGCCGGTTGAGTACGGCATGCCGCTGATCGTGGTCGAATAGGCCGGGAAGGGGCGGATGTTCCAGAAAATCCTCATCGCCAACCGCGGCGAAATCGCCCTTCGGGTGCTGCGCGCCTGCAAGGAACTCGGCATCCAGACCGTGGTGGTGCATTCTACCGCCGATGCCGACGCCATGCATGTGCGCCTCGCCGACGAGAGCGTGTGCATCGGTCCTCCGCCCTCGCGCGACAGCTACCTCAACATCCACCAGATCGTCGCCGCCTGCGAAATCACCGGTGCGGATGCCGTGCATCCCGGCTACGGCTTCCTGGCCGAGAACGCCAAGTTCGCCGATATACTGGCTGCCCACAACATCACCTTCATCGGCCCTTCGGGCGACCACATCCGCGTCATGGGCGACAAGATCGAGGCCAAGCGCACCGCCAGGCGCCTTGGCATTCCGGTCGTGCCCGGCTCCGAAGGCGCGGTGTCGGACGAACGCGAAGCCAAGCGCATCGCGGCCGATATCGGCTATCCGGTCATCATCAAGGCATCCGCCGGCGGCGGTGGCCGCGGCATGAAGGTGGCACGCAGCGAAGCCGAACTGGAGATGGCGCTGAACACCGCCCGCTCCGAAGCCGGCGCGGCCTTCGGCGACGATGCCGTCTACATCGAGAAATATCTGGAGAAGCCTCGCCACATCGAACTACAGGTGTTCGGCGACGGCGCCGGCGCCGGCGTATATTTCGGCGAGCGGGACTGCTCCCTGCAACGCCGCCACCAGAAGGTGTGGGAAGAAGGCCTCTCCCCGGCCCTCAACGAATCCCAGCGCGCCCGTATCGGCAATATCTGCGCCAAGGCGGTAGCTGATCTCGGCTATTCGGGTGCCGGCACCATCGAATTCCTCTACGAGGACGGCGAGTTCTATTTCATCGAGATGAACACCCGCCTCCAGGTGGAGCACCCGGTAACGGAGGCCATCACCGGCATCGACCTCGTGCACGAGCAGATTCGCGTCGCCTCGGGCGGAGGCCTGTCGGTGCGGCAGGAGGACATCCGCTTCCAGGGCCACGCCATAGAATGCCGCATCAACGCTGAAGACCCCCGCAACTTCACCCCCTCGCCCGGCACCATCACCCATTTCCACACGCCGGGCGGCCTGGGCATCCGCGTCGATTCGGGCGTCTATTCCGGCTACCGTATCCCGCCCTACTACGACAGCCTGATCGGCAAGCTGATCGTGCATGGCCGCAACCGGGTGGAATGCATGATGCGCCTGCGCCGAGCGCTTGACGAATTCGTGGTGGACGGCATCCAGACCACTCTGCCGCTGTTCCGCGATCTGGTCGGCAATCCCGACATCGCGAACGGCGACTATGACATCCACTGGCTGGAAAAATATCTGGCTGCGTCCGAGCAGGGCTGATCACAGGGGCGTCATGGCTCGTCCCTTCGCTCCCGGTTTCCGCATCCCGACCGACCTCCTGCTGAAGGCCTATGCGTCGGGTGTCTTTCCCATGGCCGAAAGCGCGTCCGACCCGGAGGTGTTCTGGGTGAGGCCGGAAACCCGGGGCATCATTCCGCTGGGCTCCTTCCATGTCCCGAAAAGCCTGAGGAAGACGATCCGAAAGGGGCTGTTCGAGATCCGTTTCGATTTCGATTTCGAAGCGACCATCGAGGCCTGCGCCGAAAGCAGGGAGGACCGCCGCTCGACCTGGATCAACGGGCCGATCCGCGAAGCTTATGTGCAATTGCACGGCATGGGCCATTGCCACTCGGTCGAAGCGTGGCGCGACGGCCGTCTGGTCGGCGGGCTCTACGGCGTGTCGATGGGGCGCGTGTTCTTCGGCGAAAGCATGTTCTCCAGAGAAACCGACGCCTCCAAGGTTTGTCTGGTCAGCCTCGTGGAGCGCCTGAAGGCGCGCGGCTTCAGCCTTCTCGACACGCAATTCACAACCGAGCACCTGAAGCGCTTCGGCGCAGTGGACGTGCCGCGCGCGCGCTATGAGAAGATGCTGGCGGAAGCTCTGCAGGGGCAGGCGGTCTTCGCGCCATAGCGCAACGCATAGCCGCCAAAGTTAATGCGAGAGATCAGTCGGTTCCAGCGCTTCCCGCTTCGGCCGCGCCCGGCGCCGGCACATCCGACTTCTGCTTGCAGGCCTTCAGCCACACATCATAGACCGCGTGCTCGACGGCATTGAGGCCTGGGCTTTCGGCGAACATCCAGCCGGTGAAGATGCGGCGAATCTTCCTGTCCAGCGTGATCTCGTCCACCTCGACGAAGGAATCCGTCTTCGGCTCCTCCGCGCCGGGCCGCGAGTAGCAGACGCGCGGCGTGACCTGCAGCGCGCCGAACTGCACCGTCTCGTTGATGTAGACGTCGAAAGTGATGATGCGACCGGTGATCTTGTCGACCCCGGTGAATTCGGCAACGGGGTTATTGACGCGCGGCGCGTCCGTGGCCGCCGCGGCGAACGCGCTGGTCGAGGCCGCCGCCAGCATCGCCGCCAAGGAAATTCGACCCCAAAAGCTCATGCAAAAACATGCCCACAATGATTCGCCGCCGCCAAGGCTATCCCTGACGGCCATCCGCACAAGCAGCTAAACGTCAATTGTGGCGACAAAACACCCGGCTGCCGGTATCAGGACCCTGGCGTCCAGGCATCATAGTCGCCGGTCACCTGCGGACGATGCCGGTTGCCCAGCAGGGAGCCCTTGGGGCGATAGGCGGCCGGCGAGCCGGTCAGGTTGGGCTGGTGCGGCTTCTGCCATTCGCGCGGCTTGTAGGTCTCGGCCGAAGGCGGCGTGTCCACGCGATAGTGCATCCAGCCATGCCAGCCAGGCGGGATGGCGGAGGCCTCCGACTGGCCATTGTAGATCACCCAGCGCCGGGTCAGCCCGTCGGAGTTGACGCCGCCCTCGTAATAGATGTTGCCGAACTCGTCGCGCCCGACTTCCTTGCCATGGCGCCAGGTATGCCAGCGGGTGTTCAGCGTCTGGCCGTTCCACCAGGTGAAAAACTGCAGAAGGAAGGCTTTCATGCTGGTCCTCGCGGGCGTGCTCCGTCGCCCTGCTTATGGCGCCACCTTGGCCGGAAGGCAAGGCTTTTGCCCCTGCCCGCCGCTCCTTATTGCACTGCAACATCTTGTCAAGCGAGGCCGATGCTTCTAGGTCGTTGTGACGAATTGGAACGGTTCGACCGATGCGCCGGGCCGGCTGACTGCCGACGGCGCATTCCTGGCCGGGGAGGAAGACCATGGCGGAGCATCCAGCCGAAGTGCAGATCACGCCCGAGGCCATTCGCGGCCGCAAGGGCGGCGCGCCGATCGTGTGCCTGACCGCCTACACTTATCCAATCGCACGGCTGCTCGACCCGCATGCGGACCTGCTGCTGGTCGGAGACAGCGTGGCCATGGTGCTGCACGGCCATGCCACCACGCTGGGCGCCACCATGGAGATGATGATCATGCATGGTCAGGCCGTCATGCGCGGTTGCCGGCGTGCCTGCGTGGTGGTGGACATGCCGGCCGGCAGCTACGAACACTCCGCCGGGCAGGCGCTCGCCTCCGCGCGCCGCATCATGGACGAAACCGGCTGCCACGCGGTGAAGCTGGAGGGCGGCACCGACATGGCGGACCGGATCGCCGCGATCGTCTATGCCGGCATTCCGGTCATGGGCCATATCGGCCTCCAGCCGCAATCCGTCGAGAAGGAAGGCGGCTACAAGATCAAGGGCCGCACGCAGGAAGACTCGAAACGGCTGCTGGCCGATGCGCAGGCGGTTGAAAAGGCCGGCGCGTTTTCCGTGGTGATCGAAGGCACGGTCGAGCCGGTGGCGGCCGACATCACCCGCCGGCTTTCCATTCCCACCATCGGCATAGGCGCAAGCGCGCAATGCGACGGGCAGATCTTGGTGATCGACGATGCGGTCGGCCTCACGGTCGACCGGGTGCCCAAATTCGTCAGGGAGTATGCCGATCTGCGCAGCGCCGTTGCCGATGCCGCCCAGCGCTATGCCGCCGATGTCCGCGCCCGCCGCTTTCCCGGTCCGGAGCATGTCTTCCAGCCAAAAGGCAAGTCCGCGCCATGACACGCCCGCAGACAGTGGAAACGATTGCCGACCTGCGCGCCACGGTGGCAGCGTGGCGCCAGGAGGGATTGCGCGTTGGCCTGGTGCCGACGATGGGCGCGCTGCATGCCGGCCACATCTCGCTGACGAAGCTTGCCCTGCAGCGCGCCGACCGCTGCATCGTGTCCATCTTCGTCAATCCCACGCAATTCGCTCCGACGGAAGATCTCGACAAATATCCGCGGCAACTCGCCGCCGATCTCGACAGCCTCGCACATGCAGGCGTCCATGTGGCGTTCACGCCGTCGGCCGCCGAAATGTACCCGGAAGGGTTCGCCACCAGAATTTCGGTCGGTGGCCCGTCAGCAGGCCTGGAGACGGATTTCCGGCCGCACTTCTTCGAGGGCGTCGCAACCGTCGTCGCCAAGCTGCTGCTTCAGGCCGCGCCGGACTGTGCGGTTTTCGGCGAGAAGGACTACCAGCAGCTCTGCGTGGTCAGGCAACTGTGCCGCGACCTCGATATCCCCGTCGAGATCATCGGCGCTCCCACGGTGAGAGACGAGCAAGGGCTCGCAATGTCCTCGCGCAACGCCTATCTCTCGCCGGCCGAAATCGGCATCGCCCGCCAGTTGAACAAGGTGCTTCGGCGGGCAGCCGAAGCGCTCCGCTCAGGCGCCCAGGCAGCGGATACGCTTGCAACGGCACGGCAGGGAATACTGGATGCCGGCTTCGACGCGGTGGATTATGTCGAAGCGCGGGAAAGCCTGACACTTACGCCCTGGAAGCGCGACCGCGCCGGCCGCATACTTGCCGCCGCGCGCCTCGGCAATACGCGCCTGATCGACAATCTGGAAATATGAACCGGCATCGCTGCCGAGACTTCACCGGCAGCATGATTGCGGCAACGAGCGGCGCGACGATCAGCAAAACCGCTTCTCCAGCGTGACGATGGTCGCATCGACCCATTGGGTGGCGGCGCGCCGGCCACGCTCCGTAAATCCCTTGCCTCGATAGAAATTCAGGGCCCGGCTGTTTCGGGCCTCGACCTCCAGCCGCATGAGCCGGCTCTCCGGGAATGAAGCCTCCAATTCCCCGAGAAGCAGGCTGCCCACGCCGGTGCCCTGCCTGCCCGGCCGCACGTCGAGTTCTTCGACCTCCACGGCATCCGGATCGCCTTCAGGGATAGCGGCATAGGCCATCCCGACCAGTTCGGCGCCGGTATCGGCGACCACGAATTCCGACCGCGGCCGGCGCAGCAACTGCCTGAGCCAGACTATCGAGTGCCAGCGTTCGGAAATGGCGCGAACGCCATCATGGCCGTAGATGCCGTCATAGGTCGCGTGCCATGTCTCCACCAGCAAGGCACGGACCGCCTCGAGGTCACGCTCGCCGGCGGTGCGCACGAACATCCTATTCCAGGCCCAGCTTGGCCTTCACCAGGTCATTGACGGCCTGCGGGTTCGCCTTGCCACCCGTGGCCTTCATCACCTGCCCAACGAACCAGCCGGCAAGCGTCGGCTTGGCCCTGGCCTGCTCCACCTTGTCGGGATTGGCGGCGATCACGTCGTCAACCGCCTTCTCGATGGCGCCGGTGTCGGTCACCTGCTTCATGCCGCGCTTTTCCACGACCTCGCGCGGGTCGCCGCCCTCGTTCCAGACGATCTCGAACAGGTCCTTGGCGATCTTGCCGGAAATGGTGCCTTCCTTGATGAGGTCGATGACCGCGCCCAATTGCTCCGGCGAAACCGGCGCGTCGTCGATGTCGCGCCCGGCCTTGTTCAAGGCACCCAAAAGATCGTTGATCACCCAGTTGGCCGCCGCCTTGCCGTCGCGGCCGGCCGCGACCTTCTCGAAATAGTCGGCAATGGCCTTTTCCGAGACGAGGATCGACGCGTCGTAAGCCGACAGGCCGAGTGCGTCGACCAGACGGTTCTTCTTGTCGTCCGGCAGTTCCGGCAGGTCGGCCGCCAGCGCGTCGACATAGGCCTGGTCGAATTCGAGCGGCAGCAGGTCGGGATCGGGGAAATAGCGGTAGTCGTGCGCCTCTTCCTTGGAGCGCATGGAGCGCGTCTCGCCCTTGTTGGGGTCGAACAGACGCGTTTCCTGATCGATCGAGCCGCCGTCCTCCAGGATAGCGATCTGGCGGCGCGCCTCATATTCGATGGCCTGGCCGACAAAGCGGATCGAGTTGACGTTCTTGATCTCGCAGCGCGTGCCGAATTCGCCGCCCGGCTTGCGCACCGATACGTTCACGTCGGCGCGCATGGAGCCTTCGTCCATATTGCCGTCGCAGGTGCCGAGATAGCGCACGATCGTGCGCAGCTTGGTCAGATATGCCTTGGCCTCGTCGGAAGACCGCATGTCGGGCTTGGACACGATCTCCATCAGCGCCACGCCCGAGCGGTTTAGATCGACATAGGACATGGTCGGGTGCTGGTCGTGCATGGACTTGCCGGCGTCCTGCTCCAGATGCAGGCGCTCGACGCCGACGTCGATATCCTCGAATTTGCCTTCCCGGTCCGGGCCGACCGAAACCGTGACGGTGCCCTCGCCCACGATCGGCTGCTTGAACTGGGAGATCTGGTAGCCCTGCGGCAGATCGGGATAAAAGTAGTTCTTGCGGTCGAAGACCGACTTCAGGTTGATCTGCGCGTTCAGTCCCAGGCCTGTGCGGACGGCCTGCTTCACGCATTCCTCGTTGATGACGGGCAGCATGCCGGGCATGGCCGCGTCCACCAGCGACACGTTGGCGTTGGGCGCGGCGCCGAAGGCGGTGGAAGCGCCCGAGAACAGCTTGGCGTTGGAGGTGACCTGCGCGTGCACTTCCATGCCGATGACGACTTCCCAGTCGCCGGTGGCGCCGGGAATCAGACGTTTGGGGTCGGGCGTGCGGGTGTCGATGATGGTCATGAGCGCCTACGAAATCGCTGTTGGGAGGATTGCGCGAACGCAATCTCGATATGCGACTTCGCTAGTGCAAAGCGCCATGCGAGGCAAGGGCCAGGCTGCATCGGCAGCCCTCCCCCATCGCCGGTTTGCGGGCGCATTCGCCCACCGACAACGCCCAGGCGGCCTACGCCGTCGCAATATAGGCCTTGATCTCCTCCGCCTCGCGCTCGGCCGTCTCGATACGTCGCTTGACCACGTCGCCGATGGAGACGATGCCGTCGAGCAGCCCGTCCTTTTCCACCGGCAGATGGCGGAAGCGACCCGTGGTCATGATCTCCATGATCTCGTTGACCGTGTGGTTCTCGTTGCAGATCTTGACTTTCGGCGTCATGGCGGCGCGAACGGTGATGTCGAGCGCAGCCACGCCCTCCTTGGCGATCACCCGTACGACGTCGCGCTCCGAGAGGATGCCGACGATCTTACGGTCGCCGTTGGTGATGACCAGCGCGCCGATCTTGCGCTCGGCGAGTATGCGGATGGCTTCCGCAAGCTTCTCGTTCGGCCCGAGCGTGACGACGTCATGCCCCTTCGCCGCAAGAATTGCCTTGACCGTCATGGCGACCTCCTCTGCATTCCTGCCGGAGCCTGCCTTCCCCGGCGCTCACATTTCCTTGAACATGGTGCGCCGAGCTTGGTTGCATTTCAAGTGCCGGGAAGGGCTGCGCCGCGCCGCGGCCTGTCGAAAAGGCGCAGGCCGAGGAAACCCGCCAGGAAACCGCCGATATGCGCCTCCCAGGCGATCTGGTCCTCCACCCCCGGCGCGAAGCCGGCCAGGCCGGTGACCAGGTTGATGATCATCCACACGCCGAGGAAGGCAACCACCGCACGCGAGCGGAACACCTGCGAAAACGGCAGCGGGGCCCCCGCGAAGGCCGGCCGGCCGCTGCTGCGGTCGATCTGGAAGCCGAAACGCGCGGCAGCCCCCATCATCCCCGAGATCGAACCCGACGCGCCGATAAGGGGCACCGGCAGGAGCGGATGGATGGCCCAGAAGAAGAAGGCCGCCGCCAGGCCCGTCACAAGGTAGAACAGCGAGAACCGCAGCGCCCCGAAGCGGTTCGCCAGCGGCGAGCCGAAAGCGGCCAGCCACACCATGTTGACGGCCAGATGGGCCACACCGCCATGCAGGAAGGTATAGGTGAACGGGCTGGTGAAGGTCCACACATCCATTTCGAAATGGCCCGAATAGCGGACCGGGATGAACGCCGTGCGGACCAGGAAGGCGAAATCCTCGTCCGGCGTGAGCCAGTAGACCCGCAGCAGATGCACCCCGATGCACAGCGCGATGATCGCCAGCACGACCGGCGGCATGTTGAACACCGGTTCGCGAGGCGCACGGGGCTCGGGCGCACCCCTGTCGCCGGCCTCCGATTTCGCCGGTTCGCTGCCTGCCGGTCTGTTCATGTCCGCTCCGGGTCCGATTTGCCGATTTTCGGCATGTAAGGCAGGCGCAGGCGATTCACAAATGACGAATCGCGGCTCGAATCAAAAGAAAGCCGTCCAGGATTTCTCCTGGACGGCCGGTCGAGCCCCCCTGGCTCCCCCAAGAACTTTTGGCCTGAGCGCCGTGGCGCCGCAGCGAAAACTGGAGTGAAATCAATCAACCATGGCGAAAGGCAAAAAGCAACGTAAACCCTTCGTTAACCTTAATGGCCCCCACCCGTTAACAATTCCTATCCAGGCTGGCACGCAACCTGCTGGGCACCGCATGTAGGTCACCGAAAGGCGTCCTTCTGTTCACCGATGGCACATCAGAGACGGCGGAACGCGCGGAGCGGGTCATAGATGAAACTCGAAGGATCGATCGCACTGTTCCAATATTGGAACCGGCTGCGCCACGGGCGCCCTGCCCCCCGGCGCACGGAAGTCGAGCCCGCCAATATCAAGAGCCTGCTCGCCGACACCTTCATCCTGGAAAAAGACACCCGTGGCGAGGCCGTCTTCCGGCTCGCCGGCACCCGGCTGTGCGCCGTCTACGGCCGCGAGCTGAAGGGTTTTTCCTTCCCCTCGCTTTGGCGCGTCCGCGACCAGAGGCTGATCGCCCGGCTGATTCACGGCGTGTTCCAGCAGAAGTCGGTGGTGCTGATCGCCTATGAGGGTTTCAGCGGCACCGGGCGGTCCAGCAGGTTCGAACTGCTGGCTTTGCCGCTGGACGGCGGCGCGCAGCATCCGCGCTGCCTCGGCGCGATCTCCGCGGTTGAGAGGCCGTTCTGGCATGGCGCCGACCCGATCGTCGACGCGCTCGTCGATTCCATCCGCGTCATAGATCCGGACGCCGAGCCCATGTTCCTGAAAACCCGCCCCGAAATCGCGGTTCCTTCTCTCGCGCCGGCCGAACTGGGTGCGCCCGAAACCATTTCCGAATTCGGCCGCGCCCGGCGGGTGCGCCATCTTGTCGTGTTCGAGGGCGGACGCGACGAGTAAACGGCCAAGGCGCCGCTTTCCCGATTTATTAACCTTTCCTGCCGTAGTTTCCGAAAGAAATTCCGAGCATGCGCGCGGAAATGCCAACGGGGTGCAGGCAATGAGGCTAGCGGCGTTCGATCACGCGCCGTCCAATGTTGAAAGGCGCAGCTTTCAACGGGTACGGGTCAAGATCTACGGCCGCTTCATGCTGGAGGACCGGACGGAGCACCCGTGCCAGGTTATCGACATGTCACCCGGCAACGTGGCGTTGCGCACCGACCGTGTCGGCGAGCCGGGCGAGAAGGTCATTGCCTATATAGACCATATCGGCCGCATCGAAGGGGTGGTGACGCGCACCCTGCAGGACGGCTTCGCCATGACCGTCATCGCCTCGGAGCGCAAGAAGGACAAGCTGGCCGCGCAGCTCACCTGGCTGGCCAACAAGCACGAACTGGATCTGCCGGAAGACCGCCGCCACGAGCGCGTGGCGCCGCGCAACCCCTTGAGCGTGCTGCAACTGGCCGACGGGCGCCAATACCAGTGCCGCATCGTCGACCTGTCGCTGTCGGGCGCCGCCGTGGAGATCGACGTCAAGCCGGCCATCGGCGTGCAGGTGGTGCTGGGCACCATGCGCGGCCAGGTCGTGCGCCATTTCGAGGACGGCGTCGCCATCGAATTCGCCGTGGTCCAGCGTCCCGAAACGCTCGATTCCGAGTTCAATCAGTCCAATCCCTGATCCTGCCTGGCGGCACGGGATTCGCACTGCGCGGTCGTTTCCCACGGCCGGTCGGCCGCCGCCCGTCTGCGGCCCGCCTCGCAGGCCGATCGTTACAATTTTAGGCAAATTCTATTCTTATTTTATATTTGTTCTGTTCAACATTTGCGAAAAGTAACTCGGGGTTTTATTTAATCTCTGCATCGCACCTTTGCGTCAAATAAAGCCGAGCCTGTCATTGTCTCTTCAAACGGGGAGACAAGAACATGTTCAAGACTTGGGGCAAGCTGCTGATTGTGGCCGCCGCGATGCAATTCGGCAGTTGGGGCGCCGCACAGGCCGCAGGCAGCTTCATGCAGATCGGCGGACGAACCACGCAGCCGGTCGGTCACTACGAGTTCTGCCAGCGTTTGCCGCAGGAATGCCGGCAGACGACACCGAAACGGGCGCCGACCGAGATGACGCGCAATCTGTGGGCGCAGATCGTCGAGGTCAACAACAGCATCAACACCAAGGTGCAGCCACGCACCGACATGGAAATCTATGGTGTCGAGGAATATTGGGCCTATCCCGACAGCGGTTATGGCGATTGCGAAGACTACGTGCTGGAAAAGCGCCGGCAACTCATGCGGGCAGGCATGCCGGCCGGCGACCTGCTCATCACGGTCGTGCGGCAGCCGAACGGCGACGGGCACGCCGTGCTCACCGTGCGCACCAGCATGGGCGAGTTCATCCTCGACAATCTGGAGCCGCGCGTCCAGGCTTGGGCCGACACGCCCTACACCTATCTCAAGCGCCAATCGCAGACGAATTCCGGGGTCTGGGTGACGATCAACAACGGCAACGCCGACGCGGTCGCCAGCGTCCGGTAGCGCAAGCTCCGGGGCGAAACGGAACACCCGGTCGAGTCCCCACCCTCCCCGTCCCCAACGACCGGGTCAAGGAGCCGGCCCCGTCCCCGGGCCGGCTCCGCTTTTTTTGGCAGCCGGTCGGAGCCGGTTCGGAAAAGACGCTCAGGCCGGCCGCAAGCCGCGCCTGAAGCGGGCGCCGTTGGCCACATAGTGCGCCGCCGAGGCGCGCAGGCGCTCGACCGCCGCCTCGTCCAGGGAGCGAACCGCGCGCGCGGGAGAGCCGACGATCAGCGAATTATCCGGAAACTCCTTGCCTTCCGTGACCAGCGCCCCGGCGCCGACCAGCGAGTTCTTGCCGATGCGCGCGCCGTTCAGCACGATGGCGCCCATGCCCACAAGGCTGTTGTCGCCGATGGTGCAGCCGTGCAGCATGGCGCGGTGGCCGATGGTGCAGCCCTGCCCCACCGTGACCGGAAAGCCCGGGTCGGTGTGCACCACCACATGCTCCTGCATGTTGGTGTCCGCACCGATCACGATCGGCTCGTTGTCGCCGCGCAGCACGGCACCGAACCAGAAACCGGCATTGCGGCCGATCTCCAGATTGCCGATCAGCACGGCATCGGGCGCGATCCAGTTGCTGTCGGCGTCCTCGAAGCGCGGCGACTTGTCGTCAATCGCATAAATCGGCATCTTCTCTCCTGGCGACATCAATTCCCGTTCGGCTGCGGCCGTTGTAGGTGCCCGCGCGTGGGGATGCAACGGCGACGGCGGCTTCTTTACCTCGCATTTACCATGAAGCAGCACAGTCGCCTCCGGCACCGGCCGTGATCGCGGCCATGCCACCGTCGCCACAGGAGGCATGATGGCAAGCCCAGCCGCCGCGGAAGCCACGGCTTTCCGGGTCGTCGACTCGAAATTGATGCGCAAGGTGTTTTTCGCCTTTACGGCGATGGCCCTTCTCTCTGCTGGCATCAGCCTTGCCGGCAAGTGGTTCGGCCATTCGATCGCCATGGGCGGCCACACGGAAGACACCAGCCCGCGCGAGATCGTCATCGGCAACAACGTCATCCACGTCCCGGCCAACATGATCCGCTTCGAGCGCGCCCGACATGACGGCGTCGCCTCGCGCCTCGACCTCTATCTGCGCTATCCCGAGATGGACGGCTACAGCGAGGCCACCCGTACCGACTTCAACCGCACCGGCTCGGGCAGGAACATCATCTTCCTGTCGTTCGAGGATCAGATCATGTCGCGCGACATGAGCGGCCGCTTCGCACCCATCTACAGCGCGCTCATCGTGCAGCCGGGACCCCCCGGCCCCGGCGGAACCACGATCCACGATTTTTCGGAAAAGTCGGGCTATCTGAACGAGACGCTGGTCGTTGCGGACCGTCCGGGCGCAACGCCTTTCGTGGCCCGCTGCCTTGCCGGCGCCAGCGCCGAGCAGTCGCTGGCGCCCTGCGAGCGCGACCTGCTGGTGGGCGAGCGGCTAAGCCTCACCTACCGCTTCCCGAAACAACTGCTGGCAGACTGGCACGCGCTCGACGCAGCCGTGGCCGCACAAGCCGCCCGCGTCCTGCAGACGGGCGCCGGCCCTCAGTGACAGGCAGCCGCCCGACGGGCGAATCAGCCCAGGTCCACGTCCAGTATGGCCATGGAGAAATTGTAGTCGCCATCATCCTCGTCCTTGAAGACGATGCCGAGGAATTCGTCGCCCACATAGACCTCGGCCGAATCCTCCTTGCGCGGGCGCGCCTTCACCTGCAGTTGCGGATTCTGGAAGACGCGCTTGAAATAGGCGTCGAGCTTTCTGATTTCGTCGGGCTTCAAGAGACTTACTCCGGATACGGCCGTGCTTTGCGTTGGAACCGCTTCTGGCACGGTGAACACGGCGATGTAAAGGCAAGCCCGCGACAAGACCACAGATGCCGGGCGACATCCTCGATCGGATGCCCACCGGCAATTGGCGGTCAGATGTCGTAGCTGATGGGATGCTCGGCCGAGGGTGCCGGCAGGAGTTGGTCCATCTGGCGCGACGGCTGCTCGCAGCCCGTCTCGCCGACGACACGCGCCGGCACACCCGCCACGGTCTTGTTGTGCGGGACGGGCGAAAGCACCACGGAGCCTGCCGCGATCTTGGAGCAGTGGCCGATCTCGATATTGCCGAGGATCTTGGCGCCCGCGCCGATCAGCACGCCGTGGCGGATCTTCGGGTGGCGATCGCCTCCGGCCTTGCCGGTGCCGCCGAGCGTCACGCCATGCAGGATCGACACGTCGTCCTCGATCACCGCCGTCTGGCCCACGACCAGCCCCGTGGCATGGTCGAGGAAGATGCCCTTGCCGATCCGCGCGGCCGGGTTGATGTCGGTCTGGAAGATGGAGGAGGAGCGGCTTTGCAGATAGAGCGCGAAATCCTGCCGCCCCTTGTTCCACAGCCAATGCGCCAGCCGGTGCGTCTGGATGGCGTGGAAGCCCTTGAAATAGAGTACCGGCATGATGAAGCGGTCGCAGGCCGGATCGCGGTCGTAATAGGCCTGGATGTCCACGCGCACGATGGCCGACCAATCGGGTTCGTCGGCCAGCATCGCCGCGAAGGTCTGGCGGATCAGGTCGGCACCCAGGTCCTGGTGCGCCAGGCGCTCCGCCAGCCGGTGGATGACCGCGTCCTCCAGGCTCTCCTGGTTGAGGATGGTGGCATAGACGAAGGCGGCCAGCAGAGGGTCGCGCGCGACCGCTTCCTCGGCCTCCTCGCGAATAGAGCGCCAGATCGGGTCCACGGGCTGCAACGCGCCTTGACGCGCGAGGGTGATGCTGTTCATGACTGCCTCCGGTTCCGGCTTGCCTTCCCCGGTTGCTCATATAAGTCAATTTGCGGCGCGAGCGAACTCAATTTTCCTGAGCGCAGATTCAAATGGACGTGGTTCCCGGGAAATCGACAGGCCATGGAAGCTGAAACCTTGATCGTGACCGTTGCCGCCGGCGTCGCCCACATAAGGCTCAACCGGCCGCACAAGAAGAACGCGATCACGCAGGAGATGTGGCGGCGGCTCGCCGCAGAGCTTGGGACGCTTTCCGCCGACCCCGATGTTCGCGTCGTCGTGCTGTGCGGCGCCGGAGCCGATTTCTCCGCCGGCGCCGACATTGGCGAGTTTGCAACGCTGCGCGACGCCGACAATGCGCGCGAATACGAGGTCGCCAATTCTGCCGCCTTTGCGGCGGTGCGCACTTGCCGCGTGCCGGTGATCGCCGCCATACGCGGTATCTGCTTCGGCGGAGGCTTCGGGCTTGCCGCTGCGGCAGATATCCGCCTGGCGGCCCATGGCGCGCAGTTTTGCGTGCCGGCCGCGAAGCTCGGTCTGGCCTATCCCCAGGACGCCATGCAGGACATCGTCTTTTCCGCCGGCCCGCAAATGGCACGCTATCTGGCCTTCACCGGCGCGCGCATATATGCGGATGTGGCGCTGGCCGCGGGCTTCCTGCTGGAAGTCGTTGCCGACGGGCAGTTGGACGCTCGGGCGGCGCAGATCGCGAGCGCCATCGCCGCCAATGCACCGCTGTCCGTGCATGCCTCGAAATTGGCGATCCGTTCCGTATTGAGCGGCGAGGCGGCGGATGCGGATGCAGCCCGGGAAGCGGGCGCGGCCACCTTCCGCAGCGCCGACTATGCGGAAGGCCGCGCCGCCTTTGCCGCGCGGCGTGCGCCGGAGTTCTCCGGCCGATGAACGCTCCGCTCCTGGACGAGGACCTGAAGCGCGAGTTGTCGGCGCTATACGGGACGGAGCACCGGCATTATCATGGCCTTGCGCATATCGAGGCGCTGCTGGCACTAGCCGGCGAATACCGCACTGCCCTGTCCGACCCGGAGGCCGTCGAGGCCGCCATCTGGTTCCATGACGCCATCTATGACAGCCGCGCCAAGGACAACGAGGCGCGCAGCGCCGCCCTGGCCCTAGAAAAGCTGGCCCCACGCATCGCGGGCGAGCGGCTGGCGCGCATCGCCGTCATGATCGAGGCCACCGCCACGCATGAGGTGCCCGGCCTTGCCGACGCGGCCGCAAGGCGCGACGCGGCCCTCTTCCTCGACATGGACCTGTCCATCCTCGGCGCCGCGCCGGCCACCTTCGACGCCTACGAGCAGGCGGTGCGGCGCGAATATGGGTGGGTGGCGGAGCCCGCATGGCGCGCCGGGCGCGCCGTGGTGCTGAAAACCTTCCTGGCCCGTCCGCACATCTTCCACACCAGGGAGTTCAGGAACCGCTTCGAGCGGCAGGCGCGCGAAAACATGACCTGCTCGCTGGCCGTGCTGGACGCCGGCCAAGTCCCATAGCGGCCAAGTCGCCTATAGCGGCCGGTCTGCCTATAGCGGATTGTCGGCGTAGAATTGCAGCACGCGCTGCTTGAAGCTCCTGTCGCCCACCGACAGCATATGGTCGCGGCTTTCGATGTGGAAAGCCACGGCGTTCGGCATCAGGGCGGCAAGCTCGTCGGGCGAGCCGGCGATGTCGTCCGTGGTGCCCACGCCGATCAATGTCGGCTGGGAAATGCGCGCCACGTCGTCCTCGCTCAGCAATTCGCGCGAGGTGGCGATGCAGGCGGCGAGCGCATGACGGTCGCTGCGGGTCTGGTCGGCAAATGCGCGAAACATTTTTCCACGCGCATGGGTGATCGCCGCGGGATCCTCCGCCACCAGCGCGTCGGCGATCGGGTCCCAGTCGCCGACGCCGTCGACCATGCCGATGCCGAGTCCGCCAAGCACCAGAGTGGCCACCTTGTCCGGATTGGAAAGCGCCAGGAAGGCCGCAAGCCGCGCGCCCATCGAATAGCCCATGACATGGGCGCGCCCGATGCCGAGATGGTCCAGCAACGCGGCCGAATCCGAAGCCATCCTGGCCGGCGTGTAGTCGGCCTCGTCGTAGCTCTTGGAGGACGCGCCATGACCGCGGTTGTCCAGCGCGATGGCCCGGTAGCCGGCGTCGTTGAGCGTCTTGAACCAACCCGGCGACACCCAGTTGACATAGTGGCTGGAAGCAAAGCCGTGGATCATCAGCACCGGATCGCCATGCCCCGACGCCGGCTGCCGGTCGAGAAAGGCGATCTCGAAGCCGTCATGGCGGAAGAACTGCATCCCGGTCTCCTGCGCCATGGTCACTCGGCGCCTGAGACGGCGGCGATCGCCGGATGCTTCACCGCATCGCCATCGGCGATGCCCTCGCGCGCGGCGGTGCCGGCCTTCAGTTCCAGCACGAAGCGCACCGGCGCCCCCGGGGAGATGACGGCTTCCGATTGCGGCTCGCCCCGGCCGATGGCCGCGATGTGCCCGTCCTCTCCGATGAAGATCAGGTCGAGCGGCATGGGCGTGTTCTTCATCCAGAAGCCGACCGGCTGTGTCCGCTCGAACACGAACAGCATGCCGTGGTCGTCGGCCATGGCGCGGCGGAACATAAGCCCGGCCGATCGCTGGGCGGGCTCGCTGGCGACCTCGATGGTGAAGCTGTGTTCACCCTTTGCGGTTTCCACCACCAGCGGCGCAGGATCGGTGGGCAATATCATCGCCTCACCGCCGGCCGATGCGGTTTGCCGCGCAGCGAAGCCGGCGGCCAACGCCAGAAAGGCGGCCACCACGCAAAGCCTGAACGCCGCCGGAGAAATCTTTCGGACCATGTGAATTCCATTCCGGCACGCGCTTGCCGGAGAAAACCCGGCCTGGTCGGCCGGCACGCCGTCAGTGCGAGACCGGCAGGGTTCCCATATCGGGGTGAATCTCGGCAGCCATGAGGCCCTTCTCGCCCCGGCCGAAGCGCACCAGCACCACCTGGCCGGGTCTCAACTCGGTGATGCCATAGCGCCGCAGGGTCTCCATATGGACGAAGATGTCCTCCGTGCCGTCGCCCCGCGTCAGGAAGCCGAAGCCCTTGGTACGGTTGAACCACTTCACCAGCGCGCGCTCCAGCCCGCTTTCGGGCGTCACCGTGACATGCGTGCGCGGTTCCTGCATCTCGGCCGGATGCACGGCCGTGGACGTATCCATGGAAAGCACGCGGAACGCCTGCAGGCCGCGTTCGCCCTGCCGCACCAGACATACCACCCGCGCTCCCTCCAGCGCCGTCTGGAAGCCGTCCCGGCGCAGGCAGGTGACATGGAGGAGAACGTCGCCCGAAACACCGCTGTCAGGAAGGATGAAGCCGTAGCCCTTGGCCACGTCAAACCATTTTATGGCGCCGGACACTTCGATCAGATCGACAGCCTCGCTGCCTTCGTCCTGCTTCACGGCTCCGCCAACGGTTACGTTACGGCCTGTCAAAGAGGCCTTTTCCCCCATGAGACGCCCCCTTTCGTCGAAATTGCCGCACACTGATTCTTGACATCAGATTAACACCGCAGCTTCCGGCGGTGGCAAGACCTCGCGCGGCTTTTTTACGGATCATTCAGAATTTACTCGCCCGTTGCTTGGCGTCGACCGAGAGCCTGCTTGGCCGGTTGCCCCGGCAGGCGAGCGCCCCTATGTTCGCCGCAAGGTCCCCATCGGAGTAAGAACATGCGCTACCTCCACACCATGGTCCGCG
Organism: Mesorhizobium sp. PUT5; assembly: GCF_052216645.1. NCBI lineage: Bacteria > Pseudomonadati > Pseudomonadota > Alphaproteobacteria > Hyphomicrobiales > Phyllobacteriaceae > Mesorhizobium > Mesorhizobium sp. PUT5. The sequence continues at coordinate 2,646,014 of NZ_JBQOSO010000003.1, forward strand.
TCGCCGATCTCGACGCCTCGCTCGACTTCTACTGCAACAAGCTCGGCCTCAAGGAGGTCCGGCGCATGGACAACGAGAAAGGCCGCTATACGCTGGTCTTCCTGGCGGCGTCCGAGGACGAGAAGGCCGGCATCTCCGAAAAGGCGCCCCTCGTCGAACTGACCTACAACTGGGACCCGGAAGATTATCAGGGCGGGCGCAATTTCGGCCACCTCGCCTACGAGGTGGACGACATCTACGCGCTCTGCCGGAAGCTGATGGACGCGGGTGTCGCCATCAATCGCCCGCCGCGCGACGGCCACATGGCCTTCGTGCGCTCGCCCGACGGCATTTCGATCGAGCTTCTGCAGAAGGGCGACGCCAAGGAACCGGCCGAGCCCTGGGCCTCCATGGCCAATACCGGAAGCTGGTGACCCTCAGGGGGCCGTGGCCGCCGATGACGCTTTCCGCACCATCTCCAGCAGTGCCAGCACGGTGCGCCAGTTACGCGCCGTGCCTGGCACATTCAGGGTCCGCGGCAGCGCCCCGGCGAATTTCGACCTGCCGAGCCCGTCCGGCGCATGCAGGTAGAGCACCTCGCCCCTGACCTCGAAGCGCTCGGGGCCGGTGCATGTTTCGGCGAGCCTGGCGATCTCCTCGGACGTCGGCTCGCGCTCCAGCACATACGTATGCAGCTTGGTGTGCTCGGCCGCGACCTCGGGATAGGGGTTTTCGGCGACCAGCCGCTCCAGCCGCGCGCCGTCGCACACCATGATGCGCGAAGCAAAGCCCCAGCGCCTTTCGAAGGCCGCTTCCAGATCCCGCTGCAATGAGGCCGCATCGCCTTGTGCCGCGTAAAACACCACGTTGCCGCTCTGCACGTAGGTGGAGACGTCGCTGAAGCCCAGATCCTCGAAGAAAGCTCGCAGTTCCGCCATCTTCACGATGCGGTTGCCACCGACATTGATGCCGGAGAACAGCGCGACGAACGTCCCTCCGGCCTTTTCCGTCATATGATGAAACCCGCCAGCGTCTCGTTGTCGGTGATGTCCTGATACTGCACGCCCTCTGCGTCGAAATTCGCCTTGAGCAGATCGAAGTTGCGGCGGTCCTTGGTCTCGATGCCGATCAGCACCGAACCGAAATTGCGTGCCGACTTCTTCAGGTACTCGAAGCGGGTGATGTCGTCGTCGGGGCCGAGCATATCCAGAAAGTCCCGCAGCGCGCCGGGCCGCTGCGGGAAGCGGATGACGAAATATTTCTTCAGCCCTTCGAAACGAAGCGCGCGCTCCTTCACGTCGGGCAGGCGTTCGAAGTCGAAATTGCCGCCCGACACCACGGCCACGATGGTGCGGCCCCTGATCTCCTTGCGGGAAAAATCCTTCAGCGCATCGATGGCCAGCGCGCCGGCCGGTTCCAGCACCACCCCCTCGACATTCAGCATCTCGATCATGGTGGCGCAGAGCCGGTTCTCCGGGATCAGCCGCACGCTGTCGGCCGAGAATTCCTTCAGGTGCCGGAACGGCTCGCGGCCGATCTCGGCCACCGCCGCGCCGTCGACGAAATTATCCACCTTGGCGAGCTTGATCCGCTTGCCGGCGGCAAGGCTCTCCTTCAGGCTCGGCGCCCCTGCCGGTTCGCAAAACAGGAAGCGCGTTTCCTGGCGCATGCTGGCGAAATAGTGCGTTATGCCGGCGGCCAGCCCGCCGCCGCCGATCGGCAGCGCGATCAGGTCCGGCATGCGCCCGCCCGGCATCTGCGCGGCGACCTCCCAGCCGACGGTGGCCTGCCCCTCGATGATGTCCTTGTGGTCGAAGGGCGGCACCATGTGCGCTCCGGACTCTTCGGTGAAATCGAAAGCCGCGCGATAGCAATCGTCGAAGAAGTCGCCCACCAGCCGGATCTCGACGAACTCGCCGCCGAACAGGCGGGTCTTGTCGATCTTCTGCTGCGGCGTCGTCACCGGCATGAACACTACGCCGCGCTTGCCGAAATGCCGGCACACATAGGCAAAGCCCTGCGCGTGGTTGCCGGCCGAGGCACAGACGAACAGTTCCGCCTTGTTGCCTGCGGCAAGCGCCTTGCGGAAAAAGTTGAAGGCGCCCCTGATCTTGTAGGAGCGCACCGGCGTCAGGTCTTCACGCTTCAGGTACACATGCGCGCCGAACTTCCTGGACAGGTAGTCGTTTTCCTGCAGCGGCGGCGTCTCGGGGAAGAGGCCTCGCACGGCCTCGGCCGCAGCGGAGACCCTTTCGGCAAAGCTCATGATGGCCATCCTTCGTTGACGATGCCCGCGGTTCCTGCCGCCATTTCGGCTTTTGTGCAACAGTGCCCGGCCCGCATTTCGCGCCGTACCGCTTTTTGAGGGCATTCGCCTTGCTTCCGCCGCACTTGGCCGCTGGCAAGGTCTTCGCCCGCACGGCCCAGAGGATCGCGGGGACAACGGCGGATTCAGGACGGCCCGAAAGTGCATTTCCCGACAGTGCATTCCAAGACGATCATCATTGCCCTTCTGGCGCTGCTTGTCGCCGGCTGCGTCGGGCAGCGCTCCGAGGCGCTGCTCGGCAGCGCCATCGTCACGGCATCGGTCACCGACATCGCCGGCAGCCATGCCATCTTCATCGCCACCACGCGCAAGCACTCGGCAGATCCGGGCAAGGTGTTCGAAGGCGAACGCTCGGCGACGCTCAATTTCGCACGCGTCAACGTCACCGTGCCGAACGTCCACAAGACCGGCCAGATCGAACGCAAGGGGCGCGGCAAACCGGACGACCCGGCCCAGTATTTCACGGCCACGGCGGCAACCGGCTACGACACGGGCCCGAAATTCCAGGCGGCGCTCAACGCCGACACGGCGGCGCGGGGCGATCGCGTCATGGTGTTCGTGCACGGCTACAACACCTCTTTCGACAACGCCGTCTACCGCCTCACGCAGATCGTCCATGATTCCGGCTATCCCGGCACGCCGGTTCTGTTTTCCTGGGCTTCGGGCGGCTCCACCACCAGCTATGTCTACGACAAGGAAAGCGCCAGCGCCGCGCGCGACCAGCTCGAGGTGACGCTGAGGATGCTGGCTCAGACGAGCGCGCGCCGCATCGACATCGTGGCCCATTCCATGGGCACGTGGGTGACGATGGAAACGCTGCGCCAGCTCGCCATCACCGGCGACCGCGACCTTTCCGGCAAGCTGGGCGACGTGGTGCTCGCCTCGCCCGACATCGACGTCAACGTGTTCAAGAGCCAGATGCGCCGCTACGGCAAGCCGGACAAGCCCTTCATCCTGCTGCTTTCCGACGACGACCGCGCGCTGAAGCTGTCGGGGCTGCTGGCCGGTTCGCGGCCGCGCGTCGGCGACTATCGCAACGCCGCCGACCTGGCCGACTACGGCGTGACCGTGGTCAACCTCACCAGCGCCAAGGGCGCCGATACGTTCAACCACACCAAGTTCGCCGACAACCCGGCCCTGGTGCGGCAGCTCGGCCAGCGGCTGCGCGCGGATGACGGCTTCGCCTCCGACCGCGAGGTCACCGACCGCATCAACCTTCTCAACCAGCAGGCGAGAAGCGGTATCTTCTAGGATTTGCGGTTGTCCGCACTGGACGCCGCGGCAGGCAAGCCCTATTCGGGATTTTCCCATTCGGATATTCGGCGCTGCTACGGGCGCCGGCAGCGGGAGCCGGATCAATGCGCGCAAAGACCCTCCTCCTCGTCACGATGGCCCTGACGCTGGCGGGCTGCATGGGCTCGCGCACGCATGACCTGCTAAACCACACGGCGATCGAGGCTCCCGCTTCCGAGATCGCGGCCGCGCACGAGGTCTTCGTGGCCACGACGCGCAAGCGCGCCGCCAAGGAACCGCGGCAGGTGTTCGACGGGGAACGCTCGCTGACCACCAGCTATGCGCGTGTCGACATGACGGTGCCGAAGCTGCACCAGGCCGGCCGCATCGAGCGCGCCGCCGGTGCCGCCCCCAACGATCCCGCCAAGCATTTCGCCGCCGCGCGAGTGGCCTACTATCGCGACGCGCAGGTGTTCGCCAACGCGGTCGGCGCAGACGTCGCCAGGCGCGGCGGTCGCGTGCTGGTGTTCGTGCATGGCTTCAACAACGGCTTCGACGACGGCGTCTACCGCGTCACGCAAATCGTCCACGATACCGGCTATCCGGGCACGCCGGTGCTGTTTTCCTGGGCGTCGGCCGGTGCCACAACCGGCTACATCTACGACAAGGAAAGCGCCAACGCCGCCCGCGACGACCTGGAGGCCACGCTCAAGATGCTGGCGCGCACGCGCGCGAAAAGCATCGACATCATCGCCCATTCCATGGGCACGTGGGTAACGATGGAGGCGCTGCGCCAGCTCGCCATCGAAGGCGACCGCAACCTTTCCGGCAAGCTCGGCAACGTGGTTCTGGCCTCGCCCGACATCGATGTGGACGTGTTCAAGAAGCAGATGCTTCGCTATGGCAAGCCGGACCGACCCTTCACCGTGTTGCTGTCAGGCGACGACCGGGCCCTGCGGCTGTCGAGCCTGATCTCCGGCGACAAGCCGCGCGTGGGCGACTATGGCGACGCCGCCGATCTCGCCGCCTACGGCGTGACGGTTGCGGATCTCAGCCAGACCAAGGGCGGCGACCGGCTCAACCACACCAAGTTCGCAAACAACCCCTTCCTGGTGCAATTGCTGGGAGAGCGCCTCAACATGCCGGCCGGCCTGGCCTCCGACCAGATCGAAGCAAAGCCCATCGACACGCTGGGCCAGGGCATCGGCAAGACCGTGGGCTCGGTGGCCGAGATCATCGTCACCACGCCGTTCAAGGTGCTGACCATCGCAACCGGCGGGTAAGGGAGGCTACAGGGCGATGTTGAAGACCACCGTGTCCGAACCGGCCGCCGCCGAGACGCCTACCCGCAATTGCCACCAGCCATGCATCGAGAATTTCACGCCCTCGATGCGGTAGCGGCCGTCGCCCAGATACTCCGTCACCTGCGGGCTGCTCGGCAATCCGTGAGCGTGCTGCGGCATGCCGCCCGAGACGTCGATGGCTGCGTTTTCGACCGGCGCGCCTTGAGGCGTGCTGAGCCTCAGCGTCCAGGCTTGTGATTCGCCCAGCCGCACTGCCCCGCCCTCCGGCCCGATAGTGACTACGAACAGGCCCGCGACAGTGGCCTTGGAGCGCGAGAAATCCGATCCTTGCCGACCGGGCGCCGCCAGATGAATCGCCGCCGCTACACCTGCCAGAACCACCGCAAGCCCGAGCGCCGCTGCAATGTAACGCCAGAACCGTGTCACGCTGCTCCTTTCCTGCCGGCGAATGCACCGGCCCCTCCCGTGCACGCCGAAGCGGAACAAGAATCCGCCACATCAAGCATGGCGTCGAAGCCGGCGAGAAGCTACAGCGGAAACAAAACAGGAGGGTCGCTTGTCTCGCACCGGAATCGCCTCGATCGGCGAATGCATGCTGGAACTGTCGGGTCGCAGCGGCAGCCAATGGCACATGGGTTTTGCCGGCGATACGTTCAACACCCTATGGGCGCTTACGGCGCTCTGCGACGGGCGACCCGCCACCTATGTTTCGGCGTTTGGCGACGACCCATTCTCGCGCGACCAGATCGCATTCTTCAGGGAGAACGGCGTCGGCATCGGCGCAAGCCCGATCATCCCCGGCGCGCGGCCGGGCCTCTATGCAATCACGCTGACCGGAGCGGAGCGCTCCTTCACCTACTGGCGCTCGGACGCCGCCGCGCGCCGCTTGGCGTCGGATCCGGCCGCCCTGGCAAAAAGCCTTGAGGGCCAGAAGCTGGTGTATTTCTCCGGGATCACCCTGGGAATTCTCGAAGCGGAGGCCCGCGAGGTCCTGTTGAGGGCGGTGGGCAACGCACGCGCTGCGGGCAGCCTGATCGCCTTCGACCCGAACTACCGGCCAGGCCTGTGGCGCGACCGCGCGGAGGCGCAAGCCGCCGTCGCCGCGGCGCTTGCCGTCGTCGACATCGCCCTGCCCACCTTCCCCGACGAGCAGGCGCTGTTCGGCGACGCCAACCCGCAGGCAACCGTGGAAAGATTGGCGCGGCAGGTCGGCGAAGTGGTGGTCAAGAACGGCGAGGCGCCGGCACTGGTCGCTGCCCCAGGCGGGGCACAGCAGGTGCCTGCCGTGCATGTCGCCGATGCGGTCGACACCACGGGCGCGGGCGATTCCTTCAACGGCGGCTATCTGGCGGCACGCCTGGCCGATCACGAGCCGGCCGAAGCCACTCGGCGGGCGCATCGCGTTGCCGCGGCGGTGGTGCAGGTGCGCGGCGCGCTGGCTCCGTTCGAGGTGCTGAGGGCGGCTTTCGCAGCACGACCGTGAGCCGGCTGCGTCACGGCAGCCGGAAACGATATTCCGTGACCTGGTGATAGACATCGCCGGGAAATAGCGTCGCCTGCGGGAAATAGGGCCGGTTCGGCGCGTCCGGCCACACCTGGGGTTCGAGGCAGAAGCCCGAGAACGGATGGTAGCCGGTCCCGCCGAGTCCCGGCGCGCGGGCCCCGATATGCTGGCCGGTGTAGAACTGGACGCCCGGTTCCGTGGTCCACACCTCCATTTCGACGCCGGAGGTCGCGCCTTGCACCCAGGCCGCCTGCCTGAGCGGGCCGCGCGCCGGCGCCAGGCAGAAATTGTGGTCGTAGCGGACGTGGCCGGCTTCACCCTCGAGACGAATCGGCCGGGCCTGACGGAAATCGAGCGATGTGCCATCCACAGGCAGCACCGCGCCGGTGGGTATCTGGTCGGCATCGGTCGGCAGATAGGCGCCGGCAAAGATCGCCACACGATGGTCGAGCACGTCACCGGCGCCGCCGTCATCGAGGTTGAAATAGGAGTGCTGCGCCAGATTGCATGGCGTGGGCTCGTCGCAGGTCGCGCTGATCTCCACGGCAAGCGTGCCGGGAATCTTCAGGCGATAGGTGCACGTCACCTCCAGCGAGCCGGGAAAGCCCATCGTGCCCGCCGGATCGTGAAGGGAAAGCGTGACGTAGTCCCGCCCATGCAGGGATACCGTCCATGGGCGCCGGGAATAGCCCCACGAGCCGCCGTGAAGCGTATGCCGCCCGAGAAAATTCCGGTCCGTCTGATGATGCCGGCCGGCAAGGACGAACCTCCCGTCGCGGATACGGTTGGCATAGCGGCCGACAATTGCGCCGAAATAGGCCTGATCGGCCTCATAGGGTTCGAAGCGGTCGAAGCCGAGCACCAGCGGCGCATCGTGCCCGTCCAGACGGAGATCCTGAACGGCGGCGCCCCAGCCGATGATGTTGGCGCTCAGGCCACCGCCGCGAATGGCGAAGCGCCGTACCGCTTCGCCCGTCTGCGTCGTGCCGAAGACCTCGCCATCCTTCATGCACGCCATTCCTTGCAGCCGGTTTCGTCCCCGAGAATCTACCCGAATCCGCGACCCGTAAAGTCAGCCGAAGTCAAAGGCAGGGCGGGTCCTCGCAAGGAGGTCCGCCCTACCGACAGGTCGCTTAGAGGCCGAGGCCGCCTATGCAGACATATTTGGTGTCGAGATAGTCGTCCATGCCCTGATGACCACCCTCGCGGCCCAGACCGGACTCCTTCACGCCGCCGAAAGGCGCTTCCGGCGTGGTGATCAGGCCTTCATTGACGCCGACCATACCGTATTTCAGCCCTTCCATGACACGGAAGGCGCGGCCGAGGTCACCGGTATAGAAATAGGCGGCAAGGCCGAATTCGGTGTCGTTGGCGAGCGCGATCGCTTCTTCCTCCTTCTCGAACCTGAAGACCGGCGCGATCGGGCCGAAAATCTCCTCCTTCATGAACTTCATCTCGGTCGTGGCGCCGGAGATGACGGTAGGCTCGAAGAAGGAGCCGCCCAGCGCGTGGCGCTTGCCACCGGCAACCACCTTGCCGCCCTTGGCGGTGGCGTCCTGGATAAACTCCTCCACCTTCTCGACGGCCTTGACGTCGATCAGCGGGCCTTGCTGCACACCGGCCTCGACGCCGGGGCCGACCTTGAGCTTGTTGGAAGCCTCGGCCAGCCTCTCCACGAACTTGTCGTAGATGCCGGCCTGCGCGAAGAAGCGGTTGGTGCACACGCAGGTCTGGCCCGAATTGCGGTACTTGGCCATGATGGCGCCCTCGACGGCACGGTCGAGATCGGCGTCGTCGAAGACCAGGAACGGCGCATTGCCGCCAAGCTCCATAGAAACCTTCTTCACGGTCGAGGCCGACTTGGCGATCAGCATCTTGCCGACTTCGGTCGAGCCGGTGAAAGTGATCTTCTTGACCAGCGGATTGGTGCAAACCTCGTCGCCGATCTCGCCGGCGGCACCGGTCACGATATTGACGACGCCCTTGGGGATGCCGACCTCCTCGCACAGCGCGCCCCAGGCAAGGCCCGAATAGGGGGTCTGCGTGGCCGGCTTGACGACAGCCGTGCAGCCGGCGGCGATCGCCGGGCCGATCTTGCGCGACAGCATCGAGGAGGGGAAGTTCCACGGCGTGATGGCGGCAATGACGCCGACCGGCTCACGCGTCACCAGAACGCGACGATCCGCCCACGGCGAAGGCACCACGTCGCCATAGGCGCGGCGCGCTTCCTCGGCAAACCACAGCACATAGGCGGCCGAGGAGCCGATCTCGCCCTTGGCTTCGGTGAGCGACTTGCCTTGCTCCAGGGTGAGAAGCTCGGCCAGCGCGTCCTGATTGTCCATGATGGCGTCGTGAAGCTTGCGCAAAAGCTTGGAGCGCTCCAGGGCCGAGGTCTTGCGGAAGGAGAGGAAGGCCTGGTGCGCGGCCTCGATGGCGCGTCGCGTTTCAGCCCTGCCCGAATAGGGCACCGTGCCGATGACGAGGCCGGTGGCCGGATTGACCACGTCCACGGTCTTGCCGGAATCGGCCTGCACCCATTCGCCGTTGATGAGGTTTGCCTGGCGCATGAAATGACTGGTTTTCTGGAGCATTCGTCTCGCCTCTCGTCCGGCGTCGCGACATGCCGGATCTTCTGGAATTCATCACGGCCGGCAGGCTGGCCCGCAGGCATTCGTCCGGTCGATGGTTGCGCGATATGCCACCAATATATGGCGTTGCCCGCAAGCCCGCCACCTCATAACCCGCGCCCGACATCTGGATCAATCGCCTTATACCATGACTTGATGGTCCAGCGACGCCCGGCGCGATAGCCACGCATGGCAATGTGACGCCTTGCGTTTCCCGTGGCTTTCCCATCCCTATACCGGCGAACCATGTGGGAAAGATGGATGCGCGTAGCAACGACCCTGCTGATTCTGCTTCTGGCGCTGGCGCCTGCCAAGGCAACGGAGGCCGGCTGGGCATTGTTGCGCAACGGCGGCCATGTGGTGCTCCTGCGCCACGCCAATATCACCGGCACGGTGGAATCGGCCAATTTCGACATCGACAAATGCGCCACCCAGCGCAACCTTTCCGACCGCGGCCGCCAGCAGGCGCGCAAGATCGGCGCGCTGTTCGCTGCTCGCGCCGCTCCTGTCGAGCGCATCCTGTCGAGCCGCTATTGCCGCTGCCTGGAAACAGCCCGCATCGCCTTCGGCAAGGAACCCGAGCAGTTTGCCCCGCTCGATCCGCCCCCCGCCGACGACACGGCCAGACCCGCGCAGATCGCGGCGATCGTCGACGAGGTCCGTGACTTTTCCGGCGCCGACAATCTGGTGATGGTCACCCATCTGGAGGACATCCAGGAACTGACCGGCATCTCGCCGCGCGAGGGCGAAGCCGTCATCGTGGAGGCCGACGGCGAGCGACTTCGGGTGCTTGGCCGCATCGCCTTCTAGGCGCACGGGACGCCGCCCGCGCCGCATGCCGCCGGGCAGCCAGCATATTCGGCCTTTTCCTGCCAGGAAAAACCGACTAGACAGCGCAAAACATATCCGGACCGAACCGCCTGCAATCGAAGGAAGAAACCTTGGCCACCACGTTCGAAAAAGTCGCCAAGATCATCGCCGACACCAGCGAGATCGACCTCGACACGATTACGCCAGAAAGCCACACGATCGACGATCTGGGCATCGACAGCCTCGACTTCCTCGACATCGTCTTCGCCATCGACAAGGAGTTCGGCATCAAGGTGCCGCTCGAGAAATGGACGCAGGAAGTCAACGACGGCAAGGTCTCGACCGACGAGTATTTCGTCATGAAGAACCTGTGCGCCAAGATCGACGGACTGGTCGCGGCCAAGAACGCCTGACGGCGGCGGCGCGCCGCTGCGGCCCTCAATCGCGGCTGTCGCCTTGACGGGCGCCGCCCGCTGACCCACAAAGCCCTCCATGGATTCCCAAGACGTCGTCATCACCGGCATCGGCCTTGTCTCCTCGCTGGGGGAAGGCCCGGATGCGCACTGGCGCGCGCTGACCGCCCCGGCTCCGGAGCCGGTGTTCGATGCCGCGCGCTTTTCACCCTACATCGTGCATCCGCTGCCGGAGATCGACTGGAACCAGCAGATCGCCAAGCGCGGCGACCAGCGCCAGATGGAAACCTGGCAGAGGCTCGGCACCTATAGCGCGGGCCTGGCGCTGGACGACGCCGGCATAAAGGGCGACGAAGCCCTGTGCGCCAGCATGGACATGGTGGTGGCCGCCGGCGGCGGCGAGCGCGACGTGGCGGTGGACAACACCATCCTTGCCGCATCCGAAAGCCGTCCCGACTTCGACGTCCTGCTCAACGAGAAGCTGACCACGGAGCTGCGCCCTACCCTGTTCCTGGCCCAGCTTTCCAACCTGCTCGCCGGCAACATCTCCATCGTCCACAAGGTCACCGGCTCGTCGCGCACCTTCATGGGCGAAGAGGGCGCCGGGGTTGCCGCAGTGGAGACGGCCGCCGCGCGCATCCGTTCCGGCCAGTCCACGCATATGCTGGTCGGCGGCGCTTTCCAGACCGAACATCCCGATATGCTGCTGGGCTACGAGCTTGCCGGATATCTGCACCGCGATGCCTGGAAGCCGGTCTGGCAGCGCCAGGGCATGCAGGGCGGCGGCGTGGTCTCGGGCTCGGGCGCGGCTTTCCTGGTTCTCGAGAGCCGCACCCATGCCGAGGCGCGCGGCCGCAAGATCTACGCCGGACTCGGCCCCATTTCCTCCGGACGCGCCCGCCGGACCCGCGGCGATCTTGGCGGAACGATTTCCGCCATGCTCGATGCGGCGAATTTGCCGGCCGGAAAATTGCTGGCCGTCTCCGGCGCCTCGGGCGGCCATGCCGCCACCGCTGCCGAGAAGGCCGCGCTCGACGCGCGTACCGGCCTCGCCGTGCGGGGCTTCGGTACACTGACCGGGCATCTGAAGGAGGCGCAATTCCCCTTCGCGGTGGCGCTGGCGGCGCTGGCCGTGGCCAACAAGGAGCCCTACCCGGCTTTCGACGCGGCGTCCGAGCGCCCATATGAAGGCGTGCCGGAGCACGTGCTGGCGACGGCGATCGGCTATCACCAGTTCGAGGGCCTGGCGCTCGTCTCCGCCGCCGGTTGAGGTGTCGAAATGACCAAGTTGAAGGATCACCTGGGCAGGCCCGTCGTTGCCGTCACCGGCATCGGCCTGGTCACGTCGCTCGGAAAGGGCAAGCAGGAAAACTGGGCGGCGCTGACGGCCGGCCGGTCGGGCATCCACCCCATCACCCGTTTTCCGGTGGAGCATCTCAACACGCGCATCGCCGGCACGGTCAACTTCCTCGCCTCCAGCAGCAAGGGCGCCAGCGCGCTGACCTATGAGTTGGCGGAAACCTCCGCCGAGGAGGCGATCGCCGAAGCCGGGCTCGACCTGGAGGATTTCGGCGGCCCGCTGTTCCTCGCCTCCCCGCCGGTGGAGCTGGACTGGCACGATCGGCTGGCGCTCTACAAGGGCGGCACCAACGAAGACGCGTCCGCCCGCCTGCTGGAAGTGGCGCGCAGCCAAAATTCGCTCGACATGTTCGACACCTCGCAATTCGGCTTCATCGCCGACCGGCTGGCCGAGCGCTTCGGCGCCGCCGGCCTGCCGATCACGCTTTCCACCGCCTGCGCCTCCGGAGCCACCGCCATCCAGCTCGGCGTGGAAGCGATCCGCCGCGGCGAGGCGAACCGCGCGCTTGCCATCGGCGCCGATGGCTCGGCGACCGCCGAGGCGCTGATCCGCTTTTCGCTGCTGTCGGCGCTCTCGACCAGCAACGATGCGCCGGAGAAGGCCTCAAAACCCTTCTCCAAGGATCGCGACGGATTCGTCCTGGCCGAAGGCTCGGCCGCATTGGTGCTGGAATCGCTGGAAAGCGCGCTGGCGCGCGGCGCCACCGTGCTCGGCATCCTTCGCGGCTGCGGCGAGAAGGCCGACGATTTCCACCGCACCCGCTCCAAGCCCGACGGCTCGCCCGCCATCGGCGCGGTGAAGGCCGCACTTGCCGATGCCGGCCTGAGTGAAGACGAGATCGACTACATCAACGCCCACGGCACATCGACGCCGGAAAACGACAAGATGGAGCATCTTTCGCTCTCCACCGTGTTCGGCGAGCGCATCAGCCGCATCCCGATCTCGTCCAACAAGTCGATGATCGGGCACACGCTGTCGGCCGCCGGCGCTATCGAGGCCGCCTTCTCGCTCATGACCATGCGCGAGGGCGTCATCCCGCCCACCATCAATTACGACAACCCCGATCCGGCCATCGCGCTCGACGTGGTGCCGAATGTGAAGCGGGAAGCCAAGGTCGGCACGGTTTTGTCCAATTCCTTCGGCTTCGGCGGCCAGAACACCTGCCTTGTCATGGCGAAAAGTGAATGGTGAACGGTAAAATGGTAAATGGCCGGATGAAGGAAGCGGGACGGTTGCCGCTGGCGTTCGGGCTGGACATCTGTCTGCCATTCACCATTCACTATTCACCATTCGCCCGGTAAGCCTCATGCGCGCATTGCAACTCATCGAAGATCGTCGGCTGGAGACGGTCAACATCGCCGAGCCGCCCGCCCCCGGGCTGGGCGAAGTGACGCTGAGGATCAGGGCGGTGGCTCTCAACCATATCGACGTGTGGGGCTGGCGCGGCATGGCGTTCGCCAAGCGCAAGCTGCCGCTCACCGTCGGCGCGGAAGCCTCCGGCGAGGTCGAGGCGGTCGGTCCCGGCGTGTCGAACCTACTTCCGGGCCAGATCGTCTCCATCTACGGGGCGCGCACCTGCGGGTTGTGCCGCGCCTGCCGCGAGGGCCGCGACAATCTTTGCGAGCATGTCTCGGGCGTGCATGGCTTTCATCTCGACGGCTTTGCCCAGGAAAAAATCAATCTCCCCGCGCGCCTTCTTGTGCCGGCCCCTCCCGGCGTCGACGCCATAGGGGCCGCGGTCGCGCCCGTCACCTTCGGCACGGTCGAGCACATGCTGTTCGACAATGCGAAACTGGAACCGGGCGAGACGATTCTCATCCATGCCGGCGGCTCGGGCATCGGCTCGGCAGCAATCCAGCTTGCCAAGAAGATGGGCTGCACCGTCATCACCACGGTCGGCTCCGACGACAAGATCGAGAAGGCGAAGGCGCTCGGCGCCGACCATGTCATCAACTACCGCCAGGACCGCTTCGAGGGCGTGGTGCGCAAGCTGACCAAGAAGAAGGGTGTCGACGTGGTGTTCGAGCATGTCGGCAAGGACACCTGGGCCGGTTCGATGCTGTGCCTGAAGCGTGGCGGCCGCCTCGTCACCTGCGGCTCGACCTCCGGCGTTTCGACCGAGATGAACCTGATGATGCTGTTCCAGCAGCAACTGAAACTGCTCGGCTCCTTCGGCTGCCGCATGGAGAACATGGCCAACGCCATGCAGAAGATGGCGGCGGGGCTGGTGGCCCCCGTCATCGACACGGCCGTCGATTTCGACGGCATCGACGCGGCGCTGAAGCGCATGGAAGGCCGCGACGTGTTCGGCAAGATCATCCTCAATGTCGGCTGACACGCGTTGAGCGGCGGTTCTCTCGCCAAGCTTTCCAGGGATCTCAGGTTCGGCCTGGGCCTGCGCCTCGGCAAGCTGAACTACTGGCTGGTGGCCAAGGTGGCGATGGGTGCGATGGCCCTGCTGCGCCGGCTGCCGCCCGACAGCGCGCTTGATTTTGCCGACCGCGTGGCGCGCCGCATCGGGCCTCTGGTCGGCCGCCATCGCGTGGCGCTCGACAATCTGCGGCAGGCCTATCCGCACAAGAGCGAGGCAGAGATCAGGGCGATCGCGCTCGACATGTGGGGCAACATGGCCCGCCTTGCCGCCGAATATGTGTTCCTCGACCAGCTCTTCGACTTCGATCCCGCCGCGCAGGTCCACGGCCGCATCGAGGTGTCCCAGGAAAGCATCAGGCGTTTCGAGCGCATTGCCGGCGACGACAAGCCTCATATCGTCTTCACCGGCCATCTCGGCAATTTCGAACTTCTGCCCGTGGCCGCCGCCACCTTCGGCATGAAGATCACGGCGCTTTTCCGCCCGCCCAACAACCCGTATCTGGCCGAATACATCCTGTCGACGCGCCGCTCGACCATGGGCGAATTGCTGCCTTCGGCAACCGGCGCCTCCTTCGCGCTCGCTTCGGTGCTGGAAAAGGGCGGCAATATCGGCGTGCTGGTGGACCAGAAATTTACGCGCGGCGTGGAAACCACCTTCTTCGGCCGCACCTGCCAGAGCAACCCGGTGCTGGGCATGCTGGCGCGCCAGTTCGACTGCGACGTCTATCCGGCGCGCTGCGTGCGCCTGCCGGGCAACCGCTTCCGCCTGGAGATCGAGGACAAGCTTGCCCTGCCGCGCGGCCCGCGCGGCAATGTCGATGTGGCGGCCACCACGCAGATGCTCGCCGACGTGGTGGAGCGCTGGGTGCGCGAAGACCCTGGCCAGTGGATGTGGTTCCACAAGCGCTGGCAGATCAGCGGCAAACCGCGCAACGTGCAGCCGCGGCACTGACCTCTTCTTCAGCCGCCGTAATAATTCATCACCGCGTGGCGGGCCTCGGCGAAGAACAGCCAGCGTTCGGTGAGAACGCCGGCGACATGGCCAAGAAGCGCCACCCCTGCCAGGAAAGCCGACACGCCACCGCCCTGCCCGACCATCAATAGAGCAAGCAGGATAAGGCCCGGCAGCGCGCCGCCGAGCACAAATGCGATCTTCCACAGCTTCGCCGCATGCTTGCGCGCCACGCGAAAACCCATTTCCCGGGTGAGATAGTTTTCGGTCATGTGCGGCCGCTCGAACAGGCGCACCTTGCCGATGGGGCCGAGGCCGGTGGCCGTTTCCGGCGACGAGAGCGGCACCAGCGCCTCCATCCTTCGCCGCCAGGCGTTTTTTGCCGCCCATGCCGCCGCCAGCGCCACGAGCGCGGCGAAAACCAGGCCCCGCCCGGAGGCCCCGGCGCACAGCGCGAAGAAGCCTGCGGCCAGCAAACCGCCTGCCAGCGAAAACAGCAGATAGCATGCCGGCGTGAGGGGCGTATGCCACGCATCGACGGATTTCAGCGAGGCATAGATCATCGACGTGCAATAGACCGTCACAAGGCACAGCGCAGCGCCGAGCGGGCCCGGCAGGGCGAGATAGCGACCTTCGAAGACACAAAGCCAGGCTGAAACGACCAGCGGCACGAAGGTGACGATGGCCATCACCCCCTCGCGCGACAGCCAGCTCGACTTCCATTGGCTGAGCGCCCGCCAGGCGCGCTGCGGATTGCCGAGATGGGCGGTGGAGGACAAAAGGCCCGCGCCGATCAGCGCGAGCGCCAGAAGGTGAGCCAGTTTGGTGGCCACCGCCGTCGGGTCCAGCAGGCCGAGCCCGAGCACGGCCGCAAGTCCGTAGCCGAGACCCGAAAACGTGGTGAAGACGATGATGGAAAGCGCTGGATGCATGATGTCAGATACGGTCCAGCATGTTGTCCAGCCAGGCGAAGAAGCCGGTGGCGCCGGAAATGTCGTCCTTCGGCAGCCCATGCGCAGCTTCGGTCAACGCCTTGCGCGGGCGCGGCGGCAGGTACTTGTTGACCGGCCGCGTGCCCTGCTCCGGCATAAGGTCGATGCCGCCGCGCTCGGCCACAAGAATGGAAACGGCCGAGTTCGGATCGCCGAGATCGCCGAAATGGCGGGCATTGGCCGGGCAGGTGCGCACGCAGGCCGGCTGGCGGTCCGCTTCTTCCAACGTCTCGTTGTAGATGCGGTCGATGCACAGCGTGCATTTCTTCATGACGCCGGCGGCGAGGTCCATCTCGCGCGCGCCGTAAGGGCAGGCCCAGGCGCACAGGCCGCAGCCGATGCACATGTCCTCGTCCACCAGAACGATGCCGTCGTCGGCGCGCTTGTAGGAAGCGCCTGTCGGGCACACGGTCACGCAAGGCGCGTTCTCGCAATGCAGGCAGGATTTCGGGAAATGCACGATGCGCGCCTCGCCCGCTTCGCCCACCAGTTCGCCGCCCTCCGGCAACACCTCGAAGGAATGCACGCGATTGAGCCACGCGCCAGAAACATCGGCGCCATAGGGGTCCTGATCGGAAAGGGCGGCGCCGTAGCCGCCGGTGTTCCATTCCTTGCAGTTGACCACGCAGGCATGGCAGCCGACGCAGGTGTCGAGGTCGATGACGAGACCCATCTTCTTCGGCGTGGGCAGGGTGGGAAGGCTGGTCATTTCGATTGCCCCCGCAATCTACCCCTCTCTGGCCTGCCGGCCATCTCCCCCACAAGGGGGGAGACTGGCAGCTTCGGCCTCACCGCTTCTTCTGCACCGCTAACGATTAGCGAAAGCCGGCGCGACAGCTTCTCTCCCCCCTTGTGGGGGAGATGGCCGGCAGGCCAGAGAGGGGTAGAACCACATGTCACCCAGTGCATAAGTGAACTCATTGCGCCCACTCCTGGCCGTAGCGCAGTTGGGCCGGGTGCGGCTCCGGTTCCGGCTGCGCGACGGCCGGCAGATGCGGCAGGCTGATCGCATCGCCCGCCTCGGCCTTTTCGATGCGCACGCGCAGGTCGTACCAGGCGGCCTGCCCGGTCACCGGATCGGAATTGGAAAGCCGCAATCCATCCTCGCGCGGCGGCAGAAGCTCATGGATCAAGTGATTCATAAGGAAGCCTTTTCTCGCTTCCGGCGAATCGGCATCCAGCGCCCACGTACCGGAGCGCTTGCCGATGGCGTTCCAGGTCCACATGGTCGAGGAATTGACCGCCTCCATGCGCGCCACCTCGACCTTGATGCGGCCGTGATGGGAGAGCACCCAGGCCCAGTCGCCGTCCTTGAGGCCGAGGCGATCGCAGATCGGCCCCGGCACATAGAGCGGGTTCCTCGTGTGGATCTGCCTGAGCCACGCATTCATCGACCCCCAGGAGTGATACATCGCCGCCGGCCGCTGGGTGATGGCGTGATAGGGATAGGCTTCGCGCTCGACCAGAGCCTCGCCGAGCGGGCGATACCAGTCCGGCAGCGGCGAAAAGGCGTCGAGAATGCGCCGGCGATGGGTTTCCGGAGCCTTCGGCTCGCGTATCCCCTCGGCCGACAGGCGGAATTTCTGCAGCGTTTCCTGATAAAGCTGGAACGTCACCGGCTGCGGCGTGTCGAAGAAGCCCATGCGCACGGCGAAGTCCTGGTAGGCCTGGTTCGCGTGCTTGAAGAACTGCGCTTCCATCGGGATATGCGCCGAGAAAAAGGAACCGTTCTCGATATAGCGCCGCAACTGGTCGGGGTTGGCCGCACCCCGCCCCGCCCTGTCGCCGTCCCGCCCGCGGAAGCCGGCCAGAGGGCCGATGCCGGGGCGACGTTCGTGGCGCACGATGTAGTCGGCATAGTCCTTGTAAAGCGCCTTGCCGTGGCTGTCGGCGAAACCCGGCAATCCAAGCCGTGCGCCGAGATCGAGCAGAACCGTCTGGAAGCCGCGCACGTCGCGGTCGGGCTCCAGCACGGGCCAGCGGATCGCATCCTGCACGGCGTCGGGCTCGGAGATCGGCCGGTCGAGAAGCGAAATGCAGTCATGGCGCTCCAGATAGGTGGTGTCGGGCAGCACAAGGTCGGCATAGGCGACCATTTCCGAGGCGTAGGCGTCCGCATAGATGATCTTCGGAATGCGGTATTCGCCGGTCGCTTCGTCCTTGTCCTCCAGCATCTCGATGGTGCCGGCCGTGTTCATGGACGAATTCCATGCCATGTTGGCCATGTACATGAACAGCACGTCGATCGGATACGGATCGCCGGCATGGGCGTTGGCGATCACCATGTGCATCATTCCGTGCGCGGCGATCGGCGCATCCCAGGAGAACGCCTTGTCGATGCGGGCAGGCTGGCCCTTGTCGTCGACCAGAAGGTCTTCCGGCCCGCGCGGAAAGCCGAGATGCGGCCCCGAAAGCGGCTTGTTGGAGCCGAAATGCTCGGCCCTTCCATGCGGCGTGGGATGCGCGGAGAGAGGCTTCGGATAGGGCGGCTCGAAGCGGAAGCCGCCCGGACAGTCGACCGCGCCGATCAGCACCTGCAGCATGTGAAGGGCGCGCGCCGTCTGGAAGCCGTTGGAATGGGCCGAAAGCCCGCGCATGGCGTGGAACGATACCGGCCGCCCGACATAGTGCTGGTGGCGTCGGCCGTTCACGTCCGTCCACGGCTGCTCGATGAAGATCTCCTCGTCGAAGGCCACCCGCGCGATCTCGGCAGCCAGCCCGCGTATGGTTTCGGCCGCCACCCCGGTTTCCTCGGCCACCACCTCCGGCGCATATTGTTCGTCGAGATATTTTTCGGCCAGAAGCTTGAAGGACGGCACGGCGAAGCGGCCGTCATCCAGTTGCACGCGACCCGAAAGTGCCGCCCGCGCACCCTTGGTGCCGAAGGGCACGATATGCTCGGTCACGGTCTCGTGGACGAGAGCCCTGCCTTCGCCGTCGCGCGCGAACAGGCCATGATCGGCAGTGCCGGGCGCGTCGATCACCAGCCAGGTGGCGTTGGAGTAGCGCACCAGATAATCGACATCGATCCTACGCGCCTTCAGCAGTTCATGCACCACGGACAGAATCAACAGCCCGTCGGTTCCGGGGCGGATGCCGATCCAGTTGTCGGCCACCGCCGAATAGCCGGTGCGCACCGGATTGACCGAGACGAAGCGGGCGCCACGCTTCTTCAGCTTGGCGATGCCCATCTTGATCGGGTTGGAATCGTGGTCCTCGGCCACCCCGAACATGACGAACAGCTTTGTCCGCTCCCAGTCCGGCGCGCCGAACTCCCAGAAGGCCCCGCCGATGGTCATGATGCCGGCCGCAGCCATGTTCACCGAGCAGAAGCCGCCATGGGCGGCATAGTTCGGTGTGCCGAACTGCTGCGCCCAGAATCCGGTGAGCGACTGCGACTGGTCGCGGCCGGTGAAGAAGGCGAGCTTTTTCGGGTCGTCGGCGCGCGCCTTTCCCAGCCATTCCGTGGCAAGTGACAGCGCCTCCTCCCAGGAGATTTCCTGGAACTCGCCCGAGCCGCGCGGGCCCACCCGCTTCAACGGCGCTCTGAGCCGCGCCGGCGCGTAGTGCTGCATGATGCCGGCCGAACCCTTGGCGCACAGCACGCCCCTGTTGACCGGATGGTCGCGGTTCCCTTCGATGTAGCGGATCTTGCCGTCCTTGATGTGAACGTTGATGCCGCAGCGGCAGGCGCACATGTAGCAGGTGGTCTTGCGCACCTCGTCCGCGACCGGCCTTGAAAGCGCGACCCGCTCCCTGGGTTTCATCGGCAAAGCTCCTCCCCCGCTCAAGTCGTAGCGGGCAGCGGTGGGAAAGGAAATGCCCGGCAATAACCTTCAAGCGCAAAATATGTCCGCAAAATGCCGGTCGAACAGGGAGCCTATGCTCTCTGCCGCCGATCGGCGGAGCGGCGCCGCTAATTCAGTTGGTGACGACGATGCGGGTGTTGCTCATGCCGACCTCGCGCACCAGCGCATAAAAGGCTGCTGCATGGGTCGTGTTCAGGCGCACGCAGCCGTGCGAGGCCGGGCGGCCGAGTTGCTTGACGGCACCGGTACCGTGGATGGCATAGCCGCCATGGTAGAAAACCGAATAGGGCATGGGCGAGTTGTCGTATTTTTTCGAATACCACATGCGATGCAGGCGCTGCGGGCGGTATGTGCCGCGTGGCGTGACATAGCCTTTGCGCGCAGTCGACACTTTCCACCGGTACAGCACCTGTCCCTGGCGGGAGACGGTCATGATCTGGCTGCCCACGTCGATCCGCGCTTCCAGGCTACCCGATCTTGCCTGCGCGACAGCACCAAAAAGCATCGCTCCCAATGCCGCGGCCGTCAAAATGGACTTCCTCATCGTCTTTCCCGTCCCTCTTTTCGTTCCAACCGCCCGATGCTCTTGGCGACAGCGGGCTTTTGCTTCCTTGCGGTGCAGATAGACACGGTACGCGACAAACCATTGCGGAAATGCTTACCGCCGGCGGGCGAATTTGAACGATGGCTTTCTCCACCGGCCGGGGCTTGCCATGCGCCCCCCTTCCCTGCTCAACTCAAGCCATGAAGGAACGACTGCTCGAAGCGGTCGAGCGCCGCACCGAAGACCTCGTGGCGCTGACGGCCGATCTTATCCGCTTCCCCACTGTCAACCCGCCGGGCGACGCCTACCGACCATGCGCGGAGTATCTCGCCGCCCGTCTGCGCAGGTTCGGCTTCGAGGCCGAGCTGATCCGTGCCGAGGGCACGCCGGGCGACACCGACCGCTATCCGCGCGTCAACATGGTCGCCCGCTTCGACGGCCGCGTGCCCGGCCAGACGGTGCATTTCAACTCGCATATCGACGTGGTGGAAGCCGGCGAGGGATGGACGATGGACCCCTTCGCAGGGGTCGTGAAGGACGGCCGGGTCTATGGCCGCGGCGCCTGCGACATGAAGGGCGGGCTGGCCGCCTCCATCATCGCGGCAGAAGCCTTCATGGAAACTTTTCCCGACTTTCCCGGCGCGATCGAGATTTCCGGCACGGCAGACGAGGAATCGGGCGGTTTCGGCGGCGTCGGCTATCTGGCGGAAAAAGGCTATTTCTCGAAGCCCAGGGTCGACCACGTCATCATCCCCGAACCGCTCAACAAGGACCGCATCTGCCTCGGCCATCGCGGTGTGTGGTGGGCCGAGATCGAGACCACAGGCGAGATCGCCCACGGTTCCATGCCGTTCCTCGGCGATTGCGCGGTGCGGCACATGGGGGCGGTGCTGGCCGCCTTCGAGGAAGAGCTGTTCCCGGCGCTCGACGCCAGGCGCACGACCATGCCGGTGGTGCCGCCCGGGGCACGGCGCTCGACGCTCAATCTCAACTCCGTCCATGGCGGCCAGACCGAGGACTTCCGGCCCGGCCTGCCCTCGCCCAACGTGCCGGATTCGTGCCGGCTGACCATCGACCGGCGCTTTCTGCTCGAGGAGACCATAGAGGACGTGAAGGGGGAGGTCGTCTCGATCCTCGACCGGCTGAAGCGCGATCGCAAAAACTTCGACTACGCCATCCGCGACATCATGGAGGTGCAGCCCACCATGACCGACCGCGATGCGCCCGTGGTCAGGGCGGTGGCGCAAGGCATCATGGAGATATTCGACCGCGAGCCGGACTATGTCATCTCGCCCGGCACCTACGACCAGAAGCACATATTCCGCATCGGCCGGCTTTACGACTGCATCGCCTACGGTCCTGGGATACTCGACCTTGCCCACCGGCCGGACGAGTGGGTCGGCATCGAGGACATGGTGCAATCGGCCAAAGTGATGGCGACGGGGCTCAACGTGCTGCTGCGCGGAGGGGCGGACTAAAACGGCGGCGCCAGACAGCCCCAACCAAACCCGCCGCCGCGCGACAATGCGGTTTACTCCGCATCGATTTCACGCTTCTATCCGCGCGGCTCGGGAACATGGGAGTTGGCCATGAAAATCTGGAAGACGGCTCTTTGCGCGGCAGCGATCGCCCTTGCGTCGGCAACGGCGGCACAAGCCGTGCGCACCGACCTGGTGCTTGGCGTGGTGCTGGAGCCGCCGCATCTCGACCCCACGGCGGGAGCCGCGGCTGCGATCGACGAGGTACTCTATGCCAACGTGTTCGAGGGCCTCACCCGAATCGGCCCCAATGGCGAGGTGCTGCCGGCACTCGCCAGGAGTTGGGACATTTCCGAAGACGGCAAGACCTACGAGTTCCACCTACATTCGGGGGTAAAGTTCCACGACGGCACCAATTTCTCGGCCGATGATGTGAAGTTCTCGCTCGAGCGGGCCATGGCGCCCGATTCCCAGAACGCGCAAAAGGGCCTGTTTGCCGCCATCGACAAGGTCGAGGCAGTCGACCCGGCCACCGTCAGGGTCACGCTGAAGCATCCGCAGGGTTCCTTCCTCTACAATATGGGCTGGGGCGACGCGGTGATCGTCTCGCCGAAGTCGGCCGACACCAACAAGGAAAAGCCGATAGGCACCGGCCCCTTCAAGTTCCAGAACTGGGCCAAGGGCGCCTCCATCACGCTGGTGAAATCGGACGATTACTGGGGGGAACCCGTTTTCCTCGACAAGGCCGAGTTCCGCATCATCCCGGACGCAGCCGCCGCCGTGCCGGCTATGCTTTCGGGCGACGTTCAGGCATTCCCCTTCTTCCCGCCTGATGCAGTGGCGCAGATCAAGGACGACCCGAACCTCAAGGTGGTCGTCGGCGCGACGGAGGGCGAGACGATCCTTGCCATGAACAACAAGAAGCCGCCCTTCGACCAGCTCAAGGTGCGGCAGGCCGTGTCTTATGCGCTCGACCGCCAGGCCATCATCGACGGCGCCTCGGGCGGGTTCGGCGTGCCGATCGGCTCGCACATGGCGCCCTCCAACAAGGCCTATGTCGATCTCACCGGCCGCTACCCGCACGATGTCGAGAAGGCCAGGGAACTACTGAAGGAAGCGGGCCTCGAAAACGGCTTCAAGACGACGCTGAAGCTGCCGCCGCCGCCCTATGCGCGCGACGGCGGCGAGATCATCGCCTCCGAACTGCGCGAGATCGGCATCGATGCCGAGATCATCCCGGTGGAATGGGCGCAATGGCTGGATCAGGTCTTCACCAAGAAGGACTACGACCTGACCATCGTTTCGCACACCGAGCCCAACGATATCGATATCTATTCGCGGCCGGAATATTACTTCAATTACCAGAACCCCGAGTTCAACAAGGTGATCGACGAGCTGAACCTGACCTCCGACGAGGCCAAGCGCACCGAACTGCTCCAGCAGGCACAGAAGATCCTGGCCGACGACGCCCCGGTGGGCTTCCTGTTCGAGCTGCCGAAAGTGGGCGTGTGGGACGCCAAGCTCGAAGGCATGTGGCAGAACGCGCCGATCCAGGCCAACGACCTCACCAAGGTGAAATGGGCGGATTGAGCGCCTGTCCTTCCCCCGATGGGGAGGGCAAGGGGACAGCCGCATGAGCGCCTATCTGGCAAAGCGCCTCGTCACCGCCATCGTCACATTGGCGCTGGCGTCGGTGGTGGTGTTCGCCGTGCTGGAGGTGGTGCCGGGCGATCCGGCCCGGCTGATGCTGGGCATGAACGCCAGCGCCGGGCAGGTTGAGCAATTGCGCAGCCAGATGGGCCTCAACGACCCGCTGCTGCTGCGCTATCTCCACTGGGCCGGCGGCATCCTGCGCCTCGATTTCGGCCGCTCCTATACCTATTCCGTGCCGGTGATCGACCTCGTGCGCGAGCGCGTGATGGTGTCGCTGCCGCTGGCACTGATCGCGCTTGCGCTGTCCACCGCCATCGCGCTGCCGGTCGGGATCTATTCGGCCAGCCGCCACGGCCGCATGGGCGACGCCCTGGCCATGAGCGCCGCACAGTTCGGGGTGGCAGTGCCCAATTTCTGGTTCGCGCTGCTTCTGGTCTACCTCTTCGCCGTGTGGCTGCGCTGGGTGCCGGCCGGCGGCTTTCCCGGCTGGAGCGCGGGTGCCGGCCCGGCGCTGAAGGCGCTCGTCCTGCCGGCGGTGGCACTAGCCCTGCCGCAGGCCGCCATCCTGGCCCGCGTCACGCGCTCGGCGCTGGTGGAGGTGCTTTCGGAAGATTTCATCCGGACAGCCCGCGCCAAGGGCCTGCCCTGGCGGGCCGTGCTGTGGCGGCATGCGCTGCGCAACGCGCTGATCCCGGTTGTGACGATCATGGGCCTGCAGTTCGCCTTCCTGCTCGCCGGCACCGTCATCATCGAGAACGTCTTCTACCTGCCCGGCCTCGGACGGCTGGTGTTCCAGGCCATCACCCAGCGTGACCTGATCGTGGTGGAAAGCGTGGTCATGCTCCTGGTCGCCAGCGTCATCGCCGTCAACCTGATCGTCGACCTGTCCTACGCACTGGTCGACCCGCGCCTGAGGCGCGGCCGATGACGCTGCCCGCTTCCCTGCCCGAGGAAAAAGCCGGCGCAAGACACACCATGGCAAAGGCCTTTGCCAATCGCTCCTTCCTCATCGGGTTCGTCGTTACCGCGCTGATTGCGGCGATGGCGCTCATCTCCTTCCTGTGGACACCCTATGACGTAGCCAGGCTGATCGTGGCCGACCGCAACCAGGCGCCCTCCCCGGCGCACTGGTTCGGCACCGACCATTTCGGCCGTGACATCGCCTCGATGATCATGCTGGGCGCGCGCAATTCCATCGCCGTGGCGCTGGTGGCCGTGGGCATCGGCATGGGCGTCGGCGTGCCGCTGGGCTGCCTGGCGGCGGCGCGCGGCGGCGTTCTGGACGAGGCGGTGATGCGGCTGAACGATCTCGTCTTCGCCTTCCCCGCCCTGCTTTCGGCAGTCATGATCACGGCGATCTTCGGGCCGGGCGCGGTCAACGCCATCATCGCCATCGGCATCTTCAACATTCCCGTCTTCGCGCGCGTGGCGCGTGCCGGGGCACTTTCCATCTGGCCGCGCGAGTTCATCCTGGCCGCCCGCGCGGCTGGCAAAGGCAAGACGCTGATCACGCTGGAGCACATATTACCGAACATCGCCACGTTGCTTTTCGTGCAGGGCACCATCCAGTTCGCGCTCGGCATATTGGCGGAGGCCGGTCTTTCCTATGTCGGACTGGGCGCCCAGCCGCCGATGCCGAGTTGGGGGCGCATGCTGTTCGACGCGCAGACGCGCATGGCCGTGGCGCCATGGATGGCGATCTTTCCGGGCCTCGCCATCGTGGTGACCGTGCTGGCGCTCAACCTGCTGGGCGACGGCCTCGCCGACCTGCTGGACCCGAAATCGCGGCGGCGCCGATGAGCCTTCTGGAGATCGAGAAGCTGACGCTGTCGATCGGCGCCGTGCCGATCCTCAAGGGCGTCGACCTGTCGGTCGCCCGGGGCGAGGTGATGGGCCTGGTAGGCGAATCGGGGTCGGGCAAGTCGATGACGGCGCTCACCGTCATGCAGCTTCTGCCTTTCAGTGCCAATGCCTCCGGCCGCGTGGCCTTCGACGGCATCGACCTGCTGGCGGCCACCGAAGAGCAGATGTGCGCGCTGCGCGGCGACGACATCGGCATGGTCTTCCAGGAGCCGATGACGGCGCTCAACCCGCTCAAGACCATCGGCGAACAGGTGGCGGAAGGCATACGCCGGCACACGCGCGCCGGCCGCGCCGAGGCCGAGGAGCGCGCGCGCAACATGCTCGACCGGGTCGGCCTGCCCGCGGCGAAATTCCCGCTGTCGCGCTATCCGCACGAACTGTCGGGCGGGCAGCGCCAGCGCGTGGTCATCGCCATCGCCTGCGCGCTCAGGCCGAAGCTGCTGATCGCCGACGAGCCGACTACCGCGCTGGACGTGGTGCTGCAGGCGCAGATCCTGGACCTGTTGCGCGATCTGGTGCGGGAAAACCGCATGGGCCTGCTGCTCATCTCGCACGATCTTGCCGTGGTGACCGAGATGGCCGACCGCATCACCATCCTGCGGCACGGCGAGGTGATGGAAACCGGTGAGACGGCCCGCACGCTGTCGGAGCAGGACCATCCCTATACGCGGCAACTGGCGCAGGCATCCATGCATGTGCCGCAACGGCGCCGTGCCTCGCCCTCTCCTGCGCAAAGCAACCAGGCACCGCCTCTGCTTGCGGCGGAAAACCTCACGCGCGACTATCCCGGCCGCCGGCCCTCGCTGTTCCGGCGCGGCGAGCCGGCGCGCGCGGTGGACGACGTTTCCTTCTCCATCGCGCCCGGCAGCTCCGTGGCGCTGGTCGGCCGCTCGGGCTGCGGCAAGTCCACCCTGGCGCGCATGGTCCTGGCGCTGGACCGGCCGACATCGGGAACGATCCGCTTCCGCGGGGAGACGATAACCGACAGAAACGAAGGAGAGTTGCGGGCGGCGCGACGCGACATGCAGGTGGTGTTCCAGGACCCCTATGGTTCCTTCGACCCCCGCCAGAAGGTCGAAAGGCTGCTGGCCGAGCCGCTGCACGTGCTGGACAGGAAGCCGGGCCGCGCCGAGCGGCGCGAGATGGTGGCGCATGCGCTGGCCGAAGTGGGGCTCACCCCGGCCGACATGGACAAATATCCGCACGAATTTTCCGGCGGCCAGCGCCAGCGCCTGTCGATCGCGCGCGCCATCATCACGCGGCCGAAGCTGGTGGTGGCCGACGAGCCTGTCTCGGCGCTCGACGTGTCGATCCGGGCGCAGATTCTCGACCTGTTCGCCGACCTGAACGACAAGCTCGGCGTGGCCTATCTCTTCATCACCCACGACCTCACCGTCGCGCGCGCCATCACCGACGAGGTGATGGTCATGCATGAAGGCCGCATCGTGGAACGCGGCCGCACCGCCGAAGTGCTCGGCAATCCGGTCTCGGATGCCGCCCGCGAACTGGTGGCCGCGGCACCCGACCTGCACCGGGCCATCGCCAGGAGGATGCAGGAGCAGGGCTGAACCTCCGCTGCGCGCCCTTGGCCCTTCCCCCGCACCTGGACGCAACAGGCGGAGCGCCTTCGCCGGCCTCGCCTACCGTGCCAGGCCGAAGATCGCGTCGCAATCCAGGCACGCTTCCAGTTCGGCCGCGATCTCGTCCAGCGCGGCCTCGACCGCGCCGCGGTAGTCGATGCCGGCGCCCGCCACGCCCAGTTCCTGCAGGAACCGGGCCCGGAACCCGTCGGCTCCGAACAATCCGTGCAGATAGGTGCCGAACACCCTGCCGTCGGCCGATGTCGCGCCGTCCGCCACGCCGTCCACAAGCGCCACGGGCCGCGCGCAATCCGGCCCCGCGGTGCGGCCGAGATGGATCTCGTAGCCCTCCAGCGGCACATCGAAGGCAACCGAGCGGGCGGAAACGTTGCGTACCGTCTTTTCCGGCTCCATCACCGTCTCGACGTCGAGCAGGCCGAGCCCTTCGGCCTCGGTGGCACCGCTCTCGATGCCGTGGGGATCGCGCACGGTACGCCCCAGCATCTGGTAGCCGCCGCAGATGCCGACGACATGGCCGCCACGGGCATGATGCTCTTCAAGGTCGCGATCCCAGCCGTTTTCGCGCAAGCGGATCAGGTCGCCGATGGTGGACTTGGAGCCGGGGATGACGACGAGCCGCGCGTCGGCCGGCAGGCTGCGGCCCGGCGGGACGAAAACCACCTCGACGCCCGCCTCCGCCTTCAGCGGATCGAGATCGTCGAAGTTGGCGATGCGCGACAGCATCGGCACGGCAATCTTCAGCGCCTTCTTCCCGCCTGCCGCCGCCCGCTCCAGCACCACCGAATCCTCGGAAGGCAGCCGTGCCGCCGCCTTCAGCCACGGCACCACGCCGAAGCAGGGCCAGCCGGTGAATTTCTCAATTGCCGCAACCCCTTCGTCGAACAGGCTCACATCGCCGCGGAACTTGTTGACGATGCAGCCGACGATCATGCGCCGGTCTGCCTCCGGCAGGATCAGATGCGTGCCGGCAAGCGCTGCGATGACCCCGCCGCGATCGATGTCGCCGACGAGGACGACCGGCACGTCCGCGCGGGTGGCAAAGCCCATATTGGCGATGTCGCGCGGCCTCAGATTGATCTCGGCCGGCGAGCCCGCACCTTCCACGATGACGAGATCGGCGCCCTCGCCCACCTTGCCCCAGGAATCGAGCACCGCCGCCATCAGCCGGCCTTTCAGGTCCTGGTAGTCGCGCGCACCCGCCTGACCGAACACCTTGCCCTGCACCACCACCTGCGCGCCGACATCGGTCTGCGGCTTCAACAGCACCGGGTTCATGTGGACGGTGGGCGCGGCCCCGCAGGCCAGCGCCTGCAGCCATTGCCCCCGCCCGATCTCGCCGCCTTGCGCCTCGCCGGGAATATCGGCGACGGCGGCATTGTTCGACATGTTCTGGGGCTTGAAGGGCCGCACCACGAGGCCGCGCCGGCGTGCGGCCCGGCACAGGCCGGCCACCAGAACCGTCTTGCCGACGTCCGAGCCGGTACCCTGCAGCATGATCGCGCGCGCCATTCCTCAGGCTCCCTGCCACGCAGCGGACGGTTGATGGAAATTTGTCGTCACGGCTTGCTCCGGAATATCATTTTGCGCACACCCGGTTCCCATAAGGTCGGGTATGCGGGCCCGCATCATTGGTCTAGATTGTGCGCTGCGCATAGCCGAAAACATCGGACCAGAGGAGGACGCCATGGACATAGCCACCACGGCAACCGGCGGCCAGTTCGAGCTCAACGAGGACCAGCGCGCCATCCAGGCCATGGCGGAAGCCTTTGCGGCCGAGCGCGTCGCGCCGAATGCGCTGGAATGGGACCATGAAAAGCACTTTCCCGCCGACGTGATCCGCGAGACCGGCCCGCTCGGCCTCGGCGGCATCTATGTCCGCGACGACGTCGGCGGCTCGGCGCTGGGCCGGCTGGACGCGGTGCTGATCTTCGAGGCGCTGGCGCGCGCATGCCCGGCCTTTTCCTCCTTCATCTCCATCCACAACATGGCCGCCTCCATGATCGACCGCTTCGGCAGCGCAGAGCAGCGGCAACGCCTCCTGCCGAAGCTCACCTCCATGGAATGGCTGGCGAGCTATTGCCTGACCGAGCCGGGTTCCGGCTCGGACGCGGCGGCGCTGAAGACCAGGGCCGTGCGGGACGGCGACCACTACGTGCTGAACGGCACGAAACAGTTCATTTCAGGGGCCGGCGACACCGACCTCTACGTGGTGATGGCGCGCACCGGCGCCGACGGGCCGAAAGGCATTTCCACCTTCGTGGTGGAGAAGGACGCGCCCGGCCTCTCCTTCGGCGCCAATGAGCGCAAGATGGGCTGGCACATGCAATCCACCCGTCAGGTCATCTTCCAGGATTGCCGCGTGCCGGCCGCAAACCTGCTTTCGGACGAGGGCGCAGGCTTTTCCATCGCCATGGCCGGGCTGGACGGCGGCCGGTTGAACATCGCGGCCTGCTCGCTGGGCGGCGCGCAATCGGCGCTGGACAAGGCGCTTGCGTACACGGCGGAGCGCAAGGCGTTCGGCAAGCCGATCGACCAGTTCCAGGCGCTGCAGTTCCGCCTGGCAGACATGGAAACGGAACTGCAGGCGTCGCGCATCTTCCTTTACGCCGCCGCATCGAAGCTGGACGCCAAGGCGCCCGACGCCTCGAAATGGTCGGCCATGGCCAAGCGCTTCGTCACCGACACCGGCTTCGAGGTCGCCAACGGCGCGCTGCAGCTTTTCGGCGGCTACGGCTATCTGCACGACTACGGCATGGAAAAGCTCGTGCGCGATTTGCGCGTCCACCAGATTCTGGAAGGCACCAACGAGATCATGCGCGTCATCGTGGCGCGAAACCTGATCGGCCGCTGAGCAAGGGAGCGCAACCAATGACCACCATCGCCTTCATCGGCCTCGGCAATATGGGCAATCCCATGGCCGCCAATCTCGTCAAGGCCGGCCACGCCGTGCTCGGCTTCGATCTCGTGCCGGAAAACCTTGACGTGGCACGCGAACACGGCATCACCGTCATGGCCGATGCAAGCGCCGCGGTGAAGGAGGCGGACGTCGTCATCACCATGCTGCCGGCCGGCAAGCATGTGCTGTCGGTCTACGACGACATCGCTCCGAAGGCGAAGAAAGACGCGCTGTTGATCGACTGCTCCACCATCGACGTCGATTCGGCACGCAAGGCGCATGCGATCGCGCAGAAGCACGGCCACGCCTCCATCGACGCGCCGGTCTCCGGCGGCACCGGTGGCGCCGCCGCCGGCACGCTGACCTTCATGGCGGGCGGGTCCGACGGTGCCTTTGCGCGCGCCGAGCCTGTGCTGAAGCCCATGGCCGGCCGCATCGTGCATTGCGGCGGCGACGGCTCCGGCCAGGCAGCCAAGATCTGCAACAACATGATCCTCGGCGTCTCCATGATCGGCGTGGCGGAAGCCTTCGTGCTGGCCGAAAAACTCGGCCTGTCGCACCAGGCGCTGTTCGACGTCGCCTCCACCTCGTCGGGCCAGTGCTGGTCGCTGACCAGCTATTGCCCGGTGCCGGGGCCGGTGCCCGCCTCCCCCGCCAACAAGGACTACAAGCCGGGCTTCGCCGCCGCCCTGATGCTGAAGGACCTGAAGCTTTCGCAGGAGGCCGCGCAGGCCGCGGGTGCGGCCACGCCGCTGGGCGCGGAGGCGACCCAGATCTACGGGCTGTTCAACGCGCAGGGCAATGCCGGCGTGGATTTCTCCGGCATCATCAATTTCCTGCGCGGTAAGACGGGTTGAGCAAGACGGCCTGGCGAAGCCGGATTTTACCTTGCGTTTACGCCAGCCTTGAAATCCGCGAACCACGCCGCGGATCTTAAGGCGGCGCATACGTTTGCGGGTTGAAGCTCGTGCGTTCCACAAGGCCGGGCCATGCTGCGCAACCTGTTCATCCTCGTCACCTTTGCCGTCGCTTCGGCGGCGCTGGCCATCGCCTTCCAGAACGATCCGCAGAGGCTGGAGCGTTTCCTGCGGCCGGCCTCCGTCGAGATGGCGGCACCCGACGACCTGTCGACGATCGAGCAAAGACCCGTCTCTCAGCCCCTCGGCCGCAAGGTTCTGCTTCAGCCTGACGCGCGCGGCCACTTTCTGGCGACCTTCAAGATCAACGGCCGCCCGGCCGACGGCATGATCGACACGGGCGCCACTCTCGTGGCACTCACCGTCTCGACTGCGCGACGAGCCGGAATCGCTCTTTCGCCGGCCGATTTCCGCGCCGAAGTCGACACCGCCAACGGACGCACCAGGGCGGCCGTGATACGGCTGGACAGGCTGGAGATCGGAAGAATCGCTCTGGAGGACGTCGAAGCCGTCGTGCTGGACGACAAGGCGCTGGGCACCAACCTGATCGGCATGAGCTTCCTCAGGCGGCTCGGCAAATACCAGGTCGAGGACGGCGCGCTGCTTCTGGCGCAATAGAGCATGATCCCGAAAAGTTGCAGACTTTTCGGACAAGATCATGCTCAGAGAACAAAAGCTTGGAGCGAGGCAAAGATTTTCCAGAGGAGATCATCTCGCTTTAGTTTCAGCGCGGCAGCACGCGCCGCAACACCACCTTCTCGGCAGGCGGCTTCGAGGCGGCGAGCGTATAGGCCGAACGCACCGCCGCAGCCGCAGTCTCGGCATCCGCTTGCGACCGGGCATGGACCAGCGCCAGCGCCTCGCCCGCCCGCACCTCGGCCCCGACCGGCAGAAGCCGCGTGATGCCGACCGCGTGGTCGATCCGGTCTTCGGGCCGGCGGCGCCCGCCGCCCAGCGTCACCACGGCAAGACCGATCTCGCGCGTGGCGACGCCGGCCACGAAGCCGCTTTCCGGCGCCTTCACGGCGAGTTCGACGGGGGCTGAAGGCAGAAATTTGCGCGGAGCCTCGACGAAGCCGGGAGGTCCGCCAAGTGCGGCCACCATGCGGCCGAAAACGGCCGCCGCCCGGCCGCTGTCCAGCGCCTCGACGGCCCGGCGCATGCCGTCCTGCGTGGAGGCGGCGATGCCGGCCGCCTGCAGCATCGCGGCGGCGAGCGCCAGGGTCACCTCTTCCAGCCGCCGGTTGCGGGCGCGGCCGGTGAGAAACTCCACCGCGTTCAGCACCTCGACCGCATTTCCGGCGGCAGAGGCCAGCGGCTCGTTCATGCCGGTGACCAGCGCGGACGTCTTGAGACCGGCGCCGTTGGCGACCTCGACCAGGCTGGTGGCCAGGGCGCCGGCCTCGCGCGGCCGTTCCATGAAGGCGCCGTTGCCGACCTTCACGTCCAGCACCAGCGATCCGAGCCCCGCCGCCAGCTTTTTCGACAGGATGGAGGCGGTGATCAGAGGCACCGATTCCACCGTGGCGGTGACGTCGCGGATGGCATAGAGGCGCCGGTCGGCCGGCGCCAGATCGCCGGTCTGGCCGATGATGGCGCATCCCGCCTCCAGCACCGCCTTGCGCAGCAATGCGAGGTCCGGCTGGCTGGCGTAGCCGGGGATGGCGTCCATCTTGTCCAGCGTGCCGCCGGTGTGGCCGAGCCCGCGCCCGGAGATCATCGGCACATAGGCGCCGCAGGCCGCCACGATCGGCGCCAGCATCAAGGAGACGTTGTCGCCGACGCCGCCGGTGGAATGCTTGTCGGTGACGGGACCGGGCAGGTCCGACCAGTCGAGCACCGTGCCGGAATTGCGCATGGCCAGCGTCAAGGCCACGGCCTCGTCGCGGGTCATGCCGCAGAAGAACACGGCCATGGCGAAGGCCGCCACCTGCGCGTCCGAAACGCTGCCCGACGTCAGGCCGGCGATGAATTCGCCGATCTCCTCGCCTGAAAGCCTATGGCCGTCGCGCTTCTTGCGGATGATTTCCTGCGGCAGCATGGGGCCTCACCCGTCCAGCATGCCGTCGTGGAATGCCCTTTTCAGCACCGTGGCCAGCCGGGCGCCGCCGAGCGGGGCCATGTCCTTGGTCTCGGCGTGCGAAAGCTCCGCCCCGGTCATGCCGGCCGCCAGATTGGTGATGACCGAGCAGGCGGCCACCCTGAGGCCCAGGAACCGCGCCAGGATCACCTCCGGCACGGTGGACATGCCGACGGCATCGGCGCCCAGGGTGCGTGCCATGCGGATTTCGGCCGGCGTCTCGAAGGACGGGCCGGAAAACCACATATAGACACCCCGGTGCAGCGTGGTGCCCGTGGCGATCGCCGCGGCTTCGAGCCTCGTACGCATGCCGGCGTCGTAGGCTTCGGTCAGGCCGACGAAGCGGCGGTCCGTCGGCTCGCCGAACAAGGGGTTCGAACCGGAGAAGTTGATGTGGTCGGTGACCAGCATGGCCGAGCCGGGCGGCATGTCGTCCCGCAGGGAGCCTGCGGCATTGGTCAGGATCAGGTGGGTGATGCCGATGCCCGCCAGCACCTCCAGCGCCGGCCGCATGGCGGCCGCGTCGCCATGCTCATAATAGTGCGCGCGGCCGGAAAGCATTACCACCGGGCGGCCGGAAAGCAGACCGGCCACCAGTTCACCGGCATGGCCCGTAACGCCGCTTCGGGGAAAGCCTTGCAGGTCGGCATAGGGGATGCGCACCGCCTGCTCGACCTCGTCGACCAGATTGCCCAGGCCGGAGCCCAGAACCAGCGCAACCTTGGGCGCCAGCCCGCCCAGCCTTTCGACCAGGAAATCGACCGCCGCCTTCATTTCAGCATGTCGCCGCGAAAGCCGTAGGGCAGCATCTCGCCCATGGTCACTGTCTCCACCACGCCGGTCTCGTCGCACAGATAAAGCCTGGTTTCGGGTTGGGTGAACTCGGCCAATCGTTGCCGGCAACCGCCGCAGGGCGTGCATCTGGCCATGCGTTCGGCCACCACGGCGATCTCTGTGATCTTGCCGCCGCCGGCCATGACGTAGTGGCCGAGCGCTGTGGTCTCCGCGCACCAGCCTTCGGGATAGGAGGCGACCTCGATATTGGCGCCGGCAAAGACGCGGCCGTCCCCGGTGCGCAGCGCCGCCCCCACCGGGAATTTAGAATAGGGCGCGTAGGCCTTGGCCATGGCCGCCTTCGCGGCGAGGAAGAGGTCATGCGACATAACAATGTCCTCGATCTAGGAAGGCCCCCACCCCTAACCCCTCCCCACAAGGGGGGGAATTCTTCCGGGCATGCGGCTCGCGCCTGAAAACGGTCCTCAGAGAAGTCCGGCGTAGCCGATCCCCCTCCCCCTTGTGGGGAGGGGTTAGGGGTGGGGGTAACTTGATCAAAGCATATGCCCGGGTAATCTCACCGCTCCTTCACATAGGGCACGCCGCCCGCCTTGGGCGGGATCGCCTTGCCGATGAAGCCGGCCAGAAGCACCACGGTCAGCACATAGGGCAGCGCCTGCATGAACTGCGCCGGCACCTTGCCGATCAGCGGCAGCGGCGTGCCTTGCAGGCGGATGGACAGCGCGTCGAGGAAGCCGAACAGCAGGCAGGCGAACATGGCGTTGACCGGCTTCCACTTGGCGAAGATCAGGGCGGCGAGCGCGATATAGCCCTTGCCGGCGGTCATGTCCTTCACGAAGCCGGCATTCTGCACCATGGCCAGATAGGCCCCGGCGAATCCGGTGAGGATGCCGGTGCAGATCAACGCCCGGTAGCGCAGCCAGGTCACCGAGATGCCGGCCGTGTCGACCGCCGCCGGATTCTCGCCCACGGCGCGCAGCCGCAGCCCGAAGCGCGTGCGGAACAGCACCCACCAGGTGAAGGGCACGGCGAGGAACGCGACATAGACCAGCAGCGAGTGGCCCGAGATGAGTTGCGCATAGATCGGCCCGACGACGGGCACGCCGCGCAGTGCATCGGCGCCCGGCAAGATGATGGCCTCGAAGCGCTCGCCCGGCGCCAGGGCCGGGGTGCGCCCGCCCTGCCGGAACCACGCCTGCCCCAGGATGATGGTGGAGCCCGCGGCGATGAAGTTGATCGCCACGCCGGACACGATCTGGTTGCCGCGATGGGTGATGGAGGCGAAGCCGTGCACCAGCGCGAAGGCCACCGAGATCAGCACGGCCATGCCGAGCCCGATCCAGGCGGAGTGGAACACCGCCGCGGCCGCAGCGCCCGCGAAGGCGCCCACCAGCATCTTGCCCTCCAGCCCGATGTCGAAGATGCCCGAGCGCTCCGAATAGAGCCCGGCAAGGCAGGCGAAGAGCAGCGGCACCGAAAGGCGGATGGTGGAGCCCAGCGTCTGCACGACGATGTTGAAAAGGTCCATGTCAGCCCCCCCTGCCGGCAGGACCGCCCGTCTGGCCGGCCGGCGCCAGCCCGGCGGTCTTCGGGCTGAGGGTGGCGAACAGCGCCTGCACGTAAGGGCGGAACATGTGCTCCAGCGCGCCGGCGAAGAGGATCACCAGCCCCTGGATGATGACGATCATGTCGCGGCTGATCGCCGGCATCTCGAAGGCAAGCTCGGCCCCGCCCTGATAGAGCATGCCGAACAGGATCGCCGCCAGCACGATGCCGACCGGATGCGAGCGGCCCATCAGCGCCACGGCGATGCCGACGAAGCCGGCGCCGGAAACGAAGTCGAGCGCGACGTTGTGCTGGTCGCCCATGGTGGGGTTCAGCGCCATCATGCCGGCCAGCGCGCCCGAGATCATCATGGTGACGATGATGATGCGGGTTTCCGAAATGCCGGCATAGCGCGCCGCCTTGGGGCTGAAGCCATAGGTGCGCATCTCGTAGCCGAGGCGGGTGCGCCAGATCAGCACCCACACCAGCCAGGCCATGGCCAGAGCCAGCAGGAAGGTGATGTTGAAGGGGGCGGAACGCACCTTGGCGCCGAACAGCTCGATGATCCAGTTCAGCCGCGGCAGTTGCGCGCCTTCCAGGAAATTGCGCGTCTGCGGCGCCTGGGAGCCGAGCGGCTTGATGACGTCCACCAGCATGTAGACCATCACGGAAGCCGCGATGAAGTTGAACATGATGGTGGTGATGACGATGTGCGAGCCACGCCTGGCCTGGAGATAGGCCGGGATCAGCGCCCACAGCGCGCCGAAGGCGGCGGAAGCGAGGATGGCGAGCGGAAACAGCACATACCAGGGCGCCACGCTGTCGAGACCCAGGCATACCAGCGCCACGCCGAGGCCGGCGATATAGGCCTGCCCTTCCGTGCCGATGTTGAACAGGCCGCAATGCACGGCCACCGCCACCGAAAGCCCGGTGAAGATGAAGGTGGTGGCGTAGTAGAGGGTAAAGGCGATGCCCTGCCCGCGCCCGAACGCGCCCTTCACCAGAATGACGGCGGCGTCCAGCGGATTTTCGCCCACCAGCAGCACCACCAGACCGGCGACCGCGAAGGCAACCAGGAGATTGAGAAGCGGGATCAGCCCGTAATCTGCCCAGGCCGGCAGCTTGGCGTAGGGCGTGCTCATTCTGCGGCCTCGCGCTGCTCGACGCCCGCCATGAGCAGGCCGAGTTCGCCTTCCGTGGCGTCGGGGCCACGCTCGCCGACGATGCGGCCGGCGAACATCACCAGGATGCGGTCGGCCAGGGAACGAATCTCGTCCAGTTCGACCGAGACGAGCAGCACCGCCTTGCCCGCATCGCGCATCGCGATCAGCCGCTTGTGGATGAACTCGATGGCCCCGACATCGACGCCGCGCGTCGGCTGGCCGACCATCAGCACGCCGGGGTCCTGCTCCATCTCGCGCGCCAGCACGATCTTCTGCTGGTTGCCGCCGGAAAAATTCGCCGTCTTGAGCCGGCAATTGGGGGGACGGATGTCGTATTTGTCGATCTTGTCCCTGGCGTCGGCAAGGATGGCGTCGACATCCAGAAGCGGCCCCTTCAGGTAGCGCGCCTGGCCGTGATAGCCGAGGATCGAGTTCTCGTTCTCCTCGAAGGGAAGCACGAGCCCGACATGGTGGCGGTCTTCCGGAACGTGGGCCAGCCCCCTCTGGCGCAGTTCGGCCGGATCGGCCGCACCGGTCAGGTCGATCGGCTTTCCGTCCAGCGTCACGCTGCCCGACACGGCATGGCGGATGCCGGAAATCGCCTCCAGCAGCTCCGACTGGCCGTTGCCCGCCACCCCGGCTATGCCGACGATCTCGCCGGCACGCACGTCGAAGGACACGTCGTCCACCATGGTGACGCCGCGCTGGTCCTTCACCACCAGATTGCGCACCGACAGCTTCACCGCGCCGGCCTTGGCCTCGCCCTTCTGCACGCGCAGCAGCACGCGACGCCCCACCATCAGTTCGGCGAGTTCCTCGACCGTGGTGTCGGAGGTCTTGCGGGTGGCCACCATGGCGCCCTGCCGCATCACCGAGACAGTGTCGGTGACGGCCATGATCTCGCGCAGCTTGTGCGTGATCAGCACCACCGTCTTGCCCTGCGCCTTGAGCTGGCCGAGGATGCGGAACAGGTGGTCCGCCTCCGCAGGCGTCAGCACGCCCGTCGGCTCGTCCAGGATTAGGATTTCGGCGCCGCGATAGAGCGCCTTGAGGATCTCCACCCGCTGCTGGAGACCGACCGGCAATTCCTCGATCAGCGCCTCGGGATCGACCTGGAGCCCGTATTCGCGCTCCAGCCGCACCAGTTCCGAGCGCGCCCTGGCGATGGACGAGCCGAGCAGCGCCTGGCTCTCGGCGCCGAGGATGACGTTCTCCAGAACGGTGAAGTTCTCCACCAGCATGAAGTGCTGGTGGACCATGCCGATGCCGGCGGCGATGGCGTCGTTCGACGTCCTGATCGCCGTCGGCTTGCCGTTGACGCGGATTTCGCCGCTGTCGGCCTGGTAGAAACCATAGAGGATCGACATGAGCGTCGACTTGCCGGCGCCGTTCTCGCCCACGATTCCATGAATGGTGCCCCGCGCGATCTCCAGGTTGATATCGCGGTTGGCATGCACGGCGCCGAAGCTCTTGTTGATGCCGATCAGCTCGATTGCGGCTGGCGCCATGCGGCGGTTCCCATTGTTTTTATCGCTTGGCCATGCTGACTAGCATGCCGTTCGCCCCCTGCCAATCGGCGCGGGCGGGCTCCGCCTCTCGACAAATGCCGGTGCCCTTGCCAATGTCGAAAGCGGCGAAGCATTCAGGCCTGCGGCCGCGCACGGGCTCGGACCGGCGGGGCTGTGGCAATGGAACAGGAGGCCGGCATGCCCGCCGACAAGCTGACAATACTGGAAATCCGTTCGGCCGAGCAGGAGCGCATGATCGAGGAACTGTCCGGCCAGATCGCCGAGCAGTGGAAGACCATCGACGCATTGCAGCGCAAGCTGGACGCCTTGACCATGCGCTTCCTCTCTCTGGAGGAGCAGACGGCGCCGGAGGTGCCGGTGACGAAGCCGCCGCACTGGTAGGAGCGCGCCCTTTCGGCTGGCGGCAATATGTGGGGCCCCATCGGCTCGACGATGGCCTTCATCACCCCTCCGGAAACGGAACCGCCGGGCAAAGCCCGGCGATCCACAGCCATTCACATCGTCAGGCAGATCAATAGGGGCAACTGCTGTCGGTGTTGTAGTCGTGCACCTGGATCTTGCCGTCGATGATGTCGGCCTTGGCCTTTTCGACCGCCGCCTGCATTTCCGGTGTGATGAGATCCTTGTTGTTTTCGTCCACCGCATAGTCGACCCCGCCCTCCTTGAGGCCGAGATTGTTGACGCCGGCAGTGAACTTGTCGTCCTTGGCGTCCATGAAGGCGCTGTAGACGGCCACGTCCACCCGCTTCAGCATGGAAGTCAGCACCTTGCCGGGATGCAGGCCGTTCTGGTTGGAATCCACGCCGACGCCCAGCTTGCCGGCGTCGGCCGCCGCCTGCAGCACGCCCACGCCGGTGCCGCCCGCCGCCGCATAGATGACGTCCGCGCCCTGGTCCATCTGCGTCTTGGCGATCTCGCCGCCCTTGGCCGGGTCGTTCCAGGCGGCCGGCGTGTCGCCGGTCATGTTCTGGATGACATCCGTTGCACCCGCGGCCTTGGCGCCGCCGACATAGCCGCATTCGAAATTGCGGATCAGCGGAACGTCCATGCCGCCGATGAAGCCGACCTTCTTGGTCTTGGAGGCCATGGCCGCCAGAACGCCGACCACATAGGAGCCCTCATTGTCCTTGAACTTCAGCGAGCGCACATTGGGCAGATCGACCGCGTCGTCGATGATGGCGAACTTCAGCTCGGGATATTCGGCAGCGACCTTGGTCAGCGAATCCACCCAGGAAAAGCCGGCCATGACGATCGGGTTGCGGCCGTCCTCGGCGAAGCGGCGCAGCGCCTGCTCGCGCTGCGAGGCGTTCGACACCTCGAACTCGACGTAGGCAATGCCGGTTTCTTCCTTGAACTTCTCCGCCCCGTGATAGGCCGCTTCGTTGAACGACTTGTCGAACTTGCCGCCGAGATCGTAGAGCAGCGCCGGCTGCACGTCCGCGGCGAAGGCCGGAAGAGCCATTGCGGTAGCGGCCAGAAGGCCGAGAACGATACGTTTCATGTCCACACCCTGTCGGTTTGTCTTCTTCAGTCGTACTTCCGCGACCGCCGCCTCATCGGCGCCCGGAATGCGGCTCCGGCAGGAGTGTCGCCCTCCCGCGCGCGGCCTATCTTGCACGGCCGCAAACAAAATTCATCCGGAATCTTGGCCCCCGGGAAAGGGCGGGAACCGGCGCGCCTGGCAGGCAGGCGGCCGGTCTCGAAAGGTCGGCCTCAGACCGAAACGGGCACTGCGCAGGCCACGCCCGTGCCCTTCAGCCCGCAATAGCCGTCCGGGTTCTTGGCCAGATATTGCTGGTGTTCCGCCTCGGCGAAGTAGAATTCCGGCGCGGGCGCGATCTCGGTGGTGATCTTCCCGCGCCCGGTGGCCGCAAGCGCCGCCTGGTAGGCGTCGCGCGAGGCGAGCGCGGCCTGGTGCTGGGCCTCGCCGAAGGTGAAGATGGCCGAGCGGTAGGTGGTGCCGACATCGTTGCCCTGGCGCATGCCCTGGGTCGGGTCGTGCGCTTCCCAGAAAATCTTCAGCAGGTCCGAATAGGACACGACCTTCGGATCGAACACCACCAGCACGACCTCGGCATGGCCGGTCAGGCCGGTACAGGTTTCCTGGTAGGTCGGATTGGCCGTGAGGCCGCCGGCATAGCCTGAAGCCGTCACCCACACGCCTTCGGTCTGCCAGAACAGGCGTTCCGCACCCCAGAAGCAGCCCATGCCGAACAGCGCCGTCTCCAGCCCGTCGGGATAAGGGCCCTTCAGCGGCCGCCCCGAAACGAAATGCGTTTCGGCGGTGGGAATGGGCTTCTCGCGGCCCGGCAGCGCCTCGCCCGGCTTCGGCAGGTTCAGCTTCTTGTTCAGCATGTCGCTGAGGAAAAACATGTCCGGTCTCCCTTTCGCGTCTACAGCGCCGGGCTCAGGCGGCGGCGTGACGCCCTGCCCTGCGCCTGGGCTTGTAGCCGACGGCATAGAGCAGGAATGCCAGCACCGCGAACACGGCAAAGCCCGGCTGGTTCAGCATCCAATTGACGGCGGTGTCCCACAGGACGGGCTGCACCTTTTCCCGCACATAGGCTTCGGCGGCGCCGAGCGTCTGCGGCGAGACGGCATTCCAGCTCGTCTTGAGCGGCGTCATCACCAGTTGCGAAGCGGCGACCGTGCGCGTGGCGTCGAGCACGGCCATGATGACCGACACTGCCAGCGCCACCATGGCAGCCAGCCGGAACAGGAATCGCAGCATCGGTGACCGTCCGTCCAGCATCTGTTTCCTGATCACAGATAGGACGCGGCGCGCGCCGGCGCAATCGCCGGGACCGAATTGGGCAGCTCGAATCTGCACCCACCGCCGCGCCCTGCCCCGTGCCGGAAGCGGCATGAAGCAGGAACCGTCCACCGCCGCGACTTTTCCCGCCATTTTGGCTTGGCATTCGCCTTCGGATCGACTAGATGAGCCCCGCGTCCCCGCTCCAGGCTGGGCGCTGGGATCGGGTGCCGGTGGATCGACGGCGCCTGCGGCGGCTTCCCGCCGGATGGTCCCGAGGGCAGCGCTTGCCCGACCCTGGCGGCACAACCGGCCGCGACCAGGCGCAGAGACGGAGAGGTGGCCGAGTGGTTGAAGGCGCACGCCTGGAAAGTGTGTATACGGGGAACCGTATCGCGGGTTCGAATCCCGCTCTCTCCGCCACTTCGGAACAAAAGTGGGAACGCCGATTCCCGCCGATTTCCCTCCTTTAGCAGCCACAAGCGTCCTCAAGAGGTTGCTTTTGGTCCCCATGATGCGGATTTCGTCGTCGGCGACCTCGACGCGCTGTGCGAGCGCGCGCAGGTGGTCCCGCCGATAGCCGCCCTTTCCGAGTCTGATCCGCTCTCGGGCGTCACCCGCGAATTCCCTTACCGCTTCCGGCGTGATGGACCGATGGGAGGCGCTTTCCAGCATGGCCTGGATGCGGGTTGCATCGGTCCGTGCCTGATCCCGAATCGCGGTCAGCCCGGCAATACGCTCACCAAGCGCGGATTCGGCCGGATCGAGCGAGCCGGCTTCGATGGCATCGTAAAGCCGCTTGAGACGCATATCTGCCTCGGCCGCGCGCTGGTGCAACTCGGCGATATGCTGGCTGCGCCGTTCGACGCCCTCCTGCCGCCTGTCAACGACCGAGGTAAGCAGGTCTTCCAGTCGTTCGGGATCGAGCAGCCGTTCCTCGATATGGTTGACGACGATGCCGTCCAGCTTGTCCATCGGGATCGCGCGGCCCTTGCAGCCGGTTTCTCCCTGCCGCGCCCTAATCGAGCAGGCATAGTAGCGGTAGCGGCCATTCTTGCCGGTGCGCAGCGTCATGGCCCCGCCGCAATTGCCGCAATAGCAGATGCCCGTCAGCAAGGTCGGGCCGCTGACCACACGCGGCGGGAGCACCTTCGGGTTGCGAGCCTGCAAACGCTTCTGCAACGTCTCGAAGGTCTCGGCGTCGATCAGAGGCGGCACCGGGACGGTGACGACCTCCTCCTTGGGCTTCACTTCGTTGGCCTTGGAGCGCCGGTTGAACTGATGCTCGCCCATATAGGTGCGCCGGGTCAGGATGCGGTGAAGCTGGCCGATGCCCCAACGCCCGCCGTTGCGGGTGAACATGCGGTTTCTGTTGAGGTAGGTGACGATGGCTTTCGCGCCCATCGGGCCGGACATACCGTCACCTTCCAGCGCGAGGCGGAAGATCAGCCGCACGGTGTCGGCGTGCAGCGGGTCAATCTCCAGCTTCTTCTTCATCTTCGATCCACGCTGCTCGGCATCGATCACGCGATATCCGATGGGCGGCAGCGAGCCGTTCCAGAAGCCTTGCCTCGCATTCTCCTTCAAGGCGCGCAGGACGTGCTTGGCGTTTTCCTTCGACTGATACTCGTCGAACAGCGCCATGATCTGGCGCATCATGACGTGCATGGGATCGTCACCCATCTCCTGCGTGATGGAGACGAGTTTGACGCCGTTCTTGGCGAGCTTACGGACGTAGAACTCCAGCTCGAAGTGATCGCGGAAGAAGCGCGAGAAGCTGTGAACCACGACGACATCGAAGGGCGCGGGCTTGGACGTGCCCGCCTCGATCATGCGCTGGAACTCGGGCCGGCGGTCGTTCGTGGCGGAAGCCCCAGCCTCCACGAAGGTCTCGACAAGCTGGAAGCCGCGCGAGGCGCACCAGGTTTCGCCCTGCTTGCGCTGATCGGGGATCGAAACATCATGCTCGGCCTGCCGCGTGGTCGAGACGCGCAGATAGAGCGCGGCGCGGATGGCGACATGGGGGCTGTGCGTATTCATCGCCGGCCTCCCGTCGCCTTGCGGCGCTCGGTCAGCGGCAAGGCCAGTTCTACCCGGTCATGAACCACCTTGGGCGCGAGCTTGAGCCCCTTGCCCTTCTCCATGCGGACAAGGCCGTAGCCGGCCATGGTTTTGAGCGTGCGCGACAGGTTGGATTTGGCCCGGCCGGTGATCTGAGCCAGTTCCTCCAGCGAACCCGGCGCATGCTCGTCGATGATGCGCAGCAGTTCGCGATTGCCCGCCGACAGTACCTTGGCGAATGATTCCGTGGAGGTGAACCACACCTTCGGATCTCCGGTGGCAGGCTTCTCCTCGCCTTTCGCGATCCGCATGGTGCGGGCCTTCATCTCCTCGTAGTCGGCTATTCCGACTTTCAACGTCGTCATGACAGCACGCCTCGCTCCTTCAACACCGCATCCACCAACTGCCAGAAGTCGGCCAGCAGCGTGGCCGCGTCCTGATAGTCGTATGGCTTCACGGCCTGGAGCCTGTGGCGATGATCCATCGGCTCGCTGCGCTTGCCTCGGCCGACCGGATGGGCGTTGTCGAAGCCGACCAGCCGTTCGCCCGAGGGCCCGTGAAGCGTGAGCGAGTAGTCGAGGCCATGCGGCTTTTCGGCTGAGACCGGAACGCGCGTGACGACGAACTTGACCCAATGACCACCTTCGGGATCGACGACGAGTACCTGACCGTCAAGATCGAGAAGCGTATCGAGGCCCGGATCGCGACCCTCGCTCATGGCTTTTTGTTATCAATTTGAGATAACGAAGTCAAGGCATTTTTGGGGTCGTCAATGGGGCCGAACAGCCTGTCGAAGACATCCGCGAAATAGCGCTCGAACACCTCGATCTCGGCCTCGGTGATCGGCACTTTCTCCGGCCAGTCGTCGACCACGCGCCAGGTCGTGGGGTCATCCTTCGGCGGTGACGAGCGACGCCGCGCCCGCTTGGGACGGCGCTCCGGTTCGGCGGGCTGATCGTCATTGGCGGTGTCGAGATAGAAGTAGAGATCGTCCGGCAGCGTCTCCGGTGCGGGACGCCGGGAACGGCTTCTACGTCGAGGAGTGTGTTGATCGGGCATGTGTCTGGTTCACCGTTGCGTTCGGCTGTCGGCGGCGACAGCGGGCTGTGGCGAACCATGGCGAAGGATCGGCGGTCCGTAGCGTGCCGCAATTGTGGGTGTGCGCTGGCGGCACCCCGCAATGCGCTGAAGTATCCGAGACGGATCAGTCCGAGGCCCGTCGCGCCTTCGCGAACCCTCGATCGGTGGCGATGAATCGCTCCAGCATGGGCACGATGAGTCGGACCGGATCGCCTACCGGCTGTCCGGTCTCGCGCGCCAGCACTTCGGCATAGGCTGCGAGGTCGCGGTGGAGAGCGGCCGGAAGCTCCATCGTGATCTTGACGGGCTTGTCATCGACGATTGGGCCGAGCTTGAGTTTGGCCATGGGTTAGCCTCCATAGGGTTCCAGGACCAAATCGCGCGTCACGATCACGCGGACCGGGAATCCCGGCCGGATCGTCAGCGTGGGCGCGACCTGCAACTGGCGGCGAACGATCTGCTGGCCGGCATCGTTGATGGTGTCCTGCGCGCCGTCGCGGATAGCGCGTATCAGGCGATCCTCGTCGCTGACTGCCAGTTCGGACCCGACCGCGAGTAGGGTCGACAGGCCAGCGG
This sequence comes from Mesorhizobium sp. PUT5, assembly GCF_052216645.1. NCBI lineage: Bacteria > Pseudomonadati > Pseudomonadota > Alphaproteobacteria > Hyphomicrobiales > Phyllobacteriaceae > Mesorhizobium > Mesorhizobium sp. PUT5. Next base: position 2,690,229 of record NZ_JBQOSO010000003.1, read on the forward strand.
CCTTCATCAGATCCCACCAGTGATAGTCGACGCCATCCTCAAGACCGGCATAGCCCTGCGTGTCGGCGCCCGGCTGGCGCTCGAGAACGATCGAGCGGCCATTCGGGAAGATCAGCCGATTCCAGACGAGCAGGACACGGCGTTGCCCGAAGCCGACATCGTTGCTGTATTGGCCGATGATGCGCGTGCCCTGCGGGACGAGCAGGATGCGGCCCGTCGGGCTGTCGTAGACGTGCTCCGTGACCTGCGCGGTGATCTGTCCGGGCAGATCGGAACGGATGCCGGTGATGAGCGCGGCGGAAATCACCGCCCCCGCCTGAAGCACGTAAGGCGACACCGGGGCCATGACGCGATCGGCCGCGACGGTACGCCGGTCGACGGCTGCGTTGAGGAACGCCGCCTGTCGGTCCTGCGCCGTCGGCGTTCCCATCTGACCAGGCAGGCCAAGGCCGGCGAGGTTGGGCATCGACATATCGCCCGCCGCTCCGGCCGTGGCGACCGTGCCGGGAGCCGTCTGAAAGAAGACGCGGCTCAGGCGCGCGGCTTCCTCTTCGGCGAGACGGCGCTGTTCCTCGGGATCAACCGCCGGCGTCGTCATCGCGGGCGGCACGACGGGTTGCCCCCGGTTCTGAGCGTCGAGGATCGGTCGGCGGAGGTCGCCGGGCAGCGCCGGCCCGAGGACCGGGCCGGTATAGTCGCGCGGCAGGCCCGCGAGACCGTCGGCCGTGGCGCGGTTGTTGGTGGAATAAAGCTCGTCCCCGCCAGTGCCGGCATCGCGGGTCTGGAGCGCATAGATCAGCGCGCCGCCGATGCCGAGGGAAGCCACCACGCCGATGCCGGCGAGCACCTTTCGGGACAGGCGGGTGACGCGCGGCGCGTCGGCGCGCAGACGCATCGGCGCGGCCGGGGTGGTTTCTGTGTCGCTCATGACGCGGGCCTCCCGTCGGTTCGGACGATCCTGACGGTCTGCTGGCGGTCGCCGCCGCCAAAACGAAGTTCGGCAGCGCCGAACAGACGGTCGACGATCAGGATGTTCTGGTGGATGCGGCTGTTGACGATCTGCGGCTCGCCGTCCGAGCCGATGACGAAGATGGGCGGCATCTCGCCCTGCACGATGCCGCGCGGGAATTCGACATAGACGCGGCGGCCGTCGTCATAGACCGAGACCGGCCGCCAGGGCGGCGTGTCGCCGGTCAACCCGTAGCGGTAGTTTCGGGCGCTGGCCGTTGGAATGACCGGGGTTGCGGGCACGCTCTGGCGTTGCCCTGCGGGCGGCGCCGGATAGGCCCAGGCGACGGCCGGCATGTAGAGGGCATCCCGCGCGCGCAACTCGATCATGTAGATGCGGCGGTCGGTGGTGATGACGAGGTTGGTCGAGATGTCGGCGCGCGTCGGCTTGACCAGCACATGCACGCGCCGGGTGATACCCGAACCGCTCTCGGTGTCGCCGATGATCCAGCGAGCGGTGTCGCCAGCTGCGATCGGTCCCGCGCCGGTCAGGCTTTCGCCGGGTTCGAGCGCGATGTTGGTGATCTGGCCGACAGCGGCATAGACCTGATAGAGCGCGCCTTCGCTCCAGGGGTAAATCTGGATGGCGTTGTAATAGCCCTCGCGACGTGGCTCGACGCGGGCGGCGGCATTGGCGTTCTCGACGCGGGCTGTCGGCGTGCCGGCGGCGGTTCCGCCCCTGCTTGGCGTCCAGGCCGGCGGGACATGCAGCGGCCGCGGCGTCTGGTCCGTGACCACGGCGGGAACAGCCGGCAACGGCGGCACGTCGGCGTCGTAGCTGATTAGCGGCGGCCTGTTGGTGGCGCAGCCGGCAAGCGTGAACGCGGAAAGCAGCACAAGCGCGGAAGCGGATTTACGGAAAGCCGGTTTTCCGGTTGTGCGGATCGTCGGTCGGATCATTGGCTCATCTCCCGCGACCACGAGATTGCGTTGACGTAGATGCCGAGAGGATTGGCCCTCAGGCGTTCGGCGTCGCGCGGCGGCTGCACGACTATGGTGAGGATGGCGGTCCATCGGTCGGTGGCGGCGAGCTGGCCGTTTTCGTAGCGGCGCTCGGTCCAGGCGATGCGGAAGCTGTCCGGAGACGCGCGAATGACGCTGGAGACCTCGACCGCCACCTGCTGACGGCCGACCCTCGTGAACGGATCGTTCGCCCGCGCATAGTCGTTAAGCGCCGTTGCGCCGCGATCGGTGGTGAACTCGTAGGCCCGGAGCCAGTTCTGCCGGACGATGATGGCGTCGGCCGGGATCGCGCGGACCTGCTCGATGAAGCGTGCGAGATGCCATGCCACTTGCGGATCGGTCGGGCGGTAATCGGCTTGCGCGGGCGCGACGGCCTGCGACTGGCCGAGATTGTCGACCTGCACCACCCAAGGCACGACGGTTCCCCGCGCCGATTGCCAGACGAGCGCGGCGGCGAAGCCGGCCGACAGGATCAGCGAGCCGAAGGCCATATAGCGCCAGTTTTTAGCCTGCACGCGGGCGGAGCCGATGCGCTCATCCCAGACCTGTGCGGCCTTCTGGTATGGGGTCTCGGGTTCGGGGGTCTTGCCGTAATGGGTGGCGGGACGTTTGAAGAAGCTCATGTGCGGTCGCTTTCGGAAAGATTGATGGAGGAGCCGCCGCCATGGCTGTCGCCGGAACGAACGGCGTGCGCTGCGGCGGTGACGCCGTGGGAGAGTTGCTGCGAGCGCTTCATGCTCTGCGCCCAGGCAGGCGGCCCGCCGGCGGAAGATCCGGCCGGGGCAGCGGCCGACCCGGCTTCGCCGCCGACCGTGCCCATGGTGGAAGAGCCGCCGGTCGCGCCGAAGCTGGCCTTTGCGCCTTCGGAGAAGCTGGATTTGACGCTTTGGGCGGCACGGCGAAGCGGCGACACGGCCGCGCTACCGGCTGCGCGCGCCATGCCGCCAACACCGGAGGCGACACCGGCCGCGCCGGACTGACCCAGGGAACCGAGGCTGTAGGCGGTGGAAGCGGCTCCGGCTGCGGCCGCGCCGCCGCGCACGGCTGCGGCTCCCCCGGAGAGCGCGGCGGCTCCGCCCTTCGCGGCGAGGCCAGCGGCGCCAGCACCGGCGACGATCATCCCGCCAGCGGCAAGGCCAGTGCCGACGGCCGCGCCTGCGCCGAGCTGCGGGCCGCCGGAGACGAGACCGTTGGCGATGCCGGGGCCGAAGATGCCGAGGCCAAGCAGCGAGAGGGCTGCGAGAACGACGGCCATCGCATCGTCGATGCTGGGTGTCGTGCCGCCGAAGCCGGCTGTGAACTGCGAAAACAGCGTCGAGCCGATGCCGATGATGACGGCCAGCACCAGAACCTTGATGCCCGACGAGATGACGTTGCCGAGCACCCGTTCGGCCATGAAGGCAGTCTTGCCGAACAGGCCGAAGGGGATCAGCACGAAGCCCGCCAAGGTGGTGAGCTTGAATTCGATGAGCGTGATGAAGAGCTGGATGGCGAGGATGAAAAACGCCAGAAGCACCAGCGCCCACGCGAACAGCAGGCAAGCGATCTGGATGAAGTTCTCGAAGAAGGCGATCCAGCCCATCAGGTCGGAGATGGATTCGAGCAGCGGCCGGGCGGCGTCGAGGCCGGTCTGCGCCACCTTGCCGGGGCGCAGGAGATCCGCTGTGGTGAAGCTGGTGCCCGACGCCATGAGGCCGAGGCCGGCGAAGCTGTCGAAGACGATCTTCGCCAGATTGTTCCAGTTGCCGATGATGTAGGCGAAGACGCCGACGAAGAGGGTCTTCTTGACCAGCCGGGCGATGATGTCGTCATCCGCGCCCCAGGCCCAGAAAAGGGCTGCAAGGGTCACGTCGATGACGATGAGAGTGGTGGCTATAAAGGCCACCTCGCCGCCGAGCAGGCCGAAGCCTGAGTCGATATAGGAGGTGAAGACTCCAAGGAAATTGTCGATGACGCCGCTGCCGCCCATGGATCACCGCCCTTCGCCGGCGGGTGCGGACGGGGCCGGCGTGCGACCAAGAAAGCGGTCGCGGGTCTCGGCCCAGACCGCGAGGCATTCGGGGTCGTTTGCGGCCGCCTCGCCAAGACGCTGGCACCGGCGCTGGGCCTCGCGCAGCGGATCGCGCGACGGTTCGATGAGGCGCACCGGCTCGGATGCCGGCGCGTCTTCCTTTCGGGTCATCTCTATCGCCGTCGCGGTGATCGCGACGGCGACGAAGACGATAGCGCCCAGCCGGGCCAGCATCTTGCCGTCCATCCTCAAGCCCTCAATTGCCGCCGGGGAACATCTGCGCATTGCCGGGCTGGTAGCCCGAGCCTGGCGTCAGGAAGCGGCGGCGCTGTTCGCGGCCCTGTTCGGCGGCGGCCGCGCGTTCGGCCTCGGTGAGCGCATCGGCGCGGCCATTGGCCGAGATCAGAGCGACCAGGTCGGAAAGCTGCTGGGCCTGAAGCGCGAGAAGCTGATTGCCGGCCTGCGTCGCTTGCAACGCTCCGGTCGCGCCCTGGCTCTGGCCGACCAGCGCGGTCATCTCGGCGCGGTTGGTGTCGATATTGCCGACGACGCCGGCCTGCACGCGCATGGCGTCCTGCAAGCCGCCGACCGTGTTCTGCCAGCGGCTGCGCGCATCGGCGACAAGCTGCTGCTGCGTGGCCGAGAGCGAGACGTTGCCGTATTGGCCCTGAAACGCCTGATCGATCTGCTGCACGTCGAAGGCGATGCGCTGCGCCTGGCTGAGAAGCTGCTGCGTACGCTGGACTGACTGCTGAAGCTGCTGAAGGGACGAATATGGCAGGCTCGCAAGGTTGCGGGCCTGATTGATGAGCATCTGGGCTTCGTTCTGGAGCGAGGTGATCTGGTTGTTGATCTGCTCCAGCGTGCGCGCCGCCGTCAGCACGTTCTGGACGTAGTTCGTGGGGTCGTAGACGATCCACTGTGCGGCGGCGGGAGGCGCCAGCACCGGCGACAGGACAAGTGGAAACGAGAGGATGGATGCGGCAAGCAGGGTCGCGCGGGATCGACGGATCTTCATGATGGTGTCTCCAGGTTGGTGAGGTCGGGAATGAGGTCGGCGGCCCATTCGACGCCGCGCAGGCGCAGCCAGGCGGCGAGGAAGCCGTCGCTTCCATGTTCGGCATGGATGCGGGCGATGGCGCTCTGATCGGTCTTGGAAGACGCGGCGGTCAGCGCCAGCCCGACGTCGGACAGGCCCAGCTCGAACAGCCGGTTGCCGCGTCGGCTCTGGCAGTAATAGTCCCGCTTCGGCGTGGCTCTTGCCAGGATTTCGATCTGGCGATCGTTGAGCCCGAAGCGGCGATAGATCGCCGTGATCTGTGGCTCGATCGCGCGCTCGTTGGGCAGGAGGAGCCGCGTCTGGCAGCTTTCGATGATGGCGGGCGCGATTGCGCTGCCGTCGATGTCGGAGAGCGATTGCGTGGCGAAAATCACGCTGGCGTTCTTCTTGCGCAGCGTCTTCAGCCATTCCCGCAATTGCCCTGCGAACCCTTTATCGTCGAGGGCGAGCCAGCCTTCGTCGATGATGAGCAGCGTCGGGCTGCCGTCCAGCCGGTCGCCGATGCGGTGGAACAGATAGGCGAGCACGGCGGGCGCGGCACCGGTGCCGATCAGGCCCTCGGTCTCGAACGCCTGCACCGACGCTTCGCCCAGATGCTCGATCTCAGCGTCGAGCAGCCGGCCATAGGGTCCGCCGACGCAATAGGGCCGAAGCGCCTGCTTGAGGTCGTTCGATTGCAGCAGGACCGAAAGGCCGGTGATGGTGCGCTCAGTGACCGGGGCGCTCGCGAGCGAGGTCAGCGCCGACCAGAGATGCTCCTTGACGTCGGGCGTTACGGGCACGCCCTCGCGCATGAGGATGGCGACGATCCAGTCGGCGGCCCATGCGCGTTCATAGGTGTCGTGGACGCGGGCCAGCGGCTGGAGCGAAACCGAGGTGTCCGCGCCTTCAGTCAGGCCGCCACCGAGATCGTGCCAGTCGCCGCCCATGGCGAGAGCGGCGGCGCGGATCGAGCCGCCGAAATCGAAGGCGAAGACCTGGCTTCCCTCGTAGCGCCGGAATTGCAGCGCCATGAGCGCCAGCAGCACCGATTTGCCGGCGCCTGTGGGGCCGACGATCAGGGTGTGGCCGACATCGCCGACGTGGAGGGAAAACCGGAACGGGGTCGAGCCTTCCGTTCTGCCGTAAAGCAGCGGGGGCGCATCGAAATGCTCGTCCCGTTCCGGCCCCGCCCACACGGCGCTCAGGGGGATCATGTGGGCGAGATTGAGCGTCGAAATCGGCGGTTGCCGGACATTGGCGTAGACATGGCCGGGCAAGGAGCCGAGCCAAGCATCCACGGCATTGATCGTCTCGGACATGGCTGTGAAATCGCGGCCCTGAATGACCTTCTCCACCAGCCTCAGCTTCTCGTCGGCAAGGCGCGGATCGTCATCCCAGACCGTCACCGTGGCGGTGACGTAAGCCTGACCGGCGTAATCCGCGCCAAGCTCCTGAAGCGCGAGGTCCGCATCGGCGGCCTTGTTCGCGGCGTCCGTGTCGACGAGGACGCTGGCCTCGTTGGTCATGACTTCCTTGAGGATCGCGGCGATCGACTTGCGCTTGGCGAACCATTGCCGCCTGATCTTCGTCAGCAGCTTTATGGCGTCGGTCTTGTCGAGCAGGATCGCCCGTGTCGACCAGCGATAGGGAAATGCGAGCCGGTTCAGTTCGTCGAAGATTCCGGGCGTGGTCGCGGTGGGGAATCCGACGATGGTGAGGACGCGCAGATGCGTCGATCCCAATCGCGGCTGCAGCCCGCCGGTCAGCGGCTGGTCGGCCAGCAGCGCGTCGAGATAGATCGGGGTTTCCGGCACGCGGACGCGATGGCGCTTCGTGGAAACCGTCGAATGCAGGTAGGTCAGCGTCGCGGCGTCATCGAGCCAGGCGCATTCCGGCATGAAGCCTTCGACCAGTTGCAGCACGCGGTCGGTGCGATCGGCGAAGGCACGCTGTATCTCGCGGGCATCGACGCCGGATTGCTCGCGACCCTCATAGAGCCAGCTTTCCGCGCGCGCCGCATCCTCGGCGGGCGGCAAATAGAGGAAGGTCAGGAAATAGCTCGACTCGAAATGGCTGCCTGTTTCCTCGAAATCCGCCTTGCGTTCGGCGTCGATCAGGGCGGATGCTGGATCGGCGAATTTGCTTGTTGGATAGGTCGCGGCCGCGTGGCGCTGCGCCTCGACGAAGATGGCCCAGCCGCTTCCGAGGCGGCGGAAGGCGTTGTTGAGACGGCTGGCGACAGCGACCAGCTCGGCCGGCACGGCGCTGTCGAGATCGGGGCCACGGAAACGCGCGGTGCGCTGGAAGGAGCCGTCCTTGTTGAGCACGACGCCCTCGCCGCAGAGCGCAGCCCAGGGCAGGAAGTCGGCAAGGCGGGTGGCGGTGCGGCGGTATTCGGCGAGGTTCATCATGGGTGTGGCCTTCTCAAACGCCAAGGTGGCCGGGGATGCGCAGATGGCGGCGCACCACGTCGACGAAGAGCGGATCACGCTTGGCTGCCCAGACCGCCGCGAAATGGCCGATGGCCCAGAGCGCCAGCCCGACCAGCCAGAGCCGCAGGCCGAGGCCCACCGCCCCCGCGAGCGTTCCGTTCATGATGGCGAGCGCGCGCGGGGCGCCGCCGAGCAGGATGTGCTCGGTCAGCGCGCGGTGGACAGGGACGGAATATCCGGGGACCGGCTCCTCCATCAGACGAGCGCTCCGCCGCCGAAGGAGAAGAACGACAGGAAGAAGCTCGACGCGGCGAACGCGATGCTGAGACCGAAGACGATCTGGATCAGGCGTCGGAAGCCGCCCGACGTATCGCCGAAGGCCAGCGTCAGGCCGGTGACGATGATGATAATGACGGCGATGATTTTGGCGACCGGACCTTCGATCGACTGGAGGATGGATTGCAGCGGCGCCTCCCACGGCATCGACGAGCCGGAGGCATGGGCGGCCGGTGTGAGGATCAGGCTGACATAGGCGACGGCGGCGGCCGTGGCGATGTGGCGGCGAATGCGCAAGGCATGACGGATCATGTGGGGTCTCCTCTGGGGGCTGGGGTTGCGGGGATGACGCGGTAATCGCCGTCGGGACCGAGGCCCTCGACGCGGGCGAGTTCGGAAAGCCGGCGCTGTGATCCGCGGCCGGACAGGACAGCCACGAGGTCGATCGTCTCGGCAATCAGCGCACGCGGGACGGTGACGACGGCTTCCTGAATGAGCTGTTCGAGACGGCGCAGCGCGCCGATGCCGGTGCCGGCGTGGATGGTGCCGATGCCGCCGGGGTGGCCGGTGCCCCACGCCTTGAGCAGGTCCAAAGCCTCCGCGCCGCGCACCTCGCCGATGGGAATGCGGTCGGGTCGCAGGCGCAGGCTGGACCGGACCAGATCGGAGAGCGTGGCGACGCCATCCTTCGTGCGCATGGCGACGAGGTTGGGCGCCGCACACTGTAGTTCGCGCGTGTCCTCGATGATGACGACGCGATCGGTGCCCTTGGCGACTTCGGCCAGCAGCGCATTGGTGAGCGTGGTCTTGCCGGTAGAGGTGCCGCCGGCAACGAGGATGTTGGCGCGCGACACCACGGCCTGGCGCAGCACCTCGGCCTGCGCCTCCGTCATGATGCCGGCGGCGACGTAGTCGGCGAGGCTGAAAATGGCGACGGCCGGCTTGCGGATGGCGAAAGCGGGTGCGGCGACGACCGGCGGGAGCAGCCCCTCGAACCGTTCGCCCGTCTCCGGCAGCTCGGCCGAGACGCGTGGCGAACCGGGATGCACTTCGGCTCCGACGTGATGGGCGACGAGCCGGATGATCCGTTCGCCATCGGCGGACGACAGGCGCTCGCCGGTGTCGGACAGTCCTTCGGAAAGCCGGTCGATCCAGAGCCGCCCGTCCGGGTTGAGCATCACCTCGACGACGCTTGCGTCCTCAAGAAACCGGGCGATAGCAGGGCCAAGCGCGGTGCGCAGCATGCGCGCGCCCCGCGTCGTCGCCTCCGATTTCCGGTGAGTTTCCGCCATGTCGCCCCCTTCTTCCGTGGGACCGCTCGACACGCGGCCCTGGATCGGGGATGATTAAAGGAGCCGGAAATTGGGCCTCGGCAACAAGTATCGAAGGCCGTGCGGCCATAGCGAAGAAAAGGCGGTAAACGGCGGGATTGAATATTCAGGCGGGATCGCCATTCGGCTTGTCACTATCGGAACCAATGCTTCCGCGGCGCAGCGAGTCGACGTCGCGCGATAGTTCTTTCAGGAACCTGTCACCCGTTGCCAACCTTCTTCCAAGCGATTGCAGAAAGCCGTCGAACCGCTCCGCGCCCTTGGCACGCGACGACGCCTGCGCAGTTTCTGACAGCGGCGGCGTGACGGTCAGCCAAAAGCGAATGAACAGCGAGACGGTCTCGCCCAGGATGGCGAGATCTTCGTCGAGCGTGTCGATCTGGCGGCCGAGTTTGTCCATGCGCCGGGCGAACACCGCCTCCAGCCGCTCGGAGGCGTCGGCCGAGAGGAAGGATGCGACAGCGGCTTCGATCACGGCGGATTTGGAGACGTCGCGCCGGAGCGCCAGCGCCTCGACCTGTTTCAACAGCGCCGGATCGAAATAGACGTTCATGCGGGTTTTGGTCTGCATGGCCGTCTCCTACAGTTCGATGCCATCGGACGGGTTCATCGACGCCTGACGCGCAACGATGCGCATTTGCTGCCGCATCGCCCGCGCCTTGGCGGTGTCGACGTCCGGTTCATCATCGAGGATGTCGAACTCGTGCTCAGGCGGTCGCGCAGCCGTGACGATTTCCTCATGCTCGGGCAACTCCGGTTCACGGCGGATGCCGGCATTGGCGGGATCGCCGTCATTGCCGCCGCCGTCCTTGGCCGCCGCCGGTGGCGCCGTGACCGGGATCGCGAGGCTTGACCAGTCGTCCGACGATCGCGCTGCCGCGCGGGCATGGGGTTCGACAGGCTCGGGTGGCGGCAGGATGCGTTCGGTGAGGCGCGCATCCTCGAAATAGCGCGCCTTCTTCGCGCGGATCGGCGGCGTTCCCGCCACCATGACGATCTCGTCGGCGGGTGGGAGCTGCATGATCTCACCGGGAGTCAGCAGCGGCCGCGCCGTTTCCTGCCGTGACACCATCAGATGACCAAGCCAGGGCGCAAGCCGGTGCCCCGCGTAGTTGGTGGAATCGCGCAGCTCCGTCGCGGTGCCGAGCGAATCCGACACTCTTTTCGCGGTCCTCTCGTCGTTGGTGGCGAAGGCGACGCGGACATGGCAGTTGTCGAGGATCGAGTTGTTCGGCCCATAGGCGCGCTCGATCTGGTTGAGCGACTGCGCGATCAGGAAGCTCTTGAGGCCGTAGCCGGCCATGAAGGCGAGCGCCGATTCAAAGAAATCCAGCCGCCCCAAGGCCGGAAACTCGTCGAGCATCAGCAACAGCCTATGACGTTGGCCTGATGCCTTCAGCTCTTCGGTGAGTCTCCGGCCGATCTGGTTGAGGATCAGCCGGATCAGCGGCTTGGTCCTGTTGATGTCGGACGGCGGCACGACGAGGTAGAGGCTCACGGGCTTGCGGCCTCCGACCAGATCGGAGATGCGCCAGTCGCAGCGCGTCGTTACCTTCGCCACGACGGGATCGCGATAGAGTCCCAGGAACGACATGGCCGTGCTCAGGACGCCAGAGCGTTCGTTGTCGCTCTTGTTCAGCAGCTCGCGCGCCGACGACGCGATGACGGGATGAACGCCGGCTTTCCCAAGATGCGGCGTCGACATCATGGCGCGCAACGTCGCTTCGACCGGGCGCTTCGGATCGGACAGAAAACTGGCGACGCCGGCCAATGTCTTGTCGGGTTCTGCATAGAGGACATGCAGGATCGCGCCGACCAGGAGGCTATGGCTCGTCTTTTCCCAATGGTTTCGCTTATCGAGACTTCCTTCCGGGTCGACGAGAATGTCGGCGATGTTCTGCACATCGCGCACCTCCCATTCGCCGCGCCGGACCTCAAGCAGGGGGTTGTAGGCCGACGACTTCGTATCGGTCGGATCGAACAGCAGTACGCGGCCATGCCGTGACCGGAAGCCGGCCGTCAGGGTCCAGTTTTCTCCCTTGATGTCGTGGACGATCGCCGAGCCCGGCCAGGTCAGCAGCGTCGGCACGACGAGGCCCACGCCCTTGCCGGATCGCGTCGGCGCAAAGCAAAGGACATGCTCCGGGCCATCGTGGCGGAGATAGGCACGATCCAGCTTGCCGAGTACGACGCCATCGGGGCCGAGAAGACCGGCGCTGCGGATTTCAGCATCTCCAGCCCAGCGGGCGGAGCCGTAGGTGGCGACGTTCCTCGCCTCGCGGGCGCGGATGATCGACATGAGAATGGCGACGGCAATGGCGATCAAGCCGCCCGACGCCGCAATGATCCCGCCTTCGACGAAGATCGACGGGGCGTAGGCGTCGAAGGAATACCACCACCAGAAGAACGCGGGCGGGTAGTAGACCGGCCATCCGGCCAGCTCGAACCACGGCGTTCCAAGCTGCGCCTGAAAGCCGAGCCGCCACGCCGTCCATTGGCTTGCCGCCCAGGTCATCGTCAAGATGACGGCGAAGACGACGGTGATCTGACCCCAAAGGACGCGCGTTCCCGACATGAAGGCTCCAATCGGCAAAAGAGACGGAGCCGATCAGAGAATAAGCGTTCGGGCGAGAAGCAACAAAAAACAAAGGCCGGCGTGCTGCCGGATACCATGGCGAAGAAAAAGGACGCTCCGCGTCAGTGCAGCACCGTGCTCCGCTCCTCTTCGACGGCCTGTTCGAGAATCCGTCGGTAGCCCTGTTTCGTCATCCATTGCGCGCGGGCGAGATGGCTTTCCCAGCAATTTCGCGTGCGTGTCAATGACCGTGGAATCGGGACCCTGTATTTTCGTGCAAAAGGGACCCCGGTTTTGGGGTTGATGAAGGGGACGACAGGTGTGCCTGCCACAAAGGTGACGTCCAGATTTTCGGCACGGAGTTGCATTAACGTGTCGCGTGTCGCACCTTCGGTGATCTGGATATCGACACGGGGATGCAGTTCGCGGTAACGGTTCAGCAAGTCGATCAGGAAGCCGACCGGATGGAGGGCATGAACACCAACGCGAATGAGCCCGTCCTCGCCGCGCGCCAGCATTCCTGCCGTCTTCACCGCATGATCGAGCCGTTCGACGCCCGCGGCGACTTCTTCCACGAAGCGGCGGCCAGCATTGGTCAGCCGCACGCCGCGCGGCAGGCGCTCGAACAGCATGATTCCAAGCTCCTGCTCCAGCAGCTTGACGCGCGTGCTGACACTCGACTGGCTGACGCCGAGCACATTGGCTGCATGGCGGAAGTTCAGATACTCCGCGACCGCCAAGGTTTGGACGAGCGATGTTAGCGGAATGCGCCCCTTCAACAGTGCCGATGGTTGCTCGATGCCTTTTTCAATCAATCGCCGCCGCATGGTGGAGCCTGGCAGTTCAAGTTCACTCTCCTCGTAATCGTCGTCGGCAGATGTTTCGACGACAGCGGTTGTTTGCTCCCGGTGCGTCGGTACTCTTGTCCGGGCAGGACCGGTTGGAGTTCCCCATTTCGGAACGATGGGTTGGAGATATCCGCTGCGAACGAAGCGGTTCGATGCCGTTGGCACGCCAAGGGGAGGCTCCGCCACATCGACGCCTGGTTTGCAGTTCCACTGCGATTCACGATCCGGGACGCTGATCAAGCCAAGCCATCGCGATTTGCGGATCGATCCCGGCTATTTCGATCAGCTTGTCGGGGTCGAGGATCCGGAGGCGCCGATAGTGGAACTCCGCAATTCGCTCCTTGCGAAGAACACGCAAGACGCGATTCACGTGCACGAAGGTGAGACCCGTGGCATCCCCGATCTGCTCCTGGGTCAATGGGAGACACATCTCCTCTATCCGATGCCCGGGCCATTGCGCCCGATACCGAACGAACAACTCCAGAAGAAGATGGGCAACCCGTTCGCGCGCCGATCGACGGCCGATGCTTGTCATGTGATCAAATGCCAAGTTGCAGTCGCGTGCCAGCGAACGCGCCAGCCGCATGGCGATATCCGGCTCGTCGCGGGTAAACTCGGACAGTTTGCTATGCGGTATCACGCACAACACCGTGTCCGTCAGTGCCTGCGCGCCGAAGGTCGCCTGCGCGCCACGCGTTGGAAAAAGACCGAGGACGGCACCGGGGAGCGCGAATTGCACGATCTGCCGTCGTCCATCTTCCAGTAGCGTGTAAAGCGCCACCCAGCCGTCCAGCAGGTTGAAGATGGCGTCCTCGGGCGAGCCGATGCTGAACAGGTCCCGGCCAGCTTCGATCCTGCGATCTCCGGATCGGTATCCTGATATTAGCCGAAACCGATTGATGTCGGCGGACACATCGGCGCCATCCCGATCGACCTGCCCACGCTGGTTATCAGCAATGCTTTTTGTCAGGCTGTTTGGGAGTTGCTTCAGCTCGCGCAATAGTCCATTTGCCAGGCGCGCGACTCCAGACGATGACGCCAATTCACGAAAACCTGGTCCATTCCGACCGCGCTCGATTGGTGTCCAACCGTTGCGGACGATCGATGCTGTCTCTTTTGGTAAAGTCGCTCGATCCCAGCTCACATTACACCTCCCGGGCTTAAGCCCGTTCGGGCAGCTGCTTTCGCAGCCAATCAAAGATTGATGGAGTGTGGTCCCGTGGCGCCATCGCTACGGGGCAAGGCGGCACCGGACCTGGCTCGACCAGGCACACTTCTCATGCCAGCAGTGGTGTACTCTGCGGATGCAGGTTACGACTGCTAGAGGCTGGTCGGCCGGCTAGACGAGGCTTCGAGGGACTGGGGGATCGCGGCCGAGAATAATCGAGCGCAAGCAGTCGTTGCGAAAATAGAAGGCTGTTAACGACTTCTCGCTGATTCCGAGAATTGGGCTTCGATATGAAGGAAGTGGCGCTTGGCACGGCGCGCACATGGCCTTGCAATAGACCTGGTTTGGGGGGCAATCGTTCTCATGAGGTGTGGTAGCGCTCGCAATTGCGCCAATCGTCCTGTCGACATCCGAAAACACTGCTTCGGCTACATAACCATCATGAGCAGTCGCAGATTCTCCGCCCGGTCCGAGGACGAAGGTCGCACAAACAAAGAGGAATGCGAGAATCCGCAGCATAGGGTAATTCACTTGCTAAGTTTGATCTTCGTTATATTCAACACCATCAGAGTCCTGTGACTTAGAGCAATGTTTGATCCTTCCGTCCAGTGCGAAACATTGCGCTAAGTTACTCCATTATTCAAAACCCCATCTCGCATTGATCCTGATCAAACGCCCGGCTCGCAGCGACGGCGAATGTATGAAACTCGACACGCACCGGGACTGCGCCGCAACTGGTCCAATGAACGAGAATGTGCTTGATCGAGGTTAAAGATAGGGCGCCCCGGTGGCGCTACCATACTAAACTGGATCATTCTCCTGTGCATTGAGCATGACATCCACCACATCGCTCTTTGATCGAACGCTCTGTATCGCACTGCTTGTGGCTCATGCTCACGGCAAGACGATGCTCAGTCCATTCTTTGCAAAATGCGAAGGAATTCTCGTTATCGACCCGCGCGCCACCAAGCACGGGTTTCTTGCCAACACGGAACGGACGAAGCAGTCGATATGCGATCTCATCCTTAAGAGCGGTGTCACGCGACTCGTTTGCGGTTTCATTTCGCAGCCCGAGAGAGACAAACTGTCGGCCGCGGGGATCGACGTACGGCTCGGATCTTGCGTGTGCCCTGTTCACGATCTCGCCGCCAGCTTCGAGATGCTGCCCATGGCCTACCCGGAGACAACGGGAGCATTACGGCGCTCCTGACGGCCGCGGATCACATCCGGCCACGTGCTCTTTGTGAACTCAATGGTATCCATGATCTCTTCGTCGCCGAGGACTTGCTTAAAAGCGGCTCGACGCCGGTTGCGGACCCCGCGTGCCCCGCAGACATTTCGAGGTCTGCATGGACATGACCTGCGTGCGGATAGGTCGTGGTCATGGCGTTCTCCTTTCGCGGACTGCTCCGCGTGACGGCCGATGCACGGGCCTCCGGTATCAAGGTGCTCCTTCCCAGTATTGGAAGGTCAAGCGCGGATTGTCGCTGTGTGCCTGATCAGATCGCAGCAACGGCCTTCGCCAGCAGATCGCGCACCTGGCCCGCGACTGCGTGCAACCCGGAATTGTCGATCGCCTGCATCGAGGCCACCGGATCGATCGCACTCACCTCAACCCCGCCTTCGACCTTACGCAGGATCACGTTGCAGGGCAGCATTGCCCCCACGCGCGGCTCCATCCCGATCGCCTGATACGCCATTTTCGGGTTGCAGGCGCCAAGAATGCGGTAGGGCGGCATCTCGACATCCAGTTTCTTCTTCATCGTTGCCTTGACGTCGATCTCTGTGAGGACGCCAAAGCCATGCGCGGCCAAGGCCGCACGGGTGCGGGTGTCAACCGCATCAAAATCCGCATCCGCGATCACGCGGTTGATCGTGTAATCCATTGACTCACCTTCCGAACTATTTGCGCAGGTATTTGACCAACGCCGCGATCGCGAGGCCGACCAGCACCAGGATAATAATCATCCAGATCCAGCCAAAGCCCATGCCCAGACCCATACCATAGCCGTTCATCATCGATGCCTCCTGATCCGTGATTTGGTACCCCGCCAACCGGCCTCTGGCCCGATTGGTGGAGACAAGCGCTTGTCAGTCGTCGTCCATCATGCCCTTGCCCATGCCCGGCATGCCGTCCTGCTGTCTGGCCATATGGCTTTGCATCATCGCAGCCATCGCGGCCATTTCGCTTTCCGTCACTTGCGCATCGCCGTCGGCGTCGTGCATCTGGAAGGCGCGCACCGTCATCGGCCGGGTATGGGCCGCGTGCATCACCGCGAATTCCTCCAGCGACAGGGTGCCGTTGGCATCGGTGTCATAGGTCTTGAGTTCGACCTGAATGCCCGCCGTCATTTCCTCGGGGCTGAGCGTGCCGTCCTTGTTGGTGTCGAAGGTGGCCATCGCGTAGCTTTGAGCCCCGCCCATCGTCATGCCCATCCCGCCCATCATCATGCCGTCATGGCCACCCATCATCCCGCCATGCTGCATCTGGGTTTGCTGGGCGCTCACCGGCAACGCAACGGCGGCAAGGCCAAGGGCGGCAATGGCTGCAAGGGCGAATTTTGTCGAGCTTTTCATTCCGTCTCTCCTGGATTGGATTGCGATGGGTGCAATCTGGGGGGCAGGTGTCCCACAGGTTTGTCAGGCGGACCGGTGATTTGTATCAAACTGTCGCAAGCGGCGGCGCAGCAAGAGGTTTACGACAATCTTCTGCCCGCAATGCCAACAGGTTCAGCTAGGGTCAGCATCAGGAGACAAAATGATGACCCAGCCACCCCATATCCTGATCGTCGATGATCACCGCGAGATCCGCGACGCGCTGGTGAAGTATCTGGCAAGGAACGGCATGCGCGCGACTTCCGCCGCTGACGCCGTGGCGATGGATGCGGCGATGAAGGTGGGTCAGTTCGATCTGATCGTGCTGGATGTGATGATGCCGGGCGAAGATGGCCTGTCGGTCTGCCGACGCCTTCGCGCACAAGGCAGCATTCCGATCCTGATGCTGACCGCTTTGGGCGATGAAACCGACCGCATCGTGGGGCTGGAGGTCGGCGCCGATGATTATCTGCCCAAACCGTTCAACCCGCGCGAGTTGCTGGCCCGGATCAAGGCGATCTTGCGCCGATCCGATCGGGCGGAAGTGGTGGGCGGCAGCCTTGCCGGGCACAGGTTGGCATTCGACCGTTGGGTACTGGATACCGACCGCCGAACCCTCACCGAAGCCGATGGCGACGAAGTTTCGCTGACGACCGCCGAATTCCGCCTGCTGACGGTGTTCCTCGAACGGCCGCGCTTCGTGCTCA
Source organism: Mesorhizobium sp. PUT5 (assembly GCF_052216645.1). NCBI lineage: Bacteria > Pseudomonadati > Pseudomonadota > Alphaproteobacteria > Hyphomicrobiales > Phyllobacteriaceae > Mesorhizobium > Mesorhizobium sp. PUT5. The sequence continues at coordinate 2,707,185 of NZ_JBQOSO010000003.1, forward strand.
GCCGCGAACAACTGCTGGATCTGACCTCGGGCCGCGCAGCGCAAGTGTTTGACCGCACCATCGACAACCAGATCAGCCGCCTGCGCCGCAAGATCGAGGCCGATCCCGCCAAGCCTGCGCTGATTGCTACGGTCTGGGGTGGCGGGTACAGCCTTGCTGCCGATGTGAGGGAGATACCGTGAACCCGCGCTCCCCTTTCCTGCGCAGGCTGTCTCCTCAATCCCTGGGAGGACAGTTGCTGGTCATGCTGCTTTTGGCGCTGGCCGTCACGCAGGGGCTTGGCCTTTTGCTGCTGACAGATGAGCGGAACCGGGCGGTCCGGGCTGCCTTGGGGCTGGAGGCCGCAGGGCGCGCAGCGAATGTGGTCTTGCTTCTGGACAGTGCCCCACCCGATCTGCGCCCGTCCATCCTGCGGGCGGCAGACTCGCCTCTGGTTAGGTTCGAGGTGGGACCAGAACCTGAAGCGTCCCGCGACAGCGCCGAGGCGGACCTGGTTCTCAGCCAGATCCGGCAGATCCTTGGCGAGCCGGACCGGGAAGTCCGCGCCGATGTTCATGCACTTTCCGTCGCTCCCCTGCCGATGCCGGATACAATGCCCGCCGCTATGCGCCCAATGCACGAGGCGATGATGGCTGGACACACCGACCCCATCGAACTGACGCTGTCGATCCGTCTCGCTGCGGGCGATTGGCTGAACGTGCGCACGATGTTTCATCGCCCCGGCCCGCAGCTTTCGCCGCAAGCCCTGTTGCCGCTGCTGTTGATGGCGGTGGCCGTGGCTCTGGTGGCCTGGTGGACTGCGCGGCGTGTCGTCGGCCCGATGCGCGCCCTCGCCGTCGGCGCCGACCGGCTGGGCCGCGGCCTTGATGCCGATCCGCTGCCGATGACGGGGCCGTCCGAAGTACGCGAGACCACACAGGCCTTCAACCGGATGAAAGGCCGGCTGACCCGCTTCGTGAACGAGCGCACGCATATGCTTGTCGCCCTGAGCCATGACCTGCGTTCGCCCCTGACCGCGATGCGGCTCCGAATCGAGATGCTTGATGAAACCGAGGACAGCATCCGGCTGAAGGCACTGGTCGAGGAAATGCAGGCTATGGTCGAGGCCACGCTGGAATTCGCACGCGGTGTGACGAGGGCGGAGCCCGCCGCCGAAGTCGACCTCGCCGTGCTGCTGGGTGATCTGGTGGGTGATATTGGCGGGGACAGGGCCACCCTTGCCGCATCGCAGCCGCTGCCCGCCACTATCCGCCCGCAGGCTCTGAACCGCGCGCTGCGCAACCTGATCGACAATGCGGTTCGCTATGGCGGCGTGGCGAAGGTAACGCTGACGCAAGAACCGGGAATGGCCGTCATCACCATCGCCGACAAGGGGCCGGGATTGCCCGATGATCAGCTTGAGGCTGTATTTGAGCCATTTGTCCGCTTGGAAGGATCACGCAGCCGCGACACAGGGGGCGTCGGCCTGGGCCTCGCAATTGCCCGGACCATCATTCAGGCACATGGCGGGACGGTCCTGCTCCGAAACGCGGTCGATGGAGGCCTGGAAGCCGTTGTTCGCTTGCCCATCGGAGAGGCCTGATCAAGGTGCGATGAGGTCCCGTCGTTCGCCCCCAATGAAAAAGACCCGCCGCGAACACCGTCGCGGCAGGTCTTTGTTTCATTCACTGATCCAGATCAGGCTTGAACGTCAACCGTACCCATCATGCCAAGCTGTTCGTGTTCGAGGATGTGGCAGTGATACATGCGCGGCCCCGGCAGATCCTGGCGCAGCAGTATCCGGACCGTCTCGCCGGCCACGATGTTCACGGTGTCCTTCCACGCGCGATAAAAAGGCGTAGAGATCTTCCCGTTCTTCTCGTGCTCTACGATTTGAAACTGTGTCCCATGCACATGGAACGGATGATCCATATCCGCCTCGTTGACGACTTCCCAAAGCTCGACCTGCCCGACCTTCGAGACCTCGTCTATGCGGTTCATGTTAAAGGTGGCGCCATTGATCATGAACTTCATTCCCATGCTGTCGGAAGACATGGACATGTTGGAGTGATCCATGCCCTGCATCGATATGCCCCCATGGTCCATTCCGCCCATGGATTCCGTCAGCACAAAGCGGCGCGTGACCACCGGGTTTCCTAGGGATTCGATGGACCGCAGCTTTGCCGGTAGGGGCGGCATCGCACCCGCCGCCTCATCCGATACGTGTGCGGTCAGCAGGATCATGCCGGCCTCATTGGGCTTATCTGGCCCCATCCAGCCGCGTTCATAGTCGAGCGTCGTGAGCTTGGCGGCTCCGGGCCTGTCGAAGAAAACAATCAACTCAACGCGTTCGGCCGGCGTGAGCAGTAGCTCGTCGACGGCGGCAGGCTTTTCGATCAGGCCGCCGTCCGTTCCAATGACGGTCATGCTGGCATTCTCGAACTTGAGCCGGAGGAACCGCGCATTCGTCGCGTTGAAGAGACGCAGGCGGCGCTTTTCACCAAACGCTACTACCATCGCCGGGTTCTTCTGACCATTGACCAGCACATGATCGCCGACGCGGCCGTTCATAAAATCGACCATCGTGCTGTCTGGCATCGTTCCATCGGCGGCAATCCTGAGATCGGTGAGCATGAGGATCGTGTCACCATATTCCGGCGGGATGGGATCGTCTTTCGGCTTGACCAGGAAGATGCCGGCTAGTCCGCGATAGACCTGCTCGGCGGTCAAACTATGGGGATGGGGATGAAACCAATAGGATGCCGCACTGCCTTCCGGCAGGTCGAATGCATAGATGCGCTCGCCACCCGAGGCTACGGGGTCGCTCGGATTGCCATCTTGGTCGGCCGGCACTGGCATGCCATGCCAATGGATCGTCGTGGGCTCGCCCGGAATTCCATTGCTGAAGCTGATTTCGACTTTGTCGCCCTCGCTGGCTTCGATCACGGGATTAGTGCCGTTATAAAGTAGCGCAGGCGTATCGAGCCCCTCGGCGAACCGTACGACACCCGGCTCTGCTGCAAGCTTTGCCTTGAATACACCAGGCACAGCTGACTGGTTGGGGAGACGGGGCAAGTCCTTGAGCGGCCGCCCTTCCGACAAAATGGGGTTCGTGCCCGTCATGGGCATCTTGTGATTACCGTGGCCGCTCATGCCACCCATATCGTGCTTCATCTGGGCTGCTGCAGGCTTGGCCACGACGAGACCCACAAGGCTCGTTATAAATGTCCGCCGATGCATTGATCGTCTTCCTCTCGGTCGTTTGACAGTCGACGGCGAGGCCGCTCAACCCTGTCTTGAGTTTCTTTTCTTGGCCAAGGGCGGCTCTCAGGAGCTGCCATCCGATGATTACTCGCCGTGGTCGGCGAGCCATGCCTCCATCATGGCAATCTCGCCTTCCTGGTCTTGATCACCTCTTCGGCGAGTTTTCCCATTCGCCCCTGTTCAGGTCGCACTTGCCGGATAGCCGGCTTCTTCGAGAACCTGTTGAAGGGCTGCCGTGCTCGCTGTCGTCTCGACCTTGACGCTGCGTGCGGCGGGGTTGGTCTCGATCCTGGCGTTGGGATCGACGGACTGGATCGCCTTGGTGACGGATTTGGCGCAGCCGCCGCAGGTCATGTTCTCGATTGTGAGTTCCATGAGAATTCTCCTTGGTTGGGTCTCATGACGCTCAAGATGAGGCTTCCAACCATGGTAAGGTCAAGGGGTGCTAAGAAGAAAAAATGGGCCTTGACCTTACCATGGTTGGAAGCCTCATCTTGTGTTCGAACTTGAAATTCGAGAAAAAGGAGGTGGCGATGAATGCCCCCATGCGCCCAACAGACATGCCAGGAACGATATCGCTCCCCATCGAGGGGATGACCTGCGCGTCCTGCGTCGGCCGCATCGAAAAAGCCTTGAAGGCCGTTCCCGGCGTCGAGCACGTGTCTGTCAATCTGGCCACCGAACGCGCGAGCATCACGACCAATGCGGCCATTGCCCGCGCGACGCTGGTCGAGGCGGTCGAGCGCACCGGCTATTCCGTACCGGTGTCGTCCGCAGGTTCGGCAGGCTCGACCGAGCTGGCGATCGAGGGCATGACCTGCGCCTCCTGCGTCGGCCGCGTGGAGCGCGCTCTGAAGGCGGTGCCGGGCGTGAGCTACGCGGTTGTCAATCTGGTGACCAAACGCGCCTCCATCCACGGCAGCGCCGATGCCGCGACCCTGATCGCGGCCATCGCGGCTGCCGGCTATGAGGCGGAACTGATCGGCGTGGCCGCTGGCAGCGGCGACGAAGATGCCGCGCGAGCCGAGCGCAAGGACGCCGAGCACCGCGAACTGGTCCGCGCCTTCACTGGTGCGGCCGTGCTGACCGCGCCGGTCTTTGCCATCGAGATGGGCGCGCATCTTGTTCCGGGCGTGCACGGCCTCATCGAGGCGACCATTGGCATGCAGTGGAGCTGGTACATCCAGTTCGCGCTGACGACGCTGGTGCTCTTTGGTCCGGGCATGCGCTTCTACAGCAAGGGACTGCCGGCGCTCTGGCGGCTTGCCCCCGACATGAACTCGCTGGTGGCCGTCGGCACGCTGGCGGCTTATGGCTATTCGCTGGTCGCCACCTTTGCGCCCGGTTTGTTGCCGGCCGGCACGATCAATGTCTACTACGAAGCCGCCGCCGTCATCGTGACGCTCATCCTGCTCGGCCGCCTGCTGGAGGCGCGCGCCAAGGGCCGGACCTCGGAAGCGATCAAGCGCCTGGCCGGCCTGCAGGCCAAGACGGCGCGCGTGCGCCGCGACGACGCCACGCTCGACCTGCCGATCGACTCGGTCGTGCCCGGCGATATCGTCGAGGTGCGTCCCGGCGAACGCTTGCCTGTCGATGGCGAAGTGGTCGAAGGCGCCAGCTATGTCGACGAATCGATGATCACCGGCGAGCCGATCCCGGTCGCCAAGACGGTGGGCAGCGGCATCGTCGGCGGCACGGTCAATCAGACGGGCGCGTTCGCCTTCCGGGCAACGGCGGTCGGCGGCAACACCGTGCTGTCGCAGATCATCCGCATGGTCGAGGAGGCGCAAGGCTCCAAGCTTCCCATCCAGGCGCTGGTCGACCGGGTGACGATGTGGTTCGTGCCGGCTGTCTTTGCCGTCGCGACGCTGACCTTTGCCGCCTGGCTCGCTTTCGGCCCGTCGCCGGCGCTGACCTTCGCGCTGGTCAATGCCGTCGCCGTGCTGATCATTGCCTGCCCGTGCGCCATGGGGCTGGCGACGCCGACCTCGATCATGGTCGGCACCGGCCGCGGCGCGGAACTCGGCGTGCTGTTCCGCAGGGGCGAGGCGCTGCAACTGCTGAAGGATGCCAGGGTGGTGGCGTTCGACAAGACCGGCACGCTGACAGAAGGTAAGCCTGCGCTGACCGATCTGGAACTGGCCGCTGGCTTTGACCGTTCGGCGGTTCTGGGACTTGTCGCCGCCGTCGAGGCCATGTCGGAGCATCCAATTGCCAGCGCCATCGTGGCCGCCGCTGCCGCGGAAGACATCCTCCCGCCGGCCGTGTCCGGTTTCCAATCGGTGACGGGCTTTGGCGTTGCCGCCAAGGCTGGCGACAGCCGCGTCGAGATCGGCGCCGACCGCTACATGGCCCGGCTCGGTCATGACGTGGCCTTGTTCTCCAAGGTTGCGGCGCGCCTGGGCGACGAGGGCAAGTCGCCTCTTTATGCGGCAATCGACGGCAAGCTCGCGGCAATCATCGCCGTGGCCGATCCGATCAAGGCCACCACGCCCACGGCGATCAAGGCCCTGCACGCCCTCGGCCTCAAGGTGGCGATGATCACCGGCGACAATGCGCGCACGGCCAAGGCCATCGCGGCGCGGCTCGGGATCGACGAGGTGGCGGCCGAAGTGTTGCCGGACGGCAAGGTCAACGCGGTGCGCCGCCTTCGCGCCCGGTTCGGCAAAATAGCCTTTGTCGGCGACGGCATCAACGACGCCCCGGCGCTGGCCGAGGCGGATGTGGGGCTGGCCATCGGCACCGGCACCGACATCGCCATCGAGGCGGCGGACGTGGTGCTGATGTCGGGCAGCCTGCAGGGCGTACCGAACGCGATCGCGCTGTCGAAGGCGACGATCGGCAACATCCGGCAGAACCTGTTCTGGGCGTTTGCCTACAATACGGCGCTGATCCCGGTCGCGGCAGGTCTGCTCTATCCAGCCTACGGCATCTTGCTGTCGCCAGTCTTTGCTGCCGGCGCCATGGCCTTGTCGAGTATGTTCGTGCTCGGCAATGCGCTGCGGTTGCGCACGTTCAAGATGGCGAACTGACAAGCCGCGGCAGCCGACCCCATATCCGGGCCGGCGGCCGCGCCATTTTAGGGAGACTATCGATGAACATCGGCCAGGCATCAAAAGAATCGGGCGTTTCGGCCAAGATGATCCGCTACTACGAGCAGACCGGCCTCATTCCCGCCGCCGACCGGACGCCTTCCGGTTACCGCGACTATTCGGACACCGACGTCCATATGCTGCGTTTCGTCCGCCGCGCGCGCGATCTCGGCTTTTCGGTTGCCGAGATCAGCGATCTTCTTGGCCTGTGGCGAGATGAGACCCGGCAGAGCGCCGAGGTCAAGCGCTTGGCGCAAGGCCACATCACCGAACTAAAAAAGAAGATCAAGGGTCTGCAGGACATGGCCCATTCGCTCTCTATGCTGGTCAACGCCTGCCGCGGTGACCACCGCCCTCACTGCCCGATCCTGCAAAGCCTTGAGACGGACCCGGAGGACGAGGATCTGTCGATCCAGTCTCGTCCCGGTGCAATTGCACGTCTGTCGCAATGAGGGAATACAGCATCGGCGCGGCGTGGCCACCTGTTCAAGCCTTCGGCAATGATTTCAGGCTTGATGACCAAGAAGCGTCGACCACATTCGTTTATATTTGCAGCGGGGGCATTGATTGGGAGCGTCTCTGCAGCGAGATGCTGGAACTCCAATATTGCCCGATTTCCCAGCCGCTACCCTCGACCACCCACCTTGTAAAAGACCGAAGGAGTTTCGGACTGCTCACGCGGGACGGCATAGACTTCGTAGTTGTCAACAGGGCCACTTCCCATGCCAAGCGATCCCTGCGGCATCCCCGGGACCGCGAGGCCCGCGACGTCCGGCCGCTCGGAAAGCAACCTGCCGATCGCTTCGAGCGGCACATGACCTTCCAGAAAATAGCCATCAACTGCTGCGACGTGGCAGCCTTCCATGTCGGCGGGCACGCCGGCCTGCTTCCTGACCTGCGTAAGATCCTCCAAGTCCACCGACGTCACTTGGTAGCCCGCCTTCTCGACGGCCTCGGCCCATGCATGGCAGCAGCCGCACCACGGCGTCTTGTACACTGTGATCGGTCCTGCCGCCGCTGCCGACGCCGACGCCAGAAGCGCTAAAGCGGCCAGAATCGACTTCTTGTAGGTGATCATTTGAGCCTCGTTTCCTTCATTGTGTTGGTATGGACATCGCCTCGACAGCGGCCTCGGCGTTAACCGACAACGCTGATACGACCGCCGTTCACATCACGCCCATCGGTATGAGCAGATCATCGGCTGTCGCCTTTTGGGTTTCGCCCAAGGACGCATAGAAGGGTTCGAGCGCTGCATTCAGGCGATGCAGCCCATCAAGACGGGCCGAAAGCATGCGCTCCATGTCCGAGAGCCTCTGCGGTAGCGGCCTCAAGGATGCATCCGGCTGCGTCATTCCACCCATCATTGCAGGCAGCATGCCCTTGGATGCGGCAGAATTGGCACGCAAGACCTCGGCGACCGCCTCCCAGAGTGGCTGCTGCGCCTCGGTGATCTTCAGCTCGGTTCGCAGGAAAGCGATCCGCCCTTCCATGTGTTCGGGCGACATCATCTCCCGCATGGGTGCACCGTCGGCTCTCCCTTCCTCCGACATCATGCCCCGCATCATTCCAGCATGGCTGGCCATCATGTCCTTCATCATCTTCATCATGTCGGCGCCCATCATTCCCGTGGCGTCACCGCCGGGTATGGTGTTCGTTGTACTCGGCAGCGGTACGATATCGGCAGCGGAATCTCCTGCGGTTGCGGAAGGTGTATGATGAGCCTCCTCCGCGAGAGCGGGCGTGGAAAGCAGCAGTGACGCTGCAAGCATTCCCTTCATGAGAGTGGTCATGGTCTTTGCTCCTTTGTCTGGTGTAAAAGTGGGGCGGCGGGATGCCGCCCCACTTAGTTCAGCGAGCCTGATAGGTGATTCCGTTGGGACCCTTGCCGACCCGATAGGTGCGGACGACAGACTGGCTCTCGACCGAGATCTCCGAAACGGTGCCGTCGATGATGTTGGTGACGAAGACGAATTCGCCGTTACCGCTGACGGTGACGCCGTGCGCGCCTGCCCCCGTCCTGATTGTCTTCACGACTTTTCCGCTTGCTACGTCGATGACCGAAACGGTGTCGTCGGGCTTAGTCTCGGTGCCCTGATTGGCGACATAGACGTAGCGGCTGTCCGACGTCGCGTGGACCTGGATGGGCGCGCGGCCGACATCGATACGCGCCGTTACCCGGCGAGTGGCTGTATCGATCACGGCCACCTTGTTCTCGTCGCGGAGGGAGACGTAGACGCGGCTCCCGTCGGGGGTGAAGCCAACCTGGACGGGTGCGGTGCCGACCTTGATTCGTGCCACCTCGGAGAGCGAATCCGTGTCGATGACCGAGACAGTGCCGTCTTCAACGTTGGCGACGTAGATGGACTTGCCGTCCGGGCTCATCCTTAGGCCGTGCGGATAGTCGCCTGTGGATACGGTCGCGACAGCCTCGCCCTTCTCGAGGTCGATGACCGACACGGTGTCGTCCTCGGAATTTGAGACGTAGGCGCGGTTGCCTTCCGCATCGGCGATCACATGGGCGGGATGGCCGCCGACGGCGATCGAAACCTTTGATCCGGACAAGATGTCAGCCGTATTGAGGAGGATCAGTTCGCCCGCCGCCATTGAGCTGCCGTGGCCGCCGCTACTGTTTCCATGTGTTTCTTCCTTTCCGTCCAGCAGGGGAACTCCGACTGCAAGCAGAAGGTTGCTGCCAGGCACGAACTGGACATTGTGTGGAGTGATGTCGACCGGAACGATATCGACCTTTCCACTTCCCAAGTCGATGCGGCTGACAGAATTACCATATTCGTCAGCCGTGTAGACGATGCCCGTCGCCGCGGGCTCTGCTTTCGCTACAGATGTGAAGGACATCGCCAAGGCCATGGCAGATGCCGCGATAAGCGCAAGTATGGCAGCGCGCCGCGGAATCGTCGTCCGGTCTTCCGAAAGCGAAGCAGCTATTGCCGTCGTGTTGTTAAGATGGTTCCTTGTCATAATCCTCTTCTCCTCGGCTCTCTGCCGACATACTTGCTGTGTTGCTTTCCTCGCCCGCCAAGCCGTTCGTGGGCACCGGGGTGAGTGGGTAGCTATTCGCCAGTGCTGGCACCGGGGTGGTTTAAACCGCAATTCGACGGAGCCAACCGGCCACCCTTTTCAAGACATAGATGAATGGGATGTGTCGGCACTTAACCTGGATCAAAGATGGAGATTCCCTCCGCGTAGAACTTGCAGACGCTGAAAATCTTTTCCGAGCGGGCGAGCGCAAGTGCGTTCTACCGACGGCGCGTGAACTTGGTGCGCTCGATTCCGCAAGGATCGGTTGGCTTGGGGTAGCCAGCTAAAGCAATCCTCGGAGCCGCAACCGCGAAGGAGTGCTTCCTGATCGTCACGGCCTCGCATGGCCGCCGCGGGCTCGGGCGCCTGCTCCTCGGCCGCCAGACCCACGAAGTGGTCAGCCGGTCATCGCTCCCTGTCTTGGTTGTGAGATAGTTTCGCCACGGGACAGTCGTTACGCCGCGTGAGGCCCCTCGATCCGAGCCCAGTTATGGGCTGTAGCAGACTTTAACCTGGATCAAGGATTCAGAGGCACGAAGCGACGATGTTCCAAACTGGAGCGATAGTCCTGCCCAACCCTTGCGTCTGCTCGAGCGGTCGTAGAATTTTGCCAGCCCAACGCTGCTTCGGTCACAACAAGGAAGATCCTGATGAGTTCACCGCATTCCCACCATAGCCGTAAGAACCATCAGACGCATGCAACGGGGCATAGAGGGGGTGAGGATTACTACAGCGACCCGAAGATGGTAGCCGCGGCCGGCTCCAGCCATTCCGAGCATGCCGGGCACGGCGGCCACGACCATGGCGCGATGATCGCTGATTTCCGGAGGCGGTTCTGGGTCACGCTGGTCCTGACACCGCCCGTTCTTCTGCTGTCACCGATGATCCAGCATTGGCTTGGCCTAGCCAAGACATTGGCGTTTCCCGGTGACGGGCTCGTGCTCTTCGGCCTTTCCACCATCGTCTACGTCTATGGCGGATGGCCGTTCCTCACCGGCTTCATGGCCGAGTTGGGCAAGCGGCAACTCGGGATGATGACGCTGATCGCGCTGGCGATCTCTGCCGCCTACTTTTTCTCCGCCGCGACGACGTTCGGCTTTCCGGGAGAAGCCTTCTACTGGGAATTGGTGACGCTGGTCGCCATCATGCTCCTCGGCCACTGGATCGAGATGCGGTCGGTCATGGGCGCGTCACGCGCCCTTGAAGAGTTGGTCCGGCTGCTCCCCGACAGTGCGACGAAAATCGACGCCGACGGCTCGACGCACGAGGTTCCCATCTCCGCCCTCCAGCCAGGAGACCGGGTACTGGTGCGGCCCGGTGCCAAGGTGCCCGTCGATGGGAAGATCATCGAGGGGTCGTCCGGTTTCAACGAGGCGATGCTGACCGGCGAATCGCGCCCAGTCTCCAAGACGGTCGGTGCCACCGCGATCGGCGGCGCGATCAACGGCGCCAACGCCGTGACCATCGAGGTGACCGCTACTGGCGGTGCCACCTATCTTGCACAGGTCATCGACTTGGTGAAGAAGGCGCAGGCGACGCGGTCCAGGACGCAGGACATCGCCAACCGCGCCGCCTCATGGCTCACCTACATCGCTCTCGCCGTCGGCTTTGGTACGCTCTTCGTCTGGTGGCTCGTTCTCGGCGCGCCGCTCGAGTTCGCGCTCGAGCGCATGGTGACGGTCATGGTCGTTGCCTGCCCGCATGCGCTCGGCCTTGCCGTTCCGCTCGTCGTCGCCGTCAGCACCTCGCTCAGCGCGGGTAACGGGCTTCTAATCCGCGACCGTGCAGCCTTTGAACGCGCGCGCAACCTGAACGTGGTGGTCTTCGACAAGACCGGCACGCTGACGGAGGGCCGGTTTGGCGTCAGCGACATCGTGCTGCTCGCCGGCGGTGACGAGAACGAGGAACTCGCCTTGGCCGCAGCGGCCGAGAGCCAGTCCGAGCATCCCATTGCCCATGGCATCGTCGCCGAGGCCAGGGCTCGCAGCTTGACCGTCTTGAAGGCGAGCGACGTCAGCAACATCACCGGAGAGGGCATCGTCGCAAAGGTCGATGGCCACGACATTCGTATCGTGAGCCCCGGGCACCTCGCGAGGCAAGGCAAAGCGATCGGCCACGAGCGGCTCAAGCAGTTGGAGGCTCAGGGCAAGACCGTAGTAGTCCTGGTCCGCGACGGCGAGCCGCGGGCGCTATTCGCGCTGGCCGACATCGTGCGATCGGAATCGAAGGCGGCTATCGCCGAGTTGAAGGCACTCGGGATCAACTCCGTGATGCTTACCGGCGATGCCGAGGGGGTTGCCAAGGCGGTGTCCGAGGAATTGGGCATTGCCGAATATTTCGCCGAGGTGCTGCCGGACCAGAAGTCACAGAAGATCGAGCAACTGCAAGCGCGCGGGCTCTCCGTCGCCATGGTCGGCGACGGCGTGAACGATGCGCCCGCGCTGGTGGTGGCCGATCTCGGGATCGCCATCGGTGCGGGTACCGACGTCGCCGTGGAATCCGCCGATGTGGTGCTGGTCAGAAGCGACCCACGCGACGTCGGCGCGATCCTTGGCCTTTCGCGCGCCACCTACCGCAAGATGGTGCAGAACCTCATCTGGGCGACGGCCTACAACGCAGTCGCGATTCCAATGGCGGCTGGCATCACCTTCGGAACCGGCTTCATGATGACGCCGGCGGTGGCGGCCGTGTTCATGTCGGCCAGCACCGTCATCGTCGCAATCAACGCCCAGTTCCTGCGCTCCTACCGGAGGCACAAATGACGGCGATCAACGAACGACCTGGAACTCCGTCATGCGGCTGATCCTTCCGCTGCCGGACAACGAGGCATTCGCGCGACGCCTTGCCGACGAAGGAGATTGGGAGCTTGGCGCGCTGGAGACGCGCCGCTTTCCCGACGGCGAGACCTATATTCGCATCCTCTCAGAGGTGAAGGACAAGGCCGTCGACCTAGTCTGCACGCTGGTCCGGCCCGATGACGGATTCCTGCGCCTGATCTTCGTCGCCGACGCCGCCCGCGCGCTCGGCGCGCGCGAGGTCAACCTGATTGCCCCGTACCTTTCCTATATGCGTCAGGATCGCCTTTTCCAGCGCGGTGAGGCGGTGACCTCAAGGAGCTTCGCGCGGCTCGTCTCATCGAGCTTCGACCGGCTGGTCACGGTCGATCCGCATCTTCATCGCTATCCGGCTCTTTCGGCGCTCTACACGATCCCTACGGATACGCTGCATGCCGCGCCGCTCCTGGCTGACTGGATCGCCGACGAGGTCGAGAAGCCTTTGATCGTCGGCCCCGACGAGGAAAGCGAACAGTGGGTCTCCGCCATTGCCGCGCGCATCGGCGCCCCGCATGCTGTGCTGCGCAAGGTCCGCCATGGAGACCGCAATGTCGATATCGAGCTGCCGGACCTTTCGGAATGGCGTGGCCGACAGCTTGTGCTCGCCGACGATATCGCCTCCTCTGGCAACACGCTAGTTGACGCTGCCGGAAAGCTATATCTTCAAGGCTTTGCCCGGCCTGTCGTTGCCGTGGTGCATGGGATATTCGCCGAGGATTCCTTCCAACGCCTCGCCCCGCTCTGCGACCGCATCGTCTCGGCCGATTCCGTGCAGCACGAGAGCAATACAGTCACGCTCGCCCCTTTGATTGCAGCCGCCATTGGGTCCACGGATGCCGGCGACAGCGATCTTGTGCGTCACCGGCGTCCGCCGGAGCCGTTGGACGAAGTGGAACAGGCTGGCTTTGATTCCTTTCCCGCCAGCGATCCGCCGCCCTGGACGGGCGGCGTGAACTGACAAACGAGAAAAACTGACTGAAAGCGGTAACGGCATGAGCGAGACGACAACGGGATCATTCGAGACCTGGCGCAAGGGCTATGGCCTAATTGCCCACAATAATGAAACGGTGGAGCGCGTTAATGCGCTGGCCGCGTCCGGCCGCATTGACCCGCAAGCCCTCTACCGCATCCTTGCTGCCGCCGACCGCCTGACCTCGGCCGCGATGTGGACCGTCGTCCACATGTCCTATGCCCGGCGCGTCGATCTCTCCGGCGCGCCTCTGCCCGCCGACGCCTTCAAGCCGACGCCCGAAGGCCATACTGGCGGCTCGCTCAACATGGTCCCCGCCTTTGTCGGCTACCTCGTTGCCAATGCGCTTACTGGAACCACCCGCTCCTGGCTGATGGGGCAAGGCCATTGCGTCGCGGCGATCGAGGCCATCAATGCGCTAACCGGCGACGTCTCACCGAGGCAGAAGGGCCGCTACGACCGGACCGAGAAGGGTCTGTCTCAACTCGCGGCCGACTTCTATTCCTACGCCATCGACGCGGAGGGCCGCGCGGCGGTCCCGCTCGGCAGCCACGCCGGCCCCAATACCGCCGGCGCGATCTCCGAGGGCGGCTATCTTGGTTTCGCCGAGGTTCAATATATCCACATGCCGCTTCCGGGGGAGAGCCTCGTCGCCTTCCTGAGCGACGGTGCTTTCGAGGAGCAGCGCGGCTCGGACTGGACGCCCCGCTGGTGGCGAGCCGAGGACTCCGGCCATGCAATCCCGGTCATGATCCTTAATGGGCGGCGGATCGAGGAGCGCGCACAGATTGCGCAGCAGGGCGGTTCCGATTGGCTTGCCGCCCATCTTCGCCACAACGGCTTCGATCCCTTCGCCATTGACGGCCGCGACCCGGCCGCCTTTGCCTGGGCGATCCTCGTGGCCGAGGAGCGTCTTGAACGGTTCGCCGCCGATCCCGGCCACAGATATCCCGCGCCCATCCCCTACGTAATCGCCGAGACAGTCAAGGGGTTTGGCTTTCCGGGCGCCGGCACCAATGCCGCGCACAACCTGCCGATCGACGGCAATCCGTCGCGCGACGACGCGGCGCAAAACGCCTTCAACGAGGCTGCGGCGGCGCTCTTCGTGCCTCCGCGCGAGATCGAGCGCGCGGTGGGCGCGCTGGCCGTCCACGACGGTCAGAACCGGCCGCTTGAAAGCCGGCATCCGCTCGCACTGCGACGCCCGCAAACGCCGCAGCTTCCCGAACCTGAATGGACCTGCGCGGGCGATCCGCCGGACTGTGCAATGCACGCACTCGACCGCTGGTTCGTGCGCGTCGTCGACGCCAATCCGGACCTGCGGCCGCGGGTCGGCAATCCCGACGAGATGCGCTCCAACCACATGGGCGCTGCACTCGATCGTCTGCGGCACCGCGTCAACACATCGGAGACTGGCATAGCCGACGCCGTGGACGGCGCGGTCATCACCGCGCTGAACGAAGAGGCGGTGGCCGGTGCCGCACTCGCCAACAAGGGCGGGCTCAACCTGATCGTCAGCTACGAGGCCTTCGCGATGAAGATGCTCGGGGGCCTGCGTCAGGAGATCGTCTTCGCCCGGCGTCAGCGCGAGATCGGCCTGGAGCCCGGCTGGATCTCGGTGCCCCTCGTCGTCACCTCCCACACCTGGGAGAACTCCAAGAACGAGCAATCGCACCAGGACCCGACGATCGGCGAGGCGCTGCTCGGCGAGATGTCGGACACCGCGCGGGTGCTGTTTCCGGTCAACGCGAACAGCGCCATGGCCGCGCTGCGATCGGTCTATGACGGAAGCGGCCAGGTGGCCTGCCTGATCGTGTCGAAGCGGGACATGCCGCACCGGCTCGATGGCGCGGCGGCCGGTCGGTTCGTGACCAAGGGCGCGGCCCATATCGATGGCGATCCCGGCGAAGCCGACCTGCAGTTGGTGGCGGTCGGCGCCTATCAGCTCGAGGAAGCACTCAAGGCCGCCCATCGGTTGAAGGGACATGGCCACCGGATCGTGGTGACGGCTGTTTGCGAGCCCGGCCGCTTCCGCGCGCCGCGCGATCCGCTCGAAGCCGCTTTCGCGGCAAACGACGAAGAGGTGGCGGCGTTGTTTCCCACGGAACTGCCCCGCGTCGTCGTAACCCATACGCGGCCCGAGCCGATGCTCGGCCTGTTGCGCCGGCTGGACGGCGGCCCGACACGGACAGTCGCGCGTGGCTATATCAGCCGGGGCGGCACGCTCGATGTCGCCGGCATGCTGTTCGCCAATCGCTGCTCCTGGGCGCATCTGACCGATGCAGCGGTCCAGCTTGCCGGATGGTCGCGCGACGAACTGCTTACGCAAGCTGAACGCGCCGCAATCGACGGCCGGGGCAACCCCGCCGATCTCTCCCAACCCGCGATCTGAGGACCGCCATGCTCACACTGACCTTTCTCGGCGGTGCCGGCACCGTCACCGGCTCGAAACATCTCCTGACTCATGATGGAAAACACATCCTGATCGACTGCGGCCTGTTCCAGGGCCTCAAGAACCTGCGCGAGCTGAACTGGGCACCTTTACCGGTCGAGCCCGCCAGCATCGACGCCGTCGTACTGACCCACGCCCATCTCGACCATTCCGGCTATCTGCCCAAGCTCGTGCGTGACGGCTTTCGCGGCCGCATCTTCGCCACCGGCGCCACAAGCGACGTAGCCGAGCTGATCCTCAAGGATAGTGGCCACCTACAGGAGAAAGACGCGGAGTACGCGAACCGCAAGGGTTTCTCGAAGCACAAGCCCGCTTTGCCGCTCTACGGGATTCGTGATGCTGAACGCGCGCTGGAGTTCTTGTCAGCCGTTCCCTTTGGGAAGCTCGTTCAGCTTCCCGGCGGCGCGACGCTGATGTTCCGCCATGCCGGGCACATCCTGGGCGCCGCGACCGCCGACATAGAATGGGCCGGGCGTCGCATCGCCTTCTCCGGCGATCTTGGACGCTACGGCGATCCGGTGATGCCCGATCCCGAACCCGTCCCGGAAGCCGACTATATCGTCATCGAATCCACCTATGGAAACCGCATCCACGAGCCGGGTGACACCACCGAACGCCTCGGCATTGTCATCGACCGCACGGTCCAGCGCGGCGGCACCGTCGTGATCCCGGCCTTCGCCGTCGGCCGAGCGCAGTCGCTGCTTTTTCACCTGTGGAAGCTGAAGACCGCCGGCCGGCTTTCGAACATCCCGGTCTATCTCGACAGCCCGATGGCGATCGACGCGACCGACCTGCTTCATGCCCATCGCGCCGATCATCGCCTGCCGCCGAAGGTCTGCAATGCGATCTGCGGGATCGCCACATATACGAGGGATGTTGAAGGCTCCAAGGCGATCACGGCGAGCCCGTATCCCAAAGTGGTGATCTCGGCGAGCGGCATGGCGACCGGCGGCCGCGTGCTCCATCACCTCAGGGCTTTCGCGCCCGAACAGAAGAACACGATCCTGTTTTCCGGCTTCCAGGCCGCAGGAACGCGCGGGCGCGCCATGTTGCAGGGCGCAAGCGAGATCAAAATCCACGGCCAATGGATTCCCGTCCGCGCGGAGGTCGACGACCTGTCTATGCTCTCCGCTCACGCAGATGCCCACGAGTTGATGCGCTGGCTCTCCGGCTTCCGTCACGGTCCGTCGCGCGTGTTCATCGTGCATGGTGAGGATGAGGCCGCCGAGGCGCTTCGCATCCGCATCGATAAAGATCTGGGATGGAACGCCACCGTTCCACGCCAGGATCAGGTGTTCGATCTATGACCGTAGCCCTCGAACGGCCTGACGGCCCTACACAGCCGACGCTCCGCGCAAAGCGTCTGCGCATGCACACACAGCATCAGGCGGTCGTGATCATGCGCACCGACTGCCATGTCTGCCGTTCGGAGGGTCTTGCCGCACGCTCGCAGGTTCTCGTCTCGTGCGGCGGCCGAGAGGTGCAGGCAACCCTCTTCCAGGTCGAGGGCGACGAGTTGATCTCGCTCGACGAGGTCGCGCTCTCGGAGACCGCCTGGGCGATCCTTGGCGTCGCGGACGGCGAGGCCGTTGAGGTCACGCATGCCCCCGCGCTCGAATCGCTGGCAAGCGTGCGCCGGCGCATCTACGGCAATCGCCTTAATGCGTCCGCTTTCGCGGCAATCGTCAAAGACGTTGTCGCCGGCCGCTACACCGATGTGCATCTCGCCGCCTTCCTGACGGCGAGCGCCGCCCTGCCTCTTGACGAGGATGAGACAGCCGACCTGACGGGCGCCATGGTCGAGGTCGGCGACCGCTTGCGCTGGGATGCGCCGATCGTCGTAGACAAGCACTGCATCGGCGGGCTGCCGGGCAATCGAACCACCCCGATTGTCGTCGCGATCGTCGCAGCGCACGGCCTCATCATGCCCAAGACGTCGTCCCGCGCAATCACCTCGCCGGCGGGCACGGCCGACACGATGGAGACGCTCGCCCCAGTAGACCTCGATATCGCGACCCTGAGACGCGTGGTCGAGGCCGAAGGTGGCTGCATCGCCTGGGGCGGCGCGGTTCATCTGAGCCCTGCCGACGACATCTTCGTGCGCGTCGAGCGGGAGCTCGACGTCGATACCGAAGGCCAACTCATCGCCTCCGTGCTGTCGAAGAAGATCGCCGCCGGCTCTACCCATGTCGTTCTGGATATCCCGGTCGGTCCGACCGCCAAGGTCCGCACCGAGGAAGCTGCCCGTCACCTCGCCGAGCGCATGACCGCGGTCGCGGCTCGTTTCGGCCTGACCGCCACATGTCTCCAGACCGATGGATCGCAGCCGGTCGGCCGGGGTATCGGGCCAGCCCTCGAGGCCCTTGATGTTCTTGCAGTTCTTCAAAACGTGAGCGACGCACCGGACGATTTGCGCAGGCGTTCCGCGACACTCGCCGGCGCTGCCCTGGAGATCGGCGGGAAGGCCGGGAAGGGGGAAGGCGCAGCCGTAGCGCTTGAAACCCTCGCCGATGGGCGGGCCTGGAAGAAGTTCGAGGCGATCTGCGAAGTGCAAGGCGGCATGCGCACGCCGCCCGTCGCCGCCAACATCCATCCTCTGGATGCACCGCGCGGCGGACGGATCGTCCATATCGACAATCGCAAACTGGCCCGGCTCGCCAAGCTTGCCGGGGCGCCTCAAGCCAAGGCCGCGGGCATTCACATGGAGGTTCGGCTCGGCCAGGAGATCGACAAGAGTCAGCCGATGCTGCACGTCCACGCCGAGACCAAAGGCGAGCTCGCCTATGCGCTGGAATACGCTGCGCGGTCCGGCGATATCGTTGAGATCGAACCGTGAAGCGGTGGTTCGGCGCGTTTAGAAGAAGCTTCCGGCAAGCGGCGGAGTTCAGCATCGGCCGGCGGCTGATGCATTGGGCTGTTCTTATCCTGTGCTTGGTCCAAGTGCCCACCTCCTGGGCGATCCAGCGCACGCACATGGCCCATCTTTTCTTCAAGCCGAAGCCGATCGATCTTTTTCTGCACGAGGTCCACGCGTGGAGCGGATGGCTCATCCTATTTTTCGCGATTGCGCAACTCGTGCTACGCCTCACGCATGGGACGCCCCCACCTCCCGAAGGCTCAGCAAGGCTTGAGCGATGGGCGGCTGTGGCGATACACACGATGCTCTACGGACTTATCATCGCCTTGCCGGTCACGGGCACGGCCGCGATGTATCTGAGCTTCAGGTTCGCACCTCTTCACAGCTTGCTGAGCTGGGCGCTTCTGGCAGTCGCTTTGGCCCACGTCGCGGCGGCCCTTTGGCATCACATCTATCGACGCGACGATGTGCTGCTCAGAATGATCAGGCGCGCGTCATGACCCCGCTCCCACACAACGCCGGTCCGTTCGACATGGTTTAGGCTATGGACTCGCTGATCCCTCGACTTGGCCTGCTCGTCGGCCTGGAACGCGGCTGGCGTGAGCGTGAAACACCGGACGGCGTGCGACTGCCGGCATCCGCACATATGGGATTTCGGGACTATTGGGCGGCCTTCTCGCAGCGCTCAGCGCCAGCCTTGATGCGCCCTCGATCCTGATCGCTGGTTTCCTTGGCTTCACTGCCGTCTTCGCATGGTACAAGGCACGCGAATCCTCCCGAGATGAGGACTACAGCGTGACCGGGACCGTCGCGGCTCTCGGCATGTTCGCGCTGGGCGCCCTTGCCGCAGTCGGAGATCAGCGTGCCGCCGCCGGCGGGGCTGCCCGCCACCGGCGCTCAGCTCCTGACGAACATAACCTTCCCGACTGATCAAGGTTACAAAGACCATCGGGAGGTTCAGATCAGCCGCCGAGCGGGCCGTCTCGCCTGCCAGGACGCCAAGCCCGCCGCTATAGGTGCGAATCTCGGGACGGAGTGCAATCTCCATTGAGAAGTACGCAACCGTGTCCGCCGGAGAAATGGTTCGAGGGCTCTCACCAAGCGCCCTCTTTGTCCATCGAGTTCGATCGAGCCGCCCTGATCGTAGCCAAGCGCCCCATCCGGGATCGCTCGTGCCCAAATCCGCCACCCGTCGACGCAGAACAAGACCAGAGGATACCAAGCTCACGTCTAATATGCTCTTCCATGGAGATCCTCTCGATGCCAACGGTTCGAAAACTATGAGGTCTTCTTCTGTGCGGCGCTCTTGGGAGCGGGTTCGCCTTCGGGTTCTGCCGACGCAACCTCCGCTTCGGCCCGCAGCCAATGGTCGAGCTCGCAACCGTTAGGGCTGCCTTCGCTCACCCAGATCTCATATGCGCGACGCTCGATCTTCAACCGGACCGACTCGTCGGCCAGCACTTCCTGCTCTGCGCTCATTGGGGTTATCTCCATCTATTGTGGGACAGGGTTCAGGCGAGCCAGAATCCAGTCCGCGCGGCAGGAAGTCATTGATCCAGGTTAAAGCTGGCACCCAAACTCCATAGTTTAGGAAGAACGCCTTCCTCGCATCGCGCAGATCCGTGTGCAGCGTCTTGGGGGTTCACAATCCCAATCCCTTTTTTCGGTCCAACTGCCACGACACCGATCCGCCCTGCACAGCGCCCATGACCTCCTGGCCGAGTTGCCGGTCAATAACCGACCGCCAGGGGACAAGAGTGAACTCGTGGCTCTTCTCGACGATGGCGAACTTGCCGCTCGATAGCTGCAAGGTCCCGGTGAACTTGCCGCTGACGGACTCGCCGTCTGCGGCCGCGCGAAACGCCATGGACTTGGTCGCCGCAACCTCGGCGCCGGCGCGGACAACCTCGCGTTCGCGCAGGGTGACGAGAAGATTGCGGCGGTAGAAGACGCGGCCGTTCCGCTGACGGGTGGCGTCGCCCTGTTCGATCAGATGCTCGCGGCGACGATCAATCGCCTGTTGCACCTCCTGCCCGAAGCCAGCCGGCGCAAGATCGGAGGCGCCGCCAGCGATCAGCCGGCGATCGAGCCAGGTGGCGCCATCCGCCCCGATCTGCTTTTCCAGATCGAAGGTCGAGAGGATGCGGATATTGGCCTGCCGGTTGCGGCCAGCGTCATAGGTCGCCGCCTTGCTCTCGAAATCGTCGGGGATGCGCCATTGGTTCGCGTCTATCCGCTCGACTATGCCGGCGCGGCGCAACGCCTCCAGCCGGCGGACATGAGCATCCACGAAACCCTCATCGTCGCCGCCCGGCACGCGGCCTTCGAACTTCGCCTGTTCCAGATGCCGGCTCGGTCGGTAGATGCCGTCTTCGGCGATATCGGCAATGGCGCGATCCGAGGGGCGGCCTGCCGTGTCGGCCGGGCCAATCTCGACGACGCTGCCGATCCCCGCGTCCTCCAGCTTCGATTGCTCGATGCCGGCGACATGGTGCGTCTGCCCGTCTATGCCGTCGATGACGACGGTGAGATTCTCGCCCAGCTCGTCCGACAGATATTTGTCGACGACGCGGCCAACGATCGGTGTCTCGGGCGCGGCCTCATGGATGCGGAAGGTCATCGGGTCGCGGTCATGGCCATCGGCCCGGAGCGCGTTGTGCATGGAGCGGATGATGTCGCCGCGCTCGCCCAGCTCGCGCAAGGTCGGTTCCAGCCGTTCGCTCAGTTCCCAGACGCCCGGCGCGTGCTCGGTGGCAACGCCCATCTGCTCCAGCTTGTCGAGCCGACGCAGCCGGAGCGTCCGGTCGAACTGACCGCCGGGATCGGCTGGTTTGTGGCGCAGGTCGAGGAACCTGTCCTCTGCTTCCCCGGTCATCGCACGGTCGATCCGGGTGAAGCGGTCCTGGTCGATTTCGGCCGAGAGCTTGCGGCGCTGCTCGATCTCGGTGACGGGGCCGAGTTCCAGCGTCGTCAACTCGCTCGCGCGCTCGCGGATACCGTTGGCGAGATAGTCGCCGTTGATGACCAGATTCTTGCCCAAGTCGTCGCGGCCGCGAATGATGACATGCACATGGGGATGGCCGGTGTTGAAGTGGTTGACCGCCACCCAATCGAGCTTCGTGCCGAGGTCGACTTCGACCTGGCTCATGAGGTCGCGGGTATGGGCGGTCAGGTCGCTCAGATCGGTGCCGTCCTCCGGTGAGACGATGAAGCGAAACTGGCGGGGGTCGTCCTTGCTGCGATCGAGGAAGGCATCGCCATCGGCGCGATCTTCGGTCGCCGAATAGAGCTGGCCGCGCTCGCCGTCGCGCGAGGTGCCATCGCGCTGGATGTAGCGCAGATGGGCGGCGCCCTTGCCGCTCCGGCCGGCGTTCTGGACGTAGCGGGTTTTGACGACGACGCGCCGGCTACCGGGCTGGCTGTGACGCCAGCCGCCGGAGAGGTTTCGGAATTGCACGAAGGCGGCGCCGCGCCCGCGCCGGACACCAGGCCCGCCAGCGGTGCTGGATCGTGTGCCGCTCTTTGCAGGGGCGCCGGCGTTGCCCCACGTCGACGGGCGCGATCGGACGGTGCTCTGTTGCCGGGCAATCTTCCTGACCTTGGTGAAGAAGCTCTTGGTCTGGGCGCCGCCTCGGGCATCGGAGCGGATACGGCCGGGCTTCGGCCGGAAGCGGTCCTCGTCGTCGGCGCTCATGGTCGTGCTTCCGGCCAGAAACACCCCGAAATTCCTGATTTCGGGCTATGGTGCCGCTGGAAAGCCAGCAAAGCCAAGGCGTTGAGAGAATGACCGGCACTATGCCCGAAAAATTGGGGTGCCGCGTCGGGCGACCCTAACCAGTGTGCAGACAACAACAATTTCAGAAACCGGGCCGAGATGGTGCCGGTTTCCTTTATCTTGCCCTCCGCCCTTCCTGCTCCTTCCGCCCCTCCTGCCGACCCTTGAACCGAACCCTGCGCCTTCCTCCTGCACACCGGAATGCACGCCGCCGCGCACCAGCACGCCGTCATCATTGCGGTTCTCCGGTGCTGGCCGACGCGACGAACAGGCCGTTCGATTGCGGCGCGATGGCGGTGACATCGCGCACCGGAACAGCCGTTGAACCGTCGCGTGGCTGCATGGATTCGGCAGCGCGGCCGTCGACCGAACGCGCCACGAAGAGCGGCGCCTGCCTCCAGGCATTGGGATCGGCGGCAGCGACCATGACGGGGCCAGTGATCTCGCCGCCGTCGATCTGAGGAGCGATCACCGCGACATAGGCCCGCGTCTCGGCCGGCAATGCGCGGCCCGTCGCCAGATGCTCGTCATAGCGACCGGGACCAGCATTATAGGCGGCCAGCATCGCGTCGACATTGCCGTAGCGATCATACATCTCGCGCAGATAGGCGGTGCCTGCGAGAATGTTGTCGCGTGGATCGTAGGGATCGCGGCCGAGACGATAGCGGATGCGCAGCGCGGCCCAGGTGTCGGGCATGACCTGCATCAAGCCCAACGCCCCGGCTGACGAAATCGCGCGCACATCGCCTGCGCTCTCGGCGCGCAGGACTGCCCTGATCCATGCCGTCGGAATGCCGAAGCGCTGCGACGCCTCGGCGATATGGGCGGCATAGGGTTGGCTCGCGATCGGCTGCGCGACTGGCGCGCTCTGCGCCATGGTCGCGGCGGGCGATGCGAGCATGAACGCGAAGCCGGATAAGAGAAGGATCGCTATGAACGCATGCGATCCTTCTCCGCTTCGACGCCAGCCTGCCAGCGTGCTCGCTGCGGTCAAGGGTGCGCGCGAAGCGCCGGCCGATGGCCGCCCCTGACCTTCGCTGCGCGCGCCGGCCATCAGATCACCGAGCGGGACGAAGGGATGAGACGGCTTTTCCGCGAACAAAGGGATGAGGCTTTTGAACGCGAG
Source organism: Mesorhizobium sp. PUT5 (assembly GCF_052216645.1). Lineage (NCBI taxonomy): Bacteria > Pseudomonadati > Pseudomonadota > Alphaproteobacteria > Hyphomicrobiales > Phyllobacteriaceae > Mesorhizobium > Mesorhizobium sp. PUT5. Next base: position 2,730,570 of record NZ_JBQOSO010000003.1, read on the forward strand.
GATGACGCGATACCGCATGGCCTCAGTCCCGTCCGGCGCGGGGTTTCGGGCGGTTCCAATGCAGTGACCAGGCCGTCTTGTCGTTGCCGTTCTGGAAGAGGTTGGCGCGGATCGGCGTCGGCAAGGCCGGATCGTCGATCAGCACTGAAACATAGTCGCCGGCCTTCTCGCCGACCTCCTTCCAGCCCGCGCCGATCTCCGGGCCGTCTTCCGCGCCATGGTGGACACGATACTGCGGCGCGTTCTCGGCGTCCGATGGTTCTGCCGGGACGATGGTGATTTCCCGGTAGAGGGTGAGCGTATGAACACGCCCGACGAAGCCAGAGTTCTCGGCGGTGAACTGACCGATCTGTGCCATGGAAAGCCTCCTGTGGTTGAGTTTGGTGGTGGGTTTCAGTGCGTCGGCGCGCGCCACTCGTAGCGGCCGTTGCCTTCCTCATCGGTCCAGAGCGGTGTCGCCCGACCGATGACGGAACTTGCGGGGATGGGTCCGAAGTAACGGCCGTCCAGGCTGTCGCGGACCTCCCAATTCATGAGGAAGATTTCGCCGTCGGCGATCACGCGGCAGCCCTGCCAGACGGGCAGATCGCGGCCGATCCGGTCGCGGTCGAGAGCGTCCCCCATCTCGACGTGATCGACGGTGATCGTGCGCCCGGAACGACAAACCCGCTGTCCCGGCAGGCCGAGGACGCGCTTGAGCAGAGGTACGCCCCGCGCGATGTAGCCGCGCTCCGCCATGAAGCGCGTCAGCGGTTCGGGCGGATCGACGGCGACCAGTTCCGGCACCTCGAGCCGGCTGGCCGGCTGCACCGTGTAGAATCCGATCGGTGCGCTCGCGCTGGCGTTCCAGATCAGCTTCGTCGGCGTCGGGATGAAGGCGGCGATGGCGACGCCCATCGTCACGAAATACGTCACCATGACGTAGCCGAACCGGGTCATGGTGCGATCCTCCGCCGCTTGATCCAGGCGGCGTGCTGCTCGGGCGAGTAGGCGCGCAGCTCGTGGCCGGCGGTCAGACGGTTGTGGACGTGCCGCCAGTGCTCCGGTGCCACGTCGGCTGGATCGAGGCCGAGGGCTTCCACGGCGTCGATCGCGTGCAACGCCTTCTCGACCTTTGGCCAGCTATCGAGCCGCAACAGGATGTCGCCGCCGGGCCGCACGAAGGGCAGCGTCTGGAAAGGCTCGCCGCGGCCGATGGCGCGGACGATGTCGATGCGCGAGATGATCGTGCCGAAGTCGTTGGAGGCCCAGCGAACAAAGGCGAAGATGCAGTTCGGCGGGAAGCCGACGATGCTGCGGCGCCGGTCGAGGATCTGTTCGTAGCTCTTGTTGCCGAACCTGATCCAATGCTCGATCTTCTTCTGCTGCCAGGTCAGCTCGACCAATGTGGTGAAAGGCGCAGGCCCGTCCGGCAACGGACGGCCGCGCATGCGGCGGGCCGCATTGCCGGTCATGGGGTGTCTCCTTCGGTGGGCGGGAATTCGCGGGCGAGCAGGTCGCGCAACATGTCGGTGACGGTCTGGCCGCGCCGGAAGGCGGCGACCTTGATGCGACCGCGCATCTCGGGCGTGATGTCGACGGTCAGCCGGGCGGTAAAATTCGCGGCCGCCTCGGCGCGACCGGGTGGCGTATCGGCGGCCTTGATCCAGTGTTCGGGATCGGTGGGACGGGACGCGAAGCCGCGCTTGCCGGTGCGGCCGGTCATGATGCGCCTCCGTCGAACGGCAGCACGGCGGCGATACGCGCCCGCGCCAACTCGGCCATATCGGCGTCGATCTCGCAGCCGAGATAGCGGCGGCCGGAGAGCCGGCAGGCTTCCCCGGCCGCGCCCGATCCGGCGAACCAGTCGCCGACCAGGCCGCCTTCCGGGCAGCTCGTGCGGATCAGGATTTCCAGAAGCGCGGACGGCTTCTCGGTCGGGTGGATGGCGCGGCCGTGGCAGTTGCGGGCATAGATGACCGAGCGCATGAGGCGCGGCCCGCCGTCCTCGCTGAGATAGTGGCCAGCGTCGATATGGCCGGTGTGCGGCGGGCGGCGCTTGCGCCGCACCGCGCGCGCGGTCGCGTCCGGCGTCGTCTGCACCACGTTGAAGACGGCGCTCCACGGAGTGTCGACGCGGTAGAACTGTGCGGCCAGCTCATGCACGCGCTTGAAGCGATCAGCATGAAAACTGCTGCCGTTCTGCTTTTCCCAGATAACTTCCTGCGCGTACTTGAGGTCAGCGGCGGCGAACTGATCGGCCGTCGCCATGAAGCTGCGAAGCGAACCGAACACCCAGAGGGAGCCGGAGGATTTCAGCGCGGCGAGCGCCAGCGGCAGCCAGCCGTCGACGCGCCGGTCCCAGGCGAGCGAGGTGTCACCATAGGGTGGATCGGCGAGGATCATATCGAATGGGCCGTGCGCGGGCATGAGCGCGCGGCAGTCGCCGGCTAGGATCGTATCGGTGAGGACTGTCATGGCGCGGCCCTCCCGATGCGCAGGCGGTCGATCTCGGCGGCCAGCGCCACGATCTCGCGCGCGGCCGGGCTGTCTTCGTCGATCTCGGAGGCGAGCCGGCCAGACTGCGCGGCATCGGCGAAGACGACGCGCTGGCCGATGGTCGTGGCGAGCACCGGCGGATCGTGGTCTGCCAGCGTCTCGGCCGTCTCGCGGGCGATGATGGTGCGGGTAGCGCAGCGGTTCAGCACGAAGCGGGCTGCGAGCTGGGGCCGGTAGATGCGGGCTTCGCGGAGAAGCGCCAGCATCTCGGCCGAGGCCCATCCATCGAACGGTGACGGCTGCACCGGGATCAGCACCAGGTCGGCGGCGAGCAGCGCCGAGCGCATGAGACCGGCGACCCGCGGCGGCCCGTCGATGACGACATAATCGGCATCGCGCGCTAGCTCGGGCGCCTCATGGTGCAGCGTATCGCGGGCCAGGCCGACGACGCCAAACAGGCGCGGGCTTCCCTCACGCGCCCGCTGCTGCGACCAGTCGAGCGCGGACCCTTGCGGATCGGCGTCGATCAACGTGACGCGGTTGCCGCGTCGCGCCCATTCACCGGCGAGATGCAGCGCTAACGTGGTCTTGCCGACACCGCCCTTCTGATTGAGGAACGCGACGATCATGGCTCGCCCCTCCGGGCGGCACCGGCACCATGGGTCGCACGCGCGCGCGTCAAAGAAGAAGAGTTAGATTCTCTGTTAGATTCTAAGTTAGCAGTCGGATTCAGCGTTATAGGCCAGAGGCTTAACTGTGGTTCGTGCGCCTGATGTGCCGATAGTCCTGCGCCTGATGTGCCGATACCCTTTGCGCCTGATGTGCCGATGCCATTCACACCTTTGTCCACAGGCACTGTGAATTGTTGGTCGGGGCGGATGCGCAGCAGCTCGCGGCGATCCTCGCGTTCGATCAGAAGGCGGTATCCGGGCAGCGGCTGGCGGGCGGCGATGCGGCGCAGGTCGAGCGCGAAATCGGAAATGCGCGCGAGGCTGCCGGACTTGGCGTGAAGGTGCGCAACCTCGAACAGCCTCCCGTGATGCTGGCGACCGGCGTGCTTGCGGGCGACGCGATAGAGCCAGCGTTCGATGCCGCCGGTCAGCCGGAAGTAGGCCGGGTCGATGGTCAACACCAGCGAGCGGTCGATGACGCCGTTGTAGAACCACTCGGGCAGGACGAACTCCATGCCCTCGACGCGGCCCGCGCGCGTCGTCTCTTCCCATTCGTTGATCCAGGAGAACTGCCGACGCCGCCAATGCGCGCCATTGCGGATCGTGGTGGCGATGACGGTCGACTGCAGGCGGGTGAGCGCTGCTTTCAGCAGCAGATATTGCCGGTTGCCGGTCGGACGGCCGATGCCGCGCAGAAGTTGGTAGGGCGTGAAGCGGATGAAGCGTGAGGTTCGCAGCCCATGGTTTTCGGCCTCGACTATCTGCGAGGCGGCCCAGATGAGCACGTCGGCGTCCCATATCGTCGCCATGCCATGCTCGGGCATGCCGAGCACCTGCACCTCGACATCGGCGGCTTTGTAAAGGATCGGCTTCGTGCGCGGCGTCTTCGCCAGTGAGAAAAACGGCCGCTCCATCAGGTCGCGCTGGTCGCGCGGCGGGGCGTCGCCGGTTGCGACCACGAAGGGATCGAGGCGGGTTCGTTCGCTGGCCTCGGGCGGATGCTCGCGGTGATGGTTGTCGTCGCGCAGCATCTAGCGGCCGCTCCGCTCGGCCGGCGTCAGGCGACGTGCCGGGAACACACGACCGGCGTCCTTGTCACTCGGAGATTTACGCGCGCCGAGTGCCGACCAGGCTTGCAGGTCTTCAACGGCATAGACGACGCGGCCGCCGATCTTGCGATAGACCGGCCCTGTGCCGTAGGTGCGATGCTTCTCAAGGGTGCGAAGCGAGATTCCAAGGAAACGCGCGGCTTCGGGCGTGCGCAGGAGTCGTGGCGGCAACTCCGCCGTCAGGTCGGGCATGTGATCACCTCTGGTTCGTCATTGGGGCGGCTGTCGGGTGGCGACAGCGGGCTATGGCGAACCATGGCGAAGGATCGACGCCCGGTAGCGTGCCGCATTTGCGGGTATGCTCTGGCGGCACCCCTGATCGGTGCAAAGGCCGTATGAGGTGCGCCTATCGGCGGCGCAGCTTGACCGGATAGTGAAGCAGGATGCGATAGCCGCCGTGCATCATGCGCAGACCATGGGCGACAAGGCGGCGACTCTGGTTCTTGCGCGGGTCGATTTCCCAATCTTCCTTGGCACCGTGAAAGCCGAGCAGCACTTCCGCGATGGTCCGGTAGCTTTCGCCGCGCAGATGCGCGTCGAGCGCGCGGAGCGAGAGGATATGAAACTGCCGGAGCTGGTCCGGCATCGCACGGAAGGCGTGGCCGGGATTGCGACCGTTGAGCGCCCGCCAGAAACGCCGCGCCGCGTGGGCGCGCAGCTCGAACAGCGCGTCGAGGGGCAAGGTAACGACGAAATCGGCCGCCATGTCGGGCGGCGCTTCGGTCAGCCAGAATTGATGTGTGGTGCCGTCTACCTGCCAGATGCCATGCCAGCCGTCATCGGCATGGCGCAGATCGAGCCCGTCAAGAGCGATCAACGCGACTGGCGCAGCCGCATCGGTGCCGGCTTCCGGCGTCACGGCCAGAAGCAGGGCCTCCGGCTGAAGGCTCGGAAGCCAGAACAGCGATTCACGATCCGGCAGGACGTTTGGGTCGCGTGGGAAATCGCAACCCCCAGCGCTGCGAAAAGATCGCCAAGGACCGTGCGGCCGGTCTCCTGATGCGTCTGATCCGTGCGAAGTCGCGATGATAGTCTTCGTCGCGGCGGAGATAGTCCCAAGCGAAGCCGGCAGCGGGAATGATCTTTGTATGGTCGTAGGCCGCCGGCAAACGCCAATCGATGCTCAGCATGGCGTTACCTCTCGATTCCGGGCGATGCAAAGCATTGCCCGAATAAAGAGGTTGGACGTCATGATCTATTATTTGAAGACAGCGTAAGCCGATATGTTGATCTGGAAACTCAATCAATATTGGTATATTTCTTATTAACATTGTTTGCGTGATTTTGCGATGACGGCTGACGCCCGAAGAATGCTGCCGCAAAGGCAGCGGGGGCCAATGGCCCCGTCAGGCTCAGGCGAATGGGTCGATCTCGTTGATGATGGTGTCGTCGTCGCCGTCATATTCGGCGGAGGGCATCACGCTCTTATCCTGACTCTGCGTTCTGTCTTACCGCTGTGACGTTCGCAGCACAGGATCAACGTCGACGACATCCCTCTTCGCTTGAGGTGAGGCGATGCGATTTTCCCGCCGGGGCGGGCTCGAGCCCGTCCCCGCGGCCGGCCGGTTTATCGGGCAACCGGCCAGGGCACACGCGGTGCGGAGAATCGGACCGCGCGCATATCGGAGGCTGTGATCGGCCCAATGCTGCGGTGGTCTCTCAAATATATAAGGCACTTTGCCGAAGATATTTTGGCCGCGCGAGCTGAAGAAGATGCGCTGAGCGCCCGCTTCGCGGCTCGTTCGCGCCGCCGCCACACGCGGCCCGCAGTCATGCTCGAATCCTGGATCGAAAAGCGTGGCCGCGAAGGACGAGGCATTCCCGTCTGGGAAAAGCCTCTTTCGATCGGAGGGGTGACCGGTAGGCTGTCACGGGATGGCAAGTTCAATGGCAATGTCATCAATCTGAAGTTCGTGACCATGCAGTGCGGACTGCATCTAACGACGGTCTTTAAAGACCCGGCATTGTTGTCGATGATTCACCGTGCTGCTGATGAACTTGGATTCGAGGTCGGCGGGATGGACACGCCGATCTCCCCCGACCCCGACACTGGCCGGCCGTGGCGGGAGCGCTTCGATACCATCAGCCTGGCGCGGGAAGAAAGGCATCTGCAAACGGCCGCCTACATCGTATGTAGCTATCTGACGGGAATGCGCGACGGCGAGGTGCAGTCGCTGCAAGCCGGTTGCCTGAAACGCAGTCTCGGCCGGGATGGGCAACCGGAACGGTTGGCGATAGAGGGCGTGACCTGGAAGGACCGCGGGGCTCGCGGCGACCAGGTCGAATGGATCACCATCGAACCCGCCGTCCAGGCGATCAGGGTTGCCGAACGTCTCTCGGAACGATCCCGGCAAAGCGCAGGAACAGAGCGGCTTTGGCTTGCCCTTGATGACCGCGAGACGAACAATGCCGAAACGCCGATCCTTATCGCCAAGAAGATCAACCGGTTCCGCGAACACCTTGATGAACGATATGGCGCAGACGATAGCCCTGCGATCCCCCGAGTGGGAGAAGACGTCTGGCGCTTCAATACCCGCCAGTTCAGGCGGACGTTGGCTTGGTACATAGCAAACCGGCCCTTCGGGGTCGTCGCCGGCAAGATCCAGTACAAACATGCTTCCGTGGCCATGTTCGACGGCTACGCCGGCTCTTCCACATCCGGCTTCAGGCAGGAGGTCGAGCAGGAGCTGGCTCTCGGGCAACTCGACGACATCATCGACTACTTCGAAAATCAACGACGAGGACGCCGGCCCGGCGATCCGGCCAGCAGACGTATCGGGGCCGAACTGGAGCGGGTCGGTCGCGAACTCGACCCCCTTCCAGGCCAACTGGCCGATCGTAAGCGCCTAAAGGCGATGTTGGCGCATTTGGCGCGCACGCTGCATGTCGGATATCTGAACGATTGCTTCTTCGACCCTTCGACCGCGCTCTGTCTACGGGAAGCCGAAATACCTTCAGCCTCGGCGCCAGTTCTGTCGCGCTGCGCTCCTGACCGGTGCCCCAATGCCTGCCTGGTCGAGCGACATCTTCCACCCTGGGAAGCCTCGATCGCACAGGCGGAGGATCTTCTCGCCGACAAGCGTCTCTCCCCGCTGCAACGTGAGGCCCTACGCTCGGATAACGAGCGAAAACGCAGGCTTATCGCGCCGTTGAAGGAACGCACATCATGAAGCCGGTCAGTACAGCCACGGAGCAGGCGCTTCGTGAGGCGATGGGGCGCCTCCTTGATGGGTGCCCCCGCGTGGCTGATGGCAGGCTTACGGTTGTCAATCTGGCCATCGAGGCAGGTGTCAGTCGCGCGACCGCGAACCGCGCTTCCAAGGTGTTGGAGGCCTTCCGCCATGCAGTTGCCAAGCCCAGAGCCCGGCGCAACGCGACGGATCAGTTGGCTGGGACGGCCCGGGTCGAACGGGAGCGGCGCGCCGCCGAAACCGTGCTTGCCCAGCATCGTCAAGTCCGCGCGCTGTGCCAGCTTATGGAACGGCGGTGTGATAACCGCACCGCCGACGTCATACCGATCATCGACAGGAAACGCAGTTGACGCCGATTGTACTCACCCGGCGCAGCAGGAAAGTTTGGCGATGTCCTTGCCGAACGAAAGTGCTGCGAGCTTCAGCCCCTCGACCGTGGTGAGGTAAGGAAAGATCGTGTCCGCGAGGTCATCGACGCTTAGACCCTGGCGGATCGCCAGAGCTGCGGTCTGAATGCTGTCGGCGCCTTCCGGCGCAAGGATGTGGGCGCCGAGCAAACGACCGCCAGCAGCATCGGCCACGAGCTTGATAAGCCCACGAGTGTCGCGGGCGGCGAGTGCGCGGGGCACCTGGTCGAGACCGATCGTCGAAACGCGGATCTCGTGCCCGGCAGCACGCGCCGCCGCCTCGCTGAGACCTACGCTTGCCACCTGCGGATCGGTGAAGACGATAGCGGGCATGGCGCTGTTGTCGTAGCGTAGGCTGTCGCCATTGAGGGCGTTCTTGGCGGCGAGCTTGGCGCCATAGGCGGCCATGTAGACGAACTGGTCGCGGCCGGTGACGTCGCCGGCGGCATAGACGTCGGCTCGGGTCGTGCGCATGTGTTCATCGACGACGATGCCGCCCTTGGGCGAGACGGCAATGCCGTGCTCGGCGAGCCCGAGACCTTCGATGTTGGGTGTACGCCCCGTGGTGATCAGCACCTGATCGGCGTCGATCTGGACATCCTGACCGTCACGCGTGACGGTCAGTGACGCTCCGCCATCGGTTTTGCAGATCGCGCGGTAAGCGATGCCGGAGATAACGGTGATGCCTTCGTCCTCGAAATACCCCGTGAGCGCCGCGCCGATCTCGGGCTCGGCCTCGGGGAGCAGGCGAGACCGGCAGACCAGGGTCACCTTGACGCCGGCACGAGCGAACATCTGAGCGAGTTCCGCGCCGATGTAGCCGCCGCCGATCACGAGCAGCGAGCGTGGCAGTGCTTCAAGGTCGAGCGCGGTCGTGCTGGTGAGATACGGCACAGTCCCAATGCCAGGAATGGAAGGCACCGCCGGCCGCGCACCGCTGGCAATGATGATCTTGCCGGCGAGAAGGTGTGTGCCGCTCACCGCGACACCGCCGTCAACGAGGCGCGCCGCTCCATCGCGATAAGCAATGCCGTTATAGGCCGGGAGCAGATCGACGTACTTGGCCTGGCGCAGTTCGGAAACGAGGGCATCCTTCTGACGAACGGTTCCGCGCCAGTCCGTCAGTTCGGCCGTCGCCGTGATGCCGGCAAAACGGGCCGCCACGCGAGCGTTGTGAAGCGTCTCAGCGGCACGGATCAGCGTCTTCGACGGCACGCAGCCGACATTAACGCAGGTGCCGCCGATTGTGCCGCTGCCGATGAGCGCTACCTGGGCGCCCTGATCGGCGGCCGTGATCGAGGCCGAGAAGCCGGCCGAGCCAGCGCCGATCACGACGAGATCGTAGGCACCTCCATTGCGGCCATTGGCGCGGAGGGGTCGGTTGACGACCACCGGGCTCTTCGATGCCACATCGAGACCAGCGAGGCTGGGCCCGAACATGGCACGGCCGGCTTCCAGCCCTTCCTCGATCGACAGCCGGAAACCCGGCTCGTCGGCGGAGCGTTCGTCGCGCCAAGCTGAAAGATGCTCGTCCGAGCAGAAAAAGGTAGTGGTCGCGCAGAGCGAGCTCGCGGCGCAGCCGCCTTCATATCGGACGCTTTGCCACATGACGGCCGACTGCGGCTCGACGTCGGTGATTGCCCGCCCTCGGTCCCGCGTGGTGATCCGGATCGGCGCGCAGCAATGGCGGCACTGCGAGGTGATCGCGGTGTCATGATCGGTCATGGCACCGATGCCGAGGGCGTCCACCGCGCACATTGCATTCAGCGTGCGTCCGCCCAGCGTGACCCGATGGCCGGTGTTATGATCGCTGAAGGGATAAGCGCCGACGATCCGCTCGCGATCGAGAACGACGAGGTCGCGCCGGTGGAGCTCGTCGAGCAGTGGCCGGATGGCCATCTCACTTAGTTCTGTATGCTCCGCAAGCGCGCCTATGGCCGGGGCACGCCCGTGGTCGGCGTAGTGTCGGAGCAACGCAACACGCACCCTGTCGGTGACGGGATCGTAACCGCTCCAGCGATTGAGCACGTGCTCGGATCCGACCATCGCCTGCAGAGCGTTCTTGACCACAGGCGACGTGACCACCGACCAATCGGGAAACGTTACGCCCGGTCGAACGGCAAAACTCGCCAGTGTCGCGAGCTGAGAAACGGCCGGTTTGTCTCGGGAGGAGGATGCACAGCAATCGTTCATGGCTTCACGCCTTCCTTGCGAATCTTCGTCTTATCGGCCGTGGCTCTTGCCCGGCGATGATGGAGGCCCCACGCGACGAAGCCGAAGCCCGCGACCATCAGGGGCAGCACCACTGCACCTACACCTGTCAGCCATATGCCAAGACCCGCCAGAGGTAGGCCGACGGCGAGGAGCGACGCCGCGCAGCAGATCGCGGCAAGCACGGCGCCAACGGCACCTGCGCGGATTACGGCGCGATCAGTCATCTAGCTGCCCTGCTGCGTCGGGTGGGCCGGATAACCAGCATTCATGCTGGCGGCTGCAATGGCATCGGTGCTCGTCTTAGCGTCGTCGAAGGTCACGGTCGCGGACTTCGCCTCGAAGGAGACGGTCACCTTTGCGACACCGGGGATTGCCGCCATCGTGGTCTTCACGATGTAGGGGCACGAGGCGCAGGTCATGTTGTCGATCGCAAACGTCACAGTGCGTTCGGCGGCGAAGGCAGCAGGCGCAGTCATCACCGACGCGATCAAAGTGAAAGCGCTCAAACTCTTCTTCATGGGGGCGGATCTCCTCTTGGTCTCAAGTGCGAAGCAGCAGCGGGGCGACGTAGTCGAAGGCGAAAGCCGCGACGACGAGTACGGTCGCGAACCAGAGCGCGATCTGAACGAGGCGGCTGGGGACCGGGCGCGTGCAGGCGGCGCCATCGGCGCAGGCCTGCCTCGGCTTCCAGTAGACAAGGTAGAAGCCGTAGCCGAGCACGCCCGCCGTTCCGGCGACGAACACAGGCTTGTAGGGCGCAAGCGCCGTCAGATTGCCGATCCAGGCGCCGCCGATGCCGAGGCTGAACAGGACGAGCGGAATGATACAGCAGGACGAAGCGGCGATAGCGCCGAGTATGCCGCCGGCGGCGACCAAGCGTTGTCGCCCAGCCTCGCTTCGCTCTGGCGTTGTCAGGTTTGCCGCCGTCGGTGCAACGTCTGCTGGTCCGTGTCGCGATGCATTCATGTTCGACCTCGCGCTTCTTGTCGAAGACCTATCCAAGCGCTAATGTGCGGTCTGTAGCAACTACAGGGTCAAGGGGTATTTTTGGATGCGCGATCACGCTGGCGTGAAAGGCCTCAAGCGCGCCGAACTCGCACAGCGCACGGGGTGCAATCTGGAGACGGTCCGCTATTACGAGAAGGTCGGCCTCCTGCCGGAGCCGCCGCGCACGGCGAGCGGCTATCGCAGCTACGATAGCACCCACGAACGACGGCTTCGCTTCGTCTTGCGGGCGCGTGAGCTCGGCTTCTCCCTCGATGAAGTCCGTGAACTGCTGCGCCTCGTCGACGAGCGCGACCAGCCCTGCGCCGAGGCAAGCGCCGTTGCCGCCGCGCATCTCAACGATGTGCGTGAAAAGATCGCCGACCTGAAACGCATGGAGCGAGTGCTGAAGGACGTGGTGGCCCAATGCGCTGACGGCAATCGACGGGAATGTCCGCTGATCGAGACGCTGTTCCGAGAGCCGGCGAGCTCAGCGAAATGCCTGTGAGACAGCTTGACTGTTCAGATAAACGCCGATCGTGCCGTCACCGGCGCGGAAGATGACGATGGAAACCATCAGGGTGGCGGCAAGGCTGAAGGCGAAGGCGTGGGCATCTGCGAAGGACATTTTCCGGCTCCTGTCTTGGTGGCGGAGACCATTCCCCGCTCGACAGGCGCCCGAAGTGTTTTGGTCATGGCCGCGATCACCGTGCAGGCGAAGCCGGAGCGGCCGCACGCTCGCGTAGCGGACCCTTTATGGGTTGATCGTGGAAGGCCGTGATTGAAACCAAGGTAGCGACTCAAAGAGCGGGGTGGTTGCCTGCTCGCCGGAGCTGGAAATGTCTCGTGGATGCCTGCCGGAGATGCCGATGCCTCCTGATGAGATCCCTCTTCATCGTGTCGGAGCGGATGCCGGTGGATGCCCGCTGCGGACATGACCGCCACCTTGGCTACGTCCCGGCGTCCTGAGACTGATGGGCGACCATGGCCGCCGGCTTTAGGGATGCGTGCGAACTTGGAGTGCCCGCGATTCCCGCGAACATGAAAGAAGCCCGGCGGCTTGCGCCGCCGGGCTCTCTGGCTCCCGCTCAGAACGGGATGTCATCGTCGTCGATGAACTTGCCGTCTTGGCTCTCTGTCTGCTTGGCCCGGCTGAGGAAATCAACCGTCTCGGCGATGATCTCGCAGCCGTAGCGGTCGTTGCCCTGCTGGTCGGTCCATTTGGTGTAGTGGATGCGGCCGCGGACCAGAACCTTCATGCCCTTCTCGCAATACTGCTGGATCGTCTTGCCGAGGCCGTTGAAGGCGGTGATGCGGTGCCATTCGGTATCCTGAACCCGATAGCCGTTCTCGTCCCGGACAACCTTGCCGTCCGAATAGCGGGGTCGCGAGGTGGCCAGCGTGAAGTGGGTGATGCTGGTGCCGCCCTGGGTGGTGCGGGTTTCGGGGTCCTGGCCGATGTTGCCGGCGAGAATGACGATGTTCTGCATTTGATGTCTCCGTTGCTTCTGTCCGAGGGACCGTCCCTCCGATGAGACCCGGCCAAGTCCCGTCGGGAGACGCCCGCATCGACGCTTCAGCGGCGGCTTGACCCCCACGGCCCGGAGTGGTGCGGGCAGGCGCTTCGCGCCAACTCGGTCCGGAGCCACGGGGGTTGCTGGCGGAAACCGAACGGGCTTAGGGGATCAGTCAGTCGGAGGGATATGTCCTTCGGCGGAGCCAATCGTGGCGATCAGCGGAACCTTCGTCCTTGCCGGCACACACCATCGAGACAGGGCACCGGAACTGCGCCGCCTGCGGCAACGGGATTTGCTTCACCCTTGCGCGGCCTGCGCTTCGCCTTCATGGATGGCAGGGTTGTCCAAGGCGGCTGAAGCTGTCAGGGAGAAGGTGAAAGGTGCCGCATTGCCTTCGATCGCCGGCTGCTGACGCCGGCATGCGAGAAGGAGCGTGGTTCCCGCCCTCCGGCCATCACGGCGCAAGGGAACCCGCCAGCAGGGCAATGATCCTGTCTGCGGCCGAAGGTCGTCCGCGACGGGCGATCTTCCCCTTCCTGGCCAAGCAGACCGCGAGTGACGAACGCTATTGATCTGGCGCTGCGATCTCCGCTTCCGAACGGGAGCCGGGATGCCCGCGCGTGTTTGCCGCCGTCGCGAACATTCAGGGAAGCGGCTACGCGGGGGCTATTGAGGTCAGCGCGAGAGAACTTCCGTCCCTAGAGCGTTGAGATTGAGCATGGCGGCAATGCCGATGAACAGGCCGCCTGCGCCACCGAGCAAATTGAGGGCAATGGTCGAGTCAATGGCATTTTTCGTGACGCCGTAAACGAGCGCATATCCAGCGATGGCGGCTGGCACGGCGAAGATGGCGAGCGCGATGAACCGCAAAGCCGGGTTCTTCGCAAAGCCGAGCACGGCAATGACGAGTCCGACCGAAAACAGGGCCGCTCCGATGGCGGCGAAACCCGACATCAGGAACCCGGCACCGGCTCCATGGGCAAATTGGAACGCCGTCAGGCCGACCATGAAGGGCAAGGCATATATGGCGAAGTTATAGGCGATCACGCAGAGCGCGATTGAAAAAGAAATGGCAAGCAGGATGAGCGTCATGGAAGCCTCCGCATGAACGGTTGAGGATCGCGACAGGCTGCCGGGAGATACGCTCCGCCTGCGACTGTGCTTCTAAGCCGGTTTTGCAAGGTTGTTTTATTTGAGCCGAATGCGGCTCTCCGTCAAGTAGTGGCGGCTGAACCAGCCGCCGGGCGGCGGCGCATTAAGCGCCGCCGTCGAACTTCATCACCGGGATGCCGAGCTTGCGGGCCTTGTCCGCAAGGTTCTCCTGGATGCCGGTGCCGGGAAAGACGATGACGCCGACCGGCAGGACATCGAGCATGGCGTCGTTGCGCTTGAAGGGCGCGGCCTTGGCGTGCCTGGTCCAGTCGGGTTTGAAAGCGACTTGCGGAACCTTGCGATTGTCGGCCCATTTTGCCGCGATCAACTCGGCGCCCTTGGGCGACCCGCCGTGCAGCAACACCATGTCGGGGTGCTTGGCGCGGACCTGATCAAGCCTGGTCCAGATCAGGCGATGGTCGTTGAAGTCGAGACCGCCGGTGAAGGCGACCTTGGGACCAGCGGGCAGCATCACCTCGTTCTCCGCCCGACGCTTGGCCGCGATGAAGTCCCGGCTGTCGATCATCGCCGAGGTCAGATTGCGATGGTTGACCATCGAGCCGGAGCGCGGCCGCCAGGCCGATCCGGTGTGGCGTTCGAACTGCTCGGCGGCGACATCTCGGAAGAGTTCCATGCTGTTGCGCCGCTCGAGGAAGGTCTGCCCCTCTGCCGTCAGGCGCTCCAGCTCGACCGACTTGACCTCGGAGCCATCCTGCTCCTGCTGCCCGCGACGCTGGGCCTGCTCGTTATCGTCCAGATCGCGTTCGATTCGGGCGGTGGCGCGGTGGAAGAGATTGACGGTCGACCAGAGCAGTTCGTCGAGGTCGGGTTCGAGACGGGTGTCACTGAGCGTTGCGATCAGGGCGTCGAAGATGTCGGCGACGGCGCCAGCGACGGCATTGCCTTCGGGAAGCGGCCTTGGGTCGGGTTCATCCTCGAACGGACGGTAGCCGTAGAGCTGGAGTTCGGTGAGGAGGTGATCGGTGGGGGATGAGGTGTGCGGCGGCTCGAAAGCTGCATCGTCGTATTCGGTCATCATGGTGTTCGCCCTTGTCGGATCGACCGCGCCCATCGCGGCCTTCGCAGGCGACGAAAGCTGTCGGGCGGCCCGGACCTGCACCCGCAGCGAAGCGGAGGGCCAAGCCTCAAGCGCTGGATGGCGAAGACCGGCTATTTTGCCTCGCGATGCAAAGCGCCCAAAGGGCGCGGCGGAAAATAGCCGGGCGCAGCCATTGCCGGTCGGGGCCGTTTGACGGCTCGATCGCCCTCTCAGAAGGCCGTGGGCGGCGGCCTCTCCGACACGGCAGGGAAACACCTTGACCGGATACGGCAGGTTTCGGGCTGCCGTGCTCATCCCCCGCTTGACCGATTCCGCCTCACATTGCGAAAAACCGGCTAACGTCTTCGGGAACGATCTGAACCCGCAAGGCCGCCCGGAGTGCATCCATGCCGAACTGCCGGAGATCCTCGTTGAAGTCCCCGAGCAGCGGCGACAGCACGACCGCCTCGATTCCGACGCCTCTGGCCCGTGCGACCAGGCTGTCTCGCGCGCCATCCCCGGCCGGATCGGAATCGCGGACGACATAGAGCCGTCGCAGCGACGCAGGGAACAGGATGGCTGCAAGGTGAGCCGCCGAGAGCGCCGCCATCATCGGCATATGGGGAAGACCCGAGCGGGCCGACAGCACGGTCTCGATCCCTTCGCCGGCCGCCAGAACATCATTCGCCACACCGAAGCGGACGCCGTGCCCCAGGAGATGGCCCATCGCCCGCCTCGGCGTGTCGACAGGGGCTTTGCCGCTGCCATTGGGCAGAAGCCAGGTGCGATGTGCGCCGGTCTGGACGCCGCCAAGGTCGGTGACGGCTGCGATCATCGCGGGCCAGGTCTTGGTCGGCCCATGCCCCTCGGGACGATAGTAGCAGCGCGGGTGGAACCGCAGGCTTCCGGTTTCGTGCAAAGCCGTAATCGCACGTTTGCGCAAGTGCGCTTCCACGATGGTCCGGCCAATCGGTCGCGCCATGGCGAACAGACGCCGCGCCGCTTCCGGTGATCCGGCTGGTGCTTTTCCCGGCCGGGATCGGGGAATCGGATCAGGTTCCGGCCTCGGCAGGCTGAGGAAGGATCGGGCTTCATCGGCAACGTCCTTGAAGACGATGAGGCCGCAACTCTCGCGGATCACGTCGAGCAGATCGCCATATTCGGCCGTTGCGGCATCGGTCCAGTGCCCGGCTGCGCCGGGACCGGAATCCGGCCCGCTGAGCCGGACGAACATCGACCGGCCGGGCGTATTGCGCACGTCGCCCACCGTCCAGTAGCGGCCCTGGCGCCGCCCGTTGGACAGGTAGTGGCGGCATACCGCCTCGGCCTCCCGGCCGAGACGGTGCGCGAGTTCGGAGGCGTCACGGCGAGCCATTTATGCCGCCTCCCGGTCGCCGATGCGCTGGACGGGATAGCGCTCCAGCACCTTGGCGAGGATGGCCGGGCCGCTGGTGTCGATCGGCACGAACATCCGCAGTTTCCACGAGATGATTTCGTGGAAGAGGCCATAGGCCCGCAGGCGGTCGCGCATGACATCGGTGAAGCCGGACAGCTCGATCCGGTTCGCGCCCATGACGCGGCTGCGCCGAAGCTGAAGCCCTTCGCTGAGGTCGAGGATGGTCTTGCCGTCCGTGAGCGCCATGAAGGCGTCGTCCGGCGTGAGCGTGGACGTGCCGGTGGCCATCGCACCCGCGACCCAGGCGGGCGAGACGCGGCGGCCGACGATGCGCTCGCCTTCGTCGGTCTGGAGCCGATAAACCCGTGTCGAGTCATTCGGCAGGCGTTTCCAGATCGGCAGCAACAAACCGCTGACGACATGGATGATACTGTCTGCGAACTCCGGCACCTCGGCGACCTCGGCGTTCCAGGTCGATGCAAACGCGGCCTCGTCCGTCTCGATCCAATGGGTTTCGCCCATCATCTTGATGGGAACATTATGCGCCTCCATTGGCCGGATCAGGCGGATGCGCCGTTCGATCTCGCCATCGTCCAGCATGACGCTGGCGGTCGGAATCTGGACGGCTGCGCGGCCAGAGCGTTCATTGATGAGCAGCCTGGCCCGAGGATCGGCAAGCTGGTCGAGGGCCTCGGCGAGCGTCACCGGGCGGTTGCGCTGGCGCTGCGTGATGGTGAGCAGCCGGGCCTCGGCCCCGGTGGCGGGATGGACATGGATGGTCTGCCGGTCGGTGACGGTGAAGCTTTCCGCCCGCAGCGTTTCCAGCCCGACATCATAGCCGCCGGATGCGATAGCGCCCTCGATCCTGGCGTTCAGCAATTGCTCGAAGGCCGTGAACAGCACGCCCTGCATGTCGATGGTGAGCGCCAGCAGCCGGTTCAGGAAGGTGGTGATCGGCGGCAAGTCGTCCTTGATGCCGTTGGCGTCCATCAGCTTGAGGCCGGTCGCCTCCTCGAATATCTGGAGCGGGCAGCCCTCCACCTTGCCGCGCACGATCAGCATGTAGAGCTGGCGCAGTGCGTCGCGGGCATAGTGCGATTCCAGATTGTCCTCGGGCCGAAACAGGCCTTGACCGCCGGTCTGGCGCTGGCCGCGCGTGATCGCGCCCAGCGTGTCGAGACGGCGGGCGATGGTCGAGAGGAAGCGCTTTTCGGCCTTCACATCGGTCGAGATCGGTCGGAACAATGGCGGCTGCGCCTGATTGGTCCGGTTGGTGCGGCCAAGTCCTTGAATGGCGGCGTCGGCCTTCCAGCCTGGCTCCAGCAGGTAATGGATGCGCAGACGCTGGTTCCTGGCGTTGAGGTCGGCATGATAGGAACGCCCGGTTCCGCCCGCGTCCGAGAAGATCAGGATGCGCTTCCGATCGTCCATGAAAGCGGCGGTTTCCGTGAGATTGGCCGATCCGGCGCGGTTCTCCACGGCGAGACGGTCAACGCCGCCGGGGCTGGTTCTGCGCACGATGCGCCGCGAACGGCCCGTCACCTCGGCCACCACATCCGTTCCGAAACGCTGGACGATCTGGTCGAGCGCGCCCGGAACGGGAGGGAGCGAGGCGAGTTTCTCAATCAGCCGGTCGCGGCGGGCGACGGCCTCGCGGCTTTCGACCGGCTGGCCGTC
Source organism: Mesorhizobium sp. PUT5 (assembly GCF_052216645.1). Taxonomy (NCBI): domain Bacteria; kingdom Pseudomonadati; phylum Pseudomonadota; class Alphaproteobacteria; order Hyphomicrobiales; family Phyllobacteriaceae; genus Mesorhizobium; species Mesorhizobium sp. PUT5. The sequence continues at coordinate 2,748,405 of NZ_JBQOSO010000003.1, forward strand.
ACGATAGACGGGGCGCGACGATAGATTGCCCTCGTCGTCGGTGAATGGCTCGTAGAGCTGCACCGGGAAGGAATGGGCGAGGTAGTCCAGGACATATTCCCTGGGCGTTATGTCAACGCGGACGTCGTTCCATTCCTCGGCGGGAAGCTCGGCCAGCCTGCGTTCCATCAGGGCTTCGCCCGTGGAGACGATCTGGATCACGGCGGCATGGCCGTCTTCGAGATCGCGCTCGACCGACCGGATCAGCGTCGGCGTCTTCATGCTGGTGAGCAGATGGCCGAAGAAACGCTGCTTGGCCGACTCGAAGGCGGAACGCGCGGCGGACTTGGCCTGCCGGTTCAGCGTGCCGGAGCCGCTGTCGCCGCCGGTGATGTTGGCGGCCTGCATCGCGGCGTCGAGATTGTTATGGATGACGGCGAAGGCCCCGGCATAGGCGTCGTAGATGCGGGTCTGTTCGGGGGTAAGCTGGTGCTCGACCAGATCATATTCCACGCCATCATAGCTGAGCGAACGGGCGGTATAGAGACCGAGCGCGCGCAGATCGCGGGCCAGAACCTCCATGGCCGCGACGCCCCCGGCCTCGATGGCCTCGACAAACTCGGCACGGGTCGAGAACGGGAAGTCCTCACCGCCCCACAGGCCGAGCCGCTGCGCATAGGCCAGGTTGTGAACCGTGGTCGCGCCGGTCGCCGAGACATAGACGATGCGGGCATTCGGCAGGGCGTGCTGGAGGCGAAGCCCCGCGCGCCCCTGTTGCGAGGCGGAGACATCGCCGCGTTCGCCCTTGCCGCCCGCCGCGTTCTGCATGGCGTGGCTCTCGTCGAAAATAATCACGCCATCGAAGTCGGAACCCAGCCAATCGACGATCTGGCGGACGCGGGACGCCTTCTCGCCGCGTTCGTCGGAGCGCAGCGTGGCATAGGTAGTGAACAGGACGCCTTCGGGCAGCCGAATGTCCTTGCCCTGCGGGAAACGCGACAGTGGCGTGACCAGCAGGCGTTCCATGCCAAGGGCCGACCAGTCGCGCTGCGCGTCTTCGAGCAGCTTGTCGGATTTGGAAATCCAGATGGCCTTGCGCCGGCCCTGCATCCAGTTGTCGAGGATAATCCCGGCCGACTGGCGGCCCTTGCCCGCGCCGGTGCCGTCGCCGAGCATGAAGCCGCGACGAAAACGGACGGCGTTCGGCGCATCTTCGGGCGCTGCCGAGACGACATCGAAAGTCTCGTCCAGCGTCCACGAACCGGCGAGGAAGTCCGAATGGGCCTCGCCGGCATAGATGACGGTCTCAAGCTGTGCGTCGGACAACAGGCCATCGGTGACGATACTGGCGGGAAAACGCGGCTGGTAGCTCGGCCTGGGCGGCGCGACGCTGGACATGGCCGCCGACTGCACCAGCCTGGTCGGATGGGACGCAGCGCCGGGAATACGGATCGCCTGCAATCCGTATTCTTCATAGATGGCGTCGGTGATGCGGCCGTCTTCGGCAGGCGTCCAGTCCACGGTGTCATAGGCGAGTTCGACGCCCTCGGGCTCGGCGACGGTGCGGACGGGAGAGGATGCGGCGGCGCGGGCGAGATAACCGCGAACGGTGCGCGGAGCTGCGGGTGCGGCAACGGGAACGGCGACCGAGGCATCGACCGGCAAGCGCGCCGGGAGTTGCGCGCCGACCCAGCCGATCAGGGTGGCGACATCGGGCGCGATCCCTGGCGAGGCCACAAACGCGGCTGGATCGTCGGCGGGCAGCTTGTCGATGACGGTCAGGCGGGTGGGAAATGTCGTGCCATGCTTGGCATAGACCGAGCCGTCGATGGACGCGGTGAACACCACGCGGCCATGTTCCTGAAGCCGGATGAAGGCGTCGCGCCACGCGGGCGTATCGGGAGCGAAGTTCGATCCGGTGATGGTCACGAGGCGCCCGCCGTCAGCCAGACGCGCCAGGGCCGAGGCGACATGGCGCCAGGCGGCGTCCGCCATGCGGCCGGAGACGCTCGCCATCGCCGAGAACGGCGGATTCATCAGCACGACGCTCGGCACGATGCCGGGATCGAGATGATCGTGGACCTGCGCCGCGTCGAAGCGGGTGGCGGGATTGGCCGGGAAGAGATGAGACAAAAGATCGGCGCGGGTTTCCGCCAGTTCGTTCAGCACGAGCGATCCGCCGGCGATCTCGGCCAGGATGGCGAGCAGGCCCGTCCCGGCAGAGGGTTCCAGAACCCGGTCGGCTGGCGTGATGGCGGCGGCGGTCGCGGCGATCAGGCCGAGCGGGATCGGCGTCGAGAACTGCTGGAGGGTCTGGCTCTCTTCGGAGCGGCGCGTGTGGGTGGGCAGAAGCCCGGCGATCTTCGTCAGAAGCGGCAGGCTGGCGGCCGGAGACCCGGCTTTGCGGAAAAGCGCCTTTCCGTATTTGCGCAGGAACAGCACGGTCGCCGCCTCGCAGGCTTCATACGCGGTCTTCCAGTCCCAGGCGCCGATGGCGTCGGACGCGCCGAAGGCGGTTTCCATCGCACCGCGCAGGCTCGCGGCATCGACGCGCTGGCCGCGTTCGAGATGGGGAAGAAGGAGAAGTGCCGCCTTATGGACGGCGAAGGCCGTGTCGATGGCAGGCGTGATCGGTGCAGCCGGATGGGTCGCGGCGGCGGAAGCATATGTCATGGGAGGGAACCTCGGAGAGCGGGACAGGATCAAGCCGCGCAGCGCTCTCTCTCGACCGCGCAGGCTCAAACCCGTCCCGGCCTTCCTCTTCCTCTCATGACCCTGGTGTCTGCCGAACCGCCCGGTTCAGCCGAAACGTCGGCCTGACGCCGTGAAGGTGTAGTCGTTGGCGGCGATGGTCTCGTCGACGGCCTCGTCTGAGGAGAGCCAGTCGTATTCGCGTTCGAGCTGGCGATAGAGCCAGCGCGCGAGATCGCGCAGCGCCTCGATCACGGTGTCCTCGGCGTCGGCGGTCATGTCCTGCCAGGTTGGGCTGTCACGCTCGACGGAGATCACCATGCAGTATTCGTGACAATAGTGACCGCGAAGGCTGGCCTCGGCGTGAAGCTGGTAGAAATTTCGCCGCTGGATCGCATGCAAGGTGTCGGCGATGCCGTGCAGCGTCTCGTCCTGCGGCGCATAGGCCGTGATCTCGGCCGAGGCGGACTTCCGGTAGGCATAATGGCACTCGAACGATGCGCCATCGCCTTGCGACCAGAAGCCCCTGAACCAGATGCGGGGTTCCTGCCGCGATCCGCCGCCCATGAGGCGGACGGTGCGGGTCTTGAAGTGGATGCCGAGGATCTCCGCGATACGCTGGAAATCCTCATAGACGGCATCATACCATTCGTAGTCGAAGCCGCCCTCCCGATACCAGGCGCGGGCGTTGTCCTTCGCCGTGTCGGAAAGCTCGTAAAGGCGATAGACGGCGGTTTCGATGATCTCAGGCATGGCTGGGACTTTCGGAGAGCAGGAACGGGTCGAACCGGTGGCGCTCTCTTGGCCCGACCGGATCAAACCCGTCCCGGCCGTCCTCTTCCTCTCAATGTGGTGATTGGGTCCGCCGCGCTGGAAACATGAACCGTAACGGCCGCCCGGGTCACGGCCGCGCAAAGGCGGCGTGAAGTCACCTAGAAAAGGGTGGCGACCGAGCGGGCCGGAGGCGCGTAATGGCTGCAAAGGCCCGGAGCGTCTCGCATCCGGGCCGTCGATGTGAGGCGCTTGCGCCTCATTGCCAGGGGTTGATTTCGAGTTCGACCATATCCTCGTCGCCGTCGAATTCGCCGGCGGGCATGGCGCCGTGGGTGCCGTCCCCGGCCTGGAACACGACGATCGAGACCATCAGCGTGGTGGCGAGGCTGGCGGCGAAGGCGATGGCATCTGCATAGGACATGGTTCCGGCTCCTGTCTTTGGAGGCGGGGGACCATCCCCCGCGCGACAGGCGCCCGAAGTGTCCGACCGGGGCTGCAATCACCCTCGCGCGTTCGGACAAGTCCCGAATCCGCGAGGGCGGCACGCTCGCGTAAGCCGACCCTTCATGGGTTGATTGAACAAGAACCGGATCGGACCAAGGTTTGCGAATGGAAGCGGGGGATGGTGTTTCGCATCTGACTGGAGCCGGAAACCCTTATGCGAGATGTCATGCCCGCCAGCCTCGCCGCCACGCCGATCCACGGGACGACAGGTGTTCCGCGCCAGCACGGCACGCTGCCTGCCATCGGGGAGAATGAAGCTGTTGCAGGGTTGAACCGGCATCGAACCGCTGGCTTTGAGCCAGGATCAATGCGTGGTCTAGGCCGAAGCCGTCAGCGCCACAGGCCGTCCGCGATCTCGCGGGCGATCATCGCTCTGGCTTTCATCATCACCTCGTCGCCGGTGGTGTCGGCATGAGGAAAGAACCGCGCTGTCGGTCCATTCTCCGACCAGTCTCGGTAATAGCAATATTCCCGCGCGGTCAGCTTGAAGACCCGCGTGTCGTTGGCCCAATGCGGTTTCGGTTCGAGAACGACGGCAAGCCCGTTCCGGCTTTCCTCCCACGGCAAACTGCGCTCGGTGGGATGGTTTTCGCGGTCCTGCGCGAAGATCGCGTCGATATCGGTCACGATTCTGTTTCGAGGTCACAGGTCACGATCGAGAAAAACTCGTCGCGCTCCAGCATTCGTTCGAAATATTCTGCGCCGATCTCCTCTTCAGGCGGTGGATCGTCGTCGAAGGCGTGGCTCCACCATTCCTGTGCGATGCCAGTGCGCCAGATCAGGGCGCGGTCCTTGTTGAGAAAGATACGAACATCCATGCCGTGGGGATGTTCATAGATGGCGACATAAACAGACTGCGGGCGGGCTGGGGTGGGATTGATGTCGGACATGAGCATGTTGTCTCCTGAAGCAAAAACGGCCCGCCGTCCTGCGACGGCGGGCCTGGTGGACGGGGGTGTGGAGATCAGGCGGCCGCCCGGCCTTCAACGACATCGGCACCGACCTCATCGGCCGTGACGTCCTCCAGTCGGGCCGAACTGGATCGGTGCTTCGCCAGCCACAGCTCGACGGCCTCACGGCTTTCGGCAAGGTGCAGCAACTCGCTGTTGCCCCCGAAATCCTGAAGTACGCGCACCATGCCGATGGCGGGGCGCTCGACGATCTCGAAGGACAGATCGCTGTCGACCGAGTGGGTGCGCAGGACGGTCACGAGGATTACGCTGCCGCTGGCGAAATTGCCTTCATGCAGGGTGATGGAGGCCGGAGAGGAATAGGTCGGGCGCTCGCGCGCCGGTTCCTTCCTCACCAGCCGGCCGACGCCGTTGCGGCGCTCCCAGGCCGCGAGCTTCTTCGTAAAGCGGGCCGGCGGCTTCGGGGCGTGGTCAGTGTAGCGGATCAATGCCCCGAGCGGCGCGGTGTCGTGGATGATATGTGCGGACATGAAAGAGTCTCCGTGAAACGAGAAAGGCCCGGCGGATGCCGGGCCTGATGGATCGAGGGTGTGGAAAGGAACGGGGCGACCGGAGCCGCCCCATCGGTGAGGATTATTCTGCAGCGATCAGATACGCCGCATCATCCTCGGCATGGACTTCATTCTCGTCGTCACCGGCGAGGAAGTCCGGCAGCGCCTCAATGTCGTCCAGTGCGCCAACATCGTCCTGGGCCTGATCCGGCTCGAACAGACGCAGCGGCTCGGGCAACCAGCCGGTCTCGGCCAGCAGGCGTTCGGCCTCCTTGGCCATATCGCCTTTCTTCAGGTGCTCGATCAGGGAAGCCGCCCGTTCGCCAGCCCCCTCGCGTACCGCTTCGAGGATGCGCGGCTTGGTGACACGGCTGAGATAGTTGTCGACCGTCGGACGCCATCCGGCGTTCTCCGCCATGTCGAGACCCGTGGCGCGCGCCAGCCGGTCGGCCTGCGCCAGCCGCCGATCCAGCCCATGCTGCGAGATGCCGCTGCCGCTGAACGGATTGGGCCTCTCGTAGAGCGCATTGACGCCATAGGCGACGCAATGGGCGAGCAAGGCCATGCGGCTGGCGTCATCGAGCGCGGCGATCCAGTCCCACAGCGCGTCGTCATCGGTCGGCAGGTCCGCCTTCCAATCCTCATACCGCGTCTCGATGGCCTTGGCCGATGGGCTGTCCTTCAGGTCCGTGCCCTGCGCCGAGAAGAAGTGATGGCGCACGCCGACTTCCAGGCATCCGCCTGGTGCGGAATAGTGGTAGCGCTCCATCACCAGCCGGTGCAGCAGCGCCGTCATGGCGACATGGGGATTGTTCGCCAGCGCATCGTGCAGCGCCAGCGTCCGGTGGGCCGTCAGCTCCGTGACCAGCCGTTCCGGCAGCGGCTTGATGACGTCCTCTTCCTCCTCGGGTTCGGCCGGCTGGCCGCCGACGGTGATGACCGCGCGCTGCACGGCCGGGTTCGAGGACGCCGCACCATCGGATTCCGCACCTTCGGGGTCGTCCTCGCCGTCTACGGCTACAGGTGCCTCGTCTTCGGGACGGACATAGCCGCGATCGACCGACAGACGGCCTTCGCGGTCGATGCTGATGAACACGCCTGCGCGCGTGATCTCGGCGGCATCGTAGCTGACGGGACGGTCCTCGAAAGCGGCCAGCGCGGTTTCGATTTCACCGACCCGTTCATCCACCGCGTCGGGATACTCCTCGGCTTCGGCATATTCGGCTTCCAGCGCCTCATATTCCGCCGTGAGGGCATCGAAACTCGCCTGTTCCGCATCGGTCAGCGGCGTGGTCGTGCCGATCAGCCGGCGCAGGCCATGACCATAGCCATAGGGCGTCTCGACGCGCGCATCGACCCACTTCCAGCCCTCGGCGGCGATGACCTCGGCCTCGGCCTTCAGCCTGTCGTCGGTGAGCTGGTCGAGCAGGGCGACATCCTGCAACCAGCCGCCATCGTCCGACTGGAACAGGTCGTTCAGCATGATGCCGCCGGCGGTCTCATAAGCATCGACGCCGACGAACTGCGCCCGCTTGTCGGTTGCGCGCACCGTCGTCTCGGTCAGCATGCGCCGGATCTGATGCGGCTCCTTGGACCAGCTATCCTTGATCGCGTCCCAGACCTGTTCCTGACGGGCATGATCGGGATTGACGGTGAAGGCCATGAGCTGTTCGAGCGTCACGCCGTCTTCGGCATAGAGGTCGAGCAGCGAGGGCGCGACGGAGGCCAGGCGCAGGCGCTGCTTCACGACATTGGCCGAGACGAAGAAGGCCGCGGCGATGTCTTCCTCGGACATGCCCTTGAGGCGCATGTCCTGAAACGCGCGATACTGGTCGAGGGGGTGCAGCGGCGCGCGCTGGATATTCTCGGCCAGGCTGTCGTCCTCGGCGAGAATGTCGCTGCCGGCTTCGCGCACGACGCAGGGCACGGGCGCGGTTTTGGCGAGGCGCTTGGCCTTCACCAGCAGTTCGAGCGCACGGTAGCGGCGGCCACCGGCGGGAATCTCGAACATGCCGGTCTCATTGCCATCGGCATCGACAACGGGACGCACATTGAGACCCTGAAGCAGACCGCGCCGTGCGATGTCCTGCGACAGCTCCTCGATCGACACACCGGCCTTGATGCGCCGCACGTTCGACTGGCTGAGGATCAGCTTGTTGAAGGGAATGTCGCGCGAGAGCGACAGGGTGATCTTCTGAACGGCAGTAGACATCGTGGTAGTCTCCGCGACGGGCGCCGAGAGCCTCTCTCTCGACCTCAAACCCGTCACGAAGCGAAGCGCCGCCCTCTTACTCTAAGAAGGCAGCGCCGCAGAACCGATGAGGCGTAAAGCCGGAAACCCGGCTTTACGGTTTTATGGGTTTCAGGCGGGTCAGACCCCGCACATGCCCTCGCATTCGTTCGGCCAGAGATCGAGCTGGCCGTGGTCGGCCGCGGTCGAAAGATCGGCCCGTTCGAGCGGCACGGCGGAGCGGTGCAGATAGACCTCGCCGCGAATGCCACGGAACCCGGTGCGAATGGCGGCATCGACCGATACGGCGTCGATCCACGCCTCGGGATCATGGTCGCGCATGTGCCGCCAATGATCGTCGGAATGGAACGGGCAGCCGACGCAGGCGCTCTTGGGCGGCAGGGGATAGTCGTGCCGCTCCAGCCAGCGCAGACAATCATAGCGGGTCATGCCCTGCTCGATCAGGGGCCAGCGATTGACCTGCCAGCTCTCGAACGAGGGCTTCATGCGCAGAGCCTCGTCGAGCGAAATGCCAATCCATTGCTCGGCGACCGGCGATTTGGGTGAGCGCCGCCGGGTGATCCCGAGCAGTTCGCGCACCTTTCGCCGGATCGGCACGATCTTGTAGTCGCCGGTGCATTGGCGCCGGATCATGCCGATCCCAATGCGATCGGTTGGCACGATACGGGAGCCGATGACGATGAGATCGCCGTTCTCGTCCTCGTCATAGACGGGAAGCTCGGTTCCGGCGGGCACCACGTTGCGGGTGAAGGCCGGGATCGAGGCCCATCGCTCGCCGCGCGCGCCGGCGAGCAGGTCGGCGCGCAGATCCCCGGCCGAGACGATGTAAACCGGGAACGGCAGGACATTGGGAGATCTCAGCCAGGCGAGGTGCTCATAAACGGCCTTCGGCTCCCAGCCCGTGTCGGCGAAGATCGCGCAATCGGGCATGGGGCCTATCTCGCCATGCGCGGCCATCAGGGCGAGCGTGGTCGACTGGACGCCGGCGCCGAGGCTGAGGATGCGGAGGCCGATGTCGGCCGAAAGTTCGGGATCGGGCGCGAAGCCGAGGAAAGCGAGCGCGTTCATCACGCCGCCTCCCGCTGGTCGTCGGCTACGACGTCGCTACCCGCGTCCGGTAAGAAGGAGAGCAGCCAGTCGACGGCCTTGCTGGCCTGACTGGCGGCGCGGACGATGGCGCGGGAATCCTCGCGCAGCACCTCCAGCCAGGAGCCGATATAATCGGCATGGCGCACGGTCGGGACGATGCCGAGCGCGGCGCAACTGAACGCGGCGATTTGCTCGGCGATCATTTCCTCGAAGGCGTATTTCTTCGAGCCGAAGGAGCCGGTCAGATCGCGGTTCAGCCGGCTGTGATGGCCGCTGGCGTGACCGATTTCGTGCAGCGCCGTGCGGTGCCAGTTTATCGGCTCGTAATAGGCTTGCGGCGGTGGAACGGCCACGAAGTCGTGCGCCGGATGATAGAAGGCACGGTTGCCGCCGATGCGGAAGTCGATGCCCGTGGCTTTGATGAGCGCCTCGACCTTCGGCTCGATCAGGCCCGGCGGAGGCGGAGGCGCCACGATGGCTATGTCATCGGGCAAGCCCTCGCATTGCGCCGCGTTGAAGACCGTGAACCGCTTCAGAAACGGGATCGCCTGCGCGTCCTCGCCGGTTTCGCGGGCACGCTTCTTTTCATCGTCGGGGATGAAGCGGTCGGCATAGACGACGGTGGTGCCGCGCTCGCCTTTCATGACATTGCCGCCCAACGAGAGGGCCTGGCGAAACGTCAGCCAAGCCTGACCGGGGAAGCCGTGCTGGATGACGGCGCCCCAGAGGATGAGAATATTGATGCCAGAATAGGTCCGGCCGGTGGAGGCGTTTTTCGGCAGGCCGAGCGGCGCGGTGGTGGTCGACGCACCCCAGGGCTGCACCCAGGGAAGCCTGCCTTGCTCCAGCTCGGCGATGATCCTGTTGGTGATGTCGTCGTATAGGTTTGTGCGGTCGGCGCCGGCGCGCGCATGGCGGTCAAATCTGGCCATCGGGATTGCTCCGCGACGGGCCTCGGGAGCCACTCTCCCGATCCTCAACCCGTCACGGAAAACCCATCCGCACTCTCACTCTCAGGGGGCGTTGCGGGGTCTCCCCGCTGACCTGATGTCCTCCTCCGCGGCCATCGCCAGCTTGTGCGACAGTCGCGTGTCGCCATTCGAGGCGACACGACCGAAAGGAGAAGGAGAATGGACGGCAATACTATCTTTGTCGGTTTGGACATCCACAAGGCGACAATTGCAGTCGCCGTTGCCCCGAGCGGAAGATCACGCGAAGTCAGGTTCCACGGTTCGTTGCCGCATCGACCGGGAACCATGACAGAGTTTGCTCGTCGATTGCTGGACAAGCATCCCGGCACACGGCTTTCGTTCTGCTACGAGGCAGGCGCATGCGGCTATGGCTTGGCGCGGGAACTAACGAACGCGGGCCATGAGTGCCTGGTGATCGCACCGTCGCTCATTCCCACTCGACCTGGTGATCACATCAAGACGGACAAGCGCGACGCGACGACACTGGCGAAGATGCACCGCGCCGGCGAGTTGATCTCGGTATGGATGCCGGACGCTCAGCATGAAGCGGTTCGCGACCTGGTTCGCGCGAGAGAGACAGCCATGTACTGGCGCAACAAGGCTCGCCAGGCCTTGTCCAGCTTTTTGCTGCGCCAGGGCTTTCGCTATGGTGGGAGGAGCGCTTGGACTGTGACCTATTGGCGATGGTTGGCTTCGATCCAGCTCGAACATCCCGCTCATCAAGTCGCTATGCAGGAATACATTATCGCGATCCAGGAGGCCGACGCCCGCCACGATCGGCTAGTGAAGCAGATCGTGGCCGTGGTTCCAGGATGGTCTTTGGCGCCTCTCGTGAAGGCGCTGCAGGCGATGCGCGGCATTGCTCTGATCACGGCGGCCACCATCGTGGCGGAGATCGGGGATCTCGGCCGCTTCGATACACCGCGACGGTTGATGGCCTATCTCGGCCTGGTGCCTGCCGAACATTCCAGCGGCCCCAAGATCCGGCGCCGAGGCATAACGAAGGCCGGGAACACTCGCGTTCGTCGGCTACTGGTCGAAAGCGCATGGACCTATTGCCGTTCTCCTCGTGTCGGTGAGGAGATGCAGCGGCGCCAGGAGGGTCTCGACCTCGCCATCGTGAAGATCGCCTGGAAAGCGCAATTGCGGCTCCACAACCGCTATCGTCGCCTTTCCGCGTCGGGGAAGCCGAAGAACGTGGTCATCACCGCTGTCGCGCGCGAGTTGGTCGGCTTCATTTGGGCGATCGGCCAAGAAGTCGGTCCTGCTCCGGCCGCAGCGGCGTGATGCACCTATCCATCCCGATTCCTGCGTAGCATTGGGGGCGGGGCCGGTCAGGAGAATCCTCGGCCCCCTTCTCGAGGCCGGTTTTTTTACCGACGCCCGCCCGCTGACAGAGGAAGCTCCGAGACGAATACCGTGGTCCTGCGGTAGCCAACCCGCGCATGAGTGACTGATCCACCGTCGTTTCGAGCCCCGCCTCCAACCCTACGCAGGACTCCACATCTATATTGTCCGCCCCGTCGTGAATCGCTTTGTCGTGCCTCAAGCCTTGACAAATGGACATGAGAGAAGGGGGTGCGCCGGCAACGCCAGTGCCGGCCAGGGGGAGGACCTTCCCCCGCAGCTACGTCTTGTCACAAACCCGGAAGCACGCCGATCCGACAGTCAGGAAATACGTCAAGCTCCGCGCGATGCGATCCGCCCATTGAGGGTCAGGCCGGAAAACCATCCATCGGATGAAGGTCGCATCCTGCCGCTGATGGCATTGATGAGCAGGACCAGCCGCGTGAAATGCTCTGTCCTGCAATGGGCATCGAGCGCGATGACCTTGAGCATGTGCCGATACCTTTGTGGAGAGAGCCGTCGGCGACAGCGATAGCACCCCGCAATGGAATCCATACCGCTAGGCACACACAACGTCCCCAGATGGCAATATCTTGCAACGGAACCAGCCTGGGTTCAGCAGAATAGCTAAGGAGGGCTATGGAGGGGTTTAGAGTGCTATGGCGTAAACGTAGTGCTCATTTTCGTCGTCTGCGGCCCGCCAAACCCGCCGATTCTACGCTATGGCGCGATATTCTGCGAGATAGCTACCTAATCACCGCCGATTGCCGCATTGCACCCACAGCGGCTTGACAAGGGCTAACATACCTTTGGCTTCGATCTCAGCGGCGTTCATGGGACACTCTGCAAATTCCGAGGGATGTCGCCCCCCGATCCCGAAATGATGCCGCCCCCTCGTTCCGAGAAATAGTCGCCCCCTGATTCCGAGATGAAGCCGCCCCCTTGGATGCGGCGTTTGGGCCGGGCGCTCTGCTGGTGAAAGTTCCTTCTTTGGCTTGTCCGAGGGAAGGAACGAGATGCCGGCGGAGAGATTGGCGATGCGGCGTGTCCGCGAGATTTTGCGATACCGATTTGAGGAAGGCCTTGGCCACAAGGCGATCTCGTACCGGGTGGGCGCTGCACCTTCGACGGTGCGCGAGACGCTCCGGCGCGCTGCGACTGCCGGATTGACCTGGCCGCTTGGCGAGGAGGTCACGGACACGGTTCTGGAGGCGGCGCTCTATAAGGCATCCGGAAAGAAGACAGGACACCGCCGTAGCGTCGAGCCGGACTGGGCCGAGATCCATCGCGAGCTGAAGCGCAAGCATGTGACGCTGCAGATCCTGTGGGACGAATACATCGCGCTCCATCCCGACGGCTACCGCTATAGCCGTTTTTGTGACCTCTACAGGGGGTGGGCGGCAAACCTGCCGGTAACGATGCGGCAGAACCATGCCGCCGGCGAGAAGCTGTTCGTCAACTATGCCGGCGACACGGTGATGGTGGTCATAGATCGGCTGACGGGCAAAATGCGTGCTGCGCATCTGTTCGTGGCGGTGCTCGGCGCATCGAGCCTGTCCTATGCCGAGGCGCGCTGGAGCGAGACGCTGCCGGACTGGATCGGCTGCCACGTCAATGCGCTGGAGAGCTTCGGCGGCGCGCCGGCTCTGTTCATTCCCGACAATGCCAAGGTGGCGGTGATCAAGGCCTGCCGTTACGATCCGCAGGTCAACCGCACCTATGCCGGGATGGCGGCGCATTACGGCAGTTCGGTGCTGCCGACCCGACCGCGCCGTCCCCGAGACAAGGCAAAGGTCGAGGCGGCGGTGCGCATTGTCGAGCGCTGGCTTCTGGGTCGGCTACGCCATCGCGTCTTTTACAGTCTGGCCGAGGTCAATGCGGCGATCGGCGATCTGCTCGTCGATCTGAATGATCGCCGGGTGCTGCGCCGTGTCGGGCGCACGCGGCGGCAATTGTTCGAGCAGATCGACCGCCCGGCACTCCGGCCGCTGCCGGCGGAACGCTATGTCTTCGCCGAATGGCGGATCCGGCGTGCCGGCCTCGACTACCATGTCGAGATCGATCGGCATTATTACTCCGTTCCCTGGCGCTTCGCGCGCGAGCAGATCGAGGCCCGCATCACGGCGAGCACCGTCGAGCTGTTCCGCAAGGGCGAGCGGATCGCCGCCCATATGCGCTCCAGCGGCAATGGCCGGCATACCACCGTCCCCGAGCATATGCCGTCGTCGCACCGCCGCTTCGCCGACTGGACGATCGAGCGGATCAGCCGCGAGGCCTCGGCGATCGGTTCTGACGCGGCGCTCCTGTGCGAGAAGATACTGGCCGACCGGCCGCATCCCGAGCAGGGCTTCCGCGCCTGTCTGGGCATCATCCGCCTGGCCAGGGGCTTTGGCCGGGAAAGGGTCAACGCCGCCTGCGGCCGCGCGCTTGAGATCGGCGCGCGGACCTACGGCTCGGTCCGCTCCATCCTGGACAACCATCTCGACCGGACGACCGCCCCGCGGACGGCGTCGGCCAAGCCCATCGACCACCCCAATATCCGCGGTTCCCGCTATTACCACTGAAGGAGAAAGGCATGCTTGCACATCCCACCCTCGATCGCCTGAACGCCATGGGCTTCACCGGCATGGCCCGGGCATTCGACGAACTCACCGCCAATGCCGAGGCCGAACAGCTCAGCCATATCGAGTGGCTGGGTCTGCTGCTCGACCGGGAATGGAGCTGGCGCTACGATCGCAAGCTCGCGGGCCGCCTGCGCTTTGCAAAGCTGCGTCACCAGGCCGCCCCCGAGGATGTCGACTATCGCAGTGAGCGCGGTCTTGATCGGGCCCTGTTCCTCAAGCTCATCGCCGGCGACTGGATCGATGCCCACGACAATCTGGCGATCTGCGGCCCGGCGGGCGTCGGCAAGAGTTGGCTCGCCTGCGCGCTTGGCCACAAGGCTTGCCGCGACGACCGCTCCGTTCTCTACCAGCGTGTGCCCAGACTGTTCGCATCCCTGGCGCTGGCGCGCGGTGATGGCCGCTACCCACGCCTGCTGCGCAAGCTCGGCAGCGTACAATTGCTGATCCTCGATGATTGGGGCCTTGAACCCCTCGACGATCAGGCCCGTCACGATCTCCTCGAAATCCTCGAAGATCGCTACGGGCGGCGCTCCACCATCATCACCAGCCAGCTACCCGTGTCGGCATGGCACGACGTAATCGGCAACCCGACCTATGCCGACGCCATTCTCGACCGGCTCGTCCACAATGCCCATCGTATCGATCTGACCGGAGAAAGCCTGCGCCGAGACCAGCAGCGAAAGACTTGACACAAGCGCTCGACGAAATGACAACAATCACTGCCAGCATAGCCCGGTCCCTAGGGGCGAGATCATCTCGGAATCCGGGGGCGAGATCAAATCGGAATGAAGGGGCGGCTTCCTCGGAATCGGCAGACACTCTCTTGCTGTTCATTGAGTCCCATTTCTGCCAGAAAGCGCGAGGAAGGCTTTCGATAACCTTGGTATTGCTCGGCTCGTGTCAAAACGAGTTGCTTCTTCGTGCGCGTGATGCCGACAAAACAGTTGCGGCGCTCTTCCTCAAGCTCGGCCGGCGGCGCGTCATACTTGAGGCTCTGCCATGAGGGCAGCACGGATTCGGCCATGCCGATCAGCCAGACGCGATCGAACTCCAGCCCCTTCGCGGCATGAATAGTGAGAAGCCGGACGGCGGTCGGATCAGGCGGCGGCTCCTTCGGTCGCAGCTTCATGCCTTGCAAAAGCTCATCAAGATCGGGCGGAGCGCCTTTCTCTGCCCGGATGGCCCTATGCGCGGTTTCCCATGCAGCTTTGTCTTCCGCTGCGTCGCTGACGATGCCTTCAGGCGTCTCTGCGGTCGTCATCAGGAAGGTGATTGCTTCCGTGACGATCTGCTGCCACGAGGATCGGGACTGAACCAGCCGAAGGGCAATGGCGGACAGGTTTTTCGCGATCTCGTTCTGGCTGGCTTCGGCGGTCAGCGCCCAGTGCTCCAGATAGCTGGTGCCGGTCGATGCCGCTTCGGCAAGCAACAGCGCCGTATCGAGCTGCAAGCTAGTAATGCGGTTTGCCGCCGCCGTGAGCGTGGTGAAAACTTGGCGATCGCCGGGGCGAAGTGACAAATCCAGGCAACTCTGAA
Organism: Mesorhizobium sp. PUT5; assembly: GCF_052216645.1. Classification (NCBI taxonomy): domain Bacteria; kingdom Pseudomonadati; phylum Pseudomonadota; class Alphaproteobacteria; order Hyphomicrobiales; family Phyllobacteriaceae; genus Mesorhizobium; species Mesorhizobium sp. PUT5. The sequence goes on from NZ_JBQOSO010000003.1 coordinate 2,763,633, forward strand.
GCCAGAGAAACTGAGGAGAAATGAAACGGTCGCGTCGCACCGCGATCGAGGCGTTGACGCCGCGTGCCTTCATGGCCTCCAGAACCGGCTGAAGGACGGCGCGCGTTCTGCCAAGAACTGCGACTTGGCCACGCTCCCCGACGGCGACGGCGGCAATATCTTCGGCCACGCCGTCCGCTTCCTCCGCGTCGGTTCCAAACGTCCGCAACTGGATCGCCGGACCTTCGCCGGGAACGGTTGCGACAAGAGGTTCCTTGCCGGGCGTTCTGTCTGCGTTGTGACCTATGAGGTTATTCGCGGCCTGCACGATGGCGGGAGGGCAGCGCCGATTCTCGACCAACTGGATCAGATCCGGCGAGAAATGCTCACGGAACTGGGTAATCTGGCGATAGCTCGCCCCCGCCCATTGGTAGATGATCTGGTCGTCATCGGCGACGGCGAAGACGTTCTTGAAGTCATCACCGGCAAAGAAGCGGACCAGCCGGTATTGGGCAGGCGTGGTGTCCTGAAACTCATCAATGAGCCAATAGGGATAGGATTGCCTCGTCCTGGCCGCGACGGCTGGTATCTGATGGGCGAGGCGACAGGCGTCCAGAATCATGCCGTTGAAGTCGAGAGAATTGTTGGCCCGCAAGGCCGCCTCATAGATGGCGTAGACGCGAGCGGCGCGAGCGCCGGCCGCCGGATCGCGGAAATGCCGTGCCGTCTTCTCTGGGCTGATAAGACTGCTGCGCAACTGGTCGATGGCGCGCAGCCACCGCACGTCGTCAGGCGTCATGTCCTCGCCCTTGTCGGCCGCAGCCACAAGAGCCTCGCGCAGCAACTCCCGGCGATCTTCGTCCTGATCGTAGATACCGAAGTCCGGTTTGATCCCGATGTGCGATCCGTGTTGCCGCAGAATCTGTGCGCAGAAGCTGTGGAAAGTGCCGATGAACGTCCGATCGGTCAGACCGGGTACGAGGGCTTCGACGCGCTCGCGCATCTCGTCGCCTGCCTTCGTGGTGAAGGTTAGCGCGAGGATACGGAAATTCCTGCTTCGGCTGTCGTCCAGAATCCGGGCAATGCGCGTGGTCAGCACAGTCGTCTTGCCGACGCCCGGTCCTGCGAGGACGAGCGCTGCACCGTCCTTCCATTCAGCCGCTGTGCGCTGTGTCGGGCTCAGCCTATCGAGAGCGGCCTGAAGCGATTCCGTCATGCCGTGCCTCCCAATGACTTGACGAGTTCAACGAACTGCGCCGGCATCTTGAGTGCAAGGTCTTTGTCCGCCGCGATACGCAGCGACAAGGCACCCATGTATCCGGTCTTCCTGTTCTTCAGGCGCTTCTTGAACTCATCGAACGGACAGGTGAGAGCAGACTGCCCGCCGACCGTACTCATGATCTCGCGCAGGAACTGCTCGTGACCGTCGGCGAGCAATTGATCTTCAAGATCGTGGTCCTGCGGCAGTGTTGTGAGCTTGCCGGTGAGGTCGTCTTCCGTGAACCCTCGGTCCAGTATTTGCTGGCGGAACTTGGCGGCTTCCTGATCCCCGTCCGTAATCATGTGCCAGGCGATGCCGAACGCTTCAGCGAGCGCCGGATAGATTCCGGCATTGCCGCTCTGCTGAAAGTCGATGACGGCAATGCCGTGCATGTCGAGCGGAAGATTCAGAGCGTTGCCCAGCGCGTGGAGCAGCAGATATTCGGTTACACCCTCGACCAGTATCCAGCGGCGGGCGAAGAATATCTCACCGCGAACGCGCCGGCCGTGGAAGCCCAGCTCATTCTCATCTTCAGCGGTGGGAAGAACGCGGCATCTGTGCCGCAGAGCGGCGATCTCTGCCTGGCGCGCGGCTGGATCGGCATTATTGCGATAGCAGTGAGCCAGAGTGTCGGCCACCTGCTCATCGAACCAGCATCGGGCGGCGAGTCGGCCGGTCGTCGGGTCGCGTTCAAATATGCGACCGCCCCCACTTCTCAGAAATCCGTCCAGAGAAGCGTTCCAGGGCAGATCGGAAATCACCGTGCTGGGGAGAGCACGGACTTCGGTTTGGCCGCCGCGTAGGCAAACGAGCCGAAGTTCGCGAAGCGGGACGTGCTGCACAAAATATGGCGAGTGCGTCGTCATAAGCTTCTGGCCGGTGAGCGCCTGCGTCCGGGTCCACAGCGTCCGTGCGGCCTGGGGATGCAGGTGAGCCTCGGGTTCCTCAATTGCGAACACGGCCTCGACGCCGGGCTGTTCCGCTTCCGCAAGCTGTTGCAGCACAGCAGCCTGAAACAGGAAGATGACTGCCAGACTTTGAAGTCCCTGACCGTGATGGCCGAGCGGGAGCCAAGGCCGCAAGTCCTCGTTGCGCATGACGATGCCGGTGCGCTGGAGCATTTCTTCAATGGCGAGCGGCAGCGTGTTGAGGCGCGCCGAGCCAGGGCCTTCGCCCACAGCCACGCGCGTGGCCTCGCCGATCATAGTGGCGATGTCGGTCAAGCGCGGATCGGCGGCGATGATCTTGGCGTCGAGGTCGGCGAGGGTCTTGAGCGCTTCTTCCTCCAGCTCCGCCGGAATGCGGACACTGCGTAGCAGCCGGCCCCAATGGCCCGAGCGCGGAGTGAACTCCTCGGCGGCGTCGCGGAGCGCCCCGAGCCAAAAGATCGGCATATAGCCGAAGAAGCCCGTCAGATTGATGGACCGCCGCCGTTCCGGCAGCGGGTCGCCGGCAGAGTCCAGAAACTGCCAGGCGGGATCGAAGACCTCTTTGTCGGGATTCCATGCGCACGTCACCCGCAGCGTCAGCATGTTGCGGGCGCCATCGGGATGGATGGTGATGATGTCGGTGAGAGCCGCGACCATGTCGCCATCCCACTCGCTCGGCTTGCTTTCCTCCATCGTCAGCGTGATCGTGACGGGAGGCTGCGTGCGCGGGTCGCAATCAGGGTTGGGCCGGTGAACGTCGTTTTCGGTGAAACCCGTCCCGCGTTGCCCCCATCGTCTCGTCAGCACGATGCGCACCGCGTCTATGATGGCAGTTTTCCCGGCATTGTTCTGGCCGATGAAGACCGTAGTCTCACCGAGATCGACGGTGAGATCCTTGATCGACCGAAAGTTCTGTATGTGGATCCGGGTAATGCGCACTGGTTTGGACTCTATGCCATACTGGGCGCGTCCGGGCGGACCGCGCCGGACCGTATCGGCAACCGCGCGATTTCCCGTCCCGCTTTTTCCTCGGCGATCCGGATTTCATAGGCGCTTTGCAGGTTGAGCCAGAACTGCGGCTCGGTTCCGAACCAGTGCCCGAAGCGCAGGGCAGTGTCGCCCGTGACGGCGCGCTTACCGGCGATGATCTGGCTGACCCGGTTCGGCGGCACGTCTATCTGCCGCGCGAACTCGGTCGGCGTGACGTCCAACTCGTCCAACTCGTCCTTCAGAACTTCGCCGGGATGAACAGCTCTCATGAACATGGTCCTGATCTCCTTCCTTCAATGATAGTCCACGATTTCAACATTGCCCGGCCCGGTCTGACCGTCCGGCCACTCGAAACAGATGCGCCATTGCTGGTTGATGCGAATGGAGTATTGTCCAGCACGATCCCCCTTGAGCGCTTCCAGGCGGTTTCCCGGCAGCGCGCGAAGCGTGTCAAGCGAGAGCGCCGCGTTCAGGATCGACAGCCGCCGAGCAGCCTGATCTTCAAAGCCCTGAAAAGCTTTGACGAACTCCCCCTTCGCAAACTGCTCCGTCTTTTTGTCTCGATAGCTCAGGATCATGTATCTTCAATCCTAGAGAAATTGACGCTATACGTCAAGCGTCAATCTGTATGCCGACAGCCATGTACCCAAGGGCGCCCCGACGCAGAATGGCAGCCGATTCACTATGGGCGCACTTGGCCTCCCAGATCGCAATGACCTGTGATGAACCAGCCCTGATTCAGCAATACTCGCAAAGGAGGGCTATAGAGTGGTTTAGAGTGCTATAGCGTAGACGTAGTTCTCATTTTCATCGTCTGCAGCCCGCCACATAATTATCCAACGCATTGTTTTTTCATTGTTTTTCGAAACTGACTGGTTGAAAACCCTCATAAAAACCTGGCCTGACCCCATAAGGTGGTCCGGTTTCAGTCTTAGTGCATGATCGGCTTTTCGGCTATTGCCTGGGCAGATGGTGGTGCCGATCCGCGCGGCGGCGCAGGCCAGATAATAGCCTCCGGTGCCGGGGGTCTATATCCAAGCGATGAGTGCGGCCGCTCAGTGTTGTAGTAGCGTCTCCATGCCTCGATGATGACCTTTGCCTCAGCGAGGCTGTAGAATATCTCCCCGTTGAGCAGTTCGTCACGCAGCTTCGAGTTGAAGCTCTCGCAATAGCCGTTCTCCCATGGGCTACCCGGCTCGATGAACGCGGTCTTTGCGCCGACGGCCACGATCCACTCTCGCACCGCCTTGGCAATGAACTCCGGGCCGTTGTCAGAACGAACATAGCCGGGCACACCCCGCAGGATGAACAGGTCCGACAGGGCGTCGATGACGTCGGTCGAGTTGAGCTTGCGATCGATGCGGATCGCCAGGCACTCCCGGGTGAACTCGTCGATGATATTGAGCATGCGGAACTTCCTGCCATTGTGGATCCGGCCCTCGACGAAGTCATAGGACCAGACATGATTTGGGTGCTCGGGCCGAAGCCGGATGCACGATCCGTCAGTCAGCCAGAGCCTGCCTTTCTTCGGTTGTTTCTGGGGAACCTTCAGCCCCTCCCGTCGCCAGATGCGCTCGACGCGTTTGGCATTCACCGTCCAGCCCTCGGACCGCAGCATCGCCGTGATCCGGCGATAGCCATAGCGGCCGTAGCGCGAGGCCAGTCGGACGATGTCGGCGATCAACGCCTCTTCATCAGGCCGGCCATGTGGCTTTTTGCGATGGGTCGAACGGTGCTGGCCGAGAACCTTGCAGGCAAAGCGTTCCGAGACGGACAGCTTCGCCACGACATGATCGACACAGCGCCGACGGCGGGCGGGGCTCAGAAGTTTCCCGCTGCAGCCTCTTTCAGGATCAGCTTTTCCAGCGTCAGATCCGACACCGCCTTGCGCAGCCGGTCGTTCTCTTTCTCGAGCTCTTTCAGGCGCTTCACCTGGTCGCCCTTCAGGCCACCAAACTCCTTGCGCCAGCGGTAATACGTAAACTGCGTCACGCCGATTGTACGAACCGCTTCTCCGACCGAGCGGCCTTGTGACAACAGAATATCGACCTGGCGTAGCTTTGCGACGATCTCTTCGGGCTTGTGCTTCTTCTGGGGCATTCCAACGTCCTCTCTCAGGCTCAATAGCCTACTTCAAAGAGGACCACTTTTCAGGGGGCAGACCAGATTGATACGGACGTTATCGGACTTCATCCTCCAAATATCATCTCGCGAACACTCCACCAACCCACTCTCGGGATACAGTGCGGGCCTCCCGTCCAACACGTCAACGTCGGATGATTTGGTCGCCCCTGCCCCGTCGTTGACGCGGCGGCGTGTCTGCGATTAGCTTTCGCGCCCAGCAAGAGCGAGGTCGGTCAATGCGATACAACTGGGAGCGAGCCCCCTACCCTTGGGAGCGCTATCGGACGGGGCTCAAGGTTGCGGCCGTCCTGATTGCCGCGACTGTCGTGGCTGGTTGGGCGTTTGTAGCTCCGGTCTGAGTTGTCGCCGCTCAATGCCGCAGATAGGATCGGCTGCTGCCAATCTCAGGCAGGCAGCGGCCCGGTCGCCGGTCGTCCCCCTCTATCATTCCAGACCGGTGACCGGGCCTTCGCTGTGTTGCGAATGGCGGTGGTGAGCGCTTGCGCTGGCTGGGCATCGACGAAGCCGCCGGTCGCCTTCACCCACGCCCCTCTAGCTGGCGGCGGGGTACAATGGGCTTTGAAAGATTGCCCGCGCCCCATGAAGTAGTTAGGATTTCTCCGCTGCGATGGTGCAACTTGCAGCAGCCCAGCCGCCGTCCCCCTTCTGCCAACGTGACTAGCGGCCGGGGATGACGTCCCAGGGAGTGGTGTAGCTTCGGCAATCGCCGTGCCTTCCTGGCTGAGCCGGGAACGGATCAGCGTGCCGCAGCGGGCAGGCTGATGAGCGGATCATCACTCATTGCGGTGTCAATGACCGTGGAATCGGGACCCTGTATTTTCGTGCAAAAGGGACCCCGGTTTTGGGGTTGATGAAGGGCACGGCGGTTAGCGCCCGATCAGGCGAAGCTGGTCGGGGTTGCACAGCCTGATCGGGTGCGGTTCGTTGGTTTTTGGCTTTAGCTTTGAGAGCGGCTCTTGAAGCGCCAGGATTCGTTTCCGGTCTCGACGATCTCGCAGTGATGCGTCAGGCGATCGAGCAGCGCAGTGGTCATCTTGGCGTCGCCGAAGACGGTGGGCCATTCGCCGAACGCCAGATTGGTGGTGATGATGACGCTGGTGCGCTCGTAGAGTTTCGAGACGAGATGGAAGAGCAACTGCCCGCCGGCCTGGGCGAAGGGCAGATAGCCCAGTTCATCGAGCACGACGAAGTCGAGCCGGGTCAGGTGATCGGCAATGCGCCCCTGGCGGCCGGCACGGGTCTCGGTCTCCAGCCTGTTGACCAGGTCGACGACATTGAAGAAGCGGCCGCGCGCGCCGTTGCGGATAAGCGCCCGGGCAATGGCGATGGCTAGATGGGATTTGCCCGTGCCGGTGCCGCCGACCAGGACGACGTTACGCTGATCGGCGACAAAGGCTCCGCCGGCAAGATCGCGGATCAGGCTCTCGTTGACGGGCGTGCCGGTGAAGTCGAAGTCATCGACGTCCTTGGCCAATGGCAGCTTGGCGACGGTGAGCTGGTATTTGATGGAGCGGGCCTGCTTCTCCGATATCTCGGCCTGCAGCAGATCGCCGACGATCTTCGGAGGTTCGTGCTGCCGCTTGATGGCGACGCCCATGATCTCGTCATAGGCTGATCGCATCCCGTAGAGCTTCAGCGTGCCCATCAGTTCCAGAACCTCGGTGCGTTCCATGATTATCTGCTCTCCTTAGACGGTCATAGCGGGCGCAGTCGGCGATCGGCTCGTGAGCCAGCTTCAGCGCCTGGGGAATGGAAAGGATCGTGCCCGGCGCCGGGTCGCGGCGGCGGGCCAGGATGTTGAGGATCACCGCCGCCGACGAGACGCCGTGATCGAGCGCCTCCTGACAGGCCGCCTCGACCGCGTTCAATCCGTCGCTCAGCACACAGGTGAGGATCGACACCATCTGCCGGTCGCCGTCATCGGCGGCCTTGAGCTTGCGGCGCACCTTCTCCATGGCCGACGGCAGAACCCAATTCTTGAACGGTGCGCCGTTGCGCAGTCCACCGGGCTTGCGGGCCAGCACCGGGACGTAATGCCAAGGGTCGTAGATCACCTCGTTGCGGCCGAAGCAGCGGGCATGTTCGCCCACGACCACGCCGTCCTGGCGGATGACGATCCGATCGGCATAGGCATGGATCTCGACCGGCCGGCCGACGGCGCTCGACAGCACCGAGTATTTGTTGTTGTCGAAGCGCACCGTGCAGGTCTTCGACACCGAGGCGGGAATGCAGTGGAAGCCGTCGAAGCGCCCGGCATAGGGGATGAAGCTGCCGCGCTCCTCCTCGAACACCTCCCAGATCGTGCGGCCGTCCTGTTCGGGGTGCCGGTGCGCCTTGGCGTAGGAGACGCATTTGTCGGCCAGCCAGCCGTTCAGGTCCTCCAGCGTCTTGAAGCGCAGCCGCGGCGTGAAGAAGCGCTCGCGCACCAGCCCGACCTGGTTCTCGACCTGGCCCTTCTCCCAACCCGACGCCGGCGTGCAAGCTTCCGGTTCGACAAGGTAATGTCCGCACATCTGCGCGAAGCGGCGGTTGTAGCGGCGATCCTTGCCGATGAAGATCGCGTCCACCGCCGTCTTCATGTTGTCGTAGATGCCGCGCGTGCAGGTTCCGCGGAAGAAGGCGAAGGCCCGATCATGGGCGTCGAACACCATCTCCTGCGTCTCGCGCGGATACGCCCGAACAAAGAACATGCGGCTATGACAGAGCCGCATGTGCGCCACCTTCACCGTAACCGTCACGCCGTCCAGCAGGACGACCTCGTGACTCCAGTCGAACTGATAGGCTTCGCCGGGCGCAAAGCTCAGCGGGATATAGGCCTCGGCCGCGGCGCTGCCGCGTTGCTCTTCCCAATCCTGCGCATGCCGCCACACTGAGCTGTAGCTGCCGTCATAGCCGAGGCCGCGAAGCTCCTCGAAGATCCGGATCAGCGTCAGCCGTTCCCGCTGCGGCTTCGCTGCATTCGCCGACAGGAGCCCGTCCAGCTTCTCGCGCCAGGCCCCCATGCGAGGATAGGACTGATGCTTGCGCTCGTACCGGAACTCCGTCTCGTCCGAGCGCAGCACCTTGCGGACCACTTTCCGCGAGATCTTCAGCTCCCGGCAGATCGCCTTGATCGACTTCCCCTGCACCAGCGACAGCCGGCGTATCTTTGCAATCGTCTCCACAACCAACATCCAAAACACAAATGCCTCCGATCAAACCGGAGGCACTTTGATGACCCCACGTTAAGGGGTCCCGTTTGGACGAAAATTACCCCTCAAACAGGGTCCTCATTCCACGAAAAATCACACATTGCGGCGATGGTCTCAAGGGTCATGTAGCGGGAGCGCTGGACGGCCCACTCGTCGTTCTGTTCGAGCAGCAGTGCGCCGACGAGGCGGACGAGGGCATCGTCGTTGGGGAAGATGCCGACGACCTCGGTGCGCCGCTTGATCTCGCCGTTCAGGCGCTCGATCGGATTGGTCGAGTGCAGCTTGGTCCAGTGCTGCCTGGGAAAGGTCATGTAGGCGAGCACGTCTTCTTCGGCGGTGTCCATGAGTTGGGCGAGCTTCGGCACCTTCGGCCTGATCTGGTCGGCGACGTTGCGCCACTGGGTGCTTGCGGCCTCCGGTGTGTCTTGGGCGAACGCCGTGGCGATGAAGGCGGAGACGACCCGCCTGCCACTCTTGCCGGCATGGGCCAACGCATTGCGCATGAAGTGGACCCGGCACCTCTGCCAGGTGGCGGAAAGAACCTTGGCGACCGCGGCCTTGATGCCTTCATGGGCATCGGAAACGACGAGCTTGACGCCGCGCAGGCCGCGCCGCGTCAGCTTGCGCAGGAACTCCGTCCAGATCGGTTCGGCCTCGGAGGTGCCGATCTCCATGCCCAGCACCTCGCGGCGGCCGTCTGTGTTGACGCCGACGGCGATGATGACGGCGACCGAGACGATGCGGCCGCCGCGACGAACCTTCAGATAGGTGGCGTCGATCCAAAGATACGGCCAGTCGCCCTCGATGGGCCGGGCGAGGAAGGCCTTCACCCTGTCGTCGATCTCCTCGCACAGGCGGCTGACCTGGCTCTTGGAAATGCCGCTCATGCCCATCGCCTTGACCAGATCGTCGACCGAGCGGGTCGAGACGCCCTGGATGTAGGCTTCCTGGATGACGGCCGTCAGGGCCTTCTCGGCCATGCGGCGCGGTTCGAGAAAGCTCGGGAAATAGCTGCCGGTGCGCAGCTTCGGAATACGCAGTTCCACCGTTCCGGCCCGCGTCTCCCAGTCGCGTTCGCGGTAGCCATTGCGCTGGGCAAGCCGAAGGGTGTCCTTCGCGCCATAGGCCGCGCCCGTCTTCGCGCCGACCTCCAACTCCATCAGCTTCTCGGCGGCAAAGCCGATCATCTCCCGCAGCAAATCCGTGTCCGCACTCTTCTCAACAAGCGAGCGCAGGTTCATCATCTCGTCGGTCATCGGTGGTCTTCCCCTCAGGTTGGTCTTGAACAACCCGACCCTACCGGAAAAACACTGATGGCCACCCCGCCAGCTACACCACCCCCTGGGACGTCATCCGGCCGGGTGTTTTCCGCTCTGGGCTCCAATTCAACGCCAACCTGTTGACGCTGTCCGATCGTCCCACTTGGAAACGAGTGTCGGATGGTTTTTCGCCCGTCGTGTCAGTTCTCGGATCAAATCGTCCACCCAAGGCCCGTGACGAATAATCCACTGCTGCCCTCTGCCCCCGAGTTGAGGGCGAATTTCAATAATATGTCCCGTCACGCTCGGGGTGGGTATGGGAGATTTGCCGAGATCCTTTATGAAAGGCCGTTGGACGGCTCCCGCTCTTGCCCAGGTGTCCAAACCATGGCCAGCATTACGGCTGAGCGCTTCCACGTCTCCCGGCAGTATCTTTTCGGACCAAAGATACATGATGGCTTGCTTATCGCGGCTCTTGTTCCGTCTGTCGCCGTAGCTGATCCGGCTTTCCAATTCGGCATTGATCGCGTCGCCAGCGCGCTTGTTTGGGGCCTTTGTCCCGGCTCCCAGCTCATCCCAGCGGAGGATTGCCCCCGCATAGGCCTCCGCGATGAGGCCAAGATATTCGGCCCGGCTCGGCTTGCTGGTCTGCGCCTCCGTCTTTGTCATCCGAAGGGGCTGCTTTGGCTTTCTGAGGCCGATTGTCGCCGCGCTTTCCTTCATTTCTGCAGTGGGCCGCTCGACACGCGCACCCATGGATTTGCGCTGCGGGCCAGCTGGCACTTTTCCAGACATCTGATCCAGCAATGTTGTCGGTTTCCCGGGCATCAATTCCTCCATTTTTGTCGGTTTCCCCGAAAATATTGATCCGTTTCCCGGTCAATCTCAAGACGCCGATTTTTTTGGCGGAAGCGCCGGTAAAGGGCCTGTGGCGCAATGCCAATTCCATATGGCGGCCCATTTCGGTCGACGGGAACAGCCCCTTCCGAAACCCGCCCTCAGACGCGCGATGATGGCTCCAGCAGAACCGGCATCGGTGCGAACCCTGATCCAATCTGCGAGACCCAAAAGAGGCGCCTGTAAAGGTCAGTGCCATGCCCACAACAGGCGCGGCAACAACCCCAACTCGAAGGAGAACATCCAATGACGAAGATTTTTTCGACCGTCGTTTCCGAGGCAACCACGCCAAATCCGGAGGACGTCCTATTCGCAACGCTCCTGGAGCGCACCATGAATGCCGCGCCCACGACGAAGGACCTAGAAAAGCTGCGCAATATGATCGGCATCCAGGAATTGCCTCACTGGTCTGCCCCCTGAAAAGTGGTCCTCTTTGAAGTAGGCTATTGAGCCTGAGAGAGGACGTTGGAATGCCCCAGAAGAAGTGGTCTGCCCCCTGAAAAGTGGTCCTCTTTGAAGTAGGCTATTGAGCCTGAGAGAGGACGTTGGAATGCCCCAGAAGAAGCACAAGCCCGAAGAGATCGTCGCAAAGCTACGCCAGGTCGATATTCTGTTGTCACAAGGCCGCTCGGTCGGAGAAGCGGTTCGTACAATCGGCGTGACGCAGTTTACGTATTACCGCTGGCGCAAGGAGTTTGGTGGCCTGAAGGGCGACCAGGTGAAGCGCCTGAAAGAGCTCGAGAAAGAGAACGACCGGCTGCGCAAGGCGGTGTCGGATCTGACGCTGGAAAAGCTGATCCTGAAAGAGGCTGCAGCGGGAAACTTCTGAGCCCCGCCCGCCGTCGGCGCTGTGTCGATCATGTCGTGGCGAAGCTGTCCGTCTCGGAACGCTTTGCCTGCAAGGTTCTCGGCCAGCACCGTTCGACCCATCGCAAAAAGCCACATGGCCGGCCTGATGAAGAGGCGTTGATCGCCGACATCGTCCGACTGGCCTCGCGCTACGGCCGCTATGGCTATCGCCGGATCACGGCGATGCTGCGGTCCGAGGGCTGGACGGTGAATGCCAAACGCGTCGAGCGCATCTGGCGACGGGAGGGGCTGAAGGTTCCCCAGAAACAACCGAAGAAAGGCAGGCTCTGGCTGACTGACGGATCGTGCATCCGGCTTCGGCCCGAGCACCCAAATCATGTCTGGTCCTATGACTTCGTCGAGGGCCGGATCCACAATGGCAGGAAGTTCCGCATGCTCAATATCATCGACGAGTTCACCCGGGAGTGCCTGGCGATCCGCATCGATCGCAAGCTCAACTCGACCGACGTCATCGACGCCCTGTCGGACCTGTTCATCCTGCGGGGTGTGCCCGGCTATGTTCGTTCTGACAACGGCCCGGAGTTCATTGCCAAGGCGGTGCGAGAGTGGATCGTGGCCGTCGGCGCAAAGACCGCGTTCATCGAGCCGGGTAGCCCATGGGAGAACGGCTATTGCGAGAGCTTCAACTCGAAGCTGCGTGACGAACTGCTCAACGGGGAGATATTCTACAGCCTCGCTGAGGCAAAGGTCATCATCGAGGCATGGAGACGCTACTACAACACTGAGCGGCCGCACTCATCGCTTGGATATAGACCCCCGGCACCGGAGGCTATTATCTGGCCTGCGCCGCCGCGCGGATCGGCACCACCATCTGCCCAGGCAATAGCCGAAAAGCCGATCATGCACTAAGACTGAAACCGGACCACCTTATGGGGTCAGGCCAGAAGCACAAGCCCGAAGAGATCGTCGCAAAGCTACGCCAGGTCGATATTCTGTTGTCACAAGGCCGCTCGGTCGGAGAAGCGGTTCGTACAATCGGCGTGACGCAGTTTACGTATTACCGCTGGCGCAAGGAGTTTGGTGGCCTGAAGGGCGACCAGGTGAAGCGCCTGAAAGAGCTCGAGAAAGAGAACGACCGGCTGCGCAAGGCGGTGTCGGATCTGACGCTGGAAAAGCTGATCCTGAAAGAGGCTGCAGCGGGAAACTTCTGAGCCCCGCCCGCCGTCGGCGCTGTGTCGATCATGTCGTGGCGAAGCTGTCCGTCTCGGAACGCTTTGCCTGCAAGGTTCTCGGCCAGCACCGTTCGACCCATCGCAAAAAGCCACATGGCCGGCCTGATGAAGAGGCGTTGATCGCCGACATCGTCCGACTGGCCTCGCGCTACGGCCGCTATGGCTATCGCCGGATCACGGCGATGCTGCGGTCCGAGGGCTGGACGGTGAATGCCAAACGCGTCGAGCGCATCTGGCGACGGGAGGGGCTGAAGGTTCCCCAGAAACAACCGAAGAAAGGCAGGCTCTGGCTGACTGACGGATCGTGCATCCGGCTTCGGCCCGAGCACCCAAATCATGTCTGGTCCTATGACTTCGTCGAGGGCCGGATCCACAATGGCAGGAAGTTCCGCATGCTCAATATCATCGACGAGTTCACCCGGGAGTGCCTGGCGATCCGCATCGATCGCAAGCTCAACTCGACCGACGTCATCGACGCCCTGTCGGACCTGTTCATCCTGCGGGGTGTGCCCGGCTATGTTCGTTCTGACAACGGCCCGGAGTTCATTGCCAAGGCGGTGCGAGAGTGGATCGTGGCCGTCGGCGCAAAGACCGCGTTCATCGAGCCGGGTAGCCCATGGGAGAACGGCTATTGCGAGAGCTTCAACTCGAAGCTGCGTGACGAACTGCTCAACGGGGAGATATTCTACAGCCTCGCTGAGGCAAAGGTCATCATCGAGGCATGGAGACGCTACTACAACACTGAGCGGCCGCACTCATCGCTTGGATATAGACCCCCGGCACCGGAGGCTATTATCTGGCCTGCGCCGCCGCGCGGATCGGCACCACCATCTGCCCAGGCAATAGCCGAAAAGCCGATCATGCACTAAGACTGAAACCGGACCACCTTATGGGGTCAGGCCACGGCGACTTTCATTCGCGGCGGTTGGTGGAAGCATTGGAATTGCCAGCGGCTCACGTCATGCGCGCTTCGCTCGTGCACTACAACACAATCGAGGAAGTGGATCGACTTATTGAAGTGCTGGATAGCAGTCTGGCAAAATCGTAGCCAACCAGTTCATACGTTTATATCATATCGCGGTTGGTGCCGACGGCTGGTCACGTCAGGGTATACCCTGCTGCGACGGCACAGGGCAGCGCGGGCGCCATGTAACTTCTGGGTTGACAGCGACTATTTGTGACAAGGTAGCCTCGGGCCTAAAAACCTGAGGTGACATATGGCCCGCATCGGTTACGCCCGCGTCAGTACGCTCGACCAGGACCTTGACACGCAGATCGCTAGATTGAAGGGCGAAGGCTGCGCCATTATCCGCGCGGAAAAGGCGTCGGGTGCCAGCCGCGACGGGCGTGTCAATGACCGTGGAATCGGGACCCTGTATTTTCGTGCAAAAGGGACCCCGGTTTTGGGGTTGATGAAGGGCACGGCGGTTAGCGCCCGATCAGGCGAAGCTGGTCGGGGTTGCACAGCCTGATCGGGTGCGGTTCGTTGGTTTTTGGCTTTAGCTTTGAGAGCGGCTCTTGAAGCGCCAGGATTCGTTTCCGGTCTCGACGATCTCGCAGTGATGCGTCAGGCGATCGAGCAGCGCAGTGGTCATCTTGGCGTCGCCGAAGACGGTGGGCCATTCGCCGAACGCCAGATTGGTGGTGATGATGACGCTGGTGCGCTCGTAGAGTTTCGAGACGAGATGGAAGAGCAACTGCCCGCCGGCCTGGGCGAAGGGCAGATAGCCCAGTTCATCGAGCACGACGAAGTCGAGCCGGGTCAGGTGATCGGCAATGCGCCCCTGGCGGCCGGCACGGGTCTCGGTCTCCAGCCTGTTGACCAGGTCGACGACATTGAAGAAGCGGCCGCGCGCGCCGTTGCGGATAAGCGCCCGGGCAATGGCGATGGCTAGATGGGATTTGCCCGTGCCGGTGCCGCCGACCAGGACGACGTTACGCTGATCGGCGACAAAGGCTCCGCCGGCAAGATCGCGGATCAGGCTCTCGTTGACGGGCGTGCCGGTGAAGTCGAAGTCATCGACGTCCTTGGCCAATGGCAGCTTGGCGACGGTGAGCTGGTATTTGATGGAGCGGGCCTGCTTCTCCGATATCTCGGCCTGCAGCAGATCGCCGACGATCTTCGGAGGTTCGTGCTGCCGCTTGATGGCGACGCCCATGATCTCGTCATAGGCTGATCGCATCCCGTAGAGCTTCAGCGTGCCCATCAGTTCCAGAACCTCGGTGCGTTCCATGATTATCTGCTCTCCTTAGACGGTCATAGCGGGCGCAGTCGGCGATCGGCTCGTGAGCCAGCTTCAGCGCCTGGGGAATGGAAAGGATCGTGCCCGGCGCCGGGTCGCGGCGGCGGGCCAGGATGTTGAGGATCACCGCCGCCGACGAGACGCCGTGATCGAGCGCCTCCTGACAGGCCGCCTCGACCGCGTTCAATCCGTCGCTCAGCACACAGGTGAGGATCGACACCATCTGCCGGTCGCCGTCATCGGCGGCCTTGAGCTTGCGGCGCACCTTCTCCATGGCCGACGGCAGAACCCAATTCTTGAACGGTGCGCCGTTGCGCAGTCCACCGGGCTTGCGGGCCAGCACCGGGACGTAATGCCAAGGGTCGTAGATCACCTCGTTGCGGCCGAAGCAGCGGGCATGTTCGCCCACGACCACGCCGTCCTGGCGGATGACGATCCGATCGGCATAGGCATGGATCTCGACCGGCCGGCCGACGGCGCTCGACAGCACCGAGTATTTGTTGTTGTCGAAGCGCACCGTGCAGGTCTTCGACACCGAGGCGGGAATGCAGTGGAAGCCGTCGAAGCGCCCGGCATAGGGGATGAAGCTGCCGCGCTCCTCCTCGAACACCTCCCAGATCGTGCGGCCGTCCTGTTCGGGGTGCCGGTGCGCCTTGGCGTAGGAGACGCATTTGTCGGCCAGCCAGCCGTTCAGGTCCTCCAGCGTCTTGAAGCGCAGCCGCGGCGTGAAGAAGCGCTCGCGCACCAGCCCGACCTGGTTCTCGACCTGGCCCTTCTCCCAACCCGACGCCGGCGTGCAAGCTTCCGGTTCGACAAGGTAATGTCCGCACATCTGCGCGAAGCGGCGGTTGTAGCGGCGATCCTTGCCGATGAAGATCGCGTCCACCGCCGTCTTCATGTTGTCGTAGATGCCGCGCGTGCAGGTTCCGCGGAAGAAGGCGAAGGCCCGATCATGGGCGTCGAACACCATCTCCTGCGTCTCGCGCGGATACGCCCGAACAAAGAACATGCGGCTATGACAGAGCCGCATGTGCGCCACCTTCACCGTAACCGTCACGCCGTCCAGCAGGACGACCTCGTGACTCCAGTCGAACTGATAGGCTTCGCCGGGCGCAAAGCTCAGCGGGATATAGGCCTCGGCCGCGGCGCTGCCGCGTTGCTCTTCCCAATCCTGCGCATGCCGCCACACTGAGCTGTAGCTGCCGTCATAGCCGAGGCCGCGAAGCTCCTCGAAGATCCGGATCAGCGTCAGCCGTTCCCGCTGCGGCTTCGCTGCATTCGCCGACAGGAGCCCGTCCAGCTTCTCGCGCCAGGCCCCCATGCGAGGATAGGACTGATGCTTGCGCTCGTACCGGAACTCCGTCTCGTCCGAGCGCAGCACCTTGCGGACCACTTTCCGCGAGATCTTCAGCTCCCGGCAGATCGCCTTGATCGACTTCCCCTGCACCAGCGACAGCCGGCGTATCTTTGCAATCGTCTCCACAACCAACATCCAAAACACAAATGCCTCCGATCAAACCGGAGGCACTTTGATGACCCCACGTTAAGGGGTCCCGTTTGGACGAAAATTACCCCTCAAACAGGGTCCTCATTCCACGAAAAATCACAGAGCAGGTCCTGTTCAACCTCCTCGACAATGCCGCCAAATACGCGCCGGCCGGCTCGACGATCGGGGTGCGGAGCTGGCGCGACGGCGCCTGGGTGCACCTGCAGGTTCTGGACGAAGGCGCCGGCATTCCGCGCGAGGATCTGCAGCGCATATTCGACAAGTTCTACCGGGCCAGCCGGTCCGACACCCAGCGCGCCGGCACCGGGCTCGGTCTCGCCATCTGCCGCGGCTTCGTGGAGGCCATGGGCGGAACGATCGAGGCCGGCAACCGCGAGGACGGCGGTGCCGTCTTCACCGTCACGTTGCCGGTTCCAGCAGCGGGCCAATCGGAGAAGGCCGTATGAACGCGCGCAGCACCAGCATCCTCGTGGTGGACGACGAGCCGCCGATCCGGCGCCTGCTGCGCACGAGCCTCGCCTCGCAGGGCTTCCACGTGCTGGAGGCAGCCGACGGGCGCGCGGCGCTTGCCGAAGTGGAACGGGCGCAACCCGATCTCGTCATCCTCGATCTCGGCCTGCCCGACATGCAGGGGCTGGAGGTGATCCGCGCATTGCGGGACGGCGGCTCCCCCGTGCCGATCCTGGTCCTGTCGAGCCGGACGGACGAGAAGGGCAAGGTCAACGCCCTCGATCTCGGCGCCGACGACTACGTCACCAAGCCGTTCGGCGCCGACGAGTTGTTCGCCCGCATCCGCGCGGCCCTGCGGCACGGCCTCCAGCAACAGGGCGAGAAGCCGGTCTTCGTCTCGGGCGACCTTTCCGTGGACCTGGTGCGGCGCATCGTGCGCGTGCGCGGGGCCGAGGCGAAGCTGTCGCCCAAGGAGTACGACATCTTGCGCATGCTGGTGGCCCATGCCGGCAAGGTGCTGACCCATCGCATGCTGATGAACGAGGTGTGGGGCGGCGAAACCGATGTGCAGTACCTGCGCATCTACGTGCGCCAGCTCAGGCAGAAGATCGAGGCCGATCCCGAACGGCCGCGGCACATATTGACCGAAACGGGCGTGGGCTACCGGCTCACCCTGGAATAGGCGGCCCCTCGCCTCTCCGGGCACCAGTAGTCCCGAAGCCGGCTTCGTTGCCGCCTGTGCGGGTCACAGCACCAGCCGCATCAACGGACGGCCCGCCTTGCGCTCCACCAGCCGCTCGAAGCCCGCCTTCTCGAACACGCGCGAGGAACCGACGAACAGGCCGATCGAACGCGAATCGCGCGACAGGTCCATGGGACATGCCTCCAGCAGGCGCGCGCCGCTCTGCCGCGCGAAATCGATTCCCGCAGCCACCAGCCCGTGGGTCAGCCCCTTGCCGCGGGCCTTGGTGCGGATGAAGAAGCAGGATATGGCCCATACTCCCGGATCGGCGGCATCGGCCGGGTCCACGGGTGCCGAGCCGCGGCCGGCGTTGTTCCACTCCGGCACGTCGGCCCGGGGGCCGACCTGCATCCACCCGACTGCCCTGCCCTCCTCGAAGGCCAGCAGCCCCGGCGGTGGCCCCGCCTCGATACGCGCGCGGATGTGATCCTTGTTACGCTCGCGGTCGTTCTGCCGCCGCACCGCCGGCGCCTGGCGGAAATGCGTGCACCAGCAGCCATAGCAGGCCCCCTGCTTGCCGAACAAATCCTCGAAATCCGGCCACAGCTCTGCCGTAACCGGCGTGATGGTCGTATCCATGCCTCACTCCGGCCCCCGCCTTGCCGCCACCGTCGTCCTGACGTACCATAACATTTGTTCTCTTTATGTTCGCACAAATGGGCCTCGCCGTCAACGATCCCGCACATGGCTTCTGCCGCGACTGCCTGACCCTGCAGGGCGACGCCACGTCGCGATGCAGGCGCTGCGGCAGCCCGCGCCTGACGCGTCATGCCGAACTTTACCGGCTCGCCCTGGCCCATATCGATTGCGATGCCTTCTATGCGGCGGTCGAGAAGCGCGACAACCCCGCGCTGAAGGACCGGCCGGTCATCGTCGGCGGCGGCAAGCGCGGCGTGGTTTCCACCGCCTGCTACATTGCCCGCATCCATGGCGTGCACTCGGCCATGCCGATGTTCAAGGCGCTCGAGGCCTGCCCCGAGGCGGTGGTCATCAAGCCGGACATGGAAAAATATGTCCGCGTCGGACGGGAGGTGCGCGCCATGATGCAGGCGCTCACCCCGCTGGTCGAGCCGCTTTCCATCGACGAGGCGTTCCTCGACCTTGCCGGAACGCAGAAGCTGCACGGCCTGCCGCCGGCGCTGGTGCTGGCGCGTTTCGCCCTGGCTGTGGAGAAGGAGATCGGCATCACCGTTTCCGTCGGCCTGTCCTACTGCAAGTTCCTGGCCAAGGTGGCGTCCGACCTGCGCAAGCCGCGGGGCTTTGCGGTTATCGGCGAGGCCGAGGCCGTCTCCTTCCTGGCCGAACAACCGGTGACGCTGATCTGGGGCGTCGGCAAATCCTTCGCCGCCACGCTGGAGCATGACGGCATCCGCGCGATCGCCCAATTGCAGAAAATGGAGCGGGCCGACCTGATGCGCCGCTACGGCACCATGGGCGACCGGCTCTATCGCCTGGCGCGCGGCCAGGACGACCGCCGTGTCGACGCCGCGCGCGACACGAAGAGCGTCTCGGCCGAAACCACCTTCGATACGGATCTTGCCGGCATGGACGATCTCGTGCCGGTGTTGCGCGCCTTGTCGGAAAAGGTCTCGGCGCGGCTCAAGAAGGCCAACATCGCGGGACGCACCGTGGTGCTGAAGCTGAAGTCGCAGGATTTCAGGATCCGCACCCGCAACCGTCAACTCGCCGACCCCACCCGGCTGGCCGACCGCATCTTCTCCACCGGGCTCGACTTGCTGCGCAAGGAAGCGGACGGCACGAAATATCGGCTGCTCGGCATCGGCATCAGCGACCTTACGGACGACGGCAAGGCCGACCCGCCCGACCTCGTCGACGCCCGGGCGCACAAGCGTGCGCTGGCCGAAGGCGCGGTGGACGCGCTGCGCGACAAGTTCGGACGCAAGGCGGTGGAAACCGGCTACACTTTCGGCAAGGGCCACCGCGGCCGGCCGGCACGGCCCGGAGAGGACGAAGAACCCGAAGTGCGCCATCCCTGGGAGCGAATCTGATCCGCCCTCCGCGGCGAACGGCAGCGGGACCGTCTATACCAGCTCGACCTCGACCACCCCGGGCACCGCGCGCATGGCGGAGGCCTCGCGCGGGCCGATGCGGTAGCGGTCCGACAGCGCGATCTCAACCTCGCCCTGCCCGTCTTCCTTGATGACCACCAGGCTGACCTGCCCCTCGCCTCTCACGGCCAATTGGCGCGCCAGCGTGTCGAGCGGGGCGCTGTCGCGCACGAAGATGCGCAGCGCCTTCTGAATGCGGCTTGCCTCGTCGTCCAGCGACTGCACCGTCTGGATGCGCAGGTTGACGCCTTCGGGCCGGTCCTCGGCCGCAACGGTGATGACCACCGATTTTCCCGCCTCCAGCATGTCGCGATATTGCGCCAGCGTCTCGGAAAACATCACCGCCTCGTACTGGCCGGTGGTGTCGGAAAACATCACCACGCCCATCTTGTTGCCGGTGCGGGTCTTGCGCTCCTGCTTGGACGTGATCGTGCCCGCCAGGCGCCCGGCGCTGGCGCCGCGCTTCACCGCAGCCGAGAATTCGGCCCAGTTCTGCACCCGCATCTTCTCCAGCGCCGCCTTGTATTCATCCAGCGGATGGGCGGACAGATAGAAGCCGACCACCTGGAACTCCCGGTGCAGCCGGTCGGCCGGCAGCCATGGCTCGGTCGCCGGCAGGTTGAGCGCCTGCGACTGTGCGCCCAGCGAAGCGCCGAAAATGTCGGCCTGGCCGGACACCGCGTTCTGCTGGGCAAGGGCCGCCAGCCCCATCATGCGCTCCACGCCCGCCATCATCGCGGCGCGGTCGTGCCCGAAACAGTCCAGCGCGCCCGCCATGATGAGGCTTTCGAGCACACGCTTGCCGACGACCTTGGGGTCCACGCGCTCGCAGAAGTCGGCAAGGCTCTTGAACGGGCCGTCCCTGCGCTTCTCCACGATGTGCTCGACGGCCGCATCGCCCACGCCCTTCAATGCCGCCAGCGAATAGAAGATCCGGCTCTCGCCCACCTCGAAGGCGCGGAACGAACTCGTCACCGAAGGCGGCACCACCTCGATGCCCAGCCGCATGGCATCCTGGCGGAAATCGGCGAGCTTGTCGGTGTTGCCCATGTCGAGCGTCATGGAGGCGGCCAGGAACTCAACCGGATAATGCGCCTTCAGGTAGGCGGTCTGGTAGGAGACGATGGCATAGGCGGCGGCATGCGACTTGTTGAAGCCGTAGTCGGCGAACTTGGCCAGCAGGTCGAAGATGAAATCGGCCTGCGGCTTGGCCACGCCGCGCTCCACCGCGCCGGTGACGAAACGCTCGCGCTGCTTGTCCATCTCGGCGCGGATCTTCTTGCCCATGGCGCGGCGCAGGAGGTCGGCTTCGCCGAGCGTGTAGCCCGCCAGTTCCTGCGCGATCTGCATGACCTGCTCCTGGTAGACGATGACCCCTTGGGTCTCCTTCACCAGATGGTCGATCTTTGGATGGATGGAGGCGATCTCCTCCTCGCCGTGCTTGCGGGCATTGTAGGTGGGAATATTTTCCATCGGACCGGGGCGGTAGAGCGCCACCAGCGCGATGATGTCCTCGATGCGGTCGGGCTTCATGCCGATCAGCGCCTTGCGCATGCCGGCCGATTCCACCTGGAACACGCCCACCACCTCGCCGCGCGACAGCATCTCGTAGGTCGGCCTGTCGTCCAGCGGGATCGTGGCGAGATCGATCTCGACGCCGCGCCGGCGAATGAGCTTCACCGCCGTTTCCAGCACCGTCAGCGTCTTGAGGCCGAGGAAGTCGAACTTCACCAGCCCGGCATCCTCGACCTTCTTCATGTTGAACTGCGTGACCGGCATGTCCGAGCGCGGATCGCGGTACATCGGCACCAGTTCCGACAGCGGCCGGTCGCCGATGACGATGCCGGCGGCGTGCGTGGAGGCGTGGCGATAGAGCCCCTCCAGCTTCTGCGCCATGTCGAGCAGGGTCTGGACGATCGGCTCCTTCTCGACCTCCTCGGCGAAGCGCGGCTCGTTGGCGATGGCCTCGGCCAGCTTGACCGGATTGGCCGGGTTCTGCGGCACCATCTTGCACAGGCGGTCCACCTGGCCATAGGGCATCTGCAGCACCCGGCCGACGTCGCGCAGCACCGCGCGCGCCTGGAGCGTTCCGAAGGTGATGATCTGGCCGACCTGGTCGCGGCCGTACTTGGCCTGCACGTAGCGGATCACCTCCTCGCGCCGATCCTGGCAGAAGTCGATGTCGAAGTCGGGCATCGAGACGCGGTCGGGATTGAGGAAGCGCTCGAACAGCAGCGAAAAGCGCAGCGGGTCGACATCGGTGATGGTCAGCGCATAGGCGACCAGCGAGCCCGCGCCCGAGCCGCGCCCCGGCCCGACCGGAATGTCGTGCGCCTTGGCCCATTTGATGAAGTCCGCCACGATCAGGAAGTAGCCGGGAAACTTCATGCGCTGGATGATGCCGATCTCGAACTCCAGCCTTTGCCGATATTGCTCTTCGCTGAAGCCCTCATGCATCCCGCGGGTGCGGAAGCGCATTTCAAGCCCCTCGCGCGCCTGGCGCGCCAGTTCTTCGGCCTCGGCCTTCTCGGCGGCCTCGGCGTCGGCCACGTCGGCGCCGGCGAAGCGCGGCAGGATCGGCTTGCGGTTCTTCGGGTAGTAGGAACAGCGCCGCGCGATCTCGACCGTGTTGTCCAGCGCCTCGGGCAGGTCGGAAAACAGCGCCGACATCTCGGCCTGGCTCTTGAGATGGTTGTCGGGCGAGAGCCGGCGGCGGTTATCGGAGGCGACGACCGATCCCTCGGCTATGGCGATCAGCGCATCATGCGCCTCATAGTCCTCCCGCTTCAGGAAAAACGCTTCGTTGGTGGCCACCAGCGGCAATTCGTGGCGGTAGGCGAGTTCGACAGTCGCCTGCTCGACCATGCGGTCGTAGCCGGACATGCGCTCCAGTTCGACATAGAGCCGGTCGCCGAAAATCTCCCTCAGTTGCAGCAGGCGCGCCTCGGCGAGGTCGCGCCGCTCCTCCTTGAGGGCGGCTCCCACCGGTCCGCGCGGCCCGCCGGTAAGGCAGATGATGCCTTCTGCCAACGCAGCCGCCATTTCCGTGGTGACATGCACCGGCTCGCCGGACGGCGTGTCCAGATAGGCGCGGCTGACCAGCCGCACCAGATTGGCATAGCCCGCCTCGGTGGCGGCGATCAGCACCACGGGCCACATTGCCGGGCCGTGGCGGCGCCGGTCGCGCTGTCCGTCGCCCGCTTCTCCCGAAAAGGCGAGATCGAGCTGGCACCCCACTATCGGCTGGATGCCGTCCTTCGCCGACTTCTGCGCGAATTCCAGCGCGCCGAACAGATTGTTGGTGTCGGTGACGGCGATGGCCGGCGTGCCGTCCTTCGCCGCGTGGCCGACGATCGCGCCCAGTTGCAGCGCGCCTTCCAGCAGCGAATAGGCCGAGTGCACCCGCAGATGGATGAAGGCGCGCATGGGCGCAACCGGCTCGGAAGGCCGCTGCTGCTGCGCTTCGCGCTTCAACGGATCGCGTGGGGGTCTTTCATCCGACATGAATTCACTTTGCCAAAGGACTCGAGAGTGGAACGCTATTTTCGGCGAACCGACGCCGACAGTCCAACGCAAACGGCTTACGACCACAATTTGCGGAAGGTCGCTCCTGTGCTAATATGTGCACATCCGAACACACGGCACCCATCATGGCAAGCAGCACCCTCACGATACGCGTTGACGCAGTGACCAAGGAAAAATTGGAACGTCTGGCCAGCGATACACGCCGCAGCAAATCTTTCCTCGCAGGAGAGGCGGTCTCCGCTTATGTGAAGCGGGAACTTGACATCATCGAGGGCATAAAGCGCGGGCTCAAGGATGTCGAGGCTGGGCGTGTTATCCCCCATGACCAGGCAATGGCCGAGGTCTACGCAGCGATCGAGGCTGCGGAGAACGCCAAGAAATGAAACGCGCCGTTCAGTGGTCACGCGATGCGCTGAACGATCTGAAAGACCAAGTCGCTTTCATCGCCATGGACAATCCGGCGGCCGCACGCAGGATAGCCGACCGGATCCGTCATACGGGCAAATCACTGGGCGATATGGCCACCGGCAGACCGGGACGAGTCGTCAGCACGTATGAAAAACCGGTGCTCGGCCTCCCCTACATCATCGCCTATGCAATCGTTTCTGCGGCCGCAGGAGAAGCCATCGTCATCCTGCGCGTGATCCATACATCCAGAGACTGGCCGCCCGGCGAATGGCCGGACTGAAACCACGCCCGCTATGCGAACTCCATGATCACCGCGTCCACCGCCAGGCTGTCGCCGGGCCTGGCGTTCAGCTTCGCCACGGTCAGGTCGCGCTCGGCGCGCAGCACGTTCTCCATCTTCATGGCCTCGACGACCGCAAGCGTCTCGCCCGCCTTGACCTCCTGCCCTTCGGAAACGGCGATGGACACCACCAGCCCCGGCATCGGGCACAGAAGCAGCCTGGATGTGTCCGGCGCCTGCTTGACCGGCATCAGCCTTTCCAGTTCGGCGATGCGCGGCAGCATGGCGTAGGCCTCCACGGCCATGCCCTGCCAGGCAATGCGCAGGCCGTTCGGCAGCGGCCGCAGTTGCGCAGCGACCTGACGCGCTCCCACCCTGCCGCGCCATACCGCCTCGCCCGGCCGCCAGTCGGAGGAGACCGTCAGCGGCTTGCCTCCATCGACCGACATGTCGATCTCCATCGGAATGGAGATCATGCCTTCCAGGATCGAGACGGGCATATAGTCCTCGCCGATCTTCACAACCCAGCCGGGCTTGACCGCGCCCGAATGGGGCGCGAGCCGTCCCGCAAGGCGGTCCAGCCGGTCACGGCGCAACAGTTCGACGGCCAGCGCGACGGCCGCCAGTACCGCTTTCTCCTCGCCGTCCGGCGCCACCGGCGAAAAACCGTCCGGATATTCCTCGGCGATGAAGCCGGTCGAAAGTCTGCCCTCGCGCCAGCGCGGATGCCGCATGAGCGCGGCGAGGAAGGGGATGTTGTGCTCGATGCCGTCGACCACGAACTCGTCCAGCGCCTCCGACATGGCCTCGATGGCTGCCGCCCGGGTCGGCGCCCAGGTGCACAGCTTGGCGATCATCGGGTCGTAATACATCGAGATTTCCGCCCCTTCCGTCACCCCGGTGTCGTTGCGGACGACGATGTCGCCGAAGCGCCCTTCCTGCGGCGGCCGGTAGCGGGTGAGCCGGCCGATCGAGGGCAGGAAATTGCGGTACGGGTCCTCTGCGTAGAGCCGGCTTTCCACCGCCCAGCCGTCCAGTTTCACGTCCGATTGGCTGAAGGGAAGCTTCTCGCCCGCAGCCACACGGATCATCTGCTCGACCAGGTCGATACCGGTGACAAGCTCCGTCACCGGATGCTCGACCTGCAATCTCGTATTCATTTCAAGGAAATAGAAGTTCTTGTCCTTGTCGACGATGAACTCCACCGTTCCAGCGCTCTGGTAGTCCACGGCCTTCGCCAGGGCCACCGCCTGCTCGCCCATCGCCACCCGTGTCTTCTCGTCCAGGAAGGGCGATGGCGCCTCTTCCACCACCTTCTGGTTGCGGCGCTGGATCGAGCATTCGCGCTCGCCGAGATAGACGGCATTGCCATGTGCGTCGGCCAGCACCTGGATCTCGATATGGCGGGGCTCGACCACGAACTTCTCGATGAACACGCGGTCGTCGCCGAAGGAGCTTTTCGCCTCCGAACGCGCACGTTCGAAGCCGTCGCGCACGTCCTTCTGCGACCAGGCTATGCGCATGCCTTTGCCGCCACCACCGGCCGACGCCTTGATCATCACCGGATAGCCGATCTCGCCGGCGATCTTTTCGGCATGGTCGGCGTCCCCGATCACGCCAATATAGCCGGGCACGGTCGAGACCCTGGCGGCATTGGCGAATTTCTTCGATTCGATCTTGTCGCCCATAGCTTCGATCGCCTTCGGCTTCGGGCCGATGAAGACGATGCCCTGCTTTTCCAGGGCCGCGCAGAAGGAGGCGCGCTCCGACAGGAAGCCGTAGCCGGGATGCACGGCCTGCGCCCCCGTGGCCTTGCAAGCCTCGATGATCTTGTCGGCCACGAGATAGCTCTGTGCGGCCGGCGCCGGGCCGATATGCACGGCCTCATCGGCCATTGCGACATGCACCGCGTCGCGGTCGGCATCCGAATAGACCGCGACGGTGGCGATCCCCATCTTGCGCGCCGTCCTGATGACGCGGCAGGCGATCTCGCCACGGTTGGCGATCAGAATCTTCTTGAACATGCGGACGCGATCCCTCCGGCAGGCCCATCTTTTTATGGGCTATCCGGCAAAGCCTCAAGGGCGTCAGAAATGCTTGTCTCGCTCGAAGGGGCCGAAGCGGATACTGGAGGTGACGAGATAGGCCGCCGTCCAGCCCATGATGAGCAGGCCGGTGATGCCTTCCATCGAGCCGAGCAGCCGCCAGGTCTTTTCCGGCTCGGCATCCGTAAAGCCGATCGTGGCGAAGGCCGAGGTCGAGAAATAGAAGGCCGTGGCGAAATCGTGGAAGGCGCCCACCGCCACCATGCCGATCGCCCACATGGCCGTCTCGGAGCACACCAGGGCGAACAGGCCGAGCGCCAGCGCCACCATGGCCAGCACCTTCTCGCCCTGACGTCCGTCTATGAGCGGATGGTCCAGAAGGTAGGCGATCACGAAACTCAGCACCATGAGCCCCGCCGCATGGACCAGGAACGTCGCCACGTTGAGGGCCGTGGCCAGGAAAAGATTCGCCGCCATCGGCAGACTTTCGATGCCGATGATGCCACTATCATGGCGCAGGACGACATTTCGCCCCGCTTTCGTCCGCAACGACCGACACGGCTTTCAAATCCTGAAAGCCTGGGCTAGCAGGATCACCAGACCCCGTTCGCAATTCCCAGGAGGATCGCTCGATGAAGACCCGTGCCGCCGTAGCCGTTGGAGCCGGCAAGCCCTTGGAGATCATGGAAGTCGACCTGGAAGGGCCGCGCGAGGGCGAGGTGCTGGTCGAGGTGAAGGCCACCGGCATCTGCCACACCGACGAGTTCACGCTTTCGGGCGCCGACCCGGAAGGCATTTTTCCCGCCATCCTCGGCCATGAGGGCGCCGGCGTCGTCGTCGACGTCGGCAAGGGCGTGAGCAGCCTGAAGAAGGGCGACCACGTCATCCCGCTCTACACGCCCGAATGCCGCTCGTGCCCGTCCTGCCTGTCGCGCAAGACCAATCTGTGCACGGCCATCCGCGCCACCCAGGGCCAGGGGCTGATGCCCGACGGCACCTCGCGCTTTTCCATCGGCGGCGAAAAGCTGTTCCACTACATGGGCTGCTCGACCTTCTCCAACTTCACCGTGCTGCCCGAGATCGCGCTGGCCAAGGTCAACCCGGACGCCCCCTTCGACAAGATCTGCTACATCGGCTGCGGGGTGACCACCGGCATCGGCGCCGTCATCAACACGGCCAAGGTCGAGATCGGCGCCACCGCCATCGTCTTCGGCCTGGGCGGCATCGGCCTCAACGTCATCCAGGGGCTGAAGCTGGCCGGCGCCGACATGATCATCGGCGTCGATTTGAACAACGACAAGAAGGAATGGGGCGAGCGCTTCGGCATGACGCATTTCGTCAACCCGAAGGAAGTCGACGGCGATATCGTGCCCTGGCTGGTCAACATGACCAAGCGCGGCGCCGACCAGATCGGCGGCGCCGACTACACCTTCGACTGCACCGGCAATACCAGGGTCATGCGCCAGGCGCTGGAAGCCTCCCATCGCGGCTGGGGCAAGTCGGTCATCATCGGCGTTGCCGGCGCCGGCCAGGAAATCTCGACGCGGCCGTTCCAGCTCGTCACCGGCCGCACCTGGATGGGCACCGCCTTCGGCGGCGCGCGCGGCCGCACCGACGTGCCGAAGATCGTCGACTGGTACATGGAGGGCAAGATCCAGATCGACCCGATGATCACCCACACCATGCCGCTGGAAGACATCAACAAGGGCTTCGACCTGATGAACCAGGGCAAGTCGATCCGCAGCGTCGTCGTCTACTGAGCCGACGCCCGTGCCGGCTCCCGCCATCTACGTCGATGCCGACGCCTGCCCGGTGAAGGCGGAGGTGCTGAAGGTGGCGGAGCGCCACGGCGTTGGCGTCACCTTCGTGGCCAATGGCGGCCTGCGACCCTCGCGCGATCCCATGGTACGCAATGTCGTCGTCTCCAAGGGCGCGGATGCGGCCGACGACTGGATCGTCGAGCATGTGCGCCCCAATGACGTGGCGGTGACGGCCGACATTCCGCTGGCCGCGCGCCTCGTGCCGCTGGGCGTGCATGTTCTCGGCCCCACCGGGCGCCCGTTCACGCCCGAAACCATCGGCATGGCGGTCGCCATGCGCGACTTGAAGCAGCATCTGCGCGAAACCGGCGAGAGCAAGGGCTATAATGCCGGCTTCTCGCCGCAGGATCGCTCGCGCTTCCTGGGCGAGCTCGACCGCATCTTGCGGCGGGCCCTGAAATCGGCCACGACAGGACCATGAACACCGCGTCCGCCAAGCCACTCGCGCGTCGCCACACCCAGTTCCTGTTGTCGGCCGGCATCGGCATCGCCGCGCTCGTCGTCTCGCTTTTCCTGCATGCGCGCCTTTCTTATCTGATCGGCGCCAATGCATTCTTCCTGGCCTACGACGTGCTGATCCTGCTGCTGATGCGCAAGCTCTCCGCGAGCTATCTCAGCCGCAACGCGCGGGCTGCCGATCAGCCGGTCTTCGTCATCTTCGCCGTCACGCTGCTGGTCGTCGGCGCGGCCGTGGTATCGATGTTCCAGCTCATCAACGACAAGCAGCATCTGGACCCGTGGAGCCTGGCCTTCGCGCTCGCCGTGATCCCGCTGGGCTGGTTCACGATCCATTCGATGGCGGCGCTGCACTACGCCCATGTCTACTGGATGGACGATCCCGTCTCGGCCAGCAAGAAGAAGCTGCCCGTCGGGGGCTTCGGCTTCCCGAATACCGAAAAGCCGCAGGGGTGGGATTTCCTGTATTTCTCAGCCGTCATCGGCATGACCGCGCAGACTTCGGACACGTCGGTGACCACCACCGAGATGCGGCGTGTGGTGCTGGTGCACTCGATTGTCGCGTTCTTCTTCAATACCGTCATCGTGGCCGCGGCCGTCAATGTGGCAGTGAACCTCGCGGGCTGAACCCGCATCGGTCTGCGAACACGCCGCCCGCAATATTTCGTGAGAATGCTCTAAAATCGCCTCTGCCGCGCTCACATCGACTATGATCGCGGGCGCTGGCGCCCGATGAGAGGCCGCCGGAACGAGGGGCCGCAACCATGGATGTCGCTGCTGACGCCGACACGACCGTCCCGCCCACGAAGGGGCCGCTGGTCTATCGCCAATCGCTGTGGACCCGGGCCACGCACTGGCTCTGGGCCGCATGCCTGTTCTTCATGCTGCTTTCCGGCCTGCAGATCTTCAATGCCCGCCCGCAGCTCTACATCGGCAAGCAATCCGGCTTCGGCTTCGACAACACCGTCTTTCAGATCGGCGCGGAAGACACCGACAACGGGCCGCGCGGCTTCACGGAAATCCTCGGCCATCGCTTCGACACCACCGGCGTGCTCGGCTGGTCAGGACCGCCCGGCGGGGAAACCGCACGTGCCTTCCCCTCCTGGGCAACGATCCCCTCCTATTACGACCTCGGCACGGCGCGGGTGGTGCATTTCTTTTTCGCCTGGATCTTGAGTGCCACCCTTCTGGTCTGGCTGGCTGCCAGCCTTTTGAACGGCCACGTCCGCCGCGATCTGTGGCCGCGCCTGCGGGATTTCCGCCAGTTGCCCCGCGACGTCGCCGACCATGCCAGGCTGAGGTTTCATCATGCCCGCGCCTACAACACGCTGCAAAAGCTGGCCTATGCCGGCGTGCTGTTCGTGCTTCTGCCGCTGATGATCATCACCGGGCTCGCCATGTCGCCCAGCATGGATGCGGTGCTGCCCTTCCTCAACGAGGTGCTCGGCGGGCGCCAGACGGCACGCACGATCCACTTCACGGTCATGACCCTGCTTGTGCTGTTCTTCATCGTCCATATGGTGATGATCCTGGCAGCCGGCCCCATCAACGAATTGCGTTCCATCATCACCGGCTGGTACCGCACCGACCCGCCGGGCAGGGAAGATGCCTGACATGGCACAGAAATTCCGCATCGACCGAAGAAAGTTCCTGACCGCCGCCGGTCTCGGCGCCTCCGGCGTCATGCTGTCGGGCTGCGATGCCTTCGACGGCCATCTTGGCATGGGCGACGGCCTGCGCTCCTTCCTCGAAAACGCCAACGGCCTGACCTGGCGCGTTCAGCGCCTGCTTGCCGGACCGAATGCGCTGGCGCCCGAATTCACCGAGGCCGACATTCGCCAGCCGATGCGGCCGAACGGCGTCACCGCGCCGGACGACGACCATTACAAGAGCCTGCTGGCCGATGGTTTCGCAAACTGGCGGCTGGAGGTGACGGGCCTGGTGGAAAAGCCGCTTTCGCTTACTCGCGACCAGCTCATCGCCATGCCGAGCCGCACCCAGATCACCCGCCACGACTGCGTGGAGGGCTGGAGCTGCATCGCCAAATGGACCGGCACGCCGCTGTCGCTGGTGCTCGACATGGCCGTGGTGAAGCCGCAGGCGCGCTACGTCATGTTCCACTGCCTCGACACGATCGACCACACCCTTTCCGGCGGCGACGTCAAATATTACGGCTCGATCGACCTGATCGATGCGCGTCATCCGCAGACGATCCTCGCCTACGGTGTGAACGGCAAGCCGTTGCCGGTGGAGAACGGCGCGCCGCTGCGCGTGCGGGTGGAGCGGCAGCTCGGCTACAAGATGCCGAAATATCTGAGCCGCATAGAGCTGATCGACGGCTTTGCCGCCATAGGCGGCGGCCATGGCGGCTTCTGGGAGGACTATGGCTACGACTGGTATGGCGGCATATAGTTCTTTATAGCCATTATATTTCAATAGCTTATGGAAAATTCCAAAGCCGAGCCTTGTGATCGGGGGTAAGGCGCCTATGCTCTTGGACGGCGCAGGACCGATCCGCGCCAAATCATCCCGCAACCAGACAGGAGGTGCATCGGGTGTCCGACACCACGACTATTTTCGAAGAAGAACCTGATCTCGATACGTTCGGCGGACGCCTTTCGCGCGCCCTCGACGTGAGCGATCTGAACACCAGGGAACTGGCCTGGCGGCTCGGCGTAAAGACCGCCACAGTGCAGGAATGGGAGACCGACCGGTCTCAGCCCGGATCGCATCGCCTCGGCAAATTGTCGGGTCTTCTGAATGTGAGCCTCTCCTGGCTTCTGCACGGGGTTGGAACCGCGCCCGCCGAGCATCCGGAGCGGTATGAGACCACGCTGATCTGCGAACAATTGGCCAAATTGAAGCTGCTGCATGCGCAAACGGGCCAGTTGATCGGCAGCATCGAGCAGCGGCTGGACGCGGCCGGCGTAGCCGCCCCCAGGCCGCAGTAAAGCTGAATCAGATCGGGTCCCCGGCGATTTTGCCGTTCCGCGGAAATTTCCGCGGGCAGCGCCGCAGGCAGGTGACAATCTGTCGCGCGCAGGCTAAGGATGAGTCGTCGGGGGCTTTCTAGCGGAAGCTCCACCTGTTTGCGGGAGAGAGCAGCACAAGCTGCCGCCGAAGGGGAAATCGCCCGAAATCTCTCAGGCAAAAGAACCGTGGACGGGGTAAAGACACTCTGGAAAGTCGGGGCGAAAGCCCTGCGCCGAAGGTGTAAGCGTAGCCGAACGTGTTCCGGCGGCGCGAGTCTCTCAGGCTTCAGACAGAGGGGCACGAACCGGCCGCACACAGCGGCCCGAAGCGTGCTGTTCTGGAGAAGACATGACGGGCGAAAGCAACACCAAGACACTTCCTCTCGAAGATCTGCATAAGGCCGCGGGCGCCAAATTCGGCCCCTTTGCCGGCTGGAACATGCCGCTCACCTATCCGGCCGGCGTCATGAAGGAGCATCAGCACACGCGCCAGCATGTCGGGCTGTTCGACATCTCGCACATGAAGCTGATCGCCGTGCATGGCCCGCAGGCGGCGGCCCTGCTCAACCGCGCCTGCCCGCTCGACGCCGGCGCGCTGGAGCAATCGCAGTCCAAATATACGTTCTTCCTCAACGGCAAGGCCGGCATAGACGACGACCTTATCGTCACCCGCCTCGGCCCCGAGCGCTTCATGGTGGTGGCCAATGCGGGCAACGCAGCCGCCGACATTGCGCATTTGCAGCAGGTGGCTGCCGGCTTCGACGCGACGGTGGAGCCGCTGGACCGCATCTTCCTCGCCATCCAGGGACCGGAAGCGGAAGCGGCGCTCAACCAGGCGGGCATCGAGACCGCTGCGCTTTCCTTCATGCATGGCATCGAGCCGCGCGAAGGCTGGTTCATGAGCCGCTCCGGCTACACCGGGGAGGACGGTTTCGAGATCGGCCTGCCGGAGAAGGACGCGCGCGCGCTGCTCGAAAAGCTGCTCGCCGACGAGCGCGTCATGTGGATCGGGCTCGCCGCGCGCGACAGCCTGAGGCTCGAGGCGGGCCTTTGCCTGCACGGGCAGGACCTGACACCTGAGACGAACCCCGTCTCGGCCGGCCTGATGTGGGCCGTGCCGAAGGAAATCCGTGCCTCCGGCGGCTTCCTCGGAGCCGATGCGCTGCGCGCCGCCCTGGAGCGCGGAGCCGCTGAAAAGCGCGTCGGCCTCAAGCCGGAAGGCCGCATGCCGGTGCGCGCGGGCGCCGCCCTGTTCGACGCTGACGGGAATGAGGCGGGCCGCGTCACCTCGGGCGGATTCGGCCCGTCGGCGGGCCATCCCGTCGCCATGGGCTACGTTTCGGCCACGCTCGCCAAGCCCGGGACAAGACTGTTCGCCGATGTGCGCGGCACGAAAGTGCCGGTGGACGTCGCCGCCCTGCCGTTCACGCCACACCGCTATCGCAAAGGATGATTTCCATGGCCAAGACCTATTATACGCAAGATCACGAATGGCTCCGCGTCGAGGGCGGCGTCGCCACCGTCGGCATCACCGACTATGCCCAGGAGCAGCTTGGCGACCTCGTCTTCGTCGAGCTTCCCGAAGCCGGAAAGAGCCTGACCAAGGGCGACACCGCCGTGGTGGTGGAATCCGTCAAGGCCGCCTCCGACGTCTACGCGCCCGTGGACGGCGAAGTCGTCGAGGCCAATGAGGCGCTTTCCGCCGATCCCGCGCTGGTCAATTCCGCGCCGGCCGGCGACGGCTGGCTGTGGAAGATGAAGCTTGCCGACGAGAGCCAGCTCGAGGGCCTCCTCGACGAAGCCGGCTACAATGCCCATATCGGCTGACGGATGGACGAGATGACCACGGCACCCTACGCTTTCACGGACCGCCATATCGGCCCCGGCGGGGACGACATACGCGCCATGCTTGCCCGCATCGGCGTTCCTTCGGTCGAGACGCTGATCGATCAGGCGGTCCCGAAGTCGATCCGGCTCGACCGGCCGCTCGACCTGCCGGCGCCGGCCACCGAGGCCGAGGCTCTGGCCGAGCTTGCGGCCACGATGTCGCGCAACGTTGTGATGAAGAGTTTCATCGGCGCGGGCTATCATGGCGTGCAGGTGCCGCCTGTCATCCAGCGCAACATGTTCGAAAACCCGGCCTGGTACACGGCCTATACGCCCTACCAGGCCGAGATCAGCCAGGGCCGGCTGGAAATGCTCTTCAATTTCCAGACCCTGGTGGCCGAGTTGACCGGCCTGCCGGTAGCCTCCGCCTCGCTTCTGGATGAGGCGACCGCCGCCGCCGAGGCGGTCGGCATCGCCGTTCGCCACCATCGCGACAAGCGCAACAAGATAGCCCTTGCCGGCGTGCCGCTGCCACAGACGCTCGACGTGCTCAACACGCGCGCCGAGCCGCTCGGCATCGAGATCGACGGCGATACGATCGACGGCGACACGGCCGCCCTCCTCGTGTCCTGGCCGGACGCCAACGGCGTCTACGGCGACCACAAGGCGGCGATCGAGAAGGCGAAGGCCGCCGGCGCGCTGGTCGTCTTCATCTCCGACCCGCTGTCGCTGACCGTCACCAGCGCACCCGCAAGCCTCGGCGCCGACATCGCCGTCGGCTCCATGCAGCGCTTCGGCGTGCCGATGGGGTTCGGCGGCCCGCATGCCGCCTATTGCGCCGTGTCGGAAAAGCTCACCCGGCTGATGCCCGGCCGCCTCGTCGGCCAGTCGGTCGACGCGCATGGCCGCCCCGGCTTCCGCCTCGCCCTCCAGACGCGCGAGCAGCATATCCGCCGCGACAAGGCCACCTCCAACATCTGCACCGCCCAGGCCCTGCTTGCCAACATGGCGACCGCCTATGCGATCTGGCACGGCCCGACCGGCTTGCAGGCCATCGCCTCGCGCATCCATGCGCTGGCTGCGGGACTTGCCGAGGGCCTGGCCGCGGCGAACGTGAAGGTGCTGGGCTCCAGCCGCTTCGATACGGTGACGGTCGAGGTGAAGGGCAAGGCGCAAGCCATCGCCGCCGAAGCCGAGAAGGACGGCAGGCTGCTGCGCGCCGTCGACGCAGACCATGTCGGCATCGCCTTCGACGAGACCTCGACCGAGGTCGATCTGGAAGCCATCGCCGCCCTGTTCGGGGCAAAGGCGAAGCCTTCTGCCGCCCGCACCCTCCCCGGCCAGCCGCGCGGCAGGGAATTCCTCACCCAGCCGGCCTTCCACGAGAACCGCTCGGAAACCGACATGATGCGCTTCCTGCGCAGGCTGGCCGACAAGGACCTGGCGCTCGACCGCGCCATGATTCCGCTCGGCTCCTGCACCATGAAGCTCAATGCGGCGGCCGAGATGATGCCGGTAAGCTGGCCCAACATCGCCAATCTGCATCCCTTCGCGCCCAAGGCGCATACGGAGGGCTTTCGCGCGATGATCGATGAGCTGGAGGGCTGGCTGGCCGAGATCACCGGCTTCGACGCCGTGACGCTGCAGCCCAATGCCGGCAGCCAGGGCGAATATGCCGGTCTGCTCGCCATCCGCGGCTATCACAAGTCGCGCAACGAAGGGCACCGCAACATCTGCCTCATCCCCTCCTCCGCGCATGGCACCAACCCGGCCAGCGCTGCCATGGCCGGCATGAGCGTGGTGGTGGTCCGCTGCACCGACGACGGCAACATCGACATCGACGACCTCAAGGCCAAGGCCGAGCAGCACGGCGCCAACCTGGCGGCGCTGATGTTCACCTACCCGTCCACGCACGGCGTGTTCGAGGAAGGCGCCAAGGACATCTGCGCCATCGTGCACGAGCACGGCGGACAGGTCTATTTCGACGGCGCCAACCTCAACGCGCTGGTCGGGCTTGCCCGCCCCGGCGACATCGGCGCCGACGTCTGCCACATGAACCTGCACAAGACCTTCTGCATTCCGCATGGCGGCGGCGGCCCGGGTGTCGGCCCGATCGGCGTCAAGGCGCATCTGAAGCCCTATCTGCCGGGCCACGTTGCGGAAGGCTCGGCGCATGCCGTGTCGGCCGCGCCCTTCGGCAGCGCCTCGATCCTGCCCATCACCTGGATGTATATCCGCATGATGGGACCGGAAGGGCTGAAGAAGGCCACCGAGATCGCCATCCTGTCGGCCAACTATCTGGTGGCGCGGCTGGGCAACCACTATTCGGTGCTCTACCGGGGCCGTGGCGGCCGCGTGGCGCATGAGTGCATCCTCGACACGCGCGTCATCAAGGACCGCTCCGGCATCACCGTGGACGACATCGCCAAGCGGCTGATCGACTACGGCTTCCACGCCCCAACCATGTCGTTCCCGGTGGCGGGCACGCTGATGGTGGAGCCGACCGAATCCGAGCCGAAGAGCGAGGTGGATCGTCTCTGCGAAGCCCTGATCGCCATCGCCGACGAAGCCGAGAAGGTGGAAAAGGGCGAATGGCCGGCCGACGACAATCCGCTGGTCAACGCCCCGCACACGCCTGCCGAGACGCTGGCCGGCGAATGGACGCATCCCTATTCGCGCCTGGAAGCGGCCTACCCGGCGGGTAACGTCGACACGCTGGTGAAATACTGGCCGCCGGTATCGCGCATCGACAATGTCGCCGGCGACCGCAACCTGGTCTGCTCCTGCCCGCCCCTGTCGGAATACAGCGACGCGGCCGAGTAACGCGGCCAAGGGCAGGAAAATGGGTCATGCAGGGGGCCGGCGCCAGCGCCGGCCCTTCGCTTTCTCCCTTGCCCCGGATGGCGATGATCTGTATTTCCACGGCCGAAGCCTTCGAACATACCCGGAACCTTGGTCGCGCCATCGCCCAAAGCGTGGCAGACTCCGACGGTGATTCGCAGCGGGGACATCCCAGATTCGCATGGACGACAGCAACGACCTCTTCGCCAGTCTCGACAGTCAGCCTCAGCCCGTTCGCGTGCCGTCGCGCCCGGCCGATCCGCTGGTGCAGGCGGCACGAAAGGCGCCCCCCCCTCCCCCTAGGGACGCGGGCGACAGCTACAGCGCCGCCGACATCGAGGTTCTGGAAGGGCTGGAGCCGGTGCGGCGCAGGCCGGGCATGTATATCGGCGGCACCGACGAGAAGGCGCTGCATCACCTCTTCGCCGAGGTCATCGACAATTCCATGGACGAGGCGGTGGCCGGCCACGCCACCTTCATCGAGGTGGAGCTTTCGGCCGACGGTTTCCTCACCGTCACCGACAACGGCCGCGGCATCCCGGTCGACCCGCATCCGAAATTCAAGGACAAGTCGGCGCTCGAGGTCATCATGACCACGCTGCATGCCGGCGGCAAATTCGATTCGAAGGTGTACGAAACCTCGGGCGGCCTGCACGGCGTCGGCGTGTCCGTCGTCAACGCGCTGTCGGATCAGCTCGACGTGGAAGTGGCGCGGGGCCGCCGCCTCTACCGGCAGCGCTTCTCGCGCGGCAAGCCGCAGGGACCGCTGGAACAACTCGGCGAAATCCACAACCGGCGCGGCACCACCGTGCGTTTCCATCCCGACCCGGAGATTTTCGGCAAGGCTGCCGCCTTCGAACCGGCCCGCCTCTACCGCATGGCGCGCTCGAAGGCCTATCTGTTCGGCGGCGTGCAGATCCGCTGGTCGTGCGATCCCTTGCTCATCAAGGAAAAGGACGACACCCCGCCCAAGGCGGAGTTCCACTTCCCCGGCGGCCTCGGCGACTACCTCAAGGCCTCGCTCGGCGACGAGTTCCAGGTCACGCGCGACATCTTCGCCGGCAAGAGCGAGAAGCAGGGCGGCCACGGCTCGCTGGAATGGGCCGTGACCTGGTATGGCGGCGACGGCTTCCTCAATTCGTACTGCAATACCATTCCCACCCATGAGGGCGGCACGCACGAAGCCGGCTTCCGCAACGTGCTGACGCGCGGGCTCAAGGCCTATGCCGATCTGACCGGCAACAAGCGGGCGTCGATCGTCACCTCCGAGGACGTGATGATGTCGGCCGCCGGCATGTTGTCCGTGTTCATCCGCGAGCCGGAATTCGTCGGCCAGACCAAGGACCGCCTCGCCACGGTGGAGGCGATCCGGATCGTGGAGAACGCCATCCGCGACCCGTTCGACCTGTGGCTCGCGGCCAATCCGCAGGAAGCCACCAAGCTGCTGGACTGGGTGATCGCACGTGCCGACGAGCGCGTGCGCCGGCGCCAGGAGAAGGAAGTGTCGCGCAAGAGCGCGGTGCGCAAGCTGCGCTTGCCCGGCAAATTGGCGGACTGCACGCAGAATGCCGCTGCCGGCGCCGAAATCTTCATCGTGGAAGGCGATTCGGCCGGCGGCTCCGCCAAGCAGGCGCGCGACCGCGCCAGCCAGGCGGTGCTGCCGTTGCGCGGCAAGATCCTGAACGTGGCGAGCGCCGGCAACGACAAGCTGGCCGCCAACCAGACCATCTCCGACCTGACCCAGGCGCTGGGCTGCGGAACCCGGTCGAAATATCGCGAGGAGGACCTGCGCTACGACCGCGTCATCATCATGACCGACGCCGATGTCGACGGCGCACACATCGCCTCGCTGCTCATCACCTTCTTCTACCGCGAGATGCCGCAGCTTATCCGCGGCGGCCACCTCTACATGGCCGTGCCGCCGCTCTACTCGATCCGCCAGGGCGGCAAGGTGGCCTATGCCCGCGACGACGCCCACAAGGACGAATTGCTGCGCACCGAGTTCACCGGCCGCGGCAAGGTCGAGATCGGCCGCTTCAAGGGCCTGGGCGAGATGATGGCGGCCCAGCTCAAGGAAACCACCATGGACCCGAAAAAGCGTACATTGCTGCGGGTCAACGTGCTGGACGAGGAGACGGCAACCAGGGACGCGGTGGACGCGTTGATGGGCACCAAGCCGGAAGCGCGTTTCCGCTTCATCCAGGAACGGGCCGAATTCGCGGAGGCGGACGCGCTGGATATCTGAGCCGCGCCGGCGAAGCGGCAGCACCACGACTTCGAGACGGCTGGGAGATGGCTGGTGAATCGGTTCCGGGATTGGTCCGCTGCCCTTACCCGGCCGACGCGCAGCGACTGGATCTTCGCCCTGCGCACCACGTCAGCCGGACTGATTGCGCTGCTTGTTTCCTATGCGCTGAGGCTGGATCATCCGCATTGGGCGATGATGACCGTGTTCATCGTCGCGCAGCCGGTCGCCGGCATGGTGCTGGCCAAGGGTTTTTTCCGCCTGGTCGGAACCCTGGTCGGCGCCGGCGCGGCGCTCGCTCTCGTTCCGGTCTTCGCGGGCCATGACTGGCTGTTCGTCGCCGTGCTGGCGCTGTGGATCGGTCTCTGCACCTTCGTTTCGTCGCTGCTGCGTAATCCTGAAGCCTATGGCGCGGCCCTTGCCGGCTATACCGCCGTCATCATCGGCCTTCCCGCCGTCGGCGAACCGCATCTGCTGCACGAACTGGCGCTGGCCCGCTGCGGCGAGATCGTGATCGGCATCGTCTGCGCCGGCCTGACCAGCCGGCTGATCCTGCCGCAACTGGCGGGCGAGGCCATGAGCGCGCGGCTGGCCCGCTGCATCACAGATCTTGCCTCCTATGCGGCCGGCGCCTTTTCCGGCGGCGATCCGGCGCGGCTGCAGGCGCTCCACCGCAAGCTGATCGCCGACACCCAGGCGCTCAGCGAAATGCGCGCCTATGCGCGGCTGGAAACGCCCAGCATGTCCACCCGTGCGCATTCGGTCCGCCGCACCATCGGCCATCTGCTGTCGGCGCTTTCGGCCGCGCGCATGCTGCAAACCCACGCCGCGCCCGAAAATACCGCGCTGATGCCGATGCGCGAGGCCCTGAAAACGGCCGTGGACGCACTTGCCGACGCCGATACGCTGAACGACACCGCTTCCCATATCGCGCGACTGGACAACATTGCCGCCCTGGCGGGTGCGCCGCCGCCGGCAGCGAGCGAAGGCGGCGATCCGATCGGCACGTTGACGCGGCTCAACATCGCCGCCGAGTTCGCCCAGGCGCTGAAAGGCGCGCTGCGCGGCCTGGACGCCTTGCGGCGGCCGCCCGAAAGCACGCGGCGGGCGCGACGCCAGCCCGCACTGGTCATCCACCGCGACTATCACGCGGCTTGGCGCAATGCCGTGCGGGCCACGGCAGCCACCGCGCTGATGGCCGCCTTCTGGCTTGAGACGCAGTGGCCGGGAGCGACGGAGATCGTCATCATCGTCGCCGTTGTGTCCAGCCTGTTCGCGGCGCGCCCCTTCCCGGTCAAGGTGGCGTGGGACTTCTTCAAGGGCACGCTGCTGGCCCTGCCTTTCGCCTTCGTGCTGGGCCAATATGTGCTGCCGGCCTTCCCCGGCTTCGGCTGGTTCATGCTGTTCGTGGTGCCTGTCCTGCTGCCGGCGGCGCTGGCCATGCCCAATCCGCGCATGACCGGCATTGCGGCGGCCTTCGTCATCAATTTCCTCGCCTTCATGAGCCCCCGGCAGGTGATGGTCTACAACCCGCAGGAATTCCTGGCCGGCTCGGTCTCCCTTCTCGTCGGCATCCTGCTGGCCATCGGCGTGTTCCTGACCGTCCTGCCGACCGACCCAAGCGCCACGATGGAGCGTATCGTACGCGCCATGCGCGAAGACCTCGCCCGGCTTTGCCTGCATGAACGCATCGCACGCCGCTCGGCCTTCGAAAGCCTCGCCTACGACCGCATCAACCAGTTGATGCCGCTGCTGCAGGCCAGCGGACGGCGCGGCGAGGCCCTGTTCGGCGGCAGCGTGGCGGCGGTGACGGTGGGGCTGGAAATCCTGCGGCTGCGCAAGATCCGGCTGGGCTCCGCCCTGCCGGCAGGAGCCATGCAGGTGGTGGGGGATTTCCTCAGGGGCGTCGCGCGCGATCTGCTGGTGCAGTTTCCGGGCAACTCATGGGCCGCCACGATCGCCCGGGCACGGCAAAGCGCACTGGAGATCGCCGGTGCCGAGACACCGGAGGCGCTGGAGGCCGCGGCCTCCATGCGCATCATCGCCGCCGCGATCGAGGACTACCCGGAATTCTTCCGCAAGCAGGGATAAGGCAAAGGCTTCACGCCGCCGCGATGGCCAGCGCGTGGCCGCGCGCATTGCGGCGCAGCGCCTCCAGATGGATCGACTTCACCAGGGAGGCCAACTCGCCCTCGGCGCCCTGCCCGCCCAGTTCCTTCAGCATCAGCCAGCTTACTTCCTGCACGCCGGCCACGCGTTTGCCATTGGCAACGTCGCGCCACACCTTCAGCGCCCGCAGGATGACCATATATGTGGCCTCGGCCAGTCCGGCAGCGCGGAACAGCGCCTTGAGCGCGGTGTCGTGCCCGCCCGAAAGCAATGCGCCCACCCGCTGGCCGCTCTGCCCGGTCAGCGCCACCAGCGCGGCGCCGAAGAAATCCACCTTGCCGTGGGCGACCGTGCGGATGAGGAAGGCGGAGGTGAGATCGCCGCGCAGGCGCAGATGCTCCACCAGCGCAGCATGCTCCTCGGCGCGCGTGGCCTCGATCAGCGTCAGCGACGCCTTCATGCAGGCGTCGCGCAGCATGCGCTCGGCCCGCGCCGGCCCCATGAGCGCCAGCACCAGCGGCGCGCCCTTGAGCGCTTCCCCGAGCTTGACGAGCAGCATGTGGCGGCAATCCGCCGGCAGCCCGGCATGCGAAACCAGGGCCTCGCGCACGGCGGGCAGATGACCGTGGCGCTCGGCCATGCGCCGAAAGCTGAGCGAGGCGATCTCGGCGCCGCCGTTGACCAGAAGGTCGAGGCAGGCTTCCGGCTCGCCGATCTCGGCTATGGCCGCGGCCACCGCCATGGAAACGACGGGCCGGCCGGCGATCAGGCTTTGCGTGGCCTTCTGCCCGGTCGCCACGCGGTCGATCAGGTCGGAATCGGTGAGAAGCGGCGAGCGCGCCAGCACGAATCTCGCCACTTCGGGCTGGTCGGATGCCAGCGCCGCGACGATCTGCACGGGTGCATGGCGGCTCATCGACAGTGCCTCGGCCATAGCCTGCCGCACCTTGGCGGACGCGTCGTCCAGCAGAAGCGTCAGCGCCGCCTCGGCCGCGCAACGGTCCTCGAAGGCAAGCTCGCGGTCGACATAGGCACGCGCCAGGGCGGCGGCCGCCGCCACGCGCTCCGAGACCCGCGCCGTGCCGATCCATTTCAGGAAATGCGAAACCACCATGCCCGCCCGCTCGCGCCCCGGTCGATATTCATCCAGCCCGCGCCGACAGTGCGGGAAAATGGTTTACGAACGGTTCACCATCTTCATTAACCGGCTTGAAGGGCACCGGCGCGCGGCCTATCAAGCGGCACCACAGACGGCGACACGGGGAACGAGATGGCCGGACTTTACCTTGAGGAACTTGCCGTCGGACAGGTGTTTCGGCACACGCTGCGCAAGACGGTGACCGAGAGCGACAACATGCTGTTCTCCGTCATGACGCTGAACACCCAGCCGCTGCACATCGACTTCGACTTCGCCGCGAAGAGCGAATGGGGAAAGCCGCTGGTCAATTCGCTGTTCACCCTCGGCCTGATGATCGGCATCTCGGTGAACGACCTCACCATCGGCACCACCGTCGCCAATCTCGGCATGACGGACACGACTTTTCCGCATCCGCTGTTCCATGGCGACACGGTGCGGGTGGAAACCACGGTGGTGTCGGTGCGTGAATCCAAATCCAGGCCCGATCGCGGCATCGTCGAGTTCGAGCACCGCGCCTACAACCAGAATGACGTTCTCGTCGCCAAGTGCCTGCGGCAGGCGATGATACTGAAGAGGCCTGCCTGATGCGCTCCTTGCTGTTCGTTCCCGGCGATTCGGAAAAGAAGCTCGAAAAGGGCCTGTCGTCCGAGGCCGACGTGGTGATCGTGGACCTGGAGGATTCGATCGCGCCGCAGAACAAGGCGGCGGCGCGCGCCGTGGCGGCCGCTTTCGTTTCCGACCGGCGCGCCGCCTTCAAGGCTGCGGTCTATGTGCGCGTCAACGACCTTTCGACCGGGCTGACCGACGACGATCTCGCCGCCCTCGTGCCTGCCCGTCCGGACGGCATCATGCTGCCCAAGTCGAACGGCGGGCACGACGTGCAGCAACTGGCGGCGAAGCTGCGCGTGCACGAGGCCGAAAACGGCCTGCCGGACGGCAGCATCAGGATATTGCCGATCGCCACCGAGACGGCGGCCGGCGTGCTTGCTGCCGCGACCTATACACAGGCGGGCGCGAGGCTTTCCGGCATCACCTGGGGGGCGGAAGACCTTTCGGCTTCGGTCGGCGCCCGCACCGCGCGCGACGAAAACGGCCGCTACACGGACGTCTTCCGCCTCGCCCGCGCACTGACCATACTGG
The DNA here is from genome assembly GCF_052216645.1 of Mesorhizobium sp. PUT5. Taxonomy (NCBI): domain Bacteria; kingdom Pseudomonadati; phylum Pseudomonadota; class Alphaproteobacteria; order Hyphomicrobiales; family Phyllobacteriaceae; genus Mesorhizobium; species Mesorhizobium sp. PUT5. The sequence continues at coordinate 2,806,143 of NZ_JBQOSO010000003.1, forward strand.
CCGCGTCCTCGGCGGAAGTGGCCGCCATCGACACCGTCTTCCCGAATTTTCGCGACATGGCCGCCTTCGAGGCGGAATGCGCGGAAGCCGAACGCGACGGCTTCACCGGCAAGATGGCGATCCACCCGGCGCAGGTAGCCGTCATCAACGCCGCTTTCACGCCTACGCAGGAAGCGGTGGAGCAGTCGGCCGCGATCGTGGCCGCGTTCGCGGCGGCCGGCAATGCCGGCGTCGTCGGCATCGAGGGCAAGATGTACGACCGCCCGCACCTGCGCCTGGCCGAGCGGCTGCTGGCCAGGGCAAGGGCTGCGGGCATAGACGCGTCGTAGCCGCCTATCCCTCCCACGGGCCGGACCACGGGCCGGAATAGTCGCCATAAAGCGTCGCCGGATCCGGGCGCGGCCGTTCGGGCGCCGTGCCTTCATAGGTGCCGATATGGACGAAGCCGACGACGCGCTCCTGCGGCGAAAGCCCCAGGATCGCCCGGCCCTCCGGCACGTCGGAATACCAGTTGGTGATCATGTTGGTGCCGTAGCCCAGCGCGTTGGCTGCGACCATAAGGTTCATGGCCGCCATGCCGCCGGACAGGAACATCTCCCATTGCGGGATTTTCGGACTTTCCTTCGGGCTCGACACGACGCCGATGACCAGCGGCGCGCGCGAGAACCGCGTCAATTCCTGGTTGCGGCGGTTTTCCGGCAACGGCCCCTCGCGCTGTTCGGCAAGGGCGGCGAGCTTGCGGCCGATCTCTTCGCGCGCGTCGCCGCGGTAGAGGATGAAGCGCCACGGCGCCAGTCGGCCGTGATCGGGCACACGGCTGGCCGCGGCGATCAGGGTGGCGATCTCCGAATCGGTCGGCGCCGGCGCGCGCAGTTCCGGGATGGGCACGGAACTGCGCTTCAACAGGAAATCGACGATAGACGAGGTCATTTGGGCAAACTCTCCTGGATTTTGGGCTGAAGCGCGCGTCGCAAGGGCGGCTCTGGCGGGGCGCCCGAGGCGCCGGGGTGGTTCCCTGCGCAAAGGCCGGGACAAGGGCCTTGAAATTGCCACCGCCTTGGGCTTCAACGCAAGCGATGTTCGAGAGGGTCCGCCGCCTTTTGCTGCCGCTGCTGGGGATCGCGCTGCTTGCCGCGCCGATGCCCGGCGCCCATGCGCAGGAAAAGGACGTCATTCGCGACCTCGCCCTGCCCGGCATCTCGCGCTACGTGCCGCCGCGCGGCCAGGGTTCGCTGGCGCAGGGGAGCGGCGGCGAAGTCACGCTGAGCGCGCAACTGACCGAACACGGCGCCGACATTTCGCGCGGCCTTGCCTGGCGGGTGTTCAAACCCGAGCCCGGCCCGGACGGCAAGCTGCCACTGGTGGCCTCCGCGCATGGCGGCACCGCCATATTCGAACTGGAGCCCGGCAGCTACCTCGTGCATGCCTCGTACGGCCGCGCCGGTGCAACCAAGCGCATCACCGTGAGCAAGCAGGCGAGGCGCGAGAACCTCGTGCTCGACGCCGGCGGGCTGGAACTCGACGCCGTGCTTTCGGGCGGCATCCGCATCCCACCCGACAAGCTGCGCTTTTCCATCTATGAAGGCGGTGCCGGAACCGGCGGCGACCATGCGCTCATCGTGCCCGACGTCCAGCCCAGGGCGGTCGTGCGGCTGAACGCCGGCACTTACCACGTCGTTTCCACCTATGGGTCGGTGAACGCCGTGATCCGCTCCGACATCCGCGTCGAGGCGGGAAAGCTCACCGAGGCGACGGTGGAGCACCATGCGGCCGAAATCACGCTCAAGCTGGTGCGTGAAGCCGGTGGCGAGGCGATCGCCGATACGTCGTGGTCGGTGCTCAACGAAGCCGGCGATTCGATCAAGGAGGCGGTGAGCGCCTTCGCGCCGATGGTGCTGGCGGAAGGCGACTACACGGTGATCGCAAAGAACCGCGACCGCATCTACCAGAAGGACATCGCCGTGACGGCCGGCCACAACGAGGAGGTCGAGGTCATTGCCTCCGAAGCCTCGGCGATCGACCCGAACGAAGGCGCCGACTGATCTTTTTCGCTGACTTTGCCGTGAAGGAGGCGGCGGATCGCTCCGCCGCCGCTATTGGCGCAACCGCCTCCGTCAGCCGGCGTGCTGGCGCTTCAGGTCCGGCGGCGTCGCCTCGTCGACCAGGGCGGCAACCGCCTCTTCGAGCGACAGTGAGGTCTGGTCGCGCGAGCCCAGCCGGCGCATGTTGACCGTGCCCTCCTCCGCCTCGCGCTTGCCGCACACCAGGATGACCGGCACCTTGGCCAGGCTGTGCTCGCGCACCTTGTAGTTGATCTTCTCGTTGCGCAGGTCGGCTTCGGCCGCCAGCCCCGCCTGCTTCAGCCTAGCCACCACCTGCCGCGCATAGTCGTCGGCGTCGGAGGTAATGGTGGCCACCACCACCTGCAGCGGCGCGAACCACAGCGGCATCTGGCCGGCATGGCTCTCGATCAGGATGCCCAGGAAGCGCTCCAGCGAGCCGCAGATGGCGCGATGCACCATCACCGGCTGCTTCTTCTCCGAATCGGCGCCGATATAGAACGCGCCGAAGCGTTCGGGCAGGTTGAAGTCCACCTGCGTGGTGCCGCACTGCCATTCGCGGCCGATCGCATCCTTCAGCGTATATTCGAACTTGGGCCCGTAGAAGGTGCCCTCGCCCTCGTTGATGCCGGTCTTGATGCGGTTGTCCTCGCGCGCCATGCGGGCAAGCGCGCGCCTCAGAATGTCTTCGGCATGGTCCCATGCCGCATCCGTGCCGACGCGCTTTTCGGGTCGCGTGGCCAGTTTCACCACCACTTCCTCGAAGCCGAAATCCTTGTAGACCGACATCATCAGATCGTTGATCTTGAGGATCTCCGCCTCGAGCTGGTCCTCGGTGCAGAAGATGTGCGCATCGTCCTGCGTGAAGGCGCGCACGCGCATCAGCCCGTGCAGGGCGCCGGAGGCCTCGTAGCGGTGGACGTTGCCGAATTCGGCAAGCCGGATAGGCAGATCGCGGTAGGACTTCAGGCCGTGCTTGAAGATCTGGACGTGGCCGGGGCAGTTCATCGGCTTCAGCGCGAAGATGCGCTGGTCGGCGTCGGGATCTTCCGGGTGTGTGAAGGCGTGGGCCGACTTCACCGCGAACATGTTCTCCTGATACCAGCCCCAGTGGCCCGACGTCTCCCAGAGGCTCTTGTCGAGCACCTGCGGAGCGTTGACCTCCTGGTAGTCGTCGCCGAGGCGGCGGCGCATATAGGCAATCAGGTTCTGGAACATCTTCCAGCCCTTGGCGTGCCAGAACACGACGCCCGGCCCCTCCTCCTGGAAGTGGAACAGGTCCATCTCGCGCCCCAGTCGCCGATGATCGCGCTTCTCGGCCTCCTCCAGCATGTGCAGATACTGGTCGAGCTGCTCCTGCGTGGCCCAGGCGGTGCCGTAGATGCGCGTCAGCATGGGGTTGTTGGCGTCGCCGCGCCAATAGGCGCCGGCCACCTTCATCAGCTTGAAGGCATTGCCCACCTGCCCCGTGGCGGCCATGTGCGGGCCGCGGCACAGGTCGAACCAATCGCCCTGATAGTAGATCTTGAGGTCCTGATCTTCCGGGATCGCCTCGACCAGTTCGACCTTGTAGGCCTCGCCCTTGTCGCGGAAGACCTGCCTGGCCTTGTCGCGCGACCAGACTTCCTTGCTGAACGGCTTGTTGCGCTGGATGATCTCGCGCATCTTCTTCTCGATGGCGGGGAAGTCCTCCGGCGTGAAGGGCTCGTTACGGGCGAAGTCGTAGTAGAAGCCGTTCTCGATCACAGGACCGATGGTCACCTGCGTTCCAGGCCACAATTCCTGCACCGCCTCGGCCAGTACGTGGGCGGCGTCATGCCGGATCAGCTCCAGCGCACGCGGGTCGTCGCGCGTGACGATCTCGACCTTGCCGGAAGCGCCGAGCGGATCGGACAGATCGCGCAGGGTGCCGTCGAAGGTATAGGCGACCGCCTTCTTGGCCAGGGATTTGGAAATGGATTCCGCGAGCGCGGCGCCGGTCGTAGCGGCATCGTAGTCGCGCACGGAGCCATCGGGAAATGTGAGGGAAACGGAATTCGACACGGTTTTTTCTCCTGTCCAGTCCCGCAAACGAGCGCGGGTGGTCGATACGGCGCGGTCGCCGAAGCCGGTCTGATAGTGTCTGTTGGCGCCGGAGTAAAGCCGGGGCGATTTCGGGTCGGGGCGTTTTTCGCCCGCCTGTCCGATGCCGTCAGGGCGCGGCGACAGCGATGCAGTCGAATTTCCGCTGCTTGAGCGCGGCACATGCCCGGCCGGCTGCATTCCTGTCCACGAAGCCGTCGAAGCGCGCCCGGTAGAGCGTCTTGCCTTTTGTGGTGGTCGGCTCGACCAAGGCCGTCGCGCCCGCCTCGATCGAGCGGACCGGCGCTGCCGCCTTGTCCAGAAGCCTACGGGCCGCCGCAAGGCTCGGCAGCGCTGCGATCTGGATTTGCCAGGCGGAGAAGCCCGGCACCGGGAAGCCGCCGTCCCCCTGCTCGATCGGCACATCGTCGGCCGCCAGCCCCACAGCCGGCCTGGGCGCGGGCACAGGCACCTGCATGGCTATCTGAGGCTGCCGCACGGGCACGGGCGCCGCCTGCCCGCCGAACCGCGTCAGCAGCGCCGCCATCCGGTCGTCGCGCTTGCGCGCCGTCTTGCCCCCGAGCACGACGCCGATGAGCCGGCGGCCGTTCGTATTGAGGGAACTCGCCAGATTGTAGCCGGCCGCGCTGGTGAAGCCGGTCTTGATGCCGTCGACGCGGTCATAGCGGTACATGAGATTGTTGTGGCCTTTGCGCAACTTGCCGCGGAAGACGAAGGAGGGCTGCGAGAACAGCCGGTACTCCTTGGGAAAATCGCGCTGCAGCGCCATTCCAAGCAGGGCCATGTCCCGCGCCGTGGTCGTCTGCTTGCGCCCGTCGGTCAGCCCCGACGGATTGGAAAAGACCGTGTTCTTCAGCCCGAGCCGCTTGCCGCGCTGCGTCATCATGCGCCCGAAGGCGGCTTCCGATCCTGCAAGGTGCTCGCCGACGGCCGCGGCCGCATCGTTGGCGGAGATGATGATCATGCCGTCGACCGCCTCGCGCACGCTGATCGTGTCGCCCGGCTTGACCCACAGCTTTGTGGGGATCTTGATCGAGGCGTTGCGGGAAACGACGATCCGGTCGTCCCAGCGCAGGCGGCCGTCGCGGATGGCCTCGAAAGTGAGATAGAGCGTCATCATCTTGGCGAGAGACGCCGGCGGCCGGGTGCGGCTGCCACCGTCCTGCCCCAGGAACACGCCGCGGTCGGCGTCGAGGACAGCCCACGAGACGTCCGCCATCGCCACGCCTGCGCTGCTTGAAACGGCAGCGAAGGCCACAAGAGCGGCGCAGAAATTGCGCATGCGCTGTCCTAAACGGATGGTCGGCATGCAATCCCCTCTCGACTACAAATACAAGTATATTCCCGTCAGACGAACAATATGACGAGCTTAAATCTTCACATGAGCAGACGCCGCAGGACCAAGACATCAAGATCCTGCAAACGAAGACGCCGGATCGAATATCCGATACGAAATATTAATAAATTATGAGTAGATTTTTAACGATTTGGAATCGCATCGACTCCGGATATGCGTGTGTCAAGCCTCCGGATCGCCCCTCATCTTTCCGGCGCGGCGGTAGCGCCAGGGAAAGTACCAGCGATAGCGTGACAGCAACCGTTCCGGCACGTTGTCGATGCCGCAGGTGCCGCCCGGCCCGCAACGGGCAACCCTGAACAGGGCCAGCCACCCGCCAGCCCACAGGCCATGGCGGGCTATCGCCTCATAGGCATATTCCGAACAGGTCGGCAAATGCCGGCATGTGTTGCCGACGAAGCCGGAAAGCGTGAGCTGATAAAGCCGCACCAGAAGCGTTCCCAGCACGCGGCCCGGGGTTTTGCGCCAGGGGCCGGAGTAGTTTCTGGAATAGGTTGAACGGGAGACCGGCTGAGGATGCACCATCCGCTTCGGCTAGGGTCCTGCCCCTAGGCCGCCTCTTCGGCGCGCTTCTTTTCGATCTGGTCTATGCAGTCCACCACCGCGTCGAAGGTTAGCATGGTCGAGGCGTGGCGGGCCTTGTAGTCGCGCACCGGCTCCAGATATTTCAGGTCGGCGAAACGGCCATCGGGCGGCGGCCCGTTCTCCTTCAGCATCTTCAGCATCGTCTCGCGCACCGCGCGCAACTCCGCGGCCGTGGCGCCGACGACATGCCGTGCCATGATGGACGAGGAAGCCTGCCCGAGCGCGCATGCCTTCACCTCATGGGCGAAGTCGGTCACCACGCCGTCCGCCATGTCGAGGTCGACGGTCACGGTCGAGCCGCACAGCTTGGAATGCGCCTTGGCAGAGGCGTCGGGATGGTCGAGGCGGCCGATGCGGGCGATGTTCCCGGCAAAGCCGAGAATTTTCGCATTGTAGACGTCGTCTATCATAATATTCCGGTCCGGCACCCAACGGCGCACAGCATTTGCCGCCGGCGCGTCTTTCATTCGCAACGCCAACCCATATATAATGGTTGTGTTTCGGGAACCGCAAGGCGACTGATGCGTCTATGCTCCCGGAACCTGCCGTGTCACGCCGCTTCCGGCCCGCAACCGCGGATGGTGCCGTAAAGGGCAGTGGTCCGTTCAACTCGTCCCTCCGTCGAGAGGGACTACGGGAGACTCCTTTTATGGATGCCGTCATCAAGAAGATCATGCCCGCCTCCTCCTACATGGACAGGCCGGTCACCGACCGCCCGAGCCAGCAGGAAGTGGAGGCCGCCGTGCGCACCTTGCTGCGCTGGACCGGCGACAACCCCGAGCGCGAGGGCCTCGTCAACACGCCCAAGCGCGTGGCGAAAGCCTTTCGCGAGATGTTCGACGGCTATGACAAGTGCCCTGCCGACGAGCTTGGCCGCACCTTCGAGGAGGTTGCCGGCTACGACGATCTCGTCGTCGTCAAGGACATCGAGTTCCACTCGCATTGCGAGCATCACATGGTGCCGATCATCGGCAAGGCCCATGTCGGCTATCTGCCGGATGGCAAGGTGGTGGGTCTGTCGAAGATCATGCGGGTGGTCGACATCTTCGCGCATCGCCTGCAGACGCAGGAAGCCATGACGGCGCAGATCGCCGGCGTCATCCAGGACGTGCTTACCCCCCGCGGCGTTGCCGTCATGATCGAGGCCGAGCATATGTGCGTGGCCATGCGCGGCATTCGCAAGCAGGGCTCCACCACGCTGACCTCCACCTTCACCGGCGTGTTCAAGGACAACCCGGAAGAGCAGGTCCGCTTTGCCATGATGGTGCGCGGCAGCAGATACTGAACGGCCTATCCGCGCTACCGCGAAAATCGGAATCGATTTCCCGTCGAGTTCATGCCCATATCCTTGTGGCCATGACGCCGCGCCCGGTCCGGGCGCGCAGGTTTGAATTTGCCAGGGTCGCACATGCCAGTTTCATTTCCGCCGGCATCGCCGGACAAGAAGCAGCTCGAGGAGGGGAACGCCTTCACCCCGCGTTTCGGGCCGGACGGCCTGGTGACGGCGGTCGTCACCGATGCCCGGGACGGCCTGCTGCTGATGGTGGCCCACATGAATGCCGAGGCGCTGGCGCTGACGCTGGAGACAGGCATCGCCCACTATTGGTCGCGCTCGCGCCAGGCGCTGTGGAAGAAGGGCGAAACCTCGGGCAACGTGCAGTCCGTGGTGGAGATGCGCACCGACTGCGACCAGGACGCGGTGTGGCTGAAGGTCACAGTCTCGGGACACGATGCAACCTGTCACACCGGCCGGCGTTCCTGCTTCTATCGGACGGTGGGGCTGGTCGGCGGCAAGGGGACGCTTGCCGCCGACGGCAGCGGCCCTGTCTTCGATGCGAATGAAACCTATCGCAAGCCCGCCTGACATATCGAAAGCATTTGTGAACCTTCCACCCCTTGCCGCCACACGGATTCACGATTTCGATACGTAAGCTGTCCTAGGCTGGCGGCGGGACAAGGGAGAGTGTGATGCTCGAATGGGCGTCATTGCGCAGCAGACCGGACGTTCGGGAAGCCAACGGCCTGTCCTCGACGCTCGGCACGGTCGAACCCGCGCCTGTCAGGAAAACCGGGATATCTCTGGCATTGGGGGGCGGCTGCGCGCGCGGCTGGGCCCATATCGGCGTGCTGCGGGCCCTGGACGAGGCCGGCATCGAGATTTCCATGATCGCCGGCACGTCCATCGGCGCGCTGGTCGGCGGCTGCTACCTCGCCGGCAAGCTCGACGAGCTGGAGGAATTCGCCCGCAGCCTGACGCGCCGCCGCATCTTCGGCCTGCTCGACCTCAACCTGCGCGGCAGCGGCTTGTTCGGCGGCCTGAAACTGGATGCCAGGCTGCGCGAGCACATGACCGGCACGCGTTTCGAGACGCTGCCGAAGCCTTTCGTCTGCGTCGCCGCAGAAATCCGGACCGGCCACGAGATCTGGCTGTCCAATGGCTCGCTCATCACCGCCATGCGCGCTTCCTATGCGCTGCCGGGCGTATTCGAGCCGGTGAACTGCAACGGCCGCGTGCTGGTCGACGGCGCGCTGGTCAATCCCGTGCCGGTTTCCGTCTGCCGTGCCTACGAGCAGCCGCTGGTGGTGGCGGTGAACCTGCATTACGACCTGTTCGGCCGCGCCGCCGTCATCAAGCACAGCGCCGGGGAACTGGTCGTGCAAAAACAGGTGCCCTCGGTCAGCGCCGCCGAGGAAGCACACCAGACGCGCGAATCCCGCCTCGGCATCACCGGCGTGATGGTGGAAGCGTTCAACATCATCCAGGACCGCATCTCGCGCGCACGGCTGGCCGGCGACCCGCCGGACATGTCGCTGCAGCCCAAGCTCAGCCATATCGGACTGACCGAGTTCCACCGCGCCGACGAGGCGATCCGGCTGGGCTACGAGGCCACCATGGCCCAGATCGGAGAACTGACCCGGTTGCAGTCGGTTCTCGTTTAGAGACTCACGCCGCGGCGGCGTCGAGAATGCGGAACTGCACGCTGCGATTGCCGTTCCAGTAATTGCCGGACAGCGAGCCGGCGATGTGCAGCACGTTGCCCCGGTTCCGGAGCAGGAATTCGCCGAGCACGGTATCGATCGCGCGGAAGGCGATGCCCTGCAGGCGTCCGCCCGACTCGGACCGCAGTTCGGCGCGGATATGGCTGGTGCCGACCGGGCGTGCGTCGACAAGCCGGTGGCGCGGCAGCGCAAACAACGGCGCGATGTGGCCGCTGCCATAGGGCCCCGCCTTTTCCAGCGCATCGAGCAGGTCGAGCGTGGCGCCCTCGGCCGCCAGCGCGCCGTCCAGGGCCAGGCTCTCCTCGCCCTGGAGCCGGAACACGTCGGCGGCGGCGCGTTCCTCGAAAAAGGCGCGCAGCGCTCCCAGTTTCGCCCGCTCCACCGTGATGCCGGCCGCCATGCCGTGGCCGCCGCCCTTGACGATCAGCCCGGCTTCGGCCGCCTCGCGCACCAGCCGCCCAAGATCGAAGCCCGCCACGGAGCGGCCCGAACCGGTGCCGATGCCGTTGGCGTTGAAGGAGATGGCGAATGCCGGGCGGCGTGCATGGTCCTTCAGGCGCGAGGCGATCAGCCCCACGATGCCCGGATGCCAGTTGTCGCTTGCCGTCACGACGACGGCCGGGCCGTTGCCGCCGGCCAATTCGGCGTCGGCCTCGGCGCGGGCTTCCGCCAGCATCTCCTGCTCCATCGCCTGCCGTTCCTGGTTCAGCCGGTCCAGCGTGCCGGCGATCGCCTCGGCCTCGGCAGGATCGTCGGTGGCCAGCAGCCGGCTGCCCAGCGCGGCATCGCCGATTCGGCCGCCGGCATTGATGCGCGGCCCGATGAGGAAGGCCAGGTGGAAGGTGCCGATAGGCTCGCCGATGCGCGCGATCCGCGCCAGCGCCGCCAGTCCCGGATTGCCCTGCTGGCGCGCCACTTGCAGGCCCTTGACCACGAAGGCGCGGTTGACGCCGGTGAGCGGCACCACGTCGCACACGGTGGCGAGCGCCAACAGATCGAGCAGCGACAGCAGGTCCGGCGGCGGCGCATCCGGCAGGCGGGCGCGCAGGAGCTTGGCCGTCTGCACCAGCGCCAGGAAGACCACGCCCGCGGCGCACAGGTGGCCCTGCCCCGACAGGTCGTCCTCGCGGTTGGGGTTGACGATTGCGGTTGCAGGCGGCAGCGCGCCTCCGACCTGATGGTGGTCGAGTACCACGACGTCGGCGCCGGCCTCGCGCGCCGCCTCTATCGCCGCGGCGCTGTTGGTGCCGCAATCCACCGTCACGATGAGCCGCGCGCCGCGCGAGATCAATTCGCGCATGGCGTCGGGATTGGGGCCGTATCCCTCGAAGATGCGGTCGGGAATGTAGATTTCCGACGGCACCGAATAATGCGCCAGGAAACGCTTCATCAACGCGGAGGAGGCCGCGCCGTCCACGTCGTAGTCGCCGAAGATCGCCACCTTCTCGCGCCGCATCACCGCATCGGCGATGCGCGCGGCGGCCTTCTCCATGTCGGTCAGCGATGCCGGGTCGGGCAGCAGGTCGCGGATGGTCGGGTCGAGGAAGCGCGGCGCTTCCTGCGCGCTCACGCCACGCCCGGCCAGCACGCGCGCCACGATGTCGGGCAGGCCGTGCCCCTGCGCGATGGCCAGGGCGGCCATGTCCTGCCGCTCGGAAAGCCGGTGCGCCCAGGCCACGCCGGTCGCCGAGCGGCGCACGTCGAGAAAGAAGCGTCTTTCGCCGGTCATGCCGGCCGTCGATTGCGAGTTCTCATGCCCGATGGCTAATACGCCAAATCGAGCGAAATCAAAACTTTTCCATGTCCTGGTGGCGGGCCTTGATCTCGCGCACCGTGCGCGAGGAGGAACGCAGCACGATGGTGTGCGTGGTGATGAAGTTGCGGCCGAACTTCACGCCCGCCAGCATGTTGCCGTCGGTGACGCCGGTGGCCGCAAACAGCACGTCGCCGCGCGCCATCTCGTCGGCGCGATAAACCTTCCTGGGGTCGGAAACGCCCATCCGGGCGGCGCGCTCCACCTTCTCGGGCGTGTCGAGGATGAGACGCCCCTGCATCTGGCCGCCGGTGCAGCGAAGCGCGGCCGCCGCCAGCACGCCCTCAGGCGCACCGCCGGTGCCCATGTAGATGTCGATGCCGGTCTCTTCCGGGTCGGTGGTGTGGATGACGCCGGCCACGTCGCCGTCGCCGATGAGCCGGATGGCCGCACCCGTGGCGCGCACGGCTTCGATCAGCCTGGCGTGGCGCGGACGGTCGAGGATGCAGGCGGTGATCTCGGCAACCGGCACGCCCTTGGCCGCAGCCAGCCTGGCGATATTGTCGGCGGGTTCGGCATCGATGTCGATGATGCCGTCGGGATAGCCCGGCCCGATGGCGATCTTGTCCATGTAAACGTCAGGCGCGTTGAGCAGGCTGCCTTTCTCGGCCAGGGCCACCACGGCAAGCGCATTGGGCAGGTTCTTGGCGCAGATGGTGGTTCCTTCCAGCGGGTCCAGCGCGATATCCACGTCCGGCCCCTTCCGAGTACCGACCTCCTCGCCGATATAGAGCATCGGCGCCTCGTCGCGTTCGCCCTCGCCGATCACCACCGTGCCCTTGATATCCAGCCGGTTCAGTTCCTGGCGCATGGCATCGACCGCCACCTGGTCGGCAGCCTTCTCGTCGCCGCGGCCGCGCAGGCGGGCCGCAGCCACCGCCGCACGCTCGGTGACGCGCACCAGTTCCATGGTGAGTATCCGGTCGAGGCCGGCGATGCTGTGAGCCATGTTCATGGGTGAAGGATCCTCATTGGCGCATTGCTTTCAGGGCGATTGAGGCCCTTTTGTCAAAGCCACATGACAACGGCAAGGCCCTGCCCGGCCTTTTTCGAAAAGGCAGAAATATCAATCGATTGAACAGCAAAAACCCGGCGCTTTCACACGCCGGGCCGCTTCTGCGGAAAGCTATGGATCAGTACCAGCGCCGCTGGCTGGAGCCGGCCTGTCCGGCCAGCATGCCGAGCATGAAGCCGACGATGCCGCCCAGAACCAGGGCGCTCGACACGGTGCCGGGGTTCTGCTGCACGGCTTCCGATACAGACTGCGCCTGCGTGCGCAACTGCCGGGCCGCGCGCGAGGCACGGTCGGAGGCCGCGTCGTACCAGTCGCCGGCCTGCTCGGCCGCGTCCTCGGCGCGTTCGGCCAAGGTCTTGTTGATGCGGTTCATTTCGCGCTTCAGCTCGGCGATCTGCTTCTTCATCGCTTCCTGGATGTCCTCGGGCTTGATGGGGTCTGCCATTCGATGGTCCTTTCCTTGGGCTGGAGTTGCTTTGCCTGCGCCGGCCATCAGAACACCGCCAGATATTTCAGCAGCGATATGATGCCGATGATGATGACGACGACCTGCGCGATCTGACGCGCGCGCCCGTCGAGCGGCAACCTCTGGATGAGATAGAGTACGAGAACAATCACCAGGAAGGTGATGAGAATGCTGATGAGAACGCTGCCGGCCATGGTCCCTCGCGTGAAATGAAATGGAGAAAACAAGCCGCACAACGGCTGGCCGGGCCGAAGGTTCCCTCGCCGGCCTTTCTCAACGCAAGGTGGTACCGCACCGGATCGCTCCCGGTGCGGCCACAGGATGGAATAAGGAGTTCTGCCGAGCCGCGGGGCGCCGGGTGGTTTCGCCCAGCTGAAAGAGGCTCTATCCGGCCCGTTCGATGCGGATGACCTGCGGCTTGTCGGTGAGGTGGCCGTCCTTGGTCACCCCCTCGACCGCCTTGCGAACAGCCGCCTCGGTGGTCTCGTGCGTGACGAGGATCACCGTCTTGCAATCGGGCGCGACGGAGCCGTTGGAATGCTGGACGATCGATTCCAGCGAAATCTCGTTCTCGGCCATGCGCTTGGCCACCGCCGCGAACACGCCGACACGGTCATGGACGGTCAGCCGGATGAAATAGCCGCCGGCATGGCTGCGCATGCGCGCCTTCTTGTAGGGCTGCAATTCCTTTGCCGGCCAGCCGAACACGGGTCCGTGCTGGAAGCCGGGGCGGCTCTTGGCGATATCGGCGATATCGCCAACCACGGCGGACGCCGTGGCGTTGCCGCCTGCGCCGGGGCCGGAAAGCAGCAATTCGCCGAGAATGTCGGTCTCGATGGCCACGGCGTTGGTCACGCCATGCACCTGCGCGATGACGGAAGCCGTCGGCACCATGGTCGGATGCACGCGCTGCTCGATGCCGCTTTCGGTACGCTGGGCAACTCCCAGCAGCTTGATGCGGTATCCCAGTTCGCCGGCCGCGCGGATGTCGGCCTGGGTGATGTTGGAGATGCCCTCCAGGTAGATGTCGTCGGCCGCGATGCGGCTGCCGAAGGCGAGGCTGGTCAGGATGGCCAGTTTGTGGGCGGTGTCGTTGCCCTCGATGTCGAAGGTCGGATCGGCCTCGGCATAGCCGAGCCGCTGGGCGTCCTTCAGGCATTCCTCGAATGTCAGCCCTTCGGCTTCCATGCGCGTCAGGATATAGTTGCAGGTGCCGTTGAGAATGCCGAAGACGCGCGAGACCGTGTTGCCCGCCATCGCCTCGCGCATGGTCTTGATGACCGGGATGCCGCCTGCCACCGCCGCCTCGTAGTTGAGCAGCACGCCCCTGCCCTCGGCGACCTCGGCCAGCGCCACCCCATGCTTGGCCAGCAGCGCCTTGTTGGCGGTGACGACGTGGCGGCCGGCAGCGAGCGCGGCCTTCACGCAGGCGCGCGCCGGCCCCTCGTCGCCGCCGATCAGTTCCACGAAAACGTCGATGTTTGCCTTTTCCGCCAACTTGACGGGATCGTCGAACCATTCCGCGCCGGAAAGGTCGACGCCGCGGTCGCGCCTCGGGTCGCGCGCCGAAACCGCCGCGACCACGATCTCGCGGCCGCACTGGCGCGTCAGTTCGGCGGCCTTGTCGTGCAGCACCCGCACCACGGAAGCGCCGACCGTGCCGAGACCGGCAATTCCAACACGCAGGGATTCAGCCATAGGCGGGGAGGCCCTCAAATTCATTGGACGTTGGTGTGGCCGGCGCTCAGCGGCGCGCCGCCAGCGGAACCACATTGTTGGGCTGCCTGGCGCTGGAGGCGAGGAACCGCTTGATGTTGCGTGCCGCCTGCCTGATGCGGTGCTCGTTCTCCACCAGCGCCAGCCGAACGAACTCGTCGCCATGCTCGCCGAAGCCGATGCCCGGCGCCACCGCCACGTCCGCATGCTCGATCAGCAGCTTGGAGAACTCCAGCGACCCCAGATGCCGGAACGGCTCCGGGATCGGCGCCCAGGCGAACATGGTGGCCGCCGGCGGCGGAATTTCCCAGCCCGCCCGCGCAAAGGAATCCACCATCACGTCGCGGCGCTTGCAATAGACGTCGCGAACCTCGGCGATGTCGGCGCCGTCGCCGTTGAGCGCAGCCGTGGCGGCAACCTGGATCGGCGTGAAAGCGCCGTAGTCCAGATAGGATTTCACGCGCGTCAGCGCGGCGATCAGCCTTTCGTTGCCGACCGCGAAACCCATGCGCCAGCCGGGCATGGAGAAGGTCTTGGACATGGAGGTGAATTCGACCGTGCAGTCTATCGCGCCCGGCACCTGCAGCACCGAAGGCGGCGGGTTGCCGTCGAAATAGATCTCCGAATAGGCAAGGTCGGACAGGATGATGATGTCGTTCTTCTTGGCGAAGGCGACCACGTCCTTGTAGAAGTCGAGCGAGGCGGTCAGCGCCGTCGGGTTCGACGGATAATTGAGGATGAGCGCCAGCGGCTTCGGGATCGAATGGCGCACGCCGCGCTCCAGCGCCGGGATGAAACCGTCGTTCGGCTCCACCTGCATGGAGCGGATCACGCCGCCCGACATGATGAAGCCGAAGGCGTGGATCGGATAGGTCGGGTCCGGGCACAGCACCACGTCGCCGGGCGCAGTGATGGCCTGAGCAATGTTGGCGAAGCCTTCCTTGGAGCCGAGCGTGGCGACCACCTGCGTGTCGGGATCCAGCTTCACGCCGAAGCGGCGCGCATAATAACTGGCCTGGGCTCGACGCAGCCCCGGAATGCCGCGCGAGGAGGAATAGCGATGCGTGCGCGGATCGCGCACCACTTCGCACAGCTTGTCCACGATGCTCTTCGGCGTCGGCAGGTCGGGGTTGCCCATGCCGAGGTCGATGATGTCGGCGCCGCGCGAGCGGGCGCTGGCCTTCAACCGGTTAACCTGCTCGAACACGTAGGGCGGCAGGCGGCGGACCTTGTGAAACTCTTCCATTGCGGTTCCAAAAACGAGCCGGAGGGGATTGCCGGCGCTATATACTCATTTGCAGGTCGGGTCGAGTGCGGGATCGCACTTGGGTGCGCTCTGCGCGCCTTCGATCTGCTTCAGGGTGTCCTGACCGCGATTGGCGGCCAGCGAGTTCAGTTCCGCCGTCGAGACGGCGGCCGCCCCCTTCGCGCCCGCGCCCCTCTGGGCGGCGGCCTGATCCGCCTTCAACTGCGCCAGCTTGGCGCTCGTCTGCTCGCCCGTGAACTGGGGGGCCGCGTTCTTCGGCGCGATGTTCAGGTTGGGGAAGGTGCCCGTATCCTGCGGCCCCGCCGCATCGGCCCGGGCGACGGGCGCCGCCTCCCGCGTGTTGGAGGTAGAGCAGGCGCAAAGCCCCGCCAGCAGAAGCGCGCCGGCGGCGCGGCGTAACGTGCCCGAAAGGGGGAAAAAGGCCTTGCCGATACTATATGTCATATTGCTTCTGCATCGTGTGGAATAGAGCATGTGTAACACCACTTGGTCGTGATACCATAACCAAGGCGCTTTCGGGAGGAACTGCGTAAGTCATGTCCAAAAGGCCCGATTCGGACAAGACCGACGATGCCGGCCCTGCCGCCGTCGACCAGTACCTGGTGAAGGACCCCGAGCGCTTCGCGCTCAATCTGGCGCGCATGGTCGAGCAGGCAGGCAAGGCGGCGGCCGCCTGGGCCGAGCCGCGCCAGAAGGGCGAGACCCGCGACCATGTGGCAGAGCCGATGGCCGACATGGTCAAGACCTTCTCCAAGCTCAGCGAATACTGGCTGTCCGACCCGCAACGCGCGCTGGAAGCGCAGACCCGCCTTTATTCCGGCTATATGAGCGTATGGGCCAACGCCATCCAGCGGCTGGGCGCCAACGACATCCCGATCGAGGACGCGGTCAAGCCCGAGCGCGGCGACAAGCGCTTCCAGGACCCCGAATGGGGCCGCAACGCCTTTTTCGACTTCCTCAAGCAGACCTATCTCGTCACCTCCCGCTGGGCGGCCGACCTTGTCGAGCACGCCGAGGGCCTGGACGAGCACACCCGCCACAAGGCGGCCTTCTACGTCAAGCAGGTCGCCAACGCGATCTCGCCTTCCAACTTCATCCTCACCAATCCGGAACTGTTCCGCGAGACGGTGGCGTCCAACGGCGAGAATCTGGTGCGCGGCATGAAGATGCTGGCCGAGGACATCACCGCCGGCCGCGGCGACCTGAAGCTGAGGCAGGCCGACCCGACCAGCTTCGAGATCGGCAAGAACATCGCCGTCACCCCCGGCAAGGTGGTGGGACGCAGTGACGTGGCCGAGATCATCCAGTACGCACCCGCCACGGAAACGGTGCTGAAACGGCCGCTGCTGATCTGCCCGCCCTGGATCAACAAGTTCTACATACTCGATCTCAACCCGGAAAAATCCTTCATCCGCTGGGCGGTCGAGCAGGGCCATACCGTCTTCGTCATCTCCTGGATCAACCCGGACGAGCGTCACGGCGCCAAAAGCTGGGAAGCCTACATACGCGAGGGCCTGCAATACGGCCTCGACATGGTGGAAAAGGCGACCGGAGAGCGCGAGGTCAACGCCATCGGCTACTGCGTGGGCGGCACCTTGCTTGCCGCGGCGCTGGCGCTGCTGGCGCAGGAAGGCGACAGCCGCATCCGCTCCGCCACCCTCTTCACCACGCAGGTGGACTTCACTTATGCCGGCGACCTGAAGGTATTCGTCGACAATGACCAGGTCGCAGCGCTCGAGCAGGCCATGAATGAAAAGGGCTTCCTCGAAGGCACCAAGATGGCCACCGCCTTCAACATGCTGCGCTCGGGCGACCTGATCTGGCCCTACGTGGTGAACAACTACATGCGCGGCAAGGATCCCCTGCCCTTCGACCTGCTCTACTGGAACGCCGATTCCACGCGCATGACGGCCGCCAACCACTCCTTCTACCTGCGCAATTGCTACCTGGAGAACAATTTGTCGGCCGGGCGCATGGAACTGGCCGGCCGCACCGTCTCGCTCGCCGACGTCTCCATTCCGATCTACAACCTGGCCGCCCGGGAAGACCACATCGCCCCTGCCCGTTCGGTCTTCCTCGGCTGCCGCTATTTCGGCGGCGACGTGGAATTCGTGCTGGCCGGCTCCGGCCACATCGCCGGCGTCGTCAACCCGCCGGCGCTCAAGAAGTATCAGCACTGGACCGGCGGCAAGCCCGAGGGCGACTATGAAGACTGGATCGCCTCGGCCACCGAAAACCCGGGCTCCTGGTGGCCGCACTGGCAACGCTGGATCGAGGCCAGGGAAGGCACCCGGGTGCCGGCGCGCGAGCCCTGCAAGGGCATGAAGCCGCTGGGCGACGCGCCGGGCACGTACGTCAAGGTGCGGGTCTGACCGTCGACAAAATGTAACCGCCTGTAATGTCTGGTGAGTTGACGCCCACGCAGAAGCGGGCGAAATGGTGGCGTCAACCAAGAAGTTGACGTATTTCGCGTCGAGTCGACGATTCTTCGTCAAGCTTGCGGAAATGACACAGGTCTCGTTTCCGGTCCTGGAAACTCGATCATCCCGGCGGCGGCAGCCACAGTCGCCCCAATGACGGTCCGGGTCGGAAAAACGAGGGGGAAGCAGTTTGAAATCAAGGGGACCGCACCTTGCGAAAGGGGAACGCCGCGCCATTGCGGCGGCATTGCTTTCGCTTTTGCTGGCATCCTGCACCTCGGCCGGCGACCCGGGGCTGAACGCCGCCCTGCCCGGATATGCAGCCGGTCCCTCCGACTTCAGCCATCCGACGGCCGGCGCCTCGACGGCGTCTGCTGATTCGCCGCCATCAGCCGAGGCACCTGCGTCCATCGAAGCGGCCATAGCTGCCGCTGCGAATGCCGATGCGACCGTGCCCGCCGGGGCTCCCGCGCCGGCCACGGCCCAGGCATTGGCGAACGCCGAAGAGGACATGCCGCTTCCCCAGGCGGTGGCCTATCTGCCGAGCGCCAGCCCCGGCGCGAATTTTTCGGTTCCCGCTCCCTCCGAGGCCGCTGCGCTTGCCGCCAATACGCCGCCGGCACTTGAGCCCGCCCAGGCCGCTGCCGAGCCCGCGGAGACGGTCGCGGCGCAGAACGTGCCCGCGCCACAGCCCAGGCCGCAGGCGGAACCGGCGGCGCCGGAGATGAACCATCCGGTCTATGTTACTGCAGGCGAGGCGCCGCCCCCGGCCGCCGCGCCAAAGAAAAAGGGCTTCCTGGCCTCGCTGTTCGGCTCCGCGCCCGCCCAGGCCGCGCCTCAGCAGGCCAAGGCAGCGGCGAAGGCGCCCGATGCGCAACCGGCCAAGCCGATCATCACGCTGGCGTCTACAGAGCCCGGCGCGAAGCCGCTGGCGCTGGCTTCCCTGGGCTCGGGGCCGTCCCTGTCTGGCGACGCCCTGCCGGGCGTGCGGCAGACGGCCCTGTTCGAGATCAAGCGCAAGTCGGGCATCGACGACGACAGCGACGTCGACCTCAACGAGGATGAAGGCGGCCTTTATCAGGTCGCGTCGGCCGCCGGCATGGCGCGGCTGGCGCCAAACGGCCTGCTGATGCAGAACGAAGGGGTCAACGTGGCCTGCCTCAAGCCGTCGCTTGTGCGGGTGCTGAAAACCATCGAGGCCCATTACAAGCGCAAGATCGTCGTGACCTCCGGCTATCGGGATATCGATCGCAACATCCGCGCCCGCGGCGCCAAGAACTCGCTGCATATGTATTGCGCGGCCGCCGATATCCAGGTTCCGGGCGTGGGCAAGTGGGAACTGGCCAGCTACGTACGCTCCATGCCCGGCCGTGGCGGCGTAGGCACCTACTGCCATACCGAATCGGTGCATGTGGACGTCGGGCCGGAGCGCGACTGGAACTGGCGCTGCCGCCGCCGCAAATAGCGTAAACGGAAGGCCGGCTTGCGCTGCCTTCCAGTGGAAGCCGGCGGAAATTCCGCCTGTTTGCAGCATGCCGGACGAAATGTTCAAAAAAGTTGGCCATGCCGCAACCGGACGGGTTGCCCGTTTGCCTCGACGCCACTATAAGCCGCCTTGGCTGCGCCCATCGTCTAGCGGTCAGGACACCGCCCTTTCACGGCGGCGACACGGGTTCGAGTCCCGTTGGGCGTACCAGCCATTGCCAGCATGCCATGCGTTGTCGAGCATTGGGACCGCGTCCGGGCCGTTGCCTCAACAAGTCCCGACCTTGAGCTCAACCTGAAGCGGATCAGCGTGCAAATTCCAGTCTATGCCATAAACATGGAGCGATCGAAGGATCGCTGGGAAGCCCTGCGGGACAGCGCCGCACGATTCGATATCGTGCTGCGCCGCGTCGAGGCCGTCGACGGACGCATGCTCAAGGAAAGCGAGTTGGCCGGGCTCGACGAGCCCGCCTTCCGGCGCATCCATGGCAAGCGTGTGCTGCCGGCCGAGATCGGCTGCTATTTCAGCCATTTGAGGGCGCTGGCCGAGATCGCGGCCGGGTCGGATCCCTATGCGGTCATCATCGAGGACGACATCGTCTTCACGGCGGATTTCCTGCCCTTCCTGCAAAGCCTGACCGGGCTTTCGGGCTGGGACGTGGTCAAGCTCGTCAACCATCGCCTGTCTTTTCTTCGCCGCATTCGTCGCGTCAACACCACGCATGGACTCGGACGCTGCCTGCATGGCCCGCTCGGCAGTTCGGCCGCCTACGTCGTGACGCGCGAAGCCGCGGCACGATTGCTCGGCGTCCTGCACCCGATGCGGCTGCCCTACGATGTCGCGCTGGAGCGCGGCTGGGCCGGAGGCTACGAGATATTCACGGCGGACAAGGCGGTGGTGGGACTGTCGGGCGCGCTGGTCTCGACCATAGGCGGCAGCCCTGCCTACGCGCATACGCGCCTGCCGCCCTGGAAGCGGCTGGGGACCCTGCTGTTTCGCGCCACCGACTATGCGCAGCGCATCGTCTATGCTCTGCGCAGGACCAAGATCGAAGAGGTTCGAAACTGAAACTGCTGAAGAGATCGTTTCTTTTTCGCCGCAGAACGGATTCATGGGTGCTGAGCGTCGGCGCCCTGACCATGCCGGTCCGCATCGGGCTGGGGCCGCTCGTGCTGTTCCTGTTCTCGTGCATCGGCATCTATCTCGCCAGCGCCAGGCACAACACCGCGCGTCTCTTCGCCCGCAGCTTCTATGTCTATGTCGTCGCCTATGCCATCTGGTCGCTGGGTCTCATCCTCTATCGAGGCGAGCCGATTCTCGACAATCGCCAGATCGGATACGTAGCGCTCCTGGCCGTTTTCGCATTCGCAGCCCCCGGCATGGTGCTGGTGCGCGATCCGCTGCGGGCCTATGTGCTGGGCTCGCGCATCGGCGTGGTTCTGGCGGCCGCGGCGGCGGCGGGCATGTCTCTTTTCGTGAACGAGCGCGTCGGCATCGGCGGCAATGCCGCCGTCTTTGCCTTCGTCTCCGCCGTAGGCGCCATTTCGGCCGCCATTCCCCTGCGCAACGCACCGCGCTGGCTGCCCAACGGCCCGCAATGGCTGGTGCTGGGCATCGTCGCGGCGATGGCGTCGGGAACGCGCGCGGTCATCGTCGTGCTGCCGCTGTTCGCGCTTGCCGAGATCGTCATCCACCTGCGTCGCTGCAGCGTGCGCCAGCAGATATACGCCATCGCCGGCGCGGTCGTCGCCGTGATCGCCGTGGCCGGCCCGGCCACCAACGTGCTGTCCGACCGCTTCACCGGCATGATCGAATATTACGACACCGGCGACAGCACGAAATGGGAGGACAAGTTCTCCGCCGACATCCGGCTGGCCATGTGGCGCGGCGCGGCCACGGTCATCTCCCAGGCTCCGATCGTGGGCGTCGGCGCGTCCGCCAAGATGGACATGGTGCGCGAGGCGGCCGGACCGCAGGGGCATATGCTGGACGGGTTCCGGCACGTCCACAACACGCTTCTGGACGAGTTGCTGAACGACGGCGTGGTCGGCCTCGCCCTGCTGCTGGCGGCGTTCTTCTCCATCTTCGCCTATCTGTGGCGCGCGGCAGCCGAGGCCGGCATGCGCCGAGCGCTCATCTATTTCGTCATCGTGGGCATCAGCTACGGAATGCTGCACAACCCGCTGCTGCACGAGATGACGATATCGTCGATCATGTTCTTCATCGCGGCGCTGAACGCCACCGCCACCAGCCGGCTTTTGGCCCGGCGCTGCGCCCTCGCCCCGGGCGCTTTGACCCCGAGGGCAGGCCTGTGGAGCGGAACCGCTCCATTCTGCCCGTCAAGCGCGCTCTAAGGTCGAAGGGCTCGGCCCGCTCATCCCTTCGCCACGGCAGCGACGTGGCCGGCGAATTCGGGCTTTTCCATCAGAGCCCGGCAGCGGGCGAAGCGGCCGTCCGCATAGGCGCGGAAATCGTCGGCTGGATTGCCGTTGGCAAGCTGGATCAGGCCCCACAGCGTCCATAGAAGGTCGCACATGGCCTTGTAGATGACCACGCGGCCGCGCTCGGCCGGACGCGGCTCGCCGCCGAAATAGGCGCGCATCATCTCCTCGTCCTGCGCCGCGTCGAAGGCGGCCTCCACCGACAGATCGCCCAGATCCCACAAGGGATCGTTCATGCCGGCATATTCCCAGTCCACGATCCACATGCGCTCGCCCGTGTCGAGGAAGTTCTCGCACAGCGGATCGCAATGGCAGGCCACAAGAGGCAGCGGGTGCGCTGCAAGGGCAGAACGCACGTTCTGGTCGGCCTCGCGCACCACCTCGTGATAGCCGGCAGGCAGCATGACGTCCTTGGTCGACAGCACCTTCAGATAGTCGTCGATCATGGAAAACAGCTCGAACCGGAACGGGAAGACCGCGCCGCTGTCGTGCAGCCGCCGGAAAGCTTGCGCGGCGCGTGCCGGGCTGCCCTTGCGGTCGCGGAAATTCCGGGGCGTCATCGTTTCGGTCCCCGCCACGAAGCGCGTGACCATCACGCCGCTTTCCGGGTCGAAATGCAGCACCTCGGGGCTGACGCCGGCGCGCGCGGCCTCGCGCGCCGCGACCGCCTCGTTGGCGCGGTCGATATATTCTTCCGTGCCCTTGCCCGGGATGCGCAGGCAGTAGTCGCCGGCCTGGAAGACGAGATTGGTCAGACCGCCAAGCCGCACGATCTCGCCGCGATAGCCCCTGAACTGCGGAATCGTCTCCAGCGCCGCGCGAGCGGCGGCGATGTCGTCGCTCATGCCTTCAACCTTTCCATCTTCGCGTCGTAGAGCGTGCGCGGCCCGCGCCGCGCCGCATAGGCATGCCCGAATGCCTCGATCTCGAAGGCCTGCTCGGCGGCGAGTTCCGCCGGCAGGTAGCCGAAGGCGATGGTCTTGCCCAACGTGTAGCCGTAACCGGTGGACGAGGTGGAACCGACCACCCTGCCTCCGTGCAGGATCGCCTCGCCGCCATGCAGCGGCGCGAAACCCTCGATGGTGAAGGAGCACAGCTTGCGCTTCACCCCCTCGGCCTTGATCCTCGCCAGCGCCACGCGGCCGATGAAGTCTCCGCCGGGCTTGTCCAGCGCCACGGCGAAACCGAGCCCGGACTCGTAGGGATTGTAGTCGGGCGTTATGTCGCCGGACCAGTAGAGATAGCCCTTCTCCATGCGACAGGCGTCGATGGCGCGGTAGCCGGCATCGGCGATGCCGTGCGCGGCGCCCGCCTCGCGCAGCGTCTCGTAGACATGGCCGGCATATTCCTGGGCCACGTAAAGCTCCCAGCCGAGTTCGCCGACATAGCCGACGCGCACGGCGAGCGCGCGGGCATTGCCGACCTCGATGCGCCGCGTGGCCAGGAACGGGAAGGCCGCGTTGGAGACGTCGTCATCGGTGACCGACTGCAGGATGTCGCGCGCCCGCGGCCCGCACAGATTGATGGTGGCGTAGCTGTTGCTCACCTCGCGCATGGTCACGCCGGCAGGCAGGTGCCGCCCGATCCAGTGGGCGTCATGCACGCCGAAGCCGGAGCCGGTGACGAACAGGAAGCGGTCCTTGTCCACATGCACGAAGGTGACATCGGCCTCGATGCCGCCCTTCTCGTTGCAGAGCTGGGTATAGACCGCCTTGCCCGGCGGTCCCGACAGGTCGTTGGCGGCGATGCGCTGAAGGGCGGCCTCGGCCCCTGGCCCCGCGATCTCGAACTTGGAAAAGGAGGACTGGTCGATGAGGGCGGCGCGCTCGCGGATGGCCTGCACCTCCGCGCCCACGGCATCGAACCAGCCTGGCCTGTCCTCGAAGCTGCCGAGTTCGACGGAATCTCCGCCGTCGGACGCGAACCAGTTCGGCCTCTCCCAGCCGAACTTCGAGCCGAACACGGCGCCGCGGTCGTGCAGGATGGCGTGCAGCGGCGAGCGGCGCAGGCCCCGCCCGGCATGTGCCTCCTCCGCCGGCCAGTGGATCTTGTAGTAGGAGCCATAGGCCTCGATGGCCCGCTCCTCCAGGTAGCGCCCCTGCGCCTGCACGGCACCGAAGCGGCGCACGTCGAAGGGCCACAGGTCCATGCCGGCATCGCCGTGCAGGATCATGTTGGACAGCGCCAGCCCCGCGCCGCCGGAGCCGGCGATGCCGGCGGTGAAGCCGCAGGCCACGTAGAAATTGTCCAGTTCCGGCGCCAGCCCCATGATCGGCTCGCCGTCGAAGGAGACGGGGATGGGACCGTTGATGACGGTCTGGATGCCGATCTCGTTCAGCACGGGCAGCCGTTCGGCCGCTGGCAGCGCGAAAAGCTCCAGCCGCTCCATGTTGGGCGGGAAAAGCTCGCGGCCGAAATCCAGCGGCGGCTGGCCCCGCCAGCAGCCCTTGGTGCCGTCCTCCCAGCCGCCGATGGCGAAGGAGCCGGTATCCGGCTTCAGGTAGAAATTGTTGTCGGGGTCGCGAAGCGTGGTGAGGTCCGCGTCGAAGGTGAGTTTCTTCTCGGTCAGAAAATACTGGTGCTCCACCACGCCGGCCGCCAGCGGCACGCCGGCCATGGCGCCGACGCGCTTGGCCCACAGGCCGGCGCAGTTGACGAGGATGTCGCAGGCGATCGTGCCGCCATTGGTGGCAACACCGACCGCCCGCCGGCCCTCCACCACGATCTCCTCGACCGTCACCCCCTCCTCGATGCGGGCACCGTACTGCCGCGCGCCCTTGGCGTAGGCCATGGTCAGCGAATAGGGATCGATATAGCCGTCGCCGGGAATGTAGGCCGCGCCCTCGATGCCGCTCTTGTCGATGAACGGAAAGCGCTTCGCCGCCTCCTCCGCCGACAGGGAGTGGCATTCCACGCCGAAGCTTTTCGCCTGCCCCATGGAGCGGCGGATCTCGCTCCAGCGGTCGCGGCTGCCGGCAAGGCGCAGCGAGCCGACCTTCTTCCACGAGATCGCCTGCCCGGTCTCCTCCTCCAGCCGGTCGAAGACGGCCACCGAGTTCTGCATCAGCCGGGTCAGGTTCTTCTTGCCGCGAAGCTGCCCGACCAGCCCGGCGGCGTGCCAGGTGCAGCCATGGGTGAGCTGCGCCTTCTCCACCAGAAGCACGTCCTTGGCGCCGTCGCGGGCGAGATGGTAGGCGACGGAGGTGCCGATGGCGCCGCCGCCGATGACGAGGATGTGGACGTGGCGGTCCGCGCGAAACGTCATGACTTCACCTTTTCTCCCGCCACATCATAGAGCGGCTGCAGATGGATGCGTGCCGGCGTGCGCTCGGTGGCCACAACCAGTTCGTATTCGCCGCCGGTCAGGAAATCTTCGCTCACGCCGTCCGCGCCGCGCACGTAGCCGTAGCCGATGCTTCTTCCCACGGTGTAGCCGTAGCCGCCGCTGGTGAGGTAGCCGACCGGCTCGCCGTTGCGCAGGATGGTCTCGCGGCCGAGCAGCACGATGTCGGGATCGTCCACGGTGAAGCCGGCGAAGCGCTTGGCCGGCAGAGCCCCGTTGCCCTTTTCCAGCGCACGGCGGCCCAGGAAATCGGTGTTCTTGCGCAGCTTCACCGCCCAGCCGAGCCCCGCTTCCACCGGCGTGTCGTTGGGCGTGATGTCGGAGCCCCAGGCGCGATAACCCTTTTCGAGCCGCAGCGATTCCAGCGCGCGGTAGCCCACCGGGCGGATGCCGAAGGGCGCGCCCGCCGCCATCAGCGCATCGAAGATCTCGCCCGTCGCGCCGATCGGCATGTGCAGTTCCCAGCCCAGCTCGCCGACATAGGTGACGCGCAGCGCGCGCACGACATGCCCGGCAATCGCGATCTCGCGCACATGGCCGAAGGGGAAGCCGGTATTGGTGACGTCCGCCGTGGTCACGGCCGCCAGCACGTCGCGGGCGCGGGGCCCCATCAGCGACAGCGTGCCGAAATCCTCGGTCACGTCGGTCAGCGTGGCGTCCATCCCTGCAGCGACATGGTCGCGGACCCAGGAAAGATCGTGCGTGCGGAAGCCGGTGCCGGTGACGACGTAGAATTTGTCGTCCGCCAGCCGCGCCACTGTCAAATCGGCCTCGATGCCGCCGCGCGTGTTGAGGAGCTGCGTGTAGGTCAGCCGGCCGGCCGGCTTGGAAACATCGTTGGCGCAGATCCAGTCCAGCGCGCGCGCCGCGTCCGGCCCGCTCATCTCGTATTTGGCGAAGGACGACTGGTCGAACAGGCCGACCGCCTCGCGCACATGGCGATGCTCCTCGCCCACCGCCTCGAACCAGTTCTGCCGGCCCATGGAATAGACGTCCCGCGGCTCCGCGCCTTCGGGCGCGAACCAGTTCGGCCGCTCCCAGCCGAGCTTGGAGCCGAATACCGCGTTGTGCTTCTTCAGCCGCTCGTAGAGCGGCGAAACGATGCGCGGGCGGCCGCTCTCATATTCCTCGTGCGGGAAGGCGACCGTATAGTGTTTGCCATAGGCTTCCAGCGTGCGGTCGCACACCCATTTGCGGTCGCGATGCAGGTCGGAGAAGCGGCGGATGTCCACCGTCCACAGGTCGAGCGGCGCTTCGCCCTGCATCACCCATTCGGCCAGCACCCAGCCGGCGCCGCCGCCGGAAGCGATGCCGAAGGCGTTGAAGCCGGCGCCGACGAACATGTTGCCGCATTCGGGCGCCGCGCCCAGGATGAAATTGCCGTCCGGCGTAAAGCTTTCGGGGCCGTTGATCATGCGCTTGACGCCGGCATGCTCCAGCGCCGGCACCCGCGCGATGGCCTGGCTCATATGCTGCTCGAAATGGTCGAAATCGTCGTCGAACAGGCGGAATTCCCATTCGTCGGGCACGTCGCCGCTCGCCGTATCGGGAAACCATGCCTGCGGATTGGGCTCGTAGCCGCCCATGACCAGGCCGCCGACCTCCTCCTTGAAATAAGTGCGGCGGTCCGGGTCGCGGATCGTGGGTGCGTCGGCCGCCAGCCCCTCGATCTTCTCGGTGATGATGTACTGGTGCTTGACCGGCTGCAGCGGCACGCTGACGCCGGCCATGGCGCCGACCTGCCTGGCCCACTGCCCGGCGCAGTTCACCACCTTCTCGCAGGCGATTGCACCCTGGTCGGTGCGCACGGCCACGATGCGGCCGTCCCTCATGTCGAAGCCGGTGACGCGCACGCGCTCGAACAGCTTCGCACCATGCATGCGCGCGCCCTTGGCCAGCGACTGCGTGATGTCGGAAGGGCTGGCCTGCCCGTCCGTCGGCAGCCAGCTCGCGCCGACGAGGTCGCCCACCTCCATCAGCGGCCACATGCGCTTGACCTCCTGCGGCGAGATCAGGTGCATGTCCATGCCGAAGCTGCGCGCCGTTGTGGCCAGCCGCTTGAACTCGGTCCAGCGGTCTTCGCTGGTGGCAAGCCTCAGGCAGCCGGTCATCTTCCAGCCGGTGGCCAGCCCCGTCTCGGCCTCCAGCCCCTTGTAGAGGTCCACCGAATATTTCAGCACCCGCGTGATCGAGGCCGAGGAACGCAACTGCCCGACCAGCCCCGCGGCATGCCAGGTCGAGCCGGAGGTGATGGCGCCCTGTTCCAGAAGCACCACGTCGGCCTTGTGGTCGCGCGCCAGATGGTAGGCGGTGGAGCAGCCGATGATGCCGCCGCCGATGACGACGACCGCGGCCTGGGTGGGCAGGGTCATGATGCTTTTGTCCCGTATTTGGTCCGATAGCGGTCCAGCGCCTCGTCGAGACGCGCCAGGTTCTCGGCGGTGTAGGCCACGTAGTCGGCACCCGGCGCCTTGAGGTGCAATTCGGAAATCATGCTCCACATGGCCTCGCGCAGCAGCGAGGCGCATTGCATGGCCGCGTGCGAGCGGCGGATCTTGTCGTCCGGCTCCATGCCCAGATAGGCGCTCAGGAGCCGCTCCGATTCCGCCTCGGACATGCCGGCGTTGGAGGCGGCGCCGGCGAGGTCGAACATGGAGGTGTTGAAGCCGGCGTATTCGAAGTCGATCAGCCAGACCCTGTCGCCGTCGTCGATGAAGTTGGCCGGCAAGAGGTCGTTGTGGCCGAACACGATGGGCAGCAGGGCCTGCGCCCGCTCCAATTCGTCGGCAAGCGCCAGATAGCGCGGCAGTTCCGCCGTCATGCGGCTGCCGCCGGCCTCCAGCGTGCGCGCATAGTCGCGGATGACGTGGAACACCCAGAACATGAAGCCGGCGCCCGACACATGGTTCGGCATCTCGCGGTGGAAGGCGCGCACCAGATGGGCGACCTGCTCGATATTGGCGCGCACATCCGCCCCGGTGAAGGTCCTGCCGTCGACGAAGGCGCCCACCATGACGCCGGGCTCGGCATATTCCACCGCAGGGCCGAAGCCGGCGGCATGGGCCGCGCGCGCCGTCATCAACTCACGCTCGCGGAACACGTGGTGGAAGGGAAAATCGCGGCCGATGCGCACGACGTGCCGGCCGGATGCGTCGGCGACGAGAAAATTCTCGTTGCTGAGGCCGCCGCTCAGCGACGTGATCTGGACGCTGCCGTTCCAGCAGGGCAGCGCGCGGATGCGGTCCTCGCTCGTCGTCACCCGCGCCTCCATCATTCCAGCCCGAGCCTGACCTTGGTGCGCGCGGCACCTGCCGCGATCAGCCTGTCGGCGATGATGGCGATGAAGGCGACCGCCAGCCCCGCCACCAGCCCGCGTCCCGTATCGGCCTTGGTGAGCGCGATATAGACCTCCTGGCCAAGGTCGCGCGTGCCCACGAGCGCGGTGATGACCAGCATGGACAGCGCGAACATGATGGTCTGGTTGAGGCCCAGCATGATCTCCGGCAGCGCCAGCTTGAGCTTGATCTTGGCCAGCAACTGCCAGCGCGTGCAGCCCATGGCCTCGCCCGCCTCGGTAAGCCGCGGGTCGACCTTGTGCAGGCCGAGCACGGTGTAGCGGATCGCCGGCGCCACGGCATAGGCGACGATGGCGATCAGCGCGGTGAAGTCGCCGACCCGGAACAGCATCACCGCCGGCATCAGGTAGACGAAGGAGGGCAAGGTCTGCAGCGTGTCGATGGCCACCTGCACCCATCGCCACAGCCTTTCGCGCTCGGCCGACAAGATGCCGATGGGGATGCCGATCAGCGAGGCGACCACGACCGAGATGCCGCAGAGATAGACCGTGATCATGGCCTTTTCCCATTGCCCGGTGGCGGCGATGAGGAAGGCCATCGCGCCCACCAGCGCGGCCAGCCGCAGGCCGCCCAGCCGCCAGCCGGCGAAGGCGAGCAGCGCGGTGACGCCCAGCCAGGGCATGCCGCCGAGCAGACGCTTCAACGGCACCAGCACGTTGAGCAGCATGGCGTTCTTGACCCCTTCGAGCACGTCGAAGAAGTTGACGTTGATCCAGCGCACGATCTCGGAGAAGACGCCGCCGGTCGATATCTGCAGCGCTTCGGGATAGTGCTGCAGCGCGGGCACGGCCAGCCCGGCCAGCGCGGTGGCCACGACGACGACGAGCGCAGCGAGCGTGTAGGGATGGCGGGCCACGAAACCGGGCGCGGCGGTCGCCTTCGGCGGCGCGCCGGTCTTGACCGCATAGGCCTGGCTCAGCCGGTCGAGCGCCACCGCCAGCGCCACGATGGCGAGCCCCGCCTCCAGCCCGGCGCCGATGTCCAGGCGGCGAAGCGCGGCCAGCACGTCGAAACCCAGCCCGCCGGCGCCGATCATGGAGGCGATGATGACCATGTTGAGCGAAAGCATGATGACCTGGTTGACGCCCACCATCAGGCTCTCGCGCGCCGAGGGCACCATGACGCGCCACGTCATCTGCCGGCGCGTGCAGCCGATCATGTGGCCGAGATCGCGGAATTCGGAAGGCACGGCGCGCAGCGCCAGCGTGGTCACGCGCGTCATCGGCGGCATGGCGTAGATCAGCGTGGCGACCGCCGCCGCCGTCGGGCCGAAGCCGAACAGGAACAGGATCGGCACCAGATAGGCGAAGACCGGAACGGTCTGCATGAGGTCGAGCAGCGGCGTCAGCGCCCGCTCGAAACGGGGCCAGCGATAGGCGGCAATGCCCAGCAGCAGGCCGCCGACGATGCCGAGCGGGGCGGCCACCAGTATGGAAGCCAGCGTCACCATGGCGCTGTTCCACTGGCCGAAAACCGCCAGGAAGCCGAAGCAGAGCACCACCAGGGCGGCCAGCCGCCGCCCGCCGGCATGATAGCCCATCAGGCCCACGATCAGGATCACCGCGACCCAGGACAGCGGCGGCACGATCTCCACCGCGTTCGAGCCCTGTCCCGACAGGAAGCCGGTGGACAAAAGGCTCAGGATAAGCCTGTAGGGCAGGTCGATGACGGAGGCGATGAAGCGGGTGAGATCGGTGAAGGTGAAAAGCCCGAAGCTGGCGCTGTCGACCAGCCATTTCATGGCGCTGCCGATCCAGCGCTGCGCCGGAATCTGCCATGCCTTCGGATAGTCGAAGGCCCATTTCGCGTTTCCGCCGAGCTGCCAGAAGCCGACGAACAGGACCAGGGCCGCCGCCCACGCCACCGTGCCGGCTCCGAGCCCGATCGGCACCTGCCGGCGCGCGGACATCTCGCTTTCCAACGGGCGCGCGGGCATGCTCATGTCAGCCCCGCATCATCAGGTCGACCACGTCGGCGCGCTCCAGCATGCCGATGGTGGCTCCATGCGCATCGACCACGCGCAGCCTCTGCGTGGCTTCGCCGAAAAGCGGGGCCGCTTCGGCGACCGTGGCGCGGGCGTGCACCTCCAGCCCGTTGGCGCGCCCGGCCTGCCCGTCCGCCGGTCGCATGAGCGACGCGGCCCGCACAACCTTCGACTTGGCCACGTTGCGGGTGAATTCGGCGACATAGTCGCTGGCCGGGTTGAGCACGATGTCTTCCGGCGTGCCCGCCTGCACGATGGCGCCGTCCTTCATGATGGCGATGCGGTCGGCCAGGCGGATCGCCTCGTCGAAATCATGGGTGATGAAGACGATCGTCTTCTTCAGCACGGATTGCAGGCGGATGAATTCGTCCTGCATCTCGCGCCGGATCAGCGGGTCGAGCGCCGAGAAGGGCTCGTCGAGGAACCAAAGTTCCGGCTCGACCGCCAGCGAGCGCGCAATGCCGACGCGCTGCTGCTGGCCGCCGGAAAGCTCGCGCGGGAAGAATCCCTCCTTGTCGGAGAGGCCGACAAGGTCGATCATCTTGCGGGCGCGCGCCTCCCGCGTCGCCTTGTCGACGCCCTGCACCTCCAGCGGAAAGGCCACATTGGCCAGCACCGTCAGATGCGGCAGCAGGGCGAAATGCTGGAACACCATGCCCATCTGGTGACGGCGGATCTCGATCATGCGCGCGTCGTTGGCCTTGAGCAGGTTCTCGCCGTTGAACAGGATTTCGCCCGCGGTCGGCTCTATCAGCCGGGACAGGCAGCGCACGAGCGTGGACTTGCCCGAACCCGACAGGCCCATGATGATGAAGATCTCGCCTTCACGCACTTCGAGATTGACGTCGCGCACGGCTCCCACCAGCCCGTGCCTGCGCAGCGCATCGATGCCGGTGTCGGGGCCGGCACCGTCAAGAAATTCGCGCGCGCGGGCGCCGAAGATCTTCCAGACATTGCGGCAGACAAGCTTTGGGTTCGAATGAGCCATGTTTCATCCGGCAGATTCGACGAAGGTCGGTGACTGGTTGGCAGCCTCTCCCGCCGCTCAGGCGCGGCGGGAGGGCTTCTTGCGCCTTATTTCTTGATCCACTCGGACCAGCGGGCCTCGTTGGCGCCCATCCATTCGGCCACCACGGCATCGATCGCCTGGCCTTCGAGGTCGACCTTAGCGATCATCTGGCCCATCTCGTCATTGTCGACATGGAAGGCCTTGATCGCCTCGTAGGCATGCGGCCACTTGTCCTTCACGCCGACCCAGCCCACCTTCCAGATCTCGCCGAACGGCTTGCCGCAATCATAGGCCATGTCGGGATTCACGCCCCAACTCGGGTCCTCGTAGCATTCCTTGGTATATTCGGGGAATTCGACCCATTCGCCCTTGTATTTCACCTGCGACCAGTGCGGGGCGTAGATCCACAGCATGATCGGCGCCTGGCGCTGGTAGGCGCTTTCAAGCTCGGCGAACAGCGCGGCATCCGTGCCGGCATGGATGACCTCGAACGGCAGTCCGAGCGATTCGACCCGCTCCTCGTCGAAACCGCCCCAGGTCACGGCCCCGCCGAGATAGCGGCCCTTCGGCGCGGTCTCGGCAGTGGAGAAGGCTTCCGCGCAGGCCGGGTCCTTCAGCGCTTCCCAGTTGGGCAGGCCGGGGCATTTCTCCTTCATGTAGAGCGGATACCACCACTCTTCCTTCGCCTTCATGCCGGTCGGCCCGAAATTCTCGACCTTGCCGGTGGCTATGCCCGCGTCCATGGCCTCGCGGCCGGTGGTCTCCCACATCTCCATCGCCACGTCGAGGTCGCCGGTCTCCAGGCCGGCGAACTGCGCCAGATAGTCGGCCTGGACGTAGTCGACATTGTTGCCGGCCTTCTTCAGCACCTCGCCCATGATGTGGGTGGTGATGAGCTGGCCGGTCCAGTCATGCAGCGTGAGCTTGATCGGATCGGACGAATCCTGTGCCCGGGCGGCGCCGAGCGAAACCGCCGTGGCAAGGGCAAACGCCCCGATTGCGGCGACAAGGGTACTGTTGCGCAATAGCATCTGGAGCCTCCCTGCTCTTGCACCGGGGGCCCTCACCTGCCCGGCGCTCTCCTTGAAAGCCGCCGGCGTCTCCGTCTGTCGCGGGGGATCGCCTGAACCTTCAGGTTCGTCAATGTCACGGGCTTCGGCGCAGTTGTCAACGCAGTTTTGTGGCTTTTCTTCCGCAATCTGACCGACTTTGCCCGAAACCCTTGTAAATCTTGCTGTCAATGCGTAAAAATCGGGCATCGGGAGGCACGATGGGATATTCCAAGCGACACGGCGAGATCCTGCGGCTGCTGCAGGAAGAAGGCATGGTCACCATCGCCAGCCTGGCCGACAGGCTGGAGGTTTCGCTGGAGACGGTGCGCCGTGACGTCAAGCCTCTGACCGACAGCGGCGCGGTACTGAAGATGCATGGCGCCATCGGCCTGCCCTCGATGGCCGGCGAAGCGCCCTTCGAGCGGCGCATGCGTGAGAACGCCGACGCCAAGCGGGCGATCGCGCGCATGGTGGCGCAGACCATCCGGGACGGCGAATCCGTCATGCTCGACACCGGCACCACCACGAGCTTCCTGGCGCGCGAACTGCTCGGCCGCCGGCGGCTGACGGTGGTGACCAATTCCTCCGACATCGCCCGCACGCTGGCCACCGTCAACGGCAACCGGGTGCACATGGCGGGCGGCGAGCTGCGCAGCGATTCCGGCGCGGCCTTCGGCGTCTCGGCCATCGAATTCGTCAGCCGCTTCAGTGTCGACCATGCGGTGATCTCGGCCGGCGCGGTGGATGCCGCCACCGGCATCATGGACCACGACCTGGCCGAAGCCGAGTTTGCCCGCGTCGTGCTGGCACGCGGCCAGCGCTCGGTGGTCATCACCGACCACACCAAATTCGGCCGCAGGGGCCTTGTGCAGGTGTGCAACTTCAACGCGGTGCAGGAACTCGCCACCGACCGGCCGCCGCCACCGGAGGTTGCCGCCGCGCTTGCCGGGGCCGGTGCACGGCTGACCGTGGCGCAGGACTAAGCCCTCGATCGCACCTGGCGCTCCAGCCATTCCAGCGCGCCAGCAACATCGGCGATGGCATATCCGGCAGCGGTCGGCCCGCTCGGCTTGATCCGGATCGACAGGCCGCCCTCCGCGTTGATCGCCGTAAAGCCGTTCTCGTCGGAGGTATCGTCACCGAGGAACGCCGCGCGCCGGCCGCAAAAGGCGGGCATGTCCATGAAACGCTGGATCGCCGCGCCCTTGGCCGCCTCCAGCGGCATCAGTTCCACTCCGGCGTTGCCGGGCAGCACGCGATAGCCCGGCGGCAGCCGGGAAAGCGCCTCTTCGACCAGGCCGATGGCGCGGGCGAGCAGATGCGGCGCCGCGCGGGTGTGGATGGCCAGGATCGGCCCCTTGCGCTCGATATGCACCTCCTTGCCGGCGAATTCGGCCTGCACCGCTTCGGCGAGGGCGGCAATGTCCGCCGGCTCGTCGGCGGCCTCGACCGGCCCGCCCGGGTCCAGCCGGTGCTCCAGTCCGTAAAGACCGGCTGCGCGCAGCCTGAGCGGCGCAAACAGGCGGTCGACCGCCGAAATCGAACGTCCCGTCACGAATGCAAGCGCACCGTCCAGATCGCGTTCCAGGCGGGAGAGCAGCGTCTTCAGCTCCTCGCCGACGACTACCGCATCGGGATGGGCGGCATGTTCGAGCAGGGTGCCGTCGATGTCCAGGAAAAGCGCCCAGCCGGCGCCCTCCAGGTCCGGCGGAGCCGGCAGCGATGCGTCGTGGGGCAATCTCACAGCGCGGCCGCCCGCCTGCGCTCGAACATGGAGACGACGTTGCTTGCGGCGGCCGCGGGCGGCCCGTCGCCGCCGCCTGTGATGCGCTCGATGTCGCCGCGCTTGCGCAGCCGGGCGGCGTCGAGAAGCATGCTGCCAGCCCAGCGGTAGACATTGTTGTCGCGCACGATCTCGCGCATGCGGCGCATGCGGCTCTGCTGCTCCTCCCGGCTCATGGTCAGCGCCTGCGCCAGCGCATCCGCCATCATGCCGGCGTCGTAGGGATTGACGATCAGCGCCTCCAGAAGTTCCTTCGACGCCCCGGCGAAGGTGGAAAGCAGCAGCACGCCCTGCTCGTCGTCGCGCGCCGCCACGAATTCCTTGGCCACAAGGTTCATGCCGTCATGCAGGCTGGTGACCAGGCATACGTCGGCGGCGCGGTAGATCGCATAGACCTGGTCCTGCGAATGATGCTCGGCCACCATCAGCACCGGCTTGTAGCCGTCGCCGCCGAAGCGCCGGTTCAGCGCCTCGGCATGGCGGCGGCATTCCTCGTGCAACCGGCGGTAGGCGGGCAGCGTGCCGCGGCTCGGCGCCGCCACCTGCAGGAAGGTCAGCCTGCCGATCCATTCGGGATGGCGCGTGAACAGTTCCTCCAGCGCGCGGAAACGATCCACTATGCCCTTGGTATAGTCGAGCCGCTCCACGCCCACGCATAGCCGCACCTCCTCGCCAAGCCCGTATTTGTCGCGCAGGCGCCTGCGGCATTCCGCAGCCGGCGGCAGGCTTTCGAGCTGCGTCGGCGGCCACTCGATGGAGATCGGATAGGCATGGACCAGGCTGGTCTGGCCGCCATAGGAGATCGCCGCGTCCTCGCGCTCGATGCGGCTCTCCAGGAAGCGGTCGACGCTTTCGATGAAATTGTTGCAATGGAACTGCGTGTGGAAGCCGATGATTGAACTGCCGAGCAGCCCGTCCAGGATCGCCTCGCGCCACGGGCAGATGCTGAACACCTCGGAGTTCGGCCACGGGATATGCCAGAAGGTGATGACGATCGCCTCCGGCAGCCGCTCCCGGATCATGCGCGGCAGAAGCGCGAAATGGTAGTCCTGCACCAGCACGATGGGCCGCTCGTTGCGCGCCTCCTTCACCACCGTGTCGGCGAACTTGCGGTTCACCGCCTGGTAGGTTTCCCAATCGGAGGCGCGGAACACCGGGCGCGTGAAGGCGATATGGCACAACGGCCACAACCCCTCATTGGCAAAGCCGAGATAGTAGCCGTCGTGCTCCTCCTGCGTCAGCCACACCCGCCGCAGCGTATAGGAGGGGTTGTCGGGCGGCACCTGCACACAGTCGTTCCGGTCCACGGTGAGACGATCGGCCGAGCCGCCGCCATAGGCGATCCAGGTGCCCGCACAGGCACGCGTGATAGGCTCCAGCGCCGAGACCAGGCCACTGGCAGGCACGACCAGTTCCACCCTGCCCGCCTCGATATCGCCGCCGGGCCGTTTCCCGGGGTCTTTCTTGAGTCCCGGATCTTTCTTGAGCCCCGGATCTTTCTTGAGATTGTGGATATAGGGTTCGCGGTTGGATACCACGATGACCTGCGCGCCCGGCAGTTCGTCGGCCAGGATCTTGCGCAGCGTGTCGGGGGTCCAGTTGACAAGCGCCGCATCTGCCGACTGCCCGTTCTTCTCGAACTCGCGCAGCGGCGTGTGCGTGCCCTCGGTCGCGGCATCGTAGCGCGCATTTGCCGGATCGCCGCCCGATCTTGCCATCCCCGATCTTGCCGGCCCCGTTCTTGCCGACATGGAAGCATTCGACCGGGCACGGCGCACCCATCTCAGCGACAGCGCCACCGCCGCCATGGACAAGAGCAGGCTGGCGATGACGAAGGCCCAGATCGCCGGCATGGAATGAATGACATCGAACCCGTTGCTGCTCATGGAAATCGAACTTCCTCCGGCCCGATGGTTCGTGCCGTGAC
The DNA here is from genome assembly GCF_052216645.1 of Mesorhizobium sp. PUT5. Taxonomy (NCBI): domain Bacteria; kingdom Pseudomonadati; phylum Pseudomonadota; class Alphaproteobacteria; order Hyphomicrobiales; family Phyllobacteriaceae; genus Mesorhizobium; species Mesorhizobium sp. PUT5. The sequence continues at coordinate 2,842,305 of NZ_JBQOSO010000003.1, forward strand.
CATAGGAAAGTTTAGGGGCATCCGGATTTCTGCGTGTCCGGCCACGCAAGCCAACGCGCAACCTGCCTATCGGTTCCGCCTTGACGCCCGGCTCAGCTTCGCACGATGAGCGGCGCAAGCCCTTCGTGCCGGTCGTCCAGGAAGGCGACCACCCGGTCCCCGACCCGCTGGAAATTCAGGTCGACGGTCGCGCTCCCGACGCGCAGGTGGCGCACGACCAGATTGTCGATGCCGATCGGCAGGCGCGGCCGCGTCACGTTGATGGCGCCTTTCCAACCGTCGATCTCGATCCCGAGGCAGGCCTGCATGAACATGAAGGCCGCCCCCGCCGACCAGGCCTGCGGCAGGCAGGCCACCGGATAGGCGATCGGCGCCTCGCTGGGCGCCCGGGTGAAGCCGCAGAAAAGCTCGGGCAGGCGCATGTTGAAATGCACCGCCGCCTCGAAGGTGCCGCTCATCAGCCGCACCACGCTGTCGCGCACCCCATAGCGGGCGAGCCCGGCCGTGCAGATGGCGGTGTCGTGCGGCCAGATGGAGCCGTTGTGATAGGACATGGGATTGAAGAAGATGGCATCGTCGGCCAGCGTGCGGATGCCCCAGCCCGAGTGGAAAGAGGCCGAAAGGAGCTGGTCCGCGACCATGCGCGCCCGCGCCGGCGTCGGCAGGCCGACATAGAGCAGATGCCCGGCATTGGAGGTGCGCACCTTGCAGGGCTCCCCCTCGCCGTCGATGGCCAGCGCGTAGGTGCCGAGATCCTCCATCCAGAAGCGCTTTTCCACCAGTGCCCGCATCGTTTCAGCCCGGTGCTCCCAGTGCCTGGCCTCGACCTCCTCGCCGCGGCGCCTGGCAAGGGCGGCAAGGCCGCGATAGGCGGCGAACACATAGCCCTGCACCTCGACAAGGGCGATCGGTCCCTTGGGGATACGCCCGTCGGCATGGAAGACGGAATCGAAGCTGTCCTTCCAGCCCTGGTTCGCCAGGCCGCTTTCGGCCGCCCGCTGATAGGTGACGAAGCCGGTTTCGCGGCTGACGTCCTCCATCCAGCCGGCGGCGGCAGCGAGCGAATCCCACAATTCCTCGATGAAGCCCATGTCGCCGGTGCGGTCCGCATAGGCGGCGGCCAGATGGATGTAGAGCGGCGTCGTGTCGACGCCGCCATAGTAGCGGCCGAACGGAAGCTCCGCCAGCGCGGCCATCTCGCCCTTGCGGGTCTCGTGCATGATCTTGCCGGGCTGGGCGTCGCTGAAGGGCGAGGTCTCGGTGGCCTGGTGTTGCGCCAGGAAGGCGAGCACGCCGCGCGCCAGCCCCGGATTGAGCCACAGCATCTGCAAGGCCGAGATGACGCCGTCGCGTCCGAAGGCGGTGGAGAACCAGGGAATGCCGGCATAGGGATAGGGGCCGGTGGCAAGCTCGGTGGTCAGCAGCGCCACGTCGGCGCGGGCGCGCTGGACCCAGTCGTTGAAGACGCGTCCGGAACTGTGCACGGTGCCGCCGTGGCGGCGCTTGGCCCGCATGGAAAAGCGCGCCCGCGCCGTCGCCGCGCGAAACCGCTCGCGCCCGGGAGCGTCCTCGAGCGCGGCGCCGACCTCGACATAGAGCGTCCTGCGGCTGCGCTTGGTGACGGCGATGTAGAAATCGGCCCGGTTCTCCATGAGCTGGTCCGGCGCCTGCGAAAAGGACAGCACCGAGCTGCGCACCAGCCTGTCCAGTCCCTCATAGCGCAGCAGCACCGAGTTGCCGCCGGTCTCTGCCGCATGCGTGACGCCGCGCTTGGGCCGCGTGGAGCCGCGCACCTCGAACATGTCGCGGAAATCGGCCGCGAACTGCAGCGACAGGAGCACCGTGGAATGCTCCTGGCTGTAGTTGGAAAGGGTGATGCGCTCGAACAGACGGTCCTCCCAGATCAGCCGCACACGCTCGATATGGATGCCGCCCTGGGGTATGTCGCGACCGCCGGCGCTCTTGATCGGCAGGTTGGTGAGGTTGCTCGTGAACAGCACGTTGTCCTGGCTGAGCGAGGCGCCGAGCAGCGAGGTGGAGCGACCGCCGAGCGTGAGCCGGAATTCCGACAGAACCCGCGTGTCGTCGCGGAAGAAACCGTCGCCCGCCCCGCGTATGTCGCCATAGGCGTCGGCCACCGCGAAGCAGTCGCCATGTTTGAGAGCAAACAGGCGATGCGGCTCGCGCGGGCCGGTTTCGTCGAGAGCAGCCAGCGCCACTGCAGGATCGAGCTTGCGCTCATCGAGCGGCTTCACGTCCATGGCGGCATTTTTAGCCCGCATCGCCACGGCGGCTCAAGATGCCTTCGCATCGACGTCGCCGCCCAGGAGGCGCGCATAGGCGGCCACGTAGTCGCTTGCCATGCGGGCGGCCGAAAAGCGCGCCTCGAAGGTGCCGCGCACCTGCCGGCGATCCAGCCCGAGAAGGTCCGGCACCGAGGCCACCGCATCCTCGATCGTTTCCACCAGGAAGCCGGTCACGCCAGGGTCGACGATCTCGGGCATGGCGCCGCAATTCCAGGCGATCACCGGCGTACCGCAGGCCATCGCCTCGATGACGACAAGCCCGAACGGCTCCGGCCAGTCGATGGGGAACACCAGCCCGGCCGCATTGCCGAGGAATTGCGCCTTGCGCGCCTCCTCGATCTCGCCGACATATTCGACACGGTCGCCGTCGATCAGCGGCTCCACCTTCTCGTGGAAATAGGCGCGGTCGTCATCCCCGATCTTGGCGGCAAGCTTGAGCTTCAGCCCGGCGCGGCGCGCGATCTCGATGGCGCGGTCCGGCCGCTTGTCGCGCGAGAGGCGGCCGAGGAAGGCGAGATAGGTTCCGCCGGCCGCCGCCTCATAGTCGGGTTCGTAGAGGTCGAGCGGCAGCCCGTGATGAATGGTGGCCAGCCAGTTGGCATTGGCCAGCCGCGTCCTCTGGCTGCGCGAAATCGAGATCATCGGGAAGCGCGGGAAGCGCGCATAGGCGGGCGCGAGGTCGACATAGTCGAGCCGGCCATGCGGGGTCGTCACTGTGCGCCCCGCCATCTGCTCGAAGAAGGGGAAATGCTGGAAATGGCTGAGGTGGAAGTGGATGACGTCGAACTCGGCCGCACGCTGGCGCACCTCGGCAAGCATGGAAAGATGCGCCGCGATCTCCGACTTCAGCGGCCGCGGATCGAGCCGCAGCGCGCGCTCCCGGCAGGCGACCAGCTTCGCCGAGGTCACGGTGTCGCCGCTGGCGAAAAGCGTCACGTCATGGCCAAGCTCGACCAGCGCCTCGGTGAGATAGGAGACGATGCGCTCGGTCCCTCCGTAGAGCTTCGGCGGCACCGACTCGTAGAGCGGAGCGACATGTGCGATCTTCATGGAGCAAAACCTCACAGGTTGCCGGCCTCCCTCGTTCGGCCGGTCCCGAACCCAAATGCGCCAGCGGCCGGATCGTTCCGGCAAATGTGGAGGTTCGGGAACCATGCCGCCGCAGCCGCATTGAGGAGGCAATGCACAGGCAGGAGCCAGGTCAGGGGATGGAGACGCGCGCGCTCTGGAAAGGCTTCCTGACGATCGAGCAGCTTTCCTGCGCGGTCGCCCTTTATTCGGCCGTCTCGGTTTCCGAGCGCATTTCCTTCCACGTCGTCAACCGCAAGACGGGAAACCGGGTGCGGCGCGAATATGCGGACGAGCAGACCGGCAAGGTGGTGGAACGAGGGGACCAGGTAAAGGGCTACGAGACCACGAAAGGCCAGTATCTGGTGCTGGAGCCCGACGAGATCGCGGCGGTGGTGCCGGAAAGCGACAAGACGCTGAAGGTGGAGGCTTTCATCCCCTGCAACGAAGTGGACACCGTCTATTTCGACAAGCCCTATTTCCTCGCGCCCGCAGACGAGGTCGCCGAGGAAGCCTTTGCGGTGATCCGCGAGGGCCTGCGCGACCGCAATGTCGTCGCTCTGGCGCGTTCGGTGCTGTTCAGGCGCGTGCGCACGCTGCTGATCCGCCCGCAAGCACAGGGGCTGACGGCGAACACGCTGCATTTCGACTACGAGGTGCGGGCCGCCGATGCCGCCTTCGCCGACATTCCGGCCATGCACATCAAGGGCGAGATGCTCGACCTGGCCAGGCACATCATCGAAACCAAGGCCGGCAAGTTCGATCCGGCAGGCTTCGACGACCGCTACGATGCGGCGCTTGCCGAACTGGTGAAGGCCAAGATGGAGGGCCGCAAGATCGAACCGCCGAAGCGGGCGCGCGAAGGCGGCGTCATCGACCTGATGGACGCCCTGCGCAAGAGCGCTGCGGCGACCAGGCAGGGCGCGGCGAAGTCCGCCGCCCCCAGGCGCAAGGCGAGCTGACCGATGAGCCTCGACAGCTATCTGCGCAAGCGCGACTTCTCCAGAACGCCGGAACCGCAGGGGCGCGCCCGCAAGCGACGCGCCAGCCTTTCCTTTGTGGTGCAGAAGCACGACGCGCGCCGCCTGCACTACGATTTCCGTCTGGAACTGGACGGCGTGCTGAAGAGCTGGGCGGTCACGCGCGGCCCGAGCCTCGTGCCGGGAGAGAAGCGGCTGGCCGTCCATGTCGAGGACCACCCGCTCGACTACGGCGATTTCGAGGGAACCATCCCCAAGGGCGAATATGGCGGCGGCACCGTGATCGTGTGGGATCGCGGGCAATGGAAGCCGATCGGCGATCCGGAAAAGGGCCTGGCCAAGGGCCATCTGGAATTCGAACTGTCCGGCCAGAAGCTTGCCGGGCGCTGGCATCTCGTGCGCATGGCGCAAAGGCCGCGCGAGAAGCGGGAGAACTGGCTGCTGATTAAGGGCGAGGACGACAAGGCGCGCACGCCGGACGAGCCCGACATCCTCGAGGAGCGGCCGGAATCGGTGAAGACCGGCAGGCAGGTCGCCGATGTCGCCGGCGAGGCGCCGGGCTGGTCGTCGAAGACGGGCAGGATCGACAGGAAACCCGGGAAGACCTCTGCCTCTGCCTCGGCCGCCCCCGCCAAGGGGGCGAAACGCGCGGCGATGCCCGATTTCGTCGCCCCGGCGCTGGCGACGCTCAAGGCGCACCCGCCGACCGCCGCGGGCTGGGTGCATGAGATCAAGTTCGACGGCTATCGCCTGCAAGCCCATATCGCCGACGGCAAGGCGCGGCTCTTGACGCGCGGCGGCCTCGACTGGACAGCCAAGTTCGGCAAGACAATTCCCACCGCCCTTGCGGCGCTGCCGGCCAGCCAGGCGATCCTGGACGGCGAGCTTGTCGTGGAGGGCGCGACGGGGGCCTCCGATTTCTCGGCCCTGCAGGCCGACCTCAGCGAGGGGCGAACCGACCGTTTCGTCTTCTATCTCTTCGACCTGCTCTATCTCGACGGCATGGACCTGCGCGGCTCCACGCTTCTCGACCGCAAGGCGGCGCTCCGGCGTCTCATGGACGGCGTGCCGAATGAGGCGCTGCGTTTCAGCGATCATTTCGACGAGAACGGCGAGATGGTGCTGCGCCATGCCTGCCGGCTCAGCCTGGAAGGAGTGGTATCGAAGCGGGCGGGCTCGAAATACGTCTCCGGCCGCGGCCGCGACTGGATCAAGTCCAAATGCAGTGCCCGCCAGGAGATAGTCATCGGCGGCTACGTGCCGTCGTCCACTTCCGACACGGCGATAGGGTCGCTGGTGCTCGGTCATTTCGAGGATGGCAAGCTGATCCATGCCGGACGTGTCGGCACCGGCTTCAGCCGTGCCGTGGCGCAGGATCTCTACAAGAAGCTGCATGCGATCGAGCGGCCGGATTCGCCCTTTGCCGGCAAGCTCGACGCCGACCAGCGCCGGCAGGTGCGCTTTGTCGAACCGCTCCTCGTGGCCGAGGTCGAACTCCAGCATTGGACGGCGGACGGGCTGATGCGGCACGCAGCCTTCCGCGGCCTGCGCGAGGACAAGCCGGCAAAGGAGGTGGTGCGCGAGAAACCCGCCGGCAAACCCGCCGCCAAGGCCGCTGAAGCGCCGCAGCCCGCCGTGCGGCTCACCCATCCCGACCGCGTCTACTGGCCGGATGCGGGCGTGACCAAGCAAGGCCTCGCCAGCTATTACGCGCAGGTCTGGCGCTTCATGGCGCCGCTTGTGGTGTCGCGGCCGCTGGTTCTGCTGCGCTGCCCTGGCGGCACGGCGGCGCAATGCTTCTTCCAGCGGCACGTCTGGAAAGGACTCAGCCCCGAAATCCTCACCTTTCACGACCCGCAGGACGAGGCCGGCGAACCGCTGCCGGCCATAGACGGGCTTGCCGGCCTGTTCGGGCTGGTCCAGGGCGGCGCGCTCGAAATCCATTCCTGGCAATCCGCGCTCGACGACCTGGAAAGGCCGGACCAGATCGTGATCGACCTGGACCCGGGAGAGGCCGTGGCATGGGAGGACATGCTGGGGGCCGCCCGCGAAACGCGCGAGCGACTGGAGGCCGCCGGGCTTTGCCCCTTCGTCAAGACCACCGGCGGCAAGGGCCTGCATGTGGTCGCACCCTTGCGGCCGGCGGCCGGGTGGGAGGCGGTGAAGGACTTCTGCAAGGACATTGCCGATGCCATGGCCGCCGACAGCCCCGGCCGCTTCATTGCCAAGGCAGCCAAGGCCGAGCGCAAGGGCCGCATCTTCGTGGACTACCTGCGCAACACGCGTGGCGGAACTGCGATCGTGCCCTATTCCAGCCGCGCGCGGGCCGGCGCAACTGTTGCCATGCCGCTTGCCTGGGAAGAACTTTCACCCGCCATCACCTCCTCCCACTTCACCGTAGCCAACGCGATGGCGCGCCTCGACAACCTGGCTTCCGACCCGTGGGAGGATTTCCGCAGGCGTGCCGCGCCGCTGCCGGACCCGCAGAAAACAACAAGAAGGCGCAGGAAGGCGTAATACCCTAAGGCCGTTTGCCGCGCTTCTCGGCTTCCACGCTCTTGCGAAGCGCGTCCATGATCGAAACCACGTTGCCGGACTTGGCCTGAGGCTTCTCCTGCGGCTTGGCCTTCGGCGGCGGGGCCTTTTTCTTCTTCGCGGCGATGATCGCCTTGAGCTTCTTCTGCACCGGATCGCCGACCATGTCCGGACCCCAGTCCCTGGTGCGTTCCTTGATGAGCCTGCCGATCAGGGCGATCTCCTCGCGTGCGGGCTTGTGGCCGTCGATGCCGGAAAAATAGGCTTCCGCATGGCGCACCTCGTCGCCGTAGTGCAGCGTCCACACGACGATGCCTTTTCCGCGCGGCTCCAGCATGACGGAGCGTTCGCGCCGGTAGAGCACCAGCCGCGAGATGCCGACCGTGCGGGTAGCCGCCATGGCGTCGCGGATCACCGAGAACGCTTCCTCGGCCACCTTGTCGTCGGGCGACAGGTAGTGCGGCTTGTCGAGCCAGATCCAGCCGATCGAATCGCGCGGCACGAACATCTGAATGTCGATCGTGCGGGTGCTTTCCAGCGCCACCGCCTCCAGTTCCTCGTCCTCCATCAGAACGAAGCGGTCCTCGCCGAGCGGATAGCCCTTGACCTCGTCCTGCTCGCGCACCGGCTTGCCGGTTACCGCGTCGACGTAGCGGCTTTCCACGCGATTGCCGGTGGCGCGGTTGAGCGTGTGGAAGCGCAGCTTGTCGCGATCGGAGGTCGCCGGCACCATCGCCACCTGGCAGGTGACAAGCGACAGTTTCAGATAGCCCTTCCAGAAGCTGCGCGGCGCCATGGCGGAACCCGGATCGAAAGACGGCAAACGCCGCGGCGTCCGCTTTGTTCCGCGTGCCTCGGCCCCGGCTTTGATCCCGGTCAATGTTGCCGGGGCCGGGGCGGGCTTTATCTATTGGAACGCTTGTGGAGAACGCAGCGCGATGCGCAATCTGGGCACAAAACGCCGCGGCATGGCGCGGCAGGATCGCTGACCATGTTCCGCGACCGGCAGGAAGCGGGGCAGCTACTGGCGGACGAACTTGCCCGCCTTTCCCTGCCCGACCCGGTCGTGCTGGCGCTGCCGCGCGGCGGCGTGCCCGTGGGCGCCGAAATCGCCCGCAGGCTGGCGGCGCCGCTGGATCTGATGATCGTGCGCAAGGTCGGCGCTCCAGGCAATCCCGAATTGGCGATCGCGGCCATCGTGGACGGCAATCCGCCCGACCTGGTCCGCAACCGCGAGATCATCGAGGCCTACCGGCTGGACGATGCCGACGTGGCGGCGCTGGCCGCCCAGGAGCGCCCGGAACTCGAGCGGCGGCGGCACGCCTATTGCGGGGACCGCCAGCCGCTGTCCGTCGCCGGGCGCACCGCCATACTGGTCGACGACGGCGCGGCGACGGGCACGACGATGAAGGCGGCACTGCGCGCGCTGAAGCGGCGCGGCCCGCGCGAGGTGGTCGCGGCCCTGCCGGTCGCCCCGCCCGAAACGGCACGGGAACTGGCGCAGGAGGCCGACCGGGTCGTGTGCCTCGAGCGCCCTTTGCGTTTCCGGGCCCTCGGCTATTACTATCTGAGCTTTCCGCAACTGACCGACGACGAGGTCACGGGCACGCTCCATGCGCTGGAAAGCGAGCGTATGGCGCCGCGGGGCCCTGGACAAGGAAGATGACGGGCCGCAACCGGCCCTTACGGGAGATCGCAACGATGTGGATTCGCAACCTGTCGACATTGGAATGCACGAAACTTCTGTCCTCGCATCGCGTCGGCCGGCTCGCCTGCTCCATGGACGGCCAGCCCTATGTCGTGCCCATCTACTACGCCTATCAGGAGAACCATCTCTACGCCTTCTCCATGCCCGGGCGGAAGATCGACTTCATGCGCGCGAACCCGCTCGTGTGCGTGCTGGTTGACGTGAAGGGCGAGGGCCGCGGCTGGCAGAGCGTGGTGGCGGAAGGCCGTTATGAGGAATTGCCCGACCGAATCGGCTTCAAACGCGAGCGCGACCAGGCCTGGACGCTGCTGGCGAAGCATTCCGACTGGTGGGAGCCAGGCGCGCTGAAACCCGCCCAACCGCCTGTAACGAGCCATTCGCCGCACATATTCTTCCGCATCGCCGTGACGGAAGTGTCCGGCCGGGAAGCCCAGGACTGAACGAGGAGCGGCGCTTCCGGCATTGCGCCTGCGCCCCTGACTGAAGGCTTCGCCGCAGCGGCTTGAAGAGCCGGCGCGGGCGTGCAATTTTGCCCCGCGAAAGCGAATGCGGCAAAGTCGGGGGACAACGGGTGCAAGGCATTTTTTCGAGGTTGCTCGCGGCGACGGGCCTCGCCGCGGCAATCGCCGCTTCGGGCTGTGCCGTGGTCAACACCACCCCGATCAATTTCGTCACCCCTGAGCCGGCCGCACCCTCGGCGCAATACATCCCCGACCGGGGTGACGACGGCTCGACGGTCGTGGCCCTTTCCTTTTCCGGCGGCGGCACGCGCGCCGCGGCATTCGCCCATGGCGTGCTGCTGGAGCTCGATTCGTTCACCGTGGACGAGCATCCCTACCGCCGCACTTTGCTCGACAACGTCCGCAGCGTCGCCGGAACCTCGGGTGGCGCGGTGGCGGCGGCCTATCTCGGCTACAGGGGCAAGGAGGGCTACAAGGATTTCCGCGAGAAATTCCTCTACAAGGACGCAGAATCCTACATGGTGACCAGGGCGCTGCCGGGCGCCGTGGTCAAGGCAGCGCTCGCCGGCGGCGTCAACGACCGCAACAGCTTCGCCCGCTGGCTGGACGACAATCTTTTCGAGCAAGCCACCTTTTCGGCGTTCCGCAAGCCCGACCGGCCGCTCGTGTGGATCACCGCCTCCGACATCTACAACAACACGCCCTTCCTCTTCACGCAGGATACCTTCGCCGCCTTGTGCAGCGACCTGGACCGCCTGAAGATTTCCGAGGCCGTGGGCGCCTCCGCCGCCGTGCCGATCGCGTTCGCGCCGATCATCCTGCGCACCCCGCGCACGGATTGCAAATACAGCCGCCCGGCCTGGCTGCAGAAGGCGATCGATGCGGAAAATCCCTCTGTGCGCCTGCAGGCCTATGCGCGTGCGCTGGATTCGTACCAGTCCGACGGCAAGCTCGAATATGTCCGCCTTCTCGACGGGGCCCTGACCGACAATCTCGGCATCACCGGCCTCACGCTCGAACGGGCAAAGGCCGTGGAGCCCTATTTGCCGCTCTCGCCCCGACAGGCGGTGCGGATGCATAACTTCCTCTTCATCGTCACCGATGCCGGCAGATACGTGGCGCCCGAATGGGGCGAAAGCCAGACGCCGCCCCATATCGGAAAGATCCTGGCTGCAGCCTCGCAAACCGCCATCTCCTCGGCGACCCGCAGCGGCTTCGATGCCGTGGACCTCGCCCTGGAACAGTGGCAGGAAAAACTGGTGCGCTATCGCTGCAGTCTTTCCAGGGACCAGGTGCGCAAGCTCCGCGGCACCCTGGCCGGATGGAACTGCCGTGGCGTGACCGTGACCACCGAGCACGTTTCGTTCCGCGACGCCGATCCCGGTCTTTTTGCCCGCCTCAACAAGATACAGACGAGGCTGAAACTGCCGCGCGCCGAGGTCGATCTGGTCATAGAGGCCGGCAGGCAGGCCATCCGCAACAATCCGAACATCCAGAAGGTGGCGCAAGAAACCCGCAAGGACGCCCATATCTTCGACACCGCGGAACTGCCGCTGGTGGCGCAGGAATGAGCGCACCGGCCCGCAGCGGTCCAGTGCAGATTTTCGTCAAAAAAATCACGAATTTAGATTTGCTTAAGCTATCGCTAACCTGTCGGTAACGATGTGCCTGTAGAAGGGAAAGCGAGGCGGACAACGCATCTGCCCAGCGCTCCGGATCAGGTCTCGCGTACCGGAGCTTCGAGTTTCGCAAGCGTTCGAGTAAGCGAAAGCCATGCGTATCTGGCAAGGCCGCGTCCCTTGGGGTGCGGCCTTTGCCGTTCGCGGCGCGCTGTTCAGCGGCCGGGACGCAGCCGGCGAAGATTGGCCTTCACCCGGCGCCGCGCCGGCCTCAGAGCGGCATGCAGCGAGCGCTCGGCCGCCGCGCCGTTAAGGAGCGACGGCGTCCGGCCCGCCAGCACTTCCGGCCAGAAGCTCAGCATCGAACCAGCCATCGCAAGCTGCGCGGCGACCAGGCCTTCGGCGGCGGCCGCCGCCTTTTCCGAAGCCGCGGCAACGGTCTCCCTGCCAAATGGCGTCGTACTCAACGCCTCGCTCGCCATGACCGGAAGACGCAGCCACGCCACCATCGGCGCAAGCATGAGGTCTGCGGCTGCCGCCGTGGCGACCCTGCGGCTTTTCTTGACCATTTGAAGACCCCGTTCGTATCGATTGCGGCAATCAACGGCAGGCCCGGCGGATGGTTCCGCCGGGCCGTTACGCCAGGGCTCACCCGCGGCGCAGATCCGCCTCGGCAAGGTCGAGCGCCCTGACGATCCGCTCGCAGGACATGTCGATGGTTTCGCGGGTCCAGATCAGCGGCGGCGACAGGATCATCGTGTCGCCGGTGGCACGCATCATCAGCCCGTTTGCGATGGCATGGTCGCGCACCACCACGGCGGCGCTGCCCGAAGGCTTGAAGCGCTCCTTCGTCGCCTTGTCCTTGACGATCTCGATGGCCCCCATCAGGCCGAAAGCACGCGTTTCGCCCACCAGCGGATGGCCGGAAACGCGCTCGCGCAGCGCCTGCGCGAAATACGGGCCGGTGTCGGTCTTCACGCGCTCCACCAGCCCTTCCTTCTCGATGATATCGAGATTGGCGAGCGCCACCGCGCAGGCCACCGGATGCCCGGCATAGGTGTAGCCATGATAGAACTCGCCGCCCTTCTCGACCACGGTCCTGGCGATGCGATCGCCCACCAGCAACGCCGAAAGCGGCTGGTAGCCGGAGGTCAGCGCCTTGGCGGTGGTGATGGTGTCGGGCTCCACGCCCATCGACTGGGCGGCGAACCATTCGCCGGTGCGGCCATAGGCGGTGATGACCTCGTCCAGCATCAGCAGCACGTCGTATTTGCGGCAGATGCGCTGCACCTCGGGCCAGTAGCTGGCCGGCGGAATCTTGACGCCGCCGGCGCCCATGATCGGCTCGCCGATGAAGGCCGCCACCTTGTCGGCGCCGGCTTCCAGGATGGCGTCCTCCACCGCCTTGGCCGCACGCAGGCCGAAATCATGGTCGCTCTCGCCCGGCAGCGCCAGTTCGAAGGCATAGGGCATCATGACATGGGCGATGTTGGGCACCGCTCCGCCAAGCTGCTCGTGCATGGGCCCCATCCCGCCCAGCGAGGCGCCTGCCACGGTCGAGCCGTGATAGGCCATGTGGCGCGAGATGATGCGGTTCTTTTCCGGCTTGCCCTCCAGCGCCCAGTAGTGGCGCACCAGCCTGAGCGCGGTGTCGTTGGCTTCCGAGCCGGACGAACCATAGAACACCTGGCCGATGCCCTTGGGCGCGATTTCGGCCAGCCGCTTGGACAAGAGCACCGGCGTCGGCGTCGAGCATTTGAAGAAGGAGTTGTAGTAGGGCAGCTCCTTCATCTGCCTGTAGGCGGCCTCGGCCAGTTCGTCGCGGCCGTAGCCGACATTGACGCACCACAGGCCGGCCATGCCGTCGAGGAGCTGGTGGCCTTCCGAATCGTAGATGAACGGTCCTTCGGCGCGGGTGAGGATGCGCGAGCCGGCCGCGCGCAGTTCCTTATGGTCGGTAAAGGGATGCAGGTGATGCGCAGCATCGATCTGCTGAAGCTGCTTCAGCGAATAGTTCTGATAGGTCATGTTCTGGCCTTTCCTGTCGAAATCGGGGCCGGCGGCGGGCGCCGGGTGCGATCGCTTCAGGAAAAGGCGGGCGGCGAATAACCGATGCGGGCGCACAGGCGCAGCAATTCGGCATGGCGCGTGCGCGGCGACGGCGTCGACGCGTGCAGGACTGCCAATATGCTGCGACGGTGGAACATCACGGCACTTTAATCGACGGAAAGCCGCCGTTTCAAGCGCCCTGCCCTATCGGGCGCGCGCCCGCGCCCGGTACAGCGCGAATATCACGAGAGAAGCCGTCAGGATGGCCATGGTTCCGGGCAGCCCGGCCGGACCCACATTCTGCATGGCAAAGCCGGCGGCCGGCGCGCCGAGAATGCCGCCGGCACCCCACATCAGCCCGAAGGCGGCGTTGCCGGCCACCAGGGTCGAGCCAGAAAAGCGGTTGCCGAGTTCGACGAGAGCCATGGTGTAGATGCCGTAGCCCGTGCCGCCCATGACGAGCAGCAGGGGCCAGACCGCCGGCGTCGTCACCAGCGCCGGCAAAAGCAGGGCGCAGGCAAGGTTGATCAGCGCGCAGGCCACGATCATGCCCCTGGCGTCGAGGCGCTCCGCCATCAGGCCGAGCGGCAGTTGCAGAACGATATTGCCCACCGACATCGTGGTGATGAGAGCCGCCAGCGTGGCCTCGGCCAGACCGTAGGAGGCGCCGAACACCGGCAGCAGCGAATAGGTGCCCTGCTGGACCGCCGCCGACACGACCACCGCCAAAAGCAGGGCCGGCGCCACCTTCCAGAAATGCAGCACGCCCTTGGCCGGCTCGCCGTCGTCAAAGCCGGCGAGCCGGCCCGTGGTGACCGCCAGCAGCATGGCGCAGCCGAAGAAGCCCGCAATGCCGACGACGAGCGGCGCCCACCCGTCCGAGCCCACCAGCGCCAGCGTGAGCGGGCCGACCGCGAACCCGATCCCGGTCACGGCGTTGAAGACGCCCATGAACCGGCCGCGCTTGTCGGGCGGCGACAGCGCGATCATCCACACCTCGCCCAGGATATAGAGCGGGTTGACCACCGCGCCGAGCAGGAAACGCACCGGATACCAGGCAAACCAGTTCTGCATCAGGCCGATGGCGACAAAGAGCAGCGCCGCCGAAAGCGCGCAGGCCACGGCGAGGCGACCTGCCCCGAGACCGCGGATGAGGCGGGGAACCAGCAGCGCGGAGGCCATCATGCCCAGCGGCGTCATCGCCGCCGAAAGGCCGATCTCGCCCGGGCTCATGCCGTGCTTCTGCATGAGGAAGGTGAACAGCGGATAGCTCAGCCCCTGCGCCACCGCGAACACCGAAACGCTGGCGATGACGCCCGCAAGTGACGTCAGCGGCATCGGGGCTGTCCGAATATCCTGAGGGGCCGAGGTGCTCATGAAGGCCCGCTATCACAAGCAGGGCCACGCGGGAATGGCCCACAGCGGTGCGATCGGTGGGCATATGCCGCCGGCTGGCGGTGCGACCCGCCGCAATGTCGCTTTGCTCGCCCAACTGGTCGCCGCCTCCGCAATTCGGGTGCGCGCCCCGGTCCATTATGCGGAAAACGTCACATTCGCGAGAACGATCATGACCACCGCACTGCACCCCGCCGAAACGGCACCGGCCGCCGACCATGTCCGGCGCGGCGGGCGGGCGGGAAAACGCGCCGCCGGCCCGGCCTCATTCGAGCAGCCCGCCTTCCGGCAGTTGAAGAACCCGCTCCAGCCCACCCGTCTGGTTTCCGACGACGAGCTGGAAGCCATCCACCTCGCCTCCCTGCGCGTGCTGAAGGAAATCGGCGTCGACGTGCTGCATGAGGAGGCGCGGCGCATCATGAAGGCGCATGGCGCCGACGTGAAGGAAGGCTCCGAGCGCGTGCGCTTCGACGCCGACATGATCCTGGAGCTGATCGCGCACTGTCCGCCGGAATTCACCATTCATGCCCGCAACCCGGCGCACAATGTGCGCTTCGGCGGCGACAACGTGTTCTTCGCCCAGGTCGCCTCCGCACCGAACTGCTCCGACCTCGATCGGGGCCGCCGTCCGGGTAGCCAGGCCGACTACCGCAATTTCCTCAAGCTGGCGCAGATGCACAACGTCATCCACGCCACAGGCGGCTATCCGGTCGAGCCGATCGACATCCACCCCTCCGTGCGCCATCTGGAGTGCATCCGCGATCTCGCGACGCTGACGGATAAGGTCTTCCACATCTATTCGCTCGGCCGCGAGCGCAATGTCAACGGCATCGAGATCACGCGCATCGCGCGCGGTATCAGCCGCGAACAGCTCGAACGCGAGCCCTCCGTCTTCACCATCATCAACACCAATTCGCCGCTGAAGCTCGACATCCCGATGATGGAGGGCATCATCCAGATGTCCTCGGCCGGCCAGGTGGTGATCGTGACACCCTTCACGCTCTCGGGCGCCATGGCGCCGGTGACGATCGCCGGCGCGCTTGTGCAGCAGAACGCCGAGGCGCTTGCCGGCATCGCGTTCACCCAGATGGTGCGGAAAGGCGCGCCGGTCGGCTATGGCGGCTTCACCTCCAACGTGGACATGAAATCCGGCGCGCCCGCCTTCGGCACGCCCGAATACATGAAGGCACAGCTCGTCGGCGGCCAACTGGCCCGGCGCTACAGGCTGCCCTACCGCACGTCGAACACCTGCGCGGCCAATGCGGTGGACGCCCAGGCCGCCTATGAGAGCGTGTTTTCGCTGTGGGGCGCGATCCAGGGCGGCGGCAACTTCCTCATGCATGGCGCCGGCTGGCTCGAAGGCGGTCTCCGGGCTTCCTATGAAAAATTCATGCTGGACGTGGACCTGCTGCAGATGGTGCAGGAATTCTTGACCCCGCTCGACCTCTCCGAGGACGCGCTTGCCATCGACGCCATCCGCGACGTCGGCCCCGGCGGGCACTTCTTCGGCACGCCGCACACCCAGGCCCGCTACAAGAACGCCTTCTATTCGCCGATCATCTCCGACTGGCGCAATTTCGAAACATGGACGGAGGCGGGCTCGCCGACCGCGGTGGAACGCGCCAACCGCCTGTGGAAGGAGCGCCTGGCCGGCTATGAGGCGCCTGCCATGGACCCCGCCCTCCGCGAAGAACTCGACGCCTTCGTGGAACGGCGCAAGGCCGAGGGCGGCGCCCCGACGGATTTTTGAGCGGGCTTGCCGTGGCTTATCCGCGCGGCACCCGAATCCATTTCTGAAATCACGAGATCAACACCATGAAATCCCACGCAAAAGCGGTTGTCATCGGCGGCGGCGTCGTCGGCTGCTCGGTTCTCTACCACCTCGCCCGCGCCGGCTGGACCGACGTCATGCTGATCGAGCGCTCGGAGCTGACTTCCGGCTCGTCCTGGCATGCGGCCGGCGGCTTCCACACGCTGAACGGCGACCCCAACGTCGCCAAGCTGCAGGCTTATACGGTGCAATTGTACAAGGAGCTGGAGGAGCTTTCCGGCCAGTCCTGCTCGCTGCACCTGACCGGCGGCGTGATGCTGGCCGACACGCCGGAGCGCATGGACTTCCTGCGGCTGGCGCATGCCAAGGGCCGCTATCTGGGCATGGACACCGAACTCATCACCCCGTCCGAGGCCAAGGCGATGTTCCCGCTGATGGATGAGAAACACTTCGTCGGCGCCATGTGGGACCCGGTCGAGGGCCATCTCGACCCCTCCGGCACCACGCACGCCTACGCCAAGGCGGCGAAGAAACTCGGCGCAGAAATCGTGCTGCGCAACCGCGTGCTGGAATTGACGCAGGAAGCGGACGGCACCTGGAACGTGGTGACCGAGCAGGGCACGGTGAAGGCCGAGCATGTGGTGAACTGCGGCGGCCTGTGGGCGCGCGAGGTGGGCCGCATGGTCGGCGTCGAACTGCCTTTGCTGGCCATGGAGCACATGTATCTGCTGACCGAGTCGATGCCGGAGGTGGAAGAGTTCAACCAGGCGACCGGGCGCGAGATGGTCGGCGTGCTCGACTTCAAGGGCGAGATCTACACGCGCCAGGAGCGCAACGGCATCCTGCTCGGCACCTACGAGAAGGCGTGCAAGCCGTGGTCGCCGGTCAACACGCCATGGGATTTCGGCCACGAACTGCTCCAGCCCGACCTCGACCGTATCGCACCCTCGCTTGAGGTGGGCTTCCGCCACTTCCCCGGCATAGCCAATGCCGGGATAAAGCAGGTCATCAACGGGCCCTTCACCTTCGCGCCGGACGGCAACCCGCTGGTCGGCCCGGTGCAGGGGCTGACCAACTTCTGGTGCGCCTGCGCCGTCATGGCCGGCTTCTCACAGGGCGGCGGCGTGGGCCTGGCCCTGTCGAACTGGATGGTGAACGGCGATCCGGGCTTCGACGTGTGGGGCATGGACGTCGCCCGCTTCGGCGAATGGGCGAGCCTGCGCTACACCAACGCCAAGGTCCGCGAAAACTATTCGCGCCGCTTCTCCATCCGCTTCCCCAATGAGGAACTGCCGGCTGCAAGGCCGGCGCAGACCACCCCGCTCTACGACACGATGATCGCCAACAATGCCGTCATGGGCGATTCGTGGGGGCTGGAAACGCCGCTCTGGTTCGCGCCGAAGGGCACCGAGCCGAAGGATGTCGTCTCCTTCCGCCGCTCCAACGACTTTGCCCATGTCGGCAATGAGGTGCGCGCGGTGCGCGAGCGGGTCGGCGTGACAGAGATCGCCAATTTCGCCAAATACGAAGTCAGCGGAAGCGGTTCGGAAGATTTCCTGAATCGATTGATGACCAATCGCATGCCGAAGAAGGGCCGCATCACCCTGACGCCGATGCTCAACGAATTCGGCAAGCTGATCGGCGACTTCACCATTGCCAATATGGGCGCCAATATGGGCGCCAGGGCCGGCGAGGACCGCTTCATGATCTGGGGCTCGTCTGCGGCGGCGAAATACCATATGCGCTGGTTCGAGAAGCACCTGCCGAAGGACGGTTCAGTCCGCATCCACCGCTTCGACCAGACGCTCGTCGGCCTCTCCATCGCCGGTCCGCAATCGCAGACGCTGCTCCAGAAGCTGGTCGACGTGGATGTGTCGTCCAGGGCGTTCCGCTTCATGGATTTCCGCGAGATGGCGGTGGGCGGCGCGCCCTGCATGGTCAACCGCATCACCTATACCGGCGATCTCGGCTACGAGATCTGGATGCAGCCGGCCTATCAGCGGCTCGTCTATGCCGCCATCAAGGAGGCCGGAGAGGAATTCGGCCTGGTCGATTTCGGCATGCGCGCGCTGCTGTGCATGCGCCTGGAAAAGAATTTTCCCACCTGGTTCCGCGAGCTTCGCCCGATCTACGGCCCGTTCGAGGGCGCCATGGACCGCTTCATCAAGCTGGAGAAGAACGACTTCATCGGCCGCGAGGCGGCAGCGCAAGAGCAGGCCGAAGGCCCGAAACTGCGCCGCGTGTCCTTCGTGGTCGAGGCGGAGGACGCCGACGTGATGGGCGACGAGCCGATATGGGCGAAGGTATCGACCGACTACGGCACTGTCGAAAAACCGCACGGCTACGGCGCACCGCGCTTCGACGCGACCGGCAAGGAAGTGCGCGGCTCGGCCGCCGCCGAAGGAGCCTCGGCCGTGCGCGGCATCATCGACGGCGCCTGGCGCGTGGTGGGCTGGGTGACGTCCGGCGGCTACGCGCACCATGTCGACAAGTCGATGGCCCAGGGTTACGTGCCGGCCGCCCTCGCCGAAAACGAAAGCCGCGACCTGTTCGAGATCGAGATCCTGGGCAAGCGCTGCCCGGCCCGCATCAATGTCGAACCGCTTTTCGACCCCACCGGCGAGAAGATGCGAAGCTGAGCGAGCCCGCTCAGGAAACCGTCGCCAGCGCCTCGCGCAAGGCGGCGACGGTCTGCGGCGGCGTCGTGCGCGCGGTGATGAAAGGAAGGCCCTTGCGCCGCGCCGTCCAGCCGACGATATGAAGCCGCGCCGCAACATCCGGCTCCAGACGCTTGAAAAGACTCCAGGAGCGGCAATCGACCGCCGCCACGTCCGCCCTGCCTGCGGCCACGACGCCGAGCGAGGCGCGGTGGCCGCCGGTTTCGACCCGCTCGGAAAAGATGGCGAGGCCTTCGCCCAGCGCGTCGAGGTCGCGGCCGAGTGCCAGCATGCCCGACATGGAATCGGCGCCGTTGAAGGCAAGGCGCCCGCCGCGCAGCAGAGCCAGCGGCAGGACGGCGCCGCCGGTTGCCGGCGCCTCGACCGCCGGTCCCGGTCCCCGCATCACCAGAGCGCTCGAATAAAGCTCGCCCTGGCCGCCCTCGCAATCGGAATAGTCCGGCTGGCCCACCACCTGCACATGCGCTGAAAGCCCCGTTTCCAGCGGCCCCCAGCAGGTCTGGGCAAGCAGCAGGCGCGGGTGCCGCCACAACGCATCCAGATCGAGCCCTCCGGCATGGGTGTTCTGCCGCGTCAGTTGTTCGGGCGCGTCGATCTCGGCCGCCCGCAGCCGGTCGCGGATCGCAACCCATTGCGCATCGGTCTCGGCCCGAAGCTCGGGCCAGTCGTACATCGGCAGTGCGGCGATGAAAGAACTCATTCCTTGGGCGGGTCGGCCGGAACCGGCGCCGTGCCCAGGCCCGAAACGTTGCGGGCGCGCACGCGCGGCTGGAACGCCCTGCCCGGCTCCGGCGCGCGCCGCAGCACGGGATGCACCACCGGCTCCTTGGCCTTGAAGGCATACGCCTTCACCAGCGCCAGGTAGTTCGGGTAGACATAGCCGTTGTTGGCCTTCAGCCACGTCTCGCGGTCCTCGCGGAAAAGCCTCGGCAGCTTGTACCATGCCACGGCCGGCTTGGCATGGTGCACGAAATGCAGGTTGTTGTTAAGGAACAGGAAGGCCAGCGGCGAGCGCTCCACGATGATGGTGCGGCCGCCCGGGTGCTCCGACCATTGGTGCTCGGCGAAAGTGCGGATGGCGATCAGCGACTGGCCGAGCCACATCGGAACCAGCACATAAAGCCACAGCGGCATGCCGAAGCCCCACACGATGAGGGGCACCACCACGGCAAGCCCCGCCGCATGCAGCAGCCATGCCTTGCGGATAGCACGGTCGCCCGCCAGCATCTGGCGGAAGTCGTCGATGACGAAACCGATGGTCGCCAGCCACGGCCCGAGCACGAAGCGGCCGGC
Source organism: Mesorhizobium sp. PUT5 (assembly GCF_052216645.1). Classification (NCBI taxonomy): domain Bacteria; kingdom Pseudomonadati; phylum Pseudomonadota; class Alphaproteobacteria; order Hyphomicrobiales; family Phyllobacteriaceae; genus Mesorhizobium; species Mesorhizobium sp. PUT5. The sequence continues at coordinate 2,862,168 of NZ_JBQOSO010000003.1, forward strand.
CATGGTGTTGTTGAGCCTCAGCAGGAACTTCATCGCCGCGGGCAGTTCCTCATGCTGCCACAAAGCCCGATAGTAGCTTTCGGGGTCGTCGAACGGATCGGTCAGCCGCTCGTCGGCGTGATGGCGCAGGTGCAATGTCTTGAAGCGGCGAAACGGCCAGACCAGCCCGACCGGCAGGAAGACGAAAGCCTCGTTGACCAGCGCGTTGCGGGTCGGGTGACCGTGCAGGACCTCGTGCACGAGCGAGGATTGCAGGGCCACGGCAAGGGTCAGCACCGCCAGCGCGGCGACCGGATAGGAAGGCCAGAGCAGCAGGCCGGCCGCCAGCCACACGCCGTAACAGAACACGGCGAGCAGCACGGTCGGCCATTCGATCCTCGGCGGGCGCTGACGTCTGTTGTGTTTTGTGTCCATACTTGTCCTGCGATGACCGCAACTGCGGCGAATTCCTGACAGCATGGTGTCAGGAGCGCAGTGAGGTTTCAACGCGACAATGCACACAATGGGTTGCGTTTGCGTCACTTTGACATCAGATGTTATGATTAGTAAACAAAACGGAGGATTATTCCCATTCGTTTCGCAGGAACAGAAACAGTCGCCTGGGATTTTTCCCGATCGGAGCGAATCGCATGATGGACAAACGCGACCTTTCGGCCACCTTCCGTGAGCGGCTCAAACTGTTGCTGGCTCGGTCGGACCTGAACCAGTCGGCCTTCGCCGCCGCCGTCGGCATCGACCGTTCGGCGCTGTCACAGCTCCTGTCGGGCGCATCCACACGCCTGCCGCGCGCCGAGACGCTGCTCAACATCGCTGCCGAGTTCAAGGTTTCGCTCGACTGGCTGCTGGGGCTCAGCCAGGACGAGGGCGTGACCGGCGAGATTCGCGAGAGCCTTGAGATCGAGGAGGCTTCGGGCGGCTTCGAGCGCACACTCCTGGCCAAATGGCATGCGGAAGCTGCGGGCACGAAGATCCGCTACGTTCCGGCCGGCATCCCCGACCTGCTGCGCACCGAGACCCTGGTCGACTACGAGGCCGGTATCGCCAACAAGAGTCGGCAGGCGCAGGCGGGCGAGACGCAATACCGCATCGACTACAACCGGCGCCCCGAGACCGACATGGAAATCTGCATGCCGCGCCACACGCTGGAGATCTTCGCGCGCGGCCTCGGCGTCTGGGACGGCCTTCCCGAACATGAGCGCCGCGCGCAACTGCGCCACATGGGCGACCTGCTCGACGACCTCTACCCTGCGCTGCGCCTGTATCTTTACGACGGACGCATGCGCTATTCGATCCCCTACACCATATTCGGCCCCTTCCGCGCAGCCATCTATGTCGGCGACATGTATCTGGTGCTGAACGCGACGGCGCCCATCCGCACGCTGACCGGCCACTTCGACAACCTGATCCGCGCGGCCGAGATCAATGCGCACGAGGCGGCCGGCTTCGCCCGGCAACTCGCGGCGATGGATTTCTAGCAGTCCCGCCGTTGAAATCGTTGACGCGATATAAAGAGTTCTTTATATCCTTATCCAAGACTTTTCCCGAAAAGGCGCCTGCCATGACCAATCCGATCGACGCCCTGATCGCCGAGAAGGGCGTGCTGCTTGCCGACGGCGCCACCGGCACGAACCTGTTCGCCATGGGCCTCCAGGCCGGCGAGGCGCCGGAACTGCTGAACGAGACGGCGCCCGACACCATTGCCAGCCTGCACCGCAATTTCGTCGAGGCCGGCGCCGATATCATCCTGACCAATTCGTTCGGCGGCACCCGCCACCGCCTCAAGCTGCACCACGCACAGGATCGCGTCTTCGAGTTGAACAAGCGCGCCGCCGAAATCGCGCGTTCCGTCGCCGACGCGGCCGGCCGCAAGGTCATCGTCGCCGGCTCGGTCGGCCCCACGGGCGAGCTTCTGGTACCGCTCGGCGCCATGACCTACGATGAAGCGGTGAACGCGTTCGCCGAACAGATCGAGGGCCTGAAGGCGGGTGGCGCCGAGGTCGCCTGGATCGAGACCATGTCGGCACCGGACGAGATCCGCGCCGCGGCCGAGGCCGCCATCCGCGTCGGCCTGCCCTACACCTATACCGGCTCTTTCGACACCGCCGGCCGCACCATGATGGGCCTTCTGCCCAAGGACATTCACGCAGTGGCCGAAGGGCTGGCCGAGCCGCCGCTCGGCGTCGGCGCCAATTGCGGCGTCGGCGCCTCCGACATTCTTGCTTCGCTGCTCGACATGACCGCGGCAAAGCCCGACGCGACCGTCATCGTCAAGGGCAATTGCGGCATTCCCGAATTCCACGGCTCGGAAATCCATTATTCCGGCACGCCGGAGCTGATGGCGGACTACGTGCGTCTGGCGGTGGATGCGGGCGCCAGGATCGTCGGCGGCTGCTGCGGCACGTCGTTCGCGCATCTGGCGGCCATGCGCCAGGCGCTGGACGGTCACCGCAAGGCGGCCCGGCCCACGATCGAGACGATCGTGGAGCGCATCGGGCCCCTGCGCAACAAGGCGGCCACGCCCAACCCCACCGAAGCCGGCGAGGGGCGCCGCGAGCGCCGCCGCGCCCGCGGCTGACGCCGAGGCTCGATCACCCGGGCGTCACGGCCCGGTTTCCGGTGCCGCTATCTGCTGTTTTCGGCGTAGCGCGAAGAGGCCGTGGCGTGGTCGGTCTGGCCGCCGTCATCGAAGCGCATCATCATCACGGCTTCCGATGAGCGCGGGTCGCTCAGCCAGTCCAGCACGCGCGAGAATCGGTTGTTGTGCAGGGCCGACATCGCCGCGTTGCGGGCCGTGTCGACGGTTTCCCGCTGCTCGGAGACATCCGGCGGGCGAGCTGCAGAACCCGAGCCGGCCGTGGCCGGTGTCCAGCTTGCCGAGCCAGCGATGCGCAATGTCAAACTCCCCCGAACGTTCATCACCCACCCCTTACTCTGCAGATATTTCCGGACCGTTCAGGAACCGCGCCGCAATTTCCTAAAATTGTCCGGGCTGCCGGCCCCGGCGCTCACAGCCGCGCAAGCGTCGCCTGGTCGGGCACACCGTCGAAGAAGCGCTCCAGCGCCCGCGCAAAGAGCGGCTCGCCAGGTGCTGCCTGCGCAAAAAGCGTGAGGGAGGAGTGCAGCTTGCGGTCGTCCGGGCTGCCGAAGATGTCATGCGCCGAACTGCCTTCCCCTTCCAGCAGGATGGTCACGCAGTCCTTCAATCTCTGTCCCAGCACCGGATGGGCCAGGTAGGCGCGCGCCTCGGCAAGCGAGGAAATGGCATAGCGCTGCGACATGGCGCTCGCCCCCAGTCCCGCGATCTGCGGAAATACGAACCACATCCAATGACTGGTCTTGCGGCCCTGCCGCAGTTCGGCAAGCACGGCGGACAGCACCGGGTCCTGCGCCCGCACGAAACGGGCCAGGTCGTGGCGGTCGGCCGCGCCTGCCATGTCAGCCCCGCAGCGTCTCGCCGAAAAAGCCAGCGAGCCGCCTCCAGTGCCGTTCCGCCCCCGCCGCGTCGAAGGCGGTATGGTCCGGCACGCACCAGCCATGGTTCATGCCGACGTAATTTTCGATGATGTGGTCTACCTCGGCCGTGCGCAGCGCTTGCGCCAGCCGCGCCGACTGCTCCGGCGGAAAGCTGCGGTCCACGCCCGCGCTGCCGACATAGACGCGCGCCTTGATGCCGGCCGCATGCCGATGCGGGCTGTCCGGCGCATCGCCGGCCAGATTGCCGCCATGGAAGGAGGCTGCGGCCTTGATCCGGTCCCCGTAGCGCGCCGCCGCGTTGAGTGCGCGGGCGCCGCCCATGCAATAGCCGACGGTGCCGACCGAGCCGCCCGCGCCTTCCTTCGCAAGCGCTTCGAGGAATGCGCCGCCGTCGCGGACCGTCATCTCCTGCGTGGTCCCGGACAACAGCGCCATGAGCGCCGCCTTGCTGTCCTCCTGCGCGAAGGCGGTGGCCGCATCGAACGGCCCGTAGGGCGCGTTGCGGTAGAAGAGATCGGGCACCAGCACCATGTAGCCCTCGGACGCCAGCCGTTCGGCCATGCCGTCGAGCGCCGGGCGCGGCCCGAAGGCATCCATATAGAGGATGACGCCCGCCCGCGCACCGTTCCCCGTCTGGAAAAGCCCGGCCCGCGCCGTGCCGTCGGCGGTTTTGATTTCGATGTCTTTCCTGGCCATGCTGCGCTCTCCCTGTCTGTGCCGGGACGTCGACTGCGCCTCGACCGCCTGGACATATATAGCGAACGCCGCCGCTGTCAGGCGTCTTCCTTGTGGATGGCGAGCGTCGTGGCGCCGACATGCAGCGCCCTGCCCGCGCCGGCTCCCATCCAGGCCGCGCCGAGGCCGAGCGCCACCATGAGCAGAGCCGCGGCGTCGAAACTTCCGGTCCAACTGCGGATCAGCCCGACCAGCAGCGGCCCGATCGCCGCCAGCACGTAGCCGACCCCCTGCGCCATGCCCGACAGATGCGCCGCCACATGGGAATCGGGCGAGCGCAGCACGATCACGATCATCGCCGCCGCGATAAGCCCGCCCTGGCCGATGCCTTGCAGCACGGCCCAGAAGGGAACCGTCCAGGTCGGCGCGAACATCAGCCCGAGCAGGGCGACCGTGGCGATCGCGACCAGCGCCACGTTGACACCGCGCTGGTTTCTGCGGCGCACGGCGAAGGAAGGCACCAGCAGGCAGGTGACCACCTGCGCCATAACCGACAGCGAGACGATGCCGCCCGCCACCGACGGCTCGAAGCCCCGCTCGCGCAGGATCGGCGCCAGCCAGCCGAACACGCAATAGGCGAGCGCCGATTGCAGACCCATGAACAGCGTGATCTGCCAGGCCAGCCGGTCTCGCCAGAGGCCCACGACCCGGAAGCCCGAATGCGCCGCCTGCGGCCTGGCCGCCAGCGCCTGCGGCGCAAAGACCAGCATCACCGCCAGCACCGGAAGCGCCCAGATGGCAAGTGCGCCGGACCATGAGCCGACCAGATGCTCCACCGGCAGCGTCAGCCCGGCCCCGGCCGCCGCACCCGCGCACAGCGCCATGGTGTAGAGGCCGGTCATGATGGCCGCGCTGTCGGGAAAATCGCGCTTCACCACCCCCGGCAGCAGCACGTTGGACACGGCGATCGCCGCACCGGCAGCCAGCGTGGCGGCAAACAGCAGCGGCACCGTGCCCACCCCGCGCAGCCCCGTGCCGACCGCCAGCAGCACGAGCGCGCCCAGCAGGGTGCGCTCGGCGCCGAAGCGCTGCGCCAGCCTCGGCGCAAACGGCGCGAACACACCAAGGCACACGACCGGCAGCGTCGTCAGCAGGCTTGCGCCGGCCGTGGACAGCCCCGTCTCATGCATGACCTCCGCCAAAAGCACCGAAAGCGAGGAGAAGAGCGGCCGCAGGTTGAAGGCGATCAGCACCAGGCTGGCGCCGAACAGCAGGCGTGCCGCACGGCTGCGGAAATGCGGCGGCCGGGGCCTGGGAAGGCTGTCCTCCTCGGCATCGACCAGACCAGCGGAATTGTCGGCCGCCAGTTCGCGCTCGGCCTGCGGCCGCGGAGAATGTCTTGTCATCGAACAGCCGCCAATTGCATCGGATAGTCGGGCAGAGCGACGGAATCGGGCCCGGCGCATGGAAGCCCCCGATATAGGTTCATCCGGTCGCCTTGGCCATGCGCGCGCCTGCGGGAGATGAAAACGCGGCCATATGGAATTCCTGCATCTCGGCCGTATAGCGATAGGCCGCGCCGTGAGGGCAGGCGTTCCGGTCGAGGCAGCCTTGCGTGCGGCAGGCCTCGCCGGAAGGTCCGCGCACATGCGAAAGGCAGTCGCCATAGGCGAAGCCGGCGGCCGAATAGGCGTCGACCGGGCAGGATTTCAGGCAGGGTTTTCCGATACATGCATCGCAAAGGTGAATCACCTCGCGAGGCACTTGATTCGATATGTGACGATCGAGCAGCAGCGCGCCGCGATAGGCATGCCAGAGGCCGAAGCGCGGATGCATGAGGATACCGAGCGGCGAAGGTCTCAGCCCCTCGGCCCGCATCGCCCATTGCTGGAACGGCAGGTAGGGCCGCTCCGACGGGTAGACCGCCCGGGCGCCGCATCTTTCGGCGACCGCGCCGATCACCTCGCGCGACCAGGTGTCGAGCGGGTTCCTCAGATCCCGTGGCTGGCGCTCGCGCCAGCGCGAAAAATACGGCCAGGGCGCGGCGCCGCCCTGCCCGACCAGCAGCACCGAGCTTGCCGGCACGCTGGACGGCCCGGGCGGCGCGTCGTCTTCCGCCTCGAAATCGAAACCGCCGCGCAGCATGAGCCCATGCGTTTCCAGCGCGGCGGCAATCTCGTCGAGAAAGCGAGGCGACAAGCCTCACCCCTTCCGGTCCGGGTCGGAGAAAGCGCTCCGCCAGACTTCCTTGTGGATGATGTTGGCCACTTTAGCCCGGCCTGAATCGGGCTCTTTTCAAGTGAAGGCGTCGGGCATCGATTCCTTCTTGCGCGCGATGAAATCCTTCAGCCCGTCCGCGATGCCGGCGTCCAGCGGCGGCGCCTCGTAGCTTTCCAGCCAGTGGCGGGCGAGCTGGTTGGCGCGCTGCGGCGCAGTCTTCTCGCCTTCTGCCAGCCACTGCTCGTAGGAATTGTTGTCGGCGATGTTGGAACGGTAGAACGCCGTCTGGAAATTGGCCTGGGTGTGGTCGCAGCCGAGGAAGTGGCTACCCGGCCCGACCTGGCGGATGGCGTCCATCGCCTGCCCGTTCTCGGACAGGTCGACGCCCTCGCAGAACTTCTGCTGCATGCCGAGCTGGTCGATGTCCATCATGAACTTGTCGTAGCCGGAGGCGAGCCCGCCCTCCAGCCAGCCGGCGGCGTGCAGCACGAAATTGGTGCCGGCCAGGATGGTGGAGTTCAGCGTGTTGGCGCTTTCGTAAGCCGCCTGGGCGTCCTCAACCTTGGAGGCGCAGAGCGAGCCGCCGGTGCGGAACGGCAGACCGAGCCGGCGGGCGAGCTGCGCCGCGCCGTAGGACACCAGCGAAGGCTCCGGCGTGCCGAAGGTCGGCGCGCCCGACTGCATGGAGATGGAGGAGGCGAAGGTGCCGAAGATCACCGGCGCGCCTGGGCGGATGAGCTGCGTGAAGGACGCGCCTGCCAGCACTTCGGCCAGGACCTGCGTCAGCGTGCCGGCCACCGTGACCGGGCTCATGGCGCCGGCCAGGATGAAGGGCGTGACGATGCAGGCCTGGTTGTGGCGCGAATAGACCTTCAGCGCCCCCAGCATCGTCTCGTCGAACACCATCGGCGAATTGGCATTGATGAGGCTGGTCAGCACCGCGTTGTTCTCGACGAAATCGTCGCCGAACACGATCTTGGCCATGGCCACCGTGTCTTCCGCCCGCTCCGGCGCCGTCACCGAACCCATGAAGGGCTTGTCGGAATATTTGATGTGGGCGTGGATCATGTCGAGGTGGCGCTTGTTGACCGGCACGTCCACCGGCTCGCACACCGTGCCGCCCGAATGGTGGATGGAGGGCGCCATGTAGGCCAGCTTCACGAAATTGCGGAAATCCTCGATCGTGGCGTAGCGGCGGTTGCCGTCGAGGTCGCGCACGAAGGGCGGGCCGTAGACCGGCGCGAACACGGTGGCGTTGCCGCCGATCTGCACCGAACGCTCCGGATTGCGCGCATGCTGGATATATTGCGAGGGCGCCGTCTTCAGCAGCGAACGGCACAGGCCCTTGGGGAAATGCACGCGCTGGCCCTTCACGTCGGCGCCGGCAGCCTTCCACAATTCCAGCGCCTCGGCGTCGTCGCGGAACTCGATGCCGGTCTCCTCCAGCACCGTGTCGGCATTCTTCTCGATCAGCGCCAGGCCTTCCTCGTCCAGCACTTCGTAGACGTTGATCTTGCGCCTGATGTAGGTGAGCTGGCTGCCCGGACCGCCGCCCGACCGCGCCGCGCGCCGCGCCGCCGCGCCGCCGGCACCGCGACCGCGCCGGCCGCCCGCAGCCTCGTGGTCGCCACCCTGATGGTCGCCACCTTGATGGTCGATTGCCGCGTTGTCGCTCATGGCCGTTCTTCCTTGAATCCGTTGCGGCCGCCGGTTCGGCGACCCTTTGCCGGATCGTAGTCATGCACCCTACCCGAAACGGCCAGCCAGCGCCAACGGCTGTCGCAAAATCGACAAGAAGACCCCTTGTTTTGCAGTCGCTTTCCTTTTGCATAAAGTCGCAAATCGGCTATGGGACAATGCCCGTCGCAAGCTAGAGATTGCAGGACCTTCCGCGCCATGCAACTTCGCCCGCGCGGCTATCAGGAGCTGGGTAAAATGGCCGACGACGAGATCATCCTCTCCGAGCTTTCCGACGACGAACTCGTGCAGCAGATGCATGACGACCTGTATGACGGGTTGAAGGAGGAAATCGAGGAAGGCACGAACATCCTCCTGGAGCGCGGCTGGCTACCCTATACGGTTCTGACCGAGGCGCTGGTCGAAGGCATGCGCATCGTCGGCGAGGATTTCCGCGACGGCATCCTGTTCGTTCCGGAGGTGCTGCTCTCGGCCAACGCCATGAAGGCGGGAATGGCCATATTGCGTCCGCTGCTGGCCGCGACCGGCGCGCCCAAGCAGGGCAAGCTCGTCATCGGCACCGTCAAGGGCGACATCCACGACATCGGCAAGAACCTTGTCGGCATGATGATGGAAGGCGCCGGCTTCGACGTCGTCGACCTGGGCATCAACAACCCGGTCGAGAAATACCTGGCCGCGATCGAGGAGCACCAGCCCGACATCGTCGGCATGTCGGCGCTTTTGACCACCACCATGCCCTATATGAAGGTCGTCATCGACACCATGAAGGAAAAGGGCATCCGCGACGACTATGTCGTGCTGGTGGGCGGCGCGCCGCTGAACGAGGAGTTCGGCAAGGCGGTGGGCGCCGACGCCTATTGCCGCGACGCGGCGGTGGCCGTCGAAACCGCCAAGGACTTCATGAAGCGCAAGCACAACGTGCGCGCTTCGGCGTAGGTTCGAGGACCGCCAGAGCCGGAAAGGGCAGGCCATGCCCAGCCCTTTCCGGCGGCGGCGGCCGGAGGTGGAGGATACCCCGCGCCTGCCGCCAGGTCGTGACCGGTAGCCGCTATTGCGCTGCGTGCGCGACCTTCCTGCCGGCGTGTTCGGTGGCGTGCACGGTGTTGGCGACGTCCTGCCCGGCGCCTCGGATGGTATTTGCGCAAGCCGACAGCAGCATCAGGCTGGCAAGGGCGGCAATGCAGGCATATCTGGTGGATGTCATGGGTGGCGTCTCCCTCTCCCGATGGTTCGCCAGCTAGCAACGAAGAGTCGGTTCGAGTGGTTCCATGGCCAGCGAGCAAAAACAGGGCCTGCCCAAGCGTGAAAGGCTGCTGGTCATCGCCTGCGGCATGATCGCGCGCGAGGTGCTGGCCGTGAAGCAGCAACTCGGGCTCGCCCATCTCGATCTCACCTGCCTGCCGGCCGAGTTCCATTTCTACCCGGACCGCATCGCGCCCGCCATGGACAAGGCTATCGAGCAGGCGAAGGCCGACGGCTATTCCCACATCTTCGTCGGCTATGCCGATTGCGGCACCGGGGGCATGCTCGACCGCGTCTGCGAAAAGCACGGCGTGGAGCGCATGGCCGGCCCGCATTGCTTCGCCTTCTACCAGGGCGCTGACGCCTATAGCGCAGTCGCCGACGGCGACATGATGTCGTTCTACATGACCGACTTCCTGTGCCGGCAGTTCGACGCCTTCTTCATCAAGCCTCTCGGCCTCGACCGGCATCCGGAACTGATCGCCGACTATTTCGGCAATTACGAGAAACTGGTGTACCTGGCCCAGACCGACGATCCGGCGCTGGACAAGGTGGCCGAGGACGCGGCCAGGCTGCTTGGCCTTGCCTATGAACGGCGCGCCACCGGCTATGGCGACCTGGTGGCCGGTCTCGCCCACGCTGCCGCACCGGCCGGATAAGGGCGCGATCATCAAGATTTAACCGCTGCCGAAGAAGCTGCGCCCCCAACGGACAATCGGGCGGGGAAGGCGAACATGGCAGCCGCGAGCGCGCGACAGCAGGCGCCCGTCGTCGTGGTAACGGAAGGCGGGCCGCATATCTGGGCGATCGTCAACGCGCTCGCCGATCGTGTCGGGCCCGTGAGCGTCATCCTCGAAACGCCTGAATCGAAACGCCTGTTGCTGATGCGGCGTGCCCGAAGGCTCGGCTGGGTTTCGGCCGCCGGCCAGCTTGGCACCATGGCGCTGACGCGCCTGGGCAAGCGCTTCTTCACCCGGCACAGCGCCCGGCTTGTCATCGAAGAAAGGCTTGAGACCGAGCCGCGCCCCGGACAGACGATCTTCAAGGTTCCATCGGCAAATTCCACCGAATGCCTGCGCGCACTGGCCGAAATCCGGCCGGGCGTCGTGCTGCTTGCCGGCTGCCGCCTCCTGTCGCGCCAGACGCTGGCGGACATGCCCTGCCCCGTGCTCAACTACCATGCCGGCATCGCCCCGAAATATCGCGGCATGAATGGCGGCTATTGGGCGCTGGCGAGCGGCGACGCCGGGAATTTCGGCACCACCGTGCATCTGGTCGATGCCGGCGTCGATACCGGCGGCGTGCTCGGGCAGGCCCGCGGCCGCCCGCAGCCGGGCGACACCATCGCCACCTATGCGCTGCGAATGGCCGCCTTCTCGCGCGGCATGTGCGCTGCGGCGGTGGAGAACGCGCTGGCCGGCCGGCTCGCTCCCCTCGACCCTGGCCTGCCCTCGCGGCAATGGTATCATCCGACCTTGTGGCGCTACCTGTGGACCGGCATGACGAAAGGCGTCTGGTAGCCATTTATCGTCCGAACCCTTTCATTTTGCGACATCGCCGCACGTCGCTTTTGAATGCGCGCGCGTCGCCCCATGAGAAGCGGCAAGCGGGCGGTTGCGGCAAAGCTCGAACCCAACGGGAGACTGGAATTCATGGCTGATCTGATCGTTCTCTACTGGCGCGACATCCCCGCCCAGGTGATCGTGAAAAAAGGGCGCCAGAGCGCCAAGCGCGAATTGTCACTGCGCTTCACCGAGGCGATCGACATGGCGGCGATGCGCAGCAAGTCCGGCTCGACCGACGACTATCTGGCCGAATGGCGCAAGGCCGACCCCGTGCCGGTCGGCGACGATCTCGAGGCCGAGGCGGACAAGGCCGCGGCCGAGTTGGAAGAGAAATTCGACCGCGAGCGGCTGGTTGCGCTGGCCAAGGCCGGAGGACGGGAAAATGCCTGAGACACAGCCTGGCCTGCGGCCGGCTTCCACGCCGCCGGGCAACGGCATGCCTGCCTCGGCAGCGGGCGGCGTGACCCAGGCCACGCTGGTCAAGAAGGCCGCGCAGAAGAGCGACTACAAGCCGGCCGACGTGTCGCCGCAGCGGCGCGTGCAGCGCAGATACACGGTCCGGCTCTGGTCGGTGCGCCATTCGCGCCTGCTCGAATGGTTCTACGCCCGCTTCGCCAACGTCTTCCTGCTGCTGCATCCGGTCTGGAAAGGCATCGGCTACGGGCGTGTGGAGACGCCGGTGAAGTTCGTCGAGAAGCACGTGAAGGGCTTTCTGTTCGACTGCCGCATGTGCGGCCAGTGCATCCTGTCCTCCACCGGCATGTCCTGCCCCATGAACTGCCCCAAGCAGCTCCGCAACGGCCCCTGCGGCGGCGTGCGCGCCAACGGCAATTGCGAGGTGGAGCCCGACATGCCCTGCGTCTGGGTCAAGGCCTGGGAAGGCGCTCAGAACATGGTCAACAGCGACGCCATCCTCGCCGTGCAGAAGCCGGTGGACCAGTCGCTGCGCGAAACGTCGGCCTGGCTGCGGGTGACCGCGCAGGCCGCGGCCGCCCGCGAGGCCAACAAGCCCGGAGCCGCCGCATGAGCGTGGTACGCCCTCCCCAGCGCGACGAAAACCCGGCCGGCATCGACCTGCCGCTGGAGCCATTGCCGGGCCACACCTCGCGCGGACGGCTGGAGCGCGTTCTGCGGCGCGGCGAGTTCGCCGTGACAACAGAATTGAACCCGCCGGACAGCGCCGACCCGGAAGACGTCTACAACCGCGCCGCCATCTTCGACGGCTGGGTCGACGGCATCAACGCCGTCGATGCCTCCGGCGCCAACTGCCACATGTCCTCGGTCGGCATCTGCGCGCTGCTGACGCGCATGGGCTATGCGCCGATCATGCAGATCGCCTGCCGCGACAAGAACCGCATCGCCATCCAGGGCGACGTGCTGGGCGGCGCGGCCATGGGCGTGGCCAACATATTGTGCCTGACCGGCGACGGCGTGCAGGCCGGCGACCAGCCCGGCGCCAAGCCGGTCTTCGACCTCGACTGCATGTCGCTCCTGGAAACCGTCCGCGTCATGCGCGACAACGGCAAGTTCCTCTCCGGGCGCAAGCTGACCACGCCGCCGCAACTGTTCCTCGGCGCGGCGATCAACCCCTTCGCCCCGCCCTACGATTTCCGCCCGCTCCGGCTCGGCAAGAAGATCGCCGCCGGCGCGCAGTTCGTGCAAAGCCAGTACTGTTTCGACGTGCCGATGTTCCGCACCTACATGGAGCGCGTGCGCGATCTCGGCTACACCGAAAAATGCTTCATCCTGTGCGGCGTCGGCCCGCTCGCCTCTGCCAAGACCGCGAAATGGATTCGCTCCAACGTGCCGGGCATCCACATTCCCGACGCCATCATCAAGCGGCTGGAGGGCGCGCAGGACCAGAAGAAGGAAGGCAAGCGGATCTGCATCGACATCATCAACGAGGTGAAGGAGATAGCCGGCGTTTCGGGCGTGCACGTCATGGCCTACCGCCAGGAGGAATATGTGGCCGAGATCGTCGACGAATCCGGCGTGCTGAAGGGCCGCAAGCCCTGGAAGCGCGAGATCCGGGCCGACGACGTGCTGGTGGCCGAGCGGCTGGACCGCATCCTGCACGACAACATCACCGAAACCCAGGTGGACATGGTCAAGGAAGCGCATTGACGCGGGCCGTGTCCAGCTTGATCGAAATCAGATAACGATATAAAGAAATCTTTATATCTTCACGGAGAGTTTCATGACCCGCACCATCGTCGCCTCGGCGACCCGCGAAATCGTCATCGGCTTCGACCAGCCCTTCTGCGTCATCGGCGAGCGCATCAACCCCACGGGCCGCAAGAAGCTGGCCGCCGAGATGGTGGAAGGCAATTTCGAGACGGTGAAGAAGGACGCGCTGGAGCAGGCTGCCGCGGGCGCCACCATGCTGGACGTCAATGCCGGCGTCACCGCCGTGGACCCCAACGCGACCGAGCCGGGACTGCTGGTGCAGACGCTGGAGATCGTGCAGGGCCTGGTCAACCTGCCGCTGTCCATCGATTCGTCCGTGACGGCGGCCATCGAAGCGGGCTTGAAGGTCGCCAAGGGCCGGCCGCTGGTCAACTCCGTGACCGGCGAGGAGGAGAAGCTGGAGGCCATCCTGCCGCTGGTGAAGAAGTACAATGTGCCGGTCGTCGCCATCTCCAACGACGAGACCGGCATCTCGATGGACCCGGACGTCCGTTTCGCCGTGGCCAAGAAGATCGTCGAGCGCGCCGCCGACTACGGCATCCCCGCCCATGACGTGGTGGTGGACCCGCTGGTGATGCCGATCGGCGCGCTGGGCGACGCCGGGCGCCAGGTCTTCGCCCTGCTGCGCCGCCTGCGCGAGGAACTGAAGGTCAACACCACTTGCGGCCTGTCCAACATCTCCTTCGGCCTGCCGCACCGCCACGGCATCAATGCCGCTTTCATCCCCATGGTCATCGGCGCCGGCATGACCTCGGCGATCATGAACCCCTGCCGCCCGCAGGAGATGGAGGCCGTGCGCGGCGCCAACGTGCTGGCCGGCACCGACAGGGACTGCATGACCTGGATCAAGACCTACAAGGACTACAAGCCCGGCGCGGCGACAGCCCCCGCCCCCGTCGAAGTAACAGCGCCGGCCGAGGGTGGCGCCGCTGCCAATGGCGGTCGCCGTCGCGGCGGCCGCGAGGCGCGCAGGGCCGCGCAAGGATAGAGTAAATTGAACGCTCCCATCGATCCCAAGGACCCCCTGGTCCTGTTCATGCCGTCGGGCAAGCGCGGGCACTTCCCCGTCGGCACCAACGTGCTCGACGCCGCCCGCCAGCTCGGCGTCTATGTGGAAAGCGTGTGCGGCGGACGCGCCACCTGCGGCCGCTGCCAGATCGAGGTGCAGGAAGGCAATTTCGCCAAGCACCAGATCGTCTCCTCGCTGGAGCACATCTCGCCCAAGGGGCCGAAGGAGCAGCGCTACGAGCGGGTCCGCGGCCTGCCGGAGGGCCGGCGTCTCTCCTGCTCCTGCACGGTTGAGGGCGACCTCGTCGTCGACGTGCCGCAGGACACGGTCATCAACGCCCAGGTGGTGCGCAAGGCGGCCGTCGACCGCCATATCGAGCGGCTGCCGGCCGTCCAGCTCTGCTATGTGGAGGTAGACGAGCCCGACATGCACAAGCCGCTGGGCGACCTCGACCGCCTCAAGCACGTGCTCGAGAAGGACTGGGGCTGGAAGGACCCGTTGATCGCGCCGCACCTCATTCCGCAGGTGCAGGGCATATTGCGCAAGGAGAACTGGGGCGTCACCGTCGCCGTCCACCGCGACTGGGATGCCTCGCGGCCCTTCATCACCGCCATGTGGCCGGGGCTGAAGAACGAGGCCTACGGCATCGCCTGCGACATCGGCTCCACCACCATCGCCATGCATCTGGTGTCGCTGCTGTCGGGCCGCATCGTCGCCTCCTCCGGCGCGCCGAACCCGCAGATCCGCTTCGGCGAAGACCTGATGAGCCGCGTCTCCTACGTGATGATGAACCCGGACGGGCGCGAGGCCATGACCAAGGCGGTGCGCGAGGCCGTCAACGCGCTGATCGGCAAGGTGTGCGAGGAAGGCGGCGTCGACCGCCACGACATCCTCGATTCCGTCTTCGTCGCCAACCCCATCATGCACCACCTGTTCCTCGGCATCGACCCCACGGAGCTGGGCCAGGCCCCCTTCGCGCTGGCGGTCTCAGGCGCGCTGCAATATTGGGCGCACGACCTCGACATCGACATCAACCGCGGCGGCCGCCTCTATACGCTGCCCTGCATCGCCGGCCATGTCGGCGCCGACGCCGCAGGCGCCGCCCTTTCCGAAGGCCCCTACCGGCAGGACAAGATGATGCTGCTGGTCGATGTCGGCACCAATGCCGAGATCATCCTGGGCAACAGGAACCGCGTCGTCGCCGCCTCCTCGCCCACGGGGCCGGCCTTCGAAGGCGCGGAAATCTCCTCCGGCCAGCGCGCCGCCCCCGGCGCCATCGAGCGCGTGCGCATCGACCCCGACACGCTGGAGCCGAAATTCCGCGTCATCGGCGTCGACAAGTGGTCGGACGAGGAAGGCTTCGAGGAGGCCGCCGGCGCGGTCGGCGTCACCGGCATCTGCGGCTCGGCCATCATCGAGGTGGTCGCGGAAATGTACCTCTCCGGCATCATCTCCGAGGACGGCGTGGTCGACGGCGCGCTGGCCGCCCGCTCGCCGCGCATCTTCCAGAACGGCCGCACCTTCTCCTACCTGCTGCGCGACGGCGAGCCCCGCATCACCGTCACCCAGAACGACGTGCGCGCCATCCAGCTCGCCAAGGCCGCGCTCTATGCCGGCGTCAAGCTGCTGATGGAAAAGCAGGGGGTCGACCATGTCGACCTCATCCGCTTCGCCGGCGCCTTCGGCTCCTTCATCGATCCGAAATACGCCATGGTGCTCGGCCTCATCCCCGATTGCGACCTCGCCGACGTCAAGGCTGTCGGCAACGCGTCGGGCACCGGCGCGCTGATGGCGCTGCTGAACCGTGATCATCGGCGCGAGATCGAGGCCGAAGTCCACCGCATCGAGAAGATCGAGACCGCGCTGGAGCCGCATTTCCAGCAGCTCTTCATCGACGCCATGGCGCTGCCCAACAAGGTCAACCCGTTCCCGAAGCTGGCCGAGGCCGTGAAGCTGCCGCCGAAGAAAGCGCTTGCCGATCAGGAAGCGGGCGCGGACGCCGCCGCGCCGCGCCGCCGCTCGCGTGAGGAGCGCGCCGCCCGGCGCAGGAACTGACTCCCGTAGAGATCGTCGATCCGCGTCCGTCAGGACGCGGGGCGATCCGGGCCCGGCCGCCCCCCCCCGGCATTGACATTTCGCCCCCCGGCACGAAATCCTTGCCGGGGGTGCGTCCACGTCGGCCGTCCGTGCTGCCATGCAGAGCCTGAAAAGCCGTCTCGTTGCCTTCGTGCTGCGACACAGCCGCAAGAAGGCCTTCACCAGCCCTGAAAACCTGCGGCGCTGGATCGCGCAGGCGCGCAAGCGCCAAAGCCACCCTCCGCCCGCCGGGATGGCGGACGACCTTTCCATCGGCATGCACAGGGCGGACGGCTTCCCCGTCTACGAAATCCCACCGCGCAGCAGCACCGCGAAGCGGATTCTCTACCTGCACGGCGGCGCCTATGTCTTTGAAATCACGTCCTATCATTGGGAGCTGATTGCCGAGATGGCCGAGCGCCTGGGCTTCGGCGTCACCGTTCCCATCTATCCGCTCGCGCCCGAGCACGACTTCCACGACATGTTCGGCATGGTCGCCGGAGTCTACCGCGCCATGCTGGAGAAAACGCCGGCCGCCGACATCGTCTTCATGGGCGATTCCGCCGGCGGCAACATGGCCGTGGTGCTGACCATGATGATGGCGCGGCAGGGCCTGCCTGCGCCGGGCCGCCATGTGCTGATCTCGCCGGGCCTCGACATGTCGCTGGCCAACCCCGACATGCTGGCGGCGGCGCGCGACGATCCCTGGCTCGACATTCCCGGCGGGCTGGAGGCGATCCGCCTCTACGGCGCCGGCCTGCCGCGCGACGACTGGCGCATCAGCCCGCTCTATGGCGACCTTTCCGTGCTGCCGCCGACGCTGCTGCTCACCGGCTCACGCGACCTGCTTTCGCCGGACAACCTGATCTTCGCCCAAAAGGCGCGCGCAGCCGGCGTCGATGTCGAACTCGTCTACGAGAAAGGCATGTTCCACGTCTGGCCGCTGATCCGCATGCCGGAAGCACGCCGGGCACGCGACAGGATCGTGGCGTTCCTGGAAGAATGGGCGACCGGCTCGGCGCCAGGGAAAGAGCGGGAGACCGCCGGCAGAGGCAAAACCGCATGAACCACAGGCGACGGCCTTCCGGTACAGGGTCCGGTCAGAACTTGCCCGTCTCCTTGAACACCGCAAATGTCGCCCGAATGTGCTCGGCAACGGCGTTCACCGGCGCGCTGGCTTCCGGTGCCACCACCATGGCCAGATTATAGTTGCCGATCTCGGGCATGCCGTCGCGCGGGCCCAGTTCCACCAGTTCCCCGCCGAGGAAGGACCGCGGCAGCGGCGCAACGGCAAGGTCCGCCAGGATCGCCGCCCGCTGGCCGGCGGTGTGGGCACTCATATAGGCGACGCGATAGTTGCGCCCCTCGCGTCCCAGCGCCTCCAGCGCGCCCGCCCTCCAGATGCACCCCTCCTCCCACAGCGACACCGGCAAGGGTTCCCGCAAATGGGCGCAACCGCCCCTGGCCCCTGCCCAGACGATCGGCTCCGTCAGCAGAACCTCGGCCCCGACGGCGCTCGCCCTGTAGGAATTGGTCAGCAGCGTAAGATCGAGCGCGCGGTCGTCCATACGCCGGCGCAGGTTGACGCTCTGGTCGATGGTGACGTCCACCGCGATGGAAGGATGCGACTGGGCAAAGCGCTTCAGCACGTGCGGCAGCACGCGCTCGCCATAATCGTCGGGGGAGCCGAGCCGCACCACGCCGACGATGTCGGGAACGACGAACTTCGACACCGCCTCGCGGTTGATCGCCAGCAGCCGGCGCGCATAGCCCAGCAGCATTTCCCCATCGGTCGTCAGCGTCACCGAGCGCGCATCGCGCGCGAACACGGAGCGGCCGAGAATATCCTCCAGCTTCTTGATCTGCATGGAAACGGCCGAAGGCGTGCGGAACACGGCGCTGGCTGCGGTGGTGAAGCTTCCCGTCTCGGCGATCGCCACGAAAGTGCGCAGCACGTCGAGGTCGAGTAGCGGAAGCGGATGATTGAGGGGAGCGTTCATCGGACGGCGCCTTCAATTTTTCTGATGAAAACGATCATTCCATTTCGTTTGATTGAAGCTCAACCCGGGCGCATAGTCAACACCGTCGAAGCGGCCTCCTGCCATCTGGGTACACCGGCGACGGACAGGCCGGCCGCAAACGCGAAAGCACAGTCGCATTGCAGTTTCGGGACTCGAAGTCCCGAGCGACCATGAAAGGAGAATGAGATGCTCATCTTGTCGTCCATCGGTCGTATCGCGACCCAATTCGCTCGCAACCGTGCGCTCAGGCGGTCCGAGCGCGAGTTGCGCGCGCTGCCGCTGGAGGTTCAGAAGGACATCGGCTGGCCTCAACTCGGCGATGAAAAGATCTGCTTCGGCACCGGAGATCCGTGCGCGAAATGAGCCCCGGCGCCGCTTGCGGCACCTGCGGAAGGCTTGCCCGCCGGCGGCCTTCCGGAAATGCGACCGGGTGCGGCCTTTCGCCCTTGCCGCATGTCGTTTTTCAAATGTTGCGCTTCGCTTTTCCGCTCGGCTTTGCTTGAAGCCGTCCCTATATCGGGGCTAGCAACGAGCTGCCCCACTCCATCGCGCGAAGGCGACCCGTCCGAGCATTCATGGAGAGTGAAATGAAGCTTTTCGCACGCCTGTTCGCACGCCGCCCCGGCAACCTGACCACAGAGCTGGAGCGCCAGCGTCTGGCCCGCACCATGCCTGGCCAGACAGGTGCCGTCGCCGCGGCCCGCCTCGGCATCCTTGCCTGACTAGGATGCCGGCCCGGTCCCGACCGGCCGTCCTATGAGATTCCGGCTGCGCCCGGCGTTGCCTGTTTGCGACGCCGGGCGCAACCGTGTCGCAAATTTAGTTGCCGCGTTGCACCGCTGCCGATTGACACGGCTGGCTTTTCCTGATGACGCTATGCTGATCGCGACATTCTGATCGCGTCATCGGCCGCGCGAGGGACATCCGTGAACGCCCTGAAACATTCGGTCAAGCGATCGTTTGTCTTTTTCCTGATCCCCGACTTCACCATGGTCGCCTTCGCCACGGCGCTCGATCCGCTGCGCCTGGCCAACCGCATGCTTGGCTACGAGGCCTACAAGTGGCGCCTGGCCAGCCTGGACGGAAAGCCCGTGCGCGCCTCCAACGGCGTCGAATGCACGGTCGACACTTCGCTGGAGGAGGAGCGCCGCAGGATGACCGGTTCCGACCGGCCTTCCATGGTCGTGGTCTGCACGGGCGTGCATGTCGAAAAATACAACAACCGTTCGGTCTTCGCCTGGCTGCGCGAGGAATACAACCGCGGCGTCGCGATAGGCGGGCTGTGCACGGGCTCCTATGTGCTGGCCTTGGCCGGGCTGCTCTCCAACAAGCGCTGCGCCATCCATTGGGAAAACCTGCCCGGCTTCCAGGAGGCGTTCCCCAAGGCCAATGTCTTCGCCGATCTCTTCGAGGTGGACCAGAACATCTATACCTGCGCCGGCGGCACCGCCGCGCTCGACATGATGCTGAAGCTGATCGGCGACGACTTCGACGAAAGCGTCGTCAACCGCGTCTGCGAGCAGGTGCTGACCGACCGCGTGCGCAGCCCCACCGATCGCCAGCGCCTGCCGCTGCGCGCACGGCTTGGCGTGCAGAACGCCAAGGTGCTGACCATCATCGAGCTGATGGAGGCGAACCTGGCCGAGCCGCTTTCGCTGCTCGACATCGCCGACCATGTCGACCTTTCACGGCGCCAGATCGAGCGCCTGTTCCGCACCGAGATGGGCCGCTCGCCTGCCCGGTACTATCTGGAAATCCGCCTCGACCGCGCCCGCCATCTCCTGATCCAGTCGTCGATGCCGGTGGTGGATGTGGCGGTGGCCTGCGGCTTCGTCTCGGCCTCGCATTTCTCGAAATGCTACCGGGAGCTCTATGCGCGCTCGCCGCAGCAGGAGCGCGTGGACAGGAAGCAGCTCCTGGCCGCCTGAGCCGCGACCCAGATCAGCTTCTCGGGCCGATCAGCTTCGCGGCTTGAGGTTTTCCGGGTCGTAGAGCGGCTTGTAGCCAACGCCCGCGACTTCCACCGGATAGGTCTCGCCGAAATACTCCACCGTCAGCCGGCGGCCTTCCCGGGCATAATCCTTGGGCAGATAGGCGAGCGCGATGTTCTTGCCGATCGTCGGGCCGTAAGCGACCGAGGTCGTGTAGGAGCGGCGGCCGAGTTCGTCGACCAGCGTCTCGCCGGTTTCGGGGTCCATCACCGGCATGATGCCGACCGGATACCGGGCCACGCCCCGGGAATCGACACTGTCGGTCATCACCAGCGTGCAAAGCATGGCCGGCTGACGCTCGCGCGCCCTGTATTCCACGTGCTTGGCCTTGCCGCGGAAATCGGCTTCCTTGACCTTCGGACGGGCAAGGTCGGCCTCGAACAGATTGTACTCGGTGGTGAGGTCGGCGTTCTGCAGCCGCAGGCTCTTTTCCATACGCCGCGTGTTGGCATAGGTCTCCACGCCGACGGCGATCACCCCGGTGGAGCGCAGCGCGTCCCACACGGCAAGGCCGTCCTCGTAAGCCATGTGCAGTTCCCAGCCCTGCTCGCCGACATAGGAGATGCGGAAGGCGGTGACATCCTTGCCGGCGATGCGGATCGGCTTGATCGCGGCGAAGGGGAAGTTTTCCAGCGAAAGCCCTTCGGGGTCCTCCACCACCTTCTGCAAGGTGGCGCGCGCATTGGGTCCCCAGATGCCGACGGTGACGTATTTCTCGGTCACGTCGGTGACGGTGGCGTCGAGCCCCCGGTCCCGCGCCACGCGCTTCATGTAGTTGAAGTCGCGCGGGCCGGCGTCCGCGCCGTCGATGACACGGCAGCGATCGGCCATGCGGATGACGGTGAGGTCGGCGCGAACCATGCCCTCGTCGTCGAGGAAGTGGGTGTAGATGCCCTTTCCGATCATGTTGTCGCCGCCGACCTTGGCAGCGCACAGCCATTCCATCAGTTCGACATGGTCGGGCCCCTCGACGTCGTACATGGCGAAGTGCGACAGGTTGATGATGCCGCAATCCTCGCTCAGCGCCAGGTGCTCGGCATTGGAAACGCGCCAGAAATGGCGGTTGTCCCACTCGTTTTCGCGCACCGGCACGCGGTTGCCGTACTTCTCCAGCAGATGCTCGTTGGCGGCGTAGCCATGGGCGCGCTCCCAGCCGCCCAGCTCCATGAAATAGCCGCCGAGTTCCTTCTCGCGCTCGTAGAAGGGCGAGCGGCGCACGTTGCGGCCCTTGGAGAAAGGCTCGCGCGGATGCACCGCCGGATTGTAGATCTTCATCGCCGTTTCGGTGCAGCGATCCCAGATATGCTGCTCGGTGGTCTGGTGCGGATAGAAGCGCGCGTAGTCGATGCGGTTGTGGTCGATTGCCGTGCGGCCGTCCGTCATCCAGTCGGCGAGGAGCTTGCCCATGCCCGGGCCGTCCTTGACCCAGATGCCCACGGCGTACCACAGCCCCCTCGCCTTCTGGCTTTCGCCGATGGAGGGGCCGCCGTCGATGGTCACCTGCAGGAGGCCGTTGAAGGAGTGCCCTTCGTTGTAGCCAAGCTCCCCCAGGATCGGCGTCAGTTCCATTGCGCGCTCCAGCGGCGCCAGGATCTGCTCCATGTCGAGATCGCGCTGCGAGGGCGAAAGCCGCGCCTGGTCCTTCTCCAGAAGGTCGCGCGGATGCACCAGACGCGGATTGGTTTCCTCGTAATAGCCCCACTCGATCTGCCCGCCTTCGGCGGTCTTCGGGTCGCCGGTATCGCGCATATAGGCCGAGTTGCCCTGGTCGCGCAGCAGCGGCCAGCCGATCTCCTTGCCGGTGCCGGCGAACTCGTCGTAGGGGCCGAAAAAGGTCAGCGGATGGTCTACCGGCATCACCGGCAGGTCCTCGCCCGCCATCTCCGCGATCAGGCGGCCCCACAGGCCGGCGCAGACCACGACGTGGTCGGCGTGGATCGTGCCGCGGTCGGTCACCACGCCCTTGATGCGGCCGTCCTCGATGACCAGCGACTTCGCGGCCGTGTTGGCGAAGGCCTGCAGCTTGCCGGCCGCGACGCCCTGATCGACCAGCTTGCCGGCGACCGTCTGCGAGCGTGGAATGACGAGACCCGCATCCGGATCCCACATGCCGCCCTGCACCAGATGCTCTTCGATGAGCGGGAACTTTTCCTTGATCTCGGCCGGGCCGATCAGGCGCCCGCGCGTGCCGAAGGCCTTCGCCGAGGCGACCTTGCGCCTGATCTCGTCCATGCGGGCATCGTCGCCGACGCGGGCGACCTCGAGGCCGCCGACGCGGGCGTAGTGGCCCATCCTGTCGTAGAATTCGAGGGAATAGAGCGAGGTCCAGCACGACAGGAAGTCGTGGCTGGTCATGTAGCAGAAGTCCGACGCATGCGCCGTGGAGCCGATGTCGGTGGGAATTCCGGACTTGTCGATGCCGACGATGTCGTCCCATCCGCGCTCGATCAGATGGTGAGCCACGGAAGCGCCGACGATGCCGCCCAGCCCGATGATGACGACCTTCGCCTTTTCAGGAAACCCTGCCATTGTCCGTCGCTCCGAAGTGGGATTTTCGGGCACACTACAGAGCGATGCGGCGTGAATACAGCCTGTTTGCGACACGGCCCGTAGGGGCCGCGACCTGGCTCAGGGCAGCGTCACTTGATGCGGGCGATCCCGCCGCTGATCTCGACCGTTTCCGAACCGGTCAGCGCTTCCAGGTCGCCGTTCGGCATGGTCACGAAGCAGCCCTTGGGGCAGAACTCCGCCGTCTCGCCGGCCGCCAGCGACAGCTCGGACTTGCTGCCGCCTTCCGTCACGATCAGCGTGCGGGTCTGGGCATCCTTGTTGACGGCGCTCGCCGCATGGACGGCGCCGCTGCCGGCAAGGAGAACCGTGGCGGCGATGAGGGATTTCCACATTGCTGTCTCGGTGTTGCCACCGTCCCTGTTGGCTTGTCAGGCGACTTCGCCTTTTGCATGAACTTATAAGGCAACGAAGCTGAACCGCAACTGAATGCCACATTCATGCCGCAATCAGCCGGTGGGGAGGCGTTCGCGCCCTCAATTCGGGTCCGGCTTGCGCGACTTGCGCCGGCGCTTCGTCGCCCCCTGCTCCGTCACGATACGCGCCGCCTCGTGCTCGGCATGGACGAGTTCGGTCTTGTCGTCGTCGGTCGGCCACGGTTCGGCCGGAGCGGCAGGCACGACCGCCCGGATCGTGGAGGGAATCTCGATGCCGGCATGGGCGAACGCGTCCAGTATGGCGAAGCGGATGTCGTTCTGCACGCCGCTCTGGTTCAAGACGTCTGCCAGGAATATGCGGATTTCAAATTCCATCGCCGACGGGCCAAAATTGGCGAACAGCACGAAGGGCTCGGGGTTCTTCAGCACCAGCGGATGGCCGCGGGCGATCTCCAGCAGGATTTCATGCGCCCGCCTGGCGTCGCATCCGTAGGCAACGCCGACCTTGATGTCGATGCGGCCGAGCTTGTTGCGATGGGTCCAGTTGCCCACCGCGTCGTTGATGAGGCTGGAGTTCGGCAGGATCATCGATTCGCGCTGGAAGGTCTCGACCTCGGTGGCGCGAACGCTGATCTTCTTGACCGTGCCGCTGACATTGCCGGCCACGATCCAGTCGCCCACCTTGAACGGCCGCTCGGCCAGCAGGATGAGACCGGAAACGAAGTTGGACACGACATTCTGCAGGCCGAAGCCGATACCGAGGGAAAGCGCGCCGGCCACCAAAGCGAGGTTGGAAAGGTCTATGCCCGCCGCCGAGATGCCGGCCAGCCCCGCGATCGCGACGCCGGCATAGCCGACCGCCATGCGGATGGAATTGCGCACCCCGACATCGACACGGCCCCGCGCCATCACCGAACCGTCCAGCCAGCTCTGGAACCAGCGGGTCAGGAAATAGCCTACGACAAAGACGACGATGCCGCTGAGGAGCCCGGTGACGGAAATGGTCATCGAGCCGATATTCACGCCCGTGGCAAGCTTGTAGGCCCAGCTTTGGACGTCTCCGAGCTGGAAGCCCCACATCACCAGGATCATCGGGAAGATGATGACGACGATCAAGAGATTGATGGCGAGGCTCGCGGCAAGGCCGAGCTGATCGACGGTTGCTTCCTCGACGCCCGTTCTGTCTGCCAGCCACCGCCCGACCGCCGTTCCGCCGAAGCCGCCCTCCTCGCCCACCGCCCGCGCTGACAGGAACCCGATATAGGCCAAGACAAGCAAGGTGCCGGTGATGACCACCTGCAGCGAAACGAAGATCGCCAGTCCGATATAGCCCAGGAGCGCCGCACCGATGGTGAACAGACCAAGCCCGAAAGCACTGTACCGCAACCAGGCCGGCCACCGACGCCACACGCCTTCATGAGTGCGGAACGGCCGCACCAGCCCCATCAATATCAGGATGAGGCCGACAACGATGGCGGACAGGAAGCTGCGCGCGATCGTGACCGAAAGCGGCGCCCCCATCTGCTCGTTGACGACCGAAAGGAAATTATTGCTGACGACGACGATCGCCATTGCCGTGGCCAGCCCGATCAACCAGCGGGCCGGTCTTGCCTCCACCGGCACCAGACGCCAACTGGGCATGTCCGGGGAGAGCGCCGCGCGGGTCAGCCGATTGACGCAGAACACCACGACGAACATCAGCATGAACGCGCGCAGAAACACGCCGATATCGCCGCGCAGAACGCCGTAATTGTCGAAGAAAAGAAAGGTGGCGACGCAGAACGCGCCCAGTGACAGGGTGGGCAGCAGCGTCGACCAAAAGGCTACGGACAGCCGGCTGAGATATGACGGCTCCTCCACCGTCGGATCCCGCTCGACCAGTTTGCCGAACAGCCGGCGGCCGCCGATGGTGAGCATCGCCGCGACGCCGAGAGCCAGCATTGTGGCCGACACGACCGCCTGGAACTTGAACTTCATGATGAAAGCAAGCCAGGACGAAACCGTTGTGCGCAGATTCGAAAATTCGGCTTTCGTGTCGATGGCGACCCTGCTGCGGAATGCATCCGTCAGCGCATAGCGCTTCGTCAGCAGATTGCGGAAAAGCTCGCTGCGCGTGGTGACGATCTTGTCGATCAGGCCGCTGATGCGGATCGACAGGCTCTGGGCCATCGCGGTCACGGCATTGATCTCGGCCTTTTCCGCGGTCAGCTTGGCGCGCTCGTCGGAAACGATCTCCGGTTCTGCCGGCTCCCCTTCGGCGGGCGCGGCTCCGAGTTGCTCCAATCGGGCATTGATTTCGGAGACACGGGGACGAAAGACAACGGCGCTCTCCAGAGCCCGCCGAGACAAATCTTCCAATTGCAGGCGCAGGTCAGCCAGCTTGGCGTCGTCTTCTGCGTTCTGCTGAATTTTCCTTTCCAGATCGTCGGTCTTGGCCGCCAGCCCCTGCAGCACCTGACGCTGGGTAGCGACGAGATCGGAAGCCGCGGGCGCCTGTTCCTGCCCCGTCGCGACACACGGCACGAATGCAGCGGCCGCGAGCAGGATCAGAAAAAGACGAAGCCATCGAAGCGTCATGCGCAAGTCCCGGACCGGCCGAAGAAGCATGCCATTGATAGTGGGGCTCATTCCTGCGGGCAAGTCGGCGCGGAAAGCCGGCGGCGGGGTCCGGCGTCGGCTCTGCGAAAAGCCACGCCGCAATCTTGGCTTTGCCGCGGCCGTCTGCTCTATAGTCTCCACCCACCTCCTGCGAACGGATCACGGCAACGATGGCGGAATATTCGGCCTTTTCGCTCATAGCGAACGCGTTCAAGGCAAACCGGGACTGGAAGCCGGCATGGCGCAAGCCGGCCCCGAAGGCGTCCTACGACGTGGTCGTGGTGGGCGGCGGCGGCCACGGACTTTCCACCGCGTACTACCTGGCCAAGGAGCACGGCATCACCAATGTGGCGGTGCTGGAAAAAGGCTATCTCGGCTCCGGCAATGTCGGGCGCAACACCACGGCGGTGCGTTCCAACTATCTGCTGCCGGCCAACACCCGTTTCTACGAACACTCCATGAAGCTGTGGGAGAACCTGTCCCACGACCTCAACTACAACGTCATGTTCTCGCAGCGCGGCTGCCTGAACCTCGCCCACAGCCCCGCCCAGTTCGACGACTACGCCCGGCGCGGCAACGCCATGCGCCATCTCGGCGTCGACGCCGAGTTGATGACGCCGGCCCAGATCGCCCGGCTGATCCCGGCGCTGGACGTTTCGGCCAAGGCGCGCTTTCCCGTCGTCGGCGGCCTGATGCAGCGGCGCGCCGGCACCGCCCGCCACGACGCGGTCGCCTGGGGCTATGCGCGCGGCGCCGACCGGCGCGGCGTCGACATCATCGAGAACTGCGAGGTGACCGGCTTCCTCAGGGACGGTGACCGCGTCACCGGGGTGACGACCTCGCGCGGCGAGATCCGCGCCAGGAAGGTGGCCGTGGCCGTGGCCGGCAGCACCGGGCGGGTGATGCAACTGGCGGGAATTGAGAAGATGCCCATCGAAAGCCACGTCCTGCAGGCTTTCGTGTCGGAATCGCTCAAGCCGTTCCTCGACACGGTGGTGACTTTCGGCATGGGCCATTTCTACATGTCGCAATCCGACAAGGGCGGCCTTGTCTACGGCGGCGACATCGACGGCTACAACTCCTACGCCCAGCGCGGCAACCTGCCGATCGTGGAAGAGGTGATGAGCGAGATGCTCGCCCTGTTCCCCAGCCTCGCGCCGGTCAGGATGCTGCGCTCCTGGGGCGGGGTGTGCGACATGTCGATGGACGGCTCGCCCATCATCACCAGGGGCCCGCTGCCGGGCATGTATCTGAACTGCGGCTGGTGCTACGGCGGCTTCAAGGCGACGCCCGCCTCCGGCTGGTGCTTCGCCCACACCATCGCCCGCGACGAGCCGCACGAACTGAACGCCGCATTCTCGCTCGACCGCTTCCACCGCGGCATCCTCATCGACGACAAGGGCCAGGGCGCCACGCCACGGCTGCATTAGACCATGATGCCGGAAAGTGTGAAGCGGTTTTCGGACGACATCATGGTCCATCTGATTGATCTTGCCGCATGTGTGCGACGCCAGGTGTTTCCACTTGGCTGCAACATGCTCTAGGAAACGAAGATGCTGATTTCCTGCCCCTATTGCGGCCCGCGCGACGTGTCCGAATTCACCTATCAGGGCGACGGCACGCGTCGGCGTCCCGCCCCGAATTCCCAGGACCTGGAGGCGTGGAACGAATATGTCTACGACCGCGCCAATCCGGCCGGCCCCCACACCGAGTTCTGGCAGCATTCCGGCGGCTGCCGCGCCCATCTGAAAGTGGTGCGCGACACGCTGACTCACGAGATTTCCAGCGCGACCTTCGTGCGCGAGGATCTGCGCCATCAGGCCGCCACCCCCCGCCACGGGGCCAAATCGTGAGCCCGCGCCGCGCCGCGACCGGCGGCCGCATCGACCGTTTCAGGACGATCCGCTTCACCTTCGACGGCAAGCCCTGCACCGGCCACCCCGGCGACACGCTGGCCTCGGCGCTGCTGGCCAACGGGGTGACCCTGTTCGGCCGCTCGTTCAAGTATCGCCGGCCGCGCGGCGTGCTGACCGCCGGGGTGGACGAGCCCAACGCGCTGGTGACGGTGCTGCGCGGCGAGGTGCGCGAGCCGAACCTGCCCGCCACCATGGTCGAGATCCATGACGGGCTCGTCGCCGAAAGCCAGAACCGCTTTCCCTCGCTTTCCCTCGACATCGGCGCCGCCAACCAGCTTGCCGGGCCGCTGCTTTCGGCCGGCTTCTACTACAAGACCTTCATGGGCCCGGTGATCGGCCCGCTGAAGGGCACGCGCTTCTGGATGTTCTGCGAGCATTTCATTCGCCGCGCCGCCGGCCTCGGCAGCGCCGGCCGGGCGCAGGACACAGCGCGCTACGAACGCATGAACGCCTTCTGCGACGTGCTCGTGGTCGGCTCCGGGCCGGCCGGACTGACGGCGGCCAAGGCCGCGGCCGACGGCGGCGCGCGCGTCATCCTGGCCGAACTCGACCCCCGCTTCGGCGGCAGCGCCAACTGGTCGGGCGAGGCGATCGACGGCCGGCCGGCGGCGGACTGGGCCGCCGCGATGGTGGAGGAGCTGACGAACCGCGACACGGTGCGCCTGCTGCCGCGCACGACGGTGTGGGGCTATTACGACGGCAACACGCTTGCAGCGCTCGAACGCGTCGCCGACCACAAGGAAAAGCCGGGCAAGGGCGAGCCGCGCCACCGCCACTGGGTCATCCGCGCCGGGTCGGTCGTGCTGGCGACCGGCGCGCTGGAGCGGCCGCTGGTGTTTCCCGGCAACGACCGGCCGGGCGTGATGCTGGCGAACGCCGCCGAGCGCTACGCCAACGAGTTCGGCGTGCTGCCGGGCGAGAAGATCGCCATCTTCACCAACAACGACACCGCCTACCGCGCCGCCCTTTCGCTGAGCAAGGCCGGCGCGCAGGTGGCGGCGATCATCGATGTGCGTGCCGACGTGTCGCCGGTCATGCGCACTCTGGCCGGCCAGGTCGGCGCGGAACTGCTCACCGGCCACGCGGTGGCGGCGACCGAGGGCACCAAGGCGCTGAAAAGCGTCAAGGTGCGGCGCTTCGATGCCGCAAGCGGCGCCCTGTCGGGCGAGGCGCGCACCATTCCCGCCGACTGCCTGGCGATGTCCGGCGGCTGGTCGCCCGCCATCCATCTCGCCAGCCAGGCCGGCGCCAGGGCGCAGTGGGACGGCGAGTTGCAGGCCTTCCTGCCGCCGCGCCCGGGGCAGAAATGGGTCGGCGCCGGCGCCTTCAACGGCAATTTCTCGACGCTGGAGGCCATGGTGGACGGCCGTTCGGCCGGCCTCACCGCAGTGGGCGGCCCGGAAGCCCGAGCCACGCTTCCGGATGTCGAGGCCGCGCCCGGCAATCCCGACCCGGCGCCCGTCTTCGAGATCCGGGCCGAGGGAAAGAGCTTCGTCGATTTCCAGCACGACGTCACCGCAGAGGACGTGCGGCTTGCCCATCGCGAGGGGTTCCAGTCGGTCGAGCATCTGAAGCGCTACACCACGCTGGGCATGGCCACCGACCAGGGCAAGACCTCGAACATTCCGGGCCTCGCCATCATGGCCGCCGCGCTCGGCAAGGCGATCCCCGAAGTGGGCACCACGCGCTTCCGCCCGCCCTATTCGGCCGTGTCGCTCGGCGCGCTGGCGGCCGAACGCTATGGCGACCTCAAGCCAGAGCGGCTGACGCCGATGCACGACTGGCATGTCGAGCACGGCGCCACCATGTATTCGGCCGGCCTGTGGCACCGCCCGATGATCTATGGCGACCCCGGCGAGACGGTCGAGCAGGCCTATGTGCGCGAAGCGAAAGCCGTGCGCGAGGCCGCCGGCGTCGTCAACGTCTCGACGCTCGGTAAGATCGCCGTGCAGGGGCCGGATGCGGCCGAGTTCCTCGATCGCGTCTACACCAACATGTTCTCCACCCTGGCGGTCGGCAAGGCGCGCTACGGCCTGATGCTGCGCGAGGACGGCATCGCCTTCGACGACGGCACCACCTGGCGGCTCGGCGAGCACGACTTTCTGATGACCACAACCACGGCCAATGCCGGCAAGGTGATGCAGCATCTGGAATATTTCCTCGACGTGGTCTGGCCGGACCTCAAGGTCACCGTCACCTCCGTCACCGACGAATGGGCGGGCGCCGCGATCGGCGGGCCGAAGGCGCGGGAAATCCTGGCCGCCTGCGTCGAGGGCACCGCCGTGGACGATGCCGCCCTGCCCTTCATGGGGCTGGTTCACGGCGAGATCGCCGGCGTGAAGGTGATGGTCTGCCGCCTCTCCTTCTCGGGCGAGATGGCGTTCGAGGTCTATTGCGGCGCCGGTCACGGAACCCATGTCTGGGAAGCGCTGATCGACGCCGGCAAGCCTTTCGGCCTCATACCCTACGGACTTGAGGCGCTGGGCACGCTGCGCATCGAGAAGGGCCACGTCACCGGTGCCGAGATCGACGGCCGCACCACCGCGCGCGACCTGCATCTCGATTGGATGCTGTCGCGGAAAAAACCCTTCATCGGCTCCGCCATGATGGACCGCGAGGGACTGGTCGCGGCCGACCGGCTCCAGCTCGTCGGGCTGATCGCGCTCGACAATCGCGCGCTCAACGGCGGTGGCCACATCGTCGAGGAACTGGACGAGGCCAATCCTCACGCCTCGCTCGGCCACATCACCGCCTGCTGCTATTCGCCGGCGCTCGGAAAGTACATCGCCCTGGCGCTGGTGCAGGGCGGCAAAGCACGGCGCGGCACGCGCGCCTATGTGTCCGATCCGCTACGCAGGCGTTTCGGGCCTGTCGAGATCGTCAGCCACCATTTCTTCGACCCCGAAGGGAGCCGCATGCATGGTTGAGCGCCTCTCCCCGCTGGAGCCGGTCTATCGGCCAGGCTCGCACGGTCATTTCGAGGACGGCGTCGGCGTGAAGCTGTCCGAGACGCGGCCCGGCTCCATCGTCCAGCTCGCGGCATGGCCGGGCATGGAAAAGCAGGTGATCGCGGCGATCCGCGCGGTGACCGGCCTTGCCCTGCCCGACGGCGCCGGCGGCGGCGCAGCCGACGGCCGGAAATCCGCCTTCGGTTTCGCGCCGGGCAGGTTCACCGTGACGGACGAGGACGAGGGCCTCGCCGCCGCCTTCGCCGCGGCGGTGAAGGCCGAAACCGGCACCGTGACGGACCTGTCGCATGGCCGCACGGCGTTGCGCGTCGAAGGCCCGAAGGCCGAATGGGTGCTGGCCAAGTTCTTCGCCATCGATTTTTCGCTGGCCGCCTTCCCGCTCGGCGCCGGCCGAGCGACCATGCATCACGACATCTTTGCCCAGATCCAGCGCAGCGACGCCGCAAGCTTCGATCTCTACGTATTCCGCTCCTTCGCGCGCTCCTTCTGGAACGCGCTGTGCCACGCCTCGGAAGAGGTCGGCTACGAGGTGCGGTAGCCGCCCCGACCGAAGGCGACTCGAGGCCCGCATGACGAGCGACATGGCGTTCTACACCACTGCGCAGGCGAAGGCCGCCGGGCTGCCGTTCAGCCTTGCGGTCCGGGTGGGCGACGTCCTCTATCTGTCCGGAGCGCTGGGCAATGTTCCGGGCAAGCTGGAACTGGTGCCCGGCGGCATCGAAGCCGAGACCAGGCAGACGATGGAGAATATCGGCGCGGTGCTGCAGGCGCACGGCCTGACCTTCGCAGACATCTTCAAATGCACCGTCATGCTGGCAGACATGTCGAAATGGGCCGACTTCAACCGGGTCTATCTCGAATATTTCGACCCCGACCGCCTGCCCGCGCGCTCAGCCTTCGGCACCGCCGGGCTGGCGCTCGGAGCCCAGGTAGAGCTGGAATGCTGCGCCCGTTTCGGCCGGCCGCAGGGATAGCCTCAGTCCCGGAACGTCACCCATTCTTCCAGCGGTGCGCGGTCGGTGCGGAAAGTGCTTTCGGGTTTCGACGTGTCTTCGTGGCCTAGCGCCATGCCGCACACCACGATCTCCTCCTCGGCGATGCCCAGGATCGGCCGGATCTGGCGATGGTAGGGCGCGAACGCCGCCTGCGGGCAGGTGTGCAGGCCCCTGCCCCGCGCCGCGATCATGATGTTCTGCAGGAACATGCCGTAGTCGATCCACGAGCCCTTGTTGAGCCTGCGGTCGATGGTGAAGATCATGCCGACCGGCGCGTCGAAGAAGATGAAGTTGCGGTCGTGCTGGGCGCGCATCTTGTCCACCTCGCGCCGCCCGATGCCGAGCACGCCATAGAGCCCGTAGCCGTTGGCGCGGCGGCGCGCGAGATAGGGCTCGAAGAACTGGTCGGGATAGTATTTGTACTCGTCCCATTCCGCCTTCTCGGCGCGGACGCCGGAATTGAGGATCGCCTCGCCGATCCTGCGCCGGGTCTCGCCCTTGGCGACATAGACCTTCCACGGCTGCATATTGGTGCCGGACGGCGCCCGCGCCGCAACTTCCAATATTTCTCGGATGGTGTCGTCCGCGACGGGATCGGGCAGGAAGGCGCGCACCGACCGCCGTGACGTGATGGCCGCGTCAACTGTTGCCGCTTCGTCCGCGAAGGGGGCGCTGTTTTCCGGTGCCAGCATGGCGATCCCTTGTCGTGGAACCGAGCCTTTGCCCGAAGCCGGCAGGGACCGCAAGCAAATCTTGCCGCACGGCCAAAGCCTTTCATGGCTACGCAAGGCTCTCGCCTCTTGATTTTTTCATGCGAATGGCTTCAGGTGAAAATCGAAGTTATTTTTTCACGAGACGCGACCTTGACCTCCTCCGCCACTGCCCCGGAAACCGCCGGCGAGCATCTTCTCGCGGCCGACATCCGCACGCTGCGCAAGGCGCGCGGCCTGACGCTGGCCGGGATCGCGCTGAAGCTCGGCCGTTCGGTCGGCTGGGTCAGCCAGATCGAGCGCGGCCTGTCCATCCCCTCGCTCGGAGACCTGCGTGCGCTGGCCGACCTGTTCGGCGTTCCCGTCTCGATGTTCTTCACCAACGACGTGCCGGTGGAAGCCGAGCGCGGCGTGGTGGTGCGCGCGGCGCGCCGCCGCTCCCTCGGCACGAGCGAGACGGGGCTGGTGGAGGAGCTCCTGTCGCCCGACCTCGGCGGCAGCTTCGAGATGTTGCGTTCGGAATTCGCGCCCGGTGCGGAGTTGAAGGCTGCGACCACCCGGCCGACCGAGGAAGCCGGCTACGTGGTCTGCGGCACGTTCGACATCGAGATCGACGGCACCTGGCACCGGCTGGAAGAAGGCGATTCCTTCCGCTTCGCGGGCAAGCCGTTCCGCTGGCGCAATCAGGGCCGCGTGCCGGCGGTCGTGGTGTGGGTGGTTTCGCCGCCGGTGTACTGAAGGGTTCGGGAGGAGACGAATGGCTGACTTTCCAACGACGGCGCGGGTCGTCATCATCGGCGGCGGCGCGGTGGGCGCCTCGTCGCTCTACCACCTGGCCAAGGCCGGCTGGACAGATTGCGTGCTTCTGGAAAAGAACGAGCTGACGTCCGGCTCCACATGGCATGCCGCCGGCAACGTGCCGACCTTCTCCAACTCCTGGGCGCTGATGAACATGCAGCGCTATTCCACCGAACTGTACCGCGGGCTGGCCGCCGAGGTGGATTATCCCATGAATTACCACGTCACCGGCTCGATCCGGCTGGCGCATACGAAGGAGCGCATGCGCGAGTTCCAGCGCGCCAAGGGCATGGGTCGCTACCAGGGCATGGACATCGAGGTGATCGGCCCGGACGAGATCAGGTCCCGCTATCCCTTCATCGAGACGCACGACTTGCAGGGCGCACTCTACGACCCCAATGACGGCGACATCGACCCCGCCCAGCTCACCCAGGCACTTGCCAAGGGCGCGCGCGACCGGGGCGCCAAGATCATCCGCTTCTGCCCGGTCACCGGGGTGCGCCGCGAGAACGGCGAATGGGTCGTCTCCACCGCCCAGGGCGACATACGCTGCGAGATCGTGATCAACGCCGCCGGCTACCGCGCCGCCGAAGTCGGAAAAATGTTCGGCCGCCACGTGCCGATGATGGTGATGAGCCACCAGTACATCTTGTTCGACGAGATTCCGGAGCTTGCCGCATGGTCGAATGAACAGGGACGAAAACTGCCGCTGCTGCGCGACGTCAACACCTCCTACTATCTGCGGCAGGAAAAGAACGGCATGAACCTCGGCCCCTACGAGCGCAACTGCCGCGCCCATTGGGCCACGCCCGACGATCCGATGCCGGCCGACTTTTCCTTCCAGCTCTATCCCGACGACCTGGAACGGCTGGAGTGGTATCTCAACGACGCCGTGGCGCGCGTGCCGATCCTCGGCACGGCGGGGCTTTCCAAGGTCATCAACGGGCCCATCCCTTACGCGCCGGACGGCAATCCGCTGATCGGCCCGATGCCCGGCGTGCCGAACGCCTTCGAGGCCTGCGTCTTCACCTTCGGCATCGCCCAGGCGGGCGGGGCCGGCAAGGTGCTGGCCGAATGGGTGACGCAGGGCGCCACCGAATGGGACATGTGGACCTGCGATCCGCGCCGCTTCACCGCTTTCGCCGCCGCGCCCGACTATGCCGTGGCCAAGGGCAAGGAGATCTACGGCAACGAATACGCCATCTGGTTCCCGCGCCATGCCTGGCCGGCCGCGCGCGACCGCAAGCTGTCGCCGCTGCATGAGCGGCTGAAGGCGCTCGGCGCGCAGTTCAACGCCTATAATGGCTGGGAGCGCGCGACATGGTATGCGCAGGCCGGCGACGACCTGTCGGAAGCCTCCACCCAGACCTTCTCGCGGGCCGGGCCGTGGGAGCCGCGCATCCGCGACGAGTGCCTTGCCGTGCGCGATGCCGCCGGCATCCTCGACCTGCCGGGCTTCTCGCGCTTCGAGCTGGAAGGGCCGGGCGCAGCCGAATGGCTGGCTGCGCAGATCACCGGCGTGGTGCCCAGGCCGGGCCGCATCGGCCTCGCCTATTTCGCCGACGACGCCGGCCGCATCGTCACCGAGATGTCGGTGATGCGCCGCGGCGAGGAGGAGATCACGCTGATCACCGCCGCCGTCGCGCAATGGCACGACTTCGAGTGGCTGAAGAGCCACATGCCGCAGGACGCGGCCTTCGCCTTGACCGACAGGACGGAGGATTTCTCCACCCAGATCCTGTCCGGCCCCAATTCGCGCAGGATCCTGGCCGAACTCTGCGACGCCGACCTTTCCCTGCCGTGGCTGACACACCAGGAGACGAAAATCGCCGGCCGCCCGGCCCGCCTGGTGCGCGTCTCCTTCGCCGGCGAACTGGGCTGGGAAATTCACACGCTGCTGGCGGACACAGCGGCAGTCTTCGACGCCGTCTGGGCCGCGGGACAAAAACACGGCCTGAAGCCGTTCGGCATGTTCGCGCTGGATTCGCTACGGCTCGAAAAGGGCTACCGTGCCTGGAAGCAGGACCTTTCCACCGACTACACCGTGCTGCAGGGCGGGCTGGAACGCTTCGTGAAATGGGAGAAGCCCGATTTCCGCGGCAAGGCGGCGATGGCCGGCGAGAAGCAGCAGGGCGTCTCGAAGCGCTTCGTGACGCTGGTCGTCGAAAACCCCGGCGAATGCGACGCGCCCTACATGTCGACGCTGTGGCACGACGGCGGCATCGTCGGCGAGACCCTGTCAGGAGGCTGGGGCTACCGGGTGGACAAGTCTGTCGCGCTCGGCATGATCCGGGCCGACCTCGCCGAGCCGGGAACCCGCGTCGAGGTCGAGATTTTCGGCGACCGCTTTGCGGCGGTCGTGCAGAAGGACGAGCCCCTGTGGGACCCGAAGAACGAGAGATTGAGACTCTAAAATGCCGAAACCTTCTGCGCGCATCTGCGGCATCACGCCTTCCGGCAAGGACGGCTGGGAAGTGCATTTCGAGGCCATGACCCGCAAGGAGGCCGGGCAGGACATCATCATGCTGTCCGTCGGCGACCATGACTTCGACACGCCGAACGAGACGATCGAGGCCTGCGTGGCGGCGGTGCGCGACGGCTATCATCACTACACGCAGCTTTCCGGCATCCCGCGCCTGCGCGCGGCCATGGCGGCCATCTCGGCGCAGGCGACCGGCGTGCCCACCACGCCGGAAGAGGTCATCGCCACGCCCGGCGGGCAGCTTGCGCTCTACGCGGCCGTGCAGGGCGTGCTCGATCCCGGCGAGCATGCCATCGTCGTGGCGCCCTACTATGCCACCTATCCGGGTACGTTCCGGGCAGCCGGCGCCGGCTTCACGGTGGTGGAGGCGCGCGCCGCCGACGGCTTCCAGCCGGACGCCGCGGCGATCGAGAAGGCCCTGCAGCCCAACACGCGCGCCATTCTCATCAACACGCCCAACAACCCCACCGGCGCCGTCTACACGCGGGCAACGCTCGAAGGCATCGCCGATGTCTGCCGCCGGCACGACCTGTGGCTGCTCTCCGACGAGGTCTACTGGACGCTTGGGGGAGAAGCCGAGCACATTTCGCCGCGCGCCCTGCCCGGCATGGCCGAGCGCACGCTTGTCATCAACTCCATGTCCAAGAGCCACGGCATGACCGGCTGGCGCATCGGCTGGCTCACCGGCCCCGAGGAGATGGTGGCGCTTCTGGGCAGCCTGAACCTCGTCACCACCTACGGCCTCACCGACTTCGTCTCGCGCGCGTCGGCGGAGGCGCTGGAAAGCGGCTACGGGGTAGCCGAGATCGCCGAGCGCTACGCGGCGCGCCGCAGCGTCTTCCTCGACGCCGTGCGCGGCATGAACGACGTCGTGGTGCGCGGCTCCGAAGGCGGCATGTACGCCATGCTCGACATCTCGGCCATCGAGCCAGACGACGAGAAATTCGCCTTCGCCCTGCTCGACGCAGAGAGCGTCGCCGTCATGCCCGGCAGCAGCTTCGGCGAGGCGGCAAGCGGCCACATCCGCATCAGCCTGTGCCAGCCGGAGCCCTTGCTTCGGGAGGCGGCCGCGCGCCTGCGCCGCTTCGCCTCCGCCTATCGCAATTCCCGGAAGGAAAGCAGACACGCATGAGCGCCGAGCTGCAAAAAGCCGTTCCCGCCAGGGCCCGCGCCGTCATCATCGGCGGCGGCGTCTCCGGCTGCTCCGTCGCCTATCACCTGGCCAGGCTGGGCTGGACCGACATCGTGCTTCTGGAGCGCAAGCAACTCACCTGCGGCACCACCTGGCACGCCGCCGGGCTGATCGGGCAGTTGCGCGGCTCGCAGAACATGACGCGGCTGGCCAAATATTCGGCAGACCTCTACGTCAAGCTGGAGGAAGAGACCGGGGTGGCCACCGGCATGCGCCAAGTCGGCTCCATCACCGTGGCGCTCACCGAGGAGCGCAAGCATGAGATCTACCGGCAGGCCACCGTGGCGCGCGCCTTCGACGTCGACGTGCGCGAGATTTCTCCGCAGGAAGTGAAGGAGATGTACCCGCATCTCAACGTCTCCGACGTGGTCGGCGCCGTCCACCTGCCGCTCGACGGACAGTGCGACCCCGCCAACATCGCCATGGCGCTGGCCAAAGGCGCGCGCCAGCGCGGCGCCAGGATCATCGAGGGCGTGAAGGTCACCGCCGTGCATGCCAGGAACGGCCATGTCACCGGCGTGTCCTGGGCGCAAGGCGAGGAACAGGGCACGATCGAGGCCGACATCGTCATCAACTGCGCCGGCATGTGGGCGCGCGACCTCGGCGCCATGTCGGGCGTCAACGTTCCGCTGCATGCCTGCGAGCACTTCTACCTCATCACCGAACCGATCGCCGGCCTCACCCGCCTGCCGGTGCTGCGCGTGCCCGACGAATGCGCCTACTACAAGGAGGACGCCGGCAAGATGATGCTCGGCGCCTTCGAGCCCAAGGCAAAACCCTGGGGCATGGACGGCATCCGCGAGGATTTCTGCTTCGACCAGTTGCCTGAGGATTTCGAGCATTTCGAGCCGATCCTCGAAATGGGCGTGAACCGCATGCCCATG
The DNA here is from genome assembly GCF_052216645.1 of Mesorhizobium sp. PUT5. Lineage (NCBI taxonomy): Bacteria > Pseudomonadati > Pseudomonadota > Alphaproteobacteria > Hyphomicrobiales > Phyllobacteriaceae > Mesorhizobium > Mesorhizobium sp. PUT5. The sequence goes on from NZ_JBQOSO010000003.1 coordinate 2,899,815, forward strand.
CTGGGCACCGCCGGCATCCACACCTTCTTCAACGGTCCAGAAAGCTTCACCCCCGACGACCGCTACTATCTTGGCGAGGCGCCGGAGCTTTCCGGCTACTGGGTGGCGGCCGGCTACAATTCCATCGGCATCGTGTCCTCCGGCGGCGCCGGCATGGCGCTGGCGCAATGGATCAACGACGGCGAGGCCCCCTTCGACCTGTGGGAAGTCGACATCCGCCGCGTGCAGCCCTTCCAGAAGAACCGCGCCTATCTGAAGGAGCGGGTTTCGGAAACGCTTGGCCTGCTCTATGCCGACCACTTCCCCTATCGGCAGGTGACGACCTCGCGCGGCGTGCGCCGCTCGCCGATCCATGAGCACCTCAAGGCGCGCGGCGCCGTCTTCGGCGAGGTCGCCGGCTGGGAGCGCGCCAACTGGTTCGCAAAAGAGGGCCAGGAACGCGAATACCGCTATTCGTGGTGGCGGCAGAACTGGTTCGACAACCAGCGCGAGGAGCATCTGGCCGTGCGCAACAATGTCGGCCTGTTCGACATGACCTCCTTCGGCAAGATCCGCATCGAGGGGCGCGACGCGCTTTCCTTCCTGCAGCGCCTGTGCGCCAACGATCTCGACGTGGCGCCCGGCAAGATCGTCTACACGCAGATGCTGAACGAGCGCGGCGGCATCGAAAGCGACCTCACCGTCTCGCGCCTGTCGGAAACGGCCTTCTTCGCCGTGGTGCCGGGCGCGACCCTGCAGCGCGATCTCGCATGGTTGAGAAAACATCTGCGCGACGAGTTCGTCGTCGTCACCGATGTGACGGCGGCCGAAGCGGTGCTGTGCCTGATGGGCCCGCGCTCACGCCAGTTGATTCAAAAGGTGAGCCCGAACGATTTCTCGAATGAAACCAATCCGTTCGGAACGTTTCAGGAGATAGAGATCGGCATGGGCCTGGCCCGCGCCCATCGCGTCACCTATGTCGGCGAGCTTGGCTGGGAGCTTTACGTCCCGACCGATCAGGCAGCGCATGTCTTCGAGGCGCTGGAGGAAGCCGGCCGCGAGTTCGACCTGAAGCTGTGCGGCCTGCACACGCTGGATTCCTGCCGCATCGAAAAGGCCTTCCGCCATTTCGGCCACGACATCACCGACGAGGACCATGTGCTGGAGGCGGGCCTCGGCTTTGCCGTGAAGACCGGCAAGGGCGATTTCATCGGCCGGGACGCGGTGCTCGCCAGGAAGGAGGCCGGTCTCGACCGCAGGCTCCTCCAGTTTCGCCTTGCCGACCCAGAGCCGCTGCTGTTCCACAACGAGGCGCTGGTGCGCGACGGCAGGATCGTCGGCATCATCACCTCCGGCAATTACGGCCACCATCTCGGCGGCGCCATCGGCATGGGCTATGTGCCGGCCAGGGGCGAGAGCGAGGCCGACATTCTCGGCTCGACATACGAGATCGAGATCGCCGGCGAACGCTTCGCCGCCGAGGCTTCGCTGAAGCCGATGTACGATCCCAGGGCGGAAAGGGTAAGGGCGTAGCGCGTTTTCCCCCTCACCCCGCCTCCGCTTCGCTCGGCGAACCTCTCCCCAGAGGGGAGAGGAGTTTCGGAAACAGCGCTACAAACCTCTTCTCCCCTGTGGGGAGAAGGTGGCCGCGAAGCGGCCGGATGAGGGGGCGGCTGCCGGTTTCCTATGCCGGCCCCCTCAAAACGCCTCGAGCTTGCGCCGCACCTCGCGCAGGAACGCGGCCCGCGTCTGCGGCGTTGACTTGTCCATCAGGTAGTGCGCCACGAACAGCGTGCGGCAGCGCCAGCCGCACAGGGCGCGGATGCCGCGCAGGATGGTCTTGCGCCCCGGATGGCCGACCACATGCGACCACCAGCGCGGCGCCCCGCAGGTGGTGACCACGGCGATCTTGGAGATATGCGTCATCAGCGGCTTGACCGGCGCCATCCCCTTCGGCAATTCGAACGCCACGTCGGTCGCCCAAACGCGGTCGAGCCACCCCTTCAGCATTGCCGGCAGGCCGTACCACCAGGTCGGGTAGACGAAGACGAGCGCCTCTGCCCATTTCAGGTGCTCAATATGCGCGGCAAGCGCGGGATCGCTCGGCGCGCGGTCGTTGTACTGCCGCCGCTCGGGCTCGCGCATGACGGGATCGAAATTCTCGGCATAGAGATCGACGAGCCGGGCCTCGCAGCCCTTGGCCGCAATCGCCTCCAGCACCGCATCGCGCAGTGCCGCGCAAAAGCTTTCCGGAACGGGATGGCAGTAGACGACGAGGACGCGCATGAACGGCCCTACCCCACCTTCTCCAGTCCCTTGAAAAGGAAAGTGCGGCCGGAGCGGTAGTCGTAGTCCGGGTTCTCCCAGGCGATCATCTTGCCCGGATTGAGCAGTCCCTGCGGATCGGCTTCGCGCTTGAAGGCAAGCTGCACCGCATCCGTCTGCTTCATGCCGCCCTCCTCCAGCGTGTAGCGGTGCGGATTGAAGATCGGACAGCCGTTTTCCTCGAAGACGCGGACGATTTCCTCCAGCCGCTCTTCCGTGGTGAAGCGCACGAGGTTGAGGCCGAAGCAGGTGACGTTGCCGTCCAGCCGCACGAACTCCAGATGCGAGAACACCTCGCCGGGGAACATGGCGTCCATCTTCTCCACCAGCTCCAGTTGGTTCGGGAACGGATAGAGCGACTGCAGGTAGGTGATGGACGGATCGACGCGCAGCGCCCGCAGCGTCGTGTGGTTCCACGCCAGTTCATAGGTCGGCGGCAGGCCCTTCTTCTCCTCATCCGACATGGCTGCCGCATTCAGCAGCACCTCGCCGCCCTGGCGGGCGGTGAAGGCTAAAAAAGCGTCCAGCGAATGCGCCGCCACCATCGCCAGGCAGATGCTCTGGCCCGGCCGGAAGAAGCGCTGGTGGCGCTTGAAATAGTCCTGCGGAACCGGCGCGGCGATCGGCGTTATCAGCTTGGTCAAAAGCCCGTCCTGGCAGCCGAGCGCGTTGCCGAAGCGGGCGGCATCCATGAAGCTGCCGAAGCCGACGATCACGTCCACCCAGTCGTAGGCGGCCGTCAGCGGCATCTCCACCTCGGTGATGATGCCGTTGGTGCCGTAGGCGTGGGTGACCTTGTGCAGATCCTCGCCGGTGAGGTCGAGCACCCGCGGCTCGGCCTCCATGGTCACGACCCGCAGCCGCAGCACATTGCCGAAATCGCGCAGGCCGCCAAAATTGATCGAGCCGACGCCGCCGGAGCCGCCGGCGACGAAGCCGCCGATCGAGGCGGTGTTGTAGGTGGAAGGATGCAGGCGCAATTCCTGCCCCGAATGCGCGCGCGTGGCCTTGTCGATGTCGGCGATGATGGCGCCGGGTCCGCACACCACGCGGCCGGGCGAAATGGCGGTGACCTCGTTCATGTCGGCGAGCGACAGCACCACTCCCCCCGAAAGCGGCATGGCCTGGCCGTAATTGCCCGTGCCGGTGCCGCGCGGCGTGACCGGCACGCCGTGCCGGTGGCAGGCGGCCAGCACGCGAATGACTTCCGCCTCGTTGCGTGGCGAGACCACGAGATCGCCGGTGACGCCATCGAGCTGGCGCTTCAGCACCGGGCTGTACCAGTAGAAATCGCGGCTCTTCTGCTGCACGATCTTTTCGTGATCGTCGATCCTGAGTCCGTCGAGATCGCGTTTCAGCGCGGCGATATCCATCATTCCACCATCAGATCGTCGAGTTCGGCATAATCGGGCGGCCTCACGTCGATGTGGCGCCCGTCGCGGACCACGATGCGGTCCGGTTCCGGCCGCGACAGAAGCTCGGTCCAGCTTCGCCCCTTGAAGACGATGAAGTCGGCCGGCCCGCCCGCGCGCAACACCCCCGCACCGGCAAGCCCCATCGCCCTTCCCGGCGTCGCGGCGACCGCCTTGGGCCAGTCCTCGACCGGATGGTCGAGATGCAGGATGCGGGTGGCCATGCGATAGACCTCGAGCATGTCGAGGTCGCCATAGGCATAGAAGGGATCGCGCGTGTTGTCGGAGGCCACCGACACCGGAATGCCGCGCGCCTTCATCTCGTGCAGCAGCGTCACGCCCCGCCAGCGCGGCGTGGTGCCGTCGTGACGGCGGTCCTGCAGGTAGAGATTGCACATGGGCAGCGACACGACCGCCATGCCCGCCCGGGCCACCTTGTCCAGCGTGTCGAGCACGTCCGCATCCGGCTGGCGCGCCAGCGAGCAGCAATGGCCGACGAGGATCTTTCCCTCAAAGCGATGGCGAAGCGCAGCCTCGGCTATTCTCTTCAGCGAGATCGCGCCGACATTGTCGGTCTCGTCGGCGTGGAAATCGAGGTCGAGGCCAAGCGAGATCGCGACGCTGAACATGCGGTCGAGCAGGTCGTCGAGGTCCGGCACCATGTAGGTGACGGCGCCGAGCACCCCGCGCGCCACCGCCACGCGGCCGGCCAGGCGCCCGAACCAGGCGGCATCCCGCACGTTCTCGATGCCGACCAGCGCCGCCGCCTGCAATTCGATGCGGCCTTTCCAGCGCGCCCGCATCTCCTCGAACACCGGCCAGGAAATTTCCTCCTGCGGCGCGCCGCTGTCCAGATGCGTGCGCAGCGCTTTGGTGCCGTGGGCGTAGGCGCAGCGCAGCGAAAAATCCATGCGGCGGGCCACGTCCCGAGCGCTCCAGCGCGCGCGCCTGTCGGTCTCGTTGGCACCCAGCGCCCCCTTGAACGAACCGTCCGGGTTGGGGCTGCGCGGCCAGATATGGCCCTTGTCGATATGGGTGTGGCAATCGACGAAACAGGGCAGCACGATGCGGCCCTTCAGGTCGATGGCGGCGGCGTGTGGTTTTGCCGGTGTCGCGGGCGCGATCGCCCTTATGCGCCCGTCCACCACATCGATATTGGCCAGCGTAAAGCCGTCGCCGTCGAACTGCGCCTTGAGGTCGAGCGCCAGTGAGGAATGCACGCGGGCGCTGGCGAGCACGAAAGAGCCGGAGGCGGGGATGGGAGGCAGGGCTGTCACGGCCTGGCTCCCCCCTCCGCCGTCATCCCGGAAGCCGCCCGAAGCGGAGCGAAGGTGCGGTTATCCGGGGTGACGCTACTCACTGCCACGTCCCTATCCTTCCTGCTTGAGCGCGCTCTCGTGCCAGCGGCGCAGCACCAGATGCGAAACCAGCGACAGCACCAGGAAGATGACGATACCGGTGAGCGAGATCAGGATCAGCGCTGCGAACAGGCGCGGCGCGTTGAGCCGATAACCGGCCTCGATGATGCGCGAGGCGAGCCCCGATGACTGGCCCGACGCGCCGGCGACGAACTCGGCCACCACCGCGCCGATCAGCGACAGCCCGCCGGCGATCTTCAGGCCGCCGAGGAAATAGGGCATCGCCGCCGGCAGCCGCAGGTGCCACAGTTCCTGCCAGCGGGTGGCGCCGTTCAGGCGGAACAGGTCGCGCAGATTGCGGTCGACCGAGTTGAGCCCCAGCGTGGTGTTGGACAGGATCGGGAAGAAGGCCACGATCCAGGCGCACAGGAGAAGCTTGGCCGTCTGGTTGTCGACATAGATGTTGATGAGCGGGAAGATCGCCACGATCGGCGTCACCTGCAGGATCACGGCGAAGGGGAAGAACGACATCTCCACCCATTTCGACTGCGCGAACAGCACCGACAGCCCCACGCCGCCCACCACCGCCAGCAGCAGCGACAGGAACGTGATCTTCAGCGTCACCAGCAGCGAGGAAAACAGGAGGCCGGCATCGGAATAAAGCGTCTGTAGCACCACGCCGGGGCGCGGCAGGATGTATTTCGGGATACCGTTCCACACGCAGATGCGGTCCCACAGCCAGATCGCCAGCACCATGATGACGAGCGGCAAAAGCCATCTGCCGACCCGTTCCAGCCGCTGCTGGCGCACGCGGCGCGCCTCTTCCGAGTCGAGCGGCTGGGCGGCGTGCTCAATGGCTGCCATGGCCGGCCCCCGTCGTGGAGTTGATGGCGCCGGCCAGCATGTCCGAGGCCTGCCGGCACAGTGCCGTATAGACGGGCGAGGTGCGGAACGCCTCGTTACGCGGATAGGGCGCGTCGACCGCCAGTTCCTCGAACACCCGGCCCGGCCGCGCCGCCATGACGATGACGCGATTGGACAGGAACACGCTCTCGAACACCGAATGGGTGACGAAAACGGTGGTGAAGCGCTGGTCCTGCCACAGGTCCAGGAGATCGTTGTTGAGCTTGAAGCGGGTGATCTCGTCCAGCGCCGCGAATGGCTCGTCCATCAGGAGCACGCGCGGTTTCGTCACCAGGGCGCGCGCGATGGACACCCGCATCTTCATGCCGCCGGAAAGCTCGCGCGGCACGGCGGCGGCAAACTTGTCCAGATGCACGCGCGCCAGCATCTCCATCACCGCGGGCGCGGCCTCGGCGCGCGACACGCCCTTGAGCCGAAGCGGCAGCCAGACATTGTCGAAGACGCTCGCCCAGGGCAGCAGCGTCGGCTCCTGGAAGACGAAGCCGACGGTCTCGCCGGTCGAGCCCGGGCGGTCGATCGTGCCGGAGGTCGGCGTGGAAAGCCCGGCAATCAGCCTCAGCGCCGTTGACTTGCCGCAGCCGGAAGGGCCGAGAAGGCTGACGAAATCGCCTTCCCGGATGGCCATATCGACGTCCGACAGCGCCGTGACCCCGTTGGAAAAGACCTTGCCCACCCCGCGCAGGCAAAGCAGGTCCGCTCCGGCTCCGCCTGGGGGCACCGGCATGGCATCGCTGTCCGGCATCCGCCCGGTTCTCACTTCTTCCCGGCTTTCACTTCTTCAAGTCGAGCCCGACGCCCTTGTTGACGAAGACGAGCGTGTAGGCCTTCTTGATGTCGATGTCGGCCGGAACGGCCTTGGCCTTCACCATCTTGTCGTAGAAGCTTTGCACGCGCTCGTCGGTCATGGCGCCGATGCCGAGCTTTTCGGCGTCGCCGGAATCGACGATGCCGTATTTCTTCATCTGCGCGATCGAGAAGGCGATCTGCTCGTCGGTGATGTCGGGATTGTCCTTCTTGATCGCCGCGTTGGCCGCCGAATTGTCGCCGTAGAGATATTTGTACCAACCCTTGGCGGAGCCGTCGACGAAGCACTGCACCACCTCGGGCCGCTTGTCGATCGTCTCCTGCATAGCCTCGATCGTGGTGGCATAGGCGTTGAAGCCGTTGTCGGCGAGCAGGAAGACGTTGGGCTGGAAGCCGCCCTCCTTCTCCACCGCATAGGGCTCGGAGGTGACGTAGCCCTGCTGGATCGACTTCGGATTGGCGATGAAGGGCGCCGCATTGAAGGTGTAGGGCACGCGCTTGGCCGGATCGAAGCCGAACTCGCTGGTCATCCACAAAAGGAAGCTCTGCGCGCCTTCGTCGCCGATGATGTACTGCTCCGCCTTCGGCAGGTCTTCCCATGTGTCGAGGCCCTGGCCGGGATGCGACATCATCACCTGCGGGTCCTTCTGGAAGGTGGCAGCCACCACCCTGAGCGGAATGTCCTGCTGCACGGCGTCGAACGCCTGCAGCATGTTGCCGCCCATGTAGAAGTCGATCTTGCCGGCCAAAAGCAGCGGCCGGCCGCTGACCTGCGGGCCGCCCTGCATGATGGAAACGTCCAGGCCGCAGGCCGAATAGGTGCCGTCCAGCATCGCCTGGTAGAAGCCGCCATGCTCGGCCTGCGCCAGCCAGTTGGTGCCGAACACCACCTTCTCGTTGGCCGCAGCACCCGCCGTGCCGCCCGCCAGCAGCGCCAGCGCGCCCGCGGCAATCCAGATTCTTCCAACCATGGGCCCCATCCTTCCTTTATACCGGCGCCGCCCGCCGGCCCGACGACCTTGTTGTGCAGTGCAGGACATGACCGGCCGGCCGTCGCGCCGCAAATGCCTTCCCGCCTGAAGGCAGGGCCCGGCCGAGTCGTGCTGCGCGCGGCATCGTGCCTATTTTCGAAACGTCTGTCCACAATCGGCGCATGCCATCCAAAGCGAACTTGTGGGGTTCCGCGCCGGCGTCTACCCTTGTCGCCAAAAGGATGCGTCCATGTTCAGGTTCCTGACCCCCAAATCCATCCGGCCGCCCTTCGCCCGCTACAGCCACGGCGTGGAAGTGCCCGCCGGCAAGCGGCTGGTGCTGTGCTCCGGCCAGCTTGGCATCGGGCCCGACGATTCGGTGCCCGACGACGCCGGCGCCCAGGCCGAACTGTGCTTCGCCAACATCGCCGCCGTGCTTGCCGAAGCCGGGCTCGACCTCGCCGACATCGTGCGCATCAATACCTTCGTCACCGACCGCGCCCATATGAAACCTTACATGCAGGTGCGCGACCGGCTGTTTTCCGACCCCGCGCCGGCCTCGACGCTGATCATCGTGTCGGGCTTCTCGCGGCCGGAATTCAAGATCGAGATCGAGGTGATCGCCGCAGGCTGACGCGGTCCGCAAAGCAGCAACGAGGAACACAATGAGCGAAACGAAACGGCGCGCCTGGTGGGGCGACTACCGCACCACCGAATATGGCTCCATCGACGCCGAAGAAACCATCGCGGTGCTGCCGGTGGCGGCCATCGAGCAGCACGGGCCGCACCTGCCCGTCTCCACCGACACCACCATCATGACCGGCATGCTGGAGACGGTGATCGCGCGCCTGCCGCACGATCTCGACGTGCGCATCCTGCCGGTGCAGGCGGTGGGCAAGTCGAACGAGCACGTGCACGCGCCCGGCACGCTCACCCTGCCGCCCGCAACGCTGGTCGAAGCCTGGACAGAGCTTGGCCTTTCCGTGGCCCGCGCCGGCGTCCGCAAGATCGTCGTCGTCAATTCGCATGGCGGCAACGAGGAGATCATGGGCATCGTCACCCGCGAACTGCGCGTGCGCGCCAAAATGCTGGCGGTGAAGACGAGCTGGCAGCGCTTCGGCCGGCCGGAAGGCATGTACACGCCCGAGGAAGACCGCCTCGGCATCCATGGCGGCGACGTGGAGACCTCGCTGATGCTGCATTTCCGGCCCGACCTGGTCGACATGAGCCAGGCCCGCGACTTCGTCTCCAACGTCACCCGGGCCGACAGGCACTTCGAGCTGCTGCGCCAGACCGGCACCCATGCCTTCGCCTGGATCGCCAGCGACATCAACGAGCATGGCGTGGCGGGCGACGCCTCCCTCGCGACGGCCGAGAAAGGCCGGCTGACGGCGCAATATCAGGCCGACGGCTTCGTGCGGCTGCTGGAGGACGTGCGCAAGGCGAAACTGGCGGATTGGCTGGCCTGATCCCGGTCAGATCGGCAGCGCGAAGGGCACGCCCTCGAACGCCTCGGCGCCACGGCCGATCGCCCTGATCGCCTCTACCATGCGCCCGCGCCGTCCCAGCACATCGTCGGCAACGGAGATCAGCTTCGGGTTCGGCGTGGCGGAGGGCGAGAGCGCGCGTAGCATCTGCGCCAGTTCCTCCTCGTCGCGCTGGGGGGAAAGGGCGGCCGCGATGATATAGGCCGACGCCGTGGAGCGGCTGATGCCGGCATAGCAGTTCACCACCAGCGGCCGGGACCGCTCCCAGGATTGCGCGAACGCCAGCAGGCTGTGCACATGCGTCAGGCCCGGCGGCGTCATGCCTTCCTGCGCCTCGGCGATGTCGTGCATGACCAGATGGAGATGGTTCTGCGGCAGGATGGAAAGCGGCCGCTCCATCGCCGTGCCTTCGGCCAGCAGCGAAAGCAGCCGCACCGCGCCTGCTCTGGTCACCGTTTCCTCGACCCTGGAGAGCGGACATACGATGATGGTGGATTGGGTGTCGGTCATGGCCGGGGCTCCTCGCGTGGATGGTCGCGCTTTCCCGCCCGGGAGGCAAGGGCCGCCTCCAGCCGCCGCCATTCTTCCTCCGTGCCCGGCAGGCCGGCGCGCAGCGCATGCGGCCGCCCGGCGAAGTGCCGCAGCAGGATGCCCTGTTCGCCGAGCGCCGAAAACAGGCCGGCCGCTCCCGGAAACTCAAGATAGCGGAACAGGCTCGTGCCGCCGCGAACCGGAGCGCCGTGCCTGGCAAGCAGGGCGTCGAGCCGCGTGGCCTCTTTTGCCAGCCTTTCGCGCATCTGCCGTTGCCAGCGCGTGTCGGCCAGTGCGCGGATGCCGTATTCCAGCGCCGGGCCGGAGACAGCCCATGGGCCGAGGCGCGCGTCCAGCCGCCGCGCCGTCGCTTCGTCCGCCAGCGCGAAACCCAGCCTGACCCCGGCCAGGCCGAAGAATTTTCCGAAGGAGCGCAGCACCACCATGCCGCCCCGCTCCACGTCGCCCGCAAGGCTTTCCGCGCCGGGCCCGACATCCATGAAGGCTTCGTCCACGACCAGCAACCCGCCCTTGGCGTGGAGACGGGCGGCAAGCTCCAGCAGCTTTTCGCGGGAGACCACGCGGCCGTCGGGATTGTTCGGGTTGACCACCACGGCAAGCTCGCCTTGGGCCAGCGCCTCGAAGCGCTCGACCTGCTCCACCTCGTGGCCGGCGACGCGCGCCGCCTGCGCGTGCTCGGCATAGGTGGGTGAAAGCACCCGCGCCAGGCCGGGTCTTGCCAGCGAGGCCACCAGCGGCAGCAGGATCTGCGTGCCGGGCGCAGCCGCCACATGGGCGGCGGACGGCGCGCCGTAGGCCTGCGCCGCCACCTCGCCGAGTTCACGCGCCCGCGCCGGCTCCGGCAGGCGCGACAGGGCGGTGGCGGGCAGCGCAAAAAGCGGGTAGGAGTGCGGGTTGATCCCGGTCGAAAGGTCGACGAACGGTTCGGGCGCATGCGGAAACAGCGCCCTGGCCCGCTCCAGGCTGCCGCCGTGATCCATCCTCGCCGCCGCTTCGCCGGGAAGCCCCATGTCGCCGCTCCTTGCCTTCCTGTCGCTGCTCGCCGAACTCGGCCTCGGCTATCCCGACCGCCTCTTTCGCGCCATCGGCCATCCGGTGACGTGGCTGGGAAGGCTGATAGCCTTTGCCGATTGCCGGCTCAACCGAGCGACCGATACCGACGAACGCCGTCGCATGGCCGGCATCGCCGCGCTTGCCGTCGTCGTGCTGGTGCCCGCCGCACTTGGCGACATCGTCGAGCACCTTTTGTTGAAGCTGCCGCTCGGCATGCTTGCCGTGGCGCTGCTGGCAAGCAGCCTGCTTGCGCAGAAAAGCCTTGGCGGCCACGTCGGGGCGGTGGCCGAGGCGCTTGACGAGGGCGGCCTGCAGGCCGGCCGCAAAGCGGTGTCGATGATCGTCGGCCGCGATCCGGAAAAGCTGGACGAGGCAGGCGTGTGCCGCGCCGCGATAGAAAGCCTGGCCGAGAATTTTTCCGACGGCATCGTCGCGCCGGCCTTGTGGTTGGGCATCGGCGGCCTGGCGGGCGGCGCGGCCTACAAGGCCGTCAACACCGCCGATTCCATGATCGGCCATCGCACGCCGCGCCACGAAGCCTTCGGCTGGGCGGCGGCGCGCTTCGACGACCTCGTCAACCTGCCAGCCTCGCGGCTCACGGCGCTGCTCGTCATTGCCGCCGCCTTCATCATGCCGGGCGCGAATGCCGGCAACGCCTGGCGCGCCCTGCGGCGCGACGCGCGGAACCACCGCTCGCCCAACGCCGGCTGGCCGGAGGCGGCGATGGCCGGCGCGCTCGGCCTGGCGCTTGCCGGCCCGCGCGCCTATGGCGGGGTCATGGTGGACGACGCCTTCATGGGCAAAGGCGGCCGTCGCGATGCCACCAGCGCCGACATCCGCCGCGCGCTCCGGCTCTACTGGATGGCCGACTTCCTGCTCGTCGCCCTGTTCGGGGCCGTGGCGCTGGCCGTCCTCGCATGAGGCGGTAGCGCGGCTCAGAACTCGATGCCCTGCTGCGCTTTCACGCCGGCGGAAAAATGGTGCTTGGTCGAGCCCATCTCGGTGACGAGATCGGCCGCCTCGACAAGCGCCGGCTTGGCGTTGCGGCCGGTGACGACGACATGCAGGCCCGCGCGCCGGCCCGCCAGCGCCGCGACCACCTTGTCGATGTCGAGATAGTCGTAGCGCAGCGCGATGTTCAGTTCGTCCAGCACCACGAGGCCGATCGACGGATCGGCCATCAGCTCCAGCGCCTTTTCCCAGGCCGCTTCCGCCGCTGCCACGTCGCGCTTGAGGTCCTGCGTCTCCCAGGTGAAGCCCTCGCCCATCGTATGCCAGGAAACCCTGTCGCCGAAGGCCGCGAAAGCGTCCCTTTCGCCTGTGCTCCAGGCGCCCTTGATGAACTGCACCACGCCGACGCGCCGGCCATGGCCGAGCATCCTCAGCGCCAGCCCGAAGGCGGCCGTGGTCTTGCCCTTGCCGGGGCCGGTGTTGACGATGAGCAGGCCCTTCTCCACCGTCTTGCCGGCGACCTCGGCGTCCTGCACCTGCTTGCGCCTGGCCATCTTGGCGCGGTGGCGCGCGGCCTCCTCATCGGAAATGTCGGTCTTGTCCATCACTTCACCTTCAGCGGCAGTCCCGCCACCATCAGAAGCACCGCGTCGGCCGCTGCCGCCGCCTTCTGGTTCAGCCGGCCGGCCTCGTCGCGGAACCGGCGCGCCAGCGCGTTGTCGGGCACGATGCCCTGCCCCACCTCGTTGGAGACGACGAACCACGGTCCGCGCGGGCGCGCCAGAACATCCGCCAGCCGGGCGCACTCGGCTTCCAGATCATGTTCGGCCAGCATGTGGTTGGTCAGCCATAGCGTCAGGCAATCGACCAGCGCCGGCCGCCCCGGCGGCAGCGCGGCCAGCGCCCCGGCAAGGTCGAGCGGCGCCTCGATCGTTTCCCACCCCTCGCTTCGGCGGGCGCGGTGATGGCCGATGCGCTCGGCCATCTCCGCATCATGTGCCTGCGCGGTGGCGATATAGGCCCATGGCGCGGCATGGCCCGCCACCAGCCTCTCGGCGTGCGCGCTCTTGCCGGAGCGCGCGCCGCCGATCAGCAGGGTCAGCGTGCCGGCCTCAGGCAAAGCTGTCGCGCAGGCTCGCCGCCTCGCCGGTGACGCGGCCGCGCACGACGCCTGCCACCGCGCCGAGCACCAGCCAGAACAGCAGGTTGGTGATCGTCACCGCCACCACGAATTGATGGTGGAGACCTTCGGGGATCGGCGTCTCGAAGCTGTCGGGCTGCGGCGCGCCGACGATGTGGGGCGCCACAATCAGCACCACGGCCAGCAGCGTCAGCGGCAGCGACTTGCGGAAGGCGATCAGCGCCAGCCCGGCGGCGGTGGCAAGCACCGTCGCCACCCACCAGACCTGGCGCGCGGCAAGGTCGGCGGCGGGCATGGCCGGAAGCTCGGGCGGCAGGCCGAGGCCGGGCGCGAGGGTGAACACGGAAAAGCCCGCCAGCCCCCAGAATACGCCCTGGCGCCAGTTGCCGATGCCGCCGGCAAGCTCGGATACCGCGACCAGGATCAGCGCGAAGCCGATGCCGGTGACGACGTTGGAGAGCACCGTGTAGGCGAAGCGCTCGAAGCCGTCGGCGGGCTCCCAGGCTTCATGCTCCTCTTCGGCGGGTGCGGCGGTCTCGTCGCCCGGCGCGGCACTTTCGACGGCGGCGTGGTCGTGGTGGTGGCCGCCGCCGGCCTCCTCATAGACTTCCGCCTTCAGGATCAGCGGCACGGTGGCATAGGCCTGCATCAGGGCCAGGGCGACCCCGGCCACAAGCCCGGCGATCGCCGCGACGAACACGACGTTGCGAAATACGTTCATGATGGCGTTACCTCGTCAGTGGCAGGGAAACGCCATGGAATGGCGGTTGTCGTGCGCGGCATTGTGGACCGCATCGATATGCGAGAAGCCGACGAAGCCGATGACGAAGACGCCCAGCAGCGCCGCCATGGCGAGCTGGACATAGCGCGACTGCGAAGAAGCAGCCGCCCCGAGAGAAGCCGAAGCCGTGTTCATGTCTGTTCCTTTCACCCTCCACCCGAGGGCACTGAAGCCATTTTCGACGTCGCCGGCAGGTCTCCTGGCTCGCGGATCAGCGCCCTTTCCCGCCTTCCCGGAGAAAACCTCCAGTGGCTCTTGGGAGAGGACTACCGCACACAGTTGCGGGGGCAGCAGCGGCATTGGGCCGAAGCCCGCACCGCATTCCCTCTCGGTCCCTCACGGGACCGGCGACCGGGCCACTATAGGAAGAATCGCACCGTCCGGCAAATCCGAATCCGTCATCGGCGCTTCCATGCGCCCGGGCGCCGCTCACAACGATTTCGGCAGGTAGATCCAGGTCACGATCGCGCAGGCCGCCGTCAGGCAGCCCAGCGTGGCGAACACCGAGCCGAGGCCGAAAAAGGTCAGCACCACGGAATAGACCAGCGGCGGGGTCAGTTCCGAAAAATCGAGATAGGTGCGATAGACGGCCGCCATCTGCGGCCGCTCATAGGAGCGCACGGCCCGCATGAAGGCGGTGGAGCCCAGCGCGTCGATGGCGATGGTGAAGAAGGCGCCGCACAGCAGCAGGCCCGCCGTCAGCAGCGGCACCGCCTCGCCCACGGCGCCGGCAGAAAACAGCAGCGCCGACATGGCCGCGAAGGCCAGCGTGATGATGCGCCGGGCGCCGAAGCGCCTGCCCGCCCTTCCCCAGAAGATCGCCGCGAACAGAAGCGCGTTGCCGGCGGACACCAGAAGGCCCCCCGCCAGTTCGCCCTGCCCGGTGATGACCATGAACAGGGGACCGTAGACGAAGAAGGTGGTCCAGTAGCAGGAGCGGCCGAAGGCGATCAGCCACGCCAGGCGCAGGCGCGGCTGGCGCAGGAAACGGCCGATATTGGCCAGCGGGTTGGCGGCGCGGCTCTTGCCGGCGGCGATCATCGGATTGTCGCTCAGCCGGTAGAACCAGAACAGCGCCAGCAGGACGACGGCGAAGACCGCGACCGCGCCGTGGGCGGCATAGATGCCGTAGTGCGTGTAGAGGAAGATGCCGAGCGTCGGCCCTCCGGTCCAGGCGAACATCGACCAGGCCATGCGCAGCGATTCCGCGCGCATGAAATCCGTCTTGCGGATGTGGTCCATGATGTAGAGGTTGAGCGTGATCGACAGCGCGCTGGCCCCCATGACCCGGCACAGCATGCCCAGGAACTGCCCCCAGAGCGTGTGCGTGACGAAGAAGAGCGAACCGACTGCGAGCAGGCAGGCGCCCGCCGTGTAGACCCAGCGCCGCGCGAAGCGGCGGATGAAGATCGGCATGAACAGCGTCACCGACAGGCCAAGCAGCGACACCAGGGTGTAGAGCATGGACACGGTCTGCTCGTTGCGCAGAATCTCGTAGGCCTGGATCGGGATGACGCTGGCGACGGTGGCGCGCGCGAAGGATTCGATTGAATAGAGAGACGCGAAGGTGCGCGCGCCCGCAGTCCGCACCTGCGCAAGCCACATAGGATGGCGGACATGCGTTGCCATTAAGGATGTCACCCGTCTCCCGGAAGCGGATCAGCATGCGGGACTGTGCGCATTGCCGCGCGCCGTCAGTAGCAGGAAACCGACCGGAAGCGGCCGGAATGCGAAGCCGGCCAACGACTTTCCGTCGCTGGCCCAACTTTACAGGCGGCGTCTTTGCCTCTACCCCTCGTCGGGCGCGAAAGAGCCGGGACCATGACCGCCGAACAGCCGACCGGAACCGCCCCGGCACGAACCAAACGCATCATCGCCATCGACATGCTGCGCGGCGCCGCGCTCGTGGCCATGGCCAGCTACCACTTCACCTGGGACCTCGAGTTCTTCGGCTACGCCCATGCCGGCCTGACCGCCTTCGGCCCGTGGAAGATCTATGCGCGCTGCATCGCCTCGACCTTCCTGTTCCTCGTCGGCGTCAGCCTCGTGCTGGCGCACGCCGACGGCATCCGCTGGAACGGCTTCGGCAAGCGGCTGGGCATGATCGTGGCGGCCGCGCTGGCCATCACGGCGGCGACGCGCCTTGCCACGCCCGACAGCTTCATCTTCTTCGGCATCCTTCACCAGATCGCCCTGGCGAGCGTGCTCGGCCTCGCCTTCCTGCGCCTGCCGGCGCTGCTCACGCTCGCCGCCGCAGCGCTGGTCGTTGCGGCGCCCCACTACCTGCGCTCGGATTTTTTCGACCACCCTGCCCTGTGGTGGGTCGGCCTTTCCAGCGCCGATCCACGCTCCAACGACTATGTGCCGCTGTTTCCGTGGTTCGGCGCGGTGCTGACCGGCATGGGCATCACCCAGCTTGCCCGATCGTACGGCCTGCTGACACGGCTGGCGGCGCTGCCGCAGCCGGGCTGGACGCGCCCGCTGGCCTTTGCCGGCCGCCACAGCCTGGCGGTCTATCTGGTCCACCAGCCGGTGCTGATCGCCTGCGTCTGGCTGTTCGCGCAGTTCATGCCGCCCCAAAGCCGCCCGCCGCAGGAAGGCTTCGCCGACGCCTGCCGGGCAAGCTGCGCCGAAACCCGCGACGGCGCCTTCTGCACGCGCTATTGTGGCTGCATGCTGGGCAGGCTGCAGGGCGAAGGGCTGCTGGAAAAACTCTACAAGGGCAGCGGCGACGACGCCTTCCAGCAAACGGTGCGCGACCTCGCCGCCACCTGCACGGCCGAAACCGACGGCGCCATGGAGGGAGGGCAGACACCATGAAAAGCGAGCCTGGGAACGGCAAGTTGGGCAGGCAAAGGCACGGCATGCCCTGGCCGCCGCTGATCTATCTCGTGGCCGTCGTCGCGGGCGTGGCGCTCGACCTGTTCCTGCCGCTGCCCTGGCTCGGCGGCGTGCTGGCCGACATCCTCTTCGCTATCGGCTGGCTCTGCCTGCTGGCGGTGGCGGCGCTGTGGATCAGCGCCATCCGCATGATGCTGCGCGCCCGCACCACGCTGAACCCGAAAGGCACGCCCGAACATCTTCTGACCGCCGGGCCCTTCGCGGTGAGTCGCAATCCCATCTATCTCGCCAACACGGTGCTGCTGATCGGCATCGGCCTGATCGTCGGCAGCGTCTGGTTCCTGCTGCTCGCCTTCGTGGCCGCCTTCCTCACCACCAAGCTCGCCATCGAGTTCGAGGAGAAGATGTTGGCCGAGCGCTTCGGCAAGCGCTACCGCGACTATTCCAGGCGCGTGCGCCGCTGGATTTGAGAAAGGCCCCTGCAAGGAAACCCGCGCTCCTCGATCGTGCGCAATGGCGCGCGACGCCGCCGCTCTGGCTCAGGTGTTGACGCCCAGTTCCGCCAGCCGCTCCACGCAGGCTTCCTCGGCCTGGTCGAGTTCGGTCAGCGTCTCCTCCAGGTCGCGCCGCTTCTGGCGCAGGCCGTCGCGCTTCTCCTCGATGCGCCTGATCATCAGCTTGAGCTGGCCCACCTCCCCCGGCGGCTCCCTGTACATCTGGATGATCTCGCGGATCTCGCTGATGGAGAAGCCGAGCCGCTTGCCGCGCAGGATCTGGCGTATGAGATGCCGGTCGGACGGGCGGAACAGCCGCGTGCGCCCGCGCCGGACCGGCTGGATCAGCCCCTCGTCCTCGTAGAAGCGCAGCGTGCGCGTCGAGATATCGAATTCGCGCGTCAGTTCGGTGATCGAATAATATTCCCGCATCGTCGCTCCGCGCATCGGCAGTCAGGGGCTCTCGAAAAGGCTGCGGCGCAGTCGTTTCCCTGTCGGAACGGCTCGCTGTCGGAACGGCCGCTGCCGTAGGAATCGGCCAGCCCAAGTCCGGTCGCCGCAACGGGATTTCGCACGGCATTTACGTAAAAGTCAATTTCAACGGCAAACGTCAGCGATTTCCGGGCGTCGGGGCGACAAAGCCAGCGATGGCGTCCACGACGCCCGGCGCAAGCGGCAGGTGCGGATCGCCGTAGGTGCCGAGATTGGCGGAACGATCCGCCGTGCCGACCTTTTTCAGCACATGGTTGGTATCGGGCAGCAGCACGAGCCTGGCCTGTGGCGCCGCCGCTTTCAAGCGCTCGGCATCGGTCACGGAGGTCTGCAGGTCGCGCTCGCCCTGCAGGATGAGAACCGGCTTGCGGCAATCCGCGATCAGCCGCGCCGGGTCGACGGCCAAGGTGTCGATGAGAAAATCCTGCACCTTCGGATCGAAGATCGGCCGCAGCGCCGGGTGCATGCGCGCAACGTCCGGCCGCCGGCCTGCCTCCAGCGCCGAAACGGCCGCCAGCGCCTCCGCCAGGATGGGCGCGTTGGCCGGGTTCGAGGAAAATTGCTCGCGCAGGACCTCGCCCAGCGGCCGGCCCGGCGCCGCCGCCAACACCAGCCCGCAGATGCCGGCGTCGTTTCCGGCCGCCGCCGCCAGCGCCACAAGGCCGCCCTCGCTGTGGCCCAGCACCCAAACGCAAGGCGCGCCGGTTTTCGCCCGTATCGCGCCGACCCATGCACGCACGTCCTGCGCATAGTCTGCGATGGTGACGGCGTTGGCGTCCGGCACCGCCCGCGCGCTGGCGAACATGCCGCGCATGTCGATGCGCACCGTGGAGATGCCCCGGGCAGCCAATCCCTCGGCCAGCAGCCGGTAGGCGGAGGCCCTGATGCCCAGCGGACTGTTTCCGTCGCGGTCGGTCGGGCCGGATCCCGGAACGATGAGCACGATCGGCCCCGTCGCGAGCCCAGTTGCGCCCGCCGCCGGCAGAAGCGTACCGGCCAGCGGGCCCTGCGGGCCAGGCGCCTCGATCTCGATCGCGGCGGCGCCCGAAGTCATGGCGAACCCCACGATGCCGGCGAGCAGGACGACGAGGCGCATGGCCGCTTCCTTTCTTCCGGCCGGGGACTCACGGCGCGCCGAACCACCAGGTCGCCAGGCCGAGGAAGGCGAAGAAGCCCACCACGTCGGTCACGGTGGTCACGAAGACGGCGGAAGCGACCGCCGGGTCGACCTTGAAGCGGTCGAGGGTGAGCGGGATGAGGATGCCGGCGAGCGCTGCGGCGAACATGTTGATGATCATGGCCGCGCCGATGATGCCGCCCAGGTTGACGTTCTGGAACCAGGTCGCCGCCACCGCGCCGATCAGCACGGCAAACACCGCGCCGTTGATGAATCCGACGCCGACCTCGCGCCGGATGACGCGCCAGGCATTGTAGATGTCGAGGTCGCGGGTGGCGAGCGCGCGCACCGTCACCGTCATGGTCTGCGAGCCGGCATTGCCGCCCATGCCGGCCACGATCGGCATCAGCACCGCCAGCGCCACGATGCGCTGGATGGTCTCGTCGAACAGGCCGATGACCGACGCGGCCAGGAAGGCGGTGAACAGGTTGACCAGCAGCCACGGCACACGCGAGCGCGAGGCCGACAGGATGGAGTCCGACAGTTCCTCGTCGCCGACGCCGCCCATGCGCAAAAGGTCCTCCTCAGCCTCCTCCTGGATGACGTCGACCACGTCGTCGATGGTGAGCACGCCCACCAGCCGGTCGTTCTCGTCCACCACGGCGGCGGAAAGCAGGTCGTACTGCTCGAACTCGCGCGCAGCCTCCTCCTGGTCCATGGTGGCGGGGATGGCGTGGCGCGTCTCGTGCATGACGTCCTCCACCGTCACCGCGCGCCTGGAACGCAGGATCTGGTCGAGGTCGATGGCGCCCAGCAGCTTGAAGGTGGGGTCGATGACGAAGATCTGGCTGAAGCGGTCCGGTAGGTTCTTGTCCTCGCGCATGTAGTCGATGGTCTGGCCGATGGTCCAGAACGGCGGCACGGCGACGAACTCGGTCTGCATGCGCCGGCCGGCCGTCTCTTCAGGATAGTCCAGCGCGCGCCGCAGCCGCACGCGCTCGGTGAAGGGAAGCTGCGACAGGATCTCGTCGCGGTCCTCCTGGTCGAGGTCCTCCAGGATGTAGACGGCGTCGTCCGAATCGAGGTCCTGCACCGCCTGCGCGATCTGCGCGTTGGGCATGTGGTCGACGATGTCGAGGCGAATGGCCTCGTCCACCTCGGTCAGCGCGGAAAAGTCGAAATCGGTGCCCAGCAGTTCCACCAGCGCGCGGCGCTGGTCGGGCAGCATGGCCTCAAGCAGGTGGCCCAGCTCGGACTGGTGCAGGTCGCCGACATCGTGCTTCAGCGCCAGCGTGTCGCGGTCGGCGATGGCCGCGCCGACCTGCGACAGGAACGAGGCGCGGATGACGCCGTCCTCGTCGTAGATGTCGGCGCGCCCCTTTTCGGCCTCGGCGCTGCCCGCATGCTGGTCATGGCCTTCCATCGGCGTCTCCGGCTGCCGGACTGCGGAAAATCCCGTCGCTACGCCCTAGCGCATTGCAGCGGCGGGAAGAAAGCGGTTTCGACAACAATTCCCTCCCTGCGCAAAGGGTTGCGGCCGCGAGCCTGCGCCCTGCCCTTCCGCCGCCGTGCGAATCGGCGCGGCCTCCCGCCCCGCTGCCCTTCCCCGTGCGCCCTTCCGGCGACAGGAGCGGCATGCGGCAGGAACATGACGAAGGCGTGAATCGCGGTCGCCGGCGGCAATGGCGACAGCTTGTCCACGATCGGCGAGAATATTGCGCACAGCGCTCTTGTTTCGCCGGAAGCGATTTGCTACAGGCCGCGAGCCGGACGGTTCCGGCTTCTACCACGTGCGGTCGTGGCGGAATTGGTAGACGCGCAGCGTTGAGGTCGCTGTGGGGCAACCCGTGGAAGTTCGAGTCTTCTCGACCGCACCATTCGCCAAAAATGGCCAGCATAAATACTTGTTTTCTCCTGGAAAATTTTAAGGCGCAGGCCGTCGCATTCGCGACATGTGGCGCCGTCTTGGCTGGACCGTGCGCATCCCGGGCGAGCCGCCCCCCTTCGGCAGCCGCAATTGCGTTGTGGCGTTCTTCGACCTGACGAAGGACGCACGCGCCCGCCACTGCGAAAGACTTGCGTCATCCAATCTGCATCACCAAGGGCCTGACCGCGCCTTCGCCGCCCCGCGGGGATCCAGCATGACGCGCATCGGCCGTCTCTGTCGAAACGACGGGAGATACTGGTCACGCCGGCTTGATGCCATCCGCACAGGACGGCGGCAAAGCCACTTTCCGAACCTCGCCCCATTGTGAGCGGAATTCCCAGTTGCTCCCCCTATCGCCGCGCCCGCAATGGCAAGCTTGGCGACCCCATAGCTCCGTAGCCAAATGATGTAATTGGCTGTTTCCAATTAGAGCGGTTTTCGATCAGTCTGGCTCATAACCACATGAAGTGAAGTAGTTGGCGCATTCGTTAGGCTGGAAGATATCGACGAGCTTGCCGATCAGGCTCCAGAGGCCGCCGACGGTTCGCTCTCCCGCCTTGCGCAGCATGGCCTTGAGGCGGGAGAAGGCTTTCTCAATGGGGTTGAAGTCCGGGCTGTAGGGCGGAAGGAAGCGCAGTGTCGCGCCCGCTGCCTGGATGTGTTCGCGCACCGAGGCCCGCTTGTGGCTCGACAGATTATCCATGACGACAACGTCACCGGGGCGCAGTTCCGGCACGAGAACCTGAGTGACATAGGCTTCAAACCAGTCGCCGTTGATCGGCCGATCCAGCACCATCGGTGCGACCATGCCACTCATGCGCAGCCCGGCCACGAGCGTGGTGGTCTTGCGGTGGCCATGCGGGAAGCCCATCCGCAGCCGCTCGCCTTTTGGGCAGCGTCCATGGCTGCGGGTCATGTTGGTGGTGGTCCATGTTTCGTCGATGAACACAAGACGCTCCGGTTCCAGATCGATCTGGCCGTCGAACCAGGCCCGGCGCTGCTTCAGGATATCGGGACGGTCTTGCTCGACGGCATGGCCAGTCTTTTTTTGCGCGTCATGCCACGGCGCGCGAAGAAGCGGTGGAGCCCGGCGATCGAGACGTGCAAGCCGATCTCGATCAGCGCCAGGCGCAGTTCCTCAAGCGAGGTGTCCCTGCGCGCTTCCCAAATCGCCAGGATGTCCGCCCCACGCTCCTCGATCCGGCGTGACCGCATATCGCCGCCCTGTGGTTTGGGAGAAAAGTCGCCAGTTTCCCGGCGCTGCGCCTGCCAGCGGATCGCCGTCGATGGTGCAACGCCAAAGCGAGCGGCTGCCGCACGGCAGCTCATACCATCATCAACCGCCGCCAGAAGCCGCGAACGCAAATCCATCGAAAGAGGTTGGCCCATCCATGCCGGCCTCCATCACCAGCACGGATCCTGAATCAGAAATTACGCTCCGAGGGAATCCACTCTCGATTCATAACGGTCGAAATCCGCTCTAGACCACTATCGTCATAGCAGCTCTTCGGAACAATATTGGCGTGCACAGTAACACTGCACCGAGAATATCGCTGCGTCTATTCGAAGGAGTAGGGCTATGCTGTCGTCTCTGGTCGACTTCATCACGAAAATGAAGATTGAAACTCAGGTTCAGCCTGGACTCGATATTGCAAATGTTATTGCCGTCATATTCGTCATTAGCGCCTTCTTTGTCGCATATGGGGAATATAAGGCAAATATTAGACGCGAGAAGACAGACAAAGACAGAGAAGAAAGGAAATATTCTGAAGAAAGAAAGTTAAGCAGGGAGGAGTATGCAAAAGAGTTATATCGAGATTACCTTAAAATGTGCATGGAACATCCAGAACTTTCAACCGCAAAATACAAAGCGGATGACGTATTCGAAAGTGATAAATACGTTACATTTGTTTCGATAATGCTATCAGCGTTCGATGATTGCGTAAATTATATCGATGGAAATTCATATGATGACGTTATAAAATGGCAAATTGGTATCGTACATGAAAACTATATTAAAAGTATATTACATAAAGATTTAAACAAAAAGGACAGCTCAAGAGAAATATACTCAAAGAAATTCATAGATCTTGTCGATACAATTTTCGATGAAAGAGAAATAGACAATAATCACAGGCAAATCAGATAGCCGACGCTCATCGATATTTACAATTAGTTCATGGTCTTGATGAATTTTTGTGATCATGCTCCTCTAGAAGGAGCATCGCCTTCTCAAGACATTTTTTCGCTCTTGCGTATTTTCCAGCCGATCTCATGGCGTTGTTACGTCCCGGGTGTGATACGGATCCGGCATGAAAGGACGTCACTACATTCGCTAAGGCGCGTTTGCACTTCTCGACATCCCCGACAAGGCGCTCGCGAATTTGTCCCGGTGTTTCGTCGTTTGCGGTGTTGTCCATCGTACTAGACCGGCATTGAATCTGGTGTCTACTCGGCGGCCCGCATGTGCTCCTGCTTACCTTCGTGGCCCTTTGCCCTCAGTTCCGCCAATGCTCACCCGGGCCGAAAAGGCCCCTTTCATGGTTAAAGCGGCCTTAAAATCAAGCCGCTGATTTTAATAATACCCGTTACCAAGGCACCGATTTAGCTCTCAAAGCGCAGCTTCCGGACGCGCCGTCATCATAGCTAAAGGAAGGTGGCCACGAAAGAGCAGCGTGCAATTCAATTGGATGGTGATCTATCCTTCGCATCACCCGCCATTCGCCGGGTGACGCGCGGCTAGGCGTAGCCTCGCCCTTCTTCGCTCCGCGACCGGCTTGGTGGCTGGCAGCAGCCGAGAAATCCTCCGCCGATTTTCCCGTAAAACGGGAAACTGGTTCCCGCTTTCGCGGCATTCATTCGGCAGCGCGGCCTATGTAGGCTCTTCCTGACAATCGATCAGGAGAGAGTCCGTGATTACGGAGCATCAAGCCAGGCAAGCGAACGAGCAGTATCGTGAGGAGGGCTATACCATCGTCCGCCAATTCATCGACGGCGACGATGTGGTCCGGCTGCAGCGGGAAGCACAAGCGGTATACGATGAAGGCCTGAGGCATCACGCCACCTATCGCAATGGAAATCTGAGCTTCCAGGTGCTGCCTGAAAGCCATTTCGGCAGGCGCTACGTGCTGCAGGCCTACTGGTTTTCCTGGATCAACGAGTATTTTGAACAGGTCCGGCGCAGCGATGACTACTACCGGCTGCTGAAGGGGCTGCTCGGCTCCGACATCAAGCAGGTTGCGCAGCAGATCCACTGGAAGCCGCCGGGCGTGAACGTCACCGGCTACCGCTTCCATCAGGACATCCGGTTCCGCAAGGGCGACGACCTGGAAAAGGTGGCGGCCTCGACGGTGACCACCGGGCTGGCGGTGGACCGCGCCACCAGGGAGAACGGATGCCTGCAGGTCGTTCCCGGAAGCCACAAGCTGGGGTATCTCGGCCTGTCGGACGATAGCCATGACGGAATGCTGATGAAGGGCCTGACCGCCGAGGATGAGCTCCGCAATGTCGGGATCGACCCCTCCAGCATCGTCGATCTGCTGCTCGAGCCGGGAGACCTGGCCGTCTGGGGCCTGCTCACCGTGCACGGCTCGTCTCCCAACAAATCCGACTACGACCGGGCTTTCTTGCTCTCGAGCTATGTCAGGGCGGACGCCACCGAAAGGGGCGAATGGGCCTTCCGCGACGGGGTGTCGACGCCGCTTGGAGACAAGCCGAGGCTTTGCAAGGACGACCGCCTCCTCACCAATCCCGGCCCGGAATACGACACGACGGCCTGGTGGAACTGAGTGGGGAAGATCGGCCCCGTCCCCGATGAGGCGTTTCAGATCAGGTCGGAGGACAGCTCGCGTATGAGGAAATCGACGAAGGTTCGCACCTTGGCGGGAACGTAGGTGCGATGCGGATAAAGCGCGTAGATCGGGCTCGATACGGGGCGGTATTCTTCCAGTACCGCCTCGAGCCTGCCTGTGCGCAACGCATCGTTCACCAGCAGGCTCGGAAGATTTCCGATGCCGAACCCGGCGATCGTCATCTGATACGCCGCTTCCACGCTGTTGGTGGAGACCCTGCTTCCCACCGGCACGGAGAACGGTCCATCCGGTCCCTGGAAGGGCCACGTGCCGATCCGCTTGGCGTAGTTGCTGAGCACACATTCGTGGCCCTGCAGGTCGGCGGGGTGGATCGGCCGACCGTGCCGGACGAAATAGGCGGGAGCCGCGCACACGAAGTTCCGCACCTCGCCGAGGTGGCGGGCGATCAGGGCGGAGTCGCTCTGGTCGCCGAAGCGGATGGCCACGTCATAGCCCTCCTCGACCACGCCGACCACGTAGCGCGAGGTCAGGTTGAACTCGACCGAGGCGAGCGGGTTCTCCCGCAGGAATTTGGGGATCAGCGCGGTGATCCTCGTATGTCCCAGCACATTCGAGCAGGACACCCTGACGAGGCCGCGGGGATGGCTGTGCAGCCCCCGCGCCGAATCCTGAAGCTCGTCGATCTCGTCGAGCAGGATCCTGCTGCGCTCCAGATAGTTGCGGCCGACCTCGGTGAGGTTCAGCCGGCGCGTCGTGCGGTTGACCAAGCGCACGCCCAGTTCGTCCTCCAGTTCCTTGAGGTGCCGGCTGACCGCCGTGGACGACATTCCCAGCTCCCGGCCTGCCGCCGAAAGGCCGCCAAGAGTGGCGACACGTTCGAACACCCTCATCGCCGTCAAAAGATTCATGCCGTCCCCGCGCGTGAATTCCAGGATATCGCAATTTTCAACAATGGGAGGAGAATGGAATGCGAGAACATCCTATATTGAGCAGCCTGAAGGCGGACGTAGAGAGGGATCGCATCAGCAGGCGGGAATTCCTGGCGCTTGCAAGCGTGTTCGGCGCCGGCACCGCGGCGGCCTATTCCATGCTCGGGCTGGCCGTGCCGGCCCCCGCCCTGGCGGATGAGGCACCGAAGCGCGGCGGCATACTGCGCGTCAGCATGCAGGTGATGGCGCTGGAGGATCCGCGCGCCTTCAGCGTCTCCCAGATGGGCAACATCGCCATGCAGTTCATCGAGCCGCTCGTGCGGTGGAACCACGACTTCACCTTCCGGCCCATGCTGCTCGAAGGCTGGGAGATCAACGAAGACGCCACCGAATACACGCTCAAGGTGCGCAAGGGGGTGAAGTGGTCGAACGGGGACGACTTCGGCGCCCAGGACGTCGCCTTCAACATCGGCCGCTGGTGCGACAGGAGCGCACCCGGAAACTCCATGGCGGGCCGCATGGGGCCGCTTATCTCCGCCGACACGGGCAAGGCGCGCGACGGGGCCATCGAGATCGTCGACGGCCACACCGTGCGGCTTCATCTCGACAAGCCCGACATCACCATCATCCCCGGCATGACCGACTACCCGGCCCTTATCGTGCACCGGGATTTCGACCGGAACGGCCGGCAGCTTTCCGACCAGCCGATCGGCACGGGTCCGTTCGAGCTCGTCCAGTTCGAGGTCGGTGCGCGGGCCTCGGCGAGGCGGCGCCCCGATGGCTCCTGGTGGGGCGGCAACGTCTGGCTGGACGGCATCGACTGGATCGACTACGGCATCGATTCCCAGGCCACGATGTCGGCCTTCGAGGCCGACGAGGTCGACCTCAACGGCCAGACCCAGACGGCGGTGGTGTCCGCGCTGGACGGGCTGGGGCTGAAGCGGTCGGAAATCGTCACGGCCACGACGATCGTGGCCAGGATGAACGTGAAGCAGGCGCCCTACGACGACCAGCGGGTGCGCAATGCGGTCCAGCTCGCGATCGACAACAACGTGATCCTGCAACTGGGCGCCGACGGTTTCGGAACCGTGGCGGAGAACCATCATGTCGGGCCGATGCATCCCGACTATGCGCAGCTTCCGCCGCCCAGGCACGACCCTGCGGGCGCCCTGGCGCTCCTGCGCGAAGCCGGCGCCGCCGACCACGAGTTCGAGCTTATCTCGGTGGAGGCGGACTACCGCAAGGAAAGCGCCGACGCCATCGCGCAGCAGCTCAGGGCGGCCGGCTTCAAGGTGAAGCGGACGGTCTATCCCGAAGCCGCCTTCTGGAACGGCTGGACGGACTATCCGTTCGCGGTGACGAACTGGAACGCCCGGCCCCTGGGCATCCAGACGCTGGCTCTCGCCTATCAGACCGGAAGCGCCTGGAACGAGACCGCCTTCTCCGATGCCGAATTCGACGAGAAGCTGAACAGGGCCAACGCGATCGCGGATGCCGACAGAAGGCGGGAGCTGATGTCGGGCCTGCAGGGCATCCTGCAGGATTCGGGCGTCATCGTGCAGCCCTACTGGCGCAAGCTCTTCTGCCACATGCAGCCGCGGGTCATGGGCTACCGGATGCATCAGGCCTACGAGCAGCAGTTCGAGAACACCTGGCTAGCGTGATCCCGCCATGATCGGAGCCCGCAGAACCGACAATTGACGCCGGCACTGCCTTGCGGAGGCGTTCCAGGCAATCATCGCAATCGCCTCCGCATCCGCTTTCCTCCGTCTGCCGAAGTGTCGGAGTTTCCATGCACATGCGTTCCCCCTTCTCCTGGATTCCCCCTTCTCCTGGGACAGGACGATAGATGGCTCGCCCAAGTCCTGGAAGGCATGAGAAGGGGGAACGACTATCTCGGAATTCGGGAAAATGGGTTCGCCGCCGCGAAGGTCGGACTGCCGGTGCCGCAGCCGGCCCCAAAGCCCCTTCGCCGTCGGCAAGCCGCGCGCACCATCCTCGCCACGCCCGGGTTTCATCCCGTCTGGCCATTGTCAAAGAACTGGCTTCTCAAGGAAGCCGGGAAGACGGGCGGCCGCAGGGTCGCGCATCTGAGTAATTCTTATGCGGCCTTGCGGCCGCCCGTCCGGCGTCTCCGGAACCCCCGTTGGGATCGCCCATGACCGGGACCGGCCCTTCGCCCCCCAAAGGGGACAAAAAGACCGCTCCAGATGGCAGCCCCAGCGCTGCTTTCGCCCGCTGACTTGAGCCGGCAGGCATTGGCGCCCGACGACCTTGACCCAGCCACCACCCATACGGATCCATCCGGTCCGCCCGTACGGCCACGTTAGCCGCACCGGCGGAAGCCGGTTCCTCCCCGCGCAACCACCGTCATGATCGGCTTTCCCGCAGGAGGAACTGGGCGGAAGCATAAGACGGCCCGGCAAGGTGTGGATAAAAGCGCTTCGCCGCCCCCGGGCAAATGGCAATGGAACGCGGCCCCTTCGTCATCCCCGGGCAAACGACGCGGGAGGGCAACCCTTCGTCATCCTCGGGCAAGCGAAGGCGAAGCTGAGCGCGACCCGGGGATCCATTCCGGAACGGCGATGAGGCGCAGGGCGGTGCAGGTTGAGGGTCCCGTCTGCACCGCCTCATGCGGCCGCAGCGCTCGGGCATGGATCCCCGGGTCGCGCTCAGCTTCGCCTTCGCTTGCCCGAGGATGACGAAGAAGCGGGGGGCGCCGGTTTATCCCACCCGGCGCTTGCGCGAAATAATGGTGCGTACTTCGCAACGCACATATTTCCGCCCAAATAAAAAGGGCCCGCCTGGAAAGGCGGGCCCCTCGCTCAAATGGAGAGCTTAATTGTTAAACGTGGATGTCCCCAAAGCCGAAGTGGTCGAGGGAAACGCCCGTCAGCTTCACCACCGCGTCAGCGGCATCAAGCACCTGATCTCCATTCACATCGGCGAAGACGTAGAGGTCGCTGCCGACTTGCTGCACGCTGTAAATGATGGTTGCGGTGAGCGCAGCCGTCGCCGCAGTCAATGCCGCAGCGTAGTCTGCAACAGCAGCCGTCCCTTCGCTGTAGTTAGCGGCGGTACCATCAGCCATGGCAGTAAACGAGAGCCAGTCCGCACCATTTCCGAAATCCGTAACATTGATGGCATTGGCCGCAGTTGCGACGCCGTTTACATCAATGACGAAATGGTCGTTGCCAGCACCGCCGGTCAGAACGTCGGCGCCGCCATTGGTCTGGATCACGTCATTGCCGCTACCGCCGGTAATGCTGTCGGTCTGAGCCGTGCCGGTGACGGTGAGGACGGCGCTGAATGCCGAAGCATCGACTGTCTCGCCGGTCACAAGCGATGCGTTGGTCAGCGTCAGCGTCAGGGCGTGATCGCCGGTGATGTTGATGTGGTTGTTATCGGCAATAGTCAGACCCAAGGTGTTCGCTGCGACGCCCACGACACCAGTGGAGTCGAGGTTCACCGTCTGCGAGCCAGTGATCGTCAGACCATTCGTGCCAAGGTCGGCAATCGCGGCGCCGCCGTCAAGATTGACGTTCGCCGTCGTGGCGCCAAGCAGTAGCCCGATCGAGGACGCCCCGTGAACACCCGCACCAAAATCGGCGGTGACGCCATTGCTGGCGTTGGTGATGATCATCGCACCATTGCCATCAACCGCGAACTCGTTCTGCGACACCAAGCTGGCGTCCACAGTCAGGTTGGCTCCCCCAGTCGTACCCAGCACCTCGACACCGGAAACCTTGGCGAACTTGCCAGCATCGGTTGCCGTCGTGATGGACGTGGCATCGGTGAAGATCAGGGCATCCTTACCTGCGCCCAGATCAATGGTGTCCTTATTGGTCAGACCGAGGAAAGTCGTCGTGATGACGTCATCGCCCGAACCGCCCTTGATGGTCTGGTTCTGTGCAGCCGAAGCCATGAGGTTCAGATCGACACCGCCGGAATTGCCGCTGGCGTCCACCGTGGTAACGTTGGCACTCGTCACGACCGCTTCGAGCGAGCCCTTGCCCGAGATGTTCAGGGTCGTCAGCGAGGCGTCATCAAGGTTACCGATCGCGTTCGTTCCGGCTGCTGCAATGTTGAGGGTTTCCACATTGCCGCCAATGACAGCGATGCCAGCGGTAAGGACGGCGTTGTTGAGCGCAATATTTGCACTGTCGGTCGTCAGCGCCGAGGCGTCCGTGAACGTGAAATTGGCTGTGGCACCGGCATTGCCCTGCACCCCGGCCGTCTGGGCCATCGTGAGAGTAACGCCGTTCGCGCCGGTCGAGCCCCCGATAACATTCGCCTGCTGAACATCGGCATTGCCGGACACGTCGAGCGCTCCTGCAGCCAACTGGGCGTTGACCGTCTCGATGCTCACGATGTTCGCGCCAGCAAAAGCTGCCGCGTTGGCGTTGCCGTAGAGAACCAGCGTATCATTGCCGGCGCCGCCGTTGATGCTGTCGCCGGGGTTGAGGGTTTGCGCGCCGCCAACAAGAATGCCAGACGAGCCTGCGATGAAAGTGTCGTTGCCCGAAGTGCCGGTGAGAGCCTGGACCTCAGTGGTCAGCGTCACGGTGTTGCCGGTAGCGAAGAAGGCGTCGGAGGCATCGTTACCTGCGTCGACCGAATCGGGATCGTTGGTAACGAGAGCGATCACAGCCTTGGCCGATGCGTCGGCGGCAGCGTTAAGGCGACCGTTATCCTGATAGATGTCGGCGCCAGTGGCCGCAGCCTCTTCAGCCCAATGCAGACCGACCGCAACCTTGTTGGCGATGTAGGCCTGATCCGGGCTGCCATCGTTGGTAGTGGCATTGCCGAGGATGGAAGAAACCACGGAGCCGAGCGACTCGCCGGATTCGATGCGGGCCTTGTAGTAGTCGAGGCCATCGTCATCGATCGCGCGACCGAACACGTTCTGATACACCTGCTCGAGGAACTGGTCCGGCGTGAACAGGTTCGGGAACTTGATGTAGGGGTAGGTGTCGGCGGCCTCAGGCGAAGCGGCGAAGGAGTCGCCGACGTCCTGCACGGAGACGCCCGCGTCGAGACGGCCGACCCAGTAGTTCAGGCCCACCGGGTCCGGCGCACGGTCGTAGAAGCCGATATAGAGCTGGGCGACCAGTTCTGCGTTTGTGAATGTTGCCATTGTGGAAGGATCCTCTTTCCAACGACGTTAAACCTTCATGCCGGGGCAAGCCCCCGCATGGGCAGTTCTTTCCCTCCCGGTGTGCGGCGCCGTCGCGTGCGCACCGTCCGAAGACTGCGAAAGGGGAGAACCCCACTCTCCGCAAAGGGACGCCTGCATAGGGGGCCTCCCCTCCCATGCACGCCGATTCCTTCGGTAAGAGGCGTTCTAGCCAAAGGATTCGGGGCGTGCAAGCAAAATGTGCAGTGAAATTCATACCCCCGTTTGAAGGGTGTCGTTCCGGTCACTATATATCAGCGGAAGCGAAGATAAGCGCTGCCGCGCAGGACCTTGCGCCGGCAGCAGGACAAGCCGCCGTGAACATGACGAAAGCCGAGCAAAACCAAAGCGATACGCAGGAATTGCGCCTGGAGGCGGGCGCCTGGCTGAGGACGCTGCGCGAGGCCGCCGGCCTTTCGCAGCGCAGCCTGGCCGGTCAGCTCGGCCTGGACTACTACACCTTCATCTCGCAGCTCGAGAACGGGCGCGGGCGCATTCCGCCGGCCCGCTACCGCGACTGGGCGGGCGCGCTCGGCGTGGACGAGAAGGTTTTCGTCAAGAAGCTGCTCTCCTTCTACGACCCGGTCAGCTATGAAATCCTGTTCGGCGAGGAGGAACGGGCCGCCTGACGGCGGCGGGCCGGCTCAATGGCCTTCCCGGGTGAGCGAAACGGCGATGAAGGCCGACAATATGGCCACCGTGGCGGCGAAGGCGAGCGCCATGAGCGCCGGCATGAAGCCCACGCCCGTGCCCGCCGCGAAGAACGTCAGCAAAAGCACGAAGAAGAGGGCCGCCAGGGTTTTGGAGCGTCGGGAAACCGAGGCCATGAACAGACTCCTTCCAGTTCGGTCGAAGCCCAGACTGGCCGCAGGCGCGCCGCCTCCTCAATGGGGCATTCCGCCTCGCGGCAATGCGCCGCCTGCGGCGAAATGGCCGGATCGCGGCGGTTTCAGGGCACGTCGTCCTTGGCCGTGGGCCCGCCCTCGTTTTCCAGGGCGTCTATGCGCCGCGTGAGCGAGCGGTTGAATTTCAGCCTGACGCCGGCGCCCTGCGAGGCTTCCTCCGGGATGAAAAGGGCGCCCAGTTCCTCCAGGGCGGATTGAAGGGCGGCGATGGCGGCATCGTCGGGGATGTGGATGCCGCGCTCGAAGAACTCGACGGCGCGCTTGTCGACGCCGGCGTTTGCCGCGAGCTTGCCGCGGCTGACCTCGACGAGAGCGCGGGCAGCCTTGCAGATGGAACCGGTGATCATGCTGGCCTCCTGGGTTTGGGGTGCGGGAAGCACCACACCTATCTGATTGATTTTGCCGCATGCATGCGACGCCAGGTGTTTCCACTCGGGCGCATCATGCTCTAGCCGAGGCCGCCGGCCGCCTCAAGCGCCGGGCCGGCGCCCCTGTCCGCAACGAGCTAGACCCAACGATGGGCTTGCCGGCCGCCTCGCCGAGGACGACCTTGAGGGTTTCCGAACGCGGAGGATTGGTTATGTCCCGTCTTGCTCTGCTGGCCGCCACCGCGGGGATGTGCCTGTTCGGGCTCACCTGCGCCAATGCCGGCCAGCCGCCGGATCGCGGGCCGACGCCCGGCCTGGGCTGGGGTCCGGGCGGCAATCACGACAAGTCCATGTCGGCTCCCGCACCCATCGTCGGCATGGGCATTCCCGGCGCCCTGTTGGCGGGCGGCTATCTGTGGGCCCGCTACCGGGCCAGGAACCGCGGCTGACATTTTCGTCCTGCCGGGCGCAAGGCGCCCGCTCCGGCGAACCGGGGCGGGCCTGTTGGTGTCTTTTGCGCTTTCCTGCACGCGCGGATCGGCGCGGATCAGTCCAGCACGTCGACGATCTCATGGGTGACCGGGTCGACCACGACCGTGCGGCCGTCGACGACGGCGTAGCGGTAGGGGATGTCGGGCACCTCGTGCAGCACCACGGTGTCCGGCACCTTCGAACCCAGGCTCAGCTCCAGCCCCAATATGTCGATCGAGGCGACGGGATTCTTGTGCACATATTCGCGGATGACGGTCTGCTGCTCGGGCTGGACCACGACCGCGCCGGCCCGCGGCGACGGCACCACGACAGTGTCCTGTGCACTGGCAACGCCGGCCCCTGCGAGAACCGCGCAAACGGCACATATCGAAAGAAGCATTTTCATCTTGCTCTCCTTTCAAGCAGGATTGCCTAGGGAGGGAATGTCGGGCCGGCCGATGCGTTCCGGACCGATGTCGCTTTTTTCGCTTTCGATCCGGCCGGCCGCATGTGCCGGCGGGGCGGATTTGGCGGGGACGGATTTGGCGCGGGCGATTTAGGCGGGGACGGATTTGGCGCGGGCGGCCCGTTGCCGGAACAATTTCCCGCAGCCCGCCGTTTCGATCAGGCTCAAGCCCCTTGCCCGTCGCCGCAGGACTGCTGAAGGCGGCGGGCCTTTTTGTGCCCGCGCAAACATCTCCGGCCGGCCGGCGGAAGGACAAGCCCCGCTCCGCACCCTCCTTCTCCGCCCCTCCTCCGGGCGCATCCGGCTGCGGACACTTGGCGCTGCGGACACTTGGCGCGGAGCGCCTGTGCCCATATGTAGGCCACATGCAGGCCCATATGCAGGCAGGACGCCGCGCGGGCCGCACGAAAGGTCGGGACATCGATGCCAGCACGCAGCCAGCTCAAGACGGGTTTCCTGCCCCTGCAGGGCTCCGCGCCGGTCGAATGGCGCATCGAGCCCGGCCTCACCGCCTATCCGGACGCCGTGGCCCTGATGGAGGCGCGCGCCGAGGCGATCCGCGCCGGCACGGCCGACGAACTGGTCTGGCTGGTCGAGCACCCGCCGCTCTATACCGCCGGCACCAGCGCCCAGGCCCGAGACCTGATCCAGCCCGACCGCTTCCCGGTGTTCGCGGCCGGTCGCGGCGGCGAATACACCTATCACGGCCCCGGCCAGCGCGTGGCCTATGTCATGCTCGACCTGAAGCGGCGGCGCGAGGACGTGCGCGCCTTCGTCGCCGCGCTGGAGCAATGGATCATCGAGACGCTCGCCGCCTTCAACGTGCGCGGCGAGCGCCGCGAGGACCGGGTCGGCGTATGGGTGGTGCGGCCCGACCGCCCGCCCCTGCCCGGCGGCGCCCCCGCCGAGGACAAGATCGCCGCCATCGGCATCCGCCTGCGCAAATGGGTGAGCTTCCACGGCATCGCCATCAATGTCGAGCCGGACCTTTCCCATTTCGGCGGCATCGTGCCCTGCGGCATCCAGGACCACGGCGTCACCAGCCTCGTGGACCTCGGGCTGCCGGTCACCATGGCCGACCTGGACGTGGCGCTGAAAACGGCCTTCGAACGGGTCTTCGGCCCGGCGGCGGCATCAAGCCCGGCATCGGGCCCCGACCTGCGGCAAGCCGCCGGCTGACCGCCCGCCCCGGCAGGCGCCTACATCGCCCCGATCCAGATCGCCATCGAAACCAGAAACATGCTCATGCAGACCAGCGAAACCACATCGCGGACAAGATCGGCCATAGCTCTCTCCTGTTTTTGATATGTTCAATATTTGTTCTAATTTTGTTCGAATGTCAATCATGCGCAATGCCGGCGCGCGGCCATCGCTGCGCGGTGCGTCCATCTACAGTTAAGAAGGGCTTAAGATGCTATCGGCCGCGGCCGAACCGGGCGCATCGCCCGGACCGCCCTGCCTTGCTCGGGAACGCTTTTCAGCTTTCCGCAATTCCGGACGGAACCCGGTTCCCGCTTCCGCCGGGATTGCCTTACAGCGGCGCGACCTTGCCGTTGACCAGCGTCACGCGCCGGTCCATGCGCGCGGCAAGCTTGTGATTGTGCGTGGCGATCAACGCCGCCAGGCCGGATTGCCGCACCAGCGCCTCCAGCGCCTGGAACACATAGGAGGCTGTGCCGGGGTCCAGATTGCCGGTCGGCTCGTCGGCCAGCAGCACCAGCGGCGCGTTGGCCACCGCGCGCGCGATCGCCACGCGCTGCTGTTCGCCGCCCGAAAGCTCGGCCGGCCGGTGCTGCGCGCGCTTGCCGATCTGCATGTAGTCGAGCAGCATCGCCGCGCGCTCGGCCGCCTCCTTGTGCGGCAGCCCCTTGATGAGTTGCGGCATCATGATGTTCTCCAGCGCGGAGAATTCCGGCAGCAGGTGGTGGAACTGGTAGACGAAGCCGACATCGTTGCGGCGGATGGCGGTGCGCTCGTCGTCGGAAAGCCGCCCGCAGGCGCGGCCGCCCAGGATGACGTCGCCGGCGTCGGGGCGCTCCAGCAGGCCGGCCGTGTGCAGCAGCGTGGACTTGCCGGTGCCCGAGGGCGCCACCAGCGCCACCATCTCGCCGCGCCGCAGCGAGAAATCGGCGCCGCTCAGGATGGTGAGCTTGCGCTCGCCCTGCACGTAGTGGCGCTCGACGCCCTTCAGCTCGATGATCGGATCGGCGCTCATTCGTACCTCAGGGCTTCGACCGGATCGAGCCGCGCGGCCCGCCAGGCGGGAAACAGCGTCGCCAGGAAGGACAGGATCAGGGCCATGGCCACGACCGACAGGGTCTCGCCCGCGTCCATCCTGGCCGGAAGCTGGCTGAGGAAGTAAAGCTCGGGGTTGAACAGCACCGTGCCGGAGAGCCAGGAGAAGAACTCGCGGATGCGCTCGATGTTGAGGCAGATGACGACGCCCAGCGCCACGCCCGCCAGCGTGCCCACCACGCCGATTGCCGCCCCCGTCATCAGGAAGATGCGCAGGATCGCTCCGCGCGTGGCCCCCATGGTGCGCAGGATGGCGATGTCGTGGCCCTTGTCCTTCACCAGCATGACCAGGCCGGAGATGATGTTGAGCGCCGCCACCAGCACGATCAGGGTCAGGATCATGAACATGACGTTGCGCTCCACCTGGAGCGCGGAGAAGAAGGTCTGGTTGCGCTGGCGCCAGTCGGTCATGTAGATCGGCCGCTGCGCCGCCGCCTCGATCTTCGGTTTCAGCGCATCGACGCCGTCGGGGTCGTCGACATAGACCTCGATGCTCTGCACCCGGCCTTCCATGTTGAAATAGAGCTGCGCCTCCGAAAGCGGCATATAGACGATGGAGCTGTCATATTCGGACATGCCCACCTCGAAGATGGCGGTGACCGGATAGCCCTTCAGCCGCGGCGTGGTGCCCAGCGGGGTCACGTCGCCCTCGGGCGAGATCAGCGTGATGATGTCTCCCACCGCCAGGCCGAGGTTTTCCGCCATGCGCCGGCCGATCGCCACGCCCTCGCCGCTGTCGAAATCGGCCAGCGAGCCCTGCCTGATGTTGTCGGCCACCAGGGCGATGCGGGAAAGGTCCTCGCCGCGTATGCCGCGCACCAGGACGCCGGTGCCGCTGCCCACATTGCCCTGCGCCAGCGCCTGCCCGTCGATCAGCGGTATGGCGTATTTGACGCCCGAAACGCCGTCGGTGCGCTTGGCCAACTCGGCATAGTCTTCCAGCGGCATGTCCACCGGCGTGACGATAAGATGGCCGTTGATGCCGAGGATGCGGGTGAGAAGCTCGGCGCGAAAGCCGTTCATCACCGCCATCACCACGATCAGCGTGGCCACGCCCAGCATGATGCCGAGGAAGGAGATCGAGGCGATGACGGAGATCACCGTCTCCTTGCGGCGCGAGCGCAGGTAGCGCCAGGCCACCATCCGCTCGAAAGCGGAGAAGGGGCCGGCGGGCCGTGCTTCCTTCACCGCAGCCTGGCTCATGCGCGGGCACCGAGGCGCAGCAGGGCGGCGGCAACGGACAGCGTCTCGCGCTCGCCGCTCTTGCGGTTCTTCAGTTCGACCTCGCCAGAAGCCGCGCCGCGCGGGCCGACGATGACCTGCCAAGGCAGGCCGATCAGGTCGGCGGTGGCGAACTTGCCGCCGGCCCGCTGGTCGGTGTCGTCGTAGAGCACGTCCTTGCCGGCCGCCGTCAGCGCCGCATAAAGCTCGCCGCAGATGCGGTCGCAGTCGGCGTCGCCCACCTTCATGCTGATGAGCCCGATATCGAACGGCGCCACCGCCTCCGGCCAGATGATGCCGTTCTCGTCGTGGCTCGCCTCGATGATGGCCGCGATCAGGCGCGAGGGGCCGATGCCGTAGGAGCCCATGGAGACGAAATGATCCTTGCCGTCGGGGCCGGTGACCTTGGCGCCCATCGGCTTGGAGTATTTCTCGCCGAAATGGAAGATATGGCCGACCTCGATGCCGCGCGCCGAGAGCTGCTCGCCTTCCGGCACCTTGTCCCAGGCGGCTTCGTCGTGCATCTCGTCGGTGGCCGCATAAGGCGTCGTCCACTGCTCCACGATCGCCCCGATGGCTGCATCGTCGGAGAAATCGACATCGGCGCCCGGGACCGGCAGCGCAAGAAAATCGCGCTCGCAGAACACCTGGCTTTCGCCGGTTTCCGCCAGGATGATGAATTCGTGGCTGAGATCGCCGCCGATCGGCCCGGTGTCGGCGCGCATCGGAATGGCTTGCAGGCCCATGCGCGTGAACGTGCGCAGATAGGCCACGAACATGCGGTTGTAGGCCGCCTTCGCCCCCTCGAAATCGAGATCGAAGGAATAGGCGTCCTTCATCAGGAACTCGCGAGAGCGCATGACGCCGAAGCGCGGCCGCACCTCGTCGCGGAACTTCCACTGGATGTGGTAGAGGTTGAGCGGCAGATCCTTGTAGGACTTGATGTAGGAGCGGAAGATATCCGTCACCATCTCCTCGTTGGTCGGACCGTAGAGCATGTCGCGCTCGTGCCGGTCCTTGATGCGCAGCATCTCCTTGCCATAGTCGTCGTAGCGGCCGCTCTCGCGCCACAGTTCCGCCGACTGGATGGTCGGCATGAGGATTTCCAGCGCCCCGGCCCGGTCCTGCTCCTCGCGCACGATGCGGCAGACCTTGTCCAGCACCTTCTTGCCCAATGGCAGCCACGAGAAGCTTCCCGCCGCCTGCTGGCGGATCATGCCGGCGCGAAGCATCAGCCGATGCGAGATGATTTCGGCCTCGCGCGGATTTTCTTTGAGGATGGGCAGGAAGTAACGCGACAAACGCATGGGCTGGTCCATGAAAGAGGGATCGCGGTGCCGGAATCGGCACGGCGCGAGGCTTGCTTGCACCGGCTTCATAGCCATTTCGTGACCACTTGGAAACCCGCGCCGCCCATGGCGAAGGGGTTGCTGAAGGCGGCGCCCGTCAAGCAGGCAAGGCATGCCGTTCTATTGTGCAATGCAGCACAAGATTGCCCCTTTCAACATAAAATTTCTCGTGACATCTTCAGTCTCCATGGTCTAGTGTGCCCCGATAATCGAGAGGGCAGAGCAAAATCTGTTCTCCTACGCGGTCAAAGTCTTGGGAGGATGCGATCTAGGCGCGATAACTCGCTGCCGCCGGATACCGGAAAGCAGATCGGACGCGTTCAACTGCAAGGCTTCGGGCCTTGCATTTTTTTTGACAATTGCTTGCTGTATGGACAGTTGGCTGCGGTATCGGCAGCCACGAAGGCGGCGAGCCGCAGCCGCCCTCAGCCGCCGCTCCTCAATTGAGGTCGGGGTAGATGTGGGGGATGTCGTCCAGGCCGAAGCCGAGCCCTCTCGTAAGGCCGTAGAAGGCGCCCAGGACCACCAGGGTGACGATCGTCGTCCACACCATGGCGCGCAGCATGTGCGGCCCGCGCGGCGCGCTGGGCTCGGTTCCCAGCGTCACGTCGCCGTCCTCCTCCTGCGTCCTGACCCCGAACGGCAGCACCGCGAACAGCACCAGCCACCAGGTGACGAAGAACAGGGCGACGAACGATACCCAGGTCATGACTGCTCCAGTTCCACCAGCGTGCCGGAAAAGTCCTTGGGGTGCAGGAAGAGCACCGGTTTGCCGTGCGCGCCGGTCTTGGGCGTGCCGTCGCCCAGCACGCGCGCGCCCGCGGCCTTGAGCCTGTCGCGCGCGGCCAGGATGTCGTCCACCTCGTAGCAGAGATGGTGCATGCCGCCGGACGGGTTCTTCTCCAGGAAGCCGGCAATGGGCGAGTTCTCGCCCAGCGGCTCCAGCAGCTCGATCTTGGTGTTGCCCACGTCGACGAAGATCACCGTCACGCCATGCTCCGGCAGCGCCTGCGGCTCGCTGACGCTGGCGCCCAGCGTGTCGCGATAGGTCGCGGCGGCCTTGCCGAGATCCGGCACCGCGAGAGCGACATGGTTGAGGCGACCTAGCATGAAAAGGACTCCAGTGGGTGGTGAATGGTAGCGGTGCGGCGGGCCATTGCAAGCACGCGGCGGGCTATAGCCCGTCTGCCATGTGCTCGATCATTGCCATTCACCATTCACTATTGACCATCTACCATCCTCATCTCGTCACGAACACCGTCACCAGCGGCTTCTTGCCCCAGGCCTCGTTGGCCGCGGCGCGCACGGCCCGGCGCACGGATTCCTGCACGAGATCCAGGTCTTTTCGGCGCTGGCGGGGGATGGAGTCCACCGCGCCGATTGCCGCATCCAGCATCATGTCTTCCAGCAGGTTGCCGCCGGCATCGGCTTCGGCCACGCCGATCGCCACCAGATCCGGGTCGCCGGCCAGTTCGTAGCGGTCGTCCAGCACCACATTGACCGCGACATGGCCGGCGAAGGAGAGCTTGCGCCGGTCGCGGATGCCCATGGCCTCGTCGGTGCCGGTGAGCCTGCCGTCCTTGTAGATGCGCCCATAGGGCAACTGGTCGATGATGGTGGCCGCTCCGGGGGCGAGCCGCAGCATGTCGCCGTCGCGCACCTGCGCCACCTGGCCGATGCCCGATACGGCCATCAGCGATCCCTGCGCCACCAGATGCGCGGCCTCGCCATGCACCGGCACGCCGATCCTGGGCCGCACCCATTGGTACATCTGCCGCAGCTCCGCCCGGCGCGGATGGCCGGACACATGCACCAGCGCATCGCCATCCTCGATGATCTTCATGCCGAGGTCGATCAGCCGGTTCTTGATCTCCAGGATCGCCTTCTCGTTGCCGGGGATCGTGCGCGAGGAGAAGATGACCGTGTCGCCGGCCGTCAGCGCCACCGACTTCATCTCGTCGCGCGACAGCTTGGCGAGCGCGGCCAGCGGCTCGCCCTGGCTGCCGGTGCAGATGACCACGAGGTTCTCGCGCGGGATGAAGCCGTAGTCTTCCTCCGCGACGAATTCCGGCAGGCCGTCCATGTAGCCGAGCTCGGAGGCCACGTCGACGACGCGCTTCAGCGAGCGGCCGAGCAGCAGGCACTGCCGCCCGGCATCGCGCGCGGCTTCCGCGATGGAGCGTATGCGCCCGACATTGGAGGAAAAGGTGGTGACGGCCACGCGCCCCTTGGCCTGCTCGATCAGGTTCTTCAGGCTGGCGCCCACCGCCTGCTCGGAAGGCGAATCCCCCTCCCTCAGCGCGTTGGTGGAATCGCAGATCAGCGCCAGCACGCCCGCATCGCCATAGGCGGAAAGCCGCGCCCCGTCGGTCTTCGGCCCTATGGCCGGCGCCGGATCGATCTTCCAGTCGCCCGTGTGGATGACGACGCCCGCCGGCGTGGTGATGGCCAGCGCCATCGGCTCGGGAATGGAGTGCGCGACCGGGATCGCCTCGATCTCGAACGGGCCGACGGTGAACTTTTCGCCGCCCCGATAGACGGTGACCGGAATCTTCGGCGCGCCCTGCTCGCCCTGCCGCTTGGCTTCGAGCAGGCCGGCGGCGAAGGGCGTCATCCACACCGGCGCCTTCAGCTTCGGCCAGATCTCGTGCAGCGCGCCGTAGTGGTCCTCATGCGCATGCGTGATCACGATGCCGCGCAGGGCGCCGACATTCTCCTCGATGAAGCGCGTGTCGGGCAGGATCAGGTCGACGCCCGGATGCGCCGCGTCGGGAAAGGTCACGCCGACATCGACGACCAGCCACTCGCGCGCATTGGCCGGGCCGTAGCCGTAGAGAGCGAAGTTCATGCCGATCTCGCCCACGCCGCCGAGCGGCGCGAATACGAGTTCGGCATTCTTGTCGTTCGCCATTTCCTGTCCTTTCAAGCCGCTTGCCGCGGTCAGGTCGCGGCTGCCGAAGCCACCGCACCGAAATGCACGTCGCCGGCGGCGACCGTCAGCCTTGTCCCGTCGCTCCCGCGGATCACGAAACGGCAGTCCTCGTCAATGGTTTCGAAGGTGCCGCGCACCACATTGCCGTCAATCCTGACAGCAACCTCGCCGCCCAGGCCCGCCGCCCGCTCCAGCCAGCGGCCGCGAATGGCGGCCACGCCGTGGCCCTCGTTCCACAGCCGCGCGTTGTCGCTCCAGGCGTCGGAGAGCGCCAGGAACAGCGTCTCGGCGTCGCAGTCCGATCCCAGCGCGCTGAGCGACGTCGCCGGATAGGGAACGTCCTGCGGGTGCGCCACCACGTTGACGCCGATGCCGACCGCCACGGCGAAGCGCCCGCCCTCGAGCATCGTGGATTCCAGCAATATGCCGGCGAGCTTGGCCCCGGAGGCCAGC
Source organism: Mesorhizobium sp. PUT5 (assembly GCF_052216645.1). NCBI lineage: Bacteria > Pseudomonadati > Pseudomonadota > Alphaproteobacteria > Hyphomicrobiales > Phyllobacteriaceae > Mesorhizobium > Mesorhizobium sp. PUT5. The sequence continues at coordinate 2,940,801 of NZ_JBQOSO010000003.1, forward strand.
ACGTCGTTCGGCCATTTCAGCTCGAAGCGGTTGCGCCCGGCGCTCGCCCCGTCGACGGCAACGGCGATACGGCCCTTCGGCACCACGGCGTCGAGCGCATCCGCCAGCGCCAGGCCCGCGACGAAGCCCAGCGTGGCGGCGTGCTTCAGGTCGCCGCCGGGCAGCAGGAGCAGCGTTGCCGCCAGGTTCCCGTGCGGCGTCGCCCAGGCGCGGCCGCGCCGGCCCCGCCCGCTTTCCTGGCTTTTCGATACGATCCATAGCCGGCCGGGATCGCCCGTGCGGGCACGATCGATCGCCAGCGCATTGGTGGACCCGACCGTCTCGTGCGCCTCCAGCCTGTAGCCGTCGAGGGCCGCCGTCGGCGCCAGAGCAAATGCCATGGCCTCAGAAGAAGCTCTTGGCGGCCGCCTGCGCCATGGTGCCGATCGGTCCGCCGATCAGCACGTAGAACAGCACGAACGCGCCCGAGAGGCCGAGCACCACCCTCAGTTCGCCGGCCATCGGCTGGAAACCGCCGACCTGCTCGTCGAACCACATGATCTTGATGATGCGCAGGTAGTAGAAGGCGGCCACGACCGAGGTCAGCACGCCGATGACGGCCAGCGGGTAGAGCCCGGCATTGATGGCGGCCAGGAACACGTACCACTTCGCCCAGAAGCCCGCCAGCGGCGGAATGCCGGCCAGCGAGAACAGCAGGATGGTGAGGATGGTGGCCATGACCGGGTTGGTGTGGGAGATGCCGGCGAGATTGCCGATGTCCTCGACCTGCTGGTCGTTGCGCCGCATGGCCAGGATGAAGGCGAAGGTACCGAGCGTCATGGCCACATAGATCAGCATGTAGATGACGACGCCGCGCACGCCGGCCTGGCTGTTGGCGGCAAGCCCCACCAGCGCGAAGCCCATATGGCCGATGGAGGAATAGGCCATCAGGCGCTTGAAGTTGCGCTGTCCGATGGCGGCGAACGAGCCGAGCGCCATCGAGGCGATGGAGATGAACACGACGACCTGCTGCCAGTCGCCGGCCGCCGGATGGAACGCGTCCATGGTGACCCGCAGGATGAGCGCCATCGTCGCCACCTTGGGGGCCACCGCGAAGAAGGCCGTCACCGGCGTCGGCGCGCCCTCGTAGACGTCGGGCGTCCACATGTGGAAGGGCACCGCCGAGATCTTGAAGGTCAGTCCGGCCAGGATGAAGACCAGCCCGAACAGCACGCCGAGCTGCCGCCCCTGCCCCGCCACGGCCGAGACCACGTCGAAGGAGACCGAGCCGGTGTAGCCGTAGGTCAGCGAGATGCCATAGAGCATCATGCCGGTGCCGAGCGCGCCGAGGACGAAATATTTCAGCCCCGCCTCTGCCGAGCGCAGGTTTTCGCGATGGATCGCGGCCACCACATAGAGCGCCAGCGACTGCAGCTCGAAGCCGAGATAGAGCGCGATCATGTTGTTGGCCGAGATCATCAGCATCATGCCGAGCGTCGACAGCATGACCAGCACCGGATATTCGAAGCTGTCGTAGCGCTGCGTCTTGGCGTAGCGCACCGACATGATGAGCGCCACCGCCGAGCCCGTCAGCGTCAACAGCTTCATGAACAGGGCGAACGCGTCCTGCTTGAAGGCGCCGCCATAGGCGACGCCCTCGCCGGTCTGGAACAGCATCCAGGCGCCCGCGACGGCCATCACCACGACGGCGAGCGTCGTGACGAGCGTGCTGGAATTGCCGCGCGAAAAGGCGCCGATCATGAGCAGCGCCATCGCCCCCACGGCGAGGATCAGCTCCGGAACGGACAGGGACAGGCTGGAGAGAAGGTCCGGCGTCATGGGTTCGCTAGCCTCTTTGTCTGCTCAGTTCGCCGACGCGGTCTGCGCGGACTGGATGGATGCCGTGACGTTCGTGACCAGCGACTTCACCGACTGTGCCGTGGCATCGAAGATCGGCGCGGGATAGACGCCGAAGAAGATGATGAGCACCACCAGCGGATAGATCACCGCCTTCTCGCGCGCGGAAAGGTCGAGCATGCTCTTCAGCGTGTCCTTGGTCAGCGCGCCGAAGATGATCTTGCGGTAGAGCCACAACGCATAGGCCGCCGACAGGATCACGCCGGTCGCCGCGAACACGGCCACCCAGGTGTTGACGCGGAAGGCGCCCAGCATGGTCAGGAACTCGCCGATGAAGCCGCTGGTGCCCGGCAGGCCGACATTGGCCATGGTGAAGATCAGGAACACCGTGGCGTATTTGGGCATGTTGTTGGCCAGGCCGCCATAGGCCGCGATCTCACGCGTGTGCACCCGGTCGTAAATGACGCCGACGCACAGGAACAGCGCGCCCGAGACCAGCCCGTGCGACAGCATCTGGAACAGCGAACCCTGGATGCCCTCCTGGTTCATGGCGAAGATGCCCATCGTCACGAAGCCCATATGGGCGACGGAGGAATAGGCGATCAGCTTCTTCATGTCCTCCTGCATCAGCGCCACCAGCGAGGTGTAGATGATGGCCACGACGGAAAGCGTGAAGACCAGCGGCGCGAACATCTCCGAGGCGAGCGGGAACATCGGCAGCGAGAAGCGCAGGAAGCCGTAGCCGCCCATTTTCAGCAGGATGCCCGCCAGGATGACCGAACCCGCCGTCGGCGCCTCGACGTGCGCGTCCGGCAGCCAGGTATGCACCGGCCACATCGGCATCTTCACCGCGAAGGAGGCGAAGAAGGCCAGCCACAGCCAGGTCTGCATGGTGGCCGGGAAGCCGTGCGACAAAAGCCGGGCGATGTCGGTGGTGCCGGATTCGTAGAACATGGCCATGATGGCCAGCAGCATCAGCACCGAGCCGAGCAGCGTGTAGAGGAAGAACTTGAACGAGGCATAGACGCGCCGCTTGCCGCCCCACACGCCGATGATGATGAACATCGGGATCAGGCCGCCCTCGAAAAAGACGTAGAACAGCACCAGGTCGAGCGCGCAGAACACGCCGACCATCAGCGTTTCCAGGAGCAGGAAGGCGATCATGTAGGCCTTCACGCGCGTCTGGATCGATTCCCACGAGGCCAGGATGCACAGCGGCATCAGGAAGGTGGTCAGGATGACGAACAGCATGGAAATGCCGTCGACGCCCATGTGGTAGGAGATGCCGGAATCCAGCCAGTCGTGCTTCTCCACCATCTGGAAGCCGGCCTGCGAATTGTCGAAGCCGGCCCAGATGAACAGCGACAGCACGAAGGTGACGATCGTCGTCAGCAGCGTGATCGAGCGGATGTTACGGCGCGCGCTTTCGCTGTCGTCGCGGATCAGCAGGATCAGGACGATGCCGACCAGCGGCAGGAAAGTGACCGTGGAAAGGATTGGCCAGTCCGTCATCAGAGCATCATCCAGGTGATGAGTGCGGCAACGCCGATCAGCATGGCGAAGGCATAGTGATAGAGATATCCGGTCTGCAGCTTGACCACGCGGTTGGTGACGTCGATCACCCGCGCGGAAACGCCGTCAGGCCCGAACCCGTCGATGATCGTGCCGTCGCCGGTCTTCCACAGGAACCGGCCGAGCCACTTGGCGAAGCGCACGAACAGGAAGTCGTAGAGTTCGTCGAAATACCACTTGTTGAGCAGGAAGGCGTAGAGCCCCCGGTGCTGCGCGGCAAGGGTGCGCGGCGCCTGCGGCGAGCGGATGTAGAACACCCACGCCACATAGAGCCCGATCAGCATGGCGACGAAGGGCGACAGTTCCACCCACAGCGGCGTCTCGTGCATGTCGTGCAGGATATGGTTGTCCGGCAGCGTGAACAGCGAAGCCTTCCAGAACTCGGCATAGCCCTCGCCGATGAAGGAGTGGGCGAACAGCACGCCCGCAAACAGCGCGCCCGCCGCCAGCAGGTAGAGCGGCACCATCATCACCGGCGGCGATTCGTGCACATGGTGCATCACCTCCTCGCTGGCGCGCGGCTCGCCGTGGAAGGTCATGAAGATCAGCCGCCAGGAATAGAAGGACGTGAAGCAGGCGGCGATGACCAGCAACACGAAGGCGAAGCCCGCGACCGCGTTGTGGCCCACGAAGGCCGCCTCCACGATGGCGTCCTTGGAGAAGAAGCCGGCCGTGCCGATGATCGTGGCCGGGATGCCGACGCCCGTGAGCGCCAGCGTGCCGATGATCATCATCCAGTAGGTGTTGGGAATGAGCTTCCTGAGGCCGCCCATCTTGCGCATGTCCTGCTCGTCGGACACGGCATGGATGACCGAGCCGGAGCCGAGGAACAGCAGCGCCTTGAAGAAGGCGTGCGTGAACAGGTGGAAGATGGCGACGCCGTAGGCGCCGACGCCCAGCGCCACGAACATGTAGCCGAGCTGCGAGCAGGTCGAATAGGCGATGACGCGCTTGATGTCGTTCTGCACCAGGCCCACGGTCGCGGCGAAGAAGGCGGTGATCGCCCCGATGAAGGTCACCACCAGCAGGGCCGTGTGCGACAGCTCGAACAGCGGCGACAGGCGCGCCAGCATGAAGACGCCGGCCGTCACCATGGTCGCGGCATGGATCAGCGCCGAGACGGGCGTCGGGCCTTCCATGGCGTCCGGCAGCCAGGTGTGCAGCGGCACCTGCGCCGACTTGCCCATGGCGCCCATGAACAGCAGCAGGCACACCACCGTCATCGCCGCCGACTTGTCCAGCGCATAGCCCAGGAAGGTCAGCACATCCGCCCCTTCGGTCCCGCCCTGCGCCGGCAGATAGGTGGCGGCATTGGCGAAGATGGTGGACAGGTTGACCGAGCCGAACAGCACGAACACGCCGAAAATGCCGAGGATGAAGCCGAAGTCGCCGACGCGGTTGACGACGAAGGCCTTGATGGCGGCGGCGTTGGCCGAGGGCTTCTTGTACCAGAAACCGATCAGCAGGTAGGAGGCGAGGCCCACGCCTTCCCAGCCGAAGAACATCTGGATGAGGTTGTCGGACGTCACCAGCATCAGCATGGCGAAGGTGAACAGCGACAGATAGGCGAAGAAGCGCGGCCGGTCCGGATCGTGGTGCATGTAGCCGATCGAGTAGATATGCACCAATGCCGACACTGTGTTGACCACCACCAGCATAACCACCGTCAGCGTGTCGACGCGCAGCGCCCAGGCCGCATCGATGCCGCCGGACTGGATCCAGCGCAGCACCGGCACGGTGAAGACGTCGCCCGTGCCGAAGGCGACCGTGAAGAAGGCGACCCACGACAGCACCGCCGAGACCACCAGCAGGCCGGACGTGATGAATTCGGACGCCCGGGCGCCCAGCGAATTGCCGAACAGCCCGACGACCAGGAAGCCGATGAGGGGGAGGAAGACGATAGCCTGGTACATGTCAGCCCTTCATCATGTTCACGTCTTCGACCGCGATCGAGCCGCGGTTGCGGAAGAAGACGACGAGGATCGCCAGCCCGATCGCGGCCTCCGCGGCCGCCACCGTCAGCACGAACAGCGCGAACACCTGGCCGACCAGGTCGCCGAGCGCGGCGGAGAAGGCCACGAAATTGATGTTGACCGAAAGCAGGATCAGCTCGATCGACATCAGGATGACGATGACGTTCTTGCGGTTCAGGAAGATGCCGAACACGCCGAACGTGAACAGCAGCGCCGAAACGGTCAGATAATGCGCGATGCCGACGGTCATGTCAGATGCCCTTCCCCGTCTCGACCTTCTTGATTTCGATCGCCGTGGCCGGCGTGCGGGCGACCTGCCCGGGGATCGACTGGCGCTTGATGCCCTTCTTGTGGCGCAGCGTCAGCACGATGGCGCCGATCATCGCCACCAGCAGGATGAGGCCGGCCACCTCGAAGTAGTAGAGGTAGTCGGTGTAGAGTATGTCGCCGAGCGCGGCCGTGTTCGACCGTGTCGCGAGATCCGGTATCGGCTGCGCGATGGAGGACGAAAGCTCCGGCGAGAACACGTAGCCGCCCAGCACCACGATCAGTTCCGCCGCCAGGATCAGCCCCACCAGCGCGCCGATCGGCGCATATTGCAGGGCGCCGCTCTTGAACTCGGCGAAATCGACGTCGAGCATCATCACCACGAACAGGAACAGCACCATGACCGCGCCGACATAGACGACGACCAGGATCATCGCCAGGAATTCGGCGCCGGTCAGCAGGAACAGCCCGGCGGCGTTGAAGAAGGTGAGTATCAGGAACAGCACCGAATGCACGGGGTTGCGCGCCGAGATGACCATGAAGGCCGACGCCACGCCGACAAAGGCGAAGAGGTAGAAGAAGGCCGCCTCTAGTCCGTTCAACATTGGGGTTCCCCCGGTTTCCTGTGCGGGCGCAGCACCACAGCGCCCTGCCCGTTTTCCTGGGCCTCGCAGCGCCTGCCGCGTCGAAGCCGCGTGTTCCTAGCGCATGTTCCGATCGGGTTCAAAGACCCGATCGAAAGAAACATGCGCCACTTCAAAGTTCAGGAGGACGATCCCGTCCGAAAAGTCTGGAACTTTTCGGGATCTTCCCCCGGACGACCACTTGCCGCCCGTCCGTCTCGGAGCCGTCAGCGATACGGCGCGTCCATGTCCATGTTGCGCGCGATCTCGCGCTCCCAGCGGTCGCCGTTGGCGAGCAGCTTGTCCTTGTCGTAGTAGAGCTCCTCGCGCGTCTCCGTGGCGAACTCGAAATTCGGTCCCTCCACGATGGCGTCGACCGGGCAGGCCTCCTGGCAGAAGCCGCAATAGATGCACTTCACCATGTCGATGTCGTAGCGCACCGTGCGGCGCGTGCCGTCGTTGCGGCGCGGCCCGGCCTCGATGGTGATGGCCTGCGCCGGGCAGATCGCCTCGCACAGCTTGCAGGCGATGCAGCGCTCTTCGCCGTTCGGATAGCGGCGCAGCGCGTGCTCTCCGCGGAAGCGGGGCGAAACCGGCCCCTTCTCGTGCGGGTAGTTGATCGTCTCCTTGGGCGCGAAGAACTGCCTTATCCCCAGCAGGTAGCCGACGACGATATCTTTCAGCAGCAGCGCCTTGGCTGCCTGGGCCAGAGCCGACATCACGCAAATCCCGTAATCTTGAGGAAGGCGGCGGTGGCCACGACCATGAACAGCGAGATCGGCAGGAAGACCTTCCAGCCCAGCCGCATGAGCTGGTCGTAGCGGTAGCGCGGCAGCACCGCCTTCGCCATGGAGAAGATGAAGAACACGAAGCAGACCTTGAGCACGAACCAGACCACGCCCGGCACCCAGGTGAAGGGCGCGAAGTCCACCGGCGGCAGCCAGCCGCCCAGGAACAGGATCGTGGTCAGCGCGCACATCAGCACCACCGCGACATATTCGCCGAGGAAGAACAGCAGGAACGGGGTCGAGGAATATTCGACCATGTGGCCTGCCACCAGCTCGGACTCGGCCTCGACGAGGTCGAAGGGCGGCCTGTTGGTCTCGGCCATGGCCGAGATCATGAAGATGACGAACATCGGGAACAGGCCCAGCCAGTGCCAGTCCAGGAAGGAGTTGGGCAGGCCGAAGATCGTGCCCAGCCCGTCGCGCTGCGAAAGCACGATGTCCTGCAGGTTCAGCGAACCCACGCACAAAAGCACGGTGACGATGACGAAGCCGATGGAGACCTCGTAGGACACCATCTGCGCGGCCGAGCGCAGCGCGCCGAGGAACGGGTATTTCGAGTTCGACGCCCAGCCCCCCATGATGACGCCGTACACCTCCAGCGAGGAGATGGCGAAGACGTAGAGGATGCCGACATTGATGTTGGCGATCGCCCAGTTCTCGTTGACCGGAATCACCGCCCAGGCCGAAATGGCCAGCACCGCCGAGACCAGCGGGGCAAGCAGGAACACGCCCTTGTTGGCGCCCGAGGGGATGACCGGCTCCTTGAACACGAACTTGAACAGGTCGGCAAAGGCCTGGAACAGGCCCCACGGCCCGACCACGTTGGGGCCGCGCCGCAACTGCACCGCCGCCCAGATCTTGCGGTCGGCATAGAGGATGTAGGCCACGAAGATCAGCAGGACGACGATCAGCACCACCGATTTCAGCAGGATGAGCAGCGCCGGCAGCACGTAGAAGGAGAAGAAGGTGTCCATGTCGGCCATTACTCCGCTGCCTGGCTGAAGTTGCTCAGCGCAAGCGCCGAGCATTCGGCCATCACCGCGGAAGCGCGTGCGACCGGGTTGGTCAGGTAGAAGTCCTTCACCGGCGACACGAAGGCGCCCTTGTCCAGCCGGCCGCCGAGTTCGGCGACCCTTGCCACCTCGTCGGCGCTGCCGTGCGCGATCTGGTCGATGCGGGCCAGATGCGGGAACTCGCCATAGAGCTTGGCGCGAAGCTGCGCCAGCGAATCGAAGGGCAGCCGCTTGCCGAGCACGTCGGACAGAGCCCGCAGGATCGCCCAGTCCTCGCGCGCGTCGCCCGGCGCGAAGCCGGCGCGGTTGGCCATCTGCACGCGGCCTTCGGTGTTGACGTAGGTGCCCGACTTCTCGGTGTAGGCCGAGGCGGGCAGGATGACGTCGGCGCGGTGCGCGCCGGCGTCGCCATGCGTGCCGATATAGACGACCGTGCCGGCGGAAACCCTGGTCATGTCGATCTCGTCGGCGCCGAGCAGGAACAGCACGTCGCTGCCGGCCATCATGCCTTCGACATCCTTGCCGCCCTCCCCGGGGACGAAGCCGATGTCGAGGCCGCCCACGCGCGCGGCCGCATGGTGCAGCACGGCCAGTCCGTTCCACTCAGGCGAGACCGCGCCCACGGCAAGCGCGAGCTTGGCCGTCAGGCCCAGCACGGCCGCGCCGTCGGTACGCGCCAGCGCGCCCTGGCCGACGATGATGAGCGGACGCTCCGCCTTCTTCAGCGCCTGGAAGAACTTGCCCTTGCCTTCGGCCAGTTCCTTCAGCGTCTCGGGACCGGCCCCAAGCTGCTCGTAGTCGTAGCGCAGGTCGCCCATCTCGCCGATCACGCCGATAGGCAGCGGGCCAGCGCGGAAGCGCTTGCGGATGCGCGCATTGAGCACCGAAGCCTCGAAGCGCGGGTTGGCGCCGACGATCAGCACGGCGTCGGCCCGTTCGATGCCCTCGATGGTGGGGTTGAAGATGTAGCTTGCCCGCCCCAGCGAGGGGTCGAGCGCGGCGCCGTCCTGCCGGCAATCGAGGTTCCTCGAGCCAAGCCCGGCCATCAGCAGCTTCAGCGCATACATTTCCTCGACCGCGGCGAGATCGCCGGCGATGGCGCCGATCCTGTCCGGCGCGGCCTTCGACACCGCCTCGCGGATCGCCGAGAAGGCTTCCGCCCAGCTTGCCGGCGCGAGCTTGCCGTTGCGGCGCACATAGGGCCGGTCGAGGCGCTGGGTGCGCAGTCCGTCCCAGATGAAGCGGGTCTTGTCGGAGATCCACTCCTCGTTCACGTGGTCGTTGTTGCGCGGCAGGATGCGCATCACCTCGCGGCCGCGCGAATCGACGCGGATGGAGGAGCCGACCGCGTCCATCACGTCGATGGTTTCGGTCTTGGTCAGTTCCCACGGCCGCGCCTGGAAGGCATAGGGCTTGGACGTCAGTGCGCCGACCGGGCACAGGTCGATGACGTTGCCCTGCAGCTCCGACGTCATGGCGCGTTCGAGATAGGTGGTGATCTCCATGTCCTCGCCGCGGCCGGTCGCGCCCAGCTCGGAAATGCCGCCCACCTCCGTGGTGAAGCGGATGCAGCGCGTGCAGTGGATGCAGCGCGTCATGATCGTCTTGACCAGCGGCCCGATATATTTGTCCTCGACCGCGCGCTTGTTCTCGTAGAAGCGCGAGGAATCGACGCCGAAGGCCATGGCCTGGTCCTGCAGGTCGCACTCGCCGCCCTGGTCGCAGATCGGGCAGTCGAGCGGGTGGTTGATGAGCAGGAACTCCATCACCCCTTCGCGCGCCTTCTTGACCATCGGCGTGTTGGTGAAGATTTCCGGCGCCTCGCCGTTGGGGCCGGGGCGCAGGTCGCGCACGCCCATGGCGCAGGAGGCCTGGGGCTTGGGCGGCCCGCCCTTCACCTCGACAAGGCACATGCGGCAGTTGCCGGCGATCGACAGCCGTTCATGGAAGCAGAAGCGCGGTATTTCCGCGCCCGCTTCCTCCGCCGCCTGAAGCAGCGTGTAGTGGTCCGGCACTTCGATCTCTTTTCCGTCGACCTTCAGCTTCGCCATGTCGCCTCGAACCTTCGCGGGAAACCCGCAATCCTTTTCGCCGCGCGGCACCGGCCGCGGCGGCAGTCAATTCACCGTTTCGTTCCGCCGGAGAGCGGCTGCACCGTCTGCCTCGCCGTGCGGGCTTCGGCCTGCGCCTGCTCCATCAGCGCTTTCGCCCGTGCCCGCGCCTTGGCAAGGGTCGCCGCCGACGAACCGGCCGGCCCGCCGGCCTGCGCGTCCGCCATGCGCTGCGAGGCCTCGGCCAGGCCGGTCAGCGTGCCCATCCAGACGCCGAGCATGTGGCTGGCCACGCCGAGCCCCAGCGCCGACATGGCCGCAGCCCCGGCGACCGGATGCGCCAGCATGTTGACCGCGCCCGCCATCTCCTTCGGCACCAGGCTTTCCAGCTTTTCCTGCATCGTCTCGAATTCGCTCATCGGGCCGCCGCCTTCATCCGGGCCTCCGGTCCATCACTCCGCCGCCGCCAGCACCGGCTCGGCACGATTGGCATTGCGCGAGAACTCGTCGATGCGCCGCTCGATCTCAGGACGGAAATTGCGGATCAGGCCCTGGATCGGCCACGCGGCCGCATCGCCCAGCGCGCAGATCGTGTGGCCCTCGACCTGCTTGGTGACGTCCAGCAGCATGTCGATCTCGCGCTTCTGCGCCTCGCCGCGCACCAGCCGCTCCATCACGCGCCACATCCAGCCCGTGCCTTCGCGGCAGGGCGTGCACTGCCCGCAGCTCTCGTGCTTGAAGAAATAGGACAGCCGCGCGATCGCCTTCACGATGTCGGTGGACTTGTCCATGACGATCACGGCCGCCGTGCCGAAAGAGGACTTCAGCTCGCGCATGCCGTCGAAATCCATATGGGCATCGAGGATGTCCTCGCCCTTCACCACCGGGCAGGAGGCGCCGCCGGGGATCACCGCCAAAAGGTTGTCCCAGCCGCCGCGCACGCCGCCGCCATGCTTTTCGACCAGTTCGCGGAAGGTGATGCCCATCTCCTCCTCGACCGTGCAGGGCGTGTTCACGTGGCCGACCAGCATGAACAGCTTCGTGCCGACATTGTTCGGCCGCCCGATGGAGGAGAACCAGGCCGCGCCGCGCCGCAGGATGGTGGGCGCCACCGCGATCGATTCGACATTGTTGACCGTGGTGGGGCAGCCGTAGAGGCCGACATTGGCGGGGAAAGGCGGCTTCAGCCGCGGTTGGCCCTTCTTGCCCTCCAGGCTTTCCAGCAGCGCCGTTTCCTCGCCGCAGATATAGGCGCCCGCGCCGTGGTGGACGTAGATTTCGAAATCGTAGCCGTTGATGTTGTTCTTGCCGATCAGCCGGGCCTCATAGGCCTCGTCGATGGCGCGCTGGAGCGCTTCGCGCTCGCGGATGAATTCGCCGCGGATATAGATGTAGGCCGCAACCGCGCCCATGGCGAAGCCGGCCAGCAGGCAGCCCTCGACCAGCGTGTGCGGATCGTGGCGCATGATGTCGCGATCCTTGCAGGTGCCGGGCTCGGACTCGTCGGCGTTGACCACCAGATAGGACGGCCGCCCGTCGCTCTGCTTGGGCATGAACGACCATTTCAGCCCGGTCGGGAAGCCGGCGCCTCCGCGCCCGCGCAGGCCCGACGCCTTCATCTCGTTGATGATCCAGTCGCGGCCCTTGTCGATGATGGCCTTGGTGCCGTCCCACGAGCCGCGCGACATCGCGCCCGCCAGCGACCTGTCGAAGCGGCCGTAGATATTGGTGAAGATGCGGTCCTTGTCCTGAAGCATTTTTCGTCCCTCAGACCGGCTTCTTGCCGAACACGCGGATATATTCCTCCACACCGCCCTTGGCGAGCGCCTTGGCCTGCTTCACCCAGTCCTCGCGCTCGATGCGGCCGTGGAAGTTGAGATAGCCGTCCACCCAGGCGCGCTCGGCCTTCTTCCACGAAGCCACCTGCGCGAAGGTGTAGATGCCGAGTTCGTGCAGCACGGCCTCGTTCTTCGGCCCCACCCCCGAGATCAGCTTGAGGTCGTCGACGGCCGTCGGCTTCTCGATGCCCTTGGGTCTGTCCTTGTGATCCAGCGACGGCCGGGCCGCGGCCTTCTCGGCCTTGGCGCTCGTCTTGACCGGCGAAGGCGACTTCACCGCCTCGTTGGTCTCGACCGCGTCGGTCTTGTGGCGGGCCGCCTTGGAGGGCGGCACCTCGGCCGCCCCGGCCGCCTTCCCGCCCGACTTGCCGCGGGAGGATTTCAGCACCGCCTTCTCGTCCGACAGCGACGTGAAGCCGCCGGCCGGCGCGGAATAGAAGCGGTCGGTCTGCGGGCCGGTCTCGATCGTGGCGCCCTTGCCGGCCTCGAAGGCGTCGATGATCTCGGCCAGCCGCTCCGGCGTCAGGTCCTCATAGGTGTCCTTGAAGATCATGACCATCGGCGCGTTCACGCAGGCGCCCTGGCACTCGACCTCTTCCCAGGACAACGTGCCGTCCGCATTGAGATGGAGAGGGTCGTGGTGAATTTTCGACCGGCACACCTCCATCAGTTCCCCCGCCCCCATCAGCATGCAGGGCGTGGTGCCGCAGACCTGCACATGGGCGCGCGTGCCCACGGGACTGAGCTGGAACTGGGTGTAGAAGGTGGCGACTTCCAGCCCGCGTATATAGGGCATGGCCAGCATGTCGCAGACGGTCTCGATCGCCGCCTTGGTGACCCAGCCCTCCTGCTCCTGCGCCAGCATCAACAGCGGGATGATGGCCGACTGCTCGCGGCCCTTGGGATATTTTGCGATCCATTTCTTCGCAGCCGCGGTGTTCGCCTTGTTGAAGGCGAAGCCTGCCGGCTGGACTTGTGGCTCTGCGAGACGGCGGACACTCATTAGCGGTCGACCTCACCGAAGACGATGTCGAGGGAACCCAGCACGGCGGTGACGTCGGCCAGCATGTGGCCGCGGCACAGGAAATCCATGGCCTGCAGGTGGGCGAAGCCGGGCGCGCGCAGCTTGACGCGATAGGGCTTGTTGCTGCCGTCGGACACGAGATAGACGCCGAACTCGCCCTTGGGCGCCTCGACGGCCGCATAGACCTCGCCGGCGGGCACGCGGTAACCCTCGGTATAGAGCTTGAAATGATGGATCAGCGCTTCCATCGAGCGCTTCATCTCGCCGCGCTTGGGCGGCACGACCTTGCCGTCCTCGTTCGAAACCGGGCCGGTGCTGTCCTTGCCGAGCAGGCGGTCCACGCATTGGCGCATGATCCTGGCCGACTGGCGCATCTCCTCCATGCGGATGAGATAGCGGTCGTAGCAGTCGCCGTTCTTGCCGACCGGAATGTCGAATTCCATTTCCGGATAGCATTCATAGGGCTGCGACTTGCGCAGGTCCCAGGCCGCGCCCGAGCCGCGCACCATGACGCCCGAAAAGCCCCAGGCCCAGGCGTCCTCCAGCGAGATAACGCCGATATCGGCATTGCGCTGCTTGAAGATGCGGTTTTCCGTCAGCAATTCGTCGAGGTCGTCGACCGACTTCAGGAACGGGTCGATCCACTTGCCGATGTCCTCGATCAGCCGGGCCGGCAGGTCCTGGTGCACGCCGCCGGGCCGGAAATAGGCCGCATGCATGCGCGAGCCGGAAGCGCGCTCGTAGAACACCATCAGCTTCTCGCGCTCGACGAAACCCCACAGCGGCGGCGTCAGCGCGCCCACGTCCATGGCCTGCGTCGTCACGTTGAGCACGTGGCTCATGATGCGGCCGATCTCGGAATAGAGCACCCGGATCAGTTGCCCGCGCTTCGGCACCTCGATGCCCAGCAGCCGCTCCGCGGCGAGCGCGAAGGCGTGTTCCTGGTTCATCGGCGCGCAATAGTCGAGCCGGTCGAGATAGGGCACGGCCTGCAGGTAGGTCTTGTGCTCCATCAGCTTCTCGGTGCCGCGATGGAGCAGCCCGATATGCGGATCGACGCGGTCGACCACCTCGCCGTCGAGCTCCAGCACGAGGCGCAGAACGCCGTGCGCGGCCGGGTGCTGCGGGCCGAAATTGATGTTGAAGTTGCGGACAGACGTCTCAGCCATTTCGGCCCACCGTGTGAATGGTGAATAGTGAATGGTGAATGGTCATAAGGCCACATCCGATCGGTCCAGCGACCGAACCAGCGACACCAGCCGCCTGCCCAGCCGGTCGCAGAGCGCGTTCAGTTCGGTATGGCTTTCGGCCGGCAGAAGCCCCACCCTTGTGCATAGCGCGGCGTGCGTCTCCAATTCCTTGAGCGAGCCCTGCGCGATCCTGAGAAATTGTATGAATGCCCCGCGCTGCGCCCGACCGAATCCCTCGGCGATATTTGCCGGAACGGACGCCGCCGCACGGCGCATCTGCGACGTCATGCCGAAAGCCTCCTCGCGCGGGAACCCGCGCGTGCGCAAATAGACCAGCTCGGCGATATCCATCGCCTCTTTCCAGACGACTAGATCGCGATAATCGCGTATCCGGTCCGCCTTGTCGTCCATTCACCATTCACCATTCACCATTCACTGCTTCGCCTTTTCGTCGCCCGGCAGCACGTAGTCCGTGCCCTCCCACGGGGACAAAAAGTCGAAGTTGCGGAATTCCTGCTTCAGCTCGACCGGCTCGTAGATCACGCGCTTGGCCTCGTCGTCGTAACGCACCTCGACGAAGCCGGTCAGCGGAAAGTCCTTGCGCAGCGGATGCCCCTCGAAGCCGTAGTCGGTGAGGATGCGGCGCAGGTCGGGGTGGCCCGAGAACAGCACGCCGTAAAGATCGTAGGTCTCGCGCTCGAACCAGTCGGCGCCGGGCCACACACCGGTGACGGAAGGCACCAGAGTCTCCTCGTCGGCCTCCACCTTCACGCGGATGCGCAGGTTCCTGGTCGGCGACAGAAGGTGGTAGACCACGTCGAAGCGCTTTTCCCGCGAGGGATAATCGGCGCCGCACACGTCGATGATCGACACGAAGCGGCAGCCGGGATCGTCGTGCAGGAAGGTCGCCGCCTTCACGATATCGGCGGGCGCCACCTTTATCGTCAGTTCGCCGCAGGCGAGCACGCAGTCGAGGACCGCCTCGCCCAGCTTGCCCTTCACATGGGCAGCGAGATCATTCAGGGCTTCGCTCATGATGTTACCGTTCGATCGTGCCGGTGCGGCGAATCTTCTTCTGCAGCAGAAGAAGGCCGTAGAGCAGCGCTTCCGCGCTCGGCGGACAGCCGGGCACGTAGATGTCCACCGGCACGATGCGGTCGCAACCACGCACCACCGAGTAGGAATAGTGATAATAGCCGCCGCCATTGGCGCACGAGCCCATGGAGATGACGTAGCGGGGCTCCGGCATCTGGTCATAGACCTTGCGCAGCGCCGGCGCCATCTTGTTGGTCAGCGTGCCGGCCACGATCATCACGTCGGACTGGCGCGGAGAGGCGCGCGGCGCGATGCCGAAGCGCTCGCTGTCGTAGCGCGGCATGGCCTTGTGGATCATCTCCACCGCGCAGCAGGCGAGGCCGAAGGTCATGTACATCAGCGAGCCGGTGCGCGCCCAGGTGATCAGCGCCTCGGCGGAGGTGACGAGAAAACCCTTGTCGGCCAGTTCGTCGTTGATGCCGACGAAAAACGGATCGTCGGAGCCGACAGGCTTGCCGGTCTTCGGGTCGAGAATGCCTTTGGGTCGCGGCGCGACGAGCGTGCCGGAATTGTCGTTCAATCCCATTCCAACGCTCCCTTCTTCCATTCATAGGCGAAGCCGATGGTCAGCACCGCCAGGAACACCATCATCGACCAGAAGCCGAGCATGCCGATCTCGCCGAAGGAGACCGACCACGGGAACAGGAACGCCACTTCCAGATCGAAGATGATGAACAGGATCGACACCAGGTAGAAACGGATGTCGAATTTCATGCGCGCATCGTCGAAGGAATTGAAGCCGCACTCGTAGGCCGACAGCTTTTCCGGGTCAGGATTGCGGTACGCGATAACGAACGGCGTCACGATAAGCGCGAGGCCGACGACCAGCGCCACGCCGATGAAGATGACGACAGGCAGATATGAAACCAGAAGTGCGTTCATGCTGCGAATTCCGTTGGCGGCCGATCCGCCCAGATTTGCAGCGCGGAGCCAGAATGCCGAAGCGCGGCCGTTTTCACACGCCGGACCGATCGGACAGCCCTTGCTGCAATGCGGCGAGGGTTAGCGCAGCGGTCCTTGCGAAGCAAGTCCAACCTTGTCCGAAAAGCGGCAGGAAACGGCTCCTGCGGCAAAAGCCCGCCCATCTTTGCCCATTTGATTTTCCTTACCTTTTCACTCAACTTTTTCTCCTGACACCGATACCGCCACTTGCCTGCTAGCATTGCCGGAATCGGGTTGCCTGCCGGCTCGTCCTTCAGGCAGCTATTTTGGCTCGAGGCAGGGGCACTTCGCGCATGAAGGACGGCATTTCGCTCGCAACGGCCCGCCGCATCGCGCTCGCGGCCCAGGGCTTTTCCGATCCACGTCCCGCGGGCCAGCCCGACCGACGGCATCTGGCCCGCGTGCTCGCCCGCACCGGCCTGCTGCAGATCGATTCCGTCAGCGCGGTGGTGCGAGCGCACTATATGCCGCTCTATTCCCGGCTGGGTCCCTACCCGCTGGCATTGCTGGATGCCGCCGCCGCCGGCCGCAGGCGCAGCCTGTTCGAATATTGGGCGCATGAGGCCTCGCTCCTGCCCGTCACGACCTGGCCGCTGCTGCGCTGGCGCATGGAGCGCGCGGGGCGCGGGGAAGAGATGTATGCCGGGCTGGCGAAGTTCGGCCGCGAGCGCGCAGCCTATGTCGAGGAGATATTCCGCATCGTGGCCGAGCGCGGGCCGGTCGCCGCCTCCGACCTCGACGGCCAGAAGGGCAAGGGCGGCTGGTGGGGCTGGAGCGACGCCAAGCACGCCTTCGAATGGCTGTTCTGGGCAGGCCGCATCACCACCTCCCACCGGCGCGGCTTCGAACGTTTCTACGACCTGCCCGAACGGGTGCTGCCCGCAGCGGTGCTCGACCTGCCGACGCCATCTCCGGCGGACGCCCACCGCGAACTCCTGCGCATCGCGGCCCGCGCCCACGGCATCGGCACGGCAAGCTGCCTGCGCGACTATTTCCGCCTGTCTCCCGCCGACATGAAGGGCCGCATCGAGGAACTTGTGGAGGAAGGCGAACTCCTGCCCGTCCGCGTCGAGGGCTGGGGAAAGCCGGCCTATCTGCACCGGGATGCGCGCATTCCCCGCAAGGTCGCGGCCCGCGCGCTGCTGGCGCCCTTCGATCCGCTGGTGTTCGAGCGCGACCGGACGGAAAGGCTTTTCGGCTTCCGATACCGCATCGAAATCTACACCCCGGCGGCAAAGCGGCAATATGGCTACTATGTCCTCCCGTTCCTGCTGGGCGAGCGGCTGGCGGCGCGCGTCAACCTCAAGGCCGACCGGCCCGCCGGGGTGCTGCGCATCCATGCCGCCTACGCCGAAGACGGCGCGCCGGCCGAGACCGCCGTGCAACTCCTCGAGGAATTGAAGCTGATGCAGAGCTGGCTCGGCCTCGGCCGCCTGGAGGTGACGCCCGCCGGCGACCTCGGTCCGGCGCTTGCTGACACGGCCATGTCGTAGGCGCGCGTTGACAGCGCGCCCCGCCCAAGCCTAAATCCGGCCATGACGGTTCTTCTCCCTTCACGGGGAGAGGCTAAGAGGGAATGCGGTGCGGGGTCCGAAAACTCCAAATCCGCGGCTGTCCCCGCAACTGTAAGCGGCGAGCCGAGGCCGAAAGCCACTGGGAACTTCCCGGGAAGGCGGCACCGAGGCGACGACCCGCGAGCCAGGAGACCTGCCGTCACTCGAAACGAATCCGTTCGCCTGGCGGGTGCCCCGGGCAAGGAGTTGATGTGGACCGCGACGGCTTTTTCCCGGCCAAGACGCAGGACGCGCCGTCCGGCAGCGTGACCATTCTGGTCTGCTCGACCTGCCGCGACGCCACCGGCGCGGATACCCACCCCCGCCCCGGAGCGCTGCTCGCCGAAGCCACCCGCGACGCCGCCGCCCGCCACGACATCCGCGTGCATGCGGTCGAATGCCTCGGCAACTGCAAGCGCCGCCTCAGCGCCGCGCTGCTGCGCGACGGCGCCTGGAGCTACGTCTTCGGCGATCTTGCCCCCGACAGCGGTCCCGACCTCGTCGCCGGCGCAAAACTGCTCGCAGCCTCCGAAGACGGCCTCATCCCCTGGCGCGGCCGCCCCGATTGCCTCAAGCGCGGCCTTGTCGCGCGCATTCCTCCCCTCGACCATCTGAAGGAGCCGTCATGACCGCATCCGCCGCCCGTGTTCCCTGCACCGTCGTCACCGGCTTCCTCGGTTCCGGCAAGACCACGCTGATTCGCCACATCCTCGAAAACGCCGGCGACAAGCGGCTGGCCCTCATCGTCAACGAATTCGGCGACGTGGGCGTGGACGGCGAGATCCTGAAGGGCTGCGGGGTGGAGGCCTGCCCGGAGGAGAACATCGTGGAACTGGCCAACGGCTGCATCTGCTGCACCGTGGCCGACGACTTCGTCCCGGCCCTCGACCAGATCCTGTCGCGCACGCCGCGCGTCGACCACATCCTGATCGAGACGTCCGGCCTGGCATTGCCCAAGCCGCTGGTGCAGGCGTTCCAGTGGCCCACGGTCAAGAGCCGCGTCACCGTGGACGGCGTGGTGGCCGTGGTCGACGGCGCCGCCCTTGCCGCCGGCCAGGTGGCCTCCGACATGGACGCGCTGGCCGCCCAGCGCGCCGCCGACGAAACGCTCGACCATGACGACCCGGTCGAGGAGGTGTTCGAGGACCAGGTCGCCTGCGCCGACCTGGTCATCCTGTCCAAGCACGATCTGGTGGACGAGGCGGGTGCGGCGCGCGCCAACGCCCTCCTCGGCGGGCATGTCGGGGCAGCCGTGAAAGTGGTGCCGACCGCGCATGGCAGGGTGGACCCTTCCGTGCTGCTCGGCCTCGGCCTTGCCGTGGAGGACGACATCGACAACCGCAAGAGCCATCATGACGGCATGGCGGACCACGAGCACGACGATTTCGACAGCTTTGTCGTCGAGATCCCTTCCGCCTCCGATCCGGACGAGCTTGCGCGCCGTGTCGCCGCAGCCGCCGAGGCCGAGAACGTGCTGCGCGTGAAGGGCTTCGTGGAGATCGCCGCCAAGCCCATGCGGCTTCTGGTGCAGGCCGTCGGCCCGCGCGTGAACCACTATTACGACCGCGCCTGGACACCGCAGGACGACCGCCGCTCGCGGCTGGTGGTGATCGGCCTCAAGGGGCTGAACCGCCCGGCGATCGAGAAGATATTGCAGGGATAGTCCCTTGCACATCCTGGCCACCACATCCGCCTCGCTCGACGACCTTGTCGAGCCGGTCGACCTGCGGCAGCAGCCGGCGGACATGGTGGCGCTGTCCTTCACCGACAGCGATCTGGCCGGACTGGCCGCCGCATGGTCGGCGCAGTCGGACCGCCTGCCCGCGCTGCGGCTGGCGGCCCTGCGCGACCTGCGCCACCCGATGTCAGTGGACCTGTGGGTCGATAGCGTGGCGCGGCACGCCAAGGTGATCCTGGTGCGCGTTCTCGGCGGCTACGACTGGTGGCGCTACGGCTGCGAGCGACTGTCGGCGCTGGCGCGCGAACGCGGCATCGCGCTCGCGCTTCTGCCGGGCGAAGGCAACGACGATGCGCGCCTTGCCGAAGCCTCCACCCTGCCGCAGGCGGAACTCGCCGCGCTGCTCGCCTATTTCCGCCAGGGCGGCCCGGCCAACATGGCCGCACTGGTGCGCCGCATGGCCAGCCTCGCCGGCCGCGACATCGAGGCCGCCGCGCCGGCGGAGGTGCCGAAGGCCGGATATTACGAGCCCGGACAGGGTGTGGCCGACGCGCCGTTTTCCCTCCCCCTCGAGGGGAGGGTCCGGCCGCAGGCCGGGGGTGGGGTCGCCGCGGCCGCGCTCCAGGAAACGTCGCGCACTGCCGACGCGCCCCCCTCCGCCGCCTTTGGCGGCACCTCCCCCTCAAGGGGGGAGGAAAGCCCCCTCGTCCCCATCCTCTTCTACCGCTCCATGCTGCTGGCGGCCGACACCGCGCCCATCGACGCGCTGGCCGACGCGTTGCGGAAGAACGGCGTCGTGCCGGTGCCGATCTTCGTGGCGAGCCTCAAGGACCCGGCTTCGCTTGCCTTCGTGGAACGCGCGCTGGCCGCGCTGCGGCCTGCCGCCATCGTCACCGCCACCGCCTTCGCCTGCGGGGCCGAGCCCGGCGTGGAGACGCTGTTCGACCGCACCGGCGCGCCGGTCTTTCAGGTCATCGTCGCCACGACCCGCCGCGACGCCTGGGAGACGAACCAGCGCGGCCTCGCGCCGGCCGATCTTGCCATGCATGTGGTGCTGCCCGAACTCGACGGGCGCATCCTTGCCGGCGCCGTCTCCTTCAAGGCCGAAGCACAGGCAGACGCCGCGCTGGCCTTCCGCGCCTTCGCCAACCGGCCCGAGCCCGACCGCGTGGCGCAGGCAGCCGGGCGCATCGCCGCCTTCCTGCGCCTGCAGGCCACGCCGCCCGCCGAGCGCCGCATCGCCATCCTGATGCCGCACTATCCGAGCGCGCCCGGCCGCACCGGCTACGCCGTGGGACTGGACGTGCCGCAAAGCGTGCTGGCCATGCTGCACGACCTGAAGGAATCCGGCTATATCGTTGACGGGATTCCGCAATCGCCGCGCCAATTGCTGGATTTGCTGGAAACGGGCTGCAGCGGACCCGCTTCGGAAGCCTATGCCGATTTCTTCCGCGCCCTGCCGGCGCTGCCGCGCGCGGCGATCGAGAAGGCGTGGGGCGATCCTGCCGGCGCCTTCACCTTCGGCGCCGCGACCTTCGGCAACGTCACCGTGGCGCTGGCGCCCGACCGCGGCCGCTTCGAGGACCGCCGCGCCGACTATCACGACGCCACCCTGCCGCCGCGGCACGAACTCGTCGCCTTCGGCCTGTGGCTGCAGAAGGAACTCGGCGTCCACGCCATAGTGCATGTCGGCGCCCACGGCACGCTGGAATGGCTGCCCGGCAAGACGGTGGCGCTGGGACAAAACTGTTTTCCGGAGATCGTGACCGGCCCGTTGCCCGTGGTCTATCCCTTCATCGTCTCCAATCCCGGCGAGGCGGCGCAGGCAAAACGCCGCATCGCGGCCGTGACGCTGGGCCACCTGCCGCCGCCGCTTGCCGCGGCCGGGCTGGACGAGACCCGGCAGAAGCTGGAGCGGCTGGTGGACGAATACGCCCAGGCCGACGGGCTGGACCGCCGCCGCCGCGACCGCCTGGCCTGGCTGATCGTGGAAACCGCGCAGAAGACCGGCCTTGCCGCCGAGGCGGGTGTCGCCGGCACGGACGCGCCCGACGAGGCGCTGCGCCGCATCGACGCCTGGCTGTGCGACCTCAAGGACTTTGCCATCAAGGACGGGCTGCATGTCTATGGCCGCGCAGCGCCCGGCGAGGCCGATCCACTGCGCCTTGCAAGCGCTGCCGCCGAGAAGGCGGCGCTTCTTTCCGCGCTCGACGGCCGCCATGTTCCCGCCGGCCCGTCCGGCGCGCCGGCGCGCGGCCGCATCGACGTGCTGCCCACCGGCCGCAACCTGTTCGCGGCCGACCCGCGCACCATGCCCACACCCACCGCCTTCGACCTCGGCAAGGCAGCAAGCGACGAGATCGTGCGCGCCTACATGCAGGACCACGGCGACTGGCCGCGCTCGCTGGTCATCGACCTGTGGGGCTCGGCCTCGCTGCGCACCGGCGGCGAGGAGATCGCCCAGGGGCTGGCGCTGATGGGCTGCCGCCCGCAATGGGACGCCGCCACCGGCCGCGTCACCGGCATCGAGGTGCTGCCGCCGGCCGTGCTGGGCCGCCCGCGCGTGGACGTGACGTGGCGCATCTCCGGCCTGTTCCGCGACATGTTCCCCACCCAGATCGCCCTCATCGACGCTGCGGCGGCGGCCGTTGCCGCCCGCGACGAGGACTGCTCGGAAAACCCGCTGGCGGCCGCCACCCGCGCCGGGGGCAAGCGGCAGCCGCGCATCTTCGGCTCCTCGCCCGGCACCTATGGCGCCGGCGTGGAAAGCCTGCTCGCCGGCGGCGGCTGGCAAAGCCGCGAGGAGATCGGCCACGCCTATCTCGACGCCGCCAGCCATGCCTATGGCGGGGCCGAGGGTGAAGGCACGCGGGCGCCGGGCGCCTTCGCCGGCCGCGTCGCCGAGGCCGACCTCCTGGTCCATACCGGCGACGATCCCGGTCGCGACATCCTCGAAGGCTCGGCCGACGTCGCCTTTATCGGCGGCTTTTCGGCGGCCCTTGCCGCGCTGGGGAAAAACGCCGACGTGATCGTGCTCGACACCACCGACCCGCACAAGCCGAAGCCCCGCTCGGTTTCCGAAGCGGTGGCCCGCGTGGTGCGGGCGCGCGCCGTCAATCCGCGCTTCATCGCCGGCCAGATGCGGCACGGCCCGCGCGGCGCCTCCGAATTCGCCGAGACGGTGGACCGGCTGATCGGTTTCGCCGAAACCACGCATGCCATTGCGGGCAGCCTCATCGAAGCCGTCCACGACGCCTATCTGGGCGACGCGGACGTGCGCGCCTTCCTGCTGCGCGAGAACCCGGCGGCCGCCAAATTCATCGCCGAGCGCTTTGCCTCGGCGCGCCGGCACGGCCTGTGGCATCCGCTGCGCAATTCCGTCGACGCCGATCTGGAAGCCCTGATCGAGGCAGCCGAGGCTCCATCCGCCTCACCCCCACCCCTTACCCCTCCCCACAAGGGGGAGGGGAAATCTGAGGCGCCGGCGACCCCCTCCCCCTTGTGGGGAGGGGTAAGGGGTGGGGGATGCCATGAAACACCGAAGGCAGCCGAATGAGCGCCCCCGCACTTCGGGGCGCCTGCCCCGCGCTTTCAGCCCCGATGCCGACCGGCGACGGCCTGCTGGCGCGGCTCAACCCCATCGCTGGAGGATTTTCGCCCAACGCCCTGATCGGACTCTGCGAATCCGCGCTGCATCACGGCAGCGGCGTCGTCGAGGTCACCGCGCGCGGGTCCGTGCAGGTCCGAGGTTTGACGGAGCGAAGCGCGCCGCTGCTGGCGGCCGATGTGGACGCGCTGGGCATTGCCGTGCGCACCGGCGTGCCGGTGGAGACCGGGCCGCTGGCGGGGCTGGACCCGGACGAGATCGCCGATCCGCGCCCGCTCGCGGAAGAAATCCGCGCCGCCGTCGCGGATGCCGGCCTTGCCGCCTGCCTCGGGCCCAAGGTTTCCGTCGTGGTCGACGGCGGCGGCCGCATCGACCTTTCCGGCATCATCGCCGACGTGCGGCTCGCGGCCGTCGCGCAGAACGGCGAAGCGCTCTGGCACCTATCCATCGGCGGCGATGCCGCGATCGCGACGCCGCTCGGCACGCTCGCGCAAGCCGATGCCTGCGCCGCCGCCCTTTCGATCCTCGGGAAGGTCGCCGCTCTCGGTCGCGCGGGGCGGGCGAGAGATCTGGCCGACGCGCCCCGCATCAATGCGACAATACCCCTCTCTGGCAGGCCCCAGCAGGAGGGCAAGGCGGTGGCCGTCTTCCCGCTCAATGATGGCACCTTCGCCCTCGGCATCGCCCTGCCCTTCGGCTCGATGCCGGCAAAGACCCTCGTCGCCCTGGCACAACAGGCGAAAGGCCTCGGCGCCGCCGAAATCCGCCCCGCCCCGGCGCGCGCGCTGCTGTTGCCCGGCCTTTCCGCCGACGCCTGCCGCCTGCTGCGGGAGATCGCCACCGGGCTCGGCTTCGTCACCGACCCTGCCGACCCGCGCCTGTCGATTTCCGCCTGCCCCGGCGCCCCCGCCTGCGCCTCCGGCCGCATCGCCACGCGCGACATCGCAACAGCCCTCGCCGCATCCGCCCCCGACCTTCTCGACGGCTCCTTCGCGCTGCATGTCTCCGGCTGCGCCAAGGGCTGCGCGCATCCCGGCGCCGCGGCGCTCGCGCTGGCGGGCAGCGGCGATGGCACGGCGCTTGTCGTGAACGGAACGGCGGGATCGCCGCCGGCCGCTATAGTGGCCAACGACGAGGTCCGGCACGGCCTGCGCCGCATCGCATCGCTGGTGCGCGGGGCACGGGGACGGCAAGAAACCGCCGCCGCCTGTCTCGCCCGGCTCGGCGCGACGAACATCGCAACCGCCTTCGCACAGGAATGAACATGCCCGCCTATGACTATATCCGCGACGGCACCGCGATCTACGAGCGCTCCTTCGCCATCATCCGCGAAGAGGCGGACCTTGCCCGTTTCCCGGCCGAGGAGGCCGGCGTGGCGGTGCGCATGATCCATGCCTGCGGGCAGGTCGAGGCGGCGAAAAGCTTCGAGTTCAGCCCGGGTTTCGTTGCGGCCGCGCGCGCGGCGCTGGCGGCCGGCGCGCCGATCTTCTGCGACGCCGAAATGGTGGCGCATGGCGTCACCCGCGCCCGCCTGCCGGCCGGCAACGAGGTGATCTGCACGCTGCGCCACCCGCGCACGGCGGAAATCGCCGAAGAGATCGGCAACACCCGCTCGGCCGCCGCGATCGACCTGTGGGGACCGCGCATGGCCGGTGCGGTGGTGGCCATCGGCAACGCCCCGACGGCGCTTTTCTACCTTCTGGAAAGGTTGCGCGACGGCGCCCCGAAGCCCGCCGCCATCATCGGCATGCCGGTGGGTTTCGTCGGCGCGGCCGAATCGAAGGAGGCGCTGGCTGAAGATCCCCATGGCGTGCCCTACGCCATCGTGCGCGGCAGGCTGGGCGGCAGCGCCATGACCGCCGCCGCCCTCAACGCGCTGGCGAGGCCGGGCCTGTGAGCACGCCAGGTTCATACCCCCACCCCTGTCCCCTCCCCACAAGGGGGAGGGAGACGACTTCGCAGCCGTCGCAATCACTGTCTCCTGCGTCGTCTCCGGCGTCCAGGCAAGGCAGAACCGCCGCCCGGTTCCCTTCCCCCTTGTGGGGAGGGGTCAGGGGTGGGGGTGAAGTATCGCGGTGCGTGGAAAGGAAGGCGTCATGATAGGCACCATCGCATCCGGCCGGCTGATCGGCGTCGGCACCGGTCCCGGCGACCCGGAGCTTCTGACGCTGAAGGCGGTGCGCGCGCTGGAAGAGGCCGACGTGGTGGCGCATTTCGCCAAGCGCAATGCCAATGGCAACGCCCGCGCCATCGTGGAGAGCCTGCTGAAGCCCGGGGTCGTGGAATTGCCGCTGCACTATCCGGTCACTACCGAAATCGACAAGGACCACGACGACTACAAGGCGCAGATCCTCGCCTTCTACGAAGAGTCGGCAGCCAAGGTAGCCGGCCATCTCGAAGCCGGCCGCACCGTTGCCGTGCTGTCGGAGGGCGACCCGCTTTTCTACGGCTCCTACATGCACCTGCATGTGCGCCTCGCCCACCGCTACCCGACGGAGGTGGTCCCCGGCGTCACCGCCATGTCCGGCTGCTGGTCGCTGACCGGCGAGCCGATCGTGCAGGGCGACGACGTGCTGACGGTACTGCCCGGCACGATGAGCGAGTTCGAGCTGACGCGGCGGCTGGCCGACACCGACGCCGCCGTCATCATGAAGGTGGGGCGCAACCTGCCCAAGATCAGGCGCGCGCTGGCCGCCGCCGGCAGGCTGGAGCGCGCCCTCTATGTCGAGCGCGGCACCATGGCCAACGGCGCCGCCATGCGGCTGGCCGACAAGGGCGACGATGCCGCACCCTATTTCAGCATCATACTGGTGGCGGGTTGGGCGGCGCGGCCCGGCATGCGGGCTTCGGGAGTGGTGCTGTGAGCGGGCGCCTCACCGTCGTCGGCCTCGGGCCGGGCAATGCCGGTCAGGTGACGCCGGAAGCCGGCAGCGCCGTGGCCGAAGCCGCCTTCCTCTACGGCTACAAGCCCTATCTCGACCGGCTGGACCTCGGCCCGCACCAGCAGGCGGTGGCCTCCGACAACCGCGAGGAACTGGCCCGCGCCAGGGAAGCCCTTGCCAGGGCGGCCGAAGGCCACGCGGTGGCCGTGGTGTCCGGCGGCGATCCGGGCGTCTTCGCCATGGCCGCCGCCATATGCGAGGCCATCGAGGCCGGACCGCCGCAATGGCGCGCGCTCGACATCGCCATCATGCCCGGCGTTACCGCCATGCTGGCCGTGGCCGCCCGCTGCGGCGCGCCGCTCGGCCACGACTTCTGCGCCATCTCGCTGTCGGACAATCTCAAGCCCTGGGACCTGATCGAACTGCGCCTTTTGGCGGCGGCCGGCGCCGGCTTCGTCATCGCGCTCTACAACCCGATCAGCAGGACGCGGCCCTGGCAGCTCGGCCGCGCCTTCGAGGCGCTGGCCGCCGTTCTGCCCGGCACCGTGCCGGTGATCTTCGGCCGCGCCGCCGGCCGGCCGGACGAGCGCATCGAGGTGGTGCCGCTGGCGCTGGCCGACCCCGCCAAGGCCGACATGGCCACCTGCGTCATCATCGGCTCGCCAGAGACCCGCATCATCAGGCGCGACGGCCGGCCGGCGCTGGTCTATACGCCGCGTTCGGCGACGGGCCCGGTCAGATGAGCGGCCATCGCAACCAGTTCGTCCACGCCTGCCGCGGACGGCACCTTCGGCAGAGCCGGCCGGCGGATCATCACCACCGCGATGCCCAAGGCCCGCGCGGCCGCGATCTTGCCGTAGGTGGCCGCGCCGCCGCTGTCCTTGGACACGACGGCGTCGATATGGTGCTCGGTGAGCAGCGCGCGCTCGTCGTCCTCGCGGAACGGACCGCGCGCCAGGATATATTGCGCATGCGGCACGGCGAGCGGCGGCTCGACCGGATCGACGCTGCGGATGAGGTAATGGTGCTGCGGCGCGGCCGCGAAGGCGCCGACCTCCTGCCGGCCGAGCGACAGGAACACATTGCGCGGCGCCGTCCCCAATGCCTGTACCGCGCCCGCCACATCGTCCACGAGCGTCCAGCGGTCGCCGGGCGCCTGCTCCCAGCCGGGGCGGCGCAGCGCCAGGATCGGCACGCCGGCCAGCCGCGCGGCTTCGGCCGCATTGGCCGAGATGCGCGCCGCATAGGGATGGGTGGCGTCGATCAACAGGTCGAAGGCGTGTTCCGCCAGATGTCGCGCCAGCCCGCGGGCGCCGCCGAAGCCGCCGCTGCGCGTGGGCACGCCCTGCGCGGCCGGGCTTTCCGTGCGGCCGGCCAGCGACAGCACCACGGTCAGCCCCGGGCGGGCGGCCAGCGCCGCCGCCAGTTGCCGGGATTCCGTGGTCCCGCCCAGTATGAGGATGCGTTTGACCGTCATGTCCGCTGAAGTCCGCGCGCCCTGGCTCACCATTGTCGGCATCGGCGAAGACGGTTTAGCCGGTCTCGGCGACGAGGCCAAGCGCGCCGTCGCGCAGGCCGAATTCGTCTTCGGCGGCGCGCGCCATCTTGTCCTCGCGCAATCGCTCGTCAAGGGCGAGCAGCATGGCTGGCCGGCGCCCTTCGATGCGGAAATGCATGAAATCCTGGCGCTTGCCGGCCGCAAGGTCTGCGTGCTCGCCTCGGGCGACCCGTTCTTCCATGGCGTCGGCGTGACGCTGGCCAGGAAGGTGCCTGCGGCCGAAATGCGTGTTTTGCCTGCACCGTCCTCCGTCTCCCTGGCTGCAGCCCGCCTCGGCTGGGCCTTGCAGGAGATCGAGACGGTGTCGCTGCACGGCCGCCCGCTCGACCTGATCCGGCCGCTGCTGCATCCCGGCGCGCGGCTCTTGGCGCTGACTTCGGACGGCGGCGCACCCGCCGCCATCGCGGCCTTGCTGACCCGGCTCGGCTTCGGCGCCTCGCGCCTCACCGTGCTGGAGGCGCTGGGCGGCGGGGACGAAAGAATCCGCGGCGCACGCGCCGACGCCTTCGGCATCGAAAACGTCAATCCGCTCAACGTGCTGGCACTCGAAGTCGAATCATCGCGCGAGGCCCGCATCCTGCCGCTGGCGCCGGGGCTTGCCGACGACCTGTTCGAGCATGACGGGCAGATCACCAAGCGCGAGACCCGCGCCCTCACGCTTTCCGCGCTGGCCCCTCGGCGCGGCGAGCTTTTGTGGGACATCGGCGCCGGCTCCGGCTCCGTCGGCATCGAATGGATGCTGGCGCACCCTTCCTTGCGTACTATCGCCGTCGAGGCGAACGCGGAGCGCGCCGCCCGCATCCGCCGCAACGCCGCGGCCTGCGGCGTGCCCGGCCTTGCCGTCGTGGAAGGTGCTGCGCCTGAGGCGCTTCAGGGGCTGGCGACGCCTGACGCCATCTTCATCGGCGGCGGCGGCAGCGACGAGGGCGTGCTGGAGGCGGCTGTGGAGGCCCTCTCTCCCGGCGGGCGGCTGGTGGCCAATGCGGTGACGCTGGAGATGGAGGCGCTGCTGCTTTCCCGCCACGCGACGCTGGGCGGCGGCCTGACGCGCATCGCGATTTCGCGCGCGGCCCCGGTCGGCGCCATGCAGGGCTGGCGGCCGGCCATGCCGGTGACGCAATGGAGCTGGAAAAAGCCATGATGGTCGCGGGGCTCGGTTGCAGGAAGGGCGCGAGCATGGAGGACGTGCTGGCGGCGATAGACGCCGCATTGGCGGCACATGCGCTTTCGCCCGCCTCGCTTTCGGCGCTGGCCACCGCCAAGTTCAAGCAGGACGAGGCGGCCATCGTGGCCGCCGGCCGGCGCCTGCGCCTTCCCGTGCTGCTGGCCGACGATGCGGCATTGCGGCTCGTATCGCTGCGCGCCCTGACGCGCTCCGAAGCCTCGCTGGCGGCTTCCGGCACGCCTTCCCTTTCCGAGACGGCGGCGCTGGCCGGCGCCGGGCAGCATGCGCGCCTGCTCGGCCCCCGCACCGTGCTCGGCCCCGTCACCTGCGCCATCGCGGAGAGCGCCCCATGACCGTGCATTTCATCGGCGCCGGGCCGGGCGCGGCCGACCTCATCACCCTGCGCGGCGCGCGGCTGCTCGCCTCCTGCCCCGTCTGCCTCTATGCCGGCTCGATCGTCGCGCCCGAGCTTCTCCAGCATTGCGCGCCCGGCACGAAGCTCGTCGACACCGCGCCGATGTCGCTGGACGAGATCGAGGCGCAATATCTGGCCGCCCATGCCGCGGGCCAGGACGTGGCACGGCTCCATTCGGGCGACCTGTCGGTATGGAGCGCAGTGGCCGAGCAGATCCGCCGGCTGGAGCGGGCCGGCATCGGCTATACGCTGACCCCCGGCGTGCCGGCCTTCGCCGCCGCGGCGGCAGCGCTCGGGCGCGAACTGACCATCCCGGAAGTGGCGCAAAGCCTGGTGCTGACCCGCGTTTCCGGCCGGGCCTCGAAGATGCCGCCGGGCGAGACGCTGGCCGGCTTCGGCCGCACCGGGGCGACGCTTGCAATCCATCTCGCCATCCACGCGCTCGACAAGGTGGTGGCCGAACTGACCCCGCCCTACGGAAGCGATTGCCCCGTCGCCATCGTCTTCCGCGCCTTCTGGCCGGACGAGCGCATCGTGCACGGCACGCTGGGGACGATCGCGGAACGGCTCGCCGCCGACCCGATCGAGCGCACGGCCGTCATCTTCGTCGGCCGCGCGCTGGCCACCACGGATTTCACCGAAAGCTCGCTCTACGACGCTCATTACCAGCGCCGTTTCCGCGGGAGGGAGGGGCTTTGAGCGCCATGGACAAAGCGCTGCTTGGCGATGCGCTCGCCCGCCTCGACCTGCCGCTGCGCACGCTCCAGCCCGGCCATGTCTGGCTGGTCGGCGCCGGGCCGGGCGATCCCGGCCTGCTCACGCTGGACGCGCTTTCCGCGCTGGCGCAGGCCGATGCGCTGGTGCATGACGCCCTCGTCTCGCCCGAAATCGTCGCCGTCGCCGCGCAGGCGGAAAAATTCTACGTCGGCAAGCGCGGCGGCCGCCTCTCCATCCCGCAGGAGGAGATCAACGCGCTGCTGGTGCGGCTGGGCCGCGAGGGCCGCAAGGTGGTGCGGCTGAAGGGCGGGCACCCCTACGTGTTCGGGCGCGGCGGCGAGGAGGCGCGGGCGCTGGCGCAGGCCGGCATCGCCTGCCGCGTGCTTGCGGGCATCACCTCCGCCTTCGGCGGCCTCACCTCGGCCGGCATCCCGGCCACCATGCGCGGCGTCAACGGCGCGATCATCCTCGCCACCGGCTTCGCCGCCGTCTCCGACGACCGGCCCGACTGGGCAGCCCTTGCCCGCACCGGCCAGCCCATGGTGATCTATATGGGCCTGACCCACATGGAAACGACCGTGGCCGACCTCATCGCCGGCGGGCTTGCGCCCGACATGCCCGCCGCCCTCATCGAGAACGCGACGCTGCCGCAGGAGCGTACCGTGACGGCCACGCTCGCCACGCTGGTGGAGGCGGCGGAGCGCGAGAACATCGTGTCTCCCGCCCTCATCGTCGTCGGACGGATCGTCGCGCTACGCGCGGAACGGGAGGGCGCGCCGTGACCGCGCGGGCCATCGTCATCGGCGCGCCGCGCTCCGGCTCCGGCAAGACCAGCGTCACCATCGGCCTGCTGCGCGCCTTCGCCCGGCGCGGCGTGCGCGTGCGCGGCGCCAAATCCGGCCCCGACTATATCGATCCGGCCTTCCACGAAGCCGCCACCGGCCTTCCCGGCGTCAATCTCGACAGTTGGGCCATGGCGCCGCCGCTGCTCAACGCGCTTGCCGCGCAGGCGGCCTCCGAGGCCGACCTCGTCGTGCTGGAAAGCGCCATGGGCCTGTTCGACGGCATCCCGGCGGCCGCCGGCCGTTCCGGCGCGGCGGCCGACCTTGCCGCGCTCTATCGCCTTCCCACGCTGCTGGTGCTCGACGTGTCGGGCCAGTCCACCACGGCCGCCGCCGTCGCCAAGGGCTTCGCCACCTATCGCGACGACGTGCACATCGCCGGGGTGGTGCTGAACCGGCTGGGCAGCGAGCGGCACCGCAGGCTCTGCACCGAGGCGATCGAGGCGCTCGGCCTGCCGGTGGTGGGCGCGGTCATGCGCGACCCGTCGCTCACCGTGCCCGAGCGCCATCTGGGGCTGGTGCAGGCCGGCGAGCACCCCGACCTCATGGCCTTCATAGACCGCATGGCCGACATGGTGGAACGTTCGCTCGACCTCGACGCGGTCATGCGGCTGGCGGCTCCGCTCAGGCCGTCCGGAGCCGATTTCAAGGCAGCGCTTGCCCCGCCCGGCCAGCGCATCGCCATGGCGCAGGACGCCGCCTTCAGCTTCGTCTACCCGCATGTCGTGCGCCGCTGGCGCGACCAGGGGGCCGGGATCGTGCCCTTCTCGCCGCTGGCCGACGAAGCGCCGGACAGGGACTGCGACGTCTGCTGGCTGCCCGGCGGCTATCCCGAGCTGCATGCCGGCAGGCTGGCCGCGGCCGAGAATTTCTGCGCCGGCATGCGGGCCTTCGCCGAGGCGAAGCCGGTGCATGGCGAGTGCGGCGGCTTCATGGCGCTGGGGCAGGCGCTGGAGGACGCCGACGGCGTGGCCCACCGCATGCTCGGCCTGCTCGGCCATTCCACCAGTTTCGCAAGGCGCAAGATGCATCTCGGCTACCGGCAGGCCCGGCTCGCCGCCGACTGCCCGCTCGGGCCTTCCGGCAGCCTGATCCGCGGCCACGAATTCCACTACGCGCAGGTGACGGACCCCGGCAGGGATGCGCCGCTGGCCCATCTTGCCGATGGCCAGGGGACGCCGCTGGGGCCGGCCGGCGGCCGGCGCGGCCGCGTCAGCGGCACCTTCTTGCACGCCATCGCGAGGGATGCATGAACGGTCTCGACCCCCGCCGCCTCGCCGACGACGTGGCGCTGTGCCTCGTCTTCTTCACGCGCCTGCCGCTGCCGCGCCTCGGCTCCAACGGCCGCATGCTGGCGCAGGCCATATGGGCGGCGCCGGTCGCCGGCTTTGCCGTCGCGCTGATCGGCGCGGTCGCCTATGAGGTGGCGACCCAGCTCGGCCTCGCCGCCGGGCCGGCCGCCGCGCTGACACTGGCCGCCGGCATGCTCGCCACCGGCTGCCTGCACGAGGACGGCCTGTCCGACGTGGCCGACGGCTTCGGCGGCGGGGTGACGCGCGAGCGCAAGCTGGAGATCATGCGCGACAGCCGCATCGGCAGCTACGGCGCCGCGGCGCTCGGCCTGTCGCTGCTGCTGCGCTGGAGCGCCTTGGCCGAGTTCCCGGGCCCCGTTTCCGTGCTGGCAGCCCTCATCGCGGCCCATTGCGCCTCGCGCGCCCTGCCCGGCGCCTTCATGCACCTTGTGCCGCGCGCCCGCACGGACGGCCTTTCGGCCGCCGCGGGCGAGGTGACGCAGAACGTCGCGCTGGCGGGCGCCGCACTCGGCGCCGTCTCGCTGCTCGTGCTCGGCATCCATGCGGCGGTCGCCGCGCTGGTGCTGCTTGCCCTGATCTTCTTCGGTTTCCGCTGGCTGTGCCTGAAGCAGATCGGCGGCCACACCGGCGACACCGTGGGCGCGTTGCAGCAATTGGCCGAGATCGCCGTGCTGCTTGTCGCCTCGGCCTTCCTTGCCTGATTCGGTTTCGGAGATTTTTGCCCCATGCCTTTCAAATCGCTTGAGGAACTGAGCGCCGCCTGCCTCGATCTTCCAGCCGGAGACGACGAGGCGGCCGCGGCGGTGGCGCGCCGCCAGGACACGCTGACCAAACCGCGCGGCAGCCTCGGCCGGCTGGAGGAGATCGCCGCCTGGGCCGCGCGCTGGCAAGGCCGCGCCACGCCAAGGCTCGACCGGGTCAAGGTGCTCGTCTTTGCCGGCAACCATGGCGTCACCGCCCGGGGTGTGTCTGCCTATCCGGCGGAAGTGACCGTGCAGATGGTGGCGAACTTCGCCGCCGGCGGCGCCGCGATAAACCAGCTTGCCCGCGTGGCGGGTGCGGAACTCGACGTCGTTGCCCTCGACCTCGATCGCCCCACCGGCGACTTCACGCAAGGACCTGCGATGGACGACGAGGCGTTCCTGTCTGCCGTCTCAGCCGGCCATGACGCCATGGACGGCGACATCGACCTCGTCTGCCTGGGCGAGATGGGCATCGGCAACACCACGCCGGCCGCCGCGATTTCAACCGCCCTGTTCGGCGGCGCGGCGCAAGACTGGACCGGACGCGGCACCGGCGTGGACGACGCCGGAATGAAGCGCAAGGTCGCGGCCATCGAGGCGGGGCTGGCGCGCCATGCCGCCGCCCTGCCCGACCCGCTGAAGCTCGCCGCCGCGCTCGGCGGACGCGAGCTTGCCGCCATCTTCGGCGCGACTCTGGCCGCGCGCCGCCGCAACGTGCCGGTGCTGCTGGACGGCTTCGTCTGCACGGCGGCGGCCGCCCCGCTGGCGAAACTCCATCCCGCCGGCCTTGCGCATGCGCTCGCAGCCCATGTCTCGGCGGAGGCCGGCCACCGCAGATTGCTGGAAGCCCTGAACCTTCCCCCGCTGCTCGACCTCGGCATGCGGCTGGGCGAAGGGTCCGGCGCCTGCCTCGCCGTCAACATCCTGCGCTCGGCGCTGGAATGCCACGCCCGCATGGCGAGCTTCGCCGAAGCCGGCGTGTCGGACAAGTAACCGTTACCGCACGGGCGGCACCGGGCTCGGGTGCGGCGGGGGCGCCGGCGGCGGCTGCTGGTCGGGCTGCGGATCGGGAAACGGTTCCGGCGTGGGGCCGGGCCTGCCGGCGCTCCTCAAGGCCTTTCCGGTGGAAATCCGGACGATCATCATGGCGCATTCTCCCTTCGCCATCGGGAACATGTTGCGGCCGCGGATGTTCCGCTCCGTCGCCGCCGGGCGGAATTTTCCATCGCAGGCCGCGTCTCTCCATGCGCTCGATCAACAAACGATAACTTTTCCGTTTTCTGCCGTCTTCCGCATCGGTGCGACCCTATATGCCTTTGCGGGCCGAGTAGCGCCGGCGATGGTGGGGGTCATCGCGACCCGACGAAACCAGACGGCCCGGCCTCGGAAAGCGGATAGCTTTGCCGCTTTCTTTACGAAGAGGAGATGCCATCATGCGCTCTTTCACGCCAAAAATCATCGCAGCCGCAGCAGTCCTGGCGGCGCTGCCGATCTCGGGGGCTCACGCGGCACACCGCCACCATCGCCCAGCGGTGGACACCCAGGCGATAACCGCCGCCGTGCCGATGGATAAGGAGGCAAGGGCCGCCTACGACCAGTTGCAGGGCGTCAGGCAAGGCATTCTTGAGGCAAGGGAGCTTGGCAAGATCACGCCCGAACAGGCCCATGGCCTGCTGATGGAGGCCGACGGGCTCCATGCCGCCGCGTTGCGGTCCGGTGGTGGAGAGAGTGCGCTCTTCGGGCAGATCAATGACCTGGATCAGCGCCTGCAGGACATGACCGGCCAGGGGACTTATATCGGTGACGGTTCGGACGGCGGCTACTACCCGAACGGCTGACGCCGGCCGATTCGACGACGCGGCGCTTCCGGAACACATCCCGGGAGCGCCTTCTTTTTGACAGCTCTCGGCAGCGCGGCACCGGCCGCCTGGCCGAAATTCCGGCTTGCCGGCGGCGTCAGTATCCGATCGCCTTGCCCGCGGTGGCACGACTGTCGATGGCCCCGTAGTAGTGCGCGCCGGTGCCTGCCTCGATCTCGTTCAGGTCCCGGCCTCCGACGAGGATGCCCGCCGCCTCGCCCCAGATGGTCCAGTCCGGGTCGATGCCGACGTCATACCCCATCCCCGCGAGCAGCCTGAGCGTGTCCGGCGACAGGGCGCGGGGCTCCATATAGACCTTGTCCGGCAGCCACTGGTGATGGATGCGCGGCGCGTCGATCGCTTCCTGGAGGTCCATGCCGTGATCGACGACGTTCATGATCGCCTCCAGCGTGATGGTGATGATGCGCGACCCGCCCGGGCTGCCGATCACCATGAACGGCTTGCCGTCCTTCGACACGATGGTCGGGCTCATCGACGACAGGGGCGATTTGCGCGGCTCGATCGCATTGGCCTCGCCCTGCACCAGCCCGTAGAGGTTCGGCACGCCGGGCTTGATCGTGAAGTCGTCCATCTCGTTGTTGAGCAGGATGCCCGTGCCTTCCGCCACCTTGCCGATGCCGAATGAACCGTTGAGCGTATATGTGACGGCGACCGCATTTCCGTCCTTGTCGATGATCGAATAATGCGTGGTCTCCTTCGACTCGGCGCCGCCCTCGACCTTCAGCGACTTGCTGATGCCGGCCCGATACGGGTCGATGCGGGAGCGGATTTCTTCGGCATAGGCCTTGCTGGTCAGCCTGGCGACGGGATTGTCGACGAAGTCCGGGTCGCCGAGCGCGGTGTTGCGGTCGACATAGGCATGGCGCATGGCCTCCACCATCAGCCGCACGGTCTCGGCCGAACCGTAGCCCAGATACGATATCGGATAGCCTTCGAGCACGTTCAGGATTTCACAGATGATCAGCCCGCCCGAAGACGGCGGAGGCGACGAGGCTATCTCGTAACCCCTGTAGGTGCATTTCACCGGCTCCAGTTCGCGCACCTGGTAGCGCTCGAAGTCCTCCTTCGCCAGGATGCCACCGCCGGCCGCGCTGGCCTTCACGATCAGATCGGCGATTTCGCCCTTGTAGAAGGCGTCCGTGCCGTTTTCCGAGATTGCCGTGAGCGACTTGCCGAGATCGGCCTGCACCAGTCTCGCGCCGAGTTCCAGCGGCTTGCCGTCCTTGAGGAATATCTTCGCCGCCGCCGGATCCTTCGCCAGCATGTCGTTGCCGTCGGCGAACGAGGCGATGTCGCCCGGCTCAAGCACGAAGCCCCTGGTCGCCAGGTCGATCGCCGGAGCCAGCAGGTCCTCGCGCTTCTTCGTCCCGTATTTTTCCCGCGCGGTCTCGAGCCCGGCGACCGACCCCGGAACGCCGACCGCCAGATAGCCGTCCGTGCTCGCGCCGGGGACCGGATTGCCGTCCTTGTCGAGATACATGGTCTTGGTGGAAGCCAGCGGCGCGCGCTCCCGGAAATCGAGGAATGCGGTCTTGCCGTCCTTCAGCCGAATGGTCATGAAGCCGCCGCCGCCGAGGTTGCCTGCGGTCGGGTAGACGACGGCAAGCGCATAGCCGACCGCCACGGCGGCATCGACGGCGTTGCCGCCGCTTTTCAACACATCGACGCCGACCTGGGAGGCCAGATGCTGGGCCGTCACCACCATGCCGTTCTGTCCCTCGGCAGGCGCGGGCGAAGCCGCGAATGCGTCCGGCGCCAGCGCAATGCCCAATGTCAGGCCGACGGCGAGGGAAAGCCGCCTCAGTTCGAGTTGCTGCATGTCCTCCTCCTGTTGTTACCGCTGCGGGAACGGAGAGCGGTATCGCGCCAGCATTGGCGCGCGGCGGAGCGAATGCAAGCGCCCCGCCTCAATCAACCGTCCGCCGGTGCCCTGCCCGATGTGGCCATGTTCACACTCTCTGCAAGGAATTGCGTGCGGCAGGGCGCCCGTTCCCGATCCAGGCTTGCCTCGATCCGCACACCGCTCTACAGCGTCGCGCAAGCGAGGGAATATCGATGCGAGAACAACTCAGGAAGCTCGCGCAGCTTTTGCGCGAGGAACAGAAGAAGCTGTTGGTCGCGGCGGCGGCCGCCGGCACCGTCCCGAGCCAGAGCACCCTTCAGCGCGTGGCAACCCTTGAGCTGAACATTTCGGCCATCGAAAACACGCTGGAAGAAGCGGGCGAGTAGCCGCGAGCGCGCGCCCGGCTCCGTGGCGTTCAGTGCGAATTCTTTTACCGAAAAAACCTAGCGTTCATCATGCGTTTAGGGGAACGCGCCAAGATGGCGCCTTCCTGAAATCTGGGGACCGATCATGCCGACAGCCCGGCACTTTGCCTTCCGCACATTGTTCGCATCCGCATGTCTGGGCGGCCTCGTCACGGCCATTTCGGTCGTGCTTCCCGACGCGGCTGCCGCGCAGCGCATAGAGCGCTGTGCCCAGGAAGGCGAAATCTGCCGGCTGCCCTATCCCGCAGAGGTCGTCTATGGCGCGTGGGGGCGGACCTCTTCGCGCTTCATCGACGGTACATCGGTTCCCTGCACCAACCGGGTCTTCGGCGACCCTATTCCGGGCGTGAGCAAGGAATGCTTCATCGTGCTGAGCGAACGTCGCGGTCACGACAGGAACCGCGATCGCCGCGATCCGGGCGGCGACGGCTGGACGGCCTGCGCCAGGGAGCATGAATTCTGCGATTTCCGCGGCCGCAAGCGCGTCCGATACGGTGCCAACGGCCGGTTCACCGAAGACGTGTTCCGCAACGGCGTCCGCTGCGACAACCGCAGCTTCGGCGACCCTGCGCCCGGCGTCAGCAAACGCTGCTACATCCAGCGGTAGCCGCTCCGGCCCATCCGCCGGCATCGCCTGCCCACCTAGGAGGATTGGCTGCGACCCCCGATTGTGCCATGGCATCGAAAATGGCGGGGGATGCGGCATGCTCGATCGGCGCGGTCAAGAATCCGGAAACGGCTTCAAGCATTTCTCGACCAGGGAATTGCGGCCGGGCGAACGCTTCGACTACTGGCGCAGCCTGTTTCCGAGAATAAATCTGAAACTGGACGCCGACGGCGCGGAACGCTTTGCGGGCGACGCGCTGCTGCACACCGACGCCCGAGGGGCGACCGTCGGCTACAGCGCCAATGCCGGCGTCGTCGCCGGCAGGACACGCGGCGACAGCGACTTCATCATGATCAACGCCACCATGGCGGGCGCGACGCGCGTGCGGCGCGGCCATGGCCCCGCCGTCGAAGCGACCGCGGCAACCGGCATCGGCATCTACGACGCCAGCCAGCCGCTCTCCACGCTTTCGCAGGACCACGCCCATGTCTACATCGCCTTGCCGCGCGCCGTGGTGATCGAAGGTCTCGACGGAGACGTCGGCTTCCTTCACGAAGGGCCCTTGAGCCTGCCGCGCAGGGGCCTCACCCGCTCGCTGCATGAGCACCTGCATATGATGGCGCGCGATGCCGCGCATCTCGACGCCGCCGCCACGCGGGTGGCCATGCAGGTCGCGGCAGATCTCGCGCTCGGGATTCTGGCCTCGGAACAGGCGACGAGGATTTCGTCCGGATTATCGGACCACGCCGAGGAGCTGCGCGACAGGGCGATGCGGTTCATCCACCAGCACTATGCCGATCCGTCGCTGGTTGCGGCCACGGTCGCCTATCATCTCGGATGCTCGCGCGCCCATCTCTACCGCGCATTCGCACAGGCAGGACAGAGCGTCGGCGAGGTGATCCGCTCGGTGCGCGTCGCCCGCGCCTGCGCGCTGCTAAAGGCGCGCCCTCCGATCCCGCTTGCGCGGATCGCGATGCTGTGCGGCTACGAGAGCGTGAACGGCCTCAGCCGCGCCTTCATGCGCGGAGCCGGGACCACGCCCGCGCGCTTCCGCGCCGAGCGCATGGGCTAGGGCCCTGACCCCAGACCATGGTGCCGAAAAGTGTGAAGCGGCTTTCGGACGACACCATGGTCTATCTAATTGATTTTGCCGCATGTATGCGACGCCAAGTGATTCCACCTGGCTGCAACATGCTCTAACGGCGCGCCGCGGCGAGCACCGCGAAAATTCAGCGCACGCTCAGTATTGCAGGCGGACGCTGAGATCGAGGTGGGGCTTGTCGAGCGCGAAGCGCGCCTTGTTGAAGCCCGGTGGGCCGAACGTGATCGACGGATTGTTCGAGAAGCCGACGCCCTGCTTCGGCTTGCCGAACAGGCCGTACTCGATCGCCGCTTCGTTCTTTTCCGCGTGAAAGGCCGCAAGGGCATATTTTCCCGGCGCAACATTGGCGAAGCGGCAAAGCGCCTGGCCGTTCCTGATCGGCGCATCCGCCGCCTGCGCCTCGCGCCCGGGAACCCGGAAGCCGTCCGCGGAGGCGAACAGGCCGCAGCGCACCACGCCCTTGGCGCTGCGCACCCCGGTCACCGTCACGTTCAGCGTCTCCGCCTGCGCTGCGACCGAGGCAAGGGCGAAACCGCCTGCCACAAGCGCCAGCCATGCATTTTTCCTGCCCACCACCGCACTCTTCCTTCCGCGTTTCGGTTCGTTGCCGGTCATTTGTAGATTTCCCGTTCCTGCACGGGCGCCGGCGGCGCCTCGCCATCCAGGCCGGCGCGCTTGCGCGACGAGAACATCGCCCCCTTGGCGGTGCAGACCGGGGCAAAGGCGCGGAAGCCCGACCGGTCCGGCATGTTCACATAGACCGCCTCCATGCCGCCGCGCCGGAAATAGGCCTCGTGCCAGAAGCCTGTCGCCTTCGGATCCCGCAGGAAGCTCTGCCACCAGATTCGATGCGGCTCGCTGCGCGACCAGCGCTCGAGGCTGTCGAAGTCGCGCCAGTACTGGCGCATGCCGACATGGGCCGGAAACAGCGAATAGACGATCGCCTCATGCCCGAGCAGGCCATCGGGCCTGGCCTCGATGGCAGACGCGATCTTCGTGCGGAAGCCCAGCAGGGTCGCAAGCCCCTGGAAGGCGTTCACCCGCATGCCGAGATAAAGGACCACGAGATCGGGGTAGCCGGAAAGGTCTACCGTCTCGCGCAAAAGATGTTGCTTCACGGGCATCTCGATTGTCAGGCCGGCCCCGATCGGGCCGGTTCGGGCAGAACCATAGCCCGGACCGTCGTACCGATCATCTCCGCCGTCGCATCCGATCGTCTCAGGCGGCGCTCGAAGGCATCACGACGCACACGCGCGCATGCAGCGCGCGAGCCGTCGTCAAGCTCGCTGCTGCCTGGACTATCTGGTCGGGGAAATTTGATAAAATGGTGGGTGATGCAGGGATCGAACCTGCGACCCGCTGATTAAGAGTCAGCTGCTCTACCAACTGAGCTAATCACCCACGGGGCCGGTGAAACCCGGCATGGGCGGGCATATAGACGGCGCTTTTGGCCCTGTCCAGCCCTGCGCGGCGCATTTCCAGATATTTCGTCGGACAGGCCCCAACCTCACACGAACAGCGTGCCTTCGGCCACCTTCACCGCATGGCCGCCGACCCGCGCCGCCGCAAGGTTTCCCCCGGCAATGTCCAGTTCCAGCCGGATGCGCGAGGGGCGGCCCATTTCGAGCCCCTGCTCGATCCAGTAGCGCGCCGCGCCCTCGCGCGGCTGGTCGAAATGCATGATGGCTCCCGCAAATGCGGCCGCCGCCGAACCTGTCGCGGGGTCCTCATAGGACGGGCTGCCGGGCACGAGCATGCGCGTGTGAAAGGAATTGCCGCGGCTTTCCGTCTCGCGGCAGTAGACATAGGGGCTGGCGGGGACCGTTTCGTTCTTGCGCGGCGCAAGCTCGCTCCAGGCCGCATTGTCGAGCCGCACCCGGCCGGCCGCGTCGAGATTCGCCACCGGAATGGTGACGTAGGGCACGCCCGCCGACCAGAAGGAGACGCGGTGATTCTCGAAGCCGATCTCGTGCGGCCCCAGCCCAAGCGCCGCGCCGATCGCCTCGGCGTCGGCCGAAAGCCGCAATTGCTCCGGCAGGCGGGCCAGATCGAATTCGGCGAAGGTGGCTTCGCCGGCCGGGCGGCTGACGGCGCAGCGCACTGGCCCGATATTCTCCTCCAGCACGAGGATGCCGTCTCCGTTGCCCTCGGCGGCCCTTTCGGCCAGCGCCACGGCGGTGCCGACGGTGGGATGGCCGGCGAAGGGCATTTCGTAGTCGGGCGTGAAGATGCGCACGCGGGCGCGGTGCCTTGGGTCCTGCGGCGGCAATACGAAGGCTGATTCGGACAGGTTGAACTCGCGCGCGATGCGCTGCATGGCGGCCGTATCCAGCCCTTCGCAATCGAGCACCACGGCCAGCGCGTTGCCGGCCAGCGGCGTTTGCGTGAACACGTCGTAAATGACGTAGGTGCGGGCCCGCATGGCTGGTTTCCCTTGCTTCGTCGCCAACATGAGCGAAATTTAATTTGAAATCCCCTGCACGAAGCCTGATCTGTGCCTCGAAGGGATATCGCAGCGCTTCGACATTCGCAGCGCATCATTGGGGGCCGCCGTGGACCAGCTTGTCAAGCCGCCTGGCGCGGAATCTGAAGCCGCAGCCGGGCAGGCGCTCGATCTCGACGCGAGCGGCCTCGGCCGGCGGCGCAGCCGTGGCTGGCTTTACGCCATCCTGCTGCTCGTCGCCGCGATCGCCGGCATCGGCGCCTACCAGTGGTATGCCGCGACGCCGCCCGCCATCACCTTCACCACCGTGCCGGCCTCGCGCGCCGACCTCACCGTAGAGGTTTCCGCCACCGGTACGCTGCAGCCCCTGACCCAGGTGGACATCTCCAGCGAGCTTTCCGGCATCGTGCGCTCGGTTTCGGCAAAAGAGAATCAGGAAGTGAGCAAGGGCGACGTGCTCGCCGCGCTCGACACCTCCCGGCTCGAGGTGCAGATCGAGCGGGCCGAGGCTTCCGCCAAGGCCGCCGCCGCCAATGTCGAGACCGCGCGGGTGACGCTGGTGGAGAACGAGCAGGCGCTCGCCCGCACCGCCGAGCTGGCGCGCCGCGGCATGACCACCCAGCAGGCGCTGGACACCGCCACGGCCGCGCGCGACCGCGGCAAGGCCGCGCTGGACAGCGCCGAGGCGAGCCTTGCCATCGCCAATGCCGACCTGAAGACGCAGCAGACCGACCTTGCCAAGAGCACGATCTATGCCCCCATCGACGGCATCGTGCTCACCCGCTCGGTCGATCCCGGCCAGACGGTGGCCTCCTCGCTGCAGGCGCCGGTGCTGTTCGTCATCGCCGCCGACCTGAAGAGCATGGAGCTGAAGGCCGCGATCGACGAGGCCGACATCGGCCAGGTCAAGTCGGGCCAGCACGCCCGCTTCACCGTGGACGCTTTTCCCGAGCGGCCCTTCGACGCCGAGATCCGCGACATTTCCTATGCCTCCGTCACCACCGACGGCGTCGTGACCTACGACGCGCGGCTGGACGTCGACAATGACGAGTTGCTGCTGCGCCCGGGCATGACCGCCACCGTCTCGGTCGTCACCAAGCACGCCAAGGACGCGCTCACCGTGCCCTCCTCCGCCTTCCGCTACCGGCCTTCCGAGACCCGGCGCAACCAGGGCTTCAGCGTCCTGTCCATGTTCACCGGCTCCCGGCGCCCTCCCGGCAGCGCCGCGGAGCGCGCGCAGCCGAAGCCCACGGACGGCTCACGCCTGCTGTACGTGCTCAAGGACGGCAGGCCGAGGCCGGTGTCCGTGAAGGTCGGCGCCAGCGACGGCGAGCGCACGGAAGTGCTGTCCGGCCTTTCGGAAGGAGACCTCGTCATCACCGCCTCGCAGCAGCGGGGCTAGGAAGATGAACCCGGCCGCGCTCATAGCCTTCGACAAGGTGTGGAAGACCTATGGCCATGGCGAAGCCAGGGTGCATGCGCTTGCCGGCGTCGACCTTTCCATCGCCAAGGGCGAGTTCGTGGCCATCATGGGTCCGTCCGGCTCCGGCAAGTCGACGGCGATGAACATCATCGGCTGCCTGGACACGCCCTCTGCCGGCACCTATTCCTTCATGGGGCTGGACGCCGGGCGGCTGGACCGCAACCGCCGCGCGTTGCTGCGCAACCTGCATATCGGCTTCGTCTTCCAGGGCTACAACCTGCTGCCGCGCACGACGGCGGCCGAGAATGTCGAGCTGCCGCTGATCTATCGCGGCGCACCCGCCGCCGAGCGGCGCGAACTGGCGATGCGCGCGCTGGCCGAGGTGGGGCTGACCGGGCGCGAGCATCACACGCCGGCCGAGCTTTCCGGCGGCCAGCAACAGCGCGTGGCGATCGCGCGCGCCATCGTCACGCGCCCCACCCTTCTGGTGGCCGACGAGCCGACCGGCAATCTCGATACCGCCCGCAGCCACGAGATCATGGAACTTCTGACCTGGCTGAACGGCGAGTTCGGGCTCACCATCGTCATGGTCACGCACGAGGCCGACATCGCCGCCTACGCGCAGCGCACCATCCGCTTCCTCGACGGGCGCGTGGCCTCCGATTCGCTGAATGCGGAGGCCTTGGCATGATCTGGGAGACCGTCCGCCTCGCCCTGCGCTCGGTGCGCCGCAACGCGCTGCGCTCCTTCCTGACGCTGCTGGGCATCGTCATCGGCGTGGCCGCCGTCATCGCCATGCTCACCATCGGCTCGGGCACCACCCAGAAGGTCAAGGCCGACATCTCCAAGCTGGGGTCCAACCTGCTGGTGGTGCGCGCCGGCCGCCCGGCCGGCCCCGGCATGCAGGACTCCGTCGTGCGCCCCCTCACCGACAAGGACCTTGCGGCGCTGACCGCCCATCTCAGCGGCGCGCGCGCCATCGCGCCCGCCTCGCAGAAGCAGGTGCGCGTCATCTACGGCACCGAAAGCATCTCCAGCGGCGTCACCGGCACCGACAGCGACTTCCTCGTGGCACGCGACTGGACGCTCGCCTCCGGCCGGGCCTTCTCCGATTCGGAGACGCGCGGCGGCGCCGGCGTGTGCCTGATCGGCGAAACGGTGCGCCAGCAGTTCTTCGGCGCCGGCGACCCCGACGGCGAGATCATCCGCGTCAACCGTTCGAGCTGCAAGATCATCGGCGTGCTGGCGCCGAAGGGCTATACCGGCTTCGGCCAGGACCAGGACAATGTGGTGCTGATGCCGCTCGCCGGCTTCCAGCGCCGCATCGCAGGCAACCGCAACATCGACAACATCTACGTCGCCGCCGACGACGCCACGCCGACCTCGGAGCTGCTGCCGCGCGTGGAGGACATATTGCGCGACGCGCGGCGCGTTCCCCAGGACCGGGAGAGCGATTTCGCCATCCGCGACATGACCCAGATCGCCGACACCATGGCCAGCGCCACCGCCACCATGACCGGCATGCTGGGCGCCGTCGCCGCCGTGTCGCTGCTGGTCGGCGGCATCGGCATCATGAACATCATGCTGGTGTCGGTGACGGAGCGCACGCGCGAGATCGGCATAAGGCTGGCGATCGGCGCGCATGAGAAGCATATCCTCGTCCAGTTCCTGGTCGAGGCCACGGTGCTGTCGCTGCTGGGCGGCCTCATCGGCATCGCCATCGGCCTGTCGCTGGCCGGTGTCGCGTCGCTGAC
Organism: Mesorhizobium sp. PUT5; assembly: GCF_052216645.1. Classification (NCBI taxonomy): domain Bacteria; kingdom Pseudomonadati; phylum Pseudomonadota; class Alphaproteobacteria; order Hyphomicrobiales; family Phyllobacteriaceae; genus Mesorhizobium; species Mesorhizobium sp. PUT5. The sequence continues at coordinate 2,984,963 of NZ_JBQOSO010000003.1, forward strand.
GCTGGCCATCCCCTTCGCGCCGAGCCCCGCCGTCATTCTGCTGGCCGTCGGCTTCTCGGCGCTGATCGGCATGGTGTTCGGTTTCTTCCCGGCGCTGCGCGGCGCCCGGCTCGACCCGATCGAGGCGCTGCGGCACGAATGACCCGGGCGCTTATTCCGCCCCGGAAAAATGCCACTCGATCAGCGGCTTCATATGGTCGGAAAGGCCTTCCGGCAGGTCGCCCGCGTGGCGGATGACGACCGGCCCGACGATCTCGGGGTCTTCCTCCGCCGCCACGAAGGCCGAGATGCGGCGCGCCAGTTCGTCCGCCGGGGCCGCCATGCGGTAGCGCCTGAAGACCACCGTGCCGCTTTGCGTGGACAAGACATGGTAGCGCTGCCCGCGCACCGCGGCCGAAAGGTCGAGCCCCGTCTCCTCCTGCGCCTCGCGCATCATGTTGGCGTCGACGTCGACCAGACCATCGCGGAAATCGCCCGGCTCGAAGGAGCCGGCGGCGAAATAGACCTTGCCGGCATTGACCGTATGCGGCCCCATGCGGATCGCCACCAGCGCGTTGTCGCCGGAAACCAGCACGGCATGGGCGAAGGCATGGCCGGCGCCCGGCACCTTGCGGCACCCGCGCCAGTAGAGGAAGGTGGCGTAGCGTACCGCGTGACAGAGGCCGACAAGCCGCTCGTCGCGATAGGCAAGCTCTGAAAGCAGCACGACGGTGCCGTCGAACAACGCCGGGTTGGCGGCAATCTCGCGCCGCCAATTGTCCTCGATGGCCGCGATATTGGCCGTTTCGAATGGATGCGGCGCCGCGTCCAGCCGCACGTCGACGGCATCGACCGGCAGGATGACGCCATTGGGCAGATCGATGCTCACGGAACCGCGCGCCTCATACCAGATCCAGGGTGATCGCGACCGGGCAATGGTCGGAGGCCTTCGGCCTGTCCCAGCCCGCGCGCGGGAAGCGCTCCACCTCCTGGCCAGGCGGAAAGGGCGTGCGCCAGGGCTGGCCTTTGCGCACGATGTCGGGCACGGCCGCGAGGTTGCGCGAAGCCAGCGCCGGCGACAGCAGGATGTAGTCGAGCTGGCACAGGTGGCGCTCCTGTGGCCCGCGCGTGTGATAGAGCGTCCAGCGGTCGATCTCGGGCCGCCGCTCCACCACGTTTTCGCAGAAGCCGTCGGCAAGCAGCACGTCGAGGCAGGACCGGTCTTCGTCGGCCACCTCGAAGCGGTAGCCGGAATAGGCATCGCCGTCGATCTTCACGCGCTGGCGGTAATCGTTCATGTCGCCGCAGATCGCCCAGCGCTTGGAGGCGGCGTGGTCGCGGCCGAAACGGCTTTCCACGATGCGCCGCACGGCCGACGCTTCGGCCATGCGCAGCGGCATCGTGGCCGCGCGGCCGTCGAGCCCGTTGCGCGGCGGCCCCATGGACTTGAAATGCACCAGATAAAGCGTCAGCGGCACGCCGCCGATGGTCAGGTCCACCTCCAGGCAGTCGCGGCGGAAGATGCGCTCGTTCGGCTCGTGCCCGAGGGCGGCCAGTTCCGGCGTGAACAGGCCGAACTGCTCGAAGGTGACATAGGCATGGCTGGTCATGCGCACGAACTCGATGGGCTGGCCGTGCATGGTCTCGGCCCGCATCATGACCGCCACGTCGATGCCGCGCGAATCGTTGCCGGCAGTGGTGTATTTCTGCCGGTAGCCCTCCCCGATCATCTTGAACAGATAGCCGTATTCGAACGCCTTCAGCGCCTCGATATTGTCCACCTCCTGCAGGCAGATGACATCGGCGCGGGTGGCCGCGACGGCCAGCGCCGTCAGTTGCCGCGTGTCGTCGGAATGGGAGATCGCGCGCGCCTGCTCCAGCATCCGGTATTCGGCCTCGGTGCGGATGTCGAACAGGGCCAGCGTACGGTCCTCGTTCAACTGGTTACGGAAGCCGGAGAAGTCGAACCTGTTCATCAGGTTCTCGACGTTGAAGGTGGCGAGGCGCAGCGACATGATCGCGAGCTTTGCCCGCAAGCCGGCGCAAATACAACCCCGCATGTCCCTCCCCGCCAGGCCAACGGTAGCGTGGACACGATTACGATACCAGAAGTTGACGGAACCTTCTTGTTCATCATCCGTTCATGTTGCCGACAGCATTATGCAACACCTCTCCCGGCTTCCGGGGTGCCGGGACGGCCCGCTACCCCATGGAGAGCACGATGAAACCGCTTCCTTTTTCCGTTTCCTTCAAATCCGGGCTGGCCGCGTTCGGCCTGGCGGCCACGCTGCTTGTCCCCAGCCTGGCAGAGGCGATGCCGCTGCCATCCGTCACGCCGCCTGCCGGCGCCGTCACGTCGAACATCGTTCAGGTGCGCGACAGTTGGGCCGGCGGCAATGATCGCGGCGGGATATGGCGCAATCGCGGCGGCTGGCACGGCACCGCCTGGCGCGGCGGCGGCGGCCATTGGCGGGGCGGCGGCCAGTTCCGCGGCGGCGGCGGCGAGTTCCGCGGAGGCTTCCGCCACGGTTTCCGCGGCGGCCGGTTCCGCGGCGGTGGGTTCCGCGGCGGTGGGTTCTATGGCGGCGACGACTTCGGCTGGGCGGTCCCCGGCCTGCTGTTCGGGCTCGGAATGGGTCTGCCCTATGGCGGCTATTACGGGCCTGACTATTACGGACCCGGCTACTATTACGGTCCCAGCTACTCCGTGCCGCGCCGCGTCTACCACGTGAACAGGGGCGTCGACGCCCATGAGCAATGGTGCTACGCGCGCTACCGTTCCTACCGGGCTTCGGACAACACCTTCCAGCCCAACAACGGGCCGCGCAGGCAGTGCCGCTCGCCGTACTGACGGCCCGGCAAATCCGGTTCAGGCGCTGGCCGGCAGCGCCTGACTTTTCTCAGACGAATTCGACGCCGGCCGTGGTGCGCGAACGCCAGCGCACCTGCGCGGCACGCGCGACCGGGGCTCCGTTGACCGTGAGGTCGAAGAAGGCGGGTACCGCGAGCGTGTCGCCGAACGCCAGGAGCGCGCCGTTCTCGGACTGGTTGCGCACCACGCACTCCATGGCGCCGAAGCCCTTGTTGAAGGAAAGCACCGCTCCCTTCAGCGCGCGGCGGCGCGGTTCGCGTCTGCGCTCGTCAAAAGTCGTGCCATCCGGTCCGATCGATCTGTTGGTGTCCATGCCTGCTCTCCCACCGGCCCCATGACGGCCGACAGGCGATATTCGTGCCAGCCGGCCCGTGCCGGAATGGCACAAGATGACAAAGGCCGGCGGATCGCTCCGCCGGCCTCGCAGGAATTTCCCGGATAATCCGAAGCTCCTCAGTTCTTGGCCTTGTCGACCAGCTTGTTCTTGGAGATCCACGGCATCATGCCGCGCAGCCTCTCGCCGACCTGCTCGATCGGATGCTCGTCGGCAAGGCGACGGGTGGCCTTGAAGCGGGCCGCGCCCGAACGGTATTCCTGCATCCAGTCGGAGGTGAACTTGCCGGTCTGGATGTCCTTCAGCACACGCTTCATCTCGGCCTTGGTCTCGGCGGTGATGATGCGCGGGCCGGAGACATATTCGCCCCACTCGGCGGTATTCGAGATCGAATAGTTCATGTTGGCGATGCCGCCCTCGTAGATCAGGTCGACGATCAGTTTCACCTCGTGCAGGCACTCGAAATAGGCCATTTCCGGCGCGTAGCCGGCTTCCACCAGCGTCTCGAAGCCGGCCCGGATCAGCTCGACCAGGCCGCCGCACAGCACCACCTGCTCGCCGAACAGGTCGGTCTCGCACTCTTCGCGGAAATTCGTCTCGATGATGCCTGAACGGCCGCCGCCGACGCCGCAGGCATAGGAGAGCGCCAGGTCGAGCGCATTGCCCGAAGCGTCCTGATGCACGGCAACCAGGCACGGCACGCCGCCGCCCTTCTGATATTCGCCGCGCACCGTGTGGCCGGGGCCCTTCGGCGCGATCATGACGACGTCGACCGTCGCCTTCGGCTCGATCAGGCCGAAATGCACGTTGAGGCCATGGGCGAAGGCGATCGCGGCGCCATCCCGGATGTGGGGGGCTATTTCATTGCGATAGATGTCGGCCTGCAATTCGTCCGGGGTGGCCATCATCATCAGGTCGGCCCACTTGGCGGCTTCGGCCACGCTCATGACCTTGAGCCCGTCGGCCTCGACCTTCTTTGCGGTCGGCGAGCCGGCCTTGAGGCCGATGGCGATTTCCTTGGCGCCCGAATCCTTGAGGTTCAGCGCATGGGCGCGGCCCTGGCTGCCATAGCCGATGACGGCGACCTTCTTGCCCTTGATGAGATTGAGATCGGCGTCGCGATCGTAATAGACACGCATTGTGTGGTTCCTTCCTGGTTTGAAGTTGGATTCGATATCAGTGCGAGGTGCCGTAGAGAGCGAGAAACTGTTGCGTGGCACGAGCGGCGTCGCCGGCGATCGCCGCCTCGGTCAGGCCCGGCCAATCGCCGAGCAGAAGGCGTATCTGCACGTCGCGGCCGACCAGCCCGAAGAAGGTGCGGAACGCCGTTTCCGAATCCTCGAAGGCCAGATGGCCGCGCCTCTTGCCGGCTTCCAGCAGCGGCTTCAGCCGCCCGGCCAGCGCAAAGCGCCCGTTCTCGAGCACGATGGCGCCCAGATTGCCCCTGGCCGACGCCGTGTGGCTGACGGCCACCCGGTTGAGCGCTATGGAGGTGTCGCTGGAGATCACCTGGAGCCAGTCGCGGGCGAAGCCTTCCAGGCTTTCGGTGAGCGACACCAGGTCGAGATTGCCGGCGTCGACCGGCATGACGCGGACCTTCGAAGCCTGCCAGCGCACGGCCGCGGTCAGCAGCCCCTCGCGGTCGCCGAACCATTTGTAGAGGGTTTCCTTGGAGCAACTGGCGCGCCGCGCCACCGCCGCCATGGTCAGGTCCCCCTCTTCCACCAGAAGCCGCAGCACAGCGTCCAGCACGTCGCGCTGGCGCGGCGTCAGGTTTTCGGCGGTGTCTCTTTCCGGCTGCAACATCACGTCCTGGCCGCGATCCATCTCTTTGTTCGAGCGTCGGATTTTTCGAAGGCCGGCGTCCATTTTCGCTCCGATGCCCGATCCCGCCCCGGCACCGCATGAATGCCGTACCGTACGTTACGGTTCGGTTATGGCGCAAACGCGGCCGCCTTGCAAGCGGGGAATGCGGGCGCAAAAGCGCGGCCGGGCGCACGCATGCCCGCCCCTGCGGCCGGCGCAGCTACCGGCAAGACGACATGGCAGGAAGACTCAGATCGCCACCTGCGTGCCGATCTCCACGACGCGGCCGGTGGGTATCTGGAAATATTCCGTCGCATCGGCCGCGGTGCGCGCCAGGGCGATGAACAGCCGGTCCTGCCACACCGGCATGCCCGAATTGGGCGATGCCTTGAGCGAGCGGCGCGACAGGAAGAACGAGGTCGTCATGATGTCGAACTTCCAGCCCTGCTTTCGGCAGATGGCCAGCGCGCGCGGGATATTCGGCTGCTCCATGAAGCCGAAGGTCAGCTTGACGCGCATGAACAGCTCGTTGACCGTCTCCAGCTTCACCCGCTCGCTGTCGGGCACCACGGGCTGCGGCGCCGTCACCACGGACAGGATCACGTTCTGCTCGTGCAGAACCTTGTAGTGCTTGAGGCTGTGCATGAGCGCCGTCGGTGCGCTGAACGGATCGCTGGTCAGGAACACGGCTGTTCCCGACACGATCTGCGGCTTCTTCTTCAGCAGGTTCGCGGCCAGGAAGTCGAGCGGGATCTCGTTGCGCCGGGTCTTTTCGAAGAGGTAGCGGCTGCCGCGGATCCACGTCCACATGATCAGCCCCATGATGCTGGCGACGGTAAGCGAAACCCAGCCGCCTTCCATGACCTTGACCACGTTGGCCATGAAGAAGCCGCTGTCGATGACGCCGAACACGACGGCGAGCGCGAGCGCGCCGGCGAGCTTCCAGTTCCACAGCCAGCGCATCACCACGAACAGCAGCACGGTCGTCATCAGCATCTCGCCCGTCACCGAAATGCCGTAGGCCGAGGCCAGCGCGCTGGAACTGCCGAAGCCCACCACCAGGAGCATGACGCCCAGCGCCACGATCAGGTTGACGCGCGGCATGTAGATCTGACCCGACTGCGCCCCGGACGTGTGGCGAACCTCGATGCGCGGCAGAAGGTTGAGCTGCACGGCCTGCCGCGTCAGCGAGAAAGCGCCCGAAATGACGGCCTGGCTGGCGATGACGGTCGCGGCCGTGGCCAGCAGCACCATCGGCAGCAGCGCCCATTCCGGCAGCATCTGGAAGAAGGGGTTGTGCGGCTTGCCGCCATTGGCCAGCACGAAGGCCCCCTGCCCGAAATAGCACAGCAGCAGGCAGGGAAACACGATGGAGAACCAGGCGAGCACGATCGGCCGGCGGCCGAAATGGCCCATGTCGACATAAAGCGCCTCGGCGCCGGTGACGGCCAGGAACACCGCGCCGACCGTGACGAACGCGCCCGTCGGCGTGGTCGCCAGATAATAGACCGCATAGTAGGGATTGACCGCCAACAGCACGGACGGGTCGTCGAGCAGATGCGACAGGCCGGCGGCGCCGAGCGACAGGAACCATACCGCCATGACCGGGCCGAACACGACCGCGACCCGCCCCGAGCCGAATCGCTGGACCGCGAACAGTACCGCCAGGATGACCAGCGTGATCGGCACGACATAGGGATTGAAGGCGGGCGTGACCACCTCCAGACCTTCGACCGCCGACAGCACCGAGATCGCCGGCGTGATGATGGAATCGCCGAAGAACAGCGAGGCGCCGCACAGGCCGATGCCCAGGATGATGCGCGAGCCCTTGGGATAGGCGCTGCGGGCCAACGCCATCAGCGACAGCGTGCCGCCCTCGCCATTGTTGTCGGCACGCAGCACGAATGCCACGTATTTGATGGTGACGATGATGGTCAGCGCCCACACGATCAGTGACAGCACGCCAAGCACGTCGGAGCGCGAGACGGCTTCGCCGGATGCATGCAGCGCCTCGCGGAAGGCGTAGATCGGGCTCGTGCCGATATCGCCGTAGACCACGCCCAGCGCACCCAGCATCAGCACCTTGGTGCTGTGCGTCTCGACCTCCGGCTGAGCGGCCTGCTCGGCCTGTTCCGCCTCGCTGCCGTTGTTGGCAAGGGCCATCGGCGACACTCCGTTAAGCGCGCGGTGCTCTACGCTTGCTGCAATGCGATATCAAGTGTCCGCAACGGGGACAATCCGCTCACCAGCCACATGCCTTGAGGAACCGTTCCACGGTCCGTGCCATTCCATGCTCCATCGCGTCCGCCGTCAGCCCATGCCCGATCGAGACTTCCGCCAGCGCCGGGATGCGGCGGACCAGCGGCGGCAGATTGTCCACCACCAGATCGTGGCCGGCATTGACCGCCAGCCCTGCCGCCAGCGCGGCATCGGCCGTTTTCCCGAGCCTTTCCAATTCGTTGCCCGCCTTTTCGGAATCGGAGTGGCAAGCACCGTAGGGACCGGTGTAAAGCTCGATCCGGTCGGCGCCGATGTCGCGAGCGATGGTCACGGTGTCCGGATCGGGGTCGGCGAACAGCGACACGCGAAAGCCCCCTTTTTTCAGCCGCTTGACAATCGGCACGAGGAACGCCGCCTGCGCGGCAAAGTTCCAGCCGTGATCGGAGGTCGCCTGGGAAGGATCGTCCGGAACCAGCGTGACCTGCTCCGGCTGGTGCCTTTCCACAAGCTGGAGAAACTCCTCGCTCGGATAGCCTTCGATGTTGAACTCGGCCTGCGGGAACTCGTCGTCGACCAGCGCCCGGATCCCGGACAGGTCGGAGCGGCGAATATGGCGCTCGTCCGGGCGCGGGTGCACCGTCAGCCCGTGCGCGCCGGCCGCAAGCGCGATCCTGCCGAGCCCGATCACGCTCGGCCAGGGCAGGTCGCGCCGGTTGCGCAGCATGGCGATGGCGTTGAGGTTCACGGACAGCTTGGCGGGCATGGGGCGGGCTCCGATGCGTTTGTCTGGGCCTCTATAGCGTCTTTGCGCGGAACAGACAGCGCCTTTGCGGTGTTCCACACAAGCGACCCCACAGGCGACCCCACAAGCGACCCCGCAAGCGCCAGGAAAAAGCGCAGGAGAGATGCCATGAACTATCTGGAGGAAGTGCCTGCCGTGCGACGCATCGACACCGACCGCCCCGACCTGTTCGCCGTGGACATCGTCGGACATGTCACGGCGGCGGATGCGGAGAACCTGCTGGGGCTGTTGCGCGCGGCCTGCGCGCTGCACGCCAGCATGGACGCGCTGGTCAGGCTGACCGACCATGACGGCGTCGACTGGGCCGACATCCCGAAGGAGACGATCGAGCAGGGCAAGGCCGAAGCCGTCGGCCACATCGGCCGCTGCGCCGCGGTCGGCGAGCCGGACTGGACGCCGGCCTTGCAAGGGTTCTTCGCCCCTGCCCTGCCCGTCGAGTTGCGTCATTTCGCAACAGGCGACGAGGCCGAGGCCTGGCGCTGGCTGGACGCGCAACCGCTTGAGGGGTGACGGCCCGGCCTACCGCACCACCGTCAGCCGCTCGGCGGCGCGGGTGATCGCCGTGTAGAGCCAGCGCTGGCGCGTGTCCTTGAAGGCAAAGCTCTCGTCGAACAGCACCACGTCGTTCCACTGCGAGCCCTGCGCCTTGTGCACGGTCAGCGCGTAGCCATAGTCGAAATCGTCGAACCGCTTCTTCTGCTGCCAGGGGATCTCGGCCTCCGAATCCTCGAATGCGGCCTTGAGCAGCTTTATCTTGGCCACGCCGCGGTCGGGGTCGTCCTCCTCGGGCGACACGAGCAGGTTGATGCCGGGCTTCACCGTCTCGCGCGACGAGGTCATCACCTTCCACAGCGAGCCGTTGAGCAATCCCTTCGCAGGGTCGTTGCGAAGGCACACCAGCTTGTCGCCGGCCTGCGGATAGGCGGCGGTGAAGCCCTTCAGCTCGCGCAGCCGGTGGTTGTAGCGGCGGCGCGTGCGGTTGGTGCCGACCAGCACCTGATCGGCCGAAAGCACGAGGTCCTGCGTCACCTCCTCGCGCCCGATCACGCGCGCCGCGCCAAAGTCGCCGCGCATGAACTCGCGCCCCTCGCGCACGTCCAGCGCCAGCCGGATGATGGGATTGTCGCGCGCCTGCCGGTGGATTTCGGTGAGCAGGTAGTCCGGCTCGTGCTCGGTGAAGAAGCCGCCGCCGGAGATCGGCGGCAACTGCCCCGGATCGCCCAGCACCAGGATCGGCGTGCCGAAGCTCAGCAAATCGCGGCCGAGCTGCTCGTCCACCATGGAGCATTCGTCGATGACCACGAGCGCCGCCTTGGCGATGGGGCTCTGCCGGTTCAGCGAGAAGGTGGGCGACATGGAGGTCTTGCCGGTCGTCTCGTCCTCCACCTGCTCCTCGCCGCGCGGGCGGTAGATCAGCGAATGGATGGTGCGGGAATTGACCGCGCCCTTGGAGCGCAGCACCTGGGCGGCCTTGCCGGTGAAGGCGGCGAACTGCACCTGCCCGTCGACATGCTCGGCGAAATAGCGCGCCAGCGTGGTCTTGCCGGTTCCGGCATAGCCGAACAGGCGGAACACCTGCGGGCGCCCTTCCTTCAGCCAGCGCCCGACCGCCTTCAGCGCCTCATCCTGTTGCGGAGAGAATTCCATGGCACCGTGAGACAGGATTCGCACCCGAAATGCAACATGGGAGCCTCATTGCCAAGCGAGGTCGGTATGTCCGAAATCGTCGCCCTTGTAGATCAGTATGCCGCCCGCGCGCTTGGCCATCGCGTAGGAGAAGCAATCTCCGAGATTCAAATTGGCGGGATGGCGCGAAACCTTTCCATATTGCTCGAAAGCCGCAAGCGCGGCGATATGGAGATCGGCATCGACAGGCACAACCCGAATTCCCGCCCTGCCCAGAAAGTCATGCACGATCATGAGCATGGGGGCTACCGCTGCCTTGCGGATACGGCAAAGGGCTGTAACTGTTTCGAAGACGACAATCGGCGACGTGACATTGGAAGAACAGCTCTGAACGCGGTTGGCCATTTCTTCGCCATCAGGCTCAGGCGCGAGGATCGCCACCAATGTAGAGCTATCCACCATGCCCATCGGTCGGCCCCTCATTGTAAAGGCTGTCGTAGAACGCCTTGTCAGCAACGTGACCAGTCAACGGATAAGAGGCGACCGTTTTGCGCAAATCCGCTGTCCGTTCCCATAGGGATTCCTTGACGCGCTCCCTTGCAACGGCAGCTTCGAGAGCTTCCCTGACCGCTTCGGTAAGACTGATCCCCCGCCGGCCTGCAAGCTCCCGCGCCAGTTCGTCCGCTTTTTCGTCTCTAACGTGCAATATCATATCAACACAACTTCCAGCTGTCAACACAGACGGAGATTTGTACTGAAATATAGAACACAAGGCGAACATCCGGTCAAGACCCGCGTCGAGCCTTTCAAGCGCTCTACCTCAGGCCCAGGCGCCTCTGTTCATCGATCCTTGGACCACCCGGCCTCTGCCGACACTGGCGCACGCAGCGCCTCCGCGTCTTTCAGCCGCCTTCCGACACCAGTTCCGCGAAACGGGCGAGATCGACATTGCCGCCGCTGATGATGACGCCGACGCGCTTGCCGGCGAGGTCGCCGGCGATCTGGCGGGCCCCGGCGATGGACAGGCATCCGGTCGGCTCGACCACGATCTTCATGCGCTCGGCGTAGAACCGCATCGCCTTCACCAGTTCGGCGTCCGAAACGGCCAGTATGTCGCGCACGTCGCGCTTGACGATGCCGAAGGTCAGCTCGCCCAATGCCGGCGTCTGGGCGCCGTCGGCGATGGTCCGCGGCGTGGCGATCGTCACGATGCTTCCCTTGGCGAACGACTGCCTGCCGTCGTCGCCGGCTTCCGGCTCGACGCCGTAGACCTCGCAGCGCGGCGAGAGCGCCTTGGCTGCCAATGCGCTGCCGGCCAGCAGGCCGCCGCCGCCCAGGCACACGAACAGGGCATCCAGTTCTCCGGCCTCTTCGAACAATTCCTTGGCCGCGGTTCCCTGCCCGGCGATGATGTCGGCATGGTCGAAGGGCGGTATGAGTGTGGCGCCAGTCTCCCGCTGGAGCCGGCTGCCTATGTCGTCCCGGCCCTCGCTGTAGCGGTCGTAGAGCACGACCTTGCCGCCATATCCCTTCGTCGCCGCCAGCTTCGCGGCGGGCGCGTCCTGCGGCATGATGATGGTGGCGGCGATGCCGAGCAGCTTCGCCGAAAGGGCGATCGCCTGCGCATGGTTGCCGGACGAGAACGTCAGCACGCCGGCCTTCTTCTGCTCGGGCGAGAAGCGCGACAGCGCGTTGAATGCGCCGCGGAACTTGAAGGCGCCCATGCGCTGGAAATTCTCGGCCTTGAAGAAGACCTTCGCGCCCAGTTGCGCGTCGAGCGTTGCCGAGGTGAGCACCGGGGTCCGGTGCGCATGTCCTTCGATGCGGCCGGCGGCGGCAATGACGTCGTCATAGGTCGGGAGAGCTTGCACGAAAGCGGCCTTTCTTGTTGGCGATGGCGTCGTGGAGGATGAAAATCATGCGCCGCGCTGCGGATCGTTCTCCAGCAGGATCGGCTTGCCGTGCGGCGTGGCATGGGCGGCACGCCGCCAGGCGGCGGCGAGGTGGTCGACGTCCCGCCGCGGCGCGACGCCCTTGGCGGCGAGCAGTTTTTCCAGCGCCCGCAGCCAGTGGTCGTAATAGTCGCTGCCGTCCTGCGCCGCGCCGGGCGCCTTCACTTCGGCCGAAAGCGCCTGCGCCCACTCGCTCCAGGAAAACAGGCCCTTTTCGTGCAGGGCCACCGTCAGCGCGAAGGCTTCGGCCTGCCACGGCGCAGCGAACACCGGCGCGTCCATGCCGGGCGGCAGCGGGCGGCCCTCGCGCTCCGCGTCATGCCGGCTCAAGATAGCTCTCCCAGGCATCGATGCTGACGGTGAGCGTCGGATCGGCCCCCTCGCCCCAGATCTCGCGGCCGTCGAACAGGACCGTATACACCCATTGCGGGTTTTCGCCGCTGCCATGGGCGTTCGTGTCGGGAAAGACGAAGCCTTCCCGAACCGCGTCGATCACCCCTTTCTTCCCCCGCGCATAGCGCGGCAGCCGGGTGTGGCCGACGGGGTGAAAATTCTTCGTGCGCACGCGCTGCCCGATCTCGAACCGCGCCGGAGCGGCCACCGGCCGGTCGCAGGGGCCGCCCCTGGCCAGCACGGCGGCGACGTCGGCGGCTTTCAGCACCCTTTTGGGCGTCGCCGCCGGGTCGACGGCCCCGCCGGCGGCAAGATCGGCGTCGCTGACGAAGCCGTGGCGCTTCAGCAGCATTTCCAGCGCCTTGATCCAGATCTCGTAATAGCTGGAGGAATAATAGTCCGCCGGGTGCAGAGATTCGCGCGCATGCCGGCTCTCATCGATGTTCCAGGCACCGAAGGCGCCGGTGGCGAGCGTGACGCCGAGGGCCCGCTTTTCCCATTCGGCATGGAAGACCGGCTCGTCCCTTTCCGGGGCGACCGCGCCAAAACCCATCTGCCCGCCCAGATCCTGCGGCCCGTTCATGCCGGCACCCTCGCCAGCGCCGTGCCGATCATGGAATCGCGACTCACCAGCCCGGCAAGCCGCTCCTCGTTCCAGCCTTCGGTGCCGGCCGGGCGCATGGGCACCACCAGATAGCGCAGCTCGGCCGTCGAATCCCAGACCCTGATCTTCGTTTCCGCCGGCAAGGCCATGCCGAACTCCTCCAGCACGCCGCGCGGATCAATCACCGCCCGGCTGCGATAGGGCGGCGCCTTGTACCATACCGGCGGCAGGCCGAGCACAGACCACGGGTAGCAGGAGCACAGCGTGCACACGACCATGTTGTGCTGGTCCGGCGTGTTGAACACCGCCTGCATGTGCTCGCCCTGCCGCCCGGTGAAGCCGAGCGAGGCGATCGCGGCGGTCGCGTCCCGCCTCAGCCAGTCGGCGAAGGCGGCGTCGGTCCAGGCCCTGGCCACCACCCTGGCTCCGTTGCGCGGCCCGACCTTGGTCTCGTAGGTGTCGACGATCGCATCCAGGGCGGCCGGATCGATCAGCCCCTTCTGCGTCAGAATGGTTTCCAGCGCCCGCACCCGCGCGGCCATCGGGTCCAGTTCGTTGTCGTGATGATGGTCGTGGTCATGATCGTGCGCCATGACCTCAAGCTATGCCCAGGCCCGGCCTCACCGCAAGGGGCGACGTCGCTCCGGCCCTTATTCCGCCGCCCGCCGCTCTTCCTCCTCCTCGAACAGCGAGGGCTGCACCGCACCGTCTTGCGCCGCCACCGGCTCCATGCCCCGCCTGCGGCCGAGCCCGAGCAGCCACTGCGACAGCCATTCCATGTAGAGATAGATGACCGGCGTCACGAACAGCGTCAGCGCCTGGGAGGCGATCAGGCCGCCCACCACCGCCACGCCCAGCGGCTGGCGCAGCTCCGCGCTGGCGCCGGTGCCGAGCGCGATCGGTATGGTGCCCATGAGTGCGGCCAGCGTCGTCATCATGATCGGGCGGAACCGCATCAGGCACGCGTCGTGGATGGCCTGCAAGGGGCTGCGCCCCTCGCGCCGCAGCACCAACGCCACGTCGATCATCATGATGCCGTTCTTCTTCACGATGCCGATCAGCATCAGGATGCCGATGACGGCGATGACCGAAAGGTCCATGCCGGCCAGGCGCAGCGCCACCAGCGCGCCGAGCACGGCCGACGGCAGGCCGGTCAGGATCGTCAGCGGGTGGATGAAGCTCTCGTAGAGCATGCCCAGCACGATGTAGATGGTCAGGATCGCGCCGCCGATCAGCAGCCCCTGGTTGGCGAGCGAATCCTCGAAGGTCTTGGCGGTGCCCGCGAAGGTGGTCGAGATCGTCCGGGGCATGGCGATCTGGTCCTTCAGCGCGTCGATGCGCGCCACCGTGTCGCCGAGCGAAACGCCCTTGGGCAGGTTGTAGGAGATGGTGACCGCCGGAAGCTGGCCAAGCTGGTTGACGGTGAGCGGGCCGGCGGTGCGCTCGACATGGGCGAACGCCCCGAGCGGCACGAGGCTGCCGCTTGCCGTCCTGATCTGGATGGACAGCATGCGCTCCGGCGACCAGTTGATGTTCGGGTCGACCTCGGTGATCACTTCGTAGCTGTCGACGGAACCGAAGATGGTGGAGACCTGGTCCGTGCCGAAGCCGCCATAGAGGCTGTTCAACAGCGTGGCGGTGTCGACGCCGAGCTGGGCCGCCTTGTCGCGGTCCACCACCAGAGACGCCTGCAAGGCGTTGTTCTGCAGGTCGTTGTTGACGTCGGCGAAGGTGGCGTGGTCGGCAGCCATGGCGTCCGTCAGCTTCTGCGCCCATTGGTCGGTCTCGCCCATGTCCAGCCCCTGCACGACGAGCTGGTAGGCGCTGGCCGAGCTGCGCGTGCCGAGCCGCAGGTTCTGCACGGGCTGCATGTAGGTGGAGATGCCCGGCACATCCGCAAGCTGGCGGCGCAGCGCGGCCAGAACGGTTTCGAGATCGGGGCGCTGGCCCTTCGGCTTCAGCTCCACGAAGAGCTGGCCCTGGTTCATGGCCTGCGAACCGTTGCCGCCACCGCCCACCGACCATGCGACATTGGCCACGAAGGGCGATTTCTGGAACACGTCGGCCACCTCGCCCTGCAGCTTCACCATGGCGTCGAAGGAGATGTCCTGGCGCGCCTGCGTGGTCACGGAGATCTGGCCGATGTCCTCCTGGGGAAAGAAGCCCTTCGGCGAAATCTCGATCAGCCAGATCGACAGGGCCGCCGTGACGACGAAGACGACGAAGACCAGCGCATGGTTGCGCAGGCAGAAGCTCAGCAGCCGGTCGTAGCCGCGCAGGAAGGCGCCCTTGTCATGCTCCTGCGCCTGGGCCTCGCCCTTCCTGCCGCCCGAAAACCGCAGCAGGCGCGAGCACAGCATCGGGGTGAGCGTCAGCGACACGAACATCGACGCCAGGATCGCGACCGTCACCACCACCGCGAACTCGTTGAAGATGCGGCCGATGACGCCGCCCATCAGCAGCACGGGAATGAACACCGCCACCAGCGAGATCGAGATGGAGATGATGGTGAAGCCGATCTCGCGCGAGCCCTTCAGCGCCGCCTCGAAGGCGCCGAGCCCGTCCTCCTCCATGTGCCGGAATATGTTTTCCAGCATGACGATGGCGTCGTCCACCACCAGCCCCACCGCGAGCGTCAGGCCCATGAGCGAGATGTTGTCGATGGAGAAGCCGAAGACATACATCACCGCCAGCGTGGCGATCAGCGAGATCGGCACCGCCACGGCCGGGATGACGGTGGCCGTCAGCCGCCGCAGGAACAGGAAGATCACCATCACCACCAGCGCGATGGTGAGCAGCAGCGTGAATTGCACGTCGCTGACGGCGGCGCGGATCGAGGTGGAGCGGTCGTTGAGCAGCTTGATCTGGGCGGCTGCCGGCATCTGGTTCTCGAAGGAAGGCAGCATGGCCTTGACGCGGTCGACCACGTCGACCGTGTTGGCGTCGGGCTGGCGCTGCACGGCCAGGATGATGGCGCGCGTGCCGTCGTACCAGCTTGCTGTCGTGGTGGTCTGGACCGAATCGACCACGCGCGTCACCTCGCCAAGCCGGATGGGATGGCCGTCCTTGGTGGCGATGATGAGGTCGGCGAAGCCTGCCGCATTGGACAGCGGCGTGTTGGAGGTGATGGTGATCTGCTGCTGGTCGTTCTGCAGCACGCCGAGCGGGGTCGTGCTGTTGGCCGATGCGACCGCCGCCTGCAACTGGTCGATGGAAATGCCGCGCGCGGCCAGCGCCGTGGGGTCGATCTGGATGCGCACGGCATATTTCTGCTGGCCGAAGATCGACACCTGGGCGACGCCGTCGATGGTGGAGAGCGAGGGCGATATGACGTTCTCGGCGAAAGCGTCGAGATCGGTCATCGGCACCGTGTCGCTGACCAGCGACAAAAGCAGGATCGGCGCGTCGGCAGGGTTCACCTTGCGATAGCTGGGCGGCGACGTCATCTGCGGCGGCAACTGCTTCTGCGTCCGCGCGATCGCGGCCTGCACGTCGGCGGCGGCTGCGTCGATGTCGCGGTTCAGCACAAACTGGATGGCGATGGAGGTCGAGCCGAGCGAGTTGGTGGTGGCGATGGAATCGATGCCGGCGATCGTTGAGAACTGCTTGATGAGCGGCGTCGCCACCGATGTCGCCATCGTCTCGGGCGAGGCGCCCGGCAGTTGCGCCGACACGTTGACGACGGGGAATTCCGTGCTGGGAAGTGCTGCGACGGGCAGGAATTTGTAGGCAAACAGCCCCGCCAGCACCAGCGCGAACGACATCAGCAGCGTGGCGACCGGCCTGCGGATGCAGAATTCGGAGATCATGGCCGGGTTCCGTCCGCAGCGCTCTGCTCGGCCAGCTTGTCGGGCGCCGCGCCCGGGGAGGCCGCAGGAGCCTTGGCCTCGCGCACGGCCGCGCCGTTCTTCAGCCGCGTCTGGCCTTCGACCACCACCTTCTCGCCGCTCTTGAGACCGTCGCTGATGGCGCTGTTGTCGCCCGCGGTAAGGGCCACCTTCACCGGCCGCATCTCGACCGTGTCGTCGGGCTTGACGACATAGACGAACGAACCCTTCTGGCTGGGCTGGACGGCCACCGTGGGAATGGAGACCATCTGCGGCATCGTGCCGGCATTCACCACCACGGTCACATACTGGCCCGGCCACAGCGCCAGATCGGGATTGGGCACGCTGGCGCGCGCCGCGATGGTGCCCGAGGCCGTGTCGACGCTGGAATCCACGAAATCGAGCGTGCCGGAGCCGACCGGCTTCGGATTGCCGTCCTGTTGCAGCACCACCGCCCCCGGCTGCGGCTTGGCGAGCGCCTTGTGCAGCAGGTCGAGATCACCTTCCGGCAGGGTGAAATCGACCTCCAGAGGGTCCATCTGCGTGACGGTGACGAGCGGCGTCGCGGCAACGGCGCCGCTGCCGGAACTGCCGCTGGAGGGGCCGACCAGATCGCCCACGGCGACGTTGATCGCCCCGAGGCGGCCGGTGATCGGCGACGTGATGGTGGCGAAGCCGAGCTGGATCGTGTCGGCGTCGAGCTGGGCCTTGTCGGCCTCCACGGTCGCGGCCTGCGCCTTCTGCACGGCCAGCGCCTGGTCGTAGGCCTGCTGGGTGCCGGCCTGCTTGGCGACGAGGTCCTTGGCGCGGTCGAGATCGGCGGTGTTGCTCACCAGCGTCGCCTGGTCCTTGTCGAGCATGGCCTGGTCGTGCGCCACCTGCGCCTTCAGCGCCCGGTCGTCCAGCTTGAACAAGAGATCGCCCGCCTTGACCATCTGGCCGTCCTTGACCGCGATCGAGACGATCTGGCTTGAAATGCGCGCATTGACATTGACGACCGCCGGCGAGGCGATGAAGCCGATGGCATAGCGCCGGATGGGGAAGTCCGCCGTCGAGGCGGTTGCCGAGACCACGGAGACGCCCTGCTGCGCGCCGCTGTGCGCCGTGTCGGACGCCGTCGGCGTCGGCCACAATGCCTGGCGGCCCTTGGCGACCAGGCCGGGAAAGAAATACAGCCCCGCCGCAAGCACGAGGCAAGCGGCACCGAGCATGGAATACATGGCGTTTGCGCGCATCGCAGACAGGCCCTCTCGACCCGGCCAATGAATTCTTGACGGCATTTTTAACCGGCGGCGTGCCAGTTAGATAGGGTCGAGGAACGGCGAAAAAGAGCCCGTGCCAGGCATTACAAAGATTTAATGGCGCAGCGCCGGCACAACCCGAGGTTCAGCGCAGCATCGGCCACAAGGTAGCGGCCAGCAAAACGCCCATGGCGATGTTGAACCATTTCAGCCGCATCGGCTCCGACAGGAAGCCGCGCAGCGCCGTGCCGAAGCCGGCCCAGGTGGAGACGCTGGGAAGGTTGACCACCGCGAATGCCAGCGAGATCACCACCACCGACAGGAAGGGCTGGTCGGGATTGGTGTAGACGGCCATGGCCGTGATGGCCATGACCCACGCCTTGGGATTGACCCACTGGAAGGCGGCCGCCTCCAGGAAATTCATCGGCCGCGCCTTGGCCCCGGCCTCCGCGCCCATGGAGCGCGACATGGCGATCTTCCAGGCAAGATAGAGCAGGTAGGCGCCCCCGGCGACCTTCAGGACCGTGTGCAGGGCCGGAAACGCCGTCAGCACCGCCCCCAGCCCGAAGCCCACCGCCAGCAGCAGCACCAGAAAGCCGATGCCGATGCCGAGCATATGCGGCACCGTGCGCACGAAGCCGAAATTGACCCCGGACGCCAGCAGCATGAAATTGTTCGGTCCCGGCGTGATCGAGGTGACCAGCGCATAAACCAGCAGGGCAAGAAAGGCATCAGCGGTCATGCTGCGGCTCCGAGGAAAGATCCGACGACGGAAAGCCGTCGCGGGCGCATCGTCCGGTCCGGGATTGAACGAACCGGGCAAAGCGATATAGAGTGTGTCGCTGTTTCGAATTCCGGCGTCCGTTCCGGGAAGAACGCGCCGGCCGCATCCCAGTCCCGACACCTTCGCCAAGAACGGGTGAGCCATGTCCGGAATTGCCAAAGCCGAACAACACAGCCTTGTCCAGGAACTGATCGATCACGCGGTGGCGAGCGTCGAGGCCGCCGACGGGTTCTCGCTGCCCTTCCCCCACATCTTCTTCCGCAATTTCTTTCCGGCGGATTTCTATGCCGAAATGATCAAGTCGATCCCCACCGAGGGGTACGACCCGATCAACGGGGAAGGCACCCGCATGGCCCTGCGGCTCTACGGAGACAATGTCGGCAATGTCGATGCCGGCCTGCGCGACATGTGGGCTGCGGTGTCGGCGATGCTGACCTCGCGCGAACTGGAGGACGTGATCCGCCGCCGGCTTCACGAAGGACTGGTCATCCGCGCCCGCGGCGACAAGGTCGCCGGCCCGGACGACCTGCGGCTGGTGGCCAAGCCCGTTCTCTACCGCGACAGGGACGGCTACCACATCAAGCCGCATCCCGACACGCGCAAGAAGGTCGTCACCATGCAGCTCTACTGCCCGGCCGACGAGAGCCAGCGGGAAATGGGCACGACGCTCTACAGGGCCTCGCTGAAGGGCCTGATGCATGTGGGCTCCTACGGGCTGGAACCGGTCAAGATGCTGCCGTTCCTGCCCAATGTGGGGTATGCCTTCGTGGTGCTGAAAGCCTATCATTCGCTGCTGAAGATGAGCTGGCATGGCCGGCCGATGATCCGTACGCCGATAGAGCAGCCGCGCATCACCCTGCTCAACACTTTCTACATCAACGAAAACGTCGGCTTCTGACCCGCCGGGCGGTTGCCGCCCGTCGTTTCCCGCCCTTTCGCCGTGCGGCCTCGCCCGGCCTACATTCCTTGAGAGCCGCGGTTCATGGCCGCCACGCCGGTGCGGCAGATCTCGACCAGGCCGAGCGGGCGCATGATGCCGATGAACTGGTCGATCTTCGTGCTCTTGCCGGTGATCTGGAAGATGAAATGCTCGGTGTTGGCGTCCACCACATGGGCCCGGAACGCGTCGGCGAGCCTGAGCGCTTCGACGCGGGCGTCGCCCTTGCCGGAAACCTTCACCAGCGCAAGCTCGCGCTCCAGCGGCCGCTCCTGCCCGAGTTCGCGGGCGCGCACGGTCAGGTCCACCACGCGGCGCACCGGCACGATGCGCTCGAGCTGGTGCTTGATCTGCTCCAGCACATGCGGCGTGCCGCGCGTGACGATGGTTATGCGCGACAGATGCGTCTCGTGCTCGGTTTCCGAAACGGTGAGGCTCTCGATGTTGTAGCCGCGCCCGGAGAAAAGGCCGATGACGCGGGCAAGGACGCCCGGCTCGTTGTCGACGAGGACCGAGAGCGTGTGCGTTTCGGGAATTTCGGTTTCACTGGCGATGAAGTAGGCGGAGCCGGTGGGCTGAAGCTGGGCGTTCATCTTTTTGATTCTCGGTCTCAAATCTGGGCGCTAACCGCCTGTTTCCATTGCATGCGAAGAAGGCACCGAAGCGCCTTCCCTACACCAGCTCGCGTCCCTTGGCGTCGATGGCGTTGGCGACGGCCTCGTCGGTGGCCTCGTCGGGCAGGAGCATCTCGTTATGCGCCTTGCCCGAGGGGATCATCGGGAAGCAGTTGGCCAGGGCGGCCACGCGGCAGTCGAACAGCACCGGCTTCTTCACCGAGATCATCTCGGCAATGGCGTCGTCCAGTTCGTCCGGCTTTTCGCAGCGGATGCCGTGCGCGCCGTAGGCTTCCGCCAGCTTGACGAAGTCCGGCATCGCCTCCGTGTAGGAATGCGACAGACGGTTGCCGTGCAGAAGCTGCTGCCACTGGCGCACCATGCCCATATATTGGTTGTTCAGGATGAAGATCTTGATCGGCGCCTCGTACTGCACCGCCGCGCTCATCTCCTGGATGGTCATCTGCACCGAGGCGTCGCCGGCGATGTCGATGACCAGCGCGTCGGGATGCGCGATCTGCACGCCCAGCGCCGCCGGCAGTCCGTAGCCCATCGTGCCCAGCCCGCCCGAGGTCATCCAGCGGTTCGGCTGATCGAAATGGAAGTGCTGCGCCGCCCACATCTGGTGCTGGCCGACCTCGGTGGTGATGTAGGTGTCGCGCCCCTTCGCCGCCGCATAGAGGCGCTGGATGGCATATTGCGGCATGATGACGTCCGGGTTCGGCTTGTAGGCGAGCGAATCGCGCGCCCGCCACTTGGCGATCTGCTCCCACCAGGGATGCAGCGCCTTCTTGTCCGCCTTGGCGGTGGCCCGCCACAGCCGCACCAGATCCTCCAGCACCCGGCCGACGTCGCCCAGAATGCCGATGTCGACGCGCACGTTCTTGTTGATCGAGGAGGGATCGATGTCGATGTGGATCTTCTTGGAATTCGGCGAGAACGCATCCAGACGGCCGGTGATGCGGTCGTCGAAGCGCGCGCCGATGCACACCATCACATCGCAGTCGTGCATGGCCAAGTTGGCCTCGTAGGTGCCGTGCATGCCCAGCATGCCCAGCCAGTTCTTGCCCGAGGCCGGATAGGCGCCCAGGCCCATCAGCGTCGAGGTGATCGGGAAGCCGGTGAGGTCGACCAGTTCGCGCAGCAGATGGCTGGCTTCCGGCCCGGAATTGATGACGCCGCCGCCGGTGTAGAGGACGGGCCGCCTGGCGTTCGCCATCAGTTCCACCGCCGCCTTGACCTTGTCGAGGTCGCCCTGGAGCTTCGGCTGGTAGCTGGTGCGCGGCGCCGTCTGCGGCGACACATAGGCGCCCCTAGCAAACTGGACGTCCTTGGGGATATCGACCACGACCGGGCCGGGACGGCCGGTGGTGGCGATGTGGAACGCCTCGTGGATGGTGGCGGCGAGCTGGTTGACGTCCTTCACCAGCCAATTGTGCTTGGTGCAGGGGCGCGTGATGCCGACCGTGTCGCATTCCTGGAACGCGTCGGAGCCGATCAGCGACGTCGGCACCTGGCCGGTAATGCACACCAGCGGGATGGAATCCATCAGCGCGTCCTGCAGGGCGGTGACGGCGTTGGTGGCGCCCGGCCCCGAGGTGACCAGCATCACGCCCGCCTTGCCGGTGGAACGCGCATAGCCCTCGGCCGCGTGCCCGGCCCCCTGCTCGTGGCGCACCAGGATGTGCTGGACGTCTTCCTGCTGGAAAATCTCGTCGTAGATCGGAAGCACCGCGCCGCCCGGATAGCCGAAGACGTGCTTGACGCCGTTGTCGATCAGCGCCTGCACCACCATTTCGGCGCCCGTCATCTCGCGCCTTTCGCTCTGTCCGTTGCTCATACGTCTGGTCCCGTTTCCTTGCCGTGTCGGCGTCTGCTGCGTCTAGTCCTGTTTCGGGCAATAAAAAAGGCCCCCGAGGGAGCCTGTGTGTTGCGCATGGGTGGATGCCGCCCGGCGGTTACACCGCCTTGCCCATGCGCCAGCCTACGAGAATGAGTGCCATATTCATGGTCGCGGACAATAAGAGCGAAAGCCGAGGCACGTCAATGGCCGATTTCGCTTTTCGGCACCAGGACCGGCCTGCCGGCGGAATTTCCGTCAAATTGCCGCGCATTTCTTAAAGCCTGCTTTACCTTTCCGTCACACGCGCCCTTAACCGGCGCCGCGTAGGCTTTGCTCCTCGAAGGTAGCGGGGTGCAGGCCTTTCCATGTTCGTCGAACGCGAAGCTTCCGCAGGCGAAATGACGTCACAGGAGCGTCGGGACGCGGCGCAGAACGACAGCCGTATCCTCGGCCATGTCGTGCAGTGCGACGGCGCTCGCGCCACCATCAGCGCCTTCGCCGACGGTTCCCTGGCCGGCGCCTCCGCCCAATGGACGGTCGGCAAGATGATCTCCATCAATCTCGGCACGGCCCGCACCGTGGGGCTCGTCTATGCTATCGGCAAGCCCGACCGCGCCTGGGACGATGGCGGCAGCAACCCGATCGAGGTCAGCGTCGAACTGGTGGGCGAGGTGCGCGACAGCACCGAGCCGGACGCCAGGCCGGTATTCGACCGCGGCATCGCCAACTATCCCCATATCGGCGCCGTCGCGCATCGGATCCGCAGCCGCGACCTCGAGGCCGTCTACGACCTCGCCGGCCGCCGCGCCGTGACCATCGGCTCGCTTTCGCAGGACGAGAACATCGCCGCCAACATCGCCATCGACGACACGCTGGCGCGTCACTTCGCCGTGGTCGGCACCACCGGCGTCGGCAAGTCGACCGCCGTGTCGCTGATCCTGCGCAAGACGATCGCAGCGCGCCCGGACCTCAGGGTGCTCATCCTCGATCCGCACAACGAGTTCGCCGCCTCGCTGCCCGAACATTGCGTGAGGGTCGACACCACGACGCTCGACCTGCCGTTCTGGATGTTCCGGCTGGAGGAGTTCGCCGAAGTGCTGTTCCGCGGGCGCGAACCCGTGCCCGAAGAGGTGGACATGCTGCGGGACCTGATCCCGATCGCCAAGAACCTCTATCGCAATCCGCATTCGGGCACCTTCCTGCGCCGCGGTGCCGACATGCTGACTGCCGACACGCCGGTTCCCTACCGCATCGCCGATCTCCTCAAGCAGATCGACGAGCGCATGGGCCTGCTGGAAAGCAAGGTCGACCGGCCGGCGCTGAAGGCGCTCAAGGCGCGCGTCGAACAGGCCGCGGCCGACCCGCGCTACCGCTTCATGTTCAATTCGCGCCTGATCGAGGACACGATCCACGAGACCATCGGCAAGATCTTCCGCGTGCCGCACCACAACCGCCCGGTGACCTGCTTCGAAATGGCCGGCATGCCTTCCGAAGTGGTCAACTCCGTCTGCTCGGTGCTGGCGCGGCTCGCCTTCGATCTCGCCTTGTGGAGCGAGGGAAGGCTGCAATTGCTGCTGCTTTGCGAGGAAGCGCACCGCTACATGCCCGCCGACCCGCGGCTCGGCTTCGCGCCCACCCGGCACGCCCTGTCGCGCATCGCCAAGGAAGGCCGCAAATATGGCTGCTATCTCGGCGTGGTCACGCAGCGGCCGGGCGAACTCGATCCCACGATCCTGTCGCAGTGCTCGACATTCTTCGCCATGCGGCTGGCCAACGAGCAGGACCAGGCCATCATCCGCTCGGCCATCGCCGATTCCTCCGCGTCCAGCCTCGCCTTCCTCTCCTCCATGGGCCAGCGCGAGGCGATCGCCTTCGGCGAGGGCGTCGCCACCACCATGCGGTTGAAGTTCGAGCGGCTCGAGCCCAGCCTTATCCCGGGTTCGGCAAAGCACGCAGGCACGGCGGAACAGGCGCCAAGCGGCGAGGTGGACCTTGCCGGCATCGTCGAGCGGTTGCGCAACGTACCGAAGCCGCAGCCGGCGGCGCTTGCCTTCTCCGAGACCGTGGACGCCACGCGGCAGGCCGGTGATCCAGGCTATCGCACTCCGTCTTCGGCGCCGCGCATCGTGCCGGAAGCCGACCTCGATTCGCGCTTCGGCCTGAAACCCGCCACCTTCGGCATGCGCCCGCAAAGGGATTGAGCTGGTCGAACGATCCCGGCGACGGCAACCGCCCGTCGGGCGAGGCAGCAAGAGAGACCTTACGCGCACACCCGGTTGCGGCCCTGCCGCTTCGCCTCGTAGAGTTGCCGGTCGGCCCGGCGATAGAATTCCTCGGCCGTCTCCTTGCCGTTCCATAGGGCAAGCCCGACGCTCGCGGTGACCATGAGCCGCACGTCGCCTGCCGCGACCGGCATGGCCGCGATCGCCTTGCGGATGCGCTCCGCGAACCGCTCCAGCGTGTCGGCGTCCATATTGGGCGTCACCACGGCGAATTCCTCGCCTCCCAGCCGGGCGACGATGTCGTGATAGCGCGTCATCGACTTCAGGCAGTCGGCGACGGCCTTCAGCACGGCGTCGCCGACGTCGTGGCCATAGGTGTCGTTGACCTGCTTGAAATGGTCGAGATCGAGGATCATGAGGCCCAGCGGCTTGCCGATGCGGTGGAACTCGGCAATGTATTCCTTCAGCGCGTCGTCGAAGTAGCGACGGTTCTGCATGCCGGTCAGACCATCGGTCAGCGCGGCATGCTCCAGCGTCTCGGAGCGGACGCTGAGCGAGCGCGCCATGGCGCGCAGCTTTCCTTCCTCGCGAACCTGCTCCCGTATCAGCGGGTAGATGAAGAAGGTGCCGAAGAACAGCGCAGTGCTCAAAAGCACGCCCGTGAAGAACAGAAGCCGGTTCAAATAGGCGATGTCGGCAATACGCGAGGGGCGCGTCAGGCCGGCTGCGAACGACTGCAGGAAATCATAGGCATGCAGCGTGACCAGGCCAGCCCCGAGAATCACGAAAATGAAGATGAAGAATGCCGATTCCGCCCTGTGGAAACGCATTGCCGCCCGCCGGAAAGTTGCTGCCAACCGTTATGCGGCCGGCGCCTTACCGACAAGTTAATTTCCACAACTTTAAGTACAAATATATCGATCGTAATTTCTATCTGAAATTGCCAAACATGCGGAAGCCGCGGTCATGGTTTCCACGCCCTCTCCGTGCGCCGTCGCATTTGCGCGCGCTTACGGTTGAGCGGCGGGAAGCCGTCTCCACTCCGGACCGAGCTGGTGGCGGAACCACGTCGCCTGGCGCTTGGCGTATTGGCGGGTCGCGATCTTGGCGCGCTCAAGCGCCTCGTCCATGACCAGTTCGCCGGTGAGCGCCGCGCCGAGTTCCGGCACGCCTATCGCCTTCATGGCCGGCAGCGCCGGGTCGAGCCCCAGCGTGCCCAGTTCGCGCACCTCCTCCAGCGCGCCGTCCCGCATCATCGCGTCGAACCGCGCATCGATGCGCCGCACCAGTGCCGCGCGCTCCGGCTCGATGACGAGGCAGCGGGCGCTTGCGCGGTCGATCAGCGGCAGGCCCTTTGCGGCCTGCCAGTCCAGGATGGAGCGGCCCGAGGCATCCAGCACCTCCAGCGCCCGCACGATGCGCTGCCCGTCGCCCGGCCGCAGCCGCGCCGCCGCCGCATGGTCGCGATCGACCAGGATCGCATGCAGGCGGGCGGAGCCGTGCCGGGCCAGCTCCGCGCGCCAATGCTCCCGCACGGCCGCCGGAATGTCCGGCATCCCGGCGATCCCTTCCGTCAGCGCACGGAAGTAGAGACCGGTGCCGCCCACGAAGACCGCCGGGCAGCCGGCGAGCGCCGCCTCCTCGATGAGGCGCTCCACGTCGCGCAGCCAGGCGCCGGTGGAATAGGCCACGGACGGGTGCACATGGCCGTAGAGCAGATGCGGCGCACGCGCCTCGTCCGCCAGCGTCGGGCGTGCCGTCAGCACGTTCAGCACCGAATAGACCTGCATGGAATCGGCGTTGACCACGACGCCGCCGTTTTGCCGCGCCAGTTCGAGCGCCAGCGCCGACTTGCCGCTGGCTGTCGGCCCGGCTATCAGGATCGCATTCTTCACGCGGCCCGTGCCCGCCATTCCATCGGAAGCTTCCATGTCTCTCGTCGCCACGCTCATTTCCCATCCAGCCGCGCGCGCCCTGTCGCCGGCGCTTGCGAATATGGCCTCGCATGCGGTCGGCGCAAGCGCCCCGCGCTGGCTCGACGAGACGATCGCCTGCGACATCGCGCTGCCGCACGGCATGGACGCGGCGGAGGCCGAGGCCGCGCTGCGCCGGTCTCTGGCCGCCGAGCCGATCGATCTGGCTGTCCAGCCGGAGGCGGGCCGGCGCAAGAAGCTGCTGCTCGCCGACATGGATTCCACCATGATCGGCCAGGAGTGCATCGACGAGTTGGCCGACGAAGTGGGCCTCAAGGAGCGCGTGGCGGCCATCACCGCCCGCTCGATGAACGGCGAGATCGCCTTCGAGCCGGCTTTGCGGGAACGGGTGGCGCTGCTGCAGGGCCTCGACATCGCCGTGGTCGACCGCATCGTCGCCGGCCGGCTGACGCTGGCGTCGGGCGGACGCACGCTGGTGCAGACCATGCGCAATGCCGGCGCCCACACCGCCCTCGTTTCAGGCGGCTTCGAGGTGTTCACCGGCCGCATCGCCGACATGCTCGGCTTTCACGAGCACCGCGCCAACCGGCTCATCGAACGGGACGGCCGCTTCGTCGGCGAAGTCGGCGAGCCTATCCTGGGCCGCGCGGCCAAGGCCGAAGCCCTGCTCGACATCTCGGCGCGGCTGGGACTATCGCCGGACGAAGCGATCGCCGTGGGCGACGGCGCCAACGACCTCGACATGCTGCAACTGGCGGGCACCGGCGTGGCGCTGCATGCCAAGCCCTCGGTCGCCGCGGCAGCGCAGATCCGCATCGACCATGGCGACCTGACCGCCCTGCTCTTTCTGCAGGGCTATACGCGCGCGGAGTTCGCGCATTGAAGCCCATCCGCACCCAACGCCTGATCCTGCGCAACTGGGAAGAGCGCGACCGCGACCTCTTCCACCGCATCAACAGCGACGAGCGCGTGATGGAGTTCTTCCCCTTCCGCCGCGACCGCGCCCAGGCGGACGCCAAGATGGACGAATTCCGCGACACGATAGCCCGGCAGGGCTTCGGCTGGACCCCGGCCGAGATCGCCGCAACCGGCGAATGCATCGGCTTCGTCGGATTGAGCAGGACCGGCCACATGCCCTTTCTGCCGGCAGATACCATCGAAATCGGCTGGCGGCTGGCGCCGGAATTCTGGGGCAGAGGCTATGTCGCCGAGGCCGCGCGCGCCTGGCTGGACTTCGGTTTCGAGACGCTCGGCCTGGACGAGATCGTCTCATTTGCGGTGGCGAACAACCAGCGCTCGACCGCGGTCATGGAGCGCATCGGCATGACGGCCGACCCGTCCCGCGACTTCGACCATCCGGGCGTGCCCGAGACGCATCCGCATTTGCGGCGGCATGTCTTCTACCGGCTGACGCGCCGGGAGTGGGAAAAGGGAAAAGCGGCCTCGTAGCCGCCTTTCTTCATTCAAAATCAAAAGCCTGCAGGCTTTTTCGGACTCAATCCATGCGCACCGTGACGAAGCGCAGCTCGCCGGTCTTGGAAGCCAGCATCAAAAGCGCGTTCTTGCGCCCCTGCTCCTTCAGCGCGCCGATGCGGTCCATCACGTCCTTCGGCGACGACACCGATTCCTGCGCGATCTCGGTGATGACGTCGCCCGGCTGCACGCCGCGCTCGGCCGCCGCCGAATCCTTGGCGACGTCGGTGATGACCACGCCCGAAACGGAGGCCGCGATCCCGAACTTGGTGCGCGTCGCCTCGTTCAGCTCGCCCACCGTCATGCCCAGCACGGAAGCGGTTGCCACCGGCGCCGCCTCGTCGCCGCCCTTATTGCCGTCGGGACTGCCGTTCTCGCCCTCGGCCAGCTTCTCGCCGTCCTCCAGCCGCCCGAGCGTGACCGTGACGGTCTGCTCCTTGCCCTTGCGCACGATAACGACGTCCACCGACTTGCCGACCGGGCTTTCGGCGACGGCGCGCGGCAGGTCGTGCATGTCGCGGATATCGCGTCCGTCGAACTTGATGATGACGTCTCCCGGCTGCACCGAGCCGTTGTCGACGGGACCGCCCTTGATGATGCCGGCCACCAGCGCGCCGTTGGCGCTCGTCATGCCGAGGCTTTCGGCGATGTCGGCCGTCACCGGCTGGATGCGCACGCCGAGCCAGCCGCGCCGCGTCTCGCCATATTCCCGCAACTGATCGACCACGCCGGTCGCAAGTTCCGAGGGAATGGCGAAGCCGATGCCGATGGAGCCGCCGGTGGGCGAGATGATGGCCGTGTTGATACCGATCACCTCGCCGTTCATGTTGAACAGCGGGCCGCCGGAATTGCCGCGGTTGATGGCGGCGTCCGTCTGGATGAAATCGTCATAGGGCCCGGAATTGATGTCGCGGTTGCGCGCCGACACGATGCCCAGCGTCACCGAGCCGCCGAGGCCGAACGGATTGCCGATCGCCATCACCCAGTCGCCGATGCGCATCTTGGCGGAATCGCCGAACTTCACCGCCGTCAGCTTGTGGCCCTTGGGGTCCACTTTCAGCAAGGCGATGTCGGTCTTGGTGTCGGTGCCCACCAGCGTGGCCTTCAGCGTGGTGCCGTCCGAGAAATTGACCTCGATGTCGTCGGCATCGGCGATCACGTGGTTGTTGGTCACCACGATGCCCTGCTCGGCGTCGATGACGAAGCCGGAGCCGAGCGACTGCACCTTCTGCGAGCCGCCGCCGCGATTGCCGCGATCCTTGAAGAAATCGTCGAAGAAATCCTGGAAGGGCGAGCCTTCCGGCAGTTGCGGCATGGGAACCGCGCCCGGCCCTTCGGTGCCCTTCACGGTCTGCGAGGTCGAGATATTGACCACCGCGCCGAGCAGGCCCTCGGCGAGATCGGCGACGGAAGCGGGGCCGTTGGCGGCCGCCGCGGACATGCTGGAGGCTGCGGCCGGCGGCGCGAAGGCAGGTGCGGCCAGCAGGCCCAGGGCGAGCGCCGCCGCGGTTCCGCCAAGGGCCATGCCCGTCGCGCGCAGGAGTGTCTTTCTTGTCATCCAGGGCCTCCCGGCAGCTCGTTGGAGAAGGGCGGGCGCTTCGCCGCGGAAGCGCCCTGCGCATCGTTGTCGGCAAGAATTAAGGCACGTTTGCGGCTATGGAAAGCCGCGCCGGACAAAACCGCGCCCGGCTGCGGACGGCTCAGCCGCGCGCCAGCCACACCAGGGCGACGCCGGCCGCGATGGCCGCCAGCCCCGCCGCCCGCAGCACGGCCTCGGGCATGGAAAGCACCTCCGAGGCCAGCCTGCGGGCAAGGTTGGGAAAGCCGCCGTAGACGAGACCCTCGAAGACGAGAACCAGTCCGACGGCGACGACGAAGTCCCGCACCCTACTGCCCGGCGCCCGGCTGGGCGGCCGGTGCAGCCGGAACTGCCGGTGCGGCTGCGGCAGGCGCCTCGACGGCGCCCGGCAGCTTGCCTTCCGGGTCGCGGAAGAAGCGGAAGAACTCCGAATTCGGCGACAGCAGCATCGTCGTTCCGGTGTTGTCAAGCGCCTCCGTATAGGCGTTGAGCGAACGATAGAAGTCGAAGAAGGCCGGGTCGCGCTGGTAGGCGGCAGCGAAGGTGGCGTTGCGCTGGGCATCGCCCTCGCCGCGCAGGATCTCCGATTCCTTGTTGGCTTCGGCCACGATCTCGACGACTTCGCGGTCGGCGCGGGCGCGGATGCGCTGCGCCGCCTCGTTGCCGCGAGCGCGAAGGCGCTCGGCCTCGGCCAGACGCTCGGCCTTCATACGGTCGAAGGTCTGCTGCGAAACCTCCGCCGTCAGGTCGGTGCGGCGGATGCGCACGTCGTCGATCTCGAGGCCGAGGGAGGTCGCATCCGGCCGAAGCTGGTCGCGCACCTCGCGCATCATGGAAGCGCGCTCTTCCGAAAGTGCCGCCTCGAAGCCGCGCAAGCCGTAGACGCGGCGAAGCGCAGCGTCGAGGCGGGTCCTCAGCCGCTGCTCGGCCAGGTCGATCGAGCCGGAAACCGCGGAACGGAACACGCGCGGGTCGGAGATGCGGTAGGCGATGAAGGCGTCCACCTCGTAGAACTTGCCGCCCGAGACCTGCACGCGGATGTTGTCGAGATCGAAGCGCAGCACGCGCTTCTCGACCATCTGCACCGTGTCGGCGTCGAAGAAGGAGAACGGCAGCTTGAAGTAGATGCCCGGCTCGCTCTTGACGTCGACGATCTCGCCGAAGCGCAGCACGATGGCCTGCTGGCGGGCGTTGACCACGAAGATGGAGGAGTAGGCCAGGAACAGTATGACTGCGACGGCGGCCACGATGGCGGGAAAACGGTTCGACATCACTGCTTGCCTCCCGCGGGCGCGGCCGGAGCCTTCGGCTGCAGGGCCGGCAGCGGCAGATATGGAACCACCCCCTGCCCCGTGCCCGGCTCAACGATCACCTTGCTCGAATCCTTCAGCACTTTCTCCATCGTCTCCAGGTAGAGGCGCCGACGCGTCACCTCGGGCGCCTTGGCATATTCGTCATAGACCGAGATGAAGCGCTGCGCCTCGCCCTCGGCCTCCTGCACCACGCGGTTCTTGTAGGCGGCCGCCTCCTCGCGGACCTGCGCCGCCTGGCCGCGGGCCTGGCCGAGCTTCTGGTTGGAATACTGGTTGGCCTCTTCCACGAAGCGGTCCTCGTCCTGCTCGGCGCGCTGCACCTCGTCGAAGGCGTCGGCCACTTCGCGCGGCGGCGCCGCGTCCTCGATGGAGACCGCGTTGACGGTGAGGCCCGCATGGTAGCCGTCCAGCGTGTTCTGGATGATCTCGCGCACAGAGGTGGCGATGCCCTGGCGGTCGTCGCGGAAGATGTCCTGCGCCGGACGCCGGCCCACCGCCTCGCGCATGGCGCTCTCGGCCACCTGGCGCAGCATGCCGTCAGGGTCGGAGACGTCGAACAGATAGGATTTGGGGTCCGACACCTGGTAGGCGACGGAGAACTGCACGTTGACGATGTTCTGGTCGCCCGACAGCATCAGGCCCGACGTGTCGCCGCTGCGCGCGCCGCCGCCGATGTTGACGAGCTGCTCGGAAATCTTGGCCGTCTCGACGGTCTCGACCGGCCACCAGTGGAAGTGCAGGCCGGGTTCGGAAAGCTGCTGCTTGGGCTTGCCGAAGCGCAGTTCCACGGCCACTTCGTCCGGCTGCACGGTGTAGACCGCCTTGAACGCCCACAGCACGACCAGGACCAAAAGAAGCAGGATCCAGAATGCGGGACCCGAGCCGCCGCCGCCGGGCAGCGCGTGGCGAAGCCTGTCCTGGCCGCGCCGGATGATGTCCTCGAGATCGGGCGGCGAGCCTTGCGGACCGCTCGGCCCGCGCGGTCCCTGCCCCCACGGGCCTTGATTGCCGCCGCCGCCCCACGGGCCGCCACCGCCGCTCTTGTCGTTCCAGGGCATGAATGTCCTTTCGCTCGATCCCTCAGCGCCGCGCGGCGGCGCTCGCCCCCGCGATCAGCGGGGCAGTTGTCCTTCTATAGGCAGGCCGCGCCACGCTTTCAACGCGTCGCAGGCGCTTGCACGCCATTTGCCGGCGCGCGGGATGCCTCCCGCGACGGTTTGTCCTGCTCAGGAAGCGCCGGAGCGACGCTCGTAGATGCTGTGGCGCGTGGCATGGCTGTCCTTCTCGCCGGCGGGAACGTCCTGCGAGCGCACCAGCCGCCACACGGCCGGGTCGATCGGCGGGAAATGCGCGTCGCCCTCCACCGCGGCCAGAACATGGGTGACATGCAGCCGGTCGGCCAGCGGCAGCGCCTGACCGTAGATCTGCCCGCCGCCGATGATGCAGACCTCGTCGACGCCTGCCATGCAGCGCGCACGCGCCTCCGCCAGCCGGATCGCGTCGTCCAGCGAATGCGCGACCTCCACGCCCTCGGCGCGCCAGCCGCGGTCGCGGGTCACCACGATGTTGAGCCGGCCCGGCAGCGGCTTGCCGATGCCTTCATAGGTCTTGCGGCCCATGATGACGGGTTTGCCCATCGTGTCGGCCTTGAACCGCTTCAGATCGGTGGAAAGCCGCCATGGCAGGCCGCCGTCACGGCCGATCACGCCATTCTCGGCGATGGCGACGTGGATGGCGATGTGCATCAATCGGCGCTCCCGCCATCGGCTGCCGCGCTGTCGGCCGGCCGTTCGAGGATCAGGATGTCGATGTCGCGCTGGGGGTAGAAATCCTCGGCCGTCATCTCGAAGGTCGTCGGCCCGACCTTGCGCACATTGGTGCCGCAGAAGGAAACCAGGCTGTCGGGGGTGCCCTTGTCGATGGTCAGCCTGAACTTGCCGATCGTCCCAAGCGCCCAGTTGCCGCCCGTGGTCAGTATATAGGACAACCGGCTCTCGTAGAGGTTGGGATAGCCGTAGGGGCTTTTCTTCGCGGCCTTGCGCACCGCGTTCTCGAAGGCGCCGTCCATGCAATAGCGGGTCTTGTAGGTGGTGTAGTCGTCCTGGAACTTGCCGTCGTGGAAGAAACGCAGGCCCACCGTGCCGCCGACGCTCGGCTTGTAGCGGTGCGAAACATGCACCTGCTTGCCGGCCGGGAAGCTGGCGCGCCACCAATAGGTGGAGCCCAGTCGCCAGTAGGGCGTGCGCTCGCGCTTCCAGCCGGAGCCGTCGTCATACTCGCTGATCATAATGATGCCGCGCGCCACCCAGTCGTCCGCCACCTGCTGCGGCAGCTTCTCCAAGGCCGCGATCACCGCATTGCCGAACGGATAGAACGGCACGTTCTGCGCCTTCAACTCGTCCGTCACCTCGACGCCGACCGCGAATGCCCGCTGTTCCAGCTCGGCCTTCACCGGCTGGCCGTCGACCGACACCTCGAAGGCGAGGAAATTGTCGTTGGGATCGGGGATGGCCGGCATCTCATAGGGGTGGCCTACTATGTCGGGCAGCGGGAAGGCCACGATGGTGTCGACGTCGGCATCGGAGCTGTTGTGGAACACGTAGTCCACCGTCACCTTGTCGCGCGAGATGAAAAGATCCTCGCTGTCCATCGACACCACGTCGCTGCGCGACAGGATCAGCCCGCCGGTGCCAAGCTCGGCCATGGAATCGTTGGCCAGTGCCGGATGAGCGGCAAGGATGGTAAGGACGGCGCTGAATGCGAGCGCGGCGCGGAAGGACATGGCGGCGATTCCCCGAGGCGTGGCGACAGGCCGCGACAGTAGAATCTTTTCGCGCCGGTTCAAGCGTGTGTCTGCGCACTGGACAGGCCCGTTCCGGTGCGGCAGGACAAACGCCATGCGCACCCTTCTCGTCGTCGGCATCGGCGCCGGCAATCCCGAGCACATGACGGTCCAGGCCATCAACGGCCTGAACCGCGCCGACGTGCTGTTCATTCCCGACAAGGGCGAGGCCAAAAGCGAACTCGCGGGCCTGCGCCGCGAAATCTGCGACCGCTTCGTCACCAACCCTAAATCGCGCCGGGTGGAGTTCGAGGTGCCGGTGCGCGCCGAGCCCGCCGCCTCCTACCGCGCCACGGTGGACGACTGGCACGAGGCGATCGCCGGCATCTACGAGGCTCTGATCCGCGACGAACTGGCCGAAGACGGCTGCGGCGCCTTCCTGATCTGGGGCGACCCATGCCTCTACGACAGCGCGCTGCGCATCCTGGAGCGGGTGCAGGCAAGGGGCAATGTCGAATTCGCGCTGGAGGTCATTCCCGGCATCACCTCCGTCCAGGCGCTCGCCGCCGGCCACCGGTTGGCGCTGAACCGCATCGGAGACGCCTTCCTCGTCACCACCGGCCGCCGGCTGGCGCAGGAAGGCATGCCCGACGATGCCGGCACGGCGATCGTCATGCTGGACGGCAAATGCGCCTTCCGCACGCTTGCCGACAAGGACCTCTCCATCTTCTGGGGCGCCTATCTCGGCACCCCGGACGAGGTCCTCGTCTGCGGCCGGCTCGGCGACGTGGAGGACGAGATCGTGCGGCTGCGCGACGAGGCCCGCCGCCGCAAGGGCTGGATCATGGACACCTACCTGCTGCGCAGGCCCGGCGAGCCGCAGGAGTAGCGCTATGCCCTGGCGCTATCCCGCGTCGATCTCGGCCTGCAGCGCCTCCATATGCGCGGCGGCCGCGGAGGCGGCGGCTCGCTCGATGGCGCGGTAGCGGCTGACCACGGCCAGCCCCACCTGGGTGAGCTGCGCGCCGCCGCCCTTGCGGCCGCCCGTCTGGGCCGCCACCAGCGGCTTGCCGAACACGCGGTTCATGTCCTCCACCAGGTCCCAGGCATGCTTGTAGGACATCTCCATGCCGCGCGCGGCGGCCGAGATGGAGCCGAAGGCGGCGATCTGCTCCAGAAGTTCGATCTTGCCGGGGCCGATTCGCCCGTCCGGGTCGAGGTTTATGCGCAGGCTCAGCGACGGCATCGTTTCCTCCGTGACGCTCACGACAATAGCGCGACACCGGGTCAAGCGCTATTACGAATCGAAATAACGCTTGCCGCCGCACCGCGCTAGAGATGCACCTCGCCGCGCGGCGCGCCGGCAAGGCCGGCGCCGAGATTGGCGTCGCCGAAGCTCACCGTCTTGACGACGGCGAACACCTCCAGCCCCGGCCGCAGCCCGAGCGCCAGGCATGACTGCCCGGTGATGCGCGCCAGCACCGGCACGCCGTTGCAGTCGATGCGCACGCCTACCGTCGCTCCCTCGCCCGGATCGAGCGCCGTCACCCTTCCCGCCAGCACGTTCAGCGCCGAAAGCCCCTGCGGCCGCTGCGTGGCCACCATGACGTCGCGGGCGCGGATGCGCAGGCGCACCGCCGCGCCGGCGGCGAGATCGAGGCGCGGCACGCGGATCTCGCCGGCCGGCGAGGTCAGGACCGTCATGCCGAAACGCTCGTCATGATGCGCCACTGCCGTCTCCAGCAGGGCGCCGCCCTCGCCGCGCTCGTCGGCGGGCAGGATGTCGAGCCGCTGCATGATCTCGGCAGTCGGCCCGAAGGCGCTCACCCGGCCGCCGGCAAGCACGGCGACGTCGCTGGCCAGCCGCGCCACCTCGGCCACCGAATGGCTGACATAGACTATCGGGATCTTCGTCTCGTCGCGCAGGCGCTCGATATAGGGCAGGATCTCGGCCTTGCGCGCGTCGTCCAGCGCCGCCAACGGCTCGTCCATCAAGAGCAGCCTGGGGCTGGCCAGCAGCGCGCGCCCGATCGCCACGCGCTGCTTCTCGCCGCCGGAAAGATGCGACGGCCGCCGCTCCAGCAGGTGCCCGATGCCGAGCAGGTCCACCACCGCGTCCGTCTTGGCGTAGCGCTCGGCCGGCGGCGTAAACCAGCGGCCGTAGCGCAGATTGTGCGCCACGCTCATATGCGGGAACAGCCGCGCATCCTGGAACACCATGCCGATGCGGCGCTTGTGAACGGGCACGAAGACGCCCTTTTCGGTGTCGACCAGCACGCGCCCGTCCACCTCCACCCGTCCCTTCAGCGGTCGGACGAGCCCGGCGATGATGTTGATGAGCGAGGTCTTGCCGGAACCGGACGGCCCGAACAGCGCCGTCAGCCGGCCGGCGCTGTCGAAGCGCGCCTCCAGCGCAAAGGCGCCCAGCCGGTGGCCGATGTCGACGCAGACCGTCATTCGAGATCGAGCCTGCGGCCGACGCGCCGGGCCAACACCTCCGACACCACCAGCGCCCCCATCGAGATGATGATGGAGATGATGGTGAGCCGCAGCGCCCCCTCGTCCCCGCCCGGCACCTGCGTGAAGGTGTAGATCGCCGACGGCAGGGTCTGGGTCTCGCCCGGTATGTTGGACACGAAGGTGATGGTGGCGCCGAACTCGCCCATCGCCTTGGCGAAGGACAGGATCATGCCGGCGATGATGCCGGGCATGATGAGCGGCAGCGTGACGGTGGCGAAGATCCAGGCGAAATTGGCCCCGAGCGTGCCCGCCGCCGCCTCCAGCTTGCGGTCCACCGCCTCGATCGACAGGCGGATCGCCCGGACCATCAGCGGAAAACCCATGACCGCGCAGGCCAGCGCCGCACCCGTCCAGCGGAAGGAGAAGACGATGCCGAAATGCTCGGCGAGGAACGCCCCTGCCGGCCCGCGCCGACCGAAGCTGAGCAGCAGCAGATAGCCGGTGACCACCGGCGGCAGCACCAGCGGCAGGTGCACCACGCCGTTGAGCAGCGTCTTGCCCCAGAACCGGCCGCGCGCCAGAAGCAGCGCGATCAGGATGCCGGGCGGCAGGCTTGCCACCATCGCCACCGCGGCCACCTTAATCGACAGCCGGACCGCATTCCATTCGTCGGGCGTGAGGTCCGTGAGCCAGTTCATATCCCGATGTCGGATCGATCCTTCAAAGAAGGATTACTTCGAGCCACCGAGCACCGTAAAGCCCTGCTCCTCGTAGATCGGCTTGGCCTTGTCGGATTCGATGCATTTCAGCCAGGCGCCCGTCTCGGCATCCTTGGACTCGGTCGTCTGGGCCACCGGATAGACGATCGGCGGGTGCGAATCGGCGGGGAAAGTGCCGATCACCTTCACGCCGGGCTCGGCCACCGCATCGGTCGCATAGACGATGCCGGCTGCCGCCTCGCCGGCGGCGACCAGCTTGAGCGCCGCGCGCACGTTCTCGGCCTGCGCCACCTTGCCCTCGACGGAAGGCCAGATGTCCAGCGATTCCAGCGCCGCCTTGCCGTATTTGCCGGCCGGCACCGACTTCACCTCGCCCATGGCCAGCTTGCCGTCGCCGATCAGGGCGGCGAGATCGAAGCCCTTCTCGATCTTGGCTTCCGCCGTCGAATCCTTCGGCGCCACCAGCACGATCTTGTTGCCGAGCAGTTGCACCTCGGTGTCGGGCTTCACCAGGTTCTTGTCGTGCAGATATTTCATCCAGTCGAGATCGGCAGAGATGAACACGTCTGCCGGCGCGCCCTCCTCGATCTGCTTTGCCAGGGCCGAGCTTGCCGCGTAGGAGATCGTCGCCTCCTCGCCCACTTCGGCTGCGCAGACCTTGTTCACCGCATCCAGCGCGTTCTTCATGCTGGCGGCTGCGAACACGGTCACCTTGCCCTCGTCGGCATGGGCCGCCGGAAACCCGGCCGCAAACGCCAATGCCAGGCCGCCGCAAGCCGCCAGTCCCCTTGCCCCGAAAATCGCTCGCATCAACATCCAAACTCTCCCATGTCTGTCGGCCGCTGAAAATCGTCCGGTCCAAAACCTCGAAGCGATATATCCATACGAATATAACAAAGGGAAGCCTCTTCGGATTTTTTCTCGTCAAGGCGGATTGTGCCGGCACGACAGAAGCGCATACGATCGCCGGTGCGGCACGGCAGCAAGCAAGGAGCTTTCCATGAAGATCAGCGCGCGCAACACGCTCAGGGGAAAGATCATCGACATCGTCAAGGGCGCCACGACCTCGCATGTCAGGATCGAGGTCGGCGGCGGTGCCGTGGTCACGGCCTCGATCACCAACGAGGCGGTGGACGAGTTGAAGCTGACGGTCGGCAAAGAGGCCTATGCGGTCGTCAAGGCATCCGACGTGATGGTGGGCGTGGACTGACCATCCGCCCATGGTACGCGAGAACGAGATAAGGCGGGGCGAGATCGCCGTGGCGGCGCCGCCGCCGGACGATGCGGGCCTGGTGTTCATCGGCGTGATCCACACGCCCTGGACCTCGCGCCTGATGACGCCCCGCATGGGGCGCGCCGACGGTCCGCTGTGTCGCATCGAAGTCCATGAGCCGTGGCGCGAGGCGCTCTCGGGCGTGGAGCAGTTCGAGCGGCTGGAAGTGCTCTACTGGCTGCACCTGTCGCGGCGCGACCTCGTCCGGCAGAGCCCGGCCGATGACGGCTCGACGCGCGGCACCTTCGCCCTGCGCTCGCCGGCGCGCCCGAACCCCATCGGCACGACGATCGCCACGCTGGTGGGCGTGCAGGGCCCGACGCTGCTGGTGCGCGGCATGGACTGCCTCGACGGCACGCCGCTGCTCGACATCAAGCCGGACCGGACGCTGTTCCGGCCGATCGCCCCGCCGCAGCCGGGCGATTTCGAGACGGGTTAGGGCGTTTCCGCTTTTCTCCGAATCGGCAGAACGCTCCGCCTTGTTGTTCTTGCGCAATTCCGGACGGAAAACCGGTTCCCACTTTTCCTGGAATTGCCCTAAACCGCGATCGGCGCCTTGATGCTGGCGTCGGCCAAGTAGTTCTCCAGCCGGAAATCCCCGAAGCGGAAGGAAAACAGATCCTTCACCTCCGGGTTGAGCCACATGATCGGCAACGCCTTGGGCGTGCGGGAAAGCTGCTCGCGCGCCTGCTCGAAATGGTTCGAGTAGAGATGCGCGTCGCCCAGCGTGTGGATGAACTCGCCCGCCTTCAGCCCGCTCACCTGCGCCACCATCATGGTCAGCAGCGCATAGGAGGCGATGTTGAACGGCACGCCGAGGAAGACGTCGGCCGAGCGCTGGTATAGCTGGCACGACAGCCGACCCTGCGAGACATAGAATTGGAACAGGCAATGGCACGGCGGCAGCGCCATGTCTTCGACCTCGGCCGGGTTCCATGCCGAGACGATGAGGCGGCGCGACTGCGGGTTTTCACGGATTTCCCGGAGCAGCCAGGCGATCTGGTCGATATGCCTGCCGTCGGGTGCCGGCCAGGAGCGCCACTGCTTGCCGTAGACGGGGCCCAGATCGCCGTTTTCGTCGGCCCACTCGTCCCAGATGGTGACGCCGTTGTCGTTGAGGTACTTGATGTTGGTGTCGCCGGCCAGGAACCACAGAAGCTCGTGGATGATCGACTTCAGATGCAGCTTCTTCGTCGTGGTGACCGGAAAGCCGTCGGCCAGGTCGAAACGCATCTGGTAGCCGAACACCGAGCGCGTGCCGGTGCCGGTACGGTCGCCGCGGTCGGCTCCGGTTTCCAGCACATGGCGCAGAAGATCGAGATATTGACGCATCGGCTTCGCTTCGATTCGAGGTTGCCCCCGATCATAGCCGAACGACAGCGCGCCGAACACACGGCGCGCCACACTTTCCACTCTCGCGCCGGCGTGCCGTCAGGCCCGAACCGGCGCGGCAAGCGAAGGGGTCAGATGGACTGGAGCTTGCCCAGTTCCTTGGCGACCAGATAGTAGAAGGTCACGCGGCCCTTGGACCTGTCGTCGGCCATGGCCTTGGCGACCTTGGCGACGGCTGCCTCCGCGGCGGCGGCATCCACGCCGAGCTTCTTGACGCCCCAACTGTCGCGCACGCGGTCGAGTTCCTTCTGGTCGCTCGCCGCCACCAGCGAGGAATCGCGGTTGCGCAGGGCGATGCCCAGATGCTTCACGATCTTGTCCACCACGGCCGCGTCGGCCGCGGCATCATATTTCTTCACGTCTGCCAGATAGTCGGTCATCACAAATCCCCTCGTCGGAGTCGATCACATGGCAAGGCCGAAGCACGCCGCCGCAACCCGTGCGATAGACCGGATTCTCCTTACCGATGCGAGATTTGATTGACAGCGCCTCCGAGTCAACCCTTCGCGGCACTGCTCGACGACGAGGACAACCTTCACTGCGCTCTTCCATTCCGCGCCGGCCACCCCTATATTCGGGTCGTCGGCTCGACCGACTATGGCGATAAACAGGCGATGAAATAAGCCGTTCGGACCCGGGGGCGGTACCCGGCGCCTCCACCAAGAGCCGCTGCGAGGCAAGCGGCTGTTGCTGGGGGCGAAACAGGATCGACGAAGGTGTAAAGATCGTGCTTTTGCCCGGCATTGTACCACCGTTATCGGGCTAAACTTATAGTTGCCAACGACAACTATGCTGAGGCACGTCTCGCTGCTTAATGCGGTGCGACAGTCTCGAATCAAGCCCTAGGGGTTAGCACCTCTAGGCGGGGTTCGGAGGTACCTGGCAACAGAAACCTCCACTTTCCCTCTCCCCTCCCAGCCCTCCCATCTCCGTCTTCCGCTGCCGTGCCGCGATGTCTTCGTCGCGCGACCGGCTGCGCCGATTTTTCTACCATCTCCACCGTTTCCCCATTTCCACCGTTTCAAGGAATATCGGATGGATGCCGAACGCTTTTTTGTCATCACCGGCGGTCCCGGCTCGGGCAAGTCGACGCTGATCGATGTGCTACGGGCCCGCGACTTCTCCACCGCCCCGGAGGCCGGGCGCGGCATCATACGCGCCCAGCGGGACGTGGACGGCCCTGCCCTGCCGTGGCGCGACCCTGCCCTGTTCGCCGAACTGATGCTGTCCTGGGAAATGCGCTCGCATGCGGCGGCACGGGAAGCGCCGGGGCCGGTGTTCTTCGACCGCGGCGTTCCCGATACCGTCGGTTACCTGCGCCTTGTCGGCCTGCCGGTGCCGCCCCATGTGATGCGCGCGGCCGAGACCGTGCGCTACAACCGGCGCGTGTTCCTCGCGCCGTTCTGGCCGCAGATCTTCCGGCAGGACGCCGAGCGCAGGCAAACGGCGCAGGAAGCCGAGCGCACCTGCGCCGTCATGGCCGACGTCTATGCCGAACTTGGCTACGAGCCGGTGCCCCTTCCCCGTGTGCCGGCGGAGGAACGGCTGCGCTTCATCCTGTCCAGCGTCGGGCTGTAGTCCCGGCCCGCGGGAGGTGCTCTCACTCCGCTGGCGCTTCCGCCAGGCGCGCGGCCCGCCGCCGGCTCAGCGTCATCTGCGCGAGCACGAAGGAGATCACCGCACAGATGGCGATGCCCGCCACCATCGGCAGCGGCGTGCCGTCGAAGAACAGCCCCGAAACGGCCATGGCCAGCGCCCCGATGGCGAGCTGCAGCGTTCCCATCAGTGCCGAGGCCGTGCCGGCGATCGCGCCATGGTCGTCCATGGCCAGCACCGAGGTGGAGGGCACGACCAGCCCGACAAAGCCGTAGCCGACGAAGAGCAGCGCGGCCAGCACCCACAGCCCCCCGGCGCCGGCGGCGGTGACCGCCAGCAGCAAGAGCATGGTCGCGGCATAGCCGCCCACCGCCACGCGCACCACGCGCTTCAGGCCGAACCGGCGGGCGAGCAGCCCCGTGGCCTGCGCCATCGCGAAGAAGGACACCGCGTTGATGGAGAAGAAGGCGCTGTAGGCCTTGGGCGACAGGCCGAAATGATCGATCAGCACGAAGGACGAATTGGACAGGTAGACGAAGAAGGAGGAAATGGCGAAGCCGCCGATGGCGGTCAGGCCGAGGAAGTTGCGGTCGCCCAACAGGAAACGGTAGCCGGCGAGCGCCGAGCGCAGCGAACTGCCGGCGCGCAGCTCGGCCGGGCGCGTCTCGCCGAGCGAGGTGGCCAGCAGGATCACCGCGATCAGCGCGGCCAGCGTCACCGCCCAGAACACGCCGCGCCAGCCGAAGGCCTCGATGATGAAGGAGCCGGTCAGCGGCGCCAGGATCGGCGAGACGGAAAACACCAGCATCAGCAACGACATCAGCCGCGCGGCCTCCACGCCGGTATGCAGGTCGCGCACCACCGCGCGCGGCACCACCATGCCGGCGCAGGCGCCCAGCCCCTGCACGAAGCGGAAGCCGATCAGCCATTCTGCCGTGGGCGACAGCGCCGCGCCCACGCCGCCGATCATGAACAGGACGAGGCCGAAATAGAGCGGCTTCTTGCGGCCCACCATGTCCGAGATCGGCCCGACGACGATCTGGCCGGAGGCCGTCGCCAGGAAGAAGATCAGCAGGCTCATCTGCACGGCCGCCGTGCTCGCGCCCAGATCGGCCCCGATCGTCGGCAGCGCCGGCAGATACATGTCGATGGCGAAGGGGCCGATGGCCGACAAAAGGCCGAGCACGACCGCGATGCGGTAGAAATTGGCAGACATGATTGGCTCTCTCGCGTTGGCCGCCGCCGGGGAGGAACGGCATGGCCCCAGGACGTCCCGCATGCCGCAAGTCCGACTCGACGGCACCGCAATTCCTGTATTGCACACCCAATTTTTTAGACAGCATTGTCCAATTCGTCAACCAGTGCTATATAGATTTTTCATGAAGGCCACCGCTTCTGCTGACACCCTCCCGCCACGCGGGCACAATGCCAAACGCACCTCCATCGTCGAGGCCGCGGCGGCGGTGTTCTGCCGGGAGGGTTTTGCCGGCGCCAATATCGACCTGATCGCCGCCGAGGCGGGCGTGTCGCGCCAGACCGTATACAACCACCATGGCGACAAGGAAAAGCTGTTCGCCGCCGTGGTGCGGGACCTGACCGAGCGCTCCAACGCCGGCGTGTTTGCCACGCTCGGCACTTTTCCCGACCGCCCCGCGGACCTGGAAGCGGAGTTGACGGCCTTTGCCGTCAGGCTGAACCGCAACTGCATCTGCAACCGCGAGGGAAAGTTCCTGCGCAAGCTGATCCAGGCCGAAAGCGAGCGCTGCCCGGGCCTGTTCGCCGACTGGCGCGAGCAGGGTCCGGGCCGCACCCTGTCGGCGCTTGCCGCCCGTTTCGCCCGGCTGGCTCATGCCGGTCTGGTGACGCTCGACGATCCCGACCTCGCTGCCCGCCAGTTCCTGGCGCTGATCGGCGCCGACCTGCAACTCACCTTCCTGCTTGGCGGCACCCCCTCGGAGGACGAGGTCGTGCGGGCCTCGGCCAACGGCGTGCGCAGTTTCCTGCGTGCTTTCGCCCGCCGGCCGGCCCGCAGCGACCGGGCCGCCGTTCCTTCCTGACCGGCCGGGCCTGACGGGCCGGGTCATCAAAATTCGGGGTCTGGCCCTCGCCGCGGCAATGCGGCCATCTATATCCGGTTTACGAGCCCGCCAAGCTTCATTACAGCTATCACCACGATTCAGAGGAACCCCGCGCCACATGGCCGACGACCACATCCGCTACGACATTCTGGCCCAGGAGGCCCTGCGCGGCGTCATGCGCAAGGTGCTGGCCGAGGTCGCGCGCACCGGCCTGCCGGGCAACCACCACTTCTTCATCACCTTTTTGACCGGCGCCCCGGGCGTGCGCATTTCCAGCCGCCTGCGCGAGCGCTATCCCGAACAGATGACCATCGTCATCCAGTTCCAGTATTGGGACCTGAAGGTGACGGAAACAGGCTTCGAGATCGGCCTGTCCTTCTCCGACATTCCCGAGAAGCTGGAGATTCCCTTCTCCGCTGTGCGCGGCTTCTACGACCCGTCGGTGAATTTCGAACTGGAATTCGACGTGCGCACCGAACTGGCGGACGAGGAAGCGCCGGTTGCCGAGCAGCAGCCGGTCGTGCCCGTGCCGGAGAAAAAGGCGGAGGGCCGCAGCAAGACCGGCAAGACCGCCGGCGTCGAAGCCGAACCGGCCGGCGGCAAGGGCGCCGACGTCGTTTCGCTCGACGCCTTCCGCAAGAAATAAGCGCCGCGGCCGCCGTCATGGCCGAGATCGTCAACCTGCGCCTGGCCCGCAAGCAAAGGCAGCGCGCCGACAAGGAACGCGCGGCCGACCAGAACCGAATCATCCACGGCCGTCCCAAGGCCGAGCGCGAACATGACCGTCTCGTCACCGACAAGGCCGGCCGCTTTCTCGACGGGCACCGCAGGCGAGACGCCGGCAAGCCGGACGACGACCCGGAATGAGCCTGGTCCGCAAGCGCTCGGTCAGCATCCGCGGCCACCGCACCTCCTACTCGCTCGAGCAGCCTTTTTACGACGTCCTGGCCGCCGTCGCGGCGGCCCGCGCCATGCCGCTCGCCGCGCTGATCGCCGAGATCGACGAAACGCGCCCGCGCGAGGCGAACTTGTCGTCGGCGCTGCGTCTTTTCGTGCTGGACTGGGTGCAGCGCCGCGGCCGCGAGACCTGACGGCGCCCAGGGTCAGAGCCTTCCAAGGCTGCACGGAGATTCCGGAAGGGATCGTCACGCTCTACAGCGACTTGAGCAGTTCCTCGATCGAGAACGGCTCCAGCGCGGGCTTCTGCGGGGCCGGCGGCGGCGGAAAGACCGGCTCGGCCGGTGGCGGTAGAGCGCGGTCGGCCGGCACGGGAGCCTCGC
The DNA here is from genome assembly GCF_052216645.1 of Mesorhizobium sp. PUT5. Classification (NCBI taxonomy): domain Bacteria; kingdom Pseudomonadati; phylum Pseudomonadota; class Alphaproteobacteria; order Hyphomicrobiales; family Phyllobacteriaceae; genus Mesorhizobium; species Mesorhizobium sp. PUT5. The sequence goes on from NZ_JBQOSO010000003.1 coordinate 3,028,898, forward strand.
TTGCCGGCGGCAGGGGCACCCGCTCGATCGCCTTCTTCCTGGCCTGCTCGGCCGCCTTGCGCTCGGCCTCCTGCCGGGCCTTCTCCTGCGCCGCCTGCTGTTCGGCTGCGCGGCGCGCGTCTTCCTCGGCCTGCGCCTTCTGTGCCGCTTCCGCCTCCGCCTTCGCCCGTTCGGCCGCCTCGGCCTCGGCTGCGGCGGCCCGCGCCCGCTCCTCCTCCAGCCGGCGCCGTTCGGCGTCCGCCTTGTCGCGCGCGGCCTGCAGGGCTTCGTAATAGCGCACCTCGCGCCGCAGCCGCTGCTTTTCGAGCAGGGCCGCCTGCATGTCCTCCACCCGCTGCTGCTCCTTCTCCAGCGCGCGCTGCGTCAGGAATTGCGCCAGCGGCGCGGCATCGAAGCTGCGCGTCGGCGCGCCGAGCGGCCCTTGCAGGGAAAAATTCAGCGTCGGCTCCGAACCCACCAGCGCCTCGTCGCCGGGCTTGTAGGCGACCGTGCCCTGGCCCGAGACGGAAAGCGTGGCGAAATTGGCCGAAATGTCGGCCGACAGCGACGCCGCCGGGTTTTCCAGCCGGATCTGTGACGCCCGCAGCGTGCCGCCGGCCACGGTGAAGGCCACGTCCGTGTCGCCGGCCGCGAAACTGCCCGAGGCGGCGATGCGCGGCGCGAAGGCGGCAACGGCGGCGGCATCGATGTCGCGGCCGATCCTGTCGGCGTCGGCGATGAAGGCGGGGAAGGCGGCGGCGTCGAGATGGTCGACGACGAGCCCCTTCACCGCGGCGGTGCCCGACCCCGACAGCGCCGCCATCATCCCGTCGACGGACTTGCCGCTGGTGGACAGCGCGGCCGAAAGCTCGCTGGTCCCGGCCAGCCCCGACTGGGGCAGCAGGGTCGCCAGGTCGACCCCGGACAGCGTCATCTGCCCGGAAAAGAGCCCGGTTCCGGCGCTGTTCTTCAGCTCGAACAGTCCGGCCAGCGCCCCGCCGAGGAGCCTGGCCTTGAGGTCGGAGACCCGCAGGCCCTCCGCATCGAGCTTCATCGCCAAAGAGGCGTCGTAGGCCGTGGCGAAATGGCCGGCGGAGAGCGCGGCCACGCTCAGGTCCAGTTCGGCGCTGAACGGGGCGCTCGGGCCTTGCGCGAAGGGCACGGTGGGCCAGCTTCCGTCCTCCGCGCCGGCCAGCGCGGGGCTGCCCAGCAGCATCGTTGCCAGCGGGCCGAGATCCAGTTCGTCCAGCACCAGCGCGCCGGAAAGATGCGGCTGCCCGTCCTTGACCTCGACATTGACGTCGCCGGAAACGGCCTGCTCGTTGACCGCGCCGTCGAGGCCGGAAAGCACCAGCAGGCCGTTTCCATAGTCGGCGTCTGCCTTGAGGGCGAGCGAGGCCCCGGTGCCCATGCCCGGCAGCGCCGTGCCCGTGGTCATCAGCCAGGGCTCGATGTCGGCGGCTTCCAGGTCGAGCCGGCCCCGGGCCGTCGGCCCCTGCCCCGCATCGGCCACCGTGCCGTCGAAGGCAAAGCGCATGTCGGTGCCGGCAAGGCTGAAGGTGGTGGCAAGGCCGCCGGCGAGCGTTCCCCTGGCCGAGAGTTCGGTGCTCGCCTCGCCGACCAGGCCGAGCGGCAGGGTCGGCAGGCCGCACAGCGCCAGCAGCGCGGCGGCATCGGGGTTTTTCGCGTTGAAGGTCGCGGTCAGCGGCGCCTGCTCAAGCGCATCCGGCCGGCCGTGGCCCGACAGCGTGGCCGAGAAGGCCGAGCCGCCGGCGCTGCCCTGCGCGGAAAGCGCCAGCCCCGTGGTGCCGTCGCCATTGTCGGCGGCGCTCGCCACCAGGTCGATCCGGGCGTCCTGCAGCAGATCGGGATAGGCCTTCGCGCGGGCCGCCAGCCCTCGCAGCACGGCGCTGTCCGGATAGCGGGCGGCAGCCGTCGCCACCAGCGGGGCAAGATCGACCGCCACCACCGAGGCATCGAGGTTGCCCGTCGGGCTCGCCGGAAAATCCTTGACGCGCCCGGTGGCGCTGATGGAGGCGCCGGCCAGCCCGCCGAGCGAAAGCCGGTCGATCTCCAGCAGGCCCTGCCGCAGCCTCAGCGCCGTGTCCAGCGTGTCGGCGGACAAACCCCAGGCGTCCACCGGCCCCGCCTTGATCTCGAAATCGAGGTCGCGGTCGCCGAACCGGTTGGCGCCCTTTTCGGACACGAAGATCGACGCGAACGCCGCCAGCCCCTCCACGTCGAGCGCCCCGCCGTCCAGCGCCATCGCCACGGAAGGCCGGGCATTGGCCGGCTCGGCGGCGTCGATGCGGCCGGTGAACTTGGCCTTGCCGAGGATCAGCTCCAGATTGCGGAAGCTTTGCCGGTCGTCGGACATCTCCACGTCGGCCTTGAAGCCGGCGGCGGGCAGGTGGCGCACCGCCTCGTCCACGTCGCGGGCCAGCCATGCCGCAAAGCCCGAAGGCTGGCCGACGGCCACAAGCAGCGAACCGGAAAAGCCGAGGCTGCCCTGCGTGCGCAGCAGCCCGTCCGCCTCCAGCGTCGTGCGGCCGGGCAGCGTGGCGGCGAAGGACTTCACCTGCCAGCCCTCGCGCGCCGGCTCGGCCGAAAGATGCACGTCGCGGATGGTGGTGTCCCCGGCCACCACCGCCGGCAGCCGCACCTCCACCGTACCCGGCATTGCCGGCCTGGGCAGCGCCGCCAATGCCTTCTCCAGCGCCGCCACGCGCTGCGACAGCGTCAGCGCCGCGCCGGCCTCCCCTCCCACGGCCTCGTCGAAGCGCACCTGGGCGCCGCTCGCCTCGATGGAGAAATGCGGCCGGGCGCCGAGGGCGACCGATGCCTTCCCGTCGGCCGTATAAGGATTGTCGAGCGGCCCCGTCTCGAAGCGGAACTCCTCGACGGCAAGCTGCCGGTGATCGAGCCGGAATTTGCCGTTCAGCCGGTATCCCGGCTCGGCAGCGGCACCCGGCTTTGCGGCCTCTGCGCCGGCCGCACGCGGCGGCGCGCCGTTCCGCTCGTCGCCGAAGAGCTTGAACTGGCCCGAATAGCTCGCCACGCCCTTGTCCAGCGCCGCGGTGCCGTCGGCCTCGATGCTCAGCGGATAGGCCTCCGGATCGAGCTTGATCCTGAGCCCGATGCCGCCCTTGCCGTCGGCCTTGGCCGTGGAGGCGGCGACGCGGGCGGCCGACCCGTCGAACAGCAGCGAGCCGTCCATCCGCCACGGTCCCTCCAGCGACCGCGCCGAAACCACGGCATCTATCGCCGAGACCAGATGGTCGCGCCCGCCGGCCGCATGCCGCAGCAGCACCTCGCCTTCGGTGATCGTCAGTTTCTCGATCGACACCTGGGCCGGATCGAAGGGCGAGGAAGGCCGCACCGCCCAATTCATCGTGCCGTCTGCGGCGATGTCCATCACCGCCTTGGGCCGCACCAGCCGCATGTCGAAGATCAGCACCTCGCCGCGCAGGAAAGGCGCCAGCTCGGCGTCCATGGAGAAGGTCTCGACCGTCATGGCCGGCTCGCCGCCGGGGCCGCCGGCAACGGAGACGTCGCTGAAGGTCACCGAGGGAAACGGCAGCAGCCGCGCCCGCGCCTCGCCGCGCACCGTCACCTTGCGGCCGAGGATGGCGCTCGCCTCGCGCTCGAAATCGGAACGGTAGCCGGTCCAGTCGACAAAAGGCGGCACCACCAGCGCCGCGAGCAGCACCAGCACGAAAAGACCGCCGAAGATCACGAACAGGCGAGTGAGCATCACCCCACGCGGGTTACCGGAATGTGGCCGCACTCTACCCGGTTCGACGGGCCGTTAAAGGGGCAATCCGCCGGCGCCGCCGCTTAGTCGTGGACACCGTCGGGAAAAGCGGCCGCCGGGCGTTCAGCGGGCGTCGCGTTTTGCCTGCGCCACCTGCGCGGCCTTGCGCTGCCGCCCCAGTTCCATCGGGCGGATGAGGTTCTTGGCACGCTTACTGGCCACGGGAGTCATGCCGTCATGCGCGGTGCGGGTGTTGAAGTCGGGGCCGGCTTTCGCCGCCACCGCCTTCATGCCCAGCGCCTTGCGCGCATTTTCCACCAGCGAAATCCTTGCCGCCAGTTGCCGGCGCCGTTCGCTCTCGGCGTTCAGGCGCCGCATGGCCATGGCCAGCACCGCCAGCTTGGTCTGCGAGCCGGCATCGGCGGCGGATGGCTTGCTCCCCTTCGGCGCGCCCTTGCCGCGCATTTCGCGTCGGCGGCGGCGGGCCTCCGTCTGCGCCTTGTCGCGCTGCTCGCGCACCAGCCTGACCAGCTTGGCAAGCTCGGCGTCCGAAAGCTCCTGCACGGCCGGGTGGTAGGATTTTTCCACATGCGCCCGCTCGTCGGCGCTCAGCGCCCTCGCTTCCTCCTTGCGTGAAATGGCCATGCTGTCCGTCTCCTGCTGCTGTCTTCAGCCGAGGCTCGGACGAAATGAAGGCGCGGTCAAGGCGCGTGCTGCTATCACTCCGCCGGCAGGATCTTTCCCGGATTGAGGATGTTCAGCGGGTCTAGCGCCTGCTTGATGGCACGCATGACGTCGACGCCATGGCCCAGTTCCTCGCGCAGGAAGCCGACCTTGCCCTGGCCGATGCCATGCTCGCCGGTGCAGGTGCCGCCCATGGCGATGGCCCGCCGGTTGAGCCGCGCCACGAACTTCTCCACCAGCGCGATTTCCCGGGGATCGTCGACGTCCATCAGCGCCAGCGTATGGAAATTGCCGTCGCCGGCATGGCCGACGATCGGCGCGATCAGCCCCATCTCCTCGATGTCGGCCTCCGTCTCGGCCACGCATTCGGCCAGCCGCGAGATCGGCACGCAAACGTCGGTCGAAAGACCCTTGGCGCCCGGCCGCAACGTCAGCGAGGCCCAGTAGGCGTCGTGCCGGGCCTTCCACAGCTTTGCGCGTTCCTCGGCAACCGCCGTCCACAGGAACGGCCCGCCGCCCTCTTCCTCGGCGATCATGCCGAAGGTCTCCGCCTGCTCGGCCACGCCGGCGTCGGAGCCGTGGAATTCCAGGAACAGGCACGGGCTTTCGGGATAGTCGAGCTTGGAATAATTCTTCAGCGCCCGCATCTGCAGGGCGTTGACCAGTTCGATCCGGGCGACCGGTATGCCCATCTGGATCGTCGCGATCACCGCCCGCGAGGCGGCTTCCAGCGTCGGGAACGGGCACACCCCGCCCGAGATCGCCTGCGGTATGCCCTGCAGCTTCAGCGTGAGCGAGGTGATGATGCCGAGCGTGCCTTCCGAGCCGACCAGCAGCCGGGCGAGATCGTAGCCGGCCGAACTCTTGCGGGCGCGGCCGCCGGTCGTCAGCGCCTCGCCGTCGGCCATCACCGCCGTCAGCGACAGCACGTTCTCGCGCATGGTGCCGTAGCGCACGGCGTTAGTGCCGGAGGCCCGGGTGGCCGCCATGCCGCCCAGCGTCGCGTTCGCGCCCGGGTCGATGGGAAAGAACAGGCCGGTGTCACGCAGATGATGGTTCAGGTCCTCGCGCGTCACGCCCGGCTCCACCGTGCAGTCGAGATCCTCGGCGTTGACGGCGAGGATACGGTTCATGCGCGAAGTGTCGAGCGAGATGCCGCCGCCGGGCGCGTTGACATGCCCTTCCAGCGAGGAGCCGACGCCGAAGGCGATCACCGGCACGCGATGCGCGGCGCAGGCACGCACCACCTCCTGCACCTCGGCCGTCGATTCGGGGAAGACGACGCCGTCGGGTGCCTGCGTGGGAAGATATGTGGTGGTGTGGGCATGCTGCCCGCGCATCGCCTGCCCGGTCTGGAAGCGGTCCCCGAATCGCTGTTTGAGGATGCCCAGGACCGTGGCGATGCCCGCCTCGTTCCGTTCCACGCGCACAACGTCGCTCAGCGCCATGTTCTTCTCCGCGAATAGACCAGCGTGGTCGTTGTTCTGTATCTATCGATTGAAAGCGTAATCTGCCGCCTGCCCGGCTTTGTCCAGCAACCAGGCCAGCAATCAGGAAGGAAATTTCGATGACCGATCAGCCGACCACGACGGCCCCCGCCTCCAAAACGGTCCTTGCGGCCCCGTTCGTGTCCGCGCCGCTGGAAATCGAGAAGGACTGGATCGACTATAACGGCCATCTCAACATGGCCTACTACAACGTGCTGTTCGACCGGGGCTCCGACCAGGCCCTGGACCTGCTCGGCATAGGCGCAGCCTACGCCCGCGAGCGGCGGCTGACCATATACACCGCCGAGGTTCACATCTGCTACGTGCAGGAACTGCACCTCAACGACCGCGTCACCATTTCCTTCCAGCTTCTCGACTGCGACGAGAAGCGCATCAGGGCCTATCAGGAGGTTCGCCACGTCGACGGTTGGCTGGCCGCGACCTCCGAGACGCTGTCGCTGCATGTCGACATGAACGGCCCGAAGGTGGCCCCGTTCCCTGCCGATATCCGCGCCGGCATCGAGGCCATGCGCGCCGCCCATGCCGCGCTGCCGATGCCCGAGCGGGCCGGCCGGTCCATCGCCATCCGCCGCAAGGGCGCCTGAGAGGGGCGCCTGAGAGGGCGCGTTAACCTTAACCGATCTTGAACGTGCACAAGCCGGGCCGCGTGCGTTGATCGAATCGGCGAAGCGTCCGAGAACCCGCTCATCTGCCGGGCGGCGGGCAAGCCGGTTCGAGGAACGGGAAATGAAGATCGACATCGAGGCGGCAGCCGCCAGGCTGGCCGCCGACCCGCGCATCACCGACTATGATTTCTGGCGCTCGCTGAAAAACCTCAACAACGAGATCTTCGAAATCGCCAGCAACAACGAGCCGATCCCCTTCGACATGGTGCGCTGGCGCGCCATCCTCAAGCAGGCGCGCTTCAGGCGCGGCTGCGCATAGGCCGCCGTGCCGGCCGCAAGGCCGGTTGCCTCAGAAGATGTAGGCCAGCGTGGAGGCGACCGCCATGAGCGCGGATACGGCGATGAGGACCGCATAGACGCGCGGCAGGTCGAACAGGATCGTATGGCCGGCGATCCAGGCGACGAAGGCTGCGCCCAGCGCAAACAGGAAGCCGTTGCGGTCGCCCACCACCAGATTGGCCGCCATCAGGCCGCCGAGGATCAGCGCCCCGAACACGATGATGACGGCGATCGCTGCCTTGTCGAAATTGTCGTCCATTCCCGGTCCTCTGCATCGGCGGCGGGACGCGTGCAGGATCGCGCCGCACCCGCTGCGACGCGACAGACTTAACCCACCCTGATGCCGGGGCAAGGATAAAGTCGCCCTGTCGTTGCAATCGCCATGGCGGTGTGGATTTCAGGAGACGCTTCGCCTCACCGCGTCCAGCGGCGAGCGCGGCTTGACCGGCGAGGACTGGATGATGGCGGTGTTGGTCATCGCATGCGGGATGATGCGGTCGATCACCCGTTCGAGGTCGGTCACCGAGGCCACATGCGCCAGCGCGACAAAGCAGTCCTCGCCGGTGACGCGGTCGCACTGGACGATCTCGGGCAGGCCGCGGATGATTTCGGCAACCGCGGCGAGTTGGCCGGGCACCGGGCGGATCCGCAGCCAGGCCGACACGGCAAGGCCGAGCGCGGCCGGGTCGAGCCGCACGGCATAGCCCTCGATCACGCCGTTTTCCTGCAAACGCCGCACGCGCTCGGCCGCGCTCGGCGTCGACAGCCCCACCTTTCGCGCAAGCTCGGCGATGCTGATGCGCGCGTTGCCTTCCAGCACGCGCAGGATCTTCAGGTTCAAAGGATCCAGATCGTCATTCATGAGGATTTTTTCCGATTACGCCTTCATTCTGAAAGAAGAAATGCGCAATCCAGCACGCATAATCCATATATCGCAGCGTTTTCGCCTGCGATAGTGCTGCAATGGATAACCATCCGCAAGCCTTTCTCCGCACCGCCAGCGCCGGCCTTGCCGCGTCGCTGCCGCCGCAGGCCTGGTTCGGCGTCAGCGCGGTCTTCCACTATCTCGGGCCGGCTTTCGCGGTGCTTCTGTTTGCCCATGTCGGCGTGCTGGGCGTGGCCTGGCTGCGCATTGCCACGGCGGCGCTGGTCTTTGCCCCGCTGACGCGGCCATGGCGCGGCTTCGCCCGCGCGGACCGCCGCACGAGGCTGCTTCTCATTACCTTCGGCCTATGCCTTGCGGTCATGAACTGCGCCTTCTACCTGGCGCTCGACCGGCTGCCGCTTTCGCTGGTGGCGGCGATCGAGTTCGTCGGCACCATCGGGGTCGCCCTCGCCGGGCTGCGCAGCTTGCGCAACCTCGCCGCGCTGGTCATCGCCGTTTCCGGCACGTTCATGCTCATCGACGTCCGCTGGCTGGCCGACCCGAGCGGGCTGTTCTGGGCCTTCCTGAACGGCGCGCTGTTCGTTGGCTATGTGGTTCTCGGCCACCGCGTCTCGCGCACCGCCGGCGGCATCCAGGGTCTGGGCGTGGCCATGGCGGTGGCCGCCCTGGCGGCCTTGCCCGTCGGCATCGGGCAGGCGCTTCCCGCTTTCGCCTCGCCGCCGCTGCTTGCCGCTGCCGCCGGCGTCGGTATCTGCTCGTCGGTGGTGCCCTATGTCTGCGACCAGCTTGCCATGGCGCGGCTGCCGCGTGCCAGTTTCGCGCTGATGCTGTCGCTGCTGCCGCTGACCGCAACGTTGATCGGCATCGTCGTGCTGCGCCAGGTGCCGAGCCTTGGCGATACCTGCGGCATCGCGCTGGTCGTGGCCGGCGTGGCGATGCACAAGCCGCCGCCGGAATGAAACGGCTGCCCGCCGCCGCCCCGGATCGCTCAGGCCAGCTTTTCCTTGAGGAAGGCGATGGTGCGGCCCCAGGCGAGATCCGCCGCCTGCTTGTCGTAGCGCGCGGCCGACGTATCGTTGTTGAAGGCGTGGTTGGCGCCTTCGTACATGTAGATCGCATATTGCTTGTGGTCGGCGTCGAGCGCCTTTTTGAAAGGCTCGATGCCGGCATTTATGCGCTGGTCGAGCCCGGCATAGTGGAGCAACAGGGCAGCCTTGATCTTCGGCACGTCGGCCGCCTTGGGCTGCGCGCCGTAATAGGCGACGGCGGCGGCGAGGTCCGGCGAGTTGACCGCCAGCATGTTGACCGTGCCCCCGCCCCAGCAGAAGCCGATGGCGCCGACCTTGCCGTTGCCGTGCTCGTACTCCTTCAAATAGGCGACGGTGGCGACCGCATCCGCCGCGACCTGCGCCGGATCGAGCTTGGCGAACATGTCGCGCGCCTTGTCCTCGTCGGCCGGCGTGCCGCCCAGCGGCGACAGGAAATCCGGCGCCAGCGCCACGAAACCTTCCAGCGCGACCCGGCGCGCCACGTCGCGGATATGTGGGTTCAGCCCCCTGTTCTCGTGCACCACGATGACGGTGCCCAGCCTGCCCTGCTGGTTCGATGGCCGCACCAGATAGCCCTTCATCTCGCCGCTGCTGCCCGGATAGGTGATGTCCTGGCCGGTCACGCGGCTGTCGTCCTGCGCCACGATCGCCGCGCTGGCGGAGCTGGCCGCCAAAAGCGGCACGATCGCCGCCGCGGCCGCGCCGGACCCGGCCATTCTCGTCAGCTTGTCCATGAAGCCGCGGCGATCGAGCGTCAGGTGCGTATATTCGTCATAGGCGTCGATCATCGCCTGCGTGATCAGCGGGGCGGTGCGGGGGCTTGCCATGGCGTCCGTACTCCTCGGAGACAACCGGGCGGCAAGGATAGCCCGCCTGCCGGAATGGTCGAAATCACGAGGAAGTGACTGGCCGGCGCGCCCGACCCGTTATTGGCTGAAGCGGGAACGCGCAGGGGCCATCCGCGAAAGGAAGAGCCATGGACATCCAGGACATCGTCAATACGATCGCCAACAGCGCCAACATCGACCCGGCAACCACCGAGAAGGCGGTAGGCACCATTCTTTCCGTGCTCCAGCACGAGGCGGCGGGCACGAGCCTGAACCAGCTTTTCGACAAGATGCCCGGCTCGGCCGATCTCGCCCAGAAATACGACGTCATGGCCGCCAATGCGGGTGGCGGAGGCGGAGGGCTGCTGGGCTCGCTGGAGAACGCCCTCGGCGGTGTGCTCGGCGAGAAGGCGGGCGCGCTCGTCAACGGCATCGCCCAGCTCAAGGCGTCCGGCCTCGACATGGAGCAGATCCGCCAGGCCGGGGAGGCCCTGATCAAGCAGATCCAGGTCGCTGCCGGCCCGCAACTCACCGACAAGGTGCTCGGCCAGGTTCCAAGCTTGAAGGGCCAGCTCGGCCTGTCGTAAGATAGGCGCCAGCCGTCCTTCGGACGAGGCTCCCGCCGGGCAACGAAATGCGCAGCCACGACACCAACGCCGAGCCGCTCACGCAGGGGGCGCGTGCTCCCGTTCCCCTGCCCGCCGGCTACCGCCAGGGCGTGATCACCGCCATCACGGTGCTGCTGGGCTTTTCGCTTCTTTTCCTGCGCTACTGGGATTTCGAGGCCGAAGGCGAGTGGACCGTGGCCGCGGTCATAGCCACCGTCCTGCTGGCGCTTGCGATCCTGCTTCAATTCATTTCGCTGTGGCGGGCGCTGCAGCCGGCCGACGACGACGAGCCGGTCTACAAGATCACGCTGCGCTATTTTCTCACCTCGATCATCGCGCTGCTGATCGGTGTGCTGCTTGCCGGGCTGAGCGCAGCGCAAGTGCCCTACTTCTGACAGGTCCGCGGCATCGCCGGCAAGCCTGCCCGATTCTCGGTTTGTACCGCCGCCGCGCGCGTTGGCCTTCACACCGGAAAATGGAAATAAACTGTTGAAAATCAAAATCTTGCGCGATACTCCGTGACAAGCAACAGCAAATCACTACATTCGGGTACAATGTCTGCCTTTCCCGACGATATGCCCTTCTTCGACGAACCGGACGCGCGCCGGCCTGCCCCTTCGGGCCCCGCGCCTTCTGGTATTGCCGCGCGGGCCATGGCCGCGCGCCATGGCCAGGGCGGCGAGCCCGACTATCTCAAGGGCCTGAATCCCGAGCAGCGGCTGGCGGTCGAGACCACCGAAGGTCCCGTCCTGGTGCTGGCCGGCGCCGGCACCGGCAAGACGCGGGTGCTGACCACGCGCATCGCCCACATTCTGGCCACCGGCCGCGCCTTTCCTTCGCAGATCCTGGCCGTGACCTTCACCAACAAGGCGGCCCGCGAGATGAAGAGCCGCATCGGCCTGCTGGTCGGCGAGAGCAATGTCGAGGGCATGCCCTGGCTCGGCACCTTTCACTCCATCGGCGTGAAGCTGCTGCGCCGCCACGCCGAGCTGGCCGGCCTGAAGAGCGGCTTCACCATCCTCGACACCGACGACGTCACGCGCCTCATCAAGCAGCTCATCCAGGCCGAGGGGCTGGACGACAAGCGCTGGGCGCCGCGCACCTTCGCGCAGATGATCGACGGCTGGAAGAACAAGGGGCTCGGCCCCGACGAGATCCCCGAGGGCGACGCGCGCGCCTTCGCCAATGGCAGGGGCCGCGAACTGTACAAGGCCTATCAGGAACGGCTGACCACGCTGAACGCCTGCGACTTCGGCGACCTTTTGCTGCATCCGATCCGCATCTTCCGCAGGAACCACGACATTCTTGCCGAATACCACAAGAAATTCAAATACATCCTGGTCGACGAATATCAGGACACCAACACCGCCCAATATATGTGGCTCAGGCTGCTGGCCCAACGGCCCAGACAATCGGGCAATCTTCCGGCCGAAGGCCGAGCGCGCGACCGCGCGCCGGGCGACGTTTCGCCCGCGCAGGGCCAGCCGCCGGAGGCGGCGGTGCGACCCGTGGGCGAAAACAAGGTCAACATCTGCTGCGTCGGCGACGACGACCAGTCGATCTACGGCTGGCGCGGGGCGGAGGTGGACAACATCCTGCGCTTCGAGAAGGATTTCCCGGGCGCCACCGTCATCCGGCTGGAGCGCAACTATCGCTCCACCGCGCATATATTGGGCGCCGCCGCCCATCTCATCGCCCACAATGAGGGGCGGCTGGGCAAGACGCTGTTCACCGACCGGCCGAACCCGGAGGACCCCAAGGTCAATGTCCATGCCGCCTGGGATTCCGACGAGGAGGCGCGCGCCGTCGGCGAGGAGATCGAGGCGCTGCAGCGCGGCAGGCATGCGCTGAACGACATGGCCATCCTTGTGCGCGCCTCCTTCCAGATGCGCGCATTCGAAGACCGTTTCATCGAGATCGGCCTGAACTACCGCGTCATCGGCGGCCCGCGTTTCTACGAGCGCCAGGAGATCCGCGACGCGCTGGCCTATCTGCGCGTGGTGGCGCAGGGCGCCGACGACCTCGCCTTCGAGCGCATCGTCAACGTGCCCAAGCGGGGCCTGGGCGAAGCCGCCATCCGGCAGATCCACGACACGGCGCGCGCCATGCGCATTCCCATGCTGGAGGCGGCCGCCAGGCTGGCCGAAAGCGACGAGCTGAAGCCGAAGCCTCGCGCAGCGCTGCGCGAGGTGGCGGCCAACTTCGCCCGCTGGCAGGAGCTTCTGGAGACGACGCCGCACACCGAGCTGGCCGAGACCATACTGGAGGAGAGCGGCTACACCGACATGTGGAAGAACGACCGCTCGGCCGAGGCGCCGGGGCGGCTGGAAAACCTGAAGGAGCTGATCCGCTCCATGGAGGAGTACGAATCGCTGCGCGCCTTCCTGGAGCACGTCGCGCTGGTGATGGACGCGGACCAGAACGAGGAGCAGGACGCCGTCTCCATCATGACGCTGCATTCGGCCAAGGGGCTGGAATTCGAGACCGTGTTCCTGCCCGGCTGGGAGGAAGGGCTGTTCCCGCACCAGCGCGCGCTGGACGAGGGCGGCCGCTCCGGCCTGGAGGAGGAGCGGCGGCTGGCCTATGTCGGGCTGACGCGGGCCAAGAAGAACCTGCACATCTGGTTCGTCTCCAACCGCCGCATCCATGGGCTGTGGCAGTCCACCATCCCCTCGCGCTTCCTCGACGAGTTGCCGGAGACGCATGTGGAAGTGGCCGAGGCTGGCAACAGCTATGGCGGCTACGGCAATCCCTATGGCGGCGGCGCCTTCGCCTCCGGCCGGGGCGGCTTCTCGGCCGGCCGGCAGAACCCCTACGGCGCCTCGCGCTTCGACAATGTCGGCCAAGGAACTGGAGGAAGCGGCGGGGCCTTCTCCAACACCTATGCCACGCCGGGCTGGGCACGCGCCCAGGCCAACCGCACGGAGGCCACCAGCCGCAACTGGGGCACCCGCTCGGGCCACCAGGTGGAGCGCATCGGCTACGGCGAAGTGGATTCCGGCTACGGCGCCGGCCGCGGCTCGGTCAAGGGCCGCACCATCGAGGGCGAGTTGGTGGCGAAATCCGTGGCCGACACGCCCTCCCCCTACAGCGTCGGCGACCGCGTCTTCCACCAGAAGTTCGGCAACGGCAACATCGCGGCAGTCGAGGGCAACAAGCTGACCATCGATTTCGACCGCGCCGGCCAGAAAAAGGTGCTCGACAGCTTCGTAACCCCGGCCTGAACGGCCCAAAAGCACCTGATTCGCCGTTCTGCCTTCAAAAATCCAGATTCTTTCTTTTCCTGATTCCCGTCCACAGGAATGTCGGGCGGCACCAGCGGCCGTTTCGGCGTTTGCTGGGGATTGCGGACGGGCTCTGCCTGCAACGGGCGGCACCCGCCGGGGACACGCAAAGGGATAGTTAACCATCTTTGTCCATCTTGAATCGATCGGCAACGAGCGTGCGCGCGCCGTCGGCATTCAGTGCCGGCATGGAAACTGCGCGGCACGGCCAGCAACGCCGGTCGGAAGAAGCTTGGTCGAGTATGGCGTCTCAGCGTAAACAGATCCGGGACGGCGGTTCCGCCGGAAAGACGGGCCGGCTCCCGGCAAGGTCGGGCGCGTTTGCCGGCTGGCTGGCGGTCTCCGGCATGGGCATCGGATTTGCGCTGTGGTCGGCCGCGACCGTGGCCGGGGTCTATTCCACCGCTTCCTCGCTCAGTGCCGCGCCGCATCTGGCATCGCTGGGCGCCCCTTCGCGCATCGCGCTCGCCGAGCCGCGGGCTGTCCCGGCCGCGGAAATACGCGCCAAGGTGGATATTCTGGTGGCCCGCGAGCGCGCACGCCAGATGAGGCTTGCCTCGACGGTCGTGCAGGATGGGAAATCCGTCCGGCTCGCAGTCCTGGCCCCGCAGCCCGCGCCCGCGCCGCAACGCGCAGCCGCGCCGCTGAAAGAGCGTTTCGCGGCTGCCCAGGCTCGTCACGGCATGCCGGAACCGGCGCGCTTCGGCCCCCGTTCGGCCGAGCCGGAGCGGGCTTCGCGGCTGGCGCTGGCGCTTGCCGGCTCCCCGCAGGTGCGGCTCGACTATGCGCTGGCCGCCCCTCCCGAACCGGACGCCGCGTCCCGCAACATCGTGCTGGCCAGCCTGGAATTCACCCTGCCCGACGACGGCGGCGACGGGCCGGACGGCCAGGCGCGCGACTTCGCCGCCATGCCTGACAACGCGCCGCTGCCGGCCTTCCGCCCGCAGATCGAGCGTCCCGCCCAGCGCCAGGAGCAGCGCTCCCAGCCCGATGCGGAGCCGGCCCCGAGGATCGCGAAACGGCCGGAACCGCACGTCCAGCCGGTCATGGCCTTCGCGCGTCCCGACAATCCCGAGCCCGGCGGCATTGCCCGGGCGTTCAAGGACCTGTTCTCGGGCCGGCCGAGCACGGGCCCGGCCGCCCGCGCCGGCGTGGCCGTCTACGACATCTCGGCCGCCAGGGTCTACATGCCGGACGGCTCGGTGCTGGAGGCGCATTCGGGCATCGGCCACATGGCCGACGACCCCCGTTACGTCGATCAGAAGATGCGCGGCCCGACCCCGCCCGGCACCTACAACCTGTCGATGCGCGAATCGCTGTTCTACGGCGTCGAGGCATTGCGCATGACGCCCGTGAGCGGCAAGGTCGGCTACAACCGCACCGGCATCCTCGCCCACTCCTACCTGCTGCGCGGCGGCCGGGCCGAGTCGCATGGCTGCGTCGCGTTCAAGGACTATCCGAAGTTCCTTCACGCCTTCAAGAAGGGCAAGATCAGGCGCCTCGTGGTGGTGCCGGGTGGTTCGCGCAGCTCGAACGCCGTCGCCAGGAACGGCAGCACCGGCTGACGGCGCGTTCCGGCCGGGACCAGATGCGGAGGCTTCAGATGGGCAAGGGCAGGGTCGAAGCCTTCACCGACGGCGTCGTGGCCATCATCATCACCATCATGGTGCTGGACCTGAAAGTGCCCGAGGGCGAGGATTTTTCCGCCCTGCTGCCGCAATGGCCGCATTTTCTCAGCTACGTGCTGTCCTTCATCTATGTCGGCATCTACTGGAACAACCTGCACAACATGTTCCACACCGTGCAGAGGGTGGACGGGCGCGTGCTGTGGGCCAATCTCAACCTGCTGTTCTGGCTTTCGCTGATGCCGGTGACCACGGCCTTCATGGGCGAGGACCATTTCGCGCCCGTGCCGGCTGCCGTCTACGGCACGGACCTGGTGTTGTGCGCCGTCGCCTATTCCATACTGGTCGGGCAACTGCGCCGCCTGCACGGGCCCGAAACCGCCTTCACCAAAGGCCTCGGCTCCGACGTGAAGGGCAAGATCTCCATCGTCATCTACCTGGCCGCAATCGCAATGGCGTTCGTGGACCGCTGGGTCGCGCTGGCGCTCTACGTGCTCGTGGCCGGCATCTGGTTCGTGCCGGACAGGCGCTTCGAGCGCCAGATCAAGGAAGAACCACGCAACTAGGGTCGGAAGCGCGCTACGGCCGCATGGCCTTCAGCTTCTCGGCCACGCAGGCGGCGAGGTCCGCATAGCGCTCCTCCAGCCGTTCCGCGGCGGTGACGACGGGAAAGTCGTGGCCGACCTTCTCCAGCACCATGCGCAGCTTCTCCACGAAATCGGCCTGCTTTTCCAGTTCGACGAACAGCGCGCGCACCTGGGCCTCGCTGATGTCGGGATTGTCGAGCATGGCCGGCACCTCATGCGCCATGCGCTCGCCGGTCGCGGCCTGCTCCTTCAGAATGTCGACCCAGTCGGTCAATACCAGAACTCCTATGAACGGCCGCGCACAATGAACGCTGCGGGTCGTGCGGGTCAACCCGCCTCGCCCGGCGTGCCGCTCAGGCGGCATCCTTGCGCCGCCTGGCCATCTTTCCCGCTTTCACCTTTTCCACCACGCGCTCGGCCGTGTCCTCGGCCACCTCTTTCTCGGCATGCACGGCAGCCCGCTCGCATTTGCGCCTGATTTCCTCGACCTCCGATTCGGTGAGATGTTCGATGCCGATGAACCTGTTGCGGCCTTCGCTCACGCGGATCAGTTCGTCGAGCTTGGTCTGGATGGCCGCGCTGTCGCGATTCTGCGTGTTCTGGATCAGGAACACCATCAGGAAGGTGACGATGGTGGTGCCGGTGTTGATGATGAGCTGCCAGGTGTCCGAGAACTGGAAGAACGGGCCGGTGACCGCCCACACGACCACGACGACGACACAAATAATGAAGGTGGTCGGCAGGCCGCTGAGCCAGGCCACGGCGTTGGCGATCCTGGTGAAGCTGCGTTCGAGCATGGAGGTTTCCTCGCCGGTTCGACAAGAAACCGCCGCAGGCGCCCTCCGGTTCCCCGCGCCGCGCGGTTTGGATGCCACTTCATACACCTTGAAATTGAATAAATATGTATATGCATTTTAAGATTGCAGTGCGATGATGTTCCTGCAGGCAAAAGAGCCTGTTCCTTCCGCCCAGAGCGGTACCTCCGGCCCCTTCCGCCCCGCCACCCCCGCAGGCGGAAGGGGTCTCACTCTGGAGCCCGCAGATGGCGCAGCCCGACACCGCGCGAATCCGTCGCCCGCACTGCCGAACGAGGATGCCGCGCCGCATTGCTGCCGGGCTGATCCTGCTGGCACTTGCCACGACGGCGGGCCGGGCGCAGGACGTCACGGCCACCGGCGGCCTCGAGCGCCACTGGACCAGCAACGCACTGGACGGCGCGTTCGCCATTCCGGACTGGTACACGCTGCTGCGCGGCTCGCTGCGCCGGACCTGGGGCGATGCGGACGCCAATATCGCGCTGGCAGCCGAGTTCCAGGCCACCCGCCACGACAGGGTGACGATCGAGGACGACCGTGCCGCTTCCCTGTCGGCCGAACTTTTCCGGCGCCTGCCCGGCGGCATGGAACTGCGCGGCACGCTGACCTACCGCGCCTCCAGCGAGGGCGACGACTTGCAGATCGGGCCGCTGGCGCTCGGCCTGCGCACGCCGAAACAGGCAGTGGGCGCGGGCCTGCAGGCCGGTTTCGATCTCGGCAACGCCACGACGCTGATCCTGGAGGCCGCCGACAGTTTCGAGGCGGTGGGCGCCACCCGCTTCGAGGACGGGGTCCTGCCGGCCACGCGTCTCGATCCGAACCGCAACCGGCTGCAATTTGCCGCCCGGCTGACGCGCACGCTCGGCGCCTTCGCCGTTGGCGGCTCGGCCTCCGCTCTTCTCGTCTCGGTGGAGCGGCTCGGCTTTCCGCCGTCCGCCCTGCCCTTCGGCCTGTACGGGCTGCGCGGCGAGTTCGCCTATGGCGGCACCGACGGCGGCAAGCTCGGGCTGGCGCTGGGCGCGGAATGGCTGGGCGACCGCGACGGGCTCTATCGCCGGGCGCGCCCGGCATGGCAGGTCACCGCCGCGCGGCCGCTGTTCGGGAAGATGGAGCTGCGCGCCAGCTATGTCGGCCGCTACGAAACCACCGACAGCGACGACCCGCTGGCCTCATGGCTGCGACGCGCGGAACTCGAGGTCGCGCTGAAGCCACGCGAATGGCTGAGGCTGGCGGCCGGCCTTGCCTGGCAGGTGAAGGAAAATCTCTTGTTCGAGAACAAGGAGCGCAGCCGCGGCTTCTTCGCCGAGGCCGTCTATGACGCGAGCGCCAACGCCGCGCTGGTGCTGCGCATGGATCTGTCGAGGACGTTCAAGACCGTGATCGACATGCGCCAGGCCACGGCCGACATCTTCATCGGCCTTCGCACCAGGATATAGAGCAATTCCAGGAAAAGTGGGAACCGGTTTTCCGTCCGGAATTGCGTAAAAACAACAAGATAGAGCGTTTTCGCGATTCGGAGAAAAGCGGATACTCTAGCCTCGGTGGGCAGGGGAGAGGGCGAGTCCCCCCTGCCCTGAGCCGGGCGGCGACTGTCGGGGCGATGCACCGCCCGGCCCGTCGCCGATGACTCAGCGCTTGCCCAGCTTGTAGGTGGCGCTGGAAATCGTGCCGAGCAGATTCACGCCGACGCCGTTCAGCACGCCGGAAACCACGCCGGTCGTGTTGCCGTTCAGGATGCCGGAGACGATGTTGCCGCTCAGGATGGCGTTGTTGCTGGCGACGCCGTTCAGCACGCCCACATTGCCCAGCCCGATCGAGGGCGAGACATTGATGAGGCCGCTCGACATGCCCGCGCTGCCGCCGAAGTTGGTGGAGCCGCAGCAGCCGCCTGCATAGGCGCCCACGGGTGCAAAGGAAACGACGGCGGCTGCAAGTGCAAATGCGTACTTCTTCATGGCTTCTCTCCTGTGTTGCCGAAGTTTCCTTCCGCCTCTCAAAAGTACCTCCAAGGCGAGTAGGCCATTACAGGACAGAAATTACAACTGAAGATTGCCTATATTTCGATATACAACCTGTTTTCCATTTCTTAACGCTAATCCTTTACCTTAACCGGCATGGTTAGCGCGAAAGGTCTTGCCGCTCCCATTTGTCGAGAAATTCCTCGATGGCAAGCGCCTGCATATCGGGCACCGCCCTGGCGATGGTCGCGGCCGGCCAGTCCCACCAGGCCAGCGCCTCCAGCCGCACGGCGATCCCGGCGGGAAAGCGCGGCCGCAGCACCCGCGCCGGCACGCCGGCCGCCACCGCATAGGCCGGCACGTCCCTGGTCACCACCGCATTGGCGCCGATGACCGCGCCGTTGCCGATGCTCACGCCGGGCAGGATCACCGCGCCATGGCCGATCCACACGTCATGGCCGACCGTGACCGGCTTGCCGCGCCGCCGCTCGCGGAAGGCGCCGTCGACGCCCAGCCAGCGGAAATACTCGTTCGGCCGGTAGCTCACCTTGTGCGTGGTCGCCCGCTCCATCGGATGCTCCAGCGCGTTGATACGGCTGTTGGCGGCGATGGAGCAGAATTTGCCGATCGTCGTGTAGATCGCTTCCGAGTGGCGCTCGAAGTACGAAAAATCGCCGACCGTCACCTCGCGCAGGATGACGCGCTCGCCGATCGAGACATAGCGGCCGAGCTTGCACGACTTCAGTTCCGCCGTGGGGTGGATGCGCGGCTGAGGGTCCTTCGGCACGAGTTGGTCGGTGCGGTCCATGCGGCGCCTTTACGCCGCCGCGCCACGGGCCGCAAGCCGAGCTATTTCGGCTTGCCCTTGGACCACACCACGCTCTCGCCGTAGAGCGGCACCGTCGAAAGCGCCATCTTGGCCGATCCGTCCTGCACCTGGCGCGAGTGCGACACGTAGACCAGCGTGTCGTTGGCCTTGTCGTAGATGCGGTTCACCACCTGCTTCTTCCAGAACAGGCTGATGCCCTGCTTGAACACCTCCTCGCCCGACCGGCCGAGGTCGATGTCGCCGATGGTGATCGGCCCGGTCTGGTGGCAGGAGATGGCGGTGTCCGAGGGCTGCTCGAACCAGTTGCCCTTCTTCAGCCGGTCGATGACGCTGCGGTCGAAATAGGAGACATGGCAGGTCACGCCGTCCACCTTGGGGTCCTTGATCGCCTCCACCACGATATCGTTGCCGGTCCAGTCGACCCCGACGCGGCCGATCTCCTGCGCCACGGCCGCGCCGGCGGCAAGCGTCAGCGCCGCCGCGGCGGCGCCGATCGCCGTTCGCGCGAGGAAGTTTCCCCGGGATGGGCGGTGGGATGAGCTATGGGATGGGCGGTGCCGGAATGGATTGCGCAATGGACGCTCCCGCTGGTCGAGGAATGGGCCGGCCAAAGGTGGGTAACGCGCAGCGCTTTTGCAAGCTCCGCCCCCGACCTGCGGTTGCGGCATCGCGGCACCTTTGCGCTCTGCCTGCCGGACCCTATAAGATGCTCCCCGCAAGACCGCTGCGCAGGCAGCGGGACAACACCGGAACGGACCGATCCCATGATGCGCTCAATCCTTGTCGGCATTCTCGTTCTGATGGCGGCCGGCATCGGCTGGCTGACCTTCGACTGGTATCGCGGCCACTATGGCGGCGAGGCGTTCGGCGCTCCCTTCACGCTGGCCGACCAGGCCGGGCAGCCGATCACCGAGGCGGCGTTCCGCGGCCATCCCAGCGCCCTCTTCTTTGGCTTCACCCACTGCCCCGAAGTGTGCCCGACCACCCTGTTCGAGCTGTCCGGCTGGTTGAAGGCCATGGGCGACGAGGGCAAGGACATCCACGCCTATTTCGTCTCCATCGATCCCGAACGCGATACGCCTCAGGTGATGGGCACCTATGTCGGCAACTTCTCCGACCGCATCACCGCCATCACCGGCGAGCCCGACAAGGTCTACGCCATGGCCAAGTCCTTCGGCATCTACTGGAAGAAGGTGCCGACCGACGACGGCGACTACACCATGGACCACACCGCCTCGGTCCTGCTGCTGAACGGCAAGGGCGAGTTCGCCGGCACCATCGCCTATGGCGAGAACCCCGACACGGCGGTGGCAAAGCTCAAGCGCCTGGCCGAGAAGGGCTGACCGGATGGGCCAGACCCGCCTCCATGTCACCGCCTCGAAGGCCGAGGCAGACCGCATCTTCGCAGCGCTCGAAGCCGCCTTCGAGGACGACGCCCTTCCGCTTGCCGTGCAGGAGATCGACGAGGACCGCGACCTCCACGAGGTCTCCGTCTATGTCGACGGCGACGCCGCTTCGGCCGAAGCGCGCATGCGCGCCGTGCTCGCCGGCCTCGGCCTGCCGGGCGAGATCGGCACCGAGGTCCTGCCCGACATCGACTGGGTGGCCAAATCGCTGGAGGGGCTGAAGCCGGTGCGGGCCGGACGCTTCTTCGTCCACGGCGCGCACGACCGCGACAGGCGGCAGGACGGCGACATCGCCATCGAGATCGAGGCCGGACTGGCCTTCGGCACCGGCCACCACGGCACCACCGCCGGCTGCCTGGAGATGCTGGAAGAGGTGGTGGCAGCCGAGCGGCCGCGCAACGCGCTCGACCTGGGCACGGGCAGCGCCGTGCTGGCGATCGCCCTGGCGAAGCTTGCGCAGATCCCGGTGCTGGCCACCGACATCGACCCGGTGGCGACCGACGTTGCGGCCGCAAACGCGCGGCTCAACGGCGCCGCCGCTCTGGTGGAATGCATTACCGCCACCGGCTTCGATCATCCGGCCTTCGCCGCGCGCGGTCCCTTCGGCCTCGTCGTCGCCAACATCCTCGCCGGCCCGCTGATCGAGCTGGCGCCCGACATGGCCCGCCACCTCAAGCCTGACGGCTCTCTTGTGCTGTCGGGCATCCTCGACCGGCAGGAGGAGGCCGTGCTGGCCGCCTATGCCGCGGCCGGCTTCCGCCATCGACGCACGCTGCACCGCGAAGGCTGGGTGGCTATCCACCTCAAGCGCTGACCGGCGCGGCCTCTGGACCAGCGGCGTGCGATTGTCAGCCGCGCGCGCGCCGGATACTTTCCCGTCGAAAACCCGATCCCCAAAAGGCCGCTCCCATGTTCCAGACCTTCGATTCCGCCGGCGATCCCTCCGTCGGCAAACCGCGCGTGGAAAAGCTGCGCCGATGGCTCGCCGAAAACGGGCTCGACGGCTTCATGGTGCCGCGCGCCGACGAGCATCAGGGCGAATATGTGCCGGCCCGCGCGGCGCGGCTCAAATGGCTGACCGGCTTTTCCGGCTCGGCCGGCGTCGCCATCGTGCTGAAGAAACGCGCCTTCGTCTTCGTCGACGGCCGCTATCAGCTCCAGGTGCGCGCGGAGGTGGATCTTTCCGTCTTCGCGATCGAGAGCCTGGTCGACAACCCGCCGCCGTCATGGCTGAAGGACAATGTCGGCAAGGGCACCCGGCTCGGCTTCGACCCGTGGCTGCACACGATCGCCGAGGTGAAGGCGCTGAAGGCCGCGGCCGAGTCGAGCGGGGCCGTGCTGGTGCCGGTCGAGAAGAACGGCGTCGACGCGATCTGGGACGACCAGCCGCAGCCGCCGGTGGCACCGGTCGAGATTCACCCCATTGCCTTCGCCGGCGAGCTTGCGAAGGACAAGCTGAAGCGGCTGGCTGCGGCGATCGGGAGCGACGGCGCCACCCATGCAGTGCTGACCGATCCCTCGTCCATCGCCTGGGCGCTGAACATCCGCGGCGGCGACGTGCCCCACACGCCGCTGGCGCTGGGCTTCGCCATCCTGGCCGCCGACGGCGACCACCAGCTCTTCATGGACAGCCGCAAATTCTCGCGCGAGGTGAAGGCCTATCTCACGCAGCTCGTCGGCCTCAACGAGCCGGACGGCTTCGAGGCGGCGCTGGCTGCGCTTGCCAAGGGCGGCGCGCGGATCGCGCTCGATCCCGTCCTCGCCGCCGACCGGCTGCGCATGCTGGTGGAGGAGAACGGCGGCACGACGGTCGCCGCTCCCGATCCGGCTCGAATCCCGCGCGCCACGAAGAACAGGGCCGAGATCGCCGGCAGCCGCGCCGCGCATCGCCGCGACGGGGCCGCCGTCGTCAAGCTTCTCGCCTGGCTGGACCGCCAGGAACCGGGCTCCCTGGACGAGATCGCCGTGGTGACGAAACTGGAGGAATGCCGCCGCCTCACCGGCGAGGAGACGCAGATGCCGCTGCGCGACGTCTCCTTCGACACCATTTCCGGCGCCGGCCCCAACGGCGCCATCATGCACTACCGCGTCTCGCGCGCCACCAGCCGCAAGCTCGGCGAGGGCGAACTGTTCCTGCTGGATTCGGGCGCGCAGTATCAGGACGGCACCACCGACATCACCCGCACCATGCCTGTCGGCCGGCCGACGCAGGAAATGCGCGAGCGCTACACGCTGGTCCTCAAGGGCATGATCGGCATCTCCACGCTTTCCTTCCCGGCCGGCACGCGCGGCTCCGAGATCGACGCCGTCGCCCGCGTGGCGTTGTGGAAGCATGGCCTGGATTTCGCCCACGGCACCGGCCACGGCGTCGGCTCCTACCTCGCCGTGCATGAAGGGCCGCAGCGCATCGCCCGCAGCGGCACCGAAAAGCTGCTCGAAGGCATGATGATCTCCAACGAGCCCGGCTACTACAAGGAAGGCCACTACGGCATCCGGCTGGAGAACCTGATCCTCGTCACCCCGGCCGCGCCGGTTGAGGGCGGCGACATCGCCATGCACGAGTTCGAGACGCTGACGCTGGTGCCTTTCGACGCGCGCATGATCGAGGCGGACCTGCTCACCCGCGACGAGTTGCGCTGGCTGGACGCCTACCATGCCCGCGTGTTGGCCGAGATCGGCCCGATGCTGGACGGCGAGGCGCTGGCCTGGCTGGAAAATGCCTGCGCGCCGCTGCCGCATCAGCACAAGGGTTGAAGTCGACCGCTCCGGTACATCTAACCCATGAACTGCCGCGCGGCGATCAGCACGGCAGCGCCCGCCAGGAACATGGTGAGCAACCCGCCGCGCAGCGACACCAGCAGGGCGACGATCAGCGCGGCCCATTCCGCCGGACCGGCGTTCAGCACGGCCGGCGCCACCAGCGTGGTCAGCACCGCGGCCGGCACTGCGTTGAGCCCCGCCTCGACACGCGGATGGATGCGCTCGAATCGCGATATGACCAGATGCCCGCCGACGCGGGTGAGATAGGTTGCGACCGCGGCCGCGACGGTGATCCAGAAGGTCGTGCTCATTTGGCGCTCATGGCAGGTGCTCGATTTCCGTCTCGGCCAGGCCGACCCCGACGCCGCTGTGGCGCGGCGGCAGGATGACGGCCAGCGCCACCCCGGCCAGCGCCCCCAGCGAGACGTGCCAGGGCGAGCCGACGAACCGGTAGGCGAGGATGGAGGCCACCGCGCTGACGGCTACGATGGGCAGCCACAGGGGCCGCTTGCGGAAGTCCATCACCAGCCCCAGGAAATAGATCGGCAACAGGAAGTCGATGCCCAGCGCGCTGGTGTCGGGGATGAGCTTGCCGAAGAAGGCGCCCAGGGCGGTCAGGGCGGTCCACGACACATAGACGGTCAGCGCCGCTCCCATGTACCACACAAAGCCCACCTTGCGGCCCCTCTGCGCCTCGCTTTCGGCGAATGCGTATTGCGGGTCGGTGAGCAGGAAATAGGCGACCGCCTGCTGCGCCGGCGGCCAATGGGCCAGATGGCGCCCGACCGCCGCCGAATAGAGCACATGGCGGAAATTCACCGCGAAGATGGAGAGCACGATCAGCCAGGGCGCCACGTGGTGGCCGAACAACTCGATGCCGACCATCTGGCTGGCGCCGCCGAATACCGTGAGGCTCATGAAGAACGCCTCGAACACGGAAAACCCGTTGTCGACCGCGATCGCGCCGAACAGCATGGCGAACGGGCCGGACGCCACGACGACCGGGATGCTCAGCCGCGCGCCGCGCCAGAATTCGCTTGTGCGCGAGCCGTAGGGGGTCGCTTCCGCCGACATGGGCCACTCCATTGGAAGGGCCGTATGTAGGCAGGCGCATCGGCACTGTCACACGAATTCGCTTGAGCCAAACGATCAGCGGAAATGATCGTTTTCAGGCAACGCACGGCGCTAGAGTATCCGTTTTGGTCAAGGAAGTTATGGGGCCCATTTGCGGTGGTCCCTGAGCAGTGCGTTTGCGAGGACGATCAGCTTTCGCATGATGGCGGTGATGGCGACCTTGGAGGCTTTGCCGGCGGCCTTGAGCCCATCGTAGTTTGCCTTGAGGTCTGGATTGAAGCGCGTGGCGACGAGGGCCGGCATGTAGAGGGCCTGGCGAACGTTGGCCCGACCGCCTCTGATGAAGGCGCGGCCTGTCCATTTTCCAGACTGGCGTGCGACCGGGGCGAGGCCAGCGAGCGATGCAGCCTGGGTGTTTTCGAGGGTGCCGAGTTCGGGCATGTCGATGATCAGCGCGAAGGCGGTGATGGCCGAGACGCCGGGGATCGATACAAGGATGTCGAAGCGGTTGGCTAGGTCAGGATCGGCCTTGATGAGCTTCATGATCTCGACTTCGATCGCGGCGAGCTGGCGCTCGATCTGCCTGAGTTGCTCGCCATTGTGACGCTTGAGGATGGGTAAGGTCAGGTTCTTTGCTCTGTTCTTCGCCGCCGTGCGGTTTTTCACCAGCGCCTCGCGGGCCATGGAGAGATCCTTGAGATCATTAAGGAGCGGGCCGCGCGTCGGTCGGGCCTCGAGGTCGAGCAACATCCCCATGCGCGCCAGCATGGCGGCGTCGAGCCGGTCGGTCTTGGCAAGCCGGCCGGTGGCCTCGGCGAAGCGCCTTGCCTGACGCGGATTGACCTTGACAAGGGCGAAGCCGCCATCCGCCAGCCTCCGCTCGAAGGCTCGGTGATAAGGACCGGTCGGTTCGTAGACGATGCGGGTGTCAGGCTGTGCCAGCCACGCCAGGAATGCTCTATGGCCGGCCTTGTCGTTGCCAAAGCGGCGGCTTTTGCCATCGCTCATGCGGTGGGCGTCGAGATGGTCTTTCGAGATGTCGACGCCGATGGTATCGTTCATCATCTTTCGCTTGTCCTGTGCTTGTCGTCCGCAGCCGAACTGCGGGTATCCGTTCAGGCCTCAAGAGAAAGACGAGGGCGATCACACTCTAGCTCGACCCGTCAACGGTCAGCATTTCAACGATCCGACCCTCGCCGCCGACGAGGGGCTGCTACCCCTCCCGGCGGTCCCTTCTTCGCCCGTTCGGCAGCAAAAGTCATAAGACAAGCATTTCCGCTTTTCTCCGAATCGCGAAAACGCTCTATCTTGTTGTTTTTACGCAATTCCGGGCGGAAAACCGGTTCCCACTTTTCCTGGAATTGCTCTATCGCGCAGCAACCCTGCCCTCGATCGCCCTGCCCCAATCCAGCAGAGGCCTGGCGCGCAGCGCGAAATCGACGAGTTCGTCGGCCAAGGCCGGCCGCTGGACTTCCTCCGGGTCGAGATCATGCCGAACGGCGAAATGCCGGTTGCGAATGGCGGCGCCGAGGTCGGGTTCCGACACTTCCTCGAAGCCGCGTGGAAGCCGCTTCAGGCAGCCCTGCGGGTCCAGTTCGAGACGGTTTTCCCGCAAGGCTGCGACCATGGCCCGGAACTCGTCCGGGCGCGCCGAGATGGCCTTGCGCATCGCCAGGAGAAGCGCCGCATCCGGCTGCCACCAGGCAATGGCGGCGAAGCAGCGGTCGATGCCGACATAGACGAAGAGGACGCCCTGCTCCATCTTCGAGCCGTCCGGCGACAGGATCGCCGAAAGATGCTGGTTGTATGGCCGCTTGTCCTTGGAGAATCGCACGTCGCGGTTGATCCTGAACAGCGACCTCTTGCGATCTCCCTTCAGGCCCAGCCCGATCGCCGCGAAGCGCTCGGTCAGCGTTTCCACCAGATCGCCGAAGGGTTCGCGCAGATCGCTTTCGAACAGGTCGCGGTTTTCCAGGAACCATTCCCGGCTCTGGTGAAAATCCAGCGCCTTCAGGAAGGGAATGGCCTTTTCGCCGAAGCCCGTAAAAGCGGCCATGTCAGGCGCCCTTGCCCACACGCGCGAACCACTCGTCCTCGTCGATCACCTCGATGCCGAGTTCGGTGGCCTGCTTGAGCTTGGAGCCCGCGCCCGGTCCGGCCACGACGAGGTCGGTCTTCTTCGACACCGAGCCCGCCACCTTGGCGCCGAGCTTTTCGGCCATGGCCTTGGCCTCGTCGCGCGACATCTTCTCCAGCGCGCCGGTGAACACCACGGTCTTGCCGGCGACCGGCGACGACACGTCCCCGACCGGCTCCTCGTCCAGCACCGTCACCTCGCCCAGAAGCGCGTCGACCACCTCGCGGTTGTGGACCTCGCCGAAGAAGTCCACCACGGCCTCCGCCACCACGTCGCCTATGCCGTTGATGCCGTTGAGTTCCTGCCAGGCGGCATTGCCGGGATCGCCCTTGCCTTCGGGAGCGACCGCTTCCTCGCCGGCCCTGCGGAACGCGGCGAAGGAGAGGAAATGGCGGGCGAAGCGCCTGGCGTTGGTCTCGCCGACATGGCGGATGCCGAGCGCGTAGAGGAAGCGCGAAAATTCGATGCGGCGCCGGTCGTCGATCGCCGCAAACAACTTCCTGACCGAGACCGCGCCGAACCCCTCGACATTCTCCAGCTTGGTCAGCGATCTCTCCTGCCGCGCCTTCAGCGTGAAGATGTCGGCGGGCGAGTGCACGTTGAGCGCCGCATCCTGCGCCTGGAAGAAGAACTCGATCTGCTTCTCGCCCAGCCCCTCTATGTCGAAGGCGTTGCGCGACACGAAATGGCGCAGCCGCTCCACTGCCTGCGCCGGACAGATCAAGCCGCCCGTGCAGCGCCGCACCGCCTCGCCCTCCTCGCGCACGGCGTGGCTGTTGCAGGCCGGGCAGACATGCGGGAACGCGTAAGGCAGGGCATCGGCCGGCCGCTTCTCCAGCACCACGTCGAGGATCTGCGGGATCACGTCGCCGGCGCGCTGGATGACGACCGTGTCGCCGATGCGGATGTCGCGCCCCTCGCGCAGCACCTGGCCGGCATTGCCGATGCCGCGGATATAGTCCTCGTTGTGCAGTGTGGCGTTGGTCACGACCACGCCGCCCACCGTCACCGGCTCCAGCCGCGCCACCGGCGTCATGGCACCGGTGCGGCCGACCTGGATGTCGATGCCGTTCAGCACCGTCATCGCCTTTTCGGCGGCGAATTTGTGCGCGGTGGCCCAGCGCGGGCTGCGCGAGCGGAAGCCGAGCCGCTCCTGCAGGTCCAGCCTGTCGACCTTGTAGACCACGCCGTCGATGTCGTAGGGGATTTCGGCGCGCTCGGCCTCGATGCCATGGTAATGCGCCAATATGTCCTCGACCGAATTGCAGCGCACCATGCGGTCGTTGATCGGAAAGCCCCAATCGCCGAAGCGCTTCACCACCTCGTACTGGGTCTCGCCGAGCGTCGCGCTCGTCTCGCCCCAGGCATAGGCGAAGAAGCGCAGCGGGCGCGAGCGCGTCACCTCGGGGTCGAGTTGGCGCAGGCTTCCGGCCGCCGAATTGCGCGGATTGGCGAAGACGCGCCCGCTTTCGGCCATGCGCCGGTTGAGCGCGAAGAAATCGTCGCGGCGCATATAGACCTCGCCGCGCACC
Organism: Mesorhizobium sp. PUT5; assembly: GCF_052216645.1. Taxonomy (NCBI): domain Bacteria; kingdom Pseudomonadati; phylum Pseudomonadota; class Alphaproteobacteria; order Hyphomicrobiales; family Phyllobacteriaceae; genus Mesorhizobium; species Mesorhizobium sp. PUT5. Next base: position 3,057,144 of record NZ_JBQOSO010000003.1, read on the forward strand.
TCCACCACGTCGGGCGCGTCGGCCGGCAGGGTTTCGGGAATTTCCGTCACGGTGCGGATATTGGCCGTCACATTCTCGCCGGTGGTGCCGTCGCCGCGCGTGGCGGCCGTCACCAGCCTCCGGTTCTCATAGCGCAGCGACATGGAAAGCCCGTCGATCTTGGGCTCTGCGGTGAACACGATCTCCCTATCGGCCGGCCAGGCCAGGAAACGCCGCACGCTGGCCACGAAGTCGCGCACGTCCCCGTCCGAAAAGGCGTTGTCGAGCGACAGCATCGGCACGGCATGCACCACCTTGCCGAAGGCGCCGGCCGGGGTCGTCCCCACCCTGAGCGAGGGCGAATCGGCGCGCACCAGTTCGGGAAAGCGCGCCTCGATCTCGGCATTCCGGATGCGTAGCGCATCGTAGTCGGCATCGGAAACGGTCGGCGCATCATCAGCATAGTAGCGACGGTCGTGCTCGGCGATCTCCCTCGCCAGCCGGGCAAGCTCGGCCTCGGCCTCCGACGGCGTGAGCGATTCGACGGGTGTCTGAGGCATGGCACGGCTTCCTGTAAGTTGCGCGCCACCATAGATCAGGATCGCCGCGCAAGGGAGCCGGTTCGGTCGAAAATCCCGCCCGAACAGAGGGATGTGCGCGCCTGCTGACTCATCCCGACAGCTATCGGCCGACAGCTATCGGCCGACAGTCATCGCCGGCAGGAAGCGGCCGCGCTCACGAGGCGGCGAGCGTGTTCTCCCGCAGCAGCCGCTCGGCCGCCGCCCTCGCCTCCTCGGTGATGGTGGCGCCGGCCAGCATGCGCGCGATCTCCTCCTGGCGCGCGGCCCGGTCCATCTCGGCAATGCCGGTGGCCACGCGATCGGCGCCGCCCGATTTGGAGATGAGGAAATGGGTCGCCGCGCGCGCCGCCACCTGCGGCGCGTGGGTGACAGACAGCACCTGCACGCGCTTCGACAGCCTGGCCAGCCGCTGACCGATGGCGTCGGCCACCGCCCCGCCGACGCCGGTGTCGATCTCGTCGAAGACCAGCGTGGGCGCCGAGCCGCGGTCGGCCAGCGCCACCTTCAGCGCCAGCAGGAAGCGCGACAGCTCGCCGCCGGAGGCCACCTTCATCATCGGGCCGGCGCGCGTGCCGGGATTGGTGCGCACCCAGAACTCGACCTGGTCGATGCCCTCCTCCTGCCGGCTGCCGGGCTCGCTCGCCATCTCCACGATGAACTCCGCGCGCTCCAGCTTGAGCGCCGGCAGTTCCGCCATCACCGCCTTCATCAGCCCTGCGGCAGCCGCCTGGCGCAGCGCCGAAAGCTGCCCGGCCGAGATGTCGTAGGCCTGCCGGGCGGCTGCGGCCTGCTTTTCCAGCCCTTGCAACCTCTCCTCGCCGGCATCGAGGTCGGCAAGGTCGGCGGCCATCGTGTCGCGCAACTGGGCAAGGTCGTCCACGGCGACATTGTGCTTGCGCGCCGCCGCCCGCAGCGCAAACAGCCGCTCCTCCGCCTTTTCCAGCCGCTGCGGATCGTATTCGGTGGCGCGCAGGGCCGCCTCCACCCCCGATTGCGCGGCGTCCAGCGACAAAAGCGCCTCGTCCAGGGACGTCACCACCTCGTCCAGCAGGCCGGGCGCGTCGCCCGCCTTGCGCTGCAGGCGCCGCAACAGGCTTGCCAGCGCCGGCAGCGGCGAACCGGGGCCGGACAGCACGTCCTGCGCGTCGTGGATCTCGGCGGCGATCTTCTCGGCCCGCATCATGGCGGCGCGCAGTTCGGCAAGCTCCGTTTCCTCGCCCGGCTGCGGATCGAGCGCCGAAAGCTCGGCAACGGCGGCGCGCAGATAGTCGGCCTCGCGCGCGGCCGCCTCGACGCGCGCGCGGTGGCGGCCGAGTTCGCCCTCGCAGGCGCGCCAGTGCCGCCACGCCTCGCCGGTGGCGGCCACGGCGCCCATATGGCCGCCGAAGGCGTCAAGCAACTCGCGATGCGCGCCGGCGTCCACCAGCGCCCGGTCGTCGTGCTGGCCGTGGATCTCCACCAGCGCGCGGCCGAGGCTCTTCATCAGCGCCACGCTGGCCGGCTGGTCGTTGACGAAGACGCGGGTGCGCCCGTCGGCCGTCTGCAGCCGGCGCAGGATGATGTCGCCTTCATCGTCTATGGCGTTCTCGACCAGCAGCATGCGGGCGGGATGGTTGCGCGGTACGTCGAACACCGCCGTCACCTGGCCCTGCGCGGCGCCATGGCGCACAAGCGCCGCATCGCCGCGCGCGCCGAGCGCCAGCGACAGCGCATCGAGCAGGATGGACTTGCCCGCGCCGGTTTCGCCGGTCAGCACCGACAGGCCGGCCGAGAAATCGATGTCCAGCCGTTCGATCAGGACGATATCGCGAATCGATAACCTGGAGAGCATCGCCGCTCTATAGCATCATCCTGCGAGGTCGTGATCAGGGTTCATCGGCTGCGTCAGGCGCCGGTTATCAGCTTTCCGGCCTTGGAAATCCACGAGCCGGCATTCTCGCGCGGCTGCAGCCCGTTGCTCTGCAGGAGCTTGTAGGAATCCTTGTACCACGGGCTGGACGGGAAGTTGTGGCCGAGCACGGCGGCCGCCGTCTGCGCCTCGTCGGTCAGGCCCAGCGCGTAATAGGCTTCCACCAGGCGCGCCAGGGCCTCCTCGATGTGACGGGTGTTGGAATATTGCTCGAGCACGGTGCGGAAGCGCTTGACCGCCGCAAGATATTCGCGCCGCTCCAGATAGTAGCGCCCGACCTGCATCTCCTTGCCGGCAAGCTGGTCGTTGGCGAAGCGGATCTTCTCCTTGGCGTCCTCGACATATTCGGAATCGGGCCAGCGCGTCACCACTTCCTGCATGGCCTGGATGGTCTGGCGCGCCTCCTTCTGATCCTGGGTGACGTCCCGGATCTGCCGGTAGTAGCTCAGCCCGATGATATAGGTGGCGTAGGCCGCCTCGTCGGTGGAAGGGTAGAGCGTGAGATAGCGCTTGGCCGCGGAGATCGCGTCCTCGTAATTGCCCTGCCGATAATTGGTGAATGCGCCCATCACCATCGATTTGCGCGCCCATTCCGAATAAGGGTGCTGGCGGTCGACGGCCGAGAATTTCTTGGCCGCCTCGTTCAGCCGCCCGGCGTTCAGATTGGCCAGGCCCTGATTGTAGAGCACGTCCGCCGGTTCGGTCTGGTCGACATAGGTGGACAGGTCGAGGTCCTTCTCCGACGACATGCAGGCCGACAGGAAGAGCGGCGCCGCAACCGAAAGCGCCAGGAATGCAGCCTTTGCCGGCGCCTTGCATTGATCGAAGATCATGATCGGAATTCGCCCTCTCGGCAAAATGCGGTCCCACAGCCTCTCGTGCGGCAGCAGCCATAGACCATAACTGCCGCGCCCGGCAACGCTATCCCCATGCAATCGCGCAATTTTGTGGCGAGTAAGGCGGCCGCGCGGCACAAGCGCATTCGGCGGAGCGCTGATGCATACTTGCAACAGGGCCGGCCGCGCCGGGCACCAGGCTCAGATCGCCCAGGGCGCGTAGACCGGCATGCTGACCGCGCTCATCTCCGCGGCGCGGCCGCGTTCGCGCCGTGTCGTCTCCACGATCTCGAAGGCCGAGCGGTCCGAAAGCAGGCGCCTGAGCGCCGCGGCGTTGAGCCGGTGTCCGCCGCGATAGGAGCGGAAGCAGCCGATGAAGCGCGCGCCGGCCAGCGCCAGGTCGCCCACCGCGTCCAGCGTCTTGTGGCGCGCGAACTCGTTGGGATAGCGCAGCCCGCCCATGTTGATGACGCGGTGGTCGTCGCCGATCACCAGCGAATTCTCCAGCGAGGAGCCGAGCGCATAGCCGGCGGCCCACAGCCGCTCGACATCCTTCATGAAACCGAAGGTGCGGGCGCGCGAAAGATCGCGGCGGAACATGTCGGGGGTGAGGTCGGCGCTGAATTGCTGGCGGCCGATGGCCGGGCTCTCGAAGTCGATCTCCACCTCGAAACGCGTCGCCGCATAGGGCCGGAATTCCGCCCAGGAGGCGCCGCTTTCGATGCGCACCGTCTTGAGCACCCGGATGAAGCGGCGCTTGACGGCCAGCGTCTCGACGCCGGCCTGATCGAAGGCCTCCACGAACATGGCCGCCGTGCCGTCGAGGATCGGCACCTCGCGGCCGTCGATCTCGATGACCAGATTGTCGATGCCGAGGCCCAGCAGCGCGGCCATCAGGTGCTCGACCGTGGCGACATGCCGGCCGGCGGGGTCGCCCAGAAGCGTGCACAGGTCGGTCGCCCCGACTTCCGACACCAGCGCGCGGATCTCGCGCACCTGCCCGTCAGGGCCGATCTGGTGGAAGACGATGCCGGTGTCGGCGTCGGCCGGGAGGAAACGGGCGGTCACTTCCTTGCCGCTGTGCACCCCGATGCCGGTCAGCGTCACACGCGATTTGAGGGTTGTCTGGTAGTCCTGCAAAATGATCCCCGTGTGCCCGTGCTGCTCGACTTCGCTTTGCCGGTGCCTCAAGTCCGCCCATGCCGCAAGACACGGTCAGGGCGTCCTTCTGATTTTCCGATGCAAGATCCGTTCCGAAACCGGGACCCGGCCTGCGGGTGCTTGCTCCAGTTGCGGCTCTTGATTCGTCCGGCAGGCTCCACTCCCCCAAAACCTGCCGATCTCAGCCGCCGCGAAGATAATGTTGCGGCCGGCCGGTTCCAAATCACGCTTTCTTTCCTTGTGTAACGGCTGCGACACAAAGATCGAAGAGAATAAACCCCTGTTTTGAAAGCGTTAAATACGGCAACAGGCCGGCAGTTGGCTGCCGGCCTGTTAACAAGTGTTACAATGCGTTAACCGCTCAGTTCGCCTGGCGGCGCAGGAAGGCGGGAATCTCGAGCTGATCGTCGTCCTGGGCAGCGCGAGTCTGCGGCGCAAAACGGCCGTGATCGTCGTGCTGGCCGCGCCGCGGCGCGTAGAGCTGCGCGTCCTGGCCGGCCAGGCGCCGCACTTCCGGCGCAGGCTGGCGCAGCCTGGGCTCGCGCGGCTGCGCGGGCTGCAGGCGGGCCGGCTCGTCCTCGCGGCGGGTGAGCCCGTTGGTGAGGCGCTTCAGCAGCCCCATCGGGCCGCGCTCCTCATGGTCGACCGGATGCGTCTTGGCTTCCACCTCGGCCTTCACCACCGGCGGGAAATCCTCGACGCGCGGCATGCGCTGCGGCTGGGCGGCGACCGGCTGCGGCGCCGGCTCGCGATATTGCGGCGCGGGCTGCTGGGCCATCGGCTGCGGCGCGGGCTGGTGCATCTGGGGCTGCGGCGCTGCCGCCGGCGGCGCCTGGAACAGCTTGCTGTGCGGGCGGAAGTCCTCGGCATGCGCGGCCTGTGCCGGACGGGCATGGGCCATGGCCGCGGCATTGGCCTCGGCCTGCTGGATCGCTTCGGCGACAGGGTCCGCGGCGCGCCCCTGCGGCTCGTGCGCCATGGCCTGCTGGACGGGCGCCGCGCGCTGCTCGCCGGCCTGCCCGGCCGGACGGACGGCCGGCTTCGGCGGCGCCGAGCGGATGGAGATGGGCGCCGGGGCCATGTCGGCGGCCGACTTGTCGATGCCGGTCGCCACCACCGAAACGCGGATGACGCCTTCCAGCCCCTCGTCGAAGGTGGCGCCCAGGATGATGTTGGCGTCCTGATCGACCTCCTCGCGGATGCGGGTAGCGGCCTCGTCCACCTCGAACAGGGTGAGGTCGCGGCCGCCGGTGATGGAGATCAGCAGGCCCTTGGCGCCCTTCATCGAGGTTTCGTCGAGCAGCGGATTGGCGATCGCGGCCTCGGCCGCGGCCATCGCCCTGCCCTCGCCGGAGGCCTCGCCGGTGCCCATCATCGCCTTGCCCATCTCGCGCATCACCGAGCGCACGTCGGCGAAGTCGAGGTTGATGAGGCCTTCCTTGACCATCAGGTCGGTGATGCAGGCCACGCCCGAATAGAGCACCTGGTCGGCCATGGCAAAGGCGTCGGCGAAGGTGGTCTTGTCATTGGCCAGCCGGAACAGGTTCTGGTTGGGGATGACGATGAGCGTATCGACGCACTTCTGCAGTTCCTCGATGCCCGTGTCCGCCGTCTTCATGCGGCGCTGGCCCTCGAAGTGGAACGGCTTGGTGACGACGCCGACGGTGAGGATACCCTTCTCGCGCGCGGCGCGGGCGACGACGGGCGCGGCACCCGTGCCGGTGCCGCCGCCCATGCCGGCGGTGACGAAGCACATATGGGTGTTCGACATGTGATCGATGATTTCGTCGATGCATTCCTCGGCGGCGGCGCGGCCGACCTCGGGCTGCGAGCCGGCGCCCAGCCCCTCGGTCACATGTGCGCCGAGCTGGATCAGGCGATCGGACTTCGACATCGTCAACGCCTGCGCGTCGGTGTTTGCCACCACGAAATCCACGCCCTTCAGGCCGGCCGTGATCATGTTGTTGACGGCGTTGCCGCCGCCGCCGCCGACACCGAACACGGTGATGCGCGGCTTCAGCTCGGTGATGTCCGGCTTTTGCAGATTGATTGCCATTGTCCTCGTCCTTTGCCTTTCCCGCCGCTTCGCCGCCGCGGCTGCCTTATGGGGCTGTCCCCGCCGATATTAGAAACTGTCTCTCAACCACTGACTCACACGATGCAGTCTCCCGCCCGTTCCCGTCATTTTCAGACTGAACATTCCGCGCGCAGACCCGCTCTCGAACGCGGCCATCTGCGGATAGATCATCAGGCCGATCGCCGCCGAAAAGGCGGGTCCCTTCGCCGCCTCCGGCAGGCCCGCCACACCGAGCGGGCGGCCGATGCGCACATTGCGTCCCAGGATGCGCCGCGCCGCCTCCGGCAGGCCCGAAAGCTGGCTCGCGCCGCCGGTCAGCACCACGCGCTTGCCCGCGGCATTGCCGTAGCCGGACCTGTTGAGCCGCTCGCGCAGCATTTCCAGCGTCTCCTCGATGCGGGCGCGTATGATGCGCGTCATCACCGCGCGCGGCACCTGCAGCGGCGCCTCGCCTTCCTCGCCGATCGGCTGGATGGTGACGAGGTCGCGGTCATCGGCGCTGCCGGGCAGTGCCGAGCCGTGCATGACCTTCAGCCGCTCGGCCGCCTCCAGCGAGGTGGACAGGCCCTTGGCGAGATCGAGCGTGACGTGGTTGCCGCCGATGGGAAGCGCGCTTCCATGCACGAAGCGGCCTTCGTTGAAGATGGAGATGGTGGTGGTGCCGCCGCCCATGTCGATGCAGGCCGCGCCCATTTCCAGCTCGTCGTCCACCAGCGCGGCCAGGCCGCTGGCATAGGGCGTCGCCACCAGGCGCTCGACCGACAGGTGCGAGCGGTTGATGGCCAGCTCCAGATTGCGCATCGGCGCCGAATCGGCGGTCATGACGTGCATGTCCACGCCCAGCGTGTCGCCCACCATGCCGCGCGGGTCGCGCACGCCGCGCTCGGCGTCCAGCGAAAAGCCGACTGGCAGCGAATGCACCACCTCGCGCTCCGCTTTCAGCGCCTGCTTGGCGCCGGCGGAAAGCACGCGCCTTATGTCGGCCTCGTCGACCTCATGGCCGCCGAGATTGATGGTGGCCGAGAAGACCTCGCTGCGCAGCCGCCCCGCGGTCACGTTGACGATCAGCGAATCGACGGTAAGTCCGGCCATGCGCTCGGCCGCGTCGACGGCCAGCCGCACGGCATGCTCGGCGCGGTCGAGATCGACCACCACGCCCGACTTCACCCCATGCGACTTCTGGTGACCGATGCCGATCACCTGGATGCGGTGCGAGCGCCCGCGCAACAGCGTGCCGCTCTCGCGCGGCTGCAGCTTGGCCACCATGCAGCAGACCTTGCTGGAGCCGACATCCAGCACCGTCAGCACGCCGGAACGGCGCACCGCATCGCCATTGCCGCCCAGCCAGCTCATGTCCTCTGCTCCGGCTTGCGCTTCGAAAGCCCCTGCGCCTTCAACGCCGCCTGGCGTGCCTTGACGGCCTCCGGCGTCAGCTCCAGCGCCATCCTTTCGGGGATGCGCATGTCCACGGCGACGATGTCGCGCGACAGCAGCGACTGCTCGCGGTCCAGCCTGACCAGTTCGGCGAGCGCGGCCTCGACCCCGTCCTCGGGCAGCTTCACGGTGATGCCGTTATCCAGTTTCAGATCCCAGCGCCGTTCGCCGACCCGCACATAGCCCCGCACGCGGCCGGCAAGCTCGCCATGGCGGGCGACCTTGTCGAGGAACTCGGGCCCGTGCATGGGCGCGCCGGAGCCGACGAGCAGCGGCAGCATCGCCTGGTTGCCGCCCGTATAGGGCGCGATGACGCGGCCGTCGCGCTCGATCACCGACACCAGCGCCTCCTGTTGCCACAGCGCGAAGGGCTGGCGCTCCTCGATGCGGACCTCCAGCGTGTGCGGATAGACCTTGCGCACGGCGGCGCCCTCGACCCATGGCAGGGTGGCGACCCGCTCGCGCGCGGCCTCGGCGTCGAAGCCGATCAGCGAGGTCCAGCCGTCGAGGTCCAGCTTGTCGAGGATGTCGATCTCCGAGGTCTCGCGATTGCCCACCACCTTGATCTGGTCGACGGCGAAGCCGGTGCGCGCCGTGACGCCCTGCACGAAACCGTCGAGATTGCCGCCGACATAGCCGCCATAGGCCAGGCTGGAGGCAAGGAAGGCGGCCGAAAGCGCGGTGGCGGCGAAGGGCGGCGCCTGGAGGTCGCCCGCGCCCAGGCGCGCAAGCAGGCGCACAGGGCGGCGTAGCCAGCGCGGCAGCACGAAACCGCCGAACGAGAAGGGCGCGCCGGAAAGGCCGCGCGCACCCGCACCCCTTCTGCCGCCATAACCCCGCCTCAACGCTGACACGAAGCGTCCTCCACCATCCAACTCAACAGATCGCCGAACGTATGCCCTGCATGCGCGGCGATTTCAGGCACCAGAGACGTCGGCGTCATGCCCGGCTGGGTATTGATCTCCAGCCACACGACTTCGCCATTTTCGGAATGGCGGTCGTCGCAGCGGAAGTCCGACCGGGACACGCCCCGGCACCCAATCGCTTGATGAGCCTTGAGCGCCAGTGTCTGTATTTTTTGGTAAATATTCGGTGAAACTTTCGCGGGGGTTTCGTGTTTTGAGCCCCCCGGCACGTATTTCGAGTCGTAATCGTAGAAGGAATGGCCCGTCGGGATGATCTCGCAGACCCCGAGCGCCACATCGCCCATCACCGCACAGGTCAGTTCGCGCCCGGGAACATAGCGCTCGACCAGGACGCCGTCGCCATATTTCCAGTCCGGCGAAGAAATCACCTGGGGCGGATGCGATTGCCCTTCCTGGACGATCACAACGCCGAAGCTCGACCCTTCGTTGACCGGCTTGACCACATAGGGCGGCTTCATCGGGTGGACGTCCCGGATCGAGAAGCGGTCGAGCACCTTCGATTCCGCGACCGGGATACCCGCCGCCCTGGCGATCGTCTTGGCCTGTGCCTTGTTCATGGCCAGCGCCGAGGCCAGCACGCCCGAATGCGTGTAGGGAATGGCCAGATATTCGAGGATGCCCTGGATGGTGCCGTCCTCGCCGAAGGGGCCATGCAAGGCATTGAAGGCGACATCCGGCTTCAGCTCGGAAAGCACAGCCCCGACGTTGCGGCCGACATCGACGCGGGTGACGCGATAGCCCTCGCCCTCGAGCGCATCGGCGCAGGCCGCGCCGGAAGAAAGCGACACTGGCCGCTCGGACGAGAAGCCGCCCATGAGAACAGCCACATGCTTGTCTTTCATCCCCCGTCATCCCCTTTCGGCGGGTTCATACGCGTGTTTCCCGGATTTGAATCGAGCCTCCCGGCAGACAGTGCCTGCCAGACGGAACCGCGCCCCACGCGCCCGAACGACTCAAATCAGGAAACGCCTCGACCCCAAAGAATCAGAGAGTTGATTCCGTGGCAAGTCCTTATGATTCCGAGAGATTCACTTTGTAAGAAAATCGCGGCGAAAAATGCGGGAGCGCGGGAAGCGAGGCCGGCCAAACCTCGCGCCGAACGCTTCCGGCAAATCGCGAACGCGCGTCAGGATGAGCTTTTGGGAACCCGGCGGCGTTTTTCAGCGCGCGCTTCGAACTCGCGATTGATGTTCATGAAATGACGATAGACGGTACTCGACGTGCCATGGGACCGGAACAGCCAGACGACGCCTGCGGCATAGACGATCGCAATCACCGCAAGGGTCAAACTCACCGGGCTTTGGAAAAAAGATTCGATCATCGCAGTTGGCCCTTGTTGTCTATGCGGTCGATGAGCTTGTCCACCGTCGTCACTATATCATGTAGTGCGGAGAGTTCCGCCGCCAAATTGCGGTCCTCGAGATAGCCCTTCCCGGCACAGACGAGGCCGACCGCAAACGCCGCCATGCCCGCCGGCGGGAAAATGGCTGTGGTCAGGGCCGCGACGACGGCGCCCGCGGATATGGTCGCTCCACCTCCCATGGCCAGGGCACGGACAGCCGTCTGGTAGGACTTACGTTCCGCCTCCAGATCACGAAACGCCGCCCCGATCAGTTGCAGCCTCTCCTTCAACTGGGCCAAGGCTTCGAGCGGGCGATTGTGGTGACGGTCGAGATGCTCGGCAAGCTGCAGCGAGAACTCGGCGCTGTAGAGCAGCTTGCGAACCTCGCGCAGCCCTGCGACGTCAGGCCGCTGCGCCGCCGCACGCTCCAGTTCCAGCAGGACGCTTTCAATGTCCATGCATCCCCCGGCGATCATGGAACCGGAGGCATACTACATCCCGCTGCCGCTAAAGCAACTCGGGCGGCCTCAGAGCAACTGGCCGAGGAACTCCTGCACCTCGCGGCCGGGACGGAACTCGCCGATGCGTTTGATCTCCCAATGCAGGCGGATGCCGGAGGTTTCCAGCACGCGGGCACGCACCGTCTCGCCCAGATATTCGAGGTCGTAGCCGGTGGCGGAGCCGGTGTTGATCATGAAGTTGCAATGCAGGGGCGACATCTGCGCGCCCCCCACCATCAGGCCGCGGCAGCCGGCCCTGTCGATCTCCTTCCAGGCCGAGGAGCCTTCGGGGTTCTTGAAGGTCGAGCCGCCCGTCTTCTCGCGGATCGGCTGGACCGTCTCGCGGTGGTGCTGCACGGCATCCATCGCCGCGCGGATCTCGTCCCTGTCCTGCCGGTAGCCTTCGAACAGCGCGGAGGTGAAGATCAAGTCGGCGGGCGCCGACGAGTGGCGGTAGGCATAGCCCATCTGCGCGTTGGAAAGCACATGCAGCTCGCCCCGGCGGTCGAGCGCGCGCACCTCTACCACGCGCTCGTGCGTCTCCACGCCGTTGGCGCCCGCATTCATGCGCAGCGCGCCACCGACGGCGCCGGGAATGCCATGGTAGAAATGGAAGCCGCCGATGCCGGCCTCGAGCGCCACGGCGGCAAGCCGCTTGTCCGGCGTCGCCGCGCCGGCCCGGATGCGGGTTTCCGAGAGCGCCTCCGCTTCGCCGAAGCCCTTGGCCGACAGCCGCACCACGAAACCGGGAATGCCGCCTTCGCGCACCAGCAGGTTGGAGCCGATGCCGACCACCATCACCGGGACGTCCTGCGGCACCGCGCGCAGGAAGGCCGCTAGGTCTTCCTCGTCGGCCGGCTGGAACAGCGCATCGGCCGGCCCGCCGGCGCGGAACCAGGTGATCTTCTCCATCTCCGCGTCTGGCGTGACGCGGCCGCGCAAGCCGGAAAGCCTGTCGCCCAGCTTTTCGAGCAGCCGCGCGCCGCGCGTCACGTCGCGGCCTCGTTGAGTTCCTTCGGCAGCGCGTAGGCCCACTGGGTGATGTTGCCGGCGCCGAGGAAGACGACGAAGTCGCCAGGCTTCGCCAATTCGCGCACGGCCGGCGTCACCGCCGCCGGTCCCTCGATGTAGCGGGCGTCGCGATGGCCGCCGGCGCGGATGCGCGCCACCAGCGCGTCCGACGTCGCGCCCTCGATCGGCTCCTCGCCGGCCGGGTAGACGGGCGCCACCATCACCGTGTCGGCATCGTTGAAGCAGGACGCAAAGTCGTCGAACAGGTCGTGCAGCCGCGTAAAGCGGTGCGGCTGGGCGACGGCGATGACGCGCCCCTTGGCGGCCTCGCGCGCGGCCCTCAGCACCGCCTTGATCTCGACCGGATGGTGGCCGTAGTCGTCGAACACCTCGACTCCGTTCCAGGCGCCGGTATGCGTGAAGCGCCGCTTGACGCCGCCGAAGGCCGACAGGCCCTTCCTGATCGCCTCGGGCGGGATGCCCAGCTCGTGCGCGACGGCGATCGCCGCCGTGGCGTTGGACACGTTGTGACGGCCCGGCATGGGCAGTCGCAGGCCGGAGATCACCGTTTCGCCGCCGCCCTTGCGGTTGCGGATCGCCACGTCGAATTCGGAAGCCGCGCCGTCCATGCGGTGGTTGGTGAAGCGCACGTCCGCCTGCGCGTTGCCGCCATAGGTGACGACGCGCCGGTCCTCGATGCGCCCGACCAGCGCCTGAACCTCCGGATGGTCCGTGCACATGACGCCGAAGCCGTAGAAAGGCACGTTCTCGACGAACTGGCGAAAGGCGTCGCGCACATGGTCGAAGGAGCCGTAATGGTCGAGATGCTCGGGATCGATGTTGGTGATGACAGCGATGTCGGCCGGCAGCTTGAGGAAGGTGCCGTCGCTTTCGTCGGCCTCCACCACCATCCATTCGCCGTCGCCCATGCGGGCGTTGGTGCCGTAGGCGTTGATGATGCCGCCATTGATGACGGTGGGGTCGAGCCCGCCCGCCTCCAGCAGCGCCGCTACCATGGAGGTGGTGGTGGTCTTGCCGTGGGTGCCGCCGATCGCCACCGCCTGGCGGAAGCGCATCAGTTCGGCCAGCATCTCGGCCCGCCGCACCACCGGCAGAAGTTTTTCACGCGCGGCCGCCAGTTCCGGGTTGGATTTCCTGATGGCGGTGGACACCACCACCACCTCGGCGTCGCCGAGATTCTCGGCCCGGTGGCCGACGAAGCACTCGATGCCCTTCTCGCGCAAGCGCTGCACATTGGCGCCGTCGGCCTGGTCCGAGCCCTGCACCCGGTAGCCGAGATTGTGCAGCACCTCGGCGATGCCGCTCATGCCGATGCCGCCGATGCCGATGAAATGCACGAGGCCGATGGTCTGCGGCATCTTCATGCGCGCGCTTCCTTCCTGAAGTCCTCAACCGATATGCCCGACGCAATAGCCTCTGTGAGGTTGCCGAGCAACCGCGCGGCGTCCGGCCGCCCAGCCGACTTCGCCGCCGCCGCCATGCCCGCCAGTTCCTCCGAGCCGGCCATCAGCGGCCCGATCAGCTCCGCCAGGGCCTGCGGCGACAGGGTCGATTGCGGCAGCACCCTTGCCCCTCCCGCCGCGGCAAGGGCAGCGGCATTGGCCGCCTGGTCGTGGTCGAGCGCGAAGGGATAGGGCACCAGCAGCGCCGGCCGGCCGATGGCGGCGATTTCCGACACCGTCGAGGCGCCCGAGCGCGAGATCACCAGATGGGCCGCCGCCAGGCGCTCGGCCATGTCGGTGAAGAAGGGCAGCACCTGCGCCTCGATGCCCAGTTCGCCATAGGCCGCCTTGACGCGCACGACGTCGTCCGCGCGCGCCTGCTGGGTGACGAGGAGACGCTTGCGCTGTGCCGGGGGCAGCAGCGCGATGGCCGGCGGCACGGCATCGGAGAAGAACTTCGCGCCCTGGCTGCCGCCGAACACCAGGAGCCGGAAGGGTTCTTCCCCGGCCGAAGGCGCATAGGGCGTCTTCGCCGCCTCAAGCACCTGCGGGCGGACCGGATTGCCGGTCATCACCGTCTTCAGGCCGGCGGGGCTCTCGTCCTCGGGCAGGAAGCCGCCGGCGATGGCGGTGACGCGGGTCGACAGCGCCTTGTTGGCTCGGCCCATCACTGCGTTCTGCTCGTGGATGATGGTGGGCACGCGGCGCCGCGTTGCGGCATAGACGGGCGGCAGCGTCGGATAGCCGCCGAAGCCGACCACGGCCTGGGGCTTGATCCTGTGGATCACGCGCGAGGCCTGCCTCACCCCGCGCCAGATGTTCAGCACCGCGCCGGCCAGGGCAAAAGGATTCTTCGAGCCGATGGTCGCGGAGCGGATACGATGGATGGCGTCGGCCGGGAAGCGCGCCGTGAAACGCTCGGCGCGGTCGTCGGTGGCCAGATGCACCGACCATCCCCGCTCGGCAAGCTCGTGGGCCAGCGCCTCGGCGGGAAAAAGATGCCCGCCGGTCCCCCCGGCCGCGAGTAGAACGACCCCCTTCGCCATCTATTCGGCCGGCATCGTGTGCTGGGCGAAACCGCCGAGGCCGATCTGCTTGCGTCGCTGCGGCTTCTTGCGCGTCAGCGCCAGCACCATGCCCATGGATAGCGCGATGGCGATCTGCGAGGAGCCGCCATAGGAAATGAAGGGCAGCGTCATGCCCTTGGCCGGCATGAGCTGCAGATTGACGCACATGTTGATGATGGACTGCAGGCCGAACACGGTCACCAGCCCGCCTATCGCATAGCGGCTGAACTCGTCCTGCTCCTTCAGGGCCGTGTTCAGCCCGCGCAGCACGATGAAGGCGAAGATCAGCATGATGAAGAAGCACAGCACGAGCCCGTATTCCTCGCCCGCGACGGAGAACACGAAGTCCGCGTGGCTGTCGGGGATGACGCGCTTGATCGTACCCTCGCCCGGCCCAAGGCCGAACCAGCCGCCGTTGATGAGCGCCTCGCGGCCCATGTCCACCTGGAAGGTGTCGCCCTCGCCCGTCATGAAGCGGTCGATGCGCCCGGCGACGTGCGGCAGCATCTCGTAGGCGGCGAACACGCCGACGACGCCGGTGGCGCCAAGCAGGATGATCCAGAACCACGGCAGGCCGGCCATGAAGAACATGACGCCCCAGGTGCCGACCACCAGCATGGTCTGGCCGAAATCCGGCTGCGCCACCAGCAGCGACACCACGAGGCCGAGCAGGATCATGGCGAACAGGTTGCCGGGTATGTCGGGCTGGCGCCTGTGCTCGGCGAACAGCCAGGCGCAGATGATGACGAAGGCCGGCTTGAGGAATTCGGAAGGCTGGATCGAAAGCCCCGCCAGCGACACCCAGCGCCGCGCGCCCTTCACCTCGACGCCGACATAGAGCACGGCCACCATCAGCACCAGCATCACGACGAGCATGACGATGGCGAGCCGCCGGATCTGGCGTACGTCGAGAAACGAGACCGCCAGCATCACGCCCAGGGCCGGTATGGTGAAGATGATCTGGCGCGTGGCGAAGTGGAACGCGTCGAGACCGATGCGCTGCGCCACCGCCGGGCTGGCGGCGAAGGACAGGACTATGCCCAGCCCCATCAGCGACAGGAACGCGGCGAGGAACCAGCGGTCGACGGTCCACCACCATGTCGAGACCGGGCTTGTGTCGAGACGGCTCTGCATTATCGTGCCCCTCCAATCAACGTCACGCCCTCTATAGCAGCCACGGCTTGCCTGAAGGCTTCGCCGCGCAGCTCGAAGTTCCGGAACTGGTCGAAACTGGCGCAGGCCGGCGAAAGCAGCACCACCGCCTCCTCCTTGCCGCCATCCTTGGCGGCCTCGCGCGCGGCATGGTCGACCGCCGCCGCCAGCGTGCCGGAAATCTCGTAGGGCACCGCCTCGCCGAGCGTGGCCGCGAAGGCGGGCGCGGCCTCGCCGATCAGATAGGCCTTGACGATGCGCGGGAAGAAGCCGCGCAGCGGCTCGATGCCGCCTTCCTTGGGCAGGCCGCCGGCGATCCAGTAGATGCGGCCGAAGCTGGACAGCGCCGGCGCCGCCGCATCGGCGTTGGTGGCCTTGGAATCGTTGACGAACAGCACATGGCCCTTTCTGGCCACCTGCTCCATGCGGTGCGCCAGGCCGGGAAAGCTTTCCAGCCCCTTCTGGATCTCGCCCAGTTCCAGCCCGACCTTCAGGCAGGCCGCCACGGCGGCGAGCGCGTTCTGCGCATTGTGCTGGCCGCGCAGCGAGCCGATGTCCTCCAGGAAGGCGATCCGGCTGTAACGGCCGTCCACCGCCTCCATCAGGTCGGTGCCGGCCGCGAAATAGCCGTCGGTCAGCGGCAGGCGCTTGGAGATGCGCACCACCTGCTTGCCGACGCTTTCCAGCCGGTCCGCGATCTGGACGCAATAGGCGTCGTCGACGCCCACGATCGCCGTGTCGGAGCCCGCCACCAGCCGCTCCTTGATCGAAGCGTAGTGCTGCATGGTGCCGTGGCGGTCGAGATGGTCGGGCGTGAGGTTGAGCAGCACGCCGGCGGTCGGGTTGATCGAGGGGGCCAAGTCGATCTGGTAGGAGGAGCATTCCACCACATAGTGGCGCTGCGGCTCCGGCGGATCGAGCGTCATCACCGCGCGGCCGATATTGCCGCCCATCTGGGTGTCGCGCCCGGCCGTCTTTAGTATATGCGCGATCAGCGCCGTGGTGGTGGACTTGCCGTTGGTGCCGGTGATGGCGATGAAGGGTGCGTCTCGCGCCTGCCGGTTGCGCTCGCGGCAGAACAACTCGATGTCGCCGATCACCTCCACGCCCGCCCCGCGCGCCAGTTCGACCGTCCAGTGCGGCTTGGGGTGCGTCAGCGGCACGCCGGGCGAAAGCACGAAAGCGGCGAAGCCGGACCAGTCGGCCTCGCGCAGGTCGCCGGTGGGAATACCCTCGGCGGCGGCCTTGGCGACGCTGTCGGGATTGTCGTCCCAGCACAGCACCTCGGCGCCCCCGGCAATCAGTGAATGGGCGGTCGCGGTGCCCGAACCGCCGAGGCCGAAGAGCGCGACGCGCTTGCCGGAAAAAGACGTTGCGGGGATCATCGCGGCCGAGATCCTATCTGAGCTTGAGCGTGGACAGGCCGATCAGCGCCAGCATCACCGCAATGACCCAGAAGCGGATCACCACCTGGCTTTCGGTCCAGCCAAGCTTCTCGAAATGATGGTGGATCGGCGCCATCAGGAATACGCGCTTGCCCGTCATCTTGAAATAGCCCACTTGGATGATGACCGAGCAGATTTCCACCACGAACAGGCCGCCGACGATGGCCAGCACGATCTCGTGCTTGGTGGCGACCGCCACAGTGCCGATCAGGCCGCCCAGCGCCAGCGAGCCGGTGTCGCCCATGAAGATGGCGGCCGGCGGCGCGTTGAACCACAGGAAGCCGAGACCGGCGCCGATCACCGCGCCGAGCACCACCGCCAGTTCGCCCGTGCCGGGCACGAAATGGATCTGCAGGTATTCCGCGAACACGGCGTTGCCCGACAGGTAGGCGATGACGCCGAAGGATGCGGCGGCGATCATGATGGGAACGATGGCGAGCCCGTCCAGCCCGTCGGTCAGGTTGACGGCGTTGCCCGCCCCCACCACCACGAAGGCGCCGAAGGGGATGAAGAACCAGCCCAGGTTGAGCAGCAGTTCCTTGGCGAAAGGGAAGGTGAGCGAGGAGGAGAACGGCTCCTGCCCGGCATGCATGATGATCCACACGGCAAGGCCCGCGACGAGGAACTCCAGCCCCAGCCGCGCCTTGCCCGAAAAGCCGAGATGCGACTGCTTGGTCACCTTCAGATAGTCGTCGTAGAAGCCGATGGCGCCGAAGCCGAGCGTGACCAGCAGCACCACCCAGACATAGACGCTGCGAAGGTTGGCCCACAAAAGCGCCGACACGATGATGCCGGTCAGGATCATCAGCCCGCCCATGGTCGGCGTGCCGGCCTTCTTGAAATGGGTCTGCGGCCCGTCGGCGCGGATGGGCTGGCCCTTGCCCTGGCGGATGCGCAGCGAATCGATGATGGCCGGCCCGAATATGAAGACGATCAGCGCCGAGGTGATCAGCGCGCCGCCGGTGCGGAAGGTGATGTAGCGGAAGACATTGAAGACCGAAAAATGGTCCGCAAAATCGACGAGAAGCGTGAACATTCGTTTTTCGTCCCCGGCCCCGGTTTCAGGTGTTTCTTGTCGGTTCGGCCGCAGCCGGGAATTGCCGCAGCAGCGCCTCGACCAGCTTCGAGAAGCCGATGCCCTTGGAGGATTTCACCACCACCGCGTCCCCGCCCCTCAGCGCCTGCATCAGCACCGGCTTCAGTTCTTCGGCCGTTTCGCGGATCGTCACGTCCACTTTCCCCGGCAGCGCCTTGGCGAGGCTGGCCATATGCGGCCCGGCCAGCAGCACCGGCGCGGCGCCTGCGTCCGTCACCAGGGGGGCCAGCGCGGCATGCAGCTTTTCGGAATGGGAGCCCAGTTCCAGCATGTCGCCGAGCACGGCGACGCGCCGCCCGCCCTCGCCCACCGGCGTGGCCTTGAGCAGCGCCAGCGCGGCCTTCATGGAGGTGGGATTGGCGTTGTAGCTTTCGTCGATCACCACGATGGGCCCCTGCGGATGGGCAAGCAGATGCCGCCGCCCCCGGCCCGGCTCCGCCGCGAGATCGCCCAGTGCCAGCGACACGCGGGTGAGATCGGCCCCCAGCAGATGCGCCGCGCCCAGCACGGCAAGCGCGTTCTGGACGATGTGGCGGCCCGGCGCGCCGATGCGCGCCACGATCTCCTCGCCGCCGGCCTTGGCGGCGCCGATCTTGACGGCGATGATGGAATGGTCGGCATGCAGCCCGCAGTCGAGCAGCCGGTAGGTCGCCCGCGCATTCTCGCCGAAGGTGGCTATGCGCTTCACGCCCGCCTGGCGCGCCAGCTTTTCCAGCAGCCTGGTGCGCGGGTCGTCGCGGTTGAGCAGGGCCACGCCGTCCGGCCCCAGCCCCTCGAATATCTCGGCCTTGGCCTCGGCGATCTCGTCCAGGTTGCGGAAGAAGCCGAGATGGGCCGGCGCGATCATGGTGACGATCGCCACATGCGGCCGCACCATCTTCACCAGCGGGCGGATCTCTCCGGGATGGTTCATGCCGATCTCGAAGACGGCATAGTCGCAATCGGCCGGCATGCGCGCCAGCGTCAGCGGCACGCCCCAATGGTTGTTGAACGACTTGTCCGAGGCATGCACGCTGCCGACCGCCGACAGGGCGTGGCGCAGCGCTTCCTTGGTGGAGGTCTTGCCGACCGAGCCGGTGACGGCAACGATCCTTGCCTGGGTGCGCGCACGCGCGGCGACGCCGAGCTTCTCCAGCGCCGCCAGCACGTCCGGAACCACGATCATCGGCGCGATCAGCCGGCCGAGCGCGGCGAGCTTGTCTTCCGAGACGACCAGCACGCCCGCGCCCGCACGGATCGCCGCGGTCGCGAAATCGTGGCCGTCCATCGCCTCGCCCTTGATGGCGAAGAAGGCCTCGCCCGGCCTCAGGGTGCGGCTGTCGATGGAGATGCCGGTCACGCCCGCCGGCATGGCGCCTATCGGGCGGCCCTCCATGGCCTCCACCAGCGCATCGGATGTCCACAAAAGGCTCATGCCGTGCGCTCCCGCAGCGCCGCCCGCACCTCCTCGTGGTCCGAGAAGGGCAAGGTCTGCGCCCCCACGGTCTGGCCTTCCTCGTGGCCCTTGCCGGCCACCACCAGCGTATCGCCGGCATGCAGCATGGCCACCGCCTCGCGGATCGCCCGGCGGCGGTCGCCGATCTCGACCGCGCCCGGCGCGGCCGCCAGTATGGCGGCCCGGATCTCGGCCGGCACCTCGGAACGGGGATTGTCGTCGGTGACGATGGCGACATCGGCCAGCCGGGTCGCGATCTCGCCCATGATCGGCCTCTTGCCGCGGTCGCGGTCGCCGCCGCAGCCGAACACCACGACGACGCGGCCGGTGGTGAAGGGCCGCACAGAGGCCAGCACGTTCTCCAGCGCGTCGGGCTTGTGGGCATAGTCGACATAGACCGGCGCGCCGTCGCCCGTGGTGCCCACCAGGTCGAGCCGGCCCGGCGCACCCTTCAGCTTCTCCAGCGCGGCGAGCGCCATGGGGGCCTGCGTTCCGGTGGAAATGGCAAGCCCGGCCGCGACCAGCGCGTTGGAGATCTGGAAGTCGCCGGCCAGCGGCAGGTCTATCTCGTGGATCGTGCCGGCGTGGACGATCTCGGCGCGCTGGCGGTGCCGTTCGTGCTCGACGCGCTTGAGCCCGAGGAAGGCGCCGCTCCGGCCCACCGTCAGCACATCGAGGCCCGCCGCCCGCGCCGCCGCGATGGTGGGAGCGGACCACGGATCGTCGGCGAAGATCACCGCCGGCGCGCCGTTCGGCAGCAGTTCAGCGAACAGGCGCAGCTTGGCGCGGTGATACTCCTCGACGGTCGGATGATAGTCCATGTGGTCGCGGCCGAGATTGGTGAAGGCGCCGGCCGCAAGCCGCACGCCGTCAAGCCGGCGCTGGTCGAGCCCATGGCTGGAGGCTTCCATGGCGGCGTGGGTGACGCCGGCATCGGCCAGTTCCGCCAGCAGCCGGTGCAGCTCGACCGGATCGGGCGTGGTCAGCGAGCCATATTCGCTGCGGCCGGGCGCCACCACGCCCGTCGTGCCGATGGAGGCGGCGGCAAGGCCCGCCTGCTCCCAGATCTGGCGGGTGAAGGCGGCCACGGAGGTCTTGCCGCTGGTGCCGGTCACGGCCACCATGGTGTGCGGCTGCCGGGCAAAGAAGCGCGCTGCGGCCAGCGCCAGAGCGTGGCGCGGATCGTCCACGGCCAGCAGCGGCACCGGCAGGCCGGAAAGCTCCGTGCCCGGCGCCGCCACCACCGCCGAGGCGCCGCGCCGCACCGCGTCCTGCGCATAGGCGGCGCCATCGGCCTTCGTGCCGGAAAGCGCGAAGAAGATGCTGCCCGGCTCCGCCTTGCGCGAATCCGACGCGATGCCGGTGACCGCAATGTCGGACAGGCCCTCGACAGGCAGGATACCGGCTAGATCGTTGAGCTTCATCGAATTCCGTTCGTCGAAACAAAATGGCGCGCTGTCGCCGGCGCGCCCAAGAATCAGTCAATAGGAGACCAGCGTTGCAGCATTTTCATGGCTGAAATCTGGCTCGACGCCAAGCATGGCTGCCGAGCGGCGGATAATGTTGCCGGCCATGATGCCGGCATTGGAGGCCGCCGTGGCGCCCATGCCCGGCTTTTCCGGCTGCGGCTCGTCGGCGATCGTCAGCACGATGTACTGCGGGTCGTCCATCGGGAAGGCGGCCACGTAGGCGTTGAAGTTCTTGCCCTTCGAATAGCGCCCGTTGACCACCTTCTCGGCCGTTCCGGTCTTGCCGCCCACGCGATAGCCGGGAACGCGCGCATTGCGGCCCGAGCCCTTCTCGGCGTTGAGCGCGTAAAGATAGCGCATGGACTGGACGGTCTTGTCGCTGACCACGCGCTTGGCCGTTTCCATCGCCTCCTGCGCGCTGCGCATCAGGAAGGTGGGCTCCATCAGGAAGCCGTTCATCAGGGCAGCACATCCCACTGCGGTCTGCAGCGGCGTGGTGGAGACGCCGTGGCCGAAGGCGACGGTGATGGAATGCACCTGTTTCCACACTTTCGGCTCGGTCGGCCGGGCCACCTCCGGCAGTTCGGTCTCCATGCGGTCGAGCAGCCCCATGCGATGCAGGAACTCGCGGTGCCCGTCTATGCCCACCGCCAGCGCCTCGCGCGCCGAGCCGATATTGGACGAAAAGATGAACACTTCCGGCACCGAAAGCACACGGCCCTTGCCGTGGAAATCGCGGATGGTCTGGCGGCCGATCTGCAGCGGGCGCGTGGCGTCGAAACGGCTTTCGAGCGAGACCTTGCCCGAATCCAGCGCCATCGCGGTGGTGAAGCTCTTGAAGGTCGAGCCCATTTCATAGAGGCCGGCCGACATGCGGTTCAGCCGGTCCTTGTCCTGGGCGTTGTAGGGATTGTTCGGGTCGAAGTCCGGCACGGAAGCCATGGCCAGCACCTCGCCGGTCTTGATGCTGAGCACCACGGCACCGGCGGCGATGGCATGGAAGCGCTGCATGCCGGTGGTGATCTCGTCATGCACCACATGCTGCACGCGCAGGTCGATGGACAGCTTGACCGGGTTCAGGTCCTTCGGATCGGCAAGGCCCGACAGTTGCAGGTCCGAAAGGCCCTGACTGTCGATATATTTCTCCATGCCGGAGATGCCCTGGTTGTCGATGTTGGTCAGGCCCACGATGTAGGCGGCCGTGGAGCCGGCCGGATAGAAGCGACGCTTTTCGGTGCGGAAGCCTATGCCGGGGATGCCGAGTTGCAGGATCTCGGCCTGCTGCTTGGGCGTGAGCTGGCGCTGCAGCCACACGAAGCCCGCCCCGCTCTTCAGCTTGCGGTAGGTCTGCTCGTAGTCGATCTCCGGCAGCACGGTGGCCAGCTTCTCGATCGCCTCGTCGGCGTCGACGATGTGGCGCGGCTCGGCATAGAGCGACGACGTCTTGATGTCGGTGGCCAGCACCTCGCCGTTGCGGTCGACGATGTCGGGCCGCGCCGCCGTCACCCGGCTGGCCGGCGGTCCGGACTGGTCCGGGTCCTGGAAGCCGAAATAGACCAGCCGCCCGGCGATGGTCGCATAGATGCCGAAGAACACCGCCATCGTCATGAGCACGCGGGTCCTGGCGCGGCCGCCGGTGGCCTTGCGCGCGCTGTCGACGATGATCGACCTGTCGTCGCCCGCCTCGTTGCGACGCCGCTTCAGGAATGCTCCGATCATCGCACCGCTCCGGTCACGACCTGGTCCCTGTCGTGCTTGTCGTTCTCGACCATCTGCCCGCCGGTGAGGTCCTCGATCGTCAGCGTCTTCATGGGCAGTTCCTGGATCTGCACGATCTGGTGGGAATCGACCGGTTCCAGCCCGAGTTGGGCCTGGTAGCGCTCGACCAGCGCCTGCAGCCGGGCCGGCTGGGTCAGCAGGCTCCAGTCGGCCTTGAGCAGGTTGATCGTGTCTTCCTCGGTATGGATCTGCGCCTGAAGCCTGCGCACGGCCGCTCGCTCTTCCTCCGCGTCGCGTTTGATCGCGTAGGTCATGGCCGCGGCCGAGACCATGACGGCGATGAGGACGATGTCGCTGGTTCGGAACACGTGCTTACCTCTC
The DNA here is from genome assembly GCF_052216645.1 of Mesorhizobium sp. PUT5. Classification (NCBI taxonomy): domain Bacteria; kingdom Pseudomonadati; phylum Pseudomonadota; class Alphaproteobacteria; order Hyphomicrobiales; family Phyllobacteriaceae; genus Mesorhizobium; species Mesorhizobium sp. PUT5. The sequence continues at coordinate 3,080,127 of NZ_JBQOSO010000003.1, forward strand.
TGGAGCCTGGCCGGCGCCGGGCAGTTTCGGAAGGTCGAAGACGGACAGGTCGCCATCGCGGGCCGGTGCCTCGGTGCGCACGGCCGCGCGCAGCCGGGCCGAGCGCGCGCGCGGGTTGGCGGCAAGCTCGGCCTCGCCGGCGGTGACGCCGCCGCCGAGCCGGCGCAGGGTCGCAGCGCGCGCCTGCGCCTGCGGCAGGTGCCGCGAGCCGGCCGGCGCGTCCGAGCGCTCGGCGATGAAGCGCTTGACGATGCGGTCTTCCAGCGAATGGAACGTCACCACCGCCAGCCGCCCGCCGGGCTTCAGCACGCGTTCGGCCGCCAATAGCGCATGCGCCAGTTCGCCCAGTTCGTCGTTGACGTAGATGCGCAATGCCTGGAAGACGCGCGTGGCCGGATGGATCTTGTCGCTCTTCTTGCGCCCGACATGCGTCTCGATGGCATCGGCCAGGTCGAGCGTGCGCTCGAACGGCCGCTTCTGACGGCGCGCCTCGATCATGCGCGCGATGCGGCCGGCATGCCGCTCCTCGCCCAGGAAGCCGAAGATGCGCGCCAGGTCGCCCGCCTTGAAGGTGTTGACGACGTCGGCCGCGCTCACCCCGGCCTGCGCCATGCGCATGTCCAGCGGTCCGTCGGCGCGGAAGGAAAAGCCGCGCCCGGCCTCGTCGAGTTGCATGGAGGAGACGCCGATGTCTAGCACCACGCCGTCCGCCGCCTCGACATGCCGGTCCAGCGTCGAGAACGGCGCCTCCACGAGCCGCAGCCGGCCCTGATATTGCCGCTCCATATCGCGCCCGGCGGCGATGGCGTCGGGGTCGCGATCGATGGCGACGACCGAGGCGCCCGCCTCCAGGATCGCGCGCGTGTAGCCGCCGGCGCCGAAGGTGCCGTCCACGATCACGTCGCCCGGCCTGGGCGCCAGCGCCTCCAGCACCTCGGCAAGGAGGACCGGAATGTGGCGGACCGGTCCGCTAACGGCTGGAAAATCGCCGTGGCCCGCCGTCATTCCGGCCGCTCCCCGGGCTTCGTCCCCTGCCGAAGCTGCAACAGCCGTGCCCGGGCCTGCGCGCCGTATTCGGCGAGCCGCGCCGGCTCCCACATCTGGAAGAAAGTGCCGCGGCCCACGAAGGCCGCCTCCGTGGTGATGCCCGTGTGGGCGCGGATGAAATCGCTCATGGTGATGCGGCCGTCCTGATCCAGCTTCAGGAAGGCGCCATCGCCATGGCAGAAGAACGACATGTCGTCCGCCGTCTGGAGAAAGGGGTCTTCCTGCGCGATGCGCTGTTCGTAGCGGTCGAGCAGGTCGAGCCCGCCGACATCCATCGCCGGTATATCCAGGCAACGCAGCGCGTAAAGCTCCGTATAGCCCCGCTTCTGCAGGACGGCACGAAAATGTGCCGGCACCGAGACCCGCCCCTTGGCGTCGATCCTGTTCACAGCGCTCGACAGGAAACGGTCCATAAAACACCGCGGCCGCCTCAGCCGCCGCACCCCTTTCCATTTCCGTGCCCGCGCCGCCGCGGCGCGGTCCCTTCCGGCACCTGCCCGCATCCGGCCGGGCAAAGGCAGTCGAACGGCACGCCGCAGCGGCTGGCCATTCGGCGTACGCTTCACCCTGACACGGAACGAAGGCTTGAGTATGCGAATGGGATAACATGGGCCAATATGGGCGTCAACGGGACCAACTTTACGAAACCTGCCCGCCTCGACCACAGCATGCGCTTCGGCGGCCATTCGGTCTTTATCGTCCATTAAGCCTAACGAAGCGTTATAGGATCTGTTTTCCGGCCGCCGCCCACCTTGTCTGGCGCCGCCGCCGGCAGTAGCGTCGACCGATCTCCAGCAGTCTGCCGAGAAGCCTCGAAATCATGGAAAGAACATCGAAGTCCCGCGCCGCCGGCCTGGCGCACCTGCGCCGGTCCGGCCTGTCCAAGGGCGACCCCATTCCGCTGCCGCTCACCATGGCCTCCGTCTTCCACGCGCCGGGCGACGCCACGGGGTACAATCAATATGGCCGCTTCTCCAACCCGACCTGGGCGGCAGTGGAACACATGCTGGCCCATCTGGAAGATGCGCCCTGCGTGGCCTTTCCCTCCGGCATGGCGGCGATCTCGGCCACCTTCTTCAGCCTGCTGAAATCGGGCGACCGCATTCTGGTGGCCGCCGACGGCTATCCCACCACGCGGCTGGTGGCCGATCGCTATCTCAAGGCGTTCGGCGTGACCTGCGACCTGCGGCCGACCGCGACCTTCCTCGACGGCGGCTTCGAGGGCTACCGCTTCGCCTTCGTGGAGACGCCGTCCAATCCCGGCCTGGACATCTGCGACATCGCCGCCGTGGCCGGGGCCGCCCACGCGGCCGGCGCGCTGCTGATCGTCGACAACACCACCATGACGCCGTTCGGCCAGCGCCCGCTGGACCTGGGCGCCGACATCGTCGTGGCCGCCGACACCAAGGCACCCAACGGCCATTCCGACGTGCTGTTCGGTCATGTCGCCAGCCGCAACGCCGACATCGTGACCGGCCTGCAGGACTGGCGCAAGACCTGCGGCGCCATTCCCAGCCCCTTCGACGCCTGGCTGCTGCACCGCGGGCTGGAGACGCTGGAGATGCGCTTCGAGCGCATGTGCGACAATGCCGAGTTCATCGCCCCCCGGCTGCGGGAGCATCCGGCCGTGCGCTCGGTGCGCTTCCCCGGCCTGGCCGACGACCCGTCACACAACCTCGCCCGCGCCCAGATGGAGCGCTTCGGCTTCCTTATCTCCTTCGTGCTGGCCTCCGAAGACACGGCCGAGGATTTCATCAACGGCTGCGAACTGATGCAGTCGGCCACCTCCTTCGGCGGCGTCCACACCTCTGCCGAGCGCCGCACGCGCCGCGGCGACGCCGTGCCGCCGGGCTTCGTGCGCCTCTCCATCGGCTGCGAGCCGGCCGAGGAATTGTGGCAGGCGATGAAGGCTTCGCTGGACCGGCTGAGCGGCTGAGCGGCTGAGCGGATTATTCGTCGAAATCGCGCGAGGTGATTTGCCTATGCCCGTGGAGTACGCGCAGGATCAGGACATCCTCATCCTCGACACGGTAGAAGCTCACATATCGCCCTGTAATGGCGTGGCGCACCCCGGCAAGAACGTCTTCGCGCTCCGTGCCCGAACGGGGTTGGGTGGCCAACAACTCCCACTGAGAGGTGAAGCGATCAACGAGCCTCACGGCGGCCGGCGGATTGCGCTCTCCGATGTAGCCAACGATCGATTCGAGATCCTGCTGTGCCCGCGGCGAGATTCGGTAGACCATGCCTATGTGTCGGCATCGCCTGACGGAGCTTGATATTTGCTGCGCAGACGCCGCATGAATTCCGCACCATCCGAGCCTGGACCGCTGTCTATGCCCTCTTGGACGAGCTGGCGCAGTTCTTCAGCCGTATAGCCGAAAAGCTCGCGCCGCTCCTTCCACAGCCGCAGCGCGTCGCGCACCACCTCGCTGGCCGAAGCGTATTCGCCAGCGGCCACGGCGCCGTCCACCTCGGCGGCAAGCTCGGGCGAAAGGGTGATGGAGCGTTTGTCGACATGGCCCATGGCGGCCTCCTGCTTTCTCCCGGCCATGGTACGATTTGATCGCACCGCCCGCAAGCGCCGCGGCCGAGGGCCGAGCATCTTGAATCGATGCGCGAGCGGCTTGAATCAGGTTCCGCACGATCCTGCCCAGGCCTTTGGAAAAGCATCGCTTTTCCTCACGCCCGCGGAACAAAAATGCCAGTCGGCCTGTAAGCCGGGTTTTGTATGGCCCTCGGCCCTGCGGCGCGAGAACGTGGCGGCCATTCATCTTGGGCGCATGTCGCCATGCGCCTCACGCAACCTACCCGGACGGTGGACTGGAAACAGCCCTCGAAGGTTGCCCTTCGCACCGCCCCTATTCGGTCTTGCTCCCGGTGGGGTTTACCTTGCCGCTTCCGTTACCGGTCGCGCGGTGGGCTCTTACCCCACCCTTTCACCCTTACCACACGAATGTGGCGGTTTGCTTTCTGTGGCACTTTCCCTGGGGTCGCCCCCGCCGGCCGTTAGCCGGCACCGTGTTTCCATGGAGCCCGGACTTTCCTCACCCGCAGCCTTTCGGCATTCGCGAGCGCGGCCGCCCGGCCGACTGGCATGGCGTATAAAGGGATTTATGCCTGAAAACGCAAATGAAAAAGCCGACCGCCGCGCCGGCTTTCGACAGGCAGTTTCTATGCCGGCGCCCCGAGCGCCGCCAATTGCACCTTCACCTTGCGGCAATAAGCCGACGACACTGCGTTCATGCGCGTGGCGGCGTGGCCGGCATTGTATTTCAGGATCGTGCCGCAGGTGGTGCCGTCGCTGAGATCCTGTGCCATGGCCAGATATTTCATGCCGTATTTGATGTTGGTCTCGGGGTCGAACAGCCCCTTGGCCGAGCCCGTATAGCCCAGCATGCGGGCGGTCGACGGCTTGATCTGCATAAGGCCGATCTCGCCGGCGCTGCCGACGGTGTTGGGACGGTAATTGCTCTCGATGCGCACAACCGCGTTGGCCAGCGACACGGGCACGCCGTAACTGGCCGCGTATCGGGCGATGATGCTCGAATATTGAGTGGCAGCGCCCTTTTCCGCCACTGCGGGCTTCGCCGCCCTCGGGGGGACGGAAGCGGTGGTGGTCATGTCGATGCGCATTTTGCTTCGGCCGGGCGCCGCCTTGCGGGCAGACCGTTTCGGGGAATGCTTCTTCCCCTTCGTGGAAGCAGCCTTTTCGGCTTTCGCCGGCAGGGGCTTCGCAGCCTGGACGGGGGCCAGGCCCTGATCCGCCCGCGGGCTCAGGGGCGCGCCCTGCGCAGTGTTCAAGGCAAAGGCTATCGTGCCGGCAGCAAACGCAGCCGCTACAAACGGTCTAATGTGCATGAGGTCCTGTCGTTCTTCGATCGCGCAAAGGTCTCCGCGCGACGGTCTTCGTTGAATGCCGGGGTAACATCGATTGGAGGCCCGGCATGGCGTGGCCTGGGCTTTGCCGGGCGATTGGGCGCCAATGAAGGCGCATCAAGTCACTTTGGATTACGGATTGTAATCTTTCGTCCGTGCGGGAGACTACTTTGCCAAAGCTTCCGCGAGGGAAGAAAGCAGGCGCCGCAGCGTCCGCACGGTCGATGCGTCGGCGAGGCCGTCGAACGCGACGGGGCCTGAAATGCCGTTGGAATGCAGCCACGACGATCTCCGTCTGGCGGTCGAACGTGCCGGTGATGTCGACCCCATAGCCATAGAGGGCCAGCATCGATTGCAGCTCTTCAACGGCAGCGCCCGTATCGCCGGGCCCGATCACGGCGCCGCGCCGGATGGGCGAAGCTGCGACGAAATGGCCGATGCCGGCCTGCGCCAACGCCGCCCACGGAAACCTCTCGCCCGGGTCGATCTTGCGCCCCGGCGCCACGTCGGAATGGGCCAGCACCCGCTCGGGCAAGACCGCGTGGCGGCACGCGACGCCCTGGCACAGCGCGATCACCGCCGCGATCTGGCGCTTGGGAAAGGCACGATAGCCGAGCGTGTGGCCGGGATTGACGATCTCGATGCCGATCGAGCAGGAGTTGACGTCGGTGATGCCGCGCCATGAACTCTTGCCCGCATGCCAGGCCCGGTCGCTCTCGCGCACCATCTGCACGACGCGGCCGTCCTCATGCACCAGATAATGCGACGACACCTCGCTGGCCGGATCGCACAGCCACGCCTCGGCCGCCGCCCCCGTCTCCATGCCGGTATAGTGAAGAATGATCATGTCGGGCGCCGACGCCCCGCGTCGCGGCCCGAAATTCGGCGATACCCGCACGTCCGCTCCGCGATGATCGGGCGGAAAGCCGCTCATGCCGGCGCCAGTTCCCGCTCGATCGTCTCATAGGCGGCGTTGATGGCGGCAAGCCGCTTCGTCGCGATGTTGATAAATTCCTGCGGCAGGCCGCGCGCGATCAGCCGGTCGGGATGGTTGTCGGCAACCAGCTTGCGGTAGCGCTTCCTGACCTCGGCGAACGGGGCCCCGCGCGCAATGCCGAGCACCTGGTAGGGGTCGCCCGCGCCCATATCGACATGGCGGGCCATGATCGTGCGGAAATGCGCCTCTTCTATCCGGAAGATCTCGGCGACGCGCCGCAGGAATTCCCCTTCCCGCTCGTGCAGGACGCCGTCGGCGGTGGCGATGTAGAACAGGCCGTCGAGAATGTCCTCCAACATCATGCAGTTTGCCCGGCCCGACCCGCACAGCCGCGCCATCTGCTCGGCATAGGCCTCGAAGCCGGCGACGTCACGCTTGGCGAGGTCGTAGAGCCGCGCGACATTGCGCGTCTGTTCCGGCGGCACCTCGAAAATATCGCGGAAGGCGCGAATCTCGTCCTGGGTGACGATGCCGTCGGCTTTGGCCATCTTGGCCGACAGGGCGATCATGGCCACGGAAAACGCCACGCGGCGGCGCAGTTCCGCATCGCCGGAAAAGACCGTGCGCACCGCCTCCGCCAGATCCGACACCCCGGCCGAAGCCGAAGCGGAGATCCGGGCGACGAAATCTCCAATGCGTTCCCAGATGGACATGCGCGCCTTGTAGAGCATCGGGCCGGAAAGGGGAATCCGCTTTTTCCGTTGAATCCGGCGCTTCGGAAACGGCCCCGTCGCCGGCTGGGCCGATCGCGCCCCGCGTTCCCCACGAAAAAGGCCGGGCGGACCCGGCCTTCTCGTCTCGGGAGGTTGAGAACGCTCGCGCCTTACTGCGCCGGAGCCGGATTGGCCGGCTGCGCCGGCTGCATCGTCGAATTGCCGGTGCCGGTGTCGGCCGGCGGGTTGGCCTTCGGCGCGGCCGGGGTCATCGGCTGGTCGGCCGGCGGCGGCGTGGTGCTCTGTGTCGTGGTGTTGTCCTTGCCGCTGTCGCTGCATGCCGCAACGCCGAACAGCGCAAGCGCCGAAACGGAAGCAAGAATGAATTTCCTCATGACATCTCTCCTTCGCAACGAGCCCCCCGGATGCGAACACTCAGGTGGGCAGTTGCAGGGAAAATGCGGCGTCGGCGAGGTCGGTTTCATAACGTTGCGTTTCGAGCTGTAACATCGGGCGGTTTTCGCCTGCCCCGAGGCTCGGCCGGCCTGCTGCGTCCCACCATCAGATCCAGCCACGGCGCCGAGTGGAAGACGCCCATGAGCAGGTACATCGCCGCCATTCCCGAAAGCGGCGATGCGGTGGGTCCGGAGGAGCACATGTCCGGGGCACCGCCGGACGCGGCTGCCAGCAGCGCCATCGCCGCGAAGGTCGGCGCGGCCGCGAGATGGAGCACGGCAGCCAGATGCCGCCCGACCTTCCTTGCCGCCACTGCGGGGTCGCCGAAAGGCCCGGTGCTTGAACGATCGGCGTGGCGCGGCATTGCCGCGTCATCCTTGGCCGTATTCGTCATGGCGGCGCATCCACGCCCCGGTCTCGTTGCGGCCCAGCGGCGCCCGGTCGAGCCACTGATACACCCCCCACAGGCCGTCGAGCCCGCGCGCATAGGCGGAGTAGGTGTGGTAGACCGCCCCGTTCTCCAACACGAAAGCGCTCACGCCCGGCCGTTCCCGCGCATAGGTGGCGGGGTCGGTTCCCGTCGAGGTGCCGAAAACGGTCAACCCGTCGGGCGTCGTGCGCGATTCTATGGTCGGAGCGCTCCCCCGGTCGGCGCGCGGCGGCAGCGGCGCCTCGCGCCGGTAGTTGTATTCGATGCCCGATCCGTATTGCTGCTCCGGCGTGAACGAGGCGCTGAAATCGGCGTTGAAGTCGCCGGGAGCCGACGACGCCCAGGGAAAGGTCCATCCCATGCGCTTCTTGAAGGCCGCGAGCTTCGTCAGCGGCGCCCGCGATACCGCCCAGAACGCCACGTCGTGGTTTTCCAGATGCGCCACGATGCCGTCGAAGCCGTCGGCGATGGACGAGCAGGAGGGGCAGCCGGCCAGGTAATCGGGGCCGAACATGAAGTGATAGACGAGAAGCTGCGAGCGGCCCTTGAACAAATCCTTCAGTGCCGCCTCGCCCGCGTCGACCTCGAAACGATACTCCTTCTCGACGCGGACCCAGGGCAGTTGCTGCCTTCGCAACGCCAGTTCGTCGCTTCGGCGCGTCAGCGCCTTCTCCTCTTCGAGCAGGGCAAGGCGCGCGGCAAGCCACTCCTGGCGCGTCCCGATCGCATGTGCAGTCATGGTTCAACTCCCTTCGTTGTCATGCCGGCCGACCGCAGCCGCGGCTTGCCGGCGTGTGAACGTAGGATAGGCTAGGGCCGCGCGGCCGGAGGCGGGAGTTACAAGTGTGACGGGATTCGAATGGACTCGCTGATCACCGCCGCCGCGCATGCCCTTGCCACGGGCGACCCGCTCGGCGCGCTCAACCGCGTGGCCCTGCGCGAGGATGCCCCGGCGCTCGCGCTGCGCGGCATCGCCATGGCGCAATTGGGCGACCTGGACCGGGCAAGGGCCTTGCTGCGGCGCGCCTCGCGTGCCTTCGGGCCGACGGAGGCCGTCTCCCGTGCGCGTTGCATCGTGGCCGAGGCCGAGATCGCCCTCGTCTCGCGCGATCTCGGCTGGCCGGCGAAGACACTGGATGCCGCGCGGACGACCCTTGAGCGGCATGGAGACAGCGTCAACGCCGCCCATGCGCGCAACCTGGAGGCGCGGCGCCTGCTGCTGATCGGCCGTCTCGACGAGGCCGGGCGGATGGTGGGCGAGCCCGCGCCGACGCCGCTTCCGCCCGCCCTCAAGGCCGCGCGCCAACTGGTGGTGGCGGGCATCGCCATCCGGCACCTGAGGACGAAGGACGCGCGTTCCGCGCTCGCCGAGGCCGCCCTGGCCGCGCGCCAGGCGGGCATCCCAGCCCTGGCGGCTGAGGTCGAAGGCGCCGGCCTGGTGCTGGACAGGCCGGCCGCCCGCCTGATTGCCGGCGGCGCGGAACGCCCCCTTCTGCTGGAAGAGATCGAGGCCCTCTACGGATCGGACACGCTCGTCGTGGACGCGTGCCGCAATCTCGTGCGGCACGGCGGCGTCGCGGTCTCTCTCGCCACGCGCCCGGTGCTGTTTGCGCTGGCGCGGGCGCTCGCCGAAGCCTGGCCGCGCGACGTGACGAGGGAAGCGCTCGTGGCGCACGCCTTCCGGGGCAAGTCCGCCGACGAATCGCATCGCGCACGGTTGCGGGTCGAGATGGGCCGGCTGCGCGCCGAACTGGGAAAACTGGCGGCCGTGAGCGCCACCAGGCGGGGCTTCGCGCTGGCGCCGCACCGTGCCGGCACCGTGGCCGTGCTGGCGCCGCCGACCCAAGAGCAGCATGGCGCCGTGCTTGCCCTGCTGGCCGACGGCGAGGCGTGGTCGAGTTCGGCGCTGGCACTGGCGCTCAGCACCAGCCCGCGCACGGTGCAGCGGGCGCTGGAGCAGCTTGCGGCGGCAGGCAAGGTGCGCTGGTTCGGGCGCGGCCGGGCCCGCCGCTGGGCAACGCCCCCGGTGCTGGGCTTCCCGACAAGCTTGTTACTCCCCCATCCGCTGCCGAACGGCTAGGATGAAGGCATGAAACGCTCTGCCGCCACCATCCTCCAGGAATTCGGGCCCTTCGACGGCGTCGAGGCCGTGCACGGCGTCAGCTTCGACGGCCGGCACGTCTGGTTCGCCTCGGGCGACAGGCTGAATGCGCTCGATCCCGCAAGCGGGATCATCATGCGCTCCATTCAGGTTCCCGCCCATGCGGGAACGGCCTTCGACGGCACGCATCTGTTCCAGATCGCGGAGGACCGCATCCAGAAGATCGATCCGGCCACCGGGCGCATACTGGCCACGATCCCCGCACCGGGCCAGGGCGGCGATTCCGGGCTGGCCTGGGCCGAAGGCTCGCTCTGGGTGGGCCAGTATCGCGAACGAAAGATCCACCAGCTCGACCCCGAGACGGGCGCGATCCTGCGCACCATCGCCTCCGACCGCTTCGTCACCGGCGTGACCTGGGTCGACGGCGCGCTCTGGCACGCCACCTGGCAGGACGACGAAAGCGAATTGCGGCGGATCGATGCCGAGACCGGAAAGGTGCTGGAGAAGATCGAGATGCCGGCCGGCACCGGCATATCCGGCCTCGAGGCGGACGGCGCCGGCCGGTTCTTCTGCGGCGGCGGCGGCAGCGGCAGGCTGCGCGCCGTGCGCCGGCCCGGGTAGGCCTCCAGCTCGCGCTGGATTGCCTATGGCCGGGGGAGCGCCTCCAGCAGCGCGCGCACCAGCTTCTGCGGCCGGTAGCCGAGCTTGCCGGGCGTGAGCCCCATGCGCACCACCACCGCTTGCCGCGACGGAATGACGGCCACCGTCTGGCCGTCATGGCCCTCCAGCCAGAAAATGTCCTGCGGCAGGCCCGCGGCCACGCCGGCGCCGGGGCTGTCCTCGTCGCCCGGCGCCTCCAGCCAGAGCTGCCCGCGCCCATACACCCCGTTCGAGGCCGGCGCCGGCTCGCGCATCCAGGCAACGAACCCCTGCGCCAGGATCGCGGTGCCGTTCCAGACCCCGTCCTGCAGCAGGAACTGGCCGAAGCGCGCCCAGTCGCGCGCCGTGGCGTAGAGATAGGAGGACCCGGCGAAGGTGCCGTGCTCGTCGGTTTCCAGCACCGCGCTTTCCATGCCCAGCGGCGCAAACAGCGCCTGCCGCGGCCATGCCAGCGCCCTGCCCTCGTCGCCGATGGCGTCCTGCCACAGGCGCGACAGCATCGCGGCCGTGCCGCTGGAATAGCTCCATACCTTGCCGACCTCGCCCGCCAGCGGCTTGGCCGCCGCGAATCCCGCCATGTCCGGCTCCAGAAAGAGCATGCGGGTGACATCGGTGACGTCGCCATAATCCTCGTTGAAGGCGAGCCCGCTGGACATGGCCATCAGGTCGGCCACGCTGATGGCGGCGCGGCCGTCCGCCTGCCAGGCCGGGAACAGGCCGGTGCGGTCGAGTGCCATGCGCCCGTCCTTCACCAATGTGCCGATGATGGCGGCGTTGACCGTCTTGGTCATCGACCAGCCGAGCAGCGGCGTCGCCTCGGAAAAGCCGGCGCCGTAGCGCTCGCCGACGATGCGGCCGTTGCTCACGACGACGACGGCGCGCATGCCCGGTCCGGTCAGCGCCGCATCGTCCAGCACCCGGGCCAGTTCAGGGTCCTGCGAGGGCTCCGCCCGCTCTCCCCGCGGCCACAGCCCGTCCGCAACCGCTGCCGGCGTTTGCGCGGGAACAGAAACCGCCCCGGCGGCCGCGACGTCGCCGTCGGGCACGGAAGCGCAGCCCAGCCCCCCGCGCGCCACAGCCACGCTGCGGCCGAACACGCCGAGCAGGCCCGCCGTCACCGTGCCGGCCTGGCGGTCCACGCTCACCCGCATCAGCTTGAGCAGCGGATGGCCGGGCGCCTGCACGTCCACCGCCAGAACCTCGTCCGGGTCGCGTCCGGCGACGAAGACGTTGGAGCAGACGATCTTGGCCGAATAGCCGGAACCGACCCGGATCAGGTCCGGCGGCGCGACATAAAGCCAGCCCGCCAGCGCCGCCACGGCCAGCACGACAAGCCCCGCCAGCCATTTCAGCCCCCTGCCGACCACACGCATGCCTAGCCTCCGCGCCGTTTCCGCCATGGTTTTGCCGCCATTCGCACGGCAAAGTCGATGCCGCACCGGATCTCGTCAACCGAAAATAAACCCTGTCGAGCGACGATCCGGAGGACGGGCGTCCGCGTGGGGGACGTCCGGCGGGGATAGCCCTCCACCCACCAGCGGCCGGCTGGCACCGGCTCCGGAGAGGACATGCGCCGTCTTGCGGCTTTCATCCTGCTGTTTGCGCTCGGCGCCTGCTCGACCATCGACGACCTCGCACCGGTCAGCCCCGGCTCGCCCAAGAGCGTCGCCATGCGGGCGCCTCGCTTCGAGGACAGCAAGCCGCACACATGGGAAAGCGGCGCGCCCTGGACCTATGCGGTGCACGGCACCGACGTCTCCAAATACCAGACCTCGGTGGACTGGCACCAGGCAAGGGCCAGCGGCATCTCGTTCGCCTTCGTCAAGGCCACCGAAGGCGGCGACCGCGTCGACGACATGTTCGCGGAGCACTGGCGCGGCACGAAGGCCGCCAACGTTCCGCGCGCGGCCTACCACTTCTTCTATTTCTGCCGGCCGGCGGCGGAGCAGGCGCGCTGGTTCATCCAGAACGTGCCGAGGGAGGCGTCGGCCATGCCGCCCGTGCTCGACATGGAATGGAACCCGCATTCGCCGACCTGCAAGCTGCGCCCTCCGCCCGAGACGGTGCGCGCCGAGATGACCGTGTTCCTGAACATGGTCGAGAAGCATTACGGCAAGAAGCCGATCATCTACACATCCGTCGATTTCTTCGACGACAACGACCTGTCCACCTACCGCGGCTATCCCTACTGGCTGCGCTCGGTGGCCGGCCACCCGCGCGAGAAATACGGCAGCCATCCCTTCACCTTCTGGCAATATACCGGCACCGGCGTCGTTCCGGGCCTGCGCGGCAATGCCGACATCAACGTCTTCAACGGCTCGGAAGCCGCGTGGAACAAGTGGCTGCGGCAGAACACCCGTTGACAGGGCGCCTGCCGCCTGCTTTTCGACAAGCCCATGGGCCGGAAAGACGGCCGCTGCATTTTCGACCCGGAAGATTTGACATGCGACTGCGCTACCCTTTGCTTGCGGCGCTGCTCGGCGCAGCGCTTTCCGCTCCTGCCGCGGCGCAGGAATGCGGCGGCGATTTCGACGCCTGGAAGAAGGATGTCGCCGCCGAGGCGGGAGCGGCCGGCGTCGGCGCGGTCGGCCTCGACGCGCTCGAGGATGCGGCCATCGACCCCAAGGTGCTGGCGCGCGACCGCGCCCAGGGCGTCTTTTCGCAGACCTTCATCGAGTTCTCCGGCCGCATGATCTCGGCCTACCGGCTCAAGCACGGCGCGGCCAATCTGAAGAAATATGCCGATGTCTTTTCCCGCGCCGAATCCGAGTTCGGCGTGCAGGGCCCGGTGATCGCCGCCTTCTGGGCGCTGGAGACCGATTTCGGCGCCGTGCAGGGTGATTTCCATACGCTGAACGCACTGGTCACGCTCGCCCACGACTGCCGCCGGCCGCAGGTGTTCCGCCCGCAGATCGTGCCGCTGCTCACCCTCATCGACCGCGGCGACCTGCCAGCCGACGTCAAGGGCGCCTGGGCCGGCGAGATCGGCCAGACGCAGATGCTGCCGATCGACTACCTGATGGACAGCGTCGACGGCGACGGCGACGGCAAGGTGGACCTGCGCAACAGCGTGCCCGACGTCATTTTGACCACCGCCAGGAAGCTGCAGATGAAGGGCTGGAAGCGCGACCAGCCCTGGGTGGAGGAAGTGCGCGTGCCCGCCGACATGCCCTGGGACCAGACCGGCCGCACCAGCAAGCTGCCGCTGGCGAAATGGGCGCAGTGGGGCGTGACCCGGCCGGACGGCACCCCCTTGCAGGACAACGGCCTGCAGGCCGGGCTGGTGCTGCCGATGGGCCGCAACGGCCCGGCTTTCCTCTCCTATGACAATTTCGACGTCTACATCGAATGGAACCAGTCCTTCACCTATGCGCTGACGGCGGCCGTGCTGGCCACCCGCCTGGCCGGCGCCCCGGCCTACGATCCGCGCCAGCCCGAACCGGGGCTGGGCCTGGAGCAGATGAAGGAGCTTCAGTCCAAGCTGGTGGCACGCGGCCACGACGTCGGCAAGGTGGACGGCATCCTCGGCACCAACACGCGCGAGGCCGTTCGCAAGGAGCAGATGCGGCTCGGCATCGCGGTGGACGGCTGGCCCACGACGGAGCTGCTGGCCAGGCTTTAGAGTGAAGCAGGCCACGCGCGTTTCGGGTGGCCACGCCGCGTCTTACCGGCAATGGTGGGCCTGATCGCCGTCCGGACCCGGGCCGGCCCCGCAAGGACAGAAATTCGATGACGGCAGCCACCGCACCGGCCGCGACGCGCGGCCCGATGAGCATGAAGGACTGGGCCCAGCTCCTGTTGCTGGGCGCGCTGTGGGGCGGCTCCTTCTTTTTCGCCCGCATAGCGGTGGGCGAGTTGCACCCGCTGGCCCTGGTGCTGCTGCGGGTCGCGATCGCGGCGGCGGCGCTGCAGGCGTGGCTGGCGCTGCGCGGCATTTCCTTCGCCCCTGCCCTGAAGCGGGCGCCCATGTTCTTCCTGCTCGCGCTGACCAACAACGTCATCCCCTTCTCGCTGATCTTCGCAGGCCAGACCGAGCTTGGCGCCGGGCTGGCGGCAGTGCTGAACGCCACCACCCCGTTCTGGACGCTCGTCATCGCCAATATCTTCACCAGCGACGAAAAGCTGACCTGGAACAAGCTGGCCGGCATCGCGCTGGGCATCGCCGGCACTGCGGCCATGATCGGCCCCGGCCTCGCCGCCGGCATCGGCGGGCCGGTCTGGCCCAAATTCGCGCTGATCGGCGCCTCGCTTTCCTATGCGCTCGCCCTCATGGTGGCGCGGCGCTTCAAAGGCGTGCCGCCGCCCGTCGTGGCCACAGGCCAGCTCACCGCCTCCACCATCATCATGATGCCGCTCGTGCTCCTGGCGCTCGGGCCGGCGGCGCTGCTCGCCGCCAGCCCCCCGGTCTGGGCGGCGGTGCTGGCGCTGGCGCTGGCATCGACGGCGTTCGCCTACATCCTGTTCTTCAACCTCGTGGCCTCGGCCGGCGCCACCAACACCTCGCTGGTCACGCTGATGGTTCCGGCAAGCGCCATCCTGCTGGGCGTCGCCTTCCTCGGCGAGCGGATCGACCGTTTCGAACTGGCCGGGATCGCGCTGATCGCGCTCGGGCTGCTGACCATTGACGGGCGGATTTTCGGCCGGACATAGCGCGCCCCGCCACATTTTATTCACATCCGCCGCACCGGGATTTCGCGAATGAAATCAACTTCCAACGACGCGGTGCGGGTCGAACCTTCCACAATGCCGCCGCAATGCAGCAAGATTTTCCCTTGCCTGTGGCGCAAATGTCCCTAGACTCCTGGCATAGCTCTTTCGAAGGAGGCTATATCATGGGACTGACGAGGCCACTCAACGCATTGATGATCTGTGCTGCGTTCGCTTTCATCGGGGCCCTGATCCTCGGCGCCCTTCCCTGAGGCGACAACACAGCGGCAGGATCGTAAAGATCGGCCGGAAGTGCCAAGGAAAATCAAAGGAGGCCGGGTTTCGACCCGGCCTTTCCTTTTCTCGCCTCACCTTTTCCGGAGCGTCCGGGCCCTAAAAAAACCGTCAGGCCGCCGCCGAGCCCTGCATCGCCTGCTGGGCGCGGATGCCGATCATGTGGCAGACAGCGAAGACCAGATCGGCGCGGTTCATCGTGTAGAAGTGGAAGTCGTTCACCCCCCGCTCGACGAGGTCGAGCACCTGCTCGGCCGCCACCGCCGATGCCACCAGCGCATGCGTCTGGGGGTCGTTCTCCAGCCCGTCGAAGCGCTCGGCCAGCCATGACGGCACCAGCGCGCCGCACCGCGCGGAGAAATTGGCGACCTGCGCGAAATTGTGCACCGGCAATATGCCCGGCACGATGGGGATGTAGATGCCGGCCCGGCGCGCCCGCTCGACATAGCGTTCGTAAAGGTCATTGTCGAAAAAGAACTGGGTGATGGCGCGCGTGGCGCCGTTGTCGACCTTGCGCTTGAGCATGTCGATGTCGGTGGCGAAGTCCGGGCTCTCCGGGTGCTTTTCGGGATAGGCCGAGACGGAGATGTCGAAATCGCCCGCCCGCTTCAGCGCGCCGACAAGCTCGGCGCCGTTGGCGTAGCCGCCGGGATGCGGGCGGTAGGCCGCGCCGACCCCCTCGGCCGGGTCGCCGCGCAACGCCACGAAGCGGCTGACGCCCATATCGGCGAACTCGCCGATGACGGCGTCCACCTCATGGCGCGCGGCATCCACGCAGGTCAGGTGCGCGGCCGGCGTCAGCCCGGTTTCGGCCAGGATGCGGCGGACCGTGCGCGCCGTGCGCTCGCGCGTCGAGCCGCCGGCGCCATAGGTGACCGACACGAAGCGGGGCCTGAGCGGCTCCAGCCGCGTCACCGTCTGCCACAGCCGCGCCTCCATCTCGTCGGTCCGGGGCGGGAAGAACTCGAAGGAGACCCTGATCCTGTCGCCGATATCGGGACGGCGGGAAAAGCGGAACTGGTTCATCAGGCGGTTTCCCCAAACTGCCGCATGGCGGCCTGTTGCGCGTCGCTGGCCGGATCGGCGATCAGCAGGCGCCGATCGCGGCCGAGCCAGAGCTTGACGGTAAGCCTTTCCTCGCCGCCGCCGCGCGGCTCGAAATCCTGCACCTCTTCCAGGTCGAGCCCGGCTTCGGCGAACCAGTCGCCGATCTGCCGGTCGGAGAAGCCGAGGCGCTGGTGGGCGTGCTCCTCACGCAGGAATTCCAGCTTGTGCGGCGCGAAATCGACGATCACCAGCCGCCCGGAAGGGCGCAGCAGCCGCGCCGCCTCGCCGATGGCGCGCGCCGGATCGTCCAGATAGTGCAGCACCTGGTGCATGGTCACCAGGTCGAAGGCATCGCGCTCGACCGGGGGCGAGAAGATGTCGCCCTGGCGCACCTGCACATTGGCGATGCCGGCCTTGTCGAGATTGGCGCGCGCCACCGCCAGCATCTCGCGCGACAGGTCGATGCCGACGCCGCGCCGGTAGAGCGGCGCGAAGATTTCCAGCACCCGCCCGGTGCCGGTGCCGAGGTCCAGCATGGACTGGAACGGCCGCTTGCCGACCAGCTTCAGCAGCGCGGCCTCCACCGCGCGGTCGGGGACGTGCAGAGAGCGTATCTGGTCCCAGCTTGCCGCGTTCTCGCGGAAATAGGCGGTGGCCCGCTCCTGCCGGCGGCGCTTGACCGCCGCCAGCCGCTCCAGGTCGCGCTCGACCTGCGGGTCGGCATCGCGGATGCCGGATACCAGCCGCAGCACGAAATCGCGCGCGCTGTCCGCGTCCGACAGGCGGAAGAAGGCCCAGGAGCCCTCCTGATAGCGGCCGATCAGTCCCGCCTCCAGAAGAAGCTTGAGATGGCGCGACACGCGCGGCTGCGACTGGCCCAGGATCTCGGTGAGGTCTGAGACCGTCAAGTCGCCGCGCGAAAGCAGCGCAAGGATGCGAAGGCGGCTGGATTCGGCCGCCGCCTTCAAGATATCTACCATCATGTCGAGCGCGACGTGCATCAGGGCGTCATCTCTTCTGGAAAAAGATATAAAGATATGTTTATATCGTACGAAATGACTATGCAACCATCAATGTCGCGCGAGGACCAGAAAATGGCGCAGCCGTGACGGGCGGCCATAGCAAGGAGAAGCGGCATGTTCGAGATGCGCGGCGGCGAGCAGGCAATGGCGGTGGACCCGGCAACTATGGCGCCGGACGGCCATGTCGTCTTCATCGGCCATATCGCTTCGCCATGGAAATCGCGGGAAACCTGCCCGAAGAACATGCGCGCCGCCCGTGAGGCGGGCCGGCCCGCCGCAGCGCTCGTGGACGCGCCCTTTCGGCCCGGCCTTGCCGGGCTTGAGGGGGCGGATCACGTCGTGCTGCTTTCCTGGCTGCACCATGCGCCGCGGAATCTGATTGTGCAGAAACCCCGCCATGCGACTGAGGCGAAAGGTGTTTTCGCCCTGCGCTCGCCGGCGCGGCCAAACCCGATCGGCCTGCATGTGGTCAGGCTGCTTTCGCTGGACATGGCCGCCGGGCGGCTGGAGCTTGAGGCCATCGACGTGCTGGACGGCACGCCGCTCATCGACATCAAGCCCTATTACGCCTCGGCCGACGCGCCCGCCGGACCGGAGCAGACTCAGGCATGAGCGCGCCCACCGGCCGCCGCCGCGCCATCGCCAGGGCGCTCACCGCGCTTCTGCCGCTGGCGCCCTACGCGGACATGGAAAAGATACGCGCCGACGCCGGCGCCGTGCATATGAAGGCTTTGCCGCCTACGCTCGCGGTGTGGCTGGCGGCGGTCGCCCACATCCGCCACGCCCACACCGACTACGACAGGCTGCTCGCCGAAGGCTATGACCGCGAGTCCGCCCGCTTTTTCGTGATCGGGGAGACCAACGCCGTGCTGACCCGCTGGCGCGCCACCCGTCTGCTCGACCCCGACGACGAGGACGTGTGAGCGGGGCTCACATCATCCGCAGCAGCGCGCCGCCGATCGAGTAGCCCGCGCCGAAGGCGCACAGCAGGCCGTAGTCGCCGGCCTTCATGTCGGCATGGTTCTCCGACAGGGCGACCACGGCGCCGGCGCCGGCCGTGTTGCCCAGCCGGTCCAGCACCATGGGTGCGCGGTCGTGGCCGACCTCGTGGCCGAAGGACAGCTTCAGGATCATGGCGTTCATGCGCGCATTGGCCTGGTGCAGCCAGAAGCGGCGGATGTCGTCGGGCGTCTGCCCGTGCTCGGCCAGGAAGTCGACGATGAAGCGGTGGCCGGCGACGGTGACCTCCTTGAACACCTTGTTGCCGACCTGCTTGATCAGGTTGCCTTCCAGGTCGATCCGGTAGGGATCGTCCTGCGCGGCGCGGGTCAGATACCCCAGATTGGTGCGGATATTGGAGGACAGTTGCGTCCAGAGCCGCGTGTCCAGAACCTCGAAGCGGCCCGGCCGCACCTCGCCCTCGGCCGCCGCCTCCACCACCATCGACACCGAGGCGTCGCCGAAGATGAAATGCGTCTGCCGGTCGCGGAAGTTGAGATGGCCGGTGATGATCTCGGGCGTTGTCACCAGCACGCGCCGCTGCGCGCCCGAGCGGACCAGATTGACCGCCACATGCAGCGCCGCCACGGCCGACGAGCAGCCCAGTCCCATGTCGAAGGCAGCGCCATCCGTGCCCAGCGCCTGCTGCATCTCGATGGCGATGGCCGGATAGGGCCGCTGGAGGTGGGACGACGAGCACATCACCAGGTCGATGTCGGCCGGCGCACGGCCTGCCTGCGCCAGCGCCTTGCGCGCCGATGCCACGCCGAATTCGGCCTGGGCCGACAGTTCGTCGTCCGCGCGTGCGGGGATATGGGGCGTCATGCGCCTGGGGTCCAATATGCCCTCGCGCTCGAAGACATGGCGGTTGCGGATGCCGGAGGCATGCACGATGAAGGCGCTGTCCGACTTCTGCAGCGGTTCCTCGCCGCGCGCGGCGCGCTCTTCGTTCTCCAGATCGACCCAGGCGTTGAAGCTTTCGACCAGTTCCTCGTTGGTGATGGAGGCTTGCGGTATCTCGACGCCGACGCCGCTGATGATGACACGATGCATGTCCAGTCCGTCCATATGCCAACGCGGCGGCTTCCCCGTCGCCGGCGGCGACTCAGGCTATGCTGCGACCTTGCGTCCACGGCGGTTTACGTCACCTTAAGCCGCCGCGCCAGAAAAACCGGAGGGCACGTCCGTCACCGCCGCTTCGCGACGATGAACAGGCGTGGAAAACGCAGCAGCACCTTGCCGTCGGCCGCCCGCGGATACGCCGTGGCGATCTTTTGCGCATAGCGGTCGAGGAAAAGCCGCCGCTCGTCCTCTTCCAGCGGATCGACGAAGGGTTTCAGGCCGGTGCCCTTCACCCATTCCACGATCGCCGCCGCATCGGCGAGCGGGTGGTTGTAGACCGTGTGCCAGATGTCGAGCCGCGCCGTAAGCGGCGACAGCAGGTCGTAGTAGGACACGACCGGCGGCAGCGGCGCCCGCGCAGCGCCGGCGATCTTTGCGGCGAACGGCATTTCCGCCGCCGTCTCCCGCATGGCCACATGCGAAGGCTCGCCGATATTGTCGGGCATCTGCACGGCAAGATGCCCGCCGGGCGCGAGCAGGCCGACCAGCCGCGCCAGCACGTCGGGATGGTTGGGCAGCCACTGGAACACGGCATTGGCGAAGATGACGTCGACCGCCGCCTCGGGCGTCCAGCTTTCCGCGTCGGCGACCTGGAAATTCGCGCCGGGAAGCCGCCTGCGCGCTTCCGCGATCATGGCGGGCGAGGTGTCGAAGCCGCAGATTCTCGCCCCGGGCCAGCGCGCGGCCAGCAATTCGGTCGAGTTGCCCGGCCCGCAGCCGATATCCACCACATGCCCGGGACTTTCGACATGCACCTGCGCCAGCAGGTCCCGCGCCGGCCGCGTGCGCTCGTCCTCGAATTTCAGATATTGCGAAGCCGACCAATCTTTCATCGGCGCGTTCTCCGCCAGGGTGACCACATGAAAACGCCCCGCCATTTGCGGGCGGGGCGTTTTGGGGACAGATCAGCGCGTCAGCCGCTTGTAGGTCATGCGGTGCGGGGTCAGGGCATCGGGCCCGAGGCGGCGCACCTTGTCCTTCTCGTAGTCCTCAAAGTTGCCTTCGAACCACTCGACATGGCTGTCGCCCTCGAAGGCCAGGATGTGCGTCGCCAGCCGGTCGAGGAACATGCGGTCGTGGGAGATGATGACGGCGCAGCCGGCATAGCTTTCCAGCGCGTCCTCAAGGGCCGCCAGCGTCTCGGTGTCGAGGTCGTTGGTCGGCTCGTCGAGCAGCAGCACGTTGCCGCCGGTGCGCAGCATCTTGGCCAGATGCACGCGGTTGCGCTGGCCGCCGGAGAGGTTGCCCACCTTCTGCTGCTGGTCGCCGCCGCGGAAATTGAAGGACGAGCAATAGGCGCGCGTGTTGGCCTCGAACTTGCCGAGCTTGACCACTTCGGCGCCGCCGGAAATCTCTTCCCACACGGTCTTGTTCGGGTCGAGCGCATCGCGGCTCTGGTCGACATAGCCGAGCTTGACGGTCTCACCGACACGGATCGAGCCGGAATCGGGCTTCTCCTGGCCGGTGATCATCTTGAACAGCGTGGTCTTGCCGGCACCGTTCGGGCCGATGACGCCGACGATGCCGCCGGGCGGCAGCTTGAACGACAGATCCTCGATCAGCAGTTCGTCGCCGAACCCCTTGGAAAGGCCCTCCACCTCGATGACGACGTTGCCGAGGCGCTCGCCATGCGGGATGACGATCTGCGTGTCGGTCGGCCGGCGCGCATCGGCGGCAGCCAGCAGGTCCTCGAACGCCTTGATACGCGCCTTGGACTTGGTCTGGCGGGCCTTGGGGCTGGACTGGATCCACTCGCGTTCGCGGCCGATGGCGCGCTGGCGAGCGTCGTCCTCGCGGCCTTCCTGCTTGAGGCGCTTGGCCTTGGCTTCCAGATAGGCGGTGTAGTTGCCCTCGTAGGGAATGCCGCGGCCGCGGTCCAGCTCGAGAATCCAGCCGGTGACGTTGTCGAGGAAGTAGCGGTCGTGGGTGATCAGCAGCACGGCGCCCTTGTAGGCGCGCAGATGCTTTTCCAGCCACGCCGTGGTCTCGGCGTCGAGATGGTTGGTCGGCTCGTCGAGCAGAAGCAGGTCCGGTTCCTCAAGCAGCAGGCGGCACAGCGCCACGCGGCGGCGCTCGCCGCCCGACAGGTTGGTCACGTCGGCATCCCTGGGCGGGCAGGCCAGCGCGTCCATGGCCATTTCCACCTGCTGCTCCAGGTCCCACAGGTTCAGCCGGTCCATTTCGTCCTGCAGATGCGCAGACTCTTCCGCCGTCTCGTCGGAATAGTTCATCATCAGCTCGTTGTAACGCTCGATGATGGCCGTCTTCTTCTTCACGCCGTCCATGACGTTCTCGAACACGGTCTTGTCCGGATCGAGATGCGGCTCCTGTGCGAGGTAGCCCACGGTCGCGCCCTCGGCCAGCCAGGCCTCGCCGGTATATTCCTTGTCGAACCCGGCCATGATCTTGAGGATCGTCGACTTGCCGGCGCCGTTGGGGCCGAGGATGCCGATCTTGGCGTCGGGGTAGAAGGACAGGTGGACGTTTTCGAGAACTTTCTTGGTCCCAAAGGCCTTGGACAGCCCGGACATGTGATAGATGAATTGGCGTGCCACGCGCGCATTCCCTGGATATTGGATGAAATGGAGGTCGCCGGCTATGTAGGCGATGGCCGTCGAAACGGCAACTCCCCGATACAGATCCGGGCCCAGTGACGACCGCCCGGCCCTGCCTGCTTGACCATGGCGGCTACGGCGGCTCACATGCGCGCGGAAGGGGAAAAGAAGACCCATGCCGTTCGACCGCCGCATCCGCCTCGCCTCGCCGACCGGGGCGACGCTCAACCTCTGCTCGCGACGGGCGCAGGGTAAGGCGCGCGCCGTCGTGCAGGTCAATCACGGCCTGGCGGAACATGCGGGCCGCTATGCCCGCTTCGCCGATTTTCTGGCCGCGCGCGGCTTCCACACCTACGCCCACGACCATCGCGGCCATGGCGCCACCACCGCGCCGGACGCCCCGCCCGGCCGTTTCGCCGATGAGGCCGGCGCTGAAAAGGTGGTGGCCGACGTGGCGGCCGTGCATGAGTTGATCGCGCGGGAGCATCCCGGCCTGCCGGTCATCCTGTTCGGCCATTCCATGGGCGGACTGATCGCCCTGAACTTTCTGTTCGACCATTGCGAGCGCGTGCAGGCGGCGGCGGTCTGGAACGCGAATTTTTCCGCCGGCCTCGCCGGCCGCGCCGCGCTTGCCGTTCTCGCCTGGGAGAAATTCCGGCTGGGCTCCGACGTGCCGTCGCAGCTTCTGCCGAAACTCACCTTCCAGGCATGGGGCCGTGCGGTGCCCGGCCACCGCACGCCTTTCGACTGGCTGTCGCGCGACGAGGCGGAGGTGGCAGACTACCTCGCCGACCCGCTCTGCGGCTGGAACGCCTCGGTATCCATGTGGCGCGACATATTCGCCCTGATCTTGCGCGGCGCCGACGATGCCAGTTTCTCACGCCTCCGCCGCGACCTGCCGCTGCTGCTGGTGGGCGGGGGGAAGGACCCCGCGACCGATGGCGGCAAGGCGGTGCAACAGCTTGCGGCACGCATGCGCCGGATGGGCTTTTCGAATCTGGTTTCAAACATTTACGCCGACACCCGCCACGAAAGCCTGAACGAGGTGAATCGAAACATCATCATGGCGGATTTCGCGTCGTGGGCGGACGAGGTCGTTCGCTAGGCTCAGGACCTGCTCCACCGGCACCTTTGCGCTGGCCCAGCGCAAGGACCGTGACATCGCCCGCGCGGATTGCTAGAGCCTCACCACCCGTTGGCTCGATCCGGTGAGACGCTCATGACCCAACCTCCCCTCAAAGGCGTGCGCGTCATCGAGCTTGCCCGCATCCTCGCCGGCCCCTGGGCCGGACAGATGCTCGCCGATCTCGGCGCCGACGTCATCAAGGTGGAAAACCCGCAAGGCGGCGACGACACCCGCAAATGGGGTCCGCCCTTCGTGACCGGGCAAGACGGCGAGAACCTGTCGGCCGCCTATTATCACTCCTGCAACCGCGGCAAGCGTTCCGTCGCCATCGACTTCTCGACGCCCGAAGGCGCCGAAACCGTGCGCAGGCTGGCAGCCGGCGCCGACGTGCTGATCGAGAACTTCAAGCTCGGCGGGCTGAAGAAATACGGCCTCGACTATGAGAGCCTGCGCGAGATCAACCCAAGGCTCATCTACTGTTCCATCACCGGCTTCGGCCAGACCGGCCCCTACGCGCCGCGCGCCGGCTACGACTTCATCGTGCAGGGCATGTCGGGCCTGATGTCGATCACGGGACCGGCCGGCGGCGAGCCGCAGAAGGTGGGGGTTGCCGTCACCGACATCTTCACCGGCCTCTATTCGGTCATCGCCATACAGGCGGCGCTTCGCCATGCCGAAGCGACCGGGGAAGGCCAGCACATCGACATGGCGCTGTTCGACGCGCAGGTTTCGGTGCTCGCCAACCAGAACCTGAACTACCTCGTCTCCGGCGTGCCGCCGGTGCAGATGGGCAATGCCCACCCCAACATCGCGCCCTACGAGGTGCTGCCGGTGAAGGACGGGCATTTTATCCTTGCCGTGGGCAATGACGGCCAGTTCCGCAAGTTGTGCGCCGCGATCGGTCTCGACGCGCTTGCCGACGATCCGCTCTACGCCACCAACGCCGCGCGCGTGGCCAACCGCGTGACGCTGCGCGAGAAGATCGTGGCGGCCCTTGCCGCCTTCGAGCGCCAGCCGCTGCTGGCCGCGCTGGAGGCAGCCCATGTGCCGGCAAGTCCCATCAACGACATCGGCCAGATGTTCGCCGACCCGCAGGTCGTGGCGCGCGGCATGCGCATGGACCTCGACGACGGCCGCGGCAACCGCCTGCCCTCGGTGCGCGCGCCCATGGTGATGTCGGCCACGCCGCTGGCCTACGACCGCCCTTCGCCGCGCCTGGGAGAGCATACGGCCGAAATCCTTGCCGAACTCGAACAGACGAAATGATCTGCGCACGACGCACAGCACCCCCACCCCTTACCCCTCCCCACAAGGGGGAGGGGAAGCTTCCGCATGCCAAGTCCCCCTCCCCCTTGCGGGGAGGGGTAAGGGGTGGGGGTAACCACTCATCAAAGGGGAATAACACTCCATGACAAAAACGGGCGGACAACTGATCGTCGAGGCATTGGAAGCGAACGGCGTCGACCGCGTGTTCTGCGTGCCGGGTGAATCCTATCTCGCCGTGCTCGACGCGCTGCACGATTCCGAAATCCGCACCATCGTCTGCCGCCAGGAAGGCGGCGCGGCCATGATGGCCGACTGCCAGGGCCGCCTCACCGGCAGGCCGGGCATCTGCTTCGTCACGCGCGGTCCCGGCGCCACCAACGCCTCGGCCGGCGTGCATATCGCCATGCAGGATTCCATTCCGATGATCCTGTTCATCGGCCAGATCGCCAGCCACGCGAAATATCGCGAGGCCTTCCAGGAGGTGAACTACCAGGCCTTCTTCGGCGACATCGCCAAATGGGTGGTGGAGATCGAGGACGCCGCGCGCATCCCGGAACTCGTCACCCGCGCCTTCGCCGTGGCCACCTCCGGCCGCCCCGGCCCGGTGGTGATCTCCTTGCCGGAGGACATGCTGGTCTCCGAGGTCGAGGCGCCGGCGGCGCTGGCCTTCACGCCCGTCGAGACCCGGCCCGGCGAGCCCGAACTGGACGAACTGGAACGGCTTCTGGCCGGCGCGCAGCGCCCCTTCGTCATCCTCGGCGGCACGCGCTGGAACGCCGAGGCGGTGGCCCAGATGCAGCAGATCGCCGAAGCGTGGGCGCTGCCGGTCGGCGTCTCCTTCCGCCGCCAGATGCTGTTCGACCACCTGCACGACAATTACGCCGGCGATGTCGGCATCGGGCTGAACCCGAAGCTCGCCGCCCGCATCAAGCAGGCGGACCTGGTCCTGCTGGTCGGCGGCCGCTTCGGCGAGATGCCGTCGTCCGACTACACGCTGCTGAAGAGCC
Source organism: Mesorhizobium sp. PUT5 (assembly GCF_052216645.1). NCBI lineage: Bacteria > Pseudomonadati > Pseudomonadota > Alphaproteobacteria > Hyphomicrobiales > Phyllobacteriaceae > Mesorhizobium > Mesorhizobium sp. PUT5. The sequence continues at coordinate 3,105,432 of NZ_JBQOSO010000003.1, forward strand.
CCTACCCCGACCAGAAGCTGGTGCATGTCCACGCCGACGCCAACGAGCTTGGCCGCGTCTATCGGCCGACGCTTGCCATCAACGCCTCGCCCGCCGCCTTTGCCGAAGCATTTTCGCGGCGAAAGGGACCGGCCTCGCCAGGCTGGGCCGGCGAGACGAAACAGGCACACGCCGACTATCTCGCCTGGTCGACGCCGCCGAAGACAGGCCCCGGCGCGGTCCAGATGGGCCCGATCATGGAGTATCTGGAAAGCGTGCTGCCGCAAGACGCCGTCATCTGCAACGGCGCCGGCAATTTCGCCACCTGGATGCACCGCTTCCACCGCTTCCGCCGCTACGACACGCAGGCCGCGCCGACCTCCGGCTCCATGGGCTACGGCATGCCGGCGGGCGTCGGCGCCAAGAGCGTGTTTCCGGACCGCGAGGTGATCGTATGGGCCGGCGACGGCGATTTCCTGATGCACGGCCAGGAATTCGCCACCGCCGTGCAATACGACCTGCCGGTGATCGTCGTCATCCTCAACAACGGCATCTACGGCACCATCCGCATGCACCAGGAGCGCGAATATCCCGGCCGCATCTCCGGCACGGACCTCAAGAACCCGGATTTCGCGGCACTTGCCCGCGCCTATGGCGGCCATGGCGAGACGGTGGAAAAGACCGCCGACTTCGCCCCGGCCTTCGAGCGCGCGCGCAAGAGCGGCAAGCCGGCCATCGTCGAGATCCGGCTGGACCCCGAGGCCATCACCCCGGCCAGGACGCTGAGCGACATCCGCGAGGGGCGGTAACGGCGGCGGCCGCCTCGTTTCCTCACAGCCGGCCTGCTTCTTCCAACGTCGAGGCATGGCTGGCAGCCGGCGGTGAAAGGTTCGCCGGAGCGGCTTGAATAAAATCCGAGGGCGCCTCCGGCCGGAAGCGCCCCCGATGGATCGGATCGATCCGAATTGCCGCCCTACTTGATCGCCTTGTCGGTGATGGCGGTGGTGTAGGCGCCGGACGGCTCCTTGGAGATGATCTTCTGGTCGAGCAGCGCCTTGGCGGTGCGCTCGTAGGCCGCCGGAATGAGCTTGCCGTCGGCGTTGTCGATCAGCTTGGCCACCTCCTTCATCATGAACTTCTGGTGGTTCTCGTCCTGGCCGCCATTGTCCACGACGATCTCGGCCGCCTCGTCAGTGTTCTCGGTGGCGTATTTCCAGCCCTTCATCGAGGCGCGCACGAAGCGCACCATCTTGTCCTCGAAGGCCGGGTCCTTGAGCTTGTCCTCCAGCGTATAGAGCCCGTCCTCCAGCAGGTCGTTGCCCATGGCGGTGTAGTTGAAGACGATCAGGTCCTCCGGCTTGTAGCCGGCATCGAGCACCTGGCCGTATTCGTTGTAGGTCATGACCGAAATGCAGTCGGCCTGCTTCTGGATCAGCGGCTGCACGTCGAAGCTCTGCTTCAGCACCGTCACCCCGTCCGGGCCGCCCTCGGTCGAAAGGCCGATCTTGTGCATCCAGGCGTAGAACGGATATTCGTTGCCGAAGAACCAGACGCCGAGCGTATGGCCTTTGAAGTCGGCTTCCGTCTTGATCGGGCCGTCCTTCGGGCACACCAGTTCCATGCCGGCCTTCTTGTAGGGCTGGGCGATGTTGACCAGGTTCACGCCCTTGTCGCGCGCGGCCAGCGCGGCCGCCATCCAGGTCACGATCACGTCGGCGCCGCCGCCGGCGATCACCTGCTCGGGCGCGATGTCCGGGCCGCCGGGCTTGATGTCGACGTCGAGCCCTTCTTCCTCGTAGAAGCCCTTGTCCTTGGCCACGTAATAGCCGGCGAACTGCGCCTGCGTGACCCATTTGAGCTGCAGCGTCACCTTGTCGGCGGCAATCGCCTGGAAGGCGGTCAGCGACATCGCCGTCGCCAGCATCGGAACGATCAGTCTTTTCATTTGGTTACCCTCTGAAGTTAGCCGTTGAACCTTGTTGCTCGAATCCCGTCTTCCAAACTGCCCTTGCCGCCCGCACCTCCCCTGCCTCACCCGCCCCGCATCGATGGATGCCAGAACGTGGCCGCCCGCTCGACCAGCGCGACCACGCCATAGAAAACCGAACCCGCAAGCGCCGCAACCGCGATTTCGGCCCACACCATGTCGATGTTCATGCGGCCGACCTCGGTGGAGATGCGGAAGCCCATGCCCACCACCGGCGTGCCGAAGAATTCGGCCACGATCGCGCCGATCAGCGCCAGCGTGGAGTTGATCTTCAGCGCGTTGAAGATGAACGGCCCCGCCGCCGGCAGCCTCAGCTTGGTCAGGGTCTGCCAGTAGCCGGCGGCATAGGTGCGCATCAGGTCGCGCTCCATGTGGCCGGAGGCTGCAAGCCCGGCCACCGTGTTCACCAGCATGGGAAAGAAGGTCATGATGATGACGACCGCCGCCTTGGAATGCCAGTCGAAGCCGAACCACATGACCATGATCGGCGCCACGCCGATGATCGGCAGCGCCGACACCATGTTGCCGATGGGCAGCAGTCCGCGCCGCAGGAAGGGCACGCGGTCGGCCAGTATGGCGACGGCGAAGCCCGCCCCGCAGCCCAGCGCGTAGCCGACAAGCACGGCGCGGAAGATGGTCTGGTTGACGTCGGCCGCCAGGATCGGCAGCGAATTCGCGATGCGCACCGCCACCGCGCTGGGCGGCGGCAGCAGCACGAACGGAATGCCGGCCCCGCGCGTGATCGCTTCCCACAGGATCAGGATCCACACGCCGAAGATCGTCGGTATGGCGAGCCGCAGCGCCGTCGCAGCCGCCCTGCCGGCCGGCCTGATGCCCGAAAGCACGGCCGCGCAGCGCCAGCCGAGCAGCCAGGCGGCCGCCAGCGCGAGATAATAGGGCGCGCGCGCCGTGCCCTCGAAACCGGCGATGCCGGCGATCAGCAGCCAGGCTGCGCCATGCGCGGCCACGAAAAGCGCCGCCGCTTCCGCCCAGGCCGGCAGCCGCGTCACCGAAGCCAGGGCTCCCGCGGCAAGCAGGCCGAGAATGAGATAATGCGTCGCCGCATAGGGCGGGGCGGCACCGGCGGCCGTTTCCGGCGCCGCCATGGCCCCGAGCCCGGCCGCGACGACGCAGGCTACGAGCGCCAGCGCGGCCTGCCAGGAAGGGTGCAGCCGGTTCATGCCGGCCTCCCGCCCATGGCGCGCTCCACGATGCGGCCGGCCAGCCCCACCGCCGCCACCAGAAGCGCAGCCACCACCGAGCCCGCCACCAGCACCGCCCAGATGTCGATGGTCTGGCTGTAATAGGCGCCTGCGAGCAGCTTGGCGCCGATGCCGGCCACCGCGCCCGTCGGCAGTTCGCCCACGATGGCGCCGACAAGGCTGGCCGCCACGGCCACCTTCATGGACGCGAACAGGAACGGTATGGAAGCCGGCACGCGAAGCTTCCAGAAAATCTGGGCGCGGCCGGCGTTGTAGGTGTGCATCAGGTCGAGATGCATGAGTTCGGGCGAGCGCAGCCCCTTCACCATGCCGACCGCCACGGGGAAGAAGGACAGGTAGGTCGAGATAAGCGCCTTGGGGATCAGCCCGGTGATGCCCACCGCCGCCAGCACCACGATGATCATCGGCGCGATCGCCAGGATGGGAATGGTCTGCGAAGCGATGATCCACGGCATCAGGCTGCGGTCCAGCGTGGTGACGTGCACGATGCCGACGGCGATCAGGATGCCCAGCGCAGTGCCGAAGGCGAAGCCCAGCAGCGTCGACGACAGGGTGACCCAGGAGTTGTAGACGAGGCTGCGATTGCTGTTCACCTTGCGCAGGAAGGTGTTCTCGAAAAAGTTCTGCGCCACCTGATGCGGCGCCGGCAGCGTCGGCTTGGGCTGCGACAGCGTCCTGCCGATGAACTCCACCACCCCCGGCGCCTCCCCGGCCCGCCTGTCCATATCACGCTGGAACGGTGCGTTGAGGAGAACGGCAAAGACGTACCAGACCACCACCAGCCCTGCCAGCAGCGTGGCGACGGGACCTATCTTGGCGCGCAAGGGGTCCATGTCAGGCACTGCCTTGTTGGGTGGGGTTAGAGGTGGGGGTGCCGTGCTTGACTGCCACCACGCCAAGTTCACGCAAGATCTCTTCGATGCAGCCTTCGAAACTATCTGAAAGTTCACCGGTGTTGAAACGAAGCACTCGGTACCCTTGCTCCGCAAGCCAGCCGTCGCGCTTTCGATCTCGCAACAGCCTTTCCGGTTCAAAATGATGCTGGCCGTCTACTTCGATGACAAGCCGATGCGCATGGATGACGAAATCGGCGACATAAGCCCCAATGGGGGCCTGCCTGCGAACGTGTATCCCATACCAGCGACGAAACTCCTTGAGTTCGGCCCAGAGCTTGCGCTCTCCATCGGTCATGTCCCGCCGCAATGCCCGTGCGCGGGAGATTGCCGCTGAATCGATGGCTGTTGGCATAAACAATACCCCCACCCCTAGCCCCTCCCCACAAGGGGGAGGGGAACGCCAGCGCCACCGTGTCCCCCTCCCCCTTGTGGGGAGGGGTTAGAGGTGGGGGTGGCCCGAAGACCGGCAAGCGGAGCCGGACAGTCCCCCTCTCCGGTTTGCTTCGCAACCCCCCTCTCCCCGTCGGGGAGAGGAGCAATCTCCGGCCGGCCCTCAATCGTCATAGGAGTGCCCTGCCCTGAGGCCGTCGCGCACGCGCGCGGCGATGGCCAGGAATTCCGGCGTCTCGCGGATGTCGAGCGGGCGCTCCTTCGGCAGCGTGGATTCGATCACGTCGGTGACGCGGCCCGGCCGCGGCGACATCACCACGATGCGGGTGGAAAGATACACCGCTTCGGGAATGGAATGGGTGACGAAGCAGATCGTCTTGTTGGTCCGCGCCCACAATTGCAGGAGCTGCCCGTTGAGATGGTCGCGCACGATCTCGTCGAGCGCGCCGAACGGCTCGTCCATCAGCAGAAGGTCGGCGTCGAAGGCCAGCGCCCGGGCAATGGAGGCGCGCTGCTGCATGCCGCCGGAAAGCTGCCAGGGATATTTCTTCTCGAAGCCGGTGAGGTTGACCAGGTCGAGCGTGCGCTTGATGCGCGCGGCCTGCTCGGCCCTGGGCAGGCCGATCACCTCCAGCGGCAGCGCCACGTTGCGCTCGATCGTGCGCCAGGGGAAAAGTGCGGCCGCCTGGAACACGTAGCCGTAGGCGCGGGCCTCGCGCGCCTGCTCGGGCGTCATGCCGTTGACCGAGATGCTGCCCGAGGTCGGCTTCTCCAGATCGGCGATGACGCGCAAAAGCGTGGTCTTGCCGCAGCCGGAAGGGCCGATGAAGGACACGAACTCGCCCTTGCCGATGGTGAGGTCGACATCCGCCAGCGCCCGCACCGGGCCGTCATTGGTCTGGAAGGTGAGGCCGAGCTTGGTTGCCGCCACGACGTCCGGGGCGGAAGCCGCGGCTGCCGGCCCCCGTTCCTGCTGCTTCTGTCCTGCTGGCTTGTGGCTGGCGATGGTTGTCATGACCGGGATCTTCCCGCCCCGCTGCGCAGAAAAGTTTTTGCCGCCAAGCTCACACCCCCGTCGCCGGAATGCCGGTGCGCTCGACCTTGCGCGGAGCGGTGATCTCCTTCCAGGTCGACAGCGCCCGGTTGACCGCCTGGTACGGCTCGCGCGCCACGAACTCGCCATGGCCGGGCCTGGTCCTGACCTCCGATTCCTCGATCACCAGCTCGCCGCGCGAGAAGACGAAGCGCGGCAGGCCGGTCACCTCCATGCCCTCGAAGACGTTGTAGTCGATCACCGATTGCTGGCCCTTGGCCGAGATGGTCTTCTTCCGCTTCGGGTCCCACACCACGATGTCGGCATCGGCGCCGTCCACGATGGCGCCCTTCCTGGGATACATGTTGAGGATCTTGGCGATGTTGGTGGAGGTCACCGCCACGAACTCGTTCGGCGTCAGCCGGCCGGTGGCGACGCCCTTCGTCCACAGCACCGGCAGCCGGTCCTCCAGACCGCCGGTTCCGTTGGGGATCTTGGTGAAGTCGCCGACGCCGAAGCGCTTCTGCTTGGTGGTGAAGGCGCAATGGTCGGTCGCCACCACCTGCAGCGAGCCGGCCTGCAGCCCGGCCCACAGCGAATCCTGGTGCAGCCTGTTGCGGAAGGGCGGGCTCATCACCCGGCGCGCGGCGTGGTCCCAGTCCTTGTCGAAATATTCGCTCTCGTCGAGCGTGAGATGCTGCACCAGCGGCTCGCCATAGACGCGCATGCCCTTCTGCCTGGCCCGGCGGATCGCCTCGTGGCTCTGCTCGCACGAGACGTGCACGACATAGAGCGGCACGCCGGCCATGTCGGCGATCATGATGGCGCGGTTGGTGGCCTCGCCCTCCACCTCCGGCGGGCGCGAATAGGCGTGGCCCTCGGGCCCGTTGTTGCCTTCGGCCAGCAGCTTCTGGGAAAGGGATGCCACCACGTCGCCGTTCTCGGCATGCACCAGCGGCAGCGCGCCAAGGGCTGCGCAGCGCTGGAAGGAGGCGAACATCTCGTCGTCGTCCACCATGAGCGCGCCCTTGTAGGCCATGAAGTGCTTGAAGGAGGGGATGCCCTTGTCCACCACCTGCGCCATCTCGTCGAACACCTGCTTGCCCCACCAGGTGATGGCCATGTGGAAGGAGTAGTCGCAAGCCGCCCTGGAGGTCTTGTTGTCCCACATCTGCAGGGCCTCCAGCAGCGATTGCTGCGGCGCCGGCAGGCAGAAGTCGACCACCATCGTGGTGCCGCCGGCAAGTGCGGCGCGCGTGCCGGACTCGAAATCGTCGGCCGAATAGGTGCCCATGAAGGGCATTTCCAGATGGGTATGCGGGTCGATGCCGCCCGGCATGACATAGCAGCCGGTGGCGTCGAACTCGTGGTCGGCATGCAAATCGTGCCCGATGGCGACGATCCTGCCATGCTGCATCAGCACGTCCGCCTTGTAGCTGCGGTCGGCGGTGACGACGGTGCCGTTCCTGATGACCTTGGACATTCCAGTTCCCCTTGTCCTTGCCCCGCGCTTCTTTTGAGCGTCGTCGGCCAGCCCATCCTAGTCTATTGCACGATTTCTCCCGTCTCGATCACATTCGCGCGACGCGCTTCAACGACGCCGCCTGGGAAGGCGATGCCCTCAGTCGACGATCCCCGCCGTCTCCACCACGGCATGGAACAATACGTCGGCGCCGGCCGCCGCCCATTCCTTGGAAATGTCCTCGGCCTCGTTGTGCGACAGGCCGTCCACGCAGGGGCACATGATCATGGTCGCCGGCGCCGCCTTCGCCGCCCAGCAGGCGTCGTGCCCGGCGCCCGATATGATGTTCATGTGCGAAAGCCCGAGCTTTTCGGCCGCCGCCCGCACCCGGCCCACCAGCGTGGGGTCGAACGTCACCGGGTCGAAATGGCCGACCGCCTCGACCGAGCAGCCCACGCCCAGCGCCTTGCAGATGTCGGCGGCTTCCTTCTCGATGCGCGCCCGCATGCCGTCGAGCTTGGCCTGGTCGGGCGAGCGTATGTCCACGGTGAAAACCACCGTGCCTGGCAGCACGTTGCGCGAATTGGGCGAGAATTTAACCTGCCCCACGCCGCCGACCGCGCCCGGCTGCGCCTCCATCGCCACCTTCTGCACCATCTCGAAGATGCGGGCCATGGCAAGCCCCGCATTGACGCGCATGGCCATCGGCGTCGAACCGGTATGCGCCTCCTTGCCGGTCAGCGTGAACTCCAGCCACCACAGGCCCTGGCAATGGGTGACCACGCCGATCTGCTTGTTCTCGGCCTCCAGGATCGGCCCCTGCTCGATATGGTATTCGAAATAGGCGTGCATCTTGCGCGCGCCCACTTCCTCGTCGCCCACCCAGCCGATGCGCTTCAGCTCGTCGCCGAACGTCTTGCCCTCCAGGTCCTGGCGTCCGTAGGCATGATCGAGGCTGATCGCCCCGGCGAACACGCCCGACGCCAGCATGGCCGGCGCGAAGCGCGCGCCTTCCTCGTTGGTCCAGTTGGTGACGACGATCGGATGTTTCGTCTTGAGGCCGAGGTCGTTGAGGGTGCGCACGACCTCCAGCCCGGCAAGCACGCCCAGAACCCCGTCGAACTTGCCGCCGGTGGGCTGCGTGTCGAGGTGCGAGCCGACATAGACCGGCAGCGCCTGCGGGTCGGTACCCTCGCGGCGGGCGAACATGGTGCCCATCTTGTCGACCCCCATGGTCAGGCCGGCCGCATCGCACCACGACTTGAAAAGATGGCGGCCTTCGCCGTCGGCGTCGGTCAGCGTCTGGCGGTTGTTGCCGCCGGCAACACCGGGCCCGATCCTGGCCATCTCCATCAGGGAATCCCACAGGCGGTCGGGGTTTATGCGCTGGTTCTCGCCGGGAGCGGCCATGTATTTTCCTCTCATTCAAGTCGCAAGGGGCGGAGGTTCCCGTCGCCGCCCCTTGCCGGATCGTGTTTGCCCGATGGTCAGTCGACCATTCTCAGCACCTCGCGCACGTGGTCGATCAGCTCGTTGATCTGGCCCTTGGTGATGATGAGCGGCGGCGACAGCGCGATGATGTCGCCGGTGGTGCGGATCAGCGCACCGCGCTCGAAGGCCTTGACGAAGGCCGAGAACGCACGCTTGGTAGGGGCACCGGCGATCGGCTCCAGCTCGATCGCGCCGACCAGGCCGATATTGCGGATGTCGATGACATGCGGCTCGCCCTTGAGCGAATGCAGCGCGTCCTCCCAGTACGGCGCCAGTTCCTCGCCGCGCGTCAGCAGCCCCTCTTCCTTGTAGGTGTCGAGCGTACCGAGCGCAGCGGCACAGGCAATCGGATTGCCCGAATAGGTGTAGCCGTGCATGAACTCGATCAGATGCTCGGGGCCGTTCATGAAGGCATCGTGGATTTCTTTCTTCACGAACACCGCGCCCATCGGGATGACGCCGTTGGTGACGCCCTTGGCGGTGGTCATGATGTCGGGGATGACGCCGAAATAGTCGGCCGCGAACGGCGTGCCGAGACGGCCGAAACCGGTGATGACCTCGTCGAAGATCAAGAGGATGCCGTGCTTGTCGCAGATCTCGCGCAGGCGCTTGAGGTAGCCCTTGGGCGGCAGGATGACGCCGGTGGAGCCCGCCACCGGCTCCACGATGACGGCCGCGATGGTGGAGGCGTCGTGCAGCGCCACGATGCGCTCCAACTCGTCGGCGAGTTCCGCGCCATGCTCGGGCACGCCCCTGGTGAAGGCGTTCTTGGCCGGCAGGTGGGTGTGGGGCATGTGGTCGACGCCGGTCAGCAGCGTGCCGAACATCTTGCGGTTGGAGACGATGCCGCCCACCGAGATGCCGCCGAAATTGACGCCGTGATAGCCGCGTTCGCGGCCGATCAGGCGGAAGCGGGAGCCGTCGCCCTTGGCGCGGTGGTAGGCGATGGCCATCTTGAGCGCGGTGTCGACCGATTCCGAGCCGGAATTGGTGAAGAACACATGGTCCATGCCCTTGGGCGCGATGTCGACCAGCCGGTTCGCCAGCTCGAACACGATCGGATGGCCCATCTGGAAGGCCGGCGCATAATCCAGCTCGGCGGCCTGCTGCTGGATCGCCTCGGTGATCTTGGGCCGGCAGTGGCCGGCATTCACGCACCACAGGCCGGCGGTACCGTCGAGGATCTTGCGCCCGTCGCTGGCCGTGTAGTGCATGTCCTGGGCGCTCACCAGCATGCGGGGCGCCTGCTTGAATTGCCGGTTGGCTGTGAACGGCATCCAGAATGCGGAAAGATCGTTCGGCGTTACTTTGAGCCGGTTGGACATGACCAAGCCTTCCTTTCAGTCATCTCGTTTCGCTGCGCCCAACGCTTGGTCATCCGTGCGTTTTCATGCTACGAAATTTTGACCGGATGGACAAACGTTAGCACCGCCGTGCCGGCGGTCAAGGGATTTACTAGCCCATATGCCGCATCGGAAGCGCGCTCCACAGGCAGGCAAGAACTGGTCCAGAATATTGGTCCAGAAAGCCCGCAACACCGCAGAGAGGCTGGGTTGACCACCTCCATGGAAGCCACCGCGCCCCGCCGCACGCGCATCCAGAAGGAAAAGCGCGAGCTTATCCTGGAGGCGGCGCTGGAGGTATTCTCGGCCAACGGGTTCCGCGGCGCCACCATCGACCAGATCGCCGAGGCGGCCGGCATGTCGAAGCCGAACCTGCTCTATTATTTCCGCCGCAAGGAAGACATCCACGAAACACTGATGCAGCGCCTGCTCGACACCTGGCTGGCGCCGTTGCGCGAACTGGACGATGTCGGCGACCCGCTGACGGAACTGCGCGCCTATATCCGCCGCAAGCTGGAGATGGCGCGCGACTACCCGCGTGAAAGCAGGCTGTTCGCCAACGAGATATTGCAGGGCGCGCCGCGCATCATGCCGTTGCTGGAAGGCGAGCTGAAGGAACTGGTGGACGAGAAGGCCGCCGTCATCCGCGGCTGGATGCACGCCGGCCGCGTTGCCGAGGCCGACCCCTACCACCTCATCTTCTCGATCTGGGCCACCACCCAGCACTATGCCGATTTCGACGTTCAGGTGCGCGCCGTGCTCGGGCCCGAGCGCAGCGGCGACGAACGCTTCGAGGGCGCCGCGCTCTTCCTCGAACGGCTTTTCATCGACGGCCTGAAGCCGAAAGGCTGATCGGCCGCAACGCTCAGAGCGCGTCGGCGATCACCATGAGCAGGCCGCCGCACAGCGTGATGTTGACCAGCGTCAGATAAAGATGCGGGTCGCGCGCCTTGCCCTGGAACATGAACAGATTGTGGTAGAGCGGCGTGGCGGCAAGAAGGAAGCCGATGAGCACCAGCGCGCCGGCCACCACCCACAAATTCAGGATCAGCAGCGCGCCGCCGACAAGCTGCATGGCGAAGCCGATGGCCAGCATAGGCGCCGGCAGGGCCCAGCCGTAATTGGTGGCGGCGCCTGCCTTGCGCTCGCCGAAATTGAGGAAGTTGCGCAATCCGGCAATGAGGAAGAAGGCGCCGAACACCACGCGCCCGACCATTGCCAGGGTTTCTGCCGTCATGGGGGTTTTTCCTTATCGCAAATCCGGGTCCGGCCCTGCGCGAGCCGGCCGACGCTTCAATCCATGGGTTCGGGCTCGATCGTGGCGATGCCGTCGACCTCGGGATAGGCGACATAGCGCTCGTCCGGCGTCGAGAAGCGGATGCGGGTCTTGCGCTCCGCATCGGCGAGGTCGATCGTCCAGCCTTCGAGCAGCCGCCAGGCGGTGATGTCGCCCATGACCGGGAAGACGGCCTCGCAGGAGGGATCGACGCCCACCTGCATGCCGCCGATGCCGGTCTCGCGCATCAGTTCGATGCCGCAGGCCCTTTCACCGCCCGCATCGCGGATCGTCCAGCGGCCGAACATATCCTCCGCGAATTCCGGATCGACATTCGTCAGGTCGAGAGGCTGCAGCGGCTCGAACGCGGGTTCTTCGGCAAGCGCCGCCCCGGCCTGCAAGGCGGCAAGTGCCGCAAATACGAATATCGCGCGAAGCATCGTCCCATCCCCTCCCCTCGAAGGGACGGACAATGCTCTGGCGCAAGGGATTTCTCAAGACCCTTCGCGCATGCTGACGGGACGGCGACGGGGATGTTCCCGCCCCCGTGCGCTTCAGAGGGCCTCTCTCAGGCTGCCTGTCTCAGGCAGCCTTGGCGGCCGGCACGGGATGGATGGCGTGGAAGGACACGCACAGCCGGTTCCAGGTGTTGATCATGGCGGTCGCCACGGTGAGCTTGACCAGTTCCTCCTCGGAGAAATGCTTCAGCGTCGCTTCGTAGAGCTGGTCGGAAACGCCGCCATTCGCAATCAACGTCACGGCTTCCACCCAGGCGAAGGCGGCGCGCTCGCGCTCGGAAAACAACGGCGATTCCCTCCACGCGGCGACCAGGTAGAGCCGCTGCTCGGTCTCGCCGTCCTCGCGCGCCTCGCGGCTGTGCATGTCCACGCAGAAGGAGCAGCCGTTGATCTGCGAGGCGCGCAGCTTGATCAGGTGCAGCAGCGAATGTTCGAGGCCGCTTTCCTGCACCGCCTTGTTCAGCGCCGCCACCGACCGCATCAATGCCGGGGCCTTGGCGAAGAAATCGAGTCTCTGCTTCATCGTTTTCATCCTTTCACGTTACCTGCTCGAAACGGGTCTCTGCGGCCGCCGATGCTGCGCCACGAAGGCGCGGCTGGCGGCGACGGAGCGCGGGTCGGCGCCCGCCAGATATTCGGCCACGATGTCGGAAAGCCGCTCTGCGGCGAGCGCGGCGCGATAGGCCTTCTCCGCCCGCAGCATCGCGGCATTGATGCCGCAGGGCTTCACGTAAGCCGAGGCCGGCAGCTTCACCGGGCCGCGCCGGCGGATCTCACAGCAGCGGAAGGCCGGCTGCGGCCCCTCCACCGCCAGAACGATGTCGAGCAGCGAGATCGAGCCGGCCGCCCGCGCCAGCCGATAGCCCCCGGCAGGCCCCGGCACCGATTCCAGGATACGCGCCGCCGTCAGGGCGTTGAGATGCTTGAGAAGATAGCTCGGCGACAGGCCGAACTCCCTGGCCAGCGCCGCGCCCGGAATGGTGGCGTCATCCTCCAGCCCCGCAAGCAGCGCCGCGCAATGGATGGCCGCCTCTACGCCTTCGCTCAGCTTCATCGGGTCGTCGTCCTATTCATCGATGAGAAATATCATGGATAATTCATATCTACAATAAGGAGCGAAGAAAGGAGGCGCCGCTCCTGACGCCTCCTGAAAAAAGTGGCCGCACCGCAGGCGAAGCCATTCCCCCCCGGACGGCCCGCCTGACCCGGGAGGAACTATTCCGCGGCCTGCCTGGCCATGGGGTTGTTGGGGTGCGTGGTCCAGTTGGCGTAGACCGGCGAGACCGGCTGGCCGGTGCGCTTGTCCATCTCGCCGACGGCCAGCGGCACCATGGTGATGCAGCCTTCCACCGGGCAGACGTTGACGCACAGATTGCAGCCCACGCATTCCTCTTCCAGCACCTCGAAGTGGCGCACGCCGTCGACCATGGCCGTAATCGCCTGATGCGACGTGTCCTCGCAGGCGATGTGGCAGCGCCCGCACTTGATGCAGGCGTCCTGGTCGATGCGGGCCTTGGCGATGTAGTTGAGGTTGAGATACTTCCAGTCGGTGACGTTGGGCGTGGCCCGTCCGACGATGTCGGAGAGCGAGCGGTGGCCCTTCTCGTCCATCCAGTTTTCCAGGCCGGCGATCATCTCCTGCACGACCTTGAAGCCGTAGGTCATGGCCGCCGTGCACACCTGCACGTTGCCGGCGCCCAGCGCCAGGAACTCGGCCGCGTCGCGCCACGTCGTCACCCCGCCTATGCCGGAGATGGGCAGGCCCGCGGTCTCGGCGTCGCGCGCGATCTCGGCCACCATGTTGAGCGCGATCGGCTTCACCGCCGGCCCGCAATAGCCGCCGTGGCTGCCCTTGCCGCCGATGGAGGGCTCGGGCGAGAACGAGTCGAGATCCACCCCGGTGATGGAGTTGATGGTGTTGATGAGCGACACCGCATCGGTGCCGCCGGCCTTGGCCGCGCGCGCCGGCTTGCGGATGTCGGTGATGTTGGGCGTCAGCTTGGTGATGACCGGCATGCGCGTGTACTGCTTGCACCAGCGCACCACCATTTCGATATATTCGGGCACCTGGCCGACCGCCGAGCCCATGCCGCGCTCGCTCATGCCGTGCGGGCAGCCGAAGTTCAGCTCTATGCCGTCGGCGCCGGTCTCCTCCACCAGCGGCAGGATCGCCTTCCACTCCTCTTCCACGCAGGGCACCATGATGGAGGCCACCAGCGCCCGGTCCGGCCAGTTCATCTTGACCTGCTTCATCTCGCGCAGGTTGGTCTGCAGGTCGCGGTCGGTGATCAGCTCGATATTGTTGAGCCCGAGCAGGCGCCGGTCCGCGCCCCAGATCGCGCCGTAGCGCGGGCCGTTGACATTGACCACCGGCGGGCCTTCGGACCCCAGCGTCTTCCACACCACGCCGCCCCAGCCCGCCTTGAAGGCGCGCTCCACATTGTAGGCCTTGTCGGTGGGCGGCGCCGAGGCCAGCCAGAACGGGTTGGGCGACTTGATGCCGACGAAATCGTTGCGGATGTCTGCCATGCTCATGCCCTCCCGTTCGAGGCCGCAGTGCCGGAGGAAAGTGCCCGGTGGATGCTTTCAGCCGCGTCGCGGCCTTGCGCCACGGACGTCACGGTCAGGTCCTCGCCGGCGCGCACGCAGTCGCCGCCGGCCCACACCTTGGCCATGGAGGTGCGGCCTTCGCCGTCCACCTTGATGCGGCCGCCTTCCAGTTCGATTCCCGCCCCCGATCCGTTCAGCGCGACAGGGACAAAGCTCTGGCCGATGGCCTTGAACACCTGGTCGGCGGCCAGCGTGAGCAGTTCGCCGGTGCCGGCAAGCCGGTCGCCGTCCATCGCCGTGTATTCCAGCTCGATGCCCGTGACCCTGCCGCCTTCGGAGACGACGCGCCTGGGCTGCAGCCAATGGCGGATGGTCACGCCGTTGGCGGCGGCCAGATCCTGCTCGAAGCCGGATGCGTTCATGTGCTCCTGGCCGCGGCGGTAGCAGATCGTCACCTCCTCGGCGCCGAGCAGCTTGGACTGCACGGCCGCGTCGACGGCCGTCATGCCGCCGCCGATGACGACGACGCGCCGCCCCACCGGCAGGCTGCCGAGGTCGCTCGCCTGGCGCAGTTCGGCGATGAAATCGACCGCATTGGCGACGCCGTCGGCATCCTCGCCGTCGGCGCGCAGCGCGTTGACCCCGCCGAGCCCCATGCCGAGGAACACGGCGTCATATGTCGAGGCCAATTCGGCCAGATGGACGTTGCGGCCGAGCGCCTTGCCGTTCTCGATGGCGATGCCGCCGATGGCGGTCACGTAGTCCACCTCGGCCTGAGCGAAGTCGTCGGTGCTCTTGTAGGCGGCGATGCCGTATTCGTTGAGGCCGCCGGGCTTCGGCCTGGCCTCGAACACGGTCACGTCATGGCCGTGGAGGGCCAGCCGGTGCGCGCAGGCCAGGCCCGCCGGACCGGCGCCGACGACGGCCACCTTCCTGCCCGTGGGGGCCGCTCTGGTGTAGAACTGCTTGTCCTCCTCGATCGCGACGTCGGTGGCGTAGCGCTGCAGCCGGCCGATCTGCACCGGCTTGCCTTCCGCCGTCTCGCGCACGCAGGCCTCCTCGCACAGCGTCTCGGTGGGGCAGACGCGGGCGCACATGCCGCCGAGGATGTTCTGGTCGAAGATGGTCTTGGCCGAGCCGAGCGGGTTGCCGGTGGCGATCTGCCGGATGAACATCGGTATGTCGATGGAGGTCGGGCAGGCGTGCATGCACGGCGCATCGTAGCAGAAATAGCAGCGATCCGCCTCGACCAGCGCCTCGTGATCGCCGAGCGGCGGGTGCAGGTCCGAGAAATTGTCCTCGTATTGCTCAATCGGCAGACGGCCGCCGACGATGCCTTCCTTGAAATGACCAGTCGCCATTTCGCATTCCCCATTGTTGTTATGTTTTGTCGAAGGCTAGCACGTTTTATTTTTTTATCAATCGGTCAAATTTCACATAAGTCATTGTTTTGACTGGGCAAAAACATGACAGTTTCCATCATGATTTGCTGTTGTCTCTGCGCCTTCATATTTTGTCCGCACTGTCGGTTCCCTTTACCCGAAGCCGTCCTGGAAAGATCGGGCCCGCGCGGTCCGAAACGCAAGGAGAACGCAATGGCCAACTCCCCCACTTCCTTCTTCTGGTACGAACTGATGACCAAGGACATCGACGCTGCGAGCGACTTCTATGCCGCCGTGGTCGGCTGGCGGCCGCAGGATTTCGCAGGCAGCGCCGGCATGCCGCGCTACGTCGTCATGAATGCCGGCGAGCGCGGCGTCGGTGGCATCATGAAAATTCCGGCTGAGGCAGGTCCGGACATGCACCCGGCCTGGGTCGGCTATATCCATGCCCGCGACACCGACGCAGCCACGGACGCCGTGAAAAAGGCCGGCGGCAAGGTCTGGCGCGCACCGGACGACATTCCCGGCGTCGGCCGCTTTTCCGTTGTGGCCGATCCGCAGGGCGCGGTGTTCAACCTGCTGCAGCCGAACGGCCCCGACATGCCGCCGATTCCGGCCGGCACGCCCGGCAGCATCGGTTGGCACGAGCTTTACACCAGCGATTGGCGCAAGGCCTTCGACTTCTACTCCAGCCAGTTCGGCTGGACCAAGGACCGCGAGGTGGACATGGGCGAGATGGGCATCTACCAGCTCTTCGCGGCCGGCGGCGAAGCGATCGGCGGCATGATGAACAAGCCGCCGCAGGTCCCCAATTCCGCCTGGCAGTTCTACTTCAACGTGCCCGGCATCGACGCCGCGGCCAAGAGCGTCGCCGACAAGGGCGGCAAGGTGCTGATGGGGCCGATGGAGGTGCCCGGCGGCCAATGGGTGGTCCAGTGCCAGGACCCGCAGGGCGCGCATTTCGCCCTCGTGGCGCCGAAGCGGTAATCGTCCGCGCTTCTTCCGGCGCCGTCATGCCCGCCCCTGCTCCTGCCCCTGCCCCTGCCCGCAAGGGGGCGGGGGCAAGTTTGCGGAACCCGCCGGTTTCGGGCCTGCCCCTCGATCCGGCCGCATTGGTTAAGACGGCCGGCAAGACTCTTTTTATGATTGGCGGCTAATTCTCGCGGCATGTTCCGCGTCGATTTTAGTCGAGTTTTAGAATATTTCCCCGAAAAGTTGCCGGCTTTTCGTCTCGCTCTGGCCGCCGGCCTGGCGCTGTCGCTTTCGGCCTGCGCCACGGCTCCCTCGCGCATCAACGACGTCTGCGCCGTGTTCGACCAGCGCGACGGCTGGTTCAACAACTGGCGCTCAGCGGCCGAGCGCACCGAGCGCAGATATGGCGTTCCGGTGCCCGTCCTGATGGCCACGGTGCGCAAGGAATCCGGCTTCAAGGGCAACGCGCGGCCGCCGCGCACCAAGCTGCTCGGCTTCATTCCGTGGAAGCGCCAGTCGAGCGCCTACGGCTACTCGCAGGCGCTCGACGGCACCTGGGCGCAATATGTGCGCGAAAGCAGCAATTTCACCGCCCGCCGCACCAACTTCGCCGACGCCGTCAACTTCGTCGGCTGGTATCATTCCAAGACGTCCGACAGCCTGGGCGTGGCAAGGAACGACACCTACAACCTCTATCTTGCCTATTATCTGGGCTGGAACGGCTACAAGCGCGGCGCCTGGCGCGGCAATTCGGGCATACAGAATTACGCCCGCTCCACCGACCAGATGGCCCGCCGCTACGCCGCGCAGCTTCAACAGTGCCGTTAGGGCCAGGGCAGCCCGCAGACTTCACGCGGGCGTAAGATCTGTTTTCGAAAAATCGCCGCTCTTGAAAAGAATAAGGCCATCCGCCAGGCGCTTGGCCATGACATAGGAAAAGCAATCGCCAAAATTCAGCTTGGCGCTGTGCCCGGTCCCGCGTCCATATCGCGCGTAGCAGATGATGACATCGCCGAATATGTCCGACGGAACGGCCGCCACCTCGACCCCCAGCCGATCGATCGTCTCGGCTACAATGCTGCCCGCCACGGCATAGTCCCCGATCGACTTGCCAAACGAAAGCGCCGCTTCGACCTGCCCGACCACCGACATGACGGGGCGCTCCGCCTGCACCAGCTTGGCCAACAGTTGATCCCGGTCCGGCTCCTCCAACAGGATTCCCACGAGCGCCGAAGGCTCGAGATACATGGGTCAGTCCTTCCACATTTCGTCAACGAAACGCCTGTGATCGTGCGGCTGGGGAGATTTCATGGCGCGGACCTGCTGCCAGATGGGTTCCAGCCGCTGCTTGGCCAACTCAACGCTCACCTGCTCCTTTTCAGTCGCCTCCTCGATGGCAAGCTTTATCGCGGCGGTAATGCCAACACCGCGGCGGCGGGCGAAATCCCGAACAAGCCAGTCGGTCTCATCATCTTTAACGTGTATAGCCATCATGCACACCACAACTAGATTTGGGCCATAATTTTGTACACGCGTTAAGTGTAGCATGTAGAAAAAAGGAACGCAAAGCGAACATCCGGCGCCCGCACTCCGATGGGCTTTGGTTGAGCACAACGGATGTCCTCGGCATCATGCACGCGGACGCCGCGTTGATCTTCAGCCGGAAGCCGGTTCAGCCGGCGTCGGGCGCCGCGCTTTTCTTCCCGCCCGCGGCAGGCGCGTCCTTGGCGAAGCGGATCACCGGCTCCATCTTCGCCAGCACCTCGTCGGACAGCCAGCACAGGCTCTGGTGGCCGCCGCCGAGGTCCTTGAGCGGCGGCAATTCCTTCTCGCAGCGGTTGTCCGGCACCAGATGCTTGTAGCCGCAGCGCGTCTGGAACGGGCAGCCCGAGGGCGGGTCCATGGCCGAGGGAATGTCGCCTTCCAGCACGATGTGCTTCTTCACCACCGAGGTGTCGGCGATCGGGATCGCCGACAGCAGCGCTTCCGTATAGGGGTGGTAGGGCGGCGAGAAGATCTGGTCGGTGGTGCCCTGCTCCACGATGTGGCCCAGATACATGACCACGACGCGGTCGGCAATGTAGCGCACCACCGAAAGGTCGTGGGAAATGAACAGCATCGTCGTCTTGTTGCGGCGCTGGATGTCCATCAGAAGCTCGGTGACGGCCGCCTGCACCGAAACGTCCAGCGCCGAGACCGGCTCGTCGGCCACGACGACCTTGGCCTCGCCGGCAAAGGCGCGCGCCACACCGATGCGCTGCTTCTGCCCGCCGGAAAGCTGGCGCGGCTTGCGCTCGGCGAACGCCCGCGGCAGCTTCACCAGATCGAGCAGCTCCAGCATGCGCTGGCGCCGCTCGGCCGGGTTGGCCCCGACCTTGAACTTCTCCAGCGTGCGGATGATCTGCGAGCCGACCGTGTGGCTGGGATTGAGCGTATCGAACGGGTTCTGGAACACCATCTGGATGGCCGAGACCGTCTCCACGTCGCGGCTTTCCACGCCGGTGGCCTGGATTTCGACATCGTTGAGCGTGACGGTGCCCGAACTCGCCGTCTCCAGCCCCAGCAGCACCTTGGCCAGCGTGGACTTGCCGCAGCCGCTCTCGCCCACGATCGCCACGGTCTCGCTTTCGCGCGCCTCGAAGGTGATCGTCTCGTTGGCCTTGACGGTGCGGCCCTCGCCGCCGCCGAACACGCCGCCGGCGCCAACCTGGTAGTATTTCTTCAGGTGATCGACCTTCAGCATCGGCTTGCCGGGCACCACCGGCTCGCTTTCCTTGCCCGCCCCGGGGGGCAATTCCGACCAGTCGATCTCGTTGAAGCGCACGCAGCGCGAAAAATGGCCGTCATGCCCCTCCACCGGTATCATGGGGATGTCGGCGACATTGCAGACGCCGTCGACGAAATGCTGGCAGCGCGGGCCGAAATTGCAGCCCAGCGGCCGTTCCTGTGGCAGCGGCAACTGGCCCGGAATGGCGATCAGCGGCCGCTCGTGCTTGTCGGCCCCGGGCAGCGGAATGGAGCGGAACAGACCTTGCGTGTAGGGATGGCGCATGCGGTCGAACACGTCCTCGATCCGCCCGGTCTCCACCGCCTCGCCCGAATACATCACCGTGATCCTGTCGCAGGTTTCCAGGATGAGCCCGAGATTGTGCGACACGAAGATCATCGAGGTGCCGAACCGCGCGCCCAGCCCCTTCACCAGATCGACGATACCGGCCTCCACCGTCACGTCCAGCGCGGTGGTCGGCTCGTCCAGCAGCAGCAGCGCCGGGTTGGACAAAAGCGCCATGGCGATGACGATGCGCTGCTGCTGGCCGCCCGAGAGCTGGTGCGGGAACGAGCGCATCATGCGTTCCGGGTCGGGCAGCTTCACCGCCCGCACCATCTCCAGCGCGCGGCGCCAGGCTTCGTCCTTCGACACCTTGTCGTGCAGCAGCGGCACTTCCATGAGCTGCCGGCCGATCTTCATGGCCGGGTTGAGGCTCGCCATCGGCTCCTGGTAGATCATGGCGATCTCGTTGCCGCGGACCGAGCGCAGTTCCTCCTCGCTCATCTCGCCCATGTCGCGGCCCTTGAACAGGATGCGGCCGCCGACGATCTTGCCGACATTGGACAGGTCGCGCATGATGCCGAGCGACACGGTGGACTTGCCGCAGCCGCTCTCGCCGACGATGCCCATGGCCTCGCCGGGCATGACCGTGCAGGAAAAATCCATCACCGCCGGAATCTCGCCCCTGCGGGTAAAGAAGGAGATCGACAGGTTTTCGATCTCGATGATGGGCCCGGCGGGATCTCGAACTGCCTCGTTCATGGGTCGTTCCAATCCTGTGAAATCAATCCTTCATCGACTGCTCGCGCAGCGCGTCCGCAAGCAGGTTGAGGCCCAGCACGAAGGACATCAGCGCGATCGCCGGCGGCAGCGCAGGATGCACATAGGCGCGCAGGAGCTGGCTGGCGTCCTTGATGGTGGTGCCCCAGTCGGGGCTCTCGGGCGGCATGCCGAGGCCGAAGAAGCCCAGCGTGCCGAGCAGTATGGTGGTGTAGCCGATGCGCAGGCACGCATCGACGATCAGCGGCCCGCGCGCATTGGGCAGCACCTCCCATACCATGATGTACCAGGGGTTCTCGCCGCGCGTCTGGGCGGCGGCCACATAGTCGCGCGTCTTGATGTCCATGGTCAGCCCGCGCACGATGCGGAAGACGCCCGGCGAGGAGGCGAACACCACGGCCACGAATATGTTCAGCACCGAGGGCGTCACCTGGATCAGCCCGAACGGATCACGGTAGAAGACGAAGGTGGAGTAGAGCCAATAGGTGATGGCCAGCACGATCAGGAGCTGGATGGCCAGAAGCAGCGGCCGGCCTGAGTAGCGCGTGAAGAAGGCGAGCGCGCCCAGGATCACCGGAAAGGCGAAGAACACGCCGGCCGTGGCGCGCGGCAGCCCCGTCTGCATGATCTCGGGCGACACCAGCAGGTAGAACAGGAGAATGACCGGGAAGGCCAGCACGAGATTGGCCAGGAAGGAGAGAAGCGAATCCGTCTTCCGGCCGAAATAGCCGGCCGGCAGGCCCAGCGTGATGCCGACGGTGAGCGCCACCAGCGTGGCCAGCGGCGCGATCAGCAGCACCACGCGGCTGCCGTCGATCACCCGGCTGAACACGTCGCGCGCCAGCTTGTCGCCGCCCAGCAGGTAGGCTTCGCCGCTGCCCGGCTCGATGGCGCCCGGCAGCGCGTTCTTCATCACCGCAATCTGCTCGAGCGGGTTGAAGGGCGAAATGTAGCGCGAGAAGATGGCCGCGAACAGCCAGAAGCCGAGGATGAAGATGCCGGCTATCCCCACGCCGGTGTCGTAGAGCTGGCCGTAGAGGCCCAGCGACTTGCGCCAGCGCCAGCTCGCACCCATCACCAGCGCCAGCGCCAGCCATACCGGCCAAAGCCGGTACGCCACGATGTGCAGCACGATCTCGGGGCCTGAAAGAAACTCCATGTCAGCCCCCTACTGCACGCGGATACGCGGGTTGAGGTAGGCGTAGCCCACGTCAGAGATGAGCTGAGTGATCAGCACGATGAACACCGACACCAGTGAGCAGCCGAGCAAAAGGTCGATGTCGTTGTTGCCGGCCGCCTCCACCAGAGTATAGCCGAACCCCTGGTAACGGAACATGATTTCCACCACCACCACGCCGGTGAGAAGCCAGGGGAACTGCAGCATGATGACGGTGAAAGGCGCGATCAGCGCGTTGCGCAGCGCGTGTTTCATCACCACTGCCGGAAAGCTCAGCCCCTTCAGCCGGGCGGTGCGGATATATTGCGCCGTCATCACCTCCACCATGGAGGCGCGCGTCATGCGCGCGATGTAGCCCATGCCGTAGATGGCCAGCGTCATCACCGGCAGCGCGAAATTGACGAAGGTGATGCCCTGGAACGTGGCGCTGGCGGCCGAGCCGTTCAGCCAGCCGAGCCAGGTGGCGAAGATGACGGTGAAGATGACGCCCGAGACATATTCCGGCGTGGCCGTCGTGGCGATGGAAATCACCGAAAGCGTGCGGTCGGTGCGCGAGCCCTCGCGCATGCCGGCCAGCACGCCGATGATGAGCGCCCCGGGGATCATGCACACCATGACCCAGAACATCAGGATCGCGGTGGCGCCCAGCGCCGGGAACAGCTTGGCCGCCACGGTGGTGCGGAATTTGGTGGAGCAGCCGAAGTCGCCCTGCAGCACGCCGGAGAACTGGGGCACGGCGCTTTCGCCGCAATAGTTGAAACGGGGGATGGGATTTCCCGCCGTATCGCGCGCCGGCTGCTTGGGCCACACCCCGATCCATTCCGCATAGCGCTTCAGGAACGGGTCGCGATAGCCGTTGCGGTCGAGCCAGCTGTCGATCTCCGCCTGGCTGGCGCGGCTGTTGGTCTGCGCCAGCGCGAGCTTCTTCAGGTTCGGTTCCAGATTGACGAGATAGAAAACGACCAGCGTCAGGCAGATCATGGTCAACACCATGACGCCCAGGCGCCGCGCTATGAACGATATCACCTTGGCCCCTCCTAGAGGCGTGGGTCTTACGTCTGAAAATCAGAAGGGAAGGGAAAGCCGGCGGGACTCTGCCCCCGGCTTTCCCATTGTCGCGGCAACCCGCGCTCAGGCGTCCGGGTCGAGCCAGGTCCGCTCGTAATTGTCTTCCATGGTCGGATGCATGGGGTTGTTCTTCACCTTCGGCGTCGAATGGTGATAGAGCGACAGCCAGAAGGGCTGGATGATGACGCCGGAATCCTGGAGGATCTGCTCCACTTCCTTCATCACTTCCTTGCGCTTCTCCGGATCGGCGATGGCCAGCGCCTCGCCCAGCTTCTTGTCGAATTCCGGATTGGAATAGGCCGTCTCGTTCCACGCCGCGCCAGAGGTGTAGCCCAGCGCCAGCACCTGCACGCCCAGCGGACGCATGTTCCAGTTCGTGGTCGAATAGGGATATTTCGTCCAGTCGTTCCAGAAGGTCGAGCCGGGCAGGATGGTGCGCTTGACCTTGAAGCCGGCCTCGCGCAACTGGGCGGCGATGGCGTCGCCCGTGTTCTTGTGCCAGTCCTCGTCCACCGAGATCAGCTCGTGCTCGAAGTCCATCTGACCGGCTTCGGTCATCAGCTTCTTGGCGCCCTCGATGTCGCGGCTCTTCTTCGGCAGCTCGTAATATTCGGGGTGGATCGGAGCCACATGGTGGTTCTCGCCCACCGAGCCGAGATTGTTGTAGCCCAACTGAAGCACGGTGGCGTTGTCCACCGCCATCTGCAGGGCGTTGCGCACCTTCTGGTCGTCGTAGGGCTTGTGGCCGACATTGGTGCGGCAGGTGATGGTGGTCGAGGTCTTGGACTCCGATTTCACCAGCCCCATCCCGTCCAGGATGTCGATGAACTCCGCCATCGTCTGATGGCAGGTGTCGATCTCGCCGGCTTCGAAGGCGTTCACATAGGCGTTGAAGTCGTTGCCGTAGTCGATGTACTCGACGCCGTCGAGATAGGCTTCGCCGCCCCACCACTTGCCGTTCTCGCGGCGCTTCACCACCACCTTGGAGCCGACGTCGTAGGACACCAGCTCGAACGCGCCGGTGCCCACCGGGTTCTTGACGATGTCGGAGCCGTTCTTCTCGAAGTCGCGGTGCAGCACAAGGCCCGGATAGTCGGCGAAGTTCGGGATGATGGAGATGTCGGAGGCCGGCAGCTTCAGCTTGATCGTATGGTCGTCGACCTTGGTGATGGCGCCGTCGGCGGCCTTGCCGGTCGTGGCGTCGACCATGCCGCCCATGCGCGCGGCCATCGAGTTGCCTTCCGCGCTCTTGTCGCACCAGCGGATCAGGTTGAACATCACGTCGTCGGCGTTGAACTCGTCGCCGTTGTTCCAGGTCACGCCCTTGCGCACATGCAGCACATATTCGGTGGCGTCGTCATTGACCTCCCAGCTTTCCAGCAGCATCGGCTCGAACGTGTATTCGGGGGTGTATTTCACCAGCGGCTCGAGGAAGGTGCGGGTGCAATTGGCGAGTTCCGACCAGTCGTAGCTGCGCGGGTCCTTCTGCGCCTTGACCGGCATGGCGCAGCGCAGCACGCCGCCCTTCTTCGGCTCTTCCGCCTTCGCCGGCGTCGGCAGGGCGACGCCCAGCATGCCATAGGCCATGGCCGTCGAAGCGCCCATCACGCTGGCCAGGGCAAGAAATTCGCGGCGGTCCATCTTGCCCGCTCTTGCGCTGGCCGCCAATTCCTCGATCACGGCCGGTACTTTGTCACTGTTATTCTTGTAGAAACGCATAACTATCTCCCGTTGCTCCCGTTATTGGCCTTTGGCCTTTTAGCATTCCGCATCCGGCGACCGATGTCAAAACCGGCGCGAGCGGAACTTGGCCGAAAATGTGCAACGGCAAGGCAAATCCTATTGTCGCGATTGCGACAGATATGACGCAAACCTGTTAGCCCACATGGGATTCCGGTCGAATTCGGCCGGCGCAACCTGCTGCAGCGGTTTGTCGCGAAAACTCTGTGGAAACGACGCGCGCCGGATCGCCGGAAGTCGATCGCCGGCCCGAACGCAGCGCGCTCAATATTCCTTTTCGTAGAAAATGCCGCCCTTGGCCTCGCCGGCATCGCTGGCCTCGCCGCGCAATTTCAGCCCGCGCCCGACATCGAGGTCGATGCGCGCCTTGCCGGAGCCGGGCTTGTCGCCCTTCTGGATGCTGAGATAGGTGCGGTCGTTGAGATATTTGCCGGCCGAGACCGCGGTGCCGCCCTTCTCGTCGGTGGTGACGTCGAGATCGTCGACGCCCAGGCTGTTGCGCAGCTTGTTGAGCAGCGAGGAAGAGCCGCCCGCACCCGTCAGCGTGGCGGCCGCGTCCGCGAGTTGCGCGATCTGCAGCGGCGACAGGCTCGACATCGCGCGGCCGAAGATCAGCCGCGCCAGCACCTCGTCTTCCGGCAGCGCCGGCACCGAGGAGAAGTTGAACTTCGGATTGGTGGCCTCGCCCTGCACGGTGATCGTCACGGTGGCGTCGGAGGCCGACGATTCCGCCGTCAGGTTCAGGTAGGGCACCAGCGAGCCGGCGAAGGTCAGCGTGCCTTCGGTAAAGTTCAGCCGCTTGCCCAGCAGCGCCAGGCGGCCGCGCTTCAGCGTGAACTGCCCCACCGCCTGCGGCGACGATGCCGGCCCGGTGAGCTTCAGCGTGCCGCCCAGTTCGGCGTCGAGCCCCCTGCCCTGCACGAAGATCTGGTTCGGCGCGCGCACGGTGATGTCGAGGCCGAGCCCGCTGCCGCCGCCACCGCCCGCACCGCCGTTGCCCGGATTGAGGGCCTTGTCCTGCGCGCGCACGGCGGCCGGCGCGTTCCTGTGCTGGACGTCGAGCGCCGCCAGCGAGCCGGGCAGCCTCTCCGGCACGGTGATGACGGTGCGGCCGAGATCGACGGTGCCGGAGATCGCCGGCGCCGTGGCCAGCGGCCCCTTGACGGCGAGATCGCCGGAAAGGTTCGCCGTCACCACCCTGCCGTCGGTATAGCGCCCGTCCTTCAGCTTGATGGACAGGTCGGCTGGGAAGCCCTTGGCCGCGTCCAGGCTCACGGTTCCGCCGGCGGTCAGCGTGCCGCGCGTCGAAAGCGTGCCGGTGAGCCGGCTGACGGTGGCGACCCCGTTGCCCAGCGTCACCTCCGCCTGGATGTCGTTGACGGCAAGGCCGGATTTCGCATCGACGAAGCGGACACCGGAGGCCCTGACCGTGCCGCCGATCACCGGCGCCGTCGCCGGCCCGCGCACCTGAACGGCCACGTTGGCCGTGCCGGTCAGCGACAGGCCCTGCTCGGCCAGCTTCGCCGCCAGGAAGCCGAACGGCACGGCGCCGTTGACGTCGAGCGAAAGCTGCGGCGTGCCGGCGGTGGTCACCGTTCCGCCGGCCTTCAGCGCAAGCCCGGAGCCTTCGCTGGCATTGGCCTCGAATGTCAGCCTGTTGCCGGCGAAACTGCCGGAGGACTTGACGCCCAGACCACCGAAGCCGACGCCGCGGGTCTGCGCCACCTGCACGCCGCTGCCGGTGATGTCGTAGGCGACCGTGGGGGCGGATGCCGGGCCGCTCACCTTCACGTTGCCCGAGACCGTGCCGGCGGCATCCAGGCCCGGGGCGAAGGCGTTGGCCACAGAGACGGGAACGCCGGCGAGCGCGACGCCGAGGTCGAGCCTTTCGCCGGCCGTTCCGGACACCGTCGCGGTGCCGCCGCCGATGCCGATGGCGAACTTGTCCAGCCGCGTCGTGCCGCCGGCGATGACGATGGCGGACGGCCGCGCGATCGCCGCCTTGACGCCGTGGAAGGTCGCCTCGCCCGACCGCAGTTCGACCGTGGTGGTGCCGGCGGCCACCTTCACCCGGCCCGCGGCCTTGGCAGGAATGTCCCTGACCGTGGCGCCGCCGGAAAAGGCCGTCCATTCCCCGTCGCGATTGAGATCGACGGCAACGCCGGTGATTGCGGTGCCGCCGGAATTGACGGCCTCGGCCCGCACCGTGCCGGAAATGGCGGGTATGGCGGCATAGTCGGCCACCAGCGCATCCACGCTGGCGTTCTTCACCGCAAGATCGCCGCGCCTAACCGAACCGGCACTCGCCTTGAGCGCCAGTTGCGGCACGCCCTTGTCCTTGTAGAAGCGGACCGTGCCGTTGACGTCGCCCTCCGCCGTCTCCAGCGCAAGCGCGGCCAGCGGGCCGATGTCGGGCAGCTTGAACGTCACCGTGCCGTCCGGCAGGAAGGCGTCATCGAGCGCCAGGTCGCCCGAAACCTGATTCGGGCCGAGCGACAGCGAAAGCCCTTCGATGGCGCGCTTGCCATCCGCCGTCTTCAGCACGGCATTGCCCGTCAGCTTCTGGCCGGCGACATTGCCTGCAAGCGAGACCGTGGCAGCCGGATTGGCAAGGTCCGCGCGCCCCTGCGCGTCGAGCCTCAGCCCGGTGATCTCGCGGTTCGCCACCGAAAGCTTGCCGCTCTGCACGGTCACGGAGACATCGGGCGCCGACAGGTCGCCCTGCGCGGTCGCCGACAGGTCGATGGCGCCCTGCGCGTCCTTGGACAGCAGCGAGACGTCGGCCAGCGCGCCCTTCAGCTCTGCGGCGACCTTGCCGTCGCTCAGGCTGGCCTTGCCGCCGGCCGAAACGGCGCCGGAGGACAGCTCCAGCCGATCGGCGCTGACATTGCCATTGGCATCGCGCTTCAGCGCCGCCGTGAGCACGGTGCGCGCGGCGAGCAAAGGGCGCGCGGCGGCCGGCAGCGCGGCCGAGGCGGCGTCCGCCTTCACGTTCAGTTCGATCGAGCCGTCGGCCAGCGAGACGTGGCCGTCGAAGCCGCCGGTCAGCGCGTCGGAGCGGATCGAGCCGCTGTCGACGACGATGGTGTCCTTCTCCAGCCTGCCGGCGACCTCGGCCGCGATCTTGCCGGCGATCAGCGGCGCGACGGCGGGGTTGTCGAAGCCGATCCGGTCGGCGCTCGCCGTGCCGGAGATCGGGCCGGTGCGGCTTTCGATGTCGAAGGCGTCAGAATGCAGCGCCACCGCCACATTGTCGACCTTGACGTCGCGGGTGGCGACCTTGGCCGCCGAAAGCACGATGTCGATGGCCGGGCTGCGCCCCTCGCCCAGCGCGCGCAGCGAGGCCGATTTCAGCTCGATGTCGATGGGGCTCTCCTCGCTGCCCAGCGAAAGCGGCAGGGTCGGCCCGACCGAGGTGAATTCCAGCGCGAAGTCGCTGGCGCCCGCAGGATTGATGCTGCCCTTGGCCGCGCCGTGCAGGGCGCCGCTCTCCACCGTCGCACGCTCGATGTCGAGACCGCCGGCCGTGGTCGCCGTGCCGGCGAGGTCGAACGTCGTCTTGCCGGCCAGCAGCGGCTTCAGCCGGTCGGGCACGAAGCGGGCGAAGTCGCCGTCGCCCTTGGCCTCGACGCGGTTGCCCTTGTCCGTGAACTGGTGGCGGCCGAAAAGCTGCGTCACCACCTGGCCGTCGATGGCGAAGCTGCCGGTGCCGTTCCAGTCGGCCAGCGGGCCGCTGCCGGAAAGGGCGATGTCCACGGCTGGCTGGCCCGGCAGGTCGAGCAGGTTGGCGATGATGCCGCCTTGCGGCTCCGACGCCTTCACGTCGAGGTCGAGGCGGTCGTCTGCCGGCGCGAAATTGACCCTGGCGGCGATCGTGCCCTGCTTGCCGTCGCGGCGCGACACGGTCAGGTCGCTGGCGACCGCCAGCGGCGAAGCCTGGGCCGACAGCGACCCCTTGGCGGCCAGTTCGGCGATGCCCGCCCCGGCCAGCGCCTCGCCCAGCGCGATGTCGGGCAGGTCGATCTGCTGGATGTCGACCGAAACCGGCAGCGAGAACGACCTCGCCGGCTCCGTCTTGGTTTCCTCCTGCTGCGGCAGGCGGGCAGCCTCGATGCGCCCGACCGCGACACGTTCGGCGCGGAAGGTCCTGGACAGCAGCGCGGAAGGCGACCAGTCCACCGCCACGTCCCGCAGCACCAGCCAGGGGCCCGCCTTGTCCGCCACCACGACATGATCGAGCCGCAGCGCGCCCGACCAGATGCCGCTGAGGCCGCCGATCGTCACCTTGCGCTCCGGGGTGGAGGCGAGCGAGGAGACGATGCCGGCAAGGTTGTCGCGCCCGCGTTCGGGCGTGGTCAGCACCACGAGCGCGCCCAGCCCCGCCGCCACGACGGCGAGCACCAGGAAAAAGAGGACGCGCATGATGCGCCGCACGATCTTCAGCATGTCTCAGAACGCCTGGCCGATGCCCGCATAGATACCGAAGCGCGGGTCGCCGGGATCGCGGTTCAGCGGCACGGCCGCATCCACCCGAAGCGGCCCGAACGGTGTGAGATAGCGCAGGCCCACGCCCGCGCCCACCTTCATGTCGGAGAAGTCCGGCACGCGATCGGCCGAGACCGTGCCGGCATCCACGAAGGGCACGATGCCGATCGTGTCGGTGACCGCGACGCGCATCTCCGCCGAGGTCTCGAAATAGGAAAGGCCGCCGGTCGGCGTGCCGTTGATCTTGGGGCCGATGCCCTGATAGGCGTAGCCGCGCACCGAGCCGCCGCCGCCGGAATAGAAGCGCCGGTCGGCGGGCACGTCCATCAGCGAGGTGCCGAAGATGGAGCCGCCCGCCACGCGCCCTGCAACCACGAATTTCGCGGCATTGTCCAGCGCCTGGTAGGCCGAGCCCTCGGCCTTGAGCTTCACGAAGGTGTTGCCGTTCTGGATGTCGTAGCTCGGCTCGGCGAAGGCAAGCACGCGAAAACCCTTGGTCGGGTTGAGCCGATTGTCGCGGTTGTCGTAGACATATTGCAGCGGCACCGAGGCGATCAGGTAGTCGTGCTTGCCGAACACATCGGTGATCTTGGCATATTCGAGCGCCACTGCGGCCGACACGGTCTGGTGACGGCTCAGTTCGTAGGACAGGCCCGCATCGCCCTTGACCGAAAAGCTGTCATAGGCGTCCGGGTGCTCGTAGGTCACCTTCATGTTCGAGAAGAACTTGGAGGCCGGCCCGACCACGCCGGGCTTCTCGAACATGATGCCGGCATTGTAGTTCAGCTTGTCCAGCGCGTTGGCGCCGATGCCGCTGATGGACCCGTCGATACGAAGCTTCTCGGCGCGGCCGAACAGGTTGCGGTGGCCCCAATAGCCCTCGACGCCGAGGCCGTCGATGTTGGAGAAGGTGCCGCCGATGCCGAAATAGCGCGGCTTGCGCTCGGTGACGTTGACGTCGATGGGGATGTCGCCCTGCGCGTCGAGCTTGTCCTCCTCCCGCACCGTCACGCTGTTGAACACCTCCAGCCCCATGAGCCGGTCCCGCGCCTGGTCGATCTCGGCGGGGGAATAGGTCTCTCCCCGTTTCAGGCCGGTCATGTAGGCGGTGAAGTCGCGGTCGACGTCCTTCGTGCCCTCCACCGTCGTCTCGCCATAGCCGGCGATCGGGCCTGCGGCCAGCGTCAGGGTCACGTCCAGCGTCGAGGTGGCGTGGTCGGCCACGATCTCGCGATCGGTGACCTTGGCCAGCGGCCGGCCTTCCTCCTTCAGGTGGCGCACGATCGCCGCCTCCGCCTTCAATATGTCGGCCGACCCGGCATCCCCGCCGGCGATCAGCCCGTAGTCGGCGCCCATCAGGCCCGCGGCGTCGCCCTTCAGGCGGATGTCGCCGAGCACGAATTTCCGCCCGGGCTCCACCGTGACGGTGACGGGGATCGGCTGCTGCCCCTTGAACTCGGCGTCGGGCGGCAGGTCGTCCAGCAACCGGCCCTGGATGCGGATTTCGACGATGCCTTCGTAATAGGCCTCCTCGTAGAGGGCCGCGACCAGTTGCTCGCGCTCGGAGCGGGCCTTGGCCAGCAGGCCGAGCGAACCGGAGACGGGGCGCTCCTCGTCGGCCTTGAGCGTGGAGGTGTTCTCCAGCTTCTTCTTCAACCCGGCATCGGCGCCCGGCACCTCGATGGTGACCGAATAGCGCAGCGGATCGACGATGTCGGCGTCCTCCTTTTCGGAGGAGCCCCACAACCTGATGCCGAAGATCTCGAAGGCGGCGGCTTCGCGCGCGCCCACCGACGCGCCCACGCACACCAGCGCCGCAAGGAGAGCGCGTGAAAGGCCGCGCCGGGGCGCTACCTTGTTCGCAATCATCCTTGTACGCTCCGCCGGCATCTACCTACCCTAGCTTGTGAAAGCTAAAATTGCAGTCAACTTGTGAAACAGCCGTAAAGGAGCCGTCTTCCCAATGTCTGAATCCGGGTCGGCTTGGAATTCACACTCCTTTTCAAGTTGCAACAAAGCGTGATATCCACTGTACTCCCGGCTTTGGCGGCGTCCCGCAGCCCGGGCCCGCGCGAAAGCGGCCGGCCATGTTGACAAGCGCAACCCGAGGCTGAACATGCCCGCATGGGGACGGGCGGCCCATGGCGGGGCACCCGCTCGACGGGCGGGCGTTGTTGGAGAGGGTATCATGGCATTGCGTGCGGCTCGCTTCCTGCCTTTCTTGCTCCTGAGCCTCCTGGCCGGAGCGGTGTGGACCGTCCCTGCGGGCGCCGTCGAAACGCGGCGCATCGTCACCACCGAAAATGCCGACTATTTCGGCTTCGACCTGCGCTCGGAGCAGAACGTCACGCTCGACCAGTGCAAGGCCGATTGCCTCGGCGATCCCGCCTGCCGCGCCTTCACCTACAACACCAAGGCCAAATGGTGTTTCCTGAAATCCGACTTCAACACGCTCAAGCCGTTCAACGGCGCAGTCGCCGGCAAGGCCGTGGCGGTCGAGGGCGAGAAAGACATCGGCGCGCCGCCCGAGCTGGGCTTCTTCCCGGCCTGGATGGCCGACCAGGCCCGGCAATACCGCACCTATCTCACAGGCCCCGGCTTCGCCCGACCGGCCGAGGGGCTTTCCGCGCTCGACGAGGAAGCCGCGCAGGCGTCCGCCGCCGGCGACCACCGCACGGCCATGCAGAAATACGAGGCCGCCCTTTCGGTCATGCCCGACGACGGCGCGCTGTGGCTGAAGCTGGCCCGCGAGACGCTGGCCACGCAGCCCGCCGACGGGCAGGAAACCTCGACCCTGCCCGCCAACGCCACCTCCGCCGCCTTCAACGGCTACAATTTCACCCGCACGGCCAGCGAACGCGCCGAAGCGCTGGCGCTGCTGGCCGCCGGCCTCGACCGCCGCGACCTTTTCCGCGCCGCCCTGCAGGCCTACGAGGCGAGCCTTGCGCTGGCCTCCTCGCCGGCGGTGCGCGCCGACTACGAGGACCTGAAGGCGCGCAAGGGGTTCCGCATCGTCGACCATTCCGTCGATGCCGACACCAGCGCGCCGCGCATCTGCGCCCAGTTCTCGGAAGAGCTGCTCAAGACCGGCGTGGACTATTCCCAGTTCGTCACCGTGGACGGCCGGGCTCCCAAGGGCATCGAGGCCGGCGGCAAGCAGATCTGCGTGGAAGGGCTGGAGCACGGCCAGCACTATGACGTGACCTTCCGCGCCGGCCTGCCGGCGGCGATCGGCGAGGTCATCTCCGCGCCCGTCGTGCTGTCCATTTACGTGCAGGACCGCGGGCCTTCCGCCCGCTTCACCGGCGACAGTTTCGTGCTGCCCTCCGGCGCGCGCCGCGGCATCCCGGTCGTGACCGTCAACATGGACGCGGCCGAGATGAAGCTCTACCGCATCGGCGATCGCGCGCTGACACAGCTTCTGTCCGGCTACCAGTTCCTGCGCCAGCTCGACGGCTACGACGTCTCCAACATATCCGAGCAGATGGGCGAGCCGGTGTGGCAAGGCCGCATGGAGATCGCCAACGAGCTCAACAAGGAGGTGACCACCTCCTTCCCCGTGGACGAGGCCCTGCCTGAGCGCAAGCCCGGCGTCTACGTGCTGACCGCGCAGCCGGTGGACGACCGCAGCGACGAATGGAACTCGCGCGCCACGCAATGGTTCGTCGTCTCCGACATCGGCCTGTCCACCTATACCGGCCAGGACGGGCTGTCGGTCTTCGCCCGTTCGCTCGGCTCGGCCAAACCGATCCAGGGCGCGGAACTGACCCTGCTCGCCCGCAACAACGAGGTCCTCGGCACCGCTTCGACCGACGCGGAAGGCCGCGCCGTCTTCAACCCCGGCCTCACCCGTGGCGAAGGCGGGCTGGTGCCGGCCGTGCTGATGGCCAAGCAGGGCGACCAGGACTTCGTCTTCCTCGACATGACAAGGGCCGGCTTCGACCTCTCCGACCGCGGGGTGGCGGGCCGCGCCGCCCCCGGCGCGCTCGACGTCTATGCCTGGACCGAGCGCGGCATCTACCGCGCCGGCGAGACCGTGCATGTGGCGGCCCTCGCCCGCGACGATGCGGCCAGGGCCGTGGAGAACCTGCCGCTCACCTTCGTCTTCACCCGTCCCGACGGCGTGGAGGACCGCCGCATGGTCAGCGACGGCGCGGCCGCCGGCGGCCATGCCGTGGAGCTTGCGCTGCAGGCCAACACCATGCGCGGTACCTGGGCGGTCAACATCTACACCGACCCCAAGCAGCCGGCCGTCGCCAGCCAGATGTTCCTGGTGGAGGATTTCGTCCCCGACCGCATCGAGTTCGACCTGAGCGCAGACAGAACCGAGATCGCGCAGGGCGAGACGGCGAACGTCACCGTGGATGGCCGCTTTCTCTATGGCGCGCCGGCCGCAGGGCTGGCGCTGGAGGGCGAGACGACGCTTGTTCCCACCCGCGACTGGGACCGCTTCAAGGGCTATGTCTTCGGCCTCGCCGACGAGCAGGCGGCCGAGCCCACCGTGACGCCGCTGGCCGACCTGCCGCTGGTGGGCGACGACGGCAAGGCGAGCTTCCCCGTCACGGTCGACCAGCTTCCCTCCACCACCCGGCTGGTCAACGCAAAGGTGACGGTGCGCATGCGCGAGGCCGGCGGCCGCGCCGTGGAGCGCTCGCTCCAGCTCGCCATCCGCCCGCAGGGCGAGATGATCGGCATCCGCCCCGATTTTTCCGGCGACGAGGTGCCGCAGGGCGGAACGGCTAAGTTCAGCCTGATCGCCGTCGACCCCGACGGCAAACGCGCTGCGCTGCAAGGAGCGGCGTGGTCGCTGGTCAAGGTCGAGCGCAACTATCAATGGTATCGCAGCGGCGGCTCCTGGAACTACGAGCCGGTGACGCTGACCAGGGCGGTGACCAACGGCACGGCGGACATCGCCGCAAACGGCGAGGCCACCGTCTCGCTGCCCGTGGACTGGGGCCGCTACCGGCTTGAGGTTTCGACGGCGGACCCGCAGGGCCCCGCCACCAGCTACGAATTCGACGCCGGCTGGTATGTCGCCGCCTCTTCCACCGAGACGCCCGACGCGCTGGAGATCGCGCTCGACAAGGACGGCTACGCCGCCGGCGAGGTGGCGCGGCTGAAGGTGTCCCCGCATTTCGCCGGCGAGCTGCTGGTGACCGTCGGCGCCGACCGGCTGCTCAAGACCGTCACCGCCTCCATCCCGGCGGGCGGCGGCACGGTCGACATCCCCGTGGCCGGCGATTGGGGTGCCGGCGCCTATGTCACAGCCACGCTGTTCCGGCCGGGCGACGCAGAGCAGTCGCGCATGCCCGCCCGCGCCATCGGCGTGAAATGGCTGCCAGTCAATCCGGGCGCGAAGAAGCTCGCCGTGGCGCTGGCGCCGCCGGAAAAGACCCTGCCGCACCAGGCCCTGTCGATCCCGGTCGCCGTGACCGGCGCCGGGGCCGGCGAGAAGGCATATGTCATGGTCGCCGCCGTCGATGTCGGCATCCTGAACCTGACCAGCTACAAGGCGCCCGATCCGGAAGGCTGGTATTTCGGCCAGCGCATGATGGGGCTGGAGCTGCGCGACCTCTACGGCCGCCTCATCGACGGCTCGCTCGGCGTCACCGGCCGGCTGCGCACCGGCGGCGACGGCAACGCCATGCAGAGCCAGGGCAGCCCGCCCACGGAAAAGCTGGTCGCCTTCTTCTCCGGCCCGGTCGAACTGGGGCCGGACGGCAAGGCCACCATCTCCTTCGACATCCCGCAGTTCAACGGCACCGTGCGCGTCATGGCCGTAGCCTGGACGGGCAACGCCGTCGGCCATGCCGTCACCGACGTCATCGTGCGCGATCCCGTTGTCGTCACCGCCGGCCTGCCGCGCTTCATGGCGCCGGGCGATTCCTCCGTCATGCGGCTCGACATCGCCAACACCGACGCCCCCGACGGCGACTACGACCTCACCGTCACCGCCACCGGCGACCTCACCGTGGGCGACGACGCCGTGCCGGCCAAGCTGAGCCTCGTCGCCGGCAAGCGCCAGTCGCTCACCGTCCCGCTGATCGCGGTGGCCGCGGGCGACGCCGCCGTCACCGTGCGGCTTTCCCGTCAGGACGGGCCGGAGGCGGTCGAGCAGACGCTTGTTCTGCCCATCCGTCCGGCGCAGCTTCCCGTCACCACCCGCATGGTGGTGGACCTGAAGCCCGGCGGCACCTTGCGCGTCGACCGCGAGCTTCTGGCCGCCAGCCTGCTGGAGGGCGCGTCCGTCAGCGTCGGCATCTCGCAGGCCGCCGCCTTGGACGTGCCGTCGCTTCTGATGTCGCTCGACCGCTATCCCTATGGCTGCACCGAGCAGACCACCAGCCGCGCCCTGCCGCTCATCTATGTCAACGACATGGCCTCCGGCTTCGGCATGGCGAGCGACCCGAACCTGCACCAGCGCATCCAGGACGCCGTCTACAAGGTGCTGAACAACCAGTCCTCCAGCGGCAGCTTCGGCCTGTGGGGGCCGGGCTCCGGCGATCTGTGGCTGGACGCCTATGTCACCGATTTCCTCACCCGCGCGCGGGAGGCGAAATTCGACGTGCCGGCACAGGCCGTCTCCCAGGCGCTGGCCAATCTGCAGAACTCGCTGGGCTACGACCAGGACGTGCAGAGCCGGGGCAGCGAGATCGCCTATGCGCTCTATGTGCTCGCCCGCAACAAGAAGGCCTCCGTGGGCGATCTGCGCTACTATGCCGACACCAAGCTGGACTCCTTCGCCAGCCCCATGGCGGTGGCGCAGCTCGGCGCGGCTCTTTCGCTCTATGGCGACGCCCAGCGCGCGGAGGCGACCTTCGACGCCGCGCTCCGGCTCGCGCGCCAGACGGCGGACTACGACTATTACCGCGCCGACTACGGCTCGCCGCTGCGCGACGGCGCCGCCATGCTGGCGCTTGCCGCCGAAAGCCGGCCAACGCCCGCGATCGTGCCCGACCTGCTGAAGCTGGTGGCGCGCGAGCGTGCCGATGCGCGCTGGACCAGCACCCAGGACAACGCCTGGATGCTGCTGGCCGCGCGTGCGCTCAAGGACGGCAACGAGGCGATCGCGCTCACCATCGACGGCGCCCCGCACAAGGGCGCCTATTCGGCCGAGATGTCCGGCAACGACCTGCTGGACAACCCGCTGACCGTCGGCAATGCCGGCCAGGCGGCGGTGCAGGCCGTCGTCACCAGCCATGCCGCGCCCGCCCAGCCGTTGCCGGCCGGCGGCGACGGTTTCACCATCGAGCGCACCTACTACAATCTCGACGGCAGCGAGACGAACGTCACCGAGGCGCAACAGAACGAGCGCTATGTGGTGGTGCTGAAGGTGCAGCAGCTCAACGACTGGCCGCAGCGCGTGCTGGTGACCGACCTGCTGCCGGCCGGCTTCGAGATCGACAATCCGAGCCTGGTGTCGAGCGCGCAGCTCGCCAACTTCTCATGGCTGGCGCAGACCAACCCGGCGCATGTGGAGTTCCGCAACGACCGCTTCGTGGCCGCCTTCGGCCCCGGCGGCGAGAGCGACGACGAGGGCAGCCGGGACGACGGCGACAGCACCAAGACGCTGGCCTATGTGGTGCGCGCGGTGACCCCCGGCGTCTACGCCCACCCGGCCGCCAGCGTGGAGGACATGTACCGGCCGCAATATTCGGCCCGCACCGCCACCGGCATGATGGAGGTGAGGGCGCAGTAGGGCGCCCGAAACCCGGCTCATTCCGCCATGCAACCGTGCCCTTCCACCCCCACCCCTAACCCCTCCCCACAAGGGGGAGGGGGACTTTGGGTCCGCGCCTGCCTGCATCAATCCTCAAAGGTCTTTGCACGGACGGCGGCGCGACCCTTCCCCTCCCCCTTGTGGGGAGGGGTTAGGGGTGGGGGTAGAAATCACACCCTGCCCGTCAGGATTTCCGCATCGAAACGCCCATTGCAGAAAACGGCCGAAGCAGGCGAAATCGGATGAAGAAGGCGTCACAAAAGGCCCTTCGCAGCATGTCCTTCCGTGCAGCGGCCGTTCTGGCGTGCTTTGCACTTGCCGCCGCAGCCCTTCTCGCGCTCGACCGCGCCTTCCCCCCGCCCCTGCCCGAAACGCTCCCCGTCTCGGCCGAGGTGCTGGACCGGGACGGCCAGTTGCTGCGCGCCTATGCGGCTCCCGACGGCTACTGGCGCCTTGCCACCCGGCTCGACCAGGTGGACCCGGCCTTCGTCGACATGCTGATCGCCTATGAGGACAAGCGCTTCCGCGACCATGCCGGCATCGATCCGCTGGCGATCGGCCGCGCCGCCCTCCAGCTCGTCACCCAGGGCCGCATCGTCTCCGGCGGCTCGACGCTGTCCATGCAGCTTGCCCGGCTGATCGAGCCGCGCGACGGCCGC
The DNA here is from genome assembly GCF_052216645.1 of Mesorhizobium sp. PUT5. NCBI lineage: Bacteria > Pseudomonadati > Pseudomonadota > Alphaproteobacteria > Hyphomicrobiales > Phyllobacteriaceae > Mesorhizobium > Mesorhizobium sp. PUT5. The sequence continues at coordinate 3,142,612 of NZ_JBQOSO010000003.1, forward strand.
TCCGTCGCGGCCAAGCTCAAGCAGGCGCTACGCGCCCTGCAGATCGAGCGGCGGCTGTCGAAGGACGAGATCCTCGAACGCTATCTTACGCTCACTCCCTATGGCGGCAATCTGGAAGGCGTGCGCGCCGCAACGCTGGCCTGGTTCGGCAAGGAGCCGAAGCGGCTCACCGTCTCGGAAGCGGCTCTGCTGGTGGCCCTGCCGCAACTGCCGGAACGACGCAGGCCCGACCGCAACCGGCAGGCCGCCCAGACCTCCCGCGACCGCGTGCTGCAGCGCATGGTGGCGGCCGGCCGGCTCGGCGAGCGCGAGGCCGCGCGTGCGGCGCTGGACGAGGTGCCGGGCGTTCGCCGCGCCCTGCCGGCGCTGGCCGCGCACACCGCCGACCTGGCGCTGAAGACGGCGCCGGCCGGCAGGCCGCCCCGCCTCACCTTGAAAAAGAGCGTGCAGCAGGGGCTGGAGGCGGTTGCCCGAAATGCGGCGGCCCGGCTGGGGCCGAAACTGTCGATCGCCATGGTGATGGCCGATTCGCGCACCGGCGACATTCTGGGCGAGGTCGGCTCGGCCTCCTATTTCGACGGCGGCCGCTCCGGCTGGATCGACATGACGCGGGTGCTGCGCTCGCCCGGCTCGACGCTGAAGCCCTTCATCTACGGGCTGGCCTTCGAGCAGGGCATGGTGGCGCAGGAAACGCTGATCGAGGACAGCCCCGCCGACTTCTCCGGCTACCGGCCGAAGAATTTCGACATGGGCTACCAGGGCGACGTCTCCATCCGCCAGGCGCTGCAACTGTCGCTCAACGTGCCGGCCATCCGCGTGCTCGACGCCGTCGGCCCGGCGCGGCTGACTGCCCGCTTCCGCCAGGCGGGCGTGAGCCCCGCGCTGCCGCTCAACCAGGCGCCGGGGCTGGCCATCGGCCTCGGCGGCGTCGGCGTGACCCTGCGCGACCTGGTCCAGCTCTATTGCGGGCTGGCCAATGGCGGCCGGGTCGAGAGACTGCGCGACGGAACGGAGAAGGCAGCCGAAACGGGCGCGGCGACCACCCTGCTCGACGCGTCCGCCAACTGGCAGATCACCGACATATTGGCCGGGGTGCGGCCGCCGGAAGGCGCGGCCCGGCGCGGTATCGCCTACAAGACCGGCACTTCCTACGGCTATCGCGACGCCTGGTCCATCGGCTACGACGGCCGCTACGTGCTGGGCGTGTGGGTGGGCCGCGCCGATGCCGGCGCCGTGCCCGGCCTGTCCGGCTATGTCTCGGCGGCGCCCATCCTGTTCGAGGGTTTTGCCCGCTCCGGCCTCGCCGCCGTGCCGCTGCCGCCGCGCCCGGCCGGCGTGGTGACGCCGCGACGCGACGAACTGCCGGTGACGCTGGCGCGATTCGGCCCGGCAACCGGCGGCATCAACGGCGCCACGGAGCCGGCCCCGCGCATCGTCTTCCCACCGGACGGCGCCCGGGTCGACCTCGGCGCCGCCTCCGCCGAGGCCACCCCGCTCGTGCTGAAACTGCAGGGCGGGCGCGCGCCGTTCCGCTGGCTGGCCAACGGCAAGCCGCTCGCCGGCCTAGACCGCACCCGCACCGCGACGTGGCAGCCCGACAGCGCGGGCTATTCCACGCTGACCGTCATCGACGCCGCCGGCCGCGCCGCCAGCGTCAAGGTGTTCGTCGAATAGAGCGCCCGCCCCGGCTGCCGGAAAAACCGGCTCCGGCAAGGAAGAAGTTTCTCAAGCGCCCGTCATTTCGCCGAAAATTTTCTTCGCCGGCCGGAAAAAGGCAACGTCCGGCCGGGTTCAATTTCTACCATTTCTGTAGATTAAACCCGTACCCAACGGAGACAGGAATGATGCGACTTCATTTCCGAACTCTTGCTGCAGCACTGGTGGCCGGAACCGTGCAGTTCGGCACGCTCGGCTTCGCTTTCGCCGACACCACCATCCTCAACGTGTCGTACGACCCGACGCGCGAACTCTACAAGCAGTATGACGAGGCCTTCGCCGCCCATTGGAAGGCCGAGACCGGCGAAACCGTCACCATCCAGCAGTCGCATGGCGGCTCCGGCGCGCAGGCACGCGCCGTCATCGACGGCCTCGAAGCCGATGTCGTCACGCTGGCGCTGGAGAGCGACATCAACGCGATCGCCGACAGGACCGGCAAGATCGCCCCCGACTGGCGCGGCCGGTTCGAGAACAATTCCGCGCCCTACACCTCCACCATCATCTTCCTGGTGCGCAAGGGCAACCCCAAGGGCATAGAGGACTGGGACGACCTGGTGAAGCAGGGCGTCCAGGTCATCACCCCCAATCCCAAGACCTCCGGTGGCGCGCGCTGGAACTACCTCGCCGCCTGGGCCTATGCCAATGCGCAAGACGGCGGCGACGAGGCGAAGACGAAGGAGTTCATCGCCAGGCTGTTCGCCAACGTACCCGTGCTCGACACCGGCGCGCGCGGCTCCACCGTCACCTTTGCGCAGAAAGGGCTGGGCGACGTGCTGCTGGCCTGGGAAAACGAAGCCTATCTGGCGCTGGACGAATTCGGCGCCGACAATTTCGATATCGTCTATCCGCCCTCCTCCATCCTGGCGGAGCCGCCGGTGGCCGTGGTGGACGGCAACGTCGACGCCAAGGGCACGCGCAAGGTGGCCGAGGAATATCTGAAATATCTGTATTCGAAGGAAGGCCAGACCATCATCGCCCGCAACCACTACCGGCCGGCCAAGCCCGAGCTTGTCGAGGCCGATGCGGTGGGCTGGGAGACGAAGCTTTCCCTCGTCACCATCGACGACCCGCAATTCGGCGGCTGGAAAAAGGCGCAAGCCTACCATTTCGGCGATGGCGGTATCTTCGATCAGGTCTATAAGCCGGCCCAATGAGACGACCGGCCCGAAACGCCACGAATCCAAGGAGAACGGAAAAAGCATGAGCATGGTGCCCGCCATGGCGGGGGCAAGGTTCCGGCAGCCGAGCGTCATCCCCGGTTTCGGGCTGACGCTCGGCTTCACGCTTGTCTACCTCGTCCTCATCATCCTCGTCCCGCTGTCGGGCCTGGTGTGGCGCTCCGCCGCGCTGGGCTGGGCCGACTTCTGGAAGATCGCCGCCGACATCCGCACGCTGAAGGCGCTGGAAATCAGCTTCGGCACGGCGCTGATCGCGGCCGCCGTCAACGTGGTGTTCGGCACCATCGTGGCCTGGGTGCTGGTGCGCTACGACTTCTACGGCCGCCGCATCGTCGACGCCATGGTCGACCTGCCCTTCGCCCTGCCCACCGCCGTGGCCGGCATCGCGCTGACCACGCTCTATGCCCCCAACGGCTGGCTGGGCAAGCCGCTGGCCGCGCTCGGCGTCAAGGTGGCCTACACGCCGCTCGGCATCGTGGTGGCGCTCATCTTCGTCGGCCTGCCCTTCGTGGTGCGCACCGTGCAGCCGATCATCGAGGAGATCGACCGCGAGGTCGAGGAGGCGGCGGCCACGCTCGGCGCCGGCCGCTTCCAGACCATCACCCGCGTGCTGTTCCCCGGCCTGGCGCCGGCCATCCTCACCGGCTTCGCGCTGGCATTCGCCCGCGGCGTCGGCGAATACGGCTCGGTCATCTTCATCGCCGGCAACCTGCCCAAGATTTCCGAGATCGCGCCGCTGCTCATCATCATCCGGCTGGAGGAATACAACTACGCCGCCGCCACCGGAATCGCGGCGATCATGCTGGCGCTGTCCTTCGTGATGCTGCTCGTCATCAACCTTTTGCAGGCATGGAGCCGCAAGCGCTATGGCTGACCCACAGATCATGGCCGGAGAGGCCGGCGCGGCAGGCCCCTCGGCCGCGGTGACGGAAAGTCGCGCCGCGCGCGCCGCGCTCATGGCGGCCGCCTTCGTCTTTCTCGGCATCTTCCTCGTGCTGCCGCTGGCCATCGTCTTCCAGCAGGCCTTCGCAAAGGGCGTAAACGCCTATCTCACCTCGCTCGGCGACCCCGACACGCGCGCCGCCATCCGCCTCACGCTTACGGTCGCGGTCATCTCCGTGCCGCTCAACATCGTCTTCGGCCTGGCCGCCGCCTGGGCGATCGCCAAGTTCGAGTTCAAGGGCAAGGCCTTCCTCATCACGCTCATCGACCTGCCCTTCTCGGTTTCGCCGGTCATCGCCGGCCTGGTCTACGTGCTCCTGTTCGGTGCGCAGAGCGTGCTGGGGCCGTGGCTCAAGGCGCACAGCATCGAGATCCTGTTCGCCGTGCCGGGCATCGTTCTGGCCACCATCTTCGTCACCTTCCCCTTCGTGGCGCGCGAACTGATCCCGCTGATGCAGGAACAGGGCACCGGCGACGAGGAAGCGGCCCTTTCACTGGGCGCCAGCGGCTGGCAGACCTTCCGCTACGTGACGCTGCCCAACATCAAATGGGGCTTGCTCTACGGCGTGCTCCTGTGCAACGCCCGCGCCATGGGCGAGTTCGGCGCCGTCTCGGTGGTGTCGGGCCACATACGCGGCCAGACCAACACCATGCCGCTGCATGTCGAGATTCTTTATAATGAATACAACGCCGTCGGCGCCTTCGCCGTGGCCTCGCTGCTGGCCGGCCTCGCGCTGGTGACGCTGGCGCTCAAGACCATACTGGAAATCCGCTACGGCCACGCCCTTGCCGGCAGCCGCGGACACTGACGGGGAAATCTTTCGATGGAAGTTCGCGTTGCCAATGTGCGCAAGGAGTTCGACCGCTTCCCGGCGTTGCATGACGTGTCGCTCGACATCCGCTCGGGCGAGCTGATCGCGCTGCTCGGCCCCTCCGGCTCGGGCAAGACCACGCTGCTGCGCCTCATCGCAGGGCTGGAGAGGCCGACGCGCGGCAAGGTCTTCTTCGGCGAGGAGGACGCCTCGCACAAAACCATCCAGCAGCGCAATGTCGGCTTCGTGTTCCAGCATTACGCGCTGTTCCGCCACATGACCGTGGCCGACAACATCGCCTTCGGCCTGAAGGTGCGCCCCGCCGCCACCCGCCCGCCGGCGGCCGAGATCCGCCGCCGCGCCCTGGAACTGCTCGACCTCGTCCAGCTTTCGGGGCTGGAGGACCGCTATCCGGCGCAGCTTTCCGGCGGTCAGCGCCAGCGCGTGGCGCTGGCGCGCGCCATGGCCATCGAGCCCAGGGTGCTGCTGCTGGACGAGCCTTTCGGCGCGCTGGACGCCCAGGTGCGCCGCGGCCTGCGCCGCTGGCTGCGCGACTTCCACGACGCTACCGGCCACACCACCATCTTCGTTACCCACGACCAGGAGGAGGCGCTGGAACTGGCCGACCGCGTGGTGGTGATGAGCCAGGGCCGCATCGAGCAGGTGGGCACGGCCGACGAGGTCTACGACACGCCCAACTCGCCCTTCGTCTACGGCTTCATCGGCGAATCCTCGTCGCTGCCGGCCAAGGTCGAGGACGGCCAGGTCTGGATCGCGGACCGCCCCATCGGCCTTTCGGCCGGGGACGCGCCGGAAGGCAAGGGCACGCTGTTCTTCCGCCCGCACGAGGTGGAACTGCTGGACGGCTGCGGCGGCTGCATTGCCGGCACCGTCGTCAACAGCTGCCGCGTGGCCGAGACGCGGCGCGTGGAACTGGAGGTGGGCGGCGACCGCAGGCGCGTGGAGATCGAGCTTCCCATCGACCACACGGCCGCGAGCAAGAGCCGCGTCGCCTTCCGCCCGCGCCGCTGGAAGCTGTTTCCGGCGGAAGCCTAGCGCCAATCCACGATCCGGAAATCCGTTCCCGTTCTTATCGGCATTCCGGATCGATTTTCTATTTCATCCGCGACCTCGGCACCCAGGTGCCTCGTCTTGGCCCGCCCGCCCTCTATGGTGCGCGGTATCTGTGGTCCTCTTCTTCCTCATGGAGCTTTCATGAAACGCCTCATCCTCGCCGGCGCGGCCCTTGCCGGATTGCTGCTGGCAACCGCCTCGGCCAACGCCGCCGACAAGCTGCTCAACGCCTCCTATGATGTCGGGCGCGAACTGTTCGTGCAGATCAACAAGGCCTTCGTCGAACAGCATCCCGGCGTGACCATCGACCAGTCGCATGCCGGTACCTCCAAGCTGGCTCGCTCCATCGTCGACGGCCTGGGCGCCGACGTCGTCACCTTCAACCAGGTTCCCGACGTCGATTTCCTGGTGAGGAACGGCTACGTGCCGACCACCTGGCAGCAGGAGTTCCCGCACAACGCCTCGCCCTTCTATTCGCTGCCTTCCTTCCTGGTGCGCGCCGGCAATCCCAAGAACATCAAGGACTGGGACGACCTCGCCCGCGACGACGTCCAGGTCATCTTCCCCAACCCCAAGACCTCGGGCAATGCCCGCTACACCTATCTGGCCGCCAGCGCCTACGCCCTTGAGAAGTTCAACGGCGACGAGGCCAAGGTGAAGGAGTTCGTCGGCAAGATCTTCGCCAACGTGCCGGTGTTCGACACCGGCGGGCGCGCGGCCACCACCACCTTCGCCGAGCGCGGCATCGGCGACGTGCTGATCACCTTCGAGGCGGAGACGCAGGGCATTGCCCGCGAATATGGCACCGACGACTACGAGCAGGTGGTCCCCTCGGTCAGCCTGCTCGCGGAATTCCCCGTGGCGGTCGTCGAAAAGGTGGCCGAGGAGCACGGCACCCGCGCGCTTGCCAAGAACTATCTCGACTTCCTCTACACGCCCGAGGGCCAGAAGATCGAGGCCGAGAACGGAATGCGCGTGCGCGACGAGCAGGTGGCCGAGGCGTTCAAGGACAAGTTCCCGCCGGTGCGGCTGGTGACGGTGGAGGACGTGTTCGGCGGCTGGGAGAAGGTGCAGGCCGAGCATTTCGCCGACGGCGGCCTGCTCGATCAGGTCTACGGCGACCGCTGAGGCAAGCCGCAACCGCGCCCGCCCTAAGGGCCGGCTGCGCCCGGCCCCTGCCTCCGGGCGGCTTGAAGGCGACACGGAAGCTACGGAAAATAAATGGCTTTCGTGTTGTCTGGCACAGCGCCGGGCTCTATCGTGTCCGGCGCACTAGACCATGATGCCGAAAAGTGTGAAGCGGTTTTCGGACGACATCATGGTCTATCTAGTTGATTTTGCCGCATGTATGCGACGCCAAGTGATTCCACTTGGCTGCAACATGCTCTAGGACGGCACCGTCCTCCGAAGGCCGCGTTTTGGTTTGACGCGTTTTGGTTTGAATTGTCCGGCATGCTCACCAGGAAAGGCAAATACGGCCTCAAGGCGCTCGTGCACCTGTCGCGCATGCCGGCGGGCCGGCTCGCCTTCGTGGGCGACATCGCCGTCGCCAACAACATTCCCAAGAAATTCCTCGACGCCATACTGGGCGAACTGCGCAATGCCGGCTTCGTGGAAAGCCGCAAGGGCAAGGACGGCGGCTACCGGCTCGCCCGGCCGGCGTCCGAGATCGCGATCGGCCAGGTGGTGCGCGTACTGGACGGCCCGCTGGCGCCGGTCCCCTGCGCCAGCCAGACGCGCTACCGGCGCTGCGAAGACTGCGACGAGGCCACCTGCGAGGTGCGCCGCATGATGCTGGAGGTCCGCCACGCCATCGCCGAGGTGCTGGACGGGCGCAGCCTCGCCGCCATGCGCGATGCCGGCGGCCTTGGCCTGCCCGCCCATCTGGAAGCCGACCCGATCGCCGATGCCGCCGCCGATCCTCCAGGCGCCGAGGCTGGGGCGGACCTGCAGGTTTGAGCGGCAGGCCGGGTCCGGCTCAGGCCGCGGCCGGCGTCAGCCGGCGGGACTGCCAGAACAGCACCCCGATCGCAGCGAGATTGAGCAGGTTCCAGGCGATGCCGTTCAGGAAGGCGGCGGCGTAGGAGCCGGTGGCGTCGTAGATCCAGCCCGACATCCAGCCGCCGATCGCCATGCCCGCGACCGTCGCCATCATCACCATACCGACGCGCTGGCCGGCCTCGGCGGCCGGCATGTAGTCGCGCACGATGATGGCGTAGCAGGGCACGATGCCACCCTGCGACAGGCCGAACACCAGCGACACGACATAGAGGGAAGCCAGCCCGTCGAAGGGGATGTAGAGCGCCAGCGACAGGCATTGCAGCGCGGAGCCGAGCAGCAGCGTGTTCACCGCCCCGATACGGTCGGCCAGGAAGCCGGAGCCGATGCGGCTGACCACGCCCGCCGCAAGCATGATGGACATCATGTCGGCCCCGCGCGCCACGCCATAGCCGAGGTCCATGCAGTAAGCCACGATATGCACCTGCGGCATGGACATGGCCACGCAGCAACTCAGGCCGGCCACGACCAGCAGCGCCTGCAGCGCGGCCGGCGACAGCGCAATGGGCCGCGCCGACCGCTGGCCCGCCCCGCTGGCCGATACCGTCCGCGGCGACGGCCGGCGCAGCATCAGCACCAGCGGCACCATGGTGACCAGACAGACGACGCCGATCACAGCATAGGTGAAGCGCCAGCCCCCGGCCTCCATCATCGGGGACATGACGGCCGGCCAGATCGCCCCGGCTATGTAGCTCCCGGAGGCACCGATCGTCACCGCCAGGCCCCGCCGGCGGTCGAACCAGTGCGAGACGTCGGCGATGAGCGGGCCGAAGGTAGCCGAGGTCCCTAGCCCGATCAGCAGGCCCTGCACCAGCGTGAATTGCAGGATGGAGCCGGCCACGGCGCCGAGCAGGAACCCCGCCGCCAGCGCGATCGAGGACATCAGCGCCGGCAACCAGTAGCCGAAACGGTCGATGGCGCGGCCAACCAGCACGTTGCCGATGCAGAAACCCACCATCGTCGCCGTATAGGGCAGCGACGCGTTGGCGCGGTCGACGCCGAATTCGGCCTGCACGGCCGGCAGCACCATCACCACGGCCCACATGCCGACCCCGCCGATGGTGCCGTACACCACCGAGATGGCGAGCCGCCGCCACGCGTAGCCGCTGTCCAGAAGCGCCGCGTCGTCCGCCAGAAATTGCAAGTTCACCACCACCGCTCCGGTCTGTGCGGCCGATCCGCTTGGTGCGCATTATCGTCCCGCTTCGGCGGATGCGGGCAGAACCATGGCGGGTCGAACGTGGGTCCAGCACGGGAACCGGAAGCGCGGCCGGCCATTGACGTCGAAACCCGATAGGAGGCCGTCATGGCTACACGACAGCACGGGAAGAAATGGTCGCAGGACGTGACCGAGCACAGCGACGCCCTCGACGTCGAGGAGCACATCTTCGAATCGCATGATCCCAAGAAGATCGCCGCCTCGCTCAAGCACTCGGCCGAGCACAGCGAGCGGCGCAAGGCCGAGCCGTTCCAGTCGGCGATGTCGATGCTGAACTTCTACATCAACCGCGCCGGCAAGAACCTGCCCGAAAAGCAGCGGAAGGTGCTCGAGGACGCCAAGGAGGAACTGCGCGCCGCCTTCGGCCGCGACAGGAAGGACTGAGGATTCCCGTCCGGCGCCGGCCTCTATGGCCGCGAGACCACCCCGGCCGGAGTGAGTTGCATGTTGGTCAGCGTGCGCTCGGCATGCTCCAGCCGCCAGCTCAGCATCTTCTGCGCATAGGCGGCGATCGTGGCCGCCATTTCCGGCCGGCCGGCGAGATTCTCCGTCTCGTGCGGATCGGCGGCGATGTCGAACAGCAGCGGCGGCAACGCGGCGAAGTGGACATATTTGTAGTGCCGGTCGCGGATCGCGGCGTAGCTGCACTGGTCGGAGGAAATGCCGAGCGCCTGTTCGGCCCTTTGCGTGGCGACGGTGCGGAAATCGTGCTCGAAGAACACGGCCTCGCGCCAGCCGGCGGGCACCCCGCCCTCCAGAAGCGGCAGCAGCGAGCGACCGTCGCAGGCGCGCGGCACGGCGTGCCCCAGCCAGTCGAGGATTGTCGGCATGATGTCCACCGCCTCGGTGAAAGCGTCGACGCGAGTGCCGCGCGCGGCCTCGGCCTCGGGGCGCGGGTCGCGGATCACCAGCGGCAGGTGGAAGGCCGGATCGAAATAGATCTCCTTGCCCCAGACATGGTGCCCGCCCAGCATCTCGGCATGGTCGCTGGTGACCACGATCAGCGTGCGCCCGTATTCGCCCGTGCGCTTCAGATGCTCGACGACGCGGCCGACATGATGGTCCACCTCGGCGATCAGCCCGTAATAGGCCGCGCGCATCTGGCGGATCTCCAGTTCGTTTGCCGAAACCGGGTCGAGCGGGCTGTGCTCGTCGTAAAGGCCCGGCTCGCTGATCCTTTCCAGCTCGTAGGCCAGAAGCGGATGCTGGCTTCTTTCGGCCTCCGGCGTGGCCGCGCGCACCGGCAGGGCCACGTCGGCCGGATCGACCAGCGCGTTGTAGGGTTCGGGCGCGATCAGCGGCGGATGCGGGCGATAGAACACCAGATGCGCGAACCACGGCCTGTCTTGCCGCACGGCAAGCCATTCGAGAAAACGGTCGGCGAGGAAAGCCGTCTCGCTCAGTTCGGCCGGGAAGATCGTGGGCACGTAGCGGAAGCCGCGATCCGCCGGCCGGGCGAAGCCGGGCCGCGGGCGGAAGGCGTCGTCGCGGCCGGCGGGCAGATCGTAGCCCCGGGCCACGAGGTCGGCCACCCACGGCCCCATGTCGTCCGGCAGATGCAGCGGCGTGACGAAGCCGGGCATGACGCCCTTGTCGTAGCCGGTCAGCACCGGGTCGTCCGGGTCGCGCCCGCGCGGGTCCATGCTGGTATCGGTGTAGCCGAACAGCGCCGGCTTGTAACCGGCCTTGCGCGCCTCCAGCGCGACGTTGGTGTGGCGGGCGTCCAGCGGCGTGCCGTTGCGGCCCGAGCGGTGGTTCATCAGATAGAGCCCGGTGAGCAGGCTGGTGCGCGAGGGCCCGCAAGGCGTGCACTGGCCGAAATGGTTCTTGAACAGCACGCCGTCGGCCGCCAGCGCGTCGAGGTTGGGCGTGCGCACATTGGGATGCCCGAGCGCCGAGAGGCAGTCGCCGCGCCACTGGTCGGCGCAGATGAAGAGCACGTTAGGCCGCATGGTTCCTTCCCGTCGGGTCCTTGGAGGCATGGTCAGCCGGCGTCGTCCGGGGCGCGGCCGACCACCTTGTCGGTGGCGGCCAGAAGCTTGCGCACGGCGTTGCGCGCCGCCTCGGGCCGCCGCAGGCGGATGTTGCGTTCGATCGCCTCATGCAGCTTCATCGCCTGGTCGAGGTCGTCGCCCTTGCGTGTCACATGCATGAACAGATGGTTGAACGCCTGCTCGATCAAGACGCCCAGCGGCACCAGAAGATCGTTGCCGGCAGCCCGCAATATGGCGAGGTGGAAGCGCGTGTCGGCCTCGGTGCGCGCCTGCAGGGTCTCGGCCTCCTTCATCTGCCGGCAGGCGGCGCTGATCTCTTCCATCTGGGCTTCGGTGCGCCGCAGGGCCGCGAAGGCCGAGGCTTCCGGCTCGATGATGTGGCGGAACTCCTGAACGGTCTTTAGGAAGGTCACCCGGTCGGGCGAGGTCGCGTACCAGGCAAGCACGTCGCGGTCGAGCAGGTTCCAGCGCTCGCGCGGCTCGACCCGGCTGCCCACCTTGGGCCGCGAGGCCAGCAGGCTCTTGGCCATCAGCATCTTGATCGCCTCGCGCACGGCGGAGCGGCTGACATTGAAGGTCTCGGCCCATTTGGCCTCGTTGGGCAGCACCGCGCCGGGCGCATAGTCGCCGCGCACGATCCGCAGCCCGATCTCATTGGCCAGCGAGGCATGCACGCTGGCGCCATTGCCCCGCCCGGCCAGCGCTGCGGCAGATCTTTCAGGCTTTTTCGGCTTGCCTTCGCCCATCTCGTCCTCTTCCTGTCGCGACGACCAAGAAGTCCGTGCCGGCGGGGCATGTCAAGCCGCGCCGGAAAGCCGCGCCAAAGACGACGCAGACTTTCGGGCGCGAAAGGCCTATCGTTCCTGTTCCCCACAGCAAGGGAACGGCGGAAAATGACTGCGAAAGCGAACGAACGGATCGGCTTCATCGGGCTCGGTTTCATGGGCCACGGCATGGCCCGGAACATAGTGGAAAAGGGCTACGCCCTGACTTTCCTTGCCCATCGCAACCGCGCGCCGGCCGAAGACATGCTGAAACGCGGCGCCACGGAAGCCGCGACCGCGCGCGAGCTTGCCGAGCGCTCCACCATCGTCTTCCTTTGCGTCACCGGCTCGCGCCAGGTCGAAGAGATCGTGCGCGGCAAGAACGGGCTGAAGGAAGGGCTGAAGAAGGGCTCCGTGGTGGTCGACTGCTCGACTGCCGACCCGACCTCCACCACGGCGCTGGCGGCGGAACTTGCGCCGCTGGGCATCGACTACGCGGACGCGCCGCTCGGCCGCACGCCGAAGGAGGCCTGGGAAGGCACGCTGGACACCATGGTGGGCGCCTCCGACGCGGTCTTCGCCAGGCTGAAGCCGGTGCTGGAGACCTGGGCCGGCCGCATCACGCATATCGGCACGACCGGCGACGGCCACCGCATGAAGCTTTTGAACAATTTCCTGTCGCTCGGCTATGCCGCGCTCTATTCCGAGGCGCTGGCGCTGTCGGCCAAGGTCGGCATCCCGCCCCGGCGCTTCGACAGCGTCATCCGCGGCAGCCGCATGGATTGCGGCTTCTACCAGACCTTCATGCGCTGGGTGCTGGAAGGCGACCGCGACGCCCACAAATTCACCCTGGCCAACGGCCTCAAGGACCTCACCTATCTGGAATCGATGGCAAACAACGCCGGTGTGGCCAACCCGCTCGGCAACGCAGCCAAGAATTCCTTCCTGGGCGCCGTGACCGCCGGCACGGAGGAATATGTGCCCATGCTGCCAACTTATGTCGGCCGCATCAACGGCGTCGACCTTGCCCCGAAGCCGAAGAAGGACTGATCGGCTTCCGCCGCGATCAGGTGCCGGGCCGGTGCAACTGGCGCGGCATGGCGGCATCGCCGAAATCGATGACCGAGCGCCGCAGGACGTTGCCCGCCTCGTCGACGCTGAGCCGCGCGCGCCGGCTGCCGTAGAAGAAGCTCAGCCGGTATTCGCCAGCGTGGCCCTCGATGCCGCGCTCGCACAGCGAGGTGATCTTCTGGGCCCGCAGCAGCGCAGGCACCTCGTGCGGGGCGATGTCCAGCAGCTTGCCGAGCAGCACAGCGTCCACGACCATGTCGCCTTCGTTGATCTCGACCTTCATCGGCCCCTGCCCTGCCATTTGCGCTGGCCACGCTTCATGTGCCGACCGGCCCCGCCAGCCTGCCGACCCGGTGCAGCAGCACGTTGAACTTGCGCCATTGCCCGGCATCGGTCGTGCGCAGCACGGCGCAGGCGCGCCCGGCCATGCAGCAGGCGGCGTCGGCCTGCCCTGCCCGCGCCAGTGCCTCGAGGCTGGAGACCAGCAGGTCGGCCAGCTCTGCGAGCGGGTTCGGCCCCTCGCCCAGCGTGGCGGCCATGGCGCCGTCGATGCGATCGGCTCCGGCTTCGTTCACCTGATTTCTCCTTCGGTTCGCGGCTTGCACCGCCCGCCGGTCGGCAGCGGGCGGCGGCGCGGCGTGCCGTTCAGGCCGCCTGCAACTGGCGCCCGATCTCGACACGCCAGACGGCCGGCCCCCTTTCGAGATAGGTCCAGGAGAACTGTTTCGGATATTCAGCCTCGAGCTGATAGTAGAGCGGCTTGGGGTCATGGTCGTTGACGAGAACGAACGACCCGCCGGGCGCGAGCTGATCGACGAGCTGGAAGATCTTCTGATGCCTCTGCGCCGGCACCAGGCTGCGGACATCGACTTCGTTCGCGCTTGCTTCGGTCTGCGCCATTGAACTGCTCCTTCGGCTATTTTGGTGGGCGGCCGGCGGCGGCAAACCCGCAACCTTGCCGCGACCGCAAGGCGGATGCGCTGCGGTGCGGGCGCGATATTCCGCCGCAAAAGATACATTGTCAATGCATCTTTTGCGGCCGAAACTCCCCGGCCAGGGCGCCCGCACGAAAGCCCCCGACCGATTATTGCGATCTGCGGAACACCTCGCCTATGGTCTTGATGACGCCGGCGTCCTTCACCCGATAGCCGGGCACCTGCGAGATGGCGGCGTAGAATTCCTCGCTGCGCATGACCTTCAGCACGCGCTTGACCGCGTCCATCTCGAGGATGTCCTTGCGGCAGACGAAGAAATAGTCCTCGGTGAGCAGCCGCACGAAATCCAGGTCGAACTGCCGGGCCGCCGCCTCCACCCCGAAGGCAGCGTCGGCCATGCCCGAGGCCACATAGGCGGCCACCGCGGCATGGGTGTGCTCGATCTGCTCGTAGCCGTTGATGCGGGTGCCGTCGAGCTGGTGCTGGGCAAGCAGGTGCTCGAACAGTTGCCGCGTGCCCGAATCCGGATCGCGGTTGACGAACCGGACCTTCGGGTCGAGCAGATGCTCGATCGCGGTGATGCCGAGGGGGTTGCCGCGCGCCACCATCAGCCCGACCTCGCGCGTGACGAAGCCGATGACGCGATGGATGCCGGGCGTGAGCCAGCCCTTGCTGGCGGCGATGGCGCGCTTGCGCGATTCCCCCTGCGGCAGGTGCATGCCGGCGAGGTCGCAGCCGTCATGCACCAGCGACACCAGGGAATTCTGGTTGGTGACGTAGCGGAAATCGACGTCGATGTCGGGCTCGCGGGCAAGCAGTTCGCGCAGCCGGGGAACGGCGAAGCCGTGGCTGGCATGCACCCGCAGCACCAGCGGCCCGTGCGGCAACATCTGGTTGATCTCGGTCTCCAGTTCCTGTGACAGGTTCTGCAGGAACGGCCTCAGCCGCGCCTCCAGCCGCTGGCCCGCCCAGACCAGCTTCTCGCCGAAGGGGGTCAGGCTGGTGCCGCTGCCCTGCCGCCGCACCACCAGCGGCATGTCGAAGAACTCCGACCATTTCTCGATCAGGTTCCAGGCATGCCGGTAGGAAACCTCGGCCCGGTCCGCGGCGGCGGCGATCTTGCCGGTCGCCCGGATCTCGGCGAGGAAGTCGAGCATGATGCGCAGCGAGCGCGCATCCTCGCGCCGCTTGAAGCGCCACACCGGCTCGATCTCGATCTGGATCATGCTGCCTCCCCGGTTTTCCTCGTCCGCGCCGCTCGGCCAGATATGATCTCGACATCATATCTCGAATAATCGACTTAGGCTGCGCCGTTCATATATTTCCGCCGCCTTATAGGCAGGAAATTTCATATTCCCAAGGTTTTACAAGGAGACTACGATCCCTTCCATCTCATAGCCGACCGTGCATGTCGCGATCATTGGCATGAGATATGAACAACACTTCATATTATCGGGATCGAGACGTGCTGAACAGGATTGCCGACGACACCCACAGGCTGCTGATAGACGGCCACCGCGTGGCCGCCGCCTCGGGCCGCTGCTTCGAGACGCTCAATCCGGCCACGGGCGAGGTTCTGGCCAAGGTGGCGGAGGCGGGCGCGGAGGACGTGGATGCCGCGGTGCGCTCGTCCCGCGCCGCCTTCGAGGGCGCCTGGAGCCATATGAAGGCCAGCGAGCGCGGCGCGCTGCTGCTCAAGCTGGCCGACCTGATCCGCCGCGACGAGGACGAGCTTGTGCAGTTGGAAAGTCTCGATTCCGGCAAGCCGGTCTCGGCCATCCGCCGCCAGGACCTGCCGGCGGTGCTCGACACGCTGACCTACTATGCCGGCATGGCCGACAAGATAAACGGCCAGGTCATCCCGGCCCGCCCCGACGCGCTCACCTACACGGTGCGCGAGCCGCTCGGCGTGGTCGGCGCCATCATCCCGTGGAACTTCCCGCTGATGATCGGCATGTGGAAGATCGCGCCGGCGCTGGCCTGCGGCTGCGCGGTGGTGCTGAAGCCGGCCGAGCTGACGCCCCTCACCGCGCTGAAGATCGGCGAGCTGGCGCTGGAAGCCGGCCTGCCCGCGGGCGTGCTCAACGTCGTGCCCGGCTTCGGCAAGGTCGCCGGCCAGGCGCTGGTCGACCACCCCGACGTCGACAAGGTCACCTTCACCGGCTCGCCGGCCGTCGGCCGCCAGATCCTGCGCGGCGCCGCCGGCAACCTCAAGCGCGTGACGCTGGAACTGGGCGGCAAGTCGGCCAACATCGTCTTCCCCGACGCCGACGTCGACATGGCGGTGAAGGCGGCCGGCTCCGGCATCTTCTTCAACACCGGGCAGGTCTGTTCGGCCGGTTCGCGCATCCTGGTGCATGAAAGCATCCATGACGCGGTGGTCGAGCGGCTTGCGGCGCGCGCGCAGTCGATCCGCATCGGCGACCCGCAGGACACCTCCACCGCGATGGGGCCGCTGGTCTCCGAAGTGCAGATGGAGCGCGTGCTGAACTATATCGACATCGGCCGCAAGGAGGGTGCCTCCGTCGTCACCGGCGGCACGCGGCACGGCGCGGCCGGCTATTTCGTGGAGCCTACCGTCTTTGCCGGCGTGCGCCACGAGATGCGCATCTCGCAGGAAGAGATTTTCGGCCCGGTGGCCGCCGTCATCCCGTTCAAGGACGAGGAGGATGCACTTTGCATCGCCAACGGCACGGCCTACAGCCTGGCGGCCGGCGTGTGGACCGGCGACATTGGCCGCGCCCATCGCTTCACCAGGCGACTGAAGGCCGGCACCGTCTGGGTCAACACCTATGGCCCGACGGACATCCGCCTGCCCTGGGGCGGCGCGCGCGATTCCGGCTTCGGCCGCGAGCATGGCGATGCGGCCATCGACAATTTCACCGAGCCCAAGGCCGTCTGGATCAACACGGGACGCTGACACCCCGCGCCGGCCGCCCGGCCAAGGCCGCAGCCGGCGCTTCCATCCACCGACACCGACCGGCCCGCCGCCTGCCGCGCGCGGGACAGGGAAGGTCTTTGCCCGAAATCGAGGAGGCAGCATGCGCATCGCAATCATCGGCCAGCAGGCATTCGGCAAGAGCGTCCTGGAGGCGTTCCTGGCGCGCGGCGACGAGGTGGCGGGCGTGTTCTGCGCGCCCGAGAAGCCGGGCGCCCGCCCCGACCCGCTGCGCCTGGCCGCCGAGGAGCGGGGGCTGCGGCTGTTCCAGCTCCCCAACCTTAAGAGCCCGGCAGCCGAAGGCGCCCTGCGCGCGCTCGACGTCGATCTGGCGGTGATGGCCTATGTGCTGCAGTTCGCGCCGCAGGCCTTCGTCAACATCCCGAAGCACGGCACCATCCAGTACCACCCTTCCCTGCTGCCGAAATATCGCGGCCCAAGCTCGATCAACTGGCCCGTCATCAAGGGCGAGACCGAAACCGGGCTGACCATCTTCCGCCCCACCGACGGGCTGGACGAGGGGCCGGTGATCCTGCAGAAGCGCGTCGCCATCGGCCCCGACGACACGCTGGGCACGGTCTATTTCGACCACCTGTTCCCGCTCGGCGTCGAGGCCATGCTGGAAGCCGCGGACCTCGTGGTCGCCGGGCGCCACACCGAGACCGTGCAGGACGAGGACGAAGCTTCCTACGAAGGCTGGTGCCGCGATGCGGAAGCCAGGATCAACTGGAACGCGCATCTCGACTTTGTCCACGACCTGGTCCGCGGCTGCGACCCCGCGCCCGGTGCGTGGACGACCGTGGGCGGCCAGAAGCTACGGCTGTTCGAAAGCCGCAAGCACCCGGTTCGGCGCTTCGGCGACGTGGCCGGCAAGCCGGGTACGATCGCCGCGGTCGGCGAGGAGACCCTCAGCATCGCCGTGCAGGGCGGCACGATCGAGATCGGCAGGGTACGCACCGAGGCCGGACAGAAGCTTTCGGCCGCGACCTTCGCCAGGTCGCACGGACTTGCGGTCGGCGACCGGCTGGAATCCGAGGCGGAAAAGAACCTAGCGGCAGCGGCCGGCTGATCGCACCTGCGCCGGACGCTGGCCCGATCCGGTGCAAAAGATCCGCTCAGCCGCGTAGCTGCGCCGTGCGCCACCATTGCTCGATCGAGCGGCCATCCGGCGCCAGCCACGCCGCTGCGGGCGCAAACGCGGTCCAGGCGTCGACATGCCTGGACGAAACCGTCGTCAGCAGCGGCTTGCCGGCGGCAGCGGCAGCCGTGAACGCCGCCCACAGGCCCTGCCGCGCCGCCTCCATCTTGCCGAACTTGCTGAACAGCACGACGTCGGCCGAAGCGATCTGTGAAAGCAGCCCCCGGCAGGCATCGTCCAGCCCGGCGGCATCGAGATGGCATGTGGTGCCGGCCGGGGCCATGTCGAGATGGATGGAGAATTTCCTGCCCGATGCGATGTCGCGCAGGAAGCCGGCGCTGCACGTCCCTTCGGCCTCGCTGTCCTCGGCCAGGACACCCGCGACCCTTGCACCCGCCGCGCGCCAGCCGGCCGCCGCCTCGGCAAGAAGCGCCTGGGAATCCTGCCCTTCGCGATTGGCGATGACGGCTATTTTGCCCGATCCGGCCATGACGGCCCATTGATAGCACGAAAAGCGACGCCGGCCGACGAAAAATGGCGCATTCGGCCTGGGGTCCTGACCCTAGCTCCGGCCATCGGCGGCGCGGCGGCGGGTGGCGATGGGCGCGCAGCCGTAGCGCTTGCGGTAGGCGTTGGAGAAATACTGGCTGGAGGAGAAGCCGCAGGCAAGTGCGATGTCGGTGATGCTTCTCAGCCCCGAGCCGTTGAGCTGGCGCGCCGCCTCCTCCAGCCGCAGGTGCTGGAGATATTGCTTCGGCGTCATGTTGGTCAGCCGCTGGCAATGTTCGGAGAAGCGGGTGCGCGAAAGGCCGCACTCCTCGGCCATGGCGTCCAGCGTCCAGTCCTCGTCCAGCGCAAACGCCAGCCGCCGCAGGAAGATGGCGACGGTGTGCTGCGAGGTCGAAAGATCCGGGTCGAGCTTCGGCGCCTGCGCGGCCATGCGCTCGATCAGGCTCAGCATGATGGTGTTGAGCGCCACTTTCAGCCGGGTCTCGCCCTCCTGCGGGGTGCGCCCGAGCAGGATCGGCGCCAGTGCCTCGAAGGCGCGGGCAAGGTCGGCGCCGGCGTCCCAGACCGGCTGGTTGTTCTGGGTCAGCAGCCGCGACAGCGTGTCGGCCTCCTCGCGCGAGAACACCAGCCAGTCGGGCCAGTTGCACGGCTCGCTGGGGCGGCGCAGGCCGCCGTCGAGTATCACCCACAAGAGCCTGCTGGCATCCACGGCCGGATCGCCGATGGAATGGAGCTGCCAGGGGCGGATGACGATGAACTGCCCCTGCGCCAGCTCGTAGGTGCGGTCGTCGACCACCAGATTGAGGCTGCCGCGCGCCAGATAGGCGATCTTGAAGCCTTCGTTGCAATGCCGGCCCAGCCCCCAATCCTGCCGGTGGCGCGCGTCCCAGAAGCCGACCGTGCGGATGCCGGGCAGCCTGTCTCCCAGCGAGGTGCCGGGGTAGCTGCCGCGCGTCCAGGCATGCAGTTCCACCTCGCCGCGCGCCGCGGCGGCCTGCAACTCGCGGCAATTGTCGGCATACATCATGGAATCCGGCTGCCGGAACACGGACGGCCTGTGGTGCTGCAATTGCCGCATCGTGTGCTCGTTCATCAGGCTTTCCTCCCGCCCGGCCGGCCGGCCGGCCGACTTAAGAAATTTACCAGTAGCGTGAGATGCAAGCGCGGCTTAGTCAAGTCTGGCATTGTCGTCTCGGCGGTCGAACCGGGAGGAACGCTTGAAGCTTGCATTCAACCTGCTCGTGCTCGGCGCGGACATAGACGCGGGCCACGCCCCCCAGCTCGAAAGGCTGAAGGCGCTCGGCTATGACGCGGTCGAGGTGCCGGTGTTCGGCGGCACGGTGGAGCGCTACCGGGCGTTGGGCAGGGTGCTGGCCGACATCGGCCTGGTGGCCGGGGCGGCGGCCGTGGCCACGCCCCAGGCCAACCCGGTGAGCGAAGATGCCGCCGTGCGTGCCCGCGCCCGCGACCATCACCGCTGGATCGTGGACTGCACCCACGCCATGGGCGGAGAGATCATCGCCGGCCCGCTGCATTCGCCGGTCGGCGTCTTCACCGGCTTCGGCCCCACCGTGCAGGAGAAGCAGCGCTGCGTGGAGGCCATGCGCGCGCTGGCCGACTATGCGCAACAAGCCGGCGTCATAGTCTCGGCGGAGGCGGTCAACCGCTTCGAATGCTATCTGATGTCGACCATCCACGCGGCCTCGGAGATCTGGCGCAAGGTGAATCACCCCAATTACGGCTACATGTTCGACACCTTCCACGCCAATATCGAGGAAAAGGACCCGCCGGCGACCTATGAGCGCCACCATCGCGAGATCAACCATTTCCACGTCTCGGAAAACGACCGGGGCATTCCCGGCACCGGCCATGTGCCCTTCGCCGCGCATTTCGACGCGCTGCGCCGCTGCGGCTACGACGGCTGGCTGACGATCGAATCCTTCAGCCGCGCACTGCCTGAACTGGCGGGGGCCACGCGCGTGTGGCGCGACCTGTTCGACGACATCGACGTGCTGTTTGCCGAGAGCGCCGCCTTCGTGCGCCGCGAATGGCAGGCGGCCGGCGAGCGGGTCCTCGGGGCCGGCCGCGAGGTGCCGGCATGAGCGGGACCCCGCCGATGCTGGAGATGAGCGGCATCGCCAAGGCCTTTCCGGGCATCCTGGCGCTCGACCATGTGGATTTCGACTGCCGCGCCGGCGAGGTCCACGCCATCTGCGGCGAGAACGGCGCCGGCAAATCCACGCTGATGAAGGTCCTGGGCGGCAGCTACCGGGCCGATGCGGGCGAGGTGCGCCTGGCCGGCAAGGCGGTGCGCTTCCTTCATCCGGTCGAGGCGCAGCGGGCCGGCATTTCCATCATTCACCAGGAATTGTCGCTCCTGCCCTATCGCAGCGTGGCCGAAAACATCTTCATGGGCCACGAGATCGCAAGGCGCGGCCTGCTGGACCGGCGCCGCATGCGTGCCCGCAGCGCGGCTCTGCTGGAGCGCCTCGGCGCCGCCATCGACCCGGACCTCCAGGTCTCCGAGCTTTCCATCGCCCAGCAGCAGCTTGTGGAGATCGCCAAGGCGCTTTTGATGGACGCCCGCGTGCTGGTCATGGACGAGCCGACAGCCGCGCTGGACGAGCGCGACGCGCAGGCGCTGCTGGCGCTGGTGCGCGGCCTGAAGGACGAGGGCGTGGCCATCGTCTACATCTCCCACCGCATGCCCGAGGTGATGGCCATCGCCGACCGGGTGAGCGTGCTGAAGGACGGCCGCAAGGTGTGGACGCGGCAGCGCGAAGGCCTTGAGGTCGGCGACATCGTGCGCGCCATGGTAGGCCGCGACCTCAAGGATTTTTATCCCGCGCCGCGGACCGCCGAACCCGGCAAAGTGCTGCTTTCCGTCGCCGGCGGCGCCAATGCGCTTCTGCATGGCATTAACCTGGAAATCCGCGCCGGCGAGATCGTCGGCGTGGCGGGGCTGGAGGATTCGGGCAAGGCCCAGCTTGCGCAGGCCGTGATCGGCGACCGGCCGTTCCTGTCCGGCTCCATCGAGGTGAAGGGCACGAAGCAGTCCATCGTCTCGCCGCATCAGGCGATCGCGCGCGGCATCGGCTACCTGCCGGGCGACCGCAAGCGCGAGGGGCTTCTGCCGCGCCAGTCGGTGCGCGACAACGCGCTTCTGACGCTGCGCGCCATGGCGGCCTTCTTCGAGCGGCCGCGCCGCGGCAAATATTCCGACGCGAGCATCGACGCCAGCCTGCGCGCCATGGACGTGCGCGCCGCCGATTTCGGCCAGCCGATCGGGGCGCTGTCGGGCGGCAACCAGCAGAAGGCGATCATCACCCGCTGGTTGGAGCAGGCCAGCGACATCCTCGTCTTCGTGGAGCCGACGCGCGGCATCGACATCGCCGCCAAGGCAGCGATCTACCGCACCATGCGCGCGGCTGCCGACGAGGGGCGCGGCATCGTCGTCGTCTCCTCCGACATGCCCGAGCTGATCGGCATTTCCGACCGCATCCTGGTCATGCACCAGGGCCGCATCGCCGGCGAACTGCCGCGCGGCGCAAGCGAGGAAGCGGTGATGGCCCTGCAGCTCGGCATGCAGGGCGGCGCGGACAGGCGGGCGGCATGAGCGCAAACGCCGCAACGACACCCACCCGCCGGCCGCTGCGCCTTTCGGTGGCGGGCGTACTCGTCATCCTCTCGGCGACGATCTACGTGGCGGCCGCCCTTGCCACCGGGGCCGCCAGCCAGCTCGGCTTCGACGGCATCGTCGGCCTGCTGCAGCGCATGGTGGCGCTGGGCTTCGTGGCGCTCGGGCAGACCTTCGTCATCCTCGTCGCCTCCATCGACCTGTCGGTGGCCGCCCTGGTCAGCGCCGTCGCCGTTTCGGCCTCCTTCATCATGCAGGGCGACCCGGCGATGATCGCGCCGGCCATCGTGGCCTGCCTTGCCGGCTGCGCCCTCGTCGGCCTCGTCAACGGCGCGCTGGTGGCCTATCTCGGCGTCAATCCGCTGATCGTGACGCTGGGCACGGGCCTGATCGTGCAGGGGGTGCTGGCCGCCGCCTTCACCTATCTCAAGGGCTCGGTGGCGCCGCAGTTCCAGGTCTTCGCCTATGGCGGGCTCTTCGGCATTCCCTTCGCGCTGCTGCTTCTGGCCGCATTGGCCGCGGCGGCGTCGCTGGCGCTGTCGCGCACGGTCTTCGGCGCGCGGCTTTACGCGGTCGGCGGCAATCCCGACGGCGCGCGCCTCGCCGGCATCCGCACCGAGCGCTTCGTGGTCTATGCCCATGTCCTGTCCAGCCTGTTTGCCGGCGTGGCGGGGCTCTATCTCGCCGCCCGCCTGCAATCGGGCACGCCGTGGATCGGCCGCGACGGCATCTACGACCTTGAATCCATCGCCGTCACTGTGATCGGCGGCACGATTCTCGCCGGCGGCAAGGGCGGGGTGGGCGGCACGCTCGCCGGCGTGCTGCTGTTCGCCGCGCTGGACGCCTCCTTCAACATGATCGGCGTCGACGCTTTCCTGAAGCAGGTCCTGCGCGGCGCCATCGTCATCGCGGCCGTGGCCGTCCATGCCGTGCGGCAGAAGGGGCACGTGGCATGAGCACGATCCCGCAGGCCCGCACCCCCCGCCGTTTCGCGCCCGCCTGGCACAGGCTCAATATCGGCATCGTCGTCTTCGTCGCCTTCTATGCGGCCATCGCCTTCCTGCAGCCGAACTACCTGGAAGCCGGCCTGTTCATGAACTTCCTGCGGCGCGCCGCCCCCCTGGCCATCCTCGCCGCCGGGCAGCTCTACGTGATCCTGACCGGGGGCTTCGACCTGTCGGTCGGCGCGGTGGTGACGCTCGTGGTGCTGGCCGCCTCGATCCTGATCAATGGCGATCCGGACATGACCTGGACCACGATCGGCCTGCTCTATGCCATGGGCCTCGGCATCGGCCTCTTCAACGGTCTGGTGGTCGCCTGCCTGAAGGTGCCCTCCATCATCGCCACGCTGGGCACGATGCTGTGGGTCAACGGGCTGGCGCTGGCGTGGTCGGGCGGCGCCGCGCGCGGCGACCTGCCGGACAATTTCCGCAATCTCGGCCGGCTGGTGCTGCGCGACATATGGCTGATCGGCACCTTGCCGCTCGCCGTGCTGGTGCTGGCGGGCTTCGCCGCGCTGGCATGGTGGGGGCTCGACGGCACCGTCTTCGGCAAGCGGGCGCTGGCCGTGGGCGACAATCCGCGCGCGGCCGAACTGGCCGGCGTGCCGGTGGCCGCCACCCGCGTCGCCGCCTTCACGGTCTCGGCGCTGGCCGCCGTCACCGCCGGCATCCTGATCGGCGGCTTCTCCGGCGTCTCCGTCAATGCGGGGCGCGGACTGGAATTGCAGGCCATCGCCGCCTGCGTGGTCGGCGGCGCGCAACTACTCGGCGGGCGCGGCACCATCTGGAGCGCGCTGTTCGGGGCGCTCAGCCTGTTCGCCCTGTTCACGCTGC
This sequence comes from Mesorhizobium sp. PUT5, assembly GCF_052216645.1. NCBI lineage: Bacteria > Pseudomonadati > Pseudomonadota > Alphaproteobacteria > Hyphomicrobiales > Phyllobacteriaceae > Mesorhizobium > Mesorhizobium sp. PUT5. The sequence goes on from NZ_JBQOSO010000003.1 coordinate 3,166,433, forward strand.
TCAACCTGGCCGGCCTGCCGCAGGCGCTGCGCGACAGCATACAGGGGCTGATCCTGATCGCTGCGGTGGGCGCCAGCGCGTGGCGCGACCGCCGCCGAACCTGATTGCTTGCAGGAACCGACAAGCAGCATCGCCGGCATGCCGGCATATTGGAGGAGTAGAGACGATGAAGTTGAAACTGATGGCCGCCGCCTTGCTGGCATCCACCTTCGCCGGTGCCGCCCTGGCGCAGGAATTCAACGACCCGGCCGAATTCCAGAAGCAGCGCGAACAGCTTTCCATGACCCCGAAGGGCCCCGAGGGCCAGCCCTGGGCCCAGCATCTGGGCGACGCCATGGTCGACGCGGCCAAGTACAAGAAGGACGGCCCGGTGACGCTGTGCTTCTCCAATGCCGGCGTCTTCAATCCCTGGCGCGTGGTCGGCCTCAACAATCTGCAGGCCGAGGCCGAACTGCACAAGGACCGCATCAAGGAGCTGATCGTCGTCGACGCCGAGGGCAAGGACGACAAGCAGATCTCCGACATCGAGGCGATGGTCAACGGCGGCAAGTGCGATGCGCTGATCGTGTCGCCCAACACCACGGCCGCGCTGACGCCGGCTGTCGAGGCCGCCTGCGCCAAGCTGCCGGTCATCGTCTTCGACCGTGGCGTCAACACGCAGTGCCCCGTCACCTACATCCACCCGGTGGGCGGCTACGGCTTCGGCATCACCTCGGGCGAGTTCATCGCCAGCAAGCTGAAGAAGGGCGACAACGTGCTGGCGCTGCGCATCATGCCGGGCGTCGACGTGCTGGAGACGCGCTACTCGGCCGCCAAGAACATCTTCGACGAGGCCGGGCTGAACGTCATCGGATCCGAGTTCACCGGCAGCGACCGCGCCAAGACCAAGGCGGTGGTGGAGGATTACATCAACCGCGGCGACAAGATCGACGCCGTGTGGATGGACGCCGGCGACACCGCGACCGTGGCGCTGGAAGCCTTCGAGGATGCCGGCCTGCCCTACCCCGTCATCAGCGGCGAGGACCAGCAGGACTTCCTGCGCAAGTGGCAGAAGGAGAAACTGACGGCCATCGGCCCGTCCTATCCGACCTACCAGTGGCGCACCGCCATCATCGGCGCGCTCGACGTTCTCGACGGCAAGTCCGTGCCCGGGCCGGAATGGGTGCTGCCGCAGCCGGCCATCACCCAGGACACGCTGGCCGACTATGTCGACGAGAGCATGCCGCCGCTGCACTACAGCCTGTGCGGCTGCCAGGAGCTGCCCGGTTATCCGGAGCGCTGGGGCGGCAAGAAGTGACGAATTGAGGCCAAGGGGCGGACGCACCCGCGCCCGCCCCGGCCGGCATCACCGGCAACGCACGATCCTTTCGGCGGGTGTGACCACCGGCCTGCATTCCCTCCCGGATGCAGCATCGATCCTTCCTTGCATCAACCCCATTTACATTCCGACCAATATGTATCTATGTTGGCGGATGACCCACTCGGCGCCAACCTCCAGACGCACCCAGGCCGACCGAAGCGCGGAAACGCGCGTTCAGTTGATCACGGCGGCAGTAACCCTGCTTCACAAGATCGGTTTTGCAGGCGTCACCACTGCGGCGATCGCCAAGGAGGCCGGTGTGACGACCGGCGCTCTTCACCACCATTTTCCGACGAAATTCGAATTGCTCTTCACGGTCTACGACCATCTGGCCGAGAACGTCCTGCAAGACTTCACGCGACAAGACCATCTCGCCACGAACGGCAAGCTGAACGTGCCGGAACTCGTTCGCTATTTCTGGAGCGTGTACGGAGATCCGGAATACTGGGCGATCTGGGAGATTTTGATCGGGACGCGGACGGAGGCTGCCGCCCGGCCGCAGGCCGTTTCCGGGCGCATGGATGCAATTCGTGAAATTCGGTACCGGTGGCTGGAAAGCCATGTGGAAATGGGGACTCGGAAGAAAGAAATCTTCGAGCTTCTGGAATTCACGTTAATTGCGATCCGCGGGCTGAGTCTCGAGCGGCTTTTCCATAAGGAGGAAGCCTATTTCGAGCGCCATCTTCAGACGTTAACGACAATCATTTCCGCCAGATACGACGTCCTTGCGCGCGAACCCGGAGCAGCGGCTCCTCACGCGTCCGCAACGCCGCCGCCGCGCCGAGGCGCTTCATAGCCCCACCCATGTTTTCGAGCCGCAGTCGCGGGTCTGATCCTACAACGGAGGAAGTAATTCGTGAGCAAGATTACCTGCAATTTCGATTCCGGCCGCATAGGGATCATAGATGAATCGGATTGGTCCAACATACGTCTAGAGATTCTTCCGGACATCGAAGGTTCGGATGAATTCATGGGCTTCAATTTCGCTGCTACGGGCGCGCGCGGCAAGGAGTGCAACTTCACTCTTGAGCACGCCGGAAACACCCGCTGGGCCGGCGGCTGGAAGAACTACCGGATCGCCGCTTCCTATGACCGCAGGGATTGGTTCAGGATTCCCACCACGTTCGATGGCTCTGCTCTCAAGTGGAGCCACACGCCCGAGCAGGATCGCGTGTCTTATGCCTATCATGCTCCGTATTGTGAACTGGAACGTTTCGCCCTGGTGGAGCGCTGTGCGGCGAGCCCCGTTGCACGCGTGGAGAGCCTTGCCAGGACACTCGAAGGACGCAGCGTCAACCTCGTGACCGTCGGGGAGCCAGGGACAGGAAAGAAAGCCATCTGGGTCCTCGCTCGTCAGCATCCAGGTGAATCCCAATCGGAATTCACCGCCGAGGGGCTACTCGATCGCCTCATCGATCCCGCCGACCCGCTGTCCCGGTCGTTGCTGAAAAAAGCAGTGTTCTATGTCGTCCCCAACATGAATCCGGACGGCAGTTTCCGAGGTTACCATCGCTATAACGCCGGGGGCATCGACCTGAACCGGTCATGGAGCGACACGACACCGGAAAAGAGCCCCGAAACCTGGTACGTGCGGGAGCGCATGCGCCAGACAGGCGTGGATTTCTGCTACGATATTCACGGCGACGAAAACAACCACTACCCGTGGCCGGTGCGCCCCGTCGGCGTGCCGTCCTGGTCGCGCAAACAGGCTGATCTTCTGGGCCGCTTCGAAGAAGCGCTCAAAATCGCGTCCCCCAACTATCAGCCCGATCTGCCGAAGCCGAACTACGACCACACCCCCGGCACCGATCCGCTCGCCATGGCGATTTCCTGGACAGCAGAGACATTCGGCTGCCCGTCGTTCATCATCGAGATTCCATTTCTCGATGACGTATTCGACCCGGACGAGCGGTTCGGCTGGACGCCAAGAAGATCCCGGCTGTTTGGCGCGGCTTCGCTGGAAGCGCTGGCTGCCGTCATGGACGCGCTATAGGCAGCTTCGGCCCCCGTATTCTGCCACATGCTCCATGCGAGGGTCGTGATTACCGGTAAAATTTCGGTTATTATTTCCAATGGGAGGGAAAATGATCAGGAGTTGCTTTCTATCCATCAGTTTGATTGGAGTTATGTCATGCGCGACTGTCGCTGATGCAAAGGTATTCGTCTACTGTTCCGAAGCATCACCGTCGGGCTTCGACCCGGCGATAGCGACGAGCGGCACGACCTATGACGCGGTTGGCCACACCATTTACAATCGCCTGGTAGAGTTCAAAAAGGGCACGACAGAAGTCGTTCCTGCCTTGGCTGAAAGCTACGATATCTCGGATGACGGGCTGCAATATACTTTCCACCTGCGGCCCGGCGTCAAATTTCAAACCACCGACTATTTCACGCCGACGCGCGAATTCAATGCTGACGACGTCATGTTCTCTTTTGAGCGTCAGTGGAAGAAGGATCATCCCTGGCATCAATATGCCGAGAATGTCAGTTGGGGGTATTTCGAAGACCTTGGGCTGAACGAGCTTATCGAATCGATCGATAAAGTCGACGACATGACCGTTCGGTTCAAGTTGAATCGCAAAGAAGCTCCGTTCTTGGCCGACATTGCGATCCCGTTTGCTTCCATAGTTTCGAAGGAATATGCGGATCAGCTCGACGCCAAAGGAAACAAGGCGCAACTGAGCCAGCTTCCCGTCGGGACCGGTCCATTTTCATATGTCGAATATCAGCCGGATACCGTCATTCGCTACGATGCGAATATCGACTATTGGGGAGAAAAACCGAAAGTCGAGAATCTGGTCTTTGCGATCACAACCGATGCGTCGACGCGCTATCAAAAGCTGCAGGCCGGCGAGTGTGACCTGATGTCATACCCCAATGCAGCCGATGTCTCGGCAATGAAGGCCGACCCGAACTTGAAAGTATCGGAGCTTCCCGGTCTGAACATCGCTTTTCTGGCCTACAATACGACGCAGCCGCCTTTCGATAAGGCGGACGTGCGCAGAGCGCTGAACATGGCCATCAACAAGCAAGCCATAGTCGATGCGGTTTTCCAAGGCGCGGCGAAAGTGGCCAAGAACCCGCTCCCTCCGGACATGTGGTCCTACAACGACGCGATCGAGGATGACAAATACGATCCCGATGCTGCCAAAGCGGCCCTCGAAACTGCCGGTGTGAAGGATCTGTCAATGAACATATGGGCGATGCCGGTGTCGCGCCCATACATGCTGAACGCCCGTCGCGCCGCCGAACTCATCCAGTCGGATCTGGCCAGGATTGGGGTGACCGCGAATATCGTCACCTATGAGTGGGCCGAATACCTTCAGCGAAGCAAGGATAAGAATCGTGATGGTGCGATCATTCTGGGCTGGACCGGAGACAACGGCGATCCGGACAACTTCCTCGGCGCAATGTTGAGCTGCTCCGCAGTGGGCAGCAGCAACTGGGCGCAATGGTGCGACAAGGAGTTTGACGAACTCGTCATCAAAGCGAAAGAGACCACCGACCAAGCAGAGCGCACACGGCTTTATGAGCAGGCACAGGTCGTCTTCAAGCGGGAGGCCCCTTGGGCGACCTTGGACCATTCGCTTACCGTCGTCGTCATGCGCAAGAACGTGCAGGGTTTCGTCCAAAGTCCGCTTGGCGCTCTCCAGTTCGATGGGGTGGAAACCTCGGACTAGGAACAACGCCTTGAACCAGGACTTTCGCGAAATCTGCAGTTCGTGACAACGAAAAGCCGTTTCCGCTGACAATGCCCCGTCGCGCGGCAACTCGCGCGACGGGGCAGACCGCCGGAACATGCGCTTCCCGATCGCGCTCGGAACAGATGCGGACGGCACAGGTCCGCCACTATGGTTCCCTGCCGCCGGTCGCCATTTTCGGACAAGGATCGATCGGGCGCCGGGAGACCTTTCCCTCAGGAACCTGCCGGCGCACAGAATATGCAGTCGAGCAGCGCGGCCACCGACGGATTGGGATTGATCTTGTTCCAGGCGCAGATCGTCGTCATCTTCCCCTGCCCCATGGCGAACGGACGCAGCACGGTCATCTGGCTCGTAAGGTGCAGGGTCGGGGATAGAGGGAAGATCGTTAGCCCGAGCCCGGCGGCCACCAGGGCCAGCACGGCCGAGGTGGTGGGCGCCTCCTGAGCGATCTGCGGCGATATGCCGAGACGGTCGAACTCGGAGAAGACCGCGCGCCTGTAGACGGACCACATGCTTTCCGACCCGACGACCAGCTTTTCGCCGCGCAGATCGCTGGCGGTCACCAGCTCCAGCGCAGCCAGCGGATGGTCCTGCGGCATGACCACGACCAGTTGCTCCTCGCGCAGTTCCCTGCTCGCGATCCCTGCTATGGAGAAAGGCCCCAGCATGAGCCCGACATCGATGGTGTGATCGACCAGCGCCGCACGCTGCTGCTCGGTACCCAGATTGAAGAGTTCGACGCGCACGTTCGGCCTTTGGAGACTGAATCTTTTCAGCAGCGGAGCCAGGAAATCCTGCGACAGGAAGGCCATATATCCGATCCTGATCTGCCCCAGCTCGCCCCGCGCCATCTCACGCCCGACGCGCTCCGCGCGGGTGATCTGCTCCAGCGCCGCCTGTGCCTCCTTCAGGAAGGCGTGGCCGATCTCGGTCAGGCGGACATTGCGCGTATCGCGGTACAGCAAGTGGGCTTCGAGATGATCTTCGAGCTGCTTGATGGCGCGGGTCAGCGCCGGTTGCGCCATGTTGAGCCGGGCCGCCGCCGCGGTGAAGCTCAATTCATTGGCCACCGCCACGAAGCAGCGCAGCAGCCTCACATTCAGCATTTATGCCTCCCGCGATATAAATCGCGCCCATGATGGTATTGGCGCTCCGGTCCCGTCAATACTAGCCTTATCCGGTCAGTCTCGGCTCGCGAAGCAACGGATGGTTGATCTTTGTGCGGGATTGATGCGCGGCGGAAGGCGCCGGGCCGTTCCATCGACCGCTGACCGTTGCCCGCTTCAACCGGGAGGAGAAATTGAATGAAAAAACCTTGCTGCGCCCTTGCCGCGCTTAGCATTGCCGTTGCGCTCGGCGCTTCGGTTGCAACCGCGGGAGCCGACGAAGCCAAGCCCGACAAGATCGTCGTCACCGCCTATGGCGGCCTGTGGGCGGAATCGGTCAAGAAGAACTACATACCCTGCTTCGAAAAGAAGACCGGGGTGAAGGTCGAGGTCATGACGGGCGAATCCTCGGACTGGCTCGCCAAGGTCAAGGCAAACCCCGGCCATTCGCCGATCGACGTGATCGCCCTGAGCGAACTCGACAGCCTGCGCGCGGCGCGCGAGGGCCTGCTGGAGCAGATGAGCGTCGACAAGGTGCCCAATCTCGCCTCCATCCCCGACGAGTTCCACAAGCCCTGGGACGACTACGGCGTCTCCGGCAACTACGGTGCGCTCGGCGTCATGTACAACGGCAAGACGGTGGAAGCGCCGCAATCCTGGAAGCAACTGATCGACGACATCGCCGCCGGCAAATATGGCCGGAAAGTCGCCTGGCCGTCGGGAACCTACACCTGGGGACCCTCGCAGATCTGGTGGGTCGCCCAGCAATATGACGGCAGCATCGATACGGCTTTCGAGAAGATGAAGGCCATCAGCCCCTATGTGGTGAAGTTCTGGTCGACGCCGGTCGAGGCGCTCAACCTCTTCGCCACCGGCGAGGTCAACGTGCTGGTCTATTGGGACGGCCGCGCATTCTCCTTCATCAACAAGGGCAACGACTGGGCGAAGTTCACCGTTCCGGAGCCGGGCGGGGTGGTCAGCCTCGTCATGCAATCCGTGGTCAGGGGCGCAAACCCGGTGGCCTGGGAATACATCAACTGCGTGCTGTCGCCCGAGGGCCAGATCGGCAATTCGGAAACGATGCGCTACCCGGGCACCAATAAGACGGTGAGCTACCCCGACGACCTGCGCGCGGAATTCACGCCGCTCGATAAGATCAAGGTCCCGCCCTATCACGAGATCATCGACCGCATCCCCGAGATCATCGAACGCTGGAACAAGGAAATGCAGTAGGCAGCCGGCCCGGGCGGCGGCGCTGATGCACCCCGCCCGGGCCAGGCATCTGCCTGTGCAGCGGCATGCAAGCCTCGCCGCAGCACAGGCTGGCTTCGACGCGCAGCGACAGCCCGGCGATCACGTCGGAAAATGAGGAAGATAGACACCGCGATGACGCAAATGCAGCACACAGGAGCGCTCTCCCCGCCCGCCACGCCGGTCGCCGGCGTTTTCCGGGCCCGGCCGATCTATGCGCCGGCGCCGCTGCTGGTGTTCCTGCTGGTGTTCTTCGTGGGACCGCTGCTGCTGGTGCTGGGCGAAAGCCTGCATCTGTCGCAACTGAGGCCGAGTTTTTCGGAATATGCGCGGATATTCACGGACATCTACTATCTTCGGGTCATCTTCGACACCCTTGCCCTGGGCGCCCTGGTCACCGTCATCTGCGCCATCGTCGGCTATCCTTTGGCCTATGCCATCGCCCGCTCCACCGGCACGCGCAAAAGCCTTCTGATCTTCGCCATCGTGATTCCGCTTCTGGTGAACGTGGTGGTGCGCTCCTTCGGCTGGATGGTGCTGTTGAGCGGCAAGGGGGCGATCAACTGGACGCTCACCCTGCTCGGCCTTCCGCCGCTCAACCTGATGTACAATTGGGGAGGCGTCCTCATCGCCCTCGTGCATGTGCTGCTGCCGTTCATGGTGCTTTCGCTCGCCAGCACGCTGGAAACCCTGGACCCGAAGCTGGAGGAAGCCGCCGCCGTGCTGGGGGCGACGCGCGCGCGCATATTCCGGCGCGTCATCCTGCCGCTGAGCTATGAAGGGCTGTTCACGGGCTCGATCCTGGTTTTCACCCTGTGCGTGGGAAGCTTCGTGACCGTGATGCTGCTTGGCAGCACATCCACGATGGTATTGCCGCTTCTCATCTACCAGCAACTCAACGTCGCATCCGACTGGCCCTTCGCGGCAGCCATGGGCATGACCCTGCTCGCCATCGTCATGGTCATGGTCTGGCTGCAGTCGCGGGCGCGCCGGCGCCGCTGGAGGCCCTGATGGATACGCTCGCTCCCTGGCATCGGATCGTCGTCACGCTGACGATCGCCTTCCTCGCCGCGCCCGTCCTCATCATCGTCGGCGTGGCCTTCACCTCGGCCGAGTTCGTCAGCTTCCCGCCCTCCGGCTTCTCGCTGAAATGGTTCGAGAAGGTGCTGACCGACGCGCAATTCGTCGTGCCGCTATGGAATTCGTTCATTCTCGGCGTCGCAGCGACCATGGCAAGCGTGATCCTGGCCGTCCCGGCGGCGATCGCCCTGGTGCGAAGCGAGCTGCCGATGAAGGAGGCGATGCTGGCCTTCATGCTGTCGCCGCTCAGCCTGCCGACCATCATTCTGGCCGCGGCCTTGCTGTTCTTCCTCGCACGCTTCGGCCTCGGCACCTCGCCCGTCGGCCTGCTCATCGGCCATGTCGTCATCACGGTGCCCTATGTGCTGCGCACGGTGCTCGGCGTCTATGCCGGCATCGGCACCGAGGTCGAGGAAGCCGCGCGCACGCTCGGCGCGCGCCGCTGGCAGGTGTTCCGGCATGTCACGCTGCCGATGATAAGGCCGGGCCTTTTTGCCGGCGGCATCCTGGCCTTCCTGCTCTCGTTCGACGAGGTCGCCGTGGCGCTCCTTTTGTCGAACGCCGACACAACGACCCTGCCGGTCGCGGTGCTGAGCTACCTCGTCTACAACTACGATCCCGCCGTGGCTGCAATCTCCACCATACAGATCGTCATCGTCGTCGTCCTGCTTCTCGTCCTGGAGCGCTTCCTGGGCGTCAAGCACCTGATAGCAGCATAGAACGGGCCGGAACCCATGCAACGAACCCAGACTGCCGTATCGATGTTGCCCTATCTGTCGTTTTGCGAGGTCGGCAAGAAATACGGCACCTTCACCGCCGTCGACAATGTCAGCATCGATATCGCGCAGGGCGAGTTCGTGGCGCTTCTGGGGCCTTCGGGCTGCGGCAAGACCACGCTGCTGCGCTCCGTGGCCGGCCTCGTGGCCCCGACCTCGGGCGACATCCTGCTGTGCGGCAAGTCGCTGCTCGCCGTGCCGGTCGAAAGCCGCGATATCGGCATGGTCTTCCAGAGCTACGCGCTTTTCCCGCACATGACGGTGGCCGAGAACGTGGCCTTCGGGCTGCAGATGCGGCGGCTGCCGAAAGCCGACATTGCCGGGCGCGTCGCGGAAGCCCTTGCACTGGTGCGCATGGACCCGTTCGGCGAGCGCTTTCCCGGCCAGCTCTCGGGCGGGCAGCAGCAGCGCGTCGCGCTGGCCAGGGCGCTCGTCACCCGGCCTCGGGTGCTGCTGCTGGACGAACCGCTTGCGGCGCTCGACGCCAAGCTGCGCGAGGCCATGCAGTTCGAGCTCAGGCAGTTGCAGCAGCAGCTCGGCATCACCACCGTCTTCGTCACCCATGACCAGCAGGAGGCGCTCGCCATGGCCGACAGGGTCGCCGTCATGAACGCCGGGCGGGTGGAACAGTTCGATACGCCGCGCGTCATGTATGACGAGCCGGCGACGCCCTTCGTGGCCGAGTTCATCGGCCAGATGAACCAATGGCAGGCGCGGCTGGTCGAGCGGGGCCGGGACGGCGCGCGGCTTGCCTGCGCGACCGGGGAGATCGAAGTGTGCAAGGTCCATGCGGATGTGCCGGTGGGCGGCGGCGTCGCCGTGATGGTGCGGCCCGAGAAGATGGAGGTTCGCGCCCAAAACGGCCAGGCTGCAACCGGCAATGCCGTTTGCGGCCATCTGAAGGGCGTGATGTTCAGCGGCGAAAAGACGTTCTGCTATGTCGAAACGCCTTTGGGGCTGATGACCACGGTCATGCAGAACCGCGTCACCGGCGCGGATCTCGGGCTCGCCTCGGGCGACGACGTCGTCGTCACGTGGCGGCCCGAAGACACCGTCGCGTTCCCGTCAGCGTGAGGCCGGCGCCATGAGCACATAACCGCCGGCTGCCCGCGAACAGCCCACCCTTCCAGTTTTCGTCGGCCGAACGAAAGCGACGAGCATGGTGCTCGCCGCATGCGGGTTCTTTTGCGCCGACTTTGCCGAACAAGACCATTCCACTGCCAGTTACAGGAGCAGACCCGATGACCGACATTTCCCCCCATGGCCGGACCGCCTCGAGCCAGGACTGCGTGATCGAAGCCGGCTGGGCACTGGTGGAGCGAGACGGCCGGCAGCAGTTGGAGCGCGACGTCTCGATCGTGGTCCGCGGCGACACGATCGCCGAGATCCGCAAGGGCCGCGTGCGCGGCTGGGAATCGCGGGTCGACGCCGGCGACTGCCTCGTGCTGCCGGGCTTCATTTCCGGGCACACGCACACCGCCGTCAGCAGCCCGGCGCGCGGCCTGATCGAGGGCGGCCGCTTCATGGACCGGCCGGTCGAGATGGCGATGAAGCTGGACGACGAGCAGCTCGACGCCCTGACCGCCTACAATATCGCCGAGATCATGAAGTCCGGCTGCACGACATTCGTCGAGATGAGCGCTTCGCTGCGCCACGCGCAATCCTTCGTGCGCGTGGCAAGCGCCTGGGGCGTGCGGGCCTATGTCAGCGTCATCGCCCCCAACATGGACCGGCTCTACAAGCTCTGGTACCGCGAAAACGACCAGATGCTGTTCGATTCCGTGCCCGAGACGCTTCAGGAAATCGAAGCTGCGCGGCGCTTCGGCCTGGCGCTCAATGAGACGGACGGCGATCTGCTGCGCGGGCAGATGGCCATCCACGCGGCCGACACGCAGACGCCGGAGACGCTGAAGGCCGCGCAGAAGGCCGCCGAAGAACTCGGCAACGGCGTCCATATCCATCTCGCGCAGCGCCTCCGCGAAGTGGAGGTCTGCGAGCGGCTGTGGGGCATGCGCCCGGTGGCCTGGCTGGAGAGCCTGGGCTTCTTCGAGCAGCCCGTGATCGCCGCGCATCTCTACAAGATGGACATGGTGCTGGACCCGCCGATCCTGAAGCGGCACGGGGTCAACTATGTGCACTGCGCCTGCATGGCGAGCCTGCTGCACCAGGCCTCCCAGCCCTTCCCCGAAGCGCTCGCAGGCGGGCTCAACATTTCGCTGGGCATCGACCAGATATCCAACGACTATCTGGAGAACATCAAGATCGCGACGCTGAACGGGCAGTTGCGCACCACTTTGCTGGAGCAATACAGCGAGGCCAAGATGCAGCGCCCGCGCATTGCCGATGCGGTGCGCGCGGCAACGGTCGGCGGCGCCGACATGCTGCGGCGCAAAGACCTCGGCAGGCTCGCGCCGGGCGCCAAGGCGGATTTGTGCGCGGTCAACGTCACGACCCCCCTCGGCGGGGTCGGCGCACTGCCGCCGGAGCCGCTGCATCATCTGCTCTATTCCAGCGGCCGCAACGTGCGGCACGTCATGACCAACGGACGCTTCCAGGTTCTGGGCGGCAAGCTGGCCGTGGCCGATGAAGGGCGCGTGGTTGCCGAAGGCGGCAAGGTCAGCGAGCGGATCTGGAAGCTCCTGGAGAGCGAGAACTGGTTCGACGCACCGCCGCCCGCCAACTCGCGAGGCTGATCCAGGAGGCGCGCTCCTGCCTCCGGGCCGATATCGGCGACGCCGCCCGGCAGTCGCCGATTCTCGCCGACCTGCGGAAACACGGGGGGCGCAGCGCTCATTCGTCCCGTCTAAGCGGCCGGAGGATGTCCGCCCGCAGCATCCAGTCGGCGCCTGCCAGCAGCCCGGCAAGGCGGCTGGCCGCCTTTTCCCGCTCCGCTGCCGTCCCGTGCAGCAGGCAGAGCTTGCAGGCGAGGGCCGAAATCCTCGCATCCTTATCGTCCATGAGGCTTCGCAGGCGAGGCCATGCCCGTTTCGTGCAGCCGATCCGCGAAACCAGCTCCAATGCGCTTCGCCTCTTGCGTCGACTGCCGTCGCTCTCGTTGTCCACGGAAGGGTGCGGCGATGTCGTTGCCGGCACGAGAAGGGGCAATGCCGCCCGGCCGAGGCGCAGCAGGGCCGCTTCGGCCAAAGGCCTTGCCTCATCCTCTCCCAAGGCAGGGACAAGGACCGGCGCGGCCTCTGGACGGTCGAAGCTTCCAAGGGCCCCGACCACGCCCGCCAGATAAGGCAGCCTGCGCCCAAGCTTCAGCAGGAGTCGAAAGCTTGCATCGTCGCGGCGCATCTCGGCCAGGGCACGCGCCGCAGCTTCGACGACCGCCTCGTCGCCGAGACGCTGCGCGGGATCCGCGCCCAGTTGGGGTATCGACAGGAAATCGGCCAAGACATCGCTGCTTCCCAGTGACCTGAGGGCCCGCACCGCCCGGCATCTGGTTTCGAACAGCCCGCTTGGGTCACTCCGGAGCAACACTTCCTTCAGGCTGGGAATGGCCTCGTGCCCGCAGGCTATGACAGCCAGGACGCCGCGGTCGCCGTCCTGCAGGGAGCGGAGCGATTCCATTGCGGCTTCGAGATCATGGTGACCATTCGACGGCATTGTCTCAGCCTCGTTTTCAGCGCCGCGCCGGGTTCGTCCGACGCCTGCCTGCGCAATGACCAACGATTCGCGGACAGGATGCGTCTCGTCTGCGAGATTGCCACTCCGTGGGTTTCTCGTCGCCCGGATTCAATGCGCCATCCCGGCTGCCTGTGCTATTGGAATGCGACAGCAAGCGGAGTCGGAAAACGTGACCCTCACCAATCGAGACATCGTGGAGCTTACCGCATGGCGGCGCAAGCTGCACCGGCAACCGGAGATCTCGAACGAGGAGGACAAGACCGCCGCAGAGGTCGTCGCCTTCCTCGCCGAGACGAAGCCGGACAATATGCTGACCGGATTGGGCGGACACGGCGTGGCGGCGGTCTACGACAGCGGCGCGGCGGGACCGACGGTCATGTTCCGGTCGGAGCTCGATGCGCTGCCGATCCACGAGGTTTCGGGCGTGCCGCATGCGTCGCTGGTACCGGGCAAGGCCCATATGTGCGGCCATGACGGGCATACCGCGATCCTGGCCGCGCTGGGCCGCCAGTTCGGGCGTCAGCGGCCCGCCCGCGGCCGTGTCGTCCTGATGTTCCAGCCGGCGGAGGAGACCGGCAACGGCGCGGCCGGCGTCGTCGCCGATCCGCGCTTCAGCGGGATCGCGCCGGATTTCGCCTTCTCGTTGCACAATCTGCCCGGCGTGCCGTTCGGCGAGGTGCGGCTCAAAGCCGGCGTCGTCAACTGCGCCTCGCGCGGCATGCGCATAATGCTGGAGGGCAAGACCGCGCACTCCTCCATGCCCGAGACCGGCGTCCCGCCGGCGATGGCGATCAGCGAACTGATCCCGGCGCTGCCCGCGCTCGGCAACGGAACCTTCGCCGATGACGAGTTCGGCATGGTGACCGTCACCCATGCCCTGATGGGCGAAGCCGTGTTCGGCATCGCGCCGGGACATGCCGAGGTCTGGGCCACGCTGCGCACCCGGCGGGACGACCGCATGGCCGACCTGTGCGCCGCCGCCGAAGCGCTGGCCGCAGGGATCGCCGGCCGGCATCGCCTTGCCGTGCGCTACGACTATCACGAGATATTCGTCGCCAGCGTCAACGCGCCGGAGGCCGTGGCGCATCTGCGGCGGGTACTCGACGAGGAGAGTGTCCCGCACGGGGAAGGCGACCTGCCGATGCGCGCTTCGGAAGATTTCGGCGTGTTCGGCCACAATGCCGCATCGGCGATGCTCTTCCTGGGCGCGGGCGAGCACCACCCTGCCCTGCACAATCCCGACTACGACTTTCCGGACGACCTGATCCCGATCGGGTCCAGGATATTCATGCGCACGGCACGAAATATCCTCGGTTAAGGCGTGACCCCGAAGTGGCGGAAACCGGACGTTTCGACCGGCACCCGCTTTTGGACGGGTGCCGGCGAGGCGGATGCGGGCCTCGAAAGACCCGGCTCAGGCGTCCAGCCAGACGTTCTGGAGGTCCATCTCGAAGGTCTGATGAACGCTGTAGTTCCTCACCTTCTTGTTCATGTGGCTGTAGAGCTTCTGCCAGAACGGCTGAATGATAACGCCTGAATCCTGCAGTATTTGCTCGACATCCTTCATGACCTCCCTGCGCTTGTCAACGTCGTTGATCGACAATGCCTCGTTGAGCTTGGCGTCGAACTCCGGATTGGAGTAGCCGGACTCGTTCCAGGCTTCTCCGGTCCGATAGCCGAGCGCCAGCACCTGGACGGCAAGCGGGCGCATGTACCAGATCGTCATGGAATAGGGATATTTCGTCCAATCGTTCCAGAAGGTCGAACCCGGCAGCACGGTGCGCTTGACCTTGATGCCGGCCTCGCGCAGTTGCGCCGCAATCGCGTCGCCCGTGTTCTTCTGCCAGTCGTCCTCGACCGTGATCAGGTCATGCTCGAAGTCGGCCTGGCCGGCTTCCTCCATCAGCTTCCTGGCGCCCGCCACGTCGCGGGTCTTCTTGGGCAGCGGATAATATTCGGGATGGATGGGGCTGACATGGTGATTTTCGCCAACCGTTCCCCGACCGTTGTAGCCGAGCTGAAGCACGACGTTGTTGTCGACCGCCATTTGCAAGGCGTTGCGCACCCGCTGGTCGTCGTAAGGCTTGTTGGCCACATGGGTGCGCGCCACCAGGGTCGTAGCCGTCGCAACCTCGGATTTGACCAGATCCATCTTGTCCAGGATGTCGATGAAGTCGGCCGGCGTCTCCAGGTTGAGGTCGATCTCGCCGGAGTCGAAAGCGTTCACCGTGGCATTGAAGTCGGTGCCGTAGTCGATGAACTCGACGCCGTCGAGAGGCGCCTCGCCGCCCCACCATTTTCCATTCTGGCGGCGCTTGACCACGGCCTTCACACCTACGTCGTAGGAGACCAGCTCGAACGGCCCGGTGCCGATCGGCTTGGCTATGGGATCGGCGCCGCCAGCGTCGAAGCTGCGGTGAACCACCAGCGCGGGATAATCGGTGAAGTTCGGGATGATTGCGATATCCGGCTTGCTGAGCTTGAGCTTCACCGTATTGCCGTCGACCTTGGTGATGGCGCCATCCCTTGCCTTGCCCGTCTTGTCGTCGATCAGCGCCCCGACACGGGCGGCCATGGAATTGCCGGCGACATCCTTCTCGCACCAGCGCGCGATGTTGAACGCCACGTCGTCGGCGTCGAACGTGTCGCCATTGTTCCAGGTCACGCCCTTGCGGACATGCAGAACATATTCCGTGGCGTCGTCGTTCACCTCCCAGCTTTCAAGCAGGACCGGTTCGAACGTGAACTGGTGCGTATACCGGACCAGCGGTTCAAGCCAGGTGCGCGTGATGTTTCCAAGCTCCACCCAGTCATAGGTGCGCGGGTCCTTCTGGGCCTTCACGGGCATTGCCGCGCGCAGCGTTCCGCCTTTCTTGACCTCCTCGGCGAAAGCCGGCCGAGGGGCGGCCAGGCCCGCCATCGCGTAGGCCAGGGCTGTCGATGCCCCGAATGCGCTCGCCAAGGCCAGAAATTCGCGTCGATCCATCCGGCCTTCACGCGCATCCTTGGCCATCTGCTCGATGGCCGCCGGCACTCGATTGCCGTTGCTCCTGTAGAATCGCATGTTCTCCTCCTTCTTCTTCTGTTCCCGTCGATCGCCGTCGATATCTTCCAGGCTCAGATCCTCATGCCGAACCTGATGCCGTCATAGATGGCGGCGTGGATATTGCGCGAGGCCACGGCATCGCCGATGCGCAGCAACAGGAAGCCGCCTTCCGGGTTGCGCAGCGGGAAGATGTCGCCGCCGGCCACCAACCTTTCGTAGTCGACGGCGCCGCCATTGCGCGACAGCGGCTTCAGCGCCAGGTAAAGGTCGTCCAGCGGCAGGGTGCCGTGCTCCACCACCACCTGGTCGACGCGGCGCTCCGCCCGCCAGCCTTCGGCGAAGTCCGAGCCCAGCGCGGCGACCAGCCGGTTGCCCTCGCGCCGCACCGCCGCCAGCCGCGTGTTGATGGTGACGGTGACGCCCTTCTCGTGGAAAGACCGCATATAGGGCACATGGTTCATGCCGCCCATTTCGGGCGCGAAAAAACGCTCGGGCGAGACCAGTTCCAGCCGCGATCCGGCATTGGCGATCAGCTCTGCCGCGCCCATGCCCTGATGGCCGCCATTGTCGTCGTAGAGCAGCACCGTCTCGCCGGGCTTCGCCGCGCCCGACATGATGTCCCAGCTCGAAGTGACGAGGTCGCCGCCGGTCTCCAGCGGCGGGTTCTGCGGCACGCCGCCGCTGGCCACCACCACCACGTCGGGGGCGAGCGCCAGCACGTCGTCCTTCTCCGCCCAACTGTCGTAGCGGATCATGACGCCCAGCCGGTCGAGTTCGGCCAGACGCCAGTCGACGATGCCGATCAGCTCCCTGCGGCGCGGGTTCTGGACCGCCAGCCGCACCTGTCCGCCGGCGTGGCCGGAGGCTTCCAGCACCGAGACCCGATGGCCGCGCTCGGCCGCCACCCGCGCCATCTCCAGCCCGGCCGGGCCGGCGCCGACCACGACCAGGTTCTTCGCCGGCCCGCCGCTCCTGCCGATGACGTGCGGGATCGACGCCTCGCGCCCGGTGGCGGCGTTGTGGATGCAGAGCGCCTCGCCGCCCTCATAGATGCGGTCGAGGCAATAGGTGGCGCCGACGCAGGGGCGGATCTCGTGCTCGCGCCCCTCCATTACCTTCTTCACGATGTGCGGGTCGGCGATGTGGGCGCGCGTCATGCCCACCATGTCGAGCTTGCCGCTGGCGATGGCGTGGCGCGCCGTGGCGACGTCGGAGATGCGCGCGGCATGGAAGGTCGGGAACTTCGTTGCCGCCCGCACCTCGCCGGCGAAGTCGAGATGCGGGGAGGCGCGCATGCCGGTCACGGGGATGACCTTGGTCAGCGCGGCATCGGTCTCGATCGAGCCGCGGATGATGTTGAGGAAATCAACCTTGCCCGACCGCGCCAGCAACCGGGCGATCTCCACGCCTTCCTGCTTCGACAGGCCGGCGGCAAAATCCTCGTCCGCCACCATGCGGATGCCGACGACGAAGCGTTCGCCGACCGCCGCGCGCACGGCGTCCAGCACCATGTGCGTGAAGCGCAGCCGGTTTTCGAGCGGGCCGCCGAACGCGTCGTCGCGATAGTTGGTGGCGGGCGACCAGAAGCCGTCCATCAGATGGCCGTAGGCCTCGAACTCGATGCCGTCGAGGCCGGCCGCCTGGCAGCGTTGCGCGGCGGCGGCATAGTCGGCGACGATGCGCTCGATGTCCCAGTCCTCCGCCGTCTTGGGGAAGGCGCGATGCGCCGGCTCGCGCACCGGCGAGGCCGAAAGCACCGGCAGCCAGTCGGCCTTGTTCCAGCCGGTGCGGCGGCCGAGATGGGTGATCTGGATCATCACCTTGCAGTCGTGCTCGTGGCAGGCGTCGGCCAGTTCGGCAAGCCACGGCACGATGGCGTCGTCGTAAAGATGCAGGTTGCCGAAGGCGGCCGGGCTGTCGCGCGACACGATGGCCGACCCCGCCGTCATGGTCAGCGCCATGCCGCCTCTGGCCTTTTCGGCATGGTAGAGCCGATAGCGCTCCTTCGGCATGCCGTCTTCCGAATAGGCCGGCTCGTGGCTGGTCGACATCACCCGGTTCTTCAGCACAAGGTGCTTCAGATGAAAGGGCTGAAGGAGAGGATCGGTGCCGGGCAAGGAATTCATGCGCGCATCACCCCGATATCGAGCACAGACTGCATCCTGATCATCCTACCGGCCGATTTACATCCATGATGGGACCGCCGCTCACATGACGGTATCCGCCAGGCTCTCCTCGCGCTGCGCGATGAAATGCTTGAGGCCGTCGGCAACGCCCTCGTCGAGCCTTGGCTCCTCGTAGTCGGCGAGCATGGCGCGCGCCTTCTCGCGGCCGCGCATGTCATGGTCCTTCGCCCCCTCGGCCTTCCACTGTTCGTAGGAGTTGAAATCCATCATGCTGGGCATGAAGAAGGCCGACTCGAAATGGTCGAGCGTATGCTGGGTGCCCAGGAAATGGCCGGCCGGACCCACTTCGCGGATCGCCGCCATCGCGTCCTTGAAATCGTCGAACGGCACGCCGCCGGCATATTTGTACCAGCCGACGAGTTGTTCGCAGTCCGTCGCGAATTTGGAATAGCCGCAGGTGAGGCCCGCCTCCAGCCACCCGGCCGAATGCCAGATGTAGTTGGCGCCGGAAAGGATGGCGGCGTGCATCAGCATGTTCGCCTCGTAGCCCGCCTGGGCGTCGTTGAGCTTCGAGCCGACATGGAAACCCGACGTGCGCCACGGCAGCCGGTACTTTCTCGCCAAAGCGCCCATCAGATACATCATCTGCGCGGCCTCGGGCGTGCCGCCCATGGGCGCGCCCGTCTTCATGTCGACGGTCACCATGAACTGTCCGTAGATCTGCGGCGAACCCGGGCGCAGCAATTGCGTGAAAGCGACCCCTGCCAGCGCTTCCGCGTTGACCTGCGCGGTCGCCCCGACGGAAGAGGCCGAGGTCGAGGCGCCGCAAAGGGCGAACGGCGCCAGGATCAGCGGCTGGTTGTGGCGCGCATAGACCTTCATGGCGTCCAGCATGGTGGCGTCCCACACCAGCGGTGAATTGCAGTTGGTGATCGACACCAGGACCGGATTGTCGCGGACGAAATCCTCGCCGAAGACGATGCCGGCCATCGCCATCGTGTCCTCGGCGCGGTCCTTCGACGTGACGATGCCCATGAACGGCTTGTCGGAATGCTTCAGCGCCGAGTGGATGATGTGGAGATGGCGTTTGGGCACCGGGATTTCCATCGGCTCGCAGATGATGGAACTCGATGAATGCAGCGCCGGCGCCATGTAGGCGAGCTTGTGGAAATTCTGGAGGTCGGCGAGCGTGCCGTAGCGTCGGTTGTTGTCGAGGTCGCGCACGTAAGGCGCGCCGTACATCGGCACGAAGACGGAGTTCTTGCCGCCGATCCGCACCGAGCGTTCGGGATTTCGTGCATGGAGCGTGAACTCCGAAGGAACTTTCGACACGAGGTCCATCAGGAAACCGCGTTCAAGGCGCACCCGGGTACCGGAAACGTCCGCCCCGGCCTTTTTCCAGAGCGCGATGGCTTCGTCATCGCGGAATTCGCATCCCACCTCTTCCAGGATGGCGAGCGATTCCTGGTGGATCAGTTCGACGGCCTCGTCGGGAACGATCTCGTAGGCGGGAATGTTGCGCACGAGCGTCGGGAAGGAGGCGACCGGCGCGCTCCGCGCAGCCCTGCGCCCGACCCGGCCGCCGCCTCGACGATGGGATACCGATGCTTCCTGTGTCGCGACTGTATCCGTCATGCTCATGCTAGCTCTCCCTTGGCTCTAGGAGAACGCCTGCGGACCGGTTGTTCAAGCGAAATAGGAAGCCGGCTCGCTTGAGCTGAACTCAACGATCCAAGGGAGAGCAACCAGTCCCTCAGCAGTTGCGCCTGCAAGCTCAGCGGCCGGCGGGCGGTCCAAGTGACGAAGTAGGACTGCGGGGCCGCGATCTCGGCATCCGTCACCCGCACCAGGTTGCCGGCCTCGATCAGCGGCGCGACAAGGCTCTCCCAGCCCAGCGCCACCCCCTGGCCGCTGCGCGCGGCCTGCAGCGCGATCACGTAGCTGTTGAAGCGCCGCACGTTGACATGCCGGTCCGGATGGCCGACCTCGCGCAGGAACTCCGACCAGGTGGTCCAGGTCCAGTCGATGCCTTCCACCGACAGGAGCTGCATCCGCGCAAGGTCAGCCACCGATTTTGCCGGATACGCCTTGGCGAAGGCGGGACTTGCAATGGGAAAGATACGGTCGTCGTAGAGCTTGGCCGAAAGTTCGTCCGGCCACTCGCCGTCGCCATAGCGAATCCGCAGGTCCACGTCGGGCCGGTCCAGACCGCGGGGATGATCCGAGATCACATGGTCGACGACGATTTCCGGATGCCTGTTCCAGAATGCGCCCATGCGCGGCATCAGCCACAGATGCGCCATCGCCATGGTGCTGCCTATGGTCGCCACGGCCTGTCCGCCCAACGATTTGATCTGGCGGAAGGTCGAGGACATTCGCTCGAAGCCGTCGCGCAATGCAGCCGCCATCGTTTCGCCTTCGCGCGTGAGTTCGAGCGCCCTGTGCCGGCGCAGGAACAGGGGAATGCCGAGTTCCTCCTCCAGCATCCGAACCTGCTTGGAGATGGCGCCGGGGGTGACGTTGAGTTCTTCCGCCGCCTTGGTCAGGCTGAGGTGGCGCGCTGCCGCTTCGAAAGCCGCGAGCGCGATCAGGGAGGGCAGGCTGTAGAAACGGCGGACCATCTGGTGTCATCCACGCCGCGCGCCGCGGCTCGATCGAAAATGCCACTCCTTCGCGTCGATTGCCTGTAGCTCAATCGCCGAGGAGTTTCACGTTGACCATTAGCCCCTGTTGTCCGTCGATGTGCAACCGTCGGCTTCCTGCACCAGGACGTTTCCGCCTCGATGCCTGCACCCGCGAGCCGCGGCGCTCTGAGCGGATGTTCCCCGCGGAGGTGGCCGGTCGCTCAGCAGCGGCGCGCAGCGAGCGTGGCGGCGTCCGAAAGCGCAGGCCAGTAGGTCTTCAGCCACAGCAGGAAGGATGCCGCCCACAGGAGCGCCGCACCGGCATAGGCCGGCCCGGGAATTTGCGGCAGCAGGCCGAGATCGGGCAATACGCGCAGCGCCACCGCCGCCGCCAGCAGCAGCGCGGCAAGCCGGGTAGCGCCCGTGAAGGAAAGCGGCTGGCCGGTGTGCAGCAGGCCGGCGATCGAAAAGACGGCGAGCACGCCGAGGCCGAGGCCGCCCATCAGCGCCATATGCAGGCCCGCCACCTCCGCCAGCGGCGCGCCGAGCCGGGCGAGCCCGACCAGGATCAGGCCCGCGCCCGCCAGCAGGCTGGAACCGGCAAGCACCATGATCTCCGTGCGCAGCGCCTCGCGGCCGACGAACGCCTCGCCGACGCGGTCCATGAAGGCGGCGCCGGCGGCGATCATCAGATAGCCGCCGGCCGCCGGCGACAGGCCGGCAAGGTCGCCGGCAATCGCCAGCGCGACCAGGCCCGGCGCGAGGTTGAGCCGGCCCGGATGCGGGCGGAACGGCGAGGTCGCCTCGGTCGGGTCCAGAACCAGATTGGTGACGGCCACCGTGATGCGCGCCAGCGCCAGCCCGAGCAGGCCGAGGAAGACGAAGCCGGCGGCATGCAGCATGCGCTGCGCCAGCTCTATGTCTGCGGCAAGCATGCCGTAGCGCGCGGCGACCTCGCAGGCGGCGAGCGCGCCGATCCACAAGACGAAGGCGAGCAGGCTGTCGGTGCGCTTCTGCAGCGAGACCCGCGCCACATAGCCCACGAGCAGCAAGGGCCAGGCAATGTCGCACAGCGCGCCCACGATGCCCAGAACATCTGCACCAAGGAAGCCGACGAGGCGGCCGCCGCCCCACAGCGCCGCCATCGGGAACAGGAACCTTGCCTGCGGCCTTTGCGTGTCGGTCCATTCGGGAACAGCGGTGGTGATGAAGCCGATCAGGGCCGCGCCGAAGGCGCCGAAGATCATCTCATGCGCGTGCCAGAGCGCCGGCGGCGTGGTGCGCGCCAGCGGCAGGTTGAGGCCGAACACCAGCACCCACTGGAACGGCCAAAGCGCTGCATAGAGCGCGCCGAGCGGGAAGAACAGGCGGAACCCCTCGTCGCCGAGGATCTTCGCCAGCGGCAGGGAGCGCGCGGGACCGCTTGCTGCGACGGTCATGCCAGCTTCCGTTCGTCGACGTCGTGGATGTGGCAAAACAGCGGGTCCTCGCGCAGGAAGCGCTGCACCGTCTCGAACACCGCGCGGTCGTCGCGCAGGCCCGGCTCGCCCGGCAGCGGGCGCTGGCCGGCGATGCCGTTGCCGTTGGCGTCCAGCACGACGATGCGGTGGGCGATGCGCGCCGCCTCGATCAGGTCGTGGGTGACGAACAGGGCGGCGAAGCGCGCAGCGCGCGCGGCCTCGATGACGAGGTCCTGCATGCGCCGCTTCAGCGCCACGTCGAGCGCCGTGAACGGCTCGTCGAAGAACAGGAAGTCCGGCTCCACGGCGAGCGCGCGCGCGATGGCCACCCGCTGGCGCATGCCGCCTGAAAGCTCCACCGGATATTTGCCGAGATCGGCGGCGTCGAAGGACACGCGGGTGGCGGCGGCCTCGGCGCATGCCTGCCGCTCGCCGCGCCGCATGCCGGCGATGCGCAGCGGATAGGCGATGTTGTCGCGCGCCGTCGCCCAGGGCAGCAGGCGCGGTTCCTGAAACACCATGGCGTGGCGGCCGTAGCCGCGCCGCACGCTGCCGCGCAGCGGCTCGACGATGCCGGCCGCGACATGGACCAGCGTGGACTTGCCGCAGCCGGAAGGGCCGACCAGCGCCACCACCTCCGAGGAACCGACGGCCAGATCGATGCGGTCGAGCACGGTGCGGCCGAAATAGGCGTGGCCGACGCGTGCAAGCTCCAGAGGGGTCGTCGCCACATTCATCTCTTGACGCCCCAGGGCTGGGCGGCGGTACGCCAGCGCTCGAACTCGGCGCGCACCGGATGGACGACGCCGTATTCCACCGCGATCAGCGCGGCGACGGCGATCAGCACCCAGGCGAGAGCGCCGGCGATGTCGAGATTGGCGCGGCTCTTCGCCAGTTCGCCGCCGATACCCCCGACATTGGCCAGAAGCTCGGCCATGACGGCGACCTTGAAGGCGGAACCCAGCGCCAGCACCAGCGCCGGGAACAGGTGCGCCGCCACGTGGCGCAGCGACAGCGTGGTCAGCCGCTTCCACCCGCCGGCGCCGAAGGCGCGCGCCATGGCGTCGAGCCCGCGGTCGCGCGACATCACCCCTTCGGCGACGCCGACGAACACCACGGGCGACGCCGCCACCAGGATGGTGACGGCCACGGTGCCGTCGGTGGAGCCGAACCAGATCATGGCCAGCACGATCCAAGCGATCGGCGGCACGCCCAGAAGCACCGTCACCAGCGGCCGCGCAAGGCGAAGCGTGGCCGGCGAGTAGCCCGCCGCCAGCCCCACCGCCCCGCCGGCGAGGCCGGCTGCGACGAAGCCCTTGAGGGCGCGGCCGATGGTCAGAAGCGCGATGTCCCAGGTCGCGGGCCGCGAAAGCGCATCCAGCGCGGCCTGCAGGGTGGCGAGCGGCGTCGGCAGGATGAAGTCGCCATAGGCCTCGTGGCCGACCTGCCACAGCGCCGCCAGCAGCCCGAGCGCGGCAAGCCCCGACCAGGCCGACCACAGGAATCGCCCGGTGCGGCCCAGCCTGTCCAGCGCCCCGCGCAACGGACTCTCCAAGCCCTACAGATAGAAGCCGTCGTCGGGCAGGCGCCCGCCGATGATGGCCGCATCGCGGTCGGCGAGCGTCGACAGCATCGCCTCTATGGCCGGCCGCGCCTTGCCGGCGCGGATCGCCACCAGGTTGGAGGTGGCGATGGAGGCGGCCAGTACAGGCTCTGGAAAGTCGAGCGCGGAGGCGGCACTGGCCGCAGCGGCGGCGGGGTCCGCGTTGACCTTGGCGGCGGCGGCTTCCAGCACGGCCTGAAGGCCGTCGGCAAGGCCGGGGGCCGCGGCAGTCAGCGCATCCGTCAGCGCCAGGCCGGCCTGAGGCAGCACCGGCTCCTTGCCGGTCACCTCGCCCCACACGGCCTGCACGTCGATGACACGCCTGATGTCCTTGCCGCCCAGCTTGCCCAGCATCGCCGCCGTCGTGCAGGCGGGCTCGGGCGCCAGAACCGCATCGACGCGGCCGGCCAGCAGCATCTGCATGGCCTCTATGGGCGAGCCGGTGGTCTCGATGGCTATGTCCCTCCCCGGCTCCAGGCCGTAATGGGCAAGCAGCCGGCCGACGACGAGGTCGGGCATGTCGTTGCGGAAGGGAACCGCCAGCTTCCTGCCCTTCAGCGCCGGGAAACCATCTATGCCGGCATCGGCCGAGACGATGTAGATCAGCCCTTTTGTCATGATGTTGAGCAGCTTCAGCTTCATGCCACGATTGTAGAGATTGGCGGCCACCTGCACCGGCAGCACCAGCGCGCCCATGGTGCCGGAGGTGAGCCCGGCGCGCATCTCGTCGGGATTGCGCCAGACCTTGAAGCTGGCCTTGCCGGCAAGCGGCGCCAGCGCGCCGGAGGCCACCGCCTGCGCCAGCACGATGGACGGCCCGGCCGGCGGGCCGAACAGCACCAGTTCTTCCAGCGCCGCGGCGCGGGCCGGACCGGCCAGCCGGGAAAGAGCCGGCGCGGCCAGGCCGGCGCCAAGGGCGATCAGCGCTGCGCGGCGAGGAAGCGACGTGCTGTGAAGCGAGGACGGAATCTTGGCCATGGCGATCTCCCGAAAGAAGCCCGGCGCAGCGGCCCATGCCGTCTGCCCGGCGTCGGGTGCTTTAAAGAAGATCATTTTACTCCACTTTGCGAAATCGCAAAGAGCGGCGGCAAATTTCGTGATCTGGTTCGCGCCGGCGGCGAGGGGGAATGCACCCGCCCCGACTTTTTTGCTTATTCGGCCAACCCGCTGGCAGGCCCGCTTTTGTTGAGGGGACGACGATGGGCGACCATGCGGGGAGACGACTGACGGGGAGACATGCGCAGGGCGGCAAGGCCGGCCTGCTGGCCGCGACGGCAGCGCTGCTTATGGCCGGGACGAGCGGGCAATGCCTTGCCCAGTCGGCCACGCCCGGCGCCACGCTGCTGGACACCATATTCGTCGAGGCCGGCACGACGGCGCCGATCGCGGAACGCTTCGGCGCGCTTCCCGGCGGCGTGGCGCTGGTCACGGCCAAGGATATGCCGGAGACGGCAAACCTCACCGTCTCGCGCGCCTTGCAGACGGTTCCGGGCGTGGTGGTGCAGGACTTCTTCGGCGGCAACGACCAGCCGCGCATCCAGATCCGCGGCTCCGGCCTGCAGCAGAACCCCGTCGAGCGTGGCATCCTCATGCTGCAGGACGGGCTGCCGCTCAACCGCGCGGACGGTTCCTACATCGTCGGCTTCGCCGATCCGCAGCAGGCCAGCTCGGTGGAGGTCTATCGCGGCTACATGGCCAACCGTCTCGGCGCCACCGTGCTGGGCGGCGCCATCAACCTGGTTTCGCCGACCGGCGCCGAGCAGCCCGGCTTTTCCGGCACGGCAAGCGGCGGCTCCTTCGGTCAGGCGGGGCTTTCCGGCCGCATGGGCTTCGCGGAGGATGCGTTCGACGGCCTGTTGCAGGCCGATTTCAGCCGCCGCGACGGTTTTCGCGACTACAATTCCTCCCACCGCGCTTCCGTCGGCGGCAATGTCGGCTACCAGATCTCCGACACGGTCAAGACGCGCATCTTCGCCGGCTATACGGATCTGGGCTTCGACGTGGCCGGGCCGCTGACCAAGAGCCAGCTCGACGCCGACCCCCGCCAGGTCCATACCGGTCCGACCGTGCTGCCGGACGGCACCGCCGTCAACCCCGGCCCCAACGTGGTGCGCGACCGGCCGCGCCGCGAGGCCAGCCAGTTCCTGATCGGCTCGCGCACCACGGCCGAGTTCGACGCGCACCTGATCGACGTGGTGCTGGGCTACACCTACACCGACGACATGTTCCGCTTCCCGATCTCGTCGGGCGTGCGCACCACCAAGGGCGGCGACTTCACCGGCGTGCTGCGCTATGCCTACAAGCCGGACGAGGCGGCGCCCCTGCCGCTGTTCGAGACCACGGCACAATATTCGGTCGGCTCGGCCGACCGCGAGAACTACATCAACCAGGCGGGCGCACAGGGCGCGCTGTTCGGCAAGAGCGACCTCGACGCCACCACGCTGTCGCTGCATGCCGGCTTCAACATTCCGCTCGGCGAGCAGTGGATGGTGTCGCCGGCGGTCTCATACGCCCATGCGACCCGCGACAACGATGATCGCTACGACCGGCCGACACGGCCCACGGTGGCCTACAACCCGCGCAACCCGACGATGCGGCTTCCCGACGGGGCGGTGCCGACGGTCGACACCAGCTACGAGCGCTCCTACGGCGCCTGGAGCCCGAGCCTCGGCATGACCTTCCGGCCGGATGCCGAGAACACCTTCTTCGCCGCCGTCAGCCGCAGCTTCGAGCCGCCGACGCATGACGACCTCCTGGCCACGATCAACGGCACGCCCAACAGCAGCCCCGGCCGGCCGCAGCCGCCCAGCCCCGCCCTTGCCGCCGACGCCTTCCGCACGCCCGACCTGAAGGCGCAGACGGCCACCACCGTCGAGGCCGGCTGGCGCGGCGGCCACGGCATCTTCGGCTGGGACGCGGTGACCTACTATTCCTGGATCGACAACGAGCTGCTGAGCTTGCGCGACGTAACCGGCAGCTCGCTCGGCGCCATCAATGCCGACAAGACCACGCATTTCGGCGTCGAGCTCGGCCTGTCGGCGCAGGTCACCGACGCGCTCGGCGCGCGCCTCGCCTACACCTATCAGGACTTCCGCTTCGTCGACGACCCGCTGCGCGGCGACAACCGGCTGGCCGGAGCGCCGCGCCACATCGTCAGCGCGCTGGTGAACTACGACGTCAGCGAGGCGTGGTCTCTCCAAAGCGCGCTGCGCTGGAGCCCGGAAAAGACACCGGTCGACAACATGAACACGCTCTATGCCGACCCCTATGCGGTGGTGGACCTGCGCACGCAATACCGGCTGAACGACAGCGTGAGCCTGTTCGGCGAGATCACCAACGTCTTCGACGAGAAATATGCCTCGTCAACGCTGATCGTCGATCAGGCGCGGCCCGACCAGGCAGCCTTCCTGCCGGGCGACGGCCGCGGTTTCTTCGCGGGGGTGAAGGCAAGGTTCTGAGCCGGGACAGCGGGTTTGCAACGGATGCGTGCTTCGGCTGTCGGCCACTATGTCCCATTGATCGCGCCCCTCTTCCGGCTCATGATCCGGCCCTTGCACCGATCGTCCAGGCACGCTTCGGCTACCCGGCTGACGATTGCGGAACGCCAATCCGCAAGAACCGGAGAATGCGAACGCCATGCCGAAACAGGATTGCTGCATCGTCGGAGCGGGCCCGGCCGGCCTGATGCTCGGGCTTCTGCTCGCCCGCGCCGGCATCAGGACGACCGTGATCGAAAAGCACGAGGATTTCCTGCGCGATTTTCGCGGCGACACCATCCACCCCTCGACGCTGGAAGCGATGGACCAACTCGGCTTCCTCGACGAGTTCCTGACGCTTCCCCACCAGAAGGCGCCGACCCTCCATGCCGAGATCGGCGGCAGGCAGGCCACGATCGCCGACTTCTCGCGCCTGCCGACGCGCTGCAAATATATCGCCTTCATGCCGCAATGGGATTTTCTCGATTTTCTCGCCGGCAAGGCCCGCGCCTTTCCCCACCTCCGGCTGGAGATGGGTCGCGAGGCAACCGGCCTGATCGAGCGGGACGGCGTGGTGACCGGTGTAACGGCCCGCAGTGCGGACGGCCGCGAGCACGATCTGGAGGCGAGCC
Source organism: Mesorhizobium sp. PUT5 (assembly GCF_052216645.1). NCBI lineage: Bacteria > Pseudomonadati > Pseudomonadota > Alphaproteobacteria > Hyphomicrobiales > Phyllobacteriaceae > Mesorhizobium > Mesorhizobium sp. PUT5. The sequence goes on from NZ_JBQOSO010000003.1 coordinate 3,194,307, forward strand.
TTGTGGTGGGCGCGGACGGCCGCGATTCCATACTGCGGACGGCGGCCGCGCTCGAGGTCGAGGATCTGGGTTCGTCCGTCGACGTCCTCTGGATGAAATTGTCGCGCAATGCCGGCGATCCGGCGCAGCCGATGAGCCATGCAGGACCGAACCAGGGCCTGGTCATGATCGACCGGGGCGATTTCTGGCAGCTTGGCTACGTCATCGCCAGGGGCAGCTTCAGGCAGGTCAAGCAGGACGGCCTCGCCGCCCTGCGGGCAAAGCTCGCTTCCGTCACGCCGCTTCCCGCCGAACGCTTCGGCGAACTGGCCGACTGGGATCAGGTCCATCTGCTCAAGGTGCGCATGGACAGGCTGAAGCGGTGGTGGAAGCCGGGCCTGCTCTGCATCGGCGACGCCGCGCACGCCATGTCGCCGATCGGCGGCGTCGGCGTGAACCTCGCCATCCAGGACGCCATCGCGGCCGCGAACATCCTGGCCGCGCCGCTTCGCGAGGGAAAGCTGACGACGACGCATCTGCGCGCGGTGCAGAAGCGCAGGAGCTTTCCGACAAGGGCGACGCAAAGGATTCAGCTCATGATGCGCCGCAAACGCAAGGCGGCGGCCGGCAAGCCCTCCTCCGGCCCGCCCGCCTTCATGCGCGCGATCGCCCGGTCGCGGCTTCTGGCGCACCTGGCCGGCCGGCTGATCGGCATGGGCTTCCGGCCCGAGAACGTTCGGGAGTGAAACCGAAGTGACCCGGCACCGAGATGGCGGCGGGTCGCCTGCCCTGCGCGGCCTCTATCTCGTGCTCGGCCTGCTGCTGGTCGCGCTCGGCTTCGTCGGCGCGTTCCTGCCCGTCCTTCCCACGACGCCCTTTCTCATCCTGGCGGCGGCCTGCTTCGCCCGGTCGTCGCGGCGCCTCGAAACCTGGCTGCTCGATCATCGGCGCTTCGGGCCTATCCTGCGCGACTGGCGCCGGCGCGGCGCCATCCCGCGCAAGGCCAAGCTGATGTCCCTTGCGGGCACGTCCGTCGGCTTTGCGCTGTTCTGGCTGGGCAGCGACCCCGGCCCGCTTCTCGCGGTCGCCGTCGCCATGCTGATGCTCGGCGGGCTCGCCTACGTGTTCACGCGGCCGTCCTAGAGCTGGCACGGCGGCATCCCATATGCGGAATTCGCATTCCGACGCATGCCGGTCATTGCAATTTCTTCAAAACTTGATAGTTTTACTCCAGAAATAAGACGCATCGAAGCTCACGGCACAGGAACGAGCGCATGAACAGCCATAACCCCGCCACCTTCTATCTCCGCCGGGCGCAAACGCAGGCGCTTCCGGCGCTCGGCACCCCGTCGAGGACGGTCTCCAGCGACGCGATCTTCCGGGGCGAACGCGAGATCGGCATCGAGCACCACGGCGCGATCTATCGGCTGAAGGTGACGCGCCAGGGCAAGCTGATCCTGAACAAATAGGGGCGACCGGCGACGCGATGCAGCGTCGTCGGCGCGATTCCGGAGTTCAAGGAATGCCGGACAAGAGAAACGGTGCCGCGGGGCACGAGGCGGGCCAGACGGCCTATTTCGATCGACCTCCCGAAAGGCTGGTGCTGGAAGGCTACCGCCACTGGACCCGCGGCACCGTGTTGCGTTCGACCGAGCCGTGGACGCAGGCGCAGCTTCTCTATCGCGCCCTGCTCGGCAACAAGGACGGTGAAACGGCCATCGTCGCCCTCGCCCATTTCGTCACGACATTGAGCCGGTGCGCCATCTGTCCGCTGCGCGTCTTCAATGTCGGCTCATGCAATATCTGCCGGGACGAGACGCTGGTGATGGGTCTGATCGCCGGTATCCAGAACGGCGACGATCCCGCCATCGATTTGTGCCTCAGGAAGCTGTGCCGCCGGCCGCTGTGCGACAATGCCGCCATGGCTGCCGGCACGTTCGCCCTGACCCTCAAATTCCTGGGCCAGACGATGCTGCCCATTCCCGCCCATGTGGTCGCCCGCATCCTCGATCGCGCCCGGCATGGCGAAGAGAGCGGGGCCGAAGAGCGCGAGGCAGAAGATATTTGGGCTGAAGATGGCGCGGCCGGCCACCCCACGATCCACTAGCTCTGCCGGGCGTCGGAACAGTCCGCAAGCGGATTTCCCTTTCCGGCCCGGCGCTTGCCCGAAGCCGGGCGCTTAGGCGTTGCCGGGCGCTCAGGCGTTGCCGGCGGCCCGCATCAGCCGCAGATCGCTGTGATTTTTCGTGGAATGAGGACCCTGTTTGAGGGGTAATTTTCGTCCAAACGGGACCCCTTAACGTGGGGTCATCAAAGTGCCTCCGGTTTGATCGGAGGCATTTGTGTTTTGGATGTTGGTTGTGGAGACGATTGCAAAGATACGCCGGCTGTCGCTGGTGCAGGGGAAGTCGATCAAGGCGATCTGCCGGGAGCTGAAGATCTCGCGGAAAGTGGTCCGCAAGGTGCTGCGCTCGGACGAGACGGAGTTCCGGTACGAGCGCAAGCATCAGTCCTATCCTCGCATGGGGGCCTGGCGCGAGAAGCTGGACGGGCTCCTGTCGGCGAATGCAGCGAAGCCGCAGCGGGAACGGCTGACGCTGATCCGGATCTTCGAGGAGCTTCGCGGCCTCGGCTATGACGGCAGCTACAGCTCAGTGTGGCGGCATGCGCAGGATTGGGAAGAGCAACGCGGCAGCGCCGCGGCCGAGGCCTATATCCCGCTGAGCTTTGCGCCCGGCGAAGCCTATCAGTTCGACTGGAGTCACGAGGTCGTCCTGCTGGACGGCGTGACGGTTACGGTGAAGGTGGCGCACATGCGGCTCTGTCATAGCCGCATGTTCTTTGTTCGGGCGTATCCGCGCGAGACGCAGGAGATGGTGTTCGACGCCCATGATCGGGCCTTCGCCTTCTTCCGCGGAACCTGCACGCGCGGCATCTACGACAACATGAAGACGGCGGTGGACGCGATCTTCATCGGCAAGGATCGCCGCTACAACCGCCGCTTCGCGCAGATGTGCGGACATTACCTTGTCGAACCGGAAGCTTGCACGCCGGCGTCGGGTTGGGAGAAGGGCCAGGTCGAGAACCAGGTCGGGCTGGTGCGCGAGCGCTTCTTCACGCCGCGGCTGCGCTTCAAGACGCTGGAGGACCTGAACGGCTGGCTGGCCGACAAATGCGTCTCCTACGCCAAGGCGCACCGGCACCCCGAACAGGACGGCCGCACGATCTGGGAGGTGTTCGAGGAGGAGCGCGGCAGCTTCATCCCCTATGCCGGGCGCTTCGACGGCTTCCACTGCATTCCCGCCTCGGTGTCGAAGACCTGCACGGTGCGCTTCGACAACAACAAATACTCGGTGCTGTCGAGCGCCGTCGGCCGGCCGGTCGAGATCCATGCCTATGCCGATCGGATCGTCATCCGCCAGGACGGCGTGGTCGTGGGCGAACATGCCCGCTGCTTCGGCCGCAACGAGGTGATCTACGACCCTTGGCATTACGTCCCGGTGCTGGCCCGCAAGCCCGGTGGACTGCGCAACGGCGCACCGTTCAAGAATTGGGTTCTGCCGTCGGCCATGGAGAAGGTGCGCCGCAAGCTCAAGGCCGCCGATGACGGCGACCGGCAGATGGTGTCGATCCTCACCTGTGTGCTGAGCGACGGATTGAACGCGGTCGAGGCGGCCTGTCAGGAGGCGCTCGATCACGGCGTCTCGTCGGCGGCGGTGATCCTCAACATCCTGGCCCGCCGCCGCGACCCGGCGCCGGGCACGATCCTTTCCATTCCCCAGGCGCTGAAGCTGGCTCACGAGCCGATCGCCGACTGCGCCCGCTATGACCGTCTAAGGAGAGCAGATAATCATGGAACGCACCGAGGTTCTGGAACTGATGGGCACGCTGAAGCTCTACGGGATGCGATCAGCCTATGACGAGATCATGGGCGTCGCCATCAAGCGGCAGCACGAACCTCCGAAGATCGTCGGCGATCTGCTGCAGGCCGAGATATCGGAGAAGCAGGCCCGCTCCATCAAATACCAGCTCACCGTCGCCAAGCTGCCATTGGCCAAGGACGTCGATGACTTCGACTTCACCGGCACGCCCGTCAACGAGAGCCTGATCCGCGATCTTGCCGGCGGAGCCTTTGTCGCCGATCAGCGTAACGTCGTCCTGGTCGGCGGCACCGGCACGGGCAAATCCCATCTAGCCATCGCCATTGCCCGGGCGCTTATCCGCAACGGCGCGCGCGGCCGCTTCTTCAATGTCGTCGACCTGGTCAACAGGCTGGAGACCGAGACCCGTGCCGGCCGCCAGGGGCGCATTGCCGATCACCTGACCCGGCTCGACTTCGTCGTGCTCGATGAACTGGGCTATCTGCCCTTCGCCCAGGCCGGCGGGCAGTTGCTCTTCCATCTCGTCTCGAAACTCTACGAGCGCACCAGCGTCATCATCACCACCAATCTGGCGTTCGGCGAATGGCCCACCGTCTTCGGCGACGCCAAGATGACCACTGCGCTGCTCGATCGCCTGACGCATCACTGCGAGATCGTCGAGACCGGAAACGAATCCTGGCGCTTCAAGAGCCGCTCTCAAAGCTAAAGCCAAAAACCAACGAACCGCACCCGATCAGGCTGTGCAACCCCGACCAGCTTCGCCTGATCGGGCGCTAACCGCCGTGCCCTTCATCAACCCCAAAACCGGGGTCCCTTTTGCACGAAAATACAGGGTCCCGATTCCACGGTCATTGACAATCAAGCATTTTGACCACAAGACGCCGTTGGCGGACGGAGGCAAGCACTCGGAAACGAACCTGCAAATCGCCTGTGTCGCCTGCCATGTCCAAAAGACCGCTGGTGAGGCCACCGAACGCGCCCAGGTGCGGGCTGTCGCCAAGTCCGTGCTCGGCCTCAAGCCGAAGCCGAAGCAGAAAATCCCCTCACCGCCAAAATCTCCCAAGCCAGCGCCGAAGCTCGACTTCACGTCGCGCCGGCTGCTCTACGCTCAGAAGGACGCCCGCTCATGACCAAACCTACCGAACTGGACGAACGCGCGCTGGAAGCTGCGCTTGGCTGTTACAGCGAAGGCGGATGCTCCGGCCTGGCCGAACACGAACGGCGAGAAGTCGTCGCTTCTATTATCGAAGCATATCTCTCCGCTCTCCCCGCCAGTGGCGGATGGCAGCCGATTGAGACGGCGCCGAAGGATGGGACCAAGATACAGGTCTGGGAGGCTGGTTACGAGTGGCCGGAAGTTATCTACTACGAATTGTATAACGACCAAGTCGCCGCTGAGGTGGGCGAATCCGGCTATTGGCGCTATGCCGACGACCTATTCGCAGATGTGGCGGAGGTCGAGTTCGACGCCCTCACCCACTGGATGCCTCTCTCCTCCGCTCCAGATCGGAGGGCCACGGCATGACCCCCGAACACAAGGCGCTGGTAGACGCGAAGGCCGACATTCTGGAATGGATGGCGAGTTTCCCGAACGCAGACCGCAAGGAGAGCCAGGCTGTCATCAAGCAGATCGACGCAGCCATCGAATCCCTATCCGCCTCTCCTGCTGCACAGGTAGAGGCGGTGGCGTGGCAGAACATTGACACCCCGTCGAGCATTCTGACGCCAGAACAATATGGCATGCGTCTGCCGTTGGCGGAGGGCGGGTTCCGCCCCCTCTACGCCTCCCCGCAGCCCGCCAATCCGGCGCAGGTGACGGAAGCGAGCGAAGGCCAGTATCGCAAGAAACCGGTGGTGATCGAAGCATTCCAGATGACCGAAGCGCACCGGATGGACAATTCGGATTGGCCAAACTGGTTGCATCGGGCTTGGAACGGCGCACGTAACGAGGCTGGCACGCTCCAGCGCGTCGATATGGATGCGCCGCTACCTGATCTGCTCCAGATCGTCACGCTCGAAGGATTGCATCTTGTGTCGTGGGGCGATTGGATCATTCAGGGCGTCAAGGGCGAACTCTATCCCTGCAAGCCTGACATTTTCGAGGCGACTTACGAACCAGCCCTCGCCATTGCCCCCGCCCCCGCTGTGACGGATGCGGCGGCCGCAGATTGGCAGCGCATCGATGACGCACTGGTAAGCTGCGCCAGTCTGATCCGGGCGCTTGCCAAAGACGACATTGCCGCCGTAGCAGCCGCCGAACTCGACTACGTGCGTTCCGCCCTCGCCGCCAACCACATGCCGGTGGGGGGTGGCTACGTGCTGGTGCCAAGAGAAATTATCGACCGCTTTCCCGAGATCAACCCGTCGAACTACACGCACGACGATGCCTGCGAACTGAACTCATGGGGCGTCGAGGTGGTGCTCGCCGCCGCTCGGGCCGGGAGGGATGGGGAATGAGCGACCAACCTGATTTTACCTATTATGAATGCCCTGAGTGCGGTTTCGACTGCATACATCTGGCCGGTTATAAGCCGCGCTCGACGGCTTGCCCTCTGTGTGCCGGAGACAGTGGCCACGATGTCGGAATGCGGAGCCGAGTGGCGCGATCCACAGACAAGCCGGAAGGCAAAGACGCACGGGTGGCCAGCCATGGTTGATGCCCCCGAACGGATTTGGGCCTTCACATGGCACATGTACCGGGAAAACCTACCGGGCACTGTCGAATACATCCGCGCTGACATAGCCGCCAGCCTCCAAGAGCAGGTGGAGACGCTGACGAAGGAGCGGGATCAGCTACAGAAAATTGCTGATAGCAAAGTTATATCGTCCCGCAACCTCCACACAGTCAGCGCCGAAGCAGCCGAAGCCGAGCGCGACAGGTGGAAGGGCGAATATTTGAATGCCTGCCGTGACGCGGCCAGCTTTTCCGATGATTTGGTGAAGGCTGAAGCCGACCGCGACCGCCTCGCAGCGGAGGTGACGCGGCTGAAAGAGGCGTTGCGTGAGCATGTCACCGAAAATGTCTGGAACGCCTACCATATCGGCATCGAGCGAGATGGCCGATGGATGGATGGCGCCCGCAGCGAGGGTGAATGGCTCGCAAGAGAGTTGGAGTTGCCCGACGGCTGGAACGATGCCGCGCTGGTGAAATCGATGCTCCCCGGCCTCGTGGGCCGTATCGTAGCCCGCGCCGCCCTCGCCAGCATGAAGGAGTGAGATATGGACGCGCGCAAAATCATCTTTGATGCGCTGTTCGATGCGCACTACGACGTCAGCATCAGCACCAGAACAGAGCGTGTAATCGATGCCCTCAACGCCGCCGGCTACACCATCCTCCACTGCGACGAGAACCATGGGCCGACGCTGGAACGGGCGGCTTCGAAAGCAGACTCTTTGAATTTTGTTCACCACGTTGGCGGCGGGCGCAAACTGGAAAAGACGCAGGCGTTGATAGAACCAAGTCGCATCGCTTCCGCCATCCGCGCCATGGAGGTGAAGCATGGCTAAGCTGGCGATGGACTTGCACGACGAGATCAAACGGCTGATCCGCGATCCGAAATATGGCAGCAGTGACAGGGCCAGGGATCAGGCTCGCACGAAGCTCAAGCGGCTTGGCCTGATCGAATTCGACCGTAAAGCATGGGAATGGGTGGTGTTACCTGCCGGCCGCGCCGCCCTGGAGCCCGCCGATGACTGAGAGCAAGGAGGCGGTGCGGGTGATCATGCGCGAAGCGCTGTTGCGCGGCGAGGCGCTGAAAATCGTAGCTGACGTACGCGACCAGACTGTAGACCTGTGCATTCGCACTATTGAAAGCCTGTATCTGGACAGCCAAGGGCTAGTGCTCGACGCGGACACACTAGATGCGTGTATCGGCATCCTACGCAGTCTGAAACTCGCCGCTAACCTCACCGGAGAGCGGGAATGACGAGGGCCGACCCGATCGCATATGCCCCCCGGGGCCTGTCGCGCGATGAGGCGGCCCGATACGTGGGCGTAGGTTCGACCAAATTCGATGAGATGGTCAAGGATGGCCGGATGCCGAAGCCGAAGCGCGTAGACGGCAGGACGGTTTGGGACCGTATCGCGCTCGATGCGGCCTTTACCGATTTGCCGGATGACGGTGGAAATGTCTTAGACCGTCTATTGTCAGGTCGAAACCGCGCGGCGTAACGTGCCGACATGACCGCCGAACACCCATATGCCTCATCGTATAAGGATCGCCACGGCACGGAAAGATGGCGGTTTCGGCGCAATGGAAAGACGATCAGCCTACCTGGTTGTCCCGGCGAGAGCGATTTTGAGGCGGCGTACCGCGCAGCGATAGAAGGGCGAGCGCCGCCAAAGAAGGCCTCCGTGGTTGCGATGCCGGGTGCATCCTTGCCGGAAACGTTTGGCGCGGCATGGAAGCGCGTCATGCAATCCGCAGAATGGAAGGCCTACGACGTCGCCACGAAAACCAAGAACGCCAAATTGGCAGAAGGCTTCTTGCTTTCGCGCGTCGTGCCTGACAATCCGTTCCTATGGCGCGACGTGCCGGTCAAGGACATGCGTCGCCGGCATCTCAAGGACATCATCGCCACCCATTCCAGCACGCCGCACAAAGCAAAGCATCTGCTGGTGGCGATCAGGAAGATGATCTACGCCGCCCTCGATGAGGAATGGATCGATGTCGATCCGTCATACAAGCTGAAATGGCGGCCTGAATATGTCGGCTGGAAAGCCTGGACCCCAGAAGCCATGGAGGCTTTTGAGCGGCGATGGCCTGTCGGCACCACACCGCGCCTTACCTATGCGCTTGCGCTTTGGCTGGGAAATCGCCGCAGTGATATCGTTACCCTCCGATGGGACCAGCGTTGCACACGCCATGTCCAGCAAGGAGAGACGACCCGCAATGTTGACGGCTTCTTGGTGACGCAGGAAAAGGGCGGCGCCGAGGTGTTCGTGCCCATCACGCCGATGCTGGAGGATGTGCTGGAGGCTACGCCGCGTCGTGGTGAGACGGTCCTCGTCACACAGTATGGCGAGCCGTTTTCCGCGAAATCAATCACCGGACGCATGGCCGATTGGACTTCGACCGCCAAGATCGGCAAGGGCCACACCTTGCACGGCTTGCGCAAAACCCTTGGCAAGATGCTCGCGGAGGGCGGTGCATCGACCAGGCAGCTTATGAAAATCCTCGGCCATGACGATATCGAGCATGCCGAACTCTATTCGCGCGAGGCAGAGCAGGCGCTGCTGGCTACGGAAGGCATGGATAAGGTCACGAAACTGGTCAGACGACGCCGTGGCTAACCGAATGGCGAACCTCGTGGCGAACCAGATTGTAAGTATCTGATTTTAAAGGATAAATGGTGGGCCCGGAGGGACTCGAACCCCCAACCAAGCGGTTATGAGCCGCCGGCTCTAACCATTGAGCTACAGGCCCCACATGCGGGCTGCTTAGTGTTTTTCCGCAAAGTTCACAAGGCTTTCGCGCAAGGCGAGACAAGATCGCCCAATTGAGCCCATATTCGCGCCATAGGCGAAACCTGACGGGATCGCAGAAACGGAGATTTTCATGACCAAGCCCCTTGTGACCAAACCCCTTGTCGTCCTTGCCATCGCGGCCGCTGCCGCCGCCCTTCCCGCCGTCGCCTCGGCCGCCGATTCGCGGGTCTCGCCCCGCATCCTCGTGTCCGGAGAGGGCGAGGCCACGCTGGTCCCGGACGTGGCGGTGCTGACGCTTTCGGTCATGCGCGAGGCCAAGACCGCCCGCGAGGCGCTCGACGCCAACAACGACGCCATGGCCGCCGTCATCGCCGCCATGAAGGCGGCCGGCATCGCCGACCGCGACCTGCAGACGGCCGGCATCCAGATCAGCCCGCGCTACACCTATTCCGACAAGCCCGACGGCACGCAGACGGCCGAACTCGTTGCCTACCAGGTGTCCAACACACTGTCGGTCAGGGTGCGCGACATCGACAAGACCGGCGAGATCCTCGACAAGTCCGTGTCGCTCGGCGTCAACCAGGGCGGCGGCATCTCCTTCACCAACGAAGACCCGGCCGCGGCCATGACGGAAGCCCGCAAGAAGGCGGTGGCCGACGCCATCGCCAAGGCCAAGACCCTGGCGGAGGCCGCCGGCGCCGGCGTCGGCAAGGTGCTGGAGATCAGCGACCAGAACTTCCGCCCCATGCCCATGCCGATGGCGGCCGCCCGCACCTTCGACGCCGCCGCCGGCAAGGTGCCCGTGCAGCCCGGCGAGAACACCTATCACGTGCAGGTCAATGTCACCTTCGAGTTGAAGTGACCCACCCCTTCGGCCGGGCCCGGCCCGGCCGCCGGCAAGGAAAAACCCCCGCAGGGATCGCTCCCGCGGGGGTTTTGTCCTCAGGTAGAGCCGGTAGCAAGGCGTCTGCAGCCGGAGGCAATCGCAGCCCTTGAATCTCAGCGGTAGACGATGGGACAGTTCCGGTCGCGGCCGAACACCACCACCACGCGCGAGTTGTATTTGAGGCCCGCCACCTTGATGGTGTTGCGGCCGACATCGACGACGCGGGCGCGCCGCAGCCCCATGCGCTCGGCCTTGTCCAGCGCGCGGTCCGGCGAGCAGGAGCGGCGCCAGTCGCGGTCGCGGCGCCAGTCGCGCATGCCGTGGTCGCGGCTGCCGGCATAGACGCCGAAGCGGGCATCGGGCCGGTCGCCGAAATTCAGGTAGATGCCGTCGGCCTGCGCCGCGGCGGGAACGGCGGCCAGCGCGCCGAAGCCGACGGCGGCGGAAAGGGCGGCTTTGCGGATCATGTCGAGCATTTTGTTCTCCTAAGCGGGGGCAGGAAGCTTGTCGCCGTAGCGATGGTCGCACCCTAGCGCCGCGGAAGTGAACCTTTCGCGAATCGGCCGTTCATGCCCGGTTCATCGGCGCGCACCGGTTCCGGCCGGTGTCCCGGCCGATCCCCCGCCGCCCGGCTCAGGGCTCCTCGTCCAGCACATACTCGAAATAGTCTTCCGGCTCGGCAAGCTCGGCCTCGCTCGCCCGCACCCTGCCCCGAATGGAAATGCCGGCCTCGTGCACGGTCTCGGCGCTGCCGGAAACCAGCCGGTGCCACCAGTAGAGGTCGTGGCCTTCGGCGACCAGCCGGTAGGCGCAGGTGGCGGGCAGCCAGGAAATGGTGCGCACGTTCTGCGGCGTCAGCCCTACGCAGTCGGACACCACGGCCAGCCGGTTTGCATAATCCTTGCAGCGGCAGGTACCGGCATCGAACAGCCGGCAGGCCACGCTGGTCCAGTAGATGTCGCCGGTGTCCTCGTCCTCCAGCTTCGACAGGCAGCATTTGCCGCAGCCGTCGCACAGCGATTCCCACTCGGCCGGGCTCATCTCTTCCAGCGTCTTGGTTTTCCAGAAGGGCGGGTCTTGCACAGGCGCATCCATGACAGGCCATGTGGATCGCCGCGGCCCCAAGGTCAAGCGGCCGGGACGACGGAGCGGAAGGCCGAATGCGCCTGGCGGACACGATCTCGCCATCGAAATGCCCGCCGAGCGCCCGTTCCTTGCCCGCCAATAGCCGGGGAGCCCCGCTATCGCCACCATTCCGGAACCATCCCCGGGGGACGGCAATTGTGGATCGGAAGGACGCGAGAAGGAGAGATCGCATGAAATTTCAACCAAGGATCGCAGCCGGAACGGCCCTCGGCCTGCTGGTCGCCTCCGCCCCGCTGGGCGCCTTTTCATTCGCGGGCGCGGCCCAGGCCGCGCAGGGCGAAGCGGCACGAGCCGTCATCCTGGCCCAGGCCGAATGCCAGGGCGAGGATTGCGCGGTGCCCAACGAACGCGAGCAGCGCCGCAAGCAGCGCGAGCAGCAGCGCCAGCAACAGCAGCAGGGCGAGCAGCAGGCGCCGCAGCGCCAGCCCGAAGCCGAGCAGGCCGCGCCCGCGCCGGAGCAGCCAGCTTCCGATTCCGGACAGAAGCGCGAGCAGCGCCGCAAACAGCGCGAACAGCGGCAACAGGAACAACAGCAAGGCGAGCAGCAGGCGCCGCAGCGCCAGCCCGAGGCCGAGCAGGCGGCACCCGCGCCGGAGCAGCCGGCTTCCGATTCCGGGCAGAAGCGCGAGCAGCGCCGCAAACAGCGCGAACAGCGGCAACAGGAACAGCAGCAAGGCGAACAGCAGGCGCCGCAGCGCCAACCCGAGGCTGAGCAGGCGGCGCCCGCGCCGGAGCAGCCGGCTTCGGATGCCGAACAGAAGCGCGAGCAGCGCCGCAAGCAGCGCGAACAGCAGCAACAGGAACAACAGCAAGGCGAGCAGCAGGCGCCGCGGCCCAAGCCCGAGGCCGAGCAGACCGCGCCCGCGCCGGAGCAGCCGGCTTCCGATGCCGAACAGAAGCGCGAGCAGCGCCGCAAGCAGCGCGAACAGCAGCAAGGCGAGCAGCAGGCGCCCGAAGTGGCGCCGACGCCGCCCCAGCGGCAGCAGCCCGCCGAGGCACAGCAGGGCGGCGAGGCGCCCATCCTCGACAGCCAGAAGGACCTGCAGAGGCCGGCGCGCGGCGAAGGCGGCGAACGGCAGCGCAGAAAGCCGGCCGAAGCCGGCGCGCAGGGCCAGCAGCCGGCGCAGCCTCCGGCCGCGGCCGCCGAGCAGGGGCCGCCGCCCACCGACGACAGGGCCGCGCAGCAGGCCATCCAGCCGGAGAAGATCCAGCCCGTCACGCAGGAGAAGGGCAAACGGCTCGACCGGGCGCCCAACGAGGACATCGCCCGGCGTCCGCGCCCTGAAGGCGCGGACGTGCTGAAGGAGATCGGCAACCGCGTCATCCTGCAGTTCAACAACCAGACGATGGTGGAGAGCGACGACCGGCAACGCCTGCGCTACCGCTCCAAGGATGTCTATTACGAGGACCTGCCGCGCGGCCAGGTCCGCGAAACCATCGAGCGCGACAACGGCGTGCGCGTCGTCACCATCCGCAACCGCAACGGCGACGTTATCCGCCGCTCGCGCATCACGCCGGACGGACGCGAATATGTGCTGAACTATGTCGACGAGCGCTATTACGGCGACGTGCGCGATTGGCGCGATCCCGGTGACGACCTGCCGCCGCTCCGGCTCACCATCCCGCGCGACCGCTACATCTTCGACGCGGAGGAAGCGCACGGGCCGGACGACTATTACGACTTCCTCGAGCAGCCGCCGGTGGAGCGGGTGCAGCGCCTCTACTCGATCGACGAGGTCAAGCGCTCTGCCCGCGTGCGCGACATCGCCCGCCGCGTCGACCTCGACACGCTGAACTTCGACTTCGGCTCGGCGACCATCTCGCAGGGCGAGGCCGAAAAGCTGGAGGGCGTGGCCGACGCGATGGAGCGCCTGCTGGAGAAGAACCCGGCCGAAATGTTCCTGATCGAGGGCCACACCGACGCCGTCGGCTCGGACACCGCCAATCTGGCGCTTTCCGACCGGCGCGCCGAGGCGGTGGCCGAAGCGCTCACCGACATGTTCGATATTCCGCCGGAGAACCTGACCACCCAGGGCTACGGCGAGCGCTACCTGAAGGTGAGCACGCAGGCGCCCGAGCGGCAGAACCGGCGCGTCGCCATCCGCCGCATCACGCCGCTGGTGGCGCCGGCGGTGAGCGCGCGCTGACGCGCCATGGCAGGCCGGGCGGGGTCGCGAATCAGCTTGTCATTGACTCCGCGGCCTGCCGGCCCCAGATTTAGCGTGGGGTTCCCTGCCCCGTCCCGTCTCCGGCGGGACAAGAGGCCCGGTCGGGGTTCTCCCCGGCCGGGTCTTTTTATCGCCGGCCTTTAGAACAGCCCCGTAACTTTCGTGTCGGTGCGCGCGAACACCTCGTCCGGGACGAAAAAATCGCCGGCGAGCGGCCCCTTGGCGCCCGGCGCATAGCGCGAGAAGTCGGTCACGCCCTCTTCGCGCAGCACCTCCTCGTCGATGAAGAAATTGCCGGTGGTCGCGCGCGCCGGCCGGGTCAGGATGGCGTGGGCGGCGTCGGCCATGATCTCGGGCGAGCGGCTCATGGCGGCGACGCCCGCCCCGCCCAGCAGGTTGCGCACCGCGGCCGTGTCGATCGCCGTCAGCGGCCAAAGCGAGTTGACGGCGATGCCGTCGGCGGCGAATTCCGCGCTCATGCCAAGGGTGCACATCGACATCCCGAACTTGGCCATGGTGTAGGCGACGTGGCCCTTGAACCACTTGGCCTTCATGTCGAGCGGCGGCGCCAGATTCAGGATGTGCGGGTTGGCGGCCGCCTTCAGGTGCGGAATGCACGTTTTCGAGACGAGAAAGGTGCCGCGCGCGCTGATCTGGTGCATCAGGTCGAAGCGCTTCATGTCGGTGTCCAGCGTGCCGGTGAGCTGGATGGCGCTGGCATTGTTGATGCAGATGTCGATGCCGCCGAACTTCTCCGCCGTGGCGGCCACCGCCGCGGCCACCTGCTCCTCCTCGCGTATGTCGCAGACGACCGGCAGCGCCCTGCCCCCGGCCTCCTCGATCGCCTGCGCCGCCGTGTAGATGGTGCCGGGCAGCTTCGGATGCGGCTCGGCGGTCTTGGCCGCGATGGTGACGTTGGCGCCGTCGCGCGCCGCGCGCAACGCGATCGCCAGCCCGATGCCGCGCGACCCGCCGGAGATGAACAGGGTTTTTTTCTGAAGCGACATTTTCCCGGGGCCTCGTGTTGCGGTCAGCCCCGATCCTTGCCCGCCCCGCCGGCCGGATGCAAGCAAGGCAAGGCAGGCGGGAGGGTGATGCGGGGTGTGCCGGCGATGCTGGCCTCGGCGCGCATTACCTGCTATATTATACAAAAAATTGAGGTGTATATAGTGGCGCTTTCGATCAAGAACGTGGAAGTTGAAGAGCTGGCACGCGAGCTTGCCCGCCGCCGCCGCGTGTCGGTGACCGAAGCGATACGCCAGAGCCTTCAGCGCGAAGTCGCGCGCGAAAGGCTGGTGCCGCAGCAGGCCGGAGCATTGGAGGCGCAACTCATGGCGATTGCGCGGGAAGCCGCGCAACTGCCGATGCAGTCTGACCTGGGCGAAGACGAGGTGCTCGGCTACGACGCGCTCGGCGTGCCGGAACTTCCTGCCTCGATGAAGCCGTCACGATGATCATCGATTCGTCGGCCATCGTCGCCATTTTCAGGCTCGAGCCGGAAGCCGGGCGTTTCAATCATCTGATCGCCACAGCGCCGCTCAAGGCGATGGCCGCACCCGGCCTGCTCGAAACGGCCATGGTCATCTCAAGCCTTTACGGCGACGAGGGGTTGCGACGGCTCGATGCCTATATGCAGACGGCGGCGATCCGCGCCATCCCTTTCGCCGCGGACCACGCAGCCGTCGCCCGCGAAGCCTTCCTGCGCTACGGCAAGGGGCGGCACCCGGCGGCGCTCAATTTCGGCGACTGCATCGCCTACGCCACGGCGCGGCTGGAAGCTATGCCGCTCTTGTTCAAGGGCGAGGACTTCCGGTTGACCGACATAGAGGCCGCGGCCTGACTTCAGGTCCCGGGCACCCGCCGCAGCCTACCTGAAAATCTGCTCGCCCTGCTCGTCTACGAGCTGCATGCCCTTCTTGATCGACACCTCGACGGCGTCGTCCAGGCCCGCGAAGCGGTCGGCGCGGATGAAGCGGTGCTCCTTCACCACGCCGTCGATCTCCTTGGAGACAACGCCGCAGGTCTGGTACTGGCCGCCTTCCTTGTAGGGCGTGGCGGCGATGGTGAAGCCGTTGTGCTCCACCTTCTTGGCGGGCGCGGCAGAGCCCGGCTCCTGCGCCTCGGACGAGCCGCCGCCGAACAGACGTTTCAGGAAAGACATGAGCGACCTCCTCCGACTGGCGTCCTCGCCCTTTCATATAGGGCAGGGACGCTTGTCAGTACCGGCCTGCGCGCGATCGGGCAAGCGCCACGTTTCAGCCCCGCCCCAGCGCCTCCAGCTCCCCGGCGGCGCGCTCCAGTATGGCAAGCGCCTCGGCCTGCTTGTCCTTGGGCATGTCGAGCACCTCGGCTAGCGCGGCCCGCAGCCGCCGGCGCATCGCGCGCAGGTCCACGGCATCCCGGCCGGGCCGTGCGGGCTTGTCCTCCTCCTCCCAGCCGAACCATTCGCGCGCCCGGGCCATCTTGCGGCCGAAACGCTCGAGATGCTCGAAGAGGCGCGCCACCGCATGGCGGTTCTCCTCCAGGAGAGCCCGCCCCGCCTCGGTGATGGAAAACACCTTGCGGCTTCCCTCCGCCACCGAGACGGCATGGCCGGCCTCCTCCAGGAAGGTCAGCGTCGGATAGACCACGCCGGGGCTCGCGCTGTAGACGCCGCTGGAGCGCTCCTCCAGCGCCTTGATGACGTCGTATCCGTGGCGGGGCGCCTCTTCCAGAAGGGCCAGCACGATCAGCTTGAGGTCGCCGTCGCCGAACAGGCGCCCGGCGCGCAGCATGTCGCGCGCCCCGCCGCGGCCGCCGCCGCGCATGCCGGAGCCGCCGCCGAAACCGCCGCGCATGCCGCCACGGCCGGCCATGAACCAGAAGGCGCGCTCGGCCCGTTCATGATCATGATGTCGTTCACGCATGGGATATTCCTTTCGTTATATCGTAAGATGTATCTTAATTGCGCCTGCCGAGGAACGAATTCAAGATATATCTTACGATGCATCGCAGTTTTTTGAGCGGGCGCCGGTGCGAAGACGAGACGAGCCGTCCGGAAGCCTCGCCCGTCAGGCGAGGTGCAACACGATCTCGCGCCGGTGCGGGCGGCTGCGATGCTCGAACAGGTAGATGCCCTGCCAGGTGCCGAGCGCCAGGCGGCCGCCGGTGACCGGCACCGACAGCGAAGTCGCCGTCAGGGCGGCCTTGATGTGTGCCGGCATGTCGTCCGGCCCTTCCAGGCGATGCACCAGATAGTCCATGGCCGGATCGTCGGCCGGCGGCACCAGGCGGCCGAAGAAGGCGTCGAGATCGCGCTTGACGTCGGGGTCGGCGTTTTCCTGGATCAGCAGCGAGCAGGAGGTGTGGCGCACGAACAGGGTCAGAAGGCCGGTCTCGATGCCCGCTCCCTGGACGAAGGCCTCCGCCCGGTCGGTGAACTCGTAAAGCCCGGCGCCGCCGGTCTGCAGGGAAAGAAGCGTCTGGATGCCGGCCATGGCAAAGCGTATCCGGCCGGAATGGCGCGCGCAACCGCGCAATCGGAAGCCGGCCGGCTTGCCTTGAAGATCAACGACATAGGGCGGCGCGTTGAATCGATCCGCCAGCACGCCGCCGGCCTCGCCTTCAGCCCAGCGAAGCGATCACCTCGCGATAGGCGCTCTCGGGGAACGCCTTGAGCGTGCGCGAGCGCACATTGCCGCCCATGCCGATCTGCAAGGCGAAACGCGCCGCGACCGCATCGTCGGGGGCCTCGCAGATGGCCACCATGTCGTGGTCGCCCATGGTGAGGTAGAATTCCTTGAAGGCGCCGCCCATGTCGGCAAGCTGTTTGCGCGCCAGATCGAGACGCTTGGGCGACTCCCGCACATTCTTGATGCCCATGTCGGTCCAGTTCAGAAGCATGATGTATGTGGTCACGTCTCACCTCCCTCCGGTGCCGTGACGCGGATCAAAACCGCCACGCGCGGCGCCGGCTTCAATGCCCAACCGCCGCGGCGATTATGAACCTCGCGGGCCGCAAACGCCATGGGCGGGCGCCGGCCCGGGAATGACGAGGAGAGAAATGCTCCGGCCGACAAAAAACCCGGCCGAAGCCGGGTTTTCCGAAACGTCTTTCATGCGGCGGCTTAGCTGTCGAGGAAGCTGCGCAGCTTGCGCGACCGGCTGGGGTGCTTGAGCTTGCGCAGCGCCTTGGCCTCAATCTGGCGGATGCGCTCGCGCGTCACCGAGAACTGCTGGCCGACTTCCTCCAGCGTGTGGTCGGTGTTCATGCCGATGCCGAAGCGCATGCGCAGCACGCGCTCCTCGCGCGGCGTCAGCGAGGCCAGCACGCGCGTCGTCGTCTCGCGCAGATTGGCCTGGATCGCGGCGTCGATCGGCAGGATGGCCATCTTGTCCTCGATGAAATCGCCCAGGTGGCTGTCCTCCTCGTCGCCCACCGGCGTCTCCAGGGAGATCGGCTCCTTGGCGATCTTGAGCACCTTGCGCACCTTCTCCAGCGGCATGGCGAGCTTCTCCGCCAGTTCCTCCGGCGTCGGCTCGCGGCCGATCTCGTGCAGCATCTGGCGCGAGGTGCGCACGATCTTGTTGATCGTCTCGATCATGTGCACGGGGATGCGGATGGTGCGGGCCTGGTCGGCGATCGAGCGGGTGATCGCCTGCCTGATCCACCATGTGGCGTAGGTCGAGAACTTGTAGCCGCGCCGGTACTCGAACTTGTCGACCGCCTTCATCAGGCCGATATTGCCTTCCTGAATGAGATCAAGGAACTGCAGGCCGCGGTTGGTGTACTTCTTGGCGATGGAGATGACGAGGCGCAGGTTGGCCTCCACCATCTCCTTCTTGGCGATGGCCGCCTCGCGCTCGCCCTTCTGCACCTGGTTCACGATCTTGCGGAACTCGGCAATGGAGATGGCGGTCTCGGTGGCCAGGTTCTGGATCTCGGTGCGCAGGTCCTGGATCGCGCGCTGCTCGCGCGCGGAAAATTCCTTCCAGCCGCGCGTGGTCAGCGTGGCGATGGAGCCGATCCAGTTGGGGTCCAGCTCGGAACCCTGGTATTCGCGCAGGAACTCCTCGCGCCGTACGCCATAGCTTTCGGCGAGCCGCAACAACTTGCCCTCGTTCTGCACCAGGCGCTTGTTGATGTCGTAGAGCTGCTCGACCAGCGCCTCGATGCGCGCCTGGTTGAGCGACAGCGACTTCACGGCCGTGATGAGTTGGTCCTTCAGCTCCTTCAGGCGGCGGTCCTGGCTGGGCGACAGCGTGCCGGCCGCCGCCAGCCGGTTCTCCACCTGCTGGTCCTGCAGCTTGCGCAGCTTCTTGTAGGTGTCGGCGATGACGTCCAGCGTCTCCATCACCTGGGGGCGAAGCTCGGCCTCCATGGCCGCGAGCGACAGGTTGGCCTCGTCCTCGTCTTCCTCGTCGTCGTCCGTACGCGTCTCGCCGCCGACATTGGTGATGTCGTCGTCTTCGCGCGAGCCGCGGCGCGGCTTCTCGTCGGCCTTGGCCTTGGCGTCTTCCTCGACGCGCTCGACCACCGGCGCCTGCTTGGCCTCGGGGCCGGCATAGGTGGCCTCCAGGTCGATGATCTCGCGCAGCAGGATCTTGGCCTCGTTCAGCTCCTCGCGCCAGATGATGATGGCCTGGAAGGTGAGCGGGGATTCGCACAGGCCCGCGATCATGGTCTCGCGGCCGGCCTCGATGCGCTTGGCGATCGCGATCTCGCCCTCGCGCGACAGAAGCTCCACCGAGCCCATCTCGCGCAGATACATGCGCACGGGGTCGTCGGTGCGGTCCGTCGGCTCCTTCTTGGCGACGGCGGCCACCGCGGTGCCGGTCTGCTCGGCAAGCTCGTTGGCTTCTTCCTCGCCATCGTTGCCGTCGCCGTCACTGTCGTCGCTCTGCTCGTCGTCCTCGACGACATTGATGCCCATGTCGGAAAGCATGGCCATGGTGTCCTCGATCTGCTCGGAGGTCACTTCCTCCGAAGGCAGCACCGAGTTCAGCTCGTCCATGGTCACGTAGCCGCGCTTCTTGGCGGCCTTGATCATCTTCTTGACAGCATCGTCGGAAAGGTCGAGCAGCGGGCCGTCGGTCGTGCCCTCGCGTTCGTTCTCGACCTCTTCCTTTTCCTTTGTCGCCATTCTTTGTCTTCTCCAGACGGCCCTTCCATATGGCCGCTTCGCTGCCGATCCTGACGAATCAGAGGTGTTCGGCTGGAACACGCACCTGACAAGCCACTAACCGCATCTCACTTAAGTCCAGATTAACCCTGATATCTGTGGCGGGCGTCCCTTCCCGTCCAGTGCCGGCACTCCACATCGGTTCTCCGTCGATGTCCGGCCGGGGTTAACACCTCGAATCGCTCCTGATTCCGCCAATCCGGCGGAAGGTCAAGCGCCTGTGCCATGATTCGCGACAAAAAAGCGAATCAATTGCCGAATCGCCGGCCCCTGCTCAGCTTCGGGCCGCCCGTCCCGACGACACGCCGAAGCCTTCGATAAGCGCCTCGGTCGCCTGCACGTCGCGGAATTGCGCCTGCACCTCGACCAGATGGCGGTAATTCTCATCGGTCGGGTCCGTGGCCAGCGCGGCCTCGGCCTGCTTCAGCTCCCTATGTAAGGTGCGGGCGCTGCGGTGCAAGTGCAGCGCCTGGGCGAAGGCGTCGCGCGCGTCCTCGATCGCCGCGTTCTCCAGCGCCGGCCATTGCCGCGTCTTGCGCGCCAGCGCCACCGCCCGCTCCCATATGTCGCGGCAGCCGGCGCGTTCGATCCCCCCGATCACCGCCTCGCGGTCGTCGGCCTCGTCATGCGCCAGCGCATCGAGCAGCGCCGCGTGCAGCTTGCGCAGGTCGCCATTGGCCAGGTCCAGAAACTCCACATGCTCGAAATTCTCGTCGATCAGCGCCGGGTGGTTGACCAGCGCCACCATGAGGGTGGCCTCGCGCACCGACATCGCCTCGCCTGCGCGCCGCACCAGCGCCGAGCGGCCGAGGCTTTCGCTGATGGCGCTGCGCTGCGGCGCGCCGCCGCGCGACCACTGCCCGCCGGGACGGCGCTCGCCGGAGGAGCCGGAACCGCGTTGCCGGGGGCCGCGCTGCGCGCCGAAGAAGCTCTGCACGCGCTCGCGCATCTCCTGATTGTAGTGGAAGCGCACGCTCTCGTCGCGGATGTGTCCCGCCAGCTCGCGCAGCGTCTTTTCCAGTTCCGCCCGCCGCTCCGGCGTGTCGAACACGGCGCCGGAGGTCTCGCGCATCCACAGAAGATCGGCCAGCGGCCGCGCATCGTCGAGCACGGCGCGGAAAGCGTCCGCCCCATCGGCCTTGACGAGGTCGTCGGGGTCCTTGCCTTCGGGCAGCAGCGCAAAGCGCGCCGTGCGGCCGGGCTGGATGGACGGCAGGATGAGGTCGGCGGCGCGCCAGGCCGCCTTCAGCCCGGCTCCGTCGCCGTCGAAGCACAGCATCGGCTCGCCGGCCACGCGCCACAGAAGCTCCATCTGGTTTTCGGTCAGGGCCGTGCCCAGCGGCGCGACCGCATTCTCGAAGCCGGCCTGGGCCAGGGCGATCACGTCCATATAGCCTTCGACGACGACCAGCGTGCCGCCGCGCGCCACGGCCTTGCGGGCGCGCGCATAATTGTAGAGCACGTTGCCCTTGTGGAAGAGCTCGGTCTCGGGCGAATTGAGGTACTTGGCCGAGACCTCGGGCGACATCGCCCGCCCGCCGAAGGCGATGATCTTGCCGCGCGAATCCGGGATAGGGAACATGATGCGGTCGCGGAAGCGATCGTAGGACACAGGCACGTCCGGGCCGAAGACCACCAGGCCGCAGGCTTCGATCTGGTCCTTGTCGACGCCCCGCGCGGCCAGGAATTCCTTCAGCGCGTTGCGGCTGTCGGGCGCGTAGCCAAGCCGGAACGACTGCTGCGTGG
Source organism: Mesorhizobium sp. PUT5 (assembly GCF_052216645.1). Lineage (NCBI taxonomy): Bacteria > Pseudomonadati > Pseudomonadota > Alphaproteobacteria > Hyphomicrobiales > Phyllobacteriaceae > Mesorhizobium > Mesorhizobium sp. PUT5. The sequence goes on from NZ_JBQOSO010000003.1 coordinate 3,215,702, forward strand.
CGGGCGTGAGGCCCCGGTCGCGCAGATAGGCGCGCGCCCTGGCGCCGTCGGCCGATTGCAGCCGCTCCTGGAAGAAGGCGGTGGCCAGTTCCATCACGTCGGTCAGGCTGGCGCGCTGGCGCTCGCGCTTTTCCTCCATCACGTCGCGCGCCGGCATCGGCACGCCGGCCATGTCGGCGATGCGCTCCACGGCTTCCGGAAAGCTCAGCCCGTCCAGCTCGGTCAGGAACTTGAAATGGTCGCCCGAGACGCCGCAGCCGAAGCAATGGTAGCGGCCCTTGCGGTCCTCGCAGTGGAAAGACGGCGTCTTCTCGCCGTGGAAGGGGCAGCAGCCCCAGAAGTCGCCCTTGCCGGCGTTGGTCTTCCGGCGGTCCCAGGCCACGCGCGCGCCGATGACGGCCGAAATCGGCACGCGGTCGCGTATCTCGTCGAGGAAGGCGGGCGGAAAGCGCATGGGAAACTCTTTTTTCCTCATATAGCCACGCCCCGTCGCCGGCACGACTCCTAAAGCGCTCCGCCATGCGCCCATGCCCGATCTTCACAGGGGCGGGGCCTTCATGGCGGCTGAAAGTCGAAGCCTACAAGTGTATTACATGCTGGAAACGCAGAAGAACGACAAGAAGGCGGGCTGACCGCCCCGGCCGGCCCCGGAAACGGGAAAGGCGGCCCGCAGGGAGGGGCCGCCTTCTCGTTTGACCGGAGGCTTGGCTGTCAGTGCGCGGCGGCGATGCCGGCGATGATGCCCGTCATCATGCCCACCAGCAGATAGTCGTTGCCGACGCGGATCCACTGCTGGCCGGGGCCGGGGCGCCTCAGGCCGTAGCGGTGGTAGTCCTTCACGCCCTTGTAGCGGCGCCAGTCGGAATATTTCTGGCCACGCTGCCAATGCGACCTGCGCATGTCCTTCTTCTTCACGACAGGCGGCCTTTGCATGTGGCGACGGTCGTTGGGCTTCTTCCAGTCGGCCTGCACCAGGTTCGACTGCGGCATGGCCGGCGCGGCGATCGGCGCGGCCTGCGCCTGCATGACGGGCGCGGCCAGCATGGAGGCGGCGACGGCGGCAAGGACAAGACGTTTCATTTCAGGCACTCCTCGGTTGTCGATGTGCGAGGAATACGATCGGGCCCATGAACCGAAACTGAACGGGCACCTTACATTTTTGTAATGAATATCCATATTTACGAAAACCGGTTGCAGCGACTTGGCATCCGCCGCCGCACCGCCGGCGTTTTCGGCGGGCCGGCGCGGCGGCGCCCGGCTGCGGCTGCGCATGCGCTTTTCCGGCATCGGCCGTCGCGCGTGGAGGGCCGCGTTCAACTGGACAAGGACATTTTCCCGGCTAATCTGTTTGGCCAAGCTGAAAGCCCGTAACCGCCCATGATTCGCGCCCTGCCCCGTGCCCGCCCTGCACCGTTCTTCTGCCCGGTGCCCGCCCGGAAGGCGCATGCGGCCGCCAGGCCGGGGACGGGCTCCTGCTCCGGGAAGCAGCGTGCCGGAGCGCGCCGCCCATGAGCGACAGCGGCTCCATCGTCCTGATCCATCTCGCCGGCGCGGTGGCGCTGATGCTGTTTGCGACCCGCATGGTCAAGACCGGCGTCGAGCGCGCCTATGGCGACGTGCTGCGGCGGCGCCTGCGCGCCACCATGCGCAATCCGATCATGGCCGTGCTGGCGGGCACGGGGCTTGCCATCGCCCTGCAAAGCTCGACCGCCGTCACTCTGCTGGTCGGCTCCTTCGCCGGCGCCGGCATCGTCTCGGGCGCGGCTGGCCAGCTTGCCGTGCGCGGCGCCGAGATAGGCTCGGCCATCGTCACCAAGCTGCTCACCTTCGACCTGACGCTGCTGGTGCCGCTGTGCCTGATCGCCGGCACCTTCATGTTCATGGCCACCGAGCGGCGCGACTGGCGCCAGATCGGCCGCATCCTGGTCGGCATCGGCCTCCTGATCCTGTCGCTGGAGATGATCGGCCAGGCCTCCGAACCGCTGCGCGAAAGCCAGCTCATGCCGGTCATCATCAACTATTTCTCCGGCGACCCCGTCACCGCCTTCCTGCTGGCGGCCGTCGTCACCTGGCTGTTCCAGTCCTCCATCGCCGCCGTGCTTTTGATGGCCACGCTCGCCGGCCGCGGCCTCATCACCCCGGAACTCGGCGTGGTGCTGGTGCTGGGCGTCAACCTGGGCTCCTCGGTCATCGCCCCCATGCTGACGCGCGGCGCCGACGCGGCCGTGCGCGTCGTGCCCATCGGCAACCTTCTCATGCGCGGCATGGGCTCGGTCGTCATACTCGTCCTGTTCATGATCTTCAAGCCGGACGTCGCCTTCATCGGCACCACCGCCTCCGACCAGATCGTCAACGCCCACATCCTGTTCAACGTCATCATCCTTCTGGCGGGCCTGCCGCTGGCGGGCGTCGTCTACCGCGCCTCGGAGAGGCTCGTGGCGCTGGCCGCCCCGCAGGAGCCGGCCGACGCGCTTCAGGTTGCCGAGCTTTCGGCGCTCAACGAGGCCGCCCTCGGCACGCCCTCGCAGGCGCTGGCCAACGCCACGCGTGAGGTGGTGCGCATCTGCGAGACGGTCGAGATCATGCTGAAGCGCATCATCGAGCTTTACGAGGATGCCGACGAGGCCAAGATCAAGGCGCTGGCCGCGCTGGACGACCGTGTCGACGCCCGTCATGCGGCCGTGAAGCTCTATCTCGCCAAGGTCACCAGGAATCCGCTGACGGAGGCCGAGGCGCTACGCTGCCAGGAGCTGATCGGGGCCTGCGTGAAGCTGGAGCAGGTGGGCGACATCATCGTGCGCAACATGCTCGTCCATGTCCGCAAGAAGATCGAGCACGGGCTGGAGTTCACGCCCGAGGGCTGGCGCGAGCTGACCGCCTTCCACGCCTCCGTGCTGGCCAATGCGCGCATGGCCTTCAACGTGCTGGTCTCCCACGACACCGAGACCGCCCGCCAGCTCGTGCTGGAAAAGGACCGGCTGCGCGACCGCGAGAAGGAGACCAGCCAGAGCCATTTCCTGCGCCTGCGCGACGGCACCCCGCGGTCGGTCGAGACCAGCACCATCCACCTGGACACCATCCGCGACCTCAAGCAGATCAACTCGCTGCTGGCCTCGATCGCCTATCCGGTGCTGGAGGAGCACGGGCTTCTGCGCGAGTCGCGCCTGAAGGCCGGCTGAGAGGCCCTTTCCATCGCCGCAAGGCAGTCGGGACCGTGTGGCGCGCGGGTCTTCCCTCCGGAACGAATCCCGGCTCACGCGGCCGGGGCCGCATCCACCATTTCCCGATTGCCTGCGGGCCGCGCCCGTGGTTTGAGACCGTTTCCCCTTGCTGGCAGGCCGAACTCATGCCGCTTCCGCTCATTGCCCTGTTTCTCGCCGCCTTCGCCTTCGGCACCACCGAGTTCGTCATCGCCGGCGTGCTGCCGGAGGTGGCGGACGGGCTCGGCGTGTCGATCCCCTCGGCAGGCTATCTGGTTTCCGGCTACGCGCTGGGCATCGCCGTGGGCGGCCCGCTGCTGACGCTCGCCACGCCCGCGCTGACGCGCAAGACGCTGCTGCTGGGGCTGATCTCCGTGTTCACCGCGGGGCAGGCCGCCTGCGCGCTGGCGCCGGACTTCGCCTCCATGCTGGCGCTGCGGGTGGCGGTGGCCGTCGCGCACGGCACGTTCTTCGGCGTGGCCATGGTGGTGGCGGTCAGTCTCGTGCGGCCCCACCAGCGCGGCCGCGCCATCGCCTTCATCCTGGCCGGCCTCACCATCTCCAACATCGTCGGCGTGCCGGCGGGCACGGCTATCGGCAACGCCTTCGGGTGGCGCGCCACCTTCTGGGCGATGGGCGCGCTGGGCATCGCCGCCGCCGTCGCCATGGCCGCGCTGCTGCCGCGACGGGTCGGCGCGCCGCGCCCGCCCGCCGGCCTCGGCAAGGAGGTGCGCGTGCTCGGCCGCCAGCAGGTGTGGACCTCGCTCATCGTCATGCTGATGCTGATGATGGGCCAATTCGGCCCCTTCACCTACATCGCCCCGCTGCTCCAGGAAGTCACCGGCCTTTCCGCCGGCTGGGTGCCCTGGGTGCTGCTGCTCAACGGCGTCGGCGCCACGGTGGGCGTCTTCGCCGGCGGCCGGCTTTCCGACTGGAAGCTGATGCCCTCGCTGATCGTCATGCTGGCGCTACAGGCCGCGATGCTGGTCGCGCTCTATCTGGCCGGCCCCTATCCACTGCCGATGGTGGCGGCGATCTTCTTGTGGGGCGGGCTGAACTTCTCCATCGGCACGGCGGTGCAGACTCGCATCCTCGGCTGGACGGCGGATGCCGCCAACCTCGCCTCCTCGCTCATCCCGGCCGGCTTCAATGTGGGCATCGCGCTGGCCGCCTCGCTCGGTGCGGCGGTGCTCGATGCCGGCTACGGTTACCGCGCCCTGCCGCTGTTCGGCGCCGTCGCGCTCTTCGTCGCCGTCGCGGTCGCCACGGCCTCCTATGCCGCCGAATTGCGCAGCAGCGCCAGGCCGCCCCTGCCCGCTCCCGCGCGGTAGATGCCGGCCGTTTTCCGGCGCCGTACAGCCGCGCCGGGTTGTTGCCCGTCGCACTGCAATCTTGCGTTGCCGAGCCGGAAAAAGCCTGTGACTTGGAACGGCCGTTGCGCTACCTAGTTTACTTGCGTGGCGGCGCGGGTGCGGCGACCTCAACAGCTATCGCGAGGAGAGAAAATGCTCTGGAAGGGCCGGCGGCAAAGCGACAATATCGAGGACCAGCGCGGCCAGGGCGGCGGTCTCGGGGGCGGGTTGGGCGGCGGACCGGGTCAGTTCCGCATCCCCATCGGCGGCCGCGTCGGCGGCGGCGGCATTTCCGGCATCGTCATCCTGATCGTGCTGTTCTTCGTGCTGAAGGCCATAGGCATCGACCCGTGGCAGGTTCTGGGCGACGGCGGGCTCGACGACGGCAGCGGCCAGATCACCCAGTCGCAACCCATGTCGCCCTCCGGCGACCAGTCGGGCGCCAACGACGAGATGAAGCAGTTTGTGGCCACGGTGCTGGCCGAGACGGAAGACGTCTGGAGCGGCATCTTCAAGGCCAACGGCATGACCTACCAGGACCCCAAGCTGGTGCTGTTTTCCGGCCAGGTGCGCTCGGCCTGCGGCTTCGCGTCCGCCGCCTCGGGGCCGTTCTACTGCCCGGGCGACCGCAAGGTCTATCTGGACATGAGCTTCTTCCGGCAGCTTTCGCAGCAGTTCGGCGCTTCCGGCGATTTCGCCAACGCCTATGTCATCGCGCACGAGGTGGGCCACCATGTGCAGAACCTGATCGGCGTGCTGCCCAAGTTCAACCAGATGCGCCAGTCGATGAGCGAGGTCGACGCCAATCACATGTCGATGCAGGTGGAACTGCAGGCCGACTGCTTCGCCGGAGTTTGGGGCCACTACACCGACCAGAAGGGCATCCTCGAGCGCGGCGATCTGGAGGATGCGCTGAATGCCGCCAAGCAGATAGGCGACGACACCCTGCAGAAGAAGATGCAGGGCTATGTCGTGCCCGAAAGCTTCAACCACGGCACCTCGGCCCAGCGCCAGAAATGGTTCGCCGCCGGCTTCAAGAGCGGCAAGCTTTCCGACTGCGACACCTTCAACAACCCGATCTGAGGCGAGCACCCGCCCTTCGCGATCCCCTACGCCTTCGTCTTCACGCCGCCAGCGCGGACACCGGCGTGGCCGTCCAGGCCCTAAGGGTTTCGACATAGCGCGCCGCTTCGCCTGCGAGTTCTTCGTCCGACAGCTTGCCGGCGCGATAGACCACGAACGGCTCGGCCCACGGCAGCCTGCAGCGATAGGCGGCGGCGCGTAACGGGTTCAGCAGGTCGGCCATCGCAAACAAGTTCTGGCCGGTCGGCGCATAGGCTTCCGGCACATTGCCGGCGGTGGCGGCGATCATGACCGGCGTGCCCTCCAGCCGCGCGCCCTCCGTCTCGTGGAAGACGTAGTACATGCGCGTCAGCACCGCATCCAGCCAGGCCTTCAGCAGCGGCGGCGTGGAATACCATTGCACCGGGAACTGCAGCACGATCCGGTCGGCCGAAAGCAGCCGTTGCGCCTCCACGGCGCCGGCCTCGAACATGCCGAGGCGGCCGTCGGGATAGGCCGCCTGCATGTCGACGATCTCCACGCCCTCGACGGTGCGGGCGGCTTCGGCAAGCGCGGCATTGGTGATGGAGCGGGCGGGCTCGGGATGGAAAAGCAGGATCAGGGTCTTCATGGCGGTTCTCCTTGGTGGAATGCCGCGAGGATGAAGCTTCGATCAAAATTACTCCAATCGATCTTTGATATATGTTATTATTGATTTCATGAATTTAAGATCGGTCGATCTCAACCTGCTGGTGGTGCTCGACGTGCTGCTCGACGAGGCGCATGTCTCGCGCGCTGCCGAGCGGCTCGGCCTGTCGCAACCAGCCGCATCGAGCGCGCTGGATCGCTGCCGCCACCTGTTCTCAGATCCGCTGCTGACGCGCGGGCGCGGCGGCATGCGGCTGACGCCCAGGGCCGAGGCGCTGCGCGGGCCGCTGAAGACGCTGCTGGCCCAGACGGCTTATGTGCTCGACCCGCCCGAGCCTGACCTCGCCACCCTTCGGCAGACGGTGCGCATCGTGATGTCGGACTTCCCGGCCTCGGTGGTCGCGGGCGCGATGCACCGGCGCCTTTCGCAGACGGCGCCGGGCATCGACCTCGTCATCGAGCCGTGGGTGGGCGCCGGCGCCGCGCGCGAGGCGCTGGACAGGGGCGCGGCCGACCTGGCGGTCTCCGTGTTTCCGGAGCCGGACCAGAGCCTGCACCGCGAGACGCTGCTGCAGGAAAGCTACCTGGTCATGATGCGCAAGGGGCATCCGGCGGCTGCCGGTTTCAGCCTCGCAAGCTGGCTGGCGCATCCGCATGTGCTGGTCTCCGGGCGCGGGCAGACGCGCGGCGCGCTGGACGAAGCGCTGGCCGCGCGCGGACTTTCGCGCCGGGTGGGGATCGTGGTGCCCTCCTTCCTCATGGTTCCGCCGCTGCTGGAAGACACCGACCTGATCGCGCTGCTGCCCAGCCGCTGCGTGCCGGCCGGCGCCGAGGCTCGTTTCGCCGCATTCGAGCCGCCGGTCGCGGTGGAAGGCTTTCCGCTGCATCTGGCCTGGCACAGCCGGCGCGACCGGGACGCGGGCGTGCGGCATGTGGCGGCGGTCGTGCGGGCGCTTCTTTCCGACACCCCGTCCGGCCATATCCACGACCGGCGGCATATGTCGGCATGAAAACGATCGACGCCGTGCTCGGTTGTGACGCCGCAGCGCCGCGCCTATAAGAAGCGTCCGCTTCGGCCGGGCGGAACAGAAACAGGATGATCCGTCATGGAAGCCGCACTCGTCAGGCGCGGACTCGCGCTCGTCTTCACCACGCTTCTGCTCGACATCATCGGCTTCGGCATCATCATGCCGGTGCTGCCGGCCTATCTGGAAGAGCTTTCGGGCGTCGGCGTCAGCGAGGCGGCGATCGAGGGCGGCTGGCTGTTCTTCGTCTATGCGGCCATGCAGTTCCTGTTCGCGCCGCTGATCGGCAATCTGTCCGACCGCTTCGGGCGGCGGCCGGTGCTGCTGGCCTCGGTGTTCACCTTCGCCATCGACAACCTCATCTGCGCCATCGCCTGGTCCTACCCGATCCTGTTCATCGGCCGGGTGCTGGCCGGCATCAGCGGCGCTTCCTATTCGACCGCCTCGGCGCTGATCGCCGACGTCAGCACCGACGAGACGCGGGCCAGGAATTTCGGCCTGCTCGGCATCGCCTTCGGCGTCGGCTTCGTCATCGGCCCGGTGCTGGGCGGGCTGCTGGGCGAGTTCGGTCCGCGCGTGCCCTTCTATTTCGCCGCCGCGCTCGCCTTCTGCAATTTCCTGGTCGGCTGGTTCCTGCTGCCGGAAACGCTGGCAAGGCGGCACCGCCGCCGCTTCGACTGGCGGCGCGCCAATCCGCTGGGCGCGCTCAGGCAGATGCGCGCCTATCCCGGCATCGGCTGGATCGGGCTGGTGTTCTTCCTCATGACGCTCGGCCACATGGTCTATCCGGCGGTGTGGTCCTTCGTCGGCAGCTACCGCTACGGCTGGAGCCAGCGCGAGATCGGCCTGTCGCTGGGGCTGTACGGCCTGGGCGGCGCGCTGGTGATGGCGCTGGTGCTGCCGCGCGTCATCCCGCGGCTGGGCGAATGGCGCACCGCCGCGATCGGCCTTGTCTTCACCGCGCTCGCCGCCTTCGGCTATGCCGCGGCGTGGCAGGGCTGGATGGTGTATGTGGTCGTCGGGGCCACCTGCCTGGAGGCCCTGGCCGACCCGCCGCTGCGCAGCCTGGCCGCCGCCAAGGTGCCGCCTTCGGCGCAGGGCGAACTGCAAGGCGCCATGACCAGCCTGTTCTCGATCACCTCCATCATCACGCCCCTGCTCTATACCGGCATCTTCGCCTGGTTCACCGCACCCGGCGCGCCGGTGACGTTCGGCGGCGCGCCCTTTGTGCTGGCGGGCATCTTCCTGGCGCTGGCGCTCGCGGTGCTGGTGCTGAAGGTGGAGCGCACGGATGGCGCAAAGCCGGCCGCCGCGGCGCAGAAGGCGTGAGGCGTTGCCTCAGCCGTCGATCCAGGCTTTGGGGACGTCCAGCGCCAGGGCCAGCCTGTCGACGGTTTCGGCCGACGCCGCGCGGCGCCGGCTCTCCAGGTCCGAGAGAAAGCCCTGGGTGAGCCCGGTGCGCCCGGCCAATTCGTCCTGGGTCATGCCGCGCCATTTGCGCAGCGCCCGCAGGCGGCTTTCGCCCCGCAGCACGGCGAGCGAAAGTTCCGCCGGCAGCGGCTCGCTTTCTCCCAATCCGGCCTTGCGGGCATCGTAGATCGCGACATCGGCCGCGTCCTCCGCGGCTTCCTCCGCCGCATGGAGAAGCGCCTCGTAGTCCGCCCTGGGCAGGACGACCAGTTCCTCGCCGCCCGGCGTCTTGATAATCTGGGGAGCGCTCATTTCGCCGTCCTTTCAGTTCCGACGATAGGTGGTTGTTTCGCGCTTGCCGATATAGATCGCCAGGATCGTGGTCTGGTCTTCGGCGAAAATGACGCGATAGCGGCCGAGGCGCAGCCTGTAACCATCGCGCCCGGACAAGCGCTTTACGTCGCCATTGCCGTTCACGGCATAGTCGATCAACCCTTCCGAAACCTGCCGACGCGGCTCCTCGGGAAGATTGTCGAGATCCCGCGCAGCCGCGGGAGTCAGGACGATCGTTTTCACCTGCGGATATATAGCGATATTATCGCAAAAAATCAAGCTGCGATATAGCTACAGATCAGCGTTCCGCCACCGCCGGCTCGCCCCTGCGTTCGCGGATCATGTTGGCGAAGCGGCGGAACAGATAGTGCGAATCCTGCGGGCCGGGCGAGGCCTCGGGATGGTGCTGCACGGAAAAGACCGGCCGGCCGGTGAGTTCGATGCCGCAGTTGGAGCCGTCGAACAGCGAGACGTGGGTTTCGCGCACGCCCTGCGGCAGCGAGGCGGTGTCCACGGAAAAGCCGTGGTTCATCGACACGATCTCCACCTTGCCGGTCGTGTGGTCCTTGACCGGGTGGTTGGCGCCGTGGTGGCCCTGGTGCATCTTCCCGGTGCTGCCGCCCAGCGCCAGCGCCAGCATCTGGTGGCCGAGGCAGATGCCGAAGATCGGCAGGTCGGTCTTCAGCAGGTCGCGGATCACCGGCACCGCATATTCGCCGGTGGCGGCGGGATCGCCGGGGCCGTTGGAGAGGAAGACGCCATCCGGCTTCATGGCCAGTATGTCCTCGGCGGCCATCCTGGCCGGCACGACGGTGACCCTGGCGCCCAGGCCGGCCAGCAGGCGCAGCAGGCTGCGCTTCACGCCGTAGTCCACGGCCACGATGTGCATGGTGGGTTCGGCCTGCTCGCCATAGCCCTCGTTCCACACCCACGGCGTTTCGGTCCACACCGACGATTGGCCGGAGGTGACCTCCTTGGCGAGGTCCAGCCCCACCAGTCCCGACCAGCCCGCCGCCTGCCGCTTCAGGTCCTCGATGTCGAACCGGCCGTCCGGCGCATGGGCGATGACGGCGTTGGCCGCGCCCTTCTCGCGGATCAGCGCGGTAAGCGCGCGCGTGTCGATGCCCGACAGCGCCACCACGCCGCGGCGCTTCAGCCAGTCGTCGAGATGGCCGGCGGCGCGGTAGCTTGAAGGGCTGGTCACGTCGGCCTTGAAGATGGCGCCCACGGCGCCGTTGCGGGCGGCCGGGTTCAGGTCTTCCCCGTCCTCGTCATTGGTGCCGACATTGCCGATATGCGGGAAGGTGAAGGTGACGATCTGGCCGGCATAGGACGGGTCGGTGAGGATCTCCTCGTAGCCGGTGAGCGCGGTGTTGAAGCACACCTCGCCCACGGCCGTGCCGGCGGCGCCCACGCCTCGCCCTTCGATCACCGTGCCGTCTGCCAGCACCAAAAGGGCTGTGGGGACTTCGGTGGTCCAGGGGGCGGTGGCCATGGCGATGCTCCATCAGGGCGGCGCCGCGCTGTGTAACCGTTCTGGTGACGGTCCGCGCGGCAGGAAGCGCGCAGCAGTATGCCCGCGCGATTTTCGTGTAACCGATGTGGTTGCAGGACCTGCACATAAGTGAAGGGGCCGGAACGGTCAATTGCCGCGGGCCCGCCATGCGGATATTTATCGCGCACACGAAAGACAGGAGACCGGGATGCGCGACAGGATAGCAGCAGAAGTGAAGACGGCCATGAAGGCGGGCGAAAAGGCGCGCCTTTCGACGCTGAGGCTGGTGCAGGCGGCGGTCAAGGACCGCGACATCGCCAATCGCGGCGGCGGCAAGGAGGCGGCCAGCGACGACGACATCGTGCAACTGCTGGCCAAGATGGTGAAGCAGCGCGAGGAATCGGCCAAGGCCTTCGACGACGGCAGCCGGCCGGAACTGGCCGACAAGGAGCGCGAGGAGATCGCGGTGATCCGCGAGTTCCTGCCCAGGCAGATGGACGAGGCGGAAGCGCAGGCCGCCATCCGTGCCGCGATCGCCGAGACCGGCGCTGCGGGCATCAAGGACATGGGCAAGGTGATGGCGGCCCTGCGCGACAAATATGCCGGGCAGATGGATTTCGGCCGCGCCAGCGCGCAGGTGAAGGCCGCCCTTTCGTGAGGGCGAAGGCCGCGCTTTGCCTGCTGGCCGGCTCGCTCGTTTCGCCTGCCGCGGCTGCGGGGGCGCAATGGCAGGCGGTGGAGAAGGTCGAGACCTACGCGGTTTCGGGCACGACCGGCATCGAGCTTTACACCTCGATCGGCGAGCGCGGCCCGAAGCTTTCCAACGGCAGCCGCGCCATCGCCCATACCAACTTCAAGCTGACCTGGTCGCGCAAATACGAGCCCGACGGTGCCGGCGGCTGCACGCTGGCGGCGGCGCGGCCCAACCTGACCATCATCTATACGGTGCCCGAGCCGGCGCAGAAGCTGCCGGCGCCGGTGCAGCGACAATGGGCCGCCTTCATCGCCGGCATGCGCGAGCACGAGAAGCTGCACGGCGTCTTCATCAAGGAGATGGTGGAGGCGATCGAGGCCTACAGCGTCGGGCTCAAGGTTGCCGACGATCCCGGTTGCAAGAAGATCAGGCAGGTGCTGACCAAGCGCCTTGGCGAGCTTTCGCAGGCGCAGCGGCAGCGCAGCCGCGATTTCGACCGCGCGGAAATGGGCGAGGCAGGTCCGATCCGCCGGCTGATCCTGGCGCTGGTCAATGGGGCGTAGGGCTGCGGCCGTGCGGATGCCCGCCAAACATATCCCCCCACCCCTGCCCCGGATTCGGGCGGCGGCTACGCCTCCATCGCCCTGCGGAAGGCGGCCAGCGTCTCGGCGCTGACGTGGTGCTCGATGCCCTCGGCATCGATGCGCGCCGTCTCGGCGCTGACGCCGAGCGAGCGCAGGAACGCCTCCACGGTCTGGTGGCGGATGCGCGCCTCCTCGGCCATGCGCCGGCCGGCCTCGGTGAGGAACACGCCGCGATAGGGTTTTCGCGAGACCAGCCCCTCGGCCGCCAGCCGGGCCAGCATCTTGGCCACCGTGGGCTGGGCCACGCCGAGGCGGGCGGCGATGTCCACCTGCCGCGCCTCGTTACCGTCCTCGATGAGGTCGGCGATCAGCTCGACATAGTCTTCCGCCAGCGCGCTGCGCTGCGCCTGGCGCGTCTGCCGAAAGCCTTCCGAATGGACATCGGCAGCCGGCAGCGGCTCGTCGCGCGGTATGCGGGCCTTCCTGGGCGCCAATTGTCTGCTTCCCTTCAATGTCGCCCCTTCAATGTCGCCGGCCCGGCGGGGGCAAATCGCGCCGGCGTCTCCCATTCCCGGCATTGCACATTCATAGCACAGGCTACCTTGTTTCCATGAGCTTTCTTTGCCCGCGCGCCCCGCCAAAAAGCCACATCAATAAAACATAGCCTATTGCATAATGTTGAGCGCAGGCATAAATAGGACACTTGCTTGCCCCCAGCTCGCAGGAAAATCCCATGCAGGACGCCAAGACCATAGCCCGCTCACGCTCAGAGTGGCGGCTGCTGCGCGTCGAGCGGGGCGAGCGGCCTAGCCTGCCGGAGGCGCATGCCACCGTGGCCGTGCCGAAGGGCGCCACCTGGGTGCGGCGCCTGGCCGCCTTCCTCGGCCCCGGCTACATGATCTCGGTCGGCTACATGGACCCCGGCAACTGGGCGACCGATCTGGCCGGCGGCGCGCAGTTCGGCTACACGCTCCTCTTCGTCATCATGCTGTCCAACCTGATGGCGATCCTGTTGCAGGCGCTGTCCGCGCGGCTGGGCATCGCCACCGGCCGCGACCTCGCCCAGGCCTGCCGCGCCTACTATCCGCGGCCCGTCGCCTTCCTGCTGTGGATCGCCTGCGAACTGGCCATCATCGCCTGCGACCTGGCCGAGGTGATCGGCACCGCCATCGCGCTGCAACTCCTGTTCGGCATCCCGCTGATCGGCGGCGCGCTCATCACCGCACTGGACGCCTTCCTGCTGCTGCTGCTGATGAACAAGGGCTTCCGCTTCCTCGAAGCCTTCGTCATCGCCCTGCTGATCGTCATCTTCGGCTGCTTCGCCGTGCAGATCTTCGTGGCAGCCCCGCCCGCCGGCACCATCCTGCATGCCATGTTCGTGCCGTCGTCCGAGATCGTCACCAACCCAGCCATGCTCTACATCGCCATCGGCATCATCGGCGCCACCGTCATGCCGCACAATCTCTACCTGCACTCCTCCATCGTGCAGACGCGCGCCTATGAGCGCAACGACGAGGGCCGCCGCGACGCCATCAAATGGGCGACGGTGGATTCCACCGTGGCGCTGATGCTGGCGCTGTTCGTCAACGCCGCCATCCTCATCGTCGCCGCCGTCGCCTTCCACGGCTCCGGCCATGAGGACGTGGCCGAGATCGGCCAGGCCTTCGAGCTTCTGTCGCCGCTGCTCGGCCTGTCCATCGCCTCCATATTGTTCGCCGTGGCGCTGCTGGCCTCGGGCCTGAATTCCACCGTCACAGCCACGCTGGCCGGCCAGATCGTCATGGAGGGCTTCCTGCACCTGCGCATTCCGCAATGGGCCAGGCGGCTGGTCACGCGCGGCATCGCCATCGTGCCCGTCGTGGCCGTCACCGCCATCTATGGCGAGCACGGGACGGCGGATCTTCTGGTGTTTTCGCAGGTGATCCTGTCCATGCAACTGCCCTTCGCGGTGATCCCGCTGGTGCAATTCGTGTCCGACAAGAACAAGATGGGCTCCTTCGCCATCCCGCGCGGCGTCGCCATCCTCGCCTGGGTGGTGGCGGCCATCATCCTGGCGCTGAACTTCAAGCTGCTCTACGACACCTTCGCCGGCATCGGCTGAAGGCCGGGCGGCATTTTTTGCGCCGCCATGTCGGCGCCGGCTCCGGCGATACGTCCTTCGGGCGATACCCAAGGAGACGCGCGATGAGAAAGATCAAGGCAGCCACCTTCGTCAGCCTGGACGGCGTCATGCAGGCACCCGGCGGCCCGAAGGAAGACCCCAGCAGCGGTTTCGCCTATGGCGGCTGGATGTTCCACTATGCGGATGAGACGACGGGCAAGGTGGTCGGCGAAACCTTCGACAAGCCGTTCGACTTGCTGCTCGGCCGCCGCACCTACAACATCTTCGCCGCCTACTGGCCGAATGCGCCGAAGGACCATCCGATCGCGAAATCCTTCAACGCGGTGACCAAATACGTCGCCACGCACGAGCCCGCCACGCTGGCGTGGCGGAACACCGAATGGCTGGGCAGGGACCCCCTCGCCGCGCTGCGCGAGCTGAAGAAGCAGGACGGCCCCGACCTGCTCATCCAGGGTTCGAGCGACCTGATCCAGCAATTGCTGGGCGCCGACCTGATCGACGAGATCCGGCTGATGGTGTTTCCGCTGCTTCTCGGCAGGGGCAAGCGCCTGTTCGGCGAAGGCACCGTTCCGGCAGCGCTCAAGCTGACCGGGTCACAGACCTCGTCCACCGGCGTCGTCATCGCCGCCTACGAGCGCGGCGGCGAGATCCGCACCGGCTCCTTCGCCTGACGAACTGGCAAACCCGCACCGAAAAGCGCGGCGGCTCCGTGTCCCCTTCCCCCCGTGCGCGGAGGGGTCAGGGATGGGGGTACGGTTTGGCGAGATTCCGCAAAGCCGCAGCCATTGCGCAAAAGCGCGATTGCGGGGGTTCCCTCCCCCGGATTCCTCCCCTATAAGGCCCGCCTAGCCTGACAGTTGAATCTCCTTGCGCACCGGCCGGGCCTTCCCGCGCCGGGGTTTTGCGCAGAGCCAAGCACGAACGGACCCGACACATGCCGAAACGCACCGACATCAAATCCATCCTGATCATCGGTGCCGGCCCCATCGTCATCGGCCAGGCCTGCGAGTTCGACTATTCCGGCACCCAGGCCTGCAAGGCGCTGCGCGAGGAAGGCTACCGCGTCATCCTGGTCAACTCCAACCCGGCCACCATCATGACCGACCCGGAGCTGGCCGACGCCACCTATATCGAGCCGATCACGCCCGAGGTGGTGGCCAAGATCATCGCCAAGGAGCGCCCCGACGCGCTGCTGCCCACCATGGGCGGCCAGACCGCGCTCAACACGGCGCTGTCGCTGCGCCGCATGGGGGTGCTGGAGCGCTATAATGTCGAGATGATCGGCGCCGACGCCCACGCCATCGACAAGGCCGAGGATCGCGCCCTGTTCCGCGAGGCCATGGCCAGGATCGGGCTGGAGACGCCGAAGTCGATGCTGGCCAACGCCACCGACGTCAAGGATGCCGACCGCAAGAAGCACGAGGCCGAGCGCGCCGCGCTGAAGGCATCGGGGGCCTCCGACACCGAGCTCGACGCGCTGGAGACCCAGTGGAACCTGGGCGAAGGCGACCGCAAGCAGCGCTATGTCTCGCACGCCATGGGCGTCGGCGCCCAGGCGCTCGACGCGATCGGCCTGCCGGCCATCATCCGCCCCTCCTTCACCCTCGGCGGCACCGGCGGCGGCATCGCCTTCAACCGCCAGGAATTCTTCGAGATCGTGCAGTCGGGCCTCGACGCCTCGCCCACCACCGAGGTGCTGATCGAGGAATCGGTGCTCGGCTGGAAGGAGTACGAGATGGAGGTCGTCCGCGACAAGGCGGACAATTGCATCATCGTCTGCTCCATCGAGAACGTCGATCCGATGGGCGTGCACACCGGCGATTCCATCACCGTGGCGCCGGCGCTGACCTTGACCGACAAGGAATACCAGATCATGCGCAACGCCTCGATCCGCGTGCTGCGCGAGATCGGCGTGGAGACCGGCGGCTCCAACGTGCAGTTCGCGGTGAACCCGGAGAACGGCCGCCTCGTCGTCATCGAGATGAACCCGCGCGTGTCGCGCTCCTCCGCGCTCGCCTCCAAGGCCACCGGCTTCCCCATCGCCAAGATCGCGGCCAAGCTCGCCGTCGGCTACACGCTGGACGAGCTGGACAACGACATCACCGGCGGCGCCACGCCCGCCTCCTTCGAGCCGACCATCGACTATGTCGTGACCAAGATCCCGCGCTTCGCCTTCGAGAAGTTCCCCGGCGCGGAGCCGACGCTGACCACCGCCATGAAATCGGTCGGCGAGGTCATGGCCATCGGCCGCACCTTCCAGGAATCGCTGCAGAAGGCGCTGCGCGGGCTGGAAACCGGCCTCACCGGTCTCGACGAGATCGAGATTCCCGGCGTTGGCCAGGGCGACGACAAGAACGCCATCCGCGCGGCGCTGGGCACGCCCACGCCCGACAGGCTGCGCATGGTGGCGCAGGCGATGCGCATGGGCACCTCGCTGGAAGATGTGCACGCCATGTGCAAGATCGACCCGTGGTTCCTGGAGCAGATCGCCGGCATCATCGACATGGAGGCCCGCATCCGCGAGCACGGCCTGCCGCAGGATGCCGCCAATCTGCGCAGGCTGAAGGCCATGGGCTTTTCCGACGCCCGCCTCGCCTCGCTTACCGGCAAGACCGCCAAGGAAGTGGCGCATCTGCGCAATTCGCTCGCCGTGCACCCGGTCTACAAGCGCATCGACACCTGCGCCGCCGAATTCGCCTCTCCCACCGCCTATATGTACTCCACTTATGAGGAGCCCTTCGCCGGCAGCCCCGCCAACGAGGCCGGCGTCTCGGACCGCAAGAAGGTGGTGATCCTCGGCGGCGGGCCGAACCGCATCGGCCAGGGCATCGAGTTCGACTATTGCTGCTGCCACGCCTGCTTCGCGCTGGCCGAGGCCGGCTACGAATCGATCATGATCAACTGCAACCCGGAGACGGTCTCGACCGACTACGACACCTCCGACCGGCTCTATTTCGAGCCGCTGACGGCGGAGGACGTGATCGAGATCCTGAAGATGGAGCAGAAAAGCGGCGAGCTGGTCGGCGTCATCGTGCAGTTCGGCGGCCAGACCCCGCTGAAGCTGGCCGAAGCGCTGGAGAAGAACGGCATTCCGATCCTGGGCACCTCGCCCGACGCGATCGACCTGGCCGAGGACCGCGACCGCTTCCAGAAGCTGTTGCAGAAGCTCGACCTGACCCAGCCCAGGAACGGCATCGCCTATTCGGTCGAACAGGCGCGCACCGTGGCCGGCGAGCTCGGCTTCCCGCTGGTGGTGCGCCCCTCCTACGTGCTG
Source organism: Mesorhizobium sp. PUT5 (assembly GCF_052216645.1). Taxonomy (NCBI): domain Bacteria; kingdom Pseudomonadati; phylum Pseudomonadota; class Alphaproteobacteria; order Hyphomicrobiales; family Phyllobacteriaceae; genus Mesorhizobium; species Mesorhizobium sp. PUT5. The sequence goes on from NZ_JBQOSO010000003.1 coordinate 3,232,901, forward strand.
GGCGGGCGGGCCATGCAGATCATCCACGACGAGGGCATGCTGCAGACCTACCTGCTCGACACGGTGCCGGAGCTGGTGCCGGAGGACATCAAGCAGAAATACCCCAACGACAAGACCGGCCAGATCAACACGCTGCTCGGCAAGAACCCGCTTCTGTTCGACACCTACCTCACCGACGCCATCGAGGTGGACGTGGACTGCCTGTGCGATGCGGCCCAGGGGGGCAAGGACGTGTTCGTCTCCGGCATCATGGAGCACATCGAGGAGGCCGGCATCCATTCGGGCGACAGCGCCTGCTCGCTGCCGGTCCACTCGCTGTCGCCCGAGATCGTGGAGGAACTGGAGCGGCAGACGGCGGCCCTTGCCAGGGCGCTGAAAGTCGGCGGCCTGATGAACGTGCAATACGCCATCCAGGACGGCACCATCTATGTTCTGGAGGTGAACCCGCGCGCCAGCCGCACCGTGCCCTTCGTGGCCAAGACCGTCGGCAAGCCGATCGCCAAGGTGGCCGCCCGCATCATGGCCGGCGAGACGCTCGACGCCGCCTTCGCCCATTACGGCGCAAGGCCCGATGCGCGCACGCCCGGCCACATCGCGGTCAAGGAAGCGGTGTTCCCGTTCGCCCGCTTCCCCGGCGTCGACATCCTGCTCGGGCCGGAAATGCGCTCCACCGGCGAGGTCATGGGGCTGGACCGCGACTTCGCGCTGGCCTTCGCCAAGGCCCAGCTCGGCGCCGGCGTCAACCTGCCGCGCGCGGGCACGCTGTTCGTGTCGGTGCGCGACGACGACAAGGAAGGCGTGCTGGCGCCGGTCAAACGCCTGGCCGGCCTCGGCTTCAGGGTGCTGGCCACCGGCGGCACGCAGCGCTTCCTGGCCGAAAACGGCATCGAGGCGGAGAAGATCAACAAGGTGCTGGAAGGCCGCCCGCATATCGAGGACGCCATCCGCAACCGGCAGGTGCAGATCGTCTTCAACACCACCGACGGCCAGAAAGCGGTGTCGGACTCCAAGTCGCTGCGCCGCGCCACGCTGATGCAGAAGGTGCCCTACTACACCACGCTGGCCGGCATGAGCGCGGTGGCCGAGGCCATCGCCGCGCTCAAGGCCGGGTCGCTGGAAGTGCGCCCGCTGCAGGCGTATTTCGCCTGATCGGACCAGATCCCTTGACGTCGCGCCGGCTGGAGCATGTTGCAGCCAAGTGGAATCACTTGGCTGCAACATGCGGCAAAATCCATTAGTTAGACCATGATGTCGTCCGAAAACCGCTTCACACCTTTCGGCATCATGGTCTAGGCCCGGCGCGTCTCACACGGCATGGGCCTTGTCGAGCTTCTCGACGTGCTTCTCGTGCTTTTCAAGCACCGGCAGCGTCTCCTTGGCGAACGTCTTCAGCGCCTTGTTGTCGCCGGACTTGGAATATTCGGTGAAAAGCGCGACCGCGTCCTTGTGCGCGGCAGTCTGCAATTCCAGATACTTCGCCTGGAAGGCGTCGCCGCTCAGGCCCTTGAGCTGGTCGAGCTTGGCCTGATCGTCGGGTTGCAGTTCGGCGCCCGACGGCGCGGTGACCTTGCCCTTGGACAGCGCTTTTTCGAAATGCTTGCCGATCCTGGTATGGTCCTTGATCATATCCTTGGCAAAGGCCTTGACGTCGGCGGAGCTCGCGTCCTTCTCCGCCTGCTTGCTGGTCTCGATCTCGAAGGCGTTGGCGCTTGCGGCCGTCTTGACGAAGCTGTCGGTGTCGACCTTGTCCATCGCCATGCCGGACATGGCCCCGTTGGACATGGCGCCGTTGGACATCGACTGATCGGTCGCCGGTGCCGTGCCGGACGTGTCGGAGGCCGCGAACGCGGCGGGCGCGGCGGCCAGCATGGCCACGGCGGCGATGGATAAGAGGTATCTCATGGGAAATCTCCGGATTGAGCCCCGCGAGACAAAACGCGACAACGGCAACGAGGTTGCCTGAAAAGCCGACGACATCGGCCTTTTCGAAAGATGTTGGATCGCCAGACCCTGCTGCGAGGGTCGCTGGAAGTGCGCCCGCTGCAAGGCGCATTTCTAGACGCGGCCGCCCTACCTCCCCCTTGAGGGGAGGTCGGCGCGCGCAGCGCGCCGGGTGGGGGTACGGGCAAGGTCTGCCCCTAGCGAACTGGCTCCCACCCCCGATATTCTTCCATCAGCCGGCCGAAATCCTCCATGGGCGGAAAGCCCGCATAGCTGTGCGGCGCGCCGGTTTGCGCGAAGGGCAGCTTTTCGGCCGTCCAGGATTCGATGAAGGGCGGCAGGCTGGCCGGGTCGTCCAGCATGGTGGTGCGCACATTGACGAACCAGTCCATGCCGTCGATGCGGGTGAACATCCAGCTCATGCAGTGCGGACAGAACATGTGCCTTGCCTGCCCGTGCAGCCCGCCCGCCACCGGCTCGCCCTCGACCACCGCGAAGCTCTGGGCGGGAATGGCGGCCGACAGCGAATAGGCCGAGGAACTCATCTTCTGGCAGCCCGTGCAATGGCAGGCCATGGTCACCAGCGGCCGTGCGTCGACCCGCAGGCGCACCCGCCCGCAGCGGCAGCTTCCCTCGCGCTGGAATGTCTTGTCGTCCATCGGCGGCTCCCTTGTGTGGCTTCGGGCAGGCTATGGCCTCGCCGCGTGCCGCGAAAGCTCTTTTTGCGCTTCCGGTCGCTGCAAAGGCGGGCGACGCGCGAAAAAATTTGTCCACACCCTTTGGGTCTCTTCCATACTGGCCTCACCGTTCCTGGCGGGACCTGGTGCGCACCGGGTATCAGGCAGGGATGGCGGTGGCCTTTGCGGGCACGGGCTCGGTATCCGTGCCGGAAGGAGCGCCCGACAGGCCTGACCCCGGCGCAAGAGCGAGTGCAAAGGGGAGCGGAGAACGCCGCAGCACCCACCGAAACCCGGCGCAGCCGGGAGGCAACGGACCCCGTGCATGAAGGCCGACAGGGTGGGAAACACCGAGCGGGGCGCAAGGACTGCGCCACATATAGATATTCGGAAGGCACGGCCCCTGCGCCCCGCTTCCCGATTTCTCTTTGACAATGGCCAGACGGGATGAAAACCGGGCGTGGCGAGGACAAGGCGCGGCCTGCCTTTCCCCCGAGGCCCCGGAGGCGGCTATGAAGAGCCCCCACCCCTGACCCCTCCCCACAAGGGGGAGGGGATTTTGGCGCGGCGGTTCCGCATTCCCCTCCCCCTTGTGGGGAGGGGTAAGTGGTGGGGGTGCTGTCCGCCCAAGCTCATATGCGTTTGCCCTACCTGGGGGCGAGCGCAAGCGAGGCGGAGAGGGGAGAAAGAAATGCGGCCTGGCAGGCTAATTGAAGCGCCTTGTGCGGCCGTCCGATCAGGCCTCGGGCTTGGCCGGCGGCGGCGGCACCGTTTCGGGCATCGGCGCTTCGGGCAGGCGGTGGCGCCGCGTGCGGTCGACGCCGAGGCCGGTCTCGTCCAGCAGCCCCTTGCGCTTGGCGTCGTAATAATAGCCGCGCTGGTAGAGCCGGTCGGCGCGCTCGGCGTTGCCGTCCGCCACCAGCCAGGCGCCGCGCAGATATTTGACCGCGTATTTCAGGTTGGTCTCGGCGTCGAACAGGCCGGTGGCCGGCCCGGAATAGCCCATGCCGCGCGCGGTGGCGTGCTTGATCTGCATCAGGCCCCAATGGCCCTTGCTGTAGGCGCGCGGGTTGAAGGTGCTCTCGCGGTGGACAACGCGGCGCACCAGATCCTCCGGCACCTCGTAGAGCAGCGCGTATTTGGAAATCAGCCGGTCGATCTCGCCGCGGCCGGCCGGCGGAACCTCGGGCGCGGACGGCTCGACATAGACGGCCGGCTGCGCCAGCCCCACGCTCTCCGGAGCGGACGGCGCGGCAGCGGCGGCGATAGCGGCAAGCGGCACGCCGGGCGTGGAGCCGGCAAAGGCGTTGCCGCCGGCGGCTTCGGCCGGCAGGGCGGCGATCTGGATGGCGGGATCGGCGATTTCGGGCAGGACGGCCACGGTCTCGGGAAGCTCCAGCGTCGGGCCGCTATCGGCCTCGACGTCCGCCGCGGCAAGGCCGGGCGCCGGCGCCATGGACGACGTGGAGGTGCAGCCGCAAAGACCGGCCGAAGCCAGCAGCACACCGAGGCAGAGAACGTGATGTTTCGCTGGCAAGCCGCGTCCGGGTCCGTTGGTCGGGATCGTGAAAGACTTCCTTACACCAGCGGATTCGGCCGGGCAACCTGTGGTTTCGATGCTTTTCGGGTGGCGCAAACGGCGCGGATATGGCACCATGTTCCCGATTTGTACCTGACCGGCCGCAAGCCGAAGCAGCATCAGAGGCGGCTTTCGGGCAGGCCCGACATCGGACAGGAACCATGAGCGAATCGCCCATACCTACCCCATCCGCGCCCTCTCCCGGCGTTCCGGCAACGGCGCCGCCGCCCGGCGCTTCGCCCGCCGTGGCAGGCCCAATGGTCGCTGGCCCAATGGTCGCTGGCCCAATCAGCGCTGGCCCAATCAGCGCTGGCAATGCCGTGTTCGAGACGGCGCTCGGCTTCTTCGGCATCGCCTGGAGCGAGGCGGGGCTGTCCCGGCTCTTTCTGCCGCAGGCCAACCGCGAGGCGCTGGCCCGGCGCATGCTGCGCCTGGAGGAGACAATGGCCGAAGGCGGGGCGCGGCCGCCCTGGGTGGAGCGGCTGGTTGCGGCAATCGGCGACTATGCGCAAGGGCGCAAGCTGGAGTTCACAGACGTGCCGGTCGATCTTGCCGGCGTCGACGATTTCCGGCTGGCCATCTATGCCGCCACGCGCGCGCTCGCCTACGGCCAGACCACCACCTATGGCGAGCTGGCGAAGCAGGCCGGCCATGCCGGGCTGGCGCGCGAGACGGGCGCGGCCCTCGGCGCCAATCCGGTGCCGCTGGTCATCCCCTGCCACCGCGTGCTGGCGGCCGGCGGCAGGATCGGCGGCTTTTCGGCCCCCGGCGGCTCGGCCTCCAAGGAAAGGATGCTGGCGCTGGAGGGCGTGCGGCTGGGGCCGCCGCCTTCGGCACAGGCGTCGTTCGGGTTTTGAAGCGTTCAGTCGCCCGGTACGATGAAGCGGCGCGAGCGCCGGTCGAAGTCCACGCGCTTGCATTTGTGGACCAGGCAGGAGGCGCGGTCGGCGCTCGGCACATAGGCCGGGGCGCGCACCTCGCCGGCATCGCAATAGGCGCGGCTGGCGACATAGCGGTCGTAGAGCGGCAGACCCGGCGTGTGCGGCGAGGCATAGCGCAGGATCACCGCGCCCTCGCGCGCGATCGTGGCCTGCACCTGATGGCAGGACATGCGGGTGGGATCGTGGCGCGAGATCGCCTGCGCGCCGCCGGCCAGCAGCGACAGGCCCACGGCCAGCGCCAGAGCGGATTTCCTGAACAGAACCATGCGCACTCTCCTGCCCTGCGGCACCTCGGCCCGACGGCTGCCGGGCGCGCCGCGCGTCCCTCTTGCGTTCCCGGCCGGGCGCGGACCTGCGGCCCTGCCCCAACGTGCGCACAGGCCGGCATCCGGGCCGGCACGGCACGCCCTGCCGAAAAATTCGACGCCGCCATTTTTGCGTCGGCCTTGCTTTTGCCGCAAGCTTTGCCTATATCCGCACCGTTGATATTTCGGCCGAACGATCTGGCCTCGCGATTTTTCGCGTTTGCTGACGTCTCTCTCCAAAATTTCGATGCCACCGGCCGGGTTCTGTCCGGTCAATGAAACGCCAGCAACGTAAAGGAACATCGCATGGCAACTGGAACGGTCAAGTGGTTCAACGCCACCAAGGGCTACGGCTTCATCCAGCCCGACAATGGCGGCGCGGACGTTTTCGTCCACATCTCTGCCGTGGAACGCGCGGGCATGACCACGCTCGTCGACGGCCAGAAGGTCAATTTCGAGATCGAGCAGGACCGCCGCACCGGCAAGTCCTCGGCTGGATCTCTGAGCAAGGCAGCCTGATCTAGCCCAAGGCGCGCGCCGGACAATCGGTTCGGGGCGCACGGCAAGTCACGGATGTACTGGCGGCCGCGCGAGAAGCGCGCCGGAGCGGACCTGAAGGAAAGCCGACGCAGCGGATTGCTGCCGGCCTCGGACGGAACGCTCCCGGTCAGGCTACCGAGCATGGAAGGCGGGCATTGTCCCGCCTTTTTTGCGTCCGGCCCTCCCCGCCCGCCTCAGGCCGGCGCGATGAAGGGCTGATAGACGGCGCGGAAGGCGGGCATCGCCTCCAGCCGTTCGGAATGCGCGGCCAGTGCCGGAAAGCGGGCCATCTCGGCCAGGCCGGGCTGGGATTCGTTGAGATGCCGCAGCATGGCCGCCACGGCGATGTCGGCATGGCCGATGCGGTCCCCGAACCAGAAGCCGCCGCCGCGGGCCGCCCGGTCGGCCTCCAGCACGGCGAGCACGCCGCCGATCTGCGCACGGCAGCGCTCCACCCATGCCGAGGAAATTTGCGTGTGCAGCCGCTGCTCGTAGAACAGGCTGACCGCCTTGTCGGAAAGGCCGGTCGCCAGCGCCGCCACCTTCAGCTCCCGGTGCCGCGCCGGCTCGGCGCGCGCAAACATGGCCTGCTCGGCGGGAACGAGGCTGTCGAGATAATCGATGATGACATGGCTTTCGATGAGCACGTCGCCGTCGTCCAGCACCAATGTCGGCACGCGGGTAAGCGGGTTGTAGGGGCGGATCTTGTCGGCGTCGCCGAAGGTCGACCAGGGCCTGTGCTCGAAAGGCAGGCCGTAGAGCGTCATGGCGATGCCGACGCGGCGCACGAAAGGCGAGTCGTACTGGCCGATGAGAATCATGTGCGAAGCTCCTGCGCAAACGGAAAATCGAAACCCGGCCGTGCCCGCCGGTCAGGGCAGCCAGGCAATCGGCACGTGGCCGGGGTCGGCCTCCACCCGCTTCAGCCAGGCGGCCACCGCCGGATAGGCGTCGATCTGGAAGCCGCCCTGCTCGGCTGTGTGCGTGTAGGCATAAAGCGCGATGTCGGCCACGCTGAAGGCACCGCCGGCGAAGAAGGCGTGTTGCGCCAGCCACAGGTTCATGACGCCGAGCGCCTTGTTGCCGCGTTCCAGCGTCAGCGCCAGCCGCTCCGGCGTGGCGTCCTTAGCCCGCTCGGGAAAGGTCAGCAGCGCCTTGCGCACGGCGATATAGGGCTCGTGGCTGTACTGCTCGAAGAACAGCCACTGATAGGCGAGCGCCCGCTCGTAGCGGTCCTCGGAGAGGAACCGGGTGCCCTCGGCGAGATAGAGCAGGATGGCGTTGGATTCGGCGATGCGGCGTCCGTCGTCCAGCTCCAGCAGCGGCACCATGGCGTTGGGATTTTTCGCCACATAATCCGCCTTGCGCGTCTCGCCGGAATGGGAGCTGACCTCGACATTGGTGAAGGCAATGCCCAGCTTGGCCATCAGGAGCCGCGGCTTGTAGCAATTGCCGCTGTCGATCATGCTGTAGAGTTTCATCGCGCGCCGCCTTTCGCGCAGAACAATCGCGCAGTCGCGGGCGTTCATCCAGTGATTTGTTTTGCAGGCAGGATCGACGGCGCTTATGGATCAGCCCGGCGCGCGCCCGAAGAGCGGAATGACCTTGCGGCCCGCGCCCAGCAGCCTTTCGATGTCCAGCGGCTGGCGGCCAAACCGCGTTCCGGCCAGCGCCGGCGGCGCCAGCAGCGGCCCCTGGACGAAGTCGGCACCGCTTTCCAGCGCCAGCCGAAGCTGCGGCGGCGCCTCGATGCCCTCCACGAGCACATTGGCACCTTGCCCGTGCAGGAGGTCGAGCAGCGGTCGGAAAAGCCGTGCGGCCGCCGCGTATCGGCACAATTCGGCGAACCAGCTGCCATCGATCCTGACGATGTCGGGCTTGAGCAGGGCAAGCCGCTCCTGCGCGGCGAGGTCGGCACCGAAACCGCCGAGGGCAACCGCAAGGCCGTTGCGCCGCATCTCGCGCGCAATCCTCGCCCGCAGCCGGTCTTCGGGTTGGGCCGGGTCGGCGATCTCGCACACCAGTATGTCGGCGGTGTCCAGCTCCAGTTCGTCACGATGGCGCGCCATCAGCCGTATCTCCGCCAGCGCCCGCAGCTGGTCTTCGCCGGCCGTGGGCCCGTAGGTGAAGAACAGGCCGAGGCCTGCGACGTCGAGATTGCGGTAGTTGCCGAGATGCAGCCGCAGCAGCAGCCGCTCCACGAACGGCCGGTCGCCGGGGGCAACGCTTTCGAAAAAGGCGTCGAGCCGCGCCGGCCGGCCGCGAAGCTGCGGCTGCGCGACAGCCTCGACCGCCACGGGCGCGAGATGCCCCTCCTGCGGCGCGAAGATGGGCTGGTAGGCGCTTTTGAGCCGGTAGGCGCCATAGATGCCGTATTCGATGCCGACCTCGTCGGCAAACAACGCCGCGCCGACATCGCGCCACTGCCCGCGCAGGTCCGTCATTGCGTGCCCCGCCGGCCGAACGTGCGCACCGGGCGACCCGCGCCTCGCGGGGACGGCTGGTGAGGTGCCGGCTGCATACCGGCCTCGCCGGGCGCGCCGGACGTTGCCTCCGGCTCCGCGCGCGACCTGGCATAGCTGGTGGGCGCCAGTTCCGGCCGGGCCAGCGCAAAGCCCTGGACCATGGAAGCGCCGGACTTTTCCGCCAGCTCGAGCTGCCAGTTCTCCTCGATGCCCTCGAAAACGGTGCGGATGCCCTGGCGCTCGAAGCTCTCCACCATGGTGGTCAGGAGCACGAAGCCGGTTCCCGACTCCATCAGATGGCCGATCCAGTGGGCGTCGAACTTCACGATGTCCGGCCTCAGTTCCTTGATGCGGTTGATGTCGGAATCGTCGGCGCCGTAATCGTCCACCGCGATGCCCAGGCCGTGGGCGCGCAAGGCGGCCACGAAGGTGTGCAGGGCTTCCTGCGAAGCGGAAGGCTGCTCGGTCAGCTCGCATACGACGCGGCCGGCATCGATGCCGGCTTCGTGCAGCACCAGCCGCATCTCGCGCAGCGCATTGTCGCAGATTGCCTGGTCCACGAACACGGACGGGTCGAAATTGACGAAGATCGAGGCTTCAAGCGGCAGACAGGCCCCGGCATTGAGCAGGTGCAATGTGCGCGTCAGCGTTTCGACATGCAGCCGGTCCAGGCCCTGGCAGGTCCCGAAAAAGGCCGCCGGCGACTCCGCCTTGCCGTCGCGGAAGGGGCGCAGCAGCCCTTCGAAGGCGGTCACCGCCAGCTTGCCTTCGCGAAAGGCGAAGATCGGCTGGAACGCGCTCTTGAACGTATAGAGCCCCCACACGCCGGTCGAAGTCCCGTCGTCGTGGCGGATGAGGTGGGAAAGCGCGACGCTCCGCGACAAGGCTTCCTCTGCTTCGGCCTGTGGTGCGGCCCTCGGGTTCGGCAAGATTTGGCCCGCCAGTCTATACCGCCAAGGCTTGATCCGGCGTTAATGGCCGCCGGCCGCGCGTCCACGGCCGGCTCGCCCTTGCGCTCGGCGCCGCGATGCGACAATAGAAGCCCGCTGCCGAAGCTGGCAGTGTTCCTGTGGAGATGACACTCATGGCCTTCCTCGCCGACGCCCTTTCCCGCGTAAAGCCTTCCGCGACCATCGCGGTGACGCAGAAGGCGCGCGAGCTGAAAAACGCCGGCCGCGACGTGATCGGCCTGGGTGCCGGCGAGCCGGATTTCGATACGCCCGACAACGTCAAGAACGCGGCGATCGAAGCGATCCGCCGCGGCGAAACGAAATACCCGCCGGTTTCGGGCATCGCGCCGCTGCGCGAGGCGATCGCCAAGAAATTCAAGCGCGAGAACAATCTCGACTACAAGCCCGAGCAGACCATCGTCGGCACCGGCGGCAAGCAGATCCTGTTCAACGCCTTCATGGCCACGCTGAACCCCGGCGACGAGGTCATCATCCCCCGCCCCTATTGGGTGAGCTACCCGGAAATGGTGGCGATCTGCGGCGGCACCTCCGTCTTCGCCGACACCTCCATCGACAACGGCTTCAAGCTGACCGCCGAAGTGCTTGAAAAGGCGATCACGCCGAAGACCAAGTGGCTGCTGATGAACTCGCCTTCCAACCCCTCGGGCGCGGCCTATACCGAGGCCGAGCTGCGCGCGCTGGCGGACGTTCTGCTCAGGCACCCGCATGTCTGGACGCTGACCGACGACATGTACGAGCACCTGACCTATGGCGATTTCGTCTTCAAGACCATCGCCGAGGTGGAGCCCTCCCTCTACGAGCGCACGCTGACCATGAACGGCGTGTCGAAGGCCTATGCCATGACCGGCTGGCGTATCGGCTATGCGGCCGGCCCGGTTCATCTCATCAAGGCGATGGACATGATCCAGGGTCAGCAGACGTCGGGCGCCTGCACCATCGCGCAATGGGCGTCGGTGGAAGCGCTGAACGGCCCGCAGGATTTCATCCAGAAGAACAAGGCGATCTTCCAGGCGCGCCGCGACCTCGTCGTGTCGATGCTGAACCAGGCGCGCGGCATCACCTGCCCGTCGCCGGAAGGCGCGTTCTACGTCTACCCGTCCTGCGCCGGCCTGATCGGCAAGAAGACGCAGGCCGGCAAGGTCATCGAGAACGACGAAATCTTCGCTTCCGAACTGCTGGAGGCCGAGGGCGTGGCAGTGGTGTTCGGCACGGCTTTCGGGCTCGGCCCCAATTTCCGCATCTCCTACGCCACGTCGGAGGCGCTGCTTGAGGAAGCCTGCACGCGCATCCAGCGCTTCACCGCCAGCCTGAGCTGACCGGCTCAACCTGCTGGAAAGACTCGCAAGCCCGGCCTCGCGCCGGGCTTCGCGCCCCTCGCCGACACGCGGAACTGGCCCGGCGGGGAATGATCCTGCTATATGCCCCTGCCGATACCGAATCCCGGCAGGGTCCGTGATCGGCCTGCGATCGAGGAGTGGGCACGAATGGCTACAGGGTCGGTGCCAGGCGTCGCCAGGGGCTCGCCCCTCGAAGTCTTTCTCGTCTTCCTGAAGCTCGGCCTGACTTCGTTCGGCGGCCCGATCGCGCATCTGGGCTATTTTCGCGACGAAGCGGTCGGACGCCGAAAATGGATCGACGACGCCGGCTTCGCCGATCTCGTCGCATTGTGCCAGTTTCTGCCCGGGCCGGCGTCGAGCCAGGTCGGCTTCTCGCTGGGCGTGCTGCGCGGCAACGGCCTTATCGGCGGGCTGGCGGCCTGGCTTGGCTTCACCATGCCCTCGGCCGTCATCCTGTTTTCGTTCGCGCTCGGCGCTTCCGCCTTCACGGGTTCCGGCGCGCAAGGCATCCTCCACGGTCTGAAGCTGGTTGCGGTCGCCGTCATCGCGGATGCGATCCGCGGCATGGCAAAAAGCCTCACCCCGGATCGGACACGCGCCGGCATCGCCTTGGCCGCGGTGGCGGTCGTGGTGTTCGCCGGCGGATCATCGGGACAGATCGGCGCCATCGCGCTCGGTGCCGTCGCCGGGCTGGGCTTGTGCCGGGGCGAGGCGTCCGCACGGCCGGGAAACCTGCGTTTCCCGGTCTCGCGTCGAAGCGGCGCGATCGCCCTGGTCCTGTTTGCCGCCTTCTTCGCCCTTCCACCCCTGGCGGCCGGCACGACGGGCTTTCATGCGCTGGCGCTCTTCGACGCCTTCTACCGCTCCGGCGCGCTTGTGTTCGGCGGCGGGCATGTGGTTCTGCCCTTGCTGCAGGCCGAGGTGGTGGCGCCGGGATGGGCTGCGAACGAAACCTTCCTCGCCGGCTACGGCCTGGCGCAGGCCGTGCCCGGACCGCTCTTCACCTTCGCAGCCTATCTGGGCGCCGTGATGGGGCCGGCCCCCAACGGACTTGCCGGCGCGATCATCGCGCTTGTCGCGATTTTCCTGCCGGGGCTGCTGCTGGTCTATGGAATGCTGCCCTTTTGGGATGCATTGAGGCTGAGGCCGGCCGCGCAAGCGGCCATGCGCGGGGCCAATGCCGCCGTCGTCGGCATTCTCGCAGCGGCGCTCTACGATCCGGTCTGGACGAACTCCGTTCTCTCGCCGCCGGACTTCGCATTGGCGCTGGCGGGTTTCCTGCTGCTGAGCGTCTGGAAGGTCCAGCCGTGGATCGTCGTCCTGGCGCTGGCTGCGGGCGGCATGCTTCTGCACCTGCTGTAAGAGCGGCTGCAGCCCTGCCCTCACGCCCCGCCATATTGCGCGTCGCTGACCGGCTCCAGCCAGTCCACGGGCGAGCCGTCCAGCGCTTCCTGCATGGCGATATGGATCATGGCCGTTTCCGGCCCGGCACCGTGCCAGTGCTTTTCGCCCGGCGAAAACCAGATCGTGTCGCCGGCCCGGATCTCGCGGACCGGCCCGCCCCAGCTCTGCACCAGGCCGGCGCCGGAGACGACGAACAGCGTCTGGCCGAGCGGATGGGTGTGCCAATGGGTGCGCGCGGCGGGCTCGAAGCTGACGGACGCGGCACGCAGCCTTGCCGGCGCCTCGGCCTCGACGATGGGGTTCTGGGTGACACGCCCGGTGAAATAGCTGTCCGAGGCAATGATGGTCGGCACGCTGCCGCAGGCGATGATCTTCATGGGATATCTCCTTTGCCGCCAGTTCACTCCAATCGGTGGCGGCCGGCAAGCGCCACCTGCGGCAGCTATTCCGCTTGCCCCTGCCGTAAACCCGTGTGACGATGCTTCCCAGGCGGGCGGCTCGAAGCCCGCCCGCGACGGCCGCAGGCCGGCCGCCGCTCACGAAAAAAAACGCGAGTGGAGGTCAGCCATGGGAAATCGCGCCGGAGGACGACGTTCGGGACCGAAATGCATCGCCATCGTCGGTCCCTTCTCAAGCGGTAAGACAACGCTTCTCGAAGCCATTCTCGCCCGCACGGGCGCCATTGTCCGCCAGAACACGGTGGCGTCGGGCAACACCGTTTCCGACCACTCGCCCGAGGCCCGCGCGCACGCCATGAGCGTGGAAGCCACCTTCGCCACCACCGAATTCATGGGCGACAGCCTCACCTTCGTCGACTGCCCCGGCTCCATCGAGTTCGCCTTCGAGGCCGAGCCTGTGCTGGCCGCCTGCGACGCGGCCATCGTGGTGGCCGAGGCCGACGAGAAGAAGATGCCGGCCCTGCAGCTCATCATGCGCCGCCTGGACGAGATCGGCCTGCCGCGCATCCTGTTCCTCAACAAGGTCGACAGGGCCGTCACCGGCGTGCGCGAGACGCTGAAGATGCTGCAGCCGACCAGTTCGGTGCCGCTGCTCCTGCGCCAGATCCCGCTGCGCAAGGACGGGGTCGTGATCGGCTCGATCGACCTGGCGCTGGAGCGCGCCTATGTCTACCGCGAATATGCCGAGAGCGAGGTGGCCGAGATTCCCGGCGACGACAAGGCGCGCGAGATCGAGGCTCGCTTTTCCATGCTGGAGACCCTGGCCGACCACGACGACGCGCTGATGGAACAGCTCCTGGAGGAGATCGAGCCGCCGAAGGATGCGGTGTTCGACAATCTGGCCGCCGACCTTCGCGCCGGGGCCGTGACCCCGGTGCTGATCGGAACGGCGGAAAAGGGCAACGGCGTGCTGCGGCTCCTGAAGGCCATCCGCCACGACGTGCCTGACGTCGAAACCACAGCCAGGCGGCTCGGCCTGGCCGACGGCGACGCCACGGTCGCGCAGGTGATGAAGACCATTCACACTGCCCATGGCGGCAAGCTTTCGGTGTCGCGCATCCTTTCCGGCCAGGTGAGCGACGGCGCGGAGCTTTACCTGCAAGGCGGCGAGGTGGCCAAGGTGTCCGGCATCTACCGGATGCTGGGCAAGGACCAGACCAAGCTGGCCTCCGCCGGCCCGGGCGACACGGTGGCGCTCGGCAAGCTGGACGCGGCCAGGACCGGCCAGACGCTGACCTCGGCCAAGGCCGGCATGGCGCCGCTGGTAACGCTGACGCCGCCGGAGCCGGTCTATGCCTTCGCGCTCCGGCCCAAGGAGCGCAAGGACGACGTCAAGATGTCGGCCGCGATCCAGCGGCTAGCCGAGGAGGACCCTTCGCTCACCCTCACCCGCAACCAGGATTCGGCCGAGACCGTGCTGTCGGGCCATGGCGAGATGCACCTGCGCGTGGTGCGCGAGCGGCTGGAGGGCAAGAACCAGATTCCGGTCGACGGCCATGCCCCGGCCGTGCCCTATCGCGAGACCATCCGCAAGCCTATCGAGCAGCGCGGCCGCCACAAGAAGCAGTCCGGCGGGCACGGCCAGTTCGGCGACGTGGTGCTGCAGATCAAGCCGCTGCCGCGCGGCTCCGGCTTCCAGTTCACCGACACCATCACCGGCGGCGTCGTGCCCAAGACCTACATCCAGTCGGTCGAGACCGGCGTGCGCGACTATCTGAAATCCGGCCCGCTGGGCTTTCCGGTTGTCGATGTCGCGGTCAACCTGTCCGACGGCTCCTACCACTCGGTCGATTCCTCCGACATGGCTTTCCAGATGGCGGCCAGGCTCGCCATGAAGGAAGGCATGGCGCAATGCTCGCCCGTGCTGCTGGAGCCGATCATGAAGGTGGAGATCGTCACCCCTTCCGATGCCACCGCCAGGATCATCGCGCTGGTGCCGCAGCGGCGCGGCCAGATCCTCGGCTATGACGCGCGGGCGGACTGGCCGGGCTGGGACGTGGTGGAGGCCACCATGCCGCAGGCCGAGATAGGCGACCTGATCATCGAGCTGAGGTCGGCCACGGCGGGCGTGGCTAGCTATCGCACCGGCTTCGACCATATGGCTGAGCTGACCGGCCGGTTGGCCGACCAGGCGATGAGCGCCAACGGCAAGGCGGCGTGAGGGGCCATGAAGGCTGCTTGAAGGGGCCTGAGGCGGCAAGGTTCCTGCGCGCACAAAGCGGCGCCCGGACGAACCGGGCGCCGCTTCGTGCGGACCGTTCCCGCGGGAGGTGAAACGGCAGGTCCGCCGCATGTATCCGCCCGACAAAGAAACCGGGCGCGGTCACTGCCTGAGCCTGACCGCCGGGAGATGCCCCCATCGCCCGACGAACCGCACCGCGCCCTTCGTCTTGATTACGCGGCCCGCGGCGGGCCCAACAAGTTACCCGGCGTTACACGCGCCGTTACATGGCGCGGAAGCAGACGATGCAAGGACTTCGGCGCCAACGCGCACGCAAAGGTTACACGTTCGCGCGGATGGAAATCCGCCGGCGCGAGACGTCGGGATCGATATGGCCGCAGAAATCGGAAGATGATTCGCAGAAACAAAAAAGCCGGATCAAGAATGACCCGGCTAAGTTTGGTTGGAAGTGCCGATTAAGGCTAAACCTCCAGAGGGGAACACTCGGGGGCGCTAATGGGAGGAGAACGCGCCCCGGAGATGTTCGTTATATGGCCGCTTCCTACCCGGGAAACAAGCACCTATTTTGCAACGCACACATGCAAAAAAGGGACGGCTGTGGTCCAATGGGCGGCCGGGCCAGGACCATCCGGATCGGTTTTCCCGGCCCGCGGGGAGGCTTGCATGCGCAGATTTTCGGCGGTGGCGGGCAGCATCGCCTTTTTCGCCGCAGCGCCCGGCGTGGTGGCAGGGCTGGTGCCGTGGGGGCTGACCGACCGCTATCGCCAGCCCGTGGCGGACCGCCCGATCTTCATCGTGCTGGGAACGATCCTCGTCCTGGCGGGGCTTGCCGTGCTGGTCCCGGCTTTCGCCCGCTTCGTGCTGGAAGGGCGCGGCACCCCTGCCCCGGTGGCGCCGACCGAAAAGCTCGTTGTCGGCGGCCTTTACGGTCACGTGCGCAATCCCATGTATCTCGCGGTGCTGTCGGTCATCGCCGGGCAGGCGCTGATCTTCGCGAGCTGGCCGCTTGCCCTCTATTGCGCCGCCGCCGCCGCGGCCATGGTCGCCTTCGTCCGCTTCCACGAGGAGCCGACGCTCGCCCGCCGCTACGGCGCGGACTACGAAACCTATCGCCGCACGGTCCCCGGCTGGCTGCCCCGGATCGGGCGCCGGCGCGGAGGCACGGCTCAGTAGGACCAGTTGCGCGCCTTGGCGATGACGAAGTCGCGGAAGACGTGCAGCTTGGCCTGGTTCTTCATCGCGTCGGGATAGGCGAAATAGGTATCGAAGGACGGCACCTCGGTTTCCGGCAGCACCTTCACCAGATCGGTATCCTTGTCGATCATGTAGTCCGGCAGCATGGCGATGCCGGCGCCGCCTTGCACGGCGCGCTTGATGGACAAGATGTCGTTGATCTGGAGCGTCGGCACCCGCTGCCCGCCCTCGAAGTCGCCGATCGTCTCCAGCCAGTTCAGCTCCGACAGATGCGACGGCACCGGCACGCCGAAGGTGACGATGCGATGGTTCTTGAGATCCGCGATGGAAGCCGGCTTGCCGAACCGGGCGATGTAGCCGGGTGCGGCATAAAGGTGGAAATGCACGGTGAACAGGCGCCGTTGGATCAGGTCGGGCTGCTGCGGCTGGCGCAGGCGGATGGCGCAATCGGCCTGGCGCATGGTCAGGTCCAGCTCCTCATTGGCAAGGATGAGCTGCACATGGATGTCGGGATAGAGGTCGATGAACTGCTGCAGGCGGTCGGTCAGCCAGCCGGCGCCGAGCCCCACCGTCGTCGTGACGCGCAGTATGCCGGACGGGCGGTCCTTGGTCTCGCTCAGCCGGGTCTTGATCGACTCCAGCTTCATCAGCATCTCGTGCGCCGTGCGGAACAGCATCTCGCCCTGCTCGGTCAGCACCAGACCGCGCGCATGGCGATGGAACAGCGGCACGCCGACATCGTGTTCCAGCGCGCTGACTTGGCGCGAGATGGCCGATTGCGACAGATGCAGCGTCTCGGCCGCATGCGTGAATGAACCGGCCTCCGCCGCGGCGTGAAACACGCGTAACTTGTCCCAATCCAGCGCCATGATTCCCCTCGTTGTGTTGGCGTCTGAAGGAAGAATTCGGAGATTTTGCGGCCAAGCCCGAAAAGCCCGGCCTGAAGGCTCTACTCCGCCGCCTCCCTATGCGTTTCCAGGCCCGCCAGATATTTTTCCGCCTCCAGCGCCGCCATGCAGCCGAGCCCCGCCGCGGTCACGGCCTGGCGATAGACGTCGTCGGTGACGTCGCCGGCGGCAAACACGCCGGGAACGTCGGTGCGGGTCGAATCGGGCGCCGTCCACAGATAGCCGTTGGGCTTCTGCTTCAGCTTGCCGACGAAAAGCTCCACCGAAGGCGCATGGCCGATCGCCACGAACACGCCGTCCACCTTCAGGTGGCTTTCCTGCCCGGTCACGACGTTGCGCAGCTTCAGCCCCTCCACCGAGGGCGGCAGCGGCGCCTTGCCGGGGCGGCCGCTGATCTCGTCCACCACGCTGTCCCAGACGACGCGCACATTCTCCAGCGCCGCCAGCCGCTCGCGCAGGATGCGCTCGGCGCGGAATTCGCTGCGCCGGTGGATGACAGTGACGCTGCGGGCGAGATTGGCCAGATAGAGCGCCTCCTCGACCGCCGTGTTGCCGCCGCCGACGACGGCCACGTCCCTGCCGCGATAGAAGAAGCCGTCGCAGGTGGCGCAGGCCGAAACGCCGAAGCCCATGAAGGTCCGCTCGGACGGGATGCCCAGCCATTTCGCCTGCGCGCCGGTGGCGACGATGAGCGCGTCGGCCGTGTAGACCCTGCCCGAATCGCCCCTGGCCACGAAGGGCCGCACGTCGAGATCGACCTCCACGATGATGTCGCTGACGATCTCGGCGCCGACATTCGCCGCCTGCTTGGCCATCTCTTCCATCAGCCATGGGCCCTGGATGGGATCGGCGAAGCCCGGATAATTCTCGACATCGGTGGTGATCATCAGTTGCCCGCCCTGCTGCAGGCCGGCCACCAGCACCGGCTTCAGCATGGCGCGGGCGGCATAGATGGCGGCCGTGTAGCCAGCCGGGCCGGAGCCGATGATAAGGACTGGCGCGTGCTTGACGGTCATGAAGCGGCCTCTGCGAGCGGGGCCGCCACGCGCGGCCGGAAATGGTCGCGCGTAATGTAAGGTCTGCCCGCCATGCCAGCAAGGCGACACAAGCGCATGTCCCCGGAAAGCTTGCGCTTCCTCGCTTGCGCCGGCTTGTTGCGCTGCGGGGCTGGCGCGGCGCGAAAAGTCGTTTTAGTACAAAATCGCGACAGATTCTTGCGCGATGCCGTTCGCGCGAGCAAAGGGGACGCGAATGCCGATCAGAGCGGATCTCGATGCCATCGACTGGAAGATCCTGCGCGAATTGCAGGAAGACGGCCGCATGACCAATGTGGAGCTGTCGCGCCGTGTCGGCATTTCGGCGCCGCCCTGCCTGCGCCGGGTCAAGCGGCTGGAGGAGACGGGCATCATCCGCGGCTATCGCGCATTGCTGAATGCGCCGGCGCTGGGCATGGACGTGGTGGCCTTCTGCATGGTCGGCCTCAAGCACCAGTCCGACGCCGAACTGCGCACCTTCGCCGAACGCACGCGCGGCTGGCCGATCGTGCGCGACGCCTGGATGGTGTCGGGGGAATCCGATTTCATGCTGCATTGCGTGGCGCGCGATCTCGGCGCTTTCCAGAGCTTCGTCATCGAGGAACTGACCTCGGCGCCCAATGTCGACACGGTGCGCACGGCGCTGACCATCCGCCAGGTCAAGAGCGAGGGGCTGGTGGAGATCGGCCCCGCCATGCAGACGTCACGCAGCGTTTGACGCGGCAGGCTGCCGCCGCGACACCTCAGGCGACGGCTGCGATCGCGTCCGCGATCGGCGCGCCCTGCCCGGTCGCGGCCCCGCCGGCGAGGAACAGATGCGGCAGCCCGGCGCGGCGGCCGGCTTCCAGATCGTCGGGCTTGTCGCCGGCCATGATCGAGCGGGACAGATCCAGGCCAAGCATTTCCGCAGCCCGCAGAAGCATGCCTGGATTGGGCTTGCGCATGGGATGATCGGCGATGCCGAGCGCCCCTTTCCCGGCCTCGTGGTAGGCGCAGGCCAGCACCATGTCCACGCCGCAGCCCCGCTCGGCCAGAAGCGCCAGCACGCGGGCGTTGACCGCCGCGAATTCGTCCCAGCCGAAGAAGCCGCGCGCGATGCCGGACTGGTTGGTCACCACCACTACCGGCAGGCCGGCGCGATTGGCGGCATGGATCGCCGGCAGCATTTCCGCGCGCAGCAAGATCGCGGCCGGGTCGGACGGGTAGCCGGTATCGACATTGATGGTGCCGTCGCGGTCGAGGAACAGCGCCGGCCGGCCCGGCGCAAAGTTTCTTGTCCCTACGCGCTCGACCCAGAGTCCCGGCCCCTCCAGCGGATGATCGGCCGTTCCGCCCATTCAGCCATCACCCCATTCAGCCATCGCAAAGCCGCGCTTCCACCACCTCGCACAGATGATGGTAGAGGCACAGATGCCCCTGCTGGATGATCGGGGTGGAGGTGGACGGCACGTTCAGCAGGATGTCGGCCAGCGGCGCCAGCTTGCCGCCTGTGTCTCCGGTCATGGCGATCACCGTCATGTCCATGGCGCGGGCCTGCTCGGCGGCGGCCAGGATGCTGGGCGAATTGCCGCTGGTCGAAATGGCCAGCAGCACGGCGCCGGGCGCGCCATGCGCCTCGACCTGCCGTGAGAACACGGTGCCGTAGCCGTAATCGTTGCCCCAGGCCGTCAGCACGGCCGCGTTGGCCGGCAGGGCGATGACATTGTAGGCCTTGCGCTCCTTGAGGAAGCGCCCGACCAGTTCGCCGGCGATGTGGATGGCATCGCTGGCCGAACCGCCATTGCCGCACACCAGCAGCGCCTTGCCCTGCGACAACGCCGTCACCACCGCGTCGGCGGCGCGGTCCATCTCGCCCGTCAGGTCGCGCTCGACCATGGCCGTGATGGCGGCGGCGGAGCGCGCCAGATAATCGTTCAGCTTGGACATGAGCCTATTTCCCCTCGCCGCCGGCGCGCAGCCGGCCGATCGTGCCGGTGGTGCTCTTGCCGGCGACGAGATCGACCAGCACCACGCGTCCGCCATAGGCCTGCACCTCGACCGCACCGACCACCTGCTCGATCGTGTAGTCCGCGCCCTTGACCAGGATGTCGGGCTTCAATGCCTCGATCAGCGCAAGCGGCGTGTCCTCCTCGAACACCACCACTGCGTCGACGGAGGCAAGCGCCGCCAGCACGCAGGCGCGGTCGTGCTGGTCGTTGACGGGCCGGCCCGGCCCTTTCAGCCGCCGCACCGAGGCGTCGGAATTGAGGCCCAGCACCAGCCGGTCGCATTGCGCGCGCGCGGCGTGCAGCAGGCTGACATGGCCGGCATGGAGGATGTCGAAGCAGCCATTGGTGAAGCCGACCGCCAGCCCCTCCCGCTTCCAGCCCGCGACCAGCCGCTCGGCTCCCGCCCGGTCGAGGATGGCGTCGCGATGCGCGGACGCGCCCTGCGAGCGCAGCAGCGCGCCGGTCAGTTCCTCCGCCGTCAGGCGCGCCGTGCCGCGCTTGCCCACCACCACGCCGGCGGCGGCATTGGCGATCGCCGCCGCATCGACGCGACCGGCACCTGCGGCGAGCGCGAGCGCGAAGGAGGCGATGACCGTGTCGCCCGCGCCCGACACGTCGAACACCTCGCGCGCCTGGGTGGCGATGTGATGCGCCTGCGCGGCGTCCACCACGCTCATGCCCTTCTCGCTGCGGGTGGCGACGACGAAGTCGAAGCCGCAGGCATCGATCAGTTCACGCGCCGCGGCGGCCACCTCGTCGCCGGTGAACACCATGCGGCCGATAGCCTCGCCAAGCTCCTTGCGGTTGGGCGTGACGGCGGTGGCGCCCTTGTAGCGGCGATAGTCGCGCCCCTTGGGGTCGACCAGCACCAGCTTGCCGGCCGCGCGACAGATCGAGATCAGTTCCCCCGCGACGCCGTCGAGCAGCACGCCCTTGCCGTAGTCGGACAGGATGACGATGTCCGAACGCTCCAGCGCGGTGCGGAAGCGGCCGATCAGCTCGGCGCGTTCGGCCGCGTCCAGCGCGCGCACCTCCTCCTCGTCGAAGCGCAGCACCTGCTGGTTCAGCGCGCTGAAGCGGCTCTTGCTCGAGGTCATGCGCCCCGGCGTCGCAACGATGCCTTCGCCGCCGGCGCCCAGTTCGGCGACGAGGCGCGCCACCGTGCGGCCTGCCGCGTCTTCGCCCACCGCCGAGACGGGAATGGCGGCCGCGCCCAGCGAGACGATATTGGCCACGACATTGCCCGCACCGCCAAGCGCTACGGTTTCGCCACGCCCGTGCAGCACGGGTATAGGTGCTTCCGGCGAGATGCGCTCGATGACGCCGTTGACGAACCGGTCGAGGATGAGATCGCCGCAGACCAGCACCGTGACGCCCGGAAAGGCCGCCACGGCGCGGTGCAGGCTTTGCGGGGACGGCGGGTGCGCTTGGCTCATGGGCAAGGCGATATACCGCAATTCATGGCCGCGCAACGGGGCAGCGCGACCCCGCCACCGGCTCCGTGGCGGCCGCCAACTGCCCGTTGCGCGCCGCGGGCAAAGTATTATTGTCTGCCGTCGGGAGCACGACGCCCCGCTTTCCGGCACGGCAAGTGCCAGCGGCAGTCCGGCGGGTGCCTTGCCGGCGTCGCCGCGTTCCCGAAAACCATAGCAGTGCCTGCATCGCCTTCTATCGTGCCGGGCCGGTCCATGCCGGTCCGCTTAACCGGAGGGGAAATCCATGGCCGAGCTTTCCGACAACAGTACAGTCGAGGAGAAATTCGAAGGGGCGGGCGGCCTGTCGATCGCCTTCCGCACCAGACGTCCTGAAAACCCGCCGCGTGGCGTGGTCGTCATCGTTCCCGGCTTCAATTCACACAGCGGCTACTATCTGTGGGTGGCCGACCAGTTGGCCGCCATCGGCCTTGCCGTCTACGCGGTAGACCTGCGCGGGCGCGGCCGATCGGACGGCGAGCGCTTCTATATCGAAAGCATCGGGGACTATGTCGGCGATGTGGACGATCTTGTGAAGATCGCCAAGGCGCGCGAGCCCGGGCTGCCGGTCTACCTGCTCGGACACAGCGCCGGAGGCGTCGTGGCCTGCCTCTACGCCCTCGAACACCAGTCCGGGCTGGCCGGGCTTATCTGCGAGAGCTTCGCCTTCCAGGTGCCGGCGCCGGATTTCGCCATCGCCGCGCTGAAGGGCCTGAGCCACATCGCCCCGCATGCCCATGTGCTGCACCTCAAGAACGCGGATTTTTCGCGCGATCCAGCCGTCGTCAAGGCAATGGACGAGGACACGCTGATCGCCAACGAAACCCAGCCGACCCGGACGGTGGCGGAACTCGCCCGCGCCGACGACCGGCTGAAGAAGGAGTTTCCAGACATCACCCTGCCGCTGCTCATCCTGCACGGCACCGCCGACAAGGCCACCCGGCCGAGCGGCAGCCGGTTCTTCCTCGACAATGCGGGCTCCTCCGACAAAACGCTGAAGCTCTACGAAGGCCACTACCACGACCTGTTGAACGACATCGGCAAGGAAGAGGTGATGGCCGACATCAAGGGCTGGATCGAGACACATCTGCCCGGCGCCTGGCGCAGCGGCGTGGAAAGCCTCGCCTGACGGCGGCCAGGGCTGCGTCGCTTCCTCGACAGCATTCGCAGGCTCCCCTATAAGGGCCGCGATCCGCAGGAAGATTTGAGGCTCCGATGATCGTCGTTACCGGCGGCGCCGGCATGATCGGCTCCAACATCGTCGCCGCCCTCAATGCCGAGGGCCGCGACGACATCATCGTCGTGGACGACCTGACCGACGGCCGCAAGATCTTCAACCTGGCCGATCTGGCGGTCGCCGACTATCTCGACAAGGACGAGTTCCTGCCCGCCTTCGAGGCCGGCCGTCTGGGCGAGATCGAGGTGGTGTTCCACCAGGGCGCCTGCTCCGCCACCACGGAGTGGGACGGCAGGTTCATGATGGACGTGAACTACGCCTACTCCAAGCGGCTGCTGGCGGCCTGCCTGTCGGCCCGCGTTCCCTTCCTCTACGCCTCCTCGGCCTCCGTCTATGGCGGCGGCTCGGAGTTCCGCGAGGAGCCCGAGTTCGAGCGCCCGCTCAACGTCTATGCCTGGTCGAAGAAGCTGTTCGACGACTATGTGCGCCGCAACGTGTTCGGCACCGGGCATTCGCAGGTGGCGGGCCTGCGCTATTTCAACGTCTACGGCCCGCGCGAGCAGCACAAGGGCACGATGGCGTCCGTCGCCTTCCATCTGTTCAACCAGCTCGGCCGCGGCGAGAACCCGAAGCTGTTCGGCGCCTATGGCGGCTTCGGCCCGGGCGAGCAGAGCCGCGACTTCGTCCATGTCGGCGACGTGGCGGATGTAAACCTGTGGCTGTGGAAGTGCGGCGTGAGCGGCATCTTCAACTGCGGCACCGGCCGCGCCCAGCCCTTCCGCACGGTGGCGGAGACAGTGATCGACGCGCTCGGCACGGGCGAGATCGAATATGTCGACTTCCCCGACCATCTGAAGGGCAGCTACCAGAGCTTCACCCAGGCCGACATGTCGCGGCTGCGCGGCGCCGGCTACAATGGCCGCTTCCGCGACGTGGAAACCGGCGTCAGGGACTATGTCGAATGGCTGAAGGCCCGCCAACCCTCGTGATCGGCCCCACCTGGGTGGGCGACATGGTCATGGCGCAATGCCTGTTCTCGGCGCTGAAGGAAAAGGATCCGGAGGCGCCGATCGACGTGATGGCGCCTGCATGGGCGGCACCGCTGGTGGCGCGCATGCCCGAAATACGCCGGCGCATCGACCTGCCCTTTTCCCACGGCCGCTTCGACCTTGGCGCCCGCTGGCGCCTCGGCCGCGCGCTGCGCGGGCAGGACTATGCCCGCGCCTACGTGCTGCCGGGAAGCTGGAAATCGGCGCTGGTGCCGTTCTTCGCGCGCATCCCGCGCCGGGTCGGCCATCTGCGCGAGATGCGCTACGGCCTGCTCACCGACATCGTGCCGCTGGCCGACAAGGCCAAGCGCCGCACGGCCGAGGCCTTCTTCAGCCTTGCCCGCGGCGGCACGTTCCGCGCCCCGCACCTCACGGTCGATGCCGCCAACCAGGACGGACTGATGGCACGCTACGGCCTCGAAGCGAAAAAATACGTCGCGCTGATGCCGGGGGCGGAGTTCGGCCCCGCCAAGCGCTGGCCGGGCGAAAGCTACGCCGTCTTCGCCCGCCGCATGATGGGCTTTGGCCTCGGCGTCGTGCTGTTCGGCTCGAAGAACGATCAGCCGGTCACCGCCGAGATCGCGGCCCTGGCGCCGGGCGCGCTCGACCTGGCCGGCCAGACGCGGCTGGAGGACGCCATCGACCTGATCGCAGGGGCGCGGCTGGGAGTTTCCAACGACAGCGGCCTGATGCATGTGGCGGCCGCCGTCGGCACGCCCATCATCGCCGTCTACGGCTCGACCTCGCCGGAAAACACCCCGCCGCTCACCGAAGACCGCGAGCTGATCTGGCTGGGCCTGTCCTGCTCACCCTGCCACCAGAAGGAATGCCCGCTCGGCCACCTGAACTGCCTCAGGACGCTGGACGTGTCGCTGGTGGCCGCCGCGGCGGAGCGGCTGCTGGCCAAGGCCGCCGCATGAAGGTGCTGATCCTCAAGACATCGTCCATGGGCGATGTCATCCACACCTTCCCGGCACTGCAGGACGCGCTGCGCGCGCGGCCGGACGTTTCCTTCGACTGGTGCGTGGAGGAGGCCTTCGCCGGCATCGTGGCGCTGCATCCGGGCGTCGGCACGATCCACAGGGTTGCGCTGCGGCGCTGGCGCAAGGCGCTGCTCGCCGGCGGAACATGGCGCGAGGCCGCAGGCCTGCGCCGCGCCCTGCGCGAGGCCCGCTACGACCTCGTCATCGACGCGCAGGGGCTGCTGAAATCGGCGCTGGTGGCCAGGCTCGCCCGCGCGCCGATCGCCGGCTACGACCGCGGCAGCATCCGCGAGCCGGCGGCATCGCGCTTCTACGACCGGCGCCTCGCCGTATCCCGCAACCTGCACGCCATCGAGCGCACCCGCCGGCTGTTCGGCCTGGCGCTGGGCTACGAGCCCGACCTTTCGGGTCTCGAATCCGGCATCGTCGCGCCGGCGCAGGCCCCCGCCCTGCCGGAAGGACGCTGCGCCTTCCTGCTGCACGGCACCAGCCGCGAGGACAAGAAATGGCCGGCCTCCGACTGGGCCGAGACCGCGCGCCTGCTGGTTGCAAAGGGCCTGAAGCCCGTCACCACCTGGTCGAACGACCGCGAAAGGGCCGTGGCGCAAGCCATCGCCGCTGCCGTTCCCGAAACCTTCGTGATCCCAAGATCGCCGCTGGCCGACATCGCCGGCGCGCTCGGGCGCGCGGCGCTGGTGATCGGCGCCGACACCGGCCTGACGCATCTGGCCAGCGCCTACGGCCTGCCGACGATTGCCGTGTTCCTGACCACGCGGCCCGGCCTCACCGGTCCGCTGGGGCCGTTTTCCTCGACGCTGTCGGTGGAGCAGGGCGGGCGCATCACGCCCGCCGCGGTGGTGGATGAGGCCGAGCGGCTGCTCGGCCTGGCATCGGTCAGATGAACTGGACCTCGACGATCTCGTAGCCGCGCGCGCCGCCGGGCGCGTTGACCTCGACGGCATCACCCACTTCCTTGCCGATCAGCGCGCGCGCGATGGGCGAGGAGATGGAGATACGGCCCGCCTTCACGTCCGCCTCCTGGTCACCGACGATCTGGTAGGTCTTCTGCTCCTCGGTGTCCTCGTCGACGAGGACCACCGTGGCGCCGAACTTGACCTTGTCGCCCGAGAGCTTCGACACGTCGATCACCTCGGCGCGCGCGATCAGGTCCTCCAGCTCGGCGACGCGGCCCTCATTCAGGCTCTGCGCCTCCTTGGCGGCATGGTACTCGGCGTTCTCGGAAAGGTCGCCATGCGAGCGCGCCTCGGAGATCGCCTCGATAATGCGCGGCCGCTCCTCCTGCTGGCGCCAGCGCAGCTCCTCCTTCAGGCTCGCAAATCCCCCGCCGGTCATCGGGACCTTGTTCATGGCTCTCCTTTCCTGCCGTCCAGCTCCGTCCTTTGCGGGGGCGGCTTTTTGCAGATAGGTACAAAAAGAAAACGGCCCGGCAGGTCGAACTGACGGAACCGTCTCACCACAGATTCTTCAAATATAGCGATCTTCGCGCGCTTTTCACGCCCTAAAATTCACTTGGCGATTTTTGCCGGAAGTCAGCTACGGAAGATGAAGGCCGCGCCGATGGCGATCAGCGCGAAGCCGAATGCATGATTCCAGGTGAGCGCTTCCTTCAGGTAGAACACCGAAAACACGGCGAAGACCGAGAGCGTCACCACCTCCTGGATCGTCTTCAGCTCGGCCGCCGAATAGGCCTGGCTGCCGATGCGGTTGGCCGGCACCGCCAGCCAGTATTCGAAGAAGGCGATCATCCAGCTTCCGATCACGGCGATCCAGATCGGCGAGGCCTTGAAGCGCAGATGCCCGTACCAGGCAAACGTCATGAACACGTTGGAGCCGATGAGCATCAGGATGGGCAGAACCCGTGGCGAAAGCAGCAAGGTCATCGGGGAAAACCGTTGAAAGAGGGCGGGAACCGCCTTTTCCCGCCCGCGGCCCTGCCAGTCAATCGGATTTCCGCAAACGGCGCGCCTGCCGCACTGAAGCGTGACGAAGCGGTAACCCATTGTGATCGAAGGCGATTGCTCCGGCGGCAACCTCGGGATGCCGCCGCCGTTTACGCCGCATGACGGCAAGCACCCTTTGCAAGACGGCCGGCTTTTTCCTGTCGCTGGCGGTCCT
Organism: Mesorhizobium sp. PUT5; assembly: GCF_052216645.1. Taxonomy (NCBI): domain Bacteria; kingdom Pseudomonadati; phylum Pseudomonadota; class Alphaproteobacteria; order Hyphomicrobiales; family Phyllobacteriaceae; genus Mesorhizobium; species Mesorhizobium sp. PUT5. Next base: position 3,259,642 of record NZ_JBQOSO010000003.1, read on the forward strand.
GGCCACGGCGGCAGACCCATCATGGGCCGGATCGCACCGGCATCCCCGGCCGCGCCTGCCCGTCGCCGCGCCGCTGCCCGAAGCGCGCCCGGCACCGGAGCAGGTGCCCGTGCCGTCCGAAAGGCCGAAGGAAGCCGAGACGCTCCAATCGACGCCCGCCCCGAAGCCCGTCGTTGCCGATCCCCGCTCTTCCGAGCGGCCAGCCGAAAGAATGCCGGCCGGCGAACTGGCCTGCCGCGACCGCCTTAAGGCGCTGGGCGTTGTCTTCGAGGAGCATGAGGCCGAGCAAGACGCCGAAATCGGTTGTGCCGTCCCCTACCCGCTGGTGGTGAGGAAGCTCGGGGGCGCCATAGAGATTACGCCCGATGCGCAGATGAACTGCGCCATGGCCGAGGCTGCCGCGCGCTTTGCCGCCGACGTGGTCTCCCCGGCCGCCAGCGCCGATTTCGGCTCCTCGCTGAAATCGGTCGGGCAGGCGTCCGCCTATGTCTGCCGGCCACGCCATGGCGGCGGCAAGATTTCGGAACACGCCTTCGGCAACGCGCTCGACATAGCCCGCTTCACCCTGGCGGACGGCACGGAGGTGGACGTGAAACCTGCGCCGCCCGAAAAGCAGAAGAAATTCCTTGACACGGTGCGAGAGGCAGCCTGCGGCCCGTTCCGGACGGTGCTGGGACCCGGCGCCGATGCCGACCACGAACTGCATCTTCACCTCGATCTGGAGCCGCGCCGCAACGGCGGCACCTTCTGCCAGTAGGGGTGCCGGCCGCAATTTGGCCGCAGCCGTGAATTCCGGCGCTGATCTTTCCTTTACCCTTGCCGCCTAGAATCGCTGTCCGAGGGGACGGGAACCGACGATGGCGAACAGATCATGCGCCGCGGCGACGCTCGCGGCCCGGAAATTGCGGCGATGGCGGCCTGCCCGGGCCGGGCTGGCGGCGGCCGCCATGATGGCGGGAGTCTCCGCCTGCACCACCGGCGACGTCTTCAACCTGACGCCGGCCGTCGATGTCGGCACGCAGACCGCCGCCGTGGCCCCCTATCCCGAAATACGCCGGCAATTGCCGCCGCAGACCCCGGACCAGCCGCCCCCCGCCGCCGTCGACCAGTCCATGGCGCCGCCTGCCGATCCGGTCTACGAAGACATCGTGCAGCCCACGCTGCCGGAAGAGCCGGACGCGGCGGCTTCGGTCATGCCTGCGGCACCGGCTCCGGCCATGCCCGCGCCGGTGACCACGGTCGCCTATCCGCGCCTCGACCGCCCGGCGATCCAGGCCGACCGGCTTCCGGCCGACGAGGTCGACTGCCGCAGGGAACTGAAGCGGCTGGGCGTGACCTACACCGACATCCCCGCCATCCAGGGACGGGGCCAGTGCGGCATAGACCATCCCGTCAAGATCAGCGCGATCGGTTCCATCCAGATGAAGCCCGCCGCCACGCTGACCTGCAACATGGCCGCCACCTTCGCCGCCTGGACGAAGCGCGACCTGGTGCCGGCCGCGCGCTGGCGCTACTGGTCAGGCGTCAGGGCCATCCACCAGGGCGGCAGCTACTCGTGCCGCAACATCGCGGGCGAGCGCACCCTGTCGGAGCACGGCAAGGGCAACGCGCTGGACGTGATGAGCATCGAACTGACCAACGGCGACAACATCGACGTGCGCAAGCCAGGCCTGTTCGCCTTCCGCACGCGCGGCTTCCTGAACACGGTGCGCGCCGACGGCTGCCAGTATTTCACCACGGTGCTCGGCCCCGGCTACAATTACGACCACCGCAACCACTTCCATTTCGACATCAAGAGCCGCAGGAACGGCTACCGCGCCTGCCGCTGAGCGGATAAAGCTTGGGCGCCGGCCGCCTGCAGGGTGCTCCAATGAACAAGCCACGAAGCTTCGCGCGCCATGCCGCCAACTGGTTCGCGCTGGTATGCGGCCTCTATCTCGGCCTCGCCTATTTCGCTGCGCCTGAATTCTGGACCCTGCGCGACCGCAGGCTCGACCTGCCGGAGATGGTGACGAGGACGCCGCAGGGCATAGCCGGCGATCCGATCAATATCGGGCTGGTCGGCACCGAGAAACAGATTGTCCATGCCTTCGGCGCGGCCGGTTGGGATACAGCCGACGCCGTGACGTTGAGGACGGCGGTCGAGATCGGCGAAAGCGTGCTGTTCGACCGCCCCTACCCCGACGCCCCGGTCAGCCGGCTGCTGTTCGAGGGCCGGCCGCAGGACCTCGCCTTCGAGAAGCCCGTGGGCACCAGCGCCGACCGGCGCCATCATGTGCGCCTGTGGCGGACGAACGTCGCGATAGGCGGGCAGCCCCTGTGGCTCGGCTCGGCCAGCTTCGACCGAGGCGTCGGCCTCAGCCGCGACACCGGTGCGGTGACCCATCATATCGGCCCGGACATCGATGCCGAGCGCGACCTGCTGATGGACGACCTGGCTAGGGCGGGCATGCTTTCCGACACCATCGAGGTGGACGGCATAGGCGCCACGAAGAACGGGCGCAACGGCGAGGGCGACCCCTATTCCACCGACGGCATGGCCAGGATCGGCGTGCTGCGCCCGCAGCCCTGAACCGCCGGCGCAGGTCGTTCGCATCGAGCCTTCCCGATCCCGCATCCGGGATGCTAATGAGCATCCGTCATGATCTACATCGAAATTGCCATCGTGGTCGTCCTCATCTGCGTGAACGGCCTATTGTCGATGTCCGAACTCGCCATCGTTTCGGCCCGGCCGGCCCGCCTCAAGGCGATGATCGACCGAGGCGTGCGCGGCGCCGCCACCGCGCTCGACCTGGGCGCGGACCCCGGCAAGTTCCTGTCGTCGGTGCAGATCGGCATCACGCTGGTGGGCATCCTGTCCGGCGCCTTTTCCGGCGCCACGCTCGGCAGCCGGCTCTCGGCCTTCCTGGTTTCGACCGGCGTGAGCGCGCGCCTTGCCGACCCCGTTGGCGTCGGCGTGGTGGTTGCGCTCATCACCTATTTCTCGCTGGTGGCGGGCGAACTGGTTCCCAAGCAGGTCGCGCTGCGCAATCCCGAGCGCGTGGCGGTAAGGGCCGCGCCCGCCATGCGCCTTCTGGCCAGGATCGCCGCGCCGCTGGTGTTCCTGCTCGACATCTCCAGCCGCGGCCTGCTGTGGCTGCTCGGCCAGAGCGGCGGCGGCGAGGAGAAGGTGACGGACGACGAGATCAAGATGCTGGTGGCCGAGGCCGAGCATCACGGCACCATCGAATCGGACGAGCGCCGCATGATCGCCGGCGTGATGCGCCTCGGCGACCGGGCCGTGCGCGGGGTGATGACGCCGCGCACCGAGGTGGACTGGATCAACCTGCTGGCCGAAGACGCCGCTATCCGCAAGCTCCTGATGGAGACCCAGCATTCGCGCCTGCCAGCCGGGGAAGGTGTGGACGCGATGGTCGGCGTCGTCCAGACCCGCGACATGCTGGCCGCTCTGCTTGCCGGCCGCACGCTCGACATCCGCAAATATGTGCGCGCCGCCCCGATCGTGCACGACCAGGCCGACGCGCTGGACGTGCTGGCCAAGCTCAAGGAATCGGACGTGCCGATGGCGCTGGTCCACGACGAATACGGCCATTTCGAAGGCATCGTCACGCCGGCCGACATATTGGAAGCGATTACCGGCGTGTTCCGCTCCGATCTCGACGCCGGCGAAGAGGAAGAAAACGCGGTCAGGCGCGAGGACGGCTCCTGGCTGCTGGCCGGCTACATGCCGGCCGACGAAATGGCCGACCTGCTCGGCATCGACCTGCCCGAGGACCGCGACTACGAGACGGTCGCCGGCCATGTTCTGTCCTACCTGCATCACCTGCCCAATACCGGCGAGACGGTGGATGCGGGCGGCTGGCGCTTCGAGGTGGTGGACATGGACGGGCGCCGCATCGACAAGGTCATTGCCACGCGCCTGGTGCCCGGCCAGCGCGAGGTCATGTTCTGACGCGGACATAAAAAAAGGGCGGCATCGCTGCCGCCCGGAATTTTTTTGGGAGGAAATCTCTGCCCGAAGTCGAGGCTCAGGCGGCCTGCGCCGTCAGCGCATCGGCGTCGCGCGCCTTCTTCAGCGCAAAGGTCCACCAGGAAAGCTGATCCAGCATCTGCCGGGCGCTCTGGTTGAGGTGCTCGAGATCTTCCAGCTTCTTCTCGCCCTTCAGCACGGCGGCGAAATCGGGCATGAGGATATGCACGCCGGCGCGGATGGGCGACATCTGCATCTCGACGGCGATCAGGCGAAGCTGCTCGACGGCGCGCGCCCCGCCCACGCCGCCATAGCCCACGAAAGCGGCCGGCTTCTTGTTCCACTCGTTGTAGGCGTAGTCGATGGCGTTCTTGAGCACGCCGGTCGGCGCGCGGTTGTATTCGGCGGTAATGAAGATGTAGCCGTCGAGTTCGTCGATCTTCTTCTGCCAGCGCTGGGCGACCTCATTCTGCGAAGGCGCCCAGGCGGGAGATGCAGCCTCTTCGAAGAACGGCATGGGATAGTCGCGCAGGTCCACGACCTCGAATGCGAGATCGCTGTATTCGGCGGCGATCCTGGCGATCCACTCGGTAGGCTTGTCGGCGAACCGGGCAGCGCGGGTCGAACCGACGATGATGCCGATTTTCGGCTTTGACATTGGGGCTCCTTTCAAAACTCTGGTATCCTTTGGATACCTGAGCTATATGGGAGACTATCGATCCCCAGCGCAAGGAGGCACTTTTTTGAAACCTGCGCACCTTCACAACACCGAGGACTGCCGGGCCGTCTCGGAGATCCTGCAGCGCATAGGCGACAAATGGTCCCTGCTGGTCGTGCGCCGGCTGGGCGACGGCTCGATGCGCTTCAACGAGTTGCGGCACGCCGTCGGCGGCATCTCGCAGAAAATGCTGACGACGACGCTGCGCTCGCTGGAACGCGACGGCTTCGTCACCCGCACCGTCTTTGCGACCATTCCGCCGCGCGTCGACTACGAGCTGACCGACCTCGGACGGGAACTGCTGATCCCGGTGAAGGGCCTGGCGGAATGGGCCATGACCAATATGGGCCGCGTCAACGAGGCCCGGCAGCGCTTCGACGGCGACCTCGCGGCCTGACCGGCGGCTCAGGCTTCGGAAGGTATGGGCTTCGGCTTGCCGTTCTCGTCCAGCGCCACCATGATGAAATCGGCATGGGTGACCTTTTCCATCACGTCGGAGAGGTAGCGCTGCGCCCAGGCCTCCACCTTGAGCACCATGGAGGTGCGGCCGACGCGCTCGATATGCGAATAGATGCACAGCGTGTCGCCCACCTTCATCGGCTTGGCGAAGGACATCTCCTTCACCGCCGCCGTCACCACGCGCCCCTTGGCGCGCTCGGCGGCGCGGATGCCGCAGGCGAGGTCCATCTGCGCCATCACCCAGCCGCCGAATATGTCGCCGGCCGCATTGGCGTCCGCCGGCATGGCGAGCGTCCTCAGCGTCAGTTCCCCCAGCGGCTTTCCGTCCGCGTAATGCGCCATCGATGAATTCCCTCCAGCCGGCCCGACGAGGATGCCGTAGCCTTGACGCGACAGGCCGTCAACGGCCCCTCTGGCTTGCTCCGCAAACCGGAGGGGGACGCGTGGCTGGCAAGGACGTCGCTTCTAAAGCCCCATGAAGGGCTGGAACCCGCCGAAGATCATGCGCTTGCCGTCGAACGGCAGTTTTTCCCAGTCGGGCTGGAAACGCGGATCGGCCATCACCTTGGCCATCACCGCGTCGCGGCTTTCGCGCGATTCGTAGACCACCCATGAGAAGATGACGATCTCGTCGTCCTTAGCCTGCACGGCGCGCGGAAACGACGTCAGTTCGCCATAGGGCACGTCGTCGCCGATACATTCGACATAGGACAACGCGCCGTGCTCCAGCCAAACCTTTCCGGCCAGCCCGGCCAGTTCCTTGTAGTCCTCCAGCCTCGCCTTGGGCACGGCGAGCACGAAACCATCGACATAGGACATCGCCGCCTCCTCTATGCCTGCTTCACGGGTGCGTTCATGCCCCATTCCACGCCGAACGGGTCGCGCAGCAGCCCCCAGCGGTCGCCCCAGAACATCACGTCCAGCGGCACCGCCACCTCGCAGCCGGCGTCCACGGCGCGCTGCCACCAGCGGTCGATGTTGTCGTTCTCCAAATGGAGTTGCATGGTGCAGCCTTGGATGGGCCGGTGCGGATGGCCATGCTCCGGAAAGGCGTCCGAGATCATCAGGCTGGAGCCGTTGATGTGGAGATGGACGTGCATGGTGCGGCCCTTCTCGTCCGGCGGATAGGCGCCCACCTGCTCCGCGCCGAAGGCCTTGCCGTAGAATTCGGCAGCTTTCAGCGCGCCGTCGAGCTGCAGATAGGGCGTGAGACCACCCAGAACTTTCGGGGCGGCCTGAGCGCTGGTGTCGGTCATGCGGTTCTCCTGTATGGCGTTGCAAGCCCCCGAAGGACGTCGACCGAAACGCCGGTCCGACAGCGCCGGCGAAAAATTCTTCCGCGCGCCTGAAAACCTACCGCCCTGGCCTGCCGGTCTTGGCCGGCCGCCGCTTCTGGCGGGCCGCATCCGCCGCATCCTCGTAAGAGCCGATGCCGGCACGCTCGCGCTTGATCGGCTTGGCGTCCTCCGGCTGGGCCGGCTTTACGCCCTCGACCGGCTTTTCCGTGCGCCGCACGGTCATCTCGTCCAGCGTGTTCTTGCGGAACAGGGAAGGTTTGTTTTCGCTCACGCTGTCGCCGCTGCGCGGCTCGCTCCGCGAGGGCGCCGAACGGTCGGCGGCGGCCTGTCGGCCGCTCGGGCTGCGCCGGGAATCGCCCGGCACGCCGAAATCCGACCCATGCGCCTCACGCGCCGACTGCTTCTTGAACAGCGAGCGCGAGACGGCGCCGGCCGGCGTGGCCGTGTCGGTTCCGGGCCCCATGTCGTCCAGCGAAGGCTTCGCGAACAGGCTCTTTTCAGGCGCGGCATCGTCCACCGCTCTGTGCAGCGCGCGGCCCTTGTTGTGCCTGCCCTTCTCGCGGCCGGAGACCGGGCTTTCCATATCGGCATATTTCGCCAGCGGATCGTCGGAGACGGCAAGCTCCAGCTCGGTCAGGCGCTTGATCTCGTCGCGGATGCGGGCCGCCTTCTCGAATTCGAGGTTGGCGGCGGCGTCGCGCATCTGCCTTTCCAGGCCCTCCAGATGGGCCTTGAGGTTGTTGCCCATCATGGCGCCGGCATCGTCGGTGAACTGCGAGATGTCGGCCCGCACATGGTCCTTCTCGTAGACCGAATCGAGGATGTCGGCGATGCGCGACTTGACCGATTCCGGCGTGATGCCGTTGGCCTCGTTGTATTCGAGCTGCTTTTCGCGGCGGCGGTTGGTCTCGGCCGTCGCCCGCTCCATCGAGCCGGTGATCTGGTCGGCATAGAGGATGACCTTGCCGTCGACGTTTCTCGCGGCGCGCCCGATCGTCTGGATCAGCGAGGTTTCGGAGCGCAGGAAGCCTTCCTTGTCGGCGTCGAGGATGGCGACGAAGCCGCATTCGGGAATGTCGAGGCCCTCGCGCAGCAGGTTGATGCCCACAAGCACGTCGAAAGCGCCCAGACGAAGGTCCCGCAGGATCTCGATGCGCTCCAGCGTATCGATGTCGGAATGCATGTAGCGCACGCGGATGCCCTGCTCGTGCAGGTACTCGGTCAGGTCCTCGGCCATGCGCTTGGTCAGCACCGTCACCAGCGTGCGGTAGCCCTTGGCCGTCGTCTCGCGGATCTCGCCGACCACGTCGTCCACCTGGCTCTTGGCCGGCCGCACCTCGACCGGCGGATCGATCAGGCCGGTCGGGCGGATGACCTGCTCGGCGAACACGCCGCCGGACTGCTCCAGTTCCCAGCCGCCGGGCGTTGCCGAAACCGCCACGGTGAGCGGGCGCATGGCGTCCCATTCCTCGAAGCGCAGCGGCCGGTTGTCCATGCAGGACGGCAGGCGGAAACCATATTCGGCAAGCGTGGCCTTGCGGCGGAAGTCGCCGCGATACATGCCGCCGATCTGCGGGACGGTGACGTGGCTCTCGTCGATGAAGATCAGCGCGTTGTCGGGGACATATTCGAAGAGCGTCGGCGGCGGCTCGCCGGGCGCGCGGCCGGTGAGATAGCGCGAATAGTTCTCGATGCCGGCGCAGGAGCCGGTCGCTTCCAGCATCTCCAGGTCGAAGCGCGTGCGCTGCTCCAGCCGCTGCGCCTCCAACAGCCGGCCGGCCTTTTCAAGCTCTTGCAGGCGGTGCTGCAGCTCTTCCTTGATGGACTTGATGGCCTGGTTCAGGGTCGGGCGCGGCGTCACATAGTGCGAGTTGGCGTAGATCTTGACGCTCTTCAGCTCGCCGGTCTTGTGGCCGGTCAGCGGGTCGAACTCGATGATGGCCTCGATCTCGTCGCCGAACAGCGATATGCGCCAGGCGCGGTCTTCCAGGTGGGCGGGGAAGATTTCGATCGTGTCGCCGCGCACGCGGAACGAGCCGCGCACGAAATTGGCGTCCTGGCGCTTGTATTGCTGGGCGACGAGGTCGGCGAGTAGCTGGCGCTGGTCCAGCCGGTCGCCGATCGTCATCTGGAAGGTCATGGCCGTATAGGTCTCGACCGAGCCGATACCGTAGATGCAGGATACGGAAGCGACGATGATGACGTCGTCGCGCTCCAGCAGCGAGCGCGTGGCCGAGTGGCGCATGCGGTCGATCTGCTCGTTGATCGAGCTTTCCTTCTCGATATAGGTGTCCGTCCGAGGCACATACGCCTCGGGCTGGTAATAATCGTAGTAGGAGACGAAATACTCCACCGCGTTGTTCGGGAAGAATTTCTTGAACTCGGAATAGAGCTGCGCGGCCAGCGTCTTGTTGGGCGCGAGGATCAGGGCGGGGCGCTGCGTCTCCTCGATCACCTTGGCCATGGTGAAGGTCTTGCCGGAGCCGGTGACGCCGAGCAGCACCTGGGTGCGGTCCTCGTTGGCCACGCCTTCGACGAGGTCCTTGATGGCGGTGGGCTGGTCGCCGCGCGGCTCGAACTCCGATTCCATGCGGATGGCGATGCCGCCTTCGGACTTTTCCGGGCGGGCGGGGCGGTGCGGCGTCCAGATCTGGCCGTTCTTGTGCAGCGGGTTGCCGCTCTCGATCAGGCTCGCCAGCGCCTGCACCGTGGCGGTCACGCCGGTGTTGGATATGGTCTCGGCGTCTTCCAGGCTGATGTCCAGCCCCGCCACAGGATTCAGGCCGGCAGCCGCGCGCTCCTTGGCCGAGGCCGCGCCACCCATGGAGGTGCCGCGTGCCGTGCGGGTGGGTGAAGAACTTTTCTCCGGGATTTTTTTTGAGGGCTTGGCGCCGGCCTTCCCCTCCCCCTTGAGGGAAGGGTGGCCCGAAGGGCCGGGCGGGGTCGCCGCGGCAGCGCTTGGCGTATTGGCGGTGCCTTCCGAGGCCACCCCCTCTGCCCGCTTCCCGGGCATCTCCCCCTCGAGGTGGGAGATCGGGCGCTCCGCCTCCATCGAAATCTGCTCTGCCCAATCCGAAATCGAGCCGCCCAGCGGCGCCCCCGCGAATTCCGCCTGCGGCGCTTCGGAAAAGCCGCTGCGGTAGAGAGGCTCCGACGCGTCGAGATAGTCGGTCACGGCATTGCCGCGCCGGCGCGGCGCAGAAAGGTTTCCATCTGCCCGCGAGGGCATCTTCTTTCCGGGAGGACTGGCCATGGCCCGAATATGGGCGGAGTCAGGCCAAATGGAAAGGGTGGCCGCCGCGGCAAGGCGGATTCGGCCGAGCTTCCTGACAGGCAGGTGTCAGCAGGGATGCGGGATGCGGGCTTCGGGAACTGTCCCTAGCCGAAGCGCAGCTTCATGCCCACGATGGCGATGATGAAGAGGAAAGTGACGCCGTTTGCGGCGATCACCGGCCAGGAGCCGATCAGCGTGCCGTAGATCGTCCACATAAGAACGCCGAAGGCGATGACGCCGGTGGCAGCCAGCGAAATGTTATCGGCCTTGCGCTCGCGCGCAACCTTCCTCACCTGCGGAACCCAGCCGAGCGTGGTGGCAAGCGCGGCGACCGCGCCAATGATTTCAATAGCGGGATGCAAGGTCGGGAACTTTCGAAAGACGCCGGTCGGCCGGCGCGCGGTCTCTATGCCAGATTTGCCGATTGCTGTGAAGCGGCCAGCGAACCGGCGCGACCGGCCGCGTCGAGGGGTCGCATCCGGCAGCGCCCTTGCAGGGAACCACGGTTTTTGCCCTTGCCGGCCGCAGGCCGAAGGCGCTTCAATGTCTAGGCTCGACACAAGCCGGGGAGGACGCGCTTGAAAGTGGGGGTGATCCTCAATCCCGTTGCCGGCGGCGGCCGGCTGAAGCGCGACTGGCCGCGGATGGCCGCTGCCTTGCGCCGGCATTTCGGCGACACAGAACTGCGCCAGACGCAGGTCGGCGGCGACGCCGAGCGGCTGGCGCTGGATTTCGCCGCCGACGGGTTCGGCCTGGTCATCGCGGCCGGCGGCGACGGCACCGCCAGCGAGGTGGCCGACGGGCTGTTGCAGGCGGCGGACGAAGGCTGCGGGACCGCCGAGCTGGCGCTGATCCCTTACGGCACGGCCATCGACTTCGCGCGCGGGCTGGGCCTTCCGCATGACATGGACGCGCTGGTGGCGCGCATCGCGGAGGCGAAGGGCAGGAAGATCGATGCCGGCCGCATCTCCTATGTGGACGATCACGGCGCGCTGGCCAGCCGCCATTTCATCAACATTGCCAGCCTCGGTCTTTCCGGCGCGACCGACCGGGCGGTGAATGCCGACAGGCGCAAGGGCAGGGTCTCGGCCAAGGCGCTGTTCTACTGGCGCACGGTGGCCGAGTTCATGCGCTACCGCTTCCAGCATGTGCGCATTTCCATAGACGACGGCGAGCCGGTGGAGGCGCGCATGGCGCTGGTGGCGGTGGCCAACGGCAGGTTCTTCGGCGGCGGCATGATGGTGGCGCCCGACGCGGTGCTCGACGACGGCCAGTTCGAGGTCGTCATCCTGCGGGCCGCCGGCAAGCTGGGGCTGATCCGCGACATCCGCCTCGTCTATGGCGGCCAGCACCGCAACCATCCGGCCATCACCATCCTGCGCGGCCGCAAGGTGACGGTGGAGCCGATGAGCGACGACGATGCCGCGCTGGTCGACATAGACGGGGAATCGCCCGGCCGCATCCCGGCCATGTTCGAGATGCTGCCCGGCGCGCTGACGCTGCGATACTAGGGTCAGGACCTGTTAATTTGGTTGGAATGGCGTTCGAGATGGCAAGAGATGCGAGGAAAAGTCCGAAGAGCGGGGTGGTTCCCCCGGTCGAGGACTTTGACGCGGCAGATCGACGCCAGCTCGATCGTCCTTCGGATCGGGCGGATTTGCACGGGCTGCTTTGTCGCAAGGCCTTGAAAGGCTCAAGCCTTCCTGCGGCCCTGCTTCGCGCATCCGCACAAATCCGCTCCGACCATTCCAACCGAATTAACAGGTCCTGACCCTAGTTCAGGCAGGCACGAGGGGGAAACGGTATATGCTGACGGCCATGGAGTGCTTGGAGAGGTTCCGGAATGAATCCCGGATAGCATCGCCTTCACTTCGTTCGGCTCGCTTCCGGGGTGACGCCAACACCGCGTCATCCCGGCCAAGGGAGCGATAGCGACCGCGAGCCGGGATCCATTCCGGAACATTTGACCGATACCGGACAGCCGTTCTTCGCTACGGAGACGCTGACCTAGCCGTCACGGCATCAGCGGGTCCTGCGCCATTTCCAGATGCAGCGCCGTGCCGTCATAGGGATGGGCCTCGCACACCGCCTCGTCCAGTTCGACCCCGAGCCCGGCCTCCTTCGACGGAATGACGTAGCCGTCCTGCCATTCGATCTTCTTCTTCAACAATGTCTCGTGGAAACCGTCCCACTGCTTGAGCGATTCCAGGATCAGGAAGTTGGGCAGCGTCACCGCGAGCTGGATATTGGCCGCGCCGACGATCGGCCCGCAATAGCAGTGTGGGGCGATCTGGATGTGCCAGGCTTCCGCCATGGCGGCGATCTTCTTCGTCTCCAATATTCCGCCGGAGCGGCCGAGGTCGGGCTGCAGGATGCCTGCCGCGCGGTTCTCGATGACGCGGGCGAACTCGAACTTCGTCGCCAGCCGCTCGCCGGTGGCGATGGGAATCCTCGTCCCGCGCGCCACTTCGGCCATCACCTCCGGCATGTCGGGCGGCACCGGCTCCTCGAACCAGAGCGGATCGTAGGGCTCGATGGCAGCCGCCATGCGCAGCGCGCCCGACGCCGTGAACTGGCCATGCGTGCCGAACAGGATGTCGGCTTTCGTGCCCACCGCCTCGCGGATCGCCTTCAGCATGCGGGCGGACAGGTCGATGTCGGTCAGGCGCGGCTGGTGGCCGTCGAAGGCGGTGTAGGGGCCGGCGGGGTCGAGCTTCACGGCGGTGAAGCCCTGATCGACATATTGCGCCGCGCATTCGGCCGCCATGTCGGGATCGTTGTAGACGTTCCTGCCATGCACGTCCTCGGTGTGGACGCTGCCGGTGTGCGGATAGAGATAGGTGTAGGTGCGCAGCTTCTCATGCACCTGCCCGCCGAGCAGCTTGTACACCGGCTTGCCCGCTTCCTTGCCCACGATGTCCCAGCAGGCCATCTCCAGCGCCGAGAAGCAGCCCATGGCGGAAACGTCCGGGCGCTGGGTGAAGCCGGAGGAATAGCAGCGGCGGAACAGGGTCTCGAAGTCATGAGGGTCGCGGCCGACGAGATAGCGCTCGGCCATGTCCTCGATCATCTTCGCCGTGACATGGGCGGAGAAGGTGGCGTTGTAGGCCTCGCCATAGCCCACCACGTTGCTGTCGGTCGTCAGCTTCACGAAGATGAAATACTTGCCGCCGATGCCCGGCGGCGGATTGCCGACGACGAAGGTCTTTACGTCCGTGATTTTCATGAATGGTCCTCTAGCACCATTTCGGCGCCCTTCCACCCCGTCATGATCGATGCGGCGTTGGTGTTGCCGGCGATGTTGTCGGGAAAGATCGACGCGTCGACGACGCGCAGGCCCGACATGCCGTGCACGCGCAGCCGCGCATCGACCACGGCGCGCGCGGGGTCCGGCCCCATGCGGCAGGTGGAGACGGGATGGTAGACCGTGCCGGAACGCTTCCTGAAATCCTGGATCAGATCGTCGTCGGAGGTAATGGACGGCCCGGGCAGGACCTCTTCCTCGATGATCTCGGCCATCGGGGCCTGCGCCGCGATGCGGCGCAGGAACTTTACCGCGTCGAGCATTTCAGACACGTCCTCATTGGTGGAATAGGCATTGGGCGAGATGCGCGGCTGTTCGAACGGATCGGCCGAGCGGATCATGATCTCGCCGCGGCTCGACGGGCGGCAGTTGGACAGGCCGATGGAAAAGCCCGGCCAGGGGTCCGGCGACAGGATCGGCCGCTCGCCGCTCCTGGGGATCACCGTGGAAAACGCCTGGAAATAGAGCTGCATGTTGGGGCGCGGCTGCGCCGCATCGGTGCGGAAGAAGCCGCCGCCCTGGTTCATCGACATCGAAAGCGGGCCCGAGCGCAGCAGCAGGTAGCGCACACCGACCAGCGCCTTGCCCCACCAGGGGCGCAGGATCTGGTTCAGCGTCGGCACCCTGCCCTTCCAGGTGTAGTTGATGCCCTGATGGTCCTGCAGGTTGCGGCCGACATTTTCCAGCGCATGGACGATCGGTATGCCGAGCCCCGACAGCAGTTCCGCGGGGCCTATGCCGGAAAGCTGGAGCAATTGCGGCGAGTTCACCGAACCGGCCGAGACGATGACCTCGCGGCCGGCGCGCGCCTGCATCGTCCTGCCGTTCCGGGAATATTCCACGCCGACGGCGCGCGTGCCCTCGAACAGGATCTTCGTCACATGCGCATCGGTCTCGACACGCACGTTTTTCCTGCGCATCGCCGGGCGCAGGAAGGCGCGGGCGGCCGACATGCGCCGGCCGTTCCTGGTGGTGATCTGGTAGACGCCGGCGCCTTCCTGGCTTTCGCCGTTGAAATCCGGATTGAGCGGCAGGCCGGCCATGCGCGCGGCGGCAAGGTAGCGCCCGGTCAGCGGATGCACTTTCTTGCGGTTGTCGGTGACATGTACCGGCCCGCCGGTGCCGCGCCATTCATCGGCGCCGGCTTCGTTGTCCTCGATGGCCTTGAAGGCCGGCAGCACGTCGTCATAGCCCCAGCCGGGATTGCCCGCCTCGGCCCAGGCGTCGAAATCGGCGCGCGCGCCGCGCACCCACACCATGGCGTTGATCGAGCTGGACCCGCCCAGCAGCCTGCCGCGCGGCCAGTGGTCGGCATTGCCGGCCAGGCCGGGATCGGGCTCGGTCTTATAGTTCCAGTTGACCGCGGGGTCGAAGAAGGTCTTGCCGTAGCCCAGCGGCATCTGCACGTAGAAGCGGCGGTCGCTGCCGCCGGCCTCCAGCACCAGCACGGAAAAACGGCCCGAGGCCGAAAGCCGTTCGGCCAGCACGCAACCGGCGGAACCGGCGCCGACGATGACGAAGTCGTAAGTCTGCATGGGCCTGCCGGGGCGAGCGGAAATTTCCGCAAGCCTAGCGGCAGAGCCGGGGCCCCGTCATCCGGGCTTCCGGCACCGCTTGTGAAAAAAACGACGGACGCCCGGGCCGTCCTATCGGGGATCGCCCTTTGACGATGGCGTCCTTCCGCCCATGCGGAAAGACCGCACCGTCAAAGCTCCAGCTTCTCGATCAGCGGCTTCAGCTTGTCGCCGTAGCGCGTCCACAGATCAACCGAGCCCTTGTACATGGGCTGGCGCACCTGCGCGGCCGAGGCCGTGCGCACCTGCCGCTGGTTCTCGTGGAAGGAAAGCACCGCATCGTCCCACGGCAGGCCGAGATATTCGATCAGCGCCCGCGACTGACCTTCCTGGTCGGCGACGAAATCCTCGTAGCGCACATCGTGCACCACGCCGGGAAGCACGTCGCGCCAATGCGCCATCATGTCCGTGTAGAGGTTGTGGAAGTCGGCCAATTCGCCGAGATCGTAGCTGTAGAGATGGCCGTCACCGCGGAAATTCGTCTTGAAGATCGACAGGCAGGTGGCCACCGCGTTGCGCGCGCAATGCACGATCTTCGCCTTCGGCAGCATCATGTGCAGGAAGCCGATCAGCATGAAGTTGCCCGGCATCTTGTCGGTGACGTGGCGGAAGCCCGGATAGCGGGCATGCAGCATGTCCAGATAGTCGTGGCCGGCGTCGGCGAAGGCCTTGTCGGGCATGTCGGCGATGCCGGCCGGGAAACCGCCCTTCATGTCGAGCGGAAAGCCCTTGCCCACGGCCGTCTTCAGGATGGTCAGCTCGCCCGCGCCGAACACTTTGGGATGGCTGGCGATGATCTGCTCGACCAGCGTCGTGCCCGAGCGCGGCATGCCGACCACGAAGATGGGCGTGTCGTCGTCGATCGCGCTCGGCCTGCGATGCTCGAAGAACGCCTTGCTGAACGTCGCCTTCATCGCCTCGAATTCGCGGCGGGTACGCTCGCCATCATAGGCGATGCCCTTGCGGCGGATGGCGTTGCCTTCGGCAACATAGTCGAAGGCGCGCTCATATTGCCTGAGGTCGTCATGCGCCTTGCCCAGCCCGAAGGAAAGCTGCATGCGCTCCAGGCTGTTTTCAGGCGCCCTGGCGTGCAGCGCCGCCATGGCGGCGAGTTCCCCGTCCGCCTTTTCCTGCCGCTTGACCTGCGAAAGCATCTGCCAGGCCCTGGCCATTGCGGGATCGGCGGCCAGCGCGCGGCGGAACATCTCCGCCGCCTCCGCCAGCCGGCCCTTCTCCATGAGCCCGACGCCATAGGCGTGCAGCACCTCGGCATCCTTCGGCCGGATCGCCAGCGCCTCCTCGAACACGGCAAGCGCCGCATCGAGGCGCCCGGCCTCCTGCAGCGTGTCGCCAAGGCCCAGCCGCGCCCGCACATGGAACGGATTGCGGCCGATCGTGCCGCGGAACACCTCTTCCGCCGCCTCGAAACGGCCTTCCAGCTTCAGCACGGTGCCGAGATTGTCGCGCGCGGCCAGCATGTCGGGCCGGGCGGCCACGGCCCGGCGGAAATGGTCGGCGGCAGCGGCGGCCCGCCCGAGATCGCGCAGCACCGTGCCCAGATTGTTCAGGAAGTCCGCATTCTTCGGCTCGACGCGCACGGATTGCTCGATGAGCGCCAGCCCGTCGCCGCTGCGGCCGGTCTGGTGCAGCAGCAGGCCGAGGAAATGGGCGGCCGCCGCGTGATCGGGCCTGGCCTTGAGCACCTGGCGGTAAAGCTCTTCCGCCTGCGCCCACCGCCGGGCCTGGTGGAGCGCCAGCGCCTGCCGCACCGCCGCGTCGAGCCCGCCGCCGCGCGGCGGTTGCGCCCCGCCGCCCCTGGCGCCTTCTCGTCGTCTCAAAGCCCTGTTGATGGGAAACCTGCCATAGCTTGCGGAAGCCTCGCCTCGGCGTAGGCCAGCCGGCGTTAAGTTTCAAGAGTTTCGTTCCGGGGCGTCCTGCCTGGATTTCATGGCATTTGGCGGGCGGCATGGCACTGTGCCTATGGGTCATGCCATCTGGCCGATGCCAATCTTGGCGCTGCGGCGTACAGGGCCTGAAGTAGCAGCAGTACCACCTGAGTCTTGCAACCTTCACGTTTTCGTGCGATAAATGTGGGGTTCGGGCATTTGCGACCCGGAGACTGGAACGTTTTGCGCGACCCTTTCCCCGATAGTCTGAATCTCTGACGGCCCCGTTTCGGCGGGGGTTTTGCCGTTCGCGAATGTGCGGCCGCCGAAGCAACCACCGGAACCTGCCTTCCGGCGCGAGCGGCGGCAGGACCAGATACTGAACGGGTGAAGGAGTTCTCCCATGTCCCAGACCGGCACCGTAAAATTCTTCAACGCCACCAAGGGCTTCGGCTTTATCACGCCTGACGGCGGCGCCAAGGACGTGTTCGTCCACATTTCCGCGATCGAGGCATCCGGCCTGCGCACGCTCGTCGACGGCCAGAAGGTGACGTTCGACGTCGAGCCCGACCGCATGGGCAAGGGCCCCAAGGCGGTCAACCTCCGCGCGGACTGATCGATCGTCCCCGGGCATGTGCGGCGGCATGCACAGGCGTGGCGGTTTCCGCCGCGCTTTTTTTGTGTTCGCAGCCCGTCGGGAAAGGGCGTCGCCGGCCTTTGGCGCGGTCCTTTGGAAGGCCTGGGCGGGCACGGCCGCCGCGCAAAAGTTTCTCTTGCCGATGGTCGGAAAATAAACGACAAATTTCCATTCCGGGCACCCGCCGGCCCGGAACTGGACTGATGGGGTTCAAAGGAGTTTCCCATGCCGCAGACCGGCACCGTCAAATTCTTCAATCACGCCAAGGGGTTCGGCTTCATTACACCGGACGACGGGGCAAAGGACGTGTTTGTCCACATTTCGGCCGTGCAGGCGTCCGGGCTCCCCGGGCTTGAGGATGGGCAGAAAGTGACATTCGACACCGAACCGGACAAGCGCGGCAAGGGTCCCAAAGCGGTCAATCTTTCGATCGGCTGACACCCGATCCATCTGCGGATCGAGATTGCGCGGCGGCTTCGGCAAGAAGCCGGCGCGCTGATTTTTTTTGGAGCGTGAGTCGAAGGGCGGCTTGCCGACCCGAGGCTCGAGATCGAAGCGCCGCCGCATCGCATCGGGCACGCTCCTCCCCTGCCCGGCCGTGACGAGCGGCCTTTGCGTGCAACCTTTGCGCCGCGTCACGCCCCGGAACCTTTTCGTTCAGCCACCGTTCAGCCACGGACTCCTATTAATGCCCTCAAGACCAGGCCGGCCGCTGCGGAGACGCAGCGCGAGGCGGCCCGGCGCGAAGGAGACCGCCATGAACCGCTTCCTCAAGACCGCCATTGTCTGCACTGGCGTGGGCGCCATGAGCCTGGCGGCTTTGCCGGCCGCCAATGCGGGCGACTGGCGCTGGCGCCATCACCATTCAAACGGCGATGCCGTTGCCGCCGGCATTGCCGGGCTGGCCGCCGGCGCGCTGATCGGCGGGGCGCTCGCCTCGCAGCCGCCGCCTCCGCCGCCCTATTATGACGGCCCGGTCGGCTACGACTACGACTATTACGATCGGCCTGCCTATGTGGTGCGCCGCGCGCCGGTGCGGGTCGTGCGCCAGTATTATGCGGGAGGCCTCGAGCCCTGGACCCGCGACTGGTACGACTATTGCTCGAACCGCTACCGCAGCTTCAACGCCCGTACCGGCACTTTCGTCGGCTATGACGGGCAGGAGCATTTCTGCGTCGCCAACTGAGCCGCTTTTCGCCGGGGCGAGACCGCTCCGGCCGCATCCTCCCCTGCCCTGACAAACTGGCGCCATCCCCTTCGGATGGCGTCTTCTTTTTGCGGCGTCAGACGAGGAAGGGATTGGTGCGCCGCTCCTCGCCGAACCGCCCGCCCGGACCGTGTCCGCACAGGAAGCCGATGTCGTCGCCGAGCGGCAGCAGCTTTTCCTTGATCGAGCGGATCAGCGCCGCATGATCGCCCCCCGGCAGGTCGGTGCGCCCGATGGAGCCGCGGAACAGCACGTCGCCGACATGAGCGAACTTCGCGGCGCGGTTATAGTAGATGACATGACCGGGCGCATGGCCGGGGCAGTGGAACACCTCGAACAGGTGGTCGCCGAAGGAAACGGTCTCGCCCTCGGCGAGGAAGCGATCCGGCGTGCAGTTACGGGCGCCGGCGATGCCATAGCGCCTGCCCTGCTCTTCCAGATTGGCCAGCAGCGGCTTGTCCGCCTCATGCGGGCCGACGATCTCGACGCCGCCCAGCGCCTCCTTCAGTTCCATGGCCCCGCCGGCATGGTCGATATGGCCGTGCGTGATCCAGATCGCGCCCGCCTCGATGTCGTTGTCCTTCAGGGCCGCGAGTATCTGGCCCACGTCGCCGCCCGGGTCGACCACGACGCCCTCCCTGGTGTCGGTGTCGAACAGGATCGTACAGTTCTGCTGGAATGGCGTGACCGGCACGATGCCGGCATTGAGCTGACCCATTTGGCGATGTCCTGTTTGTTTCGGCTCATTTAGGTTGAGCCGGGCGCCGCGTCCACCATGCCAGAAAACGAATGGGCGGCCGCAGCCGCCCACTCGCGTGCCGAAGGCCGGACAGCCTATTTCTTCATCGAGTTCATGACCGCGCCGACGATCGCCGTCAGGATCGCGCCGCCGCCGACGCCGCCCACGATGTTGTTGAGATTGAGCGAAGCCCCCAGCCCCTGCGCAGCCTGGGCGACCGCCGCCGGATCGATGCTGCCGCCGAGGATGCTGTTCAGGATGGCACCGCCGGCCACGCCACCGATGGCGCCGCTGAGGACCTTGGCAAGCTGGCCCATCGCCGCCTGCTTGAGCGCGGCTCCGACCGCCTGGCCGCCGATGATGCCTGTCACCACCTGCACGATGATTGGAAGAAGTGTTTCCATGTCGCCGTTCCCTCCGTTGACGCCGGCCTGCCGCGGCCGGCGCAATCATGAGACGCCGAATGGAGGCAATGTCAATTGCGCGCCGCCCCAAATGAAAAGAGCAGCCTGCGGGCCGCCCTTGTTATTGAAATCGCTCGATTTTTCTATTCGGCCGCGATGGCGTGCCGGGGCTCCACGGCTGCCGAATAGTCGTTCATCAGCGTCTTTGCGATCTCGCCGACCTCGAATCGGTACGGGCCGATCTCCGAGACGGGCGTCACTTCCGCAGCCGTGCCGGTGAGGAAGCACTGCTCGAAGCCCTCCAGTTCCTCCGGCTGGATCGCACGCTCGATCACTTCCAGGCCGCGGTCGCGCGCCAAGCCGATCACGGTGCGGCGGGTGATGCCGTCGAGGAAGCAGTCCGGCGTCGGCGTGTGGATCTTGCCGCCCTTGACGAAGAAGATGTTGGCGCCGGTGGCTTCGGCCACCTGGCCGCGCCAGTCCAGCATCATGGCGTCCGCATAGCCCTTGGCCTCGGCGGCATGCTTGGAAATGGTGCAGATCATGTAGAGGCCGGCGGCCTTCGACTTCGACGGCGCCGTGCGCGGATCGGGGCGGCGGTATTCGGCGATGTCGAGGCGGATGCCCTTGAGCTTCTGCGCCGGGTCGAAATAGCTCGGCCACTGCCAGATGGCGATGGCGCAGTTGATGCGGTTGTTCTGCGCCGAAACGCCCATCTGCTCGCTGCCGCGCCAGGCGATCGGCCGCACATAGGCGTCCTGAAAGCCCTGCCTTTTCAAGAGTTCGCGGCAGGCGTCGTCGATCTCGGCCACAGAATAAGGGATCCGGAAACCGAGGATGCGCGCGGATTCATGCAGGCGCTCGGTATGCTCGGTCAGCTTGAAGATTTCACCGCCATAGGCGCGCTCGCCCTCGAACACGGCGCTGGCATAGTGCAGGCCATGGGTGAGTACATGGATCTTGGCGTCGCCCCATTGGACGAATTCGCCGTTCATCCAGATGAAGCCGTCGAGCTGATCGAAGGGAACGGATGCCATCATAACCTCCCAGGGCGGGCGGCCGCCCGCATGTCGTTGCAGGGTTGCGTTTGTTCAGTCGCGGCGAGGTCGGGACCCGGGCGGCCGGCTTCCGAAGCGTAGGCCCGCACCGGAACGTGGCAAACTCAGGAAGTTCCGAAAAACCGCCTCCACCTTGCCTTTTCGGTCGCAATCGGCCCTAAAGCTTGCCAGAAATTATCATCGCCCCCAAATTATGTCAACAATACTGACTTAATTGGCGCCATACCGGGAACATCATGACGGACAGCAGCATCGCGGACGAAAAACCGATCAGGACGGCGGTAGCCGACGAGGACGGCATCGACTTCACGCTGATCGAACTGCTGTTCTTCGCCTATCGCGATTTCACGTCCGACCCGGACCAGATTCTTGCCGATTACGGCTTCGGCCGCGCCCATCACCGGGTCCTCCACTTCGTCAACCGCCGGCCCGGCCTGACGGTTGCCGAATTGCTCGACGTGCTGAAGATCACCAAGCAGTCTCTGGCCAGGGTGCTGAAGCAGTTGATCGACACCGACCACATCGTGCAGGTGCAGGGGCCCCGCGACCGCCGGCAGCGCGAGCTGTACCCCACCGCCAGGGGGCGCGCGCTGGCGCTGGCGCTGGCGCGGCCACAGTCGCGCCGCATCCGTGGGGCATTGCAGGACAGCGGTGTTGCAGATCGCGCCCTGATCGAGCACTTCCTCAAGGCTATGGTGGATCCGGAACTCAGGGCGCAGATCGACATTCTGCCCAAGAAGCCGGCCTGAGGCCATGGAGACGCCCATGGAAAGCAATGAGAAGATGGACAACCCATTCACGATCGGCGACGACGCGCCGCACCTTTTGGTGGTCGATGACGACACCCGCATCCGCAATCTGCTGAAGCAGTATCTCACCGAGAACGGCTTCCGCGTCACCGTGGCGGGCAACGCCGACGAAGCCCGGCGCAAGCTGCGCGGCCTCGACTTCGACCTCCTGGTGCTCGACGTGATGATGCCCGGCGAAAGCGGTGTCGACCTGACCAAGTCGCTGCGCGAGGAGAAGGACGTCCCGATCCTGATGCTGACGGCGCTTTCGGAAACCGACAATCGCATCACCGGGCTGGAGGCGGGCGCCGACGACTATCTGCCCAAGCCCTTCGACCCGCGCGAGCTGATCCTGCGTATCAACAACATATTGCGGCGCGGCGGCCCGGCGACCACGCCCAAGGTCGAGCTGCTCGTCTTCGGCCCCTACACCTTCCAGATCGCCAAGCGGGAACTGAAGCGCGGCGGCGAGCTGCTCAAGCTTACCGACCGCGAGCAGGATATCCTGGCGATCTTCGCCGCCCGCGCCGGCGAGACGATCCCCCGCCACGAACTGGTGGGCGACGATTCGGAAGTGGGCGAGCGCACCATCGACGTGCAGATCAACCGGCTGCGCCGCAAGATCGAGCGCGATCCGGCCAATCCGGTCTGGCTCCAGACCGTGCGCGGTATTGGGTATCGGCTCAGCGTGGAATAGGATGCGGGGAGCGGACACAGGCGATCCGCGCGATGTTCCTCGGACCGGCGGGCAGATGGCGACCACGCAATTGCAGGGCCAGCAGACGAATGGCCGCGCCACGCGCCTGATGCGCTGGGCAGCGGCCACGCGCGGCATGTGGCGGCGTTTCTGGCGGCTCGTCTCGCTCTACATGCCCAAGCGGCTCTATGCCCGCTCGCTCATCATCGTCATCGCGCCGATGTTCCTGCTGCAATCGGTGATCGCGTTCGTCTTCATGGAACGCCACTGGCAGACCGTGACGCTGCGCCTATCGCAAGCCGTGGTGCGCGACATCTCGGCCGTCATCGACCTGATGGAAACCTATCCGCACGACGCCGACTACGCCAACATCATCCGCATCGCCCAGGACCGCCTGCTGCTCAAGGTCGACCTTCTGCCGCCCGACCCGCTGCCCCCGCCCGGCCCCCGGCCATTCTTTTCCATCCTGGACCAGACGCTGTCGTCGGAGATCACCCGCCAAATCAACCGACCGTTCTGGATCGACACGGTCGGCAACTCCAACATCGTGGAAGTGCGCATCCAGTTGGAGAACAAGGTGCTGCGCGTCTTCGTCCGCCGCAGCCAGGCCTACGCCTCCAACACCCACATCTTCCTGATCTGGATGGTGGGCACCTCGCTGGTGCTGCTGATGATCGCCATTCCTTTCCTGCGCAACCAGATCAAACCGATCCTGACGCTGGCCGAGGCGGCTGAGAGCTTCGGCAAGGGCCGGCCCATGCCGCCCGACTTCCGCCCGCGCGGCGCCGAGGAGGTGCGGCGCGCCGGCTTCGCCTTCATGCAGATGCGCGAGCGCATCGAGCGCCAGATCGAGCAGCGCACCGCCATGCTCACCGGCGTCAGCCACGACCTGAGAACCATCCTGACCCGCTTCAAGCTGCAACTGGCGCTGGCTCGCGGCAAGGCCGACATCGAGGCGCTGAACCAGGACGTGCAGGACATGCAGTCCATGCTGGAAGGCTATCTCGCCTTCGCGCGCGGCGACAATGCCGAAGACGCCGAGCATTTCGACCTGCGGGCCTATTTCGACAAGCTGGGCGAGGAGGCAAGGCTGCGCAAGCGCAAGCTGGCCACGACCATCACCGGCAACAGCCAGGTGCTGGTGCGGCCGAACGCCTTCGCGCGGCTGCTGTCGAACGTGACCGGCAACGCCTTCCGCTATGCCAAGGCGGTCGAGGTCAGCGCGGTCCACGGCAACGGCACACTGGTGGTGACCGTGGATGACGACGGACCGGGCATTCCGCCGGCCAAGCGCGAGGAGGTGTTCAAGCCCTTCGTGCGCCTGGACGCGGCGCGCAACCTCGACGCCAGCGGCACCGGCCTCGGCCTTTCGATCGCCCGCGACATCGCCCGCAGCCATGGCGGCGACATCACGCTGGAAGACAGCCCGCTGGGCGGGCTGAGAGCCGTCATCAAGGTGCCGGCATAGGGTCAGGAACGCTTGGGCCGGGGCGTGCGCCGGCACGGCCCTTGCGGTAGCGGACCAGCGCGAACGCGAGCGCCGCGCCGCCGGCCAGCACGCAGATCGCCACCACGGGCCTGTAATAGAACCAGGCGATGGCGATGACGCCGCCGCCGACGAGGACGGTGAAGACGAGCGCCGCCAGCCCCGTCCCCAGGCGCACGATGTCGCCCATCAGGGGAACCACGTCCGCGATCACGCCGATCGGCTCCATCACCATGGTGAAACCGACCGCCAGCAGAAAAAGGCCGGCGGCCCGGATGATCCAGCCGAGCAGATTGTTGTCACGCGCCGCATGGGCGAACATCTCGCTTGCGGACGCGGTTCCGTTCTCCACGAGCAGCAGCTCGTCGCCGGCCGTGGTCCGGTACGGCGCAAAGCCGCTTCCGGCCTGTCGCCCGGCAACGCTGATGGTATCCAGGGGAACCAGGTCGTAGCGTATCCTGTAGTCGCCGACGGCCGGCTTCCTCGGGTTGTCGCCGAGATAGATCGCGCCGTCGTCGATCGACAGTCTCTGCGATCCTTCATAGACCGCCTCGATGTCGGACAGCGACGCGGACGGGATCTTCATTGCCCGACCGCCGCCGATCTCATCGAGCACGGCCCTGCCCAGCGCGAAGGCGCCGAGTTGGGCCTGTCGCACCTGGAACGTGTCGGATTCGAATTCCATCGGCGGATTCTCGTGGCCTTCGGCCTGCTCGAATTCCGAGGATTCGAGCGGCCGGCTCGACCATTCGGTGGCGTAGCTATAGGTGGTGACGGTTTCCTCACTGCCGCCGAGCTTCTTCCTGGTGTCCTTGCTGGTCTTCTCGCGCCACTGGTACATTTCGACCGTTCGCGACAGGCGAACGCCTTCGGCCTCCACCCCGAAGTCATCGTCCTGCACCATCTCTTGTGTGGAAAGCCTGCCGCTGGCATGAACCAGCCGGCCTTCATTGGCGGGATCGACGGCATCGCTCGACACCGAAACGACAACGCCCGCGCCTTCCGCCAGCGAGCGGGCGGTCGTTACCGCGCGGCCCTCGTTCCAGAACAGGAGCACCACCGCTCCCACAACGAGGACGAACCCGATCAGCACGCCGATCACCGACTGCTTGATGCGCTCGATCCACGAAACGGATGTCGTCTTGCTGAAACTGTTGCTCACCCGAGCCGTCCCCCATTGCGAGGCGGGCAGCCACGCCCGCGCTCTCCCCCCTGTCGCCGTGCCCGGCGATCTGGCCTGCCTTATCGCAAGGCTTTTTAGGAAGTATGAATGGAGCAGGGTCGGGCCGGCCTTTACGCAGCAAAAGGCCGGATCAAAGGGCATGCAGTTGCCCGATATCGGCAGGAAGCGTGGAGAGCCTGGGACCTCAGAACAGCCGGCCGCCGTCCGGCACCCGCCGCTCGATGGCGCCCAGCACCACCTCGCCCTCGCCGTCCGGGAAACCCAGCGTCAGCACCTCGGACATGAACTTGCCGATCTGGCGCGGCGGGAAATTCACCACCGCGAAGACCTGCCGTCCGACCAGGGTCTCGAGCGAATAGTAGCGCGTGATCTGCGCCGACGACTTCTTCACGCCGATCTCGGGGCCGAAGTCGATCTTCAGCTTGATGGCCGGCTTGCGCGCTTCCGGATAGGGCTCGGCCTCCACGATGGTGCCGGCGCGGATGTCGACCTTGTCGAAGTCCGCATAGGTGATTTCGGGCTTTCGCCCGCTGCCCGAACTCATCTGCAATTATCCGTTTACGCCGTGCCGTAGGTCTCGAAGAGAACGCTGGCCAGCGCGTCCTTGGCCGACGTGCCCGACCAGACCACGAACTGGAACGCCTGGAAATAGCATTCGCAGGCTTCCAGCGCCGAGGAAAGCAGCACCTCGACCTGCTGGCTGGAGGGCTCCACCCCGCCGGCGAGCAGCAGCGACTGGCGGAACATGATCGCGCCCTCCTGCTCCCACAGGTCGAAATGGCCGAACAGCATCTGCTCGTTGATGAGCGAAAGCAGCCGCATCACTTCCAGGGCGCGGTTCTCCGGCACCTTGATGTCGAAGGCGCAGGCCAGATGCAGCGCCTCGAAATCCTCCATCCAGGAGAAGGACACGTGATAGTCGGTCCAGGTTCCGGCCACCGAGACCGAAATCTCGTCGTCGCCGGCCCGCTCGAAGGACCAGTCGTTGTTATGCGCCACCTGTTCGATCACATCCACCGGATGGATCTCGCGCGCAATTTCGAGTTCGAGGAGTTCCATGGAATTCTTCCTGTCGTTCGCGGAGCGCCGTCTCGCTCCAGAAACGCACGCACAACGAACCGATTTTTCTAGAACCCGGACGGCCTGGACTGCTCGACGCTACACCCCATGACCGGACCCCACCGCCCGGCTGCATTATCCGTGCCCCGAATCATGCAGCAAATTCAGTCTATTGATCGGGAGTCGCGTGACCAGCCCAATTTTTGATGAGGCGCAATTCGCATGTGGACAGCCGCGGCGGCGGCGCAGGTCCGATCAGGGGTAAGCGATTCACCCCAAAGCGCTTTTCGTGGCCGGGCCTTGTGGAAAAGGTTAACGATTATTTTTTTGCGCGCGGCTTCGGCGAAGCCGCCGAACCATCCGAAGCGGCCTCGGAAGCACCCGACAGTCGCGCCTCCAGCGCCTCGATGCGTGCCAGAAGCTTCGCGTTTTCCTCGCGCGCCTTGACGGCCATGTCGCGAGCCGCGTCGAATTCCTCGCGCTGGACGAGGTCCATGGAATTGAGCAGCCGCTCGGCCTGGGCGCGGAAGGCGGTCTCCACCTCGCGTCGCACGCCTTGCGCGGCGCCCGCCGCATCGGTCACCAGCTTGGCGAATTCGTCGAGAATGCGGTTCGTTCCGGTGGACATGGCAAGACCTCGATTGACCAAAATGACGTAGTGGCCGTGAGCACGGAATGCAAGCGCCGACCGGAACGACGGACGCGGCACTTGCACGGGCCCGCCAAAGCAATAACTATTATTGGTACTGGCAAGCAGGGAGAGCCGAACCATGGCCATCAGCGCGGATCTGGGCGCCCATCTGGAAGGCGTAGTCAATGAACTGGTCAGCACGGGCCGCTACAATTCCAAGAGCGAGGTGCTGCGCGAAGGCGTGCGGTTGGTGCAGGAGCGCGAGGCACGCCTTGCCGCGCTCGACGCCGCGCTGGCCAAGGGCATCGCAGATGCCGATGCGGGCAGAGTAAAGCCCGCCGGCGAGGTGCTCGACCGCCTTGAAGCGAAATATCTGAACCTGGCCCAGGCAAAGAAGGCGGGATGAGGATCGTCTTCTCCGAAGCGGCCGAGGTCGATATCGAGACGATCGGCGACTATATCGCCCTGTCCAACCCCTTTCGCGCGGTGAGCTTCGTTCGAGAAATTCGGACCAAATGCCTGGGCTTGCAGGACATGCCGCAAGCCTTCCCGCTTCTCGAAAATCATGAATCCGCCGGCATCCGTCGGCGGGTGCATGGAAACTACCTGATCTTCTACCGCATCGGCGCCGAGGCCGTGGAGATCGTGCGGGTGCTGCACGGCGCCATGGAGCACGAGCGCCTGCTCTTTCCCGAGGACTGACGCAACCGCCGCATTGACCCTGCCGACACCCTGCCGCATGGTTTGTTGCAAATGCGTCGGCGGGGAGGCCGGCCCCGCCCCCTGATCCGGAGAACCGCCCGTGCCGATCGCCGCCCTGCCCTTCCCCAACATCGACCCGGTGATCGTCCATCTCGGGCCGCTGGCCATCCATTGGTATGGGGTGGGCTACATCGTCGGCATCCTGTTTGCCTGGTGGTATGGCAAGCGCCTCGTCACCAACCCGCGCCTGTGGCCGGACGGCGCCCTGCCGATGAAGCCGCAGGACCTCGACGACTTCGTGGTCTGGGCGGCCGTGGGCGTGGTGGTGGGCGGGCGCACCGGCTATGTGCTGTTCTACGATCTGCCGCGCTATCTGGCCAATCCGCTCGACATATTCGCCGTCTGGCAGGGCGGCATGTCCTTCCATGGCGGCTTGCTCGGCACCATCCTGGCCATGGTGCTGTTTGCCCGTTCGCGCGGCATCCGCCCCTGGTCGCTGATCGATGTGGTCGCCGCCGGCGTGCCGGTGGGGCTCGGCCTGGTGCGGCTGGCCAATTTCATCAATTCGGAACTCTGGGGCCGGGTCAGCGACGTGCCGTGGGCGGTGATATTCCCCAATGGCGGGCCGTTCCCCCGTCACCCCAGCCAGATCTACGAGGCGCTGCTGGAGGGGCTGGTGCTGTTTCTGGTGCTGCGCTTCCTCACCCATTCGCGCCTGAGGCTGAAGACGCCGCGCTTCGTCGGCGGCGCCTTCGTCTGCGGCTATGGCCTGTCGCGCATCTTCGTGGAATTCTTCCGCGAGCCCGACGCCCAGCTCGGCTATCTGCTCGGCACCGGCTGGCTGACCATGGGCATGGTGCTGTCGGTGCCGATGGTGCTGTTCGGCATCTGGGCGATGGCCACGGCACGGCCCGTGGCCCCGGCACGGCAGCCCGCAGAACGCCAGCCGACATGACGCGGCTGCAGGCGCGCATCGCCGAACTCATCGCCGGAACCGGCCCCATCCCGGTCAGCGAATATATGGCGACCTGCCTGTTCGACCCGCAGGACGGCTACTACACCACCCGCGAGCCCTTCGGCGTCGAAGGCGACTTCGTCACCGCGCCCGAGATCAGCCAGATGTTCGGCGAACTGGTGGCGGTGTGGCTCTACCAGGCCTGGCAGGCGCTCGGCCGGCCGAACCCGGTGACGCTGGCCGAGATCGGCCCCGGCCGCGGCACGCTGATGAAGGACATGCTGCGCACCCTGATGAGGCTGGACCCCGGCTTCGCCGGCAGCGCGACCTTTGCCATGATCGAGACCAGCCCTCGCCTGGCCGAGGTCCAGAAGGCGACGCTTGCCGAAGCCGGCGCGGGGATAGGCTGGCATGAGACGATCGCCACGCTGCCCGAGGCGCCGCTGCTCATCGTCGGCAACGAATTGTTCGACGCCATCCCCATCCGCCAGTTCGTGCGCATGGGCGGAGGCTGGCGCGAGCGCGTGGTCGGCCTGGACGAGACCGGCGGCCTGCGCTTCTTCGCCGGCGCGGCTTCGCTCGACCCTGCCCTTCTGCCGCCCGGCGCGGACGAGGCGCCGGAAGGAGCGGTGGCCGAAATGGCGCCCGCCCGCTCGGCCTTGATGGCGGCGATCGCCGAACGCCTGGCGCGGCATGGCGGCGCCGGGCTGTTCATCGACTACGGCTATCTGGAACCGGGCGTCGGCGACACCTTCCAGGCGCTCCGCCGGCATCGGCACGAAGACGTTCTGCAAAGCCCCGGCGAGGCGGACCTGACCGCCCATGTCGATTTTGCCGCACTGGCGGCCGCCGCGCGCGCGCAAGGGCTTCACGCCGGCCTGACGACGCAGGGCGCCTTCCTGCTCGCCTTGGGC
Organism: Mesorhizobium sp. PUT5; assembly: GCF_052216645.1. Lineage (NCBI taxonomy): Bacteria > Pseudomonadati > Pseudomonadota > Alphaproteobacteria > Hyphomicrobiales > Phyllobacteriaceae > Mesorhizobium > Mesorhizobium sp. PUT5. Next base: position 3,288,585 of record NZ_JBQOSO010000003.1, read on the forward strand.
CTGCTCGAACGGGCGGGCAGGCTCGGCGGGACTGCCGGCGAAGCCGGGCGCGAACGCATATCCGATGCGGTCGAGCGGCTGGCCGGCCCGCAGGCCATGGGCGATCTTTTCAAGGTCATGGCCGTGCTGCCGAAAGGTGTCGCCGTGGCCCCCTTCGACGGCGGCAATTGACTTTTCCGAGCCCCATGCCGCACTCTCCCGCCTCGCGGCCAGCATCGGGCCGCCGCCGAGAACGTGGCGAGACTGTGCTTGACGAAACGGGCTACGGAGACAAAAACGCAGCCATGTCGACTCACCTCAAGCCCGATCCGATCCGGTCCCCCCTGCTTGACGAGGCGAAGGCCGAGGGCATCCGCCACGGCTACTTCACCCGCGTCGGCGGTGTCTCCGGCGGCATCTATCGCGGTTTGAACACCGGCCCCGGCTCTGCGGACGATCCCGCGCTGGTGGCGGAGAACCGCCGCCGCGTGGCCGAATGGATGGGCGTGCCGGCGGCGCATCTGCTCACCGCCCACCAAGTACATTCTCCCGACGTGGTGATCGTGCGCGAGCCATTTCCCGGAAGCCGGCCGAAGGCCGACGCCCTGGTGACGGACCGGCCGGGCATCGCGGTCTGCGCCTCGACCGCCGATTGCGGGCCGGTGCTGTTCGCCGACGCCGCCGCCCGCGTGGTGGGCGCCGCCCATGCCGGCTGGAAGGGCGCCTTGACCGGCGTTCTGGAAAATACGGTGGACGCCATGGTGAGCCTGGGCGCCAGTCGGGATCGCATCATGGCCGTGCTCGGCCCCTCGATCGGCCCGGCCAATTACGAGGTCGGCCCGGAATTCGTGGCCCGCTTCGTCGAGGCGGATGCGGCCAACGAGCGCTATTTCGCCCCCTCGCCCAGGGACGGCCATGCCATGTTCGACCTGAACCTCTACACGGTCGATCGCCTGCGCAAGGCCGGCGTGCGGGCTGGAAAGCTCGACCGCTGCACCTATGCCGAGGAGGACCTTTTCTACTCCTATCGGCGCGGCACGCATCGCGGCGAGCCGGACTACGGGCGACAGATATCTGCGATAGTTTTGGAGGAGCGGGGCTGATGGCGCTTCATTTTGAACGTTCGGAATTCGATGCCCGGCGCGACCGGCTGATGATCGACATGGCCGAGAAGAAGCTGGACGCGATCCTGCTGTTCGCGCAGGAAAGCATGTACTGGCTGACCGGATACGACACGTTCGGCTTCTGCTTCTTCCAGTGCCTGGTGGTGAAGGCGGACGGCTCGATGGTGCTTTTGACCCGCTCGGCCGACCTGCGCCAGGCCCGCCACACCTCGACCATCGAAAACATCGTCGTATGGACCGACCGCGCCGACGCCAACCCGGCGATCGACCTGCGCAACCTGCTCAACGACCTCGACCTCCTGGGCGCGCGCATCGGGGTGGAATACGACACGCATGGCCTGACGGCCTATGACGGCCGGCGGCTGGACGAGCAGTTGCAGACCTTCGGACAGATCGTGGACGCCTCGCGCATCGTCAACCGGCTGCGCCTGTTCAAGAGCCCGGCCGAGATCGCCAAGGCGGAAAAGGCGGCAAGCCTTGCCGACGACGCGCTGGACGCGGCCCTTCCCCTCATCAAGCAGGGCGGCGACGAGTCCGCCATCCTGGCCGCCATGCAGGGCACGATCCTGGCCGGCGGCGGCGACTACCCGGCCAACGAATTCATCATCGGCTCGGGCGCCGACGCGCTTCTGTGCCGCTACAAGGCGGGCCGGCGCAAGCTCAACAAGAACGACCAGCTCACGCTCGAATGGGCCGGCGTCTACCACCACTATCACGCCGCGATGATGCGCACGGTGCTGACCGGCAAGGTCTCCAAGCGCCATCAGGAACTGTTCGAGGCGGCGCGCGCCGCGCTTCTGGCGGTGGAGAAGGTGATGACGCCGGGCAACACTTTCGGCGACGTCTTCGACGCGCACGCCCGCACCATGGAGGCTCACGGCCTGACCAAGAACAGGCTGAACGCCTGCGGCTATTCGCTGGGCGCGCGCTTCAGCCCGTCCTGGATGGACACGCCGATGTTCTACCAGGGCAATGCCGAGCCGATCGCGCCCAACATGACCTTGTTCGCGCATATGATCATCATGGATTCCGAGGCCGAAACGGCCATGACGCTCGGTCGCACCTACCTCACCACCGAATCGGAACCGAAGCCGCTGTCGCGCCATGATCTCGACTTGATCGTGCGGTGAATGCGGTGACGAAGGACGATCGCCGCCAGGGAGTTCTTGCGTTGCCGAGCCGATCGCTTGCGACGAGTGTGTCTTTATTCGCAGCGCTGGCGCTGGCCGCCTGCAACAGTTCCAGCGTGCTCGAGCCCTCGGCGATCGCGCCCCAGCCCGGCGCGGCCGCATCGGGCGCTGCCGAGGTGGCGACGGGCACCGTCGCGCAAACTCCGAAGCCGTCCGCCGCCACGGTCGCCGCCGTCGCCGCCAGGACGCGATTGCAGATCGCGCCGATCGTCGGCGCGCCGGTCGAGGCCGCGGCGCCGCTGACCGAGCGGCTGAACCTGCGCGCCCGCGAGCACGGCATCAGGCTGGCGGGCAGCTCGGACCCGGCGGCGGCCGCCACGCATGTGCTGAAGGGCTATTTCTCGACCATGACGGAAGGCAAGGAAACCACCGTCATCTATGTCTGGGACGTCTACGACCCGTCGGGCAACCGGCTGCATCGCATCAACGGACAGGCCAAGACCGCCTCCGCCAACGGCGCCGAAGGCTGGGCCGCGGTGGCGCCGGCGACGATGCAGTCGATCGCCGATTCGACCGTCGACCAGTTCACCACATGGCTGGCTGGGAGCACCGGCTAAGCTCTCGATCCGAGTTTAATTGGGATTTGCAGGTGGATTTGTGACCGGAGCGCTTGCAATACCGTTCAGGGCCGCTAAAAGGCCGTCAAATTCCTTCCATCGGACAATCGGTGCATGAAACTCTTCGCGGGCAATTCCAATCGGGTGCTGGCAGAGGCGGTCGCCCGCTATCTCAACATTCCGCTGGGCAAGGCCACCGTCCGGCGCTTCGCCGATCAGGAGATTTTCGTCGAGATCCAGGAGAACGTGCGCGGCGAGGACGTGTTCGTGCTGCAATCCACCTCCTTCCCGACCAACGATCACCTGATGGAACTGCTCATCATGATCGACGCCTTCATGCGTTCCTCGGCCCGGCGCATCACGGCGGTGATCCCCTATTTCGGCTATGCCAGGCAGGATCGCCGCGCCTCCGGCCGCACGCCGATCTCGGCCAAGCTGGTCGCCAACATGATCACCCGCGCCGGCGCCAGCCGCGTTCTGACGCTCGACTTGCATGCCGGCCAGATCCAGGGCTTCTTCGACATCCCCACCGACAACCTGTTTTCGGTGCCGGTGATGGCCCGCGACGTGAAGGCCAAATACAAGCAACTGGCCAATCTCACCGTGGTCTCGCCCGATGTCGGCGGCGTGGTGCGCGCACGCGCGCTGGCCAAGCGCCTCGACGCCCAGCTCGCCATCGTCGACAAGCGCCGCGAGCGTCCGGGCGAGTCCGAGGTCATGAACGTCATCGGCAACGTCAGCGGCAAGGATTGCATCCTGATCGACGACATCGTCGATTCCGGCGGCACGCTGTGCAATGCCGCCGAGGCGCTGCTGGAAAAGGGCGCCACCAGCGTCACCGCCTACATAACCCACGGCGTGCTGTCGGGCGGGGCGTGCGCGCGCATCGCCGGCTCGAAGCTGCAGGAACTGGTCATCACCGATTCCATCCAGCCGACGCAGCAGGTCATCGACGCACCGAACATCCGCACCATCTCCATCGGCGACCTGCTGGGCGAGGCGATCTCGCGCACGGCAAGCGAGGAATCGGTGTCGAGCCTGTTCGACTGAACCGGCCGGTCTCCTGATGCCGTGATGGACTAAAGGCGCCTTCCCGGTGTTGTCGTGGGGTAAAACCACCGACACCGGGAGATCGTCATGATCCGCTCCATCCTGTTGGCAGGCGCCGTGGTGCTGGCGTCCTCGCCCTGCTTCGGCGACAGCCTGTCCAGTTCGGGCGGCCGCTATGCCATAGAGCCGTCCTCGCACATCGCCTTCACGGTGAGCCAGGTCGGAGGCGGCGGCATTGCGGGCCAGTTCCAGCGGTTTTCCGGCGTCTTCCTCATCGATCCCGCCCATGTCTCGCGCTCGCAGGTCTCCTTCACCCTGCAGCCGGGCAGCGTGGAGACCGCGCAATCCCGCATCACCAGCTTCCTGCGCTCGTCGGCCGTGTTCGATGTGGAGGAGCATCCCAGCATCACCTTCAGGTCGACGAAGGTCAGGCAGACCGGCCCCCGCAGCGCCACCGTCGAAGGCATGCTGACCGCACGCGGCATCACCCGCGGGGAAATCTTCAACGTCGCGCTGACGCAGCACGAGGGACGGCGCATCGCCTTCCATGTCACCGGCGACGTGCTGCGTTCGCGCTACGACATGGGTATCGGTGCGCCGATCTACTCCAATGTGGTGAAGTTCGACATGACCATGCAGGGCCTCAAGTGAAAGCCCGGCTCTGCCGGCCCGGTCGGACGGGGGATTAAAACCACGCAACGGGTGTTTACAGCCATGCGCGAGATCGTCCGCGCAAGACAACCAGGAGGAACACCATGTCCGCAAACCCGACGCTTCTCGCTGCCGCCCTCGCCCTTGCCCTTCCGCTCGCCGCCCATGCCGAGGACTATGCCGGCGGCGCGGTCAAGTCGATGCAGACCGCCAAGGGCGAGGTGCTGACCGACCAGAAGGGCATGACGCTCTACACCTTCGACAAGGATGGCAAGGATGCTTCCAGCTGCTACGATGCCTGCGCGGCCAAGTGGCCTCCGCTGGCGGCAGACGCCTCGGCCAAGGCCGAAGCGCCCTTCTCGCTGGTGACGCGCAAGGACGGCAGCAGGCAATGGGCGCATGAGGGCAAGCCGCTCTATCTGTGGCAGGCCGACAAGAAGCCGGGCGACGTGGGCGGCGACGGCGTCGGCGGGGTCTGGCACGTGGCGAAAGACTGAAGCCCATGTCGCAGTTCCTGGACAAGATCGAGGAATGCGTGCCGCCGCTGCGGCGCTACGCCCGGGCGCTGACCCACAATTCCGACCTTGCCGACGATCTGGTCCAGGACTGCCTCGAACGGGCGATCCGCAAGAGCGGCCTGTGGCGGCCGACGGGATCGCTGCAGGCATGGCTGTTCAAGATGCTGCTGAACATCTACCGCAACGACCTGCGGCAGCGCCGCCGCGCGCCCGAGAGCATGCCGATCGCCAGCCTGCCGGTCGAGCCGCAGGTGCCGAGCGCCTCGCCCGGCCGGCTCGCCTTCGCGGAAACGGCAAGGGCCATGCAGGCCCTGCCGGTCGAGCAGCGCGAGGCGCTGCTGCTGATCGCGGTCGAGGGGCTCAGCTATGCCGAGGCGGCGAACATGCTGGAAATCCCGATCGGAACCCTGATGTCGCGCCTGGGGCGGGCCCGGGCGGCGTTGCGAAGCCTGACGGAGGACGGCGGATCGAAACTGAGGACCGTGAAATGACCGTCGACAACAGCCCGATCACCGAAAGCGACCTGCATGCCTATGTCGACGACGCGCTGACGCCGGATCGCCGCGCCGAGATCGAGCGCCATCTCGCAGCCGACCCCCTGCTGACCGACGACGTCGCCCATTGGCGCAAGCAGAACGAGACGCTTCGCGCGCTCTACGACCATGTCGCACGCGAGGTGCCGCCCGCCCGGCTTTCCGCCTATCGCATCGCGCAAAGGCTGAAGGCGCAGGCGGCCGGCCGCTGGCGCATGGCGGCGGCGGCGATGCTGGTGGCATGCGGCGGGCTGGCCGGATGGATCGCGCGCGACGTGAGCATGGCCGCCCGGCCGGGCCAGTCGCTGGTGAGCGAGGCCTTCGCCGCCCACAGCCTCTATGCGCGCGAGGTGCTGCACCCCGTCGAGGTCGGCGGGGATCAGCAGGCCCATCTGGCGGCGTGGCTCTCGAAACGGCTCGACCGCCCGCTGACCATCCCCGATCTTCGCTCCGCCGGGCTGACGCTGGTGGGCGGGCGCCTTTTGCCCGCCAATGGCGGGCCGGCCGCGCAGTTCATGTATCAGGACGACGGCGGGCGCCGCATCACGCTCTTCATCGTCCCGACGCGCAACGGAAAGGAAACCTCCATGCGCTACGCCACGGCCGAGAATCTCGAGTCGTTTTCCTGGACCGACGAGACCGTGAGCTGCGCGCTGGTCGGCGACCTTCCCAGGGACCGGCTCCAGGACATCGCCATGCGCGCCTACAAGCAGTTGAGCTGACAGGGCCGGCATCCGGCCGACATGAGGACAGGTCCATGTGGCGCAACACACGCGGGCGCTATGGGCTGGCGGCAAAGACGCTGCACTGGCTGGTCGCGCTGCTTTTCATCTGCCAGTTGCCGCTCGGATACCTCACCCAGGCAAGCGCGGACGACCCGGCGCTGCAATTCGAGCTCTACCAGTGGCACAAATCCCTTGGTTTCCTGACCCTCGGACTTGCGGCGCTCAGGTTCGGCTGGTGGACCTTCAGCTTCCACCCAGCAGCGCTGGCGACCTTGAGCAGGCTGGAAAGGGCGGCGGCGTACGTCGTCCACCGGCTGCTCCTTCTGCTCACCCTGCTGGTGCCGCTGGCCGGCTGGGCAGTCGTGTCGTCCTCGCCGCTGGACATACCCAGCTACGCCTTCGATCTCGTCGTCATCCCCAACCTGCCGCTCACCGTTTCGGATGCGGCCGAAGCGCTGTGGTCGCGCATCCATGCGCTGCTGGCCTATGCGGCGGGGCTGCTGGTGCTGGCCCATATGGGGGCGGCTCTTTATCACCACGTCGTCCGTCGCGACGACACGCTGCGGCGCATGCTCTGCTTTCGAGCCGCGTCGCGCCCCGCTCAGCCCGGAGAGGATTCGCGCGAGCCGCGCAGATAGCCGCGCGGCGAGGTGCCGAGCATGCGCTTGAACATGGTGGTGAAGGCCGGCACCGAATCGTAGCCGAGATCGAGCGCCACGCTCGTCACCGCCTCGCCGTCGGCCAGCCGGGGCAGCGCCGCGAACAGCAGCGCCTGCTGACGCCATGTCGACAGAGAAAGCCCGGTCTGCCGGTGGAAGGTGCGGGTGAAGCTGCGCCGGCTCATGCCCGCCTGCAGCGCCCACTCGTCGATGGTGGCGTGCGGCGACGGCTCGGCGACGAAGCGCCGGCATAGCGCGGCCAGGCGCGGATCGGCCGGGAAAGGCAGGCCCAGCGGCCGCTCCGGCATGTTGGGGATTTCATGCAGCAGGAGATTGAGCAGCAGCTTCGCCCGTTCCGGCAGCGGCGGCTCGTCCGGCAGGGCCACGGCCTCGACGATCAGGCTGCGCATCAGGTCGCCGACGCCGACGACACGCAAAAGTGACGGCAGCCCCTTTATCGCCTCGGGCTCGACATAGACCGAGCGCATCGACACGTTGCCCAGCATTTCCACCCCGTGCTCGATGCCGGCCGGAATCCACATGGCGTGGTCGGGCGGCACCATCCAGCGGCCGTAACCGGTCTTGACCAGCACCACGCCCGCCAGCGCATGCAGCAACTGGCTGCGGCTGTGGCTGTGCGCCCGCACCTCGTAGCCGTCCGGATATTCCGAGGGCAGCGCCACGATGGCTCCCCTGCGGCTTTCAAGCCACGCCAGCCGGTCGTGCTGCAATCGGTCCAGATTTGTGGCGGATGTGTCGAGATAGGAGATGGGATAAGGCATCAGGTTGGGTTTCCGTGGCCCACTTACGTAATTTTTGTAGCAAACCACGAAAGAAGTTCATGCGCAACGGAGCTATAAGCGGCTCGCCATCGACATGCCGGAAAGACGACGGAGCAGTTTCCTTGACCGATACCACAGCGACGGCCGCGCGCCCTTCGGCGACGGCCACGGCCTTCACCGTGATCCTGGCGGTGAGCTTCTGCCATTGCATCAACGACATCATGCAGTCGCTGCTTTCGGCGATCTATCCGCTGCTCAAGGACAATTACGGCCTCGACTTCTGGCAGATCGGCCTTTTGACCTTCACCTTCCAGGTCACGGCTTCGCTGCTGCAGCCGGTCATCGGCTGGATCACCGACAAGAAGCCGATGCCCTATTCGCTGCCCTGGGGCATGGCCTCGTCTCTGGTCGGCCTGATCATACTGGCCTATGCGGGGCACTACTGGCTGCTGCTTGCCGGCGCCTCGCTGATCGGCATCGGCTCGGCCGTCTTCCATCCCGAATCCTCGCGCATCGCCCGCTATGCCTCTGGCGGACGCTTCGGACTGGCGCAATCGCTTTTCCAGGTGGGCGGCAATTTCGGCCAGTCTCTGGGGCCGCTGCTCGCCGCCTTCATCGTGGTTCCGTTCGGCCAGACCAGCATCGCCTGGTTCGCCGTCGGTTCGCTGATCGGCATCTTCGTGCTGTGGAACGTCGGCGGCTGGTACAGCCGCCTGCACGCCTCCATGGCTGCTCGCAAGGCGGCCAGCTTCGTGTCGCCGTTCTCGCGCGGCCGGGTGATGTGGGCGCTTGCGATCCTGACGCTCCTGGTGCTGACCAAGAACGCCTACATCGCCTCGCTTTCCAGCTATTACACCTTCTATGCCATCGAGAAGTTCGGCGTGTCGGTGCAGATGTCCCAGGTCATGCTGTTCCTGTTCCTCGGCGCCTCGGCGCTCGGCATCCTGCTCGGCGGCCCCTTCGGCGACCGCTATGGCCAGAAGGCGATGATCTGGTTCTCCATCGTCGGCGTGCTGCCCTTCACGCTCCTGCTGCCCTACGCCAATCTGGAATGGACGATGATCCTGACCGTGCTGATCGGCCTGATCCTGTCGTCAGCCTTCTCCAACATCGTCGTCTTCGCGCAGGAACTGGTGCCGGGGCGCGTCGGCATGATCGCCGGCGTCTTCTTCGGCTTTGCCTTTGGCATGGGCGGCATCGCGGCTGCGGTGCTGGGCGTCGTGGCCGACATGAAGGGCATCGACTTCGTCTTCCGGCTTTGCTCCTACCTGCCCTTCCTCGGCCTGCTGACCATCTTCCTGCCCAACATGAAGAAGATCAGGAGGGAGCAGGCCGCGATGCGGAAAGCCACCTGAGGAGCGGCCCTCGATGCAGCTTGAGCCGCGGCCGATGCGCAGCTTGCGCCCCGGTCCGGCTTCCGCTATAGGGTCGCCACCCGCGTAGACACCCTTGGAGGCAACGCGGCGGAGAGCTGTCGGCTCGCACGATCCCAGAAAGTGGATTCCGGTTTTTGGGCAAGGTCATGCGCGGCAATGGCGGCTTTCGACGTTTTCGGCGCCCGTCGCCGCAGACGCTCCACAACACGCGAAAGGAAATGCCATGAGCCAATCTTCCTACGAGCTCAAGGCCGAAGCGCGCGAACAGGTCGGTAAGGGGTCCGCCCGTGCAGTTCGCCGCAACGGTAAAGTGCCTGCAGTCATCTACGGCGACAAGCAGCCTCCCCTGGCCATCGCTCTGTCCTACAAGGAAATCTACTACAAGATCCACGGCGGCGCGTTCCTGACCACCGTCGCTACGATCGATGTCGACGGCAAGAAGATCCAGGTCCTGCCCAAGGACTATCAGCTCGACCCGGTCAAGGACTTCCCGATGCACGTCGACTTCCTGCGCGTGAGCAAGAACACGCAGGTCAATGTCAACGTTCCGGTTCGCTTCATCAACGAAGAGAAGTCGCCCGGCATCAAGCGCGGCGGCACCCTCAACGTGGTGCGTCACGAGGTCGAGTTCCATTGCCCGGCCAACTCGATCCCGGACTTCATCACCGTGGACCTCGAGGGCTCCGAGATCGGCGACTCCATCCACATCTCGGCCGTCGAACTGCCGGCCGGCGTCAAGCCGGTGATTGCCGACCGCGACTTCACCATCGCCACCATTGCCGGCACTGCCGCGGCAAAGTCGGAGGCCGGTGAGGAAGCTGCTGCCGCGGCGCCGGCTTCCGAGGGCCAGTAAGCATTCGCACCCGGGGCTGAACGATGCTGCTGTTTGCAGGACTCGGCAACCCGGGAGCGAAATATGCCAACAACCGGCACAATGTCGGCTTCATGGCGGCGGAGGCGATAGCCCGCCGCCATTCCTTTTCTCCCTGGTCGCGAAAATTCCAGGCCGAGGTGGCGGAAGGCCGCATCGGCGGCGAAAAGGTGCTGCTGGTCAAACCCCAGACCTTCATGAACCTCTCCGGCCAGGCGGTGGGCGAGGCGCTGCGCTTCTACAAGCTCGATCCTGCCGCCGTCACCGTCTTCTATGACGAGATCGACCTCGCCGCCGGCAAGGTGCGGGTGAAGGTGGGCGGCGGTTCGGGCGGCCACAACGGCATCCGTTCGCTCGACCAGCACATCGGCAACAACTACCGCCGCGTGCGCATCGGCGTCGGCCATCCCGGCGTCAAGGAAATGGTGCACGGCCATGTGCTGGGCGACTTCTCCAAGGCCGACCGCGAATGGGTGGACGTGCTGCTCGACGCCATTTCCGACGGTGCCGACATGCTGGCACGGGGCGACGACAGCGGCTTCATGAACCGCGTCACGCTGACATTGCGCGAAAAGCTCCAGCCGACCGGCGAGGACGATACCCCGCCGCCGAAGCAGAAGCCCGCCAAGGCCCAGAGCCATATCCGCCAGGCGCGTCCGCAGCAGCCTGCCGTCAAGCTCCCCGAGGGCGGCCCCATGGCCGCTATGCTGAAGAAGCTGCTCGGCAAGGAGTGAACCGCCATCGGGCCGCCCGCCCCGGCCCCTTCCCTTGCCGGACAGGCCGGAGCCGCCTATCTTTCACGAAAACACGAGCTTCGTGTTTCCGTGGCGGAGCGTTTCATGAAGAATGTGACGATCTCGATGGATGACGAACTTGCACAGCGCGCGCGGGTTGCCGCTGCGCGAGCCGGGATAAGCGTGTCGAAATATATGGCCGATGCAGCAAAGGCAAAAATCGAAGCCGACGAGAAGCTGGCCGGCCAAAGTGGCGGCAATCGCCAGATTGAAGCGCTCGAGCGTATCTTTTCCGGTCCCAAATGGGACGTGACGGATGACGGCAGGATGCCGACTGCCGAAGACCGCAATGCCCGGCGCTAGGGTCTTCATCGACACCAACATTCTTCTCTATTCCCACGACAGAAAGAATGGCGAAAAGGCTGCTAGGGCGCAGCTATGGCTGCGGGAACTGGCCAAACGCCGGATCGCGGCGATCAATCTCCAGGTGCTGAACGAACTCACCCACGTTCTGCTGCGCAAGAAGTGGTTCGGGACGCCCGAACAGGTTTTCTCGACCGCGGCGGATTTTGCCGAGTTCGGGGACAGCCCGCTTACGAAACGGGAAGTCGCCGAAGCGCGCAGCCTGCATCTCCACCACGGCTACTCCTGGTGGGACTGCCTGCTGCTTGCTTCGGCGATCGAACTGGGCTGCAGCCACTTCCTTTCCGAGGATTTGCAGGACGGACATGCGATCCAAGGCTTGACGATCATCGACCCTTTCGCCCATAGCCCTGAGCAAATTCTCAATCCCCGATAGGACCGGACGAAAATGGGTTTCAAATGCGGCATTGTCGGCCTGCCCAATGTCGGCAAGTCGACGCTGTTCAATGCGCTCACCCGGACTGCCGCCGCGCAGGCCGCCAACTATCCCTTCTGCACGATCGAGCCGAACACCGGCGAGGTGGCGGTGCCCGACCCGCGCCTGAAGAAGATTTCCGAGATCACCAGATCGAAGGAGATCATCCCCACCCGCATCTCCTTCGTGGACATTGCGGGCCTCGTGCGCGGCGCGTCCAGGGGAGAAGGGCTGGGCAACCAGTTCCTCGCCAACATCCGCGAGGTTGACGCCATCGTGCACGTGCTGCGCTGCTTCGAGGATGACGACATCACCCATGTCGAAGGCCGCATCGACCCCGTGGCGGATGCCGACACGGTCGAGACCGAACTGATGCTGTCGGACCTCGAAAGCCTGGAGCGCCGCATCGTGCAGACGCGCAAGCGCGCGCAGGGCAAGGACAAGGAATCGCTGACGGTCCTGCCGATGATGGAAAAGGCGCTGGAGCTGCTGCAGGCCGGCAAGCCGGTGCGCCTGCTGCTGCAGGGCATTGCCGCCGAGGACCTGCGCATCCTGAAGGGGCTCAACCTTTTGACCTCGCATCCGGTGCTCTATGTCTGCAACGTCGCCGAGGCCGATGCCGCCACCGGCAACGAGCACACGCGGGCAGTGGAGAAGATGGCTGCCGTGCAGGGCGCCGGCACGGTCGTGATCTCCGCCGCGATCGAGGCGGAGGTCGCCCAGCTTCCGGACGACGAGGAACGCGAGTTCCTGGCCTCCATGGGTCTCGATGAACCCGGCCTCGACAAGCTGATCCGCGCCGGCTACGAGCTGCTCCACCTCATCACCTATTTCACCGCCGGCCCGAAGGAGACACGCGCCTGGACCATCGAGCGCGGCACCAAGGCGCCCCAGGCGGCCGGCGTCATCCACACGGATTTCGAGCGCGGCTTCATCCGCGCCCAGACCATCGCCTATGACGACTTTGTCGCCCTGGGCGGCGAGGTTGCCGCCAAGGAGGCCGGCAAGGCCCGCGACGAAGGCAAGGAATACGTCGTCCAGGACGGCGACGTGATGCTGTTCAAGTTCAATACCTGAAGGTCCCGGCCCGCAGGGCCGGCGAGGTGCTGGGCCAGGCGCACGCTGCTCTTGTGCGGTGCAGCGAGGCGGTCCACAATGATCGTACAATCTTGAACGGGATTCGATCATGACCGGCAAAAGATGGGCCTATGAGGATTTCGAGGAAGGCGCCTCCCTCGACCTCGGCTCGAAGCGCGTGAGCGCCGAGGAGATCGTCGAGTTCGCTTCCGAATTCGACTTCCAGCCGATGCATCTCGACGAGGAGGCCGGCAGGAACAGCATATTGGGCGGGCTGTCGGCATCGGGCTGGCACACCTGCGCCATGTTCATGCGCATGCTGTGCGACGCCTTCCTGCTGGAATCCACGTCCCAGGGAGCGCCCGGCGTCGATCAGGTGAAGTGGGCGCGGCCGGTGCTGGCCGGCGACACGCTCACCGGCCGCTGCACGGTTCTGGGCAAGCGCCTGTCCCGGTCCAGGCCGCAACTCGGCTTCGTTTCGCTGCGGGCCGAGCTTTTCAACCAGCGCGGCGAACGCGTGTTCGAGTTGGAGAACACCGCCATGTTCCTGACGCGTGCGGGAGCCGGCGCATGACACTGGACGACTATCTGCAGATCGGCGTCACCGTCACGCTGGGCTCCCACACATTCGAGCCGGAGGCGATCAAGGCTTTCGCCCGCAAATACGATCCACAGCCCTTCCACGTGGACGAGGAGGCCGCCAGGGACAGCGTCCTCGGCGGGCTCTGCGCCTCTGGCTGGCACACGGCCTCCGCCTGGATGAAGTGCAATCTTTCGGCCCGCGCGCCTGAAGGCCGCTGGGACGGGCCGGGAGCGGAACCGGAGTTCGGCCCCTCGCCGGGGTTCAGGAACCTGAAATGGCTGAAGCCCGTCTATGCGGGCGAGACCGTGACCTATACGCGCACGGCGCTCGGCCACCGGCCGCTCGCCTCCCGCCCCGGCTGGCGGCTGCTGACGCTCAAGGCGGAAGGCTTCGATTCCACCGGCGACAAGGTGATCGAATTCGACTGCGCCGTGCTGGTCAAGGCGCAATAGGTTCCGGTTCGCCCGCGCTCAGTGGCCGGCGAAGGCGACGAGCGTGCGCACCGGCACGCCGAGCGCTTCCAGCTTCGCGCGGCCGCCGAGATCGGGCAGGTCGACGATGAAGCAGGCAGCGACGATGTCGGCGCCGATCTGGTTGAGAAGCTCGACGGCCGCCTGCGCCGTTCCTCCCGTGGCGATCAGGTCGTCCACCAGGATCACGCGCTCGCCCGGCGCCACGCCGTCCTTGTGCATCTCCATCTCGTCCAGCCCGTATTCGAGACTATAGGCGACACGCACGGTCTCGTGCGGCAGCTTGCCCTTCTTGCGGATCGGCACGAAACCGGCCGAGAGTTGGTGGGCCATGGCCCCTCCGAGAATGAAGCCGCGCGCCTCGACACCGGCGATCTTGTCCACCTTCTGCCCGGCATAGGGATGAACCAGTTCGTCCACCGCCCGGCGAAAAGCCCTGGCATTGCCGAGCAGCGTGGTGATGTCGCGGAACATGACGCCGGGCTTCGGATAGTCCGGGATCGTGCGGATGGAGGCCAGCAGCGTGTCTTCGATCGAAGGTTTCATGGGGAAGCGTTCCGGTTGCCGTTCAGTCTTGCAGCCTCGGGCGCACAAAGAAAAGGGCGCCCGGCGGCGCCCTCTCGATTTCTTGAGGCGGATTGGCTCAGTGCGCGACGTTCGCCCACACCTTGCGCTTGGTGAGATACATCAGCGCGCCGAAGAGAAGCAGGAAGACCATGACCCGGAATCCGGTCTTCTTGCGGTCTTCCATATGGGGCTCTGCCGCCCACATCAGGAAAGCCGAGACGTCCTGCGAATATTGCTCAACCGTCTGCGGCGCGCCGTCGTCATAGGTCACCTGGTCGTCGGACAGCGGCGGCGGCATCGCCAGCGAGACGCCCGCGTTGAAATGCGGATTGTAGTGCGTGCCCTCGGGAATCTTCATTCCGGCCGGCGGCTGCTCGTTGTAGCCGGTCAGCAGCGAATGGATGTAATCGGGGCCGCCCGCCGCATACTGGGTGAAGATGTCGAACACGAACTGCGGGAAGCCGCGCTCCACGCCCCGCGCCTTGGCGATGAGCGACAGGTCCGGCGGAGCCGCGCCACCATTGGCGGCCGCAGCGGCCTGGTGGTTGGGGAACGGTGCCGGGAAATGATCCGATGGGATGCCCGGACGGTCGAACATGTCGCCTTCGTCGTTGGGGCCGTCATGGATCGTGTATTCGGCGGCCAGCGTCTTGATCTGGGCTTCCGAATAGCCGAGGTCCTCCAGCGTGCGGAACGCCACGAGGTCCAGCGAATGGCAGGCCGCGCAGACTTCCTTGTACACCTTGAGCCCGCGCTGGAGCTGCGCTTTGTCATAGGTGCCGAACGGGCCGGAGAAGCTCCAGCTCATTTCCTTCGGCTCCTTGATCGGGAAATGAGTCGGCGCAGCCTCCTCGCCCCCTTCCTGCGCGATGGCGAAGCCGCCGCCCAGGACCACACCGGCTGCAACCAGCGAGATGAGAATCTTTTTCATGCCAAAATCCCCTGGATTCTCTTCGCTCAGCCCTTGGTTTCCGGCGCGGCCGTCGCACCCGCCGGATGCCCGCCGCCGGAACCCTTGCTCTTTTCCAGCACGGCCTCGGTGATCGAGTTGGGCAGGCGCCGCGGCGTCTCGATGAGGCCGAGCACCGGCATGACGATCAGGAAGAACGCGAAGTAGAACAGCGTGCAGACCTGCGCCATGGCTACGAACACGCCCTCCGCCGGCTGCGAGCCCAGCCAGCCGAGCAGGATGCAGTCGGCGACGAACAGCCAGAAGAACAGCTTGTACCAGGGCCGGTAGACGGCCGAGCGCACCTTGGAGGTGTCGAGCCACGGCACCAGGAACAGCATGACGATGGCGCCGAACATGGCCAGCACGCCGCCGAGCTTGGAGTTGATCGGCCCGATGTTGAAGGTGATGGCGCGCAGGATGGCGTAGAACGGCAGGAAATACCATTCGGGCACGATGTGCGCCGGCGTCTTCAGCGGATCGGCGACGATGTAGTTGTCGGGATGGCCCAGATAGTTCGGGATGTAGAAGACGAAATAGGCGTAGACCAGCAGGAACACCACCATGCCGAGCGCGTCCTTGACGGTCGCATAGGGCGTGAAGGCCAGCGTGTCGGTCTTCGACTTCACCTCGATGCCGGTCGGATTGTTCTGGCCGGTGACGTGCAGCGCCCAGACGTGCAGCACCACGACGCCGGCGATCATGAACGGCAGCAGGTAGTGCAGCGCAAAGAAGCGGTTGAGCGTCGGGTTGTCCACCGCGAAGCCGCCCAGCAGCAGTTGCTGGATCCAGTCGCCGACGAGCGGGATGGCGCTGAAGAAGCCGGTGATGACGGTCGCGCCCCAGAAGCTCATCTGTCCCCACGGCAGCACGTAGCCCATGAAGCCCGTCGCCATCATCAGCAGATAGATGATGCAGCCGAGAATCCAAAGAAGCTCGCGCGGGGCCTTGTAGGAACCGTAATAGAGACCGCGGAAGATGTGGATGTAGACGGCCACGAAGAAGAACGAGGCGCCGTTGGCGTGCAGATAGCGCAGCAGCCAGCCCTGGTTGACGTCGCGCGTGATCTTCTCGACCGAGTTGAAGGCCAGCGACGTGTCCGACACGTAGTGCATGGCCAGCACGATGCCGGTGAGGATCTGCGCCACCAGCATGATGGAAAGGATACCGCCGAAGGTCCACGCGTAGTTCAGGTTGCGCGGCACCGGATAGGCGACGAAGCTGTCATAGACCAGCCGCGGCAGCGGCATGCGCGCGTCGACCCAGCGTCCGAGCCCGGTCGTCGGCGTATAGGTGGAGTGTCCCTCGCTCATAGAAATGTCCCCCTGCCTCAGCCGATGCGGATCTTGGTGTCGGAGATGAATTCGAATGCCGGAATGGCCATGTTCTCCGGCGCCGGTCCGTGGCGGATGCGCCCGGCGGTGTCGTAGACCGAGCCGTGGCAGGGGCAGAACCAGCCGCCATATTCACCTTCCTGGCCGAGCGGAATGCAGCCGAGATGGGTGCAGACCTGCACCATCACCATCCAGGCTTCCTTGCCGGGCGCGGTGCGGTTGGCATCGGTGGCCGGTGCGTCCGAAGGCAGGTTGGCGTTGCGCGCGAGCGGATCCTTGAGCTCATCGAGCTTGGTGTCCTCGGCGTCCTTCATTTCCTTTTCGGTGCGGTAGCGCACGACGACCGGCTTGCCGCGCCACTTGACGACCAGCGAGGAGCCTTCCGACAGCGACGCGACATCGACCTCCACCGAGGCCAGCGCCAGGGTCGAAGCGTCGGGGCGCATCTGGTCGATGAACGGCCATGCGGCCGCGGCCGCGCCCACCACGCCGGCCATGCCGGTGGCGATATAGAGAAAATCGCGGCGGTTAGGATCGTGGGTTTCGGTTGCGCTCACGGGTGCCTGGTCCTTTTGCCTCTTCCGTACCGGCGGCCGAGCCTTGTCCCCGCTCAATCGCATCGGCCCGGCAGCGCATTGCGGACAGGCTAGCGAATTCCTCCGGCATTTCGGACTTCGGTTTATGCGTGAAGCCTGTTTTTGTCCAGCCGGGTCGGAACATATGGGCAGATTGTCGCGGCATTTATCCAAGGCACGTCGAAACGGTCAGTCAACGGGCGGCAACTCCCCGAAAGCCGCACCGGCCTTTCCATTGATTGCTGACGGCTAATGCAGAGTATCGATCGCACTACCACCTATGGTCTAGCACCCGAATGGCCCTCCCGTGATACATCTCGAAAATGGGGTGATCGAGCTGGAGGTTTGGATGTCGATATTGAAAACCTTGCCCGCCGCGGTTCTGCTCGCGGCGTTCACCAGCGCTCCGGTTGTCGCACCCGCCTTCGCGATGGCGGAGTGGTTTCCCTACTTTCATCACGGTGATGGTGGCGACAAGGGCGGCGACAAGGGCCAGAGCGACCCGGTCTCCCATTCCGCACCGGGACCGATACTGGGCATCGGCTTGCCCGTCGTCGCAGTGGTCGGCGGCTATGTCTGGCTGAGACGCCGGAACCGGAACAATACCGGGAAGCAATAGCGGTCGCAGGCACATGGCGCCCGTGCACCCTCGTGGCGTCTCCGAACTGCCGCAGCCCGGATTCGCATATCTTTCCGCAGGCGCTTCCCCCGCCCTTCTGTTCTGCGGCCTCGTCTCCATCGGCTTCGTGAATGGCATCAGCGAACGCGCGGGCACCGAGATCGAGCGCTACGGCGTGGCGCCCGCTCTGTTCAGCACGCTCGGCGTCAGCGCGGTGATCTGGGCCGCCGCGATCATCGGCCTTGTGCTGCTTTGGCGTAGTGGGCCCCGCATGATCACCACGGGCGACGCCGCCGCCGGCCTGTTTGCCGCGGCCTGCTTCCTCGTGCCCGCCCCCTTCATGAGCTGGCTGGGCATCTTCGTCATCGGCGCGCATCTGCGATTGTCGCGCCGCTCCGATGCGCTCGCCCGCCGCGCCGGCACGGTGTTTCTGGCGCTGACCGTTCCGGTGCTGTGGGCGCGCATCCTGTTCGCCTCGGCCAGCAACACCATATTGGGGCTCGATGCCAGGATGATCGCCTGGATGGTCGGCACCCGCAGCCACGGCAACACCATAGATCTTGCCGACGGATCCGGCATCATATTCCTGGAACCGGCCTGCTCCTCCCTCACCAACCTGTCGCTCGTCATCCTCTGCGGCGTGCTGTTCGTGAAGGGGCAGGGCTACCGATGGACGCCGGGCGCGATAGCCGCCATCGCCGCAGCCGGCGCCGTGACCGTGCTCATCAATGTTTTCCGCATCGCGCTGATCGGCGTGATGCCCCAGCACTACGCCGAAATCCACGGCATGCTCGGCGCCACCCTCACGGCATGGGCGACCATAGCCGCCATGCTGGCCATCTTCACCTACGGGATCGGCATCGGTGACCCGGCTCGGCCTTAGCCTCGCGCTTGCCCTGCTGCTGCTGGCGAGCATGGGCCTGAAGCTGCTGCTGGGCACGCCGACGAATTTCGCCGGGCAGGACCCCAGCGACGACGACATCCTGGCGATGCTGTCGCGGAACCGGTTCGAAGTGAGCCTGCCGACACCCAATACCGATCCGCAATGGATAACCGGCACGCGCGCCGGCTGCCGCGTCCTGATCGCCAGCGTTTCCCCGCAGGGCTGGCATCGGGCGGCAGTAGAGCGTCGTGCCGCCGGTGCGCAACTGTTCTATTCCTCGGGGGCGGCCCTGCATCGCAGCCAGCCGATCCTCGGTCCGCTGCTCACCCACTATCTGCGGCGCGCCGAGCGCTATGCGGGAATCGCCGCGCCGGCCGTGCGCGTGCGCGCCGTCATATTGTCGGGCGACTGCCCGGCGGACGTGATCGCGCCGGCCGACCTGGCCGCTTTGTCCGGCTGAACGGGCGCGCTTTACGGGAGCACCCTATTTCGCCCCCAGCCGCACCAGGACCTCTGGCGGGATGGAGAATTCGCGGATCACCGAATCATGGCGGCGGAAGCCGCACAATTCGCGCTGGATGAACCAGGCGTAGACGGCGTCGGCGGTGTCGGCCAGCAGCGTCCGCCGCTCGGCCTGCCCGCCCTGGTGTGCACGCAGGCGCGCCAGGGCCGATTCGGCCCGGGCGCCCGCCCGGCCCAGCGCCGAAGCCTTCTCGGCCAGGATCTCGTGGCCGAGCGCGTCGAAGAACACCTCCGGGGCGGAGGCGCCGGAAAACCCGGAAGGTGGGCGCAGCGACATGGCTTTCCTGTTCCGCGTTCCTGTTCCTATTCCGCTGGCCGCGTTTCTTCCAGCGCGTTCTCCTCGTTGAAGAGGAAGCCGCCGGACTGGCGCCGCCACAGCCGCGCATAGAGCCCGTCCAGCGCAATCAGTTCCTCATGCGTGCCCTCCTCCACGATCCGGCCCCGGTCCAGCACCACCAGCCGGTCCAGGGCCGCGATCGTGGAAAGGCGATGCGCGATGGCGATCACGGTCTTGCCGTGCATGAGCCGGGTCAGATTTTGCTGGATCGCCGCCTCGATGTCGGAATCGAGCGCCGACGTCGCCTCGTCCAGCACCAGGACCGGCGCGTCCTTGAGGAAGACCCGGGCGATGGCGATGCGCTGGCGCTGGCCGCCGGAAAGCTTCACGCCGCGCTCGCCCACGAAGGCGTCGTAGCCGGTGCGGCCGCGATTGTCGCGAAGCTGCAGGATGAACTCGTGCGCCTCGGCGCGGCGCGCGGCCGCCATCACCTGTGCATCCGTGGCATCGGGCATGCCGAGCCGGATGTTGTCGCGCAGCGAGCGGTGGAAGAGCGCTGTGTCCTGGCTGACAACGCCGATATTGGCGCGCAGCGAATTCTGCGTGACGGCGGCGATGTCCTGCCCGTCTATCGCGATCTTGCCGCCCTCGAGGTCGTAGAGCCGCAGCAGCAGGTTTGCCAGCGTGGTCTTGCCCGCGCCCGAAGGGCCGATGAGCCCGACCTTCTCGCCCGGCCTGATGATGAGGTCGATGCCGTCCAGCACCCCGGCGCCCTTGCCGTAGTGGAACACCACGTCGCGGAATTCCACGCGCCCGCCGGCAACGACGAGCTCCTTCGCGTCCGGGCAGTCGACCAGCCCGAGCGGCTGCGAGATCAGCGCCTTCGAGTTCTCCAGCACGCCGAGGTTCCGCAATATGCCGTTGAGCTGCATCATCAGCCGGCCTAGCAGCATGTTGAGCCGCAGCACCAGCGACAGCGTGAAGGCGACCGCGCCGACCGTGATGGAGCCTTCCAGCCACAGATAGACGGAAAAGCAGGCGATCGCCGTGATCATGACGCCGGACAGGCCCGTCAGCGCCATACGCACGCCGGTCAGCCGCCGGGTGAAGGGGCGCAGCGCGTCGAGATAGATGTCGAAGCCGTTGCGGATGTAGCGATCGTCGCCGTCGGCGGCGAACAGCTTGAGCGTCTGCACGTTGGAGTAGGAATCGACGATGCGGCCGTTGATCATCGAGCCGGCTTCGGCGGTCGCCTCCGCATGCTTGCGGATGGAGGGAAGATAGAGCCTGGCCAGCCAGCCGAAGGCCGCGATCCAGATCACCACCAGCGCCGCCAGCCGCCAGTCCAGCCCCGCCACCAGGGCCAGCGTGGTGACGGTGTAGACGATCATG
The DNA here is from genome assembly GCF_052216645.1 of Mesorhizobium sp. PUT5. Taxonomy (NCBI): domain Bacteria; kingdom Pseudomonadati; phylum Pseudomonadota; class Alphaproteobacteria; order Hyphomicrobiales; family Phyllobacteriaceae; genus Mesorhizobium; species Mesorhizobium sp. PUT5. Next base: position 3,309,420 of record NZ_JBQOSO010000003.1, read on the forward strand.
AACCACACCACCTCGATGAAGCTTTCCATCAGGTCGCCGGTGGCCTGCCCGGCCTGCCAAACCTTGGTGGCGATGCGGCCGGCGAAATCGTTCTGGAAAAAGGCGTAGGACTGGCGCGAGACGTGGCGATGCGCCTGCCAGCGAACGAGGTTGTAGAAGCCCGGCGTGATGGTCTGCTCGTCCACCAGCGCCGACAGCGCCACCACCACCGTGCGGATGACCAGCACCACCACGACCATGAAGACGAGTTCCCAGCCGGCCGCGTCCCACAGCGCCTGCCAGCTCCGCTGGCCATGGATCTGGTCGAGTATGTCGACCAGCCGGCCGACGAAATAGAACAGGCCGGCCTCGACCAGCGGCGCGATGCCGCCGATGACGAGCATGGCGAAGAAGGCGAGCTTGGCCTGCCCGACATAGTGCCAGATGAAGCGCCCGACCGCGAAGGGCGGGCGAAGGTCCGCCGGCTCCCTGAACGGGTAGACCCAGTTCTCGAACCAGCGGTAGACGGCCTTCATCATTCGGCGGCTTCTTCCTTCATTTCCACCGCCATGCGGGCGGCCGGCTCGTGCTGGCCGTCGTCGAGCAGGAAACCGCCAGACTGGCGCTGCCAGAGTTGCGCATAGATGCCGCCGGCGGCGACCAACTCGTCATGCGTGCCTTCCTCCACGATGCGGCCCTTGTCCATCACGACCAGCCGGTCCATCGCGGCGATGGTCGACAGGCGATGGGCGATGGCGATGACGGTCTTGCCCTGCATGAGCTTGTAGAGGTTCTCCTGGATGGCCGCCTCGGCCTCGGAATCGAGCGCAGACGTCGCTTCGTCGAGAATCAGGATCGGCGCGTCCTTCAGCATAACGCGGGCGATGGCGATGCGTTGCCGCTGGCCGCCGGACAATTTCACGCCGCGCTCGCCGACATGGGCGTCGAAGCCCTTGCGGCCCTTGGCGTCCGAAAGCCCGTCGATGAAGTCCAGCGCCTCGGCCTGGCGGGCAGCCTCCAGCATCATCTCCTCGCTGGCGTCGGGCCGGCCGTAGAGGATGTTGTCGCGCACGGATCGGTGCAGCAGCGAGGTGTCCTGGGTGACCATGCCGATCTGCCCGCGCAGCGAATCCTGCGTGACGGCCGAAATGTCCTGCCCGTCGACCAGGATGCGCCCGCGCTCCAGGTCGTAGAAGCGCAGCAGAAGGTTCACCAGCGTGGACTTGCCGGCTCCCGAACGGCCGACGATGCCGACCTTTTCGCCCGGCTTCACCGTGAGTGCGAGGTCTTCGATGACGCCCTTCTGCTTGCCGTAGTGGAAGCCGATGTGCTCGAAACGGATATCGCCCTTGTCGACCACGATGTCTTTGGCCTGCGGCCGGTCCTCGACCAGCCGGGGCAGCGAGATCGAGCCGATGCCGTCCTGCACCGTGCCGATGTTCTCGAACAGCGCCGACATCTCCCACATGATCCATTGCGACATGCCCCACAGCCTGAGCACGAGGCCGATGACGACGGCGACCGCGCCTATGGTCACCGCCTCGCCCAGCCACAGCCAGATCGACAGCGCCGCCACCGAGAACAGCAGCAGCGAGTTGAGCACGTAGAGCACGCCGTAGAGGCTGGTGACGAGGCGCATGGAGCGGTAGACCGTGTCGAGGAACAGCATCATGCTCTCGCGCGCAAAGCTCGCTTCCCGGCGCGCATGCGAGAACAGCTTCACCGTCTGGATGTTGGTGTAGCTGTCGACGATGCGGCCGGTCATCAGCGAGCGCGCGTCGGCCTGCTCCTGCCCCACCCTGCCGAGCCGCGGGATGAAGTAGCGCAGCAGAAGCACATAGCCGACCAGCCACGCGCCGAGCGGCGCGGCCAGCCGCCAGTCGGCCGAGCCGACGATGACCAGCATGCCGAGGAAATAGACCACGACATAGTTGAGCACGTCGCTGAGCTTGATGACGCAGTCGCGCACGGCCAGCGCCGTCTGCATCAGCTTGGTGGCGATGCGGCCGGCGAACTCGTCCTGGTAGAAAGTCATCGACTGCTTGAGCAGATAGCGGTGCACCTGCCAGCGGATACGCATGGGGTAGTTGCCCATCACCGTCTGCTGGTTGATGAGCGAATGGAACCACACCGTGCCGGGCAAGGCGACCAGCACGACGAAGGCCATGCCGGCGAGCTTCAGCCATTCCGTCTGCAGGAAGGTCTCGCGGTTCTGCGCCGAAAGCCAGTCGACGATATGACCGAGAAAGCCGAACATCCACACCTCTGCGATCGCGATAGCTGCGATCAGCACCGCATCGACGGCCAGATAGGGCCATGCGCCGCGCGTGTAGTGGATGCAGAAGCCGACCAGCGTCCTCGGCGGCTCGACCGGCTCGGCTGCGGGGAACGGATCGAGCCTTTTCTCAAACCAGCGGAACATCGTTTCGTCTCTCTTCTTGTCTGGACGTCCGCCTAGGCGGCGCGGGCCCGCGCGGCATGGGCCCGCGGCTCTTGGGAATCGGCAGGAAGGCGCAGGACCGTCCGCGCAATATAGGAAGCCGATGGCTTTTCGCCGACAGGAGATGCGCAAACCTCCTGACGTTCGCCGTCATCGGTGCTTGCGGCCCCCCGACGGAACAGGCCGAAGAGGCGCCGCACCAGCGAAGGCCGGCCGTAGTCCGGCACGGCACGGGAAAAGTCCACGTCGGGCAGCATGCCGCGATGCGGCCGCCGCCGCATCTGTGCGTGCGCGTCCGAGGAATGGGTTTCGCCGACCAGCAGCGCCCAGGTGGCGAGCTTGCGCTCGTGGAGGTTGCGTGAGCCGGGTATCTTGCAGGGATCGAACATGGGTCCGTCCTCCGAAAAAGGAACTTGGTTGAAAAAAGTGCCGGCCGGGACCGAAGGCACCGGCAGGGAAATCACGGCGACGGGCGCGCTTTGGCGGGACCTTCAGCCCCTTGGAAGCTTGGAAACATCGGAAGATTCCTTCGGAAACCGGAAAACGGTTCCGGCCGGAATCGGGACAAATGTGCCTTAGATGGTCAGGAAAGCGTCGAACCGAGTGCCGCCGTCAGGCGAAGCGCCACCCCAATGGGCGATAGATGGGGCGGTGGATGTCTACGGTCTTCATGAATTCCATATCCGCCTCCGTCGGTTCGAGTTGACAATCGCCGTCCTATACACGCATTCGCGGCCGATGGCCATATACGGGTCCGCGAAAGGCGGGAAACCGCGGCGCACTGTGGCCGGCGCGCCACGCAGGAAGGTTCGGAATGCCCATGACGGAAGAGAAGGAAGGCCTGCGCATTGCGCTGTACCAGCCCGACATCGCCGGCAACACGGGCACGATCCTGCGCTTCGCCGCTTGCATGGGGCTGGCGGTGGACATCGTCGAACCGGCCGGTTTCGACCTCTCCGACCGCAATCTGAAGCGCGCCGGCATGGACTATCTGGAGATGGCCGCCCTCACGCGCCATGTCGACTGGCAGGCCTTCGAGGAGCGGCGCCGGGCCGAGGGGCGCCGCCTGGTGCTGCTTTCCACCCGCGCCGCGATGCCCTATGCGGATTTTTCCTTTTCGCCGCGCGACACGCTGCTGTTCGGACGCGAATCGGCGGGCGTGCCGGAAAATGTGCACGAAGCGGCGGATGCCCGCCTGCTCATTCCCATGCAGCCCGGTGCCCGCAGCCTCAACATCGCGCTCTCCGTGGCGATGGCGGCGGGCGAAGCGATCCGCCAATTGCGCTGACCGACGTCAATCTGCCGCGGGCAGGCGCCTTATGGTGAATTCGATGACGTCGCCCGGCCGCTCGAACCAGCTTTCGATCTCGGTCCAGTAGGCCTGCTTCGGCCAGCGCTCGAACCATTCCTGCGCCTTGAGCCTGGCATCGCGACGCGGCAGCACGAAGGTCTCGCGCAGGAAGCCGTCGCGCGGCATGCGCCCGTGCTCGGCGCGGCTGCGGTCGAGCCTCTTCTTCAGGCCATCCAGCGGCGGTCTTGCCGGAGTACGCACGAAAGAACTCCTTGACCCGTTGTCTCAAGAGATTAGGGATCGCGCCGACAAAAGACGAGTCATTTGTCGGGCCGCCCGGCCCGCCAGCGGAGACGGCATCTTGGAAAGACCTGAAATCCCCGCGGGCCTGCCCGCCGACATCGAGGCCAGGAAGGACAAGGCGCGCGCCTGGTTCGAGACGCTGCGCGACCGCATCTGCGCCGCCTTCGAGGCGATCGAGGACGAACTGGCCGGCCCGCAGGCGAGCTGGGCGCCGGGCCGCTTCGAGCAGACGCCGTGGCAGCGCGAAGAAGGCAAGGGCGGCGGCGGCACCATGTCGATGATGCACGGCCGCGTCTTCGAGAAGGTCGGCGTGCACACCTCCACGGTCTTCGGCGAGTTCTCGCCCGAATTCCGCAAACAGATTCCCGGCGCCGACGAAGACCCGCGCTTCTGGGCCAGCGGCATCTCGCTCATCGCCCACCCGTGGAACCCGAACGTGCCTGCCGTCCACATGAACACGCGCATGGTCGTCACCACCCGGCGGTGGTTCGGCGGCGGCGCCGACCTGACGCCGGTGCTCGACCGCCGCCGCACCCAGGAAGACCCGGATTCGGTCGCCTTCCACCGCGCCATGCGCTTCGCCTGCGAGAAGCACGCGGCCGTGGCCGACTATGAAAAATACAAGGACTGGTGCGACGAGTATTTCTTCCTGCCACACCGCAGCGAGCCGCGCGGCATCGGCGGCATCTTCTTCGACTGGCTGCATTCGCCCGATGAAAAGGGCGGCTGGGATGCCGATTTCGCCTTCGTGCAGGATGTGGGCCGCGCCTTCCTGGTGGTCTACCAGCATCTGCTGCGCGCCAATTTCAACGACAACTGGACCGACGGCGACCGCGAGGAGCAACTGATCCGGCGCGGCCGCTATGTCGAATTCAACCTGCTCTACGACCGGGGCACCATCTTCGGCCTGAAGACCGGCGGCAACGTATCCTCGATCCTTTCCTCCATGCCGCCGCAGGTGAAGTGGCCGTAAAATTGCCGTGAGCGGCGCGTGAACCGCATTCGGGTCCAAATTCGCGGATTTGGACCCGCAATATGGCGCGGGCCGCACTGCGGATTTTCTTTTTCGTCTAATAGCCTGGCCTGGAGCGGGCGATAGTTTGTGGCCGGGCCGGGAAGCGCCGGCGGTTCCCCCTCCCCGGAACCGCGACCCGACGCGACCGGACGGCCCGAACAAGGGGCATCTTCCCACGATGCCCGCACTCCAGGAAAATCGATATGCGCAAGCTCATCGTATCCGCCGCCGCCGCCGCGCTTCTGGCTTCCGGCTCCATGGCGTTCGCCGCAGTCAAGCACACCACGGGCACGGTAAAGACGTTCGACGGGACGGCAAAGAGCCTCGTCCTAGATGACGGCTCCGCCTTTACGCTGCCCAAGACTTTCAAGGATCCTGGCTTGAAGGCCGGCGAGAAGGTCAGGATTTCCTGGGACATGAGCGGCAAGGAGAAGGTTGCCGAGGCTGTGAAAATCCTGAAGCAGTAATCCTTTCGCAGGACAGCGTGAAAGGGCGGGGCGCCTGAGCGCGCTCCGCCTTTCGCATACGCGGCCCGCCAACGGCGCAACCAAAACCGCCCGAAGCGTGTTATGCTCGACCTTCGACACGACCAGGAAAGGAGGAAACGATGAAGGAGTTCTATTGCGGCTCGCTCGTTCCCGGCTGCGAATGGCATACGCGCGCCGAGGAGGAGGCCGAGGTGATGCGCCGCGCTGTCGAGCACATGCGCCAGACGCATGGCGAGACCGTCATCCGCGAGACCATGATCGAGGCCATCCGTTCGCGCATCGAAAAGGTGCGGGACGCCGCCTGACCGCGGCGGCTTAGCTCCCGATCACGGCCCGCGCGCGCTCAAGCAACGCGTCGCGACCAAGTACGAAGCCCGATCCGATCCATTCCGTCTCGAGTTGCCTGAGCAGGGCACCGAGCCGCGGCCCTTGTGCCGCGCCCAGTGCCGCAAGGTCCGCGCCCTTCACCGGAAACACAGGCCGCTCCCACTTTTGCGTATAGGCGAGCAGGCGTGAAAGCCCGCCCGCCTGCGCGAGCGTCGCGACGTCCTGCGCGGCCCGCCCGCGCGCCGCGGCCAGTGCAAGCCGCAGGCGGTCGATCACGCCCTGCGGATCGCCGTGGTAGAGCACCCGCGCCAGCATGCCTTCGGTCTCCGTCGGTTCGACGGGCGGGGTCAGCGCCCAACGCTGGAGCCGGTTGGCCTCGGCGGTGGAAAGCCTGAGCCGTTCGGCAAGCTTCTTCATGCGGGCGGCGTCCGGCGGCACCATCGCCTCCAGCCGCAGCAGCGGGTCGGCGCCCCAGCCCAGGGCGCGCTCGGTTTCGGTCAGCGCGTGGATGGCGTCGATGCCCCATTTGTCGCTTTCGGGCAGCACGCGCGACAAGACGCCCGCCTGCCTCATCCATAAAAGCGCGCGTGAAGGGTCCGGAGCGGAAAGCAGCTTCTTCAGTTCCATCCAGACGCGCTCGGCCGAAAGCCTGTCGAGGCCCTCCTTCAGCCTTGCACAGGCCTTCAGCCCCTCCGCGTCGGGACGGCCGTCGCCATACCAGGCGAAGAAGCGGAAGAAACGCAGGATGCGCAGGTAGTCCTCACGGATGCGGGCTTCCGCATCGCCGATGAAGCGCAGCCGCCGCGCCTCTATGTCGGCGATGCCGCCGACCAGGTCGACCACCGTGCCATCGGCCTCAGCATAGAGCGCGTTGATGGTGAAGTCGCGCCGCTCGGCATCCGCCTTCCAGTCGCGTCCGAAGGACACTTTCGCCCTGCGCCCGTCCGTTTCGACATCGGCGCGCAGCGTCGTCACCTCGAACGGCTTGCCGCCGGCCACCACGGTGATGGTGCCGTGCTCGATGCCGGTCGGCACCGGCTTGAAGCCGGCGGCTTCCGCGCGCCGCATCGTTTCTTCCGGCAGCGTGGTGGTGGCTATGTCGACATCGGCCACCTTCTGCCCGATCAGCGCGTTTCGCACCGCCCCGCCGGCGATGCGCGCCTGGTCGCCATGGCTGGACAGAACCGAAAGCAGCCGCTGCAGGTTCTTGTCGCGCAGCCAGTCGGCACGCCCGGCGATGGTGACCGTGCCGCTCACGCATAGAGCCTTTCGTAGAGCGTGCGGATGATGCCCGCCGTCACCCCCCAGATGCGCTGCCCGCCATAGGGCATCTCGTAGAAGAACCATTCGCGGTCGTTCCAGAAGCGGCTGTCGCGGCGGTGGTTGGCCGGGTCCATCAGGAAGGACAGCGGCACCTCGAAGGCGGCGTCCACCTCATCGGGATTGAGCGTCAGGTGAAAGCCCGGCCGCACCACCGACAGCACCGGCGCGATGCGGTAGCCGGAGCCGGAGACGTAGTCGGGCATACGGCCGACAAGATCCACGAAGCCGGCGTCGAGCCCGACCTCTTCGGCCGTCTCGCGCAGCGCCGTGGATTCCGGCGTCGGATCGCCCGGGTCTATCCGGCCGCCGGGAAAGGCCACCTGGCCGGTATGGCTGCGCAGCGTCTCGGAGCGCTTGGTAAGCAGCACGGTGGCCTCCGACCCGTGATCCACCACCGGTATCAGCACCGCCGCGTCGCGCAGCGGCGCGGCAAGGTCGAGCCGCGGGTGGCCGGGATTGAAGCGATGGTCGCCGAAGGCCTCGCCCTGGCGGGCCGGCGACTGCGCGGCGGCGCGCGCGCGGAAATCGGCGGCGGAAAAGGGAGCGGCAGCGGTCCGGCGGTCCATCACGTGCTCAAGCTCCTGAGCCGCTCCGCCGGCATGATCGGAAAGACCGCGCCCAGCGAGCGCACGGCAAACATGGCGTGCCCGTCTACGGCTATCTCCTCGCCGTGGCCGACCAGTTCGTACATGACCGGCCGCGCCACCAGCGCCTCCAGCCGCCCCCGCACCAGAAGATAGGGCTTGAGCCCGCCGGTGCCGTCCTCGTCGACGAATCGCAGCGGGTTCCGCGGTCCCGCTTCCACCACGTCCCCGACATTGGTGCGGAAGGTGATGACCTGCCCCTCGCCCGCGCCGGAAACGTTCATCTCCACCGCCACGAAGGGGGCATCGATCACGCGGATGCCGACCTTCTCCACCGGCGTGACCAGATAGGTCCTGCCATCCGCGTCCTTGCGCAGCACGGTGGAGAACAGCCGCACCAGCGGCATGCGGCCGATCGGCGTGCCCAGGTAGAACCAGGTGCCGTCCGGCCGGATCTCCATGTCGAGGTCGCCGCAGAAATCCGGGTTCCAGCGCTCCACCGGCGGCAGGCCCTTGCCGGCGCGGGCAGCCCGCGCGACCAGCGCCTCCAGCCCGGCCGCGTCCGCGGCTGTGGCCAGACTTTCCCCGGCAATGCTTCCCTTCCTGGATGCGGACTGATCGACCATGGCCACGAAATAGTCACTGTTGGCGCGCTTGTCAGCCGGGGCAGGTGATTTAAGTTCGGGAAAGGGCTAGGTCCGGCACGAATCGCGGCGGCAGGCCTTGCGCCGCCGCCAATGACGAGGAATGGAAGCTTCATGAGCATCATGGTCAAGGAGGGCCCGGTCAGCGACAGGGACATGGTCGCCCAGGCCGAGCAGGCGCTTGCCGACATCTCCCGCGTCCGCGAAGGCGTGGGCCGCGTCATCTTCGGCCAGGAAGGGGTGGTGGAACGCACGCTGGTGGCGCTGCTGGCCGGCGGCCACGCGCTTCTGGTGGGCGTGCCGGGCCTGGCCAAGACCAAGCTGGTGGAAACGCTGGGCATCGTTCTGGGCCTGGATTCGCGCCGCATCCAGTTCACCCCCGACCTGATGCCGTCCGACATTCTGGGCTCCGAGGTGATGGAGCAGGACGAGAACGGCCGCCGCTCCTTCCGCTTCATTCCCGGGCCGATCTTCACCCAATTGCTGATGGCCGACGAGATCAACCGCGCCTCGCCGCGCACGCAGTCGGCATTGCTGCAATCCATGCAGGAATATCACGTCACCGTGGCAGGCGCGCGCCACGACCTGCCCGCCCCCTTCCATGTGCTGGCGACGCAGAACCCGCTTGAGCAGGAGGGCACCTATCCGCTGCCCGAGGCACAGCTCGACCGCTTCCTGATGCAGATCGACGTCCTCTATCCCGAACTGGACGCCGAACGCCGCATTCTTCTGGAGACCACCGGCGTGGACGAGGCCAGGGCGCAGAACGTGCTCGGTCCCGAGCGGCTGCGCGAGATCCAGATGCTGATCCGCCGCATGCCGGTGCCCGAAAGCGTGGTGGAGGCCATCCTCTCCCTGGTGCGCTCCGCCCGCCCGGGCCAGGGCGGCGCCGACACCGACCGGCACGTCTCCTGGGGGCCGGGTCCGCGCGCCGGCCAGGCGTTGACGCTGTGCGCCCGTGCGCGCGCTCTCTACGACGGGCGGCTGGCGCCTTCCGTGGACGACGTGCGCGCCCTGGCCGAGCCGGTGCTGCAGCACCGCATGGCGCTGACATTCGCCGCCCGCGCAGAGGGCATGAGCGTGCGCGACGTGGTGGCAAGGCTGGTCAAGGAAATCTGATGGCGCGGATCGGCGAGGCCCAGGCACCGGCGGCGGCGCGCGAGGCGCTTGTCCGCGGCCGGGCTCGCGCCGCCCTGGTGCCGGACCTGCTGGTAGAGGCGCGCCGCATCGTCAACACGGTGATCGCCGGCTGGCACGGCCGCCGCAAGCGCGGCATCGGCGAGAATTTCTGGCAGTTCCGGCCCTATGTCGAGGGCGAATCGATCGCCCGCATCGACTGGCGCCGCTCCGCCCGCGACGACCACATCTATGTGCGCGACCGCGAGTGGGAGGCCGCGCACACGGTGTGGATCTGGGCCGATTCCTCGCCCTCCATGCTCTACAAGTCGACCACGGCGGAAGTCTCCAAGCAGACCCGCGCGCTGGTGCTGGCGCTGGCCATGGCCGAGCTTCTGTCGCGCAGCGGCGAGCGCATCGCCTGGCCGGGCCTGACCGATCCCTTCACCGCCCGCGACGGCGCCGAGCGCGTCGCCGCCCGCCTCGTCCACGCGCCCGACCTGCCGGACAAGCCCGATCTTTCGATGGTGCGCCGCTTTTCCGACATCGTCCTCGTCAGCGACTTCCTCGACCCCGTCGAGGAAACCGTCGCCTGGCTGGACGTGCTGGCCCGCCATGAGGTGCGCGCGCATCTGATCGAGATCGCCGATCCGGCCGAGGAAAGCTTCCCCTATTCCGGACGCACCGAATTCACCGATCCCGAGACCGGCGAGAAGCTGACCGCCGGCCGTGCCGAAACGCTGGCCGACGACTACCGCCGCCTCTACCACGCCCGCCGCGACGAACTGGCGGCGTGGTGCCGGCGGCTGGGCTGGAGCTTCACCACCAACCACACCGACCGCCTCGCCTCAGAGGCGCTGGTGCGGCTGCACATGGCGCTGGGCGCCGAGGGCTTCCAGACCGGAAGGCCGGCGGCATGAGTTGGCTGCCGCTTTCTTTTGGCGCGCCGATGGTGCTGTGGGGCCTGATCGCCCTGCCGGTGATCTGGTGGCTGCTCAGGCTCACCCCGCCCCGGCCGCAGACGGAAGTGTTTCCGCCGCTTGCCGTGCTGGCGCGCGTGCTGCGGCGCGAGGAGACCCCGCAGCAGAGTCCCTGGTGGCTGACCTTGCTCAGGCTGTTGATGGCGGCCCTGGTCATTGCAGCGCTTGCCGAGCCCGTCTGGAACCCGCGCGAGCAACTGCCGACCAAGGGCGCGGCGCTGGCGCTGGTGATCGACAATGGCTGGGCCGCAGCGCCCGACTGGGACAAGCGCGTGGCCACCGCCGAGCGGCTGATCGCCGATGCCGGCGGCAGGGGCGAGCCGGTGGTGATCGCCTTCACCGCCGAGAAGCCCAATGCCGAGATCGGCCCCTTCGACGCCGCCGCAGCTCTCGACCGGCTGCGCGCGGCAAAGCCGCGGCCCATCCCCACCGACCGGCCGGCCGTGTATGCCCGCGTGGCCGAGGCGCTGGCCTCGCTGCCCAACGCCAGCGTCGCCGTTCTGGCCGACGGGCTGGCGGCGCAAGACGACAAGCAGGCGTTCGACCGGCTTTTCTCGCACGGGGCGGCCGGCCTGGTCTGGGCCGTGCCCGATCGCATCGAGCCGATTGCTCTGACCGCCGCCGAAAACGAGGTGGACGGCTTTGCGCTGACCGCCATCCGTGCGCCGGGCAACCCGACGCCGGCCCGGGTCACCGCCGGCGCCTTCGACGACAAGGGCCGCCGCATCGCCGACGCCACGCTGACCTTCCAGCCGGGCGAGACCACCGCGACCGGCAAGATCGCCGTGCCCTTCGAGCTGCGCAACGACTTTTCCGCCATCGCCCTCGACGGCGAGCGCCATGCGGGCGCGGTGCGGGTGCTGGACGAAAGCTCCAAGCGCCGCCGCGTCGGCCTTCTGTCGCAGACCGAGGCCGACCAGGCGCAGCCGCTGCTTTCGCCGCTCTACTACGTTCGCCGCGCGCTCTCGCCCTATGCCGATCTCGCAGAACCTTCCAGCGCCGATCTCGCCGACGCCATCCCCCAGATCCTCGACCGCAAGCCGGCCATGATCGTCATGGCCGATATCGGCACCATCCCGCCGCAGGTGCGCCAGAAGCTGGTGGACTGGGTGGACAATGGCGGCACGCTGGTGCGCTTCGCCGGCCCCCGGCTGGCCGCCGCCGGCAACGACGAGGACCTGCTGCCCGTGCGGCTGCGCACCGGCGAGCGCTCGCTGGGCGGGGCGCTGTCGTGGACCACGCCGCAGCAGGTCACCGAATTTCCCGGCAACGGCCCCTTCGCCGATCTCTCCCCGCCCAACGAGGTCACCGTCTCGCGCCAGGTGCTGGCCGAGCCCTCGCCCGACATAGCCGACCGGACCTGGGCCAATCTCGCCGACGGCACGCCGCTGGTGACCGGCGCCCGCAAGGGCAAGGGCACGGTGGTGCTGTTCCATGTAACCTCCGAGGCGACATGGTCCAACCTGCCGATCTCCGGCAGCTTCGTGGAGATGCTGCGGCGCATCGTGCAGCTTTCGCGCAACCAGGGCACGGCCGCTGCCGATTCCTCCGGGTCTGCGCACACCTCGCTGGCGCCCTATCGCATGATCGCCGCCGACGGCGCGCTGGTGCCCCCGACGCCGGATGCCCGCCCGCTCGTCGCGCGCCCCGGCATCCTGCCGGTGACGTTGGAAAACCCGCCCGGCCTCTACGGCTCGGACGCCGGCGTGCTCGCCCACAACCTGCTCGAGGCGAAGGCCGCGCTGACGCCGCTGGCGCGCCCGCAGCTTTCCGTGCCGGTGACCACGATCCGCTACGGCTTCGACGAATCGCAGCGCCTGAAGGGGCCGCTGATTGCCGCAGCGCTGGCGCTGCTGGCACTGGACACGCTGGCCGTGCTGTGGATCGGCGGCGCCTTCGCGCGCCGGCCGCGCCGTCGCCAGGCTGCCGGTGCGGCACTGGCGCTGCTGGTCGGCCTCGGCCTGCTTGTGGGAGGCGGGGACGGTGCCCGCGCCGACGATTCCAAGCCGGGCGACGCGGCCGCGATCGCCGCCATCGACAAGACCCGCATCGCCTATGTGCTGACCGGCGTGCCGGCCGACGACGCCATCAGCCGCGCCGGTCTGGAGGGGCTGACCCGCTTCCTGATCGACAAGACAGCGCTGGAGCCGGACGAGCCGGCCGGCGTCAACATCGCCAAGGACGAATTGTCCTTCTATCCGCTGATCTACTGGCCGATCGATCCGGCGGCCCCCATGCCCGACCAGGCAGCGATCGCCCGCATCGACGCCTACATGAACCAGGGCGGAACGGTGCTGTTCGACACGCGGGACCAGTATTCCAACGGCATCGGCGCCGATTCCGCCAGCCCGGCGACGGAGCGGCTGCGCGACATCCTCGCCAACCTCAACATACCGCCGCTGGAGCCGGTGCCGCCGGACCACGTGCTGACCAAATCCTTCTACATCATGCCCGAGTTTCCGGGCCGCTTCGCCGGCAGCCCGCTATGGGTGGAAGCCTCGCTCGATGCCTCCAACGCCGACAACCGGCCCGTTCGCACGGGCGACGGCGTTTCTCCCATCATGATCACGGCCAACGATTTCGCCGGCGCCTGGGCGATCGGCGCCGACGGCGCGCCGCTGCTGCCCACCGTTCCGGCCGACCCCATGCAGCGCGTCTATGCGCTGCGGGCCGGCGTCAACATCATGATGTACACGCTGACCGGCAACTACAAATCCGACCAGGTGCACGTGCCGATCCTGCTCGAACGGCTGGGGCAGTAGGGCATGAACTGGTCGCTCTCCTTCGAGCCGCTGCTGTCCTGGCCGCTGATGGCTGCGCTTGTGGTGCCGCTGGCCGTTCTGGCGCTCGCCGGCCTGTGGCTGCGCCGGCGCGGCGCCTGGCTCCGGCTGGCGGCGCTGACCGCGCTGGCGCTGGCGCTGGCCAATCCCGTCATGCTCGACGAGGAGCGCGAGCCGCTGAAGAGCGTCGTGGCCGTGGTGGTGGACCGCAGCCAGAGCCAGGACATAGGCGACCGCACCAGGCAGACCGACGACGCCCTTGCCGGCATCAAGGAGCGGCTTTCCCGCTTCAAGCAGTTCGACGTGCGCGTGGTGGTGGAGGCCGGCAAGGCCGATGCCGTGGAGGACCGCACGCAGACGCGCCTGTTCTCCGCGCTGGAGGGCGCGCTGCGCGACGTGCCGCCTTCGCGCGTCGGCGGCGCCATCATGATCACCGACGGCGAGGTGCATGACGCGCCCTCCGGCCCGCCGGACCTCAACGCGCCGCTGCATGCGCTGATCACCGGCCACGAGCACGAGAAGGACCGCCGCATCCGCTTCGAGAAGGCGCCGCGCTTCGGCCTGGTCGGCAAGCCGCTCGACATGACCTACCGCGTCATCGCCTCCGACGGCGAGACCGGGCCGGTGGACGTCCGTGTCTCCGTCAACGGCCAGCAGGTGTCGATGGAGCGCGCCTTCATCGGCCAGGAGATGCCCCTGCAGATCACCGTGCCGAACGCCGGCCGCAACATCGTCGAGCTTGCCATTCCGGAAGAGGAAGGCGAGTTGACCGGCATCAACAACCACACCGTCGCCCTGATCGACGGCATCCGCGAGAACCTGCGCGTGCTGCTGGTTTCGGGCGAGCCGCACGCGGGCGAGCGCACCTGGCGCAACCTGCTCAAGTCCGACGCCTCGGTCAACATCGTCCACTTCACCATCCTGCGCCCGCCGGAAAAGCAGGACGGCACCCCGATCAACGAACTGTCGCTGATCGCCTTCCCCACGCGCGAGCTGTTTGTGGAGAAGATCAACCAGTTCGACCTCATCATCTTCGACCGCTACCAGCACCGCGACGTGCTGCCGATCCTGTATTACGACTACATCGCCGAATATGTGGAAAAGGGCGGCGCGCTGCTGATCGCGGCCGGCCCCGAATATGCCGGCGCGCAGACCATCGCGCGCACGCCGCTGATGCCGGCCCTGCCCGCCCTGCCCGACGGCAATGTCATCGACAAGGCGTTCTACCCCCGGCTCACCGATCTCGGCCAGCGCCACCCGGTGACGCGCGCCCTGGACGGATCGAACGCCGAGCCGCCGCACTGGGGCCGCTGGTTCCGCACCATCGGCGTCGAGCACCCGGAGGGCGAGGTGGTGATGAAGGGCGCCGACGACCGCCCGCTGCTGGTGCTCGACCGCAAGGGCGAGGGCCGCGTCGGCATGCTGCTTTCCGACCAGGGCTGGCTGTGGGCGCGCGGCTACGAGGGCGGCGGCCCGCATGTGCAGCTCTATCGCCGCATCGCCCACTGGCTGATGAAGGAACCGGAACTGGAGGAGGAGCGCCTCACCGCCGACGGCCGCGGCATGGTGCTGGAGATCCGCCGCCAGACCATGCGCGACGACCCCGGCGCCGCGCAGGTCATCACGCCTACCGGCAAGGCGCTGACGGTGAAGCTGCAGAAATCCGAGCCCGGCGTGTTCACCGGCAGCGTCCAGGTGGGCGAGATCGGCCTCTATCAGGTGGCCAATGGCGACCTCACCGCGCTCGCCCATGTCGGCCCCGTCAATGCGCCGGAATTCCAGGACGTGGTGTCGACCGACAAGATCCTGAAACCGGCCGCCGACGCCACCGGCGGCAGCGTGCGACGGCTCGCCACCGCCTCCGGCGGCATAGCGCTGCCCGCCATCGTGCCTGTGCGCGCCTCCGCCCAGGCCTCCGGCGACGACTGGATCGGCCTGCGTACCACCGACGACAGCGTGCTGAAGGCGCTCAGGCGCGTGCCGCTGTTCGGCGGCTTCCTCGGCCTCGGCCTGCTGCTGCTGGCGCTGGGCGGCATGTGGTACCGGGAGGGGAGATAGGCAGTAGGGAAAGGATCGAAGGGCGGGCGCACGTCAATGTACTTGGCGAGGCAGTTCTTCGGTTCGCACCAACATACTGCCCTATTCCCTTATCGCCCTATTCCTCCGGCTCCGTCGTGAACATCAGCGGATAGCCCTTGGCCTTGCCGGCGTCGGAGGCACGCTGCGCCTTGGTTTCTGCCACGTCCCTGGTGAACACCGCCACCACGCACACGCCGCGCCGGTGCGCGGTGATCATGACGCGCTGCGCCTGGTCCTCGCTCATCCGGAATTCGGCCTTGAGCACGGCCACGACGAATTCGCGCGGCGTGAAGTCGTCGTTGAGCAGGATCACCTTGTAGAGCTTCGGCCGCTCGGTCTTCGGCCGGGTCTTGGGTCTGGGCTTGAGGAGGACGTCTTCGGTCATGGCCGTCTGCCGCGCGCGCTGACGTCTTTCATTTTCGCACGATCGCCGGCAAGGGGCAAATCACGCATGAAAAAGACCGCCTCCGAAGGGCGGAGGCGGTCTTTGTGAAGCCGGGAGGGGGTCGGCTCACATAGTGGTCTTCTTGGCGGGAGCCTTCTGGGCAGCCTTCTTCTTGTGGACGACCTTCTTTTTCGCGACCTTGTGGACCGGCTTCTTGACGGTCGTGGCGGCCGGAGCGGTCGTGGAAGTGGTGGCGGCAGCCGTGGAAGCGGCCGCATTGGCAGCCAGCGGCGCCGAGAAGGCAAGAGCAAGGCCGAGGCCAAGAGCGGAGAGGAGGGTCTTGTTCATCATCGTTTCCTTTGTCACGCAGGCTGGTTCGGGTGTCACTGGTTCGGCTCTGCCGGTGCCACTCCAAGGAGCTTCAGCGCGTCGGCCAGCATCCGGATGCCTTGCGCCTCTTTCCTGGCGGCGCAATACCGGCTGGCCTTCTTCTGAAGCGCCTTCGCCTCGGCGACCTGCACCGCCTTGGCGTGGGTTTCGATGGCTTCGTCGAGTTGGTGACTCAGCCTGCTGCATGTTTCGCTCCGGGTGATTCCCGCCTTTGCATGAGCCTCTTGCGCTGCGGCCGTGACGAGCGAAATGCCGAGCAATGCACCCATCAGTCCGAACGAGAGTCTGCGCATGATCGGGTTCCTGGAACCCCGGTTGACGAAGCGCCGAACCGTTTCCAGCCGGCGCGGATATCGTTATGGCACCGGTTTTTTTCGCCGTTTTTTCCGGCTTGTTGAATTTTGTTTCCGGATTGTTTCCGGCGGCATTTTTTTCGCGCAGGCGCCGTTTTTGTTTCCGTCTCCCGCCGCGGCCGCTGGCCAAGGAATGCGGCCGCTCCTATTCTATGTGGCAGGGCCGGGCCTCGGCCGAAAATCCGCGGGCGGGTATCTTCGTGAAGTCCGATGCACACATCCTGATCGTCGACGACGACAAAGGCATCCGCGACCTGCTTCAGGAATTCTTCCAGAAGCGGGGCCTGCGCGTCTCCGTCGCCGCCGACGGCATTGAGATGGAGGCGGTCCTGCGCCGCACCCAGGTCGATCTCGTCGTGCTCGACGTGATGCTGCCGGGCAAGAGCGGGCTCGAGCTGTGCCGAGACCTGCGCGCACGCCAGTCCACGCCCATCATCATGCTCACCGCCGTCACCGAGACCACCGACCGGGTGGTGGGGCTGGAGATGGGTGCCGACGACTACGTGCCCAAGCCCTTCGACCCGCGCGAACTTCTGGCACGCATCCGCGCCGTGCTGCGCCGCCACAGCAGCGCCGAGCCGAAGGGGCTGGCACCGCGCCAGATCTATCGCTTCGCCGGCTGGACCATGGATTGCGGGCGGCGGCGGCTGATCGCGCCCGGCGACCTGCGCGTGGAACTGACGGCCGCCGAGTTCAACCTGCTGCACACATTCGTCAGGAGCGCTCAGCGCGTGCTCACCCGCGATCAGCTCATCGAACTGTCGGGGGGCGAAGGCGGCATCGCCTACGACCGTTCCATCGACATTCTGGTCAGCCGCCTGCGCCGCAAGATGGAGGACGATCCGCGTTCGCCGCAACTGATCCAGACCGTGCGCAGCGGCGGCTACCAGTTCATCCCCGAGACCACGTCCGAATGAGGCGCCTGCTGCCGCAGACCCTGCCCGCCTGGGTGCTGCTCATCGTCATCGCCGGCCTGCTCGCCAGCCAGGTGACGACGCTCTACATCGTGGCCCGCGACCGCGCCGCCTCCAGCGACATCGTCAACTATTACCGCCTCAACGACCGCGCCTTCTCCATCGTCCAGCTCATGTATTCGGCCTCGCCCGAAGAGCGCCGGCGCCTGGCCTCGGGCGTGACCAGTTCCAGTTATGCGATGACGGTTTCGGACACGCCTGCCGTCACCTCCGCCATCGCCCAGGACGACCAGTTGGCGGAACTGGAGGACATTCTGGTCGGCCGCCTGTCGAAATTCGGCGTCACCGAGGCGCGCGTGCGGCGCGACCCGGCCTCGCTGATGGACCGCGTGCCGCGCCACAGGGCCGAGGATTCCGACGTGGGCGAGGTCGAGAAGGACCTTTTGGCGCTGGCCGCCGGCTTCGCCAGAAGCGACAAGCTGACCGCCTCGATCCAGTTCGCGGACGGGCAATGGCTGAACTTCACGGAGCCGATCCTGCCGCCGGGCCCGGTGCTGAGCCCCGACAGCCTGCCCCTCTATGCCATCATGGCAGGGCTGGTCGTGGTCACCTGCGTCTGGTCGCTGCGGCGGCTGACGGCGCCCTACCGGGTCATGGAAAGGGCGGTGAAGAGGCTCGGCGAGGACCTCAAGAGCCCTCCCATTTCCGAGACCGGCAGCCGCGAGATCCGCACCGCCGCCCATGCCATCAACACCATGCAGGCCCGGCTTCGCGACTATGTCGAGGACCGCGAGCAGCTCGCGGCGGCGCTGGCGCACGACCTGCGCACGCCGCTGACGCGCATGCGGCTGCGCCTGGCGCTGCTGCGCAGTTCCAAGATCCGCGACGACCTCGCCCGCGATCTCGGCGACATCGAGACCATAGCCCGTTCGGTGATCGATTTCGCCACCTTCGAGGTGGCCGAGGAGAAGGCCGAGCGCATCGACTTCCTGTCGCTGGTCGAATCGGTGGCCGACGATTTCGAGAACGCCACGCTGGAGGAGGAGGGCATGCGCCCGCGCGAGCTGATCTGCATGGCCCGGCCGGTAGCGCTTCGCCGCTGCGTGACCAATCTCGTCCAGAACGCGGTGACCTACGGCAAGAAGGCGCAGATCAGCCTGCATCGCGACGGCAACGCGATCGTGCTTGCCATCCGCGACGAGGGACCGGGCATCCCGCAGGCCAAGCTCGATGCCGTCTTCAACCCCTTCGTGCGGCTGGAAGGCTCGCGCAGCCGCGAGACCGGAGGGCTGGGGCTCGGCCTGACGATCGCCCGAAACATTGCGCGCAATGCCGGCGGCGAGATCAGTCTCTCCAATCCTCCCGGCGGCGGCCTGCTGACGGAACTGCGCCTGCCTTCGGCCGTGTAGCGGCTACAGGCCGTCTGCTTTTGGCTTCGGTTCCCGGGCGTCCTACCGCCGCAGCACCGCGCTCAGCACGTCGCGTATGCCGATGGCGCCGACGAAACGCGACTGCTCGTCGAACAGCGCAACCGGCGCGGTCTGCGAGCGGTGCATGGCCAGCATCACCACCTTGAGCGAGGTTCCGGGCGTGGCCCAGAACACCTGACTCCCGTCTTCCGGGTGCCGTTCGACATCGGCGCACGAGACCCATTCGACCGGCTTGCCGTTGCGCTCGGCCGCCACCACCAGCCCCTGCCCGTCCAGCTTGAAGCGCGTGGTTTGGCGCCGGTCCAGCCAGATCCAGCCCTCGCCGTCGGTGTCCAGTTCGTGCAGCGCGCGCATGACGTTCCACGCGGTCAGCACCGACAGCGGGTTCACGTTGGCGATGAAGTCGCGCACATAGTCGTTGGCGGGCTTCAGCACGATGTCTTCGGGCGCGCCGGTCTGCACGATCCGGCCGCCTTCCATGATGGTGATGTGGCTGCCGATCTTGAGCGCCTCCTCGAGATCGTGCGAGACGAACAGGATGGTCTTCTTCAGTTCCGCCTGGAGTTGCAGCAGCTCGTCCTGGAGTTTCGTGCGGATCAGCGGGTCGAGCGCCGAGAACGGCTCGTCCATCAGAAGGATCGGCGCGTCGGTGGCGAAGGCCCGCGCCAGGCCCACGCGCTGCTGCATGCCGCCCGACAGTTCGTGCGCGTATTTCTTCGACCATTGCTCCAGATTGACCAGCCTGAGCTGGCGGTGGACGCGCTCGCGGCGCTCGGCCTCCGGCACGCCGGCCAGTTCCAGCCCGAAGCCGACATTTTCCTCCACCGTGCGCCACGGCAGCAGGCCGAACTGCTGGAACACCATGGCGACCTGTCTCTGGCGCAAGCGCCGCAGCGTCGCCTCGTCGCAGGTCACGACATCGATCATGCGGTCGCCGTCCTTGACCAGAACCTGGCCGCGCGAGACCACGTTGAGGCGGTTGACGGCGCGCAGCAGCGTGGACTTGCCGGAGCCGGACAGCCCCATGAGGACGGAAATCTCGCCCTCGTTGACGGTGAGGTTGGCGCCCGCGCAGCCCAGCACGTTGCCGGTCTTCTCCAGGATCTCGGCGCGGCTGGCGCCGCGGTCGACCATGGCCAGCGCCTCGCGCGTGTCGGCGCCGAAAATGATGTCGACGTTGCGGAAATCGACGGCGACGCTCATTTCCTGCCTCCGACGCCGATGCGCGTCATGCGGTCGAGCACGATTGCCAGCACCACGATGGCCAGGCCGGATTCAAGGCCGAGGTCGATGCGGCGCGAGCCCAGCGCGCGGTTGATCTCCGTGCCGAGGCCGCCGGCGCCGATGAGCGCTGCGAACACCACCATGGACAAGGACAGCATGATCGACTGGGTCAGCCCCGCCATGATGGTGGGCAGCGCGGAAGGAAGCTCCACCTTCCACAGCAATTGCCGCCTGGTGGCGCCGAACGCCTCGCCCGCCTCCACGATGGCCGTCGGCACCGAGGTGATGCCGAGATATGTGAGCCTGACCGGCGTGGGGATGACGAAGATGATGGTCACGATCAGGCCCGGCGCGTTGCCCAGGCCGAACAGGGTGAGCACCGGGATCAGGTAGACGAAGGTCGGCAGCGTCTGCATCATGTCGAGCACGGGCAGCAGGAAACGGTAGACCTTCGGCTTGTGCGCGGCCCAGATGCCGAGCGGCACGCCGATGGCCATGGAGGCGGCGGCCGCCGCCACAACCAGCACCAGCGTCTGCACGGTCTGCTTCCACAGGCCCTGGTTGATGATGAAGAGCAGGCCGATCAGCACGCCGAAGGCCAGCGCCCTCGAGCGCTGCAGCCACCACGCCAGAAGCGCGATCAGCAGCGCGAGCAGCGAGGGCGGCAGCATGAGCAGCAGGTCCACCGTGCCGTCCAGGAGTGTGTTCAGCCCCCGCGACAGGCCCCGGAAGAACGTATCGAAATTGTCGGTGAGGAAGGTGAAGAAGTCCTTCCCCCACGTGCCGATCGGGATTTTCCAGGCTACCAGGAATTTCGAAATCGGATCCATGCGCCCCTCTCAACCCTCCTTGCCGCCCCGCCGCCGCCTCTCCCGCAAAGCTTTCCGTGGCGGCACGGAAAAAAAGGGCAGCCCTGGCACGGCGCTGCCCTTTTTTCATCCTTGCAGACGGACGCCGGCTCAGCTTCCCAGTGCGGTCTTGACCGCGGCGGCCGCGTCGCCGCCGTCGAAGGTGGTCACCCCCTCCAGCCAGGGCGTCACGGCGTCGGAATGCTTCTTGAGCCAGTCGGCGGCAACCGTGTTGGCATCGCCGCCCTTCAGGATGGCGTCCATCATCTCGCCTTCCATGTCGAGATTGAACTTCAGGTTGGCGATGAACTTGCCGGCATTCGGGCACTCGCTCGTGTAGCCCTTGCGCACATTGGTGTGAACGGTCGCCGCGCCGAAGCCGGAATCGCCCATGCCGTCGAGATAGGTGATCTTCATGGCGCCCATGACCGGATGCGGGGTCCAGCCGAGGAAGGCGATCCATTCCTTGTTCTTCATCGACTGCTCGGCCTGCGTGAGCATGCCGGCTTCCGACGACTCGACCAGTTCGAAGCCCTCCAGATTGTCGGCCGGGTTCTTGATCATGTCGAGGATGATGCGATTGCCGTCATTGCCGGCCTCGATGCCGTAGATCTTGGCACCGAACTTGTCCTTGAACTTGCCGAGATCGGTCAGCGTCTTGACGCCCGCCTCGGCGACGTAGTCGGGCACCACGATGCCGTAACCCGCTCCCGTCAGATTCTCGCTCACGGTCTCGACCGAGCCGTCCTCGGTATAGGGCTTGATGTCGTTGGTCATGGACGGCATCCAGTTGCCCAGGAAGACGTCGATGTCGTTGTTCTTCAGCGACGCATAGGTCACCGGCACCGAAAGCTGCTTGACGTCGGGCTCGTAGCCGAGCGCCGTGAGCAGCACCGAGGCGACGCCGGTGGTGGCCTGGATATCGGTCCAGCCCACATCCGACAGCCGCACGGTCTTGCAGCTTTCGGCATCGCCCGCAAAGGCGGCGCTCGTGGACAGGAACGTCGCCAGGCAGAGCCCGGCAGCAACGGATTTCATGCGCGACATGAACATTCTCCCATTCGGTTGGTTCCCAGTTCGATTTCTTCGGCCTGGCGGAAATGATTTTTCTTGCTTCGCCTGCCAGCCAAACATCATTCTTCAGCGGTTTCAAGCATCTGCACATCACGATAGGCGGCGCCGGTTGGCCGATCCGCGACACCGCCGTGCTTTTTTCACGCCAATTGCCGCCCAGGCCGAGCCATCCGCAATGCGCGGCATACGTGCATGACTGGAAATATCAAGGGATTCGCGGAGAAAAAAGCATAATTGGGTTAAGTTCACAAAGCTAACCAATTGAAATCACGTCAATTTGTTTAAAACACTGTTCGGAGCCGGCTCAACACCCTATATAGGACCAGGGCCGGCTGGCACGCAGCCGCCCACTCAACGTCACTTCATGACCATCCAACCGACAGGAGGACGATAGACCATTGCGGGTACTCGTACGTGATAACAATGTCGAACAGGCCATCAGGGCCCTCAAGAAAAAACTCCAACGCGAAGGCGTCTTCCGCGAGATGAAGGCGCGGCGCGCCTACGAGAAGCCTTCCGAGCGCCGCGGCCGCGAGAAGGCCGAAGCCATTCGTCGCTCGCGCAAGGCTGCACGCAAGCTCGCCATCCGCGAGGGCCTGATCGCCGCGCCGGCCAGGAAGCCGCGGCCTGCGCCGCGCAAGGCGGCTGCCCCGACGGCCACCGCATCGTAGGTTCGACGGCGCCAAGGGCTCCTTGTCCTTCGGGCGCGCCGATCATCCGTCCCCACACGGCGCCTGCCGGTGGCGGGCGGATGCGTCAGGCCGCTTCCGGCCACAGACCGCCCGTTCCGGTCGCGGATTTCTCCCTGCCCCCCGAACGATCGCCATGACCGCCACCGGTTGTGGGCGCCGCCAAAACCGCATATTTGAAAGCGAGCGCGGCGCGGCTTCTACGAGGGGAACTGATGCTTGATCCGATCGTGAGCTTCTTCACCTGGCTTTTCCAGTGGATCGGCCGCGGTCTCGGCTTTCTGATCGGCGTCATCCTGTGGCCGTTCATGTGGGCCGGCCGCTGGTATTGGGGGCGAAACTGGATGCTCCGGGGAGCGATCGGCGCCGTCCTGCTGGTGATCGTGGCCCTCTACGGCTATTTTTTCTACGTCACCCAGTTCTGGACAAACTTCAATCCGGACTATCCGGCAGCGCTTGCGGCAGCCCGCGAGAACACCGGCGCCGGCGACCCCGTCGGCACGGAAGCGGCCGGAAGCGGCACCGCCCAGCCGGCGCAGAGCTGCAAGCCTTCGGCAATCGCGGCCGTCTCGGCCGATCTGATCGACTTCAACGTCAACCAGAACGCCTGGATCTCGTCCATGGTGCTCTCCAAGCTCGGCCTGTTCGGCATCGAATGGAAGAACACGCCCTTCTTCGACAACAAGGCGGCCTTCCAGCTCGGGATCAACCAGGTGATGCGCCGCACCACGACCGAATTGGTCGACACGCTGGGACGCGTGCGCGGCACCTCGCAGATCGACCAGAACCTGCAGGACGCGCGCACCGCGCTGGCCTGGAGCGAGACCGCCTGGTACATCGGCCTGCGCGGGCCGACCCGCCCCACGCCCAGCGTCTACCGCGAGGCCATCAGGAAGCTGCGCGCCTTCAACGCCGGCCTCGAGAAGTGCCAGTCCACCTTCGATGCCCGCGCCGACAACCTGATGCAGTTCCTGGACCGCATCGCCGGCGACATCGGCTCGACCTCCGACATCCTGCGCCAGCGCATCGCCGCATCGGACGCCGGATGGTTCGACTTCCGCGCCGACGACCGCTTCTGGTTCGCCTACGGCCAGCTCTACGCCTATTACGGCATACTCGTGGCCGCCCGCTCCGACTTCGCCGCCGTCATCGCCGAGCGCAACCTCACGGCCCTGTGGACGCGCATGGAAGGCCAGTTGCGCACCTCGCTGAACGTGCAGCCCTGGATCATCTCCAACGGCAACGAGTCCAGCGCCTTCTTCCCCTCGCACCTTGCCACGATGGGTTTCAACCTGCTGCAGGTGCGCTCCAACATCGTCGAGTTGCGCTCGGTGCTGGAGCGCTGACCATGCCGCTTTTGCTGCGCAGGCCAGGCCGGCGCCTGTCGTTTTTCGCGCATTCCGCGCCTGTTTTGAGACGGCGGATCGCCCGCCTCTCGCGCTTGTATGCGCAACCTTGGGCGGGGAACGCCCGACCGATGAAAGCAATGGGAGCGCCTTCATGGCCGAAGTGAAGTCCGACATCCAGATCGCCCGCGCTGCGAAGAAGAAGCCGATCCAGGAGGTCGGCGGCAGGATAGGCATCCCCAACGAGCACCTCCTGCCCTATGGCCACGACAAGGCGAAGGTTTCGGCCGAGTTCATCAAGTCGGTGCAGGGCAACAAGGACGGCAAGCTGATCCTGGTCACCGCCATCAATCCGACGCCGGCCGGCGAAGGCAAGACCACCACGACGGTCGGCCTCGGCGACGGCCTGAACCGCATCGGCAAGAAGGCGGTGATCTGCATCCGCGAAGCCTCGCTCGGGCCGAATTTCGGCATGAAGGGCGGCGCCGCCGGCGGCGGCATGGCCCAGGTCGTTCCGATGGACGACATGAACCTGCACTTCACCGGCGATTTCCACGCCATCACCTCGGCCCACAATCTCCTGTCGGCGCTGATCGACAACCACATCTACTGGGGCAACGACCTGGGCATCGACATGCGCCGCGTCACCTGGCGCCGGGTCATGGACATGAACGACCGCGCGCTCCGGCAGATCGTATGCTCGCTCGGCGGGGTAGCCAACGGCTATCCGCGCGAGGCCGGCTTCGACATCACCGTCGCTTCCGAGGTGATGGCCATCCTGTGCCTGGCGCGCGACCTCAAGGACCTGCAGAAGCGGCTGGGCGACATCATCGTGGCCTACCGCCGCGACAAGAGCCCGGTCTTCGCCCGCGACCTCAAGGCCGACGGCGCCATGGCCGTGCTGCTCAAGGACGCCATCCAGCCCAACCTCGTGCAGACGCTGGAGAACAACCCCGCCTTCGTGCATGGCGGCCCGTTCGCCAACATCGCCCATGGCTGCAATTCGGTCATGGCCACCACCACGGCCTTGAAGCTCGGCGACTATGTCGTCACCGAAGCCGGCTTCGGCGCCGACCTGGGCGCGGAGAAATTCTTCGACATCAAGTGCCGCAAGGCGGGGCTGAAGCCGGCGGCAACGGTCATCGTCGCCACTGTGCGGGCGATGAAGATGAACGGCGGGGTGAAGAAGGAAGACCTTGGCCGGGAAGACGTCGAGGCGGTGAAGAGAGGCTGCCCCAATCTCGGCCGCCATATCGAGAACGTGCGCCAGTTCGGCGTGCCCGCCGTGGTGGCGATCAACCATTTCCATAGCGATACCGAAGCCGAGATCGAGGCGCTGAAGGACTACGTCGCTTCCATGGGCGAGGAGGCCATCCTGTGCAAGCACTGGGCGCAGGGCTCGGCCGGCATCGAGGAACTGGCGCACAAGGTCGTGCAACTGGCCGAATCGGGGGCCTCGCAGTTCGCGCCGCTCTATGCCGACGAACTGAAGCTGTTCGACAAGATCGACACCATCGTCAAGCGCATCTATCGCGGCTCGGAGGCGATCGCCGACAAGAGCGTGCGCGACCAGCTCCACCAGTGGGAGCAGGCCGGCTACGGCCACCTGCCGGTGTGCATGGCCAAGACGCAATATTCCTTCTCGACCGATCCGAACCTGCGCGGCGCGCCCACCGGCCACACGGTCGCCGTGCGCGAGGTACGGCTTTCGGCCGGCGCCGGCTTCGTCGTGGCCATCTGCGGCGAGATCATGACCATGCCCGGCCTGCCCTCCAAGCCTTCCTCCGAGAACATCTACCTCAACGAGGACGGCGAGATCGAAGGGCTGAGCTGACCGGCAAGACGAAGCGGGAGACGACGATGAAGAAAAGCATCGAGAAGATTTCCGGCGACACCGAAGGCGTCGCCTACGAATTCCCCGTCTTCCGCTTCGAAGGCTCGGACGACGCCGCACCCGGCGCCTACATCCAGGCAGCGCTCCATGCCGGCGAACTGCCGGGCACGGTGGCCATCGACGCGCTGATGCCGATGCTGGAGAAGGCGGAAGCCGAGGGGCGCATCCGCCAGCGCATCACCGCGGTGCCCTGGGCAAACCCGGTGGGACGCGCGCAATATTTCCTCGGCGAGCAGCAAGGCCGCTTCCACCTCGGCACCCGCACCAACTTCAACCGCGACTTCCCTCTGGTGGAGCGCCCGGACGCCGCGCTGCTGCCCGACACCTCGCTGGCCAGCGTCAACCAGAAGCTGAAGGCGCGGCTGCTCGCGCTCTCGCTGGGCCACGACATCGTGCTCGACCTTCACTGCGACGACGAGAGCGTGGCCTATCTCTACGTGCCAGCCGAGCTGTGGCCAGCCATGCAGGACTGCGCGGCGGCCATGGGCGTGGATGCGGTTCTGCTGTGGCAGGGCGCCTCCAATTCCGCCTTCGAGGAGGCTTCCGTCCACCCCTACCTGACGGGCGCGCGCGACCGGCTGGGCAAGGTCGCGGTCACCACGGTCGAATATCGCGGCCTGCGCGACGTCAACGGTGCGCTGGCGCGTTCCGATGCGGAAGGGCTCTACCGGCTGCTGGCGGCGCGCGGCGTGATCGTCGATCCTTCCGTGCCGGCGCCCGGCCCCTTCAAGGGCGTCGTCGCGCCGCTGGAGAACATCGACATGATGCCGGCCCCGAGAGCCGGCGCCGTCCTCTACGACGTCGCACCCGGCGAACGGGTGAAAAGAGGCGACCGGCTTGCCACCATCGTCCATGCGCCGGGAGAGAAGGACGGGCGCGCCGAAGTGTTCGCCCCGCAGGACGGCTATATCCTCACCCGCCGCTCCCACCGCATCACCCGCGCCGGCGACGACCTGGTCAAGCTGGTCGGCGAACAGCGCAGCGCCGACGCCCGTTCCGGCACGCTGGAGGACTGAGCGGCTCACGCCGCGTCGCTGTCGATTACAATTTTGTGAACGGCTCGAAAGGGCCGTCCGCTGCCCCATTCATGCCACAAACGGGGCCATCCTTCCGCTGCGCATAAAGTCGCCAAGGCTTTGCAAAACAACAATTTATTTTGAACTTCATGCGGGAGGCAGATATGAGTCCGGCGCGCTTTCGCTCGTCCTTCGCAACCCCTTCGAAGCTCCTGGCCGCCGCCATGGTCGGCACCCTGGCGCTGGCCGGCACCCCGCCGCCGGCAAACGCCCAATCCGCCCCCTCTTCCGCCGTTTCCGCGCCCTCGGGGCTGTGGCTGACGACGCCCTATCCGGAATTTTCCGCGCAGGCCGGCAAGGAGGTTTCCGTACCGCTCACCCTGCGCAACCA
Organism: Mesorhizobium sp. PUT5; assembly: GCF_052216645.1. Lineage (NCBI taxonomy): Bacteria > Pseudomonadati > Pseudomonadota > Alphaproteobacteria > Hyphomicrobiales > Phyllobacteriaceae > Mesorhizobium > Mesorhizobium sp. PUT5. Next base: position 3,336,723 of record NZ_JBQOSO010000003.1, read on the forward strand.
CGGCCTGCCGCCGCAACGCGTGGAACTGGGCGTGACCGGGCTGCCGGAAGGCTGGGCCTGGGAGATGGACGGCGGCGGCAAGCCCGTGCGCGCGGCGATCGCCGCCTCCGATGCCTTTGTGGACCTGACGCTGAAGCTGACGCCGCCCGCCGGCGCCCCCGGCGACAAGCCGGTCGGCTTCACCGTGTCGGCGAAGGGCGACGGCGAGGCCCTGCAACTGCCCCTGCAGGTGACGCCCTCCAGGACCGAGCCGGCCAGGCTGACGCTCGAACCCAAACTGCCGGCGCTGCGCGGAACGGCGAAATCCGCCTTCGACTTCCAGGTCGACATCAAGAACGAGGGCCAGGAGGACACCACCGTCAACCTGCTCTCCAAGGCGCCGGACGGCTTCCAGGTCACCTTCAAGGAGGGCTACGGCTCGCAGGAACTGACCAGCCTGCCGCTCAAGGCCGGCGAGAAGAAGACGCTGTCCGTCAACGTGCAGCCGCCCCACTCGGCCCAGGCAGGCCAGTACCCCGTCGCCGTGGCCGCCGCGGCGGGCGACATCAGCGCCGACACCAGGCTGGTGCTCGACATCACCGGCCGGCCTTCCGTGTCGCTGTCGGGGCCCGAGGGGCGGCTTTCGGGCGATGCCACCGCCGGGCAGGAACGCACCTTCACCTTCACGCTTTCCAATTCCGGCTCCGCGCCGGCGCGCGACGTGGCCTTGTCGGCCACGCCACCCTCGGGCTGGAAGGTCGCCTTCAATCCCGAGAAGGTGGACGAGATCGCCCCCGGCGCCACCGCCAGTGTCGGCGTGTCGATGACGCCCTCGCAGCAGGCGATCGCCGGCGACTACATGGTCCCGGTGCGCGCCAACGGTTCCGGCGCCTCCGACAGCGCCAATTTCCGCGTCACCGTGCGCACCTCCACGCTGTGGGGCGTCACCGGGCTGGGCGTCATCGGCGCCTCGGCGCTGATCCTGGCCTTCGCCGTGACAAGGTACGGCCGCAGATGAGCCCCGCCCCCGAAGCACCCGTCATCGAGGCGCGGGGCCTTGCCAAGCGCTATGGCCGTGCCGTGGCCGTGGACGGCATCGACCTTACGGTGGAAAAGGGCGAGGTGTTCGGCCTGCTGGGGCCGAACGGCTCCGGCAAGACCACGACCATCCTGCTGCTGCTCGGCCTGACCGAACCGAGCGCCGGCGAAATCCGCGTGCTGGGGCTCGACCCGCTGCGCCGGCCGCTGGAGGTGAAGCGCCGCGTCGGCTACCTGCCCGACCAGATCGGCTTCTACGACCACCTGACCGCGCGCGAAAACCTCGCCTATACCGCCCGCCTCGCCGGCATCCCGTCGACCGAGGCGCAAGGGCGCATCGACGCCGCATTGGAGCGGGTGCGCCTGCCGGAGGTTCGCGACAGGCGCGTGGCCACCTTCTCGCGCGGCATGCGCCAGCGCCTGGGGCTGGCCGAGATGCTGGTCAAGCGGGCAGAGATCGCCATCCTCGACGAGCCGACCTCCGGCCTCGACCCGCAATCCACGCAGGAATTGCTGGAGCAGATCCGCGAACTGGCCGCCGAAGGCGTCACCATCGTGCTCTCCTCGCACCTGCTTTCGATGATGCAGACCATCTGCGACCGGGTGGCGCTGTTCCAGCGCGGCCGCATCGGGCTGATCGGCAGGGTCGGCGAACTGACCGCCGACGTGCTGGGCGGCACCCATGTGGTGGAGGTGGAGGCCGGCGGCGTCAACCTGCCTTCGGTGCTGGCCCATGCCCCGCACGTTTCGGGCGTCTCGCCGCTCGCGGGCGGCCGCTGGCGCGTCGACGCCGACGCCGACATCCGCGCCGACATCGCCCGGCACGTGGTGGCCGCCGGCGGGGCGCTGCGCTCGATGAGCATCCGCCAGTCCTCGCTGGACGAGGTCTACGCGCATTTCTTCGAAGGAGACAACCATGACGTCGCGGCGTGAGGGCTCGCCCTTCGCGGGCCTGTCGACGGTGGCGCTCAAGGAAGCCGCCGACCATATGAACTCCGCCCGCATCCATTTGGTGATGCTGCTGGTGCTGCTGACCGCCATCGGCTCCGTCTATGCCGCCATCGGCCAGATCAAGGCGACCGTCGGCGAGGACCAGTTCCTGTTCCTGCGCCTGTTCACCACCGCCGAGCAGCCCCTGCCCTCCTTCGTCTCCTTCCTCGGCTTCCTGGTGCCGCTGGTGGCGATCGCGCTGGGCTTCGACGCCATCAACGGCGAGTACAGCCGACGCACCATGTCGCGCATCCTGTCCCAGCCGATCTACCGCGACGCGCTGCTCACGGGAAAATTCCTCGGCGGCCTGCTGGTCATCGCCATCTGCCTGCTGGCGCTGTGGCTGCTGGTGACCGGGCTCGGCATGCTGCTGCTCGGCCTGCCGCCGAGCGGCGAGGAGATCGCGCGCGGGCTCGCCTTCCTGTTCGCCTCCTTCGTCTATGCCGGCGTGTGGCTGGCGGTGGCCATGGCCTTTTCCACGCTGGTGAAGTCGCCCGCCACCTCGGCGCTGTGCGCGCTGACGCTGTGGCTGGTGTTCTCCGTGTTCTGGCCGATGCTGGCGCCGCTGATCGCCGGCGCTCTGGCGCCGGTCGATCCGCTGGATCCGATGACCATGGTCCACCAGATCGACCTGCAGCAGGCGATCGCCCGCATCTCGCCCAACGTGCTTTACGGCGAGGCGACGTTGGCGCTGCTCAATCCCGCCACGCGCTCGCTCGGCCTGCTCTTCGCCAGCCAACTCAGCGGCGCCCTGATGGGCGCACCGCTGCCGCTGTCGGCCAGCTTCGCGCTGGTGTGGCCGCAGATCGCCGGCATGATCGCGGCGCTGTTGGTGCTATTCACCATCGCCTATGTCGCCTTCCAGCGGCAGGAGATCAGGGCTTAGGCGTCGCGCCGGGCTTTGGAGAGGGCGACGTCAAATCCCCTTGCCCTCCCCTCCATTCGCCGCTATGGAAAGCCCATGATCATGCGTTCTTCCAACACTGCCTGGTGGTGGGCCTGCTAGAAGCGGCCTGTCGCAGCGCGTGCGCGTGAACATGGATGGTGGCCGCAACGGGATGTCCGGGCGGCCATTTGTTTTTCCAGCCTCCGGGTTCCGTTGCCCAAGAGCGAATGGAGACGGCAATGACGGTGGAACTCCTGGACAACGGCGCCGAGCGCTTCATCACGGCAGGCGGCGTCGCGATCACCCGCGAGCGCCACGAAAAGCCCTATGCCGGCGCGATCGAGGCCTATCTCGACGGGCTGAACGAGCGCCGCGGCGCGGTGTTTTCCTCCAACTACGAATATCCGGGCCGCTACACGCGCTGGGACACCGCCATCATCGACCCGCCTCTGGTGATCTCCGCGCGCGGCCGCGCCATGAAGATCGAGGCGCTCAACGCCCGCGGCGAGGCGCTGCTTCCCGTCATCGGCAAGGCGGTCGGCGCGCTGGCCGAGGTCAGGATCGGCGAACGCGACACCCGGCTGATCCGGCTGGAGGTGGACAAGCCCGACCGGCCCTTCACCGAGGAGGAGCGCAGCCGCATGCCCTCGGTATTCACCGTGCTGCGCGCCGTCACCGATCTGTTCAAATCGCCGGAAGACGCCAATCTCGGCCTTTACGGCGCCTTCGGCTACGACCTCGCCTTCCAGTTCGACCCGGTGGAATACAGGTTGAAGCGCGCCGAGAGCCAGCGCGACCTGGTGCTCTACCTGCCCGACGAGATCCTCGTGGTCGACCATTATTCGGCCAAGGCCTGGACCGACCGCTACGACTATGCCGGGGAGGCCTTTTCCACCGCCGGCCTGCCGCGCGCGCCGGTCGTCGAGCCCTTCAGGCCGGCAGACCATGTGCCGCCGCGCGGCGACCATGAGCCGGGCGAATATGCAGGCCTCGTGGGGCGCGCGAAGGAAAGCTTCCATCGCGGCGACCTGTTCGAGGTCGTGCCCGGCCAGATGTTCTACGAGCGCTGCGAGACCGCCCCTTCCGAAATCTCGCGCAAGCTCAAGGCCATCAATCCCTCGCCCTATTCCTTCTTCATCAACCTGGGCGAAGGCGAATATCTGGTCGGGGCCTCGCCCGAGATGTTCGTGCGCGTCAGCGGCCGCCGCGTCGAGACCTGCCCGATCTCCGGCACCATCAAGCGCGGCGAGGACGCCATCGCCGACGCCGAGCAGATCATCAAGCTGCTCAACTCCAAGAAGGACGAGTCGGAACTCACCATGTGCTCCGACGTTGACCGCAACGACAAGAGCCGCGTGTGCGAGCCGGGGTCCGTGCGTGTCATCGGCCGGCGCCAGATCGAAATGTATTCGCGCCTCATCCACACGGTGGACCACATCGAGGGCCGGCTGCGCGAAGGCATGGACGCCTTCGACGCCTTCCTTACCCACGCCTGGGCCGTCACCGTCACGGGCGCGCCGAAATTATGGGCCATGCGCTTCATCGAGCAGAACGAGAAGAGCCCGCGCGCCTGGTATGGCGGGGCCGTCGGCATGGTGCATTTCAACGGCGACCTCAACACGGGGCTGACGCTGCGCACCATCCGCATCAAGGACGGCATCGCCGAGGTTCGCGCCGGCGCCACGCTGCTGTATGATTCCGTCCCCGAGGACGAGGAAGCCGAAACAGAACTGAAGGCATCCGCCATGCTCTCCGCCATCCGCGACGCCAAGGTCGGGAACTCTCCTTCCGCCGAGCGGGCCACCGCCCGCGTCGGCGACGGCGTCAACATCCTGCTGGTCGACCACGAGGACTCCTTCGTCCACACGCTGGCCAACTATTTCCGCCAGACCGGAGCCAATGTCTCCACGGTGCGGACGCCGGTGGCCGACGAACTGTTCGACCGGCTGAAGCCCGATCTCGTCGTGCTTTCGCCCGGGCCCGGCACGCCCAGGGACTTCGACTGCGCCGCAACCATCAAGAAGGCGCGCGCGCGCGGCCTGCCGATCTTCGGTGTCTGCCTCGGCCTTCAGGCGCTGGCCGAAGCCTATGGCGGAGAGCTGCGGCAATTGCGCGTGCCCGTGCACGGCAAGCCCTCGCGCATCAAGGTCTCGAAGCCCGGCATCATCTTCTCCGGCCTGCCCGGCGAAGTCACTGTCGGCCGCTATCACTCGATCTTCGCCGATCCGGCCACCCTGCCGCCGGAGTTCACCGTCACCGCCGAGACCGACGACGGCGTCATCATGGCCTTCGAGCATGAGAAGGAGCCTGTCGCGGCCGTGCAGTTCCACCCCGAATCGATCATGAGCCTGGGTCACGACGCCGGCATGCGCATGATCGAGAACGTGGTGGTGCACCTGCCGCGCAAGGCGAAGGAAAAGGCGGCCTGACAAGCGCATGACTGCGATCGCGGATCAAAAGGCGGCATCCAAGCGACGGGTCGCGACGCTCGCCATCTGGTCGATCGTCGTCGCCTTCGTGGTGACGGCGCTCAAGCTGCTGGCCTGGCGCATGACCGGCTCGGTCGCGCTCTATTCGGACGCCCTGGAATCGATCGCGAACGTGGTCACGGCGATGGCCGCCTATTGGGCGATCCTCGTCAGCCACACGCCGGCCGACGAGGACCATCCCTTCGGTCACCACAAGGCCGAGTATTTCTCGGCCGTGCTGGAAGGCGTGCTGATCGTCGTGGCCGCCCTGCTCATCCTTGCCCAGGTCTGGCAATCGCTGCGCAACCCGCTGCCGCTGGAGGAGCCGTGGCCGGGTCTTGCGGTGAACACCGGCGCGGCCTTCATAAATGCCGCATGGGCCTGGGTGCTCATCCGCAACGGACGCGCGCAGAAGTCGCCGGCACTGGTGGCGGACGGCCAGCACATCATGACCGACGTCGTCACCTCCTTCGGGGTGCTCGTGGGGCTGGTGGCCGCCGTGCTGACCGGCTGGCACCTGCTCGACCCGCTGCTGGCGCTGCTGGTCGCCATCAACATCCTCTACCAGGGATGGAGGGTGACCCGCGAATCGCTCAGCGGCCTGATGGACCGTGCCGTCAACGTGCAGGAGAACATGCGCATCCGCGACATCATCTCCGCCAACTCGAAGGGCGCGCTGGAGGTGCACGACCTCAAGACCCGCATCGCCGGCCGCGCCACCTTCATCGAGTTCCACCTGGTGGTGGATGCGGGCATGTCGGTCGGCGAAAGCCATGTCATCTGCGATCGCATCGAGGACGCGCTGAAGGCCGAGATACCCTCCGTGCGCATCACCATCCATGTCGAGCCGGACGACGAGGCCAAGTTGCCCAGGGGTACGGCCGCCGTCCCCTTCGCCTGAGGCAGGCCGGCGGCGCGGCCCCTTCCCGGACAAAGGACTTGAACGGAAGGCCCGGAACGAAGAAAGTCGTCTCCGCGACGGTTGCCGGTCTGCCCGTTGCCCTGCTTTGCTTCCCAACTGGCCGGTGCGGGACCGAAGGGAGAAGGAATATGTATGGCCTGATCGGAAAGCTGCGTGCCGCGCCGGGCAAGCGGGAGGAAGTGGTCGGCATCCTGCTGGAGGCCACGGGTTCGCTGCCCGGCTGCCTCAGCTATATCGTCGCGCGCGATCCGGCCGACACCAACGCGATCTGGGTGACGGAGGTGTGGACCGACGCCGAGAGCCACAAGACCTCGCTGTCGCGCCCCGACGTGCAGGCGGCGATCGCCCGGGCCCGGCCGCTGATCGCCGGGTTCGACTTCCAGGTCGAGACCGCTCCGGCCGGCGGCTTCGGCCTGCCCGCATAGCCGGGGTTGCGATCCGGCCGCGAAGGAGCGCTGCTGCGACCATATCGGCGCCGCTGCTCTATCTATTTGTTTTTGCCGCGTTTGTGCGACGTCAACTGTTTCCACTTGGCTGCAAACGCATTAGAGCCTTTCATGGTTACACGGAACCATGAAAGGCTCTAAGACCTCTCGCATGGATCAGACCCCCCAGGCCGAAGACAGGCTGCCGCTCCAGGAAGTCGCGCCCGCCGCGCAATGGCTTCTGCTTGCCCTGCTTTCGGCCGGGCTCGCCATGGGCCTCGAGATGGCCTCCCTGCCCGCCGCCTGGCTGATAGGGCCGATGCTCGCCGGCATCCTGGCCGGCACCAACGGCGCCACCGTGCGCATGCCGCGACCGGTCTTCGCCCTGGCGCAGGCGGTCATCGGCTGCCTGATCGCCAGTTCGATCTCGCCCACGATATTCGGCGTCGTCTATGCCGACTGGCCGCTGTTCCTCGGCGCCGTCGTCGCCACGGTCGCGGCATCGAGCCTGCTGGGCTGGCTGATCAGCCGCTGGCGGGTGCTGCCCGGCACCACGGCCGTGTGGGGATCCACGCCGGGAGCGGCGACGGCCATGGTGCTGATGGCGGGCGCCTTCGGCGCCGACCAGCGCCTCGTGGCCTTCATGCAGTACCTGCGCGTGCTGCTGGTTTCGATGACGGCGGCGCTGGTCGCCCGGCTGTTCGTCGACACCTCCGGCGTCGAAGTTCCGGCGATCGTATGGTTTCCGCCGCTCCAGGCCGGCCCGTTCGCCACCACCATCCTCGTCGCGGTCACCGGAACGCTGGCCGGCATGGCCCTGCGGCTGCCCTCGCCCCATTTTCTCGGCACGATGATCCTGGGCACCGTGCTGCATCTCGGCTTCGACGCCGAGTTCCAGTTGCCGCAATGGCTTCTGGCGGCGAGCTACGCGCTGATCGGCTGGGCGATCGGCCTCAATTTCACGCGGCCCGTGCTGCGCCACGCCGCCCGCGCCCTGCCGCAGATCCTCGGCTCGATCGTGGCACTCGTCGCCTTCTGCGGCGGGCTGGGATGGCTGATCAGCAGCACGCTGGGCATCGACCCGCTTTCGGCCTATCTGGCCACCAGCCCGGGCGGCATGGATTCGGTCGCAATCATCGCAGCCGCGGCCCAGAACGTGGACATATCCTTCATCATGGCCCTGCAGACCGCCCGCTTCCTCGTGGTGCTGCTGCTGGGTCCCGGGCTCGCCCGTCTGGTTGCCGCAACGGTCAAGGCATGACGACCCTTGCCTCGGGGCATGCGCTGCTGTAAAGAGAGCGCCCATGACAAAGCGTTCCGCATCGACCGCCTCGCGCCCGGCCATCCTGGCCGGCGAGACCGTGCGCGCGCTTGCCTCCAGCCTTCTGCTTCTCGGCCTTATCGGCGATCGCCGGGCTCGTTGAAGGAGCGTCCGGCGGTCGAGTTGCCGCCAGGCATGCGCTCCTTTGCTCTTCACATCCGAACCGAATTTCTGGTTTAAGTCCGCCTGACGACGCGCTTGGCGCAGGGCGGCAGAGAGAACGAGACCGAGATGAACAAGACGACTTCCGAACCTGCCGTATCGGCCCGCCACGGCATGCCGACCGCCGGCGCCAAATATGCCTCCTACCCCACGGTGAACCTGCCCGACCGCACCTGGCCCTCGAAAGTGATCGAGAAGGCGCCGGTCTGGTGCTCGGTGGACCTGCGCGACGGCAACCAGGCGCTGGTCAACCCGATGGGCCATGAGCGCAAGGCGCGCATGTTCCGGCTGTTGCTGGACATGGGCTTCAAGGAAATCGAGATCGGCTTTCCTTCCGCCTCGCAGACCGATTTCGATTTCGCCCGCTGGTGCATCGAAAACGGCGACGTGCCCGACGGCGTCGATCTCCAGGTTCTGGTGCAATGCCGGCCCGAACTGATTTCGCGTACCTTCGAGGCGTTGGAGGGCGCCAGGACGCCGATCGTGCATTTCTACAACTCCACCAGCGAGTTGCAGCGCCGCGTCGTGTTCGAGAAGGACGTGCGCGGCATCAAGAGGATCGCCACCGATGCCGCCAAGATGATCACCGACATGGCGGCCAAGGCCGGCGGCGGCTACCGGTTCGAATATTCGCCGGAAAGCTTCACCGGCACGGAGCTGGAGGTGGCGCTGGAGATCTGCAACGCGGTCGCCGAGATCGTGAAGCCGACGCCGGAGAACAAGCTGATCCTCAACCTGCCGTCGACCGTCGAGATGTCGACGCCCAACGTCTATGCCGACCGCATCGAATGGATGTGCCTCAACCTCGACAACCGTGAAAATCTCATCATTTCGCTGCATCCGCACAACGACCGCGGCACCGGCATCGCCAGTACCGAACTCGGCCTGATGGCGGGAGCCGATCGCGTCGAAGGCACCCTGTTCGGCAACGGCGAACGCACCGGCAACGTCAACATCGTCACGCTGGCGCTGAACATGTACACGCAGGGCGTCGATCCCATGCTGGACTGCACCGACATCAACCGCATGAAGGACGTCTACGAATATTCCAACCAGTTGGTGATCCCGGAACGGCACCCCTATGTCGGCGAACTGGTCTACACCGCCTTCTCGGGCTCGCACCAGGACGCCATCAACAAGGGCATGAAGGCCGCGGCCAAGGCCAACTCGCCGATCTGGGAGGTGCCTTACCTGCCGATCGACCCGCAGGATGTCGGCCGCTCCTACGAGGCGATCATCCGCATCAATTCCCAGTCGGGCAAGGGCGGCATCGCCTATGTGCTCCAGGCCGACTACGGGCTGAACCTGCCGCGCAATCTCCAGATCGAGTTCAGCCGCGAAGTCCAGGCCATCACCGATGCCGAAGGCAAGGAATTGCCTTCCAGCCGCATCCATGACGAGTTCCGCAAGCTCTATGTCGACCAGCCCGGCGCGCGCTTCAAATATGTCGATCACCGCACCTATCCCGACGAGAAGGTGAAAGGGCGGCGCGTGCTGGAGGCCACCATACTCGACGGCGGCCGGGAAGTGCGGGTCAACGGCGTCGGCACGGGGCCGATCGACAGCTTCGTCGACGCGCTCGCGCGCCATGCCGGCGTGGAGATGTCGGTGCTCGACTATTCCGAGCATTCGCTGCAGCGGGGCTCCGACGCCTCGGCCATCTCCTATCTCGAGATGGAGCACGGCAGCGGCAAGCTGTTCGGCGTCGGCATCAACACCAACATTTCCTCCGCCTCGCTGGAGGCCGTGGTGTCTGCGGCCAACCGAATCGTCGGCACCACGGCGGGCTGACGCAAGCGAACGGACGAACCCGACCGCACCGTTTCGGTCGGGTTCGCCCCCCAAAGGCGCGCGCAACCTCCCCTTACAGCGGCATAAACGCAACGAAACGGCCGTTCCGGCGTTTCGCAAGCCGCTGAAAACGTGCAAACAGCAGTTGTGGCTTGTGCGGCAACGCATGGACGATATGATCGACTCGACTTGTGCCGACTTGAAGGGTTTCGACACTTGCAGCATTCCACGCCTGCCGCCCCCGCAGTGCGCGAAACGCTGGAGCGCTTGCTTGCCAGCCAGACTTTCAGCCGTTCGGAACGATCCCGCAATCTGTTGACCTATCTGGTCGAGAAGGAACTGGCCGGCGAGGCCGACCGGCTCAAGGGCTATTCGATCGCGATGGACGTCTTCGGCAAGAACGCCGATTTCGATTCCTCGACAGACGCCGTGGTGCGGGTGCAGGCGCGCCGCCTGCGCAACCTCCTCGACCAATATTTCTCCACCGAAGGGGAGAACGAACCGCTTCGCATCTCCATCCCGCGCGGCAGCTATGTGCCGGCATATGAGCTTGTCCCTGGCGCGGACGGCGGCATGCAGGCCACGGATACCCGGCAGGCCCCGCCGGCCGGCGCACCGGCGGTTGCCACACCCTCCGCGGTGGCCGCTCCTCGCCGCTTCCCTTCCTGGTGGGTGGCGCTGGCGCTCGTCGCCGTGGTCCTCGGCTTTTCGCTGTTGCTGTCCGCACCGCTTGGTCCGGTTCTGAGCCGGATCGCGGCGCCGGCGGCGCCGGACATCGTGACAAGCAGCGTCCACGTGTCGACGCCGGACGAACTGCCCATCGTCTACATGACCTTGAGCAGCGAGGATGAGGCCACCCTGCGGCTTGGCTCGGCCATGCGCAGCGGGCTTTCCGGCTTCGACACCATCGAGTTCATCGGCCGCGCGCCGCCCGTCAAGCCGGACGCCGCCGCCGATCCCATCAGCTTCGTCTTCCATGTGGCGCCAGGCTCCGATGCCGGCAGCGTGTCGATCGAGTTGCAGAGCATCGGCTCCGGCCGGGTTTTATTTTCGCGCGTCGCCGCCGCCCGGCAGGCCGGGTCGGGCGAAGCGGACGACATCGTCGCAAGCGTGCTGAGCGCGACCATCCCGGCTTCGGGAACCATCTACACCTATCTCGATCAGATCGGCCAGGACCGCGGCCTCACCCATTGCCTGCTTCTGAACGACAACTACTACCTCGACCCCAATTCGCGCACCCATCAGGCGGCTTACAGGTGCTTCGAAGCCCTGATCGCGCAACAGGCGAAATCGGCGCTGATCTATTCCGAGATGTCGGCCCTGCACATGGAAGCCGTCACCGACGGCTACAAATATCCGCCCGGCGCCACCGTCGACCAGGCGACGGCCCTTGCGCACCGGGCGCTGCAGATGGCATCCGCCAGCCCCTATGTCTACCGGGCGAGCGGCTTCCTCAATTCCCGCATCGGCAATTCGGAAGAGTCCATCCGGTGGATGAAGAAGGCCTATGAACTGAACACCTACGACCTCTCGATGGCGGCAGCCTATGCCTATGGCCTGATCTTCGCCGGCAGGTACGAGGAAGGAACCCCGATCATGGCGCGCGCCGTGGACCTGTCCAGCGCCCATCCGCAATGGTGGGATTTCGGGCTGTTTGCGTCCGCCCTTTCCCTTGGCGACAAGGCGCAGGCGATCCGCGCCGCCATGTCCCTGCATCCGGCGGGCATCAAGCCGCACTATCTCGCCGCGCGCCTCATCGCCGCCGATCTTGCCGGCGATGAGACGGCCAAGGTCGATCTGCGTGACGAACTGGCCAATCACTTTCCCCAGCTCACCGTCAATCCGCGCGCCATTTTCGAGCATCGCATGTACCCGCCCGACCTGACCGAGCACCTGCTCCAGGCATTGCGGGCCGCCGGCGTCGGCACGGGGAGTTGAACGCCATGACGGCACGCCTTCATGTACAGGAAAACGGCGCCGGCACGCAGGCCATGCTGTTGCTGCATGGTTTCGGGGGCACCCATGCCGACTGGGCCGGTCTGGTCCCCAGCCTTGCAGAAGGGGCGCGGGTGGTGGCTTTCGACCTGCCCGGCCATGGCCGCTCCCTGGATTATCCCGGCGCGGGGCCGGCCAAGCTTGCCGCCGCTGCGGTGCTGGCCGACATGGACGCCCGCGGCATCGGCAGCGCCCATGTCGCGGGCCATTCCATGGGTGGCGCGGTGGCGGTGCTGATGGCGCTGGCAGCGCCCCAGCGCGTGGCCTCGCTGACGCTGCTGGCGCCCGGCGGCTTCGGCGAGGAGATCAATGCCCCGCTGCTGCGCCGCTACGCCGCCGCCACGGAGCCGGCCGATATCCGCTCCTGTCTGGCCGAGATGTCGGGGCCGGGCCACGACGTGCCGCAGCGGGCGGTGGATATGCGCGTGGCCATGCGCGCCCTGCCGGGACAGGCGCAGAAGCTGGTCGAGATCGCCGCCGCCATGACGCGCGGCGACCGGCAAGGCAGGATTCCGCGCGAGATGCTGGCCGGCCTTTCCATGCCGGTTTCGGTGGCATGGGGCAGCCACGACCGCGTGCTGCCCGTCTCCCAAGCGGACGACCTGCCGCCGGCCTTCCGGCTGCATCGCGTGGAAGGCGCCGGTCATATGCTGATCGACGAGGCGCCTGGTCTGGTGGCGGGCCTGATCCTCGCCGCGATGGAGCGGACGCAAGGCGAAGGCCGCTGACGTTCGGCCGGATGCAATTCTTTCGCCGTTGTGGTAAATCCTCGTTAACCACTTTTCGAGGCACCCCATGAAAAACGCCGGCGAAAACCTGCCCCCCGCGCCGCCCTCGCGCGCCCTGTCCGCCGCCATCCGCGACGTGAAGAACGCGCTGGCCGACCGCGACGACGTGGTCGTCGACATGCGCGAGGCGCACCGCATGCGGCTCGACCTGCTGGCGGCGGAACTGGCGCCCGTCTTTGCCGAGGTGCCGGCAGAGATCGACAATTTCGATTTCGCCGTTTCCTCCGGCCTGCAGCCGCGCCTGTGGATAGACGCCGTGAGCCATGTCGCCATGGGCCGCGACCGGCGCACCTATCGTTTTCTCAAGGACACCCGCATCGGGCGCGTGGTGATGGCCGAATCCACCGACATGAAGCCGATCGTCGACCATGTCACGCGCTACGTGGCCGAGCGCGTGGTCGAGCACCAGCGGCTGATGGAGGGGCTCGGCGAGCCCGCAGTGGCCAGCGTCGCCCGCCCGGTGGTAGGCGAGGCCGAGCCGCCGCTCAGCGCGACCTCCCGGCGCAGGAAGGCATGGGGGGCCTTCTTCTCGGCGCTGGCGCTGGTGGCAGCCGGCGCCCTGGTCGGACTTGCGCTCTCCATCGTGCTTTTGTGGAACCGCCTGGCGGAGATGAACATCAGCTTTTGACCAGCGCCCCCGGCGCCGCCACCCGGAACTCCTGCGTTTCCAGGTCGACGGGCGGCATGGCGGGTCCGGTCAGCCCGCGCCGGGTGATGCGGATGCGCCAGCTTCCCTGTCCCTCGCCGACATCGATGAGATTGTATTGCGCCGCCGTGTGCCGCCCGCCCGGCGCCTGGCCGGCGGCAGCCACGCCCACCACCGGGACCTTGGTGCCCCGGCCGATCCAATAGAGCGTCGGCTCGTGCGAATGTCCGTGCAGCACCAGTTCGGCACCGTGGCGCCGCACGATCTTCTGGAAGCGGCCGATGCCGAAAAGCCGCTTGTGCTGGGCCACAGCGCCGCGCACCGGCGGATGGTGGATCATCACCACGCGCAGCAGCCCGTCGCGGCCCGTCGCTTCCAGCAGCCGGCCCAGCCTTTCCGCCTGCCCCGCCTCGAAGAAGCCGTTGGCCATGAAGGGGGCGGTGGCACGCGCGGTCGACACGCCGATCAGCGCCACCGGCCCGCGCACCCTCAGATATGGAAAGGAATGCCGGTCCACCGGTCCGTTGGCGCCGTCGCCAGTCATCCATGCCCCCCAGGACCGGCAAATCTTGTCGAAGGCGCCGGGAACATAGGCGTCGTGGTTGCCGGGCACCACCGAGACGTCGCGTGGCGCGCCCAGCGTCTCCAGCCACAGCCGCGCCATCTCGATTTCGCCGTCCAGCGCCAGGTTCACAAGGTCGCCGGTCACGGCGATATGGGCGGGCTCGCTTGCCCTCAGGTCCCCCACCAGCGTGTCGATCACGGCATCGTGCATGTGGCGGCGGCGGTTGCGCTGCCAGTTGACGTAGCCGACCACGCGCTTGGAGGCGAGATCGCGATAGGTTACATCGGGCAAGGGCCCAAGATGGACGTCGGACAGATGCGCAAGCCGGAACATTTAGTCTTATTACGTGACGGGCGCGCGCCTTTCCACTCATGGTTTCGCGAGCGATGAGCGCCGCCGATCCCGAACGGCCATTTCGCCAGACCGGCTGGCCCGGCCTGCGGGCGAGGCTGTTCCACACCTATTTCGTGCTGCGCAGGCCGATGACGCTCGGCGTGCGCGGGCTCGTCCACGACCGCGCCGCCAACTCGGTCTTCCTCATCCGCCACACCTATGTGCCGGGCTGGCAATTGCCGGGCGGCGGCGTCGAGACCGGCGAGACCATGGAGGAATCGCTCGCGCGCGAGATGGCCGAGGAAGGCAACATCGTGCTGACCGCGCCGCCCATGCTGCGCTCCATGCATTTCAACCGGATGGCCAGCCGACGCGATCATGTCGGCCTCTACCTGATCGAAGGCTTCCGCCAGACCGCGCCAAAGCTGGCGGACGGCGAGATCGCCGAGGCCGGCTTCTTTGCGCTCGACGCCCTGCCCGACGGCGTGACGCCGGCCACGCTCAGGCGCATCGCCGAAGTGTTCGGCGAGGCGCCGCCGTCACCCTACTGGTAGGCCTCACGCCGCCTTGCGGAAGCGGTCGCGGTCGTGCGCCGCGCCATAGTCGATTTCCGGCCCGAGCGGGACGATGCGGGTGGGGTTGATGGTGGGATGGCTGCGATAGTAGTGCTGCTTGATGTGGGACAGGTTCACCGTCTCCGCCACGCCTGGCACCTGATACAGATCGCGCAGGTAGTTCGACAGGTTTGGATAGTCGGCGATGCGGCGCAAATTGCACTTGAAGTGGCCGACATAGACCGGATCGAAGCGCACCAGCGTCGTGAACAGGCGCCAATCCGCCTCGGTGATGCGTTCGCCCGTCAGATAGCGCCGGCGCGACAGCCGCTCCTCCAACTGGTCGAGCGTCGAGAAAAGCTCGCCGAACGCCTCCTCATAGGCTTCCTGCGTGGTGGCGAAGCCGGCCCGGTAGACGCCGTTGTTGACCGCCGGATAGATCAGGTCGTTGAGCGCGTCGATCTCCGCGCGCAGCGCCTGCGGATAGAAGTCGAGGCTTGCATCCCCCCATGCGTCGAAGGCCGAGTTCAGCATGCGGATGATCTCGGATGATTCGTTGTTGACGATGGTCTGCCCCTGCTTGTCCCACAGCACCGGCACCGTCACCCGGCCGCTATAGGCAGGGTCGGCCCTGGTGTAGACCTGGTGCAGGAACTCGAACCCGTACAGCGTGTCGCCGGTGGCGCCGTCCTGCTTCTGGAACGTCCAGCCGTTCTCGCCCATGAACGGGTCAACGACCGAAACCGAGATGATGTCCTCCAGCTTCTTCAGCTTTCGGAAGATCAGCGTGCGGTGCGCCCAGGGGCATGCCAGCGATACGTAGAGGTGATAGCGCCCGGGCTCGGCCTTGAAGCCGCGCGTGCGCCCCTCGGCCGGCCTGCCGTCGGCCGTGACCTGGTCGCGCCATTGCGATTGCCCGCGCACGAAGCGTCCGCCGCTCTGCTTCGTATCGTACCAGCGATCCTGCCACTTGCCTTCGACCAACAGTCCCATTTCGCGCTCCTTTTCGTCTCCACCCATGTAGGCGCCCGTGAGGTCCGGGGAAACGGCAATGCGCTGAACAGAGCGTCAATTGGCCGGTCGCGGCAAAAGCCCCGTTGCCGGGCAAGGGATTTGATGCTAGCGGGGAGCCCATCATGCTGGACTCCATGGCCACCATCCGGTTCGACCGACGACGAAAGGACGCCCGCGCCTGATCAGGCGCCTGCTGGCGAACATTGCCGCTTGCGGCATCCTTTTTCTGCATACCGGATTGCAAAGACCATGAGCCTTGCCGACGTGACCTTTATGCCGGAAACCCCGGCGCACGATCCCGAAATCGAAGCCATCAACGAGGAAGCCTTCGGACCGGGCCGCTTCGCGCGTGCCGCCTACAAGATCCGCGAAGGCGGGCCGCACGAGCAGGCGCTGTCTTTCGTGGCCGTGGACGGCGACACCGTGATCGCCTCGGTGCGCATGACCCGCGTTACCGCCGGCGCAGGCCGCGCGCTGCTGCTCGGCCCGCTGGCCGTGCGGCCGGCCTACAAGAACCTCGGCATCGGCCGCAAGCTGGTGGCAATGGCCTTGAAGGCTGCCAGGGACGGCGGATGGCCGGCGGTGCTGCTGGTGGGCGACGCGCCCTATTACGGCCCGCTCGGCTTCGACAAGGTTCCATACGGCCAGCTTTCCATGCCCCGCCCGGTGGACTACAACCGGGTGCTGGCGCACGAGATCGTGCCCGGCGCGGTGGCCGCCCTGTCGGGCATGGTCGACCATGCCGATTGCGCCAATGCCGTGGAGCCCGCCTGAAAAAGGCCGCCGTTGCGCTTTGCCGCCGCGCCCCGTAAGAGCGGGCGCAGACGAGACACCTACCGTGGACAGAAAGGCCGGCCCATGAACCCCAGCAACCAGATCGCGATCGTGACAGGGGGCGGTTCCGGCCTCGGCGAGGCGACGGCGCGCGCGCTGCACGCCAAGGGCGCCAAGGTCGCCATCCTCGACATCGGCCTCGACCGCGCGGCCAAGGTCGCCACCGAGATCGGCGGCATTGCCGTGCAATGCGACGTCTCCAGCGCCGAAGCCGGCGAGGCGGCGGTGGCAGAGGTCGTGGACAAGCTCGGCGTGCCGCGCATCCTCGTCAACTGCGCCGGCATCGCCATCGGCGTAAAGACCGTCGGCAAGGACGGCCCGCATCCTCTCGACCAGTTCCGCCGGGTGATCGAGATCAACCTGATCGGCAGCTTCAACATGATCCGCCTGATGGCCGACCGCGCCGCGAAGCTCGACCCGCTGGAGGGCGGCGAGCGCGGCGTCATCGTCAACACCGCCTCCGTGGCCGCCTATGACGGCCAGATCGGCCAGGCCGCCTATTCCGCCTCCAAGGGCGGCGTGGTGGGCATGACGCTGCCTGTCGCGCGCGATCTCGCCCGCTCCGGCATCCGGGTGTGCACCATCGCGCCGGGCATCTTCAAGACGCCGATGATGGCCGGCATGCCGCAGGAAGTGCAGGATTCGCTCGGCGCTGCCGTTCCCTTCCCGCCCCGCCTGGGCGAGCCGTCCGAATATGGCGCGCTGGCCCTGCACATCGTGGAAAACCAGATGCTGAACGGCGAAACCATCCGCCTGGACGGCGCCATCCGCATGGCCCCGAAATAAGGGCTGGGATCAGGACAGGGCCGCCTGCGGCCTTGTCAAACCCCGCCTGTTCGGCCAATAAGTGGACAAGATAAATCAACTTATGGTGGGCAAGGTGGAACAGCCGAAGAAGGATGTCATCCGGCAGACCGATGCGGAGGCGATCCGCCTTGGCAAGACCTTGCTGCGGTCTGCCCGCTTCGGCGCGCTCGCCGTGCTGGACCCGGCCACCGGCGGCCCGCTGGCCAGCCGCGTGGGCGTCGCCACCGACATCGACGGCACGCCGCTGATCCTGGTCTCGGCGCTGTCGGCCCATACCGGCGCGATCGTTGCCGATCCGCGTTGTTCGCTGCTGCTGGGCGAGCCTGGCAAGGGAGATGCGCTCGCGCATGCGCGCATCACGCTGGTGTGCCGGGCAAGGCGGCTGGAACGCGGCACACCCGACCATGCCCGCGCCGAGCGGCGCTACCTCAATCGCAATCCCAAGGCGAAGCTCTATGCCGGGTTGGGCGACTTCGCGATCTTCCGCCTCGAACTGGAGCACGCCAGCCTGAACGGCGGCTTCGGCAAAGCCTATCTGCTCGACCGTCCCGATCTCCTGACCACCGGCGAGATCAACGATAGACTTGCCGCGGCCGAGCAGCCGGCGCTGGACCATATGAACGCCGAGCATCTCGACGCGGTCGCCGTCTATGCCCGTCACTACGCCAGGGCGCAGGGCGACGGCTGGGTCCTGACCGGCCTGGACGCCGACGGCATGGACCTTGCCGCCGGCGACGAAGTGCGGCGCGTCTTCTTCCCCGCACCGCTTGCCGCTGCCGACGAACTGCGGCGCATCCTCGTCCTCATGGCCAAGGACGGCCGCGCGGCACAAGGGCAACAGCCCTGAGGCTTTTGCAGCCCTCCGGCGGTTCCGGGACTTGCGATTTAGCCGGAATGTCCTAGTTTGATCTATACAGCCGGTGATTGCATCGGATCATTTTAAGATTGACGGACGTGCCGGTGCCATTGCCCCCATGGCGCCGCTCGGTGGGGAGCCCATGGGGCACAAATGATGTTACACAAGCGTATTGCCGATATCGAGGCAGCGGCGACATTCCTGACACTGATGGGCAACGAAAAGCGCCTCGCCATCATGGCCCATCTGATGGACACGGAACTGTCGGTCGGTGCCATTGCCGACAAGGTCGAACTCAGCCAGTCGGCGCTTTCGCAGCATCTGGCCAAGCTGCGGGCGGCGGGGCTGGTGCAGACGCGCCGCGACCGGCAGATGATCTACTATTCCTGCGACGCCGAGGCGGTGCGGCGCCTTTTGTCCATGCTCAGCGAGTTCTTCGGCACAAGCAGGCTGCATCAGGCGCAGATGGACGGCAAGCTCGACCGACGCAGCGGAGAGATGCTGGTTGGCGCGAAGGACTGAGCATCCCTGCGGGAGGCTCGCCTTTACTTCGAAAGAAGCATTAGGCTACTGAGCGCCTGATGGAACCCGTCCGCATCCACGACCCCGCAGACCCGCGCGTCGGCGCCTATCTCGACATTCGCGAGCGCGACCTGGTGGGCAGACAGGGCCGCTTTATCGCGGAAGGCAAGGTGGTGCTCGACGTCTTGCTGGGCAGCGGGCGTTTCGCGCCGGAATCCGTGCTGGTCTTGGAGAACAGGCTGGCCGGCCTTGACCACGTGCTGCGCAAGGTGCCGGCGCATGTGCCGGTCTATGCGGCAAACGGCGCGGTCATGGACCGCATCGCAGGCTTTCACATGCACCGCGGGGTGCTGGCGATCGGCCGCAGGGGCGATCCTTTGCCGGCGCAGGCTCTGCTTGCCGCCCTGCCGGCCCGGGCGCTCGTGCTGGTGCTCGTGGGCATCGCCAACCACGACAATATCGGCTCGATCTTCCGAAACGCCGCCGCTTTCGGCGCCGACGCCGTGTTCATCGATCAGACCTGTTGCGACCCGCTCTACCGCAAGGCCATCCGCGTGTCGGTGGGCGCGGCGCTGAAGGTCCCGTTCGCCACCTTCTCCGATACGCATGCCTTTGCCGAAACACTGGAAAGCCTGGGCTTCGCGCAATATGCGCTCTCGCCGCGTGGCCGCACCGACATCCGCCAGGCGCCGGGCGGCGCCCGGGCCGCGCTCTATCTCGGGACGGAGGGCGAAGGACTGCCCGAAAGCCTGCTGTCGCAGCTCCATGGATTGCGGATCGGCATGGCCGAGGGCTTCGACAGCCTGAACGTCGCCGCCGCTTCGGCCATCGCGCTGCATCATTTCCGCGCCGGCAGTCCCTGAAGCCGGCCCCCGCGCGGCTCAGCCGGGCGGCGCCGCCTTCTGCAGCGCCCGCACCCGATCCGCCAGGCTGCGCATGCGCCCGGCCTGCAGGCCGCCGTCCGGCTCGGGCGCCGCCAGCGCTTTCGCGATCGCCGAGTCCGGCCCCTCGAGCATGGCCGCCAGATGGACGACCTCGGCAGCGAGGTCGCTCATCTGCTCGCGCAATTCGCCGTCCCGCTGCTCAGCGCCCGACCGGCCGTTCGCCGGCCCTTCGATGGTCGCGAGATCGGTCTTGAGCTGCCTGTTCTCACGCGCAAGGGCGATGAGGCGCGCCTCCAGTTGCTCGCGATCGGCGTTCAGCCTGGCGACCGCCCTGTCGATCTCGCTGCCCTGGGTTCCCGCCGGCGCAGCAGCATCGCGGCTTTCCGGCCCGACAGCAGTGTCAGGCGAGGGTGCAGCTTGCTCCCGGCCTTCCAGCTTCTGGCGCAGCCTGGCCAACTCGCCTTCGCGGCGGTCGAGCTTGTCCTCGCGGTCTGCCAGCGTGGCCATGAGCTTCTCCAGCTTGCGGTCGAGGCCGGTGACCTTCTTTCTCTCGTTCTTGAGCGCTTCCACCACCGCCCTGCTCTCGGCGGCGAAGTCGCGTTGGCGCTTGTCGGCCTCCTTGCGCTGGGCACGCAGCACGGCGATGTCGTTCGACAGCTTTTCCAGCTCCGACTCCCGCGCGACCAGTTCGATCTGCCGGTTGCTGGAGGAAAAGCTGGCCTCCTCGTAGAGGTTCCCGAGCTTCTTCAGTTCCAGGGCCCGCTCTTCCAGCAGGCTTTCCGCCTCGGCAAGCTTTTCGGTAAGGGTCCGGACCTGCCCGCCGCGCTCCTCCAGCATCGCCTCCAGTTCGGCATCCCTGGCCTGCTCGGCGGCCAGGGCCTGCCCCTGCGAGTCGCGCTCAGCCGCCAGCGTCTTCAGCTCCTCGCCGGCACGGCCCAGCTCGACCATCTGCGCCGCCACACGGTCCTTCAGCGCCTTGATCTCCATTTCCAGCTTTCGCGCCGTCAACGCGAAGCCGGCGCGGATGCGGTCCTTGTCGGCCTGCATCTCGGCAAGCGTCAGCGGGGCCGCCGCGGCTATGCGCCGGCGCGTCAGCACCACCGCGCGCCGCCATACCGCCGGCCCCACCAGCACAACCAGGAAGGTGGCGGCGAGAAAGCCGAGAATGAAGAACAGGACCGACTGGACCAAGACGACCTACCCGTTCCGGATCATGACGACCGCCGCCAAGCTGCACCGTCTTCGCATGACGGAAAACCGGCCGCACGGCAAGAGCCTGCAAATGCGCAGGCGCCTGCTCAGAACGGATTCCAGGTCGGCTCCTGCGTCAGCTTGAGGTAGCCCAGATTGATCCCGAGCCGCGCGCCGACGCCGGTGCGGATCGGCACCAGCACCAGATTGCCGGCCTTGAGCACGTTGAAGCCGACGCCCGCCACCACATAGGCGGACCCGGCCACGCCTCCGAAACGGTTGTAGAGGCTGCTCACGTCGTCGAGATTGTAGACCAGCATCATGACCCGGGACCCCTCGCCGCCGAAATCCCAGCCCAGCGAAGGCCCCTGCCAGAACACCTTATGGTCGCCGGCATTCTTGGTGTAGAGCGTGCCCTCGCCATAGGTCAGGCCGCCGATCAGCGCGCCCGAGCCCTCCTCGCCCAGCAGATAGCCGTTGGGCAGGCCGTAGGACGCGAAGATCTTCTCCACCACCGTGGCCAACCCCCCGGAGGCGGAACCGAAGAAGCGGTGACCTGAATCGACGATCTCCTGTGCCGTGTATTCCTGCGCCCGCGAAGGCGAAGCGGAAAGAACGAGCGCGCCTGCGAGCGCCAACATCATGGCGATGGCGCTGAACAGGCCGCGCCGGTCGCAAAAACGGGATAGCATGCTTTTCAAATCTCCGTCAGGGAGCCCTTCGCCGGCGCCTCGGGACGCGGCTCTTGCCGGCCGCTTATATGACTTTCTTAACGCAAACTAAGCCGTAATTCTTTTTCAAGCATTAACTACCCTTCACATGAAGATGGCCGTTAGAAGGCTGCCGCCCGCGCACACGCGCGCGGTCGCCTTCCCGACAGGAGCGGACAATGCGTGCACCGGAATTCGCACCGTTTGTTGCCGTACCCGCACCGGCCGTATATCCAGAATCGAACGGGCAAGCATGATTCGCACCATCGGCCCGCCCCGTCCCGCCGGCCGATGGATGCAAGACTTTGAGAGGGGCCATGGCCGAGCTTTTCACCCTTTCCGCCACCGATCTCGCCGCCTTGCTGTGCAGCCGGGTCTGTCACGACATCATCTCGCCCGTCGGCGCGATCAACAACGGCCTCGAACTGCTCGATGAAGGGGGCGCCGACGAGGACGCCATGAACCTGATTCGCCAGAGCGCCCGCAACGCTTCGGCGCGGCTGCAGTTCGCCCGCATCGCCTTCGGCGCGGCGGGCTCGGCCGGCATGCTCATCGACACGGGCGACGCGGAAGCCGTGGCCGCCGCCTTCCTGAAGAACGAGAAGCCGGAATTGACCTGGACCGGCAACCGCGCGCTGCTTCCCAAGAACAAGGTCAAGCTGCTGCTCAACCTCGTGCTCGTCGCCAATGCCGCCATTCCGCGCGGCGGCAAGCTCGGCGTGGCATTGCAGGACGTGGAGACGGAGCCGCGCTTCACGCTCGCCGTGAGCGGCCCGATGCTGCGCGTGCCGCCGAAATTCCTGGAGCTTCATTCCGGCGCGGTGCCGGAAGAGCCGATCGACGCCCATGCGGTGCAGCCCTACTACACGCTGCTGCTGGCACGCGAGGCCGGCATGACGATCTCGATCCATGCCACCCCCGAGGAGATCACCCTTACCGCGGCATGAGGCGTCGACCAGGGTGCGCAGCGGCCTGAACGGAAAGCCCGGCGCCGGGACCGTTCTTTGCAAAAATTTTACCCAAAGCCTTTTCGGCTTCTTTACGGCCAGCCCCTAAGCTCCGCGTCAGATGTCCGGGGCTTCCGGCATGGGGGACGGTGAAGGGGACCGGGAAATGAAGCGCTGCATGTTCGTCGACGATTCGAGTGTCATCCGCAAGGTTGCGAAACGCATCCTGAACGGTCCCGACATGATCGTGACGGAGGCATCTTCCGGGCAGGAAGCGCTTGACATGTGCGCCTTCGAGATGCCTGACGTGATCGTTGTCGACGGCAATCTGGAGGACATGCCGGCGACGGAGCTGATCCGCAGGATTCGCGCCGCCGCCGGGCAGTTCCCGCCGCAGATCCTGGTCTCGCTGGTGGAAGTGGAGGTCGCTGCCATCATGCGCGCCAAACGCGCCGGCGCGCATGGCTATTTGCTCAAGCCGTTCAACCGTCCGCAGCTTCTTGAGCGCTTCCGCACGCTGCAAGCCGCAGCCTGACCAGAGCATCGAACCGAAAATCGGAAGCCGGCTTCAGAAAATCCTATGCGCCGGCTAAGGAAAAAGCCGCAGCAAGCGTCCGCCAGGACGCATGGTGATCCGCCATCGCGGTTGTAGCGCGCAAAAGCAAAAGCCCGGCCTTGCGCCGGGCTTTTTGTCAGGCCGCCGATCGGAAAGCACGCAGCGGCTCCGAAAAAGCCTTTCCGATCCGATAGTTATATCAGGTGGCCATCTCTGGAAAGGACGCCCGATGCGCCACGGCGACGGGTAGTTACGCGCTTTCGCGGATATCCTCGGGCTCGCGCAGCACATAGCCGCGTCCCCAGACCGTCTCGATATAGTTCTGCCCGCCGGACGCCGCGTCGAGCTTCTTGCGCAACTTGCAGATGAAGACGTCGATGATCTTCAACTCCGGCTCGTCCATGCCGCCATAGAGGTGGTTCAGGAACATCTCCTTCGTTAGCGTGGTGCCCTTGCGCAGCGAAAGCAGCTCCAGCATCTGGTATTCCTTGCCGGTCAGGTGCACGCGCTGGCCGCCGACCTCGACAGTCTTGGCATCGAGATTGACGATGAGATCGCCCGTGGTGATGACCGACTGGGCATGGCCCTTGGAGCGACGCACGATGGCATGGATTCGCGCGACCAGTTCGTCCTTGTGAAACGGCTTGGTCATATAGTCGTCGGCGCCGAAGCCGAGCCCGCGCACCTTGTCCTCGATGCCGGCCATGCCGGACAGGATCAGGATCGGTGTCTTTACCTTGGACAGGCGAAGCGTCCGCAGCACCTCGTAGCCCGACATGTCGGGCAGGTTGAGGTCGAGCAGGATGATGTCGTAGTCGTAGAGCTTGCCCAGGTCGACGCCCTCCTCGCCGAGGTCCGTCGTGTAGACGTTGAAGCTCTCCGATTTCAGCATCAGTTCGATGCTCTGTGCGGTTGCACTGTCGTCTTCTATCAGCAGAACACGCATTTTAATCCCCTTTTCTGCTGCCGGACCATCTCGCGACCCGTCCGGAACCGGAGCAGTGATTGCCTGACCGAAGCTGCCACTGATTGGTTAACAAAACCTGATTCCCCACTCCGGTCGATAGCAGGTTTTTTAACCGTTTTCCACACACACTTGAATCCTTTGGCGAATCTGCCGACCCGTCACCTCATGTGACGCATTAAGAAATTGCGTTAAGCGACTCAACCGACTCTTCGCTTGCCGTGCCGACCGGGTCTGGAATTTTTACCCCGCCTTAAGCCCTGCCGCCTATGATTAACAATGCCCGTAAACGAAAGGTTACCGGCGCAAAAAACTTTAGGAGTTTGTTTCCCATTGCCAGCCGCGCTGCGCAGGACGCGGAACGGCCAGGCCGGGCAAAGCCGATGGGACGATCAAGTGCAAATATGCGCTAGCGGGAGTGCCGAGTTATGAAGTCACGTCAAAACCTCGTTCGTCTGAAGCAGTTTCAGGTGAATGAGAAGCGGCGGCAGTTGCTGCAGCTCGACATGATGATTGCCGAATTCGAGCGCATGGCCGGCGAACTGGAGCTTCAGATCACCGCCGAGGAAAAGAAGGCCGGCATTACCGACGTCAATCATTTCGCCTATCCGACCTTCGCCAAGGCCGCGCGTCTGCGTTGCGACAACCTCAGGGATTCTCTGGCCGACCTCGCGCAGCAGCGGCAAGCAGCCGAATCATTACTTGCCGAGGCTGAAGCGGAGCTTGCGAAGGCCGAGATGCTGGAATCACGCGACGGCCGGGCGCGCGAGGTGGAGACCGGCGGCCGCAGCGCCATGATCGGCTAGCTCGGCCACGCCGGCGGGCGCAAGCAAGCCGGCAACTGCCTCGAAGACGGGAAAGGGCCAGGGCGAGGCCGGAAAGGCGGAGAAATCCTACCGCCTGAAAGTCAGCGCGAAGACGCGCGGCGGGCAACAGCCTGAACGCCAGCCTCGAAAACGCGTACCAGCCGAACCACACCAGTCCGACAGGCGAAGCGGCGTCGCCATCGGGACCCGCCTCGTGAAAAGAGCGCGGAAACCCCGCGCCCTCATCGATTCAGCAAAACGCCTTGCGCGTTTCAGTGCCGGTATTGCTGGATGCGCGTGGTGCGCAGCCCGGCAAGGCCATATTCGTCGATGGATGCCTGCCAGGACAGGAATTCCTCCGTGGTCAGCTTGTAGCGCTGGCAGGCTTCGTCCAGGCTCAGCAACCCTCCCCTCACGGCCGCCACCACTTCCGCCTTGCGCCGGATAACCCAGCGGCGCGTATTGGACGGCGGCAGATCGGCAATTGTAAGCGGGCTGCCGTCGGGCCCGATAACGTATTTGACTCGCGGTCTAACCAGATCGGTCATCATACTCTCTACTAAAAACGCACAGACCCAATCCCCGCCACACTACCGCCACAGCTTTAAAAATTGCCTAAGCGGTCTCTAAGAGATAGGTAAGCTTTGTGAACGTCACGTTAGGTTTTCGCCAAGCATTTGAGCCAATTGCCGAACATCTCCCTCCAGGGCCGGCAGGCAGGGACCGCGGACCGACACGGCTGGCGCGCATAGGGAGCCTGCCCTATATTTGACCTGCCGCGACAAGCGGCGGCATTTCGGAACGGACAAAATGAACAGCCTCGACCTTCCCGGACGCCCGCAGGATACGCGTGTCGTCGTCGCCATGTCGGGCGGCGTCGATTCATCCGTCGTGGCCGGACTGCTCAAACGCGAGGGCTATGACGTCGTCGGCGTCACGCTGCAACTCTACGACCATGGCGCGGCCACCCACCGCGCCGGCTCCTGCTGCGCCGGACAGGACATCGACGACGCCCGCCGCGTTTCCGAAACGCTGGGCATTCCGCATTACGTGCTCGACTACGAGGAACGTTTCCGCAAGGCCGTCATCGACCCGTTCGCCGAGAGCTACATGCATGGCGAGACGCCCATTCCGTGCGTGGCCTGCAACCAGACGGTGAAATTCGCCGACCTTCTGGCGACCGCGCAGGAACTGGGCGCGGATGCGCTGGCCACCGGCCACTATATTCGCAGCCGCGCCAACGGCGCACCCAACGGTGGCGGACATAGGGCCCTCTACCGCCCGGTCGACGCCGACCGCGACCAGAGCTATTTCCTCTTCGCCACCACCCAGGCGCAGATCGATTATCTGCGTTTTCCCCTGGGCGGCCTGCCGAAATCCGAAGTGCGCGCCATTGCCGAGGAAATGGGGCTTGTGGTCGCCGCCAAGCACGACAGCCAGGACATTTGCTTCGTGCCGCAAGGCAAATATTCCGACATCATCGCCAAGCTGCGACCTTCTGCGGCAACGCCCGGTGAGATCGTCCATATTGACGGGCGGGTGCTCGGCCGCCACGAGGGCATATTACGCTATACGATCGGCCAGCGCCGCGGCATCGGCGTCGCGTCCGGCGACCCGCTCTACGTGGTGCATCTCGACGCCGACCATGCGCGCGTGGTCGTCGGCCCGCGCGAGGCGCTGGAAACACACAAGATCTACCTGCGCGATATGAACTGGCTGGGGGACGGCCCCCTGTCGGACGTTCCGGCCGCGGGCATGGAACTGTTCGCCAAGGTGCGCTCCACGCGGCCGCCCCGCCCCGCCGTGCTGCACCACGAGGCGGGCGCGACCTGGGTGGAGCTGGCACAGGGAGAGTCCGGCGTGGCGCCCGGCCAGGCCTGCGTGCTCTATTCCGACGACGGCAACGACGCACGCGTCTTCGGCGGCGGCTTCATCGAGCGCTCGGAGCGCGGGGCCGAGGCCGAGGCCATGCTGTCGCGGCTTGCCGCGCGCCCCGCCCCCATGCCCGCCGAATAGGCCGGCCCTACTTTCTGAAGCCGTCGTGGGTGACGGTGCCGGCGGTGAGGATGCGCAGTACCCGCACCGCCTCCTCGCCATCGGTGCGCGGGGTCTGCCGCGTTTCGACGCAGTGGATGAAATGTTCCAGCTCGCGCGTCAGCGGCATGCCGTGCTCCACCGGCACATAGGCGGGCTCGTTGGCGGTGAAGGCCCAATGGCCGCTGTCCTGCCACACCGCATGGCGGTAGACGGCGAGCTTGCGCTCCCACGGCTCGACGTCGTCGAACACCGCCATCGCCTTGGCGCCCACCACCGTCAGCCGCCGCTCGCGATAGGGGTTGAGCCGCGAGGCGAAGAGATGGCCGCTCACGCCGTTGGGAAAGCGCATGTGCAGATGCGCGAAATCGCTGAGATGGTCGAGCAGCGCCGCCCCCTCGCCGCGCACCTCCGTCGGCTCGGCGCCGGTGATGGCCAGGATCATGGACAGGTCATGCGGCGCGAGGTCCCACAGCGCGTCGTTTTCGGTGTGGAACTTGCCGAGGCCGAGCCGGTGCGAGTGGATGTAGCGGACCTCGCCAAGCTCGCCCTCGTCGACCAGCGCCTTGAGTTTCTCGAAGGCGGGATGGAAGCGCAGCACGTGGCCGACCATGAAGACGCGGCCGTTGTCCTGCGCGGCCTGCACGGCGCGCTCGGCATCCGCCACGGTGAGCGCGATCGGCTTCTCAACCAGCACGTCCTTGCCGGCTTCGACCGCGCGCACCGCCGTTTCGGCATGGAATTGCGGCGGCAGGGCCATGACGACGGCGTCGACGTCATCGCGCGCGAACAGTTCGTCGGGATCGACGGCCAGACAGTCCTGCTCGCTGGCGAAGCCCTCGGCGCGGGCGCGGTTGGCGTCGGAGACCGCGTGCAGCGCACCGAGCCCTTTCAGCGTGCGGATGTGGTTTGCGCCCCAATAGCCGCACCCAAGGACTGCAATTCGCGGTTTCATCGGTTTTCGAACTCGAGATGTCTGGGGCGAGACATAGCGGCGCGCCGGCCCGAACTCAACCCCGCCAGCGTGCCGCAGCGGGTCCGGCATGAACCGCCCGCACTTCAGGCAGATCAACCGATCGGGACCCTGGCGTCCGACCCGGCGCATTCGGTATCGCGGCCCGCCATGACCGCCCGCGCCCGGGTTCGCCCGGAAACGCCCGAACGGCTCAATTTTTTTGGCCGGCTTGCGCGCTTGACAGGATCGCCGCCTCCACCTTATATCCGCGCGACCTTGGCGAGAGCCGCGGGACCGCAGCGCGGCGCGCAGCGGTTTCGTTCTCCCGGCGCCGTGGCGGAGTAGCTCAGTTGGTTAGAGCAGAGGAATCATAATCCTTGTGTCGGCGGTTCAAATCCGTCCTCCGCTACCACTTTAAAATCAAGCACTTAGCAGCAAATCACCCTTTCAAAATCGCCGATTTTCATGTGACAAACGGCGGAACGTGTGACAAGCAAATTCAATGGGTTACAAACCATTGAATTGAGTAGACGTCACATGGCTGGCACATGAAACGCAACATGGATTGACGGCCCAGCCCGCCCGCGCGAAGGTGCATCAACGGAGGGGATCATGGCTGCAGTGGTTGGCATTCTGGCCGCACTTCAA
Organism: Mesorhizobium sp. PUT5; assembly: GCF_052216645.1. Taxonomy (NCBI): domain Bacteria; kingdom Pseudomonadati; phylum Pseudomonadota; class Alphaproteobacteria; order Hyphomicrobiales; family Phyllobacteriaceae; genus Mesorhizobium; species Mesorhizobium sp. PUT5. The sequence goes on from NZ_JBQOSO010000003.1 coordinate 3,365,314, forward strand.
ATTCTTGGCGGCGTCCTCGTCTACGTCCTCGCCCGGTCGGCCATGCATGAAATCTTGGCCGCGACGATGTTCGGCATGGGCGTGATCGCCTTTGCGCTCGGGGTGATCATCGAGCGGATGGACAAATACGCGAAGCTCAAGAGTTGAAATTCGGTGCCCGATGTGGCAAACATTCGTTATCGCGCGAGCGGGTCTTCCTCGACCAGCGCCAGGGCCACAGTCAGCCAGCAGGCAACGACACAGGCCAGAGCCGAAAGAGGCCGCGAAGCAAGCCCCGGGACACCGGGGCTTTTGCTTTTCAAGGTGGCACCCGCACCTCTCCGGTGATCCTCAGGCCCCGCTCCATCATCATCCAGTCGAATTTCTGCGGGGTCATACGGAGGCGGATTTGCTCGTTGACGGGGACGGTGAAGAAGTGGTCGAAGACGTGACGCTTCAGTTGTTCCGGCTGGTGGCCGCCCCTCATCTTCTCGACCATACGGCTGCATGCCTTGGAGCAGAAGATCGCTTTGGCCGACAGGGTTGAGAACCCCTCTCCGCAGAATATGCAGGTAGCCGTCACCGGTTCGGTCATGCGCATCGCGAGCGGTTGCGTCTGCATTCGGAGCAGCAATGAGCAACGGCGGCTACAGCAGATCTGCTTTCTCGTCGCCTTCTCGGGGTGGAAGGGAGTCCCGCACCATGCGCAGTTTCGCGCAGGGGTTTTCTCGCGCATGATCATTCGCTTTGCGGCTGAGTACATCCGGTCAGTGTGATCGCGTCGATAGAAATCTCTCTGCTCCAGCGTGAGGCGAGCGCATTCTTCGCTGCAAAAGCGGTATCCGGTGAAAGTCTGCGACCCGACAAGCTCGACGCCGCAGCGGGCGCATTGCTCCCGCCTTCCCGTATATTCTCGCTGGCCCTCATTGTGATCGGGTCGGACTGCGCCCAAGCGGCGGAGGGCGGTCCCGACAAGAGAGGCCGCCTCTGCGTCAGACCTGGGCCATGTGTAGCCAGTGAGGCATAGCGCCGATCTTAGGCCGTGGCGCATGTCTGCCTCATTCTCCAGCGGAGTGGCCCGCCAGTCGCGCATTTCGTCCAACACCCTGTCGATCAGCGCTTCACGCTTCTTCCCGACAAAGATGGATGGCGGCGGCTTCGCCCCTGCTAGGGAGATGCGGGATTTGATGGAATGTTCCTCGCCATCAATCTTGATCACGCCATAGCGGTAGAGCGTCATGCCGGCCGACCATCCGTGCTGACGCCCTTTCGCTAGTCTCTTGCGCTTCCGTTTCTTCGCCATCAGCCGAACATCGCATCGAACAGGGCCGGGGTGAGTTCCTCGTCAGACTGACGGCCGCCTTCACCATCGCCGCGCTTGGCCGAGGCCTGAAGGAAGGCGAGGTCCATGTCGCGGATGAGTTGCCATTCTTCCGGGTTCACGATCGCTCCTGAAATTTGCGCCCACGCCAAAAGCTCCGCAGCGGACAGGGGGAGCCAGCCGGACATGCCGGCCTGGCGCCCACGGTGCGCGTCCCAGAACCATTGCCAGACGTGCTCGGCTTCCGGCTCTATCTCCGGCTCGCCTCCGGCAACGGTCCTGCGGACGGCCTCGCATAACTCCTCGCTCAGGCCGTAAAAAACTCGGCTTCGTCCGCGACCGCCTCCTGCACCTGGCCCTTGATCCAGGACACGCCAAGCACGGTCGCGACGTTCTCGGGCGTGCAGTCGAGCTTCTTGCCGCCGAAGGCCGCATTGCCCTTCCATTCCCATCCGACGACGGAAGCGGCCAGGCGCTCGATCGCATCCTCTTCGATCTGTTCGGCGGTCATCTTCTTGCCGCGGCGCTTGATCATCCTGTCTGTCTGCCGGCGCAGTATCTTCCTGACTGCCGGGCTTTCCTGAGACATGACCTCGATGACGAGGCCGGTGGGATCGCCGGAGCCGGGATGGATGATCTCCACCTTCGAGGTGTTCGGCTTGATTGCTGCCAGATCCATAATGATTTCTCCTATGCTTTGATCTTGCGCTGGGCGCGTTCCATGGCGCGGCGCTGTTGACGGGACATCGAAACGACAGTGCCTTGTGCCGTCGAGCGGAAGGGTTGGGCCGCGATAGGCTCGCCAATCTCGTCGGGCCAGCTATGGATAACTCTCTGGGAAATCCCGTGCTGGGTGATCTCCGAGAGGAGGATGTTGCCGCCGACGAGGCTGATCGCGTCCTCGGAGATGTCGGAATAGCCATCGATCTTCATGCGGCGCTGGGCTTCCATGTAGGGAATGCCGTGCCGGATGGGATCGAAATTCGCCCCCCTCACATCGACCTCAAGTTCGCAACCGATCGAATGAAGGTTCCGCTCCTCTTCGTCTGAAACGCAGGGAGAGGTAACCCACCAGTCGTCGGCGCTATCCATGGTGTCGAAGTCGTCGGTCCTGCTATCGAAACAGAACCCCATGGGGCGGCCAAACTCCTCCGACCATCCGGCGACAATGACGTTGATGTCCTGGGCCCCGATGTTTGCGAGGGCGATGAGATTTGAATCGTGCCAGTTCCTCAGAAAGACGGAGGCACTTTCAGCCATCTCGTCGAACGTCCGGAATTGGATCGCAAGATCCATTGCAATCAGGGCCGTGGCCATCTGCGAGCCTCTGCAGGCGATTACGGAATTCAGTCCGGGCATTGCCACGGCCTTCTGCCCGAAGCCGACGACTGTGCCATCCGACAGATACATTGCGGCGTCCGTCATCACGAAACCGCGGTCGCGCCGCAGAAACACATTTACCGCTGTCATATTCCGGTTCCTTTCTTCTTTGCCTTGGCGAGACGCCCGCCGCACGGCCCTACGATTGCGCCGCCGATGATGCCGACGGGTCCGGCGATACCCGCAAGAGCAGGGAACGCGGCGCCGATAGCGCCAGCCGCACCGAACCCGGAGAATGCCCCGGAGATGCCGCCCATAAGCGGATCGCCGCTGGAATAGCCGTTGGCGAAGGCGCCAAGGGCAGCCCCGCCGACGCCCATGAAGCCCTCCATGCGGGTCATTCCGCCCATAACGCTCGGGCCTGCAGCAGCCGGGACGTTCGCGGGCGCGGCCGCTGCGGCGGTTTGCCGGATGCCGGCGACCACGCCATCCTTCACACTCGTGCTCAGGATGCGGTCGGCGTTGGCCTGGTGGCCTGCCATCTGCCCGGTCACCTTGTCGTAGACGGTGCCAGGCGCCCCGCCGTTGGCGGCGTCGGAGCGGTTGTAGAGGCCGGGCCGACCAGCGTTGATCGTGCTGTAGAGGTCCAGCAGGTCCATGCCCGGCTTGAGGCCGCGATCCTTGAGGTAGCCTACCACGGCTTGCATCTGATCGTTGAGCGCCTGCCCGATGGCCGCGCCATATTTCCGCTGCTCCTCAGGCCCGAACTGGATCAGGCCGATATGACGACCTCCAGCGCCGCCGCGAATGGACGTGCTGAATGTTCCGCCCGTTTCGTAGGAAATTACGGTGGCCAGATCGCGCGCCGAGACGCCCAGGGTGTTTGCCGCGACGCGAATGTTGTCGGCCAGGTCGTTGCCGATGGAGGAGAACCGGTCGCTGATCGGCTGGGCCATCGCCCGCCCGACCTCGCGGCCGACGATATTGGCGTTGACCACCGATGCACCGCCGCCTACCGATGCCGATCCGCCGAGGAAGGAGGTCGTTCCCTTGCCGGTGATCGAGTCCATGAACTTGTTCATTCCCAGCCGGGCGAACTCCTTGCCGATGCCGGCCAGGCTCTTCATGAGGTGATCGAAGAACTTGTCCGAACTGGACATGCCGCCGAGGAAGACGTCCTCCAGCGCGCCGCCGATGGCCTCGCGGATAATGGAAGCGCTCTCCTCAGCCTCCCGGCGAACCTTCTCCTGTTCATCGGCAAGCTGCCGAGAGCCCGCCGCCGCCGAGGCATAAGCGTCTGCCATGCGTTCGATCTCGGCCGCCAGTTCGGGCGTGATCTCCAGCCCTTCCTTCTGGGCGGCATTGAGGAGGTCGAACTCGACGCGAGCACGCTCGACGGCATAGCCGTAGTCTTCGATCAGGGGATTGACCCCGCGCATGGCCTCGGTCTGGGCCACCTGCGCTGCCGTGGCCTCCTGGATGCGCTTGGTCAGGCGCTGGTAGTCGCTTTCCTTGGCGGTGGTGTTGCGGGCCTTCTCGCCCTCAATGTTGGCGCGGGCGATGGCCTCGATCTGCTTTTCGGTGAGGTTGACGCCCTCCTTCAGGGCATCGTTGCGCACCTTGGCGATCTCGGTTTCGAGGGCCAGTTGCTCCTTGGTCAGTGCGGCGCGGCGCTGGGCTTCCTTGATAAAGGCGTCGGTCTGCTCCTTCATGGAGCGGTAGGCCTCCATGGAGGCGTTTTCGACATCTCGGAAAGTGGCGCGATTGTCCGTCGTGGTGAGCTGCTGCCTTGCCGCTACGATGGCAAGGATGCGCTTCTCCTGTTCGGCAAGCTCCTCGTTCTCTTCCCGAAGGTCTTTGATCGCCTGGTCATTGTCGACCATGGCAAATGGGTTCCAATTCTTGGCCGCGTCTCGCTGCTCGTTCTGGAGACGGAGTATCTGGTTTTCGATCTCCAGCCTGCGCTCGCCGATGTCGGCCAGTTTCTGGTCAAGCGTGTCATCCGATTGAGCAGCCGTAGGCTTCATCCGATCGATCAGGGCCAGCACGTCGTCCAAGAACGCAATAACCTTTGGCTGTACCCATCCCGCAATCGAGTCTCCAATCTCCCCGAACTTCCTGTCGATCTCTTGCGCCCGGCGGATGACGTCATCGTCCAACACAAGGCCAAGTTTGCGAGCGGCCGCAATCTGAGCCTGAATACCGTCGGCGCCACGCTCGACGAGCCCGATGAACTGTTCGCCCGGAAGGCGGCCGAATAGCTCTGTGGATATGCGAAGTTGCGCCGCGCGATCGAACCGTTGCAGTTTGCCGATGATTTCCGTGAAGAGGGCGGAAGGGTCTTTCAGCTTCTTCGCCAGATCCTTTGCGTTCAGACCAAGCCGCCTGAATGCTTCTGCCCCGCTGCCGGCCCCCGTCTCGACGAACTTATCGGCGCGGCTGAGCAGTTCCTTCATGCCGTCCGTGAGCGCGTTAACTTCGATCCGGTTTTGCTTGGCGACGAAGGACAGTTCCTGGAAGGTTTTAAAATCCAAACCGGCGCGCTTTGCAGCATCCCCGACTTCAGCCACACCACGCGAGATTCGGCCGAGCGTGGTGACTAGGCCGCCTCCGAGGGCGCCGCCAAGAAAGCCACCGCCAAACGCCTTGGCGTAAGCTCCGATCTTCAAGGAACTGGACGCCAGTGCCTCGTTGATGCGCCGCGTGGTGCGAGCCCAGTCTGCCTCCATCTGCGCGGATGCGGACTTGCTGTTGCGCTTGATCGCGTTGAAGTTCCGCTGCGAGATGCCGGCAGCCTTGAGCATATTGTTCTCGAAGTCCCGCATGCGGGCTTCCAGCAGGACAACAAGACGTTCGGTATCGTCAGCCATTTCTCACCTCACGCTGTAAACCAATCATCGTCCCAGCCCTTGACGGTGTCGTAGCTGGAGCGGTTGCTATCCCCGGCCGCGCACCGCGCCACGGCCATGGCGGTTGCCACGGCGCCGTCGATGCGGTCGCGGCTCTTGCCCTTGTGAAAACTGATGTTGCCGGCCTTGTCCTGCTCGATGGCGATGTTGGAAAAGTGCCAGCGCAGGATGGGGTGCGCGCCGTGGCGGAACTTGCGGCCGATGATGGCGCGCTCCAGTTCCTTCACCGCAGGCGCCATCGTGATCCAGCCCTGCCGCATCTCGACGGCCGGGAAGCCATCCTCGGCCAGGTTGGACATCATCACCCGGGCGAGGTGCGGGTCGAAGGCGATCTCCTGCACGTTGAAACGGGCGCACAGTTCGCGGATGTGATCCTCGACCGCCGAGAAGTCGACGACGTTGCCCGGCGTCGGAATGATGAAACCTTCCTCGGCCCACTGGGGATAGGGCACCTGGTCCCTGTCGGCGCGCTTGCGCAGATTGTCCTTCGGGCAGAAGAACCACGGGTGGACGCTGTAGCCGTCATCCGGGTTGCCCCAGGCCGCGACAACGGCCGTCAGGTCCGAATTGCTGGAAAGGTCCACGCCGAGCCAGCAGGGCTCCTGATCGCTCTCCAGCGCGTCCAGATCGACGCCCCCGGCGCCTTCGTCATAGATCGCCATCTCGACGAACGGAGCATCGGAATAGTCGAGCCACACGTTGAGATGGAGTTGCCGGAAGGCATCTCTGTCGGCCGGCCGGTGCTTGGCCTCCCGTGCAAGCTGGCGCAGGCCGTAGAGGTCGGGATAGCCATGGACCATGCCAGGGTTTGCGGCCTTCCACACCTCCTCGTCCTCCCAGTCGGCATCGGGGTCGGTTTCGAACAGGATCGGCAGCGTGGCCGGATCATCGATCTCGCCCTTGGCCACCTTGCGGGCATAGTCGATCACCTCGAAAGCGATGTTCTCCTGGCCTCGGCCGGCCGTGGTGATGACGACGGAGAGCGAGCCCGGCACCTTCACAAGGCCGGTGCGGATCACGTCCCAGAGGTCGCGCTTCCTCCAGGCGTGGATTTCGTCGATCAGGGCGAAGACGGGCGTGCGGCCGTGCTGGGTGCCGGCATCGTTCGACAGGGCTTCGAGGAAGGAGCCGTTCGGGAACTGGATCTTGTTCCGATACTCCTGCAGCTTGACCATGTTCTTGGCATCGAAGCGCCGGCTGGCCTGCCCCTTGCGCCACATATAACCGCCGGCCGAGATGATGCCCTCGACCTCGCGGAAGCCGATCTTGGCCTGCTTCTGGTCGGCAGCGGCGAAGATCACCTCGCCGTTGGGAGTTGCCTCGGGGCCGTCGGTATGGAGCAGGGAAAGGGCCGCGCCGAGGCTGGTCTTCCGGTTGCCGCGCGGAAGCATGATGACGACGTTGCGCACGACGCGGTTGCCGTGCTCGTCGCAAGGCCCGTAGATGCGCCGGACGATATCTTCCTGCCATGGGTCGAGTTGGAAAGCCCTGTCCGGCAGGCGGGACTTCGGATGCTTCAACGAGCGCAGGAAGTCGACGGCGCGCTGGCCGTAGCCGAAGGGATCGGGGACGTCAGAGGGTATGGCCATCATGGCCACACCTTTGCGGCGGCGCGGCTTCGTCACGACAGGGCCTCGCAGCGAAGCTCCAGCCCCTTGCGGCGGCCGATTTCCTTGATCTCCTTGATGTTGAAGGTATTGCCATGATGGCAACACCTGTCGGCGTTGGAGAGGCCGTCCAGCCACCGGATGCGGAAGATGATCACCGTTTCGTCACTGGCGCCCCAGCCGCGAATGAACTCCTCGGTGCTGGCCTGCACGACCTCGGCGCGCACGGTGGCGACGTCGGTCCACGCCTTAACCGGCGTGCCGTAATCGTCCACCGTCGAGGTGAAGCTCTGGATGGTGATGGTGCGATCGAGCTTGCCTGCCCTCACGGCGCCACCTCGCAGACGAGCGCTTCGACCGTGACGACGCCGTGGGCGGTCTCGCCATCGGGATCGCGCAGGAAGCGCATGGAGGAGACGCGGCAGTCGGCGAAGTGGTAGCCGTCGTTTTCCTCAAACTTGAGGGAAAGTGCCGCCCGGATCGCCCCGGCGATGGCCTTCACGCCGGTGATACCGGGCTCCTTCTTCCACACATGCAGGGTCAGCACGAGGCGCTGGTCGCGCCTGTCCAGGCGGTCGCCTTCGATGGCCTGACCCTCGCCTATAATGATCGACGGGGAAGGCGCTGGGCGCTGGTTTGCGTCGAGGATGGACGCGGCAGGCACGAGCGCCGTAACCGCGCCAGTGGCCACGAGACGGGCGCGGAGAGCCTTCTGTAGGGCGAGGTCGGCGCTCACTTGCCCCACTCCTTCTTCACGGCCGTGGAGATGGCGCGCTTGATCGCCTGCTTGGCCTTCTTGTTGTGGAGCCGGACGGCTGGCCAGAAATACGGCTCGGCCTCGGCCTTCACCGTGCCGTACTCGACCAGGTGAGCGTATCGAACATCGCTGTTGCCGGCGGTGATGGCCACGGAGGTTTCGGGAACGATCATCCTGCCGCCCGGAGTGGAATAGGCGGGCGTCGAGGCGTCGGGAGGCGTCACGGCGATGCTGTCCCGCAGCTTGCCCGTATCCACCGGCGCGAAACTGCGCATTGTGCCGGCCATGGCCTCGCCCTGTTTGACGAGGGCAGGTTGCACAGCCGCCTTCACATTCTTCGGGATTGCCGCAAGCCGCGCCTGCAGCCGTCCGATGCCGCCATCGTCAGCCATTGCCGCACACTCCGAAGGTGTACCGGCGATGCTCGTTGACGATCTGCTCCACACCGATCGGGATGGCGTTGATGATCGTGCCGGTGATCGTGGCCTCCCGGTTCGCATACCATTCTGCCCCGAGCATCAGGATCGCCAGTTCCAGGTCCGCAGGCGTGCCGGCAGGGAACTCCTCGGCATCGTCGACCTTGAAGCCCAGCAGCCGCTCGATATGGGCCGTGGCCGCGCCCAGGAGGCGCGTCAGGACGCCGTCATCGGCCGAGTCGGTGACGTTGCAATGCGCCTTCAGGTCTTCGACAGTCAGTGCCATCAGCCTTCACCTCTGTTGCAAATCGCGCGCGATGCCCCCCGCGCTGGTCCCCAGAAGCGGTCGAAAGTTGTCGACCACCCCCGGGGGCTCGGAGAGCATCGTCATCGCTCGGCTGTAGCGCCGCAGGGTCATGTCAGCGCCGCGCTCGATGCGCGCCAGCACCTTGCCGTCGTTGAACAGCCGCGTGGACAACGTGGACAGGCGAATGCCCTCGCGGTCACAGTGGGCTCTGGCATGGGCGAGCAGGACATCGAGCTTCGCGGACTTGGCCACTATTTCCCTCCAGCCTGTGCAGCGAGCATCAGCGCGACCAGGGCTTCCAGCGCGGCTACGCTCTCCTGAAGGTTGCGCCCGAACTCCTCGAGCGCTTCCTTGCTTTCGCGGACGGCTTGGGTGAGGGCCTCGAAAGCCTTCTCATCCATCCGATCAGCCCTCCGCTTCGGCTGCCGCGACACGGACGATGTTGGAGTCGATCTCCAGCGTCGTGTTCAGCTTCATGATGGAGTTGGCTTCGTCCCACTGCTCGGTGAAGTTCATCACGTAAGCGGCGAAGTAGCGGATCGAAGGCGTGCCGCCGGCGGGAGCGTCGTTGAACGCGACCTTGAAGGCGAAGCTCTCACGAGACTTCTGGGCGGCGATGAGGGCGATCTGGCCAGGATCGGCGGGATCGAGGTCGCACACCACCTGTATCTGGCCAGCGTTCACCACACCCTTCATCTTGCGGGTGCGGCCCTGGCCGATCTGGTTGGAGGTGATCAGCTCCGCCGTATCACCGGCGCCGCCGAGATTGGTGGTGCCGTCGATCTCCGTCCACGTTTCCGTGGTGAAGTCCGAGGCAACGAACTCGGTGCCGGTGAATGCCTTCGCCGTACCGATGTAGAGCTTGGTCTTTGCTGTCCCGATCAGGTTGGACATAGCTACTTTCCTTTCAATTTGCGCCGCTCGGCGGCGGCATCGATTGCGTTGCAGCGATGGCAGCCGGGCCGCCAATTGGCCCGCTCCATTCGCAAGTGAGGCGCCGTGCGTATGCTGCGGCGATGCATGACGACGGTTGCAGGAGCGCCACACGCGCACCACCAGTTCTCCTGCTGTGCAAGGAACTCCTTCGCCGCCTTCTCCCATTCGCGGTCGTAACCGCGCTGGCTGCTGTTTGGCCGCTTCCTGTCGAAACGAGCCTTGCGCTCCCTGTCGCGCGCGGCAGCCTTGGGGCAGCGCTCACCTGACTGGTGAACGCCACCGCAATGACCACACACTCGGGGAGCGCTGACCGGCATGTCAGGCCACCGGTGCCAGGGCAGGCGTACCGAGCACGAAGACGGCGCCGGCAGCGATGGACGTACCGCCCGCCTTCGTGATGACCGCCCGCAGGTAGCGCTTCTTGCCGATGTAGGCCTGCCGGTAGACCTTGCTGGCCTCCAGCGTGGCCGGGAGAACCCCGATCAGATCATCGGCCGCCACGTTGGCGAAGTCGCCGTCGGTGGTGGTGTCGCTCTCCTGGATCTTCAGGCTGTAGTCGCCCGATCCGGCGATTTCTCCGGTGTTGACCACCAGCAGCGCCGTGCCGAAGCCCGACGTGTTGACGGTCGCGCCCTTGGCCGTGGCCGCCTGTACGGCCGGGGCAAGGGACGCCGCGACGGCGACGTTGGAATAGCTGTCCTTTCGCATGTGCGCCTCCTTAATTGGCCGCGATCTTGAGGAACTTCAGGGCGTTGAAATCGCCCGCGCCGCCGCCGACACGCTTGTAGGTGTCGAACAGGATGCGGCCCTTCTGGGTGACTTCATCGCGGGTGATGCGCACGCCCTGCCGATCGACGATGACGTAGGCCTGGCGGAAGTCACCGAAGGCGACCGGATGCGCGTCCGCGCCGATGTCCGGCATGCCCTCGTCGATCTCGACGCGGTAGCCCAGCAGCGGGTGCTCGACGCCTTCGATCAGGTTGCCGGTGGGAGCCCACAGGTAACGGCCGATCTCGTCGACGATGGTGCGGAAGCGCACGGCGGTGTTGCTGTTCATGTAGAAGCAGGCGTTGCCCTTGTAGGGCTTGCGCAGGCTGGCCACGAGCCGGATCGCGGCATCGGTCAGGTTCTTGTCGGTCGGCGCCGAAGCATGACCAGCGGGGACGTACTGATAATTGCCCCAGTTGCGCTCAAAGTCCTTCTCCTTGGACGTGGGATAGGTCAGCAGGCCCCTTGGACGACCGTCGATCCCGTCGCCCTCCAGGAAGGCGTCGCCTTCGGTCTCGGCGAAGTCGTGGACGGCGTTGTTGATCAGCCAGGAGGCGATGTCCGTGGCCGCATCGTCCAGCAGATGGCGGGTCGCTGCCGGGGCGGCGTAGAGTTCCGCCACGCCATAGGAGTGCTTGACCAGCTCGGGCCGGGCCGTGTCCTGGGGACGATCATCGCGCTCCGATACCCACTGGGCGCCGCGCTTGCCGAAGCTGTAGAAGCGCTCATAGCGATCGGTGGAGATGGAGACGACTTCGGCCAGGCCGCGCAGCGGCGAGAGGTCGGTCATCAGCGCACGGATGGTCAGGTCCACCGTGGGCAGGACGAAATAGCCGCCGGCCGGATCGTTGTCCGAAGCCGCTGCCTTCATCTCGAACGTGCCGCCGACGGACTTGATCTCCTCGGTGGAACCGGAGCGGATCAGGGAGGCCAACGCCTTGCGCTCGGTGATCTCGTGCTGCTTGGCGTCATCGCCGCCACCGCCGGGTCGGTTCGCCTTCTTTTCCAGTTCGGCGAGCCGCGATTCCAGCGAGGCGACGTCGGTGGGCTTGAAGCCCTTCATCGCCTCGGCGAGGTTTTTCACCTCGGTCTGCAGTGCCGCCATCTCAGGCGCGGCGCCCTGTTCGTTCTCAGGCATGGTGCCTTCCTTTCCGGCCGCAGCCGATTTGACGGAGAGAATTCGCGAGCGGCTGGATGCCGGTTCGCGCACGACGCTGATCTCCCTCAGGTCGATTTCCAGAAGCACCCGCGAGCCGTCGCGCTCTTGGGCGGTTTTCGTGGCGAAGTAGCCGATGGAGAGGCCATCCTTCCGGCCCGACAGAACGGCGGCGTAGGCGGCCTTGCCGGCCTGGCTCTTGAGGTCGAACCGGCCCTTCACGCGCAGGCCCATGTCGTCTTCGACGATTTCCTCCCACACGCCGACGTCGGGGCCGTCATGCTCGGCCTTCATCTTGGGAAGACCAGAGGCCAGGCTGCTCTTGAAGGCGCCGGCAGCGATGATGTCGCTCACCGCGTCGGCGGGGCGGCCGAACAGGGAGGCGTAGCCGGCGATCTGGCCGGCCTCTCCCGTCGTGAATGCTGCCTTGACCTCAAGATGATCCATGGTCAGGCCTTCGTCTTGAAGTAGGGGCTGCGGTCACCGGCGAAGCCGTCGACCTGGGCGCGCACCCACGTGCCGGCCTTGAGCAGCCGCAGGAATGCCTCCTTCGAGTAGGGCACCGCCTTGCCGCCTTCCTTGGCGGTCCAGCCGAGCACGACGGCGGCGAGGAACTCGTCCATGATCTGTTCTTGCCCCTCGGGCGTCAGGCCACCGCGCCGCGCCGACTGCCGAGAGATTTCCTTCGTCATCTCGTGGCGGGCCTTGCGCACGATCTCCGAGTCAGGGCCGGCGACGATAAGCTTGATGCCGGTCGGGTCGCCCCGCACCGGGTCCAGCAGTTCGAACTCGTGGCCGGCGTCCTGCGCCGAGGTGGACTTGACGATCTCACTCAGATCCATTTTTGAGCCTTTCGATTTCGGCGCGAAGTTCATCGATCGTGGCAGCGTCGGTGCCGCTGGGGGTCTCCCCAGGTTTGGGGACACCGCCCGGCTGACTGGCGCCGGTGTTGGGGTTCGCGAATTCGTTCCCGCCTTCGTACGGCGGCATGTCGAGCCAGGCCCGGCCCTCGTTGGGGTTGAGGACGCGGGAGGCGACGAGGCTGTTGATCGCCGTGGCGCGGGCGGTCAGATCGACGTTGGTGAAGTCGTCGCGATCGAAGCGGACGGCGAAGCGCTTGCGGTCTTCTTTCGAGAACAGCGCGCGCCGGAACGCGCTTTCCAGCGCCTTCAGCCACGGCTCCAGGCAGAGCATGAGGAACTGGCGCTGCATCTCGGCCGAGTTCGACCATGTGGCGCGGGATAGGTCGCCCAGCATGGAGGCCGGCATATTGAAGGCGCGGGCGATTTCCTGAAGCTGGAAAAGGCGAAGCTGCTGGAATTGCGCATCGACGCTGGTTAGCGTCATCTGCTTCCACTGCGCGCCGTCCCACAAAACGGCAGTCCGGCCAGCATTGTCCGCGCCATCGTGGGCAGCCTTCCAGCCTTTCAGCATCTTGACGACGCCGTCATCGCCCACAGACTTGGCCGTCTCGATCACGCCACCAGGGCGGGCGCCACGACCGAACAACCGCCCGGCGTGCTTCTCCATCACCAGCGCCACGCCGATGGCTTCCCGGCAGAGCGTCAGGGGCGACTTCTCGAAGGTGCTCTTGAGATGGATGATCTGCTGGGAGGGCGTTGGCCGGCCGTTGATCCGGTAGCTCGGCTCCCCCGTGCCGTCCTTGTCGTATTCCGCCGCGATGATGCCGGGCCGGTAGCGGATGATCTCGGCAGGTTCGCCGTTGATCCAGTTCGCCCAGGCAAGCCCGCCCTGGTCGCGGGTCAGCGCGTCGACGACAAGCTGGCGTATCAGCTCGAAGCCGGAGGTCCAGTCGTTGGCGTCGTGCTTCAGCAGTGCCGCGGCGGGATGGTCGGGGACTTCGGTTTCGGTTCGGCCGTCGATCTCGACCACCTTCACGTCGAGGCAGGCGGCTGCTTCCGAGATGGTGCGCACCGCAGCGGCGACGGCCGGCACCCGTAGCGCGGTATCCGCCGACACGGCGATGCCGGAGGAAGTGCCGACGCTGCCCCCGAGCATGTCGAGGATTTCTTCGTCGGTCAGAGCTTTCCGCTCAGATTTGAAGGGCCAGATCCGCATCGACGAGTTTATCGCCCGCGCGGATTTGAATTCCTACTCGGCCAGTTGCCGAGAACCTCGGAAAATCAGGGGTTTCCGCCGGGTTGTTTGGTCCGAAGCCACGGCTCAAGCTCGGATCGGTAGGCCAGATACCGCCCCGGCAGCGGCTCGTAGATCGGAACGCCAGGTATCTTCGCCCATGACGTAACAGTGTCCTCAGACACACCAAGGGCCCGCGCGATGGCTGGCCGGCCCCATAGTCGATCGATCCGCTTCGGCTTCACTATCGCGTCGAACTCCGCTGCCGTGACGTGGCGCGTCATAAGCGCAGCCCCAGGAACGAAACGGCATAGCCTTCCCGCTGGTAGTCGAGTGCTTTCCGCTCCACCTCCTCCAAGGTCGCGCAATCGTCGATGATGCAACTCCCGTCCGCCATCTTGAGGTCGAATAGGAATACCTGTCTGCCCGTGTCCATATCCATGCCAGCCGTGATTTCGATGCGCTCCTGAAACGGGCGCGGGAAGGCGAACACGTTGCTCACGCTGCGCCTCCTCCGGTGCCATGACCGCAGTATGTCAGCCGGATCATCTCGGCCTGAACCGCCTGCCAGAATGCGCCGAGTTGCTCATCCTGTTCCGCCTCCGAGATACGGGCTTTGACCATCTGCTTGAGGATGCCATCGGTCACTTGGTCCCGGTAGAACGTGGCCGCTCGGTCAGTTGGCTTGTCGAGCATTTTCACCGCGACATCGCGAATTCGGCCGACACGCCTGCTCATGGGGAAGACGATCATTCGGCACGGCGGGGTCCAATCGAACAGGCTACCTTGCATGCTCGCCTCCCTCGGCTCTGCTCTCCGGCTTCGCCTGATAGGTATGGTAGATTAAGGTTGTCATAGTTTCTATGACAGTCGGAAGCTCAAAATAGTCAAAACCGTCATAGTTTTCGATACGGGGCGTCATAGAAATCATGACAGTCTCCGCTTTTTCGTCATAGTTTCTATGACAGTGGCGTCATAGTTTCTATGACAGGGTTTTGTTTTCCGGCCGTTGTTTCCTCGCGGGTTATTTGAGCTGACGGTCTGCACCGGATAGTCGTGCCCTGGACGCCACTCGCGATAGAGCTTGCGGCCGTCCTGTCCTTTTTCGGCTAGGGGCATCCTCAGTTCGGTGAGTTCATATGTCGCTGACTTCGCCGCGCCATCGATGCCGAGGTGTGCCGCCTGGGTGACGACGATCCAGCCTTTGCGCTGGAGGTCGTGGAAAGCATTGGATGCCGTCACTGGCGTAACACCCATTGCAGCCGCTGCCTGCCTGACGCTCAAGCTGATCTTGCCGTTGTTGTTCGCATCCGGCCCGCGCCATTCCAGTTTGAGCCACGGATAAAGGGCTTGCGCCGTCGAGGAGAGAGCCCGCCAAGCAGGCTCCTCCATCGCGTTACGGATCAGCTTCGTAAAGTGCTCACCGGGTGAATAGCGCTGCTTCACTGGCCAGCCCTCCCCGGAGATGGCAGCGATCCTGCGATCTTCACCCTGTCCAGCTTCTCCTTTTCCGACTCGTCAATCCACATCGACACGCTGATGCTGTCGACGATCGCCTTGCGGAGGATGTTGGCGATCTCGTCGGGAGGCAGGGCTTCCAGCTGGCAGGTGCCGCCCTGCCATGTCTTTGTGCGGGAGTCCGTGGCCTTGGGCGGCGCGGTCGGCAGGCCGTAGGCTTCGACCTGTTCAGCGGTCAGGGCTACGCGTCGGAACTTCACTGACACGGTGGCCCACGGACGATCCGCCTCGACAAAGGCAGAGACATCTTCTGCTACACTGTCGAAGATCGATTGCCCGCTCGGGTCGAAGTCTCCCAGGTGGAGGATGATCGCCGGCTTGCCCTTCTCGCATATCCGGTCGGCGAGGCGCTTCTTGGCGGTGAGGCTGTCGAAGCCGCCAGACGAATAGACCGGGATCGAATAGCGCTCGGCCACACGATAGAGCTGAGGCAGCATTCCCGCCGCCTCGCACCACACTTCCACATGGACCGGCTGGGCCGCCATCTTGTTGCGCTTGTAGCCCTCGCCAAGCTCGCGGACGTGGCGAAGGAAGTCCTCCTCGCCATCGAAGTGTTCGAGCGTGTAGGTTGTCACGCCGTCGTCGCGGATGGCATCGAAGGGGATGACCTTGGCGCGGCGGGCGTTGGCAAGGTGCTCGCAAAGCCGGGCGTAGAAGTCCTCCGTCTTCGGGTAGCCGTGCGCACCGATCAGCCGGTAATAGATTTGCCGGCACGTCAGCGGCCAGTAGGCTTCATATTCGTCCAGGACCGCTTGCACATCGGCCAGCAAGCGCAGGGTTTTCTTCTGCGGACGATACTCGACGATGTAGCCCCGATGCCTCCCGCTGCGAGTTTTACGGCTTGCCGTGATTTTGTTTTCACGGCTTGCCGTAGAATTGAAGACGCCTTCGAACAGCTCGTTGAATATTTCGAGGGGATCAGCCATCGACCCGACCTCCCCCAAGAACACCAAGCCTTTGAAGGCGGATCGCAACCGCTCGCAAGTCCAGTTCGTAGTGAATACCATCGACGACGGCATTCGTTGCGGTCTCAAAAAGCTGATAGCCGCCGCGGTTATCCGGCCCTTTGGATGTAGTCGACTTCTTGAAGTTGAAGCCGCTGGCCTTCGCTAGATGACGAAGGCGACGCTCGACGCTGGTGTCATCCATTGGCGCCTCCATCGCGGACGCGGTGCACGAAGACAAAGCTGCAATCGTGGCCGACCATGAACTTGAAGGGCGCGCGATGCACCCGTTCCATGGCGTGGCTGATGACCTGGGCGGCCTCGCGGATGATCTCGATATCCGGGACAGGCTGCATGTGCTTGGTGAGACTGTCGGGCAGGGTGATCGGGTCAGGCATTGCGCGGCCCTCCCTTCGTGTCCGAGGCGAACATGCCGTCGCGGTCAATCAGGCGTCTGGTGTGCTGGATCCCGATCAGTTTGGCATCGTTGCCATATGTGGCAACCGCCATGACCGTGACGGCCGTGCCCCCATCTTCACGGAGAAGACGTTCCAGTTCGCGCAGATGCCAAATTGCCTGATCGCGTGGCGACATTTCCGGTTCGGCGGCGACTGCCGGAGCCGTGACGGCTACAGCGGCACCGGCTGCGGCGGTATGGCGAAGGAAGATGCGACGGGTGATGCTCATGCCATGCCCCTCTCGTAGCAAGCGCTGATCTGTTCGCGGCGTACCCGGCGATAGAGATCACGCGTGTCGTCCCGCTTGTCCGCCTCCAGGAAGGCGGCAACCGTTCTGAGGTTGCTCCGAGCCATCGCGAATGCGACCGAGAGATTGGCGACATTCTCCTTGCTGATGCCGTGATGCCAGCCGTCGTCGAAGAACCGGTCGATCAGGTCGAGTAGAGCGAGCGCATCGCGCAGGTCGTCGTAAGGCCCTTGCATCGCGTACGGGATTGGGAACTCTGGCGCCGCCGGCGCGGGCATGCTATCTGTCTGCATGTTCTCGTTTCCTTGAGAGGGGTTGCTGGAACCGTGGCTCGGAGAGGTTGCCGCCTCTGCCGGGCCTTTCTTTTGCTGGAGGGTGCTCAAGCCGCGTCCTCCAGCAGATATGCAATCAGCTTCCGCTTGCTGGCGACGTAACGTTCGCCCACGCGCTTTGCCGGAAGCTTCCCGGTGCGCAGCAGATACTGCGTCTGCGTGACCGTCCTGCCGATCACCTTGCTGATTTCCTCGGCTCCCCATAGGAGGTCCTGGGCTTCGTCTTTGTCAGTGGTCATGTCCATACCGATTTCCTTTGTGCCGATTTCCCGATCTGGTTTCCTCATTCGTTCATGTGCGAATCAGTTACCATTAACGTTACCATTACAAGGTCAATTGCCGTGTTTCAACCCCTGTGCAATCATGTGTTCATGATTTGCGAATTTTCTGGGGAAAACTGTGATGGCCGATGAGAAGGAGAAGACACAGCGACGTGTCTACGTCCTGCCGGTCGAGTTGGTAGAGCGCATTACGGCCTTCCAGCAGGATATGGGCCTGCAGTCGGAAGTTGAGGCCGCGCGGAAGCTTCTGGACGAGGCTTTGAAGAGGCGTGATGACTGGCGCGCAATCACACGGCGGTTTCAGGAGAAACTCAAAGAAACCCGAATGCTAACTGATATCGCAGGGGAAGTGTTGGTCGGGCATCCCTTGGTGGAAGGCATCAACTTTGCTTCCGACTCCATCACATTCAAACTGACCACCGGCGAAACTGTTACCGTGAACAAGGACGGAACGACTTTCGCGATAGATGACTATCAGAATCCGATTGAGCTTGATCCCAAGCCGTCCAGAAGTTCGCCACGGCAGCTTGACGACGAGATCCCGTTCTAGAATGGCTATCCGCAAGCGCCGATGGAAAACGAGCAAGGGCGAGCCGCGCGAAGGCTGGCAACTCGATTACGTCGACCAGCACGGCGAGCGCCAGCGCAAGAGCTTCGACACGAAGGCCGAAGCAGTTGCCTTTGAGACGACGGTGCGCGTCGAGGTCAGGGACGGCACCCACGTCGCCCCGAACAAAGACATCACCCTGGAGGACGCGGCGGACATCTGGATTAAGGCCGTGAAGGCAGGCAGGGGCGACAGGCCGCCAGCCGAACGCAGTACCGTGCGCCAGTACGAGTATCACCGCGATACCTACCTCGTGCCGATGCTCGGCACGGTGAAGCTCGGGCAGCTTAACCAGGCGCGCGTCATGGCATTTCGGGATGAGCTTCTGGAGAAGCTTTCCCGGTCGCTGGCAAAGAAAGTTCTGGCAAGCCTCAAGGGCATCCTGAGCGAGATGCACGACCGCGGGAAGGTCGCCACGAACCATGCCGCCAAGGTCAAGATCGGCAACGCCACGCGCGACGAGGACGGGGCCGCCGAGGTGCCGGCCATAGCTGATATCAAGGCGATCCTCGCCAAGCTCGACGAGCTATCGGAGCCCGATGGGACGCCGATAGGTTTGGTGACATCGAAGGCATGGAGCCGGCGCCGTGTGCTTCTGTGCACGGCGATCCATACAGGCATGAGGGCGAGCGAATTGCGCGGCCTGACCTGGGATGCCGTCAACCTCGCCAACGCGCTCGTGCACGTCCGCCAGCGGGCAGACGAATGGGGTGTAATCGGAGCGCCCAAGAGTAAGGCCGGTCGCCGATCGATACCGATCCCCCCTGCCCTGGTTTCCATGCTGCGGCAATGGAAGCTCGCATGCCCACCCGGCGATCTCGCATTCCCCAGCGAGGAAGGGCGACCGCAGTCGCAATCGAACATCTACAATAGGGCCTGGAAGCCGATCCAGATCGCGGCCGGCGTCTGCGACCTCGTGAAGAATGCCAAGGGCAAGGTGGAACTCGACAAGGAGGGCAAGCCGGTGATGGAACCGCGCTATCGCTTCCATGACCTCCGGCATTTCCACGCCTCAATGCTGATCGCCGACGGCGCCAATCCGAAAGAGGTCCAGGTCGAAATGGGCCACAGCTCGATCCAGATGACGTTCGATATCTACGGCAGTTTGTTCAAAGACGAGGACACCGAGAGGCGCCAGAAGGCCCGAGCAGGTAGGCTTGCGGCAAAACTCCACGGCACATAAACGTCACACGAAGACGAAAAGCTTTTTCTTTTCAATGATAGCCCTGGGCATCATAATCCTTGTGTCGGCGGTTCAAATCCGTCCTCCGCTACCATCAAACCCCTTGATTTTGCTGGGTTTTCTGAAACAGGTTGAACCTGTTCCCACTGGCAATAAGCTAGCACAGCCCTAGCACAGTCCCCCAAAAAGCTCTTTGTTTTCAATGGCCGGCCCTGCTGCGCTACGGGCGCGTTAGCACAGTCTTAGCGCAGCATGCGCTATCGACGTAACACCATTGGAGACCTGGTTCCGTGTTACAGCGCAACAAGCAGCCCTTTGTCCTGTTCCAGCGGACCGGCACCAGAAACTGGTCCATGCGCTTCTCCATGGGCGGCCAGCAAATCAGGAAAAGCCTTGGCACCGAGGACGAGATCGAAGCGCAGCGGCTGGCAACCGAGATCTGGCACGAGGCGAACTATCGCAACAAGAACGGCCTGCTGCCGCAGGCCAAGCCGTTCGCGGTGGTGGCCGAAGAGTTCATCGACCATGTCGCCAAGGAAAGCGCGCGCGGCGAGCGCAGCCCCTATCATCCGCAGCACTGGCCACCCGTCATCCGTCGCTACTTCGTCGGCTTCTTCGGCAACCGCGCGATGGAGAACATCCGCGAAGCCGATCTTGAACGCTATCTCGACTGGCGGCGCCAATATTGGGTGACCGGGCCAG
Source organism: Mesorhizobium sp. PUT5 (assembly GCF_052216645.1). Lineage (NCBI taxonomy): Bacteria > Pseudomonadati > Pseudomonadota > Alphaproteobacteria > Hyphomicrobiales > Phyllobacteriaceae > Mesorhizobium > Mesorhizobium sp. PUT5. Next base: position 3,385,159 of record NZ_JBQOSO010000003.1, read on the forward strand.
GCAAGGACATCGACAAAATCCGCTACGAGCGCATGGGCAGCATTTTTGCCCGCGCGGTGAAGCACGCGGTGCCTTCCCTAAGCCGCCAGCGCGGCGAACTCGTCATCCTGCGCACCCTGTTCCGGCAGGCGGCCAAGTGGGGCTATGTCGGGCAAATGGAGATGCCGGAGATCCGGGTGCTGCGGCGCATCGACAACCGGCGGCCGAGCTTCACCCCCGAGGAATATGCAAAGCTGATCGAAGCCAGCGAACGGCGCATCTACGAAACGGTCGCGACGACGAAGCACATCAAGGCCAAGGACGGCCGCGAATGGACGCTGACGCGTATGGATCGGCACACCACGAGCGACCGCACCAAGTTGCATGCCTATATCGAGATTGCCGCCCATACCGGCATGCGCCCCACGGAGATGAAGAACCTCAACTGGGGCGACGTTCTCGGCTTCCGTGAGGTCAAGGACAAGCCGATCGGCGAGATGGACATCCGGCTTCGGGTGCGCGGCAAGGGCAAGAGCGGCACGCTGGTTCCGCTCTTTGGCGCCATCCCCTGGTTCCTGCAACTATGGAACCTGTTCGAGCAGGAATGCGAACGGGAACCCGTCGATGACGATCCGGTCTTCGCCGATCATCGCGGCAATCGCATCCAGTCGTTCAAAAAGGGCTTTGGCGAATTGCTCAAGGCCTGCAATCTGGTCACCGATCATCGCGGCGTGCGGCGCACCAGCTATTCGCTGCGCCACTATTACATCTCCTCGCTGATCGCCCAGGGCGTCTCGGTGCACGACGTTGCCCGCAACACCCGCACCTCGATCGCCATGATCGACAAGCACTATGCCCAGGTCAGCGTCGAGCAGATCAAGGACAATCTGAGGCCGGGGCAGACCGAATGGTGATGCTGCAAGCGGTGTGAACTCTTCGCTCGCCCTTTTGGCCTCTGGCTGTAGTCGGGAAGGCAGTTCAACGACCCGAAAGGATGCCAGCATGTCCCATCTCAAGGCCCTCAAGCTCGCCAACGCCAAACCTCCGGCTGTTCATTCCGACCCGATCCAGCGCGCCCGCGACAAGGTCGTGGAGGCGCTTGCCGCGCAGAAGGCGATGGCCGAAGCCAAGCTCGCCGGCCAGCATTACGCACCGACGCACAAGGTCTGGCGCAAAAACGAGGCGGGCCAGCGCGTGCTGGTGGAAGCCCCCAAGCGCATTCGTCAGGGCTGGTTCCAGGATGCCTATCGCAAGGTCTTCTTCGGCCTGCGCTATGCCGGCAAGGCGATCGAATTCGCCAAGGACAAGAACGCCATTGAGGTCGGCCAGCTGGACGCGCTGCCGAGCGTCATCGACACACTGATCGAGGCCGTGCAGGCCGGCGAACTCGACCCGCAGCTTGCCGCAGCAGCGGCCGAACGCAGCAAGCAGTTGCGCAAGGCCGGATAAACCGCGCAGTTTTCACAAGGAGCTAGCATCAGAAGGGCATGGGATCGAACGATCCCATGCCCTTCGTGCGTTCCGGCGTTGCCGCAACGCTGTCAATGAGCGCCATGGACACGCGGTCGGTAGGGTGCGCTGTGCGGCACAGTTTCCGGCTGCGCCGCGTTCCTTGATGCTTCTGTGCTTCTGGACGAAGCGCCGGAAAGCTTGCACCGCCTCTGCGCGCTTCCCGTAACCGGCAATGCCTTGTGCAGCCAGCCTTGCCCGCCCTTCGGCTGCAACGGCGCTTCACCCTCCGGCGCTCCGCGGAACGCTGCCAATTCGCCCGGGCTTGGCTTGAGACGAAAGCAACGGGCGGGCGCGGTTTGCCCACGATCTGACCGGCTTTTCCACATAGTGGTTGCACACCGCCGCGAGCAGGAATGCGGCCCCGAACGAGAGGGCGAAAGTCGAAAACGGATCGAGTACGTCTCGCAGCAAGAAGGCAAAGCCGTAGTGAAACAGGTAAATCGAGTAGGATAGCACCCCGATACGGACAAGCCACGGGTGCGAAACCGCGTTGCCGATCGATGTTTGATGTCCAGACGTCAAGGCTACTATCAGCAGAGCCGTTGCGATCTCGGCCAAGAACCCGCCGATCAGCAGGGACGGCATGAACTTCCAGCGCAAGCACACGACCAGCAAGGCCAGCATGTAGAGGCCTGTTTTGCCGAATTTCCGTGCCGTGTCTTCTGTTACGCGCCATTGTGCTACCGCCAGCACGCCGCCGAGGATCATGCCGCTCAAGCGCGTGTCGAAGCGGTAGTAGGTTCGCACCCAGTCGTTCCAAACGAGCGCGTCGACAAAGCGCCATGCCGTCGCTACCGCGAACATGGTGATCAGCAGTTTTGCCAATGCTCTTCCTGGCATATTTCGGGTGGCGATCAGGAAAAGTGGCCAAAGAATGTAAAAATGCTCTTCGACCGAGAGAGACCAAGTGTGTGTAACGTACGTCGGAACGCCCCAGAACGCAGCGCCATAGTCCGACACGTAGAGCAATGCGGTCGCGATGTCCCATGTGATGTTGAGGTCGGGGGCGATCACCGCAAAGACGGTGTAGGTCACCGCCATGCTGACCACCAACGCCGGCATGAGACGTGCCGCCCTGCGAAGGTAAAATCGCTTTAGGTCAATCCTGTCAAAACTCCGTAGTTCGTTTCGCAGGATCGTGGTGATTAGATATCCGCTCAAGACAAAGAATATGTCGACACCGATCATGCCGCCTTGCGCGAAAGGCAAGGAGGCGTGAAACGCAACAACGACGATGATGGAAATCGCCCTGACACCGTCCAATGCGGGGTTGTATTTCATGATGCGACCGTGTCCTTCGGGGCCTGACAGTTGCATGCAAACGATAATTTCGGCTTACTGCGAGGACTAAAATCGGCGCGAGGCTCCGCGAGCGAGGGACAGGTCGCCGCATTCGGGTTTCTTGTGGTTCTGATGTCGCCGTAGAGCGTCAATGATAAGCGCCTGCGGTCGGGTGCTGTATGGCTGCGCTCGCCCTATTGGCCGCGTTCCTTGATGCTTCTCTACTTCTGGACGAAGCGCTGGAAAGCGTGCCTTGCCCTGCGCGCCAGCCGTTCCCTCCATTGCTCCCGGGCGGCCAGCCTTTGCTCGCTCTTTGGCTGCAACGGCGCTTGCTTGCCGCTGCCAACACAGGGGGAGCCGATGCAGCGCGCCGACAAGAACAACACCGACGACATTTCGTCCATCGCCGATCTTGCTCTGTTATTCACGACCGGCTTCTACATCGGCGACACGCCGATCCAGCGGCTGAAGACGCCCCGTTCGAAGCCATTTTGGGTGCGCTACGAGATCGATGGCTGGGTGCAGGATAGAACCTATCTGTCGGTGATGTCGTGGCGAGCATTGATGCTGTATGCGCTTCTCGACCGTAAGACCGCGACGGTTCACGAAATGGACGAGCGCGGCAGGCTCGCCCGGCTGTTCCCGGCAGAGGTCAAGGTCCGGCTGAACTGGAATGCCAATGCTCGGCGTGACCTGCTGCCGGTGGCACGGTTCTACGACCCAAATGGATCGGCAGAATTAATTCTGACCCGCAGCCGATGTTTCGGCCATGCCGTCGATGTCCTGCACAACCTCACCGAGGCAGGCCCCGTATTCCAGTCAATGTGATTTTTCGTGGAATGAGGACCCTGTTTGAGGGGTAATTTTCGTCCAAACGGGACCCCTTAACGTGGGGTCATCAAAGTGCCTCCGGTTTGATCGGAGGCATTTGTGTTTTGGATGTTGGTTGTGGAGACGATTGCAAAGATACGCCGGCTGTCGCTGGTGCAGGGGAAGTCGATCAAGGCGATCTGCCGGGAGCTGAAGATCTCGCGGAAAGTGGTCCGCAAGGTGCTGCGCTCGGACGAGACTGAACCGCCCCGGGTTTGCCGGAGGCCTTCTGGTTTAAGTTATGCCGCGATGGCCGGTTCTTCCAGCATGGCGTAGTAGCGTTCCTCGGCTTCGGCCGGCGGGATGTTGCCGATGGGTTCCAGCAGCCGGCGATTGTTGAACCAGTCGACCCAGGTCAGCGTGGCGAACTCGACCGCCTCGAAGCTTCGCCATGGTCCCCGGCGATGGATGACCTCGGCCTTGTAGAGGCCGTTGATCGTCTCGGCCAGTGCGTTGTCGTAGCTGTCGCCGACACTGCCCACAGACGGTTCGATGCCGGCTTCGGCGAGACGCTCGGTGTAGCGGATGCTGACATATTGCGATCCGCGGTCCGAATGATGAACCAGACCACCGCGATGAACGGGTCGGCGTTCGTGCAAGGCCTGTTCGAGAGCGTCGAGCACAAAGCTCGCATGGGCGGTCCTGCTCACCCGCCAGCCGACAATACGACGGGCGTAGGCGTCGATGACGAAGGCCACGTAAACGAAGCCCGACCAGGTGCTGACATAGGTGAAATCCGAAAGCCAGAGCATGTTCGGGGCCGGCGCGTGGAAGACCCGGTTCACGCGGTCAAGCGGGCACGGCGCGGCCTTGTCCTGCACCGTGGTGCGGATCGGCTTGCCGCGAATGACGCCGTGAAGGCCGAGGTCGGCCATCAACCGCTCGACCGTGCAGCGCGCGACATCAAAGCCCTCGCGCAGCATCTGCCGCCAGACCTTCCTCGCGCCGTAGACCTCGAAGTTCTCGGCGAAGACGCGCTCGATCTCCGGCTTCAGCGCGAGGTCCCGCTTCGCCCGCGTCGACAGCTTCTCGGGATCGGCGCGCTTGGCGACATGATCGTGGTAGGTCGACGGGGCGACCGGCAGCACCCTGCAGATCGGCTCGACCCCATGCGCCTCGCGGTGATCGTCGATGAACGCGATCATCGTTTGAATGGGCGGTCGAGCTCCGCCTGGGCAAAATAAGCGCTCGCCTTGCGCAGTATCTCGTTGGCCTGCCGAAGCTCCCGGTTCTCCCGCTCAAGAGCCTTCATCTTCTCGGCCATGTCTGTCGGAACGCCGGCTCGCTTGCCAGCATTAATCTCGGCCTTCTTCACCCAATCCAGCAGCGTGTGCGCCGAGCAGCCGATCTTTGCCGCTATCGACTGGCAGGCAGTCCAGCGCGAAGAATGATCAGCCTCGTGATCGAATACCAACCGCACCGCACGCTCGCGCACCTCAGGGGAAAACTTGTTCGTCGTTTTGCTCATCATGGCTCCATCCTATTGGGAAGTTGGAGCCTCCGGCAAACCCGGGGCGGTTCATTCTCCTTCTTCGGCACGGTGCCGCAGTCGATCGTCTACGACAACGACCGCTGCCTGGTGGCGAAGATCCTGCCCGACGGCCCGCGCAAACGGGCAGCGCTGTCCAGCGGCTTCCTGTCCCATTACCTGATCCGGGATCGCTATGGCCGCCCCGGCAAGGGCAATGACACGGATGAGATCGAATAGCCCTTTTGACGGAATCTGTGATATTTTCTTCAGGCCCACGGGCGACCACGTGGTGAACGGCAGGGCATGAGGTTCAAGCCCTGCGGCGCAGCCTGATCATTGTCGCTCCTCATTTGTGGCGTCCGTGGGTTTTGAGCGGGGCCCTCTTTGTCGCCATCCGGCCGTCATTCGCCGATATGCGCCTTCGGCCTGCTGAGCGCGGTTGCGCTCCTCCCGGCGACGTTGCGTGATGTTGTAGTCGTAGCCGGCGCCTTTCTGGCCGCGTCGCGGCGGATGTCCGGCGCGCAGTTCGAGGTCGCGAAGTTTCTTGGCGTGTAGCGAGGGGCGGACCCAGCTGTAATCTTCACCTCTCGTCAGCAGATGCCAGATGATCACCGCCAGCTTGCGGGCGACCGCAACTGCGGCAATGTGATTGCCGCGTTTGCCCCGCACGCGCTCGTAGAAAGCGTGTAGCGGCCCGGGGCTTCGAACGGTCTGCCAGGCCGCCTCGACCAGTAGATGGCGGGCATTTGCGCGTCCGCGTTTGGTGATCCGACCATAATGGGCCGGTCCCTCACCGGATTGATGGACGCTTGGATTGAGACCTATATAGGCGACCAGCTTGTCGGGGTTGTCAAAACGTTCGATTTTGCCGATCGCCGCCATCAATCCGACAGCAACCACCATGTCGATGCCCGGGATCGTCATCAATCGTGTCACGTTCGGATCGGACAAGGCGGCGCGTGCAATGTCACGCTCCACTCCCTTGAGTGCATCGGACTGGCGGTCGTATTCCTCGACGTGCCGTTCAATGGCCTCCCGCTCGTCGTCCGGTAGATACTGGGCCCGCAGCCAGATCCGCCCCTTGCCGCCGAAGAGATCGGCAAATGGGCAGGGTGGAATCAGGTTCGCGTGCAGGATCGACTGGACGATCGATTTTAGACGGGTCCGTTGCCGGACAAGTTGCGTTCGGCGCGTCACCTGACGTCGGCGAGCCAAGGTTGCGCCATCGGGAATCCAGACCTCGGGCAGGAAACCTGCGGCATAGAGTTGCGCCAGGACGCGCGCGTCGATCGCGTCGGTCTTGATCTTCGCCTTGGCGATCAGATGGACCTGCAACGGATTTGCCACGGCCACCCTTGCCACGCGCGGAGCGAGGATCTCCACAACCGCGGTCGCATTGCCGGTCGCTTCCACCACGACATGATCCGACGGCAGAAGTGTTCTGGCAAAGTCTTCCAGATGCTCCCGCGTCATGCCGATCCGGCCAAGTCGCTTGATTTCTCCATCTTCAAGGGCCACCGCTTCGGCGAAGACGCGGTGGATATCCATGCCGATGATGCGCATATCTACCCCTTTCGCTATGTCATCCCTCTTCTCAGGAGCTGGCGGGCTACACGGCAACTACGGATCCGCGCTCGCAGCGCATTCGGGTAAGCCGCAGGGGCGACCATATAAAGGCTCGGGCTCGCAGCCCATGTCTTTCGCTCGGCCTGCCCGCACTCGCGTGCTCCCGACGCCCCACATCCCGAATGGTCTCACCATAGCGCCTGCCACCGAAGTGCGGCAAAGATATCGAGGCGTCAGCGCGATCATGCCAGATAAGGGAAGCGTCGAGGGGCTTGTCGGCTATGCGCGTCGCAACTTCATGGTGCCGATCCCGCGGTTCGCGACATGGGAGGCATTCAACGCCTGACTGGAAGAGCAATGTCGCAAGCGCCAGCGCGACAGATTACGGGGCGAGAGCGAGACGATCGGCGAGCGGCTGCAGCGCGATCTCGCCCGCCATGCGCCCGTTACCGGCTTCGCCCTTCAATGCCTGCGACCAGACCAGCGCCCGTGTCACGGCCCAGTCGCTGGTGCGCTACAAGACCAACGACTATCCGTGCCGGTCGCCTATGGCCATCAGGACGTCTGTGTCAGAGGCTATGTCGATGAGGTAGTGATCGGCTACCGTGGCGAGATCATTGCCCGCCATCCGCGGTGCTGGGATCGTGAGGACATCGTCTTCGATCCCGTCCATTACCTGCCGCTGATCGAGCAGAAGATCAATGCGCTGGATCAGGCTGCCCCTCTCCAGGGTTGGAACCTGCCGGAGGAGTTTGCTACGCTGCGCCGCCTGATGGAGGCGCGCATGGCAAAGCACGGCCGGCGCGAGTATGTGCAGGTTCTCCGCCTGCTGGAAAGCTTCGACCTTGCTGACCTGCATGCGGCGGTGAAGCAGGCCCTGCATCTCGGTGCGATCGGCTTCGATGCGGTCAAGCACCTGCTCCTGTGCCGGGTGGAGCGGCGGCCGCCGCGACTGGACCTGTCAATCTATCCCTACCTGCCAAGGGCAACGGTCGAGAAGACATCGGCGAAGGCGTACATGCGCCTCTTGTCGTCGGATGCGGGAGAAGCGGCATGAGCATCGAGGCGCTCGAGATCCTGCTCTCCCATTATCTCAAGATCCTCAAGCTGCCGACCTTCCAGCGCGAGTATCAGAAGCTGGCCCGGCAATGCGCCGCCGAGGGCGTCGATCATGTCGGATATCTGACCCGGCTTGCCGAACGGGAGATGATTGAGCGGGATCGCCGCAAGGTCGAACGCCGCATCAAGGCGGCGAGGTTCCCGATCGTCAAAAGCTTCGACAGCTTCGACTTCGACGCCATCCCCAAGCTCACCAGGATGCAGGTGCAGGAACTGGCGCGTTGCGAATGGATCGAGCGGCGCGAGAACGTCATTGCGCTCGGTCCTAGCGGCACGGGCAAGACCCATGTCGCCCTCGGGCTCGGCCTGGCCGCCTGCCAGAGGGGCTGGCCGTCGGCTTCACCACGGCCGCCGCACTGGTCAGCGAGATGATGGAGGCGCGCGATGACCGGCGGCTGCTACGCTTCCAGAAGCAGATGGCCGCCTACAAGCTTCTCATCATCGATGAGCTGGGCTTCGTGCCGCTCTCCAAGACCGGGACGGAGTTGCTGTTCGAGCTGATCTCGCAACGCTACGAGCGCGGCGCGACGCTGATCACCAGCAATCTTCCCTTCGACGAGTGGACCGAAACGCTGGGATCGGAACGTCTGACCGGCGCCCTGCTCGACCGCATCACCCACCACGTCAACATCCTCGAGATGAACGGCGAAAGCTATCGTCTCGCCCAAAGTCGTACCCGAAAGGCCGGCTGAAACCCCTCGAAAAATTGCCGACGCCGCAAGCGGGAAACTCTGGTCGGGCTACGCCCTCCCGACGTTCCCCGCTTACGGCGCCAAGTGGCCTACTTTTGCGCCGCCGCTTGGCCTGATTTTGCTCCGCCGTTGACATTTGGCCGCGTGGATGTCCGAAACCATCAGTTTGCCGGCCTTGCTGGAGTAGACGATCGTGACCTTTTCGCCAGCCTTGAGCGTCTCGGCTTCAATGCCTTCCGGCAGCTTCAAGGTCTTTCCGTCAGTAAGCATGATTGAATCATTGTTCTTGTTGATGGCCTTGATCGTGCCGGTCATTTCCTTGGCGAAAACGACCGTGGACGCGGCGGTCGCAAGCGCCAATGCCGCGATGATGACAGCCTTCTTCATGTTTCATGCTCCTGTTGTCGGTTGATCGGGCCGAGAGACTGGCTCCAACGGTGGCCGCCGGAAGATCCGACGGACATTGATGGGGTTTGGGACACGCTGTTTGCGGCCGCTTTGCCGCAAACATACAAATCGGTAAGGCTCCGCTTGGGAACAGTCAGCGTTGCCAGGGCGCAACGCTCAGAGATCTCTGAGGAATTCAGCGCTATACGTTGACGGCGGAGCGGTGGTGAGGATGGCAGCGATGACGGACGCGACCATTAGGGAAAGAACAATCCCCAGATAGAGCCAGGGAACTGTTAGCGCCTCCGGTGGGGGATCGAATACCCCCGTCAGCAACTTCATCAGCATCCAAGCCGTCGCCACGCCCGACAAGAGTCCGAAGACGAGGCTACCGACAACGACAAGAAGGCCTTCTCCCCACAGGAAGGCGGCGAGTTGCCTGGGCTTGGCGCCGATCGCATTCAATATCGCGAAACTCCGGCGCCTCTCGATGAAGCCGAGCGCCAGAACCAGGCCGCCCGCAGCGGCAGCCATCACCACGGCGAACGCCAGTTCGATCGTGGTAAGCCCGGCCAGATTGATTGCCGTCAGGCTCGACCCGATCAGGTGGGCAGCCTGGCCAATGTCGGCGACCTTGATCGAAGGATCGGATCCCAGCGCCGACCTCGCCTGGCCGGCCAACATCGCCGGATTGCTTTTGGCCCGCATCAGGACATATTCGGCCGCATCAGAACCGGTCACGCGCGCGATATAGGCAGCATTGGCGACGAGGAAGGAATCCTTCGGCGCGGTGGGAAACTCGCGCGCGACGCCGATGAACTTGAACGGCGCCGGATGGTATTGGTGGTCCTTGGCATTCGTCAGCCGCAGATTGATCGTGTCGCCCGGCTGAAGCTGGAAGTCCTGCACCGTCTCTTCAGAGACGAGTACGCCGTCAGGGGTCATAGTCAGTCCTGCAAGAGCGGCGCTGGCATCGCCACCGCCGAAATAGGCGTCGGAGAGGTTCGTGGCGCGCCCGATACGATTGGGATCGATACCGTAGAGATCCTGCAGATCGTTGCCGACATAGGCAAAGCGGTGCTGCATTGGCTCCGCCGCCGCAGCATCCGGCAATGCCGCCAGAGCGGCCAGATGCGCGCCGGCAGGTCTTTCGGAAGTGCCGAACGCGGTGACCTCGGAGCCGTTTGTCAGTTCGGCGTCGATATGCGCCTGAGCGTTGTAGGTGACATTGAAGATCGCGCTGGATGTAGCAAACGAGATGGCCAGCGCGGTCATCGCAATGCCCAGGGTCAGGCGCTGGGCCTCCCGCGACAGCGCAGTCGCCACGATGGGGGCAAGCCGCCCCGCGACCGGTTTCATCAATGCCTGAAGCAATAGACTGTTGCCCGCGATCACACTGTATGACAGGCGCAACGTCAGAAGTGCGGTGCCCGCCCACAACAGGGCCGGGGCGATGAATGCCTTGTAGTCCACCGCGGTCGCGGCCACACCCTCGGGCGCGAGCACGATCTGATATCCTGTGCTGGCCGATTGCCAGAAGAACAGTCCGGCTGCCGCCAGCAGGAGCACATCCAGCCACAGGCGCCGCCACATTGGTATCTCTGGCCGAGCAACGGCACGGCGGGCAGCGCTTACCGTGTTGGAGCGTGCGTCGCGCCAGGCCGGATAGAGATGGGCAACAAAGCCCACAGAGAGGCCGATCAACGCCACCGGAGCCAGCACCCACAAGCTTGGCATCCAGGCCCCGTGCAGCACAAGGGTGTCGAACAGCAGCGCGCCCGCAATTCCCAGCACTGTGCCGGCGATCGCCGCCACGCCCGCCTCGGCGGCCGAAAGAACCAAAATCGTCGACATGGCGGCGCCGCGAACGCGCATCAATGCCTGTTCCATGCGCCGCCGTGTGCCGCCGGACGCCGTCACGGCGAAGGTCAGCACCACCCCCAGCGCGACGCCTGGCAGTCCGAGGAACAGGAACAACAACGTGGCATAGCGCGCATCCTCTCGAACAGCGTCGAGGCGTGCGCCGAGATTGTCAGCGATCAGTGCCTGCCCGACTGTCCGGGCTTGAAAGTTCCTGTGTGCGCCGCCGACGAAAGCGAAGGCCGAGACAGGATCCGGCGGAAGCGCTTGCCGTGCAAGCCGCACGTGCAGTTGCAGCCGCGTCGTGTCCGGGCGCGTGCTTTGCTGCGGATCGAACAATTGGTGCCATTCGGCTTCCCGCAGCACGAGCACATTGTCCGGGGGAGCTTGAGGGGCAGCCTGCGGCGGCAGCCCGACGGCCTGGAACAGCGAGTCGGCATCGGGCAGGTCGACAATACCGGCCACGGTCATGTTGACTGGCGGCAGGCCGATCCGGTTGATTGCGACGGTGTCGCCCGGCGCGGCGTGGAGGTTGGCCGCAGTCTGTTGCGCGACCAGAACACCGTCAGCCTTGCCTGACAGATGCCGGACTTCGGCCGGAAACTCGCTGAGATAGCCGTTGTCGAAGGCGATGACCTGTCCTGGTCCCGTCGCCTGGGTGGTGCCGCCGGTCCGGGCTTCGAAGCCGGCGACATCCGCATATCGTACCTGATGCACAGCCTTGACCGGTGTTGAATCAAACAGCGCCTTGCCGATCGCCGCCGCGTTGGCTCCTGGCACCACTTGCACCTGCCAGTCGATCGGCACAGCCGAAATTGCGCGCGCGGTCATAGAGGCGGCGGCCTCGGCGAGGAAGAGAGCTACCGCCGCCAGCAGCGCTACCGTAAGTGCTATGCCTGCGGCCGCACCCGCCATGCGCGGGAAGCGCCGGGCGATCACACCACGAAGCCATAACAGGACTAGCATCTCGATCTAACGCCTGACCAGTTGGGGCCTAGTCGACCATGATCCAGTGTCCAACGGGTCGCCATACGGGCGGCCACGGCTTCGTCATGGGTGGCCACGACCAGTGCCGTATCGGTGCCTGCCAGCCGTTCCAGCACGATGTCGAAGAAGAGTTGTGCGGTGATGCTGTCGAGCTGTCCGGTTGGCTCGTCAGCTAGGATGAGCTTGGGCCCGACTGCCAGTGCTCGGGCCATTGCCACACGCTGCGCCTGTCCGCCGGATAGTTCCTCCGGTAGCTTGTCGGCGAGGTCGCCAAGGTCGAAGGCGTCCAGCAAATCGATCCCGACTTCCCCGGTCGCGTGTTTCTTGCCCGCCAGGATCCATGGCAGCTCGACGTTCTGTGCCACCGTGAGGGCGGGAAAAAGGCTGGGGGTTTGGAAAACCAAGCCGATTCCGCATGGCCGAAGCTGGTCGATTGCGCCGAGTGCCGGCCATTCAACGGTGCCGCTCGTCGGCCGATCCAGCCCGCCCAGAATGTGCAGCAGCGTGGTCTTTCCTGACCCCGAAGGGCCGACAAGGCCGATGCGCGCGCCGTGGTCGATCTGGCAATCGACGTCGCGCAGGACCGCGATCCGGCTGCCGCTTCCGTCGGGAAAATCCCGGCCGAGTTTTTGTCCGACGACCAGCGGCTCAGGCATCGACGATCCTCCCGTCCAGCAGGCGAACGATCCGGTCGGCCTGTTGCGCCAATGCCTTGCTGTGGGTCGCCAGCAGGGTCGTCAGGCCGGTCCTGCGTCTCGCCTGGAAGTGGTCGATGAGCCGGGCTTCCGTGTCGCGATCCACTTCGGCGGTGGGTTCGTCTGCAACGAGGATCGGCGGGTCGGCGGCCAGAGCCACCGCGAGGCCGGCACGCGCCGTTTCACCGCCGGAGAGTTCGGTTGGAAAGGCGTGGGCCCGACGGGACAGCCCGACGATTTCGACGAGCTGGTGGAGGCGCGTTGCGTCCGGCTTGCGGGCAAGCAGCATCTGGGTACGGATATTCTCTTCCACCGTCAGATGCGCAAACAGGTTGCCCGATTGCAGGAGGATGCCGAAATTGGCGGCGCGCAAGCGTGCCCGCACTGCCTCCGAGCGTCGGCTCAGGCGCAGGCCGCCCACCTCCACCCGGCCGCCATCCGGTTCATCGAGCCCGGTAATGCAGGCCAGCAAGGTAGACTTGCCGCTGCCCGACGGACCCGTCAAGGCGACGAACTCGCCTGCCGACAAATGGAGGCTGACACCGCGCAGGGCCGCCGTCTCGTCGTCGCCGATGTGGTAGAACCGATAGAGTTCGTGGGCGACCAGAACCGACACGTCAGTTCCACCGGAAAGACTGCGACATCAATTGCCATTGGTCGACATTGTCCGCCCCCTTCGGGGCATACAACTCAAGCGTGACTAGCTTGCCGTCCTTGAAATAGAGATAGCGTTCGTTCTCGAGGCGCACCTGCTTGCCGGTCACCGCATTGGGCTCGGAATTGGACGTGTAGACGATGCGGATGGCTGGGCCCGCCGGCAGCTGAACCGGCCTGACCGAGGTCACCTTCACCGCCCGTTCGACTGTTTCCAATTTCGGAACGTAGTCCGCCTTGGCTCTTTCGACGGTGGGAGCTGCGTTTGTCTTGGAAACCGAAACGACGACGCCGTCGAGCTTGTCGACGAAGCTCGCGCCATCGGGGCGGTTTGAGCGGGCCCAGCCTTCAGGCACCTTCAGAGTGAACCCCTCCGGCGAGGCGTAGTCGATGAAAACCTGCGTGTCGGGTATGTCGCCGGGCGGGCTTTTCTCGGCTGGGACGGGTTTTTCAGCGGCGCTGGTCGGCAGCGTCGAGAGCGGAGCCAATATACCGGCAGCGACCACAAGGCCTGCCATGGAAACGATGGCGGAACGGGAGGCATTTCTCATTTTGGCGTTCTTTCCTTGCGAAAGGTAACGCTGATCCTACCCTCGCCGATTTACGGCCGATTGGCGGGAAACATACGGATTGGTAAGCTATGAGTAAGTCCGAGCGGGCGTCACTGTTCGGGTGAGGCCACGCTTTTCGGAAAATCCACCGCCACGACGAGGCCAGGTTGCCGGTCCTGGAGTTCGACCGACGCCCCATGCAGGTCGGCAATGGCGCGCACGAGGCTGAGGCCGAGGCCGCTGCCGGGCGTGGAGCGGCTCTTGTCGAGGCGATAGAGCCGCCGGAATACCTTTTCCCGCTCTTCGGCGGGAATGCCCGGGCCATTGTCGGCGACCGTCACCACGATGCGGTCGCCATGCCGCCGCACGGACAGTTCAATTACCGTACCTGGCGGACAATGCCGAAGCGCATTCTCCACCAGATTTGCCAGCAACTGGGTGAGAAGCTCCCGATCTCCCCTTATTCGACCTCCCGGCCCCTCCAGGGTCCGGCGGATCGACAGCGTCTTGCCGTCGTCTTCCGCGACCTCTGCATAGATTTCCGCTATCGTATCGACCACATCGTCCAGGTCGAAGTCGCTGAACCGGGCCTTGCGGGCACCTGCTTCGATCTGGGCGATGCGCAGCAAGGCCTCGAAGGTTTCGTTGATCTGCGCGCTCTCGGCGCGCGCCTCGACGAGATCGGTGGCGATATCCTCGCCCGACGATGTTTTTTCCGCAGCCCCTTCGAGGATCATCTGGAGACGATTGAGCGGTGTCTTCAGGTCGTGGGCGATGTCGCTGGAAACCTGCTTCATGCCCTCGACCAGCGACGACAGGCGTTCGAGCGCGGCGTTGACCTGCGCAGATACCCCGTCGATGTCGTCGCCATTGCCAATCAGCGGAATCCGGGCGTCGAGCTTGCCATGCGAAATCTCCACCATTGTCGCCGCGATCGCGTCGAGCCGGCGCTGGACGCGCAATGCCAGAACGGTGCCGCAGGCCACGGCCAACCCGGCGGCGATCAGCGTGGCCCAGCCGAAGTTCACCAGTACGAGAGCTTCCAGCGCCTCGGTCTGGGAAAAACTCAACGCGACGGTAAGCGTGTTTTTCCCGACAGGCCCGGTATAGGCGCCATAACTAGCTTCCGCCGGCACGCCGGGCATGCCGTCGTTCAGCACGGAAAACCCGGCGGGAAGGTTCGTGACGACGAGATTGCCGGCCAGATGCCGGCCATCCGGCCCGTTCAGCGAATAAAGCTGCTCTTTCGGCGAGGACAGCCGGGAGTGGCTGTCCACCGTCGCGATCAGGTCCTCCAGATCGTTTCCGGCATAGGTGGCGGCCACGACCGAGAAGGTTTCCGCGGCCGTCTTCCTCAGGCGGTCGGAAAGATCGGCCCGCATCGACTGGTAGACGACGAGCCCCGAAAGCACGAAGGCGAGCACGAACAGGAACGCGAAGGTCAGGGCAAGCCTGAACGGCGTGCTGCGCAGAAGATCAAGCCGGCGCATGCAGGCAGTAGCCCGTGCTGCGGACGGTGTGGAGAAGTTGTGTCGAAAACGGCTTGTCGATCTTGGTCCGCAAGCGGCTGATGTGGGTTTCGACGACGCTGGTCTTGGGGTCGAAATGGAAATCCCAGACGCGCTCCAGAAGCATGGTCCGGGTCATGACCCGGCCCTCCGCCTGCATCAGCACCTCGAGCAGCCTGAATTCGCGCGGCTGAAGCTCAATCATCTGCCCTTGTCGGGTCACCCGGCGGGCAAGCAGATCCATCTCCAGATCGGCGACCTTGAGGGTCGTCCTCTGGTCCTGCGCCGGCGGCCGGCGGCCAAGCGCGCCAATACGCGCCGACAGTTCCGAAAAGGCGAATGGCTTGACCAGATAGTCGTCGCCGCCGACTTCCAGGCCTTCGACACGGTCGTCGACGCCGCCCACGGATGTCAGGAAAAGGATCGGGGTCCGCACGCCTGCGGCGCGGATCGCCTTGACCATGGAAAGGCCGTCGAGGCCC
The DNA here is from genome assembly GCF_052216645.1 of Mesorhizobium sp. PUT5. Lineage (NCBI taxonomy): Bacteria > Pseudomonadati > Pseudomonadota > Alphaproteobacteria > Hyphomicrobiales > Phyllobacteriaceae > Mesorhizobium > Mesorhizobium sp. PUT5. The sequence continues at coordinate 3,400,773 of NZ_JBQOSO010000003.1, forward strand.
GGGATCATGCGGTCGGCCACGATCACGTCATAGCTCTCCCGCGTGGCCGCGAACAGGCCATCGCGGCCGTCTGCCAGGCAATCGCAGGCATGCCCGGCTTCGCTCAGGCCCTTCACGATGTAGTCGGCCGTCTTGCGGTCGTCCTCGACGATGAGAAGTCGCATGGAGGCGTCCGTCCTGCTTCGCCGGCTTGACGCTACCATTCGGGAGGAAAGAGGCAAGCGCCAGGAGCGCGACAGTGCTATTCCGCGTCCACGGCCAGTTCCTCGTCCTCCCGCCTGGTGCTTGATACCGACATGTAAATGACGATCGCCACGATGCAGCCGAGGAAGATCAGGCTGGTGTAGATGGTGCCGAAGCCCAGACCGCCATATTCTACGGGCTGCGCGAGCAGGTCGCCGAAAGATGCGCCGAGCGGCCGTGTCAGTATGTAGGCGAGCCAGAAGGCCAGTATGCCGTTGAGGCCGAGCGCGTAGTAGGCAAAGGCGATCATGGCAATCACGCCGCCGAAGAGCAGCCCGGTGGCGAGATAGCCCATGGAGAAGGTTTCGGCGAGCAGGTCGCCGGCGGCGGTTCCGAGCGAAAAGGTAAACAGGATCGCCAGCCAGTAGAAGATCTCGCGGCGGGTGGTGAAGATCGTGTGGATCGAAAGGGTGCGTTCGCTCGCGTACCAGACGGCGAATGTCGCCATCAGCGCGACACTGAAGAAGATCGTGGTCGTCTCCAGTCGGACGCCGAAATTGTCAACCAGATTATCCGTGACCAGAGTGCCGACGATGCTGATGAGCACGACCGCCAGCCAGTAGGCCCACGGCACGTAGCGCCTTTGAGCGAACTGCAGAGCCAGCGCCATGACGAGGATGCCGGTCATGATAAGCGACGTCATCGTCAGTCCGAGGCCGAGATTGACGGCGAGATAGTCGGCGGCCGTTTCGCCCATCGTCACCGCCATCAGCTTGATCAGCCAGAAGGGAATGTCGACGGCAGGGACCCGATTGACTGGCGCTTCCACGCTCGCTGAGCCCAGCAGGACGCCATGGCGCGCAGACTGTGATTGGCGGCGATCGGCGGAACTCATTTGCCCATCACTTTCATGGCCTGACTGAAGAACTCGTCGGCGCGCTTGTCGTCATCGGCGTTGCAGCGCTCGATGCCCTTGCTCTCCAGTTCGTTGACCTTGGCCTTTGCCGCATCGTCGAGCTTTGCCGCTTTCACGGTTGCGCGCAGATCTTTCAGCACGGTCTCGCAAGGGACCGTCGCCGCCACGGCGTTGGCTATCGGGGAAGCGGCTACGATCGAGCCGAAGGCGAACAAAAGAGCCAGCTTTTTCACGATTGAGTTCCTTTGCTTGGGAGATGGCGATGGGGCGAATGGCAGATACGGTGGACGAATGCCGTCCGGCCCGAAAGCAATAGCCAAGGGAATTCACGGGAACCTGTCCGGCAGCTTACCATTTTGTAAGAACTGCCGATCCGGACAGCAGCGATCTTGACAGCGCAGAGGTTCGCGCGCATTGGCCAACCCGGTCATGCAGCTTCCAGGCAGCAAGGCGGGTCGGCTATGAGCATGGTTTCCTGGAGTATCGCCGCCCCGGCGATCGGCTCGGCATTCCTGGCCTCGCTGGTCGAGGTGGTGGAGGCCTTCACCATCGTGTTGGCTGTCGCGACGATGCGTGGCTGGAGGCCGGCCTTTCTTGGAGTTGCAGCAGGACTGGCCGTGCTGGGACTGTTGATCCTTCTGCTTGGCCCGCTGCTCGACCGGGTTCCCCTGCACCTTCTTCAGCTGGTGATCGGTGTTCTTCTGCTTCTGTTCGGCATGGGATGGCTGCGCAAGGCCATCCTGCGGGCCGCCGGTATCATCGCCCTACATGACGAAGAGGCGATCTTTCGAACCGAACAGGCGCAATTCGAGAAGGCAGGTCACGACAGGAACAACGCGCTTGGTTGGATTGCCGGCATGGCGGCATTCAAGGCGGTTCTGCTCGAAGGCCTGGAGGTCGTCTTCATCGTCATCGCGGTGGGCGCGGGCCGGGGGCTGCTCTGGCCTGCAGCGCTTGGCGCGCTGGTCGCCTGCGCGACCGTTCTCACCATCGGTGTCCTCGTCCATAAGCCGCTTGCCAGCGTGCCGGAAAACACCCTGAAATTCGGCGTGGGCGTCATGCTCTCCGCCTTTGGCGTGTTCTGGACCGGGGAAGGACTCGGCATCGACTGGCCGGGCCAGGACTTGGCGCTGCTGGTGTTCGTTGCCCTGTTCCTCGCAGTCGCGCTTGCGACCGTTTCGCTGCTGCGGCAATCACGGAGGGAGGCCCTGCGATGAATGTACTCGGAGACGTTACCAGGGAACTGCTCGGCATGTTCCTCGCCGATGGCCGGCTCACCCTTGCGACGCTCGTTCTGGTCGCAGTCGTTGCCGTACTGCTGCTCACGGCACACGCTGCCCCGCTGGTCGCAGGCCTGGTCTTGTTGGGCGGCTGTCTCGCCATTCTGGTCGAGGCGACGCTGCGCGAAGCACGGCACAGGCACAAGTGAGCGGCGCTGTCCGGCAGGGTGCCCGCTAAAGAATTTGCGTTACAAAACGGTCGAGCCGCGTGCCCTCCCGATAGATGATCCATATGGCAAGGGCGGCAATGATCCCGGTGAACGCGCCGCCGAGAACGTCGCTGACATAATGCGTTCCGACATAGACCCGGGAAAGGCAGATAAGGACGGCTCCGACGAGAAGCCAGGCTCCGGCGCGTCGAAGCCCATTGAGAAAAAAGGCCGCGACGATCGCGAAGGCGGCCGCGGCGTGATCTGACGGGAAGGACCAGTCGGCGCTCGGGCTGACGATGAGATGGGTGATGCCGGCGTCATAGGGACGGATCCTGTGCAAGAAGAGAAGAATGACCTGGTTGACGGCCAGCCCGAGCAGGAAGGATAGTCCGGCGGCCACGCAAGCATGCCTTACATGGAGACGGTCGGCATGGCGCCACCATTGCAGGGCAACCAGCACGATCATGACGGGAACGCCGAGCCATGTCATGGCGGTCATCACCAGGTCGAGCGGCGGAAGGCTGCCTGCATACGCATTCAGCCAGTGTGTAGCAGCGTGGTCCATATGTATTGTTCGCGCCTTTCGCGCAGTTGGTGGATTTCAGGGGCATGAATGAGCGGCGCATTCATCAGGTCTTTCGGATAAGCGTCCTGCTCAAGGGCGCCCACGCGGCCATCGAATGTGCAGGTGGCCTTGCCCTTGCGCTGGTCGGCACCGATACGATAGCCAGATATGTCGGCATGCTCACGCAAGAGGAGCTGATCGAAGATCCGAACGACTTCATCGCTACGCACCTGCTCGCCCTTGCCCAGGGCTTTTCGGTCGAGACCAAGCATTTCTACGCGTTCTATCTTTTGAGCCATGGCCTGGTGAAACTGCTGCTTGTCGCCGGCCTGCTCAAGGGAAAATTGTGGTCCTATCCGGCTTCTCTTGTCGTGCTTGGCCTGTTCATTGTCTATCAGCTCTACCGCTTTTCCTATACGCACGGTTTCGGGCTGATCGTGCTCACCGTTTTCGACATAATGGTGATGGGCCTGATCTGGCACGAATATGTCATCGTACGGCGCCATCTGCATTCGAGAACATAGCGCTTGTCGGGCCCGCCGTCTTAAAGGTTCTGCTGTCAGAGCTTCAAGTCGACTGACCTGCTTGCGGCGATCATAGCAACGCGAGATTGCGTAAAAATTGCCGCAAACATACGGATTTGTATGACCTGATAGGCTGATGAACTGCGGAGATCAAAGAGACGCGGTCACCGTGTCCAGGCGAACTGACAGGAAGCGGAACTTGCATCCAGGAAAAACTGAGAGCTCTCGAAATGTCTGCGATGGGCTGCGAACTGCTCTGATTGCGGTTGGCGTGCCTTGCGAGATTCAAACTGTCGTGGTGCCGTGCTCTTATACGGTGTAGTTGAGCGACAGCTTTCCGGCATCCCCACCTTACGCGGACTGGCCGCTTTCGGCCCCCTACTCAGCGGTAGGAGAAATGGCCACTACTTCCGATGTCTATCTCAAAGCTGCCTGACCAGAACCCACCAACTGCTGCCCTTAAACCAGACAAGGATGAGGGTTCCATCTTCTGGGCGTGGCTGGTCATAGCAGTTCGACCGCCGCCTTCATCATGTCGTCGCGGACGTCGATGTAGCGCTGGGTGGTGGTCAGGTTGCGATGGCCGGCCAGCGTCATGATGACTTTGGCGCTGACGCCCGAATGTGCAAGCTTGGTGATGAACCAACGCCGGCCGCTGTGCGAGGTCGCACCGTCGAGACCGGCATCGCGGTAGAGCTTGGCCATCAACTGACACAGCGTGTTGGCCGAGAACGCGGCCCTGCGCTACGTCATCAGAAGCGGCGTCTTGGCCGGCCGACTTTTTCCCATGTTGCCGGTAGCGCTCGATTTCCTTGCGCAGCCGGTCGCTGACGAACACCACGCGCGCATAACCGCCCTTGGTCATCGCCGCCGATAGCCTGATCTGCTCGCGCACCTTGCCCTCGCTGTCGATGACATCACGCAAGGTAAGTGCCGCGATTTCGCCGACGCGCAGGCCGGCCATGTGCGACAGGATACGCGCTGTGCATGGCCTTCTCGATGGGCACGCTTTACGTCTTCCTGGCCGGAGCGCCTTTGGCCGTGGGCGGACCAGGCGCGTTGCTGGGCCTGTACATGGGGTTGGTCCCAGCCGGCTTCGTCTGCGGCAGCTTCCTGGCCGGCCGCTATGCGTGGAGGCTCTCCCGAGGCATGGTTCTCGTGCTCGCGCGCATCCTGACATGTTTCGGGTTGCTGGTCGGACTGCTCCTGTCTGCGCTGGATATCACGCATCCGCTGGCGTTCTTCGGCCCCTGCATGTTCATTGGCATCGGCAACGGTTTAACCCTGCCGGCGGCAAATATGGGCGCCATGTCGGTGCGAAGCGAACTCGCCGGCACCGCGGCCGGCCTGGCCGCGGCGATGTCCATCGGCGGAGGCGCGCTGGTCGTTTCCGTTGCCGGGCTGTTCTTCAGCGAAGCCGCAGCCATAGACGCTCTGCTGACGACCATGCTTGCCGCAGCCTCCTTTGCGCTGCTGGCCGCGATTCATGCGGCCGCTTTGGACCGGCGAGCAGGGGATGCTGCGTGAATCCCGTCGCAAAACCTCCAGATCAAGGATGCCGATTCCGAGGAAGCCGCCCCTTCATTCCGATTTGATCTCGCCCCCGGATTCCGAGATGATCTCGCCCCTAGGCTGTGTGGACGAATTGACTCAGGTATAGTTTTTGGGGTTCCGGGGACGAATCCGGTGTGATTCATAGGTTGCCGACTGATTTGGAGGTCGGCGATGTCCACGAGGATGACGGAAACGGATTGGGCGAACACGCTGGAGGTTTTCCGCGCTTGCCTGCCACGGCGAGGCCGCAAGGCTGCGGACGACCGGTTGTTTCTGGAAGCGATGCACTTCTTCACGGTGGAGAATGTGCGCTGGCGGGCGCTGCCGGAGCGCTTCGGCCATTGGAACTCGGTGTGGAAGCGTTTTGACCGGCTGAGCAAGGCCGGCGTGTTCGAAGCCTTCTTCGACACGCTGGCCGAGATGAGCGCATCGGCCCATTTGATCCAGATGTTCGATTCCACCATTGTCCGCGCCCATATCTCGGCGGCCGGCGCAAAGGGGGGCAGCAAGGCCAGGCGCTCGGACGCTCGCGTGGCGGGTTCACGACCAAAATCCACGCCAAGGCGGACAATTCGGGCGACATCATCGCGTTCGATCTAACCGGCGGTCAGGTTGCGGACACAACCCGCTTCGAGACCCTGCTCGACATAGGGCCGGACATCACCCCACGCGCCGCACTGGGCGACAAAGGCTATTCCAGCAAGGCCAATCGCGCCGCCGCGCGGGCTCGCGGCATCGCCCCGGTGATCCCGCACAAGGCCAATGAGAAGAACCCGCAGGCTTTCTTCGCCAAGACGCTCTACAAGGCGCGCGCTCGTATCGAGCAAGGCTTCGGGCGGCTCAAGCGCTTCAAGCGCGTCGCTCTGCGATGCGAAAAGACCGCACGGAATTTCCGCTCGATCGTCAGCTTCGCTGCCGGCCTATGCTTGCTCAAATTCGTCCACACGGCCTAGGGACCGGGCTATGCTGGCAGTGATTGTTGTCATTTCGTCGAGCGCTTGTGTCAAGTCTTTCGCTGCTGGTCTCGGCGCAGGCTTTCTCCGGTCAGATCGATACGATGGGCATTGTGGACGAGCCGGTCGAGAATGGCGTCGGCATAGGTCGGGTTGCCGATTACGTCGTGCCATGCCGACACGGGTAGCTGGCTGGTGATGATGGTGGAGCGCCGCCCGTAGCGATCTTCGAGGATTTCGAGGAGATCGTGACGGGCCTGATCGTCGAGGGGTTCAAGGCCCCAATCATCGAGGATCAGCAATTGTACGCTGCCGAGCTTGCGCAGCAGGCGTGGGTAGCGGCCATCACCGCGCGCCAGCGCCAGGGATGCGAACAGTCTGGGCACACGCTGGTAGAGAACGGAGCGGTCGTCGCGGCAAGCCTTGTGGCCAAGCGCGCAGGCGAGCCAACTCTTGCCGACGCCCGCCGGGCCGCAGATCGCCAGATTGTCGTGGGCATCGATCCAGTCGCCGGCGATGAGCTTGAGGAACAGGGCCCGATCAAGACCGCGCTCACTGCGATAGTCGACATCCTCGGGGGCGGCCTGGTGACGCAGCTTTGCAAAGCGCAGGCGGCCCGCGAGCTTGCGATCGTAGCGCCAGCTCCATTCCCGGTCGAGCAGCAGACCCAGCCACTCGATATGGCTGAGCTGTTCGGCCTCGGCATTGGCGGTGAGTTCGTCGAATGCCCGGGCCATGCCGGTGAAGCCCATGGCGTTCAGGCGATCGAGGGTGGGATGTGCAAGCATGCCTTTCTCCTTCAGTGGTAATAGCGGGAACCGCGGATATTGGGGTGGTCGATGGGCTTGGCCGACGCCGTCCGCGGGGCGGTCGTCCGGTCGAGATGGTTGTCCAGGATGGAGCGGACCGAGCCGTAGGTCCGCGCGCCGATCTCAAGCGCGCGGCCGCAGGCGGCGTTGACCCTTTCCCGGCCAAAGCCCCTGGCCAGGCGGATGATGCCCAGACAGGCGCGGAAGCCCTGCTCGGGATGCGGCCGGTCGGCCAGTATCTTCTCGCACAGGAGCGCCGCGTCAGAACCGATCGCCGAGGCCTCGCGGCTGATCCGCTCGATCGTCCAGTCGGCGAAGCGGCGGTGCGACGACGGCATATGCTCGGGGACGGTGGTATGCCGGCCATTGCCGCTGGAGCGCATATGGGCGGCGATCCGCTCGCCCTTGCGGAACAGCTCGACGGTGCTCGCCGTGATGCGGGCCTCGATCTGCTCGCGCGCGAAGCGCCAGGGAACGGAGTAATAATGCCGATCGATCTCGACATGGTAGTCGAGGCCGGCACGCCGGATCCGCCATTCGGCGAAGACATAGCGTTCCGCCGGCAGCGGCCGGAGTGCCGGGCGGTCGATCTGCTCGAACAATTGCCGCCGCGTGCGCCCGACACGGCGCAGCACCCGGCGATCATTCAGATCGACGAGCAGATCGCCGATCGCCGCATTGACCTCGGCCAGACTGTAAAAGACGCGATGGCGTAGCCGACCCAGAAGCCAGCGCTCGACAATGCGCACCGCCGCCTCGACCTTTGCCTTATCTGGCATGATCGCGCTGACGCCTCGATATCTTTGCCGCACTTCGGTGGCAGGCGCTATGGTGAGACCATTCGGGATGTGGGGCGTCGGGAGCACGCGAGTGCGGGCAGGCCGAGCGAAAGACATGGGCTGCGAGCCCGAGCCTTTATATGGTCGCCCCTGCGGCTTACCCGAATGCGCTGCGAGCGCGGATCCGTAGTTGCCGTGTAGCCCGCCAGCTCCTGAGAAGAGGGATGACATAGCGAAAGGGGTAGATATGCGCATCATCGGCATGGATATCCACCGCGTCTTCGCCGAAGCGGTGGCCCTTGAAGATGGAGAAATCAAGCGACTTGGCCGGATCGGCATGACGCGGGAGCATCTGGAAGACTTTGCCAGAACACTTCTGCCGTCGGATCATGTCGTGGTGGAAGCGACCGGCAATGCGACCGCGGTTGTGGAGATCCTCGCTCCGCGCGTGGCAAGGGTGGCCGTGGCAAATCCGTTGCAGGTCCATCTGATCGCCAAGGCGAAGATCAAGACCGACGCGATCGACGCGCGCGTCCTGGCGCAACTCTATGCCGCAGGTTTCCTGCCCGAGGTCTGGATTCCCGATGGCGCAACCTTGGCTCGCCGACGTCAGGTGACGCGCCGAACGCAACTTGTCCGGCAACGGACCCGTCTAAAATCGATCGTCCAGTCGATCCTGCACGCGAACCTGATTCCACCCTGCCCATTTGCCGATCTCTTCGGCGGCAAGGGGCGGATCTGGCTGCGGGCCCAGTATCTACCGGACGACGAGCGGGAGGCCATTGAACGGCACGTCGAGGAATACGACCGCCAGTCCGATGCACTCAAGGGAGTGGAGCGTGACATTGCACGCGCCGCCTTGTCCGATCCGAACGTGACACGATTGATGACGATCCCGGGCATCGACATGGTGGTTGCTGTCGGATTGATGGCGGCGATCGGCAAAATCGAACGTTTTGACAACCCCGACAAGCTGGTCGCCTATATAGGTCTCAATCCAAGCGTCCATCAATCCGGTGAGGGACCGGCCCATTATGGTCGGATCACCAAACGCGGACGCGCAAATGCCCGCCATCTACTGGTCGAGGCGGCCTGGCAGACCGTTCGAAGCCCCGGGCCGCTACACGCTTTCTACGAGCGCGTGCGGGGCAAACGCGGCAATCACATTGCCGCAGTTGCGGTCGCCCGCAAGCTGGCGGTGATCATCTGGCATCTGCTGACGAGAGGTGAAGATTACAGCTGGGTCCGCCCCTCGCTACACGCCAAGAAACTTCGCGACCTCGAACTGCGCGCCGGACATCCGCCGCGACGCGGCCAGAAAGGCGCCGGCTACGACTACAACATCACGCAACGTCGCCGGGAGGAGCGCAACCGCGCTCAGCAGGCCGAAGGCGCATATCGGCGAATGACGGCCGGATGGCGACAAAGAGGGCCCCGCTCAAAACCCACGGACGCCACAAATGAGGAGCGACAATGATCAGGCTGCGCCGCAGGGCTTGAACCTCATGCCCTGCCGTTCACCACGTGGTCGCCCGTGGGCCTGAAGAAAATATCACAGATTCCGTCAAAAGGGCTATTCGATCTCATCCGTGTCTCGGGGACGGCGCGGTCGGGTCGGCAGCACCGAACTGCCGTAATGCGCCGCCATCCCGGCATAGGTGCGGTTGACCTGCGGATCGTAACGGCAGGCCTTGATCACCGCCACCTTGGCATTGTCGGGAATGAACAGAGCCGGCGCGCCGCCGAAGCTCTCCAGCGCATTGACGTGGCAGCCGATCCAGTCCGGCAGCGTCTCGCTCCAGCGCGCCTCGGCATAGGACAGGCTCGATGCGCCGAGCACCGCCACGAACAGATGCGCAGCACGCATTTTGCCCGTCAGCCGATCTATGACCACCATCACCGTGTCGCCGGCATAGTCGACGAACAGCTTCTCGCCGGCGGCATGGTTCTGCCGCATCGTTACCGGCAGGTTTGCCGCCCACCCCCTGTAGAGGTCACAAAAACGGCTATAGCGGTAGCCGTCGGGATGGAGCGCGATGTATTCGTCCCACAGGATCTGCAGCGTCACATGCTTGCGCTTCAGCTCGCGATGGATCTCGGCCCAGTCCGGCTCGACGCTACGGCGGTGTCCTGTCTTCTTTCCGGATGCCTTATAGAGCGCCGCCTCCAGAACCGTGTCCGTGACCTCCTCGCCAAGCGGCCAGGTCAATCCGGCAGTCGCAGCGCGCCGGAGCGTCTCGCGCACCGTCGAAGGTGCAGCGCCCACCCGGTACGAGATCGCCTTGTGGCCAAGGCCTTCCTCAAATCGGTATCGCAAAATCTCGCGGACACGCCGCATCGCCAATCTCTCCGCCGGCATCTCGTTCCTTCCCTCGGACAAGCCAAAGAAGGAACTTTCACCAGCAGAGCGCCCGGCCCAAACGCCGCATCCAAGGGGGCGGCTTCATCTCGGAATCAGGGGGCGACTATTTCTCGGAACGAGGGGGCGGCATCATTTCGGGATCGGGGGGCGACATCCCTCGGAATTTGCAATCAAGGATGCTGGACGCTGGCCGGAGGCTGCGTGGGGCCGGGTGAAACCCTGCAGCAGGCTACGATACGGGAAGCCCGGGAGGAAACAGGCTTGACCATCCGGATCGTCAGGGAATTGGGGCAGTTCCGACGCGTGTTCTCTCGGCCGCGCTGTGCGGCACAGTTTCCGGCTTGGCCGCGTTCCTTGATGCTTCTGTGCTTCTGGACGAAGCGCCGGAGAGCTTGTGCTGCCCAGCGCGCCAGCCATCCCATGCCATTGCCGCTGTGCAGCCCGCCTTTGCCGGCCCTTTGGCCGCAAAGGCGCTTCACCATCCGGCGCTCCGCGGAACGCTACCAATTCATGCGACCAGGCGCACCCAGCCGTGCTTGTCGGCGACAGTGCCGCGCTGGATGCCGACAAGCTCGCTGCGCAGCCGTGCCGTCACCGGGCCGTCGCCGCTGTTGCCGATGGTGAACGACCCGCCGTTGAAGCGCACTGTGCCGATGCCGGCGACCACGGCGGCGGTGCCGCAAGCGAAGGCCTCACGCAACCTGCCGCTTTCAGCATCCGCCTTCCACTCGTCGAACGAATAGGGCCTCTCCTCGACGCGCAGCCCGGCTTCGCGAGCCAGCGTCAGGATGGAAGCGCGGGTGATGCCAGGAAGGATGGTTCCGCCAAGCGGGGGTGTGACAAGGCTGCCGTCTTCCATGACGAAGCACACGTTCATGCCGCCAAGTTCCTCGACCCAGCGGTGTTCGGCGGCGTCGAGAAAAACCACTTGGTCGCAGCCGTTTCGGCTGGCCTCGGCCTGCGCGATCAGGCTGGCGGCGTAGTTGCCGCCGCATTTGGCCGCGCCGGTGCCGCCGGGAGCGGCGCGGGTGTAGTCATCGGAAACCCAGACGGTGACCGCCTTGAAGCCGCCCTTGAAATAGGCGCCGACCGGTGAAGCGATGACGCAGAAGATGTATTCGGTTGCCGGGCGGACGCCAAGAAAGGCCTCGCTGGCAAACATGAACGGGCGCAGATAAAGGCTTCCTTCTCCATCCGGAACCCAGTCCGCGTCGACCCGCACCAGAGCTTCGACCGCTTCCAGGAAAAGATCCTCCGGAACGGGCGGCATCGCCATGCGCTCGGCCGACTGCACCAAGCGGCGCGCGTTCTGTTCCGGCCGGAACAGGGCTATGCCGTCCTTGGTTTTGTAAGCCTTCATGCCTTCAAAGATTTCCTGGGCATAGTGCAGGACCGCCGAGGCCGGATCGATGGCGAAGGGCGTCCGGGCCTTGACCGCGCCGTCATGCCAGCCCCGCTCGACATTCCATGTCATCGTCACCATGTGGTCGCTGAAGACCTTTCCGAACCCCGGATTGCGCATCAGCGCCGCTCGGGCCTCGGCCGAGGTCGGCGAAGGGTGGGGAAGGCGTTTTATGGAAGACGTGTCTGTCATCGAATGGGCTTTCCTAGATATGTCGAAACTGTGGGCTTCGCATAGTCTACAGCACGGTGCCTTCGCAACAACCAGATGGACCCAGGTCACAGGCACACCGCGGCGGAAATCGGCCACTTCTTGCCGGTATGCTCGCTCTTCGCTCGCCCTTCGCCTGCAATGGCGCGTGCTTACCGCTGCCAACATAGGGAAGCCGATGCTGCGCGCCGACAAGAACGACACCGACGACATTTCGTCCATCGCCGATCTCGCTCTGTTATTCGCGACCGGCTTCTACGCCGATCCAGCGGCTGAAGACGCCCCGCTCGGAGCCATTTTGGGTATGCCACGAGATCGATGGCTGAGTGCAGGACAGAACCTATCTGTCGGTGCTGCCATGGCGGGCATTGATGCCGTCCGTGCTTCTGGATCCCAGGATCGCGACGGCTACGAAATGGACGAGCGCGGCAGCTGCGTGCCCCTATCTTCCTGCGAGGAGCACGGCGGGATACGCGCAGTGGACGGGTCAGGCGGCGCGGCCGGAGCCGCGCCGCCCATTATCATCAGAACTCTTGATAAGCCGCGATAACCGCCGCGATCTGCGCGGTGCTGAGCGCCTGGATCTGCGTTTCGGTGAACGCGTCGAGCTGCTCTTCACCGAGCTTGCCGATCGCCGAAGTGGTCAATCCGGAAAGAGCCTTGAGGTTGATCGCCGCGATCTCGTCGGTCGAGAACTGATCGACATTGTCACCGATGGCACCGATCTGCGTGGCCGACAGGGCCTTGACCTGGCTTTCGGTCAGCGCCTCGATCTGATCGGCGTCCATCCAACTGAACTGCTCGAAGTTCATGCCGGCGACCACCTTGTCGCTCAACGCCGCGATCTGATCGGTGGTGAGCGCCTTGATCTGCGTCTCGGACATCACCTTGACCTGCGCCACGCTCAGCTCGGCAACCTGCTCGGTCGTCAGCGCGCCGACCTGTTCGTCGGTCAGAGCCTTGACCTGGTTGGTGCTCAGGGCCTTGATGTGGGTCACATCCAGGGCAGCGATCTGGTCGGTGGTGAGCGCCTTGACCTGAGTCTCGCTCAACACCTTGACCTGCGCCACGCTCAGCGCGCCGACCTGATCGGTCGTCAACGCCGCGACCTGATCGTCCGTCATGGCCTTGATCTGGCTGGCGCTCAGGGCCTTGACCTGGGTGCCATCCAGGGCAGCGATCTGGTCGGTGGTCAGGGCCTTGATCTGGTTCGTCTTCATCGCCGCCAGTTGGCCAGCCGTCAGCGCGCCGACCTGGTCGGTGGTCAGGGCCGCAATCGCGTCGTCAGACAGCGACGCGATGGCCTTGACGCTGATCGCCGCGATCTCTTCGGCCGAGAACTTGGCGACATTGTCGCCGATGGCACCGATCTGCGTGGCCGACAGGGCCTTGACCTGATCTTCGGTCAGAGCCTCGATCTGGTCTGCGTCCATCCAGCCGAACTGCTCGAAGTTCATGCCGGCGATAACCTTGGTGCTCAGCAGCGCAATCTGATCGGGCTTGAGCGCCTCGACCTGCGTCTGGGTCAGCGCCTTGGCCTGCGTCGACGTCAGGGCCCCCAGTTGATCCGCCCCCAGCTTCTCGATCTGCTCGGGTTCCAGAGCCTTGATCTGCGTCGCATTGAGAACTCCGAACTGGGCGGCCGTCAGATCGGCCACCTTGTCGCCCAGCCCCTTGATCGCCAGGTCGGTGAGCCCGGCAATTGCCTTGGTGCTGATCGCCTTGACCTGATCGCTGCTGAGGTCCTCCAGCGCGGCGGCGTCGATGCCGGCGACCTGCACAGCGCTCAGCGCCGCAATGTGGGTGGTCGACAGGGCGGCGAGTTGCTCCTTGTCGAACTGGCCGATCTGGGCGGCGCTCAGCGCCTTGACCTGCGCCATGCTCAGCGCGCCGACCTGGTCGGCCGTCAGCGCGCCGACCTGGTCGTTGGTCAGGACCTTGATCTGGCTGGTGCTGAGGGCCTTGATCTGGGTGGTATCCAGGGCAGCGATCTGGTCGGTGGTCAGGGCCTTGATCTGGTTCGTCTTCATCGCCGCCAGTTGGCCAGCCGTCAGCGCGCCGACCTGGTCGGTGGTCAGGGCCGCAATCGCGTCGTCAGACAGCGACGCGATGGCCTTGACGCTGATCGCCGCGATCTCTTCGGCCGAGAACTTGGCGACATTGTCGCCGATGGCACCGATCTGCGTGGCCGACAGGGCCTTGACCTGATCTTCGGTCAGAGCCTCGATCTGGTCTGCGTCCATCCAGCCGAACTGCTCGAAGTTCATGCCGGCGATAACCTTGGTGCTCAGCAGCGCAATCTGATCGGGCTTGAGCGCCTTGACCTGATCTTCGGTCAGCGCCTTGGCCTGCGTCGGCGTCAGGGCCCCCAGTTGATCCGCCCCCAACTTCTCGATCTGCTCGGGGTCCAGAGCCTTGATCTGCGTAGTCTTGAGAACTCCGAACTGGGCGGCCGTCAGATCGGCCACCTTGTCGCCCAGCCCCTTGATCGCCAGGTCGGTGAGCCCGGCAATTGCCTTGGTGCTGATCGCCTTGACCTGATCGCTGCTGAGGTCCTCCAGCGCGGCGGCGTCGATGCCGGCGACCTGCACAGCGCTCAGCGCCGCGATGTGGGTGGTCGACAGGGCGGCGAGTTGCTCCTTGTCGAACTGGCCGATCTGGGCGGCGCTCAGCGCCTTGACCTGCGCCACGCTCAGTTCGCCGATCTGATCGGCCGTCAGCGCGCCGACCTGATCGTTGGTCAGGACCTTGATCTGGCTGGTGCTGAGGGCCTTGATCTGGGTGGTATCCAGGGCAGCGATCTGGTCGGTGGTCAGGGCCTTGATCTGGTTCGTCTTCATCGCCGCCAGCTGGCTCGTCGTGAGCGCGCCGACCTGATCGGTGGTCAGGGCCGCAATCGCGTCGTCAGACAGGGCCGAGATGGCCTTGACGCTGATCGCCGCGATCTCGTCGGTCGAGAACTTCGTGATCTCGGTCGCGTCGATGGTGGCCCACTGCGCAGCGGTCATGACCTTGACCTGATCCACCGTCAGCGCCTCGATCTGGTCTGCGTCGAACGCGTCCATCTGCTTCGCGCTCATCGCCGCTACCTGAGACGAAGAGAAGCTGGCAATCTTGGCACTGTCGATCGCCTTCAACTGATCAACGGTCAGGCCCTTGACGGCGGCCGTCGAGATGGCGCCCAGTTGCTCGTCGTCGAAGGCGTTAAAATGCGCCGTGTCGAAAGCGCTGATCTGGTTGGCGTTCAGAGCCTTGATCTGGCCCGTGTTGAACGCCTTCAAGTCATCTTCGCCGAGGGTGCCGATGATAGTCGGCGACAGCGATTTGATCTGATTCAGGCTCATGGAAGAAATGATCGAAGTCATGATGAGCTACCTCTAGCGCTACTCGGTCACATTTTCAGATGCCACGCCTTGTCCGTCAGCTTCCGAGAACGACTTTCAAATCTCTTCACCGGACTGCTGGGTGCGAGTCCGGCGACGAACTTGACCGCCCGGCCGACTCCCGTTGCCGGAAGCGGCCATTCGGATGCCCTTGCGGGCACAGAAAAGGTTGGATCGACCATGCCCCCCTCGCGGGGGCCGAGCGTCGGAAACGCATCATGCAGACAGGGCGCCTAGGCCCTGTTTCCTACGCCTGCTTATGCGCGCCTCCCGCCGAGGCGGAGCGCACCGAGTCCTGCCCGCGACGCACCGCAATATGGTGTTCACAGCAGAGGACTCGACCTATGATTATCGAACGGGTCTCTAATTTTGAATTAACGGCGGGTGTAAGAGGGAGCGACCGCGAAGCCGCCAGCGCGGCGAACTCATCATTCTGCGCACTTCATTCCGGCTGGCGGTCAAGTGGGGCTATGTCGCCCAATTGGAGATGCCGGAAATCCGAGCGCTGCGGCGCACCAGCCATTCGCTGCGCCACCAACACATCTGCTCGCTACATCTTCTCGCTGATCGTGCAGGATGTCTCGGAGCACGACCTTACCCGCAACACCGGACCTCGATCGCCGTGAGCGACAAGCGCTACGCTGAGGTCAGCGTGGAGCGGATCAAGGACGATCTGAGACCTGGGCAGGCAGGGTGGTGAGGCAAGACCGTGACGCTGCGGTCCTGCCACCCGGCACGTCTATTAAAATCGATAGGTCATGCCAAGAACGGGACCGCTCAAGCGGGTGTCGTAGACATGGCCGCCATGGTCATAGTCGACATCGAGCACCTTGTAGCCGACCGAGGCCGAGAAGTGATCGTTGAGGGTGTAGTTGACAGTCGCGAGCGCTGACCATGTGAGGTCGGATCCGGCACCAAAACCGCCGATGTCGGCCTGCGCCTGCACCGACAGCCTTTCCGTCAAAGGAATGAAGGCACGGAGTCCCACCACAGGATCAACCCATCCAAAGCTTTCACCATGAGTGGCGGACACCTCGCCGATGAAAGGATGGCTTGCGGTCACCGTCACATCGTTCGAGATGTGCCAGAAGCGCGCGCCCGCGAGGGCATCGAGCGTGAACTGCGGCGTATCGGCGATACGATAGCCACCTTGCAAGGTGGCCATGAACTGTTTCGTATCGACCCTTGCATCGACATTTGCGCCCGGTGGTATCGCGACGCCCAGACCCGGAATCTGCATCGCAGACAGCGGGCCAGTGCCGTGGCTGTCCGTTGTGTTGACATACATCATATCGCCCGAGAAGACGAAGCGGTCGTAGCGTCCCCAAACATTGACGAAACCGCCGAAATTGAGATCGTCCAGCACGTCGGAAAACGACTTCTCGACACCGATCGTCGGGCCCCGCCGGAATGGCGATATGTGCCCGTCAAGGCCGGCCGCCCACATGTAGGGCGTAATCTGCACCGCCCAGCCCGGACGCTCGGCCGCGACCGGCACCGGCTCTTCGTACCGGTCAGGCACGACGTCGGCGGCATAGGCGCCCTGGACACCGCACAGCATCGCGGCAACGAAAGTCACATACTTTTGCATCGAGTTGCCCCTTAGGCTGAAAGCGTGTTCTTGTGGATGCGCCCGTCCTTCATGATGAGCTTCATCGTGCGCTCCGGATCGGCGATCAGAGAAATATCCTCAAGCGGATTACCATCCATCACGAGCATGTCCGCATAGGCGCCGGCTTCGATCAGCCCAAGCTTTCCCGGATAGGGATCGCGTTGTCCGGAAAGGCCTGCAAGTTCGGCGTTGCCGCTGGTCAGCAGCCGCAAAACGTCGACATTATCATACCACCGCGCGAACTTGGCGAGCTGCTTGCCCTGCGTCGCCGTTCCCTTCGGGTTGAACAATATGTCGGTACCGAGGGCCATATTGATCTTGTGCTTGCGCCCCAGTTCGACTGCGCGTGCGGTGCCTTCGGCGATCATCTGCTGCTGCGCGCGCTGCTCCGGCAAAGCATAGGTGTTGGCATCCTCGTCGGCCAGAAACGGCTGGATGCTCCACCAGGCCCCCGCATCGGCGATGCGCTTGGCAGTTTCGTCGTCGGCAAGCTGGCCATGCTCGATGGATTTCACGCCGCTCGCAATCGCCCGCTGAACGGCGGCGGAGGTATAGGCATGGATGCACACATATGTGCCCCAGTCCGTCGCCGCGGCCACCGCGGCCTTCATCTCGGCTTCGGTATATTGCAGCGCGTCTATCGGATCATAGGGCGAGGCCACGCCGCCGCCACCCATGATCTTGATCTGGCTGGCGCCGAGCATGAGTTGCTCGCGCACCCGGCGCAGCACCTCGGCTTCACCGTCCGCTATTGCCGCGATGCCCGCCTCCTCGCTCACGTTGAGGTTGCTTTGCGGCGTACGCGGCAGGTCGGTGCGCATGCGGAAGTCGCCATGGCCCGACGTCTGTGAAATCATCGCGCCGGAAGGGTAGATGCGCGGCCCGGCGATGCGTCCCTCGTCGATGGCGCGCTTCAGGGCGAAGGACGGGCCGCCGACGTCACGCACGGTCGTGAAGCCGCGCAGCACCGTGCGTTCGGCTTCCTGCGCCGCGACCAGATGGACGTAAGGGATATCGGCGGTCATGGCCACCATTTGCGGGATGCCGGCGAGGATCGAATGCCAGTGCGCATCGATCATGCCGGGCATGAGGGTCCGCCCGCCGCAGTCGATCACCTCCGCGTCGGCAACCGCATCAGCCGAGGCCACCAGAGCCTTGATGAGCTTGCCCTCGACCAGAACCCCCTGCCCTTCGACGAGCTTGGCGCTGGTGCCATCGAAGATGGTCACGTTCGTAAGCAGGATCGGCCTGTTCGGAGTTTGCGCAAAAGCCGGGCTGACGATGCCCAAGGCAGGAGCGGCAAGACTGGCGGCCACCCCCTTCAGAACGGAGCGGCGCGAGAGGCCTCGGTCGATACGCGCGAAAATTTGTTTGGCCTGCGAGCTATGGCAGGCACAGGTCAAACCATGGCTCAAGTGCTGATACCTATGACCAAATCGAAACAGCAAGATATACCTCCGTTTCCGCTCGCAGAACACCTTATGCCAGCCGGTCAAAAATCAATCAACTCGTTGACCTATCTTAAATTATGCTGACAATGACCGCCTGTTAGACAATCAGAAAGTCGTCGAACGGAGGACAGAACGTGACCCTCAAAATGCACACCCTCGGTGCCCTGCTCATATCCGCGAGCATGCTGACGTCTTCGTTCGCCGAGGCTTGCACGCGTTTTGTCTATCATGGAGTGGACGGCGAGGTGATCACCGCGCGCTCGATGGACTGGAAGCTCGATGTCGGCACCAACCTGTGGGCGTTTCCGCGCGGCATGAAGAGATCCGGAGAGGCCGGTCCGAATTCGGTTCACTGGACCTCGAAATATGGCAGCGTCATCGCGACGGGCTATGACATCTCGACCACGGACGGAATGAACGAGGCCGGGCTGGTCGCCAACGTGTTGTGGCTGGTGGAGTCCTCCTATCCGGAATACGACGGCAAGACGCCAGGCCTGACGCTTGCCGCATGGGCGCAATACGTGCTCGACAATTTCGCCACCGTTCAGGAAGCAGTCGATGCCCTGGCCAAGGAACCTTTCACGATCGTGACCGACAACGTGCCGGGCGAGGAACGGCTGGCCACCCTGCACCTCTCGCTATCGGACGCCGGCGGCGATAGCGCCATCATCGAATATATCGACGGCAAGCAGGTCATTCATCACAGCCGCGACTATCAGGTGATGACCAATTCTCCGACCTTCGAGAAGCAACTGGCGCTGAACGAATACTGGAAGCAGATCGGCGGCACCGTCATGCTGCCGGGCACGAACCGTGCCTCCGACCGCTTCGCCCGTGCAGCCTTCTATGTGAACGCCATCCCGAAAAGCGAAGACCCGGTCGAAGCGATCGCCAGCGCCTTCAGCGTGATCCGCAACGTCTCCGTTCCGTTCGGCATCACCACGCCGGACCAACCCAACATCTCCTCGACGCGCTGGCGCACCGTGTCCGACCAGAAGCGCAAGCTCTATTTCTTCGAGTCGGTACTCACTCCGAACATCTTCTGGGTCGACCTGACCAAGCTGGATTTCTCCGAAAAGACCGGAAAGGTGCTGAAGCTCGACCTCGGTCCAAATCAAACCCACATCTATTCGGGCATGGCCAACGATCAGTTCAAGGAGGCCCCGCCGTTCAAGTTCCTCGGCATATGAGCGCAGGAGCATTGCCCGCTCGCTGAATTCTTCGCTCGCCCTTTTGGTCGTTGGCTGCAGTCGGGAAGGACGCGCAGCCGTACCTCTGCGGCGAGCTTCAGGCCCTGTCGAATTCGCTCGATGATGGCCCCGCAAAGACCGCACTTCAAGGCCAAACGGACGCCTCTTCAACATCCCGTTAGCGCCCCTTGAAAGTACGGCGCCAAAGTATAGCTCGTTTTTGGGCAATGGGCGGGATTCGACAAGACGCCGCCTGCCCGGTTTGGACCGCCGAGCCCTGACCTGGGGCCCTTGACCTGGGGCGCCGCCGTATTATCGGCGCCGCCTTTGCCGGCTCGTGTTCAGCGCGGCCGATGCCAAGACGCCCGCCAGTCGAAAGCCGGAGCCATGCCCAGTGGAGGAAAGGTTGCCGCCCTTGCTCGAAGTGAAGGGATTGACCAAGAGCTTCGGGCCGGTCGAGGCGCTTCGCGGCGTCGACCTGAGCTTGCAAGCCGGCGAAGTTCTGGCCGTCGTGGGAGACAACGGTGCAGGCAAATCCACCCTGATCAAACATATTTCCGGCGTCTATAAGCCGGATTCCGGGGAGATTTTGCTCAATGGCAGGCCGGTCGCGATCGACAATCCGCGCGATGGCCTCAGGATCGGCATCGAGACCGTGTATCAGGATCTGGCGCTCGCTGACGAACTGTCGGTCGGCGCCAATATCTTCCTCGGTCGCGAGCCGGTCTGGCGCTTGTTCGGCCTCGTTCCCTTCGTCGACGAGGCTAGGATCCGCAGCGAAACCGACGCGTTGCTGGCTCGCATAGAAAGCCGGATCCCGTCGAGGACCGGTACTGTGCTGGGGCTGTCCGGCGGGCAGCGGCAGGCCGTTGCGATCGCGCGGGCGCTCTACTGGAAAGCCAAGGTGGTGATCCTGGATGAGCCGACGGCGGCGCTCGCGGTCATGGAACGCGAGCACGTCATCGCCCTGTCGCGCAGGCTCGCCTCGGAGGGCGTGGGGGTCATCTATATCGGCCACAACCTCATTGAAATCCTCCAGGTGGCCGATCGCATCGCGGTCATGTTTCGCGGCCGGGTCGTGTATACGGCCAATGCCGGAGAAACCAGCCAGGAGGAGCTCATCAAGTACATGACCGGCTTCGTCCAATGAAGAACTTTGGATCCGGTCGGCCCGAAGGAGAACATCATGAAAAGGCAACTGTTGTTGAGCGTGGCCGCCCTTGCGGGCCTGGGCTCCGCCTCCTTTGGCGCACAAGCCGCCGACTTCTCCAATGCGCGCATCGAGGTGATCGTCAAGGCATCGACATCCCAGTACTGGGCGACGGTCTTCGACGGTGCCCGCGCCGCGGCCAAGGCGCTGGGCGTCAAGATCGACACGCTCGGTGCCCCGGCTGAAACCGATGTCGCGCAGGAAGTCTCCATCACCGAGAATGCCATCGCCAAGCATCCGACCGCCATCGTCATCGCAGCGACGAATGCGGTAGCCCTGGCCGAACCGATCGAAAAAGCGACCGCGGCGGGCATTCCGGTCATCATGATCGACTCTTCCGCGCAGACCGACAAATACGTGACCTTTCTTGCGACCAACAATGTAACCGGAGGGCAGAAGGCCGCCGACGAAATCGCCGGTTGCGTCAAGGCGAGGACCGGGAAAGCCGCAGGCAGCGTTGCCTATCTGACGGCGCTTGCCGGCGCCCAGTCGCTGAACGACCGCGACAAGGGCTTTGTCGATGAATTGAAGAAATATCCCGACATGAAGATCGTCGACCATCGCGTCGGCAACAACGACGCCAGCAAGTCCCTGTCGGATTCGGAGGATATCCTCACCAAAAATCCGAATATCGTCGGCATCTTCGCCGACAACGAACTGGAAGGCGACGGCGCCGGCACGGCGCTGAACGAGAAGGGCAAGGCCAGCAAGGTGTGCCTGGTGTCGTTCGATACCTCCTCCCAGGAATTGAGCTTCCTGAACAAGGGGGTCATCGACGGCTTGATCGTGCAGGATCCCTATATGATGGGCTATGCCGGCGTGTGGTACGCGCTTGAGGCCGCGCATGGCGTGGTGCTGCCCAAATATGTCGATTCCGGCGTGCATGTCGTGACCAAGGCCAACATCGACAGCCCTGCCATGGCCGGCCTGCTCGACCCGTCCAAATATAAGCTCGCGCCGTTCCTGGGGATGTAGAGCCTGCGGCGATCCACCTCTCGTGGACCGCCGTCCGACCGCCTCGGTTTGAGAGGTGCCATAGTGTCGTCTCGCATCGCAACAGGGTTGTCGCTATCCTTGGCCGGCCTGCGCCGTCACCTGCCCGTCGAAACCTATGTCGCCGGGCTGGTGCTGGTGACCTGGGCGGCCTTGGCCGTCCTCTCTCCCTATTTCTGGACATCGGACAATATCACCAACATCCTGCGTCAGGTCTCGATCGCCGCCATCGTGGCGTTCGGGGAGTTGTTCACCATCATCCTGGCGGGCATCGACCTCTCGGTCGGGTCGGTCGCCGGCCTGACGGGCATCGCCTTTGCGATGATGCTTTCCGGCGGCATGCCGATCGTTGCCGCCACGCTCCTCGCACTGCTCCTCGGCTTCGTAATCGGCGCCGCGAATGCGCTGGCCACCGACCGGCTGGGAATTCCGCCCTTCATCGTCACGCTTGCCGGTCTGCAGGCGTTTCGCGGCCTCGCCCTTCTCCTGTCGGGGGGCATGACCATCGCCGGCATTCCCGATCCGGTCTCGGAGGTCGCCAACGCTTCCGTTCTCCGCGTGCCGATGCTGTTCATCATCATGATCGTGATCGGCCTGGGCTCGCATATCATGCTGCGCTACACGCGCCTGGGCCGCTATATGTATGCCATCGGCAGCAATATCGAGTCCGCACGGCGCGTCGGCATCAACGTCACCGTCGTCACGCTTGCCGCCTACAGTTTGTCGTCGGTCTTCGCTGCGACCGGCGGCATGCTCCTGGTCTCCAGGCTGTCCATGGGGACCCCGACGGCAGCAACCGGCTACGAGTTGGAGGCGATCGCCGCAGTGGTGGTCGGCGGGGGAAGCCTCTTCGGCGGGCGCGGCACGATCCTGGGGTGCCTGATCGGCGCCTTGCTGTTCACCACGATAGGAAACGGTGCAAACCTGCTCGGCGTGGACCCATTTTGGGAAATGGTCGTCGAGGGCGTGCTGATCGCCGTCGTGGTCTACATCGACAACATACAAAAGCGCCGGCGCATTGGATTGTGAGCCTGTCCGGGCGCCGCATCCACCGTCGTGACCTTGCGGGCACCATGCGCCACGAACACGACGTCCCCGTCGTCAGGTCCGCACCGTCGGTCGCTATGGCGGCGCCCGGAGCGGCCTTATCCAGAACTATGGAAGCCTCGGGGGCGCCCGCTTCGTAGGAAACGGTGCTGCTAACCGCAACGCCGCCCCGCGGAAGCCGGCACTCTGGCCATCCGCAAGACCGTCGATATTTTCGGCCTGGTTGATCTGCCAGACTTGCCGGGCGCCGACGAACACGCCGGCATGGACTCCAGCCCCGCCGTTCAGACCTGATATCCGACCGGCACCACCCGTCCGGGTTATGCCGGCGGAGTTGGCACCAAGGCTACGAGGCGCGGGCGATGGCGGAGCGAGGGATGATCGATATCACGCACCGCCTCGGCGCATGGCGACCTAGAACGCGACCTTGTCGGCCCCCTTGAGGCGCAGAATTTCGCGCGCTTCCGCCGGGGTGGCCACGGTCTTTCCCAGACCTTCGACGATGCTGCGCGCCATGCGCACCTGCTCCGCGCTCGACGTGGCCAAACGCCCCCTGCCCGCCCACAGGGAATCCTCCAGCCCCACGCGGATATGTCCGCCCATCGATGCCGACATGGCCGCGATGCGCAACTGGCTGGCGCCGGCGCCGAGCACCGACCAGACATAATTGTCGCCGAACAGGCGGTCGGCCGTGCGCCGCATGTGCACGACATCTTCCTGGTGCGTTCCGATGCCGCCCAGGATGCCGAACACCGACTGGATGAAGAACGGCGCCTTGACGAGACCCCGGTCCGCAAAATGAGCGAGATTGTAGAGATGGCCGATATCGTAGCACTCGAACTCGAAGCGCGTACCGTTCTCGGAGCACTTCGCGAGGATGTACTCGATGTCCTTGAAGCTGTTGCGGAACACGAGATCCCGCGTCGCCTCGAGGGCGCCCGCCTCCCAGTCGTGCTTGAAGTCCTTGTACTTCTGCAGAAGCGGAAACAAACCGAAATTGATCGAGCCCATGTTGAGGGAAGCGACTTCCGGCGCATAGGCCAGGGCCGGCTGCACGCGCTCCTCGACCTTCATGAAGGGGCTTCCGCCGGTGGTGATGTTGACGACGGCTCCCGTCCCGTTCTTGACGTCGGCCAGGAAGCGCCCGAAGGCCGCGACGCTCTGGTCCGGCTTGCCTGTTTCGGGATCGCGTGCATGCAGATGCAGAATGGCCGCGCCGGCCTCGGCCGCCAAAGTCGCCTCACGCGTGATTTCCTCCGGCGTGACAGGCAGATGCGGCGACATAGACGGCGTGTGGATAGCCCCCGTCAATGCGCAGGTGATGATGACTTTGTCCTTCAAATCCATTTGCTTTTCCTTGGCATGACATGGCGTTGCGCCGGCATCCTGTCCTTGCCCGGCGCGGTAGGCTGGTGAATTGGAACTCAAAGACCGCGATCGGCCACGTGTTCAAAGAAATCGTTGAGCCGCCGCTCGTCTCTTCTGCCGAAGATGATTTCAGGCGGCTCGTCATGGAGTATCTTTCCGCCCTCCATGAAGATCATGCGGTCGGCGACCCTGCGCGCGAAGCCCATTTCGTGCGTCACGCAGATCATGGTGATGCCCGTATCGGCCAGTTCGTTCATCACGTTAAGAACCTCGCCGACCATCTCGGGATCGAGCGCCGAGGTCGGTTCGTCGAAGAGCATCACCTGCGGCTGCAGGCAGAGCGCCCGTGCGATCGCCACGCGCTGCTGCTGCCCGCCGGAAAGCTCGTGCGGAAATTTGGCGGCGTGATCGGTCATCCGCACCCGCGCCAGGAATTCCAGCGCGCGTTGCCGGGCTTCCTTCTCGGGGACCGAGCGCGCCACCGGGCCGAGCATGCAGTTTTCCAGGGCGGTCATGTGGGGGAAGAGATTGAAGTGCTGGAACACCATGCCGACCTTGCGGCGGATCAGGGGCACGGTTCCCAGATCGCGGCTGACAGGCACGCCCTCCACGGTGATGACGCCTGCCTGATAGTCTTCCAGGCCGTTCACGCAGCGGATGAGCGTGGATTTTCCGGAACCGGAAGGGCCGAAAACGATGATGCGCTCGCCGGGCCGAATGGACAGGTCGATGTCCTTCAGCACTTCGAAGTTGCCAAATCGCTTCGAAACGCGCTGGAAACGAACGGAGGCTTTCGCTTCCGTGCCGGATGGCGGACTTGCATGGGTCATGGCCGCCGCCCCGTCTTGAGGTGGCGTTCCAGCTTCTGGCTGTACCAGGAAATGCCGCCGCAGAAGAAGAAGTAGATCATGGCGGTGAACGCGTAGGCCTCGATATAGACGCCGGACCAGGCCGGATCGCTGATGGCGGCATTCGTGGTGCCCATGAGATCGTGCATGCTGATGATGACGACGAGCGAGGTGTCCTTGAACGCGGCGATGAACACATTGACCAGCGAGGGGATCGTCAGGCGGAAGACCTGCGGCAGGATCACCTTGAACGTGGCCTCCCGATAGGTCAGGCCGATGGCTTCGGCCGCCTCGTACTGGCCTCTGGGGATCGCCTGCAGCCCGCCGCGCAGCACCTCGGCCATGTAGGCGGCAAAGAACATGACGAATGCCGCCTGGGCGCGCAGGATCTTGGAGATTTCGAAGCCGCTCGGCAGGATGATCGGCAGCATCAGCGCCGCCATGAACAGGATGCTGATCAGCGGCACGCCCCTGATCAGCTCGATATAGGCGATCGAGAGCCAGCGGATGACCGGCAGTTCTGATTGGCGGCCGAGCGCGAGCAGCACCGACAGGACCAGCGCGAGAAAGATGCCGAAGACGGACAGCATGACCGTAAGCGGCAGGCCGCTCCAGCGGTCGATCTCCACGCGATCCAGGCCGGCGACGCCGCCGGCCATCAAGATGCCGGCCGCCGCGATCGCCGCCGCCCAGAGGCCGATCAGGAACCGGCCCCAGCCCCTGCGGCGCCATTGGCGCCAGTCGGCGCTCAGCGCCAGGGCGGCCAGCACGATGACCATGGCCAGCAGCGGACGCCACTGCTCGTCATAGGGATAGCGCCCGAAAATGATCAGGCGCAGCTTGGCTCCGATGAACGCCCAGCACGCACCGTCCTGCTGGATGCATTTCTTCGGGTCGTCGGTGGCCCACACCGCATCGGCAATGCCCCAGCGCAGAAGGGCGGGGATCGCCGTCACCAGCAGCCACATGATGGCGACCGTCAGGGCGGCATTCACCGGCGTGCCGAAAGCCGGCTTAAGGATTGCCAGCAGGCGGTGGCGGGCGCCCGTTGCTTCATACCCTGCAGGAGACATCAGCTTCCCTTGGCAATGTTCGCCTTGTTGTAGGCATTCATGAGGGCGGAGATTGCGAGGCTGATCGAAAGGTAGACCGCCATGACGATCGCGATGACCTCGATGGACCGCCCGACCTCGCTGATGACCACCGTCGCCACCCGCATGATCTCGGGATAGGCGATCGCCACGGCCAGCGAACTGTTCTTGACGATGTCGAGATATTGGCTCGCGATGGGAGGCACCGAGATTTTCAGTGCTTGCGGAAGGACGACCAGGCGCATCGTCTGGCCATCGCGCAGACCGAGCGAGGCGGCCGCTTCCTTCTGGCCGGCGGAGACACCCAGGATGCCGCTGCGCACGTTTTCCGCAATGAAGGCGGCCGAATAGATCGAGAGCCCCAGGAATACGGCCGTGAATTCGGGGGTTATCAAGGCCCCGCCCCTGAAGTTCAGGCCGGAGATCGCCGGAACCTCAAGCGTGCCGCATGTGCCCAGCACGGCCAGCATGAGGACGACGATCCCGCCCATGGCGCGAAAATCGCCAAGCGCGCGCCAGCCTGTCTGCCGTCTGTCCGTGACATCGCCCGTCGCGCGGGCCACCACTGCCGCAAGCAGCAACGCCGCCAGCGCCACAAGCGCCCAGAATGCAGCCGGCGGCAGGTTCATGGTGGGGAAATACACGCCGCGGTTGGTAAAATAGAAGCCCTCGACCGGGCCCAGCGCCTTGCGCGGCGTCGGCAGCGAGCGCGTGATCACCGCATACCAGAACAGCATCTGGAGGATCAGCGGAATGTTGCGCATGAATTCGATATAGCCGGACGTGATGAAGCGCGAGAGCGGATTGGCGGACAGGCGCAGCACCCCTACCGCGATCCCCAGCACGGTGGCCGCAACGATGCTGGCCAACGAGACCAGAAGCGTATTGACCACGCCGGCCCAGAATGCCGCGAGCACGCTGTCGCCCGCGACGAAACCGGTGATGCCCTCTCCGAGTTCGAAGGAGGCACGGCTCCAGATGAAGCCGAAACCGAGAGATGTTGAGGTCTTCGCCAGGTTGGCCGAGGCGTTGCCGATGAAGAAGGC
Source organism: Mesorhizobium sp. PUT5 (assembly GCF_052216645.1). Classification (NCBI taxonomy): domain Bacteria; kingdom Pseudomonadati; phylum Pseudomonadota; class Alphaproteobacteria; order Hyphomicrobiales; family Phyllobacteriaceae; genus Mesorhizobium; species Mesorhizobium sp. PUT5. The sequence continues at coordinate 3,427,701 of NZ_JBQOSO010000003.1, forward strand.
AAGCGCCGCCAAGAGGCACAGGATCACGGCCAGTTGCGCCGCCCATCGCCTGAAAAAGGGGCGCCTCCAGAAAGGAGGCGCTTGATAGTCATCGAAAGTCGTCAACGCAGGTTCCCACTGTGGGGGTGCGCCGGGGGTCTGCCCGGCGCGCCCTCGGCCAGGATCAACGCCAGGACGGCGCGAACAGCAGCCCGCCGCGTTCGTAGAGGTCGTTCATTCCGCGCGGGATCTTGAGCACAGAACCGTCACCCAGATGGCGATCATAGATCTCGCCATAATTGCCGACAGCCTTGATGACGTTCACCACCCAGTCGTTTGCAAGCCCCATCTTCTCGCCCAGATCGCCGTCCACTCCGAGGAACGTGCGCACGACCGGATCATCCGACTTCAGGCTTTCCTCGACATTGTCGCGGGTGACGCCCAGTTCCTCGGCCGTTACCAGGGCAAAATGCGTCCAGCGAATGACGTCGCCCCAACGGGCATCGCCTTCGCGGTAGAGCGGCGCCTCGTACGACTTGGCAATCACTTCCGGCAGGATCACATGGGCATCGGGATCCTTGAAGCCCCGGCGCGCGATCGCCAGCGAGGGGGTCTCATGGGTCATGACATCGCAGCGGCCGCTCTCGTAGACGGAGGGCACCTGCGACTCCTGTTCGACCGCGACCGGCGTGAACTTCATATTGCGGGCGCGGAAATAGTCGGCGACATAGCGCTCGGTCACGCTGCCCGCCAGGACGCAGACGGACGCACCGTCCAGATCCGTTACGCTCTTCGCCCCGAGCTCGGCATGCGCCATGAAGCTCTGGCCGGTGTAGAAATTCGGCGGAATGAAATCCAGCTTGAGCTGCGTGTCGCGCGAGAGCGTATAAGTCACGCTGCGCGAAAGAACGTCCACCTCGCCCGACTGCAGCGCAGTGAACGACTGATTGAACGCCAAGGGAATGATCTTGACCGCATCCGGCTTTCCGGAAATCGCGGCCGCGAACGCATGGCAATAGTCGACATCGAACCCGGTCCAGGCACCCTTGTCGTCCAGGAACGAGAAGCCCGCCAGTTGATCGGAAACACCGCACTTCAGCTCGCCAGCCTTCTGGACATCCTCCAGCATATCCGCCGAAGCGCCATGGCCCATCGCCAGGACGGCCGCCCCGCCAAGAAGGCCCACAAGCCAGCCATTCCGATTCTGCTTCTTACGCAATCTCACCTACGCCTCCCGCTGTCTTGACCTGCCGGGGCACAGAGGCCCGGCCCATCGCCGATCCTTGCAGGACTGCCTCCTGAAAGGGAGCCCCCAACCGATTTCGGAGCACGATATTAAAAATCACAAATATTTATCGAATACAATATGGCTTGTCATTTTGGTCACGAAGACGGGAAAACTTTCATGTTTTTCTCAATATCATACTGATTTATATGAGCTTTTTGTAAATCTAGGATGCCAATTTTGCAGATTGCCATAAAACAAAGAAAGATGTAACATGTGATCACATTATCCAATTAGCAATCGAGAGGATGTCACACGTGGCGCCGAAGCTGACGCGGGATACCGCCGAGGAAGGGGCAATGACAGGCTCTGGGGAGTCGACGCTCGCGGCCTTGCAGTTCCGGGAAGTTCCATCCGTCCTGGCCGGGCTTGCCAGCGTGACGCGTCTGTCCCTTCAGGACCAGATCTACAACTCGCTCTACAAGGCCATATCCTCAGGCGCCTTCGCGCCCGGCCAGCGCTTTTCCCTGCGTTCCGTGGCCGTCGCGCTCGGCACCAGCACAATGCCGGTGCGCGAGGCCGTCAGCAGGCTCGTGGAGATCGGGGCGCTCGAACTGCTGGAAAACCGCCGCCTGCGCGTGCCGCTGCTCGACGCGGAGCGCTATCGCGATCTGATCAGGGCCCGGCTTCTGATCGAGTCGTCCGCCACCGAAGCCGGGGTGCCCATCATCTCGGACGAGGCGATAGCCGATCTGACCCTCATGCATCGGGACATGTGCCAATTGTCGGAGAAGCCTTATACGGACGAATATGCGGGGCGCTATCTGGCCATCAACCGCAACTTCCATTTCACGATCTATGAATCCGCCCGATCCCAGACCCTGACCAACATAATCGAATCCCTTTGGGTTCGGACCGGGCCTTTCCTGCATATCCTGCACCAGCGCACGTCGAACTGGCGCGGCAACGAGATCCACGCGCGCATCCTGGAGGCCGTTCAACGGCGGGACGGGCAGGCCGCCAAGCTGGCCGTCCATGAAGATATCGAATCTGCAATGAACTATGTCATTGAAGACAAGATGTTTAAATAATTATTGATAGATAATCTAACCCAAAAACAAGACGATCCCCGCTCGCACCATGCAGAACAGGCAGCACAATGTCCGCTAATACCAGCAACATCCAAATCGACACCGCGCTTCAGGAAGCCAAATCCCGCTTCCTGAAGCGAAACCCTAAGAGCGCGGAGGCCCATGAAAAGGCGGCGCGCTCGATGCCGGGCGGCAACACCCGCACAAGCCTGTTTTACGCCCCCTTCCCGCTCGCCATCGCGCGCGGCGAAGGGCCCAATATCTGGGATGTGGACGGCCACGAATATCTCGACCTGCTCGGCGAGTTCACCGCCGGTCTCTACGGGCATTCCCACCCCGTCATCCGCGAGGCGCTGAATCATGCGCTGGACAACGGGGTCAATTTCGGCGGGCACGGCCTCGTCGAAGCCGAATTCGCGGAAACCTTGTGCCGCCGTTTCAAGTCGATCGACCTGATCCGCTTCACCAATTCGGGCACGGAAGCCAATCTGATGGCGATCAGCACCGCGCTCGCCATCAGCAAGCGGCGCAAGGTGCTGGCTTTCAACGGCGGCTACCATGGCGGCGTGTTCACCTTCCATAGCGGCCACAACAGGATCAACGCCCCGTTCGACTTCATTCTGGGCCGCTACAACGACGTCGACGGCACAAGGCAATTGATCGAGGACAACGCCCCGGCCCTCGGCGTGGTTATTCTCGAACCCATGCAGGGCGGTGCCGGCTGCATCCCCGCTTCCGAGGAGTTCCTGACCATGCTTCGCGAGGTTACCGCGCAACATGGCATCACCTTGATATTCGACGAGGTCATGACCTCGCGCCTCGGCGTCGGAGGTCTTCAGGGGGAAGTGGGAATAACCCCCGATATGACTACGCTCGGCAAATATGTCGGGGGCGGCATGAGCTTCGGCGCCTTCGGCGGCACGGAAAGGATCATGCGGCATCTGGATCCGCGCCAGCCCGATTCCATGCCCCATGCCGGCACGTTCAACAACAACGTGCTGACCATGTCTGCCGGTCTCGCGGCCATGACCCGGATCTACACGCCTCAGGCTGTCGCGGAACTCAACGGGCGCGGGGAGAAGCTGCGCAAACGGCTGAATGCCCTGTTCGCCGAACGCGGCCTGGCGATCAGCTTCACCGGGCGCGGCTCCATGATGAACGTTCACCCGACCGACGCCAAGGTCGAGAGCGTGGAGGATACCAGGCTCGGCCGCCCGGAAATCCGCGATCTTTTCTTCTTCGACATGCTGGAGAAGGGCTTCTACTGCGCGCGCCGCGGCATGATCAACCTGTCGCTGGTCGTCACCGACGAACACGCCGATCAGTTCGTCGCCGCCGTGGAAGAGTTCGCCACCGTTCATAAGGCGCTGCTCTCGTCCGCAGCCTGACACGGCCGCCAAGGTGGCTCCGGAACCGCTGGAGCCACCCTGGCCGCGGCATGTCCAGCTATACGAAGCCGGCCCGACAAAAAGCCCGCCAGGCGAAACCGGGCGGGCTGCTTCATTCCTGCCTTGGCCCCCCGGGCGTCACTCCATCATCTCTCCGCCGGCCCTTCCGCCCTGATCCTCTCCCATTCTTCCGCCGTCAACGCCGCCGCAAGCACGGTGTCCACCTCTTCCAGGTAGCTCATCCACATCGGCTTGCCGTCGTGCATGGTGTTTTCGGGCAACACCTGGAAACGGCACAGGGCGCGCGCGGCGCGCTCACGCGGGCTTTTCGGATTGCGAAACATCGCCAACCCTCTCATTTTTATGTGTCGCGCACAACCACCGGGCCGGCCCGCCCTCAAGCGTTCGGCGGATCCGGCGCCGGATCCTGCGAAAGCCAAAAGGATCGGACGGGCATTTTTCGGCCTGGAAGATGGGAAAGCGATGACCCGGGTGTAGGAATGGCGCATGCTCACTCGTCCTCAAAGCAAGGATCGGCTTTTGTGAGGCACCATCCCGCGCAAGGGCCGGAATCCGGTTCCGTCAGTCGAAAGGACAAGCGACATGCCCAATACGATCCGCCTGCATCGCGTTCTGGCAACCAGCCCGGAGAAAGTCTATCGTGCCTTCATCGAGGCTGACGCGCTCGCCAAATGGCTTCCGCCCAACGGCTTTGCCTGCACCGTGCACCATCTGGAGCCGAAAGCCGGCGGCACGTTCAGGATGTCCTTCCGGAACTTCACAACCGGCAACAGCCACGCGTTCGGCGGAGAGTATGTCGAACTCGTGCCTGGAAAACGGCTGCGCTATACGGACAAATTCGACGATCCCAACCTTCCGGGCCAGATGCAGGTTACCGTGGCCTTGACGAAGGTCTCGGTCGGCACGGAGATCGAAATCGAACAGGCCGGTATTCCGGATTTGATCCCGCCCGAAGCCTGTTATCTCGGCTGGCAGGAGTCGCTGCGAAACCTCGCAAGGCTCGTCGAGCCCGAGATCAATCAATAGGGCAGCGGGCGCCGCGGGAAAGAACGGCTCCGGCCGAAGGCGGGCACCCGCGCGGCCGGAACCGGGCGGGTGCGTATTGCAGTCTCACGCCGCTTTCGGCTTGCGGCCGCGCTTTGCGGGAGGGGCCTCGGGCTCCTGCTGAGTGGCGGGCTTGCGGCCGAGGCCCATCTTTTTGGCCAGTTCCGAACGCGCCGCGGCATAGTTTGGCGCCGCCATTGGATAATCGGCCGGCAGCCCCCACTTGGCGCGATACTCTTCGGGCGAGAGGCCGTGATGCGAAGCGAGGTGCCGCTTGAGCGACTTGAACTTTTGCCCGTCCTCCAGGCAAACGATGTAGTCGCCGTGTACGGAACGCTTCGGATTGACGGCAGGGGCCTGCGAAGGGGCTTCGGCTTCGGCTACACTCCCCAGTTGCGCGAGCGCGGCATTGACGCTGGCTATAAGAGACGCCAATTCTCCAGCGGGGACAGGATTGTTGGACACATAGGCAGAAACCACGTCCGCCGTCAGTTCCAAAAGTGTTTCGTTCTTGTTTTCGTGATCGTTCATCGTGATTTTCCAGAATTGAAAAGCCGGCCCCGCGGGCCTGATAGAATTTATTTCGGCGGCCGGCAAGATTGACTTGGCCATGTACACGCCTCTTCTGCCGCCGGCGCAGGAAGTTTTGGCCGGCGCCCCTGGCACCAGCCGGATGCCGTCGCGCGCCACATCGGCCGCGCCGGCACGCCACCCCGGGGTCGGTCGGGGCCGGCCGGCACGCGGCGCAACGTCCTTTTGCACATGCGACGCAGGTAGGATAGGAATGCAGCTTTCCCGAAGCCTGCGTGCCGAGCTTCAGCAGGTGCCGGAGGATAGCTGGAGTATCGCCAGATTGGAACGCAGCATTGCAGCCCTTTGCAAGGAGTTCGGGCTGAGGCTCACCAGCCCCCGCCGCATCATCATGCAGGTTCTGTTCGATTCGAGCGATCATCCCGATGCGGTCGAGCTGCATCGCCGCGTGACCGCGATAGAGCCGACGATTTCGCTCGCGACCGTCTATCGCACCGTCAATCTCCTGCGCGACAAGGGCGTGCTGGAGCGCCACACCTTCGGTGACGGCCGGGCGCGCTACGAAGCCGCGCCGCGCGAGCATCACGACCATCTGATCAACGTGGAAACGGGCGACGTCATCGAATTCCAGTCGCAGGAGATCGAGCGGCTGCAGGAAGAGATCGCCCGCCGGCACGGCTTCGCCATCGTCAGCCATAAGCTCGAGATCTATGTGCGCCCCTTGAAGAAGCAAAAGGGCCGCGACCGCTCGGGGGCGTGAGGCAGGCCGCGGTCAGCCACCGGCGCACCCCGCTTCCGTTCGCGCGGCCCGTCTCGTCGCCACGAGAAAGGCGACGGCGAAGGCCGCCGCCAGCAGCAGCACGATCGTGGGCGCCGGCGCGCTGTCGATGAAGAAGGACAGGTAGACGCCGAGGAAGGAAGCGGCGACGGCGACCACGACCGACACGGCCAGCATGGCACTGAACCTCCTCGTCAGCAGGAAGGCGATGGCGCCCGGCGCGATCAGCATGGCGATGGCCAGGATGATGCCTACCGCCTTCAGCGCACCGACGATGGTCAGAGAGATCAGGCAAAGCAGCCCGTAATGCAGCAGATCGACCCGTAGCCCGACCGCCCGCGCCTGCGCCGGATCGAAGGCGTACAGCAGGAAATCCCGCCATTTGAGGCCGAGTATGCCGGCCGTGACGGCCGCGATCGCTGCGGTCTCGGCAATGTCGCGAAGGCCGATGCCCAGCATGTCGCCGAACAGGATGTGATCCAGATGCACGTCGGACTGGATCTTGACGTAAAGCACGAGGCCGAGGCCGAACATGCCGGAAAAGACGATGCCCATCACCGTGTCCTGCTTGATGCGGCTGTTTTCCTTCAGGAAGCCGGTGGCGACGGCGCACACCATGCCGGCGGCGAAGGCCCCGACCGCATAGGGAATGCCGATGATGTAGGCGAGCACGACGCCGGGAAAGACGGCGTGGCTGATGGCGTCGCCCATCAGCGACCAGCCCTTGAGCACGAGGAAGCAGGAGAGCAGCGCGGTGGGAACCGCGACCAGCACCGAGATGATGAGCGCATTGACCATGAAGCCGAACTGGAACGGCGCAAGCAGGGTTTCAGCGAGGCTCATGGCGCGGACTCCAATGCCTGCGCGGCGCGGCGGCGCGCCGCCAGCAGGCCGTGCTTGGGCGCGAGGAAGAAGGCGGCGAGGAAGGCCAGCGTCTGCAGCACGACGATGATGCCGCCGGTGGCGCCATCGAGGAAATAGCTGGCATAGGCGCCGGCGAAACTGGTGACGGCACCGATGACGACGGCGATCGATAGCAGGCGCGGGAAACGGTCGGTCAGCAGATAGGCCGTGGCGCCCGGCGTGACCACCATGCAGATGACGAGGAAGGCCCCGACCGTCTGGAGCGCGGCAACCGTCGAGGCCGAAAGCAGCGTGAAGAACATGACTTTGAGCGCTGCCGGGTTGAGGCCGATGCTGCGCGCGTGGCTCTCGTCGAAGAAGGTGACCATCAGGTCCTTCCACTTCACCAGAAGGATGGCCAGCGACACGAAGCCGATGACGGCGAGTTGCAGCGTGTCCTGCGGCGTGATTGCCAGGACGTTGCCCAGTACGATGGTCTGGATGTTCACCGAGGTGGGCGACAGCGACACCATGAACAGGCCCAGCCCGAAGAAGAATGAGAAGATCAGCCCGATGATGGCATCTTCCTTCAGCCTGGTGCGCTGGTTGAGGAACAGCATCGCCGCCGCCGCCAGTCCGCCCGAGAAGAAGGCGCCGATGGAGAAGGGCAGGCCCAGCATGTAGGCGCCCGCCACGCCCGGCACGATCGAATGCGAAAGCGCGTCGCCGATCAGCGACCAGCCCTTCAGCATCAGGTAGCAGGACAGGAAGGCGCACACGCCGCCAACCAGCGCCGACACCCACATGGCGTTCAGCATGTACTGGTAGGTGAACGGCTCGGAAAGCAGCCCGATCATTCGCCGGCCTCCCGCAGTTCCTGCTGCATGAAGCCGTTTTCGCCAAGCACGAAATGGCGCAGCACGCCGCCGAAGGCCCTTTCCAGATTGGCCTGGGTGAAGGTCTCCTCCGTCGGCCCGTGGGCCAGCACGGTGTTCTTCACCAGCACGGTGCGGTCGCAGAATTCAGGCACGCTGCCGAGATTATGGGTGGAGACCAGCATCACGCGGCCCTCGTCCCGCAACGCGCGCAGCAGGCCGATGATGGCATCTTCCGTCTTGACATCGACGCCGGTGAACGGCTCGTCGAGCAGGATGACGCGGCTGTCCTGCGCCAGCGCGCGCGCCAGGAAGACGCGCTTCTTCTGGCCGCCGGAAAGCTCGCCGATCTGGCGCTTTCGATAGTCGCTCATGTCGACGCGGGCGAGTGCGGCCGAAACGGCCTCACGGTCGGCCGCCCGGGCGATGCGCATCATGCCCATATGGCCGTAGCGGCCCATCATGACCACGTCCTCGACCAGAACGGGGAAGTTCCAGTCGACCTCCTCCGCTTGCGGCACATAGGCCACGAGGTTCTTGCCGAGCGCATCGGCAACCGGCATGCCGAGCACGCGGATGCTGCCTCCGGCCAGCCGCACGAAGCCCATGATCGCCTTGAACAGGGTCGATTTGCCGGAGCCGTTGACGCCGACCAGCGCCGTGATCGTGCCGGTCGGGACCACGAAGCTGGCGTTGCGAAGCGCCGTATGGCCGTTGCGGTAGGTTACGGTGGCGTTCACCACCGCGATGCCCGCATCCGACGATGGACAGGCAGGATGCGGAGCGGCGGCGTTCACTGCGACAGGCCTCCGGCAAGGCCCTTCTCGACCGTGTCGGAGGTGACGCGCAAAAGGTCGATATAGGTCGGCACCGGCCCGTCCGCCTCGCTGAGCGAGTCGACATAGAGCACGCCGCCATAATGCGCGCCGGTCTCGCGCGCCACCTGCCGGGCCGGCTTGTCGGATACCGTGCTTTCGCTGAACACGGTGGGAATCCCGTCGGCCTTGACCGCGTCGATCACCTTGCGCACCTGCTGGGGCGTGCCCTGCTGGTCGGCATTGATCGGCCACAGATAAAGCTCCTTCAGGCCGAAATCGCGGGCGAGATAGGAAAAGGCGCCTTCGCTCGACACCAGCCAGCGCTTGTCCCCGGGAATCCGGTCGAGCTTTTCGCGGATCGGCGCGACCATCGCCTCGATCTCGCGCTTGTAGCTTTCCGCATTGGCCCGGTATGTCGCGGCATTCGCCGGGTCGTGCTCGACAAAGGCGTCGCGGATGTTGTCGACATAGATCAGCGCGTTCTTCGGCGACATCCAGGCATGCGGATTGGGCTTGCCGGCATAGGGACCTTCCGTGATCCCCATCGGCTCCACGCCTTCCGAGACGACGGCGGCGGGCACATCCTCCAGGCTCTGGAAGAATTTCTCGAACCAGAGCTCGAGATTGAGCCCGTTCCACAGGATGAGCTTGGCGCCCTGTGCCCGCTGGATGTCGCCCGGCGTCGGCGCATAGATGTGGATGTCCGCACCCGGCTTGGTGATCGATTCCACCACCGCCGCGTCGCCGGCGACGTTCCTGGCCATGTCGGCGATGACGGTGAAGGTAGTCACCGCCTTGAACTTGGGGCCCGTCCCGTCCCCGGCCGCCGCCGGCATGATCGACAGGGCGGCCGCGAGCGCCATCCCCATCGTTGCCGCCAGGATCGACCGTCTTGCTACGTCGCGCATGCCTATGCATCTCCTTGTTGCAACTCAATCTCATTTGCATCTGCTCTTTGATGCAAATGCGAATTGTTTGCAACAAGAATCTCTGCCGGCCTCTTTGCAACCGTCGATCCGCCGACGGCGGCCGTCATCGCCTCGATGGGATCGGCGAGGCCATCGAGGGTGGAGGCATCAAAGCCGTGTCTGTAGGGAAGGACGTTGGCTTTCCGTCGGCGGCCTCAGGCGCGCGGGCGCGCAAGCCAGATGCCGAACAGGATGGCGAGGCCCCCGAGCACCTGAACCGACGTGACCGCCTCGCCCAGGACCACCCAGGCGAGCGCCGCGGCCGCGACCGCCTCAAGGAAGATCACCAGCGAGGAGAACATCGAGGGCAGCGTGCCGAGTGCGTAGGAGAGCAGGCCCTGGCCGCCAGCATGGCTGATCGCTGCCAGGCATAGCAGCACCACCCAGCCGGAAGCATCCGACGGCAACAGGCGCTGACCGTAGAACAGATGCGCGCAGACCGCGACGACGGCGAGCAGGCCTGCGGTAATCAGGCTCATCTGGAAAGTGATCGCAGCGGCACCCTCGGTGCGGCGCGCCCACTCCACCGTCAGGAAATAGATGCCGAAGCACATTCCGGCGGCCGCGGCATAAAGATCGCCGATCAGATGGCCGGGCGAAAGCGCGAGCGATTGCCAGACCAGCGAGGCGCCCCCGGCAAGGCACAGAAGCAGGCCCGCGATCGTCATCGGCGCGACGCGGCGGCCGAGCGCCAGCCAGCCTATCAGCCCGACCCAGATCGGGGCGGTCGTGGCGAAGAAGGTGGAGTTGGCCACGCTGGTGTTGAGAATGGCCAGGTGCCAGAAGATCAGGTCCGCGGTGAAGGCGAGGCCGGTGGCGATCACCGCCGGAGAAAAGCGCCTTGCCGGCCGGTCGGCCCCGCCCCGCGCCTGTTCGACGCGCATCCAGGCATAGAGGATCGGCAAGGCGAGGAAAACGCGGAAGAACGCGCTGGCGAACGGGCCGACGTCGGAAAGCCGCACGAAGATCGGCGAACTGCCCATGGCAACCGCACCGACCACGAGCGCGGCGAAAGCAGGCCACAGGGCCCGGTTTGCGGGGGAAGTGTCCTCGATCGAGACGGCCATTGGAATGGGGGTCCTTGCAGAGACGATTCGGCCGGCGCGGCGGCTCGCATCCCCTTATTCCGGGGAACGTTTCCGCTCAACCTGGATTTGAAGGTGATCTTCCATGCACGCGCAAGGTCCGACCCGTCGCGCAATCGGCAAAATGCGATTTCTTAAGGATGACGAAACACATCGCTGCGATGACTTTCCGGGTCGCAGCGAAGGCAGGAGTAGCAACGACATGACAGAGCCGGGCACGGACGCACCCATGAACCTGAGCCGGCGAAAGCTGCTGGCGCTCGGCGGCGGAACGGCGCTGGCCCTGGTGTGTGGCCCGCAATTTGCGCAAGCGGCCCCGATGAACGTGGCGGATTTCGTCGCGCTTTCCGCCAGGCTGCTGGAAACGGACGCCGGCGGGCTCGACACGGACATCGCCGAAACGTTCCTCTCCAACCTGCTGGCCTCCGGAAAGGCGGATGCCCTGGCTGCGCTGGCGCAGGGCGCCGCAGACCCCACCCTGGACCAGCAGATTGTCACCGACTGGTATTCCGGCGTGCAGCAGACCCCGGCGGGCGAGGAAGTCGTCGCCTATACCGATGCGCTCATCTGGAGGGCGCTCGACTACACCAAGCCGCAAGGGTGGTGCGGCGGCGAAACGGGCTATTGGGCCCTGCCCCCGAGCGAGGACTGAGCCATGGCCGATCTTGAGGCAGATGTCGTCATCGTCGGCTCGGGCGTTGCCGGGGCATTGATCGCCCATCGCCTGGCGGACGCGGGCGTGAAGGTCGTCATTCTCGAAGCGGGCGACGAGGTGGACAGGTCGCAGGCCGTGGAACGCTTCCAGGGCGCGCTGATAAAGACGCCGGAATCAGCCTATCCCGTCGGGCCGGAAGCCGACCATCCGCTGGCCTGGAATCCGGACTACTGGTATCGCCAGACGGGACCTGACAAGTTCCGCAGCACCTATATCAAGGCGGTCGGCGGCACCACCTGGCACTGGCTCGGCACGGCGATCCGCATGTCGCCGAACGATTTCCGGCTTTCCAGCCTCTATGGCCGCGGCAGCGACTGGCCGGTTGGCTACGACGAGATCGAGCCTTTCTACGTCGAGGCCGAGCAGGAACTGGGCGTTTCCGGCGAGCCGGGTTCCCCGCCGGCGGCGACGCGCTCGGCCCCCTACCCCATGCCGGCCATTCCGCAGACCTATCTCGACAAGATGTTTGCGCGCAAGCTCGCCGGAACCGCCTACCACGTCTCCTCGACGCCGCAGGCCCGCAACTCGGTGGAGCGGGACGAGCGCCCCTCCTGCTGCGGCAGCGCAAGCTGCATCCCGGTCTGTCCGGTGCAGGCGAAATACGACGCGACCGTGCATCTCGAGCGGGCGAGGTCGAAGGGCGCGGCGGTCCACGCCGCCACCACGGCGACCTTCGTGGAGACCGGCCCCGACGGCACGGTGACGGCCGTGCGGTTCATGCGCCGCGACGGCAGCACTGGCCGCGCCACCGGCAAGCTGTTCGTCATCGCCGCGCACGCCATCGAAACGCCGCGCCTGCTGCTCGCTTCGGTCTCGGAGCGCACCCCGGACGGCGTCGCCAACTCGTCCGGCCAGGTGGGGCGCAACCTGATGGACCACCCCACCCAGCTCAGTTGGGCGTCGGCCAACGAGCCTGTCTGGCCATATCGCGGACCGTTGTCGACCTCCGGCATCGAGAACCTCGGCGACGGAGCGTTCCGCAGCGATCGCGGCGCGTTCCGCATCGAGATCGGCAATGACGGCCATTCCTGGCCGACCGGCGCGCCGGTGACATCGGCCGCCGAACTGGTGAAGCAGGGCCTGCGCGGTCAGGCGCTGGACAGGGCGCTGCGAGACGGCACGTCGCGGCATGTGCGCCTGGCCTCGCTCATCGAGCAGCTTCCCGATCCGGAAAACCGCATCATGCTGCACGAATCGGAAAAGGACCGCTACGGCGTGCCGCTGCCGAAAATCGTCTACAGGCTCGACGACTATGTGAAGGCGGGTCTGGCCGAAGCGACGAAGGCGCATCAGGAGATTTTCGACAAGCTCGGCACTTCCGGCGTCCACCATTCGCCATCCGCCGAAGGTGCCGGCCACATCATCGGCACGGCGAAGATGGGAGCGGACCCGAAAAGCTCGGTCGTGGACGAGGATCTCCGAAGCCACGACCATCACAACCTCTTCATCGTCGGCTCGAGCGTGTTCCCGACATCGGCCACCGCCAACCCGACCCTGACGATCGCGGCACTTTCGCTGCGCGCCAGCCAGGCCATCAAGCGGCAACTTGGGTGACGGGCGCTCCGTCCCGGACCTGCCCGCCGCCCTTCCCGTCAGCTTGGACAGGCGGGCAGCGAATGCCTATACCCTGGCGGTACATCCTGGCCGAGCGTGCCGAGGCGCCGCAACGCCGGAGGCTGCCGGCGCCGGCGGGTTCGCCGCATCGGGCATGGAAACGGGAAGGCAGATGGCAGGGACGAAACCGCGCGCGAACCGCACGCTGCATGAGCAGCTCCTGAGCGAATTCCGCAGCTTCATCGTCTCGCAGCGCTGGCCGCCGGGATATCAGATTCCCTTCGAGACCGACCTGGCCGACGCCCACCGGGTGTCGCGCATGACCATGAACAAGGTTCTGACGCAACTGACGCGGGAAGGCTTCCTCGTACGCCGCCGCAAGCTGGGCACCTTCGTCGCCCGTCCGCATGCGCAGGCGGCGGTGATGGAAATCGCCGACATCGCAGCCGAGGTGGGTGCCCTGGGCCAGGCGCACCGCTTCGTGCTGCGTGAGCGCAAGCTGCGCCTGGCCGAGCCCGGGGAAATCGCTGAAGCGCGCATCGCGCAGGGCCGGCAACAGGTCCTCCATCTTCTGGGCGTGCATTTCGCGGATGCGCAGCCCTTCTGCCGCGAGGAGCGGATCATCAACCCGGAGGCGGCTCCCGCCGCGCTCCAGCAGGATTTTTTAACGATCGCGCCGGGCCAATGGCTGTTGCAGGAGATCCCCTGGAGCTCGGCCGAGCACCGCATCCGTGCGGTCGGCGCCGACAGCGCGGTGGCGCATGATCTGGGCCTGCAGGCCGGCGACGCCTGCCTGGAGGTCACGCGCCGGACGGAGATTTCCGGCATGTGGGTGACGCTGGCGCGCCAGACCTATCCTGGCGATCGCCACGAGTTGCTGGCCCGCTTCGAGCCGCGCACCGCCGGCTGATCCGCGCCGGCTCAGCCGGATATGCGCACATCCAGCACGCAAGCTCCGGCAAGCGTGGCGACGAGCGAAGGCGCGGCGACCCGAAGGTCGACAAGGTCGAGCCGCGCAAGCCCGCCCCGGTCCTCCAGCAGCAGGGCGAGCCGCGCCCGCTCGCTTGTGTCCCGGTTGCCTGGATCGAGCGGACCCCGCACCACCTGCGCCCGCAGCGGGCGGCGCACCATCACGTTGAAGTCGAGCAGCGCCTCGCCCTGCAACAGCGCGGCAGTAGGAATGTCGCCGGCAAAGGAGCAGGGCTCACCGGCCGCATCGAGATCTTGCTCCCGGCCGCCGACGGACAAGCGCATTGCGCCGCCCTCCAGCACCGTCAGCACCCGGTCGACGCCCGGAAAGGCGGAGAACGGGCCGGAGGCGGCGACAATCGCCGTGCTGATGCGCCAGTCGAAATTGTCGAAATCCGCGCCCGGCGGAGAAACCACGATCTCGGCCGTCTCTCCGCCGCCATTCTTCCAGGGGCGGAATACCCGGTCTGCGCGCCGGAAGATTCCGTTTGTGGTCATGCCTTCGAACTCCCGAAGATGGGCCGGCTCTAAAGCGACGCAGCCAGTGCTGCCAGAAACTGGTCGTTGTCCGCCTCGGTGCCGACCGAGACGCGCAGCCAGCTTTCATAGCCCGGCTGCTTCCACGGCTTGACGATCACGCCCTGGTCCAGCAGCGCCTCGGCCAGCGCTACAGAAGGCCGCGCGGCGTCGAAGAACAGGAAATTGCCCTTCGACGGCAGCACGCGCAAGCCCAGCGCCTCGATCGCAGCCTGCATGCGCGGCCGTTCGCGCCGCACCAGCGCCGCCGCCTCGGCCACCGATTGCGGATGGGCAAGCGCTGCCTCCGCCGCCGCCTGCGCCATGAGGTTCACGTTGAAGGGCGTGCGCGCCAGATCGAGCCCGCGCTTCAGCTCGGCGCTGTTGGTCAATCCATAGCCGACGCGCAGGCCGGCGAGCCCCCATGCCTTCGAGAAGGTGCGCAGGATCAGCAGCGGCCGGCCATGCGTCGCCAGCCGTCCTTCGCCCGAGGCGTATCCCTCGCCTTCGGCGTATTCATGATAGGCCTCGTCCAGACAGGTCACCGCCTCGGGATGGACGGCGTCCAGCACCCGACCCAGTTCCTGCGGCGAAAGCCACACGCCGGCCGGGTTCATCGGGTTGGCGAAGAGCACCAGCCGCACCGGCTGCGCCACCGCCCGCACCAGCGCCTCGACGTCGATACGGCCCTCCGGCGTCAGGCCGATGCGCGTGACTTCCGCCCCCATCAGCCGGGCATAGTCCTCGTGCAGCGGGAAGGACGGATAGAGCGTGACCACCCTGTCGCCCGGGCGCAGCACCGCGCGGGCAAGCACGGCCAGAAGATCTTCCGAACCGTTGCCCAGCACCAGCCGGTCTGCCGCGACGCCGTGCCTGGATGCCAGCCCGGCCAGCAGCGCGCGGCCGGAAGGATCGGGATAGATGGCGATACGCTGCAAGGCCGCTTCCAGAGCCTGCCGCACCGCCGGGTCCGGCCCGAGCGGATTCTCGTTGGAGCCCAGCTTGGCGACGCGGGTCACGCCGGGCCGCCGGGCGACGTCCTCGACCGTGAGGCCCGCATTGTAGGGTGCAAGGCCGGCCAGTTCCGGGCGCAGCAGCGATGGATGCGTGGTCACTTCGCGGTTCTCCTCGGGCGGTGATGTAGCGGCAGAATACGGTATTATGTATATACTTGTAAAGAAGGTCGGAGAGGATTCGTCGTTTCGCCCGCGCCTGCGCCAGCGGGCTTCAGGCGCCGTCGTTGCGTCGAACGGGCCAGTAGCCCTTGCTCTGGCCGTTTCCGGTACCGACGAGATGGCCCGGCTGGAATGCCACCCTGACGGTGGTGATGGGGCCCAGATCGTTCCAGGTGGTGCGGTGCATGATCAGCAGCGCCTGCCCCGGCCGGGTCTGCAGCAGGCGCGCGTCGCGCCGATTGGCGTTCTCGGCCGAGAAGGCCAGTTCGGCCCGCAGATAGGGGGCATTGCGCACTAGCCATTCATTGGCGTTCAATTGCCAGAAATCGGCCTTTTCCAGCCCCGGCGCGGCGCGCGGGTTGATCCAGCGGTCCTCGAACTGGAAGGGCTGGCCGTCGCCGTAATGCACGGCCCGCATGTGAACCAGGACCTCGCCTTCCGGAAGACCGAGCCGCGCGGCGGCCTCCGCCGGCACCGGGCTGCGCTGCTGCGCCACCACGCGGTGGCTGTAGGCCATGCCGGCCTGCTCGACCTGCTCGCGGATGATGGAGATGGTGAAGGTCGCCTTGCGGACCGGATCGACCGCCACGCGCGTGCCGGCCCGGCGGCGGCGGTCCAGCAGGCCTTCGTCGGCCAGAAGCTGCAGCGCCTTGTTGACGGTCGCCCGCGCTGCGTCGAACTCGATCGCTAGGTCGGCTTCGTCCGGAATACGGTCGCCCTGGCGCCATTCGCGCTCCACGATGCGGCGCCGCACCTCGTTGGCGATGTTCTGCGCCTTGGGCGAGGTGGGACCGGCCTGCTTGTCGGTCACATCCGCTCCTGCAGTCTGCTGATACAGGCCAGGTAATCGGCGGTGATCCGCTCGTGGTCAAGATGCCGCCCGTCGCGCACGACATGGCGGCCCGCCGCCCAGACGTCGCGCACCAGCCCGTCGCCGCCGGCAAATACGAGGCTGTCGAGCAATTCGTCGCCCTTGCGGCCGAAGAGCACCGGATTGTCCAGCGAAACGGCGCACAGATCGGCCCACAAGCCTTCAGCAATGCCGCCCGTGTCGCGCCCCGCCGCGGTGGCGCCGCCGTCGAGCCCGGCCTCGTAGAGCACCCGGCCGGTGGAACGCCCCGGCTCGGCCAGGATGGCGCGCCCGGTGTCGCGCAGGCGCTGGCTGTATTCCAGCGTGCGCAGCTCCTCGACCAGCGAGATGCGGATGTTGCTGTCGGAGCCGAAGCCGAGCCGACCGCCCGCGTCCTTCCAGATCGTGCCGTTGAATATGCCGTCGCCGAGGCTCGATTCGGTGATCGGGCACAGGCCGGCAACGGCACCGGTCGCCGCCAGGCGGCGGGTTTCGTCCTCGGTCATGTGGGTGAGGTGGATCAGCGTCCAGCGCCGGTCGGGATTGTGATTGTCCAGGAGCCATTCGACGGGACGACGGCCGCGCGCGGCCTGCACTTCCTCGACCTCCGGAATCTGCTCGGCCAGATGCATATGCAGCGGCCGTGCAGGACGCAGGTTTTCGCAGAGCGTCAGTGCCTCCGCACTGACCGCGCGCAGCGAATGCGGCGCAACGCCGATCCCTGCATCGGCCGGCAGGCGGCGCAGCGCCGCCTCGGCGGCGTCGAGCAGGGACACGAATTGATCCGGCGTGGTGCCGAAGCGCTGCTGGCCGGGGCCGAGCGGACGCTGATCGAGGCCACCGAACTGATAATGCACCGGCAGGAGCGTCAGCCCGATGCCGGTGCGGGCGGCAGCCGCGGCGATCCGTTCGGACATCTCGGCAATATTGTCGTAGAATGCCCCGCCGGGCCGGTGGTGCAGATAGTGGAACTCGACATTGGTGGCGTAGCCGGCCTCCAGCATCTCCATCTGCACCAGCGCCGCGATCGCCTCGGCGTCATCCGGCGTCAGATGGTCGAGGAAACGGTACATGATCTGGCGCCATGTCCAGAACGTGTCGCGGGGCTGCGGGCCCCGCGCCTCCGAGAGGCCGGCCATGGCGCGCTGGAAGGCATGGGAATGCAGGTTCGCCATGGCAGGCAGCAGCAGGCCGACCCGCTCGGCGCCCGGACCCGCGCCGGCACCGGGCTCGACCTTCGCGATCCGACCATCCGCGCCCAGCTCGACAAGGACGTTTTCCGCCCAGCCTTCCGGCAACAGTGCGTGTTGCGCCCAAAGTGTTGTCATGGCGATCTCCTTTTTGCCGGCTCGGCGCGGGGCGGCGTTGCCCACATAAGTTTAGACATAGCACAAAAATAAGTTTAGACATAGACGCGGGATTATGTTTAGACCTAGAAAATGACAGGTCAGTCAGGAGCGTGCCGGATGCAGGTTCTCAGCAACGCCACAGTCGCGATCATGGACGACGGATCGACGGGCTACCGGCTCGTCGAGCGCGCTTCGATCGCAATCGAGGGTGACAGGATCGCCTGGCTGGGCGCCGATGCGGACCTGCCTGCCTCCTACGGCAATGCCCCTTCCCGCAACCTGGAGGGACGGCTGGTCACGCCCGGCCTGATCGATTGCCACACCCACATCGTCTATGGCGGCGATCGCGCCCGCGAATTCGAGATGCGGCTGGAGGGCGCGGGCTACGAGGAGATCGCGCGCGCCGGCGGCGGCATTCTGTCCAGCGTCCGCAACACCCGCGAGGCAAGCGAGGAAGAGCTGCTTTCGCTGGCGCTGCCGCGCGTCGACACGCTGCTTGCCGAAGGCGTCACCACGCTGGAGATCAAATCCGGCTACGGGCTCGATATCGCTTCCGAACTGAAGATGTTGCGCGTCGCGCGTCGCATCGGCGAACTTCGCCCGGTGCATGTCGTCACCACCTGGCTCGCCGCCCATGCGCTGCCGCCGGAATTCAAGGACGACCGCGCCGGCTATATCGACCGGGTCGTCATCGCCGGCATGGACCAGGGCCATGCAGAAGGGCTGATCGACGCGGTTGACGGCTTCTGCGAAGGCATCGCCTTCTCGGTCGAGGAAATGGCGCGCATCTTCGCGCACGCCAGGAAGCTCGCCCTCCCGGTCAAGCTGCATGCGGAGCAGCTTTCGGACCTGCACGGCGCGGCCATGGCCGCCGAGCACGGCGCGCTTTCGGCCGATCATCTGGAATATCTGGGCGCGGACGGCATCGCCGCCATGGCGAAGGCCGGCACCGTGGCCGTGCTGCTGCCCGGCGCCTTCTATACGCTGCGGGAAACGCAATATCCGCCGCTCCAGGCGCTGCGGGATGCCGGCGTGCCGATCGCGCTGGCGACCGATTCCAATCCCGGCACCTCGCCGCTCACATCGCTGCTGCTGACCATGAACATGGGCGCGACGCTGTTCCGCATGACGCCGGCCGAATGCCTGCGCGGCGTGACCCGCAACGCGGCCCGCGCGCTCGGCCTGGCGGATCGTGGCGTCATCGCCCCCGGCGCCCGCGCCGATCTGGCGATCTGGGACATCGCGCACCCGGCCGAGCTTTCCTACCGCATCGGCTTCAATCCTCTCCACGCCCGCATCTTCGGAGGCCAACATGTCTGAACTCGTCCTGACGCCCGGCCAAGTCACCCTGGCCGAACTGGAGCGCATCTGGCGCGAGGGGCTCGCCGTGCGGCTGGCCGAAAGCGCGCGCGCGGGCATCGCCAATTCCGCCGCCAGGATCGAGGCCGCAGCCAATGGCGACGTGCCGGTCTATGGCGTCAACACCGGCTTCGGCAAGCTCGCCTCCATCAAGATCAAGGCCGAGGACACCGCCACCCTGCAGCGCAACCTGATCCTGTCGCATTGCTGCGGCGTGGGCGAGAATGTCGAGGAAGAGACCGTGCGCCTGATCATGGCGCTCAAGCTCCTGTCGCTCGGCCGCGGTGCCTCCGGTACCCGGCCCGAGGTGGTCAGGCTGATCGAGGACATGCTGGCCAAGGGCGTGCTGCCGGTGATCCCCTCGCAGGGGTCGGTCGGCGCCTCGGGCGACCTCGCCCCGCTGGCGCATATGGCCGCCGCCATGCTGGGCGAAGGCCGCGCCACCTATCAGGGCCGCGAAATGGCCAGCGCCGAGGCCCTTGCCGCCGCCGGCCTGAAGCCGGTGGTGCTGGCCGCCAAGGAAGGGCTTGCCCTCATTAACGGCACGCAGGTCTCGACCGCCTTCGCGCTCGTTGGCCTGTTCGAGGCATTCCGCGCGGCGCGCAACGCGCTGGTGTCGTCCTCTCTTTCGACCGACGCCATCATGGGCTCGACCGCGCCGTTCCTCGACGAAATCCACCAGTTGCGCGGCCATCGCGGCCAGATCCTCGCCGCCCGCGTCATCCGCGAGCTGATGGACGGCTCCGAGATCCGCGAAAGCCATCGCGTCGGCGACGCCCGCGTGCAGGACCCCTATTGCATCCGCTGCCAGCCGCAGGTCACCGGCGCCTGCATCGACCTTCTGACCCAGGCGGGCCGCACGCTGGAGATCGAGGCCAATGCCGCCACCGACAATCCGCTGGTGCTGATCGAAGCCGGACAGATCGTCTCGGGCGGCAATTTCCATGCCGAGCCCGTGGCCTTCGCCGCCGACCAGATCGCGCTGGCGATTGCGGAGATAGGGGCTATCTCGCAGCGCCGCATCGCGCTGATGGTCGACCCGGCGCTGAGCCACGACCTGCCGCCCTTCCTGACGCCCGACCCCGGCCTCAACAGCGGCCTGATGATCGCCGAGGTCACGTCCGCCGCGCTGATGAGCGAGAACAAGCATCTCGCCACGCCCTGCTCGACCGACTCCACCCCGACTTCGGCGAACCAGGAAGACCACGTCTCCATGGCCGCCCATGGCGCGCGCCGCCTGAAGCGCATGAACGCCAACCTCGCCCATATCGTCGGCATCGAAGTGTTGTGCGCCGCCGCCGGCGTGGAATTCCGCGGGCCGCTGAAGACCTCCGCCCCGCTTCAGGCGGTGGTCGCGCGGCTGCGCAAGTCGGTCACGGCGCTGGATCAGGACCGCTACATGGCCCCCGACCTGGCCGAGGCCGCTTCCCTGGTCCGCTCCGGCGCGCTGCTCGAAGCCCTGCCGAAGGGCATGCTGGCAGAGGTCCGGCCATGAACCCGGTCGAAGTCGCCAATCCGGTCGAAGTCGTTCGGGGCGACGGCCCGCTGATCCTCGGCCTGCCGCACACCGGCACCCATCTGCCCGAGGCGATCCTGGCCAGGCTCAATACGCGCGGCCGCATCCTCGCCGACACCGACTGGCACATCGAACGCCTTTATGACGGGCTGCTGCCAAATGTGACGACGGTTCGGGCGACGTTCCACCGCTATGTCATCGACGCCAACCGCGGCCCGGACGATGCCAGCCTCTACCCCGGCCAGAACACCACGGGCCTGGTGCCGGTGACCGATTTCGAGGGCGAGCCGATCTGGACCGAGGAGCCGACGGAGGCCGAGATCGCCGAGCGCAAGGCGAACTTCCACGCACCCTACCATGCAGCCCTCGCCGCCGAGATCGAGCGCGTGAAGGCCAGGCACGGCGTAGCGATCCTCTACGATTGCCATTCCATCCGCTCGCATATTCCGTTCCTGTTCGAGGGCGTGCTCCCCGACTTCAACATCGGCACCAACAATGGCGCGACTTGCGACGCCCGCATCGAGACCGCCACCTTCGACATCTGCGCGGCCAGCGGCCGCACCCATGTGCTGAACGGCCGCTTCAAGGGCGGCTGGACCACGCGCCACTACGGCCGGCCGCAGGACGGCGTCCACGCGATTCAGATGGAGTTGGCGCAGTCCACACATCTGGCGAGCGAGGCCCCGCCCTTTGCCTATGACGAGGCCAAGGCCGCCGCGCTGCGCATCACGCTCGCCGCGATCCTGGAACGGCTCGCCGCCCTCGCACCGGAACTGAAGCCATGAGCGGACCCCTTGCCGGCATCAAGGTGCTGGACCTGTCGCGCGTGCTGGCGGGGCCGTACTGCACGGCGCTGCTGGCCGATCTCGGCGCCGAGATCATCAAGCTGGAGCCGCCGGCCGGCGACGACTACCGCCATATCGGCCCGTTCAAAGACGGCGAGAGCGCCCTGTTCACGCTGAACAATCGCGGCAAGAAGAGCATCGCGCTGGACCTGAAGAAGCCGGCCGACCTGGAATTGGCGCAGGCTCTTGCTGCCCGCGTGGACGTGGTGGTGGAGAATTTCCGCCCCGGCGTCGTAGCGCGGCTGGGCCTCGGCGCCGAGGCGCTGCGCAAGGCCAATCCTCGGCTGATCTATTGCTCCATTTCCGGCTTCGGGCAGGAAGGCCCCTTCAAGGACCTGCCGGCCTACGATCTGGTGGTGCAGGCCATGTCCGGGCTGATGGCCGCGACCGGCGAGGACGGCGGCGCGCCGCTGAAAGTCGGCGAAAGCATTGCCGACCTTGTCGCCGGCCTGTTCGCAAGCTGGTCGATCATGGCCGCGCTCGTCCAGCGCAACGCGACCGGCCAGGGCGCGACTTTGGACGTCGCCATGTATGACGCGCTGTTTTCCATGCTGACCACCAGCCATGCCCAGTATTTCTATGATGGCGTGCTGCCGGGCCGGGTCGGCAACCGCCATCCGCTCTCCACCCCCTTCGGCTGTTTTGCCACAAGCGACGGGCAGGTGGTGATCGCGGTGCTGAACAGCGGCCAGTTCGTGCGCCTGGCCAGCCTCATCGGCAGGCCGGAGATCGTGGACGATCCGCGCTTTGCCAGCGACAGCAGCCGCACCGAACACGAACCGGCGCTGCGCGCGCTGATCGAGGAATGGTCGGGCCGGCTGACCACCGAGGAGGCCGTGGGCGCGCTGGCCGCGCAGGGCCTTCCGACCGCGCCGATCTGGGACATAGCGCAGGCCGCCGACAACGAGCATGCCGCCGCACGCGGGCTGGTGAGCCGGCTCGCGCATCCCGTTCTCGGCCAGGCGCCGGTGATCGGCCAGCCGGTTCGCTTCGACGGCGCCAAGCCGGTGGCCGCGACGGCGGCACCGCGCCTCGGCGGCGACATCGAGGCGGTACTGGAGCAATTCGGACTGGAGAACCGCGCATGACGCAGATCAACGATCCCTGGCACATGCTCTCCGACGAGGAGCGCATGTTCTGCGAGGTGCTGGAGCGGCTCTGCGGGGACAAGATCGCACCGCTGGCGGCCGAGACCGACGAGACCTCGCGCTTCGTGCATGAACAGCTCGCCACGCTGGGCGAAGCGGGCATGATGGGCGCCAACCTCCCGGAGGCCTATGGCGGCAGCGGCATTTCCGCGCCGGCGCTGCTGCGCGCCGTGTCCATCGTCGCGGGAGCCTGCGGCTCCACCGCCTCGGCGCTGACGGCGCATTATCTGGCGACCGATTCCATCCTGATCGGCGGCACCGAGGCGCAGAAGCAGGAATGGCTGCCGAAGGCCGCCACCGGCGAGGCACTCGCCGCCTTCGCGCTCACCGAGCCCACCGCCGGCTCCGACCCCGCCGACATGAAGACGCGGGCGCGGCGCACGGAAAGCGGCTGGCACCTGAAGGGCACCAAGTGCTTCATCTCGAACGGCGGCGTGGCGGACTTCATCGTGGTCTATGCGGTGACCGACCCCGAAAAGGCGCATCGCGGCATCTCGGCCTTTATCCTGCCGAAGGGCACACCCGGCTTCGAGGCCGGGCCGCCGGAAAAGACCATGGGCCTGAAAGGCGGTCATGTCTTCACACTGAACCTGGACTGCGAGCTTCCCGAAAGCGCGCTGCTGGGCGAGGAAGGCAAGGGTTTCCGCACCGCCATGCAGGTTCTCGACAATGGCCGCATCGAGGTTGCCGCGCAGTGCCTCGGCCTAGCCGGCGCGGCGATGAATGCGGCGATCGCCTATGCCAAGGACCGCGTCATCGGCGGCATCGCGCTGTCGGAGCGGCAGGGCATCCGCTGGATGATCGCCGACATGGGCGTCGCCTTCCACTCCGCGCTGCTTCTGTCGCAGGAGGCCGCACGCCAGCGCGACCTCGCGCATCGCCATGGCGGACGCTTCTCGCTGGCCTCGTCCATGGCCAAGCTCGGCGCCTCGGAGGCCGCGGGCAGGATCGCCGACACAGCCCTGCAACTGCATGGCGGCTACGGCTACACCCGCGATTTCCCCGTCGAGCGGATCAACCGGGATCTGCGCATCATGCGCATCTACGAGGGGTCCAGCGAAATCCAACGCATCATCATTTCCGGCAATATGCTGGCCTGACAGGAGGCGAACCGTGAGCAATCCAAGACATAACACACGCGACATCTTTCCCCCGACCGGCACCGAGATCACCGCGAAAAGCTGGCTGACCGAAGCGCCCATGCGGATGCTGATGAACAACCTGCATCCCGACGTCGCCGAAAACCCGCACGAGCTGGTGGTCTATGGCGGCATCGGCCGCGCCGCCCGCACCTGGAAGGACTTCGACCTGATCGTCGACAGCCTGAAGAAGCTGGAGGCAGACCAGACGTTGCTGGTGCAGTCGGGCAAGCCGGTCGGCGTCTTCAAGACCCACAAGGACGCGCCGCGCGTGCTGATCGCGAATTCGAATCTCGTGCCGCACTGGGCCAATTGGGATCACTTCAACGAACTCGACAAGAAGGGCCTGGCCATGTACGGCCAGATGACCGCGGGCTCGTGGATCTATATCGGCTCGCAGGGCATCGTTCAGGGCACCTACGAGACCTTCGTGGAGGCCGGCCGCCAGCATTATGGCGGCAACCTCAAGGGCAAGTGGATCCTCACCGGCGGCCTCGGCGGCATGGGCGGCGCCCAGCCGCTGGCGGCCGTGATGGCCGGCGCATCCTGCCTTGCCGTGGAATGCGACGAGACCCGCGCCGACTTCCGCCTGCGCACCCGCTATGTCGACGAAAAGACCCATTCGCTCGACGAGGCGCTGGAGATGATCGATCGCTGGACCAAGGCCGGCGAAGCGAAGTCCGTGGCGCTGATCGGCAACGCGGCTGAAGTCTTCCCCGAACTGGTCAAGCGCGGCGTCCGCCCCGACATCGTCACCGACCAGACCTCGGCGCACGATCCCGTGCACGGCTACCTGCCGCTCGGCTGGAGCGTCGCCGAATGGCGCGCGAAGCAGGAGAGCGACCCCAAGGCGGTGGACCGCGCCGCCCGCGCCTCGATGAAGGTACAGGTCGAGGCCATGGTCGCCTTCCACGAGAAGGGCATCCCGACCGTCGACTACGGCAACAACATCCGCCAGATGGCGCTGGAGGAGGGCCTGGAGAACGCTTTCGCCTTCCCGGGCTTCGTGCCAGCCTATATCCGCCCGCTGTTCTGCCGCGGCATCGGGCCGTTCCGCTGGGCAGCCCTTTCGGGCGATCCGGAGGACATCTACAAGACCGACGCCAAGGTGAAGGAACTGATCCCCGACAACGCCCACCTGCACAACTGGCTGGACATGGCGCGCGAGCGCATCTCCTTCCAGGGCCTGCCGGCGCGCATCTGCTGGGTCGGCCTCGGCGACCGGCACCGGCTGGGGCTCGCCTTCAACGAGATGGTGCGCAACGGCGAGCTGAAGGCGCCGATCGTGATCGGCCGCGACCATCTCGATTCCGGTTCGGTCGCCTCGCCCAACCGCGAGACCGAGGCCATGCAGGACGGCTCGGACGCCGTTTCCGACTGGCCGCTGCTGAACGCCCTGCTCAACACCGCCTCCGGCGCCACCTGGGTGTCGCTGCACCATGGCGGCGGCGTCGGCATGGGCTTCTCGCAACACTCGGGCATGGTGATCTGCTGCGACGGCACGGAAGATGCCGATGCGCGCCTTGCCCGCGTGCTGTGGAACGATCCGGCGACCGGCGTCATGCGCCACGCCGATGCGGGCTACCAGATCGCGATCGATTGCGCGCGCGAGCATGGCCTGAACCTGCCCGGCATTCTGTGATGCCTCTGCGCGCCGCTGGTCACTGGCGGCGCGCGTCAAAATGCTTATTAGCTAATGTGTCCAGCGCTATCGCTAATCAGTTCACTAGGGAGAACGAAATGACATTTTCCAGAACGTTGAAATCCGCCCTGTTCGGCCTGGCCGCACTGGGCCTGGCCGTGCCCGCCATGGCCGACCAGCTTTCCGACATCAAGGCCGCCGGCAAGATCGTCACCGCGACCGACATGCACTATGCGCCGTTCGACATGCTCAACAACGGCACCTACGAAGGCATGACGAAGGACCTGTTCGACGAGGTCTCCAAGGAAATCGGCGTCGAGCCGGTCTATCAGGACATTCCCTGGACCGCGGAACTGCCCGGCCTCGAGGTGAAGAAGTTCGACATCGTCATCGCCCCGGTCACCATCACGCCCGAGCGTCTCGAGCGCTACGCATTCACCCTGCCGATCGCCGACGCCACCGTCTCGCTCGTGCGTGCGGCCGGCAACGACTCCCTGAAAAAGCCCGAGGACATCAAGGGCAAGACCGTCGGCGTCCAGCAGGGCACGGCGCAGTTCAAGCAGTTGCAGGCCTACGGTGAGACGCTGGGTGGCGTGAACGTCAAGGAATACGGCACCACCGACGAGGCCTATGCCGACCTCGCCGCCGGCCGCCTGGACGCCGTCGCCGGCTCGCTGCCGAACCTGACCTATCTAGTCAAGAACCGTCCCGAGACCTTCGCGCTGTTCGAGCCGGCCTCCTTCGGCCAGCCGACCTATTTTGCCTGGGTGGCGCGCAAGGACGCCGACAGCGAAAGCTTCGTCAAGGCCGTCAACGACGCCGTGCTCAAGATGACCGACGACGGCCGCGTCAAGGCTATCCAGGAGAAGTGGCTGGGCACCTACACCGAGCTTCCCCGCGAAGTTCCCACCAAGTGATGACACGCCGCGGGCGGGAGTGATCCCGCCCGCGCGCGCCCCGCCAATACGGAGCGGCGATGTTTTCGATCTCCACCTTTTTCAACAGCTTCGAGCCGCTCTTCTGGGCGGCGCGCTACACGCTGCTGATTTCAGGACTGGGCATTGCGCTCGGGCTGGTGATCGGCGCACTGGTGTGCGCCGCCGCCCTGTCGCGCATGGCCTGGCTGCGCCGGTTCGCAGCGCTCTGGGTCAGTTTCCTGCGCGGCGTTCCGCTGCTCGTGCAGCTCCTGCTTTGCTATTATCTTTTACCGGTGATCGGCATCAACGTGCCGGCACTGGTCGCGGCCGTGCTCACGGTCGGCATCTGCTCCAGCGCCTATGTTTCCGAAATCTGGCGCGGCGCCATCATCGCCCTGCCCCCGGGACAGGCCGAAGCCGCCACCGCCATCGGCATGGGCCCGCGCGACATCTGGATCCGGATCATCCTGCCGCAGGCGGTGAAGATCTCGCTGCCGGCGCTGGTCAACGAGATGATCCTGCTGGTCAAGGCGTCGTCGCTCGTCTCGGTGGTCGGCATTCTGGAAGTGACCCGCGCCAGCCAGGCGCAGGCGGCCACCACCTTCCGCCCGCTCGAGGTCTATCTCGCGGCGGCCTGCATTTACCTGGTCATCAACCTCTTCCTCGCCGCGCTGGGGCGCTATCTCGAGCACAGGATGGCCGTGTAATGGACCTGAGCATCCTGCTGCAATACTGGCCGATCCTGCTGAACGGCTTCGGACTCACGGTCCTGTGCTGGGTCCTGGGCACCATCTTCGGCATGGCGCTGGGGCTGGTCATCGCGCTGGCGCAGCGCTACGGGCCGCGCCATCTGCGCTGGCTGATCCAGGCCTATATCGAGATCATCCGCGGCACACCCTTCCTCGTGCAGCTCTTCGTGCTCTATTACGGCGGCCCGCTGCTCGGGCTCAGGCTGGACGCGCTGCCGGCAGGCTTGCTTGGACTGACCGTCTACGGCAGCCCGTATTTCGCGGAAATCTTCCGCTCGGGCTTCAACGCGGTGTCGCTGGGCCAGCTCGAAGCGGCCCGCGCGATCGGCATGTCGGAGCCGACCATCGTGCGCCGCATCCTGCTGCCGCTCGGTCTCGTCTCGGCGCTGCCGGCGCTGGTCAACTTCTCGATCATCCTGACCAAGGAGACGGTGATCCTGTCGATCATCACCGTGCCGGAACTGATGTATTCAGTGCAGCGCATGTCGACCGAGACGTTCCGCTACCTCGAGGCGAATCTCGTGCTGGCGCTGTTCTTCTGGGGGCTGGTCGAAACCATCTCGCGCTTCGGCCGACTGCTGGAGACGCGCATCACGAAACACCTGGTCGAAAGGACGTAAGATGCTTGCTGCGTCATCCGTCGAGATCCGCAAGGTCAACAAATTCTACGGTCCCTTCCAGGCGCTGAAGGACGTGGATCTCTCCATCGTGCCGGGCAAGGTCACCTGTCTGATCGGGCCTTCGGGCTCGGGCAAGTCCACGCTCCTGCGCTGCATCAACTTCCTCGAGGAATATGATTCCGGCGAGATCACCATCGACGGGCAACTGATCGGCTATGTCAGCCCCGGCGGGCGCAAGATGTCGGGCCGCAAGCTGCGCGAGATGCGCCGTTCCATCGGCATGGTGTTCCAGCAGTTCAACCTGTGGCCGCACATGACCGCGCTGCAGAACGTGGCCGAGGGGCTGATCCGCGTGCGCGGCCTGTCGAAGTCCGAGGCCGAGGCCCGCGCCGCAGAGGCGCTGAAGAAGGTCGGGCTCGCCGACAAGATGGCCAACCATCCCGCGCGCCTGTCGGGCGGCCAGCAGCAGCGCGTCGCCATCGCCCGCGCCATCGCCATGGAGCCGCGGCTGATGCTTTTCGACGAGCCGACCTCGGCGCTCGACCCCGAACTGGTGGGCGAGGTGCTGAGCGTCATGAAGACGCTCGCCTCCGAGGGCATGACCATGGTGGTCGTCACCCACGAGATGGGCTTCGCCGCCCATGTCGCGGACCAGGTTGCCTTCATGGAAAAGGGCGAACTGGTGGCCGTGGACGCCCCGAGCGGAATCCTGCACCATCCCGAGGACCCGCGCATCCAGGCGTTCCTGCGCACCTATCACGAGCGCAACAGCTTCTGATCCCAGCGCGGTGATGCGGTCTGCGGCGACCCGCCCTGCGGGGAACTGCCGCGGCCGCATAGTGACGGAGTGACGACTGCCGGGACGGGCGACGGATCAGGGATGCGTGCCGAAATACCTTGCGCGCATCTTTTCGATCTCTCCGCTGTCCTGCATCGCGATGACGGCCATCGACGCGGGCTTTGCAAGCGGGCTGCCGGGCGAGAAGGCGAACCCGTATTTGCTGGGGCGGAAGGCGCTGCCGACGACATCCAGCTTCAGGTCGGGATGCGAGTGGGCGTAGTATTCCAGGACGCTGCTGTCGCCCGCGATCGCCGCGATCTCGTCGGCGAAGAGGGCGTCCACTGCCTCCTTGAGCTGATTGAACGGCTTGGTGTCGACCAGGGTCGCCTGCATGTATTCCTCGGACACGCTGCCGCGCCGCACACCGACCGTCCTGCCGTGCAGGTCGCCGGCGCTGTTGATTTCATTGGTGATCTGGGCAACCGTCATCACGCTGGTGATCGAGGAGGTGACATAGGCGACAATCGCGATGCCGCACACCATCCAGCCGGCCTGCCAGACGCGGCCGAACCATCCAAGCAGGTTCTTGCGCACGGAGCGCCCCGTCGTCGCAATCGAAACGACATGGAAAAGGCTCTCCGCCAGACCGTCGCGCCACCGCTTCGGGAAGCCGGAATCGAACCGCCGGTCGAAGAGGGTAAGCAGCGTCGTCGCCAGGAGCAGAGAAAGGGCTAGCCAGGCGTAATTCATCAGGTGCCCGGCATCGCTGAGATCGTCCACGATCTCCGACAGGCTCGATTTTGGGGTGGAATCCACCATTATCCGCAGTCCGTCGTCGAACCATGGATAGGTGAAATCCACCATCTCCGCCCGCTTGGCCGTGACGCTGAGATTGGTGACCGCCGCCTGCACCGTGCCGTCGGCGACGGCCTTGACCAGATCGGTGTAGTTGTCGAACTTCTTGTAGTCGGACACCACGTGCAAGCGTGCGGCAACCCGCTCCCACAATTCGATCGCCATGCCGGAATAGCTGCCTTCCTCGCCCATGACGAAGGGCGGGCTGACATATACGCCGACGCTGACGACTTGCGGTGGCAGGCTCTGTTCCTGCGCGCGGGCGGGCCCGGCCGCCGATAGCATTGCCGCGACGGCCAGCAGGATCGGACCAATCGCGATGACGGCAAGCGCGTGCAGCGGCCTTGCGCGCGTCATTGCGCAAAGCCAAATCCGGAGCAAAGAAAAACCGTCACCACAACGCATCTGGAAACACCGCCACTGGCAAATGGAACGGACGTTTCCAAACAATCGTTACGATTGTCTTGACCGGCGGGCAGAAATCCACCGATGGCGATCGTCAGGGCCGCCGGGCTGGCCTCCCTGCCCGGCGGGCGCCGCCGGCGGCGCCCGCCGCTACATTGTGGCGCCGACCGGCCAGGGCACGAATTCGCTGTCGCCATAGCCCAGCAGTTCCGACTTGGTGCGTTCGCCGGAGGCGACTGCGAGGATCTTGTCGAAGATTTCCGCGCCCTTGTCGGCCAGCAAGGCCCCGTCGAGGACGTCGCCGCAGTTGAGGTCCATGTCCTCCGTCATCTTCTCGTAGATCAGCGAGTTGGACGCGATCTTGATCGAAGGCGTGGGCTTGCAGCCGAAGGCCGAGCCGCGGCCGGTGGTGAAACACAGGATGTTGGCGCCGCCCGCCACCTGCCCGGTCGCCGAAACCGGGTCGTAGCCGGGCGTGTCCATGAAGACCAGGCCGCTGGCGGTGACCGGCTCGGCATAGTTGAACACGCCGGTGAGATTGGTGGAACCGCCCTTGGCGGCGGCGCCGAGCGACTTCTCCAATATGGTGGTGAGGCCGCCGGCCTTGTTGCCGGGAGAGGGGTTGTTGTTCATCTCCATATTGTGGCGCGCGGTGTATTCCTCCCACCAGAGGATACGCTCGGCCAGTTTCTCGCCGATCTCCGGGCTCTCGGCGCGCAGCATCAAAAGATGCTCGGCGCCGTAGATTTCCGGCGTCTCCGACAGGATCGCCGTGCCGCCCTCGGCCACCAGCAGGTCGGCCGCCACGCCCAGCGCCGGATTGGCGGTGATGCCGGAATAGCCGTCGGACCCGCCGCATTGCAGCGCCAGCATCAGCTCCGAAGCCGGCGCCTCGCTACGCACGGCCCGATTGACCGCCGGCAGCATCTCCACGATGGCCTTCACGCCCGCCTCCACGGTCTTGCGCGTGCCGCCGACCTCCTGGATGGTGAGCGTGCGGAAGGTTTCGTTCTCCGTTATGCCGTAGGACTGCATCCAGCGCGGAATCTGGAAGCCCTCGCAACCCAGCCCCACCATCAGCACCCCACCGACATTCGGGTTGGTGGCGTAGCCCCATTGCGTGCGCTTCAAAAGCTCGTAGGCCTCGCCATGGGAATCGATGCCGCAGCCGGTGCCGTGCACCAGCGAGATGACGCCGTCGACATTCGGATAGTCGGCCAGGACACCGGAACGGTTGATTTCTTCCACGATGAAGCGAGCGGCGCTGGCCGAGCAATTCACGGAGGTGAGCACGGCGACGAAATTGCGCGTTCCATACTTGCCGTTGGCGCGCCTGAAACCCTGGAAGGTGCGCCGCCTCTCGGCCGGGACGAAGCTGGTGGGCCGGGCATCAGTGCCGAAGCGGTAGTTGCGGTCGAAGGCATGCATATAGACGTTGTGCTCATGCACCCACTGCCCGGGAGCGATGTCTTCCCGCGCAAAGCCGATGACCTGGCCGTATTTGATGACGGAGGCCTCCTTGGCGATGGGTTCGACAGCCATCTTGTGGCCGCGCGGAACGCGCTGGCTGGCCACGACGTTTTCCGCCCGGTCGCCGGAATTGATGGGATCGATCGCCACGACGATGTTGTCGGCGCTGGTAAGTCTGATGTAGCGGGTCATGCTGTCCGTGGATGGCTGGAAGGAGCGAGGCCGGCAAAGTCCGGGCCGCGCAGATAAGGAATACTAATATAACAGCGGCGGCCCGGTCAAGCCGCAGCCGCTCGCGCCGGCGACGACCTCCTCAACGCCCCGGAAAACAAACGCCCCGGAAAACAGGCGCATAAGAAAAAGGCCGGGCGCAGGCCCGGCCAGGTGCGAAGGTCGGAACCTTCAGAGGGGGGAACATGTCGGACGCAATGGGAGGGAACATCCGACACCCCTGATATGGCCCCGACCGAGCGCAATTCAATCCCGCGGCTTGTGCCAGGCCAAACCGGCGCATGGAGCCACGCCGGCGCGTCCGAACCCTATCGATCCCTTCCTCCGGCCCTGCGGCCTTTGCATTCCGAACCGCCGGCTGCGCTCATCGTCGCAGCGGGCGCCTTGCCATTGCAATCGCATGTAAAAAGATACATTATACATGCATCTTTATGGAGGCTCGTATCCGGATGGCCGGTGGACGGTCCTTTCTTGCCGCGATCGCCGCGCATTTCTGTCGCGCGACGACGCCTTGCGGCTGCGACGTCGCACCGCCCGCCTGCCTGTCCCGGCGCGAACGGCTCGCACTGGTCCTCGCCGCCGTGGGCAACTGCGCCGATCAATGCCCGGCCTGCGCGCTTTGGGCCCTGGAGCAGGACGAACGCCAGGAAAGACCCGGGCCCGACCCTGCGCGAACCACCTTCGAAAGGAGACCGTCATGTTGAGCAGCACGCACGACTTCATCCACCCCGCCGGCGAATCCGAGCGGGCCTTCCTGGAATCGCTCGTCCGGCAGGATTTCGACAGGAGCCACCCCGGCGAGAGCTTTGAAGACATCAAGCGCCGCGCGCCCTATTCCCGCGAGGATCAGGGCCTCTATCGCGACTGGATGGTCATTGCCGCAGAGCGCGCCGCAGCGCTCGGCGCCGGCAAGCCGATGCCGATTGCGGCCTGACGCCGCGCAGGCGGCTCACTGTTGCGCCGCTCCGCGTTCCGCGCTTCGGGCCCTTCCTCCCGTGGGGCCGATGAACTATGGTGCCGGCGCAGTACGGTTCGCGCTCCTTCGGGCGCGTTCGGGCTTGCGGCAACTTCTCTTGCTCCAGGAAACCGACCTTGGCCATTGACAGTGACGTCGCCGTTCTCGGTGCGGGCATCGTGGGCGTGTCCACGGCCCTTCATCTTCAGGCACGGGGACGTTCGGTCGTGCTCGTCGACCGCAGGGACCCCGGCGAGGAGACCAGCCACGGCAATGCCGGGCTCATCGAGCGTTCCAGCGTCATCCCTTACGCGTTTCCGCGCAATGTCCTGACCATTCTGCGCATCGCGCTCAACCGCTCTTCGGACGTACGCTACGACTGGCGGTTCCTGCCGCGCGTCGCTCCCTGGCTGTTCCAGTACTGGCGCAACTCCGCGCCGCAGCGCCTGGCCGAGGCCGCGCGCGACATGCTGCCATTGATCGAGCGCAGCGTCAGCGAGCATCGGCCACTGCTGATGGAGGCGGGCGCAACGCACCTCGCCCGCGAAAGCGGATGGCTGGAGATATGCCGCCGCCCGCAGGACCTGGCGGCATCGGCGCGGGGAGCCGCGCAGCTCAAGCAGTACCGGCTCGACCACGACGTGCTGGACGCCGCGCGCCTGCGCGAACTGGAGCCTTCGCTCAGCCCCTCCATCGCCGGTGCGGTGCACTGGCGCGACCCGCTCAGCGTCTCCAGCCCCGGCGCGGTGACCAAGGCCTATGCGGAGCTATTCCTGCGGCGCGGCGGCCGGTTCGTCCGGGCCGATGCGCGCGCTCTCAAGCCGTCCGGCGCCGGCTGGGGCCTGCCTTCCGGGGAAGGCGAGGTCCGCGCAAAGCATGCCGTGATCGCCCTTGGAGCCTGGTCCACGGATTGTGCCGCTCCGCTCGGCTACCGCTTTCCGCTGGCGGTCAAGCGCGGCTACCACATGCATTTCCGCCCGGCCGGCAACGCCTCCCTCGGCCGCCCCATGGTGAGCGCATATGGCGGCTTCGTGCTGTCGCCGATGCTGGACGGTATCCGCATGACAACCGGCGTCGAGATGGCGCCGCGCGACGCCGCGCCGAGCCCCGTGCAGGTCGACAGGGCAGAGGCCATCGCCCGCACCCTGTTCCCGCTGGGCGAGCGGGTGCAGGACACGCCGTGGATGGGGGTGCGGCCCTGCCTGCCCGACATGAAGCCGGTGATCGGGCCGGCCGGCCGCCACCCCGGCCTGTGGTTCAACTTCGGCCATGCTCATCACGGCTTCACCCTGGGGCCTGCGAGCGGCCGGCTGCTGGCCGAGATGCTGACCGGGGAAGCACCCGCCATCGACTCCGCGCCCTACAGGGCGGACCGTTTCTGACTGCGGTTCGGCCCTCATCCTCCCGCTTGCCGCATCTGCCCGGCAGGAAGGGCGCCGACGAAAAAGGGGCGCCGAAGCGCCCCTCCATGATGACGACGGTATCGTTGTTCCGGCTCAGAACGGCGAGTCGGGGAAGTAGAAGTCCTTGGCGTTGTCCTTGGTCACCAGCGTGGCGTCCAGGATGTAGCTGCCGTGCACGGGCACATGATCATAGAGCGCGGCGGCGGTCAGCTCGAGGGCCGTACCCACCATCGCCGGCGGGTAGAGCACGTCGACCGGGATCATCTTGTCGCCGTCCATGACCTTCTTGATCATGTCCTTGGAGCCGGCGCCGGCGATGACGTACTGGATGTCGGTGCGCTTGGCCTGCTCGATGGCCTGGAGCACGCCCACGGCCATGTCGTCGTCCTGGCACCACACCACGTCGATCTTCGGGTATTTGGTCAGGTAGTCCTGCATGACCTTGAAGGCGTCGTCGCGGTTCCAGTTGCCGAACTGGCGGTCGAGGATCTTGACGTTCGAGCCGGCGATGCCCTTGTCGAAGCCGTCCTGGCGCTGCTGGTCGATCGGGATCGGCAGGCCGCGGATGACCACGACCTCGGCGTCGGGGGTCTTCTCGGCGATGTACTTGCCGGCCACCTCGCCGAGCGCCGGATTGTTGCCGGCGACATAGAGGTCACGCACCGAATTGTCGTTGTTGGACGGCGCGCGGTCGACCAGCGCGACGAACTTGCCCTTGTCCTTCACTTCCTTGATGGCGTTGACCAGCGGGTCCGGGTCCGACGGCAGGATGACCAGTGCATCGATGCCCTGCGTGGCGAGGTCCTGCACGGCGTTGGCCTGGCTGGCCGCGTCCGGCGAGGTCTTGACGATGACCTTCAGGCCGGGATGCTCGGCTTCCAGCAGCTTGGCCACGCGCTCGGCATGGAAGACCACGCCCGCCGTCCAGCCGTGGTCGGCGGCGGGGATCGAGACGCCGATGGTCTTGTTGTCTTCGGCGTGCGACACGCTCATCAAGGCCGCCATGGCAACGGCGGCAACACCCAGTAGTCGTTTGCGCATACTCTCCTCCAATAGTTACAGGGTCTGATGGATAAAGCCGGGTGCCCCGCTGGCCCGGCCGATTCTCTATCTCCTTGCCAGCGATCTCTGCACCAGCATGGCGATGATGATGATCGCCCCCTGGATCGCGCCGATCAGGTACTCGCTGACGAAATTCGAAAGAAGCATGATGTTGCCGACGATCTCCAGGATGAAGGCGCCGCAGATCGTGCCCCATATGCGCCCCACTCCGCCGCGCAGCGCAGTGCCGCCGACGACGACGGCGGTGATCGCCTGCAGCTCCCACATCAGGCCGGTGGTGGCCGAGGTGGAGCCGAGCCGCGGAATGTAGAGCAGGCAGGCCACGGCCACGCACAGGCCCTGGATGACATAGGTGACGGTGCGCACGCGGGCGACCGGAATGCCGGAATAGCGCGCCACGTCCTCGTTTGAGCCGACGGCCAGCACATGGCGGCCGTAGCGCGTGCGGTAGAGCACGAAGGCGCCGAGCGCCGCGGTGGCCAGGATGACGATGATGGGCACGGGCACGCCCAGCACGGAGCCGAAATAGGCCGGGCGGTAGAGCGACTGGATTTCCGACGAGCGCAGGGTGATCGCCCCTCCCTGCGACAGCCAGGTGGTCAGGCCGCGGAAGATGCCCATCGTGCCCAGCGTGGCGATGAAGGGCTCTATCTTGCCCAAGGTGGTTATCAGCCCGTTGGCCAGCCCGCAGGCAGCGCCCAGCAGCAGGGCCAGAACGATCGCCGCCACCAGCATGGTGCCGGGACCGGCGAAGGTTCCGCTGTTCAGGAACATGATGGTGAGGCTGGCCACGAAGGCCACCATGGAGCCGACCGAGAGGTCGAGCCCGCCCGCCGAGATGACGAAGGTGGCGCCGACCGCGATGATGGCGATGAAGGCGCTGCGCGTCAGCACGTTGAGCAGGTTGTCGACGGAGAAGAAGTTCGGATTGGCGAAGGCGCCCAGCACCAGCAGCAGCGCCAGCGCCACGAAGGGCGCCACCGCCGTCAGGTCGACATTGCGCCAGGAGGCCTGCGATCTAGGTTTGTCTGCTGCGAGGTCGGTCATGATCTTTCTCTATGCGGCCTCTTGCGTTTTGACGCCTGTTGCCAGGACGACGATCCTGTCTTCGGTCATGTCGTCGCCCGTCACCTCGCCGACGACGCTGCCCGCCCGCATCACCACGATGCGGTCGCAGATGCCGATCAGCTCCGGCATCTCGGAGGAGACGACGATGATCGAACGGCCCTCTTCGGCGAGTTGGGCGATGAACTTGTAGATCTGTTCCTTGGTGCCGATGTCGATGCCCCGCGTCGGCTCGTCGATGATGACGATGCGCGGGTCGAGCATCATCATCTTGGCCAGGAGCAGCTTCTGCTGGTTGCCGCCGGAAAGCTGGCCGGCCAGCAGGTCCTTGCGGCCGGTACGGATATCGAACTCGGCAATCGCCTTGTCGAGCGCGGCCGTTTCCCTGGCGCGGTCGATCTGCAGGCCGCGCACGAAGCGGGCGAGCGAGGCCAGCGTGAGATTGGTGCGCAGGTCCTTGGCCAGCAGCAGGCCTTTTCCCTTGCGGTCCTCGCTCAGATAGACGATGCCGGCCTTCAGGCTGCCGTCCACATTGGCGAAATGCACCGGCTGCCCGTTCTGCCGCACCGTGCCGCGGCCGGGGCGCAGGCCGACGATGCCTTCCATCAATTCGGTGCGGCCGGCGCCGACGAGCCCGGCGAAACCGAGAATCTCGCCCTTGCCGAGCCTGAACGACGCGTGCTGGGCGAAGCCGGGCACGGAAAAATCCTCCACCTCGAGCACGGTCTCGCGCGCAGAAGCCGCCTGGTGGTCGGGATAGAGCTTGGCCACGTCGCGCCCGACCATGAGCTTGGCCATGTCGACCGGCTCCAGCTCCGACGCCTGCCTGGTGGTGACGAGCCGTCCGTCGCGCAGAACCGTCACCCGGTCGGCGATCTCCTTCACCTCCGGCAAGCGGTGCGAGATGTAGAGCACCGCCGCGCCCCGGGCGCGGATGTCGGCGATGACCTTCAGCAGCGCCTCGGTCTCGATGGGCGTCAGCGAGGCCGTCGGCTCGTCGAAGATGACGACCCGGTGCGGCACCAGGAGCACGCGCGCGATCTGCACGAGCTGGCGCTGGGCGATGGAAAGGCGCCCCACCACGGCGTTCGGATCGATGTCGGCGCCAAGGTCGCGCACGGCGCGGCGCGCGCCCTCGTTCATGGCGCGGTCGTCCATGACCATGCCCTTGCCCAGCTCGCGCCCGAGATAGACGTTTTGCGCGACGGTGAGGTCCGGCGCCAGCAATATCTCCTGATGCACCAGAACGATGCCGCGCCGCTCGGCGTCGACCGGCCCGCTCAGCGTCACCGTCTCGCCGTCGATGCGCAATTCGCCCTTGCTCGGCTGCAAATGGCCGGCAAGCAGCTTCATCAGCGTGGACTTGCCCGCCCCGTTCTCGCCGATGATGGCATGCACCTCGCCTGCCCGCACGTCCAGGCTGACCTCCTTCAGCACCTCGACCGGGCCGAAGGACATCGACAGCCCGACCGCTTCGAGCAGCGGCGCGCCGGCGGTCGCGGGTATCGGAGCGGAGGACGCGCTCATCCAACCTTCGTCCATGCATTGCCGGCCCTGGAGGAAGCGACGGCTGCCTCGATGAAGCGCATGCCTGCCAGCCCGTCCTCGACCGTGGGATAGACGACCTCCGCATCCGGCTTGCCGCCGTCGCGCGCGGCGCGGATGGCGCGGGCCGCTTCCGCGTAGATGGTGGCAAAGCCTTCCAGATAGCCTTCCGGATGGCCGCCCGGCACACGGGTGACGCGTGCCGCCTGCGGCCAGGCGCCGGCGCCCGCCCGGGTCAGCAACTGCTTGGGCTCGCCGAACCGGGTGAACCACAGATAGTTCGGGTCGGCCTGCGTCCATTCCAGCCCGCCCCTGGTGCCGTAGACGCGCAGCTTCAAGCCGTTCTCGTTGCCCACGGCCACCTGGCTGGCCCACAGCATGCCGCGGGCGCCGCCCTTGTACCGGAGCAGGATCTGCACGTCGTCGTCCAGCAGCCGGCCGGGCGCGAAGGTGGAAAGCTGCGCCAGCAACTCGTCCGTCTCCAGCCCGCTGACGAAGGCGGCGAGGTTGTAGGCATGGGTGCCGATGTCGCCGATGGCGCCGCCTGCGCCGGAGCGCTTGGGATCGGTGCGCCATTCCGCCTGCTTGGAGCCGGAAAGCTCGGCGCGCTCGGTCAGCCAGTCCTGCGGATATTCGGCCTGCACGAGGCGGATCTCGCCCAGTTCGCCGGCGGCGACCATGGCGCGCGCCTGCCTTATCATCGGGTAGCCGGTGTAGTTGTGGGTGAGGACAAAAACCTTGCCGGTCTTCCTTACCAGATCCACGAGGCCCTGCGCTTCGGCCACGGTCGTCGTCATCGGCTTGTCGCAGATGACATGGATGCCGGCGTTGAGGAACGCGGTGGCGGCCGGCGCGTGCACATTGTTGGGCGTGACGATGGAGACAGCCTCGATCCCGTCCGGCCGCGCGGCCTCGGCCCTGGCCATTTCCTCATAGGACCCATAGGAGCGGTCCGGCGCGATGCCGATCTCGGCGGCGGAAGCCTTGGCGCGTGCCGGGTCCGACGAGAGCGCGCCCGCCACCAGCTCGAACTGGTCGTCGATGCGCGCGGCGATGCGGTGCACCGCGCCGATGAAGGCGCCCTGCCCGCCGCCCACCATGCCGAGCCGGATGCGCCCCGCGCCCTGCTCCCGCCTGCTGCCTTCGATCGTCATGGGTCAGCTCCTGTTCAGGCCGAGCATCTTGCGGTTGGCGGCATCGTCCGTGCCGGCTCCGGCGAAATCGTCGAAGGCCTTTTCGGTGACGCGGATGATGTGGTGCTGAATGAACTCGGCCCCTTCGCGCGCGCCGTCTTCCGGGTGCTTGAGCGCGCATTCCCACTCCAGCACCGCCCAGCTATCGAAATCATAGGCCGTCAGCTTGGAGAAAATCGAGCCGAAATCAACCTGACCGTCGCCCAGCGAGCGGAAGCGGCCGGCACGGTCCACCCAGCTCTGGAAACCGCCGTAAACGCCCTGCCGGCCCGTGGGGTTGAACTCGGCGTCCTTGACGTGGAAGGCCTTGATGCGCTCGTGGTAGATGTCGATGTAGTCGAGATAGTCGAGTTGCTGCAGCACGAAGTGCGAGGGATCGTAGAGCAGGTTGGCGCGGGCGTGGTTCTTCACCCGTTCCAGGAACATCTCGTAGCTGGCGCCGTCATGCAGGTCCTCGCCCGGATGGATCTCGTAGCAGATGTCGACGCCGTGCTCGTCGGCATAGTCGAGCAGCGGCGTCCAGCGGGCGGCCAGCTCGTCGAAGGCCGTCTCCACCAGGCCCGCCGGCCGCTGCGGCCAGGGATAGACATAAGGCCACGCGAGCGCGCCGGAGAAGGTGGCATGCGCCTTGAGGCCCAGATGCCTGGAGGCGCGGATGGCGCGCTTGACCTGGTCCTTCGCCCATTCGGTGCGGGCGGCCGGGTTGCCGCGCACCTCCGGCGCCGCGAAGCCGTCGAAGGCCGCGTCATAGGCCGGATGCACGGCCACGAGCTGGCCCTGCAGATGCGTTGACAGCTCGGTGATCTCCAGTCCGTGGCCGGCGGCCACGCCCTTCACCTCGTCGGCATAGTCCTTGGAGTCGGAAGCCTTCTTCAGGTCGAACAGGCGCCCGTCCCAGGTCGGGATCTGCACGCCCTTGTAGCCCAGCGAGGCCGCCCATTCGCAGATGGCGTCGAACGAGTTGAAGGGAGCGGCATCGCCCGCGAACTGCGCCAGGAAGATGGCGGGGCCCTTGATGGTCTTCATGTATCTCCTCCCAGTTCCAGACCGCGCAAATTCCGACCCGCATCCGGGGTCGGCGGCGCTCAAACATAGCGATTGACGATGTTTTCGAGATATTCCTGGCGGCCGGAGCGCGGCCGCGGCTCGATGCCGTCCTTCACCACCCGCTCGGCGATTTCCTCCAGCGAATGGCCGCCGGCCAGCGTCTTCTTCGCATAGGCGTCGTTCCAGCCGGCGTAGCGTTCCTCCAGCGGAGCGGACAAAGCCTTGTCCTCGACCATCTTCGCCGCCGCCTTCAGCCCCCGCGCACAACAATCCATGGCCCCGATATGGGCGATCAGAAGGTCCTGCGGATCGAGCGACTGGCGCCGCAGTTTGGCGTCGAAATTGGTGCCGCCGGTGGTGAAGCCGCCGGCCCGCAACACCTCGTAATAGGCAAGCGCCATTTCCGGCACGTTGTTGGGGAACTGGTCGGTGTCCCAGCCCGACTGGTAGTCGTTGCGGTTCATGTCGATGGAGCCGAAGATGCCGAGCGCATTTGCCAGCGCCAGTTCGTGCTCGAAGGTGTGGCCGGCCAGGATCGCGTGGCCCTGCTCGATGTTGAGCTTGACCTCGTTTTCCAGCCCGAACTCCTTGAGGAAGCCGTAGACGGTGGCGACGTCGTAGTCATACTGGTGCTTGGTCGGCTCCTGCGGCTTCGGCTCGATCAGGATCGTGCCCTTGAAGCCCGTCTTCTTCTTGTAGTCGACGACCATGGACAGAAAGCGGCCAGCCTGCTGGCGCTCGCGCTTCAGGTCCGTGTTGAGCAGCGTCTCATAGCCCTCGCGCCCGCCCCACAGCACATAGTTCTGGCCGCCGAGACGCATGGTCACGTCCATGCACTTCTTCACGGTCGCGGCCGCGTAGTAGAACACGTCCGGGTCGGGATTGGTGGCCGCGCCGGCCATGAAGCGGCGATGCGAGAACATGTTGGCCGTGCCCCACAAAAGCTTGACGCCGGTTTCGGCCTGCTTGGCCTCGAAAATGTCGGCGATCGCGTCCAGCCGGGCAGCGCTTTCGGCGAAATTGCCGCCCTCGGGCCGCACGTCGGCGTCGTGGAAGCAGTAGAAGGGCACGCCCAGCAGCGAAAACATCTCGAAGGCGACGTCGGCCTTGAGCCTGGCCTTGTCCATCTCCTCGCCGAACCACGGCCGCTCGAAGGTCTGGCCGCCGAACGGGTCGCCCCCCGGCCAGGCGAAGGAGTGCCAATAGGCGACGGCGAATCGCAGGTGGTCCTCCAGCCGCTTGCCGGCGACCACCTCGTCCTTGTCGTAGAAGCGGTAGGCGAGCGGATTGGTCGAATCCGGACCTTCGTACCTGATCTTGCCGATATCGCCGAAGAAGCCCGTGCTCATGAGAAGGTGTCCGTTGCTTGCATGAATGATCCGGCTGCCGGAAGGACCACCCTGCCACCCGGATTTGCGTACCTCAAGCGGCAGAGTAGCCCGATCACGGCAGATTGTCCCTCAGATAAATCTCGATGCGGATATGCTCCTGCCCCTCCACAACCGGCGTGCCGTCGATGAGCGCCTTGAGGATGCGGATGGCGCTGCGCGCCTCGTGGCCGGCATCCTGCGCGATGACGGCATCGAACAAACCTTCCCGCAGCGCCGTGCGGGCATGCGGGGTCAGTTCATGCGCCACCACCACGAGGTTCCGATAGGCAGGCTTGCGGGAAAGCACATCGATGATGCCGCGATTGCCGGCACCGATGTTGTAGAGGCCGATCACGTCCGGCTCTTCCGCCAGGCAGGCCGCCAGCACCCGGCCGGTGGTTTCGGCGTCGTCCCGGCCCTCCAGCACCGGCAGGCAGTCCAGATGGGGAAATTCCGAACGGATGACCTGGTCGAAGCCCATGCGCCGCTCGACATGGTCGCGCACCAGCATGGAGCCGGCAATCAGCGCGATCCTGCCGCGCCGGCCCCCGGCGAAGCGCCCGATCAGGCTGGCGGCGGTGCGGCCGGCGGCGACATTGTCGATGCCGACATAGTGGCTGCGACGGAAGGCCGGCACGTCGGAGACCAGCGTCACGGCGGGAATCCCGGCCTGATGCAGGCGCGTCAGCGCCTCCCGCACCTCGGCGGAGTCGGTGGCGACCAGGGCGACGCCCGAGACGGCGCGCGTGTCGAGCGCATCGAGCGCCCTTGCAAGGGCTGCGCCGTCGAAGGGAGGCACCGGCACCACCTCGATCTCGACGCGGTCGAGCGCGGCGCGGCGCCCGGCCTCGACCGCCTGCTGCTCCAGCGCGCGCATGAAGGTGTTCGGACCGCTGGGGATGAGAAAGACGAAACGGTAGCTGCGCTGCTTGGCAAGGTTCGCAGCCGCCAGGTCGCGCACGAAGCCCAGCCGCGCCACCGCCGCCTCGACGCGCGCGATCGTCGCCTCCCGCACGCCGGCGCGGCGGTTGAGCACCCTGTCGACCGTAGCAAGGCTGACGCCGGCCGCTTCGGCCACGTCGCGAACCGTTGGACGCACCTGGCAGTTCCTCCCGCCGAGGTTCCTAGCGCAATTTTTGAGGTACGTAAATCAGAATTGTTGGCCTCGCTCCGCACCCTCCCTGAACGCTATATTCTTCCCGCCCCGGCCGGGCCCTTGTTTCCATTGTTGAACGGCTTCCGGCACATTTGCCGGTGCATTGTGCCCGGTGCCGTTTTGCCGCAGCAGATCCGTGCGTTATCATGGGAACCTATGGGGCGCCGGAACGGTTGTAAGCGTACGGGGCACCGGGCAACAGGATGCGCCCCGCTGCGAGGTTGCCATGCAGGGGAATAATTCCGACGTCTTCGACCTCTTCTCGAAGATCTACAAGAACGCTGCCCAGGAGGAGATGAGCCTCCAGCAATATCTCCTGGCCTGCCGCGAAGACAAGTCGATGTACGCCTCCGCGCCGGAGCGCATGGTGGCGGCGATCGGCGAGCCGAAGCTGGTCGACACCAGCAAGGACGAGCGGCTGGGCCGCATCTTCGCCAACAAGACGATCAAGCTCTAC
Organism: Mesorhizobium sp. PUT5; assembly: GCF_052216645.1. NCBI lineage: Bacteria > Pseudomonadati > Pseudomonadota > Alphaproteobacteria > Hyphomicrobiales > Phyllobacteriaceae > Mesorhizobium > Mesorhizobium sp. PUT5. The sequence continues at coordinate 3,470,405 of NZ_JBQOSO010000003.1, forward strand.
CCCTCCTTCTCCGATTTCTACGGCATGGAGGACACGATCGAGCGTATCGCCGGCTATTTCCGCTATGCCTCGCAGGGGCTGGAGGAGCGCAAGCAGATCCTCTACCTGCTGGGGCCGGTGGGTGGCGGCAAATCCTCGCTGGCCGAGCGGCTGAAGAACCTGATGGAGACGCACCCCGTCTATACGCTCAAGGTCGGCGACCAGATCAGCCCGGTCTTCGAATCGCCGCTGGGTCTGTTCGACCCCGAGCGCATGGCGGACCTGCTCGAGGACAAATACGGCATCGCGCGCCGCCGTCTGAACGGCCTGATCTCGCCCTGGGCCGCCAAGCGGCTGGACGAGCTTGCCGGCGACATCTCCAAATTCTCCGTCGTGAAGCTGATGCCGTCGCGGCTGCGCCAGATCTGCATCGCCAAGACCGAGCCCGGCGACGAGAACAACCAGGACGTCTCCTCCCTGGTAGGCAAGGTCGACATCCGCCAGTTGGAGAATTTTTCCCAGTCGGACCCCGACGCCTATTCCTACAGCGGCGGCCTGAACCGCACCACGCAGGGTCTGCTGGAATTCGTGGAGATGTTCAAGGCGCCGATCAAGGTGTTGCACCCGCTGCTCACCGCCACGCAGGAAGGCAGCTACAACGGCACCGAGAATTTCGGCGCCTTCCCCTACCAGGGCATCATCGTGGCCCATTCCAACGAGTCGGAATGGCTGCAGTTCAAGAACAACAAGAACAACGAGGCCTTCCTCGACCGCATCCTGGTGGTCAAGGTGCCCTACTGCCTGCGGGTGACCGAGGAGCGGCAGATCTATGAAAAGCTGCTGCGCGAGAGCGAACTGGCCGACAGCCCCTGCGCGCCGGAGGTGCTCGACATATTGAGCCGCTTCACCGTCTCGACGCGGCTCGCCGAGCACGACAATTCCCCGCTCTACACCAAGATGCGCGTCTATGACGGCGAGAACCTGAAGGAGATCGACCCCAAGGCCAAGTCCGTACAGGAATATCGCGATGCCGCCGGCGTCAACGAGGGCATGACCGGCGTGTCCACCCGCTTTGCCTTCAAGATCCTGTCGCAGACCTTCAACTACGACACCAAGGAGGTCGCGGCCGACCCGGTGCATTTGATGTATGTGCTGGAGCAGGCCATCAAGCGCGAGCAGTTCCCGAAGGATACGGAAGCCGCCTATCTCGATTTCGTGAAGTCGGAACTGGCGACCCGCTATGCCGAGTTCATCGGCCACGAGATCCAGAAGGCCTATCTGGAATCCTACTCCGAATACGGCCAGAACCTATTCGACCGATATATCGCCTATGCGGACGCCTGGATCGAGGACCAGGACTACAAGGACCCCGATACCGGCCAGATCCTCAACCGCGAGATCCTCGACAACGAGCTGTCGCAGATCGAGAAGCCGGCAGGCATCGCCAATCCGAAGGACTTCCGCAACGAGGTAGTCAAGTTCACCTTGCGGGCGCGTGCCCGCAACAACGGCCGCAACCCGTCCTGGACCAGCTACGAGAAGCTGCGCGAGGTCATCGAGAAGCGCATGTTCGGCCAGGTGGAGGACCTGCTTCCCGTCATCAGCTTCGGCTCCAAGCAGGACAGCGTGACCGAAAAGCGCCACACCGAGTTTGTGCAGCGCATGGCCGAGCGCGGATACACCGAGCGCCAGGTCCGCCGGCTGGTGGATTGGTACATGCGGGTGAACAAGGCCGGCTGAGGCCGCTGCGGGGGCTTTGATGCCGATCTTCATCGACCGACGGCTGAATCCGAAGGACAAGAGCCTCGGCAACCGGCAGCGGTTCCTGCGCCGTGCGCGCGAGGAGCTGAAGCGCAGCATCCGCGAGCGCATCCGCAGCGGAAAGATTTCCGACGTGGATGCCGAGCACAGCGTCTCCATGCCCGCCCGTGGAACGGACGAGCCGCGCTTCGAGGAGGCCGGCGACAGCGGGCGCCGCCGTCACGTGCTGCCCGGCAACCGGGAGTTCGTGCCCGGCGACCGCATTCCCAAGCCGGGCCAGGGCAGCGCCTCCGGCTCCAGGCCCTCGCGGCGCGACTCCGAGGACGATTTCCGCTTCATGCTGTCGCGCGAGGAGGTGCTGGACCTGTTCTTCGAGGACCTGGAACTTCCCGACATGGTCAAGCTCAACCTCAAGGAGGTGCTGGCCTTCAAGCCGCGGCGGGCGGGCTTCGCCGCCACCGGCTCGCCCACCAACATCAATGTCGGGCGCACCATGCGCAACAGCCATGGCCGCCGCATCGCGCTGAAGCGTCCCCGGACCCGGGACCTGGAAGCGATCCGCCAAGAGCTGGAAGAGCTGGCGGCCGGCCGGCAGAACGAGGCGGTGCGGGCGAGGATCGCGGCGCTCACCGCGGAACTCGAGCGGCTGGAGCGCCGGCGCCGGGTGATCGCCTATGTCGATCCCGTCGACATCCGCTTCAACCGCTTCGAGGCGCAGCCGGTGCCGAACGCCAAGGCGGTGATGTTCTGCCTCATGGACGTTTCCGGCTCGATGGGCGAGCGCGAGAAGGACCTGGCCAAGCGCTTCTTCGTGTTGCTGCACCTGTTCCTGAAGCGCCGCTACGACCGCACCGAGATCGTCTTCATCCGCCATACACACGAGGCGCAGGAGGTGGATGAGGAAACCTTCTTCTACAGCACCCAGAGCGGCGGCACCGTCGTGTCCACCGCCCTGGAGGAGATGCGCCGCGTCATCGACGCGCGCTATCCGGCCAGCGACTGGAACATCTACGCCGCCCAGGCCTCGGACGGCGACAATTTCGTCACCGATTCGCAGCACTGCATCTCGCTGCTCAACGAGGCCATCATGCCGCTGTGCCAGTATTTCGCCTATGTCGAGATCATCGACGAGCGTGAAAGCCACATCTTCGGCTCGACGGAAAACGGCACCTCGCTGTGGCGCGCCTACAGCACCGTCGAGGACAAGTGGCCCAACTTCCAGATGACCCGCATCGCGCGCGCCGCCGACATCTATCCCGTGTTCCGCCAGCTCTTCACCAAGCAGCCGGCCGCCGGCCTGAAAGGCAGGTGAGCCATGGCCCTGCCCGCACGCAAAAGCGGCTCCGGCCTCCTGTTTTCGGGTTCCGACTGGGACTTCGCGACGCTGTCGCGGACCCATGACGCGATCGAGCAGGTGGCGCTGGAGGATCTCGGCCTCGACGTCTATCCCTCGCAGCTAGAGATCATCACCTCCGAGCAGATGCTGGACGCCTACGCCTCCATCGGATTGCCGCTGATGTACCGGCATTGGTCATTCGGCAAGCATTTCCTCTATCAGGAGCTGCTGTACCGCAAGGCCGGCCGCGGCCTCGCCTACGAACTGGTCATCAACTCCAATCCCTGCATCGTCTACCTGATGGAGGAAAACACCATGGCCCTGCAGGCCCTGGTGACGGCGCACGCCGCCTTCGGCCACAACCATTTCTTCAAGAATAACCATCTGTTCCGGCAATGGACCGACGCCGGCGCCATCCTCAGCTACATGGATTTCGCCAAGAGCTACATCGCCCATTGCGAGGAACGCCACGGCACCGACGCGGTGGAAGCCGTGCTCGATGCCGCGCACGCCCTGATGGACCAGGGCGTCTTCCGCTATCGCCGCCCGCCCAAGCTGTCGTCGGAAAAGCAGCGCGAGGGCATTCGCGAACGGCTGGACTACGAGGCGCGCACCTATAACGATTTGTGGCGGACCCTGCCGCCGGCCAAGGCGGACGAACGGCCCGACGAGGCCGAGGAAAAGGCGGCCGAACGCAAGCGCACGCTGAACCTGCCGGAGGAGAACATCCTCTATTTCCTGGAGAAGAACAGCCTGATCCTGGAGCCGTGGCAGCGCGAGATCCTGCGGATCGTGCGCATCATCGCGCAATATTTCTACCCCCAGCGCCAGACGCAGGTGATGAACGAAGGCTGCGCCACCTTTGTGCACTACACCATCATGAACACGCTGTTCGACCGCGGCCGCATCGGCGAGGGCGCCATGCTGGAGATCCTGCGCAACCATTCCAACGTTGTCTTCCAGCCGGCCTTCGACGACCCGCGCTATTCCGGCATCAACCCATACGCGCTCGGCCTCGACATGATGCAGGACATCAAGCGCATCGCGACCGAGCCTACCCCCGAGGACCGCGACTGGTTCCCCGACATCGCCGGCAGCGGCGACTGGCGCGCCACCCTGCTGGACGCCTGGGCCAACCACCGCGACGAATCCTTCATCCGGCAGTATCTGAGCCCCGCGCTCATTCGCAAATGGCGCTTCTTCGTGCTCGGCGACGCCGCCGCGGAGGCGCATTACGAGGTCGGTCCCATCCATAACGAGCGCGGCTACGAGAAGGTGCGCACCGCCCTGGCCGACAGCTACGACATCGGCGCTTCCCGCGCCAACATCCAGGTGGTGGACGTGGACCTGCTCGGTGACCGGCGCCTGCGCCTCCTGCACAAGGTCAAGGACGGCATATTGCTGGACGAGCGCAGCCGCGACGCCACGCTGCGCCACATCCGCAGGCTGTGGGGCTACGAAGTCAGCCTCGCAGGCGTCAACATGCTGACGGGTGCCACCATCTACGAGCGCTCGACCGCCCAGATGGGCGAATGACGGCGCGGCGGCGAAGCCGCGCCTCAGCGACGTGCGGCGACGACGCCCTGCCGCAGGCGCACGCCCGGTCCTTCGTGCCCGTCGGGAAGCAGAAGCACGCCGCCCCCTTCCAGCGCCCTGACCAGCAGGCTCTCGGTGGCTCGCTGCAGCACATGGCGATGGCACTCGAAATCCTTGATGGTGCTGCGGGAAACGCCCGCGCAGACCGCAAGCCGCTCCTGCGACCAGTTGAGCAGGGCGCGTGCCGCTCGACATTGCTCAGGAAGAAGATTCATGAATTCATGCCTTGCCGAATCCCTTCTTAGTCAACCATAATGGGTGAGATACGGCAAGGGTGAGCCGATGGACCAGCGCGATTGCGGTGAAACATGACGGACGAAACATCGCTGGTTCTGATGATCGTCCTGCCGTTTGCCGGCTGCATGCTTACCGCATTTCTTCCCGCCAACGCGCGCAACGCGGAAGCCTGGCTGGCCGGGCTCACCGCGGCGCTGGGGCTTGCGCTCGCCACCATCTCCTACCCCGCGGTCGCCGACGGCGGCGTCCTGCGCGCGCCCTTCGAATGGGTGCCGAGCCTCGGCCTTTCCTTCACGCTGCGCATGGACGGTTTCGCCTGGCTGTTCACCATGCTGATCTACACGATCGGCATACTGGTCGTGCTTTATGCCCGTCACTACCTGTCGCCTGAAGACCCGCTGCCGCGCTTCTTCTCCTATCTGCTCGCCTTCATGGGCGCCATGCTCGGCGTGGTGCTGTCGGGCAACCTCATCCTCTTGGTGGTGTTCTGGGAGCTGACCAGCATCTTCTCCTTCCTGCTGATCGGCTACTGGCACCAGAACGCCAATGCCCGCGACGGCGCCCGCATGGCGCTGACCGTCACCGGCATCGGCGGGCTCGGCCTGCTGGGCGGGGTGCTCATCCTCGGCCACATCGTCGGCAGCTACGATCTCGACAAGGTGCTGGTCTCCGGCGACCTGATCCGCTCCAGCGACCTCTACCGCCCTGCCCTGATCCTGATCCTTCTGGGCGCGCTGACCAAGAGCGCCCAGTTCCCGTTCCAGTTCTGGCTGCCCAACGCCATGGCCGCGCCCACGCCCGTATCGGCCTATCTGCATTCGGCCACCATGGTGAAGGCCGGCGTGTTCCTGATGGCGCGGCTGTGGCCGGTTCTGGCCGGCACGCCCGAATGGTTCTGGATCGTCGGCTTCTGCGGGATGATGTCGCTGCTGCTGGGCGCTTATTTCGCCATTTTCCAGCAGGACGTGAAGGGGCTGCTGGCCTATTCGACCATCAGCCATCTCGGCCTCATCACCATGTTGCTCAGCCTCGGCAGCCCGCTCGGCGCGGTCGCGGCGATCTTCCACATGATGAACCATGCCACCTTCAAGGCCTCGCTGTTCATGGCCGCCGGCATCATCGACCACGAGACCGGCACGCGCGACATCAGGCGGCTGAGCGGGCTGTTCCGCTACATGCCCATCACCGCAACGCTCGCCATGGTGGCAAGTGCGGCCATGGCCGGCGTTCCGCTGCTCAACGGCTTCCTGTCGAAGGAGATGTTCTTCGCCGAGGCGATTCAGACCCACGCCATCTCCGTCCTCGACACCGCCGCCCCCTACGCCGCCGTGCTGGCCGGCGCCTTCGCGGTCGCCTACTCCATCCGCTTCATCCAGGGCGTGTTCTTCGGCCCGCCGCCGCAGGACCTGCCGCGCGAGCCGCACGAACCGCCCTTCCTGATGCGGTTTCCGATCCAGCTCCTGGTGCTGGCCTGCCTGGTGGTCGGCATCGTGCCCGGCATCACCATAGGCCCCTTCCTGCACACCGCCGTGGTCTCGGTGCTCGGCCCCGCCACCCCGCAATACAGCCTGGCGGTGTGGCACGGCTTCACGATCCCGCTGCTGATGAGCTGCATCGCATTCTGCGGCGGCGTGGTCCTCTTCCTGCTGCTGAAGAACTATCTGGCGCATTGCGCCGACGGCGCGCCCTTCTTCCGCCGCATCGACGGGCAGCGCATCTTCGACCGCATCATGGTGACCCTGTCGTGGCGCTGGGCGCGCACGCTGGAAAGCCTGCTGAGCACGCGCCGGCTGCAGCCGCAGCTTCGCCTTCTGGTCATGGTCGCATTCGCCGCCGCCGCCGTGCCCCTGTGGAACGGCAGCTTCCGCCCCTCCGCTCAGGCCGGCTCCGGCATGGACATCGCCTTCGCTGCCGCCTGGGCGATCGGCATCGTCTGCGCCCTCGGCGCCGCCCGCCAGGCCAAGTTCCACCGGCTCGCCGCGCTGATCCTGCTCGGCGGCGCCGGGCTGGTCACCTGCATCACCTTCGTGTGGCTTTCGGCGCCGGACCTGGCCGCCACCCAACTCCTGGTCGAGGTCGTCACCACGGTGCTGATCCTGCTCGGCCTGCGCTGGCTGCCCAAGCGCTTCGACACCGGCGAGCCCGAGACCGTGTCGGCCGCGGCCAAGCTGCGCCGCTTCCGCGATTTCGCCATCGCCACGCTGGCCGGCGGCGGCGTGACGCTGATTGCCTATTCCGTGATGGCCAGCGCGCCGCCGGCCACCATCGCCGGCTTCTTCGTGGAAAAGGGCTATGCCGAGGGCGGCGGGCGCAACGTCGTCAACGTCATCCTGGTCGACTTCCGCGGCTTCGACACCTTCGGCGAGATCACCGTGCTGGGCATCGTGGCGCTCACCGTCTTCGCACTGCTGCGGCGGTTCCGCCCGGCTCCCGACACTGTCGAGTCGCCCGAGCAACAGCAGATCCAGCGGCGGTTCGAGGAGGAATTGCCCGACAGGTCGCCCGGCGACACGGTGAGCGACTATCTGGCCGTGCCTGCCGTCATCATGCAATGGCTGTTCCCGGTCATCATCGTCTTCGCCGCCTTCCTGTTCCTGCGCGGCCACGACCTGCCGGGCGGCGGCTTTGCGGCCGGCATCGCCATGGCGGCCGCCTTCATCCTGCAATATATGGCGGCGGGCACGCGCTGGGTGGAAACCCACCTCAGGGTGTTGCCGGTGAACTGGATCGGCGCCGGCCTGCTGTTCGCAGCTTGCGTGGGTGCCGGGTCCTGGCTGTTCGGCTATCCGTTCCTGACGTCGCATTCGCAATATGTCGACCTTCCGCTGGTGGGCAAGGTGCCGGCGGCAAGTGCCGCCCTGTTCGACCTCGGCGTCTTCGCCCTCGTGGTGGGGGCGACGGTGCTGATGCTGATCGCGCTCGCGCACCAGTCCATCCGGCGCCTGCGCGCATCCAGGGCCGCCGCCACCCAGGACACGGAGGCGGCGTAATGGAACTGATCCTCGCCATCGGCATCGGCGTCTTCGTCGGCTCGGGCGTCTGGCTCCTGCTGCGGCCGCGCACCTATCAGGTCATCATCGGCCTTTCCCTCATCTCCTACGGGGTCAATCTGTTCATCTTCTCCATGGGCCGGCTGCGCATCAACGCCGCCCCGGTGACCGGCCTCGGCGCGACCAATCCCGCCGACTACACCGACCCGATCCCGCAGGCGCTGGTGCTGACGGCCATCGTCATCGGCTTCGCCACCACCGCGCTGTTCCTGGTGGTGATGCTGGCTTCGCGCGGCCTGACCGGCTCCGACCATGTCGACGGCAAGGAGACCCGCTGATGCGCCTTGCCGACCATCTCATCATCCTGCCGATCGTGCTGCCGCTGGCCACCGGCGCGCTGCTGCTGCTGTTCGACGAGCGGCGCCATGTGCTGAAGGCGATGGTCAACGTCGTCTCCACGCTGGCACTGACCGCGGTCGCCGTGGCGCTGCTGTGGCTGGCCGACGCGACCGGCGGGGACGGCGTGGCCGCCGCCCGCACCTATCTTCTCGGCAACTGGCCGGCGCCTTTCGGCATCGTGCTGGTGCTCGACCGGCTGGCGGCGCTGATGGTGGCGCTGACTTCCGTGCTGGCGCTCTCCGCGCTGGTCTTCTCGCTGGCGCGGTGGGACCGTGCCGGGCCGCATTTCCACACGCTGTTCCAACTGTTGCTGATGGGATTGAACGGCGCCTTCCTGACCGGCGACCTGTTCAACCTGTTCGTCTTCTTCGAGGTGCTGCTGGCGGCCTCCTACGGGCTGGTGCTGCACGCTTCCAGCCCGCTGCGCGTGCGCGCCGGCCTGCACTATATCGTCGTGAACCTGGCCGCCGCGTCGCTGTTCCTCATCGGGGTGAGCCTGATCTACGGCGTCACCGGCACGCTGAACATGGCCGACCTGGCCACGAAGATCCCGACGCTCACCGGTTCGGACAAGGTGCTGCTGCAGGCAGGTGCGGCGGTGCTGGGCATCGCCTTCATGGTCAAGGCCGGCATGTGGCCGCTGAGCTTCTGGCTGCCTCCGGCCTACACCGCCGCCGCCGCCCCGGTCGCCGCCGTCTTCGTCATCCTGACCAAGGTGGGCTTCTACGTGCTGCTGCGCCTGTCGCTGCTGCTGTTCGGCCCGGGCGCCGGCGAGAGCGCCGGCTTCGGCGATCCCTGGCTGCTGGCCGGGGGCATGGTCACGCTCGCCTTCGGCGCCATCGGCGTCGTCGCCTCGCAGGCCATGGGCCGCATCGCCGGCTACAGCATCCTGGTCACCTCCGGCACGCTTCTCGCCGCCGCCGGGCTCGCCAACGCGTCCGTCACCGCCAGCGCGCTCTACTACCTCGTCAGTTCCACACTGACGACGGCAGCCCTCTTCCTGCTGATCGAACTGGTCGAGCGCGGCCAGGATCCGGCCGCCGACATCCTGGCCGTGACCATGGAAGCCTATGGCGACGAGATGGACGAGGAAGAAGCCGGCGAGGAGGTGGGCGTGGCCATACCAGCCACGCTCGCCGTGCTATCGGCCTGCTTCGTCGCCTGCGGACTGCTGCTGGCCGGCCTGCCGCCGCTGTCCGGCTTCGTCGCCAAGTTCGCCCTGCTCTCCACCATGATCGGCTCCGGGACGCAGGCCGGCGCCATTCCCGGCATCGTCTGGGTGCTGGTGGCCATGCTGCTCCTGTCCGGCCTTTCGGCGCTGATCGCCATGACGCGCGCCGGCATCCGCACCTTCTGGGCGCCGGTGGAGCAGACGGTGCCGCGCGTGCTGGTCATCGAGATCGTGCCTGTGGGCTTCCTCCTGTTCCTGAGCCTGGTGCTGACGGTCGAAGGCGGTGCCGCCATGCGCTACATGGACGACACCGCGCGCGGCCTGCACGCGCCCGGCACCTATATACGCGACGTGCTGTCGACCCAGCCGGTGCCGCCGCCTCCCGCGCCTGCCGGGGAGGCCGCACGATGATGTCGCGCCTGCTGCCCTACCCGCTGCTCGCCGCCTCGCTGCTGGTCATGTGGCTGCTGCTCAACGGCTTCTCGGCCGACCATCTGGTGCTGGGCGCCGTGATCGCGCTGCTGGCGTCATGGGCCATGAAGCCGCTCCAGCCCGCCAAGCCGCATCTGCGGCGCTGGGACAAGATTCCCCTGCTGTTCTGGCATGTCATGGTCGACATCCTGGCTTCCAACATCGCCGTCTCCATCGTCATCCTGCGCGGACGACGCAACGGCGGCCGGCCTGGCCTGGTGCGGATTCCGCTCGACCTGCGCGACCGCACCGGCCTGGCGGTGCTGGCCTGCATCATCACCGCTACGCCCGGCACCGCCTGGATCGAATACAATTCGGCCGGAAGCTGGCTGAAGATCCATGTGCTGGACCTGGTCGACGAGCAGGCGTGGATCGACCACATCAAGCGCTACGAGGCCCTGCTGAGGGAGATATTCGAATGAGCGGCATCGTGCTGGTGTGGGCCGTCGGTGTGGCGCAGATATTCCTGCTCGCCGCCATGGGATGCAATGTCTGGCGCATGATGCGCGGCCCGCGCGCTCAGGACCGGGTGCTGGCCTTCGACGCGCTCTATGTGAACGGCATGCTGCTGCTGCTGGTCTTCGGCATCCGCACCGGCGCCGCGCTCTATTTCGAGATGGCGCTCGTCATTGCCCTGCTCGGCTTCGTCTCCACCGCGGCACTTGCGAAATTCCTCATGCGCGGCGAGGTGATCGAATGAGCCCGGTCGCCGACCTGCCCGTCTGGGCGGCGCTCGCCACCGCCTTCTTCCTCTTGGCCGGCTCCGGCCTGGCGCTGATCGGCTCCATCGGGCTGGTGCGGCTGAAGACCTTCTACGAGCGCGTGCACGCACCAACGCTGGGCACCACCTGGGGCGCCGGCGGCATCCTGATCGCCTCCATGATCTTCTTCTCCGTGCAGCAGTCGCGCCCGGTTCTGCACGAATTGCTCATCACCGCCTTCGTCACCGTCACCACGCCGGTGACGCTGATGCTTCTGGCGCGCGCCGCGCTCTATCGCGACCGCGCCGAGGAGCGCCAGGCCGAACTGGACCGGCAGGCTGCCATGGATGCTGATCCCAAAAGCTAAAGCTTCGCCCGCGTGCTGCGCGGCGTGGCCAGAAGCAGGCTGGTCTCGCTGTTGGTGATGCCGGCAATCAGCCGGATGCGACGCAGCACCGCATCGAAATCCGCCAGCGTCGCCGTGCCGAGTTCGGCCACCAGGTCCCAGCGGCCATTGGTGGTGTGGATCGCCGACACCTCCGGAAGCCCGCCCAGAGCCCTCATCACGCGGTCGGCCGCGTGGCCCTCGATCTCGATCATCATGATGCCGCGCACCTTCTGGTCGACGGCGTCGGCACGCAGGATCACCGTATAGCCGAGTATGTCGCCGGAGCGCTCCAGCTTCGCCAGGCGCGCCCGCGCAGTGGCCCGCGAGACGCCGAGATCGGCCGCCAGGTCGGAGATGCTGCGCCGTCCGTCATGGCGCAGCAGCGTGATCAGCCTTTCGTCCAGATCGTCCATGGCTTTTCACTTCGATAACAGGATTGCTTCATTTCGATAAGGCATATCGATATTTTTGCCAACTCACCCTGTTCACCCTGCCACGCATTTCGCCTTCAATGCCGGCAACTCGAGCGGGAATGGCGACATGCGTTGCAGGATATTGGGAGCGCCGGTTCAGGACGGCAGCGGCCGCAAGGGCTGCGAGATGGGACCGAGCGCATTGCGTGTGGCCGGGCTGGCGGAAGCGCTGGCGGAACTCGGCCACGAGGTGGAGGATCTCGGCACGGCCGCGCCCAGGCCGCTGAGGCCGGCCGCGCATCCCAACCCGGCTATCAAGGCGCTGCCGGACATCGCGGCCTGGACCGAAGCGCTGTCCGAGGCCGCCTACGCGGCGAGCGCGGAGGCCATGCCGATCTTCCTGGGCGGCGACCACAGCATCTCGGCCGGCACCTTGTCCGGCGTGGCGCGGCGAGCGGCCGAAAGGCGGCGGCCGCTCTTCGTGCTGTGGCTCGACGCCCATCCCGATTTCCATACGCTCGACACCACCCGCTCCGGCAATCTGCACGGCGTGCCGCTGGCCTACGCCGCCGGCCTGCCCGGCTTCCGCGGCTATTTTCCCGAGCTGTCGGCGGCCGTCGACCCGAAGCGCATCTGCACCCTCGGCCTGCGCAGCGTCGACCCGGCCGAGCGTGCGGCGCTCGCGCAGGCCGGCGTGACGGTGCACGACATGCGCGCCATAGACGAGCACGGCATGGCGCCGCTGCTGCGCGCCTTCCTCGGCCGCGTGGCCGCCGCCGACGGGCTGCTGCATGTCAGCCTCGACGTGGATTTCCTCGACCCCGCCATCGCCCCGGCCGTGGGCACCACCGTGCCCGGCGGCGCAACCTTCCGCGAGGCGCATCTGGTGATGGAGATGCTGTGCGACAGCGGCCTCGTCGCCAGCCTCGACCTTGTGGAACTGAACCCCTTCCTCGACGAGCGCGGACGCACCGCAACCCTGATGGTGGACCTCACGGCCAGCCTGATGGGCCGGCGCGTGATGGACCGCCCCACCCAGAGCTACTGACATGACCGCACCCGACCTCAACATCGTTCCCTTCGTCAGCGTCGACAACATGATGACGCTGGTGCTGAAGATCGGCGTGGAGCGCTTCCTCACCGAATTGGCCGCCTATATCGAGGAGGATTTCAAGCGCTGGGAAAGCTTCGACAAGACGCCGCGCGTCGCCTCGCACAGCCGTGACGGCGTGATCGAGCTGATGCCGACCAGCGACGGCACGCTCTACGGCTTCAAATACGTCAACGGCCACCCCAAGAACATGCGCCAGGGATTGCAGACCGTCACAGCCTTCGGCGTGCTGGCCGATGTCGGCAACGGCTATCCGATGCTGCTTACGGAGATGACCATCCTGACCGCGCTGCGCACCGCCGCCACCTCGGCGCTCGCCGCGAAATATCTGGCACCCAAGGGCGCGGCCTGCATGGCCATCATCGGCAACGGCGCGCAGTCGGAATTCCAGGCGCTCGCTTTCCGGGCCGTGCTGGGCATCGAGAAGCTGCGCCTCTACGACATCGACGCCGCGGCTAGCCGCAGATGCGCGCAAAACCTGGCCGGCAAAGGCTTCGACATCGAGATCTGCGCCTCCACGCAGGCAGCCGTCGAGGGTGCCGACATCATCACCACCGTCACCGCCGACAAGCAATATGCCACGATCCTGACCGACAACATGGTAGGCACCGGCGTCCACATCAACGCCGTGGGCGGCGACTGCCCCGGCAAGACCGAGCTGCACCGCGACATCCTCATGCGCTCCGACATCTTCGTGGAATACCCGCCGCAGACGCGCATCGAGGGTGAGATCCAGCAGCTTGAACCGGGGCATCCCGTCACGGAGCTGTGGCAGGTGATGACGGGCGCCGCTGCCGGCCGGCGCCATGCCGGCCAGATCACGCTCTTCGATTCCGTCGGCTTCGCCGTGGAGGACTTTTCGGCGCTGCGCTACGTGCGCGACCGGCTGCCGGCCACCGGCCTCTACGAGAAGCTCGACCTGCTCGCCGATCCAGACGAGCCGCGCGACCTGTTCGGCATGCTGCTGCGCCACCAGAAGAAGCTGGCGCCCGCAGCCTGACGGCGGGCGCCGGCATCGAACCTGCCGGCCTCAGAGCCTGGCGGCTCTCAGCCGCGACGTCTCCTGGATATCGACGGTCTCGTCCTTGAGGTTGACGGCCACGCCATACACCTGCCGCGCATGCTCGCCCGAATAGAAGCCGTCCAGCACGTCCTCCAGCACCTTTTGCGGAGAGCGCTTGAGCGGCGAGCCGTAGCCGCCGCCGTTCGGGCTGTAATAGGCCATCACGTCGTTGGCGCCGACGGCAAGGCCCGAGAACTTGGAATGCATCTCGCGCACCTGGTCCGGATGTTCGGAATTGTAGACCAGGCACTTGCCGACGGCGCCTTCGGTACCGCCGAACACGCCCCAGGGCGCCTCCTTGTGACGCTCGGATTCATGCGTGATGAAGCCCGGCGTCAGCACGCGCTGGGCCTTGACCACGCCGAGCCCGCCCCGGAACTCGCCGGCGCCGGGCGGCACGTCGTCGCGCAGCTCGTAGCGGTCGCAGATCATGGGGATGTGCATGGCCAGATCTTCGAGCGGGTTGTTGCGGGTGTTGGCCATGAGGTTGTCGATGCTGTCGGGGCCGTCCGAACGCGGCCGGCCGCCATAGGCCCCCTCGTTGACTTCCAGGAACACCCAGTAGTCGCCGCTCGGCCGCACGCCCGAATAGGCGGCGAACGAGATGGACGCCGAGCTGCCGGCGATGATCGTCTCCGGCATCACCGGCGCCAGAGCGCGGATGATCAGGTCGATCATGCGGTTGCACTGGGTGAAGCGGGCTTCCGCCGAGGCCGGCGCCTTCGGGTTGAAGATCGAGCCCAGCGGCGCGATCACGTTGATCGGCCTGAACGAGCCTTCGTTGGAAGGCACCCGCATGTCCGACGTGTAGGCGTCGAGCAGCAGCTTGCGGAAGGCGGCATAGGCCGCCACCTTGGTCGAGCCTTCGAAGGGCACGTTGTAGGCCGTCGGCGTCTGGTCGGCCGAGCCGGTGAGGTCCACGTCCAGCTCGTCGCCGCGCACCCGCACGGTGACCTTGACCTTCAGCCGCTGCTCGCGGTTGCGGCCGTCGTCGTCCAGCCAGCCCTCGGCCGAATACTCGCCGTCGGGAATGGCGCGGATGCGCTGGCGCATCATGCGCTCGGCATAGTCCATGAGCTGGTTGGCCGCCTGGAAGACGGTCCCCTCGCCGAATTTCTCGATCAGTTCCACGAAGCGCCTGGCACCCAGCCGGGCGGAGGCGACCTGCGCCTCGATGTCGCTGACGAGCTGCTGCGCGGCGCGGCTGTTGTTGCGGATGAAGTTCCACATCGCCCGGTTCGGCTCGCCCTTGCGGTAGAGCTTGGTGCCGGCAAACAGCATGCCTTCGGCGAACACGTCGGGCACGTCGATGATGAGGCCGGGAGTTGCCGCGCCGATGTCGACATGGTGGGCCGTGTTGCCGGCAAAACCCACCAGCCGCCCGTGGAAGAACACCGGCACCACGATGGCGAGGTCGGGCGTGTGGCTCGACCCGTGGTAGGGGTGGTTGTGGACGACGACGTCGCCTTCATACCATTCGCCGTCCTCCAGCGTTTCCTGGATGCCGCGCAGATAGCCGGGGATCGAGCCGATATGCATCGGCGTCGATTCGGATTCGCACAACGTGCTGAAGTTCACGTCGAACAGGCCCGCGCCGAGATCCTCCGATTCCCGGATGATGGAGGAGAACGACATGCGATACAGCACATGAGCCATCTCCTCGGCTATGGTTTCGAAGGAGCCGCGGATCACCTGCAGCGTGATGGGGTCAATCTCGGCCGGCGCTTCCTGCACCGCCACCGCCTTTGCCATGCTGTTCATCTGACTTCCTCCCTGTTCACGCCACGCCTGCGCGGTGAACCCGCGTGTTGCCGTATTCCAGCGTTTCGGCCACGTAGTCCGGCGGCACCAGCGTGGTGGAATCGTGCTGGATCAGGATCGCCGGCCCCGGCACCTTGTCGCCCGCATGGAGCTTCGAGCGGTCGTAGCGCGGCGTCTCCAGCGTGCGCCCGTCGTCGAAGGTGGTGGTCCTGACGAACATCAGCGCGCGGTCGATGCCGGAGCCGTCCGTCTGGCGGATCTTCGGCACGTTGAGGCGCTCGACCGAGGCGCGCCCGATCGCCCGCAGGGTGATCAGTTCCACCTCCTGGTCGCGGTAGCTGTAGCCGTAGTCGAGCTGGTGCTGGTCATGAAAGCTGGACGAGATGACCGACTTGTTGGCCAGCGTGACCGGGCCGTCGGGCATGGCGGCGCGCAGCTCGAAGCCCTGGCCGTGGTAGCGGCATTCCGCCACCACCTCGATCGACTGCAGTTCGCGGGCGATGCCGTCGTCGTCGAGCTGGCCGATCACGCGGTCGCGCAGGGCTTCGGCCGCACGGTTGATGCGCTCGATCTGCGCTTCGGTGGCGGCGTTGAGTTCCACGATGACGGCCTCGGTGTCCTCATATTGCAGATCGGTCTTCAGCAGGCCGACCGCGGCGGTGATGCCCGGCGCCACCGGCACGATCACGTCCTTGGCCGAGATCGCCTCGGCCAGCGCCACCCCGTGCAGCGGGCCCGCCCCGCCGAAGGGCAGGATCGAGAACTGGCGCGGATCGACGCCGCGCGCCACCGAGTTGGAGCGGATGGCGAGCGCCATGTTGTTGTTGATGATCTTGATGATGCCGAGCGCGGCGTCCTTCACCGACAGGCCGAGCGGCTTGGCGATCTTCTCCTCGATCGCCTTGTGGGAAAGCTCCGGGTCGAGCCTGAGATCGCCGCCCAGCGCGTGGTCGGGATCGAGGCGGCCAAGCACGATCTGGGCGTCGGTCACGGTGGGTTCGGTGCCGCCGCGGCCGTAGCAGGCCGGTCCCGGCTCGGAGCCCGCCGAGCGCGGCCCGACATTGAAGGCTCCCGCTTCGTCGATGAAGGCGACGGAGCCGCCGCCCGCGCCAATGGTGACGAGGTCGATCATCGGCGTCAGCACGGGATGGCCGGACACGTAGGTGTCGCGCGGGTTCATGATCTTGACCCGCCCGTCGGGGATGGTGCTGATGTCTGCGGAGGTGCCGCCGATGTCGACGGTGATGATGTTCTTCACGCCCGCCATCTCGCCCTCGGAAGCACCGCCGATGACGCCGCCGGCCGGGCCGGACATAAGGATGCGCACCGGGCGCGCCGCGCAGGCCTCGACCGTGGAGACGCCGCCGTTCGACTGCATGATGCGCAGCTTGGACGACAGCCCCGCCTCGCGCAGCTTGGCTTCCAGATCGCGCAGGTAGAAGGCGGTCTTCGGCCCGACATAGCAGTTCATCGCGGCGGTGGAGAAGCGCTCGTATTCGCGCATGACGTTGGCGACCTCGCTCGACAGCGTCACATAGGCTTCCGGCATCTCCTCCAGCACGATCTCCTTGGCGCGGCGCTCATGCGCGTCGTTGAGGAAGGCGAACATGAAGCCGATGACCACCGAGTTGACGCCGCGCCGCTTGAACAGGCGGGCGGCCTCGCGAACCTCGTCCTCGTCGAGGGCGTGCTCCACCTCGCCGTGCGGCGGCAGGATGCGCTCGCTCACGGCGATCCGGTTGCGGCGCTTGACCAGCGGCTGGCTCTGCCACGGCACCATGAAGTGCAGCGAGAAATTGTAGGGCCGCTTGTGCCGGCCGATATGCAGGATGTCGCGGAAGCCGCGCGTCGTCAGCATCCCGGTCTCGGAACCGTTATGTTCGATGGTGATGTTGGTGGCCGTGGTCGTGCCGTGCACGATCACCTCGACCTCGGCCGTGTCGATGCCGGCCAGGCTGCAAATGCCCTTCACGCCGTCCACGACGCCGATCGACTGGTTCTTCAGGGTGGTCGGAACCTTGTGGTAGAATACGCCCTTGGCGCATTCGAGCACGAGATCCGTGTTGGTTCCGCCGACGTCCACGCCAATGCGTGCCATGTGTGCTCCTCCCGACAAGAAAAAGGCGCGTCCCGAAGGACGCGCCGCTCGTTCATTCCGCTGCCAACCTGGTTGAATTGACGGTGTTGAGATAGTCGACGCATTCGTCGACGCTGTGGACGTCGGCGAACTTGGCGTCGATGTCGTAGAGGTTCCAGGCGACGGCGCCGGGCACGCGGTCGCCGATGCACTCGCGCACGGCGATGGTGCGGAAGCCGTCGGCCAGGCCGTCGCAGATGGTGGTGCGCACGCAGGCCGTGGCGGTGACGCCGGTGACCAGGATGGTGTCGACGCCGGCGGCGCGCAGGAGGCCGGCCAGGCCGGTGCCGTGGAAGGAGGAGGCGCGCTTCTTCAGCAGCGTGTATTCGCCCTCGACCGGGGCGATGCGGGAATCGATCGCCCACAGCTCCTTATTCTTCAGGTCGACCACGTCGACCGGGATCTTGCAGTGCCACAGCCCCATGTCGGTGAAGGCGGCGTTGCGGTCGGTGATCTCATAGGCGGTGGTGACGTGGATCACCGGGTGGCCGTTGGCGCGGCAGGCGGCCAGCAGCCGCTGCATGCCGGGGATGATCTCATTGTCCATCGCCTCCTGGTCGCAGGTGAACGGGTTGCCCGGCCGCGTCCAGGCATTGGCGAGGTCGACGCTGACCAGCGCCGGCCGCTTGCCGAAGCCGACGCGGCGCTGGAAGCCGCGCTCCTGATAGATCTTCGTCGATGCCGCGAACGCCTGCTGCAGCATGCGGTCGAGTTCCTTGTTGTCGATGTCGCTCATGGCGCTTCCTCTGCTCGGCCGTGGAAATCCGGCGGCCCGTTTGCCTGCCGATGACCGGGCAGCGCGCTGCCGCGGCGATCTGCACGCAAAAATGCCGCCGACCCGGCTTGAGCTGAAATGATCTTTCGCCAATTATTCTTGCACGACATGCATCAATGGGAGGCGGACGCAGACGCATGGACACCGAGGCGGGCCTGGAACTGACGCAATCCTTCATCGTCGTGGCGGAAGAGCTGAACTTCCGGCGCAGCGCCGAGCGGCTGCACCTGGACCAGTCGGCGCTGACGCGGCGCATCCAGAAGCTGGAGCACATGCTGGGCTTCACCCTGTTCGAGCGCACCACGCGGGAAGTGTCGCTGACGCCCGCCGGCCGCGCCTTCTACGAGGACAACGTGCGGCTGCTGCAGACCTACTCCCACTCGGTAAGGGCGGCGAGGCTGGTGGCCGAGGGAAAGACCGGCACGCTGCGCCTGGCCTACATGGCCTTCGCCGCCACCGAACTGATGCCTTATGCCGTGTCGCGCTACCGGCGGCTGCATCCCCACATCGACGTCAGCCTGCGCTACATCCGCACCCAGGGGCAGAAGCTGGCGCTGGCGCATGACGAGGTCGACATCGGCTACATGATCGGGCCATTCGACCACAGCGACTTCCACAGTCTGCTGCTGACCTCGGACCCGCTCTATGTGGTGACGCCGCGCAACCATCGCCTGACGCGGCTGCAGGAGGTGCGCCCCGCCGATCTTGCCGAGGAGGAGCTGATCCTCGGCGACATGATCGAGTGGGAGGCCTATCGTTGGCGCCTCAACGAGATGTTCTCCAGCGAGGGCGTGCCGCTCAACATCAAGCTGGAGGCGTCGAACACGCTGGCCCTGCTCGGCCTGGTCACGGCCGGCCTCGGCGTCACCGTCTATCCCGAAAGCCTGATCGGCTTCCTCGGCCGCAACGTCGAGGTGCGGCCCCTCATGCATCCCGACTTCCGCGTCCAGACGGTGCTGGTGTGGAAGCGCACCAACCGGGCCAGGGCAGTGCGCCATTTCGTGGAGGTGGCCAAGAACCTGCCGGCCCGCGGCTGAGCGCGAAGCCGGAGGAGCCCTAGATTTCGAGCTCGATCTCGCGGCTGGCAGCCTGGAGAAGGCCCCACACATGGTCGGCGAAGGACTGCCAGACCTCGATGCGGAAGCGATGCTCGGCTTCGCGCAGCAGCACGATCTGGGCCCTGTCGAAGAGCGTACGGCAGCCACCGGGCGCAGCCATCGCCCCGACATCGAAGGCAATGGCCGATTGCAGTGCGGTGACGGCCTGCGGCCCTTCCACCTCGATACCGACCTCGCGATGGCCGATATCGACGAGGCTGTGGATCGCCGTGGCATAAAGATCGGCGAAGGCGCGCTCGATGGCTTCCTGCTCGGCCGGCGGGGCCATCAGGTACCATTCGTCCGGCCCCAGGCAGGCCGCCCGCTTTTCCCCGGAGACGGAGACCTCGCCGATCCTTGCCGGAAGCGCCAGGCCGAACGCCAGCGACGCCCTGTCGACATCGGCCAGGCCGATCCGCAGGCTGAAGCGGGCGCTGTCCGCCGCTGCGCGGATGGCGAGCGGCACGGCCGGGGCGGCGGCGATCTGGCGGCCCTTCAGCGGATGATGTTCATGCAGCATGGTCGGCTCCTACGCGCTGAGACGCGTGTTGTCGGGATCGTAGAACACGGTACCGACGATCCTGGCCTGATGGACGCGGCCCGGCATGGGCACATGGATGGTCTGCCCCTCCCGCGCCCTGCCGCCCTCGATCACCGCAAGCGCGATGGAGCGGCCGAGCGTAGCGCTCCAATAGGACGAGGTGACGTGGCCGACCATCTTCATCGGCACGGCCTGGTTGGGGTCGAGCACGATCTGCGCGCCCTCCTCCAGCACCGTGTTCGGGTCCGCCGTCAGCAATCCGACAAGCTGCTTGCGGTCGGCCTTCAGCATGTCCGGCCGGGTGAGCGAGCGCTTGCCGACGAAGTCGGGCTTGGCCTTTCCGATGGCCCAGGCGAGCCCGGCATCGTCCGGGGTCTGCGTGCCGTCGGTGTCCTGGCCGACGATGATGTAGCCCTTCTCGGCGCGCAGCACGTGCATGGCTTCGGTGCCGTAGGGCACGATGCCGTATTGCCGGCCGGCTTCGTAGAGCTTTTCCCATACCGCGCGGCCGTAGCGTGCCGGCACGTTGATCTCATAGCCGCGCTCGCCGCTGAAGCTCATGCGGAACAGCCGCGTCGGCACCCCGCAAATGCGCCCCAGCGCCACCGACATGTGCGGAAAGGCCTCTTCCGAAAGATCGATGCCCTCGACCAGCGGTTCCAGCAGCTTGCGCGCATTCGGTCCGTTGAGCGCGACCACGGCCCATTGCTCGGTGGTGGAGGTGAGCCACACCTTCAGGCCCGGCCATTCGGTCTGGAGATAGTCCTCCATCATGGCCAGCACGCGCGCCGCCCCGCCGGTGGTGGTGGTGACGTGGAAGCGGTCGCTGGTGAGCCGGCCGATCACGCCGTCGTCGCGCACGAAACCGTCCTCGCCGAGCAGCACGCCGTAGCGGCAGCGGCCGGGTGCCAGCTTCGACCACGGGTTGGTATACATGCGGTTGAGGAACTCCGCCGCATCGGGCCCGACAATCTCGATCTTGCCCAGCGTGGAGGCATCGAACATGCCCAGCGATTCCCGCACCGCCCTGCACTCGCGCACCACCGCCTCATGCATGGTCTCGCCGGGCTTCGGGAAATACCAGGCACGCCGCCACAGCGACACCGGCTCGAACACGGCGCCGTTCTCCTCGGCCCATGCGTCCATCGGCGTCTTTCGCGTCACCTCGAACAGCTCGCCGCGATTGTAGCCGGCAAACGCGCCGAAGGTGGTCGGCGTGTAGGGCGGGCGGAAGGTGGTGAGCCCGACCGCCGGCGCCGGCCGCTTCACCGCATCCGAGGCTATGGCCAGGCCGTTGATGTTGGAGGTCTTGCCCTGGTCCGTCGCCATGCCGGTGGTGGTGTAGCGCTTGATGTGCTCGATCGACTTGAAGCCCTCGCGCACGGCAAGGCGGATGTCCTTGGCGGTGACGTCGTTCTGGAAGTCGACAAAGGCCTTGGCCCTGGAAGGGTTGCGGTCGGTCGGCAGCTCGCGGTTGCTGACGCCGGCAAGCGGCACCTCGCCCTCGACCCTGTAGCTGGCCGTCTTCGCGGTGAAGCCGGCATCGACGGCTGCCGCGGCGCCTGCCTGCGCACCCTCGGCAAGGGCTGCGGCGAGGCCGAAACCGCCATTGCCGGCACCGACGCAGCGGCATGCCTCTTCGGCTTGCCCCGGCAGGAACATCTGGCCGTCCTCGTTCCAGTCGAGCTTGCCCCTGGTGTGCGAGAACAGGTGCAGGCTCGGCGTCCAGCCGCCGCTCATTAGCAGCGCGTCGCAGGCGATTATGCGCGCGGCACCGACGCGCCCGCCGCCCCGTATCGGATTGGCGCGCAGCGAGGCGACGCGCAGGCGCCCGCTGGTGCCGGTGACGGTCCAGCCGGCCAGCACCTCGATGCCGAGCTTCGCGGCTCGCTGCCGCAGATGGTCGGCCACCTCGGGCCTGACATCGACGATCGCCGCCACCTTGACGCCGGCTTCGGCGAGGTCGAAGGCAGCGAGCCAGGCGCTGTCATGCGACGTGACGACCGCCGGCCGGTTGCCCACCTTGACGCCATAGCGGTTGAGATAGCTGCGCGCGGCGCCGGCCAGCATGACGCCCGGACGGTCGTTGCCGTCGAACACCAGCGGCTTTTCGATCGAGCCCTGCGCCAGCACGACCTGCCTTGCGCGCACCTTCCACATGCGCTCGCGCGGCGCGCCCTTGGGAGGATTGGAGAGATGGTCGGTAAGCCGCTGGCACAGGCCGACGAGATTCTGGTGGTAATAGCCGATCGCCGTGGTGCGCGGCAGCACGGTCACGTTCGGCAGCGTCGCGAGTTCGCTCGTTGCCTCCTTCAGCCATTCCCAGCCGGAGCGGCCGTCGATGCCGGCATCCGTTTCCGACAGCAGCGAGCCGCCGGGCTCGGCCTGTTCGTCCACGAGGATGACCTTGGCGCCGCTGCGCCCGGCTTCGAGCGCAGCGGCAAGACCCGCCGGGCCTGCGCCGACGACAAGCACGTCGCAATGGGCGAAGCGGCTGGCATAGGTGTCCGGGTCCGGCTCGGCCGGCGACTTGCCGAGGCCGGCGGCACCCCGGATGAACGGCTCGTAGACCTTGTTCCAGAAGCTCTTCGGCCACATGAAGGTCTTGTAGTAGAAGCCGGCCGAAAACAGCATGTAGAGCGCGTCGTTGACGGCGCCGATATCGCGCTTCAGCGACGGAAAATGGTTCTGGCTGGTGGCGGAAAGCCCGTCGAAGAGTTCCAGCACCGTGGCGCGCGTGTTGGGCTCGAAACGGCCCGGCCCGCGGCTGGTGCCGACCAGTGCGTTCGGCTCCTCCGAGCCCGCCGAGAGGATGCCGCGCGGGCGATGGTACTTGAACGAGCGGCCGACCAGATGCACGCCATTGGCCAGCAACGCCGAGGCCAGCGTGTCGCCCTCAAGGCCAGTGTGGGTTTCGCCGTTGAAGCTGAAGCGCACCGTCTTGTTGCGGTCGATGCGGCCCTTGCCGGAGATGCGGTGGCTGGTCATGACCGGGCTTCCTCGAGTTCGGCATCGCCGGGGCGGGGCAGCCCGGCCTTGTAGGTCATCACGAATTTGTCGCTGACGGTGTCGCGCACGGCGTTGAAGAAGCGGCCGCAACCATGCTGGTGGCGCCAGCGCTCGAAATGCGTGCCGCGCGGATTGGAGCGGATGAAGAGGTGGTTCTTCCACTCCTCGTCGGTCAGCTTGGACGGATCGGCGGGGCGCGCGATATGCGCCTCGCCGGCATAGGTGAATTCAAGTTCCGGGCGCTCGGCCTCGCAATAGGGACAGCGGATCAGCAGCATTTTTGTCTCCCTCAGAGCATGATCCCGAAAAGCGGGAACCGGTTTTCGGACAGGATCGTGCTCCAACAAAATCAGTGCGCGACGGCGGCGGCCGCCGCCTCGTCGATCAGCCGCCCGGTGGTGAAGCGCTCCAGGGTGAAGGGCGCGTTGATCGGATGCGGCTCGTCGCGGGCGATGGTGTGGGCAAAGACATGGGCCGAGCCGGGCGTGGCCTTGAAGCCGCCCGTGCCCCAGCCGCAATTGACGTAGAGCCCCTGAACCGGCGTCTTGCCGATGATCGCGGAACGGTCCGGCGTGACGTCGACCACGCCGCCCCATTTGCGCAGCATGCGCATGCGGGTGAAGATCGGGAACACCTCGCAGATCGCCGCCACCGTGTGCTCGATGAGCGGCAGGCCGCCGCGCTGGCTGTAGGAAACGTACTGGTCGGTGCCCGAACCGATGACCAGTTCGCCCTTGTCGGACTGCGAGATATAGGCGTGCACCGTGTTCGACATGACCACGCAGGGGAACACCGGCTTGACCGGCTCCGACACCAGCGCCTGCAGCGGGAAGCTTTCCAGCGGCAGGCGCACGCCGGCGGTGTCCATCACCACCGAAGTGTTGCCGGCCGCCACGACGCCGACCTTCTTCGCCCGGATAAAGCCCTTCGCCGTCTCGACACCCGTGACCTTGCCGGAAGCGTCGCGGCGGATCGCCGTAACCGGGCAGTTCTGGATGATGTCGACGCCGCGGGCGGCAGCGCCCCGCGCATAGCCCCAGGCCACCGCATCGTGCCGGGCCACGCCGCCGCGCCGCTGCAAGGCCGCCCCCATCACCGGATATCTGGCGTTGGCCGCGATGTTGAGCGGCGGGCAGAATTCCTTGGCCTGCTCCGGCGACAGCCATTCGTTGTCGACGCCGTTCAGCCGGTTGGAGTGGATGTGGCGCTTGAAGCTCTGCACGTCAT
Source organism: Mesorhizobium sp. PUT5 (assembly GCF_052216645.1). Lineage (NCBI taxonomy): Bacteria > Pseudomonadati > Pseudomonadota > Alphaproteobacteria > Hyphomicrobiales > Phyllobacteriaceae > Mesorhizobium > Mesorhizobium sp. PUT5. The sequence continues at coordinate 3,494,568 of NZ_JBQOSO010000003.1, forward strand.
GCACGTTGTGCGCCAGCATCATGACGCCGCGCTGCGAGAACATGACGTTGTAGTTCAGCTCCTGGCTGAGCCCCTCCCACAGCTTCATGGCATGTTCGTAGATGCCGGCCGACTCGTCGTAGAGGTAGTTGGAGCGGATGATGGTGGTGTTGCGGCCGGTGTTGCCGCCGCCGAGCCAGCCCTTCTCGATTACCGCGACATTGGTGATGCCGTGCTCCTTGGCCAGGTAGTAGGCCGCGCCCAGCCCATGGCCGCCGGCGCCGACGATGACCACGTCATATTCGGCCTTGGGCTCGGCATCAGGCCATTGCGGCTGCCAGTTCTTGTTGCCCGTCACGGCATTGGCGAGCAGCGATGAAAACGAAAAGCGGGTCACGCGCCGGCCTCCCACACGTTGAGCGTGGCAGGATTGTGAGCCGCATCGGCCGCCTTGGACAGGATGGATGCGTCAGTCTAATATCATGTCTGCGACACCTCCATAGAGAACCCCGCCATGGCCGGACCCGTCAAGCCGACACCGCCCCGCACCGGCCCCAAGCCAAGGCTCAAGGTGGGCTTCGTGCTGGCCCGGCGCTTCACCCTGTGCGCCTTCGCCAACTTCGTCGACGTGCTGCGGCTTTCGGCCGACGAAGGCGACCGCAGCCGGCCCATTTCCTGCGGCTGGCGCGTGCTTTCGGCCACGATGGAGCCCATCCTGTCGAGTTCGGGCGTTTCCGTGCAGCCGGAGGAGCGGCTGGGCGACCCCGGGCGCTTCGACTACATCGTGGTGGTCGGCGGGCTCATCGACGAGATCGAGAATCTGCATCCCGACTATGTGCGTTTCCTGCACCGCGCCGCGGCCCTCGGCATCCCGCTGGTGGGCGTGTGCACGGGCGCCTTCATCCTGCACCGCGCCGGACTGATGAACGGCTACCGCTGCTGCGTAAGCTGGTTCCACCGCGACGACTTCCTCGAGCGCTTCGAAGGCATGGAGCCGGTGGCCGACCAGATCTTCGTGGTGGATCGCGACCGGCTGACCTGCTCGGGCGGGGTCAGCTCGGCGCATCTGGCCGCCTTCCTGGTGGACCGGCATGTGGGGCCGGCGCAGGCGCAGAAGAGCCTGCACATCATGATCATCGACGAGGCCGAGACAGCCGAGACGCCGCAGCCTGGCATCCCGCTCGACCTGCGCAGCGACGACCCCCTGGTGCGGCGCGCGCTGCTCGCCATGCAGCAGCACATCGGCACTCCGCTGGCCATCGAGGCGGTGGCCGAGCGCATCGGCACCAACCGGCGCCGGCTGGAGCGGCGCTTCCAGACCCGCGTCGGGCGCTCGCCCGCAGACGCCTACAAGCTGATCCGACTGCGCCACGCCGAATATCTGCTCGACCATTCCGACAAGCCGGTCACCACCATCGCCCTGGAATGCGGCTATTGCGATTCCTCGCACTTCATCCGCGCCTTCCGGACAGGCCGCGGCACCACGCCTGCGGCCTATCGCGCTAGGTCGGGTCAAGGCGCCTGAAATTGACGCATCGCAAAGAAGCGCGGAAAAACGCAGGCTAGGGTGGCGCAGATATCGCCATGCCAGCCAGGTAATCCCTTGCACGCCTCCATCCTGCAGAAATACGGCGAGGCACGCCTGCCCCGCTACACCAGCTACCCCACGGCACCGCGCTTTTCCTCCGCCATCGGCCCCGTCGCCTATGCCGACTGGCTTGCCGGCCTGCCGCATGACGAGCCGGTCTCGCTCTATCTGCACCTGCCCTTCTGCCGCTCCATGTGCTGGTATTGCGGCTGCCACACCACCATCACCGGCCGCGACCAGCCGATCACCGACTATCTCGGCGTGCTGCGCGAGGAGATCGGCCTCGTTTCCGCTTGCGCGCCCGAGCGGCTTGCCGTGGAGAAGGTGCATTTCGGCGGCGGCACGCCGACCATCGTCAAGCCGGAGGAGTTCGTGGCGCTCTCCGGCCTGCTGCGCGAGCGCTTCGACTTCACCGGCAGCGCCGAAATGGCCGTGGAGATCGATCCGCGCACGCTCACCGCCGGCATGGCTGCGGCACTGGCCGGAGCGGGCGTCGCCCGCGCCAGCCTCGGCGTGCAGAGCTTCGATCCGCAAGTGCAGAAGGCGATCAACCGCATTCAGAGCGAGGAATGCACCGCCGAGACGGTGCATCACCTGCGCCGATTCGGCGTGGAACGCATCAATTTCGACCTGATCTACGGGCTTCCCAACCAGACCGTGCGCTCCTGCGTCGACACCGTGGCGGCGGCGGTGGCCATGCGGCCCGATCGCTTCGCCGTATTCGGCTACGCCCATGTTCCCACCTTCAAGAAGCACCAGCGCCTGATCGACGAGGCGGCGCTGCCGGGAAGCGCGGCGCGCAGGGAGCAGGCGCTGGCGATAGCCGAGGCACTGACGGACGCCGGCTACCGGCAGATCGGGCTCGACCATTTCGCCTTGCCAGGCGACGACCTCGCCACCGCCCAGGCGGCCGGCACGCTGCGGCGCAATTTCCAGGGCTACACCACCGACGGCTGCGAGACGCTGATCGGCTTCGGCGCCTCGTCCATCGGCCGCACCTGGCAGGGCTATGTCCAGAACGAAGTGGCGATCGGCCTCTACGGGCGCCACATCGCCTCCGGGCGGCTGGCCACCGCCAGGGGCTACAGGCTCAGCCGGGAAGACCGCGCGCGCGCCGCCGTGATCGAACGGCTGATGTGCGATTTCGAGGCCGACGTGCCCGCCATCTGCGCCCGCCACGGTCTCGATGCCGGCCGCCTGCTGGCCGGCAATGCCAGGCTGGCCATGCTGGAGCGCGACGGCGTGCTGGAGAACGACGGCGGGCTCATCTGTGTGCGCGGCGACCATCGCTTCCTCGTCCGCGTCGCCGCCGCAGCCTTCGACGCCTATGTGGAAGAGTCGCCACGAACGCACAGCAAGGTCGCGTGAAGTCGCGCGGCCGGGATTTCGGATGCCGACATGAGATATCTATACTGATATCCTGGACATCAGCCTAGCGAAGTAATATAGGAGAACTCCAGTCTGAAACTGGAGTCGGCTTTTGATCACCTCAGCCCAGATGCGCGCCGCCCGGGCCCTGCTCGGGATCGACCAGCGGCGCTTGGCCGAACTGGCCGGCGTGTCCGTCCCGACCGTCCAGCGCATGGAGGCCAGCAACGGCACCGTACGCGGCATGATCGATTCGCTCACCCGGGTGGTCGAGGCGCTGGACCGCGCCGGCATCGAGCTGATCGGCGACAATGCCGTCAGCACTGGTGGCGGGCGGGGCGTGCGCCTCAAGCAGCCGCCTCCGGGCTACGACGCCTCCTGAACCCTCTCCCGGACGCACGGCGCCCGCCCTGGGCCGGTGCCGTGCAGCAAGCGAACCACCGCCATGGCAACCACCACCGTCCAGCCTAGTTTCCTCGATCTCTTCACGCCCAAGCTCGCCACCGTCCTGAAGGAAGGCTACCGCCTGAAGGACCTGAGGGCCGACGCCATTTCCGGGCTCACCGTCGCCATCGTCGCCCTGCCGCTGTCCATGGCCATTGCCATCGCCTCCGGAGTCACGCCCGACCGCGGCCTCTACACGTCCATCGTCGGCGGCTTCATCGTCTCGGCGCTCGGCGGCAGCCGCTTCCAGATCGGCGGCCCGGCAGGCGCCTTCATCGTGCTGGTATCGGCCACGGTGGCCCAGCACGGGGTGGACGGCCTGCTCATCGCCACCATGCTGTCGGGTCTCATCCTGCTGGCCATCGGCCTGCTGCGGCTCGGCACCTTCATCAAATACATCCCCTATCCGGTCACGGTCGGCTTCACCTCCGGCATCGCCATCATCATCTTCGCCAGCCAGATCAAGGAACTGCTCGGTCTGACGCTCGAGCACGAGCCGGGACCGCTGCTGCCCAAGCTGCAGGCCATCGCCGGTGCGCTGCCCACCGCGAGCCCGGCCGCCATCGGCACCACCCTTGCCACGATCGCCATCATCGTGCTGGTGCGCCGCTACCGGCCGCATTGGCCGGCCTTCATCATCGCCGTGGCCGCGGCCTCGGTGGCGGCCGCGCTCGCCGGCCTGCCGGTCGAGACCATCGGCACCCGCTTCGGCGGCATCCCGCAGACCCTGCCGCTGCCGCAATTGCCGGCTTTCTCCACCGCCAAGGTGGTGGAGGTGCTGCCTGCGGCGCTCTCCTTCGCGCTGCTGGGCTGCATCGAGAGCCTGCTGTCGGCCGTCGTCGCCGATTCCATGAGCGGCCGCCGCCATCGCTCCAATTGCGAACTGGTGGCGCAAGGCGTTGCCAACGTCGTCACACCGCTGTTCGGCGGCTTCTGCGTGACCGGCAACATCGCCCGCACCGCCACCAATGTGCGCTCCGGCGCACGCGGGCCGGTTTCGGGCATGCTGCATTCGGTTTTCCTGCTGGCCTTCATGCTGGTGGCCGCACCGCTGGCAGCCTACATCCCCCTGGCCGCACTTGCCGGGGTGCTGGCGGTGGTTGCCTGGAACATGGCCGAAAGGCACCAGTTCGCCACCCTGCTGCGCGCCTCGCGCGGCGATGCGCTGGTGCTGCTGGTGACCTTCCTGCTGGTGGTGTTCCGGGACCTGACGGAGGGCATAGTGGCCGGCTTCGTCGTCGGCGCACTCCTGTTCCTGCACCGCATGGCGCAGGCGGTCGAGATCGAGCATGCGCGACCGCTGGTGGAGGAGGACAAGGCCGACGCCGCCAACGGCGAGCCGCGCAAGGCCTACGACGTGGCGCTGGCCACCGACCCGGACGTGGTGGTCTACCGGATTTCCGGCGCTTTCTTCTTCGGCGCAGCCGCAAGCGTGGCCGACGCGCTGGAGCGCATCGGCGAGCGGCCGAAGGCCTATGTGGTCGACTTCTCGGCGGTGCCGGTGCTTGATTCGACAGGCGCGGTCACCATCGAGAGCTTCGCGCGCAAGGCCCGCCGCAAGGGCGCGGAGGTCTATATCTCCGGCGCCGACCGGGCGATCCGTCGCGTGCTCCTGGTGCATGGCGTGAAGCCGCCGCTGGTGCGCTTTCGCGCCCGGCTCGCCGAGGCCGTGGCGGCCGCGCACGAAAAGGCGGACGAGGCCGGGCCCGTGAGCCCGCTTCCGCAATAGGACAGGACGCGTGAGGACGATCCTATGCCGCAGGCGGACGGCTTGCCGCAGGCGCTTGCCCTGTGACATGGTGGCGTCCAGCACCATTTCCGCCGCACCCGCGGGATGCGGGAATCCAGCCATGGAGCATTGACTTGAGCCGCCTTGACCGCTCGTTGATTGCCGGCTTGCCGCCATTCCAGGGCCTGACCCCGGACGAACTGGACCGTATGATCGGCCAGGCCCGCTCGCTGCGCATCACCCGGGACCAGCCTGTGTTCGAACAGGAGCAGGACGCCCATTCCTTCTTCCTGCTGCTGGACGGCCATGTCCGCGTGGTCAAGGCCACGCCCGACGGGCAGGAGGTGATCGTGCGCTACATCAGCCCGGGCGAACTGATGGGCATTGCCCACGCGCTCGGCCGCACCACCTACCCGGCCAGCGCGATCGCCGCCGTGGATTGCGTGGTGCTGGCCTGGCCCGGCCATCTGTGGCCGGAGTTGGCCGCCGCCTTCCCGAATTTCGGCGCCAACACCTACAAGACCGTGGGCACCCGCCTTCAGGACGCCCACACCCGCGTGGTCGAGATGTCGACCGAGCAGGTGGACCAGCGGGTCGCTCACGCCCTGCTCAAGCTGGTCAAGCAGACCGGCCGGCAGACCGAGGAGGGCCTGCTCATCGATTTTCCGATCTCGCGCCAGGACATCGCCGAGATGACGGGCACGACCCTGCATACGGTGAGCCGCCTGCTCACCGCCTGGGAGGAGAAGGGGCTGGTCAAGAGCGGCCGCCAGAAGGTGACGGTGGTGGAGCCGCACCGGCTGCTCATGCTTGCCGAAGGGCGAGTTCCAAAGGGGTAGGCGGCGCGCGCCTTTCGGGAGAGGTGGCGGCGACCGCCTGCAGCTCTCGCCGCAACTCGTCTTCGGCCAGACCATGCTCGCGCGCGGCGTCGGAAATCTTGTGGAACGGCGCAATCGGGCAACCGACGCACAGCATTCCGTTCTGCAGGATGACGCGGATGGTCGCCGGCCACCTGCGCATGATTTCGTCCATCGTGGCGTCGTCGCTGAACGGAGGCTCGCTGCAATCCATGGTCGCTGCCCGTCTTGGGAAGATCGGCCATGCTAGGCGCCCGGCCGCGCGACTTCCTTGCGCATTGGCAAACTGGCGATCGTTACGCCGTGCCTCGGTGCGGGTTCAGCCGCGCCGGATCACCACCCGGTAGTGCCCTTCCGGCTCGAACTCGCCGCGCCAGCCATGGCCGCGGGCCTCCAGTTCCTCGAACAGGAACACAGGCTCGCGCGGCAGCAGCGCGGCCAGCGTCTGGCCGGGCTCCAGCGCTTCCACGCCCTCCAGCGTGCGCACCAGCGGCTCCGGCGGCTCCAGTTCGCGATTGTCGAGCTCCACGACGGGCTCCGGCCAGGTATCCTCGCCGCCAGCCGCGGCGGCCTGCCCGGCCCTCTCCGGCTCCGCCGCCGGCGCGGCGGCAACGGGCGTGAAGATCACCTCCCAGTCGCCATTGCCGATCTCGCGCGCGGAAGGCTCGAAGCCACGCTGGCCCATCACCTGAAACAGCGGGATCGGCTTGAAAGTGGCCAACAGCCGCAGGCTCTGGCCCGGCGCGAGCGCGGCCACCGCCTCCATGATGGCGCTGAACGGCTCGCCGCCCTCGCGCAGGATCGGCCTGACGTCGAGATCGTAATGGGGAACGGACATTGGCATCTCCAGTTCTGTATTTGGTCAGCGAAGCGCCGGCAGGAACAGGCGCGGCCGCGCGGCACCGTCGGGCAGGCGCTGAGCGGGCGCCACATTGTGGAGCCGCCGCGCCAGCACAAGCTCCGCCACGATGGCCAGCGTCGCCAGCAGCGTCGCCGCCGCCGCGACCCGGAACAGGCCCGGCGCCCGCACCAGCAATGCACCGGTGCCGACCAGCACGGCCAGGAAATAAAGGGCGAACCAGACGCGGTCGCGGCCTTCCACCACAAGGTCCTGCACGCGCGGCGTCGGCTTGCGGCCCATCACCGGACCGTAGCATTCCAGCCAGGTGAGGAACGGCACGATCTTGTAGAGCTGCGACAGGCCGAGCCCGGTCAGCCAGCCGAAGCCGACCAGATAGACCAGCGCGCCGACATGGTCGGCCAGCGTGCCCGTGGCCAGCAGCGCCAGCAGCAGCAGCGCCGACAGGCACAGAGACACGAAGGCGCCGATGGCCGAGCGGCTGTTCAGTTCGATGTGGCGCCGCTTGCGGTTGCGGTAGAAGAAGACGAGGTCGACGCCGTAGAAGACGAGCGACACCAACCCGAGCAGCACGGCCAGCGCCACGGGCAGGCTGGGGCCGGCGAAGCCCAGCTTCTCCAGCAAGGAAGCCAGCGGCACGGCAAGTGCAATGAGCAGCAGGGCCACGGCACCGCTCCACCACACCGTTCGCCCGCTGGCGCGCTCCTTGTCGGGCGCGAGCATGAACATCGGCAGCAGACGGTAACTGACGCCGATGGCGGTGAAGCTCAGCCAGCCGCCGAGCCCGACGGCCATGTGCACCGGCAGCGCCTGGGAGCGGAAATCCACCTGCGCCAGCGCCGGCAGCCGGCCCGACAGCAGGAAGGCAAACAGCGCCCCCAAAACGGCGGTGAGCAGCGCGCAGACGATGCCCGTCGCCGCAAAGCGGGCCGGCAGCGGCAGTTGCGCCGGCCGCACGCTCCACAAGGTGGCAAACAGCACCCATGCCGTCAGCAGGAAGCCGGCCGGCAGCAGCAGCCCGGCAAGGACAAGAAGCGGGATGCCGCTTTCAAAGGCGCCGGACAGTTCCAGGAAGCCGGCAAGCAGGCACCCCAGCCCGGCCAGCAGGCAAAGGAACGCGGGCAGCACCAACCCTTCGGCGCGCAAGGGCTTTGCCACCAGCACGGGCACGAACTGAAACAGCGCGCCGCACAGCAGAAGGCTGAGCCAGCCGATGGTCATCATGTGCACGACGACCAGCGTCTCCGGCGCCTCGGCCGGAACAGCCGGATAGCCGTAGCCGGCCACCATCAGTACCTGCGCCCCGATCAGGAAGAGGAGCGCAGCGGCGAAATAGGCCATTGTCCAGCGCGACAGCGCGGTGCCCATCATGGCAGGAAACCCGGTGCGGTCTTCGCAGCGGTGGTCCGGCGCAATACCGGAGAATGCGGAACGCTCATGGAAGTGCCCATCGAACTGCCTTCGATGCCCTGCCGGCAACCGGCCTGCGCGTCCGAAAATAGGCCTTAAAGATACATTGTCAATCTATGTTTTAGTGGCATTATGTCGCCGTCGGCTTCGATTGGGCGCAATACGCTTTTCGCGGAGACGGCCGTTTGCTATGCCTCCGGCAATGCGCATTTTTCGGCTGCGCTCTCGCCGGGCACGACCGGCCGACGCCCTTGACAGGTCCAGACCCGATGCCTGCCAGACATCTAACCGGCCTGAAGGGCCGCTTTCTCCGGGCGGTGTTTTCCCGCCACTTCGAAGGCGCGGCGGGCTATGCTTTCGCCCTCGTCACCATCGCAGCCGCCTTCCTGCTGCGGCTTTCGCTTCACGATATCCTCGGCGAGCGCGCCCTGCTCATCCTTTTCGTACCGCCGATCCTGGTGGCTTCGATTGCCGGCGGCGTCGGCCCCGGCCTCACCGCCCTCACCGTCTCGCTGCCGGGCGTGATCTATCTCAGCAGCTTTCGCGGAGACCTATGGCAAAACGTCATCGAACTCGCCGTCTACCTGCTCGCGGGCATCCTCATCGTGTGGATGGGCGAGATGCTGCATCGGGCAAGGCGCGCCATCGACAAGGCCGAAGCGGCGCTGACAGCCCACGAGACGCATCTTCGCACCCTTTTCGACACCGCCCCAGACGCCACGGTCGTCATCGACAGGAACGGCGCCATCACCTCCTTCAACAGGGCAGCCATCCGCCAATTCGGCTATACGGAGCAGGAAGTGCTTGGCCGCAACGTCAAGGTGCTGATGCCCGAGCCCTATCGCGGCGAGCATGACGGCTACATCCAGCGTTACCTGACCACCGGCGAGAAGCGCATCATCGGCATAGACCGGGTTGTGGTCGGCCGGCGCAAGGACGGCTCGACCTTTCCCATGAAGCTCGCCGTCGGCGAGATCAAGACGAACGGGGGCACCTTCTTCGCCGGCTTCATCCGCGACCTGACCGAGCGCGAGGAATCGGCCGCCCGCCTCCAGGAGGTGCAGGCCGAGCTGGCGCGGCTGGCCAGGCTCAACGAACTGGGCGAGATGGCCTCCACCCTGGCGCACGAGTTGAACCAGCCGCTCGCGGCCATCGCCAACTACACGCAGGGCTGCGTGCGGCTGCTGGGCCAGATGGACGAGGCGCTGGCCTCGCGCATGCGCGAGGCGCTGGAAGAAACGGCCCGTCAGTCGCTGCGCGCCGGCGAGATCATCCGGCACCTGCGCGAATTCGTCACCCGCGGCGAGACCGAGAAGACGCCGCAGGACATCCGCAAGCTGGTGGAGGAGGCCGGCGCGCTGGCGCTGATGGGCTCGCGCGAGCGCGGCATCCGCTCAGTCTTCGACTTCGAGCCGGGAGCGGAGCTGGTCACCGCCGACCGTGTACAGATCCAGCAGGTGCTCATCAACCTGATGCGCAACGCCATGGAAGCCATGCGCGACAGCGAGCGGCGCGAATTGGTGGTACGCACCGCCCCGGATGGCCCCGGGACGGTAGTCGTGGAGGTGTCCGACACGGGACCCGGCATTTCCGAGGAGATCGAGGCGCGGCTGTTCCAGCCCTTCGTGACCAGCAAGCCGGGCGGCATGGGCATCGGCCTGTCCATTTCCAAGCGCATCCTGGAGGCGCATGGCGGCGAACTGACCGCGCGCCGCAATGCCGATGGCGGCGCGACGTTCCGCTTCACCTTGCTGGCCGCGCCGACCGACGAAGCAGAAGAGGTAACACATGCAGACCGGTGACTATGTCGTGCACATCGTCGACGACGAGGAGCCTGTGCGCAAGTCGCTCGCCTTCCTGCTTACGATGGCGGGCTTCGCCGCGCGCGTTCACAATTCGGCGACGGATTTCCTCGCCGTGGCCACCGCGCGGGGCTTCGGCAGGGCCTGCCTGGTGACGGATCTCAGGATGCCGGACATGAGCGGGGTGGAACTGCTGGAGAAACTGCGCGCCGCCGACGCAATGGTGCCGGCGGTCGTCATCAGCGGCCATGGCGATGTGCCGATGGCGGTGGCGGCCATGAAGGCCGGCGCGCTGGACTTCATCGAGAAGCCGTTTCAGGACGAAGTGCTGATCGAGGCCATCCGGCGCGCGGCAGAGCGCATCAGCGATGCGCCCGAAAAAGACGACGCCGCCGCCATCCGCGCCCGGCACGCCCTGCTCACCGAGCGCGAGCGGCAGGTGCTTGCCGCCGTGGTGGCAGGCCTGCCCAACAAGTCCATCGCCTACGACCTCGACATCAGCCCGCGTACGGTCGAGGTCCACCGCGCCAGCGTGATGGCCAAGATGCAGGCCCGCAGCCTGCCGGAACTGGTGCGCATGACGCTCGCCGCCGAACTTGCGGTTTCCTGATCCCATCGGCCGGGCGAGTTGATCTGGCGCAATGCGCCGGTTGCTCCCCTGGCCGAAGAGTGGCCTCCGTCCCGCTTCCCCGGCGGATGTCAGGAGGAGTCCGTTTGACCGCAGCCGCGCTGATACTCGTCGTCGCCCCCGATATGGATTTTCGGCGCTCGCTCGAATTTGCGCTGGAGACGGACGGATTCACCGTCGAATCGCATCGGCAGATCGAGGCCGCCTTCGCCTCGCCGCGAGCGGGCCGGGCCGCCTGTGCGGTCGTGGACGACAGCGCCGTCACCGACTGGAAGGCGATGGCTGCCGCCATCCGGCTGTTCGGCAAGCCACTCATCCTGCTGCAGGACCGGGTCCGCACCGTACCGGACCTGCCGCTCACCACGGCGCTGACCATGCCCTTCCTCGGCGCGCCGCTCACCGATGCCGTGCGCCGCGCCATGGCCGTGGTTAATCATACGTAGTTTCCCCTAGGGGCGACCCCTAGGGACATATCCGAATTTCCGAAACCGCGCCTTTGCGCGATGTCTGCGGCAACCGATCTTTCGGAGACCGCAATGACACTCCTCGAATCCCCCCGCGCCTTCATGCCCCTGCACCCGCAGGGCAACGCCCTCGCCTCGCAGTCGGCGCAAAGGAGCCTGCCCACCCTGTTCGCCGCAGGCGCCGAGATCTACGCCCAGGGCGAGACGTGCAATTCCCTCTACAGGGTCGAGTTCGGAGCGGTGCGGATCTACAGGCTGCTGGCCGACGGGCGCCGCCAGATCTCCGCCTTCCATCTTGCCGGCGAGACCTTCGGCTTCGAGGCCGGCGACACCCACCACTTCTTCGCGGAAGCGATCGTCGCCACCGGCATCCGCGTGCTGCGCACCGCGCCCGGCGCAGCCGACCTGCTGCCCATGGCCCTGAAAAGCCTGGTGCGGGCTCAGGAGCATCTTCTCGTGCTCGGCCGCCAGAATGCGCTGGAGCGCGTTTCGGCGTTCCTGGCCGACATGGCCGAACGGCAGGGCGGCCTGCGGCAGGTGGAACTGCCCATGTCGCGCAACGACATAGCCGACTATCTCGGCCTGACCATAGAAACCGTCTCGCGCATCTTCACCCGGCTGAAGCAGGAAGGCGTGATCCGCCTGCCCAGCCTGCGCCGCGTCGAGATCGTGAAGCTGCAGGTCTTGCACGACCTGCTGGCCTGAGGTCAGAACGTCCTGGCGCCGTTGATCATCAGCCGCACGGCGTACAGCGAGGTGGTGCCGCATATATAGAGCACATTGCGCTTGATGCCGCCGAACACGCAGTTGGCCACCACCTCCGGCACCTTGACCTTGCCGATCAGGGTCCCGTCCGGATCGTAGCAATGGATGCCGTCGGCGGCACTGGTCCAGATGCGCCCCGCATCGTCCAGCCGGAAGCCGTCGAACAGGCCCGCCGTACAGTCCGCGAACACCTCGCCGCCGCGCAGTTTCCCTCCTTCGCCCACGTCGAAAACGCGCATATGCGCCGGATTCTCCGCGCCGTGGGTGCGGCCGGTATCGACCACATAGAGCTTCGTCTCGTCCGGCGAGAAGGCGAGCCCGTTCGGCTTGACCATGTCGGTGACGACGGCCTCGATCGCCCCGGTCGCCGGATCGACGCGGTAGACATAGGAGGCGCCGATCTCGCTCTCGGCCTTGTCGCCTTCGTAGTCCGTGTCGATGCCGTAGGTCGGATCGGTAAACCAGATCGAACCGTCCGACTTCACCACCACGTCGTTGGGCGAATTCAAGCGCTTGCCCTGCCAGCGGTCGGCAATGGTGACGATGGTTCCGTCGTGCTCGGTGCGGCTGACGCGCCGCGCCTGGTGCTCGCAGGTGACCAGCCGGCCCTGGCGATCCACCGTATTGCCGTTCGAATTGTTGGAAGGCTCGCGGAACACGCTGACCGAGCCGTCGGTCTCGTCATACCGCATCATGCGATTGTTGGGGTTGTCGGACCATATCAGGTAGCGGCCCGCGGGAAACCACGCCGGCCCTTCCGCCCATCGGCAACCGGTGAACAGCTTCTCCACATGGGCCGAACCGTTGAACAGCCGCGCAAAGCGCGGATCAAGAACCTCGTAGTCCTGCGCAGGCATGGTTTCCTCCCGTCATGCGTTGCAATTCGCATATGGCAGACAAGATCACCATGGCGTCAAAAGCAAGGGGCGCGGCCGAAGCCGCGCCCCATTTGTCCTACTTATGCGGAAATTCGTCACTCGATGTCGAAGGACACGCCTTGCGCCAGCGGCAGCGCGTTCGAATAGTTGATGGTGTTGGTGGCGCGGCGCATATAGGCCTTCCAGGCGTCGGAGCCGGACTCGCGGCCGCCGCCGGTCTCCTTCTCGCCGCCGAATGCGCCGCCGATCTCGGCGCCCGAGGTGCCGATATTGACGTTGGCGATGCCGCAGTCCGAACCGTCGGCGCCCAGGAAGCGCTCGGATTCCCGGATGTCGCGCGTGAAGATCGACGACGACAGGCCGGCCCCCACCGCATTGTGCAACGCCAGCGCTTCGTCGAAGTCGGAATATTTCATCACGTAGAGGATCGGCGCGAAGGTCTCCTCCGTCACCGGCGCGACCTGCCTGGGCATCTCCACCAGCGCCGGATGCGCGTAATAGGCATCCGCACGGCCGTTCTCGACGCGGGCGCCGCCCGTAACCTGGCCGCCCTGGGCCCTGGCTTCGGCAAGCGCCTTCTGCATGTGGTCGAAGGCAGCCTTGTCGATCAGCGGCCCGACCAGCGAGGACGTCTCCAGCGGATTGCCCACCGACACGCTCTCGTAAGCCTTCTTCAGCCGCGGCACCAGCTTGTCGTAGACGCTCTCGTGCACGAAGAGACGGCGCAGCGTCGTGCAGCGCTGGCCGGCCGTGCCCATCGCGCCGAAGGCGATCGCGCGCAGCGCCATGTCGAGGTCGGCCGAGGGGCAGACGATGCCGGCATTGTTGCCGCCCAGCTCCAGCACGGCGCGGGCGAAGCGCCTGGCCAGCCGCGGGCCGACCTCGCGTCCCATGCGCGTCGATCCCGTGGCCGAGACCAGCGGCACTTTCGGGTGGTCGACCAGCACCTCGCCGACGGCGCGGTCGCCGACCAGCACCTTGAGCAGCCCGTCCGGCGCATCCGCGCCGAAGCGCTTCACCGCGCGGGCGAAGATCGCCTCGCAGGCCAGCGCCGTCAGCGGCGTCTTTTCGGAGGGCTTCCACACAACCGCGTCACCGCACACCAGCGCCAGCGCCGCATTCCACGACCACACCGCCACCGGAAAATTGAAGGCCGAGATGACGCCGACCACGCCGAGCGGATGCCAGGTTTCCATCATGCGGTGGCCGGGGCGCTCGGTGGCGATGGTCAGGCCGTAGAGCTGTCGCGAAAGACCGACGGCGAAGTCGCAGATGTCGATCATCTCCTGCACTTCGCCCAGCCCCTCGGACGGGATTTTCCCCACCTCGATGGACACCAGCCGGCCGAGTTCTTGCTTGTGGGCGCGCAGTTCCTCGCCCAGAAGTCGCACCAGTTCGCCCCGCCGGGGGCCCGGAACCAGCCGCCACCTGGCGAACGCCGCATGCGCGGCCTCGATCGCCCTGGCGGCACCCTCGGGCGAAATCTGCCGCAACGCCGCGATCTGCTCGCCCGTCACCGGTGTATGCACCGCAAGATCGCCGCCCGAAAGAGCGTCTTTCGCAACGCCCAGCCTGGCAAGCAGGTCCGCCGTCTCATTCGCTATCGTCATCGTCATCTCCTCTCGGACTGTCAGGCTTTGCGCCATGATCGCGGCAGGGTTCGCTGCCGGTGCCGTCAGGCTGTGCCATTATCCGTTTCGCGTCCGCTGCGCCACCCCGGCATGGTCCAAGGCAAGGGTGGATGCCTTGATCCAGTCTCATGCGGAACCCAGCCTCATATAGGCATTGCGGATGCGCTCAGCCCGTGGCGGGGGCCGGAACTGTGCCGGCGCTCTCGCGCACCAGCCGGTCGATGTGCATGCGGATATGGGCCGCTTCCGCCGGCGTGTTCGCCAGCGCGATCGCCCGGTCGAAGGCGACGCGGGCCTCCTCGTTGCGGCCCATCCGCATCAGCAGGCCGCCCCGCAGGCCATGGAAATGGAAATAGCCGGACAGCCGCTCTTCCAGCGGCTCGATCATGGCAAGTGCGGCTTCCGGCCCGCGCAGCTTGGCCACCGCCACGGCGCGGTTCAGCGTCACCACGGGCGAAGGCTGCATCTGTTCGAGCAGGCCGTAGAGCAGATCGATCTCCTGCCAGTCCGTGTCCTCGGGCTGCCGGGCGCGCGCATGCAGAGCGGCAATCGCCGCCTGCACCTGATAGGGGCCAGGTTTGCCATGGCGCAGGGCCTTGTCCACCAGTGCCAGCCCCTCGTCGATCATGTCGCTGCGCCACAGGCTGCGGTCCTGGTCTTCCAGCAGCACGATGGCGCCGTC
The DNA here is from genome assembly GCF_052216645.1 of Mesorhizobium sp. PUT5. NCBI lineage: Bacteria > Pseudomonadati > Pseudomonadota > Alphaproteobacteria > Hyphomicrobiales > Phyllobacteriaceae > Mesorhizobium > Mesorhizobium sp. PUT5. Next base: position 3,509,652 of record NZ_JBQOSO010000003.1, read on the forward strand.
GGCGGCGAAGCGCGCCGGTGCGCGCGCATGCTGAAGCAGCATCAGCGCCGCCAAACCCATGATCTCGGGCTCCGCCGGAAACAGACGCAGGAGCAGCCGGATCAGACGGATCGCCTCGTCGGCAAGCTGCGCGCGCGCCGCGGCCTCGCCGCCGCCCGGCGAATAGCCTTCGTTGAAGACGAGATAGATCATGGCGGCCACCGCCGCCAGCCGCTCCGCCCGGTCCACCGCCCCCGGCGTCTCGAACGGCACCCCGGCATCGGCGATGCGCGCCTTGGCGCGGGTGATGCGCTGCTCCATCGCGGCTTCGCTAACCAGGAAGGCGCGCGCGATCTGCTTGACCGAAAGGCCCGAGACGATGCGCAACGCCAGCGCGATCTGCTGCGTTTGCGGCAGGTCGGAATGGCAGCAGATGAACAGAAGCCGCAGGATGTCGTCACGATAATGCGCGCCGTCCAGGCGTTCGACGGCATCCGCCTCGACGTCGCCGAGGTCGGAGACCTGGTCCTCTTCCGGCATCGGCGCCTGCCTGGCCCGCTTGCGCAACTGGTCGATGCCGCTGTTGCGCCCCACGAAGATCAGCCAGGCGGCAGGATCGCGCGGCGGCCCGTTCTTCGGCCACGCCTTCAGCGCCCGCAGGCATGCCTCCTGGAACGCTTCCTGCGCCATGTCGAGGTCGCGGAAATAGCGCAGCAACGCCGCCATCGCCTGTGGGCGGGCCGCGCCGATGGCTGCGCTGATCCAGGCGGCGTCGGTCATATCGTCGCCGCGACCCTGTTGAGGATGCTGATGGGCCGGATCTCGTAGGAGCCGCCGCTCGGATTGACCTCGGAAAGCTCGCGCGCGAAATCGACCGCCTCGTCGAGACTGTCGCAATCGACCGTGTAGAAGCCGAGAAACTGCTCCTTGGTCTCGGCGAAGGGCCCGTCGATGACGACGGGCTCGCCCTTGACCTTGCGCAGCGTCGTCGCCGCCGTGGTCGGCAGCAGCCGGGCCACCGGCCCGAGCTTGCCGGCCCTGGCATATTTTTCCTGGACGGCGGCCAGCTTGGCCATGACTTCGTCGTCCTGCTCCTTGCTCCAGGAACAGACCACGTCTTCGGAGGCGTAGCAGAGAATGGCATAGAGCATGGTTCGTCCTTCCGTTTCATAAAGGACGAGACAGTAATGCCGTTCCCGACGCTGCGTCGATGAATTTTACGCCGATGCGGGGTACGCGAGCCGGCGCGCCCCGGCAGCTCCGCCGGAATCGGGCGAAGCGCCCTCACCAGCCTCCAGGCCGGCGAGGGGCTGAAGCCGGAGCCTCAGAAAAACGCCTGCAGACCCGTCTGGGCGCGGCCGAGGATGAGGGCGTGCACGTCATGCGTGCCCTCGTAGGTGTTGACCGTCTCCAGGTTCTGCGCATGGCGCATGACGTGGTAGCCGATCTGGATGCCGTTGCCGCCATGCATGTCTCGGGCCTGGCGCGCGATGTCGAGCGCCTTGCCGCAATTGTTGCGCTTGACGATGGAGATCATCTCCGGCGCCATCTTGCCCTCGTCCATCAGCCGGCCGACGCGCAAGGAGCCCTGCAGGCCCAACGCGATCTCCGTCTGCATGTCGGCGAGCTTCTTCTGGTAGAGTTGCGTGCCGGCGAGCGGCTTGTCGAACTGCTTGCGGTCGAGCCCGTATTGCCGCGCCCGGTGCCAGCAATCCTCGGCCGCGCCCATCGCGCCCCAGGAAATGCCATAGCGGGCGCGGTTGAGGCAGCCGAACGGACCTCCCAGGCCCCGGGCGTTCGGCAGCAGCGCCTCTTCGCCCACCTCGACGCCGTCCATGACGATCTCGCCGGTGATGGAGGCACGCAGGCTGAGCTTGCCTTCGATCTTGGGGGCCGAAAGCCCCTTCATGCCCTTGTCGAGGACGAAGCCGCGGATGACGTCCTTGCCATCCTCGCCCTTCACCTTCGCCCACACCACGAACACGTCGGCGATCGGCGCGTTGGAGATCCACATCTTGGAGCCGGAAATACGGTAGCCGCCGGCGGTCTTCTCGGCGCGCGTCTTCATGCCGCCCGGGTCGGAACCCGCATCCGGCTCGGTCAGGCCGAAGCAGCCGATCCACTCGCCGGAGGCCAGCTTCGGCAGGTATTTCCTGCGCTGCTCTTCCGAGCCGTAGGCGTGGATCGGATACATGACCAGCGAAGACTGCACGCTCATCATGGAGCGATAGCCGGAATCGATGCGCTCCACCTCGCGCGCCACCAGCCCGTAGGTGACGTAGTTGGCGCCGAGCCCGCCATATTCCTCCGGCACGGTGACGCCCAGCAGGCCGGCCTCGCCCATCTCGCGGAAGATGGCAGGATCGGTCGTCTCGTGCGCATAGGCCGCCTCGATGCGAGGGGCGAGCTTGTCGGCGGCGAACGCCGCCGCCCCGTCGCGCACCATGCGCTCGTCTTCCGAAAGCTGGTCTTCTAGCAGGAAGGGATCGTCCCACACAAAGGCGTTCTTGTCGCTGGCCATTGGCACCGTCTCCAAACCGATGATGGCGGCTTATCGGCCCCTGACAGTGAAAAATCAAATGAAATTGCCTCGGCGATCAATGAGGATTAGGAATGGATCATGAGTGTCCAACGCCGCCTGCTTCCGCCCATCGGGGCGCTTGCCGCCTTCGAGGCCGTGGCGCGCCTCGGCAGCTTCACCGCAGCCGCCCGCGAACTCGCCCTGACGCAGGGCGCCATCAGCCGCCAGATCAAGCAGATCGAGGCGCAACTGGGACGACCGCTGTTCCGGCGCGACAGCCGCAACGTCGAATTGACGACCGAGGGCGAAGCCTATGCCGAGACCGTCCGCTCGGCGCTGGCGCAACTGCGCGAAGCGGCGGTGCAATTGATGAGCGGCCGGCATGCCGGAACGCTCAATCTCGCCATCCTGCCCACATTCGGCACGCGCTGGCTGATGCCGCTCGTACCGGATTTCGTGGCCAGGCACCCCGACATCACCATCAATTTCGCCACGCGCATCGGCCGCTTCGATTTCGCCCGCGAGCGCCTGGACGCCGCCATCCATATCGGCCAGCCGGACTGGCCGGACGCGGATTCGACATTGCTGATGAACGAGGAGGTCGCGCCGGTGGCCACCCCCGACTTCCTGAAGGACCGCGCCATCGCAGTTCCTGCCGACCTCGGCCGCCAGCCGCTGCTCCACATGGCCTCGCGCCCGGACGCCTGGGCGCAATGGTTCGAGCACCAAGGCCTCAGCGCCCCTTCCGGCCCCGGTATGCGGTTCGAGCACTTCTCGACCGCCGCGCAGGCCTGCCTGGCGGGGCTGGGCGTGGCGCTGCTGCCGCTGTTCCTGATCCAGGGCGAGTTGCAGCGGGGCCAGCTCGTGCCGGCGCCGGGCGGCCCGATGCGCAGCCGCAGCGCCTACTATCTCGTCGTGCCGCGCGAGAAGCGCCTGCATCCGCCCGTGGTCAGCTTCCGCGACTGGCTGCTCAGCAAGGTGGCCGAACCGGTCTGACGGACCCCGCCCGCGGGCGATGAGTCGCGGACGGACTCCGTTGGCGCTTTTTGTCAATTCCTGTTTGCCGTCGGATTCGAGTAAGGTTAAATTAACACCGAATCAGGCGTTTCCCGGGGGCGGGGCGAACCACCAAAACTGTGATGTTCCGGATTTTCCGGCACAAGGCGCGGACGGCTTCGCGTTGCCCCTGACGGATTCGTCCGGTCGGGCACATTTGTCGTGCCTGGTGTTCCAATGTGAAGTCGACGCGTACCCGCGTCCGGCCGCTGGTCATGCCAGCGCCGGGCATGAGAATGGATTCGGGCCTGCCAGAGAAGATGACAGCAACCGCAGCGCAGCTTTGTCCGGACACATTGGCAACGCGCCTGGCATCGCGCGGCGACCTGACCGCCTTTCTCATGCAGCTTGCCGCCGAAATCGGCGCCGACAGCTACATGCTGGTCGCCACCGTTCCTTCCCAGGCCCGCAGCAACGCCCGCATCGTGGCCTCGAACTGGATCTTCGACACCATCGAACTGATCGGCCGGCGGCTGATCGCCGCGCTCGCCCAGGGCCCGCACACCGCCGCCCCCGGCATGCCGGCGCTGCCGCTCCTGGCGGCCGAAGCGCCCGCGGCCGACGGCGTCGTCACCGGCGAGGAAGCGAGGCTGCTCGACGTACTCGGCCATGCCGAGATCTACGCATTGCAGCTCGATGTCGGGCGCCAGCGCCTGTTCATGCTGTTTTCCGCCGAGAAAGCCGGAAGCATCGACCAGACCGGCCTCACCCGCGCCCAGTTGAAAAGCTGCTACGCGCTTTCCCAGACCCCGCAACTCGTGACCGACACTGCCGCGCAGGACACGCTTTCCGAGCGCGAGCGCGAATGCCTGTTCTGGGTATCGGAAGGCAAGACCACCGACGAGGTCGCCGTGATCCTCGGTGTCTCGGCCAACACCGTCAACAGCTACATCACGCACGCCATGCAGAAATTGTCGGCCTCGAACCGCCCCATGGCGATCGCGACGGCGATGAGGAACGGAATCATCTGATGCCTGCCCACGCCCTGCCCGACGAGAGCAGCGACCTGCCTGGCTCCTTCGCCCCCGGCATCCACGCGCTCCAGGCGCCCTCCATGCCCGATGTGGTGCGCCGTTTCCGCTGGGTCGCCGCCGATATCGGCGCCACAGCGTTCGGCCTCTACACGCTCGGCCCCGCCGTCGAGCGGATGCGGCTGGTGGCGTGCTTCGATTCCGACTATCCCGGCATCAGCGCCTTCACCCGCGCGCTTTCCGACGGCCCGGCCGGCGAGATCGCCCGGCATGCGCGGGCATCCACGCAGCCATGCTGGTGGGCCGAGGGGCCGGCCGCGGGCGCGCAGGCCGGGTTTCAGACGCTGGCCTGGGCGCAGCCGGTGGCGCAGCCTGTGCCCGGAACGGCCGGCATCGCCTTCCCCGTCCATGCCGATCGCGGGCATTGCGGACTGGCGATCTTCATCGGCGCGGACATTGCATTGGACGACGACGGGCTGTGCGATGTGCATGCCCGCTGTTTTTCGCTGTTCGGGGCCGTGGCCCGCCTACGCCTCAACGAGCCGGGACACCATCGAGCCATGTCCAAGCGCGAGCTGGAATGCCTGCGGCTGACCGCCAACGGCTACACCAGCGAGGAGATCGCCCGCGCGCTGAAGCTGTCGGTCCACACGGCCAATCAGTACCTGACCCAGTCGGCGCAGAAGCTCAACGCCGTCAGCCGCACGCAGGCGGTGGCCAAGGCGCTGCGGCTCGGGCTCATCGAATAGGGCTCGATCCCGAAAGGCGGGTCACCGCGCCGCAGCGGCGGCAGGACTGGCCTTGCTCGGGCGCAGGCGGGCCGCCTCAAGCGCGGCGGCAAGGAAGTCCGTGTTGGTGGCGGGGTCCTCGTGCGGCTGTTCGAAGGAGACGTAGTTCAGCACCACGCCTGCTTCGTGCTCGGTCAGCGTGAGCTGGAAATAGACGGTCACGCCGCGCGGCCTCAATTCCAGGTCCAGCACGATGCGCGGGCTGCCGCTCCAATCCACATGCGCTTCGCCGCCATGGCCGAGCCGCAAGGTGCCCGGCATGAAGAACAGTTCGGAAGCCGAGTCGACCAGGTCGGACAGGCAGGCGAAATGCTCAAGCCGGATGAAGGCGATGTAGTCGGCGACATCGATGAGGCGCAGCTCGACCACCACCTGCTCGATGGACCGGGCAACGATGACCTCGCGGGAAAATGCGTGCGGCTGTCGATCCATGACACCTACCGGCGCTCGGCCTTGTTCGAGTAGACGATTCGCACAAGCTCTGCGACCGCTTGATAGAATTGTGACGGGATCACGCTATCAACTGAAACTTGCTTGTACATGGAGCGGGCGAGCGCGACGTCCTCGAAGACCGGGATGCCGTGCTCCGCGGCGATCTCGCGAATCTTCAGCGCCACGAGGTCCTGTCCCTTGGCCAGAACGACGGGGGCCGCGTCCTCCTCGCGCACATATCGGAGCGCGATGGAATAGTGGGTCGGGTTGGCGATGACGAGCGTGGCGCGCGGCACCGCCGTCATCATGCGCCGGCGCGCCCGATCACGGGCGACCGAGCGGATGCGCGACTTCACGATCGGGTCGCCTTCCGACTGCTTCAGTTCGTCCTTCACCTCCTGCTTGGTCATGCGCATGTCCGACTTCCACCGGAAGCGCGACCACACGAGGTCGAAGGCGGCGATGGCGCCCATGACGAAGACGATCGCCAGCAGGATGTCGACGGCGATCGAACGGATGACCAGCCCGAATTCCCACGGATTGGTGATCATCCCGGCCAGCAGCCGGCGCGGGTCGTCCGCCAGGGTGAACACCAGCACGGCGATGGCGAAGCCGAGCTTGGCCACCGACTTGAGGAACTCCACGAAGCCCTGGGCGCCGAACAGCCGCTTCCAGCCCTGGGCGAGCGAGATACGGGAGAATTGCGGCTTGATGCGCTCGCCGACGAATTGCGGCACGTTCTGGAAGACCGATGCGCCGATGCCGGCCACCACCAGCAGCACCAGCAGCGCGACCACGGCACGGCCGATCTCCAGAAGCACGACCCGGTAGATGGTGATGACGTCGGCGGCAGTATCCATGGGCCAGGCTTCCGGCTTTTCCATGAACACCGACAGGAACATGCCCAGCCCGACGATGCCGTCCTTGGCATAGAAGAGCGTGAAGACCAGAATGGCGACGAAGGATGCCAGGATCGCGGTTTCCTTCGAATGGGGCAGCTTGCCCTTTTCGATGGTGTCGCGGATCTTTTTTTCCGTGGCTTCCTCGGTTTTGGACTCCTTGTCGTCGTTTTCGGCCAAGGCGCTGCCTCCCTACGCAAGCGGATCAGGCAGCGTCGGCTTCCTTGGCCTCGCCGGCGGCTTGCGCGGCAGGAAGATCGAACAGGCCCTCCCGCGACAGGCGTATCGTGGCGGCGACGACCGTCTTGCGCGCCTGCACGATATCGGCCGGCTGGATGCCCTGCGCAGCCTGCGCGAGCTCGGATTCGATCATGCGGCGCGCACGCGCGCCGATCGAGGACAGCACCGCCTCGGTCAGGTCCGCAGGCGCGCCGCGCAATGCCAGCGTCACCACTTCCGTCGACAGCCCGTCGAACACCAGCACCCGCGCCTTCTGCACCAGAAGCGGCATGTCCTCGAAATTGAAGATGCGGGCGCGAACCCCGGCGAGGTCGGGGGTTCCGGCCTCTTCCAGATCGCGCATGGTCTCGTCGAGCTGGGACTTGTCCATCTCGTTGAGCACGTCGGCCACCCGCGCCTGACCGGCGGTCGTGTCCTTGGTGGACTTGTCGGAGAGTACGCGGCTGCGGAGCTGGTTCTCCACCATCGCGGTCGCCTTCTCGGGCACGTCGCCCAAGGTGACCATGCGCTTGAGGATCTCGCTGCGCAGCCCCTTGTCCAGCGTCAAAAGCACCTTGGCCGTGGCCTGGGAAGCCAGGTTCGACAGGATCATGGCCGAGGTCTGCGGATGTTCCCCCGCAATGAAGGCGCCGAGCCGCGCGGGGTCCAGCGCCTCCAATTCCGGCCAGATAGGCGGCGGGCCGGCCGGCAGCTCGGGCCGCTTGCCCCGCATGATGGCGTCGACCTCTTCCGGCGACATCGATTCGCTCAGGAGCGCGTCCATGTTGTCGGCCGAGTCGAGCAGGCCCGCGCCTTCCGTGAACTCGGCCTCGAATTCGGCCACGATGCGTTCCAGATCGGCCTGCGGAATCGTGCGCAGCAGGCGCGCCGCCTCGATCAGCGCCTTCAATTCCTCCTGCTTGAAGAATTTCAGCAGGCGGCTGGCCGACGGCTTGCCCATGGCGACCAGTATGGCGGCCGCCTTCTGCGCGCGCGTCAGCGCAAGCTGCGTCGTCAAGGCATCGTCCTCCCTGGCACGAATGGATGGGCCGCCGGCATGCTCAGGCGCTCTTCGCCTGAGCGATGATCTCCGTCAGCCTGATGCCGAAACGCGAGGAATCACTTTCGAGCACCGTGATCTCGCCGCGCGCGATCCGACGGCCGTTGACCACCACGTCCACCGGCTCGCCGATGCGTCTGTCGAGCGCCACAGTCGAGCCCTTTTCCAGCGTCATAAGCTGCGAAACCGGCATCTCGGCGCTGCCGAGCACGATCTGCACGTCGACGGGAATGTCCATGATGACGCCGGAATGAGACGGGCGACCCTTCTCCTCGCTGGCGCTTGCGCGCCTTTCCTCGTCTTTCAGCACGCCGCGCAGCTCTTCGATGGCGCGATCGAGCTGCTCGTCGGGCGCTTCGGGTTCTGGCGTGTCTTCATTGTCGCTCATGCGTCGTCTCCAACTGTCATCGGCCGGCATCAATCCGGCAGCAATCCGTCCATGAGTTCCTGGCCGGCATCGTAGGTACGGTCGATTCGCACCGTGTAATTCTGCCCGAGTTTGCCGAACTCGCATATGAACAACGTCTTGTCCTTCGCAGAAAGGCGGGCGCAGGAGCGGGCTTTCGGCTCGATCTCGATCACCTGCCCGGCCTCCAGCATCGCCAGTTCGCCCAGCTTCAGCCGGGCAAGCGGCATGGTCGCCTCAAGCCTGACCGTCGAGCGCATGACCTCTTCGGAAAAGCGCGCGCGCCAGTCGGCGCCGGTGACGGCCTGGCCGCCGTCCGCGACCGCATCGCTGCGCAGCGAAATCAGCACCCGCTGCGGCACCAGCACCGACACGACCCCCATGTCCGCCTGGGTCGAGACGGCGAAGTCGATGCGCACCGCCGCGCCGTCGCGCAGCGGGCGTCGCCTGGCCTCCGCGCCTGAAAGCGCCTTGGCCAGCGGCAGGCGCAGGTCCAGCGAGCGCTGGCCCGACCCGTTCAGCGTCTGGGCGACCTGTTCGAACACCAGCCTGGCCACGTCCGTCTCGATCGGTGAAAGCTCGCGCTCGATGGGGGCTGCGGCAGCGGCCGGATCGCCGCCGAACATGGCGCACACCACCACGGCGATGGTTTGGCTGTCCATCACCATGGTGAGCGCATCCGACGAAAGGGAAGACGGCACCACCGTCAGCGCGAACACCTCGCCGACATGCGCGCGGGCGGCGCTCGTGCGGTCCACTTCCACCGCCTTCAAGTCGATCGCCAGCGATGGGGCGATCTCCTCCACCAGCCGTTTCTGCAGCGCCGGAAGGGCGCGTTCGGCCAGGGAGCGCGCGCGGCCGAGGACCAACGAGGCTTCGGCGCTGTCGCCGATCAGGCGCTCGATGACCGGCGAGCGGGCCGGAGAAGCCGAGCCCGGACCCGTCATGGCGCCGTGCGCTCCGCAGCCTTGGCCATATCCTGTTCCTTACCGTTCATCCCCTAGGCCGCCTTCTTCTCGGCGCCACCGAAATTCATCGTGCTCTGCTCGACCGCGTCGATGGAGGGGCGATCATGCGCGGAAATGGTCTTGCGCCCGAACTCGATCGCCACCTGCGGCAGCGAGCCGTTCATGTAGGCCAGCAGCGTCTGCTTCACGATGACGTAGAGCCGGTTCTTCTTGTCGCGCACGCTCTTGATCTTCGTGGCGATGGGTCCGACGACCGTGTAGGAAAGGAAGATGCCGAGGAAGGTTCCGACCAGCGCCGCGCCGATGAGGCCGCCGAGGATTTCCGGCGACTGGTCGAGCGCGCCCATGGCCTTCACCACGCCAAGCACGGCGGCCACGATGCCCAGGGCCGGCAGGCCGTCGCCCACCGCCACCAGCGCGTGATAGGCTTTCAGCTTGTCGGCGCGGATGGTCTGGATCTCTTCGTCCATCAGCGCCTCGATCTCGTGCGGACGGGCATTGCCGATGATGATGATGCGGCAGTAGTCGCAGATGAAATTGGTCAGGTCCTGGTTCTTCAACACGGTCGGGAACGCCTGGAAGATCGGCGACTCCTCCGGATTGTCGATATGGGTCTCGACCTCGCTGCGGGATTTGGAGCGCAGTTCGCGCATCAGGCCATGCAGAACCCCCAGCGTCTCCAGATAGTCCTGCTCCTTCGGCACCGACTGCTTGAACGCCTCGAGAATGCCCCTGCCGGTGTCCTTCACCGTCTTCATGGGGTTGGCCACCAGGAACGTGCCCAGCGCGGCTCCGCAGATCACCACCGCCTCCCACGGCTGCGCGAGCACGTGCAGATGCCCGCCCATGGCCATGAAGCCGCCAAGGACGCAGCCGAGCGTCACCACCAGTCCGATCAGAATGCCCACCTGAGGTCCTTCCGCATGTCACGTCAGGATGACCGGAATATCGCGCGTGCCTTGCGTGAAGCTTGAAAGGGCGATGTTCCCCGATTCAGTTTCGCGCAAGGAACTTGGCTTACTCTGCGGCGATTGTTTCGGCCGGAGACGCGCGATGCTGAGTACCTACATGAGCTATCAGCTCATAACGAGGGATATCGACAAGTCGATCAACAGGATCGAGAAGCAGCCGCTCGTGGATCGGGAAACCAAATACTTTCTCGACAACATCACGAAGGTGACGTCGATCGACGACTTCGTCAACGACACGCGGCTGTTCAAATATGCCATGAAGGCCTTCGGCCTCGGCGACATGGACTATGCCAAGGCGTTCATGAAAAAGGCGCTCAAGGAAGGCGTCTCCGATCCCAACAGCTTCGCCAACAAGCTGACCGACAAGCGCTATGCCGAATTCGTCAGGGCCTTCAATTTCGCCGATTACGGCGCCGCCGCGACCAGCTACAACCCCGCCCAGCAGGGTGTGACCAACAACTATTTGTTGCAGGTTGAAGTCGGCGCCCTGCAGACCGGGCTCAACTACGACCGGGGCGAAACCTTCAACTTCCTGGCCAAAATCGGCAATGTGAAGTCCATCGACGACCTGATGGCCGACAAGCGCCTGCTGTCCTACGCCATGGCCGCCTACGGGCTCGATGCGGACAAGGAGTCGCCGGACACGGTCCGCCAGATGCTGGAAGGCGGGGTCAGCGATCCGCAAAGCCCCGCGAACAAGCTCTACGACAAGAGCTATGCGAACTTCGTCTCAGCCTTCGACTTCGCGCAATACGGCGACCAGACCACCTCGCGCGCCGCCGTGCTGTCGCAAACGCCGCAAGCCTATCTCGCCGCCTCGGGCCTGACCTCGCTCAACGCCGGGTCCGCCGCCGATCAGGCCGAAGTCGACTATTTCAACGCCAATATCGGCAAGGTCACCTCCATCAGCGACCTCATGAGCGACAAGCGCCTGCTCACCTTCGCGATGGCGGCGTTCGGGCTCGATGCCAAAACCGAGCCGTCGGCCACGGTCCGCGCCATGCTGGCCGGCGGGGTCAGCGACCCGGCCAGCCCCGCCAACCAGCTTTCGGACAAGCGGTATGCCGCTTTCGTGCGAGCCTTCGATTTCGCCCAATACGGCTCCGCCACGACCACGCGCGACGCCGTCACCCAGGCCGTTCCTGCCCTCTACCTTCAGAGTTCCGATCCCGAGAACGCCTATTTCCGCGCCAACATCGGCAAGGTGAAATCGGTGAACGACCTGCTGTCGGACAAGCGACTGCTCAGCTATGCTATGAGCGCCTATGGCCTCGACGCCAAGACGGTGTCGGTGGATCGTGTTCGCACCATGCTCACCGGCGGCGTCAGCGACCCTTACAGCCCCGCGAACCTGTCCAGCGACAAGCGCTATGCCGCCTTCGTCTCCGCCTTCGACTTCAACACCTATGGGGACGCCACGACATCGCGCGCCGAGGTGCTCGATCAGACGCCCCGCTACCATGTCGAGAACGCCAATCCGGAAACCGCCTATTTCCGGGCCAACATCGCAAAGGTGCGATCGGCCAGCGGACTGATGTCCGACGACAGGCTTCTCACCTACGCCATGGCCGCCTTCGGGCTGGACGCCTCAGCTGAGGACCCGGCGAAGGTGAAGGCGATGCTGGAAGGCGGCGTCTCCGATCCGCAGAGCCCGGCCAACCGGTCGGGCGACCCGAGATACCTCGCGTTCGTGGCGGCTTTCGACTTCCAGCAATACGGCACGCAGACGACCTCGCGTTCCCAGGTACTGGACGCGACGCCGTCCAGCTACGCGACGATGGACGGGCTCGGCTTGGTCAAGCCGCCGGCCAGCTACGTGCAGGCCGAGAGCGACTACTATCAGGCAGCCGTGGCCAAGATGACGTCCATCGACGACCTCATGGCCAACAAGCGCGTGCTGAACTACGCGCTCTCCGCCTTCGGGCTCGACCCGAAAACCGAAGATCCGGCTCGCATCCGCTTGATGCTGGAGGGCGGCGTCCGCGACCCTGACAGCCCCGTGAACAAACTCGGCGACAAGAACTACATGGCCTTCGTCGCCGCCTTCAACTTCGAGCAGTATGGCGAGGACGCCACGACCTACCGTCCCAGCCAGCAGCCGGTGGTCGACAAATACATGCGCCAGACGCTGGAGGAGGATGCCGGCCAGAGCAACGAAGGCGTGCGCCTGGCCCTCTACTTCCAGCGCAAGGCATCCACGCTGACCAACTGGTACGAGGTGCTGGCCGACAAGGCGCTGGCCAGCGTGGTGCGCACCGCTTTCGGCCTGCCGGAGTCGTTCGCCTCCGCCGACATCGACAAGCAGGTGAAGCTGTTCGAGCAGAGGATGGACATCGCCGACTTCGCCGATCCGCAGAAGCTGGGCAAGTTCATCAACCGTTTCACCACCCTTTACGAGATCCAGAACCCGACCTCCACCGCGCTGACCTCGGTAAGCGTGCTGTTCGCGCAGCCGACCGAGATCGGCGTCTCGACCGACCTGCTGATGGCCATGCAGCAACTCAAGCCGATTTGAGGGTCTCATGCAGGATAGCCTTTACGTCGCCCTTTCGTCCCAGCTCGCGCTGGAAAAGCGCCTCAACACCATCGCCGACAACGTGGCCAACGCCTCCACGGTCGGCTTCCGCGGCACCGGCGTGAAGTTCGAGGACGTGGTTTCCGGCACCGGCCAGAAGGCGGTTTCCTTCGCCTCCCCCGGCGACAGCTTCCTCTCGACCGCCCACGGCTCGATGACCGAGACCGGCAATCCGTTCGACTTCGCCATCCAGGGCGACGCCTGGTTCGGCCTCGAAACACCCGCCGGCACGGTCATGACGCGCGACGGGCGCTTCTCGATGGACGAGAACGGACAGTTGCTGTCCATCGAGGGCCATCCCGTGCTCGATGCGGGCGGCGCGCCGATCCAGCTCGATCCCCGGGGCGGCCCGCCGCGGGCCGGCGCCGACGGAATGCTGCTTCAGGGCGACCAGCCCGTCGGGGCGATCGGTCTGTTCGGCTTCGAGCCGGGCCCCAACTTCGTGCGCTACGGCAATTCCGGCATTCTCGCCGACCGCGAGCCGGAACCGATCGCCGACCGTATCGACGTCGGCATCTCCCAGGGTTTCCTGGAGCAGTCCAACGTCAACCCGGTCCTTGAGATGACGCGGCTGATCCAGGTCCAGCGCGCCTTCGAGAATGTCGCGGCGCTGATGCGCCAGACCGAATCCACCACCGACGACGCCATCAAGACGCTCGGCTCCAAGTGACGGACGGCCACGAAGTGACTGGTCCCGACATGAGCGCCGGCCCCATACCGCCGGAACCGCAGCTTCCGATCCGTCGCACGGACCACGCGGAACCGTCGCGCCTGGCGATGCTGGAAAGCGTGTGGCACCGCTTCCATGCCGGCCAGCCGCCCCTCAAGCGGGGCGGCCGCGTCGCCGAGGTTTCGGCAACCCAATACAAGGTGCGCGGCCTGTCCGAGGTGGCACGGCTCGGCGACCTCGTCGAGCATCGCGGCCATGGCGCGGTGCGGCGCGGCGAGATCGTGCGGATCGGCGCCGACGCGGTCGTCGTCGCGCCCTTCGAGCACAGCACGGACACTGGCATCGGCGATGTCGTCTTCCGCCGCGGGCCGTTGACGGTGATGCCGCACCCGTCCTGGCGCGGCCGCGTCATCGACGCGCTCGCCCGTCCGATCGACGGCGGCGCCCCGCTCCTGCGCATGCCCCAGCAGGCAGACGCAGGACACGATCCCGCGCCGGCGGCGCTCTCGCGCCAGCGTGTCGACACCCCGTTCGTGACCGGCGTGCGCGTCATCGACATTTTCACCCCGCTCTGCTTCGGCCAGCGCCTGGGCGTCTTCGCCGGCTCCGGCGTGGGCAAGTCGACCCTGCTCGCCATGCTGGCCGCCGCCGACGCGTTCGATACGGTGGTGGTGGCGCTGGTGGGCGAGCGCGGCCGCGAAGTGCGCGAATTCCTCGAAGACACGATCGGCGCGACAAGCATGGCCAAGACGGTCGCCGTCGTCGCCACCAGCGACGAGAGCGCCATGATGCGGCGGCGCGCGCCGGATACGGCCATGCGCGTGGCCGAGCATTTCCGCGACCAGGGCCACCGCGTGCTGCTCGTCCTGGATTCCATCACCCGCTTCGCCCATGCGCTGCGCGAGGTCGCCACGGGCGCGGGCGAGCCGCCGGTGGCGCGCGGCTATCCGGCCTCCGTCTTCACCGACCTGCCCAAGCTTCTGGAGCGCGCCGGACCGGGCGCGGAAGGCTCCGGCTCCATCACCGCCATCATCTCGGTGCTGGTCGATGGCGACGACCACAACGACCCCGTCGCCGATTCGGTGCGCGGCATCCTCGACGGCCATGTCGTGCTCGACCGTACCATCGCCGAACAGGGCCGCTACCCGCCGGTCAATCCGCTCTCCTCCATATCGCGTCTGGCCGGCAAGGCGTGGAGCCCGGAGCAGCAAGTGCTGGTGACCCGGCTGAAATCCATGATCTCGCGCTTCGAGGACACCCGCGACATCCGCCTGCTGGGCGCCTACCAGGGCGGCGTCGACGCCGAACTGGACATGGCGGTGCGCCAGGTGCCGCTGATCTACGAGGCGCTGACGCAATCGCCGAAGGACCGCCCTTCGCCCGACCCGTTCGCGGACCTCGCACGCCACCTGAAGGTGAAGCAGAATGTCGACGCTGGAAACTGAGCTGCAGGCGACCGAGCGCCTGCTCCGCGAAAAGCTTGCCCAGGCGCAGGCGGCCGAGCGGGCGGCCCGCCCCCGCTCTCCGCTCGCCGGCCTGCTGCAAGGTGGGCGGCTGCTGCTGCGCCGCCGCAAGCCCGCCCCCGCCAAGCCTGATGAGGCCGGCGGCGCCGACGACGCCCTGGAGGAGCTGTTTTCCATGCCCGCGGCAGCCGGGCGGACGCCAGCGCTCCCGCTGCCCGACGTCGAGCGCCAGAAGCGCAACAGGCGCAGCGATTTCATCATGGCCACGCTGGGCATGGCGCTGGGCCTGACCTGCGCGGTGTTTCCCTGGTACATCTTCTTCAACCAGGAGCAGTTCGGCGTCCAGGCCATGAAATTCGGCGGCAAGGGCGGCAATGCGGGCCGCTCGGTAGCCGGTTACGGCCTCGACAGCGGTGGCGCCACGCCTGACGAACAGGCGCTTTCGCCGGATCTCGACCCCTTCGCGACCGGCACCCTGCAGAGCACTCCCATGCGTCCCCAGGACGCGCCCGGCCTCGACCGGCAGCCCTTCCCCGCCGAGGTCCCGGCCTTCCGCCTCGTCCATGTCGCCAACGGCCGCGCCATGATCGAGGACGACGCCGGCCTGTGGGTGGTGCAGCCGGGCTCGGTGCTGCCCGACGCCAGCCGCGTGCGCGCCATCGAGAAGCGCAATGGCAGATGGGTGCTGCTGACGAGCGCGGATAGCGTGCTGGAAATGACGAAATAGAGCAATTTCTAGCAAAGGCGGGAACCCGGTTCCCGTCCGGGATCTCATAAAAACAAGAAGATAGCGCGTTTCACAAAACCGCACCTGCTCCAAGGCGTCGCGCACACGCAAGGCCCGCGCAAGACTGGCCACCTAGTGTGACCGGGAATTGTCCGGAGAGCCGCCATGGACCCCGTCAACCTTTTCGGTCTCGCATCGAAACAGTCGCAATGGCTGTCGGTGCGCCAGTCTGCCGTTGCCGGCAACATCGCCAACGCCAACACACCCGGCTACGTCGCCACCGACGTCGAGCCGTTCGAAAAGGTGCTTGACCGTTCGCCCATGCGCATGAGCGCCACGCAGAGCGGCCATCTCGGCGGCATCACCCAGGCCGCCTATGTCGCCAAGCCGCAGGAATACACCGGCGCGCTCATGCCGTCGAAGAACACGGTCGTGCTGGAGAACGAGTTGTTGAAGGCCGGCGAGATCCGCCGTTCCTTCGAGTTGAACACGGCCATCGTCAAGGCATTCCACGCCATGATGATCAGCGCGGTCAAAGGATAACCGGCTATGGACGCGCTGACCGCTGCCCTCAAGATCGCATCCTCCGGCCTCAACGCGCAGTCGGAGCGGCTGCGCGTCGTCTCGGAAAACATGGCCAATGCCCAGTCGACCGGCACGACGCCCGAGGCCGATCCGTATCGGCGCAAGACGATCAGCTTCGTGTCGGAACTAGACCGCGCTTCGGGCGGCGCGCTGGTGGAGGTCAACTCCATCGACCGCGATCCGTCCGCCTTTCCCGTCGAGTTCCAGCCCGGCAACGAGGCCGCCGACGCGAACGGCTACGTCAAGATGCCCAATGTTAACGTGCTGGTCGAGATGGCCGACATGAACGAGGCCAACCGCTCCTACCAGGCCAATCTTCAGGTCATCAAGCAGGCGCGCGACCTCATTTCCATGACGATAGATCTGATGAGGACACAAGGATGATCGGCAGTATCGGCTCACTCAGACTGACACCTGCGGCAGGGTCGGACCCTGCATCGGAGCTGGCGCCCGGCGGCGCGGCGTCCGCGACAGGCTTCGGCTCTCCCGCCACCTTCGCGGAAGCGCTGAGCCAGGCCGCGACCAGGACCGTCGACACGCTCGAGACCGCCGAGAAGATGTCGCTGCAGGCGCTGACCGGCGGCGCCGACACCCGCCAGGTGGTCGACGCCGTGATGGACGCCCAGCAAGCGCTGCAAACCACCATCGCCATCCGCGACAAGATCGTCAGCGCGTGGCTCGACGTCAGCCGCATGCAGATCTGAAGGCCGCGCCCGTGAAAGCCCTTGCCATAGCCGCCACCGGCATGAACGCCCAGCAGACCAATCTGGAAGTCATCGCCAACAACATCGCCAACATCAACACCACCGGCTACAAGCGCGCCCGCGCCGAATTCTCCGACCTTCTCTATCAGGTCGACCGCACGCAGGGCGTGCCGAACCGCGCCAACGCCTCGGTCGTACCCGAAGGCGTTTCGATCGGCCTCGGCGTCAAGACCAGCGCCGTGCGCAACGTCCACATCCAGGGCGGCCTGACCAACACCGGCAACAGCTTCGACCTGGCCTTGAACGGCAAGGGCTGGTTCCAGGTCGAAGCCGCCGACGGCAGCACGCTCTACAGCCGTTCGGGAACCTTCAACACCAATGCCACCGGGCAACTGGTGACAATGGACGGCGCGAGCCTCATTCCCGCCATCACCGTGCCGGCCGACGCCGTCGAGGTCATCGTCAACAAGAGCGGCCAGGTCTTCGCCCGCATGGACGACCAGGTCGATCTGATGGAACTGGGCCAGCTCACGCTCGCCACCTTCTCCAACGAGGCCGGCCTGGCGCCGCTGGGCGACAATCTCTTCCAAGAGACGCCCGCTTCCGGCCCGGCAAATGTCGGCATTCCGGGCGACCCGGGCTTCGCCACCATCGAGCAGGGCTATCTGGAAAACTCCAACGTCGATCCGGTCAAGGAGATCACCGACCTGATCTCGGCC
Source organism: Mesorhizobium sp. PUT5 (assembly GCF_052216645.1). Classification (NCBI taxonomy): domain Bacteria; kingdom Pseudomonadati; phylum Pseudomonadota; class Alphaproteobacteria; order Hyphomicrobiales; family Phyllobacteriaceae; genus Mesorhizobium; species Mesorhizobium sp. PUT5. The sequence goes on from NZ_JBQOSO010000003.1 coordinate 3,527,365, forward strand.
CAGCGCGCCTACGAGATGAACTCCAAGGTCATCCAGGCCGCCGACGAGATGGCCGCCGTCGTCTCCAAGAACATCAGGTAAGCAAGATGCGCCTGCACGCCTCCCCTCCCGTCCTGCGCCGGCTGGCGCTTTCGCTGGCGCTGCTTGCCGGCACGCTGCCGGCGGCGGCGCAGGAGGTCGTGCTCATTCCCGCCCGAGTCATCTATCCGGGCGAGACGATCGGGCTTGCCGCCCTCAAGCAGGTAACGCTCGCAGCCGGCCGCCACAAGCCGGACGCCGTCGCAACGGCGGCAGCCGAACTGGACGGCAAGGTCGCCCGGCGCACGCTGCTGCCCGGCCGCTACATCCCCGCCAACGCTGTCCGCGACGCCTGGCTGGTCGAGCAGGGCGCCTCCGTGCAGGTCTATTTCGAGGCCGGCCCGCTCACCATTTCGGCCGCCGGCGTGACCCTGCAGCCCGGCGCCGCCGGCGATCTCGTCAAGGTCCGCAATGCAGACAGCGGCAAGGTCATCACCGGCACGGTGATGGCCGACGGCTCCGTGCGGATCGGCGCCTCATGAGACTGCGCCGGCTTTCCCTTGCGTTCGCGGTTGCGCTTTGCGCCCAGCCCGGCCTCGCCGACGGCCTGACGGCCAAGGCCAGGCAGGAGATCGCCGCCAGGAACGGCGGCGTGCTCGACGAGCCCTCCTACGACGCGGCCACCGCCGGGCGCATGTTCGAGGTGCCGAGCGGGCCGAGTTCGCTGCCGCCCGGACAGGTGGCCTCGCGCATCAAGGACGTGGCGCAGTTGCAGAGCGCGCGCGACAACCAGCTCGTCGGCTACGGCCTGGTCATCGGCCTTCAGGGTACGGGCGATTCGCTGCGCAACTCGCCCTTCACCGAACAGTCGATCCGCGCCATGCTGGAAAATCTCGGCATCGCCACGGAAGGCGGACGGGCGCGCGCCAAGAACGTCGCCGCCGTCATCGTCACCGCCAACATGCCGCCCTTCGTGCAGTCCGGCGCACGCATCGACGTCACCGTCTCGTCCATGGGCGACGCGACATCGCTCCAGGGCGGCACGCTGATCATGACGCCTCTGAAGGCAGCGGACGGCGAGATCTACGCGGTGGGCCAGGGCGCCGTCATCGTCTCCGGCTTCACCGCGCAGGGCCAGGCCGAGCAGGTCACGCAGGGAGTGCCGACCGCCGGCCGCGTGCCGAACGGCGCCATCGTCGAGCGTGCCGTGACCGCCGAGTTCGGCGACCAGTCGGTGCTGACCCTGCAACTGCGCAATCCCGATTTCTCCACCGCCGTGCGCATCGCCGACGCCATCAACGAATATACGCGCCAGCGCTTCCGCTCCCGCCTGGCGGCCGAGCGCGACGCCCGCACGGTCTCCATCAAGAAACCGAAGGGCATCTCGGCGGCGCGTTTCTACGCCGAGATCGAAAACCTGGTGGTGGGGGCCGACATGCCGGCCCGCGTGGTGGTGGACGAGCGCACCGGCACCATCGTCATCGGCAACCAGGTCAAGATCTCGCGCGTGGCCATCAGCCACGGAACACTCACCGTGCGCATCACCGAGGCGCCGCGCGTGGTGCAGCCGGAACCCTTCTCCCGGGGCGTGACCGCCGTGGAGCCCAACACGGCCATCGACATCGCCCAGCCGAACGCCCGCGTGGCCGTGCTCGACGGGCCCGACCTGGAAACGCTGGTTTCGGGATTGAACCGCCTCGGCGTCAAGCCGGACGGCATCATCGCCATCCTGCAGGGCATCAAGTCGGCCGGCGCGCTTCAGGCCGACCTCGTGCTGCAATAGGAGGCAAGCAATGACCGCACGCCCCCTTTCCCGCCGTCTCCCCCGCATCGTCGCCCTGTCCATGCTGGCGCTGGCTGCGGCCGGCCCGGCCCTCGCAGGGAACGAACCCGCGTCGGCCGCGTCGGTGCGCCAGGTTCTGCCCGGCGCGCCAGCGGCTCCCGCCGAGCTGGTGCGTACGGCGCCCGCGATTCCCGCACCCGCGGTTTCGGCACCCGCTGTGTCGCAGGAAGTGACCGGAACCACGCCGCCGCCCGCCGAGGAAAGCGAGATCGAGCGTTTCTGCTCCAATATCGCCGATGCCGCGCGCGACCGACGCTATGCGCTCCAGGCGGCGGAGCTGAAGCAGTTGCAGTCCGACGTGGACAAGCGCATCGCCACGCTGGAGGCCAAGCGGGCCGAGTATGAGGAATGGCTCAAGCGCCGCGAGGTCTTCCTGGCCCGCGCCGAGGACGGCGTGGTCAAGATATATGCCGGCATGAAGCCCGATGCCGCCGCCGAGCGCCTGGCCGGCGTGCATGCCGAGCTGGCGGCCGCGATCCTGATGAAGCTCGACGCCCGCAAGGCCAGCCTCATCCTCGACGAGATGGACAAGAAGGCCGCCGCCGCGCTGACCGGCATCATGGCGAGCGCCGCACGCAGGATGGACCCGTCATGATCCGCAACAGCCTGATCCTGCTGGCGGCTGCCGCTGCCCTTGCCGGTTGCGCCACCGACCCCAAGGAGATCGGCCGTGAACCGTCGCTTTCGCCGGTCGGCGCCGGCATCGAGCAAGGCGCGGTCTCCGTCTATCGCTATCCGGAAACGCCGTCGGCGCCGGTCAAGAAATTCTCGCTGTGGGACGACCGGCAGAGCCGCCTGTTCACCGATCCGCGCGCGCTGCAGGCCGGCGACATATTGACCGTGCGCATCAAGATCAACGACCGCGCCCGCTTCAAGAACCAGAACGACAGGAGCCGCACCTCCGCCCGCACGCTGGGACTGGGCGCCGATATCGGCTGGGACAAGTGGAAGGCCGGCGGCTCGGCCAAGGGCAACCTGGATTCCAAGACCGAGACCAAGGCCGACGGCGCCATCGAGCGCTCCGAATCGATCCTGCTCAACGTGGCCGCCGTGGTCACCGACGTGCTGCCGAACGGCAACCTGATGATCCGCGGCTCGCAGGAGGTGCGCGTCAACGCCGAACTGCGGGTGCTCACCATCGCCGGCATCGTGCGCCCGTCCGACATCGGCGCGGAAAACACCATTTCCTACGAGCGCATCGCGGAGGCCCGCATCTCCTATGGCGGGCGCGGCCGCGTCAGCGAGATCCAGCAGCCGGGCTACGGCCAGCAGGTTCTCGACCAGGTCCTTCCGTTCTAGGCGGGCGCGCAGATGGCGAACACCGAGCAGATCAGGGCGCCGAAGCAGCCACCCCTCCTCGTGCAGATCGGCATTCTGGCCGCCATGACGGCGGCGGCGTTGGGCGGAGGCTGGATGGCGGGCTCCTATCTGAAGGGCACCGAGGTGCCGCCGCCCGCAGCAGCCCAGAACCACGACAAGGCGGCCGAGCCCCAGCCCGCCGGCTTCCCGCAGGCCGGCGAAGGCGGCGTCACGCTGGCGGAACTGCCGTCCATCACCACCAATCTCGCGGCCCCCGCCAGCGTGTGGGTGCGCATGGACGCCACCGTCGTCTTCGACGGCCCGCAGCCGCCGGAAACGGTGGAGGCCATTCATCAGGACATGCTGGCCTTCCTGCGAACGGTCCGGATGCACCAGGTGGAGGGCGCCAGCGGCTTCCAGCATCTCAAGGCCGACCTCAAGGAGCGCGCGGCGATCCGCAGCGACGGCCACGCCCGGGACGTGCTGATCAGGACATTGCTGTTCGAATGAAAAAGCTCACGCTTCCGCTTGCCGCGACGGCCGTATTGCTGGCCGCCGCGACGACCGCATCCGCACAGCAGTTCGACCTCGGCGGCATCGGCCAGGCGAGCGGCGATACGGTGGCCACCATCATCCAGATGTTCGGCCTCATCACCGTGCTGTCGGTGGCGCCGGGCCTGCTCATCATGGTGACGAGCTTCACGCGCTTCGTCATCGCGTTCTCGATCCTGCGCGCCGGCATCGGCCTGCAATCCACGCCGGCCAACCTGATCCTGATCTCGCTTTCGCTGTTCATGACGTTCTACGTCATGGCGCCGACCTTCGACCAGGCCTGGAACACCGGCGTGAAGCCCCTGATGGAAAACCAGATCGGCCAGGCCGAGGCGCTGGAAAAGATTTCCGACCCGTTCCGCAGCTTCATGCTGCACAACGTCCGCGACAAGGATTTCGACCTGTTCGCCGATCTGGCGCGCGAGCGCGGCCAGGAGGTGGCCCGCGACACGGTGGACCTGCGCATCCTGGTGCCGGCCTTCATGATCTCGGAGATCCGCCGCGGCTTCGAGATCGGCTTCCTGATCGTGCTGCCCTTCCTGGTCATCGACCTGATCGTGGCCACCATCACCATGGCCATGGGCATGATGATGCTGCCGCCCACGGTGATCTCCCTGCCGTTCAAGATCATGTTCTTCGTGCTGATCGACGGCTGGAACCTGCTGGTCGGATCGCTGGTGCGCTCCTTCACCTAGCACGGCCGCGTCGCGGCTGCATTCCAACACCCCTCCGTACCTCGCCGAGCCTGGGCGAAGCCCGAGCCTGGGAGGGGGCATCCTGCGCGCGTCCCATCGCCGAATTTATTTTTTCGTTAACCATACCGCTTATCGAATTGGCAGGAACTGCCCGGCCATAGTCGCACTCAGATGGCGGGTGATCCTTTTCGGCGATCATTGGCATGAAGCCCACCGCCATACCGGCCGAGCCGGCATGTTCCCCATAAATGTACGTGTAAAAACGGGTACGTGTATCCATGTCTTCGATCAACACCAATGCCTCGGCGATGACCGCTCTCCAGAGCCTCTCCGCCACCAACAAGAACCTTTCGATCACCCAGGGCCGCATCTCCACCGGCCTGCGCGTTGCCGAAGCTTCGGATAACTCCGCCTACTGGTCGATCGCCACCACCATGCGCTCTGACAACAAGGCCCTGTCTTCGGTTCAGGACGCTCTTGGTCTGGGTGCCGGCCGCCTCGACGTCGCTTACACCGCCACCAATTCGGCGATCGATGTGGTCGACAAGATCAAGCAGAAGCTGGTCACGGCGATGAGCGCGTCTGAAGACGACAAGCTCAAGATCCAGGGCGAAATCAAGGAACTGCAAGGCCAGCTCACCAGCATCGGCCTCTCCGCCAACTACGCCGGCGGCAACCTGATCGCCAATGACCAGACCGAAACCGAGCTCAACATCGTCTCGTCCTACGACCGGACTGCCGATGGCACCGTCAAGGTCAACACGATCACGGTTGACCTCTCGAAAACGCAGCTTCTCGACGAGACGGGCACCGACGGTGGCATCCTCGCGGACGTGATGGCCATCGAACTCGATGGCACGGAAGACAATGACGGCATCCAGGCACATCTCGATACCATCGAAGATGCCCTGAAGCAGATGGCCGACGCAGCGGCTACACTGGGCGCCGCCAAGGCACGCGTGGACATGCAGAAGGACTTCGTTTCCAAGCTGTCCGACGCTATCGATCGCGGCGTGGGCCAGCTCGTCGATGCCGACATGAACAAGGAATCGACGCGTCTGCAGGCGCTGCAGGTGCAGCAGCAGCTCGGCATCCAGGCGCTGTCGATTGCGAATTCCAACTCGCAGTCGATCCTGTCGCTGTTCCGTTAAGACGAGACAGCCGGCTTCGTCCGGCTCCTCTACAGGCAAAAAAAGCCGCGCTTCGCCCGAAGCGCGGCTATTTTTATTTTGTCAGCTTTTCCTCGCACCACTCTCATTTAATCGTCTATTAACCATGGAAGCGTAGCTATGGTTAACCGATCGTTTCGCGCAGTGCGGACGAGAGACGTAGATCGAGGGGTGGACAGTGTCGAGCATTCTAACGAACGCATCTGCGATGACGGCCTTGCAGAGCCTGAAGGCGACGAACAAGGCGCTCGAGCAGACCCAGGGCCGCATTTCTACAGGCTATCGCGTAGCCGAGGCGATGGACAACGCTGCCTACTGGTCTATCGCCACCACCATGCGCTCTGACAACAAGGCCTTCTCCGCCGTTCAGGACGCGCTCGGCCTCGGCGCCGGCAAGATCGATATCGCCTACACCGCCATGAACAAGGCGATCGAGGTGGTCGACGAGATCAAGCAGAAGCTGCTCGCGGCCCTCGGCGCCTCGGAAGACAATAGAGCCAAGATCCATACCGAGATCCTTACCAGGCAGGATCAGCTCAAAGGCATCGCCACCGGCGCCAACTATGCCGGAACCAACGTCTTGGCCAATGACAGCCCCTCCGATCCGCTGGAGATCGTGTCCTCCTACAACCGCGCCGGAGACGGGACCGTATCCGTCGGCACCATATCGATCGATCTCAGCACTGTCGTGCTGACCGACGCGGACGGCGAAGCAGGTGGACTTCTCGATGACGTGATGGGGATCGACATTTCCGGAGCCTTGGTCACAGACGACGATATCAAGGGTTTCCTGGATAACGTCGAAGAAGCCCTCGCCGCGATGGCGGATGCTGCCGCGACCCTCGGCGCCGCCAAGTCCCGCATCGACATGCAGAAGGATTTCGTTTCCAAGCTGACGGACGCGATCGACCGCGGCGTGGGCCAGCTCGTCGATGCCGACATGAACCAGGAATCGACCAGGCTCCAGGCGCTGCAGGTGCAGCAGCAGCTCGGCATCCAGGCGCTGTCGATCGCAAACTCCAACTCGCAGAATATCCTGGCCCTGTTCAGGAACTGACCGGACGGCATCATGGACAATGATGGGCCGCGCTCCTTCGAGCGCGGCCCATTTCATTTTCGCACAAGCTTCGCGCACTAGTCTGACGGAGGGCAGTCATGCGGGAGCTTCCGATCCGTGCCGGAACAGATCAAGACCATCATCATCAATCTCCAGGGCTTCGGCCCGAAGCGGCTCGCCATTCTCGGCGGCATGGCGGCACTTGTCATCGCCATTATCGGCGTCGCCTCGGTCTATCTCAACAGGCCGGCCTACGAGACCCTCTATGTCGGGCTGGAGCGATCCGACGTCAGCCAGATCGGCATGGTGCTTTCCGAAGCCGGGCTCGACTTCGACGTGGGCGCCGACGGCACCAGCGTTCTGGTGCCGGCCGGCAAGACCGCACAGGCGCGCATGCTCCTGGCCGAGAAGGGCCTGCCCACCAGCGCCAATGCCGGCTACGAGCTGTTCGACAATGTCGGCTCGCTCGGCCTGACCTCCTTCATGCAGCAGATCACCCGCGTGCGCGCGCTGGAGGGCGAGATCGCCCGTACCATCCAGTCGCTGGCCGGCATCAAGGCCGCGCGCGTGCACATCGTCATGTCCGAACGGGCCAATTTCCGCCGCGACGAGCAGCAGCCCTCCGCCTCAGTGGTCATCCGCTATGCCGGCATCGACGGCGAGAAGACGGCCATGTCCATCCGCCATCTCGTGGCGGCGGCCGTTCCCAGCCTGTCGGCCGACAAGGTGACGGTGCTGGACGCAGCCGGCAACCTGCTGGCCGCCGGCGACGACCCTTCCAACACGAGTGCCGCGCGCGCGCTCGGCGTCGAGCAGACCGTGGAGGCCCAGATCGGCGACAACATCCGCCGCGCGCTGACCGCCTATCTCGGCCCGGAAAACTTCCGCGCCAGCGTCAAGGCCGACGTCAACACCGACACGCGCCAGATCGAGGAGACCATCTTCGATCCGGAATCGCGGGTCGAGCGCTCGGTGCAGTCGGTGCGCGCCAACGAGGCCAACAGCCAGAGGCAGGCCTCCACCCCCGCCACCGTGGAGCAGAACCTGCCCGAAGCCCAGGCGACCGCCACTGACGGCCCGCAATCTTCCTCGCAGAACGACCGCAAGGAGGAGATCACCAACTACGAGATCAATTCCAAGCGCATCGCCACCGTTTCCAACGGCTATTCCGTAACCCGCATGTCGATCGCCGTGGTGGTCAACAAGGGACGGCTGGCGGCCGTATTGGGTCAGGACGCCACGTCCGAGCAGGTCGACCAGCGCATCGCCGAAATCCGCAAGATGGTCGCATCCGCCACCGGCTTCGACGAGAAGCGCGGCGACGTCATCGAGGTGTCGGCGGTCGAGTTCATCGACGGGCTGGACGGCCAGGCCGCGGCCGGCCCCAACATTCTGGAAACCGTCGGCCAATATACGGGCAGCCTCATCAATGCCGCCGCCTTCATCGTGGTGGTGTTCCTGGTGGCCTTCTTCGGCCTCAGGCCGATGGCCGCGGCGCTGGCTCCGAAGCCCGCCGAGGTTGCCGGCCCGAGCTTCGACGACGTGCAGCGCTCGCTTCCCACCCCGGACGCGGCCGAAGGCGCGGCGCAGGCCGCCCTGCCCGGCGCCGGCCCCGCCCCGCTGGACGATCTGCGCCGCAAGCTGCGGCCCGCGCCGCAGGACCGGCTGGCCCGCATGGTCGACATCAATGAGGAGCGCACGGCGCATATCCTGCGCAAATGGGCGGCCCAGGAAGCTGCCGCGTGATGCGCACCGCCTCGCTCTACGACCTGCTGCCGGATTTCGGTGCACATCCCGCCCGCGCCCAGCCAATTGCGTCCCCGCAGCCGGTCGCGACGGCCGAACCGCCGCCCGACGTCGACGCGCTCGTCGCCCGGGCCGTGGAGCAAGCCGAGGAAGCGCTTGCCGCCCGCCTCGAGGCCGCGCATGCCGAGGCGCTGGAAGCCCAGCGGCAGGCTGACGCGGATGCGGCCGCCGCATCGCTTGCGAGCCTCGGCGGCGAGATGGCCGCCGCGGTCACCGCCGGCATCGCCGCCATGGAGACGCGCCTGACCGCCTCGACCGAGGAGGCGGTGGCGCGCGTGCTGGGCGGCGTGCTCGGCGACGACCTGCGCGCCCGCTCGCTGGCGGCGCTCGCCGGCACGATCGGCGCTGCCCTGGGCGATGCCGAAGCCGTCGGCATACGCGTGAGCGGCCCGCAATTCCTGTTCGAGCCGCTGAAGGCCGCGTTGGGCGCGCGCACCGCCCAGCTTCATTTCACCGAGGCGCCGGGCCTCGATCTCACGGTGTCGATCGATGATGCGGTGTTCGAAACCCGCATGTCCGAGTGGGCGGCAGCCCTGTCAGAGGTGCTGTCATGAGCGCGGTCCAGGATACCGAACACCGCCAGGAAATCATCATTGTCCGCCGCAACCGCGACGACGACGATCACGGCCATCACGGCGGGGTGTGGAAGATCGCCTTCGCCGACTTCATGACCGCCATGATGTGCTTTTTCCTGGTCATGTGGCTCATCAACGCCGCCAACGACAAGACCAAATCGGCCCTTGCCAGCTATTTCAACCCGGTGCCGCTGACGGACCGCGATTCCAGCCGCAAGGGCCTGCAGGATGCCGCCAACGACCCCAGCGATGCCGACCCCAGCGCGCATGAGGCGCAAAGGCCGGCTCCCAAGACAGGCCAGGACAGCAGCGGCAATTCCGGCAAGGCCCAGGACGGCAACGAAAAGGCCACGCCGGTGAAACAGGCGATCGGCGCGGAGGAGCGTCTCTTCGCCGATCCCTATGCGGTTCTGGCCGAGATCGCCGCCGAGACCGGCACGATGCAGAATGTCAGCCTGCGCGGCGAGGGCGGCGTGCAGAAGGCAGGGCCTGCCACAGGCGCTTCCGGCGGCGAGTCCTATCGCGACCCGTTCGCGCCCGACTTCTGGTCGCAGCAGATGGCCGAGCCCCTGGCGGAAGCCAGCGCCGAGCGTGCGAAGATCGATGGCGAGCCGCCGAAGCCGGACGAAAAGACGGCCGAGACATCGGCGCCGCCGGTAAAGGCGCCCCAACCCGCCGCTGCGCCGGCCCTGGAGCACATTCCGCTGGAGCCGTTGGCAGACGGCGCCAGGACCGCCCCGCCTGCGGCCGACGCGCCCGCGCCGGCCGGGGAGGCAGCGAGCCCGGCGGCACAGAAGGCGGCAGCGGCGATCAAGGCCGAGCTTGCCCAAAGCTTCAAGGGTGACGACAAGACCGGCCCGGGCATCTCGGTCGAGGCCACGGACAAGGGCGTGGTCATCTCCATCACGGACCAGTTCGACTTCGGCATGTTCGAGATCGGCTCGGCGCTGCCCAGCCGCGCCCTGGTTCTGGCCATGGACAAGATCGGCCGTATCGTCAACGGCCAGAAGGGCAAGCTCACCATCCAGGGCCACACCGACGCGCGCCCGTTCCGCAGCGAGACATACGACAACTGGCGACTTTCCACCGCGCGCGCCCATGCCGCCTATTACATGCTGGTGCGCAGCGGCGTCGACGAACATCGCATCGCGGAGGTCGCCGGCTTTGCCGACCGGCAGCCGAAGGACGCCGCCGACCCGCTCGCCGCCGTGAATCGCCGCATCGAGATCCTGCTGGAGGCGCAGTGATGAGGCGCCCTGCCCGGGCCTCCGCCGCCGGAGTCCGCGCTGCAGGGCTGGCCGCGCTCGTGGCCGCGCTTTCGGCGGCGGGGGGCGTCCGGGCCGCGGAGCCGCTGCAGCCCTATCAGCTCGTGCGCTCCCTGCAACTGGTGCAGGACCGGCTCGCGGCCGGCGACCATGCCGCGCTGCCGATGCAGGCCAAGCTGCTGGAGCTTGCCGATGCCCGCTTTCGAGGCGCGGGGCCGGACGAGCTCGACCAGCCCCTCAACCTGCGTGCCCTTCTGGTCTACGGCATGAGCGGCGGCAACCCGGCAACCGTCCAGGCCGCGGTCGCCCGCGTCGAGCTGGACCCCGCTAACCAGGCGGTCTTCCAGGGCGTCGTTTCCTATCTGAGCGGCGACCCGGCCGGTGCGGTGGCGGCCTTGCGCGACGTGGATCCGATGAGCCTGCCCGAGGAACTCGGCGCCTTCACTGCTCTGATCAAGGGCTCGCTGCTCGCAACTGAAGAGCCCGCCGAAGCGCTGTCCCTGTTCGACAAGGCCCGGCTGCTCAGCCCGGGAACGCTGGTCGAGGAAGCCGCGCTGCGCCGTTCGATCCGGATCGCGGCGCTCAACGGCGATGCCGACCGCTTTCTCCTGGCCTCCACCCAGTATGTCGGGCGTTTCCTGCATTCGCCCTATGCAAGCCAGTTCGCGGACAGCTTCGTGTCGGGGGCGGTCGCGCTGCACCCGGCGATCGACCTGGGCAGGCTCGCCGACATCACCTCGATGATGGACCCCGAGCGCGAGAAGGTGATCTATCTGCGTATCGCGCGGCGCGCCGCCATCGACGGGCTGACCGATCTGTCGACATTCGCCTCGGCAAGGGCCGAAGGCGCCGGCGAGGACGATCCGGACGACCCTCGCGCGCAGCTCTATGCCAGCCTTTCCATCCTTACCTCCGACAATATCGGCGCGGTGCAGGAGCGGCTGGACGGCATCGACCGCAACCGGCTTTCCGAGAACGACCGCTCGCTGCTCGACGCCGCCCGGGCCGTAACCCACGAGGTCATCGCCCCGCCGATCGAGCCGTCCGGTGCGGCCGCGAGCCGGCGGGGCGATCCGCCCGACGATGCCGGCCTGCCGCCGGTCGAAGGCGCGGTGGCGGAACAGCCGGCCATTGGCGTCTCACCCGGGCCGCAGGCGGCCCCGATCGCGGCCTCGCCGCCCCCGCGGGCAGACACGCCCGCCGTTGCGGAAACGGCCGGCGACGCCACCGACAACGCGATCGCCGACGCGCGGCGCAAGCTCGAAACCATCGACCGGATGCTGGGAGCATCACCTCAATGACGACGATCGTGGGTCCGAACATTCCCGAGACAGGCATGGCGAGCAAGGCGGCGCCTCGCGCCTCCGCAGGCGAGGCCGACGACGCATCCGCCTTCGGCGAGATGCTGGCCGGCAGAGAAACGCGGGGCAAGGATGCCGAGCCTGCCCCAGCCGATGACGAAGACGCCGGGGCGGCGCAGGCCGCTCCCGTCCGCAGCCGGGCTGACCGGACCGCGGGCGACGCCCCGCTGCGGGACCGCTTTCCCTTGATGAGCGCGCTGCAACGCCTGCCGCGGCATCCGGAGGCAGCGGAAGACGAAAAAGCAGCGGACGCGAATGACGAGACGGCGGCCCAGGTGCCGGCGCCGGACGGCAATGCCGACGCCACGGCGGCGACGATGGCGTTGCTGGCCCAGGGGGCGATGGGTCAGAGCCAGCCGGCGGCGACCGCACAAGGCCCGGCCCGCCGCGACCGGGCGGAAACGCAGCGGACCCGCCCTGACACGGCCGGGGTGCAGGACGCCGATGCTGCTGCCAGAACCTCGCCGCAGGACAGGCAGGCGGTTGGGCCCGGCATGTTGCAGAGCGGCATCGGGCGCGGCCCGGTCCTTCCGGGGATGGACACGGTCAGGCCGCAGGTGCAGGCCGTCTCCGAAGTACCCGGCTCTCCGTCCGGGCAGGCCGGATCGCCCGACGAAGCCGCGCCGCTGCAGCGCGGTGCCGTCCGCCTCGCCCCGGCCACGCGGGCCGCCGCCTTGCAGCAGGCCAATGTGGTGGCCGAGCAGAGCTTTCCTGCACCGGCCCCCTATGCGCTCAGCCGCACCGCCTCGCAGCTCGTGGGCGCCATGACCTCTGATCCGGGCTGGCGACAGGCAGCGGCCGCCTCCGCAACGGCCCTGCAACCGGCCGCTACCGTGACCTCTCCGGCACACGCCCTGAAGATAGAATTGCATCCTGCCGAGCTTGGCTCGGTGACGGCCAGCCTGCGCATGGCGGGACAGCAACTGTCGATTGAAGTGCGGCCGGAAACCCACGAGGCCTACCGCAAGCTGTCGGCGGATTCGGAGGCGATCGTCAAGTCGCTGCGCGGCCTCGGCTTCGACATCGACAGGGTCACGGTCCTGCAACCATCACTGGCGGCGGCGCCGGCGGCGCGTACGGATGCGGCCGGCCATGCCGGCATGCAACCCGGCCGCGACCAGCCTTCCTTCCAGGCGGGAAGCAATGGCGGCGGTGCCGGAGCGGAAGGTCAGCAATGGAGAGGCGAGCGCCATGACGATGGGCAGGACGGCGGCCGCACTGCGCCGCAGATTCGCGAGCGTGCTGGCGGCGGCCTGTTTATCTAGCCTTGCCGCGGGCGCTGCGCTGGCGGCGGCCAATCCCTGTGAAGCCGAGATACTGCGAGCCGCGGATCGCTACGGCATCCCGGCCGGCATCCTATATGCCGTCGGCCTGACCGAAACCGGCAAGAAGGGCAGCCTTCAGCCCAACGCATTGAATATAGAGGGGAAAGCTGTCTTCCCCGCAAGCCGGACAGCGGCGGTTGCCGCATTCGAGAACGCGCGCCGCGAAGGCCGCTCGCTGATCGACCTCGGCTGCATGCAAATCAACCATCACTATCATTCCGGCCACTTCCGCAATGTCGCCGACATGCTGGACCCGCATCGCAACGTCGACTACGCCGCCCGCTTCCTGGCCAGCCTGCACGCCCGCCACCAGACCTGGTCGATGGCGGTCGCCCGCTACCATGCCGGTCCCGACAACGACCCCGCCCAGAAGGTCTATGTCTGCCGCGTCATCAGCAATATGGTGGCGGTGGGGTTCGGCAGATGGACGCCCAACGCCCGCGCCTTCTGCAACCCCTAGATGCCGTGCGCCTGCAGGCGCTTCGGTCCCTCCGAACGATTGCGGTCGCCCCCGTCGGGAACCGACTGTCGCGTCCCGGCCGCGCGCGTTGCAACCATGGCGATGCGTGACTCCCAAGAAATCGGCTACAAGAATTAACGGTTGTTAACGATTCCCGCCAGCGGATACCCCTTTCCCCACGGGGCAGATGCATTGATTCGGAGGGCGGGCCGATGATCGTGATCGTTGACGAGCGCGAGCTTGTAACGGAAGGTTTCAACTCCCTTTTCGACAGGGAAGGCGTGGCGAGCGCGGGCTTTGCGCCGTCCGCCTTCGACGAATGGGTGTCGAGCGCGGCCGAAGAGGATCTGAAGTCGGTTCGCGCCTTCCTGATCGGCGACTGCCGGGAGGGCACCGTATCGCCGCGCCAGATCCGCGACCGCACGGGTGCTCCGGTGATCGCGCTCAGCGAGCAGAACTCGCTGGAGAACACCCTGCGCCTATTCGAATCCGGCGTGGACGACGTCGTCCGCAAGCCGGTGCATATCCGCGAGATCCTGGCCCGCATCACCGCCATCCGCCGCCGCGCGCAGGAGGAAGTGGCCTTTACCGAGATCGGCGCCATGCGCATCTTCCTCGACGGCCGCGACCCCGAAATCAACGGCGAGCCGCTGCCGCTGCCGCGCCGCGAGCGCCGCATCCTGGAATTCCTGGCGGACAATCTGGGCCGGCGGGTCACCAAGACCCAGGTGTTCAACGCCATCTACGGCATCTTCGACGAGGACATCGAGGAGAACGTGGTCGAAAGCCACATCTCCAAGCTGCGCAAGAAGCTGCGCGAGCGCCTCGGCCACGACCCGATCGATTCCAAGCGCTTCCTCGGCTACCGGCTGGTCGTGTGATGCGCGCCGGCGCCATCCGCACCAGCCTCGCGCAAGACACAGCCGCTACGCTCGCCGCACGCATGGGCAATGAAGGGGTAATCCGATGAGCTTGTATGGCATGATGCGGACCGGGATTTCCGGTATGAACGCACAGGCGAACCGCCTGTCGACGGTGGCCGACAACATCGCGAACTCGGATACGACCGGTTACAAGCGCTCTTCCGTGGAATTTTCCACGCTGCTGATGCCTTCTGCCGGCAGCGCCTACAATTCCGGCGGCGTCAACACCACGGTGCGCTCCAGCATCAGCGCCCAGGGTGTTCTGCAATACACGACCTCGGCTTCCGACCTAGCCATCGACGGAGACGGCTTCTTCATCGTGCAGGACGCCAACGGCACGCCGGTTCTCACCCGTGCAGGCTCCTTCGTGCCCGACGCCCAGGGTCGGCTGGTCAACGCTGCCGGCTACCAGCTCATGGGCTACAGCTACGCCAACGGCATCCCCTCAGCGACCGCCAACGGCTTCGAAGGACTGGTGCCGATCACCATCGACGCCCAGGACATGACCGCAAACGCGAGCACCCAGGGTTACTATCTTGGAAACCTGCCGTCGGGTGCGGACGCGGTCACGGCCAACCTGCCATCTGCCAACGGCACCGCCGCCGAATACACCAACAAGTCCTCGCTGGTCGTCTATGACAATCTCGGCAACAAGCTGCTGCTCGACGTCTATTACACCAAGACCGCCGACAACACTTGGGAAGTGGCTGTCTTCGACCAGTCCAAGGCAGCGGCAGGAGCCTCCTTCCCTTACGACACCGGCGGCTTATTGGGCTCTACTACTCTTAATTTTGACGGTACGACCGGCAAGATCACTGGCACTGCCGAAGTGACGCTCGACGTTCCCAACGGCGCAACCGGTTTCACGCTGGATCTCTCGCGTCTCACCCAGCTCGGCACCGGCTTCACGGTCACCGATGCCAGGGTGAACGGCAACGGGCCCAGCACCATCGACAAGGTCCAGATCGGCAAGGACGGCACCGTCTATGCTCTCTACGCCGATGGCTCTTCGGCAGCGCTCTACAAGATCGCGCTCGCCACGGTTCCGAGCCCCGATCGGCTTACCGCCTTGCCGGGCAACGTCTACGTGCAGAGCCCGGACTCCGGGCAGGTACGCATCGGCTTCGCGAATGAGGGCGGTCTCGGCAGCGTCGTCTCCGGCGCGCTGGAAAGCTCCAACGTCAACATCGCCGAGGAATTGACAAACATGATCGCTGCCCAGCGCAGCTACACCGCCAATTCCAAGGTCTTCCAGACGGGCGCCGACCTGATGGATGTCCTTGTCAACCTGAAGAGATGAATAGCCGTCATCGCGGCCGGCCCCGCGGGTGCCGGCCGACGGTCATCATATCCGGAAGCCGCGCATGTCTCTGAGCACCGCACTGAACATCGCCCAGTCGTCGTTGCGAGCCACGTCGCTGCAGACCAGCGTCGTGTCCCGCAACGTCTCGGACGCACACGATCCGGACTATGCGCGCCGCGTGGCGGTCGTCGCAAGCATGGCCCCGGGCGCGCGCGTGGTGGAGATCCAGCGCAGCGCCAACGAGCAGTTGTTCCGCCAATACGTCGCCGCTCTTTCGGCATGGAGCGGCCAGAGCACACTGTCGAGCGGCATGGACAGGCTGCAGCTGGCCGTCAACGGCGCCGACAATTCCGCCTCCGCCTCGACCGCGATCGGGGCGCTGCAGCAGGCGCTGCAGTTCTACGCAACCTCGCCGTCCAATCAGAGCCTGGGCCAAAGCGTGATCGTGGCCGCGCAGCAGGTCGTGCGCACGCTCAATGACGGCACGCAAGCTCTCCAGGACTTCCGCACACAGACCGACGGTGAGATTGCGACGGCGGTCGGCGAGCTCAACAACCTGCTCGGCCAGTTCGAGGCCGCCAACCGCGCCGTCGTCAACGGCACCCGCGCAGGCACCGACGTCTCCGACGCGCTCGACCAACGCGACGCCATCCTGAAGAAGATCGCCGAATATGTGCCGGTCTCCACCTTCACGCGCGGCGACAACGACATGGTCATCACCACGGGCGACGGCACGATGCTGTTCGAAACCGTGCCGCGCACGGTGAGCTTCACGCCTTCCTCCGGCTATGCGGCCGGCGCACAGGGCAACACCATCTATATCGACAACGTGCCGCTTTCGGCGGGACCGGCCAACAACGCCGAGGCCAACGGCAAGCTTGCCGGCATGCTCCAGCTCCGCGACGGCGTCGCCTCCACCATGCAGGCGCAGTTGGACGAGATCGCCCGCGGGCTCATCACCGCCTTCGCCGAAGGCGATCCGCCCGATGCGGCCGGCTTGTTCACCTGGTCCGGCGCACCGGCGATCCCCACCTCGGGGACACTGGTCGACGGCCTCGCCGGCCAGATCCGCGTCAACGCTGCCGTGGCGAACAATCCCTCCCTGCTGCGAGACGGCGGCATCAACGGCGCCGCCTACGTGGTCAACAGCGACGGGTCTTCCTATGCCGACCTGCTGATCGCCTATAGCGAGCGGCTGGACGAGCCGATGGATTTCGCGCCCTCGGCCGGCATCACGGTGACCTCCAGCGTTACCTCCTATTCCGCCAACGCCATCGGCTGGTTCGAGGGCGTGCGCCAGCGCGCGCAGGTCGCCGCCGACAACAAGGAAGCGCTGGCCGCCCGCACGGCCGAGGCGCTGTCCAACGACACCGGCGTGAATGTCGACAACGAATTGGCGCTGCTGCTCGACCTTGAGCACGCCTACCAGGCTTCCGCCCGGGTTTTGAACACGGTGAACCAGATGCTGGATTCACTTCTGGAGGCAGTTCGCTAAGGCCATGAAAGCCGTATCCGTTTCTTCCGCCGCCATCTCCAACGCGCTACGCTATTCGAACGCGCGCATGCAGGTGGACCTTGTCAAGGCCATGAAGGAAATGGACACGTCCAGAGTGGCGGACCTCGGACTGGCGCTCGGCGCGCGCTCCGCCCAGTCCATCAACTTCCACCGCGACATCGACCGCCTGCAGGGCATCGTCGATTCCAACGCGCTGGTGACTTCGCGTCTGTCCTCGACCCAGGCCGCGCTGGGCAACCTTTCCGACTTCGCGCAGAACCTGATGTCGGTGCTGACCACGGCGATCTCGGGCGATGCCGCAGCGACCACGGTGCGCGATACGGGCACGGCGACGCTGCAGTCGCTGACGTCGATCCTCAACACCAGCGTGAACGGCGAATATCTGTTTGCCGGCATCAACACCGACACGAAACCGTTGGCCGACTTCTCCGCAACGTCGGCCGCCAAGATCGCGTTCGAAACGGCGTTCACCAACTTTTTCACCTTTTCGCAGACCGATCTCCAGGCCGCCAACATCACGGCTGCCCAGATGACCGATTTCCTCAACGACCCGAGCGTGACGGATCAGTTCCTCGGCGCGGACTGGACGAACTGGTCGAGCGCCACCGACCAGACCATCACCAGCCGCATCGCGCTCAGCGACACGAGCCAGACTTCGGTCAGCGCCAACATTGACGGCGTGCGCAAGCTGGCCATGGCAGCGGCCATCGTTTCCGACCTCTTCGATGCCAATCTCAGTGACGGCGCCAGGCAGGCGGTGGCGCAGCGAGCCCTTTCCCTGGCGGGCGAGGCGGTCAGCGACCTTACCCAGACACAGGCTCAGACCGGCATCATCGAGAAGCGCGTATCGGACGCCAGCGACCGCATGAACATGCAGATCGATCTGTTCAATCGGCACATTCTCGACCTGGAGGGCGTGGATGGATACGAGGCGGCCAATCGCGTCAACGATCTCGTGGCGCACATCCAGACGTCCTACGCGCTCACCGCGCGCATCCAGCAGCTCAGCCTGCTCAACTTCCTGACCTGAGTGGCGAAACCGAACGGCGATGTATCAATTCTCCTATTCCGACATCCAGGTCGACTCCGCGGCGGAGGCCAAGGACAGGGAGCGCCAGCTTCTGAGCCGCTCCATCGACCTGCTGACGGCGGCGGCGGAAGCCGGCTCCCGCTCCTCGACGGCCGTGGAGGCCTTGCATTTCACCAATCGCCTGTGGACGAACCTGCTGGACGATCTCGGTTCGAGCGAGAACGGGCTGCCCAAGGAACTTCGCGCCAATCTCATCTCCATCGGCCTGTGGCTGCTGCGCGAGGCCGAGGACATACGCCAGGGCCGCTCGGACAGCTTCGAAGGGCTGATCGAAGTGTCCCAGATCATCCGGGACGGCATTCGATGAAGAACACGCTCAGGCTCTCGCTGAAGCCGAACGAGAAGATCTACCTCAACGGCGCGGTGATCCGCGTGGACCGCAAGGTCAGCATCGAGCTGCTGAACGACGTGCAGTTCCTGCTCGAAGGCCACGTGCTGCAGGCGGAGGACGCCCGCACTCCGCTCAGGCAGCTCTATTTCATCCTGCAGGTGATGCTGATGAATCCGCAGGGCGCCGACGAGGCTCGCGCCATGTTCCGCCGCTCGCTGCCGCTGATGCTGGCCAGCTTCGAGGACGAGCGCATCCGCGCCGGGCTCAAGCAGGTCGACCGCATGGTCGGCGAGGATCACGTCTACGAGGCGCTGAAGACGATCCGCTCGCTATATCCGCTCGAACGGATCGCGCTCGATACCAGCGACCTCGACGAAGAGGGCGCCCCGCGTCCGGCCGCCATGGGAGTGAACTGACATGAACGTGGACATGACGACCTCCATACCCGCCGGTGCCAACCAGGCCACCGCCAAGTCCAAGACCTCGGTCGACTACCAGTCCTTCCTGAAACTCCTCATCGCCGAGATGAAGAACCAGGATCCGACCCAGCCGATGGATTCGACCCAATATGTCGCCCAGCTCGCCACCTTCTCTCAGGTCGAGCAGGCCATGCAGACCAATTCCAAGCTGGACAGCATCCTGCAATCCTCGGCGCTGGCCCAGGCCGACACGCTGATCGGCCGCTCGATCAGTTCGGCCGACGGCAGCGTCACCGGCACCGTCAAGGAGGTGCGTCTTGCCAGCGACGGGCTGATCGCGGTTCTGGACGACGGGACCGAGGTTCCGGTCGTGCCCGGCCTGACCCTGCGTTCGGCCGAAAGCTAAAAGCCGCTTCCGTGAACGAGGCCGATGCCCTCGACATAGCCCAGTTCGCGGTGTGGACCGTGCTGTCCGCATCCGCGCCGGTCGTGCTTGTCGCCATGATCGTCGGCATCGGCATCGCGCTCGTCCAGGCGCTCACCCAGGTGCAGGAGATCACGCTCACCTTCGTGCCCAAGATCGTCGCCATCATGCTCGTGCTGGCGCTGACGGGACCGTTCATCGGCGGCCAGATATCCTCTTTCACCAACGTCATTTTCGAGCGCATCGAAACCGGCTTCTGATCCTGTCCTCGAGCGCTGGTGGACCAGCGTCGGGCGCAAAAGGCGTTCGCGTTTTTTCCCTGCTCGGCTAGTTTGTCGGCAAGCATTGCGGCGGCGATGATTTGCGAGGAAGGGAATGGCGCACGACAGCGAGCCGATGATCGAGGACGAGCCGGAGGTCGAGCGCGCATCCGCGCTGGCGCCGTTCCAGCACCCCATCTTTCGCGCGGTCTGGTCGGCCAACCTGGTTTCGAGCCTGGGCGGATTGATCCAGGGGGTCGGCGCGGCGTGGATGATGACCACCATCGCGACCTCCTCGATTCAGGTCGCGCTGGTGCAGGCCTCGACCACCCTGCCGATCATGCTTTTTGCCCTGGTCGCCGGCGCGATCGCCGATTCCTTCGACCGCCGCAAGGTCATGCTGGTGGCGCAGACCTTCATGCTGGTCGCCTCGGTGCTGCTGACCGCCTTCACCTGGTACGACCTGATAACGCCGTGGACGCTGCTGGCCTTCACCTTCCTGATCGACAGCGGCACCGCGCTGAACAGCCCCTCCTGGCAGGCTTCCGTGGGCGACATGGTGCCGCGCCGCAAGGTGCCGGCCGCCGTGGCGCTGAACTCGATGGGCTTCAACCTGACGCGAAGCGTCGGGCCGGCCATCGGCGGCATCATCGTCGCCGCGGCCGGGGCGGCGGCGGCCTTCGCGGTCAACGCGCTGAGCTATATCGGACTGATCGTCGTGCTGTCCCGCTGGAAGCGCCAGGAGCCGCCCTCCGGCCTGCCGCGCGAGGCCCTGGGGCCGGCCATGGGCGCCGGCCTGCGCTATGTCGCCATGTCGCCCGACATCGGCAAGGTGCTGGTGCGCGCCGCCGTCTTCGGCTGCACCGCCGGCGCCGTGCTGGCGCTGCTGCCTCTGGTGGCGCGCGATCTCGTGCATGGCGGAGCGCTGACCTACGGCGTCATGCTGGGCGCCTTCGGGGTTGGCGCGGTCGGCGGGGCCCTCGCCAGCGTGCGCCTGCGCCAAATCCTGACGAGCGAGGTCATGGTGCGCTGGGCCTTTGCAGGCTTTGCGCTGTGCGGCTTCGTCGCGGCCGTGAGTTCCCAGGCCTGGCAGACCTCGCTCGGCCTCGTCGTCGGCGGCGCCTGCTGGGTGCTTGCGCTCTCCCACTTCAACGTCACCGTCCAGATGTCGACCCCGCGCTGGGTGGTGGGACGCGTTTTGTCGATCTACCAGACCGCCACCTTCGGCGGCATCGCGCTCGGAAGCTGGATCTGGGGCGTTGTGGCCGACGTCCACGGCGCCGACGTGGCGCTGATGGCGTCGAGCCTGGCCATGCTGGCCGGCGGTGCGATCGGCATCGTCCTGCCCCTGCCGCGCCACATGGCGCCCAATCTGGACCCGCTCGACCGCTGGCGCGAGCCGATGCTGGCACTGGACCTGAGGCCGCGCAGCGGCCCCATCGCCATCATGATCGAATACCAGGTGCGCGAGGAGGACGTGCCCGAATTCCTCAAGGTGATGGCAGAGCGCGGGCGCATCCGCCGCCGCGACGGCGCGCGCAACTGGGTGCTGGCCCGCGACCTGGAACACCCGGAACTGTGGATGGAGAGCTATCACACGCCGACATGGCTGGATTATATCCGCCACAACAAGCGCGCCACCCACGCCGATGCCGCCATCACCGAGCGCATCCGCGCGCTGCATGTCGGGCCGGAACGGCCGCGCGTGCGCCGCATGATCGAGCGCCCAACCACTGTGGCCGGCTCGCTTGCCCCGCACAAGGGCGCCGCCGATCATTGATCGCACCAGCGACGAGGCGCGCCGGTCACCCTTCGCCGGAAAGGTCCCGCCTGGCCTTGTCCAGTTCTTCCGCGTAGCGCCGCAGCAGGTGGCCTTCGGTGAGCAGGCCGACCACGACGCGGTCGTCGAAATCCTCCACCACCGCCAGTTCCTCCGCCCCGGCGCGCCGGAACGTCTCGGCCGCCGACTGCACGTTCATGGCCGGCACCAGCACCGCATCCTTGAACCGCGCCAGCGTGAGCACCGTGCTTCCGGGCTCGGCCGGCTCGCTGTGGAGTTCGGCCACGATCAGCATGCCGGCATAGCGGCCCTCGGCATCCAGCGCCACGATGCGCTGGGCCGAGCCCAGCGGCACCTGCTCGCGGAACTCGGCCAGCGTCATGGAGGCGTCGACCATGCGCACGTCCTTGCGCATCATCAGGCCGACGGTGAGACTGCGCATCCAGCCGATGTCCTGCGCGCTGCGGATGGTCTCGCCGCGCAGATGGAAGCGCCAGGTCGAGAACGAGTAGCCGAAGGTCTCGCGCACCAGCATCGCGGCCATGATGGAAGCCGTCAGCACCACGCCCGTCAGCGTCAGGTCGCGCGTCGATTCCAGCGCCAGGAACGTCATGGTCAGCGGCCCGCCGACCACGCCGACCGCCAGCGAGGTCATGCCCACCACGGCTGCGACTGCCGGATCGATGCCGGTTGCGGGCGACACGAAGGCCATTGCGCCGGCAAAGATCTTGCCGAGCAGCGCCCCAAGGAACAGGGAGGCGAAGAACAGGCCGCCGCGAAAGCCCGAGCCGAGCGAGATCGCCGAGGCGGCCAGCTTCAGCAGGAACACGCTGGCGACGACGCCGAGGCCGTAATTCATGGCGAACTCGCGGTGCAGCGCGCCGTGCCCGCTGGAAAGGACCTGCGGCGTGATGAGGCCGAGCAGGCCGACGGCGCAGCCGCCGATGACCGGCCTGAGCGAGGAATCGATCGAAAGGCCGGCAAAGAGGCGTTCCACCAGCGTGACCAGTTGCATGATGGCGATGGAGACGGCTCCGCCCAGCAGGCCGAGCAGGATGAAGGGCAGGTACTGGCTCGCCGTCAGTTGCGGCAGGCCGGCCAACTCGAGGGGAAAGGGCACGCCGCCGAAAAATTCCGCGCTGAGCGAGGCGCAGATAGCCGCCGTCATCACCGGCGCCAGATTGGCGATGGAATAGATGCCGATGATCAGCTCGAAGCCGTAGAAGGCACCCGTCAGCGGCGCATCGAACGCCGCCGCTATGGCGCCGGCGGCGCCGCAGCCCACCAGCACGCGCACGTCGTTGCGCCGCAGCCTGAGCAGGCGCGCCAGCCGCGAGGCCAGGCCGGAGCCTACCTGCGTATAGCCCGCCTCCAGGCCCACCGACGCGCCGAAGCCGCTGGAGATCATGGTCTGCACGGTGATGATGGCCGTGTCGGTCAGCGACATGCGCCCGCCATAGAGCGCATTGGCCTCGATCGGGTCCACCGGCGTGCGGAACCGGTGCTTGCGCAGCCAGATGAAGGTGAGGCCGAGCAGGATGCCGCCGATGGCCGGCATCGCCGCCTGGACGGGGCTGCTCAGCGAGAACATCGCCGACAGCCGCGCGCCCGGCGGAAGGCCGAACAGCAGCCAGTGCAGCCACTGCACGGCCTGGCTCATCGCCGTCACCAGCATCCCCGAAACGGTGCCGACCAGCGCGGCCAGCAGCACCACCACGATGCCGCGCGCTTCCAGCATCGGCAGATAGCGCACGAGCAGCGCTCGGGCCCGGCGGGCATGGACAGGCAGTTTGTCGGGCGACAGCAACGGGCGGCTCGCGGACGTGAGGGCGGCGTGGAAATCGATTGCGCCTGATACAGTGCGCAATGTGGCATGACAACGGCAGCCTGCTCACACTTGCGGCAACGCCGGCCGCTCCGTGTGCGCGGGCTTGCGCGTCCCAGCCCAATCCTCGCGCAAGCTTGGCCAGCTAGGTTGGCGCCCTGGCGTCACGGCGGCGCCGGCAAGGCATGCGCGGGGACAGGATGGCCATCAGCGACGGTATTTCCACGGGCGCGACCCCGCGCAATGGCCGCGACGTCTTCTTCGCGCTCGGCATCGTCGTCATCCTGGCTGTGCTGTTCCTGCCGATCCCCGCCTTCATGATCGACGTCGGCCTCGCCTTCTCCATCGCGCTTTCGGTGCTGATCCTCATGGTGGCGCTGTGGATCCAGCGCCCGCTGGATTTCTCCTCCTTCCCGACCGTGCTGCTGATCGCCACCATGCTGCGGCTGTCGCTCAACATCGCCACGACCCGCATGATCCTGTCGCACGGCAACGAGGGCACGCACGCGGCCGGCTACGTCATCTCCGGCTTTTCCAAGCTGGTTATGTCGAGCGATTTCGTCATCGGCCTGATCGTGTTCCTGATCCTCATCGTGGTGAATTTCATCGTCATCACCAAGGGCGCCACCCGCATCGCCGAAGTCGGCGCCCGCTTCACGCTGGACGCCATTCCCGGCAAGCAGATGTCGATCGACGCCGACCTGTCGGCGGGCATGATCGACGACAAGACCGCGCAGGCGCGCCGCCGTGAACTGGAGGAGGAATCCTCCTTCTTCGGCTCCATGGACGGCGCCTCCAAATTCGTGCGCGGCGATGCCATCGCCGGCCTCATCATCACCGCCATCAACATCGTCGGCGGCATCGCCATCGGCTACCTGCGCCACGGCATGGGCATGGGCGAGGCGGCGGACGTGTTCATCAAGCTGTCGGTCGGCGACGGCCTGGTCACCCAGATCCCGGCGCTGATCGTTTCTCTGGCCGCCGGCCTGCTGGTCTCGAAGGGCGGCACGCGCGGCTCGGCCGACCAGGCCGTTTTCGGCCAGCTCGGCGCCTATCCGCGCGCGCTCTACGTGGCCGCCGCGCTGCTGGCGGTGCTGGGCCTGGTGCCCGGTCTGCCGATGTTTCCCTTCATGACGCTGGCCGGCGCCATGGCGGGCCTCGGCTACATCATCCCGATGCGCCATAACCGCCGCGTCGCCGAAGAGCAGGAGATGAAGGCAAAGGAGGCGATGGCCAAGGTCGAGGAGGAGAAGAATTCGGTCAAGGCCTCGCTGGCCACGGCCGAGATCGAGCTTCTGATCGGCAAGCAGCTTTCCACGCGGCTGGTGACGGCGCATCAGGAGCTTGCCTTCCGCATGGCCAAGATGCGCAAGAAGTTCGCCACCCAGTACGGCTTCGTCGTGCCGGAGGTGCGGCTGGCCGACGACTTCGCCATTCCGCCCAAGAGCTACCAGATCAAGATCCACGGCACCGTGGTGGCCTCGCACGAGTTGCGGGTGGGCGAGCTGATGGTGCTGCTGGGCACCCGCGACCTGCCCGATATCCCGGGCGAGGAGGTGCGCGAGCCGGCCTTCGGCATGCGCGCCTATTCGGTCATGGAGACCTTCGCGGAAGACCTGAAGCGCGAGCAGTACACCTTCGCCGACAACATGTCGGTGCTGTTGACCCACCTGTCGGAGGTGATCCGCAACAACCTGCCGCAGCTTCTTTCCTACAAGGACATGAAGGCGTTGCTGGAGCGGCAGGACCCCGAATACCGCAAGCTGGCCGACGAGATCTGTTCCTCGCACATCTCCTATCCGGGCCTGCAGGCGGTGCTGAAGCTGCTTCTGGCCGAGCGCGTTTCGATCCGCAACCTGCATCTCATCATCGAGGCCATCGCCGAGATCGCGCCGCATGTGCGCCGCACCGAGCAGATCGTGGAGCATGTGCGCATCCGCATGGCCCAGCAGATCTGCGGCGACCTGACCGAGGGCGGCGTGCTCAAGGTGCTGCGGCTGGGCAACCGCTGGGACCTCGCCTTCCACCAGAGCCTCAAGCGCGACGCCAAGGGCGAGGTGCGCGAGTTCGACATCGACCCGCGCCAACTCGAGGAATTCGGGCAGGAGGCGAGCAAGGCGATCCGCCAGCATCTGGAGGCCGGCGAGCGCTTCGTGCTCGTCACCGCTCCCGACGCGCGACCCTATGTGCGCATGATCGTCGAGCGGCTTTTCGCCACGCTGCCGGTGCTTTCGCATGTCGAGATCGCCAGGGGGGTCGAGATCAGGGTGCTCGGAACCATCTCGTGACCGGCGGCGCGCTTTCCGGCCTCGCGCAGAACGTCATCCTGGCGGCGTTCCTGGCCTTCTGCCGCGTCGGCGCCTGCTTCATGCTGATGCCGGGCCTTTCGAGCGTGCGCGTGCCCATGCAGGTGCGCCTATACGTGGCGGTGGCGGTCACCGGCGGCCTGCTCGCCTTTCTGTGGGACCGCATCTATCCCTTCGTCGATCCCCGCCCGTCGGTGCTGGTGCCGATGGTTGTCTCCGAATTGCTGGTCGGCGGCCTCATCGGCGCCATGACCAGGCTGTACATGGAGGCGCTGCGCTTCATCGGCTCGTCCATGGCCATGCTGATCGGCTTCAACAACATGGGCGGCCCGGCCATCGAGGAAGCCGAGCCGCAGGCGGCGCTCGCGGCCGTGATCTCGTTCTCGGCGCTGCTTCTCCTGTTCGTCTTCGACTTCCATCACGAGGTCATCAAGGCCCTGGTCGCCTCCTACGGCGTGGCGCCGCTCGACGTCTTCTTCAATCCGCAGGCAGCCCTCGTCGACATCGCCGACACGGTCTCGGAATCCTTTTTCCTCGTCATCCGGCTGGGCAGCCCCTTCATCGCCTACGCCATCCTGATCAACCTGACGA
This sequence comes from Mesorhizobium sp. PUT5, assembly GCF_052216645.1. Taxonomy (NCBI): domain Bacteria; kingdom Pseudomonadati; phylum Pseudomonadota; class Alphaproteobacteria; order Hyphomicrobiales; family Phyllobacteriaceae; genus Mesorhizobium; species Mesorhizobium sp. PUT5. Next base: position 3,553,558 of record NZ_JBQOSO010000003.1, read on the forward strand.
TCGGCCTCGTCAACAAGCTGGTGCCGCAGATTCCGGTCTATTTCATCTCGCTGCCCTTCGTGGTGGCGGGCGGGCTCATCATCTTCTACTTCGCCATCGGCGCGCTGCTGTCGCTGTTCGTCAACGGCTTCGTCGACCTCACGCTGGCAAGGTGAACCAATGAGCGCGCGCAAGGACCGCCTGAAGAAGCTGGTCGAGGTGCAGGAGCAGCTCAAGGCGCTGCACGAGGCGCGCCGCGCGCGTTTCCTGGCCGACGCCGCGACAGCCGAGGCAGAGGCGGAGGCGCTCGCGCAGCGCTTCGACGAGGCCGGGTCGCTTTCGGCGCTGTTTCCGGAACTCTATCACCGCCGCATTTCCGGCGAGCTGGCACGGCGCGACGCCAATCTGGAGGACGCGCGCCGGGAAGCCGGAATGGCGGCGACGGCAACGGCGCGCACGACGATCGTGGAACGCGCCTACCGTCACGCGCGCGACATGGACGAGCGCCAGCGCGCCGACCGCGAGCGGCTGGAGCTGATCGAGCAGAAACGCAAGGCCGAGTAAGCCTGCCACAAGCTTGCAAGGCGATTATGCGGCAAACGGAATTGAGGAAGGCGGATCAGTTGGCGATCTCTCCCCCCAGCGACATCGTTCTGGACGTGGCGCGCGCCGCCGGTCCGGCGGATATCGAAATGGCCCGTGCCCGCCTGGAACAGCGCGCAGGCGCCGCCGCCGCGGCCTTCGAGCCGGGAACGGCCGCGCCGCACCGCGCCGCCGCGCCGGCCGAGACCGACGCCGGCAACCAGTACAAGCGGTTCGAGGCCATGGTGCTTCAGACCTTCATCCAGAACATGATGCCGAAGGATGCCGAGAACGTGTACGGCAAGGGGCTGGCCGGCGACATGTGGAAGTCGCAGCTCGCCGAGCGCCTCGCCGACGTCATGGCCGACCGCGGCGGCATCGGCATCGCCAGATCGATGCTGGCCGACCACTACATGAACGGCAAGCACAAGGTGCCTGTCGGCCCCGTCGCAGGCGGGCCGCAAAAGGCCGAGATCGACGCGCAGACGCGCCTGTCGACCTCGCTCGTTCAGGAATTGCAACGCAGGATCGTCGGCTCGCTGGGCGACGGTCAGGCAACAACCGAGACGGCCAACAAGGTTTAATCCATGACCGATCAAATCCGATCCCACCCGAAACCATCAGTTCGCACGGCGGCCGCCGCGCCCATTGCGGTTGCGGCCCAGCCCGGCAACCTCGCGGGCCTGCTCGCCAGGATCGAGGAAGCGGTGGAGGAGGAAACTGCGGCGATCCGCATCGACACCTCCTACGACCTGAAGGCGTCCAACGCGCGCAAGAGCCGCTATCTCTACGAGCTGAATCGCGCCATGAAGGGCATCAGCGTCGAATATCTCACCCAGCACAGCGAGGGGCTGCTGCGGCTGCGCCAGAAGCTGGCCCGCAACGAGGCGGCGATCCTGGCCCATCTCAACGCCGTCAACGAGGTCGCCACCCTCCTCAAGGAAGCCATCCAGCATGCCGAAGCCGACGGTACCTATTCCGCCGGCGAATTCGGCTGGGCGCGCTGACTGAAAGCCGATGGTCAAGTTCATCGTCGCAGCGCTGTGGATCTGCGCCGTCACCATCGGCGCCGTGTTCTATTCCTTCCAGGCGGCGGGAGAGCGCAAGGACGAGGCGCCGAAGCCACTGCTGGGCGGGCTCGACTATGTCAGCACCAGCATGATCTCGGTGCCGCTCATCCGCGATTCCGCCATACAGGGCTATTTCCTGACCAAGCTGGTCTACACGGTCGAGCCCGCCGAACTGGCCAAGCTGTCCGTTCCCGCGCCCGCCCTCATCACCGACGAGGTCTACTCCTATCTCTACGCCCATCCGCAGATCGACCTGGACGGCAAGACGCCGCTGGATCTGGACACGTTCCGCAATTCCGTGCGCGACGCCATCAACGCGCGCGTCGGAGGCACCTTCGTGCATGAGGTGCTGGTCGAGCAGATGAGCTATCTGTCGCAGGACGAAATCCGCGACAACGCCATCCGGCGGCGCAAGGCAGCGGCCGCCGCCGCCCAGGACGCGGCCTCCGGATATGCCGCCGAGGAATAGGCACTCCACGCCGACAATAACGTTGACGTAAACGTAAATACTCGTTTATGGATGGGTGCTCGATCGGGGCCGGCTGACAGCGAGGAAGATGAAAATGAGCGTCCAGGAAATTGCCGACAAGCTCAAGCCGCAGGTGGCAGGTGCCGGTTTCGACCGGTCGGTGAAGCTCGACACTGGCGCCGACGGCGTCATCGTCATCGACGGCGCGACCGTCTCCACGCAGGACGGCCCCGCCGATTGCACCATCAAGCTTTCGCTGGACGACCTGGAATCGCTGATCGCCGGCGAGTTGAACCCGACCATGGCCTTCATGCAGGGCAAGCTGAAGGTGGAAGGTGACATGTCGGTCGCCATGGCGCTCGGCCAGTTGATCGGCTGAGCGCAACAGCGCCGGCTTGCGGCCTGACGGGTCAGGCCGCCTGCCGAAACTTCGCCGATCTCGTCCGGCGGCCCGTGGCCATGAGCGTCCCCCGGGCGCCGTCCAGCGCGCCTTCGGCCAGTTCCAGCGCCAGGAAGCGCTGCCGCTCGTAGGGCCCGGGCATGGAGAGTTGGCTGGTGCTTTCCGCCGAGAAGCCGAAGCGCGCATAATAGGGCGCGTCGCCCACCAAAAAGATGGCGCCATGGCCGAGCCGCCGGGCCTCGGCGACGGCGTGGCGCATCAGCGCCGAGCCGATGCCGGCATTCTTCCACGCCGGCTCGACCGCCAGCGGCCCCAGCAGCAGCGCCCTTCCCTCTCCCCTTGCGGAGGTGTCTCCGAAGGCGGCGGACCAGATGCGCGGCGCCTTGCCGGCCATCTCCCCCTCAAAGGGCGAGAAATCCCGCTCGAACCCCACGTCCCACAGCCGAACCGTGCCGACGAGCGTGCCCATGGCGTCGCGGGCGACGAAGGCCAGTCCTTGCGCCGGCTCGCGGCCGCGCCGCAACTTCTCCGACGACTTGCGTCGCCGGCCGGGACCCATGGCGCGATCGAGCAGCGCCTCGCGCGCGGCGACGTCGCACGGAGCCTCGGCGACGATCTGGAAAGCCGGTGCGGCGGTCGGGAGGTTTTCTGCGAATTCCATTTCCGCGATCCTTCACAAGCGGAGGTTCTTTTCCACGAGCGAGCCCGCCGCCGGCGGCCTCCGCCGGCGGGCAGGATGATCTGGCGGCTGCCGGGCACCCGCGAACGGGCGCCCGGAACGAGCCGTCAGATCACGTAGGATCGGAGCGGCTCGAAGCCGTTGAAGGCGACGGCCGAATAGGTCGTCGTGTAGGCGCCCGTGCCCTCGATCAGCACCTCGTCGCCGATGGTCAGCGACAGCGGCAGCGGATAGGGCGCCTTTTCGTAGAGCACGTCGGCCGAATCGCAGGTCGGGCCGGCCAGCACGCAAGGCTCCACCGCATCGCCGTCGCGCGGGGTGACGATCGGGTAGCGGATCGCCTCGTCCATCGTCTCGGCAAGCCCGCCGAACTTGCCGATGTCGAGATAGACCCAGCGCACATTGTCGTTGTCGGCCTTCTTCGAGATCAGCACGACCTCCGACTTGATGACGCCGGCATTGCCGACCATGCCGCGGCCCGGCTCGATGATCGTCTCCGGGAGGCGGTTGCCGAAATGCTTCGACAGCGCTTCGAAGATCGCCTGGCCGTAGGCTTCGGCCGCCGGCACGTCGCGCAGGTAGCGGGTGGGAAAGCCGCCGCCCATATTGACCATGCGCAGCACGATGCCCTCCTCGGCCAGCGCCGAGAACACCGCCTTGGCGTCGGCCAGCGCGCGGTCCCAGGCGTCGAGGTCGGTCTGCTGCGAGCCGACATGGAAGGACACGCCATAGGCGTCGAGGCCGAGCGCGCGCGCCCGGCGCAGCACGTCCACGGCCATGGCAGGCACGCAGCCGAACTTGCGCGACAGCGGCCACTCGGCGCCGGCGCCGTCGGTCAGCACGCGGCAGAACACCTGCGCGCCCGGTGCAGCGCGCGCCACCTTCTCCACCTCTTCCACGCAGTCGACCGCGAACAGGCGGATGCCGAGTTCGTAGGCGCGCGCGACGTCGCGCTCCTTCTTGATGGTGTTGCCGAAGGAGACGCGGTCCGGGGTCGCGCCGGCGGCCAGCGCCATCTCGACCTCGGCAACGGACGCCGTGTCGAAGCACGAGCCCATCGAGGCGAGCAGCGAAAGGATCTCGGGCGCCGGGTTGGCCTTCACCGCATAGAAGATGCGCGACTGCGGCAGCGCCTTTTCGAAGGCGTGGAAATTATCGCGCACGACGTCGAGGTCGACCACGAGGCAGGGGCCTTCGGGACGTCGGGTGGCGAGGAAATCGAGGATGCGCTGGGTTGCCATCGGTTTTCTCCCATCGCGCCATGCCGGCGCGCGCAAAGGCTGCGGTCACGCGGGCGCACGGCCTCGCGAACACGCGGTGGACAAAGGCGAAGCGGATATCCGCGGAGCCGACGGGTGGAGGTGCCGGAACCACGGAACGCCGTCTCGCGGCGTTGAGCCTGACCTTGCCGGATTTGAACCCGGCCGGGTTTCGGCTCGCTTTGTCTGCCTTGGCTTGGCCAGGCTTCCTTGAAGGGGAATCCCGTCCGCACTGCCGGCAATGAAGGTGTGCCTCTTCAGTAACCCCGATCTATGGACGATCGGCAGACACCAGAAAGGCCCGCACCGTCGTTGCTTCAAGACGTCCTCGGACAGGCGGTTGGCCGCTTGACCGACCGGGCTCGTTACTTCCCGGGTACCGTCCCGACTGTCCTCGCCATTCGAGGAGCCGGGGGACGCCCACAGGCACGTGCGACTTTGGGCAGGGGCGGATATAGGGACATGCGCCGTTACAATCAAATAAAATCCGCGTGCGGCTTGAAAAAATCGGCTCATCGAACAACCTTGCTGCGATCGTCTCCAGCGGGCGAACGACGCTTGGACGAAGACAGCAAGGGGCCAGCCGGAATGGACACACTCACGCGCATGCGCGCCTTCATCGATGTCGTTGAAGCGGAAGGCTTTTCCGCCGCCGCGCGCAAGATCGGCCGCTCCAAGGCGCTGTTGTCGAAATATGTGCGCGAACTGGAGGATGAACTGGGCGCGCTGCTGCTCAACCGCACCACGCGCCAGTTCTCCCTGACCGAGGCGGGCCACACCTACTATCGCCGCGCCTCCGAGATCGTGCGCGAGGTGGACAGCCTGGCCGACGCCGTGCGCGAATCATCGGGCGACGTGCGCGGCCGCATCAAGCTGTCGGCGCCGCGCACCTTCGCCGATGCCGATATCGGCCAGTCGCTGATCGATTTCGCCAAGCAGCATCCCGACATCGTTCTGGAGATCCATCTCGACGACCGCTTCGTCGACATGGTGGAGGAAGGCTTCGACCTGGCCGTGCGCATCACCCGGCTGGAGAACTCCTCGCTGATCGCGCGCCGCCTCGCCCCATTTTCGGTGAGGATCTGCGCCGCCCCGGGGCTGATCTCGGCCAAGGGCATGCCCGCCCGCCCGCAGGAACTGGCCAAGCTGCCCTGTATCATCGACACCAACGGCCGGTGGCTTTCCAACTGGCCCTTTCGTGGCGAGGAGAGCGACACGATCAGCGTCGCCGTATCGGGACCGATCGAGGTGAACAGCCCGATCGCCGCGCGCGCGGCCGCCGTCGCCGGCCTGGGCTTTGCCGTGCTGCCGGACTTCATCGCCGCGCCGGAGATCGCCAGCGGCCGGCTGATGCCGGTGCTGGACGACCGCATCCTCCAGGGCGGCGGCATCTTCGCGGTCTATCCGCATCGCCGCTATCTGCCGGCGAAAGTGCGGGTACTGGTCGATTTCCTGGCGCAATGGTTCCGGACGCGCAGCGCGGCCTGACACTTGCGGCCGGCAAGGTCCCAATTTCGCCTGCTTTCTGGTAACTGTCGGCGCGACCTGCCGAGAAGAGGGGAATCACGCCCGAGCATGCGCCCGACGCGAGCGATCTGCGTGCCCGCCGCGACCTGCGCGGCCTTGCTGGCCGTGACGGCGCCGGCCGAGGTGCACCCGCATGTCTTTGCCGAGGCACGCCTCGACGTGGTGCTTTCCCCCGACCACGGCAGCGTGGCTTCGCTTCGCCATCTGTGGCGCTTCGACGAGCTGTTTTCCTCCACCGTGCTGATGGAGTTCGACAAGAACGCCGACCTGGCGCTGGACGACGCCGAATTGAAGGAGGTGGCCGGCACCATTTTCTCCTCGTTGGCGGACTACGATTATTTCCAGGTCGTGACCGTCAACGGCAAGGATTTCCACATGAAGGCGCCATCGCATCTGATGGCCTATTTCGACAACAACCAGTTGATCGTGCTGTTCGAATCGGAACCGGCCACGCCGCTCAAGCTCGGCGGCAAGATCGATTTCGGCGTCTACGACCCGACCTTCTACACGGCGATCGACTTCGCCGATGACGCCAATATGGCGGTCGAGGGCCTGCCGGCCAACTGCACCCGCACCGTCATCCGCCCGGACCCGGGCACCGCCATCGCCGAGAACCAGAAGACCCTGACCGAGGCCTTCTTCAACGATCCGATGGGCACCGACATGTCCAAGATCTTCGCCACCAGGCTGGAATTGACCTGCCCGCCGGAAGGATAGCCGCCATGCGACCCTTGCCCTCGCGCACCCTGCCCGCCATCGCGGCCATCGTCCTGGTGACCGTCGCCCTTGTCGGCCATGCCCATGCCCAAAGCTCGCTCGGCATCGGCACCAACGACGCCATGCCCTCCGGCACCGGCCTGTTTGCCCGGCAGCTCATGTGGATCAACCTGAAGCAGCAGGAATTCTACCGCGCGCTGGCCGACGCCATGAAGGCGATGCGGCAGGACGGCTCCAAGCTCTGGCTGCTGATCGGGCTTTCCTTCCTCTACGGCATATTCCACGCGGCCGGCCCAGGCCACGGCAAGGCGGTCATCTCCTCCTACATGGTCGCCAACGAAGTGGCGCTCAGACGCGGCATTCTTTTGTCCTTCATCTCGGCCTTCCTGCAGGCGGCCACCGCCATTGCCGTGATGCTGCTGGCCTTCTTCGTGCTGCGCGGCACCGCGATCTCGATGACCGACGCTGCCCGGTTCCTCGAAATCTCCTCCTATGTGCTGGTCACGCTGTTCGGCGCCTGGCTGCTGTGGAAGAAGGCCGGACCGCCTCTGCGCCGCCTGCTTGGCGCCGCCCCTGCCCACAGCCTGTCGGCCGCCCATGCCGGCCATTCGCATGCCGGGCACGCACAGCATCACCACCATCATGCCCATGCTCACGATTCGCACGACCATTCCTGCGGGCATGGCCACGACGCCCACCATCATGTCCACGCGGCAACCGAGGTGTGCGACACCTGCGGCCATGCGCATGCGCCCGACCCGGCGCTGCTTTCCGGCGACCGTTTCGACTGGCGCACGGCCTGGACGGCGATCGTGGCGGTCGGCATCCGCCCCTGCTCGGGTGCGCTGATCGTGCTGTCCTTCGCCTTCCTCAACGGGCTGTGGGCCGGCGGCATCCTGTCGGTCCTGGCCATGGCGGTGGGCACGGCCATCACCGTGTCGCTGCTCGCCACAATGGCGGTCACGGCCAAGGACTGGGCGGTGGCGCTGGCCGGCGACGGCCGCCTGGGCAACCGCGTGCACACCACGGTCGAGATCGGCGGGGCCGCGCTGGTCTTCCTGTTCGGCCTGCTGCTTTTGTCGGCCAGCCTCAGCACCTAAGCCGGTATCTTCCCGCCCAGTTCGTCCTCGATATGGGCGCGGATGATCTCGTCGAAGCTCTCCTCGGCCTTGAAGCCGAATTCCCGCGCCCGGCGGGCGGCAAAGCGCGTCGGCCAGCCCTTGACGATAGCCCAGATGGTCTCGTCGTGTTCCTCGCGGATCAGCCGCGCCGCCTTCGCGCCGGCGATGCGCTCCAGCGCCTCGATCTGCTCGCCCACCGAGACGGCCACGCCCGGCATGGTCAGGTTGCGGCGCGGCCCGACCGCCGCCCCGTCGATCTCCGCTGCGTGGATGAGGAAATTGACCGCCGAGCGCGGGCTGGCATGGGTGTGCACCACCGAGCGCGGCACCGGCAGGATAGCCTCCTGCCCCGCCAGCGGCTCGCGGATGATGCCGGAGAAGAAGCCGGAAGCCGCCTTGTTCGGCTTGCCGGGCCGCACGCATATGGTGGGCAGGCGGATGCCGACGCCATCGAGGAAGCCGCGCCGCGTATAGTCGGCAAGCAGCGCCTCGCCGACCAGTTTCTGGGTGCCGTACGACGTCAGCGGCGTGAGGTGGAATTCGTCCGGGATCACGTCGGGAAACGGCGCGCCGAATACGGCGATCGACGAGGTGAAGACCACGCGCGGCGCGTGGCCGGCCAGCCGGATCGCATCGAACAGAGCGCGCGTCCCGTCGAGGTTGACCCGGTAGCCGAGGTCGAAATTCGCCTCGGCCTCGCCCGAGACGACGCCGGCGAGGTGGAAGACCATGTCGGGCCGGCCGGCAAGGAGGCTTTCGCCCGCGCCGGGCGCGGCAAGATTGCCGGTGTGGACGGCGATGTCCACGCCCGGCATGTCGGGCGCGGCGGCCGGCACGATGTCGTGCAGGTCGAGCGCCGTGATCGGCCGGCCGCCAAGCACGCCGTCACGCGCCAGCCGCGCCGTGAGCTTGCGTCCGATCATGCCGGCCGCGCCGGTGACGAGAATCCGCATTTCAGCCGTCCTTTCCGCGCCGTCGCCGGCTCCGCAGCCAGAAAATCATGAAGAAGGCCGCAACGAAGACGACGGCGAGCGCACCGGCCAGATAGACCGACACGCCCACGGCCGCCTTCATGAGAGTGGGCAGCCAATAGGCGAAGAGGCCGAACAGCAAAAGTATGCTCAGCGCAGCCAATGCCGCGTTGCGGGTATCGCGATCCATGAGGTTCCTGTCGTCCAATGTCGGTTCAATGATAGTGCCGCCGGTCGGCCGGCGCATCCTCTTGCACAGGGGCGACGAGGTGACCGTCTGCGCAATGGTCGTATTCCGGCTCGACGGTGGCATGGTCGATGCCGTGTTCGGCGGCCAGCCGCGCCTTGATGGCGGCCACGGCCCGGTGTGCGTCCACGCCCTCGTGCAGGCAGGCATGCAGGGTGGCCATGTTCCTGTCGCCGTCGATCGTCCACACATGCATGTGGTGCACTTCGCGCAGGCCGGGCACGTTCTTTTCGAGATCGCCGGCGATGTCGTCGCGGTCGAGGCTGGCCGGCACGCCTTCCAGCAGCACATGCGCGGCCTCTCGCATCAGGCGCCACGCCGTGCCCAGGATCAGCACCGCCACCAGCACCGACAGGATCGGGTCGATCGGCGTCCAGCCGGTGGCCAGGATGACCAGGGCGGCGGCGATCGCCGCGACGGAGCCCAGCAGGTCGCCCAGCACATGCAGTATGGCGCCGCGCATGTTGAGGTTCTCGCGGTCGCCGCCGTGCAGGATGAGGAAGCCGGCGATATTGACGGCAAGGCCGAACCCGGCAACCACCAGCATGGGTCCGCCCAGCACCGGCGGCGGCGCCTGGAAGCGGTGCCAGGCCTCGTAGCAGATCCACAACGCCACCACGAAGATGGCGAGGCCGTTCGTGTAGGCGACCAGCGTCTTGACCCGGCCGAAACCGTAGGTGAGCCGGTTCGTCGCCGGCTTGTCGCCCAGGTGGAACGCGTACCATGCCAGCGACAGCGCGACCGCATCGGTCAGCATGTGGCCGGAATCGGCCAGCAGCGCCAGCGAGCCGGTCAGCCAGCCGCCCAGCGCCTCCACCACCATGAAGCCGCCGGTGAGGCACGCCGCAAGCAGCACGCGCTTCTTGTCGGTCGTCCCATGCACATGGCCGGGGCCGCCGTGGCTGTGCCCATGCGAACCGTGCTCGTGGGAATGGTCATGGGCCATCGGCAACGATCCCTTCAGGCGCCGAATTCGGCGCGCAACTCCTCTAAACGCTTCCTCTGCCGGCCCTCGGCGTCGAAATTGGCCGGTTCGAGCCAGGCTTCATACGCCTTCTTCAACGCCGGCCACTCCTTGTCGATGATCGAATACCACGCCGTGTCGCGGTTTTCACCCTTCGCCACCATGTGCTGTCGGAAAATGCCTTCGAACTTGAAGCCGAAACGCTCGGCGGCACGCTTGGAGGGCGCATTGTCGTTGTGGCATTTCCATTCGTAGCGCCGGTAGCCGAGGTCGTCGAAGACATATTTCGCGAACAGATACTGCGCCTCGGTCGCGGCCGGCTTGCGGGAGATCAGCGGCCCCCAATATATGCTGCCGATCTCGATGACGCCATGGACCGGCTCGATCCGCATCAGGGTCTGCCGCCCGGCGATCCTGCCGCTCGCCTTGTCGATGACGACGAAATACAGGGGGTCGGTGCTTGCCGCCACCTTTTCCAGCCATGGCTGCATGGCATCCCTGCTTTCGGGCGGTGTCTCGAACAGCCAGCGGAAACGGCCGTCGGCGTCCGGCACCTTCGATGCCTCGAACAGGCCGTCGCCATGGCGGGCGGCATCCAGCGGCTCCAGCCGCACGTAGCGCCCTTCCATCATCTTGCGTTCGGGCCTGGGCCGCGGTTGCCAATTTTCGAGGTCCTGCGCCATGGCACGCTCCATTATGTTTGACATTTGCGGCCATAGGCTCACAAAAGCGCGGCCCACGCAAAGACCACAGGGACGACAAAAATGCTCCACACCATTGCCGCCTTCGACCGCCTTGGCGAGGAAAACGCCTTCGCGGTGCTGGCCCGCGCCACGCAGCTTGCCCATGAGGGCCGCGACATCGTCAATCTCGGCATCGGCCAGCCGGATTTCAAAACCCCGCAGCATATCGCGGAGGCGGCGATCAAGGCCCTGCGCGACGGTCATCACGGCTACACGCCCGCCAACGGCCTGCTGGCGACGCGCGAGGCCGTGGCGCGGCGCACGCTGACCATGACCGGCGTGGAGGTGTCGCCCGAGAACGTGATGATCCTGCCCGGCGGCAAGCCGACCATGTTCGCGGCCATACTGATGTTCGGCGAACCGGGCGCCGAAATCCTCTATCCGGACCCGGGTTTTCCGATCTACCGCTCGATGATCGAGTTCACCGGCGCGGCCCCGGTGCCCGTGCCGATCCGCGAGGAGAACGGCTTCGCCTTCTCGGCGGAGGAGACGCTTTCCCTGATCACGCCGAAGACGCGGCTCCTGATCCTCAATTCACCTGCCAACCCGACCGGCGGCGTTACCCCGCGCGCCGAAATCGAGAAACTGGTGAAGGGGCTGGAGAAGCACCCGCACGTGGCCATCCTGTCCGACGAGATCTACGACGTCATGACCTATGACGGCGAAGTTCACTGCTCGCTGCTGACTTTTCCCGAGGTCCGGGACCGGCTGATCGTGCTCAACGGCTGGTCCAAGACCTGGGCGATGACCGGCTGGCGCATGGGCTGGTCGATCTGGCCGAACGGGGAGAAGGGCGCGCATCTCTACGACAAGGTCCGCAAGCTGGCGGTCAATTGCTGGTCCTGCGTCAACGCGCCGAGCCAATATGCCGGCATCGCGGCGATCGACGGCCCGCAGGACGAGGTGGACAAGATGCTCGCCGCCTTCGACCGCCGCCGCAAGGTGGTGGTGGAAGGGCTGAACGCGCTGCCCGGCGTCTCCTGCATCACCCCGAAAGGTGCCTTCTATGCCTTCCCGAATGTGTCGGGCACGGGCTGGAAGGCCAAGAAGCTGGCCTCCGCCCTGCTTGAGGAGGCCGGCGTGGCGCTGATCGGCGGTCCCGATTTCGGCATTCTCGGCGAGGGCTACATGCGCCTGTCCTACGCCAATTCGGAAGAGAACATCCTGCGCGCGCTGGAGCGGATCGAGGCGTTCCTGAAGCGCTGAGGCCGGCCTTTTTCGGGGCGACTGCCTGCGCCTTCCCCCTCGGGGGAGGGGCAGCCCGGCAATCCCTATATCCGCTTCTCGTACCAGTGGTGGGCGTAGGGATTGTCGTTGTAGGCCGGGATTTCGCGATAGCCCAGCTTGCGGTACATCGCCTGGGCCGCCGCCAGCGCGCGGTTGGTGTCGAGCCGCAGGCGCTCAAATCCCTGCGTTTGCGCGATCTCCTCCAGGGCGGCCATGATCTTGGTCGCCACGCCCTGCCCGCGCACCGCCTCCGCCGTCCAGACGCGCTTGATCTCGCCCGTCCGTCGATCCAGCCGCTTGAGCGCGCCGCAGCCGACGGGGCGGCCTTCCAGTCTCGCAATCACGAAATAGCCGTGCGGAGGCAGCACGTCGGAAGGTTCGAGCTTGTTGCCGCGCGACTGGTCGAAACCTTCTGGAAAGAGCCTTTCCAGGTTCGCCGCATATTGGTCCAGGCACCAGCGGGCATCCGTGGTGGAAGCCAGCTCTTCAGCCACGAGGATCATTGCCGTCCCTCCTGTCCAGGCGACGCTGCTGTCCTTGGTAGATCCGAAGCGGCGCCTCGACTATCCCCGACCGACGAACGGCATCTTGGTGGCCATCACCGTCATGAACAGCACGTTGGCGTCGAGCGGCAGACCGGCCATGTGGACCACCGCGTCTGCCACGTGCTGCACGTCCATCACCGCTTCGGCGGCGGTGCTGCCGTTGGCCTGCGGCACCCCCACCGTCATCGGCGCGGCCATGTCGGTCAGCGCGTTGCCGATGTCGATCTGGCCGCAGGCGATATCGTAGGGCCGGCCGTCCAGCGCCAGCGTCTTGGTGAGCCCCGTAATGGCATGCTTGGTGGCCGTGTAGGGCACGGAGCCCGGCCGCGGCGCATAGGCGGAAACCGAGCCGTTGTTGATGATGCGCCCGCCCATGGGCTTCTGCCGCCGCATGATGCCGAAAGCGGCCCGGGCGCACAGGAACGAACCCGTCAGGTTGACCCCGACCACGTCGTTCCACACCTCGACCGGTATCTCGTCGATCGGCGCCGATTTATAGGCGGTGCCGGCATTGTTGAAGAGCAGGTCGACACGGCCGAAGGCCTGCACCGCGGCGGCGAACAGCGCGTCCACCTCTTCCGGCCTGGTGATGTCGCAGGAAACGGCCAGCGCCCGCGCCTGCGTGCGTCCCGCTTCCGCGATCGCCTCCTCCAGCAGGGGCTTGCGCCGGCCGCAGAACACCGTGTTCCAGCCGTTTCTCAAGAGCGCGGTGGCCACGGCCTTGCCGATGCCGCTTCCGGCACCCGTCACGATGGCGCACTTTGCACCGGCGGCTTCTGTCCCGGACATGGCGTTCCTCCTGTCGAACCGCCTACCGGGATCGCAGATGCCGCCGCCCATGACAAGCAGGAATGACGGGCACCGATCGGCAGGCACACAAAAAGGGCGGCCATTGGCGACCGCCCTCTAATCTGAACCGGCTTGGGAGGAGGAAAACCGATCCGACTGATGAAAATGATGCGCTTGCTGGGTTAACGAAAGGTTAACAGGGCACCGCGAGCAAAACACGCCTTCAATCGGTGGCCGGAACCGGACAGGCCAGGTCACCTTCCTCGCAGTTGAGATAGCTTCTCAGATCGGCGACGCGCCGGGCCGTCAGATCGGCGGTGCATCCCAGGACGATGGAGGCATAGACCGAGCCGCCCTCCACGCCGGATGCGGCAAATTTGCATTCCGCATCGCGGAAGGTCACCCACGCTCGCTCTGCCGAGATCAACGCAGCCTTTGCACCATGGTTGTCGGCAAGGCGGCGTTCGATTCTGCGGTAGGTCTCGTTCAGTTCCGCATCGAGTTTCTTGAGGTCGCCGCCAGTGCATTCGGATATTTCTTCCGTCGTCGTGGCGTTTTTGCATTTGTCGTCCGCTTGGGCTGATGGCGCAAGCAGAACCACAACCAACGTGGCGAACACTCTCCTGAACATGTCCCCTCCCCATTCCAGCACCTGGAACACTGGCAAGAATCGGAGAATATTCAAGATCGGGCAAGCAAGATGGTTAATCTGCAGTCGGCATTCGCATCAGTACCAGCGCATCGGCGAGGACCATTGGCGGTGGAGCGGACGCGAGCAGCAAAGACCCGGAAGGTCGTCGCGGCGGTGTGCCGCCTGGCCCTTCCGGGAACCTGCTCCGACTTCCGCCTTCGAAACGAACTCCTCCCGTCGACTACCAGCGCGGGTTGGGAGCTGTTCCGGTCGCATCGCTTGCGGGCGTGGTCTTGGCCGCGGAAACCGTCGCCTCGATGTGGTTGACCAGTTCGTCCGGCAGGCCCAGCCGCCCGGCAAGCAGGTCGAGATAGCCGCGCTCGGCGCGTGTGTCAGGCTCGATCGCCAGTCGCGAGGCGGTATAGAGTTCCACCTTCTGCGCCTCGGTGCGGGCAGACGCCACCAGCGCGTCCAGGTCCAGCGGCGCAGCAAGCTCGGCCTTCAGAAACTCTTCCGCCTCGGAATTCATACCGGAAGCGGCCAGCCTCTCGCCGATCTTCCTGCGCTCCTCGTCGTCGATACGGCCATCGGCCCGGGCAGCGGCGATCATCGCCCTGACCAGCATCAGCGCGAATTCGTGCTCGCCCTGCGGCGCCTGGGAAGGGTGGAAATCGGTGCCGGCGGGCGGCGGCAGAAGCTCGGGTTCGGCCGGAGCCGGCGCATCGGCCGGCTGCTGGCCGTTCTTGTAGTTCTGGTAGGCCTTGTAGGCGAGCCCGCCGATGGCGGCGAGACCGCCCAGCCTCACGGCCGCGCCCGTCACTTTCCGCCCGGGCCCGGTGCCGAGCAGGACGGCCGCCAGCGCTCCCGCTGCCAGCGGATTGTCCCTGGCCATCTGCGCGGCCTGCCCCGCCTTCTCGCGCACGGTGGTCTCGGTGCCGGGAATCTTCGAGCCGAGCAGGTCGTCCAGCAGCTTCTTGGGATCGAGCATCAATGCCTCCAGCTTGGGCCCGTTCGCAGGCGCGGGCGGTTTCGGATCGGCAAGAGGTAGGAACCGCAGGCGGCCACCGCAATGAAGGCGGCGCATTTTTGCCGCACAGGCCGGCTCAGCCGCCGATATGCGGCCCCGTGCCGCGCTTGCCCGCCAGTTCGACCTGCCGCTGGCGCTCGGCATAGCGGACGCGGTCGGCCTCGGAGCGCGCATCGTGGCAATAGGCGCAGGCGATGCCGGCGGCATATTGGGGCGCGCGCCGGTCGGCAGGCGTCAGCGGCCGCCGGCAGGCACGGCACAGTTCCGCCTCGCCCTCCTCCAGCCCATGCGAAACGGACACGCGCTCGTCGAACACGAAGCACTCCCCGTCCCACAGGGTCTGCGCCTGCGGCACCTCCTCCAGATATTTCAGAATGCCGCCCTTGAGGTGGAACACCTCCTCGATGCCCAGCGAGCGCACATAGGCCGTGGCCTTCTCGCAGCGTATGCCGCCCGTGCAGAACATGGCGACCTTGCGCCCTTCCAGCTCCTGCCTGTGCGCCTCGACCCAGGCCGGAAACTCGCGGAAGCTTTTCGTGCGGGGATCGACCGCGCCGCGGAAGGTGCCGAGCGACACCTCGTAGTCGTTGCGCGTGTCGACGACGATGGTTTCCGGGTCCGATATCAGCGCATTCCAGTCCGCCGGCGCGACATAGGTGCCGGCGCTGCGGACAGGATCGATGCCGTCCACGCCCATGGTGACGATCTCGCGCTTCAGCCGCACCTTCATGCGGTGGAAGGGCATTTCGGCGGCGTCGCTATACTTGACCTCCAGCCCGGCCAGTTCGGGGGTCGCTTCCAGATGGGCGACGAGTTCGGCGATCGCCTCCCCTTTGCCGGAGACCGTGCCGTTGATGCCCTCCCGCGCCAGGACGAGCGTGCCCTTGATGCCGCGCGCGCAGCAGAACGCGGCGAGTTCGGGCTTCAGCGCCGCGAACGCGTCGAGACGGCAGAAGCGGTAAAGCGCGGCGACGCGGAAGGGTTGCGAGGGCGAGGACGAAGTCATCGGCAAGCCCGTACCGCTTCGGGCATGGGGATTCAAGACGGCCGCACTCCCCCGACATGCGCCATCGACCATCGCGGCAAGCATATAGGAATTTATTCACACCCGTTTGCAAGACACCACAATGGCGCCTCGAAAAAGGGAGAACGCGCCGCCATGTTCAGCCGGAATGTCATCGAAGAAGCCGTCGCCGCCGCCCGGCGAGCCGGGCTGGAGCCGGCCTCGCTGCTGGCCATCGCGGAGGTGGAAAGCGCCGGCCGGGCATTTGCGCTCGTCGACGGAAGGCAGGAGCCGCTCATCCGCTTCGAGGCTCATTATTTCGACCGCCGGCTCGATGCGGACAAGCGCGCCATGGCTCGCGCGGCGGGCCTGTCCGCGCCCGTCGCCGGCGCCGTTGCCAATCCCGGCACCCAGGCCGCACGCTGGCGCATGCTGCGGCAGGCCATGAAGATCGACGCAAAGGCCGCCTGCGAATCCACGTCCTGGGGCCTCGGCCAGGTCATGGGCGCACATTGGGCGTGGCTGGGCTATGCCGATGTCGAGGCCCTGGTGGCCGAGGCGCGTTCCGGCGCCGCCGGCCAGTTCGCCCTGATGCTGCGCTACATCGAAAAGGCGGGGTTGAAGGATGCGCTGCGCCGGCAGGACTGGCCCGCCTTCGCACGCGGCTACAACGGCCCCGCCTATGCGAAAAGCGGCTACGACCGCAAGATCGCGGCGGCCTACCGCCGTCATGCCGGCACGGGAGCCAAAGCGGCAACGGACACGCTGCCCGAGCCGCTGCTGCTTGAGGGTGAGCGCGGCGAGGCGGTGCGCGCGCTGCAGCGCAACCTCACGGCGCTCGGCTATCCGACCGCCGCGGACGGCATCTTCGGGCCGGCCACGGCGGCGGCGCTGAAGACGTTCCAGTCGCGGAACGGACTTGCCGCAGACGGCGTCGCCGGGCCGAGGACATATACGGCATTGCGGCAGGCGCTGGCGGCGGGAAGCGGGGGCACAGGATGGGCTCGGCTTGTCGTCGCCTGGCTTTTTCGCCTGCTGCGCCGAGGCCTTTAGAAGCGCCTTTGCGTGGACTTGGAAGTGGCCATCTGCTAGATGCGCGCTAAATCGGTTGAAACCGCAAGGCCGTTCCGCAAGGTCCATTCCGCAAGGTCCATTCCGCAAGGTCCATTCCGCAAGGCCCATACCGTAAGGCAAGACCATGTCCAGCAAGACCGAAAGACTCCTCGCCCTTCTCGACGGCCAGCCGGTGATCCCGGTGCTGAAGATCGCCGACGCGGCGGCCGCCGTGCCGCTGGCGCGCGCCCTCGCCCGCGGCGGCCTGCGCGCCATCGAGATCACGCTGCGCACCGGCGCGGCGCTCGAGGCCATCCGCCGCGTGGCGGGTGAGGTGGAGGAGGCGATCGTCGGGGCCGGCACCATTCTTGACGCGGGCCAGTTCGAGCAGGCGCAAGCGGCCGGCTCGCGCTTCATCGTCAGCCCCGGCCTCACCCGCGAACTGGCGGCAGCCGCCGCCGGCAGCCCCGTGCCGCTGCTGCCCGGCGCGATCACGCCCGGCGAGATCATGGCCGCGCGCGAGGCCGGCATCGATTTCCTGAAGTTCTTCCCGTCCGAGCAGGCCGGCGGCGCGGCCTTCCTCAAGGCGCTGGCCTCGCCCTTCGCCGGCATCCGCTTCTGCCCCACCGGCGGCGTCAGCGCCGGCAACGCGGCCGACTATCTCGGCCTGCCGAACGTGGTCTGCGTCGGCGGCTCATGGGTCGCGCCGGACGACATGGTGAGCGCGGGCCGCTGGGACGAGATCGAGGCGCTGGCGCGGCAGGCGAGCGGCCTTCGCCGCTGAACTCTCTTCGGCAATGAAAAAGCCGCCCCGGGACCAGCCCGGCGCGGCCTTCTTCCGCAACCTGCCTTTTGACTACGCTTTATTTCGGCTGGAACCGGGCGACGGTGATGAACTTGACCGCCGTTCCGGTGAAGCGGTGCGCGTCGACCGTCTCGTCGCCATTCTGGAAGCCGACTGTGTAGACCTCGCTCGGCGCCGTGCGCACGAGGTTGTAGGCCAAGCGCGGCGCCGTATCGGCATCCGCCACGCGCACCACCTCGTCGCCCGCCCGCAGAGCCCAGCGCGCGGTCTTCGGCTCGGCGGCCACCACGGTCGCCTTGCGCTCCGGCCGGGCGTCGCGGGCGCTGGCGCGGGCCTCCTTGCGCGTGGTCTTCACACCGCCGAGCACAGCGGCGGGATCGGACCCGGCGGGCCGGCCGGCAAGCGCCAGACGCGGCGAAGCCGCATCCACGCCGAAAGGATCGTCGAAGGCCGAGCGCGGCACCTGCGATCGCGGCGCTGCCGAGGGCGCGGCCGGCTTGGACGCCGTCACCATGGGTTCCGAAGACAGTTTCGCGAGCTGGCGCTCCTCTTGCGAAACCTTGTCGAGCATGGCCTTCACCTCGTCGGCACGCGCCACGGCGGCCACCACCATGGCCCGCTCGGGAGCGGCGTCCGGCCGCGGCGAAGGCAGCATGGCAAGCGCATGGCCGTCCGACGGACGGTCGACGGCGGCGTCCGCCAGGGCCAGCAGCAGATGCTCCTGGCTCTTCGCCTCCGCCTGCCCCTTCGGGGCCAGGTCGGGCGGCGTCGAATGCTCGGGGCGCCATGTGGGCAAGGGTATGCTGACCGCCGCGATCTGCGCGGCCGTATCGGCCGCCGCATCGGCCATGCCGAAGGGGACGCTCGCGGGCGCCGGGGCGGCGGATGCCACGGTCACGGGCCGGTCGGCGGCCGGTGAAGCGTCGGCCATGCCGAAGGGGACGCTTTCAGGCCCGGCAGCGCCGACATCGACCTTCGGGCGCGGTGCAAAGGCCGGAACCGGCACCGAGCGCGCCGGCAGGGCGGCAATGATCGTCTCCGGCGTCTTGTCTTGCGTTGCGGGCGGCGACGGCTCTTCCGACGCGATCTCTATCTCGGCGCGCTGCGCCTTCTCCGGCGCCACGATGGCGATGCCCGGCAGCGTGTCGTTCGCCTGCGCGGCCGGCCTGGCCGGCTTCTGCGGGGCGGGTGCGGCGCTTGCCACGTCGGCGACGTCGTCGGCCTCGTCCGCGCCGCCGCCGCCGAAGAACGCCGCCAGCAGCCCGCCGGACTTGCGCTTGCTGGGGCCGGCCACGCTGGCCAGCTCGATGTTGGGCGTGCCGTTCGCCTTGCGCCCCTTATAGGCGGCCAGCGCCTGCTCGTAGCCGGGCAGCGGCTTGCCGTCGGAGGGCACGTGCAGCGTCTTGCCGTTCGGGAACACCTGGGCCAGCTCCTGCCGGCTGATGCCGGGCCAGTGGCGCACGTTGCCGACGTCCATATGCACGAAGGGCGAGCCGGAGGTCGGATAGTAGCCCACGCCGCCGCCCTGCATCCTGAGGCCGATGTCGCGCAGCTTCTTCAGCGGCACGCCGGGGATGAAGAAGTCCATCGCCTTGCCCAGCATGTGCTGGCTTTTCTGGGCCACGCCTTTCGAGCGGCTGCGCAACATGGAATTGGTGGCCGGCGCGCGGTAGCCGCAAATGACCTGGATATAGGCGGAGGAACCGCTCTCGCGATAGGCTTCCCACACCAGGTCGAGCAGGCGCGGGTCGATCCTGACCGGCTCGTTGAGGCGCCAGTCGCGCAGGATGTAGTCGATCTTCTTCAGCCCTTCCGGCACATAGCGGCCGTTGCGCTTATAGACGATCTCGGCCTTCTCGTGGGTGTGCAGGTGGTAGAGCTTGAGCGAGCGGACTTCCGCGCTGGCAGCTCCGGCGCCGGCCAAAAGTGCAGCGCCGACCATCGCCAGCCATGTCGGCCTGACGATCCTGGACAGATGACGCCAGTTCGTGACTCGCTCGATACCGTTCAAATCAAAACGCCCTTGCAGGCTGCCGTTTTGTCCCCGGATTTGACACCACGGATGCGGTTGAAGTCGCCTCCGAATATCGATCCTAATGGTTAATCCACACTTATTGAAGCCGAAATGCGGTCAGAGCATGGCAATATCCCGGCCAAAAAGCGCAGCTCCGGCTCTTGGTAAACCGTTGGTTTAGGCCCTGGAGCTGTCGCCAGGCTTGCGCGGCGTTCAGGAAGCGAGGCGGTCGAGGCGGCCGGATTCGGGGTCTATCCCGTATTCCTTGAGCTTCCGATACAGCGTGGAACGACCGATGCCGAGGCGCCTGGCCACCTCGCTCATCTGGCCGTTATAGTGGTCGATGGCAAGCTTGATCATCTCCAGTTCGACGGCGGCCAGCGAGCGCACATTGCCGCGTTCGTCCAGCGCCTCCAGCATGCCGAAACCTTTGCGCGCACGCGCCGGCGGGGCGGCAGGCTCGTTGCCTGCGGCCGCTGCCGGAACGTCGAGCGCGATGGCCGGCTGTTCGGGCGCGACCCGCGTCAGGTCGACCGTGCCCTCCACCTGCGCCCGGATCTGCGGAAACTCCTCCACGGTCAGCACGTCGCCCTCGGCCAGCACCGAAGCGCGGAACACGGCATTTTCGAGCTGCCTGATATTGCCCGGCCAGTCATAGGCGCACAGCATGGCGAGCGCGGCGTCCGAGATGCCCTTGAGCCGCCGGCGCGGATCGTCCGGCGCCATCCGCTCCATGAACTGAGCGACCAGACCGGGAATGTCGACCCTGCGCTCGCGCAACGGCGGCACGAAGATCGGATAGACGTTGAGCCGGTAGAACAGGTCCTCGCGGAAGGCGCCGTCCTTCACGAGTTGCAGCAGGTCGCGATGCGTGGCCGAGATCAGCCGGATGTCGACCCGCACGGCAGCGCGCCCGCCCACCGGATCGACCTCGCCCTCCTGCACGGCGCGCAGGAGCTTGACCTGCACGTCGAGCGGCAGGTCGCCGATCTCGTCGAGGAACAGCGTGCCGGAATGCGCTTCCACGAACTTGCCGGTATGCTTTTCCGTGGCGCCGGTGAACGAGCCCTTCTCGTGGCCGAACAGGATCGATTCCACCAGATTGTCGGGAATGGCGCCGCAATTGACCGTCACGAAGGGTTTTGCCCGCCGCTCGCCGCAGCCCTGGATGGCGCGCGCCACCATCTCCTTGCCGACGCCCGATTCGCCCTCGATGAGGATCGGAATGTTGGAGGCCGCCGCCTTCTGGCCGAGGCGGATGACGCGTTCCATGGCCGGACTGCGGGTGGAAAGGTCCTTGAAGGTCAGCACCTTGCCCGGCCGCCGCGCCGAGCGCTTCATCTCGCCTTCCACCGCCTCGACCTTGAGCGCGGCGGAAATCGCCGCCTGAAGGCGCTCCGGCGACGCCGGCTTGACCACGAAGTCGAAGGCGCCGTGGCGCATGGCCGACACCACGGTCTCTATGCCGCCTTGCGCGGTCTGCACGATGACGGGGATGCGGATATCGCGCGCGCGCATCGCCTTCAGCACCCCGATGCCGTCGAGGCCGGGCATGGCAAGGTCGAGAATGACGACCGAGATGTCGCGCGCGCCCGGCCCGTCCATGGCCGCAAGCCCGGCCTCGCCGCCGTCCGTCACCAGCGCGGCATGGCCGAACTTCGTCACCGCCGCCTCCAGCAGCCGGCGCTGCACCGGATCGTCGTCGATTATGAGGATGGCGCCCGCCATGAGGTTCTGGAAATCTCCCCGCCCGCCCGATCTTGCCTATGGATCATCCTGATACAGGGTTCTAAATAAGCCTTCAAAAAAGCCGGTGAACGAATTGCTTACGATTTGACCGGCTTTTCCTCCACCTCATCGGGAAGGATGCGGCATGCAAGAGATTTCCGGCCGGCGCGCGTCGGCACATTCGGGCAAGGCGGCGGCGGAGGCTGTGCCCACGCTTGGGTCTCTGCCGGAATGGAACCTGGCCGACCTCTACACGGGCATGGATGCGCCCGAATTGAAGCGCGACCTGGCCAGGGCCGCGACGGAGGCGGCCGCCTTCGAGAGCCGCTGGAAGGGCACGCTGGCCGCGGAGGCCGCGCGCGGCGCAGAAGGCGGGCTGGGCGAGGCGCTGCAGGCCTACGAGGTCCTGGAGGAACTGATCGGCCGCATCGTCTCCTATGCCGGCCTTGTCTATGCCGGCGACACGTCCGATCCGAAGCGGGCCAAGCTCTATGGCGACGTGCAGGAGAAGATGACCGACGCCAGCGCCCATCTTCTGTTCTTCGCGCTGGAGCTGAACCAGATCGACGACGCCGTGCTGGAGAACGCGCTGGCCGCCGATGCGGCCTTCGGCCATTACCGGCCCTGGGTGCTCGACCTGAGGAAGGACAAGCCCTACCAGCTCGAAGACCGTATCGAGCAGCTCTTCCACGAAAAGTCGGTCACCGGCCGCGGCGCCTGGAACCGCCTGTTCGACGAGACCATGACGGACCTGCGCTTCACCGTGGACGGCGAGGAGCTGACGCTGGAGCCGGCCCTCAACCGGCTGCAGGACGCCGACGGCGAGGTGCGGCGCAAAGCAGCGGGGGCGTTGGCCGCAACCTTTGCGGAAAACCTGCGCACCTTCACGCTCATCACCAACACGCTGGCCAAGGACAAGGAGATTTCCGATCGCTGGCGCGGCTTCAAGGACATCGCCGATTCCCGGCACCTCGCCAACCGCGTGGAGCGCGAGGTGGTGGATGCGCTGGCCGCCGCCGTGCGCGAGGCCTATCCGCGCCTGTCGCACCGCTACTACGCCATGAAGGCGCGCTGGCTCGGCATGGAGGCGATGAACCATTGGGACCGCAACGCCCCCCTGCCCGAAACCCCGCACGCGATCATCCCCTGGGACGAGGCCCGGCACACGGTGCTTTCGGCCTACAACCGCTTCTCGCCGCAGATGGCCGACATCGCGCGCACCTTCTTCGACCACAACTGGATCGACGCGCCCGTGCGCCCCGGCAAGTCGCCCGGCGCCTTCGCGCATCCGACCGTGCCTTCCGTGCACCCCTATGTGCTGCTGAACTACATGGGCAAGCCGCGCGACGTGATGACGCTGGCGCATGAGCTTGGCCACGGCGTGCATCAGGTGCTGGCCGGCGGCCAGGGCGCGCTGATGGCGGCCACGCCGCTCACGCTGGCCGAGACCGCCTCGGTATTCGGCGAGATGCTGACCTTCCGCTCGCTGCTCGACGGCACCTCCGACAAGCGCGAGCGCAAGGCCATGCTGGCCCAGAAGGTCGAGGACATGATCAACACGGTGGTGCGCCAGATCGCCTTCTACGAGTTCGAGCGCAGGGTGCATACCGAGCGCAGGAACGGCGAGTTGACCTCCGACCAGCTCGGCAGGTTCTGGCTGGAGGTGCAGGCCGAAAGCCTCGGCCCCGCGATCCGGCTGCGCGAGGGCTACGAGACCTTCTGGACCTACATCCCCCACTTCATCCATTCGCCCTTCTACGTCTATGCCTACGCCTTCGGCGACTGCCTCGTGAACTCGCTCTACGCCGTCTACCAGAACGCCGAGCGCGGCTTCCAGGACAAGTATTTCGAGATGCTGCGCGCCGGCGGCACCAAGCACCATTCCGAGCTTTTGAAGCCATTCGGCCTCGACGCCTCCGACCCCGCCTTCTGGCAGATCGGCCTCGGCGTCATCGGCAACCTGATCGACGAGCTGGAAGCGCTGGATTGATTTCCGCGACGGTGCGGACATCGCCCCCTCATCCGCCTGCGGGTGAGGGGGGTCGTTCTTGACTGAAAGACGAACGGACATGTCCTCGCCTGGTTCGCGCTTCATCCTTTTCCGAGACGACCTCGCCGGGCGCGAGGCCCTGTTCGAGCAGCCGTCCGCCATCATCGTCGCGCAGGACGAAAAAACCTTCGAGCCGGCGCTGGAAGCCGCGCAAGCCGCCCATGCCGCCGGGAAATGGCTGGCCGGCTATTTCTCCTACGAGGCCGGCTACCTGCTGGAGCCGAAGCTGGCGCCGCTGCTGCCCGAAGGCCGGCGCGCGCCGCTGGTGTGCCTCGGCGTGTTCGACGCGCCGGCCGACCGCGCCCTGCCGCGCCCCGCGCCGGCCGCCACCAACGGCCCGATCTTCGACGCGCGCGCCACATGGTCCTTCGGGGATTATGAAAGGCGCTTTGCGCGCCTGCACCGTCACCTGCGCGAGGGCGACTGCTATCAGGGCAACCTGACCTTCCCCGTGCGCGCCCGATGGTCGGGCGATCCGCTGGCTGTCTTCGATGCGCTGACCGCCCGCCAGCCGGTGCGCTACGGCGCGCTGGCGGCGCTGGGCGGGCCCGTGGTGCTGTCGCGCTCGCCGGAACTGTTCTTCCAGGTCGACGCCGAAGGCTGGATCGAGACCCATCCGATGAAGGGCACCGCCCCGCGCGGCGCAACGCGGGAGGAAGACGAACGGCTCAGGGAATTCCTGCGCACCGATGCGAAGAACCAGGCCGAGAACCGCATGATCGTCGACCTGCTGCGCAACGACATCTCGCTCGTCAGCGAGGTCGGCTCGCTCGACGTGCCGGAACTGTTCCGCGTCGAGACCTACCCCACCGTGCACCAGATGGTCAGCCGGGTGCGGGCGAAGCTGCTGCCCGGCCTTTCCATACGCCGTATCTTTGCCGCCCTTTTTCCCTGCGGCTCCATCACCGGCGCGCCGAAGATCCGCGCCATGGAGATCCTGCGCGAGCTGGAAGGCACCCCGCGCGACGTCTATTGCGGCGCCATCGGCTGGATCGCGCCCAGCGGCACGATGCGCTTTTCGGTTGCGATCCGTACTATTTCGCTCTTCCCCGAGGCGGAAGCGGTCTACAATGTTGGCGGCGGCGTGGTGTTCGATTCAACCGCCGAGGAGGAATACAGGGAGTGTCTGCTGAAAGCGCGCTTCGCCACGGGGACGGCCCCGGCCTCGACCTGATCGAGACCCTGCGCTGGCAGCCGGGCGAAGGCTTCGTGCGGCTGGACCGGCATGTGGCGCGGCTTTGCGCTTCCGCGCAGGCGCTGGGCCTGCCCTGCGACCCGGGCCGGATCGTTCCGGCCCTGGCGGAAGCGGCCGGCGACAGCCAGGCCCCGCTGCGCGTGCGCCTGCTCCTGTCGAAGGGCGCCCATGTCGAGGTCACCGCCCACCCGCACGAGCCGCTGCCGCCGGACAGGGTCTGGACGCTGCGGCTGGCGCGGCGCGCGCGGCTTTCGTCGGCCGACCCGCTGCTGCGCCACAAGACCGGCCGGCGCGACGCCTATGTGCAGGCGCGCGCCGAATACGGTTCGGCCGAGGCGGACGAGGTGCTGCTGGCCAACGAGCGCGGGGAGCTGTGCGAAGGCACCATAACCACCCTGTTCGCCGATTTCGGCGACGGCGTGCTGGCCACGCCGCGGCTCGATTGCGGCCTTCTGGCCGGCGTGCTGCGCGCCGAGATGCTGGAGGAGGGCCGCGCCCGCGAGGCCGTATTCGGTCTCGACGAGCTGAAATCCGCCGAGGCCGTGTTCGTCGGCAATTCGCTGCGCGGGCTGATTCCGGCAAGGCTGGCGTGACGTGGACATTGCCCGCCCTTGGGGGCCGCGCTATCCAGGCTATGAAGAAGAACATACGGCCCTTGCTTGAGCACCCTCCCCGCCCACACCCCCTATGACGGCTCCTCGAAACTCTTCGCCATCGGGTTGAAGCCGCTCGACCTGGCCGACTGGATCGAGGTGGACGGGCTCCTTCTCGACCACCTCGCTGAAAAGCGCCGGCTCTATCGCGAGACGCCGGACAAGGTCTTCGTGGAAAGGCCGCAGACGCGCGAAGCCCAGCGCGAGGTGCTGGACCTGATCGAGGCGCATCTTGCCGCGCATCACCCCGCCACTCATCGCAGCACCGGCGCGGGCGTGGCGGTGATCGGCGCGCAAGACATGCCGGCCTTCGCGGCGCCGCTGGCCAGGGCCTCCCTGCTGGTGCAGGAAGACCTGATCCTGATGCGCCGGCACGAGGACGGCTGGCGGCTCGATGCGGGAGCGCTGTGCTTTCCCTCCTCCTGGTCGCTGACGGAGAAGTTCGGCCGCCCGCTGCAGGAAATCCATCGCCCGGTGCCGGGCTTCGGCCCCGGTACGCGCCCGGACCTGCTGATTGCGCGCATGTTCGACAATCTCGCCGTCGAGCAACCTGTGCAGCGCTTCAACTGGTCGGTTCAGGCGGGCGACGCGCTCTATCATCCGCTGTCCGGCCAGGAGCGCGACACGCGTGCGGCCACGCGCCCCTCCCGCTTCGCCGACAGCGACGTGGACGCGCACGCCTTCCTGCGGGTGGAGCGGCAGACCCTGCGCAAGCTGCCGGCCTCGGGCGACATCCTGTTCACCATCCGCATCCATCTCGATCCGCTCAAGGTGCTTGCCCGGCATCCCGACCGCACGGCGCTGGCCCCCGCCTTCGCCGCCCAGCTTCTGGCTCTCGACGAGGCCCAGCTCGACTACAAGGGCCTGACCGCCGACCGCGACCGGCTGGTCGCCGCGCTGGAGCACATGGCGGCCAGGGCCTGAGAGCGCCCGCGCTTTTTTCTGGCGCACGACACTGATCTGTGATTTTTGCGCGCCACTATCGGCAAAGGCGCAGGAACCACGGAGAAGGCGACATATGGCGAACGAGCAATGGCCTGTTCACGGTGAGATCACCGGCCCCCTGGTGATGATCGGATTCGGCTCGATCGGACGCGGGGCGCTGCCGCTCATCGAGCGCCATTTCAAGTTCGACAGGTCGCGCATGGTGGTGATCGACCCGAGCGACGAGAACCGCAGCCTGCTCGACGAGCGCGGCATCGCCTTCGTGCAGAAGGCGGTGACCACCGAAAATTACCGTGAGCTGCTCACGCCGCTTTTGACGAAGGGCGACGGCCAGGGCTTCTGCGTCAACCTTTCGGTGGACACCGGCTCGGTGGACCTGATGCGGCTCTGCCGCGAACTCGGCGTGCTCTATGTCGACACCGTGATCGAGCCGTGGCTGGGCTTCTATTTCGACGCCGATGCCGACAACGCCTCGCGCACCAACTATGCCCTGCGCGAAAGCCTCCTGGCCGAAAAGCGCCGCGTGCCCGGCGGCACGACGGCCGTTTCCACCTGCGGCGCCAATCCGGGCATGGTCTCGTGGCTGGTCAAGAAGGCGCTGGTGAACCTGGCGGGCGACCTCGGCCTCGCCTTCGAGGAGCCGGCGCAGCATGATCGCGAGGGCTGGGCGCGGCTGATGCGCAGGGCCGGCGTGAAGGGCCTTCACATCGCCGAGCGCGACACCCAGCGCGCCAGGAAGCCCAAGCCGCTCAACGTGTTCTGGAACACCTGGTCGGTCGAGGGTTTCGTGGCCGAGGGCCTGCAGCCGGCCGAGCTGGGCTGGGGCACGCACGAGACATGGACGCCTGCCAATGCCAGAGGGCACGACGAGGGCTGCCGGGCCGGCATCTACCTGGAACAACCCGGCGCCAACACCCGCGTGCGTAGCTGGTGCCCGACACCCGGCGCGCAATACGGCTTCCTCGTCACCCACAACGAAGCGATCTCGATCGCCGATTTCTTCACCGTGCGCGATGCGGACGGCACGGTGTTCTACCGCCCCACCTGCAACTATGCCTATCACCCCTGCAACGACGCCGTGCTGTCGCTGCACGAGATGTTCGGCGCCGCCGGCAAGGCACAGCCGATCCAGCACGTGCTCGACGAGGACGAACTGGTCGACGGCATCGACGAACTGGGCGTGCTGCTCTACGGCCATGAGAAGAACGCCTATTGGTATGGCTCGCAGCTTTCGCTGGAAGAAGCGCGCGAGCTTGCCCCCTACCAGAACGCCACCGGCCTTCAGGTGACCTCCGCGGTGCTGGCCGGCATGGTCTGGGCGCTGGAGAACCCGCAGGCCGGCATCGTCGAGGCCGACGAGATGGACTATCGCCGTTGCCTTGAGGTGCAGATGCCCTATCTCGGGCCGGTGAGGGGTCACTACACGGACTGGACGCCGCTCGAGGGCCGGCCCGGCCTGTTCCCGGAAGACATCGACGCCGCGGACCCGTGGCAGTTCCGCAACATATTGGTGCGATAGCGGACAGTCCCACCGGCCCCGATACCTTGCAATCGCCCGGAAATCGGGTGATGGAAAATGTGCGGACCGAGGAGAGGACCTTTCGCCATGAACTTTGCGCGCAGAATGCTTTCGGCCGGCCTTGCGGCGGCAGCGGCCGCAGCCCTTGCCGGCTGCACCACCTCCGGCCCGGCGGAGCCGCCGATCGCCGCGGCGCCCAGAGGCGTCGAAGGCTCCTGGATCGACGCGCAGGGCACCGGCCTTTCCACGATTTCGGGGGGGCGTTTCCAGACCGTCGCCACCGACACCGGCCAGAAGCTCGCCGACGGCAGCTACACCATGACGGGCTCGACCTCGGTGGAAATCCACGGCACGTCGCTGATCCGGCAGTCGCCGATCGCCTTCAACTGCCTCCTGGTTTCCACCAGCCAGCTCAACTGCACCTCGTCCACCGGACAGAACTTCGTGCTGACGCGGCGCGGCTAGCCGCCGCCCGGCCCGCCTCATCGGGCAAATCTGCTTGCAAGGGCCCGGGCCGGGTGTGAACATGGCCCGGGAGAGGAATTCGGCCGCATGCCGGCAGCGGCGGCCGCCTTCCCGAACAGCCATGCGTCCGAATATCCACGGGGGAAAGCACGATGAAGAAGTTCGCCGCCGTTAGCGTTCTGTCGGCTGCAGCGCTCGGCCTTTCGGCCGGCGCCGCCTTTGCCGACTACACGCTCCACATCCTCCATATTAACGACTGGCACAGCCGCATCGAATCGAACAACGCCTACGAATCGACCTGCTCGGCCGAAGAGGAGACCAAGGGCGAGTGCATCGGCGGCGCGGCCCGTCTGGTCACGGCCATCGCCCAGGAACGCAAGAAGCTGGAAGGCCAGAACGTGCTGCTGCTCAACGGCGGCGACAACTTCCAGGGCTCGCTGTTCTACAACACCTACAAGGGCAAGGCCGAGGCCGAATTCCTGAACCAGATGGGCTTCGACGCCATGACCGTGGGCAACCACGAGTTCGACGACGGCGAGGACGCGCTGGCGCCCTTCCTCGACGTCATCCGGTTCCCGGTGCTGTCGGCCAACGTGAAGGCGAGCGCGGCCGCCAAGGTCGGCGATCGCATCAAGCCCTCCGTGGTGCTGGAGGTGGGCGGCCAGAAGATCGGCATCGTCGGCGCCGTCACCACCGACACGCCCGAGATCGCCGCGCCCGGCCCCAACATCACCATCGAAGACGACGTCAGGACGATCACCGCCGAGGTGGAGAAGCTGAAGGCCGAGGGCGTCGACAAGATCATCGCTCTCACCCATGTCGGCTATCCGCGCGACAAGGAGGCGATCGCGAGGATCCCCGGCGTCGACGTGGTGGTGGGCGGACATACCCATTCGCTTCTGTCGAACACCGACCCCAAGGCCGAAGGGCCTTATCCGACGATGATCGACAACCCCGACGGCTACAAGGTGCCGGTCACCCAGGCCGCCTCCTATTCGAAATATCTCGGCGAGTTCAAGGTGGTGTTCGACGACGACGGCGTGGTCAAGGAAGCCGTCGGCGACCCCATCCATCTCGACAAGTCGATCGAGCCCGACCCGGGCGTGCTCGCCCGCATCAAGGAGCTTGCCGCGCCGATCGAGGAACTGAAGGCCCAGAAGGTGGGCGAAACCACCGAAGCCGTCGACGGCAGCCGCGAGAACTGCCGCGTGCGCGAATGCGCCATGGGCAACCTCGTCTCCGACGCGGTGCTGGAGCGCGTGAAAGGCCAGGGCGTCGGCATCGTTCTGTCCAATGGCGGCAATTTGCGCGCCTCCATCGACGCCGGCCCGGTGACGATGGGCGAGGTGCTGACGGTGCTGCCCTTCCAGAACACCATCGCCACCTTCCAGATTTCCGGCCAGGACCTGCGCGAGGCTCTGGAGAACGGGGTGAGCCAGCTCGACCAGGGCGCCGGCCGTTTCCTCCAGGTCGCCGGCCTGAAATACGCCTTCGACGGGTCCCAGCCCGTCCAAAGCCGCATCAAGTCGGTCGAGGTGATGGAGAACGGCAACTGGGTGCCGCTCGACCCGCAAAAGGACTATCTCGTGGCGGCCAACAACTATGTCCGCCAGGGCGGCGATGGCTACAAGGTCTTCGCCGACAAGGCCAGGAACGCCTACGACTACGGCCCCGGACTGGAGCAGACGGTGGCCGACTATCTGGGCGCCCACAGCCCCTACACGCCCGGGCTGGAAGGCCGCATCACCGAGATCGCCGCCGCCCAGCCGGCCGAGGCTGCCCCCGCCGAACCGGCAAAGCCGGCCGAGGCGGCGCCGGCAGCTTCACAGCCAGCCATGCCCGACCTGCCCGCCGGTTCCGGCGACATCGCCAACACGCCGCCGGCGATAGCGCCTGAGAGCCCGACTCCGGCCGAACCGGCACAGACGGCCCCGGCAGAGACCGCACCCGCCCAACCGGTTGAAGCAACTCCCGCGCAGCCGGCGCCGGCAGGAAGCACGCATCTGGTGGTCAGGGGCGACACCTATTGGGACCTTGCCGTCAAGGCCTATGGCGACGGCACCAAGTGGCGCACCATCGCCGAGGCCAACCCGGGCCATGAGCCGCGGCGCCTTCCCATCGGCGCCACCTTGACCATTCCGGCGGCGAAATAGCTGCGCGGCGCCCTTCCTTCGCAGGGGAAGGGCGCAGTCGCTCGGCGCCTGTTTTCAGGGTGCGGCCAGACGCGGCATTGCAACATCGCGCGTCCTGACCCTAGGTTCGCGCCATTCCTGGAGACCGAGCTGACATGACGCCTTCCAAAACCTCCGATCGAACCGCCGTGGCCGGCCAGTGGCCGGCCGGCGTGCTGGCGGCCAAACCGGGCAAGGTCGGCGTCCTGCTTGTCAATCTCGGCACGCCGGACGGCACGGACTACTGGCCCATGCGCCGCTACCTGGCCGAATTCCTTTCCGACCGCCGCGTCATCGAATGGCCGCGCGCGGTCTGGTATCCGATCCTCTACGGCATCGTGCTGAGCACCCGCCCGAAGAAGTCTGGCGCTCTCTACGACAAGATCTGGAACCGCGCGCAGAACGAATCGCCCCTGCGCACCTTCACGCGCGCGCAGGGCGAAAAGCTCGCCCGCACGCTGGAGGCGAACGGCGTGCATGTCGAGTGGGCGATGCGCTACGGCAACCCGTCGATCGAGAGCGTGCTGTCCGGCATGCTGGCCAAGGGCTGCGAGCGCATCGTCATGTTCCCGCTCTACCCGCAATATTCGGCCACGACGACGGCGACGGTGAACGACAAATTCTTCGAGGCGCTGTCGAAGCTGCGCGCCATGCCCACCGCACGCATCGTGCCGCCCTACTACGACGAGCCCGTCTATATCGACGCCCTCGCCCGCTCGATCGAGACCCATCTCGCCGGCCTCGATTTCGAGCCGGAGGTGGTGCTGGCCTCCTATCACGGCATTCCGCAAAGCTATGTGCAGCGCGGCGACCCCTATCCCGCCCAGTGCGAGGAGACGACGCGCCTGCTGCGCGAGCACCTGGGCTGGGACGACAAGAAGCTGATCGTCACCTACCAGTCGCGCTTCGGCCCGGAAGAATGGCTCCAGCCCTATACCGACAAGACGGTGGAGAAGCTGGCGCGCGAGGGAGTGAAATCCATCGCCGCCTTCAATCCCGGGTTCGTGGTCGATTGCCTGGAGACGCTGGAGGAAATCGCCGGCGAGGCGGCCGAGATATTCCACCAGGCCGGCGGCACGAACTTCACCCACATTCCCTGCCTCAACGACAGCCCGGAAGGCATGGCAGTGATCGAGGCGCTGGTGCGGCGCGAGCTGTCGGGCTGGGCCTGAGGCGGGCGGCCGCTACTCCGGTTCCGCTGCCCCTCCCCGCCCCGATCTTTGGCCCGCGCGCTGGATTGTAAGCCCGCCAAATCCCCCTTAAGTGTTGGTGCAGGCAGCGCCGGGCACACGCCCGGCTGGAGATGCGCGGGGAGAACAAGATGTTCGGCGGCTTCGACGTGGTCATTCCGGTGCTGGTGGTTTTGGTGCTGCTGGTGCTGTTCACCGGCATCAAGACCATTCCGCAGGGCTACAACTACACGGTGGAGCGCTTCGGCCGCTACATCAAGACGCTGACGCCCGGCCTGAACCTGATCGTTCCGTTCATCGACCGCATCGGCGCCAAGATGAACATGATGGAGCAGGTGCTCGACGTTCCCACGCAGGAGATCATCACCCGCGACAACGCCATCGTCGCCGTCGACGGCGTGGCCTTCTTCCAGGTGCTGAGCGCCCCGCAGGCGGCCTATCAGGTCGCCGGTCTGCAAAGCGCGATCCTGAACCTGACCATGACCAATATCCGCACCGTGATGGGCTCCATGGACCTGGACGAGCTTCTGTCCAACCGCGACGCCATCAACGAGCGGCTGCTGCGCGTCGTCGACGAGGCCGCCCATCCATGGGGCATCAAGGTCACGCGCGTGGAGATCAAGGACATCACGCCACCCGCCAACCTGGTCGAATCCATGGCCCGGCAGATGATGGCCGAGCGCGACAAGCGCGCGCAGATCCTGGCCGCCGAAGGCCTGAAGCAGGCCCAGATCCTGGAGGCGGAGGGCCGCCGCGAGGCCGCCTTCCGCGACGCGGAAGCGCGCGAACGTTCGGCCGAGGCCGAAGCGCGCGCCACCCAGGTGGTCTCCGAGGCGATCGCCAAGGGCGACGTGCAGGCAATCAACTATTTCGTGGCGCAGAAATACACCGAGGCGCTGGCCAAGATCGGCTCGGCCGGCAATTCCAAGGTGGTGCTGATGCCGATGGAAGCCTCTTCACTGATCGGCACGCTGAGCGGCATCGGCGAGATCGCCCGCGAGGTGTTCAAGGGCGAAGCGCCTTCGCAGCCGCAGCGCACGGCCGCCCGTCCGCCGCTGGTGCGGCCGGGCGAGAACTGATCCCGCCGGCAGGACCGCAACCATGATCGGGAGCCTCTTTTACGAACTCGGCCCGTGGAACTGGATGGTCCTCGGCCTGATCCTGCTGGTGCTGGAGATCATTGTCCCCGGCGTGTTCATGCTGTGGATCGGCGTCGCCGCGCTGCTGATCGGCACGCTGTCGCTGCAATTGTGGGGCTCCGGCTTCTGGACATGGCAGGTCCAGGTGGTGGCCTTTTTGGCGCTTTCGCTGGCCTCTGCCTATGTCGGCACCCGAATCGTGCGCAGCAGGAACGGCGAAACCGACCAGCCGCTGCTCAACCGGCGCGGCGAGCAGATGATCGGCCGCACCGCCACCCTTTCGGAACCGATCCGCGAGGGGCGCGGGCGCATCCAGCTCGGCGACACGCTGTGGCGCGTATCGGGCCCTGACCTGCCGGTGGGCGCGCGCGTGCGCGTGACCGGGGCAAGCGAAACCGATCTGGAACTGACCGTTGAGCCGGTCGAGCCGGTAGAGTGAGCCCGCTGCCGGCGGTTTCGCAACAGACGTGGGGACCGCATTCCAACGCGTCCGCCGACTGCCTCGAACCCGTTGCAACTCCCCGTCTCGCCGCAGGTCGACGGCGATCGCCCTCGTCACAGGAGTTTGCACATCGGACGGCTTGCAGTCGCCGGTGGCTTTTGGTTTTCTGAGGCATAACCATTGGAGGGCGGAAATGTTCACCCACGTCGTCGTCGGCAGCAATGATCTCGATCGGTCGCGCAAGTTCTATGACGCGACATTCGCCGCGATGGGCGCGGCGGCAGGAACCATCGATGCCAAGGGACGCCTGGTCTACTCAAAGGATGGGGCGCGCTTTCTGATCACCAGACCGATCGACGGCAACGACGCAACGCATGCGAACGGCGGCACTATCGGCCTCAAGATGGACAGTCCCGAAATGGTCAAGGCATGGCATGATGCCGGCATTGCCAATGGCGGCAAGTCGATCGAGAACCCGCCCGGCGTGCGCGAGGGAACGCGCCGCCTGTTCCTCGCATATCTTCGCGATCCCGACGGCAACAAGCTCTGTGGCGGGTGCCTGGCGCCATAAGCCGGCCATCTCGCCCCTCCACGCCGCCCGGCTTCCTGCATGCACGACGATCGTATGCATGCCTATACGCCCGTGCTAGCTTCGCAACGTCCGCCCCCGGGAGACGCGCATGCTGCCGAAAACTTCGGAAGCGAGCACGAATGGCGCCGCCGCATATTGGGCGAGGCCGGTCGAGGAGTTGTTCGCCGCGCTTGCCTCGCGGCCGGCCGGCCTCTCGTCGGCAGAGGCGGCCGCACGGCTTAAGCGCAACGGTCCGAACAGCATCGGCAAAAGGGGCGGCGCAACCGCGCTCGGCACGTTCATAAGGCAGTTCCGCAGTTCGCTGGTGCTGGTGCTGGTCTTCGCCGCCATCGTATCCGCCTTCGTCGGAGAGGGCAGCGAGGCCGCGATCATCGCGGTCATCATCCTGGCGAGCTGTTTCCTCAGCTTCACGCAGGAATACGGCGCCTCGAAGGCCATGCAGGCCCTGACCGCGCGCATCTCGCGCAGGGCCACGCTGCTGCGCGACGGCGTCGAGGCATCCGTGCCGGCCGAGACGATCGTTGTGGGCGACGTGGTCAGGCTCTCGGCCGGCAATCTCGTTCCCGCCGACGGGGTGCTGCTGGAGGCGCGCGACTTCAATGTCAGCGAGGCGACGCTCACCGGCGAGACCTACCCTGTGGTCAAATCCCCAGGCCTGTCGCCGGCGCAAGCCCAGATCGGCCAGCGCAACAATGCCGTCTACACCGGCACCTCGGTGCGCAGCGGCACGGCGACCTTTCTGGTGGTCCGCACGGGTGAGCACACGGAATATGCCGCCATCGCGGCCACCATCGCACGCGGCGCGCCGGAAACAGAATTCGCGAGGGGCATCCGCCGCTTCGGCTACCTGATGACCGAGATCATGCTGGTCATCGTCATCCTGGTGTTCGCGGCGAACCTGATGCTTCACCGGCCGCTGATCGACTCGCTGCTGTTTTCGCTGGCCCTGGCGGTCGGGCTCACGCCGGAGCTGCTACCCGCCATCATCTCCGTGACGCTGGCCCGCGGCGCCCGCGCCATGGCGGCCCGCGGCGTCATCGTGCGCCGGCTCGATGCCATCGAGAATCTCGGCAGCATGGACCTTCTGTGCACGGACAAGACCGGAACCCTGACCGAGGGCATCGTCCGGCTCGACGCCTGCAAGGACATGGACGGCGGGGATTCGGCGGACGTCCGTTTCTGGGCCATCCTCAACGCCACGCTGCAGTCGGGCATGGCCAACCCGCTGGACGAAGCCATCGGCTCCGCGAAGACCGAGGCCGACCCGCTCGCCGAGTGGGAAAAGGCGGACGAGATTCCCTACGATTTCGTGCGCAAGCGCCTGTCCGTCGTCGCGCGTCGAAGCGGCGCCGCCGAGGACCTGATGATCTGCAAGGGCGCCGTGAGCAACGTGCTCGAAGCATGCTCCTCGATCCTCGACGGGGTGACGGCCAGGCCGCTGGACGATAGCTGCAGGGCGCGGATCGACGACAGGGTACGCGGCTGGAGCGGCCAGGGCTATCGCGTGCTGGGCCTGGCGGTCCGGCGCTTCGACGGTACGAAATCCTATGGCCGGCAGGACGAGGCCGATCTCGGCTTCGCCGGTTTCCTGCTGTTCCTCGATCCGCCGAAGGCGGGCATGGCGGAAACGCTCGACGCACTGCGCGGACGCGGCATCGCCGTCAAGGTCATCACCGGTGACAACCGCTACGTGGCGGCGCATCTGGCCGAAACGATCGGCCTCGGCCATCGCAACATCCTCACCGGCGAGGAACTGGCCGGCATGACCAAGGAGGCACTGTTCGGACGCGTGCAGCGGACGGACCTCTTCGTGGAGATCGATCCGAACCAGAAGGAACGCATCATCCAGGCCCTGCGCCGGCGCGGCCATGTCGTCGGCTATCTGGGCGACGGCATCAACGACGCGCCTGCCCTGCACGAGGCCGACATCGGCATATCGGTTGACGGCGCCGTCAACGTGGCCCGCGAGGCCGCGGACATGATCCTGCTTAAGCAGGACCTCGGCGTGCTGTTGCGCGGCGTGGACGACGGCCGGCGGACCTTCGCCAACACGATGAAATATATCTCCATCACCACCAGCGCCAATTTCGGCAATATGTTCTCGATGGCCTTCGCCTCGCTTGCCTTGCCCTTCCTGCCGATGCTGGCCCAGCAGATCCTGCTCAACAACCTGCTTTCCTCCCTGCCCTCGCTGGCGATCGCGCGAGACCGCGTCGATGCGGAGCAGATCGAAGCGCCGCGGCGCTGGAACATCGGCTCGATCCGCCGCTTCATGATCTATTTCGGGCTGGTGAGTTCGTGCTTCGACTTCCTGACCTTCGGCCTGCTGCTGCTGGTGATGCATGCGAGTGCAGATACGTTCCGCACCGGATGGTTCGTGGAATCGCTGCTGACGCAACTGGCCATCGTCCTCGTCATCCGCACCCGCAAGGCGTTCTGGCGGAGCCGGCCGGGCACGCTGCTGGCCTGGCTGACGCTTGCCGTCGCGGTCCTGGCGGTGGTGATCCCCTATCTGCCCGGAGCCAACTGGTTCGGCTTCGTGCCGCTGCCCGCGCCGGTGATGGCCGGCCTGCTGGTCATCACGCTCGCCTATCTGGCTGCATCGGAGGCGACCAAGCGCTGGTTCTTTTCGAGGGAAGATCGCCGCCTTGCGCACGGGCCACGCATATTGCGGCATGGCGGGCGCGGCCGGGCAAGGACGAACGCCGCCTGAGCCGTCATCGCCCCGCCGCCAGCTTCAGCGTATGGCGGGCGATCATGATCTCCTCGTCGGTCGGGATGATGTGAAGCTCCAGGCTGCTGTCAGGCGTGCTCAACAGGGCTTCGCCGCGCGCATTGGCCTTCGCATCCATCTCCAGCCCGAGCCAGGCAAGCCGTTCGGCGACCGCCGCCCGGATCGGCGCCGAATGTTCTCCGATCCCGCCCGTGAAAACGAGCCCGTCCACCCCGCCAAGGGAACCGGCAAGCGCCCCGGCCTCGCGAACGAGGCGATAGACGAACAGCTCCACCGCCTCCCGCGCCGTCGGCTCGGGGCTTGCCAGAAGCGTGCGCATGTCGCTGGCGATGCCGCCGGACACGCCGAGCAGGCCGGAATGCCGGTAGAGCAAATCTTCGATCTCGCTCGCGCTCATGCCGTGGTGCTGCTGCAGGTAGAGCAGCACGCCGGCGTCGAGCGTACCCGGCCGCGTCCCCATCACCAGCCCGTCCAGCACGCTGAACCCCATTGTGGTGTCGATGCTGATGCCGGCGCGCAGCGCACACAGGCTGGCGCCGTTGCCCAGATGGGCGACGACCGTCCTGCCCCGCGCCAGCCGCGGCGAGACATCCTTCAGCCGCCCGGCGATATATTCGTAGGAGAGGCCGTGGAAACCGTATCGCCGCACGCCCTCGGCCTCGTAGTTCCGCGGCAGGGCGAAACGCGCGGCGACGGGCGGCATGGTGTGATGGAAGGCGGTATCGAAACACGCCACCTGCGCCATATCCGGATACGCCGCCGCGATCGCGCGCACCGGCACCAGATTTTGCGGCAGGTGCAGCGGCGCCAGCGGCGCCAGGCGGTCAAGCGCCTCGATCAGATCTTGCGTCAGCAGCTTCGGCGCGATGTAGGCGGATCCGCCATGCACGATCCGGTGGCCGACGGCCAGAAGCCTGTCCCCTGCGAGGTGACGGCTTGCCCAGCCGACCACCTTTTGCGCAATCACGCGAAAATCGTTCGCCGCCTGCGGCCAGTCCAGCTTTTCCAGCAAGGCCCCGCCTGCATCGCGAGCCGAGAAACGCGGTGCCGTGGCCGGTTCCGCCACCTCGGCCCGCACGGCAAGATCGAGCCGGTCCGCGCCGACGCGCCGGAAAAGCCCGACCTTGAGGCTGGAAGAGCCGGCATTGAGCGTCAGGATCGCTTCGGCCATTCCCTTGCTCCGGCCATTGCTTTGCTGCGAGCGGCGTCTTGACCGGGATCAAGGCCCCGCTGCGCGAGACATCATATCAGGAAGTGCTTGCTGCGGGATGACTTCCCGGACTGCCGATCTATCTTCCCCTGCCTGAGATAGCGGCATGCCTGCGGCCCTTCAACGGAGACTTCCGATGGATACGGACAAGAAGCCCGCCTCTACGAGCAAGCACGAAGCGCTTTCCGCCGGGGAAGCCAAGCTGATGGATGCCTGGTGGCGGGCCGCCAACTACCTGTCGGTCGGACAGGTCTACCTGCTTGCCAACCCGCTGCTGCGAGAGCGTCTGCGCAAGGAGCATGTGAAGCCGCGCCTGCTCGGCCACTGGGGCACAACGCCCGGCCTCAATTTCATCTACGTGCATTTGAACCGCATCATCAGGAAGCTGGATGCGAACGTGCTTTACATTGCCGGGCCGGGCCACGGCGCGCCGGGCGTGGTGGCCAACACCTGGCTGGAAGGCACCTATAGCGAACTCTATCCCGACATATCCCAGGACGAGGACGGCATGTGCCGCCTGTTCCGGCAGTTCTCCTTTCCCGGCGGCATTCCCAGCCATGCCGCTCCGGAAACGCCTGGCTCGATCCATGAAGGCGGCGAACTGGGCTATTCACTCGCCCATGCCTTCGGCGCGGTGTTCGACAATCCCGACCTGATCGCCGCTTGCGTGGTGGGCGACGGCGAGGCCGAGACAGGGCCTCTCGCCACCTCCTGGCACGGCAACAAGTTCCTTAACCCGGCGCTTGACGGGGCGGTGCTGCCGATCCTGCATCTCAACGGCTACAAGATCGCCAATCCGACCGTGCTGGCCCGCATCGCGCCGGCCGAATTGGAGGCGCTGCTGACCGGCTACGGCTACCGCCCGATCATGGTGGAAGGCGATGAGCCGCACGACATGCACGCCAAGATGGCCGCCGCGCTGGACGAAGCCTTTGCCGGCATCCGCTCCATCCAGAGGAAAGCGCGCGAGAACGGCGACACGGAGCGCCCGGTCTGGCCGATGATCGTATTGCGCGCGCCCAAGGGGTGGACCGGGCCGAAGACGGTTGACGGGCTAAAGGCCGAGGGGTTCTGGCGCTCCCACCAGGTCCCCTTCACCATGGAAAAGCCCGAGCATCTGGCCCTGCTGGAGGACTGGCTGCTGAGTTACCGCCCCCAGGAGCTGTTCGACGGGACCGGCCGCCTGCAGCCGGAGATCGCCGCGCTCGCCCCGCAAGGCAACCGGCGCATGAGCGCCAACCCCCATGCCAATGGCGGGGCGCTGATGCGCCCGCTCAGCCTGCCCGATTTCAGGGACTATGCGGTGGCCGTGACCGCGCCCGGCGGCGCGGATGCCGAATCCACCAGGATTGCCGGCGCCTTCCTGCGCGACGTGATGCGGCGCAACGCCCAAAGCCGCAACTTCCGTGTCTTCGGTCCCGACGAAACCGCCTCCAACCGGCTGCAGGATTTGTTCGAGGCCACGAATCGCGCCTGGAACGCCGAGACCTTCTCCTATGACGACCATCTCGCACCCGATGGCCGGGTCATGGAAATCCTGTCCGAGCACACCTGCCAGGGCTGGCTGGAAGGCTATCTGCTGACGGGGAGGCACGGCTTCTTCTCCTGCTACGAAGCCTTCATCCACATCGTGGATTCCATGTTCAACCAGCACGCGAAATGGCTGAAGACCTCGAAGGAGGTGGCATGGCGGCGGCCGATCGCCTCCCTCAACTATCTGCTGACATCACATGTCTGGCGGCAGGACCACAACGGCTTCAGCCATCAGGACCCCGGCTTCGTCGACCATGTGGTGAACAAGAAGGCCGACATCGTGCGCGTCTACTTCCCGCCGGACGCCAACACCCTGCTCTATGTCACCGACCATTGCCTGCGCAGCTGGAACCGCGTCAACGTCATCGTCGCCGGCAAGCAACCCCAGCCGCAATGGCTCGACATGGACCAGGCCATCAAGCACTGCACCGCCGGCATCGGCATCTGGGAATGGGCGAGCAACGACAAAGGCGGCGAGCCCGACGTGGTGATGGCCTGCTGCGGCGACGTGCCGACGCTGGAGACGCTGGCGGCCGTCGACCTGATGCAGCAGGAGATGCCGGAGCTGAAAGTGCGCGTCGTCAACGTCGTGGACCTGATGACGCTGCAGCCCAAGACCGAGCATCCGCACGGGCTTTCCGACGCCGATTTCGACGCACTGTTCACGAAGGACAAGCCGGTGATCTTCGCCTATCACGGCTATCCCTGGCTGATCCACCGCCTGGCCTACAAGCGCACCAACCACGACAACATCCATGTGCGCGGCTTCAAGGAGGAGGGCTCGACCACGACGCCCTTCGACATGGTGGTGCGCAACGACCTCGACCGCTTCCATCTCGTCGGCGACGTAATCGACCGCGTGCCCAAGCTCGGCGCGGCCGGCGTCTACGTCAAGCAGGCGATCCGTGACCGCCTGATCGAGCACAGGCAATATATCGTCGCCAACGGCACCGACATGCCCATGGTGCGCGACTGGCGCTGGCGAGGGGACGCTTAGTCCGGTTTCCCCCGCTCACGCGGAAGACGTGCCGGGCCCCTCCTGCCGCGACGCATCGCGGGAGGTTTCATTGGCCGCTGCGCCCGCTTTCGAGCCGCCGCGCAGCACGACATAGATGGCCGGGATGACGAGCACGGTGAGCGCCGTGGACGAGATCAGGCCGAACAGCAGCGAAATGGCCAGGCCCTGGAAGATCGGGTCGGTCAGAATCACCGCCGCGCCGATCATGGCGGCCAGCGCCGTGAGCAGGATCGGCTTGAAGCGAATAGCGCCGGCCTCGAGCAGGACGTCCAGCAGCGGCCGCCCCGGCGTGCGGGCATGGCGGATGAAGTCCGACAGCAGGATCGAGTTGCGCACGATGATGCCGGCGAGCGCGATGAACCCGATCATCGAGGTGGCCGTGAAGGACGCGCCGAACAGCCAGTGTCCCAGCAGGATGCCGATGAAGGTGAGCGGTATGGGCGTCAGGATGACCAGCGG
This sequence comes from Mesorhizobium sp. PUT5, assembly GCF_052216645.1. Classification (NCBI taxonomy): domain Bacteria; kingdom Pseudomonadati; phylum Pseudomonadota; class Alphaproteobacteria; order Hyphomicrobiales; family Phyllobacteriaceae; genus Mesorhizobium; species Mesorhizobium sp. PUT5. Next base: position 3,594,423 of record NZ_JBQOSO010000003.1, read on the forward strand.
CAGCTTGAAGGAGCCGAACTGCGCCACCACTAATATGTAGATGCCGAGGATCGCCACCATGAAGGCCGCGCCCATGTCGCGGAAGGTTACCCAGGTCACCTCCCATTCGCCGTCCCATAGAAGCGTCGGATGGCTCTCGTCGTCCGGCTGGCCGTGCAGGGCGATCGCCGGCTTGGGCAACCCGCCCCAGTCGGCCTTGTCGATGGCGTCGCGCACGGCGAGCATGCCGTAGACCGGCGCTTCATAGGCGCCGGCAAGTTCGGCCAGCACCATCTCGGCGGCACGGCCATTGTGCCGGAAGATCGGCCATGAGGCCGGCTCGCGCCGCACCTCCACCACATCGCCGAGCTCGACCACGCCGCGCCCGCCGAGCAGGGCGTTGGCGGGCACCGGCGTGGCCAGCGCGCGCTCGGAGACGGTCGCCGCCCCCTTGTCCAGCGCGATGCGGATGGGGATCGGCCGGCGGCCGCCGCCGCGATGCGAATAGCCGACGGTGGCGCCCGAATAGAGATAGCGCAGCGTGTCGTAGACGTCCGACTGCTCGACCCGGTAATATTCCAGATTGTCCTGGTCGATGGCCACGCGCAGGCGCTGCGGCCGGTTGTGGTAGCTGTCGTCCACGTCGGCGATGAAGGGCACGCTTTCGAAGGCCTCGCGCACCTTGGCCGCCACCGCGCGTCTTGTTTCGGGATCGGGGCCGTAGATCTCCGCCAGCAGCGTGCCCATCACCGGCGGCCCGGGCGGCGGCTCCACCACCTTCAGCACGGCGCCTGCGGGCAGGGAAAGGCTCTTCAGGCGCGTGCGCATGTCGAGCGCGATGGCGTGGCTGGCGCGCCGGCGCTCGCCCTTGGGCGCGAGGTTCACCGCCACCTGGCCCTGCTCGGGATTGGCGCGCAGGTAATAATGCCGCACCAGCCCGTTGAAGTCGAAAGGCGCAGCCGTACCCGCATAGGTCTGGAAGGAGGCGACCTCCGGGATCGGGGCCAGCGCCTCGACAGCCGCCTGCAAGGTGCGGTCGGTATCCTCGACCGACGAACCCTTGGGCAGGTCCAGCACCACCTGCAGGTCGGACTTGTTGTCGAAGGGAAGCAACTTCACCGTGACGTGCCTGGTGTAGATGAGGCCGAGCGATGCCAGCGTGGCGATGCCCACGACCAGAAGGAACGCCCAGGAGCGGGCGCGCGTCTTCAGCACAGGCCGGGCGACTGCCACGTAAAGGCGGCCGAGCAGGCCTCCGGGTGCAGCATCCTGCGCGCCATGGCCCGCGCCGCCGACCTTCAGCATCAGCCAAGGCGTCAGCATCACCGCCACGAAGAAGGAGAACAGCATGGCGGCGGAAGCGTTTGCCGGGATCGGGCTCATATAGGGGCCCATCATGCCCGACACGAACAGCATGGGCAGAAGTGCGGCCACCACCGTCAGCGTGGCGACGATGGTGGGGTTGCCGACCTCGGCCACCGCGTCGATGGCCGCCTGCACGCGCGGCCGGCCGTCTTTCATGGCCCAATGGCGGGCGATGTTCTCGATGACGACGATGGCGTCGTCCACCAGTATGCCGATGGAGAAGATCAGCGCGAACAGGCTGACGCGATTCAGCGTGTAGCCCATGATCCATGCCGAAAACAGCGTGAGCAGGATCGTGGTGGGGATGACGACGGCCACGACCAGCGCCTCGCGCCAGCCGATGGCGACAGCGACCAGAACCACGATGGAAACCGTGGCCAGGCCGAGATGGAACAGCAGCTCGTTGGCCTTCTCGTTGGCGGTCTCGCCATAGTTGCGCGTGACCGTCATTTCCACGTCCTGCGGGAAGATGCGGCCGCGTACCTCGTCGATGCGGCGCATGATCTCGTCGGCGATGGCGACGGCGTTGGTGCCGGGGCGCTTGGCGATGGCGAGCGAGACGGCCGGCACGCGCGCCAGCCCGTCCTGTCCTCCTTCCGGCACTTTGCGTATGTCGGTGACCCGGTTCTCGGCCGGTGCGGTGGCCAGCACCACCTTGGCCACGTCGCGGACATAGACGGGGCGGCCGTCGCGCGCGGTCAAAAGCAGATTGCCGATCTCGGGCAGCGCCTGCAGGGTCTGGCCGGCGACGATGGCGCGCTGGCCGCCCTCCTCGCGCACCGTGCCGATGCGGAAGGAGCGGTTGGCGCCTTCGATCTTGGCGGCAAGCTGCTGGAGCGTGATGCCGGAGAGCGCGAGTTTCTCCGGGTCCGGCTCGACGCGGAATTCCTCGGGCTGCTCGCCGGCCAGGTAGGTGAGCCCGATGTCGGGCAGCTTGGCCACTTCCACCTGCAATTCGCGCGCCAGCCGGGTCAGGTCGTTGGCGCTCCAGCGGGAGGCGGCGGCCGGCACCGGTCTCAGCGTGACCACCGCGATCGCCACGTCGTCTATGCCGCGGCCGACGATCAGCGGCTCTGGAACGCCGACCGGGATACGGTCCATATTGGCGCGGATCTTCTCATGAACCCTTAGGATGGCGGCGTCCGAGCCGGTGCCGACCTTGAAGCGCGCCGTCACCATCGCCCCGTCGTCCTCGGTCTGCGAATAGACGTGCTCGACGCCGTCGATGCTCTTGACGATGGTTTCCAGCGGCTCGGTCACGAGCTTGACGGCGTCTTCCGCCTTCAGCCCGTTCGCCTCGACGCGGATGTCGACCATCGGCACCGAGATCTGCGGCTCCTCCTCGCGCGGCAGGGCGACCAGCGCGATCAGGCCGAGCGCCAGCGCCGCCAGCAGAAAAAGCGGCGTGAGCGGCGAGGCGATGAAGGCGCGGGTGAGGCCGCCGGCGATGCCCAGCCTCATGGCAGCACCACGCGGTCGCCCTCGACAAGGCCAGAAAGCACCTCGACGCGAACAGCGCCGCCATCCTCGAAGGTCTCGCCGAGGATCACGGCGACGTCGATCCCTCCATTGGGCGTTTTCCCATTGGGCGCTTTCCCTGCGGTCGGTGCTACGCGCACATAGTCGACGCCGTGCACCGTGCGAACCGCTTCCGGCGGCACGGCCAGCACGCTGCGCCGGCCGACTGGAATGGACACCAGCGTGCGTTCGTTGACGAAATAGTCGCCGATGCCGGCCACGTCGACATCGGCGACGACGCGCCCGTCGGCGATCTCGGGATAGACCTTGACGATGCGGCCCGGCCGCGCGGCTTCCATGCCGGCGGAGGGCGCGAGCCCTCGCCCGCCGACGAGGACTTCCGCGCCCTGCACGATCTCGGCCGCATGGCGCTCCGGCAGCGACAGGCGCAGATGGTAGGGCCCTGGCGCCACGCGGGCGATCGGCTCGCCCGCCATCACCACCGAGCCAGGCGTCACCGAGACGGTCAGCACCCGGCCGTCCGAAGGCGCCAGCACCTCGCCCTCGCGCGCGCTCTGCTCGATCACCGCCTTGTCGGCTTCCGCCGCGGCAACCTGCTTGGTGGCGACTTCGAGCTGGGTGCGCGCCAGGTCCAGCCGGCTTTGCGTGCCCGTGCCCGACGCCTGGAGCTGCTGAGCCCGCTCGAATTCCAGCCGGGCGTTCTCGAGCTGCGAGCCGAGCGCCTCGATCCTTGCATCGGCGGCGTCGAGCTGAAGGGCCAGCTTGTCGTCGACGACCAGCGCCACCGCCTGCCCTTCCTTCACCTGGTCGCCTTCGCCGATCATGATCTGCCGCACCGAACCGCCGATGCGGGCGCGGGCCGGAACCACGATGCGGCTCTCGACCTGGCCGAAGACGGCCTTCATCTCGGCGACTGTGGTCGCATGGACGACGAATTCGCCGGCCTGCGAAAGAGAGGGCGCGGCGAGCACCGCAAAGGCGGCGAGCAACAGGTTCCAGGAACGGATCATCGGTCGCGACATGCTGGCGGCGCTACTTGAACGCCACGCCGGATTTGCAGCCGAGCCGCTTGAACAGCAGGGCGGCCGGGCAGAAGCCGGTGAACGAGGCCTGGACCATGTTGAGGCCGGCAAAGGCGGTCAGAAGATACCACCAGGGCGACACGAAATAGCCGAGTGCCAGCGAAGCCAGCACCATGAATCCGGCAAACCTCAAAACGGCGCGATCGAGGGTCATTTGCTTCTCTCCTTGGTTCAGCCGGCGGCCCTTCCGCCGGCTCTTCACGAATGCCCCATGCAGGGGACGTATGATGTTCCCGAGCTTTCCGATGCCGGCCGCCGCGGCCCAACTTCCAAACGGGATGTCGCGGGCCTAAGGTGGCGCGGGTCACAGGCCCGCCCTTCGACCTTGCATCTAACATTCAAAGATTATAAATTCAATAGTATGAATGTAGAAGAAATGATACCGGCTGCGGAGGCGGCCGCCGAGCTGATGAGAAGCCTCTCCCATCCGCAACGCCTGCTCGTGCTCTGCGCGCTGGTGGACGGCGAAAAATCCGTCGCCGAACTGCGCCAGATGCTCGGCATCGAGCAGGTGCCGATGTCCCAGCAGCTCATGCGGCTGCGGTCTGACGGGCTCGTCGAGGCGCGCCGCGAGGGCACGGCCGTATTCTACCGCATCGCGCGGGCCGAGGTCCGGAACGTCGTGGAGGCGTTGCACGAGGCGTTCTGCGAACCCCGCCCGCAGCCGGTTCCTTGACGAAGATCAATGTCGCGCAGGCCGGCCCGGCCGATAATTGGAAAGGAATAAAAGAACCACGAGCCCTCAGGACGAGAAAATGATCTTGCCGAATGACACCACCGTCGCCGTCGTCGATGGTGAGAAGTTGCGCATGTTCCGCAACAAGGGCATGGAGCCTCGCATCCAGTTGGTGCCGGAAGCTGCCGGCGTCATCCAGCCGGCCAATCAGGGCTCCGGCGGACGTCATCGCAGCACGGCCGCCAATCCCGACGCATCGCGGCTGGAGGAGGACAATTTCGCCGGCGCAGCGGCCGCCTACCTGAACCGGCAGGCCCTGGATGGAGCCATCTCCTCGCTGTTCGTCATCGCCGACCCGCGCACGCTGGGCGAGATGCGCCGGCATTTCCACGATGCGGTGAAGGCCAGGCTGATCGGCGACCTTGCCAAGGATCTGACCGGCGACGACGTCGAGGCTATCGAGGCGGCCCTGATCAAAGCGTGATCAGGCCGCGGGGTGGTTTCGCGGGTGGCCGACGAATTCGCGGCAATGGGCGGCAAAGGCATGTACACGCATATCCTCATTCCCACCGACGGCTCCGAACTGGCGCAGGCCGGCGTTGCGCATGGTCTGGCACTGGCAAAGCAGCACGGCGCCCGGGTCACGGCGGTGACGGTGACGGAGGCGCCCGGCGGCCAGTTCGCCTATTCCTCCGCGCTGTGGACACCGAACGAGGCCGAGATGGCCGCCTATGAGGAAGCCCAAGGCCGCGCTGCGCAGTCCGTCCTGGCGTCGGTCAGCGTCGTCGCCGCGCAATTGGGGCTCCGGATCGAGACGATCCACATTCCCGACCGTCGAGCCGCGCCCGCCATCCTCGACACGGCCCGCGAGTGCGGCTGCGACGCCATCGTGATGGCCTCTCACGGCCGCAGCGGCATGAGCCGGGTCGTCCTCGGCAGCCAAACGGCGGAAGTGCTGGCCAACGCCGCGGTCCCCGTGGTGGTGGTGCGGTAGCGGCTTCGACAGCGCGGTGCATGCCCGCCAAGTGCTGGCCCGGATACTGGCATTGATGGCCAGCGCGCCGGGTCGTGCCTCAAAGCTCCTTGCGCACGAGGATCAGGGTCGGGTCGTCGGGGCTGGCGGTGGCCACAAAACCCTGCTCCCGCTCCAGTTCGATGGCCTCGTGGCTTTCGCGGCTCTCCAGCGATTCCAGGACCTTCACGCCCCTGGCCTTCGCGAACCGGGCAACGTGCCGCAAAAGCTCCCAGGCCACACCCTTGTGCTTGTAGTCGGCATGGACCGAGATCGCGACCTCACCCTTCTCCAGCGCGTCGTCGCAGGCCAGCATCGCGGTGGCGACGATCGTCTTGCCGTCTTCGGCGAAGGCCAGGAAATTCTCGGTCCGCTCATGGTCGACCTGCGTCATGGCCGCGATGCGCTCATGGCTCACCTCCCTCACCCCGCCCAGGAAGCGGAAGCGCAGGTCCTCCGGGCTCACGTTGGTGAAGAAGCGGGCCAGGGCCACAGCATCCTTCGGCATGGCAGGCCTGACATGAAGCACCAGCCCTGTGCGGGTGGTGAGATCGCGGCTCCAATCGTCCCTGGTCATGGTCCTTCTCCGACGCTGCCCGGCCTCGTCCTCATCATGCCCGGCATGATGAAGGTGTCGCTGCGGCCCCGCATTGACACCGATCAAGGCGGCGTAGCGCAAGAGCGCCTATTCTGCATGCGTTTGCCATATCGGACCGGAGAGCATCAGATGAGCTACAAATCCGTCCTCGTGAATATCGACATAGACGGCCCTGTCGCGCCGATCGTCAAGGCGGCCAGCGATCTGGCCGCCCGCCTGCAGGCCAGGCTGATCGGCCTTTGCGTGGCCGATGCCCCCATGCCCATCATCATGCCGGATGGCGCTGCGCTTGCCGGCGAAGCCTGGCAGCAGATGCGCAACGACATCGAAAGCAGGTTCAAGGATGTGCGTGCCTCCTTCGCGAAATCGGCCGGAAGTTCCGCCGAAACCGAATGGCGCGACGTTCTCGACAACCCCACGCGCGGCCTGACCGAGGCCGCCCGGACGGCGGACCTCGTCGTCATGGGCGCCGCGGAGGGGGCCGACAGCGGCGATCTGTACCGCAGCGCCGATCCGGGCAGCGTCGTGCTGCAGGCCGGCCGGCCCATGCTCGTCGTCGCCAAGGGCGCCGATCATGTGCCGGTGAAGAAAGCCGTCATCGGCTGGAAGGATACGCGCGAAGCCCGCCGCGCCGTGGCCGACGCCGTGCCGCTGCTGGCCTGCGCCGAGCAGGTGACGATCGTCACCGTCGCGGAAGAGGTCGGGCCATGGATTCGCGAAGGCGTTGCCGACGTGGCCGCGTTCCTGTCCCGCCACGGCATACAGGCAGGATCGGAGATGATCGAGAGTTCCGCCGAAAGCCGGAAGCTGGCTGAATTCATCTCGTCCAGCGGCGCCGATCTCGTCGTGACCGGCGCCTATGGCCACAGCCGCCTGCGTCAATGGGCCTTCGGCGGCGTCACCCGTTCGCTGCTGGACGAAACCGGCCTCCACCGCTTCATGTCCTGCTGACAGAGGCGGCCGGACATTCCCGGCCGCCTCAGCCGAGATCGAGCGCGACCAGCGCAAGGCTCGGCTGGTCCGGCTGGTGCGTTATCGCGAAACCAAATTCTCCGCACATGCGCAGCATGGCTTCGTTTTCGCTCAGCACCATGCCCTCGATGCGCCCGATCCCCTCGGCCTTCGCATAGTCGATGATCTGCTGGAGCAGCGCCCATCCCAGGCCCTGGCCTTGCAGGTCGGTGCGCACCAGCAGCGCGTATTCGCCCCGCGACCTGTCCGGATCGCACGACAGACGGGCCACGCCGGCAAGCGCGCCGCCGGCTTCCAGCACCACGAAGGCCATGTCGCGGTCATAATCAAGCTGGGTAAGCCGCTTCAACATCTCGTCGGGGAACTTCTTGCGGGGGGCAAGGAACCTCAGCCTTATGTCGTCGGGCGCGACCTTCGCCAGGAAATCGGGATAGAGCCCGATATCGGCTGGCTTGATCGGCCTTATCCGGTATTGCGCGGCGCCGACCGCGACGTCCCTTTCCCATTCCGCCGGATAGGGCCGGATCACCAGCGCCGGGTTCGGGCCAGCCTGCTCGACCGCTTCCGGATCGATCTCGATGCGCGCATCGAGCGCCACGATGCCGTCCGCATCGGCAAGCAGCGGATTGATGTCCACGGCTGCGATGCAGGGGAAATCGACCACCATCTGCGACAGGCCGTTGAGCGCGGCGGCGATCGCCTCGCGGTCGGCGGCGGGCCGGTCGCGGAAGCCGGCCAGAAGCCGCCCGATGCGCGTGCGTTCGATCAGGTCGCCGGCCAGCACGTCGTCGAGCGGCGGCAGCGCCACCGCCGTGTCGTTCACGACCTCGACGGCGGTGCCCCCCGCGCCGAACAGGATCGCCGGGCCGAAGATCGGATCGCGGCTCATGCCGAGGATCAGCTCATGCGCATGCTTGCGCACCACCATGGGCTGCACCGCATAGCCTTCTATGTCGGCATCGGGGGCACGCTCGCGCACCCGGCCCTCGATGGCGCTGGCGGCCTCCCCGGCCCGCTCCGCGGTTTCGATGCCGAGCACCACGCCGCCAATGTCGGACTTGTGGGTGATGGCCTTGGAAAGCAGCTTGACGACGACGGCGGGCCACTTGCCGAGCAGCCTTGCCGCGGCCTGCCTCGCCTGCGCCGGCGATCGCGCAATCACGGTTTCGGGAACGGGAATGCCATAGGCCGCTACCGCCGCCTTGGCCTCCGGCTCGGTCAGCATCCGCCTGCCTTCGGCTGCGGCCGCGCGGAAGATGCGCCGCACGGTCTCGCGGTCGGCGGCGACGTCCTCGCTGCGGCTCGATGGCACGCGCCCCAGCGCCTTCTGCGCCCGCGACCAGTTGGCGAGATAGGATATGGCGCGCACCGCGTCGGCCGGCGTCTCGAAGCTGGCAAGGCCGGCATTCTGAAGGAGGCGCCGCGCCGTGCGCGCCATATGCTCGCCCAGCCAGCATGTCAGAACCGGCTTGACTCCGATCCGGCCGTCGGTGGCCAGGGCCGCCACGGCGGTCGCGCTGTCGGCCGGGGAGGCCAGCCCCGTGGGGCAGTTGAACACCATGACGGCATCCACGCCGGGGTCTGCGGCAACGATCTCGACGGCAGACCGGTAGCGCCCGGCCGGCGCATCGCCGATGATGTCGACCGGATTTGCCCGCGACCAGGTGGGCGGCAAGCCGGCATCCAGCCTTTCGATCGTGGACGGAGACAGCTCGGCGAGCGATGCGGTGGTGCCGGCAAGCTCGTCGACCGCGAGCACCCCTGCCCCGCCGCCATTGGTGACGATGCCGACGCGCGCGCGCTCCAGCGGGGAAAAGCGCGACATGATCTCGGCGGAATCGAACAGCTCGGCAAGCCCCTCGACCCGCAATATGCCGGCGCGCGAAAGCGCTGCGTCGACCACGCGGTCCGAGCCGGAGAGCGCGCCTGTATGGGTGGCGGCCGCCCTGGCGGCCAGCTCGTGGCGGCCTGCCTTGACCGCGACCACGGGCTTGATGCGCGCGGCCGCCCGCGCCGCCGACATGAACTTGCGCGGGTTGGTGACCGATTCCAGATACATGACGATGGCCCGCGTGCCGGCGTCGCCCGCCAGCAGGTCCAGCCAGTCGGCCACGTCCACATCGGCCATGTCGCCCAGCGACACGATGTGCGAGAAGCCGACATCGTTGTCCGCCGCCCAGTCGACCAGCGAGGTGGCTATGGCGCCCGACTGCGAAAGCAGGGCGATGTTGCCGGGCTTCGCCGCCATATGCGCAAAGCTTGCATTCAGCTTGAGCGGCGGGAGCATCAGCCCCACTGTATTGGGGCCGATGATGCGGAAGAGATGCGGCTTGGCCGCATCGAGCATCGCCTGCCGCAGGCCGCTTTCGCGCGTCAGGCCGGCGGTGACGACCACGGCGGCGCGGCATCCCCTGGCGCCGAGATCGGCGACTATGCCGGGAACGGTGTGCGGCGGCGTGGCGATGACGGCAAGGTCCGGGGCGCCCGGAAGGTCCTGCGCACGGCCATAGCATCGCCGGCCGCCGATCTCGCCATGCTTCGGGTTGACCGGCCAGACCTCCCCTCCGAAGCCGCCTTCGACGATGTTGCGGATGAGGATTCCGCCGACCGTTCCCGCGCGCGGCGACGCCCCGAAGACGGCGATGGACCTGGGATGAACGGCGTGCTCGAGATTGCGTATCGTCACGATGGCGTCCTTGCACCCAGGGGCCGCTCACGCCCCGGTCATCGCACGACCAGAACCGGAATGGTCGTGCGTGCCAGCACATCGGCAGTCTGGCTGCCCAAAAGCAGCCTGTCCAGCCCGCGGCGCCCATGGGAAGCCATGACGATGAGGTCGCAGCCCCGCATCTCAGCCACGCGCAGGATGGCATCGGCGGGGGAATCGTCGGTTTCGCGAACCAGGTCTATGGCCACGCCGAGCTCCCTGGCATGGGCAGATACGGGACCGTCGATCTTGCGGACATGCTCGTCCATCTGCATGTCGTACATCACCAGCGGGTCGCGCATGCCGCCGGCAATCGCCGCCTCCATGGCCACCGGGCTCAGCGGCTCGGTCACCGTCAGGACAATGGCCTCGGCTGCGAACTGCTTGGCCAGCGCCAACCCGTGACGAGCGCCCCTTTCGGCAAGGTCGGACCCGTCGACCGCGATCAATATGTGCTTGTACATGCCACCTTCCTCGTGACTTTCATCGTGGTTGCGCGGCTCATCCTCGCCGCACGTCACCGCCTCGGGGCCGCCTGCCGAGGGGCAGGCGGATCGATCAGGGCCTTTCGACCCGCTGGACCTGGTAGGTGCGCATCACATCGTCGTGCCAGACGGAGACATATTCGCCGGCCGTGAATTGTTCCTCCCCGAGCCGGAAGCCGATTTCGTCGTCGTCTTCGCCCTCTTCATAGTCGAAATACCATTGCCCGTCGGAGGTGCGCTCCAGCCGGCCCACCCGCTCCTCGCCGCCGCGCGCAAAGCGCCTGACCCGGCAGAAGGCGCGATGGGTCTTCCAGTCGTCGAGATGGAGAGACCCATTCTCGTCCAGCGGAACGAGCAGGTCGTAGCCTTCGTTGGGCTCGCCTGCCGGATGGGCCTTGTCGCGTGCCCGAAGCAGGCGGACATGCCGGAAATTCGGGGTGAGATCAGTCACTCTGACCATGGAAAGCACCTCAATTTTTCCTCCGCATACCGCCTTTGACCCGGCAATGCCTTGATCGACATCAAAGCCTCGGCGGTTCGGCGCTGCCCGGAGGTGTCATGCAGGGCAACGCGGCGGCACAGGCCTGCCGCCGGACAGCAGGTGCTGCGGCAGGATTGGCGATCGTCGATGCGGTTGCCATTGCAGATGTCGAACTGGCCTTGGGCGCAGAAGCGCCAAAGCGTATGCTGGACGAAACGCGCAAAGCAGGCCGGGAAGCCCGGATTGAACCGCCGCACATCGATCCTGTCCGCCAACGCCGCGACGATGTCGGCGCAGCCGCCCGCTCCGTAACAGCCGGGGCCATAGGGATGGTCTGCCTTCAACCGCAGCAGGATGCCGGTGCGATGAAGAAAATTGTGCACCAGCGTATCGATGACGATCATGCCGATGCCGGTGGTCAGCCAGCGCTCGCGGCCGTTGGCGGCTCCCATCAGCAATGTCGACAGCGCCATTGCCAGCACCTTGTCCGAGACGCCGTAAATGTTGCGCATCGGCTCCAGGACGGCGTAGCGCATGGCCGCAGCTCGATGCTGAGGATCCGCCAACCGGTGGTCTGCCTGTTTCAGCCGCGCATCGATCCAGCCGACGATGTCGCCGCCGCAGACGTCGCGGATGAACAGCAACAGGCTGTAGGCGCCTTGGCTCAGCCGTCCGTTGCGCAAGGGCTGCCGTGGCAGCGGGCAGGCCTCCAGCAGGGCAGGTTCGGCGCATGTGCGGGCCGTCTTGCGATAGCCGCAGCCGTCGAAATGCCAATAGCTCTTCAGCTTCGGACAGGCGGGACGACCGTCAACAGGAAGCGTGTCGGAAATCCCAGCCCAGCCGACGGGAGCGTTGGTGTGGACAAAAGCTTCCGCCGCGGCATCGGAAATGCCCTGATGCTGCATGGCGTGCAGCAGCCAGTCATAGATGGCGGCGGAATCCCGATCCAGCACCGCCGCCGCCACGCCCTCGGCCGCCAGCCGCGTCCGCATTTCCAAGAGGAAGCCGCGATCGCCGAGCACCAGCGCCGGTTCGATCATCGCCAGCGCCCAGTCCAGCCCGTCTTCGTCCACCGCCATCGACCGCTCCGCGCAAATCGCATCGGCAAATGGCATACCAAGGCCGAAATAGCCGCGGTCAGGGGTCGACGAGAAATGCCCCGAGAATCGCTCAATCTGCGGTCAGCGGCCTGTCGGATGGTTGCTAGCCTAACAAAGCTAGGCTTGGCAGATTCTGCCGCAGAGCAAAAAATGGCATAAAAATCAGTTGTTTGGATGGTGGGCGTGACAGGGATTGAACCTGTGACCCCTACGATGTCAACGTAGTGCTCTCCCGCTGAGCTACACGCCCATCCGACGCCGCGCATACACCACTTTTGCTCCGGCGCGTCAATAGCGGCAAACGCGAAAGAACGGAGCTTTTTGCATGCCCCCGCTTTGGCCTTTCGCCGAGGCCGCCACGCCTATGCGGCGTGCAGCATCTTCTCGACCTCGTTGACGAGGTCGCGCAGGTGGAAGGGCTTGGACAGCACCTTGGCGTCGCGCGGCGCCTTCGAATCGGGGTTGAGCGCGACGGCGGCGAAGCCGGTTATGAACATGACCTTCAGGTCCGGGTCGATCTCGGTCGCCCGGCGGGCGAGTTCGATGCCATCCATCTCTGGCATGACGATGTCGGTCAGAAGCAGCGAAAACGGCTCCTCGCGCAGGCGCTCGTAGGCGCTGGCGCCATTGTCGAAGTCGCTGACCTGGTAGCCGGCGCGCTCGAGCGCCTTGACCAGGAAGCGGCGCATGTCGTCGTCGTCTTCCGCCAGAAGGATACGTGCCATATTTTCCCGTCCGAATGCGTTTACCGGCATTGCCGCGCGGCAACCCCGTTAACCATCCATCTATATGAAAGAGCGACGGTAAACATCAAGTGAATGAAGCGCCGCCCCGGCCCCGCGCACGGGCCTGAGGGGCGCCGAAATGCTGGACATGCGGCAGGCGCGATGGCAGGGTCCGGCCATGGACAGGTGCAGCGGGTGCGTTCAGGTCGATGATGGCAGCCAGTGACTTCGGGCATGTCGCGCCCTTCGAGATCAGGCCCTGCGCCCAGCAGCGCGTTCCCTTCGTGTTCAACTCCCCCCACAGCGGCCGCACCTATCCCGAGCGCTTCCTGGCCATGACCAGGCTGGACGCCAACGCCATCCGGCGCTCGGAGGACTGCTATGTCGACGAGCTTTTCGGTGCCGCGGTGGCGCTCGGCGCGCCGATGCTGGCGGCCAATTTCCCGCGCGCCTATCTCGACGTGAACCGCGAGCCGTGGGAACTGGACCCGCGCATGTTCAGCGAGCCGCTGCCACCCTATTGCAACATCCGCTCGGCGCGTGTCGCCGGCGGGCTCGGCACCGTACCCAGGGTGGTGGGCGAAGGCCTCGACATCTATGCGGGCCGGCTGCCGCTGGCCGAGGCGCTGTCGCGCGTCGAGACCATCTACAAGCCCTACCACGAGACGCTGAAGCGGCTGCTGATGGCAACCCACGCCGCCTTCGGCTTCGCCGTGCTGATCGACTGCCATTCCATGCCGGCAAGCATTCGCGTGGGAGACGCGGGCTTGCGGCCGGACTTCATCGTGGGCGACCGATTCGGCACCTCGGCCTCGGGAGCGCTGACGAGGACGGCCATCGCCCTGCTATCGGGCATGGGCTACCGGGTCGCCCACAACAAGCCCTATGCGGGCGGCTTCATCACCGAGCATTACGGCCGGCCGGCCCGCCAGTTGCACGCGCTGCAGATCGAGGTCAACCGCGGGCTCTACATGGACGAGCGCACCTTGCGCAAGACGGCCGGCTTCGACGCCCTGGCCGACGACATGGCGCGTTTCGCCGCCGACCTGATGGCCATGCCCGACCATTGCTTCCTCGACCTGCCGCTGGCGGCGGAGTAGGAGCGGCAAGATGCCGGCCGCGCCCATGGCGGGGTCATGGCATTTGCGGTGCCGGTTTGCTATTGAGCGGAGACGCTTGCCCGCGCAGACGATTTCGGGAGACTGCCCCTTGGACATTTCAGTGGATTTCATGCGGCGCATCGCGCGTGCCGCCGCCGCCGAGACGCTGCCGCGCTTCCGCGTCGAAGGCGCCGTGACCAACAAGATTCCGGGCGAGTTCGACCCGGTCACCGAAGCCGACAGGGAATCGGAACGCGCCATCCGCGCCCTGATTGCGACGGAGTTTCCCGGGCACGGCATATTGGGCGAGGAGTTCGGCAGCGAGAACCTTGCCAGCAGCCAGGTCTGGGTGATCGACCCGATCGACGGCACGCGCGCCTTCATCTCCGGGGTGCCCACCTGGGGCACGCTGGTGGGCCTGACCGTGGACGGAGATGCGGTTGCCGGCATGATGTCGCAGCCCTTCACCGGCGAACTCTTCTATGCCAACGCCTCGGGCGCGCATTACGAGGGGCCGGGCGGCGCGAAACGGTTGCGCACGCGCGCCACCGCCCGCCTCGACGAGGCCACGCTGTTCACCACCACGCCCGCTCTGTTCAAGGGCGAGTCGCGCGGCATTTACGACCGCTTCGAGGCGAAGGTGCGGCTGGCTCGCTACGGCATCGATTGCTATGCCTTCGCCATGCTGGCGGCCGGCGGCGTCGATATCGTCGTCGATTCGGACCTCAAGCCCTACGATATCGTGGCGCTCATCCCGATCATCGAGAAGGCGGGCGGGGTCATCACCACCTTTTCCGGCGGCGCGCCCGAAAACGGCGGCGACATTCTGGCGGCCGCCACGCCCGAACTGCACGCAGCGGCCATGGAAGCGCTGCGCGGATAGTCTGTCCGGACCTGCGGCGCCGGTTCAGCCCGCCTGCGGCGCCGGCGGCTCCGTGGTGGCGTGCAGCGGCTCGGTCGCGCCGTCTTCGGTGCCGGGCACGAAGGCATCGAAGGCCGCCAGCAACTGCTCGCGGTAGAAGTCGGCTTCCTGGAGCAACTCGTGGCGGGCGCCATCGATGGTCAGGAGCGACGCCAGCCGCAAATGCCTAGCATAGGCCTCGATCGCGCGCGTGGACACGACCTTGTCAGCCCCTGCCGCCACGATCAGGGAAGGAACCATGTTGCGGGCCATGAATTCCGGCGTGCTCACGGTCCCGGCCGCGATCGCCGCAGCCCGCAGCCAGCGGATGGTGGGCCCGCCCAGCGCCAGTTCCGGCCGGGCCTCGCAGAACCGCACATAGCGCCCGTAGCGCCCGGGATCGCTGGTCAGGGCGTTGCCCTCGAAGGGCGCCGCCTGCTTCGGCCGCGGCCCCCAGGCTGCATAGAGGCGGCCGAGGCCGAGCAGGGTGAGGAGCGTGGTGATGCGGCGCACCATGCGCATCGACATGCGCTGGCCGGGCAATGCCAGGAACGGCGCCAGAAGCACCATGCGCCGCACCCGGTTGACCAGGGCAGGCATCGCCA
Source organism: Mesorhizobium sp. PUT5 (assembly GCF_052216645.1). Lineage (NCBI taxonomy): Bacteria > Pseudomonadati > Pseudomonadota > Alphaproteobacteria > Hyphomicrobiales > Phyllobacteriaceae > Mesorhizobium > Mesorhizobium sp. PUT5. Next base: position 3,609,690 of record NZ_JBQOSO010000003.1, read on the forward strand.
GGAGCGCCACCGTGGCGCCGGTGGAATGGGCCAGCACGTAGTAGGGCCCGCGGCAGTCCGGCAGCACGACTTCCTCGAAGAACTGCCCCAGGTCCCGCACATAGTCGTCGAAGCGCTTCACATAGCCGCGCTCGCGGTTGCGCAGCAGGCGGTCCGAGCCGCCCTGCCCGCGCCAATCCATGATGGCGCAGCCGAATCCGCGCTTCTGGAGATCGCCCACCGTCTCGAAATATTTCTCGATGCACTCGTTGCGGCCGGTAAGGATGACGACGGTGCCCTTGAGCGGGCGGGCGGTGGCGGCAAAGCGGGCGAAGCGGATGCTTTTGCCGTCCTGCGCCACGAAACGGCCGCCGACGGCCTGCTCGGGCACGGGATTTCCCGGGATTTCGTACAGGACGTCCGCCATTCGGCGCCTCGGCTCGCTCACATGCCCCGGACAGCGGGGCGCCGTCACGGTGATAGAAGCAAATCCGGCAAAAGCAAAGCCGCCGGTCATGAAGCCGGCACCGATGCGAGCGGGGCCGGAAGCCGCGTTCGCGCGCTTCCGGCCCCTGTCGATCCGGGAGGAAGGGACGTTAACACCCGGTTCGGCCTCGTGGCGGCCCGTCTTCGGCGCCGCCGTACTGGTTGTCGATGCTGCTTGTAGCCCATCCGGCCTGAATGGAAGCCGAAGGCACGGTTCATCTGCCGTTCAGGAAGGAAGCGGCCGGAAAAGCGCGAAAAGAAACCTGGGCTTGAAACCCCTCGTCCGGCCACCCAAATGAGCTTTGCGGTCGCCGATCAAGGGACCGCTGGTCCGTTCAAGTCGCCTTCCGGGTCTTGCCAGGGCCAAACGCAAACATGTTGCTCAGCAGGAGAACACCTCATGCGTCACGTTGATTTTTCCCCTCTCTACCGTTCGACCGTCGGTTTCGACCGGCTCTTCACGATGCTGGATTCGCTCGGCCAGCCCGACAGCGGCCAGACATATCCGCCCTACAATATCGAGCGCACAGCCGAAGATTCCTACCGCATCACCATGGCGGTGGCCGGCTTTTCCGACGAGGAGATCTCGATCGAGGCGCACCGCAACGTGCTGACCGTCAAGGGCGTGCGCAAGGAAGAGGGTGAGGGCGAAGGCTCCGAGCTGCTTTATCGCGGCATTGCCTCCCGCGCGTTCGAACGCCGCTTCCAGCTAGCCGACCATGTGGACGTGGTGGGCGCCATTCTGAAAAACGGCCTGCTGCACATCGACCTCAAGCGCAACATCCCCGAGGAGTTGAAGCCGCGCAAGATCGAGATCACCGCGGCACCCGCCAAGGCCAAGCAGATCGAAGGCCAGGCCACCCACTAAAGCCGATCCAGTCTCCTCCCGAGACGAGAGCGGCGCCGAAAGGCGCCGCTTTTTTGCTATTTTGCGAGCAGCGAGCCGAAGCGGTCGACTTCCTCGGCCGTCGTGGCGAAACTGGTGACGAAGCGGTAGAGCCCCTCGTCCTTGCCGGCATGGCCATCGAAGCCGTGCGGGGCGTGCCAGTCGTAGAAGGCCGCGCCCTGTGCCTGCAGCCGCTCGGCCTGCGCCTTGGGCATCACCGCGAAGACCTCGTTGGCCTGCGGCAGCCATGCGAGCCGCGCCGAGGACGAATCCTCGATCGCCGCCGCCAGCCGGGCGGCCATGGCATTGGCGTGGCGCGCCGTTTGCAGCCACAGTCCGTCGCGGAAATAGGCGTCGAACTGCGCCGCCACGAAGCGCGACTTGGAGAAGAGCTGGGCAGCCCGCTTGCGCAGGAAGCCCATCTCGCGGGCCTGGCCGGGGTCGAACAGCACGACCGCCTCCGCGCACCAGCAGCCGTTCTTGGTGCCGCCGAAGGAAAGCAGGTCCACGCCCCTTTTCCAGGTCATTTCGGCCGGCGTGACCTCCAGCGCCACCAGCGCGTTGGCGAAGCGCGCACCGTCCATGTGCAGCGGCAGGCCGTGGCGTTTGGCGATGGCGGAAATTTCGGCGATGTCGTCCAGCCCGTAGACCGTGCCCACCTCCGTGGACTGGGTGATGGAGACGGCCATCGGCCGGCCGGCATGGACGAATTCGGGAACGAAACGGTCCAGCGCGCGCGCCAGGTTCCTCGGCTCGATCCTGCCCAGGGCGCCGTCAACCGCATGCAGGCGCGAGCCGCCGGTGAAATATTCCGGCGCACCGCACTCGTCCTCGACCACATGCGATTCGCGGTGGCAGAAGGCGATGCCGCCCGGCTTGTTGCAGGCGGCCAGCGACAGAGAATTTGCGGCCGTGCCGGTGGCGACGAAGAAGATCGCCACCTCGCGCTCGAAGATCTCGCTGAACTGCCGGTAGACCGCCTTGTCCAGATCTCCTTCGCCATAGGCCGCGCTGTAGCCCTGGGCATTGGCCGAAAGGCCGGCTGCGATGGCGGGATGGGCGCCGGCCCAGTTGTCGGAGGCGAAGAACATGTGCTTTTCCGTCGTTGCGATGCGGGCGGACCATGGCCGGTTTCCGGCCGCCGCCGCAAGGGCCGGACAGCAAAATCGTTGAAGCCAGGGGCAAGGCGGAAAGGCCCCGCCTGCAAAGATTTTTGCCAAAAATTGCGATACTTGGCGGCGCCTGGAAATTTTATATCGCGCCAGCGTCAGAAAATTTTGAAATCGGTCTTGTGTGCGATTTTAAATTCTGCCATTAATTAGGACAGCAATGCTGTCTCATTTATCGATATGATGCAGGGCGGATCGGCGTATCATGCGCCGCATGGCCGCCTGCCGTCATGAGGCGCCGATACGCCTGGCCGACGGCCAGTCACCGATCACGTCCGGCGCGAAGCCAGATCATATGCGGCACGCAGCGCGGATTTTGAGGGGGAGGCCCCCGGGTTCTCCCTGAAGCGGGCGCCGCAGGCGCACAATGGAGAACAGCACGATGAGGCACGCGACGCCATCTGTGACGACGGATTTCATGCCGGCCGCGCAGAGCAAAGCGACCGCCGTCGCCCGCCATGGACCGCGACAGGAAGGCGGTTTGCCGCCCCCGCAGGGCCTCTACGATCCGCGCAACGAGCACGATGCCTGCGGCGTCGGCTTCATCGCCAACATGAAGGGCGCGAAGTCCCACGCCATCGTCGAGGACGGGCTCTTCATGCTGGAGAACCTGACCCATCGCGGCGCCGTGGGCGCCGACCCGCTGATGGGCGACGGCGCCGGGGTGCTGGTGCAGATTCCCGATCGCTTCTTCCGCGAGGAAATGGCCGCGCAAGGCATCGAGCTGCCGCAGCCGGGCCACTACGCGGCCGGCCACTGGTTCATGCCGCAGGATGCCGCCCAGCGCGCGCATATCGAGGCCGTGATCCGCGAGTCGGCCCAATCGGAAGGCATCCCGGTGCTCGGCTTCCGCGACGTGCCGGTGGACAGTTCCTCGCTGTCGAAGGTTCCGGACATCGCCGCGTCCGAGCCGTTTCACCGGCAGGTGTTCTTCGGGCGCCCGGCGGAGATAGCCGATGACGACGACTATGAGCGCCGACTCTATATCCTGCGCAAGGTCATTTCGGGCCGCATCTATGCCGAAAACGACAACCGCGACGTCGGCGCCTACTGCGTGTCGATGTCGGCGCGCACCATCGTCTACAAGGGCATGTTCCTGGCCTACCAGGTCGGCGCCTATTATCGTGACCTCAGGGACCCGCGCTTCGAGACGGCGCTGATCCTCGTCCATCAGCGCTTTTCCACCAACACCTTCCCGTCGTGGAAGCTGGCGCACCCCTACCGCATGGTTGCGCACAACGGCGAGATCAACACGCTGCGCGGCAACGTCAACTGGATGGCTGCCCGCCAGGCCTCGGTCGATTCGGAGCTGTTCGGCAACGACATCTCCAAGCTGTGGCCGATCTCCTACGAAGGCCAGTCCGACACGGCCTGCTTCGACAACGCGCTCGAGTTCCTGTGGCAGGGCGGCTATTCGCTGCCGCATGCCATGATGATGCTGATCCCGGAAGCCTGGGCCGGCAACCGGCTGATGGACGACGACCGCCGCGCCTTCTACGAATACCACGCGGCGCTGATGGAGCCGTGGGACGGCCCGGCGGCGGTGGCCTTCACCGACGGCCGCCGCATCGGCGCCACGCTGGACCGCAACGGGCTTCGCCCCGCCCGCTACATCGTCACCGACGACGACCGCGTGATCCTGGCTTCCGAAGCCGGCGTGCTGCCGGTGGAGGAAAAGCGCATCGTGAAGAAGTGGCGCCTGCAGCCCGGCAAGATGCTGCTGATCGACCTGGAAAAGGGACGCATCGTCTCCGACGAGGAGATCAAGTCGGAAATCGCCCACCGGCACCCCTACAAGAAGTGGCTGGCCAACACCCAGCTCATCCTGGAAGACCTCGCCCCGGTGGAGCCGCGCGCGCTGCGCCGCGACGTCTCCCTGCTCGACCGCCAGCAAGCCTTCGGCTACACGCAGGAGGACCTGAAGCTGTTGATGGCGCCGATGGCCGTCACCGGTCAGGAGGCGGTGGGCTCCATGGGCACCGACACGCCGATCTCGGCCATGTCCGACCAGACCCGCATCCTCTACACCTATTTCAAGCAGAACTTCGCCCAGGTGACCAACCCGCCCGTCGACCCGATCCGCGAGGAACTGGTGATGAGCCTGGTCTCCTTCATCGGGCCGCGGCCCAACATCTTCGACCTTGTCGGCACGTCGCGCCGCAAGCGGCTGGAAGTGCGCCAGCCGATCCTGACCAATGCCGACCTGGAGAAGATCCGCTCCATCGGCCACACCGAGGACCGCTTCGACACCAAGACCATCGACATCACCTATGCCGCCAACGAGGGCGCCGCCGGCATGCCGGCGGCTATCGAGCGGCTGTGCGAGCGCGCGGAGGCCGCGGTGGCCGGCGGCTACAACATCATCGTGCTTTCCGACCGTCAGGTAGGACCGGACCGCATCGACATCCCCACCCTGCTTGCCACGGCGGCCGTGCACCACCACCTGATCCGCAAGGGTCTTCGCACCTCGGTCGGGCTGGTGGTGGAATCGGGCGAGCCGCGCGAAATCCACCATTTCTGCTGCCTTGCCGGCTACGGGGCGGAGGCGATCAACCCGTATCTCGCCTTCGACACGCTGGTCGACATGCATCGGCGCGGCGCCTTCCCGCCCGAGGTCGACGAGCGCGAGGTGGTGACCCGCTACATCAAGTCCATCGGCAAGGGCATATTGAAGGTCATGTCCAAGATGGGCATCTCCACCTACCAGTCCTATTGCGGCGCGCAGATCTTCGATGCGGTGGGCCTGAAGTCGGACTTCGTGGACAAGTACTTCACCGGCACCGCCACCCTCATCGAGGGCGTGGGGCTGGAGGAGATCGCGGCCGAGACGGTACGGCGCCACACCGAGGCCTTCGGGGACGACCCGGTACTGCGCAATGCGCTGGAGGTCGGCGGCGAATACATGTTCCGCATGCGCGGCGAGGCGCATATGTGGTCGCCCGACGCGGTGGCGAAGCTCCAGCATGCGGTGCGCCAGGGCTCCTGGGAGACCTTCAAGGACTATTCGCGCGAGATAGACGACGAGACGGCGCGGGCGCAGACCATACGCGGCCTGTTCAAGATCAGGACCGCCGGGGAAACCGACCGAGAGAAGGTGCCGCTGGAAAAGGTCATGCCGGCCTCCGAGATCGTCAAGCGGTTCTCCACCGGGGCGATGTCCTTCGGCTCGATCTCCAGGGAGGCGCACACCACGCTGGCGCGCGCCATGAACGCCATCGGCGGCAAGTCCAACACCGGCGAGGGCGGCGAGGAGCCGGACCGCTACTTCCCGCTGCCGGACGGCCGGCCGAACCCGGAACGCTCGGCCATCAAGCAGGTTGCCTCCGGCCGCTTCGGCGTCACGGCGGAATATCTCGTCAATTCAGACATGATGCAGATCAAGATCGCGCAGGGCGCCAAGCCCGGCGAGGGCGGCCAGCTTCCCGGCCACAAGGTGGACGCCACCATAGCCAAGACCCGCCATTCGACGCCGGGCGTCGGCCTCATTTCGCCGCCGCCGCACCACGACATCTATTCCATCGAGGACCTCGCCCAGCTCATCTACGACCTGAAGAACGTCAATCCGGCCGGCGACGTGTCGGTCAAGCTGGTCTCGGAGGTTGGCGTCGGCACGGTGGCGGCGGGCGTGGCCAAGGCGCGCGCCGACCACATCACCATCTCCGGCTATGACGGCGGCACCGGCGCCTCGCCGCTGACCTCGCTCAAGCACGCCGGCTCGCCCTGGGAAATGGGCCTTGCCGAGACGCACCAGACGCTTGTGCTGAACGGCCTGCGCTCCAGAGTGGCCTTGCAGGTGGACGGCGGCCTGCGCACCGGCCGCGATGTCGTCGTCGGTGCGCTTTTGGGCGCCGACGAGTTCGGCTTCGCCACCGCGCCGCTGATCGCGGCCGGCTGCATCATGATGCGCAAGTGCCATCTCAACACCTGCCCGGTGGGCGTGGCCACGCAGGACCCTGTGCTGCGCAAGCGTTTCAAGGGCACGCCCGAGCACGTCATCAACTTCTTCTTTTACGTAGCCGAAGAGGTGCGCGAGCTTCTGGCCGAAATGGGCTTCACCCATCTCGACGAGATCGTCGGCGACACCGATCTCCTGGAGAAGCGGGCGGTCATCGACCATTGGAAGGCACGCGGGCTGGATTTCAGCCGCATGTTCCACAAGCCCAACGCGCCCTCGGCCCAGACCCACTGGACCGAGCGGCAGAAGCATCCGATCGACGACGTGCTGGACCGCCGGCTGATCGAAGAGGCCAGGCCGGCGCTGGAAGCACGCCAGCCGGTGACGATCGAGGCCGGTATCCGCAATGTCGACCGCTCGGTGGGCGCCATGCTTTCGGGCGAGGTCGCCAAGCGCTTCAGGCATAAGGGGCTGCGCGAGGACACCATTACGGTGAAGCTGACCGGCACCGCCGGCCAGTCCTTCGGCGCCTTCCTGACGCGCGGCGTCTCTTTCGAGCTGGTCGGGGCCGGCAACGACTATGTCGCCAAGGGGCTGTCGGGCGGCCGCATCGTCATCCGCCCGCCGGAGGAAGCCAGGATCGTGGCGGAAGAATCCATCATTGTCGGCAACACAGTGCTCTACGGCGCCATCGAAGGCGAGTGCTACTTCCGCGGCGTCGCCGGCGAGCGCTTCGCCGTGCGCAACTCGGGCGCGGTCGCCGTGGTCGAGGGCGTGGGCGACCATGGCTGCGAATACATGACCGGCGGCGTGGTCGTCGTGATCGGCAGCACCGGGCGCAACTTCGCCGCCGGCATGTCGGGCGGCGTCGCCTATGTGCTGGACGAGGAAGGGGATTTCGCCAACCGCTGCAACATGGCCATGGTAGAATTAGAGCCGGTGCCCGAAGAGGACGACCTGATGGAGAAGCTGCTGCATCACGGCGGCGACATCGACCACAAGGGCCGCGTCAACGTGTCGGGCGACATGACCAGCCACGACGAGGAGCGCCTCTACCAGCTCATCTCCAACCACGCGCATTACACCGGCTCGACCAGGGCCAGGACGATCCTCGACAACTGGGTCGGCTACCGGCCGAAATTCCGCAAGGTGATGCCCGTCGAATACCGCCGTGCGCTGCAGGAGATGGAGCGCCTGCGCATGGGCATGGCGGCGGAATAGCAACGGCTTTCGCGGATGCCGCGCCGGGCGCGGCGTCTCACCGATTTAGCGAACCGGCGGTGCGAGCGCGCCGGGCTACGAACGAGAGTTTGACATGGGCAAGGTGACAGGTTTTCTCGAGATCGACCGGCAGGTCCACAAGTACCAGCCGGCCGCCGATCGCATCCGGCATTTCCGCGAGTTCACGCTGCCGATGTCGGATACGGAGGTGGAGAAGCAAGCGGCGCGCTGCATGGATTGCGGCGTGCCCTATTGCCACGGGCCGACCGGCTGCCCGGTGCACAACCAGATCCCCGACTGGAACGACCTCGTCTACCAGGGCGACTGGGACACAGCCATCCGCAACCTGCACTCCACCAACAACTTCCCCGAATTCACCGGCCGCATCTGCCCGGCGCCTTGCGAGGAAGCGTGCACGCTGAACTTGGAGGACATTCCCGTCGCCATCAAGACGGTGGAGCAGGCGCTCGCCGACAAGGCCTACGAGACCGGCTATGTGCGCCCCTATCCGCCGCAGAGCAAGACGGGCAGGCGCGTGGCGATCATCGGCTCCGGGCCGGCCGGCATGGCCGCCGCCCAGCAGCTCGGCCGCGCCGGCCACGACGTGCATGTCTACGAGCGCGAGAGCCGCCCCGGCGGGCTGATGCGCTACGGCATCCCCGACTTCAAGATGGAGAAGCACTATATCGACCGCCGCATCGAGCAGATGCAGGGCGAGGGCGTGACCTTCTTCTGCGGCGTCAATGTCGGCGTCGACAAGCCCGCGACCGAGTTGCTGGCCGACTATGACGCGGTGCTCTACTGCGGCGGCTCGGAAACGCCGCGTGCCGCCGGCATTCCCGGCGACGATCTCGACGGGGTGCACGACGCCATGCCCTATCTGGTGCAGCAGAACCGGCGCGTCGGCGGCGAGGGCATCCAGTCGGTCGCCTGGCCGTCCAGGCCGATCCTGGCGGGCGGCCAGCATGTGGTGGTGGTGGGCGGCGGCGACACCGCCTCCGACTGCGTCGGCACCGCCTTCCGGCAGGGCGCGGTGCGCGTCACCCAGCTCGACATCCGCCCGCAGCCGCCCGAAAAGGAGGACAAGCTTTCGGTGTGGCCCTACTGGGCGACCAAGATGCGCACCTCCTCCAGCCAGGCCGAGGGCGCGGAGCGCGAATTCCAGGTGGCGACGCTGGAGTTCATCGGCGAGGAAGGCCAGCTCACCGGCGTGAAGTGCTGCGAGGTGGACGAGAAGCGCAAGCCGGTCCCGGGCACCGAATTCGTCATCCGCGCGGACCTGGCCTTCATCGCCATCGGCTTCGCCGGCCCGCTCGCCACCGGCGTGGTGTCGGAACTGGAGGGCAGGATGCGGATGGCGACCGATACCCGCCGCTCGCGCAACGTCTCGGCCGACGACCGCGACTACCGCACCAGCGCCGAAAAACTGTTCGCCGCCGGCGACGCGCGACGCGGTCAGTCGCTGGTGGTATGGGCGATCCGCGAGGGCAGGCAGGCGGCGCGCGCCATCGACGAGGCGCTGATGGGCACGAGCGTGCTGCCGCGCTGAGTTTGCAGCCTATCCGGATATGGCTCTACCCCCACCCCTGTCCCCTCCCCACAAGGGGGAGGGGAACTTCGCAGCAGCTCTATCCGACATCGAACATCGACGAATTTCGGTTGAGGCCTCGACGGAATCGTCCCCCTCCCCCTTGTGGGGAGGGGTTAGGCCGTATCGACATTCAGGGTTCCCAATTGGGTTGATGTCTGATTCATGAGTTTCCGCGATTTGCGGAGGCGTCATGGGGATCAAGCGGTACGAGTTGAGCGAGACGCAGTGGCATCGGATCGAGCCGATGCTGCCGGGCAAAGTATCCGATCCGGGTCGGACAGCGGGCGACAACCGGTTGTTTGTGAACGGTGTTTTGTGGGTTTTGCGATCAGGTGCGCGCTGGTCGGACCTGCCCGAGCGCTATGGCAAATACAAGACGGTGCACAAGCGCTTCACCCGCTGGGCGCGCGCCGGCGTGTGGGAGCGTATCTTCAGCCTGCTCGCCCGCGACCGGGACAACGAATATCTGATGATCGACTCATCGATCGTGCGTGCCCACGCCCAGGCGGCAACGGGTCAAAAAGGGGGCTCCGCGACCAGGCTCTGGGGCGCTCCCGCGGAGGGCTGACGTCCAAATGGCATATCGCGGTCGATACGTTCGGCCGCCCCGTGCGTTTCATCCTGACAAGCGGCAACACCAGCGACGCCAGGCTGGCCATCCCCTTGCTGACGGGCCTGCCCGCCGATCACGTCGTCGCCGACAAGGCATACGATGCCCACGCCATCCTCGATCATATCGCGGCCAGCGGCGCCCGGCCCATCATTCCCCGGCGCACATGCATGCCCCGCAAGAGGGCCTTCGATCCCAGCAAGTACAAACTGCGCAACCGCGTCGAGCGAACCATCGGCAAGCTCAAGCAACTGCGCCGCATCGCAACCCGATACGATCGATTGCCCCTCAACTACCTCGCAACCCTATATCTCGCTGCAATCGCCTTCTGGTGCTGAATGTCGATTCAGCCTAGGGGTGGGGGTATTCGCCAGCACAAGGACCGGCGTTCCATGTGTCTCCGCGCCGAGATTGGCCGCTACTGCGCCGCCACGCCGGCCGTGCTGGCGGCCGGCTTCTCCGATCCGGTCTTCGGCGGCCAGGAAAAATCGTCGGCACGCCCGGGCGCGACCTGTGGCGCGATGCCCTGCACCAGCAGCCTTTCGGCGGGCGTGGCCGCGCCCGGTGCGGTTTCCGGAGCCGCGCCGAGAAGCTCAGTGCCGCCGTCCAGCGCCGGGTCGTCCAGCAGCATGGGTTGCGTGCGGTCCACCACCGCCGGCGCGGCCGCCCCTTCCGGCGTTTCGGCAGAGGGCGCGGCGGGCAAGGGTGCGGCCGGCACGCCGGTGGGGCTTGCCAGGCCCAGCAGCTTGAGCAGCGGCTTTTCCGCGTAGAACGCCACCTTGCGCTTGCCGGCCCGCGTCAGGTTGATGCCGTCGTCGGCGCGCAGGCGCACGGGCTGGCCGCTCACGTCCGGCCCGGTCGACACGAAGGCGCCGTTCTCGTCCACGAAACCGTCCCAGATGTCGACGAAATCGCCGCCGCTGCCTTCGGCCGCTGCCTTGTAGATGTCGTTGAAGGCCAGCATGTCGGCCGTCATGCGGCTTGCCTTGAAGGCCGGTACGCCCACCCACAGGAACGGCACCTTGGCGGCGGCGACCGCCTTGCCGAACACCTTGGTGCGGGACTCGTAGGCCATGGTCCAGACGTCGGAGCGGGGCGGCTCGCGCTGGTCGCCGACGCGCATCTGCTGGCGATCGTTGGATCCCATCATGATCAGAACCGCAGCCGGCTTCTCGCTCTCCAGCAGCGGACCGATCTCCTTCGGCCAGTCGTAGAAATCGTCGCGCACGAAGCCCGAAGAGCCTTTGCTGCGATCGACCACGCGGATGCCGGGATTGTCCGCGAACATCTCGTCCAGTCCCTCCGCCAGGCCGCTGGCCATGAAATCGCCGACGACCAGCACGGTGCGCGCGTCCGGCGCCTTCTCCGCCACCGGCGGGCGCGGCGGCTCGGCCGGCTGGGCCGGTGCCGTCCTTGCCTTTTTCCTGGGCTGAGGCGGCGTGATCTCCGGCGCCGGCGGATAAACCCGCTCGCTCCTGCGCGGGAACAAAAGGTTGCGCAGCGACCAGCCCTGCTCCTGGGCGGCTGCGGGCGAATGCAGGGCCGCCATGGCGAGCGCGGTTGCCATGGCAAAGGCAGCCAGCAGCAGCGGCACCCGCAGCGCCACTCTGCGAAAACGCGGTGCCTCAGCCAAATGGAGCCTCCTACCCCAGAGCCCTGACGGCTATTTCCTCAGCCATTTGAGCACTTCCATGCTCGGATGCCCGTCCTGGGCAATGCCCGCCTGTGCCTGGAAGCTCATGATGGCCGCCTTGGAAACCTCGCCGATCTTGCCATCGAACTTTCCGCCGTAGTAGCCCCGCGCGGCCAGCCTCTGCTGAAGCTCCTGCCTTTCCACGAAGGTCAGCTTGGTGAAGGGCCTGTTCCAGTCGCGGACCAGCCCGCCATATCCGGCGATCTCGTCGGCCAGCAGGCCTACGGCGAAGGCATATTTGTCGGCGTTGTTGTAGCGCTTGATGACCGAGAAGTTCTTGATGACCAGGAAGGCCGGGCCCTCGCGGCCGCCGGGCAGCTTCAGCTCGGCGCTCTCGCTGGCGTTCTTGAAGGGCTTGCCGTTGGCGCGCGCCACACCCAGCGCCTGCCACTTGGCGATCGACATCGTGCCGGCCGGGAACTTTCGGCCCTGCGGCAGCGCCACCTCGTAGCCCCAGGTGCGCCCGCTCTGCCAGCCGTTCTTGCGCAGCAGGTTGGCGGCGGTGGCCAGCGCGTCGGGCACCGAGTTCCAGATGTCGCGCCTGCCGTTGCCGTCCATGTCAACCGCATAGCTCTGGTAGCTGGTCGGGATGAACTGGGTGTGGCCCATGGCTCCGGCCCACGAGCCGCTGAGATGGCTTTCATCGATGTCGCCGCTCTGCAGGATCTTGAGCGCGGCGATGAGTTGCGTGCGGGCGAACTTGGCCCGCTGCGGGTCGCCATAGGCGAGCGTGGCCAGCGAGCGGATCACGTTGCGCATGATGTCGGTGCGCTTCAGCGTCTCGCCATAGTTCGATTCCATCGACCAGATCGCCAGCAGCGTGTAGCGGTCGACGCCGAAGCGCTGCTCGATGCGGTCGAGCCACGGCTTCCACTGCCGCGCCATGGCGCGGCCGTTGGCGACCGCCTCGTCGTGCACGCGGTTGTCGAAATAGTCCCAGGCGGGCGCGGTGAATTCGGGCTGGTAGCGGGCCTTCTGCAGCACTTCGGGATCTATGTCGGTGATGCCGCGGAAGGCGCGGTCGTAGACGGCGCGCGAAACGCCCGCCTGCTCGGCGGTCGCCCGGAAGGAGGCGATCCAGTTCCGGAAGCCGGCATCGGCGAAGGCGGAACCTGCGGGCAGGATCAGCGCGAGCGAAAGGGCGGTTGCGGCGGCGAAGCGGGCTATACGCCTTGCGGTGGTGCGAGCGGGCACGTTGTCCTCCTTCTTGGTCGCAGGAAGATCAATTATCGCCGGAACCGGGTTAGGATTTGGTTTACCATGGTCCATGTCGGGAACGAAAAACAACTTCAACCCTTATTAACCGAAAGCCACATTTCGGCTGTTCATTAATCCTCAATTCCGGCGTGAAAATGTCCCGTTAAACGGGCATTGCGGAAGCAGCCAACCACACGGATAATCGGTCCATGAGAAAAGTACGCAAGGCAGTCTTTCCGGTCGCCGGCCTCGGTACGCGTTTCCTTCCCGCCACCAAGGCGATCCCGAAGGAGATGCTGACCGTCGTCGACAGGCCGGTCATCCAATATGTCGTGGATGAGGCGCGCGAGGCCGGGATAGAGCATTTCATTTTCGTGACCGGCCGCAACAAGGCGGTCATCGAGGACCATTTCGATATCCAGTTCGAGCTGAACCACACGCTTGCCGAGCGCGGCAAGGACGACCAGCTCGACCGCCTCCACCGCCTTCAGCCGCAGCCGGGCCAGACCAGCTTCACCCGCCAGCAGGTACCGCTCGGCCTCGGCCATGCGGTGTGGTGCGCGCGCGAACTGGTCGGCGACGAGCCCTTCGCGCTCCTGCTGCCCGACATGATCACCCTGCCCGATCAGGGCTGCATGAAGGACATGGTGGCGCTCTACAACGAAACCGGCGGCAGCATCATCGCCGTCGAGGAGTGCGACCCCTCCGAAACGCACAAATACGGCATTGTCGGGCGCGGCGAAGACGCCTCCACCGGCTTCCGCATCACCGGAATGGTGGAGAAGCCGAAGCCCGGAACGGCGCCCTCCAACCTCTACATCAACGGCCGCTACATCCTCCAGCCGGAGATATTCGCCATATTGGAAAGCCAGGAGCGCGGCGCCGGCAACGAGATCCAGCTCACCGACGCCATGCTGAAGCTGGAAAGGCAGCAATCCTTCTACGGCTATCACTACCGCGGCCGCACATTCGACTGCGGCTCGCCGGAGGGTTTCATCGAGGCCAATGTAGCGTTCGCCCTGTCGCGCAGCGACATGAACGAAAGCATGGCCTGTTCCATCCGCACCCTTCTGGCCGAAGTGGAGCCGGCCCGGCGCAAGGTGGCCGCCGGATAGCGTAGTCGCTCATCCGCGCTGAATGGATTCAGCGCTGCAGGATTAGGCCGAGATAGACGCTGTTCGTGCGGCTGTCGCGGTCGGGCAGGTTGCTGGTGACCGCTTCGTGGCGGGCGCGGCCGGTGATGCCGGCATAGCGGTTGAGCCACCAGGTCAGCCCCGCCTCGGCGCTGTAGATGAGGTCGTGGCCGCCGGAGCCCAGATAGTCGCGCCAGCCTGCGCCGAACTCGGCATTGGCGGTCAGGTCCGCACGGACGCGGCGTTCCGCCGAGAGGCGTGCGGCATAGAGTATGGACCCGCTCTGGCCGGCGCTGGTGGTGTCCTCCAGCGTGGTGTCTCCGCGCAGGCCGATGACCGTGCCGCGCTCGGGCGACCATCTCAGGTCGGCCGCCACCGTCGCTGCCGAGATCGGCGCCAGGCGGTCGTCGTCGAAGCTCTCGCGAATCCAGCCCGCCGAAACCTCGCCGCCCAGCTTCTCGCCGAGGTCGAGAGCAAGGCCGCCGCGCCCGCCGATCCGGTTCGACGAGCGCTCGTAGCCGTTTGCGTCGGCGCGGTGGTCGAAGACACGGCGGCCGATCTCCAGCTCGGCAAACGGCGTCAGAACCGGAGAAATCTCGTAGCCGCCCCGCAGCGCCACCGTATAGAGCGTGGAATCGCGGTCCTTCTGCGAAAGCACGCCGCCGGAGGAAAGGTCGGCATCGCCGTAGATGTCGCGCGTGGCGGCACCCGCCAGCCCGAGGCGCACCTTGCCGATGTCCTTGCGGATGCCGAGCCCGCCGTCGAAGCTCTGCCGAAGCGGCTGCGAAAGCGTGCCTTCGATGACGACCGGTGAATCGGCGGTCTCGGGCGCAGCCTCGTAGCCGAGCCGGGCCAGCGCGCGCCAGTCATGGCCGAGGTCGAGGTCCAGCGTTCCTTCGACGCGGCCCTGGACGTCCTGCACCTCCTGCCCCGAAAGCGTCTTGCGGAAGATGCCGTAGCCATTGACGTTGGCCGAATTGCCCTCCCAGTCGGACGCGGCGTCGAAGCGCAGCGTGGTTTCCGAAAGCACCGCCGGCCTGCCGCCGACGCTGGAATCCGCGTTCGAAGTGGCCTTGACCCCCTGCTCGATCGACGGCCGCAGGAGGAAGGAGCCCATCCTGACGCCGACCGCCTCGAAGGCATTGTCCTCCTCACGCCTCTCCCGCCGCTCGATGGCGCCCGTGCGCTCCGCGCGGGCGACGGAATTCTCCGGTTCGGCCGCATCCACCGTCGTCGTCCGGAGATTTCCCTGTTCGGGCTCGTCGGCATCCGCGGCAGGCCCTGCCGACGCCGCCGCCCGAGCCTGCGCGCCGGTCGTCCTGCGCGCGCTGGGGGGCGCCGGGACAGGCGAATCGGATGTGCCGTCATCCGCCTGCGCGGCGTCGGCCACGGCGCCCGGGCTGACGGGCGTGTAGGCTGGCGGCGGGGACGTCTGTGCGTTTTGAACCGCCGGATCGGAAATGAAGCCGCGCAGTTGGGTGTCCTGCGCTGCGGCCGGAACGATGCCCGCATGCGGGAAGGCAAGCGCCGCTGCCGCCAGCGACAGCACGCGGGCAGCCTTTCCCGTTCGGCTCTTCTGAGGTCCCCGCGACATCGTCACCACTGTCTGCCGGCATGCGCCCAAGTTTTACCGAACCGTAAACGGCGATGGTTAACACAGGGTTGAGGGGAAGCCCGGAAGCGGCGCGGCGGCGATTGAGTTGGACAGGCCGCATCCGAAGCGCTAATCGCATGCTTCATGCAGACACGACCCTTGAAGAACGCACAGCCCGATCCGCAGGCGGCGATCGAATCCGCGCTCCGCACCGTGGCCACCGAGCAGGCCGGCATCGAGGCGCTGGCGGCCGCCCTGCAGGACGGGCTGGCCGCGCCCTTCGCCGAGGCGGTCGGCATCGTCTCGTCGATCACCGGCCGCGTCATCGTCACCGGCGTCGGCAAGAGCGGCCATATCGGCTCCAAGGTCGCGGCCACACTGGCTTCCACCGGCACGCCGGCCTTCTTCGTGCATCCTGTCGAGGCCAACCACGGCGACCTCGGCATGATCGCCGCCGACGACGCCATCATTGCCCTGTCGTGGTCGGGCGAGACGCCGGAGCTGAAGGGCATCATCGCCTATTCGCGCCGCTTCTCCATCCCGTTGGTCGCCATCACCGCTGGCAAGTCCTCGGCGCTGGCACGCGCGGCCGATGTGGTGCTGCTGCTGCCGCGCGCGGCGGAGGCCTGCCCGCACGGGCTTGCGCCGACCACGTCCACGCTGCTGCAACTGGTGACGGGCGATGCGCTGGCGATCGCGCTGCTGGAAGCCCGCGGCTTCACGCCGGAGCATTTCCGCACCTTCCACCCGGGCGGCCAGCTCGGCGCCAACCTGACGCGCGTTTCGGAGATCATGCGCACCGGCGACCAGATTCCGCTGGCGCGGCTCAGCACCAGGATGCCCGAGGCAGTCATGACGCTGGCCCAGAAGAAGGTGGGCTGCGTATTCGTGATAGACGGGGACGGGCGCCTGGCCGGCATCATCACCGACGGCGACCTCGCCCGCAACATGCACCGCAACCTCGCCGAGACGACCGTGGACGAGGTGATGACCCGCGCGCCGAAGACGATCGAGCCGCAGATGTTCGCCGGCGCCGCGATCGCGCTGCTCAACAAGCACAATATCAGCGCGCTGGTGGTGATGGAGGGCGGCATGCCGGTGGGCGTGGTGCATTTCCACGACCTGCTGCGCATCGGCGCGGCCTGAGAAAACCGCAAGCGGCGGACCGCCGGGCCCGCCTCACGCCATGCGCAGCGCCACCACGCCCGCCACGATGGACAATGCCGCGGCCCCGCGCCATCCCGTCATCTTCTCGCCGAGGGCGAAGACCGAGATCATCATGGCGAACAGGATCGACGTCTCGCGCAGCGACGCCACCGAGGCGATCGGCGCCTTGGTCATGGCCCACATGACGATCCAGTAGGCGCCGCCGCTGAGCACGCCGGTGACCAGCCCCGACTTCCAGTCGCGCGCCATCGGCCGCAGGCAGGAAGTGCCCCGCACTGCCAGGCACAGGACGAGCGACCAGACCCCGTCGCAGATGAACAGCCACACCGCATAGCTGGACGCCGAAGCCGCCAGCCGCGCACCGCTGCCGTCGGAGAGCGTGTAGCTGGCGATGAACAGCGAGGTCGCCAGGGCAAAGCCCACCGCATGCCGGTTGAGCTTTTCCAGATGTCTCCCGCCACGGAACGACATGACCAGCGTGCCCGCCGAAAGCAGCAGGATGCCGAGTATGGCGAACGGACCCGGCACTTCCGAAACGACGAAGATGCCGCCCAGCGCCGCCAGCAGCGGCGCGGTTCCGCGCGCCAGCGGATAGGTCTGGGCAAGATCGCCCGCCTTGTAGGCGCCGATCAGGCACAGCTTGTAGCCCATGTGAAAGCACACCGAGGCGGCGATCCACGGCCACACCTCGGCTTTGGGAAACTCCACGAAGGGCGCCGCCGCCAGCGCCATGGCCGCCATGCCGAGCGTCAGTTGCGTCACCGACAGGAAACGATCGAGATGCACCTTCACCAGCGCGTTCCAGCTCGCATGCATGGCGGCCGCCGAAAGCACGGCGAGGAAGACGAGTGCGCTCATGGGCGGCCTGCCTTGCACATGGCCCGGCCGGCAAGGCGACCGTCGCGCCCCCGCGGCGCAGGGGCGCGGTCGTCCTCGATGCTGAAATCGCGCAGAAGGTCGGAGAGGATCGGCTTCACTGCTTATCCGGCTCAATTTCCGGGCAGGCAGTAACCTCTCATGCAGATCGATGCAATGTGCAGCACGGCCCTTGCGGCTGGGCCAGGCGATGTCGCCAAAAGCCCCTGCCTTCCCGGCAGCGCACCGGATCAGGGCAGGCGCAAAATGGGCATGGCCGCGGCCCTGGCTCGCAGGAAAATCAGCGCAGCACCAGCACGTCGCCCGAAGAGAAGCTGATCTGCGCCTTGTCGCCCACCCTGGGCGGCGGCGTGGCGGAATTGTTGAACGTGTCGAGCGAGACCAGGCCCTTGCCGAGGCCGACGCGCACCCGGATCACCGAGCCGAGGAAATGCACGTCGGCGATCTCGCCGGAAAGCCGGCTGTCATTGCCCTGCCGCGCGCCGAGCGCGATCGCCTCCGGGCGAAGCGCGAGCGACAGCACGTCGCCGGCCTTGGCCCCGTTCAGCATTCCCGTCTTCAGCGGGATGTCGTTGTCGTTGACGCGCACGGTTCCCGCCGCCGGGTCGACGACAGTGGCGTCCAGCACGTTCAGCGTGCCGACGAAGTTGGCGACGAACCGCGTCGCCGGCTGGTTGTAGATCTCGAAAGGCGTGCCCGCCTGCTCGGCCCTGCCGTCATACATGACCACGATGCGATCCGACATCGACAGCGCTTCTTCCTGGTCATGGGTGACGAAGATGGTGGTGATGTCGAGCTTCTTCTGGATGCTGCGGATTTCCTCGCGCAGCGAAAGGCGCACCTTGGCGTCGAGCGCCGACAGCGGCTCGT
Organism: Mesorhizobium sp. PUT5; assembly: GCF_052216645.1. Classification (NCBI taxonomy): domain Bacteria; kingdom Pseudomonadati; phylum Pseudomonadota; class Alphaproteobacteria; order Hyphomicrobiales; family Phyllobacteriaceae; genus Mesorhizobium; species Mesorhizobium sp. PUT5. Next base: position 3,628,057 of record NZ_JBQOSO010000003.1, read on the forward strand.
CGAGCAGGAGCAGCTTGGGCCGGGGCGCCAGCGCCCGCGCCAGCGCCACGCGCTGCTGCTGGCCGCCGGAAAGCTGGTAGGGGTAGCGGGCGCCGTATTCCTCCAGCTTGATGATGGCCAGCATCTCCTTGACGCGCTGGTCGATCTCGGACTTGGCCGCCCCCGCCACCTTGAGGCCGAAGCCGATGTTCTGCGCCACCGTCAGGTTGGGAAACAGCGCATAGGCCTGGAACACCATGCCGATGTTGCGCTGGTTGGGCTTGAGGTTGGTGACGTCCTTGCCGCCGATGAGGATGCGTCCGGCCGTCGGCTCCTCGAAGCCGGCCACCATGCGCAGCATCGTCGTCTTGCCGCAGCCGGACGGGCCGAGGAAGGAGACGAACTCGCCGCGCGCGACATCGAGGTTGAAGTCCTTGACGACGGTGGTTGCGCCGAACGCCTTGCGGACACCCTGGATGCTGAGGAAGGTTTCGGACATCGGGCCCTTTCGGATCAGTTCGGATTGTTGGCCGATTTCGGCGCGAAGCGCGACAGCACCTGGATCACCGACATGCAGCCCCAGGTGATGGCGAAGGCGATCACCGCAAGCGCCGCCGGCTCGTAGGCCCGGTTGGCGCCGATGTTCTGCAGGTAGGGGCCGAAGGCCGGGCGGTTGAGCAGGCTGGCGATGGTGAACTCGCCGATGACGATGGCAAAGGTCAGGAACGCGCCCGACAGCACCGCGATCAGCACGTTGGGCAGGATAATGCGGGCGATGATGGTGGTCCAGCCGGCGCCGTGCACCTGGGCGGCCTCGGTCAGCGTGCGCACGTCGATGGTGCGCAGGCCGGTGTCGACGGCGCGGTACATGTAGGGCAGCGCCAGAGTGGCATAGCCGATCATCAGGAGCACGTCGGCGCCGCGGTTGGTGGCCAGGAACGGCAACGGCGAGGACGAGCCGTACATGCGGATATAGCCGAACACGATGACGATGGCCGGGATGATGAGCGGCAGCAGCGTGATGAACTCCACTACTGGCCGGATGCGCGGCAGGCGCAGCCTGATCCAGTAGGCCGTCGGCACCACCAGCACCACGCCGATCAGGATGGTGAAGACGGCCACCACCGTCGAATAGAGGAAGGTTTCCTGGAAGCGCGGGTCGCCCAGCACCACCCGGTAGGCGTCGAGCGAATATTCGCCGCGCCGCATGCGCAGCGAAAACTCCACGGTGCCGATCAGCGGCAGGAAGAAATAGGCGGCGCCGAGAACGAAGGTGACCCAGGCCCAGATGCGGCTGCTCTTCATTTCAGCCACCGCTCGCTGCGCGTCCGGAACCAGATGTAGAGCACATTGGCCACGCCGGTGATGAAGATCATGCCGAAGGCCAGCGCATAGCCCAGATGCGGGTCCTGCAGCACGTCGCCCCGAATCTGCGCGTAGAGCAGGATCGGCACGATGTTGAGCGAGGAGCCGGTCAGCGCATAGGCCGTGGCGATGGCGCCGAAGGCGTTGGCGAAGAGCAGCACGACGGTTCCGAGGAAACTCGGCCACAGCACGGGGATGGCCACCATGCGCCAATACTGGAACTGGGTGGCCCCCAGCGTGGCGGCGGCCTCGGCCCATTCGCGCTTCAGCCCGTCTATGGCGGGCGCGATGATGACCACCATGAGCGGGATCTGGAAGAACAGATAGGTCAGCGTCAAGCCCGAGAAGGACAGGATGTTGAAGCCCAGCGCATAGATGTTGATGCCGAACCAGTCGCGCAGCAGGATGGTGACGAGGCCGAGCCGGCCGAGCGTGGCCAGGAAGGCGAAGGCCAGAGGCACGCCGGCGAAATTCGAGGCCACGCCCGAAAAGGTCATGGTGGTCGAGCGCACCCAGCCCGGCAGGCCGCCGCGCACCACGGCCACCGCGATGGCCAGCCCCGCCAGCGCACCGATGATGGCCGAGGCCAGGCTGATGCGGATCGAGATCCAGTAGGCGGCGATGATCGACGGCTGGAACAGCGCCACGATATTGGCGAAGGTGAACTGCCCCTGCGGGTTCTGGAAGGCGCCGAGCACCAGATAGAGCGTCGGCAGGATCAGGAACATCAGGGCGAAGAGGAAGAAGGGCGCCACGCCCAGCCAATGCAGCGGCAGCCTGGTCCTGCTGGCCGCTGCCGGCGGCAGGGACTGCCGGACCGCGGCGGGTTCGGAGGCGATGGCGTCGGTCATATTTTCGTATTCCGAGAGACGGCCGGGCCGCGCGGGGCGGCCCGGCCGTCGCGTTCCTTACTGAACGTTGGCGCCGACGACGCTGTCCCACTGCTTGGTGATGACGTCCTTCGAGGCCGCCTGTTCGTCAAGCGTCGGGAACACCGCCTTGGCATAGGCGTCGGCCGGCGGCATCTTGTCGAGCAGTTCCTGCGGAACCTTGCCGTTCTTGGCGAGGTCGTTGAAGCGGATCGGGTGGCAGTAGCCCTTCAGCCAGCCGAGCTGCCCCTCGTCGGAATAGAGATATTCCATCCACAGCTTGGCCGCGTTCGGATGCGGGGCATAGGCGCTGATCGCCTGGATGTAGACGCCGGCGACCACGCCCGACTTCGGCACGATCACGTCGACGGGCGGGTTGTCCTTCAGCGTGTCGCGGCTGGAGAGGGCATTGTAGTCCCACCAGATCAGGATCGGCGTCTGGCCCTGCGCCAGGGTCGCCGTCTTGCCGATGACCGGCACGAAGTTGCCCTTGGCGTTGAGGTCCTTGAAGAAGTCGAGGCCGGCCTTGGCCGCAGCCTCGCCGCCCGCCTCGCCGCCATTGGCCAGGCCCGCGGCATAGACGCTCATAATCGCCTGCGCCGACGCGCGCGGATCACCCGCCAGGGACACGGCGTTCTTGTATTCGTCCTTCAGGAGGTCCGACCAGTCCTGCGGCGGGTTGGACACCAGGTCCTTGTTCACCTGGAAGGCCAGCACGCCGTAATAGTCGCCGTACCAGTAGCCGTCGGCATCCTTGGCGCTGTCGGGGATCGAATCCCAGGTGGAGACCTTGTAGGGCTGGATCAGACCGTCGGCCTTCATCTGCGGGCCGTAGGAGAGGCCCACGTCGACCACGTCGGGCGCCTGCGGGCCCTTGTTGTCCTTGTTGGCCTTGATCGCCTCGACCTCGTCGCTCGACCCGGCGTCGGGGTTGAGCTCGTTGACGGAAATCTCCGGATACTTCTTCTTGAAGCCCTCGATCAGATCGCCATAGCCGCACCAGTCGTGCGGCAGCGCGATGGTGGTGAGCTGTCCCTCCTTCTTCGCCGCGGCGACCAGCTCGTCCATCGACTGAGCCGAGCCGATGGCCGTGGTGGTCAGCAGCGCCACGGCGGTAAGGGACAGGATCTTCCCCGCAAAATTGAACATGTGTCTCTCCGTTGTACTGACGCCTCCCGGCGCCTGCGATGCGGTTACCGATGCTCAGTGACAATCATGTGAAACGAACGCGTGCCTCCCGACCTCCGTCCCGCTGGCGGAAACTAAACTACGTTTCCGGCAAAGTGGCAATCGTCCGCATTCGGTTTCACGCGCAAAATTTCACTTGAGGCACATGAACTTTCGTTTTTGTTTCTCCTCGCTTTTCGAACGGCTCAAAGAGCCCCTTCCATGGCGTTCTGGAGCAGGGCTTGCGCCGCCTTCTTGGTAAGCTTGACCGGATTGCCGCCGGCGGTCGGATCCACCACCGCCATGTCGGCGATCAGGCCGGCGCGCTTCTTGTCCATCTCCAGCCCCTTGATGAGGCCCGGCAGGGTGTGTGGCACCTTCAGTTCCTTGCGCAGCTTCAGGATCGCCTTGGCGAAGCCGTCGAAGCCGCCCCTGATGCCGCAATAGGCGGCCAGGCGCACGATCTTGTCCTCGACCGCATCGCGGTTGAAGGCCAGCACATAGGGCATGAACACGGCGTTCGTCATGCCGTGATGGGTGTCGTAGAGCGCGCCGATGGGGTGCGACAGCGAATGGATGGCGCCAAGCCCCTTCTGGAAGGCGGTGGCGCCCATGGCCGCCGCGCTCATCATGTGGGCGCGCGCGACAAGGTCCTTGCCGTTGGCATAGGCCTTGGGCAGGTTTTCGAACACCAGCCTCACGCCCTCCACCGCGATGCCGTCCGCCATCGGGTGGTAGCCCGGCGCGCAATAGGCCTCCAGGCAGTGCGCCAGCGCGTCCATGCCGGTTCCGGCGGTGATGAAGGGCGGCATGCCGACGGTCAGCTCGGGATCGGCGATGACGATCTGCGGCAGCATCTTCGGATGGAAGATGACCTTCTTGGTGTGGCTGGCCTCGTGGGTGATGACGCCGGCGCGGCCGACCTCCGAGCCGGTGCCGGCCGTGGTCGGCACGGCGATGATGGGCACGATCTGTGAAGCGTCCGCGCGCGTCCACCAGTCGCCTATGTCCTCGAATTCCCATACCGGGCGGCTCTGGCCGGCCTGGAAGGCGATCAGCTTGCCCAGGTCCAGCGCCGAGCCGCCGCCGAAGGCGATGACGCCGTCATGCTTGCCCTTCTTGAACACCTCGATGCCGGCGGTGAGATTGGATTCCACCGGGTTCGGCTTGACGTCGGAAAAGACGCCGTAGGGCACCTTGGCCGCGTCGAGGATCTTCAGCGTCGAGGCCACCACCGGCAGCTTGGCCAGCCCCGGGTCGGTGACGAAGAGCGGCCGCTTGATGCCGGTCGCCTCCAGCACCTCCGGCAGTTCCTTGATGCGCCCCGCGCCGAAGCGCACGGTGGTGGGGTAATTCCATTTGGAGACGAGCTTGGTCATGAGGTGCGAGGTCCCGATTGATATATGCACGCCCCCTCACCCGGTTTGCTGACGCAAACCACCCTCTCCCCGCCGGGGAGAGGAGGGCGCTGGCGCTGCCGCCAGTCTCTTCTCCCCGTCGGGGAGAAGGTGGCCCGAAGGGCCGGATGAGGGGGTGCGGTCCTCATCCCTAGTTTCCAGGTCTCAGATAGCTTCTCTGAGATGATAGCTCTTCGGCCTTGTCAGATTGTCGTAGCCGATGGCGGAGAGCGCCGCGCCCTTGCCGGTGTCCTTCACGCCGGTCCACACCAGCGCGGGGTCGAGATAGTCGCACCGGTTCATGAACACCGTGCCGGTCTCGACGCGGTCGCCTATGGCCACGGCATGCTCGGTGTCGCTGGTCCAGATCGAGGCGGTGAGCCCGTAGGGGCTGTCGTTCATCAGCGCGACCGCCTCCTCGTCGTTGCGCACCTTCATGATGCCGACGATGGGGCCGAAGCTCTCCTCGCGCATCACGCTCATCTGGTGGTCGACATTGGTCAGCACCTCCGGCGCCAGGTAGGGCGAGCCGGGCACGTCCCCGTCCACCTTCATGTTGACGTGGGCGGTGGCACCCTTGCGCAGCGCCTCCGCCTTCTGCTCGCGGATCAGGTCGGCGAAGCGCGCCTGCGCCATCGGCCCCATGGTGGTGGCCTGTTCCAGCGGATTGCCCACCACATAATTCTTCGTCTCGGCGATGAAGCCCTCGACGAACTGGTCATAGACCTTTTCGTGCACGTAGACGCGCTCGATGCCGCAGCAACACTGGCCGGAGTTGAAGAAGGCGCCGTCGACCAGATTGGCGACGGCGTGGTCGAGCTTCGCATCCGGCAGCACATAGGCCGGGTCCTTGCCGCCGAGCTCCAGCCCCAGCGTCATGAAGGTGCCCGCCGCCGCCTTCTCGATGGCCCTGCCGCCGGCGACCGAGCCGGTGAAGTTGACATGGTCGATCTTGCCCGAGCCGAGCAGCTTCTCCGTCTGGGCGTGGTTGAGCACGATGTTCTGGAACACGCCCCTGGGCAGGCCGGCCTTGTCGAAGGCCTGCGCGAAGCGCTCGCCCACCAGCAGCGTCTGGGCGGCATGCTTGAGGATGACGGCGGAGCCGGCCATCAGCGCCGGCACGATGGTGTTGACGGCGGTGAGGTACGGATAGTTCCACGGCGCGATCACCATCACCACGCCGAGCGGGTCCTTCTTCACATAGCGGCGGAAGCCGTCCTTGGGATTGGAGGCCGGCACCGGCTTGAGCGCCTGCTCGGCGATCTCGACCATGTAGGAGACGCGCTCCTTCACGCCGCCGAACTCGCCGCCGTAGCGCACCGGCCGGCCCATCTGCCAGGCGATCTCGGGCACGATCTCGTCGCTCATGGCCACCAGCGCTTCCAGCATGGCCAGCATGTATTTTCCGCGCTCGGCGATGGAAGTCTTCGCCCAATCGACCTGCGCGGCGCGCGCGCGCTCGACCGCGGCGGCGACCGCCTTGTCGTCGGCGACGGCGCGCTCGGCATAGATCGAGCCGTCGATGGGGGATTTGAGTTTCACGATCTCAGTCATTGTCATATCTTCCTTGCTGCGCCGCCTCCGCTGCGGAAGCCGGCGCCGAACTCAATACCGCTCGAAGCCCCGGTGCAGTTCCCAGTCGGTGATGCGGCGGTCATATTCCATCTGTTCCCAGCGCGCCGTATGCAAATAGTGCTCGATCACGTCCTCGCCGAGCGCTTCCTTCAGCATCCGCGATTCGGCCAGCGTCTCGGTGGCGTCGCGGAGCGTCTTGGGGATTTCGGCCAGTTCCGCCGCCTGGTAGGCGTCTCCGGCGAAGGGCTGTTCCAGTTCCAGCCTCTCGTCGATGCCCGCAAGCCCGGCCGCGATCAGCGCCGCGAAAGCCAGATAGGGGTTCAGGTCGGCCCCGCCGATGCGGCATTCCATGCGGATGCCCTTGGTGCCCTCCCCGCACAGGCGGAAGCCGGCGGTGCGGTTGTCCTCGCTCCACATGATCTTGGTGGGCGCGAAGGTGCCGGACTGGAAGCGCTTGTAGGAATTGACGTAGGGCGCCAGGAAATAGGTGTATTCCTTGGCGTATTTGAGCTGCCCCGCCGACCATTGCCGGCCGAGTTCCGACAGCGTCCACGGCGCCTCGCGGTCGAAGAACAGCGGCGTCTTGCCGTCGGCGCTCCACAGCGAGTTGTGGACGTGGCTGGAGCTGCCGGCCAGGCCGTAATTGTACTTGGCCATGAAGCAGACGGCCTTGCCCTCGATGTCGGCGATCTCCTTGGCGCCGTTCTTGAGGAAGACGTGGCGGTCGGCCATCTCCAGCGCCTCGGCGTAGCGCACGTTGATCTCCTCCTGCCCCGGCCCCCATTCGCCCTTGGAACATTCGACGGGGATGCCGGCCGCCTGCATGTCGTTGCGCAGGCGGCGCATATAGCCTTCTTCCTTGGTGGTGATGCCGATCAGGTAGTCGCCGATATAGGGCGAGGCCGTGCCCAGTTCGTGCCAGCGCTTCCTGCGCGCAGAATCGTAGGTTTCGGAGAACAGGTAGAATTCCAGCTCGGAAGCGAAATAGGCGAGATAGCCGCGCTCCTGCAGCCGCTTGATCTGGCGCCGGAGGATGCCGCGCGGCGAGTGCGGCAGGTCCTCGTGGTCATGGTGGTCGAGCACGTCGCACAGCACCAGCGCGGTCTTGTCCAGCCACGGCACCGGGCGGATGGTGGAAAGATCGGGCTTCATGACGAAGTCGCCATAGCCCTTGGACCAGCTCGCCGCCCGATAGCCGGGCACCGGCTCCATGTCGATGTCGTCGGCCAAAAGGTAGTTGCAGCCATGGGTCTCGTCATAGGCGGATTCGACGAAGAACTGCGCCAGGAAGCGCTTGCCGATGAGCCGGCCCTGCATGTCGACCGCACAGGCCAGCACGGTATCGATGCCGCCGTCTGCGACCGCCTTCTTCAACTGATCGAACGATAGTTTTCCGGCCATTCTCTTCTCCGCCGCGACTGCGGCCGCTTCCTTGTTTCAACGGGTGAGCCCGGCCGCTCTGCGGCCGGGCTGCCAGGTCATGGATGTTAGCTGTAGCGGTAAGGTGCGCCCGCCTTGTCCATCGATTCATTGTATTTCTTGATGATCTCGACGACCTTGGCCGAACGCGGGCTCTGGCCGGCGATCTCGTCCCAGAACTTGGTCGCCTCGTCCTCCACCTGCCTCCACTGGTCGGCCGGCACCGTGGTCAGTTCCAGCTTGCCCTCGTTGCGGTACTTGGCCTCGCCCGCCCAGTACCAGTGCTGGCGGTAGTAGTGCGAGGTGTCGATCGACATCATGAAGAGCTGCTGAAGGTGTTCCGGCACCGCCTTCCACTTGTCGGTATTGACGAAATAGGAGCCGGCCCAGGCGCCCGACAGCGGATTGGTGAGGAAGTACTTCAGCGCGTTGGCCCAGCCGACCGTGTGCATTTCGGTGATGCCGCACCAGCACACGCCGTCCAGTTCGCCCGTCTGCAACGCCACTTCGACGTCCTCGTAGGGCAGCGTCACCGGCACGACGCCGAAACGCGACAGGAACTGGCCGCCGGTCGGGAAGGTGTAGACGCGCAGTCCCTTCAGGTCGTCGATCGACTTGATCGGCTTGGTCGTGCCGAAATTGCACGGGTCCCACGCGCCGCTGGAGAGCCAGGTGACGCCAGGGATTTCGGCGTAGGCCTCCTCCCAGATTTCCTTGAGGCCGTGCCAGTGCCAAAGCGCAGGAACGTCGAGCGAATAGCGGGAGGCGAGCGGGAAATAGGCGCCGAACACCTTGACGTCGACGGGGGCCGCGGCCGAGTCGTCGTCGCTCTGCGCGGCATCCAGCGTGCCGGACTGGACGGCGCGGAACAGTTCGCCCTGCGGCACGAGCTGGTCCGAGGTGTACATCTCGATGACCATTTCGCCGTGCGCGGCCTTGTTGAAGGCTTCCACCCCCGGCTTGCAGACATGGTCGGCGAGCGCCGGGCCGGCATAGGTCTGGAGCCGCCACTTGATCGGCGCCTGCGCCTTCACATAGGGCGCGGCGAGCGTCGTCGCGCCGACGGCGCCCACGCCAGTAAGAACGGATTTACGCAGGAAGTCTCGTTTGCTGATCGGTTTTTTTTCGCTCATTTCATCTCTCTCCCGTTGAAGTGACTAGATCAGTTCCGTTATCGCAGCCGGCAGGGTCCAGTCCGAACCGACCCTGCTCGCGGTTTTATCCATCCAATGTTCCATTGACCCTCCCAAGAACCTGAACGTCATCATCTCTTGCCCGAGTAAAGGTCGGGCAGGTACATCGCGATATCGGGGAACACCATGATGATGATCATGCAGAACACCATCAGGAAGAAGAACGGCACGATCGACTTGTAGATGTCGACGATGGTGATTTCCGGCGGCGCCATCGCCCGCATCAGGAACAGGTTGTAGCCGAAGGGCGGCACGATATAGGCGATCTGGCAGGTGATCGTATAGAGGATGCCGAACCAGATCAGGTCGAAGCCGAGCAGCTTGACCAGAGGGATGTAGAGCGGCGCGACGATCACCAGCATGGCGGTGTCGTCCAGGAACATGCCGAGGATGATGAAGGAAAGCAGCATCATCGACAACACGCCCCAGGGGCTGAGATCGAAGGTGTTGAGCAGCAGGCCCTCGATCGCCTTGATGGCGCCCAGCCCGTCATAGACGGCGCTGAAGCAGAGGGCGCCGAGGATGATCCACAGGAACATCGCCGAAACGGCCAGCGTGTTGCGCGTCGTCTCCTCGAGCACGTGGCGGTCCAGCTTCCCCGAGAACCACGCCGCGAGCAGCGACAGAAGCGCGCCCACCATCGAGGTTTCGACCAGGCTGGTGGTGCCCGAGAAGAACAGGCCCATGATGGCGGCGAACAGGCCGAACGGCAAAAGCCCCTCGCGCAGCAGGATGAATTTTTCGCGCGTGGTGATCCTGGCGCGTTCTTCTTCCGGCAGGACCGGGCCGAGTTCCGGCTGGATGCGGCAGCGGATGTAGATGTAGAGCGTGAAGACGATCGCCATCAGGAAGAACGGGCCGACGCCGGCCAGCCACAATTGCAGCACCGGCTGCCGGGCGATCATCGCATAGAGGATGAGAACGACCGAGGGCGGCCCCATGATGCCGAGCGAGGAACCGCCCTGGATGACGCCGGTGATCATCACCTTGTCGTAGCCGCGCCGCAGCAATTCCGGCAGCGCCACCGTGGCGCCGATCGCCATGCCGGCGACCGACAGGCCGTTGAACATGGAGATGACGATCATCAGCCCCATGGTGCCGAGCGCCAGCCCGCCGCGCACATTGCCGAACCAGACGTGGAACATGCGGTAGAGGTTGTTGGCGATGCCGGACTCCGAGAGCATGTAGCCCATGAACACGAAGAACGGCACCGTGATCAGCGGGTACCAGTTGAGAACCTGGAAGGCCGCGTTGAAGGGCAGTTCGAACGAGCCCGTTCCCCACAGCCACAATGCCGCCGCCGAGCCGACCGCGCCGATGACGCCGTAGACCCGCTGGCCGGTGGCCATCAGGATCAGCATCGAGGCGAACATGAAAAGGGTGATGAATTCGGAGCTCATGCGATCGGCTTTCCACGCGCTTCGGCGACGTCCTTGAAGAACTGGGCAATGGTCTGCAGAAGCATCAGGAAGATGCCGATGGTCATGGCGACCTTGACCGGCCACAGGACCGGCGCCCAGGCCGTATAGTTCTTCTGGCTGTAGACGATGGAGTAATTGGTCGAGGACACGCCGCCCCAGAACAGCACGGCCAGATAGAAGACGACGAACAGGATCGTGAACGAATCGACGATCGCCCGCGTTTTCGGCTTCATGTTGCTGTAGAAGAGGTCCATGCGCACATGCGCATTGATCTGCATGGAATAGGCGCCGCCGAGCAGGTAATAGGCCGACAGCATGAACTGCGTCATCTCCAGTGCCCAGTTCACCGGATAGCCGAGGATGATGCGCGCCACCGTCGAGTAGAGCAGGATCGCCCCCATCGGAAAGATGAGATACATGGCGAAGCGGCCGATCCAGTAGCCGACAGCCTCGACGTAGCGAACATAAAGCTGGATGGGCTTTGGCAAGTTTCCTCCTCCTACCGCAAACGGCCCTGCCCGGGCGCCGGCTCCGCGATTTTCCCCATGCTGGCGAGCGCGACCGCCAGCCGCGCCGCCCAGGCGGCCTGTCCGGCGTCGCTGGCGATCTCGTCGTTGCGGATCTCGATCATCGCGCAGGGCATGCCGCGCGCCCTGGCGTGCTTTTCCAGCGTGAAATAGACCCCGTCGGCGGGCGAGTAGGGTTCGTTGGCCCCCACCACGAACTCGCCGGGGCGCTCCAGCGCCGCGATCAGCGGCGCGGCCAGCCTTTCGTCCTCGTCATGGATGATGCCGACCTGCCAGGGCCGGTCCACGCCCTTGTAGACGGGCGTGAAAGAATGCACGGAAACCAGCCGGCTTTCCAGGCCGCGCGCCAGCCTCTCCTCGATCACGGCGTCGATCGCATCGTGGAACGGCTGCCAGCAACGGGCGACGCGCGCCGCGCGCTCGGCATCCGAAAGGCCGGCATTGCCGGGAATGGCGGTGGTCTCGCTCACCGCCGGGATCAGTCCGGGGGCGTCGAGCGCGCGGTTGCAGTCGAGCACGAGGCGCGACACGCAGGTCTCGACCAGCACGGCGTCGAGCATCTCGGCCATGCGGCGGGCCACCGGCAGCGCGCCGGGATCCCAGGCGATATGGCGGCTCAGGTCGGCCTCCGGCAGGCCGAGCGTGCCGAACTCCGGCGGCAGGAAGTTCGAGGCGTGGTCGCAGGTCAGCACATAGGCGCCCGCTCCGTCCGGGTTCGTCACCCTGACGGACTCTGCGGCTGCGCGGCCTGTCGGACGTATCTCCCCCATCGGTCCCCCATCCCCGGGAAGCGCGTATCGTATGTTACGATTTTTGTTTCGTTGCGCTTCTGCGGATGATTTCATACATTTTCCCGGGGTTTGTCAAATGGGTTTTGAGAAGCCGCGCAGGCGGCCGGACAGGGGGAGGAAGACGATGGGCGCGAGCGTTGCCGAGTTGATCGCCGAACGCATTGAAAGCATGCCGGCAGGCGAGCGCCGCGCCGCCCAGGCGCTGGTCGCCCACTATCCGGTGGTCGGGCTGAAGACGGTCGCCGAGTTCGCGCAGGCGGCGGGCGTGTCCTCGCCCACCATATTGCGGTTCGTGTCGCGGCTCGGCTTCCAGAACTACCCCGAGTTCCAGTCCGCCCTGCAGGACGAACTGGCCGCGCAATTGCAGTCGCCCGCCTCGCGCACCTACAACCCGCCCTCGGGAGCGGGCGGCCCGGCCTCGCCCATGCTTGAGGCTACGCTGGAGAACCTGCGCGAGACCTTCCGGCACATCTCCGAGCGCCAGGTCGCCGAAATCGTCGACAAGCTCGCCGACCGGCGCGGCCACATGTTCCTCATGGGCGGGCGCTTCACCGATCCGCTGGCCCGCTACATGGCCGCCCACCTGACCATCGTGCGGCCCAACGTCCACCATCTTGCCGGGCAGGAAAGCATGTGGCGCGACCGGCTGATCGACATGGGCAAGCGCGACGTGCTTCTGATCTTCGACATCCGCCGCTATCAGGAGAGCCTCCTGCGCTTTTCCGAGAAGGCGCACCAGCGCGGCGTGCAGATCGTGCTGTTCACCGACCAATGGCTGTCGCCGATCGCCCGCTTCGCCCGCCATGTCATTGCCGGCCGCACGGCCGTGCCCTCGGCCTGGGATTCCTCGGCGGCGCTGTTCGTGGTGGCCGAGACGCTGATCGGCGCCCTGACATTGCGGCTCGAAACCGAAAGCGCGGCGCGCATCCGCGAGATGGAGAACCTGCGCTGACCTTGCGCACCCGCCGGACCGCGCCGGGAAGCGGCCGTCCGACGGCGCATTTCGGCCCGGAAGGAAGCCGGCCGCTGCCGCTTGTCGCCAACCTTACGCAGATTTAATGTGCGCACAGGTCTGACAATTGTCATATAGGCTGGTGTAAGACGCCGTTTCGCACATGTCGGGGTGTCGCGTCGTCTGTCTGGGGAGGGAGATTCCGCGGGCGGATTTTTTTGCAGACCGGAGTGCCGATGGCCGCCTGGAAACAAATTCTCGTTGCCGCCGTGATCCTCCTGGCCGCGGCCGTCGCCTGGGCAAGCTTCTTCCCCGGCGCGCCTGAGATTCTCGCGCGCTGGGGCATGGACTGGGCCGTCGCCTCGACGCCGAAGACCGAGCCCGGCGACGGCGCCCCCCGCCAGAATGCGGCCGCCGTGCAGGCCATGGTGGTCGCGGCACCCGTGACGTCTGCCACGATCAACGACCGCCTCCAGGCGATCGGCACCGGCCGTGCCGCCGCCACCGTGGCGGTGAACCCCTATGCCGCCGGCCGGCTGCTCGAGTTCCAGGTGACCTCGGGCGCCCATATCGAAGCGGGTCAGGTCATCGCCAGGCTCGATTCCGAAACCGAGGAGATCGCGCTGGAGCGCGCCAAGGCCCAGCGCGACGACGCGCGCGCCAAGGTCGAGCGCATCCGCGCGCTGCGCTCCTCCAATACGGCGACCGCCGTGCAGCTCACCGACGCCGAGCTGGAATTGCGCAACGCCGAGCTTTCCGTCCACGACGCGCAGTTGGCGCTGGACCGCCGCTCCGTCACCTCGCCCATCTCCGGCGTCGTCGGCATCCTGCCGATCGAGGCCGGCAACTACGTCACCAGCCAGACCGCCATCGCCACCATCGACGACCGCTCCTCGATCCTGGTCGACTTCTGGGTGCCGGAACGCTTTGCGGCCGCGGTCCAGATCGGCTCGGCGCTGACTGCCACGCCGCTTGCCAATCCCAGGAACGTCTTCGAAGGCACGGTCACGGCCATAGACAACCGCATCGACGACAAGAGCCGCACGCTGTGGGTGCAGGCCACCATCGCCAACCCCGCCGATTCGCTCAGGGCCGGCATGTCGTTCCAGATCGGAATGAAGTTCTCGGGCGACACCTATCCCGCCGTCAGTCCGCTGGCCGTGCAATGGGGCAGCGACGGCGCCTTCGTATGGACAGTCGACAACGGCAAGGCCCGCCGCGTGCCGGTGCGCATCATCCAGCGCAACACCCAGACCGTGCTCGTGGACGCGCCGATCGCCAGCGGCGACATGGTGGTGACGGAGGGCGTGCAGGCCGTGCGCGACGGCGGCGACGTGATGATCGCCCGCGGCGCGGCCCAGCCCGTCGACGCCCCGGCCGGCTCGTGACCGGGGCCGGTCGATGACGGATACCTCCAAAGGCAGCGACACCGGCTTCACCGCGCTGTTCATCCGCCGGCCCGTGCTGGCCTTCGTGCTGAACACACTGATTGCGGTTGCGGGCCTGGCGGCCTTCTACGGCGTCGAAATCCGCGAATTGCCGGACGTGGACCGCGCCGTCATCACGGTCAGCACCGATTTCACAGGCGCCGCCGCCGAGACGGTGGACCGCGAACTGACCGACGTCATCGAAGGTGCGGTCGCCCGTGTCTCGGGCGTGAAGTCGATCTCGTCCACATCTTCCTACGGACGCAGCCGCGTCACCATCGAGTTCAACGACGGCGTCAACCTCAACGTCGCCGCCTCCGACGTGCGCGACGCGGTCGGCCGTGTGGCCGCGCAGATGCCCGAGGAGGCCGACCCGTCGCGCATCGTCAAGGCCGACGCCAATTCCGACGCCGTCATGCGCCTGGCGGTGACCTCCGATTCCATGCCGGTGGAGGACATGACCACCGTTGTGGAGGACCAGATCGAGGACACGCTGGCGGCCGTGCCGGGCGTGGCCGACGTGCAGGTCTATGGCGACCGCGAGAAGATCTTCCGCATCGACGTCGACCAGGCGCGGCTGGCCAGCCTCGGCTACACGGTGGCCGACCTGCGCAATGCGCTCTCCACCGTGGCCTTCGACACCCCGGCCGGCTCGATCAGCACCTCCAACCAGAACCTGATCGTGCGCACCACCGCCGACGTGACCACGCCGGAAGCCTTCGAGAACATCGTCGTCGGCGGCAATACGCGCATCCGCGACGTGGCCAGCGTGACCATGGGGCCGGACGTGGGCCAGTCCACGCTGCGGTCCGACGGCAAGACCGGGATCGGCATCGGCATCGTGCGCGCGGCCGAATCCAACACGCTCGACATTTCCAAGGGCGTGCGCGCGGCGGTGGCCAAGCTCCAGCAGGAACTGCCCAAGGGCATGTCGATCAAGGTCACCAGCGATGACGCCGCCTTCATCAACGGCGCCGTCCACGAGGTCGAGATCGCGCTGGTCCTGGCCGTGTCGATCGTGCTGATCGTCATCTATGTCTTCCTGCTCGACTGGCGCGCCACGCTCATCCCCGGACTGTCGATGCCGGTGGCCATGATCGGCACCATCGCCGCAATCTGGCTCGCCGGCTTCTCCATCAACATCCTCACCCTTCTGGCGCTGGTGCTGGCCACCGGCCTGGTGGTGGACGACGCCATCGTGGTGCTGGAGAACATCGTGCGCCGCCGCAACGAGGGCATGGGCCCTCGCGCGGCCGCCGTTCTGGGCGCACAGGAGGTGTTCTTCGCCGTTGTGGCCACCACCGCCACCCTGGTCGCCGTGTTCGTGCCGATCTCCTTCCTGCCCGGCCAGACGGGCGGCCTGTTCCGGGAATTCGGCTTCGTGCTGGCCATCTCCGTGCTGCTGTCCTGCGTGGTGGCGCTGACGCTGTGCCCCATGCTGGCCTCGCGCATGCTGTCGGGCGCGGCTCTCCATCACGAGGGCGGAGGCGGCGGCATCGGCGGGCGCATCGGGGCCGCGCTCGGCGGTCTCTACCGGCGCTGCCTGCATGCCTGCCTCAACGCGCCGTGGATCGTGGTGCTGGTGGCGCTGCTCTTCGCCGGCACCGCATTCACGCTGTTTTCCACCATCCGCCAGGAACTGACGCCGACCGAAGACCGCTCGGTGGTGCTCTTGCGCATCAACGCGCCGCAGGGCGTCAGCCTCGACTATACGGCATCCCAGATGCGCCGCATCGAGCAGCTCATCCAGCCGCTGCGCGAGTCCGGCGAGATCGAGAGCACCTTCGAGAGCGCCGGCAACAACGGCGCCTACAACACCGGCTTCATGGTGATCACGCTGGCGCCCTGGGAACAGCGCAGCCGCAGCCAGCAGGAGATCATGGCGCAGATCTCCGACCTGGCCCAGGACATCCCCAGCCTGCGCATCTTCCCCATCCAGCCCAACAGCCTGGGCATCCGCGGCGCCGGCAACGGCTTGCAATTCGCGCTCGTCGGCAACGACCGCAAGGCGCTGGGCGAGGCGGCGGACAAGATCATCGACGCCATGCGCGACGACCCGCGCTTCGTGCAGCCGCGCCTGTCGGTCGACCCGACCCAGCCGCAGCTTTCGGTCGCCATCGACCGCGAGCGCGCCTCCGACCTCGGCATCGACATCAGCGGCCTTGCCAACACGCTTCAGGCCATGCTGGACGGCAACAAGGTGGGCGACGTCTACATCGCCGACCGCAGCTATGCGGTGAAGCTGGTCTCCACCACCAATCCGATCAACGACCCCACCGACCTGGAAAACATCTTCCTCAAGACGGAGGACGGCCGCTACGTGCCGATGTCAACCATCGCGACGCTGACCGAGCGCGCCGTGCCGCCTTCGCTGACGCGCGAGCAGCGGCAGCCCTCGGTCGCCATCACCTCCAACCTGCGCGGCGACTTCGCGCTGGGCAACGCACTCACCCGCGCGCAGGAGATCGCCGCGCCGCTGCTGCCGCCCGGCGCGCGCGTGGTGCCGCTGGCCGAGGCCGCGACGCTGGGCGAGACCAACAGCGGCATGGTCACCATCTTCGGCTTCGCGCTGGTCGTCATCCTCCTGGTTCTGGCCGCGCAGTTCGAGAGCTTCGTGTCGGCCGTCATCATCATGGCCACGGTGCCGCTCGGCCTTGCCTGCGCCATCTTCGCGCTGCTGCTCACCGGCACCAGCCTGAACGCCTATTCGCAGATCGGCCTGGTGCTGCTGGTCGGCGTCATGGCCAAGAACGGCATCCTGATCGTGGAGTTCGCCAATCAGTTGCGCGACCGCGGGCTCGGCGTGCGCCAGGCGATCGAGCAGGCCTCCAACATCCGCCTGCGCCCGGTGCTGATGACCATGATCTGCACCGTGCTCGGCGGCCTGCCGCTGGTTCTGGCCAGCGGCGCGGGCGCGGAAGCGCGCATCGCGCTGGGCTGGGTGATCGTGGGCGGGCTGGGGCTGGCCACGGTCTCCACGCTGTTCCTCACGCCGGTCGCCTATCTGCTGCTGGGCCGCTTCGTCACGCCCAAGAGCCACGAGCAGGCGCGCCTCAAGCGCGAACTGGAGGAAGCCGCCTATACCAATGTCGAGCCTGCCGAGTGATTTGACGGCGCCCGCGCGATCCAATAGAGCAATCCCAGGAAAAGTGGAAACCGGTTTCCCGTGTGGAATTGCGTAAAAACAAAAGGATAGCGCGCTTTCGCGGCTCGGGGAAAAGCGGAAATGCGGCAGTCGATGTGCGGGACCGCGGGGGACGAAACCGGATGCAGCCCATCAGCCTCGAGACATTGCTTGCCAACGTCGGCCATGAGGTCGGCGTTTCGCCCTGGCGCGATGTCACGCAGCACATGATCGACCTGTTCGCCGACGCCACGGACGACCATCAGTTCATCCATTGCGACCCCGAGCGGGCTGCGCGCGAAACACCCTTCGGCGGCACCATCGCGCACGGCTTCCTGTCGCTGTCGCTCTTGTCGACCATGGCTTTCGAGACCCTGCCGCCGCTCGAAAAGAGCAAGATGGGCGTCAATCACGGCTTCGACCAGGTCCGCTTCCTGGCACCGGTGAAGACCGGCTCGCGCATCCGCACGCGTTTCGTGCTGGCCGACGTCAAGGCGCGCCCCTCGGGCTGGGTGCAGATGATGCACGACGTTACCATCGAGATCGAAGGCTCGGCAAAGCCGGCGCTCACCGCGCGCTGGCTGACACTGACCTTCATCGAACCCTAGACGAAGGACGCCTGAGAGACGTCTCCGCGGTGCGCCGGCAGCGGCCTCCCCTTGCCGGTGCCCGTACCGCGTATATATTCGCACAGGAAGCAGGGCAGGAAAGGCAGGCCGGGATTGCCGCTCACCGCGCAGACACGCCGCGAGCAGCAGAAGGCTGCGATGCGGTCCGAACTGATCGCCGCCGCGCACAAGCTGGTGCAGGAGGAAGGCTATGAGGGCCTGACCATCCGCAAGCTGGCCAAGCGCGTCGGCTATGCGCCCATGTCCGTTTATTCCTATTTCGCCGACAAGCAGGACATCCTGCTGGCGCTTGCCCAGGACGCGTTCGAAACGCTCGCGCGCCGCATCGAGGAGAACCGCTCCGACGACCCCCTCGAGGCGCTGAAGGCGGTGATGGTGGAATATGCCGCCTTCGGGCTGGGCAACCCCAACGAATACCGCATCGTCTTCATGACCGAAAAGGTCAGGCCCCAGACCGGCAAGACCTTCGCGGAGATGACCGAAGGCAATCCTGCCATGAAGGTGCTGGTCGCGCGCGTGGAGGCGTGCGTGGCCACCGGCAAGCTTCGGGGCGATCCGCGCGCCATCGCCACCATGCTGTGGGCGGTGGGCCACGGCACCATCTCGCTGCTGATCACGTTCCCCTTCTATCCGTTCGGCGACCCGCAGGCCTTCGTGGCGCGGATGTGCGAGTTCAGCCTCGCCTCTCTTGGCGCTGGCGACGTGCCGCCGCTGGCGCAGGCACCCGGATGTTGAACGGCGGCTGACGCGGCGCGCCCGCAAGACCGTCCCGCCGCGCCGACTATCGGGCATACCCTCCCCATCCTTTTGGATGAGCCCGCGCAGTTGGCTGCGCAACTGGCGGATGCGTCAAAATTTATTCATTGTTGAAGCCTGCAGTGCGCCTCTCGCTGCCAGGCGCCATGCGGCCGGCAGCCCAAGGTGCGGGCAGTTCGACTTTCCCGATGCGATACGGACCAAAGTCGCCGACCGGACCTTTGTGAAATTGTACATGTACGATTTTTGGGCTTGCGACATGCGGCACGCGAACGTACATAGACGACATTCCGTACACGTACGGAAAAATCCACGACGCCGATGGAGGCGACCATGAAGAAGACAGTTCTTGCCCTTGCCGTGCTGATCGTTCTTTCGGGCGGCGCCCTGGCCAAGGAAGCGGCAAAGGACGGCCATGCGCCGGCCGCGCCGTCGTCATGCACGCATAAATCAGTGAAGCTCGACTGCGCGGCGACAGGCTCGACCGCCAAGGCAGGTCCAGCTCAGGAAACGGGCACGACCGGCAAAAAGCCGCGCCTCGGCATCGACATCGATCCCTGGATCATGCCGAACACGTTCTGAGCACAGCCACAGTGATGGCTCCGCCGCAGTCGGAGCGGCCGCCGTTACCGGCCTTTTTTCCGGCCGGCCACGGTTTTGGCCCGGCCGGGATTGCCCGGCGCGCCGGAAATGCTCGTGCCGGTGATGGAGACGGGATCGCTGGCCGGAAAGGTGTCCTCCAGCCCCTCCTCCAGTTCCTGCTGCATGTCCTCGGCGCGGCGCTCCTGCTCCAGCGAGCGCACGGCGGCGGATTTCTTCGGCTTCGCGCCGGCTGCGGGTTTCGACGGACTGGCCATGAGACGTCTCCCTCGGTCTTCGCAGCGCAACGGCGCTGCCGCAAGAAGGTTCCCGCGTCAGACCGCCGCGTCGCGCGCCGCCTCCAACAGCAAAGCAAGGACATAGTCCGAGAACGAACGCCAGCACTCCACCCGGAAGGCGTCGTCGGCCGTGCGCAGGAGCACGATCTCTGCCTTACCCAGGACCGTGCGCGAGCAGGCCCCGGCCGGGAAGGCGGCCGGCGAAAGGTCCTGAGGGCAGCCGGCATTGAGCACGGCCTCGGCCGCCGGGCCGGAAACCGCGATGGCGATGTTGCGGTGCGACACGCCGACGGCCGAATGCAAGGCCCTGGCCTTGCCGCAGTCGGCAAGCGGATCGCCGCCGGCCTCGTCGATGACCAGCCATTCGTCCGGGCCGAGCCACAGCGCCGTGCGGCCGCCCTTGGCCGCCGAGGTCTTGGGTGCCTTGGGCAAGGTCAGGCCGAGGGCCCGCGACAGCGAATTCATCGACGCTTCCGGCGCGCGCAGCACCACGCGCTCGGCCGGCGGCAGCACCGCCACCTGCGCGGCGGCGGCCGAAACCTCGCGCCCGGCCAGCGCCGGCCGGCGCTCGGCGGACACACTTGCTGCAGCCTCAGCCATTGAGACGCTCCCCCTTCTCGTCGAAGAACACGGTTCCCGTCACCTCGACCTCGACCGTCCCGTCCGGCATGGGCACGTAGAGCGTCTGGCCCAGACGCTCGCGCCCGTTCTTGACCAAGGCGAGCGCGATCGAGCGGCCGCAATTCTGCGACCAGTAGGACGAGGTGACGTGCCCGATCATCTTCATCGGGATCGGCTGGTCCGGATGCTCGACAAGATGCGCGCCCTCCTCCAGCACCACCTTCGGGTCCCTGGTCTTCAGGCCGACGAGCTGCTTGCGCCCCTTGGCCACGAGGTCCGGCCGCTTCAGGCCGCGGATGCCGACGAAGTCGGCCTTCTTCTTGCCGACCGCCCAGTCCAGCCCGGCATCGTTCGGCGTCACCGTGCCGTCCGTGTCCTGGCCGACGATGATGTAACCCTTCTCGGCGCGCAGCACGTGCATGGCCTCGGTGCCGTAGGCGCAGGCGCCCTGCTTCTGGCCTTCGGCCCACAGCGCCTCCCACACCGCCTCGCCATAGTCGGCCGGCACGTTGACCTCGAAGCCGCGCTCGCCCGAGAACGACATGCGGAACAGCCTGGCCGGCACGCCGCAGATCCTGCCTTCGCGCACCGACATATGCGGCATGGCCGCATCCGACATGTCGATGCCTTCCACCAGCGGCTCGATGATCTTGCGCGAATTCGGCCCCTGCACGGCGATCACCGCCCATTGCTCGGAGATGGAGGTGAGCCACACCTGCAGATGCGGGAACTCGGTCTGGAGATAGTCCTCCATGTGATTGAGCACGCGCGGCGCGCCGCCCGTGGTGGTGGTGACGTGGAAGCGGTCGGCCGCAAGGCGGCCCACCACGCCGTCGTCGTAGATGAAACCGTCCTCGCGCAGCATGATGCCGTAGCGGCAGCGGCCGACCTCCAGCTTCTCCCACGGGTTGGTGTAGAGCAGTTCCATGAACTTGGCCGCATCCGGCCCCACCACCTCGATCTTGCCCAGCGTGGAGGCGTCGAACAGGCCCGCGCTTTCGCGCACCGTCACGCATTCGCGGTTGACGGCGGCGTGCATGTCTTCCCCGCCGCGCGGGAAATACCAGGCGCGCTTCCACTGGCCGACGTCCTCGAACACGGCGCCGTGCCGCTCGGCCCAGCCATGGGTGGCGGTGCGCCGGGTCGGGTCGAACAGCGCCCCGCGCGACAGGTTGACGATGGCGCCGAAAGTCACCGGCGTGTAGGGGGGGCGAAAGGTGGTGAGCCCAACCTCCGGCATCGGCTTGCCCAACGTCTCGGCCGCGATCGCAAGCCCGTGCAGGTTGGAGGTCTTGCCCTGGTCGGTGGCCATGCCGTTGGTGGTGAAGCGCTTGACATGCTCGATGGAGCGCATGCCCTCGCGCACCGCCTGGCGGATGTCCTTGGCGGTGACGTCGTTCTGGAAGTCCACGAAGGCCTTGACCTTGGCGTCCGGCCCGGCGCCGGGGGCTGCGCCCAGCATGCCGCGCGACCAGTTCTCGCTCGCCTCCACCTTGGGCTTGGGCGTTCTGGCGCTCTTGCCGCCGGCTTCCTTCGCAGCCTTGGCGCCGGCTGCAAAGGCCTCCTCCAGGCTGGCTGCCAGCCCGTCGGTGCCGTTGCAGGCGCCGACCGAGACGCACTCCTGCGCATAGGCGCCCGGCACGAAACGGCGCGTGTCGGGGTTGAAGGCGACCTTGCCGCGCGACTGCGAGAACAGATGCACCGACGGCGTCCAGCCGGCCGACATCAGCAGCGCGTCGACGGGGATGGTGCGCTCGCTGCCGCCGTTCTTCGGCTGCACCGTCATCGACGACACCCTGAGCTTGCCGCCGACGCGCACGACCGCGCGCCCGTCGTGGATCTCGATGCCCGCGGCGCGCGCCTGGTCGATCAGTTCGCCGGCCGGGTTGTCGCGCAGGTCGACGATGGCGGCGATGTCGACGCCGGCCTTCTTCAGGTCGATGGCGGCGGCATAGGCCGAATCATTGGCCGTGTAGACGCCGACCTGCCGGCCCACCGCCACGCCGTAGTGGTTGAGGTAGGTGCGCGCCGCCGAGGCCAGCATCACCCCCGGCCGGTCGTTGTCGGCAAACACCATGTGCCGCTCGATGGCGCCGGTGGCCAGCACCACGCGCCTGGCCCGCACCTGCCACAGCCGCTCGCGCGGAAGGTCCGCGCCGGGAGCGGCCAGATGCTCGCTGACGCGCTCCACCAGTCCGACGAAGTTCTGCGCATAATAGCCGAAGGCGGTGGTGCGGGTCAGCACGCGCACATTGTCCATGGCCTTGAGCCGCGCGATGGCGGCCTCTGCCCAGCTCCAGCCGTCCTGGCCCTCGATGCGCGCCCCGTTCTCGAAGCGCAAGGCACCGCCCGCCTGCGCCTGCTCGTCGGCCAGGATGACGCGCACCCCGGTCTCGGCAGCGGCAAGGGCCGCGGCAAGGCCGGCAGCGCCCGCGCCCACCACCAGCACCTCGCAATGGGCAAAGCGCGAAGCGTAGCGGTCGGGGTCGGGCAGGTCCGGCGCCACGCCGAGGCCGGCCGCGGCGCGGATATTCGGCTCGTAGAGGCTTTTCCAGGCCGATTTCGGCCACATGAAGGTCTTGTAGTAGAAGCCGGCCGAAAAGAAGGACGAGAAAAGATCGTTGACCGCGCCCACGTCGAAGGACAGCGAGGGCCAGCGGTTCTGCGAGCTGGCCTTCAGCCCGTCATAGAGTTCCTGCACGGTGGCGCGCACATTGGGCGTCTTGCGCGCCGCGTCGCGCTCGACCTGGACCAGGGCGTTCGGCTCCTCCGCCCCGGCCGACAGGATGCCGCGCGGGCGGTGGTACTTGAAGGAACGGCCGACCAGATGCACGCCGTTGGCCAGCAGCGCCGATGCCAGCGTGTCGCCCTCCACGCCCGCATAGGAAACCCCGTCGAAGGTGAAGCGGGCCGCCTTGGCGTCCTTCAGCCGGCCTGCCTTGGATACGCGGAAACTGGCGCTCATTTCGCAGCTCCCGGCAGTTTCGACGGCTTTTTCTCGCCGGCCTTGTAGGTCATGACGAACTTGTCGCTGACGGTGTCGCGCACCGCGTTGAAGAAGCGTGCGCAGCCATGCACGTGCCGCCAGCGCTCATAGGCGATGCCCTTGGGATTCGAGCGGATGAAGAAGAAGGCCTCGAACTCCTCGTCGCTGATCGAGGCGATATCGGCCGGGCGCACGACATGCGCCTCGCCGGCGTTGCGGAATTCCAGTTCCGGGCGCTCTTCCTCGCAATAGGGGCAGCGGATCAATAGCATTTCGTCCCCCTCGCCTTTCTCAGTGCGCCACGGCGGCGGCGGCCGCCTCGTCGATCAGCCGCCCGGTGCGGAAGCGCTCCAGCGTGAAGGGCGCATTGATGGCATGCGGCTCGTCGCGCGCGATGGTATGGGCAAAGACGTGGCCGGAGCCGGGCGTGGCCTTGAAGCCGCCGGTGCCCCAGCCGCAATTGACGTAGAGCCCCTGAACCGGCGTCTTGGCCAGGATCGGCGAGCGGTCGGGCGTGACGTCGACGATGCCGCCCCAGGAGCGCAGCATCTTCATGCGCGTAAACATGGGGAACATCTCGCAGATCGCGTCGAGCGTATGGTTGAGGATATGGAGCCCGCCCGTCTGCGAGTAGGAGGTGTACTGGTCGGTGCCGGCACCGATGACCAGTTCGCCCTTGTCGGACTGGGAGATATAGGCATGCACCGTGTTCGACATGACCACGCACGGGAACACCGGCTTGACCGGCTCCGACACCAGCGCCTGCAGGGGATAGCTCTCCAGCGGCATGCGTATGCCCGCCATGTCCATCAGCACCGACGTGTGCCCCGCCGCGACCACGCCCACCTTCCTGGCGCCGATGAAGCCCTTCGAGGTCTCCACGCCCGCCACCGTGCCGTTCGCGGCGCGCCGGATGCCGGTGACCTCGCAGTTCTGGATGATGTGGACGCCGCGGGCGGCAGCGCCCCGCGCATAGCCCCAGGCGACCGCGTCGTGCCGGGCCGTGCCGCCGCGGCGCTGCAGCGCCGCGCCCATTATCGGGTAGCGCGCATCCTTGGAGATGTTGAGCAGCGGGCAGAATTCCTTGGCCTGCTCCGGCGTCAGCCATTCGTTGTCGACGCCGTTCAGCCGGTTGGCATGGATATGGCGCTTGAAGCCCTGCACGTCGTGCACGTTGTGCGCCAGCATCATGACGCCGCGGGCCGAATACATGACGTTGTAGTTGAGTTCCTGCGAAAGCCCCTCCCACAGCTTCACGGCGTGGTCATAGATGCCGGCCGACTCGTCGTAGAGGTAGTTGGAGCGGATGATGGTGGTGTTGCGGCCGGTGTTGCCGCCGCCGAGCCAGCCCTTCTCGATCACCGCGACATTGGTGATGCCGTGCTCCTTGGCCAGGTAGTAGGCCGTGGCCAGCCCGTGCCCGCCGGCGCCGACGATGATGACGTCATAGTCCTTCTTCGGCTCGGGCGAAGACCATTGCTCCTCCCAGCCCTTGTGGCCGCGCATGGCCTCGCGGGCTATGGCGAATACCGAATATCTCTTCACGTTCTGGCCTCGCGCCCGAATTCTCCGGATTGACCCCCGGGCCTCTCCACCCGACCGGCGAGATGTATCACTACCGAAAGCGCCCTGTCACCCATGCGCTGTTTGCGACGGCGAGCGCCGCTGTGGACAGGCCTGCTTGCGGCATCCGGCCTGTGGGTATCGGCTTGACGCGGTTCGAATCCCGGCGGCGCGGTGATAGGAGAGGGCTCCGCGAGGGAATGCGATGAAGGTGGACATTGACATGGGCACGGTTTCCGCGGGGAAGCCGGCCATGCTCGATCTGGAGGAATTGCTGGCGACCCGATTGCTCGTACAGGGCAATTCGGGCTCGGGAAAGTCGCACCTTTTGCGCCGCCTGCTGGAGCAGAGCGCGCCATGGGTGCAGCAATGCGTGATCGACCCGGAAGGCGATTTCGTCACACTGGCCGACAAGTTCGGCCATGTCGTGGTCGATGCCCAGCGCACCGAGGCGGAACTGACGCGCATCGCCGGCCGCATCCGCCAGCACCGCGTCTCCGTCGTGCTCAACCTGGAAGGCCTCGACGTCGACCAGCAGATGCGGGCCGCGGCCGCCTTCCTCGGCGGCATGTTCGACGCCGAGCGCGACTATTGGTATCCGGTGCTGGTGGTTGTGGACGAAGCCCAGCTCTTTGCCCCCGCGGCGGCCGGCGAGGTCTCGGACGAGGCGCGCAAGCTTTCGCTCGGCGCCATGACCAACCTGATGTGCCGCGGCCGCAAGCGCGGGCTCGCCGGCGTCATCGCCACGCAACGGCTGGCAAAGCTGGCCAAGAACGTGGCGGCCGAGGCCTCGAACTTCCTCATGGGCCGCACCTTCCTCGACATCGACATGGCGCGCGCCGCCGACCTGCTCGGCATGGACCGGCGCCAGGCCGAGATGTTCCGCGATCTGGCGCGCGGCCGTTTCGTGGCGCTGGGCCCCGCCATGTCGCGCCGGCCGCTGCCGGTAGCCATCGGCCCGGTCGAGACGTCGGCGCGATCGGTCAGCCCGAAGCTGATGCCGCTGCCCGAGGCCACAGAGGACGCCCGCGACCTCATCTTCACGCCCGGCCCCGAGGAAGCCAGGGCACCCGTGCGCCGGGCGCCGCCGCAGCCCATTCCCACCGCCGACCTGATCGCGCAGCTTTCGCGGCCGCAGCCGGCGCCGGAATCGCCTGAGCAGCCTTCCTTCGCCATCATCGACGAGGCCGAGCGCGAGGCCGGCATCGAAACGGTGATGCGCGACATACTGGAAGATGCCGATGCCGCCTTCCGCACCGATGCCGTGCTCTACCAGGATTTCCTGGTGCGCTGCCGCATACGCCGGGTGCCGGGCGAGCCGCTGGCGCTCCCCGCCTTCCGCCGCAAGCTGGCGGTGGCGCGCGCCGGCGTCGATCCAACGGTCGCCAAGGGCGAAGCATGGCCGCAGGCGCTTTCCCTGTCGGAAAAGCTGCCCGACGACGTGCAAGGCGTGTTCCTGGTGGTTGCGCAGGCGGCGATCGCCGGCGCCCCCTGCCCTTCCGACGCCACGCTCGCCCGCACCTATGGCAGCCATTCGTCCCGCCGCGCGCGCCGGCTGCTGAGCTATTTCGAGGAGCAGGGGCTGCTGGTGGTGCGCACCGACTTCCACGGCCAGCGCATCCTGGCCTTCCCCGACCTCGGCTGCGAGACCGCGCCGGGCGACCCCGAAGCCCCCGACGATGCGGGCGAGGCCCGCGACGCCGCCGAATAGCGCCCCTGCGCCGCAGCCGGCGCGCGCCGCGGCGCGGCGTTTTCCGGCTCCGCAAGCTGCCCGGCAAATCGCGGAACAGTCCGCCGATTCCGCTCGACAAGCCTGCCTGATTCTGCTATCAGCCGCCGAAATTCGCGATGGGAGCACGTCGCGGAAGGTTGTGGCTGTGGCCACACGCCTGGTGACTTCAACCGTAAGACAGGATTGCCCGTGCAGGTACTCGTCCGCGACAACAATGTTGATCAGGCGCTTCGCGCGCTCAAGAAGAAGATGCAGCGCGAAGGCATCTTCCGTGAAATGAAGATGCGTGGTCACTACGAGAAGCCTTCCGAGAAGAAGGCTCGCGAGAAGGCCGAGGCCGTGCGCCGCGCCCGCAAGCTTGCCCGCAAGCGCGCCCAGCGCGAGGGCCTGATCCCCGGCTCTCCGCGGCCGGCTGCCGCCGGCGCCGCACGCGCACCGCGCTGATATTGCCAATTTTCTGTCCTTTTCGAAGGATATCCGAGGTGGC
This sequence comes from Mesorhizobium sp. PUT5, assembly GCF_052216645.1. Classification (NCBI taxonomy): domain Bacteria; kingdom Pseudomonadati; phylum Pseudomonadota; class Alphaproteobacteria; order Hyphomicrobiales; family Phyllobacteriaceae; genus Mesorhizobium; species Mesorhizobium sp. PUT5. The sequence continues at coordinate 3,654,915 of NZ_JBQOSO010000003.1, forward strand.
GCGATGTGGAATCGCCGCCACCTTTTTATTTTGATGCCGGCTGCTCGGCCGAGGCCGGCGGCGTGAGAGGGATGCGAGCCGGTTTGAGGGATCCGGCGTCGCGGGCAAAGCGAGGACGAGTACGAAGATGGATGTCTTGACCGGCGAGCGCAGAACCGTTTTGCGGACCTTCCTCCTGATGCCGGCCTTCATGACAGCGCTTGCCCTCGCCGGCTGCCAGACCGGCCCCAGCGGCGAACTGACCGCCATCGATCCGGCGCAAGGCTCCAGCGAGAACATTTCCTCGCTTTCGTCGGTCGTCGATCGCAACCCGCGCGATCCGGAAGCCTACAATGTGCGCGGCTCGGCCTACGGCCGCGGCGGCAAATACCAGCAGGCGCTGAAGGACTTCGACACCGCCATCCAGCTCAAGCCGGATTTCTACCAGGCCTATTCCAACCGCGCGCTCATCTACCGCTTCCTCGGCGACCAGGCCAAGGCGCTTGCCGACTACAACCGCGCCATCCAGCTCAATCAGAGCTATGACGCCGCCTATATCGGCCGCGGCAATCTCTACCGCAAGGCCGGCCGGGTCCAGGAAGCCTTCAACGACTTCCAGAAGGCCATCCAGCTCGACACCACCGATGCCCGCGCCTATCACAATCGCGGCCTGATCTATCAGAGCCAGGGCCAGCACAAATTCGCCATCGAGGATTTCTCGACCGCCATCTCGCTGGCCCCCGACGCTTCGGAACCCTATAGCGGCCGCGGCCTCTCCTACCTGGCGCTGAACCAGGAGGACAATGCCTTCGCCGACTTCAACATGGCCATCAAGCTCGACCCCAAGAATGCCGAGGCGTGGGCCAACCAGGCGCTGATCTACGAGCGGCGCGGCGACAAGGCTAAGGCCGCGAAATCCTACCGCGAGGCCGTGCGCCTCAACCCGAGCTATCAGCCGGCAAAGGACGGCCTTGCCCGCGTGGGCTGACGGCAGCCCGCTCGCCCGACGGGAAAGCCCGGTTTCCACGCCGCTCCGTCGTCTGCCGCCGCCATAGTCTCGCGGAGCATGTGGCTGCGTCCGGCCGGAAACGGCCTTCGCGCCGTGGCTTAAGCCATTCGGCTGACCGGGACCCGCAAAGGTTGCGTTTGCCGCCTTTCCGCCCCTGTCGCGCCACGATTTTTGGGAACGCTTGGGCTAGCTGCGCCGTTGAACGGCCAGAAAATGCAAAGGATCGTTCCCATGTTCAAGAACCTCGCCGCTGCCACTGCCCTCGCCACCGTGACCCTCGCCCTGCCCGCACACGCGGCACGGCTCGAACTGGGCGTGCTCGACTGCACCATCGACGGCGGGCAGGCCTATGTGGTCACCTCCAACAAGGGCGTGAGCTGCGTCTACCGCCCCTCCAACGGCGCGCATCCCGAGCTTTACACCGGCGTGATCTCCAAGCTGGGCGTCGACCTGGGCACGACCAACCAAGGCCAGCTCGTCTGGGCAGTGCTGGCCGCCTCCCGCGACTACGAGCCCGGCCGGCTTGCCGGCAAATATTACGGGGTGAACGCGGAGGCGAGCATCGCCACCGGCGGCGGCGCCAACCTGATGCTGGGCGGCTTCGACCGCTCCTATGCGTTGCAGCCGCTGAGCGTTCAGGGCCAGACCGGCCTGAACATCGCGGTCGCGGTGCAGTCGCTCGAACTGATGCACGCGCTGAAATAAGGCCTCTGCGGCGCCGGCGGGCCTGCTCCGCCGGTCGCCCGCGAACGCCGTCAGGCGCCGATCGTCCTCAACCGGTCGGCGACCAGCGCGGCCAGCCGCTCCGCCACCTCGTCCTTGGTCATCTCCGGCCATTCCTCGACGCCCGCGCGCGAGACGAGGCGCACCCGGTTGCGGTCGCCGCCCATCACGCCGGCCGCTCCGCCGATGCCGCTGCCATGCGACACGTCGTTGGCCACGATGAGGTCGGCGCCCTTCTTCTCCAGCTTGGCCCTGGCGTTCTTCAAAAGATCCTGCGTCTCGGCGGCGAAGCCGATCACCAGAAGCGGCCGCCCGGCATGATGGCCGACGCCGGCCAGAATGTCCGGGTTTTCCACCATCTGCAGCGCTGGAGGCCCCTCGCCCGCCACCTTCTTGATCTTCTCGCCGGCCGCATCGGCCGTGCGCCAGTCGGCGACGGCGGCCACGAACACCGCCGCATCCGCCGGCAGCAGAGCCTCCACGGCATCGCGCATCTGCCTGGCGCTTTCGACATGCGTGGCGGTCACCCCCGCCGGATCGGCGATCGAAACCGGTCCCGACACCAGCCGCACGTCGGCGCCAAGCCGCGCCAGCGCGGCGGCGATCGCATGGCCCTGCTTGCCTGAAGAGCGGTTGGCGATATAGCGCACCGGGTCGATCGGCTCGTGCGTGGGACCGGAGGTGACGATGATCTTCCTGCCCGAAAGCGGCTTCGGCCGGTCGTCCAGCAGCGCCTCTGCCGCGGCGACGATCTCCAGCGGCTCGGCCATGCGGCCTTCGCCCGCCTCGCCGCTTTCGGCCATTTCGCCTCGCATCGGACCGACGAAACGAACCGCGTCCTTCTTCAGCATGGCGTGATTGCGGCGCGTGGCCGGATGCGCCCACATTCTGGGGTTCATCGCCGGCGCCATCAGCACCTGCCTGTCGGTGGCGAGCAGCACCGCCGAGGCGAGGTCGCCGGCAAGGCCGTTGGCAAGCTTGGCCATCAGGTCGGCGGTGGCGGGCGCCACCACGATCAGGTCGGCCCCGCGCGCCAGCCGGATATGGCCGACATCCTGCTCGTCCTGCCGGTCGAACAGCTCGGTGAAGACATGGTCCGCGCTGAGCGCGCCCACTGCAAGCGGCGTGACGAAATGCTGGGCCGCTTCCGTCATGATGCAGCGCACCGCCGCCCCGCGCTCGCGCAGCCGGCGGATCAGGTCGAGCGACTTGTAGGCGGCGATACCGCCGCCGATGATGAGCAGGATGCGTTTGTTGGAAAGGGTCATGCCGCACCTGCCCAGGGATTGACGATCTCGATCCCGCAATGCTCGAAATCGGCGACGTTGCGCGTGGCCACGGCAAAGCCGTGCGAAACGGCGATTGCAGCGATCTGGCCGTCGAGTTCCTTTATGGGCCTTCCGATTTTGCGTCAACGCGCCGATATTCTTGCATAGGACAGCGCGTCCTCGTCCATGAAGCCCAGGATCGGATTAACGACCCGTTCCGCCAGGAAAACCTGAACCGCTCGCGCCAGGGATTCCTTGCGCGAACCGTCCGGCATGAGGGCAAGACCATACAAAAGTTCGGCTTTCGTGATTGCCGTGATGTAGAGTTGATCGATAGGTTGTCGCCGCAACCAAGCCGCCACGTGAATATCGACAACGGGCTTGATCGCCTCCGACACCACATTGGTGTCGACGACGATCATTCCCAATCCCTGAACGGCGGATCGCGGCTAGGAAGGCCTCGCGGCGGAATGTCGAGTTCAAATCCCCCGTAAGGCTCGACCAGATCGCGGATGGCATCATAGAGATTATCGTATTGCGGCTGTTTCCGCGGCTGCCTTGCCGCACGCCTGACGATGGCGCGCAATTCCTCTTCCAACGATACGCCGTTTCGGGCAGCATTGATCTTAAGCTGCTGCCTCACTTCGTCTTCGACATTGCGGATCGTAAGCGTAGCCATGACAAGCTCCCATGAGCAATGACTGCAATGTATGCATTGACTGCAATGCAGTCAATTTCCGCGGCTACACCAGCTTCCAGGCGATATAGACCAGCGCCACCGCGATGACGGCCAGCGCCCAGCGCCCCAGGCGGGAATAGTGCGCCTCGGCCTTGCCGATCGCCTCGGCGGTATCCTGCTCGAAACGCAGTCCGTTTTCCACCATCAGGTCAATCTCGCGCGCCAGATGCTCGGCGCGCAGCGCAAGGTCGGGAAGCTGGCGGGCGAAGGAGGCGAGCGCCCCCATGCCGTCGCGCATGTCGGCCAGCATGCCGCGCGGGCCGAGATTGGCACGGATCCAGTCGCCCACCACCGGCTCGGAGGTCTTCCACATGTTGAAGCCGGGGTCGAGCGTGCGCGCCACCCCTTCCACCACCACCATGGTCTTCTGCAGCAGGATCAGCTCGGGCCGGGTCTGCATGTCGAACAGCTCCGTCACCTCGAACAGGAGCGTGAGCAGGCGGGCCATGGAAATGGTTTCGGCCGGCTGGCCGTGGATCGGCTCGCCGATGGCGCGGATCGCCTGTGCGAAGGCGGCGACGTCGTGCTTGCGCGGCACGTAGCCGGCTTCGAAATGCACTTCGGCCACGCGCAGATAGTCGCGCGTGATGAAACCGTAAAGGATCTCGGCCAGGAAGCGGCGTTCCTTGCGGCCGAGCCGCCCGGCAATGCCGAGATCGACGGCCACGATGGTGCCGTCGGCTTCCACGAACAAATTGCCGGGATGCATGTCGGCGTGGAAGAAGCCGTCGCGCAGCGTATGCCGCAGGAACGACTGGATCAGGTTGACGGCGATCGTCTTGAGGTCCTGGCCGGCCGCCTCCAGCGCCGCGATGTCGTTCATCTTGATGCCGTCGACCCACTCCATGGTGAGCACGTCGCGGCCGGTTCGTTCCCAGTCGACGGCCGGGACGCGGAAGCCGGGGTCCTCCCTGGTGTTCTCGCCGAGTTCGGAAAGGGCCGCGCCTTCCAGGCGCAGGTCCATCTCGATCTTCGTGGTCTGCGCCAGGGTCTCGGTCACCTCCACCGGGCGCAGGCGGCGCGCGGACGGGACATATTTTTCCTGCAGCCGCGCGGCGAGAAAATAGCTTTCGAGGTCGTGCTGGAAACGACGCCGCACGCCGGGGCGGATGACCTTGACCGCCACCTTGCGCGGGCCGTCGGCTTGTTCCACCTCGGCGGGATGCACCTGCGCGATGGAGGCAGCCGCCACCGCCTCGCCGAACTCGGCATAGAGCTCGCCCACCGGCCGGCCGAGCGAGGCTTCGATCGCCGCCACCGCCTCGACCTTCGGGAAGGTCTGCATCTTGTCCTGCAGCATGGCCAGGTCGACGGCGATGTCGTTGCCCACCACGTCGGGCCGCGTCGCCAGGAACTGGCCGAGCTTCACATAGGAAGGACCCAGCCGTGCCACCGCGTGCGCCAGCCGGTCGCTGCGCCCGTGCCGCAATGCACGCCGGCGCGCCAGAAGCCGGGCCATGCGCCAGCCGAACTTGGGCATGCCCGAAAGCTGGTCGCCCGGAAAGGCCGCCACCACGCCTTCGCGCACCAGCACCCAGCCGGCCCTGACGAGCCGGAACGCCGCCCCCGCCGTGCTCATGAACGCGCTCGCCTCAAAGCTTCCAGCCCGAATGGGCCGCGGCAATGCCACCCGAATAGTTGCGGAACGAGACCCGCTCGAAGCCGGCGCGCGCGATCATGGCGGCAAAGTTGCGCTGGTTGGGGAACTTGCGGATGGATTCGACCAGATAGGAATAGGGCTCGCCGTCGCCGGTCACCGCCCTGCCGATCCTGGGAATGGCATTGAACGACCAGGCCTCGTAGGCCTTGTCGAGGAACGGCAGGTCCACCTCGGAAAATTCCAGGCACAGGAAGCGGCCGCCGGGCCGCAGCACGCGGTATGCCTCCGACAAGGCCACGTCGATGCGCGGCACGTTGCGGATGCCGAAGGCGACCGTATAGGCATCGAAGCTGGCGTCGGCGAGGGGCAGTTCCTCCGCATTGGCCTCGACGAAATCGACATTGTCGGCAAGCTTCTGCTTTTCCGCCCGCTCGCGCCCCACCGCCAGCATCGAGCCGTTGATGTCGAGCACGGTGACATGGGCGTTGCCGTGGCTGGCCGCCACGATGCGGAAGGCGACGTCGCCGGTGCCGCCGGCCACGTCCAGCGAGCGCCAGCCCGGCCGCTTCGGCGGGTTCAGCCAGGCCACCATGGCATCCTTCCAGACGCGGTGCATGCCGGCCGACATCAGGTCGTTCATGAGGTCGTAGCGGTTGGCGACCTTGTGGAACACCTCGTTGACCAGCGGCTGCTTGTCGCCCGCATCCACCTGCCTGAATCCATAGGAGGTTTCCATGCCGCCCGCGGCAGTGGTTCTTCCGATCGGCATAATCGCAATCCGTCACAAAATCGGCGCGACCATAGCCGATCGAGGGGACGGACGCTATTGTTTAAGGCGCGGTGTTCGGCCGCGCGGACGGGAAAACTGATGCCATCGAAAGCGGAACTGCACTGCCACATCGAAGGGGCGGCTTCGCCCGAGCTTGTCGAGCGCCAGGCGCGCAAATACGGCGAAGACCCCTCCCCCTTCATCCGCGGCGGCGCCTTCCTCTGGCACGATTTCACCTCCTTCCTCGCCGCCTACGACTTCGCGGCCGGCCTGTTCCGCTCGGAAGACGACTATGCGCTGCTGGCGGAGCACTATCTCACCAGCCTGGCCCGCGACGGCGCCATCTATTCCGAGATCTTCGTCTCGCCCGATCACGCCGCCAAGGCGGGCCTGTCGCCCCAGGCCTATGCGGAGGCGCTGGGCCACGGCATCTCGCGGGCCATGGCCAAGACCGGCATCGAAGGCCGCATGATCGTCACCGGCGTGCGCCATCTGGGCGTCGGGGCGGTCGAGCAGGCCGCGCGCTTCGCGGCCAGATGCGGCCACCCGCTGGTCAGCGGCTTCGGCATGGCCGGTGAGGAACGCTTCGGCGACATCGAAGACTATGTGCGCGCCTTCGAGATCGCGCGCGAGGCCGGGCTGGGCATCACCGTGCATGCCGGCGAATTGGCCGGCTGGGAAAGCGTGGCGGCCGCGCTCGACCACATCCGCCCAGCCCGCATAGGACACGGCGTGCGCGCCATCGAGAACCCCGACCTCGTGCGCCGAATCGCCGACCGCGGCGTGGTGCTGGAATGCTGCCCCGGCTCCAACATCGCGCTCGGCCTCTTTCCCGACTTCGCCGGCCATCCGTTCGCGGCGCTGAAGGCGGCAGGCTGCAAGGTTACGCTGAACTCCGACGATCCGCCCTATTTCGGCACGTCGCTGAAGCATGAATACGACATGGCCGCACAGCATTTCGGCCTGAGCGAAAAGGCGCTCGCCGCCGTCACCCGCACCGCGATCGAGGCCGCCTTCGTGGACCGCCGAACCAAGGCAGCGCTGCTGGCGCGGCTGGATGCCAAGGGCCGGTGAACGCAAAATTCGAATGGCGGGTGGCCGGACCGCGCAGCGGCCCGTCAACTGTGGACTGTGCGGCGCGCCTTGGACAATGACTCGCCAAACCATTCGCTATTCACTATTCACCATTCACCCTTTTCCTTGCGGGAGAGCACAATGCAGGGCGTGACCGTCGTCGACCACCCGCTTGTCCAGCACAAGCTGACCATCATGCGCAACAAGGACACGTCCACGGCCGGCTTCCGGCGGCTGCTGCGGGAGATTTCGCTGTTGCTGGGCTATGAGGTGACCCGCAACCTCGAACTGACCACGACCCGGATCGAGACGCCCATGGAAAACATGGACGCGCCGATCCTGGAGGGCAAGAAACTGGTCTTCGCTTCGGTGCTGCGCGCCGGCAACGGCCTGCTGGAAGGCCTGCTGGATCTGGTGCCGGCAGCGCGCGTCGCCCATATCGGCCTCTACCGCGACCACGACACGCTGGAAGCGATCGAATATTTCTTCAAGGCGCCGAGCGACCTCGCCGACCGGCTCGTCATCGTGGTCGACCCGATGCTGGCCACCGCCAACTCGGCCATCGCCGCGATCGACAAGCTGAAGGCGCGCGGCGCCACCAACATCCGCTTCCTGTGCCTGCTGGCCGCGCCCGAGGGAATAGAGCGCTTCACCGCGGCCCATCCGGACGTGCCCGTCTACACCGCGTCCATCGACCGGCAATTGAACGAGAAGGGCTATATCCTGCCCGGCCTCGGCGATGCCGGCGACCGCATGTACGGCACCAAATAGAGCTACGGGAACGAGGCGCCGCCGAAGCAGGCGCCCCTACGACAGCGACAGCTTGCCCGCAATGCCCTGAAGCAGCGCCAGCGCCTGCTGGATGTCGATCTGCTCGTCGTCCAGCCGCTCTATATAGGCGCAGGTCAGCACCGCGACGGCATGCCCGTCCGGCGACAGGATGGGCACCGTGATGTCGTCGACGCCACGGATCTGCTGGCTCGGGCCGATTCGGTGGCCCGCCGCGCGGTAGCCTTCCAGCACCGGCCCCAGCCGCTCGTAGGCCTTCGATTCGCCGCTGCCCGTCCAGCGGGCCAGCGTGTCGGCCCTGGCGTTCTCGCCCTGGAAGGCAAGTAGCGTCTGGCCGGAGCCCGTGGTCAGAAGATCGATATGCGCGCCGACCCGGATGCCGAATTCCCAGTTGCCGGGCGAACTGGCATGCGCGACCACGGTGGCGGCGTCCCGGTCGGGAACCACGAGATGGCAGGATTGTCCGGCCTGCTGGGCAAAGGCGTCCATCAACGGCAGAGCGCGCTGCACCAGGCGCCGCACCGGCGGATGGCGGTGCGCCAGCACGAACAGCTTCATGGAAAGCGCATAGCGGTCGCCCTCGCGCGAGCGGGTGACGTAGTCGCGCGCCACCAGGCGCTCCAGCATGCGGTAGACCTCGCTCGGCCTGCGCTCCATGGCCTTGGCGATCTCGGCTCGGGTCAGGCCGCCCGGCTGGGCGGAGAGCAGCTCGATTATGTCCAGCCCCTTGTCGAGCGCCGGGGCGCGGTAGCGGTCGTCCCGCTCCGTTCCGGCCCTGTCCGTGCCGGTTCCGTCCGCCTCGGATGCAAGCTTCGCTTTCCGGCCAGCCATTGCTTCCCGTCCCCCTGCCGAAATCCTGGAGCCTTCGACACGATCAGTTTACACATGAACAAAATGTTTGTATATGGACACGAGTGAGCATGAGCCATGTGCTTGGAGGAGGCACCATGCGACTGAACGCCAAGCGCATCTTCATTTCCGCCGCCGGCCAGGGCATCGGGCGCGCCAGCGCGCTGGCCTGTGCCGCCGAAGGCGCTCATGTGATCGCCACCGACATCAACGCCGAGGCGCTGGCGTCCCTGGCTGCCCAGAACCCGCGCATCGAGGTGCATGCGCTCGACGTGCGCGACAGCGCTGCCGTCGCCGGTTTCGCCGGCAGGCAAGCCCCGCTCGACGGGCTCTTCAACTGCGCCGGTTTCGTGCACAACGGCACCATCATGGACTGCTCCGAAGCCGATTGGGATTTCAGCTTCGACCTCAACGTCAAGAGCATGTACCGGACCATCCGCGCCTTCCTGCCCGGCATGCTGGAGCGGGCGGACGCAACCGGCACCGCGTCCATCCTCAACATGGCCTCGATGGCCTCGTCGATCAAAGGCTTCCCCAACCGGTTGGCCTACGGCGCCACCAAGGCGGCCGTCATCGGCCTGACCAAGGGCGTCGCGGCCGACTATGTGCGGCGCGGCCTGCGCTGCAACGCGCTCTGCCCCGGCACCGTGGACACGCCCTCGCTGCGCGGCCGCATCGCCGCCGCCGCCGACCCGGTGCAGGCCGAGAAGGACTTCATCGCCCGCCAGCCGGCCGGCCGGCTGGCGACCGTCGACGACATCACGCCGCTGGTGATCTATCTCCTGTCGGATGAGTCGCGCTTCGTCACCGGCCAGGTGCAACTGGTGGATGGCGGGGTGACCATATGACCGCCCCCGCCATGGCGCACGGGCCATGGCATGGCCCCTGCCGCGGCGAGGGCTAGCGGCCATGCCGGCGCTCGTGTCCATGACCGGCATCGGCAAGTCGTTCCCCGGCGTTCGGGCGCTGAACGATGCGCGTTTCGAATTGCAGGCCGGCGAAGTGCATGCCCTGATGGGCGAGAACGGCGCCGGCAAGTCGACGCTGATGAAGATCCTCTCCGGCATCTACGAGCGCGACGAGGGTGAGATCCTGCTCGACGGCAAGCCGGTCGAGATTTCCTCGCCCCGGCGGGCGCAGGAACTGGGCATCGGCATCATCCACCAGGAACTGAACCTGATGCCGCACCTGACGGCGGCGCAGAACATCTTCATCGGGCGCGAGCCGCGCAAGGGCTTCGGCGTGCTCGACGAGGCGAAGCTGAACGCCCAGGCCGCCGACATCTTCGCCACCATGAACCTGAAGCTCGACCCGCGCACCGAGGTGTCGAGGCTCACCGTGGCGCGCCAGCAGATGGTGGAGATCGCCAAGGCGCTCTCGCACCGGTCTCGCGTGCTCATCATGGACGAGCCGACGGCCGCCCTGAACGACGCCGAGATCAACGAGCTGTTCACGATCATCCGCGACCTCAAGGCAGAGGGCGTCGGCATCGTCTACATCTCCCACAAGATGGACGAGCTGAAGCGCATCGCCGACCGGGTGACGGTGATGCGCGACGGCGAGTATGTCGGCACGGTTCCGGCCGCCTCCACGCCGGTGGAGAAAATCATCTCCATGATGGTGGGGCGCACGGTCTCGGACGAGCGCTCCGCCGTGCCCGACCATTCCGCATCGGAAGTGGTTCTGAAGGTCTCCGGCCTGCGGCGCGGCAACGAGATCCGCGACGTCGGCTTCGACCTGCGCAAGGGCGAGATCCTCGGCTTCGCCGGCCTGATGGGCGCAGGCCGCACCGAGGTGGCGCGCGCCATATTCGGCGCCGACCGGCTCGACGCGGGCGAGATTTTCGTCCACGGCCGCAAGGTCGTCATCCGCAAGCCGGAGGACGCCGTGCGCGCCGGCATCGGCTACCTGTCGGAGGACCGCAAGCATTTCGGCCTCGCCACCGGCATGGACGTGCGCAACAATGTCGTGCTGGCCAGCCTCTCGCGCTTCACCGGTCCCGGCGGGCTGCTGCGGGAAAGCGCAATGCACGAGGCGGCCGCCGGCTATATCCGCCAGCTCGCCATCAAGACGCCGTCCGACCAGCAGGAGGTGCGCCTGCTTTCCGGCGGCAACCAGCAGAAGGTGGTCATCGCCAAATGGCTGCTGCGCGACTGCGAAGTGCTGATCTTCGACGAGCCGACGCGCGGCATCGACGTCGGCGCCAAGAGCGAGATCTACAACCTTCTCAACGCGCTGGCCGCGCAGGGCCGCGCCGTCATCGTCATCTCCTCCGAACTGCCGGAGATATTGCGGCTGAGCCACCGCATCGCGGTCATGTGCGAGGGCCGGCTCACCGGCATCCTGCCCGCCGGCGCCTCGCAGGAGGAGATCATGCAACTGGCCACGCAAAGAGGCCCGGCGCCGATCGGCGGCGGCCCACAGCCGCAAGCAGGGGGAGCGACCGCATGAGCACCGTCACCACGGCCAATCCGACCGCGCCGGCAGGGCGCCTTTCCGGCGCGCATCATCGGCTGCTGGCCTTCGCCAGCCTGATCGTGCTGATCGTCGTCTTCAGCCTGGCCTCGCCCAATTTCCTCCAGACCAGCAACATCATCAGCATCCTGCAGGCCACCTCGGTCAACGGCGTGCTGGCGGTCGCCTCCACCCTCGTCATCATCACCGGCGGCATCGACCTTTCGGTAGGCACGCTGATGACCTTCTGCGCCGTCTGCACCGGCGTTGTGCTGACCTATCTGGGCCTGCCGCTGCCCTTCGGCGTCGCGGCGGCCATCCTGGCGGGCGCGGCCAGCGGCACGCTGTCCGGCACCTTCGTGGCCAAGCTCAAGATCCCGCCCTTCATCGCCACGCTGGGCATGATGCTGATCCTGAAGGGCCTGTCGCTGGTGATTTCCGGCACCAAGCCGATCTATTTCAACGCCACCCCGGGCTTCACCCAGATATCGCAGGGCTCGCTCATCGGCGCGGTGATCCCGGCGCTGCCTATCCCCAACGGGGTGCTGATCCTGTTCCTGGTGGCGCTGGCCGCCTCCTTCATCCTGGAACGCACCATCCTCGGCCGCTTCACCTTCGCCCTCGGCTCCAACGAGGAGGCGGTCAGGCTTTCGGGCGTCAACACCGACCGCTGGAAGATCGGCGTCTACGCGCTGGCCGGCGGCATCTGCGGCATCGCCGGGCTGCTCATCGCCTCGCGGCTGAACTCGGCGCAACCGGCACTGGGCCAGGGTTACGAACTCGACGCCATCGCGGCGGTGGTGATCGGCGGCACGTCGCTCAGCGGCGGCCGCGGCACCATCATCGGCACGCTGATCGGCGCGCTCATCATGAGCGTGCTGGCCAACGGCCTGCGCATCCTTTCGGTGGCGCAGGAATGGCAGACCGTGGTGACCGGCTCCATCATCATCCTGGCCGTCTACACCGACATCTTGCGGCGGCGACGGCTTTGAGGACCTGCCTGCGCGGCGCCCGTGCCGCGCCAACACGAAGAGGGCGGCTCCGCGCCCCGCGACACAACCAACGAACAGTACGACCCAACATTGTGGAGGATTGAGATGTTTACGCGACGCATGGTTCTGGGCGCTCTCGGCGCCGCCGCCCTGCTCGGCTCCAGCAGCCTGGCCATGGCCCAGGACAAGATGTACATCCCGCTGATCTCGAAGGGCTTCCAGCACCAGTTCTGGCAGGCCGTGAAGGCCGGCGCCGACAAGGCCGCCGCCGACCTTGGCGTTACCGTCACCTTCGAGGGACCGGATTCGGAGACCCAGGTGGACCGCCAGATCGACATGCTGGCCGCCGCCCTTGCCAAGAAGCCGGCGGCGATCGGCTTCGCCGCGCTCGACAGCCAGGCGGCGATCCCGCTGCTGCAGCAGGCCAAGGACGCCAACATTCCGGTGGTGGCCTTCGACTCCGGCGTCGACAGCGACATTCCGGTCGCCACGGCGTCCACCAACAACCTCGCCGCCGCCGCCCTGGCCGCCGACAAGATGGCGGAACTGATCGGCGACGAAGGCAAGATCGCCCTCGTCGTGCACGACCAGACCAGCCGCACCGGCGTCGACCGCCGCGACGGCTTCGTCAACGAGATCAAGGAGAAGCATCCGAAGATCGAGATCGTGGCGATCGAATATGGCGACGGTGACCATCTGAAGTCGACCGAGATCACCAAGGCCATCCTGCAGGCCAATCCGGACCTGAAGGGCATCTTCGGCTCCAACGAGGGCTCGGCCATCGGCGTGGTCAACGGCGTCAAGGAGATGGACCGGAAAGTGGTCGTGGTCGGCTACGATTCCGGCGCGCAGCAGAAGCAGGCGATCCGCGACGGACTGATGGCCGGCGCCATCACCCAGAACCCGGTCGGCATCGGCTACAAGACCGTCGAGGCCGCCGTGAAGGCGGCCAAGGGCGAGCAGGTGGAGAAGAACATCGACACCGGCTTCTACTACTACGACAAGTCGAACATCGACGACCCGGAAATCGCGGCCGTCCTCTACGACTGACCGCCGAACCGGCGCGGAAGCCGGAGGCGAGCCCTCGCCTCCGGTTTTCGGCGAACCACGACCATGCCCAAACCGGACCTTCCGACCATGACCAGCATCACCGGCATGCGGGTGCTCGACCTGCGCTTCCCGACCTCGCGCCATCTCGACGGCTCGGACGCGATGAACCCGGACCCCGACTATTCGGCCGCCTATGTCATCCTGGAGACGGATGCGCCCGGCATGGAAGGCCATGGCCTGACCTTCACCATCGGCCGCGGCAACGAGATATGCTGTGCGGCGATCGAGGCCATGCGCCATCTGGTGGTGGGGCTGGACATGGCTGCCGTGGCCGCCGACATGGGCGCGTTCTGGCGGCATGTGACCTCCGACAGCCAGTTGCGCTGGATCGGCCCCGACAAGGGCGCCATCCATCTCGCCACCGGTGCGGTGGTCAACGCGGTCTGGGACCTTCGGGCGAAGCTGGAGGGCAAGCCGGTGTGGCGGCTGGTGGCCGACATGACGCCGGAGGAATTCGTGCGCTGCGTCGACTTCCGCTACATCACCGACTGCATCACGCCCGACGAGGCGCTTGCCATGCTGCGCGCCAAGGCGCCCGGCAAGGCCGAACGCATCGCCACGCTGGAGCGCGAGGGCTACCCCTGCTACACCACCTCGGCCGGCTGGCTGGGCTACGACGACGAGAAATTGAGACGGCTGTGCCGCGAGGCGGTCGAGGCCGGCTTCAGCCACGTCAAGATGAAGGTCGGGCACGATCGCGCCGACGACATCCGCCGGCTGCGCATCGCGCGCGAGGTGCTGGGGCCCGACCGCAAGCTGATGATCGACGCCAACCAGGTATGGGAGGTGGACCAGGCCATCGACTGGGTGGGGGCGCTTGCCTTTGCCAGGCCGTGGTTCATCGAGGAGCCGACCTCGCCCGACGACGTCGAGGGCCACCGCAAGATCCGCGAGGGCGTGGCGCCCGTGAAGGTCGCGACCGGCGAGATGTGCCAGAACCGCATCCTGTTCAAGCAGTTCATCATGCGCGGCGCCATCGACGTGGTTCAGATCGACGCCTGCCGTCTCGGCGGCGTCAACGAGATCCTGGCCGTGCTCTTGATGGCGGCAAAATACGACCTGCCCGTGTGTCCGCATGCGGGCGGCGTCGGCCTGTGCGAATATGTGCAGCACCTGGCGATGATCGACTATGTCTGCGTTGCCGGCACCCGCGAAGGCAGGGTGGTGGAATATGTCGACCACCTGCACGAGCATTTCAGGGAGCCCTGCGTGATCCGCAATGCGGCCTACATGCCGCCCACGGCTCCCGGCTTCTCCATCGAGATGAAGCCTGCAACTTTCGAAGCCTATCGCTTCGGCGCCTGAGGAGGAAACGCGCTTGGATCTCGGACTGAAGGACAAGGTCGTCATCGTGACCGGCGGCGGCGCCGGCATCGGCGGCGCCATCTCGCTGGCGCTTGCCGCCGAAGGCGCCATCCCGGTCGTCTTCGGCCGCAGTTCGCTGGATGCGGAGTTCGAAAAGCAGCTTCTCGGCCTGGCGCCCACGGCCCGCTTCATGCAGGTCGAACTGTCCGACGACGCGGCTTGCGCCCGCGCGGTGGCGGAAACGGCCGCCGCTTTCGGCCGGATCGACGGGCTGGTCAACAATGCCGGCATCAACGACAGCATCGGGCTGGAGGCCGGCCCCGACGCGTTCCGCGGTTCGCTCGAGCGCAACCTCATCCACTACTACACCATGGCCCATCATTGCCTGCCGTGGCTGAGGTCTTCCAGGGGATCGATCGTCAACATCTCCTCCAAGACGGCGCTGACCGGCCAGGGCCACACCAGCGGCTACTGCGCCGCCAAGGGCGCGCAGCTCTCGCTGACCCGCGAATGGGCGGCCGCCCTGCGCGAGGACGGCATCCGCGTCAACGCCGTCATCCCGGCCGAGGTGATGACGCCGCTCTACCGCAAGTGGCTGCAGACCTTCGACGACCCCGAGGCGCGGCTGGCCGAGATCACCGACGCCATCCCGCTCGGCAAGCGCATGACGAAGGCAGAGGAAATCGCCGACACGGTGGTCTTCCTGCTGTCGGCGCGCGCCGGCCACACCACCGGCCAATGGCTGTTCGTGGATGGCGGCTACGTCCACCTCGACCGCGCCCTCGACTGAGGGCGCGCCACGGACGGCGGCTTCCGTCGCCCGCCCTCCCAAAGTGTTCCGGCAAGTGACATTCGGCATTTGTTAAGCAAACGGCGCGGCTACGCTTCGTTTACCATCCAGCTTAACGCAACCGAAATGCGCCTCTCGCAAGATGAGCCACGGTTCGGCAAGAAACCGTCGTCGAAATCACAACTGGGCCACAAGGAACATCACGATGAGCAAGCTTATTTCTCGCTTCTACAAAGACGAGTCGGGCGCAACCGCTATCGAGTACGGCCTGATCGCGGCGCTGATCGCGCTCGCCATCATGGTCGGAGCCGGCGCGCTCGGCAATGCGCTGAACAACAAGTTCAACGCCATCGCCACGGCGGTCGAAACCGGCAAGGCTCCAGACTGATAGCGAAGCCAGACTGGCAATGATCGGGCCGCCTTCGGGCGGCCCTTTTCGTTTCGGTGAGACCGCCGAAGCCGTCGTTCCCGGTGGAACATTGCGGCCGCGCACCCTATATTTAGACAAGGGTTTGGAGGCCCGAGGCGATGGCACGGCAGTCAAGATTGATCATCGGCGTGTGCGCGTCGCTTGCCGTCCTGCCTGCATTGGCGGGACCGGCCGGCGCGGCGGGAACCGTCATGGTGCCGGGCGCGGTCATGCAGCAGAACGAGATGCAGATGCTGCAGGACCGGATCCAGCGCCAGCAATATCAGCAGAACCAGCAGATCATCCGCGAACTCGACCGGCAGGCGACGCCCTCGCGTCCGTTGCGCGAGCAGGTTCCGGTCATGAAGCCGAACTGCCAGGTGCAGGTCTTCGGCAACAGCTACGGCGGAACCGCCTGCCGCTGACAGCGGCCTTTCTTCCGTTTACTTAGCCGCCTATCTTCTATGCGGGTGATTCCGCCGCCGGCGTCGAATGTGTGGCGCATGGCGGCAGCAGACGGAACAAGGATATGGCCGCAGAGAAGAAGAAAGCCATCCGCAAGGCGAAGAAGGGCGAGCGGATCCGCCAGGTGGCGGCCGTTCCGTTCCGCGTGGCCGAGGGCGGCGCGGTGGAGGTGATGCTCGTCACCTCGCGCCAGACGCAGCGCTTCATCGTGCCCAAGGGCTGGCCGATGAAGGGAAAGAGCGGCCGCAAGGCGGCGACCGTCGAGGCGCTGGAGGAAGCCGGCGTGGTCGGCACTGCCCTGAAGCCCCCGGCCGGCAGCTATTCGTACTGGAAGCGGCTGCAAAGCCATTTCGTGCGCGTCGACGTGACGGTCTATCTGCTTGCCGTCACCGAGGAACTGGCCAACTGGCAGGAGAAGAGGCGCCGCCGGCGCGCCTGGCTGTCCGCCGCCGATGCGGCCCTGCTCATCGACGAGCCGGAACTGGCGACGCTGGTGAAGTCGCTCAAGGCGCCCGCAGGTGAACAGGAGCCGAAACGGCAAGCTGACCCGGATGGAGCCCAAGCAACCGGCAAGTAGAATGGAAGCTTGCCCGCCGGGAATTTACAGTTTGACCCGAAGATCATTTCCCCCCGGGAACAGCGGAAAGATTTAACTTCCCGCAAGCGGTTTAGCTGCCGTTAAGGGAAAGATGTTATCCGGCTTGATGTCGCCTGAAAACGGGCGGCAAAGAGGGGCGGCGCGGCTGGCCAGGCAATGGCGGGCGCGCGCACAGGCAGGGGGCGCGAAGTTGCCGGCTTCGACGCAAGCGAGATGAACCGCCTGGCGGCAGGCAACGGGCCGGGGCTTCCGCGCCTGGTATGGCCTTTCGTCGCCGTCGTGCTCGTCCAGGCGCTCATCGCCTCCATGAGCCTCTACACCCTTTCTTCGGTGCGCGCCTACGTCGCCGGCGAGAGCCAATGGTCGAAAGGCCAGAAGAACGCCGTCAATTTCCTCACCCTCTATGCCGACACCGGCGACCCCACCTCGCTTGCCAGATACCGGCACGCGCTGGCCACGCCGCTCGGCGACCGCAAGGCGCGGCTGGCGCTGGAAAAGCCGCAATTTGACGCCGAGGCCGCGCGTTCCGGCCTGATCCAGGGCGCGAACCACCCCGACGACGTGGCCGGCCTGATCTGGCTGTTCCGGCGTTTCGGGCATGTCAGCTACCTGAAGGACGCCATCGGCCACTGGGCTGCGGCCGACCGCATATTGCTCCAGTTGGAAGAGCGGGGAAGGACGATGGAGGCCCGCTTTCGGGAGGGACCCGCCTCGCCGCTCCAGCGCCGGGCGTGGAAGGCCGAGATCCACCGCCTGGACCGGGAGATCGCCCCGCTCTCCAGGGCCTTTTCCGAAAGCCTCGGCGAAGGTTCCCGCGCCATCACCAGCGCGCTCATGGTCGCCAACCTCCTAGTCGCGGCCCTGCTGATCCTGGTTGCCGTGTTGCGCACCCGCAAGCTCCTGCGCCAGCGCCAGGCCTTCCAGAACGCGCTCAACGCCGAGCGCAAGCGGGCGCAGGTCACCCTGGCCTCCATCGGCCAGGCCGTCGTCAGCACCGGTCCGGACGGCCGGATAGACTACATGAACGCCGCCGCCGAGCGCCTGCTCGACACCTCGCTGGCGGTCGCGCGGACCATGAAGGCATCCGAACTTCTGCACCTGATGGACAAGGAGACGGGCACGCAGGAGAAGCTTGCGATGGAGCGCCTTGTGGCCGGCGATATCCATCCTTCCCCGCCCCGCCCCAGGCTGCTGATCCGCGCCGACGGAAAAGCCATCCCCGTCGCGCTGACGCTCGCGCCGCTGCTGGTCTCGGAGCGGATCGCCGGCATGGTTCTGGCGCTGCACGACATGACCCGCGAGCAGGATTATATCGACCGGCTGTCCTGGCAGGCCTCGCATGACGCGCTGACGGGCCTGGCCAACCGCCGCGAGTTCGAGCACCGGCTGGAGAAGGCGATCGCCCAACTGGCTTCAAGCAAGGCCGGCCATGCGCTGATGTATCTCGACCTCGACCAGTTCAAGCTGGTCAACGACACCTGGGGTCACGCGGCCGGCGACCAGTTGCTGCGGCAGATGTCCGTCCTGCTGCAGAGGGAGTTGCGGCCCGGCGATCTGCTGGCGCGGCTCGGCGGCGACGAATTCGGCGTGCTGCTGCCGGATTGCGATGCGGTACAGGCCGCCGAAATCGCCGAGCGGCTGCGCCAGACGGTGCTCGGCCTGCACTTCACCTGGCTCGGCCAGCCCTTCAACATCAGCGTCAGCATCGGCATGGTTCTCGTCAACCAGCCCGGCATGACGCTGCAGGAAACGCTGCGTTCAGCCGACGTCGCCTGCTACATGGCCAAGGACAAGGGCCGCAACCGGGTCCAGTTCCACTGCGAGAGCGACCAGGCCGTGCGCGAGCGCTTCGGCGAGATGGCCTGGGTGCAGCGCATCCATGCCGCCCTGGAGCAGAACCGCTTCCGCCTGCATGCCCAGGAGATCCGCCCGCTGACCGCCGAGGCGGCCGAAGCCGGCGCGCATATCGAGATCCTGCTGCGCCTGATGGACGAGGCCGCCGGCCTCGTCGCGCCCGGCAGCTTCATTCCGGCGGCAGAGCGCTACGGGTTGATGCCGACGATCGACCGGTGGGTGATCCGCACGGTCTTCGCCATTCTCGCAAGGCGGCTGGCGGATCCGGAAGCGACGCCGATCGCCACCTGCGCCATCAACCTCTCGGGCGCCACCTTCGGCGACGACACCTTCCTGGAATTCCTTTGCGAGCAGTTCGAGGAGCACGGTGTGCCGCCTTCCATGATCTGCTTCGAGGTCACCGAGACCAGCGCCATCGCCGACCTGGCCAAGGCGATCGGCTTCATCACCACGCTGAAACGGCTGGGCTGCCGCTTCGCCCTCGACGACTTCGGGTCCGGCATGTCGTCCTTCGCCTATCTCAAGCAGTTGCCGGTGGACTACCTCAAGATCGACGGCGGCTTCGTCAAGGACATGCTGGAGGACCGTATCGACCGCGCTATGGTCGAGATGATCCACCATATCGGCAAGGTGACGGGCAAGCGCACCATCGCCGAGTTCGTGGAAAGCGAGGAGATCATGACGGCGCTGGCGGCGATCGGCATCGACCATGCCCAGGGCTACGCCGTGGGCAGGCCGCAGCCCTTCGACGCCGCCACCCCCGTATCCGCCTGCGCCGAGGCTGTGCCTGACGCGGGGTGGGACGCGATCGCGCACCAGTTGCGGCGCAAGGCGGGCTGACGGCCGCCGCGACCGAAGCGATCCGAACCGGGCCTCACCCTGAGATCGCGTGCCGCTCCAGCATTAGTATCGGGCTGCCGCGATATTCGGTGCGCACGATCTCGCGATAGCCGACTTTTCGCGCCACGCCGAGCGAGCCGGCATTGTCGGGATCGATGAGGCAGACTGTCCGCGTGCCTTCGAATGTCGCGTCTGCCCAGGCCAGCACGCGGCTGACGACTTCCGTGCCGAGCCCGCGGCCCTGGAATTCCGGTACCAGCGACCAGCCCGCCTCCGGCGTTCCTTCGATGGAGGGAACGATCTCGCGCTTCAGTTCGTGGAAGCCGGCCTCGCCGATGAAGCGGCCGCTTTCCCTGTCCTGGATTGCCCAGAAACCGAAGCCCAGCATCGACCAGAGACCGAAATGGCGCAGCAGCCGCTGCCAGCTTTCTTCCCGCGAGCGCGCCATGCCGCCGACGAAGCGGAAGACGCCAGGTTCCGTCCACATGGCGGCATAGGCATCGAAATCCTCAAGCCGGTGCGGCCGCAATATGGCGCGCGCGGTTTCCAGGATCGGCGCGGCGTGAACCCGTTCTGCCATGGCAAATCATCCTGCGTTTTCCAGTCGCCGGCGCTCAATGCCGTTCCCCGGCGGCCGCAAATTCGCACCGATCGCCGCCCAATGGAACACGGGCTGGGATTTTCCTTCCGCAATGTTAATCTCGGCACCGGCAAGCCGGCCGGCGCCAAGCCGAAATCGACCGGGAGGGAAAAATGGAAACGACGGACCTTGTGCTCGCCATCCTTCACCATCTTCTGGCGTTCTCGCTGGCCGGCATCATCGCCGCCGAATTCGTGCTGGTGCGCGAGGGCATGTCGGCCCGGACGCTCCGGCGCCTGGCCGGCATCGACCGCCACTACGGCCTCATCGCCCTGCTCGTCATCATCGTCGGCGCGGCCCGCGTCGTCTACGGCCTGAAGGGCTGGGAGTTCTACGTCTACAACTGGGTGTTCTGGGCCAAGATGGCGGCCTTCGCGGCGGTCGGGCTGCTTTCGATCGTGCCGACGATGCGCTTCCTGGCCTGGCGCCGCAGTGCCGCCGCCGACCCCGCCTTCCAGGTGCCGCAGGGCGAGCTGGCGACGGTCCGCGCCTATGTCAGGGCCCAGGCTGCGCTCTTTTTCCTCATCCCGACCTTCGCTGCGGCGATGGCCCGCGGCTATGGATTGTAGGAGGAAGCGCTCAGGCGGGTTGTTCGACCGGCCCCAGGGGCGCGATTTCCCGGAGCGGCGCGGGAACGTCCGTCGTCTTGTCCGGCCACTTGCAGATGTCGGCGATGACGCAGGCCGGGCAATCTGGCTTGCGCGCCTTGCAGACATAGCGCCCGTGCAGGATCAGCCAGTGATGCGCATGGCGCATATATTCGTCCGGGATGATGCGCACCAGGGCGCGCTCCACCGCCTCCGGCGTCTTGCCGGGCGCCAGCCCGATGCGGTTGGCGATGCGGAATATGTGGGTGTCCACGGCCATTGTGTGCTGGCCGAAGGCCATGTTGAGCACGACATTGGCGGTCTTCCTGCCCACGCCCGGCAATTTGATCAGTTCCTCGCGGCTGTCGGGGACCTCGCCCGCGTGGTCGCGGATCAGCGCCTCGCAGAGCGCGATCACATTCTTGGCCTTGTTGCGCCACAGGCCGATGGTGCGGATGTATTCGCCCAGCCTCGCCTCGCCCAGCGCCAGCATCCGTTGCGGCGTGTCCGCGACCTTGAACAGAGGCCGCGTCGCCTTGTTCACGCCCGCGTCGGTCGCCTGTGCCGACAACACCACCGCAACCAGCAGCGTGAAAGCGTTGACATGTTCCAGTTCGCCTTTCGGCTCCGGCCGCTGCACCGAGAAGCGCCGGAAGATTTCCGCCACTTCGGCG
Organism: Mesorhizobium sp. PUT5; assembly: GCF_052216645.1. Lineage (NCBI taxonomy): Bacteria > Pseudomonadati > Pseudomonadota > Alphaproteobacteria > Hyphomicrobiales > Phyllobacteriaceae > Mesorhizobium > Mesorhizobium sp. PUT5. The sequence continues at coordinate 3,676,432 of NZ_JBQOSO010000003.1, forward strand.
GCGCTGTAGGCGGATTTCGGCGCACGGGCACGCCCGCGTGCCGCAGTGCTGGCCGTCTTGCTGCGGGCGGCAGGGCGATCATTTTCGGGTGACGGTCGATCTTTGGTCTTGGGCGCGGCCATATCCGTCCTATAATGGCCTTCCATGAGCGATACAAACGTCACCTTTGCCGCAGACGAGCCGTTCTTCCGGGCGTTGCTGACCCCGCACCGCTCGCTCGGCCGCACCGGCTTTGCCATCCTGATGGGCGCGCTGCTGTTCGGCTGGGCCGTCACCGGCGTGGTCATGCTCTCGCGCGGGGCCTGGCCGGTGTTCGGCTTCTTCGGGCTGGACGTGATCGGGCTCTATGTCGCCTTCCGCCTCAACTACCGCGCAGCCCGCGCCCATGAGGAGGTTTCGGTGTCGCGCACCGCGCTCGACATCTTGAAGGTCGCGCCATCGGGCAAGTCAGAAAGCCATCACTTCAACCCGTTCTGGGCGCGGTTTTCGGTGGCGCGCCATGCCGAGATCGGCATCACCCGCATGGCCGTGGAAGCCCAGGGCGAGACGGTGCCGATCGGCTCCTTTTTGAACCCAGACGACCGCGAAAGCTTCGCTTCCGCCTTCACGCGCGCCCTGGCGCGGGCAAGGGCGCGCTGAATTCACGGGCCGGGGGCCGTCTCTCCGCATCAAGGCAGGTTTCGGGTGGTTATGCCGCCGTGGACAGCCGATATTCGGCGCCAAGGAGACATTGCCATGAACGCTCTCATGCCTATCAATGCGCCCATGCCGCTGAAACCGACCGCCACCCTCGAGAAAGACATCACGCCCGACGGAGGCGACTACGAGATCGTGCGCCGCGCCATCGAGAAGATCAGCCTCGACTACCGCGACCAGCCCTCGCTTGAGGAACTGGCGCAGGCTGTCGGCGAGACCCCGACCGGCCTCCAGAAGCTGTTCACCCGCTGGGCCGGCCTGTCGCCCAAGGCCTTCCTGCAGGCGGTGACGCTGGACCACGCGCGCCGGCTGCTGGATTCCGGCATGCCGCTGCTGGAAGCCTCGCTGGAAGTGGGAATGTCCGGCCCCGGCCGGCTGCACGATCTCTTCATCACCCACGAGGCGATGTCGCCGGGCGACTACAAGAACCGCGGCGCGGGGCTCACCATCCGCTACGGCTTCCACATCTCGCCCTTCGGCGTGGCGCTGGTCATGGTCACCGACCGGGGGCTGGCCGGCCTGTCCTTCAACGACGCCGGCAGCGAGCGCGAGGCCTTCGCCGACATGTCCGGCCGCTGGCCGAACGCGACCTATGTCGAGGACATGGCCGCCACGGCGTCCTATGCGGCACGCATCTTCGATCCCGCCCGCTGGAGGGCGGACCAGCCGCTGCGCGTGGTGCTCATCGGCACCGACTTCCAGGTCAGGGTGTGGGAAGCGCTGCTGCGCATCCCCATGGGCCGCGCCTGCACCTATTCCTCGATCGCAACCAGCATCGGCGCGCCCAAGGCCGCCCGCGCGGTGGGCGCGGCGGTGGGCGCCAACCCGGTGTCCTTCGTGGTGCCGTGCCACCGCGCCATCGGCTCCACCGGCGCGCTGACGGGCTATCACTGGGGGTTGACGCGCAAGCGCGCCATTCTCGGCTGGGAAGCCGGCCAGGTGTCCGGGTAAGGTTACTGGACGCAAAGCCGGGCATATTCCCAACCGGCATCGAAATGGTCTAAGCCTTCCGGAGTTCTCCAGGAGGCTTTTTCGTTCATGATTGTCGTTGTCGGTTCGATCAATCTCGACATGATCACCACAGTGGGCCGCCTGCCGGGGCCCGGCGAGACCGTGCGCGGCACCGGTTTTGCCACCGCGCCCGGCGGCAAGGGCGCCAACCAGGCGCTTGCCGCCGCCCGGGCAGGTGCGGCGGTGCGCATGATCGGGGCCGTCGGCAAGGACAGCTTTGCCGCCGAGGCGCTGGCGCTGCTGCGCCAGGGCGGTGTCAACCTGTCCGGCGTGCGCGAGGCGCAAAGCGCCACCGGCACGGCCGCCATCCTGGTGGACGAGGCCGGCGAGAACATGATCGCGCTGGCCCCGGGCGCCAATGATTCGGTGCTGCCGGGCGATCTTTCCCGGGCCGCGCCGAAAAAAGGCGACGTCGTGCTGCTCCAGCAGGAGATCCCGCTCGCCACCGTGCAAGCCGCGCTCGACGCGGCGGCCGCCGCCGGCGCCATGACCGTGCTCAACACCGCTCCCTTCTTCGCCGAGACGGCGGGCCATCTCGGCAAGGCCGACTTCGCCGTCGCCAACGAGACCGAGTTCGACCTCTATTGCGAGGCGCTGGCGCTTGCCGGAGACGACCGCGCGGCGCGCATGCGCGCCTATGCGCGCAAGACCGGCCGCGCCATCGTGGTCACGCTGGGCGGCGACGGCGTGCTTGCCGCCACGCCCGACGAGATGCTGTCCGTGCCGGCGCTGAAGATCGTGCCCGTCGACACGGTCGGCGCCGGCGACACCTTCTGCGGCTATTTCGCCGCCGGCCTCGGCGCCGGCCTGCCGCTGCGCGAGGCACTGGAGCGCGCCGCCGCCGCCGCCTCGCTGGCCTGCCTCAAGCCGGGCGCGCAGCCGGCCATCCCGCTGGCAACCGAGGTGGCCGCGGCCCTGAAATAGGCGCCGGTGTCTCCGTGCCGGGGCTTGCACACGCGCCCCGGCCATGCACTCTCTCGGGGCATCGGCTTGCCTGAAAGGTTGAACATGTCGCTTTCGGTCTACAGCGCCTTCCTCGTCGCCTGCATCGTCATCATCCTCGTCCCCGGCCCCACGGTGACACTGATCGTGGCCAATTCCATCCGCCACGGCACGCGGGCCGGGCTTGCCAATGTCGCCGGCACGCAGGTGGGGCTTGGCATCGCCATCGCCATCGTCGGCGTCGGCCTGACATCGCTGATCGAAGGCATGGGCCACTGGTTCGAATGGGTGCGGCTGCTCGGCGCCGCCTATCTGATCTGGATCGGGGTTCAGCTATTTCGCCAGAAGGGCCGGCTGAGCGCCGACGGCACCGCGAGGGCGCCGCATGGCGGCTTCTTCCTCCAGGGCCTGCTGGTAGCGCTCAGCAACCCCAAGATGCTGATCTTCTTCGGCGCCTTCCTGCCGCAGTTCATCGACCCGTCCGGCAACCATGCGGCGCAGATCGCGATCATGGGCGTCACCGCCATGATCTGCGCCGCCGTGTCCGACAGCGGCTACGCCTTCGCCGCCGGACGGGCGGCCAGGGCGCTGTCGGCCAGCCGTATGAGGCTGCTTTCGCGGATCAGCGGCAGCTTCCTCATCGGCGGCGGCCTCTGGCTGGCCTTTTCACGGGCGAAGTGACGGCACGTTACAGCCGCCCCAGCCGCTCCACCAGCAGCGCGAAGAAGCCGTCGGCGTCGATGTCGCGCATCACCATGGCGTTCTTCGGCCGGCCGGTGACGCCCCACCAGTCCACCACGGTCATGCCCATGGTCAGTTCCGAGGCTGTCTCCACCGTCACGTTGCAATGGCGCCCCTTGAACAGCTCCGGCTTCAGCACGTAGGCCACCACGCAGGGGTCGTGCAGCGGGCCGCCGTCGGTGCCGTATTTCTCCTCGTCGAAACGCTCGAAGAAGTCGAGCAGCGCCGCCGTGGCCTCGCCCACCGGGGTGCCCAGCCTGCGGAACGCCTCGACGCGGCGCGCCGTGGTCAGCGCCTTGTGGGTGACGTCCAGCGGCATCATCACGATCGGCACGCCCGAGCGCAGCACGACCTCGGCCGCGTGCGGGTCGACATAGATGTTGAACTCGGCCGTGGGCGTCACGTTGCCGCCCTCGAAGAAACCGCCCCCCATCAGCACGATCTCGCGGATGCGCGTGGCGATGCGCGGCTCGCGGATCAGGGCGAGCGCCACGTTGGTGAGCGGCCCGAGCGGGCAGATCGTGACGCTGCCCGGCGCTTCGCGCATCAGGGTCTCGACGATGAAGTCGACGCCGTGCTGCTCCTGCAGCTTCATCGTCGGCTCGGGCAGCACCGGACCGTCGAGCCCCGTCCTGCCATGCACATGCTCGGCAGTGACCAGCGGGCGCACCAGCGGCCGCACGGCCCCCGCGAACACCTTGACGTCCGGCCGGCCGGCCAGCTCGCAGATCTTGCGGGCGTTCTTCTCGGTGAGGTTGAGCGGCACGTTGCCGGCGACGGCGGTGATGCCGAGGACCTCCAGTTCCGGGCTGCCGAGCGCCAGCAATATGGCGACGGCATCGTCTTGGCCGGGGTCGGTGTCGATGATGATCTTGCGCTTTTCGGGCATTTCGATTCCTTGTTGGGCGTCTGTCGCGACGGCTTGAACTTGTCTGCGCGGCGGACCATATCAGTGCCATCGGGAAAGATGCCAGTCGGGCTTTTCCGGTTCATGTCGCTCTTGAGAGGACACTGTAACATGTCTCGAATGACGCCCTTTTCCAGCCCGCTCCTCCTAGGCTTCGACGCCATGGAAAAGACGCTGGAACGCCTGGCCAAAACCGGCGACGGCTATCCTCCCTACAATATCGAGCGCCTGCGCGGAACCGAAGGCAGCGCGGAGCGGTTGAGGATAACGCTGGCCGTGGCCGGATTCGCCGAAAGCGACCTGGAGGTCACCATCGAGGAGAACCAACTGGTCGTGCGCGGACGGCAGTCGGACGACGTGGAACGCGAATATCTTCATCGCGGCATCGCCGCGCGCCAGTTCCAGCGTTTCTTCGTGCTGGCGGACGGCATGCGAGTGGTAGCCGCTGAACTGAAGAACGGCCTGCTGGCGATCGACCTCGACCGGCCGGAAGCCGAGAGACTGGTACGGAAAATAAACATATCGGTGAAAGACTGATCTTTGCCGATGGCTCTCATGCGGGACGGCCGCGCGGCGGCGGCCCGCTGGAAGGAGGCTGAAATGACCAGCACTGACGAAAGACTGCCCATGACCAGCGGCGAATTCGCCCATCTCGGCGAAGGCTCGGTGGCGTATCTGCGGAAAATGACCAGCGACGATCTGCGCGGCCGGTTCCCCGGCCTGGGCGAAATCGCGTCCGGGATGGAACTGTGGGCGCTGTTTTCCGCCAACGGCCAGCCGATCCTGCTCTCGGATGCGCGTGAGCGCGCGCTGGCCGGCGCGATGGAAAACGATCTGGTGACCGTCGCCATCCACTGAGGCCGACAAGCCCCGAGGACCGGCGGCACGCCTTCACGCAACAAAGGCGGGCACGCAACGAAAACGGGCCGCGCATGGCGGCCCCTCCAGGTTTTACCCCGAATTGCCTGCCCGAAAGATCAGGCGGCGTGCGAGGCCGGCGTCTCCGACAGCAGCGCATGGATGGCGGCGGCGTCGCGCGTGCCCCTGATCTTGGCGACCGTGTCGGTGTCGCGCAGCACGCGCGCGATGCGCGACAGCGCCTTGAGGTGATCAGCACCGGCCCCTTCCGGGGCCAGCAGCAGAAAGACGAGGTCGACCGGCTGGTCGTCCAGCGCCTCGAAATCGACCGGCGTCTCCAGCCGGGCGAACACGCCGGTGATGCGCCTGACCCCGGCCAGTTTGCCGTGGGGAATGGCGATACCGTTGCCCACCCCGGTCGAGCCAAGCCGCTCGCGCTGGAGGATGGTGTCGAACACTTCCCGCTCGGGAATGCCTGAAATGGTTGCGGCGCGTTCGGCCAGGAGTTGCAAAAGCTGCTTCTTGGAATTCGCCTTCAACGCCGGCATGACTGCCGAAACGTCGATCAGATCGCTAAGATCCATTTCTGAAAACCTCTTGCTCGTCGGTCGCGGTTGACCCGCGAATCCGCGCCCGGCGGGTCCTATTCCTGCGCGACCTTGGTCAGCGAAGGGTCGATCCAGCCGATATTGCCGTCCGGCCGGCGGTAGACGATGTTGAGATGGTCATTGCGGGCGTTGCGGAAGACGAAGACGGGCGTGTCCGTGATGTCCAGTTCGATGACCGCCGAGGCAACCGACATGGTCTTCACCGACACGGTCGATTCGGCGACGATGGCCGGGGCGAAGTTCTCCGGCATGTCCTCGTCGTCGTCGGCCAGCGGCGCCATGATGGCGTAAGGAACGTCGGTGGCCTGGCCGTTGGCCGAACCGGAATAATGCGACTTCAATCGGCGCTTGTAGCGCCGCAACCGGGTTTCCAGCCGCTCTGCCGCCGCTTCGAAAGCAAGAGAGGGCTCCTGCGCCTGGCCGGTGGCCTGGAGCGACGTGCCGGAATCGAGCCTGACCACACAATCGGCCGTGAAACGCGACCCGGATTTGATGACCGTCACATGGCCTGAATACCCGCGATCGAAATATTTCCCGATCGCCTCGCCGACACGGCCGGTGATGCGTTCGCGGAACGCGTCGCCGATATCCATGTGCTTTCCCGATATGCGCAGCGTCATCTTGAAACCGACCTTCCCTGCTCAGGTTAACACTTTCCGGAGTTTATACCCGTGGTCCACGCGCACAAGCCGCCCGGCGCCTCTCGCACCGATTATAGTCCGAACTTCGCGGTTGATCACAGCCGCCCTTCCAGCCACCCGTGGCCTGTAGTGTGACGGTCCACCCGCATGCGGGCCCCGCCCGTCCCATGCGGGCGGGCTTCTAGACACTTCCCCGCCGCTTGTCAACGAAGGCCGGAAACTGTGGAAATCCGGCCGCGGCTCATCGCCCGGCGCCCGCCATCGCCCGTTTTTCGCGCCGCCGCTGCACCGAGGATGGAATATTCATGCCTTCGCGGTACTTGGCCACGGTGCGCCTGGCGATGTCGACGCCGTCCGCCTTCAGCCGGTCCACGATGGCGTCGTCGGAAAGCACGTCGTCCGCCCGCTCCTCCTCGATCATCTGCCGGATGCGGTCGCGCACCCCTTCGGAGGAATGGGCCTCGCCGCCATCGGCGGACGCGATCGAGGCGGTGAAGAAATAGCGCAGTTCGAACACGCCGCGCGGGGTCATCATGTATTTGTTGGCGGTCACCCGGCTGACCGTCGATTCGTGCATGCCGATGGCGTCGGCCACCGTCTTCAGGTTGAGCGGCTTCAGATGCCGCACGCCGTGGACGAGGAAGGCATCCTGCTGGCGCACGATCTCCGACGCCACCTTGAGGATGGTGCGGGCGCGCTGGTCGAGGCTGCGCGTCAGCCAGTTGGCGTTCTGCAGGCATTCGGCCAGGAAGTCCCTCTCGGCCTGGCTTCTGGCGCCGCCGGACACGTTGGCGAAATAGGTCCGGTCCACCAGCACGCGCGGCAGCGCGTCGGGGTTCAATTCCACCGCCCAGCTTCCGTCGGCCGCCGCCCGCACCTCGACGTCCGCGACAATGGCGTCGCTGGCACCGGCCGAAAAGGCCAGCCCCGGGCGCGGATCGAGCGCGCGGATCTCCGCCAGCATGTCGAGAAGGTCCTCCTCGTCGACCCCGCAGATGCGCTTAAGCGCCTGGAAATCGCGCCGGGCCAGAAGCTCCAGATTGGCGAGCAGCGCCTGCATGGCCGGGTCGAGCCGGTCGCGCGCGGCGAGCTGAAGCGAGAGGCATCCCGCCAGGTCCGCCGCAAAGATGCCCGTCGGTTCGAAGCTTCGGCAGGTGGCCAGCACCGCCGCCACGGCGGCCGGACCGGCGCCGAGCCGCTTCGCGATTTCGTCCGGATCGGCGCGCAGATAGCCGGCTTCGTCCAGCCCGTCGGCCAGTTCGCTCGCGATCAGCCGCTCGGCCGGGTCGGTGAAGGCGAACGCGATCTGCTCGCCCACATGGTCGCGCAGCGTCACCCTTGCGGCGGCCATCTCCTCCATGTCGAAGCCGTCGCCCGCGACAGCGCCGCCCGGCGCCGACTTCCATTGCGCCGAAAGATCGGGCCCCAGCCGCTCGGAGGTGCCGGGATCGTCGGGAAAAAGGTTCTCCAGCGAAGCGTCGAGCTTGGCCGAAATGGCTTCGGCGCTCCATTGCGTCTCCGCCTCGAACCAGTCCCCGTCCGGTCGCGCCTCGTCCCGGGCGGCTTCCTGCGCAGCCTCGGTTCCTTCCGGCTCGCCGGCGCCCTCCTGCGGCGGCTCGGCACGTTCCAGCAGCGGATTGCGCTCGACTTCCTCGTCGATGAAGCGCTCCAGTTCGGCATGGGTGAGCTGGAGCAGCCGGATCGACTGCATGAGCTGCGGCGTCATCACCAGCGACTGCGTCTGGCGTAGCTGCAATTTGGCCGACAGCGCCATGTGCGAAGCGGAACTCCGGTCCGGATGAAATCACGCCGGATGAAACTGGCCCGGCTTTTGCTTGTCAAGCCGGGCAGAGGCCGTCAGAGCGTGAAGGCCTCGCCGAGATACAGCCGCCTCACGTCGGGGTTGGCCACGATCTCTTCCGCGCGGCCATGGGTCAGCACCTGCCCGGCATGGATGATGTAGGCGCGGTCGATGAGGCCCAGCGTCTCGCGCACATTGTGGTCGGTGATCAGCACGCCGATGCCGCGCGCCGTCAGATGCCGCACCAGTTGCTGGATATCCGCCACCGCGATGGGGTCGATGCCCGCGAAAGGTTCGTCGAGCAGCATATAGGCGGGGCGGCTGGCCAGCGCCCGCGCGATCTCCAGCCGCCGCCGCTCGCCGCCCGAAAGCGCCAGCGACGGCGCCTTGCGCAGATGGGTGATGTGAAATTCCTCCAGCAGCGCGTCGAGATTCTTCTCGCGCTCCTTGGCGCTTTTCTCCACGACCTCCAGCACGGCGCGGATGTTCTGTTCCACATTGAGGCCGCGGAAGATCGACGCCTCCTGCGGCAGGTAGCCGATGCCGAGCCGCGCGCGGCGGTACATGGGCATTGAGGTGACGTCGAAACCGTCGATCTCGATCGTGCCTTCGTCCACCGGCACCAGCCCGGTGACCATGTAGAAGCAGGTCGTCTTGCCGGCGCCGTTGGGTCCGAGCAGGCCGACCGCCTCGCCGGCGCGCACGCCCAGCGACACGCCGCTCACCACCTTGCGGCCCTTGTAGCTCTTGGTCAGGCCACGCGCGATCAGCGTGCCCTTGAACTTGGACTTGCCGTCCGTGTCCGCGGCCACGGCCGGCGCGGCCGGTCCCGTGGCCGTTCGTCTGGCTAACCGCAACATCGACGCTCAGGGCTTCTTCTGCGAGTCCGGGGTGATCGACATCATGACGCGGCCGCCCTTGCCGCAACTGTCCACCTGCGCAAGGCCGCTCTGCGTCTGCACCGTGAGCTTGCAGCCCACCAGCACGTTGGTGCCGTCGGACAGCACCACCTTGTCGCCGGACAGCACCAGCACCTGGCTCTTCATGTCGAAGGTGCCGCGATCGCCCGTGGCCACCTGCGTATCGGACTTGATGTAGACCTTGTCGTCCACCTCGATGTGGTCGATGTTGCCGGAGCCGGGTATGCCCGCCTCGGCGCTCCCGCCCGCAGCGGCCGGCTGCGCCGGGGCGTCCTTGGGCGGCTTGGTGTAGTAGACCTTCATCGTTCCAGCCTTCAAAAGCGTCGGCCCCTGCACCACGCTGACATTGCCGGAAAATATGGCGAGATTCTCGTTCTGGCGCACCTCGAGCTTGTCGCTCTCGATCTGGATCGGCTTGTCGTTGCTCAGCTTGAGGTTTGATACGCTGGTTGCGCCGCCCGACTGGGCGAGCGCCGCGCAGGCGCCTCCCGCCATGAGCACCGCAGCGGCTGCGAAAAGCCGCATCGACCTACTGGACCGCATTCGCCCCTCCGCCCTTCTCGTTGGCCGCCTTCAATGTGGCGGAATCTATGTTGACGCGCACGTGTCCCTCGAATGTCAGGACCTTGCCATGTTCCCCGACCGACATCGCATCCGACACGATCCGCGTTCCCCCGCGGGTGATGTCGACCGGGTCCTCGGTCTTCATATTCCCTTTGGCGATGTCGAGAAAGGCCGATTTCAACTTGGCCTCCATGCCGTCGGTCGTGGTGATGGTGAAGGCGCTGTCGAGATCGATCGTGTTCTTCTCGCGGTCATAGACGCCGTGCTGCGCCTGGATGGCGGCGAAGTTGTCCGCCGAAAGCGGCAGCTTGGCGTTGATTCCCTCCAGTTGGATCAGGCTCTCCCGGGAGACCTCCTGGATGGCCCGCTGCGCCATCATGGAATAGGGCAGGTTCTGCTTGGTGAAGCCTTCGAGCTTGGGATGGGCCATCACCAGCTTGCCGTCGGAAAAGGCGGTGGCGTCGGCCTGCACCGGCACAGAGACCGGGGTGGCCAGATAGGAATAGACCGGAAAGGCAACCGCGATCGCCGCAGCGGCCAGCGGCAGCGCCAGCTTGAGGAAGCGCACCCGCCGCGAATGGCGCTGCGCACGCCCAAACGCGGCCGCGCGCGGCGAATCCGGGAGAACGTCTGCCGGCCCGGCGACAACGTCGGCTGCCTGCTCCGTCTCTTGCGCCGCCATAGCCGTCATGCAGGTTCCTTCGCCAGCCCGTTTGCAGCCCTATAGTTTGGCATTTGAACGCATGCAAACAAGCACGTGCGAAGGAAAACCGCAAAAATGGCCTGATTCGACGCCCCCATTGCCGGTCCGCGGAGACGAATTGCCGCCGGAAAATCATCGCAATGCAGTGGCCGTGCTGCCGGCCTTGCTCTAAAAATACCGAATTCCTTGCAGAACGAGGCACATCATGACCTTCAGAGCCGACGACCTGATCGAGCGCCGACGCCTGCGGCGCAAGCTGACCTTCTGGCGCGTGGCGGCCTTCCTCATCGTGCTGCTGGGGCTGGCCGGGCTGTCGGCCTGGTTCTATCGCGCGGACCTGGGCGGCACGGCTTCCGACCACATCGCCAAGGTCAGGATCGAAGGCACGATCACCCAGGACGACGAACTGGTCGAGCGGCTGGAAAAGATCCGCAAGTCGCCGCAGGTCAAGGGCGTGATCCTGGCGATCGATTCGCCCGGCGGCACCACCGCCGGCGCGGAATATATCTATGACGAGGTGCGCAAGCTCGCCGCCGACAAGCCGGTCGCCGCCGAGGTGGGCTCGCTGGGCGCCTCCGCCGCCTACATGATCGCCACCGCCACCGACCACATCGTGGCGCGCCAGACCTCGATCGTCGGCTCGATCGGCGTGCTGATCCAGTATCCCGACCTCAGCGGCCTGATGGACAAGCTGGGCGTCAAGCTGGAAGAGGTGAAGTCCGCGCCGCTCAAGGCCGAGCCTTCGCCCTTCAAGCCCACTTCGGACGCCGCGCGCGAGATGGTGCGCAAGCTCATCATGGACAGCTACGACTGGTTCGTCGGCATCGTCGCCGAGCGCCGCCACATGAGCCGCGACCAGGTGCTGCCGCTGGCCGACGGCTCCGTCTTTTCCGGCCGCCAGGCCGTCGCCAACAAGCTGATCGACGCGCTCGGCGGCGAGGACGAGGCCGTCGCCTGGCTGGGCACGAAGGGCGTGGACGCCAAGCTCAGGGTCGTGGAATGGAAGAGCACCCGGCGCGGCAGCTTCTTCCTCCCCGATTCGCTTGCCGGCCTGGCGGCCCAGGCGCTGGGCCTGCCGCAGGGCAACGGCGACCTGCTGCGGGAACTGGGCGCCGACCGCTTGTTCCTTGACGGTCTGGTCTCGGTCTGGCACCCTTGACAGGCTGCCCAGCACAATGAAAAACCAAATAAAATCATCCGTATAATTTTGACGCAGCGCTTCACGGGGACCGTCCGCATGATCAAGTCCGAGCTTGTGCAAATCATCGCCGCGCGCAATCCGCATCTGTTCCTGCGCGACGTGGAAAACATCGTCAACGCCATATTCGACGAGATCACCGACGCGCTGGCCGATGGCAACCGCGTCGAGCTGCGCGGCTTCGGCGCCTTTTCGGTCAAGAACCGGCCGGCGCGCACCGGCCGCAACCCACGCACCGGCGAATCGGTGGAGGTCGAGGAGAAGTGGGTTCCGTTCTTCAAGACCGGCAAGGAGTTGCGCGAAAGGCTGAACGGAGCCAAATAGGCGCCGTGCCCGCCCGGCCGTCATGGCCGCGGCCGGGCCAGGTCGTCTGACAGGAACCGCAATGGTCAACCGCTTCGTGCTCATCGTCGTCTTCGTGCCGCTGGCCGTGATCCTGATCGCGCTGGCGGTCGCCAACCGGGAAGCCGTGCCCTTCACGCTCGACCCGTTCAATCCCGGCAACCCGGCGCTCACGGCGACGCTGCCGCTGTTCGTGCTTTTGTTCGCCTCTCTGCTGCTCGGCATGATCGTGGGCAGCGCGGTGACCTGGGTGAAGCAGGGCCGCTACCGCAAGCTGGCGCGCCAGCGCGGCCTCGAGGCGGAGAACCTGCGCCAGGCCGTCGCCCGCGCGCCGGCAACGCCCGCAAATCCCGTGCTGCCCGGCCCCGCCGCCTGAACCGGCACGGCCCGCCAGCCTCGCGAGGGAGTTCACGATGCTGACCATCTCGGCCGCCGACGTCAACCGCGCGCTCACCTTTCCCGGCCTTGTCGACACCCTGCGCGAAGCCTTCCGCAAGGGCGCCTTGCAGCCGGTGCGCCACCACCACGCGATTGAGCGGCCGGACGGCGCCGACGCCACGCTGCTGCTGATGCCGGCGTGGGGCGACTTCAAGGCCGCCGGCACCTCCAGGGACGGCCATATCGGCGTCAAGATCGTCACCGTCGCGCCCGACAACAACGCCATCGGCAAGCCGGCGGTGATGGGGCTCTATCTCCTGCTCGACGGCGTCACCGGCGAGCTGCAGGCCCTCATCGACGGCCAGCGGCTCACCCAATGGCGCACGGCCTGCGCCTCGGCGCTGGCCGCGACCTGGCTGGCGCGCGAGGATGCCGGGCGGCTTCTCGTGATCGGCGCCGGCGCGCTGGCGCCCTTCCTGGCCAAGGCACATGCGGCGGTGCGGCCGATCCACACCATCCGCGTCTGGAACCGCACCCACGCCAATGCCGTGAAGGTGGCCACGCAATTGCGCGCCGAGGGTCTTGCGGCCGAGGCGTCGAGCGACCTCGACGCCGAGCTTGCCCAGGCAGACATCGTCTCCTGCGCCACCATCTCGCCCACGCCGCTGGTCAAGGGCGCGCTGCTGAAGCCGGGCGCCCATGTCGACCTCGTCGGCGGCTTCACGCCGCAACTGCGCGAAAGCGACGACGACACGATCGTGCGCGCCCGCGTCTATGTCGACACCCGCGCCGGCGCCACCAAGGAGGCCGGCGACATCGTGCAGCCGCTCGCCTCCGGCCTGCTGAAGCCGGAGGCGATCGTCGCCGACCTTGCCGAACTTGCCCGCGGCGAAAAGAAAGGCCGCGAAAGCGCCGGCGAGATCACGCTGTTCAAATCGGTGGGGGCGGCGCTCGAGGACCTCGCCGCCGGCATCGCAGTCTACGAAGCGCTGAAGCAGCACAGGCTCTGAACCGCCGGCGAGGAACCGCCTCTCCTCTGTTGCGCGGCCCCGGGGCCTATGCCAAAAGCGGCGCGAAACGCGGAGCGTCCTTCTTTGAAACCCACGCGCGACAACCGCCCGGACCGGAGCCGGCCGAACCGCCAGCACGCAGGCGCGCAAGCCCCGCGCGCGCAGGGCGAGCGCCAGGACCGCCGCCCCCAGCCGGAACGCAGGCCGGAGCCGCGCCCCGCGCGCGAGGAACAGGCCGCGCCGCGCCCGCTGTCCCGCCGCGAGGGCGCGCTGCCGGGCGAAAAGCTGCCGCTGATCCTCGAAGTCGCGCCCAATGACGACTATGCGCTGCTCGACAGCGGCGCGGGCCGCAAGCTGGAGCAATACGGCCCCTATCGCATCGTGCGCCCGGAGGGGCAGGCGATCTGGCAGCCGGCATGGCCGGCAAAGGAATGGGAGCGCGCCGACGCCATCTTCACCGGCGACACCGACGAGGAAGGCATGGGCCGCTGGCGCTTTCCGAAGGCGCCGCTCGGCGAGACCTGGCCGATGAAGCATGACGGCATCGACTATCTGGGCCGCTTCACCTCCTTCCGCCATGTCGGGGTCTTTCCCGAGCAGGCCTCGCACTGGGACCACATGGCCGGGCTGATCCGCGACGCCGGGCGCCCGGTGAAGGTGCTGAACCTGTTCGGCTATACCGGCCTCGCCTCGCTGGTGGCGGCCAGGGCCGGCGCCGAGGTCACCCATGTCGACGCCTCGAAGAAGGCCATGGGCTGGGCGCGCGAGAACCAGGAAATGGCCCGCCTGACGAACCGGCCGATCCGCTGGATCGTCGAGGACGCCATGAAATTCGCCGAGCGCGAGGAGCGTCGCGGCTCCCGCTACGACATCGTGCTGTTCGATCCGCCCGCCTACGGGCGCGGGCCGAAGGGCGAGGTGTGGCAATTGTTCGAGGACCTGCCGGGCCTTGCCGACATCTGCCGGTCGATCCTTACCCCGAGGCCGCTCGCCGTGGTGCTGACCGCCTATTCGATCCGCGCCTCCTTCTTCGCCATCCATGCGCTGATGCGCGACACCTTCGCCGGCATGGGCGGCCGTATCGAATCGGGTGAGCTGGTCATCCGCGAGAAATCGGCCGGCCGGGCGCTTTCCACCTCGCTGTTTTCGCGCTGGGTGGCGTCATGACCGAGCAGCACCGTACGGTCGGCCGGGTGAAGGAGGTGACCAGCCTTGCCAATCCGCTGGTCAAGGACATCAAGGCGCTCGCCTTGAAGAAGTTCCGCGACCAGCAGCACGCCTTCATGGCCGAGGGGCTGAAGCTGGTGATCGACGCGCTCGACCTGGGCTGGTCGATTAAGACGCTGGTCTTCGCCAAGGCCGGCCTCGGCAATCCCACGATCGAGAAGGTGGCGGCGCGCACGGTGGCCGCCGGCGGCACCGTGCTGGAGGTGTCCGAAAAGGTCCTGTCGGCCATCACCCGCCGCGACAACCCGCAGATGGTGGTGGGCGTCTTTTCCCAGCAATTCGTGGCGCTGAAGGACATCCGCCCCAGGGACGGCGACGTGTGGGTGGCGCTGGACCGGGTGCGCGACCCCGGCAATCTCGGCACCGTGATGCGCACCGTCAACGCGGTGGGCGCCAGGGGCGTCATCCTGGTGGGCGACACCACGGATCCCTTCGCCGTGGAGACGGTGCGCGCCACCATGGGCTCGATCTTCGCCGTGCCGGTGGCAAAAGCCACGGCAGAGCAGTTCCTGGCCTGGCGCAGGGGTTTTGCCGGCCTCGTCGCCGGCACGCATCTGAAGGGCGCAGTGGACTACCGCTCCGTCGATTTCGGCAACCGGCCGGTGCTGCTCCTGATGGGCAACGAGCAGCAGGGCCTTCCCGACGAGCTTGCTGAGAGCTGCGACCATCTGCTGCGCATTCCGCAGGCCGGCCGCGCCGATTCGCTGAACCTTGCAGTGGCCACCGGCGTGATGCTCTACGAGATCCGGCGCGGCGCGCTGAAACTGGAAGACATTCGAGCGTGACATTGCAGAAAGCACGGTCTGTGGTCCCTTATGCGCTGCTGGTCATCGTCGCGCTGCTTGTCGACCAGTGGATAAAATACCTGGTCGAGACCCGGCTCGAATTTCAGCAGCCCGTGGAAATGCTGCCCTTTTTGGCGCTCTACCGCACCTACAACACCGGCATCGCCTTCTCGATGCTGTCCTCCTTCGGCGACACCGGCCTGATCGCGGTGGCCGTGGCGGTGGTGGCCTTCGTGCTCTATCTGGCCGTCCGCACCCCGCCCGGCCACGTTCTGGCGCGCATCGGCTTTGCCCTGATCGTCGGCGGCGCGCTCGGCAACCTCATCGACCGCGTCGTCTACGGCCACGTCATCGACTATGTGCTGTTCCACACGCCCGTCTGGTCGTTCGCCGTGTTCAACCTGGCCGACGCCTTCATCACCGTGGGCGCGGGGCTGGTGGTGCTGGACGAATTCGTCGCCTGGCGCCGCGGACCGCGACCTTCGGGCGATTGACCTCCCCTGCCCGCCGCCGCAAACTGCGCCCGCAACCTTCGAGGACGAGAAATGCCCGAGACCTTCAAAGCCATCCTGGTTTCCCGCGACGAGGACAAGAAGCAGTCCGTGGCAGTGACGGAAATGACCGAGGCCGACCTGATGGAGGGCGACGTGACCGTCGCCGTCGAGGCGACCACGGTGAATTACAAGGACGGGCTGGCCATCACCGGCAAGGCGCCGGTGGTGCGGCGCTGGCCGCTGGTGCCCGGCATCGACTTCGCCGGCACGGTCCTGTCCTCCTCCAATCCCGGCTGGAAGGCAGGCGACAAGGTCATCCTCAACGGCTGGGGCGTGGGCGAGACGCATTACGGCGCCTATGCCGGCCGCGCCCGCGTCAAGGGTGAATGGCTGGTGCCGCTGCCGCAGGGCATGAGCGCCCACGACGCCATGGCGGTGGGCACGGCCGGCTACACGGCCATGCTGTGCGTGATGGCGCTGGAACGCCACGGCATCACGCCGCAGCGCGGCCCCGTGGTGGTGACGGGGGCTTCCGGCGGCGTCGGCTCGGTGGCGGTCGCGATCCTGTCCAAGCTCGGCTACCATGTCGTGGCCTCGACCGGCCGCGGCGCAGAGAGCGCCTATCTGACCGGTCTGGGGGCCGCCGAGATCATCTCGCGCGAAGAGCTTTCCGCCCCCGGCAAGCCGCTGGCCAAGGAGCGCTGGGCCGGCGGTGTCGACGCGATCGGCTCCACCACGCTGGCCAACGTGCTGTCCATGACCTCCTATGGCGGCGCGGTCGCCGCCTGCGGCCTGGCCGGCGGCATGGACCTGCCGGCGACGGTCGCGCCCTTCATCCTGCGCGGCGTCTCCCTGCTCGGCATCGATTCGGTGATGGCGCCGAAGGCGCTCAGGCTGGAGGCATGGAAGCGCATCCGCACCGATCTCGACCTGGCCAAGCTCAAGGCGCTGTCCACGACGATCGGCTTCGACGACATCATCGACGCCGCCGGCGACATCGTGGCAGGCAGGATCCGCGGCCGCGTCGTCGTGGACATGTAGGCCGCATTTCATTTTCTCTCTCCAGTTAGTTCCGGCGGGGCAGTACCCCCACCCCTACCCCCTCCCCACAAGGGGGAGGGGAATTTTGGCACCGTTCCCCGCCACGGCGAGGGTCTGGGCTGCAACGTCACGGAATCCCCCTCCCCCTTGTGGGGAGGGGTAAGGGGTGAGGGTCTCTTCACAAGCGCCTCCCGCCCCCTGGAGGAAATGCAAGAAATCCGCATGACGGATAAAATTGAAGCGATCCGCCGAAATCTTCCCTAATGTCTGCGTGCCATGATGGCCCGCATGATCGCGGATACCGACACCACGCAAAGGGGCTCCGACGGCGCGCAGGCGAGGCCCGCCGCCGTCTCCCGCGTTCGCGTCGAGGCGCCGCCGCTGGTGCCGGAGCTGGCCCGCCACCGCGAGGGGCCGGACATCCTGATCTTCATCGCCATCCTGCTGCTGGCTGGCCTGTCGCAGCTCACCGGCGCGCCGCATTTCATCGCGCTCTCCCTGCTGGCCACCGGCGTCATCGGCCTTGCCCTGCATGCGCATGCCTACCGCGCGGGCCGCCGCGCCGCCTCGCTGCTCGACGTCAGCACCGCCCGCAGCCAGGCCGAGATTGAGGCCATGGCGGACCGCATGTGGGAGATGCAGGAAAGCGAGGAGCGTTTCCGCGGGCTGATCGACGCGCTGGGCGACCTCGTCGTGCACCGCGACCGCAACGGTCACATCGTCTATGCCAACAAGGTGTTCGCCGATCTGGTCGGCATGGACCCGCGCGACCTGCCGGGCCACACCCTGGCCGAACTCGGCATCGAGATAGCGGTGGTGCCGGACGCGGCCTTTTCCGGCAATGACTGCCTCAGTTCCACCGACGTGGCCATCCGCACGCCGGAGGGGCCGCGCTGGTATTCCTGGATCGAGCTGTCGGTGCGCGACAAGGACAGCGGCGCCGTCTCGCACCGGGCCATCGCGCGCGACATCACCGCGCGCAAGAGCGCCGAGACCTCGCTGATCTCCGCGCGCGAGCGCGCCGAATATGCCAGCCAGGCCAAGTCGCGCTTTCTCGCCACGGTCAGCCACGAGATCCGCACGCCCATGAACGGCATCATCGGCATGGCCAGGCTGCTGGCCGACACG
Organism: Mesorhizobium sp. PUT5; assembly: GCF_052216645.1. Classification (NCBI taxonomy): domain Bacteria; kingdom Pseudomonadati; phylum Pseudomonadota; class Alphaproteobacteria; order Hyphomicrobiales; family Phyllobacteriaceae; genus Mesorhizobium; species Mesorhizobium sp. PUT5. The sequence continues at coordinate 3,694,427 of NZ_JBQOSO010000003.1, forward strand.
CGGCTGACGCCGGAGCAGCGCACCTATGTCGGCGCCATAACCACCTCCGCCAGCGCGCTGCTGGCTCTGATCGAGGACCTGCTCGACTATTCCAAGATCGAGGCGGGGCGCTTCACGCCCGAGCCGCAGCCCATGTCGCCGCGCGAACTGGCCGACAACGTGGTGGAACTTCTTGCCGCGCGCGCCTTCAGCAAGGGCATCGGGCTGGGCTGTCATGTCGAGCCCGACGTTCCGCAGATGATGACCGCCGATCCGGGCCGGATGCGGCAGGTGCTGCTGAACCTGCTCGGCAACGCCGTCAAGTTCACCGAGGCGGGCGGCGTGCTGGTGACGATCTCGCGCGTCCGCGCCGAGAAGGGCGACCGCCTCCGCTTTTGCGTGCTCGATACCGGTCCCGGCCTGGGCAAGGACGACCTGGAGCGCATCTTCGAGGAGTTCGAGCAGGCCGACGGAACCTCCACGCGCGCCCATGGCGGCGCCGGGCTCGGCCTTGCCATCTCCCGTCGGCTGGTGAAAGCCATGGACGGCACGCTCTCGGTCTCCAGCACGCCGGGCGAAGGCTCGGATTTCCGCTTCGAGGTACCGATCCTGGCGCCGGTCGAGCCGCCTTTCGACCGCGACGGCCTGCTGGGCGGGCGCCGGGCGGTGATCCTGTCGCGCAACACGATGGAGGCGGAGGCCATTGCCCGCACCATCCGCTCCCATGGCGGCGACGCCAGGATCGCGGCCACGGCGGCGCAGGCCGCGACCTTCGCCGAAGGCTGCGACGTTCTGCTGGTCGACGCGGCGATGGAGGAGAGCGAGGGACGGCTGCTGACGCGGCTGCGCCAATCCGGCTTCGCCGCCTGCGAGGCGATGACCATCATCGCGCCGTCCGACCGGGGCACGCTGGCCGAGTTCCGTGCCAGCGGCTACGGCAGCTTCCTGGCCCGCCCAGTGCGCGGCGAAACCCTGCTGCGCATGCTGGCGACGGCCGGCGCGGCGGCCCGCCCCGCGCCCGAATCAAGCGTCGATGCCGCCGCCATCAGGGGAGCGGCGGGCGCCGACTGCGTGGCGCTGTCGGTGCTGATCGCGGAAGACAACGAAATCAACGCGATGCTGGCGCGCGCCACGCTCACCAAGGCCGGCCACAGCGTCGAGGTGGTGGGCAACGGCAAGGCGGCGGTGGAAGCGGTGACCAGCATGGCCAGGCCGCGCTTCGACGTGGTGCTGATGGACCTTCACATGCCGCTGATGGACGGGCTGGACGCGATCGCCGCCATCCGCCGCTACGAGGAGGAGACCGGCGCCGTGCCCGTGCCGATCATGGTGCTGTCGGCCGACAGCCAGGAAAAGACCCGCCATGCCGTGCTCGCCCATGGCGCCAGCGGCTTCGTCACCAAGCCGCTGGACCCCGACGCGCTTGTGCGCACAGTGCGCGAGCAGGCCGCCGCCTGACCCTTCCGGGGCCACCGCCTCGAAACTGAGGCCCGCGGCCCCTATTGCCGACCGGGGCCTGGCACGGTACTGTCGCAATCCTGTTGCACCCCCATTGTATCCCCGCGCCAAGAGGGATGGCTCGAAGGAGAACCGCTCGTGCAAACAGCGATGCCGCAGGGTGAGTCCCGTCCGACCACCGGCACCGCCCTTTTCCGTGGCGAGAAAGTCGCAGGCATGCTGGAAGGCGCGCCGCTCGGCCGCATTGGCAGCCTCGAAGTGCGCCTGGCGCGCAACGAGGCCGAGATTGCCGCGGCCCAGGAGGTGCGCTACCGCGTCTTCTACGACGAACTGGGCGCCCGCCAGGGCCTGCAGGCGCTGGACCGCCGCGATGCCGACCGCTTCGACCCGGTCTGCGACCACCTTCTGGTGTTCGACACCGCCCGGCCCGGCCCCGAGCACCGCCGCATCGTCGGCACCTACAGGCTGCTGCGCCAGGAATCGGCGGCGGCCGCCGGAGGTTTCTACTCCGACGACGAATTCCATCTCACGCGGCTGATCGGGCGCCATCCGGACCTGCGCTTCCTGGAACTGGGCCGTTCCTGCGTGCTGCCCGAATACCGCTCCAAGCGCACCATCGAGGCGCTGTGGCAGGGCATCTGGGCCTATATCAACCACTACGAGATCGACGTGATGACCGGCTGCGCCTCCTTTCCCGGCACGGTGCCCGCCATCCATGCCGAGGCGCTGACCTATCTGGCGCATCATTGCCTGGCGACGACGCCATGGGACGTGCGCGCGGTTGCCCACCGCTACTGCACCATGGATCTGATGCCGCTGGAGGCGGTGGGGGCCAGGGCGGCGATCGCGGCGATGCCGCCACTGGTCAAGGGCTATCTCAGGCTCGGCGCCCGCATCGGCGACGGCTGCGTCATCGACCACGACTTCGCCACCGTCGACGTCTTCGTCGTGCTGCCTGTGGCCGCGATCGAGACCCGCTACATCAATTATTACGGCGGCGAGGCCCAGCGCTTCGCGGCCTGAGCGCTTCGTTCAGGGGATGTCTTCCGGCCGGCGGCCGGGCCGGCTCCTGTAGTGCGGGAAGGACCAGCCGTAGCGGAGCGCGCCGCCGCGCACCAGGAAGGCCACGAGGAAGCCGGCCGCATAGCAGGCCAGCGGCGGCAAGCCGGCAAGGGCTGCCAGCGTGTAGACCGCAGCCCCGCCGAGCGCGGCGGTGACATAGATCTCGGGCCTGAGCAGCACGGAGTCCTCGCGCGCGAGCAGGTCGCGCAGGATGCCGCCGAAGGCGGCCGTCAGCATGCCCATGACGACGGCGATGATGGGCGATCCGGTGAGCGCCAGCCCCTTGGCCGCGCCGATCACCGAGAAGGCGGCGAGGCCCACGGCGTCCAGCCACAGGAGCAGCCGGTAGCGGGATTCGACGCGCGGCGCGCCGAAGAACACCAGCACCGCCACCGCCGCGCAGATCACCACGTAGCCGCTGTCGCCCACCCAGAACACCGGCGCGCCGAGGATGAGGTCGCGGAAGGTGCCGCCGCCGATGCCGGTGACGCTGGCCAGGAACAGGAAGCCGATAATGTCCAGCTCCTTGCGCGAGGCGGCGAGCGCTCCCGTCGCCGCGAAGACGGCGACGCCGGCATAGTCGAGGAGCGTGAGCAGCGGCATCGGGCTAGGGCAGTAGGGCAGTAGGGCACAGTAGGGCACAGTAGGGAACAGTAGGAAGGTCGATCAATTTCAGGCGAATCACAAGGGCGCCGCACGCAGTTTGCGGCGGCGCGCATCCACCGGGCTTTTTCCCCTACTGCCTTATTCCCCTTCAGGCATCCTTCTCGGCCTGCTCGTTCACCGGCCCCGGCTCGGTGGGGGCGCCTTTCGGGCCGCCTTTGGAGACGCCGACCATGGCCGGCCGCAGCACCCGCTCGCCGATCGAATAGCCCGGCTGCACAACCTGCACCACAGTCTGGTCCGGCACGTCCGCATTCGGCACCTCGAACATGGCCTGGTGGAAGTGCGGGTCGAACCTCTCGCCCTCGGGCGCGAGCTTCTTGACGCCGTGCTTTTCCAGCGCCGAAAGCATGGCGCGCTCGGTGAGCCCGACGCCTTCGAAAAGTGCCTTCAGCGTCGCATCCGCAGCCAGCGCGTCGGCCGACACGGCCTCCAGGGCGCGGCTCAGATTGTCGGACACCGACAGCATGTCGCGGGCGAAATTGGCGATCGAATAGGCGCGCGCATCCTGCACGTCGCGGGCGGCGCGGCGGCGCATGTTCTCCACCTCGGCCGCGGCGCGTAGCGCCCGGTCCTTTAGTTCCTCGTTCTCCTTAAGCAGCCGCACGAGCGCTTCGTAGTCGTCGCCGACACCGCCCTCGGCGCGCTCGGCCGCAGCTTCGGCTCCCGTGGCCTCGATCTCCTCGGGCCCGCGTTCGTCTTTTGCCTGGTCGCTCATGCCATTTCCCGTCATGTCGAATGGATCGGATTTGCGCCCGATATCGAGGTTCGGCGCTCAAAAATCAAGGGGCGGAGCGCCGGCCGGCCGAGCCCGGCCGGCAGGAATTAAATCAAATTTTACCTTAACTTCCGCATCGGCTTGCATTCATGCCGCGTTGCAGGAACGATTCTTCCCAGGAGGAGTTTCAAAGGCCGAACGAAGGATTTGGGACCCATGACCCGCGTAAAGGCCACGAAACTTGTAAAACCGCCCGACGATCCGGTTCTGTCCGGCCACATAAGGCGACAGGCGGGCGACCATGCGACGCGCCGCTTCCTGCGCAGCCTGCCGGCCTTCAGGGTCGTCAGCGACCTGCCCGATCACTTGCGGCAACTGCTGGACCGGCTGGAGCGCGCCGAAAATGGCCAGGGCAGCCGCGGCTGAGACCTTCAATCCGCCGCCACATGCCGCCACGAATAGCCGCCCGCCTTCGCGCCCGGCACGGCGGCCGGCTGGTAGAACAGCGGCAGGCCGTCCAGGCGCTTCTCCTCCAGCCTCTTCAGCAGCACCGGGTCGGCGATCTCGAACTCGTCGAAGCCGACGCGCAGCATATGCGGCAATTGATCCACCAGCACCTGCCCGGTGGCGCGCAACGCACCCGAAAAGCCGTGGCGGCTGCGCAGAAGCTGGGCCTTGGAAAAGGATCGCCCGTCGCTGAAGGCCGGGAAGGCCAGCGCCACCAGCGCAATCTCGCCCAGCAGATCCACGACCGGCTCGATCTGGTCGCCGGGCTGGAGCAGCACGCCCAGCCGCTCCCGGGCAAGCCCGCGTTCGGCCGGGTCGAGTTCGAGCAGCACCTCCAAGGGCAAGATGAAGCGGCCGTTGCCGGCCAGCGCCGCAGCGCTTTCGGCATGGCTCCATTCGTCCTCGCGAAAGCCCTCGCGGGTCCATAGGCGGGTGACGGGGGCCGTCTGCTGGTCAGTCATCGATAGATCCTAAAGTGAGGCGTCGGTCAGCGATTTCTCAAGCCCCGAGAGATGGATGCCGCATTCGGTCTTGGCCTGGCCGGCCCAGCGGCCCGAGCGTGCATCCTCGCCGGGCTTGACCGGCTGCGTGCAGGGAAAGCAGCCGATGGACAGATAGCCATAGGCCACAAGCGGGTTTTCGCGCAGGGCGTGCGCGCGCATGTAGTCGGCAAGGTCGGCTCCGGTCCAGCGCGCCAGCGGGTTGATGCGGATGCGCGGGCCGACCGCCTCGAAGACGGGAAGGGCTGCGCGCGTCGACGCCTGAAAGCGCTTGCGGCCGGTGAACCAGGCCCGGAACGGGGCGACGCCGCGGGCCATCGGCTCCACCTTGCGCACCGCGCAGCAGGCTTCCGCATCCGTTTCGTGCAGCCTGCCGGCAGGGTCGATCCTGGCGAGCGCCGCCGCATCCGGCCTGACGACGCGGATGTCGGCGAGGCCGAAATCGGCGGCGAGCGCGTCGCGGTAGGAAAGCGTCTCCTCGAAATGCTTGCCGGTGTCGAGGAAGACGACCGGCAGGCGCCGGTCGACCTCGGCGATCATGTGCAGCAGCACCGCCGAATCCGCGCCGAAGGAGGAGACAGCCGCGATCTCGCCGGGGAACATTTCGACGGCGCGCGCGATCACCTCCTGCGGGGAAAGGCCCCCGTAGAGCGCGTCCAGCCCGGCCGCCCTCGCCTCCGTACCGGCCTCGACCGGCATGGCGCCCGCATGCTGGGCCTCACGCGGCCTTGGCTTGGTCAGCATAGAGCGCCTCCTTGAACGGCTGTGCGCCGACACGGCGGTAGGCGTCTATGAAACGCTCGCTGCGGTCCAGACGGATGGCCAGATAGGTCTCCACGATGGTCTCGATGGCGTCGGTGATCTCTTCGGGGGCAAAGCCGCGGCCGACGATCTCGCCCACCGACGTGTTCTCGTCGGCCGAGCCGCCGAGCGTGACCTGGTAAAGTTCCGTGCCCTTCTTCTCCACGCCCAATATGCCGATATGGCCGACATGGTGGTGGCCGCAGGCATTGATGCAGCCCGATATCTTGAGCTTCAGCTCGCCGATGTCGCGCTGCCGCTCCAAGGCGGCGAAGCGGCGCGAAATCTCCTGCGCCACCGGAATGGAGCGGGCGTTGGCCAGCGCGCAATAGTCGAGGCCGGGGCAGGCGATGATGTCGGTGATGAGGCCGGAATTGGCGGTGGCCAGCCCGTTCTGCGCCAGCGCGTCGTAGACCGCCTTGAGGTCGGCGCGCGCCACATGCGGCAGGATCAGGTTCTGCTCGTGGCTGACGCGCAATTCGTCGAAGCCGTGGCGCTCGGCAAGATCGGCCACCACCTCCATCTGCTCGGCGGAAGCGTCGCCCGGCGCCTCGCCGATGCCCTTCAGCGAGATCGTCACCGCCGCGTAGTCGGGGTGGCGGTGCGTGGTGACGTTCTGGGCGACCCATTCGCCGAAGGCGCGCGAATCCAGCCTGGCCACCTTCACCGCGTCGTCGCCTTCCGGTCGGGCGGGCAGCGCCGGCGGCGCGAAATAGGCGTCGATGGCCGCAATGTCCTTCTCCGGCAGCTTCAACTCGCCGTCCTTCAGTGCCTGCCACTCCGCCTCGACCTGCCGCGCGAACGCCTCGGTGCCGGTCTCGTGGACGAGGATCTTGATCCGCGCCTTGTACTTGTTGTCGCGGCGGCCATGGAGGTTGTAGACGCGCAGGATCGCCGTGCAATAGGCGAGCAACTGCTCTTCGGGCAGGAAGTCGCGGATCTTCTTCGCCACCATGGGCGTGCGGCCCTGGCCGCCGCCGACATAGACGGCAAAGCCCAGTTCGCCCTGGCCGTTCCTCTTCAGATGCAGGCCGATGTCGTGGGTCTGGATGGCGGCGCGGTCGCGTTCCGCCCCCGTCACCGCGATCTTGAACTTTCGCGGCAGGTAGGAGAACTCGGGATGCACCGACGACCATTGCCGCAGGATCTCCGCATAGGGGCGCGGGTCGGCCACCTCGTCGGCGGCGGCGCCGGCCAGATGGTCGGCGGTGACGTTGCGGATGCAGTTGCCGCTGGTCTGGATCGCGTGCATCTCCACGCTCGCCAGATCGGCGAGGATCGCCGGAACGTCGGACAGCGCCGGCCAGTTGAACTGGATGTTCTGGCGCGTGGTGAAATGGCCGTAGCCCTTGTCGTATGTGCGCGCGATGTGGGCCAGCATGCGAAGCTGGCGCGAGTTCAGCGTGCCGTAGGGAATGGCCACGCGCAGCATGTAGGCGTGGAGCTGGAGATAGACGCCGTTCATCAGCCTGAGCGGCTTGAACTGGTCCTCGGTGATCTCGCCGCCCAGCCGGCGCTCCACCTGGTCGCTGAACTGGGCGACGCGGGCCTTCACAAACTCGTGGTCGAACTCGTCGTAACGGTACATGTCCTTGCCTTCCCCTGCGCCTTGTCCGTTCAGGCGGCCCGCGCCGGCGGGCGGGCCTGCTTGCCGAGGTCGTTGCGGTTGCTGGGGCCGGCGGCGCGGATCTTCTCGCGCAGGCGCAGCGGCTCGATGGCGCCGTTTGCCAGCGCCACGTCGATCAGCTCGGCGTCGACCACCTCGTTGGCGGCGAAGGCGGCGGCGCCGATCGCCTGCAGCCGGGCCTCGCCTTCCTTGTCGGAGGCCAGATCGGCACCGTCAATCGTCTCGGCCCAGCGGTCGCGGGAATACCAAACGGCCTCGCCGTCGGTGAGGCGGTTGGCGGTCAGGACCTTCATGAAAACACTCCCTGCGCGGCGGGCGCCGCATGGCGATGGCGATGCGCCGCAAGCGGCTCGGATCGGTCGAAATTGGCGCCGGCCACCGCATCGCCGATGATGGTCATGACCGGGCCGGAAAGATCGTCGCGGCCGCTCAGCGACGGCAGGTCGGCCAGCGTGCCGTGGAAGCGGCGGCGGCCGGCGAGGCTGGCGTTCTCCACGATCGCCACGGCCGTGTCGGGCGAAAGCCCCGCCTCGATCAGCCGGCCGGCGACTTCCACCGCCACCGAGCGGCCCATATAGACGGCCACCGTCGCGCCGGAGATGGCGAGCCTGGCCCAGTCCGGCAGCGTGCCTCCCCTCAGGTCATGGCCGGTGGTGAAGACCAGCGAGGAGGTGACGCCGCGCAGCGTCAGCGACAGCTCGAAATCGGCGGCGGCGGCAAAGGCGGCGGTGACGCCCGGCACCACCTCGTAGGAAATGCCGGCCTGACGCAGCGCGGCCATCTCCTCGCCGGCGCGGCCGAATACCAGCGGATCGCCGCCCTTCAGCCGCACCACGCGGCGGCCCTCGCGCCCCAGCCGCACCAGCAGCGCATTGATCTCGTCCTGGCTCTTGGAGTGGCAGCCCTTGCGCTTGCCCACCGGCAAACGCTCGGCATCGCGGCGGCCCATGGCCACCACCGCCTCGGGCACCAGCGCGTCGTAGACGATGGCATCGGCTTCCATGAGCAGGCGCTGCGCGCGCAGGGTCAGCAGGTCTTCCGCGCCGGGCCCGGCGCCGACAAGGGCGATGTGGCCGCGCACCGGCGCATCCACGGCTAGAAGCTTCGCAGCCGCGTCATGCGCGAGCGAAACCTGGCCCGTTTCCATGGCGCGCGCCGGCGCGCCTGCAAAAAACTCGTTCCAGAAGCGGCGGCGCGCCGCACCTTTCGGCAGCAGCTTCTCGGCGGCGTCGCGGAAGGTGGCGGCAAGGGCCGCCAGCGGCCCCAGGGAAGGCGAAAGCATGCGGTCGACGCGGGCGCGTATCATCTGGGCGAGCACCGGCCCGGCCCCTTCGGTGCCGATGGCCACCGCCACCGGGGCGCGGTTGACCAGCGCCGGCGTGAAGAAATCGCACAGGTCCGGCCGGTCCACGGCGTTGACCGGAATGCCGAGCCGGCGCGCATCCGCCGAAATGCGGGCGTCGAGGCCGGCATCGCCGGAAGCGGCGAACACCATGGCCGCACCCTCGATATGTTCGGGCGCGTAGGTCGAGCGGATATGCACGGCGCCATGTCCGGCGATGAAGGCGGCGAGCGCCGCCTCCGGTTCGGCCGCCACGATGCGCAGCGCCGCCGCCGACTGGCCGATCAGGCGGGCCTTGGCCAGCGCCTCCTCGCCCTCGCCGACAACGGCCACAACCTGCCCCTCGACCTTGAGGAAGACCGGAAAGGCATTGAGCTTTGGCGCGGCGTGCGACATGGCGATAAAACCCTGATTGGGCTCGCATTTTTACCCGAGCGCGGGACCCTCCAGAAGAAACGCGCTCGCGCCGGCGCCGGCGCCAGGCAATCGCTTTTGCGCAGGCGCGGCGGGCAGAGGAAAAACATTCCGGATCGGCGCGGCGCAGAACGCGGCGTTACCGCGCTGCCCTGGCCAGCCGCAAAGAAGCCCGTCGCCGCGAAGCGGCGGTCGTGCCGGCCGCTAGACGTGCTGGCCGCCGTTGATGTGGATTTCCGAGCCGGTCACATAGGCGGACTGCGGCGAGCACAGGTAGTAGATGGTGTCGGCCACCTCGGCCGTGGTGCCGAGCCGTCTGAGCGGAATGGTTTCGACGATCTTGTCGGTGCCGGGCGACAGGATCGCCGTGTCGATCTCGCCCGGCGCGATGGCGTTGACGCGGATGCCGTGGGGCCCGAAGTCGTGCGCCATTTCGCGCGTCAGCGCGCCCAGCGCGGCCTTCGAGGTGGCATAGGCGGTGCCGGCGAAGGGATGCACGCGCGTTCCGGCGATCGAGGTGACGTTGACGATGGCGCCACGGGCGGCCGCCAGTTCCCTGAACAGGCCGCGCGCCAGCATGATGGGCGCGAAGAAATTGACCTGGAACACGGCGCGCCAGACATGCATGGGCGTGTCGATGGAATCCATGCGGCTGCCGTCTTCCAGCTTGGGCGAGATGCCGGCATTGTTGACCAGCGCATGCAGCTCTCCGCCCTCCGCCTCCAGCCGGCGGCGGATTTCCGACACGGCCAGGCCGACATCCTCGGGGTCGGCGAGGTCCACCTTGATATGGTCATCCGGGCCGGCCGGCCACGGGCAGTTCTGCGAGAAGGCCTGCCGCGAGCAGGTGATGACGCGCCAGCCCTCGCCGGAAAAACGCTTGACCGTGGCATGGCCGATGCCGCGGCTGGCTCCGGTCAGCACGATCGTCTTCCTGGTCTGGGTCTTCGCCATCGTCTCGGTCTCCGGCGACACATGTAGCCGAACCCACCGGCCATAGCGAGAGGCGATCACCGGCAACTGCGAAAGGGCCGCAGGACCGCGTCAGCCGCCGCCCAATATGTCCAGGATCGAGGTGTGGCGCTTCTTCAGTGGGCCGCCGACGTCGCCCGGCGGCACGGGGCGCTTGATGGCGCCCGTGGGCGCGGCATCGCCCGGCATGGACACGGCGTCGACGGTCTGCGCCGCACCGACCGGGCGCGGCGGCACGGGCGCGGCGGCGACCGGCGCCTGCGGCCGCGGCGGGGCCGCAGGCGCGGGGGCGGCGGCCGAGGGCGCCTGCGCCGGCGCCACGTCGTCCGGCACGACGGTGGGGGAAGGCGTGGATTTCCACGTGCCCGGCAGCGGCGCCACCGGCACGCCTTCATGCGCGGCCAGCATGAATTCGTGCCAGGCCTGCGCCGGCAGCGTGCCGCCGGTCACCTTCTTCATCGGCGTGCCGTCGTCATTGCCGAACCACACGCCGGTGGTGAGGTTTGCGGTGTAGCCCACGAACCAGGCGTCGCGCGAGTTCTGGCTGGTGCCGGTCTTTCCCGCCGACGGCCAGCCGAAGGCGGCCTTGGTGGCGGTGCCGCTCTGCACGGTGCCGGCCATCATCGAATTCATCATGCCGACGACCTGGGGGCTGATGACGCGCGGCGCGCTGCCGCCGTCGAAGGAATAGAGCAGCTTGCCGTCGGCGCTGGTGATGCGGCGGATGAAATGCAGCGGCGGGCGGTAGCCGCCATTGGCGAAGGGCACATAGGCCGAGGTCAGTTCCAGCGGCGTCACCTCCGAGGTGCCGAGCGCGATGGAGGTGTTGGTCTGGAGCGGCGAATCGATGCCCATGCGGTGGGCCGCCTCCACCACCGCCTTCGGGCCGACCTCCATGGTGAGCTGCGCCGCCACCGAGTTCAGCGACTTGGCGAGCGCCGTGGCCAGCGTGACCCTGCCGTAATATTTGCCGTCGAAATTCGAGGGGGTCCAGGTGCCGATCTTCACCGGCGCGTCGTTGCGCACCGAGTCGGGCGTGCGGCCGTCCTCCAGCGCCGCCATGTAGACGAAGGGCTTGAAGGCCGAGCCGGGCTGGCGCCGCGCCTCCGAGGCGCGGTCGAACTGGCTGGTGGAATAGTCGTAGCCGCCCACCATGGCGCGCACAGCGCCCGAATTGTCGATCGAAACGAGCACGCCCTGCGAGACGTTGAGCTTCTTGCCGTTCTGGTCGATGAGCCGGCGGATCGACGTCTCGGCCAGCTTCTGCAAGGTGAGGTCGACCGTAGTGTCGACGACGATGTCGCCGCGCACGTCGCCGATCAGGTCGGGCAGTTCCTCCATGACCGTGTCGGCGACATAGTTTTCCGAGCCGGTCCAGTAGGAGGGTGCGCGGGTGGCCGGCGCGCTTTTGGCGACGGCCAGTTCCTTGCCGCTGATCATGCCCTCGTCGCGCATGGCCGCCAGCACCAGTTGCGAGCGCTCGTCCGCCGCCTTGGGATCGCGCGCCGGCGAAAGCCGCGAAGGCGCCTTGAGCAGGCCGGCCAGCAGCGCCGCCTCGGCCAGCGTCACGTTGCGCGCGCTCTTGCCGAAATAGCGGCGCGAGGCCGCCTCCACCCCATAGGCGCCGGAACCGAAATAGACCCGGTTGAGATACATCTCCAGGATCTGGTCCTTGCTGTGCTTCTGCTCCAGCCACAGCGCCAGCAGCACCTCCTGCACCTTGCGCTCCAGCGTGCGGTCGGGCGTCAGGAACAGGTTCTTGGCAAGCTGCTGGGTGATGGTGGAGCCGCCCTGGCTGAAGCGCCCGCCCGTCAGGTTGGTGAGCATGGCGCGCGCCAGCCCGATCGGATCGACGCCGAAATGCGAATAGAAGCGCCGGTCCTCGATGGCCACCACCGCCTCGGGAATATAGGGCGACATCTGCTTGAGGCTGATGGCCTCGCCGCCGCTCATGCCGCGATTGGCGATGAGATGGCCATCGACCGAGACGATCTTGATGTTGGGCGCCCGCTCGGGGATCGACCATGTGGTGGCCGCCGGCATCTTGGCGCCGTAATAGACCGCCACGCCGGCCGCGGCGATGCCGCCCCAGATGGCCAGCACGAAACACCAGTAGACGGCGCGCGTGAACAGGCCGAGAAGACCGCGCCGGCGCGCCCGGCGCCCTCGCCCGCCCTTGGCGGCGGCTCTCGTGGTCTTGCGCTTTGCGGATGTCTTGCGGCTTGCCGGCACCACGCGATCCTCCTCGCGCACCGAGAAGCCGTCCGTCGGCGCCGCCTGCGACGGCCCTTCGAAGCTGGGCTCGATGCGTCTGTCGCGGCGGCTCGCCATGTGCTTTCGATGTCGTCCCGGTGCCGATGGCGTTGCGCCTGAACACTAGATGCGGCGATTTAAGGGCGGGTTAAGATTGCGCCGGATCAGCGCATTGAATTCCTTGCCGAATTTTTAGATGGGTCACGCCCAAGATGGGTCACGCTCATTGTCGCTCGCCCGCCGCCGAAGCAGCATGCCGAAGGGCGGGATGGCGCAAAGGAGCGCCCGGCCGCCGACCCCGGGGGTAGAAGCGTCCAGCGACCGGGCAACTGGATGGTGCGGAGACTTGATGCGATTGCGGCATCAAGGGATTGACGGTAGGGCAAGTACCTTCACGCCTGCGCCCCCGCTGCCCCGCGTAGACGCCCCTCCGCAGGTCTAGATCATACGGGCTAGCGAACGGCTTGGCATACCCCGTTTGGGTTAGAGCGGATTTCGACCGTTATGAATCGAGAGTGGATTCCCTCGGAGCGTAATTTCTGATTCAGGATCCGTGCTGGTGATGGAGGCCGGCATGGATGGGCCAACCTCTTTCGATGGATTTGCGTTCGCGGCTTCTGGCGGCGGTTGATGATGGTATGAGCTGCCGTGCGGCAGCCGCTCGCTTTGGCGTTGCACCATCGACGGCGATCCGCTGGCAGGCGCAGCGCCGGGAAACTGGCGACTTTTCTCCCAAACCACAGGGCGGCGATATGCGGTCACGCCGGATCGAGGAGCGTGGGGCGGACATCCTGGCGATTTGGGAAGCGCGCAGGGACACCTCGCTTGAGGAACTGCGCCTGGCGCTGATCGAGATCGGCTTGCACGTCTCGATCGCCGGGCTCCACCGCTTCTTCGCGCGCCGTGGCATGACGCGCAAAAAAAGACTGGCCATGCCGTCGAGCAAGACCGTCCCGATATCCTGAAGCAGCGCCGGGCCTGGTTCGACGGCCAGATCGATCTGGAACCGGAGCGTCTTGTGTTCATCGACGAAACATGGACCACCACCAACATGACCCGCAGCCATGGACGCTGCCCAAAAGGCGAGCGGCTGCGGATGGGCTTCCCGCATGGCCACCGCAAGACCACCACGCTCGTGGCCGGGCTGCGCATGAGTGGCATGGTCGCACCGATGGTGCTGGATCGGCCGATCAACGGCGACTGGTTTGAAGCCTATGTCACTCAGGTTCTCGTGCCGGAACTGCGCCCCGGTGACGTTGTCGTCATGGATAATCTGTCGAGCCACAAGCGGGCCTCGGTGCGCGAACACATCCAGGCAGCGGGCGCGACACTGCGCTTCCTTCCGCCCTACAGCCCGGACTTCAACCCCATTGAGAAAGCCTTCTCCCGCCTCAAGGCCATGCTGCGCAAGGCGGGAGAGCGAACCGTCGGCGGCCTCTGGAGCCTGATCGGCAAGCTCGTCGATATCTTCCAGCCTAACGAATGCGCCAACTACTTCACTTCATGTGGTTATGAGCCAGACTGATCGAAAACCGCTCTAGGTCGCGCGCAAGAAGATGATCGCGCCGCCGACCAGGCTCCTGCGCTTCCGAAGGCCGCTCGAAGCCTGGGGGCTCCTGCCATTCGGAAGGATTTTAATGGTTTTATTAACCGCATTCTAAATTGCTAAATTGAGAAAGGTCTTATGCGCGTGACATGCCGCACGCTGATTCGACGCCGGAACAACACCAGGAAGAAGAAGCATCGGCGCAGACCGATGGTGAACGGAGCCTGATAGAAAACGTCGCCATGCGCCCCGAACGCACCTCGCCCGACAACGGGTTCTTTCTGAGCGGCCGCGTGACGATCCGGCCCAGGCCCCTGTTTTCCCGCACGATCCCGATTGTGATCCATGCCGGCGACGACGGCGTCACATTCGCGATGCGACGCGCAAGGGCATCGGCGAAAACACTTTCCTACGACCAGCTTCATATGGCCGCGATAAGCAACTTCCTGGGAAGGAAGAAGGTGATCATCTATGCAGAAACCGGAGTGGAAGCGATAAGATGCAGCGAATCCACGAAGAAGATTTCCGATTTTTGCAAATTCGTTAACGAGAAGATCGCTTCCCTTCATGAGAAGCCGCTGGGCCCGAAATACCAGCTAACCCAGCTTCAAGTCCCACCGGAGAGCCGCCTTCAGACGCTGGAACAGGTGCCGGAGGGGCATGATGCGGCTCTTGACCTGCTCTTCCATCCCGACAAGTTCGACGGCGATTTTCTCGACAGGATCGCACGGGAATTCACGATAAATCACCCGAAGCAGAAATCGGGTGACGCAAAGCCGAAGGAACCGGGAAACACAAGGCGCAGGCAGCAGTCTGCCCGATACGATCTCTTCAGCAGGCACGATGAGAAGATATGGAATCTAAGCCCCAGCAGAGCGCGGCTGAGGGAGATTTTCCTGGGCATCTGCGTCCTTGCGCTGGGAGCGGTGGCCTTGTGGCAACTTGGCGAGTTGCCTGGCACGGAACCCGAAAGCCCGGCCAGTATCGACGCGAGACATAGCTCGCCAGCCTCGCCCGAGCCGGCCCCGCACCCTGACGAGCTTGCCCCGGACGAGCGGCCGCGCGCGTTGGCGCAACTGGTCGGCATAGTCGCAGACGACGGACAATACCAAGAGCTTATCGAGACGCTGAAGCGGGAGAGAATGAAACTCGGGGTGAGCACCAAGGAGCTGGGCAAACGTCTCCGTTGGGATGAACAGCGCTTAATTGAGATCGAATCACAGATATCTCGCGCGGAGATAATGGAAATTATCGACTACGCACTTGCCATGCGCAAAGATATCCATGAGCTTTTAGGATCTATAAATTGAAAATATCCGGTATAATCGCTCTGGCCGCCGTCTCATCCGCCATAACCATCTCTGCGAGCGGCGGTTCCAGACTACACGATAGTGGCGTATGCGACGTCATCAGATTGTCCTTGAGAAACAATATCGACACCATCGTCCGGGTGGAGATGGTGAATTTCAAACTCAAGGAAGACGAGGCATATCGCAAGAAATTCAGCAACTATTATGACGATGCCTTGTCGACCTATGACACGAAAACCTTGCTGCGGGCCATAGAGTCGGTTTCCCGCATATGTCCGTTCTGAAAGCCGATCGGGTGGAATGTTCGACGGAATATTCCATCGGGCGGCGCGAGCATGCCGCCGCACCTGCGAGCGCCCCGCTGGTCTCGGGCACCGCAGGGCGTTCGCCGGAATGTTTCGGCCGGTTACCGGAAGACGAACATATAGAGCAGTATGATTACGACGATCGGCACGCCCATCAGCCAAAGAACAAGTCCACGCAGCATTTCGTTCTCCCTTGATCAACGGGAGGAGAATGCTTCGGCAAGGGATTCGTTCCGGACGTGCCTCCGGGCGGCCACCTAGCGGATCGAGCCGGTCACGGTCGGATCGGTCATGTCGGGAGCGGACTTGCGCTCGCCGCCGGCAAGGGCGGCGATCAGCGCGAGGGCGAGGGCGGCCGGCACGAATACCGCGGCTATGCGGGCCTGCAGCGCAAGGATGCCGCGCCAGTCGCTTTGCTTGTCAGGGCGATCGCTCATTGTCTCTCACATGTCCAATGCGCCCCACGCGCCGTTCGGACATAGCCGCCAACGGTTAAGCGATCCTTGCCGGCGGCCCGGCAGGAGCCCGGTTTCTACACGATCCTGTCGAAGTGCCGCATGATCCATGAGAACTGGTAGGCGAGCTTGAAGATCACGAAGGCGGCGTGGAAGCTGCGGTTGCGCACATACATGGCCACGATGCACAGCAGGATGATGAGGGGAACGCGGATGAGATACTCCACGCCGAAACTGGCCATGTGCGCGTCGCCCTTCATGAGCGTGTCGCCGACGTCGATGACATAGACCACCGCCAGCACGCCGAAGAACCAGGCGCGGCGCTCGTAGAAATAATCCTCGTAGCCGCTGTAGTCCTGCATGCTGTCGGGAAACAGCAGCGCGCACAGCAGAAAAAGCATGACGGCGTAGCCGAAGACGAAGAGGTATTTGCCGAAGGTCCAGCTTTCGATGCGGTAGAGGTTGAACTCCCACCACCAGAAATGCACCAGCATCAAGAGGACGGAAACCACCCAGGCCAGATGCACCACATAGAGAAGGTGCCGCTTGGGATGCTGGACGATGCGCGCCAGCCCCGACAGCAGCCGTGCCACGCCCAGGCCGATGACCATGCCCAGCACGATGCGGACATGCGGAAAGATGTTGTGGACGGAGACGATATGCTGTTCCAACAGGGCCTGCCCGGACGGTCTATTGCAGCCAGGCGACCCGGCCGGTCGTGATGTCGTGCATGGCGGCCATGACCTTGAGCCTGCCGGCATCGGCCAGCTTCGCCAGTATGGCGCTGCGTTCAATCAGGCTTGCTGCGGTCAGCCGGGCGTTCTGCTCGGCCACCTTCTGCACCAGCCTGTCATTGTGGGAGTCGCGCGGTCCGTCGGCGGCGTCCAACGTCGCCAGCGCCGGGGCGAAATTCTCCAGCAGGGCGGTGATGTTGCCCATCTGCACGCCGTCGACCGCGCTCTTGATCGCGCCGCAGGAATTGTGGCCGAGCACGACGATGGCCTTGGCACCTGCCACTTCCGTGGCGTATTCGAGGCTGCCGAGAATATCGACATTGACGAAATTACCCGCCACCCTGGCGCAGAAGACGTCGCCGATGCGCTGATCGAAGACGAGTTCGGGCGGCACCCGGGAATCGATGCAGCCGACGATGGCCGCGAACGGCGACTGCTGCCCGGCCGTCTCCCTGACCTGCTCCATGAGGTCGCAATTGATGGAGCGGCCGCTCACGAACCGGTCGTTGCCGGCCTTGAGCAGCGCGACCGCCTCGTCTGCGGAAACCTCTTCCTGGCGCTGGCGCGTGAAGACCGCGCATTCCGGCGCCCGTGCATGGGCCACGCCCGCAACCATCGAAAGGCCGCCTGCCAGGCAGCCGCAGAAATTCCGCCGCGTCAGCATATGTTCCCCCATCCGACCGAAGCGGAGTAGAGCAGAGCGCATGCCGAACGGCAACAGGAAGAATGGCGCAACGGCCCGCGGCCGGAGCGCTTCGCGGCTCAGCGTAAACGGCAGGTTCCCGCCGCCTGACCCTAGAAGTCCATGCCGGCGCCGGCAGGCATGGCGGGCGCGGCCTCCTTCTTCGGCTTCTCGGCCACCATCGCCTCGGTGGTCACCAGCAGGCCGGCGATGGAGGCCGCCCCCTCAAGGGCCGTGCGCACCACCTTGGCCGGGTCGATCACGCCCTGCCTGTAGAGGTCGCCGAACTCGCCGGTCTGGGCGTTCCAGCCCCAGGCGAAATCGGCCTTCTCGCGCAGCTTGCCCACGATGATGGAGCCTTCGGCGCCGGCATTCTCGGCGATCTGCCGGGCCGGAGCCTCGATGGCGCGGCGCACGATGTCGATGCCGAACTTCTGGTCGGTATTGTCCGCCGCCACCGTCTTCAGCGCCTCGGCCGCCCGAAGCAGGGCCACGCCGCCGCCGGGCAGGATGCCTTCCTCCACCGCGGCGCGCGTGGCGTGCATGGCGTCGTCGACGCGGTCCTTGCGTTCCTTGACCTCCACCTCCGTGGCGCCGCCGACGCGGATGACGGCAACGCCGCCGGCCAGCTTGGCAAGGCGCTCCTGCAATTTCTCGCGGTCATAGTCCGAGGTGGTCTCCTCGATCTGGGCCTTGATCTGGGCGATGCGGCCCTGGATCTCGGCCTTCTTGCCGGCACCGTCGACGATGGTGGTGTTCTCCTTCTCGACCACCACCTTCTTGGCGCGCCCCAGCATCTGCAAGGTGACGTTTTCGAGCTTGATGCCGAGGTCTTCGGAGATGACCTGGCCGCCGGTGAGGATGGCGATATCCTCCAGCATGGCCTTGCGGCGGTCGCCGAAGCCGGGCGCCTTGACGGCCGCGACCTTGAGGCCGCCGCGCAGCTTGTTGACGACGAGCGTGGCCAGCGCCTCGCCCTCGACATCCTCGGCGATGATGAGCAGCGGCTTGCCCGACTGCACCACCGCTTCGAGAATGGGGAGCATGGCCTGCAGGTTGGAGAGCTTCTTCTCATGGATGAGCAGGTAGGGCTCTTCGAGTTCGACCCGCATCTTGTCCTGGTTGGTGATGAAATAGGGCGACAGGTAGCCGCGGTCGAACTGCATGCCTTCGACGACTTCAAGCTCGGTCTCGGCCGTCTTGGCTTCCTCGACGGTGATGACGCCTTCGTTGCCGACCTTCTGCATGGCTTCCGCCAGGAAGCGGCCGATCTCGGCGTCGCCATTGGCCGAGATGGTGCCCACCTGGGCGATCTCGTCGTTCTTCGTGATCTTGCGGGCGTTGCGCCTGAGTTCCTCGACTGCCGCATCCACCGCCTTGTCGATGCCGCGCTTCAGGTCCATCGGGTTCATGCCGGCGGCAACGGCCTTGTTGCCTTCCTGAACGATGGCCTGGGCCAGGACGGTCGCCGTGGTGGTACCGTCCCCGGCGATGTCGCTGGTCTTGGAGGCCACCTCGCGCACCATCTGGGCGCCCATGTTCTCGAACTTGTCTTCCAGCTCGATCTCCTTGGCCACGGTGACACCGTCCTTGGTGATGCGTGGGGCGCCAAAGGACTTGTCGATGACGACGTTGCGGCCCTTGGGGCCGAGCGTCACCTTCACCGCGTTGGCGAGGATGTCGACGCCGCGCAGCATCCTGTCGCGCGCTTCCGAATGGAATTTCACTTCCTTGGCAGCCATTTTCCTGCTCCTTCCCCATGCATTGCGGTGATCACGCGGCAACGCTTCCCGCACCCTCGATCACGCCCGTCGCGTCGCCATCGAGCCTGCTCCCGGTGCCGGTGCGAGTGATTTGTTGGAGGATTTTGCGATTTCAAGAGGGACGGCGCGAATTTCGGCATCCGGACGAATCGAGCGCCGATGAGTTGCGGCACACAGGCGTTTCCCGGGACCGGAAACAGAAGGAGCCGATCGCCGGCGCGAGGCACGGGCGGCGCCGGCAACGCCGTCGAAGATTTTTTCCGCCGCCGGGAACCGGGACGTCCGTCGCGCGTTGTTGCGCACATCCCCTGTTTCGGGAAAAGGGCATGCCCTCCATGCCCTGCATGATGGCCCGTTGCGATCCCCCCTCGCAGCGGGCCATCCTTTTGCGGGATGCCGGGAACCAAACCGGCGCCGGGGCGTTAATGTTGGTTAACCAATCGACAAATCGGCCTATCCGGGGAGGTAGTCTATGAATCGGCTGCAGTTCTTTTCGGCTGTGCGGCTGTCGCGCGGCCCCGGCCATCCGGTGGAGGAGATCGACAACGTTCCCGACGCCATGGTCTTCCTGCGCGAATGGCCCGTGGGGCGTCGCGGCCCGGTCTACCGCTGTGCGCTCAACTGCTGCGCGGCAGCCATGGCCGCCCAGATGAGCGCGGAGGAGGCCCATAAGTCCTTCGCCGGCTTCGCGCGCATCACCGGGCTTCTGATCGATGACGGCCCGGCGCCCCTGATCGCCGAACGGCATTCAGCCAGGCACATAACCAGGTAGCGGGCACCAGGAAGCCGCCAGCGGTGATCCATGCGGGACGCCGGCCCGGCGCGGGCGGCCGACCGGCTTTTGCGGCCGGTCGGCTTCAGGGTGGGTCAGTTCTTCTGGATCGAGATTCCGTTGTCGTCGATCTTCAGTTCCACGCCTTCGGGCCTGTTCTCTTGCCGGTAGATGTAGAAGCCCAGCACGAGCACCACCACGACGAGCGCGCCGATGACGGCATACAAGGCATTCCGGTTCATGGCGCGCTCCTTGCGTTTGCCTGCGCCGTCAGGCGGATTTCACCAGGCGGATCAGCACCAGCAGAATGATGGCGCCAATGGCGGAATGGATGATGGCCGCCAGGATGCCGGTGCCCAGGCTGATGCCCAGCGTGGGAAACAGCCAGCCGGCGATCAGCGCGCCGATGATGCCGACGACGATGTTGCCGATCAGGCCGAAACCGTAGCCCTTGACGATGAGCCCCGCCAGCCAGCCGGCGATGGCGCCGACGACGAGAAAGATGATCAGACTTTCAATCCCCATAAGAAGTCCTCCGATAGCAGCCGAAACCGAGACCGCCGCCCCGAATCGACCAAGGGTTGCAACCCGAGCAGGCTAACGCAGGAAGACGGAGGAAGCGAAGCGGGTTCTTTGGAAATCCAACGCTTTGCTGGCCGGGCCTCTTGGCCCGGCCGGGTGGTCGACGAACGAGGCGGAAGTGCCGCCCCCACCCTCCCCCTTGTGTCTTGTGGGGAGGGGTTAGGGTAAAATCCGCTGGGGGTAAATTCCGGCGAATCCCGGTCTGGCCGGGCAGCCTCAGTCCTCGTCCCGGTCCGGGCGCCAGCTCGACGGCTCGATCTTCTTCTGGGTTCTGGAATCGGTATAGGCCCACCAGGCGCCGTCGTCCCAGCGGGCGATGGATTCGTTCATGACGCCGTCGCCGTCGGTCCAGTACACGGTGACCTTTCTGCCGTCCTTCGGCGCGCTTGCGATCGGCTGGCGTTCGGACATGTCGTTCTCCCTTTTTCGACACCGCTCCACAACGCGTGCGCGCCATGGCGGTTCCGCCGGGCCGGCGCGGCACCCGCCATGGCTCAGCTATGGGCGAAAATGTCCTCTTCGGCCCAGCCCATGAGGTCGAGCTTCGCGCGCGTGGGCAGGAAGCGGAAACAGGCCTCTGCCTCCCTGGCGCGCCCGTCGCGTTCCAGCCGCCCGGCCAGAGCCTCGCGCAGACGGTGCAGGTAGAGCACGTCGGAGGCCGCATATTCGAGCTGCTCGGGCGACAGCGTGCCGGCCGCCCAGTCGGACGATTGCTGCTGCTTCGACAGCGTCACCCCCAGCAGCTCGTTGCAGATGTCCTTCAGCCCGTGCCGGTCCGTGTAGGTGCGGGTCAGCCGCGAGGCGATCTTGGTGCAGAACACCGGTTCGGCCATGGCGCCGAAGGCATGGTAGAGCACGGCGATGTCGAAGCGGCCGAAATGGAAAAGCTTCGTCACCTTGCGGTTCTTCAGCAGGGCCACAAGGTTCGGCGCCCGCTTCTGCCCCTGCGCGATCTGGACGACATCGGCGGAACCGTCGCCGGGTGAAAGCTGCACCACGCACAGCCTGTCGCGATGGGGGTTGAGACCCAGCGTCTCGGTGTCGATGGCCACCGCCTCGACATCGTAGTGGGACAGGTCCGGCAAGTCGCCCTTGTGGAAACGGATCCTGGCGTTGCTCATCTTCTTCTTCAGCCTTTCGCGGTCAGCGCGGCGAGGATGCGCGCCCAGGAACGCTGGCCCTTGGAGAAGGAGCGCAGGTCGTATTTCTCGTTGGGCGAATGGATGCGGTCGTCGGACAGAGCATAGCCGACCAGCAGCGATTCCATGCCGAGATAGGTGCGGAAGTCGCCCACGATGGGAATGGAGCCGCCGCTGCCGACCATGACGGCGGGCTTGGCCCACTCGTCGGTCAGCGCTTCCTTGGCGCCGGTCAGGAAGGGCGAGTCGTAGGAAAGCTGGATGGCGGGCGAGCCGCCATGCGGATGGAATTCGATCGCGCAGTCGGCCGGCACGCGCTCCTGCGCGAACTGGCGGAAGGCGGCGCGGATTTTCTTGGGGTCCTGCTTGTGCACGAGGCGGAACGAGACCTTGGCCGACGCCTCCGCCGCGATGACGGTCTTGAAGCCCTTGCCGGTATAGCCGCCGGAAATGCCGTTGAACTCGGCCGTCGGCCGCGCCCAGATCATCTCCATGACGGAGCGGCCCTTCTCGCCAGCCGGCTTCGACAAGCCGATGGGCGCGAGGAAGCTCTCGGCGGTCTCGCCCAGCGCTTCCCACGAGGCCAGCACCTGCGCCGGCGTTTCCTCCACGCCGTCGTAGAAGCCGGGAATGGTGACGCGGCCGTCGGCGTCGTGGATGTCGGCCAGTATCTTCGCCAGGATGCGGATCGGGTTGGCGGCGGGCCCGCCATACATGCCCGAATGCAGGTCGCGGCTGGCGGCCTTGACCACGATCTCCTCGCCCACCAGCCCGCGCAGCGAGGTGCAGATGGACGGCGTTTCGCGGTTCCACATGTCGGTATCGCAGACCAGCGCGAAGTCGGCCTTCAGCTCCTCGGCATTGGCCTCGAGGAACGGTTTCAGCGACGGCGAGCCGGATTCCTCCTCGCCCTCGAACAGAAACGTTATGCGGCAGGGCAGCGCGCCATGCACCGCCTTCCAGGCGCGGCAGGCCTCCACGAAGGTCATCAACTGCCCCTTGTCGTCGGAGGCGCCGCGCCCGGTGATGACTTTGCGGCCCGGCTCGGTCTCCTTGATCGCGGGCGAGAAGGGATCGTCCTCCCACAAGTCGAGCGGATCGACCGGCTGCACGTCGTAGTGGCCGTAGAACAGCACATGCGGGCTGCCTTGCGGGCCGTCATGATGGGCCACCACCATCGGATGGCCGGGCGTGTCGCGCACCGAGGCGTCGAAGCCGATGGTCTTCAGGTCCGCCGCCAGCCATTCGGCCGCCTTGCGGCAGTCGGTGGCGAAATCGGGATCGGTCGAGATCGATCTGATACGCAGAACGGTGAACAGCCGCTCCAGGCTCTGGTCGAGATCCTGGTCGAGACGGTCGAGAACGGGGGAAAGCGCGGACATTTCTAAAGCCTCTGATTTGTCGGCCGCGACCCTATAGCCCAGTTCGCCGCTCGAAAAGCCCCGGATAGCGTCCATGTGCTTGAAAATCGGCCGGTATAACCCCATGATGCGTGATGATTGATGCGATGCGGGAGGCGGTCATGCGCACCACGCTCACGATAGACGACGACGTGCTGACGGCGGCAAAGGCCATTGCCGAACAGAAGAAGCGCCCGGTGGGCGAGATCATATCCGAACTGGCACGCAAGTCGCTCGCCCGGCCGCGTCCGGCTGCCCGCCGCAACGGCATCCCGCTGCTTTCACCCCGCCCGGGGACGGCGCCCGTAACGCTGGAGATCGTCAACGCCCTGCGCGACGATCTGTCGTGACGTTCCTTCTGGACGTCAACGTATTGGTTGCGCTGATAGACCCCGGCCATGTGGCGCATGATGCCGCGCACGGGTGGTTCGAGCGGGTCGGGAATGCAAGCTGGGCAACCTGCCCGCTGACGGAGGACGGCGTTGTCCGCATCGTCGGCAACCCGCGCTATCCAAATTCCCCCGGCTCTCCAGCCGCGGTCGCGGAAATCGTCACGGTCCTGCGCACGCTTGCGGGACATACCTTCTGGGCCGACGACATCAGCCTGTTCGGCGGCAGCCATGCCGACCCGCGCCGCATTCTCGCTCCGCACCAGGTAACGGACACCTACCTGCTCGCACTGGCCCAGTCGAAGGGCGGCGTGCTGGCGACCTTCGATCGGAAGCTTTCCACCGCAGCGGTGGCCGGCGGGCGGGATGCGCTCCACCACATAGGCGCGTGAACGCACGAAATTGCAGGCAAAAAAGTGCCGCCGTGGCGGAGGGGGAACCACGGCGGCTTTACTCGAAACGATGCGGCAGCCCGGAGAGGGGGGATGAGGCTGCCGCAATGTCCGGTATAGGCGGGGGACGGGCCTTGCTCCGGACTTCGGCAAAAACTGCCGATGCCCGTAATCTGTGTCCGGGAACGTGGCGATTCAAGGGCACGAACATTACATCTTTGTAACATGGACGTGATCTTCCCTACCCCCTGCGGCGACCGGCGGCGGGAAAGACGCGGCCGATCGGACGAGCCGCTCGACAGAAAGGCTTTCCTGTCAGGGTGTTGCGGCAAGTTGCGCCTTTGCCGTGGACAGGGCCCCCGCCCTCGCGCTACGGCTCTTGCCATGAAAAACGGCGATCATCTCTTTCTTGTCGACGGCTCCGGCTACATCTTCCGCGCCTATCACGCGCTGCCGCCGCTCACGCGCAAGTCGGACGGCCTGCCGGTGGGCGCCGTCTCCGGCTTCTGCAACATGCTGTGGAAGCTGCTGCGCGAGGCGCGCAACACCGATGCCGGCGTCACGCCCACGCATTTCGCCGTCATCTTCGACTATTCGTCGAAGACCTTCCGCAACGAGCTGTACCCCGAATACAAAGCCAACCGCTCGGCGCCGCCGGAAGACCTTATCCCGCAATTCGGGCTGATCCGGCATGCCACCCGCGCCTTCGGCCTGCCCTGCATAGAGATGGAAGGGTTCGAGGCCGACGACCTCATCGCCACCTATTGCCGGCTGGCCTGCGAGGCCGGAGGCGACACCACCGTCGTCTCCTCCGACAAGGACCTGATGCAGCTGGTGGGCCCGACGGTCGGCATGTACGACCCGATGAAGGATCGCCAGATCGGCATTCCCGAGGTGATCGAGAAATGGGGCGTGCCGCCGGAAAAGATGATCGACCTGCAGGCGCTGACCGGCGATTCGATCGACAACGTGCCGGGCGTGCCGGGCATCGGCCCGAAGACCGCGGCGCAGCTTCTGGAACAGTACGGCACGCTCGACGCGCTGCTGGAGCGTGCCGGCGAGATCAAGCAGGAGAAGCGCCGCCAGTCCATCATCGACAATGCCGACAAGGCGCGCATCTCGCGCGAGCTGGTGACGCTGAAGAACGACGTGGCCGTGACCGAGGGCCTGGAAGACTTCTTCCTGCATCCGGCCGACGGGCCGAAGCTGATCTCCTTCCTCAAGGCGATGGAATTCTCCTCGCTGACCCGGCGCGTCGCCGAGGCGACAGGCGCCGACCCCGCCGACATCGAGGCTGCCGACGTGCCCGTCGAGCGGGGCGACACCGCCCATGGGCCGGATGTCGGCGTGGGCGAGGCGCAAACCTCTCCGGCCGCGGCGGATGACGACGCCGCGGCGCCCGCCAGGGAGGAGGGAGACACCCCCTCGCTGCTTTCGGCCCTGCGCGCCGAGGCGGCCGTGGCCGACAAGATCGACGTCGGCGCCTATGCCTGTATCCGCGACATGGAGACGCTCCGGGCATGGATCGCCGCGGCGCGCGAGACCGGCATCGTCGCCTTCGACACCGAGACCACCTCGCTCGACCCGATGCAGGCGGAGCTGTGCGGCATCGCGCTGGCCACGCAGCCGGGGCGCGCGGCCTATATCCCGCTCGGCCACAGGAACGGCCGCGACGACCTGTTGGGCGGCGGCCTTGTCGACGGCCAGATTCCGATCCGCGACGCGCTGGCGGCGCTGAAGCCGCTGCTGGAGGACCGCTCCGTCCTCAAGATCGCACAGAACCTCAAATACGATCTCGTCATCATGAACCGGCACGGCATCGACGTCGCGCCCTATGACGACACCATGCTGCTTTCCTACGTGCTCGACGCCGGCACCTCGGGCGGCCACGGCATGGACGCGCTGTCGGAGAAATGGCTCGGCCACAAGCCCATCCACTTCAAGGAGGTGGCGGGCTCGGGCAAGAACTTCATCGGCTTCGACCAGGTCGATCTCGACAAGGCGACACGCTATGCCGGCGAGGACGCCGACGTCACGCTCAGGCTGTGGCAGGTGCTGAAGCCGCGGCTGGCCGCCAAGGGGCTGGTTTCCGTGTATGAACGGCTGGAACGGCCGCTGGTGCCGGTTCTGGCCAGGATGGAACAGCGCGGCATCTCGGTGGACCGGCAGATCCTGTCGCGCCTGTCGGGCGAGCTGGCGCAGGGCGCGGCAAGGCTGGAGGACGAGATCTACCAGCTCATCGGCGAGAGGATCAACATCGGCTCGCCGAAGCAGCTCGGCGACATTCTTTTCGGCCGCATGGGCCTGCCGGGCGGCTCCAAGACGAAGAGCGGGCAGTGGTCGACTTCGGCGCAGCTCCTGGAGGACCTTGCCGCCGAGGGCCACGAACTGCCGCGCAAGATCGTCGACTGGCGCCAGCTCACCAAGCTGAAATCCACCTACACCGACGCGCTGCCGGGCTTCATCCACCCCGAAACGCAGCGCGTGCACACCTCCTACGCGCTGGCCGCCACCACCACCGGGCGGCTGTCCTCCTCCGATCCGAACCTGCAGAACATCCCCGTGCGCACCGCCGAGGGCCGCAGGATCAGGACCGCCTTCATCGCCGACAAAGGCAACAAGCTGATCTCGGCCGACTACAGCCAGATCGAGCTGCGCGTGCTCGCCCATGTCGCCGACATTCCGCAGCTCAAGCAGGCCTTTGCCGACGGCGCCGACATCCATGCCGCGACCGCCTCGGAGATGTTCGGGGTGCCGATCGAGGGCATGCCCTCCGAAATCCGCCGCCGCGCCAAGGCGATCAATTTCGGCATCATCTACGGCATCTCGGCCTTCGGCCTTGCCAACCAGCTTTCCATCCCGCGCGAGGAGGCCGGCGCCTACATCAAGAAGTATTTCGAGCGCTTCCCCGGCATCCGCGACTATATCGACACCACCAAGACCTATGCGCGCGAGAACGGCTATGTGGAGACCGTGTTCGGCCGCCGCATCCACTACCCCGAAATCCGCTCGCCCAATCCCTCGGTGCGCGCCTTCAACGAGCGGGCCTCCATCAACGCCCGCCTGCAGGGCACGGCCGCCGACATCATCCGCCGCGCCATGGTGCGCATGGACGCGGCACTCGCCAAGGCGGGCCTTTCTGCGCGCATGCTGCTGCAGGTGCATGACGAGCTGATCTTCGAGACCGCCGAGGAAGAGGTGGAGGCGACCATCCCCGTGGTGCGCGACGTTATGGAAAATGCGCCCATGCCGGCGGTGTCGCTCGACGTGCCGCTGAAGGTGGATGCGCGCGCCGCCCACAATTGGGACGAGGCCCATTAGGGGAAAACAAGCATGACGGCTCCCGCTCCCAGACTGCGCATCGCCGTGCTCTTCGGGGGCCGCTCCGCCGAGCACGACGTTTCCGTGCTTTCGGCCACCAACGTCATGCGCGCGCTGGACCCGGCCAGATACGATGCCGTCCCCGTCTTCGTGACGCGCCAGGGGCAGTGGCTGCTGAGCAGCTACGAAGACGGCGCGCTGGCAAAGCCCGAGGGCGGCACGCAGGCCTGCCTCGTGCCGGGCGGACAAGGGCGGATGCTGGCGCTCCCGGCGGCCGGGCCTCCTTACGAGCTGCCCGCGATAGACGTCCTGTTTCCGGTCCTGCACGGCCTCCACGGCGAAGACGGCGCGGTGCAGGGACTGGCCGAGGTGGCGCGCGTGCCGCTGGCCGGCTGCGGCATTCTGGGCTCGGCGGCCGCGCTCGACAAGGACATCGCCAAGCGGCTGCTGAACGAGGCGGGCGTGCCGGCGACGCGTTCCGTCACCATACTGGCCGATGCGGTGCCGTCCTTCGCCGACCTTTGCGGCAGGCTGGGGCTGCCGCTGTTCATCAAGCCGGCCCGGCAGGGCTCGTCCGTCGGGGTCAGCAAGGTGACCACCGCCAGGGACTACGAAACCGCGCTGGCCGAAGGCTTCAGACATGACGGCAAGCTGCTGGCCGAGGAATTCATCCAGGGCCGGGAGATCGAATGCAGCGTGCTGGAGGACGAGGAAGGCGGCGGCCTGTTCGTGTCACGCACGGGCGAGATCCGGCCGGCCGAAAGCCACGGCTTCTACACCTATGATGCCAAATATATCGACGAGGACGGCGCGACGCTGCAGGTGCCGGCACAACTGCCGCGCGAGGTGGAGGACGAAGTGCGGGCCCTGGCGGCCAGGGCCTTCCGGGCGCTCGGCTGCGACGGCATGGCGCGCGCCGACTTCTTCGTGACGCCGGACATGCGCATCCTCGTCAACGAACTCAACACCATTCCCGGCTTCACCGACATCAGCATGTATTCCAAGGCGATGGCGGCAAGCGGCGTCGGCTATGCCGAAATCATCGACCGGCTGGTGGCGCACGGCCTGGCGCGGGCCGCCCGTTCTGCCTGAAACCGCCCACCCCTACGCTGCCTGGGCCAGGCATTTGGCGCAGGTGCCGCGGAACTCGATTACCGCCCTCTTCGGCGCGAAGCCGGTGGCACGGATCCAGTCGTCCAGCCGATGGCCGATCTCGTGATCGGAAAATTCCGTCACCTGGCCGCACTTGTCGCAGATGGCGAATGCCGTCATGGCATGGCTGTGGTCGTGCGGCTCGCAGCAGGCGACGAAGGCATTCAGGCTTTCCAGCCGATGAACGAAGCCTTCCTTCATCAGCGTGTCGAGCGCGCGATAGACTTGCAGCGGCGCGCGAAAGCCGCGCTCCCGCAACTGGTCGAGCAGGGTATAGGCGCTGAGCGGCCCGCCGGCGGCCTCGAGCTTTTCCAGCACGCTGATCTGGTTCTTGGTCAGTGCTTTCCTTGCAGTCATGATCCCGCTTCCCTGCCCGGCGGCCGCTTGCGCGCATCTGCCGCCGCTCGCGTTCGCCCGCCCTTGAAATAGCGATGAATGCGCGACTTTGCCACCGTCGCGGGCACACACTGTGCGGAATACAGCTTTGCATCGAACCGACCGGCCTCTGCATAAGGATGAACCCGGCACAGGCGAGCGGCGCAATTTCGACCCTACCCATTTCGGAGCAGCTCACGCAGGGTCCCTGCTTCGAACGCATAGCTGCGTGCCGGACTCGCCGGCGAAAATACGCGCCATCACCGCAGACGGCAGAGCGTCCAAAGCGTGCCGGCGTGCGAATCCATAGCAATTCCGCGCAGTTTAATGTCCTTCAGGTTGCAACTCGAACCTTTCCGAAAGACAACCTGTGGAGGAAACCGAATGCCCTGGCGTGGATAAGCTCTCGGGCCCACCGATTCTTCTGGCGCGATGATCTGCACAAGTCGCGGCCGCACAGCACTCGCGCAACACATATGTTTTAGGCACGAAAGAAAATTTTACCGCGCACCGAAAACCGCATCATGATCGGATCAGATTTAAAATTTTTAAGTCGAAAAATCATTCGCATATACTTTGTATATTTCGGTTTACAATATATAAACTTAAAACTTTCATCTAGTATTCTAACGACGAAACGGACTAACTATTTGCTATGAACGCATATACGTATATCACGATGTCGTGAATATAGTTATATTTTTACATATTCTCAAATATGTATAAATATACATGCAAAAATTCTGCTTAGATTTATGATCGACTATAGATAAATCTATCTAGAAAAATTTTACTATACCGATTAACATGGATCAATGCTCGCCACAGTTCGGCATGTATATTTACTCGGGCCGGATAAAACTTTCGTTCCAAAGAAAGGGGTGGTGACGTTGGCATATTCCGGCACGGAATCTTAGGCCATCTTCCACTCACACTCAAACCGCCGCCGGCCTGGCTGACAGGCCGAGCAGCTATGACTGAACCGCTCGTCTGAATGAATTGGGGGCAAGCCATGAATTCAGCAATCAGCACCAATGGAAAGCACGTGCCCATCCCGTCCGCCGCGGCCCTTCTCGATCCTGGAATTCCACCAGGGTGGGCCGAAGCGGACGCATCCAAGGAAACGGAGCGCTCGCTGGTCATCATCGACAGCCGGGCGCTCGATCGTGAATGCTTCGCAAGGGGCATCGCCGCCCACCGGCCCGGCACGAAGGTGCTGGCAGTCGGCTCGCTCGAAGAATGGCGGCGGGTCAAGGACCAGTACCCGCCGCTTTCGGCGATCCTGCTCAATGTCGGCGGCCGCAACGTCGGCGAAGACGCCGTGGCCGACGAGATCCGCAAGCTTGTGGCCGGCTTCAAGAACGTGCCTGTCATCATCCTGGCGGACACGGACGACCTGTCGCAGATCCTCAAGGCTCTCGAATGCGGTGCGCGTGGATATATCCCCTCCACCGTCGGCATTCGCGTCTGCGTGGAACTGATCGAGCTGACCCTCGCCGGCGGCATCTTCGTGCCCGCCAGCAGCGTCATGGCGGTTCGCCAGCTCCTGGAATCGAGCCGTGAAACGGCACGACCGCTCGCCGGCATCTTCACCATACGGCAGGCCGAGGTTGTCGAAGCGTTGCGCAGGGGCAAGGCCAACAAGATCATCGCCTATGAGCTGAACCTTCGCGAAAGCACGGTCAAGGTACATATCCGCAACATCATGAAGAAGCTCAAGGCCACCAATCGCACCGAGGTCGCCTTCAAGATCCGGGATCTGCTGCCTGCCGAAAGCCATGGCCCGACGCCGCGCCAGCCCAACTGGACCGGCGAGCCGCTGAGCTGACCGGAGGCACCGCAGGGAGGCGGCTGACGGGCCGCATCGGGCCTGCAGCCGACACTCTCTTCTCCCCCCTTCCTCCCCCAAGTTACCGGCCAGATCCGAAAGCGACCGCACGCGTGCGCCTCCGCTTTCGGCCCTGCCGGTCGTTTCCTCTACCGGGTCCTCCCATTCCCGTAGCCTCGTCCCCGGCCCTTCCCCGCCACGCGAGGCCGGGGAGGGAAGCGGGACCGGCCAAGGTCGTTTCGGCCGACCGGCGCAAATCCGCGTCATCGAACCCGATGGCGACATCCGGCTTTTTATCCTGCGTCGCACCAGGGGAGACATTCCCCGCTCGTCCGCAAAGACGCACCACGCGCTCGACCCTCCGCGGATACGGATCGGGGCCTGTTGTCATCCGACATCGAGACGATCTCGCCGTTCCAGAACGGCTGCAAGGCTTCTCCCGCGTGCACAACGTCACAGAAAGGGCAGGCACCCGCCGTGCAAAAGAAAAGGGCCTTGAACATGCGATGATCGTTCAAGGCCCGGGGGCAAGGAGAGCGGCGCGGCGTCCCTATACGCCGGTGCCGCGCACCACCACGGTGACCGTCTTCAGCATGATCGAAAGATCGGTGTGGAACGACATGATGCCGGCATAGGCGGTGTCGTATGCGGCGCGCTCGGCAAACGAGCAGCGGTTGCGCTCGCTGACCTGCCACAGGCCGGTCAGGCCGGGGCGCATGTCGAAATAAGCGGTCCCAGGATAAAGCGTGCGCTGGGCCGGAAACATCGGGCGCGGGCCGACCAGGCTCATCTGTCCGACGAACACGTTCCAGAGCTGCGGCAATTCGTCGAGAGAGTATTTCCGCAGATATTGCCCGACCCGGGTGATGCGCGGATCTTCCTTGAGCTTCTGGGTCCTGTCCCATTCCTGCCGCGCGGCGGGGTTTTGCGACAGATAATGCTCGAGCCGCTGCTCCGCGTCGGGAACCATCGTGCGCAGCTTCCACATGGTGAAGACGGCGCCGTCCTTGCCCAGCCGGCGCTGGCCATAGAGCGCCTTGCCACCGTCGCCTCTCACCAGCAGGGCGAGACAGCCGACGATGACAAGGGCAACGGGCGCCGCCGCCAGGATGACGAGAATGTCGAGCATCCGCTTCGCACCGAGATACAGCCGCTTCTGGCGCCGGTCGACCGGCGCCAGCGCAACGGACGCCGCCGGCAAAGGCAGATATGCGCCCGGAAGATCTCCAAGCATAACGCCTCCATAATGTCCGATTTTCTGTGAAGAAATCCGAGTTTCTTCTTGTTCTTGGTTTATATCCCTGAATTATCAGGAGATAAGGTTCTTGATTTCTCGGCTTTAACGAGATGTAAACCATGATATGTTTTGGAGATCAGGCAAATCTATAGGGAATTTGATCTAGACATTGAGAGCGGCGCATGTATCGTCCATCGGTGCGAGGCCGTCCCCCTTTCGGGGGCTGTCCCTCGCCTGCCATCCAACGGATTGCGGACGCGCAGAAGCGCGATGACATATGGTGGCCGCAATGCGGCCGCAGCCTTGCGGCTGGCGCCCCTCATGGATCAGATGCATGCGTGCCCGTTAAGGGAGGAAGCAGATGGCCTTCGGCTTCAGGACAAGGAACCCCGCGCGCGACAGCCAGACCGACGCGGCGCGCTTCGGCCGGCTGACGACGATGCTCGATGAGTTGCTGGAGGAACTGGAGGCCGAAAGCACCGGCCTGCAGGCGCGCTATCAGCGCGTGGCCGACAACGCCGCCTTCTCGCTGGAGGAATTCGAGAACGAGCAGGCCGAGGCCCTGTCGGAGCGGACGGACGAACTGACGGTCTCGCTCATCGCCTGCTCGAACCGGCTTGTGTCGCTTCAGAAGCAGGCGGCCTTCCTGCGCAGGCTGCGCGACGAGGTCGTGGATTTCAGGCCGGCGTAGCTGCGGCGCCCCTAACCCCTTTGTCGGGCCGGGCCTGGCGCGAAAGCCGCCGCGGCGAGGTCCGCAACCGCAATGTCGGGCGTCCGGCTTACCCCACAAGAGGTATCCGGCCGGCGACCGGCTTCACCGGGCACGCCTATGGGCTGTCTATCGTGCCCGCGGCCCCCGCGTGAGAATGCATTGCCGGTACGAGCCGGTCTGCCACCGGCCGGGGCGCTTGTAATGAACGATGCCGACATTCGTTTCTATCTTTCGCTGCTTTGGCGCCGGGCTCCCTGGCTGATCTTGGTGGCGACCTCCGTGGCCGCGGTCGGCATCGCCGTCGCCTTCCTGCTGCCGCCGGTCTACCGCGCCGGCACCAAGATCCTCGTGGAGGCGCCGCAGATTCCCTCCGACCTCGCGCGCTCGACCGTGCCGGCAGACCCCTGGCAGCAGGTCCAGATCATCCAGCAAAAGCTCACCACCCGCGAGAACCTGCTCGACTTCGCCCGGCGGCTGCACATCTACGGCGGCAAGGCGGCCGGGCTTTCGGACGACGAGATCGTCGACGACATGCGCGCGCGCACGACGATCGAGCAGATCGAGGCGACCGGCCCCGAGCAGGGCGGCGCCAGCATATTCAGCGTCGCCTTCGACGCGCGCCGGCCGGAACTCGCCGCCCGGGTGGCCAACGAGTTCGCCGACGTCATCCTCGACAAGAATGTCAGCCTGCGCACCGACCGCGCCAGCGACACCATGCAATTCTTCACGCGCGAGGTCGCCAGGCTGGGCGACGAATTGACGTCCATCGAGGCCGGCATCCTGAAGTTCAAGAACGCCAACGAAAACGCGCTTCCCGACAGCATCGACTTCCGCCGCACCCAGCAAAGCAACCAGCAGGAGCGCCTGCTGCTGCTGGAGCGCGAGGAAACGGCCCTGCGCACGCGGCGCATGAACCTGCTGCGCGCCTTCGAGGCGACGGGGCGCGTCGCCTCCAGCGGTCCGCTCTCGCCCGACCAGCAGACGCTGGAAGACCTCAACCGCACCCTGTCGAGCCAGCTCGTGCTTTTCTCGCAGAACAGCCCCAACATCGTGGCGCTGCGGGCCAGGATCGACGCGCTCAAGAACAGCATCAAGGAGCGCCAGGGCCAGGAAGGCCCCGACTCGGCCGGCCCCTCGGAGATGGACATCCAGATGTCCGAGATCGACGACCGGCTCAAGGCGATCGCCGACGAGCGCAAGGCCATCACCGGCAATCTGGCCGAGCTGGAGAAATCGATCGCCGCGACCCCCGCCAACGAGACAGCGCTTTCGGCCATGGAGCGCAACCGCCAGAACATCCAGGCCCAGTACAACATCGCCGTGGCCAAGCTGGCCGAGGCTTCGACCGGCAAGCAGATCGAGGCCAACGCCAAGGGCAGCCGCTTGTCCGTGGTGGAGGCGGCCTCTCCCCCCGACAAGCCAATCCGGCCGCATCGGCTGCGCATCGCCGCGCTGAGCCTCGTGGCCGGCATCGGCACGGCCGCCGGCCTGTTCGTGCTGCTTGAGATGCTCAACAGCAGCATCCGGCGGCCGAAGGACCTGACCGACCTTCTCGACGCGCAGCCGCTGGCCACGATCCCCTATATCCACGCCAACGCGGACATGCGCTGGTGGAGACCCAGCACCGCCGTCGGGTCGCTGGCAATGGCTTCGCTGGTGCTGCTGGTGGCGGCAGACCGCGTGATGCCGCTCGGCACGCTGCTTGGCAGGGTCGCCGGCATGTTCGGGTACAACCCGACTATGTAGGAAGATGTAACACGGACGGGTGGCCGGAGCATGGAACTCATGGAGCACATACAGATCGCGCTGGACAAGGCCCGGCAACGCCAGGATCAGTCGCTGCTTGCCTTCGACCGGCCCCGCGAGCCCTCCGTGGAGGCGATCTGGTCGAGCCTGCCGGAGCGCACGCCCGACCCGGCGCTGCTTGCCGCCAACCGCATCGTCACCGCCACCATGTCCGATCCGGCCCGCGTGGCCTTCGGCATGCTGCGCACGCGCGTGCTCCAGATGATCCGCCACAACAACTGGACCTCGATCGCCATCACCTCGCCCACGCCCGAATGCGGCAAGACCCTGGTGGCGCTCAACCTGGCCTTCAGCCTCGCCCGCCAGAAGGACTGCCGCACGCTGCTGCTCGACCTCGACCTCAGACGCCCGCGCGTCAACGAGCTGCTGGGCGCAAAAAACGCGCCTGCCGTGGAGCGGGTGCTGCAAGGGCAGGCTCCCGCCGAAAGCGTCTTCGTGCGCTATGCCGAGAACCTGGCCATCGCCACCAACCCCCGCTCCGTCGGCTTCTCGTCCGAGCTGCTGCAGAGCGGCAAGGCCGGCGAGGCCCTGAAGGAGGTGCAGCGCCGGCTGCAGCCGGACGTCGTCCTCTACGACCTGCCCCCCATGTTGTGCGGCGACGACGTGATGGCTTTCCTCCCCAATGTGGACTGCGCTATCCTCGTCGTCGCGGCGGAGGCGACCAAGCTGCCGGAGGTGGATTTGTGCGAGCGGGATCTGTCGGAGAAAACCAATCTGCTCGGTGTCGTCCTGAACAAGTGCAGATATACGCAGGATGAGTATGGGTATTGAGCTTTCATGCCGATCCGCGATCTATGCGGCGCATTTCGGCCTTGAGGGAAAGCCTTTCAGCCTGCTGCCGGACCCGCACTTCATCTTCTGGTCAAGGAACCATCTGCGCGCCTATTCCATGCTGGAATACGGTCTGGTCAGCTTCGCGCCGATCATCCTCATCACCGGCGAGGTCGGGGCCGGCAAGACGACGCTGATCCAGCACCTGCTGCGCTCGGTGTCGTGCGAGATCGACATCGGCGTGATCGCCAACGCCCACGGCCGCAGCGGCGCGGCGATCAACTGGGTGCTGACCGCCTTCGGCCAGCCGCTGGGCGAGCGCGTCTCGCAGGTGCAGCACTTTGCACAGTTCGAGGGCTTCCTTGCCGCCCGCTGGGCCGAGCGGCGGCGCTGCGTGCTGGTGGTCGACGAGGCCCAGAACCTGTCGCCGACCATGCTGGAGGAACTGCGCTGCCTGTCCAACCTGAACGGCGGCGACAGCGAGCGGCTGCAGATCGTGCTGGTGGGCCAGCCGGAGCTTCGCACCACGATCGGTCGGCCGAAGCTGCTGCAGTTCGCGCAGCGCGTGGCGGCCGACTTCCATCTGGCCGGCATGCCGCGCGACGCGGTGCACGACTATGTCGTCCACCGGCTGCGGGTGGCAGGCGCCAGGCGCGAGATCTTCCAGCCCGGCACCTATGACATGATCTTCGAAGCCAGTTCGGGTCTGCCGCGCATCATCAACCAGATCTGCGACTATGCGCTGGTCCACGCCTTCGCGGAAGGGCGCGACACCGTCGGCGAGGCGGTGGTGGCCGAGGTGACGGCAGAGCGCCGTCAGCGCTGGCATGAGATGCCGGGAGTGAAAAGCTGAATGCGCAGGGATAGGCCGCCTCGCCGCGGCGCCATGCGGCGGCCCGGCCGGCCGGGCGGGCGCATGCTCGTGCTGCTCGCAG
Source organism: Mesorhizobium sp. PUT5 (assembly GCF_052216645.1). NCBI lineage: Bacteria > Pseudomonadati > Pseudomonadota > Alphaproteobacteria > Hyphomicrobiales > Phyllobacteriaceae > Mesorhizobium > Mesorhizobium sp. PUT5. The sequence continues at coordinate 3,730,329 of NZ_JBQOSO010000003.1, forward strand.
GCCTTGCCGCGGCCATGCCGGCACAGGCCGCCTCCCGGATGCTGCTCGCGCACGCGCCGATGCCGCTTTCGGGGTCCGTGGCCGAATATGCCGCGGCTATGTCGGCGCTGAGACAGCGGACGGCCGCGGACCTGCCGCGCGGCTCGTTCATACCCCCGGGTGGAATTCCGTTCCTGTGGCAGGCCGCGAACGGCGACACGCTCCAGCGCATCGAGGAAGGCGTGTTCAAGCTCATCTCGGGCAATTGCGTGTCGAGCCTGTGCACCGAGCAGAAATGCTATGCGCAGGCCTGGCCGGTCTTCGTCTGCGACGACGACCGGCCGCGCACCATGTCGGCGCCCGACGCCGACACCGTCATCTTCGGCGACACGCCGTTCCGGCGCGCACGCGAACGCCCGCAAGTCCCCGACGAGGAGGGCGACTGAGCCGGAGCGGCCGGGCAGTCAGAGCGCATGCTTCACCGTCATCGACACCCAGCGGCGCGCCCGGCGCGGCCATGGCAGCCGTCCCGCAAGCATGGCATCGACCTCCATGTCGGACATGTCCGCCACGACCGTCTTGCGCGGCTTGACGAAAGCCGCAGGCGCGGCGCTGCCGCCGTCGCTGGAATAGACCTCCGCATAGCCTGCCGCGCTGAGGGCGCGGATGACGGCGGCGTTGTAGCGGCCGAACGGCATCGCCGCCACGCGCACCGCCGCGCCGGCGACATCCTCGATCGCCGCCCTGGAGCAGCGCAACTGCTGCTCCAGCCGGCGCGGCGACAGGCTCGTCCAGTCGACATGGTCGAAGCCGTGGTTGCCGATCTCCATGCCCATCGCCAGCAATTCGCGGATATCGGCGCCCGACAGCGAGCCGGGCTGGCCGATGCGGCCGGCCAGCACGAAGAACGTAGCCCGCATCCCCCTGCCCTTCACCTCCGGCGCGGCGATCGCCAGGTCCGAGATGTTGCCGTCGTCGAAGGTCAGGCGCAGCAGGCCGCGCTCGGCATGGGCGGCTATGCGGTCGAGCATGTCGCGGAAGCGGCCCTCGTCCAGCCAGTAGCGCGCCTCGCCCGGTTCCAGCACGCGCTGCGCGGCTCCGATGCCGTGGAAATTGACGATGCGCATCGCCCCATTCATCTAATCGTTCCTGAACGACAGCGCCGGCTTGAGCGGCGCCAGCGCGCAGCCCAGCGCGGCCCGGTTGGCACGGCCGCGCCAGGACCGCAGCGCTTCGCCGGCCGCGACGCCGGCGCGGAAGAGAAGGCCGGCGAGCGGGCCGTGATTGCGGCAAAAATAGCGGATGCGGTTGGTGGTCAGCAGCGCATAGAGGCGCGGATCGGCGCCATATGCGCCGCCGGCATGCGTGACTTCCGCCTCCGGCACGAAGACGGTGCCGAAGCCGGCCTCGCGCGCCCTGCGCTGGTAGTCGACCTCCTCGCTGTAGAGGAAATAGGATTCGTCCCAGTCCCCCGTGGCCTGGCGCGCCTGCGGCGAGATCAGCAGGGCCGAGCCGGTCGCCCATTCCACCGTACCGGCGCGGGCATAGACGGCGGGATCGGCGACAATCTCGCCGAGCCCCAGGCGTCCGGCCAGCGTTCCGCCCAGCAAGGCGTCGCACCACGCCGTCGCCAGCGACGGCTCGCGGCGCACGGTCGGGTCGAGCGTGCCGTCCTCCTTGTGGTTGCGCGGCACCGCAATGCCGACGCCTTGCCTGCCGACATGGCCGAGAAGCCGCAGGACCGCGTCCTCCGCCATCCGCAGGTCGGGGTTGAGGATGAGCAGATGCGCCTCGTTTCCGGCCGCTTCGGCAGCCGCGTTGATGGCCGCCGCATAGCCGGCGTTGCGGCCCATGGTGACGATGGCGGGGCGCAGCGGATGGGCCCGGGCGATCTCCACGGAGCGGTCGCGCGAATTGTTGTCGACGACGATGACGCCGAAATCGTCCACGCCACGGGCCCCTGCCGGCAGCGAATCCAGCAGGCCGGGCAGCACCGCGGCGCTGTTATAGGTCACGACGACGGCGCGAACGCTTCCGGACTCCATTGGTGGCACCTCTTCAGTCGACGTCAGGGGGATCCTGCTGCCTAATGCCGGCTCCGGTCGACGAAATCCGACAGCGAGCCGATCGTGTCGAAAATCTCGGCGGTGAACTCGTCGTCGTCGATCTGGAAGCCGAAATGCTGCTCCAGCGCTGCCGCAAGCGTCACCACGGCAAGGGAATCCAGCTCCGGAATGCCGCCGAACAGCGGCGTCCACGGCTTCAGGGCCTCGCCCCGCTCCGCTTCGAGGCCGAGCGTCGCCACGATCAGCTCGCGCACATCAAGGAAAGTGGCAGATTCCGTCGTCATCATCGCGCGCACTTGCTCCCTTCATCCGTGATGGCGGACGCTAGCACGACGCGCCCGCGACACTGCACTTGGCCAAGGGGGGAATGCCGGGGGTATCCGCTCTACGCCGGAGGGCTTGCCGCTCACACCACGACCTCGGCGGGCATGGGATGGCCCAGGAAGGCGGTGGGGCTCGCCGTCAACCCGTAGGCGCCCGCCTGGAACACCACGACGAGGTCGCCGATTTCCGCGTGCGGCAACGTCACCTGGTCGGCCAGCACATCGAGCGGCGTGCACAGGCAGCCGACGACCGACACCGTCTCGCCCGCCGCATCGTCCATGCGGCTGCCGACCGCGACCGGATAGTTGCGCCGCACGACCTGGCCGAAATTGCCGGAGGCGGCGAGCTGGTGGTGCAGGCCGCCGTCGACCACGAGATAGGTGCGGCCGCGCGAAACCTTGCGATCTATGACGCGGGTGACGTAGACGCCGCACTCGCCGACGATGTAGCGCCCCAGCTCGACATGGATGGCGGCGTGCGGGAAGGCGGGCCGCAGCCGCCGCGCCAGCAGCGCCTCCAGATTGGCCCCTACCCGCGCCAGGTCGAGCGGCTCGTCCCTTTCGAAATAGGGGATGCCGAAGCCGCCGCCGAGATTCAGGTAGCGGACGGGATCGGGAACGCCCTCGGCCAGGCGCAGGAACAGCTCCACGGTCCGCTCCTGCGCCTCGCACAATATATCGGCATGAAGGTTCTGCGACCCGGCGAACACATGGAAGCCCTGGAAGTCGAGCTCCGCATCCGTGAGGAAATCGAGTGCGGCCGGAACCGCCTCGGCATCCATGCCGAACTGCTGCGGGCCGCCGCCCATGCGCATGCCGGACCCCTTGACCTGGAAGTCCGGATTGACGCGCAGCGCCACGCGCGGGCGCTCGCCCAGCCGCGCGCCGATCCCGGCCACGCGCCTTGCCTCGTTCAGCGATTCGATCTCGACCATGACGCCGGCGGCGACCGCCTGCGCCAGTTCCGCATCCGTCTTGCCGGGGCCGGCGAAGCTGACCCTCGCGGCCGGCATGGCCGTGTCGAGCACGATTTTCATCTCCAGCGCCGAGGCGACGTCGAAGCCGTCGACCAGCCCGGCCAGATGCTGCACGACGGCCGGCATCGGGTTGGCCTTGACGGCATATTTCAGCAGCAGGCCCTCGGGCAGGAGCGAGCGCAGCCGCGCGACGCGCTGCGTCAGCAGCCTGCGGTCATAGGCGAAATAGGGCGTGGCGCCGACACGCGCCGCCAGCCGGTCGATCGGCACGCCGCCGACGCAGAGGCGCCCGTCGACAGTTGCGAAGGCGGCGATGGTGGAATGCATCCTCACGCGCCGCCTTGCGGCTCGAGCACCGCCTGCCCGGCAGCGGTCGTGTCCTCGCCCGGCCCACGGGTGAGTTCCTGGCGCAGCCGCACGCGATCGAACTTGCCGTTCGGCGAGGTCGGTATCGCGGCCATCTCCACGATGCGGGAAGGAAGCATATATTGCGGCAGCCGCGCCCGCAGCGCTGCCGCGAGTTGCTCCGTGGCCAGGCCGCCGCTGTCTGCGGGGCTGGCCACCAGCACCACGCGCTGTCCCAATTCGGCGTCGTCCAGGCCGAGCGCGACCGCATCGCCCACCATGCCGGTGGCATAGGCGGCCTCCTCGATCTCGGTCGGGCTCACCCGGTAGCCGGACGTCTTTATCATCTCGTCGCGACGGCCGACGAAATAGAGGAACCCCTCGGCGTCCCTGACCACGGTGTCGCCCGAGAAGACGGCACGGTCGGCCGGCACCCCGCCCGGCTGGCCGGGCGACGGCCGGAAGCGCTCGGCGGTGCGCGCGGCGTCGTTCCAGTAGCCCAGAGCGACCAGCGGGCCGCGATGCACCAGCTCGCCCTCCTCGCCGGGGTCGCACGGGCTGCCGTCCGGCCGCACCACCATGATCTCGGCATTGGGAATGGCCTTGCCGATCGAATCCGGCCGGCGGTCGACCTCCGACGGCGGCAGATAGGTCGAGCGGAACGCCTCGGTGAGCCCGTACATGAGATAGGGCAGCGCACGTGGAAAATGCCGGCGCAGCTTGTCGAGCGTCGCCTTGGGCATGCGCCCGCCGGTATTGGCGAAATAGCGCAGGCCGGACGCGGCCTCCGCCGGCCATTCCAGCTCCGCCACCTTGATCCAGAAGGGCGGCACGGCGGTGATGCCGGTGACGCGGTGCCGCCGGCAAAGGCGCGGCACGTCGGCGGGCACGAGATAGTTCATCAGAACGACATGGGCGCCGGCGTTGAAGGCCGTGGTGAGCTGGCTGAGGCCGGCATCGAAGCTCAGCGGCAGCACCGACAGGATGGTGTCGGCCGGGCCGTTCTCGAGATAGGCGCTGACGCTCTCCGCGCCCACGATCATGTTGCGGTGGGAAAGCACCACGCCCTTCGGCCGGCCGGTGCTGCCGGAGGTGTAGAGGATGGCGGCCATGTCGGCGTCCACCGTGGTTTCGTGCGGCAGCGCGCCGGAAGGCTCGCGGCCGAAGCCTTCCCAGCCATGCAGCGCCGCGCCGGCCGCGGGCATGGCCCCGGCCGCCGGGCCGGCGCACACCACATGCGCAAGCGCCGGACATTGGCCGATCTCGTCGCCCATCTGCGCCAGCCGCTCCGGCGAGGTCACCAGCGCCCGCACCGCGCAGTCGCGCATGATGTAGGCCACTTGCGCCGGCTTCAGCAGCGGGTTGGCCGGAACGGCCACGCAGCCGGCCGCCATGGTGCCGAAGATGGCGACGACCGTCTCGATGCGCTTTTCCAGGAAGATGGCCACCCGGTCGTTGCGCCGCAGGCCCAGCGCCAGGAGCCCGCCGGCGAAGGCGCGCACCTGCCGCCACAGCTCCTCGTAGCCGACCTGCTCGCCACGAAAGGTGACGGCCGGCGCCCGGGCCTGCCGCTGCGCGGAAATCTCGATCAGATGGCACAGATTGGTCCTGATATGTCGTTGCATCGGCACCCCTGTCACCACGGAACGCTGACCAGTTCGCTGTAGAGGTAATCGATCTGCGCGGCGCCGAGATCGCCGCTGCGGAACATGCGCGCGCGGGGCGCAACCGCGATGGCGTGCGCCGGGCGGAAGCCGGCGACGCGATGCTCGACGAAGGTGGCCGCGATCCCGAAATGCGTGAGCAGATGACTGCACAGAGGGCGCAGCGTGCGGCGAAGCAGCGCCGGATTGCCGACATGAAGCAGGGTGGCGAACAGCCGCAGCCGCTTCCGGCGCTCGCGGCGGAAGATGACGTAGCAGCTTTCGCTCCCGCTCGTGACGAGGAGGTGATGCGCGGCGATGGCCTGCGCATGGTCGCGGAAGATCTCCAGGTCCCGCCCCTCGAGCCGGGCCTCGATCTGCGCCCTGTCGGACAGGATCCGCACGCCGCCGGAGAGCGGCCACGGCCAGTTGACGATCAGCGAGGAGGCCGTGTCGAGCGTCTGGAAGTTCAGCCGCCGGTTCAGCGGCACGACATTGCCGCTCGGCGACAGGTCGGTGAAGGTGCGGTCCTTCTGCGCCAGGAGCGCGGTCAGCAGCCGCACGCCATGGGCGCGATAGGCGGGCGCCACGCACCATGCCGCGACGTTGCAGAAACGCTCGGGCCTGCCGTCGATGACGCGGTCGGCATAGAAGGCAAGCTGCACGCCCACCACCTGCCCGCCCGCCATCAGCATATAGCCGTGATTGGGCGCCTCCACAGGCCAGCACGGGCGGATCGCACGCTGCCATGCCTCGGGCGAAAGCCGGGAATTGAGCTCGCGATGAAGAAACAGCGCGACCTCGGCGAGGTCGCCCGGCAGGATCGGGACCACGCTGACCTTGCCGCCCGCAGGCAGTCCCGGAAAGTGCGCCAGGTTCAATTCGCCGCAACCATCAAGCATTCAACAATTGCCGAAGGATAGGCGCGTTGCGGCGGCGAAAAATACTTCAACTAAAGGTGCAAGCTGCCTACCCCCGATAGCCGACTGGCGGGCCGGACAGGGGCGGGGGCAGACTGAGGCCATCCCGAGCAAAGAGTTTTTCATGATCAGTGTGATCATTCCCCACCTCGATCAGCCGGCGGCCCTTCGCCGTTGTCTGGAATCGCTGGGCCGCCAGCGCGGCCTGGGCGAGGCGCCGGAAATCATCGTGGTCGACAACGGATCGCGGGTGCAGGTCGATTTCTGCCAGCAGTTCGGGGCCGCGCTGCTGTTCCAGCCCCTGCCCGGCCCCGGCCGCGCCCGCAATCTCGGCGTGTCCCGGGCCGGCGGCGACATCCTGGCCTTCATAGATGCCGACTGCCTGGCCGATCCGGGCTGGCTGGCCGAGATCGAGCGCTGCTTCCGCGACCGGCCCGACATCGACATCATCGGCGGCGACGTGCGGATCGCCCGCGCCGATCCGCACAGGCTTACCTGGCTCGAAGCGTATGAGAGCGTCTTTGCCTATCGAATGCAGGAATACATAAAAAAGCAGGGCTTTACGGGAACCGGGAACCTGGCCGTCCGCGCCCGCACCTTCGCCGCCGTGGGTCCCTTCGGCGGGCTGGAGGTCGCGGAAGACCGCGACTGGGGGCAGAGGGCGCTGGCGCTCAGCTTCCGCACCCACTACCGGCCCGCCATGATCGTCTTTCATCCGGCGCGCGCCTCCTTCGCCGAACTCGCACGGAAATGGCAGAGGCACGTCGCCCACGACTTCGAGGCGATCCGGTCGAAGCCCGCCTGGCGGCTGCGCTGGCTGCTGCGCGCCGGCGCCGTCCTCGTATCGCCGCTGGCGGAGATGCCGAGGATCGCCTTGTCGGACCGGCTCGACGGCCTGCGCGCACGCGTCCTGGCCTTCATGGGGGTGGCCCTCGTGCGTGCCTACCGCGTCCGCCTGATGATCGAACTGGCGATGGGCGGAAGCCACACACAAATGGTCGCGCGATGGAACAGGACATGATGCTTTTCAGGGAGAGCGGGGAAGCCGCGCCGGCCCGTTCCGCCACGGCGATGCCTGTGTCAAGGACGGGGCCGGGGCCGGAGTCCGTGCCGGCGTCCGCCATGCGCGGGTCGCGCCGCGGCAGGAAGCGGGTGCTGGCGATCGCCTCCGCCGGTGGGCACTGGGTCCAGTTGCAGCGCCTCGCCCCCGCCTTCGACGGGGTCGACGTCGCCTATGCCAGCGTCTATCCGGCCTACAGCCAGGACGTGCCGGGAAGCCGGTTCTATGCGTTCGACGACGTCAGCCGCCTGCACAAGACGCGCATCGTCAAGGTCATGGCGCAACTGCTGTGGATCCTCGTCCGGGAACGGCCCGATGTCGTCGTCACCACCGGCTCGGGGCCGGCGCTCATCATGCTGGCGCTGTGCAAGACGCTGCTTCGCTCCAAGACGATATGGATCGACAGCATCGCCAATTGCGAGCAGCTCTCCTTCTCCGGCTCCAAGGCGCGCAGATATGCCGACGTCTGGCTGACGCAATGGCCGCATCTCGCGCGCGGCGACGGCCCGCAATATTGGGGAGCCGTGCTATGATATTCGTCACGGTCGGCTCCATGCTTCCGTTCGACCGGCTGATCATGGCCATGGACGAATGGGCCGCCGCGCATCCGCACCAGAGGATGCTCGCCCAGATCGGCGACGGCACCTTCCTTCCCCGGTACATGCCGTATTCGCGCATCGTCACGCCGGCGCGGTTTCGCGAGATCTACGACGAGGCGAACCTCATCGTGGCCCATGCCGGCATGGGCAGCGTGATCATGGCGGCCGAGACCGGCAAGCCGATCGTGCTGCTGCCGCGGCAGGCCGCGCGCAGGGAACACACGACAGACCACCAGCTTCACACCGTTGCCTGGCTGGGCCAGCGTCCGGGCATCTTCGTCGCCGATGCCGCAGAGGACCTCGCCGCCCAGATCGACAGGGCGCAAGCCTGGGTCGGCGAGCATCCGCAGCTTTCGAAGATCGCCCCCATGCCCTTCGTCGAGAAGATCCGTCAGGCCGTCGAAAACTGAACCCTCGGGACCGCGCAATGATCCGCACCGCACTCATAGGATTGGGCAAGATGGGCCTTTCCCATCTCGCAATGGTCAGGACCTGTCCTCAGGTACAATTGGAAGGGGTGTGCGATCCCTCCGGCATCGTCCTGGACGCCCTGCGAAAATACACCGACATCCCCACCTACAAGGACTATCGCAAGCTGCTGACGGAGCGCCGGCTGGACGCCGTGGTGGTGGCCACCCCGTCGCGCTTCCATGGCGACATCGTGCGCCTGGCGCTGGAGAACGGCATCCACGTCTTCTGCGAGAAGCCGTTCTGCCTCGACCCGGAAGAAGGGCGCGCACTGGCCGACCTTGCCGAGCGCAAGGGCCTGGTCAACCAGGTCGGCTACCACTACCGCTTCGTCGGCGCCTTCCAGGAAGCGCGCAGGCTTCTCTCCGGCGGTGCGCTGGGGCAGGTGCATCACATTCGCGGGGAGGCTTTCGGGCCCGTCGTGCTGAGGCGCAAGAGCGCGACATGGCGCAGCAGCAAGAGCGAAGGCGGCGGCTGCCTCTATGACTACGCCTCCCACGTCATCGACCTGATGAACTATCTCGTCGGCCCGCCGACCTCGATCACGGGGTCCACGCTCAACCGCATATTCTCCCGCGACGTGGACGACGAGGTCTACTCCACCTTCCACTACCACAACGGCGCCTCGGGCCAGCTCGCCGCCAACTGGAGCGACGAGAGCAACCGCAAGATGTCGGTGAAGATCTCGGTGTGGGGCGACAAGGGCCGGATGCAGTGCGACCGGCAGGAGCTGCAGGTCTACCTGTCGGACGCGGCGCTGGCGCAATCCGCCGGGCTGCGGAAGGGCTGGAACCTTCGCTACACCACCGACCTGACCCAGCCGGTCTGGTACTATCTGCGCGGGGAGGAATACGCCGCCCAGATCGCGCATTTCGTGCAGCAGATCGCCGACGGCGCACCTGCCGTATCGACCTTCCGGACGGCGGCGGAGACGGACCGCATCATCAACGACATCCGCGCCGACGCCACGGCCCTGCCGGCGGCGCGCCAGCCCCAGGTCGCGGAAGCCAGGCCGGCCGGGCCGCCGCGGCCGTGGCGCCTGCGCTCCCTCCTGCACGCGGCAAGGTGAGACGTCATGGACCCGGTCATTTTCGGCGACAACCAGTTTTTCGGCGTGAACCATCTCTCCGAGGAGAAGGCGCGCACCCAGGCAATCCGGTTCCAGAACACGGACGAGATCATCAAGGTGCTGGACATCGCCTACGACGCCGGCATCCACTCCTTCATGTGCACCACGCACGAGCGCATCGCGGAGGTGTGCGCCCACGTGCGCGCCGACCCGGCCAGATACGCCGACTTCAAGTTCCTGCCCTGCATGCCCTATGCCCACAAATACGCCAATGCCGTCACCGAGCACGGCATGCTGGAGGCGCTTCGGCTGCTGCTGCCGAACGGCAACCCGCTGGGCGCCATGCTTTCGGGCGGGATGTCGCTGGCCACCAGGGACATGGAAGGCATAGCGCACCTGCTCATCGACGCGGAAATGAAGATGTTCCAGGGCTGCGCCACGCCGATCGTGTTCCTGCAGAACGTGGTGACCGACTTTCTGCTCGGCCTGGGCATTCACCAGGGGCTGCGCATCTTCCACGACCACATCAGGGCAAGCTACGGCGCGGAACCGGGCTTCATCACCATGAACCTGCCGCTGCTCCTCGATGCGCTCGACAGGCAGGGCATCGAGAATCCGATCGTCTGCTTCAACCTCAACAAGGTCGCCTTCCGCATGTGCGGCGGGCCGGAGGCCTATGAGCGGACCATCAGGTCGCGCCGCTTCAGGCCCATCGCCATGTCCGTGCTGGCCTCCGGCGCCATACCGCCGGAGGAAGGCGTGCGCTACGTCGCGTCCTTCGGCAAGGTGCAGTCGGTCGTCTTCGGCGCTTCCAGCAGGCAGAACATCCTTGCCACCAAGCATGCGCTCGACGAGCATTTCGTCCAGGGGCTGAAGGCGGCGTAGAGACTGCCTAGGCCCAAGCCCCAACCTCAGATGCCGATGTGCCTGCGCCGCCACCGGCGGACCAGTTTTTCGAACCGCCGGCCGATTGCATAGGCGGCCCAAGGACGGTAGCCGCACCTTCAGGAGAGACCGAAGCTGCCTTGTTCAGGCCCGCAGACCCTTTCCCGGGGCCCACGCCACGGCAGGAGAATCGTCGATGGACCTGTCATCTGCAACGACGGTTTCGGAGCCTCTGCCGGCCATGGGATCCAGGGCACGACGGAGCGCATCCGCGACGGCCGCTCCGGCCTGGTCCCACGACGTCGACATGACGCTTTCGGCGGCGCGGCGCGAAACCTCCGGGAAATCGCGCGCCCTGACCACCTCTTCAAGCGCGCGGGCCAGCGCGTGAGGCTCGGCGGGTGCATAGCTCACATTGGAATTGTCCAGCACCATCCTGTTGTGTTCGGCGTCGTTGACGACCGGAACGCAGCCTGAAGCCAGCATCTCGTGTGGAACCAGCGAAACGTTGGTCAACGAAAGGCAGAGGCCTGCGTAGCATTGGTTGTAGATGTCGTTGAGTGCGGCGGGGGTGACCAGTCCGTGGTCGATGATATCCAGCGGCACGTCCCCGGCCCGTTCTCCGAAAACATGGATTCGAATATCCGGATTGCGCTTGGCGAATATCCTCAGGGTCAAGATTCCCAGTTCGAACCCGCGTCTCGGGGTTTCCGCCCGCGCATAGAAGGCGATGCCCGACCGTTTCGCATCGGGATTAAAGCGGTATTCGCGCGTGTCGCAGCCGAAGGGAAAATAGTCCGTCTGCATGCCGTATTCGCGTGCAAGCTTCTGGGCAAGCCAGCGGCCCGCGGTGATCCCATGAAACCCCATCCTGTAGGTGTTTTCGGCGAAAAGGCTGTTCGACCCCGTCGGGTAGAAGCATGGCTCGTAGTCCTGGACGAAATAGAACCGCTTGCCCGCGCAGCGCGCGTTGTAGACGGCATAGGCGGAAGCCCAGCTCGTCGCGATGATGCCGTCCGCGTCCTCGATCCCTTCCCTGGTATCGAGGATCGGGCATTCCACGCCGTAGGCGCTGCGCGCGATTTGCGAATAATGGCGGTGGTCGCTGTTGAACACGTCGTAGAAATAGACGTTGTTCCGGAAACCGCGGCTCTCGAGATACCTGATCATTCGAAAGGTGGTCGTATGCCCGCCCGATCCGGGACCTGCCGGCGTGGTCACCCAGTTCAGCGAAATCGGATCGCCTGCGCAACGTCTTCGAAACGGGCGCACGGCCGTGCGGGTGAGATCGGCCGACATCACATCCTCGGGGAGCACTTCCCAGCGGATGGCCCGCGGCTTGAGCCGTTCCGCCGCGAGCTTTCGCAGGCGATTGACGATTCCTCGGCGGCCTTCCGCCCGCCAAACCCCCGTCACTTGCCGATATTTCAGGGCCGCACGATCCAACGCCGCGTTTAAGATTTTTGACAATCTGTTCTCCACAGCAGGCCCGATGCCAAGTACTTGGACGAAGAATACAATTCATCGCACTGCTCGACATTGCTGCGCAGATGCGGCGACTAATCAATCTGCCTATTCTTTCCGGATCAAAGCCAAAACGAATGAACCGATCCGCCGATCGGATGGTTCGCGCATGAGCCAAATGACGGCTGGTGGACAATTAAGGTAAATGTACCTCCCGCTCGGACGTCCGGCATTATCTCGGCGTGGAGTGCAGGGCATGGCATTTCCAGATGGAATGAACGGTAACCGGACTGATTGTTTCAGGCGTTCCAGTGGATATGGATCGAACTTCTTCCCTAGCCGGAATTAACGTCGGCCCCAGCCAGGTTGAGGGCTGGCGCCCTGGCGCCCGGCGAACCCGATGACCGTCCCAAGGCTCGCCGCCGGCACATTGCCTGCAAGGACGCGAACCGCCGCGCGCAATCGTGCCACGGAAGCGTCGCCGGCCAAGCTCGCCTGGCAGGTGCGGCTGTTCCTGGCGGCGCTTTTCGTGCCCTGGATCATTCCCGTCGGCCCGCTGAACCTGTCCGCATACCGCATCGTCCTTTTGGCGAGCACGATCCCCTGCCTGATCGTCTGGCTGCGCGGCGGCGCCGGCCGCATACGGGCGGCGGACGTCACGCTGCTGCTGTTCGCGCTGTGGAGCGACCTGGCGCTGGTCCACGCGCATGGCCTTGGCGGCGCCGTGCAGCCGGCCGGAATCTTCTTCGTGGAGACGGTGGGCGCCTATATGCTGGCGCGCTGCTACATCCGTGACGCGGAGGCCTTTCGCGGCGCGGTCGCCTTCATGGTCAAGCTGGTCATCCTGCTGCTGCCGTTCGCGCTGTTCGAGGCGTTCACCGGCACCAAGCCGCTGCTGACCGCGTTCGGCACCATCTTCCCCACCGTGGACAGCACGCTGATGTCGCCGCGCATGGGCTTCTGGCGCGTCCAGGGGCCGTTCGAGCACTCGATCCTGTTCGGGACCGTCTGCGGCAGCCTGTTTGCACTCACCGCGCTGGTGCTCGGCCAGGGCATGGCCCGGCTGCCGCGCCTGCTGCTCGTTGGAACGGTGGGGTTCACCGCGGCGTTGTCGATGTCGTCGGCGCCGATGGCTGGAGTGGCCCTGCAGGGCGGTCTGATGGCCTGGAACAGTACCCTCAAAGCCTATCCCGGCCGCTGGAAGGTCCTATGGGGTCTGGTTCTGCTGGCGTATCTCGTCGTGGAGTTCGGATCGAACCAGACGCCGCTGGCCTTCTACGTCTCCAAATTCACCTTTGACGGCTCGACCGGCTGGTATCGCATGCTCATATGGCAATACGGCTCCGCTTCGGCACTTGCCCATCCACTTCTCGGGATCGGCAACGGCGACTGGGCCCGTCCGGTCTGGATGCCGAGCAACAGCGTGGACAATTTCTGGCTCCTGATTGCGATGAGATACGGCCTCCCCGCCGTAACTCTTCTCGCGGTGTCGTTTCTATTCGTGATCCTGCCGCTGTCCAGAAGGAAGAGCCAGGACGCGGTTCGGGAAGCCTACCGGATGGGCTATGTGCTGTGCATGGCCAGCTTCGTCGTCGTCGGATGCACGGTGCATTTCTGGGCGGCTCCCTATGCCTGGCTGATGTTCCTTCTGGGGAGCGGGGCATGGTTCCTGGATCAGGGCGCCCCGGCATCGGCGCAGAGAATAGGCTCGGCGGATAGCCTCAGGCGAACACAACTCCGCCGATAAGCAACTCACCCCACCAAGAAGCGCCAACAGCGTTCCGCATTGCGACGTAGGATCGGGAAAGCGATGTGCTCCCTTATCCTACCAGCGAATCCCGCAAATATTCGACCCTGTTCTCTCGCGTTCGGGGGCACAATCCAGGGCTGTGTACCCGGCCATTTGCGCCGCAGCTATTTTTGGGGCGCAACCACACCTGAACACAGGCACCGACATCTCAGCAAACCAGATCCAGTTGGGAAACTTCGGTGACGTACAGACGACGACTCGCGCGCCACGGCCGCTAAGACGAACCACTGTTCCTTCTAAGCTCGCGCAAGCACCCGCCCGCATCGCGCGAACAGGAATCTGGCCGATCTGTCAACCCTGTTCTACCGACCAGCTTTTAGGGCGGCATTTTAGCTCGCCCTGTTATCCAAAGCGTTTTCCTCCATCAGGGTTTACTCCTTTAGGTGAGGCTGATACGACCCCTACGGCTTTCGTTGAAGGGAAGGATCAACCATTTATTTTAACGAAGGCTAATTTAGTTTCAGGCAAACGGATAGCGGGATTGGGGCTTGAGCATGAAAGGTAATATAATATGGCCACCACGGGTTTCCCCGATGCCAACAGTGCAGGCGTTCCGGCTGGAACGAAACTGACCACCTACACCGGCCCGATGACGATCACCCAGGCCGGAACCGTCATTGAAGGCAAGATCATCAACGGATCACTTCTGGTCACTGCTCCCAACGTCATCATCAAGAACTGCGTCATCAACTATGATGGCTGGTGGGGTGTCGACGCCGAAGGCGCCAAGAACATCACCATCGAGAACTGCGACATCACCGGTCCCGGCTTCGCCAAGAATGCCAATGCGGCCATTCTCGGCAGCGGTAACTTCATCGGCAACGACATCTCCAAGTCGGAGAACGGCATCGTCCTGAGCAGCGGCGCCAGCACGGTGAAGGGCAACTATATCCACGACCTCGCTGCCGCCGGTGCCGACCCGCACTATGACGGCATTTCCGTGCAGGGCGGCCAGAACGGCGTTCTGATCGAGGGCAACACGGTGATCGGCCGCGACACCTCCGACATCTTCATCAAGAACGACTTCGGTTCCATCAGCAACGTCACGGTCAAGGGCAACCTGCTGCTCGGCGATGCCGGCTATCAGGTCTATGTCGACGGGCGCGCCTCCGGCGGCGCCATCACCGGCGTTTCCATCGTCGACAACCATGTCGAGAAAGGATCCTACGGCTACTACTCGATCGACAAGGCTTCGCCGACGATGTCGGGAAACACCGAGTATGCGCATGGCAAGGCGCCCGCGCCGGGCGGCCTCACCGCTACGACGCCGCCGGTCGAAACCACGCCGGATCCGGCACCCGCGCCTGATCCTGTCGAAAAGCCGCAGCCGCCGACCTCCGAGCCCGTGGACAAGCCGGTGCCGCCTTCCAGCGGTTCCGGGGACCAGCCGTCGACGACGATCGGCCAGACCATCCATGGCACCAAGGGCAACGACACTCTCAAGGGCGGAGCCGGCAATGATGTCATCTACGGCCATGAGGGCAGGGACGTCATGACCGGAGGCAAGGGTGCCGACACGTTCGTGTTCACCAAGGTGGCCGACACGGGTTCGGCCAAGTACCGCGACATCATCACCGACTTCCAGCAGGGCCAGGACAAGATCGATCTGTCGAAGATCGACGCGAACGGGTCGCTGCGCGGTGACGGTACGTTCCACTTCATCGCGCAGGAGAACGCCAGGTTCGACTTCAAGCCGGGTGCGCTTGCCTGGCATCTGGAGCATGTGAACGGCAAGGACATCACGGTCATCCAGGGCGACATCAACGGCGATGGCGTGCATGACTTCGAGATCCAGTTGCAGGGGGGTGTCCATCTGAACGCCTCCGACTTCATCCTGTAAACGGGATCACGCCTGAAATGGACGGGCCGCGACCGCCAGGTCGCGGCCCGTTTTTTCTGTCGCGGCCGTTCGGGCTCAGGCCGGGAACGGCGAGGGTCTTGCCCTACTTTTCGCGGGAGCTGAGCAGGTAGGCGGGGTCGAAGCCGGAAATCCGCATGAGCAGTTGCGGATTGTGCAGCGCCACCATATGTCCGTTGAAGGTGAGCAGTTCGTCGTCGCGCAACGCCCGCAGCACCCGGTTGAGGTGCACGTTGGTGATGCCGAGCGCTTCCGCCAGGTCCTTCTGCGTCAGCGGACATTCATAGACGGTGGGCGTGGCCATGTTGATCTGGGTCAGCCGGAAACCGAGTTCCAGCAGAAGATGCACGGTGCGCTCCAGCGCCGGCCGCCGCCCCAGATTGACGATATGTTCCGCCATGATCGCGGCATCGCGCGACAGCGCCCACAGCAGGCCCTCGGCCAGGGGGGAGGATTTGGGGAACGTCGCCAGCAGCCGGTTGATGTTGATCTCGGAGACGACCGCCTCCGTCATGGTTTCGAAATGCCGGTCGGGCTTGTTGAGGAGCAGCCCGATAAGCCCGATGAAATCGCCGGGCAGGCGGAAGTCGACGATCTGCCGGTTGCCGTCGGGCATCAGCTTGTAGACGCAGGCCCAGCCCTTGTGGAGAACATAGGCTGCGGACGCGCCCTTCGCCTGATCGAGCTTGTCCCGGCCGAATTCCTCGCGCGCTGCAATCTTGCGCCTGCCTCCGGAAAGTTCCGCCAGCAGCGTCCTTTCGGCTGCCGTCGGCAGGAACCCCTCAAGCTTTTTCGCCAAGGCGTCCGTTTCGCCAAACATGTCCCGCCATATTGCCCCTGAGACGCCACGCAAAAATGGGCGTCCCGATACGGAAAGTCGCGCCTGTCAACGCGCCGGGGCAGATAAGGTTCCGAGGCTCCCACGCGGACGGGAGCGCTGTCGCTCACGTCTTCATCCTCCGAGCCCCAACCGGCGACCGACGCCCTCGCGCTCCTGCAGGGCGCGCCACCAGGCTTCGTTGCCGAGATACCAGTCGACCGTTCTCGCCAGCCCCTGGGCCAGAGGCACCGAAGGCCGCCAGCCCAGTTCCGAGCGGATGCGGGTCTGGTCCACGGCGTAGCGCAGGTCGTGGCCGGGCCGGTCGCCGACGAAACGGATGGCCTGCGCATGCGGCTGTGCACCGGGGCGCCGCATGTCGAGTTCGGCACAGATCATGCGGACCAGATCGATGTTCCTCACACAGCTATCGCCCCCGATATTGTAGCTGCGGCCGACGACCCCGTGCTCCAGTACATGCAAAAGCGCCTCCGCATGGTCTTCGACATAGAGCCAGTCACGGATGTTTTCGCCGGTGCCGTAGACGGGAATGGGCAGCCCCGCCAGCGCATTGAGGATCACCACCGGCACGAGCTTCTCGGGAAACTGGAACGGCCCGTAATTGTTGGAGCAGTTCGTCACAAGCGTGGGCAGGGCATAGGTCTGGCTCCAGGCGCGCACCAGGTGGTCCGCTGCGGCCTTGGAGGCGGAATAGGGGCTGCGCGGCGCATAGGGCGTCGCCTCGGTGAATTCTCCTTCGGGCCCCAACGAGCCATAGACCTCGTCGGTCGAGACATGATGGAAACGGAAGGTCTCCGGCCGGCCCCTGCCCTCCCAGTAGCGGCGCGCCGCCTCGAGCAGGCAGAAGGTGCCGAGCACATTCGTCGTCACGAAGGCCGCCGGCCCGTCTATGGAGCGGTCGACATGGCTTTCGGCCGCCAGATGCAGGACCGCGTCGGGAGCGTGGCGGTCGAAGACATGGTCGAGCGCCGGCCGGTCGCGAATGTCCACATGCTCGACGCGATAGCCGATGTTCTGGGCCACGCTTGCCACGTTCGCAGGGCAGGCGGCATAGGTCTCGGCATCCACGTTCACAACCTGATGGCCGCGCGCCACCGCCAGCCGCACCACCGCCGAGCCGATGAAGCCGTAGCCGCCGGTGACGAGGATACGCAGAGGCCTTTTGTCCCCGGCGTTCATTGCTCCTCCGGCAGACATGGATGAGTGCTCACTGGCCGTGCCCGTCATAAGGACGCCCGCCAAACGACACTGCGGTGGCACGGCTTGCCTGGTGGTCGCGGAAACGGGCGGCGGCCTCCGTGCGGTTATGGGTGCCGAGCTTGCTGATGATGTTGTGGAGATGGATCTTTACCGTATGCTCGGAGAGGCTGAGTTCGGCGGCGATCATCTTGTTCTGCAGTCCGCGCGACACCAGTTCCAGGATCTGCACCTCGCGCGCGGTCAGGTCGGAAAGCCGGATTGCGGTCGTGCCGGCAGGCGCGGCCGCGCCCGATGCCGCGCCGAACTTCTTCGCATAGGAATGAACCAGGGCGGCCGGAAAATACTCGCCGCCCAAAAGCAGAAGCTCGATCACGCACAGCCACACGTCGAGCTTCACGTTCATCGGCAGCACGGCGCGCACCAGCCGGTGGTCGAGGATGCGCGGAAGCTCGAACAGCATGTCCGGATAATCGGGCATCATCACGGCCCCGCTCGCCGCGGGATGCCGGCGCATCAGCTCGGCCGCCGACGCCTCGACCTGCTCCAGAAGGGCGGCGTCGACCAGGATCAGCGCGACCGGATGGGAAAACTCCGCGCAGGCCGCCTCGACCGTGGCCACGCTTTCGACCACGATCCAGGGATATTCGCTTTCCAGTGCCCGCAGCAGGCTTTCGGAAATGGTGCCCGGGGTCGCGACAAGCAGGATCGTGCGCTGCGCCCGGCCCTGCTTGCCCGCCTGGCGCCCGGTATTTGCTGGTGCTGTCGTCGTCTCCAACCCCGCCCCCCTTTTCTTTTCAGGCGTCGCGAAACCGCGCGAGGCCAGGCGGCCGTTCTCGACGCAAACATATTTCGGCCGACCCTGCACCGCGACGGAGCAATAGGGGAAAGGGCAAAGTCTTCCGATGACGGACGAGGGATCCTGCCACATCCGCGAATGCCGAACGGACGACCCCGCCGCCACGGGCTCACTGCCATTCGACCGATACGAAGCCGTCGAAGGGCGGGCCGCATGCAGCCTTCCCTACGTCTCGGGGAGGTGCCCTGACCCTGCCTTCACAATTTGGATGAGGTCCGATTGCGCGGCTTCCCCATATCGAGGCCGAGAAATTTCCGTGCGGCGGCGGCAATGTCTTGGTCGACGACGCCGGCGGCGCCGCGCTCACGGAGTTTGGGAATGAAGGGCATCATCCTTGCAGGCGGCAGCGGCACCAGGCTCTATCCGCTGACCATGGCTGTCTCCAAGCAGATCCTGCCGATCTACGACAAGCCGATGATCTTCTATCCGCTCAGCGTGCTGATGCTGGCGGGCATAAGCGACATCCTCATCATCTCCACGCCGCGCGACCTGCCGAGTTTCCGGGCCCTTCTGGGCGACGGCTCCGACTTCGGCATCTCGCTTTCCTATCGCGAACAGCCGCGCCCCGAAGGGCTTGCCCAGGCTTTCATCATCGGGCGCGACTTCATCGGCCATGACGGCGTCGCCATGATCCTGGGCGACAACCTGTTCTTCGGCCATGCCCTGCCCGACGCCTGCCGGGCCGCCGCGAGCCGGCAGAGCGGGGCGACGGTGTTCGCCTATCATGTCGACGACCCGCAGCGTTACGGCGTGCTGGCCTTCGACCGCGTCACCGGCAAGCCCGTCGCCATCGAGGAGAAGCCGGCAAGGCCGCGCTCGAACTGGGCCGTCACCGGTCTCTACTTCTACGACAACGACGTGGTCGACATCGCCGCCGGCCTAAAGCCTTCGCGGCGCGGAGAACTTGAGATCACTTCCGTCAACAACGCCTATCTCAAGCGCGGCGACCTGCATGTGCAAAAGCTCGGCCGCGGCCACGCCTGGCTGGACACCGGAACCTGCGAAAGCCTCTACGACGCCTCGTCCTTCGTGCGCGCCATCGAGCGGCGGCAGGGCGTGCAGATCGCCTGTCCCGAGGAGATCGGCCTGGCCAATGGCTGGCTGGAGCCGCACCGGCTGCTGATGCGCGCGGCCATGCTCGGCAAGACCGAATATGCCGACTATCTGCGCCGGCTGGCCGAAGACGGCGGCGCCGCGGAAGCGGAGATCGCCGCTGCCGCCGCGCCCCGCCCCGGCGCCCCGGCCCGGCCAGCCGGTCTGCTGCCGACCTTCGCCGTCGTCGGCCCGACGGGCTACGCCGCCAACGATCCGGAGCGAAGATGAGCTTTCGCCGCATTCCCTTCGTCCGGCGTGCCGCGGGTGCGGCGCTTGCCGTAGCGCTCCTGGCGTCGCCCGCGCATGCCGGCGACGCGCCGCTCGCGCCGCAGACCAGGATCAAGCTCTCGGTGGTGCAATGGATGCCGACCAAGGGCGAATATGAGGACTGGCAGGCGCTCGGCGGCGAGTTCGTCGTCTCGCAGGCCGGCACCGTGCAACTGCCGGTGCTCGGCGCCATGACGGTGGGCAATCTCGACCCGGCCGGCCTCGCCGCCGCGATCGCGTCCCGCCTCCAGGCGAAGCTGGGTCTGGTCGAAAAGCCGGACACCACCGTGGAGATCGTGGAATATCCGCCGGTCTACGTGGTTGGCGACGTCGTCAAGCCCGGCGAATACCGGTTCCGCTCGGGCATTACCGTGCTTCAGGCGCTGGCCCTGAGCGGCGGCCCTCTGCGCACGACCGCCGGCTCCGGCGACGCGGTCCGCCTGGCGGGCGAGTTCAAGCAGACCGCCAACGCCATTCTGCGCTCGCATGTTCGGATCGCCCGGCTGCAGGCCGAGCTGGCCGACGCCGACGAGCCCGACTTCAAGCAGGTCCAGGCCGGCGATGCCGATGCCGGGGCGATGGCCGACATCGTGGCGCAGGAACGCGTCATCTTCACCGCGCGCAAGAACGAGCTTGCCCGCCAGTCCAAGGCGCTGGCCGACCTGCGCGACCTGCTGAACGCCGAGATCAACGTGCTCCAGGAGAAGATCAAGGCCGCCGACATGGCCATCCAGAATGCCCAGAAGGAGCTGAACAGCGTCACCGTGCTGGTCGACAAGGGCATAGCGGTCGCCTCGCGCAAGTCGGACCTGGAGCGCCTGCTGGCCAGCCTGCAGGTGGACAAGCTGGACCAGGTGACGGCGGTCATGCGCGCGCGCCAGGGCATCACCCAGGCCACCCGCGATCTGGACGGGCTGCAGGACAAGCGCCGCACCGACGTCGCTTCCGCGCTTCAGCAGGAGCAGGCCGAACTGGAACAGGCGCAACTGAAGCAGAGCACCACCCAGAAGCTTCTGGTCGACGCCATTTCGTCCGGCCCCGCCGCCGGCGACGCCGGCGTGCGCTATTCGGTCATCCGGGCCGGCAGGGAGGGTGCGAACACCTTCGCCGCCACGGAGGCCACGGGGCTCGAACCGGGCGACGTGGTCAAGGTCAGGCTCGACCGGCCAGTCATCGCAGCGACCGGGGCGGCCGCCTCCGCCGAAACGGCCGCGGCGCCGGCGGAAGCCAGCCAGTGAGCAGTCGCGCAGGGGAGACACGCTGATGGCCTCCGTCTCGGATGCCGGAGAGCCGCGGGCGCCGTCCTATCTGCAGATCCTGAAATCGACGGCGCTGATCGGCGGCTCCAGCGTCATCACCCTCGTCTTCGCAATGTTGCGCAACAAGGCGGCCGCCCTGCTGCTGGGGCCGGAGGGTTTCGGCCTGATGGGGCTCTACAACTCCATCCTCGACCTCTCCCAGAACCTGGCCAATCTCGGCGTGCCGTCGAGCGGCGTGCGCCAGATCGCCGAGGCGGCCGGCACGGGCGAACGCAGCCGTATCGCCACCACCGCCGCCATATTGCGGCGCGTCGCCTTCATCCTCGGCCTTGCCGGCGCCCTGCTGCTGTGCGCGCTCGCCGTTCCCGTCGCGCGCCTGACCTTCGGCGACGCCGGCCATGCCGCCGGGGTGGTGCTGGTCTCGGCGGCGCTCTTCTTCCGCATCGTCGCGGACGGCCAGATGGCGTTGATCCAGGGCATGCGCAGGATCGGCGACCTGGCCCGCGTCAACATGTGGAGCGCCCTTTTCGCCACGGCCATCACCATTCCCCTGCTCGTGCTGTTCGGAATGAACGGCATCGTGCCCTCGCTGGTGGCGGGGGCCGCCGTCGGCCTCGCCGTCTCATGGTTCTACAGCCGGCAGGTGCCGGTGGAACAGGCCAGGCCGAGCCTGCGCGAGATGCGCCACGAAACCTCGGAACTGGTCAAGCTTGGCCTGGCGCTGATGTCGAGCGGCCTCGCCGCCACCGGCTCGGCCTATCTGGTGCGCCTCATCGTCGTGCACTGGGACGGCGTGGCGGCGGCCGGATTCTACCAGGCGGCCTGGACGCTGGGCGGCCTCTATGCCGGCTTCATCCTGCAGGCCATGGGCGCCGACTTCTACCCGCGGCTGACCGCCGTCTGCGAGGATGCGGGCGAGTGCAACCGGCTGGTCAACGAGCAGGCGCAGATCGGCATGCTGCTGGCCGGCCCCGGCGTGATGGCGACGCTGACGGTGACGCCGCTGATCGTGTCGCTGTTCTATTCCTCGCAGTTCCACGAGGCGGTGGAGGTCCTGCGCTGGATATGCCTGGGCATGATGCTGCGCATCGTGGCGTGGCCGATCGGCTTCATCATCGTGGCGCGCGGCGCGCGCCTCGTCCTGTTCGTGACCGAGGCCGCCGCCGGACTGCTGCATGTCGGTCTTGCCTGGCTGCTGACGGTTCGCTTCGGCGTGGCGGGGGCCGGCGCCGCCTTCTTCGGCCTCTACGTGTGGCACGGCCTGATCGTCTACGTCATCGCGCGCTACATGACCGGCTTCCGCTGGTCGGCGGCCAATGTCGGCCTGGGAATCGTCTTCCTGCCGGCCACGGCTGCCGTGTTCGCCGCCTTGACGCTGCTGCCGGGCCTGCCGGCGACGCTGTTCGGCCTCGCCGTCACGGCTGCGACCGGGCTTTACTCGCTGCATGCGCTGGCAAGGCTGCTTCCGCCGGAAGCGGTGCCGGCGCGCCTGCGCAAATGGCTGCCGAAGAGATAGCGAAAACGCGCTGCGGGATCAGGCGGCGGCGCGGCCCCGGCGCGACAGCACTTCGCCCAGCGTCCCGGCGATATAGGCCAGATCGGCCTCCGACATCTGGACGGACAGCGGCAGGATGATCGAGCTGTTCTGCGCCGCCTCGCTGCGGGCGAGGTCGGAGCCGAGGACCGAGCAGCCGCGATCCAGATAGGCGCCCTCCAGGTGCGCGTTCATGATGCCGCGCCGGGTGGAGATGCCGCGATCCAGCAGTGCCTGCATGGTGGCCCGCTGGCCGGCGCCGAGAAGCCGCACGCAATAGCTCTGCCAGTTGCTCTGCGCCCAGTCAGGCTCGCGGGGCGCCGCAACGCCTTCGATGCCGGCGAGCCGGCGCGCATAGTCGAGCGCGATCTCGCGCCGCCGCGCCACGATGCCCGGCAGGCGCTCGAGCTGCACGCGCCCGATCGCCGCCTGCACGTCCGTCATGCGGTAGTTGTAGCCAATCTCCGGATAGGTCTCGTAGATGACCTGGGACGAGCCGTGCCGCACCGTATCCGGCACGCTCATGCCATGCTGGCGCCACAGCCTGAACTTCTCGTCATATTCGGGATTGCGCGTGGTCAGCATGCCGCCGTCGCCGGTGGTCACCACCTTGCGCGGATGGAAGGAGAAGCAGGCGATGTCGCCATGCGGCTTGCCGATCTTTTCCCAATTGCCTTCCCACAGAATCTCACTGCCGGTGGCGCAGGCCGCATCCTCGATGACCGGGATGCCATGGCTCTGGCCGATCTCGACGATGCGGGCGAGGTCGCACGGCATGCCGAGCTGGTGCACGCACAGGATCGCCCTGGTGCGGCGGGTGATGGCCGCCTCGATCAGACCGACGTCGATGTTGTAGCCGTCGGCCTCGATGTCGACGAAAACCGGGATGGCGCCGCAATAGCGCACGGCATTGGCGGTGGCGATGAAGGAATGGCTGACCGTGATCACCTCGTCGTCGAGGCCGATGCCGATCGCCTTCAGCGCCAGGTGCAGCGCCGTCGTGCAGTTCGACACGGCGCAGGCGTGGGGCGCGCCAACGAACGCGGCAAATTCGCGCTCGAAGGCGGCGACCTCCGGCCCCTGCGTGACCCAGCCGGACAGGATCACGCGCCGCGCGGCTTCCGCCTCGCGCTCGTCGAGCACCGGCCTGGCGACCGGAATGCGGTAGGGTTGGTTGCTCATGCGGCTGCCTCCTGATTGCCCGCCTTTTCGCTTCGCCACCAGCCGACGAGGTCGCGCAGGCCGTCTTCCAGCGAAATGGCGGCGGTGAAGCCCAAAAGATCCCGCGCCTTGGAGATGTCGGCCAGCCGGCGCGACACCGGGTTGACCTTGCGCGCCTCCACATGCTCGGTCTGCACCGGCGAGCCCATGACGCGGGTAAGCGCCGCCGCCAGTTCGTTCAGCGAGGTCTCGGTGCCGCTGGCCACGTTGAACACCTCGTCGGCGACGTCGGATTTCGCGGCGAGGATGTTGGCGCGGGCGATATCGCGCACATGAACGAAATCCATGGTCTGCGTGCCGTCGCCATGCACGATGGGCGGCTGGCCGGCGGCGATGCGCTCCATCCAGCGGATCAGCACCTCGGTGTAGACGCCATGGATGTCCATGCGCGGTCCGTAGACGTTGAAATAGCGCAGCGCCACGTAGCGCAGCCCGTACATCTCCGCGAAGGAACGCAAAAGCCCCTCGTTGAAGGTCTTGGCCGCGCCGTAGAGGGTGCGGTTGTTGTAGGGATGGTGCGCTTCCGTGGTCGGGAAGGTCTCGGCAAGGCCGAGCACGGAGGCGGACGAGGCCGCCACGACCTTGGACACGCGAGCCGCCACCGCCGCCTCCAGCACGTTGAAGGTGCCGCCGGCCAGCACGTCGAAGGCCAGCCGCGGCTCCTCCGCGCATTGGGTGATGCGGATGGCGGCCTGGTGGAAGACGATGTCGGTGCCCTGCATCAGCTCGCCGAGCAGCGCCGTGTCGCGAATGTCGCCTTCGACCACCCGGACCGGGAAGGCGGCAAGCGCGGCTTCCAGGTTCTGCATGCGCCCGCGCACGAAATTGTCGAGCACCACGATCCTGGCCGGCCGTTCGGCCGCGGCAAGCTCGGCGATATGGGAGCCGATCAGCCCGGCCCCGCCGGTAATGAGGATGCGCTTGCCCTTCATGGATTTTTCCCTCGCCTTGCCTTGCCTTCGCCGCGTTCGTCGCGCCAGCGCAGGAACCTTGCCGGCACGCCGGCCACGATGGCGAAGGCCGGCACGTCCTCCGCCACCACCGCGCCCGCGCCGACGATGGCGCCCTTGCCGACCGTAACGCCCGGCAGGATGGTGGCGTTGGTGCCGATGTCGGCCCAGGCGCCGATGCGCACAGGCCTGATCTCCAGGTCGGTCTGCACGATCGGCACGTCGTGGGGCACCCCGCTATGGGTGGAGCCGAGCAGCCTGGCGCCCGGCCCCCAGCCGACATAGTCCTCGAACACCACATCGCGGGCGTCGATGAAGGCCTGCGGCCCGATCCAGACATTGTCGCCGATCGCGCAGGTGCCGTCATGGCGCCCCTGCATATCGGCCTGCGCGCCGATGAAAACGCGTTCGCCGATCTCGAAGGTCTCGGCATGGCGGAAGCGGGCCCCCGCGCCGATCTGCAGGCCGGACCCGCAGCTTCGCGCCAGCGCGCGCCAGATGGCGCGACGCATCAGTGCGTCGGCAAAGCCGTCGCCAGCGCTGAAGCGCCCGTAAAGCTCGGTGAGCCCGGCCGCTCCATAGGCCGATTTCAGCGCCTCGGAGAGCCCGGTCTCGAAGACGGGGTCGACCGCCGCCTCGCGCAGCCCATGCACCGCCCGCACGATGCGCATCGCACCCTCAGCCGACATAGGCTTCCATCTCCGCCATGGCGGCGACGCGCTCGACCTGGGCTGCGGTCATCTCCGGATAGATCGGCAGCGACAGCACCTCGCGCGCGGCAGCTTCCGAGACGGAGAAGTCGCCTGCGCGATGGCCGAGATCGGCATGCGCCTTCTGCAGATGCACGGGAATGGGGTAGTGCAGGCCGGTCTGGATGCCTTCCGCCGCCAGCGCGCGCCGCAGCCCTTCGCGGTCGGGCGAGCGCACCGCATAGATGTGGTAGACGTGGCGCCGGCCCGCCTCCTCGCGCGGCACCTTGACCGTCGGCGAGCCGGAAAGCAGCGCCGTGTAGCGGCGGGCATGCGCGCGCCGGGCCTCGGTCCAGTCCTCCAGATGGGCGAGCTTGACGCGCAGGATCGCGCCCTGGATGCCGTCCATGCGGTAGTTGAAGCCCTTCATTGCATGCTGGTAGCGCTGCTCCTGGCCCCAGTCGCGCAGCATGCGCATCCTGTCCGCCAGCTCCGGATCGTTGGCGACGGCCAGCCCGCCCTCGCCGCAGGCGCCGAGATTCTTGCCGGGATAGAAGGAAAAGCAGCCGGCCGCGCCGATGCTGCCGGCGCGCCTGCCCTTGTATTCGGCGCCATGCGCCTGGCAGGCGTCCTCGACGACCGGGATGTCGTGACGGCGCGCCACGTCCATGATGGCATCCATGTCGGCCATCTGGCCGTAGAGATGCACCGGCACGATGGCCCTGGTGCGTTCGGTGATGGCGGCGTCGAGCTGCCGCGCGTCCATGGTCAGCGTGGCCGGCTCGACATCCACGAACACCGGCCGCGCGCCGGTGTAGCAGATGGCGGCCGCCGTCGCCACGAAGGTGAAGGGCACGGTGACCACCTCGTCGCCCGGCCCGACGCCGAGGGCAAGCAGCGCCAGGTGCAGCGCGCTGGTGCCCGTGTTGACCGCGACCGCGTACCGGGTGCCGCAATAGGCGGCGAATTCGCGCTCGAACGCCGCCACCTCCTCGCCCAGCACATATTGGCCCGAGGCCAGCACGCCGAGCACGGCGGCGTCGATTTCCTGCCGGATGCCGGCATATTGCGCCTTGAGGTCGAGAAGGGGGATCATGCGATGCGCCTCGCCGGTTCCAGTTCGATAAGGCGGCCGCGCTGCGCCAGGGACTGGCTGGCGGCCTCCAGGATGCGCACCACGCGCAGGCCGGCATGGCCGTCCGCCGTGGGTGCCGTGCCGTGCTCCACGCAGTCGGCGAATTCGCGCAGTTCGCGCCCCAGCGCCTCCGTCATGTCGAGCTGCGGGGCCCACATGTCGCCGGTGCGGTAGCCCACCAGCATCTGGTAGACCTTCTCGCCGTTCCTCTTCGGATTGCCGTTGAGCGTGATGCCCTTGTCGTAGACCTTGATCTTCTCGCTGGGCTCGAGATCGTCGTAGACCACCATCTTGCTCGACCCGCCGAGCAGCGTGCGGCGCACCTTCACCGGCGCCAGCCAGTTGACATGCACATGCGCGATCATCTTGCTGTCGAAGAACAGGTTGAGATAGGCGATGTTTTCCGGCTCGCCGGCGACATGGCTCATGCCGGTGGCCGACACCGCCACCGGCTTCTCGTCGAGCACGAAATCCATGATCGACAGGTCGTGCACGGCCAGGTCCCACACGACGCTGACGTCGTGCTGGAACAGGCCCAGATTCACCCGCACGGAATCGTAGTAGTAGAGATCGCCCAACCCGCCGGAAGCCAGTTCGCGCATCTTGCGCACCGCACCCGTGTGGACAAAGGTATGGTCGACGGCCAGCACCAGTCCGCGCCGCGCCGCCTCTTCCGTCATGCGCCGCGCTTCCTCGGCGGTAGCCGCCATCGGCTTTTCCACGAAGACGTGCTTGCCCGCCATCAGCGCGCTCATGGTCAGGCGGAAATGGGCGAAGACCGGCGTGGCGATGGCCACCGCGTCGATGCGCGGGTCGCGCAGCACGGCCTCGAAATCGTCGGTGATCTCGACGCCCGGATAGCGCGCCTTCACCGCCTCCAGCCGCTCCGGCCTGAGGTCGCAGACCGAGACCAGGCGCACGCCCGGCGTCTCGCAGAAATTGCGGACCAGGTTCGGTCCCCAGTAGCCGTAGCCGATGACGCCAACGCCGATCATGCCAGCCTCTCATTCGTTCGCATGGTTCCGCCCTTCTTCCGCTCCGACGGGTGCAGGACCCGCGCCGGAACGCCGGCGACGGTGGTGTAGGGCGCCACGTCGCGCGTCACCACGGCGCCTGCGCCCACCATCGCGCCTTCCCCGATCGTCACGCCCGGCAGGATGGTGGCGTTGGAGCCGATGGAGGCGCAGCGCCCCACCCGGGTGGGAATGACCGACCAGTCGGCTTCCGATTGCACCGTGCCGTCGGCGGTCAGAGCGCGCGGATAGGTGTCGTTGGTGAATATCACGCCGTGGCCGATGAAGACGCCGTCTTCTATCGTGACGCCTTCGCACAGGAACGAATGGCTGGAGATCTTGCAGTCGCGGCCGACGACGGCGTTCTTCTGAATCTCGACGAAGGCGCCGATGCGCGTGCCGGCGCCGATGCGGCAGCCGTAGAGGTTGACGAGGTCGGGCTGATGGATGATCACCTTGCCATCGAGCACGACATCCGGCGTGATCATGCCATTCCCTCACCGTCCGCGACGCATGGGCGCCGTTCGCCCGCCTGCATCATCCACAAGTCGACACCGCTTCGTGATCCGGAGATTTTTGCTTCGGACTTGAACCCGCATCCCGGGCAAAGCAGATTTCTTTTCGGCTTGACGGTAAAGCAGCGAAAACGCGGTAGGGCTTTGTCCGAAAGGCTTATGGCCCCGTCGGCACGGCATGAGCGGTGCCCGACGGCATGGCGCGCGGCCGCAGGCCGGCGCCCCATGGAGCGGCGGGCTACGTCTTTAGGGCAATGTCGGGATGAGGCGGGCGAACGGGAACGGAGCAAGGGCGGCGATGGCCGCCCCGCTCCCTGCGCCTGCCGGCCGCGTTATTTCCGCGCCGGCCCCTGGCGCTCGGCGGAGGCCGCCCACAGGTTGATGTCGGCTTCGCGGGCGTACTGGTCGATCTCGGCCAGCTCCGCGTCGGTGAAGTCGAGCCTGTCGAGCGCGCCGACGCAATCCTCCACCTGCTCCGGCCGGCTGGCGCCGACCAGCGCCGAGGTGACGCGGCCCTTGCGCAGCACCCAGGCCAGCGCCATCTGCGCCAGCGTCTGGCCGCGCTTCTTGGCGATGGCGTTCAGCGCCCTGATGTTGGCCAGGCTCTGCTCGTTGATGAAGGCGGTGTTGAGCGACTTGCCCTGGGAGGCACGGCTGTGCTCGGGAATGCCGCCCAGATACTTGTCGGTCAGCATGCCCTGCGCCAGCGGCGAGAACACGATCGAGCCGACGCCCAGCCCGTCCAGCGTATCGAGCAGCCCGTCCTCCTCCACCCAGCGGTTGAGCATGGAATAGCTCGGCTGGTGGATGAGGCAGGGGGTGCCGAGCTGCCGGAGGATGTCGGCGGCCTCGCGCGTGCGCTGCGAATTGTAGGAGGAGATGCCGGCATAGAGTGCCTTGCCGGAGCGCACCGCCTGGTCGAGCGCGCCCATCGTCTCCTCCAGCGGCGTGTCGGGATCGAAGCGGTGCGAATAGAAGATGTCGACATAGTCGAGCCCCATGCGTTTCAGGCTCTGGTCGAGGCTGGCGAGGAGGTATTTGCGGCTGCCCCATTCGCCGTAGGGGCCGGGCCACATGTTGTAGCCGGCCTTGCTGGAAATGATCAGCTCGTCGCGATGGCCGGCAAGGTCGGTGCGCAGGATCTCGCCGAACGCCTCCTCGGCCGAGCCGGGAGGCGGGCCGTAATTGTTGGCCAGGTCGAAATGGGTGATGCCGAGATCGAAGGCGCGGCGCACGATCGCCTGCTTGGTGGCGTGCGGCACGTCGTGGCCGAAATTGTGCCACAGCCCCAGCGAGATCGCCGGCAGCTTGAGCCCGGAGCGGCCGCACCGGTTGTAGATCATGGTCTCATAGCGGTTTTCCGCGGGGGTATACGACATGATGGTCCTCTCAGAATGGCACGTCCCTGCTTACTCGTCCCGAAAGGGCAGAGCAATCATGCCAGGAAACACCCCCACCCCTGCCCCCTCCCCGCAACGGGGAGGAGGATTCTGCGATGCCGTCGTCATCGCTTCGCCAGAAGCGCCTTCGCCTCCCGCACGCCGAGCGCGGCCGGCCGCTCGCAGGTGGTCTGCATGGCCACGAACCTGCCCGTCTCGCCCGACCGGAGCAGGCCGGTCATGACGTCCACGGCATGCAGCGCAAGCTCCATCGAGCAGCGGTGCGGACGGCCGTCCATGATGCCCAGCGCCATGTCGGCAAGGCCGGCCGTGCGGTAGTTGGCCATCATGCCCTGCGAATGCTTCTCGTTCTCTACGGCGAAGGGATGGTCCCATTTCGGCAGCGTCTTCACCGCCTTGCCGGCCTTGGTGTAGCCGACGGTGCCGCCGAAGAAGTTGGGGTCCGGCACGAAGACGGTGCCCGCCTCGCCATACAGCTCCATCGGGGCATGGCCGTGCGCCCACACGTCCCAGCTCGTGGCAAGCGTCACCACCGCGCCGTTCTCGAATTCCAGCATGCCGTGGATGGTGGTCGGCGTGTTGACGGGGATTTTTTCGCCCGCCCGCGGCTTCGACAAGATGGTGCGCTGCTTCGCCGGCGTGGCGACGAAGGCCGCCACCCGCCTGACCGGCCCGATGAGTTGGATAAGGTTGGTGACGTAATACGGGCCGATGTCGAGAACCGGCCCCGCGCCCGGCTGGAAGAAGAAGTCCGGGTTCGGGTGCCAGTGCTCCATGCCGTGGCTCATGACGAAGCAGGTGCCGCTGGTGATCCTGCCCAGCTTGCCCGCATCGATCAGGCTGCGCACGAGCTGGTGCGCGCCGCCGAGGAAGGTGTCGGGCGCCGAGCCGATGCGCAGGCCCTTCTTCTCGGCCCGCCTCTTCAGGTCCAGCCCCTCCTTCACCGACAGGACGAAGGGCTTTTCCGAATAAACGTGCTTGCCGGCGTCCAGCACCTTTTTCGACACCTCGTAGTGCGCCGCCGGAATGGTGAGGTTGACGACGATGTCGATGTCGCTTACGGCCAGCAGATCGTCCACCGTCTGTGCCCGCACGTCGAATTCCCCGGCCCGCGCCTCGGCCGCCTTCATGTCGATGTCGGCGCAGGCCCGCATCTCGATGCCGCGGAACAGCGGCGCCAGCCTGAAATAGGCGGCCGAGATGTTGCCGCAGCCGATGACGCCGACCCCCAGTTTCCTTGCCATATGCGTTGCTCCTACCAGCTCTTGGCCGCGGCGATCGAGCGGCGGGCGAAACGCTCGACGTCGTTGGGGTTGTCCTGCTCCATGATGAAATAGCTGGCCGGGGTCTTTTCCCGCAGCACCTTCATCAGCCCCGCCCAGTCGAGGGTGCCGTGGCCGACATCGGACCAGCCGTCCTCGTCCAGCCCTTCGCCCGGCCGGGCGATGTCCTTGACATGCACGGCCGCGATGCGGTCGCCATGGCGCTTGATCCAGGGCAGCGGATCGGCGCCGCCGCGCACCACCCAGGCCACGTCCATCTCCCAGCCGATCTCCGGCGCGCTGGACAAAACATGCTGCATCGGCACCGAGCCGTCGGGCAGCGCCTCGAACTCGAAATCGTGGTTGTGCCAGGCAAAGCCGTAGCCCGCCTTGCCGGCCGCCTCGCCCGCCTTTGCCAGCCGCTCGCCGAAGCCGCGCCAGCCGGCGGCATCGGTCGGCCGCGCCTCGGCCACGAGATAGGGGCAGACCAGCAGCTTGACGCCGAAGGCGTCGGCGATGCGCCGCACGCCGTCGAAGTCGTTCTCCAGCGCGTCGATGGAGAAATGCGCGCTCGGCATGGACAGGCCGTTGCGGTCGAGTTCGGCACAGAAGGTCTTGGGGTCGTCATAGACGCCGCCAAAACCTTCCACCTGGCTGTAGCCGGCCTGCCCGAGCAGTTTCAGCACCTTGTCCCAGGGCTGGAAGTTGCGGGCGCTGTAGAGTTGGAATGACCAGTTCATCGTTTTTCGTCCATCGGGCTTGGGGAGTTGAAAAGCATCAAAGGCGGTTGCCGGCCTCTGCGAACAGCGAGGCGCGCATGGGGTCGAGGCCGATCGTCACCGTCTCGCCGGCTGCCGGCGCCCGCTCGGAGGTGACGCGCACGGAAAAATTCTGTCCGGCGAGCTTCAGCCAGACCAGCGTGTCGGAGCCCATCGGCTCCACCACCTCGACGGTGGCGGAGGCCGAAAACGGCCAGCCGGCGCCGCTGTTCAGGCCGACATGCTCCGGCCGGATGCCGAAGGAAGCCGGGCCCGGCCGGGGCGCGGCCTCGAACTCGTAGGTGGAAAGCGGGATGGACAATGCGTCCGCCGCAAAGCGCCACGCGCCGCCCTCCTGCTCCAGGCGCCCTTCCAGGAAATTCATCCCCGGCGAGCCGAGGAAGCCGGCGACGAAGCGGTTGACCGGCCGGTTGTAGATGACCTGCGGCGCGTCGAACTGCTGGATGACGCCGCCCTTCATCACCGCGATGCGGTCGGCCAGCGTCATCGCCTCGATCTGGTCGTGGGTGACGTAGATCATGGTGTTCTTCAGCCGCCGATGCAGCAGCTTTATTTCCACGCGCAGCTCCGAGCGCAGCTTGGCGTCGAGGTTCGACAGCGGCTCGTCGAAGAGGAACACGTCGACGTCGCGCACCAGCGCCCGGCCGATCGCCACGCGCTGGCGCTGGCCGCCGGAAAGGGCGGCCGGCTTGCGCTTCAGCAGCGGCTCGATCTGCAGCACCTCGGCCGCGCGCGCGATGCGCTTGTCTATCTCCTGCTTCGGCAGGCCGGCCACGCGCAGCCCGAAGGACAGGTTCTTTTCCACGCTCATCTGCGGATAGAGCGCATAGGACTGGAACACCATGCCGATGCCGCGATGGGCCGGCTCGTCCCAGGTGACGTTGCGGCCCTTGATGAAGACGCGCCCGGCCGAAATGTCGAGCAGGCCGGCAATGCAGTTGAGCAGTGTGGACTTTCCGCAGCCCGAAGGCCCCAGAAGCACCACGAACTCGCCCTCCCCCACGTCGAGATCGAGCGATTTCAGCACCTGCACGGCGCCGAAGTTCAGCGACAGGTCGCGCACCGAAACGCTGGCGGCAGTCTGCATCATGGCGTTCATCCCTTCACCGCCCCGGCCGCGATGCCGCGCACGAACAGCTTTCCGGAAACGAAATAGACGGCCAGCGGCACCAGCCCGGTGATGAGGGTGGCGGCCATGTTGACGTTGTATTCCTTCACGCCCTGGACCGAGTTGACGATGTTGTTGAGCTGCACCGTCATCGGATAGGTGTCGGGCCGCGTGTAGACGACGCCGAACAGGAAGTCGTTCCAGATGCCGGTGATCTGGATGATGACCGCCACCACGAAGATCGGCAGCGACATGGGCAGCATGATGCGGAAGTAGATGCCCCAGAAGCCGGCGCCGTCGACGCGCGCGGCTTTGAACAGTTCCTCCGGCATGGAGGCGAAATAGTTGCGGAACAGAAGCGTCAGGATGGGCATGCCGAAGATGGAATGCACCAGCACCAGGCCGGTCAGCGAGCCGTAGAGCCCGATTTCGCGCAGGATGATGACGATCGGGTAGAGCATCACCTGGTAGGGGATGAAGGCGCCGACGATGAGGATGGCGAAGAAGGTTTCCGCCCCCTTGAAGCGCCAGTTGGCCAGCGCGTAGCCGTTGACCGAGGCGATGGCGATGGAAAGCACCACCGAAGGCACGGTGATGCGCACCGAGTTCCAGAAGCCGCGCGAAAGCCCGTCGCAATTGAGGCCGGTGCAGGCCGTGGCCCACGCCTTCACCCACGGCTCGAAGGTGATTTCCATGGGCGGCGAGAAGATGTTGCCCATGCGGATCTCGGGCATGCCCTTCAGCGAGGTCACCACCATCACGTAGAGCGGCAGGAGATAGTAGACCGCGACGACGAACAGCGTGCCGTAGACGAAGAGGTTGCGCCGCGAAAACCTGCGCTGCGGCTTCGGCCCCTGCGGCCCGCCGGGGCCAGGCGCGGCCGCTGCGGCGACGGGCGAGGCAAGCGTGGCGGTGCTCATGCCCGTCTCCGCCGGCCGAATTCGAGATAGGCCCACGGCACCATGACGATGGCCACGGAAAGCAGCATCATGGTCGAGGCGGCGAAGCCCTGGCCGAGATTCTGGGCGTGGAACATATAGTCGTAGACATATTTGGCCGGCACCTCCGAGGCGATGCCGGGGCCGCCGGAGGTCTGCGCCACGACGAGGTCGTAGACCTTGACGATGGAGGAGGCGATGATGACCAGCGTCGTCACCAGCACCGGCCGCAGCATCGGGATGACGATGAAGACATAGGTGCGCCAGATCGGGATGCCGTCGACGCGCGCGGCCTTCCAGATGTCCTCGTCGATGCCGCGCAGGCCGGCCAGCATCAGGCACATGACCAGCCCCGTGCCCTGCCACAGCGCGGCGATCAGGATGCCGTAGATGACGATTTTGGAATTGTAGAGCGGGTCGAAATCGAAGCTTTCCCAGCCCAGGCCGCGCACCACGCTCTGGATGCCGTGGTCGGGGTTGAGCAGCCACTGCCACACCAGCCCGGTGACGATGAAGGAGAGCGCGAAGGGGTAGAGGAAGATGGTGCGGAAGGTGTTTTCGAAGCGGATCTTCTGGTCCAGCAGCGCCGCGAGCAGGAAGCCGATGACCAGCGAGAACACCAGCGACAGCACGCCGTAGATGGCGAGGTTTTCGATCGACACCAGCCAGCGCGGCGCCGCCCACAGCCTTTCATATTGGTCCAGCCCGACGAATTTCAGCCGCGGCAGGAGCTTGGAGTTGGTGAAGGAATAGACGACCGTCCAGATCGTGCCGCCCAGGAACACCACCGTCGCCGTCAGGATCATCGGCAGCGAGGCGATCTTGGCGTTCAGGTTGCGCAGCAGCCTTCCGGGGGGCCGTGTCTGGTCGTCGGTCATCGGGCTTGCCTTCTGGGGTGCGGTCTTGTCCGCGCGTATCCGCCCCTCGCCGGCGCTTCGGACCAGCTTTTCCCGCTGCGGGAGAGGTGGCCTGAAGGACCGGCAAGGGGGTGCTTCAACGAACCATCGCCGCCTCAGTCGGCCGAGGCGATGATGTCGGCGAAGCGCTTCTGGGCGTCCTCGACCGTCATGCCCTCATTGGCGAAGAACTCGGAGAACAGGTCCTCCTTCTGCTTCTGTGTGTCCTGCGAAAGCAGCTGGTCGGTCCAGGGCATCACGCTGCCCTTGGCCAGGATGTCGAGGCCCTTCTTCATGCAGTCGTTCGCGGTTTGGAGGTCGACGTCGCCGCGCACCGGCAGCGAGCCCTTCTTGAGGTTGAAGGCGACCTGCGTCGCAGGCGCCAGCATGGTTTCGGCCAGCACCTCCTGGGCCTTGGATTTCGCCTCGTCCTTCAGCAGCGGGAAGTAGAAGGCGTCGCCGCCGGTGGCGATGACCGGATTGAGGCCGAGCCCCGGCAGGCAGCTATAGTCCTTGCCCGCCTCCTTGCCGGCGACCTGGAACTCGCCCTGCGCCCAGTCGCCCATGATCTGGCCGCCGGCCTTGCCGGTGATGACCATGTTGGTGGCCTGGTTCCAATCCTGCACGTTGGTGCCCTTGGCCATCTTGCGGGCGTCGTCGGCGGCCTTGAACACCTTGGCGACTTCCGGCCCCTTGGCGAACTCGGCATCCTTGTCCTTGTAGACCTTCAGGAAGGTGTCGGTGCCGCCGACCGCCGCCATCAGCACGTCGAAGGCGCCGGACGCCTGCCAGGGCTGGCCGCCCACGGCGAGCGGCACGATGCCGGCCTTTTCCAGCGCGGGCGCGGCCGCCACCAGCTCGTCCCAGGTATTCGGCACCGGAACGCCCGCCTTGGCGAAGGCCTCGTTGGACAGCCACAGCCATTGCCAGGAATGGATGTTGACGGGCACGCAATAGATCTTGCCGTCGATGGTGCAACTGTCGAGCAGGCTCTTCGGGCGCACCACCTCGGTCCACTTGCCCTTGGTGGCGATGTCGGTGAGATCGCGCATCAGGCCGGCTTCGACCAGCTCCTCCGCCTGGCGGCCGTGGTTGAACTGCGTGGCGCCCATGGGATCGCCGCCGGTGATGCGGCTGATCATGATCGGGCGCGCGGTGCCGCCCGAGCCGGCGATGGCCCCGTCCACCCAATGGTTGCCGGTGGCGTCGAACGCCTTGGCGAATTCGGCGACCGCCGCCGCCTCGCCGCCCGAGGTCCACCAGTGCGTGACCTCGAGGTCGGTCGCCGACGCGGGACCTGCGAACGCAATTGCCGTGGTCGCCGCAAGCGCAGCGATCGCAAACCTGTA
This sequence comes from Mesorhizobium sp. PUT5, assembly GCF_052216645.1. Classification (NCBI taxonomy): domain Bacteria; kingdom Pseudomonadati; phylum Pseudomonadota; class Alphaproteobacteria; order Hyphomicrobiales; family Phyllobacteriaceae; genus Mesorhizobium; species Mesorhizobium sp. PUT5. The sequence goes on from NZ_JBQOSO010000003.1 coordinate 3,766,099, forward strand.
ACTCATTTCGGCTCCTCCCAGAATCTGAAACGTTACAGATTTTCGATAGGACAAACGGAACCGCAGCGCAAGCCCGCCGCGCCATTTTTTTCGGATTCCGAAGAAATCGCCCCGCCCTTATGACGCCGGGTGCAGCGCAGCATCCATCTCGCAGTGCCGCATATCTCACGTGCGTGCCCGCCAGGGCGCCGCGCCCGGCACGGCGTCCTCATGTTCCGGTTTGCTGAAATTCGCACTGTCAATCTGTAACGTTACAGATTATTATTGCCGGCCGTGCCCCGCCCATGCTGCGGGGGCATTCACAGGGCGGTTGCAGCGCGGCCTTGCGGCTGCTATGCGCCCACGGCCGGGATCATGGACAAAGAACACCGCCACGATACAGACGACGACGCGGAGGCAGGCAGGCCGACGCTGAAGACGCTCGCCTTCATGACCGGGCTTGGCGTCACCACCGTCTCTCGCGCGCTCAAGAACGCGCCGGAGATCGGCGCCGAGACCCGCCGCCGCGTGCAACTGGTGGCCAAGCAGATCGGCTACCGGCCGAACCGCGCCGGCGTGCGCCTGCGAACCGGCAAGACCAACGTCATCTCGCTGGTGCTCGACACGGAAGAGCAGATCGGCGGCTTCGTCTCCGACATGATCTACGGCATCTCGGAGGCGCTCGCCGCCACGCCCTACCACCTCATCGTCACGCCCTATTCGCGCAACAACGATCCGCTGGAACCGGTGCGCTATGTGGTGGAGACGGGCTCGGCCGACGGCATCATCGTTTCCCGCACCGAGCCGGACGACAAGCGCGTGCGCTACATGACCGAGCGCGGCTTTCCCTTCGCCACGCACGGCCGCACCGAGATGGGGCTGGAGCACCCCTACCATGACTTCGACAATTTCGCCTTCGCGGCGGAGGCGGTGAGGAAGCTGGCCGCGCTCGGCCGCCGCCGCCTGGCGCTGCTGGCCCCGCCCGCCAATCTCAGCTACTACCATCACATGCGCGACGGCTTCGCCGAGGCGCTGGCCGATTGCGGGCTGACCGAGGTGCCGTTCCCGGCGGCCACGGTCGACCACTCCATAGAGCATATCCGCGCCCGCACGCGCGAGTTGATGCAGCGCAGGCTGCGGCCCGACGGCATCGTCAGCGGCGCGGGTGCCGCCGCCTTCGCGCTGGTGGCCGGCGTGGAGGACGAGGGCCTGCGCATCGGCGACGATCTCGACATCGTCTCCAAGCAGGCCTCGCGCCTGCTGCATTTCCTGCGGCCGCAGCTTCATGTCATCAACGAGGACGTGCGCCTGGCCGGCGCCGAGCTTGCCCGCGCCGTCATCGGCCGCATCGACGGCGCGCCGATCGGCTCGCTGCAGACGCTGAGCCGGCCGGCCGAGGTGGAATCCTGCCCTGCGGCCGCAATACCGGACGCGCCGGCGCGATAATGTGTCAGGATCGGCTTGCGCGTCCGCGCGTTATGGGCGGACAGATGGGAGCCAGAGCCATGAATGTCGCCAACTTGCAACTGGAAGGCCTGCTGATGGCCGTCGCCGCGGTGAACCGCCTGCTGGTTCACAAGGGCGTGGTATCGGCGCAGGAGATAGACGCCGCGCTCAAGGAGGCGGAAGCGAGCGAGTGCCGGTCGGACGACATACCGCCGGCGAACCGCGAGGCCATCGTCTTCCCGATCAGGCTGCTGCGGCTTGCCAACCAGCAACCGCCGGCAGCCGAGCTGCCGTCGTTTCCGGCGCTGACGCGCACGGTCGGCCAGATGAGATGAAGCCCTCCTACTGCCCGCCGCCCCACGGCCCGTGATGCGCGCCGGGGGCGTCGATGCGCTCGAAGCCGTGCGCGCCGAAGAAGTCGCGCTGCGCCTGGATCAGGTTGGATGTACCGCGCCCCTGCCGGTAGGCGTCGAAATAGGCGAGCGCGGAGGACAGCGCCGGCACCGGCAGGCCGGCTTCCGCCGCCAGCGCCACGATGCGCCGCAGCGAGGGATGCGCGGCCTTCATCATCTCCACGAATGCCGGCGCCATCAGCAGATTGGCGGCCGCACCGCCCTTGCCGAAGGCTTCGGCCATCTGGTCCAGCATCTGCGAGCGGATGATGCAGCCGGCGCGCCAGATCCTGGCGATGGTGGGCAGAGGCAGGTTCCAGGAAAATTCCTTCGAGGCGCCGGCCATCACGGCAAAGCCTTGCGCATAGGCCGCGATCTTGCCGGCGAGCAGCGCCAACTCCAGGTCCTTGAGCAACGCCTCGCGCGGCTCGGAAATCCGCCCCCCACCCGCGCCATAGACCTTCTCGGCGGCCAGCCGCTCGTCCTTCATGGAGGAAAGCACGCGCGCGGCCACCGCCGCCTCGATCGCGGTTGCCGGAATGCCGAGCTGCTGCGCCTCGATCACCGACCATTTGCCGGTGCCCTTCTGGCCGGCGCGGTCGAGGATGATGTCCACCACCGGCCGGCCGGTCTGCGGATCGTCGGCGGCCAGCACCTTGGCGGTGATCTCGATCAGATAGGAGGCGAGCCGGCCCTCATTCCAGCCGGCGAACACCGGCGCGATCTGTTTCGGCCCCATGCCGAGCCCGTCGCGCAGCATGCCGTAGATCTCGGCGATCATCTGCATGTCGGCATATTCGATGCCGTTGTGGATGGTCTTGACGAAATGCCCGGCGCCGTCGGGGCCCAGCCAGGCCGCGCAGGGCTCGCCCTTGAACTTGGCGGAGATGGCGGTGAGCACGCCCTCCACCCGCCGCCAGGATTCTTCCGTGCCGCCCACCATGATGGAGGGTCCGTGGCGCGCGCCCTCCTCGCCGCCCGACACGCCCATGCCGATGAAGGTGAGGCCGGAGCCTTCCAGTTCCTTGAAGCGGCGGACGGTGTCGTGGAAATTGGCGTTACCGGCGTCGATGACGATGTCGTCGGCGGAAAGCACGTCGCGCAGAGCGGCGATCTGCTCGTCCACCGGCTTGCCCGCCACCACCATGATGATGACCGGGCGCGGCGGCCGGATCGCCTCCGCCAGCTCGGCCAGGCTGTGGCAGGGCACGATGCGGTCGGCGAGCGCGCCGGCTTCGGCCTTGAAGGCATCCGCGCGTGAGACCGTGCGGTTGAAGACGGCGATGCGATGGCCCTTCTCGGCGATGTTGAGCGCGAGGTTGGAGCCCATCGTGCCGAGGCCGATCAGGCCGATTTCGGCTTTTTCCATTTTCCTGTCCCTTTTCGCCATGCCGCCGGACCGGGATGTTTGATCCCCGAAGCCGGCTTCGTCAACCGCGCGCGAAGCGCATCGCGGCCTATCGCGGCCTGATGTCGATGGGGCCCTCGATCTGCACCATGTCGAAATCCGAGACGAGGATGTCGAGCCGCGCCGTCCAGCGGCCGGGCACGGGGATGACCAGGTCGTCCACCCGCCATGTGCCGTCGCCGGGCATGCGCGCCGGCCGCTTCAGCGGCCCGATGCCGGACTCCGGCTTGGACAGCACCAGGGTAACCTCCTTGGCCGGCAGCGGGCCGAAATCGCCGGTCATGACCACGATGGAGACCGAGACCGGGCCGGCATGGCCGGGCGTGACCGACAAATCCGCCATCGCCTTCAGCGTGTGGATATGGGTGGTGGCCGGCTGCGCCGCGGCGATCGCCAGCGCGCGCGGCGGCGGCGTGAAGCGCCAGCCGGCCACGACGCCGAAGACGGCCAGCACCAGCACCAGTTCCGCCCCGATCGCGCGCACCAGCCGGGCGCGCGCCGCCCGCTCGCCGGCCTCGACCGGCCGGGTGAGCCGCCAGCGGTTCAGGGCGGCAAGGGCAAACAGCACGGCAAGCAAAGCGAGCTTGGCGAGCAGCAGGCGGCCATAGGCGGTGCCGACCAGCGCGGCCGGCGCCTGCACCTGGATGACGGCGAGCACGACGCCGGCAAGCACGAGCACGCCGACCACGGGCAGGATTGCCGCCGAGAAGCGCATGAGCATGGATTTGGCTTCGACCCCGCGCCGCAGCAGCGCCAGCCCCAGCGGCATCAGCGCGCCGGTCCAGAAGGCGATGCCGGCGCTGTGCAGGAACACCATCGGCCGCGTCAGCCATTGCGGCTCGGCGGCGCTGGCATGGCCGCTGGCGGCCAGTGCCGCGCCGACGCCGGCAAGGGCCAGAAGCGAAAGCGGCCTCCCGGTGAGCTTTCGCGGCAGCGCCAGCGAGGCGAGGCCGAGGACAAGCGAGACCACCGCGATCAGCACCGTCCAGCCATAGGTGGTGCCGGCGCCCGTGCGCCAGACCGCGGGCTTGGCGAAATGCGACAGCGGCGCGCCGAGCGCGTCCAGCCCCTGCAGGCCGAGCGCGACAGGGGCGGCTGCGAGCCCCAGCAGCATGATCCAGCCGGCAAAGCGGGCGCCGTCGCGCTTGCCATCCTCCAGCCAGGCGACGGCGAAGGCGCCGCCGATGCCGAGGAACAGGCCGGCATAGAGGGCGATGCGAACCAGCCAGATGGCCCCGCGCAGCCACCAGTCGACCGCCTCGGTCGCGGCCGGCGCCGCGCTCGGCGCGCCGATCGAGAACAGGATCGAGCCGCCGACAGGGTGGCCGTCGGCCGAGATCACCCGCCAGCTCAGCACATGCGTGCCGAGGCCGCCGCCGGGCTCCGGCGGTGCGTCGATCACCACCGTCTGCCCGTCGAGGCGGAAGGTTGAAAGCGCCACCGGCCTGCCGTCCGGCCGCACCAGCGTCAGCACCAGCGGCGAGACCGGCTCGCTGAAGGTCAGCGAAAATTGCTTCGGGCTTTCGGCCACAACGGCGCCGTCCGCCGGCTCGGTGGCCACCAGCGCGGCATGGGCGAAGGCCGCGCCCGGCAGGCCGAAGGCCAGAGCCAGGGCGAGGAAAAGCAGGACGGCGCGGAGCCGCAGGCGGAGATCCCGTATCTGCGGAGGTTCAGGCAGGATGCTTGAGGTGAGGCGGCCGACCTCGCACCCCCGCCCCTCACCCCTCCCCACAAGGGGGAGGGGAAGGCTCGCGCGCTTCGCGCAATCAACGAGGTTTCGGAGGCGAGTGGCCCCGCTGCAAGGTCCCCCTCCCCCTTGTGGGGAGGGGTAAGGGGTGGGGGTAGATCCGCTCGCGGCCTCACCCGGCCTTGCCAGGCAAGCAGGCCGCGCCGGCCGACTTTTTCCCGTATGCTGCTCCATCGCCCGCGCCCCGGAAAAGGCGGCGCGGCGGCCGGAACCGCCGCGCCGCGCCGTCCCCTATTTCTTCGGCAGCAGCTTGAGGCCTGGCGCCGGGAATTCGAGGTCGTCCGCGTCCTGCCCGGCCGCCGGTATGGCGATCCAGCGGTCGGCGGCGCCGCCCTCGCACTCCTGCACGACGGGGAAGTACATCATCTCCCCGGCCGGCAGGTCCGCGGCGAGCTGGCCGCGCAGCACGAACTCGTCGTAGAATTCGTCCGGCAGGTTGCCGCCGCTCCAGTCCACTTCCTGCACGCCTTCGGCGACATCCTCGCCCCACAGCTTGTAGGACTTGGCATACTTTCCCTTGACCGTCTTCAGCTCCCAGCCGGGCTTGGGCATCGGTTTCACCGCGATCATGCCTTCCGGAATCTTCACCCGGACGGCGGTGGTCGCCTTGCCCTCGCAGCCATGCGGCACCCTGAGCACGGCCTTGTAGGTCGAGCCGACGGGCGCCTCCTGCGTCTCCAGCGTGACATGGGCGAGTGCCGGCGCGCTGCCGCAAATGACGATGGCGGCTGCCGCCAGGCCCGATTTCAATCCTCTATTCAGCATGGTCGTGATCCATTTCCTGGCCGTGGTCCATCTTCATGCCGCCGGCGGCGTCCATCGCCTCCACGGCGAACTCGACCTTCACGGTGCCGGCCTTCTCGAAGGTCAGCGTGGCCGGGAACTTTTCGCCCTGCTTGGGCAGTTCCTTCAGCCCCATGAACATCAGGTGATAGCTTCCGGGCTTCAGCTCGACCGAGCCGCCGGCCGGGATCTCCAGCCCGCCCTCGACCGGACGCATGGTCATGACGCCGTCCTTGACCGCCATTTCGTGCAGTTCGGCCTTGGCCGAGATGTCGGAGGCGACGGACAGCAGCCTGTCCGGCGAGGCACCGTGATTGGTGACCGTGAGATAGCCGCCGGCCACGGTGGCGCCGGCCGGCACCACGCGCGACCAGGGATGGCCGATTTCGAGATCGCCCGCCTTGAATTCGTGCGCCATGGCGGCATGGGCGCCCGCGAACAGAAGGGCGAGGACGAAGACGGCGATGCCGAGCCGCTCCTCCAGCGAGCGGAACAGCGGGGATGCGCGACCAAAAATGCGCGCGGGAAAAGAGTGCGGATTGTACATGGGTGCTCCATGAAGAGGGGGTCGCGCCGCAGGGCGGCCGCGAACGATTTGACGATTGGATGATGACGGCCCGCGAAGGTTCCGGGACCGGGGAAAGCCTCAGGCCGCGGCCGGGGGCGCGCGCGGGTTGACCGGGGTGCGCACGCGCACGACCGGCGCGGCGTCGGACCGTGGCAGGACCTGCGCCACCGGTTCGTACCGGACCACATGGACGAGGCTTTCGGCCGCCGGCGGCGCGCCATGGGCGAAGGAGGAGAGGCTGCAGCCGAACAGGCAGCAATCGTGCCGGTGCTGGGGGTCGCCGGCCGGACGCTCGGCGGCGCCCTCATGCGTGCAGATGACGTTGCCGAAGGCATCGAGTTGGCCCGTGCCCGGCCCCGCGCCGAACGCGAAGGCGCCGAGCGCCGATTGCAGCACGAGCAGATAGGCGACGGCGAGGATCGCCGGCATGCTCCATCTTGCGCGCGGACCGCTCAACCTCGTTCTCCCCCGATTTCTCCGGCCACACCTATCACAGCGCGAACCGGGCAGGAACCGGCAAAACCGCCGCAGCCGGCGCGCTTGCCGCACCGCTTCTAGCACGGACAGGGACGAACAGTTTGATCTGCCGCACATTGCGCGCCCGAAAGCCTCGCCGATGCGCGGCTTCCGGGATGCGGAGGGCCTGCGGCGTCTAATAGGCCAGCTTGTGAAGGGCCGACGCCAGCACCCTGATCCCGGCCACGATGTCCTCGATGGTGGAAAACTCTTCCGGCGTGTGGCTGCGGCCGTCCTTGCTGCGCACGAAGATCATGGCGAAATCGGCGATCTCGGCCATCTGCTGCGAATCATGGCCGGCTCCGCTCGCCATGGTCAGGGTGGGAATGTCCAGTTCCCCGGCCGCGCCCTTGAGCAGGGCGACGAGATGCGGGGCGCTGAGCTTGGGCTCGTGGTTGAACAGCACCCGGCTTTCCAGGCCCAGGCCGCGGCGCTGCGCCACCTCGCGCATCAGCGCATCATGGGTGGCATACAGGTGCCGGCGCTTGTCCGGGTCCGGATGCCGGGCGTCGATGGTGAAGGTGACCGACTGGGGAATGACCGCTCCGGCGTTGGGCGCCACGGTGCAGCGGCCGATGGTGGTGACCGCCGGACGGCCCATGCGGTGCGCCGTGTCGACCAGGCCGGACGCGATCTCGGCGAAGCCCGCCATGGGATCGTTGCGCAGATCCATCGGAAAGGCGCCGGCATGGTTCTGCACCCCGGTGAGGCACACTTCGGTGTGGCGCATGCCGGTGATGGCCTCCACGATCGCGACGGGAAGGCCCGCCGCCTCGAGGATCGGACCCTGCTCGATATGCAGTTCGATGAAGGCCGCGATGTCGTCTCGCACCGCCTCGCCGATCCTGCCCGGATCGAGCCCGACCTGGCGCATGGCGTCGGCGATGCGCACGCCGTCGAAATCGGCGACCGTGTCGACGTCCTGCGGGCGGGTGCGGCCGGTGATGGCGCTGGACCCCCAGAAATTCGCGGTGGGAAAGCGGCTGCCCTCCTCCTCGCACAGCGAGACGACCTCCAGCGTGCGCTTCGGCTGGCCAAAGCGCTCCCGCAGCGCCTTGACTGCGACGAAGGCGGCCAGAATGCCCAGCGCGCCGTCGTAGCGGCCGCCGGGCCGCTGGGTGTCGACATGCGAGCCCGACACGATCGACTTGCCGCCTTCCGAGCCCGGCAGCCGGCCCCACAGATTGCCGACGGCGTCCTGCCTCACGGCGAGCCCGGCGCCCTCGAACCAGCGGGCCAGAAGCGCGTTGGCCTCGACCCATTCGGGCGAATAGACCGTCCTCCACACGCCGGTGCCGCTATGCGCGCCGATGGCGCCCAGTTCCAGGATCAGCCTTTCGACCTGCGAGCCGTCTATGTCCAGCGCGGAAACCGCCATGTCCCGTCCCTCCCGAGCACTGCCCCAGACCCGTTTGGTCGGGAGCCAGTTTTTGCAACTATGTATACATAATTCACATAACACAACGGCAATTTTCCGCTTGTCCCGATGCCGAGACTTGTATCGAAGCATATGTGCTCATGCAGATCCGTCTTTTCGGCTTCATACAGGCTTGCCAAGCTATATGAATTATGGATTCATAGTCCGATATGTTTCGGATCTGTCGAGCGGGAGGAAGTGGCGGATGAAGACGATCGGCGTCGATGTCGGGGGCACGTTCACCGACCTCGTCTACTGCGACCTGGCCACCGGGGCGCTGGCCATCCACAAGGTGCCGACCACGCCGCACGATCCTGCCGAAGGGGTCCTGACCGGCATCCGGGAACTGTGCGCGGACAACGGCGTCGACCCGGCCGAGATCGCCCATGTGTTCCACGGCACCACAACCGCCACCAACGCAGTGCTGGAAGACAAGGGCGCGCGCGCCGGTTTCATCACCAACGAAGGCTTCCGCGACATCGTCCATATCGGCCGCCACCAGCGCGTCGAGCACTATTCCATCATGCAGCAATTGCCGTGGCAGAGCCGCCCGCTGGTGAAGCGGCGCTTCCGCAAGACGGTTGCCGGCCGGCTGGTGCCGCCCACCGGGGCGGAGCTGGTGCCGCTCGACGAGGAGGCGGTGCGGCGCGCGGCGCTGGAGCTGAAGGAGGAGGGCGTCGAATCCATCGCCATCTGCTTCCTGTTCTCCTACCTGAACCCCGCGCACGAGCTGCGCGCCGCGGAGATCGTCAGGCAGGTTCTGCCGGACGTCTTCGTCACCACCTCCTCCTTCGTGTCGCCGCAGTTCCGCGAGTTTGAGCGCTTCACCACCGCGGCGCTGGCGGCGGCGATCGGCCCCAAGGTCGATCGCTACATCGCGCATCTGGACGCCGCCCTGCGCGACAGCGGCATCGGCGGCGACCTCAGGATCATGGCGTCCAATGGCGGCGTCGCCACGCCCAAGATGGTGACCGAGAAGCCGACGCTGACGCTCCTGTCCGGCCTTGCGGCCGGCGTGCTCGGCGGCGCCTGGATCGGCGAGCAGGTGGGCCGCGACCACCTCATCACCTTCGACATCGGCGGCACCAGCGCCGACATCGGCCTGGTGGTCGACGGCAGGCTGGCCGAAACCGATTCGCGCTCCACCTCCATCGCCGGCTTCCCGCTGCTGATGCCGATGCTCGACATCCACACCATCGGCGCCGGCGGCGGCTCCATCGCCCATGTCGACCGCGGCGGCGCCTTCCGCGTCGGCCCGCAGAGCGCGGGCGCGGCTCCCGGCCCGGCCGCCTACGGCCGCGGCGGCGGGCTGCCGACCGTGACCGATGCCAATCTCGTGCTCGGCCGCCTCGACCCGCACGATTTCCTCGGCGGCGGCATGAAGCTCGATGTCGAGGCCGCCCGCGCCGTGATCGGCAGGCTGGCCGGGGAGTTGGACCTGCCGCTGAACGAGGCGGCCGAAGGCGTGCTCACCATCATCAACTCGAACATGGCCAACGCCATCCGCTCCCGCACCGTGCAGAAGGGCATCGACCCCCGCGGCTTCGCGCTGGTCGCCTTCGGCGGCGCCGGCCCCCTGCACGGCGCGGAAGTGGCGGCCATGCTGGGCATCCCGGAGGTCATCGTGCCGCCCTATCCCGGCATCAACTCGGCCATGGGGCTTCTGACCACCGACCTCAAATACGACGTCATCCGCACGCAGTTCCAGCATTCCGGCGCGGTCGACCTCGCCCGCCTGAACGCCGACCTCGACGCCATGGAAGCCGGGCTTGCCGCGCAGTTCGAGGCCGACCGCATCCCCACGGAGGAGGTCTCGTTCGCCCGCGTCGGCGACCTGCGCTATGTCGGCCAGGGCTACGAACTGAAGGTGCCGCTGCCGGCCGGCGAGATTTCCGAGAGCGACCTCGAAGAGGTGTGGGCAAGCTTCCACAGGGCGCACAAGGCCGAATACGGCCACGCCTTCGAAAAGAGCGGCATCGAGATCGTCAACGTGCGGGTGAGCGGCATCGGCCACATCGCCAAGATCCCGGCGCTGCGCGCGCCTGCCGGCGGCTCGCTGGCCGAGGCGCGCCTGCGCACCGGCACCTGCCTGTTCCGCGTGGCGGGCGAGCTGAGGAGCTTCGAGACGCCGGTCTACCAGCGCTCGCTGCTGCCGCCCGGCGAACCGTTCCAGGGGCCGTGCATCATCCTGCAGAAGGACAGCACGACCGTGGTGCCGCCCCATGCCACGGCCGAGGTCCACCCCTCGGGAAGCATCATCATGACGCTGGGAGACGCCCAATGACCGGACATGCCGACACCGCCGCCGCCGCACCGCAGGCTTCCGCCCGCATCGATCCGGTGACCGCCGCCGTCATCCACGGCGCGCTGGAGAACATCGCCATCGAGATGGGCCACAAGCTCATGCGCATGAGCTATTCCTCCATCATCCGCGAATCGGAGGACTTCGGCGCGGCGCTGACCGATGCCGAGGGGCGCCAGCTCTGCGAATGCAAGATGTCGACGCCGCTGCAGTCCGGCCCCATTCCCGGCTACATCCGCGGCATATTGAAGACGCTGCAGGCCCGGGGCGACGAACTGAAGCCCGGCGACGTCATCATGCACAACGACCCCTATGGCGGCGCCAGCCACGGGCCCGACGTGGCCTTCTGCGTGCCGGTCTTCCTCGACGGCGCGCTGATCGGCTTTTCCGCCACCACCGCCCACCATCTCGACATCGGCGCCCTCACCCCCGGCAGTTGCGGCATCGTCGATGCCGTCGACACCTATGCCGAAGGCCTCCAGTTCAAGGCCATCAAGGTGTTCAGCGAGGGGCGCCGTAACGATGCGGTCTGGCACTTGCTGCGCGACAACATCCGCGCCGCGCCGCTGGTGGTCGGCGACATGGAAGCGCAGATCAAGGCGGCCGAGATCGGCGCCGACCGCTATCTGGCGCTGGTGCGCCAGTACGGCCTTGCCACCGTCAACGCCGCCTACGAACATCTGATGGACTATTCCGAGCGCCTGATGCGCGACGCGATCCGGGCGCTGCCCGACGGCGACTACACCGCCACCACCCATATAGACGGCTATCTGGACGACCCCGACCCGGCGCGCCGCGACCTGCCGATCGTGGCCACGGTGAAGGTCCGCGGCGACCGGCTGATCGTGGACCTGACCGGCACCGCCGCCCAGCTCCCCGACAAGCCCATCAACATGCCGCTCGAAGGCACCGTGGACTGTGCCGTCTGGCTCACCGTGCGCTCGATCCTGCTCGACAGCACCATCTACGGCAACATACCGCAGAATTCGGGCCTCACCCGGCCGATCGAGATCGTCGCCCCGAAGGGCACGCTCGCCAATCCCACCTTCCCCGCGCCGGTGATCGCGCGCTTCTGCCCCGGCAACCAGCTTGCCGACACGGTGATGAAGGCGCTTGCCCAGGCGGTGCCGGGGCAGGTTTCGGCCGGCATCGGCAATTTGCGCGTCGTGGCCTTCTCCGGGCTGAACGAGGGCAACCACTGGGTGCACATGGAGATCATGGAAGGCAGCTATGGCGGCCGGCCCGGGCTTGACGGCATGGACGCCGTCGACACGCTCTATGCCAACACCCGCAACAACCCCATCGAGGACATCGAATCGCACCTGCCGCTGCGCGTCGACCGCTACGAGCTGCGCAGCGACGCGGCCGCCGCCGGGCAATGGCGCGGCGGCATCGGCGCCGTGCGCGAGTTCACCTTCCTGGCCGATGGCGGCTTCTCGGTCGAGGGCGACGGCCACAAATACCGCCCCTGGGGCTTCCGCGGCGGCGAGGACGGCCACACCGCCGCCCTGCGGCTGCGGGGCAGGAACGGCCGGGAGAGCGAGCTTGTCTCCAAGGTGCCGTATCACAAGGTCACGGCCGGCGAGACGCTCGTCTCCCACGGTCCGGGCGGCGGCGGCTATGGCGATCCGCTGATGCGCGACCCGCAGGCGGTGCTGGACGACGTGCTGGAAGGCTTCATCAGCGCCGAGACGGCGCGCGCCGCCTACGGGGTGGTGATGAAGGCCAAGGCCCTCGACCTTGCCGCCACCCGGGCCGAGCGGGCCGGCAGGACCTGAATGGGCGCAGGCCCGGCAGGTTGACCGCAGGCGGCGGCCGGGCGATGGAGGGCGCGATATCCGGGCAAAGCAAGGGCGGCGGTTCCTTGACGGCGAACAGACCCTATTACGAGATCGTTCGCGACGTGCTGGCGGCGAACATCGAGGCCGGCCGCCTGCCGGCGGGCACGCGGCTGTTCACCGCCGCCGTGGCCGACCGGCTCGGCGTCAGCCGCCCGCCGGTGAAGCGCGCGCTCGTCCTGCTCGAGGAACTGGGGCTCGTGCGCCATACGCCCGACCAGGGCTATGTCGTCGGCGATGCCGAGCCGGCGCGGCGCAACCTGCACCTGCTCGACCTCGATCTTTCCGGCGGGCTCGCCGGCGCAGCCGTCCAGCCAAGCTGGGAGCGCATCTTCGAGACCGTCGAGGCCGATACGCTGAACTGCATCCCCTTCGGCATCTACCAGATTTCCGAGACCGCGCTCGGCGACCATTTTGCCGTCAGCCGCACCGTCGTGCGCGAGGTGCTGTCGCGGCTGGACGGGCGCGGCCTCGTCGCCAAGGACCGCACCTCGCACTGGATCGCCGGGCCGCTGAGCGCGCGCATGCTGGACGACGCGCACCAGATGCGCCGCCTGCTGGAGCCGGAAGCGCTCGCGGCCGCCCAGCCGGGGCTGGACAGGGCCGTGCTGCGCGACATGCAGGCGCGCGTCGATACCCTGCTGGGCGTGGCCTCGGCCGTCTCCCAGCCCCGGATCGACGAGGTGGAGGCGGACCTCCACGGGCGCTGCATCGGCCAGGTGCGCAACCGCCGGCTTGTCGAGACGGTCCGGCTGTGCCAGCTCTCGCTGGTGGTGAACAGGCTGTTCGGCACCTATATCGGCCTGCACGACAAGGCCGACATGCTGCGCGAGCACCGGCTGGTGCTGGAGCATCTGGACCTCGGGGACGCAAGGGGCGCCGCCGCGGCCCTGCTGCATCATCTCGACATGGACCACATGCGCGCAAGGGAGCGCCTGAAGGTGCTGTCGGTCTTCACCGAGCCGGAGGTGGCGCACTATCTGGTCAGGATCCATTGATGGCCCGCGCACGCAGCAGGAGGCCGGGAAAGCTGCGCGTGATCGGGCGCACGGAATTCCTGCCCGAGCCCATCCGCGCCCGCGCGCGCCGCGACCTCGGCTTCGACATAGAGTTCGAGCTGAGCGACGGCATCGACGGCCTGAAGCGCGCCGTCACCCGGCCCGACACGTTCGACGTCTATCACCAATGGCACACGATCGATCTGATCTGGACGGCCCGCGCCATCCAGGACATCGACCTGGCCAGGATCGACGGCGGCGCCGAGATCAGGGCGAAGGCGCTTTCCGGCCCCGGCAGCCGTGCCATTGCCACGGTCTTCGGCAAGCTGTTCCTGCAGCCGGACGGCAAGCTCGGCAGCACACCGTCGGACCGCGTGTCGATGCTGCCCGTGCTGCACGGGGTCGATGCCTTCGGCTATCTGCCTTCCGTGCGCGCGGAGCTGGAACCGGGCCAGCCCGAAAGCTGGGCCTGGCTGCTCGACCGCCGCTGGCAGGGGCGCATCGCCATCATGGGCGACCCGGTGCTGGGCATGATCGAGGCCGCCCTTGCCACGGAGGCCTCGCAGGGCGCGGCCTTCGGCGACATCGGCAATCTCACCATCGAGGAGATCGACGCCGTCGTCGACCTTTTGCTGCACAAGAAGAAGACCGGCCATTTCAAGGGCATCTGGCGCAACTACGAGGAAGCGGCCAGGCTGATGCAGCGCGGCGGGGTCGTGGTGCAAAGCATGTTCTCCCCCGCCCAGACCATGTTGAGGCGGCTCGGCGTTCCGGTGGCGGTGGCGGCGCCCGTGGAAGGAAGCCGCGGCTGGCATGCGGACCTGTGCATCTCGGCGCACACGCAGGGCGACATGCTGGACGCCGCCTACGACTACCTGAACTGGTGGCACGGCGGCTGGGCCGGCGCCTGCCTGACCAGGCAGGGCTACTATGCGACGTTTCCCGAGCGCACGCGCGCCCATCTCAGCCCCGAGGAATGGGCCTACTGGTATGAAGGCCAGCCGGCCGAAGCGGTTCTGGCCGACCCCTTCGGCCTGCCCTGCGCCTGGCCGGGCGACCGCCGCGACGGCGGGTCGCACCGGGAGCGGCTGTCCATGGTGCGCGTGTGGAACACCTTCATGGACGAGCACACCTACCTGACGCGCCGCTGGAACGAGTTCCTCGACGGGTAGCGGCCTCTACGCCGTCGCCCCCGCCTCGGCCAGGACGCGCTCGATTTCCAGCCCGTGCGAAAGCAGGCGCTCGTCCTGGCCGCGCATCGCCGAAAAGAGGATGCTGGTCGGCATACCGTTTTCGTTGCGCCCGCTCGGCATGGCCAGGCCGCACATGCCGAGGATGTTGCCGATCACCACGTTGCGGAGCGCGAACAGATTGACGCGGTGGAAGGTCGCGTCGTCGGCCTCCAGCGGCGCGATGGCCGGCGCGGTGATCGGCGTCGTCGGCATCGCCAGCAGCGCGCCGCCGCCCAGCATTTCGCCAATCTCGGCCTCCAGCGCGATGCGGCCGCGCTGGATGGCGATCACGGCATCGGCCGACATGGCACGCCCGTCCATGATGCGCTTGACCACGCGCCGGTCCATAAGCGCGACGTCGTCGCTTTCGACCAGGCCGCGGTGCTCGTGATAAGCCTCGGCGGCCGTCAGCGTGCCCCAGGCCGCGGTGAGCGCATGCGCGCCGACCACCGCCGGAACGGAGCGGCGCACGACGGTGGCGCCCGCCGCCTCCAGCGCGGCGAGCGCCCGGTCGAAATTGGCGGCGACTGCCGGCTCCAGATCGTCGAGCACCACGTCGGTCGGCACCACGATCCTCAGCGCGCCGAGATCGCCGCGGCGCGCCTCGACGCTGACGGCGCCCCGAAGCGCCATGTCGATCAGGGCGCAGTCGGCCACGGAGCGCGCCAGCGGCCCGACCGTGTCGAGGGTGTGGGACAGGGGAAACACGCCGGCCTTCTCGATGCGCCGCTCGCTGGTCTTGAAGCCCACCACGCCGTTGAAGGACGCCGGCACGCGGATGGAGCCGCCGGTGTCGGTGCCGATGCCGCAGGGCACCAGGCGTGCCGCCACCGCCACGCCGGTGCCGGACGACGAGCCGCCGGGCGCGCGCGCGACCGCGGCGTCGTTGGGATTGCGCGGCGTGCCGAAATGCGGGTTGAGGCCGAGCCCGGAATAGGCGAATTCCGACATGTTGAGCTTGCCGAGGCAGACCATGCCGGCCGCCGCGACATTGGCCACGCAGGGCGCGTCGCGATCCTTGGGCGCGCTGTCGCGCAGGAGCGCCGACGCCGCCGTGGTGCGCGTGCCGGCGACATCGCAATTGTCCTTCCAGGCGAGCGGCACCCCGTCCAGCGGGGAGAGCGGCCGGCCCTGCCTGAACCGCTTCCACGACCTTTCCGCCTCCGCCCGCGCCCGGTCCCCGGAAACGGAGATGAAGACGTTGTCGTGGCCGCCCGTGCTTATCCGCTCCAGCAGGCACTCCGTCACCGCCACCGGGTCGGCCTGCCCGCTGCGATAGGCGAGCGCGATTTCGCCGATCGTTCGGCTTGCAATGTCCTGGATGTCGGCCAACGCCCTCTCCCCCAATGATTTCGCGCCGGCGGCGTGCTCCCGCCGTCTCGGTTTCGTGTTTCCGACGCCCTTCCGGCCGAACGCAGCGGCTCGCCGGCCATGCTTCCGAGGCAGGACGGGCGAGAAGAAATGTTCGTCCGTAGGCGTCCGGTCGGGCCTCTCGGTCGGCCGGCAAGCCGCCGGCCGATGCCGCCCGCCGGCTTTGCGGTCAGCCTCCCGCCACGGCGGCAAGCTCGGTGCGGCGCCTGGCCGTGGCGGCAAGGTCCAGCGCCCAGCCGTAGCCGTCGTCGACCGGCGCGAGCACGACGCCGTAGTCGTCGCGCGCATGGTCGACGGTGATGAACCCGTCGAGCACGTCGTCCAGCACCTTTGCGGGATCGCGCTCGAGCGGATCGCCATAACCGCCGCCAACCGGCGAATAATAGGTGATGACGTCGCCCTCCTCGGTGCGCAGGCCGGAGAACTTGGCCGGCTCGTAGCGAACCTTGCCGGTGTTGACGTTGCGCACCTCCAGCTTGCCGCCATGGCCCGGCTTGCCGCCGAACACGCCCCAGGGCGCGTCCTCGTGGCGGTCGGCCTCGTGGGTCATGAAGCCCGGCGTCAGATAGCGCTGCGACTTGACGACGCCGGCACCGCCGCGGAACTTGCCCGCGCCCGGAGGCACGTCGTCGCGCACCTCGTAGCGGTCGCAGATCAGCGGCAGATGCATGCCCAGGTCCTCCAGCGGATTGTTGCGCGTGTTGCGCATCAATTCCTCCACCGTGTCGGGCCCGTCGGAGAAGGGCCGGCCGCCCATCGAGGCTTCGTTGACCTCCAGGAACACCCAGTAGTCGCCGTCGGGGCGCACGCCCGAATAGGAGGCGAAGGACAGCACCGCCGCGTTGCCCGCGGTTGCCTTTTCCGGGACCACCGGCGCCAGCGCCTTGATGATGAGATCGACGATGCGCTGGATCTGGCTGAAGCGCGCTTCCGCCGCGACCGGCGAGATCGGGTTGAAGATCGTGCCGAGCGGCGCCGTGACCTTGACCGGGCGGAACGAACCCTCGTTCTGGGGAATGTATTCCTCGTGGGTGTAGGTATCGAGCAAAAGCGCGCGGAAGGCGAAGAAGCAGGCCACCTTGGTCGAGCCGTCGAACGGCACGTTGAAGGCGGTCGGCACCTGCGCCGAGGAGCCGGTGAGGTCGACCTCGACATCGTCGCCGCGCACCCTCACCGTCACCTTGAGCGGCAGGGTCGCGCCGCGGTTGCGGCCGTCGTCGTCCATGAAGCCTTCGGCCACATAGTCGCCGTCGGGGATCTTGGCGATCTCCCGGCGCAGCATGTTTTCGGTGTAGTCCATGAGCTGGCGCGTGGCCTGCAGCACGGTGTCCTTGCCATAGGTCTCCATCAGCTCGACGAAGCGCTGCACGCCGAGTTCGGCGGAGGCGATCTGCGCCTCCAGGTCGCCCATCACCAGGCTGGGAACGCGCGTGTTGTCGCGGATGTACTTCCACAGCCACTCGTTGCGCACGCCCGCCTCGTAGAGCTTGAGGCCGTTGAACAGCATACCCTCGGCGAACACGTCGGGAATGTCGATCACCAGGCCCGGCGTGGCCGCGCCGATGTCGACATGGTGCGCCGTGTTGGCGGAAAAGCCGACCAGTTCGCCCTCGAAGAACACCGGCATGACGATGCCGATGTCGGGCGAGTGGCTGGCGCCGAAATAGGGGTGGTTGTGGATCACGCAGTCGCCCGGCTTCCAGCCGTCCTTCGGCACCGACTTCTCGATGCCGCGAAGATAGCCGGGCAGCGAGCCGATATGCATGGGCGTGGAATCGGACTCGCACAGCGTGTTGTAGTCCATGTCGAACAGGCCGGCGCCGAGGTCCTGGCTTTCGCGGATGATCGACGAATAGCTCATGCGGTAGAGCACGTTGCCCATCTGCTCGGCGATGGAATGCAGCGCGCCGCCGATGATCTGGAGCGAGATCGGATCGACTTCCCTCGTCATTGTCCCTCTCCTCAGTTGCGGTTGATAAGGATGTCGCCGAAAGCCAGCACGGTGCCGGCATAGGCGGGAGGAATCACGGTGGTGGAATTGTGCTGGATCACCAGAGCGGGGCCCTCGATGCGGTCGTCGGCCTTGAGCCTGTCGCGCGCATAGCGGGGCGTTTCCAGCGCCGTGCCGTCGTCGAACACGGTGCGGCGCCGGTACATGACCGCCTCCTGCGGGTTGCGGCGGCCGCCTGCCGGCAGCTTCGGCAGGGTCAATTCCTCCACCTCCACGGAAGCGATCAGCCGGATGGTGACGATCTGCGTGTGCTGGTCCCGGAAGGCGTGGCCGTAGACCTGCTTGTGGGCCTCGTAGAAATTGTCGATGACCACCTGCATGTTGGCGGCATCGAGATCCTCCGCCGGCATGTCCGCGCGCAGTTCGAAACCCTGGCCGACATAGCGGCATTCGGCGACCTTGCGGAAGCGCCTTTTCCCGGCGGGGATGCCGTCGAGGTCGAGCTGGGCGTTGGCGCGGGCGGCGAGGCCGTCGACCGCTTCCTTGACCGCCCGAAAGTCCTCGTCGGTGGCCTTGTTCAGCACCAGCACGGTCGAATGGGTGTATTCGTATTGCAGGTCGGTGACGAGCAGGCCGGTCGCCGCCGTGATGCCCGGCTGCACCGGCGAGATCACGTCCTTGGCGTAGATGGCCTCCGCCAGCGAGACCGAATGCAGCGGCCCGGCGCCGCCCATGCCCATCAGCGTGAAATTGCGCGGGTCGATGCCCTTGGCCACGGAGTTGGCGTTGATGGCGAGCGCCATGTTGTTGTTGATGATCTTGAGGATGCCGAGGGCCGCCTGTTCCACCGGCAGGCCGAGCGGCCTGGCGATGTGCTCCTCGATGGCCTTGTGCGACAGCGAGCTGTCGATCTCCAGGTCGCCGCCGAGAAATTGTTCCGGGTCCATGCGACCCAGCACCACCTGGGCGTCGGTGACGGTCGGCTCGGTTCCGCCCTTGCCGTAGCAGGCAGGGCCCGGCACCGCGCCGGCCGAACGGGGGCCGACGCGGAACGCGCCGCCGGGATCGACATAGGCGATCGAGCCGCCGCCGGCGCCGATGGCGTCGACGTCGATCATCGGCACCAGCACCGGCAGCGTCGCCACCTCTGTGTCGCGCGGGTTCTTGATGCGCAGTTCGCCCTTCTGGATGACGCTGATATCGGCCGAGGTGCCGCCGATGTCGATGGTGATGACGTTGGCCTTGTCGCTGTTGCGGCCGGTCCAGCGCCCGCCGATGACGCCGCCCGCCGGCCCCGACAGAAGCAGGCCGATGGGCAGCTCGCTGGAGTTGTCGATAGTGGAGATGCCGCCGTTGGACTGCATGATGCGCACGATGGCGTTGACGCCGGCTTCGCGCAGCCGCCCCTCCAGCCTGCGCAGATAGGCCGAGGTCTTCGGCCCGATATAAGCGTTCATCGCCGTGCTGGAGAAGCGCTCGTATTCGCGGATGGTGTTGACCACTTCCGACGAGCAGCAGACGAAGGCATCCGGCATGGCCGCCTTGACGATTTCCTTGGCGCGCAGCTCGTGCTCGTTGTTGAGGAAGGAAAACAGGAAGGCCACCACCACCGCGTCCATGCCGCGCTTGGCGAAGAGTTCGGCCGCCTGCTTGACCTCGTCGAGGGCGAGCGGCGTCTCGACCCTGCCGTCCGGCGGCATGATCCGCTCCGTCACCACCAGCCGGTCGCGGCGGCGCACGATCGGCTTCGACTGCCAGGGCAGGTCGAACTGCAGCGAGAAATTGTGCGGCCGCTTGTGCCGGGCCATGTGCAGGATGTCGCGGAAGCCGCGCGTGGTGATCATGCCGACGCGAGCCCCGGCCCGCTCGATGATCATGTTCGTGGCCACGGTGGTTCCGTGGAAGACCGCGTCGATGGCGCCGGGCTCCACGCCGGCCAGGCCGCACACCTTGAGGATGCCCTGCACCACGCCCTCGGACTGGTCGTGCGGGGTGCTGGACACCTTGGTTACCACCACCTGGCTCGGCCCGCCGGAACCGGACCGTTCCAGAACGATGTCCGTGAACGTGCCGCCGACGTCAACACCAACCCTGATCATCAATCACTCCTCGCCATGTCGTTGCCGGCCCGGTCGCTTCCCGCCTGCTTGCCAGGCGCGGCCATGCCGGTTTTGCCGAAGCCCTGGCTGCCGAGCCGGGTCGCGTCCCCCACGCGCTCCTCCCCGGTTCGGATGCCCCGCTTCCTGCAGGCAGCCCGATCAGCGCCCGGGATTGCCGCCGTCAGCGGAAAAGGGCGCCAAGCTGCCTTTCATTGATCCATTTTCATGCACGCCGAATTCCGGCGCTTTTTTCAATCTATATAAGTACTAGCGAGCGATCGGAGCGATGTGAAATACTTATTTTCACAAAAATAATATGAATACGATATCAATTGACGGACGGTCAGGCGGCCGTCAGGCGCGCCTCGACGGAGGCCGCGACGGCCAGCAGCCGGCGGTCATGGCCGTTGCGCGCCACCAGCATCAGCCCGGCCGGCAGCGCCATGTCCGGCATGGGCAGCGATATGGCGCAGAGATCGAACTGGTTGGCCACCTGCGTGTTACGCAGAAGCAGTCCCTCCGTGCGGTTGCGCAGCGCCTCGTCGGCGGTAAGCTCGGCGATCCGGGGCGCCAGCATGGGCACGGTGGGCAGCGCCAGCACGTCGAAGCCCGCCAGCCGCTCGTCCATGGCCGCGGCAAGCTCGGCGCGGCGGCGCAGCGCACGGATATAGACGGGCGCCGGCACGGCGGCCGCGCGCGCCAGAGGCCCGCTGACATGCGTGTCGACGGCGGCCGGGGCGCCCTCCTCCAACCAGCCGGAATGAACTTCCGCGCCCTCGAGCGCGGCGATCGAGGCAGGCCGCGTGACCGCCCGCATCTCGCCCAGGAGATCGTCGATCCGGGCTTCCGCCAGATGCGCACCGGCTTGGCCGATGGCCGAGAGGCACCGCTCGAATCCGTCGCCCACCGCATCTTCCACATGCTCGAACAGACGGCCGCGCGGGACCCCGACACGTAAGCCTGCCAGCGGCAGCGGCTGAAGCCCGGGCCATTCCTCACCGGCCATCACGGCGTCCGCCGCCGCGCAATCGGCGACCGAGCGCGCCAGCGGGCCGATCGAGTCCAGGCTGGGCGAGAGCGGGAAGGCGCCCGCCAGCGGCACGCGGCGCGCGGTGGGCTTGAAGCCGGCCGTGCCGTTCAGCGCCGCCGGGATGCGCACGGAGCCGCCCGTGTCGGAACCGATGGCGATCTCGCTGGTGCTTTCGGCGACGGACACGCCCGCCCCCGACGACGACCCGCCCGGAATGCGCGACGCATCCGCCGCATTGGGCGGCGTGCCGAAATGCGGGTTGTCGCCGATGGCCGTGAAGGCGAACTCGGTCATCACCGTCTTGCCCAGGACCACCGCGCCGGCGCGGCGCAGCCTGGCCACCACCGCCGCATCGTTGGCGGCCGGGGCGACCGAGGCGCGCAGCAGCGAGCCGGCCGCGGTCGGCTCGCCCGCAACGTCGAACAGGTCCTTGATCGAGACGATGCGGCCGTCCAGCGGCCCGAGCGTCACACCCGCCTTGAGCCGCGCGTCGGCGGCATCGGCCGCGGCCCGCGCGGCGTCGGGATAGAGCCTGGTGAACACACGCTCCTGCCCGCCACGCGCTTCGAGGCGGGACAGGATGTCTTCGAGACGGTCGCGGCTGGATGGCATTGCCCTGTCCTCTTTCTGGACCGCCATCCTATCAGCATAGGCTGCGCGGGGAATGGTTCGCTTTCCAACTGGTCCAGCGGACGGAATTTTCACGTCCACGCCGCGCCCCGCCAATTCCTTCTCTGGCCAAAGCGCCGCTTGCGTCCATAATCGCCCGCCATGGGCAGGGGGCCATGCTTCCCGCCGGAGAATTTGCGCCGCCGGCCCTGGCGGCCGATGCAGGGGAGTTCACGATGCCGGTTTTCACTCTTTCCAGACGCACGCTTCTGGCCGGCACGGCCGCGCTGGCGGCTTCCGCCGCGCTGCCGCCGATCACCCTTGCAGCCGAACCGCGCAAGGGCGGGCGGCTGGTGGTGGCCGCCGATTCGGAGCCGCGCAACCTCAACCCCGCCATCGTCGCCTCCAACGGCGTCTTCTTCGTCTCCAGCAAGATCGTCGAGCAACTGGCGGAAGCCGACTATGAGGGCGAGGACGGGCTGAGCCCACGCCTGGCCGTGAGCTGGCAAGGCGCGGAAGACGGGCTTTCCGCGACGTTCAAGCTGCGCGAGGGCGTGACATGGCACGACGGCAAGCCCTTCACCTCCGCCGACGTCGCCTTCTCGGCGCTGGAAGTGTGGAAGAAGCTGCAGAATCTCGGCCGCACCGTGTTCAAGGACCTGGAGGCCGTGGACACGCCGGACGAGCACACCGCCGTCTTCCGCTTTTCGAAGCCAACGCCGTTCCAGCTCATCCGCAACGCGCTGCCGGCGCTGTCCAGCGTGGTGCCGAAGCACGTCTATGCGGAAGGCAAGATCGAGGACAACCCCGCCAACAACGCGCCCATCGGCACCGGGCCGTTCCGGTTCGCAGAGTACAAGCCCGGCCAGTACTACCGGCTGGAGAAGAACCCGGCCTATTGGGGCGAAGGCGAGCCCTATCTGGACGAGATCGTCTACCAGGTGCTGCCCGACCGCGCCTCGGCGGCGAACTCGCTGGAAGCCGGCGAGATCCAGCTCGCCGCCTTCTCCGCCGTACCGCTGGCCGATCTCGACCGCATCGCCAAGGTGCCGGGCCTGAAGGTG
The DNA here is from genome assembly GCF_052216645.1 of Mesorhizobium sp. PUT5. Classification (NCBI taxonomy): domain Bacteria; kingdom Pseudomonadati; phylum Pseudomonadota; class Alphaproteobacteria; order Hyphomicrobiales; family Phyllobacteriaceae; genus Mesorhizobium; species Mesorhizobium sp. PUT5. The sequence goes on from NZ_JBQOSO010000003.1 coordinate 3,788,849, forward strand.
GTCACCAAGGGCTATGAGGGGCTGACCTATCAGCTCGTGGTCGAGATCAACCACCGCCGCGAGGAGCTTGCCGATCTCAAGGTGCGGCAGGCGATCGCGCATGCCATCGACAAGGATTTCGTCGTCAAGACGGTCTTCCTCGGCTATGCCGAGACGGCGACCGGCCCGGTACCGAAGAACGACAGGCAATTCTACACGGCGGACGTGCCGACCTACGACTTCGACGTGGCCAAGGCCAACGCCCTGCTGGACGAGGCCGGCTACAAGCGCGGCGACGACGGCACGCGCTTTTCGCTGAGGCTCCTGCCGGCGCCCTATTTCAACGAGACGAAGCAGTTCGGCGACTATCTGCGCCAGGCGCTGGCCGCCATCGGCATCGACGCGCAACTGGTCAACAACGACGCGGCCGCCCACATGAAGGCCGTCTACACCGACCACGCCTTCGACCTTGCCGTCGGCCCGCCGGTGTTCCGCGGCGACCCGGCCATCTCCACCACCATATTGGTGCAGAGCGGCATCCCCGACGGCGTGCCCTTCTCCAACCAGGGCGGCTATCACAACGCGGTGATGGATACGCTGATCGAGAAGGCCTCGCAGACGCTCGACGCCGGCGCCCGCACCGAACTCTACAAGGATTTCCAGCGGCTGGTGGCGGCCGACCTGCCGCTCATCAACGTGGCCGACTGGAGCTTCATCTCGGTGGCCAGCGACAAGCTCCGCAACATCGCCGACAATCCGCGCTGGGCGGTGTCGAACTGGGCCGGTACGTGGCTGGAGGAATAGGCCGCATTCTCCGAAGCTTGCGCATTGCCCGCGCGAATGCTCAGCTTTCGCCATGAGTGAACCGTCATGTCTCGTCTTATCGCGGAGGGTTGCATTGCGACCTACGGCATCGCCGCGGTGTATGCGGCTGGCAGCTACCCTCCCTCCGCGTCATCCCGGCCAAGCACGAGCGGGAGCGAGTGCGCGAGCCGGAATCCATTCCGGAACAATCGAGCAGGGATTGTCCGCGCAGAACTTGCGCGAGCTCTGTCGCCGGCCGGAATGGCTTCCGGCTCGCGGTCGCTATCGCTCCCTTGGCCGGAATGACGTACGAACTTCACCGCTGCTTTTACGACCATGACCCGCGCGCTCGTCCTGCTGCGCCGCCGGCTGGTCGGCTCGGTCTTCGTGCTGGCGATCGTCGTCGTCGGCACTTTTCTTCTCCTTGAGTCCGCCCCCGGCGACGCGGTGGATGCCTATATCGCGGCCACCGGCGGCGATGCCGGGCTGGTGGAGGCGCTGCGCCAGCGCTGGGGCCTCGACCAGAGCGAACTGACCCGGCTGGCCAACTATCTGTGGGCGCTCGCCCATCTCGACCTCGGCCAGTCGGTCGCCTTCTCGCGCCCGATCCGCGACGTCATCCTGGAGCGGCTGCCCAACACGCTGCTGTTGATGGGCAGCGCCACCGCGCTTTCCTTCGGCCTGGGTTCGGCCCTCGGCATCTATGCCGGGTCCCGGCCGGGCTCGTTCCGCGACCGGTTTCTGTCCATCGGCTCGCTGGCGCTCTATGCCGTGCCCGGCTTCTGGCTGGGGCTGGTGCTGACGGTGCTGTTTTCGGTGAAATGGCGCTGGTTTCCCATCGCCGGCATCGAGACCGTCGCTTCAAGCAGGACAGGCTTCGCCCGCGCCGCCGACATCGCCTGGCACCTAGCCCTGCCGGTGGCTTCGCTCGGCGTCATCTACCTGGCGCTCTACCTGCGCATGATGCGGGCCGGCATGGCCGAAATCTGGCGTATGGATTTCATCCGCGCCGCCCGCGCGCGCGGCATCGCCCGCCGCCGCATCGTGCTCGCCCATGTGGCGCGCAACGCGCTTTTGCCGCTGGTCACCATGCTCGGCCTGCAATCGGCGCAGATGCTGGGCGGCAGCGTGGTGATCGAAAGCGTCTTTTCCGTGCCGGGCCTCGGCCGGCTGGCGCAGGAGGCAGTGGCCCAGCGCGACACCCCGCTGCTGCTCGGCATCATCCTCATCAGCGCGGTGCTGGTCATCGTCATCAACCTGCTCGTCGACATCGCCTATGCCGCGCTCGACCCGCGCGTGGGCGCCAGCGAGGCCGGCGCATGAGCCGGCTCGCCCGCTTCCTTTCCGTGCCGGAGGCAGCAAGCGGCGCGCTGATCCTGGCCCTGCTGGCGGCCATGGCGCTCCTCGCGCCCGTCCTCTTTCCCGGCGATCCCATGCGCATCGCCGGCCCGGCGCTGTTGCCGCCCTTCCAGGACTGGTCGCTGCCGCTCGGCACCGACCGGCTGGGCCGCGACGTGCTCGCCGAACTGTTCCACGGCGCGCGCACCTCGCTGGCGGTGGGGTTGGCGGCGGCCGCCGCCTCGCTCGCCATCGGCGCGCTGGTGGGCACGCTGGCGGGCTTTGCCGGCGGGCTGGTGGACGAGGCGCTGATGCGCGTCACCGACGCCTTCCAGACCGTGCCCGGCTTCCTGCTGGCGCTGGCCTTCGTCAGCATCGTCGGCCCCTCGCTCGGCGTGGTGGTGGCGGCGATCGCGCTTTCGGCCTGGACCGGGCCGGCCCGCGTGGCGCGCGCCGAGGTGCTGTCGATCCGCGAGCGCGGTTATGTGGCCGCCGCCCGCGTCGTCGGCATGCACCCTGTGGAAATAGCCTTGCGCGAGGTGCTGCCCAACGCGCTGCCGCCGGTGCTGGCGCTGTCGTCGATCATCGTCGCCGGCGCCATCCTGACCGAGGCTGCGCTGTCCTTCCTCGGCCTCGGCGACCCCAACCGCGTCACCTGGGGCGGCATGATCGCCGAAGGCCGCACCGTGCTGCGCAGCGCGCCCTTCTTGTCCGTGGTGCCCGGCATCGCGCTGGTCCTGACCGTGCTGGGGATCTACCTGGCCGGCGAAGGCGCGGTCGAGAGCTCCGCCGTGCGCAAGGGCCTGTCGTGAGCGTGCTCGCCTCCGTCCGCGATCTTGCCGTAGCCTATCGGCGCGACGGCCCCCTGGCCCTGCAAGGGATCGACCTCGACATCATGCCCGGCGAGCGGCTGGCGATCATCGGCGAAAGCGGCTCGGGCAAGAGCACGCTGGCGCTGGCGATTGCCGGCCTGCTGCCGGCGGGCGCCGTGCAGGAAGGCCGCATCGGCTGGCCGGGCCTTGCCCGCGCTCCGCTGGGCGGGCGCGACATCGGCTTCGTCTTCCAGGATCCCGCCGGCAGCCTCGACCCGGTCATGCCGGTCGGCCGGCAGGTGGCCGAGGTGGGGCGCGCGCATCTCGGCCTGTCGTGGCGGCAGGCGCAGGAGCGCGCCCGCGAGCTGCTCGCCCGCGTGCGCCTGCTCGAACCGGATGCCATCCGGCATGCCTTTCCCCACCAGCTTTCCGGCGGGCAGAAGCAGCGCGTGGCCATCGCCGCCGCCATCGCCGCACGGCCGAAGCTGCTGATCGCCGACGAGGCGACGAGCGCGCTCGACACCATCGTGCAGGCCGAGATCGTGGCGCTGATCCGGCAGCTCGTGGCCGAGGACGGCATGACGCTGCTGTTCATCAGCCACGACATCGCGCTGGCCTCGGAACTGGCCGACCGCATCGCCGTGTTCCGCGCCGGGCGCATGGTGGAGATCGGCGCCACCGCCGCCATCGTCACCCGCCCCGGCGAGGCCTACACGCGGGCCCTGCTCGACGCCCATATCGGGCTGGACGCCGCGCTGCTGCTTTCTTCGGAGCGGCCGCATGCATGAGCCGCTGCTCGCCGTGTCCGGCCTCACCAAGACGTTCCGCCGCAGCGGCAAGGCCGTGCCGGCGGTGGAGGATGTCGGCTTTGCGATCATGCCCGGCGAGACGCTGGCGCTGGCCGGACCTTCCGGCAGCGGCAAGTCCACCATCGCGCGGCTTCTGCTGCGCCTGGTCGAGCCCGATTTCGGTGACATCCGCTTCGAGGGCGAAGACTGGCTGGCCCTGCGCGGCGGCGCCCTGCGGTCCCGCCGCGCCCGCCTGCAAATGGTGTTCCAGGACCCCAATGCCGCCTTCAACCCGCGCGCCACGGTGGCGCGGGTGCTGGACGATCCGCTGCGCATCCACGGCATCGCTCCCCGATCCGAGCGGCCGCGGCGCATCGCCGGGCTGCTGGAGCGCGTCGGGCTTCCGGCCGGGCTCGCCGCCCGCACCGTCCACGAGCTTTCCGGCGGCCAGCGCCAGCGCGTCGCGATCGCCCGCGCCATCGCCACGAAACCGTCGCTGATCGTGCTGGACGAGGCCGTCTCGGCCCTCGACGTCTCCGTGCGCGGGCAGATCCTGGAACTGCTGCTTGCACTCCAGCGCGAGGAACGCATCGCCTATCTGTTCATTTCGCACGATCTGGGGCTGGTGCGTGCCTTCGCCCACCGCCTCATACTGCTGGAGGGAGGGCGCATCGCCGAACAGGGCGACGCGCGCGCCGTCATCGATGCGCCGCAATCGGCCGTCGGCAGGGCACTGGTGGCGGCGGCGCCGAAACTCGTTGCAGGACAGGAGCGACCATGACCGACGCCGAAGCCAGAGCCGAGAAACTGTCGCGCGAACTCGACGGCGCCTTCAGGAACCGCGCCGACCTCTATCGGCTGATGCTGGAAGAACTCGCCGCGGAAATGGGCGCGGAAAAAGCCGAGCATGTCATGATCCGCGCCATCGAACGGCGGGGCCGCGAGGTGGCGGCAGCCGCGTTTCCGCATTTCGGCCCAAACGAGGCCCGCAAGATCGGCGAGGCTTTCCTGGCCGTCAGCCCCGACGACGGCCGCATGTACCCGACCGAGGTGGAGCGCGGCGAGGACCGTATCGCCTTCAAGGTGAAGCGCTGCCCGCTCAAGGACGCCTGGGTGGAGGCGGGCGTGGGCGAGGAAAAGCTCGCCACTCTGTGCCGCATCGCCGGCGCCTTCGACCGGGGCCTGTTCGAGGCCACCGGCGTGCGCTTCGACAACGTCACCTGGACGCCCGGCCACGGCGACGGCTGCTGCCACATCTGCCTGACCGACCGGGATGCGGCGTGAGAGCTACGCCTTGCGCGCCGCCTGCCGCAGCTCCACCCGCCTTATCTTGCCGGAGATGGTCTTGGGCAGCGCCTCAAGGAATTCGATCTCGCGCGGATATTTGTAGGGAGCCGTGAGGTTGCGGCAGACCTCCTGGATGTCGCGCGCCAGTTCGTCGGAGGGCGCAAACCCCTTGGCCAAAACGACATAGGCCTTCACGATCTCGCCGCGCGTGGCATCCGGCTTGGCCACCACCGCGCTTTCGGCCACGGCATCATGCACCAGCAGCGCGCTTTCCACTTCGAAGGGGCTGATGCGGTAGCCGGCCGAGGTGATGATGTCGTCTGAGCGGCCGACGAACCACAGATAGCCGTCCGGATCGCGGCGCGCCGTGTCGCCCGTATAGTACCAGCCATGGCGGAAGGAGGCGGTGTCGAGCGGCTTGCCCTCGCCCTGATAGTAACCGTGGAACAGCCCGCCCGGATAGGGATCGGTGATCCTGACCGCGATGTGGCCCACTTCATCGTCGGGGCGCCGCTTGCCGTCGTCGTCGACCACATCGACGTCGTAGCCCGGCACCGGCCGGCCCATCGAGCCCGGCCGCACCGCCTCGCCGGGGAAGTTGGCGACGATGTTGATGGTCTCGGTCTGGCCGTAGCCGTCGGCGATGGTGGTGCCGGTGGCTTCCTTCCAGATGCGCATGACTTCCGGGTTGAGCGGCTCGCCGGCGCCGAGCGAGCGGCGCAGGCTGGAAAGGTCGTAGCGGGTGAGGTCGTGCTGCGCGAACAGCCGGTAGACGGTGGGCGGCGCGCAGAATGTCGTGATGCCGAGCTTGGCGATCAGCTTCAGGTGCATGTCGGCGTCGAAGGCGCCCTCGCCATTGTAGAGCACGCAGGGCGTGCCGAGCAGCATCTGCGGAAACAATATGCCCCAGGCCGCCTTGGCCCAGCCGGTGTCGGTGAGCGACCAGTGAATATCGCCGGGGCGCAGGTCCATCCAGAACAGGCCGGTGGCCGCATGCGCCAGCGCATAGGCATGGTCGCGCGGCACCATCTTGGGCATGGAGGTGGTGCCGGAGGTGAAATAGGCCATCATCATGTCGGTGGCGCGCGTGGCCGGAAAGAATGCGCGCTCCAGCACCGGCGAGGCGTCCGCCAGCATGCGGCCGAGCGACAGCCAGCCGTCGCGCTCGCCGTCCACGACGATGAGATGCTTCAGCGTCGGGCATTGGGCACGCACCTGCTCGACCTTGGCGCAATGCTCGGGCGTGACGATGGCCAGCGTCGCCCTGGCATGGTCGATGCGGTAGGCGATGTCGTGCGCGGTCAGAAGATTGGTGCCGGGCATGGAGACGACGCCGGCCTTCATGCAGCCGAACAGCACCGTGTACCATGAAGGAACGCGGCCGACGACGACGCAGGCGAAATCGCCCGGTCCCGCCCCCAGCGCCCCGAGCGCATTGGCCAGCCGGTTCGAGCTGTCGCTGAATTCCGAAAAGGGTATGTGCCGCACCGTCTCGCCGTCGCGCGAGACGGCGATGACGGCCGTGCGGTCGTCGCGCGCCGCCCAGCCGTCTATGATGTCGAAAGCGAAGTTGAACTTTTCGGGCACGTCGATCCGAAAATTTTCGCGGGCCCGCGCATAGGTCCGGTCAACAGCCGAAAAATCCATGTTCTTCTCCCTGCGTGGCGGCCGCCCCTCGCCCCGCCGCTTCAAAGATGGCGGTTGCGCGCGCGGTAGCGGGCAATCAGCCTTTCGTTGACCTCTCTGGCGCCGGGCATGTTGGCGCTGAGATAGATCGGCGCTTGCGCGCCGGAAGCGCTGAGCCGCACCGCGGCCTCGGCGAAAACGGCGTTGAGCAGCGCCGCTCCGATGGAGGTGGAGACCGGCCCCACCCGCAGCTCCGAGCCCGGTACGGACATGACCGCGTCGCCGGGCGGGGCGCCGTTGTCGAGCACGATGTCGGCGATGTCGGCCACCCGCACACGGTCGCCCGCCGCCTGCCGCGAATATGCCTCCGACGTGATGGTGACGACGGTGGCGCCGCGCGCCTTGCCCAACTGCGCCGCCTCCACCACGGCGACGTTGACGCCGCTGTTGGAGACGATGACCAGCACGTCGCGCGGCCCCACCGGATAGTGTTCGAGGATCGGCCCGACCACGCCCGGAACGCGCTCGAACGCGGTGCTGGCCGCAGCTCCCTCATGCACCATCAGCGCGGTCGCCAGGATCGGCACCACCAGCGCCAGGCCGCCGGCGCGGTAGTGCGCTTCCTCCGCCAGTATGTGGCTGTGGCCGGTGCCGAAGATGTAGACCAGCCCGTCGGCCCTTGCCGCGCGCTCCACCGCATCGGCGACCGCGGCGATGGCCTCGGCATTGTGCTCCAGCAGCCGGCCCATGCGGGCGGCAAGGTCTGCCAGATAGGCGGCTGCGGTGGGCGTCCTGCTCATGCGGTCCTGCCGGGAAAGGGCGGCCGCCGCGACGCGCCGGCCGGCGGCATATTCGGCAAAGCGCGCCTTTTCCGCAACAGGCAATCGCCGCTCAGGCGCCGGCCTTGTCCAGTTCGGCCATGTCGGCGGCGGAAAGCTTCAGCGAGGCGGCCTTCACCAGGCTGTCCATCTGCGCCGCGCTCGTGGCGCTGGCAATCGGCGCGGTGATACCCGGCCGCGCCATCAGCCAGGCCAGCGGGACCTCCGCCGGCTTGGCGCCATGACGGGCCGAGACGGCGTCTAGCGCGGCGAGGATGCGCATGCCGCGCGGGTTGAGATAGCCCTTCACGCCCTCGCCGCGCACGCTCTTGCCGAGATCGTCGATGCCGCGGTACTTGCCGGATAGGAAACCCTTGGCGAGCGCGAAATAGCTGATGACGCCGAGCCCCTCCGCCATGCACAGGTCGCGCAGCGGACCGTCGAAGGCGCTGCGGTCGTAGAGGTTGTATTCGGGCTGCAGCACCTCGTAGCGCGGCAGGTCGCGCAGCCTTGCGACGTCGAGCGCGGCGCGGAGTTGGCCGGCGTCGAGGTTGCAGGCGCCGATATGGCGCACCTTGCCCGCGGCGATCAGCTTCTGATAGGCGCCCAGCGTCTCCTCATGCGGCACGGTCGGGTCCGGCCAGTGCGACAGATAGAGGTCTATGACGTCGGTCTGCAGGCGCTTCAGCGAGGCTTCCACGGCCTTCTCGATATAGGCGGCGGACAGGTCCTTCTTGCCCTGCCCCATGTCGGAGCCCACCTTGGTGACGACGATCACCCGGTCGCGGTTGCCGCGCGCCTTCATCCAATTGCCGATGATGGTCTCCGATTCGCCGCCCTTGTTGCCGGGCACCCAGCGGGAATAGGAATCGGCGGTGTCGATCGCGTTGAAGCCGGCCTCGACGAATCGATCGAGCAGGTCGAAGGAGGTCTTCTCGTCGGCGGTCCAGCCGAACACGTTGCCGCCGAGGACCAGCGGAGCGATTTCGAGGGCGGTAGAACCGAGGCGGCGTTTCTGCAAGGCGGTCTCCAATGCTGCGAAGCCAAGGGTCAGCACCTGACCCCAGATGCCGCAATCTAGGCCGCCGCGCGGCCATATCAAAGACTTGACAGCGCTTTTGCCCCGACTCCTTCTGGCCGCGGCGCGACGCGCTGCGCCACCCCTTCCAGCCAGCGGTCGCGGATGCCGAGCGCTTCCAGATGCGCGATCGTATTGAGGACGTACTCCTCGTTGGGACCGGACTGGCCGACCGCGCCGGTCACCACCGCGGCCGCGTCCGCCTCGTCGAGGGCGCCGGCATATTGCTCGTGCCGGCGGTCGGCGACATAGGCGACGGCCGGCACGCTTTCGCCGTTCTCCAGCCGAACGTCGAGGGTCCGCTCCAGATAGACCAGGGTCACCTGCTCGCGCTCGCGCAGATAGCCCAGCACCTCGCCGCGCAGGTCGCCCGGCACGCGGAAGGCCAGCCCCACGCAGGAGCCGCCCCTGTCGAGGCCCAGCACCAGCCCCGGCCGCTCGCGCGTGCCGCGATGCACGAAGGAATAGACGCAGAGCGAGCGGCGGTAGCCGAACAGCCGCGCCCGCTGCGTCTCCACATGCGCAAAACCGGGGCGCCAGATCAGCGACCCGTAGCCAAAAACCCAAAAATCGCCCATATGCCAAGCCTGTATGGCCGCGCCGGCGCGAGACCCCGCGGGCCGGGGCCCGCCGGAAATGGCCGGTACGTTCTAATGGCGCAGAGGTAGCGAGAGCCGCAGCATGACGTCAAGCAACGAAATTCCCCGCAAGCCCCGCCGCGTCCTATGGTGGGTGGCGCTGCTGCTGCTCGTCATGTTCGGCCTCTACAGCGCCGGCTGGTTCTGGCTGGCCGACCGCCTGCGCAGCGAGACCGCGGCCAGGATCGCGGCGCTCGACGCGCGCGGCATCCGCGCCAGTTGCGTCAACATGCAGGTGAGCGGCTATCCGCTGCGCCTCGACGTGACGTGCGACGCCATGGCCTATGAGGACGACGCCGGCAATGTCGCCGCCTCGGCCGGCAGCCTGAACGCGGCGGCGAGCCTGCCCTTTCCCTGGCTGCCGACCGCCGAGATGCGCGGCCCGCTGCGCACCATGTCGCCCGGCATGACGCCGCTGTGGATCGACTGGGACCGGCTTCAGGCCGGCGCGCGCCTGTCGTGGCCGCTGCCGAAGCGTGTCTCGCTGGATGCCGAGGGGCTTTCCGGCCAGACCGACCCGCAGGACGACACCGACCCGGTGCAGCTTTTCAGCATAGGCAATGCCGCCGCCGTCGTGCAGCCGATCGGCACGGACCTCGACTACAGCGGCAGCTTCGCCGATCTGGAGATCGACGCCGAGGCGGTGGGCGGACGCGCCCTTCCGCCGCTGGACGGCAACGTGCGCGCCACCCTCAAGGACGGCATCGCCCTGCTCGCCTCGAACACGCGCAGCCTGCGCGGCCACACGGTGGAGATCGCCGGCGCGGAGCTTTCCTCGGGCGAGGCGCGCGTATCGGTGTCGGGGCCGGTGACGATCGGCACCGACGGCCTGATCGACGCCGCGCTCACCGTCAGGCTGCACAATCCCAAGGCAGTGGCCGAGGTGCTGGCCGGCGCGCTTCCGGAAAAGGCGGGCCAGATCCGGCAGGGCGTAGGCGTGCTGGCCATGCTCGGCAACGAGCCCTCGCTGCCGCTCAACGTGGTCAAGGGCAAGGCCACGCTCGGCTTCATACCGCTGGGCGAGATAAAACCCGTGCAATGAGGCGGCAAGGCCGCCTCAGGCGGCGCTGCGCGTCTCGGAGATCACGTCGACCAGGTCGTTCACCACCGTCTCGACCAGTTTCTGGTCGTCGCCTTCGGCCATGACGCGGATGAGCGGCTCGGTGCCGGAGGGGCGGATGACGAGGCGGCCGCTCTTGCCCAGCCGGTTACGGGCCTCCTCGATCGCCGCCTTCACGGAAGCGTCCTCCAGCGGCTGGCCGCCGGCGATGCGCACATTCTTCAGAAGCTGCGGCACCGGCTCGAACTTGCGCGACAACTCGCTGACCGGCCGGTTCTGGCGCTTCACGCAGGCCAGCACCTGCAGCGCCGAGACCAGGCCGTCGCCGGTGGTGGAGAAGTTGGACAGCACGATGTGGCCCGACTGCTCGCCGCCGACATTGAAGCCGTGCGCGCGCATGTGCTCGACCACGTAGCGGTCGCCCACCTTGGTGCGGTGGAGCTGCAGGTTCATGCCGTTGAGGAAGCGCTCCAGGCCGAGATTCGACATGATCGTGGAAACCACGCCGCCGCCGGCCAGATGCCCGCTCTGGTGCCAGGACTCGGCAATCATGGCCATGATCTGGTCGCCGTCGACCACCGCGCCGTTCTCGTCCACGATGGCCACGCGGTCGGCATCGCCGTCCAGCGCGATGCCGATGTCGGCGCGCACCTCGTGCACCTTCTTCTGCAGGCTGACGGGATGGGTGGAGCCGCATTCCTTGTTGATGTTGAAGCCGTCGGGCTCGACATTGATGGCGAAGACCTCGGCGCCGAGTTCCCAAAGGGCGGCCGGCGCCACCTTGTAGGCCGCGCCGTTGGCGCAATCCACCACGATGCGCAGGCCCGACAGCGACATGGAGCGCGGCAGCGTGCGCTTGGCGAACTCGATGTAGCGGTCGTGCACGCCGTCGACGCGCTTGGCGCGCCCCAACGCGTCGGAATCGGCCAGCGCCATCTCCACGTCCTCATCCAGCATCGCCTCGATGCGCTGCTCGATCTCGTCGGAGAGCTTGTAGCCGTCCGGCCCGAACAGCTTGATGCCGTTGTCGGAATAGGGGTTGTGGGAGGCCGAGATCATCACGCCGATGTCGGCGCGCAGCGAGCGCACGAGCATGGCGACCGCCGGCGTGGGAATGGGGCCGAGCAGGAACACGTCCATGCCCGCCGCGCACAGGCCGGCCACGAGCGCATTCTCGATCATGTAGCCGGACAGGCGCGTGTCCTTGCCCAGCACGACGCGGTGGCGGTGGGTGCCGCGATGGAAGGACAGGCCGGCGGCCATCCCCACCTTCATGGCCACCTCGGCGGTCATGGGGAACTTGTTGGCCCGACCGCGAATACCGTCCGTCCCGAAATAACGTCCTGACATATACTGATCATCCTTGCCGGAACTTGACGGCACCTAATGCCACAACTGCCCCGCGTCCAGTCATCACAATGTATGATCTTATGTTACGAATCCTTAGGAATCCGTTCTTTCGCCAAAAATGCGGCACAATCGTCGCAATCCTCGCGGAAAGCGCGGCGACGGTTACCATCTGCAACCCCACTGGCGCAACCGGCCGTTGAGCGCTATTTCTGCCGGAGGGACGATTTTCGGGCCGCAAACGGAGAAACCCATGCGCATCGACAGACTTGCATCACTGACCGGCCTCGCCGTCGTCACGCTTTTCCTGGCCTCTCCGGCCAGCGCGCTGACCATGGCCGAGTGCAGCACGAAGTACAACGCCGCCAAGACGGCGGGCACGCTGAACGGCCAGACCTGGAACCAGTTCCGCAAGGCCGAGTGCGGTTCCGACGCCAGCGCCGCCACCAACGACAATGCCGCCGCTCCGGCCAAGAAGACGAAGAAGAGCGCCGCCGCTTCGAACGAGACCGGCACCGGCCTGTCCATGGCCGAATGCAGCGCCAAATATCAGGCCGCCAAGACCGCCGGCACCCTGAACGGCCAGAAGTGGAACGACTTCCGCAAGGCCGAATGCGGGCCCGGCGCCAGCGCCGCCGCCGCGCCGGCCAAGGCCACGAAGACCACCGCCAAGGCCGAGCCGGAGGCCAAGGGCCTGACCATGGCCGAATGCAGCAGCAAGTATCAGGCCGCCAAGACCGCCGGCACGCTGGGCGGCCAGAAGTGGAACGACTTCCGCAAGGCCGAATGCGGGCCCGGCGCCAGCGCCGCCGCCGCGCCGGCCAAGGCCACGAAGACCACCGCCAAGGCCGAGCCGGAGGCCAAGGGCCTGACCATGACCGAATGCAGCAGCAAGTATCAGGCCGCCAAGACCGCCGGCACGCTGGGCGGCCAGAAGTGGAACGACTTCCGCAAGGCTCAGTGCGGATCGGGCGCGGCCGACGACGAGACCGTGCCGAGCGTCAACGAGGCCAACTACAAGGGCGAGCCCGCCACCCCGACCACCAAAGCGCCGCGCGGCGTCAAGTTCCCGACCGCGATCTCGAACAAATATGCCAACGAGACCCCCGGCAAGGCGCGCATGCACACCTGCCTCGACCAGTACTACGCCAACAAGGACGCCGATGCGCTGGGCGGCCTGAAGTGGATCCAGAAGGGCGGCGGCTTCTACAGCCTGTGCAACGCCCGGCTGAAGGGTTGACACCGCAGCGCCTTTGCGGCGCCTGAAAGGCGAGACCCGCAGGCCGGCGCCGGCCTGCGGGTCTCTTTTTGTCCCTGCGGTTTCGGCCTGGCACGGGCCAAAAGCGTCAGGCCGCGGGCTGCCTGGCCTTCCTGAGGTAGGGCAGGACCACCTCGAAGGCGCCGAAGCGCCTGGCCGCCTCCTCGTCCGATACCGAGCCGGCGATCACGATGTCCTCGCCGGGCTTCCAGTCGGCCGGCGTGGAAACCGGATATTTCGCGGTGAGCTGGATGGAATCGATCGCCCGCAGGATCTCGGCGAAATTGCGCCCCGTGGTCATCGGATAGGTCAGGATCAGCTTGATCTTCTTGTCCGGGCCGATGACGAAGACCGACCGCACCGTGGCGTTGTCGGCCGGCGTGCGCCCTTCGGAGGTGTCGCCGGCACCGGCCGGCAGCATGTCGTAGAGCTTGGCCACCTTGAGATCGCGGTCGCCGATCATCGGGTAGCGCACCGCATGGCCGGTGGCCTTCTGGATGTCGTCCTTCCACTTGTGATGGCTTTCCACCGGGTCCACCGAGATGCCGATGATCTTGACCCCGCGCTTCCTGAACTCGCCTTCCAGGCCGGCCATCGTGCCCAGTTCGGTGGTGCAGATCGGGGTGAAGTTCTTGGGATGCGAGAACAGCACCGCCCAGCCGTCGCCGATCCATTCGTGGAAGCGGATCGGTCCTTCGGTCGTGTCGGCGGTGAAGTCCGGCGCCGTATCGTTGATGCGAAGGCTCATGGTCGTTCTTCCCTTGTTGAAAGGTGCCGCGTGGCGGCCGCCGACCAGCCCGATCGCGCCAGGCCGGCCGGATCAAGGGTATTAAATCCGCCCCGCGGGAACGCCGCAAGCGATTTCGCCCCGCGCCGTCCCTGGCGCAGGGGAATATCTTTTCCGCAGCGGACCGCCGCGGAGATCAGGCGGAAACCGGCCGCACCGCCAGTTTTTCGGCCAGCGTTTCCATGCGCTCGGCCAGCGCGCCGAGCGCGCCGGTCAGCGCGGCGTCGTTCTTGTCGGCCTTGCTCAGCGCATCGTCGCGCGTCTTGCGCAGCGTCAGCACCTCGCTCTCCATGCCCTTGATGCGCTTCTGCAGCTCGGTCAGCTCGTCCATGACCATGATGCCGGCCATGACCGTCAGCCGCTGGTCGCCGATCTCGCCGAAGGAATCCTTCAGGTGCATGACATAGCGGTCGAAGCGCTCGGCAAGGTCGATGAGGTGCTCTTCCTGGCCTTCGTCGCAGGCCATGCGGTATTGCTTGCCGTCGATGGAAACCGTCACCTGCGCCATGGCCAACCTCCTACCTGTCCAGCACCGCGCGGATCGTCTCCATGGCCGTCACGAGGCGGCGCGACACCTCCTTGTTGGCATCCTCGAGCCGTTCGGCCCGCGCCTCGGAATTGTCCAGTTCCTGCGCCAGCCGCGAGCGGTCGGCGTTCATGCGCTGCACCTCGGCCTCGGCTTCGGAATAGTCGCGCTCCTGCTCCAGCCGCGCCGCGACGGCGTTTTCGAGGCCCTCGATGGCCCTGCCCAGCCTGGCGATCACTTCCTTGAGCGTCGTTTCCCCGGTCATGGTCCTTGTCCTGCACCCTGCCCATCACCGAATCGGTCCGCGTTCAGAACGCGTTACCTTTAAAACATTAGGCGGCGCCTGAACCATGCGTCAACAAAGCACTCGCGCTGTCCCCCGCAAACGCTAAAGTAAGGCGATGCCGCCGCCGATGGCGGAAGGCGCGAATGCAGCCATTTGTTGACTCAAGGCGCCCTCCTGCTATGTGTCGCGCACCTTTTTGAAGGCTCGCCAAAGCCCCATCTTCCCTGGAGGAACCATGCCCTCGCGCGAACAACACGACCGGATGGCCAATGCGATCCGCTTTCTGTCCATGGATGCCGTGGAAAAGGCCAACTCCGGCCATCCCGGCCTGCCGATGGGCTGCGCCGACATCGCCACGGTGCTGTTCACCCGCTTTCTGAAATACGATCCGAAGAACCCCCACTGGCCCGACCGCGACCGTTTCATCCTCTCGGCCGGCCACGGCTCGATGCTGATCTACTCGCTGCTCTATCTGACGGGCTACGAGGACATGACCATCGACCAGATCGAGAATTTCCGCCAGCTCGGCTCCAGGACCGCCGGCCACCCCGAATACGGCCACGCCACCGGCATCGAGACCACCACCGGCCCGCTCGGCCAGGGCTTCGCCAACTCGGTCGGCTTCGCGCTCGGCGAGCGCATCATGAACGCCGCCTTCGGCAACGACCTCGTCGACCACTACACCTATGTGCTGGCCGGCGACGGCTGCCTGATGGAAGGCGTCTCGCAGGAGGCGCTGACGCTTGCCGGGCACCTCAAGCTCAACAAGCTGATCGTCTTCTGGGACCACAACGACATTTCCATCGACGGCCCGGTGTCGCTGGCCGATTCCACCGACCAGCTCGCCCGTTTCCGCGCTTCCGGCTGGGACGCCACGCTGGTCGACGGCCACGACCCCGAGGCGATCGCCGTCGCCATCGAGGCCGCGCGCCATTCCGACAAGCCGAGCCTCATCGCCTGCCGCACCACCATCGGCTTCGGCGCGCCCACCAAGGCCGGCACCGCCAAGGCGCACGGCTCGCCGCTCGGCGCCGAGGAGATCGCCGGGGCCCGCAAGTTCTTCAACTGGGATTCGCCGCCCTTCGTGGTCCCCGACGACATCCTCGGCGCCTGGCGCGAGGCCGGCAAGGCCGGGGCCACGCCCCGCGCCGAGTGGGAGGCACGCCTTGCCAAGGCCGAGCCCAAGCTGCGCGCCGAATTCGAGCGCCGCACCAAGGGCGAGCTGCCGGCAGGCTTCGACGACGCGATCATCGAGTACAAGAAGAAGCTGGCCGCGGACCGGCCGAAGGTGGCCACCCGCAAAGCGTCGGAAATGGCGCTGGAGGTCATCAACGGCATCCTGCCCGAAACCATCGGCGGCTCGGCCGACCTCACCGGCTCCAATAACACCAAGACCAGCCAGACCAAGAACATCACCCCGCTGGACTACGGCCAGCGCTATGTCCACTACGGCATCCGCGAGCACGGCATGGCAGCCGCCATGAACGGGCTGGCGCTGCATGGCGGCATCATCCCCTATGGCGGCACCTTCCTGTGCTTTTCGGACTATGCGCGCCCGGCCATGCGGCTGGCCTCGCTGATGGGCATCCGCTCCATCTTCGTCATGACGCACGATTCCATCGGTCTGGGCGAGGACGGCCCCACCCACCAGCCGGTGGAGCATCTGGCCGCCCTTCGCGCCATCCCCAACCACAACGTCTTCCGGCCGGCCGATGCCACCGAGACGGCGGAATGCTGGCAGTTGGCGCTGGAACACATGAAGACCCCTTCGACCCTGGCGCTGACCCGCCAGAACCTGCCGGAGCTGCGCACCGAGTTCACGGCCGAGAACCTCAGCCGCAAGGGCGCCTACGAGCTGGCCGCCGCCGAGGGCGGCGAGGCCGCCGTCACCATCTTCGCCACGGGCTCCGAGGTGGAGATCGCGCTCGGCGCCCGCAAGCTGCTGCAGGGACACGGCCACCCCACCCGCGTCGTCTCCGTCCCCTGCTTCGAGCTGTTCGCCGAGCAGGACGAACCCTACCGCCGGAAGGTGATCGGCAAGGCCGGCGTGAAGATGGCCATCGAGGCCGGCGTGCGCGAGGGCTGGGACCACATCATCGGCTCCGACGGCATCTTCATCGGCATGAAGGGCTTCGGCGCATCGGCTCCGATCGAGAAGCTCTACCCGCATTTCGGCATCACCGCGGAAGACGCGGCCAAGGCCGCCGAGGCGCGCCTGCACAAGAACTGATTTGTTTCGCTCCCAGGGAGAATTTCGAAAATGACGGTCAAGGTTGCCATCAACGGGTTCGGACGTATCGGCCGCAACATCCTGCGCGCCATCTACGAGTCGGGCCGCACAGACATCGAAGTGGTCGCGGTCAACGATCTCGGCCCGGTCGAGACCAACGCGCATCTCTTGCGCTACGACAGCGTGCACGGCCGCTTTCCGCACGAGGTGAAGGTGGAGGGCGACACCATCTCCATCGGCCGGGGCGCCATCAAGGTCACCGCCATCAAGGACCCGGCGCAGCTTCCGTGGAAGGAACTGGGCGTCGACATCGCGCTCGAATGCACCGGCATCTTCACCTCGAAGGAGAAGGCTTCGGCGCACCTGACGGCGGGCGCCAAGCGCGTCATCGTCTCCGCACCTGCCGACGGCGCCGACCTCACGGTGGTCTACGGTGTCAACCACGACAAGATCGGCAAGGACCACATCGTCATCTCCAACGCGTCGTGCACCACCAATTGCCTGGCGCCGGTGGCCATGGTGCTGAACAACGCCTTCGGCATCCAGCAGGGCTTCATGACGACGGTGCACGCCTATACGGGCGACCAGCCGACGCTGGACACCATGCACAAGGACCTCTATCGCGCCCGCGCCGCCGCCATGTCGATGATCCCGACCTCGACCGGCGCGGCCAAGGCCGTCGGCCTCGTGCTGCCGGAGCTGAAGGGCAAGCTGGACGGCGTGTCGATCCGCGTGCCGACCCCCAACGTCTCCGTCATCGACTTCAAGTTCGTGCCGAAGAAGGCCGTGACCGTGGACGAGGTGAACAAGGCTCTGGTGGCCGCCGCCGACGGGCCGCTGAAGGGCATCCTCGCCTATACGAACGAGCCGCTGGTCTCGATCGACCTCAACCACAATCCGGCTTCCTCCACCTTCGCGCTCGACCAGACCAAGGTGATCGACGGCAACCTCGTGCGCGTCATGTCGTGGTACGATAATGAATGGGGCTTCTCCAACCGCATGGCCGACACGGCCGTGGCCGTGGGCAAGACCATCGCCTGATCCTTTTCGGCCCGATCCTCATCGCAAGAAAGCGCCCGGCCAATTCCGCCGGGCGTTTTCGTTGGCGAATACGCGGCGCGGAAATTGCGGCCGGACGGGATAAAAATCATCGCCGCGCCTTGCGCCGGCCTTGTCTTCGCCTCACTCTCCGGTGATCCCGCACGATAGCAATTGGGGCCGTCCTGGATGGAGCATGCGATCTACCTCGCTACGCTGGTGGGCACCGGCCTGGTTCTTGCCGCCGCGTTTTCGAGCCTGATCGCCTTCCGCTTCGGCGCGCCGCTGCTGCTGTTGTTCCTGGGCATCGGCCTGGCCAGCGGCGCCAACGGCCTCGGCATCCAGTTCGACAATGCCCAGCTCGCCTATTTCGCCGGCTCGCTGGCGCTGGCCGTGATCCTGTTCGATTCCGGCTTCGGCACGCCGCTGAAGGCGCTGCGGCAGGCGGCCGCGCCGGCCCTGTCGCTGGCCACGGGAGGCGTGGTGGTGACCACCTGCCTCTTCGGCGTCGCCGCCTTCTACCTGCTGCATCTCGGCTGGCTGGAATCCTTCCTGCTGGGCGCCTCCGTGGCCTCGACCGACGCGGCCGCCGTGTTCTTCCTGCTGCGCGCCGGCGAGATCAACCTGCGCGAGCGCGTGCGCTCCACGCTGGAGGTCGAATCCGGCACCAACGACCCGATCGCCATCTTCCTCACCATCACCCTGGTCGAGGTGATCGCCGCCGGCGCCAATCCGGAAGCCAAGGTGCTGGTGGCCGACCTTTTGCTCGGCTTCCTGCTCACCATGGGCCTGGGCGCGGCCGTCGGCATCCTCGGCGGCATGGCCATCACCGCCCTGGTCGAGCGGCTCAACCTCGACCACGGCCTGCTGCCCATCTTCGTGCTGACGCTGTCGCTGATGGTGTTCGCCGGCGCCGGCGCCATCGGCGGATCGGGCTTCCTGGCGGTCTATCTCGCCGGTCTGGTGGCCGGCAATTCCGACATCCGCGCGGTGGGCAAGCTGCGCCGCTTCCAGGACGGCATCTCCTGGCTGGCCCAGATCATCATGTTCCTGGTGCTGGGCCTGTTCGCCACGCCGGCGCAGTTCCCCGCCATACTGGTGCCCACCGTGCTGCTCGGCCTGTTCCTCGTCTTCGTGGCGCGCCCCATCGCCGTGTGGCTGTGCCTGGTGCCGTTCAGGCTGCCGCGCCCGGAGGTCGCCTTCATCTCCTGGGTGGGCCTGCGCGGCGCCGTCTCGATCCTGCTTGCCATCACGCCCCTGCTGGGCGGGCTGGAGCACGGCCGCGTCATCTTCAACGCCGCCTTCATCGTCGTGCTGGTCTCCCTGGTCGTGCAGGGGTGGACGGTGGCCCCGCTGGCGCGGCGCCTTGGCCTCCTGGTGCCGGCGCGCATGGGGCCTCTCGACAAGGTCGAGCTGGAACTGCCCGGCTCCGCCCGCCACGAGCTTCTCGCCTACCGCGTGGCGCCCGGCAGCCCGGTGGCGCGCGGCGAGCGCATCCCGCGCTGGGCCCGCCCCTCGCTGGTGGTGCGCGAGGGCCGCTCCATGCGCTTCCAGGACATGGGCCGGCTGCAGGCCGGCGACAATGTCTACATCTTCGTGCCCGACCGCTATCCGCGCCTGCTCGACAAGCTGTTCGCCAGCCGCGCCCTGGTCGACCCGGAGGACGCCGACTTCTTCGGCGCCTTTGCCGTGGACCCCGCCCGGCCGGCCGAGGAACTGGAGGCCGCCTACGCGCCCGGCCTGACCGAGGCGGAGCGCAAGCTGAGCATCGGCGCGCTGGCGATCGAGCGGCTGGGCGGCCATGCCGAATATGCCGACCGCGTGCCGCTCGGCCCGATCGAGCTGATCGTGCGCGACGTGGACGACAAGGGCCGCATCACCGGCCTCGGGCTTTCCTTCGAGCCGGCCCCGCCGACGGCGCGCGTGCCGGTCTTCCTCAGCGCCGGCGAGATCCGCGACCGCATCGCCGCCTTCCTCCGTCGCCGCCGCGCCCCGGCCGCGGATGCTGACGAAAGGCAGGCTCAGGCCGCCCCCGAGATGCCGCGGGAAAACGTCACCGGCGAAGCCTGACCGCGGCGCCTCGTTGCGGCCGTTATTTCGCCGCCGTTGAAAGGCCGGTCTTGCATCGTCCGCGTTGCCGGGTAAGGTCCGGCGCGATTTCAGGAAAGGGTGAAAGATGGCCGGTTTCAAGACACTCGACGACATGGGCGACATCCGCGGCAAGCGCGTGCTGCTGCGCGTCGACCTCAACGTGCCGGTCGCGGACGGCAAGGTCAGCGACGCCACCCGCATCGAACGCATCGTTCCCACCGTGGACGAATTATCGAAGAAAGGCGCCAAGGTCATCCTTCTCGCCCATTTCGGCCGCCCGAAGGGCGCGCCCTCGCCCGAATTCTCCCTCGACCCGATCGCCCACACGGTTTCGGCCATGATCGGCAAGCCGGTCGCCTTCGCCGTCGACTGCATCGGCGCCGAGGCCGCCGGCGCGGTGGCCGGGATGAAGGACGGCGACATCCTGCTTCTGGAAAACACCCGCTTCCACAAGGGCGAGGAGAAGAACGATCCCGAGTTCATCGGGGCGCTGGCCGCCAATGGCGACCTCTACGTCAACGACGCCTTCTCGGCCGCCCACCGCGCGCACGCCTCCACGGAAGGGCTGGCGCGTCTTCTGCCGGCCTGTGCCGGCCGCGCCATGCAGGCCGAGCTGGAGGCGCTGGAAAAGGGCCTCGGCAATCCGGTCAAGCCCGTCATCGCCATCGTCGGCGGCGCCAAGGTCTCGACCAAGATCGACCTTTTGATGAACCTGGTGAAGAAGGTCGACGCGCTGGTCATCGGCGGCGGCATGGCCAACACCTTCCTGGCCGCGCGTGGCACGAATGTCGGCAAGTCGCTGTGCGAGCACGAACTGGCCGGCACGGCCAAGCAGATCATGATCGAGGCCGCCACCGCCGGCTGCGCCATCATCCTGCCTTCCGATGCGGTCGTGGCGCGCGAGTTCAGGGCCGGCGCGGCGAGCGAGACGGTCGCCATCGACCAGGTTCCCGCCGACGCCATGATCCTCGATGTCGGCGAAAAGACTGTGGCGACGGTCAGCGAATGGATCGACCGTGCCGCCACGCTGGTGTGGAACGGGCCGCTCGGCGCCTTCGAGATCGAGCCCTTCGACCGGGCGACAGTGGCCGCGGCCAGGCACGCGGCCGCGCGCACCAAGGCGGGCAAGCTGGTTTCCGTGGCCGGCGGCGGCGACACGGTGGCCGCGCTCAACCATGCCGGCGTGGCCGGCGACTTCACCTATGTCTCAACGGCCGGCGGCGCCTTCCTGGAATGGATGGAGGGCAAGCCGCTGCCGGGCGTGGACGTGTTGAAGGCCTGAAGCCCGCCTCGAACGTGCCGTCGCGCCCATACCCGGCCGGGACGGCATCGTGACATTGGGGCGCGGCTTGATATATGGGATTTGGAAATCAGTGGACTTTCGGAGAATGAGATGAACAAGGACATGGCCGCGCAGGTCGCGAACAAGGATGGCTTCATTGCAGCGCTCGACCAGTCGGGCGGTTCCACGCCGAAGGCGCTCAAGCTTTACGGCATCGACGGCAGCGCCTGGTCGAATGACGCGGAAATGTTCGACCTCGTCCACCAGATGCGCACGCGCATCATCACCTCGCCCGCCTTCACCGGCGACAAGGTCATGGGCGCGATCCTGTTCGAGCAGACCATGGACCGCGACATCGACGGCACGCCGACCGCACAATATCTGTGGGA
This sequence comes from Mesorhizobium sp. PUT5, assembly GCF_052216645.1. Taxonomy (NCBI): domain Bacteria; kingdom Pseudomonadati; phylum Pseudomonadota; class Alphaproteobacteria; order Hyphomicrobiales; family Phyllobacteriaceae; genus Mesorhizobium; species Mesorhizobium sp. PUT5. The sequence continues at coordinate 3,810,311 of NZ_JBQOSO010000003.1, forward strand.
AAAGCGCCACGTGGTGCCTTTCCTCAAGATCGACAAGGGCCTGGCGGAGGCGCAGGACGGCGTCAGGCTGATGAAGCCCATGCCGGAACTCGACACGCTGCTGAAGCGGGCCGTGGCGAAGGGAATATTCGGCACCAAGGAACGCTCGGTCATCGATGCGGCGAACGCCAAGGGCATCGCCGCCATCGTCGCCCAGCAGTTCGAGGTCGCCAGGCAGGTCCTGGCGCACGGCCTCGTCCCGATCATCGAGCCGGAAGTCACCATCTCGATCGCCGACAAGGCGGAAGCCGAGGACATCCTGCTGGCGGAGATCCGCAAGCATCTCGACGACGTGCCGGCCGGCAAGCAGGTCATGCTGAAGCTGACGCTGCCGACCAAGGCCAACCTCTACAAGCCGCTGATCGACGATCCGCGCGTCATGCGCGTGGTCGCGCTCTCCGGCGGCTATTCCCGCGACGAGGCGAATGCAAAGCTGAAGCAGAATGTCGGCATGATCGCCTCCTTCTCGCGCGCGCTGACCGAGGGTCTGTCGGCCAACCAGACCGACGACCAGTTCAACGCCGCCCTGGCTTCGTCGATCGACAGCATTTTCGACGCCTCGAGCGTCAAGGCCGCCTGACCCGGCGCCCTTTCTTCTGCGAACCATCAGAAACCCGGGCCTGGCGCCCGGGTTTTTTCATGGCGCCCGAAAAATCCAAACCGGGATGTCGGTGCCGGCCGGCCGGCGGCGTCCTTGGCATGGAGCAAGGGAGAACCGCCATGCAAAGCAATCGCATCGTCTCGCAAGAGGAATGGTTCCAGACCCACAAGGCGCATCTGGCACGCGAGAAGCAATTGACCCGCCTGCGCGACGAGATCGCCGCCGAGCGCCGCAAGCTGCCCTGGCTGAAGATCAGGAAGGACTATGTCTTCGAGACCGAGCAGGGCCCTAGGCGGCTGGCCGAGCTGTTCAAGGGCAAAAGCCAGCTCATCGTCTACCACTTCATGCAGGGCTCCGGCGGCCATCGCTGCCCCGGCTGCGCCTTCCTGGCCGACCATATCGACGGCGCCGACCGGCATCTGAAGCATCACGACGTGTCGCTGGTGGTCGTCTCGCGGGCCCCGCTCGACGAGCTGCTGCCCTACAAGCGGCGCATGGGCTGGAAGTTCGACTGGGTGTCGTCCTATGCAAGCGACTTCAACTTCGACATGCAGGTCTCCTTCACCGACCGGCAGATCGCGGCCGGAGACACGACCTACAATTTCGAGACGCGCCCGCTGCAAAGCAGGGAACTGCCGGGCGCCAGCGTGTTCTACAGGAACGAGGCAGACGACATCTGCCTGACCTTCATCGTCCGCGCGCGCGGCGGCGACGCGCTCATCGGCGCCTACCACTATTTCGACCTGACGCCGAAAGGCCGCAACGAGGACAGGCGCGGCATGATGGGCTGGCTGCGCCTCCACGACGAATATGAGGACGAGGCGAAGACGGAAGGCTGCTGTTGCTGAGCGGCAGCTACCAGCCGTGGCCCAGCACGGCGGTCGCAGAGATGGCCGCCAGGGCCACCACGGCCAGCTTCCAGAAATCGCGCCTCTGCCTCAGGCCGGGCAGGCCGAGCGGCTTGAAGAGATGGAATACCATCATGGCCAGGATCATGAGCGCGAGCAGCTTCGACATCACCCGTCTTTGACCAGCATCGCCGCCTTCTGTCAAAGCAGGCTTCGTCATTAGTCAGATGGACGCGCCCGCCCCGAAGGCGCTAAGAGTTCGAAACGATGCGCGACGGGAGGATGCCATGGTTTCACGCTATCACGATGTCTATGCGGCCTGGCAGCACGACCCGGAGGGTTTTTGGGCGGAAGCAGCCCGCGGCATCGACTGGTATCGCCCGTTCGACAAGGTGTTCGACCCCGGCGAAGGCGTCTATGGCCGCTGGTTTGCCGGCGCCACCTGCAACACCTGCCACAATGCGCTCGACCGCCATGTCGCCGGCGGCCGCGCCGGGCAGTTGGCGCTGATCCACGACAGCGCCATGACCGGCAAGGTGAGAAAATTCACCTTCGCCGAGCTGCAGCGCGAGGTGGTGGCGCTGGCTTCCGTGCTGCGCAACCAGGGCGTGGAGAAGGGCGACCGCGTCATCATCTACATGCCGATGGTGGCGGAGGCGGCGATCGCCATGCTCGCCTGCGCGCGGCTGGGGGCGGTGCATTCGGTGGTGTTCGGCGGCTTTGCCGCGCGCGAGCTCGCCACCCGCGTCGACGACGCGCAGCCGAAGCTGATCATATCCGCCTCCTGCGGGCTGGAGCCCGGCCGCACCGTCGCCTACAAGCCGCTGCTCGACGGCGCGCTGGAGCTTTCCCGCCACAAGCCGGAGCGCTGCGTGATCCTGCAGCGCGATGAATTGCGCTGCGACCTCATCCCCGGCCGCGACGTCAACTATGCCGACGCCGTGGCGCGCGAGCGCGCGGCGGGCGCCTGGGTCGACTGCGTGCGCGTGGCGGCCACCGACCCGCTCTACGTGCTCTACACCTCCGGCACCACCGGCCAGCCCAAGGGCGTGGTGCGCGACAATGGCGGCCACATGGTCATGCTGCACTGGTCGATGGAGAACGAGTTCGGCGTCCGGCCGGGCGAGGTGTTCTGGGCCGCTTCCGACGTCGGCTGGGTGGTGGGCCATTCCTACATCGTGTATGCGCCGCTGCTGGCCGGCTGCACCACGGTGATGTTCGAGGGCAAGCCGGTGGGCACGCCCGACGCCGGCACCTTCTGGCGCGTCATCGCCGACCATGGCGTCGCGGCCCTGTTCACCGCGCCCACCGCCTTCCGCGCCATCAAGGGCCAGGACCCGAAAGCCGAACTGGTGGCGAAATACGACCTGTCGAAATTCCGCACCCTGTTCCTGGCCGGCGAGCGCGCCGATCCCGAGACGATCAAATGGGCGGAACGCGCCCTCGGCGTGCCGGTGATCGACCATTGGTGGCAGACCGAGACCGGCGCGCCCATCACCCACAACCCGGTGGGGCTGGGCACGCTGCCGGTGAAATACGGCTCGCCGGGCGTCGCCATGCCGGGCTACGACATCCGCATCCTGGACGATGCCGGCCATGAGGTGTCGCCCGGCACGCTGGGCAACGTGGTGCTGAAGCTGCCGCTGCCGCCCGCATGCCTGCCGACGCTGTGGAACGCCGACAGGCGCTTCTCCCAAGCCTATCTCGACGAGTTCCCCGGCTACTACAAGACCGCCGACGCCGGCATACTGGACGAAGACGGCTATCTCTTCGTCATGGCCCGCACCGACGACATCATCAACGTCGCCGGCCACCGGCTTTCCACCGGCGCCATGGAGGAGGTGCTGGCCGAGCATCCCGACGTGGCCGAATGCGCGGTGATCGGCGTGGCCGACGCCATGAAGGGCCAGGTGCCGCTGGGCTTCGTGGTGCTGAACGCCGGCGTCACGCGCGACGGCGCCACGATCGAGCAGGAAGCCGTCGGCCTGGTGCGCGACAGGATCGGCCCGGTTGCGGCCTTCCGCACGGTGGTGACGATCAAGCGCCTGCCCAAGACGCGCTCGGGCAAGATCCTGCGCGGCACCATGCAGAAGATCGCCGACAAGGAAGAGTGGAACATGCCGGCGACCATCGACGACCCCGCCATCCTCGACGAGATCACGGCAGCGCTCAAGGCGCGCGGCATCGGCGCCTGACCGGCTCCGTCCCTCCTGACGCAGGGCTGTCAGCAGGGGTGTGCGATGATGCTTCCTGTCCGATCGAGAGGAGGCTGCCATGACCCGTTTCGCCGTCTTTACCCTGCTGAGGTCCTATGCCGGCAAGGTGCGCACCATCCGCAACGAGATCCGCACCGAGCGCCTGCTAAACTCGCTGCCGCCGCATCTGCGCGCCGACATCGGCTGGCCGGACCGCTATGCGGAGGAAGAAAGCCGCGAGCGCTGATGCGCTCGCGGCCGAAAGCGGCGCATGCACTCCTGACATTATGCTGTCAGGAGCGACATGCGATACAATGCCCCGCGCGGCGGGCCGCACCTGCCGAGATGGCATCTAAGCCGGGAGAAGCGAATGCGACGTGCCGACAGGCTTTTCCAGATCGTTCAGCACCTGCGCGGGGGCCGGCTGGTCACGGCGCAGAAGCTCGGCGCATGGCTGGAGGTTTCCGGGCGGACCATCTACCGCGACATAGCCGACCTGCAATCGACCGGCGTGCCGATCGACGGCGAGGCCGGCGTCGGCTACATGATGAGGGAGGGCTTCGACCTCCCGCCGCTGATGTTCACGCGTGACGAGATCGTGGCCCTGGTGGCCGGGGCGCGCATGGTGCGCGCCTTCGGCGGCGCGGCGATGGCCCGCGCGGCCGACGAGGCGCTGGTCAAGATCGGCGCCGTGCTTCCCGACACGGAGAAGGACCGCATCGCCCGCACCGAGATCCACACGCCGATGTGGGTGGTGAGCGACGCCGCGCGCGAGGCCATCGACCTGATCGAGCGGGCGGTGGAGAAGCGGCAGGTGCTGACCATCGACTACAGCGACGAAGCCGGCCGCGCCACCAGCCGCGACATCCGCCCGCTGGGCCTGTGGTTCTGGGGCAAGGTGTGGACGCTGATCGCCTGGTGCGAGATGCGCGCCGACTTCCGCGCCTTCCGCATCGACCGCATCTCCTCGCTCGTGATCTGCGACCGCACCTTCCGTCCCGAGCGCGGCAAGCAGCTCGCCGACTTCTATCGCGCCGTGGAGCGCAGCGAGGCCTATATGGGAACGACCGCACGCGGCGCCTGACGCCCTGCGCCGCGCGCCGCCGGCAGCCCCCGCGGTAGCTCCTTCGGCCTAATTGCCGCCGCCGCATGCCGCGCCTACCGTTGTGCCGCCGCCACGTGTGACGGCAGCCCGGCCGTCCAAAACCCCACCCCAATCCCGACGGCCGGGCACTGCCGGCGAAACCCGCGCCCACGGAGCAGTGAAGGGCGACCCGACGCCCGTTGCGCGACACAATAGTTTTCCTTGCGCAAGGTCATCCAACGGTTATTTTCGTGTGTTCGGCATTTCTTCTGGGCTTGTGGGGGCAAGACATGAGAGGCACGGGAGGAAAGCTTGGGCCCGCCAAAAGCGGCTTCCGTCGCTTTTCGACACGTTCTGTGCCGGCCGCGCAACGCTTCGACTTCTGGCGCGGCATCCACAGCTTCATCGACCTCGATGTCTCTCAGAAGGAAAAGCGCAAGGATTTCAACGCGGACCTAAAGCTCTACCACGCGGCGGACGGATCGACCTTCGGCTTTGTCAGCAGCGACGATGTGGTTTCCCGGTTCGCCAGGTCCAATGATGAATATGTCCTGTTCAGCCTTTGCCTGTCGGGCGCCGTGAAAATAAGAACGGATAGCGACGTGACGCGCACGGTCACACCCGCATCGGGTCTCACCGTCATGGACGGCACCCGCCCGATGACGACGATGTCCGACGGCCATTCGCATGTCTATCTGACGATCCCGAAGGTCAAGCTCGCGCCTGGCCTTGCCGACAAACCCGGCCTGTTGCGCGATGGCCTTTATGGGCCGCCACCCGAGGGGCTTGCCAGTATCTTGACGTCGTGTCTCGTCATGATCGCAAATGAAAGCGACAGACTGGACGAGCACGCCACGGCGGTCGTTGTCAACGCCGCCGTGGATATTGCCGTGGGCACTCTCGCCCGGGCGCATGCCGATCTCGGCGCGACGCCGGACGAACGCCACGACGAGGCCTTACATGCTGCGGCCTGTCGCTACATCCAGTTGCATCTCGGCGACCCGGATCTCACGTCCGCAAGGATAGCGCGTGCGCTCGGCTGCTCACGGGCGCATCTCTACCGGATTTTTGCGCGGCACGATCAGGGGATCGGCGAGATGATCCGCGCCGGGCGGCTTCACCGGGCATCGGCACTGCTCGCCTCGGCGCCGGACTGGCATGTCGAGCGGATCGCCATGGAGTGCGGATTCGCCAGCCCCTCGGCCTTTGCGCGCGCATTTCGTGACCGCAATGGCCTGACGCCAACCGCGTTCCGCGAGGGGATGCGCGACAAGTAGCATCCGTCGCGGCTGCCCTGAGACGAACTGCATAGCGATTGGACGCCCTGCAAAGCAGCAATCCGCTATAGGGTCGAGGGTCCGGCCGTTTCGTTATCGGCCGCACCGCCGCAAGGCCACCCGCCTTCAGCGCTGCCGATTCGACAGCGCTGAAGGCGGGGAAGCGCGCGGTGTGGGGGCGGCGAATTGTTCCTCACAATCGGCTCCTGCCCGGAAATGTCGGTGCGTCGGGGAATACTGCTCATTCCAAGAAAACCAAGGCGTTAGGTCTAGGGGCGGCAAACGAGGGGAACGCGACATGGTTGGCACGTTTAGATACACGTACAATGGCAACTACGACCCGGCCGAATCTTACGATATATTCGTTAATCCTAACATCACCATAGATGTTAATGGAATTATCGAGAATGGAATTTTATATCCTTTTAATATTGGTAAAGGTAGTTATTTTCATCCTGACTATAGTAGCGTTTTTGGGGTGTATTTAGAACGTACACCAACATCTTCTATACTATATATATTACGCAATTTAGATATTGAAAATATGGATGTTGATAAATATGGAGTTCTATTTGACCTCTCGGACGGCAATGGAGATGTCACATTCGTAGGAGGAGACTTCGGCGACGTGCTCATCGGCGGCAGCGGCGATGACGTTCTTGTCGGCGGCGGTGGCGATGATATTTTGGTCGGCGGCCCTGGCGCTAACACTTTAACGGGAGGGCCTGGAAACGACATCTTTCGCGGCTCGGCGGAAGACCTGGACGGCGACACGATCACCGACTTCTCGCTGGGAGACCGCATTCAGTTGACCGGCAGCGAGACGTTCCAAACCGTGAACTTGCTGCCGGGCGGAACGCAACTGCAATATACCGTCACCGGGGATGCGAACACTTATCTTTTGCATCTGACGGGGCCGGTTCCTTTTGTAACATATTCCGAGACGGAAATTGGCTTGGCACTTCCCGGCATCTCCATCGATGACGTCAGCCGGATTGAAGGCAATTCCGGCACGACGGATTTCGTCTTCACAATCTCACTCGATCTACTCTCCACGCTGGACGTGACATTCGACTTTTCGACATCCGACGGAACGGCGGATGCGACCGACTACGCGCTGATCAGCGGGTCCGGCAAAATTGCAGTCGGAGAGCAGTCCACGACGGTGACGATATCCGTCTTCGGCGACCGGCAATGGGAGCCGGACGAAACATTCTTCGTCAATATTTCGAACAGCATCAATGCCTCGGTCGCCAAAGGCCAAGGCGTTGGCACAATCCTGAACGACGACGATAAGCCTCCATCAAACGCCGCGCCCATCATCCTGAGCCCGCGCCTGCAGAACGCGGTGGAGGGTGACAAGGCCGCCTTCACCGTCGAGGCCCGCGATCCCGACGGGGACGCGCTGACCTATGCGATCTCCGGCGGCCGGGATGCCGACGCCTTCGTCATCGATGCCGCCACCGGGCAGCTGACCTTCAGGCACATGCCCGATTTCGAATGGCCCGGCTCGGCCGCCGGCACCAATGCCTATCTGGTCGAGGTCTCGGTCTCCGACGGAAGATTGACCACCGCCAAGACCTTCGAGATCGACGTCGCCGACGTCGACGAGGCGCGCGTCACCGGCACCTTCGGAGACGACCGGTTCAGCGCCGGCGACAGCCCGACGCATTTCATCGGGCTGAGCGGGCTCGATGCCGTGACCTTTTCCGGTCCGGCCGCCGACTACGCCATCGAAAAGGGCCCGCACGGCATGCTCTATGTCACCGGGCCGCACGGCACCGACACGCTGTCCTCGATCGAGCGGCTGCAGTTCGACGACGGCACGCTGGCCTTCGATACCGGCGGCACCGCCGGGCAGATGTTCCGGCTCTACCAGACCGCCTTCGGCCGCGAACCCGACGCCGAGGGGCTGGGCTACTGGATCCGCCATCAGGACGCCGGCCAGTCGAGCTTCGAGGACGTGGCGCGCTCCTTCATGGCCTCGCCGGAGTTCATCAAGCTCTACGGCGACGACGGCACGCTCTCCGACGACGCCTTCATCGGACTGCTCTACGCCAACGTGCTCGGCCGGGACCCGGACCCGGGCGGCTTCGCCTACTGGCTCGACAAGCTCGGCACCGGCCAGACCAGCCGGCCCGATCTGCTGGCCTTCTTTTCCGACAGCAACGAGAACGTCGCCGGCACCGCCGATGCTACCAGCGACGGCGTCTGGTTCGTGTGAGGCCGGCGCAAGCGCCAGCCCGGGGCCGCAAAAGGCCCCTTTCATGGTTAAAGCGACCCTAAATCTAGGTCATTGATTTTATTGATTACCCGTTACCGAGCCGAAATTTTCGGGAAGAAACTGACAGGACTATACTGCCGCTATTTCCAACCACGCCCTGCCCCAGCAGAAGCAACCAAAGCTGATCGTCGTCGTCGCATTCGACCGTAGTGAAGACGGTGAGCTATTTCCCGCGTTCGGGCCGGCCCGAACTCATCCTTGCTTGTGACGATCGCACCTTCGGCTTTCTACAGCTCCAGCAAAGTCCTTTATAAAATAATATTGCAAAATTGCGCAAATCCAGCAGATATCCGAGCCTGATTCCATTTTCGGGGAGAGGTTAGCAAGGATGGCGCTTTTTAGTATAGCATATCAGTTTTCGATAAAATTTCCGGCAGGTGCGTCGGTCGGTGCGACTGGTGTTTTTGACTTCAACGGCGACGGTTTTGATGACCTGGTTATTGCCCCGCTGAAGTGGCCTCCGTCTTACGGCTTGCTCCCAATCATTGTTGTTCGCAACAATGCCAATGGCACGTTCACTGATGTTAGCGGTGAAATTGTCGGTGGCATTCCTGGCGTCATACATCCTCGCGAGATCATTACGGGAGATTTCAACGGCGATGGATTGCAGGACGTCTTCATTGCAGACCATGGCTACGACGCCGACCCGTTTCCTGGCCTTCCGAACCGGCTTCTGCTCACTGAGAATGGCGGCTTGCGCTTTTCCGAAGGAAATTTGCCGGGTCTGGTCGACTACACCCACTCCACATCGACGGCAGACATCGATGGTGACGGTGATCTCGACATAATCGTAGGCAATATGTACGGGGAGAATATGTATGGCCCCTACATCATGATTAATGACGGCGCAGGAAATTTCTCGATTTCTGCCAACAGCCTGCCAGCGTCAGTAGCATCAACACAAAACGGGCATTATACGAGTCAGGAGTTCGGCGACATCAACGGGGACGGCGCCCCTGATTTGTTTATGGGATCGGGGTCAGGCTACCATCGCATCCTGTGGAACGATGGCACCGGAAAATTCATCGATAACAACACCATCCTTCCCGCCGCTTTCGGGGGGCAATCCCAGGCCGTCGACGTCGATTTTTTCGATGTTAACGGTGATGGCCTGATGGACATACTGGTAAATTCCTACCGCTACGATTTCACTGGCGTTGGCACCCAGCTCTTTGTCCAGCAACCCGATGGGACCTTCATTGACGAAGCTGCTCAACGCTTCGGGGTTAGTGAAGAAAATGTCCCATATTGGCGGCAATGGAACTATCCGGTCGATTTCGATGGTGACGGCGACCTTGATATTTTGTCGACCTACAATGGGCCTGATGTGCCGAAACCGGATCTGTGGATAAACGAAGGCGGATATTTCACGCGCACAAAACTCGATTTCCTCCCGTCATATGCTGCGCATGTTGGTGATTTTGACGGTAACGGCACTCCGGACATTGTTTCAATCGGCGGGGATGGCCTGGTGAGCATTTTCCTCAACCAAACCCCTCCTGGCGTCCGGCAGGTAGGAACCGCTGGAAATGATATCATCAATATTCGCTCAGGCGCGCGCATAATTGATGGGCTGGCTGGTATCGACGCAGTCAAGCTCGGAGCGGAAAGAGGGCCCCATTCGATCACCCTCAACAACGATGGCTCCATTCACCTCAGCAGTCCATCTGGCGAGAATTACACCTTAATTTCGATCGAGCGGCTGCAGTTTGATGACGGCACGCTGGCCTTCGATTTCGACGGGAACGCCGGCCAAGCATACCGGCTCTACCAAGCGGCATTCGACCGCGTTCCAGACACGGAAGGGCTGAGCTATTGGGTCGGTCGACTCGATTCCGGCACCACGTCACTCAAAGCAGTGGCAGATAGCTTCATTCACTCTCCCGAATTCGCCCGCACCTACGGGACGCAGGAGACGGTGACAAATTCGGAATATGTCGAACTGCTGTATTTGCACACGCTGGGCCGCATATCCGATCCAAGCGGATTCGATTATTGGGTGGAGAAACTCGATACCCACCAGACCAACCGGGGTGATCTGCTCGCCTTTTTCTCGGAGAGCGACGAGAACGTTGCGAGAACGGCAGACGCCGTGGCTGATGGCATCTGGCTTGGGTAGACCTGCGGCATAAAAAAGATCGGATGATTGGGGCGCCAGCCGCCTCCTTTGAAAGGGTGGCTGGTAGACCGTCTTCCGGGCAAGCTCCAACGGTTCAACCTGGAGGAGGCTTTTGCTATGGAATTGTTCGTTGGCCTTGATGTTTCGGTGCGCTCAACCAGCATCTGCGTGATGGATGCGCATGGCGATCTCATCCGTGAGTGCAAGGTCGAGACCGAGCCGACTGTGATCGGCACCGCACTTCACGCAGTTGGCGGTCCCTACAAGCGCGTCGGCCTAGAGGCCGGTCCACTCTCGCAATGGCTCTACAGCGGCCTCGCGGCCGCAGGCTATCCAGTGATCTGTGTTGAGACGCGGCACATGAAGGCCGCGCTCTCAGCTCAGATCAACAAGACCGATCGCAATGATGCCCGAGGCATCGCGCAGATGATGCGGGTCGGGCTCTACAAGCCGGTCCATGTCAAGACCGTTCGGAGCCAGGAGATTCGGATGCTGCTCACTGCGCGCAAGTTCGTGCAGGCGAAGATTGTCGATGCGGAGAACAACCTACGCGGCCTGCTGCGCAACTTCGGCCTCAAGGTTGGAGTCGTGACCAGGTTGCAGTTTGAGCGGCGCATTATCGAATTGCTCGAACAGTCCCCGCATCTTCACCTGGTGATCGATCCTCTCCTGGAAGTGCGCCGCGTGCTGAGAGAGCAGTTTCAGCGATTGCAAAAGGCGATGGAACGGCTGGCTGAGAACGACGACATCTGCAAACTCCTCATGACGGCACCGGGAGTTGGGCCGGTGGTTGCCCTAAGCTTTCGGGCTGGCGTCGACGAACCGGCGCGCTTCAGTCGATCTCGGTCCGTTCCAGCCCACTTCGGATTGACGCCTTCACGCTATCAATCCGGCGAGATCGACCGGGATAGAGGCATCTCCAAGTGCGGCGATGCAGGAATCCGCTGGGTAATGGTAGAAGCCGCCGGAATCTTGCTGCGGCTCACGAAGCGCAGCTCTCCGCTGAAGACGTGGGGACTATCCATTGCGCGTCGGCGAGGTATGGCAAAGGCTACCGTGGCGGTGGCTCGACGCCTGGCAGTCATCCTGCATCGGATGTGGATGGACAATACGCCATATCGCTGGGAGGCCAAGACCGCCTGAGTGATCGATCGAATAGAGAATTCCGCGACGCTGCGCGGATAGAGGTCCCGTTCAGGGACGAGTGGGTAGGCAATCTCGCGGGCGGGCTGGACGTCAGTTAAGACTGGCAGCTTCGGAAAAAAGAGTGGGATGCCTCTCCATCCGACCCGATCATGGAGCGGTCAAGCGCCGACTTCGAAGAGAAGCCAGACCCCTGGCGGGCAACCATCACGTCCTGCAGCTCAGATCCTTTGCGTGCCAGTGCTTCAGCACTACTTCGCCGGGCCTCACCTGGGGCCGGAGACAGTATCCTTTGCTTGACAAGCCCTGCCCCAAAAGAGAAGCCCGCCCCGACGAGCCGGACCCGGGCGGCTTCGGCTACTGGCTCGACAAGCTCGGCGCCGGCCAGACCAGCCGGCCAGACCTGCTGGCCTTCTTTTGCGACAGCAACGAGAACGTCGCCGGCACCGCCGATGCCACCGGCGACGGCGTCTGGTTCGTGTGAGGCCGGCGCAAGCGCCAAACCGGGCCGAAAAGGCCCCTTTCATGGTTAAAGCGACCTTAACCTTCCCCCGCATAGGCTGACGGCTGATTCCACCGGGCGTTTCCTTGCGGCCCGGCACAGCAATGACGGACGGGGATTGAGGAATGCGTTCAGGGGCATCGGCACCGCTCGCGCTGGTCGGCACGGGGCAAGGCATCCAGGCATTCGCGCGCCGGCAGGTCGGGCGGCTGGCCGGGGCGGCCCTGTTCGCCTCGGTCGTCTTCGCCGTCGCCAGCCTCGCCACCTGGAATGTCGCCGATCCGAGCTTCTCCCACGCCACCGCCAACCCGGTGACCAATGCCATGGGCTATCCCGGCGCGGTCTTTTCCGACCTTGCCATGCAGTTCTTCGGCCTGTCGGCGGTGGCCGCCCTGGTGCCGGCGGTGGTCTGGGCCTTCCTGCTGTTTACCGCGCACGGGCTGGGCAAGCTGCCGCGGCGCGGGCTCGCCTGGTTCGGCTTTGCGCTGTGCGCGGCCGCGATGGCCGGCTGCGTGGTGCCGCCGCCCACCTGGCCGCTTCCCACCGGCCTCGGCGGCGTCGCCGGCGACATGGCGCTGAAGCTGCCCGGCCTGCTGATCGGCGGCTATCCGCGCGGCCTGGTCGCCGGGGTGGTCGCCGCGCTGTTCGCCGCCCCCGGCGTGTGGCTGTTCGCCTATGGTTCGGCATTGATCTCGCGCCGCAGCGGCCTCGAGGAGGAGGACGAGGCTGCCGCGCCGCGGACAGAGGATCGCGATGCGGTGCTGTTCGAGGCCGACGACGACGAGGACGACGGCGAAGGCATGCTGGCACTGGGCGCGCTTGCCCACTGGTGGCTGGCGTTCCGGGCCTGGCTGCACCGCCGCTCCGCCCGCCGGCACGCCCGCGACGATTTCGACCCGGCGCCGCAGCGCGGTTCCAGCGCCTGGCGCCGCGCCGCAGCGCGCGTCGAATCGGCAGAGCTGGCCGAGGCCCGGATGGGCGGCGGCGGCATCCGCGTCGAGCCGGACTTCTCCGATCGCGCGGCGGGCGGCCATGCGCCCTCGCTGGACCCCTACGATGCGGACATGTTCGAGGTGGAGGACCCGGACGACTTCGATCCTGCGCCGGAGCACGGCTCATCCCGGTCGCAGCCGACCGCGCAGGTGCGCCATTTCCGCTCCGACGCCGCCACCCGCGTGCAGGCGCCCGCGCCGCGCCCGGCGGCCGGCGCCCGCGTGCAGCGCGAGGCCCAGACCTCGCTGATCGCCTCCGACATTTTCGAGATGCCGTCGCTGCATTTCCTGGCCGAGCCGAAGAACGTCGCCCGTGATCCCACGCTGTCCAAGGAAGCGCTGGAGCAGAACGCCCGCATGCTGGAGGGAGTTCTGGAGGATTTCGGCGTCAAGGGCGAGATCATCCATGTGCGCCCCGGCCCGGTCGTCACGCTCTACGAGCTGGAGCCGGCGCCCGGGATAAAATCCAGCCGCGTCATCGGGCTTGCCGACGACATCGCGCGGTCCATGAGCGCGATCGCGGCGCGCGTCGCGGTGGTGCCCGGGCGCAACGCCATCGGCATCGAACTGCCCAACGCCAAGCGCGAGATGGTCTATCTGCGCGAAATCCTGGCCAGCCGCGACTTCGAGCAGACCAAGGCGAAATTGGCGCTCGCGCTCGGCAAGACCATCAACGGCGAGGCCGTCATCGTCAACATCGCCAAGATGCCGCACGTGCTGGTGGCCGGCACCACCGGCTCGGGCAAGTCGGTGGCCATCAACACCATGATCCTGTCGCTGCTCTACCGGCTGAAGCCGGAGGAGTGCCGCCTCATCATGATCGACCCCAAGATGCTGGAGCTTTCCGTCTATGACGGCATCCCGCACCTGCTGACCCCGGTCGTGACCGATCCGAAGAAGGCGGTGGTGGCCCTGAAATGGACCGTGCGCGAGATGGAGGACCGCTACCGCAAGATGTCCAAGGTGGGCGTGCGCAACATCGACGGCTTCAACGCGCGCGTCCTGCAGGCGCACAAGAAGGGCGAGCAGATCAGCCGCACCGTGCAGACGGGCTTCGACCGCCAGACCGGCGAGGCGGTCTACGAGACGGAGGAGCTGGACCTGGAGCCGATGCCCTACATCGTCGTCATCATCGACGAGATGGCCGACCTGATGATGGTGGCCGGCAAGGACATCGAGGGCGCCGTGCAGCGGCTGGCGCAGATGGCGCGCGCGGCCGGCATCCATGTCATCATGGCCACCCAGCGGCCGTCCGTGGACGTCATCACCGGCACCATCAAGGCCAATTTCCCCACCCGCATCTCCTTCCAGGTGACGTCGAAGATCGACAGCCGCACCATCCTGGGCGAGCAGGGCGCCGAGCAGCTTCTGGGCATGGGCGACATGCTCTACATGGCCGGCGGCGGCCGCATCCAGCGCGTGCACGGCCCCTTCGTCTCCGACGACGAGGTGGAGAAGATCGTCGCCCACCTCAAACTGCAGGGCGTGCCCGAATATCTCGACGCCATCACCGAGGACGAGGGCGAGGACGAGGACGCGCCTTCCGGCCGTGGCGGTCCGGGCGGCGGCAATTTCGACGAGTCCGACGACCCCTACGACCAGGCGGTGGCCGTGGTGCTGCGCGACGGCAAGGCGTCCACCAGCTACATCCAGCGCCGGCTCGGCATCGGCTACAACCGCGCCGCCTCCCTTATCGAAAGGATGGAGCAGGAGGGAATCGTCGGCCCGGCCAATCATGCCGGCAAGCGCGAGATTCTCGTCCCCACGGAAGAGGACAAGCTTTGAGGAACCGCATCCGACCTCATGTGTTGAGATGACGCCAAACTTAGGCCCAACTGGGGGACGATAGGCAGAAGAAGCGCCCCGTGCCGCGCCCGCAACCAGAAGAGAACGACCCGCATGACCAAGCCACACACAGCCCCGATCCGCAGCTTCACTCCCACCCGCCGGCAGGTGCTGAGGCTCGGCCTGGCGCTAGGCGGCGCGGCGGCGCTGAACCTGGTGCCCGCCCTCGGCCAGATGGCCAGGGCCGACGCGGCCGTTCCGGCGGCGGCGCAAAGGATCGCCGACCACTTCTCCGCGGTGAAGACCATGACCGGAGAGTTCGTGCAGTTCGGGCCGAGAGGCGAGCAGACCGGCGGCAAGTTCTATCTGGAGCGGCCGGGCAAGATCCGCTTCAACTATGACGGGCCCTCGAAGTTCCAGGTGGTCTCAGACGGCCAGTCGGTGGTCATCCTCAACCGGAAGCTCAACACCTCCGACCTCTACCCGCTGTCGAAGACGCCGCTGAAGCTGTTGCTGGCCGACCGGATCGACCTGTCGGGCGACCGGGTCAGGAGCGTCAAGGAAGAGGACGACCTCACCACCATCAAGCTCGGCGACAGGTCGGTGTTCGGCAATTCGATGATCACCATGATGTTCGACCCGAAGACCTACGAACTGCGCCAGTGGACCATCACCGACGCCCAGGGCAAGGACACCACGGTGATGATCTTCAACACCAGGGAAGGCGTGAATTTCGCGGCCGACACCTTCAAGATCGACTACACCGCCAACCGGGAACTGAACACCAAGCAGCGCTGACGCCTGTGGATAGACGGCGCGGGATCGGCGCGGCCGTGTCGCGATCTGCCCCGGTGCCTTGTCTTTGAGCGGCCGTGCTGGCAGGGTCCGGACGAATTTTTCGCCGGGCCTTTTCTTCCATGACTTTTTCCATCGCCACCTGGAACATCAATTCCGTTCGCCTGCGCATGCCGCTCGTGGAACGCCTGCTGGCCGAGCAGGCGCCCGACATATTGTGCCTGCAGGAGACGAAATGCCCGGACGAGCTGTTTCCGGCGGCCGCCTTCCGCAAGCTCGGCTATGAGCATGTCGCCTTTCACGGGCAAAAGGGCTACCACGGCGTGGCCACGGTCGCGCGGCGGCCGCTCGAGGTGGTGGAGAAGCGCCGCTTCTGCAACATCGAGGACAGCCGGCACCTGTCCGTGCGCTTCTCGGCGGGGGAAAAGTCGATCCTGCTTCACAATTTCTACGTGCCGGCCGGCGGCGACGAGCCCGACCCGGAGATCAACTGGAAATTCCGCCACAAGCTGGACTTCGTGGCCGAGATGAACGAGGTGCGCGCCGAGCAGGACGAGGCGTCCGCCTCCATCCTGGTCGGCGACCTCAACATCGCGCCGCTGGAGCACGACGTGTGGTCGCACAGGCAGCTTCTCAACGTGGTCAGCCACACGCCGGTCGAGACCGAGAACTTCGAGGCCATGCGCAAGGCCGGCGCCTGGGAGGACCTGATGCGGATCGGCATACCCCACGACCAGAAGCTCTACACCTGGTGGAGCTACCGCGCCAAGGACTGGGCGGCCTCCGACCGCGGCCGCCGGCTCGATCACGTCTGGTCGTCGGCCAATCTCGTGCCTTCCTTCCTCGGCTACGACATCCTGCGCGAGGCGCGCGGCTGGGACCGCCCCTCCGACCACGTGCCGGTGATCGCGCGCTTCGAACTCGGCTGAGGCTTATCCGGCAGCGCCGGCCTCCCATTCGGGCCGCAGCAGCGACATGACCAGCTCGTCGCGATATTCGCCGTGGAAGAAGGCGCTGCCGCGCGAGATGCCTTCGGCCCTGAAGCCGACCGCCTCGTAGGCGCGGCGGGCGCGCGCATTGTCCGGAAACAGCCCTATCTGGAGACGGTGAACCTGCGTTTCGCGGAAGGCGCGGTCCACCACGGCGGCCAGCAGCCGGCGGCCATGCCCCTGCCCCGGCCGCGCAACCGCCACGCGCCGCACCAGCGTGACCCGCTCGGGCGCCCCCCAGAAGCGCAGCATCACGAAACCGGCCGGCCCGTCGTTCTCCAGGCCGATGAAATAGGCATGGCTGCCGTCGGCAAGCGCGGCGCGATGGGGCGCTTCCTCCCAGCGCCCGACGAGCGCCTCGTAGCCCTCGCCGCGCTCGGCAGCCAGGATGAAGGGCAGATGTTCTTCTCCTGCGCGCACCAGCGTCATTGCCGTTACCCGCTCATCCGCCATGGCCGGTTCAGCCCTCGAATTTGGGAGCCAGCGCCTCGATGCGCGCCACCAGCGCCTGCAACTCCCCGGCGACGCGCTTGTGGAGGCGCACGGCAAGTTCCGGATATTCCTCCAGGATGCGCCGGAACATGCTGCGGTTGAGCCGCAGCACATGCGTATCGGTCGCCGCGTAGGCGCTGGTCATGCGCCTGGTGTCGGCGATCAGCGCCAGTTCGCCGAGGATGGCGCCCGGACCTATGGCGGCGATCGGCGTGCGGGCCTCGTCCGCCTCGCGATAGAGCACGATCGAGCCCGCGGTCACCACATAGGCCGAATCGGCCTCGTCGTCCTCGCGGTAGAGCTTGCGTTCCGCCGGCAGCACGGTGGTTTCCGCGCCGAAGGCCAGAAGGCGCAGTTGTTCCTGCGTGAAGCCCTCGAAAAGAGCCACGCCGGACAAGGAGCGGATGTCGTCATCCAGCGCCATCAGTTCACGACCAGCCAGGCATGCATGGTCCCACGTCCCCGGGCCGACAGGCCGTTCCCTCCAAAAAAGCGACCCCCGCGCCCCGAATCGCCACCGGCCCTATAGGCCGTCAAATTGCTTAATATCTTACGGAACCAATTTGTAGCCGCCGCTTTCCGTGACGATGATTTCGGCATTGGACGGATCGCGCTCGATCTTCTGGCGCAGGCGGTAGACATGCGTCTCCAGCGTGTGCGTGGTCACGCCCGAATTGTAGCCCCACACCTCCTCCAGAAGGACGTCGCGCGTCACCACCTTCTGGTCGGCGCGGTAGAGATACTTGATGATGGAGGCTTCCTTCTCGGTCAGCCGCACCTTGGCGCCACGCTGGTCGATGAGCAGCTTCTGGCTCGGCTTGAACGTGTAGGGCCCGACGGAGAACGTGGCGTCCTCGCTCTGCTCGTGCTGGCGAAGCTGCGCGCGGATGCGCGCCAGAAGCACCGCGAAGCGAAACGGCTTCGTCACATAGTCGTTCGCGCCGGCTTCCAGGCCCAGGATGGTGTCCGAATCGGTGTCGTGCCCCGTCAGCATGATGATGGGCGCCTTGTAACCGCCCTTGCGCAGGATCTTCACGGCTTCCCGTCCGTCCATGTCCGGCAGGCCGACATCCACGATAAGCAGGTCCACGGCCCCGTTGCGCGCGGCCGCGATGCCCTTTGCGGCCGTCGCTTCCTGAAGCACGTCGAATTCCTCGTAGAGCGACAGTTGCTCTACCAGCATGGCGCGCAGGTCTTCATCGTCGTCGACGATCAGGATGGTGCGTGTGCTCATGGGTCAATCCATTGTTATGAAATAAGGTTCAGCCACCTGTTGACCGTCTGACGTTTATGCTGAAGCTCACCGGCAACAACAGCCGATCACAGAGATTTGTTCCGTGACACGATCATACAGGAAAAAAAGCGGACGCAATGGGGCGACTGCGGCTTTGCCAACAGGTCTTCGCGTTCTGACCGTGCGCGCCAGGCCCGGCAACCCCAGCAAGGGCATTCTGCAGGCGGGCCCGCTGGTGTTTCCCTGCGCGCTGGGCCGCGGCGGCATCTCGGCCGCCAAGCGCGAGGGCGACGGCGCCACCCCGCTGGCGGCCATGCGCATCCTGGGCGGCTATTTCCGGCCCGACCATTTCGCCACGGCGCGGCGCACGCGCCTTGCCATGGCGCCGATCGACGCCGACCTCGGCTGGTGCGAGGTGCCCGACGACCGCAACTACAACCGCCCGGTCAGGCTGCCCTATCCGGTCAGCCACGAATATATGCAGCGTCCCGACCGGCTCTACGACGCCTGCCTGGTGCTGGACTGGAACATCAGCCCGCGCCGGCGCGGACGCGGCAGCGCCATCTTCTTCCATCTCGCCCGGCCGGACTTCACGCCCACGCAGGGCTGCGTGGCGGTGAGCGCGCGCACCATGGCCCGGCTTCTGCCGCTGCTGTCTGACCGCACCGTGGTCAGGGTGGTGCGGTAGGAGCAGGAACGATTCAGATGGCCTCGCCGCGCAGCAGCCTGGGCGTGCCGCCGGAAAGCCCTGATGCCTGCCGGATGAAGAATTCCTTGAGGCGCGGCATGCGGTCGACGAGGCCGAGCCCGATGTCGCGCACGGCCCGCACCGGCGCGATGTCGTTGGAGAACAGCCGGTTGAGCACGTCCGTGGTCACGCCCATCTGCACCGTGTCGAAGCGGCGCCATTGCTGGTAGCGTTCCAGCACGTCCAGGGCGCCGATGTCCTGGCCCAGCCGGTCGGCCTCCACCACCACCTCGGCCAGCGCCGCCACGTCGCGGAAGCCGAGATTGAGGCCCTGGCCGGCGATCGGGTGGATGCCATGGGCGGCGTCGCCCGCCAGCGCGAAGCGCGGCGCCACGAAGGCCCGCGCCAGCGTGAGGCCCAGCGGCCAGGCGCGCGGCTTGTCCATGACGCGGATCTCGCCGAGCTTGAGGCCGAAGCGATGCTCCAGCTCCGTCTCGAACACCAGTTCGTCGCCACTGACCAGCTTCTCGGCATCCTCGGTGCGCTCGGCCCAGACGATGGAGGAGCGGTTGGTGCCGTCCTTGTCGGGCTTCAGCGGCAGCGTGGCGAACGGGCCGGCCGGCAGGAAATGCTCCTCGGCGCGGCCGTTGTGCGGGCGCTCGTGCGCCACCGTGCAGACGATGCCGGACTGGCCGTAGGCCCAGCGCACGGTCCTGATGCCGGCCATGTCGCGCAGGCGGGAATTGACGCCGTCGGCGGCCACCAGGAGCCGCGCCCGCAGCGTCGCCCCGTCCGCCAGATGCACGGTGACGCCGCCGCCGTCCGTGTCGAAGGACTGGACGGCGATGCCTTCCATGATGTCGATGCCAAGCTCGGCGGAGCGGCGCCGCAGCGCGCCGTTCAGGTCGTGGTTGTAGACCATATGGGCGAAGGGCTCGCCCGGCGCCACCTCGCCGGCGAAGGTGAGGAACGCGGGCCGCACCGGATCGGCGGTGCGCGAATCGGTGATGACCATGTCGGTGATGGCCTGCGCCTCCGGCGCGATCTCGTCCCATACGCCGAGCTGTTCCAGCATGCGGCAGGCCGCCGCCGCGATCGCCGAGGCCCGCCCGTCGCGGCGCCACGCGCCTTCCGGCGCGGCGTCCACCACCGCAACGGCAAGGCTCGGCCTGGCCTGCTTGAGCGACACGGCGGCCGCCAGCCCGGCATAGCCGGCACCCGCAATCAGCACGTCGAGCCCGGACCGGCTTCCGGCATCGCCCTTCTGCTCCATCGCGCTCCGCTCCCTTTCACAGCCGGCCGCCACGCGGCCTGCGCCCTGTCCTGCCACTTGACTGCCCGCCGCTCCTGTCGGAAACCCGTCGCGGATTTCGCGCGAGGCCAACCCAGCATGACGACGCCCATGGAGCAGCTTCTCGGCATTCTCGACCTCGAGGAGCTGGAACACAACCTCTATCGTGGTCGCAGCCCCCAGGTGGAATGGCAGCGCGTGTTCGGCGGCCAGACCATCGCCCAGGCGCTGGTGGCCGCCCAGCGCACCGTGGACGCCGACCGCCACGTCCATTCCCTGCACGCCTACTTCATGCTGCCGGGCGATATCAAGGTGCCGATCGTCTACCAGGTGGACCGCATTCGCGAGGGCTCCTCCTTCACCACGCGCCGCGTGACGGCGGTGCAGCACGGTCAGGCCATCTTCTCGCTGGAAGCATCCTTCCAGGTCCGGGAAAAGGGGCTGGACCACCAGATGCCCATGCCGCACGACGTGCCGGCGCCGGAGACGCTGCCCTCGCAGCGCGAGCTTCTGCAGACCGTCGAGAACATTCCCGATGCGATCCGCAAGTTCTGGGCCCGCGAGCGGCCGCTCGACATCCGCCCCGTCAATGTCGAGCACTATTCCAGCCGCGACAAGCTGCCGCCCCGCCAGAACGTCTGGATCAGGCTGAACGGCCCGGTTCCCGAAGACGCGCGCCTGCGCCCGGTGCTGCTGGCCTACCTCTCCGACATGACGCTGCTCGACACCTCCACCTTCGCGCATGGGCGCGGCCTGTTCGATCCCGACATCCAGGCCGCCAGCCTCGACCACGCCATGTGGTTCCACCGCGCGCACCCGCTGGACGACTGGCTGCTCTACGCCCAAGACAGCCCCTCCACCTCCGGCTCCCGCGGCTTCAGCCGCGGCGCGCTCTATGCGCGCGACGGCACCCTGATCGCCTCGGTCGCGCAGGAAGGACTGATCCGCCTGCGCCGGCATTCGCCTACATAATAAGCACATCTTCGTATCTGCCCTTGAATTAGGCAGATACCCGGCGCATGCCGACCGTCACGTGTCCGGGGCGTCGCAAATCTCCGTTTTATTTCAGTGCCTTCGCCCCTGCGCCGGCAATTGGCACGGCGCTTGAATCGCGATGGCCGATCCCCGCCGAGCGCGGGCGGAGCCATGCCGCGGCGGCCCGGAAGGCCGCGCGGAAACGGCTTCGGCCCCTGCATGCCGGGAGAACGCCAACGGAGAGACAGGATGAACACCCCTTCCCTTTTCAACCCGCCGGCCTGCCGCATGCCAGCGGGCCGCATGCCCGCCAACGCCGTCCGCGCGCTCGCTTTCGCCACGACCGCGGCGGGCGCCATGGGCACGACGGCGGCGCGCGCCCAGCAGGCCGCGCCACCGCCCGCGCTCGATTCGGGCAACACCGCCTGGATGCTGACGGCCACGGCGCTGGTGCTGATGATGACCATCCCCGGCCTTGCCCTTTTCTACGGCGGCATGGTGCGCAAGAAGAACGTGCTGGCCACGGTGATGCAGAGCTTCGCCATCTGCTGCCTGGTGACGGTGCTGTGGTTCGTCGTCGGCTATTCGCTGGCCTTCTCCGATGGGGGCACGCTCAACGCCTTCGTCGGCGGCCTGTCGAAGGCGTTCCACCGCGGCATCACGGTGGAGACGCTGTGGGCGCCGGGGGTCGCCAACATCCCCGAATTCGTCTTTTCGACCTTTCAGATGACCTTCGCCATCATCACCCCGGCGCTGATCGCCGGCGCCTTCGCCGAGCGCATGAAGTTTTCCGCGCTGCTGGTCTTCATGGCGCTGTGGCTGCTCGTCGTCTACGCGCCGATCGCCCACTGGGTGTGGGGCGGCGGCTTCCTCGGCTCGGCCGGCGTGCTGGACTTCGCCGGGGGCACGGTCGTCCACATCAATGCCGGCGTGGCCGGCCTGGTGACGGCGCTGGTCCTGGGCAAGCGCGCCGGCTACGGCAGCGCCAACATGGCGCCGCACAATTTGGTCTATTCGGTGATCGGCGCCGCACTCCTGTGGGTCGGCTGGTTCGGCTTCAACGCCGGCTCCGAGCTTGCCGCCGACGGCCTGGCGGGCGCGGCCATGCTCAACACCCAGGTCGCCGCCGCCGCGGCCGCGCTTGCCTGGATGTTCTGCGAATGGGCGGTCGCGGACAAGCCGAGCGTGCTCGGCATCATCTCCGGCGCCGTGGCCGGACTGGTGGCGGTGACGCCGGCGGCCGGCTTCGTCAATCCCTCGGGCGCGCTGGTCGTCGGCATCGTGGCCGGCATCGTCTGCTACCTGGCCGCCGTCAGGATCAAGCGCGCGCTGGGCTACGACGATTCGCTCGACGCCTTCGGCGTGCACGGCGTGGGCGGCATCGTGGGCGCGTTGCTGACCGGCCTGCTGGCGGACCCCGCCATCAACGGCCTGGGCCGGAACGCTTCCGTGGTCACCCAGATCTACGGCATCGTCTTCACCATCGCCTGGACCGCGGTCGCCACCTTCGCCATCCTCGCCGTCGTCAAGGCGCTGGTCGGCCTGCGCCCGAGCCCCCAGGAAGAGATCGAGGGCCTCGACATCACCCAGCACGGCGAGGCGGTGCCGTAACGGGAAGCGGCGGGCGACGCGCTACAGCAGGGCTTCGGCGCGCGCGGCAAGCGCCGCCGGGTCTCCCTGCACGCGCACGCATTTCAGGCGCGCGGTGCCGCCGGCGACCACAGAAACGGCAGTCGCCGGCACGCCGAGCGTCCTGGCCAGAAGCTTTTCCAGTGCCGTGTTGGCGGCGCCTTTTTCCGGCACGGCGCGCACCCGCGCCTTCAGGTGGCGGCGTCCGTCCGCCGCCGTCTCGGCGCCTTCCAGCGCTTCGGCCGAGGATTTCGGCGTCAGCCGCACAAACAGGTCGATGCCGTCCTTGCGCAGCCGGACCGGCCCGTCCATGGCCGCGCTCACACCACCAGGGGCACGATGGTGGTGATGATGAACTGGCGCAGGAAGAACAGGATGAGCAACAGGATGATGGGCGAGATGTCGATGCCGCCGAGATCGGGCATGAAGCGGCGGATCGGCCGCAGTGCCGGCTCGGTCAGCCGGTAGAGCGCATTGCCGACGGTGCCGACCACCTGGTTGCGCGGATTGACCACGTTGAACGCGTAGAGCCAGGAAAAGATCGCCGCGCCCATGATGATCCACCAGTAGAGGTCGAGGGCCAGGACGATTGTCTGTATGAGGGCGATCATGCCGGTCTCCGGTTGTCGCCGACATGTAGCCATTCGCGCGAAAACGGGCAAGAGCCCGCTTGTCGCCACGCTTTCCGCCGCCGGCACGCGGCCTGCCCCGCCGGGCGCCGCCGGCCGCACGGACCGGCCCGCAGGGACCGCCCCCCTCGCGCCGGGGCCGCGCCGAAAGTCTGCCGAACGGCTGCCAAATGGCCGCTTGACAGGCGGCGGCCTCGCCTCATAAATGCGCCATCCGCTGGACGGGGCTGTAGCTCAGCTGGGAGAGCGCGTCGTTCGCAATGACGAGGTCAGGGGTTCGATCCCCCTCAGCTCCACCATCGGCGGATCGTCGGCATTGATATTGCTTCATTGCTACTCCTACGCCAGCCAGTCCTGCGGCGCGTCCGCGACATCCCGCGCCATGCCCAATGTGCCGGTCTCCACGTCGTCCAGCGTATAGGCGCGGATATAGTCGATGCGCATTTCGGCAGGCGTGGCAAGCCCGTCGGAAGGGGGCCCGGCGGTGCCGCCGACCGCGAGGTTGACCAGCATGTACATGGGGTCGTGCATGTCGGCCGGCGTGGCCGCGCGAGCCACCGCCACATCGTCGTAATACCAGACGAGCTCGTCCGGCGTCCAAAGCACTCCGTAGGTGTGGAAGCCTTCGGCATCGGACGCATGCACCGTGGCACCAGCCTTGGTGTGCTCTGCGCCCGCATTCGAATGCGCCGCCATGAAAAGCGTGTTCGGGTCCTGGCCGCGTATTTCCACGACATCGAGTTCCGGGGGCCAGCCGCCGTCTGCCGGGAGGAGCCAGAAGGCCGGCCAGGTTCCGCCGATCTCGGGCAGATCGGCCCGCATTTCGAAATAGCCGTAGGTTTGGGAAAAGGACCCGAAGCTGGTCAGCAGGCCCGAGGTGTATTCGTAGTTGTCGATCAGCGGCTTGATGTCATCCGGCGCCCGCGCCGCGGTGATCGTCAGAATGCCGTCTTCCACGCTGAACGGATCGACCTTGCCTGTCGGGCCATAGAAGGCGTCGATATACCATTGGAGTTCGCCGTTTCCGCTCAACGTGCTCCCGTTCGGCTGTCCCCGCCAGAAGTTGGTATCCCAGGTGCCGCTCGTGCCGCTGCGCAGGCTGAGCGCGTCGAAATCGTCGGCAAAGGACAGCGTCATCCCGGATTTGTCCAGCGGCAGCTCGAACTGTCCGGGCTGCAGCCTGTCGATGGTCATGTCCTTGAAGACGAGCACCTCCTCGGAGCCGAGATCGAGACGGACGTCCGGCCCGGCCTGCACCAGGCGTGCCTGGACGGCGTCGAACGACGTCAATCCGTAGCCGTTGAGGCGAACGGTGTCGGTCGCGTCGAAATCGACGATCAGGTCGCTTCCGTTGCCTTTCGATATGATGAAAGTATCGGGGCCGGCACCGCCGATGAGAACATCGTCGCCCGGACCGCCGTCCAGCGTCTGATGGCCCGCGCCGCCCTCGATGATGTTGTCCATGGCGTTGCCGAAGGCATAGCGATCGCCGTCCGTCACGATCAGGTTCTCGAAATTGTCCGGCAGCTCGTAGCTCATCCAGGTGACGATCGTGTCGGTGCCCTGCCCGAATGCTTCGGCCGCTCTGTTGAGCGGCGAATAGAGGTAGTAGATGTCGTCGCCCGCACCGCCATACATGGCGACATCGACAGCGGCGTCTCCCCAGAAGGAATCGTTTCCGGCGCTGCCGTGAAGCTCCGGCCCGGCTCCGGTGGCGGAGATATGATGTGTGGAAGCGCCGCTGTATGAGAGAGGTACGCCCTTGGCATTCGTGATGGTCGTCATCGAACAATTCCCTGATCGCGATACCTGAGCGAGGCTAGCATCCATTCCCCCCTGCCGCGATCGACCTGCGCTAACGATGTGATACGCGTCGTAACATTCCTGGCTCGGCCGGACAGGCGACCAGCGGAGGTGGGGACACGACTGTCCGGTCACGGCATCGCTTGCCAAAAGAGCGGCCGCCCTTAGATTTCGCCGGGAACCTCTGAATTGGACGACCGCGATGCTGGATCGATATAGACCCCTGGCGCTGACGGTTCTCCGTGTCGTATCCGCGCTGCTTTTTCTGGAGCACGGCACGCAAAAGCTGCTCGGCTTCCCGGATGGCGGCGGCCATGCCGCCAGCCTGTTTTCCATCATGGGCCTGGCGGGGATACTCGAAGCGGTGGGCGGCGCCCTGCTGGTCCTTGGCTTCAAGACGCGCATCGTCGCCTTCCTCCTGTCCGGCGAGATGGCCGTTGCCTATTGGACGGCCCATGCGCCGCGCGGCTTCTTCCCCGTGCTCAACGGGGGCGATGCGGCCATTCTGTTCTGCTTCGTGTTCCTGTACCTCGTTTTCGCAGGCCCCGGAGCCTGGAGCCTGGATCGCGAAAAGGGCTAGGGTCAGGCCCTGTCAATTTGGCTGGACGCGCGGACAAAGGCCGGCGGACGCCTGCAGCAAAACGCTTGGATAGGCGCTCCGCACGCTTGACGGACATTCGGAGAAAAGAGAGCTTACCGCCACGAATTGGGCAGGAGGGGCGTAGTGGCGTTGAGCGTTCGCGTAGATTGGAACACAGCACGTATTCTTGCGGTCGGCATGGCCATTTCGCTCACTGCCTGCGTGAGTTCGGAAGAGCAGCGCTCCATCGACATGGCAAACGACAAGCAGCGCTGCGAGCAGCTCGGGTTCGAGCCCGGCTCGCAGGCGATGGCAATGTGCATGGCCAATTCCGCCGCTTCGCGGTCTGCGGAAGCCGATCGTCAGGCCGCCGATAACAGGGAATGGCAGCGAAAGCGCGACGAGGATTTCCGCAGGATGCAGGAGAGGTCCGAGCGGAAGCCCGAGCAGAAATGCAAGGTGGTGGAGAAAGTCACCACCCGGGAAGACGGAACCGTGGTGACCGACCGCGAGCAGGTCTGCTCGGCCTTTTAGAGCCTTTCATGGCCACACGGCATCGTTCTGTTTCTCGTTTGGCGGCCGGCTGACGGCATAGGCTCAGTAACCACCGCCGCCGCCGCCGCCCATGCCGCCTGAACTGCCGGCATTGCCGCCATTGGTGGTCTGGGCCGGGGGACGTTGCGTGCCGTTGCTGGTCGTGTTGCAGCCGGAAATTCCCGCCAGGATCAGGAGCACGATTGCGGTTGCGATGCGTCCGGACATGGGTCACCTCCATGCGCCCCGCCACGCCTGGTAAACAGCATCGCGCTCCGCTTCTTCCATCACTGTCAGGTGAAGCGGGGACCGGCGACCGCCACGCGGCCTCCTACAGGTCGCGCACGGCGATGTCGCCGACATCTTCCGCCGCCTCGACGGCGATCGCATTGCGCAGCGGCATGCCGAAGCCTTCGGCCTCGATCTCGAACACGTCGCCCGGTTCGGCGCGGACGCCGTCGGCGAAGGAGAGCGTCGCGGTTCCGAACATGTGCACATGCACGTCGCCGGGCTGGCGGAAGAGCCGGTACTTGAAATGGTGGTGCTCGAGATTGGCGAAGCTGTGGGACATGTTGTCCTCGCCCGACAGGAAGGGCTTCTCCCACACCACGGCGCCGTTGCGCAGGATGCGGCTGGCGCCGCGGATGTCGGCGGGCGGCGCCCCGATGCGGATCTCCGGCCCGACCGAGGCCGGCCGCAGCTTGGAGTGGGCAAGCCACAGATAGTTGCCGCGCTCCGTCACATGGTCCGAGAATTCATTGGCCACGGCAAAGCCGAGGCGGAACGGGCGGCCGCCGTCGCCGATCACGTAGATCCCGGCCATCTCCGGTTCCTCGCCGTGGTCCAGCGCGAAGGCGGGCGACACGAGCGGCTGGCCGGGGGCGGCGAGCATGTGGCCGTTGCCCTTGTAGAACCATTCCGGCTGCACCCCGATCCCGCCGCGCGCCGGCTTGCCGCCTTCCAGTCCCATGCGGAACATCTTCATGGAATCGGTCAGATCGGTTTCCGCCGCCATCGCCTTGGCGTGCATTCCGTCGCGGGTCGCCGCCGAGCCCAGATGCGTCAGCCCGGTGCCGGTCAGATGCAGATGGGCAGGGTCGGGATGGGTGATCGGCGCGAGATAGCGCCCCTCGCGCGCCAGCGCCTCGGGGTCGTGCTCGGCCCCAAAGCCCTGATCCGCGACCAGATCGGCAAGCGGCCTGCCCGAGCGAGCCGCCGCCAGCGCGACATCGTAGAGGCTGGAAGCCCCGCGCAGTTCGCACGCGGGGCGGCCCTCCTCGCGGACCAGGACGAGTGTGGTGCTTCCGGCACCGGCGATCTGGGACATCAACATGGGGCAAAGGCCTTTCGGGAATGGAAATGCGGGCAGGCGCCCGACGGCGTTGGGGAGGATGAAGTGCCGGCGGGGGCGGCCATCAATCGACGGAGCGGCGCAGCGGACGATCAGAGCCGCAGCACGATCTTGCCGAAATTGTCCGCCGCCTCGAGAATGCGGTGGGCCTCGACGGCCTCGTCGAAAGGCAGCACGCCATGCATGGCAGGCTCGATCTCGCCGCTGGCGAGCACCGGCAGCCAGCGGCGACGGAAACGTTCCACCACCTGCGCCTTCTCGTCGCTCGAATGCGGGCGAAGCGTGAAGCCGCGCAACTGCACCATCTTTGTCAGCACCGAGGCGACGTCGATCTCGGCAGGGCCCGAGCTCAGCAGGCCCACGAAGGCCAGCCGTCCGCGCCAGCGCAACAGCGAGATGTGGCGCGCCAGATAGGCTGGGCCGACGAAATCCTCGATCACGTCGATGCCGTCGGGAAAGATCTCGCGCACGGCTTCGGCGAAATCCACCTCGCGATAGTTCAGCACATGCGGCACGCCCCACTCGCGCAGGCGCCGTGCCTTTTCCTCGCGTCCGGTGGTGGTGACGATCTCGGCGCCGACATGCTGGGCCATGCGGATGGCCGTGCTGCCCACCGCGCTCGCCCCCGCCTGGATCAGCACGCGTTCGCCGGGCGCGAGCCGCGACAGTTCGAACAGCGTCTCATGCGCGGTGCAGAAGGTCTCGATCACGCTGGCGGCACGGACATCGTCCCAGTCCGTCGGCACGGCGACGACATGGCGCCAGTGGGCCACGGCATATTCGGCATATCCCCCGCCGGAAAGCAGCGCCGCCACGCGCGTGCCGGGCGCGATGTCGCGCACCTCGGCGCCCACCTCGATCACTTCGCCGCCGCATTCCACGCCCAGCACCGGGTTGGCGCCCGCCGGCACCGGGTAGACACCGGCGCGCTGCATCGCATCGAGCCGGTTCACGCCGACCGCGCCGACGCGGATCAGCACCTCGTCCGGTCCGGGCCGGGGGCGCTCGACGCTCAGGAAACGCAGGGCTTCCGGTCCCCCGGGCTCGGGGGCATGGCAGATCTTCATCATCGACATGACAGGTTTCCTCAATCCTTCTTGGACGGCGACCAGACTTCGGGGCGATGGCCGTGGTTCACGGCATGGAACCATTGCTCCTGGACGAAACGGAAAGCCCCGCTGTGGCCGGGGCGGATACGGGCAAAGCCCGGAAAATGGATATGCATGCCCGCAACCAGCAGGTCCTCGTCCACGCAGCGCTGCAATATCCTGCGGCGCGAGACGGCGCCGGCCGCGCTGTCGGTGTCGAAGATCATGCCGACATCGGGGTCGGCGAGCTGAACCTCGGGGACATGGACGGTGTCGCCCCACACGATCATCGCCTCGCCGCCCGAACGCACCATGTAGCAGCTATGACCGGGGGTGTGGCCCGGCGAGGGCAGCGCGACCACTCCCGGCAACACCTCGCATTCGCGGTCGAACATCTTGACCGCGTCCGCGAGATAGGGCCTGAGCTGGATCCGCCCGGCGTCGAAATAGACCCGCTTCTGGCGCTCCGTGGCCTTTTCCCTCTGCCCGTCGTCGAACCAGTGGGCGATCTCGGCCCGATGCACATGGACGCTGGCGGCCGGGAAGAGCTTGTTCCCGCTCGCCGGGTCGGTGAGGCCGTTGGAATGGTCGGGATGGACATGGGTCAGCAGCACGTCCGTGATCTCGTCCGGCCGGATGCCGAGACGCGCCAGCAGGCCCGGCAGCCGCCCGCAGGTCGGCCCCATGATGTCGCCCGAGCCGCAGTCCAAGAGGATCTTGCGGGCACCATCCTGCAAGAGGAACGCGTTGATCGACACGACCGGTGGCGAAACCCGGGTTTCCTCGGCAAGAAAGGCCTCCAGCCTGGCGTGATCGGGATAGCGTATGATGTCGAGGCTGTCATAGGCCATGTAGCCGTCGCAAAGCGCGGTCACCAGAACATCGCCCAGCATGCGATGATAAATGCCGGGAATCTGCTCGAACCCTGTCATGGCTCGCCTTCCTGCACCCCGGCCGCCTTCGCCACGAAGGCGGGGCGCGGCTTCTCGACAAGCTCGTAGCGTTCGGCCAGCCAACGGCGCAGGCCGGCGCGGGCGATCTTGCCGATGGCGTTGCGCGGCAGGCTGTCGATGGCGGCGAACAGCCGCGGCCGCTTGTACGAGGTCATTTCGGCCAGCGCCGGCGCAAGGCGCTCCTGCCAGCCCGCCGGCGGGTTCTCGGCGACCACGGTGACGATCTCGCCCCAATATTCGGACGGATAGCCCAGCACCACCAGCTCCGTGCCCGCAAGCGCCGGTGCCAGCAGGCGTTCCACTTCGTCCGGCGCGATCTTGTAGCCGCCGCTCTTCATCATGTCGGACTGGCGCGAAACCAGATGCAGCCGTCCGGCCTCGTCGATGCGCCCGATGTCGCCGGTGTCGTGGAACTCGCCCGGCGCCAGCATCCTGACCCCGTCGCGCATCATGTAGCCGCAAAACAGATGCGGGCTGTGGAGATGTATCTGACCGGTTTCGCCGCGCGGCAGAGCCCTGCCGTCATCGTCGCGGATCTCGACCCGCACCCCGGCCGCCGGCCAGCCCACGCACAGCCCCTCTCCTGCCGGTTCGGCATAGGCCGTGGCGGTTTCGGCCGGCTCCAGCGAGGTGATGGGGTTGAAGATCTCGCTCTTGCCGTAGGTGACGCGGATGATCTCGCCGAAGCGGGCCACGGCATTGCGATAGAGCGTCGGCGTGAGCGGCGCGGTGCCGGTCAGGATCATCCGCAATCGCGGCGTCAGGTCCTTGAATGCCGGATCGGCGGACGCTTCCGTCAGCTTGGAGAGCACCGTCGGCGGCGCGAACATCTCCGTCACCTCGCCCGAGGCCAGCAGCGGCAGCACGATTGCCGGATCGACGCCCTTCGTCAGGTGCACTGCGGCGCCATGCGCCAGATAGGCGAAGGTCAGCAGCGAGCTGCCATGCGAGAAGGGCGTCATCAGCAGGATGCGGTTACTGCGGTCGGGCAGAAGCGGCAGCGACGCCCGCAAGAGCAGCGTGCCGGTCCACCGGCCGCGATGGCTGTGGATCGCCCCCTTGGCGAAACCAGTCGTCCCGCTGGTGAAGACGATGCGGCTCGGCGCATCGGGTTCGACGTCGGGCCAGTCCGCGGCGGTCATCGTCCGGGCTGCGATCAGGCGCGCGTCGACCAAAGGCACGGAAAGCTCCGGCAGCGGTTCCGCATCGCCGTCCACGAGCATGAGCCGCGCCCCGGTGCATTGCAGCGCATGGGCAAGCTCGGCCTGGCTCAGCACCGGGTTGACCGGCACTTCCGCCGCGCCGGCGAGCGCCACGCCATAGCTTGCCGCAGCCGCCAGCGCCGAATTGTGGAAGGCGGTGGCCACGAAGTCGCCCGGCCCCAGCCCCAGGCCGCGAAGATGATCGGCAATGCCCGCCGCGCGGTCGATCACCTGCGCAACGCTGTGGCTGCCTTCCGCATCCACGATGCCGACGCGGTCGCCGTATCGGGACCGGGTGGCGGCAATATCCTCGCCCCAGTTCATGCCGGGCTCCTCCGGGTTCAGGCAGGTTCGGGAAAACGCTCGGGCCCGAGGGGGTCCTCGCCATTGGCAGCCAGTGCCCGCACCCATTTGTCCAGCCACCAGCCATAAGGTTCGGGCCAGGACCGGAAATCGCGCTCCACGCCCATCTGCCAGGCGGCGTGATGGGCCCAGAACGGGTTGAACAGCATCTGGCGGCCGATGCAGACGAGGTCCGCCTTGCCCGCCTGCAGGATTTCCTCGGCGTATTGGGGCGTTCGGATCATGCCCACGGCGGCGGTCGCGATGCCGGCTTCGCGCCGCAGCCGGTCGGACAAGGCGACCTGGTAGCCCGGCCCGCGCGCCAGGTTCGAGTTCGTGGCGCCGGCGCGCATATTGCCCCCCGACGAGCAGTCGATCAGATCCATGCCCGCCTGCTTCAGCCGCCCGGCAAGGATGACGCTGTCGTCCTCGGTCCAGCCGCCCTCGATCCAGTCCGTCACCGAAAGCCGCGCCAGGAGCGGCATGGACTCCGGCATGATCTCGCGCAGCCGCCCGACCACGGTCAGCGGCAGGCGCATCCGGTTCTCGAGCGATCCGCCCCAGCGGTCCGTGCGCTTGTTGGCCAGCGGCGAAAGGAAGCTCTGCAGCAGGTAACCGTGCGCCAGATGCAGTTCCAGCAGGTCGAAGCCGGCAAGCAGCGCGCGCCGCGCACCGGCCACGAAGGCCTCGACGATGCCTTCGATCTGCGCCTCGTTCATCTCGATCGGCGTCAGCCATCCTTCCGACAGCGGCAGCGCCGAAGCGCCCATCGGATAGAGCCGCTCGTTGCCGGCCGCCAGGTCGCGCTCGGTGATCGGCCCGTTGCCCTCATAGGCGCGCTGCTGGCCGCCCTTTCGCCCGCCATGGCTGATCTGGATGCCGGTCCTGGCGCCGTAGCGCTTCATCTCGCTGACCAGGCGGGCCATCGGTTCGATATGGCTGTCGGCCCACAGGCCGGGATCGCCGTTGCTGACGCGGCCGGCGCGGGTGACGAAGGTCTGCTCCATGAGCACCAGGCCGGCTCCGCCCATGGCCATGCGCTCGTAGTGGGCGAACTGGAAAGGCGTCAGCCGCCCGTCCTCGGACGAATAGGTGCCCATGGGCGAGACGACGATGCGGTTCTTCAGCGTCACCCCCCTCAGCGTGTAGGGCCGGAAGAGAAGCGGATCGTTCGGCATGTCAGGTTCCGATTGCATGATCTGGCCGCGCCTTCATCGCGCCAGCGCGAGGATGTCGCGCAGCACGTCGCCCATGGCCGGGCCGCTGGTGTTCCCCAGCCCGGCGAAAAGCCGTTCGCCGAGGTCGCGCGCCGCACCGGCGGGCGCGCCCAGCCGCGACAGGCGTCCCTCGAATACCTGGAGCGCCCTGTCCGGGGTCTGGAACAGCATCTCGCGCGGCATCTGCGAGGAATGCGCCTCGCGGCGGCTGCCGTCCTTCATCAGCAGCGTCACGCCCGAATCCAGCGCGCCGCCCACCGCGTCGGGCACCACCGTGGTCCTGCCCACCAGGTCGAGGATGACCGGGTCGCGGCGCAGGCTGTTGCCCATCTCGTAGGTGATGTCGCCTTGCGAGAGCATCGCCGCGACGGCGAACGCGGTACTTGCCTGCGTCTGCACCTGCCGCTCGTAGGGACCCTTGTAGTTGGTGCCCGGATAGAGCGTGTAGGGCTCCCACAGCGTCACCTCGATCGCCTCGATCGCGGCAGGGTCAACGCCCTCGTCGTGAAGCTTCTGCGCGGCCATGGCCGCCGGCATGTTGTCGCCGAGCGTCGCGTAGGGCTTGGCCATGATGGTGCGCATGATCGCCGGGTCGGGCGGCGTCGCCCACACGTCGGGCGTGGTCTCCAGCCCGGCGAGCGTGGCGAGAAATCCCTTGGGCCCGTCGAGCGCCTGCGGAGCGCCGGTCACGCCTTCCGCCGCCAGGCAGGCGGCGATGAGGCCGCCCTGCGCGGCGCGGCCGTTCTGGACCCGCCATTCGTCGCTGCCCGCGCGCACCGGCTCCAGCGTCCCGCCGGTCGTGCTGGCGGCGATCGAGACCGCCGAGGCTGCCTGGGCGGCATCGAGCCCGAGCAGGGCCGCACTGCCGGCCGCGGCCGCGATGGTGCCAAATGTCGGGCTGGTGCGGAAGCCGCGCTGGATCAGCCTGCGCGCCACGACCTCCTCGCGCCCGAGCCAGTTGATCGCCGAGTAGCCGGCGACCAGCGCCGCCAGGACCGCGTCCAGGCTGGCGCCCTGCCGCTCGCCGAGCGCGACGACGGCCGGCGGCACCAGCGATCCCGGATGGGTCCAGGAATCATGGTCGGTGTCGTCCTGGAAATGCGCATGGGCGGCGACGCCGTTGGCGAATGCGGCCTCGCCGGCGCTCAGCCTCGCGCCGGACGCCCAGGCCGTCGCGCCGCCCGTTTCCAGGCGCTGCGCCAGCGCCAGCGCGGCACGGGTGGTCGTCTCCGTCCTTGCCGAAATCGACAGGCCGAGCGTGTCGAGCAGGCAGATCAGCGCCTTCTGGCGGATGTCCTGTTCAAGCTGGATCGTGGCAAAGCTGGCGAGATAGTCGCCCAGGACCTGGCTGGCAGGCTTCATCGTTGTTTCTCCTTCCAAGGCAATGGTTCCGGCAGCGTCAGCCCCGGCGGTAGAGCCAGGCGCGGCTGGTGCCGATTCCGGCGTGGCTGAGCCGCACCAGGCTCAGCGCGTGGCTCCACGCGGCGGCGAAGACGTCCACCACCGCCGCATCGTCGATCCGCTTCAGCCCTTCGCGTGCGAAGATTTCGGCCATGACGCCTTCCGCGGGCACGATGACGTCGGCGCCCCTGGCGATCAGGTCGCGTGCGGTGCGGGTGAAGGCCTCGATCAGAGCGGCAGGGTTGTCGCGCGCGGCGATCAGTTCGTATTCGTCCATGCCCGGCGTGAGCGAGGTCACCTCCAGCACCCGGGCTTCGAGATGGTGCTTGGCCACCGAAAGCCGGGTCATGTAGGCCACGTTCGGCGCATTCGAGATCAGGCCGATCTGCGAGCCCAGCGAGCAGCCGGTCAGCAATGCCGCCTCGGTCAGCGAAACCACCGGGATGTCGACGGCGGTGCGCATCTCGCGCAGGAACGGCTCGCTGAACGAGCCCATGACGAAGGCATCGTAGCCTTGGCGCTCCGCCTCCACCGCCATTTCCACGAGGGGCGAGAGCACGCGGTGATAGGTGTAGGCGTTGCCCAGCGCATCGCTCGGGCTCAGGGCGCCGTAAGTGCCTTCCGGCAGGCCGTGAACATGCACGCTTGCCTCGCTGCCCAGAAAGGCGCCGGCATGGGCTTCGATGCCGCGCTTGTAGGCCTCGATGCGGCTCAGCTCGTTGACGGACTGGTGCCAGATCCGGATTTGCATGGCGTTTATCCTCCCCTCTTTTCCTTCGGTTCAGGCGCGGGCCGATGCCTTGGCAGGCGCGGCTGCGGCGGGTTCGGGAAAGACCTCCGCGCCAAGCGGGGTCTCGCCATTGGCCGCCAATGCCCTCGACCACTTGTCGAGCCACCAGCCATATTGCGGCGTCCAGTCGGCAAACCCCTGGTTGACGCCCAGCGTTTCGGCGGCGTGATGCGCCCAGAACGGGTCGAACAGCGCCTGGCGGGCGAGGAAGATCAGGTCGGCCCTGCCCTCCTGCAGGATGCGCTCGGCGAATTCCGGGGTGCGGATCATGCCGACCGCGGCCGTGGGAACGCCGGTCTCGGCACGGATGCGGTCCGCGAAGGGCACCTGATAGCCCGGGCCGCGGCCGAGGCTGGCATTGGTGGCGCCGATGCGCAGGTTTCCGCCCGAAGAGCAGTCGACCAGGTCGACGCCGGCCTCGGAGAGAGCGCGCGCGAGCACCAGGCTGTCCTCGATGGTCCAGCCGCCCTCGATCCAGTCGGTCGCCGAGATGCGGGCGAGAAGCGGCATGGACTGCGGCAGGACCTCGCGCACCGCGCGCACCACTTCGAGCGGAAAGCGCATGCGGTTCTCGAGGCTGCCGCCATAGGCGTCGTCGCGATGGTTGGCGAGCGGCGAGAGGAAGTTCTGCAGCAGATAGCCGTGCGCCATATGGATCTCGATGAGATCGAACCCCGCCAGCACCGCGCGCCGCGCCGCCGCCACCCAGGCACGGCGCAAGCCCTCGATCTGCTCGACGCTGGCCGCCTCCGGCGTGAGCCAGCCCTCGCCCAGCGGCAGCGCCGACGGCGCCAGCGGCGTCCAGCGTTCCTCGCCCATCGCCAGGTCGGCGTCGGTGAGCGGGCCGTTGCCCCGGAAGGCGCGCTGCATGCTGGACTTGCGCCCGCCGTGGTTGAGCTGGATTCCGGCCTTGGCGCCATAGCTCTTCATATGGCTGACCAATGCCCGCATGCCGGCGATGTGGCTGTCTTCCCAGAGCCCGGGATCGCCGTTCGTGACGCGGCCGCGCCGGGTGATCGAGGTCTGCTCCACCATCACCAGCCCTGCCCCGCCCATGGCGAAACTGGCATAGTGCGTGTGGTGGAAAGGCTGGAGGTGGCCGTTCTCGGCCGTGTAGGTGCCCATCGGCGAGATGACGACGCGGTTCTTCAGCCTCACGCTGCGCAGGCTGAACTCCGAAAACAGTTTCACGTCTCGCGACATCGGTCTCTCCTTTCGTGGCACGGTCCGGCTAACGCGCGCCGCGCCCTTCGTGCGGGCAATAGTTCTTCGTCCGCTCCCTCGAGGAGCGGCAGGCATGCGGATGCGAAGTGGTTGGCCGTCAGCCGGCCGGCAGGTCGAGCGTCACGCCCTTTGGCGGCATGCACGAGGCCTGCGGGTTGAAGGTCGTCGGAATGATGACACGGCGCGGTTCCTCTCTCTTGCCGTGGATGATGTGGTCGAGCAGCAGCGAGGCCGCCGTGGCGCCAACCTCGTTCTGGTCCCAGCCGATGACGGCGATCGGCGGCTGGTGCAGGTCGCACAAGTCGTTCTGGCCCGATGCCACGACCGAAATGTCGTGCGGGATCGACAATCCGCGCGTGCGTATCGCGCGCAGCACGCCCGAGAGCATGTCGATGCCGCCGGCGATGATGGCGGTCGGCGGCTGCGACAGCCCGAGCAGAAGCGACGTCGCCCTGTAGGCGTGGTCGCGCAGGAAGCTGTCCGCCATCAAAAGTTCCGGCACCGGCTTCAGCCCGCGCACGGCATGGGCGCGCTCGAAGCCGCGCACGCGCGCCGCGCCGGGGTGGAGCCGGGTGGGGCCCGTAAGCAGCGCGATGCGCCGGTGGCCCAGATTGAG
The DNA here is from genome assembly GCF_052216645.1 of Mesorhizobium sp. PUT5. NCBI lineage: Bacteria > Pseudomonadati > Pseudomonadota > Alphaproteobacteria > Hyphomicrobiales > Phyllobacteriaceae > Mesorhizobium > Mesorhizobium sp. PUT5. Next base: position 3,847,003 of record NZ_JBQOSO010000003.1, read on the forward strand.
CAGATGCTCGGTGGCGCTGAAGACGCCGCCCTCGTGGTCGGCATAGACCGCGTCGCACCATTCCGGCTGATCGCGGTCGATCATCACCAGGGGCACCGGCAGCCCGCGCAGGATCTCCTCGAACTCGCCTTCGATGGGCGTGTAGGGGCCCATCAGAACGCCGTCGACCTGCCCGCTGGAAAAGCTCCGCAACAGCTCGATCTCCCGTTGCGTGCGGCCTTCCGAATTCGAGATCAGCAGCGAATAGCCCGATTCGTTGAGCACGTTCTGGGCCGTCGAGACGAACCCGCCGAGCTGGGCGATGTTGATCTCGCGCAGGATGCACCCGACCGTGCGGGTCCGGCCCATGCGCATCGACTTGGCCGCGGCGTTGGGCACGTAGCCCAGTTCCTCGATGGCGCTTTCCACCACCTTGCGGATATGCGGCTTCACGTCCGCCGCGTCGTTGACCACGCGCGAGACCGTGCCGATCGAAACCCCGGCGAGCCGGGCAACATCACGTATGGTCGGGACCTTTGGCATGTTCTGTGCGCTACCGGGAAACCGTCATCAAATCTCGAAACTCCACTGTTCGGTGGCGACGCGATAACCGGAGCCGTCGCGCATGAGCCAGCCGAAGCCGGGAAAATGGATGTGCATGCCGGCCACCAGCATGTCCTCGGAAAGAATCCGCGCCAGCAGCGCCGTGCGGTTCTTCGCCGCCATGCCGGGGTCGTAGTCGAAGCTCATCGAAACCTCGGGCCGCGCCACCTGGATCTCGGGCACATGCGCGAGATCGCCCCACACGATCATCTGCTTGCCGGCTGAGCGGATCAGCCAGGTGCTGTGGCCCGGCGTGTGCCCGGCGCATTCCACCATGGTGATGCCGGGCAGCACCTCCTCGCCGTCCTCCGCGAGCCGCAGATGCCCGTCGCGATAGGGACCGACCTGCTCGCGCGCCCACCCGAAATAGCGCTCGCGCCGGCGCTCGTCGGCGGCCGCCATTGCCTCGTCGCAGAACCAGTGCGCGATCTCCTTGCGGTTGGCGATGACCGTCGCGTTCGGGAAAAGCCGCTTGCCCGTGCGCGCGTCCGTCAGCCCGCAGGAGTGATCGGGATGGCAATGGGTCAACAGCACGTGATCGACCTCCCCCGGATCGACGCCCGCCGCGGCAAGGTTCTCGAACAGCTTGCCCGTGGTCGGGCCGAACTTGTCCTGAGAGCCGCAGTCGATGAGAACGGTGCCGGCCGGGCCGCGCAGCAGGAAGCAGTTGATCGAGATGCGCGGCGGCGAGATCCTGTGGTCGCGCGCCATCATCAGGTCCACGTCCTCGCGCGAGAACTCGTGGAAGATCTGATAGCCCATTTCGACATAGCCGTCCGACAGGGCTGTCACCAGGAACTCGCCGAAACGGCGGTGATAGACGCCGGCTATCTGTTTTTGCGGCAGGCTGGTCATGTCCTTTGGGTTCCGATCCCGTTTCCTTCAATTGCGCGGGGCAGTCCGGTCATAGCAGAGCAAGTTCACGAAGGTCGCCAACTTCCTCGATCCGGTAGAGCTTTTCGAACAGGGGTTTGACCTGCTCCCGCGGCAGCAGCATCGAGGCGCAATCGGCGAATTTCGCCTCCAGCTCTTCGCGGGAAAGCTGAAGCTGCCAGCTTCCCCGGGCATGTTCCACCGGCGCGTGGCGGTGGACGTTGCCGTCCTTCAGCGTCACCCAGACCAGGTCGAAGGGGGCGACCGGCAGGTCGGCCCCAGCCTTGTCCTCGTTCACCGTCACCTCGACGCGACCGAGCATGGCCTGCACGTCCTGGCGCGAGACGTACTCGTCGGTCAGCTCGCGGGGCCCAACCCTGCGGGAGAGCAGCGCGCTCGCCATGGCGAATTCCATCGAGAACTTGGCGGCAAGCCCGGTCTGCGGGCGCGAATTGCGCAACATCAGGCGCTGGGTGACGCCGGTGTGGACATGGATGGTGGCCACGTCCTCGGCGGCGAGATCGTGCTCCTCGACCAGGCCCAGCATGGCGTCGATGGCGCGATGCGTGGCATAGCAGGTCGGATAGCGTTTGATGTTGACGCCGAAGCGGGCCGACATCCATTCCTCGCCGATGCGGAACGCCTGCGGATCGAGTTCGGGCGAGCCGGAGGGCGAGAACGCCCTGAGAAAGCCGGTGCGGTGCTCGACGACGTCGAGGCTGCCCGTATATCCCGCCTTGGCGAGCCGCGCCGCCTGGAGCCCCGATTGCGCCGTGCGCCCGGCATGCAGCGACTTCGTCATCGACCCGAAATTGGCGACCAGCCCCGCCGCGAGCGAAGCGGCGATGGCGAGCGCGTGGGCGGCCTGCTCCGGCGACAGCCGGTGCAGGCGCGCCGCCGCCGCCGCGGTTGCCAGCGTGCCCATCACCGCCGTGGGATGAAAGCCCCGGTCGTGCAGATGGCCGGGCTCCAGCTCGGCCAGATGCGCCCACAATTCGTAGCCGACCAGATAGGCCTCGATCGCGTCCCGGCCGGAGGCACGCAGCTCGTGCCCTTCGGCCAGGATCGCCGGCACCAGCACCGTGCTGGGATGCCCGGCCAGCGCCACGTCGTCGAAATCGAGGACATGGGCGGCGACGCCGTTGACCAGCGCGGCATCCGGCGCGCCGTAGCTGATGCCGTTCACCGCGCGCGGCGCCTCGTTGCTGCCGGGAACCGGCGTGGCGATGCTCGCCACCAGCTCGATCGCGGGTTCCCGGGCACCGGCCAGCATGACGCCGACGCAATCGACGATCCCGATGCGTGCCGCATGCAGCGCCTCGGGCGGCGCCGAGGCGGCGTCGAAGCCCGCGACGAATTGAGCTGCCTTTCCGGTAATGCCGTCCATCATGACCTCAATAGGAGCGGGGCAGGCCCAGCATGTGTTGCGCGACATAGGCGAGGATCAGGTTGGTCGAGATCGGCGCCGTCTGGTAGATCCGGGCCTCGCGCCATTTGCGCTCGATGCCGTATTCGCTGGCGTAGCCGAACCCGCCGAAGGTCTGGAGCGCGGTGTCGGCCGCCTTCCATGTCGCCTCCGACGCCAGAAGCTTGGCGATGTTGGCCTCTCCGCCGCAGGGCTGGTGCGCATCGAACAGCGCCGCCGCCTTGCGCGCCATCAGGTCGGCCGCTTCCAGTTCCGCATGGGAGCGGGCGATGGGGAACTGCACGCCCTGGTTCGCGCCGATCGGGCGCTTGAACACGACGCGCTCGTTCGCATACTCCACCGCGCGGCGGACCATGTAGCGCCCGTCGCCAATGCATTCCGAAGCCACCAGGATGCGCTCGGCGTTCATCCCGTCGAGAATGTAGCGGAAGCCCTTGCCTTCCTCGCCCACCAGCGCCGAGGCCGGAACCCGCAGGTTCTCGATGAAGACCTCGGTCGTGTTGTGGTTCATCAGCGCCTTGATCGGCCGGATGTCGAGTCCGTTGCCGCGGGCTTCCCGCAGGTCGACCAGGAAGACCGAGATGCCCTCGGTCTTCTTCGAGACCTGATCCAGCGGCGTGGTGCGCGCCAGAAGCAGCATCAGATCGGAATAGAGCGCGCGCGAGGTGAACACCTTCTGGCCGGTGATCACATAGTGGTCGCCGTCGCGCACGGCGCGGGTCTTGAGCTGGGTGGTGTCCGAACCGGTGGTCGGCTCGGTGACGCCGAAGGCCTGGAGGCGCAGCGACCCCTCGGCGATCTGCGGCAGGTAGGTCTTCTTCTGCTCCTCGCTGCCGTGCCGGAGCAGCGTGCCCATGATGTACATCTGCGCATGCGCCGGGCTTGCCTGGCAGCCGCAGGCGTTGATTTCCTCCAGGATGACCGCCGCCGCCCGCAAGGGCAGGCCCGAGCCGCCATATTCTTCGGGAACCAGCACCGCCAGGAACCCGCCTTCCGTCAGCTCCGCCACGAATTCGGACGGGTAGCCGGATTCCTCTTCCAGCTTCGCCCAGTATTCCAGCGGATATTTCTCGCAGATCCTGCGGATCGATTCGCGCAGTTCCGGATAGTCTTCACCGAGATCGAGGGTAACCTGGCTCATCTTGTTGGGGTCTTTCACTCACTTTGCAATTTCAAAGGTCTTGGGCAGGCCGGCGCGGGCGATGGCGCCGCTGTAGCGCTCGTCGCCCAGCCAGCTTTCGACGTCGCGGCGCAGCTCCAGCAGCGCCGCAATGTCCACACCGGTGGAAAAGCCCATGCTTTCCAGCATGTAGGCGGCATCCTCGGTGTTGATGTTGCCCGTGGCGCCCGGCGCGAAGGGGCAGCCGCCGAGGCCGGCGAGCGAGCTGTCGAAGACGCGCACCCCGGCGTCGAGCGCGGCCGCGACATTGGCGAGGCCGAGCCCGCGGGTGTCGTGGAAGTGGCAGATCACCCGGCGCCCGGCCGCGATCTCCACGATCGGCGGCAGCAGCATCTTCACCTGGACGGGATTGCCGTAGCCGACCGTATCGGCGACGATCAGTTCGTCCGCGCCGCCGGCCGCGACATGCCGCGCGACCTGCCAGACCCGCTCGGGCTCCACATGGCCCTGAAGCGTGCAGCCGAAGGCCGTGGCAAGGCCCACGCCCAGCACCATGGCCCTGCCCGCTTCCGTCTGCCTCAGCGCCGCGATGCGGTCGAATTCGGCGATCGCCTCGTCGGTGGAGCGCCGCACGTTGGACAGGCTGTGCGCCTCCGAGATGGAAAGCACGTAGTTGATGTGGGTGAAGCCCGCCGCCAGGGCGCGCTCCGCGCCCTTGAGGTTGGGCACCAGCGCCGACACCACCACGCCGCCAAGCTGCGGCAGGCTTTTGGCCAGCTCGTCCGCATCGGCGAACTGCGGCACCACCTTGGCCGGGACGAAGGAAGTCAGCTCGATCTCGCGGATGCCCGCTGCCTCGAGCCTGAGCGCCCATTCCAGCTTGCGTTCCGTCTCCAGGAAGCGCTTGGCCATCTGGATGCCGTCGCGAGGGCCGACCTCGCGCAGGATGACTTGCTCTGCCATGTCAGACCCCCCGGAAAACCGGCTTGCGCTTCTCGTTGAAGGCGCGCACGCCCTCGTGACGGTCCTCGGTGGAGACCATGCGGTTATAGCATTCGATCTCGAAGGCCAGCCCGTCCGCCAGGGACATCTGCAGGCCCCGATGGATCGACTGCTTGGCCTGCCGCACCGAGATCGGCGCATTGCCCGCGACGCGCCGGGCGGTGGCCAGCGTCGCCTCCAGCAATTGCGCCTGCGGCAGCACGCGGTTGATCAGCCCCCAGTCGCAGGCCTGCTGCGCGGTGAAGGGCAGGCCGGTGAGAATGATCTCCTTGGCGCGGCGTTCGCCCACCGCCCGGGCCAGGTTCTGCGTGCCGCCGGCGCCCGGCATGATGCCGAGCGTCACCTCGGTCAGCGCAAAACGCGCATTGTCGGCGGCATAGGCGAAGTCGAGGGCTGCGGTGATCTCGCAGCCGCCGCCATAGGCCGCGCCGTTGATGGCGCCGATCAGCGGCAGCGGGCAGGCGATGACGGCGCGCAGCATGCGCTCGAACATGGCGTGCTGGCGCAGCCATTGCTCGTCGGTCATGCCGTTGCGCTCCTTCAGATCGCCGCCGGCGCAGAAGGCCTTTTCCCCGGTGCCGGTGAGCACGAGGGCGCGCAGGCCCCGGGTGTCGAGCTGGAAGCCCTCGAAGAGCTCCATCAGTTCCTCGCCCATGCGGGTGTTCATGGCATTGGCCGCCTGCGGACGGTCGAGGCGGATCAGCAGGATATGATCCTCGATCCGTTCCAGGGCGAGCGTTTCGAAACTGCGGTTCATTGGGAAGCCTGCTTGAACATGTTGTCGTGAGCGCCGAGCCGCGGCGCGGCGCCGCCGGAGGTCGGGCGCACGTCATCGAGGGTGAACGGCAGCCCGACCCATTTCTGCCCGTCGCCTTCGGTCAGGATGCCGATGGCTTCGGTTTGCGGATGGTTCCAGACCTCGTCGATGCGCAGCAACGGGCAGTTCGGCACCTGGACCGCGTCGAGCAGCGTCCCGACCTCGGCCACGGTCAGTTGCCGCACGGCCTCTTCGATCTTCGGCACCAGTTCGTGGCGCAGGATCACCCGGTCGCGGTTGAGCGCGAAGCGCGGGTCCTCTCCCACTTCCTTCAGTCCCGGCAGCGCCTGGCAAAGCTTGGTGAAAAGCTTATCGTTGCCGGCCGTGATCATCACCCAGCCGTCGCTGGCCTCGAAGGCCTGGTAGGGCACGATCTCGGCAAGTCCCGAACCGTGCGGCTTGCGAACTTCGCCGGACACCGCATGCGCGGCGAGCGGAATGGTCATCCAGGCAAGGCCGGTCTCGAACAGCGAGGTCGCGACCTGGGCGCCCTTGCCGCTGCGCAGGCGTTCGCAAAGGGCGGCCAGAAGGCCGATCACGGTCCACATGCCCGAGCCCATGTCGATCAGCGACACGCCGACGCGCACGGGCGGACGGTCGACCTCGCCGGTGACCGACATGATGCCGGAGGAGGCCTGCGCCAGCGGATCGTAGCCCGGCTTGCGCGACAGCGGGCCGGTCTTGCCGAAAGCGCCGATGTCGCACCAGATCAGCGCGGGATGCTCGCGGCGTACCTCGTCGGCGTCGATGCCGAACTTCGCCAGCAGGCCCGGCCGCAGGTTCTGGATCACGGCGTCGGCTTCGCCGATCAACCGCTTCAGGATTGCCGCGTCGGCCGCGTCGGCGAAATCCAGCGTGAGGCTTTCCTTGCCCCGGTTGAGCGCGTGGAACGCGGTCGCGTCCTCCTTGTGGAAGGGCGGACCCCAGCCCCTGGCATAGTCTCCCGTTGCAGGATTCTCGACCTTGATCACCCGTGCGCCGAGCTCTGCAAGGATCAGTCCCGCATAGGGCGCGGCCACGCTATGGCCGAGTTCGAGGATGGTCAGACCGCGAAGCGGTGCGGAATTCGTCAACTTGTTACTCCTTCGGCTGGGGTGCCGCCGGCTCGGTTCAGAGATATTCCTCTGCCAGAGCCGCCCCCTTGATTTCTGCGGTCGTGCCCGAACGGCGGATCTGGCCGCCGCGCATGACATGGCCGTAGTGGGCGATCTTCAGCGCCGGGCGCGCCATCTGTTCGGTCATGAGCACGGCGATGCCCTCGTCCTGCATCTGCCGTACGGCCGCCGAGATCTGCTGGATCCAGACCGGCGCGAGACCGAGGAAGGGCTCGTCCAGCAGCAGCAGCTTCGGGCCGCCGCTCATTGCCCGGGCGATCGCGACCAGTTGCTGCTGACCGCCCGACAACTGGCCGGCCGGCTGCGACTGCCGTTCGGCGAGGAACGGGAAGGTCGCCACCATGCCGTCCCAGCGCCTGTTCTGCTCGCGGGGAGCCAGCCGCACCGCCCCGGCCAGGATATTGTCCTTCACCGACATGGTGGGAAACACCCGCCGGCCCTCGGGCGAATAGCCGATGCCGAGCCTGGCGCGCGCATCGCTCGACAGCGCGCCGATGTCGCGCCCGTCGAACGTGATCTGCCCGCGCGCCGAGCGCACCAGCCCGATGACGGCGTTGATGAGGCTGGACTTGCCGGCGCCGTTGGCGCCGATCAGCAGCACCGTCTGGCCGCTTGCGATATCGAGGTCGACGCCGTCGACGGCCCGTGTGCCGCCATAGGCCACATGCAGGTCACGAATGCTGAGCATCGTCGCCCTCCTCGTCGCTGCCGCCCAGATAGGCGTCGATCACGTCCTTGCGGCCGAGCACGTCGGCCGGCTCTCCGGCGGCGATGAGCTTGCCGCCGTCGAGAACGATCACTTCCGGGCAAAGCCGCTTGATGAGATCCATGTCGTGCTCGACGAGCAGGATCCCGCAGCCCAGCTCCTCCCGGGCAAAGCGGACATAGCTGTCGATATTGGTGCGCTCCGACTTCTCCAGCCCCGCGGCGGGCTCGTCCAGAAGCAGCATGCGCGGCTGCGTCGCCAGGGCCATGGTGAGGCCGAGCATCTTCTGCAGGCCGTAGGGCAGCACTTCGGCATTGCGCCGCCAGTTCTCCAGCAGGCCGAACTGGTCCAGCAGCGGACCGAGCCTTTCCAGCACCGCGCGGCTTCCGCCAGAGAAGCGCAGCGCGGAGATCATGTTGTCCTCGACGCTGTGGCCGCTGAACGTCGCGGTCTGCTGGAAGCTGCGCACGAGGCCGTTGCCGGCGTTCTCGTACACCGAGCGGCCGTCGACGCGGCTCTCTCCCAGAAGCACCCGTCCCGAACTCGGCGGCAGGCGACCGGAGATGATGTTGATCATCGTGGTCTTGCCGGCCCCGTTCGGCCCGATCACCCCCAGAAGGCCTCCGGCGGGCAGTTCGAAGCTGACGTCGTGGAAGACCTTCAGCCCGCCGAATTCCTTCGAGATGCTCTCGGCACGCAGCGCATCCGCGCGCTTCATCGCATCCGCGCTCATGACCGGGCCTCCGCCGTCTCGGCCGACCGGGCGGAAGACCCGGCCTTGGCACCGCCCCGCAGCCGCCGCAGAAGCGTGCCTGCAAGGCCGACGATGCCGCCACGCGCCACAAGGGTCACGACGACGATCAGCAGGCCGAAGAGGCCCGGCGAAAGCTCGCCGCTCAGCGCGAAATAGTCCGTCGCCGTGACGAGCAGGATCGCTCCGACCAGGGTGCCGAGGATCGATCCCTTGCCGCCGACGATGGTGTAGGTGATGTAGGTCACCGACGACATCGGCGCGAAGGAAGTCGGGTGCGCGGTCATCAGCATGTTGACGAGCGCGAAACCTGCAAGGCCCGAGATGCCGCCCGCGACCGAGAAGGCCATGGCCTTGTATTTCCAGCAGGCCAGCCCCAGGCTTTCGGCCAGGACGTCGTTCTTCTCGATCGCCGCGAATTCATAGCGGAAGCGCCGGGTGAAGGCGGCCGCGATGAAGAAGCCGGCGAAGGCAAGGCCGCAGGTGGTGAGCAGCACGTGGGAATTGTCCCACAGCTCGAACCCGAAGAAGGTGACCGCCGGCATGCCGACCAGCCCGTTCGATCCGCCGGTCAGCGGCGCCGCCTCGAACAGCAGCAGTTGCACGATCTCGGTCAGCACGAAGGTGACGAGCACGAAGTAGACGCCCTTCAGGCGCAGGATCAGCGCGCCGAGCGGTATGGCAAGGACGGCGGGCACCACGAACGCGCCGACCGCGAGGACGATCGCGTCGGTGACCCCGAGCCGGATGCCCAGTATGGCGACGGTGTAGCCCCCTATCGCCATGAAGGAGGGCACGGCGAAGCTCATCAGGTCCATGCGCAGCATGATGTAGACGCCCAGAGCGGCGGTGCCGGCAATGAGGATTAGGTTGGTCTGCGACAGGATCTGCGGGTTGGAGACCGAAAAGGGCACGACGAACGCCAGCAGCACAAGGCCGAGCGTGGCCCATTCGCTGGTTCCGAAGAGCGGCTGGCGCCGCTCTTCGGGGAGCAGGGTGGCGACAGTGCGGCTCATGACCGGCGCACCTCCTTGCCGAGGATGCCCTGCGGGCGGACGACCAGGATGACGAGGACGAGCACGAAGAGCGTCAGCGCCCCCTTCGAGCCGCCGAGATAGACGGCGGCATAGGCCTCCACCAGCCCGACGATGAAGGCCGCCACGGTGGCGCCGGTGACGCTGCCGAGCCCGCCGAGGATCACGGTCAGGAACGAGAAGGCCAGGACCGGATCGCCGATATGCGGCGCCAGCGCCAGGATCGGCGTGACCAGCGCCCCGGTCATGCCGGCAAGGCCGGTGGCAAGCGCGAAGGCGAAGGGAAACAGCGCCTTCGTGCGCATGCCGAGCGCGCTGGCCACGGCGCGGTCCTCGGCCATGGCGCGCATGGCGCGCCCGACATTGGTGCCGTAGACCAGCCAGTAGACGAAGAGGATCGCCGCGAGGCAGACCGCCAGCACGATCATGTTCGCATAGGGGAAATAGACGCCGCCGGCGCGCCACACCCCGGAGACCGGAAAGGAGAACTCCGGCGACTCGGCGCCGAAGATCAGAAGCACGGTGGTGGCCATCACGAGATAGAATCCCATGGTGGCCATCAATGTCGCCTGGTGATCGTCGATCACGCGCTCGAGGATGAGCGCTTCCAGCAGCCAGCCCAGAGCGGCCGTGCCGATCAGTGCCGCCAGCACCGCAACGGGGTAGGGCAGTCCCAGGACGGCGGTGCAGTAATAGGCGACATAGCCGCCCATTACGTAGAAGCCGCCATGGGCGAAGTTCACGACGCCGAGAATGCCGAAGATCAGCGTGAACCCGAGCGCCAGCAAAGTATATTGGGACCCGAGGCTGATCCCGATCAGCCCCGTTGCGATGAAGGCTTCCATCTTTCCTCCGAAGCGTCAGCCTTCGCTGACGGCATCCGCGCGCAAATAGGGCTGGATTTCGCCATCCTGGACGATGCCGATGGCAAACGGATAGGACATCTCCTGGTTGATGCCGAAGAACTTCTGCCCGATCCAGTGGCCACTGCCGATGTTCTCGTCCTCGACCGGCAGCTTGCGCATCGCCTCGGCGATCTTGTCGGCGTCGTCCACCGTGCCGGCGGCCGCGACGGCCTTGATCATCATGCGCGCCGCGAAGACCCAGCGGAAATAGTCCGCGTTCTCGGGGCGCTGGCCACCCAGAAGCTCGGCATGCTTTGCCTCGAGCTTGCGCAGGTTGTCGTCCATGTAGACCGGCTCGTACCAGAGGAAGTCCTTCAGCACGTCGACGCCTCCGGCGACGCGGGCGATCTCCTCGAAGCCCGGACCGCCAAGACGGAAGATCGGCCCTTCGAAGCCGGCCTGCCGCAACTGCTTGACGATGATGCCCGCATCGCCGGCCGGCGAGGAGGCCAGGTCGACCGCTCCCGGGTTGGAGCCGAGCAGCCGGGTGACGATCGGCGCGAAGTTGGTGGTGCCGCGCTGATAGTATTCCTCCGTCGCCGTGACGCCCTTCTCGGCGAAGATCGAAGCGTTGACGCTGGCGATGTCGGTGCCGCCCTGGTCGTTCGGCGCCACGATCGCCACGGTCGAGAACTTGTAGCGCTCCAGCCCCGCATCGATGATCGGCCCGGCCCAGCCCGACGGTCCCGGCCCGATGTGGAACACGTTGGGCCATTTCGGCCCGATGGAATCCTTGGCGAAGCTGTTGACCATCGCAACCATGCGGTTGCGGTTGGCGACGGGCTTCATGCCGGTCACTTCCGGCGACCCGACCGCACCCACGATGACCTTGATGCCGTCGGCGGCCAGGGCGTTCATCGCCGATGCCGCGCCTTCAGCGGTGTATTTGGAATCGATGGCCACCACCGAGACCTTGCAGTCGACGCCGTCGATGGCCAGACGGTGCTCTTCCATGGTCTCCTTGGCGACGAATTCGAGCGCGCCGCGCAGCGCCAGGCCCCACTGGGCCGCCGGCCCCGACAGGACCGCCGGCGAGCCGATCTTGAGTTCACAGGCCCCGGCCGCGCCGCCCAATATGGAAGATGCCAACAAAGTGCCGCACATGAGGCGGCCGAAATGCAATGCCATTTACCAATCTCCTTCCCGAGTAACAGCCATGCGGCTTCACTTCTTTTGACCAATTTTGGACCGGCGACGTCTCCTCCTGGTCGCAGGTCCGCCGCATGCCGGGCGCGACATTATGGGCACTCTGGGTTCATGTAAATAAAACGTTTCATGAAAATTCTGCTTCCGTTTGCAAATCCACAAATAGCCGACACGACAAAAATACCTCTTTATTTTCATATAGATATTAACACGCTCAATAAGTTTACCGCTTTCGAAATGCCGGAACGGTCTCACGCTGCCGTGGATAAAATCCCAGTTTTTGAATCGTTCAACGGAATCGCCCGCCGCACGGATACGAAGCGGAGGCACCTGGGAGATCCTCGGCCCGCCTGGCGAAACCGCCCGAGAAAATTCGTCTTTCCGCGGGCAACGCCTGCGCCCCGCGAACGGCGTCGGGTGAACGCCGGGCGCGAATGCCGGATGTCAGGAATGCAGGATGCCCGGGCGGGTCCGGCGACCGGCTTGTAAAAGCGGGCCGCCTATACGCGGATTCTCGTTGAAGTCGCGGGCTCGCCGGCATTAACCTGAAGCCAAGATGGAGGGGACGCCATGACTACATTCGTCAACGACGACGCATATCCATTTCTGACCGTCGCATACATTGAAACGCGCTTCGGATCGAACTGGTTTTCCGGCTCCGGCGTCCTGGTCGGAAGAAACGACGTCCTGACCGCGTCGCATGTCGTCTACGACGTGAACTACGGACTGGCGGACGAGATAAACATATATTTGTCATACGATCCGAACGAGACGAACGTCCCCTACAAATCCGTATATGTCAGCTATTACGCCGATTTCGATCCGAACGGCGACGGCCTCATAAGCTTTGGTGACGGAAAGCCCGGCAACAGCCTTGGCGGCTCCGAACTGGACGTCGCGCTGTTGTCGCTCTCCTCGGCGGTGGGGGACATCTACGGCTGGATGGGAATGGATTTCTCCTTCTCGTCGGGATACGCAAACGTCACGGGTCATCCTGGGGTCTACCAGGACTTCATGACCAACGATTTCGGCTATGTCTGGAAAGACTATGTCGACCAGACCATCCACATCTCCAATCTGGAAATCAATCCGGGCAATTCCGGCGGCCCCATCTGGTATGACAACGGATCCGGCCCCTATGTGATCGGGGTGGTTTCCACCGCCTCCGGCGCCGCCAGCCTTTCAGGCCACGCCCACTGGCTGAAGGACGCCATCGTCGACAACGACAAGTTCATCACGGACGGCGGCAGCTCGGGCTCGGTAAAATACGGAACGGACGGCAACGACGTCTTCGCGGCGGACACGTCCATCACGTCTTATGTGGGCCGGGCGGGCACCGACACCATCAAATTCACGGGCACGCGCTCCCAGTATAAGATCATTGTCGACTCAGACGGGAACGGCACGGTCGAGCAGACTTCCACCCATTCCGCCTGGGCACTATCCGGCATCGAAAGGCTGGATTTCCAGAACGGCACGCTCGCCTTCGACATCGCCGGCAATGCCGGACAGGCCTATCGCCTCTATCAGGCGGCCTTCGACCGGGTGCCGGATGTCGAAGGGCTGAGCTACTGGATCGGCCGGCTCGACTCGGGAACGACGACGCTGAACGCGGTCGCCGACAGCTTCATCCATTCACCGGAATTCGTCCGCACCTACGGCACGCCGGACACCGTCAGCAACTCGAAATTCGTGGAACTGCTCTATCTCCACACGCTCGGACGGGAATACGATCAATCCGGCTTCAATTATTGGGTCAACAAGCTCGACACGCACCAGACGAACAGGGGCGATCTGCTCGCCTTCTTCTCCGACAGCAACGAGAACCACCTCCATACCGCAGATGCGACCGCCAACGGCATCTGGTTCGTTTGAAGGTTCTGGTGGGTAAACCCGCCCGGCGCGGCCGCGCCTTCAACGCTCCTGCAGGCAATCCGCGAAACGGGCCGCAAAACGGGCCTGCGGGCGCGAAGGCCCGCCATTTCCGGGCATTTGCGTCAACCCTGGTCGAACGTCATGCAACGCAAGTAATCGAGCGCGGAACTGAAAGCAGAAGACGGGAAAGACCTGTCTTTAAGAATAAATTCATCTTGCTATTGCCATCATGTGCCGATTGATCATTCCCTGCGGGAATTGGCTCATGAATACGCCGGATGCCAATGACGGTACTCTTGTGCGGCGTGAGAAGAGGGTCAAGCCCCACCCTCTTCACATAGCATTCAACTGGCTTTATCCGACCGTGGTGGTCGCTCTGTGCCTTGTCGTCATCGACCGGCACTTCCAGATGCATTTCGGCGACCTCATCGGCCTCGAACTCCAGCGGCTTTCAAACGGGATGAGCGCCCATCTGCGTGCGCTGCTGCCGTAGAGCGCGGCGCCGGAAGGCATGAAAGCCGGATTTCGGGAAACCTGCTTCTCGAACCAGGCTCTCTCGGCAGGTGGAGGCGCCCATGGGACGCCGCCTATTCCTCGTCCTCTTCTTCGGCGTCCTTCGACTTCAGCGCCGACAACTTGGCGAAGACGGCATCGGCGTCGAGTTCCTCGTCCTCGTCGCGCGGCCGGCCGCTTTCCGGCGTCAGCCGCTCGGTCAGCGAGGCCGGCAGCAGCGTGTCGCCGGCCACCGGCTGCGGCTGCTCGCGTCCGCGCGAGGCGCGCTGCACTTCCAGGTCGAGATCGATCTGCGAGCACAGGCCGAGGGTGACGGGGTCCATCGGCACCAGATTGGCCGCGTTCCAGTGCGTGCGGTTGCGGATCTGCTCGATCGTCGACTTGGTGGTGCCGACCAGGCGCGAGATCTGCGCATCCTTCAGTTCGGGATGGTTGCGCACCAGCCACAAAATGGCGTTCGGCCGGTCCTGCCGCTTCGACAGCGGCGTGTAGCGCGGGCCCTTGCGCTTGGATTCCGGCACGCGCACCTTCGGCTCGGAGAGCTTGAGGCGATGGTTGATGTCCTTTTCGCCGCGCGCGATCTCCTCGCGGGTGAGCTGTCCGGTGATGATGGGGTCCATGCCCTTGATGCCCAGCGCCGACTCGCCGTCGGCGATCGCCTTGACCTCGAGCGGATGCAGCGAGCAGAACTGCGCAATCTGGTCGAAGGACAGGGCGGTGTTGTCGACCAGCCAGACGGCGGTCGCCTTGGGCATCAGCAGCGTGTTGGCCATCGAAAAATCCTTCTCGTTCGCCCGCGTCCCGACGCGGGCGGTGGTTTATGAAGCCACCGGAATTGGGAAAATCGAGGCGTATATAGCGGTTCCGGCGCTGCCTCGCAACAGATTCGCGACAAAAGCGCCGCAAAACGGGCAAGGCCGGCCCCATGGAACCGGGCAAAACAAAACCCGCCGGACTTCTCCGGCGGGCTTCGGAACCGGCGGCGCAGGCCGATGAAGGCGCGCCAGGCTTCGGTTCTGTCTACTCTTGGGCCGCTCTGTTAGAGCGAGGCGCGGGCCACGCGCTCAATGTCGGCGCGGTTGATGCCCAGGTCGTTCAGCTCGCGCGCGTTGAGGCGGCTGAGCTCGCGGACGGTCTGGTTGTAGCGGCGCCAGTTCTGGAAGCTGCGGATCAGGTTCATCTCTCTCTCCATTCGTTCGTTCAGGTGTGAATTCGACAACCCTCAAATAGGTACTGACGCACCATTTTTGAACATGCGCTTTTGCATAGCAGCAATGCCTTTGTGCATTGCAACATAAACGAAGGGTAAAAAGGCCGGAAAGGCGGTTAACCAGGCTTTCCGGCTGCCTCGGGAAAGGCGCTGCGGCGGCATTGCCGGCGGGGCGGTCAGCCCACGTCGAGCACGATCTTGCCGATATGCTCACCCTCTTCCATGCGCTCGTGCGCCCGCCAGGCTTCCTTGAGCGGGAAGATCATGTCCAGCACCGGCGCGACCCGGCGCACGGCCAGCAGCGGCCACACCTGCGCCTCCAGCGCCGCGGCGACCGCTCCCTTGAATTCCACGCTGCGCGGCCGCAGCGTCGAGCCGCTATGCACCAGGCGCTTGACCATCAGCCTGGAAAAGTCCGCGCTGGCGACCGCGCCGCTTTGCGTGGCGATCTGCACGATGCGTCCTTCCACGGCGGCGGCGCGGTAGTTCCGGCCGACATAGTCGCCGCCGACCATGTCGAGGATGACGTTGGCGCCCTTGCCGTCGGTGGCCTCCTTCACCGCCTGGACAAAGTCCTCCTCGTGGTAGTTGACCGCCCTGCCGGCGCCCAGACGCAGGCAGGCATCGCATTTTTCCTTGCTGCCGGCCGTCGCGATCACCTGCGCGCCGAAGGCCGAGGCGAGCTGGATGGCGGTGGTGCCGATGCCGGAGGAGCCGCCATGCACCAGCAGCGTCTCTCCCGATTTCAGCGCGCCGCGCTCGAACACGTTGTGCCAGACGGTGAAGAAGGTCTCCGGCAGTGCGGCCGCCTCGGTGTAGGTGAAGCCGGCCGGCAGGGGCAGCGCATGGGTGCCGTGCACCTTAACGTATTCGGCGTAGCCGCCGCCCGGCGTCAGGGCACAGACCCGGTCGCCGACGCGCCAGCGCTCCGCGCCCGGCCCGAGCGCAGCCACTTCGCCGGCCACCTCCAGCCCCAGCAGGTCGGAAGCACCGGGCGGCGGCGGATAGACGCCCTTGCGCTGCTGCACGTCCGGCCGGTTGACGCCGGCGGCATGGACGCGAATGAGGATCTCGCCCGGCCCCGGCTTCGGCACGTCGCGCCGCTCCAGCTTCAGCACCAGCGGGCCGCCGGGCTCGGAAATGACGATGGCGTTCATCTTCACCGGAATGTTCCCACTGGCCATTTTCTTTCTCCATGCCGGCCGCCGCCGGCGTTTGCATCCCCGCCCCTCCCCTATGTATGCTCCTCCTCGTAGGATCAATGCCGGTTCCGGCAAAGTGGGATGGAGGAGCGAGCATGGCGGTCTTCGACGACGAGCCTCGCAAGAAGCCGGCAAGGCACGAGATCGGGCAGGACCTGTCGCTGCTGTCGGTCGCCGAACTGACCGAGCGCATCGGCTTGCTGCAGGCCGAGATCGTCCGGCTGGAAGCCGAGCTGCAGGCGAAGGATACCACCAGATCCGCCGCCGAGGCGCTTTTTCGCCGCTGACCCCCGATCTTCGGCGGCCGCCGCCGAAAAGCCCGAAACGACCTGTTGTCAGGCGGTCCCGCCGCTGATTCTGTGGCCGGGCCTTTCACGAACGGACCGATTCGATGCTCGCTGCCTACCGCCCGATCCTCTCGCTGCTCCGCGGCACTGCCTTCCTCCTTGCCGCCTCCGGGCTGCATGGCCTGCTGCTGCCGCTGCGCGGGCAGGTCGAGGGCTTTTCCACGGCGGCGCTGGGCCTGATGGGAACGGCCTGGGCGGGCGGCTTCGTCACCGGCTGTTTCCTGGCGCCGCGCATCGTGCGCCGCGCCGGCCACGTGCGCGCCTTCGGCACCTTCGCCGCCAGCGCCGCCATCATCGCCCTGCTCACCGGGCTCATCGTGGAGGAGTATGTCTGGATCGTGCTGCGCGCCTTCACCGGCTTTGCCATGGCCGGCGCCTTCATGGTGATCGAAAGCTGGCTGAACGAGAAGGCGACCAACGAGAACCGCGGCACCGTGTTCGGCCTCTACATGATGGTCACCTACGCCTCCATCATGGCCGGCCAGATGATGGTGGCCGGCGGCGACGTGCGCTCGGATTCGCTGTTCATGATCACCGGCATCCTCTTCTGCCTGTCGCTGATACCGACGGCTGTATCCTCCGCCGCGCACCCGAAGCCGTTGCAGGACGTCTCGCTCGACCTGAAGGGCCTCTACGCCAACTCGCCCGTCTCCTTCATCGGCTGCATGCTGATCGGCATCGCCAACGGCGCCTGGGGCACGCTGGGCGCCGTCTACGGCGCACGCGTCGGCATCTCGACGGCCCAGATCGCGCTGATGATGAGCCTTGTGGTGGTGGCGGGCGCGGTGATGCAGATCCCGGCCGGGCGCATCTCGGACCGCACCGACCGCCGCTACGTGCTGGCCGCCGTCGCCTTCGGCGCGGCGCTGATGGCCGTGCTGCTGTTCCTGTTCCAGTTCCGCGCCGGCACCTTCGTCATCGCCTTCACCGCCGCTTACGGCGCCTTCGCCTATACGCTCTATTCCATCGCCGTCGCCCACGCCAACGACCACGCTTCCGCCGAAAGCTTCGTCAAGGTCTCGGGCGGCCTGCTGCTGCTCTACGGCTTCGGCACCATGCTGGGGCCGATGCTGGCAGCCGCCCTGATGGGCTGGATGCGCCCCGAGGGGCTGTTCCTGGCCACGGCGCTGGCGCACCTTTCGCTCGCCGGCTACACGCTGCTGCGCATCCGCCGGCGCGCGCCCGTGCCGGTCGAGGATCGCGAGGCGTTCAAGACCCAGCCGGCCGAGCGGGCGGTCACGCCGCAGGCCGTGCACCTCGATCCCCGCACCGCACCCGAAGCCGGAAGCTGAGCGACCGGTCGCGCCGGCCGCTACGGATCGCGGCCGTCGTGATAGGGGAAGAAGTGGAAATAGGGCCGTGCTTCCTGCACCACGCGCTCGACCGAGGGGCGGCGGCGCAGGCGGGCCAGATAGGCGGCGAGAGTACCGTGCGCCTGCCCCAGCGGCTCCACCCTGTCGGCATAGAAGAGGGCCGGGAAGGCCGCGCAGTCGGCCATGGAAAAGACCTCGCCCAGCGCCCATTGCCTGCCGGCCATGTCGCGCTCCAGCAATGCGTAGGTGGCCCTGATCTGCGCGCGCGCCTGCTCGACGCCGAGCGGGTCGCGCCGGTCCTCGGGCCGCAGCCTGTCGCCCACGATCTTCTGCATGGGCTCGTGCAGGTGGAAATCATACAGCCTGTCGGCCAGCCTCGCCTGCAAGGCCAGTTCCGGATCGGCCGGGATCAGCATGGTGCGACCGGGATGATGCTGCGCGAGATATTCGACGATGATCGTCGATTCCGGCACCAGGGCGCCGCGCGTCGTCCTGCAGTACCGGGAACTTGCCCAGCGGCCACAGCTTGAAAAAGCCGGCGCGCGACTGCTCGTCGCCGAGATCGACGATGTTGGGAACGAACGGCGTGTCGGTCTCGTAGAGCGCGATCAGCACCTTCCAGCAGAACGATGCCAGCGGATGGAAATGCAGGGTCAGGGACATCGGCCTCTCCTCCGGGAGGCGCACTGTCGCTCAACTTCGCGCGATTTGCGAGTGCCCCGCCGAAAGCAGCCGCCAAAAGCAAAAGGACCGGCGCCGGGCCGGTCCTTGCCATTTTCTGCAGCAGGAAGAGCGGCTCAGCTCTCCTTGGGCTCCAGCACCTGACGGCCGCGATACATGCCTGTCTTCAGGTCGATGTGGTGCGGACGGCGCATTTCGCCGGAATTCTTGTCCTCGACATAGGTCGGCGCCTTGATTGCGTCGGCGGAGCGACGCATGCCGCGCCGGGACGGGGAAGTTTTTCGTTTCGGTACGGCCATGGATATGCTCCACTCAATCGGTCAAAGACCCGCCTCGCCCTCGCAAAAGGGCCTTTCGGGCCAAATTCTGGAAGAAAGTGGCGTGGCTATACACGCCCGCCGGCCGTTTGGCCAGCCCCCGCGAAAATTTTTGGGCCCTCAGTCCAGGCAGCCCACATAGGCCGCCGACCGCGCCGACCGCCTTTCGATCAGCGATGCCAGCCGCCGCAGCCCGGGGCCGGGCTTCGCCGGGTTGCGGACATAGGGATTGGGCAGCGACACGGTCAGCAGCGCCGCCTGGCGCCGCGACAGCTTCTTGGCCGGCACGCCGAAATGATACTGCGCCGCCGCCTCGATGCCGTAGATGCCCGGCCCCCATTCGGCGATGTTCAGGTAGATCTCCATGATACGCCGCTTCGACAGCACCGCATCGAGATAGACCGCCAGCGGCAGCTCCACCACCTTGCGCAGCATGCTGGCCGGCCGTGTCCACAGGAACAGGTTCTTCACGGTCTGCATGGTGATGGTGGAGGCTCCGCGCGTCGCCTCGCCGGCAAGCGCGTCGTCGACCACGCCCTTCAACTCGGCGAGATCGATGCCGTGGTGGAAGCAGAACTGGCCGTCCTCCGACATGATGACGGAATTGGCCAGCACCGGCGCCACCTCCTCGAGCGGCACCCAGCGCCGGTCGTAACCCTGGAGGGTGACGAGGTCCTTGAGCATCAGCGTCGAGATCGGATGCACGAAGGACGGCGCATAAAGCAGCGTCAGCACGACCGGGACGAGCGCCAGAACGACTGCCGCCTTGACTGCCCGCCAAACCCAGCGCCTGAGACCGGCGCGTGTGCCGCGCTTGCCCCGCGACGCCATATCCAGCCCTTCGGTCTCGTGGTCGATGATCGGTTCCGCCAACCCGTCCAACCTCGGTCAAGCCCCTCGGGCCGAAACCCGTCTCCCGGCATAAAGGCGCTTGGCTGCTTGCGCAACGGCTGAGTGTCGGCTACCGCTCGCCGCCATGACAAAAGACGACCACATGGCGTTCGAGGCGGCGCTTTCGGCCAGGGCCGAACAGGTGGAAGCGCTGCTGCGCCGCCTTCTCGGCACGCCCCGGCTCGCCGGCGAGATTTCGCGGCCCGAGCGGCTGCTGGCAGCCATGCGCCACGGCGTGCTGAACGGCGGCAAGCGGCTGCGCCCCTTCCTGGTGCTGGAAAGCGCGGCTCTGTTTTCGGCCGATGGCGATGCCGCGCTCAGGGTGGCCGCCGCGCTGGAATGCGTCCATTGCTATTCGCTGATCCACGACGACCTGCCGGCCATGGACGACGACGACCTGCGCCGCGGCCAGCCCACCGTGCACAGGGCCTTCGACGAGGCGGCCGCCATCCTGGCCGGCGACGCGCTGCTGACGCTGGCCTTCGACATACTGGCCGACGAGGCGACCCCCCTGCCGGCGGAGCGCCGGGCGGCGCTCGTGCTGATGCTGGCGCGCGCGGCAGGCCTGGGCGGCATGGCCGGCGGGCAGATGCTGGACCTCGACGCCGGGCGCAACCGCCCCGACGAGGCCGGCATCATCACGCTGCAGGCCATGAAGACCGGGGCGCTGATCCGCTTCGCCTGCGAGGCGGGTGCCGTGCTCGCCGGCGCGCCCGCGGCCGAATGCGAAAGGCTGGCCGAATTCGGCTCGGCCATCGGCCTTGCCTTCCAGCTTGCCGACGACCTGCTGGACCTCACCGCCGACGCCGGCACGCTGGGCAAGGCGACCGGCAAGGACGCCGCCGCCGGCAAAGCGACGCTCGTCGCGCTGCATGGCGAGCGCTGGGCGAGGAAGCAGCTGGACGGCCTGGTCGGCCAGGCCAGCGCCCTGCTCGAACCCTTCGGCGAACGCGCGGCCCTGCTGCGGGCCGCCGCATCCTTCATCGCCACGCGCGACAGCTAGGGTCAGGTCCTGGAGCGCGACGGGGATTCCGGACGAGATCATCCCGCCCCGAGCCCCTTCGGCCTTCCATCCGGCCCGGAACGGCCGATCCGGAACGGAATCTTAACGGTAATGCAGCGTAATCCCCACCGTTAAAATTGCGCGTATGTGTTTGGGGGGATTAACGCATGCCCGAATATTCATCCTTTATCCGCTCCATCCGGATTCGGTATCTGTCGGGCCTGCTGATCCTTGCCCTGGCGGTGGGCAGCGTCGTCGTAACGCTGAACCACAACAATTCCTACCGTCACGAGGTGGACACGCTGGGCGCCCATCTCGTCGCCTTCTCCAGCGACCTGAACAACGCTTCCAGCTTCGCCGAGACGGCGGCCGGCGCCTGGCGGCCGGATACGCGCGGCGAGCTGGCAACGGCCGGTCAGGGCCACGCCAAGCGTCTGCTGCAGGCGATCGACAACCTCACCGCCGAGATCGCCGCCATCGCGCCGCGCCTGACCAAGAAGACCGAGGACGAGCTGAAGTCGGCCTCCGTCAACGGCTATCTCCTGTGGTCGGCGCGCGACATGGTGCGCAACCTCGAACTGATGGCGCAGGCCAAGACGCTCGACGACTGGAGCTATCGCGAGATCCGCAACCAGAACGAACTGTTCGCCCAGCCCATGCTGGTGCGCGCGCGCACCGCCATGGACAACGAGCGCCGCCTTGCCGACGCCCACAGCGACAGGCTGCTGATGTGGGGAACGCTGCTGCTGGCCGCGGCCCTTGCGATCGTGACCTTCTGGATATTCCGGCCGATGGAAAAGGCGATACGCCGCGCCTTCGCCGAAACCGCCGAATCCCTGTTCAAAGCCGAGGCGGCCGACCGCGCCAAGTCGGAATTCCTGGCCAATATGAGCCACGAGATCCGCACGCCGATGAACGGCGTGCTGGGCATGGCCGAGCTTCTGGCCAAGACCGAACTGACGCCGCGCCAGAAAACCTTCACCGACGTCATCGTGAAATCCGGCAACGCGCTGCTCACCATCATCAACGACATCCTCGACTTCTCCAAGATCAATGCCGGCCAGCTCACCCTCGACCCCGCGCCGTTCCGGCTCACCGAGGCGGTCGAGGACGTCGCCACGCTGGTCTCGGCCCGCGTCGCCGAAAAGAATATCGAGCTGATCGTGCGCGTCGATCCGCGCCTGCCCACCCTTGTGGTGGGCGATGCCGGCCGCTTCCGCCAGATCATCACCAACCTGCTCGGCAATGCGGTGAAGTTCACCGAAAAGGGCCATGTGCTGGTCGACGTCGGCGGCGAGATCGTCAACGGCGCCGCCCAAATCAAGGTCCGCGTCGAGGACACCGGCATCGGCATCCCCGCCGACAAGCTGCAAAGCGTGTTCGAGAAGTTCGCCCAGGTCGACAGCTCCTCCACCCGCCGCCACGAAGGCACCGGGCTGGGTCTTGCCATCGCCGCGCGGCTGGTCAACCTGATGGGCGGGCGCATGGGCGTGGAAAGCGAGGTCGGGCGCGGCTCGATCTTCTGGTTCTGCGTGTCGCTGCCGGTCCACGAGGACATGTCCGACACCGACATCGTTCCCGTCAACGTGACCGGCGCCCGCGTGCTGGTAATCGACGACAACCCGGTCAACCGCGAGATCCTGCTGGAACAGCTCAGGAGCTGGAGCTTCGACTGCGCCGCAGCCGAGAGCGGCGCCGTGGGGCTCGCCTTCCTCAACCGCGCCGTCCAGCTCGGCGCGGCCGTCGACTGCGTCATTCTGGACTATCAGATGCCGGGCATGAACGGCGCCGACGTCGCCAAGGCGATCGCCGCCGACAGCCGGCTGGCCTCCATCCCGGTGGTGCTGCTCACCTCGGTCGACCAGGTGGATTTCGGCAAGCTCATCATCGAGTTCGGCATCGCCGCGCATCTGACCAAGCCGGCGCGCTCGGCCATATTGCTGGGCACCGTCATCTCCGTCATCCAGAAGGCGCGCAGCCAGCTCGGCAAGCCGGCGCAGTTCGTGCGCGAGGCGCCCTCTTTGGCTCCGGCGCCCGCCGCCGCGGCGCCGGTCGCGACGACGCCCACCTTCACCGTCATCCGCGGAACGCCGGCCGCCGTCGCACCGCCGGAGCCCGCGGCCAACTCCGCCCGGCCGGTCGACATATTGATCGCCGAGGACAACGAGGTGAACCAACTCGTCTTCGCGCAGATCCTCAACGGGCTGGACCTGAACTACCGCATCGCCGGCAATGGCCGCACCGCGGTGGAGATGTACCGCGCGCTTTCGCCCAAGCTGATCCTGATGGACGTGTCGATGCCGGAGATGAACGGCTACGAGGCCACCCGCGCCATCCGCGCCGCCGAAGCGGCCACCGGTGTCCACACGCCCATCATCGGCGTCACCGCGCACGCGCTGAAGGGCGACCGTGACAAGTGCATGGAGGCCGGCATGGACGACTATCTGGCCAAGCCCGTCTCGCCGGACCGCCTCGGCGCCAAGATCGGCACCTGGCTCAACGAAGCGGCGGCCGCCAGGAGGGCGTGACGCCGCCCGCGCCCGCCGCCAGCCGCGCGTAACGGATCAACGGTTCCGCATCACCACGCAGGAGCCGCCGGCGCCGCGCAGCTTGCGGCAGATGGCGTCGGCGCCGGCCCGATCGTCCACCCCGATCCTGACCGCGTAGACGCCGGCGCGCCCGATCGGCGTGCGCACCCGGCTCACCACCGGATCGTAGCCCGCCAGCAGCGCGGGAAAGCGATTCTGCTCGCGCTGCCATTGCCGCACGGCGGCCGCGCGGCGGAAATTTCCTGCCACCTGCACGCCCCACGGCTTGACGTTGATGGATGCCATCGCCACCGTCACCGACATGATGGCCGGCAGGCGGCGGCAGGCAACGGCGAAATTCTCCTTCTCCGACAGCGGCCGCACGGTGCCGGAATGCCCCCGGTCGGCGAAATTGTCCGCCGGTTCGCCCATCACGTCCAGCACATATGCTTCCGTTTCCAGCGGCAGGAAGCCGCCCGATGCCAGCCAGCGCGCCACGCGGCTTTCGCCGGCATTGTAGGCGGCTGCCGCCAGGCCGAGATTGCCGTAGCCCTGCCTGAGTTCGGCCAGATAGCGGGCGGAGGCCGGAATGGCCTGTTCGATGTCGAACGGGTCTGCCAGGCCGCGCATCCTGGCCGTGCCCGGCATGAACTGGGCTATGCCCTGCGCCCCGACCGGGCTGACCGCGGCGGGATCGAAGCGGCTCTCCTTCCAGATCAGCCGCGCGAAGAATTCCCGGGGCAGGCCGGTGCTTTCGGCCGACGCCTCGATCAGTTCGCAGACGCGGCCGATCAGCCGCTTCTTGCCGGGCATGGGCGGGTCCGCCCGCGCCGTCGCCGCAAGACACAGCCCCAGCACGGCGACGAGAACGAGGACCGCCGCACGCATGGTTCTATTCGGCCGCGCTCGCCCCGATGCCCCGGCCGAAGCGCTGCTCGATATAGTCGGCGACCATCTTCTCGAAATCGGCGGCGATGTTGGGGCCGCGCAGCGTCGCGGCCTTGCGCCCGTCGATGAACACCGGGGCCGACGGCGTCTCGCCCGTGCCGGGCAGCGAGATGCCGATGTCGGCGTGCTTGGATTCGCCCGGCCCGTTGACGATGCAGCCCATCACCGCCACCTTGAGCTGCTCCACGCCCGGATATTTTTCGCGCCAGACCGGCATGTTCCTGCGGATGTCCTCCTGGATCGACTGGGCCAGTTCCTGGAAGACGGTGGAGGTGGTGCGCCCGCAGCCCGGGCAAGCCGCCACGATCGGCACGAACTGGCGGAACCCCATGGTCTGGAGCAGTTCCTGCGCCACCTGCACCTCGCGCGTGCGGTCGCCGCCCGGCTCGGGCGTCAGCGAGATGCGGATCGTGTCGCCGATGCCCTGCTGCAGCAATATGCCCATGGCCGCCGACGAGGCGACGATGCCCTTGGAGCCCATGCCGGCCTCGGTGAGGCCGAGATGCAGCGCGTGGTTCGAGCGCTCGGCAAGCTCGGTATAGACGGCGATCAGGTCCTGCACCCCGCTGACCTTGGCCGACAGGATGATCTTGTCCCGCGCGAGACCGATTTCCTCCGCCATTTCGGCCGAGAGGATGGCCGACTGCACGATCGCCTCGCGCGTCACTTGCTGCGCGGTCATCGGCGAGCCGTTGGCCTGGTTCTCGTCCATCAGCTTCGTCAGCAGTTCCTGGTCGAGCGAGCCCCAGTTGACGCCGATGCGCACCGGCTTGTCGTGCCGGATCGCCATCTCGACGATGTCGGCGAACTGCCTGTCCTTCTTGTCCTTGAAGCCGACATTGCCGGGGTTGATGCGATATTTCGCCAGCGCCCGGGCGCAGGCCGGATGGTCGGCCAGGAGCTTGTGGCCGATATAGTGGAAATCGCCCACCAGCGGCACGTGGACGCCCAGCCGCTCCAGCCGCTCGCGGATCTTCGGCACGGCGGCGGCGCTTTCATCGCGGTCCACCGTGATGCGCACGATCTCGGAGCCGGCGCGCGACAGCGCCGCCACCTGCCGCACGGTGGCATCGACGTCGGCCGTGTCCGTGTTGGTCATCGACTGCACCACGACCGGCGCGGTACCGCCGACGATCACGCCGCCGACATCGACGCCGACGCTGGCGCGGCGCGGAAAGGGGGAGGAAAAATACCCGGTCATGCCGGTGCCTCTTATCGAAAGGTCCGCGCATGAGGTGGCCGACAGCAGCCGCCTTGTCAATGGCGCATGCTGTCATAGCGGCATCCGGCGCGGGCCACGCGCGCCGCAACCGGCGCGCATGAACGGTGCCGCGGGTCGGCCGCAACGCATGTTGCATGACGGCCGAAGCCGCATCGCTTTATGGAATTGCGCTACGCCGACCCGCACTCCGGCGGCTACACCGCCGGAATGCCCTGTCCGCGCCTGGGAGGCGATGAAGGTTCAATGAGCCGTGGGCTGCGCCCTCAGTTTCTCAATCTCGTCCTTGATAGCCAGCTTGCGTCGCTTAAGGTTGGCGATCTCCAGATCGTCCATCGAAGGATGCAGCATCGCTTCATCGATCTCGCGCTCGATGGCGCCGTGCTTCCTCTGCAGCTCCTCAAGATGGGATGCAAGAGACATGATTGGTTCTCCCTTTCATGGTTTCCTCGATTGCAACCGCCCCGGCAGGATCCACCGCAGGCCCGTCTCCGTGACGGCTGCATGACACTTTGCCACCAAAGAACGAGGATGTCGAATGATGCTTGGTAGCATTCCCCGGCGGCAAGAAATGTGGTAAGGGCTGCGCACCGGCCGTGGGCGCCGGCCGCCCGTCCGGGTGCGTCTTCGGGCGACGAGATTCGCAGAACGGTGGACATGTCGGAACAGGAACAGGCCGAGATTCGCCTCGAATTCGCGCGTTTGAAGCAGGAGCATGCCGACTTCGACGCCGCCATCAACGCCATGGTGGCGACCGGGTGCGACCCGTTGCAGATTCAGCGCATGAAGAAGAAGAAGCTGCTGTTGAAAGACCGGCTCCAGGCGCTGGAGGACCGCATCATTCCCGATATCATCGCCTGAACACCCGCACCGCCCGCCTTATCCCCGTCCTTGCCCGCCCCGGCGTTTTGAGCTAAGGCGCGGCCTTCCCCGCCTCGCAGGAGCGCGCCATTGCAAGAGAGCGCCGACGTCGCCATCATCATGGGCAGCCAGTCCGACTGGACCACCATGCGTCACGCCGCCGAGACGCTGGAGGCGCTGGGCATCCCGCACCGCAGCCTGATCGTCTCGGCTCACCGCACGCCTGAGCGGCTCTACGACTTCGCCCGGGGCGCCAAGGCCGCCGGCTACAAGGTCATCATCGCCGGCGCCGGCGGCGCCGCCCATCTCCCGGGCATGACGGCGGCGATGACGCCGCTGCCCGTGTTCGGCGTGCCGGTGGAATCGAAGGCGCTTTCCGGCCAGGATTCGCTTTATTCCATCGTGCAGATGCCGGCCGGCGTCCCCGTCGGCACGCTGGCCATCGGCAAGGCCGGCGCGGCCAATGCCGCGCTGCTGGCCGCGGCCGTGCTGGCGCTCGGCGACGACGCGCTGGCCGCCCGCCTCGACGCCTGGCGCGCGGCGCAGACGGCGCGGGTGGCGCTCGAACCGGCAACGGATGCACCGGCGGGGTCGTCATGACGGCACCGCTCGCGCCCGGCTCGGTCATCGGCATCATCGGCGGCGGCCAGCTCGGCCGCATGCTGGCGATGGCGGCCGCGCGGCTCGGCTATCGCACCATCATCCTGGAGCCGCAGTCCGGCTGCCCGGCGGCCCAGGTGGCCAGCCGGCAGATCGTGGCGGCCTATGACGACACGGCCGCGCTCGCCGAGCTGGCCGAATCCTCGGCGGTGGTGACCTACGAATTCGAGAACGTGCCGGTGGCGGCCGCCAACGCGCTGGCCGCCCTGGTTCCCGTGTTTCCGCCGCCGCAGGCGCTGGAAGTGGCCCAGGACCGCGTCGTCGAAAAACAGTTCCTCAACGGCATCGGCATACCGACCGCGCATTCCAGCCCCGTCGACAATGACGAACAGCTCGCTACCGCGCTTTCGCGCTACCATGGCAACGGCGTGCTGAAGACGCGCCGGATGGGCTATGACGGCAAGGGCCAGCGCCTGTTCCGCAATGCCGTGGGCGGCGATCTTTCCGGCACCTGGGCCGCCATGGGCGGGGTGCCGCTGATCCTGGAGGAGTTGGTTCCGTTCGAGCGCGAGATCTCCGTCATCGCCGCGCGCGGCGCCGATGGTTCCTTCCGCGCCTATGATCCCGCGAACAACGTTCATCGCGACGGCATCCTGCACACATCCACGGTGCCGGCGGACATCGCGCCCGCAACCGCCGCGGCGGCGCAGGACGCGGCGCGCGGCATCCTGGAGGCGCTCGACTATGTCGGCGTCATCGGCGTGGAATTCTTCGTGCTGGGCGACGGCTCGCTGCTGGTCAACGAGATGGCCCCCCGCGTCCACAATTCCGGCCACTGGACCGAGGCCGCCTGCGCGGTCTCCCAGTTCGAGCAGCATATCCGGGCCGTGGCGGACCTGCCGCTGGGCGTGCCGCATCGCCACTCCGATTGCGTGATGGAGAACCTGATCGGCGACGACGTGGCGCGCATGCCCGCCCTGCTGGCGGAACCGGATCTGGTGCTGCACCTCTACGGCAAGGCCGAAAGCCGGCCGGGCCGCAAGATGGGCCATTTCACGAAATTGCGCCGGCCGGCCGCTGGAGCATGATCCCGAAAAGTTGCGGACAAGATCATGCTTCGAAAACAAAAGTTTGGAGCGCGAGAGAGATTCCGCGGGAGATCGTCTCGCTCTAGCGGTTGACACGGGCAAGGCTCCTCGTTTATGAGCCGAGCACAAATTCGGGCGCGCCTTCGGGCGCGCCTTAACTTCGGCCCGTAGCGGGCTTAGAAACGGGCACGACCATGAAGATCAAGAACTCGCTCAAGGCGCTCAGGGCGCGTCACCGGGACAACCGCCTGGTTCGCCGCAAGGGCCGCATCTACATCATCAACAAGTCCGATCCGCGCTACAAGGCCCGCCAGGGCTGAGCCGGGCGAAGGCGGCATCTTCGCCTTCCCTCGCCGGCTGCAAGGCGGCTGGCCGCAGCGCGATTTCGTTTGACGTTCCGATGCCGGGGATTAGATTTCCCGGCATGCGGAGCGTTGTTGCCGTCTGTGCGGCCCTTTTCCTCTCCATGATGCTGCCGGCCGTGGCGGCGCAGGACCAGGCTGCGGCGCCGATCCCGCAGCCGCCCCCTGCCGGCACCCCGGACCAGCCGCCCCAAAACCGGGCGCAACGGCTCGACGCCCTGTTTGCCAAGCTCAAGCGCGAGCGGAACGAAAAGGCGGCCGAGCGCATCGCCAACCAGATCTGGCAGGAATGGTCGCAATCGGGCAGCGCCTCGATCGACCTCATGATGCAATGGTCGCAAAAGGCGATCGAAGAGCAGAAATACGACGTCGCCCTCGATTTCCTCGACCAGGTGGTCACCCTCGACCCGACCTATGCGGAAGGCTGGAACCGCCGCGCCACCGTGCATTTCCTGATGAAGAACTACGCCAAGTCGATGGTCAACATCGAAAAGACGCTGGAGCTCGAGCCGCGCCATTTCGGCGCGCTGTCGGGCCTGGCGCACATCATGGCCGACACCGGCCGCAAGCAGGCGGCGCTGGAGGCCTGGCAGCGCGTGCTCGACATCTACCCCATGCTGCGCAACGCCCAGAACCAGGTCGCCACCCTGTCGGAGGAACTGGCCGGCGAAGGCATCTAGAGCATGTTGCAGCCAAGTGGATCACTTGGCGTCGCATACATGCGGCAAAATCTATCGGATAGACCATGATCTCGTCCGAAAACCGCTTCACACTTTTCGGCATCATGGTCTAGCGGAACCCGCCTGGCTGCCTCGCGGCGGGGTTCACCGCCGCCTCAATCGTCCGCCGGCGGCGTCGAACGGAGAGAGGCAGTGTCCGGCCGGTCGACACCGACGCTCCGATAGAGCGCCACGGTATGCCGGTCCTGATCTTCGAACCGCTCGTCACATGCAAGCCAGCTATGGCGGGAAAACACCTTCCGTTGCTCCTGCGATTCCATCACGAACGCCATTCGTGCCGGCCGCCCGCGCCTGTCCGCCCGGATCTTCTCGAGGACCCGGTTCAGCAGATGCGCTTCAAACGGGTTGAAAAAGTAAAGGACGGAGGCATCCGAATAGTCGGAATCTTCCGCAGCCTGACAGAGGATTTTCGCGGGCGACCTGCGGCCTCTCAACTGCCGGATGTTCCGTTGACCTGCGGCTGCCAGCGCCGGCGAATATTCGATGCCGATGGCCTGCCTTATCCTGTGTCTCGCTGCCAGGCACAGCACGCGCCCCTTGCCGCAGCCGACATCCACGAAGACATCTTCCTGCCCCAGGTCGAGCTTGCGCAACACCGACCATGTGGTGGAATAGCTGACGGTCGCATAATAGACGTGGCCCGGCAGTTCCGCAGGGGCCGTTCCGGTGGTGGAAATGCCGAGCCATGCGTCTTGCAGGTGGTTTGCGACCAGCCTCGCCGAACGCCGAAATCCGGCCAACATGGTTCTTCCCCGAGTGAAGGCCGGATAATACGTGAGGGTCGGCGTGCTTGTCCCTCTCATAATTCGAGCTAGCATCCGAACTCGGCCTGCTGCCGTCCTGAGGCGGCGGCTGGCGGAAGAGAATGGGAGTCGAACCCACCAAAGACCGTCTGACGGCCTCTCCCGGATTTGAAGTCCGGACGCCCCACCGGAGACGATTCTCTTCCCGGTCCACCGCAGCCTTTCAACGATGAGCCAGATCGCCGAACAAGTCCAGCTTGCGGCGGTTGAGCCGGCGGCGGTCGCCCCGCCGGATCGTCACGCTGTTGCGGTCGAAGAATTCGAGGATCTGGATCGCCACCTTGCGGCCGCTGTCTACGCGATCGCGAAAACAGCCGGCGAGGAACCAGCCGTCGGCCCTGGCGGCGTCCAGTTCGGCGAGCATGGCGACCATTTCGGCAATCGTGTCGCGCCGGAAGAAGCGGTCCTGCGCCACCTCATGCACGCGGCCCATGCGGCTGGCCAGCTTCAGAAGATGGCGAATGTCGTCCTCGCTCTCGCCGAGCAGGGCGGCGATGTCGCGCACCCGCGGCGGGCGAAAGCGCGCCGCGCCGCCCAGCAGCGGCTCGGTCTGTTGCCAGAGCCGGTCGGCGGCGGCGCTCATTGTCGCCTCATGGCCGGCCAGCCGCAGCCAGGCCCCGTCGAGCACGACCAGCCCTTCCTCCCGGAGCGCCAGAAGCGCAATGCGGAAGGCAGGCGGGGGAAGCCGCGGCTGCAGGGCCTGCCGCAGCCGCTCGAGGCCGATGCCGGTCAGGTCCGGGTTCTCGGCATGGAACCGCTCAAGCCGCTCCAGAAGGCCGGCGCGGAACAGTCGCCAATATTCGGGAAGCAGCAGCAGGGCCGACGCTGCGTCCACCAGCAATACCGCATCGAGGGTTCGCGCGAACGCGGCGGGATCTTCGGAAAGCGCCCTGTCGCGCAGGAAGGCGACGGCGTCGAGATGAAAGGGCTCGGTTGCGAGCAGTGCCCGGGCCGCTTCGACCGGGTCGTCGATCGCATGGGCCTCGAGCTGCGCCCTGCGCTGCGGGCTGCGCCTGCCGCGCTGCGGGCCGCGAAGGTCCAGGAACCGGCCGCCGCCGATGGTGCGCCGGGCCGACACGTCGCGAATGACGAAGCGGTCGCCGGCCGCGGCGGCGACCGGCCTGTCGAGGACCAGTTGCACGCGGCTTTCGCTGCCGGGCTGCAGATCCTCGTCGCCGAGCAGCACGACGCGCGCGCCGACTTCGGCCGAGGCGTGGTGCAACCTCGCCGGAAACCATTGGCCGAGAGGCTTCCGCTCCGTGGACAAGACGCGCAGCGTTGCATCGATACGGCTCGTGGGGGCATGCAGGCCCGGGCTCACCACCATGTCGCCGCGCGTTATGGCGTCCTTGGAAAGGCCTTCGCCCGCCAGATTGAGCGCGCAGCGGTCGCCCGCCTTGCCGGTCTCGCTTTCCCGGTTCTGCGCGTGCAGCGAACGCACCCGCACCGCCTTTCCCGAGGGGCTGACGGTGAGATGATCGCCCACGGCCACCCGTCCTGACAGCACCGTGCCGGTCACAACGGTGCCGACACCCTGGATGGTGAAGGAGCGGTCCACGGCCAGGCGGAAACGGCCGGCGCCGCGGCGATGGCCGAATGCGCGCGCCGTCGCCACGAGCAGGTCGCGCAGGGCATTGAGGCCCGCGCCGCTGACCGTGGAGACCGGCAGGATCGGAATCTCCGCAAGGCCGGTTCCAGCGAGTTCGCGGCGAAGCTGCGCCTCCACCTCGCCCAAACGCTCGGTCGAGGCGAGGTCGCTCTTGGTGATGACGGCGACCCCACGCTCGATGCCGAGCAGGTCCACGATGGCCAGGTGCTCGCGCGTCTGCGGCATCACGCCGTCGTCGGCCGCCGCCACCAGCATGACGAAATCGATGCTGGCGGCGCCGGCAAGCATGGTGTGGATGAATTTTTCGTGCCCCGGCACGTCGACGAAGCCCAGCACCTCGCCCTCGGCTCCGGGCAGCGGCACATAGGCAAAGCCGAGATCGATCGAAATGCCGCGCGCCTTTTCTTCCTTCAGCCGGTCGGTATCGATCTCGGTCAGCGCCTTCACCAGCGAGGTCTTGCCATGGTCGATATGGCCCGCCGTGCCGATGATCATGGGGCGAGAACCTTTCCGGCCTGCGCCTCGGCCGCTTGAAGCTGCTCCGGGTCCAGCGCGGCGCGCGCCGGCTCGATGAAGGGGGCGGCAAGCCCGCTGCCTGCCCGCCGAGCGCGCGTGAGCCAGGCAAGGGCGGCGATCGGGTCGCGCTCGGCCCCCATTCCCAGATGCAGCGCGGCCCCCAGCATGGCCTGCGCGTCGGCATCGCCCGCTTCGGCGCCCTTTCGCCACCAGTGCACGGCCTGCGCGGCGTCGCGCGGAACGCCGAGCGCGTTGTGGTGGATCATGCCGAGCCGCGTCATCGATGAGGCGATGCCGTTCTCTGCCGCCCTCGTGGCCCACAGCCGCGCTTCCGCCGGATCGAACGCGACGGCCTCGCCCTCCAGCAGCATCCAGCTCAGCATGTCCTGCGCCTGGGCGTCGCCCTGTTTGGCCGCCAGCCGGTAGAGCCGGGCGGCTTCGGCATGGTCGGCATCGATGCCGTCGCCCTTGAACAGCAGCGAGGCCAGGTTGCGCTGCCCGGCGGCGTCGCCAGCCTGCGCCGACAGCGCCAGCCAGCGGCGGGCAAGGTCCATATCCCGCTCGACACCGAGCCCGCCGGCGAAACAGGCGCCGATATTGTTCTGCGCGCGCCCATTGCCGCCCCGCGCCAGCGGCTCCCAGATGGAGAGCGCGGCCGCATAGTCGCCGGATTTCGCGGCGGCGAGCGCCGTCTCCATCTCCTGCGCGGTCTCGTCTTGCGGCTGTTTTCGCGTGAAGAACCCGGCAAGGCGCATCACCGCACCCCGCCTAGGCGTCCGCGCCGGACAGGTTGGCCGAAAACCTGTCCTCGTCTTCAAGGCAGCGCAGGTCCAGGATCAGCGTGCCGCGCTCGATGCGGCCTATCACCGGCATCGGCAGTGCGCGCAACCGCGCCGAAAGCTCGGCAAGCGCCGAACCGCTGCCGTCCCTGGGCGAGACGGCCACGCCGGCGCTGGCGATGGTGGCGAGCGGCAGGGCGCCCGAACCGATCTGGCTGCGGCAGTCGGCCACGACGGCATCGAAGGCGGGGCCGGCAAAGGCCGCCAGCTTCGGCGCCAGCCTCGCGGCCTGCGCGGCAATCTCTTCTTGCGGGCGCGAAAGCAGCCGCAGCGTCGGCAGGCGCTCCGCCAGCCGCTGCGGGTCGCGATAAAGCTTCAGCGTCGCTTCGAGGGCGGCCAGCCTGATCTTGTCCACCCGCAGCGCCCGCTTCATCGGGTTGCAGTTGATCCTGCCGATCAGCTCCCTGCGCCCGACGACGAAGCCGGCCTGCGGCCCGCCCAGCAGCTTGTCGCCGGAAAAGGTGACGATGTCGGCGCCCTCATTGACGGCCTCGCGCACGGTCGGCTCGTGCGCGAGGCCGAAGGCGGCAAGGTCGGCCAACGTGCCGGAGCCCAGATCGTTGACGAGCGGCACGCCCTTTTGCCGCGCGATGCCGGCCAGTTCGGCCGCCGTCACTTCCCGGGTAAAGCCCTCGATCCGGTAGTTTGAAGTGTGCACCTTGAGCAGCAGGCCCGTGTCCTCGCCGATGGCATCGGCATAGTCGCGCGGATGCGTGCGGTTGGTAGTGCCCACTTCCACGAGCTTGGTGCCGGCGCGCGTCATGATGTCGGGCATGCGGAAGGCGCCGCCGATTTCTATGAGTTCGCCGCGCGAGACGATGGCTTCCTTGCCGGCGGCCAGGCTGTTCAGCACCAGAAGCACGGCGGCGGCATTGTTGTTGACGACGGTGGCGTCCTCGGCGCCGGTCAGCTCGCAGACCAGCGCGCGCAGATGATCGTCGCGCTCGCCGCGCTTGCCGGAGGCAAGATCGAATTCCAGTGCCACCGCGTCGCGCATGGCAAGCGTTGCCGCCTCGATCGCCGCCTGCGCGAGAACCGCACGGCCGAGATTGGTGTGAAGCACCGTGCCGGTGAGGTTGAACAGCGGCCGCAGGCTCGGCCGCTCGGCCGCTTCCAGCATCTGCGTCGCCCGCCATGCCAGCTCCTGCGTCGTCGCAAGCCCCGCCCCGGCCTGCACCTCCTCGCGCGCCAGGGCAAGGGCGCTGCGCACCGCATCCGTCACGGCGGGCCGGCCGAAACGCTGCACGGCCAGATGGGCGGCTTCGCCCCGCAGCACCTGGTCGACCGATGGCAGCCGGCGAAGGCTTGCCTGGGGATCGCGGCGTGGCACGTCGGCGTTGCTCTGCGCCATGGCGACCTCAGAGGCCGGCAAGCAGCGGCGCAAAACCGCCACGCCGGTAAGGCTCGGCGCGCATCAGCATGTCCATGCCGAGGCTCGCGACATCGTCGGCCACGGGATCGGCGCCGGGGGAGTTCTTCTGGTAGATGATCTTCAGCCAGCTCCGGCACTCGTCGCAGGTCTCGGCCTTGACCGCGCCGCCGCCGTCCTCAACCTCCTTGTAGCCGATACCCTTGGTGGAGCCGCAGCAGACGCATTTGATGCGCACATAGTGCCACATGGTGCTGCACAGCGAGCACACGCAGAAACGGGCGCCATGCGCTCCCGTCCAGTCGACCACCATGGAGATGGAAGGCAGACTACCGCAGGCGGGACAGATGCCGTCGGCCACCGGCTTCACCGCCTTCGGATCGAGCCTGGATGCCAGCCGGGAGAAATGTACCTGCAGCGCCGCCCAGACATAGATGTGCTCGGCAACCGCATCCGGCGGAAGCAGGCCGGAGAAGACCGCATTCGCCATGTCGCGACGCCCGGCCCGGTGCGCCGCCGCCACACTTGCCAGCGCGGATGCGGCGCTCTTCGGCTTCTCGATCATTTCGGCTTCCGCGAAAAGCCGGTCGAACATGGCCGCGAGGCTGTCGTCGTCTGCCGCCTTCGCGCGGTCGATCGGCGGCATGCCGAATTCGGCGGCGCGGGCAGTCTCCAGCCCATCGGTTGCCTCGGCAGGGCCAAATTGCGTGGCGACCAACTGCTGGGCTTCGAAAAGGCCGGCGACGAAGCGCAGATAGGGTTCGAGCTGCGAGACCGAGGCAAGCGTACGCAGGCGCGCCGCGCGTCTGGCAAAAAGCGAGTCCGGATCGGGCAATCTGACGAAGGGAGGGGAAGAGACTTCACCGATCGCGGTGGGGTCCGGCGCCAGATCAGCCTTGCCTGCCATATTCATACCTCACGAACCCGACGGGCCACGTGGACATCGAGCAGCATTGTGCGCACCATGGGCCGCCGCTGTCCATCCGAAAAGGCTCTTGGGAAATTCAGCTCGAATGCGTCGTGGTTTCCGTGCGCTTGCCCTTCTGCATGGAAACCAGCTCGCGCAGCCATTTCCTGTGGTGCCGCCACGCCCAGCCGCCGGTGACCGTTCCGCGCGTCATGGCGCCGATCGTGCCCTTGACCCAGATCGCCGCATAGACGTGGACGACCCACACGCAGATCGCCACGACGGCGGCGATCGCGTGGACGAGCAGCGCCCAGCGTTGCAACTGGATGGAGGTGAAGGAGCCGAAATATTCATTCCAGATGACCAGACCCGAAGCGATCAGGATGATGATCAGGATCGACATCGACCAGAAGACGAGCTTCTGCCCGGCATTGTACTTGCCGACTTCCGGCAGCCGTTCCTCTCGGCCGGCAACCACGTCGTTGGCCTGGGCGATCCACCGGCTGTCGTCGCGCCGCCACAGATTGGCGCTCCAGAAACGGACGAACAGGCCGAAGAAGCTGAAGAACAGCACCACGCCGATCCAGGGATGGATGGTGCGCGTCCACTGGCCGCCGCCGAAGAGCCCGGAAAGGAAGAACAGGGAGGGGTGGAACATGGCCAGCCCCGACAGCGCCAGCAGCACGAGGCAGATGGCGGTGACCCAGTGGTTGACGCGCGCGCCGCCGGAATAGCGATGCACCTTCACCGGCCGGCCGGGCACCACCACGTCGCCGCGTTCCACGTCTCCATAGTCGGTCCTGCTCATGAGCGGTTCTCTCCCGTGAGCCTCTCGGCCTGCTCCTCGTCCTGCTCGGTCACGACATTGGGGCCACGCAACAGGTAGTGCAGCGCGCCGGCGGCGACGGTAAGCCCCATCACCGCCATGCCGGCATATTTGGTCATGCCCTTCCACGCGTCCACAATCGGGCTGATGCGGGGATTGGCGGGAAGGCCGGCATAGATTTCCGGCTTGTCGGCATGGTGCAGCACATACATGACATGGGTGCCGCTGACGCCCGGCGGATCGTAAAGCCCGGCATTCTCGAAGCCGCGCGATTTCAGGTCCTTGATGCGGCCTTGCGCCCACTCCTTCATCTCATCCTTCGTGCCGTAGACGATCGCCTGGGTGGGACAGGCCTTGGCGCAGGCCGGCCCCTGCCCGACGGCGATACGGTCGGAGCACAGGGTGCATTTGTAGGCGGTGTGGTCGACCTGCGAGATGCGCGGAATGTTGAAGGGGCAGCCCTTGATGCAATAGCCGCAGCCGATGCAGTTCTCGTGGACGAAATCGACGATGCCGTTGGAATATTGCACGATGGCGCCGGGCGCGGGACAGGCCTTGAGGCAGCCGGGATCCTCGCAATGCATGCAGCCGTCCTTGCGGATCAGCCATTCGAGGTTGCCGGTGTCGGGATTGTCCCATTCGGTGAAGCGCATCAGCGTGAAGGTGTCGGGCGTCAGGTCGGGCGGATTGGTGTAGGAGCCCGTGTTGAAGCCGATCTCCTGGTGGGTGTCGTTCCATTCGGCGCAGGCCGCCTGGCATGCCTTGCAGCCGATGCATTTGGTCACGTCGATCAGCTTGGCCACTTCGGTCTGGCGCTGGGCAGGTGGCGTCACGGACGACGCCGAGCGCCTTATCAGGTCCTTCTCCCCGAAGCGCGCTTCCTGCGGAGCGGTGTCGGGATTTGGAACGGGTGGAAACATGGCGTCGTTTCCTCCTCAGGCGACCGCGGGCGCCGTGGTGCGCTCTATGTTGACCAGGAACGCCTTGTATTCCGGGGTTTCGATGTTGGCGTCGCCAACCACGGGCGTGAGCGAGTTCGGCCCCCAGCCCTTGCGTGCCGCGCCGGTGAAGCCCCAGTGCAGCGGGATGCCGACCACATGTATGGTCTTGCCGTCGCAGACGAGCGGCTTGATGCGCTTGGTCACCACGGCCTTGGCCTTCACCGAGCCGCGCTTCGACCAGACGCGCACCCAGTCGCCCTTGGCGATGCCCTTCTCCTTCGCCAGCTCTTCCGAGATCTCCACGAAGAACTCCGGCTGCAGCACCGCGTTCACGGTGACGTGCTTGGTCCAGTAGTGGAAATGCTCGGTCAGCCGGTAGGAGGTGGCCGCGTAGGGGAACTCCGGCGATGCCGTTTCGGCGAACTGCTTGAAGTCGTCGTCGAAGACGCGCGCCACCGGATTGCCCCGCACCTTGGGCGCGATGACATTGGCTACCGGCGACTCGAACGGCTCGTAATGCGCCGGGAACGGGCCGTCGCGCATCATGGCCCGGACGAACAGGCGCGACGAGCCCTCCGCGTTCATGATGAACGGGCCGACCTGGCGCGGATCGGCGTTCGGCGCGATATCGGGCACGTCGTAGCCCGTCCACTTCTGGCCGTCCCAGGCGATGAGCTTGCGGCTCGGGTCCCACGGCTTGCCGTCGAGGTCGCAGGAGGCGCGGTTGTAGAGGATGCGCCGGTTGGCCGGCCACGACCAGGCCCAGTTCAGATAGGCCCCGGTCTCGTCGGGATCGTGGTTGTCGCGACGGGCCATGTTGTTGCCCGCCTCGGTGAAGCAGCCGGAATAGATCCAGCAGCCACTGGCGGTCGAGCCGTCGTCACGCAGCGCCGCGAAGCCCGGCAGGAGCTTGCCCTGCTCGATCACCACCTTGGTGGGATCGGCGGGATCGGTCAGCGTCGTCAGCGCCCGGCCGTTTATTTCCTGCGCAAGCTCGGCGGCCGTCGGCTCGTTCGGGTCCTCATACGGCCACTGCAGGTTGAGGATCGGATCGGGGAACGCGCCGCCATCCTTGCCGTAGAGCGCCTTCAGCCGCAGGAATATCTGCGCCATGATCCAGTTGTCGGACTTGGCGTCTCCGGGCGGCGTCGCGCCCGGCCAGTGCCATTGCAGCCAGCGGCCGGAATTGGTGAGCGAACCTTCGTCCTCCGCAAAGCAGGTGGAGGGAAGCTGGATCACCTCGGTCTTGATCGATGCCGTGTCGACGTCGTTGTACTCGCCGTGGTTCTCCCAGAAGCGCGATGTCTCCGTGTCGAGCGGGTCCATGGTGACCAGGAATTT
Organism: Mesorhizobium sp. PUT5; assembly: GCF_052216645.1. Classification (NCBI taxonomy): domain Bacteria; kingdom Pseudomonadati; phylum Pseudomonadota; class Alphaproteobacteria; order Hyphomicrobiales; family Phyllobacteriaceae; genus Mesorhizobium; species Mesorhizobium sp. PUT5. The sequence continues at coordinate 3,885,329 of NZ_JBQOSO010000003.1, forward strand.
CAACTTCGACAGCGCATCCGTCATCTTCTTGCGGTTGGGCGCGGCCATCAGTGGGTTGAAGCCCTGGCAGACATAGCCGTTGACCTGGCCGGCATTCATCATGTCGAAGATACGCAGCATATCGTAGTTCGGCACGTCGAGCTTGGGCAGCCAGTCATAGGCGAAGTCGTTCTGCGCGGTCGCCGCCGGCCCCCACATCGACTTCTGGAAACTGACGAAGAACTTGCGGTAGTTCTGCCAGTAGCTCGTCTGGTTCGGCCGAAGCGGCTTGTAGCCGCGCGTCGACATGTAGGTGTTGAGATCCACCTCCTTCTCGGTGGGGATGTTGAGATAGCCCGGCAGCAGGTTGGACATCAGGCCGATATCGGTCAGCCCCTGGATGTTGGAGTGCCCGCGCAGCGCGTTCATGCCGCCACCGCGCACGCCGATATTGCCGAGGATGAGCTGCAGCATCGCCATGCAGCGAATGTTCTGCGAGCCCTTGGAATGCTGGGTCCAGCCGAGCGCATACATCGACGTCATGGTCTTGGTGGGCGTCGAGCATTCCGAGATCATCTCGGCCACCTTCAGGAATTTCTCCTTCGGCGTGCCGCAGATGCGCTCCACCATTTCCGGCGTGTAGATCGAAACGTGCTGCTTCAGCAGGTTCCAGACACAGCGCGGGTTCTGCAGCGTTTCGTCGATCGCGGCGTAGCCGTCGTCGCCGATGACATAGTCCCAGGTCGAGCGGTCGTAATCGCGCTTGGCCTCGTCATAGCCGGTGAAGAGCCCGTCCTTGTAGGCGAACCCGTCCTTGATGATGTAGGCCGCGTTGGTGAAGTTCTTCACATATTCCCACTGCACCTTGTCGTTCTGGATGCAGTAGTTGATGACGCCGAGCAGGAACGAGATGTCGGTACCCTGGCGGATCGGCGCGTAATAGTCGGCGACCGAGGCCGAGCGGTTGAAGCGCGGGTCCACCACGATCAGCCGCGCGCCGCGATTGGCCTTGGCCTCGGTGACCCATTTGAAGCCGCAGGGGTGGGCTTCCGCCGCGTTGCCGCCCATGATGACGACGAGGTCGGTGTTCTTGATGTCGGTCCAGGAGTTGGTCATTGCTCCGCGGCCAAAAGTTGGGGCGAGACTCGCCACCGTCGGGCCGTGTCAGACGCGTGCCTGGTTGTCGAATGCCACTATGCCTGTACTGCGCACCACCTTGTAGGTGAGGAACGCGGTTTCGTTCGTGGTCGCCGAGGCGGCCAGGAAGCCGGTGGAGGTCCACCGGTTCACCGTGACGCCGGCCGCGTTCCTGGCGATGAAGTTCGCGTCGCGGTCGTCCTTCAGGTGGCGGGCGACGCGATCGAGCGCATCGTCCCACGAAATCTGCTTGAACGTGTCGGACCCCGCCTCGCGCAGCATGGGATACTGCAGCCGGGTCTTGGCCTTGACGAAATCCTTCAGCGCAGCGCCCTTGGGGCAGAGCGTGCCGCGGTTGGTCGGATGGTCCGTGTCGCCCTCGACATGGACGAGTTCGGCCTTCTCGCCCTTCTTCAGGTCGCCCTTGGAATAGAGAATGATGCCGCAGGCAACCGAGCAATAGGGACACGTATTGCGGGTTTCGACGGTGTTGACGAGTTTGAAGGATCGAATGGCCTCGGCATAGGCGCCTTCCACCGCGCCGAAACCGAACGACCCCAACGCCGTCGCCGCGACCGCCGCTCCCGCTCCGCCCAGAAACTGGCGGCGTGAGAGTTCAATATTCATTGCGCGACACCTCCTCTGGCACCATGCGAGACCCGCAGGAACGGGCTCAGGCAATCCGTTGGCTATGTAACGAAGGCAGTTCACCGCAATAACCGAAGGTTGTCAACAAATGAGGCATTTGGACTTTCGCTGTATTGATTTTGCATTCTTGAATACATGACCATATCGGTCATGTTTAGTTGCTCGCATCGAATGCAGATGCTCCGATGCCCGATTGTTGACGACGAAGCGCAAACGCGCGAAACTTGAGCCGTGGCTGCTCTTCATAGCTCCCGCGTGCCGGGGCTGCGAAAATTGACTGCCCTTCGCGCGTGCTTCGCGAAGCTGTGCAGATCGTCATCGCGGCACGGCCTTCTTTGCGGGCCGATCTTCCATCACATCCTGAAATCGGTTTCGAGGCTCGTTGCGCGGGCCGTTCCAACGCTGCCGAACAGAGCACATCCGACATCGATGAGTTCGACCTGAAAGGGGCCTGAAAGGGGAATGTCATGAACCGTCGCGAGATTTTGCAGGCCGGCGCCGCTTTTTGCGCGGCATCCATGATGCCCGGATCATCGCTGGCCGCGAGCAATGGATTCGATCCAAGGCCGTCAGGCTGGCGTAGCTTCGAGATTACGACGCTGATAACGCCCGCGCGCACGGACGACACGGTCCGCGCATGGGTTCCACTTGCGGGCTTGCGCGCCGATGACTGGAACCGGCCGGATGGCAATCGCTGGACGAGCAATGCCGGCATTGCACGTGTCGAACGCGACGCGCGCAGCGGCACCGACATGCTTTATCTGGAGTGGAAGGCGGGCCAGGCCGAGCCGATGGCGCAGGTCGTCAGCGTGGTTTCCACGCTGGACCGCGCCGTCGATCTTTCAAAGCCGGGCAACGCCCCGGCGCTCACCCCGGCGGAACGCGAGAAATATCTGTCCGGAACCAGGCTCGCGCCGGTCGACGGCATCGTGAAGGAAACGTCGGACAGGATCGTCGGCGATGCCGCGGGCGACCTTGAGAAGGCGCGGCGCATCTACGACTGGGTTGTCGCCAATACCTATCGCCGCGCTTCCACACGCGGTTGCGGCGACGGCGACATCGTCGCCATGCTGAAAAGCGGCGATTTCGGCGGCAAATGCGCGGACCTCAATCCGCTCTTCGTCGCGCTCGTGCGGGCGGCAGGTATTCCGGCGCGGGACCTTTACGGCGTGCGCGTCGCGCCTTCGGCCTTCGGCTATAAGAGCCTCGGGACGAAGGACGAGACCATCACCAAGGCACAGCACTGCCGCGCCGAAATTCATCTCGGCGGCTTCGGTTGGGTGGCCACCGACCCCGCCGACGTTCGCAAGGTCATGCTGGAGGAGAAGGGCGGCCTTGCGGCGGACAATCCGCGCGTCGCCGCCGTGCGCGAGAAGCTGTTCGGCGCCTGGGAAGGCAACTGGATCGCCTTCAATGACGGCAGCGACATTGACCTGCCGGACTCTCGTGCGAGCGAACTCGGCTTCCTGATGTATCCGCAGGCGGAGGTTGCGGGCAGGCGCCTCGACTACCTGGAGCCGGACAAGTTCCGCTATGTCATGACCGCGCGCGAAATCGGCGCCTGAGGAGACCGACATGGACGCCGCACCCCCGATCCGCCTCAGCACGCTCGCCCATGGCGGCGGCTGCGGCTGCAAGCTCTCGCCCGCGGTCCTGCAATCCCTGCTGGCGGAGCCGCCGGCCGCCCACCCGTTCAGGCGGCTTCTCGTGGGCACGGAAACCGGCGACGATGCGGCCGTGTGGCAAACCGACGACGAAAACTGCGTGATCGCCACCACCGATTTCTTCATGCCGATGGTGGACGATCCCGTCGATTTCGGCCGTATCGCCGCCACCAACGCCATTTCCGACGTATACGCCATGGGCGGCACGCCGGTCATGGCGCTGGCGATACTTGGCATGCCGGTGGACAAGATGCCGGTCGAGACGATCCGCAACATCCTCAGGGGCGGCGCCGGCATCTGCGCCGAGGCCGGCATTCCCGTTGCCGGCGGCCACTCCATCGACGCGCCGGAGCCGATCTACGGTCTGGCGGTGATCGGCACCGGCAAGGTAGCCAATTTGCGCAGGAACAGCGGTGCCCGGGCAGGCGATGCGCTCATCCTTTCCAAGGCTCTCGGCGTCGGCATCTATTCGGCGGCCTTCAGGAAGGAGAAACTCGACGCGGCCGCCTATGCCGAAATGATGGCCTCGGTCACGCTGCTCAACCGCGTCGGCGCCGATCTCGGCAGGGAAGCGGACGTGCATGCGGTCACCGACGTCACCGGCTTCGGCATTCTCGGCCATGCGCTGGAAATGGCGCGCGGTTCGAATGCCGGCATCGCCTTGCGCTATGGCGACCTGCCGTTTTTCGAACGGGCGGAAGCTCTGGCCGAGCAGGGGTTCGTGACCGGCGCCTCGAACCGCAACTGGGCAAGCTTCGGCGAAAGCGTGCGCCTGCCGCCGGATTTGCCGCTGTGGAAACGACATCTGCTGACCGACCCGCAGACCTCGGGCGGGCTGCTGGTTTCCTGCGAACCCGGCCGGGCGGCGGATATCCTGCGCATGATCCGCCATAGCGGCTGCCCGGCTGCGACGATCGTCGGCACCGTGACTTCGCAGGGCGGCGTCACGGTCGCAGCCTGAGGCGTTGGGCGATCCGGCGCCGGATCCGGATTTACGAGTTGCGGGGCAGCGCGGCCATTGTCTTTTCGACCACAGGCAGGATGCGCTCGACGATCAGGTCGACGCCGGCCGCATTGGGATGCATGCCGTCGGCCTGGTTGAGGGCGGCATTGCCGGCGACGCCGTCGAGGAAGAACGGATAGAGCGGCACGCCGTATTTTTCGGCAAGCCTCGGGTAGATCCCGTCGAACGAATTCTGGTAGCCGGCCCCCAGATTGGGTGCGGCGCGCATGCCGGCCAGCAGCACGGCGATGTTGCGCGCCTTCAGCCGCGCCAGCATGGCGTCGAGATTCTTTTCGGTGATGTCGGGCGAAATGCCGCGCAGCATATCGTTGGCGCCGAGTTCCAGGATGACCAGCCCGGTGCCGTCCGGCACCGACCAGTCCAGCCGGGACAGGCCGCCGCTCGACGTATCGCCGGAAACGCCGGCATTGGCGACGGCCACGTCATGGCCGCCCGCCAGCAGCGCGGCCTGCAACTTGTCGGCGAAACCGTCGCCCGCGGCCAGCCCGTAGCCGGCCGCAAGGCTGTCGCCGAATACAACGATCTGCAAGGGCTGGGCCCTTGCCGGCGAAACTGTGCCGAAGGAGGCCATGAAAAGCGCGACAAAGGCGACGAGGTGTTTGAAAGCCATGCGGCAAGACCCATATCACAGCGGCATTTGCCGCCCGCTTTTGCTCCATATAGGACAATTCCATCCGTAGGGGACAGTTCGCTTTGACGGAAGCCATCATCCAACTGAGGGACGTGTCGCTGACGCTGGGCCAGGGTGCCTCCCGCGTCGAGGTGCTGAAGGGCGTCAGCCTCGACGTGGCGGCCGGCGAGGCGGTCGGCGTCGTGGGACCTTCCGGCTCCGGCAAGTCGACGCTGCTGATGGTGCTGGCTGGGCTGGAGCGGGTGGATTCCGGCACGGTGCGGATAGCAGGCGAAAAACTGGACGGCAAAAGCGAGGACGCCATCGCCTCGTTTCGGGGCCGAAACATCGGCATCGTCTTCCAGTCCTTCCATCTCATCCCGAACATGACGGCGCTGGAGAACGTCGCGGTGCCGCTGGAGCTTGCCGGCGCGGCGGACCCGTTCGGCATCGCGGCGAAGGAACTGGCGGCGGTCGGCCTTTCCGACCGTATCACCCACTATCCTGGCGAACTTTCCGGCGGCGAGCAGCAGCGGGTGGCGATCGCCCGGGCGCTGGCGCCCTCCCCCGGCATCCTTGTCGCCGACGAGCCGACCGGCAATCTCGACCAGGCCACGGGCAGGCAGGTGGCCGATCTCCTTTTTGCCAAGGCGGCCGAGCGCGGCATGACGCTGGTGCTGGTGACGCACGATCCCGCCCTTGCCGCCCGCTGCTCGCGCCAGGTGGCGATGCGCTCGGGCCGCATGGAGACCGCCCTGGGCGCGGTCGCAGTTTCCGCATGATCGGCACCCTGTCTCGCCTGCCGCTGGCCCAAACCCTCGCGCTCGCCTTGCGGTTTTCGCTGCGCGAAATGCGCGGCGGGCTGTCCGGCTTCCTGGTCTTCCTGGCCTGCATCGCGCTCGGCGTGGCGGCCATCGGCGGCGTCAACTCGGTGGCGCGCTCGATCCTGGACGGCGTGGCCGGCCAGGGCCAGGTGATCCTCGGCGGCGACATCCGCTTCCAGATCAACCAGCGCGAGGCGACCTCCGCCGAGCGAGCCTTCCTGACCGGATTGGGCACCGTTTCGGAAAGCTCCGTGATGCGCTCGATGGCGCGGCTTCCCGACGGCTCCGACCAAGCACTGGTCGAGGCCAAGGCGGTGGACGAGGCCTATCCGCTCTACGGCGCGCTGGAAACGGACCCGGCGCTGCCACGCACCGATCTGTTCGGCGAAAAGGCGGGCGTCTACGGCGCCGTGGCGCCCGATCTGCTGTTCGAGCGGCTGAAGCTGAAGCCGGGCGACCGGCTGATGCTCGGCGGCGCCACCTTCGAGCTTCGGGCGAAGCTGGTGACGGAGTCCGACGCCGTCTCCGAAGGCCTCAGCCTGGCGCCGCGGCTGCTGATCTCGCGGCAGGGGCTGGCCGCCTCCGGGCTGGTGCAACCGGGCAGCCTGGTGGAAAACGCCTACAAGGTGCGCCTGCCCGCCGGCAGCAGCGAGGCCGACCTCGCCGCGATCCGCAAGCAGGCCGGCGAGAAGTTCCCGCAGGCCGGCTGGTCGATCCGCACCCGCACCAACGCCGCGCCGGCGCTGTCGGCCAATATCGAGCGCTTCTCGCAATTCCTCACCCTGGTCGGGCTGACCTCGCTGGTCGTCGGCGGCGTGGGCGTGGCGAACGCGGTGCGCGCCTATCTCGACGGCAAGCGGGCGGTGATCGCCACCTTCAAGAGCCTCGGCGCCTCCGGCGGCTTCGTCTTCGCCGTCTATCTCATGCAGATCCTGATGATCGCGGCGATCGGCATCGGCATCGGGCTGCTGCTTGCCCTGCTCGTGCCGTTCGCGGTGAGCGCCTCCTTGCAGTCGCTGATCCCGCTGCCGGCGCATGGCGGCCTCTATCCCGGCGCGCTGGCGCTGGCGGCGCTGTTCGGCGTGCTGGTGACGCTGGCCTTCGCGCTGCTGCCGCTGGGCCGGGCGCGCGACGTGCCGGCCACGGCGCTGTTCCGCGAGATGGGCTTCGAAAGCCGCGGCCTGCCGCGCCTTGCCTATGTCGCGGGCGCGCTCGCCATCGCGGTGCTGCTTGCGGCAATGGCGATCCTGCTGGCCAATGACCGGCGCATCGCCACCATCTTCGTCGGCGCGGCGATCTTTGCCTTCCTGGTGCTGCGCACGGTCAGCGCCGGGGTGCAATACCTGGCCCGCAAAAGCCCCCGCGTGCGGCACACCGCGCTGCGCCTGGCCATCGGCAACATCCACCGGCCGGGCGCCTTGACGCCGTCGGTCGTGCTGTCGCTCGGGCTGGGCCTGACGCTTCTGGTGACGCTGGCGCTGGTCGACGGCAATCTCAGGCGCCAGATCGGCGCCAGCCTGCCGGAGCGCGCGCCGAACTTCTTCTTCGTCGACATCCAGCCGGCCGATGTCGACGCCTTCGCGGCATTGGTCGCGCGCGAGGCGCCGGAGGGCACGCTGATGAAGGTGCCGATGCTGCGCGGCCGGGTGATGGCGCTGAACGGCGTTCCCGTCGACCGGGCCGCAATCAAGCCGGAAGGCGCCTGGGTGCTGCGCGGCGACCGCGGCATCACCTATTCGGCAACCGTTCCGGAAAACGCCACGCTGTCCGCCGGCACATGGTGGCCGGCCGACTATCAGGGCGAACCGCTGGTGTCCTTTTCCGCGCGCGAGGCCGGCGACCTCGACCTGAAGCTTGGCGACACGGTGACGGTCAACGTGCTGGGCCGCGCGATCACGGCCAGGATCGCCAATCTGCGCCAGGTCGAATGGGAGAGCATGGGCATCAACTTCGTGATGGTGTTCTCGCCCAACGCCTTCGCCGGCGCGCCGCATTCCTGGCTGGCGACGCTGACCGACAAGACCGCGACGCAAGCCGACGACGCCCGCCTGCTCAACGCCGTGACCCGCGCCTATCCGGCGGTGACCAGCGTATATGTCAAGGACGCGCTGGACATGGTGAACCGGCTGGTCGAGCAGATCGGCACGGCGATCCGCGCCGCCGCCGGCGTGGCGCTGGTCGCCTCGGTGCTGGTGCTGGCCGGGGCGTTGGCGGCCGGCAACCGCGCCCGCATCCACGACGCGGTGGTGCTGAAGACGCTGGGCGCGCGGCGGCGCACGCTGATAGCGGCGTTCTCGCTCGAATACATGCTGATCGGCCTGGCCACCGCCGTCTTCGCGCTGTTCGCCGGCGGCGTCGCCGCCTGGTTCGTGGTGGCGCGCATCATGTCGCTGCCGTCCCATTTCCTGCCCGAAGTAGCGCTGGGAACCATCTTGCTGTCGCTGCTGCTTACCGTGGGCATCGGCCTGGCCGGCACATGGCGCGTGCTGGGCCAGAAGGCCGCCCCGGTTCTGCGCACCCTGTAGCGCATGATCCCGAAAGCAACGGGCTTTTCGGGCAGGAGGCCCTGCTTCAAAAAAACAAAAACCCGGCGCAAGGCCGGGTTCTGCATGGATCCTGTCGAGGAAAGAGGCTTCAGGCGGCCTCTTCCTGCTCGGCCTCCTCGTTGTCGGCCTTGGCGCCGCGCTTCGGGCCCTTGTTGAGGTTGACCTCGATGAGGCGCACCGCCTCGGTCTCGGACATGCGGTTGACGGCCGCGATCTCGCGGGCCATGCGGTCGAGCGCGGCCTCGTAGAGCTGGCGCTCGGAATAGGACTGCTCGGGCTGGTTTTCGGCGCGGTAGAGATCGCGCACCACCTCGGAGATGGAGATCAGGTCGCCGGAATTGATCTTGGCGTCGTATTCCTGGGCGCGGCGCGACCACATGGTGCGCTTGATGCGGGCGCGGCCTTGCACGACCTTGAGCGCGCGGTCGACATAGTCGGTCTCCGACAGCTTGCGCATGCCGATGGAGGTGGCCTTGGCGACCGGCACCTTGAGCCGCATCTTGTCCTTCTGGAAATCGATCACGAAAAGCTCCAGCTTCATACCGGCCACTTCCTGCTCGTCGATGGACACGATCTGCCCGACGCCGTGAGCGGGATAGACGATGAATTCGCCGGTCTTGAAGCCGTGACGCGCGGCCGCTGCGGACTTCTTCTGCGGGGTGGTGATTGCCATTACGCCCTGAACTCCTTGTTGTGGCGCCGGCGGACTGCCGGCTGAACACGGGCGGCCGGTCTGGCCGGCCGAAGCGTCCCGCAACCCCAGAGGGCCGCAGCAACGCCTCCTCTTCTTGTTTATGCACCAGCCCTTGCGGAAACGGCGGGACCGCTTCCGGGCCGATGCCCCTGGCTTGCCGCGCGACGCGCGAGCCCACCCCGTGATAAGCCTGAACCGGCATCCCGCACGATGGCGGCCGCCTGGTTCAAATCGCTCTGATCCGGGTTGTGGGACTCACCTTTCAGTGATCGGGCAAATTCGCCATGAACCGACATGTCTCGCAGGCATGTGGGACATATATATAACAAAAAGTCGGAAGAATCAAGAATTTGCTGCATGCGCGAAGGCCTCGGCCCCGCCTTGTCAAGCGAGGACGCGGGCACATCACGCTTATTGAGCGTCACCTTGCGAGCGACGCGGACCGGCCGGCCTCAGTCGCCGGCGCCCGGCTCGGTGGAGAAATATTTCTCGAACTTGCCCGGCGCGCCGTCGAACTCGGCCGCATCCGCCGGCGGCTCCTTCTTGGCGGTGATGTTGGGCCATTTGTCGGCATATTCGGAGTTGATCTGCAGCCACTTGTCGAGCCCCGGCTCGGTGTCGGGCTTGATGGCGTCGGCCGGGCATTCGGGCTCGCACACGCCGCAGTCGATGCACTCGTCGGGATGAATGACGAGCATGTTCTCGCCTTCATAGAAACAGTCGACCGGACAGACCTCCACGCAGTCCATGTACTTGCATTTGATGCAATTGTCGGTCACGACATAGGTCATCTGGGGCTCCGGGAACGTCCCGTTCTCTCGATATCTGCGCGGTCAGGTAACGCCTTTGGCCAGCGCTTGCAAGGGCGGCACGCGCGCGCATGGCCGCCTTGCGGGAATGGTTTTCCAAGCCTTGCGCAAAAGCCCTCAGCCGCCTTCGCGCAGCCGGTCGGTCTGGCGCCGCTCCTTCTTGGTCGGGCGGCCGCTGCCGGCCTCCCGAAGCGGCGCGATGGCGTCCGGAACGGCGGCGTCGCGCGGCGCCGGAGCCGGCGAAAGGTCTTCATAGAGCGTGCGCGCTTCCTCTGCCGGGCCACGCCGCGAACCGGGCGCGGCCACCTTCCACACCAGGATGCGGCCGTCCAGCGTGATCGTCAGCACGTCTCCGGGCCGCACGAGATCGGATGCCTGCGCTGCTTTGTCGCGATTGATGCGCACGCGCCCGGCCACGACCAGCCGCGCCGCCAGCGAGCGCGATTTCACCGCACGCGCGAAAAACAGCCATTTGTCGATGCGCTGCCGGCCGTCGGCGTTCATCGCATCGGCCCCGAACCTACTTCTTGAGCTGGTCGCGCAGCGCGGCGAGCTTGGCGAAGGGCGAATCCGGATCGATACGGGCCGGACGCTCCTCGCGCCGGTCGCGGAGCCCCGGCTTGCCCTGGCCGCCGCCGTTCCTGTCCTTGCCGTCCTGCCGGCCACCCTTCCATTCGGGCCGGCCCTCGCGGCGCCCCTTGCCTTCGGCCTGCCGGCCGCCGGGCTTGCCCCCGGGCCCGCCGCCAGGATTGCCTTCGGAATTGCCCTTGAAGCGCGGACGGCCGTCTTCCCGGCCGTTCTCGCGCGCGGCACGTCCCTGGCCGCCGGCAGCCTCGCCGCCATGGCGGGCGCCGCCGCGCTGGCGCTGGTCGTGCCGCTGGCCGCCGCGCCGGTGCTCGAAGCGGGCCTGCCGCCACAGCAATATGGGCTTGGGCGCTTCCTCCTCCGCGGCTTCGACCCCAGGGGCTCCGGCAGATGCAGCCTCGCCAGCCATGGCGACGGCGGTGACGGTCGTGCCGCCGTTCCCCTCCCCCTCGAGGGGAGGGTGGCCGGACGAAGTCTGGTCGGGAGGGGTCCCCTCAACCGCTCCGGCGTCCTCATTGTTCAACGCTTGATCTGAAACGGCCGGCTGTTCTGCAAAGGGGGCGTCGGAACCTGTTTCAGCGACCGCCTCCGCCGCCTGCGGCGACACCTCCCCCTCAAGGGGGGAGGAGGGCTTCGACCCGGCCGCCTCGTCAAGGCTCTCCACCGCCGATGGCACTGCCCCTTCGGCATCCATGGTCTCGCCACCGGCCGTTGCGGCCTCAGCCTCGTGCGAAGCCTCGTCGACTCCGGTCGTTTCCGTCTCCGAGACGCTTTCCACTGCTGGCTCTGCCGCGGCTGCCTGCGCGGCCTTTGCCACCTCTGCGGCGGCCTTGGCCTCGGCCGCTTCCCGCGCCGCCCCGTCGATGGCCTCCAGCCTCGCCTTGACCTCCTCGGCAGGCTTGGCCTCCGAACGGTAGCCGAGACCCTTGAGGATTTCCTCCATGTCGTCGGCCGTGGCGCCCAGGATCGACATCATCGCCGGCGTCACCGTGAAGGACTGGCCGTCATAGGCGCCGTCCGGGCGCGGGCCCAGCCCCGGCTTCCAGTTGGTGGCCGGGCGGATCAGATCGGCCAGCCGCTCCAATATGTCGACGCGCACGGCGCGCCGGCCGAGATTGCGGAAGCCGGCGAGACGATAAAAGGCCTTGTCGAATGCCGGGTCGACCACCACGGAGGTGCGCCCCGTGGCCAACGCGTTGACGACGTCGCCGAAGCCAGGCTTGTCCTTGCCGTCGTTCTTGAGCGCCCACAGCAGCGTGACCAGCCCGGCCGGCGCCGGCTTGACGAGCGACGGCACGAAGACATGGTAGGCGCCGAAGCGCACGCCGAGCCGGCGCAGCGCGGCCCGGCCCTCCTGGTCGAGCGAGCGCATCTCCTCGGCGATGTCGCGCCGGTTGATGAGACCGAAACTCTCCGAAAGCTGGAAGGCGATGCCGCGGGCGATGCCGGAAAGCTGCTCGGCCGCCTTCAGGTCGACCAGCGGCTTGAGGAACTGCTCGACCTGGAAATTGACGAAGCGCTCGGCGCGCGCCGCCACCTTGTCGCGCGCGGCCCCGGTGAGTTGCTCGTCGGCCAGAAGCACCACGCGCGGCTTCAACGCGTCCTCGCCGGCAACCAGCGTGCCGATCGGCGCGCCGATCCAGCGCAGCGTGCCGTCGGACCCGAGCGCGATGTCGCCGTTGCCGGACGCGGAAAAGCGCTCGGCCCGTGCCTCGAACTCCGCGGCCAGCGCCTTCTGCGCCGCCGTGCGCACGGCCTTGGCGTCCTCGCCCCCCGCGCTCTGGTCGGCGGTGAAGCGGAAGCCCTGAAGCTCGCCGACATGATGGCCCTCGACGAGGACGGTTCCGTTCGCACTTATTTCGGCATCAAGCATGGTATTTTCTCTAAGGCGCCGCATGAGGACGGAAGTCCTGCGGTCTACGAAGCGTTTCGTCAACCGCTCATGCAGCGCATCCGACAGTCTGTCCTCGATTTCTCTTGTCTTTTCCTGCCAATGTGTCGGATCGGCCAGCCAGCCCGGGCGGTTCGACACGAAGGTCCAGGTGCGGATCTGGGCGATGCGGTGCGACAGCGTGTCGATGTCGCCCTCGGTGGTGTCGGCGCGGCGCACCTGTTCGGCCATGTAGTTTTCGTCGACATGGCCGTGCCGGGCAAGGTCGGTGTAGATGGACGCGATCAGGTCGGCATGCTGCGCCGGAGCGATCTTGCGGTAGTCTGGCAGCGCGCAGGCCTCCCACAGAAGCGCCACCCGCTCGCGCCCGGCGGCGAGCGCGCGGATGTCGCCGTCCCTGGACAGGAATTCGAGCGCCTGCGCGTCGACCGCCGGCAGGGCGCGCGTCAGCCCTTCCACCGGCGCATTGGTCTCGATGGAGCGCTTCAGCGCGTCAAGCGATGAAAAATCGAAATCGACGGTGCGCCATTGCAGCACCTTCACCGGCTCGAAATCATGGCTTTCGATCTTCTGCACCAGCTCGTCCTCGAGCGGATCGACCCGGCCAGTGACGCCGAAGGTGCCGTCGCGCATATGCCGCCCGGCGCGGCCGGCGATCTGGCCGAGCTCGGCGGCGGTGAGCTGGCGGAACTGGTAGCCGTCGAACTTGCGGTTCTGGGCGAAGGCCACATGGTCGACGTCGAGATTGAGCCCCATGCCGATGGCGTCGGTGGCCACCAGATAGTCGACGTCGCCGGACTGGTAGAGCGCCACCTGGGCGTTGCGGGTGCGCGGGCTGAGCGCGCCCAGAACCACGGCCGCCCCGCCCTGCTGGCGGCGGATCAGCTCGGCGATCGCGTAGACCTCGTCGGCCGAGAACGCCACGATGGCCGAACGCCGCGGCAGGCGGGTGAGCTTCTTCGACCCGGCATAGGCCAGATGCGACAGGCGCGGACGGGTGACCACCGACACGCCCTTGAGCAGCTTCTGCAATATGCCCTGCATGGTGGCCGCGCCGAGCAACAGCGTTTCCTGCCGGCCGCGCAGATGAAGGACCCGGTCTGTGAAGATGTGGCCGCGCTCCAGGTCGCCGGCAAGCTGCACCTCGTCGATGGCCACGAAGGCGGCGTCGGTCTCGCGCGGCAACGCCTCCACCGTGCAGACCGAATAGCGTGCGCCGGCGGGCTGGATCTTTTCTTCGCCCGTGATGAGCGCCACCTTGTTGGCGCCGACCTTCTCGCACAGCCGTCCGTAGACCTCGCGCGCCAGAAGCCGCAGCGGCAGGCCGATGAGCCCGCTCTCATGCGCCACCATGCGCTCGATGGCCAGATGCGTTTTGCCGGTGTTGGTGGGACCGAGCACGGCCGTCACGTCACGCCCCGACAGGATCAGCGGCTGGTTCGCCTTCGGCTGGAAATTCATCGGCCGGAAAAAACCTTTCGCGCCCGCGTTCGTCTTGTCCGCGTTTGTCTCGATTGCCCCGCGACACATAGGCATTCGCGGGCGCGAGTAAAAGCGGAATGTTCGGCGAGGCCGGGATCGGAGGCGCCCGTCCTCCACCGCCGGATTAATGTTTGGAACGAGTCTGGAACGAATCGGCGACGAATCACTGACTCCTGCCGATTCACGATTCGTTCACGGCTACATATGGACATTTCCGGGCATTTTCGCACCACATGCTGAATCCGCGCCGCCACTGATCGCCGCGCCGCGCCGGCTCGCGTTAACGTTTTGCCGGCTCGGGCCCCGCACACGCCGCCGCTGCACCGGCACGCCGCTTCAACCTCTTGAAAAATCATCCATTTCTTAACGGGCATTAACGCTTCGGCCCTGCCAAACGCGCTTCGGAATTAACGATCCGGCCAAAGCCGGAACGAATCAGCGACGAATCGGCTATGGACGAAGTTTCACGTTTCGTTCGCCACAACATCTTGTGCCGTCCACAGCTTTTCCACCGACGATCCACAGGCGCTCCGAGATATTTGCCGGCTGCCGCGCGCCCGGCGTTAGCATTTATGTGCCGGAACGGCACAGGCATCGCCCGGTACAGCCGCCGGGACGCGGACGTCAGGCAAGGACATGGGCGGTGCCGACGACACGGATCAGCACCACCTCGCCCACGGCGGGCGCGTCGACGCCGGCCTTGCGCAGCATCAGCGGCCTGCCGCCGATGGCCGCCGCCTCGGGCGGATCGGGGCTGTTCAGCAGCTTCACCGCCACCGCGCAGCTCGCGCCGGCGAATTCGGTTTCGGTCACCTCGCCATAGAGCAGGCCGGGCCGGGCGGCGGCGGCCTCCTGCCGGCTCGCGCGTTCCAGCGTCACCTGCTCCGGCCGCAGCATGATGCGCGCGATGTCGCGCCTTTCGCGGGTCTCCAGGGCGATGCGGCCCAGCGGGGTCTCGGCGAAACCCTCGGCGATCCGGGCCGGCAGCACCAGCGCCTCGCCCAGGAACTCGGCCACCATGCGGTCCTTGGGCTTGAGGTAAAGCTCGCGCGGCGTGCCCACCTGCCAGAATTTGCCCTCCCGCATCACGGCCACCTGGTCGGCGAAGGACAGCGCCTCGGCCTGGTCGTGCGTGACCAGGATGGTGGTGATGCCGGCCGCCTCCAGCAGTTCCGCCACCGCCTTGCGCATGGAGGCGCGAAGGCCGGTGTCGAGCGCCGAGAACGGCTCGTCCAGCAGCATCAGGCGCGGCTTCATGGCCATGGCGCGCGCCAGCGCCACGCGCTGCTGCTGGCCGCCGGAAAGCTGGTGCGGCCGCCGCTTCAGTATGGCCGCGTCGAGCCCGACGATATAGGCAAGCTCGGCGATGCGCTCGGCGCGCCGCTCGGCGTGGCGGGCCAGGCCGAAGCCGATATTGTCGGCAACAGTCAGGTGCGGGAACAATGCGCCGTCCTGCGCCACCAGGCCGATGCCGCGCAAATGCGCCGGCACGGCGCCCGCCTCGTCGGCCAGCACCTCGCCGTCGAGCACGATGCGGCCGCGGTCGGGCGCCTCGAAGCCGGCGATGAGCCTGAGCAGGGTGGTCTTGCCGCAGCCGGACGGGCCGACGATGGCCGTGCGCGTGCCGGATGCCACGGCAAGGTCGACGCCGGCCAGCGCCGCCACCGGGCCGTAGCTCTTGGCGACGTCGTGAAGCTCCAGCAGGCTCATCGTCCGGCCATCCGTTTCGACTGGACATAGAGCAGCCATGTCAGCGGCAGCGACAGCGCCACCATGATGGCCGCATAGGGCGCGGCCGCCGCATAGTCGATCTCGCCGCTGTGGTTCCAGAAGGCCATGGCCAGCGTGCGCGTGCCGTTGGGCGCCAGCATCTGGGTCGCGGTCAGTTCGTTGGTGATGCCCAGCGCCGAAAGCGCCAGGCCGGCGGCAGCCCCCGGCGCCGACAGGCGGATGGTGGTGGCCCACAGCGCCCTGAGCGGCGGCCGGCCGAGATTGGCCGCCGCGCGTTCCAGCTCCACCGGCGCCTGGGCGATCGAAGCGCGCAGGCTGATCAGCGCGCGCGGCAGGAACATCAGGCCATAGGCTGCGATGATGGTGAACAGGGTCTGGTAGAGCGGCAGGGCGACCCGCACGGTGATGGTGACCAGCGCCAGCGCCACCACCACGCCCGGCAGCGAGCCGGCGACGTAGTTCAGCCCCTCAAGCCCCCGTTGCAGGCGGCCCGGCGCGCGGATAGACAGCCAGGCCATGGGGATGGCGGCGAGCGTGGCCAGAAGACCGCCGGCCAGCGCCAGGAACAGCGTCTGGCCCAGCGCCAGCCCGATCTCGTCCATGCGCCAGACCTGCGCGCCGCCGTGCATGAGCCAGCGGCCGATGGTGATGAAGGGCACGCCCAGCGAAAGCATGGCGACGACGAGGGGCAGGGCCAGGCATGGCAGCGTCATGCGGCCGAGCCTGGCGCGCTGCTGCAGCCGCGCCGCACCGGGGCCGACGCGCGCATAGCGCTCCTCGCCGCGCACCAGCACCTCGACGCCGAGCAGGGTCAGGCAGCACAGCACGAGCACTCCCGCCAGCATATTGGCGGCCGCACCGTTGAAGGTGGACTGGAACTGGTCGACGATGGCCGTGGTGAAGGTGTCGAACCGGATGAAGACGTAGAGCCCGTATTCGGCAAGCAGATGCAGGCCCACCAGCAGCCCGCCGCCGCAGAGCGCCAGCCGCAGTTGCGGCAGGACCACGCGCAGCAGGACGCGGCGCGGACTGAGGCCGAGCGAGGCCGCCGCGTCCTCCAGCGCCGGGTCGAGACGGCGCAGCGCCGCCGCGATCGGCAGATAGAGGAAGGGGAAATAGGCGATGACGGAGATGAACACCCCCGCCCAGAGCCCGTGCATGCCCGGCACCAGCGTGACCCAGGCATAAGAATGCACGAAGGCGGGCACGGCGAGCGGCGCCACCGCCAGCCACGACCACAGCCGCGCGCCGGGCAGATCGCTGCGCTCCGTCAGCCAGGCCAGCGCCACGGCCAGCGCGGCCGAGACCGGCACCGTCAGCACCACCAGAAACAGCGTGTTGGTGAGCAGTTCGCCGACGCGGGGACGAAACACCAGCGCCGACACCGTCTCCCAGCCGGCCTGGAAGGCGGCCACCACGACGAAACCCAGCGGCAGCGACGCGAACAGCGAGACCGCGACCGCCGCGATCGGGATCCACGGCACGCCGCCGTGCCGGCGCGCGCGCCGGCCCTTCACGGCTGCCGCCGCGAGGTCCTGGCGCATGGTGCCGGCCGACGCCATCGCCTCACGCAGCGAAGGAGCCCGGCCGAGCCGCGGCCGGGCGGGCGGAGGCGCGACCGTGAATGCGGATCATGGATGTCGGCCTTTCAAAAACGGAATGCCCCCGCGCAGAGATCTGCCGCGGGAGCGGAAGCGTTGCTCTTTTAAGGCGAACGCGACCTAAAGCAAGCCGGCAGCCGTCATCAGGTCGGTCACCTTCCTGGAATTGAGTTTCGAAGGATCGACGGCCGGCGCGTCCAGATCGGCCAGCGGCACCAGCTTGGGATTGGATTCGGCGCCGACGCCGACCGCATATTCATAGGAGGTGCCGTTCTTCAGCACGTCCTGCCCGCCCTTGCCCGCCACCCACTTCAGGAACGCCTGCGCTTCCTTGGGATGCTTGCTCGACGCCAGCACGCCGCCGCCCGAGATCGACACGAAGGCGCCGGGGTCCTGGTGCTTGAAATAGTGCAGCGCGACGTTGTTGCTGTTCTCGCCGGTCTTGGCCTGGTCGCCGAAGTAGTAATAGTGGTAGATGACGCCTCCGTCGATCTCGCCGGCATTCACCGCCTTCATCACGGTGCCGTTGCCGCGATACGCGGTGAAGTTCTCCTTCATGCCCTTCAGCCATGCCGCGGTCGCCTCCTCGCCCTTCAACTGCAGCAGGGCGCTGACGATGGCCTGGAAGTCGGCGCCTGAGGGCGAGGCCGCCCAGCGTCCCTTCCATGCCGGATCGGCCAGGTCGAGGATCGACTTGGGCAGTTGCTCCTCGGTCAGCTTGGTCTTGTTGTAGGCAAAGACGGTGCTGCGCGCCGCCACCCCGGTCCACTTGCCGCTGGAGGGGCGGAAATTCTCCGGCACCAGCGAAAGCGTGTCGGCGTCGACGGGCGC
Source organism: Mesorhizobium sp. PUT5 (assembly GCF_052216645.1). Lineage (NCBI taxonomy): Bacteria > Pseudomonadati > Pseudomonadota > Alphaproteobacteria > Hyphomicrobiales > Phyllobacteriaceae > Mesorhizobium > Mesorhizobium sp. PUT5. Next base: position 3,903,385 of record NZ_JBQOSO010000003.1, read on the forward strand.
AAACAGGCCCGCCTCTTCCACCAGCGCCATGGCGGGCGAGTTCTCGGTCAGGAACACGTCGGCGGGCGAGGAAGCGCCCTCGGCGACGATCTGGTTGGAAAACTCGCTGTCGCCGCCGTTGCGCAGTGTCACCTTGATGCCCGTCTCCTTGGTGAAGCCCTCGGCCCATTCCTTGGCGAGGCTCTCGTGCTGGGCGTTGTAGACGACGATGCCTTCGTCGTCGGCCAGAGCCGGAGCTGCGGCAAGCCCGACTGCCAGCGCGGCGGCTCCGGCCAGCATGGAAAGAATGGATTTCATGGCGTCATCCCTCGATGTTCGCGATCTCGACGGCCAGCCGATAGCAATAGATGAGTTCGTAAGTCAACATTTCTGGGATCGCGCACGGCTTCCATGCCTTTCGGTCCGGGGCGCGGCGGACGCCCGTCATCATGCTGACGCCTGCTGCCATTGCGGCCGGCGCCCGGCAAGTGCCGGAAAAGGCGGCTTTTCTCGGCCGCTCTCATGGCTGCATGAATTTTTCTGACTGTTTCGCGCCGCGACTTTCCTGTAGAAGACGCGCTCCGCCGATCACGGCAATTTGAATGCAGCCCCGAGCGCCCCCATATCGAGCGGCGCGCCGCACCCCGGAAGCGAGGGCTGCCCGCCCATTGGAACGACGAAGATGTCCAAGTTCAGGTTTCACAAGCTTGCCGCCATCGTGGTGCTCATCGGCTTCGCGGCCTGGGTCGCCTCGGGCGAATTCTCCTCCGTCGGCAGCGCCTCCAATGCCGAGCAGCCCAAGGCTGCCGAGAAGGCCGGCGACGCCCAGGGCGCCGGGACCGGCGACGCGGCGGCGACGGCAGCCTCCCGCATCGTCAAGGTGGTGACGCCGCCGCGCAGCGAACACGCGCGCGCCATCCGCATTTCAGGGCTGACCGAGGCCGACAAGCGCGCGGTTCTGGCCACGCGGGTCGGCGGCGTCATCGCCGAGCTGCCGGTCAAGCAGGGCGACCACGTCAAGACCGGCGACCTCATACTGATGCTGGACGCGGAAGAGAAGATTTCCGCCGCGGCCAACGCAAAGCAGCTCCTCACCCAGCGCCAGAGCGAGCTGGACGCCGCCGAACGCCTGGCCAAGTCCGGCAACCTGGCCAAGCTCCAGCTCGACAATGCCCGCTCCGCGCAGGCGGCGGCCGTCTCGCTGCTCGACGCCGCCGAGGCCGAGCTTGCCCGCAACGAGGTGAAGGCGCCGTTCGACGGCATCGTCGACCGCGTGCCGGTGGAGCTGGGCAGCGCCGTCATGCAGGGCGGCGAGGTGGCCACCATCCTCAACCTCGATCCCATCGTGGCGCGCGGCGAGGTGTCCGAGCGCGACCTGCGCTACCTGAAGACCGGCGACAAGGCCAAGGTCCGCCTCGTCGACGGGCGCGTGGCGGAGGGAACGGTGCGCTACATCAGCCGCGATGCCTCTTCGGCCACCCGCACCTTCCGCGTCGAGATCGCCGTGCCCAATGCCGATGGCTCCATTCCCGCGGGCATGACGGCCGAGATCGCGCTGGCGGCCCAGCCGACCGATTCCATCCTGCTGCCGCGCTCGGTGGTGACGCTCGGCGACAAGGGCGACCTCGGCATCCGCGCCGTGGACGGCCAGAACAAGGTCGTGTTCTTCCCCATCGACCTCGTCGACGATACGCCGGCCGGCCTCGTGCTCGGCGGCATTCCCGCCGACGCGCGCATCATCGTCGCCGGGCAGGCGCTGGTCACCGAAGGCGACACCGTCAAGCCGGTGGCCGCCGACCCCGACGAGATCCGGAAGCTGGCCGCGGATGCGCATCTCGGGGCGCTCTGACCATGGACATCGTCAAGCTCGCCATCCGCAATTCGCGGCTGACCATATCGGCGCTGCTGTTCCTCATCCTGGCCGGCGCCCTCGCCTACGAGTCGGTGCCGAAGGAAGCGGAACCGGACGTGCCGATCCCGATGATGTATATCAGCCTGTCCTATCAGGGCATCTCGCCGGAGGACTCCGAACGCCTGCTGCTCAGGCCGATGGAGACCAAGCTGAAGAGCCTGAAGGGACTGAAGGAGATGCGCTCGGCCGCCTTCCAGGGCGGCGGCTACGTGCTGGTCGAGTTCCAGCCGCAAACGGACCTCGCCACCGCCTTGCAGGACACGCGCTCCAAGGTGCAGGACGCCAAGGCCGACCTGCCGCAGGCAGCCGACGAGCCGACGGTGACGGAGGTCAACATCTCGGAGTTCCCGGTGCTGGTCGTGACGCTGTCCGGCAACGTGCCGGAGCGGGTGCTGACCGCGGCCGCACGCGAGCTGCGCGACCGCATCGAGGAGGTTCCGGGCGTGCTGGAAGGCGCGCTCCAGGGTTCGCGCGACGACCTGGTGGAGGTCGTCATCGATCCGGTCAAGCTCGCCTCCTACGGGCTGCGGCTCGATCAGCTCATGCAAGGGGTGGGCGCCTCCAACAGCCTGGTGGCAGCAGGCAACCTGGAAGGCTCGGAGGGCAAGTACGCCGTCAAGGTGCCCTCGCTGATCGAGACGCCGGAAGATGTGGCCAACCTGCCGGTCCTCGCCACACCCAACGCCGTGGTGCAGGCCAGGGACATCGCCACCGTGCGCTCCACCTTCAAGGACGCCGAGACGATCACGCGGCTGGACGGCAAGCCAGCCATCGCCATCGAGGTGAAGAAGCGCATCGGCGCCAACCTGATCGACACGATCGGCGAGGTGAAGCAGGTGGCCGACAATTTCGTCAAGTCCATGCCCGAAGGCGTGAAGGTCACCTACACCCAGGACAAGTCCGTCTTCGTCAAGCAATTGCTCGGCGACCTGCAGAACCATGTGATGATCGCCGTCATCCTGGTCTTCATCGTCATCCTTTATGCGCTTTCGGGCCGGGCCTCACTGCTGATCGGCCTGGCCATCCCCTCCTCCTTCCTGATCGGCATACTGGCGCTCACGCTGATGGGCTTCACCATCAACATGATCGTGCTGTTCAGCCTGATCCTGGCTGTCGGCATGCTGGTGGACGACGCCATCATCGTCACCGAATTCGCCGAACGGCGCATGAACGAGGGCATGCCCAAGGAGGAAGCCTTCGCGCTCGCCGCCAAACGCATGGCCGGCCCGGTGATCGCCGCGACCATGACGCGCATCGCCGCCTTCTCGCCGCTGCTGTTCTGGCCGGGCATCGTCGGCGACTTCATGAAGTATCTGCCGATCACGCTGATCGTCACGCTGGCCGCCTCGATGCTCTATGCACTGGTGTTCACCCCGACGTTGGGGGCGATATTCGCCAAGGCCCACCAGCACGAGGAAGGCGAGCACCGCGACGGCTGGTACATGGCCGTCGTCAAGCAGGCGGTGCGCTTTCCCGTCACCGTGCTGGTGCTGACGGTGGCGCTGCTGGTGGGCGTGGTGATGGCCTACGGAAAATGGGGCGCCGGCGTCGAGTTCTTCCCCAATGTCGAGCCGGACTACGGCCTGCTCTACGTGCACGCGCGCGGCAACCTCTCGCTGGCCGAGATGGACGCCGCCACCACGCAGGCCGAGGACCGGCTGCTCGGCTGGCCGGGCGTGAAATCGGTCTACACCCGCGTCGGCAAGACCCAGGGCGGCGGCGCCGACGTCCCCGAGGACGTGGTGGGCGTCATCCAGTACGAGTTCGTCGACTGGCGCGAGCGCAAGCCAGCCAACCAGATCCTCGACGACCTGCGCAAGGCCATGGCCGGCATCCCGGGCGTGGACGTGGAGGTGCGCGTGCCGGAGGCGGGGCCGCCGACCGGCAAGCCGATCCAGGTCCGGCTCTCCGCCGCCGATCCGGAAGGCCTCGACAAGGTGGCGCAGTCCGTGGCCCAGCACATCGCCAAGGTTCCCGGCGTCATCGACATTTCCGACGGCCTGCCGCCGCCCGGCGTCGACTGGGCCCTGCAGGTGGACCGCGCCAAGGCGGCGCAATACGGCATCAGCCCGAATTCGGTCGGCACGGTGGTGCAACTCGTGACCAACGGGCTGAAGCTCACCGAATACCGCCCGGCCGGCGCTGACGACGCCGTCGACATCCGCCTGCGGCTGCCCGAGGACCGGCGCACTCTTTCGACGCTGGACGAACTGCGCGTCGAGACCAGCCAGGGCTCGGTGCCGATCTCCAACTTCGTGGTGCGCAAGCCCGAAGCCAGCGTCGGCATATTGCACCGCATCGACGGCGCCCGCACCATCGTGGTCCAGGCCAACGTCTCCGCAGACAGCCAGGTCGCGGCCGTGCAGGCCGAAGTGGCCAAGACGATCAGCGACATGGGTCTGCCTTCCGGCGTGCGCTGGAAGCTTGCCGGCTCCAACGAGGACAGCGCCGAGGCCAGCGCCTTCCTGTCGAAGGCGTTCGGCGCGGCGATCTTCCTGATCTTCCTGGTGCTGCTGGCGCAGTTCAACAAGTTCACCAGCGTGTGGCTGGTGCTGTCCTGCGTGGTCATGGCCACGATCGGCGTGTTCCTGGGCCTGCTGCTCACCGCCGAGCCGTTCGGCATCGTCATGTCCGGCATCGGCGTCATCGCGCTGGCGGGCGTGGTGGTGAACAACAACATCGTGCTGATCGACACCTACGACCGGCTGCGCGAGGAGGGCTGGGACAAGATGGAGGCCGTGCTGCAGACCTGCCGCGAGCGCGCCAGGCCGGTGGTGCTGACGGCGGTGTCGGCCATTCTCGGCGTGCTGCCGATCGCCTTCGGCCTGGGGCTGGAGATCTTCCACCACGAGACGACGATCAATGCGCCGTCGACGCAATGGTGGATCTCGCTGTCCTCGGCCATCGTCTTCGGCCTGTCCTTCGCCACCGTGCTGACGCTGGTGGTCACGCCCTCCATGCTGATGGTGTTCACCCGCGCCAAGCGCAGGCAAGGCGCACGCCCCGGCCTGTTCGCAAGGCTGTTCCGCCGCGGCAGCGACACGGCCGCGGCCGCCGAAGCGCCGGCAGACGGGCGGCATGCGGAGCCGGCGGCAGCCTTGCCCAGGGCTGCCGAATAGAGCCAGCCGACGCGCAGCGCGCAAAAAGGCCGCCCGGAACTCGCGGGCGGCCTTTCGCATTGTTTCCCTATCGCGGCACGTAAAGCGAGGGATTGTTCATGACGCTCACCACCATACTGGTCATCATCCTGATCCTGATCCTGATCGGCGCAGTACCGAGCTGGCCCTATTCGCGCGGCTGGGGCTACGGTCCGTCCGGCATTGTCGGCGTGATCCTGGTGGTGGTCCTGATCCTGCTCCTGATGGGCCGGATCTGACGCCGGGGCGCTATTCGGCCGGCTGGGGCGAGAAGTCCGCCGCCCGGGCGAGTTCGGACATCAGGCATACCACCACCAGTAGGCCGGCAAGCACGGCAAAGACGGGCGAAAAGCCGACATGCTCGGCGGCGAAGCCTATGGCCGAAGGCGCAAGCAATATGCCGGAATAGCCCATGGTGGTGACCACGCTCATGCCCGTGCCCGGCGCCATGCCGGGCTGGTTGCCCCCGGCCGAGAAGGCGATGGGCACCATGTTGGCGATGCCGAGGCCGGCAAAGGCGAAGGCCGCGATGACCAGCCAGGGCCACGGCGAGAGCGCGGCCGCCAGCATTCCGGCAGCCGCCAGAAGGCTGGAGACCCTCAGCGTCGCCACCGCGCCGAAGCGGTTGCGCACGGCGTCGCCGGCAAAGCGCATGAGGGCCATGGCGGCGGAGAAGAAGGCGAAGGCGAGGCCGGCGGTGGCAAGGTCGGTACCCAGTTCCTGTTTGAGATAAAGCGCCGCCCAGTCGAGGATGGCGCCTTCCGGGACCATGGACATGAGCGCCATCAGCCCGACCAGATAGACGGCCGGCGTGCCCGGCAGGCTGAACTTGCGGTGCGTCCGCGCCACCGGCTTCGGATCGGCGACCAGATGCTGCCAGGCTGCGGCGAGCAGCAGGATGGCGATGCCCGTCACCGCCACGGCGTGAACCAGATGGCCGAAGGTCTGGATGGCGAGGCCGCCCAGGGCGCCGCCGGCGAAGCCGCCGAGGCTCCAGAAACCGTGCGACGACGACATCACCGCGCGCGACAGCCGCCGCTCCACCGCCACCGCATTGGCGTTCATGGCCACGTCCATGCCGCCGATCAGCCCGCCGAACAGGAACATGGCCACCGCCGCCGACGGCATGTTGGGCGCCGCCGCAACCAGAAGCAGCCCGAACACGGCCATCGCCCCGAAGCCGCGCATCACCGCGCGCGAGCCATGCCTGGACATGAGATAGCCCGCCAGCGGCATGAAGGTGAGCGCACCGAGGCCGAACCCGAGGATCAGCACGCCGAGCGTGAATTTGGAGATGTCGAGCCGCACAAGGAAGACCGGAATCTGCGGCGCCCAGCTTCCGGTCAGGAAGCCGTTGATGAAAAACATCGTGGCCACGGCCCAGCGGCCGGCGGTGGCCGATTGCATGGAAGCAGATGCGCGCATCGCGTCGTCCTGGCGGCTCGGTTGCGGTCGCGCGGCAAATTAGATCGGTTTAAATTCCAGTCAAGCGCAACAACGCCGCGGCTGCCCCTTTCGGGCGCGGCGCAAAAAGGCCGTCAATGATCCTTCGGCCGGTTCGCCTCGAAGGCCGCCTTCTGCGCGTCGGACGCTTCCGTCTGGTGGCGGGCCTGCCACTCGCCATAGGGCATGCCGTAGATGATCTCGCGCGCCTCGTCCTTGGTCATGGCCACGCCCTCGGCCTCCGCGGCCTCGCGATACCAGTTGGACAGGCAGTTGCGGCAGAATCCGGCAAGGTTCATCAGGTCGATGTTCTGCACGTCGCCGCGCCCGCGCAGGTGCTGCACCAGCCGGCGGAAGGCGGCGGATTCGAAGTCGCGCTTCTGTTCGCTGCTCAACACCTTCATCGCCTCGCCTCCTTTGCTTCGGCTGCCACAGACGGGTCCGTGCGCGAGCCGAACATCTTCACCTCATGTATATCGGGCCGGCTGTTGATGACGTCAACGATGGGCGCCAGGCGCCGCGCCCAGGCAAGCGCGCCCGCGTCGTCGGCGATCAGGTCCTGGCGGATCTCGACCAGCGCATGGGCAAGGCCGTTGGCCGTGGCGTGCCGGGACATGGTGTCGCCCGCGAGGGCGCCGTCATAGGGCTCGTTGTCGCCCACGATCAGGTCCTTGTCGGCGGCCAGCGCCTCGATCAGGGCCCGCGGCGCGCGGTCGTCCATGTCCCACAAGATGCCGACATGCCAGGGCCGCGCACGGCCCTGCATGACGGGGGTGAACGAATGAACGGAAAAGACGAAGGGCGCCCGCCCGGAGGCTTCCGCGACAGAGGCGATCATGGCCGCGACCGCATCGTGATACGGCCGGTAGAAGCGCTCCAGCCGCCGTTCGCGCTCCTCCTCTGCCAGCGGGTAGTTGCCAGGCACGACGGTGCCGTCATAAAGCTGGCGGATCAGCGTCGGATCGTCCTCGCCGCGGTTGGGGTCGATGAGCAGCCGCGAGAAACCGGCCAGCACGGCCGGCGCGCCGGTCAGCGCGGCCAGTTCGCGCGTCACCGCCTCCACGCCGATGTCGTAGGCGATGTGGCGGCCGAACTCGGCGGCCTGCAGGCCGAGATCGCCATAGTCCTGCGGCAAGGTGCGGCGGGCGTGATCGGCCACCAGCACGAGGCCCTTGCTGCGGTCGCCCTCGATCAGGTCGAAGGGCGCGAAAACTGTGGATCGGGTCATCGGCGGCGAGATTCGGTCCGTTCGTCCGGAGGCAGGATGTGTAGGCTGGGTGATCCCACGAAGCGGACGCGCATGCAATGCCGTTGTTTGGCCAAGGTTTTTCCCGAAATCAGGCGAAGCGCCGCAAACGATGCGCCGCAGCCGCATCTAAATCGATTGGATTTGAACGGCGCGGCGCGTTGACATGCGCCCGGACTTTGCCGAAAAGGGGCACACGAACATGCCGCTGACGTTCCCGAGGGGTTTTACGATGCTTTCCGCCGGCAAGCCGCGCGCGCGCCTGGGCGTGGCCCTGCCGCTTCCGGCGCTTGCCGCGCTCGTGCTTGCACCGCTGATGGCGGCCACGCCGGCGCGGGCGGATTTCCGCGTCTGCAACGCCACGCAGAACCTCGTCGGCGTCGGCATCGGCTACCGCGCCAAGGCGGGCTGGATCACCGAGGGCTGGTGGCACATCGACGCCTCGAGCTGCAAGACGCTCATCGAGGGGCCGTTGTCGTCGCGCTTCTACTACCTCTATGCCGAGGATGCCGAGCGCGGCGGACGCTGGGACGGCCCCATCAGCATGTGCGTGGCCGAAAAGGAATTCAAGATCGCCGGCGTGGCCGACTGCGTCGCCCGCGGTTTCCAGCGCGCCGGCTTCCAGGAATATGACACGGGCGAGCAGGCGAGCTGGATGGTCCAGCTCACCGACCAGCCCGCAAACGATGGCGACGCCCCGACCGCGGGCGCCGCCGCATCCACGGGAAACAACGGGAATCCATGAGACGCAGCCGCAAGGTCAAGATCCTCGCCACGATCGGCCCCGCCTCCGCCGAGGAGGCCATGCTCAAGAGGCTCTTCGAGGCCGGCGCCGACGTGTTCCGCATCAACATGAGCCACACCGACCATGAGCTGATGCGCATGCTGGTCGGCCGCATCCGCGCCGTCGAGAAGGCCGTGGGCCGGCCGATCGGCATCCTGGCCGACCTGCAGGGACCCAAGCTGCGCGTCGGCAAGTTCGCCAAGGGCAGGGAGACGCTCGCGATCGGCCAGACCTTCACGCTGGACGACGACCCCTCGCCGGGCGACGCCACGCGCGTGAACCTGCCGCACGCCGAGATCCTGCGCTCGGTCGAGCCCGGACACCGGCTGCTGATCGACGACGGCAGGCTGGAACTGCAGGCGCGGGAATGCGACGGCAGGTCGATCGTCTGCACGGTGGTGGTGGGAACCAACATCTCCGACCGGAAGGGCGTGAGCCTGCCCGACACCGAGCTGCCGGTGGGCGCGCTGACCGAAAAGGACCGCAAGGATCTCGATGCCGTGCTGGCGGCGGGTGTGGACTGGATCGCGCTGTCCTTCATCCAGCGGCCGGAAGACCTTGCCGAGGCGCGCAAGATCGCGCGCGGACGCGCATTGCTCCTGTCCAAGATCGAGAAGCCGCAGGCGGTGAAGCGGCTGGACGAGATCATGGACCTTTCGGACGCGCTGATGGTCGCCCGCGGCGATCTCGGCGTGGAGATGCCGCTGGAGGCCGTGCCCGGCATCCAGAAGCAGATCACCCGCGCCGCCCGCCGCGCCGGCAAGCCGGTGGTGGTGGCCACCCAGATGCTGGAATCGATGATTTCGGCTCCCGTGCCGACGCGCGCGGAAGTGTCGGACGTGGCGACCGCCGTGTTCGAAGGCGCCGACGCCATCATGCTTTCGGCCGAATCGGCGGCAGGCGCCTACCCGGCCGAGGCGGTGGCGACCATGAACCGCATCGCCGAGCATGTCGAGCGCGACCCGACCTACGCCGCCGTCATCAACGGCCAGCGCTCCGCACCCGAGGCGACCGGGGCCGACGCCATATCGCTTGCCGCGCGCGAGATCGCCGAGACGCTGAAGCTTTCGGCCATCGTCACCTACACGGCTTCCGGCAACACCGGCCTGCGCGCCGCGCGCGAGCGCCCGCAAGTGCCGATCATCGCGCTGTCGCCCATCGTGGAGACCGCGCGGCGGCTGTCGCTGGTGTGGGGCACGCACTGCGTCATCTCGGAGGACGCCCGCGACCTCGACGACATGGTCGACCGCGCCTGCCGCATCGCCTTCGACGAAGGCTTCGGCAAGCCGGGCGACCGCATCATCATCACCGCCGGCGTGCCGCTGCGCACCCCCGGCTCCACCAACTTGCTGCGCATCGCCTATCTGGGACCGGACGGCCAGGGCGGGCACTAAGCATCTATTCGCTTTTTGCAGCCTGCTCCTGCCGCAGCGTGGCGATGAAGCGGCTGGTGCGCTGATGGACGGGATTGGAGAACAACTGGGCCGCCGGGCCCTTCTCCACGATCGCCCCGGCCTCCAGGAACACCACCTCGTCGGCGACCTTGGAGGCGAGCCTGAGGTCGTGGGTGGCCATGACCATGGTCGTGCCTTCGCTGGCGAGCTGGCCGAGCACGTCGACCACCTCCTGCGCCAGTTCCGGGTCGAGCGCCGAGGTCGGCTCGTCGCACAGCAGCACGCTGGGCGACGGCGCCAGCGCGCGCGCGATCGCCACGCGCTGCTGCTGGCCCCCGGACAGGGTTGCCGGCCAGGCATCGGCCTTGGCTGCCATGCCGACTTTTTCGAGCAGCGCCAGCGCGCGTGCATGAGCCCGCCCAGCCGGCCATTTCAGCACCGTCACCAGCCCTTCCATGACGTTCTCGATCGCCGTTCGGTGCGGAAAGAGCTGGAAGTTCTGGAACACCATGCCGGTTTGGCGGCGCAGGCGCTGGATGTCGCGCGCGGCGACGTGCCCGCCGGGATGGAAGGTCAGTTCCTCGTCGCCGATGCGCACCGTGCCGGATGTGGGGATCTCCAGCAGGTTGATGCAGCGCAGCAGCGTGCTCTTGCCGCCGCCGGAAGGCCCGACCAGCGCGGTCACGCTGCCCTCCCGGGTGATGACGCTGACGTCCTTCAGGACGAGATTGTCGCCGAAGCGCTTTTCTATGTTCTTCAGTTCGATCACGACCGCGCCTCCAGGAAACCGCCATAGCGGCCGAGCCGCTTCTCCAGCCTGACCTGCAGGGCCGAAAGCACCGAGCTCATGGCCAGATAGATCAGCGCGGCCTCGATGTAGAGGATCAGCGGCTCGTAGGTGACGGCCACGATGCGCTGGGCGGCCTGGAACAGCTCCGGCACGGTGATGGCGGCGGCCAGGGAAGTGTCCTTGACCAGCGAGATGAAGGTGTTGGACAGCGGCGGCACCGCCACCCTGCCCGCCTGCGGCAGGATGGTGCGGCGCATGGCCTGGCTCCACGTCATGCCGATGGAATAGGCGGCCTCCCATTGCCCCTTCGGCACCGAGCCGATCACGGCGCGGATGATCTCGGAGGAGTAGGCCCCTATGTTGAGCGTGAAGCCGATCAGCGCTGCCGGAAAGGCATCCAGCACGATGCCGGCCGCCGGCAGGCCGTAGAAGATCAGGAAAAGCTGCACGAGAAGCGGCGTTCCGCGGATGATCCACACATAGAAGCGCACCACCGCCGCCAGCGGTGCCGGCCCGAACAGCCGGACCAGCGCCACGATCAGGCCGACGGTGAGCCCGAGCGCGAAGGAAAGCAGGGTGAGCGGCGCGGTGAAGACGAGCGCGGCCCACAACAGGGGGCCGAGCGACTCCAGCATCAGTTGCAGCCAGTGCGGCACTTATGTTCTCCCTCGCGACGGCCTTGCTACGATCGCCCAAGCCGCAGTCAAAGCAAACGAAAAAGCGGCGTGCCGGACCGGCGCGCCGCCAGGGCCCGGGGCCGTCGCCATGCGGCCCCGCCACCATCGCACCTACTGCGAGACGTCCTGGCCGAAATAGGTGTCGGCGATCTTCTTGTAGGTGCCGTCGGCCTTGATCTCGTCCAGCGCCTTGTTGATGGCCGCCACCAGTTCGGGCTGTCCCTTGCGCACGATGACGCCGGAATAGTCGGCGTTCTCCTCCTGAGCGGCGATCTTCACGTCGGCATTGGGCTTGTGCTTCTTGAAGTCGTAGAAGGACAGGCTGTCGTTGATGGTGGCGTCGGCGCGGCCGTTGAGCACGAGCTGGATCGACTGGTCGAAGCCGTCGGTCCCGACCAGTTCGGCGCCGTTCTGCTCGGCCAGCTTGCCGAAATTGGAGGTCAGCGACTGCGCCGACTTCTTGCCCTTCAGGTCGGCGAAGGTCTTCAGGCTGTCATTGTCGCCGCGCACGATCAGCACCGCCTTGGAGGCGATGTAGGGCTCGGAGAAATCGTATTTCTGCTTGCGCGCATCGGTGATGCCGACCTGGTTGATGACGGCGTCATAGCGGTTGGCGTCGAGGCCGGCGATCAGCCCGTCCCAGCGCCCTTCGAGGAACTCGGCCTTGACGCCGAGCCGCTTGGCGATCTCGCGGCCGATCTCGACGTCGAAGCCGACCAGCGCGCCGGACGCGTCATGGTAGGTGAACGGCGCATAGGTGCCTTCCGTGCCGATCCTGAAGGCGCCCGCCTGCTTGATCTTGTCCAGATCGTCGCCGGCATGGGCGGCGGTGAGGGCCAGCACCTGGACGGTGGCGGCCACGAGCAGCGATTTCAGCCATTTCATCTTTTTGTGATCCTGGATTTGAAGGCCGGAGAGCAATCGCCGGCCGATGCGGATGCAGCGGAATCTGGCAGAAGCCGGGCAGCCGTTTAAGGAAGAAAATTTCAAACAAACTGGATTTCAGGAATTCCATGCTCGAAAAGCGTCGAAACCGCTATGGCAACGCCTCCCTCCCGCATCGACGCCCTTCACGACACGCCCGGAGCATTCCGGTGCCGCGCGCTGGAACCATTCGTTCCCGCGGCACGTTGTTGTGTCTGCTGTTGTAGGGCGCCGGGCCGGCTTTTCAAGCGGACGGCAGCAACGGCCGAAACCCGGTTACGTCGGCGGGAGGGATAGCCATGGAAGACAACGCTGGCCGCCTATTCATCCGTGCCGCCATGAGCGCGCCCTATCTGGAGCGGGAAGAGGAGCACGAGCTGGCTCTCCGCTGGAAGGAACGGGCCGACCAGCAGGCGCTGCATCGCATCGCGGTCTCGCACATGCGGCTGGTGGTGGCCATGGCCACCCGTTTCCGGCATTTCGGCCTGCCGATCGGCGACCTGGTCCAGGAAGGCCATGTCGGCCTGCTTGAGGCCGCCGCCCGCTTCGAGCCGGAGCGCGACGTGCGCTTTTCAACCTACGCGACCTGGTGGATACGCGCTTCCATGCAGGACTACATCCTGCGCAACTGGTCGATCGTCCGCGGCGGCACCTCTTCCGCCCAGAAGGCGCTGTTCTTCAACCTGCGGCGCCTGCGCGCCCGTCTGGCCAGCGGGCCGGAGCCGCTCTCCAACGCCGCGCTCTACCAGGAAGTGTCGCAGGCGCTGGGCGTGCCGGAGAACGATGTGGCGATGATGGATTCGCGTCTTTCCGCGCCCGACAGCTCGCTCAACGCCCCGCTGGCCGATGGCAGCGGCACGGGCGAGCGGATGGATTTCCTCGTTTCGGACGATCCGCTGCCCGACGAGGTGGTGGGCGAGGCGATCGATTTCGAGCGCCGCTCCGGCTGGCTCAAGGCCGCGCTCGGCGCGCTCAACGCGCGCGAGCTGCGCATCATCGAGGAGCGCCGGCTGACCGACGAGGGCGCGACGCTGGAGGAGCTTGGCGCCACGCTCGGCATCTCGAAGGAGCGGGTGCGCCAGATCGAGGCCCGCGCCCTGCAGAAGCTGAAGGTGGAGCTGGTCAGGCAGAATCCCGAATTCCTGGCCGCCTGAAGCGCGGGACGCGGCCGGGCAGCGCGGGCCGCCCGGCCGGGCGGCTCAATAGCCCGCCTTGATCTTCTCGAACTCGGCGATCATCCTGAGCTTCAGGTCCGAGGGTATCGGCGACTGGAACAGCGTCTTGTCGACGAATTTCTGGACGTCGTCATAGCCCTTTTCCTTCAGCACCTCCTGGTCGACGCCATCCATGCCCTTGACGTTGGCCTGGCCGTAGCCCCAGTCGCCCACCAGCGTCTTGGCCACTTCCGGGTCGTTGACGGCATTGAGGTAGTCATAGGCCTTGTCATTGCTGCCGGGCGCGTCCTTGAACATCACATAGCCGCACACCCAGGTCGAGATGCCCTCGTCGGTGTCCTTCTTCGCCTTGATCGGCGCGCCGGCCGCCACGGACTGGACCGCGGCGTCGTTCCAGGCCCAGGCGAGGTCCACCTCGCCGCCCGACATCGCCTGCACGATATCGGTGGTATCGGTCCAGTAGAGGCGCACGTTCTTGTGCACCTGGCGCAGGAAGTCGGAGGCCTGCTTGAACTGGTCGTCGGTCATCTTGGACCAGTCCTTGAGGCCGATGGCGAGGCTGGCCAGCGCATAGGCGTCGTCGACATTGTCGCCGATGGAAACCCGGTCCTTGAATTTCGGATCGGCGAAGGCCTTGAGCGAATGGATATCTTTCTCGTCGACCTTCTCGGAATTGTAGCTCACCTCGGTGTTGCCCCAGTCCCACGGCATGAACCAAACCGTGCCGTCCTCGGAGGTGACGAGGTTCTTCATGGCCACGATCTGCGGGTTGAGATCGTTCCAGCCGGCGATCTTCGACGTGTCCAACGGTTGCAGAAGCCCGGCCTCGCGCCACTTGACCACGCTTTGCGAGCAGGGGTGGCCGAGGTCGGCCTTGAAGCCGGACCGCATCTTCTCGAAGGCTTCGTCCTCGTCGCCGAAAAAGGCGAAGCTGGGCGAATCGCCATGCTTTTCGGCATATTTGGGATGGAAGCTCGGGTCCTCGTAGCCGGCCCAGTCGAATATGGTCAGTTCCTTGTCCTCGGCGCGGGCCGCCGTGGCGGCCAAAACCGCCATGGAGCCGGCCAGCGCCAGCGAAAGCGCCAGGCGGCGGGTGATTGCCTTCATCGTCTTGTCCTCCCGGTTTTTCTCGGTTTCAGTCCTTCGCCTCCCCCTCGGCTTCCCGCGCGAAATGCGCCGGAAACACCGACATCAGGAACTCGTTGCCGCTCTGCAGCGCGCTTTCACGGCTGACGTTTTGCGCCCCGATCATCAGCCTGAGCCACAGCCCCTCCAGCAGGGCGCTGAGCGCCAGCGCCGTCGCCTGCGGCTCATAGGGGTAGCCTGCCTCTTCCTTCAGCCTGCGGCACAGCTCGAGAATGGTGTTCTGGTAGTCCGCGTCGCGCGCGCCCGACAGCGCCTGGTAGGTGGGGCGCGACTTCGCCTCGCCCCAGAAGGCGCACCAGGCGGCGAGCTTGCGCCTGTTGCAGACGGAACGGTCGAAATCGGCCGCCACCAGCGCCTGCAACTGCCTGGCGGGGTTGTCGCCCGCCCTGGCCAGCGCATTGCGCCAATGGGCGGAATATTCGTCGTACATATGCTGCAAGGTGGCGACCAGCAGCTTTTCCTTGCTCTCGAAATGGAAGTTGACGATGCCGCGCGACAGGCCTGCGCCGTCGGCCACGTCGGCCATGGTGGTGTCGGAATAACCGCGCCTGGCAAGCGAATCGATGGTCGCCTCGATGAGCTGCAACTGCCGCGTTTCCTTGGAAGCCTTGCGGCTGCGCCGCTCCGGCTCGCCCGGTTCCGCCGCCCTGTCAGCCGCCGCCTGCATCATCTTCATCGCCGTCGCCATGCTCCGTGTCGGCCTCCCAGAGCGCCGTGCGTCCTTCCGGACGCACAAAGGACGCTCCGACATCTTGATCGAGCATCGGACCGGTCCGAAAAGCGAGTACATTTTTCGGTCCGATGCTCCGGAGCGCAGATGAGCGTGACGGTGCGCGCCGCTGTCAAGCATCTTGCGCACCGCCGTTCGGCGCGCCGTCGCGGACGGCCCCGGCTGCTGCCTTCGCTGCGCTCATCGTCTCCCGCCTCGCCATGGTCGAGATTCCCGCGAAAAGCCTACTCCTCTCTCCGCAAAACGCAATGTCATTTGTTGAACATTCATTCAGAACTACTGGACAGCAGGGGCACGGCCGTGGCAGATTTGGACAAAACGAAGAGCGGGAACGGAATGAAGACCTGGGACGCGATCGTCATCGGCGGCGGTCACAACGGGCTGGTCAGCGCCTGCTACCTCCAGCGCGCGGGGCTCGACGTGCTGGTGGTGGAGAAGAACGACTGGATCGGCGGCGCCGCCACCAGCCGCTCGCTCACGCCCGGCTTCCTCTATTCCAACTGCTCCTATGTCTGCTCGCTGTTCCGGCCCGAGATCATGCGCGACCTGGAACTGCCGCGCTTCGGCCTGCAGGTCATCGCCTATGAGGGCGGCGCGGTGTTCACGCAGGACGGCGACTATCTCGCCAACTACCGCGACCACGACGCCCACCGGCGCGAATTCGCCCGCTTCTCCGCGCGCGACGCGGAAGCCTACGACCGCTACGCCCGCGACGTCACCCGCCAGTGCCGCTTCATCCAGCCGCTTTTGATGCGCACCGCGCCCGACCCGACCAGCTTTCGGCCGCGCGACATTTCCGAACTGCTCTATCTCGGCAGGAAATTCGCCGGGCTGACGGCGGAGGAGATGGCGCTGACGCTGCGCTTCTGGACCATGTCGATCTCCGACTTCCTCGACGAATATTTCGAGACCGACGTCATCAAGGCCAATTTCGCGCTTTCCGGCATCATCGGCACGGCTCTCGGCCCCATGTCGCCCGGCACGGCCTATGTGCTGCTGCACCATTATATGGGCGAGGTGGACGGCTCGGTCGGCGCCTGGGGCTATGCCCGCGGCGGCATGGGCGCGGTGACGAAGGCGCTGGCCGACTCCTTCCGCGCGTCCGGCGGCACCATCCGCACCGGCGCCGAGGTCGATCATGTCGTGGTGAAATCCGGCAAGGCCAGGGGCGTGGTGCTGGCAGGCGGCGAGGAAATCCACAGCAAGCTCGTCGTCTCCAACGCCGACGTCAAGCGCACTTTCCTCAAGCTCGTCGAAGAGAAAGAACTGCCGGACATATTCCTGCGCCGTGTCAGGAATTTCAAGATCCGCGGCTCGTCGGGCAAGGTCAACATCGCGCTGGATTCGCTGCCCGAGTTTCCGGCCCTGCCCAAGGATTCGCCCTGCATCCGCGGCGACATGCACTTCACCGATTCGGTCGAGCGCATGGAGCGCGCCTATGACGACTGGAAGGCCGGGCGCTGGTCGGCCGACCCCTTCCTCGACATGGTGATCCCCACCATGCTGGACCCGACCATGGCGCCGCCGGGCAAGCACTTCATGAGCTGCTTCGTGCAATACGCCCCGCCCAAGGTGGGGGGAGCGGACTGGACCGACGCCGACCGCGACGGCTTCGCCGAGTCCGTCGTGGCGCAGATCGCCGCCTATTCGCCCGGCTTCCGCGACCGCATCGTGCATATGGAGGTGCGCACGCCGCGCGAACTGGAGGCCGAAGTGGGGCTGACCGAGGGCAACATCTTCCAGGGCGAGCTGACCTTCGACCAGTTGCTGTTCAACCGCCCGGTGCCGGGCTACGCGCAATACCGCTCGCCGGTGGGCGGCCTTTACATGTGCGGCTCCTCCACCCATCCCGGCGGCGGGGTGATGGGCGCCCCCGGCCGCAATGCGGCCAGGGAGATCCTGCGCGACCTCGCCAAGCCCACACAGCATGTGAGCCCAGCCCATGACGTCATATGATTTGCCCAAATGGGATGTGGTCGTCATCGGCGGCGGCCACAACGGCCTCACCGCCGCCGCCGTCCTGACCCGGAGCGGCCGCAAGGTGCTGGTGCTGGAGGCCGCCGGCGAGACCGGGGGCGCGGCGCGCACGCAAGAGTTCTTTCCGGGCTTCCGCGTCTCCAGCCTCGCCCATGTGCTGAACCGCCTTCACCCTGACGTGGTGAAGACGCTGGAACTGGAGAAGCACGGGCTTTTTCGACCTCCGGTAACCGTGTCCGGAACGACCCCCACCCCTGACCCCTCCCCACAAGGGGGAGGGGAACCTGGCGTCAGCTCTGTTCATCGCGAAAGGTCAACGATCTCAGCGGAACCGGCGGCGGCATCGTCCCCCTCCCCCTTGTGGGGAGGGGCCAGGGGTAGGGGTATCCAGCTTGCGCCCAGCGTCGCACTCGCGCGCGACGGCCGGCCGCTCACGCTTCACGGCGCCTACGGCGAGACGCTCTCCGGCGCGAGCCCTGCCGAACAGGCGGCGTGGCGCGATCTGCGCGCTCAGCTCCTGCGCTATGCCGAAGTGCTGAAGCCGTTCCTCACCCGCCGGCCGCCGGCGCTGGACGGCCTGTCGCTTGCCGACGGCGCCGCGCTCGGCGGGGCGGCGCTTGCCCTGAAGCGGCTCGGCCGCGAGGACATACGCGACTTCCTGCGCGTGCTGCTGATGAACGTGGCCGACCTGCTCGACGAGCAATTGCAGGACGACCGCCTGAAGGGCCTCCTCGCCTTCGACGCAGTGCTGGGTTCCCATCTCGGCCCCCGCTCGCCGACCTCCCTGCTCGGCCTGCTGTACCGCCTCTGCGGCGAGGCGGGCGGCGAGCCGGGCGGGCAGGTGCTGCCCAGGGGCGGCATGGGCGCCGTCGCCGCCGCCATCCGCGCGGCGGCGGAAGCGGCCGGCGCCGAAATCCGCACCGGCGCGGCGGTGAAGCGGATCGTCGTCGACAAGGGCCGCGCGACGGGCGTGACGCTGGAGAGCGGCGAGGAGCTGCGCGCGGCGACGATCGTGTCGGCCGTCAATCCGGCCGCGACTTTCCTCGACCTCGTCGGCCCCCGCCAGATCGACACCGGCGTCGTGCGGCGGGTAAGAAACATCCGCATGAAGGGCGACGCCGCCAAGCTCCATCTGGCACTCGACTGGGCTCCGGAATTTTCCGGAGTCGATGCCGCCGGCCATCGCGGCCGGCTGGTCATCGCGCCCTCGCCCGATGATGTCGAGCGCGCCTTCAACCCGGCCAAATATGGAGAGTTCTCGCCGGAGCCGGTGATGGAGATCACCCTGCCCTCGCTCAGCGACCCTGCGCTCGCGCCCGACGGCGCCTGCGTGCTTTCGGCCGTGGTGCAATATGCGCCCTACGAACTGAAGGAAGGCTGGGAGGCCGGACGGGAAAAATTCCTGGCTGCCGTCATGGCGCAGCTCGAAGCCTACGCGCCCGGCATCGGCGCCCTGGTGCGCCACGCGGAGTTGCTGACGCCGGCCGACATCGAGACGCGCTGGCGCATGCCCGGCGGGCACTGGCACCATGGCGAATTGCAGGCCGACCAGATGCTGGTCTCGCGCCCCATCTCCGGCTGGTCGGGCTATGACACGCCGGTTTCCGGCCTGTTCCTCGCCGGCGCCGGCTCGCATCCCGGCGGCGGCGTCTCCGGCGTGCCGGGGCTCAACGCGGCGCGGCGCATCATCGCGATGAAGGCGTAGGCCATGGATCAGGCAACGAAGAAGAAACCGGGCAGGGCCAGGGTCGACGCCGCGACGAAAGCGCGGCAGGCCGCACAGGCCCATTTCCGCACGCTGCGGCTCGGCACGCCGTTCCAGCCGCGCATCGACGCGCTGGCGAAGACCGACGAATGGTACAACTGGGCCGGCTATCGCGCCCCGCAATCGCTATGGGACGAGGAACTGGAATATTTCGCCATCCGCAGCCAGGCGGCGCTGTTCGACATCTCGCCGATGGTGAAATACCGCATCGAGGGGCCGGAGGCGGAAGCCTTCTGCGACAGGCTCACCCTGCGCGACGTATCGAAGCTGAAGCCCGGGCGTGTCCACTACACCGCCTGGTGCGACGACGCCGGCTTTGTCCTGGACGACGGCACGCTGTTCCGCCTCGCGCCGCACCGCTTCCGCCTGTGCTGCCAGGAGCGGCATCTGCCCTGGCTGCTCGATTCGGCCGTCGGCTTCGACGTTTCGATAGAGGAAGAGACCGAGGCCGTCGCCGCCCTCGCCTTGCAGGGGCCGACCTCCTTCGCCGTGCTGCGCGATGCCGGCTTCGCGGGCGCGGAACGGCTGAAGATCTTCGATCTCGCCGAATTCCCGCATGAGGACGGCAAGGTCGCCATCTCGCGCACCGGCTTCACCGGCGACCTCGGCTACGAGCTTTTCGTCGAAAGTGCCGGCGCCCTTCCGCTCTGGGACCGGCTGATGGCGGCCGGCGAGCGGCACGGCATCCGCGCCATCGGCTATGCGGCGCTGAACCGGGCGCGGCTGGAGGCGGGGCTGATCGTCGCCAACGCCGATTTCGTCACCGCCGAACACGCCATCCGCGCCGACCGCATGCGCATGCCCGACGAGATCGGCCTCGGCTTCATGGTCGATCCGCAAAAGGGCCATTTCAACGGCCGCCGCGCCATCCTCGAGACGCGGCGCAAGAAGGGGCTGCGGCACGTGCTGGTCGGGCTGGAAATCGAGGGCAACATTCCCGCAGAGCACGCCATCGTCTATCATCGCCAGCGCCGGGAGGTGGGGCTGGTCAGCGCCGCCATGTGGTCGCCCATGGCCAAGAAGAACATCGCCATCGCCTCGCTGCGGCGGCCGTTCGGCGACGAGGTGACGGACGATCTCTGGGTCGAGATCTACGCCATGCGCGAGCTGAAATACGAAAGACTGATGAAGCGGGCGAAGGTGGTGCCGCGGCCCTTCGTCAAGCTCGACCGCCGCACCGCCAGCCCGCCGGCGGATTTCTGACCATGGGCCCGCGAGCCGACCGCGAAGCGGCCGAGCAATGGGCGCTGGTCAACACGCCGCTCGGCGAGGAATGGTCGGGCCGCGCGCGCTATGCGGCGGCCATGTATTTCTACAGGCGCGGCGAGATGGACGCCGAAACGCTGGAAGTCTACCGCATCTGCTCGCGGCTGGACGGCGAGGACCCGCTGCCCATCATCCGCGAACGCGGCGCCGGCAGGCACTGGCTGGAGCGGATGGGTTTTTCCGCCGAATAGCGGCAGCCCTTTACCCGATCGTGCGTTCCAGCACGTCGACCCAGTTCTTCCAGGCGATCTTCTCGACCAACTCGCGGCCGAAACCGTGCCGCTCGAACGCCTCGATCAGCCGCGGCAGGCCGGAAACGTCGCCGATGGCGGAAGGGATCTGCGCGCCGTCGAAATCCGAGCCCAGGCCGACGCCGTCTTCGCCGAGCTTGTCCAGCAGCGCATCGACGTGACGCAGCACCGTGTCGAGATCGGCGTCCTGGACCATCGAGCCGTCCGGCCGCAGGAAGCCGCGCGCGAAGTTCAGGCCCACCATGCCGCGCGTATCGCGGATGGCGCCAAGCTGCCAGTCGGTGAGGTTGCGCGCGCTGGCGCTGATGGCGTGCACGTTGGAATGGGTGGCCACCAGCGGCGCGGCGCTGATGGCCGCCACGTCGCGGAACCCCTTCTCGTTGAGATGCGACAGGTCGACCAGGATCTTCAGCCGGTTGCAGGCCTTGACTAGCGCCTTGCCGGCATCCGTCAGCCCCGGCCCGACATCCGGCGAGGAGGGGAAGCGAAACGGCACGCCCGTGCCGAAGGCGTTGGCCCGGCTCCACACCGGCCCGAGCGAGCGCAGGCCGGCGGCATGCAGCACGTCCAGCATGTCGAGCCCGGGATCGATCGCCTCCACGCCCTCGATGTGGAAGACGGCCGCGATCGTATCCTGCGCCATCGCCGCGCGGATATCGGCGGCGCTGCGGCAGATTTTCAGCGCCCCTGCCCGCTCCAGCCGAAACAGGATGGAGGCCATGCCGAGCATCGAGACGCGGGCCTCCTTCATCGGCAGGTCCGGCGGCAGCTTCTCGTCGCTGCTCGGCGCGGTCGGCGCAGAGAGGCCGGCCTTTTCCGGCGAGGGCGAGAAGATGGCGAACATGCCGCCGGCGAAACCGCCCTTCCTGGCGCGCGGCAGGTCGATGTGCCAGCTTGCCGGCGCCCCTTGCATGAACAGCTTTTCCTTGTCCTGCTCCGGAGAGCGGTAGAGCTGAAGGAGGGTGTCGTTGTGGCCGTCGAAGACCGGGACAAGTGCGCTCATGATGGGGGCCATGCGTTTGATTGACGGTTCTGTGTAGGCAAGAGAAGCGCGGAGCGCAAATGCCACGACGATATTTGGCCTTGTGGCTGCGCCCGCGGAATGCTGGAAGGAGACGAGGTGGTTCCGACACAGCAGCAGGTCCTTCATGCCCAACACGCTCTATGATGCGCTCTTTCGCCCGCATGAGGCGAGCGGTGCAGCCTTTCTGTCGCTGAAGGATGGCCGCGACATTTCCTATGCCGAATTCCTGCGTCTGGCGGCGCGCTTCGCCCATGCGCTGTCGGCCAGCGGCATCACACCCGGCGACCGTGTCGCGCTGCAGGCGAAAAAATCGCCCGAGGCGCTGGCCGTCTATGCCGCCTGCGTGGCGGCGGGTGCGGTGTTCCTGCCGCTCAACACCGCCTACACGCCCGCCGAGGTGGAGTATTTCGTCACCGACGCAGGCGCCAGGCTGTTGATCTGCGACGGCGCGGCGCGCGCGGCCCTCGCGCCGGTGGCGGAAAAAGCGGGGGCGGCCCTGCTGACGCTCGACGCCGACGGCACCGGCACGCTGGCCGATCTCGCCCGCGGCCAGCCCGAAACCTTCACGCCGGCCGCGCGCGGGCCGCACGACCTCGCCGCCTTCCTCTACACCTCCGGCACCACGGGACGCTCCAAGGGCGCCATGCTCAGCCACGACAATCTTCTGTCCAACGCCGAGGCGCTGGTAGACGCCTGGCGCTTCACGGGCGAGGACGTGCTGCTGCACGCCCTGCCGATCTTCCACACGCACGGCCTGTTCGTGGCCACCAACGTCATGCTGCTGGCCGGCGGGTCGATGATCTTCCTGCCCGGCCTCGACATGGACGATCTGGTGGCGAACATGCCGCGCGCCACCTCCATGATGGGCGTGCCCACCTTCTACACCCGGCTGCTGGCCGACCCGCGGCTCGACAGGGCGCTGACCGCCCATATGCGGCTGTTCGTGTCCGGCTCGGCGCCGCTTCTGGCCGAGACCCACCGCGAGTTCGAGGCGCGAACGGGCAAGAGGATCCTCGAGCGCTACGGCATGACCGAAACCAACATGAACACCTCCAATCCCTATGACGGCGAACGCCGCGCCGGCACCGTGGGCCTGCCGCTGCCGGGGGTGGACCTGCGCATCGCCGATGCCGAAACCGGCGCGCCGGTGGCCCGGGGCGACGTCGGCATCATCGAGGTGAAAGGCCGCAACGTCTTCAAGGGCTACTGGAACATGCCGGAAAAGACCGCGCAGGAGTTCAGGCCGGACGGCTTCTTCATCACCGGCGACCTCGCCACGATGGATGCCGACGGCTACGTCG
Organism: Mesorhizobium sp. PUT5; assembly: GCF_052216645.1. NCBI lineage: Bacteria > Pseudomonadati > Pseudomonadota > Alphaproteobacteria > Hyphomicrobiales > Phyllobacteriaceae > Mesorhizobium > Mesorhizobium sp. PUT5. The sequence continues at coordinate 3,926,306 of NZ_JBQOSO010000003.1, forward strand.
CCATCGTCGGCCGCGCCAAGGACCTGATCATCTCCGGCGGCTACAACATCTACCCCAAGGAGATCGAGCTGGTGCTGGACGAGCAGCCCGGCGTCGCCGAATCCGCGGTGATCGGCGTGCCGCATCCCGACCTCGGCGAGGCGGTGGTCGGCGTGGTGGTGGCGAAAGCCGGCGCAAAACCGGAAGAGGCCGCGCTCATTGCCGGCATCGCCGGCCGGCTGGCCCGCTTCAAGCAGCCGCGCCGCATCTTCGTGGCCGACGAACTGCCGCGCAACACCATGGGCAAGGTGCAGAAGAACGTGCTGCGCGAGCGCTACAAGGACAGTTTCGGATAGAGCGGCACACCTCTCCGCGCGTCATCCCGGAAGCCGATCGCAGCGCAGCGGAGAGCGGCTATCCGGGACCCATTCCGGAACCTTTCGAGATCACGGAACGGGTTCCGGCTCTCCCTCCGCTGCGCTCCGGTCGGCCGGGATGACGAACGCAAAGCCCGAGCGAACCTGAGCGCGTCTTGTTTCAGCCGTCCGGCGTCCCGGGCGCCCTTATCACGACATCTTGTCGAGCTTGCGCTGCATGGCCGCGATCTGCTCCTTCAGCTCCAGCAGATCGTCGGTCTTTTCCGATGCCTTCGCCTCCTCCTTCCCGGCCGGCTCGGACGCGGCAGCGGGGCCGACGCCCGCCGGCGGAAAGGGCGTGAACATGCGCATGGCGTTCTGGAACATCTCGATGTTGCGGCGCGTCTGCTCCTCGATCGCCTTCATCGGCGCCGACAGCTTCATCATGTCCATCGGCGTCTTGCCCAGGGCCGATTTCATCTGCTCGCGCAGGCGCTCCTGCTCCCTGGTGAAGGCCATCATCGACTGTTCGAGGAAGGACGGCACGATCATCTGCATCTGGTCGCCGTAAAATGCGATGAGCTGGCGCAGGAACGGGATCGGCAGCATGTTCTGCCCCTCCTTGTTCTCCAGCTCGAAGATGATCTGGGTCAGCACCGGGTGAGTGATGTCCTCCCCCGTCTTGGCGTCCTGGACGGTGAACTCCTCGCCCTTCTTCACCATCTCGGCCAGGTCCTCGAGCGTGACATAGGTGCTCGTGCCCGTGTTGTAGAGGCGGCGGTTGGCGTATTTCTTGATGACCACCGGCCCGTCTTTCGCTGCCATCCGCATCCCTCCCGAGGACACCGGCAGGCCTGCGGGCCGCCGGTAACGATTGCGCGTGGGCCGAGGATATGCGCAAAACCTCCGCAATTCCAAGCGGTTTGTGCAGTGCGGGAAACAACATCGGTTTTTTTGCTGCGCAAAATGCTGCGCAGCATGGATGGCACAGCCGGGACACCCGCCGTTTGTTGCACTGCAACATGGCCGATCCGGCGGGTCGCCTGCGGCCATTTCCGGTTTGACTCGGGCGCGGGAAAGGGCAAGAAAAGTCCATCATCTATCGAAATCGTCCTCCGGAGACCGCCATGTCCGCTTCCAGCTCCATCGTCGTCGCCAGCGCGGCGCGCACGCCCGTGGGCTCCTTCAACGGCGCTTTCGCCGCCGTGCCGGCCCATGAATTGGGCGCCCTGGTCATCAAGGAACTGCTGGCGCGCGCCGGCGTCGAGGCGGCCGAGGTGAACGAGGTGATCCTGGGACAGGTGCTGACGGCCGCGCAGGGCCAGAACCCCGCCCGCCAGGCCTCCGTGCTGGCCGGCCTGCCCAAGGAGACCACCGCCTGGGGCCTCAACCAGGTCTGCGGCTCGGGCCTGCGCGCCATCGCGCTCGGCATGCAGCAGATCGCCACCGGCGACGCCAGCGTGATCGTGGCCGGCGGCCAGGAATCCATGTCGCTGTCGCCGCATGCCGAGCACCTGCGCGCCGGCGTGAAGATGGGCGACTACAAGATGATCGACACGATGATCAAGGACGGGTTGTGGGACGCCTTCAACGGCTACCACATGGGCGTCACCGCCGAGAACGTGGCGCGCCAGTTCCAGATCACCCGCGAGGACCAGGACCAGTTCGCGCTCGCCTCGCAGAACAAGGCCGAGGCCGCCCAGAAGGCCGGCAGGTTCAAGGACGAGATCGTGGCCGTCACGGTCAAGGGCCGCAAGGGCGACACGATCGTCGACCAGGACGAATACATCCGCCACGGCGCGACGCTGGACGCCATGACCAAGCTGAAGCCCGCCTTCGACAAGGAGGGCACGGTGACGGCCGGCAACGCCTCCGGCATCAATGACGGCGCGGCCGGCGTGCTTTTGATGAGCGAGGCCGAAGCGGCGCGGCGCGGCATCGCGCCGCTTGCCCGCATCGTTTCCTGGGCGACTGCCGGCGTCGATCCCGCCGTGATGGGCACCGGCCCGATCCCCGCCTCGAAGCGGGCCCTGGAGAAAGCCGGCTGGTCGGTGGGCGACCTCGACCTGGTGGAAGCCAACGAAGCCTTCGCCGCGCAGGCCTGCGCCGTCAACAAGGGCCTGGGCTGGAACCCGGACATCGTGAACGTCAATGGCGGCGCGATCGCCATCGGCCACCCGATCGGCGCTTCGGGCGCGCGCATCTTCAACACGCTCGTCTTCGAGATGAAGCGGCGCGGCGCGAAGAAGGGCCTCGCCACGCTGTGCATCGGCGGCGGCATGGGCGTGGCCATGTGCGTGGAAGCCATGTAGGGACCAGGGCGGCCGAAGAATAAGGCTGCCCTATAATGCCGTGTGGATGGCCGGGACATTTGGTCCCGGTTAGTTGCTTGCGTTTTGCCTGCAATTCCTTCTTTTCCCGACGAACTCCGCTATTTTCATACCCTCCGATTTTTCTGTTGCTCTTGCGCCCCATTGCCCGCTTTACTGTCCGAACAGTTGTTGGAGGAGCAGCAGCATGAGCAGGACAGCACTCGTCACCGGCGGCACCCGCGGCATCGGCGCCGCCATCTCGGTGGGCCTGAAGAAGGCCGGCTATCGGGTTGCGGCCAATTATGCCGGCAATGACGAGGCGGCCCAGAAGTTCAAGGCCGAGACCGGCATCGCCGTCTACAAATGGTCGGTCGCCGACTACGACGCCTGCGCGGAAGGCATCGCCAAGGTCGAAGCCGACCTCGGCCCCGTCGACGTGCTGGTCAACAATGCCGGCATCACCCGCGACGCCATGTTCCACAAGATGACGCGCGAGCAGTGGGACGAGGTGATCGGCACCAACCTGAGCGGCGTCTTCAACATGACGCATCCGCTGTGGGGGGGCATGCGCGACAGGAAGTTCGGGCGCGTCATCACCATTTCCTCCATCAACGGCCAGAAGGGCCAGATGGGCCAGGCCAACTATTCGGCGGCCAAGGCCGGCGACATCGGCTTCACCAAGGCGCTGGCGCAGGAGGGCGCGCGCGCCGGCATCACCGTCAACGTCATCTGCCCGGGCTACATCGCCACCGACATGGTGATGGCCGTACCGGAAAAGGTGCGGGAGGGCATCATCGCGCAGATCCCGGTCGGGCGACTCGGCGAAGCCGAGGAGATCGCGCGCTGCGTGGTCTTCCTCGCCTCCGACGAGGCCGGCTTCATCACCGGATCGACGCTGACGGCCAATGGCGGCCAGTATCTGACCTGAGCGGCGCCGGCCGGACCGGATGGCGCGGCGCAAGCCTGCCGCGTCAGCCGCCGAGCGCCGTCTCCACCAGTTTCCTGGCGTCCGCGCCGGCCCATTCCGCCGGCCCGTTCATGTGGCCGATCAGGCAGCCTTCGCCGTCGACCAGCAGCGTCACCGGCAGGCCGAGCGCCAGCCCGCGCTGCTTGGCTTCGTTGAACAGGCCCATGGAGGCGTCGCGGTAGAAGCCGAGCGACTTGACGCCGATTTCCTCGAGGAACTTCTTCGGCTTCTCGTCGGAGCCTGTGTCGACATTGACGGCCACCACCTCGAACCTGTCGCCGCCCATCTCGCGCTGGAGCGCGTCGAGCGCCGGCATCTCGGCGCGGCAGGGCGCGCACCAAGTCGCCCACAGATTGACCAGCAGCGTCCGGCCGGCCCCATTCCTGTCCTTGAAGTCGGCGATCGTCATCTTCTTGCCGTCGGGCCCGTCGAAGGCGAAACCCTTGACCGATTGCGGCGGCTCGGCCGCCATCAGCGCGGCCACCTGCCCCGTTGCCGCGGCGGCCACCGTCTTGGCGCGGCCGGCCTTGGCCGCACAGGCAGCCGCGTCCGCGGTGCTCGCGCCTGTCTCGGCCTGGTCCGCGGCCGCTACCCGGTCCTGTCCGTCGTTGCCAAGGTGGCTTTCCTTGACATATACCGCGGCCACGCCCGCCAGCGCCCCCGCCACGAGGGCCGCCAGGACGAGGCGCGGGGTCGGAAAGAGTCGTTTGCGCTCTGCCATTTTCAAAACTGCTCCCGATACGGGTTATAGCAACGGGTTATAGCGATGGACGACAGCAAGGCCAGCAACCAGATGTGGGGCGGACGATTTGCCTCGGGCCCCGCGGCGATCATGGAAGCGATCAATGCCTCGATCGGCTTCGACAGGAAGCTCTACGCGCAGGACATCCGCGGCTCGCTCGCCCACAGCGAGATGCTGGCCAAGACAGGCATCATTTCGGCCGCCGATCAAGAAAAGATCGCTCACGGACTGAACACGATCCTGAAGGAGATCGAGGAGGGCAGGTTCGAGTTCTCGACCCGGCTCGAAGACATCCACATGAACATCGAGGCCCGCCTCGCCGAGCTGATCGGCCCGGCGGCTGGGCGCCTGCACACGGCGCGCTCGCGCAACGACCAGGTGGCGGTGGATTTCCGCCTCTGGGTCAAGGACGAGCTTTTCCGGGTCGCGGAAGCGCTGAAGGGCCTGATCGCCGCCTTCCTGGAGCGCGCGGAAGAACATGCCGCCACCGTCATGCCCGGTTTCACCCATCTCCAGACGGCACAGCCGGTGACCTTCGGCCACCATTGCATGGCCTATGTGGAGATGTTTTCGCGCGACTTGTCGCGCGTGCGCGACGCGCTTGCGCGCCTGGACGAGAGCCCGCTGGGCGCGGCCGCGCTCGCCGGCACCGGCTTTCCGATCGACCGCCACATGACGGCGCGCGCGCTCGGCTTCCGCGAGCCGACCCGCAATTCGCTCGACAGCGTCTCCGACCGCGACTACGCGCTGGAATTCCTGTCGCTTGCCGCGATCTGCGCCACGCATTTGTCGCGGCTGGCCGAGGAGATCGTCATCTGGTCGACGCCGCAATTCGGCTTCGTGCGGCTGTCCGACTCCTTCTCCACCGGCTCCTCCATCATGCCGCAGAAAAAGAACCCGGACGCGGCCGAGCTCGTGCGGGCCAAGACCGGCCGCGTGAACGGCCATCTCATCGGCCTGCTCACCGTCATGAAGGGACTGCCGCTGACCTATTCCAAGGACATGCAGGAAGACAAGGAAGCCGTCTTCGACGCGGCCGAGACGCTGGACCTGATGCTGGCGGCCATGACCGGCATGGTGCGCGACATGACCGTCAACGAGGCGGCCATGAAAAAGGCGGCCGGCTCCGGCTATTCCACCGCCACCGATCTCGCCGACTGGCTGGTGCGGCGGCTCGGCCTGCCCTTCCGCGAGGCGCACCACGTCACGGGGCGTGCGGTGGCCTTGGCGGAGAGCAAAAAGGCGGGGCTGGAGAAGCTCTCGCTGGAAGAGCTGCGCTCCATCCATCCGGGCATCGAGGACGACGTCTTTTCCGTGCTCACGGTGCAGAATTCGGTGAAGAGCCGTTCGAGCTTCGGCGGCACCGCGCCGGCCGAGGTGAGAAAGCAGGTCCGCTACTGGAAGAAGCGGCTGGCCAAGGCCTGATAGCGGGGTGCAAAGGGCGCGCAACTCCGCTAGAAGCATCACACGAACAGCACGCACGGGTGGACCGATGACCGCAGGCAGGATGGTGGTGACGCTGGCGCTTCTGGCCACGATGATGGCCGTGACCGCCTGCGGGCGCAGGAGCGGCCTCGACACGCCCTACCAGGCCGCCGTTCAGGCGCGCAAGGATGCCGAGAAGGCCAAGCAGCCGCTGCCGCCGGAGCCGCAGAAACCCGAGACCGACAAGCCCTTCATCCTCGACAAGCTCATCCAGTAGCGCTTCGGACCGGACACAGTGAACCATTTCGACTATCGCGACGGCGTGCTGCACGCCGAGGACGTGGCGATCCCCGACATCGCCGCTGAGGTCGGCACGCCCTTCTACTGCTATTCGACCGCCACGCTGACGCGCCATTTCCGCGTCTTTTCGGAAGCTTTTTCCGACCTCGACGCGCTCGTCTGCTACGCCATGAAGGCCAATTCCAACCAGGCCGTGCTGAAGACGCTGGCCAAACTCGGCGCCGGTGCAGATGTGGTTTCGGAGGGCGAGTTGCGGCGGGCGCTGGCGGCGGGCATCCCGGCCGAAAAAATCCTGTTCTCCGGCGTCGGCAAGACGGCGCGCGAGATGGATTTCGCCCTTGAAGCGGGCATCCTGTGCTTCAACGTCGAATCCGAGCCGGAGCTGGAATTGCTATCGGCCCGCGCCGTGGCATTGGGCAGGACCGCGCCGGTGTCGCTGCGCATCAATCCGGACGTGGACGCCAGGACGCACGCCAAGATCTCCACCGGCAAGGCGGAGAACAAGTTCGGCATTGCCCGGCAGAGCGCGCGCGCCGTCTATGCGCGCGCGGCCGAGCTGCCGGGCATCAAGGTCGCCGGCATCGACATGCATATCGGCAGCCAGATCACCGAACTGCAGCCTTTCGACGACGCGTTCGGGCTGCTGGCCGAGCTTGTCGGCACGCTGCGCGCCGACGGCCACGCGATCGAGCATGTCGACCTCGGCGGCGGGCTGGGCATTCCCTACCGCGCCGACAACGACCCGCCGCCGCTGCCCGACGCCTATGCCGCCATCGTGCGCAAGCATGTCGCCCGGCTGGGCCTGAAGGTGATGTTCGAGCCCGGCCGCATGATCGCCGGCAATGCCGGCATCCTGGTTTCGGAAGTCATCTACGTGAAGGAGGGCGAGGCGAAGAACTTCCTCATCGTCAACGCCGCCATGAACGACCTGATCCGGCCGACCCTCTACGAAGCCTTCCACAGCATCCGCCCGGTCGTGCAGCCACCCGTCGATGCGCCACGCATGAAGGTCGACGTCGTCGGCCAGGTCTGCGAGACCGGCGACTATCTCGGCCTCGACCGTGACCTGCCGCGCCTGCAGGCCGGCGACCTGATCGCCGTGGGCACGGCCGGCGCCTATGGCGCCGTGCAGGCCGGCACCTACAACACCCGCCTGCTGGTGCCGGAAGTGCTGGTCGACGGCGACCGTTTCGCCGTGGTGCGCCCCCGCGGCACCTATGAGGAACTGATCGGCCTGGACCGTCTGCCGGACTGGCTATAGAAGCGGGCGGGACGGCGATCGCCGCCTTTTCGCGGAACCTGCCTCGCCTTTGCCGTGTTTGCTGTTATGCTTTTGCGATGGGGCCGCGCCCGCCTGGCCCGGCCTCGAAAAGCAAGGCCCGTTGACGAAGGGCCGATGACGAAAGGCCGATGACGCAACGACCCGCAGCAGACGACGATCGTAGCCTCCGGGCGCGCCTGGCCGCGAGCCGGCTGGCCACCGGCGCGGTCATGGTGCTGGAACGCGGCTGGCCTCTGGTGCTGCCGCTCGTCCTGGTGGCCGGGCTCTTCCTCTCCTTCGCCTGGCTCGGCCTGTTCGCGCGCCTGCCGGATACCGCGCGGCTGGCCGTCCTCGCGCTTTTCGGCCTGTCCGGCCTCGCCTGCCTCTACCCGCTGCGCTTCTTCCGCCTGCCGCAGGCGCTGGAGATCGACCGCCGCATCGAGGCCGCCAATGCGCTTCTCCATGCTCCCCTCCGCACCCAGACCGACCGCCCGAGCGGGCATGAGACCGGCTTTTCGCGGGCGCTCTGGCGCGAGCACCAGCGGCGCATGGCGCAAAGGCTGGGCGCGCTGGGCGCCGATCTGCCGCGCACCCGCATTCCCGAGCGCGACCCGTGGGGCCTGCGCGCTGCGGTGGCGCTGCTTTTCGTCGTGGCGCTGGCCTTCTCCAGCGGCCCGCTTGGCGGGCGGGTCGCCGACGCCTTCCGGCCGCGTGCCACGGCCGAGGCCGTACCGGCGCGCATCGACGCCTGGGTGACGCCGCCCGCCTACACCGGCAAGCCGCCGATCCTGCTCACCGCCGGCGTCAACCAGGCGACGAGTTCCTTCACGGTGCCCGCCGGCAGTGCCGTTGCGCTCCGCATTTCCGGCGGCGCAGGCGACGAGACGCTGGACTATACCGACAAGGCCGGCGCCAGCCGCGCCATCGCGCCGGAACAGCCCGAAGCCGGGCCGCAGACCGCTTCGGCGTCCGGCGACGCGACAGCGGCCGCCCGCCGCTTCGCCGGCAGGCTGGACGCCGACGGCACGCTGATATTGAAATCGGGCGAGCAGGAACTGGGCCACTGGGCCTTCACGGTGGTTCCCGACCGGCCGCCGCAGATCAGCTTCGCGGGCGAGCCCAAGCGTGCCGTCAACGGCGCGTTCGAGCTGAACTACAAGATCGAGGACGACTATGGCGCGGCCTCCGCCAAGGCCGAATTCGCGCTGGCCGACCCGCAGGCGCCGAATGCGCGCCCGCTCTACGGGCCGCCCGAAATGCCGCTCGCCCTGCCCCGCCGCGGCGGCAAGACCGACGCCGCCAAGACGATCAAGGACCTGACCCAGCACGTGTGGGCGGGCAGCGCCATCCGCCTGACGCTGGAAGCGACCGACGACGCCGGCCAGAGCGGCAGAAGCGAGACAAAAACGCTTGCCCTGCCGGAGCGGCCCTTCACCAACCCGCTGGCGCGCGCGGTAATCGAGCAGCGCCGCCTGCTGGGGCTCGACGCCAACGCCAAGCCGCGCGTGCTCGATCTCATGGACGCCATCACCCTGCGCCCGGAAGACACGTTCGACAACATGGCGCATTATCTGGCGCTGATGAGCGCGCGCAGCCGGCTGAAGCTGGCCCGCACCGACGACCAGCTTCGCGGCGTCGTCTCCTATCTGTGGGACATCGCCCTCGGCATCGAGGAAGGCGATCTTTCCGCCGCCGAAAAGCGGATGCGCCAGGCGCAGCAGAACCTGCAGGATCTGCTCAAGAACGGCGGCAGCGAGGAAGAGGTCGACAAGGCGATGAAGGAGCTGCGCCAGGCGATGGAGGAGTTCCTGCGCGAGTTCGCCGAGCGCAACAAGCAGAACCCCAACGCCATGCAGATGCCGCCCGATGGCCAGGAACTGCGCGAGAGCGACCTGAAGCGCCTGATGGACCAGATCGAGAATCTGGCCAAGTCCGGCAACCGCGACAAGGCCCAGGAGCTTTTGTCGCAGCTCGAAAACATGATGAACAATCTGCAAGCCGGCCGCAGCCAGCAGCCGGGCCAGCAGGACGGCGAATTGCGCCAGCAGATGGACAAGCTCGGCGAGATCATGCGCCGCCAGCAGGAAATGATGAACGAGACCTTCCGGCTGGACCAGATGCAGCGCGGCCAGAACGGACAGGAAGGGCAGGACGAATTCGGCCAGGACGGCCAGCAGGGGCAGCAACCAGGGCAGCGGGGCGAGAACGGACAGGGCGGCCAGGGCCGCAACGGCAGGCCGATGACGCCGCAGGAATTCGCCGACGCGCTGAAGCAGCTTCAGGAGGGCCAGGGCAAGCTGCAGGGTGACCTCGAGCAGTTGGGGAAGGGCCTGGAAGGCATGGGCCTGGCGCCCAACGAAGGTTTCGGCGAGGCCGGCCGCGCCATGGGCGATGCCGAGCAGGCGCTTGGCGAGGGGCGCGGCGAGCGCGCCGTGGGCCAGCAGGGCCGCGCGCTGGAGGCGCTGCGCAAGGGCGCCCAGGACATGATGCAGCAATTGCAGGCCATGCAGGGCGACGAGGGCAGCGGCGGCCGCGGGGCCCGCGGGCAGAATGCCGACCGCGACCCGCTCGGCCGGCCGCGCGCCACCAACGGGCCGGATTTCGGCGATTCGGTGAAGGTGCCGGACGAGATCGACGTCCAGCGCGCCCGTCAGATCCTCGAAGCCATCCGAAAGCGGCTGGGCAATGCGCTCTCGCCCGAAATCGAACGCTCCTATCTCGAACGGCTGCTGGAGCTGAAATAGCTCCCCGTCAGGCCGCCGGCTGCGCGGCCAGGGCCAGCGCGCGGCCGACCCTGTCGCGGATCTCGGCCAGCGTGAACGGCTTCTGCATCACGTCCAGCACGATGCCGTTGAGTTCCTCGGCGCGTTCGCGCTGGTCGGCATAGCCGGTCATCAGCATGATCTTCAGCGACGGGAAGGCGGCGGCGGCCGCCTGCGCCATTTCGATGCCGTCCATCTCCGGCATGCGGATGTCGGAGACGACGAGATCGTAGCCGCCTTGCGCGGCTCGGATGCAGTCGAGCCCCTGCGCGCCGTCGGCGGCAAGTTCGACGCTGTAACCGGCGCGCTCCAGCGCTCGGGCGGAAAGTGTGCGGACGGACTCGTCGTCCTCGACGATCAGAAGCTTTGTCATGCGCCGGACAATGGCGCCCAATAGTTAAACTTTCGCTGAAATACGTCCCGCCGGGGCGATCTCAGGCGTCGCCCGTCACCACGCCGACGAAGGGCAGCTCGCGGAAGGCATGGCCGACATCCATGCCGTAGCCGACGACGAAATAGTCGGGGCAGTCGAAACCGACATAGTCGGCGTTGAGCGTGGTCTGGCGGCGCATGCGCTTGTCGAGCAGCACGGCGACGGAGCAGCTTTTTGCGCCCCGCGACAGCATCAGCTCGCGGGTGAACGACAGCGTCTTGCCCGATTCGAGTATGTCGTCGATGAGCAGCACATCGCGGCCGGCGACCTCGTTGTCGATGTCGCGCAGCACCCTCACCTCGCCGCTGGTGGTGCCGGCGCCATAGCTGGAGATGAAGATGAATTCGACTTCCGGCGACAGGCCGACATCGTGCATGGCCCGGATCAGGTCGGCGGCGAAGACGAATGAGCCCTTCAGGATCGAGATGACCAAAAGGTCGTGATAGTCGCGCGCGGCGATCTCCTTGGCGAGTTCCAGGTTGCGGCGCGCGATGGCCGACGCCGAATACAGAACCTCGATGTTCTTGCCGCGAACGACCGGCATGCAACGCCCTTCCCTTCAAGACGCCTATTCGGCGAAACCGACCGTGACGGCCGTGACCCCGTTTCTAGGCACCTCGACGCGGCTGGAAAAGACAAATCTTTCGCCCGGCTCCAGGGGACGGCCGGATGTCCCCAGCCTGTAGCGCGTGATGCGGCCGTCATTGCCCGTTACCTTGATGTCGAGCGGCGGCAGCGGCACGGCGGCGGCGCCGTCGTTGCCGGCCTCGCCATCCACCAGAAGCACGGGCCGCAGTCCGGTCCCGTCCACACGAGAGGTGACGCCCGAAATGCTGAGCACGGCCGCCGCGTCCTGTTGTGCGAAGAGCGGCAGGCCGCGCACCAGCGCATGACCGCCCGCGATCCAGAAGGCCACCAGCACCAGGAAAAGGCCGGCGGTCCAGAAGATCGGCCCGCCGCGAGAGGCCTGCCCGCGTGCCTGCGGCGCTGCGTTTCTGCGCAGCATCGCCATGCCTTCGCGCGGCGGCCCATCCCCGGCCGAGACGAAATCGCGGGGCGCAGGGCGCGAACGCCGCCCGGCCGCCGGGCTTTCCAGAATCTCGAAATCGGCGTCCACTATGTCGAGGCCGGGCGCCGCCATGCGCCGCCGCCGCTCCGGGCCGGCTTCCTGCCCGGTCATGATTTCGCCGGAAACCCGGCGTGCGCTACGCTTGTCGGGCATGGGGTATGAAGATCCCGTCTATTGGCCGGTCTCGTCCGTCCGCGATCGCTGTCCGTTACCGGCGCGTAAATGAAAATGATTAATGTTTTGCCACCGGAGCCGTTTTGCCGAGTCGAAATGCATTGAAATTTAACCTGCGGTTAACCAAGGCGCCCGATGGTCGTGGCGAAGGACGGCCCTCGCCTGGCCGGCCGCCGTTCCCGTCCGCAGTTCCAGGTCCATTGCCGTGATCCGCTTCGAAAATGTCGGCCTGCGCTACGGCATGGGACCCGAGATCCTCCGCGACATTTCCCTGCACGTCCCGGAGCGCTCGTTCCAGTTCCTCAGCGGCCCTTCGGGCGCAGGCAAGACCACGCTGCTGCGGCTGCTGTTCCTGTCGCTGAAGCCGACGCGCGGGCTCATCACCGTCTTCGGCAAGGACCGTTCCCGCATCACCCGCCAGGAACTGCCGCTGCTGCGCCGCCGCATTGGCGTGGTGTTCCAGGACTTCCGCCTGCTCGACCACATGACCACCTACGAGAATGTCGCGCTGCCGCTGCGCGTGCGCGGGCGCGAGGAGGCGAGCTACCGCACCGACGTGACGGAACTGCTGAAATGGGTGGGCCTCGGCGAGCGCATGCATGTGCTGCCGCCGGTGCTCTCGGGCGGCGAGAAGCAGCGCGCCGCGATCGCCCGCGCCCTGATCGAGCAGCCCGAGATCCTGCTGGCCGACGAGCCGACCGGCAATGTCGACCCGCAGCTTGCGCGCCGCCTGCTGCGCCTGTTCATCGAGCTGAACCGGCTGGGCACCGCCGTGGTCATCGCCACCCACGATCTCGGCCTCATGGACCAGGTGGACGCAAGGCGTCTGATCCTGTCGGGCGGAAGGCTGGACATCTATGACTGAGCTGCCCGCCGAAGACGACGACATCCACGACGTGCCGGACGCCTATCCCAAGGCGCGCATGCAGCGCCGCATGGCGCCCCTGGTGCCGGCACAGAACATCGCCGGGCGGGCGCTGGTCTGCGTCATCGCCATCATGACCTTCCTGTCCTGCCTGACCTTCGGCGCGGTGACGCTGGTGCGCGACACCGCCGCCATCTGGGAGAACCAGATCTCGCGCGAGGCGACGGTGCAGATCAAGCCGGCCGACGGGCTCGACATGGAGGCGGCCCTTGCCGCCGCCGCCGAGATCGCCGCCGCCTTCCCCGGCGTCAAGAACACCAAGATCGTCGATCGTGCCGCAACCGCGCGCCTGCTGGAGCCCTGGCTGGGCCCCGGCCTCGACATCGATCAATTGCCGGTGCCGCGGCTGGTGGTCGTCACCATCGACCAGGCCGGGCCGCCCGACTTTGCCGCCATGCGCCAGGCGCTCGCGCAGAAACTGCCCAGCGCCACGCTGGACGACCACCGCACCTGGGTGGACCGGCTGGTGGCGATGGCCCACACCACGGTCACGGCAGGCATCGCGGTGCTCGCGCTGATGCTTTCGGCGACGGTGCTGACGGTGGTGTTCGCCACGCGCGGCGCCATGGCCGGCAACGGGCATATCATCGAGGTGCTGCATTTCGTCGGTGCCGAGGCCCGCTTCATCGCGCGCGAATTCCGCCATCAGTTCCTCGTCACCGGCATGAAGGGCGCCGTGGCCGGCGGCGTGGCGGCGATCCTCGTCTTCGTCGCCTTCTCCTGGTGGGCGGGCCGCAACATGGCGACCCCGCAGGCCGACCAGGCCGCGGCGCTGTTCGGCACCTTCGCCATCGGCTGGAGCGGCTATCTCGGCGTCGCCCTGATGGTCGCGGTGATCGGCGCGCTGACGGCAGGCACGTCGCACGCCACGGTGATTGCCTATCTGAGCGACATTGACGAGCGTCAGACGGACGGCTGAGATGAGGAGGCGACGGCGAGCGCGCGCCCACTTCACGCAACGGAAACCCGCCGTAACGCAATGTGGGGTAGCGCCCCCTGTCAAAGGCGGCGGTTCAAGGTTAACCATGGCATGATGAAGGGCTCTGATTCCATCGAAACGGCTGGCGCCGCGCCGGTGGCGGTCGGTGCTGCGCGGCCTTCGCCGCGCGCGCGCATGGGCCTGCGCGCCGGCCTGCTGCTCCTGGCGGCGTCGGCAATCGCCTTTCTCGGCGGTTTCGGCTGGTTCGCCAGCCATGTCAGCCATCTGCGCACGCCTGCCGACCCGCAAAAGGCCGATGCCATCATCGTGCTGACCGGGGGCCAGTCACGCATCGACGCCGCCCTGGATCTTCTGGAATCGGGCAAGGGCGAGCGGTTGCTGATCAGCGGCGTGCATCCGGCCGCCAGCCGGCGCCAGCTCCAGAAGGCGATCGGCGGCGACAAGCAGCTTTTCTCCTGCTGCGTCGACATCGACCACGCCGCCCTCGACACGATCGGCAATGCCGAGGAAAGCGCCAAATGGGTGGAGAGCCACGCCTATGGCAGCATCATCCTCGTCACCAACAACTACCACATGCCGCGCAGCCTGCTGGAGATGGGCCGCCTGCTGCACGGCGCCCGGCTGGAGCCCTATCCCGTGGTCAACGCCAATCTCGGCAATGGCGGCTGGCTGACCAAGCCGGAGGCGCTGCGGGTTCTTTTCACCGAATACAACAAATATCTGCTGGCGCTGGCACGCGGCGTGGTGCCGGTTCGTCCCACGGCCGGCGGCATCGCGCTCGCCGACGCAGGCCCGCACCGCAACTGAACCGCCGCGACGTCTGGCCGGCGCCGGGCAGCGGTGCCCGCATGTCTGCGCTTTCCTTTTCGGCCCTGTTTGGTGTAACCAGCGCGGGTCTCCCACCGGGCTTTCCGCGCATGCTTCAAATCCGCTCGCTGGCGTTCAACCTGGCCTTCTACGCCAGCATGATCGCCCAGATGATATTCTGGGCGCCCTTCTATTTCCTGGCGCCGCGCCGCCGCGCCTGGTTCGTGCCGAAATTCTGGTCGCGCAGCAGCCTGTGGCTCTACGACAAGATCGCAGGCACCCGCAGCGACATCACCGGCCTGGAAAACCTGCCGCAGGGCTCCTTCATCCTGGCGCCGAAGCACCAGTCGCTGTGGGATACGATCGCCTTCTTTCCCTTCCTCCGCGACCCGCTCTACATCCTCAAGCGCGAGCTGACCTGGATCCCGTTCTTCGGCTGGTACATCCTCAAGATGCGCATGATACCGGTCGACCGCGGCAACCGCGCCAAGGCGCTGCGGCAGGTGGTGGCCGCCACCAAGCAGGAAATGGCGCGCAATCCGCGCCAGCTCATCATCTATCCCGAGGGCACGCGCCGCCCGCCGGGCGCGGAGCCCGCCTACAAATACGGCATCGTCGAGCTTTACATGCAGCTCGGCCTGCCGGTCGTGCCGGTGGCCCATGTGGCGGGTCTCTACTGGCCGCGCCGCAAGTTCCTGCGCTATCCGGGCACCATCCGCGCCCGCTTCCTGCCGCCCATTCCGCCCGGCCTTGCCAAGGACGAGTTCATGCGCCGCCTGATCGGCGAAACCGAGGCGGCCTGCGACGCCCTGCTCGTGGAGGCCGCGCAGGGTAAAAATCCGCCGCCGCTGCCGCCCTCGGCCCAAAAGCGCCTCGCCGAACTGGCGCAACAGGCCGGGAACTGACCGCCTCAGCGGCGGTCCGGCGCGGCCGCCGTGCGAGGCATGAAGGCCGCCACCCATTCCTTGGGAAAACGGCGCGGCCGGCCGCCCTCGCCGATGATGGCGGCCTCGACCCTGGCCTCCACCAGAACCTCGTCCGCCCGCTTCAACTGCTGGGCCATGACGATGCGCGCGCCCGAAATGCCTTGCGTGCGCGTTTCCACGGTGAGGATGTCGTCGATGCGCGCCGGCGCGCGGAAGTCGATCTCCATGCGCCGAACCACCCACACGATGCGCTCGCCATGCTTGCCTTCGGCCAGCTCCGTATGGTGCACGCCCGCCAGCCGCAGGAAATCGGAACGGCCGCGCTCCAGGAACTCCAGATAGCGGGCGTGGTAGACGACACCGGAGAAATCGGTGTCGGCATAGTAGACGCGCGCCATCAGCCGGTGGCCGAAATCCGTGAGCGCGCCCGACAGGCCGGCGGCCAGGTCCGCCGTTTCAGCATGATCGACCATTGCGCTTCCTCTTCCATCCCGGGCAGACAGGTGGTGGCTGCCCATGAACCCGATGACAGCATCACCGGCCCTGATCAAGACCCTGGCCGCCGGGGGCGACCGCGAGATAGGGCGCGAGCGCCGACTGGACCTCGGCGAAGATCAAGGATTTGGCCGGGGAATACCCGGCTTCGCGCAGCGCCTGCGCCCGCTCCGCCACGTGGCGGGAGAAGTGCTGCAGAAGGACCGGGTCGGCCGGCCGCAGCGCGTCGAATGCCGCTTCGAGATCCGCAACGGCGGCTGCCGCCTCGGGCCTGGCCCAGTAGTAGCGTATGCGATCGGCATAGCCGAAGTGACGCAGCAGCGCGACGGCGTCTTCCGTACCGGAATAGTGCGCCCGCCAATGATCCGGATATGACAGCATCAGCTCGTCCATGAGCTGCGGCAGCGGCCGCAGCGGCGTGGCGGGACGGCACAGGCGCACGAGCGCATCGAGGGCGTAGGCCGCGCGCCGATAGGCGAAGGTCAGGGCGGGCCCGACCTTCAGCACGGCAAAGTGCCGGCGTGCCAGTTCGGCGAACACGGTGTCGGGCTGATAGTCTGTCGAATGCGCCTCGAAGGCGATGCCGGGACGGCCCGCAAGCGCCGACGACAGTTCGTCGGGAACGGACGGATCGAACAGGTCGACATGATCGGGGCCGAATTCGACGCCGGGCTGCACCACCAGGCCGGCGACGCGCCGGAAGGCGGCCTCCAGCCCCCGCGCGCGGAACGCCGCGTCGTGCCGGTCCAGCGTCGCCGCCGCGCGTGCCAGCGTCGTCACCTCGATCGGCTGGTGCGTCCCGCCGCCGCGCGCGCCGCCCGGCGGCGGCACTTCCGTGCCGACGACATAGCTGATCGCAGAGGCATCGGCCGCCGCCGTCTCGCAGACCTCGGCCAGGTCCGCGGCGCGCGCGGCCGCCAGCTCGTCGCCCACCTGCGCAGGCTCGCCGCGGCACCCTTCGGAGCAGTCCAGATGGATCTTGGAGAACCCGGCCTCGACATAGGCCCTCGCCATGTCCCTGGCCTTCGCCATCGCAGACGCGGCGTCCTCCGCACGCCAGGCCTGCGGCCCCAGATGATCGCCGCCGAACAGCACGTGATCGCGCCCAACGGCCAGCCGGTCGCAAAGCCGGTGCACGAAGCCGACGAAATCGGCGGGCTGCATCCCGGTGTAGCCGCCGAACTGGTTGACCTGGTTGCTCGTGGATTCGACCAGAAGCGTCTTTCCCGCCTCGCCGGCGAGCAGCAGGGAAGCGGACAGCACGTCGGGATGGGCCGAGCAGACGGCCGTCAGCGCCACCGCCTCGCCCGCCCGGTTGCGACGCACCACTTCCTCAAGTGCCTTCATGGGGTTTCGCTCCTGAACCCGGAAAAGACCATCGAACGGCCGTCGGCCAATCCGGAACCTTGCCGTGAATTTCGGACAGGGTACCTGCCGCCCGATCTTTCGTCGCGTAAATTTTCACATTTTCGCGCATCAACTATATTGACTCCAACTCCTCCAGCGGCATGCTAATCTGGTCGCCGTGGAGGACGGCACGGCGCCGGGGGCGAAGCCAGCGCGACAAGATCGGGAACGGAAGGAGGGCCTGGACACCAGGCCGTGCCCGCGCTTCCGCCCCCTGGAGGACAAGGCCCTCGCCGGCCGGGAAAAGAGAAAGGACTGCACAGGAAATTGCACTCGGTGCCAGCCGCTTGCCGGCGTGATCCGTCACTTCACCGAGCGGGCAGACCAAATCGTCATTCAGTCACAGGTTCGTACAAAGCTCATTCAGGGAGGAAACCATGGAGCGCCGTACTGTTCTCAAGACTGCCGCGGCAGCCGTCGTCGCCACGTCGTTCGGGCTGACCGTCAGCCCCGGCCTTGCACAGGGCGAGAAGAAATTCACGATCGCCCTGATCCCCGGCCTGACCACCGACGCCTTCTACATCACCATGCGCAAGGGCGCGCAGGCCGCCGCGGACGCGCTGGGCGTGGAACTGGCGTTCCAGGGCGCGCCCGAATTCAACGCGGTGCTGCAGGTTCCGGTGCTCGACGCGGTGATCGCGCGCCAGCCCTCCGCCATCCTGATCGCGCCCACCGACACCAGGCAGTTGATCGAGCCGCTGCGCAAGGCCTTCGACGCCGGCATACCGGTCATCACCGTCGACACCTTCATCGGCGACGGCAAGTACCAGACCGGTTCCGGCGACGCCGACTTCCCGCTCTCCTATATCGCATCGGACAACATCCTCGGCGGGCGCATAGCGGCGCGGTCGCTGGCCAAGGCGATCGGCGAGGAAGGCAAGGTCTACGTCTCCAACGTCAAGCCGGGCATCTCCACCACCGACCAGCGCGAGCAGGGCTTCAAGGAGGAGATCGCCGAACACTTCCCCAAGATCACCGTGCTCGAGACGCAGTTCAACGAAGACGACGCCAACAAGGCGGCCAGCCAGTTGCAGGCGATGTTCGCGCGCAATTCCGACCTCAAGGGCGTGTTCGGGGCCAACCTGTTCTCCGCGCTCGGCGCCGGCAACGGCGTGAAGCAGGCTGGCCAGACCGGCAACATCAAGGTGGTCGCCTTCGACGCGCCCACCAGCATCGTCGAAGACATCAAGTCCGGCCTGGTCGACGAGGCCATAGCCCAGCATCCGGCCGAGATCGGCTATTTCGGCGTGGTCGCGGCCTTCGCCCATCTGACCGGCCAGTCGATCCCGGTTCTGATCGGCACCGGCTTCACCGTGATCGACAAGGACAATGTCGACGATCCGAACGTGGCCAAGTACATTTATTCCGACTGAGCGAATGACGGGCTTCCCGGTTCTGCCGGGAAGCCGTTCATGCCCGCCCGAAGGGCGGCACCCGGCAAGAAAATTCCCGGCGGGTGAGCCCCGGCAGGTGGATAGATGACGACAACCGAAAGCAAGGCGCCGGCCGGCGAAGCCCATGCGAGGCCGCAAGCCGACCACGCCGACCGTGCCAAGAGCCTGGTCCAGCGCATCGCCGACCTCAGGGCGTGGCTGTTCCTTGCCGCGCTGATCATCGGCTTCGAGGTCTGGGCCCGCGTCAGCTTCGGCGGCACCTTCATCCTCAACCCGTTCAACCTGCAATCCATCGCCATCTTCGCGGTCGCCCCGCTGCTGCTGGCCGTGGGGCAGACCTTCGTCATCATCTCCGGCGGCATAGACCTGTCGGTGGGCTTCATCATGGGGCTGGCGGCCGTGGTTGCGGCCCATGCCATCAATGCCGCCACCGCCTCGATGGGCATGCCGCTGGCGGTCCTGCTGGGCACGCTGGCGGCGGTGCTGGTGGCCTGCATTCCC
The DNA here is from genome assembly GCF_052216645.1 of Mesorhizobium sp. PUT5. NCBI lineage: Bacteria > Pseudomonadati > Pseudomonadota > Alphaproteobacteria > Hyphomicrobiales > Phyllobacteriaceae > Mesorhizobium > Mesorhizobium sp. PUT5. The sequence continues at coordinate 3,945,481 of NZ_JBQOSO010000003.1, forward strand.
GGCTTCATCAACGGGCTTCTCGTTTCGCGCCTGCGCGTGCCGCCCTTCATCGGCACGCTCGGCATGTTCGGCGTGGCGCGCGGCGTCGCCTTCCTGCTGGCCGGCGGCACCACCGTGCCGGTCAGCAACTCCTTCTTCGCCACCATCGGCAACGGGCGCGTCATGAACGTGCCCTACATCGTCATCATCGCCATCGTGGTCGTGCTGGTGATGCACTACCTGCTCAGCCAGACCCGTTTCGGCCAGCACAACTACGCGATCGGCGCCAACCCGCAGGCCGCCCGGCGCGCCGGCATCGACATCAAGTGGCACCAGTTGCGGCTCTATGTGCTCTCGGCCGCATGCGCGGGCCTGGCGGGGGTGCTCTATTCGGCGCGCTTCAACGCCGGCGCCGCCCAGGCGGGCGAGCCCCTGCTGCTCGACAGCGTCGCGGCGGTGGTGATCGGCGGGGCGAGCCTGTTCGGCGGATCGGGCACCATCCTCGGCACCGTCGCCGGCGCGCTGGTCATCGCCATCATCCAGTACGGGCTGGTATTCGTGAATGTCGAGCCGTTCTGGCAGTTCATCGGCGTCGGCGTGGTCATCATCATCTCGGTGCTGATCGACCAGGCGCAGCGCCGCTTCAGCGGAGGCAGGCAGGATGAATGACGCAGTCCAGCCCCTGCTCGAGGTTCGCAACCTGTCCAAGAACTTCGGCGCGGTGCAGGCGCTGAGCGACTTCTCTATGGTGGTGCACCCCGGCGAGGTGGTGGCGCTGGCCGGCGACAACGGCGCCGGCAAGACCACGCTCATCAAGACCATCTCCGGCGTGTTCAGGCCCTCCTCCGGCGAAATCCGCATCAAGGGCGAGCCGGTCTCCTTCACCACGCCGCAGGAGGCGCGCGACAAGGGCATCGAGACGATCTACCAGGACCTCGCCCTGGCCGACAACCTGTCGATCGGGGCCAACATCTTCCTCGGCCGCGAGCCGATGCGCCGGGCCCTCGGCTTCCTGCCCGTGCTCGACCGCAGGACCATGGCGGAAGCGGCGCGCGAAACCATGGCGGTGCTGGATTTCCACGTCAGCCGCCTGGACGCCCCGGTGAGCAATTTCTCCGGCGGCCAGCGGCAGGCGGTGGCGATCGGGCGCGCCGTCTACTGGAACGCGCAGATCCTCATCATGGACGAGCCCACGGCGGCGCTGGGCGTGCCCGAGCAGCGCAAGGTCATCTCGCTCATCCGCCAGCTCAAGGCGCAGGGGCGCGGCGTGATCTTCATCTCGCACAATCTGCAGGACATCTTCGCCGTGTCGGACCGCATCATCGTGTTGCGGCGCGGCGTGACGGCCGGCGAGCGCAGGATTTCCGAAACCACCCATGACGAAGTGGTCAAGCTCATGGTGGGCGGTTGACGCCGGCGCCCCGCCGCCCGCCTCACGCGGAAGCGCGCAGCACCAGTTCGGCGTCGAGCAGGATGTGGGCGCCGCGCGTCGGCGGCGCGTCGAACACGCGCGAACTGTCCAGCCGCGAAAGCAGCAGGTTGATGGCGATCCTTCCCATCTCGGCCGTGTTCTGCTGCACCGTCGTCAGCGGCGGCCAGATATATTCCGACAGGGGCTGATTGTCGTGGCCCGCCACGCGCAATTCGCAGCCGGGCTCGATGCCGACCTTGATGCCGGCCTGGTTGACCGCCGCCAGCACGCCGAAGGCCACGCGATCGTTGCCGCACAGCACGATCCGGCTCGGGAACCCGCCCTCGCCCAGCACGCGGTTGGCCTCCTCGAACGCATAGCGCTCGAAATCCCAGCTCATGGAGTGCCTGAGTTCGACCAGCAGCGGCTCCATCCCGCGCCGCCGCATGGTGGCGACATAGGCGTCGCGCCGCCCCTCGCCGTTGGAATTGACCCAGGGCATGTCGAAATAGCACGGTCGCTCGCCGAACCGGGTCAGGTAGTCGGTGATCAGCGCCATGCTTTGCGCGTTGTTGGTGCCGACGAAGGTTTCCTCGGCATCGAAGGGGGCGTCCATGAAGACGACCGGAACGGTGCGGGCCAGCGCCTTGACCTTGGCGCGGTGCGCCGCATCGCCGCCCACCGGCACCATGAGCACGCCCGCCACGTTGAGCGAGGTCAGCGTTTCGAGCGCCTGCGCCTCCATCTCGGCCTTGCCGTCGGAGGAGAAGACGAAGGGCAGGTAGCCGGCATTCGCCGCTTCGCTCTCGATGCGGCGGCGCAGGCCCATGTAGAAGGGATCGAGCGAGTTCGGGAAGATCAGCCCGATGATCTTGGTGCGGCGGCGGTTCAGGTTGACGGCGAACAGGTTCGGCCGGAAGCCGGTCTCCTTCAGCCCCGCCTCGATGCGCTCGCGCACTTTGGCCCGCACCGAGGCCGGGTCCTGGAAATATTTCGAGACCGTCGGCCGGGACAGGCCCACGGCCACGGCGAACTCCTCCATGGTCCGCACGCGCTTCCTCGTCATGGTTCCCGCCTTCTCGACCCCTTGCCCGACCGCTTGCCAGCCGTGCAGGGCGTGTGCATATCCAGCGAAATTGCCACCGGTCAAGCCGGGAATCAAATTCAAATTTCCGCGCCGAAATTATGATATTTACGCGCCAAAAGATTGTTCGGAGACGGGCATGGACGTGAAGCCGGCAGCGCTTTCGACGGGTTCGGTGGGCTCTCTGGGCGAGCTTCTGGTCGAGTTCGTCTGCACCGAGCGGGACGGCCGCAACCGCCGCGCCGCGACCTATATGGGCCCCTTCCCCTCCGGCGCCCCGGCCATCTTCATCGACCAGGCGGCGCGGATCGGGGCAAGGGCGATATTCGCGGGCGCGGTCGGCGACGATGCCTTCGGGCAGGTGCTGCGCGAGCGCCTGGCAAGTGCGGGCGTGTCCCGCGACCTGGTCAGGACCGTGGCCGGCGTTCCGACCGGCACCGCCTTCGTCAGCTACAACAGCGACGGCAGCCGCGACTTCGTGTTCAACATCGCCCGCTCGGCCGCCGCGCGCTTCCCGGCCGGGGCCGAAGCCGTGGAAGCCGTGTGCGGCTTCGGCGCGGACGTCTTTCACATCTCGGGCTCGACGCTGGGCGACCCCTCCATGGCGAAAGCCGCGCTGGAAATATGCCGGGGTCTGCACGCGGCCGGCGTGGAAATCTCCTTCGACCCCAACGTCCGCAAGGAGTTGCTGGCCGACCCGGCCTATATGGAAACGGTGACGGCGCTGCTCGGCCTCGCGGCCTACGTGCTGCCGAGCAGCGAAGACGCCGAGGTGCTGTTTCCCGGCGAATCCTTCGCCGACTTCGCGCCGCGCCTGCATGCCGGGGGCGCGCGCTGCGTGGTGCTGAAGCGCGGGGCGCAGGGCTGCATCGGATCGGACCCAAGCGGGGCCGTGGAAGCACTCGCAGGCCATGCGGTGGAGGTGGTGGACCCCACCGGCGCCGGCGACTGCTTCTGCGCCACCTTCGTGGCGCTTACCGTGTCCGGCCGCTTCGGCTTCCGCGACGCGCTGGCCCGCGCCAATGCCGCCGGCGCGCTTGCCGTCGGCAGGATCGGCCCCATGGAAGGCAACAGCACCCTGGCCGAGATAGAAGCCTTCCTGGCAAGCCGCCGCTGATGCCGCAGCCCTACTTGGTGTGATGCACCTGCTGGAGGCCGTAGACCGGCGTCGGGATGCCTTCCATGCGCGCCTTCAATTGCAGAGACAGGAATTGCGAATAATGGCGCGACTGGTGCAGGTTGCCGCCATGGAACCATAGCGCTTCCTGCTGGGTGGGCTTCCACATGTTGCGTTGCTCGCCCTCCCACGGGCCGGGGTCCTTCGGCGTGTCCGAGCCCAGGCCCCAGACCTTGCCGACCCTGTCGGCCGTCTCCTGGTCGATCAGGTCGGCCACCCAGCCGTTCATGGAGCCGTAGCCGGTGGCGTAGACGATCACGTCGGCGGCGATCTCGGTGCCGTTGGCCAGCCTGACGGCATCCTCGGTGATCTCCTCCACTTGGCCGGAGGCCAGCTTGATCTTGCCGTCGATGACCAGTTGCGAGGCGCCGATGTCGATATAGTAGCCCGAGCCGCGGCGGACATATTTCATGAACAGGCCGGAATCGTCCGTCCCGAAATCGAGCAGGAAGCCCGCCTTTTCCAGGTCTTCGTAGAATTTGGCGTCGATCTGGCGGATCTTGTCGTAGAGCGGCTTCTGGATCTCGGGCAGGACCGCATAGGGCAGGGAGGCGAAGATGAGATCGGCTCTGGCCGTGGTCATGCCGTTCTGCACCGCGCGCTCGGAATAAAGCTCCTGCATCGTGACGTCCATCAGCGTGTCCGACCGGACGACATGCGTCGAGGAGCGCTGAACCATGGTGACATCGACACCGGCCTCGTAGAGCGCGGCGCAGATATCGTGCGCCGAATTGTTCGAGCCGATGACGACGACCTTCTTGCCGCGGTAGGCGTCGGGGCCGGGATGTCTGGAGGAATGGTGCTGCTCGCCCCTGAAGCGGTCGCTGCCCCTGAAGGCGGGGATGTTCGGCTTGCCCGACATGCCGGTGGCGAAGACCAGGTGCTTGGGCCGCAGCGTGATCTTTTCGCCGTGGCGGTCGACCACAACCTCCCATTCCTTCCTGTCCTCGTTCCAGCGGGCCGACCTGGCCTCGGTGGAGGACCAGTAGTTCAGCTCCATCACCTTGGCGTACATCTCCAGCCAGTCGCCGATCTTGTCCTTGGGCGAGAAGACGGGCCAGTTCTTGGGGAAGTCGATATAGGGCAGGTGGTCGTACCAGACGGGGTCGTGCAGGCACAGCGACTTGTAGCGCTTGCGCCAAGAATCGCCGGCGCGCTCGTTCTTCTCCACGATGATGGCGGGCACGCCGAGCTGGCGCAGCCTGGCGCCGAGCGCGATGCCGCCCTGGCCGCCGCCGATGACGACGACATAGGGCTGCTTCTCGAAGCCGAGCGTGCGGAGTTCCTCCTCGCGCTCCTCGATCCAGTTCTTGACGCCGACATTCTGGCCGTGCTTGGCGCCGAGCGGACGGGTGAAGCCGGCCTTCTCCTCATGGCCCTTCAGTTCGGCCATGGTGGTCAGCAGCGTCCAGATGCGGCCGTCCCGGACCCGGATCAGGCCATAGCCGCGCGCCGCCTCGGTCTCGAAGGAAATCCAGCTCTGCACCACACCGTCGGCCTCGGTGGCCTCCTCGCCCTCGGCCACCCGCCAGTTCGACGGCCTGACGTCGGCGAGCCGGGCGAGAAGCATGTCGCGCACCTGGTCGCGGCCCTCCATCGTCTTGAGGTTCCAGGTGAAGGCGACGAGGTCGCGCCAGTAGCACTGGTCGGCGAACATTTCGACCGCCTCGTCGATGCGTCCGCCCGCCAGCGCGGCGCCGAACTTGTCCAGCAGTTCCTGCATCCTCGCGGTGGGGGCTTTGTCGAGCATGTCTCTCTCCCTTTGCCTTGCGCGGCCCTTTGCTTCGCGCCGCAAGCGGGGGAGCGTCGGGCGGCGCAGCCGCAACTGGGGGCGAGGCGTTCGAACCCTGCGACAGCGCCCCGGCCGCCGGCGTTCCTCCAGCCCGGCATGCTGGCACAGGCGGAAGGTCTCCACAATAGCGGCCCCGCCGGGTCGAAGCGGGCCGGTTGCCAGGCCGCTCGTGGCCGCGGCCGGGTGGTTTTTTCAGAAGTCGAAGCGATCCTGCCCCGGCTCCACGGGCGCTTCCAGGCCCAGATGGCGCCAGGCGTTGGCGGCCAGCACGCGGCCCCGCGGCGTACGCTGGATGAAGCCCTGCTGGAGCAGGTAGGGCTCGATGATGTCCTCGATGGCGTCGCGCGGCTCCGACAGGGCCGCCGCGATGGTTTCGATGCCCACCGGCCCGCCGCCGAAATTCTGCGCGACCATGGAAAGGTAGCGCCGGTCGAGCGCATCCAGCCCGAGCGAGTCCACCTCCAGCCTGGACAGCGCCTCGTCGGCAACGTGCCGCGTGACCTTTTCGGCCCCCGCGACCGAGGCGAAATCGCGCACGCGCCTGAGCAGGCGTCCGGCGATGCGCGGGGTGCCGCGCGCGCGGCGCGCGATCTCCACCGCGCCGTCGTCGCCGAGCGGCATGGAAAGGATGCGCGCGCCACGCCGCACGATCAGTTCCAGCTCCTCCACCGTGTAGAAATTGAGCCGCACCGGAATGCCGAAACGGTCGCGCAACGGATTGGTGAGCAGGCCGAGCCGCGTGGTGGCGGCAACCAGCGTGAAGCGGGCGAGGTCGATCTTGACCGAACGCGCCGCCGGCCCCTCGCCGATGATAAGGTCGAGTTGGAAGTCCTCCATGGCCGGATAGAGAATCTCTTCCACCGCCGGGTTCAGCCGGTGGATTTCGTCGATGAACAGGACGTCGCGGTCCTCCAGATTGGTCAGCAGGGCGGCGAGATCGCCGGCCTTGGCGATGACCGGGCCGGAGGTCGAGCGGAAGTTGACGCCCATTTCGCGCGCCATGATCTGGGCCAGCGTGGTCTTGCCGAGGCCGGGCGGGCCGACGAACAGCACATGGTCGAGCGCCTCGCCGCGCGTCTTGGCCGCTTCGATGAACACCTTCAGATTGGCGCGCGCCGCCGCCTGTCCGACGAAATCGTCGAGCGTCTGCGGGCGCAGCGTCTGGTCGGCGTCCTCGCCGCGCTTTTCGGAACTGATCAGGCGGGGAGAAGGGTTCAAGACAGAAGTTCCATGGAAGGGACGCGCCGGGCGGCAACCTTATCGAAAGTGACGGTAGCCGTGCAGCCCATCCTTTCAGCCGACCATGCTATCAGATGATCGGCAAGCTGCGAGCGTGCCGAAGCCGGCTCGTCAAGTAGCACGGCGAGCCGGTCGCCATGCTCCAGCACGAAATCGTCGCTAGCCAGCAGGTTGCGCACCAGATTCTCGACCGCAGCCCGGGAATAGCCGAGGTGCCGCCGGAGAAGCCATACGGTTTCGGCGAGGACGATCGAACTGACAAAGGCGGGATCGTTCACCGTCCGTCCCGCGAAAAAGATGCGAGCCATCTCATTCTGGCGTTGATCGTCCGGAGCGACGAGCCGGACAAGCACGTTGGTATCGACCCCGATCAATCGATGCCCTCATGCCATTCGCGCTGGATGCGTTCATCGTCCTCCGCGACGGCCTCCATGATGGCCTCGTCCATTTCTTCGATACTCAACGACCTACCCGAAGGAGGCGGACCCAGGATACCGGCAAGATCCACCGCACGCAGCTTGCGTGGCCTGACGATCGCTTTGTCGCCCTCGACGATCCACTCGATGCGCGCCCCTTGCGCCAGCCCGAGCTTGTCCCGCACTTCCTTCGGCACGGTCGTCTGGCCTTTAGATGTAATGCTGCCGATCATACCCATGGCGCTTCTCCTTACCCTACGATCATAGTAAGGAATGTCTCTCCAATCAAGGAATCACCGTGCCAGTTCCTTCAGCCCGAGGCGGATGAGCCTGGACGAATCCGCGCCTTCGCCCGCCGTCTTCAGTGCCGCCGCGACCGCATTGGCGGCGATGTCGCGCGAATAGCCGAGATTGGTGAGCGCCGAGACCGCGTCGGCCACCGGCGCGGGCGCCACGCCCTCGCCCAGTTCCTGCTTGAGGCCTATGGTGCCGGTCGCCTCGCCGGCATAGGCGGGCGCCTTGTTCTTCAATTCCGTGACGATGCGCTCGGCCACCTTCTTGCCGACGCCGGGCGCACGGCTGACCATGGCGATGTCGCGCAGCGCGATCGCATTGGCCAGGTCGGCCGGCGCCAGCGTCGACAGCACCGCCAGCGCCACCTTGGCGCCGACGCCCTGCACGTTGTTCATGAGCAGGCGGAACCATTCGCGCTCCAGCGCCGACTGGAAGCCGTAGAGCCGGATCATGTCCTCGCGCACATAGGTCTCGATGAACAGCACCACCGCATCGCCGGGCGCGGGAAGCGCTGCCAGCGTGCGCGAGGGACAGAAGGCGACATAGCAGACACCGTGCACGTCGATGAGGCAATGGTCCTCGTCGACTTCCTCCAGAGTGCCCTTGAGCTTGCCGATCATCGAAGGCTCCATCTCATGGGTGTGTTTCCGGGGCGACGATCCGCAACATTGGAAAATAGGCCCGGTATCGGTGCAGATCCCGTGTGAGCAGCGAATAGCCACGTATGGCCGCATGGGCCCCGATATAGAAATCCGGCGAGGGCGAGCGCTTCGGGCCGCCGCCGCGGCGATAGGCCAGGAAGGCGTGCCCGGCAACGAATGCCGCCTCCCACGGCAAATCCTCCCGGACGAAGCGCGACGGGGACAATGCCGCGTCGAGACGCGCTTCCAGGGCAAACCCCGCCGCCATCTCGGCATAGACGACCTGATTGATCACGATGGGCCCCTGGGCTCGCAGCCGTTCGATGGCGCGGGTCGACCAATCTTCCCACGGGCTGCCCACGTCGAACAGATCGATCAGCACGTTCGTGTCGACCAGCGTCGGCATCAATCCCTCAGCAGCTTGAGGAATTCGTCGGCGCTCATGCCGCCGAGATCCATGGTTCCCTTGTGCCGGCGAATGTGATCCATGAATTCCGCGACCTCGCCCCCGACATCGGAAGGCGACGCCCGGCGCAGGATGGCGACATCATCCTGGAGGCTGAACTCGACCTCGCTTCCCGGCACGATCCCCAGCTTGCGGCGAACGTTCCTCGGAATCGTCACCTGGCCTTTTTCAGTCACCCGCATCAGTAATACCTCAAAGGTATTACTTACCCGGCAGACAGGAACAAGTCAAGAACAAACCTATCCGGCCAATGCCATGCGATAGGCCGCGCTCTGGCGATGATGGGCATGGCAGATGGCGATCGCCAGCGCATCGGCGGCATGCTCGGTGTCGAAGGAAGCCTTCGGCAGCAGCACCTTCACCATCATGTGGATCTGCTTCTTGTCGCCATGGCCGACGCCGATCACCGCCTTCTTGACCGCATTCGGCGCATATTCGGCGACGGCGAGCCCGGCGCGCGCCGGCACCAGCATGGCGATGCCGCGCGCCTGGCCGAGTTTCAGGGTCGCGACCGCATCCTTGTTGACGAAGGTCTGCTCCACCGCCGCCTCATGCGGCATGGCGGCCGAAAGCACTTCGGCGAGGCCGTCGTGCAACTGGCACAGCCTTGCGGCCAGCGCCGCCTTGTCGTCGGAGCGCACGGTGCCGGAGGCGACGAAGCGCAGCGTGTTGCCGAGGCTTTCCACGATGCCCCAGCCGGTGCGCCGCAGCCCCGGATCGATGCCGATGATTCGAATCGCCTGTCCCATCGCCCCCAGCCTAGTCGAGGCGGCCAGCGATGCCAGCAAAATGTGAACAAACCGGAAACTTCGGGACGGAAAGGTCAGCCGCGCCCGAACGCGGTGTTGAGCAGGGTGATCTGGTCGGACACGGGATTGCAGCGGCCGGCCGCCGGCCGCCGCGCCGCGCCGCCGCCATAGATTTCCTCGTCCATGCGCCGCACCAGCGCCTGCAGCCGCAGCGAGCGCTGCACCAGGTCGAGGAAATCCGGCGGCAGTTCGTTCCAGCCGGCGGCGTCCTCATGCGCGGAAGCGGTATCGAGCCGGACCTTGACCTTCTCGGACGCGACCTGGTCGCGCGTCATCTCGCCGGAATTGGCGGCGCGCTGCAGCAGGAGCCAGGACGCGATCTGCATGAGGCGGGTGGTCAGCCGCATCGATTCGGCGGCATAGAGCGTGGCGCCGAGGCGCGACAGCGTCTTGGCTTCGACCCGGCCCTTGCCGTCGAGATATTCCGCCGCCTGCTCCACCAGCCCCATGCCTTCGCCGTAGAGCGGCTTGAAAGATTGCGAGAAAACCCGGCGCTCCGCCAGCTTGATCGTCTTCGCGCTTTCCCTCGAAGGTTCGTTCATAAACACCACCCTGTGCCCGCCTGTCGTGCACCGATTCGGCTTCGCCGCCGGCCCGCACCCTATATGACCGGGCCGCGAAAATGCGCCTCGTCTCGTTCCAAGGCAAGCGCATGTTTAACAAACGGTTAACGGCGGATTGGTGGCGGCCGGAATAAAAAAAGAGCCGCGGATGAGGCGGCTCTCAGGAGTTTAACAGGGAGGCGTCAAACAAAGTGGCTCCAACCACTCGGTAAGAATCCAGATCACTGGATGCCCACAGTAAACGCCCGTAAAGCTTAACCGCGGCTTAATGGCAGGCGGATTTTTCCGCGCGGGCAGCCCGCACCGCGCCGCCCGGCAGCCTCAGCCGCACCGCCTGAAACAGAGCCGGCGCCGGGCCGGCATCGTCCCGAAACAGGCCCGGTGGTAAACGCCCGCTCCTCAAGGCGGCCAGGGCATCGCTCCCGCCGCTCCGCCCGTCACGGGCAATGCTTCCAACAGCAACGCAAGGGACATATCATGGACTGGTATTCGATCGTCAAATTCCTTCACATCGCCTGCGCCCTGGTGTGGGTGGGCGGCGGCTTCACGCTCATGCTGCTGGCCGTCCGCGCCCAACGCGCCGGCAATGTCGAGGCCATGCTGCAGGCCATGCGCGCCACGGGAGAGCTGGGCAACCGCCTGTTCGCGCCGCTGTCGCTGCTGACGCTGGCCTTCGGCCTGGTCATGTGCGGCTTCTGGGTCGGCTTTTCCGAGCTTTGGATCGTGATCGGCCTGGCCGGCTACTTCGTCACCTTCTCGGTCGGCATGCTGGTGTTCAAGCCCACCGCCGAAAGGATGGGCAAGATGATCGCCAAGGATGGCGTCACCCCCGCCGCCCTGGCGCAGGGCCGGCGCATCCTGAGCGCGGCGCGCTTCGACTATTCGGTCATGCTGGTCATCGTCGCCGACATGGTGCTGAAGCCCACGCTCGAGGACGGCTTCGTGCTGGGCGCGATGGCGCTGGTCGTGCTGGGCGGGGCGGCGCTCGCGCTGTCCAGCAATCCGCGGGCCATGAAGCCCGCGCATGCCTGACGATGTGTTCTTCCCGGCGCCCGACGGCGGACAGGCTGCCGTCAGGCGCCCTTGGCCGCTTCCCTGGCCATCTCGCGCAGGCGGAACTTCTGGATCTTGCCGGTCGAGGTCTTGGGGATCTCGGCGAAGATGATCGCCTTGGGCACCTTGAAGCGGGCCAGCAGCGCGCGGCAATGTTCGAGGATCTCGGCCTCGGTGGCGCTCCTGCCCGGCTTCAGCTCGACATAGGCGATCGGCACCTCGCCCCACTTGTCGTCCTGGCGCGCGACGACCCCGCAGGAGGCGACCGCCGCATGCTTGTAGAGCACGTCCTCCACCTCGATGGAGGAGATGTTCTCGCCGCCGGAGATGATGATGTCCTTGGAGCGGTCCTTGAGCTGGATATAGCCGTCCGGATGCATGACGCCGAGGTCGCCCGAGTGGAACCAGCCGCCGGCGAAGGCCTCGTCGCTGGCCTTGCGGTTCTTCAGATACCCCTTCATGACGATGTTGCCGCGGAACATGACCTCGCCGATGGTCTCGCCGTCGGCCGGCGTCTTTTCCATCGTTTCGGGGTCCATCACGGTCAGGTCCTCCAGCGCGGCATAGCGCACGCCCTGGCGCGCCTTCCTGGCCGTGCGCGCGGCCTTGTCGAGCGCGTCCCATTCGCCGTGCCACTCATTGACCACCGCCGGCCCGTAGGTCTCGGTCAGCCCATAGAGATGGGTGACGGCGAAACCCGCATCCGCCATGCCCGACAGCACCGCTTCCGGCGGCGGTGCCGCGGCGGTGTTGAAGGTGACCGTCTGCGGGAAGCCGCGCCGGTCCTCGTCGGCGGCGTTGATGAGCAGCGACATGACGATCGGCGCGCCGCACAGATGGGTGACGCCGTGGTCGGCGATGGCCGCGTACATGGCCTTGGCCCGCACCCAGCGCAGGCACACATGCGTGCCCGCCTGCACCGCCAGCGTCCAGGGAAAGCACCAGCCGTTGCAGTGGAACATCGGCAATGTCCACAGATAGACGCAATGCTTGCCCATGCCCGCATGGATCGTGTTGGCGTAGGCCATCAGCGCCGCGCCGCGATGGTGGTAGACCACGCCCTTGGGATTGCCGGTGGTGCCGGATGTGTAGTTGAGCGAGATGGCGTCCCACTCGTCGTCGGGCATCGACCAGGCGAAATCGGGATCGCCGCCGGCGATGAGATCCTCGTAGTCCAGCGTGCCGATGCGCTCGCCCTTGGGATAGGGCGCGTCGTCGCCGTAGTCGGGATCGTCATAGTCGATGACCAGCGGCCGAACCCTGGCGATGGCCAGCGCCTCCTTGACCACTGCGGAGAACTCGCGGTCGACGATCACCACCTTGGCCTCCGCATGGTCGAGCTGGAAGGCGACGACGGCCGCATCGAGGCGCGTGTTGAGGCAATGCAGCGCCGCCTTGACCATCGGCACGCCGAAATGCGCCTCCAGCATGGGCGGCGTGTTGGACAGCATCACCGTCACCGTGTCGCCCTTGCCGATGCCGTGCTTCGCCAGCGCCGAGGCGAGCCGGCACGAACGGCGCCAGAAGTCGCGGTAGCTCGTGCAGCTGTCGCCGTGGATGATGGCGACGTGCTCGGGAAAGGTCCTGGCCGCCCGCTCCAGATACGAGATCGGCGTCAGCGGCTGGTAGTTGGCCGGATTCTTGTCCAGGTCGAGATCGTAGGGATTGGCCATGCGGCCCTCCAGGATGACATTCTTTCCCCGCTTCTAAGCATAGAGCGCGCGGGCCGTCACCTGCTACGAAAAAGCTAGAGCACGCCGGCGAGGCTGTCCCACAGCAGCTTGACGCCGACCATGGCCACGGTGGCATAGGTGAGGGGATAGAAGATTTCCGGATGCATGCGGCGCACGATCCAGGCACCGGCGAGCGTGGCCAGCGGCGCCAGCGGCATCAGCACCAGCGAGGCCGTCAGATTGGTGGTGTCGAACTGGCCGAGCGCGAAATAGGGGACGAGCTTCAGTGCATTGGTGACGGCGAAGAAGATCGCCGTCGTGCCCGACAATATCTTCGGATCGAGACGAAGCGGCAGCGTATAGATCTGAAACGGCGGGCCGCCGAGATGGGCCACGAAGGACGTAAAACCGGCGATGGCGCCCCAGACGGCAGCGGCGGCACGGTTCGGCTTGGCCGTGTGCTCGGCGCCGTGGCGGAGCCGCAGATAGAGCCAGCGCAGCACGAAGGCCAGCGCGATCGTCCCTATGATCAGCCGCACCATCTCCTCGGTGACCATGGCGGCGAACAGCCATCCGATCCCGATGCCGGCGATGGAGCCGGGCAGAGTGTCGATCAGCGTCCGGCGGTCGTAGACGCCCCGCCATGTCCACAGCGCCGCCACGTCCATCAGGCACAGGATCGGCAGCAGAATGGCCGCCGCCTGTACCGGCGGCATGACCAGCGCCATCAGCGGCACGCCGACGAAACCGACCCCGCCGCCCAGGCCGCCCTTGGAGAGGCCGACGAGCAGCACGGCGGGCACCGCCGCGGCATAGAACCAGGGGTCGACGAGCAGAAGTTGCATGCGGGGGAGGCCTCTCTTGCATTTGTCGGATAAACGTTTTGGGCGCGCTTGACGAGAGGCGCCGCATCGCTTTCGCCCGCCGCGGCGCGGCGCTGTTCAAGCCTCGCGCTTTGGTCTATGCCGCAATGCAACCATCTTCGCCCCGCATAGGCGGGACCGGACCGGATACGCCCGCATGAACCAGACCCCCGCCCCCAATCGCTGCCGCATCGTGCTGATCGCGTCGCCCCGCGTGCCCGAAAGCCGCGTCCGCGCCGCCCTGTCGGGCGGCGATGTCGCCTCGCTCATCCTCGATGCCGGCGGCCTGGACGAGGCCGCCTTCCAGGCTTTCGCCGAACAGGTCGTGCCGGCCGCGCAGGCGGCGGGCGTGGCCGTGGTAATCGCCGGCGACAGCCGCATCGCCGGCCGCGTCCATGCCGACGGCCTGCACATGGAAGCGGGCAAGGACGAGCTTGCCGACGCGATCGAACGGCACCAGGCCAGGATGATGGTGGGCACCGGCGGCGCCAAGACGCGCGACGATGCGCTGGAACTGGGCGAGGAACGCCCCGACTACATCTTTTTCGGCCGTTTCGGCTACGATACGAAGCCGGAGCCGCACGCGCGCAACCTGGCCTTGGGCGCCTGGTGGTCCGAGATGATCGAGATCCCCTGCATCGTCATGGCCGGCGCCGATCTGGCCTCGGCCGAGGCCGTGGCCGCGACCGGCGCGGAATTCGTGGCTCTGTCGGCGGCGGTCTTCTCCGAAGGGGTCGATCCGGCGGCGGCCGTGGCCGAGGCCAACGCGCTGCTCGACCGCACCGCGCCGCGCTTCGGGGCCTGACGATGCGGCGCTGGCCCGTCCTGCTCGCGTTGCTGATGGCGCCCGGAGGCGCGCTTGCCGCCGACGACGGCGGCGAGGCGCCGCATTCCGCAGCCCCGCGCATGGACCGGCCGATCGCCAATCCGCTGCCGCAGCCGGCCACGATGGACGCGCCGCCGCCTTCCGCCGAGGCCGTCGATCCCGCACGCTTCGGCGCGCGGCCGGCCGATGCCGCCTATGGCGCCTATCAGCGCGGCCTCTACAAGACCGCCTACAACCTGGCGATCGAGCGCGCGAAGAACGGCGACCCGGCCGCCCAGGTGCTCGTGGCGGAAATCCTGTCGCGCGGGCTCGGCATGCCGGTGGACCAGGCCGAGGCCGCAAGATGGTATGCCCGCGCCGCCGAGCAGGGCGCACCGGAGGCGCAGTTCCAGTATGCGCTGATGCTGCTCGACGGCCGCTACGTGAAGAAGGACGAGAAGGGGGCCTACGCACTGTTGCAGGCGGCGGCCGAGGCGGGCAATCCGCTGGCGCAGTTCAATTTCGCGCAACTCCTGGTCGGCCAGGACCCCGGCGAGGCCGGCTTTGTCCGCGCCGTGCCCTATTACGAGCGCGCCGCCGCCACGGGCCTTGCCGATGCGCAATATGCCATGGCGCAGTTCTATGCCAACGGCATCGGCGGCAAGAAGAAGGACGACGGCGCGGCGCGGCGCCTGCTGGCGCAGGCCGCGCGCCAGAATTACGACACCGCCCAGCTCGACCTCGGCCAATGGATGATCGACGGCCGCGGCGGCCCGCGCGACCTCAAGGGCGGTTTCGCCTGGATGAAGCGCGCGGCCGAGGGCGGCAACGTCGCCGCCCAGAACCGGCTGGCCAAGCTCTATATGGGCGGCATCGGGATCGAGCCGGACATCGTCGCCGGCGCCGCCTGGTACATCGTGGCCCGCCGCGCCGGCCTGATCGACCAGCAGATGGAAGACTTCATGCGCGGGCTGGACGAGGCGCAGACCAGGCAGGCGCTGCAGAAGGCCAACAGGCTCAAGCCCTGACGGGGCCGCGCGCCGCGATCGCATCGGCGCCTCTCTTGCCTCTTGGGGCGTTTTGTGGTCTTGGAAGCGCCGGAACGGCCTTCTCGGCGTTCTTTTCCTCTTTCCGGATCGTTTCAACCATGGCCAAGATCAGTGGCAACGAAATCCGTCCCGGCAACGTCATCGAGCATGACGGCGGCCTGTGGGTGGCGGTGAAGACCAATTCGGTGAAGCCTGGCAAGGGCGGCGCCTACAACCAGGTCGAGCTGAAGAACCTCATCACCGGCACCAAGCTCAACGAGCGCTTCCGCTCCGCCGAAACGGTCGAGCAGGTCAACCTGGAATACAAGGACTTCTCCTTCCTTTACGAGCAGGGCGACGCGCTCGTCTTCATGGACACCGAGAGCTACGAGCAGCTCGAGCTGGACAAGGACTTCGTCGGCGACCGTGCCGCCTTCCTTCAGGATGGCATGATGGTGACGGTACGCCTCTACGGCGAGAAGCCGATCGGCATCTCCCTGCCCGACCAGGTCGTCCTCGCCATCACCGAGGCCGACCCGGTGGTGAAGGGCCAGACCGCCGCTTCCTCCTACAAGCCGGCGATACTGGAAAACGGCGTCCGCGTCATGGTGCCGCCCTTCATCGAGGCCGGCGAGAAGATCCTCGTCGACACCAACGAGATCACCTATCTGCGCCGCGCCGACTGACCGGCGGGGCCGCGACGGCCCCTTCCCGTCAGGCCGGTGCGCCCTCCAACCGGAGTAACCCCGCATGGCCCGTTCCGCTCTTCTCAACGTCATGGTCCAGGCCGCCATGAAGGCCGGACGCTCGCTGTCGCGCGACTTCGGCGAGGTGCAAAACCTGCAGGTGTCGATGAAGGGACCGGGCGACTATGTCAGCCAGGCCGATCGCCGCGCCGAGGACATCATCTTCACCGAATTGTCGAAGGCACGGCCCGGCTACGCCTTCCTGATGGAGGAGCGCGGCGCGGTCGAGGGCAGCGACGACCAGCACCGCTGGATCGTCGATCCGCTGGACGGCACCACGAACTTCCTGCACGGCATCCCGATCTTCTCCATCTCGATCGCCCTGGAGCGGCAGGGCCAGCTTGTCGCCGGCGTCGTCTACAATCCGGCCATGGACGAGCTTTACACCGCCGAGCGCGGCGGCGGCGCCTTCATGAACGACAGGCGGCTGCGCGTGGCGGCCCGCACCAAGCTTGCCGATGCCGTCATCGGCTGCGGCGTGCCGCATCTCGGGCGCGGCCAGCACGGCAATTTCCTCATCGAGCTGCGCAACGTCATGGGCGAGGTGTCCGGCATCCGCCGCCTGGGCTCGGCCGCGCTCGACCTTGCCTATGTCGCGGCGGGCCGCATGGACGGCTTCTGGGAGAACCAGCTCTCGGCCTGGGACATCGCCGCCGGCATGCTGCTGATCCGCGAGGCCGGGGGCTTCGTGTCGGACGCCTCCGGCGGCCAGGACATGCTGGACACCGGTTCCGTCGTCGCCGGCAACGAGACCATCCAGCGTTCCCTGCTCAAGGTGCTGAAGAAGCCGATCTCGGCGCGCTGACCCGCTGGGATCCGCAGGATCGTCGGCGATGGTCCCGCCAGGCCGTCGGGCTTTCGCCCATGACCCGCAGGAATTCGCGGTTGAAGTTCGACTTGCTGAGGAAGCCCGCTTCCAGCATGGCATGCGTGACGCTGCCCTGCGTCGTCTCCAGCAGCCGGCAGGCCTCGGCGATGCGGTAGTTGTTGACATATTGCGACACGCTCTTGCGGCAGACCCGGTTGACGGCCTGCGAAACGCGCCGTGCCGGCAGGCTCAGCCTGCGCGCGATGCGCCGCAGGTTGAGTTCGCTTTCCTTGTAGAGCCCCTCGCGCATGAGGGCGCCCACTCTTTCCACCACGAACTCGTCGGCGTCGGTCGCTTCCGGGACGCATCTGTCCAGCGGTCCCTCGCCCGCCTCTTCCCCGACCTGGGCGGTCCCGGCAACGGACGCCACCCAGCCGAGCACCAGCAGCGCCGCGACATTGCCGACCGCCACCATCGCGCCCGAACGCGCGCCGCCGTTGGCGATCAGATCGAAGCTGATCAGCAGGTCCGTCAACGCCGAACCGACAAGCGCAAGCCCGGTGACCTGCAGCGAACGGTATGAAACGGTTGAACCGTCGAGCCGCGAGGCGACCAGCATGTCGGGACCGCCGCGCGAGAGCCACAGCAGCGCGCCGCCGTAGCCCAGGAACGCCGCCATGATGACGGGCCCGACCGGATCACGCCAGAAGGCCAGCAGCAGCGCCACGGCCACGGCCGGCAGGACGTGCGGCCAGCCGTCGCGAAGCAATGGCGGCGGGTCCTCGACCGTCAGCCGGCGGAAGCCGATCCAGGCCAGCCCCGCGATCAAGGTGGCAAGCACTGCCTGCACGGGCATGAGCGTCATCAGGCCGTAGCCCCAGCGCAGCCCGATCAGGACGGATTGGACGGCATAGGCCGCGATCAGCAGCGAAATTGGCGCGACGGCCCGCAGATCCCACTCGTGCCGGCGCAGCATCTGGGCAAGGACGATCACGAGCAGCAACGCGACCACGAAAGGCAGGGGCACGAAGATCATCGGCGGACGGGAATCATTGGTTGGCGCGGATCGTCTGTCGGTTCTCGGGCACAATGACCTCGATCGCGGTCGCGGTCGACCCGGAACGCGATCGAGGTCGCCGCCGGGCCGGGACAGGCGCAGTCTTTTCCCGTCCACAAACCGGAGACATCGGCATGGCGTCATTCCTTCCCGAACTGATGATCGCAGGCGGCCTCGCGCTCTTCCAGGCCATGCCGGCCCATGGTCAGGAAACCACCGCCCAGCCCCTCGACATCTCGGCCGTCACAGAAGTGGCGATCACCGGAGAGGCGGCTTCGGTGCGCCTGTCGACCGACCCCGGCAGGCCCTACCGCGCCAGCGCCGTGAGCGTGCGCACCGGCTGGTTCGCGAAATGGTATTCGAGCTGGCTGGCGAACGATTGCGCGGCATCCACCCGCATGCAGATCGACGGCGGCGTGCTGCGGGTCCAGACCGTCCCGGCGTCTTGGCTCGATCCCTCGGATTGCTCGGTCCGCATCGACATCAACATGCTCGCGCGCGGCAGCGTTTCGAT
Source organism: Mesorhizobium sp. PUT5 (assembly GCF_052216645.1). Classification (NCBI taxonomy): domain Bacteria; kingdom Pseudomonadati; phylum Pseudomonadota; class Alphaproteobacteria; order Hyphomicrobiales; family Phyllobacteriaceae; genus Mesorhizobium; species Mesorhizobium sp. PUT5. Next base: position 3,963,899 of record NZ_JBQOSO010000003.1, read on the forward strand.
CGAGCAGCAGGCCTTCATGGCTAAGCTGACGGGTCTGTTCGAGCGCATTGCGGTGGCGGGCCGGGCGGCCGATTTCACCATGGACGGCCGCGCCAGAACCGTAACGATAGACGGTGATGCCGTCAGGGCACACATCGCCTTCAGCGGCACCGGGCGGGACGAGACGATCGCCATCCGGGCGGACGCCCTCGACACCCATCTGGAATTCGGCAAGGACGTCCCCATCGGCTATTCCGTCGAGGCGACGGCCTCCTTCGTCGACAGCGCCATACCCAGCACGCCGGGCACCGGGCCGCAGGTGAGCCTTGCCGGAAAGTTCGTTCGGACGACCATTCGCCGGGGACCGGACGGCGCGCCATGAAACCGCAATCAGGCCTTGCCATGATGCCGCCCGGATGCCCAGATAGACCGGACCGGGTTTTGACATGGAACAGCATTTGCAGCGTCTGTCGCATGAGGGCGCCGGCATTCCCTTCATGGGGCGCTGGCACTATTCGCGCGCCGAACTGATCGCCGACGGCATCGTCCATGCGGTGGGCATCGTGCTGGCGATCGCCGCCGGCTCGTCCATGCTGACGCTCGCCGTCTTCCACGCCGGCCCGGGCGAATATGTCGCCGCCGTCTTCTACGTGGTGTCCCTGCTCACCGTGCTTTCGGTGTCGCTGGCCTACAATCTGTGGCCGGTGGGCTCGCCCGCGAAATGGGTGCTGCGCCGCTTCGATCATTCGGCCATCTATCTGCTCATCGCCGCCACCTACACGCCTTTCCTGGTCCAGCTCCAGGGCGAGCCTCTGGCCGCCTGGATGATCTTCGCCGTCTGGGGCGCGGCGGCCGCCGGCATCGCGCTCAAGGTGCTGTGGCCCGGCCGTTTCGACCGGCTGGCCATCGCCTTCTATCTGGCCATCGGCTGGAGCGGGCTGGTGCTCGCCCGGCCGCTGGTGGAAGCGCTGCCCGCCGCCTCGCTGGCCCTGATCGTGGCCGGCGGCGTGGTTTATTCCTGCGGCGTCGTCTTCTTTGCCTGGAAGGGGCTGCGCTTCCACAACGCGCTGTGGCACGGCTGCGTGGTCACCGGGGCCGGCCTGCATCTGGCCGCGCTGCTCGACTGCCTGGTGGTCAGCCGCCTCTGAACCCGCCGCCGGGCGTCAACCGCCTTTCAATTTCGTCACATTTCCGTTTAGAGTCGCGCGCACAGGATCGGCCGCATCGCAAAACGGGGCACGAATGGCTTTTTTCAGATCGTTCGCATTTGGCCGGCGCTCGGATGTGCTGGACTATGATCCACACAAGCTGTCGAGCCCGCAGGTCTTCGTGCTGACCATGCTGATCTTCCTGGCCATCGTCGCCTTCATAGCCATCATCCTGACGCGACAGATCTCGTCGGCCTTCACCACTAATCCGGGCCTCAACGGCCTGATCGTCGGCGTGCTGCTGGTCGGCATCCTGCTGGCCTTCGTGCAGGTGGGGCGGCTGTTCCGCGAGGTGCGCTGGGTCAATTCCTTCCGCGCCGGCTCGGAGACGACGGAGCCGGTGCTGCTGGCGCCGATGAAGGCCATGCTCGGCCGCTCCTCCTCCATGGCGTTCTCCACCTCGTCCATGCGCACCATGCTGGATTCGATCGGTACGCGGCTGGACGAAAGCCGCGACACCTCGCGCTATCTCGTGGGCCTCCTGATCTTCCTCGGCCTGCTCGGCACCTTCTGGGGCCTGCTGAAGACCATCGGCTCGATCAGCGACACCATCCAGGCGCTCGATCCGGGCAGCGGCGACGCGGCCGCCGTGCTCGATTCGCTGAAGCAGGGCCTGTCCGCGCCGCTGTCCGGCATGGGCACCGCCTTCTCGTCCTCGCTGTTCGGCCTGTCGGGCTCGCTGGTGCTGGGGTTCCTGGACCTTCAGGCCGGCAGGGCGCAGACCCGCTTCTACACCGAACTGGAGAACTGGCTTTCCTCCGTCACGGACCTGTCCTCCGACATCGCGGTGCCCGAGACGACCCGCAACGGCTCGGCCGACGACATCCGCCAGCTTTCCGAGCGGCTGCGCAACCTGCAGGAGAACGGCGGCTCCAACCCGCGCGTGGCCGCAGCCATGGCCAACCTTGCCGACGGCATTTCCGGCCTGGTCAAGAACATGCGCTCCGAGCAGCAGATCATGCGCGACTGGGTGGAGGCCCAGTCGGACGAGCAGCGGGCCATGCGCGCCACGCTGGAGAAGATCGCCGACGCGCTGAAGAAGCGGGAGCATAGCTGATGGCGCTCGCCCGCGCGCGGCGCGCCGACCGCCGCATCGACTACTGGCCGGGCTTCGTCGATGCGCTGTCGACGCTGCTGCTCACCTTCATGTTCCTGCTTTCGGTCTTCGTGCTGGCGCAGTTCCTGCTGACGCGCGAGATTTCCGGCAAGGACGAGGTGCTGAACCGCCTGAACTCGCAGATCAACGAACTGACCCAGCTTCTGGCGCTGGAAAAGGGCAACACCCAGGACGCGCAGGACGCGCTCTCCAACCTGCAGGCGTCGCTTTCGGCGGCCGAGGCCGAGAAGAGCCGGCTGGAACGGCTGCTGGCGCAGGGCGCCGGCGCCGGCGACGCCGCCAATGCGCGCGCCGAAAAGCTCTCCGGCGAGCTGGACAGCGAGCGCCAGATCAGCCAGCGCGCGCTTTCCCAGGTCGAACTGCTGAACCAGCAGATCGCCGCGCTGCGCAAGCAGATCGCGGCCCTGGAGGATGCGCTCGACGCCTCCGAGCAGCGCGACAAGGAATCCAACACCAAGATCGCCGATCTCGGCCGGCGCCTCAACGTGGCGCTGGCCCAGCGCGTGCAGGAACTGAACCGCTACCGCTCCGACTTCTTCGGCCGGCTGCGCGAGATCCTGTCCGACCGCGAGAACATCCGCATCGTCGGCGACCGCTTCGTGTTCCAGTCGGAGGTGCTGTTTCCCACCGGCTCGGACATCATCAACGATGCCGGCAAGGTGGAGATGAAGAAGCTCGCCGACGCGATCATCGAATTGCAGAAGGAAATCCCGCCCGAGATCAACTGGGTGCTGCGCGTCGACGGCCACACCGACGACGTGCCGCTTTCCGGCACCGGGCGCTACAAGGACAATTGGGAGCTTTCGACCGCGCGCGCCACCTCGGTGGTGAAATTCCTGATCGCCAACGGCGTGCCGCCCAACCGGCTGGTCGCCGCCGGCTTCGGCGAATACCAGCCTCTCGACACCTCCGGCACCGACGAGGCCCGCACCAGGAACCGCCGCATCGAGCTGAAGCTGACCGAGCGCTGAGCGGCGCCGGCCATGCCCGGCGGCCGGCTATCCGCTAACCGGGTGTTATCCTTAACCGCCACTTAACCACTATGGTTAACAATGCTCCCCGATGGGCGGCTGTGCTTTTCCGGCGCGACCGGCTGAAGCTGGGGAGTTTGCGAAGATGAAGCTCACGAAAGTCTTGGGGCTGGCCCTTGCGGCAACGGCAATGGTCCCGCTGGCACCGGCGCTTGCCGCCGACTACGAGCCGCCGATCTATGTCGACCAGGCGCCCGAATACGTGCCCGTCGAGGTGGGTTCGGGCTGGTACCTGCGCGGCGACGTCGGCTATGCCTTCAAGCGCGACTACAAGAACAGTTCGATCGCGATCGATGATTCGCTGTTCGACAACGAACTGATCGGGAGCTTTCTCGGTCTGGGCCAGATCGGTCCTCTCGACGTGTTTTCCGTCAGCCAGAGCCGGCCCACGCTGACCGGCAGCGTCGGCTTCGGCTACCATTTAAACGACTGGTTTCGTGCCGACCTGAATGTCGGCATCCTTGCCAACGACAAATACAGCGGCACGGCCCACCTGTTTGCCGGATATCTCGCCCCCTACGACATCTCCAACACGTTGCAGCCCGATCTCGACCGGTTCAGCCTTGGCGGAAATCGCCTGCTTCCCGACTTCGGCTGCCTCGGCACGCGCACGGTGACCGAAACGACGCTCGATGCCGACGGCAACCCGACGGGCACGCCGCAGGTGTCGGTCGAAAATGACTGGCGCCGCGACTGCATGGTCAACGCAACCGCCAAGACCAGCGCGTGGAACGGCCTGCTGAACGGCTATGTCGATCTCGGCACCTATTCCGGCATCACGCCTTATGTCGGCGCCGGCGTCGGCCTGCTAATGACGCGCAAGAGCGTGTCGGTGGGCGCGAAATGCGAGAACAGCTCCGTCAGCGAAACGGAGGGCAATCTCATGCGGTCCGTGGATTTCAATTGCCGCGCCCCCAGCGGCCAGGACTACACGACCGTGGCCTCGTATCGTGCGACCGACTACGACTTCATGTATGGCCTCTCGGCCGGCCTGTCGTATCAACTGTCCAAGAACACCTCGCTCGACGTCGGCTACCAGTATCTCAGCGCGCCGGGCATCAAATACTACGCCGTCAGCGACGACGGCATCACCCAGCGCAAGGGCATCGACGCCCATCAGGTCAAGGTGGGGCTGCGCTACGACCTCTGGTAGAGGCAGCCGATAGCAACCGTGTTTCGAGGGCGGGCCACACGGCCCGCCCTTTCCGTTCGTGCCCCGGCCGGGAGGCGCGCGCGGCGCCAGGATGTTTCCCATGCGACAAAAACTTTGCCCTTGACGCCGAGGGGCCGAGCGCATATCGCCGTCCGTGGGCCACCCTTCCCCACCGAAGGGCGAGCTATCTGGAAGGATAGGAACATCATGACGACTTTTACCAAGCCGGACCTGCGTCCGGCCAATCCCCATTTTTCATCTGGTCCTTGTGCGAAACGCCCCGGCTGGTCGGTCGAGGCGCTTAAGGGCGCAGCCCTCGGCCGCTCCCACCGCGCCAAGCTCGGCAAGTCCAAGCTGGCCGAGGCCATCGACCTCACCCGTGAAGTGCTGCAGGTGCCGGCCGGCTATCGCATCGGCATCGTGCCCGCCTCCGACACCGGCGCCGTCGAGATGGCCCTGTGGTCGCTGCTCGGCGCCCGCGGCGTCGACATGGTCGCCTGGGAAAGCTTCGGCGCCGGCTGGGTTACCGATGTGGTCAAGCAGCTCAAGTTGCCTGACGTGCGCAAATTCGAGGCGCCCTACGGCGCGCTGCCCGATCTCGCCCGGCTCGATTTCGACCGCGACGTCGTCTTCACCTGGAACGGCACCACGTCCGGCGTGCGCGTGCCGAACGGCGATTTCATCCCGGCGGACCGCAAGGGCCTGACCATCTGCGACGCCACCTCCGCGGCCTTCGCGCAGCGGCTCGACTTCGACAAGCTCGATGTCGTCACCTTCTCCTGGCAGAAGGTGCTGGGCGGCGAAGGCGCGCACGGCATGCTGATCCTGTCGCCCCGCGCCGTCGAGCGGCTTGAAACATACGCTCCCGCCTGGCCGCTGCCGAAGATCTTCCGGATGACCAAGGGCGGCAAGCTGATCGAGGGCATCTTCAAGGGCGAGACCATCAACACGCCTTCCATGCTGGCCGTGGAAGATTACCTCGACGCGCTCAAATGGGCGAAGTCCATCGGCGGCCTCGACGCCCTCGTCGCCCGCGCCGACGCCAATTTCGGCGTGGTCAACGCCTTCGTCGCGAAATCGCCCTGGCTCGGCCATCTCGCGGCCGATCCAGCGACCCGCTCCAACACCTCCGTGTGCCTGTCCATCGTCGACGCCGACGTGGCGGCCCTCGACGCAGACGGCCAGGCCGCCTTCGCCAAGGGGCTGGCGGCGGCGCTGGACAAGGAAGGCGTGGCCTTCGACATCGGCGCCTATCGCGATGCCCCGCCCGGCCTGCGCATCTGGTGCGGCGCCACGGTCGAGACCTCCGACCTACAGGCGCTGATGCCCTGGCTCGACTGGGCGTTCTCCGCTCAGAAGGCCGCGCTCAAGGCGGCGGCCTGAGTAACCCCTCATCCGACCTCGCTTCGCTCGGCCACCTTCTCCCGCAAGGGGAGAAGGACAGGCGCCCTCCCTTCTCCCCTTGCGGGAGAAGGTGTCGCCGGAGGCGACGGATGAGGGGTCGGCAACCTGACAGGATTGAAAAATGCCCCGCGTACTCGTTTCCGACAAACTTTCCCCCACCGCCGTGCAGATATTCAAGGACCGCGGCGTCGAGGTCGACTATCTGCCAGACCTCGGCAAGGACAAGGAAAAGCTCCTCGAAGTCATCGGCCGGTATGACGGCCTGGCCATCCGCTCCGCCACCAAGGTGACAGAGAAGCTGATCGCCGCCGCGACCAACCTCAAGGTCGTCGGCCGCGCCGGCATCGGCGTCGACAATGTCGATATCCCGGCGGCCTCGCGGCGCGGCATCATCGTCATGAACACGCCCTTCGGCAATTCCATCACCACGGCCGAGCACGCGATCGCGCTGATGTTCGCGGTGGCGCGCCAGCTCCCGGAAGCCGACGCCTCCACCCAGGCCGGCAAGTGGGAGAAGAACCGCTTCATGGGCGTCGAGATCACCGGCAAGACGCTGGGGGTGATCGGCTGCGGCAATATCGGCTCCATCGTGGCGACGCGCGGCGTGGGGCTGAAGATGCATGTGGTGGCGTTCGATCCGTTCCTGTCGGAGACGCGCGCCGAGGAACTGGGCGTGGAGAAGGTCGAGCTGGACGAGTTGTTCTCGCGCGCCGACTTCATCACCCTGCACACGCCGCTGACCGACAAGACCCGCCACATCATCAACGCCGAATCCATTGCGAAGATGAAGGACGGCGTGCGCATCATCAACTGCGCGCGCGGCGGCCTGATCGTCGAGGCCGACCTCATCGCCGCGCTGAAGAGCGGCAAGGTGGCCGGAGCCGGCATCGACGTGTTCGAGGTGGAGCCGGCGACGGAGAATCCGCTGTTCGGCATGGAAAACGTGGTATGCACGCCGCATCTGGGCGCCTCCACCTCCGAGGCGCAGGAAAACGTCGCCCTTCAGGTGGCCGAGCAGATGTCGGACTACCTCGTCAAGGGCGCCGTCTCCAACGCCATCAACATGCCGTCGATCACCGCGGAAGAGGCGCCGCGGCTGAAGCCCTTCGTCAAGCTGGCCGAGGTGCTGGGCGCCTTTGTCGGCCAGGTGACCGACGACCCGATCAAGGAAGTCGAGATCCTGTTCGACGGCTCGACCGCGCAGATGAACACCCGGGCGCTCATCAGCGCGGCCCTTGCCGGCCTGATCCGCCCGCAGGTGGCCGACGTCAACATGGTGTCGGCGCCGATCATGGTGAAGGAGCGCGGCATCATCGTCGCCGAGGTCAAGCGCGACAAGTCGGGCGTGTTCGACGGCTACATCAAGCTGACGGTCAAGACCGAGAAGCAGACCCGTTCCATCGCCGGCACCTGCTTTTCCGACCACAAGCCGCGCTTCATCCAGATCAAGGGCATCAATCTCGACGCCGAGGTGGGCCAGCACATGCTCTACACCACCAATGCGGATGCGCCCGGCATCATCGGCCTTCTGGGCACGGTCTGCGGCGAGAACGGCGTCAACATCGCCAATTTCCAGCTCGGCCGCGACCGGCCCGGCGGCAATGCGATCGCGCTACTCTATCTCGACGCGCCCTTCCCCGAGGACGTGCTGGCCAAGGTGCGCGCCCACCAGGCGATCGATTCGGCCAAGCGGCTGCAGTTCGACGTCAACGGCATGTGACACCTCTTTCGACGTGAACGACGCAAGGGCGCGGCCATGCCGCGCCCTTCCCGCTTTATCGCCCGCGCGCTCCGGGCGGTCCTGAAGTGTGGTATCGTGCGCGAGGCGTTCACGAATTGCGGTGGCAACTTTCCTGAAATCAGGGCATCTGGCGAATGCGATTCAGGGATGCCGGCCTTCCCCGGGCGTCCCGACAGGTTTTTGGCCGCCGCCGTGGCAATGTTTGGAGACCGTTCATGACAGCCATTGAAACGACCTTGCCCACCAAGGGTACCTTTCTCGGCCGCGCCCATGCCGAGGGCTGGGCGCATCCGGCGGTGGTGACGGTGCGCGACGGCACCGTCTTCGACATCACCGCGAAGGCCGCGCCGACCTCGCGCGACATCTGCGAGCTGGACGATCCGGCCGCCCATGTCGCCGATGCGGCCGGCCGGCCCATCGGCTCGCTGGCCGACATCCTGGAAAACAGCATGGCCGCCAGCCGCGACCGCGAGAAGCCGTATCTGCTTTCGCCGGTCGACCTGCAGGCGGTGAAGGCGTCGGGCGTCACCTTCGTGGTGTCGCTGCTGGAGCGCGTCATCGAGGAGCAGGCGCGCGGCTCGGCCGACAAGGCCGATGCCATCCGCGCCGACATCGCCGCGCTGATCGGCCACGACCTGTCCAGGCTCAAGCCGGGCTCGGCCGAGGCGGCAGAGGTCAAGGAGCGGCTGATCGCACGCGGCGTGTGGTCGCAATATCTGGAAGTGGGCATCGGCCCGGACGCCGAGATCTTCACCAAGTGCCAGCCGATGGCATCGGTGGGCTACGGCGCCGATGTCGGCCTGCACCCGGTGTCCAACTGGAACAACCCCGAGCCGGAAGTGGCCGTCATCGCCTCCAGCCGCGGCCGCATCGTCGGCGCCACGCTCGGCAACGACGTCAACCTGCGCGACGTGGAAGGCCGTTCGGCGCTGCTGCTGGGCAAGGCCAAGGACAACAACGCCTCCGCCGCGCTGGGCCCCTTCATCCGCCTGTTCGACGGCTCCTTCTCGCTGGACGACGTGAAGAAGGCCGTCGTCCGGCTCAGGGTCGAGGGCGAGGACGGCTTCGTGCTGGAAGGCGAAAGCTCCATGGCCGAGATCAGCCGCACGCCGGAGGAGCTTGTCGCCGCGGCGCTCGGGCCGCACCACCAGTATCCCGACGGCATGGCGCTCTATCTCGGCACCATGTTCGCGCCGGTGCTGGATCGCGGCGAGGCCGGCCAGGGCTTCACCCACCACCCGAACGACCTGGTCACCATCGCCTCGGACGCGCTCGGCGCGCTCACCAATCGGGTGTTGCTCTCCACCGAGTGCCCGCCCTGGAACTACGGCACCAGCCATTTGATGCGCGATCTGGCCAGGGCCGGGCTGATCTAACCCCCAGCGCCGGTTTTTTCAGGGCGGCGGCAACGCCGCCCTGCGGCCGCTGTATTCGGCCAGGAGCACGCCCCCCAGAACCAGCGCCAGCGCCAGCGCGTGATAGGGCTGGAAGGCCTCGCCGAGGATCAGCACGGCCAGGAATGCGCCCCACAGCGGCAGGAAGTTGATGAACAGGCCGGCGCGGTTTGCGCCGATCAGTTCCACCGCGCGGATATACAGGACCTGCCCCACCAGGGAAGGAAACACCACGACGTAGAAGATCACGACAAGGCCCGCCGCATCCGGCAGGATCAGCTTGCCGAAGGCGGCCTCCGCGATCACGAAAGGCACGGTGCCCAGCGTGCCCCCCAGGCACAGCACCGTCATCAGGCTCATCCAGTGAACCTGCGGCCGCAACTGCAGCGCGGCCGTATAGATCCCGTAGCACACGATAGCGAGCAGCATCAGCGCATCCCCGAAATTCACGTCGAGATGCACGAGCCGCCGGATTTCGCCATGGGTGGCGGTCACCACCACGCCGGCGAAGGAAAGCAGGAAGCCGAACGCCTGCGCCGGCATGGTGCGTTTGCCGAACAGGACGAAGGAAGCCGCGAAGACGAACAGCGGCATGCCGCCCTGCTCGATGCTGGCATTGGTGGCCGAGGTGTAGAGCAGCGCGCAATACATGGCTACGCTGAACACGGTGAAGCCGAGCGCGCCCAGGAACAGCAGCAGCCGCATATGCCGGCGCAGCACCGCCCAGTCCGCCGCCAGGCGACGCCTGCCGATCGCCGCCAGCACCGCCATGGCGAGCCCCCAGCGCAGCGCCGAAAGCAGCATGGGCGACACATGGCCGATCGCCAGCTTGCCGGCCACGGCGTTGCCCGCCCAGAAAAGCGTCGCTCCCAGCAGCATGATGTAGGCTTTGCCGTGCATGTCGATCCCGCGTCGGGTGACGACAACCTGCGCGGCGGGGGCGGACAAGTAAATGAGCCGGCTGCCAGGAACCGTTGTACCTCGGCGACGATACCGGCATCGCCGGCCCGGCCTTGAGGGAGACCGGAATCCGGGCGGCGGCGCCTTTCGCCACGGCGGCGGATTTGTCCGAAAAGCGGTTCGCACTTTTGTCTCCTATGTTCTATAGAGGCCAGCGGCGCGCGCCGCGCGTCCGGGTTGCACGCAATTCAAGGGATGAAGACATGGCCAATGTGGTGGTCGTCGGCTCGCAATGGGGCGACGAAGGCAAGGGCAAGATCGTCGACTGGCTGTCGGAGCGCGCCGACGTGGTGGTGCGCTTCCAGGGCGGCCACAATGCCGGCCACACGCTGGTCGTCGACGGCAAGGTCTACAAGCTCTCGCTGCTTCCCTCCGGCGTGGTGCGCGACGGCAAGCTGTCCGTCATCGGCAACGGCGTGGTGTTCGACCCGCACGCCTTCGTGGCCGAGGTGGCCAAGCTGAAGGCACAGGGCGTGGAGGTGACGCCGGCCCGCCTGAAAATCGCCGAAAATACCGCGCTTATCCTGTCCGTACATCGGGAACTGGACGGATTCCGCGAGGACGCCGCCTCCAATTCCGGCACGAAGATCGGCACGACCCGCCGCGGCATCGGCCCCGCCTATGAGGACAAGGTGGGCCGGCGCGCGGTCCGGGTGATGGATTTGGCGGATTTGGACACGCTTGCCCTGAAGGTCGACAGGCTGCTCACCCACCACAACGCGCTGCGGCGCGGGCTGGGCCAGCCGGAGGTCGAGCACGAGACGATCATGGCCGAGCTGACCTCGGTGGCCGGCGACATCCTTCCCTATATGGACCGCGTCTGGAAGGTGCTCGACGACAGCCGGCGCGCCGGCGAGCGCATCCTGTTCGAAGGCGCGCAGGGCACCCTTCTCGACATCGACCACGGCACCTATCCCTTCGTCACCTCCTCCAACACGGTGGCCGGCCAGGCCGCCGCCGGCTCCGGCATGGGTCCGAGCGCCATCGGCTATGTGCTGGGCATCACCAAGGCCTACACCACCCGGGTGGGCGAAGGCCCCTTCCCGACCGAGCAGCAGAACGAGATCGGCGAATATCTCGGCACCAAGGGCCGCGAATTCGGCGTCGTCACCGGGCGCAAGCGCCGCTGCGGCTGGTTCGACGCGGTGCTGGTGCGCCAGGCCGTGGCCGTCAACGGCATCGACGGCATTGCGCTGACCAAGCTCGACGTGCTGGACGGGCTGGACGAGATCAAGGTCTGCACCGGCTACAGGCTCGACGGCGAGGAGATCGACTACCTGCCGGCCAGCCAGGCCGCCCAGGCGCGGGTGGAGCCCATCTACGAGACGCTGGAGGGCTGGAAGGGCACCACCGCCGGCGCGCGGAGCTGGAACGACCTGCCGGCGCAGGCGGTGAAATATGTAAGGCATATCGAGGAGCTGATCGGCGCGCCGGTCGCGCTGCTCTCCACCAGCCCGGAACGCGACGACACCATACTTGTGACCGATCCGTTCCAGGACTAGTTTTTCGAATATTTCCCGGGAGTTGCCGATTCCGGAGGATCGGCCGGGCAATGCAGGTCGTTTGGGAAGCATGGCAGATTTCGTTGCGGTTCTGAAAAAGACGCTGGACGGTCTCGGCGAGACGACGCCGGAAATACGCTCCAGGGTCTACGACAAGGCGCGCGCGACCATCGCGGCCAAGCTGGCTGCGATCGACCCGCCGCCGCCGGCCGCCATGGCCGAGCGCCAGAAGCGCGCGCTCGAGGATGCCATTGCGACCGTCGAGCGCGGCTACGCCAAGGGGCCGGCCCCCGACCCGCTGGCGGAGCTGGAGAACATCTTCTCCTCCATCGACCGCAACCGCACCCAGACCAGCCACAGCCGGCCCCCGGCCCGCGCCGAACCGGCGCCCCCCACGCCGCCTCCGCCCGCGCCGCCGGCCCCGCCTGTGGCCAGGCGCGAGGAGCCTGTCCGCGACGAGGCCTTTTCTCCCCTGCTGCCCGACGACGTTGCCGACAAGCAGGCCGACGCAGCAGCGCCCGTACGCCAGGAAGCGCCCGCGCCCGAAGCACCCAAGGTGCCCGAACAAGCGGCGTCCGAATGGGTGGCTCCCGACCATATGACTGCCGGACATGCGCAGCCGCAGCCTGCGGCCGGCGAGCCCGTGGACGAAACCGAGCCGGGCCCGCTGGCGGGCGACATGGGCACGAACGCCGATCCGTTCCGCGACGACGACGCCCCGGAGCGCAAGCGCGGCTATGGCCGCCTGGCGGCCGCGGCGATCGCCGTGCTGCTGGTTGCGGGCGGCGGCTATTTGTGGCTGGCCCGGGACGGCCAGAAGGAACCGGCCGCCACCGTCGACACTGCGGCCGGCACCCCGGCTCCCGAGACCAGGCCCGAACCGGCACCCGAACCCGAGCCCGCCAAGGAAACGGCGGCTGCGCCGCCCGCCGCGCCGTCCAACGATGCCGCTTCCGAGCCGGAGCAGCCGGCAAAGTTCACCCAGCGCCTTCTTCCCGACGGCAAGGAGGTCGATCCCGGTCCTGCCGGCGGCGAAAGCAGCATCGGCGAGGGCACCTCGATCGTGGCCCTGACCACGCAGCCTCCGCCCGCCACCCCGGCCCAGCAGGACCCCGCCGCGCCGCAGGAAGGCCAGGCCGCCGCGCCCGGAGGAACCGCAGCCGCGCCGCCCGCGGCCCAGGCGCAGCAGGCGCTGCCCGTCGGGCAGAAGGCGATCTTCTACGAGGAGCGCACGAGCGCCGCCGAAGGTTCGGCCGAGCCCGGCAGCATCGTGTGGTCGCTGGTGCAGGAATCGCCCGGGGGCGATGCGCCGCCGGAGCCGGCGATCCGCGCCGAAGCGACCATTCCGGGCAAGAACGTGCAACTGCGCATGACCATCCGGCGCAACGCCGACCAGACGCTGCCGGCCAGCCATATCATCGAGATGATCTTCCTGACCCCCGACGGGTTCGAGGGCGGCGGCATCGAAAACGTGCTGCGCATCGCCATGAAGGGCACCGAGCAGGAGGCCGGCAACCCGCTGATCGGCATCCCGGCCAAGATCGCCGACGGCTTCTTCCTGGTGGCGCTCAACGACACCAAGGCCGACGAGGACGCCAACCTGACCCTGCTGAGGAAGCAGGACTGGATCGACATCCCGGTCGTCTACAAATCCGGCCGCCGGGCGCTGCTGACCATGGAAAAGGGCATTCCCGGCGAGAAGGTGTTCGACGAGGCGCTCAAGGTCTGGCAAGCCAAGACCGCGGGATAGGCCTGGTTCGGACCACCCCTGCCACAGGGTTCAGTTCGGCTGTTCCGAAGGGGCGGCACCGCTTCCGAGACGGGCGATATGGCTGCGAATATCGGCGGGCCAGCCGGCGATGAGCCTTTCCAGGGCCGTCAGGTCGCCGGCAAACAGCGCGCGCGACGCTTCCTCGAAATTCGGCAGGTTGCCCGCCATAGCCGACATGAAATTGTAGGTGCGGTCCTGGGCCGCGCGCTGCCGCGCCTTTGCGCTCGGCCCGGCACGACGCGCCTCCTCGACCAGCCTGCGCAGCGTCGCAGAAGCCCCGCCCGACTGCGCGGCCAGCCATTCCCACTGACTGGGCAGCAGCGTCACCTCCCGGCTGACGACGCCCAGTTTCGGCCGCCCGACCGAGCGCGCCGCCGATCCGCCGCCGGCCGGAAACCGCTTCCGGAGCCGCTCGGCGATATCCCGATCCGTGCCGCGCAGGTCGAAGTCGACCTGCCCGCCCGAACCGTCGTCGAAGATGAGCACGGAGGCGTCGGGCCTTTGGCGCAGGTGCTCCTTCACAGCGATCGCGACATCGACATAGGAGCCCGACGCCACGCGGCGGGCATGGTCGAACGCGGTGCAGGACAAGGCGGCGGAGGCGGTGGGCTGAGGGGTGTTCATGTCGGAATTATACCAGGGTAAAATGACTTGTCAATTTACCCGGGTTAAATTTGCACCGTAACCCTCGACTCAAACCGATACCGGCCAGAGCGGCTCAGAAGCCCTGGAACAGCATGTCCAGCGCGCCGACGATGTCGTCGCGATGTCGCGCCAGATTGAACCGGACTTCGCCGAGGTCGCGAACCGGAACCGTGGCGATCAGGTGCGTGGCCATGACCAGCCTGCGCCCTTCGATCTCAAAGACGGGATGAAGCCGGCGCATGGCCGGCGGCGCAGCCGCCGCAGGAATGAGCGGAACCACGACCCGCGTTTGAAAATGATCCAGCAATCCTGCCTGCACATCGAGTAGATAGCCGCCTCCCGATCTGCCCGCGAAGACGTCGTAGCGCCCCATCAGAACTGCCGGTATTCTTCCAGCGGCAGCCCGTGCTTTTCGATGTAGTCGTTCCACGCCTCGATCGTTGCGCGGTTCTCCATCTTCCACAGCCGGGTCTTTTCGGCCGCGACGGCTTCGGCAATGCCGGCTTCCGCCGCGCGCGAGACATTGACATCGAGGCCCCTGGCTTGCTTCAGCAGATTGGCATCGATGGACAGGTTTGTCGGCTGGCGGACAGCGTTCGAAACCAGCTTGCGCATATTCGGACTCCATTCATGCGCATAATTTATGCGCATTTCGCCGCCGGGACAACGACACGCAGCGAAGTCGCCGCGCCAATACCGTCGCCTACCCCTCCAGTTCCTCGCGCAGCATCTCCAGTTCCAGCCATTCCTCCTCCAGCGCCGCCAGCGTCACGCGCTCGCCGTCGAGCGCTGCGATGGTCTTCTGGAAGTCGGCCGGATCGCGCTCGTAATAGGCCGGATCGGCGATCGCATCCTCCAGCCGGGCGATGGAGGCCGTCACCGCCTCGATCTTCTTCGGCAATGTCTCCAGCGCGAATTTCTGCTTGTAGGACAGCTTTTTCGACTGCTCCTTCGGCTTGGCCGCCGAGGCCCTTTCGGCATCGGGACCCACTGCCTTGTCGCGCGCCCTGCGTTCCTCCAGCCGCTTGCCGCCGCGCTGGGCGAGCATGTCGGAATAGCCGCCGGCATATTCCACCCAGCGCCCGCCCCCGTCCGGCGCGATGATGCTGGTGACGGTGCGGTCGAGGAAGTCGCGGTCGTGGCTGACCAGCAGCACGGTGCCGGCAAAGCCGGCGATCAGTTCCTGCAGAAGGTCCAGCGTCTCCATGTCGAGGTCGTTGGTCGGCTCGTCCAGCACCAGAAGGTTCGCCGGCCGCGCCAGCACGCGCGCCAGCAGCAGCCGCGCCCGCTCGCCGCCGGAAAGCTCGCGCACCGGCGTGCGCGCCTGCTCCGGCTTGAACAGGAAGTCCTTCATGTAGGAGACGACATGGCGCTGCTCGCCGTTGACGACGAGGTTCTCGCCGCGCCCGTCGGTGAGGTAGTGCGCCAGCGTTTCGTCGGGATGCGCCGCCTCGCGCTTCTGGTCGAGCGTGGCGATCTCCAGGTTGACGCCCAGCCTGACCGTGCCGGCATCCGGCGCCAACTCGCCGGTCAGCATCTTCAGCAGCGTGGTCTTGCCGGCACCGTTGGGCCCGACGAGGCCGACGCGGTCGCCGCGCTGGATGCGCGTGGAAAACCCCTTCACCACCGCGAGATCGCCGAAACTCTTGTCGATGGCCTTGGCCTCGATCACCAGCTTGCCGGATTCGGCCGCGTCGCTGGCGACCAGGGTGGCCGTGCCCTCCGCACCGCGATGGTTGCGGAAGCGCTGGCGCATGACCTGCAATTCGCCGAGCCGGCGCATGTTGCGCTTGCGCCGCGCGGTCACGCCGTAGCGCAGCCAGTGCTCCTCGCGCACGATCTGGCGGCCGAGCTTGTGCTGCTCGCGCTCCTCTTCCTCCAGCACCTGGTCGCGCCATTCCTCGAAATGCGAAAACCCCCGGTCCAGCCGGCGCGTGCGCCCGCGGTCGAGCCACACGGTGGCGCGCGAGACCCGCTCCAGGAAGCGGCGGTCGTGCGAGATGACCACCAGCGCCGAAGAGGTGCGGATCAGCTCCTCCTCCAGCCACTCGATGACCGACAGGTCCAGATGGTTGGTGGGCTCGTCGAGCAGCAATATATCAGGCTCCGGCGCCATCACCCGGGCAAGCGCGGCCCGCCGCGCCTCGCCACCGGAAAGGTCGTCCGGGCACTCCTGCCCGGTCAGTTCCAGATGCTCCATCAGATAGGTGGCGCGATGCGGATCGTCCGCCGGCCCCAGTCCGGCCTCGACATAGGCGCGCACGCTGGCGAAACCGTCCATGTCGGGCATCTGCGGCAGGTAGCGGATCGTGGCGGAAGGCTGGCGAAAGAGCTCGCCCTCCTGCGGCTCCACCATGCCGGCAGCGATCTTCAGCAGCGTCGATTTGCCGGAGCCGTTGCGGCCCACCAGCGCGATCTTGTCGCCCGGCCCGGCGGCGAGGTCGGCGCCGTCGAGCAGCGGCGTGCCGCCGAAGGTCAGCCTGATACCGGCGAGATTGAGAAGCGGCGGAGCCATTTCAGTCGCGTCTCCATATTGGGACCGCAGGGGCAAGGCATTGAAACAACGATGATATATCTATTGATATATCAGACGACAGATGTACCGGCATTGCCACGCTCACGTACCCGGATCGAGGCGCGGATGGGCGAGCAGCACGGCCCGGCCCTGGCCGAGGCCGATCTCCAGCCTGCCCTTCACTTCGTTGGAAAGGGTGAGCGAGGAGCCGAACGGCACCTCCACCTCGAAAAGCGGCCACTTGGCACCCTCGACGGTGAGCCCGGAAAGGCCGGAAAAGGCCAGCACCGAAAACAGCGTTCCGGCCTCATAGTCGAAGCGGCCGCGGCCGGGCAGCAGCGGCACCCCTTCCTGCGCGCCGCTGGTCAGCAGCACCGGCGTGCCGGCTTGCGCCAGCCTGAGCGCCAGCGCCATGTGCAGGAAGGCGTGATCGGCGCGCTGGCCGCCGAAGGCGCCGGCCAGCACCAGCGACGTCGCCCCTTGCTCAAGCGCAATGGCGACGGCCAGTTCGCCATCGGTCATGTCCTTGTCGGCCGGGAATTCGCGCCGGGGCACGGCGGCAAGCTCGCCCGGCAGATGCGGCGGCGTGGAATCGAAATCGCCCACCCACAGTTCCGGCCGCACGCCGAGCAGCGCGGCATGCAGCATGCCGGAATCGGCAGCGATGACGCGGCTGCCCGCAATCTGGCGGTCGAGGCGGGGCGTGCGCACCAGGTCGCCGCCGAGCAGGAGGGTGAAAAGGCTCATGGGCTCGCCTTACCAGTCCGATCGGGCAAACGGAAGGCCGCGCCTCGGGTCCCGACGGCACTTGCGTGGCGCGGCGGCCCGGCCTATGTGTGCAGGCGCTCTAACGGGGTGCCGGACGCTGCGCGCGGACCGGCTGAGAGGCGTGATCGCCAACCCGCTGAACCTGATCCGGTTTGTACCGGCGGAGGGATTAGATGCCTCGGAAGATCCGGCGCCTCGATTCCCGCAACACTTGCAAGGAGGCGCCCATGCGCAAGATATTGTCGATCCTTCTGCCCGCCCTGGCGCTGGCCGCCACGGCCCTGCCCGCCGCGGCCAAGGACAGGCTCACCGTCTACACCTATGAAAGCTTCACCGCCGACTGGGGTCCCGGCCCGGCAGTGAAGAAGAACTTCGAGGCCGAATGCGGCTGCGAGGTCGATTTCGTCTCGGTCGCCGACGGCGTGGCGCTGCTCAACCGCGTCAAGCTGGAAGGGGCCGCCACCAAGGCCGACGTGGTCCTCGGCCTCGACACCAACCTGACCGCGGACGCCAGGGCTACCGGCCTGTTTGCCCCGCACGGCCCGGTCGGCGACGTCAACGTGCCCGGCGGCTGGAGCGACGACATTTTCGTCCCGTATGACTACGGCTATTTCGCCGTCGTCTACGACACCGATAAGCTCAAGACCCCGCCAACGAGCCTCAAGGAGCTGGTCGAGGGCGACCCGAGCCAGAAAATCGCCATCCAGGACCCGCGCACCTCCACGCCGGGCCTCGGCCTGCTGCTCTGGGTCAAGTCGGTCTATGGCGACGAGGCCGCAGGCGCCTGGGCGAAGCTGAAAGACAGGGTGCTGACGGTGACCCCCGGCTGGAGCGAGGCCTACGGCCTGTTCACCAAGGGCGAGGCGCCGATGGTGCTGTCCTACACCACCTCGCCGGCCTATCACATGATCGAGGAGAAGACCGAGCGCTACCAAGCGGCCGCCTTCTCGGAAGGCCACTACCTCCAGGTCGAGGTGGCCGGCATCACCACCACCGGGGCGAAAAACCCGCTGTCGCAGAAGTTCCTCGCCTTCATGACCGGTCCCGGCTTCCAGGACGCCATTCCCGAGACCAACTGGATGTTCCCGGCCGGCAGGACCGACAAGCCGCTCGACCCGGTCTTCGACAGGCTGGTGAAGCCGGCAAAGACGCTCATCCTCAGCCCCGAGGAGGTGGCCGAGAACCGCAAGGCCTGGGTGGACGAATGGCTTTCCGTCATGAGCAAGTGAAACGCCCCCCGCCCGCGAGCGGGGTGAGCGCACATGAAGATACCCCCTCCCCCTTGCGGGGAGGGGTTAAGGATGGAGGTGCTGTTGCGCCGAAACTCATGGGCGCTCGCGTTGCTCTCGCGGCGAAGGCGGAGCCGCGCATCTGCGCCGGCATTTTCGCGCTGGCCTTCGTCGGCATCCTGATCGGCGGCGCCTTTGCCGGCCTTGTCGCCGAGGGCGCGGGCGATTTCGGCAATGCGATCCTGGCCTTCGACGCCTATCTGCTGCGCGTGGCGCGCTTCACGCTCTGGCAGGCCGCGCTTTCCACGCTTCTGTCGGTGCTGCCGGGGCTGCTGGTGGCCCGCGCGCTGTCGCGCCACCCGCGCTTCTTCGGCCGCACGCTCCTGCTGCAACTGTTCGCCGTGCCGCTGGCGCTGCCCGCCATCGTCGCAGTGCTCGGCGTGCTGGCGCTCTATGGCCGCGCCGGCTATTTCGCCGATCTCCTGACAGCGGCCTCGGGCGGCACATGGCCCGGTATCTACGGCCTGTCCGGCATTCTCGTGGCGCATGTCTTCTTCAACATGCCGCTTTGCGCGCGCCTTTTCCTGGAAGCGCTGCAAACCGTGCCGGCCGACCAGTGGCGGCTGGCCAGCCAGCTCGGCATGGATGCGCGCGCCACCTTCCGGCTGATCGAGTGGCCGGCGCTGCGGCAGGCGCTGCCGGGCGTCGCCGGGCTTGTCTTCATGCTGTGCATCACCTCCTTCACCATCGTGCTGACGCTGGGCGGCGGGCCGGCCGCCTCGACGCTCGAGGTCGCCATCTACCAGGCGCTGCGCTTCGATTTCGATCCTGCGCGCGCCGTTGCGCTGACGCTGCTGCAGGTGGCGCTGACCGCCATCGTCGTGACGGGGCTCGCCCGGCTCGGCGCCACAATGACCGGCGACGCCGGCCTGCCGGTGGCCCCCCGCCGTTTCCTGTCGCCGGGCCGGGCCGAAACCGCCCTGAACGCGTCGCTCATCCTGCTCGCGCTCGCCTTCGTCGCCGGCCCGATGGTCGCCACGGTCGCGGCCGGGCTTCAGGCCGACCTGGTGCGGCTGGCCGGCGAGGCACCTGTTCGCCAGGCGGCGCTGACCAGCATCGTTCTGGCCTTCCTGTCCGCCTTGCTGGCAGCGGCTCTTTCGCTGGCGCTGGCAATGGCCCGGCGCGCGCTGGAGCTTGGCCGCCGCGGCCGGCGCAAGTCCTTGCTGGAGACGCTGACCGATACCGGCGCCGGCTTCGTGCTGGTGGTGCCGCCCATCGTCGTCGGCGCCGGCTGGTTCATGCTGCTGCGGCATTTCGGCGATGTCTTTGCCGTGGCCCCGATCATGGTGGTGACCGTCAATGCCGTCATGGCCATGCCTTTCGCCATCCGCGCGGTGCGGCCCGCCTACGACGCCTCCAGCGAGCGCCACGAGCGGCTGTGCGCCCAGCTCGGCATTTCGGGCTGGACCCGGCTGCAGCTGGTCGACTGGCCGGCGCTCAGGCGCCCGCTCGGCACCGCCTTCGCCTTCGCCATGGCGCTGTCGCTGGGCGACCTCGGCGTCATCGCCCTGTTCGGCAGCGACCAGGTGCAGACACTGCCCTATCTGCTTCTGGCACGCATGGGCAGCTACCGCACCGCCGACGCGGCCGGGCTGGCGTTGCTTCTGGGCACCGTCTGCCTGGCCCTGATGCTGGCCGCGGGGCGTCTGGGAAGGGAGAAAGCCGAATGAACCAGATGCCGACCGACGCTGCCGCCACAGGTGCGACCGCCGGCCTGCCGGTGCGGCTGGACGATGTGCGCTTCCTCTACGGCGCGACCGAATTCGTCTATGATACGGCCTTCGCCGCGGGCGAGATAACGGCGGTGATGGGCGCCAGCGGCTCCGGCAAGTCCACCCTGCTCAATCTCGTCGCCGGCTTCGAGACGCCGGCCGCCGGCCGCGTGCTGATCGGCGGCCGGGACCTTACCGCCGCGCCGCCTTCGGCACGCCCCGTGTCCATGGTGTTTCAGGAAAACAATCTCTTCGCCCACCTGACGGTGGCCGACAATGTCGGCCTCGGCCGGTCGCCCGCCCTGAAGCTCACCCATGGCGATCGCGCCGCGATCGCCGACGCGCTTCACCGCACCGGCCTGGCCGGCAAGGAGCAGCGCCTGCCGCGCGAGCTTTCCGGCGGCGAGCGCCAGCGTGTCGCCCTGGCAAGGGCGCTGGTGCGTGACCGGCCGGTGCTGCTGCTCGACGAGCCTTTCGCCTCGCTGGGCCCGGCCCTGCGCGACGACATGCTGGACCTGGTGGACGCCCTTCAGGCCGAGCAGGGCATGACGGTGCTGTTCGTCACCCACCAGCCCGACGATGCGCGCCGCATCGCCCACCGCGTCGTGTTCCTGGAGGACGGCAAGGTTGTCGCCGCCGGACCTGCGGGCGATTTCTTCGCCGGTGCTGGACCGGCGGCATTTCGGCGCTATATCGGCGCCGATGACGGTGGATCACGCGATGTTGCCCGCAAGCGGACATAATTTACGGTCAAACCCTCTCCATTGAACGGGGCGCTTGCTTGGCATCATGGGTTGGCTGCTTTCGGTTCGAACGGTGAAGGGTATGATCGCTACGGGCTGATTCGCCCCCGGCGAAACTGAAAGGATGCCGACCTGCTCGACGGCCTGCACATTGCCGCCCTGAAGCCGCTGGCGCGCCTTGTCGCGCTGGCCGGCCTTGCCGTGTCGCTGGCCGCCTGCCAGTCGGTCATGCCGGGCAGCGTGGAGGAATCCGGCTTCCAGCCCTCCGACAAGCCGGTCACGGTCGACACCGTCACCGCCAACAACAAGCTGGCCGAGCTTGCCCGGGCGCAGCATCCGCGCATCCTGGCCACCTATGGCGGCGAATATTCCGATCCCAAACTGGAGCGCATGGTCGCCAAGGTGGTCGGCAACCTGACCACCGTGTCGGCCAACCCGACGCAGGCCTACCGCATCACCATCCTGAACTCGCCCAACGTCAACGCCTTCGCGCTGCCGGGCGGCTATCTCTACATCACACGGGGCCTTTTGGCGCTGGCCAATGATTCCTCCGAGGTCGCCGCCGTCATCGCCCACGAGATGGGCCACGTCACCGCCAACCACGGGCTGGCGCGCCAGAAGCTGGAGGCCGAGGAGGGGCTGGCGACCAAGGTGGTGTCGGACGTGCTGGGCGACAGCCCGACCGCGCGCGTCGCGCTCATCCGCGGCAAGCTCAGGCTCGCACAGTTCTCGCGCAACCAGGAACTGGAAGCCGACGCCATCGGCATCAAGTCGGTCGGCGAAGCCGGCTATGATCCTTATGCGGCCAGCCGCTTCCTGCAATCCATGTCCGCCTATACGGACTTCCGCTCCATCAGCGGCGCCACCGACGCCAGCCTGGATTTCCTGGCCACCCACCCCAACACGCCCCAGCGCATCGAACTGGCCCAGCGCCTGGCGCGCCAGTTCGGCCCGCCCGGCGTCGGCACGCGCGACCGCGATTCCTTCCTGGCCGGCATAGACGGCATCCTCTACGGCGACACGCCGGAGGAAGGCTATGTGCGCGGCAACACCTTCCTGCATCCGAAGCTCGGCGTGTCCTTCTCCGTGCCGGACGGCTTCATCATCGACAATTCGAGCGCCGCCGTCACCGCCACCGGCCCCGGCGACATGGCGGTGCGCTTCGACGGCGTCGACCTCGACCGCAAGCGCTCGCTGACCGACTACATCCGCAGCGGCTGGGTGGCGGGGCTTGACGACGCCAGCGTGCGCCAGGAAACCATCAGCGGCAACGAGGCGGCCGTCGCCCACGCCCGCGCCGACGGCTGGCAGTTCGACATCGCCGTCGTTCGCGCCGGCGACCGGGTCTACCGCCTGCTCACCGCGGCGCCCGCGGCCAGCAACGCCCTCGATTCGGTCGCCCGCACGGTGAGCGGCTCCTTCCGCCTCCTCAGCGCATCGGAGAAGGCGGCGCTGAAGCCGCTGCACATCCGCGTGGTCTCCGTGCAGCCCGGCCAGACGGTCGGCTCGCTCGCCGCCATGATGGTGGGGGTCGACCGCAAGCTCGATCTGTTCCGGGTGTTGAACGCGCTCGCTCCCGTGGCCACGGTCTCGGCCGGCGACAAGGTCAAGATCGTCACCGACAAATAGTCAGTCGGCCAGCGCCACCAGCGCGTCGGGGTCGTAGGCCAGCCGGATGCGTGCGCCCAGCGGGATGTCGTCGGCGCCGAAATCGTTGGTCTCGGTCACCGAAAGCGGCTTTTCCAGCCCCGGTATCTCCACGACGAGGTGGGTGATCTCGCCGAAATAATGGCGCTCCACCACCTTGCCGGCGACCTGGAACTCGGAGGTCTCGTCGTCCCACAGCACGCGCAGCCGTTCCGGCCGGATGCCCAGCGTGGCCGCGCCGCCACTGCGCACGAAGGCGCTCGGCTTGTCGGTGCGCACGCGGCCGAAGCCCAGCGTGTCGACGGTGATGGAGGCACCGCTCTCCTCCACGATCTCGGCCCGCACGAAATTCATGCCGCCCAGAAAGTCGGCCACCTGCCGGTTCACCGGCCGCTGGTAGATTTCCTTGGGCGAGGCCACCTGCGCGATGCGACCGCCGAACATCACCGCGATGCGGTCGGACATGGCCAGCGCCTCGTACTGGTCGTGGGTGACCAGGATGAAGGTGATGCCCACCGCCTGCTGCAGCCGGCGCAGTTCGACCTGCATCTGCTCGCGCAGCTTCTTGTCCAGCGCCGACAGCGGCTCGTCGAGCAGCAGGACCTTGGGCCGCATCACCAGCGCGCGCGCCAGCGCCACACGCTGCCGCTGCCCGCCCGACAGTTCGGTGGCGCCGCGCCTGCCGAGCCCCGTGAGCGACACCTGCGCGAGCGCTTCCTCGACCCGGCGCTTTTCCTCGGCAGCGCCCAGCTTCAGCCGCTTCAGCCCGTAGCCGACATTCTGCTCGACATTGAGATGCGGGAAGATGGCGTAGCTCTGGAACACCATGTTGGTCGGCCGCCGGTTGGCTGCAATGCCCGCCATGGGCTGGCCGTCCACCGCGATCGTGCCGCTGGTGGGATTGTCGAAGCCGGCGATCATGCGCAGGAGCGTAGTCTTGCCGCAGCCGGAAGGGCCGAGCAGCGAAAAGAACTCGCCCTCGTTGATCGTCACATTGGCATCGTCCAGCGCCTTGAAGGCGCCGTAGCTGCGCGTGACGTCGCGGATCTCGATCATCGGCCGGCCGGAGCGCGCCGGCTCCACATCATCAGGTCCGACATCATCAGGCCCCAAATCATCAGGCATAGAGACCCCCTTCGGATTGCGTGCGCCGCGCGGCGCGACGGCGCAGGATTTCGGCGAGCGACAGCAGGAGGAAGGAGCCGACCAGAAGCAGCGTGCCGAGCGCCAGCACGCCGGGCAGCTTGGCGGCGAAGCGCAACTGCCCCCAGATGTAGATCGGCAGCGTGGCTTCGGTCCCGGTGAGGAAGAAGGCGATGATGAACTCGTCCAGCGAGATGGTGAAGGACACCAGCAGGCTGGAGATGATGGCCGGCGTCATCATCGGCAGCGTCACCCGCCGGAAGGTGCCGAAGGCGGTCTCGCCGAGGTCGGCGGAAGCCTCCTCCAGGCTGCGGTCGAAGCCCTCGAAGCCCGAGGTCAGCACGGTCATCGAATAGGGGATGCACACCAGCACATGGCCGAGCACCACGGTGAACAGCGACAGCGACAGGCCCAGTTGCAGCATCACCAGCAGCATGGAGATGGCCACGATGATTTCCGGCAGCACCAGCGGCGCCATGATGAGGCCGTTGATCGGCCGCCGGCCGGGGAAGCGGTAGCGGGTGATGGCGCGCGCGGCCAATATGCCGAACGCGGTCGAGAGCACCGAGGCCGAGACGCCGACGACGAGGCTGTTCCAGGCCGCGCTGAGCAGTTCGGGCGTGTGCGGCAGGCCCGCGTACCATTTCAGCGTATAGCCGGAGAGCGGGAATTTCGGCGTCGCGGCGACGTTGACGGAAAAGATCGGCAGGAACACCACTGGCAGGTACAGGAAGCCGACATAGACGAAGGCGTAGGTGGCCAGCCAGCTTCCGCCGGGCAGCAGCCGCTTCAGGCCGAGCCCGCTCATCGCGCCAGCCTCGCCGCCGAGCGGATGATGAAGACGGCCGCCCCCGCCATCAGGCTCACCACCACCATGGTGGCGACCGAAAGGGCGGCACCCAGCGGCCAGTTGGCCGCCTTGCCGAACTGCGCCTGTATGGCGTTGGCGATCATGACGCCGTCCTTGCCGCCCACCAGCTTGGGCGTGACGTAGTCGCCCACGGTCGGGATCATGACGATCAGCAGCGCCGCGATGACACCGGGCACCGACAGCGGCAGCGTCACGCGCAGGAAGGAGCGCAGCGGCCCGTCGCCCAGGTCGGTCGCGGCCTCGACCAGCGTGCGGTCGACCTTCTCCAGCGATACGAAGATCGGCAGGATGGCGAAGGCCGCCCAGGCATGGGTGAGCGTGATGATGACGGCGCTGGAATTGTAAAGCAGCGCCGTGGACGGCTCGCTGGTGATGCCGAGCCCCATGAGCGCCGAATTCAGCACGCCGTTGTAGCCCAGGATCACCTTCCACGACATCACCCTCAGCAGATAGCTGGTCCAGAACGGGATGGTGATGAGGAACAGCCACAGCCCCTTGCGGCGGCCGCCGTGGAAGGAGATGAAATAGGCGATCGGATAGGCCAGCACCACGGTGAAAAGGCTGACCAGCAGCGAAATGGTGAGCGAACGCCAGAGCAGGTCGCGATAGATCGGCTCGGTCAGCGCGATGCGGTAGTTCTCCAGCGTGAAGGTGCGGTCGATGGTCAGATAGTGCTGCGTCCAGAAGGAATGCGCGATCACCACCAGGATCGGCGTCACCAGCAGCACCAGCGCATAGAGCAGTGTTGGGCTGATCAGGGCCAGCCCCTGGAAGGATTCCGACTGCAGAAGAGCCTTTCCGTTGCGGCCGCGCCGCGCGGAAAGCGGAGCCGCTCCTTCCGCTGCCGCCGTCATTGTCCCGGTCCGCATCGCCGCGGCATGCCCCGGCCCGGGGTGCCTCGCAAGATTGCAGGGGCGATGTCGGTCGCTGGCCTGGAATATCCCGCCATGCTGCCATCCCGTTTCCAGGCCGGCGCCGTTCCCCCGACGCCACGGCCCTGCGCCGGAACGCCCGGCAGCGGCCACCGCCGCACCCGGCGATCGCGAGCTTTGCGCCGGGCGTTTTCCGCTTGCCGGCTTTCATCATCATGCGCGCATGTGCGGATTGAAAGCAAGCGCTATTTCTGCGATATTGATTGAACAGATATTCAAAATGAAGCGCGATCGGGCGACCGGCGACACAGTGGCAGGGCGCCCGGACCCGCGGCGAAAAGGCCCGCTGCCGCAACGGCACGGCCTGACACGGAAGGTCCGGGGAGCGACCCCGGGGCACTGCACGGGCAGACAGGGAAGGACGAAGCGAACCATGGCGGCGGTCAAGGACCTGAAGACGGCGGAAACGGCTGCGGCGCCTGCCCGGGACGCCGCCGATGCGGCGGCGCTGGCCGAGCGGCACCTGGTGCAGCCCTGGCCGGTGGCCGGCGAGGCCGGCGCCGAGGCGCGCATGCTGATCGGCGAGGGCGACGGCATCTACATCACCGGCGCCGACGGCAAGCGCCTGATCGACGGGCCGGCCGGCATGTGGTGCGTCAATGTCGGCCACCGCCGCGCGGAACTCGCGCAGGTCATGTACGACCAGGCCATGGCGCTGTCCTACAACACCCCGTGGTACACGATGAACGCGCCTTCGGCCGAGCTTGCCCGGCGCATCGCCGGCCACGCGGGAGGCGACCTTTCCCATGTCTTCTTCACCACCGGCGGCTCGTCGGCGGTGGAGACGGCGCTGCGCTTCATGCAGTTCTACAACAATGTGCGCGGCCGGCCGGACAAGAAGCTGATCCTGTCGCGGGGCGGCGCCTATCACGGCTCGACCTATCTGTCGGCGTCGCTGAACGGCCGCCCGCGCGACCGCGACTGGATGGATGGCGCCGATGCGCTGGTCGTCAAGCTTTCCTCGCCCGATCCCTTCCGCAGGCCGCAAGGCATGGGCCTCGAAGCCTTCGCCGACATGCTTGTGGAGGAATTCCGCGCCACGGTCGAGAGGATCGGCGCCGACCGCATAGGCGCCTTCGTCGGCGAGCCGGTGCAGGCCTCCGGCGGCGTCATCGTGCCGCCCGACACCTATCTGACGCGCATCCGCGAGATCTGCCGCGCCAACGACATCCTCTACGTTTCCGATGAGGTGGTCACCGCTTTCGGCCGGCTCGGCCATGTCTTTGCCTCGGGCGAGGTGTTCGGGCTGGACCCGGACATGATCACCTTCGCCAAGGGCGTCACCTCCGGCTACTTCCCGCTCGGCGGGGTCGTCGTCTCCGGCCGGCTGCTGGAGACGCTGCGCCGCTCCAACCATCCCGAGGCCATGTTCGCGCATGGGCTGACCTACACCAGCCATCCCGTGGGCTGCGCGGTGGCGCTGAAGAACCTGGACCTGCTGGAAGACGGCGTGCTCGCCCATGCCCGCGCGATGGCGCCCTATTTTCAGGCACGGCTGAAGACGCTGGAGGAACTGCCGCTGGTCGGCGAAGTGCGTGGGCTCGGCCTGATGGCCTGCGTGGACTGCGTGGCCGACCGCGACAGCAAGAACCCGCTGCAGCTCGACAAGGACGTCGGCAAGCGCATCGATGCCCATTGCCAGGACCTCGGCCTGCTGGTGCGGCCACTCATCAATATGTGCGTGATGTCGCCGCCGCTCACCATCACCAAGGACCAGATCGACGACATGGTGGCGATCCTGCGCGAAGGCATCTCGCGCACCATGGACGACCTGCGCAGCGAAGGCGTGTGGCGCGGATAACCGCGAAGGGCTCTATCGAATGAGGTCGGCCACCCTGGCGCCCAGGGCCCGGACGAGATCGTCCGGACGCATGCGTATCTGCAATCCCCTCTGGCCGCCGTTGAGGTAGATCTCGTCTTCCAGCACCGCCATTTCCTCGACGGCCGCTGGCACCGGCTTGCGCTGCCCGAAGGGGCTGATGCCGCCGACCTTGTAGCCGGTCAGCCGCTCGGCATCGGCCGGCTTCATCATCTGCGCCGACTTGCCCCCGAAGGCGCTCGCCACCTTCTTCATGTTGATCTCCTGGTCGGAGGGAACGACCACGCAGGCCGGCTTGCCGTCGACCTCCACCATCAGCGTCTTGAACACGATGGAAGCCGGCACCCCGATCGCCTCGGCCGCCTGCAGCCCGACGCGTTCGGCGCCGGGATCGTAGTCGTAGGTCGCAAGCGAAAAGGCGATGCCGGCTCTGGTCAGCGCGAGCATGGCGGGCGTGGTCCTGGACATGCCCTTCCTGTAGCAGAGCCGTTTCGTCCTGCAAGGCGGATGCTTTGCGGAGCGCCATGTCCGTTGCCGCCGGGGGCGCGGCAGGCATTGGCCTACCGCTTCCTCTTGGTCCCGTTCAGCGCCACCGCAGCCCCTATGAGGGCCTTGAACGCACCCTCGTCCAGTTCGTCCCCCTCATGCAGATCGATCGCGCGCCGCACATTGCCTTCGAGGCTGGAGTTGAACAGTCCCGAGGGGTCTTCCAGCGAAGCCCCCCTGGCGAAGGTCAGCTTGACCACGCTCTTGTAGGTCTCGCCGGTGCAGATGATCCCGTCATGGGACCACACCGGAACGCCTCGCCACTTCCATTCCTCGACCACGTCCGGATCCGCCTGCCTGATGAGGGCGCGCATATGCGCAAGCGTCCTGCCCCGCCAGTCGCCCAGTTCGCCGATCCTGGCGTCGATCAGTTGGGACGGGGATTTTTGCTCGTTCGTCGTGCTTTCCGCCATGCCGGTTCCTGTTCGCCTGATCGCTTCGCGCAGTCGATGCTAGCACCAAACATGCGGCTTCGGCATAGCGATCCTGCAGAGCGCCAAATGTTCTATGCCTGCGCCCGCATCGCCGCGTTGACGCCGGCCATCTCCCCCTCGCCCGGGGCGGTTTCCAGCGCCAGCACCGGCAGTTGCGCCCGCAGGTGGTCGTGGTGGGTGCGCACGCCATATTCGAGGTCGGACAGATAGAAGCCGGCAAAGGCTTTCGACTGCATGGATTCGTTCGACCATACCGAAAGCTGCACATCCTCGGCCTGCGTGTCGCGGTCGATGCGTAGGGCCAGATACCGCGCCGCCGCCTGCTCGCGCGTCTCGTCGGCGTGGCGGTAGATGGCGCCGCGCAGCAGCGTCTGCCCGGTCGAAAGCGGGAATTCCTGGTAGAATTGCACCGTTTCCGGCGTCGCGGCGATCACCGCATTGGGGAAGATGCCGTAATAGACCCAGGCCCGCCGCAGATTTTCCGGCAGATGCCGCGCCTCCGGCGCGATGCGCATATAGTTGCGCACGCTCCAGCGGCGGCCAGCATGCGGATTGTAGGTGGCGAAGGAGCGCGAAACCCCGTTGACGAAGGGCTCGTCATAATAGGTCGCGCCATAGAGATCCTGCAGCGCCGGATGCGCCATGGCGACATGGTAGCCTTCATTGTCGACGTCGCGCACCGACTTCCAGTTGACCGGCGTCGTCTGGGTCCAGACGCCCCAGGCCGGCACCATCGCCCCGGCATTGTAGTGCGAAAGCTCCGCCGCGATCGGCTCCAGCAGTTCGGCCACGGAAGGCTGCGGCCCGCCGCTGCGGAAGCGCACGAAGATGAAACCCATCCAGATTTCCAGGTCGAGCGGCATCAGGCCGAACTCGGCCTTGTCGAGTTCGGGGAAGGTGCGCGGGCGGGCCGCGCCCCGCAGCGTGCCGTCGAGATTGTAGACCCAGCCGTGGAACGGGCACACCAGCGCGTTCCTGCAGGTGCCCTTGTCGTCGGCCACGACGCGGCCGCCGCGATGGCGGCAGATGTTGTGGAAGCCGCGCACCACGCCGTCCTTGCCGCGCAGGATCAGCGCCCGCTCGCCCACCGCGTCCATGGCGAGATAATCGCCCTCGTTCGGGATATCCGAAACATGGCCCGCGATCTGCCAATGGCTGCGGAACAGGTGCTCCTTCTCCAGTTCGAGCAGCGCCGCGCTGTGGTAGCTCCAAGCCGGCAGCCCCCGCCGGTCCCAATCGTTGGGGACGGCCACATCACGAAAATGCGGGTTCATGAACGGTCTCATTTATTGAATATACATTCAATAAAAGCATATTTTCCATTCAAATGCAACGGCTTGACGAAATTTGACGGGATTCGACTCTGCTGCGGCAGCGATTTTCGCCATCTTTTCCGGCGCTTAGGGCTGCCTGCCGCAGAGCCGGAAGCCGGCTCATTCCTCCCGTGCGCCGCGCTCGGCCACCGCGGCCAGCGCGCCGCGCACGTCCAGCGTCGAGAACGGCTTTTCCAGCATGAGCGGCCGCCGCTCCGCCGGCAGCGCCTCCACCTCGGCCCTGGCGCCGACAAGGTCGCCGGTGACCAGCACGAAGCGCCGTGCCAGGGCCGGCCGTTCGGCGAGCAATTGCCGGTGGACCTCCATGCCGCTGACGCCGGGCATGCGCAGGTCGCAGAACACGATATCCGGCTCGCGGTGACCGGCGAGCGTGACGGCAGGCGACTGCCAGCCCGCGACGATGCGCGACCTGATGCCCATCAGCTCCAATATGTCCGACAGCGAGGCGGCGACGTCCGGCTCGTCGTCGACGATGAGCGCGCGGCGCAGCCCGCTCGGCTTCGCCCTGCCCTGCGCGGCCGGCACATGGCCGGCGCCGGCGGCGATCGCAGGCAGCTCCACCAGAAAGCGCGCGCCGCGCGGAACCGCCTCCTCGAACCAGATGCGGCCGCGCAGCCGCTCGACGATCGATTTCGAGATCGACAGGCCGATGCCGGTGCCGGCGCCCGCCGGCTTGGTGGTGAAGTAGGATTCGAAGATGCGCGGGCGGATCGCCTTGTCGATGCCCGGCCCGTTGTCCTCCACGAAGAAGCCGGGATCGCCGCCGGCGGCCCGGTAGGTGCGCACCCTGATCAGCCTGTCGCCGCCGACGCCGGCCAGCGCATGCTGGCTGTTGATGAGGAAATTGGCCGCGACCTGGGTGATGTGGTCGGCATCGGCCAGCACCAGCAGCGGCCCGGCCGCAAAGTCGCTGTCGATGATGATGCCGTTGGAACGGGCGCCGTAGGCGGTCAGTTCCAGCGCCGCCCGCACCATCTGGTTGAGGTCCGTCTCGGCCTCCGCCGCCGGATGCAGCCGCACCATCGACAGGAAGCTCTTGACGATGCGCCCGCAGCGTTCCGCCGCCGCACGCACCTTCTCGGCCCGGACCTTGGTCTGCTGGTCGGGCGCGAACTCGTGCAGCAGCGTCGATTGCGCCACCACCACCGCCAGCGGATTGTTCAGCTCGTGCGAGACGCCGGCCAGCAGCGAGCCCATCGCCGCCATCTTTTCGTTCTGGTGCAGCTTCTCGCGCTGGCGGTGGATCTCCTCCTCCGCGCGCAGCCTCTCGCGCAGGTCGCGGATCGAGCCGAAGATCAGCCGCCGGTCGGCCACCTTGATCTCGGTCGCGGTCAGCTCGATCGGGAACACCTCGCCGGCTGCGTTCTGCGTCACCGTCTCCAGCCGCTGACCGATCATCGGCGCGCCGCGCCCGGCCATGTATTCGGCCCCGGTCGCATAGCCCTTGCGGTAATAGTGCGGCACGATCATGTGCAGCAGGTCGCGGCCCAGTATCTCGCTGCGCCGGTAGCCGAACATCTTCTCGGCCGCCGGGTTGAATTCCATGACCGAGCCGGTCTCGTCGATGACGATGATGGCGTCGAGCGAAGCCTGGATCATGGTGCGGCGCACGACCTCGCTGACATGCGCTTCCGACTGCGAACGCTCGATCGCATCGCCCACCGCAAGCGCCACGATCTCCATCGCCGCCCTGACCTCGTCGGTCCAGACGCGCTCGTCGACGCAATCGTTGACGGCGAGCGAGCCCCAGGGCGTGCCGTTGGCCCACACGGGCACGGAGAGGAAGGAGACGATGCGCTGCTTTTCGAAATCCTGCCGCAGGAAGCCTTCGATGTCGCGGGTGAGCCCTGCGAACATCTTGCCCTGCCGCCCCTCCTGCGCGACCTTGCCGAGCAGCGGGTCCATATGCACCACGGCCTGCGGGATGATGGAGGGCGCGGCTGCGATGCCTGCGATGGAGCGGTCGACCCAATAGGCCGCCACCGACTGGGTGAGGCCCTGGCCGGGCGCGTCCTCCAGCCTGAACAGGATGGCGCGGTGCCCCATGCAGGAGCGGGCGAGCAGTTCCAGCAGCTCGCCGATCTCCTGACGCCAGTCCGCCGCCTCGCGCAGGCGCCGCGCGATGCGCGCGGCCGCGACCGCCAGGCTCGCCTCCCTCGGCGCCGTGCCGCTGCTGGGCAGCGAGGTTTCGGTTCTGCGCAGGGGAGCTTCCATCAAAAAGCCCGTTCCGCCGTGGTCATTCCCGGCCGGCATCCGCCGCCGGCAGCGAGAAGATATAGCCTTCGCCGCGCACCGTGCGCAGGAATTTCGGATTGGCAGGGTCGGCCTCGATCTTCTTGCGCAGCCGCATGACGCGGATGTCGACAGCGCGCGAGGAATCGTCCGCGTCCGCGGCGGCGCCGATCGCTTCCGAGATCGCGGCGCGGGTCAGCAGCCGGTTGGCCCGCGTCAGGAAAACCTCCAGCACGTCGAACTCGCTCTTGGTCATCTCCACCGCCGCGCCGTCCGGGCCGCTCACGGTGCGGCCGTCGAGATCGGCGCTGAAGCCGCCGAAGCGCAATGTGCGGCGGCCCGTGCCGGCCCCTGCATCGGCAACTCCCGGCGGCATTGCGGCTGCGGGTGGCGGCACGCGGCGCAGGACGCTGCGCGTGCGCGCCAGCAGCTCGCGCAATTCATAGGGCTTCACGACATAGTCGTCGGCGCCCAGCTCCAGCCCCACGATGCGGTCGAGCGCCGTGCCGGCGGCGGTGGCGTAGATGATGCCGGTCTGCATCCTGCCGCGCAGCCAGCGGCCGAGCGAAAGCCCGTCCTCGCCCGGCATGGCGATGTCGAGGATCGCCAGATGGAAGGATTGCGTTTCCAGCAGCGGCCGCGCCATGGCGGCATTTTCGGCGGCAGACACGTCATAGCCGTTGGCGCCGAGATACTCGGCCACCGCCTCCCTGAGGTCCGGCTCGTCCTCCACGATGAGTATGCGCGCGCGCAGCGTCGTCTCGCCCCCGCTTTCCGTACAAGGTAGATTGGGTGTAAACATGATGTCCAGTGCCTGTTTCCGGCGCGGAGGGGGAGAAGGAAAATGGCGGCGAGGCCGGTCGTCGCGCTGATCTGCGTGGCCGATGTGGTGGCGGACGACCTGGCCGGCCATCTGGAGCGGCGCGGCAACGAGGTGCGCAACCTGCGCACGGCCTGGGAGGCCGAGCCGCTGCTTGGCGCCGGCGGCATCGACGTCGTGGTGATCGGCGACGAACTCAGCCCTGCGGACGGCCGCGCCCTGCTCAGGCGCCATGGCGGCCGGAGCGGGGCCGATTTCATCCTGATCTGCCGCCCGCGCGACCTGCTCGACAAGGTGCTGGCGCTGGAACTGGGCGCCGCCGACGCCGTCGAAAGCCCGCTGGTGGTGCGCGAACTGGCCGCGCGGATCGGCCGGCTCCTGGCGCGCCGCGGCCGCCAGGCGCTGGAGCTGGTGGTGCTGGAAAACGCCACCGTCGATCTGAGGTCGGCCATGGTCATGCACGATTGCGGCAAGGAAGAACAGCTTTCGCCCGGCCAGGTGGCTCTCCTGCGTCTGTTCGTGACGAGCCCCCGCAAGGTGCTGACGCGTGACGACATCATCGCCGCCGCTCCGGCCGAGAATGCGGAAGCCTTCGACCGCTCCATCGATTCGCGCATCGTTCGCCTGCGCCGCAAGCTGAACACGGCAAGCATCGCGACCATTCGGGGCACCGGCTACCGGTTCGATCCGCCGGAACCGGCTTCCGCCTAAAACCGCTCGAAAAGCCGGTGGTCATGGCCTCAACCCCACGCCGGAGGAGCACGGTCCGCGGTGGCGGCCGGAACGCCGGTGCCGGCGGTCATGTGACGCGCAACGGCGATGTCGTTTGCGTGCCCGTGCAGCAGCGCGCTGGCCAGTGCGGCAAAGCCCAGCAGCCCGTGCGCATAGAGCAGCGCCGATAGGATCGCTGCGGCAAGCTTCCTGTCCATTTCCTCAACTCCTGAAATTTTCCGACAGAGGACCCGTCAGGCCCGCGTCCCACGCAAGCTCGGCCCTGCCGCCGGTTCCATTCGGCACAGCTCCCGAAAAACCCGCGCCGGCGACGGAGCCCCCCGTCGCGGCGCGGGCCTTCGGTCCCCGCGGCGGCAAGCCGCCCGAGGCGCCCCGCATCGCCAGCCGCCAGGGGCCGACACGCCACAAGGCCCGCAGACGGCGGATGCGCAGGCTGGACACGATCCAGACCGACACGAAGAACAATGCGGCGTGCAATGTCAACGCCTCGCCGCTCGTCATCCGCCCGGCAGCCGTCATGGCCAGGGCTGCGGTTGCGCCTGCAGCCCCGCTGCAGGTGCCCAGCGCCAGGGCTGCGGCGGCAACGCCCGCCAGGAGAATGAGTCGGCCTGTTTTCGGATGGATGGACATGAACTTCGACATCGGCTGTTTTCGTTGCCGCGAATATGCCGCGCGCCTGTTTCGGCTTCATGCCGTCGCAGCGCGGTTCATGTTGCAATTCAGTTTCGTTTATTATCGTTTTACGTTCGGTTTATATCGAAACGCGCCTCAAAGCCATCCGCCGGAAAAACCGGCCCTGCGCAGCCCGCTTAAGATATGCGGGCATTCGCGCATCAGCCGCCAGAGGAAGTCGGAACGGTGGTTTTCGATCATCAGCACGATCGGCCCCTGATCGAGCCCGAGATGGTCGGACGCGACCCAGCCGGCGGGATCGCCGCCGGGCTGCGCCAGCGTCGGATTGAAGCTGGCCTTGAAGCCGTACGGATTGTCGAGATGCAGCTTCAGGTCATGGAAATGGCGCAGCGCCGGCAGCACGATCTCGGGCGCGAAGGGCAGCGAGGCCGCCGCCGCCCAGGGCGACAGCGTGCCGTCGTCCGGGCCGTAGGGAACCCCGCGCGCTCTATAGCCGTAGAAGCGCCGCTCGGTGCCGTCGATGCGCAGGGTCTGCCGGCCCGGCCCGTCGCTGGCGGTGATGCCCCAGCTCGTGCCGTCATAGCCGGCAAACTCCTTCGGGTTGCGGATCGCGTATTCGCGCTGGATCAGCGTCGCCCTGCGGCTGTTCTCGAAATAGTCGATGCCGCGGACCCGCATGAAGGCGTCCCGGATACCGCGGAAATCGAGCCAGACATGCGAGAGCTGGTGGATGAAGAGCGGCCCGGCATAGGCGAACTCCAGGCCGTAGATCTTCTTCCAGCGATAGGACGACAGCCATGCGGCATAGCTTTCCGGCGGCAGCGGATGGGTCGGCGAGCCGAGCCCGAGCACATAAAGGATCAGCGCTTCGTCGTAGCCCTGCCAGCGATACCGCAGAAAACCGCGCTCCGGCCGCCAGCCATGCGTGATCGCGGCGCCGCCGTTGCGCGCCCAGTCCCAGTCGACGCGCCGGTAAAGCGCCTCGGACAGCGTGCGGATCTCCTGCTCGTCCTCGTCGTCTTCGCGGAAATAGGCCCCGGCGACCAGCACCCCCGCCATCAAAAGCGCCGTGTCGATGGTCGACAATTCGCTTCGCCACACGCGCCGGCCGGTCTCCATGTCCAGGAAATGATAGTAGAAGCCCTTGTAGCCGGTCGCGTCGGGTTCGGGTCCCTGCCTGCTGTTCCAGAAGAAGCGCAGCGTGGCCAGCGTGCGCGCCCTTGCCTGCTCGCGTGTCACGAAGCCTCGGGCCACGCCGACCGGATAGGCCGTCAGCGCAAGCCCGACCGCCGCTATGCTCGCCGGCGATCCCCTTGCCGAGCGGTCGGCGATGAGGCCGTTGTGCGGATTGGCCTCGTGAACGAAATAGTCGAAACTTCGGCGCTGGAGCGCCGCAACCAGATCGTCGTCGAGCGGCGCCGGGTTCGTATGTGCATTCATGTGCTGCGCGACCATGCCGGGAAGATCGGAATCGGAGCCTGACGGTAGTTGTGGAGCGGGTGCGATACCAGCCGCGAATGCCGGATGTCGATGCCGCAGTTGGCCGGGCAGGAACCGGGCGCTTGCCTTGCGAGCGGCTTTTCGGCTTCGGCGGGCCCGGCGATTTTGGATGCGCTAGAGGTTTCCGCTTTTCTCCGAGCCGCGGAATTGCTCTAGAGCGGATTTCGACCGTTATGAATCGAGAGTGGATTCCCTCGGAGCGTAATTTCTGATTCAGGATCCGTGCTGGTGATGGAGGCCGGCATGGATGGGCCAACCTCTTTCGATGGATTTGCGTTCGCGGCTTCTGGCGGCGGTTGATGATGGTATGAGCTGCCGTGCGGCAGCCGCTCGCTTTGGCGTTGCACCATCGACGGCGATCCGCTGGCAGGCGCAGCGCCGGGAAACTGGCGACTTTTCTCCCAAACCACAGGGCGGCGATATGCGGTCACGCCGGATCGAGGAGCGTGGGGCGGACATCCTGGCGATTTGGGAAGCGCGCAGGGACACCTCGCTTGAGGAACTGCGCCTGGCGCTGATCGAGATCGGCTTGCACGTCTCGATCGCCGGGCTCCACCGCTTCTTCGCGCGCCGTGGCATGACGCGCAAAAAAAGACTGGCCATGCCGTCGAGCAAGACCGTCCCGATATCCTGAAGCAGCGCCGGGCCTGGTTCGACGGCCAGATCGATCTGGAACCGGAGCGTCTTGTGTTCATCGACGAAACATGGACCACCACCAACATGACCCGCAGCCATGGACGCTGCCCAAAAGGCGAGCGGCTGCGGATGGGCTTCCCGCATGGCCACCGCAAGACCACCACGCTCGTGGCCGGGCTGCGCATGAGTGGCATGGTCGCACCGATGGTGCTGGATCGGCCGATCAACGGCGACTGGTTTGAAGCCTATGTCACTCAGGTTCTCGTGCCGGAACTGCGCCCCGGTGACGTTGTCGTCATGGATAATCTGTCGAGCCACAAGCGGGCCTCGGTGCGCGAACACATCCAGGCAGCGGGCGCGACACTGCGCTTCCTTCCGCCCTACAGCCCGGACTTCAACCCCATTGAGAAAGCCTTCTCCCGCCTCAAGGCCATGCTGCGCAAGGCGGGAGAGCGAACCGTCGGCGGCCTCTGGAGCCTGATCGGCAAGCTCGTCGATATCTTCCAGCCTAACGAATGCGCCAACTACTTCACTTCATGTGGTTATGAGCCAGACTGATCGAAAACCGCTCTAACCCTTTGTTTTGACGCAATTCTGAACGCAAAACCGCTTCGCACTTTTGCTGGAATTGCTCTAAAACGAAAAAACTCCCGGATCTGGGCATCCGGGAGTATTTACATTTGGTTGCGGGAGCAGGATTTGAACCTGCGACCTTCAGGTTATGAGCCTGACGAGCTACCGGGCTGCTCCATCCCGCGTCACCGTTTTGCAGGCAGGCATTCGCCGACCTGATGACAACCGCCAAAATGACGACCGCCAAACGAAAGGGCCGCATGCGCGGCCCGGGCTCCCGTTTGGCGGGCCTTTTATCGAAAAGAGAAGATTTGACAACGTGCGCTTTGCAGACCTGGCAGCGACTTACTCTCCCGCGTCTTGAGACGAAGTACCATCAGCGCTGGGGCGTTTCACGGCCGTGTTCGGAATGGGAACGGGTGCAGCCGCCCCGCCATAACCACCAGGTCGGCGAAGCGCACGTTTTCGAGAAGCTGCCGGCATAGCCAGTTGTCTTATGTGCCTCGGCGAAGGAGCCTGCGCGTCGGGCCAATGCCCGCAAGCGCGACTGCGTGTCGCCGGTTTTCCGGCGCCCTCGCGGAGCATAGGGCCGTCAGGCCCGCTCATGCGTGAGCGCTGGTTTGCGCCTGTTTCATCCGGCTTGCGGCCTACGAAGCGCAGCTTCGCAAGGCCGACGGGCCGTCGCGCCTTTTGGCGCGCCCTGTCCGGAGGCCAGGCTGGCGCATGCCAGCCGGTACGGCCGTGAGGACAGGAAAGCTGGACGCTCATCTTCGATGAGCATTGAGAATGAGAACGATCAAGCCGATCGAACTATTAGTACCGGTAAGCTTCAAGCGTTGCCGCTCTTCCACACCCGGCCTATCAACGTGGTCGTCTTCCACGGTTCTCAGGGAATACTCGTTTCAAGGTGGGTTTCCCGCTTAGATGCCTTCAGCGGTTATCCCGTCCGTATATAGCTACCCTGCTATGCGGCTGGCGCCACAACAGGTCCACCAGAGATACGTCCATCCCGGTCCTCTCGTACTAGGGACAGATCCTTTCAATATTCCTACACCCACGGCAGATAGGGACCGAACTGTCTCACGACGTTCTGAACCCAACTCACGTACCGCTTTAAATGGCGAACAGCCATACCCTTGGGACCTGCTCCAGCCCCAGGATGCGATGAGTCGACATCGAGGTGCCAAACAACCCCGTCGATATGGACTCTTGGGGGTCATCAGCCTGTTATCCCCGGCGTACCTTTTATCCGTTGAGCGATGGCCCTTCCACGCGGGACCACCGGATCACTATGACCGACTTTCGTCTCTGCTCGACTTGTCAGTCTCGCAGTCAGGCAGGCTTATGCCATTGCACTCAGCGAACGATTTCCGACCGTTCTGAGCCCACCATCGCGCGCCTCCGTTACTCTTTAGGAGGCGACCGCCCCAGTCAAACTACCCACCATACATTGTCCCGGACCCGGATGACGGGCCGCGGTTAGACATCCATAACGATAAGGGTGGTATTTCAAGGGTGGCTCCACAGAAACTGGCGTCCCTGCTTCAAAGCCTACCACCTATCCTACACATGCCGATACGAATGCCAATGTAAAGCTATAGTAAAGGTGCACGGGGTCTTTCCGTCTAACCGCAGGAACCCCGCATCTTCACGGGGAATTCAATTTCACTGAGTCTATGCTGGAGACAGCGGGGAAGTCGTTACGCCATTCGTGCAGGTCGGAACTTACCCGACAAGGAATTTCGCTACCTTAGGACCGTTATAGTTACGGCCGCCGTTTACTGGGGCTTCGATTCAAAGCTTGCACCTCTCCTCTTA